>OY969764.1:0-4517628 GCA_963702865.1 uncultured bacterium | reverse complement strand
ACCGGCCCCGCTACAACATTTCGTTTCGCGACGACAAGCGCTTCCTGCTGGTCAAGGTGAACTTCGAGGATCCCATCCCGCGTTTCCAGTTGACCCGGCTGCGGCGCGAGGACGGCGCCCGCTATTTCGGGCCTTTCGCGCATTCCGGCGCGTTGCGGGCGACCTTGAACGTCATGCGGGACAAGTTCGGGTTGCGCTCGTGCCGGCCGCTGCAGCCGGGCGAAAGCGATTACAAACATTGTCTCGCGCCCGTGATCAAGAACTGCCCCGCGCCCTGCATCGGCCGCATTAACCGAGAGGATTACCGGGCGCGCGTGGTGGCGGCGGCGGATTTTCTCGAGGGCCGGTCGCGCGAGATGATCGGCGTGCTGGAGGAACAGATGCAGGCCGCCGCGGCGAAGATGGATTTTGAAAAGGCGGCCGAGTTGCGGGACATGGTCAGCGACCTGCGCCGGACGACCGCGCCGGCGCGGCGCTTTACCCGCCATTCGCTGCCTTCGAGCATCGATCCCGTGGCGGATTTGCGCGCGCTGGGCGATGCCCTGCAACTGCCGCACCTGCCGATGGTCATGGAGTGTTTCGACATCTCGAACATTTCCACCACGCACATCGTGGCCAGCATGGTGAGCTTCAAGAACGGCGTGCCGGATAAGTCCAACTACCGTCGCTACCGGATCAAGACCGTGCAGGGTCAGAACGATTTTGCCAGCATGGCGGAGGTCGTGCGGCGGCGTTACGCGCGCGTGCTGCTCGACGGCCGGGCCGAGTATGCGGACGCCGCCGAGTTCTCGCAGGAAAATCCGCAAGAAGCCCTCGAGCGCCTGGCCCGGGCCGCCGCCGCCGCCGCGCCGGTCCCCCCGGACGATCCCGCGCCGGTCGCCGGGTTGACCGGCCAACCCATGAACGTCGCGGGGGACATTTTGATCGAGGGTCCAGGCTACGTGGCGGACGAGACGGATGCGGAACTCGACCACGAACTCGAGCGGGAGCTGGAAGCCGAGGATCTGGTGGCCGGCGGCTTGCCCGATCTGGCGCCGGCGGAAAAGGCGGGGCGAGGCGCGAGCAAGGCGGCCCCGGTGCGGCTGCCGGATTTGGTGATCGTCGACGGCGGCAAGGGCCAGCTCAGTTCCGCCTGCGCGGAGTTGCAGCGCCTGGGCCTGCACGAGCTGGCCATTATCGGGTTGGCCAAGGAATTCGAGGAGATTTACCGGCCGGGGCGAGCGTTGCCAATGCAACTGCCGGAAGACTCCGGGGCGTTGCGGTTGTTACAGCGCATCCGCGACGAGGCGCACCGGTTCGCGAACGGTTACCACCAGCTACTGATGAAGCGGCGGATCGGCGAAAGCATTTTGGACGATTGCCCGGGCGTGAGCGAGAACCGCAAGCAGATTCTGTTGCGGGCGTTCGGGTCCCTGGAGCGCCTGCGGCGGGCGACGCCCGAGCAGATCACGGGCGTGGAAGGCATCGGCCCCAAGCTGGCCGAGGACTTGCACCGGTTTTTGCAGACGCATTGAAGGGGAGTGGCCGGGGACATGGGTGACACTTGCCAGGTCAACCTCCAGCCTGTAACCAAAGTGTCACCTATGTCCCCGGCCACCCGTTTTGACGAGCGGTTCCGCCGCGTGTGCTTTGTATGACTGAACCGGAAATTACCCCTGAGCTCGTGGCCCGCCACGGGTTGACCGCGGACGAATACGCGCAGATCGAGCGCATCCTCGGGCGCGCGCCTAACTTCACCGAATTGGGCGTTTTTTCCGTCATGTGGAGCGAGCATTGCTCGTACAAGAACTCGCGCCCGGAACTGCGGAAATTCCCGACTGACGGTCCGCGCGTGCTGGTCAAGGCTGGCGAAGAAAACGCCGGAGTCATCGACATCGGCGACGGCTGGGGCGTCGCTTTCAAGATGGAAAGCCATAACCATCCCAGTGCCATCGAGCCGTTCCAGGGCGCGGCCACCGGGGTGGGCGGCATCATCCGCGACATCTTCACCATGGGCGCCCGGCCCGTGTTCAGCCTGAACTCGCTGCGCTTCGGGCCCATCACCGGCACGGACGCCGCCGCCCGGGGCAATCGGCGGCTGTTTGCGGGCGTCGTTTCCGGCATCGCGCACTACGGTAATTGCATCGGCGTGCCCACCATCGGCGGCGAAATCTCCTTCGACGAAAGCTACCAGGGCAACCCGCTGGTCAACGTTTTCTGCCTGGGCGTCCTGCGCCACGAGCAAATCGCCCGGGGCGCGGCGCGCGGCGTCGGTAATCCGGTCTTCTACGTGGGCGCGGAAACGGGCCGGGACGGTTTGGCCGGTGCCGCGTTTGCCTCGCGCGACCTGACCGAGGCATCCAAGCAGGACCGGCCCGCCGTGCAAGTGGGCGATCCTTTCAAGGAAAAGCTGCTGCTGGAAGCCTGCCTCGAACTGCTGGCGACCGATGCCGTGGCCGGCATCCAGGACATGGGAGCGGCGGGTCTGACGTGTTCGACTTGCGAGACCGCGAGCCGAGGAGGCAGCGGCGTCGAGATCGATCTGGACCTCGTGCCGCAGCGCGAGCCGGGCATGACGCCTTACGAGATCCTCTTGAGTGAGTCTCAGGAAAGAATGTTGATCATCGCCAAGGCCGGACGCGAGGCCGAAGTGCAGGCGATCTTCGCGAAATGGGACTTGCCCTGCGCGCGGATCGGCCGGGTCAACGACGACGGCATGATGCGGGTGCGGCAGGGGAGCCGGGTCGCGGTGGAAATCCCCGCGCGGGCCTTGGCGGACGAAGCGCCGGTCTACCGCCGCGAAGCGCAGGCCCGGCCGCCCGAGCCGCCGCTGGACCTCGACAGCCTGCCCCGCGCCGATCTACACGCCGCTCTCCCGCAACTCCTGGCGCACCCCACGATCAGTTCGAAGAACTGGGTCTGGCGCCAGTACGACCACATGGTGCGTACCGGCACCATGGTCGCGCCGGGCTCGGACGCGGCGGTGTTTTACCTGCGCGAAGCCGGCAAGATCCTGGCCGCCGCCACCGATTGCAACGCCCTCTATTGCCGGCTCGATCCCCGCGAAGGCGCGCGCATTGCCGTGGCCGAGGCCGCGCGCAACCTGGCGTGTTCCGGCGCGGTGCCGCTGGCGGTCACCGATAACCTGAATTTCGGCAACCCGTACAAGCCAGAGAATTTCTGGCAGTTGCGGGAGTGCGTGGAAGGCCTGGCCGAGGCTTGCCGGGCCTTCGGGACGCCGGTGACGGGAGGCAATGTCAGTCTCTACAACGAGAGCCCCGCCGGCGCGATTGATCCGACGCCAACCGTTGGCATGGTGGGGCTGATCGAGGACGAAAGCCACGTTACCACCCAGCACTTCAAGCGCGCGGGCGACGCCATTCTGCTCTTGGGCGGCGTGGGCGATGAACTCGGCGGTTCGCAATACGTCGCGGTGGTGCATGGCCGCAAGGCGGGCCGGCCGCCCCGGCTTGATTTCGCCCGGGAAATCGCGCTGCACGACGCCGTTCGGGACGTGATCCGCCAGGGTCTGGTGCGGAGCGCGCACGATTGCTCGGAAGGCGGGCTCGCCGTGGCGTTGGCGGAATGCTGCATCTCCGGGCCGGCGCGCCTGGGGGCTGACGTGAACCTGGCGCTGCCGCCCGGGTTGCGCGTGGACCAGGCGTTTTTCAACGAGAGCCAATCCCGCATTGTGCTTTCGGTGCTGGCTGAGGACGCCGGCGCGGTGCTGGCGGCGCTGGCCTCCCATGGCGTCCCCGCGCAGCAAATCGGCACGGTCGGCGGCGCTGACCTGAAAATCAGCGGCGGCCCGGGGGAGCAATACGAGTGGACCACGGCGGCGCTGCATGAGAAATGGTATGGTTCCATCGCCCGTTGCATGGAAGGGGCTTGAGTTTCCCGGTAAACGGTGGTTCGACTTGTGCTCCTGCTCGACTCTCTAGCCTCCGTACCCAACTCCCCGCACCGTGGCTGACCAGACTTCCGCCTATCCGCATCACGAATGCGGCGTCTTTGCGGTCTTCAACCATCCCAACGCGGCGGCGCTGACGTACTACGGCCTGTTCGCGCTCCAGCACCGCGGCCAGGAAAGCGCGGGCATCGCGACCGCCAGCGAACGCTCGGAACCGTTCCGCTTGCACAAAGCGATGGGCCTGGTCAGCCAGGTTTTTGAGGGCAACAGCATCGAGCGGCTCCAGGGCACCCGGGCAATCGGCCATACGCGCTATTCCACGACTGGGTCCAGCAACCTGATCAATGCCCAGCCGATGGTCGGCCATGGCAGCCGGGGCCAGATCGCGCTCGCGCACAACGGCAACCTGATCAACGCGGACGTCCTGCGTCACGAACTCGAGGCCAGGGGCGCCATTTTCCAGACGACCAACGATAGCGAGATCATGCTGCATTTGCTCGCGCAGCCGGTCGAGCCGGGACAGAGCGCGCTGTCGGCGCTTTCGCGGGCGCGCGGCGCTTTTTCGCTGGTCATCATGAGCGAGCGGGAAATCGTGGGCGTGCGGGATCCGTTCGGCTTCCGGCCGCTGGTGCTGGGCAAGCTGGACGACGCCTTTGTCCTGGCCTCGGAGACCTGTGCGCTGGACCTGATCCACGCCGAGTTCCTGCGCGAGGTTTTGCCCGGCGAGGTGCTGATCATCGACGAGGACGGCATGCGCAGCGAATGGCCGTTCCGGCAGGAAAAGAAGGCCTTCTGCATCTTCGAATACGTCTATTTCGCCCGGCCCGACAGCATGATCGACGATATCAACGTCGCGGCCGCGCGCACGAACATGGGCCGGGAATTGGCCCGGTTGCACCCGGTGGAGGCGGACCTCGTCGTGCCGGTGCCGGATTCGGGCAATTACGCGGCGCTCGGTTACAGCCAGGCACTGGACATCCCGTTCGAACACGCCTTTGTGCGCAACCACTATATCGGCCGCACGTTCCTGGCTCCGAGCCAGCTCATCCGCGACTTCAACGTCCGCATCAAGCTCAACCTGATCAAAGGCGCGGTGAAGGGCAAACGGGTGGTGGTAGTCGATGATTCCATCGTGCGCGGCACGACCGCCCGGGCGCGGGTGGTCAGCTTGCGTGAAGCCGGGGCAAAGGAAGTCCACATGCGCGTCAGTTGCCCGCCGCATCGCCACGCCTGCCATTACGGCATCGATTTCCCCGATCCCAAGAACCTCCTGGCCAACCAGCTCAACCACGAGCAAATCTGCAGCTATCTCGGCGCGGACAGCGTGGGTTATCTGGACGTACCCGGCATGGTGCGGGCCATCGGTTTGGCGGAGAACTCGTTTTGTCTGGCCTGTTTTACCGGCAATTACCCGATCCCGGTCGATCCAGCGCTCGACAAGTACATCATGGAGCGCCGCGACACGCGCGAGAATTTCCTGGTCGCCGCCGACCGGCACCCGAATCTGTTCGCGGATTTGAAATGAAGTCCTACGCGCGCGCCGGGGTCGATATCGATCTCGGCAACAGCCTGAAACGCGGGCTGGGGCGGCAACTCGCCACCACCCATGGGCCGGAAGTGCTCGGCCAGGCGGGGGGCTTCGGCGGGTTGTTCCGGGTCGATTTCAAGGGCTTGCGCGAGCCGGTCCTGGTCAGCAGCATCGATGGTGTCGGCACGAAGCTGAAGCTGGCCGTCGCGTTGGATCGCCACGACACCATTGGCCAGGATCTCGTCAATCATTGCGTGAACGACATCGCGGTCGTGGGGGCGCGGCCGTTGTTTTTTCTCGATTACGTGGGCACGGGCAAGCTGGAGCCGCACGTCTTCGGCCAGATTCTCCAGGGCATGGTCAAGGCGTGCCGGGCGGCGGGTTGCGCGCTCGTGGGCGGCGAGACCGCGCAAATGCCGGGCATTTACCAGCCGGGGGATTACGACCTGGCCGGCTGCATCGTCGGGGTGGTCGAGCGCCGCCGGATCATCGATGGCAGGCGCATTCGCCCGGGCGACGTGGTGCTGGGCCTGCCGGGCGACGGTTTGCACACGAACGGCTACTCGCTGGCCCGCGACATCCTGTTTAACACCATGAAGCTGACCCCGGCCGCCCGTTTGCCGGAATTACGGCGGACCCTGGGCGAAGAGTTGCTGCGCGTGCATCCGAATTATCAGCCGAAACTGGCCGCCCTGCCACCGGGCCTGGTCAAAGGCGCCGCCCACATCACCGGGGGTGGCTTGGTCGATAATCTGCCGCGCATCCTGCCCGGGGACTGCGATGCCTTGATCGAGACGAGCGCCTGGAAGGTCCCGCCCCTGTTCGAGGTCCTGGCCCAGGGTGGCGACGTGCCGCGCGCGGAGATGTTCCAGGTCTTCAACATGGGGATCGGGATGGCGTTGATCGTGGCGGCGAAGCAGGCGGCGGCCGCTTTGGCCGGGCTGCCCCGCGCCCGAACCATTGGCCGCATCGTGGCGGGAACGGGGCAAACGCAAATAATCTAGCTCCGGCGGCCCGATTTCGGCTACACTGCCGGCAGGCAGCCGTTGGCGCCGTCATGAAGAGACATCCGTTCGACTACGAGGAAGGGGAATCCGCCGATGCCAACGCATCGAGCAATGGCCTGCTGGGGGTTGGCGTGGGGGCAGGGCTGGTCGGCGCGGCCATGCTGGGGCTGCGTTACTTCATCCGGCCGCCGACCAAGGAGCGCATCCCGGAGACAATTTCGCCGGTCAAGTTTACCACGCACGCGTTCCAATCCAGCCGCGGGCAGATGATCTACCACGAAAGTGGCGCCGCAACCGGCGCGGCCATCGTGTTCATCCACAACGTGGGCGTTGGCGCCTCTTCGTACGAATGGTCGAAGGTTTACCCGGCGTTCGCCGAGCGGCACCGCGTGCTGGTGCCGGACCTGCTCGGCTTCGGGGAATCGGAGCGGCCGAAAGCCAAGTTGACCGCCCATGATTACGCCGCCAGCCTGGCGGATTTCCTCCTGGCACTTTGCGCGGATGATGCGCAGCGCCCGGTGGTGGTGGCGCGGGGCCTGGGCGCGGGTTTCGCCGCGTTGATGGCAGCGCAGAACCCGGAACTGGTGTCGCGTTTGATCCTGTGGATGCCTTCCGGCCGGGCGCACGTGCCGTTGTCGCTGCAGATTGCCAGCCGCCTGCCGCCGCTCAATCGCTTTATCTACCGCAACCGCCTGGCGCGGCGCGCGACCATCCGGGCCCGTTTCGCCGCCCCGGGCGCGTTTGTCGATCCCGCGGCGGTCACGCAGGAGATGGTCGAGGTGCACGCGATCTGCGCGCAACAATTCCAGGCGGATTGCGCCATTTACCGCCTGATGCAAGGGCGGATGAATTTCGACCTGGATGCCCGTTTTCGCGAGGTGCTGCCGCCAGTGACGCTGCTCTGGCCGGAGTTAGCGGCGAGCCATTCCTATGCGCACGCCCTGCGCTTGCAGAGTGTCAACCGCCGCTGTGCGCTGCGGATCATCGCCAAGGCCGGCCCGTTCGCGCCGCTGGAGGCACCGGCTATCGTGACCGAAGTGCTCAAGGACGAATTGCAGGGGGAATTGCGCCTGCTCAAGGTCGCGAGTTAAAGGTATCCATGCACGGACGATGGCGCCGCGCGCGTTGCACGGACACGCTGGCGCTCCTCACCCTGCTGCTGCTGGCGCTCCGGGTCCAACCCGCCGGGGCGGCCTCCACGCCGGAGGAGGATTGGCGGGGGCTCGTGGCCAGCGGGCAATTGGTTGAAGTCAGCCAGGCGGCGCCAGGGGTGCTGGTGGAGTTGCGCTATGCGGGCACCCATAACTGCGTTGGCGAGCCGATTTATCCGGCTGGTTTCCCCTGCTTGGTCCGGCCGGTGATCGCCACCCGCCTGGCGCACGCGCAGCAACTGCTCCACCCGTACGGGTACGGCCTGAAAATCTGGGACGGCTACCGGCCGCCGGCCGGGCAACACGCCATCTGGGAGCATTTTGCCAAACGCGGCTTCGTGGCGGATCCCGATGACGGACGGGGTTCGCTGCACTCATGGGGCCTGGCCGTCGACGTCACGCTGGTCGATGCCGCCGGCCACGATGTGGCCATGCCGAGCGATTTCGACGTCTTCGCGCCGGTGGCGAGCGGCATTTACCGCGGTAGCAATGCGCAGATCAGCCATAACCTGCGGCTGCTGCAGGCGGTCATGAAAGCCTCGGGGTTCATCGGGTTGTCGACGGAATGGTGGCATTTCGCCGCCCGGGACTGGCAGCAGTTCAGCCGGCTGCAAAGGTAGCGATCCCTTGCGAAATCGGCGTCCCGACGCACATTCAGGCTCGCTGACCCCCATGGCTTCGACCGATAACACCGCCGCGCTCGAACTTCGGGTCGGCCTCTTCGTCCTGCTCGGCCTGGCGGTAATTGGCTACATGGTGGTGCAGTTCGGGCGCTTCGGCACCACCCTGAAGTCGTCCTACGAGGTCACCGTCGAGCTGCCGAATGGGAGCGGCCTGCTTAAGAACTCGAACGTCCTCCTCGCCGGAGCCACCGTGGGCACCGTGCTCGATCCCCCGCAGGTGCTGGATCATGCCCGGGGCGTGTCCGTCCACCTGCGGATCTTCCAGCCCATTCAGATCCCGCGCAACGCCCAGGTCGTGGTCGGCAGCAGCGGCTTGCTGGGCGACCGCTTTGTGGATGTGATCACCAAAAGCCACGATGAGGGCGGCTACTACCAGCCGGGTGAGATCATCCATGGTTCGCGGCAGGCGGGCATGGATGACCTGACGCGGGACGGCGGGTTGCTCGTCGGCGATCTGCGGACCGCTGTCGCCAACCTGAACAACACCATCACGCGCGTCGACCACGATTTGCTCAAGCAGGAGACCTTCCAGAACTTGCAGGAAGCGCTCCAGCATCTCAACGCCACGGCCAAGAACTTCCAGGCGGCCAGCGAAAAACTCACCGGTGTCCTCGACGATGCCCACGGCGTCGTCGATCGCGCCGGCGGGGCGGTCGACAATGCCAAGGACGCCTTGAACAGCGCCAAGGCGGCTGCCACCGACGCCCAGGGCGCCATCGCGGACTCGCGCAAGGTGCTGGGCTCGGTCAAGAATGTGACCGACCAGGCGGTGCATGGCCATGGGCTGATCGGCACGCTCATTTCCGATCCGAAGCTGGCGGACAATCTCAGCGCGTTGATTTCCAATCTGCGCCGGAGCGGCGTGCTGTTTTACAAGGATCGGCCGGCGCCGCCCGCGGCGGCGGATGGTGCCAGCGACGAGGAGCGGAGTGCAGCGGGCAGGGGCAACCGGGCTTCCGGCCGGTAAATCCCCCCGGCCGGCGGTCTACGGTCCGTCTTGTGCTGGTAAACAGGGGTATTTCCACCTCGGCCATGACTCCGGTTTCCACCATCAACCTGCTGCGCTGCCTGTTTATCATCACCGCGCTGGTGCTGGGTGGGATGATCGGGGAAGTGCGGCTCGGTTCGAGTAGCGATGGCATGGCCATCGGCCTGACCTTCAGTCTGGTGCTGGTGCTGGTGGACCGGGTGCTCAAAGGCTTGACCTTGCGCGTCTTTTCCAGCGCCACGTTCGGGCTGTTGCTCGGGTTGTTCGCCGCCACGTTGCTGCGGGCGTCCGACGTCCTCCGCTATCTGCCGGAAGACCGCCAATGGCTGCTCAGCCTATTTGTTTACGCCGCGTTCGGGTACCTCGGTATGATGCTGGCGATTCGCAGCAACCGCGATGAGTTCAGCCTCCTGATCCCGTACATCCGTTTCAGCCGGCAAGCGGTGCAGGAAGCGCCGTTGCTGGTGGATACGAACATCATTATCGACGGCCGCGTGCAAGCCGTCTGCGCCTCCGGGTTTTTGAGCGGCTGCCTAGTGGTGCCGCGGTTTGTCCTGGAGGAGTTGCAGCGCCTGGGCGATTCGGCCGATCCGCTCAAACGGGAGCGCGGCAAACGGGGCTTCGAGAACCTGGAAAAAATGCGCCGCACCGCCGGCCTCGATCTCACCATCCACGACGGCACCGGCGCTTTGGAAGGGGAGGACCTCCCGGTGGACGCGCGGCTGCTCAACCTGGCGCGTTTTCTGCAAAGCCGCCTGCTGACCAATGACGCGGGGCTAGCCCGTTCCGCCCGCCTGCAAAATCTGGCCGTTTTGAACCTGAACGATCTCTCCGGCGCCATGCGGCCGGTGGTGGCTGTCGGCGACGAGTTGGACTTGAGCCTGGTCAAGGAAGGCCGCGACCACGATCAGGCGGTGGGTTACCTCGCGGACGGCACGATGATCGTGGTCAACCATGGCCGCGGCCGGATTGGCAGTACGGTGCCGGTGACGGTAGCCAGCGCGGTGCAGACTTCCGCCGGGCGGCTGGTTTTCGCGGAGTTGCGGAACGGGTCAGCGTAGCGCGCTTTCCGGCTTGCTTGCCGTAATCGGCTTGGCCAGAGTAGTTTCATGTCGAGCCTTCCCCCAACCAGGAGCGGCGTGCCCGACCGGGCGACGGTGGATAGCAGCGGCAAGAGCCTGGCCCGCTTGCCGGAGGGTGTCTCCACGCGCGCGGCGGTCTTGCAAAGCGACGACCGCGGGACGGTGTGCGAGATTTTCGATCTGCGCTGGGGCTGGCACGCGCAGCCGGTCGTTTTCTCGTACTTTTTTACGTTGCGCCCGGGCAAGGTCAAAGGCTGGGGGATGCATCAGGCGCATGACGACCGCTATTTCATTATGTCGGGCGAAATGAAAGTCGTGCTCTACGATGGCCGGCCCGATTCGCCGACACACGGGCTGATTTCCGAGGTGGTCTTGAGCGAGTGGAGCCGGCAACTGCTGAGCATCCCGGCCGGTGTCTGGCACGCCAACTACAACTTCGGGCTGAAGGACGCCATGGCCCTCAACTTCCCGACGCAGCCGTTTGACCATGCCAAACCAGAAAAGGTGCGCCTGCCCATCGATACGGATCAGATTCCGTATCGGTTCCCGGCGGGAACCACCGGCGGGTAGCGTGGCGGTTTGTCTGTATCGCTCATTCAATGTGCGCCAAATCCGGATGGCCATGATGCTTGGCCCGGAAGGCAGCCAAGAGGTCCAGGTAAGTCTCCACCGCCCGTTGGTGCCCTGCCAACGTGGCGCGCCAATCGGCCGGCTTCGCGCCCGGGAAGACCGTGCGCAGGTTGGTCATCTCCTCAAGTCCTAGCGGGTGGCCGGGCAGCTCTCGCGCAACGGCGGAGGTGGCGATCAGCGCGCCGTTGGCGACCATCAGATCGTGCCGCCGGACCGAGACGCTGCCGGCATGGCGCCGATACGAACCTAACGTGTCTGGCAAGGCCGCTACCGCGAGCCCGTGCCGTGCGGCTGCGTGCAGCGCGCGCGAGACAAAGTCGTAGTCCGAATACACCGCGTAGGCCGGATCGAAGCGCGGCTGCTCCATGGCACCGAGCAAGCTGGCGCGCAAGGTGAGCACCGAGAGCCGCAGCGGGCATTCCACCAAGCCGCGCCAACGGATTTCCAGGTCCCGGCCAGGCATCTTTGCCTCTGGCAGCAGGCGTCCCTGGTCGTCGATGCAATCGTGGCAGCCGCTGAGCAGACCCACCCGGGGATTTTCCTCCAAGAACGCGATCTGCCGCCGCAAGCGATCCGGCCGCGCCAGATCGTCGTGGTTGAGAAACGCGATGAACGGGCTGGCACTCTCCCGGGCGGCGGCAAGGAGGCGGTTGCGGGCGGCGGCGATGCCTTCATTGGCACCGCGGTGCACGAGGCGAATACGGGCGTCCCGGCGCGCCAATTGCGACAGCAGCTCTCCGGAGCCGTCGGTCGAGCCGTCGTCGACGATGAGCAGCGCAAAGTCGACCTCTTCCTGCGCAAGAATGCTCTCGATCGCGGGCGCGAGAAACGGGCCGGCGTTCCACACCGGCATGAGCACACAGACGCGTGGCGTCATGCGCTAGCCGGGCCGGCTAGAGCGCCGTCGCGCGCCGGCGCGCCGAGCGCATGGCCAGCAGCCCCACCGCGCCGGCCGCCAGCCAGCCGGCCGTGGAAGCTTCCGGCACATCTCCCGGCGCGGAAAAGTCCGAGATGGTCAAGGAACCCGCTGAATAGCCTTCAAAAAGAAATTCCAGACTCTCCCCCGAGGTGATCGCGATATCGCTCATCGAGCCTGTTCCGGACAAATTGTTGTAAGTGCCTCCCAAGATGACAGCCGCGTCGTCTTCGGTGCCGGTCAGACTATAGCTAAACGACAACGTGCCAGTGGTGGATACGGTGTTGGAGAAATACTCGGTGAAAAAAACGGAGTTTCCCGGGGCGGTTTCGTCCAGGGTCAAGCTGGCAGGCGCAGCCAGGTCATTCAGGTCGCCAACACTGTTTTCGTAATCAGCGAAATCCGACGTCCAGGTTCCGAACGTCTGCGTTCCGCTCAAAGCAGTGATGGCGGGGTCCGGCGGGACCAAGGTATAATCCCCGCCGAAGTCCGCGTACGCCATACCGGCCGACCCGGTCGCGGCCACCGCGCCCAGTGAATACTGTGCCAGGCGCCGGGAAATGCTGGTCGTCTGGCGGCGAGGGAAAACGGTGCGAGGGGTGGACATAAGGTTCTGACTAGAGATCGCTTCCAGCCGAAGCAAGCTTATTTTACGTGCGTTGAACACTTTACCCTGGCGGGGCGGCGACGCTTGGCCGCGCGCGCGTGCATCTCCGCGATGGCTCGTTGGGTGGGATCGGCCCGCAGCAGCTTGGCCAGGGCGCGGTGGGCGAGATTGAGCCCCGAGCGCAAAGCAATGGCGCGCCGCAACGCCAGCACGGCAGGTTCGCGCCGGCCGAGGTGCCCTAAAGCCAAACCCAGCGCAAGGTGGGTATGCGCGTTGCCGGGCGCGCGAGCGGCAGCCCGCAGAGCGCGATCGGCGGCCACGCGGAAGCGGCGCAGGCGCAAGGCCGCGCCGGCAGCGCCGAGATTGGCGGCGGCATTGTCGGGGTCGATGGCGAGGGCGCGGCGAAAGGATGCGGCGGCGTCGCGGGGCCGGCGCAGCAGGAGCAGGACGCGGCCGAGTTGCAGGTGCAAGCCGGGGAGTTGCGTGCGGCACCGGCGCGCGCGCGTGAAATGGGCCAGCGCGGCCGGCATTTGCCCTTCGGCCAGGGCGAGCACGCCGCGCAGATAGTCGAACTGCGGCGAATAAGCGGGCTTCTTGCCGCCGAACGAGGTCAACCCCCCATGCGGCCGGGCCGCCAAACCTTCCAGCAGGGCGCGGCTCTCGTGCGTGCGCCCCAGTGCCGCCAGACAGAGGATGCGGTGCAGGCCGGGGCCGGCCCGCAGCGGCAGAGTGCGCGCCACTTCCTCGAAAATAGGCAGGGCGGCAGCCACTTTCCCGCCGGCGAATAGGCTCCGGGCGAGATTGTAGCGAATCTCCCAGGCTGCGGCCCGGCCGGCCGGCAGCGGCGCGGTGGCCGGCGGATGAGCCGCGAGCCACCCAGCGCTCAAGGCCACAAAATCCTGCCGCCCGGCCAGCTCACCGGCCGTTGTCTCGGTGGCCGGCGCAATAGCCGGCGGCGCGGCCGCAACCAGGGCCTCGCGCCAGCACCGGCCCGGCAAACCGGCCGGCGCGGCGATCCCCAGCAGGGTGAGCGCCGTCGGCACGAGATCCAGCAAGGCGCCGCCTTCCAGCCGTTCGTCCGCCCGCACCCCGGGCCCCATGAGGACGGCCAACCCGGCCGGGCGATGCAGGCCGGCGGCTTCCGCCTGTTCATCGGCGGCGGGTGCAGGTCGCGCGGCGCCGGTCAAAAAGCCGCGCGCGGAGACGAGCAGGACCGTGACGTTTTCGCCACCCAGCGCCAGCAGGCGGCCCAACATCGCGTCGCAGAGCTCATGCGCGCCTTGGACGACCTCGCGATAGCGCTCGAAGTCCGCGGCGGAAACGTGGCGCCGGCGCGGCGGATGAAAGGCCATGAAACGGCTGCCGACATCGTCGAGGAACGGGTAATGGATCATCGCGAGGTCCCAGTTGGGTTCGCTTTCCAGGATCCAGGTCGCCGCGCAGTGGCGGGTGCCGGCCGCCGCCAGGGCATGGACGAGATACCGGGCATGCTCGTCCTGGCTAATGTCCACGCTGTCGATTTGCGGCACCAGCCCGCGCAAATCGGCGCGGCTGACGTCCCCGGGTTGCACGCGGAGTTCCGCCAGGGCTTGGGCCAAATCCGGCGCGCAGCCCGGCCCGATCGCCACCGCGTCCGGCGCGTCCGCCAGGAACACGCCCTTTATCCGTTCGGCCGGTTGGGTAGCCGGCCAGCCGATTACGTGGGTGCGCAGACCGGCCTCGGCTGCCAGTTCCCAAAGCGCTGGCACCTGCCGGCCGGCAAAACCTGCCGGCAGATCCCGCTTGCCGGTGGGATCGTCCGAGTCTGGGAAACGGTGGTGCAGAATGCCATGGCGGGGCGGCCAATGGCCGGTCGCCGCCGTGGTCCAGAGCAACGACGCCAGCGCGGGTTGCGGCACAGCCAAGGCCGCGATGACGCCGTGGTCGATCAGGCGGGAGAGATGCGGCAGCCGTCCGGCATCCAGGAGCGGGTGCAAGATGTGGCCATCCAGGCCGTCCATGCCCAGCAACAACAAGCGTTGGCTCATCGCCGCAGTCTAACAGGCCAAGCCAAGCATCAGGCGCACCTGGAATTTCACGCGCGCAGCCCTACCGCCGTGCGGACACGCTGCATGACGTGGCTGGCGGCGGCGCGCGCCTGGCGTGCGCCGTGCGCGAGGACATCCTCGACGTACCCGGGTTGGGCCAGGATTTCCGCGCGGCGCTGGCGCATGGGCGCGAAGTGTTCCCACAGCGCGGCGAAGAGGCGTTTCTTGAAGTCGCCGTAGCCAATGCCCCCAGCGCGAAATTCTTCCTCCATTTGGGCGATGTCCGCCGGCGAGGCCACCAACCGGTAGAGCGCGAGGATGGTCGAGTTCTCGGTAGGCTTGGGCTGGTCGATGGCCGTCGAATCCGTCTGCAGGCTCATCACCTTTTTGCGGAACGCTTTTTCCTCCGCGAAAATCTCGATCGTGTTGTCGTAGCTCTTGCTCATTTTTTGGCCGTCGAGGCCGGGCACCACGGCGGTTTGTTCCTGGATGCGCGGTTCGGGCAGCTTGAAGACCTCGCCGTACAGCTCATTGAATTTGATCACGATATCGCGCGTGATTTCGAGGTGCTGCTTCTGATCGCGCCCGATTGGCACCACGTTGGTGTCGTAAAGGAGAATGTCGGCGGCCATCAAGACCGGATAGGCAAAAAGCCCGTGCGAAGCGGGCAGCCCGCGCGACACTTTGTCCTTAAAGGAAGTCGCCCGCTCGAGCAGACCCATCGGCGTGACGGTGCTCAAGATCCAGGCCAGTTCCGTGACCTGCGGCACGTCCGATTGCAAAAAGAAACACGCCCGCGCCGGGTCGAGGCCGCAAGCCAGAAAATCCAGCGCCACCCCGCGGTTGTATTCCCGCAGCCGGGCCGCGTCGTGGATGGTGGTTAGGGCGTGATAATCAGCGATGAAATAGAACGCCTCGCCCTGCGTCTGGAGCGTGACGGCCGGGAGCAGCGCGCCGAAGTAATTGCCCAAGTGGAGCGCGCCGGTGGGCTGGAGGCCAGTTAGAATACGGATCATGGCAGGGCGGCATTCATCGCAGAGAACTGGCGGGTGGGCAAGGCAGGGGCCCGGCAGGTTAGAGATGGGCCAGCAAATGTTCCAGCGCCCGCGCAAGATAGGCCTGGGCCGGCGCCAGGCCGCGCACGAAGCGGATGAACGGCCCGATGCGCCGCGGGTGCGCCAGCAGCCAGAGCGGCAACGCCAAGTAGCGCGGACGCTGGCGCGCGACATCGAACAACACGTCTCCCGGCGCGGGGAACGCCTGGCTGGCGGCGTCGCTGATCACGCGCAGGCTGAGCATCGGCACTCCCGCACCGGCACACGCCGACGCGATCCAGCCGCTTTCCATATCCACCGCGAACGCGCCGGTCGCCGCTGCCAGCGCCGCTTTCTCGCTCGGCGTTTCCGCCACGCGCGGTTGCGTCGTCAGTTCGCCGGAGTGCCAGCGCCAACCGGTCAGCAGCTGGGCGGCGTGGTCCGCCACACCGGGATCGGAGATGTTCTGCCCGAGAATTATATCGCCCACCTGGAGCCCCGCTTGCAGGGCACCGGCGTAACCGCTGCAAATCAGCAGCACCGGTTTTTCGGAGATCCCGCCGGCGCCGCCCAAGGCGAATTCTAGCCGCTGCCGGCCAGCGGCGGAGTCGCCCACCCCGGTATGCACCACGGCTACCTGGCGCCCGCCGCACGTCCCGAGGACAAGGGGCAAGTGCCGGCTTGGCGGCGCAATCCGCCGGTCCAGCAAACGTGCCGTGAAGGCGCGGCTTTCATCCGGGAGCGCGAACGTCACCACCACGCCTCCCGCGGCGGGCGAGCTATTCATCATCGGCCGCGGCGCGCACGATGACTTCCAGATGATCCATGGCGGTCCCCGCCTTGGCCGGAGGCAAGGGCTGGCCCGGACTCGCCGGGGCGGCCACGGCCGCCAGAAATCCGGCTGAGGCCGTCACCGGCACATCGACGTACAAATCCTTTTCGCCCGGTTGCGGCAAGCCTTCCGAGACGGAGCCGCCATATTGCCGGGCGAGCGCCGCCACGCGTTCGGCCCGGGCGGCCACGTGTTCCGGGCGGACGGTGATGATCGTCGGAGAGGAGGCCAGCGCGGCCGGCGTGGGCAGGACGGCACTGGCGTTAAATTCCAACGCCTGGCGCAGCCCCCGGGTATCGGGAGCGGTGGCCGCTGGCGCTGGCCGGGGCCGTTGACCGAAGACGAGCGTGACGAAGATGGCCGGCAAACAGACGCCAATGACCGGCAAGACCAACAGGATCAGCAACAGTCCCAGCCGGCGCGGCGCGCTGAGCGGAGCGGTATCCGGGTGAGCCGGCGTGGACCGCGTACTGGCGTTGCTGGGAACCGGAGAACTCATAAACGAAAGCGGAGCGTCGCCTTGCCGCCGCTCCAAGATACCAGCCACGCTCCAGAACGGAAGCCAGCAAAACAGCATTCTGGAGCCGTCGCTCCTCGAGGCGGAGCGCCAAAATGCATTCGCACGTCCGGCCAACCCATGTTAGCTAAACCTGGTACGTGTCCCCTGGCGCGTGCTTGCGTTCTCCCCCCGCGCTTTCCGTCCGATGATCCGTGCTCGCCGGTTTCGCCGCCTTTTTCTCTCCTGTGCGGCAGGTGGCACTCTGCTCTGGCCTGCCGCGGCCGGCTTGCGCGCGCAGACCGGCGGCCCGGCGGAAACCTTGAGCCTGCAGGGCAATGCCGCCTTCGACCGCCGGGATTACCAGGGTGCGGCCGCGGCTTACACGAGCCTGCTGCAAGGCTACCCAAATTCCGAGTTCTCGCCCGACGCCCAGTTCCACCTGGCGTACGCCGACTTCTTGCTTGGCCGTTTTCCGCCAGCGGCCGATCTGTTGCACAAACTGCAGACCACGGCGAGCACGCCGCCGGAGATGCAGGAAGACGTGGCCCTTCTCCTACCGCAAGTGCTCGCCCAGCAGGCCACGGGCGAGACCGCTACCGCGGCCCGGGTGAGCGGCTTTCAGGCGGCCATCCGGGAGTACGGCAATTTCATTAACAAATTCGGCCGGAGCGCGAGCCTGGAGGCGGCGCTGTACGGCCGGGCCGTCGCCGAGTACCAGATCACGGACTATGCCGGTGCGGCGCGCGATCTGAACCGCAACCTGACCGATTTCCCGCGCAGTGAGACGGTGCTCGACAGCGAGTTTTTGCTGGCAATCACCGTGGCCACCCAGGCGAACCTGACGCTGGCCAAGGAGGAAACCGACGCTGCCGGCCGGGCAGCGGCTTTGCAGAACTACGAGGCGGCGGCGCGCTATCTGCGCGACATCATCACGCGCAACACGGATATCTCGCTGGCGAACGAGGCGCAATTCCAACTGGGTGAGACGCTCCTGGCGCAGGCGGGATCAAGTCCCGCGGCAGCGCAGCCGAAATTATATCAGGACGCGCTGGCCGCTTACCGCGCCGTCGAGCCGAAGGCGCCGATGCTCGCCGCGGAGACGGCGCGCGTCGAACGGCTGAGCGAGGCGCTGCTGACGGAGCGGCGCAAAGGCGCCGCCGCCGACCGGGCGCTCATTCGCCAGCTCGATCAGGCGCGCTTGCGGGAGGCCGGCAAGCTCGGCGCGCTCCAGGCCAAGGCGGATCCCGTCCTGACCGCCCGCCTCAAAGCCGGCGCGGTCTTCTATGACCTGGAACGCTACGACGAAACGCGCCTGCTCATGTCCGCGCTCCTGCCGGAAGCCGCCCAGCCCGACGATCAGAAGCTGGCGCGTTACTACATCGCGCTGACGTACGCGGCCCAAAAGCAGGTCGATAAGGCCGTGGCGGCTTACGACAAGTTCCAGGCGGCCTTCGCCGGGGACGCCATGGCCGAAAATCTGCCGCTCGTCATCGGCAACCTCTTCCTCGGAGCCCCGCGGCCGGACGCCGATAAGGCGAACCACTACTTCGACGAATTCACCCGGCTTTACCCGAAAAGCCGCCTGCGGGAGACGGCCCTGCTCGAACAGGCCAGCGCCTCTGCTTCCCTCGGCCATTATGATGACGCGTTGCGCACGCTCGACACCTTCCTGCAAGGGCACCCCAAGCGCGAACTCGCCGCCGCCGCGGAACTGACCCTGTCTGGCGTCTACCGGGACCAGGGCGACCTGCCGAAGGCGCTCGCCGCCTACACCCGGGTGCGAGACACATACAAGGATCGACCCGAAGGGCAGCAGGCCGCCTTTTGGGTCGGCTACGTGCTGGCGCAGAACCATGACGCCGCGGGCTCGCTCAAGATTTTGCCGGCCTTCATCGCCCAATACCCGCAGAGCCCGCTGGTGCCGCTGGCGCTTTCGACCATCGGGCTCGACCAGCAAGCCACCGGCGCCAAGGAGCAGGCGCTGGCCACCTTCGCGGAGGTATCGAAGCGCTTTTCGGATAGTCCTGAAGGCAGCACCGCCTACTTCCAGCGCGCCAATATTTACCTGAACGACCGCAAGTTCGACGACATGGCGCGCGTGTTGGGCGACTTTGTCTCCCAGCATCCGCAAAGCGAACAGGCTTTCGCCGCGTACGATCGGATTGCTTCCGTACAGTTGCAGGGCAACCAGTCCGCCGCCGCGGCCGCGACGTACCAGAAGTTTCTGGCCAGCCAGCCGGATTCGCCGCACGCGCCGGAGGCACTCGCCCGGGTGGCGGCGCTCTGGCTGCGCGCGGCGCGCTCGCTCGGGACTTACGTCGTGCTCGGCGCGCCGCAGCGGGAAACCTGGAACGCGGATATCGCCAACAGCGTGGCGGCGAGCGAACAACAACTGGCCCGTTATCCGGACGCGCCGGCTACCGCGCTGGGCTTGCAGACGCTGCTCGATTGCCAGCGCCTGCTGATCACGGCTCAGAAAAAAACGTCCGCCGAGGTCGCGGCCTATTTTCAGGATCTGGCCGCCAAGAACCAGAACCAGCCGGCCGCGCGCAGCCGCATCCTGTTCCGGCTGGCATCGCTGACCGCGGAAACGGATCCCGCCAAGGCCCTGGCCGACATGCGCGCCGCCTACGATCCCGCCGTCGTCTACAGCCCGGCCGATCTGGATCTGTACACGCGCGAATTGCTGCCGGCCGACCCCGCCGCCGCCGCGGAGGTGTTTGCCAAGCTGGCGCACGATTATCCCATCCCGGCGGGATTGACGCCCGCCCAGGCGCCGGCGGACGTACAGGAAGCACAAGCCATCGTGCTGTGCGGCCGCGGCCAGAGCGCGCAAGCGGCCGGAAACCTGCCGGCGGCGCTGGCCGCGTTCTCGGAGCTGAAGCAAAATTATCCTCGTTCGCCGAAAATTCCCGAAGCCGACCTCGGGTTGGCTGAAGGTCTGATCGCGAACGGCAAAACGGATGATGCGCTGCCGTTGTTGGCGGAAGTGGCCCGCTCCCCGTCCGCTCCGGTCAACGCCCGGGCGCGGGCACTGTTCCTGAACGGCAAGGTGCAACAAGCCAAAGGGTCTGATGGCGCGATTGACGCCTATCTGAAGGTGGCGGCGTTTTACCCCTCCTCGCCCGATGCGGCCGAAGGGCTGTGGCTTGGCGGGCAAGCCTTGGAGAAGCAGGCGCCCGGTCTGAGCGACACACCCGCCAAACCCGGCGGTCCGACCAAATCCGGTCAGCTTGCCCGGGCTCGCAAGGCGTACCAGGATCTGGTGACCCACTACGGTGCCTCGAAATGGGTGGACCAGGCCAGGCAACGTCTCGCCGCCTTGCCGCTGCCGGCACAGGCGTCTTAAAGCCGGCTGGCGCCGCCACCGGCCGCGGGCGTTGCGGCTTGGCCTGTTTTGGAAGTGTGCTACACCTTCTGTCCCGCCATGCCGCCCGCCATCGAAGTCGAAGATTTGGTCAAGATTTACGGCCCGCTTCGCGCGGTGGACGGGATTTCTTTCCAGGTCGCGCCCGGGCAAATCTGTGGCATGCTCGGGCCGAACGGGGCGGGCAAGAGCACGACGGTTGAAATCATCGAAGGCTTGCGCACGGCCGATCGCGGCCGGGTCGAAGTCCTGGGGATCGACGTGCGGCGCCATCCGCGCCAGGTCAAGGAACGGATCGGCGTCCAACTGCAAAGCACGGCTTTCTACAAGCAATTGACCGCGCGCCAGTTGCTGGGCCTCTTCGCCAGCTTCTTCGCCCGCAGCCTGCCTGTGGCGGACCTGATCGCGCTAGTCAACCTGGAGGAAAAAGCTGACGCGCCTTCCGGCGACCTCTCCGGCGGCCAGCGGCAGCGGCTGGCGATTGCCGTCGCGCTCGTCAACGATCCCGCCGTCGTGTTTTTGGACGAACCGACAACCGGCCTCGATCCGCAGGCGCGGCGTTCGTTGTGGGACGTCATCAGCCGGCTGCGCGACGAAGGCAAGACCGTGCTCTTGACCACGCATTATCTCGAGGAAGCCGAACGCCTTTGCGACCGGCTCGTCATCATCGACCACGGCAAAGTCATCGCGGCGGGCACCCCGTCGAGCCTGATCGCGGAACATTTTGAACGGGCAGCCATCGAGTTCCTGGACGACGCCGCGCTGGCTCCGGCGACGCTGGAGCGGCTGCCGGGCGTCGATTACGTCGAGCAGCGCAACGGCCAGACCATCCTGTTTTCCGCCGATAGCGCCGGCACCGCCCGCGCGTTGCTGGAGACCTCCGCGCAAGCGGGCATCGGGCTCAAGGGGCTGGGGATTCGCACCGCGACGCTCGAAGACGTATTTCTCAAACTGACCGGCCGGCGGATCCGGGAATAAGGCAACAAACTTATGCGGGCACTCGGCCACCTCTATCTTGCCAACTGGCGGGAATTTCTCAGCAATCGCAAGGCGCTGTTCCTGACGATCGCTTTCCCGGTAATTTTCATCGTCTTGTTCGGCTTGGTGTTCGGCAACCAGGACAAGGTGGACGGGAAAGTCGCCATCGTGGACGAAGATGGCGACGCCCTGGGCCACCAGATCGCGGCCGCCTTGCAGGCGATTCCGAGCGCGGCCGCCGCCGACAAGAATCCGTTCTCCGACCTGCGTTTTGTGCCCTCGCCAGGCGCTCGCGCCCGGGAAGATCTCAAGCAGGGCCGGCTCGACGCCGTCATCACGATTCCGGCCGGGCTGACCACGCGGGCGGGGGCGGTGAAGGCCCAGGCTTCCCCAGTGACCACGGACCCCGCCGCACAGGTAGTGCTGACGATCGATCCCTCACGGCAGACGCTTGGGCCCGCGCTCCAGGCGATCTTGGCGCGGGTTTTGACGGGGATCAGCACGGAGGTGACCGGGCAGCCGCCCTGGCTGGAAGTGCAAACGGAGTCCGTGCAGGCCCGGGAAGTCCGCACCATCGATTATCTGCTGCCGGGCATCCTGGCCATGAGCCTGATGCAGCTAGGCCTGTTCGCGACCGCGCAACCGCTGGTCGCGTTGCGGGTGCAAGGCGTCCTCAAGCGCCTCGGCGCGACCCCGCTGCGGCGATCGACCTTGCTGGCGGCGTACATCGGGTTGCGGTTGACGATTGCGCTGCTGCAAACGGCCATCATCATTGTTATCGGCCGCTCCGCCTTCCAGGTGAAGATGCTGGGCAATTGGTGGGAGTTCAGCGGCTGGATTTTCCTTGGTACGCTCACCTTCCTTTCCATCGGCTTTTTCATGGCGGCGGTGAGCAAGAACGAGGAAAGCTGCATCGCCATCGGCAACATCATCAACCTGCCGATGATTCTGCTCGCCGGCGTCTTTTTCCCGATCAGCGGCCTGCCGAAGTTCCTGACCTACGTCGTCGATCTTGTTCCGCTCAACTATCTCGCGGATGCCCTGCGCCAGACGATGGTGCAAGCGGCGCCGTTGCATGATGCCCGGACAAACGCGCTCGTGCTGGGGGCGTGGGTGATCGTGATGACGGCCCTGGCGGTGCGCTTCTTCAGTTGGGATAGCCGTTGACGCTTTTGACCCGTGGAACCGCTTGACCCCAATGCCCCGTCCGTGGCCGCGTTCCTGGCGCGGGCTTTGGCCGCGGGCGTGTTCCGCTGCGGTGAAATCCAGGTGGCGCCGTTGCCCGGCGGCACCGAGTGCGAGTTGCGGCACGCGCTGGATGCGGCGCGGCCTGCCGCGGAACTCGACCCGCACACCGATCCCGAAGACGCGGCTGAAATCGCCCGCTACACGGATGCCGGGGCTTACCGGCCGTTGAAGACCGCGCCAACCCTGCGCCGGGGCTGGCGACTGACCGTGCCGGCGGCCGGGGGGTTGCGGCTGGCGTTCGATTTGTTTTATCCGGGGCGGCTCGGAGCCTACGTGGCCTTCGGCACGCAGCGGCTGGAGACGACAAGCTTGCGCGACACGCTGGGCCGGCAGTCTGGCATGTATCGCGTGACGCAGAAGCTGACGGAGGAACAGGCGGATGCCTTGGTAGGCCGGTTTTGCCGGTCGGATGGCGGTTGCTTGCGCACGATTCTTTGGCGACGGGATAACGCCGGCACGCCGCCATCGACCAGACTGCCGGCGGCCAAGTACGACGCACGGGTGGATCAGGTCGAGGCGTTGTCGGAATCGCCAGTCGCCTGGTTGCCGCTGCTCTGTCAGGAAGCTTGCAATCTCCTCGTGGCCGAGGCCCGGCGCGTTGTGAAGGGCGAAATCGCCGCGTAGCGGCTCCAAAAAAAAGGTAGGGATCGCTCTCCGAGCGACTCCCAAGCTGTCTGGTAGGATCCCGCTACAAAGGAAGTGGCTGCTTTGCCAAGGCGCTTGCCGGACAGCTTCGGAGTCGCTCGGAGAGCGATCCCTACCTTTTCAACCAGCAGCTTCGCTGCCTTCCAAACCAAACGAAAGCGCAGGGCACAACCGCCCGGTTGGCCGGGTCCGTACTACCCGTCCGATGATCTATCGCAGCCGCATGCTTGTCCCGATGGACACACCGCCCGTGGAAAACGGCGCGGTCGTGGTGCGGGGCGAATTCATCGTGGCGGCGGGTGCGTGGCCGGAGGTCCAGGCGGCCTTCCCCGGCGAGGAAGTAGTCGATCTCGGCGAACTCACGCTCTTGCCCGGCCTGATCAATGCCCATTGCCACCTCGATTATTCCAATTTGCGGCATGCCATCCTGCCTCCCAGCAGCTTTACCGAGTGGATCGGGCGCATCAACGCCATCAAGCGCTCGCTGCATCCCGAAGATTACCTGGCAGCCATCCAGCGCGGCTTCGGCGAGTTCCGCCGCTGGGGCACGACCACGGTGCTGAACATCGAATCGTTCCCGGAGCTGATGTGGAAAATGCCGGCGCCGCCGCTGCGCACCTGGTGGTTCTACGAAATGATCGATGTCCGGCAGCCGATCCCCACCGAAGACCTGGTGGCCGGCGCGTTGCTGTTCTTTCAGGAGGAACGCCGCGGCTGGCTGGGCGGCATGGGTTTGAGCCCGCACGCGCCGTTTACCGCTTCCCCGGAACTGTACCGGCTGTGTCACGACTACGCGGTGCGGACCGGCACGCCCTGGACGACTCATCTCGGTGAATCCGCCGAGGAACGCGCCATGTTCGTCGACGGGCAGGGGCCGCTTTACCGCTTCCTGGCGACGCTCGGGCGGCCCATGGACGATTGCGGCCACGGCAAGTCGGCGCTGGCCCAACTCGCGGCCGCCGGCGACATCGGCCCGGAATGCATTGCTGTGCATTTGAACGACCTGGAAGCAGCAGACTTGGCGTTGCTGGCCGCCGAAGGGCCGCTGGCCGGGATGACCATCGCGCATTGCCCACTGAGCCATCGCTATTTCCACCACCATGATTTCCCCGCGGCCAGGCTGCACGCGCAGGGGGTTAATCTCTGCATCGCCACGGATAGCCCGGCCAGCGACGGATCGTTCAGTCTGCTCGAGGAATTGCGGGCCTTCACCGGCAGCCATTCCGGGTTCGCGCCCGCGGAATTGCTGGCGATGATCACCCTCAATCCCGCTCGCGCGCTGGCGCTCGGCGGCCGGCTAGGTTGTGTGCGCGAGGGAGCCTGGGCAGACCTCGTGGGCTTTCCTTGTGAGGCCGCTTCGGCCCGCAATATTTATGCCGCAATCGTAGAATGTCGGCAGCCTGTCTCATGGATGATGATCAACGGAAAGGTCGTCTAAATGGATTTACTCTGAAAAATCGATTTTTTGTTCTTTCCAATTCTCAGTTTTGCGATTAGGTGTGGGTCTGCGCGTTGATAGCACGCAATTCGCAGAAACAATAACTGTTCTCATCCATGGCCAAAATTGTCATCATCGACGACGAACCCGCAATGGTCGAAGTCATCTCGACGCTCTGTCGGGAAAACGGGCACCAGGCGTTTCCGTTCAACGAGGCGGGACGCGCTCTCGAGGAACTTCCCGGCATCAATCCGCAGGTAGTCATCGCGGACATCAAGATGGAGAAGATCACGGGCTTCGACGTGTTGCAGGAATGCCGCCGCTCGCTGCCGCAGACCGCGGTCATTCTCATCACGGCTTATGCGTCCGTGGAGAAGGCGGTCGAGGCGATGAAGCAAGGTGCTTACGACTTCATCACCAAGCCTTTCAAGATCGATGAACTGAAGTTCACGGTGCAACGGGCCCTGGATTACCAGTCGGCCGTGCGCGAGAACACGTATCTCAAGAAGGAGATCAAGAACCGCTACCGTTTCGAGAACATCGTCGGCACGAGTCGCCCGATGCAGGACGTCTACAACCTGATCAACAAGGTCGCGGACACCGACAGCACCATCCTGATCCAGGGCGAGAGCGGCACGGGCAAGGAACTCGTCGCGCGCGCCCTGCACTTCAACAGCAAACGCCAGCACGCGCCGTTCGTGGCGGTGAACTGTAGCGCGCTCCCGGAGAATCTGCTCGAGAGCGAGCTTTTCGGCCACAAGAAGGGGGCGTTCACGGGTGCTTTCCAGGACAAAATTGGCCTCTTCGAGGAAGCCGAAGGCGGCACGATCTTCCTGGACGAGGTCAACTCGATGGCGCTCTCGCTCCAAACCAAGCTGCTGCGGGTCCTGCAGGAGCGCATGATTCGGCGGGTGGGCGATACCAAGACGGTCGCCATCAATGTCCGCGTGGTCGCCGCCTCGAATGAGCAGTTGCAGGCCAAGATGCGCAACGGCTCGTTCCGCGAGGATTTGTTCTACCGGCTGGCGGTCATCCCGGTCGATCTGCCCAGTTTGCGCGAGCGCACCGAAGACATCCCGCTCCTGGTCAATTATTTCCTGCAGAAGAACGCCACGCAGTCGAACACCGAGCCGAAGCGCATCGAGCCGGAAGCGCTGGAAGTGCTCGCCCGCTATGCTTGGCCGGGCAACGTGCGCGAGTTGGAGAACTCGATCGAGCGCGCCTGCGCCCTTTGCGAGGAAGGCGTCATCCGGGCTTCCGATATGCCGCCCCACGTGCAAGGCCGCGCCGGGGGCATCCCCGGGGAGAACAATATCATCGAGATGCCGATCGGCCTGCGCCTGGAGGAGTTCATCGCCAACGAGGAACGCGCCTACATCGAGCAGACGTTGCGGCATAACAACGGCTCACGCGAGAAGACCGCCAGCATGCTCGGCATCAGCATGGCGACGCTCTACCGCAAGCTGGAGTTGAAGAACAAACAGCGCGCGTGAGCGAAGAAGTGCCGGTGCGGCGCGGTTATTTCCGCATCAGCCGCCTGTTGGTCGAGGCGCGCCACGGCGACTTCAACGCGCTGATGACGGAGCGCGAAATCGCCGCTGGGCAAAAGAGCCTGATGGGGCCGATTGCGCGCGCGATGTTGTATGCGCTCGTGCGGCAATACAAGCCGCGCATCATCGTGGAGAGCGGTGGCAACATTGGCATGGCGTCGTCGTTTATTTTGAAGGCGATGCAGGATGAGGGCATAGACGGAAAGCTCTATAGCATCGAGCGCAGCGCCAAGATCGTGGCCGGCTCGTTGATCCCGGACGACATCAAGGGACCCTACGTGCCGATTCGCGGAGCCGTGGAGGATGTCCTGGCGGGCGACCAGTTGCCGGCGGAGATCGACATGTTCCTGCATGACAGCACGCACCGTTACGGGCACATGCTGATGGAGTTCGAGCGTTTTTGGCCGCGCCTGCGCCCCGGCGGATTGCTGGTCTCCCACGATGTGAACATGAACGCGGCGTTCACGGATTTCGTCTCGCGCACTTATGCGCACGATGAAGGCGGCATTACGGTGCCGGCCAATACCGGGCATCTGTTCTGGGGTTGTTTCGCGGAGCTCGGGTTCATGGTGAAACGGGACCTCAACGCCGCGCCCTCGGTGGCGCCGTAGCCCGGAAGTTGCAACCCGCCGCCCGCGCGGCAAGTTGCTCCCATGGCTTCCGAACCCCCCGTGGCCGCGCCGATCCGCCGTGCCGCTGTCATCGGCGCGGGCACAATGGGCGCCGCCATCGCCGCGCACCTGACGAATGCCGGCATTCCCACGCTGCTGCTCGATGTGCCGGGCTCCGGCGCGGAGCGCAATGCTGTTGTCCAGGCCGGCCTCGACCGCGCACGCAAGGCGCGTCCACCTGCTTTCATGGATCCGGCGGCGAGCGACGGCTTGCTGACCCTCGGGAACACGGCGGACGATCTGGCGAAGCTGGCTGACGCCGACTGGATCATCGAGGCGATTATCGAGCAACCGGCGGCCAAGCAGCGCCTGTGGGAGGAAGTCGAGCGCTACGCCGGACCGGCAGCGATCTTCAGCAGCAACTCGAGCGGCATCCCCATGTCCGTGCAGAGCGGGGACCGCTCCGCAGCTTTCCGGCGCCGCTTCCTGGGCGTGCATTTCTACAATCCGCCCCGCTATCTCTACCTGCTCGAACTGATCCCCACCGCCGACACTTCGCCGGAAACGCTCGAGACGATCCGCGTTTTCGGCGACCGGGTGCTCGGCAAAGGCATCGTCTTTGCCAATGACGTGCCCGGGTTCATCGGCAACCGCATCGGCATTTACGCGTTGCTGCAAACCATTCGCGTGGCGGAGGAAATGCAACTCGGCCTGGGCCTGGTCGATGCCCTGACAGGCCCAATCCTGGGTCGTCCGAAGAGCGCCACCTTGCGCACGGCGGATACGGTCGGCCTGGATGTCCTTGGGTTGATCTCGGCCGACCTGTCGCGGGCGACGGAGGATGATTTCCGGTTGCCCGCCATCCTGGAACGGCTGCTGGAGCGGCGCTGGCTGGGCGAAAAGACCGGCAGCGGTTTCTATCAGCGGCGCAAGAACGCCGATGGCACGTCCACCATTCTGACTTTGCAGCCCGGGACGCTGGAGTACGCCGAGCAAACCGAGCCGCTGCCGCCGGGCGCCGCGGCGGCCGCTAAGCTGCGCGGCGTGGCCGAACGCACGCGCGCCTTGCTGGAGTTGCCGGGCCCGGTGGGGGAGTTCACGCGCCGGACGCTGTTCGAGATGATGCGGTTCGCGGGCGAAAAATACGGAGTCGTGGCGAACACCCATTATGATATCGACCGCGCACTCAAGTGGGGGTTCGGCTGGGAGTTGGGGCCCTTCGAGTTGTTCGACGCGCTGGGCGCCAGCTTCGTGCTGGACGGCATCCGGGCGCTCGGCGGTGTTGTCCCGCGCATTTTCGAGGAACACGCGCGGACCGGGGAGGCCTTTTATTCGCCGGCGTCGCCCGGTCCCGGGCACGAAGGCTTGATCTTCCTGCGGGATTTCAACCGGCAGGGCCTGAAAGTGGTTCGCGCCAGCGAGGGCGCGAGCCTGCTGGATCTCGACGACGGCGTGCTGCTGCTGGAATTTCACAACAAGGCCAACTCCCTCGGCGCTGATGCCTTCCGGATGGTGTCCGCGGCTGTCGAGCTGGTACCGGGTGCGTTTGCCGGGCTGGTCATCGGCAACCAGGGTCGCTGGTTTTCGGCCGGGGCGGATCTCGGGGCCTTGTTGCGCGACGCGGAGAGCGGCAACCAAGCCGCCGTTACAGCCATGATCGAGAACTTCCAGCGCATGACCACGAGCCTGCGTGCCGCGCCGTTCCCGGTGGTGGCCGCGCCGTTTCAGATGACGCTCGGCGGCGGTTGCGAAATGATGCTCTACAGCGACGCCGTGCAGGCGGATGCCGAGCTCGCCACCGGCCTCGTCGAGTTGAAGGTCGGCCTGATGCCTTCGGCCGGCGGCACGACCGAGATGCTGGCCCGAGCACTGGCGGGACTTTCCGCGGGAGCGGATCCTTTCACGGCGGTTGCCAGTGTGTTCACCTTGATTACGGAAGGGCGCGTCTCGGCTTCGGCCGCGGACGCCCGGCGGCTCGGCTTCCTGCGCGCCGGAGACGGCATCACGATGAACCGCCGCCGCCTGCTGGGCGACGCCAAGGACAGAGTCCTGGCCTTGTCGGCCGCCGGCTACCAGCCGCCGCCATCGCGAGAAATCAACGTGTTGGGCGATGCCGGCTATGCGCGCTTGCTGGAGCTGTCCGCCCGGCAGCGCGAGGCAGGCGAGTGGTCGGACTACGACGTGCATTTGGCCGGCGAACTGGCCCGGATCCTAACCGGTGGAGGACCCGGCAGTGCCGCCGGTTTGGTGCCGGCGCAGCGGCTTTTGGACCTGGAGCGGGAGGTCTTCATCCGGTTGTGCGCCGAGCCGAAGACGCACGCGCGCATTCGCCAGATGTTGGCCACCGGCAAACCGCTGCGAAACTAGCGCTCCGGCTAGCGCCCGCGTACGTCCGTTCGCTCATCGGCGTGCGAGTCAGTCTGACGAACCATGACGATGCAGAGCAGATAGATATCGTGGAGACCTTATGAAATCGCTGAAAAACATGACGGGTGATTCCTTGGAGCAGATGATCGATTACAAAGTGGTCGATCAAAACGGGGAGACTATCGGTACTTTGCACAGCCTTTGGTCGGACCCCACCACGGGCGGCGTGGAATTTCTGGGGGTGAAAACCGGTTGGCTCTTCGGCCACAATCATGTTGTACCGGCGGAGAAGGCGGAACTGGACGAGGCGGATAGCGTCGTCCGCCTGCCTTACACGGAGACTTTCATCAAGGAAGCGCCCTCCATGCCCGCTGACGCGGAAATTTCCGAGATGGAGGAGGACAGCATTTACCAGTACTACGGCCTGACCAGTCCGACCCATGCCGAGACCGGCATTTCCGCGCTGGAAGCGGGCAAGGCGGCCATCGCCAGCGATCTGGATGGCGGCGCGGCCCGCTGGCGGCGGACCACGCGCGCGGAGGAGGCCGGGATGGCTCCCGGAGCATTGACCGAGAGCAGTGAATTCAAGGTGGGCGTTCCCGCCAGCGTTACCCCGCCGGTTTACGGCACGGCCGAGATGATGGGTGGCGGCGGTGGCACGCGCACGGCGGGCGTTGGCCTGGATGCGGAGTCCGATTTTGCCGCCAGCGAGCCAGTCGAGCAGTCCAACCCGGATCCGATCTCCGGCGAACCAGGCTCTCACCCAGTTGGGACGGGAGTTGGGGCGGTATCGGCGGGCGTCGCCGGGCTGGCCATTGGCGCGGCGGTTGGGGGACCGATTGGGGCTCCCGTTGGCGCGGCCATCGGTGGAGTGGCCGGTGCGATTGGCGGCGGGCTGGCGGGCAAGGGGGTCGCCGAGGTGATCAACCCGACGGCCGAAGATGCGTTCTGGGCGACAGAGTACCGGAACACGCCGTATTTCGAGGATCAGTACGACTATGCCGATTATGCTCCGGCGTACCGGGCCGGCTATGAAGGCTTCGGGCAACATGGCCTGTTGGGCAGCGATTATGCCGACGTTGAACCCCAGCTCCAGCAGCACTACGAGCAGACGCGCGGCTCTTCCAAGCTCGGCTGGGACAAGGCGACGGCCGCTTCGCGTGATGCCTGGAACCGCCTGAAGGCTAAGCTGTCCGAGGGGCAGTAACGGCCGGCGCGGCCGACTCCGTCGCCGCGACCAACGCCATGTTTTGCCTGCTCATCCACGGCGGTTGCGACACGCGGCAGCCGTCCACGTTCAGCCCGGCCGAGATCCAGGCACAACACGCTGGGCTGGCGGATGCCCTGTTGGCCGGACAGGCGGTGCTCGCCGGCGAGGGCAGCAGCGTTGAGGCGGTCGAACGTGCCGTGCGTTCTCTGGAAGACTCGGGCATCTTCGACGCCGGCAAGGGCGCCTACCGCAACCCCGATGGCGGCGTGGATCTGGATGCCGCCATCATGGACGGCCGAACGGGCCTGGCGGGAGCCGCCGCCCACGTGCATGGTGTCCGCAATCCGGTGCTCCTCGCGCGCCTCATCATGGAGCAAACCTCCCACGTTCTGCTCGTCGGGCGCGGGGCGGAAGCTTTTGCCCGGGTGCAAGGTCTGGACCTGGTTGCCGACGACTATTTCTCGCCCGCCAAGGACGGTGGACTGGGGGAACTGGATCGTACCACCGGCACCGTCGGAGCGGTCGCCCTGGATAGCGCGGGAAACCTCGCGGCGGCAACCTCCACTGGCGGCATCCGCCGGCGCCACGCGGGACGCGTGGGCGATTCGCCCATCATCGGTGCCGGAACGTACGCGGATAATGCCACGGCGGCGATTTCCGCGACTGGTGAGGGCGAGTATTTCCTGCGCGCGGTGCTGGCCTACGACATCGCGGCGCGCGTGGCTTACGGAGGAAGGCCGCTGGCGGCCGCCGCCGCCGAAAGCTTGGCCGAGCGGCTGACCGCCAAAGGCGGCCGCGGCGGGATCATCGCCCTGAGCACGGAGGGAATGCCGGTGGTAGTCTTCAACACCCCCACCATGGCCCGCGGCCGGATCATGGGCAGCCAGGGTGGTCCGGAAGTGGCGTTGTTCGGGGAAGAGTTTGCGCCGTTCGGCGCGAGCGCCATTTAAAGTTCTTGGTTGTCCGCCCGCTACGTCCAGGCAGGGAAGGAGGAACGCATTTGCTATGATGTTCGAGCGGCACGGCACCCGGCTGGAGATCAGCCGCGCAAACATTGTGACGTTGCAGGTGGACGCCATCGTCAACGCCGCGAACACGTCCTTGCTCGGCGGGGGCGGGGTCGACGGCGCCATCCATCGCGCGGCCGGCCCGGGTTTGCTGGCGGAATGCCAAACCCTGCATGGTTGCCCGACCGGCGACGCCAAGGTGACGGGCGGCTATCGTTTGCCCGCTAAATTCGTCATTCATACGGTTGGTCCCGTCTGGCGTGGGGGCAATCAGGGCGAGCCCGGGCTGTTGGCCTCCTGCTATCGCCGGTCTTTGCAACTGGCGGTGGAGAAAGCGTGCACAAGCGTGGCTTTCCCGGCGATCAGTTGCGGCGTTTACGGATACCCCATTCCAGCGGCGGCCGGGATCGCCCTCCAGACCGTGGGCGACTTCCTGGACAGCCAACCGCACGCGCCGCTGAAAGCGGTGATTTTCTGCTGTTTCGATAGCGAGGTGGCCACTGCTTACGCACGCCTGCTGCCCACTTTTGCTCCAGCCTGACCGGGTGAAGTAGCGTCCGCTGCGAACAGAGTTTGCCAACGCGTAAAAAATCTTGGCGCGACACGGCGGGATCAGCCGATATTCCTTGGCAAGGCTCTCAGTTCCTTGCTGTTCCTCACTCATCACATCCACCCCCTTGCCATCCCCCGTGACCACTCGTGACCTCAACTACCTGGCCCAGAACAGCCTCGCCATCATCATGGGCGGCGGCGCGGGCACTCGCCTCTATCCGCTGACCAAGGATCGCGCGAAACCCGCGGTGCCGCTCGGGGGTAAATACCGGCTCGTCGACATCCCCATCTCCAATTGCCTCAACAGCGGGCTGCGCCAAATCTACCTGCTGACGCAGTACAATACCACCAGCCTGCATCAGCACATTCACGCCAGTTACAAGTTCGACCACTTTTCACTTAACCGCAGCTTTGTGGAAATCCTGGCTGCGCAACAAACCCAGGAAAACCCGAACTGGTATCAGGGGACAGCCGACGCCGTCCGGCAAAACCTGCGCTATTTCCTGGAGCATCGTTGCGACTACTTCGTCATCCTGAGTGGCGATCAGCTGTATCACATGGATTACCGGCTGCTGCTCGAGCAGCACGTCAATGCCGGCGCCGAGATCACGCTGGGAACCGTGCCGGTAACGCGGGAGGCAGCTTCGGACTTCGGGATCATGGAAAGCGATGCTTCCCGCCGCATCACGCGCTTCCAGGAAAAGCCGAAGGAGCCTGCCTTGCTGGACGAACTCAAGATTCCACCCGCGCTGCTGGCGGAACTCGGCAAGCGCGAGGACGAGGAGCTCTACCAGGCCAGCATGGGCATTTACGTGTTCAACCGCCAGGTACTCATCGATGCACTGGCCAATGACCTGGCGGACTTCGGTAAGCACATCATCCCCGCCGCGATCAAGCGCTACAAGGTCGACTCGTACATCTTCCAGGGTTACTGGGAGGACATCGGCACGATCCGCGCTTTCTTCGAGGCGAACCTGGCGCTGACCGATATCATCCCGCCCTACAGTTTCTTCGATCGCAACGCGCCTATTTACACCCGCGCCCGCTTTTTGCCGGCCAGCAAGATCAACGGAGTCAGCATCCGCCACGCGATCATTTCCGACGGCTGTATTCTGACCGACGCGCGCCTGGAGCGTTGCGTCTGCGGCATTCGCAGCATCATCAATAGCGGCGCGGAACTGCGGGACGTGGTCCTGATGGGAGCCGATTACTACGAGGGCGACCCGCGAGTGGAGTCGCTTTCGTTGCCGCCCGACGCCCCGCCGATCGGCATTGGCCGCAACTGCGTGATCAAGCGGGCGATCATCGACAAAAACGCTCGAATTGGCGATGGTGTGGTGATCACCCCGGACGGCAAGCCGGACCACTACGATAGCGAGAACTTCTACATTCGGGATGGCGTTGTGGTGGTGCCGAAGAACGCCGTTTTACCTAGCGGTAGCTGGGTGTGAGGGCTGTCACCCAGGATTGCTCATCGACGAGACGCCGTGTTTATCTTTGGCCGGTCTTTGACCTTTCGCGCCTGGCAGATTGGCGGCGGCGCGTTGGTCATTGGCGTCCTCGCCGGTTGCGGCACCACGCGGCCGTTGCCGCCGTACGAAGCGCCGTTGGCGAGGACCGAGTTTCAGACCGTCCGCACCACCGCCTACACGCACACGGAGACGGATCACATCCAATACGGACAAAGCGATGCGTTGGGCGGCACTTTGCGCGCTGCCGCCCCGCCCACCCCGTACCCGGCTTTAGCAGCGGCGCCAGCCGTCGTCCCTCGTGCTCAGGCGGTTGAAGGCTACGGGAGCGGCGGTTTACGACCGGCGATAACCGGCGGGGCGGTGCCGATGAACCGGTCACTCCCGCCAGCGCCCGCTTATGCCGCTCCCTCCTATGCCGCGCAGGCCGAACCGCCGGTTTACGGGAGCGCGGCCGCGGATTGGTCACGCTGGCCGGCGGGCACGGTGTTCCGCATCCTCTCGACCGGGCAGGTCTATCGGGTGGACGATTACGGTTGGGCGCTCTCCGGGCGGAACACGATCGATCTCTATATGCCCACCCACGCCTCGATGAACGCCTGGGCGGTCCGACGCGTGCCCATCCAAATCCTGCAATGGGGCGATAGAAGTGAAAGTCTGCGCATCCTGCGGGGACGGGAGAAATACCGCCATATCCATCGCATGGTGCTGGAACTCGAAGGCGAGCACCGCGCCGCCGCGAGGCTGCGGTGAAAGCAAATCTTGGGGGGCCTAAGCAGATTAGCCGCGTAGCGGCTCCAAAAAGAGGTAGGGATCGCTCTCCGAGCGACTCCGAAGCTGTCTGGAAGAGCGCGTGCTTCAGTGCAGCTGCTGCGCGGTAGCTGGGGTGCTTCCAAACAGTCACGGAGTCGCTCGGAGAGCGATCCCTACCTTTTTTCGGAGCCGCTACGCGGCGGCTACGTCATCTAAGGGTGCAGGGTCAGCCGGTACTTGGTTGCGCCGGGCAGAAAGGGCGTGGGCCGTCCATGCACCCAATCCTCGTGGCCAGCCCGGTAGAACGGCGAGAGCGGGTGTCCGCTCGCGCCGCCGGGCTGGTGAAAAATGCCTTCACTCTCCCGCCCGGGCGAAACCACCATCCGCTCCGAAGCGCCAAACGTCGCGCCCTGGACTCGCGGCATGAACTTGTCTCCCGGCAAAGGTTCCGCCGGCATATCGAGGTATTGCGCGATCCAGGCCGGCAGACCGGCGCTGAGTGGATGGCGCATGCGCAAGGTGTTGTAATCGCCCCAGGTGCAATCCTGCAATGCCAGCCCGCCGGGCTGCAGGCGGCCGGTCTTGGCCGTCAACGTGGCCGCGTGCAGCAGCAAGGCATCCCAGGACGGCTCCGTACCCGGCAACAACCAGGCCGGACGCGCGCTCAAGATGCTCCAAAGCGGTTGCTCAGAGCCCGTGCCCCACATCGCATCCGGAGCGCGCAGGCGCACCGGCGCGTAAATCGGCGCCAGGATTAGATTGGCCACGTCCACGCGGAAGCCGCGGACCAGCCGGTAGCCCGCTTCGCCAGTGTCCGCGCGGCCATTCCAGGTGAGCAGCACCCGCCGCAGTTCAGCGAGGTCCGGCCGGCCCTGCACGGCGCCGTCAGTCAGCACGGTGCCTAACAGATCGCGCCAACGGGCCAGAAAACGTGCTTCATCGTCCAACTGAATCGTGAGCAAATCGGCCGGGCTGGCGAGACGGGTTTCGAGCGCAGTCAGCCGGTCGCGAATCTGGGCGGCGCGCGCGGGATCGTCGTAACCGCCCTCCCCAATCCGCGCCAGCGCATCGCCGCCAACCACGCGGTTGTTCGCGGTCCAAAGCTGTCCGCCGGGCGGGTTGCGAATGAAGGGCGTTTCCGATGGTGACAGGATGCCATCCCAGTGTTTGGATCCGTCCGCCCAGCTCACGGGCAAGTAGCCATCGAAACCAACCCGGCGCGGCACCCGGCCGATGAGGGTCCAGGCGATGTTGCCCGCGCGATCCCCCACCACGAGGTTTTCCGTTGGAATGCCGACTCCCTGGGCAATCGCCAGCGCTTCGTCCACCGAATGCGCCTCCACCAGATGCGCCAGCCGCAGATTGCCGGCGACCGGATCGTGCGCCAGCCAACGCTGGGCCAGGACCCGTCCCAGCACCCCGGGGGCGGGCAGGAGCGGCCCCCAGCGGGTCGACGTCACCTGGATCGTCTCCGGTTTCCCGCCCGCCACCAGGATGGTTTCGGGGGCGACCGCGAACTTCTCCCACCCGGTGCCGTCCGGCACCTTATACTGGCTCGGGTCAGCGGGATCTGGCTCCACGATGACCACATCGCTCGCGCCGATGTAAGCATCGGTAAAGCCCCAGGCGATGGCGCCGTTGCTGCCCACAATCCCGCCGGGAAACCCGGGCAAGGTGACGCCAGTGAACGTGCCGCCCGGCCCATGCAAAGCGGCCCGATACCAGACATTGGGCACGCTGAGCCCCAAATGCATGTCATTGGCGACCAGCGCGCCGCCGCCCGCTACGCGTGCTCCGGCCAGCGCGAAGTTGTTGGAGCCGGGAACGGCATCCTCCGGACCGCGCAGCCAGGCGTCGAAACGCCGCGCCAAATCGGTTTCTAGTGGCAGGGCAGGCGTGAAACGGGCGGCGACTGGAGCGGGGCTGGGGTTAAAGGCGGCGGCGGCGGGTACTGGGGGAGCCGCCTGCGAAGAGCCGTCCAGGGCGGCGGTGCGTTCGAGCACCCTGGGCCAGAGAAACTCCAGCGTCTCTCGGCCGTAAGTGTCCAACACCGCCAGCCGGGTGCGTTGATCCGTGGCCGCGCCACCCTGCAGATTCATGGTGATCGTGTTCATCACGAGCAGCGAGTCTTCCCGCGTCCAGGGGCGAGGTTTGCTGCGCAAGGCCAGGTATTCCCAAGGCCGCACCGTTAAGGCGTTCAACCCGGCGTTGACCCCGGCCACGTAAGCATCCAATTGCCGGAGATCGGCGGGATCGATCTGGGCTATCGTCGCGGGAGCAAGATGACGGAAGCGATTGCGCCGGGCGCGGATATCGGCGGGCAGAGCGGCCGGCCCGAATAACTCCGCCAACTCCCCCGCGCTCTGCCGCCGCAGCAGATCCATCTCGAAAAAGCGGTCCTGGGCATGCAGGTAGCCGAGGGCGCGAGCAAGGTCTTCCGGCGTCCCGGCATGGATGGTGGGGATGCCGTTGGCATCCCGCTCGGCAGTAACCGTGGCGCTCAAGCCGGGCAGTGGCTCGGCGCCGTTCAGGTGAGGCAGGCTGCCGCGCAGCACCCACCAGGCATTATAAAGAGTGCCGAGAACCAGGAGCAGCAGGACACCCGCTATCCAGCCGAAGAACCGCGCGGGCCGGCGTAACGCGCGCGCGGGCATCAACGTCATACGCGGTCATCCATCCGGCGATTTAGTCCTCAATGGGATCCTGGAGCGAGATAGCTGTAAGGATTGTTTTGGACGGATGGCGAGCCGGCGGGCGCGGCCGTGCCGCTCGACGGCCGGCCGTTGATACGATCCAGCTCCCGAGCATAGCGCACGTTCTCCTCGATTTTGACCCGATCGTAGACGGCCTTTTCATGCGCGATGAAGGCGGCGATCTGGTGCTGGCTATTCTCGTCGCCTTTCCGGGCCAGGGCGGCGACATCGAGATCGTTGGTCAATTGGCTCGGTTTTATTTCGACTTCGTATTGGCCGTCGCTCACCACGAGGCACCCCTTGGCACGATCCGCCCGCACGAAATGAACTTCCCGGCCCGGCTCGAAACCGATGACGCCGTGCGGCGCGGGCACCGAAACGTAGCTGAGCACGAAGAAAGTTCCTTCCTTGGCGAGGTGCGGCTCGTGCGCGACTGGCTCATTGACCGCCCCTTCGCTGCCGGCGTAATAACGCTCGTACATCCAAATCAGTAGACCCAATAGGACCAGGAGAAGAAGGAGTTGCTTCATCTTTTCTGGTGTCAGCGTGCGCTGAAGCCGTTCGAAGTCAATCCCGGAGAGGTTCTCTGAGCTCGGCAACTCGCGCAGTGCAGGCTGGCGCTTGTGACTGCTTGGCTTCGGCGGCACGTTGGCTCTTCGTGACTGCGCCCACCCGGCTCCTGCCCATCTATGAACTGCAGACCGAGCTGATCGCTCGGCTCCGCGCTGGCCGCCGGCTCATTCTGCAAGCACCCACGGGCTCGGGCAAATCCACCCAGGTGCCGCAGATGTTGCTGGCAGCGGGCCTGCTCGGGGCGGCCGGCAAGGTGATCATCCTGCAGCCGCGCCGGCTCGCAGCCCGGATGCTGGCCGCGCGGGTCGCGCGGGAACGCGGCGAAAACGCACCCGGCGGCGAAGTGGGCTATCGCATCCGGCTGGATAATGTCACCTCCGGGCGCACCCGGATCGAGTACGTCACCGAAGGCATTTTGTTGCGGCAGATGTTGGGTGACCCGCACTTGTCCGGCGTCGCGGCCATCTTATTCGACGAGTTCCACGAACGCCACCTCTACGGCGACATCACCCTGGCGCGCGCGCTGCAGATCCAGGAAGCCGTGCGCCCGGACCTGCGGTTGATCGTCATGTCCGCCACGCTGGAGACGGACATCCTGGCGAAATATCTGGCGCCGTGCGAGACGCTGGTGTCCCGCGGGCGGACGTTCCCGGTGGAAATCGAGTATCTGCCGCGGCCGGCGCCGTTCGAGCGCGTGCCGGTCTGGGAACAAGCGACGCAAGAGCTCGAGCGGCTCGCCGCCGCCCAGCCGGAGGGCGACGCCCTCATTTTCATGCCGGGCGCGTTTGAGATCAGCCGCACGATCGGGGAGATCCGGGCAAGCTCACGGCTAGGACGGGATTGGGTCGCGTTGCCGCTCCATGGCGAACTGCCGCCGGCCGAGCAGGACGCCGCCGTGGCTCGTGTCACTGGCCGCCGCAAAGTGGTGGTGAGCACCAACGTCGCGGAGACCTCGCTGACGATCGATGGCGTGCGCCTGGTGATCGACTCCGGGTTGGCGAAGATCGCCCGCTTCGATCCCTACCGGGGCATCAATACGCTCCTGGTGGAAAAGATCAGCCGGGCCTCGGCCGACCAGCGCGCCGGGCGGGCGGGCCGGACCGCGCCCGGGCATTGCCTGCGCCTTTGGACGGAGCTGGAACACCAGGACCGGCCGGCGCAGGAGACGCCAGGAGTGCGCCGGCTCGATCTCGCGGAGGTCGTGCTCACCCTGAAGGCGAGCGGTGTCGCGGATGTGCACACTTTCCGCTGGCTCGAGACACCGGAACGGCGGTCTTTGGAGCGCGCGGAAAATCTGTTGTTCGATCTCGGGGCGCTCGACCGGCCTACGGGCGAACTGACGCCGGTGGGCCGGCGGATGCTCGCCTTTCCCGTGCACCCGCGCTACGCGCGCATGCTGCTGGCCGCACGCGAGTGGGATTGCGTGCGGCCGGTTGCCTTACTGGCGGCGTTGACGCAATCGCGCAGTCTGTTCACGCGCAGCGAAGGCCGCCAGATGGAGGCGGATCGCGAGGACATTCTCGGCGCGGAGCACGAGTCGGATTTTCTTTTGCTCATGCGCGCCTGGAAGTTCGCGGAGAATTGCCGCTTCGATCCGGGCCGGTGCCGGCGTTTGGGGATCCATGCGCTGGTGGCGCGGCAGGTGGGCGAGTTGTTCGAGCAGTTCCTCAAGATTAACGCGGAGAGCAGCCGAATGGGCGGGGAAGAGCCCGCCGCCAAGCCCACCGGACCGCTGCCGCCGGATCGCGCGACCTACGTGCAGCGTTGCGTGTTGATCGGCTTTTCCGATCAGCTGGCGCGGCGCCTGGATGCAGGCACGCTGCGCTGCCAACTGGTGGGCAATCGCCGTGGCGTGCTCGCCCGGGAGAGCGCCATCCAGAAGGCGCCGCTGCTGGTCGCGGCGGAGGTGCGCGAGATTCAAAATCGGGGCGAGGAACTGACCACGTTGTTGAGCCTGGCGACCGCGGTCGAGGAAGCCTGGTTACGCGATCTGTTCCCCACCGACTTCAGCGAGTCGGAGAGCGTCTTTTTCGACGACGATGCCCGGCGCGTGCTGGTCCGGCGCCAACGGCGGTTCCGCGACCTGGCGCTCGCTGAAACCCTCTCCGATGATCCGCCCAAGGAACAAGCGGCTGCCCTGCTGGCCGGCGAAGTGATCGCGGGCCGCTGCCCCTTGAAGCATTGGGATGCCGCCGTCGAACAATGGATCGCCCGGGTCAACGCACTCGCCGTTTGGATGCCGGATCTTGGCCTGCCGCCGATCACGGCCGGCGACCGCCGCGCGCTCATTGAACAAATCTGCTACGGCGCCACCAGTTACAAGGCGATCAAGGAGCGCGCCGTCTGGCCGATGGTACGCGCCTGGCTCTCCCCCGCGCAGCAAACCTGGATCGAAGATTACGCGCCCGAACGCGTCGACCTCACGACGAGCCGCGGTTCGCGCCGGGTTAAACTCGTCTATCCTGATGCGGGTGACGGTTCCCCGCCAGTTTTGGCCGCCCGCATCCAGGAGCTGTACGACGTCACCGGCGGGCTACGCGTCGCCGCCGGAAGAATCCCGGTCGTGATCCAGGTCTTAGCGCCCAACCACCGCCCCATCCAAGTGACGCAAGACCTGGCCAACTTCTGGCGGGAAAGCTACCCGAGGCTCAAGCTGGAACTCCAGCGCAAATATCCCAAGCACGAATGGCGCTAGGTGATCGTCTGATGTCGCACTACCTTGCGGCGCGCAGATTCATTTGATCATCCGAGTTCATGTCCAACACTCGAATGGTGGTCCGGCCGATGTTTGTCTTGCCTATCAGGCGAACGCCGGACCTGGCGAAGTGATCTTCCCAGCGATATAGGCGCGGATGGAACAGCTCGGTCAATGCTCCAGTGAGCGGATCAACGCCCGTCAGATTCGAACCCTTGTGAAGATTGCAATCGATACACGCTAAACAGAGATTCGATTCATCATCTGAACCCCCATGTTTTCGAGGGCGAATGTGCTTAATGTGAAGTGAGGCAAGGGGTGAGTCTTTCTGCGGCAACCGGCAGTACTCACATTGATCTCCCGCCCGCTGCCGTACAAAAAACCTGGTCGCTCCGGTCACCGCCGCACGCCGGCTTTCATGGTTTGGGCCTCTCGGCGGAGTGTGGCTACGAATTTATTCGCACGAACATACCCCTCATACTCCTCGCGTTCCTCCGGACTTAGCTCGCCTTCGGTAGATTTGGCTGCAAGTTCATCGATTCGTTCACCTAACGCTTGATCAGGCTGAATCGACAAAACGGCCTCTTCTTTGCCTGCAAGGAGAAGATCGAGCACAGGATGCACGCCGCGCTGGAAAGCAGACTCGGTGCTCATGAGCGAATAATAGAATGTGCCTGGCGCGCTGGCAAGGCTTGTCCAAACTGCATCAAGACGGGCGCAAGCCAGCATAGCCGGCGGCCGCACCTGACAAATCCACCTTATCGTAAACTTCATGGAGCGGCACCTCACAATCCACGCTGACAAGCCGGACCAGGTTCGCGGGGTGCTCATACTCCTCGTAAGTCCAAACGCCAGTTGACTGTAGGGCGTGATGCTCCACCCGCATCCGGTTGGCTGACACGAGAACGTAGTCGGTCAGTGAATCCAGCTTGCGATAACGCGCAAATTTGTCCCCGCGGTCAAATGCCTCAGTCGAGGGCGAGAGCACTTCGAATATAACCTGCGGGTTGAGCAGGCTGACGGGCTGGTAGGAGGTGTCAAATTCCGGTTTGCCGCACAGCGCCATGACGTCCGGATAAGTGTATAGGCCGCCCGCCCGCACGCTGAGCCGCATATCGGTGAAATAGACCTGGCACTCGCGCCCACGAAAGCGCATTCCCAGTGCAATGATCAGATTGCCAGTGACAAGAACGTGTGACGGTTGAGCTCCCGCCATCGCGAAAATTTCGCCGTCAATGTACTGGCTCTTGTACTCGGCTTTAACTTCCAGCGCCAGATACTCCTCCGGCGTGAAATAGCGTTTCGGCAAAACGCTCATAGCCCTTTAGGCTTACGCCTTGTGCGGTTTGGTGATGCCCTGCATCGCCGCGACAAACCCCGTGTGATAGTTGCCGCGTTGAAATCCCGCATTGCGCATGATCTCCTCCTGGAACGGAATGGTCGTCTTGATGCCCGTAATCATGTACTCGCTCAACGCCCGGCTCATGCGGCTGACCGCGGACGCGCGCGTCGAGCCAGACGTAATCAACTTCCCAATCAACGAATCATAGTGCGGCGGGATGACGTAGCCGCCGTAGGCGTGGCTATCCACCCGCACGCCGCGTCCGCCCGGGGCGTAGTACAACTCGATCCTGCCCGGGCAGGGCTGGAAGTTGTTGGCGGGATCTTCCGCATTGATCCGGCACTCGATAGAATGCTGGCGAATCCGCGCCTCGGCGATGTTCTGCGAGAGCGCGTCGCCCGCCGCGATCTTGATCTGCTCCTTGACCAGATCGCAGCCATAGGTCTCCTCGGTCACGCAATGCTCCACCTGGATGCGCGTGTTCATCTCCATGAAGTAAAACTTCCCCTTCTCATCGACCAAAAATTCCATCGTGCCGACATTTCGGTAGCCCACCGTCTGCGCCAGCTTGACCGATGCCTTGCCCATCTCCTTGCGCAACGCTTCGTCCAAGAACGGCGAGGGACATTCCTCCACGATCTTCTGGTTCCGGCGCTGAATGGAGCAATCGCGCTCGCCCAGGTGCACCACTTTGCCGTGCGCATCCGCCACAATCTGAAATTCGATGTGGCGCGGGTTTTCGATCAGTTTTTCAATGTAAACGTCCGCCCGGCCAAAGGCCTTCTCCGCCTCCACCCGCGCGCTATGGAAGCCCTGCACCAGGCTGATGTCGTTATGCGCGGCGCGCATGCCGCGGCCGCCGCCGCCCGCACTGGCTTTGATCATCACCGGGTAGCCGATGCGCCGGGCGATCTTCAACGCCTCCGCCTCCGTCTCGACCACTCCGTCGCTGCCGGGCGTCACGGGCACGCCGGCCTTGCGCGCCGTGTCCCGGGCGGCGTTTTTGTCGCCCATGGTGCGGATCGCGTCCGCCGGGGGGCCGATAAAGCGAATATTGCAGCTCTCGCAAACCTCAGCGAAATGGGCGTTCTCGGCCAAAAAGCCGTAGCCCGGGTGAATGGCATCCACATCGCCGATTTCCGCTGCGCTGATGATGCGGTCGATCTTCAGATAGCTATCCGCGCTGGCGGCCGAGCCGATGCAAATGGCCTCGTCGGCCAACTGCACGTGCAGGCTCTCGATATCCGGCTCCGAGTAAACCGCGACGGTCTTGATCCCCAATTCGCGGCAGGCGCGCAGGACGCGCAGGGCGATCTCGCCGCGATTGGCGATCAGAATTTTGTCGAACATGGCAGCAAACCGCCTCGTCTACTGCAACCGGAACAGCGGCTGCCCGTATTGCACCGGCTTGCCGTTTTCCGCCAGGATTTCCGCGATGACCCCGGCCACCTCGGCTTTGACCTCGTTCATCACTTTCATGGCTTCGATGATGCAAACCACGGAGTCGGCCTGGACGGTCTGGCCCACCTTCACGAGCGCCGGGGCGTCCGGCGACATCGACTGGTAAAAAGTCCCGACCATGGGCGACACGATTTCTTCGCCCTGGGCGGCGGCCGGGGCTGGCGTGGGGCTGGTCGCGGCAGGTACGGGTGGGGCAGCTTGCGGCAACGGCGCCGGGGCGAAGACCGGGGCGGGAGCCGGATAGTTGATCGCGGGCGGCTGGCCTTTCTTGAGCAGAATTTTAAAGCCGTCCTTTTCCATCTGGAAGACGGAGAGGTCGTTTTTCTTCATCAGATCGATGAGAATTTTGATGTCTTTAAGTTCCAAGGGGCGTTCTCCTCCGGGGGCGGTAACAAGCTGCTGCTCGGGCGATAAACGAGCGGAAGCGCGATGCTGGCGCGGTTTCGCGGTCAGGTCAAGGGATTGCATGGCGGCGGGTTGCGGGCGAGAAGGAACTCACCGCCGCGACAACCGAAGATGGAAGAGAACGCAAAGCTTTACTTCGTCGCAGGCGAGGTCAGCGGCGACGCCCATGGCGCCGCGGTCCTGGCGGCGTTGCGTGTGCGCCAGCCGGGCTGGAGCTTCCACGGACGCGGCGGTCCGCGGATGCGGGCGGTTGCCGGGGCCGAGCTGGAAGACTGGTGCGACCAGGCGGCGGTGGTCGGCCTGTGGGAGGTGCTCAAGCGTTACGGCTACTTCCGGGCCGAGTTCGCCCGGGTTCGAGCGGAGATCCGGGCCTTGGCGCCGGCCGCGGTGGTGCTGATCGACTACCCGGGTTTCAACCTGCGGCTGGCAGCGGCGCTCCGGCGGGAAGGGCTGCCTCTCAAAATCATTTATTATATCAGCCCCCAGGTCTGGGCGTGGAATCGCGGGCGCATCCCGCGCATGGCGCGTTGGCTCGATCTGATGATCTGTATATTTCCGTTCGAGCCCGCTTTATACACGCCGGTGGGATTGAAAGCGGTGTTCGCGGGCCATCCGCTCATTGAAGCGCTGCAAAAACCAGCCGGAACCGACACGGCGCGTGAGCCGGACATCGTCGGATTGTTCCCGGGCAGCCGGCGGCGCGAGGTCCGCAAGATTTTTCCGGTCATGCTAGCCGCGGCTCGCGAGATGCAGAGGCATCGGCCGGAACTGCGCTTCGCCACCGCCGCGCCGTCCGCCCGCATCGCCGCTGACTTGAGCCAGTTGCGCACCGCGGCCGGTTGGAGCGAGGCCGAGTGTCCGATTGGCATCGGCGACGCGCGGGATTTGATGCGGCGGGCCGGAGCCGGCCTGGTTGCCTCGGGCACCGCCACGGTGGAAGCCGCCAGCCTGGAGATGCCGATGGCCATCGTTTACCGGGTGGCCTGGCTGACCTATTGGGTGGGGCGGGCCGTGGTCCGGGTGCCGTATCTCGGCATGGTCAATTTGCTGGCGGGGCGGGAGATCGTGCGCGAGTTCCTGCAAGCGGCGGCGCAGCCGGCGCCGATCGCGGCGGAGTTGTTGCGGTTGCTGGCGCTGGACAGCGCGGCGCGGGCGCAGCAACTGGCGGAACTGCGCGCGGTCGTCGAGCAACTCGGGGCCGGCGACGCGGCCGGCCGGGCGGCGGACGCCATTGTCGAGGCGATGGGTGGCAGCAGCGGGAAGATTGAACCGTAGTTGCTCCTCCTTGGTCCAACTTGCCACCCATGCCTGCCTTGCGCCGTCTCCTGCCCGTTTTCGCCCTGCTGGCGTTGCTCACGGCGGGTCGCGTCGGCGCGCAGATTGTCGACGGCGTGGAATTGGTCAAAGCGACCCTCCTGGCCGACACCACGGCCATCACGCCGGGGCAGCCGTTTACGGTGGGTTTGCGCCTGGAAATGGCGCCGCACTGGCACACTTATTGGCAATACAGCGGCGACGCCGGCCTGCCGACCAAGATCACCTGGGAGATGCCCGCCGGCTTTCAAGCTGGCCCGATTCAATGGCCCATCCCGGAGAAAATCTCCTCACCCGGCGACATCGAGAACTACGGCTACAGCGACGAGGTTGTGCTGCTGACCCAAATCACCCCGCCCGTACAGCTTCCACCTGGTAGTATTATTTTGAAAGCCAGGGCGGCCTGGCTGGTCTGCGCGCAGATTTGCGTGCCGGGGCCCGACCCGGAACTGAGTGTCACGCTGCCGGCGGGTGGGGCAGCCCAGCCCGCCAATGCAGCCATGTTCGCCAAGTATAGCGCCCTCGTGCCGAAGCTCTTCGACGAAAAAAGGGCGGGTTTCGGCGTGACCCGGGCGGTCGAGAGCAATGACTTGGTTTGGCGCTTGATCGGGCTCAAACCGGAGCAGGAAAAGCAGATCGAGTTCTTTCCGCTGCCGCCCGATACCGTGCAGATCGGCCATCCGGTCATCGATGTGGCCAGCGATCTCAATGGCAGCGACCGTCCCGCGGTCCGCCTGGCCGTGAGTTCAGGCCTGGCGGACGCCGCCAAGGTAGACGGCGTCCTGGTCGTCGGCAGCGGCGATCAAAAAACCGGCTGGACGCTGCTCGGCAGCCAACTCCCGCCGCTGGCAACCGCCGCCACACCTGCCAAGGCGGCGCAACCCGTGACCTTGGCGGCGAAGCGTCTGCCGCTGCCCGAATCCGACGCTGGGTCAGTCTGGAGCTTTTTGCTCATCGGGCTGTTAGGCGGCTTGATCCTGAACGTGATGCCGTGCGTGCTGCCGGTTATTTCACTCAAACTCTTCACGTTCATCAAGCAGGCCAATGAAGATCCGGCGCGCATCTGGCGGATGGGGCTGGCGTACGCATCCGGCGTTTTCGCCTGGTTTCTCGGGTTTGCGTTACTCGTGGTCGTGTTGAAGGCGGCCGGCCGGCAACTGGGCTACGCATTCCAGTTACAGAACCCGTGGTTCATCGTGGCGCTGGTGGCGATCACGTTCGTCTTCGCGCTCAACCTGCTGGGCGTTTTCGAGATCATTCTGCCCGGATCCGTGACGAATGCCGCCGGCAATGCCGCCGCCAGCCACGGTGGGTACGCCGGTGCGTTCTTCCAGGGTGTCCTGGCGACCGTACTGGGTAGCGCGTGCACGGCGCCTTTCCTGGGCGCGGCGCTGGGTTTCGCGTTCGCCCAGAGCGGGCTGGTGATCGTGGCGATGTTCGCGGCCATCGCCACCGGCATGAGCGCGCCTTTCGTTTTGCTGGCGGCGCGGCCAGGCTGGCTCAAGTTTTTGCCGAAACCCGGCGCCTGGATGGAGCGCGTCAAGCAAGCCACGGGCTTCCTGATGCTGGCGACCGTGCTCTGGCTGCTTTCGGTGCTCGGCGGCATGCGCGGCCTGGATGCAGCCATTTGGGCGGGTGCGCTGCTGCTCGTTTTAAGCGTGGCGTGCTGGGTGCAGGGCGCTTTCAATCTCTTTACGGCGAGTACGCAGGCGCGCTGGATCGCGCGCGGCGCCATTCTGGTGCTGGTGCTGGGCGGCGGCGCCTGGTGCGTGCAAGAGATCGCCACCGCCCAACCGTCCGAGAACGCCCGGCCGCAGGATTTCGCCGCGCAACTCGACACAGCTCTCAAATCGGGCCAGCCCGTCTTCGTAGATTTTACCGCGAGCTGGTGCGTCAACTGCAAGGTCAACGAAAAGCTCGTGCTCAATACCGCACCGATCCAGCGAGCCCTCAGCGACCGCCACGCCCTCTTCCTGAAAGCCGACTGGAGCACCGGCAATGCGGACATCACCAAGCTTTTGCGCCAGTTCCATCGCGCGGCCGTGCCGCTTTATGTCATTTATCCCGCTGGCAATCCCGCGGGTGCGATCGTCCTGCCGGAACTGCTGACGCAAGGCATCGTTCTCGATGGACTGGCGGCAGCCGACAAGGCTGCCTTGGCGCCTCCGCTGGCGGTTCGTTGAACGTAAAGGGTAGTTGACGCGTCTTACTTTCATCCCGCTTTAGAAAACCCTCGCTCAGAACTTATGAAATTCCTCGTCACCCTTCTCAGCACCGGCCTGGCCGCCGCCGCCCTCACTACCAACATTTTCGCCGCTGGCGCGCCGCCGGTGGGTGAACCGGCTCCCACCTTTACGCTGACCGACTCCGCCGGCATCCAGCGCTCATTGAACGAGTTTCAGGGCAAATACGTGGTGCTTGAGTGGACCAATCCTGGCTGCCCCTTCGTGAAGAAGCACTACGGCAGCGGCAACATGCAGAAGCTGCAGGACGAGTACACGAAGAAAGGCGTCGTCTGGCTGACGATCGACTCGTCCGCGGCGGCCGAGCAGGGTTTCCTGGCTGGTGAGGACGCCAAGAAAGCGCGCGACCAGATGTATCACTCCGCGACGGCTCTATTGCTCGATCCGGACGGCAAGGTCGGGCATGAGTACCACGCCACGAACACTCCGGATATTTACATCATCTCGCCCGAAGGAAAGCTGATCTACGAAGGCGCGATCGACAGCGTCGCGTCCGCCGATCCGACCGATATCTCCAAGGCGACCAACTACGTGCAAACCACCCTGGATGCGGCCATGAGCGGCAAACCCGTCAGCGATCCCACGACCAAGGCCTACGGCTGCAGCATCAAGTACGTCAAATAAAGGTAAACTGGAGGTAGGGACGGCTCTCCGAGCTGTCCCAAAATGTCTGGTAGTGCCGCCAGCTAAAATCGTCGCGCCGCGGCTGACAATTTGGGACAGCTCGGAGAGCCGTCCCTACCTTAAGGCACGAGCGGCGGCTGCCGCATGTGCCAGTCCGTGCTTTGCTCGTAGGCGTAAGCGACGTTTAGCATCTGCGCCTCGGCAAAGGCTGGACCCAAGATTTGCAGGCCGATGGGCAGTTCCTGACCGTCCTCGCCAGCCGCAAAGCCGCACGGCAGGCTGACCCCGCAAATACCCGCCAGATTGGCCGCGATGGTAAAGATATCCGCCAGATACATCGCCAAAGGATCCTGCGTGCGCTCGCCAAGCTTGAATGCTGGCACGGGCGACGTCGGACAAATCAGCGCGTCCACTTTTTCAAACGCGTTTTCGAAGTCGCGCCGGATCAACGTGCGCACTTTTTGCGCCCGTAGATAATAGGCGTCGTAGTAGCCCGAGCTGAGCACGTAGGTGCCGAGAATGATCCGACGTTTGACCTCCGGCCCAAATCCCTGGGCCCGCGTGTGGCCGTAGTGCTCGAGCAGCCCCGACGTATCACTCGCCCGGTACCCGTAACGCACGCCATCGAACCGGGCGAGATTCGCGGACGCCTCCGCCGTGGCAATGATGTAGTAAACCGCCACCGCATACTCCGTATGCGGCAACGACACCTCGATAATCTCGGCGCCCAGTTTCGTGTACTGCTCGACCGCCGCGTGCACCGCCGCCTCCACCTGCGGATCGATCCCGCTGATAAAGTATTCCTTCGGCAATCCCAGCCGCACTCCCTTGAGATCGCCGGTCAAGGCGGCGGTGTAGTCGGGCACCGGCTGGGCCAAGCTGGTGGAATCATGCGGATCGCCGCCTGCCATAACGCCCAGCAGGAGCGCCGCATCCTCGACCGTGCGGGTGAGCGGTCCGATCTGATCGAGCGAAGAAGCGAACGCCACCAGGCCGTAGCGCGAAACGCGTCCATAGCTCGGTTTGACCCCCACCACGCCGCACAAAGCCGCCGGCTGGCGAATCGAGCCGCCCGTATCCGTGCCGAGCGCCGCAAACGCTTCCCGTGCCGCCACCACCGCCGCCGAACCGCCGCTGGAGCCACCCGGCACCCGGGCCAGATCCCAGGGATTGTGCGTCACGGCCACGCTGGAATTCTCGGTCGACGAGCCCATGGCGAACTCGTCCATGTTCGTGCGTCCGAAAGGAATGGCGCCCGCCTGCCGCAAACGCGCAATGGCGGTCGCGTCGTACGGTGCCTGATAACCGGCCAGAATTTGTGACGCGCAACCACAGGGCTGGCCCTGCACGCTGATGACATCCTTGATCGCAATCGGCACGCCGCCCAGGGGCAGGGTGACGTCTGCCGTGTCCGCCAGCCGCAGCGCTGCCGGTAAGTCGCGCTCCAGGTATCCGCCGACTTGCGGATCCACGGCCTCGATCCGGGCCGCCAACGCCTCGAGCACCTCCCGCGCCGACACTTCCCGCGCCCGCAAAAGCTTTTGCAAGCCGGTGACAGTCTGGAAGGCAACATCCTGGTTCATGGGAGCTTCGAAAGAAGCACGAAGAACGCAGGGCGGAAAGCAGTTAATGGTGCGTGGCGACGGCAATTTCCGTTCCTTGCCGCGGGGTCCGGCGCGACCCACTGTTCTAGAGACGGCTGCTTCAACCGGAATTCCCATGCTCTACGACATCACCCGCAGCCTCTGCGCGACCCTCGCACCTTGGCCTGGCGACACGCCCTTTAGCTACCGCCTCACGTCGCAAATGGCGACCGGCGCCTCGGTGAACGTCGGCGCGCTCACCATGAGCACGCATAACGGCACGCACGCCGACGCCCCGCTCCATTATCAGGTGGATGGCGCCGCCATCGACGCCCTCGATCCCACGGTGTTCGTGGGACCGGCATACGTCGCGGACGTCACTGCGGCGGGTTGGTCCATTACGCGGGAAAACCTCCAGGCCGCCGAGGAGCACCTGCGCGGCGGCGTCTTGCGGTTGCTGCTGAAAACGGGCGCCTGGCCGGATAATGCCAAGTTTCCCACGCGCATACCGACCTTGGCTGCCGACGTGCCGGCCTGGCTCGGTCGGCTGGGTGTACGGCTGCTCGGTTTGGATATCCCGTCCGTGGACGCAATCGATAGCAAGGATTTGCCGGTCCACCACGCTTTGGCGGAAGCGGGAACTTTGATTATGGAGTCGCTTGACCTGTCCGGCGTACAAGCCGGGCTGTACGAATTGATCGCGCTTCCCCTGAAGATCACCGGCGCCGATGCCGCTCCGGTGCGTGCCGTCTTGCTGTCGAGGTAGGGATCGCTCTCCGAGCGACTCCGAAGCTATCTGGGGAAACCCTAGCGGCCAAAGTAGCGGTGTTAAACGCACGCGTTTCCAGACAGCTTCGGAGTCGCTCGGAGAGCGATCCCTACCTCATTTTGGACGGCAGCCTTTACGCCAGCAACTCGCCCGCGCGCCACAGTAAGTCGGAGATCTTCGCCGGCTCTTTGCCCGCGCCGCGCGCCAGGTCGGGTTTGCCGCCGCCTTTGCCGTCTACAATGGGCGCGAGTTGTTGCAACAGCTCTCCCGCCTTGAAACGGCCCGTGAAATCACCGGTCACCGCGACCGCCAAATGCGCGGTCCCGTCCGCTTCTCCCGCCAACACCGCGACGCCACGAAATCCTCGCTGCTTGAGCTGCTCGATCACCGCCGCCAACAGATCCGGGCCGCTTTCGCCCAGGTCCACCTTTTCAATCAAGCGCGGTACCGCTGCCGCGGCATCGATCTTCGGCCAAATCTCCGTCACGTAAGCTTCCGCCACGCCCCGCACCGCCCCCGCCTTGTCTTTCTGCTGGGCTTTGCCGCTCTCGCTGATTTTCGCTTCCAGTTCCTGGATACGCCGCGTTTGCTCCTGCCCCTGTGCCTCGTAGTAATGCAGCAGCGCCTGGCCTGCGACCGCTTCGATGCGACGCACCCCCGCCGAGATTGCGCCTTCGCTGGTGATCTTGAACGCGCCGAGTTGCCCAGTGCTGCGCAGATGCGTGCCCGCGCACAATTCCATCGAAAAACCGTCCAGCTTGCGTTCCACGCCGCCGATCTGCACCACGCGGACCGTGTCGCCGTACTTATCGCCGAAGAATTGCATGATTTCCGGGTTGCCGCGCACATCGGCAAACGGCACCTCGACCCACGTCACCGGTTCATTGGCAATCGTTTGGGTGTTAATGACCGCCTCGAGTTCGGTGATCTGCGCAGGAGTCAAAGGTGCGCTATTGAAATCAAAACGCAGCCGGTCCGGCCCCACGTACGAGCCGCGTTGCGTCACGCCCGCGCCCACCACCTGATGCAACGCCCAATGCAACAGGTGCGTCGCCGTATGATGGCCTTCAATGGCGCGGCGCCGGGCCGAATCGACCTCCATTGATACCACGCGCCCGAGCGGCAATTCGCTCTGGTCGGCGGGATTCTCGAGCCGCAAGAACTGGCTCTGCCCGCGTCGCACCGTGTTCGCGATGGGAATGCGCTTGTTCGCGCTGCCCAGGATCACGCCGGCGTCTCCGACCTGGCCGCCCATCTCCGCGTAGAACGTGGAGCGATTGACCACCACATAGACATTCTCGCCCTGGGTCACGATCTCCTGCACCGAACCGACACAGGTATCGCGGCTGTAGCCGAGAAATTCCGTTTCAACGTTGGTTTCCAATTCCATACCTGGCGTTGCCCCGATGACTTCTTTTTTCTGTGCCGCGCGGGCGCGAGTGCGTTGCGCTTCCATTAACTGTTCCACCGCGGCGTTATCAAGCGTGAACCCTTCCTCGCGCGCCATTAGCTGGGTCAGGTCCACCGGGAAACCGTACGTATCGTAAAGTTTGAAGGCGGTCTCGGCCGGGAAACTGGTCTGCCCGCCGCCGGCAGCCTTGAGCCGGGCGAGCTCTTCACGAAACAGCTCGTTTCCTTTATCCAGCGTCCTGGTAAATGCTTCCTCTTCGGCGGCAAGCGTCGCGCGAATCCGGTCCCGGTGCGTGACGAGTTCCGGGAACACGCTGCCCAGTTCCAACAGGACGCTGTTAGCCAGTTCCGAAAGAAAGCTCGGCATTTCCTTGCCACCCAGGCCCAACTGCCGCCCGTACCGCACCGCCCGCCGCAGGATGCGGCGCAGGACGTAACCGCGGTCGGTATTCGACGGCTGGATGCCGTCAGCGATGGCGAAGCAGAGCGCCCGCAAATGATCGCCCACCACCCGGAAGGCCACGTCCATCCGTTCCTGCTCCGTCTGGCCCGTGGAACCCGGCGCCGGCAGCGTTGAACCGTACTTCTTCCCGCAGAGCCGTTCGATTTCGTTGAAGATCGGCCGGAAAACATCCGTGCCGTAATTCGAAATCGTACCGCTGAAGTTCGTGAAATTGTGCGTGCCCTGCAGAATGCTGGCGACCCGCTCGAAACCCATGCCTGTGTCGACATGCCGCGCGGGCAACGGCGTGAAAGTACCGTCCGGATTGGCATTGAACTGGATGAAAACCAGATTCCAGATTTCGATGCAACGCGGGTCACCCTTGTTCACCAGTGACCCTTTCGTGTCGCCGGCCGGCGTGAGGTCGAAATGGATTTCGGAGCAGGGACCGCACGGGCCGGTATCGCCCATAATCCAGAAATTGTCCTGGCGACCGCCGTTGACGATGTGCACGGAAGGATCGATGCCCGCTTCGCGGAAAAGCCGCGCCCAAATGCCGAAGGCTTCTTGATCCGCGGTGCTCGGGTCGCCCGGGGCGGGTTTGTAAACGGTGGCGTAAATTCGTTGGGCGGGAAACTTCCACCGTTTGACGATCAGTTCCCAGGCCCAGGTAATAGCCTCGGTCTTGAAGTAGTCGCCGAAGCTCCAGTTCCCGAGCATCTCGAAAAACGTATGGTGGTAAGTATCCAGCCCCACGTCATCGAGATCGTTGTGTTTGCCACCCGCGCGAATGCATTTCTGGGTATCGGCCGCGCGCGCCGGCTTGTAAGGCGGCTTTTCGGTGCCGAGGAAGTACGGCACGAACTGGTTCATGCCGGCGTTGGTGAAGAGGAGGTTGGGCGAACTCGGCAGCAGGCTCGAAGACGCCACGATCGTGTGCTCCTTGTCCCGAAAAAATTGCAGGAACGACTGCCGGATCTCCGCTGAGGTCATGCGGCAAGAGATAAGCCCTGCCGGCCCGGTTGGCAACGCCCGCGGCAAGACCGTCGTCCTATTGGCGTCGAGGGCCTGACTGTCGCTACAGTTCCGATGCGACCGGCCGCGTTACGGGACTCGATCAAATCTTAGTATGTTATCTACCATTCTGATTATCGTCCTCGTCCTGTTCCTCTTAGGAGCGCTCCCCGCGTGGCCGCATAGCCGTTCCTGGGGTTACGGTCCCAGCGGCGGCTTGGGATTGGTGGTCGTCATTTTAATTGTTCTGCTCCTGATGGGGCGGCTCTGAGGCGGCAACGTGGTTGAGCGGCAGTCTGGCGTCCAGCACGGGCGGAAAAAGGCTCGCGAGTGTCTCCGCGACGGCCCGGACAGTGGTTGGCTGCCTTGTTTGTGATTCGAGGGCCGTCATGGTGACTCCCTCCAAGCCGCAGGGCGTAATGGCCGTGTAAGGCTGTAGCGCTGCGCCCCCGCTCACGTTTAGCGCAAAGCCGTGCAGCGTAATCCAGCGGCGAACTCCCACGCCGATTGATGCGATCTTCTGCGGTCCGAGCCAGACACCCGTCAGGCCCCCGCGCCGTTCGCCGGCCACCCCGAAGGTGGCCAAGGTCAGGATCAGCACTTCTTCCAGCACGCGCAGATAACGGTGCAAATCGCGCGCGCGGGCGGTTAAGTTGATGATCGGATAACCAATGAGTTGTCCCGGCCCGTGGTAAGTCGCCTGACCACCGCGATGGATGGTCTCGACCGGGTAAGGAAGTGTTTCCGGCGCGCTCAGGCTGGACCGATCGGGTGTGCGCCCGATTGTGTAGACCGGCTCATGTTCCAGCAATAGCAGGGTGTCCGGCGTGCGGGTGGGATCGGCGATTTTGGCGGCCACCAACGCTTCCTGCCAGGCCAGCATCGGACCATAAGCGACGCGCCCGAGCCAGACAATGCGCCAACCCGGCGGCGCCGGCAGCTCTTCTTCCGTCAACATCATCGCCTGTTCAGATTCGCACCAGATCCTTGACCGTACGCAACGCGCTCCCTTGCGCCCGCAAATGCGTCAGCCCGATGGCCAGCGCGTCCGCCGCATCCGCCGCCGGCGTCTCCGTCAAGCCAAGCAGCGCGCGCACCATGAATGCCACCTGCTGCTTATCCGCCGCGCCCCGGCCCACGATGGCCTGCTTGACCGCCCGCGGTGCGTACTCATGGATGGGTAACCCGCGCTCCGCCGCCGCCAGGATGGCCGCGCCCCGGGCCGCGCCGAGCGTGATGGCGGTTTTGTAGCTTTGCACGAAAATGACGCCCTCGACCGCGCAACAATCCGGTTCGTGTTCGTGGATGAGCGCCGCCAGGCGGTCGTGGATCGCCACCAGGCAGGAGCTGGCGAGCAGGTCGCTCTTGTTCTTGATCGTGCCGTAGCCGCAAGACCGCGCCTTGAGGGGCAAGCCCACCTGCCCGCGCCCCGCCGCGCCGCCGCTGGACGGCCCCGTCATTGTCTCCAGGATGGCATAGCCTGTCCCGCGCAATGAAGGGTCGATTGCCAGGACACGCATGCTATGAGTAAATAGCCGCGTCCGGGCTGCCGCCAGCGCAAACCGTCTATGTCTTCGATCACCACGCGCACCGGCGATGATGGCACCACCGGCCTGGTCTTCGGGCAACGGGTGGCCAAGAATCATCCGCGCATCGAAGCCGTGGGCCGGGTGGACGAATTCAACGCGGCCCTCGGCTTCGCCAAAGCTTTGGCCGGCGGCGGTCCGACCGGCGCGCTGTTCGCCAACCTGGAGTCTATCCAGCGCGACCTCATTGCCTTCATGGGCGAACTCGCCGCCGCCGATGCCGATGCGGAGCGCTACCAGCAATCGCGTTTCGACAAGCTGTCGCCCAACGCGCTCGCGCGGCTCGACGGTTTGATCGCAGGGCTGGAGGCGCGGCAGTTGCCCTTTGCCGGTTGGGCGACGCCGGGGCGCACCCCGGGCGCGGCTGCCTTGGATCTGGCGCGGGTTTCCGCCCGGCGCGCCGAACGGCACCTGATCGCCCTGCGCGAGGCCGGTTCACCCATGCGCGATTTGCTCATCCAGTATATCAACCGCGCCTCCGACTTGCTCTGGCTGCTGGCCCGCGAAGCGGAGCAATTGTAAGCTCCGCTGCCTAAGCCGCCGGCGAATCGCATTCACACACGATGCGAAAGCCGACGTCGTTGCTGGCGTAGGCGGGCTGGTTGTAGCCGCGGGTAGTCGTTTTCAGGCTCGCGAAACGCGATTTCCAACTGCCGCCGCGATACACCCGTTGCGTCCCCTGCAAAGGCCCGCGGGGATTGGCGCGGTCGCCACCCTTGTAGCCCTCGTAAAAGTCCTGGCACCATTCCCAAACATTCCCGGATAAATCGTCCAGGCCGAAGGGGCTGGCGCCGGCCGGGTAGGCGCCCACCGGTGATGTCTCCGCATAGCCGTCGTTCACCTTCGGGTCGCGCCAGGCGAACGTCGTGTTCGCATCGGCGAAATTCGCGAGATCGCCCCGGCCGACAGTCTCGCCCCAGGGGTAAGTGCGCCCGTCGTTGCCCCGCGCGGCGTGTTCCCATTCGGCCTCCGAAGGCAGCCGGAAGCGCTTGCGCTCCCGGGCACTGAGCCACTGGCAAAACTTGATCGCGTCCAGACTGCTGACGTAGATGACGGGATGATTATCGCCGGCCCAGGAGCCCCTGCGGCTCGTGTGCGCCGGGTCGAACTGCTCGTATTGCGCGTTCGTCACCGGATGGCGGGAAAGGTAATAGCGGCTCAAGGCAACCCGGGTGGGGGGCTGCTCGTTGACGGGAGCATCGGCGGCCGCGTTGCCCATGGTGAAGGTCGCCGAAGGAATGAAGAGCATCTGGGCGCCGATCGAGTTGGTAAAATCGGCAAAGCGGCGCTGCTCTTCCTCAGCGGTCATGATTTCGACGGCCGGTACGAGCGGAGTGGTGCGCGGCGCCGGACCGGAGGCCGGCTGGGGCGCGCGGCCGGTGATCACCTTGGGGCGCACCCCGTTGGCGGGCGCGGCGGCGGCGGCCGGCTGGGCGGAGGGCGGCAGATTGACGGAAGCCGTGCCGTCGGCAATCGCTTCGAGGTACTCGTCGACCATGTCCTCGGCATCGCCGCCATCAAGTCCGAGATTCTCCGCCATGTCGACGAATGTGTCCCGGCGGTCGTCGGACATGGAATCTTCATCCAGGCCGGAGAGCCGCAGCATGCGCCGGAATTCTTCGGCGGGATTGGAAATGGTGGTGCGCGTCCGGCGGGTGCGAGGCGGTTCGCCCCCGCCGAGGATCGGGGCGGACGTGGGTGGAGGCGGGGACGTTGGCGCGGGAGCGGCGGGCGGGAGATCGGCTTCCCGCACGGCGGAAGTGGCTTTCAGGCCTGCGGCGATGGCAGCGTCCATGTCCTGCGTACTCAGGCTTAGCGCCTTGCCGAGCTTGAGGAGATTGGTTTCCTCCTCGGCGGTCAGCACGCGATCAGAGAGCGCGAAATCCAGGAATTTCTGGAACTCGGTCAGCCCGCTACGCCGCTGGCGTTCCGCCAGCGCGGCATCGATCTCCGCCCGGCGCTGCGGCTTGAGCAACTCCATCCTGGCCTCGGCGATATACCGGGGCGCCGCGTCGATGCCGACGCGCAGGAGCTGGGCGAGCGGATTGCTGGGTTGGTTCTTGAGCGGCAGCTTCTTTTGCCACCACACCAGCAGCCGCCGGCTGTGTTCCTCGATCTGCTCGTTGGGCGGCTGGGTGCTGAAATTCAGGCACAGCCGTTCGTAAAGATCATCCGAGTTATACCGGCTCCATCCCTCCCATTTACGGGGATCGTCTGGGAGCGGATTGGGCAACATGGACATGACGGGCAACGCGGAACTGAAGGAGCGAAGTCATTTTTCGCTACTCGACCTTGATCAGCGAGAGATTGGCTGTTGCGCTGGCCATTTCTTCTTCGGAGAGCCCCGTGTTGCGTTGGATCGTGACGCGGTTCTGTTTGCCGAAAGCATCGACGATCACTTCCAGGACCTGATTGGCGTTATAGCGATAGGTCAGTTCCACCGGCGAACCCTTCGGGAGATAAGGCGGTAGATCCACGGAGCAAAGCCCCAGAGGCGTGCATTCAGTCGGCACGGTGCTTTCGCCTTCGACGACCCGGACGACGACCTTGACCATATTCGCCTGGGCGGTCCCGAAGCTATTTTGGAACTCGGCGGGCACGGCCGTCATCTTCTTGATCATGGGAAAGACATACTCCTCCAGCGTCTCGTCGTTCCAGAGCACGACGCCCAGGCTGTGCGAGGTAATGTTGGTGACCTGGATCAGGCCGCCTTCCCGGTTGGCGAATTGTTCCCGCGTTTCGGCCGGGACGGTCTTCTCGCCGGATTTGTCCTCCTCGGCGAGAATGGACAGCATGCCCTGGATGGCGGCGCCCACGGCGACGGCTTCATCCGGGCTGACGTGATCAGCCAGCGGCACGCCGGAAATTTCCTGGATCATCTCGCGGATCATCGGCATCCGGGTCATGCCGCCGATGAGCAGGATCTTGTCGATTTCGCTCCAGTTCATGTGCGCTTCCTGCATGACGATCTCGCAGATGGTCTTGGTTTTCTCGACCAGGTGCGCGCAGATTTTCTCAAAGTCGTCGCGCGTCAGCTCGATCTTGATGCTCTTGCCGTTGTGGCTGTGCACGATGGTGGTGCGCGGCCGGCTGGAAAGCTGAATCTTGGCCGCCAGGGCGCGGCTTTGCAGTTCCTGGTAGCTCTGGAGATCGAGCAGCGGATTTTCGCCGTGCAAACGGTCGAATTCTTCCGCCACCAGATTGACGATGATGTCGTCCCAATCCTTGCCGCCGAGGCGATGATCGCCATTGGTGGCCAGCATCTTGATGTGCTGGTCCTCGATGCGCATGATCGTCACGTCGAAGGTGCCGCCGCCGAGATCGAAGACGAAAACGGTCTGGTTGGTATCGAGTTTGTCGAGCCCGTAGGAGAGCGCGGCCGCCGTCGGCTCGTTGATGATCTGCAGGACGTTGAAACCAGCCAATTGCCCGGAATGGATAGTGGCGGTCCGCTCGGAATCGTTGAAGTAGGCCGGGACGGTGATCACGGCGTCGGTGACTTCCTGGCCCAGGTAACGTTCCGCGTCGTTCTTGAGTTTCTTGAGGATCAGCGCGCTGAGTTCCTCGGCGGAGAAGATTTTTTCGGCGAATTCCCGATGAAATTCGTCCTTGGACTTGCCCATCTCGCGCTTGACGAAATCCACGATCTTCTCGGGCTCGGCCACGGAGTTCTGCTTGGCGAACGTCCCGACGACCGCATTGGAGCCGTCGAAGAGGATGACCGAAGGCGTGATGCGCTCGCTTTCGGAGTTGGGGATGATCTGCGGTTTCCCGTAGGCGTCGATGTGCGCAATGGCCGAAAATGTGGTGCCAAGGTCAATGCCAACGGCTTTGCGAGTGTTCATAATTGGGCGTCAGGTAAAAGTTGTCGCGTGCATGGCTGGCCGGGTCTTTGGCGGAGGGGTGAAGTCATTTGGCTTGGCCGGGCTCGCCCTGCAAGAGCATGGGTGGCCGGGCGCCCGCGCGGCCGCTTTTATTATCCGGCACGCTTTTCTTTGCCGGTGGCAGAGGATCGGAGGCGCCAGCGGCGGGGGGCGCCGAGTCTTCCGACCAGCGGGAAACCACGACTTCTTCCGGGCGGATCATGCGGTCACGCCAGGTAAAGCCAGGTTTCAGCGAGCGGACCACCTGGGCGTCCGTGTCGGCGGTGGCAGCCGGCTCAAAAGCGACGGTGCGGTGGGATTTTTTATCGAGCGCGGCTCCGGGCATGCTTTCCGAGAGCGTGACGTCCAACCGGAGAAAGACCTCTTTCAGATGATGCACCTGGATATCGACATTCCCGGCCAGGTTGCGCAGAAATTCGGTTTCCGACTGCATGGCCGCGTCGCTGCTTTCGGCCATTTCAGGCGCCTTACCGCCGTGGCCGTTTTTGCCGGTGTGGCGATCCGGCCCAGCGTCAAGAGCCGCCAGACGCTGGGAGACCTGCGCATGCACCGCCGTGAAATCGTCAAAAATCGCGACGAGATCCCGGATGAAGGGGCGTTGCAGCGCATCGAAGAGAAAGCCGTCCTTGTAGCCTTTCAGCTCGGTGTAGAGGGCGTCGAAGAGTTTCTGGTTCGCCGTTTCGACCGAACCCATGCGCTGGAGTTGTTGGTTGATGCGGTTCAACGCTTCCGGCTCCGCCGTGGACGGCGGTGGTGCCGTGGGCTCGGGAGGCGTGGTGGACGCGGCAGGCGCGGCTTTGGACGCTTTGCTGAGAATGGTCAGGAGCACGGCATTATCGGCCGTCGCCCGGCGAATATTCTCCAGTTCCAATGCCAGCGGCCGCACCATTTGCCCGAGGGCGAGCAGCAGTTCCTTGCGATCCAGCCGCGGTGCCGGCGGCGGGGTAGCCTTCGACTGCGCCTCATAGGCGAGCGAATGCATCTCTCCGGCAAAATCCAGGTCTCCAATCTCAGATGGGTCGTCCGGCATGGCAAAGTGCTAACTAGCGACTTTCAGGCCACGAGCCGGTTTTTCTCTGTGAAAGGGGCTATTTTACTCTGGAGAACGTGCTTGGAAGTGCCTGGCGATGGCGCGGGCAAACGCTTCGAGATCGGCCGTGGGAGCCTCGACGTCGACCTTGAGACCGGCTGCCTGCGCCGTCTTGGAAGTGACGGGTCCGAGCGTCGCGATGCGAATGCCGGCCGGAAGCGCAACATGGAGGGCCAGGAAGTTTTCGACGCTCGATGAACTCGCAAACGTGATCATGTCCGCGCCTTCGGCCCGGAAGCGCTCGAGAGCGGAGTGCCGGCCGCCCGGCGCGGCGCTTTCCGGCACGGTGCGGTAGGCGATGGCTTCGTCGACGATCGCGCCCAGCTTGATCAGCGCCGGGGCCACGACCTCCCGGGTCACCTCGGCGCGCACGAGCAGGATCTTGACGTTCTCGACGCTGCTCTCTTTATGCAAAGCCGTGACCAGGGCCTCCGCGACGTTCTTTTCCGGCTGCACGTCCACCTTGAGCCGGAATTCGCGCACGCGCGCGGCCGTCGCCGGCCCAACCACGCCGATCCTCGCGCCGCCGATGTCGCGCGCATCCTCGTAGAGCCGGTAGAACATCTCGAAGAACGCGTCCACGCCGTTTGGGCTGGTAAACAGGATCCAGTCGTAGGTATGCGAATCGCGGACGAGTTCCGCGAACGCGCGCAGATCCCGCGGCGGCTCCGTGCGGATGGTGGGGATTTCCAGGACGTCCGCGCCCAGCGCGCGGAGCTTGCCGCTGAGCGCGCCAGCCTGCTGGCGCGTGCGGGTGACCACGATGCGCCGGCCGAAGAGCGGACGTTTTTCGAACCAGTTCAGTTCCTCCCGCAGGCGGACGACTTCCCCGATGACCGCCAGGGCGGGAGGCTCGAAGCCGGCGGCGGTCGCTTTGCCCGCGATGTCGCCGAGCGTGCCGGTCAGAGTCTGCTGGCGCGGTGTGGTGGCCCAGCGCACCAGCGCCACCGGCGTGGCGGAATTGGCGCCGCCGTCGATGAATTGCTGGCTGATAGCCTCCAGCCGTTCGAGGCCCATCAGCATGACCTTGGTGCCGGGCGCCTGGGCGAGTTGCCCGAAATCGAGGCTGCTAGCGCCCTTCTCCGGGTCCTCGTGGCCGGTGAAAATGGTGAGCTGGGAAACGTGGCCGCGTTGCGTGACGGGGATTCCGGCATAGGCCGGGCCCGCGATCGCGGAACTAATGCCGGGAACCACGTCGAACGGCACGTGCGCCTTGGCCAGGGCGATTGCTTCCTCGCCGCCGCGGCCGAACACGAACGGATCGCCGCCTTTGAGCCGCACGACCTGCTTGCCGGCTCGGGTGCGGTCAACCAGCAAAGCGCTGATTTCGTCCTGCTTGAGGGTGTGGGCGCCCGCTTTCTTGCCGGCGTAGATGATCTCGGCGCCGCCCGGTGCCCAGGCGAGCAGATCCGGGTTGCAAAGGTAGTCGTAGACGACGACTTCGGCGGCTTCCAGGCATTCCTTTGCCCGCAAGGTGACCAGCCCGAGGTCGCCCGGTCCCGCGCCGACGAGATGGCAAAAGCCGGTGGGCTTGGGCTTGGTCATGGGGGAACATGGCCCAAGAGGACCTCGGCGCAACGTGCGGCGGCTTGCCGGGGGTCGCTGGCGGCGCCGACGGCCTCGGCGAACCGCGGCGGCACATCCTCCGCGCCGAATAACACCGCCCGCAACCGCAGCACGCCGGTGGCGGCGTCCAGCTCGGTCCGCACGCCGAGCGGCATCTGGCAGCCCCCGCCCAACAGCCGGAGTAACTCGCGTTCGGCGGTTACCGCCGCCCAGGTCGGCGCGTGATTGACCAGCGCCAGGATGCTCAGGGTGGCGTCGTCGTCCCGGCGGGCCTGCAAGCCGATGGCGCCCTGGCCCGCGGCAGGTAGCATGACATCGGGTGCCAGGACCTCGACCGCGAACCGGCCGCTCGCCGTCTCCAGCTCGCTGGCGGCCATCTGCTCCGCGTAGCCCAGCCGCTCCAAGCCTGCCCGCGCGAGCACCAGCGCCGTCCAATCCTCCTGCGCGCGCAGCTTGGCCAGGCGCGTGCCGACGTTGCCGCGCACTTCCGTGACGCGCAGATCGGGGCGGTAGTGGAGAAGCTGGCGTTGCCGGCGCAGGCTGCTCGTAGCCAGCAGCGCGCCGGTCGGGAAACGGGCGAGCGGCGTCGTGGGCAGTTTGCTCACCAGCACGTCGGCGGTGTCCGCCCGCGGCAGGACGGCCGCCAGTTGCAAGCCGGCCGGCATCACCGTCGGCAAATCTTTCAGGCTGTGCACCGCGACGTGAATGCCGCCGGCCAAAAGCTCCGTTTCCAGTTCCTTGGTAAACAGGCCGGGATCGATCCTCTCGGCAGCACGCTGATTCGCGCCAGTCTGGTAACCGTGTCCGCCCGGCGCCAGGTGGGTCAGGCTCAGATCCTGCCGCTTATCACCGGTGGTTTTGATTTCCCGCACCGAGGTCAAGGCAGCCGGACAGGCCGTGCGCAGCGCCGCCAGCACCAGGTCCGTCTGTGCCAAGGCAAGGGCGCTGCCGCGCGTGCCGAGGATGACCTGGCCTGGACTCGTCATGGCGAGCCCACCGGCAACCAGTCGCGGGCCGGCACGCGGCCAGCGCCGCCGCCGCTGAAATCGCCGGTGACGCCAAGGCGGACGCATTCCCGCTCCCACCAGGCGCCGAATTCTTGCACATGTCCGTGGATGATCTTTTCGCAGGCTGCCAGCTCGCTCCGGCGCAATTCCAGCGCCTGTTGCGCGATCGCCTGGAGCGAGTCGATGTCGTAGAGATAAACGCCTTCGAGGTCATTCGCCGCCGGCTCGACATCGCGCGGCACGGCCAGATCGATGACAAAAAGCGGCCGCTGCCGCCGCTCAGCCATCAACCCCGCCAACTGCTTCTTGCTGACGACAATGCCGGCCGCCGAGGTCGACGTGATCAGGATGTCCACCTGGGAGGCATGGCGATCCCAATGCTCGACCGGGACCGCACAGCCGCCGAGTTGCGCCGCCAGGGCGGTGGCACGTTCCGGCGAGCGGTTGGCGACGACGAGGTGCTCCGGGTGCACGCCTCGCGCGAGCAGATGGCGTGCGGTCTTTTCTCCGGTCTCGCCGGCCCCGAGCACCAGCACGCGGCAACGCGCCAACTCGCCGAAGAGCTTTTCCGCGAGATCGACAGCAGCGGACCCGACGGACACCGAACCGCGGCCGATGGACGTATGGGAGCGCACCTGCTTGGAGACGCGGAAGGCGCGTTGGAACAATTTGTTTAGCACGCGGGACGTGGTGCCGGCGCCGGCCGCCAGCAGGTAGGCGCGTTTCACCTGCCCGAGGATCTCCGTCTCGCCCAGAATCATCGATTCCAGCCCGCAAGCCACGCGAAAGAGATGTTCCACTCCGGCGGAGGCTTCGAGTTGGTAAAAGCGTTCCGCCGGTAAATCGGTGTGGCCTTCCGCCGCGCAGTAACGCGAAAAGAGGTCCGCCGCGCGCGCCGTCGCCGCCTCGCCGGCATCGAGCACGGCGTAATGTTCCACCCGGTTGCAAGTGGAAAGGATCAGGGCCTCGCGTACGCCCTCGAGCCCTTGCAACCGCCGCAAGGACGCGGGCAGTTCACGGTCCGCGAAAGCGAAGCGTTCCCGGACGTCGACCTCCGCGGTTTGATGGCTCAGGCCGAAGCAAACGATGTGCATGGTGGGGAAAAAGCGGACGCGTCTGGCGGTTTTTCCTAGGTGGTTACAAAAGACAGACCGCCCATCGTCAGCAAGGCGAAGCTAAACGCCACCAGGGAGAGCCCGGCGATGCGGCGCGGGGCCAGTTTCCAGGCGCCCCAACGCGCTTGCACGAGGAAGCCGTAGAGCACCCACATAACCATGGCCCAGAGCAGATGCGGCCAGGAATTCGGCACGCCCATGCCCATCCCCGCCGCCAGTCCGGCGTTCAGCAGGACGAAACCCACGGTGAGCAAACGCGAGTTTAGCCGGCCCAAATCGGCAATCGGCGGCAACTGGAAAAAGGTGGCGTTGAGGTGGTGGGTCTTGAGTTGACGCTCCTGCCAGAGGTACATGGCTCCGGCCACCCCCGCCAAGGCAAACGCGCCGCAGGCCAGAACCGAGAAGGCGGCGTGGAACTCCAGCCAGGGATTTACCGGGCCGGTCCCGGCCGCCAGGGTTGGCGCCGGGCGATCGATGGGCGCGAGCAGCGCGCCGAACTGGAGCAGGAAGGCGAAAGGGGCCGTAAACAAGCCGAGCGGCGACAGCCGGTAGATGGTCCCGGTGACCAAGTAAAAGAGGACCATGGCCCAGCTCAGAAAAACGATGACTTCGAAGAGGTTCGTCAGCGGGCACCGCCCGACTTCCCGCCCGCGGATGGCCAGGAAAGCCGTTTGGAGGAGAAAACCGGCTGTCAGGACAGCCAGGTTGAATCGCGAAGACCGGTAGAGCCGCGCGCCCAGCGAAAACATGGTGTAGGCAAACCCCAGCAGGAAGCAGAGCGTCGAGCCAGCCAGGAGATAGCGGTCCATTGCAGGTTTGGGCGGATGACGGAGGCGACGGTGGGGAACCGCGGCAGCCGGACAATTACCATCCGCAATTCGCAATTCGCAATCCGCAATTTCCCCTGCTACTCTCCGCCGCCATGGACGTTTCCCCGTCGTTCGATCCCGCTCCGCTGTACCGTGCCGTGCGGGACGTGGCGGATTTTCCGAAGCCGGGCATTATTTTCAAGGACATCATGCCGCTGTTGGCGGATCCCGTCTGCTTCCGCCTGGCCATTGATGGGTTCGTGCAGCTTTGCCGGGAGCTGCCCGGCGGGCCGGTGGACAAAGTGGTGGGAATCGACGCGCGCGGCTTCCTGTTCGGCGCGGCGGTGGCCTACGTTTTGGGGATCGGCTTTATTCCAGTGCGCAAGAAAGGGAAGCTGCCGGGTCGGACGGAGGTGCATGCGTACACGCTCGAATACGGCGAGGCCGTCGTGGAAATGCATGCGGATGCTTTCGTCGCGGGGGAGCGCGTGGTGTTGATCGACGATCTGCTGGCCACCGGCGGGACGGCGGCGGCGGCGCTGCGGTTGATCGAGAAGGTGGGGGGCGTGCCGCAGGCGGTGTTGTTCCTGATTGAACTGGAGTTTCTGCACGGCCGGGCGCTTCTGGGCGATGTCCCGGTGACGGCGTTGCTCAAGTATTAGCGGCGTAGCCGCCCCAAACGAGGGTAGGGATCGCTCTCCGAGCGACTCCGAAGCTGTCTGAGGAAACCTTGCTGCCAAAGTGCGGTTGTTAAACGCACGAGATTTCCAGACAGCTTCGGAGTCGCTCGGAGAGCGATCCCTACCTTTTTTTGGAATGGCGGCGGCTCCGTGCGGAATTCGTGATGGCGGACCCTGCCGCCGGCGTACGAAATCCAGCCACCCGCCAGCAGGGCGCCCAGCGCCGCCAGTAACGTCAGCACCGCGAGTGGGAGCAGCGTCTTGGGCCAACGGAGCGGCAACAGGACCGCCGCCAGCGCCAGCGCCGCCGCCGCGTAGAACGCCCAGACCAGGCGCTCCGCGCGCTGCTCGTGGGCGTCGAGCCAGGCCTGGCCATCCGCGTCCAGCGTGACCCGTGTGCCCTCGTAGGCGGCCCGGCCGGCAAGTAACACCGGAAACGCCGAAGCCGCCATTAGCGCCACCACCAATAAAGACACGCGCAAGGCTGCAGCTTGGCGGGAGAGCAAGGCCAGAACCAATCCCACGAGTCCCGCCGCCAGCCCGTAGACCGGCAAGGGGTTGAGCAGGACGTGCAGGTATTCAGGCCGGCCAAGCGCGTCCAGAAATGCGCTCATCGGCGGGGACGTCGGCTCCTACTTCTTTTCGACCCCGCACGTCAGCATGTCCGATCCGAGGTACGGATTGGCCACCGCCACGCCGGTTTGAACCCAGTCTTTTTTCGCCATCGGACAGTAGAAAATGTGATAACCCGCCTGTCCGCTCGCCATTTTCTCGGCCCGGGGCGTCAGCTTGGCGAATTCGTCTCGGGCGCGGTCGAGTGAGCCGGCTTTGGCCAGGCTCGCGCCACTATTATCCGGCAAGGCGGCAGCCGCCTTGGCCACAGCTGTAAGATCGTTGGCAACCAAGGCATCATGGACCTGGACGTACGCCGCTAAGAACTGCTGATCTCCCGCGAGAAGCTCAGCCGCTCGCAGGGTAGCCGCTGTCCCCAAGGCCGCGGCCACGACCAGAAAGAAAAGAACGCCGCGCTGCTTCATACCGGTACGCTGCCCGCACCCGCCCGGGACATCACCTGGGCGACGGCCCGCCAAAGATCGCCCGGAGCCAGCGGCTTGCGTAAAACCGCGTCAATCCCGGCCGGCAAACGGTCCCGGCCGGTCACGGCATCGCCGAACCCGGTCAACAGGATGATCGGCGTATCGGCCGACCGTTGTTTGATCTCCATGGCCAAACGTTCGCCGTTCATTTCGTCCAGCGCAAGATCCGTTACCACGAGGTCAAAGTTGCCCGCCACGAATTTAGCCAAACCTTCGGGACCGGTCACAGCAGTCGAAACCTCGTGATCGTCGCGGCGCAGGTATTCGCTCACCACCTCCCGCACGAGCGTGTCATCCTCGACGAGGAGAACGCGCAAAGGCCGCCCGAGCCGGGCGTCGGCGGCGCCCGCTGTTTCGCCGGGGTGGGCGGCGGCGGCGGGCAGCCGAATCGTCACCTTGGTGCCCTGGCCGAGCGCGGTCTCGATATCGAGCACGCCGTCGTGGCGCTTGACGATGCCGTAGACCACGGATAAACCGAGGCCCGCCCCGGTCGCATCCTTGGTGGTAAAGAAAGGTTCCAGGCAGCGGCGGCGCACCTCTTCGGTCATGCCGATCCCGCTATCGATGACTTCCAGCAGGACGCCGCCGGCGTCCAGGCGCGTGCGCAGTTGCACCGTGCCGCCTTGCGGCATGGCGTCCACGGCGTTGAAAATGAGCGCCGTGACCACCTCGCGCAGGTCGGCGGCGTTTCCTTCCACGCCCGTAACGGGTTCCAGGTCCAGGCTGATGGCGATTTGGCGGCCATCGGCGCGCGCCTGATTTTTCCACTTCGGCTGCGTCAGGGTGGCGGTCTCCTGCACGAGCTTGGGGAGATTGACCGGCAGGAAGATTTCTTCGGCCGTGCGGCTGCGGTGGAATTCGCGCAGGCGGCCGACAATTCCGGCCGAGTCGCGCGCGGCCGCGTTGATCGTCTTCAGGTAATGCACGGCCATCGGGCGATTACTCAGCATCTGCGCGTTGTTGAGCAGCAGGAGGTCCGTGTACCCGATCAGCACGGTGAGCTGATTATTGAAATCGACTGCGATGCCGTTGCTCATCTCACCGAGGGCGCGCAAGCGCTCGACCTGCACCTGGCGCTCCTGCGCCGTCTTGAGGTCGGCCAGGGCGCGTTCGAGTTCCTGCGTGCGCTGGAGCACGCGCTCCTCCAGGCGGGAGTTCTGGCTTTGCAGGGCGAGATGCAGGGAGCGGGCTTCCAGCAAGTTCCGGCAACGCAAGACGACCTCATCGTTGGAGAACGGCTTGGTTACGAAATCGTTGGCACCGTCTTCCAGAGCGCGGCGTCGGGTCTTCGGGTTGACATCGGCCGTCAGGATGATGACGGGCAGGAAATCGCCCTTGTCCCGGGTGGCGCGGAGCTGGCCGAGCACTTCATAGCCGCTGACGTTCGGCATGGTCAAGTCGAGCAGGACCAGGTCCGGCGCCATTTCCGCCACGATCCCCATGGCCAGCCGGGGGTCGGTCGTACTGCGAGTCTGCTTATAGCCGGCCATCGCCAGAATCGCTTCGAGCAATTCGACGTTGGCCGCCTCGTCGTCGATGATGAGAATTTTGGAATCTGCGGACATGGCTGACAATGCCGACCGGGCCGGGCATACAGCCTACGGAAGTTATCTTTCGAAGAAGCAGTTCCAGGGCCAGCCTGGCCGCGAGGGCGCGAACAGGGGCATCTACCGGTGATTGGCCCGCCCGGCCTTCTCCCGGCGGAGTTCCTGGAACGAACTCAGCAAGAAGCCGCCCACGGCCAGGCAGATACAGCTATCCGCCACGTTGAAGGAAGGCCAGGGATGCGCGCCCGGCACGTGCAGATCGAACGAAAGGAAATCCACCACATGCCCGCGCACCAACCTGTCGGTCAAATTGCCCAGTATGCCGGGGAGCAGCAGGAAAAAGCCGGCGCGCGCCAGCGGCGGCTCGAAAGCCTTTCGCCGGTAAAGCACCGCCAACACAACCAGGGCGCCGGCGGACAAAAGGAGAAAGCCGCGGTTGCTGTTCTGCAGCAGGCTGAACGCCGCGCCGGTGTTCGTCAGGTAGACCAGGTCAAACCAGCCGGGAATAACCGGGACAGGTTCGACGATCTGACGGACCACGAGCCATTTCGTCAGTTGATCCAGGGCATACAGCGGCAATGAAACGAGCAGCAGCAGCGGGAGCAGCCGGTTCGGCGCGACGCGCGGCTCGGCATTTTCATCAGCGGCTGGGAGTGGCATCGGTGTTGACTGGGCTTTGGGCGGCGGCGGCGGGATCCGGCGGATAGAGTTCCGGGTTTAGCCGGAATCGCGCGCAAAGCAACGCTTCAACACACCAGGTCAGCGCCGTGACTTCCCCCAGGAGAGCAAAAACGACGAGGTTCGAGCTGTAGCGGTCGACGTCCAGCGAATGGACGATCGCCACCGTCAGGCAGTTGCCAAACGTGTACGCGAAGAACAGGAGGACCAGCCACCCGGCCGGCCCGAGTTCCCGGCGGGTGGCCGGGGAAGGCACTGCCAGCACGAAGGCGAGTCCCGCGATAGCCGCGAGCAGCAAGGGCAGGTGGCCTTCCGCTGCCAGGGTGTTCGCGATGGTGAAGGCCGCGGTCTGCCGGTAAACATCGGGCACTCCGGTCAGGCGTTGGCTCTCGGCGAGATAAGCCGCCGCCGGGGGATAGGCCAGCATCTGTTTTTGGTAAGCCGGCGGCTCGAAGGCGCTGATCGTCTTGCGGTAATCCCGGCTGATGTCGATGGCCCGGCCCAGCCAAAAAGCGGGGCATTCGGCGCCGTAAAAAATGCCGAGCTGGCGGCCCACGTTGCGCGCCATAGCGACCGGTTGGTGCAGCCAGCAGCGCTCGAAATAGTAGAAGCACAAACGCGCCAGGCGAGGGGAGCTCATCTTGTCGTGCAAGAAGCGGCAAAAGGAGTCGCGGTAGAGCAGATAATCCGGATTGAAGCCCAGCGATTCGTAGGGCCGCTGCTCGGGCTGGGAGGCAAGCGTCAGCTCATAACTCAGGTTGGCGTGCAGCGTAGTGAGCCAGGAGTCGGTGTAAGGGGTGGGGTTTCCCGCCGCCAGGTCCAGCGCCATTTGGTCGCGGATCACGTCCGCATGGACGGTCAGCAGGGTTTCGGGCAGGAAGAGCGTGCTGGATTCGTCGTCTTTGGCCATCTCGTGCTCCGGCCAGAGCACCAGCAGCCCGGCGAGCAGCAAACCGAGCGCAGCGCCGCCGGCCAGGGACAGGCGCCACCGCCAGGTCGAGCGCGGCTGCGCGATAGCGGCCAGCAACGGTGACAGCGCCACCCCGAACGCCAGTCCGAAGCTCGGCTTGAGTTGGTAGGCGAGAATGGCGTCGAAAACGACGGCACCCGCCAGCAGCGCGGCCGATGCCATCTCCCGCCGGACAAACCACGCCCGGAGAAATTCCAGGTTCAGGAAGACCGCTAGCAGCGCGAAAAACGGGAAGATGGACTCCGGTCGGATCTCCTGCTCGAAGAGAATGGCCGTCGTCGAGGAAACGTAAAACGCCACCATGCTCAGGCCAATGGCGTCCAGCAGCCAGCCGGGCAGGCGCGGGTGGGAAAACCAGGCCCGCCAACGGTTCCAAGTCCCCCACAAAACCGCACCAGTGGCGAGTCCCAAGGCGTGCTGCGCCCACCAGATCGCGCTAAAGCTGCCGCCTACCCGCAGGCAGAGGTAGACCCAACCTGGGTAGAGGAAATTGCGCCCGTAAGTGTGGCTGAAGCCCAGCCCCAGCAGCTTCGAGAGCGCCAGATGCAAGTACCCCCAGGTGTCCGGATCGGAGACAGGCACCGGCGGCCAGGCCGACCGCAGCCAGGCGCCGTAAGCCAGGATGACGGCCAGCGCGGCCTGGGGCCACCAGGCGAGCAGCTTGCGGGCGCCGGTCTTCCGGGAGTCGTGGACTGGCTCCGCCATGCCTGCGCAGGATGGCCAGCCGACGCTCCGACAACAAGTGAAAACCCCGGAACGTCGTGAATGTCGATTGCGTTATCGGCGGCCGAAGATCACGCTTCCCGGCTATTCCCACCGCTAATCCGAGCATCCCATGTCTATCCTATGCAAGCTGTCGCTGGCGGTTGGCGCCGCGGCGGCTGCCCTCCTGGCGTTTAGCTTTCCCATGCGCTCCGCCCCCAACGAAACGCTTTCCATCGCCGCCGCGGCCGATCTCGTTTTCTGCCTGGATGCGCTGGACGCCGAGTTCAAGAAAACGCATCCTGACGCCGATCTCAAGGTCGCCAGCGGCTCCTCCGGCAACTTCTTCGCGCAAATCCAGAACGGCGCTCCTTTTGATGTTTTCCTCTCCGCCGATCTGAAATACCCCCGCAACCTGGTCGCCGCGAATCTGGCTGACGGCACGACGCTAACCCCGTATGCGTTGGGCCGGATCGTCCTGTGGACCACCCAGCCGGATGTGGATGTGAGCGGCGGGTTGAGCAGTTTGACGAACGCGCGGATCAAGAAGGTTGCCATCGCGAATCCCGAGCATGCCCCCTACGGCCTGGCGGCGAAGGCGGCGCTCGAGCACGAGAAGCTCTGGGAGGCGCTGCAGGGCAAGCTCGTCATGGGCGAAAACATCGCTCAGACCGCGCAGTTCGTGCAGTCGGGCAACGCCGATGCCGGTATCGTGGCGCTGTCGCTGGTCCTGGCGCCAGCCACGAAGGGCATGGGTAAATACGTGGAGATCCCGGACTCCTTTCACCCGCCGTTGGAGCAGGGGCTGGTCGTTACGCGCCACGGCATGGGCAATCCGCTCGCCGCGCAGTATGTGGAATTTCTCCGCTCGAAGGCAGCTCGCACCATTTTCGATGCTTACGGGTTCCGGTTGCCCGCCGCGGCGGCAGCAAAATGACGCCTGCCGCGTGCAGATGGTGTACTGAGGTCGGATGGCACTCGGAGAAATTCTGCCCGCGACATTAGCGGTAGGTTCCTCGTCGTTTTTCCCGCCTGCTCTCTGGCAGGCGATCTGGCTGACGCTGCGCCTGGCTTGTGCGGCCACGGCCGTGCTGCTGGCGCTCGGTTTGCCGGTGGCAAATTGGTTGAATTCCACGCGTTTCCGCGGCGCCGCCGTGCTGGAGGCGCTGGTGAGTATGCCGATTGTGCTGCCGCCCACGGTGATCGGGTTTTACTTGCTGGTGCTGCTCTCGCCGCAACATTTCCTGGGTGCCTTCTGGCTGCGGATGACTGGCGATACGCTGACGTTTTCCTTTAGCGGCCTGTTGATCGGCTCGATCGTCTACAGCCTTCCCTTTGCCATCGGGCCATTTCAAAGCGCGTTGAAAGCCGTGCCCGCGGTCTATGTCGAGGCGCTGTACGCGCTCGGCGCCACTTCCCGGCAGGTCTTCTGGCATATTCGCCTGCCGATGGCCCGGCGCGGCGTCCTGGCGGGAGCGACCCTTTGCTTCGCGCACACGCTGGGGGAGTTCGGCGTGGTCCTCATGCTGGGCGGCAGCATCCCCGGCAAGACGAAGGTCGCCTCGATCGCCCTCTACGATGAGGTGCAAAAGCTCAACTACCCGCTCGCCCACGCCTACGCGGCCGTGCTGGCCGGGCTGTCGTTCACGCTGCTTTTCGCCATCGCGCTCCTGCAACGGCGCGGTCAGCCGGAATCCAGGTAGCGATCCCTACCGCGTCGCAAAATGCGCCGCGAAAATCACCGCCAGGCCGTAAGCCAGCCAGGAGACCTGCCGGCCCCGGCCTAACCCCAACATGAGCAACACATAAACGAAGAAACCTACCGCGATTCCCTCCGAGATCGAAAACGTCAAGGGCATGGTGAGGATGGTCAGCACAGCCGGCACGGCAATCGCGAAATCCTGCCAATCGATCTCCGTCACGCTCTGCATCATCAGAACACCGACGATCACCAGCGCCGGCGCTGTCGCCGCGGCGGGAATGGTCAAAATCAGCGGCGTAAAAAACAGCGCCAGCAAGAACAGCGCGGAGACCATCAGCGAGGTCAGACCCGTCCGGCCGCCTTCCTCCACGCCGGCCGCCGATTCGATATAGCTCGTGGTAGTGGAAGTCCCGAGCGCCGCGCCGAGCATGGCCGCGCCGGCGTCCGCCGCAAAGACACGGCCCAACCGAGGCAGGTTGCCGTCCGCGTCCAGCAGGCCCGCGCGTTTGGTCACGGCGATCAGCGTGCCCAGGTTGTCGAAAAGATCCACCATCAGCAGCGTGAGCATCAGTGGCAGGGCTTGAGCGAAATGCGTGAAGAGGAAGCTCAAATCAAATTTTAGGAAAGTCGGCGCCAAAGACGAGGGCACGCCGATGATAGCCGCCGGTAGATTGGTGACGTGGCCCGGCACCGGCGCATCCGGCAGCGCCGGTGTGAATAGGCCGATCAAAGCCAGGATCAGCACGGACAAAATGATGGCGCCGCGCACCTTGCGCCCGATCAGCACCGCCGTGAGCACGATGCCCAGGAGAACCAGCCAAACCGCCGGCTGCCGGAAATTGCCGAGACCAACGAACGTGGCCGGGTCGGCGACAATCAGCCCGCCATTTTTCAAGCCGATGAAGGCGATGAAAAGGCCGATGCCGCAGCCGATGGCAATCTTCAAGCTCGGCGGGATGGCCGCGACGATGCGCTGGCGCACGCCGCCGGCGGAGAGCAGCATGAACAACACGCCTTCCCAGAAAACCAGCCCCAGGGCGGCCGGCCAGGGCACGTGTTCCTTCAGGCACATCGTAAAGGCGAAAAAAGCGTTCAGTCCCATGCCGGGGGCGAGCGCCAGCGGATAGTTCGTCAGCAGCCCCATGGCAGCGGTCGTGATGGCGGCCGCCAACGCGGTGGCGGTCAAAATCGCGCCCTTGTCCATCCCGGTGGCGCCCAGGATCAGCGGGTTGACGGCCAGGATGTAAGCCATGGCCGCGAACGTCGTGACGCCGGCGAGTAGTTCGCGGCGGACGTCGGTGTGGTGTTCGCGGAGATGAAAGAAGCGTTCGAGCATGGCGAAGTTAGATGTGGTTGAGCAACTAAAAGGGAACCGCTTACTTGGGCGGTTCGGTTTCGTACTTGTCCCAATGTTCGGTTAACGCCTGGACCACCTGGCTGCCGACGCGGTACGCCGCTTCCACGGCAGGCCCAAAGGCGGAGTAAGCGCCGGAGTTCTCCTGCTTCAAGTTTTCCGCGGCCGTCAGCCCGGGCGGTTGGCTGTCGAAGTTTGAAACCGTGCGCAGGTCCATCACCCGGCTGAAATCAACCCGGCCCGCCTTGGCCAGCATGGTCAAGGACTGCATTGCGCCGGTATCCTCCATCGCCGTGGTGACATAATTGCCCTGGCCGTCGGTCCAGTATTTCACCCAGTCGTTGGCCCATTGGTTCATGAGTTTGCCGTGCCAGAAAGTGCTCGAGGCGAGGTTGTCGCCCTTGAGCACGAAGGGCGGCTTTTGCGCGTTGGGCTGGTCCTTGTACCGGCTGCGGTTGGTTTTCATCCGGTCGTTGTCGAGCAGCGGCGTGTCCTTGGTCAACGTGTACGCCCACTGGCACAGGGCGCCGTTCAAATGATAAACCACGCCGTACAGGGACTGTGGCTTGCGGTCCTTCGGATAGGGCGAACTCGCATCCAGCGGGATGAAGGGGCTCTTCCAATCCGCCGGCATTTCGCGGGCATCGATCTCGTGCGCGAGATCGCCATCCACCACCCATTCCGCCCAAGCTGCCGAGCCGAGGCTGACATCCGCCGGGTCGCCGCCGGCAATGCCGGCCAGCAACCAGTATGTCTTTGAGAAATCGAAGCGCCGATCGTTCCCCAGCGCCATGACGGAAGCCGCCGCGTGCGCCGTGCCCTCGCCCGTGACAAAGGCGAGGACGCCCGCGTCATTGCCAAAGGCATCGTGGTACCCGGCGGGCAGGGGATAGCGGGTGGTCAGATGTTCGCGCTCGAACCAATCCTGGAATTCGCCGGCGACGTCCCCGCTGTCCTGGCCGACCTCGAAGGTCGTGATAATGACTACTTTGACTCGCAACGGCGGGGGCGTGTCCGCGGCGCCAGCGGCGCAGAGCGGCGGGAGGAGCAAGGCGGCGAGGAGCGAGGCGGCTGAGACTTTCATGTGGATTCGAGCAAGGGTTGGGCTTCCACCTGCGGCAGGCAGGCGTTGAGGACCAGCGCGGCGAGCCCGCCGGTCGTGATGCCGTTGGCCAGCACGGCGCGCAACGTCTCCGGCAGCGGTGCCAGCACCTCCGGCGCCGCGCCGACACCGATGCCGGCCGCCAGGCCGAACGCCACGATCAAAAGATCGCGATGCGTCAGTTCCAGCCGTTGCAGGATGCGGATGCCCGCCGTGGCCACGAAACCGAAAAGCAGGCAGGTCACCGCCCCCAGCACCGGCCCGGGGATGACCGCCACCCAGCGGCTCACGCCCGGCAGCAGGCCCAAGAGGCAAAGCAAGCCGCCCACCCAATAACCGACCTGGCGCGAGGCGATGCCGGTGAGTTGAATGATGCCGTTATTCTGCGCGAAGGTGGTATTCGGAAACGAATTGCAGAGGGCCGCGAAGATCGAATTCGTGCTGTCCGCCAGCACCCCGCCGCGCACCCGCCGCCAGTAGATCGGCCCGGCGACGGGTTCGCCGGAGAGTTGGGAAGTGGCCGTGACATCGCCGAGCGTTTCCAGGGTCGTCACGAGATAGCTGAAGAAGAAGGGCAGGGCATAGGCCCAGCGAAAACTGAGTCCGTACTTGCAGGGAATCGGCACCACTATCCAGGCAGTAGCCGCAGTGCCTCCCGGAACGCTCCCGCGGCCGCCGAGCGCGAGGCAAATTCCGTAGCCGGCCAGGAGCGCCACCGGCACTGCGCCCATCCGCGCCCACGGCGAGCGCACGGCGTTAAGCGCGAGCACGATGGCCATGACGGCGGCTGCCACCGCCAGCCCGGCCCAAGCCGGCGCGCCGCCGCCGAGACCGCTCGTGATCCCGCGCACTCCCACCGGAATCAGCGACAAACCCAACAGCAGCACCACCACCCCGGAAACCAGCGGCGTGAACACCCGCCGCAACTTGTTCAGGAACAGCGCCAGCACGATTTCCACCGGCGCAAACGCCAGCGACATCCCCAGCATCAGTGGCAACCCGCCCGCCTTCCCTGCCTGGATCAATGGCAGCAGGAACGCAAAGCTGGTCCCTTGCACTGCCAGCAGCCTGGAACCCACCGGCCCGATCCCGCCCACCTGCACAAAGGTGGATACGCCCGAGGCAAACAGCGCCATGCTGACTAGATAAGCCGTCTCCTCGCGCGCGAGTCCGGCCGCTCCCGCCACCAGCAACGGCACCGTGACGATGCCGACGAACATGGCCAGGACATGTTGCGCGCCCACCAGCAAGGCGGCACGCCATGGCGGGCGGTCATTGAGCCGGTAAAGCAACTGCGTGGGAGCGACTTCCACGCGTAGGTCGGAACCTTCCCTGGTTTCGTTCATCCCTGCTCGCAGAATGCCGGAACTCCGCCAGAAAGGAAGCAGCTTTATCGGGCAATCGGCGGCGCCATTTGTTGGATGATTGCCACCAGAACCTTGGCTGAATTATCCGCCGCGGCTTGCAAGTAAATCTCCTCCTCATTGGCGCCCGCCTGACCGCCGGCGAGGTCGGACAATCCGCGCACGATCAAGCAAGGGGTTTTGTTCTGCCAGCAGACCTGCGCGATGGGCGCGGATTCCATGTCGAGACAATCGGCTTTGAACGTGGTGAAGACCCATTGGCGGTAGGCCGCGTTATCACAGAAGACCGTGGCGCTCGCCCCTTCGCCGCCGCAGGAGACTTTGCAGACCCGGCCATCGGCTTTGAGCGGCGCGAGCTTGGCGGCCGCGTCGGCGGCGACGGCCAGCAGTTTCTCGTCGGCGGGAAAGGAGGCGACCTGTTCGAACTTCGGCAGACCCGCCCGGATCACGGTGACCCACTCCGGGAACATCATGCCGTAGTTCGGACCCTTCTGCGTATACCAGGCGGGCAGGTTGTATTTGCCCGACCCGGGCACGTCTTCGTGGAAATAGCCCATCTCCCCGTGGTGATGCCAGTGGGCCGGGATGACCACATCGCCGGGTTGGAAGGCCGGGTTCACGCCGCCCGCGATTCCGGTGAAGAGGACAGCCTGGACGTTGAAATGGTCCAGCGCCAACTGCGTGGAAGCCGCCGCGTTGACATAGGACATGCCGGTGAGAAAGAAGACGCACCGCTTCCCCGCGACGTCGGCGGTCTTGAAGGAGATGCCGTTGATCTCGGTCGAGCTGAGTAACGCGTCGGCCGGCAGCAGCATCTTTTCGATGGCTTCCAGCTCCTCCGGAAACGAGGCCATCACCGCCACGCACGGCTCCTTCGGCTGCTCCCCGGCAGCCCCGGCGCGGGGGACCGACGCGAACAGCAACACCACGGCGGTCCAGGGCAACGAGCGCGAAAATTTCATGGCGCTAGATAGCAACTGCCGCGCAAAAACCAAAGCCATAATCGTGAGCAAAACCTTGACTCCGCCGGGCGGGGTTCTAGCCTCCTGCGGGTACGGGTCCGCGGGGACCCGGGGGAAGGGTTTGCCGAATGGCGAGACAGTCATTGCTGGTCATGTTGCTGCTGGTGGCCTTGGAGACGGGCGGGTGCGGCCCGCCGGCGGCGCCGACGGTCTCGCTTTCGCTGGAGCAGGCTCTCGCCCAGGTCCAACACTCTCTGCCCGCCACCCGCTACGTTACGAACGACTTGCTGCCGGCCCCAGGTGAGCCGGTCGCCGCGCCGTCCGGGGCTTACGGATCGCTCATCACCCTGCGCGTCGGCCTGCCGTGGGTCCTCAATGATGAGATCGCCCCGTGGTTTGTGGGCATGGATCTGGGCTTCTATCGCAACGAAGGCCTGGACCTGAAACTCACTCCCGGCGGGCCTGGCATTGATCCGCTGCAACTCCTCGTCGGCGGCAAACTCGATATCGCTGTCCCGCCGACCGGCGTGGGCCTCGTGCAACTCATCGCCAGCCCGGCCACTGCGGACGTGGTGGCCATCGGCGCCGTGCTCAAGGGCAGCGCGTACTGCTGGCTCGGGCTCGATGCCAGCGTGCCGCGCAACCAGGTATCCACGCGGCGGCTGCAACCGCGGGATTTCGTCGGGAAGACCATCGGCTTGCAAGCGGGCTCGGATTACATCGTCGATTTTTTGCAGCGCCAGTACCATTTGCCGGCGAATTCGTTTCGCACCCGCCGGGTCGGGTTCACGCCCGACCCACTCTTGAGCGGTACGGTCGACTACTGTGCTGCTTTTATCGTCGATCAGCCGCGCATTATCGAACGCGAGGGCTATCGAAACTGGACGGCGTTCCGGTTCAACGATTGGGGCTGGGTTGACTTCGGCGATGTCTCCGTTGTTCGGCGCGATACGTTGGTGCAATCGCCCGATGTCCTGCGGCGATACCTGCGGGCGACAGGACGGGCTTTGCACTTCATCCTCGATCATCCGGATGAGGCGGCGGAGATCACGGCGGAGCGTTCGGTCGACGTCCCGCTGACGCCCGCGATGGTACGGCGGCGTTTCGATCTGCAACGCGACTTGGTCGAGGGACCGGAAGGCTCGCCTTTACAGGAGATGCCGCTCGACCGTTGGAACCAGCTTGCGGCCCGCCTGGTCCAGAGCGGCACCCTGCACCTGCCGAACACGCCATGACCAGCCTGGCCGCTCCCGCCGAGTTTGACGCTCCGGCCGCCAACCGCCACGGCCTCGCCTGCCCGCGGCCCCAACGTGCCCGGGAGGCTGGTTGCCGTTCGCTAATCTCCCGTGGCCGGCTTTCCTCGCAGCTTGGCCAAGCCTTCCCCGATGACCTCTTCGCTCAGCACCCCGATACACGGCAGATTTCGGTACTGCTCCATGAAGTCCAGGCCGTAGCCCACCACGAATTCATCCGCGATATCAAAGCCGACGTAATCCGCCTCCACCTCCTTGGCGCGCACGCGTCTTTTGCGCAGCAACACGCAGAGCTTGATGCTCTCGGGCTTCTGTTCCTGCAAGCATTCGCGGACCGCGTGCAGCGTGTGTCCGCTGTCCAGGATATCGTCCAGCACCAGGACATGGCGCCCGGCCACCACCGGCATGGTCAATTGGTCGAACGTGACAATGCCGGTGCTCTTGTCCCCGGCATAACTCGCCACGCTCAGGCACTCGATGTGCAGCGACAAGGGGATGCGGCGCAGCAGGTCCGCCAGGAACATGAGCGAACCGTTGAGCACCGCCACCACCGTCAACTCGCGATCCCGGTAGTCCCAGGCGATCTGATGCGCCAGTTCGTCGAGCCGGCTCAAGATCGTACTCTCGTGGTAGAGGATGCGGCTGAGATCGGAGAGCATCGTTTGGAAAGGTTGGCTGGCATCACCGCCCGGCGCAAGCCTCGATCCGTGGCGTTCCGGCCGCGCGCCACGATCTCCAACCTTTGCGGAGAAAATCAGCCATGCCTCTTGCCGTAGGCGCATTGAACCGGCATACCACCCCGATGCCCACGCCGCAGCGCCCGCCCGACTTTATGCGCGCGGCGATTGCCCTGTCCCGCACCGGCATGCAAGGCGGCCAGGGCGGGCCGTTCGGCGCGGTGATCGTGCGCCAGGGCGAGATCATCGCCAGCGGGTGCAATCAGGTGACGTCGCATTGCGACCCGACCGCGCATGCGGAGGTGGTCGCCATCCGCGAGGCAGCCCAACTCCTGGGCACCTTTACGCTGGCCGGCTGCGAAATCTATACGAGTTGCGAGCCCTGCCCCATGTGTCTGGCGGCGATCTATTGGGCGCGGCTCGACCGGATGTACTTTGCCAACACGCGCGGCGACGCCGCGGCCGCCGGCTTCGACGACGATGCCATCTACCGGCAAATATCCTTGCCCCTCTTCGAGCGCTCCCTCCCGACCGAGGCGCTGCTCGGCGAGGAGGCCCGGCAGGTGTTCGCGGAGTGGCAGGCCAAACCCGACAAGATTCTCTACTGACCCTCCATGTCATTGACCCGTTTCTCCGTCCCACCCCTCGCCACGGTCACCCGCGAGCTGGCCGCCGTCGCCGCCGGCCGGCAGGCGCCGGAGCTGGTCATCACCGGAGCGCGCGTGCTGTCCACTTATACGGAGCGCATCCACGAAAACCGCGAACTGTGGATTCATCGCGGCCGCATCGCGGCGGTGCGCCCGGCCGGCGCTTGCGCCCGGGTCGCGGGCGTGGCGTTTTACGACGCCCGCGGCGGCATCATCGCGCCGGGTCTGGTCGATCCGCACGTGCACATCGAGAGCAGCATGATGACCGCCTGCGCCTACGCGGAAGGCGCGCTGCTCAACGGCACCACCACGGTATTTTGCGATAGCCACGAGATCGGCAACGTGCTCGATGCCGCCGGCATCGAGATGATGCTAGCCGACGCGCGGCAGGCTGCCCTTTCGGTTTTCCTGACGGTCCCCAGCACCGTGCCCGCCACCAACCCGGACCTGGAGACGGCGGGCGGCGATCTGACGGCGGAAAAGATCGGCGAGCTTTTCGATCGCTGGCCGGAAGCCGTCGCTCTGGGGGAAAAGATGGATTTCGTGCAGGTGACGCAAGGGGACGAACGCAGCCATGCCATCCTGGCGGCGGCTTTGCAACGCGGCCGGCCGGTGAGCGGTCATATCTATGGGCGCGAGTTCGTGGCTGCGTACGCGGCCAGCGGCGTGACCGATACGCACGAAGCGATCGACCGGGAGATCGCCGACGACCTGCTGGAAGCGGGCGTTTGGATTTTCCTGCGCGGCGGCCCGCCGACCACGCCGTGGCATTCCCTGCCGGAGGCCATCAAGACCGTGATCGAACTCGGCGCCAGCACCAAGCGCATCTGCGTCTGCACCGATGACCGGGATGCGGACGACGTGTTCGCCTTCGGCCTGGATTGGGTCACGCGGGAGGTGGTGGCAGCCGGGCTGCCGCGGGCGCAAGCCTGGAGCCTGGGATCGCTGCATCCCGCCACGCGTTTCGGCCTGGACGGAGAATTCGGCGGGCTCGGAGGCGGGCGGCGCGCCGATCTCGTGTTGCTCAATGACGTCTTGCTGCCGCAGAGCACCTGGTACGGCGGCCGCCTCGTGGTCGAGGGCCGCAAGATCACGCCGCTACTGGACCAGGCGCTCAGCCAGCGCTACCGGTACCCGGCCGCGGCTTACGGGACGGTGCACTGCGCGCCCGCCGCCGAGCTCCCGCTGTTGCCCTCCATCCCGGCGGGCCCGGTGATCGCCAACGTCATTCGCACGCCCTTACCCGGGATTGTCCTCGCCCACGAGAGGGTCTCCATCGACCCCGCCCCTGGCGAGACCTGGCCGGATCTGCTGGCGCGGCACCAACTCTGTCACGTGGCCGTCATTGAACGCCACGGTCGCTCGGCCGCGCCGGGCAACGTTGCGCATGGCTTGCTGCTGGATTTCGGCCTGCGTACCGGAGCCGTGGCGAGCAGCGTGGGGCATGACTCGCATAATCTGCTCGTGGCGGGGTCCAACGAGGCGGATATGCGCCTGGCCATCGGCACGCTGCAAGCGGCGCAAGGCGGCGTGTGCGTGGTGCGCAATGGCCAGGTGCTTGCCCTGGTGAGCCTGCCGATCGCCGGCCTTTTGTCCGATAAGCGCGCGACGGTCGTGGCCCAGGAAACCGCCGCGCTCAAGCGCGCCTGGAACGCGGTGGGATGTGCGCTGCCATTCATGGGTTTCAACCTCATCCCGCTCGCCGTCATCCCGCCGATCCGACTGACTGACAAGGGCCTGGTGCTCGTGCCGGAGATGCGCATCGTGCCGCTGTTCGAGGACGCGGCCGGTTCGCCGGCCTAGGCGGGGCACCCCAGGCGGGCGGTGGGTGGCAAGGTTCGGGCGATGCGATGACTCGTTTGATCCTCGCTTGACTACGATTACAAGTGTTTGAGTATCGGGAAATGGTGCGACGCCCCTTGTCAGCAAAAATCTCCGGTTTCCTGCTCGGCGTGGCCGCGCTTTCCTGTGTTTCCTCCGGAACGTTTGCGCAGATGGAATACCCGCCGGAAACGAAGGCGATCCCCATTCCCAAAGAGGAAAGTCTGCCCTTGGCTGATGGCCCTTTCAAGGGTACGCCGGAATCGCTCAAGCAGTTTCAATGTCCGAAGTGGTTTCTCGACGGCAAGTTCGGGATCTGGGCGCACTGGGGTCCCCAGGCCGTCCCAGGCGACGGCGATTGGTATGCGCGGGAAATGTACCGGCAAGGCACGAAGCGGTATGGCTTCTCGGCGAACGAAGATCACGTCAAGAAGTATGGTCCTCCATCGCAGTTCGGATACAAAGACATCCTGTCGCTCTGGAAGGCCGAGAGATGGGCTCCCGACCGTTTGATGGAACTCTATAAGGCGGCGGGCGCACACTACTTTGTCGCGCAGGCGGTCCATCATGACAACTTCGACAACTGGGATTCCAAGTACCAGAAGTGGAACTCCGTCAACATTGGACCACGCAAGGACATGGTAGGCGTCTGGCAAGCAGCGGCTAAAAAACAGGGTCTGCCTTTCGGCGTCTCGGAACATCTGGGCCACAGCTTCACGTTCATGCAGCCTTCCCACGGTGCCGATAAGACCGGTCCCTTGGCGGGGGTTCCCTACGATGGAGCCAACCCGGCCTATTGGGATTTGTACCAGTTGCCCGCCAAGCCTGGCGACACCGGCTGGTACAGCAATGATCCCCGCTGGGCGCAGGAATGGTACGCGCGCATGTACGACCTGATCACCCGTTACAAGCCCGACCTGCTCTACAGCGACGGCGGGTTGCCCTTTGGCGAAGCGGGTCGCAAGATCGTGGCCCAGCTCTACAACCAAAGTATCGAGCAGCACGGCGGCGAAGAGGAGGCGGTCTATTGCTGCAAGAAAAATTACAACAAGACGGATTTCATTGACGGGACCTGCGTGCAGGACCTGGAAGGGAGGATGATGTCGGACATCCAACCCTTTGCGTGGCAAACCGACGCCTCGACCGGTGAGTGGTTTTGGGTTCCCAACGATCATTATCTATCGAGCGCCGGGATCATTTGCGGTCTGACCGACATCGTAAGCAAGAACGGCAGTCTCTTGCTAAACGTCACCCTGCTCCCCGACGGCAGTCTCGCTCCGGAAATGGAAACCTTCCTGCGCGAGATGGCCGACTGGATGAAGGTCAACGGCGAGGCGATTTTCGGCACCCGGCCGTGGACCCTGTATGGGGAAGGTCCCACTCCTTTCCATCACGATGGTTTCCGCCAGAACTTGAAATACACTCCCCAGGACGTTCGCTTCACGCGCAAGGGAAATGACCTTTACGCCATCACGTTGGGAGTGCCGGCCGGGCAGGTCGTGATCCACGCCCTGGGCAGTGCGTCTCCACTCGTCGCCCGCGAGCCCGCGTCCGTCACGCTCCTTGGCAGCACGGAAAAAATTCATTGGACTCGAACCCCGGACGGCCTCGTCATCCCTTTGCCCGCCACGTTGCCTTGTCAGTCGGCGCTCTGCTTCAAGATATCGGGGTTGTGGTGATCAGTTCACCGGCAGGCGGCCCAAGCAAGGTACGGCCTGAAGTTGTATCCGGCCGCCCGAACTGTTAAACGAGCGCCTATGCTCATTAGACCTGCCTTGATTGCGCTCTGCTGCTGCATGCTACCGGCCTCGCTGCTTGCCGCACCAGCCCCAACCCGGGAAGGTGTAGGGATCGCTCTCCGAGCGACTCCGATGCTGTCTGGAGGCTCGTGATCCGAAATGCCGCTGCCACGGGGGCCGCGGTTTTCCAGACAGTCACGGAGTCGCTCGGAGAGCGATCCCTACCTTTTTTTGGAGCCGCAGTCTAGCAGGCGGCGCGCTCCGCCAGATGGCCGCCGGGAGCCGCCCGCATCACCTGTAAGATCTGCGCCATCACGCTGATGGCGATCTCGTCGGGCGTTTCCGCTTTCAGGTCCAGGCCGACCGGCGCATAGACTTCGTTGAGGCGTTGCGGTGAGATGCCGGCGGCCAGGGCCTCATCGAACGCCAGGCGCACCTTGCGGCGGCTGCCCATCATGCCGAGATAACCCATCCCGGCCTGGCGCAACGCTGCCAGCAGCGCGTCGCGGTCCACCAGATAGTTGTGGCTGACGATAACCAGCGCCTCGTCCGGCCGCCAGGCGCGCTGGCTGATGAACTCGGTGGCGCTGGGTTGCGCGATCTGGCTGGCCGCCGGAAAATCCGCCAATAGTTCAGGCCGTTGGTCCATGACCGTCACGTGCCAGCCGCAGGATCCCGCCAGCCGCGCCAGGGCCCGCGCGCAATGGCCCGCGCCGACCAGGAAGAGCGCCTCGGCCGGCGCCTGCGGCTCGATCAAGACCGTGACTTCTCCCCCGCAAACGGCGCCGAATGATTCGCTCGCGCCCTCGTGCAACGGATACGTCTTGAGCTTCGGCTGCCGGACGTCCGCCGCCAAGACTTCCAGGCTTTCCTTGATCACAAGCGCCTCGAACCCGCCGCCGCCGATGGTCCCGGCCGTGCCGCCCGTGGCGTAGACGAGCATCTTGGCCCCGGCTTCCCGTGGGGTCGAGCCGCGCGCGGCAGCCACCGTAACGAGCGCGCAACGTTCCCGGCGGTCCAAGGCGCCGAGCAACTCGCGCAGCAGTTCGTCCCTGCTCATGCCCGGGTCAGCGTGGCTTCGATCTGGCCGGACGGCTCGTCGGTCGGCAGGAAGAGCTCGTTGCGATTCTCCCGGCCAAAACGCGCCAGATCGATCGGCAAATAATGTTTGTTGGGCATGGCCAACTGGATTTGCCCGATCTCCGCGCTCGCCTGCAGTGCCGCCTCGCCCATCTGGAAGAGGGTGGTTTGCACGCTCGGGCTGTGGTTCAGCGCGAATGGCGTCAGCAGGGCTTGCTGAATGCCGGCATTGGCAGCCTGGTAATCCGCGGGTTCGCCGGTCCACGTCCACTCGGCTGTCAGGGAGGTGGCGAAGACACGGTCCGCGGTTTCCGGCAGGGTCGTGAACTCGTCCTTGGGATAGTCTTGAAAGCTCGAACCCGTCGATTTGAGGATCAACAAATCTTTAATGCCCGAGCGGACCTGGACGCCGGTGCTCGCCGCCGTGACCTGCACCGTTGGGCGCGCCTGCTGCGCCTGGGTGAAACTATGCAAATGCGGTTCTCCGGCGACCACGAGCCGATCCCATTGGCGGTCGGAGATCTCGATCAAGACCCGGGCCACCTGCGCGTAGCGGTCGAGAAAGTGCCGGGCCAGGACGACCCCGAAGCGCTCGGTTTCGGGGCCGAGGGCGTCCTTGGCCAGCACGTTGACCGTGTTCTTCATGGTGTCGGTCAGGATCACCCGGCTGTTGTCGCCGGACGTGTAGGAGCTCTCGAAGTCGCCGCTGAGCCGGACCGACACATCCAATTCCTTGACTGTGTGCCGGTCGCCCGCGCGAAAGATTTTCAGCACCCGCACGCGGGACTTGCCGTATTGGTGGTCGAGCAGTTTGGCGGTCACGGGAAGTTCTAGCGCCAAACCTCGGCCGACCTAGGCCGGCTCGCTGCAAGCGCCGCACAAGCCGAAGAACTCGAGCGAGTGCGTCAATTGCGTAAACCCGTGTTTGCGGGCGATCTGCCGCTCGAGCCGCTCCACCGGGCACATGCCTTCCAGCGGCGTGACCTGCCCGCAATCCGTGCAAACCAGGTGATCGCGATGATGCCCGCTATCGGTCAGCTCGTAAAAACTCAAGGCGCGGCCCAGGTTCACCTTGCGCGCGAGTTTGAGTTCTTCGAGCAGCGTCATCATGCGGAAGACGGTCGCGAAATCCGGCAACTCACCGTCGGGCACGTGCTTGCCGCCGGCGGTCTGGATCTGTTCCAGGCTCAGCGGCGACCCAGCCTGGAGCAGCACCTGCAGGATGGCGCGGCGATTGGCGGTCATGCGCAAGCCTTTGCGCCGTAGCAGGGTTTCGAGCCCGGCGAGGGTAAACGGCTCGTGCGCGGCGGTGGAGGCAGCATGCTGATGCACGGGAGCGGGAGCAGACATGGCGAATTGGCGGGCACAGCCGCGCCGACCCTGAAAATAGCACCTGGCGAGGGCGCTTCGCAAGCGGGATGCATTTGCAGACAGAAGCAAACTACTTGCATCTACAACGCTTGGCCCGTAAGATCGCAAAATCATGAAAATACTCTTCCTCCGCTGGCTCGCGGGGGGCGCGCTTTTCGCCGGATTTGCCGGATGGGCGGCTGGCGCGCCCCTCCAGGTGGTAACGCTTTCCACCGTATTGTCCGATCTGGCGCACAACGTCGGCGGCGACAAGGTGACCGTGCTCGGCCTGGTTAAACCGGGCGTCGATCCCCATGAGTTCGAGCCGAGTCCCGGCGACGTCGAAAGCGTGGCGGGCGCCGATGTGGTGCTGGTCAGCGGCAAGGGCCTCGAAGGCTACTTGAGCAAGCTCGAGGAAAGCGCCGGTGGCAAACCGGAGCGCTTTGTCGACGTGGGAAGTGCCATCGGCTCCTCCCTCAAGCTCGCCGAAGAAGACAGGACCGTGGAAGACCCGCATTGGTGGCACAGCGTCACAAACGTGGAGAAAGCCACCGGCATCGTGCGGGACGCCTTCAGCCGGGCGGACCCCGCGGAAAAGGACGCCTTCGCCGCCAACGCCACAGCTTATCTGGCGAAGCTCGCGGTGCTCGATCAGGACGTGAAACTCAAGGTGGCCGAGCTGGCGCGCGATCGCCGCAAGTTGGTCACCAGCCACGACGCGTTCCAATATTTCGCGCGCGATTACGGCTTCAAGATCTATCCCATCGAGGGCGTCAGCACCGCCGACGAACCCAGCACGCGCCAGGTGGCCGAATTGCTCCAGACGATCAAAAGCCAAAAGGTGAAAGCCGTCTTTTTCGAGAATACGCAGAACCCGAAGGTGATCGGTGAGATCACCAAGGAAACGGGCGCGAAGATTGGCGGCGAGTTGTACGCCGATGGGTTGAGCGCGCCCAACGGCGACGCGGGCACCTATATCGACATGATGCATCACAACGTGAACACACTCGTGGACGCGCTGAAGTAACCGTTCTTCTTGCATCCCGGTTGCATTCCCGCCGAGGCTGCTTACGGTCTGCGCTGTGCGCGGATTCCCGCTTCTCCAAGTCTTGCTCGTGGCCGCCGTCTTCGTGATCGCGGGGTGGCCGGTTTGGACCTTGACCCGTCCTGCGGTCGAACTGGCGGCGCCGGATCCCAGCCCGGCTCCCACGGCCCAGACGGGCGACGCAACCGCAACGGTGCCGTTGGCAATCGAGGCGAGCTTCGCCCCGGCCCCCGTCGATTTTCAGGTGCGTTGCCTGGATCAGACGGTGCTGGAAGGACATGGTCCGGCCCGGCAGTTTTCGACCCGTTGGCAGACGACCCTGCCGAAGGAAGGGATCGACCTGGTTGTCCGGGCGAATTGGGCAGCCGACACCAGTGCTGGTGCCGGCCCGACCGCCGCGCGTCTCACGGTGCAACTGGCCGATGGCACCAAGATCGACAAGTCCTTTTGGACCGCGCCGGGCCAAAGCCTCGCGGAAGTAATCACCGTACCCGGCGCGCCTTAAGCAATCATGGCATCGCACCGGTTGATCATCGAAAACCTGACCGTCTCCTATCGTGGAGTGCCGGCGCTGCATCACATCGATCTGGAATTGCACTGCGGGCGCTGCGTCGGCCTCCTCGGACCGAATGGCGCGGGAAAATCCACCTTGCTGAAGTCGATTGCGCGGCTCACGCCCTTCGAGACGGGCCGGATTGTCTTCGACGCCCATGCCCACGGCCCGACGCGCGCCGATCAATCCATCGCCTACCTGCCGCAACGCAGCCTGGTCGATTGGGATTTTCCGTTGACGGTGCGCGGGCTGGTCGAGATGGGGCGTTACCCGGCGCTGGGAGGCTGGCGGCGCTTCGGGGCGGTAGATACCGTGGCCGTGGACGAGGCGCTGGCCGCCACGCATCTGGCGGATCTCGCCGGCCGGCAGATCAGCGCGTTGAGCGGCGGCCAGCAGCAACGGGCCTTCCTGGCCCGGGCCGTCGCGCAAGGCGCTCACGTGTACCTGCTCGACGAACCGTTTACCGGCCTGGATCGCAATGCCCAGACGCTCTTGAGCGATTTGCTGCGGCGCCTGGCCGTCGAAGATGGCAAACTCGTCATCGTGAGCCATCACGATTTGCGCACGGTGGAGAAGCTCTTCGACGACGTCATTTTCCTCAATGGCGAGCTCGTCGCCTATGGACCGGCCGCGGAGACGTTCACGCCGTTGAACATCGAGCGCACCTACGGCACGGAAATCTTCACCGGAGCCAAGGCGCCTTGATGACGACCGTGACGTTGATGATCGCGGCGGCTCCGTGGCGTTGGTTGACGGAGCCTTTCCACTACGAATTCATGCAGCGGGCGCTGCTGGGTTGCGTGCTGGTGGGGTTTACCAATGGGTTTTTGAGCGCGTTCATCGTTTTACGCCGCCTCGCGCTGCTGGCGGATGCCTTGAGCCACTCGCTCCTACCGGGGCTGGCCGTGGGCGCGATTTTCTTTGGCCTGGCGCCGCTGGGGCTTTTTAGCGGCGCGGTCATCGCCGCGCTGCTGGTGGGGATCGGCGGGCAATTGGTGGCGCGGAGTTCGCGCTTGAAGGATGAAACGGCCATTGGCGCGCTGTACACGGTCGCGTTTTCGCTCGGGATCATTCTGCTCAAGTACAGCCGCGTGCCGGTGGACCTGACGCACTTTCTCTTCGGCAATATTCTCGGCATTTCCAACAGCGATCTCTGGATTATCTACGGCGTGGGCCTGGTCTCGGCCGTGAGCCTCGTCGCTTCCCAACGCGGTTTGCTGCTCGCGCTGTTCGAGCCCTCCGTGGCGCAGAGCCTGGGGGTACCGGTGTCCAGGCTGAATTACCTGCTGATCACGCTCATCGTGCTGGCGATGATTGCGAGCTTGCAGGCGGTCGGGGTCGTTTTGAGCGTCGGTCTGCTGGTCCTGCCAGCGGCGACGGTTTATTTGCTCAGCGACAGTTATCGGGCGCTCTCGTGGTACGGGGGTTTTTTGGGCGCGGCCGGGGCGTGCGCGGGACTGCTGCTTTCCTATTGGGCCGATATTCCCAGCGGACCCGCCATTGTATTGGTGCTGGGGGCGTGTTTCGTCGGCGCGCTGGTCTTTGGGCCGCGCTACGGCGTGTTGGCGCGTCTGAGGCCGTCCCGGCACTTGCACGGGCAATCGCTCGCGCGCTGGCAAAAGGCCACCGAACCGGCGAAAGCGGCCTCTACTTGACCTCGGTCGCCGTGTAGCCCGTGACGGCGATGCGGCCGATAAGAGCTTTCTGGTTAATCCGCGTGGCGTCGTAGTGGACGGTGATGCGGTTGTTGAGCACGTCCACCTCGGCCGATTGCACGCCGTGCGCGGTTTCGAGGATGTGCTTGATCGCGTCCTCGCACGAGGGGCAGTCGATTTCCGGGTCCAGCTTGAAGACCCATTTCGTGGGCGCGGCTGCTTTGGGCGGGTCCGCTCGCAGACCGGTGCTCAGGAAAAGCGCCGGGAAGACACAGGCCAGGAGCAAGGCGCGAACGGCAGACACGCCCGACAGTATCTCGGCGTCGGCCAGGCAGCAACTTGGATTATCCGGCGCAACCAAGTTGCAGCAACTTGGTTTCCTTCGCAGGCGAGGGTGGTCGTCGAAACAGAGGTAGGGACGGCTCTCCGAGCTGTCCCAAATTGTCAGCCCAAGCGCGGCAAAATAGCTTGGCGGCGTCTCCAGACATCTTGGGACGGCTCGGAGAGTCGTCCCTACCTTTTAGGCACGAACCGCTCCGCAGTGCCGCCGAAATAAATGCAAAGAATTTGCTTGTACAAATGCATTCAACTTGCGATTAGGTGGCACTCCCATGCCTGCCAACATCCGCTTTACATCGCTTTATCTCGGCGCTGCCGTCCTGCTGCTGTCTCCGCTCCAACCGGCTCGCCTCCGCGCCCAAGGCCGCGATCTCGGCACGGGCACCAATCCGCCTGCCAGCGATCACACCGGCCTGCTGGACAACGGTGAGGCCGCCGCCGTCGTGGTCGTAGGTTCGCTGGACGAGAAACGCAACGATATCGTGCCCAACCTCGGCGCGACTTCCTACGGCATCTCGGACACCCAGATCGCGGATCAGTCCGAAGGAGCCGACGCCCCCTTCAACCAAACCCTCCTGCGTGTGCCCGGCTTCGCCCAGGATTCGTACGGGCAACTCCACGTGCGCGGCGAACACGCCAATCTCCAATACCGCATCAACGACGTGCTCCTGCCCGAGGGCATCGCCGGGTTTGGCCAGGAACTAGACACCCGCTTCGTCGACAGTCTGCAAGTGGTGACCGGTTCGCTGCCGGCCCAATACGGCATCAACACCGCGGGCGTGATCGACATCCACACCAAGAGCGGGGCGTTCGATCACACGGACGAAATCGGCTTGTACGGTGGCAGTTTCAACACCTATCGCCCTTCGGCGGAACTGGCGGGCTCCAGCGGCAAGTTCAACTATTATTTCACCGGCGACTTCTTCACCAGCGGCATCGGCATCGAAAATCCCGATGGCAAGGACTACCCGATTCACGATGAAACCGAGCAGTACCGCGGCTTCGGCTATCTGTCCTACCTGATCGACAATTCAAGTCGGATCAGCCTGATCTTGAGCGGCTATGACGCCGACTTCCAAATCCCGAACAACCCCGGGCAGACGCCGGCCTTCGCTTTGGCGGGCGTGCCGAACTTCGCGTCAACGCACCTGGACGAAAATCAAAACGAGCAAAACTATTATGCGGTGCTGGCCTACCAAAAATCCGCCGGGCTGCTCGATCTGCAACTCTCGACGTTCCTGCGCGATAGCAGCATTCTCTTTCGCCCGGACGACGAGGGAGACCTGATTTTCAACGGGGTGGCCAGCCGGCTGGATCGCTACACGTTGACTGGCGGGACGGAGCTCGACGCCAGTTTTCGTCTGAACGATGCGCACACCTTGCGCGGCGGCTATGTCTTGCTGGTGCAGCACGCCAGCTCGCAATCCGTCACGGACGTGTTCCCGACGAATGATACTGGCGCACAGAGCGCCAACGTCCCGGAACGCCAGATACTAAACCAATACGAAACCGGTGAGATCTACGGCGTCTACCTGCAGGACGAATGGAAGCTGACGCCGCAGTGGACTGTCAACTATGGCGCCCGCTATGACCACGTGGATGAATACGTGGACGAGGGCCAGCTCAGTCCGCGCTTCAACACGGTGTACCAGCCGGCCAAGACAACCACCTTACATGCCGGCTACTCGCGCTACTTCACGCCCCCGCCCTTCGAGGTCGTGCAGTCCGCCGGCATCCGTCAGGCGGCTAACACCACCAACGCGCCGGAAATCTTCCAGAACTCGCCGGACAAATCCGAACGCGCCCATTACTTCGACGCCGGCGCCACCCAGACCCTCTTCGGCTCCTTGCAACTCGGAATCGACGGCTACTACAAACGCGCGGTGCAACAGCTCGACGAAGGGCAGTTTGGCACGGCTATCATCGAGAGCCCGTTCAACTATCGCTTCGGCGAAATCTACGGCTTGGAAGGCACGCTGACCTATGTGCGGGGCGGGTTCGAGGCTTACGCGAACGCCGCCTATTCCTCCGCGCATGGCAAGGAAATCGATTCTTCGCAGTTCCTCTTTGGCGCGGCTGAACTGGCCTACATCAAGAGCCACTATATCTATCTCGATCACGACCAGACCTCCACCGTCTCGGCTGGGCTGGCGTACAACTGGAAGCCAGAGAAAGCCCGCGTCTACGCCGACTTCCTCTATGGCAGCGGACTGCGCGACGACTTCGCCAATACCGGCAAGGTGCCGGCCTATTACACGCTGAATCTAGGTTTCGAAAAGGGCTTTCACGTCGAGCACTTGGGAGAGGTCAAGGCCCGCTTTGATGTCGTCAACGTGCTGGACCAGGTCTACCAATTGCGCGATGGGTCGGGCGTCGGCGTCGGCGCGCCACAGTACGGGCAGCGGCGCGGCCTTTACGGCGGGTTCAGCATCGATTTCGGCCCGGGGCCAGCGTCACCAGGGGCGAAATAATTGCCCTGGCGGCAAGCGTTGCGCTAGTTTGCCGCATGACGACCAGCCCAGCCTCTGCCGTGCGTCCCCGCTCCGCCGCGGCGTTTGCCGAAGCGTTGCGCTTGATTCCCGGCGGCGTGAACTCACCGGTGCGCGCGTTTCGCGCCGTGGGTGGCGAACCGTTGTTCATCGAGCGCGCGGAAGGCGCTAAGATCTATGATCTTGATGGCCGCGAGTACATCGATTACGTCGGCACCTGGGGCCCGGCCATCCTGGGGCACGCGCCGGCAGTCGTGACGGAGGCGGTGCGCGCGGCGGCCGGTCAAGGCTTAAGCTTCGGCATCCCGCACCCGGGCGAAACGGAGATGGCGCGCCTGTTGTGTGCGTGGGTGCCGTCCTTGGAAAAGGTGCGCATGGTCAATAGCGGCACCGAGGCAACCATGAGTTGCGTGCGGCTCGCGCGCGGGTTCACGGGGCGGGACCGGATTGTAAAATTCGACGGCTGTTATCATGGCCACGTCGATTCCCTGCTGGTCAAAGCCGGCAGCGGCGCGCTGACTCATGGCCAGCCGGATAGCGCCGGTGTGCCGGCGGCCTTGGCGGAACTCACCGTCTCGTTGCCGTTCAACGATGCCGAGGCGGTCAAAGCGCTCTTCGCGCGGGAAGGCCGGGACATCGCGGCGATCATCCTGGAACCAGTGCCGGCCAATGCCGGGCTCTACCTGCCCAATCCCGGGTTCCTGGAGTTGTTGCGCGAGCTCTGTACGGCCTCCGGCGCGCTGCTGATCTTCGACGAAGTAATGACGGGCTTTCGGGTCGCGCGGGGCGGCGTGCAGGAGCTTTGCGGCGTTACACCGGACCTGACAGCGTTGGGCAAAGTAATCGGCGGCGGGTTGCCGGTGGGGGCGTTCGGCGGGCGGGCCGAGATCATGGACCGGTTGTCGCCGGACGGACCGGTGTACCAGGCTGGTACACTTTCGGGTAACCCACTGGCGATGGCAGCGGGGCTGGCGCAATTGCGTGAGCTGGAACGGATCGATGGATGGAAGCGGCTGGAGGAGCTCGGCGCGGCGTTTGAGGCGGGCGTGCGGGAGGCGCTCGCGAGCGCCGGGCTGCGCTATACGTTCAATCGGATCGGGTCGATGTTTTGCCTGTTCTTCACGGAGGAGGAAGTGGTGGATCTGGCGTCGGCGCAGCGCAGCGACCGGGCGGCTTTTGCGGCGTTCTTTCACCGGTGTCTGGACGCGGGCGTTTACTTCGCGCCGTCGCAGTTCGAGGCGGGCTTTATCTCGACCGCGCATACGCCCGCGGACATGGCGCGCACGGCGGAGATAGCGCTGCAGTCGTTAAAACGGTAGGCTGGACGTCTTGAGGACAGGTCGAGGGGCACAGGGCGACAAATCGCTCTCCGAGCGACTCCGAAGCTGTCTGCAGCGCGTGGACCAGGCCAAGTGGCAGTCGCGTTCTGTGCCGTTCGAGGATGTATTTATCGACCGATCTATCGGCATTGTCCCTCTTGCATCATCAGCCCTCAGTCGGGTACAATCCCCCCGTGCCTGCCGCGACCATCCATCCTCTGAGTGCGGGTGCCTACACCCTTCCGGACGCCGCTCGCCTCCTTGATCTGCCGCTGCCGCGGTTGCGCTCCTGGGTGCGTGGCGCGCTCGAAGATGATCAGGAAAATGGAGAGCGAGTACGTCGCTTTCCCGCCGGGCACTTCGAAACGCAAGGCGATGGTGGGGACCGGCACTTCGACTTCCTAACGCTTATCGAGATTTTCACAATTGCTCAGCTCCGCAAGTTCGGCGTCAAGATGGCCACCCTGCGTGCCGGCCGCGCCGAACTGGCGGCTCGCTATCGCACCTCCCACCCTTTTGCTTTGCAGGGTCTGCTGACCGACGGCGCGCGCCTGCTCAAGGAACTCGGGAACGGTGCGCTCCTGGAAATCGGCTCACGCGGGCAGACAGCTTTTGAAAACGTGATCAAGCCGTTTTGCCATCGCTTGGACTTTGATGCCGCTTCTCATCTCGCCACGCGCTTCTATCCGGCGGGAGAAGACAAGAGCATCGTTGTTGATCCGCGCCATTCGTTTGGCCGCCCAGTGATCGCGGGCACTAACATCACCACTGAGTCGATTGCCTGTCTCAGGCGTGCTGGCGAGCGCGCGGACGACATTGCAGATGACTACGGCGTAAAAATCTCTCAAATCGACGCTGCGTGGACTTTTGAACTCCGCGCGGCGGCATGAGAATCTATTTCGACGAGAACTTTTCCCCTCATCTCGTCGCCGGGATGCAGGCATTTCAAAATAACCGCCGCAACGAGGACGTGACTGTCTTTTGGATGGTTGATGAGTTTGGCCGGGGAGCACCCGATGAATCGTGGATTCCCGCTGTCGCCAAGGTCCATGGGGTGGCACTTACCCAAGATACAAATATCCATCGCACCAGAGCCCAGTGGGATCTCTGCAAAGCAAACAGAATCGGCGTATTCTTCCTCAAGCCGGCGAGGGGTGGCTGGACCTACTGGAGCTTGATTCAGTTGGTGGTGCGACTGTGGCCCGAAATTACATGCCTTGCGAGTGAGACGGGACGGCCTTTCGGCTTCACGGTGGATGCGCGCACAGCCAAGATTAAACGGCTATGATGGCATCGGATCACGTCGAAACTGCGTGATCCCCATCGATTCCCAAGCTGCTTGGGTTGGTCGCGCTCCGCTTACAAGCGGATCGCCGGATTAATCAAATCCAGGATGCTGTTGCACAGGTGCCGGCCCAAGGTCGTCCGGCCGACATCGATGCGCGCCATGCCGGTTAGGCCGGAACGCAGATGCTCGCCACCCGTATCCCGCACCAGCATCTCGGCTTCGTAGTAGGCCACGCTCGGCTCGAGGATTCCATCGTGGTTGACCACGGTCGGTACATCGCCGCCAGTGATGTTGGCGGAACCATTATTCGTCAGCTTGGTCAAACTCGAGACCGGCGCGGTCGTGATCGTGCCTTGGAAGGTCTCGCCGGAGAGCGTCCGCAGCCGCATCCGGGCCGGCTGACCGGCGGTCACCCGCCGCGCTTGCGCCTCGTCGAGTGAGATAATGGCGCGATATTCATCCGCGCTGCCGACTTCGCAGAACTTGCGGCCCCGGGGGAAGTATTGCCCGATCAGATCGCCCAGGTGCTGGGTGCGAAGAACACCCGCGTGCGCCGCGCGCAACGTGCAATCGCCGAGCTGCCACTCACGCAATTCGGCTTGCAAGGTAGCCTCCTGGGCCAGCTTGCCATATGCGGCGGCGGATTCCCGCACCGCGTCCACGGGATCACTCAGCGCGCCCCGGCGCTGGACCTCGTAGGAATCCGCTTCGCGCCGGTACTCGTCGGCGTCGGCTTGCAGGTCGAGATTTTCGAGCCGCGCCAGCGCCTGGCCCGCCTGGACGAGATCGCCGTCGTGCACGTACACCTCGCGCAGAAAGCCGGGCGTGCGCGTGGTGATGGGTTCGATGGTGGCGTTATCGAGGACGACGCCGCGCTTGATGGTCGCCTCCCAGGGAATAAACCACGTCAGCACCGCCAGGGTGGCGAAGCCGGCGCCAAGCTGGAGGAAACGGCGGCTGGCGGCGGCGCGGGTGCGGGGATTTTTGTAAGTGGTCTTCATGAGGCGATAACACGGCAGGGCCAGGGCGGTGAACAGGTAAAGCCAGACGTAGCTGTGACTCAGGAAGTCCAGCCCGTACGGTGCCAGCATATCGAACATCCGGTAGGAAATGCGGTAAAGGACCAGCCAGCCGTAGAAATAACTCGCCACCGCATAGAGGCCGAAGAGCGGGCTCAACTCGTAAGAGAAAAATTGCGCCGGACCGCCGCGATGCAACCCGAGCAGGTAACGCTGCGCCCAGCCGGTGGCGGCGGAGTTGCTTTTCTGCTTGAGGTTGGGCACTTCGAGCGCGTCTGAAAGCATGTAATAGCCGTCGAACTTCATCAGCGGATTGGCGTTGAAGAGCACGGTGGAAACGCTGCAGGTGAAGATGATGTTGAACGAAATCTGGTGCACCAGTCCGGGGGCGGTCACCGCCCAGACCCAGGCGGCGACAATCGCCAGGCTCATTTCGATGAAGATGCCTGCCGCCGTCACGAGGATGCGCTGCCGCTTGCTGGGCAGCAGCCAGGAATCGCTCACGTTGCAATACAGGTAGGGCGTGAACATGATCAACATCACGCCCATTTCATGCACTTCGCCGCCGAAGTGCTTGCAGGTCAGCCCGTGGCCGAATTCATGGATCGTCTTGACGAAAATGAATACGACCCATGTAAGGGCAAGGTTTTGCAGGGTGAAGAAATTCGCCCCGTGCACCGCCAGTTCCTCCGCGTGGCCGAGGAGCATCAGGAGGGTGAGGACAAAGCAGATCGAAAAGGCCGTGACATACGCGCGCGTGTACATCCAGCGGAAATAAGGGTCGAGGCGGGCCAGCAGGCGGTTGGGATCGACCAACGATTTCTTGATGTAGAGAATGCTGCCGATGACGGCATCCAGCCGGATTTGCTTGCGCCGGACCTGGTTGGCGTTGATGCGCTTGAGCGACTGGTGGCCGCTGCCCTGCAACACGCCGGTCATGGAAAGCTGGTTGGCAAGCTGGACCAGTTCCTCGATGGCCTGCTCCAGCGGCAGGGCACGCCAATAAGCACTGGCTTGCTGCAAGGCGGGCGCGATGACGCTCAGGGCGGTTTTGCCGTCGTAGCGGCTGGCGGCATCGAAATGCGCGCGCGAAAGCCGGAAGTAAGTCAGGCTGATCGGGTTCTTGATGATGACGTACGCGCGGCCGAGATAGACCTGTTCGCTCGTAATCAAATCCGTGCGCAACGGCATGATCACCAACGCGCCATAATCCGGCGTCGCGGGGGCCGGCGGCGCCGCGGTTGGGGGCGAGGAAGGAGTGGCAGCCACGGGTTTGCCTCGGGCGTGGATGGTCCGGCTAGTGCCCCGCCGCCCGGGTCTTGGGCGGCGCCGGCTCACTCGTGGCCGGGTTGGCGTGCGTGAGTTCGACGAGGCCGATCGCCGTCATGCCGGGACGCAGGACGCGGTCTTGATTGGGCAACAGGATTTTCAAGCGAAACTCACCGCTGGCCGATTCCACCACCGGCGCGATGAAGTCCACCTGCCCCTTGAACGTCTTACCCGGTAAATCCGGGATCTGAACTTGCACCGGCTGGCCGGGTTGCACGTCGCCCAGGCGGTTGGCGGGCAGATAGGTCTCGAGGTAAACCTGGGAGAGGTTGACCATCGTCAGCAGGGGAAAATACTGGTCCACGGCTTCGCCCGGGGCGCGGATCCGGCGCGTGACGACCCCGTCGAAGGGCGATTTTACGGTCTTCTTGTCCTGCGCCACCATGGCCTCCTGCACCTGGATTTCGGCGGTTTTCAGGTTGGTCTCCGCCGTCCGGTTTTCGTCCTCGCTGCCGGCGTTTGCTTTATGCAGCTTGGCGCTGGAGTCGGCTTCAAAGCGCCGCTTCTCCAGCACGGCTTGGGCGGTTTCGACGGCCAGCTTTTCGGCGTCGTCCTCCAGACTGACCACCACTTCGCCTTTGTGCGCCTCGTCGCCTTCCTTTTTCATCGTGCGAATGACGCCGGTGCTGCGGCTGCTCAGATTCGCCTGGTCGAAGGGAATCAGCAGGCCTTTCAATTCCAGGGTGGTCGAGGTGGCCGTGGCGTTTTGCTCAGGCGCGGCAGGCGCGGGACGGGTGGCCAGCAAGGCCGCGCACAGCAGCAGCAGCACGACGCCGAGACCCGGAGAGCGGCGAACCGGCCCCAGCAGCCGCTTCAGCCCAGTCCGCCAGCTTAAAAGCTCCATTCGACTCTCCAGTAATCGAGGAACTTGCGCATCATGACCGCGGCGAGCCGCTGGCGTCCGAGATCGATTTTCGCCTTGCCGGTGTAACCCGGCTTCAGGCTGGCGGCGAGCGCGTTATCGACCGGGAAATCCGCCCGCACCTGGAAGAAGCTGCCGCCCGGCTTGACGTGGGGAGTTTCGCTGATGGCTTTCGTGCCGCGGATCGTCGTGTGCAAAGGCAACGCGGTATGCGCGTGCAGGATGAAGTCGACCGGCAGATCGCCCGAGCGGTGCATGGCGTCGAGCAGCACGCCGAGATCCTGATCCCGCACATCGATCTGGACCTCGTAGGCATCGCGGCCCGCGATTTCGCAGAAAGGTTTGCCCACTTCCATGGCCTCGCCCAGGCGATTGCCCAGGCCCTTCGTCAGCACCACGCCATCGATCGGCGCGCGCAATTCCGTCCGCGCTTGCAGAAAATGCAAGCGGTCCAGCCGGGCTTGCGAGCCCAACAAGCTGATTTCCGAGACCCGTCGCTGAGCATCGTCGCCCGCCGCTTGGTAGCGATTGGCTTCCGACTGCCATTTGCTGATGTCCTGCAGCGTGACGGCAATTTGGGTGCGCAAATCTTCGTCGTCCAGCTTGGCCAGGAGATCGCCCTTGGCCACGTTCTGGCCTTCCTCGACGAGCACGCGCTCGAGCTTCCCGCTGGTTTCCGCGGCGACCGTCACCTCCCGCTGCGGCTCGACGGTGCAATCGCCGTCCACGCGCAAAGTCCAGGGTACGAGGAGCCAGAGCGCCAGGAGCACCGCCGGGACGCCGATCCAGGCCGCCAGGCGCAGGCGCTGGCGGCGTTTCCACATGCCCCTGGCATGGGTCATCGGGCGCAGAACGCGCCGGAACGGTACTTCGCGGTAGACGGTGGCGGAGAGCAGCGCCCGGCTGAGTTGCTGGCGCGCCCAGGCCAGTTGGCGCAGCGAGATGGGCGTGAACGGCTGCTGGGCCAAATGGCGCTCCAGCACGATGAGGCCCGTTTTTCCCTCGTGCGGATGGGGTTGGAAATAGGCGTAGGCCACCTGGCGCGCGCCCAGCGGCTCCAGGACATCGGCCCAGGTCTCGGCCTGCTCCGGCACATCGAGCGAAAGCGTGGCAGGCTGCTCGTTGAAGGGCAGTCTGGCGGCGAGGCCGCATAACTGGACCACCAATTCGCTGCGTTGATCGATCGTCTCCTGGTTGGAGACGAACTCCAGCCGCCAGCGGCCGCCGGCCTGGCGGAACAGGCCGCAGCGATTCGCCTGGAACAGATCGGTGAAGTGGTTGACGGCGGCGCGGCCAATCTTGTGCGGGTCGAGCTCACCGACGATCTCGCCTTCGTAGCGGAGCATCTGCTCGTAGTCCTGATTGCGCGCCATGGCGGCGTCGCCCTGGCGGCTCTTGAGGAAATTCGCCGCGTGGACGCAGACGGAATTCAGGAAAGTGATGAGCGTCGGATACGTCTTGGGATCGCCCGCCGCCCGCAGCCAGACATGTACGATGGCGCCGACGGCCTGCTCGCCCACGAGCACCGGCACATAGAACATCGGATACGGCGTCGTGTTCATGATCTCCTCGTCCGCCGAACGGCCCGGCTGGGGAGGCGAGACATCGGGAGAGACCGCGCCGACGATGAAAGGCCGGCGCGACTTGACGGACTCCGCCAGGACGCGATTGATGTCGCGGCGCTGCCGCTCGTTTTCGTGGTAGCCGCAGGAGGTGAAGTTCACCTCGGCGATCATCTGGCACTCGCCGCCCTCCCCAGGCATCCAAATGGCGCCGCCCTGGGCGCTGAGCGAGGCGACCACCCGGGCCAGAAAGTCCCGGAAGAATTGCGCACCGGAACGGCTGGTACGGGCGAGTTCCGCAATCTCCGCCACGTGCTGGCGGATCTTGACGCGGGTTTGCTCTAGAAGCTGTTCTTGTTCAAGCGGCGACACAGGCAGGAGGAACTTGGCGGCAGTAGGCTAAAAGCTTAAACCAGTTCCCATGCCAAGGGATGCAGAAAAATGCTTGGCCTCGTTCGGAACGCCTATCGCCGCGAAAATGGAGCGCGCAATCTCACGTCAGTTCCGTGAGTCGCCGGGTTCCGGCTGCTGTTTAAGCCGGCGGCGGAAATCGACTTCCACCGTGCCAAAAGTCTGCTCGTGGCGTCCCACCATGTCATTGAGCAGGAGGAGCAGGCGCTTGGCGGCGGCGGGGCTAAGAATCACCCGGTTATTGATCGGGAGATCTTCTTCCAGAACCTTGACCCCGAAGGCGTTGACGTTGAAGCCGAGGTCCAGGATGACCTCTTCCGGCGTGAGGGTGCCCCGGCAGAAGTTTACGTAGGAAACCTGGGTGTGTTCGGTCGTGATGCGTTGCTGGGTGGTTTCAGCGGCGGCGGCGGGAGTCTGGGGATCGGGCATAAGAGCCAGCAGCTTAGCGCCGGGCCGCGAGGTGTCAAAGAAGTTGCGGCCGCGCCAAGGGAGACGGCAAAAGTGTCTTTTTTACTGCTTGCCAAGGTTTGATCCGCCCGCATAGAAAGGCTCAATAGCCATTGTCTGGCGAACGCAGTGCGCGGTGAGGTGAGTCGAGTCTCAGGCGATGCAAGGAACGGGGAACTCTCAGGACGGCGGCATCTCGAAATGAAAACAAGGTGGAAATTTTTAGCGGCGCTGCTGTTGGCGGGAAGTTCGGCCGGTTTTTACGGGAGCCCTGCGCAAGCCCAGGTTTATACGGAAGATCCGGCGGCCGATGCCGGTGAAACGCTGCCGACCGCTGCGTCCACGGCCACCGGGACCGCCGGCGCTCCGTTGACCTCGATCCAAGGCTCTTTCGCCAGCGGGACGGACGCGGATTTGTTCGCCATTCAGATTGCGACCGTCTCCTCATTCTCCGCCACGACGGTGAACACGCTGACGAGTCTGGCGGGATTGGACACGGAACTGTTTCTCTTCGATGCAAACGGAGCCCCCGTTGCGGTCAACGATGACGCCAGCGGCACCCAGTTGGCTTCAACCCTGCCCGTCGGCAGCGCGTTTTTCTCTTCGCTCACCCCCGGCCTCTATTATGTAGGGATCAGCTTGTCTGGCAATGAGCCGGTCAATGCCATCGGCCAATTGTTGTTTGCCGCGGACGGAGGCGACAGCACGACGGTGCGCGGCGCCGCAAGCGGCCTTTCCCTCAGTGCCGAGGCGATGTTCAACGATGACGAGTTCTACGCGCAGACCGGCAATTATGAGATCGATTTGACCGGTTCGGAAACAGCCTTCAACCCGATCGCGGTTCCGGAGCCCTCGAGTTGGGCGGCCTTGACCTTGGGCGGCCTGGCGGCTGCCGCTTGCATTTATCGCCATCGCCGCGCCGTTTGAGCTGCCATCAGTGGCGGTTCTGACGGGACCAGCCCCGAAAAACTATCGTTCGCTCTTTTCTTTCCGGTCGAAACAAAGCTCTCCATGATTTTCTTGCCCTCTTCTTTCGCTGGCAACCGCCGCCTGCCCCGTGGCGTCGCAGTTATGTTGCTCGTCTGCGCGGCCGCGGCTTTCTCGGCCGGCAGCCTCCGCGCCACGCCGATTCCCCAGAACCTGGGCAACGGCCTGGACAAGTTGGTCATCAGCAAGTTGACGGTTAAAAACGCCAAGAACTCGGGCGCGGCGCTGCCCGGCGCGGTCCAGCTCAATGGCGCGACGTATACCGACGCGCAAACCGCCGCCTTGGCTGGCCGCTCCATCATGGATGCCCAGGGTCGTGTGATGGTCCGCGTCACCTGCAACGGCCGGAACTCCTTTCAGGACACGCACAAGGCCGTCAAGGCGGCGGTGGCCTCGGCAACGATAACGGCCAAGGACAAAAACTACCGCGGGGTCGGAGTCATGGATGTAATGGTCGATATCGCCGACGTACCCGCTCTCGCCCAGGTGCCGGGCGTGGCCGCGGTCATCCTGGAACTGAAGCCGACGCACAGCAAAATCAGCTTAAAGCAGGCGCTGGCCAGCCCCGGTACGAGCGTTATGATTGGTGACACGCTCAACAAGTTAGGCACGTGCTTCGATCAAGGCGTGACGCAGCACCGCGTGGATCAGATCAACAAGTTTTACAACCCGTCGGCGACGCTTGACTGGGAGGGCGCGGGCATGCAGGTCGCGTGTATTTCCAATAGCTTCGCGTCCAACACGACCAATTCCCCGGCGATCGATGTGGCCAACTATGACTTGCCTGGCTCCTCCACGGACCCGGTGGGCAACACCACGCCGGTTTATATTCTGCAGGACGACACGACTCCAGGCGGCGACGACGAAGGCCGGGCCATGTGCCAGATCGTGCACAAAATGGCGCCCAAGGCGGCGATCGCGTTCGGTACGGCGGATGAGGGCGAGGTTGGCTTTGCCAATAATATTCGCGGGCTGGCGGGACTCGCGGGCTTCACCAATGACGGTCAGACTTTCGCGGCGGATACGATCTGCGATGACGTGAGTTATGATGACGAGCCGTACTTTCAGGACGGCATCATCGCCGATGGTGTCGACGACGCGAGCGCGGCGGGCGTGTGCTACTTTTCCAGCGCGGCGAATGATATCGGCACTAACGGTTATGATTCGGCCCTGCGCTTCGTCGCCAACGGCACCGGCCTGACGGCAGCCGGGGGCAACACGGCGCTGACTGGCACCAATATCAATCTGGCCAACGTGCCCACCAACCTATATGCGGGCGGCTTCCACAATTTCAACCCCGCCGCCGGCCAATTGGATGTGGCGGAGACGGTTAATGTGGCCGCGGCCGGCGTTGTCCCGACCGTCCTGCAGTGGAACGAACCGTATGATCAAACCGCTGGACCAACCCTGATTCAGCCGCCCATCTATACGGCGACCGGCACGTACACGAATACGGATTTGACCTACACCATCACGCCTTCCTTGACGGCCGGAACGATCTACGAGCTGGATGAAAATGCGACCAATAATAGCGGATTCGACGGGGCCATCACCATCAAGGATCCGAGTGGGAATGTGGTCGTTCCCCGCCAGGACACTTCGGCGGACGAAGTTGTCCGCTTTTCTGCTCCGGTGACGGGCGCTGGCTATACGATCATCGTCGGCCATTTCGCCACGACGATGGGGACTTTCAAGCTGACTCTTTACACCACGACCGGCAGTCAAAGCACCAGTTTGGTCAAGACCCAGATCAGCCTGCTGGTGTTCGATATGGAGGGCAATTACATCCCCGCCAGCTCGCTGACCTCGAACGCTTTTGCCACCGACGAGCCGCTCCAACTGGGCTTCACGGACCCTGCCAGCGGCGAGAAGCAGGTGCAGTACGTGATCGCGCGCGCCAATGTGCCGACCGGACCTGACGTCGCCACGGAGGTGCGCTACGAACTGCCGGGGAATGGCCGGTCCGGGTACGGTCCGGCGGAGTATTTTAGCTACAACACCGTCACCACCGGCGGTCATAACTCCGCCAGTACCTGCAACGGTTGTGCGGCGGTTGACGTTTTCCGCCCGAATCTGCCGGAGGGTTTCACGTCTCCCGGCCCGGTGACGATCTACTACGACAAGAATGACAATCGCTTGAACCCGCCGGAGATCCGGCTCGAGCCGCACATTGCGACGGCCGATAACGGGAACGTTTCCACGAACATGAGCTACTTCACCAGCGATGTCCCTGGTGATCCGGATACCGATCCGAATTTTGCTGGCACGAGCGCGGCCGGTCCGCATGCCGCCGCCATCGCCGCGCTGGTACTGCAAGCGAAAGGCGGCCGGCGCAGCATCACGCCCGCCCAGATGACCAGCTTGTTGGAACGCAGCACGTTCCCGCACGATCTCGATCCGAACTCCGCCTCCGGCAGTGCGCATGTGACCGGGGGCGGGTCCGGCGCCGGCAAGGTGACAATCACGATCAACAGCGATGACAGCTCGCCCAGTACCAGCGGTCTGACTGGCACCGGTGGCAATGACAAGAACGCGTTCACGATCGGCTACATTGGCGGGAGCAGCGTGACCAGCTTCGTGTTCAATCCCACCGGCTCGCCGACGACGGGCGGCAATGTGAACGGGGGCAACAACGGCGTGACCTACTCCACGGGCGGGGTGGGAGGTACCGTCACTTACTTCGAGAACGTTCTGCCGGGGGTCTGTTTTTTGCCTGGGACCAAAGCGTTCACGCTCGGAACTGGCGTGACTGGGGCGACAGCGGCCTACAGCAATTCCTCCAACGGCGGGAATCAATATTACACGATGACCATCACCGTGCCCCCGGGCAATATGACTGGTGGCAACATCCTGCACTTCACCGTCGCTCGCGGGGTTGCGCGTGCGAGTTCGACCGGGAGCACCTACTCGATGGTGACCAGTGCCACCCTGGGAGCCCCCCTTTACACCGCCGATATCTTCGGGGGCGGGGTGAGGTTGCCGGACGGCACGGTGACCCCCACCGGGATGTCCTTTAGCGGTACCACGGCCGATGGTGGTACCTTCAGCGGCACGATCCGAAATTACCTCGGGACCGGGTACTCCGTGCAAGATGGCTTCGGTTTCGTCAACGCCCAGACGGCGGTCGGACAATCCGTGCAATAACGTTTGCGCCGGCCCGGATCGCCTGATCCGCTGAGGCGCTGCTCGGCCAAGGCAGCCTTTCGGCGCTGGGCCACTGTCGCCGAGCTTTTCAGCCTGCCGCCGGCGCGCTATCCTGGCGGGCGCAATGCCACTCCCCCGCCAAATCCCGGCTGCAGCCGGTGCGCCAAGCGACGAGGACCTGCTGACGCCGGAAGAGGCCGCGGACCAGCGGCGGCGGCGCCGTTGGCGGTGGGTGCTGTCTCTGCTCGCATTGCTGGCAATCGCGGGTTGGCTGGGGGCGCGGCCCGCGCTGCATGAGATCAAGGCGTATCAGGCGCGGCGGTTGGCGGCTGAGGCCCGGCGGTTGATCGACGCGGAGAAATGGCCCGAGGCCCGGGACAAGGTAACGGATGCCCTGCAGATTTGGCCCGACGAACCGGCCGCCATCCAGGCGGCAGCGCTCCTTTTGACGCGCGTCGGCAATTTTGCCGATGCGGCCGGCTTTTGGAAGAAGCTGGAGCAGAGCCGGCCGCTAACCGCGCCGGAACAACGCGACTACGCCACGGCGGAACTCAGCCTGGGCGAATTGGATGTCGCGCAGGACCGGCTGCGGCGGGCTTGGCCGGCCGAGCAGGCGGGGACGCCCGACGATTGGCTCGTGGGCCTGCAATTGGCCTTGCGCCGCAACCAGCCGCAAGATGCGCAGGAGCTGGCCAGGCGGCTGCTCTCCAGCCGGACGATCAGCGGCCGGCAACGCTTGAATGCGGCCACGGTTCTCCTCTCATCCAATCAGGCGGCCGACCAAACCTTCGCCTGGGCAGAAATCCGTGCTTTGGCCGACAACACCAAGACGGCGGAATCCCTGGAGGCCCTCCAACTGCTGGCGCGGCGGGCAGCGGCGGAGTACGCCAACGCTTCGGCCCCGGAGGGCGGCTCCGCCAAGGACGGCGATCCTCGGCCGGCTCTTGCCTCCTTGGCGGAAATCAGGGCGAAAATTGCCGCGCACCCGTTGGCGGGGGTACAACAACGGCTCCTGGTGTACGATCTGCGAATGATCGAGCAGCCGGGCCAGCGTGCCGCCTTGCTGCAGGCTGCCATGGGCCAATACGCCAATGCCGCTCCGGCCGACCTGGCGGTGCTCGGCGCCTGGCTGTATGCCAAGGGAGAGTTGGCCAGGGTGCTCGAGGTGATTCCCCTCCAGAAAGCGCTGTCCGATCACGCGCTTTTTCTCCAGTACCTCGACACCTTGGGTGCGTTGCAACGCTGGGGCGAGATTCGGGATCTCATTCAGAGTCAGAAAGTTGCGCTCGATCCCATGCTCCAGCAGATGTATTTGGCGCGATGCGCGGGCCAACTCGGCGAGCCGGAAGCGAGCACCTTGCATTGGCAATCTGCCCTCGCAGCAGCTGGGACCAATGTGCAAAAACTCTTGACGGTAGGCCGTTACGCGGAAAAGGATGATGCGGGCGACATTGCGGAATCCGCGTTTCGGGCGGCTGTGCGAACCGAACCGAGGTCTCGGGAGGGACATGTGTCGCTGGCGCGGTTATTGGAAGCGAGGGGCAAAACGCGTGCGTTGCGAGACGCCGTGCGCGCCATGGCCTTGCTCTGGCCGCAAGATCACGCAGTAGCCAACGACCTCGCTTATTTCGATGGATTGCTCAATGAAAACGTCAAGGCCGCGCGGACGGTCGCCAGCGCGCTGGTGGCCGCCGAGCCGGCCAGTCTGCCGCACCGCACCACGCTGGCCCTGGCGGAACTGCGCTTGGGCGACGGTCTCTCCGCCTTGGATGCGTTTCGGGCAGTCGGAGCTTTGGGCGCGGCCGCGCAACCGCGGAGCCAGGCGGTGTATGCCGCCGTTCTGTGGCAAACCAGTTACGAGCGGGAGGCGCGCCAGGCGGTGAAAAACATTCCGCTGCAGCGCCTGTTGCCGGAAGAACGCGCACTCGTTCAGCCGATCGAAGAGAGTACCGTGGAGGAGGCCAAGCGATCGTGAGTTCCAGCGTGCAAACGATCGACCGCCCACCGGACGTCGCCCAAGCCCCGGATACTGGCAAGAAACCTGCTGCCAAGAAGGCGCCGCCGCAGCGCCCACAGCGCCGCCGGCGCGTAAAGACGCCCTTAAAGGATAAGCAGATGACAATCTTGATGTTGGCGGTATGCCTGGGAATTGCCTTTGCTTGTGTCGCTTTCGCGTTGTTTTCCGCGCCCGAGGGTTTTGAAGATCATGCCGGGTTCCATTCGGACGTCCTGAGTAGTGAAGCGGGGGCGGAAACCAGCAGCACCTTCGAGCACTAGAGTAGCCGCCGCTCCAGCGGGGCAACCAAAGCGAGGTAAGGGACCGCCGAATCGAGCCTTGGGTCCCGGCCGGCGGCTTCGCCACCCGTCCGGAAGGACGGTCGCAACTCAGACGCAGTGGCTGAATTCGCTCCAGCCGTAAAGGGCCGGCGTTGACCCTGCGCAACCAATTTCACCGAGGTGACGAAAAGAGCCAGCGCGGCGCACGCTTTAGCCAGGCTGGCAGAATTGCGCGTCAGGTGCTTAGTGCTTCCGCTGGAAGCAAATGTGACACGGGTTCGTCTACCCAGGCTTCAGCGTCAGGACGATTGCTCCGGCGGCGATCAGGCCGGCGCCCAGCCACTGCTGCCAGGCAAGCTTTTCCCCCAGGAACAGGGCGGCCAGGACGAGCACAAAGACGACGCTGAGCTTATCCACCGGCGCGACCTGGGACGCCTCGCCGAGTTGCAGCGCCCGAAAGTAACAGAGCCACGACAGACCGGTTGCCAGGCCGGAAAGGGTCAGAAACAGCCAGGTGCGGGAAGTCAGCGCGCCGACGCCCCGGGCCTCGCCGGTTGTCCAGACCAGAACCCAGGCAAAAAGCAGTACGACCCCCGTGCGAATCGCCGTGGCGAGGTTCGAGCTGACGCCGCTCACGCCCACTTTCGCCAGGATGGCGGTGAGCGCGGCGAAAACGGCTGAGCCGACCGCCCACCATCTCCAATTCGTCGCCCACATCGGTGCAGAGGTTATGGCACGATCCCGCAGCGCGCGCCAGCGGCGATCTCCCCCGCATCGACCGCTCGCCTCCACCGGGCGGACGGTTGCCGGGTATGCCGGACTGGTGTAAAAATGGGCCAACTCCTTACGATCATGGATTCCCGAGCCCCCCTGTTTGCCGGCAGACTTTTTCCGCGGACACTGCCTTTCCTGGCGGCGCTGCTGAGCCTGGGTTTGTTTGGCTTGGCCGGGCGGGCGCAGACCGCGGCAGCAACCCCGGCGCCCACCGGCACCAGCACTTCGCGGCCGGATGCCTTGTGGAAATGCGTCCTGCCAGGAGGAGAGTACCTGGTGGCATTGCGCAGCATCGCTTCCATCAGCAGCCACGAATACACGGTGGATGGAGCGGCGCGCGTGACCGAGGTCACCGTAGCGACCAATAGCACGGTGGAAGCCCGCTTCTATTATCTGGAGCCGGTGATCGCGGACGCCTCTTCGGCTTCGGCAACCGCGAGTACGCTGCAAGCGATCCAGCAGCGCAACTATGACGCGGTGACCAGCGCCTCAGGGGCTGAGCCGGTCTGGGAAAAGGTGGTTAAGAATTATCCCACCACCACACACGCGCATACGGTGGAATACCGACTGGGTTCCAAGGAAAATCTGCAGCAAATCTACAGCAGCCTGGAGCAGGCCTGGACCACGGGGAAGGGTTACACGCTGACCACGCAGTGAAAGCCTTGGGATAGGTCAAGGATCACTGCCAACCAGCTTCACTTCAACAAGTTCAAGAGGCCTGTCGCGGTATCCAGCACGGTGTTGGCTCCCTGCTGCGCCTTGCGCACCACCTCCTGCTGCGTCGCCTGGACGAGGCGCGCGCTGAGATCCTCGTGAGGATCGCGCACGGAACCGCTGAGTTGGACCGTGGTCCACAGATAACCATCCTGCTCCGGCTCGTTGAACACCAGCGCGCCCACTCCCGCCAGGAGCCGGCCCGCGGAACGCGCCACGCCGACGCGAATCCGCCCGTCGATCTGGTCGCCGCGCACCAGGAAACCACCCTGCAGCCGCAGCAAGCCCTCCGATTCCAACTCCAGATGGCTGATCGTCAGGACACCGGCCTTCCAGGCAAAATCCGCGCTGCTCTTTTGCAACGTCGCCTGCCGGAACTGCGCGGTGGCGGTAAACACCGCCAGTTGGTCCAGGATCGGCAGTGCTTCGAGGCGGGCCTCGTGCAACTCCACGTGCCCGTGTGCTTCCCAGCCGTCCGGCACCGAGGGCGAACCGCCGATGTGCACGTTGCCGGTGGCCAGCCCCTGCAGACGCCCGCGCCAATCCGGGGAAAGGAAGTCCTGGCTGGGCAGGCCATCGAAGTTGGCGTCGACGGACAGTTCCTTGGCGCCGTCGAGCTGCTGGTTGCCGGAGAAGTCGATTTCGCCGCCTCCCTCCGCCGACGCGTTCGCCTGCGTGATGGTGAGTGCATGCGTATTCGTCTTCAAGACAAACTGCGTCAGGTTCAAAGCCGGCAATTTGGCCTGGGTCAGCTTTCCTTTTCGTCCGGTAATGTCCCAACCGTGATCGTCCTGCCGCGGCCAGGCGGTGAGCTCGGCGCCTTCCAAGCGGCCGGAAGAAGCGGCTTGGGCGCCGCCCCAGGAAAGGCCCAGGTCAGCCACCTGGATCTTGCCGATTTCCACTTTAGTCGGCAGCAGTTTCGCCAGCGAACCCGGCACCAGGCTGGCGGTGCCTTCCGAGGTATCCAGGCCCGGAGCCGCCGGCTCCTCCTCTTGGCGGCCGGCCGCGGGCGCCAGGTTGGCTTGCACTTTCCCCAAGTCGACGGTTTCGATCCGCCAGACGCCGTGCCACAAGGCCCGCAGGTTGAGTTCCGCGCGAATTTCGTCCACCGTCAGCCGCGTCCAGGGACTGGGCGGTTCGCCCAGTCCTTCGAGCGCAGCGCTGTAGACTTCGCTGCCCTGCCACTGCAAGGGATCGAGCCGCGTGTCTGCGTGCAATTGCGCGCCGGCCTTGCGTTCGAGGAAATGGCGGAATTCCGGGCCGCGCAGGAACCCGTCCAGCCAGACGCGCACGCCGAATAATCCCGCCACGAGCAACAGCAGGAACGAGGGGATGGCAATGGCCCAGAAATGGGACCGCTGGCGCCGCTTCCCGCCGGTCGAGGCGGGCGGCACCGGTAAGTCGCTGGAGGAGGTCGAAAGCGGGGGCACGCGCAGACCCTAACATGAAATCAGTTTGCCGCGAAGGAGCCATCGGCGATGCTGGGGGCAATGCTGTCGCTCGAAGAAATTGCCGTGGAAACGGGCGCCGGCGAATCGACGCAATTTCTGCTCGAAGGCATTTCCGTGCGAGCCGGGCGGGGGGAATTGGTTGGTATCATCGGTCCCTCGGGGTGCGGGAAGTCGACCTTGCTCAAGGTCATCGCGGGCTTGCTGGAGCCGACTGGCGGCATCGTCCGCTGGGACGGTCGCGACCTGGAAACCGATGGGGACCTGCCGCCGGCGGAGCTGGGTTACGTGCCGCAATTCAGCCTGGCGCATGACGGGTTGACGGTCTTCGAGTGCGTGGATTATGCCGCCCGCTTGCGGGTGGCGGGCCTGGATCGGGAGCAGCGCGCAGAACGGGTGCGCGGACTTTTGCAAACGACCGGGCTCGGCGACTTGGCCGAGCGCGCGGCCCGGGTCCTGAGCGGCGGCCAGCGCCGGCGGTTATCGCTGGCCATGGAGATGGTTTCCTCGCCTTCCCTCCTGCTATGCGATGAAGTCACCAGCGGCCTGGACCCGGGGTCCGCGCGGGAAGTGCTGGCCTTGTTGCACGCGCTGTCGCGGGCGGACGGCGGCCGCCATCGGCTGGTCATCAACGTGACGCACAGTCTGGAGGATTTGCGGCTTTACGATCGCCTGATCTTACTCTGCCAGGGCCGGGTGGCCTACAACGGGCCGCCCGAGCACCTGGCACACTATTTCCGGGTCGAAGAACCCGAGGAAGTTTTCCTGAGCCTGGCCAAACGCACCGGTGAGGAATGGCAGTCCTCCTGGCGCAAACACGGCGCCTTTTACGCGGCGCCCGAGCCACCCGCCGACCCGGTCGAAGTCAAATTGCGGCTGGAGGACGAACTCACGGGCGAACCGGCAGCGGGTGAATTGGCCGCGGAAGCGCCAGTCGCCGAGCCGCTCGAGCCGAACGCTCTGCCGGACCTCTTCTCGCAGTTTGCCACCGTGCTGGAGCGGCGTTTGCGGCTCTTTACCCGGGACGCCGCGCAACTGACGCTGCAAGGCGTCCTGATCCTCGGGTTCCCGTGTCTCGTGGCCATTTTCGCGCTCAAGGGCTTGCCCGGGATTCGCAACCTGTCGATGGCCAACGATCTTTCCGTCATCGAACAGTTGAAGGAGAGCACGAGCTACCTGGTCCAGGCTTTCGATGTCGGCGGATTGGTGTCGGGTCTGCTGCTGTTCCAGATCATCCTCCTGGCCTTGATGGGTTCGAACAACGGAGCCTTGGAAATTGCCGGCGAACGGCACCTTTTTGAGCGCGAAAAGCTGGCTGGCCTCTCGACCGTGAGCTATCTGGCCGCCAAAGCCGTGTTCCTGGCGCTGCTGATCACCGCGCAGGCGGTCTGGATGGTTTTGTTCGTCCATCTCGTCTGCAGTTTCCCCGGTGATATCTTCGGCCAGATCGCATTGCTTTGGCTGGCGGATGCCTCCTTGACGGCCATTTGCCTGGCCTTCTCCAGCCTGGCCCGCACCGCGTCCCAGGCTTCGCTCATTTCCATTTACTTCGTCGGCTTCCAATTGCCGCTCTCCGGCGCGGTGCTGGCGTTGCCGGATGCCGCCGCTCGCCTGACACGGCCCTTCATCGCGGCGTACTGGAGCTGGTCGGGGGCGATCCAGACTCTGCGCGACACCCGATTTTACGATCTGATCCTGACGATTACCAAGACGGACCTGTCCGCCATGCCGGTCTGTTTCTGGGTCCTGATCGCCCAAACAATGATTGGGATGGTCGTTGCCTATTTAGGCTGTCAGCGCAATGCTTGGGATTGAACGGCCCGCCGGCTCTTCAGTCCAAGTCAGCGCCGGTGGCGTCGGTCCCCCAATTCCCCATGGCACGGCGTGCAAGCTCGAAACTCCAGACCCGTTGGATTCTGATCATCGTCGTGGCAATCGTGTTGGCTGTCGGGCTGGGCATTTTTCTGCAAAACCAGGGGGGCGACCCGTTCCGGACCGTACCGGAGCTGGACTTGAACGATTACCTGAGCAACGCGAACAGTCTGCGGGGCAATATCTACAAGGTCAAAGGTGTCATCAATCAAACGTTGGGTTATGCGCGCGGCACCGGCCGCCTGTTCTCGGTGGAAGTCTCGAATGGGTCGGAAGACGAGATCCTGCCGATCCTGGTGCCGCCGGATCTGAGCTACCTGAATTTGCAAAAAGGCCAGCACTACACTTTCCGGCTGGAGGTGGGAGACATGGGCTTGTTGCGAGCCCGGGAGATGAAGAAAAGTTGATGCGCCATTCATCATGAAAAACTTGCTTGCCGCCGCGTTTGCCCTGTTCCTGCTCGATCCCGCTTTGGCCAAGGCACAGGTGCCCGATGGCCCGGCCGCGGGTCCCGCGCCGGCACCCGTGGCCGCTCCCGCGCCAGCCGCGCCGGGCAGTGCCTCGGCGGCGGCGCCGAGCGGCTTGACGCCGTTGCCCGCCGGTTCGCCGCCCAGCAACTTCCTGGGCGAGCAGACGCCTTTTCTCGATCCCGGCAGCGAGATGCTGAGTTGGGACGGCAAGCACTGGAACATCAACAACAACCGGCTCTTTAGCGCCCGGTTTGAAAAATACCTCAATGCCGAGGCGGAAACGACGGCCGTCGACCAGCAGTACCGGCAGATCGTCAAGGCGATCATCGATAAGCTTTCGCCCTACCACATCACGCCGACCTCACTGGATGAGGCGTTCGGGATGTTGCCGCGCGCCTCGAGCTTCGAGGCCGATGCCAACCTGAGCGATTCGCTGGCCTCCAGCGTCTACAGCGTCTGGCAGGCGCGCCGGGAAGACCAGCGGGTGTTGAGCGCGACCGAAGCGCTCAATCAGGAACAGCGCCAGGTCGAGTGGAACGCGCAGATGACGGTCGGGGAGGGTGGCCTGGATTTGCCGCCTCCGGCCAAGGGCAATGCCGCCGCCGCGTCCGAGTATCAGAAGGAACTCGATTCCCGGCGCACCTTGAAAATGCAGCCGTATACAACCCGCCTGGTGGAAATCAAAGGCCTGCTCGCGGCGAACAAGGCGAAGCGGGAGTTGAGCGAGTTGCAGACGAAAGTCGAGTTTCAGGCGCTGATCGTGCAATTCTTCCTGCAACGCCGCTTTCAGCACGTGTTGATGGCCACGCAATTCTACCGCGCCATCTTTGGCGAGGGCGATACGACGCTCAAGCTGGGCAAGGACACGCAAAAGCTGTTCGATTCCACCACCGGCATGCCGCCCACGGTCAGCGTGCTGGATTCCCTGGCCCGGGAGGCCATGCGCGATGCGCAGGAGGGAATCGAGGCCTACAAATACCTGCTGGGCAAGAACGAACTGGAAAGCGCCACCAAACGCCTGGCGGAAGCGTTCGCGGTCGGCGAGTTCATGCCCGAGCTGCGGACCCTGCCCCGGGACGATAAACGGCAGGCGCTGGCTTTCACGCAAAAGAGCAACCAGCTCATTTCCGCCTTGGAAGTAAAGGATTACACGCTGGCCGAGAAAGTGGTGCACGATCTCGAGGGAACGGCCAAGGACTTCGATAATTCCAAGCCCATGGCAGCGATTGAGACGGCCAAGACCGTGTCCGCGATGCACCTGGCCAAGGCCAAGAATGCCGCCGTCGGCAACGATCGCGCGACGCTGGAGACCGAACTGAAGGAGGCGACGGAGATCTGGCCGCGCAATCCGGCTTTGAGCGAGTTGAGCGCCTCGATTTTCTCCCAGGCGGATGTGCAGCAGAAGGCGTTGATCGACTTCGATCAATTGCTCAGCCAACGCAACTACCGGCAGATTTTCGACGACCAGTTCCGCTTCATCGCGGCGACCGCCACCTCGCCGGACCGCCAGGTGCAGTTGAAGAAGGTCCTGACGGATATCCAGGTGATTGAGCAGGCGCTGTTGCAAAGCCAGGAGATCGCCAAACGCGGCGACTACAATGGCGCCTGGGAAACCGTCGAGCACGTCTTCAAGCAATTCCCCGACGACAACAAGCTCAACCAGGCACGGGCGACGCTGACGACGGAAGCGGCCGATTTCGTGCGCACGTTGCGCACCGCGCAGCAGTTGGAAGACAAGCAGCAATACGGCTCGAGCCTGGCGTGGTATCTGAAAGCGCAGAAGATGTATCCGCCGAGCGATTACGCCAGCGACGCCATCAATCGCCTGGTCAAGCAGGTCCTGCCGGAGAGTTAAGAGCCGTCCGGCAGGCAGCGATCCCGGCCAGGTGCGGACCGCTGGCAGGGCTGGATTATGATCTCGCCGTGGCGGCTGGATTCTGAGAAGTTCCGCGCCAATGCCAACGCTGCTGCACTCTCCCGTAAACGAGACGCTTGCCGATGAGCCCTTCATCGCCGCCGGCACGGAGATGCGCGAGTTTACGGTGCGCGCGGTGCTCGTCGGCACGGTACTGGGCATCGTCTTCGGGGCGTCTTCCCTCTACCTGACCCTCAAGGTGGGCCTGACCGTTAGTGCGTCGATCCCGGTGGCGGTCATCTCGCTGGCGCTTTTTCGGACCATGGCGCGGTTCTTCGGCACCCGCGACGCCACGATTCTCGAGCACAACATCACGCAAACCGCCGGTTCCGCCGGCGAGTCGATTGCCTTCGGGGTGGGCGTGACGATGCCGGCCATCCTGATCCTGGGCTTCGACCTGGAATTGACCCGCGTGGCCATGGTCGCGATCCTCGGCGGGTTGCTCGGCATTCTCATGATGATTCCGCTGCGCCGGGCGCTGATCGTCAAGGAACACCTCACGTTGAAATACCCGGAAGGGACGGCGTGCGCGGCGGTGCTCAAGGCCGGCGCTTCGCAGGATTGCCGTTCGCTGGCGTCGCCCGCCGCGCAGATGGAAATGCGCGCGGCGGAAGCCGCCGGCCTGGGCAAGTCGCCGGGCGCGCAGGTGATCTTCACCGGTTTTGCCGTGGGCTTGCTCTACAAGATCAGCAACGCGGCGTTCCACCTCTGGAAGGAGGTGGCGGGCACCATTTTCGGGCCGCCGCTGGCGGGCGGCTCGGTCGCGGCGGAGATTTCGCCCGAGCTGCTCGGGGTCGGCTACATCATCGGTCCGCGGATCGCCTCGATCATGTGCGCCGGCGGGGTCCTGGCGTACCTGGTGTTGATTCCGCTGATCAAGTTTTTCGGGCAAGCGGTGCCGGGCGCGGTGGCGCCGGGGATCGTGCCCATCTCCGGGATGGGACCGGACGAGATTCGCGGCGCTTACATTCTCTACATCGGCGCCGGGGCGGTGGCGACGGGCGGGCTGGTCAGTCTGCTGCGTTCCTTGCCCACGATCTGGCACGGTCTGCGCGCCGGCCTGCGGGACGTGGGGTTCAGCCGGGCCGAAGCCGTGGCCGATGGCACGCCGGTGGCCCGGACGGACCGCGATTTGCCCATGAGCTTCGTCGGCATCGGGTTGGTGATTCTCATCCTGGGCATCATCGTCACGCCCGCGTTGCACATGAACGCCCTGGGCGCGTTGCTGATCATCGTGTTCGGCTTTCTTTTCGTGACGGTTTCCTCGCGGTTGACGGGCGAGATCGGTTCTTCGTCCAACCCGATCTCCGGCATGACGGTGGCGACGCTGCTCTTTACTTGCCTGATCTTTCTGGTCATCGGCTGGACCGGCGGCGGCTATTACGTGACAGCACTGTCCGTCGGCGCGGTCGTGTGTATCGCGGCTTCGAATGGCGGGACGACCTCGCAGGACCTCAAGACGGGCTATTTGCTCGGCAGCACGCCAAAATACCAGCAGATCGCCATTCTTTTCGGCGCCTTTGCTTCGGCGCTGGTGCTGGGACCGATCCTCCTGCAACTGAACAATGCCGCCACCGTCTACGTGCCGGCCGCCCAGGTCGCCCCCGGGCTGCGCACGGACGCTCACCTGACCAAGCGGGAGTCTATCATCGGACCCCAGGCCCGCTCCGATACGCACGCGTATCTGGCCTGGCAGAAAACCGACGCCACTGGCGGTCCCCCCGGCAAATACCTGGTGGATGACTCGGGTCAAGCCGTCTGGCTGGTCGACCCCGGCGTGAATGGGACCTTCACCCAACGCCCGGACGGCTCCCAGGTGCGCAAGTTCAACGCGCCGAAAGCCGTCCTGGTTTCCTACATCATCAAGGGCATCCTGGACCGTAAGCTTCCCTGGGCGCTCGTGCTCCTGGGGGTCATGATCGCCCTGGTGCTCGAAATGTCGGGTGTGCCCTCGCTCGCCTTCGCCGTGGGCGTTTATCTGCCGCTATCCTCTTCGGCGCCCATCTTTATCGGCGGCTTGATCCGCTGGCTGGTCGACGCCCGGCAACGGCGGCATCTGCGCTCGCGCGATGTCACCATGAGCGAGGAACAACTCATCGCGGAAAGCGACAAGAGCCCCGGCGTCCTGCTTTCTTCCGGCTACATCGCCGGCGGCGCGATCGCGGGCATTGTCATCGCCATTGTGCAGGGGGCTTTCAGCGATTTCGATGCGCGGCTCGGCCGATGGGCGACCGACCACAATCCATTCTTCGAGGGCCACGCGAGCGACCTGCTCTCGCTGGTGCCGTTCGCGGTGATCTGCGGGTTGCTTTACCTCGTCGGCCGGGAGCGGCTTTTGGCCAACCGCCGCGTGGCGGCGCAACCGTAACGGGCTTTTGACAAAGGCGGCGGCTGCGGCGAGCGGTAACCTCCTTATTATGAAATTCGCTTTCATCCGCGCTGTCACCCTGGTCCTGTTACTGTTGCCGGCCGTGCGCGCTGATGAAGGAATGTGGCTTTTCAATGCGCCGCCACTCAAGCAGTTGCAGGACAAGTATGGGTTCACGCCGACGCAGGATTGGTTGGATCATCTGCAGAAAGCCAGCGTGCGCTTCAATATCGGCGGCAGCGGTTCGTTTGTGTCGGCCGATGGCCTGATCATCACCAATCATCATGTAGGCTCGGACGCGCTGCAGAAGTTCAGCGATGCCCAGCACAATTATCTACGCGACGGCTTTTATGCGCAGACCCAGGCCGAGGAAAAACCCTGTCTGGATATCGAGCTCAATGTGCTCATGAGCATTGCCGACGTCACCGCGCGGGTCAAAGCTGCCGTGAAGCCGGAGATGGATGCCGCCGCCGCGGTGGCCGCCCGGCGGGCCGTCATCGCGGATATCGAAAAGGAGTCCAATGACAAGACGGGGCTGCGCTCGAACGTGGTGACCCTATATGAGGGTGGGGAGTATCAGCTCTATTGCTTCAAGCGCTATACGGATGTCCGCCTGGTCTTCGCGCCGGAAGTGGGCATAGCGTTCTACGGCGGCGACCCGGATAATTTCGAGTATCCTCGCTTTGACCTGGATATCTGCATCTTTCGCGCCTACGAAAACGGCCAGCCGGCGCATCCGGCGCAATACCTGAAATGGAGCGCGAATGGCTCGGCCGATCATGAGCTGGTGTTCGTCAGCGGACATCCCGGCTCCACGCGCCGGCAGAATACGGTGGATGTGCTGACCGATGAGCGTGATCGCAAGCTGCCGTTGTCCTTGGCGCTCCTCTATCGCCGCGAGGTTTACCTGCAATCCTACAGCGAACGCAGCCTGGAAAACGCGCGCCGCGCCCGGGACGATTTGTTCGGCATTCAGAATAGCCGCAAGGCGTTGAACGGGGAGCTGGCCGGTTTGCTGGACCCTGAATTTTTCGGCAAGCTTGTCTCCCATGAAGCGGCGTTCCGCCAGAAGCTGGATGGGGGCAAATTCCCGGAGGCCGTCGCCGCTTACGATAAAATCGCCACCGCGCAGAAAGCCATCGTCAAGGTTGCCGTGGTTTCTAATTACTACGAGGGCGCCCGGGGCTTCAACTCGACTCTCTTCCAAATCGCGCGCACGCTGCTGCGCGCCGCGGACGAGCGGCCTAAGCCGAACGCGGTTCGGCTGCCGGAGTTCCGGGAATCGAGCCGGCCCTCCCTGGAGTTGGATCTCTTTTCCACCGAGCCGATCTACGATGATTTCGAAGAGCTCAAGCTGGCGGATTCCCTGACGTCCCTGGCGGCCCAGTTCGGCGAGGAGGATCCGTTGGTCAAGCAGGTGCTGGCCGGCAAGGGGCCACGCGAGCGTGCCGTCGAGTTGATCAGCACCACGAAGCTAAAGGATGTGGCCGTGCGCAAGAAGCTCTACGAGGGCGGTGCGGCGGCCTTGCAAGGCTTCGCCGATCCCATGCTCGATCTGGCGCGCACGATCGATCCGTTGGCTCGCAGCGTGCGCAAGACGGTGGAGGAACAGGATGAGATTCAACAGCAGGCCTACGGGGAGATCTCGAAGGCGCGTTTCGCGTTGGAGGGTGCCAGCGATTATCCGGATGCCACGTTCACGTTGCGCCTCTCCTACGGCACGAACGAAGGTTACGAAGAGGATGGGAAAGGGGTGCCGGCTTTCACCGACTTTGCGGGCTTATATCAGCGCGCGACCGAGCACGAGAACCATCCGCCCTTCGAGTTGCCGGCGCGTTGGGTCGCGAGCAAGGGCAATCTAAAGCTGGACACACCGTTTAACTTCGTTTGCACCGCCGACATCATTGGCGGCAATTCCGGCAGCCCGGTTGTGAACAAAGCCGGTGAGTTTGTCGGCATTATCTTCGACGGCAACATCCAATCATTGCCGTTGGATTACGCGTACACGGATAAGGTAGCGCGCGCGGTCTCGGTGGATTCACGCGCCATCATCGAAGCGCTAAGCAAGGTCTACCATGCAGACGCGCTGGTACACGAACTGACATCCGCTAAGTAGCTAGCCGCAGACGCACCCTAGCAACCGGCAGCGCCACCGGATATCTTCGGATATCCGGCCCACTTTCATCGTTTAGTTCTCAGGTTTTTGTGCACGAAACCAGGCGTGAAATCGACGGTGCCAAAGAGATCCGTGATTGACCGCTGCTCTCGCCGGCGCAAAAACTGGGAGAGAGCCTCGTGAACCGTCTCTCTTTTCGTGCGAAAGCCCCCTGCCTTATCAGCTCGCAACAGTAGCCATCGTCAATTCGCAGGTTGGTAAGCATTGCCGCACATGATTGCACACATGGACTGTGTCAATCGATGGCGAATCCACTTCGACAGTGTCAGGCCGCCGATTTTTTTTCGATTGCACTCCGCCGGGGATTGTCGTCCAAGTGAGACGTATGCCTGTTTTCCGTGTCCCCGGCTGCCCCAATGAGGTGGGTGCCTGATTAATGGCCACCACGATCTTTCTCGCCAGCGGGTTCGCGGCGAAATACCGGCTCGGCGGCGGGAACTTTTCGGTGCCGTTGCAATGGGCGTTAGGGCTCAAGCGGTTGGGCAAACACTTCGTCTGGCTGGAAATTCTGCCCGCCAGCAACGATCCCGAAGAAGACCGCGCTTGCATCCGCTCCTTCCGCGAACGCCTGCTGCAACACGGCCTGGGTGACCATTATTGCCTGCTCCACCAGCAGCCTGCGAACGATGAGCATGACTTGGCGCAGATGCATCCGTACGGCCTCAGCCTGGCCGAAATCGAGAACCGGCTGGCGGGGCCGAACGTCCTGCTCAACCTGAGCTACTCCATTCATCCGCCGTTCCTGCTGCGCTTCGAGCGCCGGATTTTTTGCGACCTGGACCCGGGAGAAATTTCCTTTTGGATGACGCGCGTGGAGATGGGCCAATCCAGCCATCATGAGTTCTGGTCCATCGGGCTGAACCGGGGTGCGCCTGACTGCCTCCTGCCGGACAACGGCTTGAGTTGGAAAACCTTTCATCCGTTGGTCGACACGTACCTCATGCGGGTGCAACCGCCTCCCGCCACGCCGCGTTTCACGACCATCGGCCAATGGTATTGGGCCAATAACATCGAGGTGGACGGGCAGTTTCCCGATCTCTCGAAAAAGGCGAAATTCGAGCAGTTCCTGACCTTGCCCCGGCTCGTACCAGACGCCGAAATGGAACTGGCCATGAACCTCGGGCCCGACAACCCGGAACGCGCCCGCCTGGAGGCACACGGCTGGCGGGTGGTCGAGCCGCATCAGGTGGCGGCTTCGCCCGTGGCGTACCGGCGTTATCTGGCGGGCGCGTCGGGTGAGTTTACCACGATCAAGGGCGTGGATTGCCTTTGGAAAACGGGGTGGGTGAGCGATCGGGCGGCGGCTTTTCTGGCCATGGGGCGTCCGGTGATCACGGAGGATGCCGGGGTGGGCGCATATTTGCCGAAAGAAAGCGGGTTTATGGAAATCCACACGCTGGAGGAAGCGCGCGAGGCCGTGGAGAGGACGGTGCGGGATTGGCCGGCGCTTTCCCGCCAGGCGCGCGCCTGTGCGGAAGAGTGCTTCCAGGCGCAGAAGACGTTGCGCCGCATTCTAGGCTAGGCTCGCATTTCTGCTGGGCTAACTCCATAAACCTTGCATGAAGATTCTGCCCGTCATTTTCGCGTCGATCCTCTTTTCAATTTTAATCCTGACGCCGCACACATCATTCGCGGACAACGACCCGTTACGGGCGTTCAGCTCTGAGTCGGTTGTAGGTGCCAAGCAACTCGCCAGCACGCTGTCTAGCACTGCCTGGGTTTATCACTACAGCGGCCGGGATTATCCCTTCCGCTTCGGCGCTTCCGGTTTGATCGAACGATTTCCGGAATGGCCAAATGTTCATTGGCGAGTGATCAGCCCAACGGAGGTTCTCTTGGATCGTCCCCAAGGAGGGAGCGTTGTCTTCCGGTTCAACGAGGATGTGACCACCTTCAAAGGCAACGATTGGGACACAAAATCGGTTACTGGCTCGCGCGATCTCAGCAAATCCGCTGGATGATCCACGACAATAGGGTAGTGGCTCAGTTTGGACTGCCAAGGAACTGCTGGTAACACTCCGTGCAGACCCACGCTCCACGTCCATCCGTGTAGCCGACACCCTCTTGCTCGTCTTCCGTGGCGTGAAGTTTCCACCAGCAGATGGCGCAATGATCGTGGTCCCAACCTTCTGGTACCAGATCGATCTTCTGAGGGTCGAAGCTTTGGCCGCGATACGACGAAACAACTCCCCCATTACGATGAACGAGAGCGGGCTGCGGATGCCATCTCAGACGCTGCCATGAGCGAGTGCCGCACTTGGCCACAGCTTCTTTGATGTCAGAGCGCTTCCACGAATCACCGTGGATAATTACTGTTGGCTCGGTAGGCATGGTCCGTCATCCATTTTTTTGAGCGCCCGGGCCAAATCAGACGTCCGAGGTGGCGAGAACGGGCTTGGTTGCTCGCGGGGTCTCGCCGGCGTCGGGTGCTTTGTCCGCCGGGACAGGCTCGAAGTTGATCGGCGGCACCAATGGCCGCAGGCGCTGCACCCGGCAGACGAGCAGGAAGAGCCAATACCGCCAACGTACCGCCCACGGCGGGTCCGAATGCCCGGCCACGATCGAATTGATGGCGGGCGCCATTTGCAATGGCGCGTTGCGTTCCATGAAGACGGAGAACGCCGCGTTATCGTAAAAGGCCGCCACCAGCTTCTCCAGCACCGCCAGATTCGAACCCAGCCGCCGCGCGTACCGCCGCTGCTGCCACCAGCTCAAACCCCGGCCCCTCGGATGGGCCGCGATGACCTCGGCGGCGGCGAGCTTGGCCGAAAGCAGGGCGACAAAAACCCCGGTGGAAAACATCGGGTCCAGGAAGCAGGCGGCGTCGCCCACCAGCAGCAACCGCGAGGTTGCGAACTGGCGCGCGCGATAATTGTAATCCGCCGTGACGTGAAAGGGCGAAATCGGCTCCGCGCCCGTCATGACCTGGCCGAGCTTAGCGGATTCCGCCACCAACTGCGCGAAAAGCGCGGCCGGCTTGAGCCGGGCCGCCTTCATGCGCGCGGTCGTGGTGACGACACCCACCGAGGTGCATTCCGCGCTCAGGGGAATGATCCAGAACCACCCGTCGCCATGCCGCACGATCACGATATTGCCCGCCGCTTTCCCGCTGTTGCGGCGCACGCCGCGGAAGTGCGCATAGATCGCGACGCGTTTGGCGAACGTGGGATTGACCGGCGCCGTCTTGATTGGCTTGGCGAAGAGCGTGTCGCGGCCGCTGGCATCGAGCAGGAAACTGGCGGTGACCGTCTCTGCGGGCGTCTTTTCGCCGTTGGCTGATGCTGCTGGAGTCAGCGTCGCCTGGTACCCGGCGTCGCCCAGCGGCTCGACGGCGGTGGCTTTGGTCTCTTGCCGGACCTCGCACCCGAGGGCGCGCGCATGTTCGAGCAGGAGCAGATCGAACCGCGAGCGCTCCACCTGGTAAGTGTAGTCCAGGCCGGAAACGTACCCCTTGGCAAATTCGACGTGCTTGGGCAGGGCGCTGCGGTTCCCCACGTGGAACTCCGCGCCGTACTTTGGCTGGAAACCAGCCCGCTCCACCTGATCCCAGACGCCGATTTCGCGCAGGATCGCGTTGGCGACCGGCATGATCGACTCGCCGATGTGAAAACGCGGGAACTTTTCCTTCTCGACGATCAGAACGCGGAGCCCGGCGCGAGCCAAATAGGCGCCCGCCGTGCTGCCGGCCGGGCCGCCCCCGATGATAAGCGCGTCGTAAGCGGGCTTCTGCGGCAGAGGCCGAAAATTGGGGTTGTCTTTCGTACGCGGAACCGGTATTGCGGGCCTTGATCCTGCTGGCCGTGGTGTGACGGCAGTGGTTACTTACGCGCCCATTTTTCATGATACTCCTGGAAAGTCCAAGCACTTTCACGCCCCCCGCCACCGCTCCCAAGGCGCCGCCTGTACCCTCTGCTGACCTGCCTTTGCCCCCTGGGCAAACGGGACCGGAATGGGACGCGGCCAGCACCATTTCCGCGTTGCATGCCACGGGCGAAGCCCAGGCCGCCTTGCACCGGGCCGCGGGCCAGGCGGCGCGACAGCATTTCGGGACGGCCGTGTTCGTGCGGGGAGTCGTGGAAGTGTCCAACTTCTGCCGGCAAAACTGCACCTACTGCGGCATGCGCCGGGATAATCGCGAGCTTTCGCGCTACCGCCTCGACGCCGAATCGATCTTCGACTGGATCGTCCAAATGCGGCCGCCGGCCATGACGGACATCAACATCCAGGCCGGCGAAGACCCGGTGGCGGTGCGGGAGATCGTGGTCCCGCTGGTGCGGGCGTTGCGGGAACGCACTGATCTGGGCGTCAGCGTGTGTCTCGGTACTCTCGATCAACGGGATTACGAAGCCCTGCGGACGGCGGGCGCGAGCTATTTCATCATCAAGCTGGAGACGGGCGACGCCGGGCATTACCGGGAGATGCAGGCGCCGGGCACGCTCGCCAAGCGCATCGACGCCATCGAGCGGCTGGCGCAGGGCGGCTGGAGGGTGTCCAGCGGGTGTATCGTCGGCCTGCCCGGGCAGACGGACGAAATGCTGGCCGGCACGCTGGATTTACTGGGCTCGCTGCCGCTGAGCGGCGTCAGCGTCAGTCCGTTCATCCCCGGGGAACAGACCCGCTGGGCGCAACATCCGAGCGCCGGACTGGATCGCACCTTGAACGCGCTGGCGGTATTGCGTTTGCGCAATAGGACGCATGTGATCCCGGCCGTCAGCGCCTTTAATTCAGTTGGTGAGAAGGGGTACTCGCGCGCGCTCGCCACCGGGGCGAACCTTGTCACGATCAATCTCACGCCGGATAACGCGCGCGAGAATTACGTGATCTACAAGAATCATCGCTTCATCATGACCGAAGCGCGCGTCCGGGAAGCCGTGGCGGAAGCGGGCCTGGAATGCAGCACTGTCAGTCTGGCGAACTATCTCGGCGCGGCTTCCAAGGTCTAGACGGCGGTTGCGGGCAGCCGGATCACGAGGCAGTCTTCCGTCATTATGACACTACCGGTCAGCAGCAGGATGCGCGGCCAGCGTTCGCTCAAGGCCGCCGGCCTCGGGTCGCTGCTCGCCCTACTTTGTCTCTCGGTAACGTCAGTCCGCGCGGGTTCCGTGGCGGCGGTGGACGCCGATGACGGTCTGCCCGATGCTCGTCTGGGTACGTCGGTTGCGGCGATGCCCGGCTTGCGCAAGTCAGAGGACGTTGGACGCTGGTTAACGTTCGACCGGCCTGGGGACAAACTGGAATTCCTCGGCGTCAGGTTGAAGGGAATCTCGTATAACTTTTTCAAGGACCATCTGTACTCGATCGATCTGGAACTGGAAGGATCGCACAGTGTCAAAGGCATGCTGAAGATGTTGGAACGCCGTTACGGTACCGAGCACACGTTGGAGACGAGGACCTACAAAGGGACGAATGCCATCGTGCAGATTCGCGAGTGGGCCGGGACGAAGGCGTATTGTGTGTACAAGAGCGCGGCCGATGGGACGGGAGCGGAGTTGGTCTTGCTCGACAAGCCGACCTGGGATTTGCTGCAGCAGCCCCGCCAGCAGCAGGCAGCCATGTCCCGGGAGATGCTCAAAGGCAGCTACACGAACGGCGATTTCTAGGGGTAGGTCGGCCCTTGCGGCTGAGCGCGGCCTACGAGAGCGCCGCTGGCGCGCTTTGCACGCGGCGAACCTGGACGTCGCCGACGTCCAGGGCCAGGGCGTGTGCGGCGACGCGCAGGAAACCGTCGCTTGCGTCGGTCAGGGCGACTTGCAACGCGCCGGTGCGTTCCCCCGGCGCAGCCAGGGCGGCGTCGCGCAGGAGATCGCGCGTGGCGAGGGCGCAGTTGTGAGCCGAATCGACGAGCCAAATTTCCGGCCCGGCCAGCCGCGCGATAGCCCGGTGCAGCAAGGGATAGTGGGTGCAACCGAGGATCAGCGTATCGATCCCGGCGGCCAACAGCGGCTCGAGATAACGGCGTATATGCTCGTCGGTCAGGGGGTCGTCCAGCATGCCTTCCTCGATCAAGGGGACCAAGAGGGGACAGGCCATGGCCGTGACCTGGAGGTCTGGCACGAGCTTGTGCAAGGCGCGTTCGTAGGCGCCACTGGCGATCGTCGCCCGCGTGCCGATGACGCCGACTTTTCCATTTTGGGTGGTCTCGACGGCGGCCTGGGCGCCCGGGGCGATCACGCCGATGACGGGGACTTTCAGATCGTCCTGCAAGCGGGGCACCGCCAGGGCGCTGGCGGTATTGCATGCGACGACGATGGCCTTGGCGTTTTCAGCCAGCAGCAAGCCGGTCAGCTCGGAGCTGTAGCGTTGGATTGTCGCGGCGCTTTTGCCGCCGTACGGGACCCGCGCGGTGTCGCCGAGGTAGAAAATGTCTTCGGCGGGCAGCAGACGGCGTAACGCGCTGACGACCGTGAGCCCGCCGATGCCGGAATCGAATACGCCGATGGGGCGCAGGCTTGGCGACTGAGGGGCCTCGCCCGATAATTCGTCCTGTAAGTGCACTGCAGGAGTCTTGTCCACCGGCCCGGCTCGTGCCAGGAAAAATCCGTCGGACGGACGGCGGGCGATCCTGTCGGCGTACCCGCCTTATCCGTCGACCTCACCCGGGAACGGCCGGCAGAAAATCTTGACACCGGACCTGCCTTCGGTAAAACGCCGGAAGGGTGATCTGCCAAAGGGATTCGTTACTGTAGGCCATCTGCCGTTTACGTTTATGAGAAGACAAAGCGTGACCCGTCACCGACTGCGGCGGCGTGCCGTGTGCCACCAATTCTGTCTGATGGTGCTGGCTGTGATCGGGCTTGCTCGGGCGGCGTCCGCTGCCAGCGTGGGAGTCCAGTTTGTGGGATCGCACGTCCTGGCGGCCGGCGATTCCGCCGGCGCCCCCGGCTACGCCCAAACCCATTTCAACACTGCCGGGGGCAGCGGTTCATCGCTTATGGATAACAGCGGTGGGACGACGACGATGGAATTCTCCACCTCCAGCAATCTCGGTGTCTTCCAGTCGGGGTCGCCCAGCGGTCCCGATGAGACGTTGAACTCGAATTATCTGGCCGAATCGTCCGACACTCCCTTGACGCTGAGCATCAGCAATATTCCGTACGCCGAATATGATTTGGTGGTCTACGAATTGCCCGGAAACTCGGCCATGCTAAGTACCACCGTAGGCACCACCACCTATTACGAGGCACCGCCTGACGACATTAGCTCCGGCTATGTGGATGGAAATTCAGCTACTCCGTTCACGTACAATCTCGCCACCAGCACGGATGCAGCAGCACCGACGGCAGATGGCGACTATGTGGTTTTCCCCGGACTCACCGGCTCCAGCCAATCAGTGACAATCCAGTCGCTGACAAATCAGGACGCCGAGGAGGTCAACGGGTTTCAAGTGGTGGAAGATGTGCCGGAGCCACCGGCGTGGTCGATGATCGTTGCAGGCATCGGAGTGGGGGGTGGCATCCAGTACATGCGCCGGGAGAAAAAGGCGTAAGCACCTTCATTGTCGGGCTGGCGGAAAGAAGATGAATCCGTTGAGCGGCCTTGTCGCACGCAGGTTCCTTAGGTGTGAACGGCGGCCGATTCTTCCGGCACCAGGTACTCGTCGACCACACTCAAGAACTGCATGACGTTAAACGGCTTCGTCAGATAGTCGTTGGCGCCCAGTCCGCGCAGGCTGGCCTGCCGCAGGGCCGTGGCGTCCGCGCTGACCACAACGACCGGGGTCTCCCGCGTGGCGGGCTCCGCGCGCAACGCATTGAGGACTTCTTCGCCGGAAATATCCGGCAGATGCATGTCCAGCAGGATCAGATCCGGCGGATGCAGGTGGGCGATCTCGATCCCTTCCCGGCCGCGGGAGGCGGTGACCAGGCGCAGGCAGGGCCGTTGCAAGAGGAGCATCTCCATCAGGCGCCGGTTCGGCTCGTTGTCCTCCACGTAAAGAATGGTGCGAGCCGGCACCGCGCCGTCACAAGCCGGGCTGCCGGCATCGGCCGAATTCTCGTGGTCGGTGAGGAATGGTTTGATCATCTCGTCGAACAAACTGTGATTCGAACCGGTCAGCGGCGCGGCGGCAATGGGAAGATCCACCCAAAAAACGGAACCGTTCCCCACGATGCTATCGACGCCCAAGCGTCCGCCCTGCGCCTCGATCAAGCGTTTGGAAAGTGCCAGCCCGATGCCGCTGCCCTCCACGCGGGTGTTCTCCGCGCCCAGGCGGTCGAAAGGCGTAAAGAGCCGGGAAAGATGCTCCGGCGCGATCCCGTTGCCAGTATCCGCGATTTGCAGCCGGATGCTCCGGCCGTCTGGGGCGGGCAGATCGGAGACAGTGACGCTGCCGGCCGGCCGGTTATATTTCACCGCGTTGGAAAGCAAATTGAGCAACACCTGGCGGACTCTCTGCCGATCCGCCAGCACGTACTGGGCGCCCTCGCGCGCGGCCGGCGTCATGATCAACTCGATCTCGTTGGCCGTGGCCAGCGGCCGGATCAGATCGATGGCCTCGCCCAAGAGTTCGGCGACCTGCAGGGGTTCGAGTTCGAACGACCAGTTGCCGGACTCGATGCGGCTGATATCAAGCACCTCGTTGACCAAATGGAGCAGATGTCGTCCCGCGCTGATGATCTGATCGACGCTTTCCCGCTGCGTAGGGTTCAATTCATCGATCTCGAGCAACTGCCCGAAGCCTAGAATGGCGTTCAAAGGCGTGCGCAGTTCATGGCTCATCCGGGAAAGGAATTCGAGCTTGGCGTCGTTCGCGTTGACGGCTGCTTCCCGCGCCAGCCGGACGATGCTTTCCGCCCGGGTGCGGGCGACCGCCGCGGCCAGGACATTGGCCACGGATTGCAGGAAGTGAACGTCGTCCTGGGTGAATTCGCGTGTCTGGAGGCTCTGCGCGCACATCACGCCGAAGGGTCGCGTTTCGCCCGGGATCACCACGGTCATGCCGCTGACGATGCCGCTCTCGAGCATTCCCGGCAGCGGCTGAAAACGCGTCTCGCGGCCCAGATCGCCGAAAACCACTGGCTCGCGCGATGCGATCACGTAACCCGCCAGCATGACCGGGTTGGTCGTGGCGATGGGCTCCCCCAACGTGCCGGCCCAGCCGTGGCAGGCCCGCAGCAGGAGGTCCTCGCTCTGCTCGTCCGCGTGCTCCATCACGGCGGTGAAATCCACTTCCAGGAACTGCGCGACGAGCTCGCAGGCCTGTTGCAAGAGCCGGGCGAGATCTTCCTCCGCCAATGCCCGCCGCCCGATCTCGGCGACAGCCTCCTGCTGCCGCGCGCGCATGCGAATCTGTTCATTGGCGGACGCGAGCTGGGCGGTCCGCTGCAGTACGCGCGTTTCCAGTCCGTGCCAGGCGGTCTCCACCTCCTGGCGGGCCGCGACCCGCGTCGTGATGTCCCGGCAAAGCGAAAGGAAGCGCAGCCCGCTCTCCGCCCGGACGGCCGTGGCGTTGATCTCCACCGGCACGGCCTGGCCCTCGGCTCCGGCGAAATGGACTTCCAGGTCGCGGACCAACTCCCCACGCAGGCAGGCGGCGATGCCCTCCGCATGCCGGGCGCGGTCCTCCGGGACCGTCCATTGCAATACACTTTGGCCGCGAATGGCGTTCAGATCGGATTGGCCGGCCAGGCGGACGTATTCGGCGTTGGCATCCAGCACGCGGCCTTCATGATCCGCCACCAGGTAACCCGTGTTTGTGGTTTCCACCAAGGTGCGATAGAGGCCTTCGGCACAGCGCACGGCTTCCTCCGTGAGTTTTCGTTCCGTGGTATCGCGGACGATGCAGAGATGGAGGCCGGGTTGAAAGTTGGCCCGCGCCCGCAGGTCCGCAAAGCGCCTGGTGCCATCCGCGCGCAGGATCACGCACTCGCCGGATTGGCAGCCGTTGCTCAAGAACGAAGCCCAGTTCGAAGGCGACTCCGGACCAGCGTTTTCCTCACTGCGCGACATGAACTCGCTGATGGGGGAGCCGACGATGCGGCTGCGGGGCGCGTTGAACAGCTCGCAAGCCGCCGCATTCGCATCGACGAAGCGGCGCCTATCATCGGCGATGAGGATCGCATCCAGGGCATGCTCGAAAACGGCGCGCCATTTGCCCTCGTTGGCGCGTTGCAAAGCCGCGAAACGGGAGCCTTCGATCGCCACCGCGGCCAGGTTGACGGCCATGCGGATGATATCGGCTTCCGGGGCGGCGGGAGTGCGCGGTTCCCGCCAATAAACGGCAAACGTGCCGAGCACACCGCCGTTGCGGGCGGGGATCGGGGTGGACCAGCCGGCGCGCAGCGCGTGCCGGAGCGCCAATTCGCGCCACCCGGCCCAGCGCTCATCGGTGGCAGTGTCCGTCACGATGACCGGGCTGCGGGTGAAGGCGGCGGTGCCGCAGGACCCGGCGGTGGGTCCGATGCGCAGGCCATCGACCGCCTCGTGAAAAGCGGCCGGCAGATCGGGCGCGGCGCCCAGGTGCAAGCTCTGGCCGTCGGCGGAAAGCAGGAGCACGGCTGCCATTGCGCCGGGCAGCTTTTGCTGAATCGAATAGACTAACAGGTGCAGCGTGTGTTCCAGGGGGGCGCCGGACGCGATCTGCTCAACCACCTCAGCCTGAGCCGTGGGAAAGGGAGCGGTAAAAGCGGCATCGGAACCAGCCATAGAATACAACTCCTATCCAGGCTGACCCGCCCCTTGGGCGTCGCCCGGGACTAGCCCGAAACCACTTCGCTGAGTTGGAAGATCGGCAAAAAGAGTGCGATAACGATGCCGCCGACGATCACACCCAGGATGACAATCAGGATCGGCTCCAGCAGGGAGGTCAGCGCGTTGAGGGTCGCTTCGATTTCTTCGTCCCAGAAGTCCGCCATCTTCTCGAGCATCTCATCGATTTTGCCCGTGGATTCGCCGGCGGCGACCATGCGCAGCATCATTGGCGGGAAGATCGTCTTCTTGGACATGGCGACGGATAGGTTGTCGCCTTTTTCGACGTCGCTGCTGACGCTGCGGATCGATTCCTCGATGATGGTGTTGCCGGAACTGCCACCGACGATCTCGAGCGTCTCGAGGATGGGCACGCCGCTACGGATCAACTGCGAGAAGGTGCGGGCGAAACGGCTCATGCAAATCTTGTGAATCAGGCCGCCGAAGACCGGCAGCTTGAGTTGCCAACGGTTCCAGAGCTGGCTGCCCGTTTTCGTCTTGGCAAAGTAGCGCAGCCCAAAGAAGACACCGGCGAGGATGCCGATGAGCAGCCACCAATCGTTGCGCATGAAATCGCTGAGATCGACCAGCCATTGCGTGGGAGCGGGGAGCGGCTTGCCGAAGTCCTTGAAAATATCCGCGAAGACCGGGACGACGCGCACGATCAGGAACGTCGTGATGACCACGGCGATCGAGATGACGGCCACCGGGTAGGTCATGGCCGACTTGATCTTCTTGCGCAGCCGCGCGGACGATTCCAGGAAGCCGGCGAGACGGTCCAGAATGTCCGAAAGCAAACCGCCGGCTTCACCGGCCTTGACCATGCTGATGTAGAGGCGATTGAAGACGCGCGGGTGCTTCATCAGCGCCTGATGAAAACTGTCGCCGCCCTGCACCCGGCCGGTAATATCGCCGATGACGGCGCGCAGGGGCGCCTGCTTCTTGGGATCGGCGGATTCGTAGAGAGCCGTCATGGCCCCGACGAGTGGAATGCCGGCGTCGACCATCGTGGCTAGCTGGCGGGTGAAAAGGACGAGATCGGTTTCCTTGACAGAGGAGATTTTCTTGCGGCGATTGGCCGCGCTTTTTTGCGTGATCGTCAGCACCATGAGGCCGCGGCTCATCAGGCTGTTGATGGCGTTCTCTTCGTTGATGGCGTCCTGCACGCCGGCCGAAATTTTGCCGCTGTTGTCGCGGGCTTGGTAAGCGTAAGTGTACATGGAGGTGGTCGCGCCCTGCTTTGGCTGGCAACTCTCTTAAGCAACTCAAGTGCCAAGTGCATGAACCCCGCCGTCGAGTACGACCTCCTGCCGCTCGACGCCACCGGTGATGCGGCACTGGCCTGCTGGCAAGCCTATGATCCCGCCAACAAGGTGGAGTTGCAGAGCGCGGCGTTGCGAGTCGGTGAGCGCTTGTTTTTCATCGATCCGATTCCGCTGGCGGATGAAGCCCTGGAGCAACTGACCGCGGACGCGAAACCGGCAGGTATTATCCTTACAAATGCGAATCATGCCCGGGCGGCGGAAAAGTACCGGCGGCATTTTTCCATCGGCGTTTATGCGCATGAAGAGGCGGTGGCGGACCTGGAGCTGGCGGTGGACGGAGTGATCCCCGCGGCCGGCGGCGCGGTGCTGGAGGTATTCACCGCCGTTCCGGTGCCGGGCGCGGTGGCGGGAGAAATCGCGCTTTATTACAAGGGCGGGGGTGGCTTGCTGATCGTAGGCGACGCTCTGATTCACTTGCCGGGCCATGGGTTCAGCTTTTTGCCGGCCAAGTATTGTCTGAACCCGCGCGAGTTGCGCCACAGCCTGCGCCAACTGCTCACGCTACCGTTCGAGACGCTGGCCATGGCGCATGGGACGCCGCTCGTCGCCGGAGCGAATGCCCGGCTGGCGGCTTTGCTGGAGGGAGAACGCTCGTGAGCGGAGCGGCTGCCCCGGCCCGGCCGGCGCCGATCTTCGGGGCGGTTTCGCGTGGACTGACGTTCATCCGCTTCTCGCACACGGTGTTCGCGTTGCCGTTTGCGTTGGGTTCGATGTTGGCGGCGTCCGGGGGGCGTCCCGGCTGGCGGCTGCTGGGCTTGATCGTGCTCGCCATGGTTTGCGCCCGGACGGCCGCGATGGTTTTCAACCGCCTGGCGGATTGGCAGATCGATCAACACAATCCCCGCACGGCGGGCCGCCATCAGCTGGTGCCGAAAGGCGTCGCCCAGGTGCTGCTCGCCGGCAGCGCGCTGGGATTTGTTGCGACAACCTATTGCATCAACACCATGTGCTTCCGGCTTTCGCCGCTGGCCTTGGCCATCGTGTTTTTCTATTCGCTGACCAAACGCTTCACGCATTACACCCAGGCGTTCCTGGGTTTGGCCCTGGCGGTTTCGCCGGTGGGGGCGTGGCTGGCGGTGACTGGGCAATTTGCCTGGGCGCCCCTGGTGCTCGGCCTGGCGGTCTCGTGTTGGGTGGCCGGGTTCGACCTGATTTACGCGACGCTGGATTACGACTTCGACGTACAGGCGGGGTTGCGCTCGCTGGTGGTGAAACTCGGGGTCGCTGGCAGCCACCGGCTGGCGCAAACGCTGCATGCCAGCGCCTTTCTGCTGCTCGTGGCGTTCGGCGCGACGGCGGGCCTGGGCTTCGTCTACTTCGCGGGCCAACTGCTGGTTCTGGGGGCGTTCTGGTACGAGCATCGTACGGTCGCGGGGCCGGCGCGCCTGGATGCCGGGGCAGTGAACCGCGCCTTCTTTAACGCCAACGCGTTTGTCGGGTTGGTGTTCGTGGCGTCGATTTGGCTCGACGAATACTGGCGCCATTTCCGGTAACGCATCGACGCATCATGATGCGTTCATTTGTTTCTTGCCTCCTTGGAGACGGCGCGGTATCTTCCTGACATGCCGGACCCTTCGCCGCACCCGCTCGAAACGCTTCTCCAACAGCGCATCGTCATCCTCGACGGCGCCATGGGGACCAATATCCAGCAGTACAAACTGGATGAAGCCGCCTATCGCGGTGCGCGCTTTGCCAGTCATCCCAGCGATCTGAAGGGCAACAACGACCTGCTGAGCATCACGCGACCGAACGTGGTGGAGGACATTCACGCCGCGTTCCTGGCCGCCGGCGCGGACATCATCGAGACAAACACCTTCAACTCGACGTCGCTGTCGCAGGCCGACTACCACCTGGAAGCGCTCGCCTACGAACTTAACCTCGCCGCCGCGGCCTGCGCACGCCGCGCGGCTGACCGGGTGACAGCGCAGGACGGCCGGGAGCGCTTTGTGGCGGGGGCGATCGGGCCCTTGAGCAAGACGCTCTCCATTTCCCGGGACGTCAACGATCCCGGCGCGCGCGACGTCACCTTCGATCAGGTCCGCGCCGCCTACGCGGAACAGGTGCAGGCGCTGCTGGAAGGCGGCGTCGACGTCCTGCTGGTGGAGACGATCTTCGATACGCTCAATGCCAAGGCCGCGCTTTTCGCCATCCTGGAGCATTTCGACGCGCAGCCGCAAACGCGCGTGCCGATCATGGTCAGCGGCACCATCACGGATTTGAGCGGCCGCACGCTGACGGGCCAGACGGTGGAAGCGTTCTTTACCAGCGTCTCCCACGCGCCGCTGCTGAGCATCGGTTTGAACTGCGCGCTCGGTCCGCGCGAAATGCGTCCGTACATCGAGGAGTTATCGCGCATCGCGCCGATCTATGTTTCTTGTTACCCGAACGCGGGCTTGCCCGATCCCTTGTCGCCGACCGGTTTTCCCGAGACGCCGGAGAGTTTGGCGCCGCAAATCCGCGAGTGGGCGCAGGCCGGCTGGTTGAACATCGTGGGCGGTTGCTGCGGCACGACGCCGCCGCACATCCAGGCGATTGCCGAGGCGGTGCGCGATTGCGCACCGCGCGTGTTGCCGCAGGTGGAGAAGCGTTTGCGGCTCAGCGGCCTGGAGGTGCTGGCGGCTTGAACAAAAAGCGGAATTCGGAGCAGGAAATGCCAGAATTCCGGGTAGGGTAAGCCGTCTCGCTCAGGGCGGGAGCAAGACCCCTCGGCAACGCCTCATGCAAGCAGCGCAATTCTTACTGATCGGTGAACGGACCAACGTCACCGGTTCGCCACGCTTTTCGAAGCTGATCCTCGCCGGCGACTACGAGACCGCCCTGGCCATCGCCCGGCAGCAGGTCGAGGGCGGGGCCAATATCCTGGACGTCAACATGGACGAGGGGATGCTCGATGGCGAAGCCGCCATGACGCGCTTCCTCAACCTGCTGTCCGCTGAACCCGACATCTCGCGGGTGCCGATCATGGTCGACTCCTCGAAATGGAGCGTGATCGAAGCGGGCCTCAAATGTTTGCAAGGCAAGGGCATCGTCAACTCGATTTCGCTCAAGGAAGGCGAGGAGAAATTCAAGCACTCCGCCCGGCTGGTCCGGCGCTATGGCGCGGCGGCTGTGGTGATGGCGTTCGACGAACAAGGCCAGGCGGCCGATTACCCGCGCCGGATTGAGATTTGTACCCGTGCTTACAAGATCCTGACCGAGGAAGTCGGCTTTCCGGCCGAGGATATTATCTTCGATCCGAATATCCTGACCGTCGCCACCGGCATCGAGGAGCACAATAATTACGCCGTCGATTTCATCGAGGCGGCGCGCTGGATCCGGGCCAATCTGCCCGGCGCGCATGTCAGCGGCGGCGTGTCGAATATCTCCTTTTCGTTTCGCGGGAATAATCCCATTCGCGAAGCCATGCACGCGGCGTTCCTTTATCATGCCATTCGCGCCGGGATGGACATGGGGATCGTCAATGCCGGCCAGTTGGCTGTCTACGAGGAAATCCCGAAAGACCTGCTGGAGCGAGTGGAGGATGTCCTGCTCAATCGCCGCCCCGACGCCACGGAGCGCCTGGTGGAAACAGCCGAAGCCATCAAGCAGCAGGTCGCCGGCGGCAAAGTCAAAAAGGAAGACGACGCCTGGCGCGCGGGCACGGTGCAAGAGCGCCTTTCACATGCGCTCGTCAAGGGCATCACCGACTTTATCGACACCGATACGGAAGAAGCACGTTTGCAAGCCGATCGCCCGCTCTCCGTCATTGAAGGTCCGCTCATGGCCGGCATGAGTGTCGTGGGCGATTTGTTCGGCGCGGGGAAAATGTTTTTACCGCAGGTGGTCAAGAGCGCGCGGGTCATGAAAAAGGCGGTGGCTTACCTCATGCCGTTCATGGAAGCGGAGAAGGCGAGCCGGCCGTTGAGCGAACAACGCGCCCAAGGCAAGGTCCTCATGGCGACGGTGAAGGGAGACGTGCACGATATCGGCAAGAATATCGTCGGCGTTGTGCTGGGCTGTAATAACTTCGAGGTCATCGACCTGGGCGTGATGTGTTCCTGCGAGCGGATCCTGGAAGAAGCCAAGACGCGGGGCGTGGACATCATTGGGTTAAGCGGCCTGATCACGCCGAGCTTGGACGAGATGGTGCACGTCGCCGGCGAGATGCAGCGGCTGGGCTTTACCTTGCCATTGCTTATCGGCGGGGCGACCACCAGCCGCGCGCATACCGCCGTGAAGATCGCGCCCGTCTACGAGCACCCGATCATCCACGTGCTGGATGCGTCGCGCTCGGTCGGGGTGGTGAACTCGCTCTTGAATGACGAACAGAAGCCGGGGTTCGTGGCGAAGACGCGCACGGATTATCAGCGGTTGCGGGAAGAGCACGCCCACCGCTCCGCCAGCAAGAAAATGGTGTCGATTACCGCGGCGCGCGCCTTGCATCCGCCGATCGATTGGGCGGCGGCGGCGATTGATGTGCCGGAGTTCCTCGGGCCGCGGGTGATCGCTGACCAACCCTTGTCTGAACTGGTGCCGTACATTGATTGGTCGCCGTTTTTTCACACCTGGGAATTGCGCGGCCGCTTCCCGGGCATCTTCGATGACCCTTACGTGGGCAAACAAGCGCGGGAGTTGTACGACGACGCGCGCAAGCTCTTGCAGGATATCGTGCATGGACGCCTCTTGCAGGCCCGCGCGGTCTACGGCTTTTATCCAGCGAACAGCGTCGGCGATGATATCGAGCTGTATACAAACGAGAGCCGACGGGAAGTGCTGACGACGTTTCATTCCTTGCGCCAGCAGGTCGAAAAGCCAAAGGGGCAGTACCACACGGCTCTGGCCGACTTTATTGCGCCGCGCGCGAGTGGACGCGCGGACTATCTGGGAGCGTTCGCGGTGACCACCGGCCATGGCACGGAGGCATTGGTGCGGCAGTTCGAAAGCGAGCACGACGACTACAACAAAATCATGACCCAAGCCCTGGCCGACCGCCTGGCCGAGGCGTTTGCGGAGTACCTGCACCGGCAGGCGCGGATCGCCTGGGGTTTCGGCGCGGCCGAGAATCTTTCCAGCGAGGAGTTGATCAAGGAGAAGTATCGCGGGATTCGCCCGGCGCCGGGTTATCCGGCTTGCCCGGATCACACGGAGAAGCCGGCCTTGTTTCGCCTGCTGGACGTGGAGAATGCTGCCGGGATTTATCTGACAGAAAGCAACGCGATGCATCCCGCGAGCAGCGTGAGCGGCTGGTACTTCGGCCATCCGGAGAGCAAGTATTTCGCGGTTGGCAAAATCGACCGGGATCAGGTGGAGGATTACGCCGTGCGCAAAGGCATGTCTGTGCGGGAAATCGAGCGCTGGCTCGCGCCAAATCTGAACTACGATCCCGCGCTGCTGGGAGCGCCGTAAGGTAGGGATCGCTCTCCGAGCGACTCCGTGACTGTCTGGTGAACCCCAGCTACTGCATAGCGTTACCCGTTCACCGGTTTGCCGGACAGCTTGGGAGTCGCTCGGAGGAGCCTGTCGGACTTGAAACTAACCTGATCGTTAGGTGTGGAGGAAATAGGAAGAGAAGTAAACTTCTAGGGGGAGTGGGCTGCTCTGGTTGTTAAACAGGAGCGCAAAAAGCACAGAGCCCCTTCGCTGAGCCGCCGGACGGGAACTCTGGCAGCTCCTCCCGGTTAGTTAAGCCGCTGACCCGAGCGCCTTTGATGCGCTGCCAGGCGCCGGCAGTTGAAGGCTAGCGTCACTAACTGCCACTCGGTGCGCACTTTCGCCAGCCCGCGCAAGCGAAACCGGCTAAAGCCGAGCGTATTCTTAATGATCCCAAAAGCTGGCTCCACGCTCGTACCGCGTTGGCCGTAGAGCGCCCGAACTTCCGGCTGGGCCAGCTGCGCGCGTCTGGCCGCCCGCTCCTGCCAGCGCTCCCGTTCCCGCGGCTTGCGGCTGCGCGACTGCGCTCCTGCCCAGGCGTTGCGTGCCGGCGGACACAAGACCCGGCAGCCGTGGCGCGCTTCCACCGCTCGAATCTGGCGCGTGTGATCGTAACCCGTATCGGCCAAGACGACCGACGGTGCCTGGCCCAAGTTGGCCACCACGGCCTCAGTCATCGGCTCCAATTGGCCGAGGTCGCTGGTGGCGCGCACCACCTCGCCAGCCACGATCAAGCTCACGGGAGCGCCCTCCCCGTCACCAGCCGCCCTGGCGGCGACGCTGAGCGCGATCTGCGCGTTGAAGCCTTGGATGAAGCCGCCTTGGGCCGTCGGCGTCAGCGTACTGTCTTGATCGCTCAAGTTGAGTCGATCATTGGCTTGGGGCTCGGGGGACACCCGCCGCATCCCCTGCTCGCCAGCCGCCGCGGCCTGGGCGCGCTGCGCTTCTCGCTGTTCGTAGCGCTCGCGCACCTGCGCCGCAAGCTCGCCCTGCGCCGCCAGCAGCCGCGCCCGGCGCTGCTGGGCATCGACTAACTCCCGCGGCAACTCGTCGCTCGGCGCCGGCTGGGCATCGGCCGTCTCTGCCTGCGCCAGCAACGCCTTGACTTGCACCTCCAACTCGGCCAACTCCTTTTCGATCTGCTCGTGGCAGAGCGTGCGCCGCTTGGCCGCGGCCGCTTTGAGCTTGGTCCCATCGATCGCGATCACTCCCAGGCGCAAAAGTCCACTCCGCTTGGCCAACTGCAGCAGTTCGACGAACACCGCTTTGAGCAGCGCCCCGTTCTCCCGGCGAAAGGTTGCGATCGTGTCATGGTCGGGGTGGGTGTTGGCCGCCAGGTAGCGCACCGACACATGCCGCCAGGTCGCCCGCTCGATCTCGCGCGAACTGAACATCCCATGCGCGTAACAGTACACCAGCACCGCCAGCATCATCCCGGGCGGATACTGCGCGCTGCCCGTCCCGCGCACGTTGAGCTTCGCCGCCGACAGATCGACTAACTCCAGCGCCTCGACCAGATAGTGCGCCACATCATCCTCGGCCACCCAGTCCCTCAGATCCGGCGCCAGCAACATCGGTGTTTTCCGATCCACGTTCACATAGCGTGTGCTCATGGACCTCCACCTTGCACTCCACTCCCCTTGACCTGCAAGCTTCTAAGTCCGACAGGCTCCGGAGAGCGATCCCTACCTTGGGTCACGAAAGGCAGCTTCGCTGCCTACCTCGATTTAGGCATCAGCTTTGCCAAAGTCGCGTTGGAGGCGAGGATCTCGCTGGCTTCGACAAAGGTCTTGATCAGGTCCGCGGGCGAAGTGGGGCTGACATTGATGACTTCCAGTTGCGTTGCGGTCAGGCGCACTTTGCCGGCATAGCCGGGCAAGCTCACTACGCACTCGCTGCAATCGGGAGGGTATTGCAGGTTCGCCGCGCCGGCGGGCGCCGCTTCCAACTCGTCAATCAACGTTTCCACTGACGCCTTTTTAGCGAAGGGAAAAGAAATCCGATTGAAGATACCGGCGAAAATCGCGTTCAACGGCTCGTCGGCAAAGACCGCGATGTCGCGGATGGTATGCAGGTCGTAGCTGATCTGATAATTGGACGGTTCGGCGGCATCGAGGGCGTAGGACAGGTCCAGGGTAAAATCCGTCGTGGTCAGCGTAGAGCCGGGCGAATCGGTGGCCAGGGTGATCTCCCGGCGCTTGTAGCCGCGGGCGATGCGCAAGCGTTCGAAGAGATCGCGCGCCAGCTTGTCGAGATCGGCGCTGCACATGCCGATGAACTGCCTTTCGAAGGGCGGGTCCGGCAAGGTCATCGGAATGCGATGGAAGGTCTTGCGGAAGCCCGCCAGCGCTTTGACGATCCCGGTGCGCGTGCCGAGGATGCGAACATTCGGGCTCGAAGTGGTCGTGACAGGGGACATGGCCAGGGTGGGGCAGTCAGTCAGTTAGTTACCGCAGGGCGAGTTCGCCGTGTACCGCCGCTTCTTCCGGATACGGCTCGCCGCCGCCGCCGTCCCAGGATGGAGACGGCGTCAGGAGGCCGGTGCCGTCGTCATCGTCGTCGGAGCCGTCATCCGCGTGGGGATCATGCGGATCGACGAAATGATCCAGGGCGATGAAGAGCGCCTTGGCGTGGCGCGCGATCAGCACGTTGATAATGGGAATCGGCAGCACGGTCAAAGCGAGCAACTGCCAATACGACATCGCGGCGACATCGCCGTAGATCGACAGAATGGTAAACGCGGTGATGCCAACCCAAACCGCGAAGCCCAGGTTGAAGCCGAAGATGGCGAGCAGGAAGTAGCCGGGCTCCCGTTCGTAGGCATACCCGCAACGCGGACAGCCATCGAGCGGACGGACCCAGTCGTCGAAATTGCGCACGCGCCGCACGGGCAGAAAGATCGGCCGGGTACCGCAGACCGGGCAGTGCAGGTGCAGGGCCCGGGCCAGATAGCAGCCGGCATCGTGCAAACTGCGATTGGCGCCCGCGAGCGTCTGGGAATTGTCGCCGGGGAGCATCCCCATTCCCGTACCATGCGTCCCGGGCGCTTGCCATGGGATTCTGCGGTGGTCGAAGTTCACGGGCGCCAAGCGCGGAATGCGCTTGAGGAGGACGGCGAGGCGCGACAAACTCCCCTGCAACCGGAAGTCCTCCCATGAGCCAGAATATTGAGTCGTCGTTGATCGAAAATCGCATTTTCCCGCCCGCGGAGGATTTTTCCAACCGGGCGCGGATAGGTTCGCTGGCACAGTACGAGGAGCTTTATGCCGAATCGCTGCAAGACCCGGCGAAATTCTGGGCGCGCGAGGCGGCGGAGCTGGCCTGGCGCCAGCCGTGGACCTCAGTCCTGGAATGGGATTGCCCGAACGCCAAGTGGTTTTCGGGCGGCCAGCTCAACCTGACGGAGAACTGCCTAGACCGGCATCTGGCGGGGCCGCGCCGCGACAAACCCGCCATTATTTGGGAAGGGGAGCCGGGCGACACCCGCACTCTGACTTATGCGGAGTTGCACGCGGAAGTTTGCCGCTTTGCGAACGTGCTCAAGCGCCACGGCGTCGCGGCGGGCGACCGCGTCCTGCTCTACCTGCCGCTGGTGCCGGAAGCGGCAGTGGCCATGCTGGCTTGCGCGCGGATCGGCGCGGTGCATTCGGTGGTTTTCGGCGGCTTCAGCGCGGCCAGCATCAAGGACCGGCTGGCGGACAGCGGCGCGAAGATCGTGGTCACGGCGGACGGCGGCTGGCGGCGGGGCTCCATTGTGCCGCTCAAGGCCAACGTCGACGCCGCCCTGGCCGATGGCACGGCGGACGTCAGTCTCGTCATCGTCCTGCGCCGGGCGGAGAACGCCGTAGCCATGCAGGCCGGCCGCGATCTCTGGTGGCACGATGAAATGGCCACCGCCGCCCCAACCTGCCCGGCGGAAGCCTTCGACAGCGAGCACCCCCTTTTCATCCTCTACACGAGCGGGTCGACCGGCCGCCCGAAAGGCATCCTGCATACGACGGCCGGCTACCTGCTCGGCACGTATTGCACGACCAAGTACATCTTCGATCTGCGCGAGGACGACATCTACTGGTGTACGGCCGATGTCGGCTGGATCACCGGCCACAGCTATGTGGTTTACGGGCCGCTGGCGAACGGCGCGACGAGCTTTCTCTACGAAGGCGCGCCCAATCACCCGGAGCCGGATCGCTGGTGGCAACTGATTGCGCAGCACAAGATCACGATTCTCTACACGGCGCCGACGGCCATCCGGGCGTTCATCAAGTGGGGAGATCAATGGCCGGAAAAGCACGATTTGTCCTCGCTGCGCCTGCTCGGCACCGTGGGCGAGCCGATCAATCCGGAGGCCTGGATGTGGTTCCGCGAGAAGATCGGCGGCGGCCGCTGCCCGATCGTCGATACCTGGTGGCAAACGGAGACCGGCATGCACATGATCGCGCCGCTGCCCGGCGCGATCCCGACCAAGCCGGGCACAGCGACGCGGCCGTTCTTTGGCGTGGACGCGGCCATCGTGGACGATCACGGCAACGACGTCGGCCCGAACGTCGGCGGCAAGCTCGTAATCCGGCAGCCGTGGCCGGCCATGCTGCGCACGATTTACGGTGATCCCGAGCGCTACCAGCAGCAGTACTGGAGCGAGTTCGCCGGCAAAGGCTATTATTTCACCGGCGACGGCGCGCGACGGGATGAAGACGGCAATTTCTGGATCATCGGGCGGATTGACGACGTGTTGAACGTGGCCGGCCACCGTCTGGGCACGAGCGAGATCGAGAGCGCGCTGGTCAGCCATGCAGCAGTGGCGGAGGCGGCGGTCGTGGGCCGGCCGGACGAGATCAAGGGGCAGGGCGTGGTGGCGTTCGTGACGCTGAAATCCACGCACACGGCCGGCAAGGAGTTGGAGGAGGCGCTGCGCAAGCACGTCGGCCAGGCCATCGGGGCGATCGCCAAGCCGGATCAGATCCGGTTTGCGGACGCGCTGCCCAAGACGCGGAGCGGCAAGATCATGCGCCGCCTGCTCAAGGAAGTCGCGAGCGGCAAGGCGGTCACGGGCGACACGACGACTTTGGAGGATTTATCGATCCTGGCGAAGTTGCAGGCGAGCGAAGATTAGTGGGCTATTTCGGGCGAGCATAGGCCGGGCATGGAGCGTGAGGCACGATTGGCATCATGTCCCGCTTACTGCTGATTTCGGCAATCGTCGGCTTTACGCTCGCCGCGTGGAGCAGCTTAGAGACACCCTCGTCGCGTCCGGTTGTCGCTGGCGTTCTCCGTCAGCAAATTTCCTTTGCCGCCAATACGCACCTGATTTCTGATGAAGCCCGAGAGTTCCTATTCACCAAGGAGACAGAGGCCGCACAAACCTATGCGGATCGCGAGCGACAGTCCGATTTTTAGATCGCTTCCTTTCGCAAACTTCATGCCGTTCCTCCTCGCCCTGCTCCTCTTCGTCGCCGTCCCGCTGCTTGCCGCAGACGACGCCCCCCGCACGATCACCGCCGATTGGACCGCCGTGAAAGGTCCGACGAGCCGCGTCTGGCAAAACTGCGTTGGTGCAGGGCGCGCGAACGAGGGTCTGCGCGCTGACTGGCAGCAACAGCTTGCCGAGGTCCAGCGCGACATCGGTTTTCATTACATCCGCTTCCACGGCCTCTTCCACGACGACATGGGCGTTTACAAGGAAGGCCCGCACGGCGAGCCGATCTACAACTGGCAGTACGTCGATAAGCTCTTCGACTTCCTGCTCAGCGTGAAGATCCGACCCTTCGTGGAGCTTGGCTTCCTGCCCTCCTCCATGCAGAGCGATCCCAGAAAGACCGTCTTCTGGTGGAAGGGGCAGACCAGCCCGCCCAAGGATTTCAGCAAATGGGGTGACCTCGTCACGGCCCTCGTCCGCCACTGCGAGGAGCGTTACGGCCACGCCGAGGTCAAGCAATGGTACTTCGAAGTTTGGAACGAGCCGAACCTCCACGAATTTTGGAGCGGCACCCGCGAACAGTATTTCCAGCTCTACGACGTGAGCGCCCGCGCCGTGAAGTCCGTCTCGCCGGAATACCGCGTCGGCGGCCCCGCCACCGCTGGCTCCGCCTGGCTCGACACGTTCATCCCCTTCGTCGTCTCCGGGCAGGCCCCCATCGACTTCATCTCCACGCACGCCTACGGCACGGATACCGTGTTGGACGAATACGGCAAAAAGACATCCGGCCTCCACAACGTTGACAAAATCCCCGCGCAAGTGGCCCAGGACCGCGCGCTGATCGACGCCAGCCCGCTCAAGGGCCGCGAACTCCACTTCACCGAGTGGAACTCCTCCCCCAGCCCGAGGGACCCGCGTCACGACACCTATCAGAACGCCGCCTTCGTGCTCCACGTCCTGCGCCACACCGAGGCCGCCGGCAGCATGAGCCTGTGGACCTTCACGGACATCTTCGAAGAGCCCGGCCCGCCGTTCGGCCCCTTTCATGGCGGCTTCGGCCTGCTCAACCTTCAGGGCATTCGCAAACCGACCTTCCACGCCTACGAATTCCTGCGTGCGCTTGGTCCGACCGAACTCCAAAACGCCGATGGCAACTCCTACGTTTGCCGCGACGACGCCGGTAATTTCCAGGTCCTCCTCTGGGACTTTGCGGCCCAGCCCGACCAGGCCTACACCGAAGCCTTCTTCAGCAACGGTGACCATCCCGAGGATCGCGGCTCGACCCGGATCGCCGTCAAGAACGTCCCCTCCGGCAACTATCGACTCTCCGTGTATCGCACCGGCTACGGCCAGAACGACCCACTCGACGCCTTTCGCGCCATGGGCTCTCCCCAAAACCTCACCCGCGAGCAGGAGAGTAAGTTGGAAGCGCTGAGTGATGGCCATCCTGTCGAGAAAACGGCTGTCCAGATCACCGACGGCACCTTCCAAACCAGTCTCCCGCTCAAGGGCAAGGATGTTGTCTTCCTTAAGCTCGAACGCCAGCCATAGGGCCTGACGACTCGGCGATCTAGATTCCGGTCCTGTTGTGAGCGGCCTCCCGTCGATTTTGTTCTGAAGGGATGATCACCTTAAATAATGGTGTAGCCGCCGCGCAGCGGTTCCAAACACAGGTAGACTGGAGGCTTGGCGACAGGTCGAGGGGCAGAGAGCGATCCCCACCTAAGTGACGAACGGCGGCTTTGCCGCCCGCCAATGCAACGAAAATGGCCACAAATTTGTTTAACATGCTCTAGCGAACGGAGGCTGGCGACGGGGCTCGCCCGGACCTTCGCGGGTGCTTTTGTCGGCCACGGGATCAGCCCGTGCAATTTGGGCATTATAGAGCATGGTAGGCGCAGGGAGCTGCCATGAACTTCGTCAGCACAGGCGTTAAGGAAGTGACCCGCCGGCTGCTGCGCCAGCGGAATCGCATTGCGCTTGCCAATGCGCGCAAGGTCGTCGAGCGCGCCGAGATCGCGCTGGGGCGTCATGGCTGGCGCGAACTGGCCGAAGACCAAACCGTACGCCCGGCGTACGAAAGCCTCGAGCGCCTCGACGCGGAGGTGGTCGATGCCAACAACCGCGTGGTGGAACTGGAGGCGCGCATCCAGGAGCACGAGGCCGAACGGACGGCGGCGCGCCAGCAACACGAGGACGAACTCGCCCAGATCGCTACGGAGCGCGGCCCCTTGGAGGAGGCGCTGGCTGCCGCACAGGGCCGCAGCGAGCAGCAGCAAAAAACCTGGCAGGAACAGCAGACCCGCAAGGCCGGCTGGCAGGCGGAGTTGAGCGCCCTGGACAAAGAACAGAAACGCACCGGGCGCGCCATGCCCGAAGTCGAACGCGAGTTGCGCCAGACCCAGATTGCCGCCAAACGAGAGGCGCTCACCGCCCAACTCGCGGCGCTCCAAACGGCGCGCGAAGAGGCTGCCGGCCCCAAGCAAGCCGATGAGGAGGCCATCAAGAACACCCGGGCCGCCTTGAGCGCGCTCGACGTCCGCAAACAACAGGCCCAGGCCAAACTGGCCGCCCGGGAGCGGGCCGTGACGCTGACGATCGCAGGCGTGCTCAAGGAGATCGCCGCCAGCCGACGGGAGGCGGCGCGGCTCGAGCAGCAGAAAGATGTTTTCTATCTGGTGATCGGGCGCCGTCTGGCGGGGCGGGAGGAAATGCCGGCGCAAAGTGAGGAGCTTTTCGCCACCTCCCGGAGGCATCGGCAGAGCTACGAGCGCCTGGCTGGCCTCGATGCCGCCTGGCACAAGGAATCGCAGAACGCCGACCGCCAGGATTTGCGCATTTTCAACTTCGTCGGCGTGACGCTGGCGGTGCTGCTGGCGGTGGGGTTGCTGCTGGTCTTGCGCACGCCGGCCAAGCGCGATTGGCTGCCGAGCAACACCGAAGCCATCGTCTCGCTCAACGTCAGCCGCTTCACCAACGCTGATTTCGCGCGCACGCTGCAAACCCAGGCGCCCGACACCTGGCAGCAGGTTTGGACCGGCCTCGTGCAAAAGGTGGCCGAAGTGCCGCAGATCAACGTGCGGGAGCAGGTCAGCCGCATCACGCACGCCCTTGCTCCCTCCGCCAACCATGGGCCGCCCGTCGATTACCTGCTGGTGGAGATGCGCAGCTCGGTCGATGTCGATGCCTGGTTGCGCAACGAACTGCTGGCCAAGGGAGGCTTCAAACAACGCACGGTCAATGGGCTGCCCAGCCTGGTCGATGGGCTGCCCATCTACGAAAAACCGGGTGTTGCGGTGGCGCAGATCGGTCCGGATACGCTGGCCCTGGGCTCCTCCGCCTCGGTGGAGGAGCTGATCCATGTGCGTCTGGGGCTCAAGGCGGATTTGAAGAGCGACGCCCAGTTCTTCAGCCAGTTCCAGCGCCTGGATGACGATAGCGCTTTCCGCCTGGTGACCGATCAGCCGAACGAACTCACCAACCTGACCGATCCCCTGCTCAGCACGGACCTTCTGGCCGATTGCCAGGCGCTCGGGCTGACGATCGATCTGCACGAACCGGCGTCGGCGGTGTTCCTGTTGAACGCGCGCAACGCGGCCGGGCTCGACCGCATGGCCAGGCTGTTGCAGTCCCAGCCGGATCAGGTCCTGCAACTGCAAAGCGTGGGCCCGAACCTCTTTCTCGAGCCGCCCACCGTGCGCACGCACGACAACCAGGTGGAATGGCGCTTCAAGATGACCACTCCGGCGGCGCGCGCCTTTCTGCAACGCGTCTCGCGCCTGGGGATCGCGGCAAATGGGAGCACCGCGGTGGCGCTGGCCGCGCCGTAGGTTTGCAATCGCTTGGCGGCGCCCCCATAGTTCCGGGCAGCCGTTGCACCATGTCTACCCTGGCGAAGATCGACCCCACGCTCCATGTCGAGAAGAAGCCGGACTGGATCAAGGTCCGGCTTCCTTCCAATCCGGTCTTTTTCTCGACGAAGGCGCTGGTGGCGGACTTGAAGCTTCACACGGTCTGCGAGAGCGCCCAGTGCCCCAACCGCTGGGAATGCTGGAGCCAGGGCACGGCGACTTTCATGATCGCCGGCGACCGTTGCACGCGCGCCTGCGGCTTCTGCGCCGTTTCCACCGCCAAGCCTTTCGCGCTGGAGGACGATGAACCCCAGCGCGTGGCCGAAGCCGTCCGCCGCATGCGGCTCAAGCACGTGGTCATCACCGCCGTGGCGCGGGACGATCTCAAGGACGGCGGCGCCGAGCATTTTGCCCGCACGATCGCGGCCATCCGGGCGGTTGATGCGAGCATCATTATCGAGGTGCTGGTGCCGGATTTCCATGCGCAGGGCGATTGCCTGCAGGTGGTGCTCCAGGCACAGCCGGAAATCTTCAATCACAACCTGGAAACCGTCGAGCGCCTGACCCCGCTGGTGCGTTCGCGGGCCAAGTACCGGACTTCGCTGGAGGTGCTGCGCCGGGCCAAGGAGCTTTCGCCCGCCGTGGTGACGAAAAGCGGGGTGATGCTCGGCCTTGGCGAGACGGAGCCGGAGCTTTTCCAGGCGATGGACGATCTGCGCGCGGCGGGTTGCCAGGTATTGACGTTGGGCCAGTATCTGCGCCCGACGCCGCAGCATTTGCCGGTGGTCGCCTATGTCGACCCAGCGCAGTTCGATCTGTACGGGGAGATCGCGCTTCAAAAGGGCTTCGAGTACGTGGCCAGCGGCCCGCTGGTGCGCAGCTCTTATCACGCGAGCGACTTTCATCCGGTGCCGCCACGGTCCGCTGATTGACCGTCAATCCCGCGATACCCGGCCGGCAGCAGCAGGACCAGGCTTTGACTCACGAGCAAGCTCGTCAGGAAAAAGAAAAGCACTTCTTCAACCGGCAACGGACCGAGGTACCAGCCGAGGATTTGCCGCGAGTCGAAGACCCAGAGGTGCTGCCGGACGGCCACTGCATCGCACAAGCCGAAGAAGACCGTGGCCAGGAGCGGCGGAACGAAGACAGCCACCGCGTTGCGCGGGAAAATGCGCCGGCCGAGCAGCCACTGGCCTGCCAGGACGGGCAGCGTCCAGACGGTCAAGTGCAGGAAGTAATGCCATTTCATGCGCGAGGCGGCGACGCCGCTTTGCGGTCACGCGGGCAGGGCACCGGGAGGAAAAGAATGGTCAGGAGCGACACCATAACCGTTTCCAGCAGGAAGAACGCGTATTCCTCCGCCGGCAGACGCCATTGCACGCCGCGCCAGGGGATCGTGATTTCCGTGACCCGCGCCGGATCGAAGCTCCAGATGCCGCGATAAACCGCCCAGTTGTCCCAAGGCGCCGTCGTCACCAGCACCACGGCGCACAACGCCGTGATCCACCGGAAATGCGTGGCCCGCAGGCGGCGCCGGCTGAGCCAAAGCAGCAGCAGCAAAGCGGGCAGATTAAAGACGAGATGGAACTGGAGGTAGTTCAGGACGCATCCATCCTGACAGCAAATCTTGCTTCGTCCAGAGAGCTCAAGGCTTGGCGTGGACGAAGCAAGCACTGTTTGCTACCGGCAGGCACCGCACGTATAAATCGACGCTTCATGTCTCCCCGGCACAAAACTATCCATGTTTGGACGATGATTCTTGGTGGGTGGGCAGCCTTGTCGGCCACTCTTCTCCTTGCCACCATTTCTGCGGCGGAGGGTGGACCGCTGACCTGGAAGTGCAGCACGGTGGATCGCCCCTGGGCGGATCAGCCAAGCGTCGCCCTGCACCCGGGTGTCGCGGTGCCGGAAGCGAACAGCGGCCCAACTGTGTACGTCAATTCGAGGGAGCAATTTCAGGTGATCGACGGTTGGGGCGGTTGCTTCAACGAGCGAGGCTGGAAGGCCATGGAAGTGTTGTCCGCCGAGGCCCGGGCGGAACTACTGCGCGCCCTGTTCGATCCAAAGACGGGTTTGAAGCTCAATCTCGCGCGTACTCCCATCGGTGCCAGCGATTACGCCACGACGCTGTACTCGCTCGACGAGACGCCGGGCGACTACGCGCTGGAACATTTCAGTATCGCCCGCGACCAGGAAAAGCTGATCCCGTACATCAAGGCCGCGCTGGCGCTCCGGCCCGACCTGCGGCTGTGGGCTGTGCCCTGGTCGCCTCCGTCGTGGATGAAGGACAGCGGCAAACTGGCCGGCGGGCACATCAAAGACGACGACCAAACCCTTGATGCCCTGGCGCGCTACTTCGCAAAGTACGTGCAATCCTACCGCGCGGCGGGCGTGAAGATCGCCATGGTGATGCCGCAGAACGAACCGGCGGTCGCGAGCAAATACACGAGCTGTCAGTGGACAGGAGAGCAGCTTGGCAAATTCATCGGCCATTATCTGGGGCCGATCTTCCAGAAAGAGCAGATCGATGCGGAGATCTTTCTGGGGACGATCAACGATTCCAGTCGTGGAGGATACGCTTACTGGATCGGGCCGTCCATGCAGGACCCGCAGACGCGGCGTTACGTGAAGGGAGTGGCCTGCCAGTGGGACGGAGCGCGCACCATGACCGAAACGCGTTTTCTCCATCCCGAGTTGAAGCTGATGCAAAGCGAGGCGGAGTGCGGGGCCACGAACACGAATGACTGGGCGTTCGCGCAGAAGCAGTATGAACTGGCCATGAAATGGTTCAGGGCGGGCGCGAGTTCCAACATCGTGTGGAACCTCGTACTCGATGAAACGGGCAAGAGTACGGCAGACTGGGCGCAGTCTTCACCGGTCGTGGTGGATTCCCGTAGCGGGCAGGTGACGTACACGCCTTTCTACTACTGCTACAAACACTTTTCGTTCTTTGTCGAGCCGGGAGCGCACCTGGTGGCAACCGAGAGCAATTGGGGGAACAAGCTCGCGTTCGTGAACCCGGACGGCACGGTGGTTGTGGTGCTGGCGAATAGTTCGAAGGACAACCTGCCAGTGAACCTGAGCATCGACGGCCGGCAATCGGAGACGGTGGCACTGCCCGCGCATTCGTTCGACACTTTCGCGTTGCCGGCAGGGCAGTGAGGGCTGACGCTGCCTAGTCGTAGGTTGCCAGTTGCCCGTAAGATGGAGGGCATGCACCTTCAAACGCCATCCCGCATCACGCATCCGGTTTTGATGCGTCAGCCCTGCGGCTTGGTGTCCGGGGATGCGCCGGGAGGCGGATCAAGGCTCAGATCACGCACGTCGTGCAATACCAAGGCGTCGTGCTTGTCCCCGGCCGGATACTTGACGCGATCTAGTTCGGCGCCTGCGACGTCCTCCAACTCAATGGGAGGACGCGCATCCGGCTTGGCTATCCGAAACTCGACGTGATCGAGCATCAGACCCGCGGCGTGACGGGCGTACAAACCCCAGGCAGGCAGCACGCCGAAGTTCGCGGGCTCCGGGTAGCCGCCTGCCAGGTCATCGTTCAGGGAGCGCGCCGCCTCCTTCGCCGTGCCGCCGCCAGCATAGTCGATGAAGATGTTGCTCAGGCCCACATCCTCGACCGGATGTCCGGCGACTCCGGCGATCAGAATGCCCGCCTCGTGCGGCACGTTATGCGCCACTAGGTTGTCGATCCGAATGCGCCGGGCGGTGCCGATCGCCGGATGGTCCGGGCCGCGGAGACGCGCGCCGAGGCGGACGAAAATCGGCGCGTTGACGATGTCGCGCATCACGATGTTCGAGACGGCGATGTCCTCCATCAACGCCCCGTCGACCGACTCGAAGGCCAGTCCGCGGCAATACTCGAAGACGCAGTTGGTGATCGCGATATTGCGGAAGCCGCCGTTCGATTCGGTCCCGCACTTGATGCGCCCGTTCGGACCGGAAGGATACTTGCCGATGCGCTGGCGGGTGCCATCTAGCAGGGTCCCCTCGTCGTAGCCGCTGAGCTGGCAACTGGTGATGGTGACGTTTTCGGTCGGCCGCAGGCAGCCCAGGGCGAAGGAGCTTTTCGGGCAAATGCCGTCGTCACCAGGGGAATTGACGGTGCAGTTCGCGACGCGCACGTTTTGGCAGCAGTCGAGGTCCATGCCGTCGCGGTTGGTATCGATCTTCAGATTATCCAGCGTCAAATTGTCCACGCCCGTGGCGAGGATGCCGAAGTGGCCGCCGTGGTAGATGGTGAAATCGCGCAGGATCACGTTGCGGCAATTTTTTAGCGCCAGCGCCTTGTTGCCCACTCCGGCGGGCAGGTAATCGCCCGCGTTCGGCATGCCGAAGGGCCCGGGAACCAGCGTCGGCAGAGCTTGCTTCGTGTAGGCGGGACGCTTGTTGCCGGCGCGGCGTTCTTCCGGCAGGAGGTCGCGCAGGCCTTCCCCATTGCTCAAGCCGCGCCCGAAAATCCGGCCCGGCCCGCTGATCGACACGTCCTCGAGCCCTTCACCCCAGAGCAGGCTGTTGTGCCAATGCGTGTGCCCGAAATCCTGATAGGCCGCCCAGGGATTGTCTTCGGGGGCATCGTAACCGCGCGAAAGATCGGCGGGAGGCTCGGCGGCCAGGAGCGTGGCGCCGGCATCCAGATAGAGCGCCACGTGACTTTTCAATGCGACGGAGAAGCTCGCGTACGTTCCAGCCGGAAAGCGGACCGTGCCGCCGCCCGCCGCCACGGCCGCCGCGATGGCGTGGGTGATCGCGGGCGTATCGATGGTTTGGCCGTCACCGGTGGCGCCGTAGGTCTTGACGTCGAAATCGGCAGCCAGCACTGCGTTGGCCGAGAGCAGAACGCCAGCGAGGAACGCCGGGAAAAACGGGACGCGCATGGAGTGAGCGAGCGTGACAGACGAAAAGCCTGCCCCAAACCAGGAGGATCGGGGCAGTCTGCGGCCTAGAACATCTCCGTCCCGCTATCGAAGCCGGAATTTGCGCGAATCGACGCCAGGCGGCGGTTCATGCTGCGTTCCGAACCGGGCCGGTTGACCACCTGCATGACGGATTGCACCATCCAGGGGACGCTGCCCAGCACCCCGACCGAAAGCAAGGCGATGGCCGTGGTCGTGCGCGTGGACGAGCGGCTGAACTTGTTGGCTACCATCATGCCGATGCCGCAGCCGAGCGCCGCCCGGGTGACGGCGATCAAACCAAGCGCGGAATAGCCTGCGATTGCCTTGGACTGGACTGGACTCATAGGGAAGTGGGGGAAGTATATTGCCTGGGGGTTGGAAAATACATCTCGAAAAATCAGCGCCCGCGTGAATCATGACGGACGCGGGAGAAGGTTTCTTCAATTTTGCCTCGGCCTGCTATTCACCTACTGCATCTTCCATGCCCATGTCCAATCCTCCCTTCGTCCTGATCCTGGCCGGTGGCAGCGGCGAACGGTTTTGGCCTCTGAGCCGCCGCGCCAAGCCCAAGCAACTGCTCAAGCTGCTTTCCGATAAAACCCTCCTGGAGGAAACTGTCGCCCGCCTCGACGGCTTTGTGCCGCGGGAGCGCATTCTCATCCTGACCAACCGGCAGCAGGAAGCGGCCGTTCGTGCTGTCGTACCGGAATTGCCGCCCGAGAATATCGTGGCCGAGCCGGATAAACGGGACACCGCCGCGGCCATCGCGCTGGCGGTCGGTTGGATTGCCCGCCGCGATCCCACCGCCACCATGATTGTGCTGCCGGCGGATCACGTGATCAAGGATACCGAGGCTTTCCGGCGGGACCTCGGCGCCGCCGCGCAGGCGGCCGAACAACTGGGCGCACTGGTGACCATCGGCATCCGTCCGACTTGGGCCTGTCCCGGCTTCGGCTATATCGAACTGGGCGAACCGGTGGAGGGTGGGGCCGGGCCAGCCGGCGCGCCGCCCATTTTCCACGTCACCCGCTTCCGCGAGAAACCGGCGCCGGAACTGGCCCAGGTTTTCTTCGACTCGGGTAACTACCGGTGGAATGCCGGGATGTTCGCCTGGACGTTGCCGGCCGTATTGCGGGAACTGGACGCGCAGGTGCCCGCACTGGGGGATTTTGTCACCGAGGTGCGTTCGGCGCCGGACTTCGCCAAATGCCTCGAGGAGAAGTTCTCCCAACTGCCGAAAATCTCCATCGATTACGCCATCATGGAGAACGCCGACCGCGTGCTCATGCTCGAGGCGACCTTCGACTGGGACGATCTGGGGAGCTGGCTCGCCGTCGCCGGTTACCTGCCCAAGGACGAGCAGGAAAATGCCGCCAATTGCCCGGTGACGGCCCTGCACGCCCGCGAGAACATCGTGTTCAGCGATCAACCAGGCACGATCTCGCTTTTGGGCGTCAGCGGCCTGATCGTCGTGCAAACCGCCGATGCTACCTTGATCTGCCAGCGGAGCGATGCCGAGCGTATCAAACAGCTCACCGCGCTGCTGGCGCCCCATCTCCAATAGCGCACCGTTTTCTTCCCCATGGGCCCACCGGCGATACCACGCGCGCTCGGTCTCGACCTGGGCGAGGCGCGGATCGGCGTGGCGGTCTCCGATGAGCTTGGCCTGTATGCGCATCCGCGAGAGACGATCCACCTGCCCGCCGCGACGCCTCGCCGCGACGAGGCCATCCTGAAACGGCTCAAGGAATTGCTCGCGCAGGAGCGCATCGCCACGGTGGTCATCGGCCTGCCGCGCAACATGAACGGCACGGATGGGCCGGCCTCGGCCAAATCCCGCGCCTTTGCCGAGTTGGTGCGGGCGAACACCGCCTGTGAAGTCCGGCTGATCGACGAGCGCCTGACGACGGTGGCCGCCCAGCGCGCGCTGCACGCCGGCGGCAAGAACGTGAAGCAAAGCCGCGCCGTCATCGACCAGGTGGCGGCGCAGATGATTCTGCAAACGTACCTGGATGGGGAGGCCCAAAAATTGGAGCAAGCCAACTGATGCAACATCCGCCGCGCAGCGGCTCCAAAGTGAGGTAGGGACGGCTCTCCGAGCGGTCCCAAATTGTCTGCCGCCGCGGCGCCCTCAATGCATTAGCAGTCCAGCTTACCGGGCAAGCGATTCCAGACAGAATGGGACAGTTCGGAGAGCCGTCCCTACCTCATGCTTAAGGAAGTCACGATCTACACCGATGGCGCGTGCTCCGGCAACCCGGGGCCGGGAGGGTATGGCGTTGTTTTGCTGGCTGGCAGCCATCGCAAGGAGCTTTCGGGCGGCTACCGGCGCACCACGAACAACCGCATGGAGCTGCTCGCCGCCATCACCGGCCTGCAAAGTTTGCGCCAGCGTTGTGCGGTCCGGCTGTACACGGATTCCAGGTATCTCGTGGATAGCGTGATGCTCGGCTGGGCCAAGCGTTGGCAAGCCAAGGGTTGGAAGAGCAAAGGCGGGCTGCGCGTCAACACGGACTTGTGGCGCGTCCTGCTCGAGCTTTGCGCGCGACACGACGTCCAGTTCCTCTGGTTGCGCGGCCACGCCAGCGACCCGGAAAACGAACGCTGCGACGCCCTGGCCGTCGCCGCCGCTCAACAACCCGATCTGCCACCGGATCCCGGCTACGTCAGCGAAACGACCGCGCTGTTCGAAACCTAGTCGCCCGCGATACCGACATCCGGGGGATCGATCCCCAAAGCCGTGGCCAGGGCATCCTGATGATCCTGTTCCTCGATGAGGATCTTGCGGATCTGTTCGGCCGCCGCATACTCATTCAGCGCTTCGCATTGTTTGACGCGCAGGCGGTAGTTTCGAATTGTGTCGTTCTCGTTATCCAGATCAAAACGCAGCATGTCTTCGGCCTTGGGCGAGGTCTTGACCTCCTTGGGCACGACACACGGCATCCCGCCGAGGTAATCGATCTGGTTGGATAGGATCAGAGCGTGATCGAGTTCCTCGTGCGCGTGCTTCTCCAGCTCGTCCGCGATATTCATGTACTGCGCTCCCTTCAATACCTGGGAGTAATTGGTATAGGCGATGATCGCCTGGTATTCGCGGGCGAGGTCCTCGTTGAGGGCGGCGATGAGTTCATCGCGGGTGAGGGTGGGTTTGTTGATGTCTGGTGTGGCCATGAAATGGGCGTGGTTTGGTTCCGTCAAACGGCAGATTGGGGTGGAAGCTGGGCGTTACCGCCGGATGCCCTGCGCCAGCACATACACCCAAGCGACGATAAAAACGATAGGCAGGGCGATGGGAGCTGCCCAGCCCAGGCGAATAATCACGCCATCACGGACGATTCGCGGCAGGCAGGCGGCATTCGAGTACTCCGGCGTTTGGATCATGGCGCGCCACTTTTGCAACGCGGCCACGCCGGCCAGGAGACCTACGAATATGAGCACGCAGGAAAGAACCGCCACGATCGGGATGAGCGGGAAGAAATAATTGCTGCTCCAGCTCGGCATGATCTTCTGGTTGCCTTGCGCGATGGCCAGGGCGGAGAAAAAGAAGGCTTGAGAAGCCAGAAACCAGCCCAGCCGCTGTCCGATCAAACCGTCCTCGTGCACGATTTCATCGCGGATGAGGCGGTAACGGGTAAAGAGAGCCTGATAGTTGTCAGTCCCACCCTGGTCAGTATCGTCCGGCATGATTTTAATCTGAGCCTAACCTCTGCTACGGCGGGCAGCTCAGGCGTAAGTGCCGAGCACGTCGTGCACGCATTCGACCGCCATAGCGCCGTCTCCGACCGCCGCCGCCACCCGTTTAACGCTGCCGCTGCGCACATCGCCGGCCGCGAAGACTCCCGGCCGGCTCGTCTCCTGCGAGCGGGGCTGGCGCGCCGGGTCGATCCAGTACGGCGAGCTGGCGACGTCGCGGCCTGTTTTGATAAAGCCCTTGTCGTCTCGCTCGATCTCCGGCGGCAGCCAGTCGGTCCGGGGCAGCGCGCCGATCAAGCAAAAAACCGCCGGCGTTTCCACCCGCCGCGTCTTGTGGTTCTGCATATTTTCCAGGTGGACGGCGGTCAGGTGAGTTTCGCCTTCCAGGCGGCGCACCTCGGTGAAGGGTAGAATTTCGATGTTCTCTTTGTCCGCGACGCGCCGCGACAAATAGCTGCTCATGGAACGATGCAAGTCCCCCGCGCGAATGACCAGCAGCACGCGCTCGGCTTTGCCGGAGAGGAACATGGCGGCTTGTCCGGCCGAGTTGCCGCCGCCGCACACGATCACCGTCGAGCCGCCGCAAAACGCCGCCTCCATCTGCGTGGCCGCGTAATAAACGCCCGAGCCATCGAACCGGGCGCGATCCTCCGCGTCCAGCCGGCGATAATGCGCGCCGGTAGCGATGAGCACGCAGCGCGCGTAAAGCTGCTCGCCGCCCTCCAACTCCAACACCGCCGAGGGTACGGCGCCCTCAAAACGCATCGCCTGGACCTGGGCCGGCGTGGAAAAGCAGGCGCCGAAGCGGTTGGCCTGCAGGAACGTGCGGTAGGCCAGTTCCCCGCCGCTGATCCCGGTCGGGAACCCGACGAAATTCTCGATGAGCGAACTCGCACCAGCCTGCCCGCCCGGCGCGAAGCATTCCAGCACGGCCGTGGTCAGCCCTTCGCTCGCCGCGTAAACCGCCGCCGCCAGGCCCGCCGGACCCGACCCGACGATGGCGAGATCCACCGGCTTGGCGGCGCTGGCTCCGCCGCAAGTCTGCCGGAGGGGCTTGCGCGTGCCGGCCAGGCGGGCGAGCTCGAGCAGCGTGGGACGGCGGAGCACCTGGGCGCCGTCATCGGCGACGATGGCGGGCAGATCGTCCGCCTGCAAACCCAGCCGCTGGCACAGCGCCCGGCCTTCCTCGGTCAGCGTGGCATCGATGAAGCGGTGCGGCACGCGGTTTTTCGTCAGGAAATCGTGCAGATGAAAGGCGTCGTGCGAATCGACCCCACCCACCACTTGCAAGCCGATGAAACCGTGAAAACCGCCTTCCAGCCGCTCCCGGCGCGCCATGAAGGCGCGTATGATGGGCTCGCTGACCAGCGTCGATTCCGCCAGGACGCGGCGCAATCCGGCGGCCGGCACCTCCAGCAATTCCACGGCTCCCCGAGCGCGGGCGCTGATGACCGCCGCGCCGCCGATCAGCATGGAAACGTCGCCGACAAAATCGCGCGGGCCGGAAACGACGACCAGATTTTCCTGGCCATTGTGCAAATCGAAAATCTCGACTTCGCCGGCAAGGAGCACGAACAGGCTCAGATCTGTGTCGCCGGTGTGAAAGAGGAATTCGCGGTCCGCGAGTTGGCGGCGCTGGCCGAACTTTTCCAGCACAGCCACTTGGGCGTCGTCGAGCTTGGGGAAGGCGACCGCCAGGAACTCAGGCGAAGGAGCAGGTTGATCCATGATCAAGTGCCAAAGAACCGATCCCCGGCGTCGCCGAGCCCGGGGACGATGTAGCCGCGCTCATTGAGCTCGGCATCGACGGCTGCGGTAAAAATCGGCACGTCCGGATGCGCCTCATGAAAATAGGCGATGCCGGCCGGGCAACTGACTAGATTCAGGAAACGGAGCCGGCGCGCCCCGGCATCGCGCAAGGCCGAGACCGCCGCGGCGGCGCTGTGGCCGGTCGCCAGCATGGGATCGAGCAGGATCACTTCCGCCTCGTCGATCCGGGGTGGCACGCGCGCGTAATAACTGACCGGGCGCAAGGTGATTTCATCGCGATAGATGCCGATGTGCGCGACGGCAGCTTCCGGCACCAGTTCGAACACGCCCTCGAGCAAACCCAGCCCGGCCCGCAGAATGGGCGCCAGCACCACGGGACGCTCCAGTTCCCGGGCCGCGGCACTGGCCAGGGGTGTCTGCACGGTGGTGGCGCGGGTGGGCAGGTCGGCGGTCGTCAGGTAGAAGAGCAGCGCAGCGGTCTCGCGCAGCCCCCGGCGGAAATCAGCGGTCGGCGTCGCCTGGTCGCGCAAGCGGCTCAGTTTCACCTGCACGAGCGGGTGATCGATGACGACAAGCCGGCCCATGGCGGGAGATCATGCCGTATCGGGGAGCGGTGTTCTAGCGGATTTTCAGCCGGTGCTGGTAGCGGCGCTGCTGGGCGGCGGAGAGCGGCGGAAAGGCGGGCAAACCGGTGCTGGCCGCCGTTTGCACCAGCTGGCGGGCGGCGGCTTGCAATTCGCGCCAGCGGTCCCACGGCAGATCCGGCGCGGCGGCGAGATGCGCGAGCAAACTGCGCCATTCGATCAGGACCCGCTCCAAATCCCCCGGACGCAGGGAATCGTTGAGCAGCCGGTGCCGATTGGCCGGGTGCCGGGTGATCTCGGCGACCACTGCCCCAGCGCCATCGCCGTAATCCGGCGGTACCCCCATTTCCAGGTAGCCCGGATGATCCGCCCGGGCATAGACCCGCTGGCAAAGCCCTCCCAGACGGCCGCCGAAGGGATGATCACCCTCAGCCACGAAACGATGCCCTGCGCGCAGGTTGGCCAGGTCGAAAACCAGATCCTCGATCGGATAATCCATCGCGGGTTGCTCGAGCGCCGCCGCCACCGCCAGCCCTTCGCCGTGATTGCACAGGCTGACCAGCACGCCGCGGCGCGTGGGGGTGCCGTCCGGCTCGATCAAGCCGAGTTTGCGCCAGGCCAGGGCCGGCGTCATCGCTGGATCGCCAGCCTCACAGATGGGAAGTTGCGGGCAACCCTGGCAACAGGCCGGATAATTCTTGCGCTCGACGGGTGCGAGGAGCGCCCGGCCATGGCGATCCACGTAAGCGGTCACCGGCAGGTCCGCGAAGTCGATTTGCGCGCAAAGCACTGGACCGCGCTCGACCACCCCGGCCAGTTTCCCGCCACCCGCCAGCAGCGGCGCTATCGGCAGGATGCGCTGCTCGAAAACGGACCGTCCCAGCCGTCCGCCGACGGGGTAATTGTGGCCGCGCCAGTCTTCGCCCAGTGCTTCCAGCGCGCCGCGCATGCCCTTGGCCAGGCGGACCTCGCTCTCCCCTAACTTGACTGCCAGCGCCAGTTCGCGTCCGTAGGCCCAGGTGCCGTCGGGCCGCCGGAGTTTGCAAAGATTGCCCCTCCCGAGCGCCTGCATGTAAGCGGCCGATTGCATGGCCGGCAGCCAGCGCTGCCCGGCGTTGACCAGCAACTCCGCCAGGGGCACGGAGCGCTCCGCCGTTTTCGGCTCCCATTCGCCGCGGGAATCCTGCACCTCGACGCTCTGCGGCCGCGCCAAGCGTGTGCGCTCGGCGTCGACCAGCAACCCGCAAGGCCGCGGGCCATCGGCCACGGACCGTTCCGCGCCGAGCAACACCTCGTGCGTGCTGAAAAGCCGCTGGGCCAGCCCGGCCGCCGCCGCCAGCGGCGGCTCGGCGCGCTCCACGGCGGCTTGCATGAAGGCCAGGAAGATGGGCCAGTCCACTTTGCTCGCCCGGCGCAGCGCCCGCGGCCGGGCGTCGTCGAGCCGCGGGCGCCCCGGCGCAACCAGGACGTACCCGCAATCGTCCAGGCCCCGGCGGCCGGCGCGGCCGAACATCTGCAGCAACTCCTCCGGCTGGAGGTGTTTTTCCAGGTGGCGCACCATGTAGCGGGTTTCGGTCACGAGCACGGAGCGGAGCGAAAAATTGACGCCGGCCGCCAGGCCGGTAGTGGCGACGACGGCGCGCAGTTGCCCCGCTTTAGCCAGCGGTTCGATCAGCCCGGCGCGCGCGCCGTAGCTCAAGCCGCTGTGATGATAGGCAATGCGCCGCCGCAGGAGCTTGGCCAGTTTTTCGCCCGCCAGAGCGGCCTGTTCCGGAGAGAGCGCGAGCGGTTCGTCGCTGGGCAGGGCGGCGGCGAGATCGCGCGCCAGGTCCTCGCTGGATTGCCGCCGTGGCGCGAACAGGAGAATGGGGCCGAGATCCGCCAGGAGCGCCTTGGCGATCAGGCGCGCCCAGTAATTGCCGATGCCCCGGATATCCCCCTGGTAGGCGAGCGTCTCGAGGACTGTTTCCTCCAATGGAACGGGGCGTTCGTAGTGCGTGATGAGTTCGACGTCGCGCCCCAACCGCCGCAGCCAGGCCGCCGTGTCGCCCGGATTGGCGACGCTGCCGCTGAGCAAGAGGAGCTGGGTGCCGGCCGGAGCCAGCGCCAGGCTCAGCTCGTAGCTGGCGCCGCGTTGCGCGTCGCCCAGCATCTGGTATTCGTCGATGACCAGCAGGCGCGGACCGCGCCGGCGCAGGAGATTGCCGCGTTGCGTCTCGAGCGTTGCCACGACCACCCGCGCGTCCGGCCGGACGGAGAGGTCGCCCGTCGAGATGCCGACGTCCCAGCCGGCGGCCCGCCACTCGGCGAACTTGTCGTTCGCAAGGGCGCGGGTGGGCACGGTGAAGACGGCCTGGCCCTTGAGGGTGGGATAGAGCAGTTCGAAGACGTAGGTCTTCCCGGCGCCGGTCGGCGCATGCACAACGACGTCACGCCCGGCACGCAACGCGGCGACGGCCTGCTGCTGCCACAGGTCGGGAATGCGCAGACTGACTTCGAGGCTGTTCGTAAAAGAGTCGTCCCGACCTTCTATTCGGAGCCGCTACGCGGCGGCAACAACCTCAGTCCTTGGTTTTCGCCAGGCGGACGCGGCGCTGCTGATCGATTAAATCCGCCAGGATGTTCAGGGACTCGTTCCGGACCGGATCAACGTTGTCGGAAGCTGCTTTGTCGCCGGCCCCGTCATCGTCGGCGAGCGTATCATCGTCGCCGCTATCCTCGGACTTGACTGCTTTTTGTTCCGCTGTCTTGGTCTTCTCCTTCTCGGCGGCTTTCTCGTTCATGCTAGCGAGGAGCTGGAGCTTGGGCTTGTCGACGTCGGCCAACGGGATCTCGTAGGTCGCGGGCGCCGTTTCATGCCGCGCGATCCGGTCAGCCTTGATCTGCTCGTAGCGATCCTTGTCGGCTTTCGCTTCGGCTTCCCGCGTCGCCTTGTTCAAGGAGAGATGATTGCTGGCAATCCGCTCTTCCATCTTGTCGATATCCTGCTGGAGATACTTGAACTCCGGATCGTTCTTCACCCGCACCTCCGAGCGCGCCCGCAAATCAGCCAGGTCGACCGGCGCCCCCAGCCATTTATCGTAATCGGCCGGCTTCACTTCGTCGTAGGGCAAGGGGTACTTGAGAGCGCCTTCGCCCACTTCGAGGTGCGCGTAGCGCGAAGGCAGGACGACATCGCTCTCGACGCCCTTGAGCTGCGTCGACTGCCCGGAGGGGCGGTAAAACTTTTGAATGGTCAACTTCAAGGCGCCGGCATCGGCCAGTTTCATGCCGAAGGGCGACATGAAGCGACCCACTTCCAGCACCGCTTGCACCGTGCCTTTGCCGAAACTGTTTTTGTCGCCCACGATAACCGCGCGGCCGTAATCCTGGAGCGCGCCGGCGAAAATCTCGCTGGCGGAAGCGCTGACGTGGCTATCGAGCACCACCAGCGGCCCCGAGTAGGCGACCGCCGGATCCTTGTCGCTGAGCACCTGCATCTGCTTGCTGTAATCCTTCGATTGCACCACTGGACCCTTCTTGATGAACAGCCCGGTCGCGCTGATCGCCTCGTCGAGCGAGCCGCCGCCGTTGCGGCGCAGATCGATGACCAGGCCGCTGATGCCTTCCTTGTTCAGGCGCCCGATCAGCGCCGCCATGTCTCGCGTCGTGCTCTTGGGCGGGCCGTGGCTGCCTGAGGCGGGGTTGATGTCGAGATAGAAGCTCGGGAGCGTAATCCAGCCCAGTTTCTGCGTTTCGCCGTGCTCGTCCTTGTGCTCGATGATCTCGGCGTGTGCTTCTTTCTCCGTCAGCTTGACCTCATCCCGGGTGATGGCGATCACCTTGTGCTTGGACGTGTCCGGCTGGCCGGCGGGGATCACCTGCATCCGCACCACGCTGGCTTTCTTGCCCCGGATCATATCGACGATCTTGTCGAGCTTCATGTCGATCACATCGACAAATGGGCCGTTGCCCTGGGACACCGCCGTGATGCGGTCGTCGATCTTCAATTCCCCCTGCACGGCCGCCGGTCCGCCCGGGACCAGTTCGATGATCTTCGCATAGCCGTCGACGCTCTTGAGCATCGCGCCGATGCCAACCAGGGATAGCCGCATATCGATGGAGAAATTCTCCATCTCGCTCGGGCTCATGTACTCGCTGTGCGGATCGTAGGCCTGGGCCAGCGCGTTGATGAAAAGCTTCGCCTGGTCCTCCTTCGTCTGCTCGTGCAGGCTGCGCAGCAGGCGGTCGTAACGCCGGGCCACGATGGCCTCTGGGGTTTCCGGCTTCTCGGCCGGTTTGGTGCCGGCAACGGTTCCCGTTTTGTCGGCGGCCTTGTCCTTATCGGCAGGGTTGGCGTCGGCGGGTTTGTCCTTATCGCCCGCCGGTTTAGCCGCGGGATGATCGTTCAAGTTCTCGGTCAGCAGCTCGTTTTCGATCCGGTCGTGCCAGAGGGCATCGGCTTCCGCGTCATCTTTCGGCCAGTCCGATTTTTCCCGGCTGATCTCGATCGAGCCGTTGCCGGTGAAGTCGAATTTTTCGTTCTTGAGCAGTTCCTTGATTTTGGCCACCCGGGCATCGACGCGCTTGAGGTAGGTATCGTAGATCACATATCCGGGTGAAACGTCCCCGAGACCGATGTCATCATCCAATTCGCTGCCGTACTTTTTCTCGAACTCCGCGATGTCCTTCTGGGTGAAAAACAGTTTGCCGTAGTCCAGCGTATCCAGGCAGATGTGGAGGATGCGTTCGGAGTATTGGCTGTCGAGCGGATGCCGCGTATAATGGAGTTGCTCGAGCGCCTTGGCGACGGAGATGGCGATCTGGCCCGCATCGGGATCGGCGCCGGCGAGCCCGGCCAGGGGCGCAAAGAGCAGCGAACCGCCGAGGAGAAGCGAAGGCAGAAATTTCGTCATGGGCGAGAGAAGTAGCGATTTCCGTGCAAGTCCTGAATAGATAATGAAACGTCCGACAGCGCAACCCCAGCCCCCGTTCGATAGCGCGCGACGGGATCAAGGGAGAGCGCCTGAGTAATGGAGACCGATTTCGAGAGATTTACCGGCGGCTTCTTCCAGACGAACGCCTATTTGCTGCCCACGCCCGGCGGCGGCCGCCTGCTGATCGACGCCCCGGAAGGCAGCGCGGAGTGGGTGCGCGCCAACGGCTGGCGCATCGATGCCTTGCTGTTGACCCATGCGCATGTCGACCACGTGCATGATTGCGCGGAGATCTTGCAGGAACACGGCTGCCCCTTCTTTTACCATCAAGACGGCATTCCGCTGCTAACCGATCCCATGGCCTACCGGCGCTACGGGTTGAGCATCGATTTCGCGCCCGTGACCGGTGGCACGCTGACGGTGGCGGGGCCGAAGGTGGATTTCGCCGGTGTGGTCTTTGACGTTTTGGAAGTGCCCGGGCATTGCCCCGGCAGTCTGTGCTTCTACGATGCGGCCAAGCGGCGGGTGTTCGCGGGCGACACGTTGTTCGCCAATTCGATCGGCCGCAGCGATCTGCCAGGGGGCAATCATCAACTGCTGCTGCGAGGCATCCGGGAGAAGCTTCTGCCGCTCGGAGACGACGTGACGGTGCTGGCCGGCCACGGGCCGGCGACGACGATCGGCCGCGAACGGGAGACCAACTTATTCCTGAGCTAGGCGTCGCGGAGCGGCTCCAAAAAGGTAGGGATCGCTCTCCGAGCGACTCCGAAGCTGTCTGGCAGGACCTTGCTGCCATCCCGGCGACGTCCAGAGGTGACGCGCTTTCCTGACAGCTACGGAGTCGCTCGGAGAGCGATCCCTACCTTTCGACCGGCAGCTTCGCCGCCTGTCCAAACAACCGTTCAGGCGCGCCGTTCCGCGAGGAACTCACCAATCAGCCGCACGGCCTCTTTTAATTGCGGCAAGCTCGTGGCGTAGGAACAGCGCACGTAGCCCTCTCCGCACGCTCCGAAGGCCGTCCCCGGCACCACCGCGACCTTCTTTTCCTGCAACAGCCGCAACGAGAAATCCCGGCTGCTCAGCCCGCTGGGCCGGATATCCGGGAACACATAAAACGCGCCGCGCGGACGCTGACAGGGCAAGCCCAGGCTGTTGAGCGCTTGCACGATGTAATTGCGCCGCCCCTCGTACTCCCGCCGCATCGAGATCACGTCCGGCTCGCCGTTGCGCAAGGCCTCGATGGCCGCCTCCTGGCTGGTGATCGACGCGCAAAGGATGCCGTATTGATGAATTTTCATCATCGCCTCGGTCAAAGCCACCGGGGCGCAGGCGTACCCGATCCGGAAGCCCGTCATGGCGAATGCCTTGGAAAAGCCATGCAGAAAAATGGTGCGTTCCTTCATGCCCGGCAGCGCGGCAATGGAACGATGCCGGCCGTCGTCATAGGTCAGCTCGCTGTAAATCTCATCGGTGATCACGATCAGATCGTGCCGCCGGCAAACGTCCGCCAGCAAAGCCAGCTCCTGCTCGGGCAGCGTCGCGCCCGTGGGATTGGTCGGGAAGTTGAGCAGGAGCACCTTGCTCTTGGCCGTGATTGCGGCGGAAACAGCCTCCGCGCGCAAGGCGAAGCCGTCTTCCGCCCGCGTCTCGATCGCCACCGCAACCCCGTGCGCCAGGGCGATGCTCGGGCTGTAGGAGACGTAACAGGGCTCGTGATAAAGCACCTCGTCGCCCGGATTGAGCAACGCCCGCAAGGCCAGATCGAGCGCCTCGCTGACCCCGACAGACACCAGGATTTCCGTCCGCGCGTCATATTGGACCTCGAAATGCCGGGCCACGTAGCCGGCGATCTGGTCCCGCAGCTTCGGCAAACCCAGGTTCGACGTATAGCCGGTGTGGCCGCGTTCGAGCGAGTAAACCGCCGCCTCGCGGATATGCCAGGGCGTAACGAAATCCGGCTCCCCGATCCCGAGGCTGATCACGTCCTGCATCGTCTGCACGACCTCGAAAAAATCGCGGATACCCGAGCGGGGGATGCCCTGCACGTGGCGGGCGACGGGGGAAACAGTCATGCCGGAGGAAAGAATACGGGGTTACGGCGAAACCGCCAGCCGGTTCGAAGTCTCCGGCTTGGAGAGCAGGACGCCGTTTTCCTTGTAGGCCTTGAGCCGGAAGTGTGTGGCGGTCGCGATGACGCCGGCCAGCGTGCTCAGCTTTTCGCTGATGAACGTCGCCACTTCGCGCAAGCTGCGGCCTTCCACCACCACGAGCAAATCATAGCCGCCGCTCATCAGGTAACAGCTCTGCACCTGATCGAAGCGCGCGATGCGGTCCGCCAAGCGGTCGAAGCCACCTTCCCTTTCGGGCGTGATCTTGACCTCAATAACCGCCGTGACGAATTGGTCGCCCACCTTCTCGCTGTCGATCACGGTGGCATAGCCGAGGATGACGCCGTCCGCCTCATAGGCCTTGATCCGGCGGCTGACCTCGTCCGCGGACAGGTTCAACTGCGCCGCCAGGTCCGCGGGCGAAGCCAGCGCGTTGCGCTGCAACAGGTTCAACAAGGCATCCATCGCGGCGGCGGGACTTAAGTCTTGGCGACCGGCCATTCGTCGCCGAAAGAGACGTCGATGGCGCGCGCGGTCTGCACCACCTGGTGGGCCGGGTTGACCATGCGCAGCTTGTGCACGGCATCGGCGATCGGCACATCGAGCACCTGGTAGTTCTGGTAGCTGACCATGGTGCCGAACTTGCCTTCGGCGATCAAGCCCACTGCCTTGACTCCGAATCGGGTGCCCAAAATGCGATCCAGCGTGGACGGGGCGCCGCCGCGTTGCAAATGCCCGAGCACGCAGGTGCGCGATTCCTTGCCAGTGCGCCGGGAAATCTCGTGCGCCACAATTTCGCCGATGCCGCCGAGCTTGTACTCGCCGGCCACGGCGGCGTGGCGCACGGTCTCGTCCCCGCCCAGCGGTTTGGCGCCTTCCGCCACCACGACCAGGCTGCAAGTGTAGCCGTCGCGGTCCCGCTGCTGGATGAACTCGGCCAGGTTTTCAAAGGTAAACGGGATTTCCGGGATCAGGATCACGTTTGCCCCGCCCGCTAGGCCGCCGTAAAGCGCGATCCACCCGGCGTGCCGTCCCATCACCTCCAGCACCATGACGCGTTTGTGGGAAATGCCGGTAGTTTGCAACCGGTCCAACGCATCGACCACGCAAGCGACGGCGGAATCGAACCCGAACGTCATGGCGGTGGCTTCCAGATCGTTGTCGATCGTCTTGGGGACGCCGATGATCGGGAAACCCGCTTCGTAAAGCTGCAAGCCGGTGGTGAGCGAGCCGTCGCCACCCACCAGGATCAAGCCCTCGATGTGCAGCTTCTCCAGCAGCCCGCGCGCATCCTCGACTATCTCGGGCGCCACGGACAGCGTATTGCCCGCCCCAACCTTGCTGATGAAGTGGCCCTTGTTCGTCGTGCCCAGGATCGTGCCGCCTTGCGGCATGATCAGCGCGGTGGTGTGGCGATCCAGGATGCGGTAATCGCCGGGGCTCAACAGGCCCTCGAAGCCGTCGATAAAACCGATGACCTCCCGGTCGATCTTGTCCGCCGCCCGCACCACTCCGCGGATAACCGCGTTCAAGCCGGGGCAATCCCCGCCGCTGGTCAAAATCCCGATGCGCTTTTTCTGGGTCGTCATGGTCTGATCAAAGCGTGTCCTTGGTGATCGGGTGGCCGGCCGCCGCCCATTCGTCGTAGAGCGAGATGCCGCGCGCCAGCAAATGGGACGCGTCCTGAAAGCGGTTGGCGGAACCCAGGACCACCACGATCAAACGGCGCGGCGTAATAATTGAGCGCTCGCCTTCCTGCACGACGATCGGCTCGCGGGCGGCGGTGATGATGACGCAACTTCCCGCGCGCGCCGTCTGGCCGGTCTTGACGCCATCGACGCCGTTGATGCCGAGCAGTTCGTTGGTATTGCGCAGCAGGTAGTCGCTGGTGGCGCCGGCGCGATTGATCGTGATGCGGCGTTCCTTTTGCGCGACGAAGAAGCGGAAGTCCGCCTTGGAAAGCGCCAGGTGCGTCAACCGGCCAAGATCGGCCGCGGTGGAATAGGGCCGCTCGACCGTGTCCAGACCGCTGGGATTGAGAAAACGCGTGCGTTCCATGCCCTGGGAGCGGGCGAGGGCGTTCATCTCCACCACGAAACGCGTGGTGGCCGGCATGCCTTCGCTCCCGGCGGCGGGCAGGGCGCGGCCGACAAAATCCGCCAGGGCATCGGCGGCCACGTTGTCACTTTGCAAGAGGGCGGCGTACAGCAGATCGCGCAGTGAGACCTGATCCCCGGCCTGGAACCCGATGGGAGTCGAACTGGTGGCGTCCTCGGGCATCGTCACCGGCTGATCGAGCGTATGGCCGCCCAGGCGGGCCCAGTCCAGCACGACCACGGCCGTGGCAATCTTGGTGAGACTGCCCACCTGCAGCTTATCGTTGGCGTGGCTCTGCTCCAGGATGTGGCCTGTCTTGTCGTCAGCCACCACGTAAGCCTTGCACGAGGCATCTTCCGGCGCCGCTTTGACGTTCCCAGCGGCCGTGGCGCAGAGTGCGGCCGCGGCGATAAACCACGCGCCACGGGTTAATTCTGCCAGGCGAAAGAAGCGGGGATTGCGCACGGCGAAATCTATGGGCCACGCGGCGGCGGTGCGCAACCTTCTATCTCAAAGCGCCCCGGCCGGGGAATTTGCTCCCAAGCTCAAGCGCGGCGCCCGCTCCGCCGACCACGGATTGGAGCGGAAATCCGCATCTGTGATCGTGGCAATGTAATGGGCGCACAACGCGCAAATTGCATCCACGTCCAACGCCAGATGGCGCGGCCCGTAGCCGGTCAGGTTTGCGATGGCCAGGGCGAAAAGCCGCGTGGCGGGCCGCAAGCGGCGGCCGTCCTTCGCGTGGGTGGGCCGGGCGGCTTGCTTCTGCAGGTGGACGAACGCACCCGCCACCTGGATCAGTCCTTTGTAGAAGGCGAAGTTGGCGTCGCCGCGCCCGTTGGCCAGCCAGAGATGCTCCAGAACGTCGTGGGCCTCATAATATTGCCCGGCGTTGAAACAGCGGAAATACCCCTGGTAACACGGATCCAACGCCAGGGCAGGGTCCAGCGCGAGACTCGCCACGAAGGCCGTCATGCGCTCGTGTTTTTTCATTCCTGGCTGCGGGTTCAGGCCGGCTGGCATCCGCCGGTCGAACACGGAATCCGCTCGATAAACTGGCCGCATCCGGCTTTACTGGCAAGGTGCGGGATCGACCGGGGCACGAGCCCCGGGGAAGCCGCCGCCTTGCCGATGCCCCGAAGATGCCCATAGCCGACGCCGCTCTGATTTTCGGGCTGATGGCTGCCCTGGGCGCCTGCTCGGCCTTTTTCTCGGCCATGGAGACGGCCCTGTTCTCGCTCCAGCCGCGCCAGATCGCGCGGCTGCGGGAAACCCTCCCGGAGCGCGCGGCCACGGTCGACGCCCTGGTGGCCAATCCCCGGCGCATCCTGAGCATGATCTTGCTGGCGGATACGCTGATGAACTTGCCGCTGTGCGTACTGAGCCTCTATTTCCTGCACGCGTACTGCGCCTGGCATGGTGCGCAAAACCCGGGCGCCGCCGCCTCCGCCGCGCGGGTGCCTTTCTGGCCGGCGGCCCTGCTGCTTTTCGGGGTGGTGGTGATCCTTTGCGACCTTTGGCCGAAGCTTTTGGCGCTGCAACGGGCCGAACGCATGGCGCCGGCCGCCCTCCGAGTGCTTTCCTATCTGCGCCCCGTCCTGAATCCCGTTTGCGCCGGCCTGCAGGGCCTGAGCGAGTGGCTGGCCGACCTGCTCACCCCTAGCCAAATCAGTACCCCGCTCCAGCTTTCCGAAGCCGAGTTCGAGGCGCTCGTGGCGGCCGGCGCGGAAGACGGCGCCTTGCAGGGGGCGGAAAGCGAGATGATTCAGGAGATTATCAAGCTGGGCGACAAAACGGCCAAGGATTGCATGACGCCACGAGTCGAGGCGTTCGCCATCGAAGACAGCCTGACCAACTTCGAAGCGGCTGAACTCCTGCGTGCCGAACGCCGCCACCGCGTCCCGGTCTACACGGAAACGCCCGATAACATCGTCGGCATTCTGGACGCCAGGAAGTTTCTTCTGGCGGTCCCCCAGACGGAAGAGGAGGCTGCGGCGGCGGCGCACTACACCGAAGTGATGGATCCGCCTTCGTACGTCTCGGAGACGATGCGGGCGCTCGATTTGTTGCGCAGTTTTCTTTCGCACGCCCAGCGCATGGCCATCGTCGTCGATGAATACGGCGGCACCGAAGGGGTGGTGACGATCGCCGACATCATCGAGGAAATCGTCAGCGACGCGTTGCCGACCGGCGAGGACGATCTTTACATCGAGGAGTTGGAACACGGGCGGCTGCTCGTCGGCGGTCATGCGCGGCTGGACGACATCAGCGAGCACCTGGGGTTCAACCTGGCAGCCGATGGCCTGGATACGATCAACGGCTGGATTTTCAATCGGCTGGGCTATCTGCCGCATGCGGGCTCCGTCCTGCGGCTGCCGCCGCTGAAAATCACGGTGCGGCGGGTAACGCGCAAGACGGTGGCGGAAGTCCTAGTCGAGCCGGACGAGAGCCCGGCCGATCCGCCGGAGACGGCGCGTCCTACGATCGCCCGCGGCCAGACTTGAAGCCATGCCGTTCACCCCTTTGCTCCTCTTCGGTGTCTGCCTGCTGGTGTCCTTTCTTTACTCGGGGATTGAGGCCGGGCTTTTCTCGCTGGATCGCGTGCGCTTGCGCAGCCGGGTGCAGCAGGAGGATCCCTCCGCGATCCGGCTGGACCGGCTGTTGGCGCAGCCGGGCCGCTTGCTCGCCACCGTGCTGCTGGTGACGAACTTCGCGGATGTCGCGGCGCTCATCCTGATCACGAATGCGCTGGCGCTGCGCTATGGCGGGCGGGGCATCGTGGCGGCCGGGGTGCTCATGCTGCCGGTTTATCTGCTCGGGGTGCAGCTGCTGCCCAAGTCCCTCTTCCGGCGTTTTCCCTATCGCGCGCTCGCCGCCCTGGCGGGCCTCCTTGAAGTGACTTCGAAGCTGCTTACGCCCCTGCTGAATGCGGGCGCCTGGCTTTCCCGGCGTTATCCCGCGCCGGTGGCCGATGCCGGGACCGCGGAGCAACGCACGCGGCAGGGACTCTTCGTCGCGCGCGAAGAATTCCGCTCGCTGGCGGACGAAGGCGAACGGACCGGCGCGCTGAGCCCGGCCGAGCACCGGATGATCGATCACGTCATGGACTTCGGTACGCTGCGGGTGGCCGACGTGCTGGAAGCCGCGCCGGAGCCGCTGATCGCGCGGGAAGGGATGCGCGTGGCGGATTTGCTGGAGTTTGCCCGCGAACGGGGAGTTTCGCATATAGCGGTGGCCAGGACTGCGGCCGGCGAACTCATCGCGCTGGTGGATGTGTTTGCGGTGTTGTTCGACCGCAACCCGCAACGCGACGCCGCCATCGCCTACTTTCGCCGCGCGCCGATGGTCGTCGCCCCGGACGAGGCCGCCCACCGGGTGTTGCGTCGCCTGCGCGCTGCGCGCCTCAATGCCGCCGCCGTGGTGGACGGCAGCCGGTTGGTCGGCATCGTGCGCACGCGCGCCTTGTTGCAGCGCCTGGTGCGCGGCGCGTCCTGAATCAGCGGGGTAGGGAACTGCATTGTACGGGGGCTGGCCGTTGCTAGGTTGAAGTTATGCCTGCCGCCCGCTCTCCCGTCGTTTATGTTTTGGGCGGTCCCAACGGCGCCGGCAAGACGACTTTCGCCAGGCAGTTTCTCCCCGCCGCCGCGACCGGAGAGTATCTCAACGCCGACCTGCTGGCAGCCGGGCTTTCTCCCCTGCGGCCCTCGGCGGGGGCAGCCCGCGCCGCCCGATTGCTCCTCACGAGATGGCGTGAACTGGTGGCGATGAGGGTCGACTTCGCCTTTGAAAGTACACTGAGCGGGCGTACCTACGCAGTCATGCTGCGAGAGGCACGGTCCGCCGGCTATGTGGTGAAGCTCTGCTATCTCTGGCTGCCGAACGCCAACCTCTCGCTCCGCCGGGTACGACAACGGGTACGTGCTGGGGGCCATGACGTGCCGGAAGCGGATGTGCGCCGGAGATTTTTGCCAAGCTTGAGGAATTTCTTTACTCTGTATCTGCCGCTGGCGGACGAAGCCCTGCTTTTCCGAGCCTCGGCCAGTCGACCAAATCTGGTAGCGCGCTGGACCGGAGCACAACTCACCATCTTCGAGTCCGATATCTATGAAGCCATCCAAGAACAAGCCACCTCAGCCAAAGCTGCCTAAGTCGGAGTTTGCGGAAATGGCGGTTAAGGCGATGCGGAAGGCTCAACGCGTGGCCGCGCGCGAGAATGCTCGGTATGGCCTTAAGCTAATTGTCGACGACCGGCGCTGAGACTCGCAGCGTTTCTATGACCGCACGCTTCTTTTCTCTGCTGCTCACGGCTTGGTTGTCTCTCACGCTGAGCCCGTGCCACTGCCGGGCGCAGGACCGCGATTATCCGTCGGGAATCCGGCCCGATTGGCAACGGGAACTGTATGCGCAACTGCCTTTGCTCGGCCAGCACAACTGGATTGTCATCGCGGACGCCGCTTACCCGTGGAGATCGGCGGCTGGCATCCAGACCATCGTGACGACCGGGGATCAACTGGACGTTGTCAGGTCTGTCCTGGAAATGCTGGCGCATACGCCGCACGTGCGGCCGATCGTCTATACCGCCGCCGAGCTGCCGGCGGTCGCCGAGAACGACGCGCGGGGTGTCACCGCCTATCGGGCGGCACTGGCGGTGGTGCTCCAAGGTCAGGGCGCTGTGCAATCCCTGCCGCACGAGCAAATCCTCGCCACGCTAAATGAGGATGCCAAGTCGTTTCACATCCTCGTGCTCAAGACGAAGCTGACCATCCCTTATGGGGCGGTTTACCTCAAACTCGATAGTGCCTATTGGAATGCCGAAGCCGAGAGACGTCTGCGCGACGCCATGGGCAGGTAGACCTACAAGTCGCCCGCCAACACTTCCCGTGCCTGCGCAGCGTCGCGTGCAATCTGCGCGCGCAACTCCGTCAGGCCGGCGAATTTCTGCTCGGCCCGCAAGAACTGGCGGAAGCTGACTTCCACGTCCTCGCCGTAGATGGTGCGGTCAAAATCGAAGAGATGCAGCTCCAGCAACCTCTCGCCCCCGGGTTCGCTTACCGTCGGCCGGAAGCCCAGGTTGACTACCCCCGCATAACGCTCCCGGCGCCATTGAGCCTCGACCGCGTAGACGCCGTTCGGCGGGAACTGTTCGTTGTGCGCCGCTAAATTAGCTGTCGGAAATCCGAGTTCCCGACCCAACTGCCGGCCTGCCACGACCGTGCCTAGAATCGTGAACGGGCGGCCCAGCAGCCTGGCCGCTTTGGCGAGATCGCCCGCTTCCACCGCATGCCGCACCAGTGTCGAGCTCACCGTTTCCTGTTCGATGACAACCGAGGGCAAGCCCACCACCGCGAAATGGTGCCGTTCGCCCAGGCGGTTGAGCAAATCCAGGTTCCCGGCCCGCCCGCGGCCGAACGACCAGTTGAAGCCGACGCACACCTCGCGCAAAGGCCGCGCGGCCCCGGCCAGCGCCGTGATAAACTCATCCGCCGGCGTGCCGGCGAGCACGGCGTCGAACGGCAGCGCCAGGCAGTGGGTGGCGCCGAGCGCGGAGAAGAACTGGAATTTGTGCCGCGTGGAGGTCAGCAGCCGCGGAGCGCCGTCGGGCCGCAGGACCCGGAGCGGATGCGGATCGAACGTGACGACGACCGCCGCGGCGTCCGGCTCGCGCCTGCTATCGTCGACCGCCCGGCCGATGACCGCCTGATGCCCCAGATGCACGCCGTCGAAAACGCCGATGGCCAGATAGGCCGGCCCCAACGCCGAGAGCTCGCCGAGAGAATGGATGATTTCCAAAACAGGAATCACGCGCCCCGCAACCGCGAAACTTCCGGCAGCGTCAGGATGCGCGCTTTGATCTCTTCCGCTGGGAGTGTCTTGATCTCGTCCACCGTGACCGCCCGCTTCAGATCGAACCGCCCAGACTGCGTGCGCCGCAAATCCTTCAAGTGCGCGCCGCAACCCAGCGTTTCCCCGATGTCGAATGCGTAGGTCCGCACGTAGAAGCCCTTCGAGCACACGACGCGGAAATCGATGTCCGGCGAGCGCCACGCTTTGATCTCGTGCGCGAAGACATGCACGAAGCGTGGCTCCCGCTCCACCACCTGTCCCTGGCGCGCCAGCTTGTAAAGCGGGACGCCGCCTTGCTTGATGGCGCTGACCATGGGCGGCATTTGATAGAAATCTCCGTCGTACTTCGCAAAGACGGGCTCCAGTTTTTCCAGCGTCAAGTCCTCCGGCACGGGCCGGGTGTCGACAATTTGGCCGTCACGGTCCTGGCTGTCGGTGGTGGTCCCGAGCGTCATGGTGCCGACGTATTCCTTGTCCTCGCTCATCAGCAGATCCTGGATCTTGGTGCCGCGACCCAGCACGATGATCAGCAAACCCGTCGCCAACGGGTCCAGCGTGCCGCAATGGCCGACCTTTTTGGTCCCGAGTTGCCGGCGCACGATGGCGACGACGTCGTGCGAGGTCATGCCTGGGGCTTTATCGACCAGGAGCACGCCGTCGATGATGTTTTGGGAGGGGATCATGTCGCTTTATCTATCTCTTCCGCGATGTGCGCGAGCACGCGCGTTTCCACCTCCGGCAAGCTGCCGCGGATGCGCGCGCCGGCCGCCAGTTGGTGGCCGCCGCCTCCGTAGCGCGCGCAGATCGCGCTGACGTCCACCGCCGGAGTCTTCGAGCGCAGGCTGATGCGCACCAGGCCGTCCGGCAACTCCTCGAAGAAGGCCGCCACGACAACCGAGTCGATGGCGCGGAGATGATCGATCAACCCTTCGTTGTCTTCCGGGATCGCGCCCAGGGCGACGCATGTTTCCAGCGATAGCGCGAAGCTCGCGGCCCGACCCTGGGCCGTCAGCTTGAGCGAGTTCAAGAGCGCGCGCAGCAATTCCACCCGCCGCAAGGGATAGCTTTCGTACAGTTCGCGCGACAACTCGCCCACGTTCACCCCCGCCCGGATCAGGGCGGCCCCGATCTCGTAGGTGCGCGCGGAAGTCTGCGGATATTGGAAGGAGCCGGTATCGGTCGAAATAGCGGCGAACAGGTTTGTCGCCATTTCCGGCGTGACCGGGAACTGCTGGCTGGCAAAAAGCTCGTAGAGAATCTGGCCGGTGGCGGGCGCGGTCGGGTCGATATAGGCCAGGTCGCCGTAGCCGTTATTGCTGATGTGATGGTCCAGATTGAGCGTGAGTCCGACCTGGTTGATCGACCGGATGGGCGTACCCAGCCGGGCATAGGCGGCGGTGTCCAGCGCCACCAGCACCTCGAAATCTTCCGGCGCTTCTGGCGGGCGCGAGATCAGCTCGGAGCCTGGCAGGAAGCGCAGTTTATCGAGCATTCCGTCCTCATTCCAGAGCGTGACGTCCTTGCCGGCCGCGCGCAGGCACAGGCCCAGCGCCAACTGGCAGCCGAGCGCGTCGCCATCCGGCCGCAGATGACTGACGACGACAAAGCGCTGCTTCTCGCGCAGCACGTCGCCAATCTGGTCGAAAGTGGCTTGAGACGAGGTGTTCACGGCATCGGGTCGTCCGCGGATTCCTCCGTCGGCGCTTCGTCTTCAGACTGCTCCGGAGTCAACGGCGCGGTTTCTTCGAGTTGGCGCATGATTTCCATGACCTTGGTCCCTCGCTCCAGGGCATGATCGAGATGGAAATGCAGGTGCGGCGTGTATTTGAGGATGACCCGGCGCGAGAGCTCGTGCTGCAACAACGGCCGATGCTCCGAGAGCTTGCCGATGGCAGCCTTTTGCTGCACCTCGCTCCCGAGCACGCCGACGTAGATATGGCAGTGCTTGAAATCGGGCGTGAGGTCGACGGCCTGGACGGTCACGAGGGTGGCGTTGAACGTCAGCTCGCGCGTGATGATCGCGCCAATTTCGCGCATGATCAGTTCGCGGACGCGAGCAGGGCGGTTTTTCATAAATGTAGGGATCGCTCTCCGAGCGACTCCCATTTGTCTCCGGATGCGGGAGCTTAATTTTCAGATCAGCGTGTCGCGGTAAACACGCTGCCGGACAGTCAGGGAGTCGCTCGGAGAGCGATCCCTACCTAGAGCTTTTGGGCGATCTTCTCGAGGGTGTAGCACTCGATGATGTCCTCCACCTGGTAATCGGAATATTCGCCCAGCTTGATGCCGCATTCGACGCCGGCGCGGACTTCCTTCACCTCGTCCTGGAAACGCCGCAGCGTGGCCAAGCCGCCGTCGTACACCGCCTGGCGGCGGCGCAACACTCGGGCCCGCGCGGTCCGCGCGATGCGGCCGTCGATCACCATGCAGCCAGCCACCTTGCCCTTGGATAGATCGAACACCTGCTTGACCTCCGCGTGGCCGATAACCGATTCGCGCAGTTCCGGGTCCAGCATGCCGACCATCGACTCCTTCACCTGGTCGATCAGCTCGTAAATGATGCTGTAAAGCTTGATCTGGACGCCTTCGCGCTTGGAGGCGGTCACGGCGACGTTCTCGACCTTGGTGCTAAAGCCGATGATGACCGCGTTCGAAGCGCTGGCCAGCATCACGTCCGATTCCGAGACCGGGCCGACGGCGCTGTGGATGAAATCGATGTTGATCTTCTTGCTCTCGATCTGCTTGAGCGCCGTGACGATCGCTTCCAGCGAGCCTTGCACGTCCGCCTTGATGACGAGGCGCAGGCTCTTGTGCGTATCCACGGCAGCCTTGTCGAACAGGCTTTCGAGCGTGGCGCGTTGCGGGGCGACCAACTTTTTGTTGCGCGACTCCTCCAGGCGCTCTTCGCTCAAAGTTTTTGCGTCCCGCTCCGAGCTCATGACCAGGAACTCGTCGCCGGCGTGCGGCAGACCGGAGAAACCGACGACCTTAACCGGCGTGGAAGGGCCGGCGGACTTGATCTGCTTGCCGGTGTCATCCATCAAGGCTTTCACCTTGCCCGAATAATTGCCGCAGATGAACGCATCGCCCGTCTTGAGCGTGCCCATGCGGACAATGACCGTAGCGGTCGGGCCGCGGCCTGCTTCCAATTGCGCCTCGATGACGGTTCCGCGCGGCGCCGCCGTCGGCGAAGCTCGCAGGTCCATCAACTCGGCCTGCGTGGTCATCAACTCGAGCAAATTGTCGATCCCGGTGCCCTTGGTCGCTGAAACCAGGCAGCAGGTGGTGTCGCCACCCCAGTCATCGGGTGTCAGGTCCTGATCCTGCAGTTGTTTCTTAACCCGGTCGATGTTCGCGCCGGGCAGATCGATCTTGTTGATCGCGACCATGATGGTGGTCTTGGCAGCCTTGGCGTGATTGATCGCTTCCTGGGTCTGCGGCATGATGCCGTCATCGGCGGCGATCACGAGCACCACGATATCCGTGATGTTGGCACCGCGCGCCCGCATGGCGGTAAAGGCCGCGTGACCGGGCGTATCCAAAAAGGTAATCGGCTTGCCGTTGTATACGACGCTGTAAGCGCCGATGTGCTGGGTGATGCCGCCTGCTTCGCCCTTGGCGACGCGGGTCTTGCGCACCGCGTCCATCAGCGAGGTCTTGCCGTGGTCGACATGCCCCATGAATGTGATGATCGGCGCGCGCGGCTTGAGTTCTTCTTCCTTCTCGATGACGGGCGGCGGCGGCGGCACCACGATCACTTCCTGCTTGTGCACCCCCGCGCCTTTTTCGCGCTTTTCCGCCTCGTAGACGAAACCGTGGGTCTTGCAGATGGTGACGATATCGTGCGCTTCCAGGACGGTTGTCTGGCTGGCGAAGATGTTCATCGCCATCAGCTCCCGCATGATGTGGAACGGCTTGAGCCCCAGCGCCACGGCGAGGTCCTTGACCAGCACGGGGGGCTTGAGATGGATGATTTTCTCGCCTTCGGCTTCCGCCGTCCCGGACGGAGCTTCCGCCGACGGTGCGGGCGCGGCCGGAGCGGCAGCAGCGGGTGCCGAGCCTCCACGGCCGCTGATCAGGTCCAGCACCTCCGGCACGGGCTTGCTGATGACCGGAGCGACTGGCGCCACCGCCACCGGCTCCTCGGGCGCGGGCGGCGGTTCGGGCGCAGCGACTTTCGGCGCGCCCATCTTGGCGAACGGAGAGCGATTCGACGGGGCGCGCGGGGGCCGCACCACCTTGACCTTGGGCTCGATCAAGGAAACGGGCTCCGGCGGCTCCGGCTTGGGAGCCGGGATGGCCTTGGGCGCTTCGCTGGCGGGCGGCTCAGGGGCGGGCGCGGGCGCCAGACCTGCCTTGCCGGCCGCGCCCGGCCGGGAACCGGCTGACGCGGCTCCCGTCCCGCGGGTGACGGGACGTTTGGCAGCGGTGTCTTTCGAAGGGGTGCGGGTGCTGGGCATGAGTGGAAGAGTATTTTAGCTCAAAAAGTGGGTTGGCGTCCATGGCCGGAGAAGGTTCAATTCTTCTCGTGCTGCTGGCGCGCGCGGGTGTGGATGGCGGTGGCCTGCTCCAGATCGAGCGAGAGAAGCTCGGCGAGATCCTCCGGTTCGGCGTCCAACAACGCCTCGATGTTGAAAAAGCCGTTTTTGACCAGGATCTGCCCCTGGGCTTGATCAATGCCCAAGGCGGTCGAGAGATGCGACGCCGCCTGCGTCACCTTGTTTTCGAGGACGATGGCCGCGGACTCATCCTTCTCGATATTGATCTCCCAGCCGGTCAGCTTGGCCGTCAGCCGGGCGTTCTGGCCGCGCTTGCCAATAGCCAGCGAAAGCTGATCCTCGTCGACACGGATTTGCGCCACCTTTTTTTCCGGATCCAGGGTCAGCCCCTTGATCCGGGCCGGCTTGAGCGCTTCCAAGATGAACTCGCGCGGATCGGCATGCCAGCGAATGATATCGACTTTCTCGTTGTTGAGCTCGCGCACGATGTTCTTGACCCGGGAGCCACGCATGCCGACGCAAGCGCCGACCGGATCGACCTTTTCGTTCGCGCTGTACACGGCGATCTTGGTGCGATACCCGGCCTCGCGAGCCAGCCCGCGAATCTCCACGGTGCGGTCATTGATCTCGCTCACTTCGAGCTCGAACAGGCGGCGAACAAAATTCGGATGGCTGCGCGAGAGGATGATTTCCGGTCCGCGCAAACCGTTCTCCACCGCCACGACATACGCCCGCAAGCGGTCGCCGACGTTGTAATCTTCGGTCACGACGCGCTCCTTGGAGAGCATGATGGCGTCGAACTTGCCCAGGTCGATGATGACATCGCTGCGCTCGAAGCGCCGGACCGTGCCGCTGACGATTTCACCCGCGCGATCCTTGAATTCGTCATACATCATCTCCTTCTCCGCCTGGCGGATGCGCTGGAGCATGGCTTGCTTGGCCGTCTGCGCGCTGATGCGGCCGAAATCCTTGGGCGTGACCTCGACGTCGAGCACCTCGCCGACCTGGGCGTCGGCCTTGAGCTTGCGAGCCTTCGAGAGCAGGATTTCGTCGTGTACCTCCTTGATGCGCTCGACGACGAGTAAACTGGCCAAGGCGCGGATTTCGCCGGTCTTCGCGTTGATGTCGATGCGCAGATCGCGCGCTGGTCCGACGCTTTTTTTGGAAGCCGACAACAGCGCCGTGGACACCGCTTCGATGAGGATTTCCCGTTTGATCCCCTTTTCGCGTTCGAAGTAATCCAGCGCGGCAATCAGTTCACTATTCATAAAAAAGAAAGGGGGCGACGTTGCCAGGCGCAGCCAAGGCAACGAGCGTGCCATTCAATACCGGAACGGCCCGCGAAGCTCTGATCCGCCTGGATCAGTCGGGACGTTGATACTAAGGGATTACCGCCGCACCGTCAAGGACGCGTGCGGTTTAGGCGATGCCGCAACTTGAACCGGGAAGGCGTCCAAGTCGCGCGTCATCCATTCAGTGTCCGTTCCCCTGGCTCTGCGGGCGCGGTGGCGGGGCTGGCGGGAGTTTAGGTTCCTCCTTCGGTGCCGGGCCGTTCCGGCCGATTGCCGGGAGGGACTTCACCTGTTGAATCGGTTTGCTCATAGCCAAAATCCAGAAACTCAATTAGTTCGATGCCGCTTTCCTTGTCCAGGAAAATGCTGAGCGATCCGAATTGTGAAGGGTGTTATCTGCTCGTATCCAGCTAGCATTTTCGAGAAAAATGGCACGGTCCGCTGGGTCATCGGAGTAGAACCGCGCGGGATCGATTCCAGCAGGACGCGCAGGAGAGTGAAACAAGCTACATTGGCTGCGGTCAGGATGAATGCTTCCAAGCATTTGTCGAAGGTTTCCCTGGGTCTGCGGACCACCAGCATTCCCACCAGGCCACTCGATACAAACCCGGGAAGAAGAAAGATCAGGATCGGAAGTAAGTTTGTAAATCCTTTGAATGGATCCTCCGTACGGGAGCCGCAGAATAGTTAACCCCGTCGAGGAAAACTATCTGTTAATCACGATTCGCGGGAAAACCTGAATCCGGCGACCTCGCTTTTGAAGTAACCGGCGCACCTGCCAGGTAGAAAGCGTGCGTAACGGCCTAAGCGCGGAAGGCAAATCAGCACCATCTCGGTACCGGCCACCCGCTGGGTGACGTCCACTAGAAGCTGACGCTGGCCAGGACGTTGCCGGCAAGATCGGTCAGTGTCAGCGCGTGAATATCGAGCAGGTCGATCGCCCCGGGCAGGGAGTTGACGGGCAGGGCACGGCCTGAGCGGCGCACCGGCGTGGGGACATTTCCTTCGGCGATCACGAGGCGGCCGCTCGGAGTCGTCGTGTACGTTCCTTGCGCCACCCCGTCGGCCAACAGGATCACCGAAGCGCTGGCCGGCAGCTTGCGCGCGCTCAGCAGGAAAATTTGATTGGCAGGTTCGGACTTGGCGGTGCTGGTATGCGTCGTAAATGACAGCGCGCCCCGGGCACCGGCCGCAGTCTGGAAATCCAGGTCCACCCTCCGATGGCTGTTCACATCGGCCGAACCATTCAACGGGCCCGTCTGCACGACGGTGCCGTCAGCGGTGGTAATCGTGATCGCAGCCACGTCGAAAGGATCGAAGCCCGCTGGCAGCGGCGAGCCGAATCCGCCCGGCAAGGGCCGCCGGCTTTCCCCGCCGAAAGTGGCTTCCCCGCTTTCGATCTGAACCCCGGAGGCCGTCAGCACCACCTGGTCGAACTCGAGCTGGCCGATAACAACGTCGGCGCCATCGGAACGGCGGGTCGCATGGACCGTCACCGCGCTGCCGAAAGGCCCATAAACTTCGACAGACAAGGTGGCCTTGGTAGTCGTGCCGCCTTCCCGCACCGCATGCAATTCCACCGTGCCCAGGCAGTCCGCCAGCACATCGGGCGAGACATTTTCCGTTTGCAAGGCAATCTGCCGCCGCACGACCTGGTGGCCGGTGCCGGCTTGCTTGGCGACCACCGCCTGTACGTCGGTGCGCAGTTGCTCGGTCGCGGCGGCGGTCGAGCCATTGCTTGCCAGGATGGCTGGCACCTCTCCGGCCAGCGCTTGAATTTCGGCAGTGGTGAAGCCCGCGCTGGCGAGGACGGCCTGGGCGTCGGCGAGCAGTGCCGCATCGTCCAGCAGATTGAAATGCGGGGCCGCGGCAGCCTGGGCCAGATCAGCCGTCAATTGGTCGACGCTGGCCGTGGAGGGCTGGATCACCCAGTCGATCAGCGTGTTTAAATCGGTGGCGAGCGTCTGTTCGTCGGCCGGCGTGACCTGGCCGGCGGCGTGTATGGCGTCCAGTTCAGCCAGGAATTGCGCGACGTCGTCCGCGGGCTGCTGGGCGTGGGCGCTGCACGGCCAGACCGCGCTCGCCAGCAGCGTCAAAAGCCCGGTGAGAGCGAGGCGCGAGCAAAATGAAGAAACTTGCATAAGACTCCGGGGTGGCGCTGGCGCGGGAGCCGTAATTATGTCACAAGGTGATCCGGCTGGCAATCATCGGGGGCTTGGCCTACTTTGCGGGCGTTTCGTACGGAGGTGCCTGCCGAACAAAAAGATGCAACCCGCGCACCGTTGGCGCGTTGAACAGAGACGAGGATGAAAAACAACCCGCAAGACGAGGGCACCGGACTGGAGCCGGACCGCGACGAGGCGCTCTGGAAGCTCCTGGGGCGGAGCCGTCGGGTGGAAGTCAGCCCGTTTTTTGGCCGCCGGATCTTGCGCGACCTGGAGGCTGGGACGACGACTGCGCCAGGCTGGGTGGCTTGGTTGCGGCCGGGCTGGGCGTTGGCCGGCGGGGTCGCGGCAGTCGTTCTGTCCCTGGGAGTGTGGTCGTTTTCATCGTTGCCGGCTGGACCATCCGCCCCCTTGACCGATTCCCACCCCTTGGCCAGCCTGCAAATCGTCGAGCCTGTTTTGGCGCTGGTTGCTCCGGCGGTGGTGGCACCGGCACCGGTCGAGCCCGCCCCCCGGCGCACGGCCATCATGGCGGCGGCGGAAGATTACGGTCCACAAGACGTTGAGGTCATCGCCGATCTCGACAACGCTGTTGCCCGGGAAGAGACCAACGTATGGACGGACGAGACCTCAAGATTCTGATTTGCGCCGGGCTGTATCTGGCAACGGCGGCCGTCGGTACCGTGCGTGCCCAGGAGCCGCTCGGCCCGGGCCAGGGTAAGCCGTTCCTGGCGCAGCGGGCTGGTCGCGAGCAGGACGAGATGCGCCGTCTCGAGCAGCTCCCGCCGGACGAGCGGGAGACTTTCAAGCACAATCTGGCTTTGTGGCACGATCTGCCGCCAGAGGAACGCATGGCTTTGCGCGACTTGGCGCGGGCACGCGCGCACGCGGAAGTTGATAAGGCGATTCAGGAGAGCGGGCTGCGGCTGGACCAGGATCAGCGGGAAATGTACGGCCTGCGGTACGCCCAGGAGCGTCGTAAGCTCGAGCGGGATTTGCAACGCAAAGCCGCCTTGGAGCGGGCCCAGCGCATGCCGGAAATTCTAGCCAAGCTGAAAAGTGAATTTTCCAACGGCGCGCCTGGCACCCCCGTCAACCCCGCGCCCGCCGCCAAGGCCCCGGGTACGCCGGCGCCGGACGCCACCCCCGTGCCGGGATTCATGCGCTGAAGTCAGCGCGGCGGCGGCAGCGCCAGGCGGCGTTTGCCGCCCAGCAAACGCCTCCACCAGTACCGCGCCATCAAGCGAAAGAAGCGCAGGGTATCGCGGACCGGGTGAATGCTGCTGGTCTCTTCGCCGTAGACCGTACTAACCGGGACGGAACTGATGCGGAACCCGTGCCAGGCCGTCAAGATCAGCATCTCGGTTTCGTAATCGAACCGGCCGGTCCGGCCCAGCAGCAGAGGCACCAGCTCGCGTTGCAGCAGGCGGAAACCGCACTGGGTATCGGCGATGCGCTGCCCGCAGAGCAGGCTGATCTGGCCGGACATGAAGCGATTGGTGGCGAGCCGTTGCCAGGGCATGTCCTTCGTGTCGGTCATGCGATTGCCAATCAGCAGCTTGGTGTGCTCGCGTCCGGCCATTTCAACGAAGCGCGGAATTTCCTCCGGCCGATGCTGGCCATCGCCATCGAGGATCACGATGGCATCGCAGCCACGTGCCAGCAGCGCGCGCAAACCCGTCTGAATGGCGGCGCCTTTGCCCTGGTTGACCTCGTGCCGGATGACTTCGGCTCCCGCCCCGCGCGCCAGAGCGGCCGTCTGGTCCGGCGAACCGTCGTCGACGACGAGCACTTCGGCGAGTTGCGCGCCCGTCCGGCGGACGACATCCGCGATGAATCGCTCTTCGCAATAGGCTGGGATCAAGGCGGCAACACGCATGCGGGACAAGCCGCGCAGGGTAAGCGCGGGCCCGCAGCCTCGCAAGAGCGAGGGTTGCCCGTGTTGCCTCAATCAAAAAAGACACCGTAGCGTAAAAGATTGAGCGATGCGTTGCCTCATAACAGAGGACACCGAAGGGAATGGGTGTTTTGCTCGTTGCGCGAGGCTTGTTCACAAACGCCCGGCAGGGCGAGGTTGCGGTAGCCCGAGTCTCACAACTCGGGCGCTGGCGCTAAGCCAGAGCAACCGGTTTGTGAGCAAGCCGGCCCCCTCGGATCAGGCGGCCCGACGGTGGATTTGCGGGCAGGGCAGGTTGTAACGCAGGATCACGCGCAGCTTCTTTTCAATCGTTTCCTTCAGCACAAAGGGGTCGAGTCCGGCGAGGATCTTCTCCAGCTTGGCCACTTGCTCTTTGTCCCCCTGCGCACAGGCTTTAAGTCGCTCGAACGGCGTGGCGGGACGGTCGTAAATCCGCTTCTTGCGGCTCCCGTCGACCTCGGTGCGCAGGTGTTTCATCGCGGGACAAAAGAAGTTGCGGAACTGGCCCCACTCGCGCGCATACAGCGCGTTGAGCAACTCGGCCTGCCGCGGATCGCCCAGCCGCCCGTAGCCCACCAATTGGCACACATGGGTCCAGTTTTTCTGTTCGACTCGCGCGTTGTCGTTCTTGTGATAGGCCCGCGAGCGGGTAAAGGCCACCGGCTCAGGACGCTGGAGAAAGTAGTCGGCCAAATGCCAGTTGAGGAACTCGCCCCCGTTGTCGCTGTCAAAGCCCAGAATGGGAAATGGCAGCGCCGCTTCCACTTCAGCAACCCGTTCTCGCACGGCATGTTGGCCCCGATTCCAGATCGCCCGCGTTTCGGTCCACTGCGTCTGCACATCGGTCACCGTCAGACTCCAGCAAAAGTCTCCCTCCATCGACTCGGCGCAGTGCGCGACGGTGTCGGCCTCCACCCAGCCCGGTCCGGCCACATCCCAGTGTTCGGTGCGCACAGGGATCTGTTTGCGCAAGAGCGTGCCTGGCCGTGTGCCGCACCGTCCCCGATGGCCTACTGCCACTCGGCACGGCGCCAGCAGGCGGTCGATGGTTGCCGCGCTGGCCGCCAGCGTCTTGGCTTTGAGCGACGCCGGCAAGACCCCATGGCGCTTCTCATAAGCGGGCAGCCAGAGCTCCAACGCCGCTTTGAGCCTTCTCCCGCACGGTTGCTCCGCGGCCAGCCAGATCGCCTTGAGCACCCGCCGTTCGGCCTCTCCGTAAAGCGGTTGCGATCCCCCGCGCCGACGCCCGCCAGCTCCGGCGATTCTCGCGTTTGCCACCTAGCACCTTGATTGCGTACTTGCGTTCATACCCGCACAGCGCGCAGACCTCATCCAACAGCCGACCGCGGCCCTTTTTTCCCCAACGGCGGTAGCGCGCCCGAGCTTGCTCCAGCACCTCCTGGCGACTTTTTGCACTCATCTTTAAAGACACGTCCCCATGGTGTCTTTTTGGCTGAGGCAATGAATCCTTTTACCTCTCCAGCCTCCGGACTCCTCGGTGTCTTTTCATTTGAGGCAATTCGTGCCCAAAGCCGGCTGGCATTCGGAGTTGATCGTGGCAACGGAAGAGTGAATGCTCGGAGCACCAACGCCTGCCCTGCCCGAGCATTTTATCATGGCCGCCCACATTTTCGATCATGTCGACCTGCGCGTCTCCGATGTGGCGCTGGCCCGGCCCTTCTACGATGCCTTCCTGCCGGCGGTGGGTTTTACCCGGGTGCGCGGCGACGGAGACTGGGCGAGCTATGCGGTCGAGGGAGATCATCGCAAGAGCACCCCGTTTGTGGAATTGAACCAGGAGCCCGGGTACCGGGGCAGCAGCACGCGGCTGGCGTTCTGGGCGGACACGGAAGAAGAAGTCGACCGGATCGGCGCAGTGGTACGCGCGGCGGGGGCGCTGGTCGTGGAAGGCCCGGAATATTGTTTCGAGTACACGCCCGGCTATTACGCGGTTTTTTTCGAGGATTTGGACGGAAATAAGTGGGAAGTCTGCTGCCGCGACGCACGGGTGCGCACCGCCGGGGATGACGGCGGCAAATGAGCGGGTTTCCGTCCGGCGCGCCCGCGGAGAAAGCGCTAGCTGACTGCCGGCTCTACGGCATCCTGGATCTCGGTTATGTGGCGGCAGGCAGCGCCGTGGAAGTCGCGCGCCAAATGCTGGCGGGCGGGGTGGATATTCTGCAGGTGCGCGCCAAGCAACTGTCATCGGCCGCCATCCTGGCGCTCGCGGCCGAGATCCTGCCGTTGGTCCGCACCGCGCGCGTGCCGTTGATCATCAACGACTTTCCGGCTCTGGCGGCGGCCGCCGGAGCGGCCGGCGTGCATATCGGGCAGGATGACGGTCCGCTGGCGGACGCCCGGGCGGCGGCGGGGCCGGGCGCTCTCGTCGGCCGCTCGACTCATAGCCCGTCGCAAGCGGAGGCTGCCCGGGCGGAAGGCGCGGATTACTTGGGGTTCGGCCCCCTGTTTGCCACGCCGACCAAGCCGGATTACGCCGCCACCGGCTTGGACGACATCGCCAGGGTTCATGCTGAAGTTACTGACCGGCCCATCTTCTGCATTGGAGGCATCAAGCTGGAAAATCTGCCCGAAGTCATTGCGGCGGGCGCGCGCCGGGTAGTAATCGTGTCCGGGATCTTGCAGGCGGCGGATATTGCCGGCTACACGCGCCAGGCGGCCGATTTGCTCAGAGGCCAAGCGTAGGGCGGCCGATGGCAAAGCGAAAACCAGTCCTCGACGTGCGCGCGCTTCGCGTCGTCCGCGGTGCGCAGACCATCCTAGCCGACATCTCTTGGGCCGTGGCGCCCGGGGAGCACTGGGTCATTCTGGGCGCCAACGGGTCCGGCAAGACCTCGCTGCTCAGCGCCCTGACCGCCTACTTGACGCCCAGCAGCGGCACGGTTGAGGTGCTGGGCGCCGCCTACGGCCGCACCGATTGGCGCGAATTGCGCAAGCGCATCGGCCTGGTCAGTTCGTCCATCCGGCAAATGATCGGCGATGAGGTGACCGGCCTGGAGATCGTCGCCAGCGGCAAGGATGCGATCGTCAACCCGTGGGCGCGCAGCGGCGTGGCGGACCGCAAGCGGGCAGTCGGGTTGCTGCGCCAGACGGAGACGCTGCCGCTGGCGGAACGGCGCTGGCAGGTCCTGTCCCAAGGCGAACGCCAGCGCATCCTGATCGCCCGGGCGCTGATGGCGGCGCCGCCGCTGTTGATCCTCGATGAACCTTGTGCCGGGCTGGACCCGGTGGCGCGGGAACGCTTCGTGGCCTTCCTGGAGCGGCTGGGCCGGCGACGGCGGGGACCGGCGCTGGTGCTGGTGACGCACCACGTGGAAGAGATTGCGCCGGTGTTCACGCACGCGCTATTGCTCCTCGGCGGGAAGGTGCTGGCCGCGGGGGGCAAGGAGGCCGTGCTCACGAGCGCGAACCTTTCGCAGGTCTTCGGCGCGCCGATGTCCTTGCGGCGCAGCCGGGCGGGCGGCTACGAATTAAAGCTGCTGGGGTTGGCTGGGCGGAAGTTGTTGTAGAGCTAAACTCTTTCCTAACGCACCGAAATGTGCGTACCTGCCGGCGCGTCAGTTGCGCCATCGCCTCCCCAATCCCCATGCCTGTTCTCATCGTCGGCTCAATCGCCCTGGATACCGTCAAGACTCCCGCCGAGGAGCACGCTGATCTGCTCGGCGGCTCGGCTTCCTACGCGGCGGTGAGCGCCAGCTTCTTTACCCAGGTGGAACTCGTCGGGATCGTCGGCGACGACTTCCCGGAGGCGCATGTCGATTATTTCAAGTGTCGCGGCATCGACTTGGCCGGTTTGCAACGCGCGGCCGGCCCGAGTTTCCGTTGGTCGGGCGAATACATGGTGGACATGAACACCCGGGAGACGCGTTCGGTGGCGCTCAACGTCTTCGAGCACTTCACGCCCCACTTGCCGGAAGCCTACCGGCAGACGCCCTATGTGTTGCTCGCGAACATCGCGCCGAGTTTGCAGTCGCACGTGCTCACGCAAATGGCCCGGCCGCGCTTTGTCGTCGCCGACACCATGGATTTATGGATCACGATCGCCAAAGCCGACCTGATGGATCTGTTGGCCCGGGTGGACCTGCTCATCCTCAACGATTCCGAGGCCAAAATGCTGACCGGCGAGCCGAACCTGATCAAGGCCGCGGAGATGATCCGCGGCTATGGGCCCGCCTATGTGGCGATCAAGAAAGGTGAGCATGGCTGCCTGTTGTTCGGCGATCCGGCCGCGCACGAGTTTTTCAGTTGTCCCGCTTATCCGCTGGCGAATCTGCACGATCCGACCGGAGCCGGCGATTGCTTTGCGGGCGGCTTGATCGGGCGGCTGGCGCAGGAAGACGCGGCCGAGATCACGTTCGCGCATTTGCGCCGAGCGGTAGTGAGTGGCAGCGTCCTGGCCAGCTACAACGTCGAGGCTTTCAGCCTGGAACGGTTGCGCACGCTGGCGCCGGCAGACCTGGACACGCGCTACGCTGAATTCCGGCGCAGCAGCCAATTCGAGTAAACTAGGTTCGTTCCAACCCCCACATTCATGTCATCCACGCAATTCACCCTCTCCCAAAAACCCGGCAAAAACGGCCTGGGCGCCGGCGTTTGGAATCTCGGCCCTGGTGGCGATCCCTTCGGCGGTCCGACCCGGGCAATTATTCCAGTGTTGGATCGCCTGCCGCTGCTGGCGGAAGCCGGCATGACTTACTACGAGGCGCACGACCACGAAATCACGGCCGGAGAAGTCGAGGCGGCCCGGCGGCGCGCCGACGCGTGCGGGCTGCAATGCGGGATGTATACCCCCAGCTTTTTCGCCGATCCCATTTTCAAGGACGGCGCCATGAGTTCCAATGATCCCAAGCTGCGCGCCTTGGGGCTGGAGAACGCCAAACGGGCGGTGGACACAACCATCGCGCTGGGCGGCGAGGTCATGGTCTTCTGGAACGGCCGGGAAGGCTTCGATTTTGTCCTGGCGAAAAACGGCCGGGACGCGTTTCGCCGGCTGGTCGACGGGTTCAACGCGGTGGGCCAGTACGCCCTGGAGAAATATGGCGCGGGGAAGATCCGGTTCGGGATCGAACCCAAGCCGAACGAGCCGCGCGCCAACATGTATCTGGCGACAGTTGGAGAGGCGCTTTATCTCATCAGCCGGTTGGATCCGGCGGTGCAGCCGCTGTTCGGCCTCAATCCCGAGACCGCGCACAGCCGGATCGCCGGCTTGGATTATGTCTGGGACGTGGAGCTTTGCCTCGAAGCGGGCAAGCTTTTCCACATTCACCTGAACGCGCAGGACGGGCAACGCTACGATCAGGATCTGCCCTTTGGCTACACGGAGCCGCTCAAGGATCTGGCGCTCTGTGTGGTGCTGCAGGACGCCGGGTATGAAGGCATTATCGCCTTCGATGTGAAGGCGACGCGGACAGACGATCTGCGCGACATTCAGGACATCCTCAAGGTCAGTGCGAACAACCTGCTGCTGCTTTGGGACAGGGCGGCCGCGGTCGATCGCGCGAAAATCGAGCAATTCCGCCAGGAGAATCGGGCTACGGCCCTGAGTGGGTATTTGGCGCAGTGCCTGTACGGGCGCTAAGCCGGAGGCCGCGCAGCGGCTCCAAAATGAGGTAGGGATCGCTCTCCGAGCGACTCCGAAGCTGTCGGGAAGCGGGATCTAATCAAAACGGGCCCGCTACAGTACTTTGCATGGTTTTCCAGACAGTCACGCAGTCGCTCGGAGAGCGATCCCTACCTTTGCGGCAGCTCCGCTGCCTGGTTACGTCTCACTTGCCCCACACCATGGCGACCGTCGTCGTCATGCTGCCGCCGACGTTATAGGTCAGGAAACGTTTGACGTTTTCGATCTGGCGCGGGCCGGCTTGAGCGGTCAATTGCTCGTACGCGTCCAGGACCTGGCGGACGCCGGTGGCGCCCACGGGGTGACCGTCCGCCATCAGGCCACCGCCGGCGTTGACCGGGATCGAGAACGGCGGCTCGGGCGCGCCGGCGGCGAGCAGTTGCGGACGGACGGAAGGCAGCATCGTTGCGCCGTTGTGCAGCAACTCCGCGCCTTGGCCCGGCTCCGCCAGGCCAATGACCTCGTAGGCGATCACCTCGCTGATCGAAAAACAATCGTGGACTTCGATGCCTTGCAACTGCCGCTTGGGCTCGGTAATGCCGGCCATCCGGAAAGCGCCGGCCAGCGCTTTGCGGGCTTGCGGAAAAGCGGGCACATCCTTGTCCGCCAGCGCGAGGCTATCGGTGGAATGCCCCCAGCCGAAGAGGCGGACGGGCTCCGGTGCAGCGGACGCCGCCACTTCGGCGTGCGCTTGCAGATAACTCTCCGAGCAGAGCAGCACGGCGGCGGCGCCATCGGTGATCTGGGAGCAATCGTAAAGCTTGAGCGGGCTCGCGGCGATGCGCCAATTCTTCTGGCTCTCCGTGCTGGCGGTAGTGAAATCGAGATTCGAATGGCGCATCTGTGCCAACGGGTTCAGGCGCGCGTGGGAGTAGTTCTTGACCGCGACCCGCGCCAGGTCTTCTTCGGTCAGGCTCGGATAGCGCTGCATGTAGAGCTCGGCAATGCGGCCGAAGAGCTTGGGGAACATGAACTCGCCGTACTCCGGCTTCTCCCGGTGGTAATCGGCGGCGGCGCCGAGCACATCGGACCCGTCGGCGGGGGACATGGTCTTTTGCTGTTCAGCGCCGACCACCAGGACGCAATCGTAAAAGCCGGCTTGGATCCATTGCGCGGCGGTCAGGACGGCCAGGCTACCGGAAGCGCAGGCGGCCTCGACGTGCATCGTCGGGATGCCGCGCAGCTTCTCGTCGGCGGCCAGCAGCAGGGCGCCGAGATGGAGTTGCCGGGTGAACAGGCCGCCGGCGAAGTTACCGATCAGGCCGGCCTGCACGGTGGCGGGATCGACACGGGTGCGGGCGAAGGCGGCCTGGGCGACTTCCACGATGATGTCGCGCAGCTCGTGACCTTCCTTTTTGAGGTTGCGCTGGAAGTCGGTGCGCGCGCCGCCGAGGAGATAGACGGGGTTCATGGGTGGACCTCAAAGGTACTCCCCGGGCGGGTGCCTGCAAACCGGCCGCCGCCCTACAATTGCGGCTCGGCCGCGGGCCGGCTGAAATAGTTGCCCTGGCCGAAGCGTACTTCCAGGCCACGTAGCGCCTTGAGTGTTTCCGCGGCGTCGACTTCCTCGGCGACGCTATTAATCCCGAGATGGTGCGCGGTGTTGTGCAGCATTTTCACGAAGGCGCGGTCGACGGGATCGCACGCCAGGCCGCGCACGGCGGCGCCGGCAATCTTCAGGTAATCGAGGGTAAGATGCTGCAGGTTCGCGCTCGACCAGTCGCCGGTGCCGAAACCGCGAACCGCGAAGTGCAAGCGGCGTCTCCCCGATTTGGCTTGAATGGCCCGGGCAGCTTCGAGGTTGGCGCCGGCTGCGTTCGCTTCGAAGACCAGCCGGTCCAACTTGACGCCCGTGGCGGCGAAGGCGGCCACCAGGTATTCCCCGATCTCCTGATCGACCAGCGTTTGCTCGGATAAAGGCAGGGAGAGGCGCAAAGCGGGGTCGGCGGCCAGACGCCGGAGGGCGAGCTTGACCAGCCGGCGTTCGATTTCGGGCACCAAATGGTAGCGCTGGGCGGCCGGCAGGTAGAGCGCGGGCTCGGCGAGATCGCCCTCGCTGGTGAGCAAGCGCGGGACCACCTCGTGCCAGGCAACCTGGCTGTTCTCGAGGCAAACCACGGGGTGAAACCACGGCACCAGCGCGTTGTTCTTGAAGGCCTGCTGGATCTGGTCGGCCCAACGCGCTTGGTCGCGCAGGCGGATGATCTCGCGCGGGTTGTCCTGGTAAAGCTCTACCCGGTTGCGTCCGCGCGCCTTGGCAGCGTAACAGGCCGCGTCGGCGGCGGCCAGGACATGGTCGGCGGTGGACTCGCCGTTGAAGGTGGCGACGCCGGCCGAGATCGTGACCGCGAAGTGCTTGCCGGTGTCGCTGAAACGCAGCTCCGTGACGTGCTGGCGGATGCGTTCGGCCGTCAGGCGGGCCTCGGCGCTGGTGACATTTTGCTGCAGGATGGCGAAGGAGTCGTCGCCGAAGCGCACGACGACGTCATCGGGCCGGGCGGCATTGCGCAGCAGGTAAGCGAGCTGGACGAGGAGGCGGTCGCCGGCGGGATGGCCCGCGGCATTGTTGACCAGGCGGAAATGGTCCACGTCGAGGTAGAGCAGGCTGCCGGGGGGACCGCCGTCCTGAGCCGCCGCGACGGCGGTTTCGACGGCGCTGGCGAAATGGGCGCGGTTGTGGAGCTTGGTCAGGCCGTCGCGGGAGGCGAGATAGGAGAGGCGTTCGCGTTCCTGGCGGAGTTCTTCCTCCAGATGGCGGTTACCGGCGCGCGTTTTCAGGCTGCGCTCGGCGATGGCGAGGCGGACGTTGAGTAGATCGGCCTGGTAAGGCTTGGCCAGGTAGTCGTCGGCACCGGCTTCCAGGATGTCGCGCAGGTCTTTTGGTTCCTGGCTGGAGGTCCCGGCCAAGATGTAAGGGCGTTCGCCGTCCGCTTGGCGCCGCAGCCAGCGGCAGAACTCGAACCCGCTCATGCCGGGCAGCACGAGATCGAGGATGACGACCGGATAGAAGCTATGGCGGTACTGCTCGATGGCGTGTTCGGCGCTGGTGCATTCGACGATCCGGTGGCCAAGCCCGGCGAGCATTTGTGTCAGTACAGCCCGGGTGATCGCTTCGTCTTCAACGATAAGAATATCCACGGAGGGGAAGAGGGCAGGGGAGAACCGCCGCCTTCGTAGTCAGCGGAAAGCATGCCCAACCTGCCTTGCGCCGAAGCGCACCCGGTTTAGACTTTCACCCGGCGATGGACATCGGCACCAAGCTCACCATTCTGGCGGATGCCGCCAAGTATGACGCCTCCTGCGCCAGTAGCGGCACGACCAAGCGCGATTCCCGCGCTGGGGGCTTGGGTTCAACCACCGGGGCGGGCATTTGTCACAGCTACACGCCGGACGGGCGTTGCGTTTCGCTGCTGAAAATCCTGCTGACGAATTTCTGCATCTACGACTGCCTGTACTGCATCAACCGCAAATCGAGCGACGTGCGGCGGGCGCGGTTTACGCCGGAGGAAGTCGTCAGCCTGACGATGGATTTTTACCGGCGCAATTACATCGAGGGGCTGTTCCTGAGCTCCGGGATTATCCAAAATCCCGACTACACGATGGAGCAGGTGATCAAGGTGGCGCGGACGCTGCGCGAGGCGCATCAATTTCGCGGCTACATCCACCTCAAGACGATCCCCGAGGCCGCGCCGGAACTGATCGCCGAAGCGGGCCGTTGGGCGGATCGCATTAGCATCAACGTCGAGTTGCCGACCGCGGCGGATTTGCAGGCGCTGGCCCCGGAGAAAAACCTGACCCGGATCGGTACGACGATGGAGGTGATCAAGGACCGCATCGTCCAGGCCAAGGCCGAACGCCGGGAGAGCCGCAAGGCCGAGCCTTTTGCGCCCGCCGGACAGAGCACCCAAATGATCGTGGGCGCCACGCCGACGGCCGATCGCGCGATTCTGGCGCAAGCCTCGTCCCTGTACGCGCAACATAAACTGCGCCGGGTGTATTACTCGGCCTTCAGCCCGATCCCCGACGCGTCGGCGGCTCTGCCGGTCGTGGCGCCGCCGCTGGTGCGCGAACACCGGCTGTACCAGGCGGACTGGCTGCTGCGTTTTTACGGCTTCGCGGTGCACGAACTGACGACCGAAGCCGAGCCTGACCTGCCGTTGGGCATGGATCCGAAGCTGGCCTGGGCGCTCAAGCATCCCGAGCAGTTCCCGGTGGATTTGAACCGGGCGCCGCGCGAGGCGTTGCTGCGGGTGCCGGGCCTGGGGGTCAAGAACGTGGACCGGCTGCTGACCATGCGGCGCTGGCACCAGGCGTCCTTGGCCGACCTGACCAGGCTGCGGGTGCCGCTCAAGAAGATCATGCCATTTGTCATCACGGCGGACCATCGCCCAAAGCTGGTGGGGAGTGCGGCTTGGAAAGCGTCCGTACAGCCAGCGCGGCAAATGGACCTTTTCGCGGCCAGCCCGAGCGTCTTTTCAGTGCAGCTCTAGAGGTCGAGCCCATGCTGCGGCAGGTTACTTTTCCGGCCACGTTCGCCGGTTGGCAGCGCCACGCGCGGCAGGCATTGCTCGCCGGCTGGCAGCCGGAGGAGGTTCTCTGGCAGGAGTTGGGGGCGGAGCAGCCGTTGCTGGATGTTGGCGCGGAGCCGGAGCCAGCCCAGGCCGCGGAGCCGCCGGCGAGCGCTTTTACGGTGCCGAAAGCGTTCGTGGAGATCGCCACGCGCGTGGCGTGCCACAGCGATCCGGCGCGCTGGGCGTTGCTTTACCGGTTGCTCTGGCGCCTGACGCATGGCGAGCGCAACCTGCTCCAGATAGTGGTGGATCCCGACCTCCACGCGGTGAGCGCGATGGACAAGGCGATCCGGCATGATGTGCACAAGATGCGGGCGTTCGTTCGGTTCCGGGAAGTGGCGCACGAGGGGGCGAACTGGTTCGTGGCCTGGTTCGAGCCGCAGCACCATATCGTCGAGTTGAACGCGCCGTTTTTCTGCGATCGGTTCGCCAAGATGCGGTGGTCGATCCTGACGCCGGATCGTTGCGCGCACTGGGATGGCACGCAGTTGAGCATCACGGCCGGTGTGCCGCGGAGCGAGGCGCCGGCGGAGGATGCCACCGAGGCGTTGTGGCTGAAATACTACGCCCATATTTTCAATCCGGCGCGCGTGAAGGTGCACGCGATGCAGGCGGAGATGCCGAAGCGATATTGGAAGAACTTACCGGAGGCGGCGCTGATCCCGGGTTTGGTGCAAGAAGCGCCGCGCCGGGTCGATACCATGCTGGCCAAGAGCAACCACAAACAGGCTGACCGGGACGGCGGGGACGATTTTCATCCCATCGTCCTGCCGGATGACCGGAGCATCGAGGCGCTGCGGCAGGCGGCGGCAGCCTGCACCGGGTGTCCGCTTTACCGCCGCGCGACGCAAACCGTTTTCGGCGAAGGGATGCCGGACGCGCGGGTGGTGTTCGTCGGCGAACAGCCGGGGGATCGCGAAGATATCGCGGGACATCCGTTTGTCGGACCGGCGGGACAGTTGTTCGACCGGGCGCTGGCGGAAGCGGGCATCGACCGGCGCCAGGTGTATGTCACGAATGCGGTCAAGCACTTCAAATGGGAGCCGATGGGCAAACGGCGCATCCACAAGACGGCCTCGTCCCGCGAGGTGATGGCGTGCCGGACGTGGCTGGAGGCGGAATTGGCGGCCATCCAGCCGCAAGTGCTGGTGTGTTTGGGCGGCACGGCGGCCAAGTCGGTGCTCGGGCCACAGGTGAAGGTGCTGCGGGATCGCGGGAAGTTCGTGGCCTCGGAGTTCTGCGCGCGGACGCTGGTGACGGTGCATCCGTCCTCGCTATTACGGGCGCCGGATGAGGAGACGATGGCAGCCAACTACGCGCAGTTCGTGGGGGATTTAAAATTGGCGGTTTAGTGACCCGAGCTAGGGTCGGTCTCCGGGCTGTCCAACCAAAATGTCTGGCCGACCTGCTGGCTGCAAAATCCTCCCTCAGACAGTTCGGACTCGCCCGAAGAGCCGCCCCACCTCACGCAAAACTATTGACTCGCCCCGCGTCCTCTCAAATAGTCTGCCTCTCTCGCAGTCGCTCGCTTCGTAACTCTCTACCGTCATGCCAACTATCGGAATCAACGGCTTCGGCCGCATCGGGCGCAATGTCTTGCGCGCCATGAGCCAGGCCCAGGTCGAACAGGTCGCCGCCATCAACGATCTTACCGACACCAAAACTCTCGCCCACCTGCTGAAATGGGACAGCGTCCATGGCCGCTTCGACGGCGAAATCGGACACGACGCCGAAAACATCATCGTCCGCGGCCACCCCATCAAGATCCTCAAGGAGCGTGATCCCGGCGTCCTGCCCTGGAAATCCCTCGGGGTCGAGGTCGTCTGTGAATCCACCGGCTTCTTCACCAACCGCGATAAAGCCGACCTGCATATCTCCAAGGGCGGCGCCAAGCGCGTACTGATCAGCGCGCCCTCGAAAGATCCCGACGTCACGATCTGCCTCGGCGTCAACGACAACGTCTACGATCCCGCCAAGCACTTCGTCGTCTCGAACGCCAGTTGCACGACTAATTGCCTCGCGCCCATGGCCAAGGTGCTCAACGACACCTTCGGCATCGAAGCCGGGTTCATGAGCACCATCCACAGCTACACGAACGACCAGCGCATCCTCGATCTGCCCCACGAAGATCTGCGCCGCGCCCGCGCCGCCGCCGTCAATATCGTGCCCAGTTCCACTGGCGCCGCCAAGGCCATCGGCGAGGTGATCCCGGAACTAAAAGGCAAGCTCAACGGCGGCGCCTTCCGCGTGCCGACCCCTTGCGGCTCCGTGACGGATTTCACCGCCGTTCTCAAGAAGAGCGCAAGCATCGAAAGCGTGAACGCCGCCTTCCAGGCCGCCGCGGCGGAAAAGCATTTTCAAGGCGTACTGGAATTCAGCGACGAGCCGCTCGTCTTGCAGGACATCGTCGACAACCCGCATTCCTGCATCTTTGACAGCCCGCTGACCCTGACCTTGGGCGACAAGTTCGTTAAAGTCGTCGGCTGGTACGATAACGAGTGGGGCTACAGCAATCGTTGCGTGGCCATGCTGGATCTGCTGCGCGGCTAGTTTTCCCGCGTCATCATGCCCAAGCGCTCCATTCGCGACATCGACGCCGCCGCTCGTACCGTCCTCGTGCGGGTCGACTTCAACGTCCCCACCGAGGAAAAAGACGGCCGTGTCTCCATTACCGACGATACCCGCATCCGCGAGACCCTCCCCACGATCAGGCATTTGCGCGACCAGGGCGCGAAAGTCGTCCTGATGGCGCATTTCGGCCGCCCGAAGGGCAAGCCGACGCCCAAGTACTCGCTCCAGCCCGTGGCGGACCGTTTGTCGGAGCTTTTGGGCCTTCCCGTCCAGTTCAGTGCCGCCACGGTTGGGGAAGCCGTTGAAAAGCAGGTGGCTGCCCTGGCTCCCGGGGACGTGCTCCTGCTCGAAAACGTGCGCTTTCACGCCGAGGAGGAGGCCAATGATAGCGCCTTCGCCCAAGCCCTCGCGCGGCTCGGCGACATCTACGTCAACGACGCCTTCGGCGCGGCCCATCGCGCCCACGCCTCTACCGCCGGTGTCGCGGCCCACCTCGGGGAAGCGGTCACCGGCCTGCTGATGGAGAAGGAGCTCAAGTATTTGCAGGAAGAGCTCGCCGAACCCGCCCGTCCCTTCCTTGTCATCCTCGGCGGGTCCAAGGTTTCCGATAAGATCGGCGTCATCAAGGCGCTGATGGAACGCGCGGATACGTTTCTCATCGGCGGCGCCATGGCCTACACCTTTTACAAGGCGCAAGGCATCTCCATCGGCAACAGCCGGGTGGAAAACGACAAGCTCGACCTCGCCCGCGAAATTCTGGCGCTCGCCAAGGAAAAGGGCGTCAAGTTCCTGCTCCCGATCGACAATATCGAGACCCAGGAGATCAAGCCCGGGGCCAACGCCCGCAATACCCCGCCCCTCACGACCGAGCGCGGCATCACCGACGGCTACGAGGCGGTGGATATCGGGGCGAAAACGATCGAGCTCTACCAACAGGAAATCGCCCAGGCCAAGACGGTCCTCTGGAATGGCCCCGTTGGGATTTTCGAAATTCCCGATTTCGCCCGCGGCACCAACGCCCTGGCTCACGCGCTGGCGGAACTCGAAGGCACGGTCATCATCGGCGGCGGTGACAGCGTGACCGCGGTTAAACAGGCCGGTTTGGCCGACCGCATGACCTTTATTTCCACCGGCGGCGGCGCGTCCCTGGAACTGCTCGAAGGCAAGGACCTGCCCGGCGTGGCCGCTCTGCACGACCGGTAGCACCCGATCAACGGAACGCTGTTGCTCCCGCCCGCCATGCGCAAGCCGATCATTGCCGCCAATTGGAAAATGCATATGACCGTCGAGGAGACGGCGGCTTACATCCGGCATTTTTTGGTCGAAAGCGGCGATGACACGGATGTCGAGGTCGTCATTATCCCGCCGTTCACTGCGTTGGAGAGAGCGTCCAGCCTGATTTCGGAAGCCTACTCGCTGAAGCTAGGTGCCCAGAACATGAACGCGCACAAATCCGGCGCGTTTACGGGCGAGATCAGCGCGGGCATGCTGCGGGAGCTTTTCGTCCGGTACGTCGTGCTGGGACACAGCGAACGCCGCCAGATTTTCGGGGAAACCGACGCCCAGGTGAACGAGAAAGTGCGCGCCGCGCACGAGGCCACCATCAAGCCCATCCTTTGCATCGGCGAGACCCTGGCGGAGCGCGACGGCGGCCAGGTGGAGGCGATCCTCTCGCGCCAACTGCGCCTGGGCCTGGCCGGCTTGGGCGCGCGGGAAATCCAGGAAACGGTCATCGCTTACGAGCCGATCTGGGCCATTGGCACCGGCCGCAACGCCACGCCTGAGCAGGCGCAGCAAGCCCACGCCTTCATTCGCCAGGAACTGGTGAGTCTCTCGGACGCAACGGTAGCCGAGCGCGTCCGCATCCAGTACGGCGGCAGCGTCAAGCCAGCCAACGCCGCCGCCTTGCTGACGGAAAAGGACATCGACGGCGCCTTGGTCGGCGGCGCCAGCCTGGACCCGCGGGATTTCTCGGAAATCGTCAAGGCAGCCAAGGCGGCCAAGCATTAGGTCGTGCATTCGGTTGCGCCTGAGGCACTAGTTCGCTAACCTCGGTGGCATCATGAAACGCCGCGCCCTCTGCTGCCTGCTCCCCATCGTCGGAACCGCCGCCATGCTGCTCTCCGGTTGCGCCTGTTCGACGACGAACAAGACCCCCGCCACCCAGAAGGTCACTCCCGACGGCAAGGATACGTTGGCGCCGGTCGGCCATCCCGGGCCGCGTTACTAGGGGGAGCGGCGTTGCCTTGCTCGCGCTTGCGGCCAACATCATAGCAGTACCCGCCGGCGGGATTTTTACCCCGCCGCCCGCTTTTCCCGGGCATGAACGCTTTCTTCAAGGAACTGAAGGAGCACAGTGTCTACCGCATCGCGGCCAGTTACGCGGTCTCCGCCTGGACCATCTTTAAGATCTCGGTCAGCGTCGGCCCGGCGCTCGGTGTGCCACCCTGGGCCATCAAGGCTCTGCTGGGCGTTTTGTTGGCGGGATTCACCGCGGCTCTCTGGATCGGCTGGCTCAAGGACCGACACGTTCCCGCCCCGGGCGACCCCGCCCGGCGCGGCTTCCGTCAGCGCGATTTTCTTTTCGCCGTCATCGCCGTTCTGCCGGCGCTGCTGGTGCTCGCGGGTTATGCCTTCGTCCGGGAACCCTTGGCGCCTGTGCGGCCCGTCGCTCCCGCCGCCAGCGGCATTCCGGCCATTCCCGAGAAAAGCATCGCCGTCCTCCCCTTTCAAAGCTTTAGCGCCGATCCCGCCAACGCCTATTTCGCCGACGGCATGCAGGATGAAATTTTGACCGATCTCGCGAAAGTCGCCGATCTGAAGGTCATCAGCCGCACGAGCGTCCAGGCCTATCGCACCGGCGCGCACAAGTCGCGGGAGATCGGTGAGGAACTCGGTGTCGCCCACTTGCTCGAAGGCAGTGTCCAGCGGGATACGGGCAAGGTCCGCGTCACCGCGCAGTTGATCGACGCCCGGTCGGACAGCCACCTCTGGGCGGAACATTACGACCGGGAGCTGCAGGACATCTTCTCCCTGCAAACCGAGGTCGCTGAACGGATCGTCACCAGTCTCAAGGCCACGCTTTCTCCGGGCGAACAGGCGTCCTTGAAAACCCCGCCCACCGAGAGCCTGCCCGCTTACAATCTCTACCTGCAGGCAAATGAGCTCGTTCAGGGCTTTGCCGATGGTCCGGATTGGCGCGAGCCTCTGCTCAAAGCCGTCAGCCTGCTCGACGCCGCCACCGCGCTCGATCCCAACTTTGCACTCGCCTACTGCCTGGCCGCGCAGGCGCACGATAATCTCTACTGGTTCGATCTCGATCATACGCCCGCGCGGCTGAAGCTGGCGCAGGATGCCGTCTCCGCGGCCTTGCGCTTGCAACCCACCCTGAGCGAGGCGCATCTGGCTCAGGCGAGCCTCTATTATCATGGCGCCCGGGACTTCGGCCGCGCGCGGCAGGAACTGGCTGTCGCCAAAGCCGCGTTGCCCAATAGCGCGCAGGCGTTCACCCTCTCCAGTTGGCTCGAGCGCCGGCAGGGCCAGTGGCCCGAGGCGGTACGCGACCAGGAAGAAGCTGCCTCCCGCGACCCGAAGAATTTCGCGACGCTTTCGGACCTGACCGTCCTTTACGATGTGCTGCGGCGCTACCCAGATGAATATCGCGTCGCGGCGAAAGCGATCCAGGCGTTGCCCCAGTCCACGGCCTATTTCCAACTGGTGCAGGCCCAACTGCTCCTCGCCGCCGGGCAAATGCCGGCTGCGAGCAAGCTCCTGCAAGAGATCCCGCCGGAGCACGACCCTAGTGGCGCCGCCACGTTTACGCGCGTGCTGCTCGCGCTCTACCAGCGCAACCTCGGAGACGCCGCGGAGGCGTTGCAGGCGTCGAAACTGGACGGCTTTGTGGATACGAACGGGACGCTGGTGTCCCGCCCGTGGCTGGCAGGGCTGATCGCGCGCGCCGGCGGTCAGGCGCAGCAGGCGAATGCCGCTTTCCTCTCGGCGCGGACCACCGCCCAAGCCAGTATCGACGCCCGACCCGACGACGCCTCGGCCTGGGCGCTGCTGGGTCTGGTGGATGCGGCCCTGGGCCGCCCGCAGGACGCGCGGCGGGAGGGCGCGCGTGCGGTCGAACTGCGTCCCACAGCCGCCGATGCCGAGGAAGGTCCCGTCATGGAAACGGCGGTGGCCCGAATCGAGGCCTGGACCGGCGAGTCGGAGCCCGCCATCGATCGCCTCGCCCGCCTAGCCAAAGTCCCCGGCGGCCCGACGTACGGCGAGCTTCACTTCGATCCCGCCTGGGACATGTTACGAGGAAATGCGCGCTTCCAACAGGTCTTGGCGGCGATGCCTGCGCCAGGACCTATTCAGTAGCTGAGAGAAACAGGCAGCGAAGCTGACGGTAGTAAAAGGTAGGGATCGCTCTCCGAGCGACTCCGTGACTGTCTGGAGAACCCCCAGCTACTATGCCGCGGCGGCGAGGGTGCAGGCCCGCACCCAGACAGCTTCGGAGTCGCTCGGAGAGCGATCCCTACCTTTACCGACGCTTGTCCTCTACCAGTTCTTAATCCAAAGCGTATTCGGCGTCGGTGTCGGCGCGGCCGTGGGATACGATTTGCCGCCTGTCCCATAGCCTCCCGTCGACCAGAGATCATAGGTCGGATTAAACCCTGGGCTCGCGGCGGGCGCCGGAGAGCCCTGGTTGACGGCGTACCGAATCGTCGAATACCCATACGTCAACCCGAACGGATCGACCACGTAAGTCGTCAACTGCGCGGCTGCCGTGGACGGCAAAGTCGTCGACGTCGGCCCAAGCTGGCCGGGAGTAAACGCATAGTACGCCTTCACCCGAGTCCCATCCGCGTTGGTGCTGGAACCCGCGGTGGCACCGCTGGGCGCCGGGCTGGGAACGACTCCCGCCAACGCCTGATACAGCGTCTCGCCGGCCTTCTGATACTTGGTCGAACTCGCACCCCCGGGGTCAATATCCGATTGCGCATTGAGCGCGTCCGAGTCGGTGGACTCCGGGTACGCGCCATTATCGGTTTTGTAGCTCTCCAAGCCCGTCGTCATCGCCTGAATCTCGCCCTCCGCGCGGGCTTTCGCTCCTTTGGACTGCGCGAAACCGGCGATCGACAGAATCAAACCCGCCAAGACAAGGATGATCGTCATCACCGCCAGCAACTCGATCAGCGTAAAAGCTGCCTGGCGCCGCATCCGGCCCGACACACCTGCTGCACAGGAACGCCTCATAATAGAATTGGCCAGCTCCGGCTCCAAGCCGGGGCTAACCTCCCTGCATCGTCTGAATGATCGTGATCAACGGCAGGAACAACGCGATAACGATCGTGCCGACCACCACCGCCAGGAACACAATCATGATCGGTTCCAGCAGCGACGTCATGCCATCGACCGCGGTATCCACTTCATCGTCGTACACTTCCGCGATCTTCAGAAGCATTTCCGGCAACTGCCCGGTCTCCTCGCCGACGTCGATCATACTGATCACCATCGGCGGAAAAATACCGCTCGCCTCCAGCGGCTGCACGATCGACTCACCTTCCTTCACGCTGTCGTGCACCTTGCCGATCGCCTCGCCCACGACGAAATTGCCGGCCGTTTCTCGCGTGATGTTCAGCGCCTGCAAGATCGGGACGCCGCTCGTCACCAGCGTGCCCAACGTGCGGGCAAAGCGCGAAATCGAACTCTTGCGCGTCAGATCGCCGAAAACCGGCAGCCGCAGCAGGACCTTGTCGATTGTGACCTTCCCGGCTTCCGTCGCCGCGAACATGCGGTACGCGACCACGATGACGGCAATGACTCCCGCCAGCAGCAGGAAGTTGTCCTTCACCAGCCGGCTGACCGCAATGACCCAGGCCGTCAGTGCTGGCAACGGTTTGCCGTTGAGCATGTCCTTAAAGATCGCCTCAAACTTCGGCACGATGAACACAAGCAGGAAACCCATGATCACGACCGCGATCACCAGCACGATGATCGGATACATCATGGCCGATTTGACCTTGTTCTTGACCTTCTGCGCCTTTTCCTGGAATTCCGCCAGACGGGTCAGAACCAACTCCAGCACGCCGCCTACCTCACCGGCTTTCACCATGTTGATGTAGAGCTTGTTAAAAATCTTCGGGTGCTGGGCCAAGCCCTCCGAGAAGGTGCTGCCGCCCTGCACCGCATCGCTCAATTTGGAAATCGTGTACTTGAGCACCAGGTCCCGCTCCTGCTTTTCGAGCACAGTCAAGCCCCGCAACAACGGCAATCCTGCGTCGATCAGCGTCGCCAACTGGCGCGTGAAGATCATCAAGTTCTTCGACTTGACCCCTTTATTGGCGACATTCGCCTGTTTCTTCACCGCGGGCGCTTTGTCCTTGGTCTTCGCCACGGCGCCGCCACCTTTGGCCGCCTTGGCGGCCGGCGCGCCATTCTTGCCTTCTTCCACGACACTCGTCGGGAAATAGCCGGATTGCCGGAGTTGTCCTACCGCATCGTTCTTGGACGGTGCTTCGATCAGGCCCACGGCCTCCTGGCCGCGGGCGTCCAACGCGACGTAATTAAATTTTGGCATGGTTCCAGGGGAGGATAGACAGTTGGGTCAGCGTAGAATTCAGGGGCGAAATTGTCGATAGAAAACTTCCACCGGTCCGGAGGACGATAGCCACCCGCCCGATCCGGTTTTCAGGTGTACTTTAAAACCTCCTCGATCGTGGTGTCTCCATCGTAAATGCTGCGCAGTCCGTCGTCCCGCAAAGTCACCATGCCCAGCTCCACCGCTTTTTGCTTGATCACGATGGAGGGCGCCCGCTGATTGACCATTTCCCGGATCGGGTCGGTCAGTTCCAGCAGTTCGTAAATGCCTTTGCGACCCTTGTATCCGGTCTGGTTGCACGCGTCACAACCGGTGCCGTAGTAAAAATTCTTGTCGCCGATCTCGTGCGGGGAAAGCCCCATCTGCCGGAGCAAGTCTTCCTTGGGTTCGTAAGCCGTCCGGCAGTTCGTACAGATGCGCCGGATCAACCGTTGCGCCAGGACCGCCTCCAGGCTCGATGAAATGAGGAACGGTTCCACGCCCATATCGATCAACCGGGTCACGGCGCCGGCCGAATCGTTCGTGTGCAGCGTCGTAAAGACCAGGTGTCCCGTCAGCGAGGCCTGGATGGCGATCTGCGCCGTCTCCAGATCGCGCGTTTCGCCCACCATGATCCGGTCCGGATCCTGCCGCAGAAAGGCCCGCAGCACCCGGCCGAAGCTGAGCCCGATGCCGTCATTGATCGGCACTTGGATCAAGCCCTCAATGTCGTACTCCACCGGGTCTTCCGCCGTCAGCAGTTTACTCTCGACCGTGTTGATCTTGCGCAGACACGCATACAACGTCGTCGTCTTCCCCGAGCCGGTCGGCCCCGTAACGATGAAAATGCCATTCGGTTTCTCGATCGTCTTGATCAGAAAATTGTAAATGTAAGCCGGCATCCCGAGCGCTTCGAGATCCAGGTTGACCGAACTGCGGTCCAGCACGCGCAAGACCACGCTTTCGCCGTATTGCGTCGGCAGCGTCGAGACGCGCAGATCCACGGCGCGATCCGCGATATTGCGCTGGATGCGGCCGTCTTGCGGTAGCCGGCGCTCGGCGATGTTCAGGTTCGCCATCACCTTGACCCGGGAAATCACCGGCAAGGCCAGATGCCGCGGCGGCGGAGCCATTTCATACAACGCGCCGTCCACCCGGTAGCGGATTTTGAACTCGAACTCGAACGGCTCGAAATGGATGTCGCTCGCCCGGTCCTGGATGGCCTGGTAGAGGATCAGATCGACAAAGCGAATGATCGGCGCCGCGTTCGCCTCGTTGGCGATATTCGCGGCATCCATCCCGCTATCGCCATAAGTGGTCCCGACCTGTCCGAGTTCCTTGAGCAACTCATCCATGTTCGCCATGTCGGCGCCGTAGTAGTTGCGCAGGCGCTCCTCGATCTGGTAGGCCGGCGCCACCACCGGCTGCACGTCCCGGCCCAGCGCGAAGCGCAGATCTTCGACCACCTGCGAGTCGAGCGGATCGAGCAAGGCCGTCAGGATGGTTTCCCCCGCCTGGCCGATCGGCAGCGCGCCATACAGACGGGCGGTCCCGCCGGGAATCAGGCGTTGGACTTCCACCGAAATCTCCTGTGCACCCAGGTTGATGTAATCCGCGCCGATGTGGTCCGCGATGGCCTGGTAATACTGATCCTCGGTGGCGATTTCAAAATCGGCCAACGCCTGGGGCAGGCTCTTGCCGGAGTTCGCGATCTCCGAGAGCACGTCCTCCACCTGGGAGCGCTGCAGGAGCGTTTGTTCGATAAGGATGTCGAGAATTTGCTGGTCGGATGTCATGGCGGGGGGCAGCGGAAATCGCCGGGATAGCGAAGATAATGACGTTTACCAGACGCAAGCTCAACCACCACACACAGAAAGGCAAACCTCCGTGGGAGTAATCCGCCCGTTGCACCAAAGGCCCCCGTCAACGCCCCCGCGCCATGGGCAAAACCTCCGGCTCCAGGCTATCGAGCAGTTGATTCGCCACGGCCAGATCCTGCGCCCGCGCCAGCACTTCCGTGCGGCTGATAATACCTTTGTGGTAAAGCTCGGCCATGTTCGCCTCGAGCGACACCATGCCGAACTTGCTCCCGGTGTGGATGTCGTTCGCGATCCGGTAGGTTTTATTGTCCCGGATCAAGGAAGCAATCGACGTGTTGTTGATCATCAACTCGAATGCCGCCACGCGCCCGGGGCCGGTCTTGCGCGGAATCAGCACCTGGCTCAAGACCGCCTTTAAATTGCCGGCCAACTGAATGCGAATCTGTTCCTGCTGGTTGGAGGGGAACGAGTCGATGATCCGGTCCACCGTCCGGGCGGACCCGGTCGTGTGCAGGGTGCTGAAAACCAGGTGGCCGGTCTCCGCCGCGCTGATGGCGGATTCCATCGTCTCCAGGTCCCGCATTTCCCCGACCAGAATGACGTCCGGATCCTGACGCAGGACCCGCTTGAGGGCCTCGCCGAACGTCGGCACGTCCACGCCGACCTCCCGCTGATTGACCACGCTGCGTTTGTGCGTGTGAAAGTATTCGATCGGGTCTTCCACCGTCACAATGTGCATGCGGGACGTCTCGTTGATCACGTCCAGCATGCTGGCCAACGAAGTCGATTTGCCCGAGCCGGTCGGTCCCGTCACCAGGATGAGGCCGCGCGGCAGCCGGATCAGTTCGCTCATGGCCTCCGGCAACCCGATTTCAGCCATCGGCAGGATCTTTTTCGGAATCAGGCGGGCCACCATGCCGATCGACCCCTTTTGCAGAAAGATGCTGACCCGGAAGCGCGCGTCCTCGCGAAAGGTCAGGCCGAAATCCGCCCCGCCGTCCTCGTAGAGCCGCTTTATTTGGACATCCTTGGCGATCCCGCGCACGAGTTCCTCCGTGTCGGACGGCGTCAGGATCGGCATGTCCAACTGCACCATCTGGCCGTCCAGCCGGATCGTGGGTGGAGCGCCCACCGTGATGTGCAAGTCCGAGCTGCCTTCATCCAGGACAACCCGCAGCAGATCCTCGATTGGCGTCAAAACGCATCTCCCATCGTCGCGCTGATCACCTCCTCGGCCGTCGTCAGGCCGGCCAGCACTTTGCGGATGCCGTCCTCGCGCAAAGTCCGCATCCCGAGTTCCCGCGCGCGTTGCCGGAGCTGGAGCGTCGAGAGGCGGTCGTTGATCATGAAACGCACCTCGTCGTTGATCTCGAAAACTTCAAAAATACCCATGCGGCCGCGGTAGCCTTTGTGCCGGCAGTTGTCGCAACCGACCGGCGACATCACGTGCGCGGTGTCGAGCTGGCTCTGTTCCAGCCGGAGCGCTTCCAGTTCGGTGCTGGTCAGCTCCCCGGCTTGTTTACAATGGTTGCACAGCTTGCGGACGAGCCGCTGCGCCATGATCGCCCGGATCGATGTCGCCACCAGGAAGGGCTTGACGCCCATGTCGATCAGACGCGCCACCGCCGCCGGGGCATCGTTCGTGTGCAGCGTGCTAAAGACCAGATGGCCCGTCAGGCTGGCGTTGATCGCAATCGAGGCGGTCTCGAAATCGCGAATCTCTCCGATCATGATGATGTTCGGGGCCTGCCGCAGCATCGAGCGCAACGCCGCCGGAAAAGTCATGCCGATATCCGCGTTGACCTGCACCTGGTTGATGCCGGACATCTGGTATTCGACCGGGTCCTCCACCGTGATGATCTTGCGATCCGGCCGGTTGATATAGTTCAGGCAGGCGTAAAGCGTCGTCGTCTTGCCCGAGCCGGTCGGGCCGGTCACGAGCAAAATGCCGTCCGGCAGCGTGATCATGCGCTCGAAGGAAGCCTGATCGTCCGTCAGGAACCCGAGTTCCGGCAGACCCAGCGTGAGGCTGGATTTATCCAGGATACGCATAACGACGCTTTCCCCGTGGTTGGTGGGAATCGTCGAGACGCGCAGGTCGATGGTGTTCTTGCCCATCTTGACCTGGATGCGTCCGTCCTGCGGCAACCGCTTCTCCGCGATGCTCATCGTGTTGCTCATGATCTTGAGCCGGCTGACGATGGCGGATTGCAACTTCTTGGGCGGGTTCTGCATCTCCTGCAGCACGCCGTCCACGCGGAACCGGATGCGGAAACGCTTCTCGAGCGGCTCCAGATGAATATCGCTGGCCCGCATCTTGTACGCCTCGAGCAACAGCAGCGAAACGAGCTTGATGATGGCCGAATCTCCCGTGCCCGTCTCCTCCTGCAAACTGGTGGCGAGATCCACCCCTTCCACATCCGAGTCGCGGCCCAAGCCGCCGAGCAGAATGTCGCCCGCTTCCTCGGCGCTGCCGTAGTACTTGATCAGCGCCTGGTTGATCTGCTCGGGCGTGGCGCAGACGGTCTCAATCTCGCGCTTGAGCAGAAACCGCAGATTATCCAACGTATCGAAATTGAGCGGATCGCTGATGGCGACGAGCAAAACGTCGTCGTTCAAGGCCACCGGCACCGCTTTGTAGCGATAGGCCTTGTCGCGCGGGATCAGGTCCACCACCTCCGGGCGGACCACCATTTGGCTCAGGTCGACGAACTCCATGTTCGACGCCGCCGCCACTGTCCGGCTGATGTCCTCGGTCGTGACCACCTGCGCGTCGAGCAGCGCCTGGACAACACCGTTGCCTGCGGTTACCGCGTGCTCCCGGGCCTCCTCGACCTGGCGGCCGGTGATAAACCCCGCGTCCTGCAGCAACTCAATGATGTACTCTTCGTTAGGCGTCACCTGCGGGGGGGAGGATTGGGAGAATACGGAACTGAAGCGTTTTCCAAAGTAAGACGCACGGCCCGAGTGTCAACGCGCACCGGAGGGAATTCCGAGCACGACCGCACCTTTCTTAGTGGGGAGGCCAGCGCGGTCGGCGGCCTTAATGGTCCCTGGGCGCGCGACGGACCGGTTGCGCGGCCCGGATCATCTCCAGCAACCGCTGTTTGGTGGCGGGACGCGGCGGGGTTGGCCGCAGGCTCAAGGCAAAGATCGAGTTCAGCCGCTCGCACTCCTGGATCGTGCGCTCCGCGGCCGGTCCGAGCGCCCGGCGGTCCGCTTCAAACGTCTTGAGCTCGTCGTCGTCCAAAGCTCCCAGCACATACAGCCGGGCGCGTGTTTCAAAATCCTCAGAATTCATCGCGCATCCCCCGCAAGGCCTCGCTGATTTTTTTCAAACCCAGCTCAAGGCGCGTCTTGATCGTTCCCAATGGAATCCCGGTCTTGGCCGCAATCTCCCGCTGACTCATGCCATGATAGAAGGCCAGGTCGATGGCCTCGCGTTGCGCGACGGGCAAATGGCCGAGCACGCCGAGGATCAGGCGCCGCGTGTCCGACATCTCGATATCGTCTTCGGTCGAATTGTGCACCCACGCGTCCGGTTGCTGTTCCGTCTCGTTTTGCAAGCGCTCTTCGGCCCGGGCATAGGCCTGCTTCTTGCGCAGCCGGTCGATGGAACGCCGCCGGGTGAGGGTCACGATCCAGCCCAGGGGTTTCCCCTTCTGCGCGGAGTAATGCGCGGCCTGGTTCCAGATCTCCATGAAGATCTCTTGGAGCAGGTCATCCGCCTCCGCGTCGTTATGGATCACGCCCATGATCAGAGACTTGAGAATACCGCTGTAACGATCGTACAATTCCTCCAGTGCCTCCGGCCGGCGCTCCTGGATACCAGTCATGAGGCTCTCATCACCCACCGGGATCGGATCCAGCGCGTGCGGGGTCGTGTCTTGCATAAAGGCCGAAGACATAACCGCGAAATCGACCTTTTGAAAGTGGGACCTCACTGAGCATCGGCGCTCTTTCCGCCACTGGATGCCTGCCGCCTGGGAGTCGCTGCACGCGGTGCGCCTTTCCTCCGGCAAAGAACTCGCCACTAGCCCGGGTTTGCCTTTTGCTCTTCCTCCGTATCTGCTCTCTCGCCATGCCTTCGCTGAACAAGAAGTTTGCCCGCCTCCTGCCCACGCCGATCGCCCGGAACATGCGCGTCGCCGATCTCATCGACGGCACGTTCAAGGCCTACAATGCCGCCCGCCTGGGCGAGGCCTGCCGGCTCTTCAGCGGTCCGATGCTCGCCGAAAATGGGACAGTCGGCCTGACCCTGACCGGGGCGCTCACCCCCGCCGGCCTCGGACGGGCCGCCATCATCCCGCTCCTGAAGGCGGGTTTCGTCGACTGGATCGTCTCCACCGGCGCTAATCTCTACCACGATCTGCACTACGGCCTCGGCATGGAGCTCTACGCCGGCTCGCCCTTCCTCGATGACATCGTTTTGCGCAACGAAGGGGTCATCCGCATCTATGACGTCCTGTTTTCCTACGATGTCCTCCTCGACACGGACGCTTTCGTGCGCGAGGCCATCCAGGCCCCTGAATTCCAAGCCGCCATGGGCACGGACGAGTTTCACTACCGCCTAGGCCGCTTCGTCTATGAACGCGAGAAGAAACTCGGCCTGAAGGATACCAGCGTGCTCAGCGCCGCTTATCAGTACGGCGTCCCGATTTTCACCAGCAGCCCGGGCGACAGCTCGATCGGCATGAATGTCGCCGCCATGAGCCTGCGGGACAGCCAGTTGAGCTTCGACGTCAACCGCGACGTCAATCAAAGCGCCGCCATCGTCTACAACGCGAAGAAAACCGGCGGCACCTCGAGTGTGTTTATCCTCGGCGGCGGCAGCCCGAAGAACTTTATCCTGCAAACCGAGCCCCAAATCCAGGAAGTGATGGGCATCGAGGAGCGTGGCCACGATTATTTCCTGCAGTGCACCGATGCACGGCCGGATACCGGCGGCCTAAGCGGCGCGACGCCCGCCGAAGCGGTCAGTTGGGGCAAGATCGACCCCGGCAACCTCCCAGCCTGCGTCGTCTGCTATCTGGATTCGACTATTTCCCTGCCGCTGATCACCGCCTATGCCTTGAGCAAGCTCGCGCCCCGCCCGCGCAAGAATTTGTATGCGCGCCGCGACGAAATGCTGGCCGACCTGCGCGCCGAGTACCTCAAGCGCGGCACCGTCAAAAAAATCGCCCACCGCACCGACGTCTCCGACGTGAAAGACTTTGGCGCTGCCGCCACCACGAAGGAAAAACCCCGCCGCAACCTCGCCAAGCGGGCGAGCGGCGTCGGCCTAAATAAAAGCTAATTGCCCATCATTGGTACGCTGACGGTGGATTAGCGCGAAACACATAGATCGTCCCACCGCTTCACCGCACACCTTGGCGGCCAGGCCGAAATCGATTTGCCAGGACTTCGCCGCGTTCAGCCGGCATCTTCTTCGGCCTCCAGGCGGTCGAGCATCCGCGCGCCTTCCAGAGCGGCGGCGTCGCAGGAGGCGGTCTCCTGGTTCTCCTCGGCGAGTTCCATCAGCTTCCGACGAACCATCCTCAAATCTGGCGGGGTCAGTTTGGGAAGTTCGGTGATGATTTCCGCTACACTCATGCGGGTAGACTAACAGACAGGGGCGGCACTGTCATCTTCCAGGTCCTTGTCCATAATGGTCCACGGTCACGGTTGCGATCCGAAAGACAAACGGTGACGACATCGAAGTTCTTCTCGTCGCCAGTTGCATTTGCAAACGAACTGCGCCATCTCCAGGAACGCATGGAGGACATGGAAGACTTGATAGAGTTGGGTTCCGCTGTCGAACGCCACGTCGGAAAATCCAACATCGCATGGAAGTAGGTCTAAGCTGAACTCAACCTGGACTGAGATCGTAAACCCGAACATGAACTTCGACTACGCCGCACACCTCGAGCGCCTCCCGGACGTGTGCGGCGGCGCGTTGGTGGTCAAAGGCACGCGGGTGCCGGTGCGCACGCTGCTCGCCAGCCTCGCGGAAGGCGCGACCGAGGCCGAGGTGCGAGCGGATTTTCCTTCCGTCACACCCGCTGGCATGCGGGCGGTTATCGCCTTTGCCGCCGCCGCCACCGGAGATGATCTGCCGGTCTCGCCGTTGCCTGCCGTGGCGGCATGAAGCTCAAGCTGGACGAAAACCTGCCGGAGTCGCTGGTGACGGAACTCACGGCTCTCGGTCAAGACGTTGATACGGTGCGGCAGGAAGGGCTGACCGGGCGTCCCGATCCGGACGTGTGGGCGGCGGCGCAGACAGAGGGCCGCTTTCTCGTCACGCAGGACCTCGACTTCTCCGATGTGCGCAAGTTCCGACCGGGAACGCACCATGGCTTGTTGTTGGTACGCCTGCCCGAGGCCGGTCGACTGGCGTTGACGCGGCGGATCGTCGAAGTTTTCCGCGCCGAGAACGTCGAAGCGTGGACGGGCTGTTTTGTAGTGCTGAGCGGACACAAGCTCCGGCTGATTCGGCCGACAAGTAATTGATGATTCTCTCGACGCCGGCCTCGTAACCTTCCCATGCGCACCCTACGCCACGACGATCCCGACTTCCCGGCCACGCTGCGCGCCCTGGACCGCTACGCCGAACCCGCCGCCGGCGTCCAGGAAACCGTCGCTGCCATCCTGGCCGACGTCCGCGCCCACGGGGACGCTGCCCTTCTCGCTCTCACCGCCCGCTTCGGTGGACCCACCCTGGCCGCCGCCGATCTCCGCGTCACGGCCGCCGAATTCTCCGCCGCCGCCGCTGCCGTCGACGCCCGGACCCAACGCGCAATGGCCGAAGCGCACGAGAATGTCCGCGCCTTTGCCCGGAAAAGCCTGCGCCATGACTGGCACATGCACAATCACCAGGGCGTCGAGGTCGGCGAACGTTTTAGCGGCTTTCCGCGTGTCGGCATCTACGTGCCGGGCGGCAGCGCGCCGCTGGTTTCGACCGCCATCATGACGTGCACCCTGGCCGCCACGGCCGGTGTTGCGGAAATCGTCGTGACCACGCCGGCAGGAGCCGATGGCACGATTGCCCCCGCTTTGCTCTGCGCCTTGCAGCTTTCCGGTGCAACCGAGGTCTACAAAGCCGGCGGCGCGCAGGCCATTGCCGCGCTAGCCTTCGGCACGGCCAGCATTGCGCCCGTGGTCAAGATCTTCGGCCCCGGCAACGCCTACGTCATCGAGGCGAAACGCCAGGTTTACGGCCGGGTGAGCATCGACCTGCTGCCCGGTCCGAGCGAAATCCTGGTCATTGCCGATGCCGGCGCCCGGCCCGATTGGATTGCCGCCGATCTCCTGGCCCAAGCCGAACACGGCCCGGATAGCCTTATCGGCCTGCTCAGCGATTCCGCGGAGCTGCTGGCGGCGGTGGACGCGGCCGTCGAAGGACAGTTGGTCGGTCTGCGCCGCCACGCCCAACTGAGTCCCGCGCTCGAACGAGGCGCTTTCTTGTGCGTCACGCGCGATCTGACCCAGGCGGTTGAAATTGCCAATGCGTTCGCCCCGGAGCACCTCGCCATTTGCACCGCTGACCCCGACGCTCTCTTGCCGCACATCCACACGGCCGGCGCGATTTTCCTCGGGGGCTGGTCGCCCGTCACCGGAGGCGATTTCCTGGCTGGCCCCAGCCACACGCTGCCGACCAACGGCGGGGCGAAGTCGTTTGCCGGCCTGACCGTCGATCAGTTCCAGCGTCGCACCAGCGTGATTCGGTTCGACGAAGATTCCTTGCGCCGCTCCCTGGAGACGATCCAGACCTTCAGCGACGTCGAGGGCCTGGACGCCCACGGGCGCTCCGCGGCCATTCGCTTCGATTCGTAACCCAAGGCTTAAGCGCCGACGGGGGCCTCGGTCAGGCCGGAGGGGTAATCCGGGGCGATGATCACGCCGCCTTCGGATTCCTTGGTAGGCAATTTCGGCGGCGGCGGCATCGGCGTCGCGGCGGTCAGGCCGGTCTTGGGTGGGTTGAGCATCTTGCCGGTCTCGATGATCTCGTTCACCTGCGCGCCGCTCAAAGTTTCGTACTCCAGAAGCGCCTTGGCGATGTTATCGAGCTTCTCGCGGTTCGCGCCGATGATCTCGGTGGCGCGGCGGTAGGCGTCGTCGCAGAATTGCTTGACCTCGCGATCGATTTCCTGGGCGGTCGCCTCGCTGTAATCGCGCGAACGGCCCATGTCGCGGCCGAGGAAGACGGGTTCATCGTTCTCGCCGTAATTGACCATGCCGAGCTTCTCGCTCATGCCCAATTGGCAGACCATGGAGCGGGTCATGTTGGTCGCCATGCGGATATCGCCGTAGGCGCCGCTGGTGACGTCGCCGAAGACGAGTTCTTCCGCCACGCGGCCGCCCATGATGACGATCAGGCGGTCGAGCTTCTCTTTTTTGCCCTCGTTGTACTTGTCTTCGGTCGGCAGATACATGGTCGAGCCCAAGGATGGGCCGCGCGGGATGATCGTGACCTTGTGCAAAGGATCGGTGTACGGCAGGAGGACGTTGAGCAGGGCGTGGCCGGCCTCGTGGTAGGCAGTGTTGGTCTTTTCCTTCTCGCTCAGCGCCAGGCTGCGGCGCTCCTTGCCCCAGCGCACCTTGTCGCGGGCTTCCTCGAGTTCGGACAGGGTGATCGCCTTCAGACCGCGGCGGGCGGCGAGCAGGGCGGCTTCGTTGATGACGTTGGCCAGCTCCGCGCCGGAGTAGCCGGGCGTGCCGCGGGCGATGGTATCCATCTCCACGCCTTCGGCGATCTTCACGCGTTTGGCGTGGACCTTCAGGATTTGTTCGCGGCCTTTGACGTCGGGCAACGGCACGGTCACCTGGCGATCGAAGCGGCCCGGCCGCAGCAGGGCGGGGTCGAGCACATCCGGGCGATTGGTCGCCGCGATGATGATAATGCCTTCCTGGGTGTCGAAGCCGTCCATCTCCACGAGCAACGCGTTGAGGGTTTGCTCGCGTTCGTCATGGCCACCGCCGACCCCGTGGCCGCGATGCCGGCCGACGGCGTCGATTTCGTCGATGAAGATGAGGCACGGGGCGCTCTTGCGGCCCTGCTCGAACATATCGCGGACGCGGCTGGCGCCGACGCCGACGAACATCTCGACGAAATCCGAGCCGCTGATGGAGAAAAACGGCACGTCCGCCTCGCCGGCGATGGCGCGGGCGAGGAGCGTCTTGCCGGTGCCGGGCGAGCCGATCATCAGGACGCCCTTGGGAATGCGGCCACCGAGCTTCTGGAACTTCTTCGGATCGCGCAGGAATTCGACGAGCTCCTGGACCTCATCCTTGGCTTCCTCGACGCCGGCCACGTCCTTGAAGGTGATCTTGTTCTTATCGCGCGCCATCATGCGCGCCTTGCTCTTGCCGAAGTTCAGGGCGCCCTTGCCGGCCATGCGGAACTGCTGACGGAAGAAGAAATAAACGATCAGCAGGAAAATGACGATTGGCAGGAAGCCGAGGAGCGTCGTGGCGAGGAAGTTCGACTTATTGCGGATATCCGGGACCAGTTTGGCCGCGGCGAGCCGTTGCTCAAGCGCGTTGTGGTCGTAGTCCAGCGAGATCGTGGTGTGAAAAGGCACGGCGGTCTCCGCGCGAGGCGGCAAGGCCTTCGAGTAGAAGCCGCTGATCGTCTGCGTCTGGATGCCTTCCTCCTCGTTGAGTTCGAGGGGGTGTTTGTCGTCACGCAGGATTTGGCCGTTGTCGACGGCATTGAGGAAGGCGCTGTAGCGGAGGTCTTCCGAGTTGGCGTTGACGCCGTTGCGGGCGAACCAGTAGGTGGCGACGACGCTGCAAAAGATCGCGATGAGAATCAGCGACCGCCAATTGAAATTAGGATCCCCGCCGGCTCCCGGGCGCGGCGGTTTGGTATCTTTGGGAGAACGATTATCAGAGTCCATTGTGCGAGGGCAGAGCGGCGATCGGGCACGCCGAATCCTTCAGATTACCATGCGCTCCAAATCTTGGCAATGGATGGGCGGGCGAGGTAGTGTCCTAATTTGAAATCGGGTTTGGCCAACTGCCAATCCAGCAAAGTTCGTACCCTGGCAGCAATTCCTTGTCATCTATGTGACAATGTCGTATAACAAGGGATGGTATTTATCGAGTTCGCCGCCTTCTCCAGGCGTTTGAACGATCTGCTGGACGACGACAGCTTTGCCGCACTTCAATAGGAATTGAGCATGCGGCCCGAATCCGGCGCGCTCATCGTGGGCGGGCGCGGGATGCGGAAAATTCGGTGGGCAGCGAAAGGCCACGGCAAGAGCGGCGGCGTGCGAGTCATCTACTACTGGGTGACGGACGCAGGGCAAGTCCTGCTGCTTTCGATTTACCCGAAAAACGAGAAGGAAAACCTCAGCAAAAGGGAGTAGGAAACGCTCCTGAAAATGATCGGAAAATGAACAAACAAAACATCGAGGTCCTGCATGAAATCAAGGACGCCCTCCTGACGGGGAAGGTGGCACCCGGCCAGGTGTGGAAGGTGACGGCGCGCCCAGACGGCACTATGAAACGCGAGCTCATCGAGCCGGAGGTATACCGGCGAGGCCTGGCCGAAGCCGCGGCCGAAAAAGAAGCGCTGGCGCTGACTGTGCGCCGAAAGATGGGTGTGTCCCAGGATCGTTTGGCGGAGATCCTCGGCATCAGCGCCGGCACGTTGCGAAGCTGGGAACAGGGACGGCGCCGGCCAACCGGCGCCGCGCAACTGCTCTTGCGCGTAGCGGCCGCCCATCCGCGGATCGTTCGGAACGCGGCCAGACGCGAGAAGGCGGAGGCGAATGGGTGAAAGCTCGCCCGGTAGCATGGCGATTCGGAGACCGCGGGCGAGTGGAAGCGGCTGGGCAGGAGTTACGTCAGGAGGTTTTCTGTTAAGTCGGGAAGAAACTCTTCGTCGCCGCGACGACGCGTTCCGCTTCGGCGAGGGGTAGTTCGGGGTACATCGGCAGAGAGAGTACCTCTTGGGCGGCGCGGTCGGTCTCGGGCATTGGGCTGGAGTTTAGCGGGTGCGCGGTGTAGGCGGGCTGACGGTGGATCGGCACGGGGTAGTGGATGAGCGTGTGGATGCCGGCTGCCAGGAGGTGGGCCGCAAGCGCATCGCGCGCGGCGCAGCGGATGACGTATTGATGGCAGACGCTAGTGCTACCGGGATGCTGCGATGGCAGGATCAGAGCCGGGAGGCCGCGCAAGCCTGCCGTGTAAACGGCGGCCAGGGCGCGGCGGCGAGCGTTATCGGCGTCCAGGGTACGCAGCTTGACGCGGAGAATGGCGGCTTGCAGCTCGTCCAGACGCGCGTTCCAGCCGGGCTCGGCGCTGACGTAGCGCTGCTCGCGCCAGCCGTATTGGCGCAACGCGCGCATCGTGGCGGCGAGGTCGGGATCGTTGGTGACCACCGCGCCGCCGTCGCCGATGGCGCCCAGATTCTTGGTCGGATAGAAGCTGAAGGCGGCGGCGTCGCCGAAGCTCCCGACCCGCCGGTCCCGGTACAGCGCGCCGTGGGCTTGGGCGCAGTCTTCGATCAGGCGCAGACCGTGGTGGCGGCAGAAGGCGGAGACGGCGTCGATGTCCGCCGGTTGGCCGTAAAGATGCACGAGCACCACGGCGCGTGTTCGCGGCGTCAGCGCGGCCCGGAGCCCGGCGGGATCCAGTTGGAAGCTGCCGGGGGCGATATCCACGAGCACAGGCTGCGCGCCGCAGAGCTCGATGGCCGCCACGGTGGCCACGGCGGTGTGCGCAACCGTGATGACTTCAGCGCCGGGTCCGATGCCGCAGGCGCGCAAAGCCAGGTGGAGCGCCTCGGTGCCACTGGCGGCGCCCAGGCAATGCGCCGTGCCGATATAGGCGGCGAATTCGGCTTCGAACTCCTCGGTTTCCGGCCCGAGCAAATAGCGGCCGTCGCGCAGGACGCGCTGCACGGCGGCGTCGATTTCCGCCGCGTGCGCCTGATAGCTGGCCAGCGGGCTGGTTTGCGGGATATTCGGGTTCACGCCGCTTTCCAATAGTGCTGCCGATGGGCCGCGTAGAACTCCAACGTACGCGCGATCCCCGCCCGCAACGCGACTTTCGGCTCCCAGCCGAGCCGCTCTCCGATCAGGCGGTGATCGCTGTAATAATTGCCGATGTCGATTGCCTTGCGATCAGGCGGGAACGACACCAACTCGTACGTGCCCGAGCCGTTGATCTCAATCATTAGCTCGGCCAGGGAGCGCAGACTCAGCCAACCGGGGGCGCCCAGGTTGAAGACCTGGCCATCCGCGCGGGCATCGACAGCGCACAGGAGCAAGGCATCGACCACGTCGTCGACGTAGTTGAAATCGCGAATTTGGGCGCCATCGCCGAAGACGAGGAGCGGCAGGCCTTCGAGCAGACGCCTGAACCAGACGCCCAGGAACGTCTGGCGGTCATCCTTGACGCGCATGCGCGGGCCGTAAGTGTTCGTCAGCCGCAGGACGCAGGCGCGGATGCCGTGGACCCGGTGGTAAATGAGGTGGTAGCTCTCGCCGGCGACCTTGTGGATGCCGTTGATATCGATGGGCGCGAGCGGATGATTTTCATCCACCGGCAGGTAGCGCGGGGCGCCGTAGATTTGGCGGGTGCTGGAGAAGATGATCTTGATGGCGGGATTGTGGCGGCGGCAGGCTTCCAGGATGGAGAGTTGGGCGCGGCAGTTGATTTCGAGATCGGTCTGCGGATCGCGCATGGAATCCAGGTGGCAGGTCTGGCCGGCCAGGTTGAAGAGGTAATCCTGGCCTTGGGCGAGGTGGCTCATGCTGTGCGGGTCGCGCACATCGGCGATATTGATCTGCAGGCGGCCGCGCTCTGGGGCGACGTTGAAGGGATTGCCGCCGTATTCCGGGATGAGGCTGTCGACTACGGTGACTTGCGCGCCATGGGCAGCCAGGCGCAAGGCGAGGTTTGAGCCGATAAAGCCCAGGCCGCCGGTGATCAGGACCCGCTGACCGGACCAGTGATCGGCGGCAGCGGCGGGGCTGGCGAGGGACTGGCTCACGCCAGGAATATGCGAAGGGTTCCCGCCCGGTAGCGATGTTATTCTTCGCGCAACGCCAACATGGGATCGACGCGCGCGGCGCGTTGCGCAGGCAGCCAGCAGGCCAGGAACGCCGCCAGGCTGAGCACCAGCGAGACGGCGGCCAAAGTCGCCGGATCGTTGCCGGCCACGCCGTAGAACACGCTCGACAACAAGCGCCCGGCGGCCCAAGCGACGAGCAGGCCGGCCGCCAGGCCGCTGCCCACCAGGGTCATGCCCTGGCGCAAAATCAACCACAGGACGGTGCCGCGTTGCGCCCCGAGCGCCAGGCGGATGCCGAGTTCGCGAGTGCGCTGGGTCACGCCGAGCGCCGTGACTCCGTAGAGGCCGATGCTGGCGAGCACCAGCGCCAAGCCGCCGAAGGCCGCGAGCAGCACCATCGTCAAGCGACGCGGCGCGAAACCCTCGCTGATGTTCCGCTCCATGGTGGAAATCCGGGAGACGGGTACCTCGGGATCGAGGGTGAGCACGGCGTGGCGGACGGGCTCCGCAAGCCGCAAGGGGTCGCTGGCGGCAACCTGAACCACGAGCGTGGAGGCGAACTCCGGCCGCTGGGTGTTGCAGACGTAAAATTGGAAGGGATTGACCGTTTCCGCCTCTTCCCCGGGAGGATGAGAGCGCGTATGTCCGACCACTCCCACGATGGTGTAAGGCGGCAGGGTTTTCCCCGGCTCCTCCTCGGGATCGTCGACATGCTGGCCGACCGCATCCTGACCCGGGAAGAACGCTTTGGCGAAGGTCTCGTCCACGATCAGCGTGAGCGGCTGCCCGGCGCCGTCCTGGCCGCCGAAATCCCGTCCGTGCAGGATGGGAATGCCCAGGGTGCGCAGATAGCCCGGCGTAATCGAGCTTTCCTCGGCGGTCGGTTTGTCGGCCACGTTGGTGGAATCCGGGCTGCCGGTGAGATGGAAGTCAACGCGCCAGTTGGTGTCGCCGAAGGGGACGTTGTGGGCCATGCTGGCGGAGGTCACGCCGGGCAGCGCACGGACTTTTGCAAGCAGCTGCTTGATGAACAGGTCTTTTTTGGTCTTGCTATAGCGGGTATCCGGCAACGAGACGGAGAGGACGAGCAGCCGTTGCGGGTTGAAGCCCAGCGGGGCCGTCAACGCCTGATAGAAGCTGCGCAAGGTGAGCCCGGCTCCCGCCAGCAGGACAACAGCCAGGGTCATTTGCGCCACCACCAGCAGGGCGCGGATACGCTGTTGGCCCACCCCGCCGGAACTGCCACGGGAGTTGCCCTGATGCAGGGCCTGCGACATCACGTCCCGAGACGACATGCGCCAGGCCGGCCAAATCCCCACCAGCAACCCGGTACCCAAAGCGATCAGCGTCGCGTAACCCAAACCGGCCAGCCCCAGGTGCACCTCATGAAAACGCGGCAGATTGGGCGGGATCAGGCTGACGATGCCATCAATGGCCCAGAGCGCCACCAACACCGCCAAGGCGCCGCCGAGCAGGCTGAGCAGCACCCCTTCGGTCAACATTTGACGGACCAAACGCCAGCGGCTGGCGCCCAAGGCGGCGCGCATGGCGAGTTCCTTCTGGCGGCTCGTCGCGCGAGCCAATTGGAGATTGGCGACGTTCGCGCAAGCGATCAACAGGACGCAACCCACCGAGCCCAGGAGCAGGAACAGGCTGCCGCGGTAATTCCCAACGGTGGCGTCGAGCAAGGTGCGCACGTCGACGCTGAACGACAGGTTCGTGGCGGGATAACGCCGGGCCAATTCCGCGGCAATGTTGGTCAGTTCCGCGCGCGCCTGCTCCAGCGTGACACCCGGCTCGAGGCGGCCGACGGCGCTGAAGCCCTCATGATCGCCCCGATTCAAGATATCGGCTGATTTGCGCAGGCCGGCGAGGGGAACGTAAAGCTGCGCCCGGTGCGGCAGATCCACCTGAGGAGGAACAATCCCGATGATCTGATGGGCGACACCCTCCATGGTGAGGGTACGGCCTATCATTGTCGGGTCGGCGCCGAAACGCTGGCGCCAGAAACTGTCGCTCAGGAGCACCACGGGAGCGGCGCCTGGTACGTCATCGGACGGCAGGAAGTCGCGTCCGAGCAGCGGGTGCACGGCCAAGGCGCGCAGGAAATTGGCGCTGACTTCCGCGCCATCGATGCGTTCGGGCGCCCGGCCGCCGCCCACTTGGAACGCGACATTGAAGCTGCCGCGGCGTTGTAGGGCGAGTTCGGTAAAAGAGCGGGCACCGGCCTGCCAATCGACGTAGTTCGGATAGGCAATGGAGAACGGGCCGAGCGCTTTGTTGTACTCGCGGACCAGGAGCAGCCGATCCGGTTGCGGATAAGGCAGGGGGCGGAGCAAGACAGCGTCGATGACGCTGAAGACGGCGATATTTGCGCCGATGCCCAGGGCGAGCACCAGGATGGCCGCGCCCGTGAAGAGCGGTTGGCGCAGCAAGGAGCGGAACCCGAAGCGGAGGTCGTGCAGGAGGATTTCCATGGAGGTGGGTTGGGCGCAGCGGACGCGACGGCGTCCGGCGTGTTAGCTCTCCCTTGCAAGCGGCGTGCCATCGACACGTGATCTATTATAAGTCCCTTGATACGAGCTTGTTGTGTAACATCCGGTTCGGGTAGAAGCCGAGCTGCTCGTCCCACCAGCGAAACAGCTAGTCCCGATTGCGGGAAAGTCTGAGCAGAAGGCGCAGGAATGCGGCTGTGCAGACGGGGCAAGCGACCCTCAGGTCAGGCCAAGCGTGGCAGTGCCGTATTGCGTGACGGCAGCATTGACCGTGGCAATGAGCAGATGGTGTTCAACAGCCTGACAGATCAGGATGCGGTCAAAGGGATCGCGGTGGCGCAATGGTAACGTGGCAAGCCGCGCCACGCTCGGTTCGTCCAACCACAGCGAGGAGATCGCATGCCGCTGGCGTTGGGCGGGAAAGAAGGTACTCGGCGACGCCGGCAATGGCAGCTTGCCAAGTTGAAACTTGATGGTGGCTTCCCAGACTGAAACAACGCTAAGAAAAACCTGATTAGACGAATCGCAAATTTCCTTACGCCAAGCTATAGGCAGTCTTTTGTCGCCGCTGATGAACCAGAGGAAGACGTGCGTATCCAATAACAGATTCACCGGGGCTCAAAGCCGTCGTTGATCTCGGCAGGTAAGGGGGCATCGAAGTCGTCAGGCACGACGAATTCGCCGAGGCAGAGGCCCGAAGGGCGAGAGCCTATTGTCGTGAGTTTGGTGGGGCGCAACTCAGCCACCGGCCGATCCCGGACGGCGATCACCACCGTTTCGCCGCGTTCGACTTTCAGGAGGAATGCTCCCAAATCGGAGGCAACGGCCTGTGCATCCACGATGATCATCGATGCAGTCTACCGGTCGCCGGGATCGGGTCAACCTTGATCGGGCTGCGGCAAGCTAGTAAGACTTCGCCCACAGAACGCGCTGGGCACTCGGGCGGCCGGTCACGACGCACTGGCCGGGTTCGCCGGGCGCTGTGAGGGGGATGCAACGGATGGTCACTTTGAGGTCTTCCTTGATCTTGGCCTCGGTTTCGGGCGTGCCGTCCCAATGGGCGCGGGCGAAGCCACCGTGGATCTCAGGCTTCCCGCTACTCTTGGGGGTGAAAAACGCGTAGAACTCCTCCAGCGTGTCGATGTCGCGCGTGTGCTCGTTGCGATAGGCGAGCGCCCGGTCGTAGAGCGCGTCCTGAATGCCTTGCAGGACCGCCGTGGCCCGCGAGATAAACTCGGCCATCGGCAAGAACTCCTTCTCCTTTGCGCCGCGATCCCGGCGTGACACCGCCACACTGCCTTTTTCCAGATCGCGCGGGCCCAGCTCCACCCGCAGTGGCACGCCTTTCTTGATCCATTCCCAGTTCTTCACGCCGCCGTTCAGGTCGCGCGTGTCGATCTCGACCTCCAGCGGCTGGCCGTGGAAACGCTGCTCGCGCAGTTGTGCTGCCAGCCGGTTGGCCGCTTCCAGGACGGCCTCGCGCGTTTCTTCCTTCGGCGTGACGGGCAGGATCACGACGTGCGTCGGCGCCACTCGGGGCGGCATGATGATGCCGTCGTCGTCGCCGTGCGCCATGATCAAGGTGCCGATCAGGCGGGTGCTCATACCCCAACTGGTGGTCCAGGCAAACTCCTGCTGGCCATCCCGGCCGGCAAACTCGATGCCGGAGGCGCGGGAGAAATTCTGCCCGAGGAAGTGCGAAGTGCCGGCCTGAATCGCCTTGCGGTCCTGCACCATGGCCTCGATGCAGAGCGTCTGCACCGCGCCCGGAAACCGCTCGCTGGCGCTCTTTTCTCCCGCGTAACAGGGGATGGCGAGGTGGTCGCGCACGAAAGTCTCGTAGACGTCGAGCATTTGCGCGGTTTCGGCGCGCGCTTCGGCTTCGGTTTCGTGGGCGGTGTGGCCTTCCTGCCAGAGGAACTCGGTCGTGCGCAGGAACACGCGCGGGCGCATCTCCCAACGCACGACATTGGCCCATTGGTTGATCAGGATGGGCAGGTCGCGGTAGCTTTGCACCCACTTGGCGTAGGCTGCGCCGATGATCGTCTCGCTGGTGGGGCGGACGATGAGCGGCTCGGTCAGTTCGGCCGAGGGCGCAGGCCGCATTTTGCCGTCCGGGCCGATTTCCAGGCGATGATGCGTGACGACGGCGCATTCCTTGGCGAAACCCTCGACGTGGGCCGCTTCCTTTTCGAGGTAGCTGAGCGGGATGAAGAGCGGGAAATACGCGTTCTTATGGCCGGTGGCCTTGAACATGGCGTCAAGTTGACGCTGCATGTTTTCCCAGAGGCCGTAACCCCAGGGCTTGATGATCATGCAGCCGCGCACGTCGCTCGGTTCGGCGAGATCGGCGGCGCGCACCACCTGCTGATACCACTCGGGGAAATCCTGGTCGCGGCGCGGATTGATCGCGGTTTTCGGCGCTGGCTGCGGCTGCGGCTGGTTCGAGGGCTGGCTCATAGAGGAGTCTTTCTGCTTGAAGGCAAAGGACCGCGAGCCTAGAACAGGGAGCATGATCCCTCAACTGCTTGCTGATCCCCTCGTTATCTTTGGCGGCCTCGGCGTCATTGGCATCTTGATCTTCGCACTTCTGAGCATTTTCTGGCTCTGGATGCTGATCGACGCGTTGACCAACAGTGCGCTCGATGGGCTGGAGAAGATCGTCTGGGTGCTGGTGATTATCTTCACGCACTTCTTGGGCGCGCTGGTCTATTTCTTCGTGGCGCGGGGCAAGCGCGGCGGACCGGTCGTATAAGGGGGGGGCGCTACGGGGTGCAGAGCCGCCACTGATCTTGCCAACCCGAGGCGCTCGACTTGTGCCTGGAGGAAAGCGTTGCGTCAACAGCCACGCTGAATGTTCAGCGATAACCATCCCGCCAAACCGCCGTTACTTAGCACGAGAAAGTCCGCTGGGCTGCGAAGCTGCAACCACCATTGCCGCTCTTTATCTGCCAGACTCTACATTCACCGTCATGCTGAACTGATTGAGTACCTGCTCAACGACACCGTCGGTGAGTTCGTGGCCTTCCAGCAGCGGAAACCCCTCCCAACGGACAATGCCCTCCGGGTCTACCAGCAATACGTGTGGGATGCCGTCCACGTTCACCGCTTTCTTAGTTTGATCTTGCGGGTCGAAAGCGAGCGCATAAGCAGGCTTTACTCCGTGCATGGCGGCAATTTTCTCTGTGGGTTCATCGCCTAGACCGACGACCACCAAGCGGCTCTTAAACTTTTCTTGGAGGCGGTTGAGGTCCGGGATCGTCTGTCGGCACGGACCGCACCACGTCGCCCAGAAGTCGATCAGCACAAACTTGCCCTTTGTCTGGGGTTCTGGCGTCAACCAGGTCTGCACTTTCAACTCCGGCGCTTTTTTCCCAAGGAATGAGTCAGCATAGATCTTCTTTCCAGCGGCCCGTTCGCGCGAGGCATCCAGTTCGGCTTGTTGTTCTACGGCTCCTTCTGCGGCGCGTGGCTTGTAGAGAGCGTAGGTGTTGATGCTCATCCGCACGATCTCGTTGTTTGGCACGAAGGTATCCAGTTGTTGCGCCACCTCCTTGGAGAAGACCACATCCGGTCTGTCCCGGTGAAATCCCGCCGCCATGGCGATGGCCTTGTTGCGCCAATCGTCGTTGAACTGAGTATGCTCAAAGACGGTCCCCCTAAACAAGCGCGGCAGGTCCACTAGCGTCGGGCTGTAGTTGGTGGCGGCGACATCGCTGTCTAAGTTGTCTTCTAATCGTTTAAGCGCGAGGTCGAAAGCACCAGTGCTTAATTGCTTGTCGAGGAATATGTTATCGTAAATCCGGCAGTAGCCGCCGAAGCGCACATCACGTCGAAACTGCGTGAGCAATCCCACGCTGTATCCGACGAACAGCAGGGTCAGTCCAAAAGCAACGAAAACAAGGCACTTGGTCAGCAATTGCCATTTCATTGAGCGAGAAAATAGCATCGCATGTACCAAGTGCCCCTAACATCAACGTGCCATTTCGTTGGAGTGGGTTGAGTTCCTGACACCGCTTGCCCGTGGCTCTCACGACGATTTAGGAAATGACAAGGAAGCTACGCGGTGCAGAGCCGCCACTGATCCTGCAACCCAAGACGCTCAACCTGCGCCTGGAGGAAAGCGGCGTCGACCGCCGTGCAGGCCAGGATCAGGCGAATGTCCTTGATGTGCTTGGCTTGTTCACCCTCGCGGAAGTACTCCATTTTACGCAGGATCACGTACTCGGGCGGCGCCACCCACGCTTCGCCGGCGGCACCGAAGGGCAACCGCCTGCGATGGGTTAGCGCCCACCCTTGCAAGGGGTCGGAGCCCGCGAGGAAGACGTTGCCTTTGAACATGCTCCGCTGATCGATGACGTTGAACATGCCGCGTTGTTCCCGCTGGATCTCGAATAAAAGCACTTCCTCGGGCGGTAGGTAAAAATCGGCGTCGGGAAAGGCCAGGGCGAGCTGTGGCAGATCGCTTGTTTCCAGCCGGGCGACGATGTCAACGTCAGCCGTGAAGCGCATTTCGCCGTAAATCGTGGCTGCCACCGAGCCGGTGATGCAATACGGCAGCCCTGCGGCCTCGAACCGTTCGATAAAAACCCAGTAAGGCTCAGGTGCGGGCATACATGGCGCGGCGGCGGGCTTCGCGCAGGAGCTGTTCTTCGGTCCAATCCGGATGTTGCAGGCGCAGGCCGGCCATTTTGAACGCGATGCCGGCGTGATACATCTGGACCAGCAGTTCCATCTTACGCGCGGGCGACATCCGGCGGAGGCCCTCGAGCTGCACCGGATGCAACTCCTCGGGCTTTCCCCAGGCGGGGTTCGGGCCGCGATCACCGGCGGTGGCTGGCTCCGCGCTCATACCTGCCGCAGGAATTCGGTGTAGAAACGGACGCCCGCAAGCAGATCCTCCTCGGCCAGCCATTCGTCAGCGGTATGCGCCTGGGCGATATCGCCGGGGCCGGCGGCAACCGACGGGATGCCGTTGGCGGCCAGCAAGCTGCCGTCGCAAAACCAGGGCGCGCCCACGCAACGGCCGCCTCCGGCCGACAGCAGCGCCTGCACGCAAGGGTGGGCGGGATCGGTATACAGGGGCTGATGCGTGCGGATCAACTCGACTTGCACATCCGGAACGGCGCCGCGCAGGCAGGCCGTGATTTCCGCGAGCAGCCGCGTGTGGTCCTGTGCCGGCACGGTACGCAGATCGAGTTCAAACGAGCTGGTCTCGGGCACGATGTTGACCTTGCTGCCGCCGCGGACGACGCCCACGCTGGCCGTCGGCGCCCCCAAGACGGGGTCGGGTTGGCGCGCAAAGGCGGGGACCAGCTCATCGCGGACGCAACGGATGACGTCAGCCAGTTTGTAGATGGCGTTTTCGCCCAATTCCGGGGCCGAACTGTGCGCGGCCCGACCGTGCGTCGTGACGAGCAGCCAGGTCACCCCCTTATGGGTGTTGACCACCTGGCAGCGCGTCGGCTCGCCGATGAGCGCGAAATCGGCGCCCTGGAAATCGGCGGCCACGGCGGCGGCGCCTTCGTTGCCGGCTTCCTCGCCCATCAGGCCGGCGAACCAGATCTCGTGCTGGAGGCGCGGCAACTCGGCGCGTAGGGTCCAGAGCGCGCAAAGCATGGCGGTGATCGTGCCCTTGGTATCGGTCGCGCCCCGACCGTAAACGCGGCCGTCGCGCCGCTTGGCCGCAAAGGGATCGATGCTCATGCCGAGCACGCTGACGGTATCGGTGTGCGGGCAGAGCAGGAGCTTCGGTTTGCCGGGACGATCCGCCGGGAAGTAGCCAAGCACGTTCGGACGGCCGGGCAGGATGTCGCGCAGTTCCACGCGGGCGCCGCAGTCTGACAGTTGTTGGGCGACATAGCGGGCGCAGGCGCCTTCGCCCACCTCGGACGTTCCCGGGTCACCGCTGGGGTTGACGCTGGGGATGCGGACAAGCGCCTGGAGCAGCTCGACAGCGTCCGGTTGCGCGGTCATCACAATACCACGGCACCGACGCCCGCTCCCGCCGCCAAGCCGGCGGGCTGCCGCCAGCCGGGCGCCTCCTCGCGCCGCTTCGCCGCCAGGTACCAGTTGACGAAGCGAGGAATGCCTTCGCTGATGGGCGTGGAAGGCTGGTAGCCGAGCAGCCGGCGCGCCTTGGAGATATCCGCGTAGGTGCGCGGGACATCGCCGGGGCGTTCCGGCAGTCTGAGAATGTGGGCTTTTTTGTCGAGGGCGGCTTCGATGAGCTGGATCAGTGCGCTGAGCGTGGTGGTCTCGCTTTCGCCCAGGTTGAAGATGTCGAAGATCGGGCCCTGGTACGTCAGCGCCCCGAGAACGCCCTGGATGGTGTCATCGATGTACGTGTAATCCCGCTCCATCTTGCCATCGCCGAATTGCTCGATGGGTTCGCCCCGCAGGATGCGGCTGGTGAACAGGTGGATGGCAAGATCGGGCCGCAGGCGGGGGCCGTAGGCGTTAAAGAAGCGCAGGCAGACCGCGCGCAGTCCGTGGAGATGGGCGTAATTCGCGCAAAGCTGTTCGCCGGCGAGCTTGGTGGCGGCGTAGGGGCTGATCGTTTCGGAAAGCGGCAGATCTTCGCGGAAGGGGACGGTCGGGCACAACCCATAAACGGAGGAACTGGAGGCGAAGATGAAACGGCCCACGCCGGCCAGGCGGGCGGCTTCCAGAAGGTTTAGCGTGCCGGTGATGTTGGTATCGACGTAAAGCCGGGGCTGCTGGATGGAAGGCCGCACGCCGGCCCGGGCCGCGAGGTGGATGATCGTGTCGAACCGGCCGCGCTCGACGACGCGCGCGACGGCGTCCCCCTGGCGCAGATCGACCTCATGGATGGAGACGCGGCCGCTGACGGCGGCGAGGTTGTCCCGCTTGAGTTTCGGACTATAAAAGTCATTGAAATCATCCAGCACGGAGACGCCATGGCCTTCCGCGAGCAAAGCCTCAACCAAATGCGAGCCGATGAAGCCGGCGCCGCCGGTGACCAGGATTTCCATCAATCCCGATAGCCTAATAGCCCGTGGCGCGCTCGGGCAAGCATCATCGGGAGGAAAAAGAAAACCAGAGAGCTACGGCAAGAAAGCTCAGACTACCGTTGCTGCCTTCCGGCCCTGGCGGGGTTTGTCAGTCTTCCATCCATAGTCCCTGGCAGTGCCACATTAAGCGCGACCGGTAACGGCTCGCAAACCGCAAATTGGGAATTTTTCCGCGGCGCAGCGCGCAAAGACTTGCCAGTGGCGGAAATTTTTCATTCCTTACCGTCCGGTTTTCATTCATATTGCAGAACCCCGCGTTACCCGTCTTCGTTTTTGCTCCCCCCATGTCAAAAATCTTCCTTATTGCCGCTGCTGTCCTGCTCCTGGCTTCCGCCGCTTTCGGTTTTCTGAACAAGGGCAAGATGGCAATCAAACAGGGTATGCTGACGGATGCGGCGTCCGCCAAAACCGTGGCGCAGGCCGCGGCCACCCACGCTCTTTCCGAGCAGAAAAAAGCGGAGGCAGCAGCCAAGGACGCTCTCGCTAAGACGACAGACCTGGAGACGTCTGTGGCGGCGGCCAATAAGCAGGTGGCCGACCTCAACACGCAGATGGAGGACGTCAAGAAGAGCGTGACGGACAAAGACACGCAGATCGCGCAACTCAACGATAAGATCAAAGAACTCGGCACTGGCACCACGGCGGCGAACCCGGCCATGGCGGGCTTGGCGGACCAATTGAAGGAAGCGCAGACGCAGCGCGACGAATTGAAGGCGGTCAACGCCGGCCTGGAGAGCCAGTTCAAGAGCGCGCAGAACCAACTGGCCACCGCGGAAAAACAGATTCAGAACCGCGAGACGATGGCTTCCATGAACGGCTTGCGCGGCCAGGTGCTGGCGGTGGATCGCAACTGGAACTTCGTGGTGCTCAACCTGGGCAATCGCAATGGAGTGGTGGGAAACGCCACGATGATCGTGCAACGCGGATCGAATCTGGTGGGCCGGATCCGGATTACTTCAGTTGAACCTTCGCAATCCATCGCCGATATAATCCCCAATTCCGTCCCGTCTGGCATCAGTGTGCAGCCGGGGGATATGGTGGTTTTTCCCGGCTCTTGATGAAACTGCGACTTCCTTCCGCCGAATCGAAAGCAATTTGGTGGCGGCTGGGCTGGCAATTGAGCCTGGCGACCGTTTGCGGGTTGATGCTGGCGGCGTGTGCCGGCCAGGAGGCACCGAGGGATAACTCGGCAATGCTGCCGGAAGATCAGCGGGTGAGTGACGTGCCCTGGAACAAGCCGGAAGGTTGGGAAAACAAAGGCGCTCTGGGCGGGCTCGCGAACGACCCGCGGTTCAACGGCGGCCAGCAGCAGTAGCGTTCCCATCCCTGGCGAGGGCGAGGGCGAGTTGCCGCCTGGCGATTCAGGCGGAATTTGCTTCCCTCGCGCGCCACTTGGTCATAAGGGATTCTCTCCCATGAATCACCGCATCCTTGGCAGTACCCTTCCGGTCCTGGAATTGCAGATGGCGCCCGGCGACAGCATCGTGGCAGTTTCCGGCGAGCTTTCCTGGATGAGCCAGTCGATCGACATGCACACGACCACGCAAACCGGGGGCGGAGGCGGATTAATGGGGGTGTTCAAACGGGTGGCGGGTGGCGGGTCGCTCTTCATGACTGAATATACGGCACAAGGCAGCCCGGGCATCCTGGCATTTGCCACCCGCGTGCCGGGGCACATCCTGCCAGTCGACGTCACGCCCGGAAAAATGTACATGGTGCATCGGCATGGGTTTCTCTGCGCGACGCCCGGAGTGGATTTGAGCGTGGGCTTCCAGCAATCGCTGGGAGCAGGTATCTTCGGCGGGGACGGCTTTCTGTTGCAGAAGCTGGCGGGGACCTGTCAGGCGTTTATCGAGCTCGATGGCGAGGTGGTGCCGTACGATCTCAAGCCGGGCGAAACCTTGCGGGTGCATCCGGGGCACGTGGGCATGTTCGAGTCGACGGTGAGCTTCGAAATCACGCGCATCCGCGGGATCAAGAACATGCTTTTCGGTGGCGACGGTATTTTCCTGGCGGCGCTGACCGGGCCGGGACGGGTGTGGCTGCAATCGTTGCCGCTGTCGAACCTGGCGCATGCCTTGGCGCCGTATTTGCGCACGGGCGGGGAGCGCACGACGGAGGTTGGGACGGGGGCAATTATCGGCAGCGTGATTCGCGGGCTGACGGACCGGTAAGCCCGACTCAAGTGGTGAGGGACTCGGAAGCGACGTCGTCGAGCTTTTCCAGGACGGGCGCGGCGAACCTGCGCAACGCCGGCAAGCGCAGGAGGAAGACGCCGGAGGCCAAGGCACAGCAGGCGCCGCTGGCGACCAAGGTCCAACGCACGCCGAGGCGGCCCCCGGCCAAAGCGCCGATGGCGAGATTGCCCAGCGGGGTCGTGCCGGTGAAGGCCATCGCGAACAAGCTCATGACGCGGCCGCGCTTATCGTCATCAGTCAGGCTCTGGAGAATGGTATTGCTGGAAGCCATCAGGAGCACGCCGCCCGCGCCGACAAACACCAAGGAGACCGCGGCCGGCTCCGTGCTCCGGCAAAAGGCACACGCGATCAAGCCCGCTCCCATCGAGAAGCCGCCAGCGGCGATGACGTGGCCGATGCCGCGCACCGTCACCCGGGTGCTGAGATAAATCGCGCCGCCGAGGGCGCCCACGCCGCTGGCGGACATCAGCCAGCCAAGGGTGCGGGCGTCGCCGCCGAAGGTGTCGCGGGCCAGGATGGGCAGCAACACGGGCGCGGCGAAGCCGGTGAGAGCCGTCGCCGCCACGAGCAGGATGACGTTGCCGATGGGCGCGAACCCGAAGGCGTAGCGGAAGCCGTCGCGCAGTTCGGCCAGGGGCCGGCCCGCGCGCCTGACGCCGGCAGCCACGGCGGCGGCGACGAGGCGGGGTTTGATGCGCCAAAGGGAAATGAGGACGGCGATATAGCTGATCGAATCGATCAGGTAACAATAGCCCGGACCGACCGCCGCGATGAGCAGGCCGCCCAGAGCCGGGCCGACCAGGCGCGCCAGATTGAACATGGTCGAGTTGAGCGCGATGGCGTTGCCGAGATCTTCGCGCCGCTCGACCAGCTGAATGACGAAGGCCTGACGCGCCGTCATGTCGAAGGCGTTGATCGTGCCCTGCACCAGGTTAAGGGCGATGAGAGACCAGATGTTGATGGTGCCGGTGAGCGTCATGACGGCCAGCGCGCCGGACTGCAGCAAGGAGAGAAATTGCGTCAGCAGCAACAAGCGGCGCCGGTCGACCCGGTCCACCCACACGCCGGCGATGGGCGAGAGAAAGAAGATCGGCGCCTGGCCGGCGAAACCCACCACGCCGAGCAAGAGCGCCGAGCTTTCCAGATGGTAGCCCAGCCAGAGCGAGGCGGTGAACGTCATCCAGGTCCCGACGACCGAGATGATCTGGCCGCAGAAGAAGAGCCGGTAGTTGCGCGCGGCGAGGGCGCGCAAGAAGCTCGGGTAGGTCAGGGCCATGAGAACCGCGACTCTCCGATGCAGAGCTCCTGCACGCAACACCTCAGCCGGGTCCCTTGGCTGGCAGCAGCCGCTTTTTGCTTGCCGCCATCCCCGGGGTCTGGCAGGCCCTTAGCAGCGCCGATGAATACTTCCATTTTGTCCCTAGGGCCGGGACACATCCGCTCGCCGTTGCAGCATGGGGGGCCTTTGGGCGTGCGCTTCCGGCGGGACGAGGAACGCGTCCTGGTCGATGATACAGTGGCGGGTTCCTCGGCCGCGGCGGAGGGCGGCAAGACGCCGGAGAGCTTCGAGGTGGCGGGCCCGCGAGAGCGGTTGTTCTTCGATCCGCACAAGACCGTGGCCGGGATCGTGACCTGCGGCGGACTTTGCCCGGGGCTCAACGATGTGATCCGCGGCATCGTGCATGAACTGAACTACCGGTATCAGGTCACGCGTATTTTCGGCTTCCGCTATGGCTTCGAAGGTTTGATCCCGCGCTACGGGCATACGCCGATGAACCTGAAGCCGGATTCGCTGGCGGCCATCCATAACTTCGGCGGCACGATCCTCGGAACTTCACGCGGGCCGCAAGATCCCGGCGCGATGGCCGATCTGCTGGAGGAAATGCAGATCGATTTGCTGTTCGTGGTTGGCGGCGATGGCACCTTGCGCGGCGCGGGAGAACTGACCGAGGAGATGAACCGGCGCGGTTTGCGCAAAAGCATTATCGGCATCCCGAAGACGATCGATAACGACATCATGTACCTGGATAAGAGTTTCGGGTTCGAGACGGCGTTCGCGGAGGCGGTCAAGGTCATTAACTCGGCGCATGCGGAGTCGCAGGGGTCGGTTAATGGGGTGGGACTGGTCAAGTTGATGGGGCGCGATTCCGGATTTATCGCGTCGTTCGCGGCGCTGGCGGGCAACGTGGTGGATTTCGTCTTGATCCCGGAGGTGCCTTTCCAATTGGAAGGCGCGCGCGGTTTCCTGGAGGCCTTGCGTTACCACCTGACCAAGCGCAAGCAGGCAGTGGTGGTCGTGGCGGAAGGGGCCGGCCAGGATTTGCTGCAAGGCGACCCGCTGGCTGCTGACGCTTCGGGCAATCGCAAGCTACCCGATATTGGGTTGCACTTGAAGGAAAGGATCAACGCGTTCTTCAAGGAGCGGCGGACGGAGATTAACCTCAAGTATATCGATCCCAGCTATATCATCCGCAGTGTCCCGGCCTCGCCGCAGGATAACGTGTATTGTTCGCGCCTGGCGCAGAATGCGGTACACGCCGCCATGGCGGGCAAGACGGGGATGGTCATTGGGCGGTGGCACGGGACGTTTGTGCATTTGCCGTTCGACCTGGTGACGCATGGGCGCAAGAAGATCGATCCGCACGGGGAGCTTTGGCATTCGGTGCTGGAGAAGACCGGGCAGCCGGGGCGGTTGTATTAGGCGGTGAAGTTAGGCTGTGTCTGCTTGGTTAAGTTGCCGCCGCGTAGCGGCTCTAGTGAAAACTCTCTGATCCCACGGGACCAAGTCTTGGCCGTTTTTTCCTGGTTAGTTGGGACCTTTGTTTGGCGGAGGCTGGTTCAAACCCTTGATGCGGTAGGCGAAGAGGTATTGATCGATCAAGCTTCCATTCGACTTCGAGACGAGGCTGACCCGTAACTGAAGATCGGCGGGGGCGGATATCTTGGAGGGGAGGGGCAGCAGGCCCTGGCAGAGTGCACCTTCGGTCACGGTGGGAACCTTTGCCGTGGCGCTGCCGGCTTGCAGGACCGTGCCACTCTGCTCGACCTGATATCTGAGCTCGCAGGCGGGCGTAGCCGGCGTGTCGTTGCAAACCCAGATCTCGACGTTCGAACTGGTTGCGCCGGAGAATTCCGTTTGCCCTTTTTCGCTCCGCACCTGTACGGCGATGGGCGCAAGTGCATCGCGATAGGCAAACCAGGCCTTCTTTGGCTGCCGGTCGACGTTCATGATCGATTTCAGCCAACCACCCGGCCACGCATCGATCAGCAGATGAACGGCGAAGGAATTCATCCGAGTCATTCGGCGGAAGGCCTCGGTCTTCAGCTTGATGACATCCGCCTGGTGGGACTGCGAGGCATCCACCCATTCCGCCATTGTGCGCGGCTCCTCGTACCACTGCTTGAATTTCCCCATGGTCTGGGAGCCGGGGATGCGATCAGGCTTCCATGAACCGTCCGGGCCGGCGGTGAGCCACGCGGGTGGGTAATGCTTTTCCATCGTCTGGATGGAGTCGAGGCCCTCCGCGCCGAACTCCCCACAGCCGTACATCCAATCTTTCCGAATCTTCATCCAGTAACCGGCCTGGAGCCGGTCCAACGAGACGCCGTGCTGACCGTACCAGCCGCTGTAGCAATGATTGTCCGGGTAGCCGTCGGAGGGAGGGTTGTAGTCGCCATCGATGAGCTTCATCGCCTGGTCCGGGTTCTCGAGACGCACGAGTTTGCGGGCGCAATCAAGCAGTTGCTCGAGCTGCTCACGATTCAGCGCAAAGGCCTTGCCGCCGGTGCCAGTGCCGCTGTCGGGTTCGTTCATGAGCGAGACCATCACCGCCGATGGGTGGCTGCGCACCGTACGTTCCATTTCCACCGCCTGGCGCAATACCTCCGGCGCCTGCTTGAAGCTCACCAGCGCGAACAGCGGCAGGTCCGATTGCGTCATCAATCCGAGACGGTCGCAGTAGTCGTAAAACTCCCGCGGCATCACCGTCTGCGTGCAGCGGATGAAGTTCAGACGGGTGATCTTGGCCAGCAGAACGTCGTCAATGAGCCGGTTCCAATCCCGCCGCATCACATCGAGTTGGAAGTTGCCCATCTCGTTTGCGCCACGCAGGCGGATTTCCTGGCCATTCAGGTAAAAGCGGCCATGCGGCTCGGAATCCTCCCGCAATTCGAACGAGCGCATGCCAAAGGATTTGTCCATGGAGTCGATCACGTCGCCACTGGAAGCAATAAGCTGTACGCGCGCGGTGTAGAGCCACGGCTGCTCCAATGTCCAGGTGCGCGGGTTCGGAATCGGCACGCGGACGTGATAGATGCACCTTGTCCCAGCGAGAGTGGACACCGTGGGCTTGGCGCCTTGCGGAACCACCGTCTCCTGGAAGTTGCGTCCAAAGAGCGAGACGCTAATGCGGGCAGCGCCGTTTGCCTCCGAGGGGTTCTCCACCTCGACCGCGACATCGACTGACTTGTCCGCGAGATTAGGGCGCGGAAAGACATCACCCAAGTATCTGTCCGAACGCGTCTCGATCGAAACGCCCTGATCGATACCGAACCCGTTGGGCGTGCCGTTCCAGCCGAACTCCGGATCGTCCCAACCGGGCGAGTTCGAGGACTCGATCTTGTCTCCGAACGTGCGCGGGATATTCGTCTTTCGGTTCGCGGTCTCAGCCGTCGGGGATGACCCGATACCCATGCGCGAAGAATTCCGCACCTTTACCAGCAGGACATTATCGCCCTTCCGCGCATAGGGCGTAAAATCGACGTCGAACGCGCCGAAGTACCCCTCGTGCCCGCCAGCGTAGTGGCCGTTGACGTAGACCTCGGCAAAATAGGAAACGCCGTGGAAGTGCACGAGGAGCCGGTCCTTGTTCTTCATCGCGTCCGGGAGGTTGAAGACCGTGCGGTACCAGCACACGGCCTGCTCGCCGGGGCCGGTGTAATGCGGGATGGCCTTATCCTGCCACGCGCCGTTGCCCGCCAGCGTCCAGGTGAAGTCGGCGCGATCCTCCGGGGTCTCCAGGCGGTATTGCATCTTCTGGATGGGAATCGACATGCGCACGGCCGGCGGCGGAGGGGCAAACTCCTGGAGGAATGGGCGGAATTTTTCCCGGGCATCCTTCAGCGCGGCAGCCAGCTTCTCCGGCGTGTCGATCTTCTCGATCGGCTTCACGGGCTCGCCGCCATTCCAGGGCAGTAGATTCTTTGGGACGGGCGCGGGCCCCGGCACTTCCATGGGCTCGCGCCCGTGCACGGTGATTTTCTGCGCGGCAATCTGGCCGAAGACATCATCCTGCTGGGCCAAAGCGCCGTGCGACGCAGCGGCAAGAACGACTAACAACGGGAGGATCGGGCGAAGCGACATTAGCAAAGAGTATCCGGTGTGGGGCCACGCCCAGTCTGCTGCGCTGGTTTCGTCTAATCAAATCAGGATTAAGTCGCCCGGAGAGCGATTTGTCGCCCTCTGCCCCTCGACCTGTCGCCAAGCCTCCAGTCTACCTTTGAGGCGCTCCGCGGCGACCTACTCCCCGGCGCGGACCGGGTTTGCGCTGAGGCCGGTTTGCAGGCTGGCCAGCATGTAATCGCGGTTCATGCGCGCGATGAAGGAGGCGCTGATCTCCTTCGGGCAGACGGCCGTGCAATTGTAAACGTTCGAGCAATTGCCGAAGCCTTCCTTGTCCATGGCGGTCACCATGTTAATGGCGCGTTGGCCACGTTCGGGTTGGCCCTGGGGCAGGACGGACAGATGGCCGATCTTGGCGGCGACGAAGAGCATGGCGCTGGCATTCGGGCAGGCAGCCACGCAGGCGCCGCAGCCGATGCAAGCGGCGGCGTCCATGGCGAGATCGGCGTTGAACTTGGGGACCAGCGTGCCGTTGGCATCGGGCGCGGAGCCGGTGCGGACACTGACGTAGCCGCCGGCCTGGATGACCCGGTCGAGGGCACTGCGATCAACAATCAAATCGCGGATGATCGGGAAGGCGCGCGCGCGGAAGGGCTCGACGTAGATCGTCTCACCGTCATCGAACGTGCGCATGTGCAATTGGCATGTCGCAATGCCGCGGCGGTCATTGCCGTGCGGCACGCCGTTAATCGTCAAGGAGCAAGTGCCACAAATGCCTTCCCGGCAATCGGAGTCATGGGCGATTGGTTCCTCGCCTTTGTGCAACAAGTTCTCATTGAGAATATCAAGCATCTCGAGAAACGAAGCGCTGGCCGGAATATCGGCGAGATCATAGCTAACGAGCTTGCCGGCGCTGTTGGCATCGCGTTGCCGCCAAATCTGTAAGCGAAAATTCATCGGTTTGGGCCGTTACTTGTAGCTGCGCTGCGCGAGGTGAACTTGATCGAAGGTCAACAGTTCCTTATGCAAGACTGGGTCGGCCCCCGCTCCGGCATATTCCCAGGCGGCGACATAGGCGAAGTTTTCATCGTCACGCAAGGCTTCACCATCGGGTGTCTGGCTTTCTTCGCGGAAATGGCCGCCGCACGATTCGGTGCGATGCAAGGCGTCGCGGCACATGAGTTCGCCGAACTCCAGGAAGTCCGCCACGCGTCCGGCCACTTCCAGGGATTGGTTCAGGTTATCGCCGCTGCCCGGCACGTTGACATTCTCCCAGAACTCCGCACGCAAGGCGGGGATCCGGTCAATAGCTTCTTGCAAGCCGGCGGCGTTGCGCGCCATGCCGCACTTGTCCCACATGAGCAGACCTAGCTCGCGATGGAAGCTGGTGACGGTGCGTTGGCCTTTGATTGACAATAGCTTTGCGACCTGGGCGCGCACTTGTGCTTCGGTTTCCTGGAAGGCGGGGTCTTGGATCGAAGGCTTCTTGCCGCCGGTCGTGGCCAGATAGCTGGGGATGGTAGCGGGAAGCACGAAGTAACCGTCAGCTAGGCCTTGCATCAGCGCGCTCGCGCCCAGGCGATTGGCGCCGTGATCCGAAAAGTTAGCTTCCCCGATGACATGCAAGCCGGGCAGGTTGCTCATGAGATGATAGTCAACCCAAAGGCCGCCCATCGTGTAATGCACCGCGGGGAAGATGCGCATCGGCACATGATAAGCGTCCTCCCCGGTGATCGTGTTATAAATATCGAACAAATTGCCGTAGCGTTCCCGGATGGTAGACACGCCGAGAGTCTTGATCGCATCGGCGAAGTCGAGGTAGACACCCAGGCCGGTTTCGCCCACGCCGCGGCCGTCATCGCACGCTTCCTTGGCGGCACGCGACGAGATATCGCGCGGCGCGAGATTCCCGTAACTGGGATACTTGCGTTCGAGATAATAGTCGCGCTCTCCCTCGGGAATCTGGCCGGGAGCGCGTTTGTCGCCCCTGGCCTTTGGTACCCAAACGCGGCCGTCATTACGCAAGCTTTCGCTCATTAACGTGAGCTTGGATTGGTACTCGCCTTCGACGGGAATACACGTGGGATGGATTTGAGTGTAACAAGGATTTCCGAAGTACGCGCCCCGCTTATGCGCGCGATAAGTCGCCGTAACGTTGCAGCCCTTGGCATTGGTCGACAGATAATAGGCATTGCCATACCCGCCGGTGGCCAGAACCACGGTATCGCCGGCATACGAACGGATTTCGCCGCTGACGAGATCGCGCACGACAATGCCCTTGGCATGGCCATCGACGACGACCAAATCCAGCATTTCGGTCTTCGGGAACATGCGCACCGCGCCGAGCGCGATCTGGCGTTCCAGCGCCTGATAGGCACCCAGAAGCAACTGCTGGCCGGTTTGCCCGCGCGCATAGAAGGTGCGCGAAACCTGGGCGCCACCGAAGGATCGGTTGGCGAGCAAGCCGCCGTATTCCCGGGCGAACGGCACGCCTTGCGCCACGCATTGATCGATAATGGAAGTGGAGACCTGGGCGAGCCGGTAAACGTTGGCTTCGCGGGAACGGAAGTCACCGCCCTTGATAGTGTCGTAGAACAAGCGGTCCACGCTATCACCGTCATTCTGATAATTCTTGGCGGCGTTGATGCCGCCTTGAGCCGCGATGGAATGCGCGCGGCGCGGGCTATCGTGAAAGCAGAAGCATTTTACGTTATAACCTTGTTCTCCCAACGTAGCCGCGGCCGAGGCGCCGGCCAGGCCGCTGCCAACGACCAGGATGTCGTACTTGCGCCGGTTGTTGGGGGCGATGAGCTTCGCATTGAGCTTGAAGCTCTCCCACTTCTGTTCGAGCGGGCCCGGAGGGATTTTGCTATCCAGCATAAGCGGAGGACAGGCTAATGAATCAGGTGCAGCATCACCGCGACGGGCACGGAGCTATTACCCAGGAATAACAGCGCGCCCAGGGCATAGCTCCCTTTGTCAAGCAAGGGAGCCAATACCTTATTGCGAACGCCGAAGGTCTGAAAGACACTGGAAAAACCATGGCTCAGGTGCAGACAAAGCAATCCCATGGCCAAAATATAAAAGCCGGAGACCAGGTAGTCTTGAAAGCCGGTAATGACCATACTGTAGACGTCCGGCCGGCCCTGGCCGTCATAGAAGGTCTGATAAACCGGCTTAACTATCTTGAGGGTGAAGTGGGCCAGATGAAAGAGAATGAAAGCCAGCAGGATCAAGCCGCTAATTAACATCGTTAACACGGGAACAGACGCCACGATGCGGCTGGGGCGTGCATAGCGTTCGGGACGCGCGGCGCGATTCGCCCGGCTCAGGAGGACCGTGTAATAGATGTGGGCGACGAAGCACACCAGCAGGATAAGGCGAGCCAGCCAGAGCAGCGGACCAAGATCATGCAAGTGTTGCGCATAGGCGTTCAAATGCTCCTGACCGCCGCCGTGGGGCCAGAAGATCTGCATGTTGCCCAACATGTGCACGATGACAAACCCCACCAGCGTGAGACCGGTCAGCGCTACGATCCACTTGCGGCCGATGGAGGATTTCGTGAAGGCGAGGGGGGCAATCATTTCCGCGAAACGGGGAAGGGCGGGGGAGTTCCGTTTTGGGAAACTATTAGATTTTCTAATGGCAGTCAAACTTGTTTCGCGGCCGGGGCCATTGTCCAAAATGAGCTCGGGGCGGCTCTTAGAGCCGTCCTTACCTGCGGCTAATTGTCATCGTCGTCGTCGTCGGCCGCACCGTTGGGGGGAAGGCGTCGCGTGACCGGGCGCGGAGCGGTGACAGGCGGCGGAACGCTGCCAATGCCCGGCCGCCTGATGATCGAGGATGGGGACGCCGTCCCGGGCGCGCTGTTCAGGCCGGGCGGCGGATGGAAAACAGTCGGTCCGGCACCCGGGATGGGTGGAGGCTGCCGCACGCCTCCGGGGCCGCCCGCCGCGGAGCCGGCCGCGCCCGCTCCCGCACTGGGATCGAACGTCACCTGGCCGAACTCCGTGCCTCGGCGGATGGTAATGCGCATGTCACCGAACTTGGGCGCCCATTGGACGCTCGAAAGCATCAGGCGATGTTCATCCTCCTTGTCGGAGGTGACCAGGAAATGCTGCTCGGTGTCGCGGTCCAGCACCATCGCGACGTATTTGCCGCCCTGCTGCATGAGCGAGGTCACGGCAAGTTTGTCCGTCCAGGCCCCCCCCGCAACGGCTGGAGTGGGGGCGACCGGCACCGTCGGCGGCGCGAACGGCGAGTGGGCCTGCATCTTCTGGTAGCGGCTCACCGGATAGGAAGTCGGCAAAGGGTCGTCCGCCCGCGCACTCGCCGGTGGCCAAAACGGGCCTGCCAGCCCCAACAAGCCCAGCCAAGGCGCCAGGCGCCAGCGGTGATGAATCGGGCGAGTCATGCCTGTGTCAGCGGTTGGCCGGCGCGTACCATTTGGCGATCTCGAAGTGGCCTTTGATCGTGGCCGGGTCCGTGTCGCTGGAGACCGTGGCGGCATTGAAGACCAGGAAGTTCTCCGGGCGCTGCACGCTCTGGATGAACTTGGTGATCGCCGACCAATCGCTCTGGGTGGTGATCTCGATGGCCACCTCCTGGTAATCCGGGTTATCCGAGGTGTGTTCGGCCGTCATCTCGGATAAGGTCTTGATCTTCTGCGTGCTGATCAGGACGACGCTGCCGCGGGCGAGTTGCTGGATTTGGTCGAGCAAACTCGCCCCGGCGCGATCCCGGCTGGCGAGCACCGGTTGCTTCTGGCGCAGCCACTGCATCCGCTGTGCCCATTTGGGCTGGTCGCTGGCAAAAAGGCGCTGCACCTGGAGGTTGGTCGACTGGTCCGCGACGGTGCGGCGCAGCTCCCGAAAAGCACCGGTGAGCGTGCTGACCGCCCAGAGATTCGCCAGCAAAAACGCCGTCCCCGCCACGGCCAGCACCAACACGCGTTCGCGCGGGGAGATGCGCTGGTAGAACGCCAGGGGAATTAGTGCAACGGAGGCCATGGCTTACGATGTCTTCCCGCTAATCCCGAACGTGACGTGCCCGGGCGCGATGGTCAGCGGCTCGGATTTCAGCCGGAACTTGCGCAGCCCCGGCCGCACCTTGAGTTTCTCAGTGAACTCGACGGCGGCGGCCGGCGAAGGCGCTTCGCCCTTGACCGCGAGATCATCGGGCGAGGTCCGGAAGTTGGTCAGGCGAATTGTATCGTTCGGCGGCAGGCATTCGTAAACTTCCGAGAGGATCTCGATGACGTAGCGGTCCTTGTCGATGGCCGGAGCCAGGTTCTTCCAGTGGACTTGCGCCGTCTGCACCGCTTCCGCGCCCGGTCGGATCGCGGCCAACTGCGAGTCCAGCCACAGGAGCCGGATCTTGAGAAAGCCCAGCGTCAGAACCCCCAGCACGAGCAGCCCGACGTAAACCGCGGCCACCGCCAGGACTCGGCGTTTGAGCCGCACCTGGCCCGCCAGGCGCAAGCGCTCGGTCCGCCAGCCGGGCGGCGAAAGATCGCCCCCTGCCGCCGCGCCCACCGGCACCGCCTGCGCTCCGGCGTCGAACATCTCGACCGGCACGCCCAGCGAGACCTCCAGCGCCTCGCGCGATTCCTCGCAACGTCCATCCAGCCGCACGGCGGGAAACTCGGTCGGCAAGCCCTCCAGCTCCGCGCCCAGCAACACCGCCGGCAACTCGGCCGCGATTTCCGCCGGGCCGGCGCCGCTGAGGGCTTGCGCAAAGGACAAACAGCCGGCTTCTCCGATCCCGAGCACGAATTTGCCTGCTTCGCCGCAGATAAACGCGGCATTGCCCCCCAACGCTGCCGCCACTGCGCGGGAATGAAAAAGGACCCGCGCGGGCCAGCACCCGCGGGAGGTCAAAGGCTGGCACAGCATGACCAGGCGGTCGTGCGACAAGGCTTCCACCGCCAGCACGACCTCCGTCTCGCTCCGCGCCACCTCGGCAAAAGTCAGTCCGACCGTCTCCGCGGGATAGGGGAGGATTTTTTCCAGTTGCAGGCGTGCCATTTCCTCGACTTCCGCGGGCTCCGCCAGCGGCAGCACGAAGCGCTGGATCAGTCCGAGTTCCAGCGGCACTTCCAGGACAAAAGCTTCCCCGGGGATCAGCTCGAGAGCGGCGGCATCCAGGCTCGCGAACACCTGGCTCGCCAGCGCGGCCACCTGGCCCGGGAAGGCGGACGCCGCGGCCGGGCGCAACAACTCCCACGTGCCCGCCGCCGCGCCCGGCAACAGGATCGCTTCGGCCGCCGCCGCCGCGGCGCCTGGCACCGGCAGCAGCGGACGTCCGGGGCGGCGCGCGCTCATTACATTTCGTTCCACTGGAGAATCTCAGGTTGCATCCCGTTCTTGCGGGCGACAACTTCAAACGTACGCATCACGTTGTATGCCTGGCCGACACTGTAAATGCGCACGGTCGTATCGTTGGTGGCGACCAGATCCTGGATGGCTTGAAAGTTGAGCGGCGTCAGGCCCAGCATGGTGGGCACCAGGGCGGCGTTATCGGCCAGGATGCGGTCATCCGCCGTGCCGTCCACCCCATCTTCTCCCCGGCGCATCTGCACGAAACCATGGGCTTGCATTTGCCCGACCCCCGGCAGGGAGCCGATGACGTCCTCACTGGCCCATTGCAGGTCGATTGGCCCCTGGCTGAGCAGGGTGAAATCGCGGTCCCAACCCGGCTGCTTGGTCAGCGGCTCGCTGCCGACGATGCGCTTGATCTCGGACACGTCTTCGAAGGGCCGGTTGGGAGTCGGCAAGCCGTCCAGGCCCACTTTGCTGCCGTTCAGGTGGGTCATGTTGCCTGGCTTGATCCAGTCCAGCATGCAATCGGCGAGAATTTCCCGCTGCTCGAAGTTCAGCCCGCGACTTTCCAGGTAATGCTTCAAGAGGGTGATCTTGCGCGGGTCTTCTCCGGCGAGCAGCCAGTTGAGATTCAATTTGCCGCCTTCGCCGGTGATGCGGGCATCGTAACGGTGCGTGCGGTCGACTTGCCGGTGGAGAATGGGCGTCCGCGCGGTGGCGTTCGGGTGCAAGGCGATTTCCAGGCCGGAGTACGCCAGCGCGCGGGCTTCCAGGGCGTGCCCTTCGTTGCTGCTCAGGTAAGTTTGTTGATCCAGGCCCTTGGCGAGCCCGAAAATGACCAGGCTCAACAGGAACAGCGCGCACAATACCATGACGAGCGCGACCCCCGCCTGGCGGCCCGTGGCAGCTCGCGGATTTAGTAATGGTGTAGCCGCCGCGCAGCGGCTCCAGACACAGGTAGACCGGAGGCTTGGCGACAGGTCGAGGGGCAGAGGGCGACAAATCGCTCTCCGAGCGACTCCGTGACTGTCTGGAGAAAACGTTGGCATCCACGCTGCGGCGGCTACCCGTGGGCCCGGTTTCCAGACAGCTTCGGAGTCGCTCGGATAGCGATCCCTACCTAAGTGACGAACGGCGGCTTTGCCGCCTGCCGAAGTAACGAAAATGGCCACAAATTTGCTTAACATGCTCAAGGCTGCGGCGTCGTCGGCGGTCGCGCGACGATCTGGGTACCCGGGTGGCCGGCAACAGTAAAATTGGCCTGCGCCGGGACGCGCTTCAACCCGCCGCCCGGCACGCGTTCGACGATCTCGTACGGCGGCTGGCCCGCTTCCAGGGTTAGCCGGAGGCGCACCAGATTCGGCAGAATGGTCTGGTCCGTCCAACGGTCCACCCAGCTATTGAGCCGGGCGTCGAAATAGGCGATTTCGAGTTGCCGCACGCCGCTCAGCAACGATACCCAATCCGATGGCAGCTTCTCCTGGGCCGGGTGCAGGCTGGCCAGGGGTTTTACGGCGGCGCCGGGGGTTGTGTCTTCGTCATCGTCGTCGGCGTCATCGTCGACCCACGGCTCCCGATCCAGCCCAAGGACCAGCTTGCCGCTGCCTCGCGGGATTTCGCGTACGAGCAGCGTGAGCTGATAATTCCCTTTGGCGTCCGGCGTCAGAAGGGCATTGCCGGCCGGGCAAACCATCTGCATGGCGTCGCGCCGCCCGTTGCTGCTTTTGATGTTCATGCCGACCAAGGCGCCGTTCAGCCCGGCCGGCAGGGACGAGAGCTGGGCAGCCAGCAAATGGCGCAGACCGTTGCAGGCGAGCGCCTCATCGCTGCTGCGGCGGGAGAATTCAGCCGATTGCACCGTCAACTCCGTGAAACGCGAAACCGTGATCGTGATGAGCAGGAGGATCGCCACGGAAACGATGATCTCCAGCAGGGTAAACCCGCCTTGCGCCCGACCGCCTTTATCGCCGTTCGTCATGGCTCGTGACGGTTCGCCGCTCAGCCGTTCCCGCGCAGCAAGTCGAAGCTGATGGACCGGCTTTGCACGGCGCCATGGGGGGAGTTCCAACGCGCGGTCAACGTGATTTCGTGCAAATTGGGGAGGCCGATATTTTTCTCGTTTTTAAGGTCCAGCGTCCGACGGCGTTCCGTGAGAGTCAGGCCGGCAAACATGCCCTTGAGAGTTTTTGAGCTCTGTTCATCGGGCAAGGAGGGATTGGCCTGGACTTCGACCATGGCATTCTCCAGCGCCATCCGGGCCCGCTCCTCCTGGCCGAGGATCGTCTGGGTCCCGATGCAGTTGAGCATGCAGCGGCCAAGCGCCAGGACACCCAAGGTGAAGATCGCCACCGCCAGGATGATCTCCAGCAGGAGGAATCCCCCGCGCCGGCGGCTCTGATGGCAAGGGACACGGCTCATTGCACCAGGAAGCGAGTCAGGGTCCCCCGCGCGGAAAGCGCGTTGTAAGTCGCCGTCCAAATACCGGCGGCCCCCTCGAAGCGGATCGTGACGGGTTCGCAGTTGCCAGTCGGCCAGAACATCCAGCTCGCCTCCGGGTGGCGGGTCAGGGAAGCGTCGCGGACGAGCGTGTAATGCTCGGTGTCCGCGGCTGGCAGCAACGCGGCGACCGAACCCGCGCTCCGTTCCTTGGCGCTCCAGGCTGCCGGGTAGAGCCGCACCGCGCCTTCACCTACCCAGACCAGGACGTAAGGCTTGCCTTCGCCAACGCTGCGTTGTTGCGCCTGGGTGACGAGCGCGTCGAAGCGGTCGTAAGCCTGCTGCAGCCGCTGGCGCCCGAGTTGTCCGGTGAGACTCGGCAGCGCGATGCCGACAATGAGCAGGGCAATACAGATCGCCACGCACAGTTCGATGAGCGTGAATCCCCGGCGCGCGGAGGACAGCGGCATGACAAGAATACTACCGGAAGCGAGGCGAATTCGCAAACCGGCTCACTGGCAGGAAGCAGAGCCCTATCAAAGGATTCCAGGCGACTCGCCAGGCTGGCCAAAGACCTGGCCCTTAACCCTCAGAGCGTAACGAACAACGCCGGTCTTGGAGATTCCCGCTTCGCCCAGCATCACCTGGGTCCCCGGAGGGTACCGATCCAGCTGGAAAATCCCATCCCAAACGGCAACGATAGCCCTTTTTTGCACCGTGGGTCCTTTCCTGATCAGAGTCGCAGTCATGACGATATGCCTTATCCCCCACGCCTGGCAAATGAGGGGCAACCTTTCTTTCTTTCTGTTCTCGCCGTGGTCGGATGTGACGGGAAGCCATGACTGCTCGCGCAATGGACTGAGCCAGTCCGAGTCGTCGGTTTGTTGTCCGTGATGATCCAGAACATGCGCGGCCTGAAACGTCGGATAATCCGGCCCAAAGAAAGCCAGGAGTTCAGGCGGCAGCTGTTTGCTGCAACAAGCATCAAAATAGAGCTTGAGCGGCTCGATCACGCCGCCATTTGCAACTCTCCGTTGCAATAGCGATAGGCGGCTTCCACTGCTTCCACCGAGGCGCCATATAGCTCGGCTGCTCTTTGGAAACCTCCTTCCGCGATGACTCCCCTCCAAAGCACGTCCGCGGGATACCCATTCTCCTCGATGATGGGTTCTCCAAAGCGAAATGCCGGGTTCATCACGACTCTCTGTCCGCCATATTGAAACGCGACGTAAATCTCCGCAACCTTCTGGCGGTTGAACCTGAGATCCCTCATGTATCCTTCGACGCAAGTTTCCAAGGTCATTTGCCCGGCGCCCTTTCCGCCCAACTTTACCGGAGATGCTTCCCCCGGGAAGGTGATGTGAATCTGCCTTTTCGGATCGATCAGGGTCCTGTGGTCTTCCCGCGCGAAGATATGATCAATCCGATACTCTTCCTGCGCAAAATCGATGGCTTTACGGATCGTGTTGAGAGATACGCGATAGTCGACGCGCAAGGATCGAACGGCGATTGCTTCGACGAAATCCAGAAAGGAAAGCGCCTTCTCCTCGTCTGATTCGATATCGCCCCGGCGCATCGGCTTGCGCGTCGACAATGGGAAAAACCATCCTCGAATGGTGTTGGCCGGCATTTTCGCGTACCTCGCGGCCTCCCCCACGGAATAAAGCCCGACCCCCTGCGTGGCGGCCTCCAATACGCTGATCATGATGTGTTAACGATAACGGATTAGCACCGTTCTTTCGAGGTGTTTCTTCGGACCCTCCTTGGGAAACCCTGTTCGCCCCCCCCCCAGCACCAGCCTTTGACGGCAGGCAGAATTACTGCTCAGCTTACACCTGCGTGTCGTTCCTCCCGCGTATCGTTGTTTTCGTCACCGGCGGCCTGCTTCTTTCCGCCAGTGCCTTGGCGCAGCAGGACGGCCCTCCTCAGCCGCCGCCCGGTCTGATTGGCGGCCCGCCAGCCACCAGCGGCCTCCCCGCTGAACCCGCGGCTCCTGAACGCGCCGATATCAAGCTGCAGTTCCCGGGTTCTCCCGTCGGGGAGGTTTTGAGCTATTACGAGGCGCTCACCGGCAAACGCGTCCTTCTTGACCCCACGGTGCAGGGACCGATCAACATCGTTGTCAATACCTTCATCACCAAAAGCGAGGCGATCCGCATCATCGAAGTCGCCTTGAACCTGAACGGGTTCTCCCTCGTCCCGGCCGGGGGAGACATCATCAAGGTCCTCGGCCTGAACAAAAACGTGCGCGGCGCCGGCGTCCCCATCTTCTCCGATCTGGCGCAACTGCCCAATTCCGAGGAAAGCGTCTCCTTCCTCATTCGCCTGCGTTACCTGGATGCGCAGGAGGTAGCCGGTTTGCTGCAGCAGTACATCCCCCCCACCAATCAAACCACTGCCGGCGTCACCGCCTTGCCCAAGTCCGGCGCGCTGCTGATCACCGACACCGCCAACAGCGTCCGGCGTCTGGTGAACATGGTCGGCCAGATCGACCAGCCCGTTGCCCCTGTGACCGAGAAATTCATCCGCTTGGAACGGGCGGATGCCACCAAGGCCGTCGAATTCCTGAACAACGTCTTCGATATCAAAAGCGCCCAAAACGGCGGCGCCGGTCCGAACGGCACGCCCACGGCGCGCCGCCCCATTCGCCGCCTGAATGACGATGGCACGGTCGACATCAGTCAACCCGCCGCGCCAATTCTGCCCGGTCAACTGCCGCTCTTGAGCGGCGATTCGATCATCCAGGGCCGGATCACGCTGACCGCGGACGTGCGCACCAATCGCGTGCACGTGGTCACCAGCCCCGTCAACATGCCGCTGGTCGAGCAATTGATCGCCGATTACGACGCCGACTCGCCCTTTGCCGAGCCCGTGATCCGGCCGCTCCATTTCGTCAAGGCGAAGGACGTCCTGCCCATCCTCGTCCAGAGCTTGCAAGAGCCGGGCGCGGATAATGCCGGCAACTCCGCCAACGGCAATAACCCGGCTCGCCCGACTCCCGCGCCCAGCAACCGCGGCAGCGCCTCCGGCAACAGCGAGTCCGGGACCGGCAGCGGCTCGGATTCGACAGTGGGCCAGGAGGAACTCAGCGTGGAACCGGCGGACACGATCCCCGAAATTCAAACCGTGGGAAACACCAAGATCATCGCGGATCCCAGCAGCAACCGCATCATCCTGCTCGGCGGCGCCGAGGCGAAGGACAAGATTTTCCAGGTCCTGGATTCCCTCGATGTCCGCAAACGTCAAATCATCATCCGGGTGCTTATTGGCGAGCTTTCGTTGGGCAACAATTCCGAGTTCGGGCTGCAGTACCTGCTGCGGCACAACAAGGACATCCTGGCCACCCAATATCAAACCGGCTTTATCAACCCCGGCGGCACCAGCACGACCGGGACCACGACCACGACGGACCCGACCACGGGCGCCGTCACGACGACAAACAATCCCACTTCTTCGTCCTCCACTTCGACCCTTTCCGATCTTGCCACGCTGGCCAGCGGGTTGCCGACGGGGTTCGCCGGTTTGGCCGGCATCGTTTCGGTGACCAAGAGCTTCGATCTGATCGTCAGCGCCCTGAACGCCACCAATCGCTTCAAGACGATCAATGCACCGGTGCTTTTCACCCAGAACGCCGAAAAGGCGACCATCATCAACGGTGAAGAGATCGCCGTGCCCACGAGCAGCCTGTCCACCGCCAGCATCGGTTCCACCACGCAGAACGGCGCCTCAATCAGTTCCAATGTGGATTTCAAGAAAGTCGCCTTGCAACTGGAAGTGTTGCCGCTCATCAACAGCGACCGCGAAGTTACCCTGGAAATTGTCCAGAAGCTCGACAGCCTGGTTCAAGGCGCCAATGTACAGGTGGGCGGCAATTCGATTCCCACCATCGCCAACCGCGAGTTGAAATCGACCGTCTCCATGCAAAGCGGCGCGACGGTGGTGCTCGGCGGCTTGATTACCCAGAGCGACAGCAAGACGGACAACGACGTGCCGGTCTTGAGCAAAATCCCGCTCCTGGGAGAGTTGTTCAAAGCCAAGACCCACGACTTCAACCGCAGCGAATTGATCATCCTGCTCCACCCGGAGGTGGTGAATACTCCGGGCCAGATTGCGGACGCCACCGCGGACCAGGAACGCCGCACCTATCTCGGCGGCAACCTCGAAGACCAACTGCTGCCGAATTTCCCTGTGCGGAAGGCCATCCCGGTCGACCAGCCCGCGACGACGACGACGACGACCACTACGACCGTCCGGGCGCGGCCCATCGTGCCCGCCGCCAAATGACCTCGACCCTGCGCCAGGCTTTGATCGACGCGCTGCTCGCGGCCGGCGCGGCCGGCGTGGCGGAAGCCGCCGTCTTGGCCGACCTCAAGGAGCCCGGCGTCTCGTGGATCAATGCCGTGCTGAACACCGGCCAGGTCGATGAAATCCGGCTGCTGACCCGGCTGGGCGAGACGTTTCACACGCCGTACGAGGCGCAGTTCGACGCCAGCCGGATCGAGCGCGCCACGCTCAGCCTGTTCCCCAGCCGGTTCGTTTTTCAGCACCACATCGTGCCGCTGGAGAACACGGAAAACGGCCTGAAGCTCGCCACCTACGATCTCTTCAACACGGCCGGCCGACAAATTGCCGCCCAACTCACGGGTGGCAAACCGGTCCGCTGGGTGCTGGCCTCCCGCGGCCAGATTTTGCGCACCATCAAGACACTGTACGGGGTCGGCGCGGAAACGTTCGACGAATTGCTCAAGGCCCGCGGCAGCAGCGCGGACGACCTGTTTACCGATCGCGAACTGATCTCGGACATCAACGCGAACGATCCCGAGGCGTCGGTGGTCAAATTCGTCAACCAGATCATCCGCGAGGCCATCGCGGAGCGTGCCACGGACATCCATGTCGAGCCGTTGGAAAACGATCTGCGCATCCGCTACCGCATCGACGGCATCCTGCACGAGGCGGCGGTGCCGCCGCAGTTACGCGTCTTGCAAAACGCGATCATCTCGCGCCTGAAAGTCATGGCCCGCATGGACATCGCCGAGAAGCGCCTGCCGCAGGACGGCCGCATCAACCTCGTCGCCGGCGATACCAGCATCGACGTCCGCGTTTCGACCATCCCGACCGTCAACGGCGAGAGCATTTCGCTGCGGTTGCTCAGTAGCCGCGACCGGCAGACCTTCGGCTTCGAGCGGCTCGATCTCGATGAGGAGCAGACCAAGACGGTGCGCGCGCTCTTGGCCATGCCGAACGGCATCGTGCTGGTCACCGGCCCGACGGGCTCGGGCAAGTCCACTACGCTTTACAGTTTTTTGAGCAGCATCAATTCGGTGCAACGCCGGATCATCACGATCGAGGAACCGGTCGAATACCGGCTCCCGGGCGTTTCGCAGATCGACGTCAAACCGGAAATCGGCCTGACTTTCGCCAACGGCTTGCGGCACATTCTGCGCCAGGATCCGAATGTGATCATGGTGGGCGAGATCCGCGATATGGAAACGGCGGATATTGCCATCCGCGCGGCGTTGACGGGCCATCTTGTCTTCAGCACCCTGCACACGAACGATGCGGTGGGTGGCATCACGCGTTTGATGGACATGGGCATCGAGCCGTTCCTGCTTTCAAGCACGGTCCGGGCGTTCCTGGCCCAACGGCTGGTGCGCACGATCTGCCCGCGCTGCGCGGTGTTGGTGGAATACCCGGCGCCGCAGTTGCTGGAGATGAAATTCCCGGCGGACCTGGGGACGCGGTTCCCGCGCGGGACGGGTTGCGATCACTGCCGGCAGACGGGGTACCAGGGACGCATGGCGATCCATGAAATTTGCGTGGTGACCGAGCGGTTGCGCAAGCTGGTGGTCGCAAAGGCCAGTGGAGGCGCGTTGAAGTCCGCCGCGGTTCACGGCGGCATGAAGACGCTCCGCCACGATGGCTGGCGCCGCGTCGTGGAAGGCCGCACGACCATCGAAGAAGTCTTGCGCGTGACGCAGGAAGACGAGTCGTTGGCAGAGACGGAGAAGGAGTAGGGCAGGGGAGCCGCTACGCTGGCGCCACTTGCAGCAGGTCCATGAACTGGTGGACCGGGGTCGCGGCAAGCCGCACCGGGTCGGCGCACAATTCCCACACCGCGTCCGCCTGTGCCGCCGGCAGCCCGCCGCGCAGGTTGCGTTCGAACTTCTCCAGCAGCAACGGCACGCCCTCCGCGCGCCGGCGGCGATGCCCGATCGGGTACTCCACCGCGACGCGTCCGATCGAGCTTCCATCGTGGAAAAATACTTCCACGGCGTTGCCGATGGAGCGCTTTTGGGGATCGAGATAGTCGCGGGTAAACTCCGCGTTCTCGATCACTTCCATCCGCGCGCGCAAGGCATCGATCCGCGGGTCGGCGGCGGCGGCATCCTCGTAATCATCCGCCGTCAACCAACCGCGCAACAGCGGCACCGCGACCATGTACTGGAGACAATGATCGCGGTCGGCGGGATTGGCCAGCGGGCCGGTCTTGTCGATGATGCGCTTGCCACTTTCCTGCGTCTCGATCACGACGCGGTCGATCTCGTCCAGGCGGCCCGCCAGCCGCGCGTGCAGCGTCACGGCGGCTTCTACCGCGGTTTGGGCGTGGAACTCGGCCGGATACGAGATTTTGAACAGCACGTGCTCCATGACGTAGCTGCCAAAACCTTGGGCCGGCACCCGGATAGGTTGCCCGCGCAAGACCACATCCTGAAAACCCCAAATTGGGGCGGTGAGCGCGCTGGGATATCCCATTTCGCCGCGCAAAGCCCAGAGCGCGTGGCGCACGCCGCGGCTGGTGGCATCGCCGGCCGCCCAACTCTTGCGTGAGCCGGTGTTCGGCGCGTGCCGATAGGCGCGCAGTGCCCCGCCATCGAGAAAAGAGTTGGAAAGGGCGTTGATGATCTGGTCCCGGTCGCCGCCTAGCAGGCGCGTCGCCACGGCCGTCGAGGCGATGCGGACCAATAGGACGTGGTCGAGACCCACCCGATTAAAAGCGTTTTCCAGCGCCAGGACGCCTTGGATTTCGTGCGCCTGGATCATCGCCAGCAAGACATCTCGCACGGTCAGCGGAACGGTTCCCTGACGGCTGAGGTAGTCGGCCACGGCGAGAATGGCGCCAAGGTTATCCGAGGGGTGGCCCCACTCCGCCGCCAGCCAGGTGTCGTTAAAATCGAGCCAACGAACCAGCGCGCCGATGTTGAACGCGGCCTGCACGGGTTCCAGCTCGTATGCGGTCCCCGGCACCCGCGCGCCCCGTCCGGGCAGCTCGGCGCCGGGGACGATCGGACCGAGCAGCTTGGTGCATGCCGGATAGGACAAGGCTAGGAGCCCGCACCCGAGCGTATCCAGCAGACAAAGCCGCGCCGTTTGCAGGGCTTCGGCGCTGTTTTCAAGCCGCGCCACGTCGAGCGTGTAATCGGCAATTTGCTGGAGCAACGCGTCCGGCGTGGGACGAAAGGAATTGGTCAGATCAATGTGCGACATGGTAAGCGCCGCGAAGCGGCTTCAAAAAAAGGTAGGGATCGCTCTCCGGAGCCTGTCGGACTTAGAAGCTTGCAGGTCAAGGGGAGTGGAGTGCAAGGTGGAGGTCCATGAGCACACGCTATGTGAACGTGGATCGGAAAACACCGATGTTGCTGGCGCCGGATCTGAGGGACTGGGTGGCCGAGGATGATGTGGCGCACTATCTGGTCGAGGCGCTGGAGTTAGTCGATCTGTCGGCGGCGAAGCTCAACGTGCGCGGGACGGGCAGCGCGCAGTATCCGCCCGGGATGATGCTGGCGGTGCTGGTGTACTGTTACGCGCATGGGATGTTCAGTTCGCGCGAGATCGAGCGGGCGACCTGGCGGCATGTGTCGGTGCGCTACCTGGCGGCCAACACCCACCCCGACCATGACACGATCGCAACCTTTCGCCGGGAGAACGGGGCGCTGCTCAAAGCGGTGTTCGTCGAACTGCTGCAGTTGGCCAAGCGGAGTGGACTTTTGCGCCTGGGAGTGATCGCGATCGATGGGACCAAGCTCAAAGCGGCCGCGGCCAAGCGGCGCACGCTCTGCCACGAGCAGATCGAAAAGGAGTTGGCCGAGTTGGAGGTGCAAGTCAAGGCGTTGCTGGCGCAGGCAGAGACGGCCGATGCCCAGCCGGCGCCGAGCGACGAGTTGCCGCGGGAGTTAGTCGATGCCCAGCAGCGCCGGGCGCGGCTGCTGGCGGCGCAGGGCGAGCTTGCGGCGCAGGTGCGCGAGCGCTACGAACAGCGAGAAGCGCAGCGCGCCCAGGCCGCGGCGGCTGGCGAGCAGGGGATGCGGCGGGTGTCCCCCGAGCCCCAAGCCAATGATCGACTCAACTTGAGCGATCAAGACAGTACGCTGACGCCGACGGCCCAAGGCGGCTTCATCCAAGGCTTCAACGCGCAGATCGCGCTCAGCGTCGCCGCCAGGGCGGCTGGTGACGGGGAGGGCGCTCCCGTGAGCTTGATCGTGGCTGGCGAGGTGGTGCGCGCCACCAGCGACCTCGGCCAATTGGAGCCGATGACTGAGGCCGTGGTGGCCAACTTGGGCCAGGCACCGTCGGTCGTCTTGGCCGATACGGGTTACGATCACACGCGCCAGATTCGAGCGGTGGAAGCGCGCCACGGCTGCCGGGTCTTGTGTCCGCCGGCGCGCAACGCCTGGGCAGGAGCGCAGTCGCGCAGTCGCAAGCCGCGGGAACGGGAGCGCTGGCAGGAGCGGGCGGCCAGACGCGCGCAGCTGGCCCAGCCGGAAGTTCGGGCGCTCTACGGCCAACGCGGCACGAGCGTGGAGCCAGCTTTTGGGATCATTAAGAATACGCTCGGCTTTAGCCGGTTTCGCTTGCGCGGGCTGGCGAAAGTGCGCACCGAGTGGCAGTTAGTGACGCTAGCCTTCAACTGCCGGCGCCTGGCAGCGCATCAAAGGCGCTCGGGTCAGCGGCTTAACTAACCGGGAGGAGCTGCCAGAGTTCCCGTCCGGCGGCTCAGCGAAGGGGCTCTGTGCTTTTTGCGCTCCTGTTTAACAACCAGAGCAGCCCACTCCCCCTAGAAGTTTACTTCTCTTCCTATTTCCTCCACACCTAACGATCAGGTTAGTTTCAAGTCCGACAGGCTCCTCCGAGCGACTCCGTGACTGTCTGGAGTGCGCTTGGACTAACGCTTGGGCTGCGCGGTAGCTCAGGTTTTCCAGACAGCTTCGGAGTCGCTCGGAGAGCGATCCCTACCTGTGATTACGAGCAGCTTCGCTGCCTTCTAACATGCTACTAGCGTTCCCCAATCGGCACAAACGGCCGCGGCTCCGGACCGACGTAATTCGCACTGGGCCGGATAATTTTGTTGTCCACGCGCTGTTCCAAAACGTGCGCGGCCCAGCCGGCCGTGCGCGCGATGACAAACAACGGCGTGAACATCGCCGCCGGCACTTGCATCAGGTGATAGGAAACCGCACTGTACCAATCCAGGTTCGGGAACATGCGTTTCTCGCGCCACATCACTTCCTCGATGCGCTCGGCAACGGCAAACAGCCGCGTGGCGCCCGCCTCCTGCGCCAGCGTGCGCGCCAGTTCCTTGATGATCTCATTCCGGGGATCGGACACGGTATAAACCGGATGGCCGAACCCAATAATGACCTCCCGCGCGGCCAGCCGCCGCAAGATGTCCGCTTCCGCCGCGTCGGGATCGGCGTAACGCTGCTGAATCTCGAACGAATACTCGTTGGCCCCGCCATGCTTCGGACCGCGCAACGCGCCGATCCCGCCCGTAATCGCCGAGTAAATATCCGCGCCCGTGCCCGCAATGACCCGGGTGGTAAACGTGGAGGCGTTGAACTCGTGCTCGGCATACAGCACCAGCGAGACTTGCATCCCCCTGACCCAGCTCTGTCTTGGGACGGATTGATGCAGGAGATGTAAAAAGTGGCCGCCGATGGAATCGTCCGCCGTGCTTAGCACGATCCGTTCGCCGCTGCGCGCGAAGTGATACCAGTAAAGGAGCATCGAATTAAGGCAGGCCAGCAGCCGATCCGCGATCTCCCGAGCGCCGGCAGCATCGTGGCTCTCCGCCTCCGGCAGCGCGCAACCCAGGGCCGAGACCCCGGTGCGCAACACATCCATGGGGTGGGCCGTCGCGGGCAAGGCCTCCAGCACGGTGCGCACGAGCGCCGGCAATTCCCGCAGGCCCGCCAGTTTCGCCTTGTACGTCGCCAGCGTGGCGGCATCCGGCAGCGACCCATGCACGAGCAGGTAAGCGACCTCCTCAAACTCACAGTGCGCCGCGAGGTCGAGAATACCGTATCCGAGATAATGCAAATCGTTGCCGCTGCGCCCCACCGTGCAGAGCGCCGTGTTCCCGGCCGGGACGCCGGAGAGCGCGACGGATTTCTTCGGCTTGAACACGGCGGCGGGTGGGGATGTTTCGCTCATGGTTCCTGGGGCGCGGGGCCCTCGGCAAACAACGCGTCCAGCTTGGCTTCGTACGCGTGATAATCGAGCACCTCGTAAAGCTCCGCGCGCGTCTGCATGCGGCCGGTGAGCGCCCGCTGGGAGCCATCCTCCCGGATCGCTTGGTAGACGTCGCGCGCCGCGGCGCTCATCGCGCGAAAGGCGCTCAACGGATACAGCGCCAGACGCACGCCCGCGTCCGCCAGTTCCGCGCGCGAGAACAGCGGGGTCTGGCCGAACTCCGTGATATTGGCCAGCACCGGCACGTTCTCGCCCAGGGCGCTGGTGAACGCCCGGAAATCGTCGAGCGCGGGCAAGGCCTCGGCAAAGATCATGTCCGCGCCTGCGGCAACATAAGCTTGGGCGCGCGCGATGGCGGCGTCCAATCCCTCAACCGCAAAGGCATCGGTCCGGGCCATGAGCACGAACTGCGCATCGGTGCGAGCATCGGCGGCGGCCGCCAGGCGGTCGCACATTTCGGCCGTGCTCACGAGGGCCTTGCCGGGCCGGTGGCCGCAGCGTTTGGCGGCGACCTGATCCTCCAGATGGCAACCGGCCGCGCCGGCCCTGGACAGTTCGTGGATGGTGCGCGCGATCATGAATGCCCCGCCCCAACCGGTATCGGCATCCACCAGCAACGGCAGGCTGCTGGCCTGGGTGATCCGGCGGACGTCTTCACAAACGTCGTTGAGCGTGGTGAGACCCAGGTCCGGCAGGGCAAAGGACGCGTTGGCGACGCCAGCGCCGGAAAGATACAGCGCGCGGAACCCGGCGCGTTCCGCCAATCGGGCGCAGAAAGCATTGATGGCGCCCGCAATCTGCAAGGGGCGTTCCGCCTCGACAGCCGCACGGAAACGGGCGCCGGGGGAAAGGTTCGCCAGCGAGGCAGGGGACGAAAGGGGCGACGGCGGCTCCATCAGACCGTCAACCTAGGACCGCGCCCGCGCTTTGCAACGCTCCCGCGGCAGCCACGCGGCGGTCGGGCTCCCGGGCTCTAGGTCAATACAGGGCGAGATTTGCAAAGCACGGGCTTCCCTGCGAACTTCCCACACCACCCGGCCGCCGTTCGAGCTCCGTTGGCGACCGGAGGGTCCCACACACCTATGTCCGCAGCTACCATCGATGGGAATGCCAACGGCGGCGTCCCGGCGGAGTTGCTCGATTTAGCACCGCTCAACCTGCTGAACCACCGCGCCGACCGCTACCGGGCCGGCAACATAGCCGTAGCGTTGGGAGACCTGATGCCCGCGGACCAGGCTATCATCCAGCGCATCTACCAGCAGATCACTCATCTGCTCGACATCCTTTCCGCCAAGGCGCCGGCCAGGAGGATTTCCGCGGCCGTCTCGGACTTCATCGCGAACGACGACTTCGCCGGATTGCGGGTGGACCTCCGCGGCCTGGGCCGGGCAACCTTCGCCGGGCGCGAGCCGGACCAGGAGATCTTCAAGGCGATCCACGATATCCGGGGCGGCGCCCTGACCGCCCTGTTCTTTCGCCTCGAAATGTCCGACCTCCGGCCCCTGACCAAGGAGGAACTCCGGACCCTGTTCATGTTGACCCGCGATCACGGCAAGATCATGCGCAGCGCGATTGTCGATCTCGACCCTGTCCGGCGTGCGTTGGACGTCGCGCCGCAGAGCCACCACGTCTCGCTGCTGCTGGAAAAGTGGCAGGACGCGACTGTCGGCCAGCTTTCAGCGCAGCATCCCGTCGGATTTTCCGTGGCCTGCCGCTTTGACGGCGCGGTCTCGGAGTGCTGCCTGGAAAGCGCGGCGATCGACCGCATCTTCTATAATCTGGTGGCCAACGCTCTGCGGCACAACGCGGGCGATCGGCTGGAACTGACGATTTTCGAGGTCCCGCGCGAACCGGGACAAAACCTCCGTTTCATTTTGCGCAATGCCCTCAGCGACGAGGATGCCAGGCGCATCCGGGACTTGAGCGTCGCGGGCGCGGCAGCCCAGGATCTTGCCGCGCTTTTTCAACCGGGCGTCTCCACGACCGGTTCCGGGTTGGGCCTCGCCATCGTCGCTGATCTGGTGACCCAGGCCTTTGGCATCGGCAGCCAGGAACAGGCGCTCCGCCTGGGGTATTTCGGCGCGCGTATTCTCGGCGGCAAATTCACGGCCTGGTTTCACTGGCCGATCGCCCGGGCGGGGCTGGGGAGGGTGGTTCCCAGGGACGCCGAAAGCGAGATTCCGCGGGATTTGCAGAACGTCGGACGGTAGTAATTCCTGCCTGTCAACAAGCCTCTGGCTCGACGCAGCCGCGGGCGGCACACGCGTCTTTGACCAGCGCCAATTTGTCCGGCCAGGCGCTATAATAATGTTCCAGCCGCGTCAGGACGGCGATGGCCGCGCCGCGGCGGGAAATCACTCGTCCCGGCGCCGCTTGCAAACGCCAAGAGGAAGCCGTCCGGCGCAATTCGGGCGCGAAATCCTCCTCCGCCTGCAAGACGTTGATCCCGATGCCGAGCACGACGAACCCGGGCGGTTGCCGATGATGGCACTCGAGCAGGATGCCGGAAATCTTGCGGCCGCCCATGAACACATCATTGGGCCATTTGACCGTGGCGGGCTGACCGGTTTCGAGTTCGGCGGCTTCCGCCACGGCGAGCGCCGCGCAAAACGTCAACTCGGGCCAGTTTGCCACCGGCGCACCCGGCCGCAAAAGCAACGAGAACCAGAGCCCGCGATAAACGGGTGATTGCCAGGAACGGCCCAGGCGGCCGCGCCCGGCCCGCTGCGTTTCCGCAAAGATCACCAGGCCTTCCGCCATGCCATCGGCGCCGGCGCGCGCGGCCAGATCGTTGGTCGAGCTGGTCTCCTCGAAGACGGCGATTTCGCGGCCGATGACGCTATTGGCGGGCAGACCGGCGAGGAGATCGGCGGCGATCAAACGCTCGGGCGCGGCCACCAGCTGGTAACCTCCCGCCACCTCCTCCGCGATATAGCCCGCCGCGCGCAGGGCGCCAAGCTCGCCCAGCACCTCGGCTCGGCCGAGCCCACTCGCGGCCGAGAGCGCTTCTGCCGTCAGCCAGGCGCCCTCGCCGGCCTGGCGCCACGCGCGCAACAAACGGACGTCAGCGTCCCGGGCGGTCGCCATGTCTCGGGGGTAGGAACTCCAGCGAAAAATCGATGGCCCGCGCCGAATGCGTCAGCGCTCCAACCGAAATCCAATCGACACCGGTGGCGGCAATCGCGGCGACGGTTTCCAGCGTCACGCCACCGCTGGCTTCAAACTGGACCGGCTGGCCGCGGCCCAGCTTCACGGCGGCTTGCATGGCGGCGAGCGTCATATTATCGAGCAGGATGACGTCGACGCCCCGCAGGGAGAGGAAAATGCCCACCTGGGCCAACGTATCCGCCTCCAGCTCGATCCGCAGCCCGGGCCGCGCGGCCCGCGCCTGGTCGATAGCGCTTTGCAAGGCAGCGGATTCCGGCAACGCGAGCAGATGATTGTCCTTCACCATGACCATGTCGTAGAGGCCCAGCCGGTGGTTGTGGCCGCCACCGGCTACCACAGCGGCTTTCTCGAGCGCGCGGAGGCCAGGCGTCGTCTTGCGGGTATCGAGGATGCGCGCGGAGGTGCCCGCGATCGCGTCCACGAAGCGCCGGGTCAGCGTCGCCACGCCGGAGAGACGTTGGAGGAAGTTGAGAGCCACGCGTTCTCCGGTCAGGATCGAGCCGGCCGGACCCTCGATCGTCAGGATGGTGGTGCCGGCGGTCACGCCAGCGCCATCTTCCTGCTCGATGATCACCTCCAGCCGCGGATCGACCCGCCGGAAGACTTCGGCGGCCACCGGGGCGCCTGCGACCGTGGCGGGTTCCTTGGCGAAGATGCGTCCGAAGGCCTGTTGCGCCGGGTCGATGAAGAACTCGACCGTGACGTCCCCTGTTCCGATGTCCTCGGCCAGGGCAACGCCGATAGGGTCAGGGGGGAGATCGGAGCCCGGCATGTGTTGGCAATGTAGACAGGGCGGCGGCGAATTACCAAGCGCGGACCAGGGGCGCTTTACGGCTTTTGCAGGATGGGCAGCCGCAAGGAAAAAGAAGCCCCATGCCCCGGCACACTTTGCACGAGCACCTCGCCGCCGTGCGCCTGGACGACATGCTTGACGATGGATAACCCCAGGCCCGTCCCCCCGTCCGCGCGCGACCGATCCTTCCGCACCCGGTAAAATCTTTCAAACACGTGCGGTTGATCGCTCAACGGAATGCCCGGGCCATTGTCCGCGATGGTCACGCGGACCTGCTCGCCTTCAAAACGCGCGCCGATGCGGATCAGCGGCTGGGCCGCTTCCCCGTACTTCAAGGCGTTTTCGATCAGATTGAAAAACACCTGATCCAGCCGGTGGGCATCGGCTTGCAGCGGAGGCACGTTTTCCGGGATGTCCAGGTGCAGAGCGGCTCGTTTTTCCGCGATCCGCGGCTCGAGTCGTTCGATGACGCGCTCCAGGCTGGCGCGCAGTTGCACCGGCTCGAAGGTCAGTCCGGAAGCCTGCCGCGTCTCCAGCGCGGAGACGGAGAGCAGATCCTCGATCAAAAGCGTCAGCCGTTGGTTATGCTTCCAGACGGTGCGCAGGAATTTTTCGGCCACCGGCAGATCGTGCAGGGCGCCGTCGAGCAGCGTTTCCAGGTAGCCATTGATGATGGACACGGGCGTGCGCAACTCATGCGAGACGTTGGCCACGAAGTCGCGCCGGATCGACTCCAGTGCTTTGAGTTCGCTGATATCGTGGAAGATGACAATGGCGCTTTGCGCCCGGCCGCTCCCTGGCGGCAGCAGGCCCGCCGCAGTCACGGTAAAATGTTTTTTGATGTATTGGCTGCCCTGTCGCGTATCGAGCGCAATGTCCAGGCTCTGCGGCCGGGCGTTGCTCTTCAAGGCGGCGCAGACGCTCACCTGTAGGGTGTGATCGCGGAACACCTCCATCAACGTGCGCTCGGCCAGGTTCGTAGGCAGGTCGAACATGCGGTGCACGCTGTCGTTGGCGAGCTGAATCCTCTGCGCCGAATCGACAATGAGCACGCCCTCGCCGAGACTGCTCAACAGCGCGCGCAGGTTGAATGTCTCGTCGGCGAGATGCTGGTGCATTTCGCCGAGGCGGTCCCCCAACGCGATCAAATCGGTCGCCATGCCCGGCGCGGTCTCGCGCGGATGCAGCCGCAGGGGTGCCGTCCAATCGCCCGCCGCCAGTTCGCGCAAGGCGCGCCGGATCCGCCGGGCCCGCAGCACGTAAACGGTGGCGATAGCAGCCGCCAGGACCGCCGCGGCCAGCAGCAGCAGCCACGGTAGAGCGTTCAAACGGGCACGGCGGCCGCCGCTGCCGCCAGAAAGCGATACCCTTCTCCGCGGATCGTTTCGATCCGCCCCGCGTCCTCGCCCAATTTCTCCCGCAAACGCCGGATGTGCGTGTCCACCGTGCGCGTGTCCATCGCGCTCGTGTACCCCCAGACATCGTAAAGCAACGTTTCCCGCGATTGGGTGCGCCCGCGCCGTTCCAGCAACAGATTGAGCAGCTTGAACTCGGTCGTCGTCAAATCGAGCTTGCGGCCGTTGACCGAAATTTCAAAAGTGGCGCGGTCGATGCAGAAATCGCCGATTTCCACCCGGTCGTTCCGCCGCACGGCGCCGCGCACCCGGCGCAAGACGGCGTCGACGCGCAAGACGAGTTCCCGCGGGCTGAACGGCTTGGTAATGTAATCGTCCGCGCCGATCTCGAGGCCGGCCACGCGTTCGGTCGCCTGGGCCTTGGCGGTCAGCATGAGAATCGGAATGGCGGCGGTGTCTTCCTCGGCTTTGAGCCGGCGGCAGACCTCTTCGCCGTTCATTTCCGGCAGCATCAGGTCCAGCACGATCAAATCCGGCCGGCGGTCCCGGGCCAGGGCTAGAGCCGACAGACCATCAGTTGCCACCAGGATTTCGTAGCCCGCGCCGTGCAGCTTATAGCGGAGCAGGTCAACGACGTCGGATTCGTCATCGACGATGAGTACAGTCGATTTCATGCGGCAATTCTCCCGCTATTGAGAAGCCGCAGGGAGCGCCGAAAAGCAAGCGCAAAAAAGTGAGGGCCGCACGCGCCAGGAACCTACCTAAAACAAGCGTGTGCGGCCCCGATTCACCTTAACCTGAAGAGTCAGACAGCCCCGGCGGTTACACGTTCAAATTTGTTATAATAATGTTGCATTCACGCAGCCGGGAATTTGGCGTGGGCGGAAAGAAGTTCTTCCGCTATGGGATAGAAGTTGGCCCACCTCTGGACTTTCTTTGAAACTCATCATTCAAATTCCGGCCTTCAACGAGGCCGCGACGCTGGGGATCGCGCTCAACGATCTGCCGCGCAGCCTGCCGGGGATCGAACGGGTGGAATGGCTCGTGATCGATGATGGCAGCGCCGACGCCACCAGCGAAGTCGCGCGCGCGCATGGGGTCGACCACATCGTGCGCACGCCCACCAACCGCGGCCTGGCGCGGGCCTTCACCGCCGGGCTCGAAGCGGCTCTACGGGCGGGGGCCGACATCATCGTCAATACGGACGCCGACAACCAGTACCAGGCCGCGGATATACCGGCCTTGATCGCGCCCATCCTGGCCGGGCGGGCGGATATGGTGATCGGCGAGCGGCCCATCGACCAAATGGCGCACTTTTCCCGCACCAAGAAACTCCTGCAACGCCTCGGCAGCCGGGTTGTGCAACTCGCCAGCAACACACGCGTGCCGGATGCGCCCAGCGGGTTCCGGGCTTTCAGCCGGCAAGCGGCCTTGCAGATCAACGTCTTCAACAACTACACCTACACGCTGGAAACCATCATCCAGGCCGGCCAGAAAGGCCTGACCGTGCTCAGCGTGCCCGTGCGGGTCAACCCGGACTTGCGCCCCTCCCGCCTCGTGCGCAGCATTCCGCAGTATTTGCAGCGCTCGGCCCTGACCATCGGACGTATTTTTGTGACTTACCGGCCTTTGCGTTTCTTCCTGGCGGTGAGCGGGCTGTTGTTCGTGCCCGGGTGCCTCATCGGGGTGCGTTTCCTTTTCGAATACGCCCGCGGCCATGGGCAGGGCCACGTGCAATCGCTGATCCTGGCGGCGATCCTGATGATCGGCTCGATGCTGTTTTTCATGCTGGGATTGCTGGCGGATTTGATCTCGGTCAACCGGCGGCTGCTGGAGGATTTGCGGACCCGGCTGGCAGGCCTGGAAGGGAAGAATGACGAAGACCGATGAGTAAGTCTCAGGACGGCATCCTCATCGGCAACCAGCTCGACAAGAGCCAGGTGACCAATCCGATCGCGCGGCGGATGGTGGCGGGGTTCGATGACGCGTTGCAGGCGCTGATCGGCCGGGTCCAGCCCGCGCCGCGAACCGTGCACGAAGTGGGCTGCGGCGAAGGGCGGTTGAGCCGTGACCTGCGCGCATTGCTGGGAGTGCCGGTGCGCGCCTCGGATTTTTCGCGCGAGCTGATCGCGGAGAATGCGGCGCGGCAGGACGCCGGGATCGAGTACGTCGAACGCAGCATTTATGACCTGGAGCCTGCCAGCGACGGAGCGGAGTTGATCGTGTGCTGCGAGGTGCTGGAACACGTGGAGCGGCCGGACGAGGCGTTAGCGGCGCTGCGGCGGCTCGATGCGCCGGCTTACATCATCTCCGTGCCGTGCGAGCCGCTTTGGCGGGTGCTGAATCTCGTGCGCGGCAAGTACCTCGGCGCCTGGGGCAACACGCCCGGGCACCTGAACCATTGGTCGCGGGCTGCCTTCGTGGAGTTCCTCACGCGTGGCGGGTTCGAGGTGGCCGAATGCTTGCGGCCGCTGCCCTGGACGATGGTGCGCGGGCGGTTCCAGCGGTAGAACCGCGCGGTCAGGAGGCGCGAATCTGCCGTTGCTGCCGGCAATCCGTGCGACTACGCTGCCACCCCACCGAACCGCCGCTTATGTCCCAGCCGAAGACCAACGCCGAACGCATGGAGAAGATCGTCAGCCTGTGCAAACGGCGCGGCTTTATCTTCCAATCGAGCGAGATCTACGGCGGCCTCAACGGCTGCTGGGATTACGGCCCGCTCGGGGTGGAGCTCAAACGCAACCTCAAGGATTTCTGGTGGCGGCGCATGACCCGGGACCGCGACGATATTGTCGGCCTGGACGGCTCCATTCTCATGAACCGCCGGGTCTGGCAGGCCAGCGGGCACGAGGCGACTTTCAGCGATCCCATGGTCGACTGCCGCACTTGCAAGGCGCGGCTGCGAGCCGACCAACTGCCCACGGGCAAGGACGGGCAGCGCCAGTGCCCGGTCTGCGGCGGGCAAGACCTGACGGAGCCGCGCGCCTTCAATCTGATGTTCAAAACGTACGTCGGCGCCACGGAAGACGAGACGTCCATCGCCTACCTGCGGCCGGAGACCGCGCAGGCCATCTTCGTGCAGTTCAAGAACGTGCTGGATGTCGCGCGCAAGAAGCTGCCATTCGGGATCGCGCAGATTGGCAAGGCGTTCCGCAACGAGATCAACCCGCGCAATTACATCTTCCGGTCCCGCGAGTTCGAGCAGATGGAACTGGAGTATTTCTGCCGGCCCGAACAAGGGATGGACTTGCTCACCTATTGGCTGCAGGAGCGGCTGAAGTTCTACGAGGACATCGGCATCGCCCGCGAGCATCTGAAGGTGCTCGACGTGCCCGCCAAGGAACGGGCGCATTACTCGAAGGGGACGTACGACATCGAGTATGAGTTTCCGTTCGGTGTGCAGGAGCTGGAGGGCGTCGCCTACCGGACAGACTACGATTTGCGGCAGCACCAGGAGCACAGCGGCAAATCGCTCGAGTATTTCGATGAGGAGACCAAGGAAAAATTCCTGCCGCACGTGGTCGAGCCGAGCGCCGGGGTGGATCGAACGGTCTTGGCGCTGCTCTGCGAAGCGTATGCCGAAGAGACGTTGACCGATGAAAAGGGCAAGACCGAGACGCGGATCGTCCTGCGTTTCCATCCGCGCATGGCGCCGATCAAGTGCGGCATTTTCCCTCTGCTCAAGAACAATCCCGAGCTGGTCGCCAAAGCCCGGGTCATCGCCGCCAGCCTGAAGCCGCACATGAACGTCTTCTACGATGAGACCGGCGCGATTGGACGGCGCTACCGCCGCCAGGATGAAGCGGGCACGCCGTTTGGGGTCACGGTGGATTTCGAGACGCTGGGCGAACGGGGCGATGAGTTGAAGGACACGGTGACGTTGCGCCATCGGGATAGTATGCAGCAGGAGCGCGTGCCGATGGCGGCTTTGCCGGAACTGTTGCGGACGGCGATCACCTGAGCTGCAGCCGTATTTATAGGAACCTTACCAAGGTTTACCGATCTTACTGCTTTTCGAGATAAGATTAGTAAGATGTAGTAAGATTCCTATAAATCGTGGACAACATTCGAAATCCCTTTGCGCCCGGCGCTGGCAATCGGCCGCCGGAACTGGCCGGGCGTGATGACATTCTGGATGCCGCGCTACTGGCCTTGGCTAGGATCAAGGCTGGCAAGGCAGAGCGCAGCCCGCTGCTCGTCGGACTCCGCGGCGTCGGCAAGACCGTGCTGCTGGTGGAAATCCGCAAGAAAGCCGAAGCGGCCGGCTACCGGACCATGATGGTCGAAGCGCAGGAAGGCGTGCCTCTGCGGCGCTTGCTTCTGCCGGGTTTGCGGAAGTTGCTCCTGGGTCTGGATACCGGAGAGGCACTCGGCGAGAAAGTGAAGCGCGGCTTTCGGGTCTTTCGCAGTTTCATCGGCACCATCAAGTTGGAGGTCGGCGAGGTCGAATTGTCCGTGGATAGCCGGCCGGAGAAAGGCACGGCTGATAGCGGAGTGTTGGACGCTGACTTGACCGACCTCCTTGTGGCAGTGGGCGAGGCCGCGGTCGAGGAGCAAACCTCGGTGGCCATTCTGATCGATGAGCTGCAATACCTGGGCGAGGATGAGCTCGGGGCGCTGATCATGGCGATGCACCGGGTGTCACAGGAGCGGCTGCCCGTCATCCTCTTCGGAGCCGGTCTGCCGCAGCTCTCCGGCCAGACTGGACGCGCCAAATCCTACGCCGAACGGCTCTTCTTGTTCCCGCAAGTCGGTGCGCTGACGAAAACCGACTCCGACCTCGCTTTGCAGGAACCGGTGCGGGTGGAGGGCGTGCTCTTTAGCGATGAGGCGCTGGCGGAAATCTACCGGCAAACCAAGGGCTACCCGTATTTCCTGCAGGAATGGGGATCGCAGAGTTGGAATGCGGCACAGGACTCGCCCATTGAGGTAGATGTCGTCCGGGCAGCCAGCGTCAAAGCCATCAAAGACCTGGATCAAAGCTTTTTCCGGGTGCGCTTCGATCGGCTGACGCCGCGCGAGAAGGATTATCTGCGCGCCTTGGCGGAGTTGGGCGATCAACCGCGGCGTTCCGGAGAGATTGCGCAGTTGCTCGGAGTGCGTTCTGAAAGCGTCGCGCCGTTGCGGTCGGGCCTCATAAGCAAAGGCATGATTTACAGCCCGCAACACGGCGATACCGCCTTCACCGTCCCGCTCTTCGACGAATTCATGAAGCGCGAGATCCCGCAGTTGGCCACGCCGAAGAAAAGGCGTTCCCGGGCATAAGGCGCGATTATTTCCAACCGTTTACGCTGCCACGGCTTCGGATCTGCCCTCTTCCACCGTCGCGATGTGCAATGCCGCCACGGTGACACTGCTATCGTCGTCAAACCAGATTGCCATGCGAGATCCAGTCGGATGCACACTCGCATGCTCATGCGATGCCACGAAATAACGCTGGCCGGAACTCATCACCACCGTAAACGGCCGAAATGGCCGGCCTTCCAGAAGCTTGCGGATGTGACCGATCATCTCCTGAGATTAATTCCAAACACTGCCTCAGACAAACGTGAAGCTGCGTCCGCTCAACCGAACCGCCCGGTGATATACGCCTCGGTCTGCTTCTCGCGCGGGTTGTTGAACAGCTCCCGCGTCGGCGCGAACTCAATGAGTTTGCCTAGATAGAAAAAGGCCGTCTGGTCCGCCACGCGGGTGGCTTGCTGCATGTTATGCGTCACGATCACGATCGTGTAGTCCTTCTTCAACTCGTCGATCAACACTTCTACCTTGGACGTCGCAATCGGATCGAGCGCCGAAGCCGGCTCGTCCATGAGCAGCACTTCGGGCTGCACCGCGACCGCCCGGGCAATACACAGACGCTGCTGCTGCCCGCCGGAGAGGCTGATCCCAGGCCGGCTCAAGTCGTTCTTCACCTCGTCCCAGAGGGCGGCCATGCGCAGGGATTTCTCCATGCGCTCGCGCAAAAACGCGCGGTCACGCACCCCGTTGAGGCGCAGGCCCACCGTGACGTTGTCCGCGATGGACATGGTGGGGAACGGGTTGGACTTTTGGAAAACCATCCCGACCCGGCGCCGGACGACCGTCGCGTCGATCGACGGCGCGTAGAGGTCCTCACCGTTGAGCAGGATGGTGCCGGTCATGCGCGAATTCGGCACCAGTTCGTGCATGCGATTGAGGCAGCGCAGGAAGGTGGACTTGCCGCAGCCGCTCGGCCCGATGATGGCCGTAACCGACTTGGCAGGGATCTGCAAATGGACGTTCTGCACGGCCTGCTTTGCACCGTAGAAGATCGAAACATCCTTCGCATCGAACGCCGGCAGTTCGTTGGGGCTGGGAGGCGGAGTGGCGGGAGCAGAAGACGCGGAAAGCGGTCGGCTGCTGGCGGGCTCGGAAGTCATGGTATTCATGAGGCGGCAGGCGGTGCCGCCGCCGCCACGCTGGGCGCTTGGGCGGTGACAGCGAGTTTAACAATGCGTTCGCGTGTAAGGAAGCGCAATCCCAAGTTCAGCCCCAACACGAGCACCAGGAGGACCAGTGCCGCCGCCCAAGCCTGCCGGTGCAGGTCGTCGTAAGGAGAGATGGCGTAGTTGAAAATTTGCAGGGGCAGCGCGGAAATCGGATCCTTGAGGCTCTTGGTCCAGTATTGATTGCCCAGCGCCGTGAAAAGCAGCGGCGCCGTCTCTCCCGCCACCCGCGCGACGGCCAGGAGCACGCCGGTCAGAATGCCCTTGAAAGCGGTCTTGACGATGATTTGCAGGATGATTCGCCAGCGCGCGATCCCCAGCGCGAGCGCCGCTTCCCGGTAGCCATTGGGCACCAGCAGGAGCACTTCCTCGGTGGTCCGTAAAACGAGCGGGATCATGATCAAGCCCAGGGCGACTCCACCCGCGTAGGCTGAGAAATGTCCCAAGGAAAAGATCGACCCGTGCGGCAACACCAGCAACGCGTAAGCGACGATGCCCCAGACAATGGAAGGCACGCCATTGAGGATATCCGCCGCGAAACGCACGGTCGAGGCAAAGCGCGGGCCGCTGTATTCCGCCAGGTAGATCGCGCCCAAAACCCCGATGGGCACGCCGACCGCCGCCGCGATGGCGACGAGGATGAGCGTGCCGGCGATGGCGTTGGCGATGCCGCCGCCGGTCTCACCGACCGGCACGGGCAATTGCGTGAAGAACGCCAGGTTGATTGAGCCGGCGCCTTTGACGATCAAATAGCCGAAAACCAGCGCCAGCGGCGTGACGACCAGGATATTGCAGACAAAACAAATGCCCGAGGTCAGCGTGCTCTTCCACTTGCGCCAATGATGCGCCCGCACACTGCCGCGCATCCGGCTGACCATGGCCGGAGTGGGCGCATCCCCGGCAGAGGGGGCGGGTGTTAAGACGGCGGCAGACATGAGAGGCAAGCTTAGGCCGGGCTTAGCCGTTCACGGCGCCGGCTGCCCCGCCGAAGGTGCGCAACAGCAATTGGGCGAAGAGATTGACCACCAACGTCACGCCGAGCAGCACCAGGCCGGCGGCGAAAAGGGCGTGCAAATAGTCGTCCGTCGTCGCCTCTGTGAATTCATTGGCGATGACACTTGCCAGCGTGTGCGCGGGCGAAAGCAAGGAAGCGGAAATCTTCGGTGTATTGCCGATCAGCATGGTCACAGCCATCGTCTCACCCAGGGCCCGGCCAAGGCCGAGGATCATGGCGCCGAAAATCCCGCGCTTGGCGTAGCTCAGCACCGCGATCCGCGTGACTTCCCAACGTGTCGCGCCCAGGCCGTAAGCAGCCTCGCGCTGCAAATCCGGCACGCTGCGCAAGATCTCGCGCGAGACCGACGTAATAATGGGCAGGATCATGACCGCGATGATCAGTGAAGCCGCCAGCATGCTCGGCCCGTAGAAAGGCGGTCGAAAAAACGGCGTCCAGCCGAACAGCTTCTCCAGCACGGGCACCACATCCGTCTCCAGCCAGGGAATCATGACAAAGATACCCCACAGGCCGAAAATCACGCTCGGTACCGCCGCCAGCATTTCCACCAACGAAGTGAGCGGCTGGCGCAACCAGGGCGGCGCCAATTCCGTCAGATAAACCGCAGTCGCGACCGCCAGCGGCGTCGCGATGAGCAAGGCCAGCACCGAAGAAACCAGCGTCCCATAAATGAAAGGCAGCACGCCGAAACTGCCGCTGACCGGATCCCACTCGCTGCCGGTCAGAAACTTGAATCCGAATTTCGCGAACACGCCGCCCGCCCCTTGCCAGAGCGTCCAGCCCACCAGCACCACCAGCACCAGGACGATGCACACCATCGCGAGGCACAGCGTGCGGAATACCCGGTCTCCCGTGCGAGATACCGGGCTCATGCGGCTGGCGGTCATGCAGTTTCTTTGGGTGGACTGGCGGTGCCGACCGCGGACCGGATGCTACTTCCCGGCCCGCGGTACGATCGGCCCAGCATAGACGCACGCGACATACAGTGGGAAGCGCGGATCGCCGGGAAATCGCCTTATTGCTTAATGGTATCCACGGCCTGCAACACGCGCGTCCGTACGTTGTCGGGCAAGGAAGCGTAGTCCAGTCCGGTCGCCATCTTTTCGCCGTCGTTGAGCACCCATTTGAGGAAGCTGACGAGCTTCGGGCCTTTATCGGCGGCTTTCTGCTGCTGGTAAACCAGAAGCCAGGTGACGCCGGCAATCGGGTACGAGGTGGTGCCGGGAGCGTTGACGAAAGAGAAGCGGAAGTCGTCCGGGATCGTCGCCGTCGCCAGGGCCGCGGTCACGCTCTCGAGTGAGGGCTTGATGTAGGCGCCGTCCGCGCTCTTGACGTCGGCGTAAAGCAGCTTGTTTTGCAGGGCATAGATCAGTTCGACGTAACCGATGGCGCCGGGCGTCTGCTTGACCTGCCCGGAAACGCCGTCAGTACCCTTGGCGCCGATGCCGGTCGGCCAACTGACCGCCGTGTTCTTGCCGACCTTCGTCTTCCAATCGGGGCTGACCGCGCTCAGGTAGTCTGTGAAGATGTAGGAGGTGCCGGAGCCGTCCGCGCGATGCACCACCGCGATATCCGTGGCGGGCAACTTGAGCCCTTTGTTCTGCTTGGCGATCTCGGCATCGTTCCACTTGGTCACCTTGCCGAGGTAGATATCGGCGATGGTGGGACCATCGAGTTTGAGGCCGGAAACGCCGGGCAGGTTGTACGTCATCACCACGCCGCCGGCGACCGTCGGGATGTGGAGAATCTTGCCCGGCAGCTTTGCCAGGGCATCATCGGACATCGGGCCGTCCGTGGCGCCGAAGTCGACGGTGCCTTCGGTGATTTGCTTGATGCCGCCGCCGGAACCGATCGACTGATAGTTGATCTGCACGCTGGAATCGACCTTGTGGTATTCCGCCGCCCACTTCGTCATGACGGGGTTGATGAAGGTGGAACCGGCGCCGGTGAGCTGGGTCTGCGCCGAGGCGGCGGCCAGCCCGCTCAAGGCCAGGGCGGTGGTGGTGGTGAGAAGCGCTTTGATTTTCATAGGATGTGACAAACAAACGGCCGCGGGGTTTCGAGGCGGCAAGTCGGGCTGAAATTGGCGCAATCGAGCTTACCTGTCCGCGCCGGATGTTGTAACGTTATTGTCACACGCAGGGCAAGATTCGCCGTTGACGCTGGGGGCGATCAACTCCACACAAGCTTAACCCTGTAACCGTTCCGGCTGACACCTATGCACATTCTTGGATCGTTCGATGAAGCTTTAGGCACCTTGCGCAACAACGTGCTCATGATGGCCAGCCTGACCGAGCGCAACCTGGAACGCGCTTTTCGCGGCCTTTTCGACCGCGACGAGGAATTGTGCAATCTGGTCATTGCCGACGATGAAGAGATCGACTCCCTGGAGAAGCAGGTGGACAAGGACGGCATCGAGTTGCTGCTGCGTTTTCAGCCGGTGGCGATCGATCTGCGCTCGATCATCGCGGCGATGAAGCTCAGCGCCAATCTCGAGCGCATTGCCGACCAGGCGACCGGCATCGCGCGCCGGGCGCGGCGTTTGAACCAGGCGCCCGTGCTTGCGGAGGCCGGTTTGCTGGAGCGCATGACCAGCGACGTCACCGGCATGCTCAAGGACAGCCTGCGTGCGTTCACGGACGGCGATCTGGAGCTCGCCGGGACGATCAAGCCGCGCGACCGGCAGCTCGACCAGACCAATACGGAGATCAACCAGCAACTGACCGATCTCGCGCAGAAGCAGCCCGGCAACATCCAGAGTTATCTAGACCTCATCTTCATCGCGCGGAACATCGAACGCATCGGCGATCACGCGACGAATATTGCCGAAGACGCGATTTACGTGAAAGCCGCGCAGGATGTGCGGCACGTGAAGGCGGAAGCCGCCGTCTAGCGCCTCCGCGCCACTACTCCTGGCGCGCGCTGGGCGCCCGGTCTTCGAACCGGGTGAACTCCTTCAGGAACGTCAGCCGCACCTCGCCCACCGGCCCATTGCGTTGCTTGGCGATGATCAGCTCGGCTTCGCCGGCCTTTTCCGCCCGCGCCTCCTCATCGTCCTCGTAGACTTCCGAACGCACCAGCAACGCCACCAGGTCGGCGTCCTGCTCGATGCTGCCGGATTCGCGCAAATCACTTAAACGAGGTTTGCCGCCGGAACGCGCCTCCGGCTGGCGGTTAAGCTGCGCCAGCACGATAATTGGCAGGTTGAGTTCCTTGGCCAATCCCTTGATGCCGGCGCTGATTTCCGCGATCTCCAACTGGCGGTTATCCTGGGCCCGCCGGCTGGTCGAACGCAAAAGCTGCAAGTAATCGATCACGATCAACTGGATGTTGTAGACGGATTTGAGCCGCCGCGCCTTGGCCCGCAACTCCAGGATGCTCAAGCCCGCGGTGTCGTCGATATACATCTGGCTCTCGGCCAGTTTGCTGGCGGCCTGGGTCAAATTCGGGAAATCGCGTTCGCTCAGGAAACCGTCGCGCAGCTTCTGCAGGTTGACCCGCGCTCGGGAGCACAACAGGCGCTGCACGAGCTGCTGATTGCTCATTTCCAGGCTGAAAACCGCCACCGGATGCTTGGCCACCAGCGCCACGTGCTCGGCGATGTTCATGGCCAAAGCCGTCTTGCCCATGCTGGGGCGCGCCGCCACCACGATCATTTCCGCCGGATGCAAGCCGCTGGTGAGCCGGTCCAGATCCTTGAAGCCGGTCGGCAAACCGGTCAGGGCGCCGCGCCGTTCATAGAGCGTCTCGATCGTTTCGATCGCCTCCATGACCAAGTCCTTCATCGGGACGATCTGTTCCTTGAACTTGTTCTCGTTGATCGCCAGGACGCGGCGCTCGACGTCATCCAGGAGCACGTTCACCTCGCTTTGATCCTCGTACGCCCGGCTGGCGCATTGCGTGCAAGCGGTGATGATCTCGCGCAGGATGTATTTCTCCCGGACGATCTCCAGGTAGTAGCTCGCGTTGGCGGCCGTCGGAATGTAGGTGAACAGGTGCGTCACCACGGCGGGGCCGCCGATCGTGTCCAGGAGCTTCCGATCACGCAATATCTGCGTGAGCGTGATGAAATCGATGGCCTTCTGCTCGTTCCAGAGCTCCACCAGGATCTGATAGATCGTGGCGTGGGCCGGCAGATAAAAATGCCGGTCGTTGATCTGCTGCACGCATTCGCCGATCACCTCCTGCGGGGAGATGAGCATGGAGCCGAGCAGCCCCTGCTCGGCGTCGAGGCTGTTCGGCAGCGCCCTGGGAACAACCGGTGAAGAACCCGGCCCGCCGTTGTGAGCGGCCGGTGCATAACCACCATTCCCGTTGGCCGGTAAAACGCCCCTTTGGATCGGAGCGTCTTCCAGCGGAGCGGCCATCGCGCCTTACGACTTTTTCTTGGCTGCCGGCTTGGAGGCGGCTTTTTTGTCCTCGGGCGCGGCAGCGGCGGGAGCGGCAGCAGCTTCGGACGACGATTTGATGGAAACTTTTAAGGTCGCCGTCACTTCGCTGTGCAATTTAACCGGAACTTCGTGCAGACCGGTTTCCTTGATCGGGCGTTCGAGCTGGATGGCGTGGCGCTCGATGTTGGCGGCGGGAAGTTCCTTCTTGAGGGCCTCTTCCAGATCCTTGACCGTGACCGAACCGAACGCTTTGCCGGTCGCGCCGGTTTCGAGCACGAGATTGAGCGTGAGCTTGTTGATCTTGCGCGCGACTTCGTCCGCCTCGTTGCGCTCCTTGGCTTCCCGCTCGGCGCGCTTGGTCTTGAGCTGGTTAATGCGGCGCAAGGTGACGGGCGTGACTTCGTAGGCTTTGCCGGTGGGCAGGAGGAAGTTGCGGGCGAAACCCCGTTTGACTTTGACGATGTCCGCCTCCGCGCCCAGGCCGCGGATATTTTCGGTGAGGATGACTTCGGAAGTTGGCATGGGAAAACGGGAGATAAAGGCGCTAAACGGACGCTCCGGCGTGAGCAGGGATGTCTTGTAACCCGCCGCGCGGAGGGTGTCAAGTTGAGCACGGTACTCGGCGTCGTCTGATCTTCCGAGGAAAGATGGTGTCTAAGTCCGTTAAATTGTCTTGTCACATGCGGGGACTGGCGCCACGTTCCCGGGGCGGAAGGTGCTTCCAAACACGTTATGAGCCAAAAAAACGATTCCAAAACCAAAGGCACCGTGTTGGCTGAGAAAATTCGCGCCAAAACGAATCATTTAGGCGACACGGAGCGCCACAAGCTTCTCGAACGCGCGCGCGAAATCATCCAGGGTAGCCGTGTAAGTCCCTGTGCTCATCGCCGTTGATACAAACGTCCTGTTAGATCAAGCCGCTGGGACGGAAAACGTTTTTGATGCCCTCGAAACGATTAGGCGACGCCTCCTTGGAGCTAGCTTTATTGTCACGCAAACCGTTTTAGAGGAGTTGGCTTGGGCAGCTGATCATGGCGAACGGGAAGAGAGGGCGTTAGCTATGATCGCCCTTACGCATCTTGACGATTGGGGCTATCAAGTGGTCGATGTCGTACCAGTCGACACGGGGATTGTAGAGCAGATTAGCCGGAAGTTGCGAGCGAACGGAGTGTTCCCTAAAGAGGAGGAGAACGACGCGTCAATCGCGGCAGAAGCCGCCCTCCTAGGGTGCACCATCCTTCTCTCAAGCGACGCCCATCTCTTGGATGCTCAAGAGCACCCGAGTTTTCGTTCAGTGTTGAAGGAATCCGACGTTGGTGAGGCATTAGTTATCGCAAGGCCCAGAACAATCGCGACAAGATTCTCAGGTCGATGATTCTCGTCTCCGCGCCCTGATAATAGAACATCCACTCAGAATTAGCTTCCTCCCCGAGTAAATGAAAACGGTTAACCTGGCGGAGATCCCCGAAGTCGAACGGAGGTCGCCGGGCGGCAAGTTCCATATCTTCCGCAAGAACATCTCCGAGGCGCTGGGGCGCGAGCCCGAATCGTTCGATCTGCTCAAGCGGCATCCGTTCGACTTAGCGCTGGTGCGGGTCCCGCCTGGTGCGGCGCTCTGTCCCTACCATTCCCACACCAACCAGTGGGAAATGTACGTCGTAGTGGCTGGGCTCGGGCAGGTCCGCGACGAGGACGGCACCACCGAAGTCGTCCCGGGCGACGCGTTCCTCTACCGCCCGGACGAGGCGCATCAGCTAACGAATGCCGGCGAGGAAGACTTCGTCTACTACGTGCTGGCGGATAATCCGGTCGCCGACGCGTGCCACTATCCCGATAGCAACAAATGGGGCATTTTCGGGCCTTCACGCCGTACGCTCCTCCGCGGCGCGGAGGTCGATTACTTCGACGGCGAAGAGTGAGGCGCCGCGGCGGTCCGCGGCAGTTTTTCGGCCACGGCGAAGAGCGAGAGGCCCCAAGGCAGCCCCGCCCCGGCTACGCACCTCGCCTCGCTGGCGAGCAGGCGACCCAAAAAGCGCGCGGCCAGAGTCGGGCGCGCGCCGAGTTGCAGATCGCTCGTGTTGGCCGGCGGAGGCCGCCAGTGTTCGGCCAGCCGTTTGAGCAACACCGCGGGGAACAGCCAAAAGTTCGCGTAGCTCGCCCGCCGGACACGGAAACCCGCCGCGCCGAGTTGCGCGCACAGGTCCGGCCGGTTGTAGCGGCGGCCGATGGCCCATTCTTCGTCGTGCCGGCTCCGCAGCCAGTCATAGGCAGCCACCCGTAACAGCAAACACCCGCCCGGCCGCAAGACCCGGGCAAATTCCCGCAAGGCGCTGGCGTCGTCGACCGCCGTGTGGCTCAGGACGTCGAAGCTCGTCACCAAATCGAACGTTTCGTCCGCGAACGGCAGCGCATTCACCGATCCGCACAGCAACCCATTCAGCCCCCGCTCCCGGCAACACGCCAGCGCTACGGGAGAATAGTCCAGGCCGGTCGCCCGGCCCCGTCCCGCCAGAAAACCGAGGCTGCGCCCCGTGCCGCAACCCGCGTCTAGGATCCGCGGGAGCGCCGGAGCGGCCGGGTTCGCGGTCTTAGCCTGGGGAAATCCGGCCTCGTCCAGCAAGCGCGCCGTAATCCGCTCCATGCCGTCGAACCACCAATGGGTATCCTCTACCGCCCGCATCAGGCGATAGGACGCAGGGCTGATCCGGGTGGCCACGGCGTTTTTCAAGGTGGCGTCGGCAAAGGTCGCAGCGTCAGGCGCAGATGGCAGAGGGCAAACGTCAGCGTTCTGGCATCGGTCGCGCTCGGTGCATCGGGGGGTTCCTCGGAGTCGAGGCTAAGCACCGTCATACCGGGGGCAAACGTGAGATCGGCCAGGCGGATAACACGGATCGGGAGGCCGGCCGCGCCTTGCCAGAGACACGTGGACCCAACCGACAGCCGCACCTGCCGGAGACTGGCGGCGCGCAAGGAGATTTCGAGCCCGCCCGACAAGGCGCCGGCCTGCGGGTTGCGCACCAGAATTTGAGCCGCGCCACGGCTCCAACACCAGTATCGTTGGTGCGAATATTCCGGGGCGTACCAGCCCTCGCCGAAAGCCAGGTCGACGAACTCCGGTCCCTGCCGTCTCAGCAGGTAATAGCCCTGGTCCAGGCTGATCTCGTCGTCGGGCGCACCGGGGCGGACTTCCAGGAGGTCGTCGCGCAAGTCCCACTGGCCGCGCAAGGGCGTCACCCGGCGGCCTTCATAGGTATGCGCGGCGAAATACTGCGGTTTACGCAGGAGGAAGTAATTCGCCCAGAGACGCGCCCAATACTCTTGCAAAAGCACGTTGACCGACGTGACCGCCGGCATTTTCTCGACCGCCCCGATGCGCACGATATCCGGGTCGAGCACGAGCGATAACCTCCTCACGGCGCTATTGAAGCGGCAGGCACCGGCGCCGTTGACCGCCAGGACAACCGCGCAGAGGACGCCGCCCCAGACCTGCGCCGGCCACGCCGCCCCGCGCAACGCCCGGAACCAGAGGCAAAAGCCAGCCAGCAGTTCCGGATAGAAGACACTGAAGAGTTTGAAGGCATCGTAGCTCTGGTTGTGGTGCGAGTGGTCCTCCTGCCACATCAAGATGGCGTACCCAGCCAGAATCGGGAGCGTGCAAGCGGCGAGCAAGCCGGTCGGGCGCGGGGCGCGCCGAAATTGCCGGGCAACCGCCCAACCCAGCGTCGCGAGGCACAGCAGACCGAAGATGACCGGCCAGGCGCCCGAGGCCGGCTGCAACAGGGTATCGGCGAATTTACCGTACCACCCCGCCGGTTGAAAGCCCGCGATGCGCCAGCCGAACGGCGTCTCGTCGAAGAGCCTGAAGCGATCGAGCACGCTCAAAATCCGGCCGGGAAACAGCAGCGTGCACGCCAGCAGATTCACGCCGATAAATCCGCCCCAGGCCCCAAAGCGCCGCCACGTTCCTTCCCAGAGCGTGCGGCCGCCGATATACGCGGCCAGCGGAACGTAGGCAAAGAGCAAAAAGAAATTGTAGCTGCCGAGCACCAGCCAATGGCAGAGCAGGAGCAAACCGGAGTAGCGGGCATAATGCCGCCAGGATCGCCCGCCCTGATAGGCTTTGACCCCGACCCAGATTAGCAGAGCCACGGCAGGCGCAGCCAGCAATTGCCCCAGGGCGTCCTGGTAGACCGTATAGAATAAGATGGGGCTGAACGCGTAATTGAGCGTGAGCAGGACGCTGGCCGCTCGCCCGAACTGGAACGTGGAGCGCGCCAGCCAGCAAACGGTCGGCAAGCTCAAGGTCAGCAACACGACCGCGAGCAGGCTCGTCAGTTGGTACGCCTGCAGATGAAAGAGGCTGGCGTTGAGCGCCAGCAGCGCCGACGGCGTGAAATGATTCAGCCGCAGCCAGAAATCGAAGAAGTTATCGACCGTCAGCAGCCGCACCACCTCGGTCAGGCCAAGGAAGCCGGAGCGGTCCGCGCTTGAAAACTCCTTGAAGACGCGCGCGCCCGCCGCGTAATCGGCCGCATCGCAGCTCCCCAGCGCCTGGGCGGTCAGCACAGCCGGCGGCTTGGTGAACGGGTAGATCTGCAGGGTGAACGACCCCGCCATGATGAGCCCGATCGCCCACCAGCGGCGCAGGCGCAGCAACAGAACCACGGTTTGCCGCCCACCCAGCCGCCAGATTGCAACCCCAAGTAACGCCGCGGGAATGAGTAGGGAGGCCAACGCGTAGCTGTCGGTGCCCGGCAGGCGCGTGTGCGCGCCCAGCCAGACAACCCCCGATTGCAGCCCCAGCCCGGCAGGCGCGCAAAAAGCCGGCCAGAAATTCCGCCAGCGCGCGGGCAGGATGAGCAAGGTCAGCCCCAGTCCCCAAAAGCAGATCTGGAGAATGAGCAGGAAGCCCGTCAGGTACCAGGTCACGAGGAGTCGCGTTTACTGCTGCTGCTGCTGCTGCGCAGGGACTCCGCCAGTGGCCGTGGCGGCGACGCGGCGGCCGGCACCGCCGGAGACCCGCGCCAGACGAGATCCCGCCACAAGCCCGCCAATTGCACCGCCGTGCGGAAAAGTCGGGGAAAGTTAAAGAATTGCGAGCGGCCGAACGCCCGGTGGTAATGATGCACCGGCACTTCCGCGAAGCGAAAACCGGCATCCTGCAGCTTTTTGACGAGTTCCAGGCAGATGGTGCCGCTATCGGAGCGTAGTTCGATGCGCTCGAAAACCGCCCGCCGGAGCAGGCGGAAATCGCAGTCCACGTCGCGCAACTTGAAGCCAAACATCAGTTTGACCACGTGATGGTAGAACCGGCCGATGGCCAGCCGGTACCAGGGATCGCTGCGGCTGATCTTGTAGCCATTGACCACGTCGACCTGCTCTCCGCTGGCCAGGCAGGCATCCACCAGGAGGCGGAGTTCGCGCGGATCGTACTGCGCGTCGCCGTCGGTATAAAAGATCCAGTCCTTGGTGGCGGCGGCAAAACCGCTGCGGAGCGCCCCCCCATAGCCGCGATTCGCCCCATGATGGATCACGCGCACCCAGGGGGCGTGGATGCGGGCGAGTTCATCCAGGAGCTCGCCCGTGTAATCCGAGCTGCCGTCGTCGACCACGATCACCTCGTAGTCGTCCGTGCACTCGCGCAACGTCATCAGCGTGGACACGACCATGGAAGCGATCGTGCCGCCGTCGTTGTAGGCCGGGAAGAAGGCCGAGATGGCCGGAAGTCTGCGACCAGGCGCCGAAAGGCTGGATTTCACTGGGGAGGTAAAGCAGGAGAATTCTGGCGGCGCTCCCTGGCTTGGTCAAGCCGTGCCGCCTCTATATATAAGCGCCTTCCAGCCGCCGGAAGAGGCCGAAGCAGCCAAGAACCGCATTCTCGCACTGGAGACAATGCTTGCAAATATGAGAATGGCAAAGTTATCAGATGTGAGAAAAAGGAGGGGGCTTTGGGCTCGGGTTTGTCGCGCTTTTTGGCCGTTCTAGGCGCCCGTTTGTGAGGATGGGGGTTGTGTAAACTTCTCGTGGTGTTGTAGTTGTGTAGTTGTTCGTCTTGAGGTCTGCGCCCGGCTTTCGCCGGTTCGCTCGGGTCGGTCGCCTGCTCCCCGGGAGCCCGTGGCACCGGTCATGCATTAGGTAGGTCTGTCCAGTTGTTCGTCATCCAGACCATCCATCCTCAAGCTCTATTCTCATGAATGCACTGACCCGCTTCCTCTCCTTGTCCATCCTGCCCCTCTGCGCTTTTTCCGCTTCGGTGGTCTCGGCTGCTTCCTTCTACACCCAGCCCAACCCTTCCAACGAAGAGCAGTACCTTTTGGAGCGCATCAACGCCGCCCGGGCCAATCCCACCGCTGAAGGCCAGATGCTCGCCGGGATCACCGATCCCGAGATCAGCCGCTACTACAGCTACTACAGCGTCGATCGTAACCAGTTGATCACCGACTTCTCCAGCTACGCGGCCAAGCCGCCCCTGGCCATGAACGCCGATCTGTCGGCTTCGGCCCGCCAGCAGTCCCTCGATCAGGCCACCCATGGCTTCCAGGGCCACAACAGCTTCGATGGCACCACCTTCGACGTGCGCATCTCCAGCTACGGCTACCAGTGGAGCGCTTTGGGCGAGAACGTCTTTGCTTACGTCGAAAACCCGTTCTTCGGCCATGTCGGGCTCAACGCGGACTGGGGCGTGCCTTCGCTCGATCACCGCGCCAACATCATGAACTACGATTCGGGCTTCCCGACGTTCAAGGAAATCGGCATCTCCTATGTGTCGAGCAGCCTGCCGAACTTCGGGCCTTACGTGATGACCGAGGATTTCGGTACGCCGCTCGACACGAGCGAGTCGTTCCTGGTGGGCGTGGTTTACAATGACGCCAACGGCAACGGTTCCTACGATGTGGGCGAGGGGTTGGGCGGGGTGACGATCACGACCGACACGGGCGCCTACTACACGACGACGAGCGCTTCGGGTGGCTACGTGCTGCCGCTGCCCACCGGTTCGGGCACCATGACGATCACCGCTTCGGGCGGAGCCCTGGGCGCTCCCCGGGTGACGACGATCACCTACGGCAACTCGACCAACGTGAAGGCCGACTTCACCACCGCCCAGGCCAGCGGCCCGGCCCCGGCCGCCCTGCCGATCGTCAAGATCAAGGCGTCGGCCACCACCCTGACCCCCGGCAGCGCCCCGAGCGTGATCACGATTGCCCGCAGCGGCAACAAGAGCGCGGCTCTTCCCGTGGCCTTGAGCTTTAGCGGCACCGCCATCCCCGGCGTGGACTGCACCGCCCTGCCCTCCAGCGTCACGATCCCGGCCGGCGCCCGTTCGGTCGATCTGCCCGTCCAAGCCACCTCGGTGGCCACCACTTCCGCCCTGGCCAATGCCAACTCACCCACCAAGAAAATCAAGATCAAGTTGCAGAGCGGCGCCGGCTACCTGGTCAGTAGCGACGCCCAACTGGCCAAGGCGGCCGTCAAAATCTGGGCGCAGAACTAAAACCCCTTCTGCCCCGCAGGTTCCTTAGACGCTTCCAAGCCTCCGAAACAAAGCCAGTAGCAGCCAGCGGCCGGTTCCCTTATGGATGGGGGGACCGGCCGCTTCTGCTGCCTGCGGTCCAAACTAGGCAAATATCTCGGATTATGCGGGTTGTATTGCCTGGCCGTTTTCCCTTCGGCCGAGAGCTTTTTCACACTGGCGCCAATCCGCAGTTTTCCCTTGTCTTTTTCGAGCGCATCCAGGTAAGGTGGCCGCCATGTTCCCGACCCCCCCGAAGGGCGACGCTCTCTTTGTCGAGCCGCTCGAAGCGCGTATCGCTCCTACCGGTCTCGTTGGCCTGGCTAACGATCCGAACGATCCGAATGTCACCGGGGATGTCCGGTACGTCGCTTACAATACCGCCCCCGCCACCGGCAAACTCGGGTTCGTCCCCGCCTCCACGTACGGAGTGGCCGGAAGTAACGTCTACGCCTTGAAATTGAGCGGTGACGGCAGCGTCAACTCCGCCGGACATCCCAACGGCGATGAATTGGTCATCTTCAACTCGGCGACCGGGTTCAACCTGAACAATCCCTTCCTCCAAGCCGTGAACGGCAACGTTATCGCGTTCTTCCAGGACAAGAACGGCGACGGCCAGGTGCAAACCAACGAACTCGTCGGTATCTCGATGGGCAAGAATGCGTCGATCGACGTCGTCGGCAATGTCAACGGGGATATCGTCACCAACCTGTCCAAGGATGGCAGCACGATCTCGCTGACCAGTGCTGGCAAGGCGAACACGTCCGTTGGCAGCGTGAACATTCAGGGGAACGTTTTCGGCAGCATCTTGAGCGGCGGCAATATCAACAACGTGACCGTCAGCGGCACGGTGGTAGACGTCCACGCCGGCACCGCCGTCAACGGAGCTGCCTACCATTTGGGCGACCCCAGCCTCGTCACCGGGACCTTGACCGCCCCGGCCATGAAGGACGGCCGGGTAGGCGCCTCCATTAATATGGTGAGCGTGCTTTCGGTCAGTGACATCCATGCGGGCGACGGCGGCTTGGGCGCCGCGGGTGGCAGTGTCTCGGCGGTGACGCTGCAAAGCGATACCGCTGGGTTCAATATCCTTTCGGGCCAGGGCGGAATCGGCAACGCCACGGTGCACGCCGGCGCCGGCGGCGACATTTCGGATGTCGTCATCAAGGGCGTCATCGATAACACGCCCAATAACCTGATCATGATCCACGCTGGCGACGGTGGCGCGGACCCGCTCCTCAAGGGCGGCGCGGGCGGTTCGGTGAGCGGCGTGGCGACGAGCTTTGATTCCTTCGATCCGACCACGGGCGCGCAGCAGGTGTCGTCGGTCTTTCTGGCGGACAATATCATCGTCCAGGCCGGTAACGGCGGCATGGGTTTGCGGGGCGGCACGGGTGGTTCGGTGTCCAATTCTCTCATTTACGGCGCCATCCCCGACGATGGGGTCACCAACGCGGACGGCACGGCCAACGCCGAGATTCAGGTGCTCGGCGGCCAGGGTGGGACGGCGGCCAGCACGACCTCCGGCCACGGCGGCAACGGCGGTGCGGTCAGCCAGGTCACCGCCGAGAATGTGAATGCGGCTGCTGCAGCGTTGACCAGCTCGATTCTCATCCACGGCGGTGATGCCGGGGCGGGCAAACAGGGCGGCGATCTCGAGGGCATCACGGTGTTGGGTGCTCATCTTAATCTCCTGAGCGGCAATGGCGGGAATGGTCTGGCAACGGGCGGCGCCGCTGGCGAGATCAACACGGTGCACGTGCTGGCGCAGGGAGGCATTTTCGCCAGTGATCTGGTGCTCGACGCTGGCACCGGGGGGGCGGCGAGTGCCGGCGCGGGCGGCGCAGGCGGCGATATCGCGATGGTTACGGTGGACGATTCCAACATCGCGGTCCTCGCGATCAACGATGGCACGCATGCCAACGGCGGCACGGGCAGCAACGGCCTTGGCGGTGCGGGCGGGTCGGTGACCGGCGTGCAGATTACGGATTCGGGTCCTTTCCTGGCGAACGCGGCGTCGGCGAACGTGCGGGCGGGGACAGGTGGCGACGGTTTCACCGGCGGCGGCGCGGGCGGGGCTATCGGAACCCTCCAACTGCTTGGGACGGATTTTGCCTACAATGTGGCGGCGGGCGCGGGCGGCAACGTCCTGGCCAACGGCCGCGGTCGCGGCGGTGACGGCGGGGAACTGAATACCGTGGGCATCTCCAATCAGTCGTTTAGCGATGTGGATCCCCAGTTTACGATTGGCGGCACCGGCACGGCCTCGGGCGGAGCCGGCGGCAATGGAACGCGCGGCGGCGTCGGCGGCGACGTCGTCTCGGCTGACTTGCGCGCCACCGATGAAGTGACGCTTCTCGGCGGCGCGGGCGGCATCGGGACGACGCGCAAGGCGGGCGCGGGCGGCGGCATCTCGACTTCGGCGGGCAGTTCGCTGCTGCGCTCGGTGGCGGCGACGGCCGGCAGCGCGGGCCAGGGCGGCGCCAAACCGGCTGCGGGCGGGACCATCGACGCGTTCATCGCGGCCGCGGCGACCGACATTCTCATGACCTCAGGCGCCGGAGCGGCCGGTGGTGCCGGTGGCGATATCACCAATAGCGGTACGACCTTGAATGAACTGACCCAACTGGCGAACACGGGCAGTGTCCTGATCACGGCCGGCGCCGGCTCCAGCGGTAACGGCATTGCCGGAGCGGGCGGCTCCATCAGCAGCTTCAACGGTTCGATCGGACAGGGCGGCCGGACCGCCTTGACCGCCGGTGCGGGCGGAGGCGGGTCGAACGCCACGGCTTCCGGCGCCGGTGGCTCGGTCAGCACCGTGACCTTGACGGGAACGGCCGACAACGGCGCGAGCACCACGGTAGTGACGTTTGACGCCGGGGATGCCGGCCAGGGCGGGCAGGCGAAAACCGGAGCGGCCGGCGGGAATATCACCGGCATTACGCTCGGCGAACTGGCCGCCGGAACCGTGGTGCAGCACTTCGCCGCCGGCGATGGCGGCAGCGCCCTCAAGCGGGGTGGGGCGGGTGGCACCATCTCCCAGGTGAACGTCGGCGCGCCGGGTGACGCGGTCGCGGATATCGGCATCCGGTCTGGCGTGGCCTACGGCTATAACGTCGGTACGGGCGCGGGTGGATTGTTTTCAGGCGTCGGCGGAACGGGCGTGAAGTCCAATGGTGTGAATGGCGATGTGACGACGATTACCGCCAGCGCGATCGCCTCCATCGCGGCTGGCAAGGGCGCGACGCCGCAACTCGCCGGAACCGTCGACGGCATCGCTCTGGAAGGCGAGGTGGTGCCGGTGGCGGACGCCACCGGTGCGTTCACCAACTTCGGCACCGCTAATCTGGTCGGCAGCGTGATCAATCCGACCGCGGCTGGGGCCAGCACCTATCAGACGGGCGATGGGTTGATCGCAGCCACGCATCTGACGGTCAACCGCAACTTCTTTCCGGAGGCCGAGTTGACCCTGGATTCCAGTGGAAATCTTGAACTTGTCGATTTGCAGGAGCCCAGCCCGGTTCCTGTCGTGACCCCTGCCGGTTAATCTTCCCCCCTTGAGCATGAAACGTCCAAAATCAGTCCTCACTGCCGCCCCCATTTTCGTGGAGGCTCTCGAGCCGCGGATCGCCCCGGCCGGTTTGTTGAACGAGTCCAAGTTCACCAGCGTGACCTTGGGCACGCCGCAATTGCTGGATGCCAGCGGCGGCCCGAATGATTTCCAGGGTCTGACCACCGGCAGCGGCGCCAATGGCGCTTACCTGCTCTATATTACGTCGGGCAAAGCGCTGGTATTCACGTCCGATCTGAATGGCAACGGCCGGTTTGATCCCGGCGAGATCACGGGCATTGCCGCCGGCGTGGATTCTGAAGGCCGGCCGCTCAACCTGACCCTCTTCAGCGATGTGCATGGCGACATCGTAACCGACCTCCTGCCCGGGCATGGCGTGAGCCAGCTCTCGGATTCGGATAACAATCCCGCCAATGGCCGTGACGGTCGCGTTCTGCTTAGCGACGGCATCGCGGGGATCACCATCCGGACGCTGACGTCCGGGGATATCGACACGACGATCCCCGGCAACACGCTGCAAAACCGCCTGGGGCTGACCAGTTTCTCCATCTACGGCAACATTTACTCGGGCGGGGACTTCGGCGGACTGAAGATCGATACCAGCGGCGCCGGTGCGCTTGCGGCCAAATTCACCGGCGGTTCGGGCACCCAGCTGTTCACGGGAGCGACACCCGAGATCGGGGACATTTACACCGGGACGGCGGCGAATAATCAGCCTTTTCATTTCACCCAGCTGTCGGCCAACAATGCCATCGAGGGATCGATTGTGCCGTTCACGCCGGCGGCCGGGGTACACGGCGGCGATATTTTGGGCGTGCAAGCCGCCCAACCCGGCACGGTCTTTAGCGTCGGGACGTTGGCGACCGGCAACGGCGGCTTCAACGCCCGGGGCGGCAATATTTCCGGGGTGACCCTGGATGGCGATAACGGCGGCTATCAATTGATCGCGGGAGACGGTGGCGAGGGCCCAACGGGCGCCGTGGGCGGTTCCATTATCAACTTCAGTGATCTTGGCACCATCTCGGGCGAGGTGCTGCTCCATTCGGGTGCGGGCGGAGTCGGTCTGCTGGGCGCGGGCGGTGCCGGCGGGACAGTCACGCTGGGCGCGGTCAACGTGGCGTCGGGCGTAGACATCCTGCTCGGGCACGGCGGCAACGGCTTTACCGCGGGCGGCGCGGGCGCGGGCTTGCCGACGGCTACCTTTACTGCTCCCGAGGGCACCATCCCGCTCGGTTCGCAGTTTCTGGGCACGTATCACCTGGTCGGTGATATCGGCAACACGCATCTCAACGCGGATGGCACTTACAGCCCGGACGTCATCGACTTCAACGGCGACGGGATCGGTGACGGCGTTTTCACCACGAGCAATCCGAACCAGATTGTCGTCGTCTTCGGCGATGGCGTGGACAGTCTGGTGGACGCCAGCGGCAATCCGAACACCAACCTGCCCTCGGAGACGATTCGGCTGCATGCCCCCGGCCTCACGGTGGGCGCCGTTACGGTGGGAGATTTCAATGGGGACGGCAAACTCGACATTGCCGCGGTCTCGAACGACCCCAACAATTTCGGCGGCGTTTACGTCTTCCTCAATCAGATCGGCGATAGCGTCCACAATCCGCTCGGGGCCCAGAATTTCTCCACGAATCCGCTCGGCGCGCATCCTTTCAGCACGCCGATGCAGTCGGCCATGCCGAGCCTGGTCGATTTCGGGTATTTCATCGGTCCCAGCCCGGTCACGGCTTTGGTGGCGGGCGATTTCAATGGCGACGGCATCACCGACCTGGCGTACGTGGCCAATGTCACGGAGCTGGCGGGCCTGAACGTCAATCCGGTCGACCAGGTGGTCGGAGTGCTTTTCGGTTCCGCGGCGCGGGATCCGAATACGGGCGCTGTGCTGACCAGTCCCACCACCGGACATCCGGAAGGCACGGGCTACTTTTTCGCCAACCCGGCGGCGCAAGCGCAAGCGACGCTTTTGCAGGTGGCGTTTTTCTCTGGCACCGGCGTGCCCGTGCTCAAGGCGAGTTCGCTCACCGCCACCAATGTCCCGATGGGCAGTACGACCGGAGTGCCGACGACGCCGGAAAGCATCTTTTTTGGCAATGAAGGGTCCAACAAAATCAACTTGTTACAGACCGACACCTTTTTTCCAGAGTTGATCGCAACGGGGATCAGTCTGGGGAAAGTGGATACCAACCGTTCCGCGCTTTTCAGCTTTGAAAATGCGGACCTGCAGGATTTTACCTTACAGGACATCAATCAGGACGGGAACGCGGACATCGCGGTGGTGACCAAGACGCCGGTCGAGTTTATCGTCACCCTGGCTGGGGATGGGGTGGGAGACTTTACCATCAAAACGGGCGACGCCGTCAATCAGGCGGGCATCTTTGTGGGTAGCGGGAAGCTTACCGCCATTACCGCGATTGATGGATCGACGGATCCGAATTTCGCGACTTCCGGTACCGGGTTCTTCTCCGATATTGGCGCGCTCGAAATCGTTGCTGGGGGCGCCCAAGTCACCGATTTTTCGCTGGTCCAGGCCGGAGCGGGCAACCGGCCGGCTTTTGATGGTCTCGATGCTGCGACGCAATACGGCACTATTGGCTTCGACGTGGGTACCAGCCTGACGATCCACGGCTTCGACGCGTTCTATCAGCAGGCGCCCTCGGCCGCCAATTTGCATCCGGCTACCGGTTTCGGAGCCTTGTCGCCGAACACCACTTTGATCAACGACAGCTATTTGAACATCATTCCCAATACTACGCTGGGATTCTTCGACTTCGTGTTCGAAACCAATAACGGCTTCCGGGTTTACGGCGGAGACGGGGGCAACGCTCTCATCGGGGGTGGTGGCGTAGGCGGATCGATCGGCAATGGGTTGCTGGCCGCGGGCACGGCCGGCGTATCCGGCTCCGTTGGCATCACCTTCCCTGCCTATGAGTCGTACTTCGGGAGTTCGTTCCTTTCGGCCGGTAAAGGCGGCAACGGGTTTACGACAGGCGGTATCGGCGGCGATATTTCGGGTATTTCGGTTGCTTATACGGCGGCCACATCCGTGGAGACTTCCGGTGTTCAGATCGTGGCGGGTGACGGTGGCAATGGCGTGAGCGGAGCGGGTGGGCGTGGCGGGGTGATCAGCCAGTTCTCGGTGGCCTCGGGCACCCAGTTCAGCGCGGGTAATGGCGGGGCCGGCGCGATCGGCGGCGCTGGCGGTTCGGTTTTGGGCAATAATCAGGGTGTTTTTGACACGAGTACGGTCCAGGTCAGCGTGGTCACCGGTTCGGGCGGCACTGGCGCCACCGGAGGCGGCGCGGGCGGCAGCATCAGTAACTTCGATGCCGTCTTCCTGCCGGTGGTCGGTGGTGTCGGCGGTTCGCTTTCTTACCTGACGGGCCCCGGCGGGAATGCGGCGGGCGGCATCGGCGGTGCGGGTGGCAGCATCACGAACAGCAGCCCGGATTCGACCACGAATAATCTGTCCGGCGACATCACGCTTTATACCGGCTCGGGCGGCAGCGGCCTGACCGGTGGCGCCGGCGGCGCGATCACTAACTTTATCAATCAATCCACGAGCGGCGACGTGGTGCCTTCCCGTCTGAACGTCATCGCGGGCAATGGCGGCATCGGCATCTCTGGCACCGGCGGCGCGGGCGGCACGATCACCAACTTCCAATCGAATGCCACCGGCCTGCAGTCCGGCATCTTCGAGGCTCTGTCCGGCACAGTGCGCATCCTGGCCGGCCAGGGCGGCAATAGCTTTGCCACCACCGGGGGCGCGGGCGGCAGCATCCTCAACTCCACGGCGCTTTCCACCTCCAGCCCAATCGTGGTGGCGGCCGGTGCCGGTGGCGACGCGCCGCTGATGGGCGGCGTGGGCGGATCGGTCTTGAACTCGGTCGTGAGTTCCGCCGCGCAGGAGTTTGGCAAGGTGTTGGTGATCGCCGGCGCCGGTGGCGATGCCACGGGCGTCAGTGCCGCCGGGGTGATCATCCCGGGAGATAGCAACACCACGGATCTCGCGCACGCCTTGCTCGCCATCGGAGGCGCCGATGGCATGGGCGGCAACGGCGGCAACATCAGCAACTTCACCCAGCCGACCGGCTCCGCCACGGCCGTCGATCTGATCGCCGGTAACGGGGGCAGCACCATCAATGCAGGCACGCCGCTCGACCCGACGACGGGGGTTGGCGTGGGTGGATCGGTGACGAACGTCAACCTGACCGGCACGGTCGGGTCCATTACGCGCGACCTCGTGGCCGGAAGTAATCCGCCGATTCAGGCTTATCAGGTCGCCGATCCGGTGACTGGGGTCGTCGCCAATACGGACGCGCTCGGCGTGGCGGGCTTTGTCCAGGAAGCCTTTAGCGGAACCGTCACCCTGTCGCATACGTCGGATACGGACCATTCGTTCGTTCCGAACAATCCCTTCTTCGCGCTGGACGATGCCGCCGGCAACGTCGGCATTGTGGCCGGCCGGGCCGGTCAGGTAAAGGGCGGCCAGGGGGCGCAGGACGGAGTCAATGGTTCGGTCGAGAGCGTGACCGCGGGCAGTATCCTTTCGATTATCGCGGGTTCGGTCAACAGCGTGGCTCCGGTGCAAGTGCTCTCCGGGATAACGGTGACCAACCCGGACGGCGTGCTGGGAGCGGACAAGAGCCTGCCGGGTTCAGCCACTGCCGGTGGTCCGAACGGTGTGTTGGATTACTACAATCCGAACCTGGCCGCCGACGTGCAGAACCTGGAAGCCGGCGATCAACTGATCGATGGCGCGCTCTTCGCGATCACGATCAATCAACCCGCCACGGCGCCGTTTATTGCCGGGCCACGGGTCTTTACGACCGTAAATAACGGCGGGTAGCCGGGGTTGGCTGCGGCCGCGGCGGCTGGACACCTGAGGGCTGACTCACGTCCACCCGGCGCGGTCCGGCATCAAGACGAGGGACTGACGGATGCTCAAGATGAATCCCCAGGTGGATGAGTATATCCAGGAGTCCGGAAAGTGGGGGAACGAACTGCGCAGGTTGCGGGCGATCATCCTTGGCTTCGACCTGACTGAAGAGTTCAAGTGGGCCAAGCCGTGTTACACGTGGCAGAAAAGTAACGTGATGCTCCTCATGCAACTCAAGGACCATTGCGCGCTGATGTTTTGCAAAGGCGCCCTGTTAAAGGATGCCGCTGGTCTGCTCACCAAACCCGGCGAGAACACGCAGGCGGGACGCTGGATCAAGTTCGACGGTGTACGGGAGATCGTTGCACTCGAATCCAGTCTGAAAACCTACCTTGCTGAAGCGATCGAGGTGGAAAAGGCCGGTTTGGAAGTGACTTACAAGAAGGTTTCAGAATTCAGCATCCCGGCGGAGTTGCAACGTCAACTGGAGGAGGATCCCACCCTGAAAGAGGCCTTTGACGCTTTGACTCCAGGACGGCAACGAGGATATCTGCTGCATTTTTCCGCACCTAAACAAGAGAAGACCCGGGAGTCCAGAGTCGAGAAGTGCCGGTCACGAATTCTCGCCGGCAAAGGATTGACGGATCGATGAGGTAGCTGCCGCGGAGCGGTTCCGAAAAAAGGTAGGGATCGCTCTCCGAGCGACTCCGTGACTGTCTGGAAGCGTCCCAGCAAACGCAACCGACCGTTTGGTAGTGAGTTTCCAGACTGCACGTGTAGCCGTTGCGCGGCGGCGCATCAGTGCGCCAGAAAGCCGGCACCCACGAAGCACACGCCAATCACCCCGAATACCAGACTGACCCACCAGAACATCCGGCGTTGGGTCAGGACAGAGATCGCGGCCACGGCGATGCTGACCTGGAACATGGTCACAGCAGTCGCCAGGGTAACGTGATGCTCGAGGTGAGCTTTGCGTTCTTCTTCCAGACCGGTCGCTTTCTCCTTGGTCTCCTCCTGCTGGCGGGCGTATTTCTCAATGCCTTTCGTGTCCTCGGCGCTGGCAGTCTTGCCCAGGGCGGCGAGCAGATCGATTTTGCTGTGCAGCAGGTCGGCCTTGATGCCCTTCGCCTGGTAATACGACCATCGGTCGCTCGCTTGCAGTTGGCTGATGAGCGCCTCATTGACGTGGTGCCCCGCCTGGAGCGAGGCCACCGCCGCCAGCGCCGCGAAGATCGCGGAACTGAGCGCGACACCCAACACCCAGGATCGGCCCCCGGCATGTTCCTCGGCATGATGTTGAATGTGTTCCTGCGCGGCTTCCAGCGGGACTTCGGGGTCTTCCATGCGGGCAGGTTAGCCGATGCGACAGCCCTGCGACAAGCAGGCAAAGCACCCGGTTCCACCGCTTGCGTGCGGGAAGCAGGCGTGAAAGACTGGCACGCATCGAGCCACCCCCCGAATTTAGCGTTCTGTTGCCCGCCTACAATGAAGAGCGGCTCATCGTCTCCGTCCTGACCCAGGTGCGCGCGAGTTTCGCGACCGTGGGCGAGCGGTCCTACGATATCATCGTTTGTGACAACGCCTCGACCGACGCCACCGCCGAATTGGCGCGGGCCGCAGGCGCGCAGGTGGTCTTCGAGCCGCACAATCAGATCTCGCGGGCCCGCAATACCGCGGCCCGGGCGGCGCGCGGCCGTTGGCTGATCTTTCTGGACGCGGATACGCTCCTTCCGCCTGAGCTCCTGGCGGAAACCTTGCGGCGGCTGGACGGCGGAAAGGTTTGCGCCGGCGGGGCCGTGCTGCGCTTCGGGACCGCGCCACGGGGACTGTTTGCGTCTGGCTTGCTCGGGCTCTGGAATGCCATCTCGGCCCGGCTGCTGCTCGCGGCGGGTTCGTACGTCTTTTGTCCCCGGGCGGCCTGGGAGGAAGTCGGCGGCTTCGATGAGGGCGTCTACGCAGGCGAGGAACTGCTCTTTTCGCGCAAGCTGGCCCGGTGGGCGCAAGCACGGCAGTTCCGGTTCGAGGTGCTGACGAAGACTCCGGTGGTCACCTCCGACCGCAAACTGGCCTGGTACGGGCAATGGCAGCTTCTCTGGCGCATGGTGCTCCTGCTGCGGCCGGGAGCGCTCCGCAAGCGGGAGAGCTGCGCCCTCTGGTACACGCGGCCAGTCGGCTCTTAAAGCCACCGGGACCCGCCCCACCTCGGATGCTCAAACTCTGCTTCGCCATCCTGTTCATCGTGGCGGGCGGGCTGCATTTCATTTTCACGCCCGTTTACGTGCGCATCATGCCGCCGTATCTGCCGTTTCCGGCCGCTCTGGTTTATGTGAGCGGCGTCTGTGAAATCGGGCTGGGCGCCCTGCTGCTTACCCGCTGGCAACATCCCGCCGCCTGGGGGTTAATCGCGCTGTTGCTGGCGGTTTTTCCGGCCAACCTGCAAATGTCCTTTCACCCGGAGCTGTTCCCAAAAATTCCTGCGGTCTTGCTTTGGGCGCGGCTCCCGTTCCAGGCGCTTTTCATGGCCTGGGCCTACGCCTACACCTGACGGCCAGAACAGCCGACGCTTTGCGTTTTTTTGGACCGGTTCCTGCTTTTTTCAGGTTCCTGTCATGTTGAAAGCGCAACTCGATCAACTGCTTAACGTCATCCTCGATAGCCACGAGGGCATTGCAGACCTCTTTTTCATCGTCGGCCGGCCGTTTCAGGTCGAGGCGCACGGCAAACTGAAACCCGTCGCCGTCGAGCCGCCCGTCGACCTGCTCACGCCCTTCCAAGTCGAACGCATCGTGCACCGGCTGATCGGCCACGATGTCCGGTTGGTGACCGATTTGCTCAGCACCGGTTCCTGCGATTGTTCGTACTCGGTGCCGGGCCGGTGCCGCCTGCGCGTCAACATTTTCCGGCAGCGTGGCAACTACGCCATCGTCATGCGGATCCTGGCCACCAAAATCCCGACGCTCGCCGCCCTCCACCTGCCGCCCATTTTCCAAAAAATGGTCGTGGAGAAGACCGGCCTGATTCTCGTCACCGGTGCGACGGGCTCAGGCAAGACGACGACATTGGCGGCCCTGTTGAACGAGTTCAACGAGAAGCTGCACGGACACATCGTGACCCTGGAGGACCCGATCGAGTTCGTGCATCCGCACAAATCCGCCACGTTTTCGCAGCGCGAGCTGGGCACGGACTTCAACCTGTTTTCCAACGGCTTGCGCGCTGCCTTGCGCGAGGCGCCGAAGGTTATCTTCGTCGGTGAGTTGCGCGACCGCGAGACGACGGAAATTGCCATTACGGCGGCCGAGACGGGGCATCTGGTCGTCAGTACATTGCACACGATCAATGCGGGCCAATCCGTCAACCGCATCCTCGGGATGTTCGAGCAAGCCGAGCAGCAGCAGATGCGCCAACGGCTGGCGGAGACCCTGCGGTACGTAGTGGCGCAACGGCTCGCGCCCAAGATCGAGGGTGGGCGTCAGTTGGTGATGGAGATCATGGGGAGCAACCTGCGCACGCGGGAAACCATTCTCCTGGGCGAAAACGATGAACGCAGCTTTTACGATATCACCGCCGCGTCCACCACCTATGGCTGGCAGACCTTCGATCAGTCCCTCATGACCTCCTACAAGGCGGGTGCAATCGACGAAGAGACGACCTTGGCGTATGCCACGCGCAAACCGGTCGTGATGCGGAACATCGATGCCCATAAGCACTCGATTAATCAGAATCGCGAGACGTCCGGGCTGCGCATGGCGGGCGCGGAAGTGCCGGAGCCGGTGCTCCAAGCCGTGTGATAATCGGTCGGGCCAAACCGAAGGATTCCCTTATGAGCACCGCGACAAGCAAATTAGCCGCACCCGGCGGGTTAAGCGACGATAAAATCGGGCGGGAGGACCGGGCGGCACTTCTCTGTTGCCACGAACCGGCCTACGCGGACTATCTGGCGGGGGAACTACGCGCAATGGGCTACAAGCTCCACTGGGCCAGCGGCCACGCCGATTCGATCCATCGCCTGACGTCGCGCCGGTATCATTTGACGATCGTGCTGGAGAATCTGGAAGGTTGCGCGCTCGCGCAGAACTCGCTTTTGCAATACCTGGGCGCGCTCTCGAACGACGAACGGCGCGCAACCTACGTCGTGCTGCTTTGTCAATCCTTCCAGACGGGGGACGAGAAGGCGGCCTACGCGCTGAGCGTCGATCAACTCGTCAATTACCAGGACATCGCCCAATTCGCGGAACTCGTGGCGCCAGCCCTGGAAGAGCATGACGAGGGCAATCATCACTTCGTGACGGTAGCGGCGCGACTGGCGGGGTAGGCGTGGGGCTGCGCAAGCTTGCACATGCACTCGGGCGCAGTTCGGCGAGATGAGCCGAAAATCTGCCTTTAGGGCTTGGGATTTTCGTCCAGGATGATCCTCATGCACCCGGTTCGCGCGCGAGAAGCAAGAACTCCGATGCGTCTAAGAGTGTCACCGAGGGGAACATCTCCAGGAATTCGCCTAAAGAGAAGCCGTCATCCAAATAGTCGAGCAAAGTCTGAGCCGGCACGCGGGTGCCTCGAAAAACCAGCGTACCGCCCAGGATCTCCGGGTCGGAGAGGACAGGGCTGTGATCGAGGCTCAGCACGACATTTAGTGTAGTCGGCTGTCTGCGACGGTCAATACGAAGCAAACGCCATTCAATCGACGCGAATTTCTAGCTAGACTAGAGCGAATTAGTCCCACTTTGATGCACACGGAAGCTGCGTAGTCGACATTTTTGCACATGCGCTCGGGCGCAGCTGCGATTCCGAGGGCATCATGCAAGACTCCCGGCGGCTGCGGCCGCTTCTCGTTCTCGGCGGCGCCGCGGCTTTGGCGGGGTACACCATCCTCCGATCCCAGCGGGAGGCGCGGTTTTTTGCCGGCAAAGTCGCCGTGATCACGGGCGGCTCACGCGGCCTGGGGCTGGTGCTCGCCCGCCAACTGCGCGCGGAAGGCTGTACCGTGGCTTTGCTGGCGCGCGACGCGGAAGAACTCGCCAGCGCCAGCGCGGAACTGGACGCGCAAGCTGCCAGCGGCGCTCCGGGCCTGCTGACGGTGCCTTGCGATCTCACGCGGCCGGTGCAAGTCCGGAGCGCGGTGGCGAAAGTGCTGCAAATCTTCGGACACATCGACATCCTGATTAACAGCGCCGGCATTATCCGGGTCAGCCCGCTGGCGCATCTCGGGATGAAGGATTTTCAGGAAGCCATGGCGCTGCATTTCGAGGGCAACCTGCGGATGATCGAAGAAGTGCTCCCGCACCTGCGGCAGCGGGGCGGCGGCAGCATCGTCAATATCGCGTCGATTGGCGGCCGGCTCGCGGTGCCGCACCTGGCAGCCTATACCGCGAGCAAGTTTGCGCTCGTCGGCTTATCCTCCGCGCTGCAGGTGGAACTGGCGCGCGAGGGCATTCGGGTGACGACGGTTTGCCCCGGCCTGATGCGGACCGGCTCGCATCTGAACGCGACGTTCAAGGGGCAGCATGCCAGGGAGTTCGATTGGTTTGCGACCTCGAACAACTTACCCGGCAGTTCGGTTAGCGCGGAGAATGCCGCCCGGCAGATTTTGAACGCCTGCCGGCGCGGCCGGGCCTTCCTGACGTTTCCCATCACGATGCGCGCCGCCGAAATCGCCCAAGCGGTTTGCCCGAATATCGTGGCGAGAGTGTCCGCGCTGATCAACCGCTACGTGCTGCCTGCCCCCGGTAAGGACCTGGAAGCGGATGAGACGCGCAGCGGCTGGGACAGCCGGTCCCGGGAAGTGACACCAGAGTGGAAGACGAGTCTGGCGGACGCCGCCACCGGGCACAACAACGAAGCAGCGCAGACGAACTGAACCGGGTTGAGCCGCCGCGAAAGCAGATCCAAGTCCGACTCGCTCTCCAGGCGGCTCCGTGGCTGTCCGGAATTTAGTGGCCAAGCACGATCTGGGTTGACAAATTTGTGGCCATTTTCGTTGCTTTTGGCAGGCGGCAAAGCCGCCGTTCGTCACTTAGGTAGGGATCGCTCTCCGAGCGACTCCGAAGCTGTCTGGAAACGTGCGCGGGCAGGTGCAGCCGCTGCGCTGGTAGCTTGGGGTTCTCCAGACAGTCACGGAGTCGCTCGGAGAGCGATCCCTACCTGTGTTTTGGAGCCGCTGCGCGGCGGCTACACCATTATTGAATCTGCTCTAGCGGCGGCACCAGGCGCTCTGCAGGTACGGTTCCCCGGTAAAATCCGGCGGCATCGGCTCCAAAGCCACCTTCCAGCGCGAGGCCTTCGGCAGTGACGCTGTAATCATCCTTTGAAAGTCTGCGCCGGCCATTCCGCGCTGATTCGTTGCACAGAGCATCCAGCCGTCGGGTTCGAGCAAACGGACCGCCAATTCCACCAAGCTCCCGAAATCCTTCTCCGCCCGGAAAACCCGGCCTTCCCGGTTCCGTGAAAAAGTCGGGGGGTCCAGCACGATGCCGCCGAACCGCCGCCCCTGCTTGGCGAACCGCCGCAGCCACCCAAAGACATCCCCGGCCAGGAAGGAGTGTTCAGCCTTCGAGCCGATCCCGTTCAGCTCGAAATTCCGGCGTCCCCAATCCAGTGACCGCTTGGATAAGTCGACGCTCACGGTGCCCGCGCCACCCGCAGCCGCATAGACCGAAAAACTGCAGGTGTACGCGAAACAATTCAAGACCGTTTTGCCCGCGGCCACCCGTTCCCGGACCATCCGGCGATTATCCCGTTGATCGAGAAAGATGCCCTGCGAGTACCCCGCCTGGAAATCGACCTCGAAGCGCAATCCGTTCTCGCGCACCACGAATGGACGGTCGATCGTCGCACCGGCCCAGTGAAACGGTGGCAGTTGGTTTTTCACGTCCAGCCGCTTCCAATAGATTGACAGCGGTGCCGGCGTGACCTCACGCAGCCATTCCGGCGGTTCCGCGACGCCCGTGCCGGTTTGCACCAGCCAGCGGCCGGCAAAATCGTCGATGAACAAGCCGGCGAACGCCGTGCCATCGCCCGCGCCATCGAGCAACCGGACCGCATCGGTGTCAGCCATGCGCAGCGATTCGCGGCGGCGGCAGGCCGGGTGGAAGGCGGCAGGCGGAAGAGGCATCTGACGGGTTGCAATCCGGGGTCGAAAAACTAGAATCGCCCACTATGAGCCAGCTACTTGCCGAAGTCGAAGCCGCCGGAAAGGCTGGCAAACTCCTGCCCGCCAGCGTGGAGAACATTGCCGCGGTGCTCAAGGAAGGACGTTTGCTCTACGAGGAGAGCATCGCGGAATTGGTCGCTGGCGAGCATTGGGCAGAGCTGAACGACCGCTTCTATACCCGGCTGGCCTTCGGCACGGGTGGCCTGCGCGGGCGAACCATCGGCAAGATCGTCACGGTGGCGGAGCGCGGTGAGCCACAGCCGCTCGACCGCCCGCAATACCCGTGCGTCGGCACGAATGCGATGAATTACTACAACATCAGCCGCGCGACCCAGGGGCTGGTGCGCTACCTGCGCCGCTGGGCGGCCGAGACGGGTCTGGCGGGCAAGCCCAAGCTCGTCATCGCTTACGATACCCGCCATTTCTCGCGCGATTTTGCCGATCTCACCGCCAAGGTCGCGACGGAAAACGGGTGCGACGTGGACCTCTTCGAAGCGCCGCGCTCCACCCCGGAGCTTTCCTTCGCCGTGCGCCTGACCAACGCGCAGGCGGGCATCGTCATCACGGCCAGCCACAACCCGCCGCATGACAACGGCTACAAGGTGTACTTCGACCAGGGCGCCCAGATCGTCGAGCCGCAGGCCGGCGGGATCATCGCGGAAGTCAACGCGATCAGCGGCGAGTCGTACGACCCCTTGCATGGACTGGAGCGCGGGGAACTGACGATGCTTGGCGCCGAAATCGACGCCGCTTATCTCGAGCGCCTGAAAACCCTCGTGCTCAACCCGGCGCTGCTGGCGAAAGCCGCGGACCTCAGCATTGTTTTCACCCCGATCCATGGCACCGGTGGCGCTTTGGTGCCGGCGGCGCTGCAAGCCATGAAATTGACGTACACGACCGTGCCGGAGCAGGACGTGCGCGACGGACGCTTCCCCACGGTCAAATCGCCCAATCCGGAAAACGCCGAAGCGCTGACGCTAGGCATGAAGCTGGCCGATGAGCGCCAGGCGGACCTCGTGGTCGCCACCGATCCCGATGCGGACCGCATGGGCGTCGCGGTCCGCGGTGACGACGGCAAATTGCAACTCCTGACCGGCAATCAGATCGGCTCGCTCATGGCCTACTACCGGCTGAAAACGCTCTTTGACACCGGGGTGCTCAATGAGGGCAATCGCGAGCATGCCGCGATCATCAAGACGTTCGTGACCACGGATCTGCAGAAGGCGATCGCCGCGCATTACGGCGTGCGTTGTGTCGAGACGCTGACCGGGTTCAAGTACATCGGCCAAAAACTCGGCCAGTACGAGCAGGCGTTGCCGCCGGACGAGCGCGCCGGTTACCGCCGTCGGAGCGAGGCGGAGACCCGGGCGTTGCGGCTGGAGCATTCGACCTACTACGTGTTCGGCGGCGAGGAAAGCTACGGCTACAGCGGCGCGGATTTCGTGCGCGACAAGGACGCCAACGGCGCGACGATCATGTTCGTGGAGGTTGCGGCTTATGCGAAATCGCGCGGCCTGACGCTGCCTGCCCTCCTGGACGAGGTTTATGCGACCTTCGGGTTTTATCTGGAAAAAAACGGGGCTATTACCCTGGAAGGCGCCGACGGCGCGGCCAAGATCCAGAAGCTACTGGCCTCCTACGACACCGCCCCGCCAAAGGAAATCACGGGCCGCGCTGTCACGGGGGTGAAGAATTTCGCCCGCGAGACGATCCACGACGTGGAAGGCCAGCAAATTCCCTCCGAAAAGATGTTGATGCTGGAGTTGGCCGATGGTGGCCGCATTGCCGTACGCGGCTCAGGCACCGAGCCGAAGATCAAGTATTACCTGTTCGCCCAGCAGCAGCCGGAGCCCGGCCAGGCCTTTACGGAGCAGGAGCTAAGCGGAATCAAGGGCCGGGTAAGCGCGCAATTGGAGGAAACCTGGACCTGGCTGCAGCAGGACGCCCAAGCCCGCGTCTGAACCGGGCTGCTGAGAAGCGGCGGGCGCGCAAGCTGCTAAACATGGTCTGGGAGGATAACTAACCATGGCTCGAGACATCAGCTTAAGCGGCGGGGACATCAGCGTGATCAAGGCGCTGGGCCTGAGTGGCGGCGCCATGAATGGGCTCAAGCTCATCGAGCGGCTGGGCAACATGGACTCCGCCGAGATCATCGATACCCTCGATGGCTTGATGATGATGGATTACGTCCTCTCGGACGTCGAGACGCTGCGCCGTCGGGAAGACCTGGAGCACGCCAGTTTCAAGGTCAATCCCATCCATTTGCGCGACTTGCGCGAAGCGCTCAACCCGCAGCGCAAAGAGGCGGCTCCGCGACGGGTGCGACGCGGCTAGCCAAGATCCCAGGGGCTGGCGGTTCGCCCGATCCGGCTTGCGGCGAGAGCGGCGTTGCCTATCGTCCGCCTTGCATGACCACCCAGAGCGGGCCGGCCGAATTCTCCCGTACGCCCGCTGGTCGTTCCTTTGCGTTGCGCGCCTGGCCGTGGTTGGCGGCACTGGCCAGCGGCGGACTTTGTACCCTTTGTCTGGAGCCTTGGAATCAGGCCTGGCTGTGTTGGTTTGCTCTCACGCCGCTCATCGCTGCGGTGTGGTCGGTCAACTCGCTCGATCCGGCCGTCGCCCCGCCCAAGACACGCTTTCCGCTCTTCCTGCGCGAACCCTGGGCGCGCGGGTTTGCCCTCGGGTACGCCGCCGGCCTGGTCTTCTTTTGGACGGCGTTTTATTGGCTGTGGGAGGTCACCGGGCCAGGCTGGTTCCTGCTTGCGCCTTACATGGCGTGCTATTTCGCCATTTGGGGCGCCTTCATGGCCACCGTCGGGAAACCCCCGGCGCGCCCGCCGCTGCCCGCTCCCATGTTCTTCGGCCAACGCGGCCGGAACTCGCTGCCGGACCCGGCGAGCGGACCGCCGTCGCCCTTCCTGCGGTCCCGCTGGAACCTTTGGAGCGCTTTCCTGGCCGCCGCCGCCTGGGTGGCGCTCGAATGGATGCGCAGTTGGATGCTGTCCGGGTTCGGCTGGAACGATCTGGGCGTCGGCCTGCACCGGATCATCCCGCTGATTCAAATCGCGGAATGGACCGGGGTCGGCGGCGTTTCGTTCCTGGCGGCCTTCGTCAATGTCATCGCGGTCGCCACCGTCCTGCGGTTTGCGGCGGAAATCCGGACCTTCAAAGTGCGGCCGCACTTCGACTTCACCCTGACCCTGGCCGGACTGCTCCTGGTCTTCGGCTTCGGGGTGCGCACGGCGATTTCCTCGCGCAAGGAAGCTGCCCAGCCCGGCGCGACGGGGCGGCTGCGCGTGGCCGCCGTGCAGCCGAACATTGCGCAGTCGGAGAAATGGGATCCTGCGTCGCAAACCGCCATTTTCCACGCCTTGGACGAGTTGACCGCAGCGGCGCTTGTCACGAAGCCCGATCTGCTGCTCTGGCCCGAAGCGTCGACGCCGCGGGGTGTTTTCGGCGATAAGGAAAACTACGATTTCGTCATGGGCATCGCCCGGCGCGCCAACGCCAACTTCCTGCTGGGCACGCTGGACTACGATTTCGGCCCGGATGGCCGCTCGCAGGCGGATTACAACGCGGCATTGCTCCTGCCGAAGGGCGCTGGGGATGCGCAGGTTTACCGCAAAATCCACCTGGTGCCGTTCGGCGAGTATGTGCCCTACCGGCATGATTTCCCCCCGCTGGCCTGGGCGGTCGGCGGTCAGGTGCCGAGTGATTTTGCCCGCGGTAGCGAGCCGGTGGTGTTTACCACCGCCGATCCCACAGTGCGCCTGGCGCCCCTGATCTGCTTCGAAGACACCATCGGCGAACTGGCCCGGCAGCCGGTGCTGCGCGGCGCCCAAGTATTGGTCAACGTGACCAACGACGCCTGGTTCGGCCCGACAGCCGCGAGCCATCAACAGCTCGCAGAAGCTACCTTTCGCTGCGTGGAAAACCGCCGCCCGCTGGTCCGCTGCGCGAACAACGGCGTGACCGCCTTCCTGGACCGCGACGGGCGGGTGACCCAGGCGCTGCTCATGGCCGACGGCACGGTGTGGGGTGCGGGCGTGCTTTCGGGGGAGATCGGAGTGCCGTTGCATCCGGCGTTGACGTTCTACACGCGGCACGGGGAGGTTTTCTCGATTTTGTGCGCCGATGTGGCCGGTCTGGCGGCATTGCTCGCGATTTGGCGCCGGCTGCGGAAGCTCGAGTTGCGCCGCCGCACGAGCCGCCGCCAGGCCGCGGCGCCAGTGCCGGAGGCGGCCGCGGTGCCATGAACCCGGCGCCGCCCGGGAAGGAGGGCAAGTCGCTGGTGGTCTCGCTGCACGATGTGAGTCCGCTCACCCGGGTCGCATTTACCGCCATGCTGGCGGAACTGGCTGGCTGGGGCGTGCCGCGCTGCTCGCTGCTCGTGATCCCCGATCACCATCAGCGCGGCCATATGCTGGCCGACGCCGGTTTTTGCCGTTGGCTGGAGACGCTGGCGGCGCAAGGGCACGAGCTCGTCGTGCACGGCTATTATCATCAACGGCGGGCCCGGGCGGGGGAAACGGCCCGCCAACGCTGGCTCACCCGCGTCTACACGCTGGGGGAGGGAGAGTTCTACGATTTGACCAAGGAGCAAGCCGCCGCCCTGCTGGCCTTGGCGCAGGAGGAATTTGCCCGGCTGGGGGTGCCGCCACCAGTCGGTTTCATCGCGCCCGCCTGGCTGTTGGGACCCGGTGCCGCCGAGGCCGTGCGCGAGGCGGGTTTTCGCTACACCACTTACCTTGGAGGCGTGGAGGATTGCACGACGGGCGAGTTCATCCGGGCGCAATCACTGGTTTACAGTTGCCGCAACGCCTGGCGCCGCACGTGCAGCCTCGCCTGGAATGCCACGCTGGCCTGGCGCCTGCGTGCCGCTCCGCTCCTGCGGCTGAGCTTGCATCCGCCGGATCGTCAACACGTCCAGATTTGGCGCCAGATTCGCCGCATCGCGCAAGAGGCGGTGGCGCGACGGGAGGTCAAAACCTACGCGGAGTTCTTGGCCTGACCCCGCGCGCATAGCCGATCCACGCCTGAGGTGCTATAAGGAGATGCCACCCCCGCATGAAGGCCGATCTCCATCTGCACTCCCGTTTTAGCGACCGTTCGGCCGACTGGTTGTTCCGCCGCTTCGATTTTCCCGACAGCTACTCGCAACCCCGCGCGCTCTACGACACCGCGCGCGAGCGCGGGATGGACCTCGTCACGCTGACGGACCACAACACCATCGCCGGCTGCCTGGAGATCGCCGATCTGCCTGGCGTTTTCCTCAGCGAGGAAGTCACCACGTACTTCCCCGAGGACCGTTGCAAGATTCACCTCCTGGTCTGGGGTCTGAACGAGGCGCAACACCGCGAGATCAGCGTGTTGCGCGAAAACATCTTCGAGCTGCAATCCTACCTCGCTGCGGAGGACTTGGCGCATGCCGTCGCGCATCCGCTCTTTAACCTGAATGAAAAACTGACCGTCTCGCATATCGAGCGGCTACTGCTGCTTTTCCGCTCGTTCGAAGGCATCAACGGCCTGCGCGATGCCCTGCTCGGCACCACGTTTCGCCATATCGTCGAGCGATTGACGCCCGCCAAACTGGCGGAAATGTCCGCGCGGCATAGCCTGGAGCCGACCCACGCGGAGCCGTGGAAAAAGGTGCTGACCGCCGGCAGCGACGACAAGGGCGGCCTGTACGCCGCGCACGTTTATACCGAAAGTCAGCCGGTCGGCGGCAATAACGCGGCGGTGTTCCTGGCCCAGCTCCGGGCCGGCGATATCCGCCTGCACGGCGTGGGCGGGACGCCGCTCATCCTCTCCCACAGCCTCTACAAGACCGCCTACGCGTTTGCGAAGGACAAGTTCCTCAAGAGCCCCACGCAGACGCCGGCGCTCCTGGAGAAGATGTTCGCCCGCTTCATGGAGGGCAAAAACCCGACCGAATTCACCTTCGGCGAGAAGCTCAACTTCCTGGCCGAAGGCGTCTTGAGCGGCCGCATTTTCGAGCTGGCCCGGCCCGCCAACGTCTCGCTCTGGCGCGAACTCTCCAGCTACTTCTCCCAGCCGGCGGTCAAGGCTGCCCTGGCCCAGCAAACCGCCGGAGTGGAGGAGCCCGAACGCCGGGCCTTCCTCATCGCGAACCTCTTTACGAACCAACTCGCGTTTCGTTTCTTTACGAAGTTCGTCGTCCAGCTCTCCGGCGGCAACATGATGGAAGGCCTCCAGGCGCTCAGCGCCATCGCGCCGCTCGCCCTGCTGCTGAGCCCGTATTTGTACGCGTTCAAGAGCCAGTCCCCGGATCGCGCCAAGCTGCGCGCCTTCAGCCTCGCGCTGTCCGGCAACTTGCCGCCCGCGCTGCGCAACACCAAGCGCGCCTGGTTTACCGACACGCTCGAGGATGTCAACGGCGTGGCGACGACCATCCAGAAAATGACGGCGGCAGCCGTGGTCGCCGGGCACGATCTCACCGTGGTCACGTCACGCACGAACATCGATATTGCCGGCATTCCGATCAAGAATTTCGCGCCGATCGGCGAGTTCGAGATCCCGGAATACGAGCTGCAGAAACTCACCTTTCCGCCCCTATTGGAAATGCTGGACTACATCCAGCGCGAGGGGTTTACCGAGGTGATCATCAGCACGCCTGGCCCGATCGGGATCACCGCGCTGATGGCGGCCAAGATGCTGCACCTGCGCACGGTCGGCATCTATCACACGGATTTCCCGCAGTACGTGCAGATCCTGACCGACGACCATTTCATGGAGTCGCTCGCCTGGCGTTACATGCATTGGTTCTACCAGCAATTGGACCTGATCTATGTGAATTCCGAGCAATACCGGACCTCCTGGATCGAACGCGGGATCGAGGCCGAGAAAATCAAGATCTTGCCGCGCGGCTTGGATACCCGGCTCTTCCATCCGGGGCGGCGTGACCCGAAGTTCTGGCTCGAGCGCGGCGCCAAGCCGGGTGAATTGATCCTGCTTTACGTAGGCCGCCTCTCGGTCGAGAAAAACCTGGACATTTTCGCGCAGGCGCACGATTGCGCGCGGACGCTTGGCTTGTCCGTCCGGGCGGCCTTGGTGGGTAACGGCGTGTACTTGAAAACGATGCGGCAAATGCTGCCGGACGCGTGTTTCACGGGCTATCTTGCCGGCGAGGAACTGGCGGCCGCTTACGCTTCGGCGGATATCTTTGTCTTTCCCAGTATCTCGGACACTTTCGGTAACGTTGTCATCGAGGCGCAGGCCAGCGGCTTGCCCGTCATTGTCTCAGATCAGAAAGGGCCGCAGGAGTTGGTGGAGAACGGCGTCACCGGCCTGGTTACGCGCGGGTTGAACGTCGATGACGTGACGGGCGCGATCATGCGCTTGGGCCGCGATGACGCCCTGCGGCAACGGATCGCGGAGGCGGCGCGGCGCTCGGTCGAAAGCCGCAGTTGGTCGACCGCCGTGGAGAAGTTTTGGAGCTTGTCGCCGGAGTGAACGTCCAAAACTCACCGTGACCAAGAGCCGGCCCGAGTTCCTGATCCTGTTGGTCCTCGTCGCGGCCGGACTCGCCATCTACGCGCAGACGCTCAGCGCCGGTTTCATCACCTTCGATGATCCCGGGTACGTCTACGAAAATCCCCACGTCTTGCATGGCCTCACGTGGGATTCGATCCACTGGGCGTTCATTTCGCGCGAGCAATCTAACTGGCATCCGTTGACGTGGCTTTCCTTGCTGCTGGACGCGCAACTGTACGGGCTGCACGCCAGCGGCTACCACCTGACCAACCTGCTGTTGCATCTCGCCAACGGCTGCCTGCTCTTTCTCTGGCTGCGGGCGGCGACCCGGGTCGTCTGGCCGGCGGCGTTCACCGCTTTTTTCTTCGTCGTGCACCCGTTGCACGTCGAATCGGTCGCCTGGGTGACCGAGCGCAAGGACGTGCTCAGCACTTTTTTTTTCCTGCTCACGCTGCTGGCCTATACCCGCTATGCGCGCACCGCCCGCTCCGGGCCATACCTCGTGGCGGTCGCCTGTTACGCGCTCGGTTTGCTGGCCAAACCTATGCTGGTGTCGCTCCCCGCCTTGCTCGTGCTGCTGGATTACTGGCCGTTGCGGCGTTGGCAGGACGCGGGCCGGGATCGAACGCGCCTCACCCTCCTGCTCGCCGATAAACTGCCTTTCTGTCTGCTCGCGGCCGCCTCCTGCGCGGTGACCTTCCTCGTCCAACGCCACGGCGAGGCCGTCGTCCCGCTCGCGGCCTTGCCGATCGGCTATCGCGTGGGTTCAGCCTGCCTGGGCTACGCGACCTATCTGGCCAAAACCTTCTATCCGGTTAATCTCGGCATTTACTACCCTTTCTGGCGCGGCCAATCCTATGGTCTCTCGATCACCTGGGGCGTTTGTTTGGCTGCCGGTTTGCTGGCGGCGTTTGCCTGCCGCCGGCGCCTCCCGTGGTTATTGGTGGGTTGGGCCTGGTTTCTGGGCACGTTGATCCCGGTGATCGGCCTGGTCCAAGTGGGCGGACAGGCCGTGGCGGATCGGTACACCTACCTGCCGCACATCGGCCTGTTTTTGCTCATCTTCTGGACGGGCGCGGATGTGTCGGCTCGGTGGCCTTCCACGCGTCTGCCCCTGTTGCTGGCGGTGAGCGCGGCGGCGGTCGCCTGCGTCGGGTTGAGCATCCGGCAAGCGTCCTATTGGCACAGCAGCGCCGCGATCTTCGAGCACACCCGGCAGGTCGCCGCGCCTTCCGCCCGGCTGTACCACTTACTGGGCGACGCTTTGCTGGAGGAAAACCGGGCGGACGAGGCCGGCGTCGCGTACCGGCAGGCGTTTCGCTTGCAACCGGCTGACAAGGATGTGGCGTTGCAACTCGGTATCATCGACTTGCGGCAGCAACACTGGGCCGAAGCCGCTGAAGTCTTCGCTCATTTGACCGCTCTGCCCGATGCCGACGCCCGGGTGCTCAATAACGAAGCGCTGGCGCTCTCCCATCTCGGACGCAACGACGAAGCCACGCAATTTTATCGGCACGCCCTGGCCAAAGACCGCAACTACGCCCTGGCGCACTTCGGGTTGGCCGACGTCCTGCGCGCGGAAGGGAATGCCGGGGCAGCCGCCACAGAATACGAAAAAGGGTTGGCGCTGCGGGCCGACTGGGTGCCCGCGCTGGCCGCCCTGGCCTGGATCGATGCGCAAAGCGACGAAGCGCCGCGGCATCTGGCAGCGGTGACCCTGGCGCGGCGGGCCGTTGAGATCACGCAGGGCCAGGATCTCGGCAGTCTCGACGCGCTGGCGGAAGCGGAAGCAGTCAACGGCCATTGGGACGGCGCGGCGGAAGTCGCGCAGGCGGCGTTGGCGCTGGCCGCCAAACCGGGAGCTCCGGCAGGTGCCGGCGCTCTCTGCCGGGAACGCCTGGATTCGTTCCAACACCGGCAGTTGCCGGTCCGGTGACGCGAGAAAGAAGACAGGAGTCCAAACCCGACGACCGCTCTCAAGGCGAGCGCGTATAAGGCGACCAGAAGAACGAATCGCAGACGTCGCTCAACGCGTCCCAACTCGTGCTATTGACGACCGGCAGAACGCCCAGTACCTGGTTGCCATAAGGCTGGCCGAACAGGTCGCTCTGCGTTGTGTAAAGCCGGGAGCCGGGCTTGATATAGGTCAGCCACGCGGCAATGGGGACGGGCGCCAGCGACGCTTTATTGTACTCGATGCCGTATTGATCCATCGCTTCGTCGATCATACGGAGGTCCGTGCGAATCGAGACGCCCTGCGCCCGTTTGCGCGCGCGGAGCAGGCCGGGCACCGCCATCGCAACCAGCAAGGCGATGATGGCGATGACGATCATGATCTCGACCAGGGTAAACCCAAGGCTGGAGTGCGGGTGGTATGGTGACGAACGCTTCATGGCGCGCAAGCCCTGGGCGGAAGAAGGGCCGAGTGGAAAGTTAGCAGGAGTGATACCTCGCACGGGCAGAATTCAAGGGGTGGCGGCGGCATGACTGAGAAGATCGCGCGCGATGGCGAGTTGTTCGCTGGCGCCGGCGGAATCGCCCGTGCGTTGGAGAACCTGGGCAAAGAGAGCGCGTTGCTTGGGGCTGTCGGGCTGGCGTGCCACCGCCTCGGATTGCCAGGCGCGCGCTTGGGCGGATTGCTTCTGCTGCAAGCATAACTCGGCCGCGGCACTGGGCGCTTCCGCGTCATGGACATCCAGCCGGGCGGCCTGCCGCCATTCGTCGAGTGCTTGCGGACCCCGGCCCAGGGTTGCTGCCACGCAACCGGCGGCGAAGTGGGCGGGTGCGTGCCACCAGTGCGTCGCGGTAAAGCGCTCGATCAGCGCCAGTGCCGCGGCGTGGGCCTGCGCACGTTCGAGGTCCCCGACCTCGAGTTGCACGAGCTTCCCAGGAGTTGGGATACCTGGATCCGGCACTGGCCAACAGCAAACGGCGACGCTCCGGCCAAACGGGATTTCTTTCCAGTGCGTCCAGCGCATGCACGGCGATGACGATGGCGCGGGCACTGGCGGTTTGCGCCAGCGTGGGGGTAACGGCTTCCAGGATCCGGACGGCCTCCTCTGTCTGCCCCTGCCGCGCCAGCGCCGTGGCGAGATTGATGTGCGCCGAAAGCACCCTGGGATAGCGGGCTGCCAGGTCCCGCAACACCGCGATGGCGGCGGCATCGTCATGCGCATGGCTGTAAGCCGTGGCGAGCGCGTCGCGCGCGCGGGGGACATCGCCGCCATCGGCGATGGTCTGGCGAAAGAACGTCAATTCGTCGCGCCAATCATAGCCGCGGGCATGCGTGCGCCACCCCAGTGCGCCAGCCGCCAGCACGATCAGCGCGCCACCCAGGAACGGCGCCCGCCGGGCGGACACGGGCAGATCGAGGCACACACCGGTGAGGAAAAGCAGAAACCCGATGCTGGGCAGGTAGAGCCAATGCTCCGCCACGCTGGCATTCAAGGAGAACAAGTTGGAAATAGGCAGAAAGCCCGCGACGAACCAGCCGGCGCCCACCCGCCGCAGGAGCCGCCCGCGCCCCGGCCAAACCGCGCCGGAGGCGAAGCTCAAGCCGAGCAGAACCCCCGCGATGGCGAGCGACGTATAGACTGCGGCATCGGCGGGGTTCGCCAGCCCAGGCGCCGCAAAAACCTGCCGCTCCATGAACAGCTTGTCCGGGAAAAGCATGAGGCTGCCGTAATCGCCCAGTGCCCGGATCATGAGCAGCCATTTCGAGGGCAAGACGGGCACCGGCGGGGGCGGGGGCGGGGCGGCCGGCAAGTGGCGCAAGACCAGGTAAGCGGCCAGGGCCAGCAAGCCGCCGGCGAGCACGCCCAGCTTCTGCCGGCGCGGGAGTTCCGGACGGACCCCGGCCAGCAAACCGAGGTAGATCGCCAGCCAGACGGCCGCGATTTCCTTCGAGCAAAGGCCAAGCAGCAGGCAGGCGAAAGCAACGCCGCTCCAGCCGGCGCGCGCCGCTGCCCGCGGTGCGGCGAAGGCGGCCTCGCAGGCGAGCCAGGCCAGCAAACAAAAACTCATGGCCAGGGTGTCCGCGCGGCCGGAGACGTAAGCGACGGCGGCGCTGTGCACCGGATGTAGCGCCCAGACGAGCGCCAGCCCCAGAGCCATCCAACCGCAGGCGTCCGCGTGGGCCAGCGCCGGTGGCGTGGGCGATTTCGTCGGCACGAGTTTTGGCAGCAGTTCGCGCAGGACCAGGAACAGCAAGGCCGCATTCAGCGCCTGAATGAGAATGTTCGTCAGATGATAACCGTACGGGTTGAGATCCCAGGCCCAATAGTCGGCGATATAGGTCAGGGTTTGCGTCGGGCGGTAGAAATTGGAATCGCCATCGAAGAGGGTGTGCCGGAAGGCTTCGAGCGCCAGCACGGGGCTGCGGATGAACTGGTTGTTGCGCACCAACGGCGTGTCGTCCCAAAGGAATTGGCCGTTGAGCGCGGGCGCATAAGCGGCCAGCACCGCGCCGGCCAGTAGGAAAAGCCAGATGAGCGGCTGGCGGATCAGCGGTCTGGCCGGCTGGGTCCTGGTGATGGCGGCGGGCACGACGGGGCCGGCACTGACGAAGCGTGCTGCTGGGGTCATCAAGGACGAAGCTACCATGGCAAGCAGAGCGAAAGTAATAGGCGCGTGGCTGCCCGGGCGGGATCAGCCAGAGGCATGGTTCGGAGGTTGGCAGGCAGCAAAGCTGCCGGTCGTAATCTCAGGTAGGGATCGCTCTCCGAGCGACTCCGAAGCTGTCTGGAAACGTGCGTAGGCAGGTGCAGCCGCTGCGCTGGTAGCTTGGGGTTCTCCAGACAGTCACGGAGTCGCTCGGAGAGCGATCCCTCCTTTTTTAGAAACCGCTACGCGGCGGCTAAGGCATTATTTGACTCTTCTCTAAACACAAACGCCCTTCCGGTTTGGGCCGGAAGGGCGCGAGACACTGCCAGCGGACTGACAGAGGTGTAAATGCTACTGCGTGTAAGCGCCCCAAAAGGAAGAGGGGTTGTCGATGACGTCGGCGAAGTTAGCCGTGGTGCCGCTGTTGACCTTCACACCGGCGTCGAAATTGCCGTAGCTGTAGTTGTTTCCGATGATGTCGGTAAAGCTCGCGCCAGTGGCACCCGTGCCGGCCTGCATGTACAGACGGGAAGCGGGTTTGAAGAAGCCCTTCAAGTTACCGGAGGTAAACGTGTCGAGGCCTTTCTTGTTGTTTTCGATCGCGTACTGGTCAATGGCGCCGTCGATAATACGGGCATCATTGAGGATGGCGGTCGCTTGGGAGCGTTTGCGGGAGCGCAGGAAGCCGGGAACGGCGATGGCTGCGAGCAAGGCGATGATCGCCACGACGATCATGATTTCAACGAGGGTGAAGCCCCCGCGGCTGTTTCGGATTTTGTGTAACATAGGTAAGTTAACTAATATGATTTATTGGTAGTTCAGTTTCACAGGAGTGTCTTTTGTCATCCCCGCTTGGCAGATCGTTTAAGCAACTGCGGTGCCAGCATTAACCAACGCGGGCCGGCCTCAGAGTGACGCGCGTCTGGCTCACCGCCCTTCGCCGGCACTTTTTTCGGGGGCTTTACCAGTGTACTTGGCCTGACAGGCCCCGCCTGACGACGTTTCGCAGAGGGGGTCAATACCTTATGGGCAACGAAGGGCCTGGCAGAATGCAATAGTGAGAATGAATCAAAGCAGAAGTGAGAAGAATTTCCCAGGCGAGCGCTTTTCGGATTCCGGTCCAACCTTTGCCTTCAGCATACCAATTGCTTATTAGCGCGTGACCATGCCAGCGCCAGCTACTCAGACAATGCCCCCTCAGCCACGGCTTTCCGCCGGGGCGGTTGTCTTCCTTTTCGCGCTGTTAATCCGCTTGTGGGTCCTGTTCCGCGCCACCGGCACGCCCGAGTTTCAGCCGAGCCAGGGCGACATGAAGTTTTATAGCGATTGGGCGCAACGGATCGCCGCCGGACATTTGACCGATCACCAGGCGTTCTACGGCCTGCCGCTTTACGCCTATTGGTTGGCGGCGGTTTACCGCGTGGCCGGCTTCCAGCCGTACATCGCGGCTTTATTCCAGGTCGTGGCCGAGGCTTGTACCACGCTGCTCATCTTCAAACTGGCGCCTTGCGTGTTTGTGCGAGCGGGCGAACCCGGGGATGAAAACCGCGCCCGCTGGATCGGAGGGTTGGCGGCGCTGGGCTGGATTTTCTTCGTCCCGGCGGAGGCTTACTCGGCCATTCTCATGCCCACTACCTACCTGGTCGCGGCTTTCTGGTTTGTCGTGTGGTGGGTGGTGAAGCCGCGGATGGAACGCCCGTCCGGACGCGCATTTTTCCTGCTCGGGCTCCTGGCGGGTTTCGTCGCGATGATGGTGGCGAATATCCTTTTCCTCCTGCCGCTGGTTATCGGCGCCATCCTCTGGCAGCGGGCCTGGAATTGGCCGGGGCCGTTTCCTTTGCCCGCTCGGGCGCGGCTCACGGCAACGGCTCTGTTACTCGCCGGCACGCTGCTCGGCGCGGCCCCGTGCGGCTTGCACAATTATCTGCTGGCGGGGGAACCGGTCTTTTTGTCCGCGCACAGCGGGATCAATTTCTACATCGGCAACAATGCGCAGGCCAACGGCTATCCGCAGATCCCCGCGCCGTTGCATACCGACCAGCAAGGAATGCTCAAGGACTCCATCGTGTGGGCGGAGCGGGCGGCCGGGCATCCGTTGCGGCGGGTGGAGGTCTCCGCTTTCTGGTCGGGCCTGGCCAGCCGCTATATTCATGAGCATCCCATTGCCTGGCTGCGTCTGCTGGGCACCAAGTTCGCCAATTTCTGGAGCGGCTTCCAATATGACGATCTCGGCATCCTCACCCCGCTGAAGGAGGACGGAGTGCTATTGCCAGGGATCGGTTTCGGCCTGGTTGCCATCCTGGGGTTGCCTGGCCTCGTGCTCGCGGTCTGGCGGCGGCCCGCCTCCCGCTGGATCGCGCTGGCGGTCGGGCTGCATTGTGCTTCGCTGATGACGGTGTTCGTGACCGAGCGCTACCGCATGGCGGCCGTGCCCGGCTTGCTGCTGCTGGGGGCGTTCGGGTTGGCGGAAGTCTGGCGCGACTTACGGACCAAGCAATGGAAGCCGCTCGCCAGCTACGGCGGCGTTTTGGCCGTCGCTCTCCTGCTGGTCTGCTGGCCGGTGCCGGCGGGTCTGAGTTCGGTCGACGATTTCAACAGCAGCCTGGCCGACCTCGAACAAAATCGCCTTGACCGCGCGCAGGAAAAGCTCGAACGCGTTTACGCCTCGCATCCGAACAACGCCGAGACCACTTTCGCGCTGGGCAATCTCTGGCTGGCCAAGGGCGACCGCGATCGGGCGAAACATTTCTACCGGCGCACGCTCGAACTGGACCCGCAGCATGATCGCGCGCTGAATAACCTGGGCGCCCTGGCGGCGCAGGAAAAGCGCTGGCCCCTGGCGGAATTGTTCCTCAACGGGTCCCTCCAGATCGAGCCGGATGACGCCAAGACCTGCTTTTTGCTCGCGCAAGTCCGCTGGGAGCGCCACGATCTCGACGGCGCGCGGGCCGCGATTGCCGATGCTTTGCGGCTGCAGCCGAACATGCCGCAGTTTCAGAAATTAAGCCGCCAATTGGAGCTGCCGCCACCCTAAGGGATGAACGTGCTGGAAGTTGCTCCCATCGTTTCTCCACCACCCCCGGCCCGCCCGCCGGTCGAGCGGCGCTGGCTGCCGTGGGCCGTGGCGGCTTTGATCGCGGCCGGCGGCATTTTCGTCCGGCTTTATCATTGGGCGGCGTTCACCGGGCGGGGCTTCGACGAGGTCCTCTACGCGCATTATCTCAAGCAGCTCATGGCGGTGGGCCTGGGCAATTACCCGGATATTGTTGACAACTATCTGGCTTACCAGAAGACGATCCCCGGCTCGATCCTGCCGCCGACCCGGTTTCTCTACATTTTTTGTGCGTATCTCTGGCACGGGGTTTTTGGCGGCGAGCCGCTGGGAGCGTTCCATGCGGTGTCGCGGTTGTTCAGTGTGCTGACGCTCTTGCTGGCCGGCGTTTTCGCCCGGCGCCTGCTGCCGCACGGCTGGTTGTGGGTGGGGGTGTTCGCGTTGTTCGCCTTCTCGCCGTTGGAGATTCATTTCGCGCAGCACGCGCTGGTGGACGGTTTCTTCGAGTTCTGGGCCTTGCTGACTCTTTGGACGCTGTGGGAAAATCTCCAGCAGCCGCGCCAACAAGGCTGGCTCGCCGCCTACACGGCGGGTCTCGCCCTTATGGTTACCACCAAGGAGAACGCGTTCTTCGTCTTCGTGGCGGTGCTTGCGCTGCTGGCGCTGGCGCGTTGGCTGCGGCTGGGCACGGTGACGCGTCCGCTGCTCGTGCTGACGGTGCTCGGCCCGTTTATTGGAGTCGCCATCCTGGCGAACGCCGCAGGCGGTTTGGGCACGCTGTGTGACGTGTATCTCGTGGGCGTGCCGAAGAACATGCACCTGGAATACGCCATCCTGACCGGCGACGGTCCGTGGTACCGGTATCTGCTGGACCTGTTGACGGTCAGCCCGCTGGTTCTGCTCCTGGCGGCCGGGATGGCGTTCCAGGTGCGGCGCGAGGATAAAGAGATTCTCTTCCTGCTCGTCTTTATCGTGGCGAGCTATGCCTTGATGGCAAACGTCAAATATGGCCTGAACTTGCGCTACGCGGCGATCTGGGACCTGCCGATCCGCCTCCTGGCGGGCGGGCAATGCGGCTTGCTGGCGGCGCGCTGCGGACGGTGGCGCTGGCCCGTTTTTGGCGGGCTGATCGCCGGGCTATGCGTTTTCGATCTGATGCAATACCAGCGGCTCGCCGTGGCCTTCCCGCTCTACGAGCTGGTGCCGATGGACCTCCTGCGCGCGCTCAAGATCCTGAAGTAGCCGGCGCTGGCCTGCCCGCCAGACTCTGCTTGACGCCACCGCCTCTTGCCGGTAGCCGGTACAGCCATGGACTCCGCCAAACCGCTCCCCCTCGCCGATCAGGTTGCCATTGTCACAGGGGGTGGCCGGGGCATCGGGCATGCCATCGCGGTGCGGCTCGCGGCGGATGGCGCGCGAGTTGCCGTCATCAGCCGCAGCGAGGCCAACGCGCAACGGACGGCGGACGAAATCAACCACGCCGCCGGGGAGGGGAGTCCGGCCGCCCGGGCTTATGGGGCCGACATTAGCGATCCAGCCGCCATTACCGCGCTCAGCCAGGCGATTCAGGCGGATTACGACCGCATCGACATCCTGGTCAACAACGCCGGCGTGACGCGCGACGGCCTCAGCCTGCGCATGTCCACCGCGGATTGGGATACCGTGCTCGACACGAACCTCAAGGGCGCGTTTTTCTTCATCCAGGCGTTTCAGCGCACGATGCTGCGCCAGCGCCGGGGCCGGATCGTGAACATCAGTTCCGTCAGCGGCCTGGTGGGTAATGCCGGGCAAACGAACTACGCCGCGAGCAAGGCCGGGCTGATCGGCCTGACCAAGTCGCTCGCCCGGGAGCTGGCCAGCCGGAATATCACGGTCAACGCGGTCGCGCCCGGCTTCATCGTGACGGACATGACCGATTCCCTCTCGGACGAGATGAAGAAAGCGGTCGTGGACAAGATACCGCTGGCCCGTTTCGGCCGGCCGGAAGACATCGCGGCAGCCGTGGCTTTCCTGGCCGGACCGGAGGCCGCTTACATCACGGGCCAGGTGCTGACGGTCGATGGCGGCATGGTCATGTAGCCGCCCTCGCCCGTTCACCGCTCGCCGCCATGCGCCTTTTTCTGCTGCGTCACGCCGAGGCGGAGCCAACCGTCACCTCCGACGAGGCCCGGACGCTAACGCCCCGTGGCATCGCGCAAGCCGCGCAGGCCGGCGATTTCTTCCGGCGGCACGGTTTGCGGCCGGATCTGGTGCTGGCCAGCCCCTATCGGCGCACGATCCAGACGGCCGAAATCCTCGCGGAGGCCCTCCAACGCGTGCCTGTCGAGCCGGCCGGCTTCCTGGCCAGCGGCATGGAACCCGGAACGGCGCTGGAAGCCTTACACGAGTATTCATCTAGGAGCAGCGTCCTGCTGGTGGGCCATCAGCCCGATCTCAGCTTGCTGACGGCGGCCCTGGTTGGCGTCCGGGACCCCGGAAATTTCCCGTTCCAACTGGCTACGCTAGCGGCTCTGCGCGTCGACCGCTTCGCCGTTTACGGCGCCAGCCTGGAGTTTTTCCTCCCGTTAGCCCTAATGCTGCCGCACGCCTAACGTCGGCATGCACATCGCTCAGGGCTGCAAACGCAGCTCCTGTAGCACGTCCGGCTCCTTGCGGTAGATCGTGCGGATAACCCCTTTGATCTCTTTCATGAACTCCTTGAGTTCATTGTAAGCGGCGTCGGCGGGGGATTCGCCGTTGGCCGCTTCTGCTTCCGACGCGGCTAATTCATGCGCCACGTCCAGCGTGGCGAGGGCGTCCAGTTCGTTGATCAGCGCCGTCAAACGCTCCGGCGGATAGCCGCGTTTGCTCAGCTTCGCCGTGTACGGCTCCTGCGAAGCGGTGACGTAACCGGTGTGGGCGTGATTGAGAAACCGCTGCAAATCATCCGGGGTGTCGCCGGTCACCCGCAGGTTGATGCGGGCGGAAAGTTCCGGGATGGCGGCCCGGACCACGCCGCGGTATTCCGCGAAGTCATCCCGGGCGGTGGCCATGCGCGCGTTCAACTCCGCCAGCCCGGAGGCGCTCTCCGGCGGCAGGCAGTCATGCCGTTCCTGGTACGTTTGCGAAGCCCGCTCCTGCAAGGCCATGCCGATGGCCAGTTCCTCGTCGTCGAAGCCGTAGTTCGCCAGGCGTTCCGCAAAACCGGGCCGCAGGCGCACGGTATTCAAGAGCGTGGCGGCATCCGTGATATAGGTGGCGATCGCGCGGTCCTCCACGGAACGATGCAGCTTCACCGCCGGAGCGGCTTCACTGGTAAACGGCAGAATATCCATAGTTATTTTGAGCGAACGAACAGGCCCTTGATTGATCGGTTGGGTGCGAGTGCCAGCCGGATTCCCTTTGCTACTTTTCGCGGCCACCATGGCCGTTTTCCCGGGCTCTGGCAAGTCACTAGGCAGGCGGCATTTTTCCGCTTCCATCCACCCTCCGGCTAGCCGAAGAGTACCAGTTCATGAGCGATGACATGAACCAGACGCCGGCGAGCCCTCCAGCCAGGAGCGTGCTCCACCTTTTGCGGCGCGGGCCCTTCGCCCGGTACGCCGCGGGCGAGGCGACCTCGATGACCGGCACCTGGATGCAAACCATGGCGCAAAGCTGGGTCATGACCACGTTGACCCATAGCGCTCTGCTCTTGGGTCTGGTGACTTTTGTCAGCAGCATCCCCATGTTGGCGCTGACCATGGTCGGCGGGTCAATGGCGGACCGCTACGATAAACGCAAGATCCTCATCGCCACCCAAGTCGTGCAGATAATCCTGGCCGTGCTCGTGGGGTGGCTCGTGATGACCGGCCGCATTCAGATCTGGCACATCCTGGTTGCCTCCTTCCTGCTCGGCATTTCCGCTTCGTTTGAGATGCCCTCTTCCTCGGCCCTGGTGCCGGAATTGGTGACCAAAGAGAACATCGCCGGGGCTATTGCCATCGACCGCTCCATCTTCCACGGCACGCGGCTGATCGGGCCGGCGCTGGCCGGCCTTTGTATCGGCGCCTGGGGCATGGCGTCGGCCTTTTATCTGAATGCCGTCAGCTTCCTGGCCCTGATTGCCGCGCTGGCCTCGATCGGCCCCCGAAGCAAGGGAACCGAAGCGGAGGAGGAGCAGCGCACGAGTGGAATGAAAGCAGGTTGGAATTATGTGCGCGGCGACAAGCCCACGCTGGCTATGCTGGCGCTGATGGCAACCGCCGCGCTTTGCATTTTCCCGATCCTCGCGGTGATGATGCCGTTGTACGGCCGCTTGGAGCTTGGCCTGAATGCCGCTTTCACCGGGTTCCTGATGGCCACCTCCGGGCTGGGCTCCCTGATCGGAGCGGTAGGATTGGTCAGCGTGCCACGGCCTCGCCGCGTCCTCTGGATGGTCGCGGCCTCGGCGGATGTCGCGCTGGCTTTGTGCGGTCTGGCGCTGGCGCGCGCCTTCTGGCAGGCGGCGCTGGCCTTGACCGCACTGGCTGCCGGCACCTCGATGAATTTCGGCCTGGCCAATACCACCGTGCAGGAACGCGCCCCAGGGCCGTTGCGCGGCCGGGTTTCCGCGCTGGCAGGTTTGAGTTTCTTTGGCGTCATGCCGTTCGCCTCGGTGGGAATGCCCGCGCTGGCGGACCTCGTGGGCATCCGCTGGGTGATGGCTTTGGGCGGCTTGATCTACGGGTGCAGCGCCTACTGCATCTTCTCGGGACCGGGCCGCTTTTCGACGGAATTGCCGGCCGAGCGCGTGGTCGCGGTGCCGGTCGAAGCCTGAAAACTCCAGCGCGCCGTGCCCGACGTTCCGCCGACCGATCCCGCGCCGAAGGCCGCCGCCGCCAAGCTGGGCTGGCGCCGGCTCGGCACCCGTTATCCCTTTGCTAACGCCGTCAACCGGCTGCGGGTCGATGACCTGGAGATTCGCGGCCGGGGGAGCTCGAGTACTCGTACCTGGAGCGCGGCGATTCGGTCATCATCGTGCCCCTGCTGGCGGATGGCCGGTTGGCCCTGATCCGCCAATACCGGTACGCCGTGGACGAATTTTGCCTGGAGTTCCCGGCCGGCTGCTGCCGGGACACGCAGGGACTCTCGCTCGAGGACGTCGCGCGCAAGGAGTTGCGGGAGGAGATTGGCGCGACGGCGGGGCCGCTGGAGCATGTGGCGTGGTTTTATTCCTCGAGTTCCATTAGCGACGAGGTCTGCCACATCTTCCTGGCCCGTGATGTGGTGCTGGATCAAGCCACCGACCGGGAGCCGGGTGAAAACATCGAACTGCTGCTCCTGCCCGTGGCCGAGGTGCTCGCGCTGGCCCGCCAGGGCGGCATGAAAACCGGTACCTGCGCGTTGGCCGTCCTGCAATGCGAGGCCCGGCTCGGCAGCGGCTAGCAGGGCTCGATTCCGCCGTTTTCGACATTCGTCAACCGGCTTTGGCCATAGTAATCTGCCTCTTGTGCTAACGGCGCCCATCCGACTCCTCACGGCCGTCCCTATTTGCGACGGGCACGACAGCGCCATCAACACGATCAACCTCGAGTTGATCCGCCATGGCGTCGAGGTGATCTACCTGGGCTACCATCGTCCGGCCGCCGATATCGTGCGCGCCGCCATCCAGGAGGACGTTCGGGCGATCGGACTGTCCAGCTACAACGGCGGCCATCTCGAGTTCTTCGCCGAAGTGCGCGAGCGGCTCAATGCCCGGGGCGCCGGCCAAATCGGCCTCTTCGGAGGCGGCGGCGGCACGATCACCCAGGAGGACGCCGCGCAGATGCTGCGGCACGGCACGGACCGCATTTTTTTTGCCGGCACGCCGCTCACGGAGATGATCGGCTGGATCAAGGATCATTATGGCGGTCCGCACAAGGAAGAGTTGAACCCGGATATGGGTTACATCAAGGGCGGCGGCACGGGCAGTCATCGCGATCTCGCCCGCCGGCTGACTCACGCCGAAAGCCGGTTTACGCGGCCCGTCGGTGATCCGCTGGCGGAACTGGCCGGGACCCACCCGGCGACTTCCGTGGCGGAAGGGCGCTGCCGCGTGATCGGCCTGACGGGTTCCGGCGGCGCCGGCAAAACGACCTTGATCGATGAGATCGTGCTGCGGTTTCTCAAGTCGCACCCGGCTGAGGCGCGTCTGGCCATCCTTTCGCACGATCCGAGTATCGGCGGAGCAGGCGCGGGCGCGCTCCTGGGTGATCGCGCCACCATGATCTATTCGCAGGATGACCGGGTTTTCATGCGTTCGATGGCGACCCGCGGACAGGCGGGCGGCTTAAGTCCCGCGACCGGCCGTTGCCTGGAAATCCTGGCGAATTCCGGCCAGTTCGAGCTGGTGATCATCGAAACGGTCGGCACCGGGCAGGAAGCCTTGCCGTTCTCCAGCGATTTGGTCGATTTGAAGATCCTGGTCATGAACCCGGACTACGGCAGCCGGCTGCAACTGCAAAAAATCGCCATGCTCGAGTTGGCTGATCTGGTCATCGTCAACAAAAGCGACTTGCGCGGCGCGCGGACCGCCTCGGCGGAGATCGAGGCCCGTCTGGCCTCGAACAAACGCGGCCAGAATCTGCTCGCCACCACCGCTACCCGGCATCGCGACCGGGGCGTGGACGAAGTCTATGCGTTCCTGAAGATTTAGCCCGCCGACGCCAACCCAACCGACCATCCCGCGCGCTCATGCACTACTGGCTCGTCAAACAGGAACCGGAGGCGTACGCCTTCGCGCAGTTCGTGGCGGACGGCAAAACGAAGTGGACGGGTGTCCGCAACTTCCAGGCGCGGAACTTCCTGCGCGGGATGCAAACCGGCGACCGGGTCCTCTACTATCATAGCGGCAAAGACAAGGCCGTGGTCGGCACCGCCACCGTGACGCGCGCGGCTTTTCCGGATCCCACCGCCGACGCAGATACCGCCGGCTGGGTGGCCGTGGAGTTGCAGGCGGGGGAACCGGTCAAGAACCCGGTGTCCCTGGCGGCGATCAAAGCCGACCCGAAGTTGAGCAACCTGCTGCTGGTCCGGCATTCGCGGCTCTCGGTCATGCCGATGGAGCGCGCGGAATTCGAACACATCTTGAGCCTGGCGGGAGACTAGAGATCGAAGAACTCTTACCCTGTTCACCCCAATCGGGTTTGCGTCCGCCGATTCGTTTCTAGACCGCGAAAGCTAACTTCAAGCCACTTTGATGCATCCAAAGGCGGAACCGCGGAGGATTCGCTGGTTACCGATGAACAACAAACCAAATCTGCCTAGCATCCCCACGGACCTGTCACCCTCGGATTTTGCCAGCCGGCGCTCCTTCCTGCGGCGCGCGGGTATCGCGGGAGTCACCGCTGCATTCGCACCCGCCGCGGCTTCCCTGCTGTTGGGTCAGCAGTCCGCCGTTGCTGACGACGCCAGCGATCTGGACCTCGCGGTCCTGAACTTTGCGCTGAATCTCGAGTACCTCGAAGCCGAATTCTATTCCTATGCGGTCACCGGCCAGGGCATCGACAGCAAGACCGCCGTCACCGGCCTCGGCACTCCCGGAACCACAACGGTCAAACCGAACTTTACGGCCGTCAATTTTACGTTGCCCGTCATCGCGGACTACGCGGCGGAAATCTACCAGGACGAGTTGAACCACGTCATCTTCTTGCGTGCCGCGCTGGGTTCGGCCGCGGTCGCCCGGCCAACCATCGACCTTTATAACAGTTTCAACGAGGCGTATGCCGCCGCCTCCGGCATGCCGAGCGCCACTTTCGACCCGTTTGGTGGCGATGTCGATTTCCTCACTGGTGCGTTCATCTTTGAAGACGTGGGTGTGACCGCCTACCATGGCGGCGCCGGGCTGATCACGAACAAAACCTACCTGGCTGCCGCCGCCGGCATCCTGGCGGTCGAAGCCTACCACGCTTCGGAAGTGCGGACGGTCCTTTACGGCTTGAGCAAGGAGCAAGGCAATGCCTCCATTATTCCGACCATCCAGGCGATCTCCAACCTGCGTGACACCCTGACCCACAGCAAGAAAGACAAGGACCAGGGGATCACGGCGGACGGCACCCAGACCGGCGCGGCCAACATCGTGCCGGCGGACGCGAACTCGATCGCCTTCAAGCGCGGCACCCGCGAAGTGCTGAACATCGTTTACGGCGCGATCGGCGCCTCCAGCGGTCTCTTCTTCCCCAACGGGATGAACGGCGTCATTCACTAAAGAAGCAGGGGAGGCAGCGCGCCTCTCTCGGCTGACAAGAAGGGACGGCTCCAGGACGGGGCCGTCCCTTTTTGCTTGGAAAATGCACTAGCTACAGCAACTCCAGTTGCTCGTCCTTTTCCGCCGGCCCTTCGCCCGGAGCGGCGGCGTGGTCCACCAGGCTGGGCAGATCGAGCCGGATCCCCAGCAGCCGGCCCAAGCGTTGACAAGTCAGCGGCGAGAAACCCTCATAGTGATTGTTGATCATGACGAAGATCTTCTGCAAATCCACCAGGTGCTTGAGCAATCGGCTGGCCCAGTTCTCCAGCCCGCCGTCGCGCGGCCAGAGCAAGCTGCCGTAACGGAACTGCCGCGTGCCGTCGGGACGGAACTTGTTGCCCTGGTCGCCCATGAGCCGCAGATAGAGAAAATCAGCGGTGCGCGGCAGAAATTCGAATGCCGCCTCGCCTTGCGCCGCCAGGGCGCTCATGTCGCTCCAGGCCCAACACAACCCGTGCTCCTCCAGCAGACGCGCGATGCGCGGCTGGTGCCAGGAGCCATGGCGGAATTCGAAGGCAAACCGCGTGCTGCCGCCGGTTGGCAGCAGCCCGATGAAATCCCGCACGGCCTCTTCATTCGGCTCCAGGTGGAACGAGGGCGAAAATTGCACCAGCACGGCGCCCAGTTTCTCGCCGAAGGGGCGCAAGCTGCCTAAAAACTCCGCCAGCTCGCGCTCGCAGCCGCGCAGACGGGCGTCGTGAGTGATCTGCCGGGGCATTTTGGCCGTGAACGTGAAATCGTCCGGTGTCTTGTCCGCCCACGCCGCGACCACTTCTGGCCGCGGGCTAGCGTAAAAGGTGGAGTCGATCTCGACCGCCGGCAGATACTGCGCGTAATAGGCGATCTCCTGGTTGGAAGCCAGCGCGGGCGGATAGAAGACGTCCCGCCAGTCCTCGAAATTCCAGGCGCAGGTCCCAAGCTTGATCTTGCGGGCCGCATCCGGCACGGCCAGGGGCGGCGTGGCGGAGGGTTGCTCCAGTCTTGACGCGGGTGCAAATTCCATTAGCCTCCCCATTCTCGTCACGTCCTATGAAGAAGTTCGGCCGAATTTTCCTGCTGCTGTCTCTTGGGACTATTGCGTTCCCGTTCCGCAGTCCAGCGCCAATTGTCGTCACCCCGGGCGAAGGCGCCAGCTACCAGGAACCGGGCAGTGAAGATTCGGCGCCGAATCAGAAGGATGCGCAGACGCAGTTCGATGTCGCCTTTGCCAAGGAAACCAAAGGGGATTTGGGCAGCGCCATCGCGGGTTACCGCAAGACGGTGCACCGGTTCCCGAAATCGAGCGTTGCCTCGGTCGCGCAGTACAAAATCGGTGTGCTGCTGGAGAAGCGCCACGATCTGAGCGGGGCGGCCACGGCCTACGAGAAGTTGATCAAGGACTACCCGCACAGCGTCGATTACACCAATGCGCTGGAAGGCGAATACCGCGTGGGGACCGCCTTCCTGGAAGGCGCCAAGCAGAAGATTTTGGGCATCCCGACCCTGGCTTCCCGGGACCGGGCTATCGCGATCTACACCGTCATCATTTCCAACGCCCCGTACAGCCGGTACGCTCCCCTGGCGCAGTTCAATATCGGGCAGGCCAAGGAGCGCCAGCAGGATTGGAAAGGGGCCATCGCTGCTTACCAGCAAGCCGTGGATAAATACCCGACAGACCCGATCGCGGCGGACGCGCTTTACCAGATCGGTTTCAATTACATGCAGATCAGCCGTACGGGCAGCAATGACCGCAACTCGGCCGGACGGGCGCGCGAGAGTTTTGAGGATTTCCTCTCGGCTTACCCCACCAGTGAAAAGGCGCCGCAGGCGAAGGAGAATATCGCCGCCCTGGCCAACATGCAGACCGGCGGCTCCTTACAGATCGCCGATTATTATTACGGGCAGAAGCTGTTTCGCGCGGCCGTCGTTTACTACAATGACGTCATCCGGCAGCAACCGAACTCGCCCGATAGCGCGAAAGCCAAGGCGCGCCTGGATTATATCCGGTCGAAATACGGCGACAAATACTTTGCGGACACCCAATCCGCGCCCGGCCAGGCCGGCGTCGGCGGCTTGGCCCTCGTCAAGCCGCACGAGGACCGTTTGCAGGCTCAGACGGACACCGCCAAACGCTCGGATTACGTCGGCCCTCCCGTGAGCGCGCCCACCCCGCCTCCGCCGCCGCCCACGGCGGGTAACCCCGGCTTGGGAGGCCTGCCATTCGGCGGCTCCGCGCCTGCCTCTTCGTCCGCGCCTTCGTCGCAGGGTGACGCTCCTCCTCCCCGCGTGCCCGATGCGGAGCAACCCAGCCTGCCCTCGCAATAGGCTTTGCCGGGGCCGCGCGGTTCCGCTGGGGTGGGCCCGGCCGCGCCACTTTCTTTCTCGGGCCGCTTACTTCCATGAGATCACTTTCCCGGCATCCCGGCTGGCTGGCCGCGGTCTGCTCCCTGGTGGTGCTACTTTCCGGATGCGCCGGTTATCACCTGGGGCCGGCCAAGCCGCCCTATCTGAAGGATGTGCACACGATTGCGGTGCCTGTTTTCCGCAATAACTCGCTGCTCCCGCGGGTTGAAGGGCTCGTGACCGACATCGTCATCCGGCAGGTGCAACAGGACGGAACTTACAAGGTAGCCAACGCCGGCGAAGCCGATGCCATCCTCACCGGGTACATCGAGAAGGTGCAACGGACTCCGGCTCGTTCAGTGGCCGGCAATATCTTGCTCACGGCCGAGTTCCAGTTGGACGTGGGCTTGCGGTTCCAGTTGGTGGAACGCAGTACGGGCCAGATTCTCGACTCCGGACGGGTCGATGGCTCGACCAGCTTTTTCGTCGGCAACGATGTCCAACAGGACGAGCGTCAGGCGATTCCGCTGGCCGCGGAACAGGCCGCCATCCGCATCGTCAGCCAGATTTCGGAAGGGTTTTGATCGTCGTCGGGCGTTTGTCCCGTGATCAGGCCAGGATGGACCATCGATGCTTTACGTCGTCAGCACTCCCATCGGCAACCTGGGTGACATCACGGTGCGCGCGCTGGAGGTGCTCAAGTCCGTTGACCTGATCGCCGCCGAGGACACGCGGCATTCGCTGCGGCTGTTGCAGCGCTACGAAATCCGCCGGCCGCTGGTCAGCTTTCATGAGCATAACGAGGCCCGGCGCACGCAGGAACTGGTGGCACGTCTGGAGGAGGGCGCCTCCATCGCGCTGATCACCGATGCCGGTCTGCCGGGTATCTCGGATCCCGGGGTGCGGTTGGTGCGCGCTTGCGCGGAAAAGGGGCTGCCCTACACGATCCTGCCCGGGGCTTCGGCCGTCTTGACGGCCCTGGTAGGTTCCGGGATTTCGGCGGACGCGTTTTTCTACGGCGGCTTCGTGCCGGTAAAGAGCGGGCAACGGGAGCGGGAACTCCAACGCGCCGTCGAGCGCGCGGAAACGTCCATCTTTTTCGAGTCGCCGTATCGACTGGAAAAAAGTTTGGAGGTGCTGTCGAGGTTGGCGCCGGAACGGCTGCTCTGCGTCGCGCGCGAGCTGACCAAGCAATTCGAGGAATTCCGCCGCGGCACCGCGATCGTGTTGCGCGAGCATTATCTGGCTCATCCGCCGAAGGGTGAGATAACCTTTATCGTCGCCGGCACCGCCGAAAAGCAGCGGCCGCCCTGTCCGCCAGAGGACTCCAATTAGTGGGACCAATCCTCTATTTTAAGGCAACCCTGCGGGAAGGCAGAGGAGAAGGCACTTCGAAATCGGGCTCATCCAGAATTGACGGGCTGCCGTGTTGCTTGAGGTGGCGTTCGCGCTTTTTCCAAATACTTTCGCGTAGCGGGGGGACATCACGCGACGACTCGGGGCGCACTCTCATAGAAAACAATGCCCAACTATTTAGTTAGGGCAAAACGGTTTATCTCGAAATTAGTCCAGAGCGGATGAATGGCTACCCCTATTACCTTAGCGCACCTGACGCCGACAGCATGGTCTTGAGGCGCTCGATGTTTTCCGCCGTATTGCGCACGATCAACTTGTGGGTTTTCGGCAAATAAGTTGCGGACGCACCCACGGGCATGCCGACGCCGCCCGCTTCCAGCCTCGGTCGCGCGTCGACGTGGACACCGGTGGCGGGCGCCGCGTCGGGCGCCGGCGGAGCCGGAAATCCAAGCGCCTCTGGGTGGAAAATCGGCACTTCCACCGTCATGAGTGCGTCCGTGTTTTCGGACAGAGGAACCAGCGAGACCGCGTAGGGCTCCACCTTGGCTTGTAAGCCGGCCTGGGATGCCAAGGCCTGCAAGGCGTCGAGCACCGGCACTTGCTCCAGCCGCAACGTGATTCGCTTCTCGCCCGGCGACGGCGTCGCGCTGGCGGCTGGAGCGGGCGAACCGGTGCCGTCGTTCTTGGCCGATGGCGCGCGGGGCAACTTCAGGAAGATATTGACGCCTCGGGCCGCGGCGTCGGGGTTGGGGTCGGCCGCGCGAGCATCCTGGCGCAAGTTCTCGATGGCATCGCTTAGAGTCAGCGCTTGGAAATCGATGTGCGGGATGACAATTTTCGCGAGCAGCCGGTTCATCTCCGCGATCTGATCTGCGCGCTGCTGCTCGGCCGGCGACGGCATATCCAGGCGGGTCACCGGTGGCGGCGTTTCCGCTAGTTTCACGGTGACAAAGTTCAGCTCGATCGTGTCCCCGCGGCTGCGCTGCGGGTGGTAGGGCGCTCCGTTCCAGAGGCCCGGATTGTGGCGCGGACCGCCCAGCACCAGCGTGGCGCCCAGCGGAATGGTCACGCTGGTTTCAACCATCTGGGTGGAGAAAACCGGCCGGCTCGCGGGCGGCGCCGGATCGGAGGAAAGAGGCTTGCCGTCCGGCCCGACGTAACCCTGCAAGTCCGCCATCTGCCAGCTAATCGACAGATCGACGACATCTCCGTCCGGCGCCAGAGTGCCATCGAGGGAAAGGGTGAGGCCAACGTTCTTCTTCTCGAACTTGGTTGGGGTCGCTACGGTATCGACTCCCGGCAGATGGCTGTGATCGAAGTTGGTGGGATAAGGAATCTCGCGGATGATTTCAACCGTGGCTTTCAGACCGCTATGCGCCGTCACCCGCGGCGCGCTGAGGAGTTCAATCCCCGCCAGGCCGTTCAGCGCCTGTAGGAACTGCTGCTGCTCCGTGGCCCCGATTACCTGCGAGACGGAAAAGCTGCCCGCGGCTCCGGAGGAATTCCCGGTATCATCATCCTGGGAGAACTCCGCCACCAGGGGATCGATCAAACCCTTCCAGGCAGGGTTTTTTAGGGCGAGAGCCTGCAGTGGCTCCAGTGCGGCTTTGTGCAGGGACACGACGCGGCACTCGTAATTGAGCTGCTGGCCCGAAGGGGACTCGGGGGCGCCGGCCGGCGCCGGAGCAGGCGAGGAGTTGGCGGACGGCGACGAAAGTGGAGGCGTCCCAGGTGGCGACTGCCCGGGCGCCGGCGCGGGTGTCTGTTGGGCCGAAGCTACCTGGCCCAGCGTGGAACCGAGCATCGCGAGAGCCACCAAGCTCGCAGTCAGGATTTCGCGCCAAGGCGGCAGGCGCCGGAACGTGCTGATTTCGCGCACGCGGAGTCCCAGGTTGCGTGGCCCGGCCGCCATGGCCACCAGGGCAGCCGGGCGCCGGCTCTGCGCCGGGCCGCGCCACTGCCCCACGATCTTGATCAGCGTTTCCCCGTAAGCGGCGGGGAAGTCGTCCGCGCCCCCAACGCTGCCCCCCGTGCCGCCGGCGTCCCGCGCCAGCACCCACGCATCGCAAGCGAGTTCGCGGTCCGCCCGCGCCACCCGGGCCGCGACCCACACGAGCGGGTTAAACCAGTGCAGGCAGCAGGCGAGCGAACAAACCCATTGCGCCGCCAGATCGTGCGCTCGCGCGTGGCCGAGTTCATGCAACAGGACGTGCCGCAGTTCGGCGTCGTCGAGTTGCTCGAGGCACGCCGGGGGAAGCCAAATCCGCGGGTGCAGCAACCCATGCAGCGTCGGGATGTCCACCTCCTGGCTGAGTCGCAAAACCACTCCACGCCGCAGCTGGGGAGGAATCGACGCGAAAACCGCGCACGCCCTCTCATCGCGGTCGGCGGGAAGCGTCAATGCCGCCCAGCGGCGGGCCTGTCGCCAGCCCAGGAGAAAGTGAACGAGCGCCGCGGCGACTCCGGCCAGCCATAGCCCGGTCAGCATCGTCCAGGGCCGGGAAACCGCTGGGGCCGGGAGCCAGCTTGTCAACGGTGCGGGAGTGGCCTCTTGGGCCGGACCGTCTGCTTGCAGCAGCACGTGGACGCCGGCCGGCGTCTGCGTCGGTCCGGCCTGACCTCGCGCCGATTCGAACCAAGCTGCCGGCGGAATATGCCAGGGTGCCGCGATCGGCGCTGGCCAGAGCAACCGTACCGCCAGCAGCAGCCACAACCAGGCGGCTACGCGATTGCCCCCGAGCCGGCGCAACCAGGGCCGCGCCAATAAAAGCAAGACAATGACGACCGAAACGCGGGCGCTGACGATGAGAAGTGCCGGCATCATTTCGCGTCACCTTTCTTTTTTGCCGAGCGTTGTTTGAGAATGCTGCGCAAGCGGGCGATTTCGTCGTCCGACAAATCCGCGCGTTCGCAAAAGTGCGCGAGCATCGGTCCGGCGGCGCCGCGAAAAACGCGTTGCAGGAAAGAAGCGCTTTCGCGTCGTACGCAGCGTTCCCGGCTCAGTTTTGCAGCGTACACGTTGGCTTTGCCATCGCGGACGACGCTTAAGATCCCCTTCGCCACCAGCCGCGTCAGAAAGGTATTCACGGTTTTGGCGTGCCATTGAACGTCGTCGCCCAGCGCCGCGTAGATTTCCGCGGCGGTGGCCGGTGCTTGGCGATCCCATAATGTTTCCAGGACCTGCCATTCGGCGGGAGAGATGCGGGCGTGGTTGGTCATAGTTCCTACAAACGTAGGAAATAATGCCTACAAACGTAGGAAAGCGCCAGTTTTTTCTTTGCCACCGCTTGGCCGTCCAAAACAAAGGTAGGGACGGCTCTCCGAAGCCGTCCCAAATCGTCTGCCCAACAGCCCCCAACTCAAAGCTGTGCCAGAAGCCAACTGCGCAGGATTCGCAACGCATAAGGGCTCTCCGGCAGATAGTCCTTGAGCTTCGCTGCGACATCCGGACGCGCCTTGATCGCCTGCAGGCAGGGCATCCGCTCCGTTTCGTCGGTCAGGCCGTCCACGAAGATGCTCGTCAGGCGTTTGCCCGCCTCTTCCTGCAAATTTTGATTATGATCGTCGCCCAGGGTACGCAGGGTCAGGTCGAAAGCGAGCGGCCAATCTTGCGTGCGCCAGGCGAGCAGACCGCGCAGGTTGAGGATCTCGGCCGCGTACCGGCCCTGCGGAAATTCGCGGTCGTAAGCGTTCAGCGCCGCGCCGATCTTCCGCGGATCGAACGGCTGCTGCCGTTGGGTCGTGATGATGTTGCCCCCGGCGAAATGGCCGCTTTCCGGCCAGACCGCGAACTTTTCCCGCAACGTGGGCCGGGAGGCGGCGTACAGCGCCCGCGCATACAGCAGCCGCGTGGCCTCGCGTTTGCGGCTGTGCGGGTAGTCGCGCAGGAAATCTTCGGCTAGCTTGGCCAGCTTGGGGTAATCCCGGGAGCGATAGGTAACCGGCTCCTTGTGACCTTCACCGTCGTCCTTGGTCTCTGAGGAGCCAGGTATGGGGATGTCGATCTCATGGTTTGCCACGACAGCCATAGCCAGGAAATCCAGGTAATCCTTGAATGGCGCCATGACCGGATCCCGATACGCCTCGCGAATTTGAGTCAGGACCGCTTCATCGACGTGGCGGTACTCGCCGTACTCATCCTGCGACGCTCCCTCCACGGGCGGCAGTGGATTTTTGCCGGACCAGTAGCCCCAATGCTCGACGCCCAGGCAGTCGAGGCGCAGGCGGACGTAGCGAGCGACGGCGGCGGGCGTGAGCGTAGCCGCCGGCTCCTGCAGGAAGCTGGCGAGATCATCCAGGAAATTGACCAGGAACAGATCATTACGTTGGAGATGCCGAACGGCTAGCCGCGCCCGGAGTTCGTCCACCTTTTTGGCCAGCCGGTCCGGCTTTGCCGTGAATTCCGCCTTGGAGAAGTTCAAGACTTCCTCGACCATTCTTTCAATCGGGTCTTCCCCGTCAGGGATGGAGTCATTACCGAGGGCGGTGGCATATTCCGGCTCGCTATACAGCGCCGGTACATAGGGGGTGGCCGCGCTGAGATCGGGTTCCGACTGGTTGGCGTCGTCTTCCTTCGGTTTGACCGGCGGCTTGAGGTCGTAGTAAACGGCGAATTCGCGCGCCTCCCGGCGTTGCGGGCACTCGCGGCGCAGGCGCTGGTACAACTGACGCGACCGGCCCGTCGCGTCCGACTCGCCCGCTGCCAGCAGCGTCAACGGTGAAGCCACGACGATCGCCGGCATGACGCGCAAGGCCGCCCAAAGCGCCTGCGCGCGCAGGGGAGAGCCGATGGGCGCGGCATCAGCGGCTTTCAGGTCCCAGTCAAACGCATGTTGGCACTCGTCGCGCGAGCATAACGCGTGGGTGATGCCGGCCGCCGGCAGCCCGACGACCCCGCCATTATCGCGCCGGCGCAAGTCGGCTTGCGGCGCGTCCCCTTCGAAAACGTCGTGCCTGGTCTGGTCGGTTTCCAGCGGCGCAAAGAGCAGCTTGCCGCGCGCCGCGGTCCAACCTTCGGCCACGCGCAGGCAGGCCGCGGCCCGTTGCTCGCCCGCGGGCGCAACGGCAGCCGCGGCGGTGAGTTTTTCCAGCGCGGCGGCCGTCTGGCTCCATTGCGCCGCGGAGGCGTATTTTTTGGCTTCGGCAAAATTCTCTTCCTCGCCCAGCCAGCGTTGCACCAGTACGGCTCGCAAGTTCAACGTCTCGGCCGGGTCAAGTGCGTCCTCGTCGGGCGCGAAGGCGGCAGCCAGTTCCGGCAAGGGCGCAAAATTAAGCGAGGCATCCAGAATCTGCGCGATTTGGGCGTCTTCCGCCCCGCTGGCATCGCGCACGAGCGCGCTGCGGGCGACAGAGAGGTTGGCGTCGGCGGAGGGGTAAATCCAATCCCACAGGTTGATGCTCGAGAACGGATCTTCGCCGGCTTGCTCCGCCTCATTTGCCGCGGCGGCTTGCGTCCGCTGTAGGCGATAAAGTTCGACTACAGCCGCCCCGGCCTGGTGCTCGTCTTGCAGGGCCAGCGCCAGGCGCAATGCGGCCCCCGGCGCGAGTGGGCTGCGCGGAAAATGCCGCGCGAAATCCCGGCCGGCCGCGATCGCCTCCGGGAGACGTTGGGCGCGGGCCAACGCGACCAGGCGGATAAACGCCAGGTCATCGCTGCGCGTCAGCGCGTCCCCGCCCAACGCGCAGAGCCCGAGCGCCTTCGTCTGATCGCCCGCGCCGCTGGCGGCCTGGGCCAGGATGGCCAGGTAGCGGGGTTGCCAATCCGTGACCGAGTAAGCGTCCTGGTGCGCGGCGACTTCGGCCGCCAGGCGCGGCAGCAGCGCGCGCCGCCAGCGGGTGACCTGTGCCGGATCGTCCAGTTTGCCGTCGTAGTTGTCAGCCTCGGGCGTATTGACCAGGAGATAAATCAGGCTCATCGCCAATCGCGGATGCGCCGCCACGCGCTGGAGCGCTGCCTGATCGCCAGCCGTCGCCAGGTGCGAGAGGCAGCGTTCGCACATGAAACCGGCTGATTTGAGTACTTCCGGGTGGCCCGGGATATCGGCTTGCTGGAGGTAATCATCGAGTGCTTCCAGGTAATCGCCACGAGCGTAGGCAATCGCCCCATACCAGCCCGGGACGTCGGCCATAAAGCGCCCGTGCGGGTAGCGTTTGACGTAGTCTTGAAAGAGGACCAGCGCTTCCTGGCGCTCTCGCTCGGCGGCAGCTTTCTGCTCCGGGGTTAGCTCGCTGTAGCCGTCGCCGTGCGCGCGGGACGCCGCCAGGCGGCAGCGCGCCAGCATGAAGCACGCGGATTCTGCTCTCGGATCGGCGGGATACTCTTTGACGATTTGCGCGAATTCAGCCGAGCTTTTGGGAAAGTTGAGGGCGCCTTCCAAGTAGAGCCAATGCACCGCCAGCGGCCCCGTGCCCGCGGCGTCGATCTGCCGGCGCAACTCCGCTTGCGCGGCGGCAGTGGGGGCTTCTCCTCCGGCTGGCGAGGCTTCCTGCGCCGCTTTCCGCTCCTGCTCGTTCCAGTAAAGACGGAAGTAGCCGGCATGGTCGATGCGCCAGCGGATGTAGCCCGCCGACATCTGGCCGGCGATGGGCGGCGCGGCGGCAAAAAGGTCTCGGACGTCATTGAGCACGTTGCAAAGGGCGGCGGCTTGCCTCGGGTCGAGGCGCGCCTCCTGGAGCAAATCGTCGGTCTGTGCGAGCAAAGCGTTCACTGGCCGGCCCTTCTCGCAATCGGTTGCCAGCGCCAGCAGAGCGGCGTGGAAGTCGACTGGTCGTGCCGCCGCCTGGGCGCTGCCCTCGTAAGTTTCCTGGAAGACGAGCGCGGGCGGCTTGGCCGGCAAACGGTCAAGGTAGTAAGGCAGCGTGGGCGGCGGTTCATCGTCGAACCCGCCCGAAGCGCAAACCTGCGTCGGGAACAAAGCAGTAGCGGGTAGCAGTACAAACAGCCACTCAAGGTGCTCCAACAATTTTCGCATGGATCGGGTGCCTGCCGACAGGCTGGACGAAGCGTTCGGGCGGCTCCGCTTCTAGAATTGCGCCAGCAACCAGCTTTGCAAAGTGCGGAAGGGATAAGGACTCTTGGGCAGAAAATCTCTTAGCTGCTTGATCGCCGCCGCTCTGGTTTTGATTGCGGCCAGGCACCGCTGGCGCTCTTCATCGTTGGTTAACCCATCCACGAAGATGTTCACCAATCGTCGGGCTGCCTCGCTCTGCAGGAGCGGATCCCCGGCGTCAGCCAGAGTGGCGAGCGTCAGATCCAGGGCCAGCGGCCAGTTCCGGGTATGCCAGGCCAGCAATCCCCGGAGGTTGCGGATGTCGCCTGCATACCGCCCGCCCGGAAACTCGCGGTCCGACGCGTCCAGCGCCGCAAGAATCTCGCCGGGGTTAAATGCCGGCTGTGGCAAGACCTTGACGATCGAGCCGCTGGCAAAGTGATGGCTTTCCGGCCAAGCGGCGAATTCCTTTAACAGCAATGGCCGTGACGCGGCGTAAAGAGCCCGCGCAGAAAGCAAAAGGGCCGCGTCCCGCTTGCGGCTGTGCGGATACTTGACCAGAAATTCGCCGGCGAGCTTGGCGATGGCCGGGTAATCGCGGTCGCGTCTGGTTCGCGGGTGTTTGGTTCCGTCACTGTCCTCTTCGGTTTCGCCGGGTATGGGTACGTCGATCTCGTCATTCGCTTTGACCGCGAGAACTAGAAAATCGAGATAATCCGGAAAGGCCGCCAGCGCGGGCAGGACCGCTGCCTCTTGGATGTGGGCGAGCACCGCGTAGTCCTCGACCTTGGGATATCCAGCGGTCAGCCCCCATTCGCCCCAATGCTCCACGGTCAGGCACTCGGTCCGTAACTCCAGGTACTTGGTCACGGCGGCCGGCGTCAGATTGATGGCTGGTTCCTGCAGGAAGTCGCCCAGGTCGTCCAGGAAATTGCAGAGGAAAAGATCGTTGAGGTCCAGGCGGGCGGTCTTCAGGCGAGCGCGGAGACCGTTCACGATCACGCGCAGGCGCGTAGGATCGTGGTTCGATTCCGTGTTCGCCAGAGACAGGATCTGTCCGGTGACCTCAGCCAGCAGCTTGTCTTCATCCGGAGTTCTCGTGTTGCTCAGGGGCTCCCATTCGGCATAGCCGGGCCTCACGTCCCAGCGATATTCCGGCTCACCCTTCAGCAATCCCTCACCGGTCATTGCTCCGGCCAGGTCGGGCGCGGGAGCCGCTGCATCGTAGTTTGGGCTGGATTCATCGAGAGCTGGCGGCGTTAGGTCGTAGTACACGGCATACGCACTGGCCTCCCGCGACTCCGGGCAGTCTCGGATCAGTCGATCGTACAATTGCCGGGATAGCGCGCCGGCGTTTGTCTCGCCCGCCCGCTGGAAGGTGTACGGCGAGGCGAGCGCGATCGAGGGCATCAGGCGCAAAGCCGCCCAGAGTGCTCGGGCCTCGCCGGGCGAACTCGATGGCGCGGCATCGGCAGCCTTGAGATACCAGGCAAAGCCATGCTGCCATTCATCCCGGCTTGAAAGCGAGTGGTTGAGGACCTCTGCCGGCACTCCAAGCGCCAGGCCGTTCTCGCGGCGGCTGAGGCCGGCTCGCTCATTATAATCGTCCTTGAAAAGGTCTCTCGCCTCATCCGTCTCCAGCGGCGCGAAAAGCAGTTTGCCTCGCGCCGCGACCCAGGCGTCGGCCACCCGCAGGCACGCGTCGGCGCGCGGCTGCCCCGGCGGAGCCGCGGTTGCGGCGGCGGTGAGTTGTTGCAAAGCTGTGGCCGCCTGGCTCCATTGGCCCGGCACGGTGTATTTACTCGCTTCGCCAAAATTCTCCTCCGTCAGCCAGCGTTGGACCAGGACGGCGCGCAGGTTTGCCTCGTCGGCCGCCGCGAGTTCCGTTTGGCCGGCGGTGCCGGCCGGTGTCAGTGCCGCCGCCAGTTCTGGAAGCGGCGCAAAATTGAGCAGCGCATCGGCGATTTGGGCGAGTTGTTGGTCCTCGGGAGGCTCCGGTTCGTTGTTCTGACGCGCCTGGTCCACCGCGCGCTTGCGCAGGCGGTGAATCTCGGCAACCGCGGCTCCTGCCTGATGGTCGTCCTGGAGAGCGAGCACTACTCTTAACGCCGCGCCGGCGGCGAAGGGGCTGGCCGGATAAAGCCGGGCGAATTCGCGTCCCGCGGTGATCGCCTCCGGTAGACGGCGAGCGCGTTCCAAGGCGACCAAATGGATGAAGGCCAGGTCATCACTTCGCCCGAGTTGATCCTTGGCCATTTCGCAGAGCGCAAGCGCTCTGGCCTGGTCGCCCGAGCCGCTGGCGGCTTGCGCGAGAATCGCGAGATAGCGCGGTTGCCAGTCGGAACTCGCGTAAGCATCCTTGTGCTCGACTACCGCCGCGGCCAAGCGCGGTAGAATGTCGCGCTTCCACCGCTGCACTTTGGCAGGATCGGGGTCCGAGGTCTCCTTAGCCGCCGAGTTGCCGACAATCACGTAGATCAGGCTCATCGCCAGCCGCGGGTTTGCCGCCACGCGAGTCAACTCCTCCGGGTCGCCCTCGATGTCTAGTTCCGACAGGCAGCGCTCGCACATGAAACCCGCTGATTTTAGGACTTCGGGATGGTCCGGCACATTGGCTTGCTGCAGATAGCAGTCCAGCGCGCGGGCATAGTTCCCGTCGGCGAAAGCCAATGCACCGAGCCAGCCGGGCACGTCCGCCACAAAGCGGCCGCGCGGATACCGTTTGAGATAGTCCTCGAAAAGAACCTCCGCCTGTTGGCGCTCGTCGTGTGCGAGCGCATCGTTTGGCGGACTTGAGCGGGATAAGTTGTCATGCGACCGCGACTTGGCGAGTCGGCAACGCGCTAGCATGAAGCACGCAGCCTCGGCCCGGGGATCGGCGGGAAACCGGTCAATGACTTGCTGGAAGTAATCCGCGCCGCCTTCCGGGAAATCGAAAGCGCCGCGCAGGTATAACCAGTGGGCGGCCAACGGTGCCTGGGCCGGATCAGCAATGCGCTGGTCCAACTCTGTCCGCCTCGCAGGTCTTCGGACTGCGTGCCCGGAATATAATTCCTCGACGGGTCGCGGGGACGGACAAACCATTTGGCGTGATCCACGCGCCACCGGAGATAGCCAGCCGCTGCCTGGCCGACAGCCGGCGTGGCGGCCGCGAAAAGGTCGTGCGCGTCGTTGAGTGCGTTGCAAAGCGCAGCCGGTTCGCCTGGGTCGAGACGCGCCTGGGCCAACAATTCATTCGTCACTGCCAGCAACGCCGGCGCTTGGTCACCGGCCAGGCAATGGTCAGATAACTCAGTCAGAGCGCCGTCCAGATCCAACGTTCTGAAGTTCTTCGGCCCCGCGTAGGTCTCCAGAAAGATGGCGCCGGCTCCTTTGGCTGGCAGCAGATCGGAATAGTAGGGAAGTGTCGGCGGTGCCTCCTCGAAAGGTGGGCCGCAGGCCTGGGCCAAAGATGCCACAACAGTGGCTGCGGCGAGCAGAAGGATGAATCGCGCACGTTGCCAGCCGTGCGCTTTAGAACGGGACGGCCGTAGTCGCTTCAATCGGGCGCTTGCCATGGGGTGGACTCGGGCTGGTCGGCGGCTGGAAGGCGGAAGCGGACATTTGCCGGATCGATGTCCGGGGCGAGCTGGACGAGGCCGGTCGTCAGGGTGCCGTGAGCCGGCAGCTCAGCAAACCAGAAAGTCAGGCGGCGGGCGAGGGGAATCGGGACGGCGACGGGTTTGATGCCGGCGCCGGGAGACCCTGTCAAAACATGGGCGTTGACGCGGACAAAATCGCCCGGCAGCGCATCGCGCCAACCGGCTGCGCCGCCGGCCAGTTCCATTTCCAGGCCGTAGCCGCGCGCGGCGGCGCCGAACCTCGGCGGGAGGTCCGCGTCGGAGCTGTTTTGCAGGATCCAACGATCCGTGCCGGCGCTGGCGTGGCGTAACTGCAGGCGCGGCGCGGCATCCTCCGGCGGCGGCTTCAAAAGGGCCAACAGTTGCGCCAGCGACCACCCGCCGTCCGTGACGGGCTCCGGCCCGGACGGCTCGGGCAGCCGGAAGAAGACAACGCCCCGGGCGCCGGCCGCGGCCGCCGCCCCGATGCTCCCACGCAGGGCCGTCAGCTCCGCGGCACGCACGGCGACGTACCCGCCCGTGGGTACCGGGCTGTCCGCGACCGTCGTGGGACGGGTCGCGCGCAGCACCGTCGTGCCGTTGGCGGGCGTACGGTCGAGGAGCAGGGCCGGATTGAAGACGAGGTCCTCCCAATCCCAACGCCGCGGATGCCCCCGGGAGCGGCCACTCGGTTCGTACAGCGTGATCCGCGAGAAAACGGGCAGACCGGCAAACCACGGGATGGGACAACGCTGCCAACTCCGCAGCTCCGCGTCCAACACGCCCAAGTCGAGCAGCGGCCGGGGCTGACAGGCCGAGGGCGCACCGGGTCTGTCGCTGCCGGCCTCCGCGGCAGGCGCGGGATCGGTCTCGACGTCGTAGAGCATCGGAAAAACCGCGTCGACTGCCGGCCACAGCGCCTCGCTGGCCGCGGCGTTCGCCCAACCGGCCAGCGCGGTGATCGTCAAGCGGCCGATGCCCGCCACGGCGCGGGCGGTGCGCAGGCGCTCCGCGTAGACGGGCAGCAGGCGGTCCGGGCAATCGAAGTCGAGCTGGAGTTCGTGCCCGGGGGCGGCGCCGGCCACCGGCTGCAAGGCCCGGCCGAGCGCCTCGCCGCTGAATTGTTCCGGCGACCGGATGGACGTGGACACGCGTACGACCGGGATGACCTCGGGCGCCGGACCGGCAGCTCCCACCGGCGGCAATAGCGCCGTGCAACGCAAGGCCAGATCGCTTCCGTGCAGTTCGAGTTCGCCCACCTGCCAATAGAGCCGCCCGACCCCGGCGGCCTGCAAGGCGTCGCGCTCGGCCGGCGTCAGCGACTCGGCCCGGTTCCAGACCCAGAAGGACCGCTCCTGCCCGGCGGTGGCGCCGCCCGCCGCGGAAGTCAGCCCGAGCAGCAGGCAAGAGCCCAGCGTCCCCCAAACCGGCGCCGCGAAAAAGGAGCGCCGGCGCCGTCCCGCCTCGATCACAGGCCGGTCGGCACGTTGCGCAGTTTATCTTCCCAACGCGTCAGCAAATGCAGGATGATATTGGTGCCGAACTTATAGCTGTCGTTCAACGCCTTGGGCTCCAGATTCCGGAAGTAAATGTCGCGATTGGCGTACATGACGGAGTTGACGACGATGTAGTGCCCGGTTTCATCCTTGGTCAGGTCGATATCGCCCTTTTCGTTGAGACCGATCTGCCATTGGTCGCCGTAATCGTTGGCCGTGTATAAAACCGCGATCTCGCCGAAAATTTTTAGGGCGTAGACGGGCTCCTGATAATAATTCATCCCGGCCGGGGTCTGCCGGATCTCAGGGTAATAGGTTTGGGTGTAGATCGGATGATCCGGCGGCAGCGCCTCCCAGGCGATGTCTTGATCCGGCAGAACACGTTTCATTTCGCGGCGAAAAGCCAGGTCGAAGCGCGACCGGCTGCCCGGCAGCGAGCTGTCTCCCCAGATCGCGCCGCCCAGGCGCAGGTAGGTGTTCAGATTGGCGACTTCCTTGTCCGTTAAAACGAAGTCGCGGTGCCCGGTGAAAAAGATGAAAGGCGGCTTCTTGTTCAACAGATCGTCACTGGCCAAATCCAGCGGAATCGCGTCCGGCGTGGCGTCGATCTTGTTCTTCGACCATTTCCGCAGCAGGAAGAGCAGATTGGGCAGGCTCCCCGTAGTGATTTTGCCGTCGCTGACGCGGACCGTCGACGCCCAGTCGCCCTTGGCGTATTTCGCGAGGTAAGCCGTGAACTTGAAGGCACGATCGTGCCCGACGCCGCTGCCGGAATCCCCGCTCGTACGCCAATTCGTAAACCCGGCCATCGCCTTGGCCTGGGTCGCCGGAATGCCGCTAAAGGTCGGCGCGTGCGGGACGGACGGCGCGGAGGCGGGCGTGAGGGTCGTCCCGACGCTCGGCGCGGAGAGCGGAGCGGCTGGCAAGGAAAAGGCCCCGGAGTTGGGTTGAGTGGTGGTGATGACGCTCAATAGGTTCTGCGTGGACGCGGCATTGGGCGCGGAACTCGTGTTCGGCGCCACCATGGGTTGGATGGGCTCCGCGAGCGCGGCGGGCGCGGGTGCGACCAAGCCGCCGGTGGAATCGTCAAAATCGGTCCGCGGCGCCTGTTGTTTGACCAGCACGTAGCTCCCGAAAGTAATAACGAGGACGAAATGCAGCGCGACCGAGATAATGAAGAAGCGCGAGCGGCTGAGCCGGACGATGAACGCGCGCACCCCCTGGCTGCGTGGATTCAGGAGCGAGAGAGCAGCCATGACCAGGGGAACCAGCGTCTTAGCTTGGCAGCGGCTGTTTCTATTGACAAGGACAACGTTTTTTATGACGCCCAGTTGCGGTGCCCGTGGCCGCTCCGGAGGCTTGCAGCGCGAGGCGCGGCGGACTAGGGTTTGCGCCGTGCAGCCTGCTACTAAATGCGAGGGACGGACCTCGACCAAGGTCGGCGAGGCTGGGCGCGGCCTGTCGGCCGGAGTCGTCTGCTGGTATACGGCAGCAGGGCCTGGGGGACGCATGATTTTGGGTCCTCTGCCATGAGCGCGCAAACGACCCTCGGCGAAATCGCCGACGCCGTGGATGCACACCGGCAGCACGTCGAAGTGCAAGTCCAACGCGCCCGTTGCGAGCCCGAGTTCGCGGCGGAAATCAGGGCCCGTTGGCAAGCCGCCACCGCTGACGCCGGCACCACCACAACGCCTACCGGCCTGATTCTTCCCCGGCGCGCCCTGCCGTTTCTGGACGAGCCCGGCGCCATGGCGCGCTTTCTTTTCGAAGAGGGACTGCCCGGCGAATTCCCCTTTCTCACGGCTGCCTACGCGGAGATGTACCTCGCGCCGGAACCCACGCTCAACGGGGACCACAATGGCAATGGTAACGGCCGCAGCCACCAAGCGCCGACCGAAGACCCGCCGCTAGCCTCGCCGGACCGCATCGAAAATCTGGCTGCTCCCGCGCCCGCCGGCGCCGCCGTTGGCGCGGGCAACGCGGAAGAACCGACGCGCCTCTTCGCCGGCATGGGCTTGGCCGAGGATACGAACGAGCGTTTTCATTATCTCTCCCGCCACCAGCGTTCCAAGCGCCTGAGCACCGCGTTTGACGGTCCCACCCTCTACGGCACCGGCTGTGGCGCCGATGGTGTTTTCGGCAAAATCGGCGAGGGCGGCGTAGCCATCGATACCGTCGACGACATGGAGCGCCTTTACGCCGGCTTTGCGCTCGATCAGCCGGACGTTTCCGTTTCCATGACGATCAACGGCCCCGCCCCGATCATCCTCGCGATGTACGTGGCGGCCGCTAAACGGCGCTTCGGCCCCGACGCGCCGGCGCGGCTGCGTGGCACCGTGCAGGCGGATGTGCTCAAGGAGGTGCAGGCGCAGAACGAGATGATTTTCCCGCTCGACGCCTCCCTGCGCTTCCTGGCGGACATGGTCGATTACACCACGCGCCACATGCCGAAGTGGTACCCGATTTCCATCAGCGGCTACCATATTGGCGAGGCGGGCGCGACGCCCGTGCAACAGGCGGCGTACACGCTCTCAAACGGTTTCGCCTACGTGGCGCTTTTTCGCGAGCGCGGCCTGGATGTGGATGTCTTCGGCCCGCGGCTTTCGTTTTTCCTCGATTGTGGCCTGGACATCGAGTACCTGGCCCTGGCGCGGGTTTGCCGCAAGATCTGGGCGATCGGCATGCGGGAGGTTTTCGGCGCGGGCCGGCGGGCGCAGATCCTCAAATTGCACACCCAAACCAGCGGCCGTTCCCTGATCGCGGCCGAGTGGAAGAACAATCTGACCCGCACCGCGCTCGAACTGATGCTGGCCTGCATGAACGCCACCAATTCCTGCCACTCGAACGCTGCCGACGAGCCGTTCACGACCCCGAGCGAGGAATACGCCCGCATCGCGGCGCACGCGCAGGCTATTTTGCTCGAGGAAAGCGGCCTATTTCGGCACATGATGAACACCATGGCCGGTTCGCCCGGCATGAAGATCGTCGGCGATGCCGTGGAAGCGGCTATCCTGGCGGAATTCCGGGAGATCGATATGCAGGGTGGGGTGCAAGCCGCGGTGGAGCGGCGGTATCAACGCAGCCAGATCCAGGCGAGCGCGCACAAGCTCGAGGAGCAGATTTACGACGGCACCCGGCCGGTGGTCGGGTTGAACCGTTACTGCAATCCCGATGAAGCCTGGCCGGAAGTCAGCATGATCCGGACGCCGCGCGAGCAGAAGCAGCGGCAGTTGGATCGGCTGCGGGATTTCGAGCAGCGGCACGCCGCGGATGCGGAGCGGGCGTTGGATTCCCTGGCGAGCGTAGTGGAGAACGGCGGGAACGTCTTCGGTGAGTTAATCGAGACGGTCGAGCATTGCTCCCTCGGCCAGATTACCGGACGCCTGCAAGAGACCTCCGGGCGTTTTCGGCCGATGGTGTGATACGTGAGGCGGTTCCCGCGCTGGCCTGCTTCTTTGTTTTAGTCGCGGTAACGTTTCCTCTGTGACGGACGCGGTTTACGACCCTCGGTCGGACAGCCGAGGAAAGTCGTTTAGATCCTTATCCGCCGTTGGCTCAACGGGGACCTCGTACATCAGGGCTTTGTGGAAAGATCAGCCAGCACCGCGTCAAGCGGACGATATTGCATCGGTCTCCGACGCGCTTTGCGCAAATACGCAACATCTTCCGCGTCATCGAGACGCTCGACCATCTCTCGGTAGGCCTTGATGGTGAGAATGACGGCCACCGATTTGCCTTTGCGGCTGATAATTTCAGGGTCTGGCAACGACGCCTTCATTCGTGGAGCTTAGCACAGGTGATGATCTCTGGTAGCTTCTAGGTACGTAAACACGGGATCCTCAAACGCTCCCGTAGCACTTCGCCAGCAAATCCGCGACCAGCGTCTCCATCTCCACCGCTAGGCCGCCGACCTTGCGCGACAAATACGTGTAGACGACCAACGTCGGGATCGCGATCGCCAGGCCGAAAATCGTCGTGTTGAGCGCTTCGGCAATACCCAGGGCGACGCCAACTGTGTCGGCTCCGGTTTGACTCGTGCCTAGATTTGAAAAGACGTTGACCAGGCCCGAGATCGCACCCAGCAAACCCAGCAGCGGCGAAATCCCTACGATCAGTTCCAGCACCGACAGCCCTTTTTCCAGCCGCATGATCTCCCGTCGCGCCGCCGTCTGCACGACATCGGTATTTTCATCGCGGGGGCGATCCATGTGCAGCAGCGCGGCCTTGGTGATCCGGGCCAAAGCCGCGGGGTTATCCTTGACCAATTGCCAGAGGTGACCCGTGTCCGTCCCGGGAGAAAGCGCCATGAGCGCCGCGCGCAGGAACCGTGGCAGCACATCCCGGCGGCGCAAAGCCAGGGTCCGCCGGATCGCAATCACGACGGCCACGATGGCGCAAATGGCCAGTGGGACCATGAACGGACCGCCTTTCTCCAGGAACTCCAGCAAAAGATCGGTCACCGCGTTCGCCACCACGATGCTCATCAATATTCGGAGAAGTCGTAGTCCACTTCCATCTGGTTGCCTTCCAGCGTGGCGGCCACGTCCTGGGGGATCGGCGGGATTTCGGCTTCGTTGATCGCCGCGACGGAGATATCCGCCAACACGCCGTTCTCGTTGCCGCCGATTATTTTCACACTGCTCACATGGCCGTCGGACGAGATGACAAAGTGGATCTTGACCGTGCCCACGCTGATCAGGTCGGAGCGTTGTTGCACGTAGTAGTACCAGCGCATGCCGACTGCGTCGGATACCACTTTATTGTAACGGCCCATCGGCGTGCCCAGCGCGCTGACGGCGGAGCGGCCCCGGTTGTTGATCGAGCCGGCCATTCTGGTCTGGATCGTTTCCGGTTGGTACCCGGCGCGTTTTTTCAAGCCGGGGCTTGTCTTGCTGGAGGGAGTGGCCGGCGAGGTGACGGCTTGACGCGCCATCGGCTGCGCCTCGGGCGGCGGCGGCGTGTCGGAAAGGCTGGGGAATTCGTCCGGCGTCGCCTGCGGCGTTGGCGAAGGATCGGGCTTTAAGGAAGCAAGCTCGCCGGCCGGGGTGGGGACGGGTGTCGGCTGCGATTTGGGCTTGGACTTGGAATCGGGTATGGACGTCTTCGTCTTGGCATGCTGCTCCTTCTCCTTGGACGGGTCCTTGGAATCGGTCGGCGACGCCGGAGCCGCGGAGGCGGCGCTCGAGACCACTTTATCCAGGCGGAACGGACGCGTATCGAAGTCGAAAGCCGGGATCTCCTTGCCATCCTGGGTCGGCAACGGCTTGTCGCCGGTGGCCGGCTTCTCGCTGGCTGCCAGGGTGTCCTTGTCCGAAATGAAGGCCGGCTGGTCCGGTGCTTTGTCGGAAGCTTGTTCGTCCAGGGTCGGAATGTACGGCGGCGGAGTCGGCGCCCCGGAACCCGCCAGGCGAGCCGGCTCGGGCGCCGGGGTCGATTTGGTAATCGTCAGGCGGAAGGGAGCGGACCGGGCCGGGAGGCGCCCTTTTGGCCAATGCGGGATCGCCCAGGCCAACAGCAGGAACAGCAGAAAATGGATGATCACCGCCACCACCACGGCGATCAGGACCTTCGCGGTGCGCGACAGCCCAGGCCGTCTGATTTGTCGGGTAACAAGTGTCGGCATGATGACGGATCAGCGACACTTTTAACCCGGCCGGCGGAGATTGCGAATGTTACCGCCACGCAATGCCGCGGTCGCGCTGCAAGGAAAAGGGGAGAAGGTGCCCGCGCCACCTTGGACGCGAACACCTTCTCCCGGGGTAAAGCTTCGTGTTTTAAGAAGATTCTTCGGCGCGCGGGTCTCAGTCCACGCTGGTGATGTAGCGGGTGGTGACGGTGGCCGTCGTGGTGCCGTCCGGGTTGAGGGCCAAGACCTTGATCGCGACGATGCCCAGGTCCAGGGCGTCCTCTTCGAGCCGGAGATTAGTGGTTACCTTGCCAGCCGAGGAGGTGTAAGTGGTGGTCTTGGCGCTGACGCCGCTCGCGCTTGATTCGAGGCTCGTCAAGGTGCCGGTGGTCCCGGCCGCCGTGGTGTACGTGCCTGAGCCGGAAAAGCCCCCTTTGACTTTCGCGATGGTCTTGTTGGAGGTGAACTCCGCCGTGCTGCCGTAATCCGTGTGGCTATAGCTGATGGTGCGGGATTTGTCGGCCGGGTCCTTGGTGGTCGTGGTGATGTCCGTGCTCGTTTCCTGGTCGCTGCTGCGCGTGTAGACCACGGTCTCGGTCGTCACCTCTCCGTTAACCGCGATGGTGGCGACATAAGTGCCGCTATTGCCATCAGAGGAGCGGAAGTCGCCCTTGACCGTTTTGGTGGTCTGGGCGAGGGCGGCGCCGGTGGACAGCATTAAGCCGAAGGCGGCGATGGCAGTGGCGGCGAAGGCGTTGAATTGGCGGGGGAGGTAGGAATGTTGCATGTTCCTACTAAGCCTTGCCCGGCAGGAAAGTTGCGCGCCCCACCGAAAAACATTGGGTCGCCTTGTTGGATCACTTGACTTTGCCTTTTGGCGGTGTCCGGGACCGCTCAGACGCTTTCTTGGCAAAAGCCGCTTTCCACGCTAAGGGTGGAGCGATTGGCGTCCTTTGCCGCCACCACCAATGGATAGACAAGCCTGGATCGCCATCACTCTCTGCGTCGTCGGCCTCGTGACGTGGCAGTTTTACTACACGTCGCACTACCCGCCCGTGGCCGCGGCGAAGGTGCCTGGGGCTACCGGATCCAGCTCGCACGGCGCGGCGGCCGCGCCGCCGCCGCTGCTTACCTCCGGCAAGCCGGAGGTGGTCATCGACCGGCAGGAAGCGGCCCCGCCGGCCACCGCCAGCGTGCCGGAGGAGATCCAGTCGCTGCACACGCCGCAGATCGATTTTAACTTCACCAACCTCGGCGGCGGCATCGCCGAAGCCATTCCGCTCGGGCACCAAAACCTGGCGGAGAACGGCGAGAACGTAAAACTCAACCACGCCGGCCACATCCCGATTGGCGCCATCAGCGCCGTCGCCGGCCAGGACGAACGCCTGCCTTACACGCTGCGGCGGACCGGCGATACCGTCGTCTGCGAGCGCACGGAACCCAACGGCCTGAAGATCACCAAGACCTTTTCGCTCGACTGGCAGGGTGACCCCAAGCAGATTCCGGCGGTCGATCTCAAGGTCACCTTCACGAACACCGGCGCCCAGCCGTACAAGAACGCCGGCTACTACGTCTACGCCGGCTCCGCTGCCCCGATTCACCGGCGCGATTTGCCCACTTATACGTCTTACGATTGGCTCGCCGACGGCCATTATCACACCGATCACGCCACTTCGTTCGATGCCGGGCACGTGCCGTTGGTCGGCGTGCAGACCCGCGCCGCGCGCGACGTGATCACCACGCCGGAGAGCAAGGCTGCCTGGGTCGCCGTCAAGAATCAATTCTACGCCACGATCGTGGCGCCGCTGCCGCCCGCCGGCGCCAGCGAAGCCGCCGCCACCGGCATCTGGGCGCAACGGTTTGACCTGCCGCTTACGCCCGATGACACGGCGCAGGGTCTGGCGCCCTTGCATGGGTTGGACGCGGCTTTGGCCCTGCCGGCGCTGCAACTCGCGCCCGGGCAAAGCACCGAGCAGGACTTCCAGATCTACACCGGTCCCAAGTATTACAGCCGGCTGGATCGCCTCGGGCACGAGGAGCAGGAAGTGATGGATTTCGGCAAGTTCAAGATCGTGAGCATCACGCTGTTGAGCATGATGAATTTCTTCAAGAGCTGGCTGGGCAACTACGGCCTCGCCATCATTGTCCTCACGCTCATCGTCAAATCAATCCTGTTCCCGCTGCAGAACAAGGCGAACAAGTCGATGAAGCGCATGGCCATTCTCGGGCCGAAGATGACCGAGCTGCGCGAGAAGTATAAGGACGACCCGACCCGGTTAAACAGCGAGACCATGAAGCTGTACAAGGATTACGGCATCAACCCGGTGGGAGGCTGCATCCCGATGGTCGTGCAAATGCCGATCTTTTTCGGCTTCCTTTACATGCTTTATACGGCGGCGGAACTGCGCAATTCCAGCTTCCTGTGGGTGCGTGATTTATCCCAACCGGATACCGTCGCCCATTTGCTCGGCTTCCCCATCAACGTGTTGCCCATCGTCATGATCGGCACCCAGTTCTGGCAGATGTCGCTCACCCCGCGCACAGGCGACCCTTCGCAGCAGAAAATGGTCATGTTCATGCCGCTGGTTTTCGGCTTTTTCTGCTATAATTTCGCGGCCGCCCTAGCATTGTATTATACCATGCAAGGCGTCCTGACGATTGGCCAACTCTACCTGACCCGCAATCAGCCGATGCCCGCCTTAACCCGGGTGACGCCGGTCAAAAGCAGCGGTTCCCGCGGCGGCCTGGCCGGTTTCGACCGCGGCTCGGGCGGCGCCAAACGTCCTTAGCTATGAACCCCACCCCTCACGAACTGCTCGATACCATCCTGGGTCACCTGGATTACGCTTTCGATATTCAGGAAGCTCCGCTCGAGGGAGAGATCGTGACCTTGCAAGTGTACACGGGCGAGGCCGAACGGCTGATCGGGCGGGACGGCGAGGCGCTGGAGGATTTGCAGTTTCTCGTCAACCGGCTGCTGCAAGCCAAAAACCGGCAGGCGCCCTGGGTGATCGTCGATGTGGAGCATTACCGGGCGATGCGCCAGGACGGCTTTTTACACAAGGTGCAGGCCTTGGCGGAACAGGTGCGGATCACCGGCCATGCCGTGCAGTTGGAGCCGATGAATTCGTACGACCGGCGTCTCGTGCACAATGCGTTCAAGGACGATCCGCAGATCATGACGATCAGCCCGCCGGACGACGCGCGGATCAAGCGCATCACGCTCGCGCGCCGGCGCTGAAGGGTAACGGGCGGCCACAACCGGCTTGACAAGCGGCTTTTCCCCGCCAATGTCTTGCCTCCCGCGCTCGTGGATCGTCTGACCGAGTGTGGTTTGCGGTCCATGTCCCTGACGATTGCTCCTTTCCCCGTGTTGGCTGTGATGCCAGCGACTGGGCCTGTTTACCCGCCGCGTATGCAAAGCCAACTCCTCGAAGAAGCCTCCAAGATCATCCCCGACCAGCAAAAGCTGATCAACGTGGTGTCCAAGCGCGTGCGCCAGCTCAGCCAGGGGCATCGTCCGCTGGTGGAGGTGATGCCGCGCATGGTGTACAGCGATATCGCGCTCAAGGAGTTGATCGACGGCAAGCTGACCTACCGGGAAGCTGGTACCGGCGACAGCGCCGAAGCCTTGACCGCGCTCCCGAAGTAGCGGCTCGCTGGGCTTGCGCACGCCGGGCAGGGGCGCCGGTTCCCATGGGCGACGACATCATCAACAATCGCAAGGTTCTCCGGGAATACCACATCCTGGAGCGCTTCGAGGCCGGAATTGAACTCAAGGGCACCGAGGTCAAGAGCATCCGCTCCGGCCGCGCCAATCTCAACGATGCCTTTGCCCGGGTCGAGCACGGCCAGGCCATCCTGCATAACGCGGATATTCAGCCGTACGAACGCGCCAGCCACGATACCCAGCACGAAGCCAAACGTCCCCGCCGCCTGCTCCTGCACCGGCAGGAGATCCTGAAGCTCTACGGTTTTTCCGCCGTTAAAGGCCACGCCCTGGTCGCCTTGCGCATGTATTGGAAGAAGGGGCACGTCAAAATCGAGCTCGGCGTGGGCAAAGGTAAAGTGGCCTCCGATAAACGCGCCGATCTGAAGGAACGCGTCACCAAGCGCGAAACCGAGCGGGAAGTTGCGCGTTTTAATCGGCGCCACGGTTAGCGGCGATGCCCGGCAGAGGGCCGGGCTTAATCCGCGCTGGCGCCGTTCCGGCGACGGTGCCATAGTCATGGCATGTCCGACGCCGCTACCCTCGAAGCACCAGCCGCGGCTCCCGCCGCGGAGCACAAAATCACCCAGCTTGATCAGCTCAAGCAGTTTTCCAAGGTAGTCGCTGACACCGGGGATTTCGAGACGATCAAAGCGTTCAGCCCGCAGGACGCCACCACCAATCCGAGCCTGATCTACGCTGCCGTCCAGCGGGACGAGTACAAGCATTTGCTCGAGCAGGCGGTCAAGGAGAACAAGAGCACCGCGGTCATCGGCGCGTCGCTCACCGAACGCATCGCGGACCGGCTATTGACGCTCTTCGGCACGGAGATCCTCAAAATCGTGCCGGGCCGCGTCTCGACCGAGACCGATGCCCGCCTGGCTTTCGATGTCGAGCGTCTGGTGGAGAAAGGCCGGGTGCTGATCAAGCTCTATGAAGAGCACGGCACCAGCCGGGAGCGGGTGCTGATCAAAATTGCCTCGACCTGGGAGGGGATTCGCGCGGCCGAGATCCTGCAAAAGGAGGGCATTCACTGCAATTTGACGCTCCTGTTTTCCACCATCCAGGCGGCGGCTTGCGCGGAGGCGAAAGTGCAACTCATCTCTCCGTTCGTGGGCCGGATCTACGATTGGTTCAAGAAGAGCACCGGCAAAGAGTACACTGCGGGGGAAGATCCGGGCGTCCAATCGACCTCGGCGATCTACAACTACTACAAGAAGTTCGATTATCCGACTGAGGTGATGGGCGCGAGCTTCCGCAACACCGGGCAGATCACCGAGCTGGCCGGCTGCGACCTGCTGACGATCAGCCCGAAGCTGCTCAAGGAACTCGCCGAGTCCGATAAACCGGTCGAACGGAAACTGACGGCGTCTGCCGCCAAAGCCAGCGATATCGCGCGGCTGCCGAGCGATGAAAAATCGTTCCGCTACCTCTTGAATCAGGATCAGATGGCAACGGAAAAGACCTCGGACGGCATCCGGCTTTTCGTGGCCGACATCATCAAGTTGGACAAGGTGATCGAAGAAAAGCTACTGTAAGGTAGGGCGGCTGGGTACGCCGGGTCACAGGCCCATGTTGCTGAGGACGAGGAGCGCCCGCTCCAGCGTGCTCGCCAACTGCGGATGCGAACCTTCAAAGCTGACGGTGACGGATTGGAGCCGCTCGCGTAACTGCTGCGATTCCGTCGGGGAAAGAGTCTCGACCGCCGGAACGCGTGCTATCAAGTGGTCGATCTCGGTCTTGACGTCCAGCAGCAACGCGCGGCGTTCCGGTGTAATGGGCAGGTCGCCGGAGAGTTCGGCGTGCAATTGATCGCGTAGGTCGCGCAAGGCTTCGGTGGTCATTCGGATCGGTGGGTGGAACTTAGCCTGTCGCGTAGGGATGCAACCAGCATTTAAGTGGTAGCGGTCTGATGGAGCCGCTCCGCGGCGGCTCCAACGTCGTCGCTGCGCTAGCGTTGCCCTTCTCTCGCCCTTTCTTCGTCGATCAACGTGCCGATGCTTCGATGATCCGGATCGTTAGCACCCGCCGGGTGCCGTTGCAGAGCGGCTTTTAGAAGCTGCCTTTCCTCGGGCGTCAGTTGCCTTTCCAACCAGCGCTCAGCCCAGCCTCCACTGCCGTATTGGCGCAGCAAGGTCGCATAATCCCACGCCTTTACCTGTGGCGTGGCCGGGCCCAGGAGCAACGCCGCCGCCGCTGCGGCGCTCGCTTCGGCCGGCGTCACCAACTCACCGGCGCCCTGGCTTGCCGCCAGGGCATATTCGTCGCCGTCAAAGGGCGTCAACTGCACGCTGCGGTCCGCGCCGGCAGGCAGCGGCGTCCAGGAGACGCGACGTTCCGTCAGCGAGCCATCGGCATTGCACACGAACGCGGCCGCCGCCGGCACGCTGCCGAAGCTCCAACCCACCGCCAGCGCGCCGTTCGGCAGCAACACGCCGACTCCCCGATAATACACCGCCCGGCCGAGGCGGAAGGTCAGTTGGTAGCCACCGGCCGCCGCTTTGATCTCCACCGTACCCGTTACGGTGCCTGCACCCGGCCGGGCGCAAACCAGAGCGTGCCTGCCGTCCAACTCGGCTTCTGCCTCGAAGCGGATGGTACCGAGGGCACCACCGCCATCCAGGCTGCTGATCCAAGGCCCGCTCCAGGCATGTTCGGCTGGCGCATGATGATAAATCGCCACGCCTGACGCGGCCCCGCCCGTCGAGACGGCGACCATCAACTGCTGACCGTCGAGCAGCCCCCAGCCATGCTGCCGTCGGCTGCCCGCCACCGGTTCCCAGCGGACCTCATAAGCATTCCGGTGCGGCGTCAACTGCACGATCTCCGCCGGAACAACTGGCATTCCCGCGGCGGCAGGCAGCGCCTGGTAGCGGCCGCCAAGCTCCCCCGCAGCCACCTGAGCAATCCCGGCGCAAGCGCAAGCAACCGCCCAGACGCAGGCGGCTGGCTTCATGGCGCCAGCCGCTCGATCCGCCAGCCACCAGCCGGCAGCGGCGTGTATTCAAAGCGATCGTGCAACCGGTCGCGGCGACCTTGCCAGAACTCGATCCGGGCCGGCTGAACTCGAAAGCCGCCCCAGAATGGCGGCAGCGGCACGTCGCCATCTCCGAACCGGGCTTCGATCTCGCTCAACTGCGCCTCGAGCTTCTCCCGCGACTCCACCGGGGTGCTCTGCGCCGAGGCCCACGCCGCCAAGCGGCTGCGGCGCGGCCGCGAGGTGAAGTAAGCGAGGGCTTCCTCGTCGCTCACGCGCTCGACGCTGCCGGTCACGAGCACCTGCCGCTCCTGCAAGACCCAGACGAAGAGCAGCGAGGCCACGGGACGCTCGCGCAACTGACTCCCCTTGCGGCTTTCCAGGTTGGTATAAAAAGCGAACCCGCGGCCGTCGAGCCCCTTGAGCAGAACGGTACGCACCCGGGGCGTGCCGTCGGCGCCAACCGTGGCCAGGCTCATGGCGGTGGGTTCCAGCACCTTGGCCTGCACTGCCTCGTCCATCCAGGCGTCGAATTGCACCAAAGGGTCCGCGTGCAGATCACGCCGTCGCAGTTCTCCCTTGGCGTAATCGGTGCGGGTGCTGGCCAGATTCATTGTCGTGAATGTTCCGCTGAATAGCGGTTTGCGCGAGTGCTATCGCGCTCCCTCGGCAGTGCCGCCGCCGAAGAGCCGGGCGTGCTCTTCGAACAGATAACGGTCCGTCATCCCCGCCAGATAATCGCAGACCGTGCGGTACAACCCCTCCGTCGCCACGCGGCGCGACGTGGCTTCGCCGAGCTTCTCCGGTTGCGCCAGGTATTCCCTGAACACCTCGGCCAGCAGCGCGCACCCGTGATCGTTCTCGCCGCGGACGGCCGGGTGATAATACAAGTTGGCGTAGAGAAAGGTGCGCAGTTCACGATTCGCCGCCCGCAGTTCGTCGCTGTACCCGATCAATGGGTGCAACTGCCGGCGCACTTCCGCTACGCTGCGCACTTCAGCGGCATCGATGCGCCGGTCACTGGTGGCGATGACATCTTCAACCTGACGATCAATCACCCGGCGGATGATGGCAGACTTGGCGGACTGTTCCGGGAGGGACGGGTGGCGCGCGCGCACCTCTTCCCGGGCGACATCCCAGACCGCCAGACCCGCGAGTTGCTCCCGGCGGATAAAACCGGAGTTGAGACCGTCATCGAGATCGTGGCCGTGATAGGTGATCTCGTCCGCCAGGTTGGCGATTTGCGCTTCAAGCGAAGGGTTGGGATACCGCTCGGCGCCGTCGCGATGGCCGGCGCCTGCGATCGGTGCCTCGTAGAACAGCTGATGTTTACGCAGACCTTCCAGAACCTCGAAGGTCAGGTTCAGCCCCGGCGCGTCCGGGTAATCGGCCTCAATCAGCTCCACGATGCGCAAACTTTGCTCGTTATGGTCGAAGCCGCCGTGGTTCTCCATCAACCGGGCCAGGGTTTCTTCACCGGGATGGCCGAAAGGCGCGTGGCCCAGGTCGTGCGCCAGGGCAATGGCCTCGGCCAGATCTTCGTTGAGCGAGAGCGCCCGCGCGATGGTGCGGCTGACGGACGCCACCTCGATGGTATGCGTCAGGCGCGTGCGTAGATGGTCGCCGGTGCCGTTGAGAAAGACCTGGGTTTTATATTCGAGCCGGCGGAACGCGCGTGAATGGATAATGCGGGCGCGATCCCGCTGAAACTCGGTTCGGTAAGGATGGCGCGCCAGCGGATAGCGGCGGCCGGCGGAGTCTCCGCTGTATTGCGCGTACGGCGCGAGTTGCGCCGCTTCCGCCCGCTCCATTTGTTCGCGGCTCTTGCGCATCTTGGGGATTGCAAATGCGCTGGGACAGGCGCCCCAAAAGGCCAAGATGTGACGGTTCTAGTGGCCGCTGGCCGCGACCTTATCCGCATCCGCGGTGCTCGTCGTTCGACCGGAAGCACTTTGCCCGGATGCGCGATTACTCTCCGTGGTGACGTAGGTCAATAGTTCCTTCGCTTTGCGCGCCGAAGCATGCCCCTTCGTACTTACTACTTGATCCAGCAGCTGCCGAATATGTTCTGTATCCCACGGCATAACTAATCTCCTTGCGGTCGCTTCAGAACCGCCTCGGTGGCGGCGAAAGCATCCTTTTCGCTGTGATGGGTGTTCATGTCAATGCCAGGAATCACTCCTCGGAGTCCTGCTTGGCCGCTTCCCCGAGAATACGGGCGCGCAACTCCCGGCGGGCGAGGCGATGCTGGACACGCAGCAGCAGTAGGTCGTACACAGCCAGCAGCGCGGCCAGGATCGTCAACCAGGCACAGGCCAGCCAGTAGACCACGAATCGGATCAGGTGCGCGCGCAACCAGTCCGCCAGCAAAACATCGCCAATCAGGGCCATCAACATGGCCGTCAGCACCACGTAGAACATGGTGACCCGGCGCAGGTGTTGATCGAAAATCATCCCGCGCGTGAAAATCACGATCCAGCCCAGCGGCCCGCGCGGCACCCGGCGGAACCACGCTGGGCGCGGCATCTTTCCTTTTTCTTCTGGGGACTGGGGGTTGTCCGGCATGGCGTTTAAACGATCCGATTCGTCGTCGCCGGATCGAAAAAGTGGACGCGCGTGGTGTCCAGTTGGAAGCGCTGCCGGTGTCCGGCCGACTGCGGATCGGCCGTAGTCCGCGCGCGGCAGACCAGGCGGTGACGACCCGTATCGAGCTGGAAAAAAGTCTCGGCTCCCATCGCCTCGGCCCGGTCAACCACGCACTGGAAAGCGGCCGCCGGCTGTCCCGGGGTGTTCTGGCTCAAGGCGATATCTTCGGGCCGGATACCAAGCACAATTTCCCGGCCGGCATAGCCGCGCAACACCGGGCGATCCTGCTCCGGGAAGGCGTATTCGAGCACTCCGCCGGTCACTTCCTTGAAGATCAGCCGCTCGCCGCTGGCCGTCAATTTTCCGCTAACGAAATTCATAGCTGGATCGCCGAGAAAGCCGGCCACGAATTGGTTCGGCGGCTCCTGGTAAAGCATAAGCGGCGCGGCGCCTGGCTGGATGGCGCCCGCCTGGAGGATCGCGGTCCGGCAACCCAGGGCCATGACGTCGGCCTGAGCGTGCGTCGTGCAAATGAACGTGGTTTGGAGCCGCTGCTGCAGTTGGAGCAACTCGGTCCGCAGAGCCGGCCGAGCCAGGCCATCGAGGTTGGCGAACGGGTCGTCGAGCAGATAGACTTTCGGCCTGCGCACGATGCCGCGCCCTAGCGCCACGCGCAGTTGCTGGCTCGGCGAGAGTAGCTCCGGCCTCGCTTCCAGGATGGCTTCCAGGCCAAGCAAACTGGCGGCTTCGCGCACCCGCTTTTGAATGTCCGCTGCCGGGTAATGCCGGATCTTCAGACCGAAGGCGAGGTTAGCCTGGACCGTCAGGTGCGGGTAGAGCGCGTAGGAGGAAAACAGCAGCGCGACATCGCGATTCTGAGGCAGCGCGCCGTTGACCCGCTGGTCCCCGATCAGAATGTCGCCGGTGACGGGATGTTCCAGGCCGGCAATCAGACGCAGGACAGCGGATGTGCCGCTGCCCGCTAGTCCGGCCAGGACCAGAAACTCGCGGTCCGCGACTTCCAGGTTCAGGTCGCTGAACAACACCGGCACGCTCCCGCCGCGAGCATGCGCAGACGTTTGGCCGACACCGCGGAGACTCACAGACGCCATGAGAACAGGCTAAATGGGGAAAGGAACGTTGGGAAAGCCGGAATTACCGCGCGGCACGGTACGCCCGAGCCCGCCGCGTAAAGTCGCGCTCCGCGTTGGTCAGCACGCCACGGAGTTGTTCGGCGGAAATGCACAGCGCGGCGCCAAACGAGAGCGCTGTTTGCTGTTCCAGCCGGTCTGACGTCGCAACCGTCAGCCGATGCATTCCAGCGTATTTCGCCACGAGCCGTTCGATGATCTGATCGGCGGTGCTTCCGGAGGGGGCATAAAACACCTGGATGCCCTCCGGTTCACCGGCCTCGGTGGCCTTTGCGCCCTGGCCGTCGAAAACCAACACCACGCGGATACCGCTCTGGTCCTGATAGTTGGTCAGCGCCTTGATCAGCGCTTCGCGCGCGGACGCCATGCGCCGCCCGTGGACCGCCCGGAGTTCCGGCCAGGCGAAAATCACGCTGTGGCCATCGACCAGCAGGTACTCGACCGGAAACGCCACAAAATGGCGGGTTACAGAGCTGGGCCAGCAGCCGCTGCCGGCCGCTTACGCCTGGGGCGCGGGTTCGGACTCACTGGCGGCGGGAGCGGGCGCAACGGCAGCCGGGGCAGGGGCTGGTTTGGGCGTTTTCGGGGCGCGCGGAGCCTTGGCGGCTTTGGCGGCTGGGCGGGTGGCCGCTGTTTTCACCTTGACCGCGGCCGCTTGCGCGGCATCTTTGCGCTGCACATACGCATGGCGGCGCTTGCGTTTGATGACCTTGTTATACTGTTTGCCCATAGGGAGAGTTTCGTAAGCTGACCTAAAGTTTATGAATGTTGCGGAGCAATAAGGCGGGTGACCGTCTGCGAAGCAACCCCTTTCTCTACTGCGGCGGAATGGCCGGTTCGGGCGGATGCCCTCAGAAAGCATCCCGCGGGCAGCTTCGGTACCGGCATTCGTCAACCTGGTTCGCCCGCTCCCACTCCCGGGAAGTTTGTCGCCCGCTACAAGATTCGGTGATTTATGGATAAGATTCGAAATATCGCGATTATTGCCCACGTTGACCACGGGAAGACGACGCTCGTCGACTGTCTCCTGCGCCAATCCGGCACCTTCCGTTCCAATCAGAAAACGGACGACCGCATGATGGACTCCATGGATCTGGAGCGCGAGAAGGGCATTACCATCCGGGCCAAGAACGCCGCCTTCCAGTACGAGGGCTATCACGTCAACATCGTCGACACCCCGGGCCATGCGGATTTCGGCGGCGAGGTCGAGCGCATCATGGGCATGATCGACGGCGTGCTGCTGGTGGTCGATTCCCATGACGGACCGCAGGCGCAAACCAAGTTCGTCCTGCGCAAGGCGCTCGAACAGGGCGCCAAGGTCATCGTCGTCATCAACAAGATCGACCGCGAAAACGCCCGCCCGCATAAGGTGCTGGACATGATCTTCGACCTGTTCGTCGAGCTCAATGCCACTGACCTGCAACTGGACTTCCCCGTCATCTACGCCAGCGCCAAGGCCGGCTATGCCGTTAAGGAGATCCACGAGGACCGGACGGACATGAAGCCGCTCTTCGAGGCTATCATCAAGGAGATCCCGCCGCCCACCGGCACGGGCGAGTCCTTCCTCCAGATGCTCGTTTCCAATCTCGATTACAGCGACTACCTAGGCAGGATCGCTTACGGCCGCATCCTGAGCGGCCGGGTCAGCGTCGGGGACACCGTCGTGGTCGCGCATGGCGATGGCCGGCGGGAACGCGGCAACGTGACCGCGCTGTTCGGGCACCAGGGCATGGAGAAGATCGAGCTCAAGCACGCCAGCGCCGGTGACATCATCGGCCTGTGCGGTTTCGAGGACGTGTTTATCGGTGAGACCATCACGGACACCGAGGAGCGGCCCGCGCTGCACTTCACGGAGATCGATCCTCCCACCATTACGATGGGCATGCTGGTCAACGACGGCCCCCTGGCCGGGCGCGAAGGCAAGATGGTGACCGCGCGCAACATCCGCGAGCGCCTGGTGCGGGAGACCCGTACGAACGTCTCGCTCCAGTTCAGCGACACGGACACCGCCGGTTCTTTCGAGCTCAAGGCTCGCGGCGAAATGCAGATCGCCGTGCTGGTCGAGCAGATGCGCCGGGAAGGCTTCGAGGTGCTCGTTTCCCGGCCCGAAGTGATCTACAAGCGCGACGAGAAGGGTAACCTGCTCGAGCCGTACGAAAACCTGACGGTCGACGTACCGAATGAAAACCTGGGCGACATCCTGCAGTCCATGGCCGCGCGCAAGGCGGACATCATCAACATGGTGCACAATTTGCACTCGGTCACGGTGGACGCCATCATCCCGACGCGTGGCTTGATCGGCTTTGAGACGGACCTGGTCAACGTGACGAAGGGTCTGGGCATCGCCAGCCACCTTTTCAAGGAGTACGGACCGCACAAGGGCGACATCCCGAGCCGCGATCGCGGCGTGCTGGTGGCGATGGAAGGCGGCGTGAGCACGGCCTACGCGCTGGATACGATCCAGGAGCGCGGCCGGTTGTTCATCGCTCCGCAGGAGGAGATTTACGAGGGGATGATCATCGGCGAGAACGCGCGGACCGACGACATGCCGGTCAATCCTTGCAAAGCCAAAAAGCTGAACAACATGCGCTCCCAGGGGGACGGCAAGGGCGTCTCGCTGGCGCCGCCGCTGGTGATGTCGCTCGAGCGTTCGCTCGAATACATCGCGCCCGATGAATACGTCGAGGCCACCCCGAAATCCTTGCGCATGCGCAAGAAGATCCTGGATGCGGGCATGCGCAAGCGCGCCGGCAACATGGTGGCGGGCATGAAGGTGTAAGCAAAGCGCGAGGCTGAATGTCAGAGCTACGCTGGCATTTTGCGGTTGACAAGCGCTGGCAAATCGCTATTTTCGCCAACGTTGCTCAATTGATTGCTTTTCTGAGCAGACCGGCTTCCGCTTCGTTTTTTGCCGGCGCTCTCCTTGCTCGGAACGTGGACGCAGGGCGACGCCCCAGTTTTCTCCCTCGGTATGGCGGGTCACAGTAAGTGGTCGAAGGTCAAGCGCATCAAAGGACCGCTTGATGTCAAACGTGGTCAGGCATTCAGCAAACTAGTTAAAGAAATTACCGTGGCCGCCCGCCTGGGTGGCGGCGATCTCACCGGCAATCCTCGCCTGCGCTCGGTCGTGGAGACCGCCAAGGGTCAGAACATGCCGCGAGAGAATATTGAGCGCGCGATTAAAAAGGGAACCGGTGAACTCGAAGGTGCGAATTATGAGGAGACGGTGTACGAGGGCTATGCTCCCGGTGGCGTGGCGCTCATTATCGAGGCCGCGACGGACAATAAGAACCGCACCGCGGCTGACCTGCGGCTGATCTTCAGCAAGAACCACGGGAGTCTGGCGGCCAGCGGCAGCGTTTTATACATGTTTCACAAGAAGGGGCAGATCACCATTCCCCGTGCGCTGGCTGAGGAGGATCGTATTCTCGAATTAACGTTGGACGCCGGCGCGGAAGAGTTAACCACCGAAGATACGCATTATCTGGTCACCACGCCCGCCGACCGCTTGTACGCGGTGAGCGAAGCCTTGCACGGCGGCGGGATAGTTACTGACTCTCAGAAGCTGACTTACCTGCCGGATACCACCGTGACCGTGCATGACGAGACGATCGCGGCCCAGGTGCTCCACTTGTACGAAGTTCTGGAAGATAACGACGATACGCAGAACGTTTACTCAAATTTTGATATCCCCGATGACATCCTGGCCCGGATGTCCGCTTGATGGCTCCTCTGGCCTGAAATTACCGGCAGACCTAACGTCCCGCTACCAGCGAGGCAGGTCCGCCTTTCACCGCCAGAGAGGCAGCAAGAGACCTCACCTAAGTGCAGGCATGTTAGTCAGGCCGCTCCGTTGGTTTGCCCATAATACTGATCATGACAGAAGCTAAAGAAGACGAAACTGCGCCGGCCGCGTCTGCCGCCGCGACCGCGGAACCGCCTGAGGCCGGCACGCCGGCGAAAAAGGCGCCGCGCCGCAAAGTGGCCACCCGGAGCAAACTGGCGGCAGAACCCGCCGCCGATGGCACGGTCCCAGTGAAAGTCACCCGGGCGCGCAAACCTAGAGTGACGGCGGCAGCCGATGGGGACGGCGCCGCTGCTGCTGCTGCGCCGCTGCCGGCGCAACCGGAACTGCTTTCGCGGGCGGACCTGGATCAGTCGTCTGCACCGGAAGCCCACGTCGAGACACAAGTCATTTCTCCGGATGCCTATCGGGCCTTGGAAGAGCGAACCGCCGAAATCTTCGGGCATCCCGGTGCCGCGGAGACGATCGAAACTCCCGCGCCCCCTTCAGCCGCCCCGCCGCCCGCGCTGGACAACACCGTTGCCCCTGCCGCTATCGCTCCGGCCGGAGCCATGGCTCAGCCGCCGGAAGGGTTGCGGGAAGGTCCCGCGGAAGCACCCGCTGGCGCGTTGGCCGCGCCCAATCCGGTGCCCGCTCAGCCGCAGAACCCGCAGAACCCTTATCCGCCGCAACCCGGCCAGCGTTATCCCGATCAGGAACGCTCCGGTGACCGCCGGGATAACCGGGATCGCTATCCGCGCCAGCAACAGCACGGCCAGCACCCGAACCAGCGCCATGGCAATCAGCCGCAAAATCGCCCGTTTCAACAGCGTGGCGGCGGCGACGGCCAGTCTTATCAGCAGCGCGGTGGCGACGGCGGCGGCCAGCGCGGCGATCAGCAACCGCGCGGTGAGGGGAACCAGCCGGCGCAGTACGGCGGCCAGTCCCAGCCGCAGGGCCAGGACGGCGGCGATCCGCTCGTCACGCGGGTGACCGAAATCCAGTATGGGGAAGGAATCGTGGAGGTGTCCGGCAAAGGCTTCGGCTTTTTGCGCGAGGCCAAACGTAATTTCGTGCAGACTCCCGCGGACGTGTTCGTCACGCCGGAAGTGTGCCGCAAATACAATTTGCGCGACGGCCAGTGGATCAAGGGCGAAATCCGCCGCAGCAGCCGCGGGCCGCAGCTCTTTCGCTTGACCGCTCTGAACGGCGAAGATCCGGAGAAATTCCGCGATCTCCCGAACTTCGAGGAGCTAACGACGATCAACCCGAAAAAGCGCATTCGGCTGGAGACCACGCCGGATCGTTACACGACGCGCGTCATGGATCTGATGACGCCCATCGGCAAGGGCCAGCGCGGCCTGATCGTGGCGCCGCCGCGCACGGGCAAGACGACGCTGTTGCAGCACATCGCGGAAGCCGTGGTGAAAAACCATCCGGAGATGAAGTTGATTATCCTCCTGGTCGACGAGCGGCCGGAAGAAGTCACCGAAATCCGCCGGACCGTGCCCCAGGCGGAGATGATGGCTAGCTCGAATGACAGCGATCTAAAGAGCCACACCCGCATCGCGCAGTTGGCCATGGAGCGGGCCAAGCGCCTGGTCGAAGCCAACTTCGATGTGTTCATCCTGTTGGACTCGATTACCCGGGTCGGCCGCGCTTTCAATAACGCGATGACAGGTGGAGGCGGACGCACCATGAGCGGCGGCATTGATGCGCGCGCCATGGAGATTCCGCGCAAGATTTTCGCCGCCGCCCGCAACACGGAAGAGGCCGGCTCGCTGACCATCATGGCAACGGCTTTGATCGATACGGGCAGCAAGATGGACGAGGTGATTTTCCAGGAGTTCAAAGGCACGGGCAATATGGAGTTGGTGCTGGATCGCAAGATCAGCGATCAACGCATTTACCCGGCCGTGGATATCTTCCTTTCCGGCACGCGGCGCGAAGAGTTGCTCTTGCAACCGTGGGAGTTGGATAAGATCAATGTCATTCGGCGCGGCCTGGCCGGGCATAAGCCGTTGGAAGCGATCGAACGTCTCTTGAGCTTCCTGAAGAAGTTCCCGACTAATGCCCAGATGTTAACCAGCCTGCCTGGTTAAAGGTAGGGATCGCTCTCCGAGCGACTCCCTGACTGTCCGGAAACGTGCGAACCGCCCTACCCTTGATTTTGGAGCGGCGCGGACGCAGCCTCTTACCATGAGCACACCTCCCGTTTCGGCCCCCAAGTTCGAGGTGCTGCCGCCTGAAAAGGGTACCAGCCCGCAGGATTCCGGCGCCAGGCTCATGGCTTACTTGATGGATAACCTCCTCAAGATCCCAGGGACCAATGCCCGCGTCGGCATTAACCCTTTTCTCGATCTCGTTCCCGTGCTGGGCGATGGCGCCGCCGTCCTGATGTCCGCGTTGACTATCATTGAAGGTTTCCGTCGCCGCGTACCCAAGGTTGTCCTGACGCGGATGACTTTGAATATCCTCCTGAACGGCCTGATCGGCACGATTCCCGTCATCGGAGAAGCCTTCTCTTTCTGGTACAAGCCGACTTCACGCAATTACCACCTGTTGCAGCAGCATACCTCCACCGGAGTGACGCGACGCAGCACCTGGCAGGAGTGGGGCTTTGTCGTTGGCTTGCTGGCGGTGATCCTCATTGTCCTCGGCCTGTTTTTCGGAATAGGTGTTTACATCGCCATCTGGCTTTTTCATTTCCTTTCGCACGCGATTAACACTTAACCAACTTCCTAGTTGCCGTAATCATATGGGACGTCAGTGGCTACAAGCGAAACGCGAGGTCGTTAACCAGAAGAAGGGGCAGGTGGTCGGTAAGCTGGTCAAGGAAATCATGGTGGCTGCCAAGCTCGGCGGCGCCGATCCCGCCGGCAACGCGCGGCTCTTTACCGCGGTGGAGAAAGCCCGCCGCGCCAGTGTGACTCGCGACGTCATCGAGCGCGCGATCAAAAAGGGCGCCGGCGTCGGGGACGACAAGCTCGTGCTCGATCTGGTGATCTTCGAAGGCTACGCGCCGCACAAGGTGCCGGTGATCGTGGAAGTCCTAACCGACAACAATAACCGGACAGCTTCCGATATTCGCGTGCTCTTCAAGGCCGGGCAACTTGGGACAGCCGGTAGCAACAAATTTCTCTTCGATCATGTGGGCCTGGTCGAGGCGTTCCACACCGCCGCCGATGCCGATGCGGAAGCCGCCGCCATTGAAGCCGGCGCCAACGAAGTCGAGCCGCTGACCCACGAGCAGAACGACGACATTCCCACCGGGGCCGTCGGCGCGCGCTTTGTAACAGGCCGCGCGGAGGTGCATGCCGTTTCCCAGTGGCTTACCGTCAATGGCTGGACGGTGGTTACGAGCGAGATTGGCTATGTCGCGAAGACCTTCCCGACCCTGACCGAAGCCGACGAGGAAGATGTAGGCAGGTTCCTGCAATCGCTGGACGACCATGACGATGTGCACCGCGTCTGGGCCGCCCTGCGCTAGAACGCGGGAGCCCTCATGATGAACACCCAGACATTGATCGCTCAGGCCTACTCTGCCTTTAATCGCAGGGATATCGACAGTGCCCTGGCGCTCATGAGTGACAGCGTTAGCTGGCCCAAAGCGTCGGAAGGCGGGCGTGTCATCGGGAAAGACGAGATTCGATCTTACTGGACCCGTCAGTGGCAGGAGTTTGATCCTCAGGTGGAACCGCTTGAGGTCATCGACCAGGAAGGTGGCAGCACCGAAGTCAAAGTTCATCAACTCGTGCGGAGCCTTGGCGGTGAGGTGCTTTTCGATGGCGAGGTGTGGCACGTTTATACCATCGCGAACGGTCTCATTGAGCGCATGGACCTCAAGGCAAGCCCAACGGACTCGGGCTCAACCCCAACCAGTGCCTTCTCCAGGCACTAGGGGCCTTGGGCTCCGCCGCCGTCCGTTCTTTTCCATCAGAAAAGAACAGCTCCGTCACAAACCGGTAACGCGCCTCCTGTCTAATCCAGCGATCAAACCGTCAGCACCCACGGTGCCCTCAGTATTTCCCGCATGATTTTCCCGCGCTGCCGCGCGATAATCCCGCAGCCTTGCGATGACCACCCCCGCCATTGCGATTCGTCACCTGACGAAAGTTTTTCCGATCCCGTTCAAGCGCGAGCGTCTGGTCGCCGTGCGCGACCTTTCGCTCGAGGTCGCCCCCGGCCAGGTTTACGGCCTGCTCGGACCGAACGGCTCGGGCAAGAGTACGACGATGAAAATCGTGCTCGGACTCATCTCGCCCAGCGGCGGCACGACCGAGATTTTCGGGCGCGATAGCCAGGTCGTCGACAGCCATGAGGAAGTGGGCTTCCTGCCCGAGAATCCTTACTTCTACAAGTACCTGACCGGCACCGAGACCCTGCGCTTTTACGGCAAACTCTGCGGCCTGTCCGGCGGCATGCTGCGCGACAAAACGGCCGAGTTGCTCCGGCTCGTCGGCCTGGAATCCGCGCGCGACCGCCGCCTGGGCGGGTACTCGAAAGGCATGCTCCAGCGCATCGGCCTGGCCCAGGCGCTTATCCAGGATCCGCGCCTGCTGGTGCTCGACGAGCCGACCGCCGGCGTCGACCCGCGCGGATCGGCGGAGATTCGCGATTTGATCGTCGGTTGCAAGGACCGCGGCATCACCGTGCTGCTCTGCTCCCATTTGCTCGGGCAAGTCCAGGAAATCTGCGACCGGATCGGGATCCTCGATCGCGGCGTGCTGGTCCGCGAAGGCAAGCTGGAGGACCTGATCTCCATCGAGGACCAGACCGAGATCATCTTCCGCGATGCGCCGCCCGAGCTGCTGACCGACATTCAAGATCTCGTCAACCGCTCCTATCCGCAGGTCCGGGTGCTCGAGACACGCAAGCCGCAAACCACCCTGGAGCGGTACTTCCTGGAAGTCACCTCCGGCGAGCACCGGCCAAAGCCCTAATTTTTTCTAGCCGCCATGCCCGCATCCGTTGCAACCGTCCCGCCGCGCGCCGCCACCATCCGGCACCGCGCCTTTTCGCCGGCCCGTATCTGGGCGCTGGCCACCAACACCTTTACGGAACTGGTGCGGCTGAAAATTTTCTACTTCCTGCTCCTCTTCGCGTTGCTCCTGATCGGCTCTTCCGCGTTCTTGCTGCGGCTGTCTTTTCAGGACCAATTCCAGATGCTCAAGGACGTCTCGCTCGGCGCGATGTCCATCTTCACGAGCCTGCTGGCGATCCTGGCCACGGCCGGGCTCCTGCCGAAGGACATTGAGGATCGCACGCTCTACACCATCCTGGCCAAGCCGGTGCCGCGGTTCGAATACCTGATCGGCAAACTTCTAGGCGTCGTCCTGCTTCTGCTCGTGGCGATGGTGCTGATGGGCGCAGTGTTCGCGATTGTGCTGGCGGCGCGCGTTCACGTAGTGACCGGCGACATCCTCACGACTGGCGGTGGCGCTGAGGCGGTCAATGAGCAAATCGCGGAACTCCATCGCACCGCCTACAACCCGAACCTGTGGGCGGGCGGGCTCGTGATTTTCATTAAAGCCTGCCTGCTCGCGTCGCTGACGCTCTTTATCTCGACCTTCGCCTCTTCCTCGATCTTCACGGTCATCGTCTCGGTCGTGATCTACTTCATCGGCCATCTGCAAGCGACGGCCCGGGATTACTGGCTGGCGTCGGCGGGGATTGCCGGGACCGCCTGGTGGACGAAGGCGTTCCTGGCGCTGGTGTCCCTCGTTTTTCCGGACCTCCAGTTGTTCAACCTGGTAGACGAAATCGTGGTCGGCACGGCGATCGCACCCAGCCTGCTCTTGAAGACGCTGGGGCTGGGCGGGATGTATTGCCTGATTTATCTGCTGGCGGCGTTTTTCGTCTTCGCCAGCCGGGAGATTTGAGCGCCATGGAGGATGCTGCTGCCGTCGCGTACACCGCCGGATTGCCCGAGCGGGCGCGGCTGCGTTCGTACGTGCTGGTGGCGGTGCTTTTGCTCGTCTTCGGCGCCGCGCGCGTGCCGGTGGAAACGCGGCTGACGGCCGAGCATCGCGCCGCGTACTTCGGCACGGTCAAGCTGAACCTGGCCTTGCGCGAGAAAATTGGCCAGATGGGCTTCTTGGCGGCTTTGAGCGGCTTTCGCACTCTGGTGGCCGATTTGCTTTGGATCGAGGCTAATACCGTCTGGGAGCGGGTCGAGTACGGCCGGATGAACTTCCTCTTGAACACCGTCACTACGCTGGCGCCGCGCAACGTCAACTTCTGGGACATGTCGGCGTGGCACATGGCTTACAACGCCAGCGTCTACGCCATGGAAAACCCGCAGCAACCGAAAGTGGCCATCCGGTTGAAGGCGCAAAGGGAATATTTCCTGCTTGGGAAGGATTATGCGGAGCGCGGCATCGAGAACAACCCGGATTCCTGGGTTTTGCACCAGACGCTGGCCAACATTTACAAGTACAAGTTCCTGGATCACTGCGCGGCCTCCGTGGAATTTGCCAAATCGGCCGCCTGCCCGCACGCGCTGACCTATGAAAAGCGCTTTGCCGCCTATGAACTGAGCTACTGCCCCGGCCACGAGCGCGAAGCCTGGCAGATGCTGCGCGCGCTCTACGATCGCGGCCCCCAGGAACGCCTGCCCACTCTGGAAAGCCGCCTCAAAGCCATGGAAGAGAAACTTCAACTCCCGCCCGAACAAAGGGTTTACAAAGCTCCCTAGGCAGTCTGTATTGACAAACCCACCATGCGCTTTGCGATCTTCGGTGACATCCACGCGAATCTCGAGGCGCTAGAAACGGTCCTCGCCGACGCCCGCGAAAACGGCTGCAGCCATTTCGTGTGCTTGGGCGATGTCGTGGGCTACAACGCCAATCCGCACGAGTGCCTGGAGATCGTGCGCAATCTGGAATGCCCGGTCGTCAAGGGTAATCACGACGAACAGGCGGCCATCAGCGAGTCCTTGGACGGCTTTAATCCCCTGGCGGAAGAGGCCCTGAACTGGACGCGGGAAAACCTGACGGACGACGACAAGGAATATCTCAACAACCTGCGGCTGACGCGGCAGGTGCGTGATTTTACCATTGTCCACGCCACGCTCGATACCCCGCACAAGTGGGGCTACGTCTTCAATCAACTGGATGCGAGTGCGAGCTTCAGCTACCAGCACACGAGTGTCTGCTTTTTCGGGCATACGCACGCGCCCCGGGCCTACATCCGGGATGGCGCCGTGATGAGCATCCCGCTCGACAAGATCAAGTTCGAGATGGGGAAGAAGTATTTCATTAACATCGGGAGCGTGGGTCAGCCGCGGGATGGGGATTGGCGGGCTTCGTACGTGATTTATCACATCGATAAGAATTTCATCGAGTTGCGGCGGCTGGAGTACGATATCCAGACCGCGCAAAAGAAGATCCTGTCCGCCGGGCTGCCCAAGCGTCTGGCGGACCGGCTCGCGATTGGCAAATAGTCGAACGCGTCCGCAATTTGCGTTGAGCGCGGCCTCGCCTGGTGTTCAACTCTGGGCATCGAAGCGCCCAGATCGATCTTCGTTCTCAAGCCCAGCTCCCTCGGCGACATCGTCCACACGCTGCCGGCCGTGGCCCGGCTGAAATCCGCCTGGCCCGCGGCTGCCATCTCGTGGTTGGTCAACCCGGAATGGGCGCCCGTGCTGGCGGGCAATCCGGATTTGCACGAAGTCGTCCTCTTCCCGCGGCAGGAATTCAGCGGCTGGGCCGGGTTGGGACGGCTCTATCCCTGGTTTCGCGCCCAGGTCCGCGGGCGGCGACCCGAGCTGGCCTTGGACTTTCAGGGCCTGCTCCGCTCCGCACTGATCGGCCGCCTGAGCGGTCCGGCACGCTTCCTCGGGCTCGCGGATGCCCGCGAAGGCGCGGCTTTTCTCTACACGCATGCCGTGCCGCCGCCGGTCGGACGGGTCCACGCGGTGGAGCGGTACCTGGCCCTGGCGGACGACGCGCTGGGACGGCCCAGCGATGCTCCGGCCGAGCCTTTGCACTTTCGCCTGCCGGCCGGCGAGCCCGTCGCCGTGGCCGGTTTGCAGCCGGATTTCATTCTCCTGCATCCGTTCGCCCGCGGCACGGCCAAATCGTTCACCCCGGCGCAAGTGCCGGCGTTCTGCGAGCGGCTCGCGCCGCGGCAGGTGGTGCTGGTGGGCCGTCACCCGCAGCCGCAAATTCCCGCACTGCCGGGTGTCATCAACCTTTTCAACCAGACCACGCTGCCACAGTTAATCTGGCTCCTGCGCCGCGCCGCTTTCGTCATCAGCGTCGATAGCGGGCCGATGCACTTGGCGGCCGCCTTGGGGCGGCCGCTGGTCGCCATTCACACCTGGAGCGATCCCTTGCGCGTCGGCCCGTACCGGCCGGATGCGTGGGTTTGGAAAAATGGCCAACTCCGCCAAGTGGGCGAGATTACCGCCAGTGGGACGACCAGTTTTCCGGATGACGGACACGGCGACCAGCCGCTGACGGCCGCGCAGATCCATTCGATCTGCGCCCTGGCTACTTCACCTTCATATTCTTGCGCATGAAGGTGGGGACGTCCAAATCCTCACCGTCGACGATCGTCGGCTCACTCTTGTCGAACCGTCCGCGCACGGTCGGCTCCGCGGCCACGGCCGTTGCTTCCACGGGGGCCGGGCGCGCTGGTGTGGCCGGAGCACTGGATTCTCCGTAAGGCGGCGCCGCCGTAGCGACGGCGGCAGGCTGTCTCGCGGCAGCCGGACGCGCCGGAGCCGCTTCCCCGTCACCGGTCTGGCGCGCCCCCAGCGAGCTGATCAAGGTGACGCCGATCCTGCCATCCAGCTTCGAGTCGACCGCCGCGCCGAAGAGAAGCTGCGTCTGCGGCCCGATGTGCTGGGCCAGCTCTTCCATCACCCCCTGGACTTCCGCCAGCGTCAGATCGCGTCCGCCCACGATATTGACCAGGACGTTCGCCGATTGGCCCAGGAGCGAGCCGCGATCCATCAACGGGTTGCGCAAGGCTTCGGCCAGCGCTTCCTGGCCGCGTCCGGCGCCGCCGGTGGCCTCGCCGTAGCCGAAAAGGCAGCGCGAGTCATTGCTGCGCAAGGCGCTGAGCAGATCGTCAAACCCGAGATGAATCAAGCCCCGCCGGACGACGAGATCGATGATGGCGCGCACGCTCTGGCTGATGATCTGGTCGGCGCCCGCGAAGGCATCATGGATGCCGCCGCCAGCCGCCGCCAGATCGCCCATGCGGTCGTTCTCGAAACACATCACGGCGTCCGCGTATTGCTGGATGATCCCGAGCGCTTCCTGCGCCTGTTGCGCGCGACGGCGGCCCTCAAAGGAAAACGGCAACGTGGCGCAAACCAGGACCAACGAATTTTGCTCCCGCGCCAGGCGTACGATGTACGGCGCCGCCCCGGAACCCGTGCCGCCGCCGAGCCCCGTGCACACGATCACCAGCGGCACGCCTTCCAGCGCCTGCCGGATCTCCGCCACGGCTTCTTCGGCCGCGGAGAATCCCAACTCCGGGTCACCTCCCGCGCCCAACCCACGCGTGACACGGCGGCCCAACTGGATTTTCTGGGTCGCCACCGAGCCCGCGAGCGCCTGCACATCGGTATTGCAAGCGACCAGGTCCACTTGCACGGAGCCTTCCAGCACCAACCGGTCCAGGGCGTTCAAACCGGCGCCGCCCACGCCGATGACTTTGATGCGAAAGGCCGGGTTATCCGGGGTAGTGCCGTTGGACGAGTTGGGTCTCATGAAGCAATGATTTCGTTAGCTCTTGCGTCGCCCGAACACGCCTTTGAACCGCGCCCAGAGAGAAGGCGCCGGCGTCTCGAGTTGGGCCATGTGCGCGTACTTGACCAGGCCCAGCACAGTGGACAACTGCGGGTTGGCCAGCGCCGAGGTAATGCCTTGCAATGGCGGCGGCTGCATAGGTTGCACAGGTAACCCTAGAATGTCTTCCGCCAGGTGATTGAGGCCGTGGATCAAGCTGCAGCCCCCGGTGATAACGGCGCCCGCGCCGAGATAACGCAGATAAGGTTCCGCTTCCAAACGCCGCTTGAGCAACTCGAAAGCTTCGCGCAAGCGCGAATGAATAATGGTGTTGAGAGTCTCCCGTTCGATCTCCCGCCCAGCGAAGCCCGGTTCCGGTTGCAAGTACAGCGTTTCGCCCGGCAGGCAATTGCCCAGCACCGCACTGCCCTCGTCGATTTTCAGGCGTTCCGCGCGGGCGATGGGAATGCGCAAGCCCATGCTAATGTCATTGGTAATATGGTCTCCGCCAATGGCTAACACTCCGCTCTGTTTGATCGCGCCATCCACATAGACCAGATAATCAATTGTGCCGCCGCCGATATCGATCACCAGCACGCCGAGGTTTTTCTGGTTCTGACTTACCACCACTTGCGCGCTGGCCAACGAGTTCAGGACCACGTCCTCTACCTCGAGCGGCACTTCCTTGACGCAACGGATGGTATTCTGCACCCGCGTGCGGATGCCGTGAACAATGTGGTAGTCCGCTTCCAGCTTGTTCCCCAGCATGCCGACCGGGGTTAGCACCCCGTCCTGGCCATCCACGTAGTAGTGCTGGATGATGGCGTGCAAAAACGCGTTCTGCGCCGGGATGTTCACTTCCCGGGCGTTTTGTTTGACGTCTTCCAGATCTTCCTCGTCGATTTCGTCGCGGTCTTCCGGCAGGTCCACGACGCCCCGATTATTGAAGCTCGCGATGTGTCCGCCGGTAATGCCGACATACACGCTGCGGATGCTGACATCACTCTTTTGTTCCGCGTCCGCGAGAGCGTCTCGCACGCATTTATGCGCGCTTTCCAGGTGCACGATTTCGCCCTTACGAATGCCGATGGACGGCGCCTGACCCACGCCCAGCACGCGCAGCGAGCCATCGGGGCGAACGGTCGCCACGGCGACGCACACCTTGGAAGTGCCAATCTCCATCCCGACCAGTATGTGATCTCGACTCATGCGCAGCGGATGGCCCGGCTTAGGTGTCCACGGGCTCTCTCAATGACTTGTCTTGTGATGAGACGAGGAGCCGGCATGATCCTTGTTGCTTTTACTATCAGATGTCTTCCCGGGGCTGGGGGATGGCGAAGACCCAGGCGCGGGCGAGCCGTTGGCCGGGGCGTCGGGCGTCGGGCTGGGGTAGAAAGTAACCGGCATGTTGCGTTCTTCCACCAGGGAAATGGTGTGCGGCTTGTTCGCGCCTTGGTCGAGCGAATCCAAATCGATTTGCAAGCGCTTGAGTTGTTTGTCCATGTCATCCAAGCCAAAAAGGACCTGCAACCCGTCGCGGTCCGTGGCGACGATGCCGAAGTGCTTAGCCAGGTCGATCTCTTGAATCTGGAAGCGCGCGGCCAGCGGCGAATCCTGTTCCGCCCGCAGCAGGTCCAGCGCGGCCTTGATCTCGTCCCCATCGCTTTCCTGGCCATCGGCCCGCGGCCCGCCGCTGTAATTGCGGATGATGGGCAGGAAGTAATCCGGCGGCAGCAGCTTGCGCGGTTGCCAGAGCAACCCGTGGGCGTCCGTGACGAAGGATTGCTTCGAGGCAGTCACTTCCGCGCGCGAGGCGGCGCCGTGTTCCGGCGCGATCCAGGCCACCGGCTTGCGTTCGTTGATTTGGATAAGAATGCGGCTGGGCAACTGCCGCGTAATTTGCGCTTTCTCGACCTGCGGAATGGCCTCGACCCGCGCCTGCGCCCGGCTCAGGCTGACCAGGAAAATATTCGCCCCCTTGTGCAAGTCCGCCGCCGCCAGCACGGTCTCCGGACTGAGTGCGCCGTCGGTCTGCACCTGCAGCTCGGCGATATTGTACTCGGGATTTTTGAGCAGCAGCAGCCCGACTGCCTTGGCCACGCCGTAGTACAAGCCGCCGGCGAGTCCCACCAGGAGCAGGATCTTCGAAACGAAAACAAAGGTCTGCTGCTTGCGCTGCCGCACCGCTTGCTGGGTGCGTACGGCGACATCCAGCACATGCTGGCCGCGACGCTCCTTGACGGAGGTGCGGCGGGCGTTGTTCGCCCGGGAATTCCGCGCGCGCGGGTTCGCTGCCATGGGTTTCGCGAAAGGGGAGGGTAGGGCGAAGATTTACTGCGCGGCGTAGCGGGCCAGGGAGAGCGCGACGATGCGGGCGCAAAGCTGCGGCGGACTGATGCCCGCCGCCCGGGCGGCTTCCGGCACCAGGCTGCTCTCGGTCATGCCGGGAATGGTATTGACCTCCAGCACGAAGGGCCGGTCCTGCCGATCCAGCATCAGGTCCACGCGGGAATAAGTGTCGAGGTCGAGAGCGCGATGCGCCGCCAGCGCGAGCGCCTGGATTTTCGCCGTCAGCTCGGGCGCCAGCGGCGCCGGACAAAAATGATCCGCCGCGCCACCCGGGTTCAGCCACGGATATTTGTTCTTGAAATCGTAGAACCCTTCCTTGGGCTTGATCATGATGATCGGCAGCGCGGTTTCACCGAGAATGCCTACGGTCAGTTCCTGCCCTTCGATGAGTTCCTCGATCAGGATATCCGCGCCGTATTGCGCCACGTCGCGCAAGGCGGGGGCGAGTTCCGCCTCGTTCCGCACCAGGTACACGCCGACACTGGAGCCTTCGCGGGCGGCCTTGACCACCAGCGGCAGCGGCAGGGAAGGCCGTTCGCCCACCTCGAGCACCTCATAGCGCGGCGTGGCAATGCCCTGGGCTTCGAAGCGGCGCTTGCTCAGGATTTTATCGAAGGAGAGGCGGCTGGCTTCCGCGCCGGCGCCCGTGTAACGGATTCCTTGCGCATCGAGGATGGCCTGGAGTTGGCCGTCCTCGCCGAATGTCCCGTGGATGATGTTGAAAACGAGGTCTGCATCCGGCGGCACGGCTACGGTTTGGCCGCGCACTTCGATGCGTTCGACCGCGCGGGCGCCGGCTTCGAGCAGCCACTGCGCCACGTTCTGGCCGGAGCGAATGGAGACGTCCCGTTCGGAGCCTGGGCCGCCCTCCAGGACGGCGATCTTCATGTGCGCTAAATTCATCATAATCCCGAGCCCGAGCGACGAGCCGGAGGTTAGCAGGTTTCAGCGGCAAAATGCAACAAGCGCGCACAAAAATGCACGCAATCTTCCGCCCGGCGGAAACCGCGCAAATTCACCGGCAAAACGGGCACGCTTGGCACGAACTTTAGACCGCGTCGCCGACGATCTGCACCTCGGTTTCCAGCCGGATTTCGCGCTGCTCCCAGGCGGCCTGCTTGATGCGCTCGATCAAGGCCAAAACATCCGCCGCCGAAGCACCGCCGTCGTTGACTATGAAGTTGCCGTGTACTTCCGAAACCCTTGCCGCGCCGACGTGCGTATTCTTCAATCCCAGCGAGTCCACCAGCTTGCCCGCCGGCCAGGCCAGGGAAGGATTCTTGAAGATGCAACCGGCGCTGGCCGCGATGGGCTGGCCGGCCTTGCGTTTGTGGGCGGAGGCGTCCAGCAGGTGCTGGATCTGTTCCCGGCTGCTGGGACCGCCGCGGAACGTGGCACTTACGGCGTAGTTTTCTTTCAACAAACCGGCCTCGCGATAATGGACGTCCATCTCGGCGGGCTCGACCTCCCGCGCGTTGCCGGCGGCATCGAGCAAGCGTACCCGGATCACCTGCTCGAACGTTTCCACTCCCATCGCGCCAGCATTCATGCGCAGTCCTCCGCCGACCGCGCCGGGGATGCCTTCCATCCACTCAAAGCCGCCGATGCCTTCCTTGGCCGCCAAGCCGCTGAGACGCTTCAGGCCGACCGCCACGCCCGCGGTGATTTCGTACCTGGCGGCATCCACGTCGATGCGGGCAAAGTCACCGCCTTGCGGATGGATCACCAAGCCGTCGATGCCGCCGTCGCGCACGAGCAAATTGGAGCCGCGGCCCATGACGAACACGGGCAAGGTGTGCGTTCGCGCGTAGCGGAGGAGTCCGGCGAATGCGTTTTCGGTGGCCGGCTCCGCCCAGAAGCGGGCGGGACCGCCCACCCGTAGCGTGGTGTGCTTGGACAGCGGCTCGTACAGCTTGACTGTCCCTTCGTTGCCCAGCAGTTGCGCGAGGTCTTCCAGCAGGACGAGATCCTGGGCCAGTTTGGCGCCGGTTTCATGGATATTGCCGGCGCCCAGGCTCAACACAAAATCGCCCGGTTCGAGCAACGCACCGACCCGACGCGCCAACTGCCCGGCCTCCGGCTCGTAGTTGGCGTGCGGGTGGCCGGCCCGCGCCAGCGCGTCGACGATCGTCTGCCCGCTGACACCAGGTATCGGCACTTCGCTGGCCGCGTAAACGTTCGCCACCACCACCACGTCCGCGCTGCCGAACGCGCTCCCGAACTGCTCCTGCAAAGCCTGCGTTCGCGTGTAGCGATGTGGCTGGAACAGCGCGACGATCCGGCCCACGTGCCCGGCGCGCGCCGTATCCAGGGTCGCGCGGATTTCGCTCGGATGATGCCCGTAGTCGTCCACCAGGGTGAACCGGGGGCCGCGGTGTTTGAACTCGAAGCGCCGCCGGGCGCCGCGGAAACTTTCCAGCGCGCGCACGACCGTCGGAAACTCGACGCCCAGCTCCAGGGCGAGCGCGATCACGGCGGTGGCGTTGCTGATGTTGTGGCGGCCGGGCACGTTCAAGGTGGCGCGGCCCAGGAGTTCACCACGTTGGTAGACCTCGAAGCGGGATTGGAACTGGTGCGATTCCGGCGCGGCGTAGCGGTAGTCCGCGCGGCAGCTCGCGCCGTAGGAAACGGCGGGTTTCCGCCCCTCGCACAAACGCATGGCGTTCACGTCGTCGATGCAGTAGATGACACTGCCCAGGGTTTGCTCAAGCATGCGGCGAAAGACGGCTTCGATGGCCGCGAGATCGGCGTAAAAATCGAGGTGTTCCTCTTCGATGTTCAGGACGATGGCGTGTTCCGGGTGGAATAGGGCAATCGTGCCGTCGCTTTCATCCCCTTCCGCGACGAAATACTCGCTGGCGGGCTCCCAGTGCGCGTTGGTCCCAAGAATCGGAATTTCCGCGCCGACGTAGTGGCTCGGGTGCAACCCGCCCGCCCGCAAAACGTGCGCCGCCATGGCGCTGGTGGTGGTCTTGCCGTGCATCCCGGTGATGAGGATGCCGCGCCGGGCGGACATCAAAGACGCGAGCGCCTCGGCGCGCCGGAGCATGGGTTTGCCCAGGCGCAGAGCTTCGTCGTAAGCGGGGTTGCCCGCCTTGACGGCCGAGGAATAAATGACGCAATCCGCGTCGTGCACGGTACTGGCCGTATGGGGGCAATGGAAAACGAGGCCCTCGCCCTGGAGCCGGCGCACTTCGGCGCTGTCGACCTTATCGGAACCGCTGACGCGCTGGCCCAGCGCCAGCAGCAGACCGGCGAGTCCGCTCATGCCTGACCCGGCCACGCCGATCAGGTGAATGCGGCGCACCTCGCCATCTGCGAGCAGCAACATGGGGGCGGCGGCGGGGGCGCTCATCTTGCCTGGCAATATTTTTCCATGGTCTCGGCCACCAGCAAGGCGGCATCGGGCGGAGCCAGTTCACGGGCGGCGGCGGACATGGCGGCCAGTTTCGCCGGTTCCCGCAGGAGATCGCTGACCAGACCAGCCAGATGACCTGCACCGGCGGCTTTCTCCGGGCAGGCGAGCGCTGCGCCGGCCTCCGTGTAAATCCGGGCGTTGAACGTCTGATGATCTTCCGCCGCGAACGGATAGGGGATCAGCACGCTGGGCAGGGCAAAATGCGCGAGTTCGCTCAAGCTCGCCGCGCCGGAACGCGCCACCGCCAGGTCCGCCGCCGAGTACGCCTCCTGCATCCGGTGATGAAACGCTGCGACCCAGGCGCGAACGCCCGCGCTGGCGTACGCGGCGCGCACCATTTCCTCGTCATCCCGGCCCGCCAGGTGAATGACCTGGAGCAGACTGCCCCAGGCGGGGAGCGCCTCGATGACAGCGCGGTTGAGCCCGTGTGCGCCCTGACTGCCGCCCATCACCAGTAAGGTTTTTTTCTCGCCGGAAATGTCGAGGCCGAAGAGCTCGCGCGCCGCGGCCGGATCGAGGCGCGTACGCAGGCTGGCGCGGATCGGCGTGCCGGTGACTTCACACTGTGCCTGCCGGGGAAAGTAGGCCGCACATTGCGAGAAGCCGAGCAGGACGTGCCCGGCGAGACGCGCATTGAGGCGGTTGGCCTTGCCGGGAATGGCATTGGACTCGTGGATGAAAGTGGGCAAACCCATCCGGCGGCCGGCTAGGATCGGGGCCGTCGAGGTGAAGCCACCCAGGCCGAGCACGGTGTCGGGCTTGAAATCGCGGTAATATAGGCGGCACCGGCGCAGGCTGACGGCGAACCCGCGCATGAAACCCGCCATGGCGAAAGACATCAGCCGTGGCAAGCCGATCCCCGGCAGGCGTTCAAAACGGAACTGCCCGAGATGATCGCGTACGGCCAGCGTATCGATCTCCTTTTCGGAGATCAGGACCATGGCTTGATGGCCGCGCTGCCGGAGCACTTCCGCCACGGCCAGTCCAGGGAAGAGGTGACCGCCTGTTCCACCGCATGCAATGACCGCGTTCATGAGCTGGCAAGGGGGTGGCGTGGCGGGAAGCGAGACCGATTTGGCACGCGACCCTCGTTGGCCGTCCGGCAATTTGCAACTGGCGCGGGCGCCCGAGTTTTTCCGCCCGGCGGCTACAACCGGGGCGTGGTCCGCGCCTGCAGCCGCGCGGCATTCGTCACCTGGCCGGCCTCATCCGGGATGCCCTGCCGGTAGATGTTCAACAAAACACCCACGAACAGCAGGCAAAGGCACAGATTGGAGCCGCCCGCGCTGATGAACGGCAGCGGCATTCCCTTGTTCGGCAGCAACGCGGTCGTCATGCCGATATTGACCGAGGCTTGCAGGGCGATATTAGCCACCAGGCCGAACCCCAGCAGCATCCCGAACCGGTCCCGCGCTTGCATCGCAATCAAGGCGCCGCTCAACGTCACCAGCAGGAAAGAAAGCACGATCAGCAAGGTCGAGCGCAACCCCAGTTCCTCGCCGATGATGGGGAAAATAAAATCGGTGTGCGCGTAGGGCAGATACTGGAATTTTTCGCGGCTCTCCCCCAGGCCGAGGCCCCACAGCCCGCCGGACCCGAGCGCCTCGAGCGCTATACTTTGCTGGAGCCCGGCGCCCTGCTTGGTCTTTTCGAGGTCCATGAAGGCGTCCAGGCGCGCCATGCGCTCGGGCATATGCATGGCAATAAACAAGATCGCGCCAAAGCCGGCGAGCGCCAGCACCGTCATGTAGAGGGGATTGCTCCCTGCCACGAACATCACGGTCACCATCGTGGCGCCAATCAAGAGCGTGGTGCCGAGATCTTCCTCGCGCAAAATCAACAGCATGACCACCCCGATCAGCAGCATGGGGAAGACGAAACCATGCAAGAACTGCGCGCTGCGCGGCTCGAACTTGGTGAACCACCAGGCCAACGCAACGATGGCCGCCAGCTTGGCGATCTCACTCGGTTGAAAAACGATCGGCCCCAGGCGCACCCAACGCGAGGAGCCGTTAAGTCTGAGCCCGATGTGCGGCACGAAGCACAGGATCAGCAGCCCGGCCGCAATGATGAACAGCGGCGCCCAGGCTTTCGACCAATGATGGTAATCCACCAGGGCCGCCGTCACGCAAGCCACGACGCCGAGGACGAGCCAGGCGCTCTGGCGCTTCAGGAAGAAGTAGGGATCGCCATGACTGTCGTGGGCGTACGCGCTGGCGCTAAAGAGCATCACCATGCCGATGCTAACAAGCGCCGCGACGCTGAGGACGAGAATGCGTGCGCTATTCTTGCTCATAAACAGGCGTCAGAAAATGCGTGCTCAATGCCTGGCGGCAATCTTCGGTGTCTGCGCCGGGACGCGCAGCTTCTGGCCGGGCTTGAGCTTCTTGGGATCGTCGATCTGGTTCAGCTTGAGCAACGCGTCATAACTGACTTTCAGCTTATGCGCGATGCTGATCGGCGTTTCGCCTTTGCCGACCGTGTAAACCTTGCCGGAGTCCGGCGGCAGATGGGCATTGGCGGTGGCCGCGCTCCCTTTCGGCGCGGGGCCTTCGATCAACTCGAGCGCGTCGGCGGCGGCGCCGCTCGGGCGTGGCGTGGCTGCCGGCGCGCTGCCGGGGAGTTTGAGTTCCTGGCCCGGATGCAAACCGTTGGCGACGTTGGCCGGGCTATTGGCGGCCACGAGCGCTTCCAGGCTGACGCCGCTTTCGTTGGCGATACGCGTCAGGGTCTCTCCGGGACGGACCACATGGATGTTCGGCCGCAAGGCCACCGGATCCGCCTTGTGGGGGTTGGCGCCGGTGGCAGGTAACTGCGAATCCTCTGCCTCGACCACCGCGCCGGGCGTGTTGTGCGGCGCGGGATTGCGTTCCTTGATCAGGCTAAAAGCGCACCAACCGCCGATGGCTACGATATGGAGCAGCAGCATGACCAAAATCGCGCGCGACAAGGGCATGTTCGGTTCCGGGTCGGCTTCCAGGACGGCTCCGCCCGCGGCCACCCGCTGGCGGGGGACGCGCCGGCTGGAGGTACGCAGCTTGACTCGTGGAGTGGGTGGCACGGCAGACATAGGAGTGGCGCTTTCCAATGCGTTGGTGAGCGAATTTTTTAGGTGGGATCGGCCAAGACAGGAACTTCGGCGGCGGGCAGCTCGTGGACGAGAGTGCGGAACTGATTGCCGCGATCCGCATAGCTGGTAAACATATCGAAAGAACTGGTGCCCGGCGAGAACAGCACCACTTCGCCGGGTTGGGCGAGCGACCACGCCATCTTGACCGCCTGGCTCAGGCTCGCCGCCTGTTCACAAGGCACCTGTCCGCCCCAGGCGGCGGCGATGCGCGCGGACATTTCTCCAATCACGATGACCCAGCGCGCGCGCCCGGCGACGATCGGCGCCAACGAGTCGAAAGCGAAGCCCTTGTCCTTGCCGCCCGCGATGAGAATGATGGGCCTGGCTTCCGAAGTCAACGCCTTCTCCAGGGCGTCGAGATTGGTGGCCTTGCTGTCGTTGATATAAGTCACTCCCGCCAGTTCGCGGATCAGTTCATAACGATGCGGTTGCGGGCGGTAGGCGCACAGGGCCGGGGTCATTTGCGCAGGAGTCAGTCCACGCGCGAGCCCGACACCTAACGCCGCCATCAAGTTCTCGGAGTTATGCCGGCCGCGCAGGCCGGTGGCGCGGGGATCGAGGATCGGCTCGTCCCGGAAATGGATGACCTCATCCTGCAAATGCAGGTCCGCCGTCGCGTCGTACGCACTGAAAGTGAGGCGTTGCGCGGCCAGCGGCGGGAGCGTGTCGCGCGCGTTGACAACAGCCCAATCGGCGGACGTTTGCTGCTCGAAAATGCGCATCTTCGCCTCGCGGTATTCGGTTGCGTCGCGGTAGCGGTCCAGATGGTCGGGCGTCAGGTTCAGCCAGACGCTGACGGACGGACGGAAGGTCTCGATGCGCTCCAGTTGGAACGAGCTGACTTCCAGAGTGATCACGTCCAGGGCGGGCGCTTCGCGCACCACCTCGCTGTAGGGTTTGCCGATATTGCCGGCGGCCACGGTGCGTACGCCCGCGCCGTTGAGCATCGCGGCGACCAGTTCGGTGGTCGTGGTCTTGCCGTTCGTACCGGTAATGCCAACGACGGGAGTGGCGCTGTTGAGGTAGGCCAACTCGATCTCGGAAATCAGCGGAATGGCGCGCGCCAGGAACCCCTGGACCAGTGGCGTTGCCGGGTCGATGCCGGGACTTAAGACCGCCAGATCGTAAAGTTGTGCATCTTGCAATGCGTCCGCGCCATAGACCCCGGTCACGCCGGCGCCGCGCAGCTTTTCGAGCTTGCTCGCATCCAGTTTACTCACATCCGCGCTATCCAGGACTGTGACCTGCGCGCCCAGGCTGGCCAGCAGCAACGCGGCCGCCTCGCCGCTCCGGCCCAGCCCGAGCACGGCGGCTTGTTTGCCTTCATAGCGCGTGGGCTTGGGCGCGTTCATCGGAGCTTGAGGGTGGCGAGGCCGAGCATGGCGAAGATGATCGACATGATCCAAAAACGGACCACGACGGTGGTTTCCTTCCAGTCCAGCAACTCGAAGTGATGATGCAGCGGCGACATCGCGAAGACGCGTTTGCCGGTGAGCTTGAAGCTCGCCACCTGAATGATGACCGAGACCGCTTCCATGACGAAGACGCCGCCGATCAGCACCAGGAGCAATTCCTGTTTGCAGCAGATGGCGACGATGGCGATAAAGCCGCCGATCGCCAGCGACCCGGTGTCGCCCATGAACACTTGCGCGGGATGCGCGTTGAACCAGAGAAACCCCAGACCCGCGCCCGCCAGCGCGGAGCAGAGCACGGTCAGTTCGCCGCTGCCGGGGAAGAACGGAATCTGCAAATACTCGGCCACCCGGATATTGCTGGAAGCAAACGTCAGCACGGCGTACGAGCCTGCCACGGTGACAGTGCAACCCGCGGCGAGGCCGTCCAGCCCATCGGTCAGGTTGACCGCATTCGAGCAGCCGACGATGACGCCGCCGTAGAACAGAAAAGCGAACAACCCGAAGCAGTACATACCCATGTTCGGGATCAACGCCCGCTTCAGGAACGGGACGTACAGATCCGTGCTGAACATGGCGTTGCGCGGGCCGTAGAGAAACAGGAGCACGACCCCGGCGGCGAGGGCGAATTGCGCGGCCAGCTTGGTCCGGCCGCTAATGCCTTTCGAGTTGCTCTTGGTCACCTTGCGGTAATCATCGATGAAGCCGAGTGCGCCGAGATAGATGATGGTAAAAAGGGCCAGCCACACCGTCGGGTTTCTCGGGCGGGCCCAGAGCAGCGCCGAGATCACCACGCTGATAATAATGAGGACGCCGCCCATGGTGGGCGTACCCTTTTTGGCGCCGTGAGTTTCAAAGAGTTGCCGGACTTCTTCGCGGGAACGGACGGGTTGCCCAAACTTGAGCGATATCAGTTTGCGAATGACGCGCTTGCCGAAGACAAACGAGATCAGGAAAGCCGTCAGCGCTGCCGCCAGTGCGCGAAAGGTCGAGTATTCGAACACCCGCAACGGGCCGAACTGCCGGCTCAGGAATGAGACGTAGTACATCATGGCGTGGGCGCGGCAGCCAAGGTTTCCCGCGCCGCAGCGACGGAAGATGTCTCCAGGGTAAGGATGCGTTCCACGGCGGCCGAGCGGCTACCTTTCAGCAAAATGAGATCCGCGGCGGTTGCCAATTCGTCCAGCTTCCGGGCGGCGGCCGTGACGTCCATCACTACCCCCGACGAGGGCAAACCGGCGGCCCGGGCGCTCCGCGCCATTGTCTCAGTCTCCGGCCCGACGCAAATCAGGCGGTCGATGCCCAAGCGTGCGGCGGCTTCCCCGACCCGGCGGTAACCCGGCTCCGTCGCAGTCCCGAGTTCTCCCATCTTGCCGAGCACGGCAACGCGCGCGCCTTCGACTTCGATGGCCGCCAGCGTTTCCAGCGCGGCGACCATCGAATCCGGGTTGGCGTTGTAGGTATCGTCGAGAAAACGCAGGCCCCGCACCGTCTTCGGCTCGAGGCGCCCCGGGGTGAGCCGCGCCTGGGCCAATCCGGCAGCGCAGTCCGCCAGCGAGAGGCCGCACTGGAGACCGGCGGCGACCGCGAGCAGGGCGTTCCCGGCCATGTGGCGGCCGAGGATCGGCAGGGTGGCACGCACGCTCTCGCCGTGGGCGGCGATGGTGAACCGGCTCCCGGCGAAAGTTTGCGTAAAATCTGTGCCGCGCACGTCGCCCGCCTCCATTCCGGTCAGGACCACGCGAGCGGCGCAGCGGGCCGCGATCGCCGCGGAAAATTCATCGGCGGCGGGTAGGATGACGCAACCGCCGGGTCCGACGGCCTCCGCCACGGTGCCCTTCTCCTGGGCAATCGCCTCGCGCGTGCCCATGAATTCCAGGTGCGCGCAGCCAATGTTGGTAATGATGGCAATATCCGGTCGCGCCATTTGCGCCAGGGGCGCCAATTCGCCGGGGTGGTTCATGCCCATTTCGAGCACCGCGATTTCATCGGCGCGGCTGGCGCGCAGAAGCATGCGCGGCACGCCGATGTGGTTGTTGAAGTTGGCTTCGGTCTTCAGGACGCGGAACTTGCGGCCGAGCACCGCGGCGGTGAGATCCTTGGTGCTCGTCTTGCCGTTGCTGCCGGTAATGGCGATCACTTTCAGCGGCAGCGTTGCGCGATAAGCGGCGGCGAGCCGGTGATAACCCAGCAACGTGTCGTCGACCGCAATCAGCGCGAAGTCGGCCGGCAGGTGGCGCGGCTGGTAAGCGGCGGCAACGATCGCGCCCACGCCACCGCGCGCGGCGAGTTCCGGCAGGAACTGGTGGCCATCGTATTTTTCCCCGCGAAGCGCGAGGAACAATTCGCCCGGCTGCAGGGTGCGTGAGTCAGTCGTCACGCCAGACACAGCCAAAGCCGGGTCACCCTGGAGCAGGGTGCCGGCCGCGTACCGCGCGAGGGTGGCGAGAGTCAGGGTTTCCACGGCGGCGGGAGATGCAGGACGAAATCGCGATTGCGCGACCAGCTACGGTTGATCCAGGGCACCTGCCGCCGCTGGGAGATGGCAATCTGCCGGAGGTAATGCGCGACGTCCACCGATCGCTCGGGATGATCGACGAAAAAGTTCATACTCGCAGGGATGTCTGAGGGTGGGACTTTCGACATATGCGAGGTTTGCAGGTGAAGGCGTTGGAGAGCGGGGTGGGCAAAGGTCAGGTCGCCAGTTCCACGGGGCGGGCCTCGATGGCGGCGCGGGCGACCTGGACGTCGTCGAAAGGGAGAGTGACTTCGGCAAATTGTTGGTAAGTTTCATGACCCTTGCCGGCGATCAGAACGATGTCGCGCGAGCCGGCCAGCGAAATGGCGCGGTCGATGGCGGCGCGGCGATCCAGGATCACTTCGTACTTCTGCTGCTGAAATCCTTTTTCGATGTCGCGCGCGATTGCCGCGGGATCTTCGCTGCGCGGATTATCGGAGGTCACAATGGCGTGATCGCTCCATTGTTCCGCCGCCCGGCCCATGAGTGGGCGCTTAGCGCGATCCCGGTCGCCGCCGCAACCGAAGACGACGATCAGCCGGTGCGGGTTCAACTCCCGCAGCGTGCGCAGGACATTGTGCAAGGCGTCGTCGGTATGGGCGTAGTCGACGTAGACCTGGAAATTGCGTTTGGCGGGCACCAGTTCCAGCCGGCCGGGGACCGTCGGAGCGGTGGCCAGCGCGAGCACGGCGGCGCGCAAGGGCACGCCCAAAGCAGTGGCGGCGGCGAGCGCGGCGAGGGAATTGTAAATATTGAACTTGCCGATTAAAGGCAGGCGGACCAGAAAGCTGCGGTCCTGGGCGTCGAGTTGATAGGAAGTGCCGGCCAGTTCCGTCTTGAAATTGCTGGCCCGGAAATCCGCGCGATTGCCGACCCCGTAAGTAAGGATGCGCGTGACCTTGGTCAGGCGCGAACAGAGTTCCAGGCCGTAACGGTCGTCCGAGTTGATCACGGCGACGGCGCGCTTCTTGAGCTGGGCCGGCAGATAGTGCGTGAACCACGAGGCCTTGGTTTCAAAGTAGCTCTGGAGATCGCCGTGAAAATCCAGGTGGTCTTGCGTCAGGTTGGTAAAGACAGCGGCATCGAACTCAACGCCCTGAACCCGGCCTTGGGCAATGGCGTGCGAAGAGACTTCCATGACGGCGGCCTTGCAACCGGCGTCGCGCATGCGGGCGAGCAACTCCTGCAAGTCCAGTGATTCAGGCGTCGTATGAGCGCTGGGCAGGATTTCGTCGGCAATCTCGTAGCGCACCGTGCCGATCAAGCCGCAGCGCAAGACCGCGCGCTTGCAGATGTGCTTGAGCAAGTAGCTGGTGGTCGTCTTGCCGTTCGTGCCGGTGATGCCGGCGAGTTTGAGGCGCAACGCCGGCTGATGGTAAAAAAAGGCGGCGAGAACAGCGAGCGCGACCCGCGCATTATCCACCAGCACGCACGGGATATCGCCCAGCGCGGCGGGCTCGGGCAGCCGCTCGACGACCAGGGCGGCCGCGCCGCGCTCGACCGCGGCTGAAAGGTAAGCGTGCCCGTCCGTGTGCGCTCCCGGCATCGCGACGAACAGAGCGCCCGGCTTGGCCTGGCGCGAATCGTAGCAGATCGAAGTGATCTCCACGTCCGTGGCGCCGCGCACCTCGCGGGGCGCGACCTTGGACAGGAGCAGGCTCAGTTGCATACCTAAAGCAGGGTTGGTCAGTCCCGATCCGGCTGCGTGCGGGAACCGCGGGCGTTGTTGGCCACGATCGTCTTGGCGCCCGGGGTGGGGAGCGGCTCCGGCAGTTCCGGTTCCACGTTCAAATAGCGCAACGCCTGTTCGGAAATACTGGAAAAGATGGGCGCGGCCACGAGGCCGCCGTAGTTGCCGTGAGGCGGAGTCACCGCATTATTGATCATGACCAGGCAGACCAGTTCGGGTTTATCCGCGGGCACGAACCCGACGAAGGACACGATGTATTTGCCGGACATATACCCGCCATTGGGCGAGGGCTTTTGCGCGGTACCCGTCTTGCCCGCCGCGTAAAAGCGCGGGACGGCCGCGCCCTTCGCCGTGCCGCGCGGGCTGACCACGTCCTGCAAGGCCGAAACCATCTCCTTGACGACTTCCGGGCGGGCCACCTGGCGCACGACCACCGGCGGGAAGTCTGACAGGGGATCGCCCTTGTCATTGGTGATGGCGTGGACGATTTGCGGCATCATCAGCTTGCCGCCATTGGCCATCGCGCCCATGGCCATCAGCATCTGCATGGGGGTGACGTCGACGCCCTGGCCCATGGGGATGCGCGAGATGGAGATCGGATGCCAGGATTTCGTCGGCGGGACATCGCCGACGATTTCGCCCGGCAGGTCGATGCCGGTGCGATCGCCGAAGCCCAACTGCTTGATGTAATTGTAGAGCCGGTTTTGGCCGAGCTGCATGGCGAGCTTGGCTGCGCCGATGTTGCTGGAATGCACCAGCACGTCGTGCACGCTGCAGTTGCCGATCGGATGGTCGTCGTGCAGGATTTTGCCGGCAAAGCTCCACCGGCCGTTCTCGCAGAAAACTTCGGTCTCGGGCTTGACCAACCCTTCGTTGAGGACGCCGGAAAGCGTCACGATCTTGAAAGTGGAACCGGGCTCGTATTCGTCGATGATGGCCCGGTTCTTCATCGCCTCCGCCTTGGCGGTGGCGCGTTCGGTTAGGTCGAAGTTCGGCCGGTTGGCGAGCGCCAGAATTTCGCCGGTCTGCGGGCGCATGAGAATGACGCAGGCCGTTTCCGGCGTGTATTTTTTCACGGCCTCGTCGAGTTCGTGTTCGACGATGCATTGCAGGCCCATATCGATGGTAAGCTGCACGTTGCTGCCGTTATTGGCCGCCTGCTCCAGGCCGCGATCCTGCACGAGTTCCTCCCCGGCGCGATCGCGCGTGATGACCCGGTAGCCATCCTGCCCTTGCAGGTATTGGTTCATGCTTTTCTCGACGCCCTGCACGCCCGTGCCGTCGAAATCGGTAAACCCGATGACGTGGCAGAGCAAAGAGCCGTCGGGATAGTTGCGGACGGAATCCGGCTCGAAGGTGACGCCGTGCAGTTTCTGGCGTTGCAACTCCTTCTGCAGATCTTCGGCGGTCTGAACGGAGACCTGGCGCTTGACCATCAGGTAGCGGTGGTCCGGCGTGAGTTTCGCGGCCAGCGCTTTTTCGTCGAGGGCGAGAGCATTGGCCAGCAGGGCAGCCACCTTCGACACCGTGTCCGGTTTCAAATGGCTGCCATCGACGATGACCTTGCGCATGGGCATGTCGTCCGCCAGCACCTCGCCGTGGACATCGCAGATGGTGCCGCGATGCGCGGGGATGGTGACCTTGAAAGTCTGCTTCTGGTTGGCCAGCGCGGCATAGTCGGCGCTTTTATCGACCTGCAAATAGATCAGGCGAGCTGAGAAGACGCTGAAGATCAGCACCATCACGCAGCAAAACATTGCCGCCCGTATCCTTGCTTTGCGCACCATAGGGGCAGTCGATTTTCCCGGGTCAAAATTCCTATCGGCGCGCGCCGGGCTCCTGCGAGATCGTGCGCAACTGGTCGCCGGAACTGTTATCGGCGGCCAGCCAACGGGAGGCGGTTTGCGGCCGGATCAGCACCAGCGAGTGATCGGCGATCGGCACGAGCTTGATGAAGCCTTCCTGCAAACGCCGCTGCAAAGCGGTATGCGACTTGAGCCGCGCGATCTGCGCGTCCATCACGTTGTTTTCGGCGATGAGTTCGTGCAGATCCTGCTCCAGGCGTTTGCGGTCCATGCCGCTGACGTGGAGCTGATTCTTGAGGTAGACGTAGCTCAGGCCCGCGGCGCCAAAAAAGGCCGTGAGGATGAGCCAGCGGCACAGCGAGGCGCAATGCAGGAGGTTGGTCTGGCGTTTGACGTTCGACTTCATATAGATGCTTGAATGGGTAAGGTGCGGGAATGAACGGATGACTTAGAGAGTGGTGGAGGGAGGAACGCCGGGTGTGGCAATCCGCTCCAGGGCGCGGAGCTTGGCGCTGCGGGCGCGCGGGTTTTCGCGTTGCTCGGTGGCGCTGGGCGGCACCGCCCGGCGCGTCACAGCGCGAAAGGCGAGGCGCGGATTGGGGCGCGGCTGCGGCCACTCGGGGCGGTCGAGGGTCGCGGCGGTGGTTTCGCGGCCGAACGTTTTCACGAGGCGGTCCTCGAGCGAGTGGAAAGTCAGGACCACCAACCGGCCACCGGGCCGCAGGCGTTCGCGGGCCGCTTCCAGGCCGGCGGACACCGCGCCGAGTTCATCGTTGACCGCCATCCGCAACGCCTGGAAGACGCGCGTGGCAGGATGACGCGGGCCGTGTTTGGGAATGACGCGCTCGATGACCCGGGCCAGCGCCAAGGTATCGGTGAGCGGCTCGCGCGAGCGGGCCTGCACGATGGCGGCGGCCACGCGCGCGGCGGACGGCTCTTCGCCGTACAGGCGGAAAATGCGGGTGAGTTCCTCCGCGCTGGCCGTGTTGACGAGCTCGGCCGCGTCGCCCGGCGCTGCTTGATCCATGCGCATGTCCAGCGGTCCGGCTTTTTGAAAGCTGAAGCCGCGTTCGGCGCGATCGAGCTGGGCCGAAGAGACGCCCAGATCCAAAAACACGCCGTCCACTCGGTCGATAGCGAGTTCGTCCAAAACCCGGCCCAAATCGCGATAGTTCGCCTGGCGCAGGGTAAGGCGTTCCACCGCGGCGGGCTGCCCGGCAAATTGCTGCTGGCAATAGGCGATGGCCGCGGCATCGCGGTCCAGCCCGATAACCGTCGCGCCGGTGGCGAGCAAAGCGCGTGTGTGTCCACCACCGCCGACCGTGCCATCAACGATAACCCGGCCCGGGGCTGGGGCGAGCGCCCACAAGGCTTCCGCCACCATCACCGGCCGGTGATAGGCCGCTGCCAGGCCGGGCGCGCCGCCGCCCGCCGCCGGCTCGGGAAAATCGGCGTTCATGGGATGGCGGCTCCGTAGGCTGCTGGCACGCTCAAGCACGGAACTTTGCATGATCGCGAAGCTGGGAAACGGTCGGTTTGCGGGAGAGGAAGAAAGCGAGGCTCACAGCGGAGCCGGCCACGGCGGCACCCGCGGCGTTGGCCGCAAGCCGCGACGAAGAGGCGGTCAGTCGTGGCTTGATGATCCGGCCGACGGCGGCGGGCGCGGGCGCGTCCGCCGGTGGCGGCTCTGCCGCCAGGCTGGTCATGGACGCATCGGTGGTGTTATTGTATTTCATGGCGTTTTCCCTAGAGACCCTGCGTCGCGCCTACGCGGTTGGCCGCGTCCATTTCGCGCGTCCGCACGCTTTCCCATCGCGCCGGATTCCAAATTTCAAAAGCGGAGTAGGCGCCGAGCACCAGCAACTCGCCTTGCAAGTCGCCGATCCGGCAGAGTTCGTCTGGAATGACGATCCGGCCCTGGCCATCGGTGTCGCAGGGCTGGACCTCCGAGAAATAGACGCGCTGAAACGAGCGCCGGTCGCCCTTGGGGATGGCGGGATCGTTGAGGAGGGCGTTGTAGGTGTTTTCGAACTCGAGCGGCGGCAGGACGTCGATGTGCTGCTGATCGCGGGAGGGCGTGAGGAAGAAGCGCTCCGAATTTTCGCCCGCGCGCCAGCCTTTAGGGACGGTGATCCGGTGCTTGGGATCCAGCACTGGCCGGAACTTGCCGAGGAACAGACGCGCGACTGGAAGTGCATCGGGCACGGGTAAATAGCAGTTCTGGGACCCACCAAGCCCCACTTGCCCCCACTTTTAGGGATTTAGGCGTCATTTGGTCAATCAAATACCTGCGCGCCAACGACTTTTCTGCTTGACAGTACTGTTCAAAACGAGCAGTATCTCCGGTTTGAGTTGCACATTTGGCAAACTGCGAGAGCTGCTTTGACATCACGGCCCGGCACGGCAAGCTGGAGCCTACGTCATGAACAGCACTCCTCTTTCCGTCGATCAACTCGACTCCGCCGTCGAGCGGGTGGTCCAGCAAACGCCGGTTTTCGATATCCACACGCACCTGTATGCCCCCGCGTTCGGCGATCTGCTGCTGTGGGGGATCGACGAACTGCTGACCTATCACTATCTGGTGGCGGAAGGCTTCCGGTACTGGGATTTCCCGGTGGACGACTTCTGGCGCCTGGACAAGACCAGCCAGGCGGACCTGATCTGGACGACGCTCTTCGACCAGCATTCGCCGGTCTCGGAAGCCTGCCGTGGAGTGCTGACCACGCTGCACTCGCTGGGGCTGGATGTGCGGGAGCGGGATCTGGCGGCGTTGCGCGGCTGGTTTGCCCAGCACAAGATCGAAGGGCACCTGTTGCACGTCATGGATCTGGCGGGCGTTCGCTCCATCTGCATGTCGAATTCGCCCTTCGACGCGGCCGAACGCGAGGTGTGGGAGCAAGGCTGGACGCACGATCCGCGGTTTACGTCGGCCTTGCGGATCGATCCTCTGCTGGTCTTTTGGCCGGAGGCGTGCGCGGAGCTGACGGGCTGGGGGTACGACGTCCGCCCGGAGTTGGGCGATAAGACGTTCAGCGAGGTGAGGCGGTTTCTGGAGGATTGGCGGCAACGCATGCAACCGCTCTACCTGATGGCGTCCATGCCGCCCGAGTTCGAGTTCCCGGGCGACTCGGTGGCGGCCCGGATGATCGAGCACGCCGTGCTGCCGTTTTGCGCGGAGCACAATCTGCCGATGGCGTTCATGCCGGGCGTGAAACGGGCTGCCAATCCGGACTTGCGCTTGGCCGGCGACGGCGTGGGCCGCGCCAGGCTGGAGTCTTACGAGTATCTCCTGCGGGCGTATCCACGGAACAAGTTCTTGCTGACGGTCCTATCACGGGAAAACCAGCACGAGCTCTGCGTGCTGGCGCGCAAGTTCCGCAACCTGCACGTTTTTGGCTGCTGGTGGTTTATGAACGTGCCGTCGCTCATCGAAGAAACGACGCGACTGCGGGTGGAACTGCTGGGCCTGAGCTTTACGCCGCAGCATTCGGATGCGCGCGTGCTGGATCAGCTCGTTTATAAGTGGAGCCATTCGCGGCAGATCATCGCCGGGGTGCTGCAGGACAAGTACCGGGAGTTGGCGGCGACTGGCTGGGTGGTGACGACCCACGATGTCGAGCGGGACGTGCGCAATCTGTTCGGCGGGGCTTTCGAGACGTTTTTGCAGACGGCGCTCTAGGGCCTCCCGTTTGCAGTCGGTCAGAGGCCGAGCCAGGTGCGAACACCCTCTTCGATGGGTGCGAGCTGCGCGGGCGTAAGCGTGCCAAGCCGGCGAAGCGCATGCTTGGCTGGAATGGTCGTGACACTCTGAGTCGCTAAGGCACCATCCCGCAAGAAGGGAACAGGCACGACAATCTCGAAGGGCGAATCACGGAGCGCAGTCGTGTGGGCGACAACGGTGACAACCACCCGGTCGGCGCCTCCATAAGGAACATTGAGTATGAGAGCGGGGCGGGTCTTCTGGGCCATGCCAAGATCAACCAGCCAGACCTCACCGCGCCTGGGCATCCTCCTCCTCGTCCAGCATGGCAAACAGGCGGGCGGCGGAAGCTGTCATTTCCTGGTCTGAAATGTCGCCGTAATCAAGTTGGGCGGCTCGATGAACAATCACGGCGCTAAACTCCTGTTGCTCTTCCGGAGCGAGACGGTCAAACGCATCCAGAAGCTTCGCGGTGGCTGTACTCATGCAGGCAGGCTAACGGTTTCCCGACCATGGAGCAAGCGTGTGAGACGGCCTGTCTCCCTCGTGCTCGGCGGCATCCGCCAGGGGTGTGGCAACCAAAGGGCGTCTGTTGCCATAGAACGTGCAGACACCTGGAGACAGCCGGGAGAGCCGTCCCCACCTTGTTTACGGGTGTCGAATGTGCCATCCTCAGCGGCAGGATCTTCTTTTCTATGAGCCAGGAACCTTACTTGCAGAGTCTCTTCGCGGAGCGCATCGGCGGGAGCGGCTTCGGCAAGGACACGGCCATCTACAAGTTCGAGAAGATCAAGCGCGCCAAGCGCGCCGCGCTCGCCGCCAATCCAGGGGCGGAGTTGTTCGATCTGGGGGTCGGCGAACCGGACGAAATGGCGTTCCCGGAGGTCGTGGAGAAGCTCTGCGACGAGGCCCGGCTGCCGGAGAACCGTGGCTACTCGGACAACGGCGGTGACCAGCTCAAAACCGCGGCCGCGCGCTATCTTTGGAATGTCTGCGGCGTGCATGTCGACGCGGAGACTCAAGTCATCCACTCCATCGGCAGCAAGCCCGCCCTGGCCATGCTGGCAGCCGCGCTGATCAACCCGGGCGATATCGCACTAATGACTGTGCCCGGCTACCCGGTGTTCGGCACCCACGCACGCTATTACGGCGGCGAGGTCCATGCGCTGAAACTAACGCCGGAAAACCACTTCCTGCCGGACCTCGAGGCTATCCCGGCGGACGTACTCGCCCGGGCCAAGACGCTCGTACTCAACTATCCGAATAATCCAACGGGAGCCAGCGCAACGCCGGAATTCTTCGCGCGGGTTGTGGCATTTGCGCGGGAGCATGAACTCGTGGTCCTCCACGATTGCGCCTACGCGGCGCTGGTTTTCGAGGGGCGGCCCTTGAGTTTCCTGGCCACGCCCGGCGCCATGGACGTGGGCGTGGAGTTGCACTCCACCAGCAAGAATTTCAACATGACGGGCTGGCGTTGCGGCTTCGTCGCGGGCAACGAACGCCTGGTAAAGGCGTACGGAGCGGTCAAGGACAACACGGACTCTGGCCAATTCCTGGCGATCCAGAACGCCAGTGCGTACGCCTTCGATCACCCGGAGATCACGGCGCAAATCGCCGCGAAATATTCCCGCCGGATGGACCTGATCGTGCCGATGCTGCGGCGGCTGGGGTTCAAGGCCGACAAACCGCGTGGATCGTTTTTTCTCTACGTGCCCGCGCCCAAAGCGGCGGTCGCGGCGGATGGCACGGAGCTGACGTTTGCCGATGCGGCGGCTTGCGCGCAGTGGATGATCACCGAGCATCTGATTTCCACGGTGCCATGGGACGATGCCGGCGCGTACCTCCGGTTTAGCGTCACTTTCCAGGCAGCCGGCGGGGAAGCCGAAGAGCGGCGTGTGGTGGGTGAATTGGAGCGGCGGCTGGCGCGGTTCACCTATCGCTGGTGAGTGGGACCGGCTGGGAGTAGAGGGCTATTGTTATGTGGACGAACCGAAGGACGATCGTGGCGGAGGACGACGAGAGCGCGTCCGCTCCGGTGATCACGAGTGAGCATCGGCGGGCATGTCTCCTGGTCAACCCCGGCTCGGGAGGGTGCGCGCCGCAAGTGCATGGCCAGCAGGTGGCGGCGATCTGGTCGGCGTTGCGCGCGGCGGGGATTTGGGCGGAGATCGTGGAGACCAAAGTGGGTGAATCGCCGGCGGCCGTGGCGCGCCGGGCGGCGGACGAAGGTTTTTCCATGGTCATCGCGGGGGGAGGGGATGGCACGGTCGGCGCGACAGCGAAGGGCCTGGTCGGGACCGAATGTCCGCTCGGCATCCTGCCGATGGGCACCTACAACAACTTTGCGCGGGCGCTGGGTTTGCCGCAGGAGTTGCGGGCGGCCTGCCGGGTACTGGCGCGCGGACGGGTGCGCCGCGTCGACGTGGGCGTGGCCAATGACGAGCACTATTTTTTCGAGGCAGCCGGCGTCGGCATCGACGCGGAGCTTTTTCCGCTGGGCGAGGAGATCAAGTGCGGCAACTGGAGCCGCTTGTGGCAAGCCGCCCAATTGGCGTACCAGGCGGAGCCGCAGCGGATTCACTTCGAACTCGATCTGCCGCTGGCGGAAGCGTACCACGAGAGCGCCAGTGTGCGGAGGGAGCCCGGCCAGGAGCGGCCATTCGCGACGGACCGGCAGCACGGGCTGGATTTCTCCGCGTTCCTTTTGATCGTGGCAAATGCGCGGTATTACGGCAGCGGTTTTACGGTCGCGCCGGACGCGGTGCTCGATGACGGGCTGCTGAATATCCGGATCTTCCGCAACTTCAGTAAGCGGGAACTTCTGCGGCACTTTTGGTCCATCAGCCGGCGGCGATTTTGTTACAGCCCGAAGATCGATACGTTTACCGCCAGCGAGGTGACGATCACGGCGCAGGCGGATCTGCCGTTCCACGTGGACGGCCAGCCCGCGGGACGGCTGCCGGTGCGGATTCGGTCGTTGCCGCGGGCACTGCAGGTACTGGCGTGATGCTCCCTAGCCGTTGAACGTGAAGCTGGCAGTGCGGGCGTTATCGGCGGTCGTGATTTCGGCCACGCTGGCGGCCAGGATGAAACCGTCGATGGGCAGCGCAACCGCGGGTGACGCTCCCGGCACGGTCGACGTAAAGATATTGTCGCGCACGACCTCGTAGCCGATCAAATCCGCCTGGATGTTGTCTACGGCCGAGGCCACTCCGAAAAGGCCGCTCGCGTTCTCCGAGGCCCCGATCGCGGCGATCTGGCGCGCGACCACGTTAATCACAGAGCCCGAGATGCCCCCATCGGCGCCGCGCCCGGCAAAGATGCCTTGCGGGATGTTGGTGCCGAAGAGCGAGGCGATGAGCGGCGAGGCCGTGGTATCGTTGAAGACGGCGAGGTTTGTCGTGTCCGTGGCCGGCAAGCCGATGAACCCGACCGTATCGACATTCTTGATCGAGCCGCCCTTGCCGCCGGTGCCGCCGGCGCTGGTGCCGCCATCGCCGCCTTGCAGGACGCTCAGGGAGGAATTGACGTCCTCGCGCTGGGTAACGCCATGCACTCCGCCGCCGGAGCCGCCAGTCCCGGAAACCGTGGCAGCGCCGCCTTCGCCACCCATGAGCACGGCACCATAAACGTCCGTCGCGGAGGGCGAATTGATGTTGAGCTGCTTGATGCCGCCACCCGCGCCGCCGCCGGTCGTGCCGGAGCCGCCGGCTCCGCCGGTCATCAGGACGCCCACGCCGTAATAAGGATCGGCGGGCGGGTTGCCGTAGGTGGCAAGATCGGCGCCGCGGTAGCCATCTCCATCGACGGAAGCCGCCGTGGATTTCGTGATCGCGCCGCCCGCGCCGCCGGCGCCGTTACCGGAAGCGCCGCCCGCGCCGGATTTAACCACCAGCGCGCCGCCGTTGGTGACAATCGTGCCGGCGGGAGTGCCGAACTTCTGGCTTTCGACGGTGACATTGAGCCCGGTAATGGCGCCGCCGCTGCCGCCCGCGCCGTTGGCTCCCGTGCCGCCGGCGCCGGAGTTGATCGAGGCGCTGGCCAACTCGTTATTTTCGACGTTCGAAGTACCGCCCGTGCCCACCGTGGCATTTTGGGTCTGAATATTGACCAGGGCGCCGCCGTTCCCGCCGGTGGTGGCGCCGTTGCCGCCATTACCGCTTTGTACGAGCAGACCGACCGCGAACGGCGTAGCCGAAGTGGGATCGAAGCAGGAAACGCCGCTGAGCGCGGGCTTCGCCGCTAGCGTGATGCTGCCACCATCGCCGCCCGCGCCGCCCGAGCCGTTGCCGCCGGCGCCGGCGAGCAACTGCACGGCCACCGAATTGGGCACGACCCGGCCCTGGCTGTCGAGTTGATTGAGCACCGAGTTCGAAGAGACGTTCAACATGCTGCCGCCGTGGCCGCCGATAAAGCCATCACCACCCACGCCGGTGCCGAGCACCGCGAGGGTGGTGCTGTCCTGGAAGCCGGTGTAATCCGCCGGATCGAGGCTAAGGGTGACCTTTTGCATCGTGCCGCCTTTGCCGCCGGTGGCAGTGTTGCTGGAGCCGCCATCGCCGGTATCGAGGGTGATGTCGAAACGCGCGCCGGCCGAGCCGATGCCCGCTCCCAGCGTCTGGGTGTAGCTGAGGTTGTTGAAAGAACCGCCCTTGCCGCCGTTGTGGGTATCGCCCGCGCCGCCCGCACCGGCGTGGATGGTGGTGACAAACGGCTCGCCAGGGATGTCGAACGGTTCGAGCGTGCCGATGCCGCTCGTGTTGTCCAGGGAACCCGTCGTGGAGAAAAAGCGGCTGGTGGAGGCGCCGACCGCGGTGATCTGGAAGAAGTTCCCGTTGGTGTTCGCAATGAAGTCGGTCAGGGCCCCATCGGTGCTGATGGAAGCGCTGGAAGTATACGTGCCCAGGCTTGGGTCCGGCGTATAAATGGCGATCCCCGTAGCGCTCGCCACGCCGATGTCGGTGCCGCCGATGAAGTGGGCCGCCACGGCGGTATCGTCCGTGGGCGCGAAGCCGATGCCGGTCGAGATTTTGCCGGCATTATTAATATTCAGGAGCTGCACGAACGGAACCACCAGGGTCGTGCCGGTGCCGACGGTGGCCGGCGCGGTGGCGTTCATGTTGGTCGTAAAGGCGAGCAGCGTGTTGCCCGAGGTGCCGGGGGCGATATCGAGATTGCTGATGGGACCGTTTCCGAAGACGGACATGGTGCTGCCCAGGGTGAATGGTGCCGCGGTGGTCGAGCCATTCTCCAGGAACGTATCGACCGACCCCGTCATGAGTCCGACGACCAGGTCGGAGCCGCCCGCGCCGTTGAGCTGTCCGCTGACGATCGCCGTCGCGACACCGGCAAAGGTCACCGGCGCCGAGATGGTGTTGAAATGGCCAAGGCCATCGCCTTCAGCCAGATAAATCTGGCTAAAAAGGGTGCCGCCGCCGCCGGGCAAGTCACCCGCGCTCAGGATGGCGACATCCTGATGCGTGGTGCTGGTGAAGTTGCCCACGGCGATGTGGGTCGGGCTGACGGGCAGCGCCACGGAAGAGGCGGTGAAGTTGCCGGTGCCGTCATTGATGAAAATCCCCAGGTTATCGCTCGAGCCGTACGACACGATAAAGTCCAGTTTGCCGTCACCGTTGACGTCGGTTGCCACCACGCCGGTGGGCACGCTGCCGACCGGGGCGATGAAGGGCGTGGTCGTGGCCGAGCCATCCGCGGCGACGGCCGGATGGAGGACGACCTGGAAGGGGGCCTCCGTCGATGACGTGCTGGTGGTCGTCCCTTCCGAGAGCGTGGCGTTGCCCGTCACGGTATTGATAAAGAGAACGTCCAAGGGGTTGTCAGCTCCCAGGAAGTAACCGGTCGCGATCAAGGAAGTGCCGCCGGAGACCGCGTCGCTAAAGGTGACGGTCTTGACGGAGCCGCCCGCGCCGCCGATATCGCCCGCGCCGCCGCTGCCAAGGAGGATTTCATAACGCGTGGCGTTGCTGGTGATGGTTGAGTTCGTAAAGGAACCGCCCGCCCCGCCCAAGCCGGCGGAAGCGGCGCCGCCGTTGCCGGTCTGGAGCTTGATGTAGGAAGTTGAAGCCACGTCGGTGAACATGGTGACGGTCCCGCCGGCTCCGCCCGCGCTGCCGGCCGCGCCATCGCCCGCATGCAGGTAGATGGCGGGAGTGGTGAGGTCGCTGGCCTGCGTCTTGGTGACGGTAATATTGGTGATGCTGCCGCCGGGGTTGGCGATGCCGTTGGTGACAGTGCCGTCGCCGGCGAAAACCTGGAGATGGTCGGCGATCCCGACGGTGACGTTCGAGATGGCGGGGATGGCGCTGGACTGCGCGGTGCCGGCGTGCAGACGGAAGGTGTTGTCCAACCCGGGCGTGATCGTGTTGTAATCCACGTTGCCGGTGCTGACATCAATCTCGCCGTTGGCGGAGGATTTGAAGACGCCGTCGCCCGCGTAGATGCCGCTGAGATCGCCGGCGACGTTGATGTTTTTGACCGAGCCGCCCGCGATGATGCGGCCGACGCTGCCGAGTTGCGAGCCGAGTGGATGAGTGGTCAGGCCGGCAAAATTGATGGGAAGGAGAATGCCGCCGTCCTCGCCATTGCCTGGGTTGTTGTCGGAATCCGTCAACCGGCCGTCAGGACCCAGGTTGGTGACGATGTCGCCGATATTGCCGGTGACATCGAGCTTGGTGTGTTTGCCAACCGAAATGCTGGTGATTTGGCCGGCGCCCGACGCATCGAAGAAGACGAGCGCTTCGCCCTTGATGACTTTGATGAGAGTCACGGTGTTACCGCCGGTGGAAGTCTCGCCGGTGGAAGGATTGCCGTTGCCGCCGAGAAGATTGCCGCCGTTGACGAGAATGGCCGGGGCGACGCGAGGTTCGAGCTGTTCGATGAATTGCAAAGTCGGTTTCATGAAGCGAGGTCTGCTAAGGGTCGCAGAGACCAGAAGCAGAGGTCGTGCCCGGATGCGCGCGGGGGCGTGGCACCTCAATCTACTCAGGCGGGGCGCCACTACGCCTCTTCGCCGCGAACCGTCTTCCGACGGCAGCCGCTACGCCTTTTCCGCGGCCATGATCTGGAGCACTCCCCGAATGGGGATCTCCACCCAATCCGGGCGGTTGTTCAACTCGTAGCCCACTTCATAGACGGCCTTTTCCAGCAGGAACGCTTGCAACAGCTTCTCGAAGGCGCGCGGCGCGGTGGGCACGAAGGCCGCGGTTCCCACCGTCTGCAAATACGCCCGCAGAAAGCTCCCCGCCACATACGCGTACCAGCATTCCGCCCAGCCGCGCAGCCAGGCTTCGTCTTCGGGCAGGCTGGTCACCTTCTGGATCAGCGCGCTGGAGATCCCGTAGTGAAACGAGCGCAGCATGCCGGCAACATCGGCCAAAGGCGAACGCTTGAGCTTGCGCTCGCCCAATGAGCGCGCGGGCTCGCCTTCGAAGTCGATGATCGCGAAATCCTTCCCGGTAAAAAGCACCTGCCCCAGGTGATAATCCCCGTGGATCCTCATCTTCTGCGCCGCAATGCGGCCGCGCAGGACCTCATCGAGCAACTCGGCTACCGCTTTCTGCAACTCCAGCAGGCGCGTCGCGCGGGGTTGAACGCCCGCGGGCAGCGCCGGCAATTTGCGGCGCACGCTGGTGAACACCCGGCGCGTCAGCGTGCCGATCGATTGCAGCAGCGAGCGCTGGTACAGCATCGTGAACGGTTCGGGCGTGAGCGCCGGATCTCCCGCCGTGGCCGGTCCGGCCAGGGCCAGATGCATCTCGGCGGTGCGCTGGCCCAGCAACTCGGCGCGGTTGGGATAAACGCCGCCGATCAGTTCCTGGATCGGCTCAGGCGCGGTCAGGATGTCGTTTTCCAGCAGGCGTGGCGAAGTCGGGTGCGTGAGGTCGCCCAGCGTGGGGCGGGCAGCGAGCACCCGCTCGAAGAAGCGGATGGCGGCGTCAATAGTGAGCGTCCAGGCGTCGCCTTCACTTGCGACCCAATTCTGGAGCATGCCGATAACCTGCGGCGGCTTGCCCCCGGTGGGCCGGTACTCGATCTGGCCGGCAAACGGCGGCACGTTCGGATAAGCGGCTTTCTCGCTCAGGAAGCGGGTCAGCTCGATATCCGGGTTCTCGCCCTCCTCGACCTTGCGGTAGAGCTTGAGGAAGAATTCGTTGTGGTAGACGATCGAGGTATTGCTCTGCTCGACGCCCAGCGCGCGGCAGGAGACGTGGTCGCCCAGCGCTTCGAGAGCACCCCGGATGGGACGCGATGGGACGCCGGCAAGCTCGCCACGATTGCCGTCGCGCAGGCGCTTGCGCTTGGTGATCAGCGCGAGCAGGGCGCGCTGGAAGTCTTCGTCGGCGCTCGCATCGCAGAGCGCGCCACCGCCGGCCAGCGCGGCGATGCCGCTCGAAGGCGCGGCACTCCGGCGCAACGCCGCTGCGTCCGCCCCGAGCAGTTGCACCGGCAAAAGGTAGCTCTCGGGCAGCCCTTCCGAATAGGCCACGTTCAAGAAGAGCAGACGCGCCGCTTCCGGGGTCTCGCTAACCGGCACCAGATGCGTGATCTCCACCCGTTGAATGGTGCGCGCCTTCGAGCGGAACCACCGGCAGGTGGGCAGATAACGCGGCAGGATCGTGTTCTGGAGCTGGCGCCGGCCACCGGCGGAAAGCAGCCCCTCGAAGGCGGTCACCCCTTCTAGTAAGGGCAGAGCGCGTTCCGCGTCGCTTTGGCCCGCGGTGAGGTTGGGCTGCAAGAGCAGCCAGAAATGGCCGTGCGGACCGACGGTCAACGTATAGGCCCGATCCGCCTTGACCGAGGGGAACTTATTCTGGCTGAAAATCTCGCGCAGCGTGTAGCTGGCGAACTCGCTCAGGTCCAGTTCCACCGCCTGGGCGAAACGCGAGAGGTTCACCACCACCAGGATCGTCTCGTCCTCGTACCGCCGCAGGAAGGTCAGCACCTTGGTGTTGTCCGAAGGCAGGAACTCCATCGTGCCGCGGCCGAAGGCCTGGTAGCGCCGCCGCATGGTCGTCACCCGCCGCATCCAGTTCAGCAGCGAGGAAAGGTTCTGCTCCTGATTTTCGACGTTGATCGACTCGTAGTGGTACTCCGGGTCGATGATGATCGGGAAATAGAGCTGCTGGGGATTGGCCCGGGAGAAGCCGGCGTTGCGATCCGGGCTCCATTGCATGGGCGTGCGCACGCCGTTGCGATCGCCCAGGTAGATGTTGTCGCCCATGCCGATCTCGTCGCCGTAATAGATGATCGGCGTGCCGGGGAGCGAGAAGAGGAGAATGTTGATCAGCTCGATCTTGCGGCGGTTGTTGCCGAGCAACGGCGCCAGCCGGCGGCGGATGCCCAGGTTGATGCGGGCGCGCGTGTCGTTCGCGTAGACGCGGTACATGTAATCGCGCTCCTCATCGGTCACCATCTCGAGGGTCAACTCGTCGTGGTTGCGCAGGAAGATGGCCCACTGGCAATTCGCCGGGATGGCCGGCGTCTGCTCGAGGATATCGATGACCGGATAGCGGTCCTCCATTTGCAGCGCCATGAACATGCGCGGCATGACCGGAAAATGGAACGCCATCTGGCAACTGTCGCCGTCCCCGAAGTAGGCCACGGCGTCTTCCGGCCACTGGTTGGCTTCGGCCAGGAGCATGCACTCGGGATACTTCTGGTCGACATGCGCCCGCAGTTCCTTGAGGTAGGCATGCGTCTCGGGCAAATTCTCGCAATTGGTGCCTTCGCGCTCGAATAGGTAGGGAATGGCGTCCAGTCGCAGGCCGTCCACGCCCATTTCCAGCCAGAAATCGAACACCCGGAGCACGGCCTTGCGCACGGCCGGGTTATCGAAATTCAGGTCCGGCTGATGATGGTAAAAGCGGTGCCAGTAATACGCCCCCGCGACGGGATCCCAGGACCAGTTGGACCGTTCGAAATCCTTGAAGATAATGCGGGCGTCCTGATACTTTTCCGTGTTGTCGCTCCACACGTAAAAATCGCGCTCCGGCGAGCCTTTCTTCGCCAGGCGCGCGCGTTGGAACCAGGGATTCTGGTCGCTGGTGTGATTGATCACCAACTCGGTGATGACCCGCAACCCGCGGGCATGCGCCTCTTTCAGGAACAGGCGAAAATCCGCCAGGGTGCCGTAGCTGGGATTGACGTTGTAGTAATCGGCGATGTCATAGCCATCATCGCGCAAAGGACTGGGATAGAACGGCAACAGCCAGATCGCAGTGATGCCGAGGCTTTGCAGATAGTCCAGTTTGCTGAGCAAGCCGCCGAAATCCCCGATGCCATCTCCGTTGCTATCGGAGAACGCCTTGATATGCGCCTGGTAGATGATGGCATCCTTGTACCAAAGAGAAACGGACATAATCGGAGGGGGTCGGGCAAGAGTGGCTGCAAGTCAACGCGTTTGTCCGGCCAAAGACGTGGCGCCCGGCGCACCGGGACACCGCCTACAGGCCCGAAGACGCATCCAGGAGCTTGAGGAAAGTGCGTTTTTGGCGGTGCGCGGCGCGAATTCCGGCCCGGTACGGCACAAACTCGGCGGCGCGGCCGAGGCGTTCCAGCAATGCGCCGATGCGTGCCACGAGGTCCACGGCTTCCCGGTAAGCGTTTTGGCCCCCGGCGGCGATGGTCGGCCCAAGGCGTTCCTGATAGATGCGCAAGGCGTCGGCCGGATGCGCGGCCTCCCGTTGCACGGCGAGCCGCATCCACAAATCAACGCGGCAACCGTGGGCCTCGGCCTCATTCCAGGCGTCTTCGAAGAGTGCGTCCGCCAGGAGGATCTCGACGATGGGGCTGTGATCGGGCGCGGCGCCGGTTTTGAGCGCCTTCGCGGCTTTGCGCTCCGCGGCGATGCGGGTGCGCAGATGGGCAATGGCGCGTTTGCGCCAGCGCTCCTCGTGGCCGGTGAGCCGGGCGTGTTCCTTGAGCTTCTCGTAGTATTCCGTCGTTCCGAAATAAGCGAACTCTTCCCAAGCCAGCGCGGCGGCGTCTTCCGGCCGGCCGAGCCGGTCGTAGGCGTGAGCGAGGAAGTCCCGCAGCGCGCCGTTGACCTGAATATCCGGAAAATCCTGCAAGCCCCTTTCCGCCCACTCCACGGCGGCTGCCGGTTCGCCAGCGCTCCCGTACAATTCCGCCAGCGAGAGAAAATCATGGACGCTGGACAGGTCGCTTTGCTTGATCATGGCCTGGAGCTCCAGATCACCTTCCGCCGCGGCCAGGCGCTCCATCAATGCCGTGATCTGGAAGCGCCGGTAGTCGATGGGCGGCCGGGCGGAGGCGGGGTCCGGCGCCAGCAGAGGCGGGAGTTGGCCCCAATGCCGCAATAATTGCGCGCGCCAGGCCGCCAGCCCGCGTTTGCCCAGCGCTTCGGCATACGTGCGCGCGGCGTTATTGAAAACGCCGAGACCACCTTCCAATTCGTACGCGAGCAGGCGGGCGGCGAGATCCTCGGGGTCCGGTTTGGCCGCCAGGCAGGCTTGCAAGTGGAAGTTTTGCAGATCGTCGTAAACGGCGTTGAGCGAGCCGTCGCCGCCATCGAGCATTTCGCTGGCGCGATCCAGTTCGATCAAGGCGAACTCGGCGAGATCGACCACGGCGGCGGCGTGGCCCTGGCGCAGGAGATCGCCCAGCGGACGCACCGCGTCCTCCACGCTTTGGGCGTAGTCCGGCATGGTGTCGTAATCAACGTAATCCGCGCATTCGATAGCTTCACGCAGGAGCTGGCGGTAGGCGTCGAGATCCGGCGGAGGACTGCCGGCCGCGGGCGCCGCGGCCGGGCGGCGGCTGCCGCCGGGACGGGCGACGCCGATCACCTCCAGCAAGATGCGCCGGCGCAGGATGTCGTCGTAATCGGTCGCCTCCAGGACCAGGCTGATCAGCCGGTCTTTTTCGAGGGTCCGCAGATGGTCCCGCAGGAGACTGCGTGGCGGCTCGGCGTCCTCGCGGCTCGGTTGGCCCGCGATCTGGGCCTGTGGCGGCGTTTGCGCCGGATGAGGCTGTCCTTCCGGCCCGGCTAGCCAGGCCAGGCCAACCGCCACGCAATGCTTGCAAAAGGTGTCTTCGCGGCCGGCGGCGCAGTTGCAGGAAAACTGGAGTTGGCCGCGGCCGCGCCAGAGCTTGACGCGATAGGGCCGGGTGCCGTTGACGCGGGCGGTCACGCGATCCAGGCCGGCGTGGAGCTGGCGTACCCGCCCGGCGGCGAAATAATCCTCGCCCTGCTGGAACAGCTCCGGCCCGGCCAATTGGCGCAAGAGCGGGCGGTCGAGCAGACCTTCGGGAGACGAAGAAGACATGGGCGGGAGGAACCGGCCTGCTTACTTAACGGAATTGGCCGGGCCGTTCAACCGGGAACCGCTCAGAGCCCGCTGCCTGGCCGCTCCCCGCAGCAGTCTCCCGGTCAATCTTCGCCGCTTTGCTTGAGTGCTGCTTGACTGGCCACCACCTGCCAAGTGCCGTGACGATGGATGAAGATGTCTGTCCAACGGTACTGGCCGGTGATGTTATCGCCTTCATCGGTGCCTTTCAGGGCCGTTTGGCCGGTGACGATGGCCACGTCGCCGTACATTTGCACCTTTTCATCGGAGACCGTGAACGAGGCGATGTGGATGTCCTCGAATTCCATGCGCGCCAGTTCATCTTCCTTGTGGGAGACATGGCCGGCTGGATCGGTATAGGTGTATTCGTCGGCTTCGGCCTGCCGCAGGAATGGGAGATCGTGTTTGGCCAGCGCGGCGGTCCAGTCCTTCTCGAACTGCAGGACGCTCTCCTCCGGCGATGGCGTGTTCGCAGCGATCGGGGTGGGCGAGGGCGAGGGTGGCGCCGGGGTGGGAGTGGGAGTAGGGGACGGGGTGGGCGCCGGCGCAGCAGACGCTGCCGGCGCTGGTGACGGCGGCGCGGGAGGGCAGGCGTCGGCTCGGGCGCTGAGGTTTACGGCGCCGAAGGCCAGCAAGAGGAAAGCTTGGCGGTACTTCATGACACAGGCACATCCGGGTTGGCGGCCACGGGCGAGCCTGGCGCGGTAATCCGGTACCTCAATTGCCGGGAGAGCAGCCAGCGCACACCGAACATATCGACCGTGGCCCGTAGCGCGCGATTGCCCAAGCCGTACTTGCTCACGCCGAACTGCCGGGCCCGGTGGTTGACCGGCACTTCGATCAACCGGTAACCGGCTCCCTTGATCAAGGCAGGGATAAAGCGGTGCATGCCCACGAACGGCACCAGCGCGCCGACGCATTCGCGCCGCATCAGCTTGAGCGTGCAGCCGGTGTCGCGCACGCCATCGCGGGTAAAGCGGCTGCGCACGGTGTTGGCGATGCGGCTGGTCAGGCGCTTGACCAGCGTGTCCTTGCGCCGGGCGCGATAGCCGCAAACGAGATCGGCGCCGGTGCGGTCGGCGGCGTCGAGGAGCTGGCGGATGTCGGCGGGATCATTTTGCAAATCGCCGTCCAGCAAGGCAACCCGCTGGCCTCGCGCGGCGTGCAAGCCCGCGTACATGGCGGCGCTTTGGCCGGCGTTGCGCTCGAAGGCGAGGACGCGCACCCGGCCCTCGGCATCGAGGGCGATTTTCTGGCGGGTGGCGTCGAGGGAGCCGTTGTCGACGAAGACGATTTCGTAATCGAGGCCCGCGAGCGCCGCGTTGAGCTCTTGCTGGAGCAGCGGCAGATTTTCCTCCTCGTTGTACAGCGGTACGATGACGGAAAGAGCGGGCGCGGCACTCATGCAAGACAGGCGAGGGGAGCTACCGTAGCTGCGAAGGCGCGGCCCGCGCAACATTGTAAAAGGCAGGACTCGCCCCCCCGGGGCGAGCACGCACCCTTACAAATCAAGGCCCTTGTACTGAAAACAGGCGTAAATCCGCAGATGGCGCAAGGGCAGTCCGCGCCGCTGCACCACGTATTCGGCCACCAGGGCAGTGTCCTCGAAGCCGCTCTCGATCGACTCGGGCAGGCGCCGTTGCCGGTCGTCGTCCGAGATAAACAGGGCACTCTGCCCGGCATACGGACTGGCGCCGATGCCCTTGAACTCCTCCTCGGCGTTTTTCGGCGGCGGCGCGTCCAGCGCGGCCGCGGGGGCGACGGCGGCTTCATCGTACCCGGGCCAGAAGGAGAACTGGGTCTCGATATTCTGCGACTCCGGCAGAAAAACCGGCGGGGTGCCCGCGTCCGCCCGGGTGCCGGCGGAGAGATAGTAACCCAGTTCCGCCGCCAACTGATACCGGTCGGCGATCAGGAAGACCGGCGTGCCCAGCGTGCGTTCTTCGTCCTGGCGAAACGCGGCCACTGTCGCCGCCGTGTCGCGCCAGCCACTGAGGCGCGCGGTTGGATCGCGCTCGTAGGGCCAACGGATGCCGGCTTGCCGGACCAGGTCCGTGTCGAGCATCAAGCCGCTAGCCGGTAGCGCCACGGCCAGCGCCAGGATCCCGAACCTTGCGGCGTACCGGCTGTGTTGGGCGCGTTCGTGCCAGAGCGCGGTGGCCAGAATGCTCAGGCTGATGAACGCCGGGGCGGTCCAATTGGGTTCACCGGCCGTCTTGAAGGCGAGCAACGCGTACATCGTCAGCAGCGGCAGGCCGAAAGCCAAGAGGAAGCGCGCTTTCTCGGCCGCCGGCGACAACGCGGGCGGCGGTTCCTTCCTGGCTTCCTCGCCGATGGTCACGGGCGCCGGCCGCGCCACGGTTTCGCGCGCTCGCCGCCAGCCCCAGCAAATCGCCACCAGGACGCCGATGAAAACCAGCGGCGAATACACTCCCGCCTGCGCGAAAAGAAAATTGCCGAACTCGCGCAGGGGCTGGGTAAAAGCGCTATCGAGGTGCCCGCGGGCGCGGAGGTGCGCCAGCGTGATCCAGGCGTGGCTGGCGTTCCAAATCACCGGGGGGCATCCGCTGCCCAGGGCGCTGACGAGCAGCACGTAGAAACCCGGCCGCCGGAACTCCGGCCGCCAGCGCGGCACCACGGCCAGCGCCAGCGCCACGCCGAGCAGTTGCATGGCGTTGGTGTACTTGCAGAGAAAGCCGAAGCCTACGCTCAAACCCGTGAGAAGCCAGTACAGCAGGCCGGCAGCGCCACGCCGCTCCAGCGCCAGCCAGCAGGTCAGGAGCCCGGCCGACCAGAAAGCCACCGAGAGCGGATCGATCGTCATCAAGAGCGAGCCGGCCTGGAAAATCGGGATGACGTTGAGCAGGACAACCACCCAGACCGCCACACTGCTGCCGTACAAGCGGCGGCCGAGGCCGAAGAGGAGGAGGCTGGTCGCCAGGGCCAGGACCGGGCTCAGCCAGCGGACGCCGAATTCCGTGTCGCCGCAGAGCGCGGTGCCGGCCCGGATCGCCACGGCGACCCCAGGACCTTTGCTGTAGTAGCCCCAATCGAGCCGCTGGCTCCACATGTGGTAATAGGCTTCATCTGGGGACAGCTCCACTTGCCCGATGTAGCCGAGGCGCAGGGCCGTCAGGATCAGCAAAAACAGGATCACCCAGCGGGCAGGAGACATTTTCATGGGGAGACGGGCGGATGCCTACCCTGCCAACGGAGATACGCCTTTTGCCACAACCATTGCAGGAGCGCCAGCATGCAAAGCGCATAGCCGATGGCCAGGAACGCCGAAATGACCACGTCGCTCGGCCAATGCGAGCCCACGTAGATGCGCGAATACCCCACCAGCAAGGCAGGCCCGAAGTAAAGCCAGCCCCAGCGCCGGTAAAAGAGCGTCAGCGCCACCGCGGCGCAGAAATTGTTCACCACGTGGCTGGATGGAAAGGAGCGGCCGGGGTAATTCGCCGCGGAAACGGCCCCGGCCGGAAGCGGCGGATTGGGCGAGGAAATCACGTAAACGGGCTGGAACAGCGCCAGGAATCGGGGCCGCGCCCGGCGGGCCAAATCGACCTCACGGACATTGGCCATGGCCTGGTACGGGCGCAGGCGATGAATCCAGTGTTTGAGCGGGTTATCGATGGCGCCCTCGCCAATTGCCACGAGCAGTCCCAGCGCCACGAGAAACATCCGCGCCCGCCGCCGGCCGAACCATGCCACCAACGCCACGAGCACGAGCAAAAAGGGCGCCCAGAGATCCAGCGACGAGGCAGCCGCCATGATGCGGTCGAGCGCAGGGCTGGTCCATTGCCGGTTGATCAGCACGAAAAGGCGTTCATCCATGGCCGGGGTAGCCCGGCAGGATGCCGGAGAGCGGCGGGAGGTGGAAAGTCGATTTATGCGACTTTTTGCAAAATGACCGCGACGGCGGCAGACTTCGGCGCATGCCGGCTCATCCTCGTTTCCTCGCCGCCGTACTCGGATTGGCTCTCACGCTGGCGGGCGGCTCCCGCTTGCCGGCACAGGCACCCGTGGCCGCTACGCCCGAGCCGATCAATGCCGCCGACATCCTGCGGACGATCCGCGAAGGCCAGGCCGGCAAGCACGAGACAATGGATGGACAGTTGCGGACGTCCGCCGGGGCGGTGTTTCCGTTCCGGCTGATCTCAAACGGGCCGCTCGTGCGCTATCAATTTACCGGCCAGACGCCCGTGACAGTGCAAGTGCATTACAACGACGAAAACTCTCAGCTCGAGGAAGTCAGCAGCGCCGGCGGCACCGAGCGCATGACCGCGACCAACTTCGACAAGCCGATTCTCGGGACGGATCTGACGTTCGAGGATCTGGCGCTCAAGTTCCTGTATTGGTCCCACGCCTCCATCGAGGGCCGGGATAGCATCCGGACGCGGGACGCCTGGAAATTGTTGTTGGTGGCGCCGAGCCATCGCACGCAGTACGCCAGGGTGGAGCTTTGGGTGGACAAGGAGAGCGGGGCTTTGCTCGAGGCCGAAGCGACGGATTGGCAGGGGCACGTCAGCAAACGCTTCGAGGTGATCAGCGGGCAGAAGTTCGACAACCGCTGGTACCTAAAGCAGATGCGGATCGAGACGCTCGATCCGGCGAGCGGGCACGTGCGTTCGCGGACCTATCTGGAGATCAAGAACCTGGAAAAGTAATGCCGCTAAGCGGCTTCGAAAAAAGGTAGGGATCGCTCTCCGAGCGACTCCGAAGCTGTCTGGAGATCCCTGGCCGCTGCGCGACGGCTGAGCTGGTGCACGCGCTGACAGACAGTCACGGAGTCGCTCGGAGAGCGATCCCTACCTCGTTCTGAAGCCGCTACGCGGCAGCTGTATCATCATCCAACTGCCCGCTGCGCCATCTTCTCTTTCCACTCGCGATAGGCGAACGGCGAAATCTCCGATGGCTTGATCTCGCTGCGGCCGCCCCAGAAGACGTTCGTGTAGCTCACCGGCATCCCGCCGTCCCGCAGATGCTCGTCGATGGCCGCTTTATGCGCCAGGAGGCGATCTTTCTCGGTGCCGTGCGCCACGGCCATGATGTTGACGTGGCCGAATTCCGGCCCGGCTTCGCGCCAGTAACAGTGCGTCAGAATCAGGTGGCGGCCCACCTCGCCGCCCGCTTCGATCTCGCGGCCCGCGGGCACGGCCCAGTGGAAGAGGGCGTTGAAGCGCGTCACCCGCACGCCCGTTTCGCTGGGTTTGACGTGCTCCAGGAACGTGGAAAAACGCCCGATGAGCTTGCGCGCCTCCAGTTCCTTGGCGACCGCACAGAATTCAGCCAGGCTCACTCCCGCCTCGCGCGCCCGGGCCGGCCAGGGTGAATCCTGGATTTCGTCCGGAGACAACTCGCGCTTGAGTGCCAGCAACACGCGCCACTCCCGTTCGTCCAGCTCCGCCGCGGCCACCCGGATGATCTCGGCGGGCTGCTCCGCCCGGGCGCCGGGTTCCATCGCTTTGCGCCGCACATGGCCAACTCCGAGCGCGAAAATGCCCTTGGCCGGCATCAGCCGGAAGTGATCCGCCCCCACGCGCCGGGTCAAAAGCTGCGCGTGTTCCTCCAGGGAAAAGCCACGCGGGACCTTGAGCGTGGTCCAGAGCCGGTATTCGGAACCGGCCGTGGCGGCGTCGGTCGAGCGCAGGACGACGTGCCCGCTGAACGGGTCTTGCTGGAACATGAAGTCGAACGCCGCGTTGAGGCGATCCTCCGGCACCTTCCAGGCGACGAGCGCGCCCGCGGCGAGATTGGTGGCCAGCAGCGTCTGGCGCACCCGCCGGATCGTGCCCGCGCGCAGCATGGCGCGGATGCGGGCCAGCACGACGGGCAACTCGACGCCGCTTTGCTCCGCGATGGCGTGAAACGGCTCCGGCACGAACCCGGCGATCCGATCCTCACTGACCGCCAGAATGCGGGCATTGACGGGGTCGTGATGTTCGACCGGGCAAGCTGGGAGTTCGGCGATGGCGTCCACGGCGTGACCTTCCCCCAAACCCGCTGCCGCGCACAGGCTTTTTTCTCTGTCTGCGCCGCTAGGCGGCCGGGCCCAGTAATTGGCGCATGACCGTCTCCAGGCGGTCGATCGAGACGGGCTTGATCAAATGCTCGCTAAAGCCGGCTTCGCGCGATTTGGCCACGTCGCCTTCCATGCCATAGCCGCTCAGCGCAATCCCGGGCGGGCCGCCCTGCCGGCGCAACTCCTCCATCAGATCGAAGCCGGTGCCATCCGGCAGACCGAGATCGCTGATGAGCAGATCGAACGTATGATCCCGCGCTTGCGCCAGGGCCTCGGCCACGGAATTCGCGATAGCGACGCGATAACCGCGCCGGTCCAACAACCGCTGCATACCCAGGCAGGTATCCTGGTGATCATCAACCAGCAGGACGCGATGGCCTGCGCCCGCCGGCCGCACCGCAGCGGTCGCGGACGTCTGGTCTGCGGGGGGCGCCAGCGGTTGGGCAACTCCGGCCATGGCCAGGTCCGGCTGCGTGCTTTCACCCGCCGGCGCTTCGCTGGCCGCCGCGCAGACCGCCAGATCGGTGGTAAACGTCGCGCCTTTGCCGAGCCCGGGGCTGGCTACGCTCAGGCGGCCGCCATGGGCCTGGACCATGGCTTTGGAGATGGCGAGCCCCAGGCCCAGCCCGCCAAAGCGTTGGGTAATCGAGTTTTCGCCTTGCTCGAAGGCGTTGAAAATGCGGGAAAGGTTCTGTGGTTCGATGCCGATACCTTCGTCGCTAATCTCGATTCGCAAAAGGTCGCCGCCCCCGCCATCGGAGAAAACCGTGCTGGCGGCGGGATCGGCGCCCGCCGCCGCCACTTCGCGGCTGCCATTTTGCCCCGGCTGCGGCGACAGTGGCGGCTGACCGGCTGCCACCGGGACGTTGAGCGAACGAACGGTGATCTGGCGGCCCTGGGCGGTAAACTTGACGGCATTCTTGAGCAGGTTCCAAAAAACCTGTTGCAGCCGGGCGGGATCGGCAGATGCGAAATGATCCCGAGCGGAGAGGTCGAGCCGGACGCGCAGATGCTTTTGATCGATCTCCTGCTGGCAGATTTCCAGCGCGAGGCGCAGGATGCGATGCACGTCCACCGGCTGGCGGTTGAGTTGGAGTTTGCCGCTGCTGATGCGTGTGACGTCCAGCAAGTCGTCGATCAGGCGGGCCTCGAGCTCCACATTGCGGCGGATGATTTCCAACGGCGTCCGCGCGGCAGGATGGGCCTCCGCCAACGCCTCGAGCTCGGCCACCATGGTGATGACGGGCGAGAGCGGGTTGCGCAGTTCATGGCTGAGCTGGGCCAGGAAGCGGTCCTTGGCGGCGCTGGCGCTCAGGAGTTCCTGGCGCAAAATGACGGCGGGTGTGCTGTCCTCGACCAGGCAGAGCACGCCCAGCGTGCGTTGGTAGCTGTCCTGCAGGCGCAGCAGATTGGTGGTGAGGTAACGCGTTTCGCCTGCGGCGGTGGGCGTGCGTTGCTCGATGGCCTGAAAGGGTACACCAAAGTGCAAAACCCGGCCCAGGGCTTCGGCGCTGGCAATGCCGAAACGGCTGAACGGCGCGCGGGTGACGTCCTCCTCCGGGGAGACCGAACCGAGCGCGCGCGCGATCTCGATGAACGGCTCGTTGACGTGCAGCAAATGCTCGCCGGAAGGCTCGATCAGCGCGATGCCGACCGGCATGTTCGCCAGGATTTTTTCGTTGAAAACCTGGCCTTGTTCCAGGCGGATGCTGTTCTGCAGTTGCCGATGATAAAAGCGGCTCAGGACGTAAGCCGTGATCGCCGTGCCCACCACCAGCCAGCCGACGAGCAAAAGCGTTTGGCGCAAGAGATCGTGGACGGGCTTGTGCGCCAGCTCGGCGGGTTTTTGCAGGACGGCGATCCAGGAGGTCTGGTCGATCGGCGCGAACACATAGATGTGGCCGTTGGCTTCACGTACGCCACTTTTCTGGGCGTGAAACGCCTGCAGCAGGCCGGCTTTGAAGACCGGCTGGCCGGCGGGCGCCGGGTCCAGTGCGTTCGTGAAGAGGGGCTTCCCGTCCTGGTCGATGATCTGGATGGTGGTTTCGGCGCTGGCGACCATCTCGATGGCGCGCAGGCGGCGGCCCAGCCGTTCCACCAGGATATCGGCGCCCAGGAAACCCAGGATCGTACCGGCCTTGTCGCGCACGGCGACCACCACGCTGGTAACCAGGCGGCCATCGGCCGCGCGCGGATAGATCGCCGAGACGTGGAAGCCGGCGCCGTCCTGTTCGGTGGCTGTTTTCCAGGGGCCGGAACTGAATTCATGGGCGTCGTGGCCGCTGCCGTGGGGAAGCGAGGCGAGCAGTTGCCCGCTGGCATTCGTCAGGAACATGCCGTCGATGCGCTTTTGCGGGTAGAAGATGGTGGCGAGCCATTCCTGGGCGGAAAGCGGCGGCGCGGGCGTGGCCGGCGCAGCCGCGGGTGCGAAGAGCGCTCCATGCGGCCGGCGGCCGCCGCCTGGCAGCACCGGCGCGGTGTTCGGAACCGCGGGCGCGACCGGCACCGGCGGCTGCAGGACGCTGGCGGTGACCGGCAGCGTCCGATAATAATCCATCGTCTCGCCGGTGCGTTGCAGCTCGTTTTCGACGTGCTGGGAAATGCTGCCGACGAGCGATTGAGCGTCGGCCATGATCTTGGCTTCCAACGCCGGGCTCAGGACCGAGTAGGAGTAATAAGCGAGCAGGAGGGAGGGCGCCCAGCCGACGAAAAGCACGCACACCGCCAAATGATAAGGCTTGAGCCGGTGCCGGGAGACGAACTTGGCCATGGTGTCTTTCACGAAAGAAGCGCGGACGGGGCCTTGCTACTGTGCTGCCGGCTCCAGCGCGGGGCAAGGCAAGGAGTTGCCCGGGGCGAACGGCGTGCATCGTCCGGTTCGGGTTTGCTCTTGACGGTGTAAGAGAAAAGGCCATCATGTCGCCGAAATTCCCGAGCAGACGCCTCTTTCAATTTTTCTATTCGCATATGTTCGGAACTCCTGGTGCTTTCCTCTGGTCCTTTTGCTATCTCACGGTTCTCGTCGGTTTCTCGGCCTACGGCATTCACCGCTGGTTGATCATTTACCTGTTCCTCAAGAACCGGAAACGGGTGCCGCGGCCGATGGCACAGTTCGAGCAGTTGCCGGTCGTCACCGTCCAATTGCCGATCTACAATGAGCGCTACGTCGCCGAGCGGCTGCTGCGCGCCGTCAGCGAGCTGGATTATCCGCCGGAACTCCTCGAGGTACAGGTGCTGGATGATTCGACGGACGAGACGCGCGAACTGGTCAGCCGGGAAGTGGCTGCCTTGCGGGCCCGCGGCCTGGACGTCAAGCTCTTGCAGCGGGACGACCGGACCGGTTTCAAAGCCGGCGCGCTCGAGCACGGGATGCGTTCCGCGCGGGGCGAATACATCTTTATTTTGGATGCGGACTTTCTGCCGGGCACGGACATCCTGCATCGCACGATTCACTTCTTCACTGATCCGGCCGTCGGCATGATTCAGACGCGCTGGGGTCATTTGAATCGGACTTACTCGCTGCTGACGCGCGTGCAGGCGATGTTCCTGGACGGCCACTTGCTGCTCGAACAGACGGCGCGCAGCCGCAGCGGGCGCTTTTTCAACTTCAACGGCACGGCGGGAATCTGGCGGCGCACGTGCATCGAAGCGGCGGGCGGCTGGCAGCACGATACCCTGACGGAGGATCTGGACCTCAGCTATCGGGCACAACTAGCGGGCTGGAAGTTTATTTTCCTTTCGGACGTGGTGACCCCGGCGGAGTTGCCCGTGGACATGAACGGCTTCAAGAGCCAGCAACACCGCTGGACCAAGGGCTCGATCCAGACCTGCAAGAAGCTCCTCCCCCGCATTTTGCGCAGTCACTTGCCGTGGCGGATCAAACTGGAGGCCGGCCTGCATCTCACCTCGAATTTCTCCTATCTGCTGCTCGCTTTCCTGTGTGTGCTCCTGCAGCCGTCCGCCCATGTCAGTCATGGCTGGGTGCGGTTCGTCCTGTTCGACGCGCCGGTGTTCCTGGCGGCGAGCGTCTCGGTGGCGGTGTTTTACATCTGCGCGCAACGGGAGCTTTATCCCCGCACCTGGATGAAGGAGATACTGTTGCTGCCGCCGCTGATTGCGCTGGGCATCGGGCTGTCCTTGAATAATGCGCGGGCGGTGTTGGAAGCGATCTTCAACCGGACCAGCGTGTTCGTGCGGACGCCGAAATACGGGATCGAGCGCCATGCGCAAGCCTGGCGCCACTGCTGCTATTCGCCCATCCGTTCGCTGCTGCCGCTCTTGGAGCTCGGCTTCGCGGTTTACTTCACCTATTTCATTTACCAGGCGACGGTCCGCGGGCAGTATACGAGCCTGCCGTTTCTGGTTCTGTTTCAGTTGGGCTTTTGCTACGTGGCCTTCTCCTCGCTGGGGCAGTGGATTCCCATGCGCTGGCGGGAGACTCCACCGGCTTTGCCCGCCTAGGGAATCGCTGCTCTCATCTTGGTTCCATTACGCCTAATGGATCTCGCTGCCTTCGCCCACGCTCTCAGGCGTCTTGCTCCGTCGCTGCCTCTGGCGGCCCTTCTCACCGGCTGCGCCACCAACGCACCGCTGGCGGGTCCCACGCGCAACCAGGTCATTATCAGCGTCCGCGACCAAAAGCTGACCGTCATTACCGACGATCACCGGCGCGTGACCTTCCCCATCTCGACTTCCAAGTTCGGCCTGGGCGACCGGCGGGGCAGCCTGGCGACACCCACGGGAGAGCTGGAGGTCGCGCAAAAGGTGGGAGACGGCGCCGCGCCCGGCTCGGTGTTCCATGGCCGGATCCGCACAGGAGAAATCGTCAAGGTGGATCAGCCGGGGCGGGATGCCATCGTGACCCGGATCCTGGCGCTCAAGGGCCTGGAAGCGGGCAACCGGGAGGCGTATTCCCGCGGCATTTACATCCACGGGACGCCGGAGGAGCGCAACATTGGCCGGCCCGTCAGCTACGGGTGCATTCGCATGCGTTCCAGTGACGTGATCCAGCTTTACGACATGGTGAAGGTCGGGGCGCGCGTAGAGATCATCGATACCACGATGAACAAAGCAATCGCCTCGAACATCGTCGAGCCTCTGGAGACGACGCCGCCAACGCCAGCGGCGGCGCCGGGTGTTGCGCCCGCGGCAGGGACGCTCGCGGCGGCGCCATTGCCTGGGGCCGCGCCGATTGCCGGTCCCGCGGCCGGTGGACCGGCGGGCAGCACGCTGGTAGCGACCTCGGGTCCGGTGCCCAAGGCGGTCGAGAAAAAGCCGGACGCCCCCGTAAAGAAGGAATGGGCCGGGGCGGCGGCCAAACTCCTGGCCAAGCAAGCCGCGCTGGAAGCGAAAACGAAGAATTTCAAGCCCGCGGGTGCGGCCCGCCCGGTCTCCAACGAGGGCGACAGCAATCGCGCCATCAACAAAAGCGCGCTGGACTCACTGTAGCAAAAACCGGCTAGGATCGGGTTGGCTGACAGGCCGCAGAATTCCCAGTTGACAGCGAGGACCGGCAACCGCACCCTTACCGCCCGCAACGATCCCGCTTTCCGACCATGGCCAACACTAAATCCGCTGCCAAACGCGCCCGCCAGACTAAGACCCGCACGCTCCGCAATCGGCGCGTTCTCAGCGCTTTGAAGACCGAGTCCAAACGGATGGTGGCAGCTTTTGGCGCCGGGGAAAAGAAGGACGCGGCGGTGACCCGCGCCACTTACCAGAGCCTCGTCTCGGAGTTGGACAAAGCCGCCAAGCGCGGCGTGATCCATCAGAACGTCGCCGACCGCCGCAAGAGCCGGCTGGCGCGTAAGCTGGTTGCTTCCGCCTAGTGGCCGTCAGCGGTCGCCCGCCGCTGCTTGCTCCGCGAGCCTGGCCTTGATCGTTAGTGCCTTGGCCAGCGCGGCTTCCCGCGAGCGGTCTAGCACGCAGAAGTGGCCCATCTTGCGCCCGGGCTTGGCTTTGTGCTTGCCGTAGAGGTGCAGTTTGGCGGCGGGCTCCGCGAGCACTGGTAGCCAATCGGGCGGCTGCCCGTCCGGCTTCCAAAGGTGGCCGAGCAGATTGACCATCACCACCGGCGTCAGCAGCGCCGCGCTGCCGAGCGGCAACCCGCAGATGGCCCTGACGTGCTGCTCGAATTGGCTCGTGACGGAGGCATCGAAAGTCAGATGGCCGGAGTTGTGCGGACGCGGGGCCAGTTCGTTGACCACCAGTTCCCCGGCCTTGGTCCAAAACATTTCGACCGCGAGTAGACCTTCGATCTCGAGCGTTTCCGTGATCGCGGAGGCCAGCTGAGCAGCCTGGGCAAGCACCCGCTCCGGAAAGCGCGCCGGGGCAATCGAGACGTCGAGAATATGGTGCGTGTGCACGTTCTCGATGGCGGCAAACGGCACCAGTTCGCCGGCGCCGTTGCGGGCGCAGATCACGGATAGTTCCGCATCGAAATCAACCCAGGCCTCCACAACCCCGCGCCACGCTTTCCCGCCGCTCCATTCCTGCCACGCGTCTTCCGCGCTCCGGCCGGGCTCGATGCGCAGTTGCCCTTTGCCGTCGTAGCCGGATTGCGCGGTCTTCAAGACGCACGGCACGCCCAGTTCGCGCATGGCCGCCGCCAGCTCGGCCGCATTCGTAGCGATGCGAAAAGCGGCGTGCGGATAACCGTGCCGCTCGAGGAAAACCTTTTCGCGTTCGCGATGCTGGCAAATCTCCAAGGCCTGCCAACGGGGACGGACCGGGCAGAATTGCTCCAGCGTCTGCAAGGCGGTCACCGGGATGTTCTCGAACTCGAAGCCGATGACGTCCAGTCCCCGGGCGAAATCCGCGAGCGCGGCGTTATCGTCGAAGGGAGCGCCGGCGCACTGCTCGCAGACGGGCGCCGCTGGAGCCGCGAGGCCCGCCGGATCGAACACGCTGAACTGGTAACCTAGGCGACGCCCGGCGAGGGCCGTCATGCGCGCCAATTGGCCGCCGCCCAGCAGGCCGATGTGGGCGCCGGGCGGGAAGATACGGCCGGCTTTCATTCAACGGCGGCGCGGGCACCAAGGGGTGAGTCTTGCATGACGGAGAGAAACCATAGAGAACATGGAAAGCGCCCGGATCAAATGGAAATCCGCGGGTTCCGCGCTAAGGTCTGCGCGGCCAGGCGTGCGGAAACAGCGGATGCAAGTGCGCGCGGGAGCCGTGGTGAGCCATGCAATTTCCCCAGACGTTTGTCCCTACCGCCCGCGACGTGGGCTTGTTGCCGATGGTCACGGAGTTTTTCCTGGTCGTCGCCATCCTCGCGTTCGCGGCGGGGTTCGTCTTTTTCCTGGCCTCCAAAAACAGCGTAGCGCCATGGCACCGTTCGTCGGCCTTGCTCTCGGCGGTTATTTGTCTGGTGCTGGCGGCTTCTTACTGGCTCATCCACTACTACTATCATGACATGCTGCACCAGTTGGCGGCGACGGCGGACCCGGCTTCGCGCCGCCGGCTGATCCGCGATGCCTGGTTCGCCATCGGGTCCTACCGCTACACGGCTTGGGCGGTGACCATTCCGCTGCTTTTGCTCCGCATGGTCTTAATGCTCAAGGTCAAAACGCGCGAGGTCATGCAGTGGCTGGCCCTGCTGCTGGGGGCGGCGTTCTGGATGATCCTGGCCGGGTTCATCGGCGACCAGCAGACGGGGCCCGACGGCAACGTGCTCGTCTGGCGGCATGCGCTCTGGGGTGGGGTGGCGACTTTGGGGTACGCGGTCATCCTGTACGTGCTGTTCTGGCGGTTGGCGCCGGCCTATGGCCGCCGCACGGACGATGAAGCCGGGCACGCTTTTCGCCTCATGACCTGGACGACGGTGACGGTCTGGGGCGTTTACCCGCTCGGGTACCTGGCCGCGGGGTTTCTGCCGCACCTGGATCTGAATTGGGTGCAGATCGCCGACACCGTGGCGGACCTGGTCAACACGCTGGGCATTTTCGTATTGGCGTATCTGGCGGGCGCGACGGAACTGGAGCGGCGGGTGCCGCCGGAAGCCATTCAACCGGCACGGCTCGTGAGTTGATTTTGCCGTTCGACAATTTCGTCACGGAGGGACAAGCTGCCGGCATGGAAATCGGCACTCAACTCGCTCTCTTTCTGGAGAATCAGCCCGGCACGCTGGCCAAAGTCTGTGATGAACTCGCGGCCGCCGAGATCAACATCCTGGCGTTGACCATTTCCGATACCGTGGATCACTCCGTCGTCCGCATGATCGTGAGCGATACGCGGCGCGCGCTGACGATCTTCGAGGAACACGGCACGCTGGTAGTCGAGAATGAGGTGCTCTTGATCGAGATCGATAATCAACCCGGCAGTCTGTCGCGGATCGCGCACCGGCTGGCGGCCGTGGGGGTCAACATCGAGTACGCCTATCTCGCCACCGGCCAGGTGTCGGAGCGAGGGTTGCTCGTCCTGCGGGCCAGCCATGCCGCCAAGGCGCTGGCAGCCTTGGAGGCGGCGTGATTTTTTTGCAGGTTCTTACCGCCTACGGGGCGCTTTCGTGCGTAGTAAGCACCACCGGGAGGCAGCAGTTTAACCTCGCGCGGCGAACCTTTTAGCTCATCCCCTTTTCTTATGCCGATCCAAGTCTGGCCGGGAACTCCATACCCTTTGGGCGCCACCTGGCAGGGCCATGGCGTCAATTTCGCTATTTTCAGCGAGAACGCGACGGGCGTGGACGTCTGTCTTTTCGATTCTCCCGAGGCCGAGAACGAAAGCGTGCGCATCCGCATGACGGAACACACGGACCAGGTCTGGCACGTGTTCCTGCCCGAGATCAAGCCCGGCCAATACTATGGCTATCGCGTCTATGGGCCGTACGATCCGCAGACCGGCCGGCGCTTCAACGCCTCGAAGCTGTTACTCGACCCGTATTCCAAGGGCATCAGCGGCGAGATCGATTGGGGTCCCGAAATGTACGCCTACGAGGTAAAGGGAGAGGATACGGATCTCGACCGCAACTACACCGACGACGCGTGGGGGATGCCCAAAAGCATCGTCATCGATCCCGAGTTCGATTGGGGCAATGACGAGTTCCCGAAGACGCCATTGCATCGCTCGGTCATTTATGAGACGCACGTCACCGGCATGACCAAGCTCAACCCGGCGGTGCCCGAGGCCGAGCGCGGCACGTACGCCGGCATGGGGCATCCGGCGACGGTGGCGTATTTCAAGGATCTGGGGGTCACGGCCGTGGAATTGCTGCCGGTCCATCAGCATGTCGAGGATCAAAACCTGGTGGAGCACGGGCTCTCGAATTACTGGGGTTACAACACGATCGGCTTCTTCGCGCCCCATGCCGCGTACTCGAGTGCCGGCCCCGGCACGGCGGCGGTGCGCGAGTTCAAGACCATGGTCAAAAACCTGCATGCCGCGGGCATCGAGGTGATCCTGGACGTGGTCTACAATCATACGGCGGAAGGCAACCATCTGGGGCCGACCCTCTGTTTCAAGGGCATCGACAATCAGAGCTACTACCGTCTTTCCCAGGAAGACCTCCGCTATTACGTCGATTTCACGGGCTGCGGCAACTCGCTCAACGTGGTCCACCCGCAGGTGTTGCGTCTGGTGGTCGACAGCTTGCGCTACTGGGTGCTGGAGATGCACGTCGACGGCTTCCGCTTCGATCTGGCGGCCGCGTTGATTCGCGGTGAACACGGCATCAGCAAGTATTCGGCGTTCCTGGCCATCATCCATCAGGATCCGGTGCTATCGCAGGTCAAGCTGATCGCCGAACCGTGGGATATTGGCGAGGGCGGGTATCTAGTGGGCAATTTCCCGGTGCTCTGGGCCGAGTGGAACGGCCGCTACCGGGACACCGTCCGGCAATATTGGAAAGGGGACGATTCCCAGGCCGGCGATCTCGCCTTTCGCTTGAGTGGCAGCTCGGACCTTTACCAGACCAGCGGCAAGCGGCCCTACGCGAGCATCAATTTCATCACGTCGCATGACGGCTTCACGATGAATGATCTCGTGAGCTACAATGACAAACACAACGAAGCCAACGGCGAAGGCAACCGCGACGGCGACAATAATAATCACTCCTGGAACTGCGGCGTCGAGGGGCCTTCGGACGATCCGAAGATCGTCGAGCTGCGCGCCCGCCAGCGCCGCAACCTGCTGGCGACGCTGCTGCTTTCCCAGGGCGTGCCGATGCTGCTGGGCGGGGATGAATACGGCCGCACGCAGAACGGGAATAACAACGCTTATTGCCAGGACAATGAGCTGAGTTGGCTGACCTGGACGCGCGACAAGGCGGCGGAAACCCAACTGAGCTACACGCGCGGCTTGATCAAGCTGCGCACCGACCATCCCGTCTTTCGCCGTCCGAAGTTTTTCCAGGGCCGCCGCATCCGGGGCCAGGAGGTCAAGGACATCATGTGGTTCAATCCCGGCGGCACGGAGATGACGGATGAGGAGTGGACCTCGCATTTCGTGCGCTGCCTGGGCATGCTGCTCAGCGGCAAGACCATGGACGTGCGCAACGAGCGGGGCGAACCCATCATCGACGATACGTTTCTGCTGCTCTTCAACGCCCACCACGAATCCCGGCGTTTTGTGCTGCCGGGCAAACTGGACGTGACCTGGAGCCTGCTGATCGATACGGCGGAGGACGCCGGGTTTATCGAGACGCCGCGGCTATTGCAGGCCGGGCAGGCGCTGAAGTTGTTGGATCGGTCGCTTTGCGTGCTGCGCTTGCACGAGGGCGAAGAAAGTTCGGTCACCTCGCCTTAGTTACCCAAGCCGTCCGCATACGGCGATCAGTCGCGTTACACGTTATCCAGACAAATTGGGACAGCTCGGAGAGCCGTCCCTACCTTTGTGCACGATGAATTCGTTTGAGAGACCTGGCGCGCACGTGGTCCCGCAAGGGGTTCAGTACCGGGTCTGGGCGCCGGGCAAGCACACTGTCGAGGCGGTGCGTCCGGACGGGAGCGTTTTCCTGACCTTGAAGCCGGAGAAGGATGGTTTTTTCGAGGGCGTCGATCCTCGGGGCCAAGCCGGCGACCTCTACAAGTACCGGCTCGGCGGCCAGGAAGGCTTTCCTGATCCCGCCTCGCGCTTCCAACCGGAGGGCGTGCACGGGCCTTCCATGGTGGTGGACCCGGCGCAGTTCGCCTGGCGGCACGAAGCCGAACGGCGCCCGCCCGTGCTGGCGGAGATGGTTATCTATGAGTTGCATATCGGCACGTTCACTCCGGCGGGGACGTTCTCGGCCGCCATCGAAAAGCTGCCGGATCTGGTGGCACTTGGCGTTACCACCATCGAGTTGATGCCCCTGGCCGATTTTCCCGGCCGCTGGAATTGGGGCTACGATGGCGTAGCGCTCTACGCCCCCTCGCGTGCTTACGGCACCCCGGACGACCTCCGCGCCCTGGTCGACGCCGCGCATGGCGCCGGCCTGAGCGTCCTGCTCGACGCCGTTTACAATCACCTCGGGCCGGACGGAAACTACTTCAGCGCCTACACGCCCAGCTACTTCAATCCCGCCCATAAGACGCCCTGGGGCGACGCGCTCAATTTCGATGGCCCCGCCAGCGGCCCCGTGCGCGAGTTCTTCCTCGGCAACGCCATCTACTGGCTCGACGAGTTCCACTTCGACGGCTTTCGGCTCGATGCCACCCATGCCATCATGGACGATTCTCCCCGGCATATCCTGAGCGAGATCGCGGAGGCCGTGCATGCCCGGGGCGGGGTTGTCTTCGCGGAGGATGAACGCAATGAGGCACGCCTGGCCACACCGGAAGCCGCCGGCGGCGTGGGTCTGGACGGAGTCTGGGCGGATGATTTTCATCATTCGATCCGGGTGGCTCTAAGCGGCGAACGCGAGGCGTACTTGCGGGATTTCACCGGTTCGATCGATGAGGTGCGCGACATCCTGGAAAACGGTTGGCACTATCGCGGCCAGCCTTCGCCCAACCACGGCAAACCGCGCGGAACGCCCTGCATTCAACTGCCGCCGCAGGCATTTTGCTACTGCATCTCGAACCACGATCAGGTGGGCAATCGGGCTTTTGGCGAGCGCTTGAGCGTCTCCTGCACGTCGGCCGCGTATCGCGCCGCCAGCGCCCTGCTGTGTCTGGTGCCGTATACGCCGTTGCTTTTCCAAGGCCAGGAATGGGCGGCCTCCACGCCGTTTTTGTACTTCACGGATCATCACGCGGAACTGGGCCGGCTGGTCACCGAAGGCCGGCGCCGGGAATTCAAAGGCTTTGCCGCCTTCGGCGATGAAGCCAGCATCAAGCGCATCCCCGATCCGCAAGCGGAGACGACGTTCGAGGCCTCCAAGCTTCGTTGGGCAGAAGCGAGCGCCCCGCCGCACCAGGGCGTGCGCGCGTTGTACCGCGAGGCGTTGCGTTTGCGTCGGACGGAGCCCGCCTTGCGCGCCCATGCCCGCGGACAATGGCATGTACTGGACTTCGGCGCGGGCAAGCTCGCCTTGCGCTACCACGCCGTGGCCAGCGCGGAGAAAATCCTGGTCTTGTGCAGTCTCGCCGACCGGCCCTCTACGGCCGAGGAACAAACGGTGCGCGACCTCCTGCTGCACCCGCACCGCACCGTGGCGGGCGAGGAGCCTTGGGAACTCATTTTCGATAGCAACGCGCGTGAGTTTCAGGAAGCCGGCACCGACGCCACGGTCGGCGTTGAGCCCGCCGGCGTGCTTGTTTTCCGGGCGGCGGCGTGATCATGCCTGGGCGTCCTGAATTTACCTGACTATATGGCATCCGTTCCCGTGGCCGAGCCGCGCCTTCCGTCCGCGACGTACCGCGTGCAGTTGCACAAGGATTTTACCTTCAACCAGGCGCGCGAAATCGTGCCCTATCTTCACGCGCTCGGCATCAGCGACTTGTATACCTCGCCTTTTTTCCAGGCCAGCGCCGGCAGCACGCACGGGTACGACATCGTCGATCACAACCACCTGAATGCCGAGATCGGCACCGAGGCCGACTTCGATGCCCTGGTGGCCGAGTTGCAGAAGCACGGCATGGGTCTGCTGGCCGACTTCGTCCCGAACCACATGGGGATCGCCGAAGCCGCCAACGGCTGGTGGATGGACGTGCTCGAAAACGGCCCCAGTTCTCTGACCGCCCCCTGTTTCGACATCGATTGGCACCCGCTCAAGCACGAACTAGAGAACCGCGTTCTACTCCCCATTCTTGGCGACCAGTACGGCAAGGTGCTCGAAGCCGGCGAGTTGAAACTGCGCTTTCAAGCCGGCGTCTTCTCCCTGCACTACTACGACGTCCGCCTGCCGATCAACCCGCGCACGTATAACCTGATCCTGCAGCTGGCGCTCTCCGCTTTGACGCCCGCCGCCGAGGCGCCCACGCCCGCCATCGGGTTGGGCGCCCTGGAGCCCACGGGCGCCGCCGGCGCCACTTATCCTTTGGCCGAACTGCAGAGCATCATGACGCAGTTGGAAAAGATGCCGCCGCGCACGGCCACCGATCGCGAGCAGATCGCGGAGCGGGCGCGCGAGAAAGAGATCGCCAAGGTCCGCCTGGAACAGCTTTGCAACCAGCATCCGCAAGTCGCCGCCGCCATTCAAGAGGCTACCGAAATTTTCGGCGGCAAAGCCGGGGACGCCGCCAGTTTCAATCGCCTGGACGAGTTGATCGAGGCGCAGGCCTACCGCCTGAGCTATTGGCGCGTGGCGGCGGAGGAAATCAACTACCGGCGCTTCTTCGATATCAACACGTTGGCGGCCATCCGGGTCGAGGTCCCGGAGGTGTTCGAGGCGACGCACCAGTTGCTCTTTCGCTTATTGGAACGTGGCGCGGTCACTGGCGTGCGCATCGATCACCCGGATGGCCTTTACTACCCGCGCGGTTACTTCACGCAGTTGCAGGAAAATTACGCCCGGCTGCGCGGCCAGGCGCTGCCGCCGGATGGGCGCGGCCTCTATTTGCTGGCGGAGAAAATTCTCTCCGGCCGCGAAGCGTTGCGGGAGGACTGGCCGATCCACGGCACCACCGGGTACGACTTCACGACTCAGGTGACGCAATTGCTCGTCGATCCGGGAGCGGAGAAATCCTTCTCGGAGACGTACCAGAAATTCCTCAACCGCCACGTGCATTTCCCCACGCTCGTTTACGAGAAGAAGCGGCTGACGATGCGTCTCTCGCTCGCCAACGACATCAACGTGCTCGGGTTCATGCTCAACCGTTTGAGCGAACGCAACCGCCTGGTGCGCGATTTTACCTTGAACGCCCTGACGACGGTCGTGCGCGAGGTAATCGCCTGTTTCCCGGTCTACCGGACGTACCTGTTTCACGGCCACCCGCCGAGCGGGGAGGATCGTGCGGTCGTTAATCGCGCCGTCGCCCTGGCCAGGCGTCAGAACCCGGGCATGGAGGCATCGATCTTCAACTTTTTGCGCGACATCCTGCTATTCAACTTCCCGCCGAATACCGATGCGGCCGGCATCACCGAGCACGAGCATTTCGTGATGAAGTTTCAGCAGTGTACCGGCCCCATCATGGCCAAGGGGCTCGAGGACACGGCTTTTTACATTTACAACCGGCTGGTCGCGCTCAATGAGGTCGGCGGCGAACCGCAACGCTTCGGGTGCAAGCCGGCGGAATTTCACCGCTACAACGAGCACAACGGCGCGCGTTGGCCGCACACCATGCTGGCCTCCTCCACCCACGATACCAAGCGGGCCGAGGACACCCGCGCGCGCATCGCCGGGCTCTCCGAGCTGCCAAAGGAGTGGCGGCAGGCATTGCGCACCTGGAACGCGGCCAATCGCAAGCACAAGACGACGCTCGAAAACGAACAGGGGCAGGCGCCCGACGCCAACGAGGAGTATTTGCTCTATCAAATCCTGCTCGGCACGTGGCCCGTCGCGGGCGACGCGTCCGGCGCGCATTCAATCTTCGCGGACCTCTCGGACGAGGAGCACGCGGCTTACGTCCTGCGCATCCAGGAATATATGACCAAGGCCATCAAGGAGGCCAAGGTCAACAGCAGTTGGGTGCAACCGAACGAGCCTTGGGACGAGGGCGTGCGGAAGTTTATCGCGAAGCTGCTGCAACGCGGCAAGCGGGCCAACCCGTTCGTGGCTGCTTTCGAGCCGCTGGCGCTGAAAATCGCGCAACTCGGGGTGATCAACTCGTTGAGCCAAACGATCCTGAAGCTGACGGTCCCCGGGGTGCCGGACATTTACCAAGGCAACGACCTCTGGGATTTTTCCCTGGTTGATCCCGACAACCGCCGGCCGGTCGATTACCCGCGGCGCGTGGCCGCCCTGGCATCGCTGGCTGGCGCCGATCCGCGAGAACTGCTGACGCACTGGACCGATGGCCGCATCAAGCAATTCGTGACGAAGACGCTGCTAGCCTACCGGACGGAGCACCCGGAGCTGTTCCGCGTGGGAGACTATCAGCCCATCGAAGCATCGGGCGAGCACGCGGAGAGTGTCGTCGCCTTTGGGCGCGAGCAGGCGGGAACGTCGTTGCTGGTGGCCGTCCCGCGGCTTTCCTCGCGGGTGGGCTATCCTCCGGTGGGAGCGCTGTGGGCGGATACGGCCTTGAAAGTGGCGCGGGGCGAATGGCGCGACCTGTTTACGGGGCGCCAGGTCAAAGCGGACGGCACCCCGATGCCGTTGGCCGAAGTGCTGGCGGATTTTCCTTTCGTCGCCTTGGTGCCGGCGTAGACTGCCTCGCCTCCATGCCAGCCGCCCAGCCCCTCGTCAATATCCTGGGGGTGGGCTTGAGCGTGCTGAACCAAACGCGTGCCCGCGAAATCCTCTTCGATACCGTCCGGCAGGGGCGGCGCGGTTATGTGGCCGTGACCGGGGTGCATGGCGTCAGCGAAGCGCAACACGATCCCGCCTTCCGGACGATCCTCAACAACGCCTTGCTCTGCACGCCCGACGGCGTTCCGATGGTCTGGCTGGGCCGGCTCAACGGGCACCGCGAGATGGCGCGGGTCTACGGTCCCGACCTGATGCTCAACCTCTGCGGCCATTCCCCGGCGGAAGGATGGCGTCACTTTTTCTACGGCGGCAAGCCGGGCGTGGCCGAGCAATTGCGGCGCACGTTGGAGCAGCGCTTTCCCGGGCTGAACGTGGTCGGCACCTATTGCCCGCCTTTTCGTGCGCTGGACGCCGGGGAGCGCGCGGAGTTGCAAGCGCTCGTGGCCGCATTGCAGCCGGACTTTTTCTGGGTCGGCTTGAGCACGCCCAAGCAGGAGAAATTCATGGCCGAGTATCTGCCGTTGCTGCCGGAGGCCAAGGTGTTCCTGGGCGTGGGCGCGGCGTTCGATTTGCTGACGGGTAACTTGCGCCAGGCGCCACCCTGGATGCAACGGTCCGGGCTGGAGTGGCTGTTCCGGCTGACGCAGGAACCGCGGCGCCTGGCGCGGCGGTACGGGGTCAACAACTTCCTTTTGCCCTGGCGCCTGCTGGCGCAGTGGACTGGCTTGAAGAAGTATCCTCTGGAAGCATAGCCTGACGCTCGGACCGATGGCTCGCATCCTGGAGTTTTCCCGCATCCCACTGTTCAAGTCGTGCTTTCCCGAGGAGACGACCTGGTTCAGCTTGGGCGCCTCGTTGATCGCCGGAGACGAGGGCTATGTCCCGGAGCGGTTTAGCGTCAGCGGCTGGCGCCGGCTCAGCCTGGATTTGCGCCGGGGCGTCTACGATCTCGTGGTGTTGCCGGCGGTCGACATCTCGTACGGGTACGATGCCGGCTGGAAAAAGCGCTTTCTGCGGCGGCTGATCCGGACCGGACTGGTCCGCGCTCTGGCGGCGCGGGTGATCGAGGCTTTGTGGCAGTTAAAGAGAACCACCGTCATCTTTCTGGATGTCTCGGATAATCCGGCGCTGAGTTACGAGGCCTGCGCGCTGGTGCCGGGATTTCTGGCGTATTTCAAGCGCGAGTTCGATCCCGCCCGGACGCTGCGGGCGGGGATTCGCTGGGAAAGCTGCAACGCGCGGGTGGTCCCATGGTCGCTGTTCGCTCCAGCCACGGACTGGGTGCCGGATGCGTCCGTCAAAAAGTACGACGTTTTCTTTGCCGGCCACTGCCATAACGCCGTCCGCCAGCAAGGCTTGCCCCAACTCCGCGGCCTGGAGGCGCGCGGCTACCGCATCGACGTGCCGGCCGGGCGAATCGGCTATCAAGAGTACCTCCGGCGCATGGCCGAGGCGTGGCTGGTGTGGTCGCCCGAAGGCTACGGCTGGGATTGCTATCGCCATTATGAAGCGGGCTTTGCCGGCGCGGTGCCGGTCATCAACGAGCCGCCCGCCGGGCGGCTCCGCCCGTACGAGGATGAGGTGGAATGTTTCTACTATCAGGCCGCGGGCGAGGGCCTGACCGACGTGCTCATCAGCGCTTTGGCGGATAAGGCGCGCCTGACCGCGATGGCAGCGCGGGCGCACGCGCGGGTGCTGGGGCACTACACGCGGGCAGCCCTGGTCGCGGACATGCAGGCGGCTATCGCGGCGCGCAAATGCGGCCAGCCATTGGCTACGCCGCCGGCTGCGACCACAGCGTCTTGACCGGGTGGATCATCCAGGCGCCCGCGCGGCGTGCCGATTCGATCAGGTCGACCAGATTTCCCTGGTTGCGGATATACGGTTGCGGCGTCCCCCAATCGCGCAGCCGGTAGCCGAGATGATGGGCGACCGTCGGCAAGTACAACTCGAGGTAAATCGGGAAAGGTTCGGCGCGTTGCGCGACCGCGTCGAAAGCGGCGCGCGTCCAGAAGGACCCACAGCCCAGCATGGATAGGATGGCGGCTTTGTCCGCCCGCACGCTGAAGCTCGCCCAATACTCGGCAAAGCCCGGCAGGCAGGTGTGGTTGAGCAGGTGGGGCTGGTTGGTGCCGTCGACGCGCGCCAATTCGTAGGCGAGCACGTCCGCGTGTTCCGCCTCGAGGCGCGCCAATTGCCGCGCGTTGAAGTCCGGCGTGAGCGGCAGTTGATCGTATTCCGCGAACAGCAGATGGGTGAAATCACGCCCCCGCCACCAGGCCGCGGCCGCTTGCAGGACGCCGGTGTAACTCTGGCGCTCGCGCGAATGCTTGATGGTGCGCACGCGCGGGTCGTCCACTTTCACCTTGTGCGGATGCGCGATGGCCGCGAAGGCGTCCGGCTCTCCATTGAAGGCGAGGAGCACCTGGTCGAGCGGCGTATACTGTTCCCACCAGGCCAGCATGCGCGCGACTTCCGGCGGCGACTGGTGGGTGAGCAGGAGGTTAAGCACTCGGCTCATGCGGAAAATCCGGCGGCGGATGCACGGTGAAACCGAGCTCCTGTTTCCAGTAAGTCAGCCGCGTCTGCGGCAGGAAGACAGGGATGACCGCCTCGTCCAGGCCGATCACGTGGATTTTGCCCCGCCAGGGCACCAGCAAGCAGCGGCCTAGCCCCTGGCCGGTTCGATAGTCGACGATTTCGGAGCCGAGCAGGCGCGCCAAGCGCAGGATCAGGGAACGGCTGACCAGTTTGAACTTCTCCACGGTGGCTAAAGAGCAGTCTCGCCCTGGCAGAAGTCAAATGCGGATATGTTCGCCCGCCGCCTGCGACCTCGATGAACGACGTTGAAAGGAATCGCGCTGGCTCACAGTCAATGCCAGTATACATTGGCGTGCGTCTCGACAGACGGCTGAAATGCTCCCGTCTTGTCCCGTGCTTGCGACCATGATCCCCAAGCCACGCCGGACTCGCGGCGTTGCCGCCAAAAACTTGCTCGTCTTCGCGCATACGCCGCCACCACATCACGGCCAGAGTTACATGGTGGCGCGGTTATTAGAGGAACTGCGCCTCCGGCCCGAGTGCGGGCGCGTCTTCCACGTTAATAGCCGGGTCTCGAGCCGATTGGAGGATGTGGGCAAAATAGGCATCGGGAAGCTCTGGCGCTGGCTCGGTTACTGTGCCAAAGCCATCTACCTGCGCTGCCGGTACGGCAGGATGCTGTTTTATTATGTTCCCGCGCCCGCCCAACGCGCGGCCATCTACCGGGATTGGGTGGCAATGATTTTATGTCGTCCGTTTTTCCAGGGAGGTCTTATTTTGCACTGGCATGCCCTGGGTTTAGGCGAACGAGTCCGGGCGAAGGCCGGCGGGATGGAAAGCTGGCTCACCCGGAGGTTGCTAGGTGGCGCGGCGCTAAGTCTAGTGCTCGCGCCTTCGGCGACCGAGGACCAAGCGATTTTCGAACCGACACGCACCCTCATCCTACCAAACGGCATCCGGGATCCCGTTCCCGATTTCACGTTCACGAGCCTGGCGGGTGAGCGGCGGCAGCGCCAACTGGCATTTCGGGCGAAGCTGGACGTACCACGCGGTTCGGAACCGGGGGCTCCTGCCGTCTTCGAGGTTCTTTTTCTAGCGCACTGTACGCGTGAGAAAGGGCTCTACGATGCCTTGGAAATCGTCAGGCACACAAACCGGCAACTGGCTGAGGCGGCAGCCCACGTGCGGTGCCGGCTGACGGTCGCCGGGCGGTTTCTGACGCCGCTGGATCAGGCAACCTTCGAAGGCATGATCCGGGACGATAGCGATGTCGTGTACGCTGGCTTCGCTGCTGGAGCGGAGAAAGATCGGCTTTTTCGCAGGAGCGACTGCTTTCTGTTTCCAACCTACTACGCGAACGAAGTTATGCCGGTTGCGTTGATTGAGGCCCTCGCTTATGGGCTACCCATTATTACGACCCGCTGGCGCGCCATTCCAGAGATGCTGCCGGCCGGCAACGGTTGCCGGCTGATCGAGCCGCGCCAACCCACCCAAGGTGCGGAGGCCTTGCGGGCTATCCTGGCGGAGCCCGCCGACATGACCGCAGCGTTACGACAGCATTTTACGGAGAATTATGGCAGCAACGTGTTCGGAGCGAGATTTGCTGCGGCGCTGGAAGCGTTGCGTTGACAGGGCTCGCGCCACGTGTGTTGCGAACCAGCCGGGTGTCGTCAGACGCCCGGCAGTTCGCCGACAAAAAGCTTGGACTGGCGGATAAACAGCGACGCGGACTCGGTGACGTCCGCGCGTAATGGCGCCAACTCGGCATCATAGGCGCAAGCCAGGCCAAGAAAGCTCCAGAACGGGATGGCCCCCATCGGACCCTCCATGACCACGCCCAAGCTGCCGGAGGCCAGGAGCGTCCACGCGCAACACCAGTAGGAAAGCGCCCGGTTGTCGTGCAGCTCGCCGTGCCGCAACCTGGCGGCCGTCTTCAATCCGCCACGCACCACCATGAAGGTGATCGCCAGCAGCAAAGCCAACCCCACCGCCCCAGCCCGGCCGAAGATGGTAACAAAGTAATTGTGCGCGCTCCGCAATGTATCCCAACTGCCCTTGTTATATTCCTTTTCGAAACGCGGTATGAAATCGTAGCCAAACCCCTTGCCCTGGATCCACTCATTATCGTCGATTGTCTGTTTAAAGATCGATCGCCACAGTTCCCGGCGGAAGTCGTTGTCAGTGCCCTTCATATCGCCGACGTCCGTTTCGTAATGGAAAGAGTTCGAGAAATCGACGATCGACATCAACTCCTCCTCCGTCACCTTCACGCGGGAGTTATCAGAGATTTCGCCGGCGACGAACAAAGCGGTTGTTGCGGTCAGCACAAAAATGGCCGGGTAAACGAACAGACGTCGCGGCACCGCGAATAATGGCAACAACAAGCCGAAGCCCAACGCCACGATGGCAGCCCGCGCGGGGGTGAAAGCCAGACAAACCAATAGGACAAGAATGATCAGGCGCCGGAGCCAGGCAGGGCGCGCCACATCCGGTCGCAACGACAAATAGAGCAGCCCCATCGCGGCGAAGGTTGGGGTAAGATCGCCCTTTTGCGTCAAGACCGAGACACCCCGTACTTCCAAACTATCCAGCGCCTCCGGCCACCAGGTCATCAAGACGGCGATGATCGACTGCATTCCCACGATCCAAACCATGGCCGAATCAAGGAAGCGGGCGGACTCCTCCTGCTGACCCAGGTTGAAGGCGACGAAAAAGAAGAATGCGTAGTAGATCTGGGCCAGGTCTCGAACGGCATCGAGATGATAGGTCCCCACGTCAAAGCAGAAGCGCCCGATGCCATAGAGCAGGAAGACCAGGATGATCCGGCTTATCGGCCGGTCCAAGCCCAAAGACTCCCGGCTGATCAGATAACGCACCAACATGATCAGGCCAATCGCGGCCATGCCGACTTCCGCCACGAAAAAAGGCTGGACAATAGCCAACTGGGCGAAGCCCCGGTTCCCCACAATGTTGCCTGCCAGTAAAAAGGTCAGGATCAGGCACTCCAAGCGCTGCTCGCGAAAAAAGACGCTGATAGTCAAACTCCCAATCAGCAAAGCCACCGCGATCAGTGGCAAGACGAAATCATCGCTCCCTAGTTCATTGCCCAGATAGATCGCCAGCGGCAAAGCGATCAGAAGAATCAGAATCGACTTGATGGCGGAGGTCATCGCACAGTCAGTTTGAAGTGATGATGCGACCCGTCAACCGGAATTTGGTCGTTCTACTTCCGGCCGCGCCGCTGCCTCGCGCTCAAGGTTCGGAAAGCTGGCTGAGTTCTCCGCCAGCGGGTCTACCCCTTGGGCCAGCGCCAGCCGAGCCGCGCCCGAGAGCGGATGCGCTGCCCGGGGGCGGTGGCCGTATATAGATCCGCGGTTACCAAGCGCCATCGATAGGCGCCGTGCCAGAGTTTGCGCCAACGATGATAGAGAATCGCCCAGGGCCGCAGAGCGACCTGCCAGCCTAACGACCTTCGCCAGGCCTCTCCTTCAGCAATGGCGCGCTGCCCCTGCCCCAGATTGTTGTCGGTGAAGGTGAAGACAGCCAGCGGCTTCGGCAACACGGCCATCCGTACTTTCGCCTTGAGCAGTTGGAGCACCCAGAGTCCATCCCCGATGACCTTCCACTCCTCCGGGAAAATGAGTTTCCGCTCGATCAAGGCGCGCCGGAAAAAGGTAGCGCAAGTAAGCGTCCCCAGGTGAGCAAGCCTAGTGTGCAGGACTTGCGGCAAGACAGCTCGCCGATAGGATATCGGATTTCCCGCCGCATCGATGAGCAGGGCATCCGCGAAGACCACGTCCACGGTGGGATTAGCTTGGAAAAAAGCGGCTACCTGGGCAAGCGCTCCCGGAAGATATTGTTCGTCGCAGTTCAAGTAGGCGCAAATATCGCCGGTAGCCCGCCGGAGACCACGATTAACGGCATCGTACATGCCCGCATCCTTCTCCACGAACAGGTGGAGCGAATCGTGCCGTTCCCGCGCCAAGCTTTCCACCGCTGCACCACTACCTGCGTCCTGGACGATATGCTCGACCGCGACGCCTGTTTCCACTTGATCGGCAACTGACGCGACACATAGGCGCAGCCAATCCGGTTGATTGAGGCTTGGGGTGATGATGGAGAACTTCATGCTGACGGACAGGCGCCGTCGTCGCTACGGCGCAGCACGAGGTTGTACTCGAGGGGTTTCCACGGTTCCGCCGGAGAGAAAAAGGATGGAACTAGGTTTACCAAGTGAAGACCCGCGGCGGCAAATTGGCTCAAGATTTCCAGAAGCGGCTGCATCCCATCTTTGGCTTGGCGAGCTAGGGAAACCTCGATGATTAGCGCTCGAGTTCTTTGAAGCATAACTTTGCCTCCGGCCAGTACCTCCGATTCGAAGCCTTCGACGTCGATCTTCATCAGGTCGATCCTGTCAAGCGCCTCCGCTGCGCAGAAACCATCCAGCGTCTCTATCCGGCTGTCGACGGACGAAGCGGGGCGGGTTGCCGGATTCATCTCCCGATATTCGTCGCTGAAGCCGAGGAAGCTGCCGATGCTGTCATTCCCGGCAGAGACCTGCAAGGCCAGCCGCCCTGGGGTAGCGCCAAGGGCGAAAGGCCGCACGCTCCAACTGCCGGCGCGGTTTGCCGCCTGGCGGTCCAAGCGGGGCCAAAGCACTGGCAGCGGTTCGAAAAGCCAGACGTGAGCCGCCGGAAAGCGAGCCGAAGCCGCTCGCGCAAAGTCACCATGATTGGCGCCGACATCCAGAATGTTACCGACCGTAGCCGCGTCGAGCCGGAGCTGCTCCAGCCAGACCAGGAACTCATTGTACTGCGAGCGGTTGTGTGGTGTATCGCGCAGGAACCCCCTAGGCAGGACTGGCAATCCGCTCCAGTTAGGCGTACGCAGGCTGCCGGCCGCACGCAGGTAGAGTTCAAGCTTTCGCAGAATGCCCATTGAAGGAAGAAGCCGCAATAGGTGCGAGCCGGCCGGTGGTTGCAGCCTAACCGCTGTGAGGGCGGGTTCAAGGCCGGCCTTCTGCCGGCACGTTGCGTGGCGCCGCAGATTAGCCGACGCTTCGTCGATATGCTTACCGGCAAGACGGTCGCGCTCGTTGAATACCGCTGGGCTGGACATCTCCCCACCTACTTCCGCTTTTTCTGCGCCGCTCTGCTTGGAGCCGGTCACCGGGTTCTTGTCCTTTGCCCACGGCCAACGGAGATCAAAGAGTGGGCCACTGAAGAAGGGCTGGCGCAAAGCGGCCAACTGCATGGCGCGGAGTTGACTGATCGGGTACTGGAACGGCGCTGGTTGCGTAAGGTGCCTCACCTTGCGAACGCCTTCCGTTTTCGCCAGTGTGCTCGGGCCATTGCCGATTTCGAAGGCGAGATCGGGCTGCGGGTCGACCTGGTTTTCTTTACGTGTTTTTACAGCGGCGCGGTGCCCTCGGCGGCGTGGGTTGACCGAGCTTTTGGTTATTGTTGGACAGGATTATTGCTCGACTCTGCTCATGGACGCTGGAGCTACCCACGCCGATTGATAGCCCAGCGGGCCTTCGACTCGCTGACCGCTTTCCGAGCACGCCGTTGTACTTCCATTGCCACCCTGGACTCGGGTATCGTGGAGGTTCTCGCGCGACGGCTGCGCGGCAAGCGCGTCTACGCTTTACCCGACGTGGCCGATACGAGTGACCTGGCGTCGGCTGCCGACGCGGATGTGGCTGTCAGCCCGTTCGCGGATTACATCCGACGGTTGGCCGCCGGCCGCCGTATCATCGGTTGCTATGGTCAATTCTCCAAGAGGAAGGGCGCGAGGGAGTTCATAATGACGGCGGAGTGCTGTCGGGACGAGCCTTGGTTCTTCGTCTGGGTTGGCGAAGATGAACGCGCCAGCTTCCCGGCCCGCGAACGCAGGCAGATCAACGCTTATCTGGCTGCTGAGGCTTCCAACAGCTACATCCGGCTCGGCAGAATAGAAAGAGAGGCGGACTACAACGCGCTCGTGCGGCAAGCCGACATTCTTTTTCTTTGCTACCGCAACCATCCCGGCAGCAGCAATATGCTTGGCAAAGCGGCCGCTTTCGGCAAGCCCGTCCTGGTCACGGGCGGGTTTGCGATGGCCGAGGAAGCGCGTCGCTTCGATCTCGGACTTTGTGTGCCGCCTAACGCAAGTCCGGTCACTTACCGTGACGCTATCCGTCGGCTTCTTTCCGGTACGGCGGTCGCTCCTCGGTACGAGGAGTATGAGCAAGCGCATTCGGCCGCCGGGTTCAATGCCGTCGTACGGGAGATGGCACTAATTGGCCTGGCTGAAAGCGGAACGTGGGCCTCCGCGGACGAAGCGCCGGCACCCGCCTAGCTGCAAGTGGAGGCGGCCAGGCCGGAAATCCGCCGGTCGGCGTGTTTGAGCCAGGCATGAGGAAAGCGAGGGCAAGCTTCCGGCGCTTCGACGGCTTGCCCGTTCCGCGCAGCCACTACGCGCTGCGACGAACCCTGGGCGGCGAGCTGGCAACCCCCCGATAAACTCCTTGCGAATATGGCATCGCTTAGCAGTCGACCACCTTGAGTATCCTGTAGACGGCGGGTCGATCGATCGCCGCGCTTATCCGCGGGATGATGCCAATAAATCGAGCAGGGACGCGGCACCGGAATGACGATGGCAGACTTGAACTTGGGTGTGTGGACAAAATAACCGGGATGGAGTTAACAACGGGACGTCAGACGCTGATAAACCGCCAGAGTTTCCTGGCAACATCTTTCCCAACTGAACAGTTTGACGCGCTCACTGCCACGAACCACCAGACCCTCCAAAGCGACCTCATCGTTTAGCGTGGTTTCCAGAGTCAGGCGAATATCTTCAATGTCGCCTGGATCGAAGTACGCGGCGGCATTTCCCGCCACTTCGGTGAGGGAGCCGTCGCGGCCACACAAAACCGGACAGCGCTGTCCCATGGCTTCTAGCACCGGAAGGCCGAAGCCTTCATACAACGAGGGGTAGATAAACGCTCTGGCATGGCGATAGCAATCTGCCAGCGCCAAGTCATCGCCCTGCTGCCTGAGGACCTTGTCCACCAAGCCGAGAGCTTCTATCTGCCGACGCTCGCCGGCGGTGAAAGGGCCTCCGCCGAAACAGACGAGTTTGAAACGCTGGCGAAGAGTTTGGGACAGCGCGAACGCCTCCAAAAAGCCGGCGAAATTTTTGTAACCGGCCCGCGATCCAACGTAGAGAAGGTATTCGCCGCCTTCCGGTAATTCGCGTGCCACCTGGGGCTGACCCGCGACATCGGCCAGGGCGGGAAACGAGTTGCCCAGATAAACGACCGTTATTTTCGCCGGATCGATGTCGAAAACACGGACCAGGTCGGCTTTGGTCGATTCCGAAATCGCTATTAGGTGATCGGCGCGGGCGCAATTGGCGCGCCGGTACACAGTCGCGGGGTCTTCTGCGCCAGCGAGCCCGGGAAAGCGATCCCGAGAAATTTCGTGGATCAGGTCATAGACAGTGAGCACCAGCGGCCGGGCGCCGATGTAGGTGGTTTCGCCAAAATACGTTTGATGAACGACGGCGCGGCGATGTTTCAGAGCGGTCAGCTGGAACAGAGCGCGGTTCATCCAGACGCGCGGCCGATGCAGGGGTCCAATGCCAAACGGCAGGTAGGCTCCGATGGCACTCCGGGCCATGGAGCGGACGTATTCGTTGCGATGCAGGCCTGCGACCAGGTAAGGGTGCTGGCCGGCGTTATTGAGATAATTAGCTAATTCGACGAAGTAGCGGCTGATGCCGCCCACCCGCTGCATATAGAAGATCTCCGGCGTGTAGATAATCCCGATTTCGCGAGGCGAGATCATATGGCCGTCGCGCCGAGCCACCGGTCGCTAAGTCGCTTCATTTGGCTGTTTGTTCTGCAACGATCGTTCGATCCGGTGGGCAGTTTCGCGAGCCTTGATGCCGATCAAGACGTAAATCAGCCGCAAAATCCACCACTTCCGGCTGCCGAAGCCTTTGTGCTGCAACGCTGTCGCCAAACCAGGGATGCTGTGGAAGCAGACATCTGCGGGCAAAGACCAGGTTATGATGGCAAACCATCGCTTGGCCAAGGCCTCCATGTCGATTTTCGAGCCGTTCAGCAGCCGATCATCTGCCGGAGATTTTCCGCGAAAGCGCTCTTGCATCCAGCAACTGAAGTCCGCCAGGGCCAGCAGTTTCGGGACAGCGGCGGAACCTCGGAGCCACGAAGTATTTTCGCTCGTCAGCCGCCAGTACACCTTCCCCGCGGCCAGCGTGACGATCGGCGTCTGTTGGGCGAAAACGATCCAGGATGCATCATCGCTTCCCAGCGCAAACGGAAAATCAACAAAGCCGCCGTTCGCGACAAAAGCGGCGCGCTGAAAGATGTACTCAGGAGCGAAACTACGCCGTTGGAAGGTCAGCCGATGATAAGCGAATTGGATCGCGGACTCGCTAGGTGGGTGCGGCGGGTGGATTTCCGTCACATCGCCGTCGCCATCGATTGTCGCCGTATTGAAGCGGCACACCTGGGAGGAGGCGGCGTCTTTTTCAAAGGCGTGCATGAAGGACTCGACACAATGCGGATCGGCGATGTCATCATCCGAAAAAAGCCAGATCCAGGGTTCACCGGCCGTCGCTTGCACGCATCGGTTCCAATGAGCCACCAGGGAAGTCCTGCCCATATTCTCGTCGAAGCGCCGGAACTCGGCGTTGGCGCGGCCGCAAAGCCGGGAGGCGTTGAAGGCGCCACGCAGATCTTCCGGGCTGGCGTCGTCCAGGACGTAAACCTGGAAAGTTTGGGTGGTCTGATCCGCTAAGGAATTCAGTGCCTGCTGCAAATAGCGCGCCCGGTAGGCCGGCACTACGATGGCCAGAAAGGCGCTAGATTGGTTCATGGAGCGGAGGACCCATGGACTTCGTGGTACTCGTGGACAGCGCGCTCCAGTTCACTCTCCAAACGGTCGACGCTCTGCTCGACGCTCCACTTCTCGCGCACGTAAGCGACAGCGCGTTCTCCCAGCTCGCGAGCACCCGTGGGGTCGTTCAGCAGACGACTCAAAGCTTCGGCGAGGCGCGTCGGATCGCGGTCGACGAGCACACCGTTGACTCCCGCCCGGATCGTTTCCCGGATGCCACCCTCCGCCACCGCGACGACCGGCGTGCCGCAGGCGTTGGCTTCCAGCGGCGCCAACCCAAAGGGCTCCAACCGGGAGACGTAGAGCATGACCGCTGCCTCGTTGAGCACTTGAACCAACTCGGCGTCCGGCAGGAGCGGCCGGATTTGCAAATCGACGCCGCGAGCCCGCGCCAATTGCTCGATTTCCTCGACATACGGCGGGTTCAGGGAGTTCGCGATCCAAACCAGCGAGGGACGCGGCACGGGCAAGCACGCCATCGCCTCGACTGCCGTTTCAATGCCCTTGTTGTGATTGAACGAACCCAGCCCGACGACGAACGGCTGGCGGTCCAGGCCTTGCGGACGGAACAGCCTCGTGTCGACGCCTAGGTAACAAACGCGCGAGTTCAACCCGTAAGCCCGCGAGACGCTCTCCCGGCTGAAGAACGAATTGACCAAAATCGTGTCGAACGCCCGGGCGTTGGTGACCTCCTCGCGAGCGTACCGGCGGCGCAAGCCGGTGTGCACGAAATCGACGGCCCGGCGTTTCAGGCGGCGGGGATGCCACCAAGGTAAATCGCTGTCCGGCAACGCCAGCCAGGGCAGTTCGGGCAACGCTTCGTAGAGGTAGCGGTCGGGTTCCTGCAAGTAGAGGAGCTTGGGCGACCGCACGTAGCGGCCGATGTAGGGAGACGCGAACTCGCGGCAGGTATTGGCAAAGAGCAGGTCGAAACCGCCCCGCGCGATCTCGTCCGCGCACTGCTGAGAGTGCGCTTTCATCGCTTGGATGCGCGCCGCGCCGCGGTCGAGCAGATGACGTCTCTGTTCCCATTGCCCCAAAGGGCCGGGGCGCCAACCGGCCAGAGGCAGCACGTGTTCCTTGACCAGTTCTCCCAACGGCAGGTAGCTGGCATCGGCCGAAACCGGGCACCACGCCTCCACCTGGTGGCCGCGCTTGACCAGACCGGCGACATGATAATGCAGGACGCGTTTCGCTCCTCCGCTGGGCAGATTATGCCAAACCGCGATTTTCAGCCGGGGGCTCACAACTTGGGGCCCCAGGCCAGGGCGCGGGGGTTCGAGTAGTTAGGCTGCGGGCGCCGTTCGCGCAAGTACCTGCTGGCACCCGTGCCATTCACCGCGATCCGCTGAGCGTTTTTCGTTGCTCCGGTTTGTTTGCTGGTAGATTCTCATTCTCCAGGCTCCTCGGGGTCTGGGCTCCCAACCCACGCCGCATGCCGCCTTCCAACGACAAAATCGAGCGCATCGACGTCGCCGAGGAGATGTCCAAGTCCTTCCTGGACTACTCGATGTCCGTCATCATCTCCCGCGCCTTGCCGGACGTGCGCGACGGGCTGAAACCTTCCCAGCGCCGCATCCTCTTCACCATGGAGCGCCTCTCGCTCCTGCCCAATCGCGCGCATCGCAAATGCGCCAAGATCTGCGGCCAAACCTCCGGTGATTACCATCCGCATGGTGAGGCCGTCATTTATCCGACGCTCGTGCACATGGCCCAGCCCTGGGCGATGCGCGAGCGGCTCGTCGACGGCCAGGGGAATTTCGGCAGCGTGGAAGGGGACCCGCCCGCCGCCATGCGGTACACGGAAGCACGCCTGACCCATCTCGGCGCCTCCCTGATGGAGGACATGGAGAAGGACACGGTCGACTTCGTCGCGAACTATGACGAATCGACCACTGAGCCCACGGTCTTCCCCGCCGCTTTCCCCAATCTTCTGATCAACGGCGGCACCGGCATCGCCGTCGGGATGGCGACGAACATCCCGCCGCACAATCTGGGCGAGGTCATCGACGCCATCTGTGCCCAGGTCGACGATCCCGACATCTCGATGGAGAACCTGCTCGTGCACATCAAGGGGCCCGACTTCCCAACCGGTTGCACCATCTGCGGCATCGCCGGCATCAAGCAATACGCCGAGACCGGCCGCGGCAGCATCCGGGTCCGCGGTCGTGTCGCCAGCGAAGAGCTGAAAAACGGCCGGGAACAGATCGTCATCACGGAGATTCCCTACAATGTGAATCGCGCGGTGCTCGTCGAGCGCATCGCGGAGCTGGTCAACACGAAGGTGATCACGGACATCACGGCCGTGCGCGACGAGTCGGACGAGAACACGCGCGTCGTCATCGAACTCAAGCGCGAGGCGTTGCCAAAGGTCGTCATCAACAACCTCTACCAGCACACCGCGCTGGAATCCTCGTTTTCGGTCAACATGCTGGCCATCGACCATGGCCGGCCGCGGCTGCTCTCGATCAAGGACGCCACCGGCGCGTTCATCGAGCACCGGCGCGAGGTCATCCTGCGGCGCACGCAGTTCGAATTGCGCGCGGCGGAGGAGCGCGCGGAAGTGCTCGACGGCTACCTCGTCGCGCTGGCCAACCTAGACGACTTCATCCGCATCATCCGCGAATCCGGCAGCCGGGATGAAGCGCGCGTCAAACTGCTGGCGTTCGACTTCAGCGAACGCGAGGTGGCGGGTTTCGGCATTGAAATCCGGGACCAGGCGCGGTTGCGCGCCTCCCGGTACGCGCTGACCGAGAAGCAGGCCAACGCGATCCTGGACTTGCGGCTTTACCAGCTCACGGGTTTGGAGCGGGAAAAGATCATCGATGAATACCGCCAACTGCTGGTGCGGATCCGCGATTTGATGGACATCCTGGCGCGCGAATCGCGCGTGCTGGCGATCATCAAGGAGGAACTCCAGGCCATTCGCGCGAAGTACGCGACGCCGCGCCTGACGGAGATCGTGCCGGACCAGGGCGAGATCAACATGGAGGACCTCATCGCCAATGAGGGCGCCATCATTACGATCACTCACGGCGGTTTCATCAAGCGCACCGCTGTCAGCGCGTACCGCGCGCAACGCCGGGGCGGCAAAGGCGTCATCGGCATGACCACGCGCGAGGGCGCCACCGAGGAAGACGCGGACGATTTCGTCGAACATCTTTTCACGGCCAGCGCGCATGATTACCTGATGTTCTTCACCAAGTCCGGCCGCTGCTACGTGCAGCGCGTCTACGAGATCCCGGAAATGAGCCGGACCTCCAAAGGCCGCTCGATCGTCAACTTTCTGGAACTGCGTCCCGACGAAAAGATCGCGGCCACGATCCGGGTGGACACGGAAGCCTGGGCGGCGGCCCTGACAGCCGAGCCGGAAGAAGAATCCACCGAGCCGCTCGAGCCCGAGGCGCCCATAGCCGACGAGGCAGCCACCCCGGACGGTCCGGCCGCGGCGGGGGAGGGGGATGCGACGGGGGAGGAGCCGGTCGATTCACCCCCGGACGAGGCGCCGGCCGAAGGCGGCGGGCGCAAGACGCCTCACGTGGTTTTCGCGACCCGGCGCGGCATCGTCAAGAAGACGTCGCTGGCCGCTTTTACCAACGTCCGCAAGGGAGGCATTATCGCCATCAAGATCGAGGATGGTAACGAGTTGATCGAGGCGGACCTGACGGACAGTTCGAACGAACTCGTCCTGATTACCCGCGAAGGGATGAGCTTGCGCTTCGATGAAAAGCAACTGCGCAACCAGGGGCGGGACACCGTCGGGGTGCGGGGGATTCGTCTGCGGGCGGAGGATTATCTCGTGGCCATGGTGGTGGTCGATCCCCAGGCGATGTTGCTGGTTGCCAGCGAGAATGGCATCGGCAAGCGCACGCCGTTCGAGGAATACCGCAAGCAGAAGCGCGGCGGCGGCGGCATCATTACGATGAAAACCGGAGACAAGACGGGCCTGGTGGTCAACGCGCTGACCGTGACGGACGCGGACGAATTGATGCTGACAACCAACAAGGGCAAGACGGTCCGGACGCGGGTGAGCGAGATTCGCTCGACCGGGCGCAATGCCATGGGCGTCAAACTGATCGATCTGCCGGGGACCGAGAAGTTGCAGGATATTGCCCGGGTCGTCAGCCAGCCCGAAGATGAGGCAGAAGCGGCGGTGACGCCGGCGGACGATCCTGCCGGCGAAAACCCGCCGCTCGAACCCGCCGCAGGCGAGGCCTCGTCGGCAGCGGAAGATGCCTCCGGCGACGAGCCGCCGGACGAGCCGGAAGAGGGCTCAATTTGACGTAAGTCATGCATTTGAATTGATGGTTGTCAAAGTTATAGGGCTTCGATATCCTGCTGCGCCGACCCGGTAACGCACCGCGACTCGATGGCAAATCACACTGATAAAATGGCGTCATCACGGCAGCAACCCATCCGGAGAAACGGTCCGGTCGTACGGATGGCTAGTTTGATTCCGAGCGTCTGCCTGAGTCTGGCTGGCAGCGCGTGGGCCGCCGCGGCCGCCGCCGCCGGGGGAACTCCGGCCCCCCCTCCCGCCGACTACCAGCACGCGGTGGAGAGTTTCAACCGCGAGGATTACGAGGCCGCGGCCGCGTTGCTGGCGAAAATTCCCGAGAGCGGGAACCCGAAAGAGCGGGCGGACGTGCTCAATCTGCGGGGTGCGATCTCCCTCCACCAGCATCATTTCGAGACGGCGCGGGCCTGCTTTGCGCAGGCCCGGGTCCTGGACCCCAGTTTGTGGGCAGCGGGTTTCAACGAGGCCGAGGCGAATTTTCAGGAGAAGAATTACCGGGAAGCCCGGCGCCAATTCTCGGCTCTACTGGAGAGCACGCCGGCCTCCGCCCACGCGCAAGAGTACGGCCTCGTGCAGTACAAAGCCTTGCTCTCAGGCGTACTCGCCGGCGACGGAAAGCCGGCTCAAACCTTCCTGACGGGGCACGGCAAGGACGCCCAACCGCCCGCCTCCTACTACTTCTTGCATGCCGCCCTGGAGTATCGACAGGCCCATCAGCATGAAGCCGGGCAATGGCTCGCCCAAGCCTCGGCTAAATACCCCTATGCCGCCGAGCAGGTGTACGCGGAGACTTTTTCGCAACTGGGTTGGTCTGTGCCGCGGACGGAACGCGCCTCCGCTGTCGCGGAAACCAATGGTTCCGTGGTGCCGCTGGGCGACGGACAAGGCAAGGCGTCCGCGGTTTACTCCGGCATGGGCGCGCAGACTGCCGCAGCCGCCCAGAAACTGCCCCCGGCCACGCTGGCGGTGGTGCAACTGATTCCCGGCCACCATGGTGCGGACGTCAAGCCGACGCCTCCGCCGAAGATGTCCGATGACGAGAGGCCCGCATTCCGTTTCGGCGGCCCTTTGTCGATTCCTTTGCCGGCTGAGGAGCCGGCCGTGCAAAACCTGCCGCCGGCGCCGGCGGATGATCTCAGGACAGAACCCGGCGTGGAAGGCGGCATGCTGGTCGGCGGTGGTCTCCCGCCCGCCTCGACCCTCGCCCGGCACCGCTCCCACGCGTCTCCGAGTCCTTCAACCCCGGCTGCCTCGCCGGATGCGACCGCTTCCGGCGACGCCAGTCCCGCGGCCGGCGATACCGCGGCTGCTTCCGCCTCTCCCAGTCCGGGCGCATCCCCGGATGCCTCCGCCTCTCAGACCGCTTCCGCCGCTCCCGCGCAGCCGGCCTTCGTGCAAAAGTACGAGGCTGCCTACGTCAAGTTTATCCAGAAGGATTATGCCGGCGCCAAGGCTCTGCTCGACGAGGCGGACGCCATTCAGGCAAATCAGCCGAGTTCAATCAGCCTGCGCGGTCAGATCTTCAAACATTACTACGAGGAGGCGTACGTCGCTTACCTGAAGGCGGATTATACGGGCGCGCTTGGCGAGTTGGACCTCGCGGAAGGCGTGCAACCCAGCCAGCCGGATGCGGCCAACCTGCGTGGACTGGTCTATTCCCGGCAACATAACTACGAACAGGCGGAAAGCATGTTCAAGAAGGCGATCACGAGTGACCCGACCTTCTGGGCCGCCAAGTTCAACCTGGCGGAGTTGCCATTCAATTATCGCAACTACACGTCGGCGCGAGCTCGCTTTGAAGACCTCTTCAGCCAGACGGATCCGGTCAAGCAACCACGTGAAGCCGAGCTGACCCAGTTCAAGGTTTTCCTGACGCTGCTTTTGGAGGGCAAGGAAGCCGCCGCTCGCTCGTTCATGGAGCATTTTACCTATAGCGGCAGCACGCCGGCGCGCTATTTCTGCCAGTCCGCCCTCGATTTTTATCACGGCGATGTGGACAAGGCCATGGGCTGGCTCGACTCGGCGAAAAAGGAGTATCCCGCCCAGTTGGTTTCGATCTTTATCGAGTCGTTTTACCGCGTGGGCTGGATGACCGATCCGACCGCGCATCCGGAAGTGGCTAACAGCGCGGTAGGCACGACGACCCCGGCTCCCGCCGCCGCGCCATCTGCCTCGCCTGCCCTGGCAGCGGCTTCCTCCAGCCCCGCGCCGCCCGCCAGCATCGCCAAGGCTAGCCCAGCTGCCAGTGCATCGCCGGCCATCGTGGCCAAGGCGACTCCAGCCGCGAGCGCATCGCCGGCCATCGTGGCCAAGGTAACCCCGGCCGCCAGTGCATCTCCGGCCATCGTGGCCAAGACAACCCCCGCGGCCAGCGCATCGCCGACTGCCGTCGCCAAGGCAACTCCGGCCGCCAGTGCGTCTCCGGCGGTGATCGCTAAAGCGACTCCGGCGGCCAGCGCCTCACCCGCACCCACCGCGGTGGTGTTAGCGGCGGCGTCGCCCACGCCTGGTGTGCCGATGAAGCCAACGGCCGCTTTTGCTCCAACTGTCATCCCGGTCAAACCGCTCGTGCTGCCCAGCGCGTCGCCTGCTCCCACCGCGATGGCACTGGCTTCACCTCTCCCTTCGGCGCCCGCCAAAGTTGTCGCACTGGCGACCCCGGCCGGTACTCCCGGCAAGCCGGCTTCCTTCCCCAGCGCTTCGCCTGCTGCGTCGGTCGCTGCTTTTGCGACGCCCGCGGCGACTCCGGTCAAGGTGATCGTGGCGGCGACGACTCCCGCGCCGACGGCTCAGCCTTCGGCCGCGGCGGTTGCCGTGGTCAAGGCCACGCCGGCGCCGGCGTTCCTGGCGGCGAGCGCTACTCCGGCACCGACCGCCGCGGTGGCCGCCAAACCCACGGCCACGGTGGCCCTTCCTGCTCTCGTCGCCGCGGCCTCCGCCACTCCCGCTCCGACGGAATCCATGGAATCGCCGTCGGAGTCCGCGGCCCCCGAGACTGCGGCAGAGACTCCAGCGGCGGAGTCTTCCTCCAGCGGGGACGGGCTTCGCATTCTGATTGTGCTAATTGTGATCGGGCAGATGGTCATGGCTTGGTGGAAGGCGCTTTCGGATTTGAAGCGCCGGCGCAGCCGTGGCCCGGGGGGACCGGCGGGGTCGCCGCGGTCGAAAGCGGTTGAACGCGACAAAGTCGACGCTCCGCGATAAGAATACCTACCTGCCCCGCTTTCCTTATGATCGCCTTTCTTAATTTTCTGTCGTTGCCGGAACTCCTCGCTATCGCTGTGGGTGTGATCGTAGCGAACACTTTGTTGCTGAAGTGGGCGATGTCCCAGCCGCAGGCGAATACGCGCGATGACCTGGAAAGCGGCGCGGCGGACCGCGACGCCGAGGTTCTCGGCGCGGAGCCAATTCGCAGCACGGTGGCGTCGCCGCGGGCACGCCGGCTGCAGCCGGGTGGCGCGGCCGCCGGTGGACGCGCTCCGGAGGAAAATCTCGCTGGCGCGGGCGCGGGAGCATCCAAGGGTTTTGGTGGACTGGCCGGCGGGTCCTCGCGTGCCGGCGATCCCCGGGACATCAGGATTTATCCCGAAGCCGGTCTGCCGGTGCCGGCCGCCGCTGCGCCTCCGGCTTCGTCGTCGTCGCCGGCGGGCACCGCTGGTAAACCTGGGTTTGGCAAGGAAGCGCTGGCGGGTGCTGGGGCTGCCGGCGGATTGATCGCCGCCGGCAAAGCGGCTGATAAGGGGTCCGTCGCTCCCGCCAAGACCGGCGGAGGACCGGCTGTTCCGCCTCCCCCGGCCGCCGCTAAACCGCCGGAGCCCGCCGCCAAACCGGTCTCACTGCCTCCTTTATCCTCGGTGGTCAATCCCGCCGCGGGTGCGAAGGCAACTCCCAATCAGCCGTTGGGCAACAGCGGACCGGGTAAGGGGCCGGATACGGGCGCCGCGAAACCGGGCCAGGTTTCAAATGACAAGCCTGCTGTCCCGGCCCCGGCCCAGCCTTTGAAGGTCGAAACAAGCGACGCGAACCAATTGAAAAACCCCAAGTCTGAGACCACCAGCGGATCCTCGGCGGCCGGCTTGATTGCCATCCCTGCGGCCGCCGCCACGGCAGCCGGCGCCGGTTCGGCTGTTCAAGCAAAAACACCCCCGGCCGCTCCCACGGATAAGCCGGCTGCTGGTAAAATGGCCGAGCCCGCCAAGGAGTCGGTTGTTGCCAAGAGCAATGTCCCGGCAGCTTCTGACAAGCCGGCTGCGGCTCCCGCTGGACCCACCGGGCCAGGCGGGGTACCCGAAGTCCCCGCCAAGTCCTTCTGGCGCCCGCGTATTTTCCTGCCGACTAAGCTGCCTGAGGTGAAACCTGGGACAGTGCCTGATGCCAAGTCGGAAACTGTCGCGAAACCCGTGGCTGAAGTGAAACCCGCGGCTGAAGTGAAACCCGCGGCTGAAGTGAAACCCGCGGCTGAAGTGAAACCCGCGGCTGAAGTGAAACCCGCGGCTGAAGTGAAACCCGCGGCTGAAGTGAAGCCCGCGGCTGAAGTGAAGCCCGCGACTGAAGTGAAGCCCGCGGCTGAAGTGAAGCCCACGGCTGACGTGAAGCCCACGGCTGACGTGAAGCCTGCGATCACACTTGGCTCAACAGTCCAGCCGCAGACGGCGCCTGTCTCCAAGACGCCGCCTGCCGCCGTGACGCCGCCTGCCGCCGTGACACCGCCCGCCGCCGTGACGCCGCCTGCCGCCAACATTCCTGCGGCCAAGCAGCCGGCTGCGGAAAAGCCTGTTGTCCCGCCGCAAGCCACGACCCCGGCGACGCCGGCAACCGCGAACGTTGTCACGCCGCCTGCCAAACCGACGGAGCCCGTGCCCGTGCCGGTTCGACTGGCTCCGGCTGCGCCGACCCCAGCAATTTCCGCTGTTCCTCCGGTCCCCGCCGCTGCACTGGCGGCCGGGACCCCCACCGCTGGAGCTACCACCCGTACCGAAGCGCCGATCCCGGCTCCCGTTGCTCCAGTCAAAATAGCACCAGGCAACTTACCTCAACCAGTTATGTCCAACGCACCCACCACACCCGTCTCGCCCGGCGCTAAAGCGTCAGCCCAACTCACTCTCGGTTTCGAGATCACCTCGTTGCAACTGACGCCGTTCTTCAAGCTTGGCTCCGTCCAGTTGCGCCCGCTTTCCGACGTTGTCTCGCTGCACCTGGTGGCCGCCCAGCAGACCGATGGCCCGATGGCGGCCAGCATTTCCTTCCAAATCGACAAGGTCGAACTCAACGAGCAGTCGCAAATCCGTTCGCTGCTGCTGAAGCCGTTGGGCGCTGCCCAGCCCGCCACCATCCCGCAGCCGAAGCTGCAGGTCGATGCCATCGAGCTCAGCCAGGAAGGTTCCGCCATCCAAATCACGCCTTCCCAGCAAACCTCCACCGCGGTGCAATTCCTGGCCACCTTCACCGTGGCGTCGATGGAATTTACGCCGGCGTTCGAGATCGGTTCGCTCCGCCTGGAGCCGACTTCGAACTCGGTCATGTTGCGGCTGGCGCCTTCGCAGCGTGGGGGCAGCATGGAACTGCCGCCGAGCTTCGAAATGTCCAACGTGCAGATTGGCAACGAAGCCCAGCTTACCGCCGTCACGCTGACACCGACTCCGGCTCCCGCGCCCGAGAACAAGTAAGACGTCCGAGAGACGCCTACTCTCCCGGAGGCCGGAGTTGTCGGAAGACTCGATTTTCTTCAGATAACGGAGCTAAGATCACTTGAGGTTCTGCGCAGGTGGCAGACACCTCCAGAAACGCTTGGGACAGCTCGGAAGAGCCGTCCGTACCTGGGATCACGCCCGGCGGCTTTGCCATCTTGCAGGACGCAGCTACCGGGTAGCGTCTGACCAGCCTAATCCAGCAGCAACCCCGTATTGTCCGTCTTCAGCGTGCGGGGCGCAGGCGAGGCTTGCGCTGAACCCGCCGCTTTGTTCGCCGCTTTCGGTGCCGGGGTTGTTTTGGCGGCGGTTGAAGGCGTGGCGTTCGTCACCGCGGGCACTTTGGCGTAGACGGCGCCGCCTGACGCCGGCAGCGGCTCGGCCACTGCCGCCTCCAGCCGCGGATCGATCTGCATCGGCTTTTCGCCGCCCCCGGCGTACGGCGCGCTGCCGGGTGCCGGCAAAGACGTGGCGTAGACCGGCCTGACCGGCGGAGGCGGCGCTTGCCAGCCGACGGTCTCGAAGGAACTGGCGAACAACTCGTTGGCCGCGGGCGGATAGGTTTGCTGGGCGATGGCCAGCGTCTTTTCGGCCGTAGCGGCATCCTTGCGACTAAACGAAAGAGCGGCCTGCGCGTACAGGTAGGCGGGCGTGACGCCGCCTTTTGCCGGCAGCTTGGCCAGTTTCTTGCGCGCATTGAGATCGTCTCCCATCAGCAGCGTGGACAGGTAGGCTTTATAGGCCGCCAGTTCCCAGCGATTGGCCTGCTTGAAATGATCGGTCTGACTTAGCAGAGCTTCGAACCGCTCGCGGGCCCGCCGGTAATCCTTCTGGTGAAAGGGAACTTCACCCAGGTTGAATTGTGCCGCCCATAAGTTCGGATCCAGGGCGACCGCCCGGGTGAAGGCGGCGCTCGCTTTGTCGAAAGTCCCTTGCTTGAGATACACCGCCCCGCGCAGATTCCAGCCATCGGCCTGATCTGGTTGGAGTTTCTCGGCCTGGTCGATCAGGTGCTGCGCCTGCGGGTAGTCCGCGCCCTGGTAGGCCGCATAAGCTTGCTGCAGAAGAGCTTCCGCCTGCGTCCGGGCGGCGGCGGTTATCACGTGCTGGCCGTGCGCCGGCCTGGCGCCAAAAACGAGCAGCAAACTCCCAATCAGCGCCAAGGATCGGCTGCTGCCACGCAGCGCGGATCTTACTCTTAGAAAAATAAGTATTGCCATCGTGATCGTCTTTCGACATGAAGCTAAACGTGCGTCCATATAAGTCGTTCGGGGAACCCTGGAATGAACCGTGCTGAAGGGACAGGCCGAAAACTTGCTGTATTCGAATTCCATCGGAATGAAAGCCAATACTTCAACCTCACGTAGAAGCCGTTTTTTAGTGGATCAGGTTCACTTCTGTTTCTTGGCTCCCGGGTTTGCACCCGAAGCCCAAACCTCGGTTACCAGCCCCCGTCACACTGTGGGCCATCGTCTCAAGCTACTTTCGTTCCTGCTGGTCCTTTGCCTGCTCGGCGGACGGGCGGCGCGCGCCCAGGAACTCATGCGCGAGTCTCTGGCCGGCGCCGATGTGGCCGACCAGCGCGTGAGTTCCATCGAGGAGCAAAATTACAACCTCCGCGTGGGGCCGATCCGCTTCTTGCTCAGTTCGACGGCGGGTTTCGAGTACATCGACAACATCAGTTACTCGGATAAGAACCGGGAAGGCGACGTGGTGGCACGCCTCGCTTTGGACATTCGTTCCATCTGGGCGATCACCAAGTTGAACACGGTCGTCTTTGATCTTGGCGTCGGGTTCGTGCGTTACATCGATCATCCGGATGCGACGGGAACGGACCTTTTCATCACGCCCGGCAGCCAGCTCGCCTTCGACATCTACGTGGCGGATATCTTCCGCATCAATCTGCACGACAGCTTCGATCTGCGGCAGGATCCGATCGACCAGCCGACGTTGAGCAACGTGACCGACTTCGCCCGCTTCACGAACACCGCCGGAGTCACGGTGGTGGCGGATTTGAATACCCTGGTGCTGACCGCGGGGTACGATCATTTCAACTATCTGGCGCTCAATTCGGATTACGATTACCTTGACCGGTCCGCCGAGCAATTCCTGGCTTCGGCCGTCTATCAACTGGCCCCGCGCATGTTCCTCGGCGTGGAAGGCACCTACGCGATCACGGACTACGATAAGGGCGTCCAGAACAACTCGACCGGCGGCACGATCGGCGCCTACTTCGACATCACCCCGACCCCGTATCTGCGGATCATCGCCCGCGGCGGTTATCAGCATGCGGATTTCGACAACAACGGCTCGTTCAACACCGGGGTCGCCCAGGATACGCTCTTCTTTAACGGCGCCTCGCCGGTCAAACAGCTGCCCAACGGCGCTTACCCGGACGATTCGCAGCTCAATTCGTTTTACTGGAACCTGACGATCAACCACCGCATCAACGCCTACCTGTCGGAGAACCTTTCGTCGGGCCGGGAGAATGATCTGGGTCTCACCTCGAATTATTTGGAGGTCAACTATGTGCGCTACAACATTGCCTGGCGCGCGCGGAGCAACGTGACCGTGGGCGGCGATCTGTTCTACGAGAACGATCAGGAATCCGGCGGACCCTTCGACGAGTCTTTGCAGCGGTACGGTGGCGACGTGACGCTGGGGTATGAGTTCAACCTCCACCTCTCGGCCACCGCGCATTACGCTTACATCCGCAAGGATTCGGATGTGAGCTTCGAGGATTATTATCAGAATCGGGTCGGCGTGGATGTGAGCTACCGCTTTTAGCCGCCGCCTTTTCGGGGCAGCCGATCTCTTCGGTCAAGCGTCTGGACCGGCTGTGCCTGGCGCTTCGCCCCGGCAGCCCCTCGGGCCACCCCTGGATGCCCGCGAACGCGGAACTTGAGACCCGCGACCGGTTTTTTCCGCCTCTGTCACACTGTTGGCCGGGAAAAGTTTGTCGCGAGGAACGAAATTAGCTATGCTAGGCTGCACGAATGAAAATGCCGCGCATCCTCGGGTTTTTCACGGTCTGCTGCGCCTTGCTGGTCATTGAGCGGACCGGAGCGCAAACCCCCTTCACGTCGACTTCCCCGCCGAACTCCAATCCCTTCGGCAACACTTCCACCGGCCTGCCGCCGCTGCGACCCGCCCAGGCGGCCGCGCCATTCGGCCAGACGCCGGGCGCACCCGCAGGCTACGTCCCCGCCGCCACCGTTTATGCTCCCGAGCGCGTCGATCCGGATCACCGGCTCGCCCCTCGGGACCAGTTAAGCTACCGCGTGCAGGAAGATCGCGATGACAAAGCGTTGCCGCTTATCGTCACCGATTCCGGGGAATTGGACATCCCGCTGATCGGCCGCGTCAAGGCGACAGGCAAAAGCACGGCGCAGTTATCTTCCGAGATCAAGTCGATGCTCGAACGCGAGTATTACTACCACGCCACCGTGGTCCTGGGCCTCGATTCCGTGGCACCCCCGACCAGCCGTGGCCGCATCTTCGTCACGGGGGCCGTCAAGAATCCGATTGCCGAGGATTTGCCGACGACCGGGACGTTGACTGCCAGCCAGGCGGTCATTCAGGCCGGAGGTCCCACGGATTTCGCCAACTTGAAAAACGTGCGGGTGATTCGCAAGGGGTTAAAGGAACCCATTGTGGTGAATGTGAAAGCTGTGTTTGCCGGCGAACCGGTCAAGGATGAAACGCTGGAGCCGGGCGATACGGTCAAGGTCAGCGAAACCTGGATTCATTATTGAGGTCTGAAGCATTTTCCTGCCATGCCATCCCCAAACAGAGGTCTCGCGCCCGGTAAAAACCCGTCTCCGGCTTTGCCGTTCTGGAATCGCATGCACCGGTACCGGTGCCTGCTGTTCAAGTACTGGTGGGTCGTAGCGCTGACGCTAAGTCTCGCGGTTTGTCTCGCCGCCGCTTACGAAATGACGCGGCCGCCGACGTATATGTCGTCGGCCACTCTTAGCGTGGACGTGGAAAGCCGAGCCCTCTCGGTCGGCGGTGAACAGGGGAGCGCGGCCTTTACGCAGCAGGTGGAGGATTTCGTGGCCTCGGAGACCGTCCTGATGAAGGACCGCAGCGTGCTGCAACTCGCCGACGAGCAATTACAAGCCAAACATCCCGGCGAGAAAAGCAGCCCGGTGGAGCTGGAGTTTACCCCGCGCAACAATCTGCTGACCATCGAAGCGACCGGGACCGACCCGGTGCACACGCAACATTATCTTGAAGCCCGGATTGCCGGATTACTGGCCTACCGGAGCAACTCGCGCAATCAGGACGACCAAAACCAGTCCGGCAAGATCAACATAGAATTGCAGCATCTGGAGGACGCGTTGAAAGCGGATGACGCCGCCATTATCGCTTATCAACAGCAGGTGGGGGTCGTTTTTCCCAAGGATGCGCCGAGCAGCAACAACTCCCTGGCGGCCCTCCAAGCCAAGCTCGCCGAACTTCGCGACCGGCAAGAGCAACTCAAGGTCATGACGCCTGAACAAGGCTTCGAGCATTCCAGTCAGGTGCACCCGGGCGGGTCGGCCGATGCCACCATCGACGGCTCCAACTCCGCGCAAGCCCGCGCGGGGCTCGAGGCCTCCCCGGCCGAGGCGGATTACCGGATGGCGCAGGCGGACCTCGTCAAGCTGCAGGCGCAAATGGACGATTTTTCCCGCAATATGCGGCCGAAGCATCCCAAAATCATTGCGCTGGATACGGCCATCAAAAGCGACCAGAAGCTGATTGCCAGCCTGCTGGAGCAGAACCGCGCGAACATTCAAAATCAGATGCAGTTGGTTGCCTCGATGATCCAGTCGACGCAAAACGACATCAAGGCCGCGGAGCCCAAAACGCTCGAGAACGATCTACTGCGGGCCAAATTCGACACTTTGCAGGAGCAGAAACAGCGCGATCTCAAGACCTACGATGATCTGCAAACCACGCTGCGCAACGCCAACCTGACCAACAAGGTCGATCTCGACAGCGTCAAGGAAATTGGTTCGGCGTCTCCGCCGGAACCCGTTCCGTCCAGCTGGATGAAAGCCCTGGCGGTGGCGATCCTCGGGGGGCTGCTCTCCGGCCTGGGCATCCTGGTACTGATTGATCGCATGGATGATCGCATGGGGTCGATCAGCGATTTCCAGCAGCACTTTGCCGAACACGTCATGGGCCAGATCCCGCGCGACCCCGCGGAGGGCAATACGGAACTGCTCCGCCCGGATGACGAACGGCACATGCTGGTGGAGTCGTTCCGCAACCTGCGTTCGACGCTGCTCTTCATGCCGTTGGAAGGTCAGCGGCCGAAAACGCTTCTCATCACCAGCGCTATTCCGAATGAGGGCAAGTCCACTGTTTCCAGCAACCTCGCGCTGGTGCTGGCGTCTGCCGGCATGAAAACGCTTTTAATCGACGCCGATCTGCGGCGCGGGGCGATCCATGCAGCCTTCGGCCTGAAACGCGATCCGGGTCTAACCGATGTCTTGCGCCATAACGTCAGTTGGGAGACAGCCGTCCGCCCGACCAACGTGGAGAATCTCTACGTCCTCCCGCGGGGCCGCAATGTCCCGCAGCCGAGCGAATACCTGCTGAGCCGGGCGACCGATCAGTTGTTGCAGGATGTGTACGACAAGTACGACTACATCATCATCGATAGCTCGCCGATCCTCGCCGCGGACGATACCGCAAGCCTGGCGCCGAAGATCGATGCAACCTTGTTTGTGGTGCGGTTGTCGTTCACGTCGGCCAAATTGACGCGTAAGTCGTTGGAGATTCTTTACAACCGGCAGGCGAACATCCCGGGCTTGATCTTGAACCAGGTGGACACGAGTTCCCCCGAGTTCGTGTATTATCAGTACTCGGAATACTACAACACGGCAACTGACGAGGAACCCGTGGCCAAGGCAACGTAGGCTACCTCCTTACGAGGCCTACGCCTCCGGCTCCAGCGCGGCCGCCAGGACGTCGTCGACGGTTTCGGCCAGGATGAAGTGGATCTTTTCCCTGGCTTCCGCCGGCACATCGGCCAGGTCCTTCTCATTCAATTTCGGGATGATTACGCGCAGGATCCCCGCTCGTAACGCGGCCAGGCTTTTCTCCTTTAACCCGCCGATCGGCAGCACCAGGCCGCGTAACGTGATCTCCCCGGTCATCGCCACGTCGCTGCGCACGCGGCGGCCGGCGAAGAGGCTCGCCAGGGCGGTAAACATGGAGACGCCGGCGCTCGGGCCGTCCTTGGGAATGGCGCCGCTCGGCACATGCACGTGCAGATCGTTCTCGTTGAACGCCTCCTGCGGGATACCCAACGCCTGCGCCCGGCTGCGCACGAGACTCAAGGCGGCTTGCATCGACTCTTTCATCACGTTCCCGATCTGGCCCGTCAGGGTGATCGCTCCCTTGCCCGGATATTTGGTGGCTTCGATAAACAGGATTTCCCCGCCGCCCGGCGTGTAAGCAAGGCCCGTGACAACGCCCGGCGCGCTGGTCTTGAGCCGTTCCTCGCGCACCATGCGTTCGGCGGAACCCAGCACGCCTCGCGCAAAATCCGGCGTAATCACGACCGCCGCGGTGGCCCCGCCCGCGATCTCCGCCGCCACGGAGCGGCACACCGCGCCGATCCGCCGTTCCAGCGTCCTCACCCCCGCCTCGTGCGTGTACTCGTCGATGATCGCCCGCAGAGCGTCATCCTCGAAGCGGCACTGCTCCGGCTTGACCCCGTTCTCCTCCAGTTGGCGCCCGACCAGGTAATTCTGCGCGATATGCAATTTTTCGTTGGCGGTGTAGCCCGGCAGGCTGATCACCTCCAGGCGATCGAGCAAAGGCGCTGGCACCCCCTCGATAAAATTGGCCGTCGCGATGAAAATGACCTGGCTCAGGTCGAACGGCACGTCCAGGTAACGGTCGACAAAGGTGTTGTTCTGCCGCGGGTCCAACACTTCCAGCAACGCGCTGGCCGGGTCGCCGCGCATGTCCGTGCCGAGCTTGTCCACCTCGTCGAGCATCAGCACCGGGTTGCGCGTGCCCGCCCGGCGCAACTCCTGGATGATGCGTCCCGGCATCGAGCCGATATAGGTTCGGCGATGGCCGCGAATCTCCGCCTCGTCACGTATCCCGCCCAGGCTGATGCGCGCGAACTTCCGCCCCAGCGCATCGGCGATCGATTGACCGAGGCTCGTCTTGCCCACTCCGGGCGGCCCGAGAAAACACAAGATCGGCCCACGGCCGGTGGGATTGAGCTTGCGGACGGCGAGATACTCGAGCAAGCGGCGCTTGATCTTGTCCAGGCCGTAATGATCATGGTCGAGCACCTCGCGGGCGTGAGCCAGGTCTGTGTTGTCCTCGCTCAGTTTGTTCCAGGGCAGGTCGGCGAGCATCTCCACGTAGGAAACGATCACGCTGTACTCCGGGCTGGCGGTCGGAATATGGACGAGGCGTTTGAGTTCCTTGCCGGCGGCTTCCCGGACCGGCTCCGGCGCACCCGCGTCTTCCAACCGCTGGCGCAACTGCTCGATCTGATCCTCCGCGCCCGGCTCGTCCTCGCCCAGCTCGCGCTGAATCGCGCGCAGTTGCTCCCGCAAGTAGACGCGGCGCTGGGAATCGGTAAACGTCGACTCGACCTCCTTGCGCAGCTTCTGCTGCAATTCGGCGATCTCGGTCTGGCGCGTCACGTTCTCCTGCACCAGGCGGATGCGTTTGAAGACATCCGTTTCCTCCAGCAGCGCCTGCTTTTGGGCCACGTCGATGCCTAGGTTTCCGGCGATCAGGTCGGTGAGTTGGTCAGCATCCTCGATATTGGCCAGGACTTGGCGGGCCTGCTCGGGCACGTCGGGGGTCATTTCCAGCAGGTGAATGGCAGACTCGCGCAAGTTATTGAGCGCGGCCGCGGACTCCAGGCCCGGCGGGAGCGGGATGGAAGGCAGCAACTCGATCCTGGCGCGCAGAAACGGCTCGCTTTGCACGATCTCGCCCAGCCGGAAGCGCCGTTGCGCCCCGACGAGCAGCACGACCGAGCCATCGGGCTGGCGCATGAGTTTGAGCACCTGGCAGGCAACCCCGACCGCAAACAGATCTTCCGCCGCCGGTTTCTCGTGCTCCTCGGAGCGTTGCGTGATCAGGCCGATGATCTTCGATTCCGGCAAGCTTTCGTCGACCAGCTTGAGCGCCGCGGGCCGACCGAGCGTGAGTGGCACGACGGTGCCCGGAAAAACCACCACGCCGCGAATCGGCAGAATTGGCAGGACGTCCGGGATGACAGGCCGTCCGCCGCCGTCCGGTGCTTTGGCGGTCAGGGCGATGACGGGCGGCGTTTCCACGGGCGCCGGTGTCTCGGGCGGGTGTGCGTCGGGGGACTTGGCAATCATCGGGAGCGAGGGGGGAATTATTTCAGGCGTGCGGGAGCAAAGGCAGGTGAATCCACAACAGGCCGTTTTGCGAGGTGGCGGTGACCTCATCCGCGACGACGCTGGAAGGCAGATGGATGTTGCGTTCGAAATTGCCATGATCGATTTCCAGCGCGAGCACCTGCATGGGGCGTCCGGCCGGATCGGACGGCTCGGGCAACTCACGCCGGCCCCGGATGGTGAGTTGGCCCGGCGCGATTTCGAGGTCGAGGGCGGATCGATCCACCCCGGCCAGATCCACGCAAATGCGCAGGCAACGGGCGCAACGGTAAGCATTGATCGCCGGCCGCCAATGGCTCGGCGGCCGGAAGCCGGCAAAGTGAATCTTGGTCAATTCGTACGCGACGTCGCCGAGCTGGCCTTGCAGGCGCTGGAGACGGATGGTGCGAATGCTCTTCATCGGGCCTTTCACCTTCGCCCCGGATTGGCGTTCGTCCAGTCGGGGTCCGCCGCTGGGTTGCGCCTCACTCGCGCGTGGGATTGACGTGCGGCTCCGCCAGCCGGCAGATCGTGGCAGCGGCGTAGGCGGCGCCGAAGCCATTGTCGATGTTCACCACCGTCACGCCGCTGCCGCAACTGTTGAGCATCCCTAACAACGCCGCCAGACCGCCGAAACTTGCGCCGTAGCCGACACTCGTCGGCACCGCGATGACCGGCCTGCTGACGAGGCCCGCCACCACGCTCGGCAGCGCCCCTTCCATCCCTGCAACCACAATCAATACCTGACACCCATCCAGGCGGTCGCGCACCGCCAGCAACCGGTGCAAGCCAGCCACGCCAACGTCGCAAATGCGCTCCGTTGGATGCCCGAAAATCTCCAGCGTGACGGCGGCTTCCTCCGCCACCGGCAGATCGGACGTCCCGGCGCAAACCACGCCGATCAAGCCGGTATAACGCGGCAACGGCTCACGCTCGATAGTGATGCAACGGCCGCGGGCATGATAAACCGCCGCCGGGAACTCCGCGTTAACCGCGCGGAAATGCTCCGGCGTGGCGCGGGTGGCCAGCAGGACCGGTTCGTGCGCGAGGATGGTCTGGGCAATGGCCGCCACCTCGGCCGGAGTCTTGCCCTGGCTGAAAATCACTTCCGGATAGCCGCACCGCCGCCGGCGATCGGTATCCACCCGGGCGAAACCCAGGTCAATAAATCCGCTGCCTGCACCCGGCGCGGTGGCGCCGTCGGGCTCGTTCATGACATCGCCGCGACACTGGACGGGTCGTCCCCGGCCTTGGGATGCAGCCGCCAGCGCATGGGCACCATGACCGACTGGTGAAAATCGTGCTGCTGGAAGAACTGCTTGGAAGTTTCGTCGAGCCGGTCGGTCAAGAGCGTAATACGCAGGAAATCCTTTTGCCGGGCGAAATCGATGGCGTAATTCAAGAGCTGCGAGCCGTAACCCTGCCCGCGATGTTCCTGGGTAATGACCAAATCTTCCAGGATGATGACGAACCCGCCTTCCGCGGTGCTGATGGTGAAGAGCAGATTGATCATGCCAATGATCTTGCCCAAACTCCGCAGGACGAAAATGCGCCCTCGGTTCGGTTGCTCGATGATGAGCCGCAAGCCCCGCAATTGGGTTACCGTGTCCGGCCGAAAGTCGCTTTCCTTGCTGAAAAGGTCATGCAACAGCTCCGCCAGCATAGGCAGATCTTCGGCCGTGGCCGGCTCAATGCGAGTGTTGCTCATCTCGCTCTGTCTAATGGCACAGAGTGCAAAGAGATGCAAAGTGAGTCGTGATTTATTTATGGGGTGAAAATCGGCGGCGGTTGCAACCCGGTTGACAACCACTGGCCGGCTGGTAACCTCACCGCTCCACTTGCAGTACCTCCTGCCGCCCTGCCACCGACTTTCCCGCCATGAAACGGACCTATCAACCCTCCAAGCGCACCCGTAAACGCCAGCATGGTTTCCGCGCGCGGATGGCGACCAAGGGTGGACGCGCGGTGTTGAAACGTCGCCGGCGTTTGGGCTGCAAACGTCTTTTGCCGAAGGGCGCCGAGATTCAGTACGCCCGCCACACGCAGGCTTAGCCGCGTTGGTCGCTGGATCCGTTAACCGCCGCCCGGGCGGCCGCCGGCTGTGAATTCCGCCGTGCCAACCAACCCGGGCAGCTCGCCACCACCACGGCGGCTGCGCTTTCCCCGCTCGGCACGCCTGAGCCACGCCGGCGAGTTCCGCCGCGTCAAGGAATGCGGTCGCTCGTTTCCCGGCCGCTTTCTGGTCCTGGGCGTCCTGCGCGACGCGGAACCGGACCGCGCCACCCGTATCGGTCTGGTCACGTCCCGGCGGGTGGGAGGAGCGGTGGTACGCAACCTCGTGCGGCGGCGCCTGCGGGAGGCCGTGCGGGCCAGTCGGCCGCGCCTGCGGGCGGGCGCCTGGCTGGTGGTCGTGGCTAGGCACCTGGCGGCGCGGTCCACGGCGGCCGAGTTGCAGTCCGAGTGGTTGCGGCTGCTGGAACGTGCTTCTATGCTGGCCGCGCCTCCCGCCGCGCCGGAGCCGGGGCGAACCGCATGATCAATCGCACCCTTCGCTGGCTGTTGCGCGGTTATCAACTGCTGCTTTCGCCGCTGCTATCGCTGCTGGATCCGATTGGCGGCGGCTGCCGTTTCGAGCCGACCTGCTCGCGCTACTGCGTGCAGGCTCTGTCCGTCCACGGGACGCGCCGGGGTCTCTGGCTCGGGCTCAAGCGTCTGGCGCGGTGCGCTCCCTGGGGAGGCTCCGGTCTAGACCCGGTGCCGCCGCCGCCCACCCGGCTAGGGCGGACCCCGCCGTTCCGCGTTCCGCCCGAACCGTCGAGCGACCGTTCCGCCTCATAGTGGCGAGCGCTGCGTTGCCCACCCGACAATTTGCGTGCAAAAAGCGGCCTTCGGCTCAAAGCTGGGCCCGGTCTGGCCGAGGGGCGACCAGCGTGCCGCATGAACGAGAAGTTGATCCGGGAAATCGGACGCAGCCAGCGCTTGGAAATCCTCACCGCCCTGCGGCGGCGGGGCGGGATGTCCGTCAAGGAAATGGCCGCTCATTTCGGCATGAGCTACATGGGCATCAAGCAGCATTGCCTCGATCTCGAGGAGGAAGGATATCTGGACACCGCCCGGCGGCCGAAGCCCGTCGGCCGGCCGGAGATCGCGTATCGTTTGACCCCGCTGGCGTTCGAACTTTTCCCCGGCGGCAGCAACGAATTGACTCTCCAGGTGCTGGAAGCCATCCAGCAAAGCTACGGCCCCGCGGCGCCCCCCAAGCTGCTTTTCACGATCTTTAATCAACGGGCCGAGAAGTACCAGGCCGTGGACCGGGGCGCGCCTCTGCCGGCGCGGGCGGCGGCGCTGGCAAAGTTGCGCAATGCCGAAGGCTATATGGCGGAGCTGGAGAATGACGACGGCGCGGCGCCGGGTCCCGTCGTGGCCACCCCAACGCGGGAGGATCAGCCTACCCTTCCGCTGGGGAATGGCGGGCCGGGAGCCGCCAGTTCTCACGCGGTGCGTCCATCCGGCTTTCGGATCGTACCCGCCATCGTCCCAGCGGCGCCGGATCAGCGGGACGGTTCGCCTTCGAGCCTGCGCATCGTGGAGCACCACTCGCCCATCGAAGATTTGTTGCGCCGGTTCCCGATCATCGCCCGGCTGGAGCGGGAATTATTCGAGCGCGTCCTGCAGTGTGCGGTGCAAAGAGAGGAACAATGTGAGCCGGGCGTTTATCGCTGCATCTTCCATGTGGGGGCTCAAGGCAGCGCACTCGGCGCATGAATTCCCTGGCTCGGTGCGGTTCCATGCTACCTTCGCCGGGTGAAGAAACCGCCACCGCCCGCCCTGGATGCCGTCGTCGTCGGCGCGGGGCCTAACGGCCTGGCGGCGGCTATTACCCTGGCGCGAGCGGGCCTCTCCGTGCGGGTGCTGGAGGCGAGCGACACCATCGGCGGCGGCCTGCGCTCGGCCGAGCTGACCCTGCCGGGCTTTGTTCACGATGTTTGCTCCGCGGTCTATCCTCTGGCGGCCGGGTCGCCTTTCTTTGCTTCTCTCGGGTTGGAGGAACACGGCCTGCAGTGGATCCAGCCGAAGATCCCGCTGGCGCATCCGCTCGACGACGGCACGGCCGCCTGCCTGCACCGCTCCATCGCGCTCACGGCGGAAGGCCTCGGGCGGGACGCGCGCGCTTACCGGCGCTTGTTGCGTCCGCTGGCCGCGCATTGGGACATTCTCGCGCCGGAGCTTTTGCGGCCCATCCTGCATATTCCCAAGCACCCCTTCGCGTTGGCCCGCTTTGGGTTGCCCGCGCTTTTGCCCGCCACGCTGCTGGCCCGGGCGTCCTTCCGGCAAGAACCGGCCCGGGCGCTCCTGGCGGGCTTGGCGGCGCACTCCTTTTTACCGCTGGAGGCCTGGTCTTCCTCCGCCGTCGGGCTGGTGCTCGGGGTGGCGGGACACGCCGTCGGCTGGCCGATCCCGCGCGGCGGTTCCCAGGCGATCGCCGCGGCCATGGCCGCCTGCCTGCGCTCCTTCGGCGGCGAGATCCAGACCGGCTGGCGGCTGGAAGCGTGGCAGCAGTTGCCCAAGGCGCGCGCGGTCTTGTGCGACCTGAGCGTTTGGGAGTTCGAGCGCCTGGCGGGCGGCCGCCTGCGCACCGGCTACAAACGCAAGTTAACCAGTTTCCGGCACGGCCCGGGAGTCTGTAAGATCGATTACGCGCTCTCGGAACCGATCCCCTGGACGGCGGAGTCCTGCCGGCAGGCGGGAACCGTCCACCTCGGCGGCACTTTGGCGGAAATCGCCGCCGGCGAACGGGAAGTCGCCCGCGGCGGGCACCCGGAACGGCCCTTCGTCCTCCTGGCCCAGCAGAGCCTGTTCGACGACACCCGCGCTCCGCAAGGCCAGCATACGCTCTGGGCCTATTGCCACGTGCCGTTTCAATCGGCGGCCGACATGAGCGGGCGCATCGAAGCGCAAATCGAGCGGTTCGCGCCCGGCTTTCAAGATTGCATCCTGGCGCGCCATGTGATGCGCCCGATGGACCTGGGCGCGCGCAATCCGAACCTGTTGGGCGGGGACATCAGCGGCGGCGCCAACGACCTGGGCCAATTGCTTTCCCGGCCCACCTTCGGTTTCACGCCGTACCGCACCCCCTTGCGCGGGGTCTATCTCTGCTCTGCCTCGACCCCGCCGGGAGGCGGCGTGCATGGCATGTGCGGCTGGCACGCCGCCCGGGCCGCGTTGCGGGATGTCTTCGGGAAGCGACTGCGGCCGGTGAGTGCGAAATAGCGCGCGAGCCCCGCGCCTACTTCGGCCAGCCCAGTTGTTCGCGCGTTTGAGCCCAGATGGGGCTGCTGCTGGCCAGCGGCGGCAGCCATTCGCCGAGGAGTTGCCGGTGCCACCAGGCGCCCTGCGGATTGCCGGGCGGCGCGAACTCGTAGCGATACAACTCCGCCCGGATAAAACGCGGCGGCTGCCCGGGGAACGGGTTATTGGCCAGCAGGCTGAGGGTGCCGGCATCGTTGTGCAGCAGCTTCCAAACAAAATGCAGCGTCCACAAGTAATCGCTGGGCGTGCCCATGGCCGCGAACCAGATGGCCCAATCCAGCCGCGGCTGCAGGGGCGCGATGATCGGCGGGCGCCGCATCGGATCGCCCGGTTTGTACGGGAATTCGTAGGCTTTCCAAACCGAATCCGCGCTGACGAATTCGTCGTCCGTGCCCTCGAAGACGATCTCCTGACGCTCCCGTCCGATGGAACCGAACGCGCCGTAGGTATTGACCAGGTGCAAGCGGTCGAAAGAACCGTTCATGACCTGCTGGCCGGAAGCCAGGTTCAAGGCGGGCGCGATGCTCAACAAAACGATGATCGCGGCGTAAACAAACACCGCGATATCGTGGAAGCGGTAGGGCCGGACCTCCTCCGCGCCGCGCCGGGAAGCGGCCACCAGCCGCCTGGGCAGCAGCCGCGCGAGCAGGGAATCGTCGAAACAGGCTAGCATCGGGACGATGGTCAGGTAGTTCAGGAACGAAAGATTTCCGCTCAGGATCAGCGTGATTTGGAAGCTGACGGACAGAATGCCCGCGATGTGCCGGGCCAACCGCGGCCCGAACGCAAACCACGGCACCACCAGTTCGACCACGTGATTCCAGAAAACGCCGCACCTTTGCAGCCAGTGCGGCAGGAAGTGAAATGTCCGGCTGAGCGGATTGGGGATGGGCTGCGTCTCGTAGTGGTAATAGAGGCAGGTCAGATCGTGCCAGCAGGCGTCGCCACGCCACTTGATCAGCCCGGCGCCCAGCATGATCCGAAACGCCAGCCAGCGGCACAGCCAGAGAATGAGCAAAGGCGGCGGCCGCCGGGAAAAAGGCCGCCCGTCCAAAAATGGCACGAGGAAGACGGCCAGGAGGCCGGTCTCGAGCAGTTGGATTTCCCAGCCGTAGGCGTACCAGTCCTGGCCGATATTCACGTAAGACGTGTAGAGCGCCCAAAGGATGCCGAGCAGCAACCCGTTCGCGTAGCCGAGCAGGACGACCACGGAAAGCGCCACGCCCACCCAGGCCAGCGCGGCTAGCCCGCCATCGCTGATCCCCCACCAAAACACGCTCGGCAGGACCAGGAAACCGGCGGTGCGCGAGCCCAGGTGCGCTTGCGCGCGCGCTAAAAAATCCGCGGCGGGCAGCAAACCCTGCGAGCCGAGCAGCGGCAGAACCTGCCAGGCTAGCGACACGAAGGCTGCCAGATAGACGAACCCCAGCAAACGCAAGATCACAAAGCGCGTCAGCCAGTAGGTGTCGCACCCTTGCACGCGGCGCAGCCAGTCGAAAGGGGTGGGGTCTGGATTCATCGACCGGCAGGATTATGCTATTCTCGAAGAACAGCCGTCATCATGCGCAAAATCAACCTCGCTGACATCCCTGAAATACATTGGGCCTCGCCGAAGGGTAAATTCGGCATGACCGATCAGTTGATCTCCGAAGCTCTGGGCGCCAAATCGGATTCCACCGACCTGCGCGAGCGGCACCCCTTCGACCTGGAGATCTGCCGCGTGACTGCGGGCTTAAGTATGTGTCCGTACCACTCCCACAGCCAGCAATGGGAGTTTTACCTGGTCATCTCCGGCACCGGCCTGGTCCGTCACGCGGAGGGAATTACCGCGATCTCTCCCGGTGACAGTTTCCTTTTCCCACCCGGCGAGGCACACCAGATCACCAGCGGCGCCGCGCAAGACCTCGTGCTCTACATCATCGCGGATAACCCACTGGGCGAGTCCTGTCATTATCCTGACAGCCAGAAATGGCTGGTGCGTTCGCCGGAACGGCGTCTGATGCGTTCAGAAGCGGTCGACTATTTCGACGGCGAAGAATGAAGCAAAAACTTTCTTCATTATTGTGTTGACGAAAAAATCGATTTCTGGCTTCCTTAACAAACGTCCGAATTGATCCGGGCATCCGATTAAGCAGTTTGCCACGCGTCACGTGGTGCAGCCATGATCTTAGCCCTCAATTTGAACATGCAACCCGCTCGAATGTCTTACTCTGAGCGGATCGAACTGCCGAGGTCGTCTTCCTCTTGGTGACGTTGGAGGAAACCGGGGCGCATCCCTGGTCGTAGAGAGTTCGAGCGTGCGCAAGATTGCCGCCAGTGCGCCGGTGGCGAAACAGAGAAAACTTATCCCCTTTTACCTATATGGGCATCGAAGATAGCGATACCGGAATAAAGATTTACCTGCGTGAGATCGGCCAAATCCCGCTTCTGACGCCACAGGACGAGATTACCCTGGCTGCCCTGATCAAAAAGGGTGACAAGGAAGCGCGTTCGCTGATGATCCGCTCCAACCTGCGGTTGGTGGTGAAGATCGCGCATGATTACGCGAATCTCGGCCTCCCGCTGCTGGACCTGATTTCCGAAGGCAATATCGGCCTGATGAAGGCTGTGGAACGTTTTGATCCGGCCAAGGGCGGCAAGCTCAGCACCTATGCCGCGTGGTGGATCAAGCAGTCCATCAAGCGCGCCCTGGCCAACCAGAGCAAGACCATCCGCCTGCCTGTTCACCTGGTCGACAAGATCAGCAAGATGCGCCGGGTCTCCTTGCAAATGAGCGAGGAACTGGGCCGCGAGCCCAGCGACGACGAGTTGGCTGAAGAAATCGGCATCGCGGCCGGCAAAGTCTCCCAGCTCAAGACGGTTTCCATTCGGCCAGCCAGCCTGGACGCGCCGATCAGCGACGAGGATTCCACCGAATTCGGTGAGATTGTCGGCGATGAGGACGCGTTTACACCCTTCGAGTTGTTGCGGGACAAAAATCTGCGCAACGAGGTGGATGGCCTGCTCGACGTGCTCGACGACCGCGAACGCAAGATCATCTTTTCGCGTTTCGGCCTCGACGGCGGCAAGCCGAAGACGCTGGAAGAAGTCGGCAAGAAGTTCGGCGTGACGCGCGAGCGGATCCGTCAGTTGCAGAACATCGCGCTCTCCAAGTTGCGCCGTGCGCTGCAGAAGAAGGAGCGTCCAGTAGACGTCCTGCAGGAGGCGTAAGCGCTCAACGCAGGAGCTCAGGTGTTCCGCTTTTTGACTGGGCTGAAGCCGCGCGCCTCGCGCTGTTTTCAGCCCAGTCGATCCCCCTATGGCTTCCGGAACTGCGGCACGATCTGGCTGATAAAGTCCTCCACCATTTTGGAGGACTCGGCCTCGGACTTGCCAAAGCGTCGCAAGTTGTCCGTGACCGTCGTGGCTACGGTCACGTATGCCCAGCGCTGATCCTGCCCCTCCAGCATCCTGTCCTTGATGTCGATAAAGGTCCGCTCCCAATGCGACGGCGTCACATCGCGTGAGCCGATGAACCAGTAATAATCCAGTTGCCGGACGGTAATCGGGGTCGTGGCGGCCGCATTGAGGCGGGCCTCTTTGACGTTCGAGAGCTTCGTCACCGCCAAGGGCGCGGCGTCCGGCCCCATCGGAATCCGGACCCGATCCGAGTGTTCGACCGTCCAGCCCTGAGCCGGCAGGCAACGCTCCGGCCGGTGAATGCTGTTGGTCATGTCCATCCCGCTCAGCACAATGCTGACGAAAATTTGGTCGCCGAACGGGTCCGTATACAACTTGCGCGCGAAACCGGTATCCGGCGCCAGACCCTGCAGTTCGGCCGCCGACACCCCGGCATCCGTTCCTGTCCATATGCCGACATCCACCGGCAGGATCAAAGCGATCCCCGCCGGGCCGACGCCGGTTTTTTTCGGCAGCAGGAAGACGCTGCTCAAGCCCAGAGCAACGATAATCTGGAGTAGCAGCAGGCGCTTAATAATCATAGGAGGGCGCCTCGGGGCCACCGCCCGGATCAGGGGTAATCGCTCTCCGCGGCCGCGGGGAAGGAGGAGCGGAGGAAGCGGCTCCGGGCGTCCAGTTCAAAGCCATATGCACCAGGCACAAGGCGCCGAACGCAAACGGGAACGAAACCACATAAGACGAAATATCGTGGAACCACCCGCCGGCGACCTGCTGGCCAAAGCATTTCGCCACGATCATGATCGCCACCAGCCGCGCGATGTTGCCGATGATCGCCACCGGCACCGACGCCGCGAATAGGATGATCTGCTTCCACAGCCGGTTCTCCGAGAGATGGGCAAAGACCGCGCTGATCAGCGTGATCGCCATGAGCGAGTTGATGCCGCTGCACCCGCCGGCAATCTCGAAGTTGAAGCTCTGATCCACGGCGCGCAACGTCGTCCCGATCGCCATCAAATGGATGCCGATCAGATTGCAAATCAGGTTGGCGGCCTGGGTGACCAGCAGTTGCAGCCGCACGGTCGCCTGATCGATCCCGGGCAACGGGATGAGGAAAAAGAGACAGGCGCAGGGAAAAGCCAGCACCCGGGCGTACTGCCGGCCGGCCGCGAACAGCACCAGGCCAATGAGTAGAAAGGGCAGCGCGGCCAGGGCAATACGCGCCTGCAAGGACCGCGCCGAGACAACAAAAAGGAACACGCCGAACAGCAGCGGCAGCAAACCCCAGTTACTAGGGGCCGGCCGGACGCCGCGCAGCTTCGGCAAAGCGTTCCAGACCAGGAAAAGCGCGATAAATGGCACGAGCGGCCCGTGCTCGTAATGCGTCTCCGGGTTCCAGGCGCCGCGGGCCCAACCCAACGTCGTCAGTCGCATAGTGGACGCCGCGATGGGGAAGAGCGGCACCGCCGCGTAGAAAACCGCCAACGTCGCCAGGAGCAGGCCCGCCAACGCGGCCGCCGCCGGATCGGCCTGCATCCACTCCAGCGCGACCGTGTGGCCGGCGGGGGGCGGTTGCGCGGCAGGCGAGGGCGAGGGCGGGGGGCTTTCAGCCATGGCAACAGTCTCGCTGAGACTCTAGGCCGCAGCCACTGCTTTGCCCAGCGATTTCTAGACGGAGCCAGCCAACCGACAGAAGCGGTGATCGCCTCTCTCGCCCCGCCCCAGGGGCGCGATTTAGGTTGCCGCCGCCCGGGACCGGAGCATCCTCTCGGGGACATGATCCGCTTTCGCCTTTTCGGCATTCCATTCGGGATTTCTCCGGCGTTCTGGATCGGCAGCGCAATCCTTGGCTCCAATTTCGCGCATGGTGAACAGGGGCTGGCGCTGCTCGCCATCTGGGTGGCGTGCGTGTTTGTTTCCATCCTGCTGCACGAGCTGGGCCACGCCTTGATGGCCAGGCGCTTCGGCGTGACGCCCTACATCACGTTTCAATTGCTGGGTGGCACAACCTTCATGATTGGCGGCAGCCTGACGCGGCCGCAAGCCTTGCTGGTAACGCTGGCGGGGCCGGTCGCCGGGTTGGCGACCTGGGCCTTGGTGCGCTACCCGGTGATCGGGCTGCTCCGGCAGACCTCCGGCGTCGGGACCTTCACGGTGGCCGCCGTGAGCTTTCTGCTCTTTATCAACCTGTATTGGACGCTCTTTAATCTCCTGCCCATCCTGCCGCTCGATGGCGGGAAAGTGGTACTTGGCTTGCTCGGACCCAACCGGCAGCGCGCGGTGCAGATGCTGGGCGGGATTGTCGCGGTGGTCATGTGTTTGCTCGCCGTGAAATGGGGCCAGATTTATCTGGCGTTCTTTGTCGGTATGCTGGCGCTGGAAAATTTTCGGGGACAGGTCGCCCGGCCGCTGTAAACGCTCCGGCTCGGGATCGCCACGCTAATAAATTTCGACTGGCGACCGCTTCCCGTCTTCCGGGCTGCGCTGTGCGGCGGCCTCCGCGCCCAGAACCTCCACCCGCAGGTCCCAGACCTCCCGGTCCACCTCCGCGAATGCATCCAGGCTAAATTCCGCCGGTGGCGCCAGACGGCTCTTGGCCGCCGCGACCGCCCCCAAGGCGCGTTCCAGGTGCGCGGCAGGCGCGTCCTCCAGAATCCGGTGAGCGTGCTCCAGCTCGCTCACCCGGTGACAAATCATCGCCAGGTCCGCACCGGCGGCGAGCGCCAGATGCAAGGTCTGCTCCAGGTTGTAGCCGTTGAGAATGGCGCCCATGTCCAGGTCGTCGGTCATGACGAGCCCGCGGTAACCCAGTTCCTCGCGCAGCAGTCCGGTGATGACGTGGCGCGAGAGGGAGGCGGGCAAAGGTCCGTCCGGATCGAGGCACGGGTAATATCCGTGGCAAACCATGATGCTATCCAGTTGCCCGGCCAAGGCGCGGTACGGCGCCAATTCCGTCTCCTCGAGTTCCGCGCGCGTGCGGTGGATGACCGGCAGTTCATGGTGGGCATCGTTGCGCGCGGCGGTATACCCGGGGAAATGCTTGCCGCAACTGGCCACGCCGCCGGCGCGCAACGTCTCGTTGAACGCGCCCGCCAGCCGCACCACCTGCTCGACATCTTCGCCGTAGCAACGTCCACGCAAGGAATTATCGACCGACTCGTCCGCGTGCAGGCAGAGATCGAGCACCGGGCAAAGATCGAGATTGAACCCGAAGAGGCGCAGCAGCCGGGCCGTCAGGGCGGCATGCCGCCGCACCAGCCCGGCGTCGTTGCGCAGGCGAAAAGCCGTCGCGCCAGGCGGTTCGTTGCCGATCGCCTTCAAACGCGAAACGCGGCCGCCTTCCTGGTCGATGGTAATGATCGGCTCGATCTCGCTCAGGTCGCGCAGATCATCGGTCAACTTCCGCAGACCCTCGGGCGTACGGATGTTGCGCGTAAAGAGGATGAATCCACCCGGTTGCACGCGGCGCAAGGTGGCGGCGGTGGCGGGGTCCAGTTCGGGGCCGGGGATGCCGACGAGCAGCAGCTGGCCAGGATGGGAAGACGTCATGGATAATAGACCGAACTTGCGCCGGGCTTTGAGGCGGTTTCCCGGGCGCAGCGGATATTAGAAGCGGAGGTGCCCGCTGTCCACCCGTCCATACCGTGCGCGCTTGCCACGGCGAGCCGCCTCACCGTACCCTGCGGAACGTATGCGCTGGCGCCGATTTCCTCTCCTGGGTTGCTGTCTCTTCGCCTGGTATTTGACCGCAATCCACCTGGACGCTCAGGTCCAACTCGGCATCGACACCCTGCGGGCGGAAGGCTTTGCGGCCGTGGCCGGCAAACGTATCGGCCTGATCACCAATCAGACCGGCACCGACGCTGCCGGCGAACTGGACCGCGTCATCCTGCATGGCGCCGCCAACGTCAAGCTGATCGCGCTCTTTACCCCCGAACACGGGTTGGACGGCACCGAAGGCGCGGGGCGTTACGTGGCCAGCCGCATCGATCCGGTCACGCGGCTGCCGGCCTATTCCCTTTACGGCGTGACCCGCAAGCCTACGCCGGCCATGTTGCGCGGCCTGGATGCCCTGGTCTTCGATCTGCAGGATGTCGGCTGCCGCAGTTACACCTATTTGTCGACCATGGCGCGCTGCCTGGAAGCGGCCGGGGAAAACCACCTGGAATTCATCGTCCTCGACCGGCCCAATCCCCTGGGCGGCTTGCGGGTGGAGGGGCCGGGGATCGACAAACAATGGATCAGCTTCGTCGGCCAGTTCCCCGTGCCTTACGTCCACGGCTTGACCGCCGGTGAACTCGCTAAAATGATCAACGCCAAGCACTGGATGGCGGCCCAATGCCAGCTCACCGTCGTGCCGATGCGCGGCTGGCAACGCAGCATGACCTGGAGCGATACCGGGCTGCGTTGGATCAAGAGCTCGCCCAACATCCCGCGCGGGGATTCTCCCTTGTATTACGACGCCACCGGCATCGTCGGCAACCTGAGCGGCTTGGATTTGGGCATCGGCACGCCGGAGCCATTCGAGCGCGTGGCCGCGGGGTACCTCAGCGCGGAGGGTTACGTAAGTTACCTGCGCTCGCTGGACATGCCGGGCGTCGAGTTCACGCCTTATCACGGCGCAGGAGGTGGCGGCGTGCAATTGCACATCGATCCGCATGCGCCGGCCAACCTCACCGGATTGGGAGTTTATCTGACCGCGGGCTTGTATCGGGGCGGCGGCGGTTCGCGGCTTTTCCGGCGGGCGGCGACCGACCCCGACCAACTCCTCTACAAAATTTATGGCAGCCGCAGCTTGCAGACGCAGATCGAGGGCGGCGTACCTCCGGAACGGATCATCGCCAACTGGGCCGGCGGCGTCGCCCGCTTCAAAGCCGATCGCCAGCCGTTCCTGCTCTATTGAGGCTGCCCAGAAAGGCTCACGCTGCGGCTAACTGGCGGCGCGGCGTTCGCACTCGCGGCGGGCGGATCCTCGTTCGTTTGCGTGAGGCGGATGCCCGCCATCCGCGCGAGATCGGCGATGACATGTCGCGGGCCCAGGTACTTGTCGCCGGCATATGAGTCCGAGTGGACGCCGCCCGCGCCGTCCAGCAGGACCAGGCAGGGGATACCCGGTCCGCAGTACTTCGTCAGTTCGGGTTCGTTGGCGATCTTGGCGTAATCCAGCGCGGGCCAGGGCATGCCGTCGGTCTGCATGTATTGCTGCATTTCGGCGGCCGAACGGTCTTTGCTGATGAAGACGACTTCGAACTGCGAGTGGGACGGCGCGAACTGCCGGTAAAACTCGACCAGCCACGGCGTAAACTTCTGGCACGGTCCGCACCACGAGGCGGAGTAGTAAAAGGCGAAGACTTTTTTGGTGCTCAGGACGTTGTCGTCGTAGGGCTGCAAACGGCCGTCCTTCCAGACGACCAGTTTGCCGCGCAGCAGGTTGGCCATCCGGCGGCTGATGGCGGCTTGCGCCTGCTCTTTGGCGTGTTCCAGCAGCCGGTCCTGGCCGGCGGCGCGATCCGCTTGCACCCGCTGGTCGATTGCGTCCTGCCGCTGTTTGGCCTCGTCTGCCTCGGCGCCGCCCAACGTGTAGCGCCCGGATTTTAAGGCCTCGATAAGCCGGTCATCCGCGCCCGCCTCGCGGAGCGTCTTCTCTCCGGCCGCGTCCAGCGGATCAACCACGTGCCGGGTGGCCACTTCCTGCAGGACCTCGGCGCTGGTGTAGCCGCCGCGCAGCATCAGACCGATTTCCGGGACCTGGAGGGGCGCGCCCGCGCCGTGGCCGACCGGCAAAATCGTCAGGCCGCAGCAGGCGAGGCCAATCGCGAGGATCAAGGGACAACGCATAAAGTGATGCATCGGATAAAAGCCAGTCGCATGCCGCGCGCACGCTGTTGCCTCAGGCGGTACTTCCCCATTAGCGTGGCCCCGTGCCCGCCAACCCAGACGCCAGCCCGGAACGAGTCGGCCTCTACGGCGGCACGTTCGATCCCGTGCATCACGGGCACCTCATCCTCGCGCGGGACGCGGTGGAGGCGTTGCGTCTGACCCGGCTCATCTTCGTTCCCGCCGCCATTTCCCCGCACAAGCTCGCGCGGCACCCGGGTGCCCCGGCGGCTGCCAGGCTGGCCATGCTGGCCGCGGCCGTTGCGCGGGAGACGCCTTTTGAAATCGACGACTGCGAACTGCGGCGCTCCGGACCGTCCTACGCCATCGAGACCGTCGAGCTATGGCGCGCCAAGCTGCCCGCCGGCAGCGAATTGTTCTACTTCATCGGCGCGGATAACGTCGCGGCCCTGTCGACCTGGCACCGCATCGCCGAGTTGCGGGAACTCGTCACGTTCGTGGTTTTTCAACGCGGCTCACCCGTTCCCGCTCCTCCCACGGTCCACATCGCCCAAGCGCCCGCCGAACCCTTTCCTACCCTCGAACGCCGCGTCGACATCTCCGCCACGGAGATCAGAAAGCGGGTTGCCAGCGGCCTGTCGATCCGGTATCTAGTACCCGAGGAAGTAAGGGCGTTGATCGCCGCTGATTCCCTCTATTGTTCGCCAGCCCAAGGAGCCGACCCATTACCGCCGAAGAATTAGCTCTCGAATGCGCCTTCGGCGCGGCCGAGAAAAAGGCCGAGGACCTCGTGGTCCTGGATTTGCGCGGTATTTCGACGTTCACGGACTATTACGTGATCTGCTCGGGCACGAGCGAGCCGCATCTCAAGGCCATCGCCGGTGAGATCCAGGAGCGGCTAAAGGATCGCTGGTCGACCCGGCCCGCCGCCGTCGACGGGTATCCGATCAGCCAATGGGTCATCATCGATTACATTTCCGTGCTCGTGCACATCTTCCACACGGACAAACGCCGCTACTACGCCCTGGAAGATCTCTGGGGCGACGCCCCGCGTCTCGCGGTGCCGGCCGAAGCCGCCGCGGTGCCGGTCTGATCGGACCATTTGCCGTGGACTGGCTCGTTGAAGTGGAGATCGAGTGCCCCGCATGCGGTGAGGGCTCGTTGGTCGCGATCGATACGACGCAAGGTGACTACGTGACAATGGACGATTGCGCCGTCTGTTGCCGTCCCATGCAGGTGGAAGTGCGCTGCCGGCCGGGAGAAGTCCTGGCCGTCGAAACGACGCCGGCCTAGTCCTGGAGAAGTGGCGTTGGAAACCGCGCGAAAGCCAACTATTTGGCTTGGCAATCCCGCCCTGCCTTGCTTTCGTAGGAACGGAGCGTCACGAGCGAGGTTCCATCCGTATGTTTAACCAACACGATGCCATTGTGCGGCTGTTGCGCGACAACGATCCCTCCACGGTTAGCTTGCTCAAGAATCAGCTCGCCGAAGGCGGCCCGGAGATCATCGGGGACGTGCGCGATCTGGCCGCCGTCGACGACGCCACCGTCAGCGGCCACGCGCAGGATATCCTGGCCGAAATCGAGAGCCGCCAGGCTTTCGACGAATTCACCCTGCTCTGCCACCTGTTCCCGGACGATGGCGACATCGAAGAGGCCGCTTGGCTGTTGGCCCGTATTTTCCTGCCCGGGGTCGAGCCGATGCATTATCAGCGCAAGCTGGATGTCTGGGGCCGGCAGTTGACGCGCCTGACGTCGAGCGCCGTCTCCACGCGCGAACGCGTCGCGATCCTGACGAACTACCTCTCGAACGATCTGGGATTCCGCGGCAATTCGGAGCAGTATTACGATGTCCACAACTCGCTCTTGCCGAGCCTGATCGACTCGAAGCTCGGCATCCCGATTTCACTCGCGATCCTGTACATTACGGTGGCGTCGCGGGCCGGGATCAAGATCGAGGGCATCAATCTGCCTGGCCATTTCATCGTCCGGCATGGCGATGTGCTTTTCGATCCTTTCCACCGCGGCAAGATATTGATGCAGGCGGATTGTGAGGCGATCCTGAGCAAGCAAAAGCTCTCCTTCCAGGCGTCTTATCTGGAGCCAGCTAGTTCGCGCATGATCCTGATCCGGGTGCTCGCCAACCTGCTGTACATCTACCAGGACAACGGCGACGAACAGCAGCGCGAACGCATCGCCGCCTGGCTCAAAGCGCTGGAACGCTAAGGAGCGTACCAGGTGCCTTCAAAACTCCAGCCCGGGCTGCACCGCTTCCTCGAAGGTCAGCACTGGCGCCGGCCGCACTGCCCGCAGCAAATCCTCCCGCGGCTCCTGCACTCCCACGTCGAAGGGCACCATGCCCGCCGGCGTCTTGAACACGTTCGCCCGGTGCGCATCGGAGACCAGCAGGTTGGCGTGGGGATGATAAAACGTCTTCGCGTTGACCTGTAGAAACCCTTCCACCACGAAGTGCTTGGCGATCTCCATCAGCGTCGCCGGCTCGCCGCCGATGTGCCGCTGGGAAACCACCATGCGCGGGCCCTCCGGATGCCGGATGACGCCGTGCAGCCAAAAGTCGTCGCCCAGGCGCGTGTTCGCCAGGATCAAGCGCCTCAAGTAGGCGGACAAGCTGGCATCTTCGGTCGCCAGGGTGGCGCGCACGCCGTCGTGCTCGTGCCGGGCTTGCACTTCCTTGCCGCCTTTGCCTGGCCGCGTGAACTTCAGCCAGCGTCCCGTGGCCTGATCGTGGAAGACGTCGTGCTCGACGCCCCCGATGTTCACCAGGCGTTCTTCCAGGCGCGGCTCGATCAACCGGCCTTGGGCTTCGGCCCAGTGGAGGAGCGCTTCGGCTTGGCGGGCTGACTCTGCGGCTGTCCCGCCACCGCGAGCGCCCGCCGCGCCCGGTCGTGAGCCTCGTCGGAGGAAACTTTCGGCTGCTGCGAGCGGATTAGCCGCTGACGCTTCGCGTAATCGGCGAGAGGGCGGCCCATGCCGCTGGTTCTGCCATGGGATGACCGCCGCTTCAAGCTGTTTGATGGCGAGATGATTCTCCGGCATGGCGAGGCACCGGCTTCATCCATACCATTTCCCTGCGCCGGGCGCTGACCAGATTCCGCGCAATGGCCTTGCGCTTGCCCCGGCGGCACGGGAGCTTGCCGGTCCCGCCCTTTCTCGCCGCCTTTTTGCCCACTCTCAACCCTTGAAAGTCGAAGTCATCAACACCGGTACCGAGATTCTGCTCGGCAACGTCACCAACACGCACCTGACTTTCCTGGGGCAAGCGCTCTTCCCGCTGGGCCTGCGCGTCGAGCGCCAGGTCTGCGTGCCGGACGGTCCGGCTATCGGCACCGCGCTGGAGGAGGCGTTCGGCCGGGCCGATCTGGTCCTCGTCACGGGCGGACTCGGCCCGACCTCGGACGATCTCACGCGCGACCTGATCGCCGGGTTGCTGCACCGGCCGCTGGCGGAAGATCCCGCCGTGCTGGCCACCATCAAAGGCTATTTCACTCGTTTGGGCCGTCCCCTGAGCGCCTCCATCGCGCGCCAGGCCCAAGTGCCGGACGGCGCCACCGTGCTCGATAACGCCCACGGCACCGCCCCCGGCCTTTACCTGCCGCCAACGTTGCTGCCGGATGGCCGGCAGTCGCCGCACGTCTTTCTGCTGCCGGGGCCGCCGCGCGAGCTGCGCCCGATGTTTACGGCTCAGGTCGTGCCGCTCATCCAGCGTTTGCTCCCGGCCGGGGAGAAGCCGGCGGATTGTTGCATCTACCGTTGCGTCGGTATCGGCGAGTCCGCCGTCGAGGCGTTGATCGGGGCCGGCTTGGCCAGAATCGAAGGCCTGGAGATCGGCTACTGCGCCCGCCTGGGCAAGGTCGATGTCCGCTGCATCGGCGACAACGACATGCTCGAACGCGCCAAGGCGGTCATCCTGCCCGCGCTGTCGAGTCATCTGCTGGCGCGCGACGCCAAATCCATCGAAGAGATGCTCGTGCACCGCCTGGCCGAGACCGGCCGTACCGTCGCCGTAGCGGAGAGTTGCACGGGCGGATTGTTGGCGCACCGCCTGACGAACGTCCCCGGTGCCAGCCAGGTCTTCCGGGCCGGCCTGATCACCTATGCCGACGCCGCAAAATGCGCGTTGCTGGGGGTGGACGCCGCCTTGATCGAGCAGCATGGCTCCGTCAGCCGGGAAGTCGCTGCCGCCATGGCCGCGGGTGCGCGCCGCGTCACTGGCGTCGATTTTGCGCTGGCGACGACCGGCGAGGCAGGCCCAGCCAGCGGCGGCGGCAAGCCCGTTGGCACCGTCTTTATCAGCCTGGCGGATCCTATGGGTGGCGAGCCATTCGTGGAGGAGCACTTTCTGCCGACCGATCGCGAAGCCTTCAAGCAACGCACCGCGCAAGCCGCCTTCGATCTGCTGCGCCGCAATCTCGGTTAGCGCTCACTCCTGCACGTCAACCAGGGTACCCACCCGCACCTTCGAGTAAATCAACGGTGCGATGTCCGCCGGCAGCCGCACACACCCGTGGCTCGCCGGATACCCGGCGAGGATGCCGATGTGCATGCCCACGCCGTCGTTCGTCAGCCGCATGAAAAACCGCATGGGCGCACCTTCGAAATGTGTCCCGCTGGGGGCGCTGTCGATCTCCTTGCTCACACCGCTGCGCACCACGCGCCCCGCGCGATCCACGAAATTCCCGTAGATGCTCGAGAAATGATCCAATTGCTTTTGCAGGATCGGAAATCTGCCCGTTGGCGTCGGACGATCCTTGCGGCCTGAACAAATCGGTGAATCGATCACAATTTCGTTCTCGCACAGCAGGTAAATGCGCTGCTTGGAGATCGAGACGACGACGTTCGTATTCTCCGGCGTCGCCCGCTCCATCAGGCGCGCGGAGATGTTTGGCCCCTCCTGCTTCGGGATGGCCTGCTGGACCGTCAGTTGGGGCAGCCGGAAGAAGAAAAAACCGTGCGGCTTCGGTGTTGGTACGGGCATGGCCGCGCCGGTGTCCGGGGCCTGCGCGCTGGCGCTGCTCAAGCCGGCAAAAAACAAGCACAGCGCCCAAGCCAGCAGGCGCGTTCGCCCGACCATGCCCCGCCCGGCGCCGGCCGCTGCTCCAGGGAGCGGGTGGGGCAAACGGCCGATCGAAACGAGAACTGTCATTGCACGTAACACTTGTACTTCAGGGCGGGGGAATGATAAGTAAGCGACTGCCGATAATCAACTGATTGCTCCATGCCTGCGCCTCCCTCTTCCGTCCGGGATGTTCGCGGGCACACGCTTCAGAGTGGCCGGGCCGGTGGCACTCTGGTTCTGGTTCTTTGGCTCATGCTGTGCCTCGTACCGGCCGGGTGGTCGGATATTCAGGCGCCGACGACAGCCAAGGGGGGAGGGGCCAAGGAACAGCGCCGCGAACAGCCTGCTCACGGCGTGGACCAGGAGATCGCGGTCGATCAAGGAGGCAGCGTCGAGTTGACGTTGCGCGCGCGCGGGCAAATCGGCAAATGGATCGACTTTGCCATCCGCACCCAGCCGGAGCATGGCTCGGTCGGGGAGTTGCGCCAGGTTAACCGCGATAGCGCCACCATCACCTACACGCACCGCGCCGCCGACGGCCCGGGAACGGATAGCTTCGCGTTCGTCGTCCATGCGCCCGGCTCCGAAGTCTCGGCCCCCGCGACGGTTAACGTTACCATCCGGGATACGCCGCCCGCCATTGTCGCCAACCCGGCCGAACTCGACTTTGGCGCGGTGAAGGTCGGGGACACTTCAGGGGCGGATCTTACCCTGCAAAACAGCGGTGGCGGCGAAGCGATTGGCCGCCTCGATCTGCCGCGCCCCTGGGTGGTGGAAGGTTCCGCCGATTACCGGCTGGCGCGCGGGCAGCAACAAACTTTCCACGTCCTTTTCGCTCCGCAGACGGGGCGCTCCTTCAGCGAGACGCTGCCGCTGCCCAGTCTGGCCGGTCCGCCCACCCATCTGCTTGGCACCGGTCTAGGCCGGCCCGGCGAGGCGGAGTTGGCCGCGTCCACCGGCTTCGTCTCGGGCCTGAACGCCAGTAGCCCCGCCGCGGGAGCAGGCATTTCCGCCGCCAGAGCGGCGGGCGCCGGGACGAAAGCAGAGATTGCCGCGTTCTCCCGCTCCGAACGGCCGGGCGATTCCTCCACTGCCAACCCTGCCGCCAGCGAGCCGCAACAGGTCATCCAGATCCCCGACGACACAGCAGCGGCCGCAGCCGGCAACCCGTTCGTGCACCTGGATACTTCCGGCTACAGCACCCTGTACGATTCCGGCATCAAGCATCTCCAATTCCGTGGCGCCACCCGCACGACTCTGGACATCTCATGGCAGGGCTTGAATCCCGCCCCCAAGAATTATCGCATTGAACTGCGCTACCTGACGATCGACGGCGAAAAACTCGGCATCGACTGGCGTCCCTACGGACAGGTGACGATCCAGGCCTCGACCGGTTTATGCACTGCCACGATCCGCGGAATAACGCCCGGCACGCGGCAGACCGTGCGAGTGGTCGCGGTCGATTTTTCCGGCCGCTTGCTGGCAGGCTCCGCCACCATCCAGGCGAACACCCTGCCGCCTTCGACCTTCTGGCAGATCACTCCGCTCAAGACGCTATTCGGTTTGTTGCTCCTGTGCGGCGCGCTGGTCGTGCGCCGGCGTTGGGAAGAACGGCAGTTGCTCCGCGCTATGGCAGAATCGCGCGCCGCCACCGTGAACGCCCTTTCCCGTTCGTGACCGCAGGTCAGGCTGTTTCCTTGGGGCGAAACTTGCGCACTTCAAATCCCCTCCCTTGCCGCACGACTTCCACGAACTCGAATCGGTCCTCAAAAATTGGGAAGTACGTGTCGCCCGCGTAGGTGCCTTCTACCTGCGACACATAAAGCTCCGTACACAAGGGCAGCATCTGCGTGTAAATCTCCGCGCCGCCGGCAACCCACACGTCGCGTGGCGCGAAGTCGGTTTCGTGGAACGCGGCCAAATCGGTAATCGTAATCACGCCCGCCGTCTCGATGGCTGGACCCCGCGTCACCACCAAGTTCAACCTCCCGGAGAGGGGACGGCCGATCGCCTCGAATGTCTTGCGCCCCATTAACAACGCGCCTCCCATGGTCGCTTCCCGGAACCAGCGAAAATCCTCGGGCAAATGCCAGGGCATCTTCCCGGCTTGCCCGATGATCCTATCCTGGGTCATGGCCACGATGGCTTTCATGGCGGGTCAGACGGCAATCGGCGCCTTAATGGCCGGATGCGGGTCATAGTTCAGCAGCTCGAAGTCCTGATACGCGAAGGCATCGATCTGCGTCACGGTGGGGTTCAAGCGCATTTGCGGCCCGGGCCGCGGCTCGCGCGTGAGCTGCAGGCGCGCTAGTTCCAGATGATTTTCATACAGATGCAGGTCGCCGAAGGTGTGCACGAATTCACCAGGCCGCAGCCCGCAAACCTGAGCGATCATCAGCGTCAGCAACGCGTACGAAGCGATGTTAAAAGGCACGCCCAGGAACAGGTCCGCGCTCCGTTGATAGAGCTGGCAACTCAACTCCCCATCCTGCACGAAAAACTGAAACAGCGCGTGACAAGGTGCCAACGCCATCTGCTCGAGTTCCCCGGGGTTCCAGGCACTGACCAGCAGGCGCCGGCTATGCGGCGTACGCCGGATTTGTTCGATCACCGTGGCGATCTGATCGACTACCTGACCGCCCGGCGCCTGCCAGGACCGCCACTGCGCGCCGTAGATCCGCCCCAGGTTCCCTTCGGCGTCCGCCCACTCGTCCCAGATCGTTACGCCGTGTTCATGGAGGTACGCGGTGTTCGTCTCGCCGCGCAGAAACCAGAGCAGCTCATAAATGATGGACTTGAGATGCACCTTCTTGGTCGTCAAAAGCGGGAACCCGGTCCGCAGATCGAAACGCGCCTGCGCCCCGAAAACGGCCCGGGTGCCCACGCCGGTGCGATCCGCCCGGCGCGTCCCGTGCTCGAGCACCGTCTCCAACAGGCGCAAATACTCCTGCATAATCCCCGCGAAGCTAGAGCGTCTCGGGCAGCCGCCAAAGTGTTTATTGCGGGACTGGCGCCCTTTCTTCCCCGCGGATGCTCAGCTATCCTGCCCGCATGAAACTGCGTCGCCTTCTGCCGGTCGCTCTTTGGGCCGTCACCCTGCTCCCACTCTTCCCCATGCAAGCGCAACAGCCCGTCACGGCCGAAATCCAAACCACGCCGCTCACTTACCAGATCGACGGAAAAACTTACGAGGGCAGCCTTTCCCGGCCGGCCCAACTTGCCGGCAACGCTCCTGGCATCCTCGTGGCGCACGATTGGACCGGCTACGGTCCGTTTACCCGCGCGCGGGCGGAGGACCTGGCGCATCTTGGGTATATCGCGCTGGCGCTGGATATGTACGGCCAGGGCGTTCATGCGGCGAACCCCGGCGAGGCGGGCAAGTTGTCCGCTCCGTTCTATCAGGACCCGCAACTGTTTCGCCGGCGCGCCCAGGCTGCCCTCGATGAGTTGCGCCGGCAGCCCGGCGTCGACCCGGCGCGTTTGGGTGCGATCGGCTTCTGTTTCGGCGGCACGACGGTGCTGGAGTTGGTGCGCGCCGGCGCGCCCCTGGCGGCCGTGGTCACTTTTCACGGCGGCTTGAAAACGTCGCTGCCCGCGCCGGAGCGAACCGGCCAGATGAACCAGGAACTATTGATCCTCAATGGCGCCCTGGATCCCTTGATTCCACCCGCCGATGTCGCCGCCTTCATGACGGAAATGAATCACGCCCGCATTCCGTACAAGTTGGTCGAGTACCCGAATACGGTTCACGCCTACACAAACCCGGAAGCCGGAAACGATCCCGCCAAGCCCACTGCCTACAATCCGCAGTCGGCGGAAGCCGCCTTCAGCGAAATGCGCGCTTTTTTTAACCGTCGTTTTGCGCCCTAGCCACTTGTCACCGGCCCAAGTCATTGTTTGCGGCGCGGACAAGAAAGTCTTTCACGCTTACGTTTCGGCGCAGCCTCCGCCGGCGCCTGCCACCGCCAACGCGGCAATTTTGCCTTCCCCCAGGTCACCATTGGCTCCGCTGAGTCCCGCTGCTTTCTGAAGCTTACGTGGCTGGTAAGCCACGCCGAACTGGCTAAGCTGCTTCCCATGACCTGGTGCAATGACAACTGCGTAACGAAGGCTCTCATAGCTACGCTCATTGGCTTTGCCGGTGCCATGCAGGCTGGCACGGTTGTTAGTACTGACGGCGACGAGCGTTCCGCTATCGACGTGCATGGCTCGGGTCGCGTCGTCAGCGAAGCGCGGGCGGTGAGCGGTTTTCATGGCGTTGAACTGGCCAGTTCTGGCTTGGTCATTGTGACTCAGGGTGACACCGAGGGTTTGGTGATCGAAGCGGAGGACAACATCCAGCCCTTGCTCGAATCCAAGGTGGGATCCGATGGCATTCTGCATCTGGGCTTCAAGCCTCATCACGGTCACCTGGAGTACAAGCACGACGTGGTCTTCCGGCTGGCCGTCAAGAACTTGGATAGCCTGGTGCTGGCGGGTTCGGGCCGGATCGAGGCCGCGGCGTTGACGGTTGACCATCCTCGCATCGAGTTGCTCGGTTCGGGAGAAATCGCCTTGGACAACTTGCATGCCGACGCGGTGGCAGTGGCGATCAACGGCTCCGGCAATGTGAAGCTGGCCGGGGTCGCCCGCGACCAGAAAACGAGCCTGAACGGCTCGGGCGAGTACGAGGCAAAGAACCTGAAGACGGACGATGCCTCGGTGACAGTCAGCGGTTCGGGCGAGGCGAGCGTGTGGGCCGGCAAATCGCTCTCTGCCGAGGTGAGCGGTTCGGGCGAAATCGGTTACTACGGCAGCCCGGTCCTGAAGCAAGTCATCTCAGGTTCCGGTGAGGTGCACGCGTTGGGCGAGAAAGACAGCTAGCTGATCACGCCAGTCTTTCCACCGAAAATTTCCTCGGAGAATGGCCACGGCTCCCGATGTGGATGTCTTGCTTGCCGCCCGGAAACGTGCGAAGAAGGTTTCGTTCCTTCCAGGTCTGACCGCCGGCATAGCTCAGCGGTAGAGCAGCTGATTTGTAATCAGCAGGTCCTCGGTTCGAGCCCGAGTGCCGGCTAAGTACAAATACCTAATCCGCAGGAACTTACATTCACTCCTCCCGCGGGGATTCTTTCCTTTGTTCTTGAGGGCATCACTTCGGCATCATTTTTAATTGCCAGCTATCGCAGTGGCGATGACTCTTGCCTTCGGCAGTCAGATTGATTGAAGATGGCGTATGGCCAAGCCCAGGAGCCGCACCAGATCAACGTTGCCCCAAATCCCGAGGTTTTCGCGTAGTTTAGCTGGCCAAGCCGCAAATGCGCGGCAACCTGAACTCGCGGTTGATGAATGGCGGTTCATTGATCCAAGCCTGCCTGTATGTCCCCTGGACGAAAGGCGGTACCTTCTCGAGTACGAGCTTGCTCGCGAGGCCGAAGCTTTGGGACTTCAGTATCGCAGCAGCTCTATTTGGAGGGCACTTTTTGCAAGAGACTTCCCTTCGGTGCCGTTCCTTGCCATCGATCCTGGCATGCGGGCGAAGGTTATCTGGGAGGCGTTCACGCCGCGTGCCGGATCGGCCGCCATGCTGGATCACACCGCTAAATTCCAGGCGCTTTCCTACAATTGCGAATATTCTCTCGCTCCCGATTGGCAGGACGGATTGGACTCGGCGGTTGAAGAGCGTCGGGAAGCTCTGGACATGGGACACCGCGACCAGGGACTCCGTCAGGTCGAGGCGGATTAGCGAGAGCTACCATTTCCGTTCGCCGGCTGGCGGCCCCTTTGTCCGTTGCGTTTGCGACCGCCGTGCCGCTCCAGGAGTTCGTCAATGAACCCGGACGCTGCCAAGCGGTTGAGCGATTTGACGCCATGGCCGTGAAGTTCCACGGCGAGCGCCTCGACTTCGGCTTTGTCCAGGTTGTGCTCGCGCACGATCCGCTCGATCAACTCGCGCTGCTTGTCGCTGCACTGCCAGCCGTTTTGGTCGTGACCGTTGCTTTCCGGCTTGCTGCCGTTCAGGCCGTAGCCTTCGGGGCGGTACAAAGCCGGCCCGCTGCATTTCCTTGTCCACGCTCCGCTGAAGCAGGGCGTAGAGCCGGGCGCCTTCTTCCTCGACCTGGTTGAGGTCCGAGAGTTCGGTGCGGATACTGGCGACGAATGAATGTGAGCTGTAGTTTGGGAGGCCGAGCTTCTTTTAGTAAGCAGCCTCCATGATAATTGCCATGGTTGTGGATCCTTTATGAAAGGTGACCGCGCCGGAACGTCCGAGCGGCCACCAGGCTTTCCTGTGGCCGCTGGGTGCGGCATACTCGCGCAACTCTACCCCCAAGTCCTTGCCGGTGTCCGCGTCGAACTCGCTCCACTGCTCAACCCTTTCGAAGGGCGCCAAGAGCACGGGAAAAAGCTTGCGCCTGCCGGTTCTCTTCTCCAGACGCCGGGCGTTGCGGATCTCGGTCTTGACCCACTCGCTCGCTAAGCTGGCCTCGGAGAGCACCACCAGCAGCTTGTCGTACACGCGAATGGCAGTCTCGATCTGTTCGTGAAGTTTCTGGCCGGCGCACATGTCCTCGGGAGCGTACCACACCCGCAGCTTGGCGTCTCGCATTCGCCCGTGGAGTCGTTGCGAGAAAGCTTCGTCCTTGTGGCTGTAGCTAATGAAGCAGGAGTAAAACTGGATGCCCTCCTGTGCCCCTATGAGCGAACGGATATAGCGAATGAACTCTGCGTTGCGCAGGAAGCTTTCTGGAATCTTGCCCAGGGAGCGATAGATGGTGTCGATACCGATGTTGGATGAGCGGCTTTGAATGACTGCCTCATTGGGTGATCAGTCGCAGTTCGCCGCCCCCAATGCTCGCTCCGCGCCCCATAAGCTGCATGACAACAAATCGGCCGGCGCGAGGACGGCTAAAAGGGTAAGCTCTTAGGAGTGAATCGCTGTGCCACTGAATGGTTATCGTTTCATCCGCATCTCCCCTAGGGTTCGCCTTCGGGACCACCGGGCCGCCACCCGGGTCGGCGGCGAAAAACCACAGGTTGATCCTCGTTGTATGGTTCGCGTCGGGCGGAGAGGAAGGTAATTGCGCGAAGGCCAGTCCGTTCGCCTTGACCGGTTTGCCATAGTCGGTCCAAACCACGGGAGCGTTATCCTTGGACGCGGCCATGTAGACGCCGCCTAAGTCAGTTGCCTTCCCGATAGAATAGGGCAAGAGATTGCCGTCAAACAAATGGCTGGCCTCCCTGCCAGGGGCCTCGCTCGACGCTAGCGTCTTGACGGGTGGAGGCACGAACTGGAGGGTTAGGGGCGTCGCCGTGATCTTCACGGCCCCCTGAGTCCCGGAGAGGTTGGCGAAGCCCGCCTTCACCTCGTGCTCGCCTGCCGCCAGGTCGGCAAACGAAACAGTTTGCGAGGTCTCCCGCGACCCGCTGACATCCACATGGGTGTAGCGCACCCCCTGGCCGTCCAACGCCAAGGGGATCGGCCACGAGGTGTAGCGCGGCCCCGAAGTGCCAGCGTTGGCGTAGGTCAGCTTCACTGTAGGCTTGCCATTACGGGCGGGTGCGGACTCGCAGCCGACCAGCTTGATCGATAGCGATACCACCTTGCCATCGGCGATGTTGATTTCGCGCGGCATCACATTGAAGCCCTCGATCATGAGATGCGGTTCCGCACCAGCCAGCAGCATGGTGCGGTAGCGCACGGTCACCTCGCGCTTCTCGTGCGGCAGGAGGATCAGCGCGTTATCGTTCCAAAAACTGGGCAGGACTTCGCCGCCTTGCGGGCCGGAGAGGATCTCGGACCTGACATTGCACGCAGGGACATCCGAGGTGTTTTCGATCCCTATGATGTCCACGGTTTCGGCCCCGTCGACCTGCGTGTCCTTCACCGTGCCAATCACCGTCGCAGGGGCCAGCGTCTGTAGTTCCCAGACAACATCGTCGTCCGCCACCCAACGGACGTCGTGATCGAGCACCTTTCCATCCGCCGTAGTCAACGTCAGCGCGAGGAACTTAGGCTGGCCGTTCGCGAATTGATCTGCCAGGCTGCCGGCGACCGTTGTCGCATCAGCCGCGGCGTCGACCATGAAGTCCGCCTTCGACTCCGTGACGCCTTGCAGGCTGACCATCTCCGCATGCACCTTCGCACCCTTCAAGGCGTCCGGTTGGGTGCTCACGACCTGGACGCCGCTGTCGTCAATGCTGTACTGCACGTGGATCGGCTTGAGGGCCTCCTTCATTCCGTAATAGCCGGAGTTGGGGTGCAGGTACCAGTCGAAGAGTTCCCAGATCATGGACGGCCAGGAGGCGTTGACCTTCCAGAGATGGGTGCCCTCGTTGCGTGGCCGCACCTTGTTGGCCGCTTCATACACCCCCCGGTAAAACTCCCCGTGGAAAAGGTCTCCGATCCAAAGATACTCCATCAAGTCCGGCATCGGCCCGAACTGCTCGGCGATCGCTTGGTGCGTAGGGACATAATAGGCGACGGCATCGTGAAAACCGAAAGTCACATTGAGCGGAAAATTTTTATCGTCGGTCTGGTCCCAATCGGGAATGGATTGGACGACAGAATTGATGTTCATCGGCGCCGCCATCCCAATTTCATTCTTGCAGGTCATGTGGGGATCGTGAGCATAAAGGTCAAACAATGTTCGCAGCGGTTCCTGGCGATAGGGTCCTCCCGAATCCATATGGATGACGGGCACCCCCCAAGGGGCATTCCGGCTGCTCGACACCATCCACGGACGTGTCCCGTCCATGGCCGGGAGCACCTTGTCCTGCATCGGCTGCGCCCAATCTTGTGGAGGCACCGCCTCGTTGGCCCCCTCCCAAAGTAATAGGCTGGGATGGCTTCTCATGCGGTCGATGCAATCGACCATATTATCCATGAGGAGCTTTGCATCGACCTGTCCGACGATGTTCGGAGACGTGCGGGAAAAATCCTCCCAAACCAGCAAACCGTTTCGGTCGCAGGCATCGAAGAAAACATCCGGCGGCATGATGCCGCAGCCGTTGACCCGGACGACGGTCTGGTTGCCTTCGGCCATCAGGCGCACCTCGTCGCGATAGCGCTGAGCGCTCCAGCTCAGCATGGTGTCGGGAATCCAGGCGCCACCGGAAAGCCGGATGGTGCGTCCGTTGCAGGTGAAAGCCCGCCCGCCGCTGGCAAGGACGTATGTTCCGACCGTTCTCACCCCCAGGAGCGAGGACGCCGATGAACTGGCTTTGCCATCAACTGAAGCGCTAACGGTCAGTTTATAAAGCGGATGATCGCCATAGGTGTCCGGCCACCACACCTTGGGGTTGTGCAGCGTCAGTTTGGGGTGATCGGTGGGCAACAGAATGAACTCGTTTCGGCCGGGGGCCGCGGAGATGGTCTGCTGGAACTCCACGGCGGGTCCGTCGAAACCTTCCGGCGCAATGCGGACCTCAAGCTCGGTGCTCACCGGCTGCTGGCCCGGATTATCCAGATAACCACGCACCTTGATGGGTGCGTCCTGTCCCGGGGTCCACTTCAGATCCACGAATGCGGCGGGATCGCGCACGGCGACGGGGCCAGTGGCTTCCAGCCAGACATGCTGCCAGATGCCCATGTTGCGATCACGCACGCTCGGCGTCCAATCCCAGCCGACGGTCTGGTACATGGTCACGTTGTCGAGAATCGTTCGGTCGCCGCCGTTGGGTCCAAGGTGGCCGTAGACGCCGGTTATCTGCTCCTCCACAGGATCGCCGGGCACGTCCAGTTGATGGATGCGAATGGCCAGCGTATTTGTTGCGCCGCCCGTCTTCGCGAATTGGCTGACGTCGAAGCGGAACCGCTTGAACATCCCAACGACGTCCTGTGCGGTCGCGATTTGCTGGCCATTCAGCCAGACGTCCGCGCGATAATTGATGCCATCGAGATGCAGCCACACCGTCTGGCCTTGATAGCTGGCGGGCAGCGCAAAAGAAGTGCGGAACCAGTAAGGGCGGTCAAACGGGTTGGAATGATCGGGCAGGTGGCTGTACTTCAGCAAATCATAACGTTTGTTCTCGGCTTCGTTAACATCCGGAATCTTCATCATGTTCATGCCCATGATGGGGTCGGGATAGATCCCATTGCGCACGAGGGTGGCGAGGGTGGTGGTGGGCACGGTTGCCGGGTACCAGCCCGTCGCGTCAAACGTGGAGGAGGAAAACGCATCACCGTGATCGCCCACGATTGCCTCTTCCCGCATCTGCCACTTGTCGTGCAGCACACGTGCATCGGCGCTTACCGTTCCCAGCGGTTCGCCATCGACCGGAGGAAAACTCGGCTTCACCTTGTCGGCCCGGGCCGGTCCGCCGCAAGAAAGAATGAGAACGCAGAAAATACACGCCCGCAGAAAAAGGGTCGTGGTCATTTAGATAGCGATAGGCATTTTGCTAAAACGTTGGTTTCGATAACAACCGATTTCCCTCCCGTTGCTGAGAGATTAACGAGCGGTCGTGAGTTGCGGTGCACTGGTGACGGAGAAGGCCTCGTAGCGGGTGAGCTTCAACTGGTCAGGCTTATTGCCGTAGATGTCGAGGACGACGAGGTCGTTGGCGCCTTCTTTGATCCAGCATTCCGGCAGGTACATGGGATACGTTTGCGGCGATTCGCCGAGGTTGTGGCCGTTGAGCCAAACGTGGCCAGCCTTCAGCCCGGTAGTGTCAAGGCCGACGGTCTGCAGGGCGTTCGGCGCCTTTCGCCAGTCGAATTGGCATTTCCAGAGGGTGGGTTGATTGACCAGCGTGGAAGCGCCTGGCTGCCACGGACGATGCGCCAGGAAATCATCCCAGTTCGTGACGCGCCCGATAATGGCGGTTTCGTCGAGATCATCGATTCCCGCTTGGAAATGCCAGGTCGCGTGCGCGAGCGGCGAGTTGTGCCAGAGCGCCAGGCTAAGCTGGCCAGTGTCGCCGCCAAGCCGGCTTTGGATCAGAACGAGGACCGTGTTCTTGCCGGGGACTAGGAGCTTGGAGGCGTCCACGGTATGGTCCGACAGCAACTGGCCGTTGAGATAAACGGTGACGTCTGGGGCAGGCCCGCCTCGTCTCCCCTTCGCGGCTGGCGCCGGATCAAATTGGGGCGTTTCCAGCATCGAATCAACCTGAGCGGGCGTGACGTTAAAGGCGCCGCGATACCAGGAGTCGCCGCGCGGTATGTTGAGCGCGAGGGCCGCAGGGTCGACGGCGGACCAGGCCGAGTCGTCAGCACTCGGTTTGGCCAAACCGGCGGGATCGGCGTCCATGGTGGCCTTGTCCCATTTCTTCCAACTCACATCGATCCGCGTCGCAGCCGAATCCGCGGAGACGCCGCCCCAGACTCCGCGCGCCGTCCGCATGCCGATGAGTTCACGGTACACGTTCTTGGACCGAGGGGACGCCTTGACGAGGATGGCCAGGGTGTTGTCGCCCGGCTGGGCATTCGGAAAGGTGAGGGAGCCGGACTGGCCGTAGTTCAGCGTGGTTGTCGCTCCTGGCTGGCCGTTCAGGTACGGAACGAACGTCCCAGACTGGCCGCCGAAATGCAGTGTGGCCGAGCCGGCCTTGTCCGCATGCAGCGTGGCGCGATACCAGCCGTAACGATTCTGGAAGCTGTCGTAGGTTTCCATGGGCTGGGGGCCGGCAGAGGAAAGCCACTTGGCAGTTCCGACATTCGCACCGCGCTCTGACGCGGCATCGCGCCACGACCAGTTTGTCAGTACGGGAAGATCCGGGACGGTGGCCGCGGCCTGCGTCATTTCCGATTTTCCCGAAGCCGCGTAGATGGTCGCTTTGCCGCCCTCCGGCGGAAATTCCAGACTGCCATCTTCGAGCACGAAGGATGGGCCGACGTAGATCTTATCGTGCGCGAGCCAGGTGCGGTTTGTCATCTCGACGTTCATGACGAGGAGAACGGCATGATGGCCGTCGCCCGAATCGAGCTTGATTTCGGAGATGGCATCTCCGGCGGGGTAGGTAAAATCAACCTGGCTTGGGCTCGCCGCCGGCGTTTTCAGCTTGAGCGTGACCTCGCCACTTTCACCGGCCGGTCCGTAACAGATCCAGTAGTCGGTCTGGCCGATCGTCTGGCGCGCCAGGACGTTGGTACAGATCGACTCGAATGAGGCATTCGGTGTCCAGGGCACGTTGAGCAGAATCGTGCGCGGCTCCACAGCGGCGACCTTGAAGCTGCACTTGTGCGGCAGCGTCAACCCGCCCACGGTGACATGCGTCTCCAGCGGAGCGGGATCGGCAACGGGCGCGGCCGCAGACCCCTTCGTGACCCCGCGCAGGAAATGATCGACCATGATGAAGCTGCCCTGGCTCGGACTGGTGCGCGCGGTGACGCGAAGCGCTGACTGGTCGCAGGCAGCGAGCGTGGGATCATTATGACTGCCTGTAATTAGGGGCGTGAAGCTCTGCGCGAAATAGGCGGCCCGGCGGGCGGGAAAATAAAAGTTGTGCAACTGCCCGGTTTCACCGACCGGCGCGGAATAATCATAGGAGACGCCGGGCCGACTCCCGTCGCCGGAGTAGCCGAAATTCGTTCCGCCATGCGCCATGTAATAGTTGTAGCCGGCGCCCCCAAAAGCGATGACCTTCCAGGTGCCGCGGATCTTTTGGTCAAGCGGAGTCTTTTCCATGTCGCCGTAATGGCCGGCATAGTCGGTCCAGAACTCGGTGCTGTACCATGGGAACGGAGTGACCTGGAACGGCGCTTCGCCGGAGGGCTCGTGGGTGTGGTGGAGGCCGGAGTTGAAGGTGGGAACCTCGATTCCGTTGCGGGCGGCCTGGTCGTCCAAGTATTTCAGGTAGGGGTCGATGACCTGCGTGCCCCAGCCATTGACATGCTCATTTTCAAGCTGAACCATGAAAACGCTACCGCCGTGGTTGAACTGATGCTTGGCCACGATCTTCTCGACCTTGTCCAGATGCGGGTCGGAGAACGCTACCGATGGCCCCATTTCACGCCCGAACATCCCGGGCTTGACGGTCACCCACGCAGGATAACCGCCCAACTCCCACTCCGCGCAAGCGTATGGGCCGACGCGCTCCAGGCCGTACATGTTCATGTCCTTGAGGAGCGAGAGCCACGCGTCGAGGTCGTTGTTGCCGCTGAAATCCCACTGCCCTTCCCTGGGCTCGGAAGCGTTCCAGAAGATGTAGGACTGGACGGCGTTGAAGCCCATCATCTTCATCCGCCAGAGGCGGTCGCGCCACAACTCACGCGGGACACGGGCATAGTGAATGGAGCCGGAGCTAATGAAGGTCGGTTTGCCGTTGATGACGAAGTACCCGTCTTTCCAATGGATGGCGTCCTGAGCCGCCAATTTCGGAGGAAAGATTTCCTCCGCGCCGCCCTGAGCCGCAGCCCGAGCGACATGCGTGAAAAGAAGAACGGCGAGGATCAGAGTGCGGCAAAACATAAGGGAGGCAACGATGCGCCGACAGAGTAAAGCGCATCGGAGTAACTCACTTCAAGCTCGGCGTATCGACCACGAGAACGTTGTCGGCAAAGGTGATTTCGCTTTGTTTCCTCGTTTTAGGGAAGGTGCAGTCCGCGATGACGACATTCGATACTTTCACCTTGTCCGACAACCCTTGAACAAAAAGCGGCGCGCTGGTCAGAGTCTCGAACTTCACGTTTTGAATGCGTATATCTCGAATATCTGGAATGGTTTCCCCCCCGGAGACGTCCTCGTATTGCATGGTGATGTGAATGCCAACCTGGGCGGCTTTGACGGTGCTATCGCGGATGTTAATATCTTTAATGAATCCGCCGCGCAGAGGATTGGTCTTGAACCGGAAAGCCATTTGGAGGCTTTTGCTGTCGAAGCTGCAATTTTCCACGAAGACGTTCCCGATCCCTCCAGAAGTCTCGCTGCCCGCCGTGAGGCCGCCGTGGCCAGCCTCGAACCTGCAGTCACGGACAATGATGTTCTGGCAGGGCACGTGCACGCGCCTGCCGTCGCGGTTGCGGCCGGCCTTGAGCGCAATGCAATCGTCGCCGGTGTTGAAAACGCAACCCTCGATCAGAACATCCGTGCACGAGTCGGCATCGCAGCCGTCGGTGTTGGGCGCGCGCGCTTTTTTGCCTTGGGTGTCGACGGTCACGTTCCGGATGGTGACATTGGTGCAGAGCGTCGGGGTCAGCACCCACATGGGAGAGTCGATGATGTGGATGCCTTCGATCAGGAGGTTCTTGCAACGATAAGGCTGGACGAAGTTCGGTCTTAGCTTGTGGCCGGCCCCGAAAATACGTTGTGCGACCGGCACGTTTGCGTTTCCCATTTCTAAAAGTTGGTTAACGTCATCGTCCAACTTCTTCCACTGATACCATTCCCCCGCGGAGGCTTGTCCATCGAGTGTGCCCTCTCCGGTGATCGCAATGTTCTCCTGACCCAAGGCGTAGATGAAGGGCGAATAATTCATCACCTCGGTGCTTTCGAACCGTGTGAGGACAACCGGCAGATAATGAGCCGGGTCTGTGCTGAAGTGGATGGTCGCATCCCTGGCGAGAAAAAGGTTGACGTTACTCTGCAGTTGAATTGGGCCACTCAGGTAATTGCCGGGAGGAACGACGACCCGTCCGCCGCCCGCTTTGCTGCATTCCTCGATCGTGTCCCCAATGGCTTGCGTGCAATCGCTCTTCCCATCGGCGACGGCGCCATGCCGCGTGATGACGAAGTCGTGCGCAGGAAAAGTGGGCGGCACGATTCTCTTTCGGATTTCATTCATTTGCGCCCACGCCTGCGCGGACTCGTCCAGGATCGCCTTGGACTGTTGGCCGCTGACGAGGGTGATGCCCGGCGAGAGCGGTGCTTCATTTTCAGTTGCCGATGAGGGCATGCCTAACCCGCAGAACAACACGGACGCGAGGCTAAGAGCCGATAGATGGACGACTGCCCGAATGGCACCGGGTTTTAGAAAGCATCGCATAGCAGAGTCCGGTAAACTCCAGCCGTCCTAAGCTTCCAGCGGCTCGACCGCAAATGACCCCAGCCCGGATTCGAGTCCGTCCGCCTCCGCTTTCACCTGCACGGGGCCGGGCGTAAAGCCGGCCCGGATAGCGATACGCATCAGTCCGCCTTCGGCCTGCAATTCGGGATCGCCCGGCGCGTGGTAGGTGATGGGGTTGTCCGGCGTGACGTAAAAGTTGGCCGAGCCCCGGTACGTTCCCGCGCCGTTGACGGTAAACCGAATAGTGTTGTCGGCCAGCGGGCACCAGACCCCGTTCGCGTCGACGACCTGTGCGGTCACCAGCACCGCGTCCGAGCCGTTGGCCACGATCTTGAATGTTTCGCCCGACGGCTTGGTTGTGGGCGGCTCGACCGTCAGCACAATACGATGCGGAGCGCCCGCTGTCGTGCGCAGGCCGGTGCAGACCGTCCGGCCCGCATCGTCCAGGCCGATGGCCTTCAGCGTGCCGCTTTCCCACGGGATCGCCTTCCAGGTGCAGCGCAATTTCTCGTCCGGCACGACGGTGCCCTTGCTCACGCCGTTGAGGAAGAGTTCCACCTTCGGGCAGTTGCTCCATGCGTCGACATCCTGGTCACCGGAGAGATTCCAATGACTCTGCAGCGCCACGCCGGGCCGAATGGAGAACGGAACCCAGAGGGCGTTCTTGTATATCTGGTAAGTGAGCTTCGGAAAGCGGTTTTGGTCGACGGCGCAGGAACCGAGCGACTTCTGGAGGCTCATTCCATTGAGGTAGGTGAGGTAACCTTCGCCCTGCGTCTCCTCCAGCATCCACGCGACCCACCCAGCGGCCTGATCCCGAATGTTCTTCTGGTAATCGGTCACGTAATAGTCGGCGATCGTCTTCTCATTCGCGTAGTCGAATCGTGCGCCGACGAAGGAGCGCTCCTGCTTGCCTGTCTTCTTGTCCTTGTGGAAGTTGCCGAAGTAGGCCTCCCAATTCAGAGTCGGCGAGCCCTTTATTTTTACATATTTATTCGAGTATCCGATCATGATTTTCCGGTCCGTCGGAAAATAGTCGGACTTGTCGCGGCTGCCGACGATGCGCGGCTGGATGAAATCCCACTGGTCGACAATGGCCATTGTTTCCTTCGGCGAGTACAGCGCCATCGGTTTCTTCGGCGAAGGCACGGCCATGCCGTTGTTCGATTCCCACGCCACCACGGAAGGATGGTTGCGGAACCGGATGATCATGTCGCGGTCGTACTCCTTCTTGTAGGTCAGGACCGGTTCGCCCTCCAGCGTCCGTTCATTGTCGCCGCTGTCGAGCAGCACCATGATCCCGTAGGCGTCGCAAGCCTTCACCGTCTCGACGAACGCCGGCGCATGGCCCACGCGCAGCAGGTTGGCACCGCTGTCCGCCATCAGCTTCACGTCCTTCCACTGCAGATCCGCCGGCACGGCCGAGCCCAGCGCCGGGTAAAGATTGCGGTGGCCGTAGCCGTTGAGGAGGTGCTTCTGCCCGTTCACGTAGCAGTAGTCGTCGTCCCAAGTGACCATCCGGATGCCGAGCGGACTTTCGACCGCGTCGACTGTGGCGCCGCCCGCCTGCACATCGCTCACCACGCGATAGAGGTAAGGCTTCCCGTAAGGGCTGTTGTTCGGCCACCAGAGCTGGGGCCGCGCCAGATCGGTCGTCTGATCGAAGAGTGCGGTTTCGCCCGGCGGGATCGAACGCGTTTCACCTGTCAGCGTTGCGACCGCCTGGCCGGAAGCGCCCAGAATGCGCGTTACCAGCGTCACCGTGGCGGGACTCGTGTCCTCATTCTCCACGTTGGTCTGGATGCGAACTTTGGCTGTGTCGGCCGAGGCCGATACGGTGCCAACATGGGTTCCCCATTTTTGCAAGGGCGAGTAGGCATTGGCCGGCACATGCACCTTGCTGGTCGTATAAAGAGAAACCGGGCACACGATCCCACCGCAGCCCATGCCGAAATCGATCTTCGTCCCGAAGCCCGGCGGTTTGTAAAAACTGGTTCCGACGAACGGCGGTGGATCCTTTTCGTGTCCGTAACCGGGCTTGGTGCTGATGTTGCCGACCCGCACCGCAATCACGTTTTCTGCGCCCGGCCGAACGTCGTCGGTCACATCGAGAACGAAAGGCAGGAAATCGCCCACATGGGTGACCTGTCCCGGCTGGGGGACGGCCGTGTTGCCCGGCTTCCACTTCCCGTTTATGTAGACCGCCGTGCCGATGTTCACACCCAGGAACTCGAGAAAAATCTTCTTCCCTTGGGCCGACGCATCGAGCTGGAAACGGTTGCGGTACCAACCGTTGCCCTGATAGGCCGCACTGCTGTTGGCGTTCTGGTACGTGTCCAGATCGTTGTAGCTATGCGGCACGCCCACGGCGTCCCACGCCTGGTCGTCGAAGTTGGCCGCAGCACGCGCGGGCGTGTCCGAGGACGATGGATTGGCCGAGTCGGCCGCGTCCTCTTTCTGGAACCGCCATTGCGGATTAAGCCGCAGCTCCCGCCGTGCCGCGGCCGGCGCCGTCGTGGCGTTGTTCGGAGCCGGCTGGGAGGAAGCACGCCCGCCCCAGCCGTAGAGCGTCACGCCCGCCCCGCCAAGCGCCACGTTCCTCAAAAAATCCCGACGATTGGTACCGGCCGCTTTCCGTTTCATGATTTTTGACTGTTAAACCCACACCGACTCGAGGCGTTCCGGCGACATCGGAAGGATGGATGGCTATGTACGCGTTGCCAACGTTGAATTCTCCAGACGTTGGCAGAACCTGCTTTCAGCTCCGACGAAAAACGCTCCGAAATAGCAGCAGATGAAATCCCGAGCCACGCCGCTCATTGGGCCAGCAAGGTCACGGAACCAGTGAAACCGCTGGGTACCAGTGGCGAGTTCGCCTGCAAAGGTGCTGAAGGCCGTCTCAGCTTGCTTTCGAGGTTGAGACCGACGAGAAAACCGGCGTGAAAATCAGCCGCGCCGGCGCGGTGCTCGTCAACGTGGACAAGCCCATCCCGCCGCTGGTTGCAGGGAAGCAGGCCAGGAACAGGAGCGGTTTGCCTTGCTCGTCAGGGGCTTGATTACCGGACCATTTGCCCGACGCTGGCGCGCCGAGAACAGGTTCCAACTCCTCTCGAATCCTTTCCCCCCCGAAAATGCTCACTCCCCAACGCGTCACCGCGCTCGCCCTCTTTTTCATCGTTACGCCGATCGGCTCGTTTGCCGCCCCGTCCCTCACGGTGCGTCTCGACCAGCCAACCGCCAAGGTCAGCCCCACCCTCTACGGGATGATGACCGAGGAGATCAACCATTCCTACGACGGCGGCCTCTACGCCGAGTTGATCCAGAACCGCGTCTTCCTCGACGACGCCAGCCACCCCGTGCATTGGACGCTGTTGCCCGGCGGCAAGGACGCGGGGATGGCACTGGATCACGCTCAGCCGCTCAGTGCGACCGCGCCGGTGAGCCTGCGTCTGGATGACGCTGCCGGCGTGGCCAACGACGGCTATTGGGGTGTCGCGTTGCGGCCCTCGACGACGTACCGCGCCAGCCTCTACGCGCGCGGCCCGGCCGGGGCCTCGCTCACCGTCCGCCTCACCAGCGGGGATGACCAGCACGTCTGGGCTACCGCCCAGGTCGGGCCCCTGACCGACACCTGGAAGCGCTTCAAGACCACGCTGACCACGCCGGCCTCGCTGAGGGCGTCAGTCGATAACCGCTTCGTCGTTGCCTCCCCGGGCGGCCCCGTCTGGATCAACCTCGTTTCGCTGTTCCCGCCCACCTTTCACGACCGCCCCAACGGCAACCGCCCTGATCTGATGCGGTTGATGGGCGCCTTGCGCCCGACTTTTCTGCGGCTGCCCGGCGGGAACTTCCTGGAGGGCGACCACGTCGCATCCCGGTTCAATTGGAAACGCACCCTCGGCCCTCTCGTCGACCGCGAGGGCAACCCTGGCTGCTGGAAATACCGGGCCACGGACGGTCTGGGGTTCCTGGAGTATCTCGAATGGTGCGAGGACTTGCACATGGAGCCGGTCCTCGCCGTTTACTCTGGGTACTCGCTCAAGCAGGAGTTCGTCCCGCCAGGGCCGGAGCTGGCCCCGTTCGTCCAGGAAGATATCGAGGAGATTGAGTACGTCACCGGCGACGCGCTAACCACCGAGTGGGGCCGGCGCCGCGCCGCTGACGGGCATCCGGCGCCATTCCCGTTGCACTATGTCGAGATCGGCAACGAAGATGCCTACGACAAGTCCAAAACCTACGACGACCGCTTCGCACAGATCTACGATGGGCTCAAAGCACGCTACCCGGACCTCAAGTACATCGCCACCCGGAACATCACCACCCGCAAGCCGGATCTCATCGACTACCATTCCTACAGCACCGCGGCTCGGATGGAATCCGGTACGCACCGATTCGATACGGCGAGACGCGACGGTCCCAAAACGATGATCGGGGAATGGGCCACGATGGAGGGAAGCCCGACGCCTGATCTCAATGCCGCCCTGGGCGATGCCGCCTGGCTCACCGGCGTGGAGCGCAACTCGGACGTGATCGTGCTGTCGTGCTACGCGCCGCTGCTGGCCAACGTCAACACGAATCCCCAGGCGTGGCAGTGGAAGACCAACCTGATCGGCTTCGACGGCCTGACGTGTTTCGGCTCGCCCTCGTACTACGTGCAGCAGATGTTCGCGAACCACCTTGGGGACGTGGTGCTCGCCGCGGCTTTGGCGGATGTCCCGACTGCGGCTGCCCCGCCCGAGCCGCCCCCAAAGAATCCCAAAACGCCGCCGCCTGCGGCGCCCGTCCCCATCCCGCAACTGGCCGCCGTCGTCACGCGCGACACCGCCCGCAAACTCCTCTTCGTTAAAATGGTGAACCTCCTGGCCCAACCCCAGGAGCTTGCGCTGCGTTTCACGGGTGAGGGACATGTCGCTCCCACCGGCGAGGCACTGACCCTCTCCGGCGCCGACCTGCTAGCCGTCAATTCGGTGGCCGAGCCCGAAAAGATCGTCCCCGTCAGCTCGGCGGTGCCCGGCGTCAAGCCGGAGTTCAACTACACCCTGCCGGCCCAATCGGTGACCGTTCTCCAGTTGCATCTGGAGTAGTCGCGGCACCTGACCGTGTTTACGGCTCGGCTGTGCTCTTCGGGTGAATCTTTGTGACGACCGATGTAGGCCAGCTTCCAGTGCTGGATCGCTTCGGCCGTGATCAGTTCCAGCGAGGTCGAATCAACCTTCTTACGCCACGCACTACGCTCTGCTCCTTTGGGAGCAAACTTCTTCTTGCTGCCTTGAACCCCGGCGATGTCGACCGCAATTCGGCGTAGGCCGCGCAGTATACCGAGAATGTGGTTGAGCGATAACTGGTCGTCTCCGCCACCGCCTGGATCAGATCACCCACGGTTGCGGTTCCTGGCTTTGGCTCCTCCGCCTTCGCTTTGTACGTGGCGAGCGTTTCCTCCCAGCCGTTTGCGTGAACACTGAGAAAAATGGCGCGAGCCTTGGCCGCTGCGGCGGCCTTGTTGGGCGTGCCAAGCGGGAATTGCTCACGACGCTTGAGGAATTGTATCTGAACCGTTCAATCCGTGTCGTCCTGGTCTTCCCTCTTCCGCTTGAAGATGACATCCATCCAGTACCGCACGTCAGTCTTCCCGGGGTGCCTGGTTCTGGGCATCACTTCGGCATCACCTTTTTGGTCCATACCTTTCCTGAAGGGTCCACCGATGTCCACATCTAGTCAAGTACATCACCTTGTAATTCATCGACTTAACTGGCAAATATGCAGACAGGAGTGGACAAACAGCGACACGCCGGGACAGCCGAATTCAAAGATTTGTAATCAGCAGGTCCTCGGTTCGAGCCCAAGTGCCGGCTTTAGCTATATGGACAATCACAAACCTTTGACCGGCAGGTCGACGACTTTCTCTCGGGCTTGCTCCCAGTTGTGGCCGAGATAGGCAGTGATTTTCTCGCGGTTGATGACCTTATAAGCCGACAGCGCCTAAAGATTGGATTCCCGCTGGCGCTGGATGGCCGGCGCGCCGCCGACGGCGACTGCTTATGGAGTCTTAGCCCGCGACGTGGCCTCTCTGGGGGCGGGCAGTTTGATGAGCACCTGCTGGTCGCCTGCTTTTACGCGCACGCTCGTAGCGCTGGGTTGGCGGACGTTTACTTCCAGGGTCAGCCAAGCCTCGACCAAACCCTCCAGCCGGAACGCACCGTTGGCATCGGTCGTGGCAGACACAATACCGACACGGTTCGTCAAAGCACCAATCAAGGCGCCAGGTACGGGGTGACCAAGTGCATCCACCACCTTCCCCGCGATCGACAGGTGCGCCGGAGCGAGCTTCCAGACCGACAACTGCCGTCGCTCACCCGGCGTCAGCGTCACTTTACCTACCGACTCTCGGGTGTAGCCTGGGCTCTCGGTGCTGAAGGAATATTCCAGGCCCGGCCACAAGCCGTCAAACGTGAAGCCACCTTGAGCGTCGGTGCGTACGACGCGATTGCAGCCTGGCAGATCGCCGAGGCTAACGTAAGCCCGCACCGGAACATTCTCCATCGGGTGCCCCTCCGCGTCAGTGGCCCGACCGCTGACCTGGGCCAAGGCATGATCGACCAGCTTGAGTACAATGTCCCGCGCACCGCCCTTGGCGTCCACGCCTTGCGCCGTGACTAAGCCCGCCTCCGTGCGGCTGAACAACCGCACGTTGACCGGTGCCGGGAGCTTGGCGCGGCCTTCCCACCCGCGAATCTCCGGCACGTGCACGCGGAAGAGTCCTTTTGCGTCCGCCTTTTCCCGCGTGACGAACAGCCATTCTCCTGGCAGGCAGACGAATAGGTCCGCGCCGGGGACCGGCTTTCCGCCACTATCCACCACCCGGCCGCTCAAGAAGTCGGTTGCTTCCATGAGTGGAAGAACAAAATCGAGCGAAAACGTTTCGCCCTCCTTGACCTCGACATCAACCGCGTGCTTGTCCGGCAGCTTGTAATCGCCCGGCTGGTCCGTGGCGATGTAAACGTGCTGTTTGCCCGGGACAACCCGCAGAGAATAGGTCCCGTCCGGTTTGCTTTCGCCGAAGACGTTGCCACCGGGGAAGGTTTCCGGCCGTGGCACGGTCCCTACCGGAATGCCGGCCACTCCCTTACCGGTATCAGCGGCGGTGATCCGGCCAGTGATGAGCGCGCCCCGGGTGAGGGTAAGGTCTTGGTCTACCTGTGTTTGCCCCGGCGCCACCAGGGTATCACGTGGGGGAGAAGCCCAGTCCTCATGCATCTGCCCGCGCAGGTAGCAGTGCAGATCGTAGGCACCCGCGGCCATTTGCCGCAGCGTGAAGTGACCCTGTGCATCCGTGAAGGTGTCCGCATTGCCAGCTCCGCCATTAACGCGCGGCTGGGCATGGACCATCACGTTTACGGCCGGACGCGCTTCGGCAGTGGCGTAGCGCACGCTGCCGGAGATCGTCGCTGCCGCAGCCAGCGTGAGTGTTCCCGCGTCCATTTCGGCTCGCTCACCCAGGTTGACCCAGCTGCCGAAACCAAACTGCGCGTACCGCTCATCCGGCTGGGCCAGCATCACTTCGGCGCCCACCGGCAGGTCCCGAAACACACAGCGGCCATCCGCGTCCGTGCGCCCGTTCAGCGGATTATCCGCCAGTTCCGGTAATTCGACCAATGGCCCGGGCTGTTCTGGCCAAACCAACATTCTAACCCGCAGTTGCAAACCCCCAATCGGTTTGCCATCGGGAGTTGCCAGGCGCACTGTCATTTGCACCGGGCGGCTCAGATGGACCTCTACACTGGCCTGCGCATCGGAGTAATAACCTGTACCCAGGCCGCTGCCTGCCTTTTGGACCAATACCTGTCTTGAAGGGTGCTCCCCCGTTTTACCGGGCACGTGGTCAAACCGGAACATGCCTTCGGCGTTGGTCTCGGCGTGCCACAGTTTCCAGGCACTGTCCTCGTAAACGATGAGCGTGACCACCGCCCCAACCGCCAGCTGGTTTTCTGGTGTCAGCACCCTTCCGGTTAAGACGTGGGTGGAAGATTGTACTTCGTTTGCCGGGCCGTTTACTGCCGAACTTCCCTGGTTGTGCGCAGCCGCGGTCGAGGCAGGAGTCGGGGTCTCGGCCGAACGCACGTACAGTCCGCCGGCAGCCAGGAAGAGGCACACCAGCGCGACGGTCGCGGCAACGCTCAACCGCCCTTGCCTGCCGCGCCCTGGATTATCGCGCAACAAGCTGCGCACCCGCGTCTCCAGCGACGTTCGACCGACCATGGCAATTCCTGTTCCGCAGTCCTGTCTTGGAATTGCTGCCGCCATCTCGACCAAGCTTCGCGCGTAAGCGACGGCATCGTGCCGACGCAGAACCACCGCGTCGTCGGCGGCCTGCTCTGCCTCCAGTTTCAACTGGCCAATCGCCAACCAGACCAGCGGATGCCACCACCACAAACACTTGGTCAAAACAGCCAGGGCTTGCCACCAGCCATCGCGTCGTTGCCAGTGGCTTAGCTCATGAGTGAACACGGCCGCAAGTTTGGCGGGAGCCCAGCCCGGACTTTCTTCCGGCAGAAAGATCGTTGGCTGCAACCAACCCGTTAGCAGGGGCGATCCCAGCCCTGGGCAAATGGCCACGGCACAAGGTTGGCGCACGCCAATCGCACCAAGTGTTTCCTGGATGGCAGGTTGCCAGAGGCCGCTGGCCGGGTGGGATGATCTCTTTAGCCACCATCCTCCAGCGAAAGCCCGGACGGCACACCAGAGTACAAACAGGAAGCTTCCGCCGCACCAGATGGACGACACCTTTGCGTCCAGATATCGCAGAATGGATGCAGCCTGGCGGCAAACCTTCGGTGCGTCAGTCCGCGCCAACGGCGCCTCTTTCCCTGTCCGCGCGCCTGCGGGTGTGGCAAGCGCACCAGAATTCTGGCGAGGCGCCGGTTGTTCCTCTCCTCTCGCTCGCCCAAGCCTTTGCTCGGGAGCTGATGAAGGGAACAGCCCGTCACTTCTTCCCCCGACTCCCTGGATATTCCAGGTTGGACGCAGCGAGGTGAGTGATGCCGGCGCAAATTCCCAGAAAGCCAGTCCTAACATCCCCACGAACGCACCACGCCAAACCCGATTCCGTGCCAGAGCGGACTGGTGCCGGAACGTATGCGCAAGGAGCAGCGACAGCAGCACGATCAAACTGCTCTTTAGTGAGGAAAGCAGCAGACCGGCCAAATGCGGGTATTCGTGCTGCAATCGAAGGAAACTGCTGAGCAGGGAGCTCATTTGTTTTTGGCCTCCTGGATCAAGCGCTGCAATTTTCTAACCTCTCCAGGCGAGAGCCTTTGCGGGCGACCTCCCAACAGCGCGCAGGCTGCATCCACGGCGGAATTGGCAAAAAAGCTCCTGACGACATCCTGCAAAGCTTTGAGCCGGGCTTGCTCGGCCGGGACAACCGGCGAATACAAGTCGCGCCCTTCCTCGGAGACTTTCTGAATGAGTTTTTTGTCGCCCAAGATACGCAAGATGGATCGCACCGCCGAATAAGTCGGCGGATCAGGCAGTTCGGCTTGAATGACACGAGCGGTTGCGCTCCCCAATCGAACGAGAAGTTCCATCACCTGCCGCTCGCGCCGGCTGAGGGAATGGGGAGGGTACAAATTCTCCATGCGTGCTGAAATATCAACAGTCGGCGACGACGTCAACGGAAATGTTGATATTTCAACAGGCAAGCTGCCGAGTGCTTACTTTGCTGTGCCGCTGATCGCCCCTTTAGGGCACAGAACCCTTTGTCTCCTTCTTCGGCGTGGCGGAGGGTTTTACCTCCTTCTCCGGCGGCTCGGGGGGTTTGGTTTTGAGCAGTTCAATTGCGCAAATCGCCGGTTGATCCGCTGCACCGGTCTCCAGCTTCACTTCAAAGGTTCCATCCTTGTTCGAACTGATCAGCGGGAATTCTTTCAGTACCGCAATGTTCGCTCCGCCCGCTTCCTGGAAGATATCGAAATCCGACAGGACTTTTTGGCCATTGATGGTGACGTCGAAGCGCCGCTTGCCGGCTGCATGGAACGTGCTTTCGGCAAAGTAGAGCCGCACGTCATACCAGACCGGGACCTTTTGCGGGCGGTTGTAAATAAGGTACTGGATGTTTCCTGTCCGTCCGGTCTGGAACAAGGCCGGGGGGACGGAGAGCGCGCCGGTTTGGGTAGGGGCGTTGCTGGTGTAGGCCTGACCGCCCATGTAAAAATCGTCTGGCTGGAAATCACCCGTCTGAGGGCCGCCGCAGTGGAGGCGGAAGTCGGTTTGCCGGACGTCGCGCGGCCGGCCGGCCACGATGGGCAACCCGTTGGACGGCCAGTGACTTACCTGGGCGTTTTCGTTCAGCGCGAGGCTGGCGGCGGGCGTCGTCACCGGTCTTACGCCGATATTCCAACCATCGACCAGGACGAGCGGCTTCTCGCCTTTGAGGTCGGCCGCGGCGGCTTCGATGGTGATGGTCCTGGCCTCGCCCGGGACCAATGAAACATAGTTGTCCGTGTAATAGACGGGGAGAACGCGCTGGCCGGAAGTGGCCCGGCGAAGCTGCAGGTGCGCCGCGACGGCGACGCTCGGGGCCGGGTTGTGCAACGTGACATCGAGATAGATTTTGCCTCCGGCGTCGCGGCGGGCAATCCCGGCCTGGAGCGTCGTGATCGGCAGCTTGGCCATTTCGGTCAGGTCGTCGCTCTGCGGAGCAGCGGCTCGCCAATAGAAATTATCCGAGAGCAAGGTGCCATTGGCGGCGGTCAATTGGAGTTTAATGAAGTAAACGGCGGACAGCGTGCTGGGCAGGGTTACAACGCCCAGGTCGGTTTCAGCGCTGGGTAAGGCATTGACTTCGTAGTCGTGCTGGTAGGGCGAAGAACCATCCAGATTATAGATTTGGAGGTGGGCTTTGGCTCCGTCCAGGCTGGTCGCGGTGTTGTTGATCACCTGGACGGAACCCAGTTGTTCGTTGAACTGGATGTGGATCGGCTCGCAAGCCTTGCGCACCGCGAACAAGGAGGAGTTGGGCTCCAGATCATGGGCATAGATCTGCCAGACGAAACTCGGCTGGGCCGGATTGCTCATCCAGGTGATCACCGCGGTGGCGAAGTGAAACATCTTCGCCTCGCGGCCCTCGTACATCGCGCGGAATGCCTCGTAATTCATCAACTGGCCTTTGCGCGCGAAATCAGCGGCGTTCGCGACCGGGCCGTAGCGTTTGGCCATGACGCCGGGGTAGCTATTGCCGGCCTGGGCGCCGCTGGCGAGATCGTGTTCCGCCCAATCGTCATTGATCTGCGTCCAGTCTTTCTCCGGCAGCATCGCCTGCATTGACTCCCAGGTCGGCACCGAGACGCTGCCGATCTCTGTCTTGAACGCCTCACTGTCCGGAAAGACGTAATACTCTTGCGGCGTGCGCCAGCGGTAAGGGCCCCCGGAGTGAACACCCCGGCCGCTGGTGGAGCTGGATTGGTACAATCGGCTCGGGTCCAGTTCGGCCGTCAGGCGCGTGAGCGCATCGTCGATTTCCTTGGGCGGGCGCCCCTCGTTGCGTCCGCACCAGAGGGCGATGGCTGGATGGTTGCGAAAGCGGATGACTTTCTCGCGCGCATTGGCCAGGTAGGTCGGCAAATCCGTCGGGTTGGGGCCGTCTCCGGGATTGGGCTGAAAGAATTCATCCCAAATGAGAATGCCGTATTGATCGCAGAGATCGTAAAAGTCCTCGCTCGTGCTCTGACCAACCCAGTTTCGGATCAGATCGAAATTGGCGAGCTGATGCAGGCGAATCTGCGCTTCGAGCCGCTCCCGTGGGATGCGTTTCATCGCCTCGTCCATGCCCCAATCGCCGCCCTTGATGAAGACCCGCACGCCGTTGACCGAAACTGTCAGATTGTCCTCCGCGGAACTGCCGTAGGTAATCTTGCGGATGCCAAAGCTGATATCGCGCGCGGCCGAGACCGCGCCAGCGATCTCCAGCGAGAGGTGGAGGGTGTAGAGATTCTGGGGGCCGTAACCATTCGGCCACCAGAGTTTGGGATTCGTCAGATGGAGCTGCGGCAGGCTTTTGGCGTCGAGTGAGATCACCGTGGCGCTGGCAGCCGCGAGCTGCACCGGCTGGTCGAAGGTAATGCCGCCGAAGCTTCCCTTCAGGACGCCGGTTTGCGGCTGACCGGTCACGTTTTGGATTTTCGCCTGGATCGCGACGTCGGCGGAAGCCAGGCCGGGCAGGGAGAGGTCGGTGGTGACAGCCGGGTCTTGCAGCACGGCGGGACCGGAAGCAGAAAGGGTGACCTTTTGCCAAATGCCCGTATCGCGGTCACGGATGGCCGGGATCCAGTCCCAGCCGATGGAGCAGAGAAACGTCGGTCCATCGATGGCAGGCAGGCCGCCATTGCTACCGATGCCACCGGCGATGGTGTGCTCGAAAGGAAGGCCGGGATGCGGTTGGGGAGAAACGCAAACCGCGAGCGCGGCTGGCTGGCCCGGGGTCACCTGGGAGGAGATATCGAAGACGCCCCGGGTAAACGCGCCCTTGATCGTGCCCACCCGGGCGCCGTTCACCCAGACTTCGGCGGCGTAATTGATGCCGTCGAAGTTGAGCCAGATTTTCTTGCCGGCGTACGCGGCGGGCACGGCCAGCCTGGTGCGGTACCACCAATCCTTCCGGTTTAGGGATTCGGGGATTTTATCCGGCCGGTTGTTTTCGCCGTAGAGCGGCTCGGGGTAAACGCCGTCGTCGACCAGCGTCGTGAGCACCGTGCCGGGAACCGTTGCCTTGTACCAGCGCGGAGCCGTGAAATCCGGCCGGGAGAGTTGCGCCCCGGTCTGCTGGACCTGGGTGGCATCCTGCATTTGCCAAGATCCGGCGACCACGGAGTCCGGCGGGAGCGGGGAAGAGGCCCGCCCTGGATTGGCGGCGCAGAATAGAGCCACGCAGAGGAGAAACCGAGAAGTCAGTGCAGTCATAAGGGGGAAACCGGCGTTCTTGGACGGAAAGATGATGGATATTCGCGGCAAGAGCGACAGGAATTATGCAGGGGACCGGGAGAAATCAATGCGAGATGAGGCGATAGTTCTTGCTTTCACGCGACCTGCCAGGAAGACGAAGCTGCCGCTCCACTGCAAACGCACCATACCTCCGTCGTGAACACCATCTGGATTCTCGGCGACCAATTGTCGCCCGAGCACGCTGCCCTGGACCAGACGAAGCCCGGGTCGGCTCGCGTCTTGATGATCGAGTCCAAGGCGCGCGGGACGGTGCACCGGTTTCACCAGATCAAGCTGGTCTTGGTCTATAGCGCGATGCGGCATTTCGCCGCGGATTTACGCGCGGAGGGTTGGGAGGTCGATTACATGCGGCTGGAGGAAGGGCTTACTTTTGAGACCGGCGTCCAACGCCACCTGGCCGAGTACCACCCGGATAAACTTTGGCTGGCCGAGCCGAATTCCTTCCTCGAAACCGATGTGATCACCCGCCTCGGGCGCAAGCTGCGGGTACCCGTGGAGTTTCTGCCGACGGCGCAGTTCCTCGTCTCGCGCGCTGATTTTCACCAGTGGGCCCAAGGATCGCGCCGCCTCGTCATGGAGAATCACTATCGCCGCTTGCGCAAGCAATTCGGCTGGCTGCTGGACGAAGACGGCCAGCCAGTTGGCGGCGCCTGGAATTTCGATCCGGCCAACCGCGCCACGTTCTCGAGCTGGCAACGGGCCGGCAGCCCGCAGGCGGCGACGGCACCGCGGGAAAACCCCGACGCGATCACACGCGAGGTCATGGAAGTTGTCGCGCGCGAGTTCCCGGGGCACCCTGGGCGCGCCGCCGATATGTGGTTGCCGGTCGATCGGGCGGGCGCCCTGCACTGGCTGGACCATTTTATCCGCGAGCGCCTTCCTACCTTTGGCGTTTACGAGGACATGATGTCCGAGGGCGAGCCCTTCCTCTTCCACTCGGTCTTATCGCCCTTGCTCAATCTCGGCCTGCTGACGCCGCGGGAATGCGTGGAGGCGGCGATTCAGGCCTATGAGTGCGGGGACGCGCCGATCAATTCGGTCGAAGGCTATGTCCGCCAGGTCATCGGCTGGCGCGAGTTCATTAACGGCATCTATTGGAGCCGCGGTCCGGAGTATGGCGAACTCAACGAGCTGCAAGCCGAGCGCCCGCTTCCCGCCTGGTTTTACACCGGAGACACGCCGCTGAATTGCCTCCACCACGTCCTGCGCCAGACCTTGGATTTGGGCTGGAACCATCATATTCAGCGGCTAATGATCCTGGGTAACTATTGCTTGATCGCCGGCATTCGCCCCCAGGAAGCGTTGCGCTGGTATCTCGAGATGTACGTCGACGCTTTCGACTGGGTGATGGCCGCCAATGTCATCGGAATGTCGCTTTATGCCGATGGCGGCTACATTGCGACCAAGCCCTACGCCGCCACCAGCGGCTACATCCGCAAGATGAGCAACTATTGCGCGGGCTGCCGCTACGATCCCGACCAGAAAACCGGCCCGGAAGCCTGTCCGTTCAACTACTTATATTGGAACTTTATCGATCAACACGCCGAACGCTTCGCCGCCAACCCCCGCATGCGGCCGCTGGTGCAAGGCTGGCAAAAGCGCGCGGCCTCCGAGCAGTTGAAGGTCCGTGAGTCGGCCCGATGGTTCCTGGAGACACAAACGGCTTCTTAGCTCCCCATTCATCCATGACTCGATTCTTCGTTGCTAGGCAAGACGATCTTATCTAAAGCCGGGTACGACACGTGACGACGCAACCGTCTCAGCAGGGCCGTTTACAAACGTCCGCGCCGAGTTATCAGAGATCACGGTTGGCCACACACAAAAATCCCTAAATCCTTATGTCTCGTTCGTTTTGCTCGATTCACCACGCTCGCGTCACCACCCTTGTTTTCGCCGCGACGCTCCTGCTGCCGATCTTCATCCACGCGCAGACTGTTCCGGCGCAAGCCGACATCGAAGCCCGCGCGCGGCAGATCGTCGCGCAGATGACCCTGGACGAGAAAGTGTCGCAGATGCACGGCACGCAGACCAAGGGGGTGTTCCGCATCGTCGTCGGCGTGCCGCGCCTGCACATCCCCGACCTGCTCGTCACCAATGGCCCGGCGGGCTTCGGTCCGGCGGGGCCGGGGCATCAGGGCAAGGCCACCGCCCTGCCCGCGCCGATCTCGCTGGCCGCCACCTGGGACGTGCCCGCCGCGCGCGAGTACGGTGTGGTTGAGGCCAGCGAAGCCGCCGACTTCGGCAACACCTTGCTCGAAGCACCGGACATCAACATCGCCCGCGTGCCGCAAAACGGGCGCACGTTCGAGGCTTACGGCGAGGACCCGTTGCTGGTGGCGCGTCTGGCGGTTGCCAACATCCTGGGCATCCAAAGCCAGGGCATCATCGCCAACGTCAAGCACTTCGCGGCCAACAACCAGGAGGCCGACCGGCGGACCGTCAACTCCGAAATCGACGAACGCACCCTGCGCGAATTGTACCTCCCGGCGTTCGAGGCCTCGGTCAAGGAAGGGCACGTTTACTCCGTCATGGGCGCGTACAACAGGCTCAACGGCCCGTACTGCTGTGAAAACGACCTGCTCCTCAACGGGATTTTGAAGAAGGAGTGGGGTTTCGAAGGCTTCGTGACCTCTGACTTCGGCGCGGTCCACAGCACGGAACCCTCGGTGCTCAACGGTCTCGACGTGGAGATGCCCGACGACAAATACCTCGGCGCGCCGCTCAAGGCCGCCGTCGAGAACGGCAAGGTGGCGGTCGCCGTGCTGGACGAACATCTCGTGCGCCGCTTCCGCACAATGATGCAAGCGGGGGTGTGGGACCATCCGCCCGCCCGCAAGCCGATTCCGATGGAAGAAAACGGCACCGTGGCGCGGCGGCTGGCGGCGGAGGGCATGGTCCTGCTCCGCAACGTAAAAGGTTTGCTGCCGCTCGACGCTCACGCGCTCAAGTCGGTCGCGCTGATCGGCCCGTTCGCCACGCACGCCGCGACCGGTGGAGGCGGCAGTTCACATGTGGACCCCATTCGCAAGCTTCTGCCGCTCGACGAATTGCAAGCCCGGTTCGGTGCCGGGGTGACGATCGTTTTGGACGAAGGCAAAGATCCCGCCGCCGCCGCCGCAGCCGCCAGGTCCGCCGACGTGGCGATCGTGATGGTCGGCGACGATCAGGTCGAAGGGCATGACCATTCTCTCGCCCTCGGCTCGGCGCAGGACGCCCTGGTCGAGGCCGTCGCGGAGGCGAACCCGCGCACGGTCGTCGTGGTCAAGAGCGGCGGGCCGGTCCTGATGCCCTGGCGCGATAAAGTGCCCGCGATCCTGGAGGCTTGGTATCCCGGCGGCGAGGACGGGGCGGCGGTCGCGGCGGTGCTGCTGGGCGAGGTCAATCCATCGGGCAAGCTGCCGATCACGTTTCCGCAATCGGCGGCGGACGTGCCGGCCCGCACGCCCGAGCAGTACCCCGGCGTCGGGCCAGCCAAGCAGACCACCGCTCGTTATTCCGAGGGACTGCTGGTGGGCTATCGCTGGTATGACGCCAAAAATATTGCACCTCTCTTTCCCTTTGGCTTCGGGTTGTCTTACACGACATTTGCGTACGGCAAGCTGCACCTCTCGGCCGCTGCGCTTTCCGCTTCCGCGCCGACTCTGACGGTCGACTTCGACGTGGCGAACACCGGCAGCCGGACCGGGGACGAGGTCGCACAGGTGTACCTGGGCGTGCCCGCACTACCGGGAGTGGAACAGCCGCCGCGCAAACTCGCAGGCTTTACCCGTGTAAGGGTCGACTCCGGCAAGACTGCCCATGCGAGTGTCACGCTGGACGGGCGGGCGTTTTCGTACTGGGATGTCGCCACGCACAACTGGAAAGTCGCGCCGGGTGATTACCGTGTCTTCGTTGGCGGGTCGTCCCGCTCGCTGCCGCAGGAGGCAGATGTCAACGTGCGTTAGGTGCTGCCTGACGGATCAGCTAATGACAGAAAATCGGCATGATTCGTCAGGCAAGACCAAGCTAGAGGAAACGGCGGAAGCGAGGGCAAAAGCAGATCGCTGAGATGTCGCTCGTCAGTCGGTGCTTTGCGCAAGGGCCAACGGATTTTCTTGGACCATGGCGCGTGTGCGGCTCAACGGCCAGGACCTGGGCCTGGACCGGCGTAAGCCAGACTGCTGCTCTTGAACACCATTGCTACCTTTTTAGCCGCTGCGTGGCGGCTACACCTTGTATCAGACGCGCACAAAAGCCTTGAGTGTGGCGCAAAGGTCGCCTTCGCGCAGTGGGCGAATCGTGTAAGCGCCGACTGCCGCCGGCACGATAAAGGTCTCGGCGTAGTGGACGGGAAAAGGCGCAAAGGCGCCGGTAGGACTTTCTACCATGGCCTCTTCTCCCTCGATCAAGTTCAGCACGTTCACGCCGCCGCGGGTGTCGTGCGTCACTTTGCTCGTAAACCAATGCCGCCGCGTCTCGATAAACTCCCGTTCGTGCAGCCCGGTGCGCTCTTCTCTCCAACCGTCGCCGGCCGCGACGGGTTCGATTCGATTGACCAACTCGCGGCGCGCCCATTCCGCCGTGGCGTGCCACTGGATATTGGCGGCGCCATGCTGCAAATGGATGGGGCGCGGTTTGCCGTCCAGCCCGAGGCGTCCCCAGTCCCACATCTTAAAGGTGAAAATGTAGGGAGTAGCGCTGATTTCCAGCACCATCGAGCCGGCGCCGCTGCAGTGCACCACCCCCGCCGGGATCAGGAAGTGGTCGTGTTTTTGCGCGGGGAAAGCGTGGGCAAAATCGTCGACGGCAAACGGGGCGCCCCCGGTTTGGGCTAGTTGCAAACCGCTGAGCATGGCCGCGGGATCCACGCCTTCCTTGAGCCCGAGATAAACCTGCGCGCCTGCTTCAGCATCAAGCATATAATAGCTTTCATCCTGTGTGTAATGCAGGCCGAAGTGATGCTGGATATATTCGGTGAGCGGATGCACCTGGAAGGAGAGGTTGCCGCCGCCAATCGTATCCAAAAAATCAAAACGAATCGGGAATTCATCGCCGAAACGGGCGTGCACCGCCTCGCCCAAAAGCGCGCGCGGTTGGTCGAAGACCACATCCAAGGACGGGATCTCCAGGCGCATCTCTCCGAACCCGAGGAGCAGGCTGTTTTCTTCCGGCACGCAGTCGAAGCACCAGCCGAAATTCTGGACGTCCCGGTCCAGGTCGCAGACTTCTTTCATCCATTGGCCGCCCCAGGGGGCCGGATCGAAAAAGGGCACCACTCGGAAGGGACGCGTGACCGCCTGCTCGAGGCCCTGGCGGACCGCCGCGCCCTCCGCCAGCAGGGGCTCCGCGCGATGCGTATCCAGGACAAAATCCCACCGGGCGATGAGCGGGCGCTTCCAACGGTCGCAAACCCTCCAGTCGACGAAAAACGCCCGCTTGTATTGCAGGCTCGCCGGCAGTGTCCGGTTCCGGACGCCCAGATTATCCGCCTCGTTGCGCCGGTAGCGTAGTTGGGCTTCCCAACGGGCAAGATCGGCGTAGACCAGGAGGTCGGGCGTGGCCAGCAAGCTCGCGCCGCACCCGACGACCAAGACCAACCCTTGGGTGGCTTGGGCGACCTGCGCGCGGAGGCGCGTCACGGCCTCGGCGTCGAAAAACTGCGGGAGTGTCAAACCGCACAGGAACCCGAAGACGGGATCGTCTCCGCCCAGGAAGGGCGCCACCAGGGCGTCGATCTCCGCGGCAGGGCGCATGGCTTCGGCTGCGGACACAGTCAAGGCTGGCGTCAGGCCGGCCGTTAGCTCTCGCCGGACCAGAGCTTCATCCACGCCGGTGTAGCACTCCACCACGAGCACCGTCTTTGCCGCGCCGCGAGTTGCAATTGCCGTGCGCAGGCGTGCCGCGGTCTGCTCCCAGCCCCGCACGCAGCGGTCTTCACCCTCGGGCACGGCCACGAAAGGGTACTTATCGTAATTGGGTTGTCTCATGGGAAAAGATGGGGATGGGTTTGCCTGAGCAACACTTCTCCGCCCAACAGGGCGGCGTCGTCGCCCAAAGCGGCGGCCACCACCGGGACTTGCAGGGGAGAGGACGGCATGTACTGGGCAAGATGGCGAGTGATCGCCGGCAGGATGACGTCGGCACGCCGGAGAACACCGCCTCCGAGCACCACCAACTCAGGATCGTAAGCCAACACCGCATTTTGGACCAGGGCGGCCCAGACTTGCAGACTTTGTTGCAGGAGACCGGCCGCGCAGGGGTCCTCGCTTGCCGCCAGGGTAAAGACCGTTTGGAAGTCGATTTTCCCCGCCCGTTCCAGGGTGCTGCCGGCAAAATCTGGCCGCTGCCGCGCGCGGTCCGCCAACGTCGCGGTGGACGCCAGGTCTTCGGCGCAACCCAGGTTCCCGCAGCGTCCCACGGGGCCCGCATAAGCCAGCGTGCCATGGCCAAAAAGGCTGGCGGCGCGCTGGTTGGCGCCGCGCAGCAGCCGCCCCTCTGTAACTACGGCGCAGCCAATGCCGGTGCCGAGCGCAAACATGACGATGTCCTGCTTGCCCCGCGCCGCGCCAGCGAGCCACTCGCCCAGGAGCGCCACCCGCAGATCGTTTTCGAGCGCGAGGGGCAGTCCCAGCCGCTGTCGGCTCCAGGCGCCGAAATCAATCTCCGTCGCCCCCGGGAATTTGCCGAATTCACCCAGAACACGTGTTTTGGCGGTGTCCACCAGGAAGGGCAGGGCCAAGGCGACGCCCGCGCTTTCGCCGGCGGCGCGGTGGTCCTCCAGGAGTTTTTCCCACGCCTGCGCCACAGCTTCGAGTTGGTCCGCCATGGACCGGGTGGCTTCAACCGGGAGTTGTTGCCGGGCGACCACGCACCCTTGGCGCACGAGTCCCAGCTTGATCGTGGTCCCGCCAAAATCGGCCGCGAGAATCAAAGCGCTTCCTTCCGAGGGCCTGCAGCCGTCCGCGCCTGCCAAAAAATCGGACCTGATCGTTTCACGCCGGCGGAGGTTTTACCGCCGGATTTTACGGGCTGAGGCGGTGGAGTACAACCCGAATGTCGACCAAAGCGCTTGTGCTGGGCCGCCCTAGTCACTAGAAATGCCTGCTATGCTGGAATCCTCCTCCCCCCGATTCTCCACGTCGGCAGACGCTCAAAGCGGCAGCTCCCGGGTCCTGATCATGGCCGCGCTAGTGGCCGCGCTCGGTTCGCTCTTATTCGGCTTCGATACAGCGGTGATCTCCGGCACAACGGAAGCCTTACGCCGGGCATTCACGCTCGACAATAACCTGCTCGGAATCACGGTTTCGAGCGCTCTGGTCGGAACCATGTGCGGAGCCCTGACCTCCGGCCGGCCGGCGGATTGGTGGGGCCGAAAGCCGCTCCTGGCCCTGCTGGCCGTCTTGTTTGTGGTCTCCGCGGCCGGTTGCGCGGGAGCGTGGAATTGGTTTGCTTTCCTGGCGGCCCGCTTTGTCGGCGGCGTCGCGGTCGGGGCGGCGTCCGTCGTGTGCCCCATGTACATCACGGAAATAGCGCCGCCGAAGCACCGTGGATTCCTGGTTTGTATCAGCCAGCTAAACATCGTGATCGGCATATTGCTGGCTTACTTTTCCAATTATCTGGTGGCCTATTTCCTCGGCGCGGATCAGCCGAATGCCTGGCGTTGGATGTTTGGCGTGATGGCGCTGCCGTCGTTGCTGTTCCTGGGAGCCGCCTTGCTCATTCCGGAAAGCCCGCGCTGGCTGATCAAGCGCGATAAGGTGGCGGAGGCGATCGCGGTCCTGGCGCGCTTCGGCCACCAGGATCCGGCCCAGGAAAGCCGCGAAATTCAGGAGTCGCTGGCCACCGACAACGCCGTGGCAGGCGGCGACCGGCTGTTTCAACGCAGATACCTCAAGCCGCTTTTGCTCGCCTGTATGGTGGCAGCCTTCAATCAGCTCGATGGCATTAACGCCGTCATCTATTATACCACGGACATTTTCCGCATGGCCGGCGCCGATAAGTCCAGCGCGCTGATGCAATCAGTCTACGTGGGTTTAACCAACCTGTTGATGACTTTTGTCGGCATGGCTCTGATCGATCGCGTCGGCCGCAAGGCTCTCTTGCTGGTTGGCTCGGTCACGTTCATCGTTTCGCACCTGGCGGCAGCCTGGGCCTTCGGGACGCACGCCCACGGGTGGATTGTCATTGCCGCCATGATGGGTGTCGTCGGCTCCCATGCTTATTCGCAAGGCGCGGTGGTTTGGGTGGTGATCAACGAGTTGCTCCCCAATGCCGTGCGGGCTTCCGGCGGCGCGCTGGTTTGCTTCTTGATGTGGTCTCTTTGCGCCATCATCGGCTGGGCTTTCCCGATCGTGGCGCACGCCTCCGGTGCGATGACGTTCGGTTTCTTCGCGCTGATGATGGTTGCCCAGTTCGTGCTCGTGGCGAAGTTCCTGCCTGAGACCAAGGGCTTAAGTCTGGAAGATTTGCAGAAGCAAATGGAAGCCGGCGCTTGAGCCCTGTTGAGGATAGAGCCGAAGGCCGCCGCTATGCATCCAAGACTTCCCTGGTCGTGCCATCTGCTGGTTTGGGCGCTTTGTTTTAGCGGTGTTTGCTGGCTTGGCCAAGCCGCCGCCGCCCCGCCGCAGGTCACCGCGGCCGACCTCCACCCACCCATGCCGAAGCCTTACGACGCCACGGCGAACGCTTCCGCCGCGCTCGACGCGGCGTTGGCCCGGGCCAAGTCGTCCGGCAAGCGCGTGCTGCTCGATCTCGGCGGTAATTGGTGCGGGGATTGCCGGTTTCTGGCCGGCGTCCTGGAGATTCCGGCGGTCAGATCCTTTGTGGACCGCAACTTCGAGGTGGTATTCGTCGACGTCGGCCACTTCGACAAGAACTTGGATATCCCGGCCCGTTTCGGCGCCCCGAAGCCAAAAGGCGTGCCGACCATCCTGGTTCTGGCCGCGGACGGGACGCTAGTCGACCCCGACCAACGGGAGGATCTTTCCGACGCTCGCTCGATGACGCCCCAGGCCGTCGTCGATTGGCTGGCACGCTGGGCCACGCAGCAGTAGTGCGGGACACCTTCTCTGCCGCGCAAGAGAACGATGTCACCGGACCGTCCCAGTCATTCGAGAGATCGTCTCAAGGCGCCACCAACGTCACCGGTGCCACGAGGCCGGAAGGCAAAAGAAGATCCGTGGCCTTGAAGGGGTGAAAGGTGGTTTTCGCGATGGGTGGAGTGCGCTTTTCCACGAGATCGCCGATCATGCGATTGGGCCACAGGTTGGCGACCTCAATTTCCAGGGTGTTCCGACCCGCCTTGACCGCATGGGAGATATCAACCCGCCACGGGGCGGTCCAGGCGACGCCGCAATCCTGCCCGTTCACCTTGACGCGGGCCATGACCTCGACTTTGCCCAGGTCGAGGTAAAGGGGCATCGCCGCCGCCACAGGCAGATCGAAGGTGTTCCGATAAGTGGCGATGCCGGAGTAATATTTGATTCCCGGTTCAGGGCGGCTACTCCAGTCGTCGAACGTGTCAAAGCGAACAGGGGCCGCCGGGCCGCCCGCAGCCGGATCAAATGACACTTCCCACGGGCTGGATAGCGTGGCGAGGGTCGCGCGGGGGACGAGGTTGGGCGCCGGCGCGCCCCGCGCCGTGGCCGCCTCCGGTTTGGGGAAGACGACGAAGTAGCTTTCCGCCGGCGCGAATTGCAGCGGGACGGTTGTGAGCCCGCCTCCACCCGCGCCTTCGCGCAAGGGGTGGGTGGCACCGGTGACGGCATCCCACCGCTCCGCCGGGCGTCCCTCGACGCGGAAGGCAGCCGTGGTCTCCAGCGGCGCAGCGGAGCGGTTCGAAACGAAGTAGATTTCGCGTTCCGGGGTGCTGCGATGCGTGTAGCGCACGGGGCCCGGGGAACTGAAATCCGGCGGCAGACCCTGGCTGCCGAGCAGGGCAGCGGTCAGGTCGTAGCCGGGATAGATCGGAGCGAGCGCATTCGCGGACGGAGTTCCGGTCAGCGCCTGCCCCCACACGATCCAGCCCAAGCCGTAACTCCTCCTGGCTTGCCCGGGTGGAATTTCCAACGTCCCCCAGAGGGCGTTCGCCCGCTCGGCCACGTACCGGTCGCACGCCGGGAAGCCGGTCAAGCTGGGCGATTTCCGGGGCGGATTGCCGACGATGGTGGCCCCGGCTTGCACCAGCGCGACGAGCTTGTCCACGAGCGAAGGCGTCATGGTCGGCGAGTCCGGCAGAACCAGGAGCCGGTAGCTCGCTCCGCCCGGGAACACTATGCTGGCATCCCGCACGACCGCCAGTTTGATCAAAGCCTCACTGGAACATCCGTCGAAGTTGTAACCGCGCCGGTCCGGCAAGCGGCCCGAGGCTTCGTCGTAAGCGCTGGTGGGAGGTAGAAAAACGTTGGGTGCGCCTTCCGGCATGAGGTAGAGCACGTCGGCAATCGTGCGGCCCTGCCGCAATACCTCCGAGCAGCGCGCGATGTAGCGGTGGTAGGCATCGACCATCGGCCACCAGGTTTGCCCGCGATCCCAGTGTACCCCGTAAGGACCCATCTCCATCCCGGGCCGATCCTGGTCGGGTTTGTGCGCGAAGGTGTGGAAGGTAAAGCGGTTGATGCCGCTGGCAAAAGCCCAGTCGCCTTGCTCCTTGAGACTGCCGGGATAATCTTTCCATCGCTCCTCGTTGCCGCTGGTGAAAGCTTCGGCCCCGATCACCGGACGACCCATCACGTGGCCGATGGACGCCGCCTCCGCCACGCTGAAAGCACTGTTGAAACCCACGTGCCAGAACTCGCCCATGGGAACATCGGCCACCGTGCCGAGGTCAAAGTCGTTGCTGGGGTTCAGGTCGTAAGGCTCGATAGACAGGTCAAAGCCGTCCCGGTGCGCGAGTTCCTTGAGGTGGCCGGCGTGTTTCTCGACGATCAACTCGCTGCCGGTCCGGCGCACGTCCCACAGAAAACGTTCGCTGATCTCGCGGCTGCCCACGACGTAGCCCAGATAAGCGGGATAGTACGGCTGCGGATCGTAACCCCGGCGCGCCAGAAACTCGTCGCGGAAAGCCGGCGTCCAGTTTTGCGCGCCCATTTCCCAACTGTCGATGTGCAGAGTGGTCCAGCCGGCGGCCGCCCGGCGGGGGCCGACCTTGGCCAGCAGTTTGCCGATGTAGGTATCGTAATGAAAATCGAGCGCTCCGGCGGAAAACTTATCGACCTCGAACCCGAGGCCCGCCCGCGGCGCTGGACGCGTGATGTTGCCGTTGTTGCGGCTGACGAAGCGCAGGAGGGTCCACCGGCCGGGCGGAACGTCCCATTCAAGGGTGCCGTCGGGCCGCAGGAAGCGCGTCAGATCGACGACGCGGTCAGGCGCGATCGCGCTGCCGGCGGGCACGGCGGGATAGGTTGCCTCCGTTTTCAGATAGGGCTTCACGGCGGGACCACCGGAGGTAAAAGAGGGGCGGTAGTACAATGCTTTTTGGTCGGCGTCCGCGATCTTCTCTCCGCCGGTTGGCGTCGGGAAGGCAAGGACGGCCACATCGCCGTACGCCGCCTGCCGGTCCGCTTCGAACGCCGCCATCGCCCCCCGCAATGGGCCGAAGAAGGGTACGCGTGGCTTGGCGGCGGGAAGAGTTCCGGTGAACTTTTGCGGGCCCTCTATCTCAACCGGTTCGGCCACCAAATGTTGCATCGACTGCTCCGGCTTGATCCACGGGCCGCCGCTGCCCGCCCAACCAGGTCCCGAGCCGAGAATGATCTGTAGCCCGAGACGCTCCGCCTCGCGCACGGCGAGAACGAACTGGTCCTGCCACTCTTCACCCAGGAATGCGACCGGGCCTCTGGGTACGCCAACGTCAACGTCGAGGTAGAGCGCGTGCCCCAGACCCGCCTGCTTCATCGCTGCCAGATCGGCGGTGATGCCAGCGCGGGTCTGGTTGCCGTCCATGAAATACCAGTACACGCCGGGGCGGGCGGTGTCGGGGGGAGTGGCAAATCGGGCGGGGAGATCGTCGGCGGCCTGGAGCGAACTCAGCGTGAGCCAGGCGAAGGCGAAGAGGCGGCGCACTTTCATTAACTTATCTGGGAGGACCGGCAACTAAAGAACAAAGCTGCCTGACCTGCCATGCTCTGCGCTGGCGCGAACATCTTCCTTGGCTGCCATCCTGAGGTAGGCTTTTTTTTTGCTTCCCAAGTTCCTCGAATCGTTGATCATGCACCCATGGCTCCCCCTGCTGAACCGGTCACCTCTGCGCGGCTGAAATCCCGCCGGCGTCTGGCCTACCTCCTGTCCGGCAGCATGCTCTTGATCTATGCCGGCTTCATCCTGCTGGTCGCTTATCAGAAGCCGCTGCTTGGCTCGCAAATCGTGCCCGGGCTGAGTTGGGGCATCTTGCTCGGCGGCCTGGTGATCGCCGCCGCCTGGGTCATCACGCTCATTTACGTGCGCTGGGCCAATAAGAACCTCGCCTAACCCCTTTTGCTCTTTCTCTCCCGATGAGTTTTTGGCTCGCAACGCTCGCTCAGGCGGCCAGTCCCGGCCCGGTGACACCGCTGGTAAAGACGGCCGTGCAATCGCAAAGCGGTATCGCCGTTTTTTTCTTCTTTTTGTTCGTCTCGGTCACTCTGGGTATCACGTTCTGGGCGGCCCGCCGGACCAAGAGTACCTCGGACTTCTACGCGGCCAGCCACGGCATCACCGGCCTGCAAAACGGCTTTGCCCTGGCGGGCGATTACATGAGCGCGGCCAGCTTTCTGGGTATCGCGGGCATGGTGGCGCTCAACGGCTTCGACGGCCTGCTTTACTCCACGGGTTTTCTCGTCGGCTGGCCCTTGGTCCTGGTGCTCATCGCGGAGAGCTTGCGCTCGATCGGCAAATACACGTTTGCCGACGTGGTCAGCTATCGCTTGCGGCAAACGCCCACCCGCATCGCCGCCGCCGCCGGCACCATCGCGGTCGTTATCTTTTATTTGATCGCGCAGATGGTGGGCGCGGGGCAGTTGATCCATCTCCTTTTTCCCGCTCTGAGCTATTGGCAGGCGGAGGTCATCGTCGGCGCTTTCATGATGATCTATGTGCTTTTCGGCGGCATGCTGGCTACGACCTGGGTCCAGATCATCAAGGCTGGATTGCTGTTGGGCGGGGCGATCTTGATGGCGGTGCTGGTATTGGCGAAATTCGGTTTCAACCCGCTGGCGCTCTTCGCGGAGGCCGCCAGGCTGAACAATCACGGCGTGCTGCATCTGGCGGACGGCTCGATCAAGCCGGCGGTCAACATCCTTGGCCCCGGTTTGCACAAGCCCCTGGATGATCTCTCGCTGGGCCTTTCGCTGATGATCGGGACGGCGGGGTTGCCGCACATCCTGATGCGCTTTTACACCGTGCCGGATGCGAAGGCGGCGCGGGCCTCGGCTTTCTACGCCACGGGGCTGATCGGCTTCTTCTATCTTTTGACGTTCATTCTTGGCTTCGGCGCCATGGTGCTCGTCGGCCAACCGGCCATCGCCGCGGCGTCCAAAGGCGGCAACCTGGCGGCGCCGCTGCTGGCCAATGCGCTCGGCGGCCCGACGCTGTTGGGCTTTATCTCGGCGGTGGCTTTCGCGACGATCCTGGCTGTCGTCGCGGGATTAACCCTGTCCGGGGCCAGCGCCCTCTCCCACGATCTGTGGGTTAACGTCGTGCGCGGCGGAGAAGCGCCCGAGCACGAACAATTGCGCGTGGCGCGCCTGGCGGCCGCGATCTTCGGTGTCATCGCGATCGTGCTGGGGATCGTTTTCGAGAAGCAAAACGTTGCCTACATGGTCGGTCTGGCCTTCGCCATTGCCGCCAGCGCGAACTTCCCGGCGCTGTTCCTTTCCATCATGTGGCGCCGGTTTACCACCGCGGGGGCGGTGGCGAGCATGTGGACCGGTACGGTGGCCACCTTGATCCTGATCGTTTTGTCCCCGGCCATCTGGGTGGATATCCTGGGGCATCACGAAGCCATTTTCCCCTTGAAAAACCCGGGTCTGTACACCATCCCACTTTCCTTTGCGGTGGCCATTATCGTGTCGCTGCTGGGACACGAGGAACTGGCCGAGATCCGGTTCGATGACGTGCAACGGCGCGCGTCCGGTCAAGCGGGTCCCGCGTGATTGCCGCGGGCGTGTGCCCTCTTTTTCGGCTGCGATTGCGGCGGACGCGACCAGGCAGCCACGATGCGCTTGAGGTCCGCCAGTAACCAGCGCTGATCGGCCAGGTCTCGCTCCAACTCGCGCCGGACGCGCGCTTCCCGCTGGGCCGTGTTCCTGGCCCGGCTAAAGTTCCAGGCCGGATCCCGCTGCGCGTTCGCCATGCTGCGCTGGATGGCTTGCCACGCCTGTTTGAGCTCCGCCAACGTGGCCCGCATCTGGGCAAGACTCGACGAGCCGCCACCGGCGTCGCTCCGCACCTCGGTGAGGGCCAGCAGGGTTTCCAGACGATTACAATCACGCGCCTCGTAGGCTTCTTGCACCTCATGCCAAAGGGCTGAAACCGCCGCCTCACCATCCGCGCGCAGATCCGGGTGAAGCCGGCGCACCAACGTCCGGTAAAGTTCCTTCAGCCGGACCTCCTGCCGGCTGGCGGCCGGTTTCTTCGCGGCCGGGGCTGGCCGGATGCCTTCCGGCGCACTTTCGCCGAACATTTCCGCTTCGAAGTCCGCGAACATTTGCGTGTACGCCGCCGCGCTCATCCGGGAGGGCTCCAGCCCGAGCACAGACCGGGCGAAGTCATCGAAAAGCTCCAGGCGCTCTTCCTTGCTCATCTCCGGGTCCGCCTCCCCGGCGGGGCCGGGCGCCACCAGATCTTCCAATTCCGGATTCTCGCGGCGTTTCATCACCAGCGCATAAGCTTTGCGGGGATCGCGCAGATCGCTCCACAGCATTTCCGCCTCGACTGCCGCGATCAAAGCTTCCTGTTCGTGGACGAGCCGCGCGATTTCGCGAATCTCGGTGAGAAGGGAGCCGAAAACCGCGGCCATCCAGCGTCCGAAGGCAGGCCGATCCTCCTGTTCAAAACGGCGCAACTCGTTCCGGGCGTTTTCGAGCTGCGCCATGGCCTGATTGCACTCCCTGGCCGCGCGCCGGCGGAGCGGACCGTCGTCGATCGGCACGATGCGGCGGTCCGCGACGGGCTTGGACGGAACGCTGCCCGGATCAGCCGTTGCTTGCCGGCGATGTCTACCGCGTTTCATCCGCGCCAATTTAGGCGGGCGCGGATTGGTGTAAACCTCGCGTGGCAGGATTCGGGGGGTCGCGTAAAAAAACGTTGACGGTCTACTATGCGCAAAGTACGTACTAGAAACATAGTACATACGCATGAAGATCGACAAACCTTCCGAACTGGAATTACAGATCCTGGGCGTGCTCTGGCGCGGCGGCCCCGCCCCGGTGCGCGAGGTGCTCAACGCCATGCCCGACGGCAAAAAGCGCGCCTATACGACCGTGCTTTCCGCCATGCAGGTCATGGAGAAAAAGGGGCTTTTGCACCGCTCCCGGGAGGGACTCACCGACCATTGGCGCCCCGCGGTCACCAAGTCGCGCGTGCTTGGGCCGTTCTTCCGCAATCTCGTCGCTAATGTCTTCGGGGGACAGCCTACGCAAGTGCTGCAGCACCTTCTGCAAGAGACCGACCTGGATGAAGCTGATCTGGCTGCCATCCGCCAGTTGCTCGATTCTCATCAGGGGCAACGCCAAAGCTCCGGCCACGGCAAAACGAAAGGCCAAAAGAAATGAGCGCCTTGCCGGGTTTCTTCTGGTTGAACTCGCCGGCGTGGCTGCCGCTCGTGCATGCGTTGCTGCACACGCTCTGGCAAGGCGCGCTGGCGGCCGGGGGATTGTTCCTGGCTCTGCGCCTGGTTCCCGCGCGCCGCGCCAACTTGCGTTACGGCCTGGCGATGGCCGCCTTGGCGGTGGTGCTGCTGTCGGGCCTCGGATCATGGGCCCTGCTGGACTCCGCGCCGCGAACGATCAGTGGCCGGCGTCCGCTCGGCTCTGTGCAGGGCACCTCGCCGGACCTCCCGCGGGTGTCCCCGCCGGCGGCAACGGCGGCTCCAGAGGAACGGCGGAAGCTTATCCGTGCGGCGGAGGCAAATCCTGGCGACGCGGGGAAGGACACTTCAGCTGGGACCCAGTTGTGGGTGGGCCGGGTGGCCGTGTTTTGGTTGCTGGGGGTGGGCGCGTCCTTGCTGCGCGCGGTCAAAGGCGCCTCCGGCGCGGGACGACTGTGCCGGCGCTGCCAGGACCTCAGCGATTCTCGCCTCCTGGCCCTGGCGGAGGAGTTGCGCGTGCGTTTGGGCGTGTCGGGGCGCGTGCGGTTCCTGGTAAGCGAGGAAATCGGCGTGCCGTCCGTGCTGGGCGTATTCTGGCCCGCGGTGTTGTTGCCGGCCGCGATGCTGACAGGCGTGCCGCCGGAGCAACTCCGCGCCATCCTGGCGCACGAACTGGCGCATATCCGCCGCTGGGATTACCTGGTCAATCTCGCGCAGATGCTGGTGGAGGCGTTGCTGTTCTTCAACCCGTTCGTGTGGTGGATCAGCGGGCAAATGCGCGTGGAGCGGGAGGCCTGCTGCGACCAACTTGCCGCGGGCGAGTGCCAGTCGCCCGCGAGCTACGTCGAGGCGCTGGTGACCGTGATCGAACGCAGCCGTCCCGCCGCGGCACCGGTGCTGGCCGCCAGCGGGTCTGCTCCTCACTGCGGCGCCGCGCTGGACCGCGCCCGTCGCCTGCTCGTTCCCGGCTACCAACCCGCTTTGCGGTTGCGTTGGTTAAGCCTGGCACTGGTGCTGGCGCTCTCGGGACTGGCGTTGAGCGGATTGTGGCTCGGTACGCGCGCCGTCGCCCAGACGATCAAGCTGGCGGAACAGAAACCCGCACCTGAGAAGGCGGAAGATCAGCCGGCCGGCACGCGCGCGGCTGCTGCCTACCAGGTCAAAGTGGTGACATCGGACGGCTCGCCGCCGAATGGTAACCTCGCGGTGGTGTACAACCACAACCAGTTTTTGAACAGTGGGGCGTGGATTGCGCAACCGGTGGCAACGGGCGGCTGGTGCACCGTGAACGTGCCCGCCGACACCAACACGGAATGGGTGGCGGCAACCAAGGACGGCTATGCCGCGGCCTTCGCCGGTCCGTTTACGCTGCGGAACATGGACAAACTAAACGGCCTGGAACTCACGCTGACGCAGGGCCATGCCGCCGCCGTTGAAGTAGTGGACGAAGCCGGGCATCCTATCGCGGACGCTCTGCTCAGCGCGAATTATCCCGGTCCTCCGGAAGTAACGTTCGTCGACGTGAAAACCGATGCTGCAGGCCTGGCCGAGCTGGAGCATCTCGCCGAGGCACCGCTCAGCGTTCGGGTGCGCGCGGACGGCTTTCAGGCGGACGAAATTAAGAACGTCCCCCTCGATCCCAACAAACCCTTTCGCTGGATGTTGCAGAAGGCGATCTCGCGGCACGGGACGGTCACGGTCGCCGCCACCGGGCAACCGATTGCAGGGGCGGTGGTCAGGCTGGCTTACGCGCGCGGATCAGCGAATGAAGACCATCTCTGGCCAGGCTCGGGCCCCGTGTTGGCGACAACTGACAAACAGGGCGGCTTTACCTTGACTACTCTACCGCCCGACAGCCACTACTGGTTTTTCGTGGACGCGCCCGGTTACGGCGGCGCGTACGTCACCGATGTCACCGCCGCGCGAGGCGAATTGAAAATCACGCTGGGACCGGAACTGATGATCCGGGGCAAGATCATCCACATCCCGGCTTCGGCGCTCCACGGCGGTAAACTCACCTTGAAGTATAACCAGACCTTTGCGGTTGGGCCCTTCAACAGCGGCACGGCCGGACAGAGCGTGGAACTGAGCCCCAGCAACGGCGAAGCGGACTTTGCCGTGGGTCCATTTTACAAGGCCTATCCAGAGGAATACAGCACGACGCCCAATGCAGGCGGCTCCATGCGCTGGCTGCAAAACGAGATTTCACTAGCCGTGGATAACTTGCCGCCAACCACCTACGTCCCGGGCGATCCGCAGCCAGCCAGCCTCGTCTTGGATCTCGCGCAAAAACCTTCCGGCGACGCGGCGGCCGTACCTGCCGCCAAAACCGAGGCAAATGCCGCCCCAGCGTCCAGTCCAGCTCCACAATCGCCGGAAGATGCAATGGCTGTCCCATCCGCGCCGCCATCTCCGCCTCTACCTCCGCTGCCTTACAAACTCACCATCGTGCCGGAGATCAAGAAGGCATTTCCCAACGGCGAAGGGATTGAAGTGCAGGCTGTGACAGGCACCACGGCGGATTTCCAGGTAGGCGGTACCTATCGGATCAGCGGTGTTTGCCGGCAGTATACCCTGGTGAACGCCACGCTGTATGTCGGTAACACCGCCGCGGCCGGTTCCGACGCGATCGCTGCCTTAGCTGACTCGTCGCTCTACCAGCCCCTGCCGAAAGGCGCCACCGAGTTTAGCTTTACCTTCAAGCTGCTCCGCACGGGCGTTCTCCACCTGACGGTTTACGACTTGGATAACCACGACAAAGACGACAATGCTTACGCGGGTATTTTCCTCGGGAAGGTAGTCTTAGGCGCGGATTCCGCGCGCTAACACCCGCCGGTGTGGTCCCGCATGGCAGTCAACAGCCTCAAGCTGGAGAATCCGCGGTGAGCAAGGCCTTGAAGAGGCCGACAACCTCTGTGAGAGGCGCGAATGGCAGGCTATACCGCTTTTGCAGAAACTCGGGCGAAGTGAGTGCGACGAAAATCTCGGACGGGTTGGCTTCCCAGACGAGGGCCTTGAGCGGCAGGTCAATCGCCAGGGCAGGATAAGTCTGCATTAACGGAGTGCCTTTGCCGGGATCCCCAAAGATAAGCAATGTAGTCGGCCTTAAGGTCAGGCCGGCGGCCGCGGCTTCGGCTGCCTGATCAATCCGGGCAAACACCTTAATCTTTTTGGCGTTAAGGGCCGCTTCGATCCGTGCCACAGTTTCGCTAAACGGCCAAGGGCTGGCAAAGCTAATCAAGCCGGTAAAAGTATCAGTCGTCATTTGGAGTGGCTTTCGAGGATAGGCGGAACAGCAGAAAACAAGGCAATGAGGCCTTCCAGCATGGTGGGATGCGTGAAGACCGCGTCACGCAAAGCCGTGTACGGCAACCCTGCCAGCATGGCGACTTGCACGGTGGCCATGACCTCGCCGGCCATGACGCCAAACATGGCAAAGCCCAGAATTCGGTCACTCTGGGCGTCGATTAGCGCCTTCATGAAACCTCGTGTTTCCGAAAGCGTGCGCGTGCGTAAATCCGCGGTCATCGGAATCTTGGCCAGGCGATAGGCTATGCCCTGCTCCTTCGCTTCGGTCTCGCTCAAGCAAATGCGGGCGAATTCAGGATCGGTGAACAAGCAGAACGGTACCTGACGTCCGGTCGTGACGCGGTTGCCGCCGGTGATGTTGTCCCGCACCACCCGGAAATCGTCGAAAGAGATGTGGGTGAAGAAGGGGCTGCCGGCGCAGTCGCCGATGGCCCAAACGCCCGCGGCGGTCGTTTGCAGGCGCTCGTCGACCTGCACAAACCCGCGAGCGGTCGTTTCCACGCCACCGAGTTCCAGGCCGAGATCGCCGGTGTTCGGCGTGCGGCCGCCGGCGACCAGGAGGTGGGTGCCTTCCAGGACCACGGCTGCGCCGTCGCGCGTGCCATGGAGTTTGACCCAGGCGCCCGACTGCCCTTCGACCCGGTCAACCTGTGTGTTTGTGGCCACGGTGATCCCCTCATCCCGGCATAGCTCTGCCAAGGCCCGGGTGATGTCCTCATCCTCGCGATGGACGAGATGTCCGTTGCGTTCGACGATGGTGACCTCGCTGCCGAAGCGGCGCATGGCCTGGGACAGTTCCAGGCCGATGTAGCCGCCGCCAAGCACCAGGAGATGCCGGGGAATGTGGTCGAGTTCCAGCGCCTCGATGTGGGTGAGCGGGTTGGCCTCGGCCAGCCCGGGCGTCTGTTCAATGGTCGCGCGGCTGCCGGTGTTGATGACGACATTCTTGCCGTGCAGGAGGCGCGTTCCGCCTTCGGCCAGCGTGACTTCGATGGTTCTGGGGCTTATGAACCGTCCGGAACCCATGATGAGTTCCGCCCCGCTCTTTTTGTAGAGATCGAGATGCATGTCGACCAGGCCATTGACCATCTGACGTTTGCGGTCGCGCACGCCTGACATATCGATGCGTACGTTCTCCTTGCTGATGCCGAATTCCTCGCTGCGGTAGAAAAGCGAAGCGACTTTCGCGCTGTGAATGACATTCTTGCTCGGCAGGCACGCAATGTTGGGACAGGAACCGCCAATCCATTTGCGCTCGACCATGGCGACCCGCTGCCCCATCCGGGCGAGGGTCCAGGCGAGATACTTGCCGCCTTCGCCGCTGCCCAGCACGATGAGGTCGTATTCTTCGGGTGATGCGGTGGGCGTAGTCATAGTCGGGTCGGATCCTGCTCAGTCGGAAGCTCCAGGCCACGCAGGCATTATCTTGGCGGAGGGCCTCCCGAGTGGCTATCTTCATCGTTGATCCAGTGCGCTTTGGCCAGGTCTAATCTGAACTTTTCACCAGGATCTGGCGTCGTGTGGACATCGATGTAGTCAAAGGTCCAAACGTTCAACTGGCTGCCGATTAACTTAGGATCTTGGAACTCGAAAAAGACGTGTACTACATGCTTGGGCGCGACGTAACAGCCTCCTCCCGGCAACGGTATTGTCTGCTCGGTGGTTACATCCAAGGTGTCGATCAGGTGGTTTTGCTCGTCGTACTGCTTCCACGCAATCGGCATGGAACTTTCCGCGTCGAAATAGACCACGAAGTAAGTTGGGATGTTAACCGGCGGAACGATGTTTGAAGTCCGATAGATCCCGTGGTTGATCCGCACGACCGTGCAACTTCGATTCTGATACCTCTGGGTGCCAATTACGGCGGCTTCCTTGGCCAGCCGCTCCCAGAGCGGATCGGACTTCAATAACGCGAGGTTCGGCTGCGCCGCGGCGGAAAGTCCTGGCGCCTGCAAGGCAAAGTCGAACGGACGCGTAATAAGACCCACATTCCCGATCCAGTCGTCGAACGGGCGCGGGCCGCGTTTGGTATAGTACAATCCTTTGCCGGACCATGTGTTGTACGATCGTTCGCCATCGAAGGAATAAGACGCCTCGAACCTTTCAGAACCATCGTCGTTCCAGTTCAAGTAGGAATAGCGGCATTTGTCTCCGTCCTCCCGCCACGTTAGCTGGTTTCGTGGATGATTGACCTCCCAAACCGGGGTAGCTTGCACGGTGTATTGCAAGTAAGACAAGCGCGTCAGCGTAGCTCGACAGTTCCTGAGAACGGCGGGGAGAGCTGGGGACTCCTCCGCACTTGCTGAGCGCCACGCGGGAAACGTTGCCGTAAGCGCGAAGGTTAGCACGCATCCGGTCACGCTTCGCAGCCGGCATTTCCTGCACGACCGGCAGCTTTGCTGCCTGAGATAACCCAGCTCACCACGGAAGCTCGTCGCCCGCATACGTCAGGTAGCGGCCGGTATCGCTCATGCTGAGCCCATCGATGACCTGGAGCATGCCCCGGATCGATTCAGGGGGTTGCAGGGTCGCATTCTTGCCGCCCATATCGGTTTGCACCCAACCCGGATGCAATGGCACGATAATGATCCCGCGCTGCTGCAATTCGCTGGTGAGTTTTTTGACCCCCATGTTCAGGGCAGCCTTACTCATGGCGTAGGTCAAGCCGTAGGAAAGATCCGTGGCTTGAGTAATCGAGCCCAGTCCCGAAGTAATGCAGATAATCTTCGGTGCGTTGCGGCTCTTCTCGAGCATCGGCACCAGGGCCTGCGTGACCAGCATCGGGGCGATGGAATTGATGCGCAGCACGCGCTCCATCGTTCCAGCCTCGAAGGTGCCGAACGTTTCATTCTCCACCGCCACGCCCGCGTTATTGATCAGGACGTCGATGGTCAAACCAGCGGCGCCCAGTTGAGCCGGCAACGCCGCGATGGCCGCCGGATCGGTCACGTCCAGGGCGAGGATTTTGAGCCGGTCGCCCGTGGCGCTATCGCCTAGGGCATTGAGCGATTTTGCTTCCGCCGGCTCACGGCAACACGCCACCACGGCATCGCCACGGGCCAGCAGTTGGCGGACGAATTCCAGACCGAGACCACGATTGGCGCCCGTGACGAGATAATGAGTCATGTGCTGGTATTCGGATGGCAGCCTCCACGAGGATGCCGGCCCGCGCAATTGGCGGGCAGGGGCCATTTACAGCGCAAACAAACGGATGCTCCGCCCGTCAATACTGCTTGCGCATGTTGCTCGGCAAGATGCTCAGCTCGTTGCGATACTTGGCCACCGTGCGCCGGGCTATCGGGATGCCGCGCTCGCTCAAGATCGACACAATGTCCTTATCGCTCAGCGGATGCATGGCGCTCTCGGCCTTGATCAGGTCCAGGATGGCTTCCTTGACGCTGGTGTTGCTCATCGACTCGCCGTTGGCCGTCTGATAGCCGGGCGTGAAGAAGTAGCGCATCTCGAAGACACCCTGCGGCGTCGACATATATTTCCCTGAAATGGCCCGGCTGACCGTCGTCTCGTGCACGCCGACCGCCTCGGCGATCTGCACCATGGTGAGCGGCCGCAGAAACGCGGTGCCGTTGTCCAGAAATTCCTCCTGCCGGCTGACGATCTGGTTGGCGATATTCGAAATGGTCTGCTGGCGCTGGTGGATACTCTTGATCAGGAACTTACCGCTGCGGATTTTATCGCGAATATAGTCCTTCACGTCCCCACCGCCGCCCTGCGCCATGAGATCCTTGTAGGTGTTCGAGATGCGCAAATGGGGGATTTGTTCCCCATTGAGCATCACCGTGTATTTGTCGCCGATCTTCTCGACGCTCACGTCCGGCAAGACGTAGTTGTTCGGGTCCGGCGCGAAGATGGCGCCTGGCTTCGGGTCGAGCGTGGCAATGGAATAAGCGGCCTGTTGGATCTGATCGACCGTGACGCTGAGCCGGCGGGCGATCTCCGGGTAACGGCGCTTGCCCAGTTCATCCAGAAACCGATGGATGATCTGGTATTCCAAGGTGTTCTCCTTGCCCAGGCGGCGGAGTTGAATCAGCAAGCAATCCCGCAGATCGGTCGCCCCGACGCCGGCGGGATGAAAGCCCTGGATAACGCTGAGCAACCGGTGCAGGTCCGCGACCGCGACGCCGGTATTGGCGCTCATTTCTTCTGGGTTGATTTGCAGGAAGCCGTTGTCGTCGATGTTGCCGATAATCAACTCGGCCAGCCGGCGATCTCCCGGGGTGAGTTCCGCGCCGTTGAGTTGGCCGATCAGATGCTGCTGGAGCGTTTCCTGGTTGGCGATGGAATCGAAGAAAAACTGGCGCCGTTCCTCGTCGTCTTCGCTCCGGCTGTTGTATCCGCTGCTCTGGGCCATGTACTCGCGCCACTCTTCATCGAGCTTGGCGAGTTGATCGAACTCCTCCTTGAAATCGTCGTCCTGCCGGGACTCTTCCTCCGGGATAGGTTCGCTGACTTCTTCCTCCAGCACGGGGTTCGTCTCCATTTCCTGCTGCACGATATTGCGCAGCTCTAGCATGGGAGCTTGCAGGATGATGAGGCTCTGCTGCAACTGCGGCGCAAGCACCTGCTGCATCGACATGCTTTGCGTCTGTTGCATTCCGGCCATGGGTCGAAGAATGGAGGCAAGTCGCCGAGGTAGCAAGGACAAAATTCATCTTTTTTCGTTTTTTGGAACGTTTTTTGCTGCTAAGAGCGTTGTACCTCATCAAATCCCATGCTTGAACGCGCCTCTTCTCACCGCTCGCTCCCGGGATTTGTCCCGCTCGTCCTGCTCTTCGGCGTGCTGGCCGCGGGCTGGCTGGCGGCCCCTGGGACTCTCTCTTTAGCAGCTGTCGCGCCACCGCCAATCGTCAACCTGGATGCCCTGAACGGATCCATTGGTAAACTCAAGGCACAACAAGACTTGCTCGTCGCCAATCAGACCAAAATAGAGGCGCAGACGGCTTTGCTCAAGGAAGAGGTTCGCCAAGCGAAAATTTTTGCCGGCCGGTCTCGCTAAAATATGAACACGCGCTCCATTTCCTTACTACTCGTGGCAATCGTGCTCACGACTTTGCCATCCGCCAGCGTGCGTTCCCAGTTGGCGCTGCCGCCTGCCGATCCGCTCGCTGCTCTGCAAGCCATCCAAACAACCAACGACGATTTGCTCAAGCGGCAGGAAGCGACACTCAAGGATTTATCCGATACCACGACCGAGGCGCACGAGATGAAAATCTACTCGCGCCGCGGGTAGCCGCAGGTTGGCCGGAACTGCTACGCCCCGATCGCCCGCGTCAGCGCATCGGCAATCCGATCCGCTTGACGTTCGATGACTGCCTGGTCGCGTCCTTCGATCAGCAGCCGCACCTTCGGTTCCGTCCCGGAATAGCGCAGGAGGACCCGGCCTTTACCAGCGAGCTCGCGGTTGGTTTCCGCGATCAAGTCTTCCATGCCTGGCAACGAATCGAAAGGCGGCTTGCGCGCCACCTTCAGGTTGCGTTGCGCCTGGGGATATTTGGCGAGGCACTTCTTGAGTTCACTCAAAGGTTTGCCGCTGTCCATCATGATACGCAATATCTGCAGCGCCGTGATGATGCCGTCGCCGGTCGTGGTGTAATCGCGGAAAATCATGTGGCCGCTTTGTTCGCCGCCGAGATTGAGACCGCCGCGAACCATTTCTTCGATGACGTAGCGGTCGCCCACTTGCGTGCGCACCACTTTGCCCCCTACTTCCGCCAACGCTTCCTCCAGGCCGTAGTTGCTCATCACGGTGGCAGCCAGCGTCTCGTGCGCGAGGCGCCCTTGGCGGACAAACTCCCGCGCGGCAATGGCCATGACTTCATCCCCGTCGACGAGCTCTCCTTTTTCATCGCAAAGGAGGACGCGATCGGCATCGCCATCGTGCGTGATGCCGATCTGCGCGCCGGTCTGGCGGACCAGACGCTGAATCTCTTCGGGATGCGTGCTGCCGCAGTCGCGGTTGATGTTCGTGCCGTCGGGCGCGTTATGAAAGGTCAGAACGTCCGCGCCGAGTTCGCGCAAGATCCAGGGGGTCGACTTGTAAGCCGCGCCGTTGGCCGCGTCGACAGCGATGCGCAGTTTGTCGAGCGTGAGCTTGCGGGGCAGACTCGCCTTCGCGAATTCCACGTAGCGCCCGAGCGCGTCGTCAATCCGCTGCGCGCGGCCGATTTTGCCGGCGGTCGGTCGAATATTCTCGATGCCGCCGCTGAAAACCAGGTCCTCGATGCGCCGCTCGATCTCGTCGTCGAGCTTGTAGCCATCGTAATGGAAGAACTTGATGCCGTTGTCCTCGTACGAGTTATGGGAGGCGGTCAGCACAATGCCGGCATCGCAACGCAGCGACCGGGTGATATAAGCCACGCCGGGAGTAGGCAGCGGACCCACCTGGAAGACGTCGACGCCCAAGGACATGAGCCCCGCGGCCAAGGCATCCTCCAGCATGTAGCCGCTCTGGCGCGTATCCTTGCCAAGAGCAATGCTTGGCCGTGCGTTGGCCCGGCCGTGCCCGCGACCGAGCTGGGTGATCACGTGGGCGGCGGCCCGTCCGAGCTTCAAGGCGGTCTCGGCGGTGACCGGTTCGACGTTGGCCATGCCACGCACGCCGTCGGTGCCAAAGATGCGGCGAGGGGAGGGGGAGTCGGACGAAGTACTACTCATAGCAAGCGATTCGCACGCGAACGCTCTTCCGGGTGTGCGCATGAACGGCGGCTCCGCCGCCGCGGGAGCGCGAGGACGGCTGCGACCGAGCCGCGCGGGCGAGTCTCACAGTGTTTAACCCGGCGGCCCGATCGCGGGCGGCGGCAACGGCGGCGGCGGCTGCTGGGCCGGCGCGTAGGCGATCCCGTGCTTTACCACAAGCCACACGACCGTCGCCAGGGCCAACGAGGCGAGTTTCGCCCGCCAGTTATACGTGAAAAAATGCTGGAGCCTTTTCATGGGGTTCGTGCCGCCGGCCTCTGCGTCAGGCGGCGCCAAGGTCCCGTCCCTTGTCCGCCAGCGCCGCTGCCGGTGGTTCGGTCCCGGCGGTCACCGTGTCCGCCGGCTCGAAGAGCAAGACTTGCCCGAGCCGCCGGCGCAATTCCGCCGGTGAGACGCCGCGCTTGATGGAACGCCCGACGCAGAGGGACACACTCCCCGTCTCTTCGCTGACGATCACGGTCACTGCGTCGGTCTCCTCACTGAGCCCCAGGCCCGCGCGATGCCGCAGGCCGAACGAGCGGTCGAGCGTCTCCCGTTGGCTGACCGGGAAAATACAGGCCGCCGCCACAATCCGGTCATCGCGCACGATGACGCCGCCATCGTGCAGAGCCGTTTTGGGATGGAAGATCGTCAGCAGCAGTTCCGAAGAAAAGTTGCAATCCAGGTCCACGCCGGTTTCGGCGTAACTGCGCAGGCCGATGTCGCGTTCGATCGCGATCAAGGCGCCATACTGTTTGCTGGCGAGTTCGCGCACGGCATCGCAGAGCCGGTCGAGGGTCTGTTTGTTTTGCTTGTTGGTGGAAAAGAAGGACCGGCTGCCCAATTCCGCGAACGCGCGGCGCAATTCAGGCTGGAAAATCACGACGAGTGCGACCACGAAGAAAACGGAGTAGCGCCCGATCAGCCAGCGGATGACGACGAGGTTGAGCACCTCGCTCAAGACGGTGAGCGTGACCAGGAACAAGGCCAGTCCGGTCAGCACCCGGGCGCCACGCGTGCCGCGGAAGTAGAGGTAAGCGTAGTAGATGCCGATGGCCAGGATCAACACCTCGATGGCGGAGTTCCAATCCTGGCGCGCCCACCGCCAGATAGTGGTTAAAATCGGATGGAGGGGAGGCACAGGCGTGAGACGTAAGAACGGCTGGTGCCATTCAAGTTATCTACCTATTTGCATGCTCGTCGTGTACCCACAATTCCTTTGACCTTAAACTGATCATTGCTACGCTCGGGAAGCATGACTGCGATGCAGGAATCACTGAGCGCGGACGAAGCCAAACGGGAAATCGAGGCTCTCCGGCGAGCAGGCAGGAAGATCCGCCAATCTTCTGCCAGCGCGCGCGCTTTTTTGGTCAAGCATGGATTTGTCACGCACAGTGGTAAGCTGGCCAAGCGCTATCGGGAATGACTTTCCCAGGCTTTGTTCTCGCCTATCACGGATGCGACAGATTGGTGGGAGAAAACATACTGGCCGGTCGCGGACACGTCGCCCTCAGCACGAACGACTACGATTGGCTCGGGACAGGCGCGTATTTCTGGGAAAACAGTCCTCAGCGAGCTTTGCAATGGGCCACTTTCCTGCGTGATCATCCTGCTTATGCGCGGCGAACGGTAACGGAGCCGTTCGCCATCGGAGCAATCATCGATCCGGGCAACTGTCTGGACCTGACCGGCGCGCGAAGTTTGGCGGTTCTCAAGCAGGCTTATACTGAGATGGAATGACGTTCCGTGACTCAGGCGTGGCGCCTCCGACCAACACCTCGGCTTTCGCCACGGATGAGGATTTGGTTAGACGCCGGCTCGATTGCGCCGTGTGTCAATTTTTGCATGAACTGCGTGAGATAAACCAGCAGGTACCTTTCGACACGCTCCGTGCTGCCTTCTTCGAAGGTAAACCGCTTTACCCTGGGGCTGGCTTCGCGGCACGCACTCACATCCAGTGGTGCGTGCGTAACCCAGGCCGCAGCATTCGAGGCTATTTCCGTTCCATGCCGGAACCGAGTGGCGACGGCTAAGTCGCTCCAGTTTCCCGCTCAGAGCAGCGCCTCTACGATCCGGAGGGCGGCCACGTTTGGCTGCACGTCGTGGACGCGGTGGATGCGTACGCCTCTTTCCCTCGCCCAGGCGGTGATCGCCACTGTGGGACCCAGACGATCCGGCAAAGCCTTCGTTCCGGCCCATTCGGCCAGGAACGCCTTGCGGGACACACCCAGCGCGAGCGGGCGTCCGCCAATCTCGAGCCTGGCTAGTTCCCGCAAGAGGGTCAGGGTGTGCGCCGCCGTCTTGCCGAAACCAATCCCGGGGTCCAAGGCGATGCATTCCGGGCTAATGCCGGCTGCCAGGGCGGTCTCAAACCGGGCCTGCAAAAATTCCCCGACTTCCGAGACAACATCCTGATACGCCGGCGCGTGCTGCATCGTCGCCGGGGTGCCTTGCATGTGCATCAGAATCACGCCCGCGCCCGTCCTTGCCACGATCTCGGCCATGGCGGGGTCGCCGCTCAGGGCCGTCACGTCGTTGACGATGGCAGCGCCACGGTCGAGGGCCGCGGCGGCGACGGCCGCTTTCGAGGTGTCGATGGAGATCAGGCATTCCGGGGCGCGTTCTAAGAGCGCTGTAACAACCGGCAGGACGCGGGCGGCTTCTTCCTCCGCCGGGACGGGCACGGCGCCCGGCCGGGTTGACTCGCCGCCGAGATCGATAATTGCCGCGCCTGCCGCCAGCATGGCAAGCGCGTGTGCCACGGCAGCGTCCAGCCCGGCATAAACACCGCCATCCGAAAACGAATCGGGTGTGAGGTTGAGAATGCCCATAACGACGCCGCGCCTGGTGAGGTCGAGCGGGCTGCGGGCGGTTTGCCAGATCATGCTTTGGTGTTCCGCCAGACTCAGGCAACTTGCAAACCGGCGCCATCTACGAAATTCTTCGTTGACAATAAACGAAGAGCTTCGTATTCCTTGAGCCATGCCACCGATTCTTCCCAAACCCACCGATGCCGAACTCGGCATCCTGCAAGTTCTTTGGCGCTCCGGCCAGGCCACCGTGCGGCAGGTGCAAGCGAAGCTCGGCCGCGGCACCGGGTACACGACCGTCCTAAAGTTTCTGCAGATTATGACGGAAAAGGGCTTGGTGCAGCGCGATGAGTCGCAGCGAGCCCATGTCTACCGGGCGGCGTGCTCGGAGGATCAGACGCAACGGCAATTGGTGGCCGGCTTGTTGAAGCGCGCGTTCGGCGGCTCTAGCTCGAAGCTGGTGCTCCAGGCGCTCGCCGCCCGTAAGGCTTCCCCCAGCGAACTGGCGGAAATCCGTGGCTTGATCGAGAAACTCAGCCAACCCAAGCCATGACGTCCTGGTTCCGTTTACCGCCAGGAGTCGAGCTGCTCGGCTGGGTGCTGGTGCATTTTTGTTGGGAAGGCGTGTTGCTCGGCGCGATCGCCTGGGTGCTGCAAAAACTGCTGGCCAGGAGCACGGCGAACGTACGTTACCTCGTACTTTGCGGGGCACTGCTGGCCTGCACGCTGGCGCCCGGGTTGACGTGGCTGGCGCTGCGGCCGGCGCCGCTCGCTGCGTCTACCCAGGCTGCCGCGGGCCAGTTCAGCCCGGTGGCCGCCGGCAACCGGCCGGTGGCCATGCAGCCGGTCCGGCCGCTGACGCTGCCCTCGCTGGCGGTAGGCGGGGGTACGGCTGCCGACGAGCCATTCCCGTGGGCCGATTCGGTTGTTCGGGCGCTGCCCTGTCTGGTGCTGCTCTGGTGCCTGGGCGTGCTGATTCTCAGCCTACGCCTGCTCTACGGTTGGTTCGCCCTGCGCCGGCTTCGCGCTGGGAGCCAACCGGTGGAAGATCGTGCCTGGCTGGAGCGGATCGCCGCCGTAGCGCAACGTCTGCATTGCCGTAGCGCGGTGCGGCTGCTGGCTTCGGTCCGGGTGGAAGTGCCAACGGTGATTGGCTGGCTCAAGCCCGTCTTGATCGTGCCAACCGCCTTTCTGGCGTCACTGCCGGTCAATCAGGTCGAGGCCATCCTGGCGCATGAGCTGGCGCACATCCGGCGGCACGACTATCTGGTCAACCTGCTGCAGATCTTGATCGAGACGCTGCTGTTCTACCATCCGGTCGTCTGGTGGCTTAGCCGTGCCATTCGGGAGGAACGCGAGCATTGCTGCGACGATCTCGCTGTCCAGGTCACCGGGGATCGGCTCATTTACGCGGCCGCGTTGGCCGCCTTGGAGGAAAGCCGGACGCTCCCTTTCGCCCTGACCTTGGCCGCGACGGGCGGCACGCTGCTGGCACGCATTCGGCGGGTGCTGGGCGTGCGCGACCCGCGCCGCTGGGGCCAGAGCTGGCTGGCTCCCGTCGCGGTCGGCGGGTTCGTCATCGCTCTGCTGGCCACGGGTGCGTTTTCCCTGGCGGAACAAACCGAGAGTGCGGATCCCTTCGGAGATCTTGACCTGACCAAGCTCACCCACGACGACGCCGCGAGCTACCAGAATGCATTTCGTAACGCGGTGATCGCGGACAAGGTCGACCTCGCTGAAGCCTTCCTCCGGCACGGCATCAAGGTGGACCCGCCCGATATCAAGAGCGGTATCGGCGACATCCTGGGAGATGCCGCCTGGTTCAGCCATGATCCGCGCATGATCCGAATGCTGCTGGCCCACGGCGCAAAGCCAGGCGGCGACTTACACGACCGCAATGCCACGATCAACGGCGCCCTGCGAATCGGGAACAAGGAGATCGCCGATCTTCTGATCGCAGCCGGTGGACAGTACGACCCGGTTTGGTACGACGCGGCGCTCGGGCAATTAGACGATCTCAAGAAGCGTGACACACAGCAGCGGCTGGACGCCAAGCAGATCGGCCCGGCGCTGGATCTGGCGGTGGCTGCCGGTTGCGTGGAGACGTTCGATTGGCTCTGGACCAAGGCGAAGACGGGCCAGGCCGACGCCGACGCGAAAAAGCTGGCCGGGTTCTACAACCGTGCCGCCAGCGACGGGCATCTGCCGTTTATGGTACAGCTCGAAAAATTGGGCGTTAAGCCAGCCGATGGCGGCACGAGGGCCTTGCTAAACGCGATAGGAGGCAACCATATCGCGGAGGCAAAGCATCTGTTCGACCTGGGCGTCCCCCTGCCGCCTGAGCGCAAGAACAGTCGCAGCTTTGTGGGCAACGCTGCCGGGGAAGGGCGGCTCGAGATGGTCCGGCTCCTCCTGGATCACAATGCGCGGATCGACACGAGAGATGGCGACGATAACGACCGCATGACGGCGCTGGAATGGGCCGCCTATGAAGGAAACGACAAGGTGTGCCAACTGCTCGTTAACCGGGACGCGGACCTGAGCCTCACGGATAAGAACGGCCGCACGGCCGTCTGGTACGCCGCCGGCACTACCCATTGCGCGGGGGCGCTCGCGCTGATGGTGGCGAAGAAGGCACCGGTTCCCTGGGTCGATAACAAGGGGCGGACGCTGCTGGATTTCGCCATGAATTGCGTGCCGTCGCAGGCGGGAACCGTTGGTTTTCCGGGCAGTGTACTGACGCCGGCGGAGCAGCGGGACTATGACGCCCGCGAAGAGCGTACGATTGACCTCCTAGTGGCCGCAGGGCTGAATCCCAGCGGCCAGCCGGGAACCGAGACCCCGCTGATGACCGTGCTTGCGGCGAATCACTTTCCCGCTGCCCGCGCGCTGCTCCGGCAACACGCGGATACGCGCATAAAGAACGCCCAGGGCGGCACCGCTCTGACGGTTCTGCTCGACCAATACCATTCACAACGTTTTCCGCTCGATCTACTCGAGTCCTTCCTGGTCGCCGGTTGCAGTCCCAATGAAAGCCTGCCCATTCCAGGGCTGACCCCGGCCACCAGCACGACGATCCTGGAAAAAACACTGGGCGGCCTTAACTGGCCACGTAGTGCGCAGCAGGTGAGCGATCATCGCGCCGCCGTGGCTTTGCTGCTGCGCTACGGCGGCAAGTTCCCCGGGGTGGCCAGCGCGGCCGATCAAGCGCTGCTGGCAGCGTCAGCGCAAGGCGACTTGAACGCGATGAAAGCCGCCCTGGCGCAGGGCGCGTCCCCGGATGCGCGGGAGACGTTTGGCTACACCCCACTGCTGATTTCGCTGGTGCTGCAAAATTTCGACAATGTGTCCTGGATGCTCGAGCACGGCGCGGATCCAACGAAAAACGTCACGATGTGGGGCAACGAGACCCTATCGAACGGCCGTCTCGGCCAATCGTGACGATCTGGTGGATTTGCTCATCGCGAAGGGAGTCAATCCGGCCACTTGCTTCAGTGGCTTGAATACCGCCGTGGAACTCGGCAATCAGCATATCTTCGATGCCTTGCTCAAAGCCGGCGCCCGGCCGAACGACGCCAACCTCTTCACCTGTATCCAAAGCGGGCGACCGGCCATGGCGCGGGTGCTTCTCGACCGTGGGGTCGATCCCCAGCCGCCGCCGCTGATGGAGAACCGGGCGAATGTGTATTGGGCGGTTTACTACGATCAGATCGAGATCCTTAAGATGCTGCTCGAGCATGGCGCCGATCCAACGATGATCGACGCATACGGCGCCACGCCGCTGTCGGAAGCCAAGCAGTGGCATCAAGCCATGGTTCCGCTGCTGGAGGCCGCGATCCAGAAGCGCGCGCACAAATAGCTGGCTTTCAGGCGCGGGAGGGCCGCGGCGCGCTTCCTTCTATTCCGTGGTACGCTCGGGGCGTATCCGATGCGCGTCCGCCGTGTCCTTTCTTTCATCCTGCTGGCGGCCGCCCTGCTCGGCGCCGGAGCTTGGGGTGCGCTGCTGCTTTCACGGCACCCGCAGGCGTCGCTGCCTGACAGTGATTTCACTCGCCACCGCCTTGCTTTCCTGGAGGCGGAAAACGACCGGCTGCGCGCCGCGCTGCTCACGCGCCAACACTCCGACGATGCCGCCTTCGAACGGGCCGCGCGGACCGAGATCGAGCGCAAAGTCGCGCAGTTGCGCTCCCTGAGCTTTCTCCAGCCGGTCGTCTACAAGGAAATCCCGCGCTCCGATTTGCCGAAGCTCCTCAGCCAAAAACTGGCGCAACAGGTGCCGGATCAGGAATTCACCGCCGATGGCGTCTCCCTTGCTGCCTTGGGTCTGTTGCCGCCGGGCATCGATTTGAAGAAGACCTATCTGGACCTGCTCGGCGAGCAGATTGGCGCGTTTTACGATCAACACACCCAGGAATTGTTTACCTTTAGCGGCCGTTCCCTGGCCAATGCCCAGAACCGCGTGATTCTCGCGCACGAACTGACGCATGCGCTTGAGGATCAGCACTTCTCGCTCGCGCGGCTGCCGTTGGAGACCAAGGGCAACGATGATCGAGAACTGGCCGCCACCGCCCTGGTCGAAGGCGACGCAACCTTGGTCATGAACCAGTATATGACCGGCGCGATGTCGCCGGACATGCTGCGGGATACATTTGCCAGCGCCTTTACGACCGACGTCCGGCAACTGGCGGCAGCGCCGCGTTTTTTGCGCGAGACGCTGCTTTTTCCCTACCTGCGCGGGCAGGAGTTTTGCCAAACGTTATACGCGCACGGCGGCTGGGCGGATTTGGCGGAAGCGTTTGCGCATCCACCTGCCTCGACCGCGGAGATATTGCATCCGGAACGTTTCCTGACCCAACCGCGTATAGCACCCATTAGCCTCACGTTCCCGGATACGACGGTGCTCGGGGAGAAGCCGCTCAGCGATAATGTGCTGGGTGAGTTCGGGCTCCGCCAGCTTTTTGCCCGCTGGCTCCCCGACGATGCCGCCGCCAACGCTGCCGCCGCCGGCTGGCGCGGCGACCGCTATCTGGTCTACGGCGAGGCGAAATCGGCCGGTTATGTTTTGCGGGTGGCCTGTGCGGATGAAGCGGGCGCGGCCGTGCTCGGGGCGGCATGCCGCCATGCCCTGACGGCGCGTTACCGCTTGGGTGCGCCGGCCGCGGTGACAAGGGGAAGCGGGAAAATTCTGGCGACTCAGGCGGGTTCCCGCCAGCTCCAGATCTGGGTAGTGGCGTCGGACGTTATCGTCATCGACGCGCCGAACGCCCGCTGGGGTCAAGCCTTGCAAGCGCAGTTCGGGCCGAAGTAAATTCGCCGCCATGTCTACCCATCGGCAGGTCTTCTACAGCGGGCGTGTGCAGGGGGTGGGCTTCCGTTATTCCGTCAAACAAATCGCCGCCGGCTACGAGGTAACGGGCTGGGTGCGCAACTTGCCCGATGGCCGGGTGGAACTCGCGGCCGTGGGCGCAGCGGAGGAAGTCGAGGCCTTCATCGAAGCGATCGCGGGCAGCCATTTGGGACCGCATATCAAGGAGGTTGCCATTAGCGAACTGGACCCGCCGGCGCGGATTTCGCCGGGGTTCGAGATCAGGCATTAGCGAGAGGGCAATCAAATGCCCGCGCCGCCTGGGTCGGGTTTGCCGGTTCCCAGCACGTGATCCACCACGGAGACAAACTTCCGCACATCCAGCGGCTTGATCAGGTATTCGCGGACTCCAGCCGTCAGCAAGCGGTCGACCTGCGGTGGCGTGGCGTTGGCGCTGATCATGACGACGGGCGTGTCGCGCAATTGGGCATCCGCGTGCAGCCGGCGCAAGACCTCGTCGCCGGTAATATCCGGCAGATGCAAGTCGAGCAAAATCAAATCCGGCCGATGCTGCCGCGCCATTTCCAGCCCGAGAACCCCTTGCATCGCGACGATCAGATGCACCTGCGGGTAGCGCTCGAAGATCGACTCCACCAGCGTGTAATTAGATAGGTCGTCCTCAATGTATAGCACCGTTGAACGCTTCGGATTGGCTGCCGTCAAGTCTGGGGAAGCCGTTGCCGGGACAGCCGTGTTGCCAGTGCCCGGGCCTTCCGTGTAGGGCAATTGAATCCAGAACGTACTGCCCACTCCGACCGTGCTTTCCACGCCGATCTGGCCTCCTTGTGATTCAATTAGCCGCTTGCTCAAGGCCAATCCGATCCCGGTCCCATCGATATTGCGTTCGTTCGCATCCAATCGCTCGAAGGGAGAAAAGAGCTTGGTCAGATCGGCGGCACTGACGCCATAGCCGGTATCGGTAACCATGATCCGCACCTGTGCGCCGCGCCGTTCGCAGGAAACCCGGACGCTGCCGGCATCGCGATTAAACTTCACGGCGTTGGAGAGCAGGTTAAGCAAGGCTTGATGATAACGGAGCTTATCCGCCAGGACGTGCAGGTCGGTCGGGCATTCGGCGAATTCCATTCGGATCTGGCGTGACATCGCCATGGGCTCGAGCAGCTTGATCGCAGCCTCCAAGGTCGCCCGCACGGCCAGCGGTTCCAGGTTCAGATACAATTTGCCGGTCTCGATGCGCGTGATGTCGAGCACCTCGTCGATGAGAGCCAGCAGGTGACGCCCCGCCTTGAGGATCTGTTGCACGCTAGCGGCGTCCTGCGGAGTCTTGGCGCCGAGTTCGAGCAACTGCGCGAAACCGAGGACGGCGTTGAGCGGCGTGCGCAGTTCGTGACTCATGCGCGAGAGAAACTCGCTCTTGGCATTGTTGGCCCGTTCGGCTTCTTCCTTGACCTCCAGCAGATGCTCGCGGGCGCGCCGCGCCGATGTCACGTCCACGCCGATGCCCGTCACCCCAACAATGGTTCCATCCCGCTCCCGGGTGGGCGAGAGTCGCAGGTCCATGGTGAGATCGGCAACGGGTGTCTCCAATTGGACGGATTCGCCGGCCAGGGCGCGCCGGAAACTATCGAGAATGACCGGACGTTCCGCGTGGAGATCAAGAAGGGACTGGCCGACGCGCTCGCCGGGTGTCAGCCCGATCTCGGTCAGCCCTTTGCCCTCAGAGAAATTAAAGATGCCCGCGGCGTCCGTGGCAAACAAGACCACGGGCGCCGCATCCAGGACCGTGTGCAGCCGGCTGTCGCTTTCCCGCAGGCGGTCGACCGTCTGGGCCAGCTCCGCCGTGCGCTCCCGGACCTTCGTCTCCATTTCCTGATTGACGGCGGCCAGCTTTGCTTCCGCTTCCTTACGGGCCTCGATTTCCTGTTCCAACAAGAGATTGGCGGCCAGCAATTTTGCGGGGCTCTCCAGCCCGAGCGCCTTGGGGATGATGGGGAGAAGTGCCGCCACCGTGGCCATGGAAGCGAGCGCGGTGATGGCCTTGACGAGGCCGTCGAAACGGTAAACCGGCCACCAAATGGTGACGACTGCCAGGATATGGGTCGTGCCGCAGGCTACCATGAAGAGGCCGAAGAGCCAGAAAAGCCAGGGAAACGGCAAATCACGCCGCTTTCTGACCAGGTAAACCAACGCCAGCGGAATCGAGAAGTAAGCGAGCGCAATGAGGGCGTCCGAGACCACGTTGAGCCAAAGCACTTCAGGCCGCCAGAGGTAACAGTCCCCGTGCGGCATGAAGTCCGACGCATTGAAAAGCCGTTGAAAGAAGGTTAACAAATGACTCTTTCAGGTATTAGCGGCGGCCAGTTTTCGAGCTGAGTTCTCCAACTGAAATGCGAAGCACAGGTCACTACGGATGCACATTTTGTGCCTGTCGCCTGTCCGGGAGGAGTTTGCTGAGTGCGTGGCGCGGAGCGCCGGCGGCGGCTGGACCCTTTATTGGGGGCCCGCTTGCTCCAGCAGGTACAGACGGGGCCCGTAGCGGTGACCAAACTTCTGCATCGACCAAAAGAGCAGCCAGTAGAACCCGACCACGGCGACCAGGGTCACAGCGGCCGTGGCCCAGTGGTGGGTGCGAAAGCGGGCCGGCTTCGGTGCAAACGCGATCACGCCGAACAAGCTCAGGATTACGATGACCGCATCGAAAGATCCGCGCTGCCAGTAGCTGCCACCCAGATGCAGCCACATGCCGAATTCATCGAACGTTAACGCCATGCCGAACCCATAGGCGAAAGCCGTCCACCTTTTGCCATTCTCGTTAAGAGGCACAAACAACAAAAGGGCGCCCACCGCCGAGAGCAGAAAAATACCGTAGTTCAAATGGTGCACGTGCGTTCCGCCCATATGCAGGAATAGGTCCGGCACACGTTTGGCCATGATCAAAATGACCAGGACACGCGAGGCGATGAACGCGAGCAGGAAGGTCGTAAAGACCACGCGCGCCAGGTGTTTGGTGAGAGAGGCGGGCGATGTGGCGGGATCCATGCAGCGGGTGGTTTGTAATTGGCGGAAGCTTATTTCGTCAAGGCTTGAGCAAACAGACCTAAGTATCTCCATTGACTTTGTGGTAGTCCTATTGTTTAAGAAGCTCTTAATCATTATGCCTACCAACGAATTGTCCGCCAGCCAACTCCGCGCCGCCCTCTCGATCAGCGAGCAAATCGAAACTCTCCGGGAGCGGTTAAGCGCTATTCTGGGCGGGCAAGAAGAAAGCGCTCCGACCAAGACCAAAGCTTCCGCCGGGACCGGCACCCGGACCCGCGGCAAGATGTCTCCGGCCACCCGCGCCAAAATGCGGGCGGCGCAACAGGCGCGTTGGGCGAAGATTAGAGGCACGACGACGGAGAAAGCCGAGAAAGCCGAGACACCGGCCAAGCCGAAGACCGCCGGGAAGAAACGGGGCGGTCTGACGCCGGAAGGCCGCGCCAAGCTCGCCGCCGCCATGAAAGCGCGCTGGGCCGCGCGCAAGAAAGGCGCGCCCGCGCCGAACGCCGCGAACCAGTAATTGCCCGGCGGTCCGCTGGCTCTGTCCGGTCCACCGGGAAGGTCGTCTTCCACGATGAACGCAGACGCAGAGACCGCGCCGCCTGCGGCGGCCGCCATCGATCCGGAATTGCCCGCGCCCCTTTCCATGGGCGCGGTGCTGCGCATCGATTTATTGCGGCGTCTGTGGTACGCGCAAATCATTTCGGTCTTCGGCGATTTTATCGCGCTCTTCGCGGTTATCAGCGTGCTGACCTTTCGGCTGCATGGCACGCCGCAGCAGATCACCGGCGTGCAGATTTCGTATCTGCTGCCGCTGGCTCTGCTGGGAGTGATCTCCGGAGTGTTCGTGGATCGCTGGCCGCTAAAACGGACGATGGTGGGCAGCGATCTATTGCGCGCCGCGCTCGTGCTGCTGCTCTTGCTGGCGACCCGGCTTTGGCACTTCTATGCCGTGCTCGCGGCGATCAGTGTCGTCTCCAGCTTCTTTGGTCCCGCGCAGGGCGTCGCTATCCGGGCCGCGGTGCCGTTGCCCGGTTTGCGTTCCGCCAATGCCCTGATGCAGCAAGTCATGTTCGGCATGCGGATCATCGGCCCGGCCCTGGCCGCTTTATTGGTGGCGTCGTTCGGCGCCGTCAGTTGTTATCTGGTCGATAGCGCGAGCTTCGTTGGTTCGGCCCTGCTGATAGGTTCGGTGGCCTTCGTCCCGCTGGCCACGCGGGCGAAGCCGCCCAGTGAACCCTCGCCGCGCTTCGCCCTGCAGCACATCTGGACCGATACAAGACAGGGGGTCGACTTCATCATCCATCATGCAGGTCTGCTTTTCGTCATTCTTGCGCTTGCGGCCGGAATGTTTGTCATCGGCTGCTTCGGGCCGCTGATTGCGGTTTATGTGCGCGAGGATCTGCATGCTTCCACCCGGATCTTCGGCGCGGCCAGCGCGCTGATTGGGTTTGGCATGCTCATTGGCATCAATGCGCTGACCGCCTTGGCCAAAAATGTGCGGAACTCACATCTCGTGTATGCGGGTTTGGGCGGCATCGCCGCGGGCTTGCTGGTGCTGGCGGGTACGGCGCACGTCTGGTCCACGTTTCTCGGCAATTTGTTGATCGGCTTCGCCGTGGCGGGCATCGTCATCCCCTCTCAGACGCTGATGCAACAGGAGACGCCGCCTGCCCTCATGGGACGGGTGGGCGCCACGGTCATGTCGGTGATTTTCAGCGCGCAAATTTCCGGACTGATCCTGAGCGGGATCCTGGCCGAGCGCATCGGCGTGCGCCATGTGTTTGCCGTCTGCGCCGGTTTGCTGGCCATCCTGATGGTGGCCGGCCGCTTGTGGATGGAGCCGAAAGGCGAGCCAACCAACGGTTGAGAAGACGGCCGCCTTCGCCAGGGAAAGCGGGAAAGGAATGATCGCGGAAAAATGGACGATGGCCTGGGGTTCGCGCGTGTATGGCTTGGGCATGATGGCCTTGGCCACGGCGAGCCTGATCTGGGGGGATTTCGATCCGGGTCAGCCGGTGCCCAAGGGCTTTCCCGACCGTACCGCGCTGGCTTACGTGGCCGCGACCCTCCTGCTCCTCGCGGGCGCGGCCGTCGAGTGGCGCCGGACGGCGGCCTGGGGCGCCGGGGTGCTGACCGCCTACTACGCGCTTGTCGTGGTGGGGCTGATGGACGGCCGCGTGGCGCTCGCCCATTACCGTGAGTTCGGCACCTATAGCGACATCGCCGAGCAACTGTCGATCGCGGCGGGCGGCTTGATCGTCTATGCGGCCAGTGCCCGGATCGATGCAGCCCTGGCCGCGCGTCTCACGCGCTGGGGCCAAATCGTTTTTGGGATCTGCGCGGTGCTCTTCGGTGGAGCGCATTTCGTCTACTTGAATCTCACCGCGCCGCTGGTCCCGAAATGGCTGCCGCCGGCCCAAGTGTTTTGGGCGTATGCGACGGGGGCCGGCTTCGTGGCGGCCGGGGTGGCGCTTTTAACCGGCCTGCAGGCTCGCCTTGCAGCGATTCTGCTGACCGGCATGCTGGCGTCGTTTGCCCTCCTGGTGCACTGGCCGCTGCTGCGGGCTGATCCCGCCAACCGGATGAACTGGACAGAGGGCGCTTTGAATATTGCCATCACGGGCGCCGCCTGGATCGTGGCGGACTCACTGGCGCGGCCGAACAGGGAGTCTCGCCGCTGAAGGCCGCGTAAATGCCCAACCGCGGCTGCTCAGGCCGGCTGGCTGCGCCGGCGCAGCCAAAAACCAAGGCCGCAGAGCGCACCAAAACCCGCGCTCGCCAGGGACGACGGCTCTGGCACGGGAGCAAAACTGGTTAAGAGAAAATAATCGCCGTCGTTCGCGCCGGCAGCGCTGGCGAAAGTAAAATAGTCTTCTCCTCTCGGCTGCTGCGGACTGGAGCCATTAGAAATGAAGTTGAAATCTCCACCGTTACCGCTGGGGGTGCCGTAAGGATCTCCAATCGTAGCCTGACCAATCAACTCCTGGCTAAAATCAAGCGTACCACCATTCGTATAAAGAAAGACACTAGCGTTATTGGCTCCGGTGAAGTCGGCCAGGGTGAAAGTTCCGTTGCCATCATCCGCGTTCGAGATGGTGACCGAAAAATCAGTCACAAAAGGCGACGTGACCTGATCATTGTCTCCGGGATTTGCTACGGCACTCAGATCGAGCGTGATCACACCGGTCGCTGTCGGGGTGGACGATGAAACCACTGCCGGATCACTCGCGGCGTCGACCCCGCCCGCAGGCCCATCATAGGCGTAGATCAAGTTGTACGTCTCATAGACATCAGCTCGCACAGGCGAAACGGCGGCCGAGGCAGCCAACATTACTCCTGTGAGGAGCAGCCCACGGCAGGCCCGGTTATCTTTGCGCGAGAAGATCATGCTCGTTTTTGGAGCAAGGCGGGTGCCGTGTCCAGCCTGATCTTCCAAAGAAGACTGGGCAGAGCTGGATTCGAACCAGCGAAGGCGTAAGCCAGTGGATTTACAGTCCACCCCGTTTGGCCACTTCGGTATCTACCCGTCAAACTCGAGTCGCTCCCAAACGCCGCGCGGCCAACGCCTGCGTCCCGGGAGGATCGACGCGAGACGTTCCTATAGGGGAACCCGGCCCGCTTGGCAAGGCTCCGCGGGGCAGTTTTTTCCGCCCGCGCCAGCCGCCGCCGTCAATGAATCTCAATCGTACGAATCGAGACCCTCTCCAAGGGATAGTCGTTCGTGTCCCGCGCGCGCCGGCTGATCGAATCCAAAAAATCCAGTCCCACCGTGACCTGGCCAAACACGGTGTAGTCCTTGTCGAGGTCCGGTTGCGGCCGCAAAACGATGTAAACCTGGCTGCCGTTCGAGGCTCGGGAAGGGTTGAGCGCGGGCGGCAAAGCGGCCATCGCCACCGAGCCGCGAATGTGTTTGTGGCGAATCTCCGCCGGAAGCGTGTAACCAGGTCCCCCCGTACCCACCAGGCTGCGGTCCTTCTTGCGGCTATACGGATCGCCAAACTGCACGAGCGTTTCCGGGACGACGCGGTGAATGGTTAGATCATTATAAAACTTCTTGGCAGCCAGAGCCTTGAAGTTGGCCACGGTCGCGGGCGCGTCCTGGTCGAACAGCGTGATCTTGACTACTTGCTCGTCCCGGCTCTCGCCGATCTGGAAGTGGATGACGGCTTCCGAAGCAAAGGCGCTCACGCCGGCCATCCCCAGGAGGGCAACTGCCAGGAAAAGCGAAGAAGCGAGACGCCGGCCGAAAGCCGTGGAGCCGCCGGCGCGGCGGAGGGATACAAATGAGGTCATTTAAGTGAAGGGCAGCTCGCACACCACTACCTGAGTTGCCTCCGAGGGCAACTCCGTGCCGGCGGGTGCGGAAAATCCGGGGCTGGAATCCTGGGAAGGCGCCGGCTGGGCGACGAGCATGGTGCCCGCAGTCTCCCAGCCACGCCGCACGAACGCAAGAGCAATGCGGGATTCCGGCGCCGCGCCATCCGCGGGGTCGGGCGCTACGCTGGTCACGCGTCCCGCTTCCCGGCCGCCGCTCCCGGCTTCAGCGGGAAAAAGGCTCTGGCCGGGCCCCAGGCCCACAGCCGGCTGGGCGGGCAAGCTGCGCAGGCCGCGCAACTGACGATTGACGTGGCCGACGCTCTTCACGCGAGAGACCACCTCCTGCCCGATGTAACAGCCTTTCGTGAAGCTCACCGCCCGCTCTTCCAGGCCTGCTTCCGCCGGCATCGTATTTTCGTCGAGTTCCGCGCCCCAGCGCGGGACGCCGGCCAGGATGCGGCGGGTCTCCAGGGCGCCGGCGTCCAGCAAGGCAAACGTGGCGGACAAGCGCGCTTGCGTGTCTCGGATCACGCCAAAGGAGCCGAAGAGATCCAGCCCCGGCTGCCCATAGCGCGTGGAGCGAATGCAGCGGAGTTCCTGACTGGTACCGGCCAGGGCCGGAAATGAATCGATGGCGGCGTCCGCGGCATCGGCGAGGACGGGGAAAAAGTGCAATAAACCAATCTCGTCGCTGAGATCTTCGAGGATGACGTCGTCAGCGATGATGTATTTCTCCAGCCGGACGGCCAACGACTCCCGGACAATCGGTTCCGCGTCGAGCCAGATCGCGTCCGGGGTGGTGTGGATGAACGCGTCCGCACACATCTTGCCCTTGATCGTCATGACGCAGGTATAAATCGAGGCCTCGTTGGAGGCCAGGCGCACGTCATTGCTGACCTGGCCGTTGAGGAAACGGATGCGATCGGACCCGGCCAACCGCAGTTTGGTGCGGCCGGAAAGATCGACAAAGGCGCCGGCAGCGGACTGGAGCGATGTCACGAGCGTTCCGCCGGCTCCGCCTTGAAGAACTCGCGGATGACTCGCAGCGTGCTTTTTCTCGGCTGCCCAGCCGGCGCGTTTTCCAGGATCGGGGCCGGACCCGGCGGACGCGCTGCCGGGTCGGACTCAGAGGGCGGGGCCTCACCGACCGGCAACGCCCCATTGGCGGCGCCTACAGCCGCTGGGTCAAGGGCGGCCGCATCTTCGGCGGGGCCGGCTTCAGCGGCAGGCGGAAGTAGGGCTGGGGGCGGAGGCAACGGGTAATTGCGCGCGACCACGGAGAAATCCTCGTTTTCCCAACCTTTGGCCATGGTTTCCGTCAACACATCCGCCGTGGCAGTGATCGTCGGCAGGGAGAGGTTGAACTCCTCGGCTAGGTCGAGAGCCAGGCGCAGGTCCTTGGACATGTGCTTGAGGGAGAAATTCGCCGTGAAATCCTGGGCGATAATCGCGGGCAGTTTCAGCGCGGAAGTGGCCGACTGCGACGCGTTGTTTTCGAGCGCCTCCACCAGATGTTGCCCGTCGACACCCGCCGCTCGGACCAGGGCCAACGCCTCGGCCAGCGTCTGCACGGTGTTGGCTGTGAGCATGTTCGTGGCGATCTTCAACACGCTGGCGTCGCCAACCCCACCAAGATGGACGATTTTCTTGGAGGTCGCTTCCAGGACCGGTTGCACCTCCGCGAGGGTCTGTTCGTCACCGCCGATGTAGTAAACCAACTGTTTGTTCTGCGCGGCGGACTTGCTCCCGGTAAACGGGGCATCAAGATAGCGCGCGCCCTGGCTTTCCACGATGGCCGCCGCCTGCCGGGCAGCCTTGGGCGAGACGGTGGCGTGCCCGCAGATAACATGATGCGGCGCCAGGGCGGCGGCGATGGTGCGAATCACCTCCAGCAGGGCGGCATCGTTACTGACGAAAATCTGGATGACCTCGCAGAGGTCCGCGACCTCAACGACAGAGCCGAGGAAGTTCGGCGAGGCATGGGGCGACCGGCTCCAAACGTAGACCTGATGACCGCCGGCCCGCAGGTTGGCGGCCACGCGGCTCCCGATGATCCCCAGGCCGATAACCCCAACCCGGCTCCGTATTTTGCGCACAGTTGCCATCGAGCGAAGAGGTTCCGGTGGCCAGTGTGCTTTGTAAACCGGAATTTCGGGTTGTGAAGGGGCAGCTAGCAGGCGCTGTAATGGCGCGCGGCTTACTGCAAGAAGATCTGGATCTTCGCGGCATCCTTCAGTTGCTGGACGACCTTCGCGATAGCCACGCGGCGTTTTTCGTCCTGCAAATAGGAGGCAATCTGGTCGCGCGCTTCGTCCAGGGTCGCCACGTGTGCCGGCTTGCGGTCTGTCACCTTGATCAGGTGATAGCCAAACTGCGTGCGCACGGGGCCGCCCACTTCGCCCACCTTTAACTTGAAGGCGGCATCGGCAAACTCGGGCATGATGCGTTCGCGGCTGAAGTAGTCGAGGTCGCCGGCGGTTTGCTTCGCATTCGGATCATCGGAGTACTGCTTGGCGAGCGCTTCGAACGAGTCGCCCTTCTTCACGCGCCCGGCCAGATCGTTGATCTTGTTTTCCGCCGCCAGCGCCTCTTCGGGCGGGGCATCGCGGCGCACCGCTACCAGGATATGGCTGGCGCGGATCATTTCCGGCGCGTCGAACTTGTTGGGCGGACTTTCCTTGTAGAACTTTTCCACCTCCTCCGGCGTCACCTTGATATCGGGGGCGATCTGCTGCTCGACCCATTGCTGCTGGGCGATCTGGGTGTGGATATTGTGCCGGATTTGGTCCGGGCTCTGGCCGCTTTTCTTGACCTCGGCATCAAAGGCCTCCTGCGTGCCGTATTGGGTGCGGAGATCGTTGAAGCGCTTCTCCACGTCTACATCCGCCACGGTCTGACTGGCCGCCTGTTTGGCGACCAGTCGGTCCGTGATCATGTCGTCCAGCACGGACTCAAACGCCTTCTTGCGATCCGCCGCGTTGAGTTCCTCCAGATTGCGGCCGTTGGTGGTCAGCAAGGCTTGGGCGACGCGTTCCAGGTCCTTGGCGTGGATCGGGTCACCGTCCACCAGCGCCACGGGGTCGGGTAGAACAGCAGCGGGTGAGGCAGCCGGCGTGGCCAGGCCCAGTTGCTCCGGCGAAGGCCCGGTCGCGTCCGGCGTGCCGGCCGGGGTGGTTGAAGGCGAGGGCGACGGCGATGGCGAGGAATGCTTACGGGAGGACGCGCACCAGCCGGAAGTGGTGGCAGCGAGCAAGCCAGCGGCGACGAAAACAACACTACAGTAACGGCGAAAACAATCTGGCACGAGGAGCGAGCGGTTTGGTTGCATAAAAGAGCGCAACATCTTCGCCCGCCTTATTTACGGCGCCAGTAGAAACTCTGTGGGGCAGAATCAGCCTGCAAGACGCAAAACCCCGGCAGCGGTTCGTCGCTGCCGGGGCCGGCTGTGAACTCGTTCTGAATGCGAGCTTACTGGTTGGGCTGATTTGGCTGCCCGGGATGCTCGTCACGTGCAGGGGTCCCTTTCGGCCCTCCGCGTTCTTGTTGGCGAGCGGCCTTGCGCGCGGCGCGTTCCTCGTCGGAGGGGGTGGCAACCCCGGCGGGCTTGGGCGCAGGCGCATGATCCTGCTGCTGCTGCTGGCGGGCCGCTTTGCGCGCGGCGCGTTCCTCTTCGGTGGGAGCTGCGGCGGCGGGTTGCTCGGCCGGTCTCGCGGGCTGTTCCTGCTGGCGGGCCGCTTTGCGCGCGGCGCGCTCCTCCTCGGTAGGAGTGGCGGCGGCAGGTTGCTCGGCTGGTTTCGCGGGCTGTTCCTGCTGGCGGGCCGCTTTGCGCGCGGCGCGCTCCTCTTCGGTGGGAGCTGCGGCGGCGGGTTGCTCAGCCGGTTTCGCGGGCTGTTCCTGCTGGCGGGCCGCTTTGCGCGCGGCGCGCTCCTCTTCAGTCGGAGCCGCGGCTTCCGGTGCGGCGGGCGCGTTCGCTTCCGCCGGACGACCCTGTTGGCGGGCAGCCTTCCGGGCAGCGCGTTCCGCGTCGGTCGGCGCGGCCGGTTCATGGGCGGCAGCGGGTTCGTTAGGTTTAGCGGCCGGTTCATTGGGCTTGGCGGCCGATTCGAACGGTTGCGGGGCGCCGGCGTTCGGGTGTTGTTGACGCTGCTGCTGGGCAGCGTCGCGCCGGGCTTGTTTTTCGGCGTCGGTCAACGGTTGATGCGGCGCGCCGGGAGCAGCCGGATTTACGTTGGACGGAGCCGGCGCAGCGGCCGCTTTACGCTCCGGGTTTTCCGCCGCCGGGGCGGGGGCATGGGACGCCGGATTCGGCGGCATGGCAATATTGCCATTTGCCTGCCGGGCCGGGACGGCTTTTGCGCGTTCCTGGATCTTGGCGCGCTCCTGGGCGATCGCCTGCGGATCGGCATTCACGCCCGTCCAGCCGTGCACGACTTCCGCCTTGGGCAACGTCCCCTTCAGGCGGGCCGGCTTCATCTGCTGGAAGTTCATTGGCCGGTGCGCGATCATCGGCGCGGCCACCTGTAACACGCCGTCGTGCACCTGGGTGGGATTGAAACCACCGCCATGGTTATTGCCGCCGCGCAGGTAATTGGGATCATCGCGGCGCTCGAGCCGCAAGCGCTGGATCGGCTGATCCACCCGCGTCGAGATGAAGTCGAAGCTCGGGCCGCCCCGGTTGTAAACCACCGTGCGGTTATCCTGGTGGCCGTAGTAGATATTTGTGACGTTGACCGTGCTCTGGATGTACGTGAAGTTCTGCTGGGGCGGCAGAAGCACCTCGCTCAAGACCGGCGCGCCGAAGTGGCGGCTTTCCACGAAGCAGTAGTTATCCGGCCCAATGTCGAAACGCGCGTCCACGGCGGGCGTATACCCGGCGTTCACGTCTTCGACATTATTATAGTCCACCGAAATGCTTCCCACCGGAGTCGAGACGTTTACGTCGGCGACCTGTTCTTGCTGCGGGGGCAGGGGCGCCCAGCCGACGTAGTCGTCGTTCGTGCGCCAGGAAACCCAGCCCGGGCCCCAATCGTACCCCGGCACCCAGGCCCAACCGATATCCTTCAGCCGCGTCCAGCGTCCATAATGATACGTGGCCCAGCCGAAGCTCTCGTAGGAGACCCAGGTCCAGCCGTCATCGGTTTGCGCCCAGTAGCCGTCGGTGTAGGGGCGCCATTTATCGGTCTTATAGGCGATGTACGGCTGCCAGACGTAGCCGTATTCCGGGGTGTTATACCAGTCGCCGTCATCGGCGAGGTTATTGTAGAACAGATCGAAGGAAGCGCCCTGGGCAGGCGCGTCTTGCGCCTGAGTCTTCGCGATCGGCGCGAGCGCCAGCAGCAAAGCGAGGAGAGCGGTGATAGCGGCGGGGATTTTCATGGGATGATTTGATTTTTACTGCGCATGTCCCACTTTAGACCGGCCGAAGCCCGGTTTATTCAAGCAGAGACGTAAAACAACAATCGTAGCGGCGCGGAATTTGCGTGTCTAGGGTGCGCCGCCTGGGCATTTCAGGTCAAGGAAGCGCCGGGACGCGCGCCCGCTCCAGCCATTTTTCCCGCCTTGCAAACCATCGTCATCGGCCACCGGAATCCGGATATGGATTCCATTTGTTCCGCCCTGACTTATGCCCGGCTCAAACGGGAACTCGGCTGGAAGGATGTCATCGCGGCACGGGCGGGCAACCTCAACCCGCGCATCCAATTCGCCCTGGACAAGTTTGGGGTGGACGCGCCGGTTTTCTTGAGCGACGTCACGCCGCAGGTGCGCGATGTCATGACGCACGAGGTCGTCTCGGCGCGGGCCGATGTCTCGATCGCGCAGGCCTTGCGCACCATCGAGCAGCGGCATTTGCGGGGCCTGCCGGTGATCGATGAGGCGAACCATTGCCTGGGTTTGTTGAGCGCCGCCAAGATCGTCCACCAACTCTTTCCGCCGCTGGCGGCGCTGGAGAACGCCCGGGTGGTGCGCGCGGCGCTGGCGGACATCGTGCAAACCTTCGAAGGCGTGGTCGTGGCCGGCGGGTGCGACGGCGGCTTGCAGGATTACGTTCTGATGGTCGCGGCCATGAAGACCGAGACTTTCGCGCAACGGCTGCGCCGGCAGTCGCCCAAGCGCGTCGTGCTGCTGGTGGGAGATCGGGACGATATTCAAAACCGCGCCATCGACGAAGGGGTGCGCGCCCTGATCATCACCGGTGGCATTCCGGTTGTGCGCGAAATCCAGGACCGGGCGGAAGCCGAGGGCGTCACGCTTGTCCGCTCGCGCCATGACACCGCCACGACGGTGCTGCTGGCGCGCGGAGCGGTCCGCGCCAGCCAGATGCTTGAGCGCGATTTCGGCAGCGTGGAAGCGGATCTGCCGCTGGGGGCGGCGCGGCAAAAAGTAGCCGCCTCCGAAGCGTCCATTTTCCCGGTGCTCGATGCGGAGCGGCGGTTGATCGGCATTCTTTCGAAGAGCGATTTCCTGAAAAACGTGCCGCGCCAGTTGATTCTGGTCGATCACAACGAGCTGTCGCAAGCGGTGCACGGCGCGGACAAGCTGCCGATCATCGAAGTCATCGATCACCATCGGCTCGGTGGTTTTTCGAGCGATTTGCCCATTCATTTCTGGAATAATCCGGTGGGCTCCACTTGCACCATCGTCGCCCTGCTTTATCAGCAGCACGGCATCGCCATCCCGCCGCCGACGGCCGGTTTGTTGATGGCCGGATTGATCGCGGACACGTTGAATCTGTCTTCACCTACCGCGACCGCGACCGACCGGGTCATTCTGGAATTGCTCAGCCGGATGGCCGGCGTGGACGCGGCCAGTCTGGCGGGGGAGATTTTCGCAGTGGGATCGCCGCTGTTGACGCTGCGGCCGCGCGATGTGGTGACATCGGACGCCAAGGAGTACGAGGAGGCGGGAGTGCGCTTCAGCGTGGCGCAGATCGAGGAACTGGGCTTCGGACCCTTTTATCGCAAACAGGACGAATTGACCGCCGCGTTGGATGAATACTGTCATGGCCAGCGCCTGTTTTTTTCGGCCCTGCTGGTGACGGATGTGAACACGCAAAACTCGCTGTTGCTGGTGAGTGGATCGGAGCAGTTCCGGCGGCAGATCGATTATCCGGTGGCGGGCCCGGGGCTCTGGCAGCTCGATGGCGTCGTCTCGCGCAAGAAGCAGCTTCTGCCGTATCTGGTGCACCGGTTGCACGAGACGAGATCGTCGAACGCGCCGCCGCCGGTGGGCGAGGCGTAAAGTCGTCGGATCCTAGCGACCTCGACGAAACGCAGCCGCCGTTGTGCGCTTGGCAGACGCCGGGGATCAGCTATGCTGCCGCGATTTCACCTGAGGGATGGCTGAAAATTTAACTCCAACGCGGCCGAATTTCTCGCGCAGCGCGGTCGGCTGGCGGGCGTGGGTTTTCTACCCGGCGGAGGGCGCCGAGCAGGCCATTCCGCGCCTGACGCGGAGCGTGAATTTCGCGCTGGCGCTTTTGTTGGTGGGCCTGGCGATCTATTTGCCCTTCACGCTGCTGGTGACCAATTGGGATTGGGCGGGAGTTTACAGGTATCGCGCGAAGTTCTACCGAGGCTTTGCCCTCACGCTGGAAATTTCCCTGGCGGCGCTGGTTTTGAGTACTGTCATCGGATTGTGTTCGGCCCTGGCCGGGCGCTCGCGTCTGCTGCTGCTGCGCTACACGAACAAGGTCTATATCGATCTGATGCGCGGCACGCCGCTGCTCGTGCAAATCCTGATCTTTTACTATGTCACCGCTCAAGCCGTGCAAATCGAAGACCGTAATGTGGCGGGCGTGTTGATTCTCTCGATCTTCAGCGGCGCCTACATCAGCGAAGTCATCCGGGGCGGGATCGAAAGCATCGGCAAGAGCCAATTGGAATCGGCCAAGGCGATTGGCCTGACGCGTACTCAGACTTACCGCTACGTGATTTTTCCGCAAGCTTTGCGGCAAATTCTGCCGTCGATGGCGGGACAGTTCGTTTCGATCGTTAAGGATAGCTCCTTGTTGTCGGTTATTTCGGTCAACGAGTTTACCGAGAACGTGAAGGAAATCAGCGCCAACACCTTTGGCAGCCTGGAGTGTTATATTCCACTGGCGGTCGGCTACCTGATCCTGACCTTGCCGATTTCATTGCTGACGCGCTATCTCGAGAAGCGCAATCGTTTCGAGACCTGAGACGCAAGCCACGGCATGAAACTCCAGGTCGAGAATATCTCTAAGAGCTTCGGCGGCCATCGCGTGCTCGACCGCATCTCGCTGCACTTCGAGGCCGTGCAGACGCTGGCCTTGATCGGGCCGTCCGGCGGCGGGAAATCGACCCTGCTGCGTATCCTGGCGGGGTTGGAATATCCGGACGAAACGGATTGTCGGGTGGTGATCGACGATGAGCCGGTGGTGTACGCCGAGGCGGCCCTGGCGCGCCACCGGCGAACGATTGGCACGGTCTTTCAAGCCTATAACCTGTTCCCGCACCTGACCGCTTTGCAGAACGTGACGCTGCCGCTGGAGAAGGTGCATCATTTGTCCAAGGCCGAGGCGCGGGAGACGGCCATGCAGACGCTGACCCGCTTCCGCCTCGATCAACATTCGCATAAGAAGCCGGCGGAACTCAGTGGCGGCCAGCGGCAACGCGTGGCGATCGCGCGCGCCGTGGCGATCAAGCCACGCCTACTGTTCTTCGACGAGCCCACCAGCGCGCTCGATCCCGAAATGACTGGCGGCGTGCTAGAGCTAATCGAAGAACTGCGGGACGAAGGCCGCGACTTCGTACTGGTGACCCATGAGATGGGCTTCGCCCGCCGGGTGGCGGATCAGGTGGCGGTGCTGGCCGAGGGGACGATCGTGGAGTCCGGCACGTCGGCGCAAATCTTCGAGGCACCGGCGCAGGAAGTCAGCCGCAAATTTCTGGCGAAGGTGCTTAATTATCACGCGTGACGCCCGGCGGGTGGACGAATCGGTCGCAATCGATGCCTGTTAGTCTCCCCTCATGAAAACACGCTTGTTTAACGGTACAAATCGCCAGGTCTCCGAAGTGGGGCTGGGCTGCTGGCAGCTTGGTGGCGCGGATTGGGGTAGCCTCGATGATCACGCCGCGTTCGCGATCCTGACCGCAGCGGTCGAGGCGGGGGTAACCTTCTTCGATACAGCCGATGTTTACGGCGATGGCCGGAGCGAGACTCTCATCGGGCAGTTTCTGAAAGACTACCATTGCAGCAAAGTCTTCGTGGCCACCAAGCTGGGGCGGACCAGCGGGCTTTACCCGGATCACTACACCGAAGCCGGCGTGCGCGCCGCCACCGAGGCGTCGTTGCAGCGACTGGGGGTGGAAGCGTTGGATTTGACGCAACTGCATTGCGTACCGGCGGAAGTGTTGCGGCAGGGCGACATTTTCGGCTGGCTGGGCAAGCTTAAGAGCGAAGGCAAGATCAAGGCTTTCGGCGCCAGCGTGGAGACAGTCGAGGAAGCACTCCTTTGCCTTGCACAGGCGGAGGTGAGTTCGCTGCAGATTATCTTCAACATTTTTCGACAGAAGCCGGCCGGGGAGGTGCTGCCGCGCGCCCTTGAGCGCAACGTCGCGATCATCGTGCGCCTGCCCTTGGCGAGCGGCCTCTTAAGCGGCAAAATGAGCTTGGAGACACGCTTCTCCGCCAACGATCATCGCACTTACAATCGGGACGGCGAGAAGTTCAATGTGGGCGAGACCTTTGCCGGGCTACCCTTTGCCAAGGGCGTGGAACTCGCCGATGCCTTGCGCGCGGAAGTTCCGGCGCACCAGACGATGGCGCAATGGGCGCAGCGTTGGATTCTCGATCATGAAGCGGTCACGGTAGTAATCCCTGGCGCCAGCCGGCCCCAGCAGGCGGCCGACAATGCAGCGGTCTCGCAACTGCCGCCATTAAGCCGTGAGACACACGCGAAACTGGAGAGCTTCTATCAAAGCGAAGTAGCCGGGCACATCCGTGGGCCTTATTAAGCCATGGCGATGTTAGTTGGCGCGGCTGCGCTCGTCGAACCGGCTAGGAAGTTCGTGCTGTTTGGCAGCCTGCATTTATTCATCCTGGCGTTGACGGTCGTCCTGCCTCTCGCCATGAGCCGCCTGACGCGGCGGCAGGACCGGCCGCGGCTGGCGCGGGCTCTGGCGGCGGCGTTGGCGCTTGTCTTGCTCGCCAACCGAGCGTTCGCCCTGGCCCTCGGCGTGACGGATCATCGCATTACACGCTGGGCGGACGCCCTCCCGATGCATCTCTGCGACTGGGCTTCTTTCGCGGTGATGATCGCGCTAATCTGGCGGCGGCAACAGGTTTACGAACTGGCCTACTTCTGGGGGTTGGCCGGGACGTTTCAAGCGGTGCTCACGCCGGACCTGGCGGAACAATTCCCCAACCCCTTTTTCATCAGCTTCTTCGTGGAGCATTGCGGCATCATCGTCGGAGTGCTTTTCCTGACCTGGGGCCTGGCCATGCGGCCGCGCCCGGGTGGCGTTTGGCGGGCGGTGCTGTGGTCGCAGGTTTATCTCGTCTGCGCCTCGGCCGTTAATTGGTGTTGCGCGACCAATTACGGCTACCTGGCACACAAACCCGGGCATAGCTCGCTCATGGATTACTTCGGGCCATGGCCCTGGTATATCCTGGTGCTGGAAGTCTTGTCGGTAGTGTTCTACTCAGCTTTCTATCTGCCCTTTTGGCTCTCCAACTCCTCCGGGCCGACGGCTACCGAGGCGCTCTGATCTAAAGTGACGCCAAGCGCAGAGCGGCCTCCATTGCGCGGTCTTTCCCGTTGATCACGTCCGCTGGCGTTTGGGCGATCAGAATATCCGGCGCGATGCCGGCGTCAGGTGCGTGAGAGGGCGCGAACGTGCCGATCAGGGGCAGATCCATTCTTGCGCCCTGCCGCTGCGGAATTATCCTGAGCGGTCATGCGACTTGCGTTTATCGTCTCGGCCTACAAGCAGCCGGAGATGCTGGAGCGGTTGGTGCGCCGGCTACAGGGGCGGCCGTGCTATATCCATGTCGATCTGAGAACACCCGCTGCTGTCTGGGCCAGGATGGAGGCGGCGCTACGCGACGTTCCGGGCGTCGTTTTCCTGCGGCGGCACGCTTGCCGTTGGGGAGACTTCGGGCATGTCGAAGCCACCTTGAAAGGTCTGCGGGCGCTAAGTCAGATAGAGTACGACTATGTGGCCCTGCTGACAGGTCAATGCTACCCGCTACGCGAGGTCGAGCAGATGGAAGCCGAGTTAGAAGGCTGGCAGGGTAAATCCCGCATCCAGATCGAACCGTTGCCGTGGAAGCAATGGCCGCGGGAAAACGGCGGTTATAAGCGGATCGACCGCTTCCACTTCCCGCTAATCCTCTTCAAGAAGCGGCTGTGGATCAAGCTATGGCGGCGGAAGCTCCCGTATAACTTGCATCCGTACGGCGGCTCCGGGTATTGGTGCATCTCGCGGCAGTGCGCCGAGGCGATCCTGCGTTTCGTCGAGATACATCCGAAGTACAGCCGCTTCTTTCAGAAGACTTATACACCCGACGAGTTATTCTTCCAGACGATCCTGGGAAATCTGCCCGCGCGCGGCGAACTGATCTCGGAGGGCATCCACTACATGGAATGGCCCGGGCCGGCGGTTCTCAACGAGCAAGCCGTCGGCCGCGCCCTGGCCTCCGATCGCTGGTTTGCCCGCAAACTTGCCGACCCGCGGCTCCTGGAGCAGATCGATCAGGCGCTGAACTGGAGCCCGCTCTAGTACCAGTTGGTCCCCCAGGGCTGCGGGTGGACAGGTGGGGCGACCGGTGGACGGTAGCCGGTCAGCCCCTGCGCCTGCAGCCGGTCGTAGGGGCGCCACAGACATTCCCGCCAGCGACCCTTCCCGCGCGACTCGGAGTCCACCAGGTTCTTGAGGTAGCGCACCCGCCGCGTGCTCTCAGGCGGGAAGTCGCCCAGCAATATGTAATGATCCGAAAACCGCTGCAACTCCGGCGAGAGATCCTAGATCACTGAGCCCAGGAAGATCAGCAGAAAGATATTCCAGCCGAAGACTCGGTGGCGCTCACCTGGCGGGCGGCTAACATCGCGATCAGCGTCTCCGGCTCACTTGTTGGCAGGCTGCAGACCTGATGTTCGCAAAGGTAGGCGGTGGCGCGGCCGGCCTGCATCTGCGCGGTGGCTAGAAACGGTAACCTTTGCATGAGCGCGGCGGCTCCGGGCTCGACCACCAGCACGACTACGTCCAGCGCGAAACGCGGCCGGACCGCACGCAGGAGCGCTTGGGTATCGGCGGCGGCGCGCCGGCCCGCGATAACCAGTTGGGCGGGCGGCCGGCTGAGGAAATCGACCGCCACCAGCAGCAGCGGCATGGACTGGGCAAGGCGTTCGGGCTGCTCCCAGGCGCCGAAGGCGCGGGCGGTGGCGACGGCCCGTTCCCGGTAGTGCTCGGCCGCGGCCGGTGCGGCGAACGCGGCCAGACGCGCCAGATTGAGCGCCGAGACGGAACTCGCGCTTGGCTCCGCGCCGTCGTGATCCTCCTTCAGCCGCAGGAGGACGTCCGGGTTGTCAGCGGCCGAGAAATAGCCACCGCGAGGATCATCGTAAAACAGCGCGTCCTGCCGGGCCTGCAGTTCTTCGGCCCAACGCAGATGCGCGGGATTGAAATCCGCTTCAAACAGATCGAGCAGTCCCTGGATCAGGCAAGCGTAGTCATCGGCAAACGCCAGGATCGACGAGGGGCCTTCCCGATAGCTGCGCAGTAACGCGCCGTCGGTGGCGCGGCAAAGATGCTTGCCCAGGAAATCCGCAGCTTGTTGCGCGGTCACAAGGTCGCGTTCTTCGCCGAACATCTGGTAAGCGCGGGCGAAGGCGGAAATCATCAAGCCGTTCCAGGCGGTGACGATTTTATCGTCCAAATGCGGCCGGGGCCGGCGTTCCCGCTGGGCGAACAGCTTACCGCGTGCGTCGGCCAGCAAGGCGGCCGCGGCGCCCGCGGTGAGCCCAAGTTGCGCGGCGGCGTCGGCGAGGGGAACCGCGCGAGTCAGCGTGTTTTTGCCCGCCAATTCACCGTGCGGATCGCTGCCTGGCGGGGAGTTGCCCTCGGCCTGGACCCCGTAATGCAGACGAACCAGGGCAGCCTCGTCCGGGGTGAGCGCCGCCCCGATCTCCGCCTGCGTCCAAACGTAAAACGCACCTTCAGCGTGCTCGGGCCGGCCCGCGGCGATGAGGCTATCGGCATCCTCCGCGCAATAGAAGCCGCCGCCGGGCGAGGTGAGATCGCGACGCACGTAAGCCAGGATGTCTCGGGCGGTTTCGGCATGCGCCGGATCGCCGCCGAGTGCCCAGCCCCCCAAATACGCGAGGACAAGCTGCGCCTGGTCGTAAAGCATTTTCTCGTAATGCGGCACATGCCAGTAGCGGTCGACGGAGTAGCGATGGAACCCGCCCCCGAGTTGATCGTGCATGCCGCCGGCGGCCATCCGATCCAGCGTGCCGAGCAACATCTCGCGGGCGTTCGCGGCAGTCTCCGGCTCGGCGTGCGCCGTGATGCGCGCGAGCAATTGCAGGGTGACCGGCCGGGGGAACTTGGGCGCATCTCCGAAGCCGCCCCATTCCGGGTCGTACGCGCGCGCCAGGGGTTCGGCCGCCCGCTGCAGGAGCTGCCCGAGGGGCAGATCGAGGCCGGGTGGCTGGTTCGGGCGCGGCTGCGTCATCTCGCGCAGGCTGTCCAGGATGTGCCCGCTTTGCGCGAGCACCTTGGCGCGGTCTTCCTGCCAGGCGTGGGCGATCGCGCGGCAGACGGAAACAAATCCGCGCCGGCCGTAGCGATCGTCCGGCGGATAGTACGTACCACCGAAAAAAGGCTTCAGATCCGGCTGCAGCCAAACGCTCATCGGCCAGCCGCCGCTGCCGGTGGAAGCCTGCACGAAAGTCATGTAGACGCGGTCGATATCGGGACGTTCCTCGCGGTCGAGCTTGATGTTGACGAAGAGTTCATTCAGAACCGCGGCGGTGGCCGGGTCTTCGAACGACTCGTGCGCCATGACGTGGCACCAGTGACAGGTCGAATAGCCGATGGACAAAAAAATCGGCTTATCTTCGGCTCGGGCGCGGGCGAACGCCGTTTCGCCCCAAGGCTGCCAGTGCACCGGGTTGTGGGCGTGCTGCAGGAGGTAAGGCGATTTTTCCTGCCCGAGCTGGTTGCCGAGCGGCGGGGGGGTGAGAGGAGGTGGCATAGGGTGTTTCTACCCGCCCATCCTCGCACGCCGCGACGCGACAATCATCCTCGACGCCTGTGAGCACGTTCAGGCAAGCTCTGCTCCGCGTGAGTATCACCGGCCCGGAAACGACGGCAGACTATCAGGTCAGACTCGACATCTTCGAGGGGCCGCTCGACTTGCTGTTGTATCTCGTACGCCATGAGGAAGTCGAACTTTACGACGTGTCGCTCGAGCGGCTCATCCAGCAGTATCTCGATTATCTGGCGGCAGTACCGCTGTTGGACCTGGAGCGGGCGGGGGACTTTATCGCGCTGGCGGCGCACCTCATTTATCTCAAGAGCCGCCGTTTATTGCCGCCGGACCAGCAAGCGGCCGCGGGCGACGAGTTCGTCGAAGAGGAAGACCCGCATTTCGAGCTGATCCGCCAATTGATCGAGTACAAGAAATTCAAGGATGTCGCGCGGCATTTGCAGACGGTGGAAGTGGCGCGCTTCGATCTTTTCGCGCGGCCGCCATCGGCAGCGCCGGACGCGGGTCCCGCCGAAGACACCGCGGCGGGGGCGCGGGCGTTGCGGGACATCGGGATGTTCGATTTATTGAACGCCTTTCAGCGGGTGCTGGCGCGCCTGGACCGGCAGGAGGACACCGCCGGGACGGTGCTCTACGAGGAGAATTTTACGGTGGCGCAGAAAATCGAGCACCTGCGAGCCCTGACTGCGGCGGCGGGGGGTGAACCGGTCGTTTTCTCCGAATTATTTGCGGGCGCGGTCTCGCGGGTGGAAGTGGTGGTGACCTTTTTGGCGCTCCTGGAGCTGGTGCGGCTCAAACGCTTGCGGGTCGTCCAGCCGGATGCCTTTGCGGAAATCCTGATTTTCGGGCAAGACGCCGGGGGCGAAAAGGATTCTATGGCAGGCTCTTGAGCTCCCAGGCGATTGCGAGGACGACCGGCTTGGCTGCCGCGAACATTTGCCAAATCTCGGGAATGTCCGGTCCAGTCGCGGCCTCGAAAGCGGCTCGCAGTTCATCGACTCCGATGGTGGGCTCGCGTTGCAGGTAGAAGCGTACATCCTGCATGTCACCGGGATCGAGTCCGCGCATCATTTTTGTCAGGATTAGATCAATGGTCGCCGGTCGTAGGAGCCTAAGAAACCTTAGTTCAGAACGCGGTATTTCCACTACTTGCTCGCGCCAGTTCGCGCGCAGGATGATCTGTTCCTCTTCAAAGAGATGGGTCAGATAAAGGCCTTCTTCTTCGAGTTCATCGTTGGCGGCCTTCAACGCCATCCACCATTCCTCATTCGCCCGCAGCCCAGCAAGGAAATCGCGTGGAATAATGCCATCCACATCCTGTGTGGCGGCAGCTTCGGCGGGAGGGTCGACGAATCCGAGGACCAAGGCTGCCCTTCCGAAAAGGAAGAAATCGACCGTTTTGCTCAACCTGGCATCAACCGCTCGCAGAATGCGTAGAGGGTTGTTCATGCCAAGGTGGCAGACCCGGGGGAAGGACGCAGCCATCTCACCTGTGGTCCACCCAGAGTAGCGGGATCGGACGGGTCGGTAAGCCCGGTCTCACTGCGGAATCGGCTGGGATGCGGCAAGACGCCTGCCGGAAACCCCGAAGGCAGCGGAGAGGCAGGCGGCAACGCCGCCAGCAACTCTGGCCAAAAGGATTCCTGCGGCTCCGTGAGTCGACCCGCAGCGGCAATGTAGCGCACGACGTTTTCAGCCCGTTCCTTTCGCGCCAGGAGAGCTAGCCGCTGCGGCTGGTTGCCATTACTGCCCAACATCTGTGCACCCACCCGCACTGCGCGCGGGCTGTACGGCAAGCACGGGGAAAGCAGGGCGATCGCCAACTCCTCATCGGAGAAGGCCTCACGCGACAGTGGCGTCACCGGCACCCGTTCGGGTCCTCCCTGGTAGTGCTGACATCCGCGCGCAATGGCCAAACCAATCAATTCGTCCGCGCCATGCAGCCCCGCCTCTCCCGCTTTGCGTAATAAAAGCGAGTGATGCTCGGTAGTGCCAAGCTTTCTGGCCAGAGTCGTCATCCTCGCCAATTTACCTTGGAGACGTTGGAAGTGCCATTACAACTAGGGTGGAGACCAAGGCAGACGTGAGAGTGCCAGCGGGGTCACGCCGCAAAGCCGCACAGCGCTAGGGCAGCGTTGCTTCTGCCGGGAGGCGCACTAAAGTGCCGCTGCGAAACGCCACGCCTCCGCCATCATGCCTTCGCTCCTGTAGTCGGATTGTTCCCCGCATGACCCTGTCCCAAGTGCTCGAGGCACTGCTTTTCGCCTCGCCGAAACCGCTCACGCTGGCGGAACTGCGCGCCGTGCTCAAATCGGCGGCCGAATACTCCCAGGAGCCGTTGGCAGCGGAGTTCGCGCAGAGCCGGGAAGAGGAGGTCCGTGCCGCTTTGCATGAGCTTGGGGCGGGCTACCGTGAGCAGGGGCGGGCGTTCGAGTTGAGCGAGGGAGCGGCGGGCTGGCAATTCCATAGCGTCGCGGCCTGCGCGTCCTGGGTGCGCCAGCTCTTTCCCGAAAACCGACCGGCCCGGCTCAGCCCGGCGGCTTTGGAAACGCTGGCCATCATCGCCTACCGGCAGCCGGTGGCACGGGCGGAAGTGGAGGCGGTGCGCGGCGTTGACGCGGGAGGGGTCGTGCAAACACTGCTGGACCGCGGTCTGGCGCGCATCGCGGGCCGGGCCGAGGTGCCCGGGCGGCCGCTGCTGTACGCGACGACCCAGCTTTTCCTGGAACATTTCGGGGTCAAGGAAGTCAGCGAGCTGCCGGCTTTCGATGAACTGCGCCAGACGCTGCTGGCCAAGGAAGCGGCGGCGGACGCAGCCGAACCGCCGCCGGCCGAGGACGTGGCGGCGGTGGAGGTGGCAAGCCAGGAAGATCCGCCAGCGGAGGTGGCCGAAGTTCCGGTAGAGCCCGGGGGACCGTAGCGGCGAGGCCCGGGTGCTGCCGGCCGGAGACAAAATTCGCTCCTCGCCTTCCCGGCTGCGCGTATGGTACTTTCTCGCTCCTTTTACTCCCGGCCATGGAACTCAAAGATTTGCGCGTCCAGATTGACGGCATCGACAACAGCCTGATCCGGCTGCTGAACGAGCGCGCGGATCTTGTTCGTTTTGTCGGTGAGATCAAGCGCGCGGAGGGCCTGGAATTTTATGCCCCCGAACGCGAGGAAGCCATGCTGCAGGCGCTCGCCGCGCGCAACCAGGCGGAGGGCGGCCGCCTGCCGACCGATAGCTTGCGGGCCATTTACCGCGAGATCATGTCCGCTTCTCTGGCCCTGGAAAAGGACCTCACCATCGCGTACTTTGGGCCGGAAGCGACCTGGACGCATCAGGCGGCGCGGGGCAAGTTCGGGTCGAGCGTCCGCTACCTGTCCCAACCAAGTATCGGCGACGTTTTCGATGCCGTCTGCCGGGAGCGGGCGGACTATGGCGTCGTCCCGATTGAAAATTCGACCGAAGGGGCGGTCAACCACACACTGGATGTCTTCATCGATAGCGACCTGCTGATTTGCGCGCAACTGGCGCTCAAGATCGAGCATCATCTGCTGGCGCGTGTGCCCCGGTCCGACATCAAGCGCGTCTTCAGCCATCCGCAGGTGTTCGGGCAATGCCGCCACTGGCTGCATCGCCATTTGCCGGAAGTCGATCAGATCGAGGTTTCCAGCACCTCGCGGGCCGGTGAAATGGCCGCGCAAGCCACGGACGCGGGCGCGCTGGCCGGCCGGATGGTGGCGGAGTTGCACGACCTGACGATTTTGGAAGCTGGCATCCAAGACAGCGCGCACAACACCACGCGTTTCCTGGTCATCGGCCACCGGGATTGCCCGCCGACGGGCAACGACCGCACTTCGTTGATGTTCGGCGTGCCGGATCGGGCGGGAGCGTTGTTCTTGGCCTTGGAGCCGCTCCAGGCCGCGGGCGTGAGCATGAGCAAGATCGAGAGCCGCCCCTCGAAGCGCAAGCCGTGGGAGTACGTGTTTTTCGTGGATGTCGATGGCCACCGCGAAGACGAGGTGCTGGTGGCGGCGCTCAAAGCTTTGCAGGAGCGGTGCAATTTCCTGAAAATTCTGGGGAGTTATCCAAACATGTCCGCGCAGATGGGTTGAGCTACCTCTGGTTTAGATTGGTCACCGCGGACATCATCATCGCCGCCAGTTGCGGGAAGGTGGTCTCAGGCTGCCAGCCCAGGGATCGAATGGTCGCCGGATCGGAGACCAGACAGCTATATTCAGGAGTGAACCCCTCCCGGAGGCGCACGTGCTCGCGCCAGTCACGTCCCATCAGGGAAAAGCATTCCTGCAACCAATCCTCAATCGAGTAAGCCACGCCGGTACCGATCGTCGCTTCGAACAGCGCGTCCTGTTCCATCAGCGCCAGGATGCCGGCGGCGATGTCACCGGCAAAAGCACATTCTTTGCGCACTGAGATGTCTCCCAGCTCCAAGGTCTCATCGCTGCCCGCCGCCATCCGCTGGACCGCCTGCGCTATTTTCTGGCTGACGTGGTGCGGCCGGCGCAAGGGGCTTTCGTGATGGAACAGATAGCCGACATAGGCGCGCACACCCAATCCACGATAGTAGCGCGCCGCATAGGTGGCTTGGATGCGCGCCACGGCATAAGGACTCTTGGCCTCGAACGGGTCTGCTTCCGAGATGGGCGCGCCGCGGTTCACGAACTGAAGGCCGCTGCCAGTCAGGAAAACCTTCGCTCGCGGCGCCAGCGTGCAGGCGGCTTCGAGCACGTTCAACGCTCCCGTAGCGATAGTGGCGTGATTCTCGAAAAGCGTGTCATGGCGCGTCGTGGAATTTGCCGCCAAGTGGAAGATGTAATCCGGCCGGTACTGGCCGACCAGGGCGTCAACCTGCTCGCGCCGAGCCACGTCGCCCACGAGCCAATCGCCGCCGGGCGAACGGGCCACACCTTGTACCTCGACGCCCTTCTTTTCTAGGAGGGCTCGCAGATAATAAGCGTCCTGCCCGCTCGCGCCGAAGATCAGGGCAGTCATGGAGTAAACTGAATGACCGGCGTTAGTTTCGGTTTCTCATGCGGCAAAGCGCCGCAGAAATCAGACCCCACAAAGAAGGTGTCATGGCCAGTCGGATTGGAATTCACGAAGGTATAACCTGTGTGCTTCGCCAAGAGGCAGATCGCCGGGAGACCGTGGGCCAAGTGGAAAAGCGATCATGGCCGGAAAGAAGCGGCCGCGTCCTTTCGGATCAATCCTTCTTTTGTGTAGTTACGCGGCCGGCGGCGTTCACGTAGATAATGTCTCAAGAAGGATAACTGCACCGTGTCATTGAGTTCCCAGACGGGAAGACCTTCCGGTGACATCCACTTGGCACGGCGGGTCAGCCGTTTCAAAAACAGTTTGAGACGAAGAATCAGCCATTTGCAAAAGGGATACCTCACTGTTTGGTGCTGCCAATGGTGCGCGGTGTAGGCCGCGGCGCACCCTTCCACCTCCGCCCGCAGGAGGAAAGCCTCCCGCGAAAGGCGCCTGGCTTGAAAATGATGTTCCACGCTGATATCAAAGGCGCCGACCAGGCGGTAGCCGGCGACGAGCAATTGGAAAGAAAAAAGCGAATCCTCGCCTGTAGGAACCGGGGCACCGCAGCCCATTTCGACATCGATGAACGGAACCCGAGCGTAGACCCTCCGGGCCACCGCCATGTTCGCTCCGATCAGTGCCTCCGGCGCCTGCGGATTGAGCATCTCGGTGGAAGCCAGCAGCGTTCGATGCCTTGGCGCCATCCACGGCCGCAACAAGGCGGGAGCGAGATGGATGCCGCCGACGACGGCATCAGCGTCCCCCTGCAGGATGGGACGCGTCATGCCTTTAATCCAGTTCGGTGGGACCCGTACATCATCATCGGTAAACAGCAGGATTTCACCACGCGCCGCTCCGATGCCGGTATTCAGAGCGTGACCCTTGCCCGCGCGCGCCTCGTGCAGGGTTATAAGAGGTAGATTGGGTATAGGCTCGAACGTATCTAGAGCCCGGCGGGTGGTTTCATCCCGGGAATTATCCACCACGATCAACTCGCCGGCCAGGCCATCGGGCAACTCCATCCGCCGGACGGAGTCGAGCGTAGACAGAAGGTCTGCCGTTCGTTTGAACGTGCAGATGATGATGGAGAAAAAGACGGGAGCGGCGACTTCAGCATCGGGGACCATTGGAAGGCTATGTGGATTGCTCAAAACCGGATGGCATGGTCCGAAAAGCTCACGAGCTTTTCGCCACGGGCCTTGCCCGCCTCAAGCGGCCACGGAGAGAGCGCAATAGGTTACGCAAATCTCGATACCTGAGCTTTAGCCGGCTAGCCAGGGGCAGGAACGACCAGTCGGGATAGCTTTGATTATAAGGTTGCTCAATCCAGTCGCGTAAGTTCAGGACGTAACGCAACTTCCTAAAAAAGACCGTGTCATCGATCAGTTGGACCTGCTCCCAGTTACCATCCACCCTCATGAAGTCGTACACCATTCTTACCGTCGGAATGCGTATGTCATCGAGGACGAGAATTCCGCCTCCCTTCAAATGCAAATCTGCATAGTACCAATCCACACATGGAATTGGGAAAAAATGACCGCCATCGATAAAAACTAAATCAAAACGAAGATCTACCGGCAGCTTGGCTAGTTCATCTTGTGAGTTGCCAATCATGAAATGGATGCCGCTTGTATCAATTTTCAAGCTATGACAGAATTCCAGCGTCCGTTCGGTTTCGCCCCGAGCCGGAGTCACGCAGTAATGTTCCACATTTTGTAGCGCAAACATCACGGTCGAGTGACCGCAGCCCGTTTCCAGTGTGCGCATCCCAGGGTGCAAATAGGCCTGCATAGCTTCCAAGGTGTCCAGCCGAGCCGCCCAGGAGGTCAGGGCTGGATCTAACTCGGCATGAATATCCGCCAATTTGTGGAGTTGCGGCTGGTCCCGTAAGGCTTCCGCTAGCGTCAGGGTAGGGGAGGTCATCTTAGCTGTTGTTGCTGTCTTTGAAAAAGACGGTGTTTACAGTTTTAGCGAAGAATTCGTAACCGTGACTCGCCACGAACTCGCAAATGGGCTGGCCGGCCAGGCGGACGGCAGACACGCCCGGGCATTCTGCCAGGACAAAGTCGGGTCGGAAACGGCTCCAATCATTGGTCCGCAACACTTCCAAGTCGAGACCTTCCACGTCTACGGTCAAAAAGTCGATCTTGATTCCGACGGGTAAATGGGTGGCAAAGACCTCGCTTAGCGGGCGGGTCGGCACCTGGCGCGTGGCAATGATGGTGCGGTTGTAAGGTCCCCCTACGGAGCGTTTGGCCAAGGCCTCATCAAAAGTGTTCAAGGCGGGCTCGTCGAAAATCCAGAACGTGCGCGCTGACCCGCTATCACTGCCGATGGCTAGTTCAAGATTAATATCCCGCGGGCGTTCACGGCGGAAAGCTTCCATGCTGCCGGGCATCGCATCCAGGTTAATCCCGGACCACCCCTTTTGATAGAACAAGTACGTATTGGAAAAGCGCTTCGGATGATGCGCGCCCACATCGACATAGTACCCGGTTGACTTGCCCATGAAGATGCGTTGCAAGATCAGGTCTTCACCCTCCTGGGAGTAAGCTTCGGTCTGGAAGGTCGGCGGCCGGGGAAAAACCCGGCTGCGCACGGCCCTGAGTGCACGGCGGCATTTCCCAGCCAGGCTCATAGGTTAATGGTGGAAAGTTCCGGCGTTAGTCCCCGGATCTGCCAGTCGCAACGCAGCAGGATCGGACCGATCCCGTGTTGGCCAATGGGACCCGCGCCGTAGAAATCGCCTGCTTCCACGTCCAGCACGCCGAACAGATCCTGGGGCCAATCGGCTTCCAATCCATTGGCGAGCAGGCGCGCGCCGACGTAATAGCGGCCGGGCGAAAAAGGGAAATCTGGAATGGTACAGATGATCCGGCCGGTGCTAAGAACATCGTTGAATTCCTGGCCGGCGTAATCGTTATAAAAAATCGACAGAACACTGCCATGCAGATCATGAATCGAGAGGCCAACGCTCAGGCTGCCGATGCGGTGTCCGCCGTCACTCTCGTAGTCCAGCACGATATTTACCTCGTCGCCGCTTCCCACCGCGGTCAGCGGACGCTCCAGGGCGTCTTGCAGGCGAAATCCGGTCAGCCGCACCGCGCCTGAACCGGTCCGGCGCATGTCGCGCAGATTGGCCGTGATGGTCCGATTTTCCAGGTCGTTTAAATAGAATCGGACAGCGTCGGCGCTGGGCGCGTCGCAAACGACCTTGCCCCCGGCGAGGACGATCGTGCGAGAGCACAGGCTTTGGATGGCGCTCATTTGATGGCTGACAAACAGGACCGTCCGGTTGCCCGCCTGGCTGACATCGCGCATTTTGCCCAAGCACTTCTTCTGGAACTGGGCGTCGCCTACGGCCAGCACTTCATCGACGATCAGAATCTCCGGTTCGAGGTGGGCCGCGACGGCAAAGGCCAGCCGCACGTACATGCCGCTACTGTAGCGTTTGACCGGGGTATCGAGAAACCTTTCGACTTCGGCGAAGTCCACGATTTCATCGAACTTTCGGGTGATTTCGATGCGGCGCATGCCGAGAATCGCGCCGTTGAGGTAGATGTTCTCGCGGCCGGTGAGTTCGGGGTGAAAACCGGTGCCGACTTCCAACAGGCTGGCAACGCGGCCAAAAATCTGGACGTTGCCGCTGGTCGGCTCGGTGATGCGGCTCAGGATCTTGAGCAGCGTGGATTTACCGGCGCCGTTGCGGCCGATGATGCCCAGCACCTCGCCTTGCTGCACCTCGAAATTGACGTCATGCAGGGCGGTGAATTCCTCGGTGCGCGGGCTGCTGGAACTCTCCTGCGAAGAAGGCTTAAGACGCGAGAGCAGCCTTTGCGGAACTTCCATCAAATCCTCCCGCAGAGTGCGGTGGCCGGGACGCACTCCGTTAGCCTGGTGCGCAATCCGGTAGGATTTGCTCAGATGCTCGACGCGCAACGCAATCATGGGTCTGCGGGCGCGAGGCTAGATCACGTCGGCGAACGTGCGTTCGGTGCGGCGGAAGAAAAGGGCGCCGCTGACGAAGAGGAAGAGGGAGATAACGACGGAGGAAAGCAGCATCCGGGCATCGAGCGCGCTGGCCCCCAATGTACTCCAGCGGAAACCTTCAATAAAGCCCACGAGCGGGTTCAGGGCGTAGAGAGTCCGCACCGCATAGCCTTTCCAATGTTCCGGGATCAACGACGTGGCGTAAACAATCGGCGTGGCATACATCCAGACCTGGATCAGAAAAGGCAGCGCGTACATGAAGTCCCGGTATTTGACGCTTAAGGCGGAAAGCCAGAAAGACACGCCGCTGGAGACCAGGGTGCCGAGCAAAAGAAAGAGCGGCATCGTAAGCAATCTCCACGTGGGCCAGACGTGGTAGAAAGCCATGAGCAGGAGCAAGCAGGCGAGCATGACCGCAAAATCGATCAGCACGGCCAAAGTATGTGCGAGTGGAATGATGAGGCGGGGGAAGTAGACCTTGGAGATGAGCTGGGAATTTGAGACGAGGCTGCTGCTGGCCCGCTGCAAGGCGCCGGCGAAGTAGTTCCAGCCCACCAGACCGGCGAAACTAAAAAGCAGGTAAGGGCTGCCACCGCTGGGCAGGTGGGCGAAGAGGCCGAAGATGACCCAGAAGATCAGCGCGGCCAGTAAGGGTTGGATGATGACCCAAGCCAAGCCGAGGGCGCTTTGTTTGTACCGCAACTTCACGTCGCGCTCGATCAGGATGAACAAGAGATCGCGGTATTGCCAGAGCTCGCGGAAGTCGATGGCTGCCCAGCCGCTCGTGTGCCGCAGGACCAGCCGGGGCAACGGCTCCGCCGGCCGTGAAGAGGGCGCAGCGGCTGGCGTCAGCAAGGTTTCCGGTGGCATGCGATGGGGAGCCAAACGTACGGGGCGTCAAATCGGAGCGCAAGCGAGTGGTGGCCGGCCGGCATCGTGGCTTAGCTCGTCGAACCCGCCCGGCAGGCGGCCACCATGCGTTGGACGACACCGGACATGCGGGTTTGCGGCTCCCAACCAAGTTCGCGCGCGGCCTTGGCCGGGTTGCCCCAGCCTTTCTGCAAATCGGTCGGGCGCAGCAAGGCGGGATCGGTCTGGACGTGGTCCCGCCAGTTCAGGCCGACCGCCGTGAATGCCTCCGCCACAAAGTCCTGCAACGAGCGGCTCTCGCCCGTCGCGATGACGTAATCGGAGGCCACGGGCTGTTGCAGCATCCGATGCATGGCGTCGACAAATTCCGGCGCCCAGCCCCAATCGCGTTCCACGGAAAGGTTGCCGAGGGTGAGCATGCCGCCACCGGCCCGCGCGATGCGGCAGGCGGCCGCCACGATCTTTTGCGTGACGAAGCGTTCCGGACGCAACGGGGATTCATGGTTAAAGAGAATGCCCGAGCACGCAAACAAGCCGTACGCTTCGCGGTAATTGGCGACCGCCCAGAAGGCGGTCGACTTGGCGACAGCGTAAGGGCTGCGCGGCTGGAACGGGGTGGCTTCCGTGGCTGCCTGGCCGCCAGTGTCACCGAAGCATTCGCTCGAGCAAGCGTTGTAAAACTTGGTCGGCTGATGGCGGAAGCGGATGACCTCCAAAATGTTGAAGGTGCCGATGGCCACGCTTTCGAGCGTCTCGACGGGCTGCTCGAAGGACAGGCCGACCGAGGTTTGGCCGGCCAGATTGTAGACCTCGTCCGGCTCCACCTTGGCCATGGTTTGCAGGACGCTGCGGAAGTCGTTGATGGCGGTGGAAACCAGGCGGATGTCGTTGAGGATGCCGAGCTTTAGAAGATTGCCGAAGGTCGCGACCTGGGCGTCCCGCGATGTGCCGCAGACTTCGTAGCCGCGTTCGAGCAGGTGGCGCGCGAGGTAAGCACCGTCCTGCCCGGAAATGCCGAAGATCAATGCTTTAGGCATGGAGACTTGTGAGGAGCAGCCGTTGGCATCCAGCGCGGCAGGGCCGGACCGGGAGCGGCGGCTTATTGGCGGACGATCTCGATATTCGGCAGCGGGAAAATGAGGCCGATGCCGCGAGCGAGCGTCTCGTGTTCGCGCCGGACGAACTCCTCCTTAAAGTGCCAGGGCAAGACCAGATAATAATCCGGGTTCATGGCGCGCGATTCCGCCTCGCTCACGATGGGAATGTCCGAGCCGAGCGTGATCGCGCCGTACTTATCCGGGTTGCGTTCGGCGGCGAAGTCCACCAGGCGGTGGTCGATGCCGCACCATTGCAGGATGGTGTTGCCCTTGGTCGACGCGCCGTACAGGTGAATGTGCTTGCCTTCTTTCTTGAGCTTCTTGAGCAAGGCGGTGAGCTCCTCGCGGTGCACGTTGATGCGGTCCTGGAAATGTTTGTAGGGCTTATCCGTGTCCAGTTCGAGGTCGAACTCCTCCTGCCGCATGGCCTTGATGTTGGTCAGGAATTCCGGCTTACGGTAGACGAAATTATCCGCGTGCGTGGCGTAGCAACGCAGGCTGCCACCGTTGCTGCTGTTGGTGACCACGTTGAAGATTTTCATCCCGGCGGCCTTAAGGACGTATTCGATAATCGAAAGGCTGTAATACTCCAGGTGCTCGTGGCAGATGGTGTCATAGGAGTTCATCTGCAACATCATCGGCATGTAGGACATCTCGAAGATCCAGAGCCCGGCCGGCGAGAGGACTGCCTTGATGCCGCGTGTAAAGGCAATCGGATCCTCCAGGTCATAGAACATGGCGATCGACGTGATGATGTCGCACGTCTGACCGTCCAGGCGCTTGAGGAGTTCCGTGGAAGGGAAGATGTCTTGGACCACCGTGATGTCGCCGCCGATCTCCTGCGCGACATCGGAGGGGTCCACGCCGTACTTCTGGAAGGCCGCCGGATAAAAGTTCAGCAGTGTGCCATCGTTGCAGCCGATATCGAGCGCGCGTGCGTCCGCCTTGCCGACCAGAGCGGCGGCCTCGTCCGCGATGCTGCGCAGGTGGTTGCGCATGGTGTCGTTCGTGCCGGAGCGGTACCAGTAGGCGGAATACAAAACCTCCGGGGGCACGGTGTGTTCCATTTGCAGCAGACCGCAGGCATGCTCGTCGCGCGTGGGATCGCACCGCACCAGGGTGCAGGCGATTTTGCGGGTCGGCGGCAGTTCCTTGCCAGGTTTGATGAAAGAGCCTTGGAGATTCTGTTCGCCCAGGTCGATGACCTTCGTCAGAGCGGAGGAACCGCAGACGCGGCAAGTGGTGCGGTGAACGAGATGCATGAGGTCTTCCTAAGCAGGCGGAGGACCAGATCAGCTTGCAACCGGCGCCCTAGCCCCGATTTGCAACCGTTCATCCGTGGCCAGGATGTCGCCCAGCGTGCTCCACCCGGCGATATCCATAGCCTGGAAACTGTGCAAATAGACCGCGACAGCTTCCGCCGGATACCGCTCGAGCAGACCGTCGACCGCGGCGCGCACCTGCTCGACGGGTGGAGCGGGTGGCAGGTTGTCGATGCCGCCGTTGGCCTCGTGCGGGATGCCGAGGGCGTCCAGAAAGGCGCAGAGCATGGGTGCTTGCGTACCCATCAGCCACATCTGCAGGAGGTTGGCGGCGATCTGGTCGTTAGCCGGACGGGCCAGGGCGCCTTGCAGCCATTGATAACGCTCTTCACGCGGTTTGCGCTCCACGAACAGCGGCCGAAGCTTGCGCTGGGCTGCCAGTGTTTGGATGGCCATCCGGTACGTCGGCTTTTCCGCTTCTTGCAGATGGGAGAAAACCTCCGTCGCAAGGGCAGGGGAAAGGCGCTGGAAGAGTTGGGAGGCAGTCATCGCGCCTGCTTTAACACACGGGGTGTCGCCGGGTAAAGGTTTGCTCAGCAGCCGACGACTGAAATACGGTGGCGGCCGGCGAGCTCCGCGATGCGTTCCGGTTCCAGCAGCAGCGTCCGGCCGGTTTCGACCGCGATCATGCTCAGCTTCGCCTCCGCTGCACTTTCCAGCGTGCGGGTGCCGATGACGGGGACATCGAAGCGGAAGTCCTGCGCCGGCTTGGAGACTTTGGCCAAAACGGCGCCGCCTTTGCCGGACAGCGCTCCGCCGCGTTTGATGGCGCTGTCGGTGCCTTCAAATGCTTCCACGGCCAGGACCGTGCCGTGGCGCACGATAACCGATTGCCCGATATCGAGCGCGCTGACCTCCTTGGCCACGCGCATCGCGAAGGCCGCGTCCGCCCACTGGCGTTTGCCCGGCACCGGGCCGGCCAGGTGGCCGTGGCCGGCGAGGAGGTGTTCCAGATAAGTGGTCGCCGGCAGCAGATGCACGCCCACCTTTTCCAGTTCATCGGCAATGGCGCCGAAGAGGCTCGCCGCATTGCGCTCGCGCAGTTTGCCCAGCAGCAGCAAGGCTTTAAGATCTGGCCGTAGGTTGAAGAGATTCTTGGGCGCGATCTGCCCGGCCATGATCGCCCGGCGCAAACCGCGTTTGGCAAAGAACGCCAGCATGCGCCCGAGCTGGCCCACCCGCAGCCAGGCCGTTTCGTCGGCCAAGGCAGCCAGGGCCGGATCCGTCTCGCCTTCGAAGGCGGTCACGGCGATCCGCTTGACTCCCGCGGCGCGCGCCGCCCGGGCGAGCAGCAGGGGGTAATTGCCGCTGCCAGCAATCAGACCGAGGTCTTCGGTCGAGGGTGCCGCGGTCATTTAGTGCCCGCAAGGTCCCCCGGATCGGTGCCGGCGGTGTTGGGCCGGGGCGTGAGGTAATCGGCGAGTTGATCTTCGGTGCCGCGGCAGGTGGCGACAAAGCAGATGTTGTTGTGCACTTCCGCGGCGGCGGCCCACTGCTCGCCGGACAAAAACTTCCATTCGCCGGCCGGGACGATATCCACGCCCTGCTGGTCCGCCCGGAAAACCAGGAACGTCAGATCATGCTCGCGTACTTGCACCTGCGTGATCGAACCGTCCTTTTGATCGAACACCCTATAGCCAACGGTATGCAGCCCGGCCAGGCTGGGCGGCACCTGATAGTCGTCGATGCCATATTTGAGAAAGAGCGTGTCGCCCAGCTTGCCGCACTCGATGTCCAGGGGCTCGAACTTGGCTTGGGGACTATCGGCGGCGGCGGTCTCCACGAGATGGACCACCGTTTCATCGCCGGGAAAGCCCGTCGCGCGCTGGTAAACGACGTTCGCGCCGTAAACCACCATGAATCCAAAGGCCAGCAGCACGGCCCAGGGGGCGGGTTGCCGGAGCAGGGCGCGCCAGGAGAAATTGCCGTGGGCGGTTCGCCGCAGGCCGGCGGCAATTTCCTCCTCGAAGGTGGGCAGCAGGGGCAGATCGTGGACGAGGGCGGCCATCTGCTCGTCGAAGCTCGCCTGCGTGTTGTAACTGACTTGTAGCGCGGGATTCGTCTTCATCCGCGCCAGGGCTTCGCGCAACTTGCGGTCGCCCTGGTCGTCGTGCTGCGGACGGCAACAAGCCAGGAGGGCACGGCTCTTTTCGTCGGGTGGCGTGAATGCCATGGCCAAGAGGATGAAAAGATCGGATCGCCTTGCGGCCGCCCGCTCAGGCGGGCACGGGGACGGGTCTGACGAGCAGATCGCTGATGAGAATCCGGTTGCGCTGGAGCATGGCGCGGCCCCGGCTCAGGAGGGGGCCGAGATCGCGCGGCTTGAGGTCCATGATCTCCCCTAACTCGGTCGGCGTGAAAAGATATAAGTAGAAGAGCGCCAGGGCGCAGCGTTCCGCTTCCGGCAGCACGGCAAAAACTAGTGCGACCTGCCGGGATTGATCATTGTAGACGGCGGGCATGGGCTCCTCTGGCGGCGCCGGCATTGGGTCGCTGCTGAGATCGCAGGGCTCGCCGGAGCCCAGCCGCGCCGCCGAGCAGTCCAGGCGGGCCTGGGAGAAAAGCCAGCGTTTGGCCCGGCTACCATCGCGGATCTGGCGCAGCGAGCGAGCGGAGCGCTCCACACCGGCTTGCAGGACCTGCGCCGCCACCTCGACGCTCCCGGTCATCAGCAGCGCGAAGCGGTAGATGTCCGGCATCAATTCCGCGTAGGGCAGTTTTTCCTGCAAATCACTCACGCAGCGTGAGATTAGACTCCGCTGCCGGGCACCTCAAGTGCGGAGTTACGCCCGGCATGGCAGCGGGCCCAGGGCAGCGGAGCTGCCGGCTGTACGTAGCTAAATTGCCCTAACGGCTGACCAAGGGCTGAAGGTCACCAACTTCGGTCAGTCCGTTGACCTCGGCGGCGGCGCTGCGCAGCAACGCCTCGGTTTGCGGCCAGCCCAGGCACGCATCGGTGATCGAGACGCCGTAGCGCAGGTCGGCTCGATGCCGGGTAATCGGTTGATTGCCGGGCTCAAGATAACTTTCGAGCATCGCCCCGATGATCGGGCTGAGTTCGTGCGGCGCTGCTCGGCGGCGCTGCTCCAGCAAACTTTGCCAGACGAGCTCCTGCCGTGCGTGGTGCTTGCCGGAGTTGGCGTGGCTGCAATCCACCATCAACACCGGCGGAAGCTGGGAAGCCACCAGCCCGCGAGCCGCCTCGGCGATGCTGGGTGGATCATAATTGGTCCGCAACCGGCCCCCGCGCATGACCAAGTGGCCGAGGGCGTTGCCGGTCGTTTTGATCACACTGGTGCGTCCATCCTGATCGATGCCGAGGAAACTGTGCGGATGACGCGCCGCCCGCATGGCATCAATGGCCGTCTGGCAGTGGCCGTCCGTGCCGTTCTTGAACCCGACCGGCATGGAGAGGCCGCTGGCCATCTCCCGGTGCGTCTGACTTTCCGTCGTCCGGGCGCCAATCGCCGCCCAACTGACTAGATCCGCCAGATACTGGGGCACGATGGAATCCAGGAATTCGGTCGCGGTCGGCAAGCCCAGATCGATGATTTCCAGAAGCAACTGGCGCCCGATGTGGAGGCCCGACTGCACATCGCAGGAGTCGTCGAGGTGCGGATCGTTAATCAGGCCTTTCCAGCCCAGCGTGGTGCGCGGTTTTTCGAAGTAGACGCGCATCAGGATCTCCAGCTCGCCAGCCAATTCCTGGCGCAGAACCACCAGGCGGCGGGCATAATCCAGGGCGCCTTGTGGATCGTGAATCGAGCAGGGGCCAACCACCACCAGCAGGCGGGGATCGCGCCGGGTGAGGATCGCTTCGACGGCGGTCCGGCCGGCTAGCACAGTGGCGGCGCCGGCTTCGCTCAGGGGGAGTTTATCCTTGAGGGCGGCGGGTGAAATTAGGCGCTGAGTGGAGACGACCCGGAGGTCCTGAAGAGGAGTCATAAACACGCGTTCGGGGGAACGAACAGTACGGCGAGCGGCCCACGATTATGCCCGAAAACGCACGCTTACACAGAGAAGATTCGCAAATTTCTCTGCCCGTGGACGTTCCAGAGATGCCCACCTTCCTCTTTTAGGCGCGGAACGTCAAATTGCCGGTGACCGCCCCCTTTTTTTAGCCGCGTCCGCCGGGAAATTCCGACCAGGTGAGATTGAAACTTGCTTTAGCGTTCTTCACGCCCGGTAAATCGGGCCATTTGACCGGATGAACCCTCCAGCAACAGCAGCCGCAGCAGCATTGCACCGCCTGCGACCGCGGCCCGAGGAACGGGACCTTGCCACCAACATTCTCGCGCTGCTGGCCCTGCCGCTCCTGGTTTTCCTGTGTATCAGCTTCCTGAAGGCTCGCGTCTACCATTTGGAATTCCCGGTCCTGACGCACTCGGCGGTCACGTTCACGCTCGATGTGGATCGCGGGCCGGGCTGGGAAACGCAGGCCCAACCGGTCGTGCGGCTGGAGCCCTCGTCCGAACTGCAGACGGTGCGCTACGAGCTGCCGCTCTGCACGGTTAACCAGCTCATCTTGTACATCAGCGCGCCCGCCTCTTTGCAGATTGGAACAGGCGAGTTCCGCTCGGTCCTCAATGTTTTTCTAAACCGGACCATGAGCTATGCATCGCTGCCGCCGGCCGGGTTTGAGCCCGGTGAAGGAACGGCGAATCTTTTGCCGGGCCCCGGCGGTTCGGGCCGGATCATCACCGCGCCCGGCGCGCCGGAAGCGGCGTTTCTGCTGCCGATCAACGCGCCGCTCGTCCTGAAGTTCAACGCCACCGGCTTTGCCCTGGCGGCTGTGATCGGCCTAGCGGAATATTTGTTGGGGGCCTTGGGCGCGTTGCTGGCCTGGCGCCGTTTGCGGAGCTGGGCGCCCGCGCGGCGGCGGCTCGAGGCCGTGGCGGCGACCGGCAGCCGGTTGGCTAGTGGCTGTGTCGCGTGGGTGCGCGCTCACCCTTGCGCGGCTATCTGGGTGGTGGCGGCTACCGGTGTGGTCCTGAGCTGCTACCCGGTTATCTTTTTCGGGAAAAGTTTCGTGTCACCGAATGTGGGCGCGACGCTGCTCTACGACCGCTTTCCCACGCTGCCCGGCTACACGGATGGCACGACGAGCGAACCCCAAGGTTCGGACGTCCTGGCGACGACTTCGGCTTTCGTGCCTTACGCGATGGTGCAGCGACGGGCTCTCGTCGAAGACCATGAGTTCCCGCTCATGGATCGCTACAACCAGTGCGGTCTGCCGCTCCTGGCCCAGGGCCAGACGATGATCGGTGATCCGCTGCACGTCCTGATGCTGCTCCTGGGCGCCAACGCCTGGGCCTGGGATCTGCGCTTTCTCTGGAGCCGGCTGCTCTTCGCGGCCGCGGTCGGGTTGATCGTCCGGCTGACGACCCGGCAAACGGCGGCGGCGCTGCTGCTGACCTTTGGCTGCTGCTTCCTGGGCTTCTTCCAATACCGGCTGAACCACCCGACGTATTTCTGCCTTTGTTACGCTCCTTGGATCCTTTACGCCTGGCTCCGGCTGCCGAGTGCCGGTGGTTGGCGCGAGGCGGCGCCGTCGGTCGGTCTGCTCTTGCTGGCCAACTGGTTCGAAATGAACGCGGGCCCGGTCAAGGACGCGTACCTGTTGACGATCTGCCTGAACCTAACCGGCGTGCTGATCCTGCTGATCGGCAATGAGCAGCCCTGGAGCAGGCGCTGGCGCGTGCTGGGTCTGGCCCTCTGGTGCCAGGGGCTTTTGATCCTGGCGAGCAACCCGTTCTGGGTGACTTCCCTGGACATGGTCGTGCACAGTTGGAACATCTATCTGACGCCGCGCCTCTGGCAGCTTCAACCGAATCTGCTCATCGGGTTTTTCGACGACATCTTTGCCCGGCAGTTTGAAAACCGGGAGCGGATCTTCGCGCCTGCCACCAATTTCGTCGTCTTCCTGGGGTTCGCGTTCGCGCTCAGCTACGGCAAGCGGCTGGTCCGCCAGCGGACCTTCGTGGCCATCGGCGTGAGCGGTCTGCTGACGGCGGCGGTGACATTCGGGGTGGTCTCGCCGGAGTTCATCAAGCCCATCCCGTTTCTCGGCAACGTCATGCACCTCGATGACATCTTTGCCAACATCCTCATCGTGTATGTGGTGGTGCTGGCGGGTTACGGGCTGGCCGAAGGCCGCAAGCGGATCCTGGCGGCGAATTGGACGATCGATTACCTGGCCGCGGTGGGCTGGCTGGTTTTCCTGGGCGCCGTTTTCCTGGGTTCGACCCAGGCAGCACAACGTTCGGCGGTGCACGCCCTGCGGGTGAATGAGGAAGTGGCCAAGAGCTTCTTTTTCTGGTGCGATGCCACCGGCATCTGCGCCGCCTTCGTGGCGCTGCCGCTGTTGCTGCGCAAGCTGCTGCGGGATCGCGGTCGCACCGCCCTTGGGTTGACACCCTGGATCGTCCTGTGCGTGGCGGCGATGGTCTGGCGGCAGGGCCAGCATCTGCGCTACACGCCGGCGCTCGACCGGTATCTGTCGCGGCCGCAGGCGCGGGTCGATTTCTATGCGCGCTCGACCGCGGTGGATTTCATCCATCAGCAAGGGGAGGACCCTGGCCGGGTGGTCGGGCTGCATAACAATCTGTTCCCCGGCACGTCGGGCATGTTCGGCTTTGAGGGTATTACCGGTTCGGACGCCTTGCTCATCCCGGCTTATCATTACCTACTGGCAGCGCAGTTGCCGATCGTCTGGGATTGGCGCCCGGCGATTGACAAGGACACCATCGAGAGTTTCAAGGCGACGTTCGACATGCTGAACGTCCGCTATTACCTCGGAGCGCCGCATGGACGAGACATCGCCGTGGCCGGGGTGGACCGGGTTGCGAAGCTCGATCTGGACGTGTTCGAGAGCCGGGATGTTTGGCCGCGCGCGTTCTTTACCAGCACGCTATCGACCAGCGGCAGCCCGACCGATTTCGTGGCCGAGGTCGCCAAAAACGTCCATCCCTTTGCCACGCGGCGGCAGGATTGGCCGGAGACCGCTCTGCCGCCGGGCGTGACCGCGCTGCCAGCGAACCAAGCCCAGCGGGTGGTCGTACCGGCCACGCATTACCGGCTGACGAATAACAACACCAGCTTCGAGGTCCACGCCCCCAGCGCGGGCGTCATCGCGCTGATGGAAGTCTTCAACGGCGAGAATAAAAAGGTGCTTGTCAACGGACAGGCCACCCCGCATTTCCCGGTGAACATGGCCTTTGAAGGCATTTATGTGGACCATGCCGGGAACTACACGGTGAGCGTGCAATCCTGGCCACGTTACCTCACGGCCGGGCTGTACGTTTCGGCTGTGGGAGTCGTGCTGCTGTTGGCAACGGGCGCGGCCGTGTACTGGCCGGCACGGCGCCGGCAAGCGCAGCCGTACCGGTTGCGGGAGCCGGAACTGGCGAGTGACGCCGTGTTGGGCTGAGCCGCGCGAATACCGGCTTGGCGCCCCAAGTGGCGCGAAGAACCGCGAGCGTGTACTGTCGGCGCAGCTTCGCCTTTCTCCGATGGACCATCCTACCGCCGCCGCCGGTGCGCCGCGCCTGCCTTTTGGCATCTTTCTGGCGATGCGCTATCTCAAGCCGCGCCGGACCTTCGTCTCGATCATCACGCTGATCTCGGTCATTGGCGTGATGCTGGGAATCGCCGTGCTGATCGTCGTGATCTCCGTCATGACGGGGTTTGACCGCGAACTCAAATCGAAGGTGCTGGGCTTCGATCCGCATATCCAGATTACTAACGGCGGAGTCATGGATGATTGGCGCGACGTCTGCAAAGTCGCCAAGGCCACGCCCGGCGTGCAGGCGGCGGCGCCTTTTGTCATGGGAGCGGTCCTGGCGGAATTCCAAAACAAGCGTCTCGCGCCGAAAATCCGCGGCGTGGACCCCGAAATGGAGGCTCTCGTGACCGATATTCCTGGGTTGATGAAGAACGGCTCCGGCAAGTTCGACCTGAACGCGGATTCGGCGGTCGTCGGCATCGACCTGGCGAAGACGCTTGGATTGAAGGTCGGGGACAAGTTCACCCTCTATTCGCCGCATAATATGCAGGATGTCGCTCATGAACTCAAAGACCTGGAAGGCCAGAGCGCGACCAAGGAACAGGTTTCCGAACTGCGCGGAGCGATGTTGCCGACCGAAGTGACCGTCACGGGCATCTTCAACTCCGGCCGCTACATCTATGACTCCGAGGTGCTGTTCGTGCCGTTGTATCTCGGGCAGGAGCTTTATGAACTCGGAGACTCGGTCCACGGGGTCGCAGTGCGCACGTTTGACCCGTACGCGGCGCAGAACGTCAAGAACGCGCTCATGCAGCGGCTCGACCCGCCGTTGAATGCCTTAACCTGGATCGATCTGAACGCGCAGGCGTTCGGCGCCGTGCGGACCGAGCGCGCGACGATGTTCGTCATCCTGTTCGTGGTGCTGGTGGTAGCGGCATTCTGCGTCATGAACACGCTAATCACGGTGACCGTGCAGAAGACCCGCGAGATCGGTATCATGAAGGCTGTCGGCGCGGACGTCTGGCAGATCGTGCGCGTCTTTCTCTTCCAGGGCGTGGTGGTGGGAGTGTTCGGGTTGTTGAGCGGGGTGGGGTTGGGACTCGGCACGCTGGCGCTGCTCAACCCTTTCAAGGAGTGGATGCAGAGTTCATTCGGGATCGAGGTGTTTTCCCGCGAGGTTTATGGCTTCGACCGGCTGCCTTACTGGACGAAGCCCGCCGACGTCGCGTTCATCTGCACGGGGGCGTTTATTATCTGCGCCTTGGCCGCGCTGATCCCGGCGTTTTTTGCGGCGCGGCTGGACCCGGTGAAGGCGCTGCGTTTCGAATAGCCTTGCGCCGCCTGGAGCGTAGCCGCCGCGTAGCGGCTTCAAAAAAAGGTAGGGATCGCTCTCCGAGCGACTCCGAAACTGTCAGGGGAACTCTGCTATCAACTGAGGGCTCTCCCGCTGCATGCGTTTTCCTGACAGTCACGGAGTCGCTCGGAGAGCGATCCCTGATACCGTCTCCAAAGTTAATCACCGGCGACGTGGGAAGGCTAGCCCGAAGCCTGCCCCAGCAGCCGCGTCGGCGGTGAATAACTTTGCCGCCGCGTCAAAAAGTGCTGTCAACGATTTGCGTTCGCCGCAAGTTAAGGGCGCTCGCATGGCCACGCCGCCAGGACAGTCCAGCGATCCGAGCTCCTCGAGAGCTTTGGGTAGATCACTGACTGGCGGCGCTTTGGCCTCTGCCCAGAAGTCTGAGAGAACTACATCCCACGAGGATCCTGTATCAGGTCGACTGGCGGCAGAGCCACGGCGGTGCGTGCCCACCACCTCCACTCCTCCACCCACCAAGCAAATGTCAGACTGGACTATCATCACGCACTACGCCGGCTTCGATTGGGCCAAAAACCAGCATGATATCATTATCGTTGATCGCACAGGCCAGATCGTAGCCGACTTCCAAATCGAACACTCCGGCCCTGGTTGGCAGAGCTGGCGCGAGCGCATCGCGGCTTATCCTGGCCTGGCCGTGGCCATTGAGACCAACCAGGGAGCTGCCATCGAGCAACTCCTCGCCAGCCACTGCACGCTTTACCCGGTGCAGCCAAAAAGCGCCCAACGCTATCGCGAACGCAAGGTGCCAAGTGGCAACAAGACCGATCGACTCGACGCCTGGAGCCTGGCTGACGCCTTGCGCGTCGATGGCCATGGCTGGAAGCCGCTCGCGCCACAGGACCCTTTGCTGGCCGAGTTGCGCTTGCTCTGCCGCGACGAGGTCGCCTTGATCGAAGAACGCACGGCTTTGATCAACCAACTCCAACAAGCCCTCTACGAGTATTATCCCACCGCGCTCGAGGCCTTTACCGACTGGAGCTCTCCGGCGGCCTGGGCCTTTGTCGAAGCCTTCCCCGCGCCGGAGCTCTGCGCCAAGCCGGCCAGCGCCGCTGGGAGAAGTTCCTCCATGCGCACAAACTCTTTCGGCCTCAGACCGCCGCCGCGCGCCTGGAGAGTTTTGCACGGGCAGGCCAGTTTGGCGCCAGTGTGGCCGTCACCCGCGCCAAGAGCCGCCTGGCCCTGACCCGGGCGCGGATGCTGCGCGTGCTGCAGAACCAGCTCAACGACTATCGGGCGCAGATCGAAAAGCTCTTTGCCGAGCACCCCGATCATGATCTCTTTGGCTCGCTGCCTGGCGCTGGCGCCAAGCTCGCCCCCAGACTCTTGAGCGAACTGGGCTCCGATCGCTCCCTGTTAGCCGACGCCCAGGCTCTGCAGTGCCTGGCCGGCACCGCCCCGGTAAGCTATCAGTCCGGCCAAGCCCACCGCGTGCATCTGCGCCGGCACTGCAACAAACACCTGCGCGCGACGGTCCATCTCTGGACCGATCTGAGCCGGCGCTGCTGTCCTTGGGCCGACGTCTACTACCAGGCACTAAGAAAACGGGGCAAAAGCCACGCCTGCGCCCTGCGTTGCCTCGGTCAGCGCTGGCTCAAAATCCTCTGGAAAATGTGGCAGACCCACCAGCCGTATCTGGCAGACCTCCACACCCGTAACCAGCTCCAGCATGGCTCCTGGGTACTCAAACTTAACCCCGCTTAAACCCCCCTTCTTGATGCCAACAACTTCAATCAAAAATCAATTTGCAGCACAGAGAACATCTACCTGTGCTTACGAATTATCGGCCGCTTCGCTGCCTCTAGACTACGTCCTTTTGCTTGGCGCCGCCCGGCAGGAACACGGCGGAATCGTAATATGAGCGGAAGCGTTTGATCCGGTTGCCATCGTGTTCCAGCACGGAGATGCCGCGGTAATTGAACGGCTGGCCCGAGGCCGCCACCACGCCTTCGCCGATCCATTCCAGCACCGCTTCCCCGGGCGTCTCCAACGTGTGATGAAACGTCGAACGGATGCGCTCGAAGGCCGTCAGATACATCGTCCAGAACCGGCGAGCGCCCTCGACACCGAGCAGCGGCTCGATCAAAGCCACGGTCAGAAGTTCGGAGTCGTTGCCAAAGAAAGCCACGAGTGGCTCGGGATCGCGGGAGGCCTCGGCTTGCTGCAAGGTGGACATGAAGGTTTGAGCGAAGTTTTCCATGAGTAATCGGGCTGAGGCTGCAACGGCAAGGGCTGCCGTCTTGAACGGGTTGTCCTCACTATTCGTGCGGACTTTCGCGGGCGGCGGCAGATAGATTCAAGCTTGTTTGTTGGCGGGGATGGCGGAAGCTCGCCGCGATGCATTTCCCCCCTGCTTCGCCAGCTCCCCGCCGGCGAGGCTCAAGCTGTGCTCTGCTGGCCCTGATCCTGGCGCTCGCCTCGAGTGGCCTGGGCCCGATCTGGCAGGCGCGGGCCGATGACAGCCTGGCCATGCGCGACGGAGGTGCCTTGGGCAATTGTTTGCGGCCGCAAGGTTACGAGGCGCTGCCGCTGCGGCGGGGCATCGGCCCACACCTGGAAGTCGTCGCGCGCATCAACGGCGTGTCCGGGCGCTTTCTGGTGGATACCGGCGCGCAAATAACCGTGGTGAACGCTCCCAGCCTAAAGCGTTTTCACCTGATCGCGGTCAAGACCGGCGTCCGGGTTTATGGCGCCGTGGGCGGTCCCGGGGAACGCATCCGGGCGGCATTGGCCAGCCGGTTGCAGATCGGCCCTTGCGAGGCGAGCCCGTTTCTACTCGGCGTCAGCGACCTGACGGCATTGAACCAGGGCCGGCGCCCGCTCAAGGACGGCGAGTTCGACGGCATCATTGGGGCGGACGTCCTGCAAAACTTTGCTTTCGTCATCGATTGCACCGGGTTGCGCCTGTACGCGAAAACTCCGGACCCAACGGCGGCGGCCAATGGTAGCAGCCCCGCGGCGGCGCTGTCCTCGCTCAACGGCTTTCTGCGGGACCGCGGTTACAGCGAGATTCCCATGCAGCGTTTTTCAATCAGCGACTTCGAAGTGCTCGCCAACGTCAACGGCCGCAAAGCGCTCTGGCTGGTGGACACAGGTGCGGCCATTACCTTGCTGGACTCGAACATCAGCCGGGCAGCCGGCATCAAGCTCAACCACACGCAGTTTACGGTCGGCGGTGCGGGCGGCGGCCGGCGGCGGATCGATATTGGGATCGTCGACAACCTGCGCTTGAGCTCGCTGCGGGTGCGCTCGGCGGTGATTGCGGTCTCGGATATCTCGGCGAACAACGCCGCGTTGCAGGAGCAGGGCAAGCCGCCGATCGACGGCTACCTGGGCGCCGATTTCCTGCGCGAAAAGGGCGCGGTGATCGATTGTTCGCAGATGCGCCTTTACCTGAAGAATTGAATTGGGCGGGACGAGGGCAGGCGCAGCGCATTTCGCAGTTGTACCGGCCCCGGCTTCGGTTATAACAAACTTCAAATTAGAGGTATGCCAAACAGACTCCAAAGCGTCTTCGTTGGTTTGGCAGGCGGCGAAGCCGCCGGTCGTTTGCAAGGTAGGGATCGCTCTCCGAGCGACTCCGAAGCTGTCTGGAAGCGCGCCTGCGCCGGTGAAGCCGCTGGGTGGAAGCTGGCGCTTCTCCAAACAGTCACGGAGTCGCTCGGAGAGCGATCCCTACCTTTTTTGGAGCCGCTGCGCGGCAGCTGTCCCATTATATAATTTGCGCTAGCTCCGGCAAAACGGGGCTGGGATCCATGGCCAGCCAATTTCGCAAGAGCCGCGACAAAATCAGCGCCGCGGGCGGTGAGCGCAACCGCCGCCGCGCTCCGGTCATCCCGGCCGCCACCGAGACCCCGTTGAGCGACCCCGGTGTGCCCACGGCGGCGGCCACGCGAGTCGGGCTCAAGCTCGAAAAAGGTTGGAACAAGCGCAATTTCCTCTTCGAAGTCCTTATCCCTTCGCTGCTCGCCAAGCGGGACGGCACGGCGAATGTCGCGCCGCTTTTTCCAGCCCTCAGCGATGGTCAGATCGGCATCACCTGGATCGGGCACGCGGCTTTTCTGGTGCAAATGGGCGGGTTGAATATCCTCATCGATCCCAACTGGTCGCTCTGGCTCAAGGGCATCAAGCGCCTGAAGACGCCCGGGGTCCAACTGCACGAGTTGCCGATGATCGACCTCGTGCTCGTCACCCACGCGCATTTCGATCACCTGGATCGGCGGACTTTACGCGCCATCGCGGCGAACCAGCCTATCGTGGTGCCGTTCGGGGTGGGGAATCTGGTGCACGATCTGGGTTTCGAGCGGGTGCAGGAGCTGGATTACTGGGGTTCGTTCAAGAACGACGGCCTGGAGATTTGCCTGACGCCCTGCCACCATTGGGGCGCGCGAATTTTACACGACCAGCACCGCGGCTTCGGCGGGTTCGTCATCTCGCACGGGGGCCGATCGGTTTTTCATTGCGGCGATACGGCGTATTTCGATGGCTTCAAGGAAATCGGCCGCCGCTGTCCGGTGGAGATCGCGCTGCTGCCGATTGGGGCGTACGACGCCCCCAGTGGGCGGGCCGTGCACATGAACCCGGAGGAGGCGGTGCAAGCGTTTCTCGATCTGAATGCCACCACGCTGATTCCGATGCATTACGGCACGTTCCGCCTGAGTTACGAGCCGCTGGAGGAGCCGCCGGTGCGGTTGCTGACCCGCGCCCGGGCAGCCGGCGTGGAAGCCCAGGTGCGCCTGATGAATGAAGGCCAGCCTGGCGTGTTCTAAAAAGCGCTACGAAAACTGCCGCACCGCGCGGAACTTTACAAACGCGGTGTCGCCTTCCTTCAGGCCCAACTCCACCTCACGCGCGCGCGGCAACTCGACTTCGATCAACTCGCCGCTGGCCTGGAGGCGCAAGTCCAGTTTCGCGGTCGCACCGGCGGCGTGGACATACTCGACCCGGACTTCGAACGCCGGCGCGCCGTTGCGCTGCGCCAACACTTCCACCTCGTGCGGCCGCACGAAGGCCACGCTGACCCGGCTGCCCGGTGCGGCCGGTGCCGTGCCGTCCAGGATCCACCGTGGAATGGCATTCACGCTGCCCAAGAACTGACAGACAAAGGCGTTGGCCGGTTGATCGTAGACCGCCTGCGGCGCGCCGATCTGTTCGATGCGCGAGTGGTTCATGACCACAATCCGGTCCGCGATCTCGAGCGCCTCCTCCTGATCGTGCGTGACGAAAACCGTCGTGATCCGCAGTTCATCGTGCAGTTGCCGGATCCAGCGGCGCAGCTCCTTGCGCACGCGGGCATCCAGCGCGCCGAAAGGTTCGTCGAGCAAAAGCACGCGCGGCTCGATGGCCAGGGCGCGTGCCAGGGCCACGCGCTGCCGCTGCCCGCCGGAGAGTTGGGCCGGGTAGCGGCCTTCCAGATCCTCGAGCTGCACCATGCGCAGAAGCTCGCGCACCCGGCGCGCGATCTCGGCTTTGGGCGGTCTTTCGGCCCGGCGGCGCACCGTCAGCCCGAACGCCACGTTGCGGAAAACGTTCATGTGCCGGAAAAGGGCGTAAGCCTGGAAGACAAAGCCGACCCGGCGGTCGCCGATCGGGATGTGGGTGGCGTCCAGGTCGTCGAAGAAAATCTGCCCAGCGTCGGCGCGTTCCAGCCCGGCGATAATGCGCAGCAGCGTCGTCTTGCCAGAGCCGGAAGGCCCGAGGAGCGCCAGCAGTTCGCCCGATTCTACCTTTAGGCTGATGTCGTCGAGCGCGGCGAAGGCGCTGTAGCTCTTGCTGATGTGGCGCGCCTCGATGCTCATAGGTTGGCTCTGACGGGCGGGGCCAGCGGCAGGAGCGGGCTCGCCTCGGCCCGGCCCGCGCCGATCTTCCATTCGAGCAAGGTTTTCAAGACGAGAGTCACCAGAGCGAGCAAAGCCAGCAACGATGCCACAGCAAACGCGGCCACGAAGTTGTATTCGTTGTAAAGAATCTCAACTTGCAAAGGCAGCGTATTCGTCAGGCCGCGAATGTGGCCGGAGACCACGGACACGGCGCCGAACTCGCCCATGGCGCGCGCGTTACACAGGATGACGCCGTAGAACAAACCCCAGCGCACGTTAGGCAAGGTGACGTGCCAGAAAGTTTGCCAGCCATTCGCGCCCAGGCTGATGGCGGCATGTTCCTCTTCGCTGCCTTGCGCTTCCATCAGCGGGATCAACTCCCGCGCGACAAACGGGAACGTCACGAAAACCGTCGCCAGCACGATGCCCGGCACGGCGAAGACCACCTTGAGGCCGTGCGCCACGAGCCACGGACCGAACCAGCCCCGGCGGCCGAAGAGCAGCACAAAGCTCAGGCCGGCGATCACCGGCGAGACTGCAAAGGGCAGGTCGATCAGGGTGATCAGCAAGCTCTTGCCGATAAAATCAAATTTCGCAATGGCCCAGGCCGCTATCAGACCGAAAACGAGATTGAGCGGCACCGCAATCCCGGCCGTGAGGAGAGTGAGGCGAATGGCGGACCACGCCTCTGGATCGCGAAAGGACGCGAGGTAAGCCGCGGCGCCGTGCCGCAGCGCTTCCGCAAAGACGGCCACCAATGGCACGAAGAGAAACAGGAGCAGGAACGCGAGCGCCGTGCCGAGCAACAGCCGGCGTAGCCACGGCGCTTCGGTCGTCTCGAGGGCAGCGGACGGGAGCGGCGGGCGAGCCTGCACGAAAACAGCGGCGGTTGCCATGGTGGGTCAGGCCATCTGGCCGCGCGAGGCGGTCCAGCGTTGCAGCAGGTTGATGATGAGCAGCAGCGTGAAGGAGGCCGTCAGCAGGACGACGGCGATGGCCGTGGCGCCGCGATAATCGTATTGCTCGAGCTTGGTGATGATCAACAAAGGCGTGATTTCGGTCCGCATCGGCATGTTGCCGGAGATGAACACCACCGAGCCGTATTCGCCCAGTGCGCGGGCGAAGGAAAGCGCAAAGCCGGTGAGCAGCGCCGGCCAGACATGCGGGAGGATCACGCGGCGCATGGTTTGCCAGCGGCTGGCGCCGAGACTGGCGCTCGCCTGTTCGAATTCCGGCTCGAAATCCGCCAGCACCGGTTGGACCGTGCGTACGACGAAAGGCAATCCGACAAAGGTGAGCGCCACCACCACGCCCAGGGGAGTGAAGGCCACCTTGATGCCGTGCGGTTCCAGCCAACGGCCGATCCAGCCGTTTTGAGAGTAGACGGTCGTCAAGGCAATGCCCGCCACCGCCGTGGGCAAGGCAAACGGCAGGTCCACGAGCGCGTCCACCACCTTCTTGCCCGGAAAGGTGTAACGCACCAGCACCCAGGCCACGAGCAGGCCGAAGACCGTGTTGATGGAGGCCCCCGCCAGCGAGGCGCCGAAACTCAGCCGGTAAGAAGCCAGCACCCGCGACGAGGTCACGGCCCCATAGAATTGCGGCCAGGACATCCCGGCCGCTTGCACAAAAACAGCCGACAACGGCAGCAGGACCAGGAGCGACAGATACAAAAGCGTGTAGCCCAGGGAAAGACCGAAGCCGGGCAGCGCGCGATGGCGGGGTCGCCAGAAGCTCATAGCAGCAGAGAGAAGTTGCGCCGGCGGGTTTACTAGATGCCGTCCGCGAACGAGAGGAGCTGACGGTACTCCGTCAGGATCGCGCGCAAAGCCAGGACGAAGGCCTGGCCTTGCGACGACTTGCGCGCGTGTTGCGGGGTCTCGAGAATAATTTCGAATGGCGCTGGCCGCTGCTCCGCCGGAGCGCACAAGATGCCCGGGTAGCGGCTGCGGATCACTCCGTTGACCGCGTGGAAACCGTCGATCTCCGGGGCGCTGTTGGTCGGCAACGCGCGTTCGGCGGCCGCCAGCGCGGGTTTGAGCAAATGCTCCGTCAACGTCGCGCCGCCGATAAAGCCGTAGACGCCGTCCGTGGTATCGTCGGTGTGCAGGGAGATGAGGCCATCGAAGCGCTCCCGCTGCATCTCGCGTTCCAACAGGCGCACCTCCGGTTCCGGAGAGTTTTGCCAAAACTCCCGGTTCAGGTCCTTGCCGGAACGCGAGGCGCGGGTGCCATCGATGTACCCGCCGGGATTGCAGAGCGGATAAAGCCAGAGCTGATAATCGCGCCCGGCCACGGGTTCCTGCTCGAGCGCGCGCACGAGCTCAATCAAACCAAGTACGCTGGCGGGTTCATCGCCGTGGATGCCGGCGAAGACGCCGAGCTTGATGCGCGGTTTAACCGTCCGGGTGCGCTGAAAGAGAAAACGCGGCAAAAAAAGCAGGTCGCCGCCCGCCCGCCAGGGCCCCAGCGAATCCGCGCGCAAGCAGACCGACGTGCTGACCAGATTGAAGAGCGGCAGCAACAGTGCTCGCACTTTTTGGCCGGCCGAAGGCGAGCGGTTGGCGGGACGGACTGGCATGGGCTCCCACATTTGCGCGCTCGGGCGGGTTTGGCCAGCGGCATTCCGCGGCAGGGATCGGGCGGTCATCGGCCGGGTGGCGTCCCCTATCAAGGCTGATAGATCTGATCGAAGACGCCGCCGTCATCGAAGTACGTTTGCTGGGCTTTGCGCCAACCGCCGAACGCCTCGTCCAGTGTGAACAGCTTCAAATTCGGAAACTGGCTCTCGTATTTCGCCGCCACCGTGGCCAGGCGCGGGCGGTAGAAATTTTTGGCCGCGATCTCCTGGCCCTCTTCGGAGTACAGATAGTTCAAGTACGCTTTGGCGACCTCCAGCGTGCCGTGCTTGGCCACGACTTTATCGACCCAGGCCACCGGCGGCTCGGCCAGGATGCTCAAGGAGGGATCGACGACTTCGAATTTGCCTTGGCCAAACTGCTTTTCCGCCAGGTACGCCTCGTTTTCCCACGCGATGAGCACGTCGCCGATGCCCCGCTGCACGAAGGTCGTCGTCGAGCCGCGGGCGCCGGTGTCGAGCACCGGGACATTTTTGTACAGCTTGGTGACGAAGTCCCGGGCCGCCTTGTCGCTGCCGTATTTGCGTTTGGCGAATTCCCAGGCCGCCAGGAAGTTCCAGCGGGCGCCGCTGGACGTCTTGGGGTTGGGCGTGATGACCTGCACACCCGGTTTGACGAGGTCGTCCCAGTCCTTGATTCCCTTGGGATTACCCGCGCGAACGAGCAGGACGATGGTGGATGTGTACGGCGAACTGTTGTTCGGCAGGCGGCTCTGCCAGTTTTCCGGCAGCAGGTCACCGTGATCGTGCAAGGCGTTGATGTCCGCGCCGGCGCCGAGGGTAACCACATCCGCTTCCAGGCCGTCGATGACCGCGCGAGCCTGTTTGCTGGAGCCATCGTTGGACTGCTGCAAGCTCACGTCCTGGCCCTTGTCTTTTTTCCAGTGTTTGGCGAACGCGACGCTGTACTCCTGATAAAGCTCACGGGTCGGATCGTAGGAAACGTTCAGCAAAGTGACGGGCGGTGCACCCTGCAGGGCGAGGGCGAAAGTGACGAGGCTGAGGGCGGAGACAAACATGGTTTTTTTCATGGCGGTTAGAGGAAAGTGGCCAAACACTATCCCACCAGTCATCTTTGACAAACAAGATTTTTTCGCCAGGGGCCCCGCCGCGATGGCGGCGGTTATGTAGTCGCGGAAGAGCGACGCCTACTTAAGGAATGGCGGCGGGGCTGCGCCGGATCCGTCGCGAAGGACCGCGCAGGGTGGCGGGTGCGGTGGCGGGCGTGGGGTCAGTCTCGAAGATTTCCTCGAGTCCGAAGGGCGAAGGCACCTGATCGCGCCGCCGCTTGCGCAACGTGATTTCGACGATCTCCGCCAGTGTGTACCGGTCCAAAATGGCGGCGATGGCGTTGCGGACATCCAGCATCAGCAGGCGCAAGCCGCAGTGATCCTCATCCGGGCACGTGCACCGTTCATACTTGGTCAGGCTGACGCAGCCGATCGGCGCCAGAGGTCCGTCAATCAGGCGAATGACCTGGCCGAAACGGATTTCGCTCATGGGCAGCTTGAGGAAAAAGCCGCCGCGGGCGCCGCGCTTCGTGTCGAGGTAGCCGCTCTGCCGGAGCTGCATGAGGATTTGTTCGAGGAACTTGACCGGCAGCTTTTCCTTTTCGGCCAGCTCGCTGATGCGCAGCAGAGGGCGGCCCAGTTCCTGGGCCACGCCAAAATCGATCAGCGCCCGCAGCGCATATTCTCCGCGTTTGGATAGTTTCAAGCTTCGCGACGATGAATGCTACGTGTCATCATAACATGAGTTGGCCGGCAAGTGCACGGCGATTGAACCTATTTTCCGCGCCAACCACCTCCCTCCGAGCGCCGTCTTTATGGCCGATCTGCGCATAGGTATTTCCGGTTGGACATATACGCCCTGGCGGGGCGTGTTCTTTCCGCCCGGCTGGCCGCAAAAGCGCGAACTGGAATATGCCTCGCGGCAGGTCAACTCCATCGAGGTCAACGGCTCGTTCTATTCGCTGCAACGGCCCGAGAGCTATCAAGCCTGGTACGATGCCACGCCGGCCGGTTTTGTCTTCGCGCTCAAGGCGGGACGGTTCATCACGCACATCAAGCGCTTGAAAGATGTCGACACGCCGCTGGCGAATTTTTTCGCGTCGGGCGTCTTGAATTTGCGCGAAAAACTCGGGCCGATCCTGTGGCAGCTCCCGCCCAATTTTAAGTACGACCGCGAGCGGCTGGCGGCGTTCTTCGACTTGCTGCCGCGTGATACCCGGGCGCTGGCGCGGCTGGCGCAAAAGCATGACTCCCGGCTGGACGGGCGCTGTGTCCTGGCAGCGGACTGCGTGCGGCCGGTGCGGCATGCGTTGGAGATCCGGCACAAGACCTTCGAGACGGAGGAGTTTGTCAGTTTGTTGCGCGCGCATGACATCGCGTTGGTGGTGGCCGATACGGCCGGCAAATGGCCCTTCATGGAGGACGTGACGAGCGATTTCGTTTACGTGCGCCTGCACGGCGCGGATGAACTTTACGTCAGCGGGTACAGTGAAACCGCGTTGGCGGAATGGGCGCGCAAGGTCCGCGCCTGGGCCGCCGGCGGGAGTTTCGACGGCGCCGAGGAGTTCTCGGCGCAGTCGGTAACGCCGCGGAAATCACGCGACGTGTACGTCTATTTCGATAATGACGTCAAAGTGCGCGCGCCGCACGATGCCATGTCGCTGGCGCATCATTTGGGCATCGGCTCGGCGCCGGACGCACCGCCGGATGCCGCCGCCATCGCGGAGGTCGCGCGCAGCCACTGGCCGGAGATAACGTCGCGGGCGAAATCCGGTGCTGCCTAGCGAGCCCTACGGCGGCGTTACGCCCAGGTGGCTGTCCAGGAAATCCGCCACGGCTTTCAATAGCATGGGCTGGAAGAACTCCGGCCCGCCGTGTCTGGCGCCCGGCACGACGATGAGCGTGCTTTCCACGCCGGCCTGGCGCAGGGTCGCGTCCAGCAGTTGGCTTTGTTGCAACGGCACGAGCGGGTCCTTCTGCCCGTGTAGAATCAAGAAGGGCGCGGAATCCTTGGCCACGTCATAGACGGGGCTGGCGGCGCGCGCCGCGGCCTCGTGTGTCGCAACGGTTCCTCCCAGCAAGTGGGCCACGGCCGTAGTCGATTTGTCCTCATCGGGGGAGATCGGGGGGTCGCCCCAGTGCAGAAAATCGGCGGGGCCGTACCAGTCAACCACGCATTGCACCGCACTGGATTGCGCGAGGTTTTCTCCCACATCGAACTGTTTGGTGTGCCCAGTCGTCCCGAGTAACGCGACCAGGTGGCCGCCCGCCGATTCGCCCCACACTCCCACCCGGGTCGGGTCGATACCGTACTCCGCCGCGTGCGCGCGCAGCCAGCGGATGGCCGCTTTGCAGTCCTCGATTTGGGCCGGGAAGATGGCTTCCTGGCTTAGACGGTAGTTCAGGCTGGCGAAGACATAACCACGACCGACGATCTTGCTGCCCAACCCGGTATTTTTGCCGCCCCCCTGCCAGCCGCCGCCGTGCACCCACACGATGAGCGGCCGGGGTTTCGACTCCGGCGCCAGATACAGGTCGAGCTGCTGGGACTTGCCGCCGCCGGTGACGTAGGGCACATCGCGCAGCACACGCGGAGCCGCGGACGGCGCGGGCGTGGCGGCGCTGCTTTCCTGCGCGGAGAGGCTGTGGGTTGTGCCGGGGAAAAGCCCCAGGAACGCAGCGATGGCGAGATAGCGCGGAGTTTTGGTCATGAATTGGGGAACGGGGACGGGACACAATTGAATAGTGGAACGTGCGGGCGAGACAGACGAATCTTTACGCCATGGCTGAATTACCGGTCGCGGATGCGCGCGGCGAACTGCTCAAGATCCTGCGGGCCAACTCCGTCCGGCGGGGAACTTTTACGCTGGCCTCCGGCGCGACCAGCGATCTCTACGTCAACTGCAAGCTCACCACGCTGGATCCACGGGCGGCGCTGCTGGTTGGAGCGGCGGGTTGGGAGCTGGTGCGGGCGACGGCGGCGGAGTTGGGTGTCCAGGTGGCAGCCGTCGGTGGCTTGACGATGGGGGCGGATGCCATCGCGCTCAGTATCGGGATCGCGGCCGAGCTGGCGGAGCCGGGCCGGGGTTTGCAGACGTTCATCGTGCGCAAACTCGTGAAGGAACATGGGACGAAAAAGCGCATCGAGGGCAATTTCCACGCCGGTGACGCAGTAGTGGTAATCGACGATGTCATCACGACCGGCGGCTCAACCATCCAGGCCATCGAAGCCGTGGAAGCCGAAGGCGGCAAAGTGGCGTTCGTGCTGGCGCTGGTGGACCGCCAGGAGGGCGGCCGGGCCAATATCGAGCAACGCGGCGTCCGGGTGGTCTCGGTGTTTACGCGGGCGGACGTAGTTTAGCTTTAGGGTGCCGGGCTGGCGGCAGGCGGCAGGACGAATTTGCCGGCTTGTCGATCAAAGGTCAGGCTAGCTTTATTTGACTTGAGCCACGTGACCAAATCCTCGTCGGTTTTACCCACGGCCGGCGTGAATCGCTTGATGGTCTTGCGCGCCTGCTGGCGCGCATAGCTGTCACTCGACTGAAGCAATTTCAACGCGACCGCCACGGCATCCGGCTCCCCGAATTGCGCGGCCCCCGACAGCACTTCGGCCGTTTTCCATTCCGGCCCGTTGCGCGCCTTCTCCCAGGCCATGTGGACAGTGCCGGCGAGATCGAAACCCGGCAGAGTTTGCAGCGTCTTGAGCAGATCCTCGGATGGTTGCGCGACGAAATAGTTCTTCAGGTCAGGATAGGTGGTCGGATCCTGCAAGCTGGCAATCGCGGTCAACCAACGAGTGGGATAAGAACCGGTCTTATCATTGAAGATGGTCAAGAGAGTCGCACGGGCATCGGCTTGCCAGCCATGGTCCAGGACCGTGTTAATCAGATCATGATTGGTCGACAACGCTTGGATGACCATGTCCTTCTGGTCCGGCTGGGCTAACTTGTTGATCGCGTGATTGAGATAGTAGTTGTGGTTGTCGCGCGCCAGTTGGATCAGCAGGTCGACGTTTTCCGCTCCGACTTGTTCCAGCATATTGACCTGCGGATCGTGTTCACCCTCGCTGGCGGCCAGGCGTGAGGCCACGAGGACATCCGTGACGTATTGCCGCACCTGTTCGCGGCTGGCGTCGTGGGGCAGGGAGAGGCGCTCGAGCGCGGCGAGATCAGGCGCCCGCCTGGCGGTGAGCGGACCGCTCGATTTCATCTTGCCGTCCAGGCGGAAATCCTGGACAACCAGCGCCTGCTGGAAGGCGGCGACCGGCCCCAAATCCAAGCGCACGAGCACGGCGCCGGCGAGCCAGTGCTGGTCGATGGGCAGGACGAGGGCGTCGCGGCCGTTATTGGTGTCCGGTCCGAACGAAAGGCGCAACGGCTCGTTTCGCCAGATGCCCTGCATATTACCCATGGCGTTGAAGGAGGTGTTGCGCTTCTGCAAGACGGCCTGCTGTCGCCCCTTGTTCCAAAGGAGGTAGACGGTGCTGTCGCTCCTGTCCGCGAGCATGGGGTTCACCTCATCAGCGGGCGGGGCAAATTCCAATTGGATGCTGCGCCGGCGCAACATCAGGTCGACGCCCTCGGGCTCGGCCAGTACGTCGGTGATGCTCAGGTGTTCCGAGCCGTGATCATAATGCGCGCCCCGCACGAGCGGCAATTCGGTTGTGACTACGTATTTGTAAGCCGTGCAATCGACTGTGCCGGCATAGGACAGACTGGTGTCGGCGAGGCGCCTATAGATAGCCGCGTCCAGGTTGAAGAGCGGATGGGCGTAATCGCTGTACTCGTTTTCGAGGTTCAGCACGGGCGTGCCGCCCAGGGCAGCCTCGAGCACGTCCCGGGCCGGGTTGAGCACCATGTTCTGCTGGGTAGCGGCTTGTGCGTTGATCTTGTGGCCCTGCGCATCCGTCAGCGAGGAGGTAATCGAGTCCACTTTGATCAAATAGCCATCCGGCTTACCGGGAAAGGTCAACGTCCCGTTTACCTGCTTGAGAGGTGATCCGCCGCGCAGCTGCATCTCATCCGCGTTGCTCACCGCCGGCAGGCTGACACTGACGGCGGCAGCGTTAAAGCCGTGGTCCGCGACGAAGTGCTGCCGCGGTTTCATGAAATCCCAGGACCAGAAGTACTGCAGCGGTAATGCCAGGATAACGCCTAGGATCGCCAGCGCGATGACCAGGCGTTTATGTCTCGTCAGGTACTGGACGAGGAACGCGGCCGTGCCGAAACCGAGGACGAGCAGCTCGCTCACGAGCTCCCGGCTGGTGGTGAGAGAAGGGGCGGTGTTGATGTAGGCCTGGGGCCTCGTGGTTAGCATCAGCATCTGCAGGAAAAACAGGCAGATCCACCAGACAATCAGTAGAATGACACCTAAGACGGCGAAACGCGCAAAGTTGGGCGTCAGGACCGCGAGGACCGCGACGATCACAATCCAGAAGAATTGCTTGAGGAAGAGCTCGGGCGCAGCCAGCAGCACATCGTGCAACGTGACCCCATTGGCGAGAAAGACGATGCTTTGCACGACGATCGGCAAAGCGAGCAGCAAGAAGATATAGAGGCACTTGGAGAGCAACAACTCGCTGCGCGCCAATGGCCGGGTAAACCAGAAGGCGCTGGTGCCGACCAGCGGCTCCTGGTGGATAAGCAAAGGCACCAGCACCACCACCAGCAGGATGCCAAAGAAGGTCAGCAAGCCGAACGACACCGTATACAGCGTCTGCATGACGGTATCGCCCGGTTGGACGTTCCAGGCAATCAAGGCGAATTGCAGGATCGAGAGCAGGAGCCAGAGCCCTGCCACCACGCGGGTCCGCAGGATGTCTTTCTTAAACTGATGCAGGACAATGTTCATGGCGGGACGAAAACGGGTTGGTTAGGCGGGCAGGGAAGCGCTTTGGAAACGGAAGGTGCGGGCGAGGGCGAGAAAAATGTCCCGCAAGGACATGGGACTGAGCAGCGGCTCCGAGGCGCCGGGAAAAACGCGTTGGACGTCCGCGAGGGTATTACCGTCCAGAAAACGGCTTTCGACGAAGCGCACGTTATGTCCCGCCATCTGCGGGATGAGCCAATGCGTCGGGAGATCGGCCGGAAAGGCGGTTAGCGCGGTGGTGGCCGTAAACTCCACTTGCCGGAAGCGCGCCTGGAGAGACTCGGTCGGCTCCGAGAGATGCAGTTGGCCGTTGTTAATGACGCCGACCCAATCCGCCAGCCGTTCAACTTCGTCGATATCGTGCGACGAGATAAAGACGCTCCAGGTTGCTTGCTCGGACAGTTCCAGCATGCCGCGGATAAACTCGTCGCGTACGAGTGGATCCAGGCCGGAGAACGGCTCGTCCAGGACGAGCAGTTTGGGCCGATACGCGAGCGAAGAGACGAGGGCAGCCTTTACCTTCATGCCGCGGGACAGGTGCTTGAGTTTGCGCTCCAGCGGCAAATCGAAGCTCTTGAGCAGATGCGCGCAGAAGGCGTCATCCCACGTCGGGTAGAACGGTTTGCAGTAGGCCAGCAACTGGCGCACCGTCATCCACTCGGGCAGCTCCTGGTTTTCGGACACATAGCCGATCTGGGCCAATTCGGCGGGTCCCAACTGGGTGGAAGCGGTGCCGAGCACGCGGGCGGTGCCACGGGTGGGTTGGATAATATTGAGCAGCGTCTTGATCGTCGTGGTCTTGCCCGCGCCGTTCGGTCCCAGGAACGCGTAGATGCTGCCTTCGGGTACCGTGAACGTCAGGTCGCGCACGGCTTCCTTGCGGCCGAAGCGGCGTTGCAGATTGGTGGTTTCAATGATGGGGTTCATGCCGTTAGCTCTCCGATAATTTGTTCCAGTTGCGCTCGACGGCGCGGATGACGTCCTCGAGTTCCACCCGGAGTTGTTTGGCCTCGACGACGAGGCGCTCGACTTCGTTCCCGAGCAACTCACTGCGTTGCTGGCGCGTCGCCTTGGGATGCTTGCTGACGATGGTGCCGATGCCGGGGCGGACTTCGAGCAGGCCTTCGGCGATCAGCGCGGCAATCGCCTTGTGCGCGGTATTCGGGTTGACCCGCAGTTCCTGGCTGAGCGTGCGCACGGAAGGAAATTTGTCCCCGATCTGCAGCAGGCCGGAGATGACCGCGCGTTTGACGGCATAGACAATCTGCTCGGAAACGGGCGAGCCGGTGGCAAGTTCGAGGTGGAAAGGCAGCACTAGGCGTACTAGTAGGCGTGGTACAGCAGGAGCGTCAAGGATATTTCTTTTCGCGCCGCGGGTCGAGGCGGCGCACAGTAGTGTCTCGCTCGTTTACCGCCATGGCCCTGCCCCTCTCCGTCATCGATCTCTCGCCCATCAGTTCCGGGTCAACAGGCGCCGAGGCGTTGGGCAATACGCTGGATCTGGCGCGGCTGGCGGATGGGCTCGGCTACTACCGGTACTGGCTGGCGGAGCATCATAACCTGCCCAGCGTCGTCAGCAGCGCGCCGGAGGTGATGATCGGGCACGTCGCCAGCGTGACCAGCCGGCTGCGCGTGGGCTCGGGCGGGATCATGCTGCCGAATCATTCGCCGCTGCATGTGGCGGAAATGTTCCGCGTGCTGGCGGCTTTGCATCCCGGCCGGATCGATCTGGGCCTGGGCCGCGCGCCGGGTTCGGATCAGGTGACTGCCCTCGCCTTGCGCGGGTCGCGGGAACGGCTGGGAGCGGATGATTTCCCGGAGAAACTGGCGGAGTTGTTCGCCTTCGGGACGGGGCAGTTTCCGCGCGATAATCTTTTCCGGTCCGTCCGCGCCTTGCCGGATGACGTGCCGTTGCCGCCGGTCTGGCTGCTCGGCTCGAGCGACTTCGGAGCCCGCTTGGCGGCGAAGCTGGGATTAGGGTACGCGTTTGCGCATCACTTCAGCCCGGATTGGGTCCTGGCCGCGAGCCGCGCTTACCGGGAGGAGTTTCAGCCCTCCACCACGCTGGCGCAGCCGAAGTTGATCCTGACGATCTCGGTTATCTGCGCGGAGACGGATGCCGAGGCGGAACGGCTCGGAGCGACGTTGGGCCTGGTGGGTTTGCGGCGGGCGCAAGGGCGGTTTGAGCCGCTGCCGAGCCCGGAGGAAGCGTTGGCGTACAATTGTCAGCCGTGGGAGCGCCAGCAGGCGGAGGCGTACCGCAAGAATCACTTCATCGGCAGCCCCGCCAAGGTGTATCGGGAGATCAATGAGTTGGTTGCGGCCACGGGCGCCGACGAGATCATGGTCAGCACGATGACGCACGGGCATGCAGCGCGCCGGCGCTCCTACGAGTTGCTCGCGGAGGTATTTGGGCTGGCGCGATAGCGGCCTGATTCAAGGTCGGGACCGCTCTCCGCCGAGCGGTCCCATTTTGTCTGCCAGGCGTCAGAGTATCTGGCGGCGTTAGCCAGACAGCTTCGGAGTCGCTCGGAGAGCGAGTCCTACACTGGATTCAGCACCGCCAGGACAGCGGTTTCGATGTCCTCGTAGAGCGCCGTATCCTTCTTGAGCAATTCCTTGGCGGCATCGCGGCCCTGGGCGATTTGGGTACCCTTGTAACTCAGCCAGGAACCGCGCTTCTCGATGATCCCCTTCTCCAAGGCCAAATCCAGCAGCGAGCCCGTCGTCGAGATGCCCTCGTTGTACATGATGTCGAACTCGGCTTCCGTAAACGGCGGAGCGACCTTGTTCTTGACCACCTTCAATTTGGTTCGGTTACCTGTGACCGTGCCGTCCGCCTGTTTGATGGCGCCGATCCGGCGAATATCCATGCGCACGCTGGCGTAAAACTTGAGCGCCTTGCCGCCTGGGGTCGTCTCGGGATTGCCGAACATTACGCCGATCTTCTCGCGCATCTGGTTGGTGAAAATGCAGGTGGTGCGCGCCTTTGAGATGAGCGCCGTCAGCTTACGCAAAGCCGCGCTCATCAACCGCGCCTGGGCGCCCACCGTGGAATCGCCAATCTCGCCTTCCAGCTCTTGCTTGGTGACGAGTGCCGCCACGGAATCGATGACGATAATGTCCAGCGCGTTCGAACGCACCAGCGTCTCACAAATGCGGAGCGCTTCCTCGCCGGAGCTGGGCTGCGAAATGAGCAGTTCGTCCGGGTTGACGCCCAGCTTGCGGGCATATTGCGGATCGAGCGCATGTTCCACATCGATGAACGCCGCCAGGCCGCCGGTCTTTTGCGCCTGGGCGATGAGGGTCAGCGTCAGCGTTGTCTTGCCGGAGCTTTCCGGCCCGAAAATCTCCACGATCCGGCCGCGCGGCACCCCGCCGACACCCAATGCGCGATCGATCAAAATATTGCCCGTCGGGATGACCTCGATATCCATCACCTTCCGTTCCCCGAGGCGCATAATGGCGCCCTCGCCGTAGTCCTTGGTGATCTGCTGGAGCGCCAGGTCGAGTTCCTTGCTGCTGGGGCCGGCACGGCGAACGTCCGGGGCTTTTTCTTCGATCGATTTGCTGGCCATGGGAGGTGAAAAGACGGAAGCCGCCAACCTAACAGGAGGGTCCGGTCGCGCGAGCTATTTATCCAAAAAAAGACCCGCGGATCGGTTGGCGATCCGCGGGCATTAGCCTCTAGTACAGAGAGTGGTTTTTAGTTCCGGCTGTTGATCTCGATGCGGCGGGGCTTGGCGGCCTCGGCCTTCGGCAAGGTCAACGTGAGTACACCCTGTTCGAACTGTGCGCCGATATGGGCGGTGTCGATGGACGAGTCCACTTCGAAGACGCGGCGATAATCGAGCTGGTGCGTCTCGCGATGGACGAGCTCGGCCTTCGTCTCGAAGGGCGTACGGCGGCCGACGAGCGTGAGTTCACCGTTTTCGAAGGTGATTTCAACGCCGTCCTTCTTCACGCCGGGCATCTCCACTTGAACGACAAAGCCGTTCTCACTCTCGGCGACGTTCGCCAGGGGGCGGACGTAGCGCTGGGTGGGTTTCTGGTTCTGGCGAACGGGCGCGACGGAGGCGACGGACGCCGGGTTGGACTGGCCGTTGGTGGCTGGCTGGGTCTGTGTTTCCATAATTTGTTTTTCCTTTGAGTGTTTGATGTTTCCGGTTTGCTTTAGTGCGCCTGGATTTCGATCTGGCGCGGCTTGGCGGCTTCGGCCTTCGGCAGGGTAACGGTGAGGACGCCATCCTCGTAGGAGGCGGTCACGCGGGTGCCGTCGACTTGCATGGGCAGGCTGATCGAGCGCTCGAAGCGTCCGAAGAAGCGTTCGTTGCGCAGGCTGCCTTTCTCATCGTGGGCCTTCTCGGTCCGGCGGTCTCCGGAGAGGGTCAGGACGCCGTCGTGCAGCGAGAGCTTGATGTCCTCTTTTTTGAGGCCGGGAAGTTCCGCCCTCACGGTGAAGTTGTCGGCGTCTTGATAGAGATCGAGCGCCGGCGCACCGGTGACGGGGCGGGATTCGGAGCAGGAGAAAGGGAGATCGAGGAGGCGATCCACCTGGTGCTGGAATGCGCTCAAGCGCGCCAACGGCGAGAAGGCGGGGAGCGTGAAGTCTGAAGTTTGGTAACGAATAATGCTCATGTTTTTAGGATGGTTTGTGGTTGAAACTTTGTCGGCTTTTATGCCGCGGCTATCCTAAGAAGCTTCAGATATGCCAGGCATTACCCAAAAACATAAGTAGCTCACACGGAGTAATTTATCAATAATAGACACCATGCGAGTGCGTCACGATGGCGCGGTTAGAACTGAAAAGACCGCCTTGAGTATGAGTCAGAATGACACATTCGGGCGGCGGGGCCCTCGGAGGAGGCGAGAATCGGCCGCTACTCGTCGAGCAGTTGGTTGATCACGTTCATCCGGGCTGCTTGCAGAGAAAAAATCGAATAGATGAAGTACGCGGCGATGACTGCGTAGATAATCCGCGAGATCCAAGTGCCGAGCGTCTCCAACGACTCGACCGCCGACTTCTGATAGTAGCCTGCCCAGCGGATCAGGTCCTCATCAAGGCTGCCGCTTTCCTCCCCGAGCCGGATGGAGCGTTGCAAAGCCGCCGGAAACGCGCCTTGGCCCGTGATCAGCGCCCCGAGCGGAGTACCGGCGCGAAGTTGCGGCAGCAGTTGGGCGATCGTGGCCTGAATGCGGGCGCTCTGGCTGGCGTCGGCCGCGGCGCGCACTCCGTCCATGACATTGATGCCGGCCTGAAGTTGCATTTCGTAGGTCGCGCAGAAACGGCTGAGTTCCAGGTAGCGCCGCAGCTTGCCCAGCAGGGGGATCGAGCCCAGGGCGCGGTCCAGCCCGGCATTGCCGCGGGCGATCCGTAACAAGGCTGCGACCAGGATCCACGCCAGGATGCCGGCGGCGTAGAAGACGGACAAAGTGCCCGCGCAACGCAGGAAGTAGCCCTCAGCGGTCATCCCGCCGACGACGAGGCCAACGAGGTTGACGATCAGGACGCCGAAATGCAACTGGAGCACGGGCCAGACCGTCCGTTTGACCACGCCAGCGCGGAGCGTTTCCAGCGCGCCGAAGTAGTTGGACAGATAAGTGAACGCCTGCTCCAACCGGCCGGTGTTGGCCGAAGCCTCGATCATCGACAATTCCAGCGAGCCGAACGCCGGCCGCAGGGCGGCAAAGGCGTCGCCGACGGTGCGGCCTTGCAGGAATAGAGCCAGCAATTGCTTCAGGACCGCCCGGACGCTGCCGCCGGTCTCGGGGATCAGCGCTTCCACCGCCTGTGGCAACGGAATGCCCGAGCGCACGAATTGTTCGAGTTCGCGGTAGAACGTTTGCTTCTGACTCAAGCTCAGCTTCACGCCGGATTGAAACCCCGGAGCGATGGCAAGACCAGCAAAAGAAGCGGAAGCCGGCCGGACCGCGAAAAATATCACGCGCCGGTCACACCGCCGAAACAAACGGCTTGTGCATGAGCGGGGAAGCTCCGGATGTTAGACGGCAGTTTTGAGCGTCATGCATATGTCCGAGCCGGAGGAAGGGAGCGAGCGAGACCGCCGTTTCATGCGCCTGGCGTTGCGCGAGGCGGCCAGGGGAAGCGGGCACACCAGCCCAAATCCGGCGGTCGGCGCGGTGATCGTGCGCGGCGGCCGGGTCGTGTCGCGCGGTTATCATCACGCGGCCGGGCAGCCGCATGCGGAAATCGAGGCCATTGGCGCGCTGCGGTCCGCTTCTTTGGCGCGGGGCGCCACGCTCTATGTAACCCTGGAGCCTTGCTCGACCCACGGACGGACGCCACCCTGTAGCGCCGCGATTTTACAGGCGGGGCTGGGCCGGGTCGTGATCGGAGGGATGGACCCGAACCCGCGCCACGCCGGCCGCGCGGTAGAGTTGCTGATGGCGAGTGGGGTGGCCGTTACGACAGGCGTCCTGGCGCAGGAATGTGCCCGGCTCAACCGTGCCTTCAACCGATGGATCGTGACCGGAGAACCATGGGTCATCGCGAAGGCCGCCCTGACCCGGGACGGCTGCTTGACCCGCGCGCCGGGCGCCGGGCGCTGGCTGAGCGGCGTGCGCTCCCGCCGGCACGCGCACAGGCAACGCGCCCGGGTGGATGCGATTCTAATCGGCGCCGGGACATTGCGCGCGGACAACTCGCGGCTAACGGTCCGCGGCGTGCCGGGCGCGTCCCGTCAACCCTGGCGCGTCGTGCTCACGCGCGGAGGCGATCTACCGGCTGAGGCGCACTTGTTTACCGACGAATGGCGCGAGCGCACCCTGGTCTTTCCCGGCCTCGATTTGCGGGACGTTTTGCGAGAATTGGGCAGGCGGCAGGTGACGAGCGTCTTGATCGAAGGCGGGGCGGGGGTTCTGGGGGAGGCGTTTACGGCGGATCTGGTGGACGAGGTGCAGTTCTACGTCACGCCTTGGTTGGGCGGTGCGGCCGCGCTGGGCCTGCGCATGAATAATCGGCTGGGCACCCCCGTCAGACTTATAACGGAGACAATCGAGGTGGCGCGGCTTGGCCCGGACGTGTTTTTGCGGGGTGAAGTGCAGTGCGACGCAAGTTGAATCCAAGCGCAGTTCGTGATACGATAATACTACAGAATATGAAGAAACTATTACTCCTGGCGATCGTGTTGGTCAGCTTCGGGATGTTTGCCGCGCCGAAGGCTGAGGCCCGCGTTTTTGTTGGTATCGGACTGGGTCTGCCGGTCTATCCGGTGTACCCGGCCTACTATGGCGGCTACTACGGCCCTGCGCCATATTACTACGGTGGCTACGGGTATCCGTACGGCTATGGGATCGGGTACGGCGGCTACTATGGCGGTTACCGTGGATACCGGTACGGTGGGTACCGCGGGTATCGTGGCGGCTATGGTTCGCACAGCTACGGTTCCCATAGCTACGGGTACCGTGGCGGTTCCCGGGGTGGCTACGCACACACGTCGTCTCACAGCGGCGGCGGCCATTCGTACCGGTAATTTGCGCGCCGGCGGATTACTGCCTGACAGCGTTAACTTGTGAAAGAGCGGCTCTGGAAACGGAGCCGCTCTTTTGTGTAAAAGTAGGATCGCTCGGACAGCGATCCCCACCTCTTTTAGAGCCGCTAGGCGGCATTCACCCGGCGACGCAGGCCGTTTCAATCGCTTGCGACTTCACGCTCCGGCGGCTGCTGCGCCGCAGATGCAGGATGAGGAACCACACGATCAAGATGTTCAACGCCAGCGCGGCGATTTTGAGCGTGTTGGCCTGATGAAAAAGTTCGTAAACCTCGACCGGGATGCCGGTGGAAGTCAAAATGGCGGTAAACCATTCCGCCCAGCGTTTGCGCAGCATCAAGCCTGTTCCCTCGGTCGCGAAAAGCGCGGCGTACAAGGCCAAAACCGTGCCGATCAGCTTTTTGCGCGAAGGCGTGACGACGTTCGCCTTGACCAGGAATTCCTTGACCAAAAGCCGGTCGCCGCTGATGCGGAAGACGTGCAGGACCTTGCGAAGCTCCGCCGAGGTATCCTTGTGCACGATGTGGAAAACACCGAGGGCCGCGATCAGGAACAGGGAGGCCTTAATCAACTTGAACATCCCGATGATCAGCAACGCCTGATTCCCGGCGCGAGCGGCAGCGAAAGCGGGGGCTGGGACGGCTTTGTGGGGGGCATCCATGAGTACGCAACTGAACCGGCAGCCTCGCACGGCGGGCCGGGGATTGCCAGTCTGCCTCGGCCACAAATAACTTGCAAAGCAGGAGTGTTGCCCGCATCCGTGAGGCATGCAAAAAGTCGTGCTCCTCGGCTGTGGGTTGGTGGTTGTGCTGTTGCTTTTCGTCGGTGGCATCGCCGCGGTGGCGGGCATCGGCGGGTACAACAAGCTGGTGACCCTTTCCACCGATGTCGATACGCAATGGGCGCAGGTGCAAGCGACTTACCAGCGCCGGGCGGACCTGATTCCCAACCTGGTCCGGACGGTACAAGGCTCGGCCAATTTCGAGAAGTCGACGCTGACCGACGTCATCAACGCTCGCGCGAACGCCACCAAGGTGACGGTCGATCCCAGCCATGCGCCGACCGATCCCGCACAACTCGCGGCTTATCAGCAGGCGCAGCAACAATTGTCGGGCTCGCTATCGCGGCTGCTGGTCAGCGTGGAAAAGTATCCGGAGTTGAGTTCCACCAAGGCCTTCCGGGACTTGCAGGCTGAGATCGAGGGCACGGAGAACCGGATCGCGGTTTCGCGCGAGAACTTCAACACATCTACCCAGGCCTACAACACGGCTCGGCTCAGTTTCCCGACCGTCTTGTACGCGGGCATGATGGGCTTTAAGGAAAAGCCTTTCTTCAAGGCCGACGCCACCGCCCAGAACGCGCCGGTCGTCGATTTCTCCGGGCTGAGCCCGACGGCGAGTCCCGCGCATTAAAGGTAGGCGCCAGGCCTAACAGAACCGATCCGTGCGCCACGCTCTTCTTGTCCTGCTCGCGCTGCTGTGCACGGGCACTCTCCGGGCCGCGGAGACGCTGCCGGCCGTGCCGACGCGCTACTTTAACGATTACGCGCACGTGGTCAGCCCGGGGACGGTAGACCGGTTGAACACGGAACTGGAGACCCTGGAGAAGGAGAGCTCCAACCAGATCCTGGTCGCCATTTACCCGAAGATGGAGACGGAGTCCTCCATTGAGGACTACTGCCACCGCATCTTCGCGACCTGGCATGTGGGGCAGAAGGGAAAGAACAACGGCGCAGTCCTGTTCATCTTCGCGCAGGACCACAAGATGCGGATCGAGACGAACACGGGACTCGAAGGCGCGCTGCCGGATGCGACGTGCGAAGACATCATCGAGGACCAGATCGCGCCGCACTTCAAGCAGGGCGATTACGATGGCGGCGCGACCGCCGGCGTGGAGTCAATGATCCAGGCGACCAAGGGGGAGTACAAAGGCAGCGGACATACCGTCGCGGAGCAGAACCAGCCTCAGGATCAGGGCAACGGCGGGGGGTTTCACGTTAGCGGATTCGTCATCGCGCTAATCATCATCTTCTTCATTTTGTCGTCTTTCCGGCGGCGTGGCACCATGTTCACCGGGGTTGGGCCGGTTTTCTTCGGCGGATTTGGCGGCGGGGGATTCGGTGGCGGCGGAGGTGGTGGTGGCTTTGGGGGCGGAGATAGCGGCGGGGGCGGTGGCGGTGGTTTTATGAGCGGCGGAGGCGGCGGCGGAGGGGGCGGCGGCGCGAGCGGGGGCTGGTGAGCGACGGACCTTGATGAAAACGAGCGCATTCCTGCAGACGTTGGATCATCCGCGCATCGCGGCGGCGATCGCGGCGGCGGAACGCGCTTCCAGCGGCCAGATCCGGGTGTTCGTCAGCCACAAATCCCACGAGGACGTGCTCACCGCGGCGCATGCCCGGTTTCAAAAACTCGGCATGGAGAAGACGACGGCCCGCAACGCTGTGCTGGTCTATTTCTCGCCTCGCGCCCGCAAGTACGCCGTGGTCGGCGATCGCGGCATCCACGAGAAATCCGGCGGCGATGAATTTTGGCAGGCCGTGGTCGGCGAGACGATGGCGCCCCTGCTCAAGGCGGGAAAATTTACCGAAGCGGTCGAAGCTGGGATCGGGGCCATCGGCGCGGAACTCGCCAAACACTTCCCGCCGACGGCGGGCGAGCAGCGCAATGAGTTGCCCGATGCAATTGAAGAGGGCTAAGCCGCTGACGGCCTATTTGCCCTTGCGAGTGGCGGCCAGGTCAGGTTCCGCGGGAGGATCGAGATGAAAGGTCAGCCCGTTGCTCGCCAGAAAAACACCGCTTTCCTTGATCGAGGCAATCAAGAGTTGCTTGCCGCCGGCGAGCGTCAGGTTGTCGCCTTCGGCGTACTCGGTTTTGTCGATGATGGCCAGACCGGGGTTGCCGGGCAAAATGGACGTGACCTTGAGCGGCTTGAGCGCGCCTTCGATTTCCTGGCGGGCGACTTGGGCGGCAGCGATCTGCTTCTTGCGCGCCACTTCCGCGGTGGCCACGAACGCCCGCTGTTTAGCCGCAGCCGCTGCCGCGCTGGCTTGTTCGGCGTGCTGCACCTGCAGCCGGGCGTATTGTTGGTAACCAAACCAGCCACCGCCTGCCAGAACAAGTACCGCCACAATCGAGAGAGCAATCTTTTGCATACGCAACAACCGTTCAAGCAAGTTCCGGGCGCAGCCCGGCACGGATGATTTATGACGCGATCATCGTCGGCGGCGGTCCCGCGGGGGCGAGTTGCGCCGCGTTCTGCGCGGCGGCGGGGTTGCGGGTGCTGGTTCTGGAGCGGGCATCGTTCCCGCGCGAAAAAGTCTGCGGCGATTGCCTGAATCCGGAATGCTGGCCGGTGCTGGCGCGGTTGGGCGTCGAGGACGCGGTGCGAGCCTTGCCCCACGCGCGGCTGCGCACGGTGGAGTTCATCAGCATCCGCGGGCGCCGCGTGCAACTGCCGCTGCCGGACAGCTTGCGCGGCGAGATCGCGGTCAAACGCAGCTTATTGGACGCTCTCCTGCTGGAGCACGCCGCCGCCCGCGGCGCCGAAGTCCGGCAACTGGCCGCCGTTACCCGGATCCGGCGTCCCGTGGCCGGTGGCGCTTTCGAGGTCGAGGTGCAGGACGGCGAAGCGGCGCAAGCGCGCATGCTCGTCGCCGCGGACGGCCGCAATTCGCTCGTGGCGCGTCTGATGGGACTGACGGCGCGCGGAGTGCGCGCCGGCCGGTGGCGCTGGGAATTGAACCGGGTGGGCGTGCAAACGCATGTGCCCTGCCCGGCGGGCTTCGGCCCCAACGTCCAGCTCCGTTGGTTTGCCGAAGGCTACGGTGGGCTCGCCCCCGTGGGTGGCGGCGAGCTGAACATTTCGCTGGCTGGTCCCGCGCAGACGCTCGAAGGGCTGAAACGCTGGGCGACCGAGGAATTCGTCATCGCCGCCGAGACGCCCTGGCGCACGATTGCGCCGCTGGACCGTTGGGCGGCGCTCGCCGCGGCTTCCGCTGACGGCGTTTTCCTGCTCGGCGACGCCGCCCGGGTGGTCGAGCCGTTTACGGGTGAGGGGATTTATTACGCGCTGCGCTCGGGCGAGCTGGCCGCCGCGTCCATTGGGCAGGCGGTGCGGCGCGAGTGCTCGACCGCGTCGGCGGCATCGGGCTACCGGGCCTCGCACGCCCGCATGTACCAAGGCCGGCTGTGGGTAAATCGCCTGGCGCGGCTGGCGGTACTGCACCCGCACCTGGCTTCGTTAGTTGTAGAGGCCGCGCGCTGGCGGCCGGGCCTGCTCCGGCACCTGACGCGCAAGGTGGTGAACCCGGGGTAAGCCGGCACCCGGCCGGCGACCTTAACCGCGGCCCTTGGAAATGAAGACGTTCGCGGCACGAATGAGCCGGTCCTTCAACTTCCAGCCTTTGCGCAACTGGCGGACGACGTTTCCTTCCGGCACCTCGCCGCTGACTTCCTCCCCCAAGGCCTCATGCAGGTTCGGATCGAACTTCTGCCCCACGGCATCGATCGCTTGCAGCCCGTTGTCGCGCAAGAAATCCTCCAACTGCTTCTGCACCATGCCCATGCCACTGAGCACCGCGGAGCCGTCCGCGGACTGGCGGGCAGCCTGCAAGCCCAGCTCGAAGTTGTCGACGATCGGCAAGAGCTTCTCCAATAAGTTCGCGTTGGCGTAGCGAACCGCCTCTTCCTTCTCGCGCTGGAGCCGTTTGCGCGTGTTCTCGAAATCCGCCCTGTCGCGCAGGGCCCGGTCGCGCTCCTGCGCCAGCTCAGCCTCGAGCCCGGCAATCCGATCCTCCGGCAGCACCGCTTCACCGGCGGGCGTCTGCTCGATCAGCGTGGTGCCTTCCGTCCCGGCGCCTTCGCTCTGCGGCGGGACTGCTTTGCCATCGATCCTGGTGGTCGTGTTTTCGGGCGTGTTCATAGCTTACGGATCACAATCAGGGTAATATCGTCGTTCTGCGGCTGATTGCCCGAAAAGTTGCGCAGATCGTCGGTCAGCCGTTTGACGATGGCAGGTGAGCCTTCGGGAGCAGCCGACCGCACCGCCTGAATCATCTTGTCCATGCCGAATTCCGCGCCGTTCTGGTCCAGCGCTTCCGTCACGCCGTCCGTGTAGAGGATCAGGCAATCGTCGCGCTCCAGCTTAATGGTGAAGTTGCGCGTGAGCCTATCGAACACCGATCCACTGTCAACGCCCAGCGCCATGCCGGGCGGGTTGACCCTGGTGACGTTGTGATCGTGCGCAGTGTAGAGCAAGGGGGCGTCATGGCCCGCCCGGGCGAGGCTCACCTGATTGGCGGGATGATCGAGGATGAGATAGGCCATGCTGATGAACATGTCCTCCTTCATATCGGGGAAGAGCTGCCGGTTCACCTTGCGCAGTACATCGGCGGGGCTGGGATTGTTGGGAGCCTGGCTGCGCAGGACGCTCCGGCACATCGCCATGATCAGCGAGGCCGGTACGCCCTTGCCGGAGACATCCGCGATCACGATTCCGAAGTGGTTGTCGTCGACTTTGATGTAGTCGAAGTAGTCGCCGCTGACCTGGCGCGCGGGGATGTTGATGCCGCTGATCTCAAAGCCGGGGATTTCCGGCGAGGTCGAAGGCAGGAGGATGCGCTGGATATCGCGGGCCAGTTCCAGATCATGGTCCAGCCGTTTCTTTTCGTTCACCTCCGAGTAAACGATCGCGTTGTAGAGCGCGAAGGCCGACTGCTCGGAAATGGCCTTGAAAACCTCGAAGTCCGTCTCCGTAAATGCGCTGCTCATGGAACCGTTCGCCAGCGCCAGCACGCCCAGGTTTTCGCCCGCGTACAAGAGGGGCGCGACCATGGCGGATTCCGTGCGCAGAGTGGTGTCGCGCAACGCGAGTAAGCGGCTGTCCTGATCCGCCGCCGGCAGAAAGAGCGGGGACTTGTCCCGCCAGACGCTGCTCAAGACCCCGTCGCTGCCGCTGGCGGCTTCCGGCCCGCCCAGCGCCACGGGATGCAGCCGCAGGTAGCTATCCAGCGCCACCGGAGTGATGGCGGCTTGCGCGAGGATGTGGGGCGGCACCGAGACCAGCGGGGGACATCCTTTCGAGATGAAAGTAGGGATGAGCATCCCGCCGCCGCGATCCACCAGATAGAGCGCGCCGCCGTGGGCGTCCAGGATCTGGGCCGCGCCTTCCACGATGACGCGGTGCAGTTCGGTCGGGCGCAAGGCGTCCGAGAAAGCCGAACCCAAGCCGTGCAAAAACTCGAAGACGCGGCTCTCCTCCGTTTTGAGGTCGTCCAGCCGCTTTTGCGTCTGGCGAAGGGCGCGGCGCTGGCGCTGGAAAGCCCAGAATAAGCTCGCTGCCGTCAGGACCAGAAGTCCGAGGAGCAGGTTTTCCCACATGATCGACAGCTAATCGAGCGACTCCTCCTGGTGAAGATCCTGTTTGAGGTAGTCGATGACGTCCTTGAACTTACAAAGGTTTTGCGGGTCCGCGTCCACCAGCGCCTGGTGCGCGGCGATCATCAGTTCAGTCGTGGCGCGCTTGTCGGCCGGTTCCGGCGGCAACTCGTCGTCGGCGTCGAATTCGTCCACGGCATCCAGGGTGGAGGAGCCATGACCGTTCTGCACGGAGAGAAGATGGTTCAGCCCCAGGCCCTCAAGCAGGTCCGTATTGCGCTCGTTGGAATTGATGACCGTTAGGCCGCCGTGGCCCAGTTCGCGCAGGCGGAAGGCGATGCCCGTCAGCGTACCCATGAAGGTCGAGTCCATGACGGGACATTGGGCCAGGTCGACCACGAAATCGCGGAACCCGCGGTTGACCATGGCTTTGGCAAAACGTTTGACGCCGGCGCTGTTCTGGAACGAGCCTTTGCCTTGGACGCGGATGCAGACGACTTTCTGGTTGCATCCCACCAGGATAGAAGGGGGAGGATTCACTGCGGCGGTGGTTGGAATATAGTTTTGGGCGGCGCAGGCTGTCAATCCGCCGGCCGGGCGAAAACGGGGGAGACAAGCGGTGCTGGAGAGAGCGGAAAGGTTCATCGCCAGAGATACGATTGGCCGAGCGCGACAATCACCTGATGATCTGCGATTAAAAGCACACGCCAGGCCGAGACCCTGCCTTGTTCGAGATAGTCGTCGCCGTTGACGGCAAAATTCGTGATGAATGTGCCCTGGGCATTCGGGTAATCGATTTCGCGCGCCTGGATGAAGGAGCCCATCTTCTGCTGGCGATACTCCAGCCGGACGGTCAGGTTCGCCGGCCGGCGCGACTTCCAGAAGAAAGTGAAATAGTTGCCGTAACGGTCCCGGATATCCGTGGGCGAGATAGCCCCGAAGGTCAGGCGCTTGCGCTCGAAGGCGATGCTCTGCTCCTCGGTATTGCCCTCCCGGATGCCAGTCACATTCTGGTCTTCCAGGAAATAGGTCTTCACCTTGCGAAAGTCGAAGGCCGGATCGATGGCCAGGGGCAGCGGGTTGGCCTTGGTCAACAGGCGGACGGGGGGCTGTTGAGCGGCCTGCGCCGCGGGCAGTAGAGTCAGGCCCGGCGATAGCAAGGCCAGGAGGATGAACAGGGACGGACGAGACATGGGGAAAACGGAACGGGTCAAGAATTGGAAGCTCCCGGCCGCGAAATTATTCAATGCAATCGCAGGGACAGAGGAAAACCGCTCGCGCGTGCAAGTCCGATGCTAGCATAACGGCAGGCGACCCATCCCCGGCTCCAGAGGCCACGTAAAGGGAGGTGAGTCTCGACCCGATTGCGGCTGCCGTCGAGCACTGAATGCGCTTTTTCGGCCGTCAGCCGCGACTTTTCATGAATTCGCCGCGAACCTTTCCGGAAGTCGTTTACCGGCGGGGGGTTTATCTGCCCACGCACGACCTGTGGCTGGACCCGTGGGATAACCAGCCGTTTGCCTTCGTGTCGCACGCCCACAGCGATCATATCGGGCGGCACCGCGAGGTGATCCTTTCGACGACCACCGCTCGCCTGATGGAGGCGCGCCTGCCGGGCGAGCGCCGGGAGCATCGGCTGGAGTTCATGCAGCCCACTGAGGGCTTGCGGCCGGGCCTGCGCATCACGCTGCTGCCCGCTGGGCATATCGCCGGGTCCGCCCAGGCTTTCATCGAAACGGTGGGCGGGGCGGGCGCCGGTGGCATGGGCAGCGTGCTGTATACGGGCGATTTCAAGCTGCGCGCGAGTCTCTCCAGTGAGCCGACCCAATGGACGCAGGCAGACACGTTGATCATGGAAACGACGTTTGGACTGCCCCGCTACCGCTTTCCGCCCACGGCGGAGGTGCTGGCGCAGATCGTCAAGTTCTGCCGGGAAGCGATCGAGGAGGACGTTGTGCCGGTGCTCTTTGGCTATTCGCTGGGCAAAAGCCAGGAAATCCTCTGCGCGCTGGCGCAAGCGGGGCTCCCCGCGATGCTGCACGGCGCGGTTTACCGGATGACCGAGATCTACCGCGAGTTGCGCCCGGAATTTCCCCATTTTGAGCGGTACACACCCGGTGGAACCGCCGGGAAGGTGCTAATCTGTCCTCCGAGCGCGAACCACTCGCGGATGCTCCAGAAGATCAAAGCCCGGCGCACCGCCATGTTGAGCGGTTGGGCGGTGCAGCCCGGGGCGGTGCATCGCTACCAGACGGACGCCGCCTTCGCCTTGAGCGATCACGCGGATTACGATGACCTGTTACGCTACGTGGAATTGGTCAAGCCGCGACGGGTGCTCACCTTGCACGGCTACGCGGCGGCTTTCGCGCGCGACCTGCGGGACCGGGGGATCGAGGCCTGGGCCTTGAGCGAGGAAAACCAACTGGAGTTGGGCCTGGCTGGGGAGCGCCCGCCGGCCATTGCCCTAACCAGTTCCGCCACGCTAGGGGTGACAGAGGAAACAGCGTCTGACGCCGGCGACGCGCCTGCGCGCTCGGAGTTCGCAGAGTTCGCGGAGTTCGCCCGTGTCGGCGAGCAGATTTCGGCCATCACCGGCAAGCTCAAGAAAATCGGAATCCTCAGTGCTTACCTCCGCACGCTGGACGCGGAAGCGCTGCCGATCGCCACGCTTTACCTCACCGGACGCGCCTTCGCGCAAAGCGATCCGCGCGTCCTGCACATCGGCGGCGCCGTGATCAAGCGCGCCTTGCAAGCTGTCAGCGGCGCGGGCGAGGAACAACTCCGGCAGATGCGCTCCTCCCTGGCCGATCTGGCGGAAGTGGCGGGAGCCGTTCTCCCCGGGCGCACTCAGCCGGTGCCCTTCTCCCTGGCGGAGTCCATGGCATTGTTCGAGACCCTGGAGAAAACCCGCGGCCCGCTGGCGAAAGGCGCCCTGCTGCAAACTGCACTGGCGCGGCTGGAGCCACTGGAAGCGCAGTACGTGATCAAGATCCTGACAGGCGACATGCGTATCGGCTTGAAGGAAGGCCTGCTGGAGGAGGCATTGGCGGCGGCGTTCGGGCACCCGCCCGAGGCGATCCGGGAAGCGAACATGCTGCTGGGCAACCTCGGCCGGGTGGCCGATCTGGCCCGCGCCGGGCAGTTGGAGCAAGCCGAGTTGACGCTCTTCCAGCCGATCAAGTGCATGCTGGCCAGCCCGGAACCGGACGCCGCCTCCATCTGGGCCCGCCACGAGGAATTACAGGCGGAGGGTGGCGAAGCGCTGCCGGAGCCGGACCCCGCCGCGGCGGCGCCGCCGGTCTGGATCGAGGATAAATTCGATGGCGTTCGCGCGCAGTTGCATCGGGCCGGGGCCGGCGGCAACTCGGCCCGGGTGGAGATATTCTCGCGCGATCTGCGCCGGGTGACGGCGCAGTTCGAGGAAATCGCCCAGGCGGTGCGCTCGCTCCCGGATGAGGTGATCTTCGATGGCGAGATCGTCGCGTTTGTCGAAGGACGCAAGTTGACGTTCTTCGATCTGCAAAAGCGCCTCGGCCGGCGCGCGCCCGACCTGTTCCTGGGCGAGACGATCCCGATCGTTTACCTGATTTTCGATCTGCTTTATCTGAACGGCCGCTCGCTCCTGGGCACGCCTTTGCGGGAGCGCCGGCGTTTGTTGGAAGGGCTGACTCTGCCCGGTCCGCTGCTGCGGCGGGTGGAAGTCTGGCAGGCAAATTCGGCGGATGAAATCGAGGCAGCCTTCGGTCAGGCGCGCGGGCGCGGCAATGAAGGGTTGATCGTCAAGGATCCCGCCAGCCTTTACACGCCCGGCCGCCGGGGCCTCGCCTGGTTCAAGTTGAAAAAAGAACTCGCGACGCTCGACGTGGCCGTCGTCGGCGTGGAATGGGGCCACGGCAAACGCAACAGCGTGTTGAGCGACTACACCTTTGCGGTGCGCGACGAGGAGACGGGCGAGTTGCGCACCATCGGCAAGGCCTACTCCGGACTGACGGATCAGGAGATCCTGGAACTGACGCCGCATTTCCAGCAGTCGACCCTCGCCGTGCACGGGAAGTACCACGAAGTCCGGCCGGAGATTGTGCTCGAGGTCGCGTTCGACTCGATTCAACCCAGCACCCGGCACGGCAGCGGCCTTTCCCTGCGCTTTCCGCGCATCAAGGCGTTGCGTCGGGACAAGACTGTGGCCGAAATCGATTCGCTGGCGTACGCCCGGAGCTTGAGCCTGGCTCCCGCCGAGGTGCCCGTCAAACGCTGAAGACGCTTGGCCGGAGGGGCGTTTAAGCCATCCCCGAGGTGCGGACCTCTTCGATGAAGACGTGAAAGAAATCCTTCTGCCGCGCGGCGCCGCGCCGCAGGACGGGTTTCAGGTTCTGCAGATCGTTGACGTTGAAGCAAAGATCCACGCTGAAGATAAAGGCCATCATCTCGTCATTGGTCATGACGCTGTTGCCGATCAGCACCAAAAACTGCGTGCGCCGCTGTACGCCCGGCAGGTGCGTCGCCTCGTAGAGGACCTGATTATTCTGCAGCAGGCAACCGCCGAAGCTCTCCTCGATCACGACGACGTCGTAGACGTGGGTCTTGAGCTTGAGCGAAATGTCTTCCAGGAAGAGGCCGACGTGGATCTTGTAATCCATGCTGCTGAGTTGATCGACCAGATGCTGCTGATACTCGGGCTCTTCCACGCAGACCAGGGCCGTCAGGTCTCCCGGTTCGAAGATATCGTAGCGGGTCTCGAATTCCTGGGTGGGCGCGGTGCTCATGGCTAATAGCGGCCGGCGGAAACGGTATCCAGGCGCAGCCCGCTGACCTTGTTTTTCTCTTCGCCGCGGCTCTTCTTGATCAGATCGACTGCGCGGATGACCTTCCCCTTTTTCGAGGCGTAAAGCATCGTGGTCTCTTCATCGAGAAAGCCGCTTTCGTACGCCTTGAGAATGGATTGGTCGAAGGTGAACCACCCGAAGGTCTCGCTGGCCTCGATGATATCGTAAAACGTGCGGCCTTCGTCCTCGCCGAGCGCGATCGCTTCCTTGGTGCGTAGATTGTTGCCCATGACCTCCATGATGAGGTGACGGCCCCCGCTCATCCGCGGCGCCAGACGTTGGCTGACCACGTACCGCATGGTGTCGGCCAACCGCTGGCGGATCAATTTCTCCTCACCCTGCTCGAACAGGCCGAGGATACGGTTGACGGATTGCCCGGCGTCGATCGTGTGTAGCGTGCTCATGACTAAATGACCTGTTTCCGCCGCGGTCAGGGCGATTTCAACCGTCTCTCGGTCGCGCATCTCGCCCACCAGGATGACCTTCGGCGCCTGTCGCAGTGCTGCGCGCAAGCCGTTGGGGTAGGTGTCGAAATCGGTGCCCAGTTCCCGTTGATTGAACGTGCTAATGTTGTGCTGGTGCACGAACTCGACCGGGTCCTCCAGCGTGATGACGTGAAAGGCCTGGGTCCGGTTGATCTCGTTCAAGACGGCGGCCAGCGTCGTGGTCTTGCCGGAGCCCGTCGCGCCGGTGACGAGCACCAGCCCGGTTTTTTCCCGGCAAATCTGCTCGAAGATGCCCGGCAAGCCCAGGCTGTCTAGGGTGGGAATGACCGAGTTGAGCTTGCGCATCACCACGGAAAAGCGCCCTTGCTGCCGGAAAATGTTGACGCGAAAGCGCGCTTGATCGCCCAACTGATAGCCGCAGTCGCAGGACCCGTGATCCAGCAGATGGCGCATCAAGCGCCGGTTATTGCCCATGAGATTGAGCGCGATGTTCTCGGTCTGGTACGGGGTGAGCGCATCGATCGGCGGATCGACCGCGATGGCCTTCAACTGGCCGAACGCTTCCACCTGAAGCGGACGGCCCACGGAAAAATTGAGGTCGGAGATGCCGTCGTAGCTCTGCAGCATCGCGGACAGGATGGCATCGAGTTCAACGCTGCGCATGAGTAACGGGAGGGGTTATCGACTTGGGCAGGCGGTGTGCACCGCCAATCGGCTAATCTTCAAAATCGTCCGGCGGCTGCTGCAGGAACGGCCGGAATTTCTTTTTGTCATTCGACTTCTCGTAGGCTTCCTCGGGCGAAATGCGCAGCGAGCGCAGATGATCCATGATGGCGTCGTCGAGCGGCTGGTTGCCCTTCTTCTTGCCCACCTGGATCATCCCGGGGATCTGATGGGTCTTGCCTTCGCGGACCAGATTCGCGATGGCGCTATCGAAGACGAGAATCTCCAAAGCCGCCACTCGGCCCGGTTTGTCGATCCGCCGGAACAGGTTCTGGGCGACGACGCCCTTGAGCGACTCCGCCAGAGTCGCGCGGACCTGGTTTTGCTGGCTGGTGGGGAAAACGTCGATGACGCGGTCCACCGTCTTCGCCGCGCTCGAGGTATGCAGGGTGCCGAAAACGAGGTGCCCCGTGGCGGCGGCCGTCAGCGCGAGTTCGATCGTCTCGAGATCGCGCATTTCGCCAACCAGAATGACGTCCGGATCCTCGCGCAAAGCCCCGCGCAACGCCGCCGCGAAACTCTTGGTATGCACGCCGACCTCGCGGTGGTTCACCAGGCATTGCTGGCTCTTGTGCACGAACTCGATTGGGTCTTCGACCGTGATGATGTGATCCTGCCGGTGCAGGTTGGCGTAGTCGATCATGGCGGCGAGCGTGGTGCTCTTGCCGGACCCGGTCGGGCCGGTGACAAGCACCAGGCCTTTCTTGAGCAACGGAAACCGCTTCAGGACGGGTGGCAGGCCGAGATCGTCGCAGGTCAGGACCTTGCTCGGAATCAACCGGAAGACCGCCGCGATGCCGTATTTCTGGTTGAGGAAATTGGCGCGGTACCGGGCAACCCCGGGGATTTCGTAGCCGAAGTCAACGTCGCCGGTCTCCTCGAAGACCTTGATCTTCATCTCCGGCGCAATCTCGTAAACCATCGACTGCAGTTCGTCATTGCTGAGCGGCGGGTAATCGACGCGGATGAGATCGCCGTTGATCCGCAACATGGGCGGATTCGAGGTCGAGAGATGGAGGTCCGAAGCTTTCTGCTCGGACATTAGCTTAAAGAAGGCGTCGATCCTGGCCATAAAGCGAGTGGGTCACTCACTTCCCTGGAAAGCTGGATCAATGCCACAATCCGCGCGGGCGCGGAATTCAGCTCTCACCATGCGGCTTACCGCCCGTGACCACCGCCACTACCGCCACCGCCGCCATGCCCGCCGCCGCCGCCGCCGTGCCCGCCACCACCGCCTCCGTGCCCACCGCCAAAACCCCCGCCGCCGCCGTGGCCTCCACCTTGATGTCCGCCACCACCTCCGCGAGCCCGGGCCTCATTATACCCGCCGCCGTAGAGATGGTGATAACCGTAGTAGCCGCGGTGATAGCCGCCGCCAATCAGTACGTCCCCTCCGTAGTACGGGCCGTAGCCGCCATAGTAGTCACCAGAGTACGCTCCGTAGCCGGGGCCGCCTTCCACCGCGCAACCCGCGGTAAGCAAAGCCATCCCGCCGAACACGACAATACCCGCAAATGTGAAGACCTTTTTCATGGCAGTTTTTTTTTGGCCCCTTTTACCGCGCGATATGGAACTTGGACCGCTTCTCGAAATCATCCCGCTCGGCGGGAGGCATTTCGGCGGCTAACACCCGGACCGTATAACCGCCGACCAACTGACCATCATGCACATAGAGCCAATCCGTAATTTCATCGGGATTGACGGACACCCGATCCCCGATCTTTAGCCCGGCAATGTGCAGCGGACGATTGTCGACCACGCCGACAAAGCGGTTGCCGTTGAAGTGGACGTCCGCCAGCCAGATATGCTCGGCCATGTCGTCCTTCACGAACAATTTCTTCACCCCGAAATTGCGGTCGCCAGGTGATGGGTGCTGGAGAGCCGCGATGAATCGCGAAACGGTCCGGCGCGCGTGATGGGTGGCGCGCTCCATCTGCACATCATCGTCGGCAACCTGGTACATGTTTGTCTCGCCTTGGGTGCGAAACACCGCGCGGCCGACCGGGTGAGCAGGTTCCTCCGTCGAGCAACTGGTCAGGAGCATGGCCGCGGCCGGAGCAAGGAGGAGAAAAGGGGTGGTTTTCACAAGGATGGGGCGGGCGAGGGCCGTTCGCGTGACCGCTTCGTACTGCTATCGACCGTCCTGGCTCTCCTGGCTGTGCCGCCCGCACCCGCCACCCGCCTAGGCGCCGCCGAAAAGCTCCTGCTCCACCAGCAGACAAATGGTGTGATAAACCGGCAAATGCAGCTCCTGGATCTTGTGCGTTTCCGCGGCCGGAACTTTGATCAGGAGATCGCAAAGCGCGTCCATCCGCGCGGGCCGGCTGCCGGTCAGCCCCACGGTTTTGAGTCCAAAGGCGCGCGCCACCGTCAAGGCACGCAGCACATTGCCCGAATTGCCGGAAGTACTCAAACCGATGAGGATGTCGCCCGCCCGGCCGTAGACATAGACCTGTTGCGCGAAAACCATCTCGCGGCCCGTGTCGTTGTCGACCGCGGACGCCAGCGAAGGGTGGCCGGTCAGTGAGATCGCGGCCACGCCGCTTTGCAATTTCTCGGCGATTTGCTCCGCCGACTCGCCCTCTGGCAGCCGAACCCGGCGCAGCCGCCCGGCATCCCGGTCTGGGATCGGCCGGCGCAAGAGAAAGCCTTTGGCCAACTCCCCGACAATGTGCTCGCAATCCGCCGCGCTCCCGCCGTTGCCGCAGATCAGCACCTTGCCCCCCGCGCGATGGCAGGCGCAGATCGCCTCGGCGATGGCCTGCATAGGGGCGCAAACCTCCGCCAGGGCCGGGCAGCGCAGCAATACCTCGTCGAGGTGCCGCAAGCTATCCGGGCGGAGCGAGGACATCGGCGCGAAAGTGCGGCTTTAGAGCGAGATCACCCGCGCCTGGAGGATGTCGGCATCCGCCAGGATGTCCGCGATGGTCTGTGCGTCCGGTGCGCTGTCCAGGTTGAGGACAGTCAAGGCCTGCCCGCCGGCGGCGTCGCGGCTCAAGCTCATAGTCGCGATGTTGATATGCCGGCTGCCGAGCAGACTGCCGATCTTGCCCACGATGCCGGGAACGTCGCGGTTTTCCAGCAGGAGCAGGACGCCTTCGGGCCGGGCTTCCACGTGCCGGCCGTTGATCTGGACGATGCGCGGTTTGCTGCCGAAAAACGTGCCCGCCACGGATGACGTTTCGCCGCCGGCGTTCACCGTTACTTCGAGCAAGTCCGTGAAATCACCCGGTGCGTTCTGGCGCGTCTCGGTCACTTGCAAGCCGCGTTCGCGCGCCCGCGCCAGCGCGTTGACGGGATTGACCATCTCCGCTCCCATGGCCGACTCCAAAAATCCGCGCACCACCGCGCGCGTGATCGGACTGGTATCCGCTTCGTTGACCTTGCCCGAGTAATTGATGGTCAACTGCTCGCAGCGCCGGTTGGGCGCCATCTGGCTGAGCAATTTGCCCAGGCGCGCGCCGAATTCGAGGTACGGCCCGATGACGGCCAGCGTCTGCGCATCGAGGCTCGGGATGTTGACGGCGTTGCGGATCACGCCCTCGATCAGCGCCGCCCGGATGGCGTGCGCGATCTCGATGCCGACCGACTCCTGGGCCTCCGCCGTGCTGGCGCCGAGGTGCGGCGTGAGGACGACCCGCGGGTGCGTGCGCAGCGGGTAGTTTTCCAAGGGCGGCGGCTCAATCTCGTACACGTCCAGCGCCGCTCCGGCGACCTGCCCGCTCTCGAGGGCGGCGAACAACGCCGCCTCGTCGATCAAGCCGCCCCGGGCGCAGTTGACGAGGCGCACGCCCGGCTTGCACAACGCCAGGCGTCGGGCGTCAAGCATGTGCCGCGTCTCGTTGGTCAGTGGCATGTGCATCGAGATGAAATCCGCGCGCGGCAGGATGTCGTCGAGGGCGTCGACGAGCTCCACCTGCAACGACCGCGCCCGGCTGGCCGCCAGGTAGGGATCATAGGCGAGCACCTGCATGCCGAAGGCCATGGCGCGGCGGGCCAGCTCGCTGCCGATCCGGCCCATGCCGAGGATGGCCAGCGTTTTGCCGTAAAGCTCGACGCCCTGGAACTTCTTGCGCTCCCATTTACCCGCCGCGACCGAGGCGTGCGCCTGCGGTATCAACCGCGCCGTGGAGACGAGCAGCGAAAAAGCATGTTCCGCCGTGGAAATCGTGTTGCCATCGGGCGTATTCATGACGATCACGCCGCGGGCGGTGGCGGCCTCGACGTCCACGTTGTCGACGCCGACGCCCGCTCGTCCCACCACGCGCAAAGCCGTGGCGGCGGCCAGAACCTTGGCGTTCACCTTGGTTTCGCTGCGGACGACCAGGGCGGCGTACTCTGGGATGATGGCCAGGAGTTCGCCTTCCGCAAGGCCGGTCTGGAACAGCACCTCGAAATCACCGCCGCGCTGCAATTCTTCGACGCCCCGTCGCGAAATGGGGTCGGCCACGAGCACTTTCATTTTGACCATAACAACAGCGGGAGAGGGGAGGTTGGCGCGGGACGGGTGGAGGGGGAAGGTAAGGGGTTGCGAAGCGCAGTGTCAAAGCGGATTCTCTCCCGCCGCCGGCCTCGCGTGGGCCGGCGCACACGCTTTTTCGATGCTCATCCCACCCGCTCCGCCGCGCCAGCCGCACCGGCTGAATCTGGTCGCGCTCGGGCTGGCGCTGGTCACCGTGATCGCGCTAGTGCCGGCGATCCTGGATTTCCAGAAGTCGCGCATCGTTCCTCCGGAGAAGCGTTCCTGGCGCATGATCGACATCCTGGGCCAGACGCAAGCCGAGTTGGAAAAGCGCTTTGGCGCTCCGGTGTCCACCAAGGACTACTCGCTTTCGGCCGGATCGTTTGCCGGGCATAGCATTGGCCTGAAGCATTACTACGCCATGACCGCTCCCGGGTACGCGGATCTGATGAAGGACGCGCCGGTGACCTGGACGTTTCCGCAGTATTCAACGATCCGCGAGATCATTTGGAAGCTGCCCGACTCGTATTTGACCGTCTGGCTGCATGAACCGCGCGCGGAAGTCAGCCTCAACGGCGACATGGTCGATCTGACCTTGCCCAAGACCGCGCCGGGCCAGTGGGTGGCGCTGGATAATTACCGCGTGGGCAAGGATCTCCTGGCGCGATAGGGGCCGAAGAAGCCGATGGAATTTCCCGAGCCCTATCACTCCCTGCCGATCCGCGATTGGCGCGCCCGTATGAAGGCGACACCGGACGATTACGCGACAATGGATCTGCGGTGGCGGCTGAAGAATCATCACAGGGTGGTCAATCGCCGGCTGGCGCCGCCGTGGCGGGATCCGCAACCCCCGCAGAGCTCGCCGGCGTCCGAGCTTTAGGTCGCCTCGAATCGCAACTTAACGGAAGGGCGGATAGGCAGTCAGGCGCCTGTTTGGCTTTTCATTCCCCGCGTCGCCGGGTTATGCTGCCCGGCTCGAAGAGTGTATTCAGATGACCAACCCCGCCGCCCCTAGCCCCACCCCCTCCCGCAAGTTCTCAGGCCCCATGCTCGATGGCCCGGAACGCGCCGCCAGCCGCGCCATGCTCTACGCCGTCGGCTTCGAGCGCGCGGACTTTGCCAAGTCCCAGATCGGGATCGCCTCCACCTGGAGCCAGGTCACCCCTTGCAACGCCCACATTGACGTCCTGGCCCGCGAAGCCGCCGCCGGCGCCGACGCCGCCGGCGGCAAGGCGCTCATCTTCGGCACCATCACCATTTCCGACGGTATTTCGATGGGGACCGAAGGGATGAAATACTCGCTCGTCTCCCGCGAAGTCATTGCCGATTCCATTGAGACCGTAGCGGCGTGCGAAGGCTTCGACGGGTTGGTGGCCATCGGCGGGTGCGACAAGAACATGCCCGGCTGTTTGATCGCCATCGCCCGCTTGAACCGCCCGGCGGTCTTCGTCTATGGCGGCACCATCCTGCCGGGTTGCTTACAGGGTCGCAATCTGGACATCGTTTCCGTCTTTGAGGCCATCGGCCAGCACAGCGGCGGCCAGATTGACGATCAGGAATTGGAAGCCATCGAGTCCTGCGCCATTCCCGGCCCGGGTTCGTGTGGCGGCATGTACACCGCCAACACCATGGCGTCCGCCATCGAGGCGCTCGGGATGAGCTTGCCGAACAGTTCCGCGCAGGCCGCCGTTTCCCAAGAAAAGAAAGACGATTGCCGGGCGGCCGGCGCGGCCGTGCTGAACCTGATCGCGCGCGGCATTCGCCCAAGCGATATCATGACCCGCCAGGCGTTCGAAAACGCGATTACAGTCGTGATCGCTCTCGGCGGTTCCACGAACGCGGTCCTGCATCTTCTGGCCATCGCGCATGCCGCGGATATCCCGCTGGAACTGGACGATTTTACCGAGATCGGCCGGCGTGTGCCGGTGCTGGCGGACCTCAAGCCGAGCGGCCGCCACGTCATGGCGGAATTGGTGGCGATTGGCGGCTTGCGGCCGCTGATGAAGACGTTGCTCGACGAGGGCCTGCTGCACGGCGATTGCCTGACCGTGACGGGTAAGACGCTGGCGGACAACCTTGCGGACGTGCAGCCTTACCTGCCTGGCCAAACCGTCATTCGCCCGTTCAGCGATCCCATTAAAAAGGAAAGCCACCTGGTAATCCTGTACGGCAGTCTTGCGCCGACCGGAGCGGTGGCCAAGATCACCGGCAAGGAGGGCCTGCGCTTCACCGGCACCGCCCGCGTCTTCGAATCCGAGGAAACCGCGCTGGCACGCATTCTCGACGGCGGAATCAAGGCGGGCGACGTTATCGTCATCCGCTACGAAGGCCCGCGCGGCGGGCCCGGCATGCGCGAGATGCTCTCGCCGACTTCGGCGCTGATGGGCCGGGGGCTGGGCAAGGAAGTCGCCCTGATCACCGACGGCCGGTTCTCCGGCGGCAGCCATGGTTTCGTCGTGGGCCACATCACGCCGGAAGCCTTCGAAGGCGGTCCGCTGGCGATCGTCCGGGACGGCGACCCGATCACCCTGGATGCGGAGGCCCGCCGCATCGATCTGGACATCCCTGCCGGAGAACTGGCCGACCGCCTGGCAAAGTGGCAGCCGCCGGCGCCGCGCTACACCCGGGGCGTGCTGGCGAAGTATGCGCGCTACGTGAGTTCCGCGTCACTGGGTGCGGTCACGGACTAAATCCAGAGGGGGCGCAAATCCGGATGTTCGATGATGGGATGGGGCTGGAGGGGAATGATTACCAGATCGAGATCAGTTGGCGCGAACTGAAGTATTGCGAAGGGCCGCGTTGCTTCAAGATTTACATCGATCCGCCCAGCCGCTACGGCGAGCCGTTCACTTTCTACCTGCCCGGCCCCGATCGCTGGAGCCAGGTCCTGCCCGAATGGGCGGCGGACCGGCGCGAAGAGATCGTCGAGCGGATCAAGGAAGAATGCGCGCATTTCCATGCCGCCTGGATCGAGGGCTAGCGGCTGCGATTCGCCGGTGCCCGCACGGTTGACTTAAGGCGGTTTGTTTCTAAGCTGAAACTCCTGTGCGCGTCGCGCGTTAACCCGTGAAAAAGGTCCTTTTCGTTTGCACCGGCAACATCTGCCGCAGCCCGATGGCGGAAGGCATTTTTCGCCGCCTGCTCAAGGGCCGTTCCGATGTGCAGGTCGCGTCCGCCGGCGTCAACGCCTCGGCGGGCCAGCTTCCCAGCGTCTATGCGGTGGAAGCGTTGGCGGAGGATAACATCGATATCTCGCGCGTCCGCAGCCAGCCCGTGACCGAAACGCTCGTCGAGCGCTCCGATCTCATTTTCGCCATGACGCGGGCGCATCTCGAAACCCTCCAGATGTATTTTCCGCGCGCCGCGGAAAAGGCGTTCCTGGTCCGGGAATTCGATCCCACCGCGGATGCCGATGATCTCGACGTGCCGGATCCCATTGGGCAAAGCCGCCACGTTTATCTTCGCTGCCGCGACGTCCTCAAGCAGGCGCTGCCCAGCCTGCTGGCGTTGCTCGACGCCTCCCCGGTGCCGCCTCGGGAGCGCGGCGGTACACCGCTCGCCACCGCCGCTGCCAAGCCCGCCAAACCAGCCATGCAAACCGTACCCTCTTCCAAGCGCCCATCCCTCGCCGAGGTCGACCCTGAAATCGCCGACGCCATCCTGGCAGAAGAACGCCGCCAGTTCGAGAATATCGAACTGATCGCCAGCGAGAATTTCACGTCTCGCGCCGTCCGAGAAGCCCAAGGGTCCGTCCTGACCAACAAGTATGCCGAAGGCTATCCGGGCCGGCGCTGGTATGGCGGTTGTGAGAATTGCGACGTGATCGAGCAGTTGGCCATCGACCGCACCAAGCAGCTCTTCGGCGCCGAGCACGTCAACGTGCAGCCGCACAGCGGCGCCCAGGCGAACATGGCCGTCTACTTCAGCGTGCTGCAGCCGGGCGATAAGATCCTGACCATGGATCTCTCTCATGGCGGCCATCTGACGCACGGCAACAAGGCGAATTTTTCGGGCCGCTTTTACGAGGTGGCCCATTATGGTGTCAGTCCGGAGGACGAACGCATCGACTACGCCGCGTTTGCCCGGCAAGCCGAAACGGTGCGCCCGAAGATGATCACGGTCGGCGCCTCCGCTTACCCGCGCACGCTGGATTTTGCGGCCATGCGCCAGATTGCCGATGACGTGGGCGCCTACCTTTTCGCGGACATGGCCCACATCAGCGGCTTGGTGGCGGGTGGCGTGCATCCCAGCCCGGTGCCGCACGCGGATTTTGTCACCACCACCACGCACAAGAGCCTGCGGGGCCCTCGCGGCGGCCTGATCCTCTGCCGCGAAAAGTACGCCAAGGAAATCGACTCGCAGGTTTTCCCCGGCATCCAGGGCGGCCCGCTGATGCACGTGATTGCCGGCAAGGCGGTCTGCCTGCTCGAGGCATTGCAGCCCGGCTTCAAGGATTACCAGCGCCAGATCGTGCTCAACGCCAAGGCCCTGGCGGCGCGCGTCGCGAAAAACGGCTATCGCCTGGTCAGCGGCGGGACGGATAATCACCTGCTCTTGCTCGATCTGCGGCCCATGGGTATGACGGGCAAAGAAGCCTCTGAAATCCTTGATCACGCTGGCATCACCGTGAACAAGAACGCCATCCCTTTCGATACCGTCAGCGTCTTCAAGGCCGGCGGCATCCGCATCGGGACGCCCGCCGTGACGACCCGCGGCATGAAAGAGGAGGAAATGATGGAGATCGCCGACCTCATGCACGAGGCCCTTGGGGCCCGGTCGGATCTCAGCGCGCTGGAAAAGGTCCGCGGCTCCGTCCTAGCTTTGACCCGGCAGTATCCCTTGCCCTAACCGATCAGGCCCGCCTTTAACTCATGCAAGACTCTTCCAACCCGCTGCGCGAGGGCCTCAGCAGCCGGCCGCAGCCCAAGCCGTGCTCGCTCGTCATCTTCGGCGCCACCGGGGACCTGACCCATCGCAAGCTGATCCCGGCCCTTTACAATCTCGCGGCGGACGGCGACCTGCCGGCCGGCATGGCCGTCATCGGTTTCGCTCGGCGGCCTAAGACCGACGAATCGTTCCGTGAGGAAATGGCGGAAGCCACCCGCAAGTATTCCCGGCAGCCGGTCGAGGCGGAAGTGTGGGACAACTTCGCCAGGAACCTCTACTACCATCGCGGCGAGTTCGATAACGATCAGGATTACGTCTACCTGGCCGATCGCCTGCACAAGTTCGATGCGGAACACTCCTTCGGCGGCCGGATGATGTTCTATCTGGCGGCCGGCCCCGAGCAGTTCGAGCCGATCATCTCCCGGTTGAAAAAGGCCGGGCTCAACGAGACAAAAGGCGAGGACAGTTGGTCCCGGGTCATCGTGGAAAAGCCGTTCGGCACGGACCTGCCCAGCGCGCGGCATTTGAATGATGTCGTCAGCCACGCCTTCCAGGAATCGAGCACCTACCGGATCGACCATTTCTTGGGCAAGGAGACCGCGCAGAACATCATGGTGCTGCGTTTCGCCAACGCCATCTTCGAGCCGATCTGGAACAGCCGGTATATAGACCACATCGAGATCACGGCCAGCGAGACACTCGGAGTCGAAGGGCGCGCCGGCTACTACGAGACGTCCGGCGCGTTGCGGGACATGGTGCAAAACCACCTGATCCAACTGCTGACGCTCGTCTGCATGGAGCCTCCCACTGATCTCGGCGCCGATAGCGTCCGGGACGAAAAGGTGAAGGTCTTGCGTTCGCTGCGGCCTTTCGGCGGTCCGGCGGATGTGGCGCGCAACGTCGTGCGCGGCCAGTACACCGCCGGTGCGATCAACGGTCAGCCGGTGCCCGGTTATCGCGCGGAGCAGAACGTCAAGCCGGATTCGCGGATTGACACCTTCGTCGCCATGCGCGTGTTGCTCGACAACTGGCGCTGGTCCGGCGTGCCGATCTATATCCGGGTCGGCAAACGCTTGCCCAAGTCCGGGGCGGAGATCGCCGTGCAGTTCAAGGACGCGCCGTCGATCCTTTTCAACAAGCAAACCGGCGACTCCAGCCCGAACGTCCTTGTCATCCGCATTCAGCCCGACGAGGGCGTCTCGCTGCGGATGCAATCCAAGCTGCCTGGCGCCAGTTTGCGCGTCGAACCGGTGAAGATGGACTTCCAGTACGGTGCCTCCTTCGGCAAAGCCAGCCCGGAAGCCTACGAACGCCTGCTGCACGATGCCATGAGCGGCGACCCCACGCTCTTTGCGCGGCGCGATGAAGTGGAACAAGCCTGGCAGTTCGTCGATGCCATCGAGTCCGCCTGGCATGCCCCGGATGGCCAGGCGCCCGGTGTGTGCGAGTACGCCGCCGGTTCCTGGGGGCCGAAGGAAGCCGATGACCTCATCGAACGCGACGGGCGCACCTGGCGGCGCTTCTAACCAACCAACGGCGCCCGCGTCAAATATCCTCCTGTACTCCCTACCATGTCCGCGGAAATCACCGACCAGTTCTTCGGCGACGGTTTGCCGGTGGAAGTGGGGCAAATCCAGCGCGAGCTGAAGAAGCTTTGGCAGGAAGGCGAGGGGATCGCCACCCGCGCTTCCCGTCTGAACCTCGTGATCTACAGCGCGGCGGCGCATTCGATCCGGGCCAACACGGCGTTTGTCGAGCAGATCGCGCGGGAACACGCCTTGCGCGCGATCTTGATCGCGGCCAAGCCGCAAACCGCCGGACGGCGCGTGCGCGCCTGGGTCAACGCACACTGCCAGATTTCCCGCTCCGGCGCCAAACAGCGTTGCTCCGAACAAATCGCCTTCGAGTTGGAAGGTGACGCCAGCGATCTCGGGCTGATCCCGAACATTGTCTTCTCTCATCTCGATAGCGACCTGCCGCTTTACCTCTGGTGGCAAGGTGAGTTTGCAGCGGCTCCCGACGAAGCGTTGATGGCCTGGGTGGATCGCCTGATCTACGATAGCGCGGAATGGGCCGATCCAGGCGCCCAATTCTCCATTGTGAGCCGGATCGACACGCACGAAGAGCTCGATTGCGTGCTAGCGGATTTGAATTGGACCCGCCTCCGCGGCTGGCGGCTCGCGCTCGCGCAGTTCCTCGACCTGCCGGGCGGCGCGGCAGCCTTCGCCAAAATTAACTCCCTGGAGATCAGCCTCGGCGCCGACGCCGGTCTGACGGCGACGTTGCTCACCGGGTGGCTGGCCGCCCAGTTGGGTTGGAAGCCAGCGGTGGCGTCCGCGGTAGGAAACGCCAGCTTTCGCGGGCCGGAGGGTCAGGGGATTGCGGTGGTTTTTGTCGAGACGCCGGGATCCGGCATCGCGCGCGTCAAGATCAAGGCGGCGGACGGCAGCGAGTTTACGGTGACCCACGAGGCGGACTCGGGCTTTCTGAACACGATGTCGGTTATCGGCGCGTATGGCCGCAGCCAGCATCAAGTTTTGCCGGTCGGTTGTGTGGAGATTGCCGATCTGGTCAGCGCGGAGCTTGGGCATGGCGGCGAGCACCGGGTGTATCTCAGGGCGGTCGAGCTGATCCGGCCCATGTTAGGGTAGCTGCACCAGCGCCGCGTCCTCGAATATCTCGGTTCCCGTCCCGAGCGGTGCAGGCCACGCTTGCCCACAGGCCCGGCAGCGCTCGCCGCGCAAGTCGCGCTTGTGACCGCAGACCGGACAGCGCACCCGCGCCGGCCAATCCGACGCCAACCGGAAAGCCAGCAGGCCGGCCGGACCGAAGGCGAAGACAAAAGCCGCCCAGCGCAGAGCCCTGCCAACACCAAAGCCCGCTCGCCGTGCCCAAAAGAAGGCGAACCCTCCCCAGGCCAATCCCAGCCCGAGGAGCGTTTCCCAAGTGCTGGCACGCGTTGTCGTGGCTTCCTGGTAGGCCGGGTAGGCCGGGCTAAATAAATTGGGCGGAAACGCCAGCAGAAAAGCGTCCACCAACGCCGTGGGCGCCAGCGGCAGCGCACAGACCGCAAGCGCCTCCTCCCAGCGCGTCTTGGGTGCATCGTACACATTGGACGGTCCGGTGTAGGTGGCCAGGCTATGGCCCTGCATATCGAGCACGTCCAGATATTCCACGGTCGGAGCCGGCTGCGGGCCGGATCGATAGTAACCGGCCGCGGCTAGGAAATAGAGGCGATCCACGGCCTTGTTGGTGGCCACGGAGAGCCGGGACCACGCCTCCGGATCATGGAGATAAGGCAGGGCGAACAGCAACCGGCCGTTCTCGTCGAAGAGCCGGATCTCATGCTCCAGGGCGACCACCAAACGTTGCGGCTGTCCCTCCACGAGCAGCGGCGGAAGATGCATAGCCTGGTAAATGATATCGCCCGGCGCCTCGTACAGCACCTTCATCTGGCGGTCGGCGAAATTGAACCCGTAGAGCTGTGCACCCAGCCAGAGCAAAGCGGGGTTGGTTCGCGAGAAGAAGATGCTGCCGCGTAAAGGACCGGGGAAAGGCCGCGGCTTCGCTCCCGGCGGCTTGAAGCCATCCTGGTCGCAAATGCCGATACAACGATGACTGAGATTATCGTACCCGATGAGGTAATTTTGCTTGATGAGGATGTACCAGACTTCCTTCTCCATGTTGGAAAGGCGCAGCGGCTGGACATACGCGCCGGACTCCCTGGTGCTGTCTCCAATGAAGAAGCCGCCGCCGTTGCGATACTTCAGGATAAAGCCCAGGGGCTCGAACTGGCAGAAGTTCCGGTAGCTGCCATTGCCGACGTAGCGTTCGTCCGTGACCACCTTGCCGGCCAGATCCTTCGTGACGACCGCGCCATTGTTCATTTCGGACATTTGCCGCAGCACCTGTCCGTCCTGGGTGACCACCAACTGACTGTACGCGCCGCCCGCAGGCCGCTCGCCGATCGGCAGCAGCGTCAATCCCGCCAGCACGCCCCAAACCACCGTCTGCGCGCCCAGCAACATAACGGCGATATATGCCACCCGCCCGACCCAGGGGCGTCCGGCCACCGGGCCATTCGCAAGCATTGCGCCCCACGCCGCCAGCAGCAGCAGCAGAACCGCCACCAGCGGTAGGATGAGCGTAGATGCGCCGGCGTACTCGAGGTGCAGCAGGAACAGGAAGATGAAGGCCAGCAAGATCACGCCCCGGACTCCCCACCAACGCCCGCGTTGCAAGCACAGGAGCAAAGCGCCGAAGTAAAACGTGGCGCCGAAGACGAGATCGCTGGCACCGGCCCACAGCATGCCCGGCACAAACGGCACCGGAAAAACGCCGGGAGCGGCGACATAACAGGCGCTGGCCAGAAAAGGCAGCCCCGTAGCCAGAAAGTAGAGCAGCACGCCGGCCGCCACTTTGCCGAAGAAGATCACGCTGCGCGAAACCGGACGATGGAGCAAAGCCGCCCAGCGGTCCCGTTTGGCTTCTGGCAGGATTTGCATGGCACCCAGAAACGCGGCCACCAGACAACTGCCGAAGGAGGTGACCAGCAGAAAGTTGGGACTGCACAGGGTCAGCCCTTGGTAGCCGACACTGTCTCGTCCAGTGGAAAGCGTGTAAAACTCCGCCAGCAAAAGCCCGAGCAGCGCCAAGGCGGCCCATTTGACGTTTTCCCGCAGTTCCTTCCACAGCATCGCTCGCATGGTTGTCCTCGGTTAAAGCGCCACGGCGGCTCCGGCGCTGGTGCTGGCGCGCTGGTCGTAGATTTCCGTGCCGGTTACGGGAGCCGCGGGCCAACCGGCGCCGCAGTGCTCGCAGTGCTCGGTCTCAAGCGAGCGAGGTCGCCCGCAGACGGGACACGGCATAAATTGCGGCCAGTCCGCGCCTAGTCGGAACGCGATGAATCCGGCGACGTTAAAAACCAGAACGAAGAGCGTCCAGGCCCAGACGCGGCGCGGAGCGAAATGGGCCTGCCGCGTCCACACGAACGTGGCCGTTGCCAAGAGCAGCGAGACCACCGCAATATAAAGGGAGAACTCCACCGTCTTGGCCCGTTCTTCGCCCCGCCAGCGGTCCGACAGCATGCCCGCCAAGCGGGCCGACCCGCACCAGGCGCCGATCTTCTGATAGGCCATGTTGCCGAAAAAGAAGGCGGGACTTTGCAGGCGGTTCGAAAGGAAATCGCTCCAGGTCCTGCCTTGGAAACGCTTGGGCAAGGGCGGCAACGTGTAGGTGTGCAGCGTTTGTCCTTTGGCGTCGAACTCTTCGTAAAACGAAGGCAGCGTGGCGCGCACTTTGCCATCGATCCAGGCGCTAGGCTCATAATGGAGGTAGTAGCAGTGAGAAAGGTTGCTCGCGCCCAGAGATACCTGCCCCCACCGGCTCACATCCTGGTGGTAAGGCAGCATGGTGATTAACGCGCCTTTCTCGTCGAGAATCGCTATCCCTGAAGTTAGTGCGACGCCCAGGGCGGCGTTAGAGCCGGTATCGGTCACCGTTCGAGTGTCATCGAGCCCGTAAACCGGACCTGCCTCGGGCAAGGCGACATCGATGATCTTCCGGTCCGGGAGCAAGGCCAGCTTGATCCCCGTCCGGTCGTACAGGCTGATGGTTTGATTCCATTCCAGCGACTTGACCTCCGGGCCCAACGGTTCCGGGTGCGCCGCCGCCGGCTGGAAACCAGTGCGGTCCAATCTCCCCATGGCCTTTTTATTATAGGGCCAATAGCCCACCCAACTACGCTGCTGCAGCAGTTCAAACCATTGTTCCAGCCGCGGATACTCGTAGGTCTGGGTAAGGGCCAGGTATTTGTTGGAGTCGCGGTAAGTGTAAGCGTAGACCGGCGGCCGCCAATGATGAGCGTCGCCAATATAGGAACTGACCGTGCCCAGATAGAGCTGGTGAGAGCGCAGCTCCGCGGGTTGATATTTCTTCTCGTTCGTCGGTTTTCCGTCGAGGCCGGTCACCGCCACAACGATATAGTTGCGATAAGCCACCCGCAGCGGGATACCCGCATTCGACAAGTCGTATTCCGTGGAAGACTCTGTCGACTGCGGCTGGACGACCTCGCAGAAGGACCGGGCGAGATCTCCCAATCCGCACGCGCCATAGAAGAACATGGCCAGGCAGGCGAATCTTCCCAGCCACGGACGCGCCGCGAGCTTCTCCTGATGCAGCATGGTGCCCCAGGCCGCGGCGAAAAGCGCCAGCGCCATCAGGACAGCCGCCGTGACCGCGACCCGGAACAACTCGGTCGAGGTGACGAAATAGGAGACGTGCACGGCCGCCAGCAGCGGAAACACCCGCCGGCCGCTCCAGCCGCCCTTGAGCAGGGCTAGCGCCAACCCGGCAAAGTAGTAGGCTGCCCCCGTGCAAACGTCGGCCACGCCCGCCAGCGTCATCTCCGGCACGAACGGCAGCGGGAAGTGACCCGGCACGGCGAACAACCGAATGCTGAAGAGCAGCGGCGGGACGGTGGCCAGGATGTAGAGCAGCAGCCCCGCCAGCACCTTGCCGCGCAAGATCGCGCCGCGCGACGCCGGCCGGTGCAGCAACGAAGCCCAACGGTCCCGGCCCGACTCCGGCAAAATCTGGAGCAGCCCCAGGAGCAAACCCGCCAATGGGCACCCGAAGGCGGTCACCGTCAGGAAACTGGCATTATCCAGCCCCAAGCCGTCGCTCGAATAACTGTAGCCGTTTGGGCTGGGGTCAGCCTGTGTGAGCACGTACCATTGAGCCAAGCCCAACCCGCACATGACCAGGAGCGCCCAGCGGTAGTTCTCCCGCAGTTCCTTCCAGCAAAGAGCTCTCATGCGCGCGCCTTCTCCCGGATGAAGAACGATTTTTCACCGCGTTCGCCGACATAGCTCACAAACGCATCCTCTAGGGTCATCTCCACCGGCTCGAGCGACTCCGGTTGCAGCGCGGCCAACCGCGCTTCGGTGGCGGCATCGCCATTGGCGACGGTCAGCGCCAACTCGTGATCGGTGCGAAAGCTCTCCAGCAGCCCCGGAATGTCCGGGGTCGGCGGCGGCGTGTCCCGAAACGTCAGGACGTAATGGCGCAAGCGCTCGCGGAATAAATCCACCGTGCAATCCGCGCGCAGCACGCCGGCGTCGAGCACCACGATCCGGTCGGCGACCCGCTCGACATCCGAGAGCAGGTGGGAGGAAAAGAGGATCGTGCGGTCCGGCTGGCGTGTGACGTAGAGCATCGACTGCAACAAACTGCGCCGTGCCACGGGATCGAGACCCAGCGCCGGGTCGTCGAGCACCAGCAACTCCGGCTCCGGCGCGAGTGTTAGCGCCAGGCAAAGACCTGCCCGCTGCCCGCGCGAAAGATGGCCGGCCTTCATCTTCGGCGTGAGCCGGAAATGCGTGATGATGGTCTCGAAGATATCCTGTTGCCACTGGGGGAAAAAGCTGGCCTGGAAACGGCCGCATTCCTGGACGGTCATCCAACCGTAAACATGATGCCCCTCGGGCAAATAGCCGATACGCGCCCGGGTCTCTGGACTGAGCGCGCGCGAGTCCTCGCCAAAGACACTGGCCCGGCCCCGGGTCGGGTCTTCCAGGCCCAGCAGGATGCGAATGGTCGTCGTCTTGCCCATCCCGTTGCGGCCGAGAAAGCCATAGATGGAACCGCTCGGTACTGCTAGACTCAGGTCCCGGACAATCTCGCGCTTGCCATAGTATTTCGTCAGGTGATCGATTTCGATGACGGGGTTCATTTCGGCTTTTTATCCTCCGGGGTGGACAGGGTACGGGTTTGCCGCTGCAGCTCTTTCCAGGTGGCCTCCAGGGTGGCGCGCACCTCGGGTAAGCCGGCTCCGAGCAGGATGGCTTCGTGGCAAAGTTGCTCGGCGGCATGTTGCAGCCGACGCGTCCGCTCCGGTTGCGAAAAGACGCTCCGGCGCTCGGCCACGAAGACGCCGCGGCCGGAACGGCTTTCCAGCACGCCGTCCCGGATCAGTTCCTGGTAGGAACGCGCCACGGTATTGGCGTTGACCACCAGGATTTCCGCCAGGACGCGGACGGCGGGCAACTGCTGGCCAACCGCGAGTTGGCCCAGGGCAACTGCCCGTTGGATCTGCTGCACGATCTGGCGAAAGATCGGGACGTCGCTGGCCGGCGAAAGAGAGAAGTTCAGCGACACAGGTGTACTAATAGGCTGGTACACTTTGGCCTGGCAAGCACTTTCTTTTGGGTTTCTCTGCCCGACCTCGCGAGGCCCGCTATTTCGTATCGCGCCAGAGCCAGCGCAGGGTATCCGGGAAGAGGGCGGCGCCTTGCCGGTTATTGTGCGTTCCCTCCCCGAGAACGAACTGATAGTCCCAGCCAGCGAACTTGAGTGCCGCGGCCATTTCCTGGTTGGCCAGCGGCCAGTTGCCGAACTGGTTATCGAGGTCATTGCGGCCGTCCTGCAAAAACACGCGGATTTGGCGGCGCAGCGCGAGCAGATCCTTTTGCGCGGGCGTTTGATAGAGGTTGACCGAGGCTTTCGCCTCCGTTTGCCGGATCAGGGACGGGTAAATATAACCGCCCCGGATGTTGGTGAAGCTGCCGATGTGGCTGACCACCTTTTGAAAGGCGTCGGGCCGCTCCCAGGCGACCTTGAACGCGCAAATGCCGCCGCTGCTCGACCCGCAGATGGCTCTTTGCCCGGGCTGGTCGGTCAGCGTGTAGCTCTGGGCTACTTTCGGCAGAATCTCTTCGAGCAAGAATCGGCCATAAGTCCAATCCGGCGTATCGTACTCCACGCTGCGATTACTTACGGGCTTACCCTCTGGCGTGGCAGGCGGGAACTCGCCCGGACTGATGAAGATCCCGATCGTCACGGGCATCTGGCCGGCGGCGATCAGATTATCGAAAACAAAGGTGGCATTGTCCGGGCCGGCCTGCTGCTGGTCGCCGGAGGACGAGCCGCCGTCCTGAAAAATCATGACGCTGGCCGGCTTGGCGGCGTCGTACTGGGCAGGCACGTAGAGCCACCACTGGTGGGTGGTACCGGCGTAGATCTTGGAATGGAAGGGAGGCTCCGGAATCACCTTGCCGCGAGGCATCCCGGGTTTGGGCAGGGAGTCCGGGCCGAGTACGTACTGGTCATCCGGCGGCGCGGCGGAGAGCGAAGCGAGAGTCGCCGTCCAGGCGAGGAGGAGGAAAAGAAAAGGCTTGGGCGTAATCACGGCGCTCACGGTACGCTGCTCTCCGGCACAAAGCACGAAAGTCCGTCCGTTGCGTCCCTCAGGGGCTAACCCGGCGCTGGCTGGCAAATCTGCCGGTAGAGTTGCTCCATTTCGCGCGCAAAATTGGCGGTGTCGCAAACGGGCGACTGCCGCAGCTTCGCTCGCAAGGCCGGGCGCATGGCGGCTAATGCCGCGCGTTTGTCCGCGTTCGTCGCCCAGGCAACCGCGAGCTGGATATACTCCGGCACATCGCCCGCGACAAACTCCCCCAGCCCGGCGGCGCGCAAGAGGGAGGCGCTGATGCGCGCCACCCAGCGGTCGCCCAGGAAAGCGACCACCGGCACGCCTTGCCAGATCGCTTCGGTGGTGGTGGTGCCGCCATTGTAGGGGAAGGTATCGAGCGCCAGATCGATCCGGCTATAGGTTTCCAGAAAGTCAAAATGGTCCGCCGGTCCCTCCAATTGCAGGCGGTCGCCGGCCACACCGTGGGCTGCGAACAATTCCGTAAGGAAAACGCGATTGCCGGCCACGCCCAGCGCCGTGTTCCTGAGCAACAGCGTGGCGCCCGGCACTTGCCGCAAGATTTCGCACCAAGCCGCCACGGTCGGGGGAGTGATCTTATAAAGCGGCGCCAGACAGCCGAACGTTACCGGCTTCAAACCCTGGGCCGGGGCAGGGCTGATGTCCGGGACCGGATAGTTGACGTCGAAAGTCAGATAGCTGCCCGCCACGCGCAGGATCTTTTCAGTATAGAACTTTTCATCCCCAGGCGGGGCGACTACGGCGTCGCCGATAACGTAATCAAAACACGGCAGCCCGCTCGTGGCGTACATATTAAACCAACTCACGATCCGCGGCGCCGGCCGCAGCGTGTAGACCGGCAGGCGGGCGAGAGCGCTGAAGCCGTTCAGATCGACCAGGAGGTCCAGGTCCGCCCGGGCCATTTGCGCGGCCGCGGCCTCGTTCGAAAGCCCGCTCAGATCGTGGAATTGGTCGTCCGCATGCGCCTCGTACCCGTGCTTGATGGCTGTGGCGTGGGCATCGGAAAAGAGGTGGATCTCCAACGCGGCCCGGTCATGGCGATTGATCAGGCTCCAGACCGGCTTCATCCAATTGTCGCGCTGGAAAAACGAAGAAACGTAGCCCACGCGCAGCCGTTGCTCCGTCCGGCGTGGCCGGGGAGGGGAGCTGCCGCGGCCTGGCGCGCCACGCAGCGAAGCCTGCCCGCCCCAGGCTTGGCGGGCCGCCAAAATCTCCTGGTTACCCGCGCGTGGGCTTCCGGGGATGATCACGGCAATGGTGGCCAGCGCGATTTCCGGGTGAGGCCCTGGCAGACCTTCGGCGATGGCGTCCAGCGCTTCGTCCACCTGCCCGAGCTTGAAGAGCGCCGTGCCGAGGTTATGCCGCGCGGCGTGCCACCCCGGTGCCAGCCGCGTGGCCTCACGTTGGCACCTGGCCGCGGCCGCGTATTCGTCCAAGGCAAAGTGGGCACAGCCCATCTCATAGTGGGCGCGCGCAAAGCCGGGATCAATCCGGGCAGCGGCGGCGTACTCCGCCAATGCCTCCTGGTGCTGCCCCATTTCCTGCAAGGCGTTGCCGAGTTCGCAGCGCAGGTTCAGATCGGCGGGCGCCAGGGTAATTGCCGAGCGCAGAATGCCGGCCGCTTCGGCGAATCGTTTGGCGCCGCGCAACACTAGCACCAGTGCCGTGGCCGTTTCGCTACTGCTGGGCGCAAGTTGGAGCGCCTGCCGCAAGCTCGCCTCCGCCTCCGGCACCTGGCCGCCACGCCAGAGGCTCAAGCCCAGCCCATGGAGTGTCGGCGCATGATCCGGCGCGAGGGTCAGCGCCCGCCGAAAGCATTCCGCCGCTTGGGCAAACTGCCCGGTCTGATAAGCGCACATGCCAAGCAAGCAAAGCGCCTCGTCGTTTCGCTGATCGAGAGCCAGCGCCTGCTGGTAACATTGGGCCGCCTGCCGCCAGCGGGCAGCCGCCTGGTGCGCCTGTCCGCGCCGCAACCACTTAAGGGCATTCTTCGCCGCGGACGCCTGTTCGTTCATGGCTCAGACTGGCCGCACTGGTCACCGAAGATCATCCCGCGGCCGCGCGGTTTCTTCCCAAACTTCTCGTCCGGCGTGACTTGCAACCGGACAGGTTCTGGCAATGTTCATGAAAGTTTCAGGGAATGGCCGGCAACATGGAAAGAAAACTATGATGACAAATCTGACAGACAAAGTCGCCCTCGTCACGGGCGGTTCACGGGGCATCGGCGCGGCCATTGCCAAGCGCCTGGCGGCGGACGGCGCCAGCGTGGCCATCACGTACACCAAAGGCGCGGACGCGGCCAAAGCCGTGGTGCAGGAGATTGAAGGCGCGGGCGGAAAAGCACTGGCCATTCAGGCGGACGCTGCCGACGCCGGGGCGGTCACGGCGGCGGTCGAGAAGGCGGTCGCGTCCTTCGGCCGACTGGACATACTGGTGAACAATGCCGGCACCGCCATTCCCAAGGCGTTCGAAGAAGCCACGCTGGAGGAGATGGATCGCGTCTTCGGCATCAACGTCCGCGGCACGCTCGTCGCGACGCAAGCCGCCTTGAAGCACATGCGGGACGGCGGGCGGATCATCATGATCGGCTCGTGCGTGGGTGAGCGGATGATGACACCCGGCCTGGCGGTTTACGCAGCCACGAAGGGAGCCATCAAGATGTTTACGCAAGGCCTGGCGCGAGAAGTGGGAGACCGCGGTATCACCGTCAACAACATCCAGCCAGGTCCCATCGACACCGACTTGAATCCGGCCGCAGGCGATTGGGCCACCCCGCAAATCGCCAACACCGCCCTGAAGCGCTACGGGCACGTCGGAGATATCGCGGCGATGGTGGCGTTCGTGGCCGGTCCGGAAGCGTCCTATATTACGGGCGCGAATTTGACCGTCGACGGCGGTACGAATGCCTGACACACGAGCAGCGCGGTTACGGGAACGGGCCGTAGACCACCGTGTTGTTGGTCGTATCGGTCTCCGTCAACGTGTGTTCGGGGTCGATCACCGCGATGAGGAACATCCCGGAAGCGGACATCCCCACCGGCAGTTTCGCTCCCGTCAGCGTTAGAGCTACGCCCGCACCCGGGGCCAGCACGTCGAAGGGCAGATCCTGGCCCACTACGGGGTCGCTCGCGTCGAAGGTCCCGTCCGCAGAGAGGTAAAAGCGCACGACTGCACCTGCGCTCGTGGCTTTCTGCGGGCTCTGGTTGGTGACCTTGAATTTCCCGCTCAGCTTGACGCGCCCCTTGGCATTGGTCTTGGCCGTGACGTCACCCTTCCACTGGCCGATGAGGTCGGCGCCCCGAATCTTGGTGCTGGCGTCGGCCACGGTCTTGAGTGGCTCGATATTGCCCGCGCCGTCGACCGCCTGGGAGAAGAAGCTGTACGAGTGACCCGTTACGCCGGTGTAAGTGACCGCAGGCCCGACGGCATTGGTAAGCAGCGGTTGGAACGCCCCGCCGTCTTCGGAGACGTAGACATTGTAGAAGTGTGCGCCGCTTCCATTGTCGGTGCTCGTGAGTTGCAGGGGAATCTGCGCCACCTTTTCCTTCTTGGGCAGCGCCGTGACGAGGCTGATGGGCGCGTCGTTGTCGATCGTGTTGGTCCAGACGGGCGTGGCAATCGCCGGGTTGGCATCGAAAACAATGCTGGCCTGGTCATTCACGGCTGTGCCCGTTGACAACCCGGTATTGGGTTTCGCATAGAAAACTACGAACCCGTCGCCCGCGGGCGCGTTGACGTCCGGGGGCAGGAAGCCCGCGCTCGGGTCGGTCGTCGGCCGATTGGTGGCGGGATCGAGCGAGACGAAGCTATAGCTGAGGCTGCGGCTGGCGGTATTGAGCGTGGCGGTGACCTGCACGAGCAGATTGGTGGCGGGGCGCAGGTCCACGGTAGTCGAGTAGTTTTGCGCGCCGGAGGGAGGAATCAGCACGGTCGAGCCGAAGCCGATCGGGCCTAGGCTGAAAGTGCTCAGGTTCAGATTGGCGTCGAGAGGGTTGGTGATGGTGACGCTCTGGGCGGGCGCGGTGGCGGTGTCTTCATTCTCGAAGTCGACCACGTAGCGCAGCGGTTCGGCCCCGGTCAGATAATGCGACGCGCTGCCGTCCCCGACGCTGCCGGAAAGGTCGTTCGGGTCGCCCGAGGTGAGGATCTTGATGATGAACGGCGTGGCAGGCGCGATGCAATTCTCGGCCAGCAAATAGGCGTCGAGCGCGCAATTGACGATGCTGGTGGCCGTGCCGAAGCCCGGTGGCAGAGCGCCTCCCAAGGCATTGGCGACACAGGTGAGGATGCCGGAGGCAATGCCGCCGGCAGCCTGACTCTGCGAGATGACCGCGTTCGTGTTGTTGGCGCTATCGCTGGCGACTCCGGCCAGGCCATTGATGCCATTGAGAATCAAGGAGCCTCCGCACTTGAGCCCGCGCAGCGGCGGGAAGCCGATGCTGGCGCAATCGACCACGAAATTGAACAAGCTCAGGGCGCAGGTGGCCGGCAGGCCGATTTTGGCGTCGATGTGCTCGCCGCCGGGCAGCTTGGCGGACGAGGTGGTCATGGCGACCTGGCCCGTCTCCGCGTCGATCCACGGTTCACCCAGGGCAAAGCCGAAGTCGACGAGTTCGTGCGCGTACTGCGGGTCGTCCGGGGCGGTGAACAGCACCTGGATCGCCACCACGCCGCCGGCTGGCACCCGGGGCACCAGCAGCGGCAGGACGTTGTGGTCGCCATTCGGCACCGCCACCGGGAACTGGCTGTAATCGACGGTGCCGGAAATCACTCCGGCCTGGAAGGGCGCCATCAGCGGGGTGACCACCTGCGCCGTCACGATGCTGGGGAAGTTAATGAAAACCGGCACGCCCGCCGCGTCCACATCGCCCCGATTGCCCACGATGATCGTATACGGCTGCGGCTTGCCGGCGTGCAAAGCGGGGCGGCCGAGCAAATCGCCGTACAGGACCGGCCCGACACCGGTCTCGACCTTGAAAGTGGCCGCCTGGGTGATGGTCGTGCCGTCCGGGTTCGTGGCGGCGAAGTCGTATGTACCCAGCGCCTGGCCGTGCAGATCGATAACGGCCGTGAGCGACGATCCATCCGCAGCCACGGTGACCGACTGAGCGGGAATGTTGGGCTGTCCCGCGGCCACCAGCGCCACGGTGGCGCCCGTCAGGAGCGCAGGCTCACCCGGCACGATGGTCGCGGTGACCGTGACCGGACCTGTATCGCCGCCCACGTGCGCGCTCAGGATCAATTGATCGGTCACCGGTGCGGCGCCGCCCGGGCTGGCGAGATAGAGCCCGTACATTGGACCCTGCCCAGCCGGGAAGTACGCGCCGGCAAACGCCACCTTGCCCGCGCTCACACTGCCGAAGTCCGTCGACGCCCCGGAGAAAAACCTGCCGCCGGTCCCCGGGACAGCATCAAATTCCGTCATGACCGGAGTGACTGCGCCGCCGAGAACCGGCACCGAGAAGAGACCCTCAGTAGTCGCATTGCCGTTCGGATCGGTTTCCGCCAGAGTTCCCCGGAAATACGCCAAGCCGCTGTCCAGCGTCAGCGTGTAGTAGGAGCCTTCTTCGATGTTGGTCAAATTCGCCGTGCCGCCGGCCGGGACGGTCGTCGGACCCGCCAGCGGCACGATCGCCTGGTTGATCAACGAAAAAAGGGCTGGTCCGGTGAGGGTAACGTCACCGTTACTGCCATAAAAAACGGCCGTGGCGCTGGCGTCGACAAAGGGGATAAAATAATCCCGGAACATTCGGCCGCTGTCGCCCGGTACCGCGGTGTTGCCGTCGGCGATGAAGTTGGCGTTGGTGACGGTGCCGTTGGCGGAGACAGTCAGGCCGGAGGCTGGAGCCGTGAAGAGCGCCTCGGCATCAGTCGAGTGATCGGGATTATTACCCTGGGCGTTCTTGCCGACGAAAGCGACCGTACCGCCCCCAAAATCGACGCCGGGGAGGTCCGGCGCGTTATTCTCGTCCTCGATGGGGGAGAACGCATTGCCGCCCGGCGCCAGGAGCGTCATGCTGCTGTCGCCGAAGCGCGTGATCGTGCCGCCGGTGACGGGGACGAAATAAATGCCCTGCAGCGTGGAAAAGAGGACCTGCGCGCCGTGGACGGCCGTGCCCGTGTAGGTGCGATTGGAAGAGAAGGGCACGCCCAGCCCCGGGGCCGGTATGGTATAATCCGCCAGTGTCGTGATCGCGCCGCCGCCGACCGGGACCGAGTACAGGCCATCGCCGCCGGCGGAAACGCCGTAGAAGACCACCTGGCCGCCGCCGATCCCCCGGACCTCGACTTCGGTGAAGAGCGCGCCGTTGCCGCCGGGAACCGCCGTGGTGTTATCCGCCAGCCGCCTGGGTACGCCGCCAGTGGCGCTGACCGACCAAATGGAATAGATGTTGGTTGAGCCGTCGGCGGAGCTGTCTTCGACAGAGAACGCGAACGTGTTGCCATCGAGGGCGAAGAGGAGTCCCGCGTAGGTGCCGAAGGCGCTGTTCTCCAGGCCCGTGAAGGTTTGGCCGGGGCGGTCCGGCACCGGGGTATTCTGATCGACGATCTTGGTGATCGTGTAGCCGGCGGACGCGCGCAGCCGGGTAGCCGGCAGCAGCAGCGGCAGCGCGACGGCGAGAGCGAGGTGGGCTACTCGGGAGACAAGGCGAAGGCGTGGCTTCATAACTCGGGATGAGAGACTTATGAAAGAGCGGTTTGCCCCATCCGACAATACCTAGAATTAGGTATGGGCACCCTTAGAAGGACATCCCCTGCCGACCTGGCCCGCTGACGCGTGGTCATCCCGGCGGGAGGACAAAGCGAGCCCCCGAATCTCCCACCGTGAATCACCCGCACGTCGCCGGTTTGCCGGACTGGCGGCTAATCACCCGCGACGATCTTCATCTTCACTTTTCCCGTCGTGCCAACGGTGTAGTCAGCGCCCGGCTGCAGCACGAGTACGACCGTGGCTTTGCCCGCGCCGCCCAGATCGCCTTGCGGAAGAATTTTGATGGCTTTGCTGGTCTTGCCGGCTTTGATCTTCTTGAAAGTCTTGATCATGGCGTAGTCCGTGCCGTTGACCGCGCTTCCCTTGATGGCGTAGCTGACAATGAGATCGTTAGGTTGCGGCGCGGAAAGCGTCAGGGTAAACACACCCAGGCCGCCGCTCAGAGTGACCGCAGGCGTGCTCGCTGTGAGGGTGATGACTGGTAGCAGATCGTTGTCCACGATCTCGACGCTGGCTGAAGCCGTCGCACCGACGACCGCCCCGCCCGTGGCGTCGGAGATCGTCACGACAAAGGTTCTGGTGCCGCCGTCACCCAGGCCGCGATCGAGGATCGGCAACGTGACCGTTTTGTCCGTCGCGTCGCCATCCGCCCAGATAAGGGTGGCCGTGGTCGCCTGGTAGTCCGTGCCGGCGACGGCCGTACCGTTGCTTGCCTTGCAGGTGACGGATACCGCACCGGCGCTGCCCCGTGTGCGCTGCACAGTCAGGCTGACGCTCCCTGCGTTCTCGTCGACCGTATACGTCGCCGCCGCGAAGCCCAGGCTGCCGGGATTGATCGCGGGATTGAATTCGAAAACCGAGCCGACGCCGTTGTCGCCGCCCTCGGCGCCGGTGCCGTAGAAATTGCCACCCGCCCCCTGGATCAGACTGGTCGGCGCGGTGCTGGTGACGTTGCCGTTCACGCTCGCGTAACTAAACGTGTGCAGCGTGACTGGTCCGCCCGCGGGCGTGAACGAAAAAATTGTGGAAGCGGACGTGCCGTAAAAGGTTCCATCCGCCGCCTGTAGACGCAGCACGTCACCGGATTCAGCGGCGGCGTTGTCGTGCAGGTTGGTCAGCGCACCGGCGGGCGTGAGCACGAAGAAGGTGCCGAAACCGTTCTTTCCTCCCTTGGCGGTGGTCCCGTAGAGGTTGCCGTCGTTTCCCAGGATCAAGCCGGTCGGCTCCGACCCGTCACCGTTGATGCCGTAGCCGTTTACGGCGCTGAAGGTGTACAGGGTGCTCAACGCGCCCCCGGCCGTGAGCTGCTGCACCGCGCCGGGATCGTCGAAAGGGGTTGCGGTGGCGAAATAAATCGTGCCGTCGACGTTCTGGATCAAACCGGGAACGGACGGAAAGCCGGCGTCGGTGTCGCCCGTGACGGACTCTTGACTCAGGATGGTCCCCGTGCGGCTGACCTTGTAAATACCGCCCTGAAACTCGCCTCCGAAGGTGGTGGTAACGTAGAAATCGCCGTCGCTGCCTTCGATCAAATTGTTTGCGCCAGAGACCGTGCACAAGGTGGTCAGAACGCCGGCCGGCGTGAGCTGCACAAAAGCATTTTGATCCGAGCTGCCGCTTTTCGACGTGAAACCGTAGAAATTGCCGTCCACGCTGCTCTGGATGATCTTGCCGACCGGTGTGGCGAAGGCACCCAGATTGGTGAACCCGCCATCGGCCGTGAGCCGGAAAAAGGTGCCGTAGCCATTGGTGCCCCCGGCAGTCGTCACGCCATAAAAACTGCCATCCGCGCTCAGGACCAAACTCGTCGGGCTCGTGCCGTCGCCCCCGGAGCCGCTCGTGAAGCTGTGCAGGGTGTTGACGGTCACATTGCCCTGAGCAAGGGCCGTTGGCGCGGTCGCGGACAGCCAAAGCGCCGCCCAGACGGCGGACATTAGAACAGCCAATGGGCGGAGCGAGACGCGGGGTTTGCCCGCGCGCGAAAAATCATTTTTCATAGTACGATTTCAAGCCTCGGACACCTGTTCAGAAAACGCCCTCCAATGAAGCGATTTTACGAGGGAGAGGCGGAGGCGGGAATCGAACCCGCGGATAGAGGTTTTGCAGACCTTAATTTCTCGTTGATTATCAAGCACTTATGACTTCCGTGTCCATCAGTGTCCAAAATTTGCATGTCGGTCGCTGTGGCCACCGGATAGGGTTTTTGGATCATGACCAAAAAATCAGCCACCGACAAGCTGCGCCGCACCGAGTGGCCGCGCATCCGCGATCTGCGCCCAACGGGCCGTGACCTGTTCGTCGTCGACGCCCGGCCTCACGGCAAGAAAGAGTACTTCGCCTTGCTGCGCGATGCGAAGACGCGCGCCGAGCAACTGGCGCTCGAGCGCGACAACAAAGGCGTTGAGGCCATTGGCTTTCCGACTGAGGCGCGGGTCATGGCGCGCGAGTGCATGGATCGACTGGCTCCGTTCGGCAAGACACTGCGCGATGCGACGGACCACTACACCGCATTCTTGGAGCGCGAGCGCCTCCGCGTTGAGTCCCGGACGGTCGAGGCCGCCGTGGCTGCCTACCTTGAGGCGCGGGAGGCGGACGTGACGCGCGGCGACTTCGCCGCCGGTTCACTGCGCGAGGCGCGCAATCGCCTCAAGGGGTTCGTGGCCGCCAACGGCGCGCAACCAGTCGGCTCAATGACGACCGAAGCAATCGTCACCTATCTAGACTCGATGCGGATTGGTGCCCGAACTTGGCTGAACGTCAAGCTCCGGCTCTCGACGTTCTTCGCCTTCTGCAAAAAGAAGCACTGGATTGAGCACAACCCCTGCGCCGATGCCAAGACCAAGGTACGCAGGAGCGAGGTGCATGTCTTCACGGTTGCCGAGACAAAAGACCTGCTACGCGCCCTGGAGGGCTCACCGCACCGCGAAGCACTCCTTCCCTATGCACTGGTGAGCCTGTTCGCGGGTCTGCGGCCTGACGAGGCGCGGCAACTCGACTGGTCGCAGGTCAACTTCAAGACAAAATCCATTCATGTGCTGGCACACACGTCGAAGACGCGAGAGAGCCGTTTCGTGCCGATGACGAAGACCCTGATAACCTGGCTGCGCCCGTTTGCTCAGGATGCCGGTCTGATCATCGGCGTGAACCATCGAAAACGCTGGCAAGCGGTGACCTGGAAGGCGACGCATTACGGCAGAGAATGGCCGGTCGATGTGATGCGCCACAGCTTCGGCAGCTACTCGCTGGCGGTGCATCCAAACCGCGCCGAACTGGCTGAGGTGATGGGCAACTCGGCCAAGGTCATCGGGCAGCACTACCGCCGTCCGATCTTGAAGGCCGAGGCGAAGCGGTATTGGGCGTTGAAGCCACAGCCTAAGTAGAAGCGCCCGCATCCCCGCATTGCTTCGACTTTCTTTTTTCGGCGGCACGCTGACGCTTCGCGTGGCGATGACGTGCATCTAACGTTATCGCGATATAGCGCTCGATTCTCCTGGCACGTTGTAGCAGCGCCTGGAACGCCTTCAACTTTGCGTGTTTCCAGTACCCAATTGCCGGAAACTGACTCTCGATGCCATCGACGAACGACCTCAGCAATCCCAACTCAGTGAGTTCGTCCGTAGTCAGTTCATTCCAAGCGTTTAAACCCTTTGTCGCACGTCTCTTCGTTATCCACGCTTCTAATTGCGGCGTGAGATGGAATCGAAATGACTCTCCGGGCTTTCGCGGCATCACTTCAGGAATTTCGTTCTTAGCCGCCATGCGGGCGACGCGCTCACGGCTATAACCGATAGCGCGAGCCAGCTCGGACGTTCGAAGGTACTTTTCGCTCATCTTCAGCCATTTACGAACATTGTGTGATCAGTCGGAGTTGCCAATCGTTGACAGCCACTGCACACGGATGATCACGACTGATAAACTGTTCAACACCACGGGCAAGCATCTCGTTACGTTGGCGGAGGCCGCCGACCTCACCCATCTGAGCACCGTCACACTGCGGCGCGCGGTTCGAGGCAAGAAGTTGGCGCACTACCGACCGGGCGGCGCTTGCGGCAAGATCCTGATCAAGGTCGGCGACCTTGAGGCCTTCATGGGCCGCAGCCGCCGGTCGGCGATCGGCGAGTAAGCCAGCGCAAAACGAGCGCAGCGGTCCAGGTTGCCACACCCGGACCGCCGCTTTCTCTACTCAACGAACTTCGACCCGCTTGCTCCGGGCCTGAACGAGATGCCGATCTCAAGACAATCATATAATACAACCCTCTCAGATACAGCTGAATGTGTCTGTCCGGACTTTTTTAGCTGGCGAAAGTATCTTGAGCGTTTGTCCTTTCAGAAGGGATCGCTCGACCATGATACCTTTCGGGCCTGTTTGCGAGCCGCTTCCTGCGGTATCCCCAGGGGGCTGGCTGTCGGCGTTTGCCGCAGGCTGATAGAGGCCGCTGGGGACGTCGCCAACCTTTCAAAAATCGAGCGCCAGGCGACACGCGCCTACGAGGTGGCCAAAGAAGGACGACCGCTAAATCCTCGCGCAGAACGCGTCGAGTACGACCCCGACTTTCTCGCCGAGTTCATCGCAGGTTCCGAGATGGACGAGGTGGAACTATCTGCTCGCTCACCGACTCCGTTGGTGGCCGTGTTGACGCCGCACGCTTTTCTCTCCGCACTGTTCAGCCCCACCGAGTACGTCCTCGTCTTTACCAATTATAAGAGCCAAGGCCAAGCGCTATGGCCGCTCGACGAGCTGCCGCAACAAGGTCCTGATGGAGTATGGTTTCTCTGCAACCCAGTTGATGGACAGGAGCACCCAAACCCACGGATGGGCGGAAAGCCTTCGTCGCGTAGCCGCGAGGCGATAACCGCGTTTAGGTTCGCGGTGATCGAGACCGACATAGTTGAGCCTGAAAACTGGCTTCAAGTATTGGTCCGTCTGCCAATACGAATCGCCGCAGTGTACACCAGTGGGCGGCGCTCCATCCACGCGCTGGTGCGGCTGGACGCGGAGAGCAACGAACATTGGGAAAGCCTGATTTCGCCGCACAAGTCATTCCTGACGCGGCTGGGAGCGGACCCTGGTTGCTTTCGCGCGGTGCAGCTTACCCGACTTCCGGGCACCAAACGCGGGCCGGGGATCAAACAGCCGACCCGCGCATCGCAGCGTCTCCTGTACCTAAATCCGTCGCCGGACGGAACTCCTATTGAATATCAAGCTCGCCTTCGAAAATTATGACTCCCGAACAAGACGAAATCGTCGACGCCACCATCACCGAGTATTACTCCACTTCCGCTGCGGGCGGAGCGCCAGTGGATCTGGCCCCGAAACGACGGCCTGTGCCTGCTCCGGTGAAGCACGCTGAGATAAAGACCGCGCCTTCCAGTGGACCCCCAGTCGTCGCGCCGTCGGCAAAAAACAACAACGGAAAACCAGCACAGCCACCGCGAGCGGCAACTCCACCAAAGGCTCATGCGGTTCCATTTCCGCAGTCCATCGACGTGCTGGAGCTTGTAGCTAGAGACTTGCCCCGACCACCCGAGCTAGTAAGGGGAATCCTCCACCAAGGCTCAAAGATGGTGATTAACGGCGGGGCGAAGAGTTTCAAAACCTGGACGCTAATTGATCTGGCAATCAGCGTAGCCACCGGTACGGAATGGTGGGGATGCGATACCACGAAGGGCCGCGTCCTCTACATCAACTTTGAGATCCAGGATGTGTTTTTTGCGGAGCGCGTGACTGAGATTCTTGGAGAAAAAGAGGTGGTGCTAGACAAAGGGCAGTTCGATTACCTCGGGTTGCGCGGCCACTGCGCGGGGATGTCGGAGATCATTCAGCGACTTATGGCAGCAGCTGATGGACAGAGTTATGCGCTGATCGTCGTCGATCCGATCTACAAAGCGCTCGGCACCTTCGACGAAAATAAGGCCGGCGACATTGCCGCACTGATGAACGACATCGAGCGGTTAGCGGTATCGTCGGGCGCGGCAGTGGTGTTTGGGCACCACTTCAGCAAGGGCAATCAGGCGGGCAAGGAGGCCATAGACCGCGCAGCAGGTTCCGGCGTTTTTGCACGTGACCCGGACACGCTCATCAACATGACTCCGCACAAAGAACCGGATGCATTCACCGTCGAGCTGATATTGCGGAACTTTCCACCGATGGAACCGTTCGTAGTCCGCCGCAAACACCCGCTTATGTTGCCCGACGCTGTGCTAGATCCGAAGGAACTGAAAGACCCATCGAAAAAGCAGCAGAAATATAGCGACGAAGAATTGCTGACTCCGCTACGCGAAACTGGAACCCTGACCAGCGCCGAGTGGCAAAAGATGCTGAAGGACGAGGACATCCCCATCAGTGGAAATACTTTCTTCGTCAGAGCGCGGGGTTTTGTTGATTGTGGGCGGGTGAAAAAGGACGGCAAGCTCTACGTATTCGTCCGGTAGGAAGGCGGATTGGGAAAAACTATCGTCGGAAAGTACGGATGACGATAGTGACGGCAGAACGGATGGACATAAATCGCCTTCAAGTTCCTGCCAGATAGCGCATTATGCTCCAAGAAACGACTATCGTGAGCCTCGATAGTAGTCACGATAGTCCCAACCCACTATTACTATCGTACCCCTTAAGGTACGATAGTAGTGCAAAGGTACAAAAACCGCAGGTCGGCCGAGCTGACGCTTTATCCGGGAAGCCTGCTTGGCCGACCTGCGGCTGTCGAGTATCTGCACATGGTCTGGCACACTCTCGCGTGCCGTGGCGCGTTCTGGGCGGGTTTACGCGGCAGCCAGCGGAGTGATGCTCCCCCAGGATAGGGAGCCTTCTGAGCCTGGCCATCGTCGACCATCCCGTCGTGGCACCACGGACGACTTTTGAGAGTGCCGCGTTTTTCGACCCCCGGTGGCTTGGGAGTGTGACAGCCGCCCACCTGCATGGCTGCACGCAAAAAAGCCGGATTCCGGCTCACGCTCGATGAGTATGCCGTCGCCTACCACTGCACCGTCAGCACAGTCGCCGGTTGGCGGGCGCTCGGTGCCCCGCTTGATGATCCGCGGCTGCTGATTGCCTGGTTGGTGCGTCGACGAAGCCCGTTGCCCCGGCGCTTGGCTGCGCAGTTTCGCTTCGGCAGCGGCCTGGCTGGCATCGTTGCGGCCTTCGACCGACTGGCCGCTCGACACCGCAGTTGACACCATTCTCCTATTCACATGGCGACCAGTACTCCTGAACTGCCGATGACCGAAACGCCCGAACTGTTGAGCGCGGCGCAGCTTTCGCGCGAGGCCAAGGTCTCCATCGGCCTCGTGAACGACCGATTGATGACGGGCGAGATCCGCCCCGACTTTCGCAGCGGTCGCACCCTGCTCTTCGACTCGGCCAAGCTGCCGCAGTTACGCGCCGTGCTACGCCGCCGCTACTAACCCTCGTACCATGAATCTCCCCGCCATCTGGATCAGCCCAGACGCCCACTTTCTCATCGTCTTGGAGAAGGTGACCGCAATTGTACCCGGCGCCTCCGGTGGCATCTCGGTGCGCTTGAGTGGGGACGGCGTGCCGCTCAACGAAGCGGATGGCCAAGACTCCACCGCGGCATTCTTGCGCTACCACATGCGCGGCCTTCCGCATCTCAAGACAATCCGCAAGAAAAGCAATCATGACCACTTCTGACTTCATCGACGACCAAGCGACTGTTAACGCCCGCATTGCGCAACCCGAGACAAGGCTCGGCATGACCAAGAGCGTGCCGCTCGATGACATCGCGCGCGCCAACACCGTGCTGCGCGGTCTCGAACTCATGCCGACACCGCCGAAGGCCGCCGCGCCCACGCCTCTCGCCCCGACCACCGCCGCCGTACCGGCGATCACCGGCACGCAACGCACCACCCGCGCCTTTGCTGCCCGCCAGCCGTCTAGTCGGCTGAACCAAGCAACGTCTGGCGACGGCGAGTTACAGGGCGTTTCGCGCCTGGCTGCGTACTACGCGCGGCACGCGCTACCAACCTCCAAGCCCTAAGCCTCACTTAACACTCGCTCACATGAACCAACCCGACGACATGCCCGACACCGCGAACACTTCTGACCCTAACGACGCCACGCCCAGCCTAATTGCTCGGCTTCGTGACGCGCTGACCAACAAGCGCGCTCAGGCAGCCCAAGCACAGCGCGAGGCCGAGGCCGAGGAGCAACGCATCAACGACTTGACCTGCGAACTGAACAGGCTGCAATCCGAGCGGCAACGCGCCGAGGATGCCGTGTCGAACCTCGACGCCGAGTACAAGCGGTTGGTCGAGGCACGCCCCGTCTGGTTAGAGGCATGTCGGGCTAACTGGCGCGAGCGCAACTTCAACAATTCAATGATGGCGGAAGTTGACTTCGCCATCGCCGACTACGCCGCTCACCGCACATCCCTCGTTGAACGGCTCTCGGCTGCCCAGGCGGCCATTAAGGCCTTTCGGCGCAAACACAGTGTCTGAAGCTCTCGTCAGAGTGGGTCGAGATAGCGGCCAGGTTCGTCCCCTGAGTTGAGCCGTTTGCCGGTTTCGGCGAGACCGCGAAATAACCGGCGCTCCTTTCCTCCGCACGCACCAGCACCACGTCAGGCCGCGCCAGACGCAACGCCGAGGGTGGTCACAAGGTCAGCGGGCGCTGGCGCGGCAGTATCGCCCAAGATCCGCCGCCGCCAGCTGCCCAGCCCCATTCGGTACGGTTCTAGCAGCCGGACCAGCTTCACACTTGGGCTGCTTGTGGAATACTTTTCTCCGACGATCCATGAGTCGCGTTCCAGCCACGGAAACTGCCCGGCCAAGGCCAATGCCTCCGCATAACTCAGGGCGTAAGTGACGGCCCGTTGTCTGTCGCCAAGGTGCCAGACGTACGCGAGCAACAAGCCTTGGGAACTTGGCGTACTTTTTCTCTATCACGAAGGAGCGCGTCCACGCTGCCTTCATCTGGATTGGGCAGGCGACGTAAGTCGACGATGCCGAGTCCAGATCGACGTAGGCGATAAGATCGATTCCCCGGTCGCGCACTGGCAGTGCGATTTCAAGGTCGTCACGCAGCAACTCGTCGATGAGCCGGTTTCGACCGAGCAACTCGACTTTCTGTGTGTCGCCCGGATGCCCGGCGTTCGCCGTCTTTGGTTCAGCGTTCATCGTGTTCCTGGTCAGGAACAATAACGGCACGGCTGCGGCTTACGGTCAAGCTCCCGTTCAGGAGCAATCGACGATGAAGACCGTTCGCAACCTTGTCGGCCCGCAGGTCCGCAAGGCCCGCACTCGGCTCGACCTGACGCAGGAAGACTTGGCCGCCAAGCTGCAACTCGCTGGTTGGGATATCAGCCGCGCCTCGCTCGCGAAGATCGAAGCCCAACTGCGGTGGGTGGCCGATTGTGAACTCTACTTGCTCGCCGAAGTTCTCGGAGTGACAATGCACGAGTTCTTTCCGAAAGCCAGCGTGGTGAAGGCGTTCGTCGGCTCGCCAGCCTTCAAGCGAAACTAAGCTTAAGCGATCTTCTATCGGAACCCCGCAATGGATGAACGGGAGCAAAGAGAGGCGATTCTCAGGTCTCGCACCGGACGAGAACTTCACGTGCGCGGTCCAGGTTCCTTGAACGTAGCGCCGAGAGAATCTCAACGGCCCGTCGAGCGTAGCTCATCGCTTCCGGCTTTTTCCCTTGCTGAATCAGCGCCTCGGCTAGGCTGCTGCAATTTGTTGCAATCAATTCTACACGCTTGACGTTTTCAGACAACAGCAAAGCCTCCCGCGCACGCTCTTCCGCCAAATGCCATTGCCTCCGAACAAGCGCGAAGGTTGCGAAATTACCGGTGAAACTGGCGATCAAATCCTGATACTCTTCCCTGCGGGCGATTTCCAGAGCCTCAATCAGATTCTCCTCGGCACCATTCATATCTCCCGCATGCCGTTTTACATCAGAAAGGTCGTTCAGTGCTGTTGCTAGAGAACGATCTTCATCCTGTACTTGTCGCCAGAATTCTACGCCTTTCTGAAAAGAAGCGATCGCGGAGGCATAATCTCCAGCTACTTGAAAACCTAATCCTCTAAGTTGCACGGCAACTGCCTGCTCGCGGGCGCCAGCGCCAGCTTGTTTCCAATGATCCTCAGCACGTCTTGCACATTTCAGAACATCGGCGGCTTCTCGACGTAAAAAGTGCGCATAACTAGCCTGGTAGGCACGCCATCCTGCGTTGTTAAAATCTCCTGCCCTAACTGCCCGCTCTTCGGCTCGCTCTGAAATCGACAGCCACTCATCCCAGTGACCGGAATAGTCCAGGAAAGCCTGCAGCCCGTCGCACGCATTTTGCAGTGACTCGTTTTCGCCTGCCAGCAGAAGCGGCAGAGCGGCGATGATCACCGGCCATTGCTCTTCAAGCACGGGAAATCGTTCGTGGCGAAGAAAGCCATTTTCGTCGATTAATGTATTTGCCCGCTCAATAAGCCTGTCGCCAATTTCATTAACTGCCTCCGAGCGCTTTGTACGCAGAAAGTGGCCCACTTGAGGCATCAAGTGGAAAGTCTTCCGCTCCGCATCGCCCGCGGCTACAAGGGCGCGGTCCGCTAAGTTCTCGACACAGTGCTCAACGGCCGCGAACGGCAAATCAGCGACGTCCGCAATCAACCTAACCGGCGCCGGTACAGTGAAATGGCTTAGAGCAGCAAGCGTCTTCGTCTCTTCACTCGAAAATGAGTCCGCCAAATCGCCGAAGATATATTCAAATGGATCGTTACCTCGCGGCGCGTGCATCAAAAAGTCAAGTGCATCAGCAATCGTATCGCACTTGCCTCTGCCTAACTGTCCCGCCACCCAGCGTATTAATAAGGGATTGCAATCAACGGCCTCGCACACTGCAATTCTCTCTGGCTCTGTCGATCTCGCCAGCACTGGGTTGCTTCGAGCGAGATGAGACATTATCTTAAGAGCATTAGCACCGTCAAGGCGATCCAGGCGGATTGTGCGAGCGTCTATATCAGTCCGGCGACGACTCGTCACTATTGCCTTACACCCTTCTGGAAGACATGAAAGGAAATCAAATAGGTTTTCCCTGTCTGATGCCGGGAGACTTTCCAGGTTGTCGAGGACCAGCAAAGCGCGTTGACCCTCTAAGGCGCGCTGTACTTGCAGCGCGCGCTGTTTCTCTTTAGTCCGGGCAAGCTCTGGACGCCCAAGCTGTTCCGCGAGGGCATTCAGCATATCAGTGTAGCCCGGGATAACGAAGTTATGCAAAGGGTGTTCCCCCTCTGCATAAAGCTCCCGCGACTTCGCTGATAGGAAAATGATACGCGCGAATTGACCTGGCGGACTTTGCTCCGCCGCCCGGATGGCCAACGCAGTTTTGCCTATACCACCTGGTCCGTCAATCAGCGCGCCCCAAGTGCGTGTTCTTAGCTCCAACGCCGATGCGATAATTTCCAGTTCATCATGTCTGCCAAAGAAGCCGTACGGCAATTGAGGAAGGTTAGAATGGCTCGCGGCATGATTATACACTGGCACAATCGCAGTAGATCCAGCGCTGACACCTGACCCGCCAGTTATCCGGCGTACCAATGCCGTATATCCTGCTTCTGTATTGGGGTGATAATGTGGGTAAGATCGTAAAGGGTGTGGGATAAATTGCACATCCGATGTAGAAAATACAACCGGCAAGAACTCTCTTGAGCGACTAAGGGCCTCGAACTCTAATCGAGCAATCATCGCCCTAACAGATTCGTCAGCTGCTGTCGGCCATTCTTTAACAAACCCTTCGCTATACTTTTCCGATGCGATTGCGATGACGAATTGCGCCTCATCCAACTGATTTTGCACCCATAGTGGCCAGCCCTCCTTCGGAGCAGGGACAAAACGGTCCAACCAAGCGTCGATACCATCGCCGCGTAAACGCTGAGCGAGTCTAAGAACCTGATCCATATGCTCCGCCGAATCCCACGAATAACTGATAAAGACCCGGAGCGGCTTCGCAGCGAGCCCGCGAAGATATTGCGATAATGGAACCGCTGCTTTCTGCAGCGATTCGTCTAGCTCCCCCAAAAACGCTTGTTTGTCAAAGTCGAGGCGAAGCGTTTCGTCGGTATTAGCAAGGTGAATGATGCTAAAGGGGACTCCAGAAGCCAACGGGATTTCAGCTCTGGCAAAGCGCGGAAGCGACTCTCCTGGCAGCACAAACTGCGTTAAGTCGCGAGATCGAAAGAATTCACTCATCTTCAAAAGATTTCGTAACGGTTGATGATGCATGACACTGGGATCGCCGCTGTCGCAAGCAACTCCGAATCGCGCAAGACCCGCACCATGGCTTCCAACTCGGGACAAAGGCTTGCAGCTCGCGCAGTAGCGCCGCCGGGAGGCGGAATACGGATCAACTCCGTAAGTTTGGCGGCCTGTCTGACAGGATCGACGACCCCCAGAAGAAAGTCGGGCGTACCATCATGGTGATAGCTAGACGTCAGAGGTGAGGGATACTGTTTCAAGATTTCAACAAGGGGATCGAGTAGTTCGATCCCGCGAGGGAGAGGAGCACTAAATTCAATTTCGTATACGTAGGCCGGAGAGGCCGCACTCGGCGCTACATGTCCGGAGTACACCGCATAATTCCACGCAATGCTGTACGAGCGCGTGAGAGAAATAAAGGGACTATTGGTTGTACCGTCCTTGATGTGGTTGACCATTACCGCATGACTACGGGATTTTCCGCCAGCTTGGGCGAGAAATCCAGTCAAGCGCGCATCGTGTTGATGCCAGTATGTGCCAACACCTGCGCCACGATAAAACGTTGCCATGTCCGTGACTGATCATCCGGAAACCAAACTCTACGTCGTGCGGCGCACCCATTCAAGTCGCTTCTACGCTTTTCCGAGGCGGTGGCCAAAGTGTGGCCAAATCATCGCCCAAATTCGATAAAAATCGCCCAGTCTTGATCAGGGCAGGCAACCCGTAGGGCAAAGCTAGCGTGCTCAGCAAGTGCCTGACATCTAGCAACTTAGGGGAGAGGCGGAGGCGGGAATCGAACCCGCGGATAGAGGTTTTGCAGACCCCGGCCTTACCACTTGGCTACCCCGCCTTGAACGGCGAAACCTGTCACGGTTGGCGCGCGCTCACAAGCCCATTCTTGCGGCTTGGCCCGGGCCGCTCCTCCGTCCCTGACTTGGCCGGGCTCGGGTAAAGAGGAACGCCCCGCAGGTGCGTTTTGCTCGGCTGCCGCCAAAACGAATGACAAAGTTGGCCGGCCACGCAAGTCTGGCGGGATGACCGGCGAAAACAAGGGGCGCTATCTTTGGTGGGGTGGTGTTGCGCTCTGTCTTAGCGTGTTCTTCCTGGTAGCTTACGCCCGGATTTACCAACCGCGCTACGGCTGGACCAAACTGATCCTCTTCGGCTCCGAGTACGCGCAGTACACCTTGCCGCAACTGCAACGCGCCCCCCATTACGTCGACCCCACCCGGGGCGGGCGCATGGGGTACGACGGCCAGTATTACGCCCAGATCGCGCTCGATCCATCCCTGCGGAGCCCCGCGCTCAATCGGGCCCTCGATAACCCGGCGTACCGGGCGCGGCGCATCGGCATGCCCGCGCTGGCGTATCTGCTGGGCGGGGGCGAACCCGAGCGCGTCCTGCAGGCCTTCGCTCTGGTCAACCTGGGTTTCTGGTTCGTGCTGCTCGGCGTCTTGAGTCTGCTCTTCCGGCCTTGGACGTTCACCCGATTGCTTTGCCTGAGCACCGCTCTGGTCAGCTTCGGCGTGATCTCCAGCATGGACCGGGCGCTGACGGATTTACCTGCCGCCGCCTTGATCTTCGCCGGCGTGCTCATCGGTTCCTGGGGCGGCTACGCGGCGTTCGCGGCGGCTATCCTGATGCGCGAAACCAGCGTGCTGGCGGCGTTCGCCTGCCTCGACTTCCAGCGGCCTTGGCGGCGGAAGGTCTGGAAGCGCAATCTGGGCTGGCTCACGTTGGCGGCGCTGCCGACAGCCGGCTGGTTTCTCTACGTCCACCACCGTTTTGGCGCGGTGCAACCCGCGGCGGGCGAGCGAAACTTCGGCTGGCCGTTGCAAGCCATGGGCGCCCGTGCGGTGCTGGCCCTGCAGGCTTGCGGCCACCTCCAGCACGGGGTCTGGCGGCATTTTTACTGGCTGTACGGCGACTTCAAGGTGCATGAGGTGCTGACGCTCCTGGGCCTCTGCGTGCAAGGCCTGTATTTGCTCACACGGCCCGATCCGTCATCCGCTTTTTGGCGCATCGGCGTTTGTTTTCTGCTGCTGGGTGCCGTGCTAGGCCCCGCCGTCTGGGCGGAAACCGCCGCGGCCGCGCGCGTCCTGCTCCCGCTGACGATCTGCTTTTATCTGCTGGTGGCGCGGGAACGGGGCGGCATGTTCTGGTGGTTTTTTATCCTGGGCAGCCTCTCGGTCCCCTACGGCCTGCACAAGCTTTGGATGCTGGGCTGAGGCCGCGACACTTGACTTGTCCAAGCAGATTCGTGTCTTCTTTCACCACTCGAACCGGCGCTCAACCGCCTGCCAAACCCGCGCCCCGACGTGAGACTCTCAAAAACGATTTCTTATTTGCTGGCCATCGGCGCGATCGCCGCCTTCGTCATCACCAAGACGCTGCCGCGCTACGATTCCTTTCGGGAGGGTGCGCCCGTGCTCGCGGTGCAGGACGTCAAGGTCGGTCTGGGATCGTCACTGGGAACTGTCGCCGTGGCCAAAGGCCGGTATTACCTGGTCAGCGCCCAATCCGATGCGGTTGAACCGTTCCGGTTGTTCTTCACTTTCCAAGATCAGGCGACCAGCAAAATCTTGATCGACGATCCGCGGGTGGTCGGGCCGAACCACCCCTTTCAGTCCGTCATCAAGGCGGACCGAGATGATCCGGCCGCCGCTTTGACCGTTGGCCGCGACAGCGGGCCCGAGCAGTTGGACCTGCGGTTCAGCCGCGTCGACGTCACGGAACTCAACCCGCACTTTTATTTCTGGCGCAGCCTCCTTCGAGCGGTTGCCATGACAGCGTTGCTGGCGGCATTTGCGTACTTGCTTTGGCAGATGATCAGCGGACTGGCATCCGCGCTGGTGAGTGCGGGGAAAGGCAGGCAACCGGCTCCCGCTGGCGACCCCGGCCTGAAGCCTTCATTCTGGAGCATCCGCCGGGTGGGAGCGTGGGCGACGTTCCTGTTGACCTTTGGGGTGTGTTCCGACGTCTTTTTTCTCGAAAATCAGCATGCGCATCTCCTGGACAAGCCTTTCCAGTCGTCCATTACCGGCTGGGACGGCTCTTATTATTATTTTTGGCTGCGCTCGGTGATGGTGGACGGGGATGTGGATGTCGCGAACGACCTGCTCTACTGCAACTCGATGCCGATGGCGTATCGCCGGGAAATCGTCCGGGACACGCCCCGCACGGCGACCGGTTTGATTCCCGACAAGTATCCGATTGGCTGGGCGTTGTCGGAAGTGCCCTGGTATCTGGGCGGCGAACTCGCCGCGCACGTGATCAACCTGCGGGGCGGCCAGGTGCCATACGACGGCTGGGGGCCGGTGTATCAACTCTTCCTCGTGCTCGGGCAAGTGGTCTATGGGACGGCCAGCCTGTACTTCGCGTTCCGGATTCTGACAGAGCTAATCCCCACGCCGTTCGCCGTCTGCGGCTTAGTCCTGGGGGGGCTCGGCTCGCCGCTCTTTTTCTATCAGACGCTCGATGTGATCATGTCGCACAACGTCATGTTTTTCGCGGTGACGGGCGCTTACTACTTTTGCTACCGGCTGAGGGAGCGGCCCGCTGAATTGCGAAACTGGCTGCTGGTTGGCCTGCTCAGTGCCTTCGTCATCCTGGCGCGTTACCAGGGCGGTGTCCTGTTGTTGTTTCCCGGGGTGGTCTGCCTGCAGGAGGTGGCGAAGAATTACCGCCGCTTGAGCGGGTTGGCCGTCGCGGTGGTCGCCGGGGCCATTCCGCTTTCCCTGCAGATGCTGGCGTGGAAAGTCATGTACGGATCATTTTTTCTCTACACCTATCAACACGAGACGTTCAGTTGGCGGCATCCGCATCTTTACGAAGTACTTTTCTCTCCCCTGCATGGGTTGTTCAACTGGCATCCGATGATGCTGATCGGCTTCGCGGGTTTTCTGGCTTGGGCGGTGCTGTCACGCCGTTGGACGGAGGCGTTCTGTTTCACGGTCTCCTTGCTGCTGGTGACTTACATCAACGCCGCCTGGGATGTCTGGTGGTTCGGCGCCTCCTTCGGCTCGCGCGCTTTTGAAAGCTGCACGTTGTTTTCGATGCTGGGGCTGGGCTTCCTGCTCAAGGGCCTTTCCCGGTCGGCGTGGGCTTTTCACTCGACGGCTTTGGCTTTGCTGCTGCTCGCCGTCTGGAACCTGAATCTCATGTGGATGACGCAAATGGGCCGGCTGCCCTTCGAGGTGCCGCTAACCTGGTCGCAGCGGATCGACCTGAGCTGGAATTATTGGGCCAAGGTGCTTTGAGGTTCCTTTTGTTCGCTCCCGCTCGCCTTCTCGAGGTTACTTCGTTGCTCCATGTCTTCCCCGCCGCTCCAACTGGCCGCGATCAAGCTCACCGTGCTGGTGCCCTGTTACAATGAGAGCGCCACTATCGGCACGGTCTTGCGGGCGGTCCGGGCCAGTGCCGTGCCGCGAATCGAGTTGATCGTGATTGACGATTGTTCCAGCGACGGGACGCGCGAGCTTCTGGAGGGTGAACTGCGGCCGCTGGTCGACCAACTGATCCTGCAACCGCGCAACGCTGGCAAAGGCGCCGCCCTGGGCGCGGGCCTGACGCGGGCGACGGGGGACATCGTGGTCGTCCAAGACGCGGACCTGGAATATCATCCCAGCGAGTACCCGAAGCTCATGCAGCCGATCCTCGACGGCAGCGCCGATGTGGTTTACGGCTCGCGCTTCGTCGGCGGCGGGCCGCACCGGGTGGTTTACTTCTGGCACATGATCGGCAACAAGGTGCTTACCCTGCTCTCGAACATGCTCACCAACCTCAACCTGACGGACATGGAAACCGGGTACAAGATGTTCCGGCGGGAGGTCATTCAGGCGATCACCATCGAGGAGGCGCGCTTCGGTCTCGAGCCGGAGATCACGGCCAAGCTGGCGCGCAATCGATGCGTGTTTTATGAGGTCGGCATCTCCTATTACGGGCGAACTTACGCCGAGGGGAAAAAGATCAACTGGCGCGATGGCTTCCGGGCGATTTATGCGATCGTGAAGTACAATCTCCTGGCCGAAACGCCCGGCGTGACGCCGGCCCGGCCCGGAGCCACGCCGCCGTGATCCAGTTCAAGGCTTACCAACTGCTCGACGACGCCTGGAGCGACGGCGTGGAGGATTGGTGCCGGGCGGCCTCGGCGTATGTTTTGCACGGCGGCCGCGCCTGGCTGGTGACGCCAGGGGACGCGCAGGCCAACGGCATCCGGCGGCGGCTGCTTCTGGCCGGGGTCAGTCTCACGGGCGTGCAATTCCTGACCGCGCGCACGTTGCGGCGCGAGCTTTGCGCGCGGTTTGGCCTCGCGGCGCCGGCGCTGGGCCGCGAAACGCTAGAACTGCTGCTGCGCCTGCACGCCAACGGCGAAGCCGGCGGGGAGAAGCGGTCGGGCGCCGACGCCAGCCGCAACGTGGGATCGAGCTTGCGCGCCCTGGAAGATTTCGCGGCGGCGGGTTGGGATCTGGACCGCCGGTTGCCGGCCTCTTTGCTCCCGGCCGTCCCGCTTGCCTGGCTGCCGATGCTGCGTGCGACGGGCTCCTGGCTGCCCGAGGTGGATCGCCAGCTATTGGAACTGAGCGGACAGACTGCGCAGATGGCTCCGCTTTCACTCTGCGTTTACGGCTGGGACGCCACCTTCTGGCCGCAGTTTACGCTGCTGCAAGCCGCCTGCCACGGCGCCGCGGACGCGCGTTTGTTCGTGCCGCTGCCGCGCGGCACTTCCGAGGCGGTGCAACAGGCCTGGCTCAGCGGCCTGGAGGAGGCGCTGGGCGTTGATTACACCGTTTGTGCCAGCAGTGGATTCCGTTCCGCCCAAGGTGCGCTCGCCAATCGCCTGGAGGGCGTCGATCTCGATGCGCCAGGCGAGACGACGGAACTGGCGGCGCCGGAATTGATCGTCGGCGCGGGGTGGCACGATGCGTTGGCGCTGGCGCGGGATTTCGTCGCGCGCTGGCTGGCGGACTGCGGCGAGGCGGCAGTCGAAACACGGCTGGCGATCGTGGCACCGGCCCGGAATGGGTCGGCCGTGAGCCTGGTGCACGCGCTGGCGGAGGCCGGGATCGCTGTCGAGGACGAGTTGGGCGAGTTGCCGGAGCCGGCGCTCGTTATTCAAGTGCAGCGCGCCATCGTGGCCTATCAGCAGGAAGGCGGCACCGTTGAACGTCTGCTCGCGCTGCTGGAATTGCTCAACGAGCACGCGGCGGCGGCTTGGGAAATGGATCCCGCACAGCCGTTGCGCACGCTTTTCCCCTTGGAGCCGGGCTCCGTGCGGCGGGCCCTGCGGAGTGCGTTCGGTGAGTTGCAAGAGCCACGGGTGCGCGTGCTTTGCGCGGCTCCGGCGTTCCTGCGCCAGCCGCTCGCGGCGCCCGTTCGGGCCGTCGTTGCGCAATTGTGCGAATGGCCGGAAGTCCTGCCTTGGTCAGAGGCGCTGGACCGCTGGCAAACTTGTCTGACCGGCTTCGGGCTCTCGACCGAAGCGCTCGAACCGGGCTGGACAAGGTTAATGGCGTTGCCGATTACCGGACTTGTCCCCGCCAACGTTTTTTGGGATCACCTCGCGAGCGTCCTGGCGGGAGTGGCGCCACGGCGGCCGCCGCAGACTGCGCAACGTTTTGCCCGCATCGTGGTGACGACCCTGGAAGGCGCCGCCGGCCAGGTCTGGGACGGGGTGCTTTTCCTCGATGCGATCGAAAGCGTCTGGCCCGTTTTCCCGGCCGAGACGCCGTTGCTGGACGACCCGTTGCGCAAGCGCCTCAACGCACGCCGGAGCGAGCCCGGCACCTCTCAGCCGGATCAATCGCGGGGCTACCTGCTTACTTCCGCCGACCGCGCACAACTCGACCATTTCCGTTTTCTCGAGATCCTGGAAAACTGCCGTGGACCGCTAGCCTTCGCCGGGGCGGCGCACGATCCCGCGGCACTCAACCAGGAGCTTTACCCCAATGAATGGGTACTGCGCTGCCTGGTGGAAAGCGCTCCCGCCGGGAACCAGACAACGCCGCTCGAGCGATGGCGCGCGGCCCGGCGCTCCGTCGTGCCGTCCTGGCCGGCGTTGCCGAAAACCGAGGCCGCCCACCTGCGGACCGTCTTCGAGCGGCGCCGCGATCCCTCGGCGCCCTTCGACGAGGCGCTGCTGGATTTTTCCGCGCTGACGGCGCCCGACGAGTTGCCGTGGATCGAGCCGTGGTCGGCGCGGGACCTGGAAGCGGCCTGGCACCGGCCGGGGTCGCTCGCGTTGAAGCAGGTTTTTGGTGTGGAAGCGTCGGAAGCGGGAGAGTTCCGGCGCGGGCCGAAGGCAGTCATCGGCAGGCTGGTCCACCAATGGGTCCGCACGGTGCTGGGCGGCTCGAGGCATCCGCGTCGGTTTGAAGCGGGCGACTGGCAACGCGCTCTGACCGCCGGGCTCGACGACGCGATGCGGGAAACCGGCAAAACGTTGCGCGCAACGTTGGGCCGGCGCACCGGGGCGGGGGCGGTGGAGGCCGAAGCCGCGCTTTCGCCGTGGTGGCAGGGGACCTTGGCCAAGGCGGGTTGGGCGGCACGAAATTGCCTGCGCTCCGTCGCCGAGATCGCTGCCGCGCATCCTTTCCCCTGGCTCGTGGTGGACGCCAAGTTGCCGGCGACGATCAGGACCCCGGCCGGGCCGCTCCGCGCGCGTTCCGCCTGCGATGTGTTGCTGTTGGACCAAGCGACCCTAACGGGAGCCGGCTGTCAGATGATCGACGTGCGCTCGGGCAACAGCACCAAGGCGGAAGCTCTGACCACCGCGAAGATCGAGCAGGGCGAAGGCGTTCCGCTCGCAGCCATGGTGTTGGCGGCGCTCGCGCAAGGCGCCGACCCGGCAAAGACCAGGGCAGGGGTGATCGAGCCCCAAACCGTCAGCCCGCTGCTGGTCACGGGAGCCATGCGCGCGCGCTTGGAAGCGAACTTCGCGCCCTTGGCGGAGCGACAGGCTTCGCAGCGCTTCGGCCAGCATGAACTCGCTTTCGGCCCGGGCCATGGGCGGGTTCGCGGCGAAAGCATGCCGCTGGCGACGACCGCGATTGACGCGACCGTTTTGGAGAAGAAAGCGACGTTGAGTACTCCTGCTCCCGGTGGCGCGTATTGAGTTCGTCGTTCGCCGCGTGGAACCGGTCAGTCCTTCTTGGCTGGCGAGCGTTTCCTTGCGACGGACTTGGCGTGCTTCGAAAGAGCGGCCTTGGACACCGGCGATTTACCCTCGCGTTGCAGCGCTTTGGTGGTGGCGCGGGAGCGCTTGGCAGACGGCTTCTTGCCCGGGCCGGTTTGTCCCTTCTGCACATCCTGCTGTGCTTTTCGGCGCGTGCTCTCGGAGGTTTTGCCCTTTTTGGGCGGCGCCAGTTTGACGCCCGCGCGCCGGGCTTTGGACAGCCCGATGGCGATGGCCTGTTTGGTCGAGCGGACGCCGTGTTTGCCGGCGCGAACATGTTCTATTTCTTCGCGTACGAATTCACCGGCCTGGGTTGAGGGCGCTTTGCCTTCCTGCTCATCACGCTTGGCCCGAGCGACTGTTTTCTTTTCCGGCATAATTAAAGGCCTTTCCAAGGTTTGAGTACGATTCGAGTCCGCGCCCGACGCTGGTTGTGCGTGGAGTCACAGCTCGTGATTCGCCGCGTAGCGGCTGCTTCACTGCCTGTCCAAATCCCACAGAGGCGCCGGGTAGTCGCCTCCCGCGACCAGCCGTTGCAGCGCCGCCGCAACCAGCGGTTTATCCTCGCGATACGTCACCCCGAACCAATGACTATCGCTGGCTAGCACGGTGACCTCGGCGTTGCCCTGCTCGATCATGCCGGCGATCGCGAACGGGATGTAGTACTCGGAAGCTTCCTCCCGGCCGCGAGCGGCCAGGAATTCGCTCAGTCCGTGCTCAAGCAGGCCGAAGACGGGCGGAGTCAAACCCCAGAAATTCATGGAGACTATCTCCTGGCCCGCGAAGTGAGTGGTAACGCCATCGGGCGCGACCTGGCGGGCGCCGGCCGGCGTGCTTTCAATCCCGGTGAACTCTTGCACCGTGCGCAGATGCCCGTGGGCGTCCACGTCGCAGACGCCGCGCGAAACGCGCCCATGCTCCGAGAGTGTTGAGCCCAGCCGGTATCCCACCATGGCAAACTTGGCGGGCCGATGTGCCGCGCCCGGAGAACCGGCGAAGAATCCGGCCAACGTGCGATAGGCCGCCGCGCCATAGAAGTCATCGGCATTGATGGCGGCGAAGGGCGAATGAACCTCTGCGCGCGCGCACCAGATGGCGTGCGCGGTGCCCCAGGGTTTGACCCGCGTCGGCCCCGGGACAAAGCCGCGGGGAAGCGCGTCGAGTTCCTGGAAAACGTAGGCCACGTCGAGCCACTTTTCATAGGCGGCGCCCACCCGCTGCCGGAATTCGGCGGCAAACTCGCGGCGGATGACGAAAACGACGCGATCGAAGCCGGCGCGCAGAGCGTCGAACACCGAGTAATCCAGCAGCGTCTCGCCAGCCGGACCGACGGGATCCAGTTGCTTGAGGCCGCCGTAGCGGCTGCCCAGACCGGCAGCCAGAACAAGCAAAGTGAGGGGCATGAAAACAGATGGTAGCCGCGGCGGCAGGGTTCAAACGCGCCGGCGGGCGTTTACCCGAGGCGTGGCCTGGTGATCAAAAACGGTATGGCGATTGCTTCATTAAGGGATCGTCCTCTTGCCGCCTCACAAGCATGTGCCTCCATCAGTCTGTTTTCACCTGTTCCCGTTAGCTATGATCGTCTCGAAAGAAGGCTATTTCTACAGCTCATTTGTTCTGACGAACAAGGACGTGTGTGAGTTGGCGACATCCTTTGAGCAGTTTGCCGACCGGCCCCAATTTGTCGTCGAGTTTCGCGAGGGCACCGACCGCCGGTTCGACGACCTCCCGACGCTGCTATCTTTCGAGCATACCTGCTCTCAGACCATTCGGGCGCTCTGGATTTGGTCTACGAACGACCGTACGATGAGCCGGGCGCGTATCCGGTTCAGCGCCGTCCATGCGCCCGTTTATCTGGACATCGCCGGGCAAACGGAAGCGGTCGACAGCTTGCGGACGGCGGTTACCCGCCGGATCGAAGCGATGCGGCCGCGGTATCTGCTCCGGTCCCGGTTCGATTTTGCGCTCGCAGGGTTGAGTGGCCTTTCCGCGACGCTGGCAGCTTTCTCCGCGGCCACCATGTACACTGCGCGGGGGCGGACGGGAGGAGGGGAATCCCGGGGCGAAATGTTCTTGGTTGAAACCGCTTACCTCATTCTTTCGCTCGGGGCTGGTTGGCTGGCCAATCGGCCACCGGGCGGGTTATTCCCGAAAGCAGCCTTCGCCTTAGGCCGTGGCCGGCTGAGGCAGAACGCGGTGACATTGGTTCGCTGGGGAGTTCTTGGCGCACTTTGGGCAGCCGTGCTCGCCGGGACCATCTCCAACCTAGCCATCTAAAGCGCCTATGCAGGAGGCGTCCGCGGAAGCAGTGCAGGCAGGACGGGCAATTTCCCCGTCCGGCAGCCACACGTGCCGCGGGTTTGAGCGTTAGTCCTGGCCAATGATATGCCCTTACCTTCGCCATTGCCCGATGATCCTCGCAAGTGGGATGGATGGAGGCGGCATGATTCGCCGGATCCTTACGAACGGCTCTGCCTCTCGTTCGAAGAGAGCCCGGCCAACGAGCTGATTGAGGAGCATACCCGGCAACTGCTCGTGTGGTGGCAGAAGAAGCTCCCGCTCAAGAACCAGCCGAGCAACCCCCTGGCGCAATTGCTCCGGGGCGGGATGGACGTTGCGCCCGGCCATCTAGCAGCGGCCCGGGCCGAGCTGTTGGATCCGGAACGCCGCCTGGCCGTTGACGCCAGGCTCCGGGAATCCCGCCGCGAGGCAGCTTTGCTGGAGTTTCAGAAATTCCTGGTTTTCGCCCTGACGGACAAGGTGCTGACGAAAGATGCGGAGCTCAACCTGGCCGAGCTCGGCCGGGTCCTCGGGTTGGGCGCGGAGGACATGGCCGCCAGCATTGCCGCCGGCCTGGAAGCCGCCGGCGCCGTGCGCGAGGATGCCGCGCCGCCGCCGTCCCAGCTGCGCCTCTCCGTGCCCACCCTGGACAGGGAAGAGCCAGTGGCCAGCGCCCGTCGCGCCAGTGGCTCAAGACCACCCGAGATCTTCCGGCGATTGCTCAAGCTTTCCCGGTTGGATGCACAATCCATGTCGCTCGAACAGCGGGATGATTTCGTGGAGGTGGCCGCGGATCTCGGCCTGGATCTCCCCCAAGCCGAAGTATTGATCGACGAGTATATCGGCGCAGTTTCGCAGCCATCCGCCGTCCGGGAAAGGCCGGCGGTACTGGCCGCCGCTACTCCGCCGCCGATCTCTGTGGCCGCCTTGGGGGCAGTCGTCCGCTCGACCCGGCTGGTAACCCCTCGCGGACAGCCGTCGTCCACTGCGGAGCATCGCCGCTTCCCCGGGTTTCAAAACAGCCTTGGCGCCCAAATGCTGTTGATCCCAACAGGCCGGTTCCTGATGGGCAGGCAGTCGCCGGAAGCTCCCGCCGACGAACAGCCGCCGACGCGGGTGACGCTCCGCCGTTACTACATGTCCCGCTATCCGGTGACCAACGCGCAATATGAAGAGTTCGACCCCGCCCATGCCGCGAGACGGGACGCGCAGAGTGGCGACACGCATCCGGTCGTCTATGTAAGCCATCTTGACGCCAGCAGATTTTGCCGGTGGCTAACTGCGCGCGAGGACAAAAGATACCGGCTGCCCACGGAAGCCGAGTGGGAATACGCTGCCCGTGGCAGCGAGGGGCTCATCTATCCGTGGGCGAATGCCGTCAAGCCCAGCCTGTTGAAGTCCGCGGCGCTCGTTGGAGCCGGCGTGTCCCACGGTGCGGGGGGTAAGCCAGGCGGCCCGAGCAAAGTAGCCAATTTCCTGGAGGGCGATATCACCTTGCGCGCGGATTTAGCTAACGCTGTCAGCGGCCGTGGCACGTCACCCGTCGGCGAATATCCGCTCGGGGCAAGTCCTTTCGGGGTCGAGGAGATGGCGGGCAATGTCTGGGAGTGGTGTCAGGATTTCTACGCCCCTTACCGTGGAGCCGAGCGCATCAATCCCGCCGGACCGGAGCACGGGACCCAGCGCGTCTGCCGGGGTGGCAGTTGGAAATCACGGTTGCCGAGCCTGAAAACCACGACGCGCGGCTACCATTTGCCGGAGCATTTGGCTGACGACGTCGGCTTCCGGATTGTTTGCGACTGCAGCTAGGTGAGCCCGCGATGTGCTTTGACTTGGTTATGTGAGCCGGCCCGGACATGACGAAATGATCGATTACTACGAGGTTCTCCAGGTTTCGCCGGACGCGAGCGAAGAGACAATCGATGAGCAATATCGATTTCTTTTGCAGGCCTTCGAGGCTGACCCGTTCGAAGATGACGAGGAGCGACTCAAGGCCGCGGCGGCGGAGACCGCTCTGTTGAAGGAGGCGTATCGTGCCGTCAGGGGTGCCGTTGCCCGGCCGGAAGCCGGGCCTGTGGTGGTGGCCCGGAGAGAAACCACCGGCGAATTGGTGGCACCGCAACCAAAGCCGGAAGTCTATTCTGCGCCAAGCCTTGTCCCGGCGACGTCCAACGAAGTCGCCGTGCGGCGGAGGTCCCTGGACCCCCGGGTCGTGGCAGCGTTCCTGACAGGCGCCGTGCTGGCCGTTGGTATCCTGGCACTGAAATACCGGCACGCCGGAAGCCGATATGAGGCGTCATCGGGAGCGGGACTCTCCATCACCCACTCCGCACCGGCGGAACGCAACCTAGTTGCCGCCAACGGCCAATCCCCTGGTGGGTTCGCCCGCGCGCATCCTTCGGCTGCGGCTCCAATGCCCGGAAGGATAGTTTCTCCGGCCAAGCTATCCTCCAGCCGGGCTGCCATGCACCAGAGACCGGCGTTGGCGAATGATCAGGACGAGCGGATCGAAGGGCCGACAGGCTCCGGCCGGGCGGAGCGACCGGTGACCGTGGATATAATCCCGGCGAAAGGCGGACAGACGGCTGGCACGGCTCAGGTTGGCAACGTCGAAGTCGTTTATGCCGACGGAGTCCAGGAAACCTGGACAACCAGAGGCAATTGCGGCCAGGCGCACATTGCGGCTGACGGAACGGTTGGTTGGACCGTCTATCGAGCCGATAAGCCGGGGATTATTGGCAACTTCGATTTCCAGCCGAATGGCACCCTCGTGCTTTGCCGACGTGGACAAATCGTAGCCAGGATCAACAGCTCTTTGCCTTACATCGACAGCTGGAACTTCCTTGACCGGGGCGGCAAAGTGGTTTTGCGCACTCGTGGGCTAACGGGTGCGCCACGAATCGATCGGCGCGAAAGCGCTACCGGGCTGCTGCTGGACAGCGTGCCGGCGGAAACCGCGGATCTGCCTGAGTGGGCGTTGCCTTTGGCGGATCGATAATCCGCCGGCTGCTTGGGGAGCGGCGGCAAAGGGTGATCCCCTTAAGGGCGACTGCGGGGCATCGCAACTGCTACCCCAGGAATTAAATGCCTCTGTTCGCCAGCGGATCATCAGGAGCCGTGCCGTCCCAGGGTCATCGCACTGTGGATGGCAGCGTACTGCTGGTGGCGCTTTTCTGCGTCACCATCATGTCCATCTTGCTCGCCGGCACGCTCCTGACTTCGGAAAACGAGTATCACGTTGTCACCCAGGCCGCGAGCTGGCAGGAGGCAATCCACGGCGCCGAGGGCGGGGTGGATTTGGCGATGGCCGCGCTTAACACCGGGCAATGGGCAAACTGGCGATCCGGCAGCGGCAGTCCGCCTCCGCGGACGGCTCCCCCCGCCAGTTCGCCGGGGGCTCAGGCGCTAGGGATGCCGGCGCTCGGCAGCTACAATTACCAGGTGTTGACCCTCAGCCATGCCGGCGAGGGTAACCAGCAGCTGACCATCTTCGTTACCGTCGATCCGCCGCTATCCCTGGCCACCGCACCCAACGGACAATGGATGCGCATCCGCGCGGTTGGGACCACCACTCTGCCCGGCCGGGCGGAAGTTTCCGTGATGTCCGCCGACAGCGCTTTGCGACGCATGAGCTTCTTCACCAACCGTGACACTGGCGCCACCCTCGCCTCTCCCCAAGCGAGCCGGTTCGTCGAAGCCGTTGCCAGCCGGAACGGCAGCAGCCATGCCATCGTCCTGCAAGATCAAATCACGATGAGTAGCACAAGTATCATCGACAGCTTTGACTCCAGCGATGCGACCAAATCAACCCTCTCGCTCTACGACCCCAACAAACGCCAATCCAACGGCGATGTGGCGATGGCCCACAGCGCGCAGGCAAATTTGGGGGGCTGCAACGTGTACGGCGATGTGTACTACAATGGACCGGTGCCCGCCGGCATCAGCGGCGTACATGGAACGCTCACTTCGGCTTATACCACCACCTTCGCGCCGGTCTCGGCGCCCGACCCCGCATCTTGGCTTCCCACTGATTCGTTGCTGACCGCGATCACGGGCTCCATGGTTCTGATTGCCGGGACGCAGGCAAAACCGGCACGTTACAAGGTGAGCCAGTTGTCTATCGGCGGCGGCAAGCTGCTGACCATTTTACCCTCTCCCACCGGCGGTGAAAGCTATATTGAAATTTGGGTGACGGGCGGCCTAACTACCTCCGGCTCGGGGATTGTCATGCAGATGCCGGGAGTGCATTCCACCTATTATGTGCAGGGTAATATCAGCATGTCGGGAGGGTCCTTCATCAATAAGTCCAATGTCGCCGCCAATTTGCTTCTCAAAGGGGTCGACCCGGCGCCGGGTACCACGCGCACCATGGTTGTGTCCGGCAGCGGTGATTTTGTCGGGGTGATTAACGCGCCCAATTACGACTTCACGATCAGCGGCTTGGGCGAATATAGCGGGGCGCTCATCGGCCATACGATCAACCTCTCCGGCGGGGCGAATTTCCATTACGACGAGGCCCTCAGCCGAGGTACCACCAGTTATAGTATCGCTAGCTGGTATGAGGATTTGCACTGAGGGCTCTTTGCACACCCGGCGCCAAGATGAAAATACCTGTCTCCATCGGGACAATTCCTCCTGCCCCCGGCGGGGCTACCGCCCGCCCGGCAGCGCGCTCTGTGGGCGCCTTCACGTTGGCGGAAGTGATGATTGCGATGGGGATTTTGGTTTGGTTTGTGGCGGGGCTCTGCCTGGCCGGAGCGCGGATTGCGGCTTGGCTGGAGTCGCAACGTGAGGTCGTGGCAGCAAGCCAACTGATCCAGGAACGCACCGAGCAGATCCGCAGTTCGACCTATGCGCAACTCACTGACGCCACCTATCTACAAAACAGCCTGCTAAATGCCCCGGCAAACAGTGAGTCGATGCTTCATTCGCTCGTCGAGGTTTTGACTATCTCCGCCTATCCCGCGGACTCTTCCGCTCCGCTCAAGGCAACGCGCCAGCAGTACGCAGTCTCGCTCAACTCGACCAACCCTGCCCTGGCTACCGCAGCCGTCGTCCGGCTGGACTTACAGCTTTCCTGGCTTGGCCAGCGCGGTACCACGCGGACGCGGGCGATATCCACCATCATCGCCAATGGAGGGATCAACCATTGAAAAGGCGGCGGCACGGGCACAATCAGCGTTGCGCCGGCACAACGCTGGTCGAGATGATTTTCGCCACCCTGGTCGGCTGCACGGTTCTGGGCGCCATGTTTACCTCGATGTCCTATTGCTATCGCAACAGCGCGGCGGTGGAAGCCTACGCCACGGACGAAGGCAACCAGATGCGCATCTCCGACTATATCGCCTTTGATGTGCGCCGCTCCCTGAGCGTCAGCGCCGTCAATGATGTGCTCACCATTACAGTGCCCGATTATTACGGCAACGGCGGGGCCATTCCCGCCCCGGGGGCTGTACCAAGGGATCCGGTGCTCGTGAGCGGCAGCGTGACTTACAGCCCCAACCCGGTTACGGTGACCTACTACCAGCAGGGACCCAAGTTCTATCGTAGTCTCAATGGAGCCGCCAGCGTGATCGCGGAGGATGTGGCCGATTTCAGCGTCACGGCCGGCCTCACGGGCAAGGCAGTCACCTGTACCACAACGTTCTCTCCTGCTTTTACCTTGGACACGTCGGCTGGTGCAGTCGCGGCCACTTCGGTATTCACCACCGTTTACCCTCGCAATGCCGGTCCGCCGCCGTAAGCAGGTCTGCTGCTCAATGTCCTACCAGCAAGGGCTGATCCCGTGTTCATCATCGTCATTGAAGTGCTCGGCGCCTTGCTGTTCACCGGTCTGGCCGGGTGGCCGGCAAGGCGTGCCTTTGGCGCCAGGCGATCGCCTGGAATGCGGCCCGGGCCGCGGGTTCTTTGGCTCGCCGGCACATTGAGCACGATCACGTTTTCTACGGCCTTCTTTGTCTTGCAGATGTGCGCTCAGCGCCTGCGTCTGGATAACCCGCCAACTTCGGAAGTGAAGGCGCAGAGTTCTCCCTCCCCGCCGCTCGCCCTAGCTGCGGGCGAACGCTCGGCGCCTGCCTCACCGTTCGTCGAACAGAGCACCAGAGCCGGTGATTCGGCCCAGGCAGCGGTCAGGGAAAATCAGCGTGCGGATCGCTACGGTGGCTACCAGGCAGGTTTTGCGCTCGCCATCGATCCAAAACACCGGGGCAGCAAGATTTCGACTAAGACGGTGCTGGACGCCATTGTCACTATCCGCTGCAAAGGGCGAAGCGCCGACTTCGAAGACGGCTTCAGGCGGGGATACGTTGCTGGCATGGCTGGCGGCTGAGAAGCAGCGCGCTCGGTTTCTCGTACATCCGTCTTGAAGAATATAGGGGGACCGGAAGGGGAATTGGCAGGATCGCTGAAGGGAGCGACGGTCCAGCTGTAAGTCGCTCTCGTCCAAAGAGGCAGATAGTCTTCGGTCATTTTTCGTTTGCCGTTGATCGATTCTGAGCACAGATCGACCGCATCGGCTTGGAGACTCTATTGCTCGTTGAGGCATGTGTTCTGCTTTTTAATTACTTCCGAACGGCCGTTCGCCTGCCAATCCGCAAGCCCGCGAGGAAAGCCGTCCGCGAAGCAGCAGCCTCCCTCAATCCGTTCGGAGCAAGCGGAGGAATTTTTCAAAATATGGCGATGTTTAAATTCAGAAAGCTTCCCGTTGCATGGGGGGATCTGCCGCTGCGGCTCAAAGGCTTGGTCGTCGTGGCCATCCCTCTGAGCGCTCTAATTTTCAGCTTAATCGCCTCTTTGTTGGTGGAGCGGCGCCGGGAGAACCTGCGCCTCTGGGTCGAACACACCATGATCGTTCGAGCAAAAATCGCGGATGTTCTCGCGGGAGTAACGGAGGCGGAAACGGGTGTACGCGGCTTCCTTTTGACTGGGAGGGAAGACTTTCTAGCACCGTATCGGGCTGCCCAGAAAGAACTGCCGGAAACCATCGTCCAACTCCTTTTGCTGGTTCAGGATAATTTGCCTCAGGTGCAAAGGGTACAGCGCATTCAAGCCGGGACAGCTGAGCGCGTGGCGGCGTTGAACCGTGTGATGCAACCTGCTTTCAGCGGAACAAAATGGTCGTCCGACCCCAGCCTGATCGTCCAAGGCAAAGCCCGCATGGATGCTCTACGGACCTTGATCCACGCCGCTGATCACGAGGAAGGGCGCCTGCTCGACGTGCGCACTGCGCGTATGAACCAGATAGAAAAATGGGTGTGGACGGCTGATCTTACCAGCATTGGTTTGGGCATCCTGGGGGGGCTCTTGGCAATCCAGCTCTTTAGCAGCGGTATCGTGCATCGGGTCCAGCGGCTGGAAGAAAATACCATCCGGTTGTCTGAGGAATTGCCACTGCTCCCCCTGAAAACTGGCAAGGATGAGATTGGCAGCTTGGCGCACGGTCTTGAAAGGGCCTCCCACCTATTGAGCGAACGCCGGAAGGCATTGTACGAGGAAGCCGAGCGTTTTCGTCTCTTGGTCGAAGGCGTGAAAGATTACGCGATCTTCATGCTTGATCCCAGCGGACGGGTGGTCAGTTGGAACGCGGGAGCGCAGCGGATTAAGGGCTATCGAGCAGAGGAAATCATCGGGGAACATTTCTCCCGCTTTTATACGGCGGAAGACCTGGCGGCGGGAAAGCCTCCTCGCGAGTTGGCAGTGGCAACGGCTGAGGGCTGCTACGAAGAAGAAGGTTGGCGTCTTCGCAAGGATGGGGGCCGCTTTTGGGCCTCCGTACTGATCACGGCCGTACGCGATGAAGCAGGGCTGTTGCGCGGATTTTCAAAGGTGACCCGAGATATCACGGCTCGTAAGCTTGCCGACGAAGCATTGCGCGCTGCCAAAGACGAAGCCGAGCGCGCTAATGCAGCCAAGGATGAGTTTCTCTCTCGCATCAGCCATGAGCTGCGCACACCGTTGAACGCGATCCTTGGCTTTGCCCAGCTGCTGGAACTCGGGACACTGGGTCCTCGCCAGAAAAATGAGGTCGAGCACATTATCAAGGGCGGACGGCACCTGCTTGGCCTCGTCAATGAAGTGCTCGACGTCACCAGCATCGAGACCGGCCGGATGAGCTTGTCGCCCGAGCCGGTCCGCATCAACAAACTCCTGGAAAGCGTCTGGGAACTGGTAAGACCGCTGGCTCAATGCCGGAACATTACCCTGGTCAAGAGCTACGCGGGTTGCGCTGACCTGTATGTGCTGGCAGACCAACAGCGGCTTCAGCAAGTGCTCTTCAATCTGCTTTCAAATGCCATCAAATACAATCATGACGGCGGCCGCGTCACCCTGGCGTGCGCAGCGACATCACGGGACGGCAAGTTGACGATCACGGTCAGCGATACGGGAGGTGGCATCGGCACCCAGAACATGTCCCGGCTCTTTACTCCCTTTGATCGCCTTGGCGCCGAAAGCACCACCGTGCCGGGGACCGGCTTGGGACTGGCCTTATCGAAGCGGCTCGTTGAGTTGATGGACGGCAGGATTGGCGCTCAAAGTGAGCTGGGACAAGGCAGCACCTTCTGGGTGGAGTTGCCCGAGGTGGCCGGTCCCTTGGAACATCTCGACTCCAGTCACTACGACGCGTCGATTTCGTCGGTTGCCACGGACGAAAGAGTGTCCTGTACCTTGCTCTACATTGAAGATAATGTTTCCAACCTGACGCTCATCGAACACCTCCTCGAACATCGTCCGGGCATCACATTACTTTCTGCAATGCAAGGCGGTGGAGGGCTGGAATTGGCGCGCGAGCATGAGCCAGACATCATCTTCCTCGACCTGCACTTGCCTGACCTTAACGGCGACGAGGTGCTCGCGCGACTGCGCAGTGATCGGCGCACCGCAGACATCCCAGTGGTGATGATCAGTGCCGATGCTACAGCCAAACAGATCGAGCGACTACTTGCCGCCGGCGCGTACACCTACCTGACCAAGCCCATTGATGTGCAGGAGTTCTTCCGCATTTTGGACGAGCTTTCGCCGTCGTTCAATGCAGGCGCAGAGATGGCCCGCCCACCAATGCTCGCTCTACAGTAAGGTTGACTTCAAGCGATGCCCCTTCCACGGGCACGGGCGCTCAGGTTCAGTGCGGTCATCGTTAGCCGCAGCAATTCCGTGCCGGATTCGTCGAGCGGATCGACGGTCCGACTGGCTCCGCCCGGGCGGAGCGAGCGGTGACCGCAGAGTATTAATCCGGTCGAAAGGCGGACAGACGTTTCGCTTAGCTCAGACTGGGAAAGTCGGGAACACTGCGTCGGCTGCTCGCAGTTCGGCCAGGGGCATAGCTCGTGCTTATGATTACTGACAAATTCGGCTTAACCGTCTCCTCCCCCTTGACGCTCTTCCATGCTTCTGATCGGAAATCCCCAGCATCCGAGGCTTACCCTCCCCCGTCACTACTCCCAACGGGGATTCACTGTGATCGAAGCCTCGGTGGCCGCGGCCATCGTCACGGTTTTGCTCAGCGGCTTATTCGTGCTCCAATCGGACATGATGCGGATGCTCTCCGCTTCCACGCAGACGACCAATGCCAGCGCCCACTTGCAGACCCGCGTTGAACAGGTTCGGCTGGCGAACTGGACCCAGCTCACAGATCCGAACTGGGTGCAAAGCAGTCTGCTCGGGAGCCCCACGGACGTGGACATCAATCTACCGGGCCTCTCGGAGACGTACACGGTGACTCCTTACCAGTCGCCCTGCTCAGGCGCACCCGCCGTCGCGCCTCCTCCGCCCTTCACTGTGAGCCGCCAGGCCGACGGCACGATCACCGTCTCTCCGGCTGGCTACAGCTATGCCACTCTTTTAGCCACCCAGGAAATGATCCAGGTCGATCTGAGCGTCACCTGGCCCAGCCTTGGCCGTACCCGCACGCGCGCACAAAGCACGTTGATTTCGCCATGGGGAATCAGCAAGTGAAGCCCGCCGCGACCACCGACAGCGACATCTGCCAGGCGCTTGCCCGGAAGCGCCGGCGGGGCCGGCGCGCCTTCACGCTCCTGGAAGTGATGGTCGCTGCTTCCATGACGGCGGTCCTGCTCGTCTGTACGCTCTTTGGCGTCGTCTCGTTGCAACACTGCTACACGTCCACCGAGCAATTCGGGGTGAGTCAGGCCGACCAGGCGCGGCTGCTCGACTTCCTGGCGCTCGACCTGCGCCGAGGCATTCAACTCACCGGCAGCGCGACGTGCTACACCATGGACCCGGATGGGCAGGGCTTAAAAATTACGGTTCCAGACCTTTACAGTTTCAGCGCTACCGACTTACAGCACCTCAGCCCACTGCTGGTCGCCCCGGTTTACGACGCGAGCGCGCAGACCGCGTATTATAACGGCAGCGGAGCAAAGGTCGCCACCGGGGGGCCTTACCCGTCTCAGACCATCGCTTATCGCTTCAACGCGGCCGATGGCTCCATCACGCGCAGGGATCCCTGGCAGCCGCTGGTCTCCAACGGCTCGGGAGGCTACACCGCGGCTGCGCCGGTGGTCGTCGCCTCCAACATGGAAGCCTTTCCCACGATTACGCCGGATCCGGCGGACATTTCAGGTAACACCGTGCACTACGGCGTGACCTTCCGTTCCGCCTTTCAGTTGTTTTCCACCACGAGCAACGGCACCGAGATCACGCTCCACTATGTCACCTTCATCCGCAGCAAGAACCTCGCGCACTGATCGGCGTGCCCGGTGCCGCGGCGGCCGCGAGGAGGGCAGCACCCTGGTCATGGTCATGATCATGGTGGCCGTGCTCGCCGGCGTCGCCGCCAACTTGCTCTTGATTACAACCAACCGCTACCAGACGACCTACCAAAGTGCGAGCTGGCAGGAGGCTATCATCGGCGCCGAGTCGGGCGTGGACCTGGCCATGAACGAGTTGCGCAAACGCGTGACGCAAGGCCCGAGCGCCTCGTTCCAAACGAACTGGACGGCCAAGAACCCCTCGGGCGCGGCCTATCCGGACTACGGGCACGCTTTTCCCACCACCGCCAGTAACGGCTACACCCTGGCTACCCACTCGGGGGAGGGAAATACGATCCTCCAGGCTCGCGTCTACGTGGACGTGCCCGGCGCCGGTGCCTCACCCCTGAGCAACTTCGCCATCCAGCCGGCGAATGCCGTGGCTTCCTACCTCTCGCAATTGGACAACCCCGATTTACGTGACTCGGACGGCGTGGACCGCTCCAACTGGTGGTATCGGATCCGCTCGGTGGGTATCGCCGGCCTGAGCGGTCCGACCCGGCCTGGCATCGACCCGCGCGACAGCGGGTTGCGCCGCCTGAGCTTCTTCATGGACTGGCGCACCGGTCTGGCCGTGCCCCGCCCGCAGGTGTCGCGGATGGTGCAAGTGCTCGTCCAGCCTTTTACCGGCTTTCGCAATGCGCTGATGGCCGACAAGTGGATCAACCTCAACGACCAGAACGTGCTTATCGACTCCTACGATTCGAGCCAAGGCATCTACAGTGCCACCGCCAACCACGGAACGATGGGCAACATCGCCACCAACGGCCAGCTCATCAACGCCAACCATGCGCAGGTCTTCGGCGGCGCGGCCACCAATGACGGCAGCGTGAAGAACGCCGACAAGGTGACAGGTCAGCAGAGCAGCAACTTTTACCAGGAGTTTACCCCCTACAGAGCGGGGATGCTCAGCCCCGTTTGGAGTTCCACGCCGGACGGCGGCACACTGGCGACCGACGCCACCTACACTGCCTGCACTGATCCGAGCAACCCGACGCGGGTTCGCCTGGACGGCATCAACCTGCCCAGCGGTAACCACACCATCCATCTGAAAGCCCCTCCGACGCCACCTGCGGCACCCGGCCCCGCCGCGCCGCCGGGCTCACCGCCGGGCACGACCGCCACCACCACGTCCTACCTTAAGGTGTTCATCGACGGCGACATGCTCACCAACGGCGATAGCGCCATTGAAGTGGACAGCGGGGTGAACGTCATCATCTACATCACGGGTAACGTTAACCTGGTTGGCGACGGCCTGGTCAACGACTCGCAGGTTGCCAGCCACGTGCTCATCAACGGCATCCAGCCTCCGGCCTACCCCGACGGCACGCTGCCCAGCCGCTCCATCACGATCTCCACGGACCAGGATTTCGAGGGGGTGATCTACGCGCCGAACCACGACGTCGATCTCAATATGATTGCCGCCGAGGTGGCCGGTGGTCCGGCCTCGCCGACCGGCCCGGTCGCTCCGGCGGGCGGCCCAGCCAAGCCTCCCAAGCCGCCGAAGCCACCGAAAGGGCCGGCCCATGCTCCGCCCGCGCCGCCGACGCCCGGCCAGACCACCGACCACGCCGATGGCTACAACGGCATCTACGGTGCTTTCGTGGGCAGGACGATCACGGTCGAAGCCATGACACACGTCCACTATGACCAGACCCTGCAGGAAGCCGGTCCGGTCAACCACTATGAAGTCGTCAACTGGATCGAGGACAACCTGAGCCACGACACGCCCGGGGCGGCGGAACAATTCTGGTGGGCGACGCCCCCAACCTAAGCAAGCGATCACCGCAGGAACTAACTTCGCTCCGCCGGCGAAGGTAAATTGAATTTACACGGTCGATCGTCGGTCAAAGGTATTCGCTGCGCTAAGCAGTAAACAAACAACAAAACCAAACCAAAACACCCACAAATGAAAAAGTATATCCTTGGTATCACCTGCGCATTAGCGCTCACCGGTTCGCTGGCCCACGCGCAAACCACCAGTTCGACCACTTCCACCACGACCAGTGACGGCGTGAATTCCACGACGCAGACCACTACAACCGAGAACACGGGCACGATCACCGAGTTCGTCCCCGGGACGAGCATTGTGCTGCATACCGAAGCTGCTGAGCCCGTGCATTACAAATTCAGCAAGACCGTGACCTACGTCACCCCGGACGGCCAGGTCGTGGAAGCGTCCAAGGTGCGCAAGGACTCCCACGTTCGCGTCCATTACGTTAAAGAAGGTGACGACATGCTCGTCGACAAGGTGACCGTCATGCCGTGATCTGCCAGGATCTCTGGACAAGAACGCGTTAAAACCCCAGAGCGCCTGGCGTGTCGGAGACAATCCGGCGCGCCGGGCGCTTTTTGGCGTGATGACGCATCCGTACCAATACTTTACTCATCCTCCCTTGTTCACGACTGCGTCTTCTCCACATCCTAACTCGAGCGGGTGGCGCGGACGTAAGATTCTATGGATTGCGCTCGTCGCCATTTTTTCACTGACGGTGTTTGTTGGGGCAGTTGTCCTTGGTGGGCACGCTTTCTTAAGCAGCGATAACCTCCGGCAACGCATCGGGCAGAAGACCGGCGCGATTTTGCACGCGGATGCTGGCTACCTGCCGATCCGGGCAGATGGACTGACCCTATCGTGTGATGGTCTGCTGGCAGAAGGTCGTCCTCCCTCCTCACTGACTATTTTCGAAGCACGCGGTCTGACCGCGCGATGCAGCACCGCCAGCCTTTGGCGCAGGGTGTGGAACATTAATGAACTTCATGTGCAACAACTAGAGGCCGTTTATGGATCGGCGGCAGAAAAGCTGTTCTTCCATCCGGCGCTCGCCACCAAACCATCCGCGCAGCCGCCGGCAGACTCCCCATCGCCGGTCGAAGTTGCTATACTGAAGACCGTTGTTGATCGGCTGGACTTGAGTTGGGGCAAGACCGACGATGTCGTCGGTTCACTCCAGGGTATTAAGGCGGTTGGGATCGCCAACGGCCCGGGCGGTAAGGCACTCCAGGTCAATGGCGAAGGTGGCCGCTTTCAGCAAGCGAACTGGCCGGAACTTCCCATTAAGTCTTTCCGTTTCGAGTACTCGAAACCGCTCTTAAGGCTTGAACATGCCGATCTGCTGGGGCCGGGAGCTAACGGGGGCGATATCTCCATAGATGGCCAAGCGCAATTTGTGGGCCCAACGCCCCTGGATATCGAGTTGAGGGCCAGTCATTGCCGCGTGGAGCCCTTTCTTCCGCAAAGTTCGCGCGGTAAGCTGCAAGGTGTTTTCGGTGGCAAGGTTGCTCTGCACAAAGACCTTGCCAGCGAGGAAGCAGTACGTGCGGAAGGCGATGTGGAAATGACCGATGGTATTCTTCAAGGTTTCGCGGCCCTGGACAAGATCGCTGCGCTCACGCACAAGCCCGAGTTCCGGCATCTCCATTTGCAGACGGTGCATCCGCGCTTTGTGTTCGAGCAGTCGCGCTTGCAGGTCAAAGCCTTCCACGCGGAAGCCAAGGGATTAGTTTGTGTGGATGGCGAGTTTACCATCGAGCAGCGGCGTATTGATGGACTTTTTCAACTCGGCACCACCGCCAGCGTTCTCTCGGCGATCCCCGGTGCCCGCGAGAAAGTATTCACCGAGGCGCGGGACGGGTATTTGTGGACTGCGGTCAAGGTCACGGGCCCGCTGGACGCCCCCCAGGAGAACCTCAAGACACGTCTGGTCAAGGCCGCCCAGGAACAAATCGCCAAGGACGTCCTACGCCCGGCGGTGGCACCAGGGGAAGGAGTCCTCGATTTGCTCCGACAACTATAAATCCGACTTTCAGGCTTCGCTAATTCACGCCTGACAAACGCAGCACAACCGTAACAAACTGTTATGCCATCACGCTCCCTTCTCGCACTTTTGCTCCTGCTCGACTTGGCTTCCACGTCGCTCGCGCGGGATGGACGTGAACAACAACGGATCGAGTATTTGCTTCACGTTGTGGGGTCGCTTGGCGGTGCGAAATTCATCCGTAACGGCACTGAATATGATGCGCAGACCGCGGAAGCCCATCTCCGCCAAAAACTGGCCTATGCCGGTGAGAAAATACAAACCGCGGAACAATTCATCGATTTTTGCGCGACACGGTCTTCCATGTCAGGTCAGCCCTACAAGATTCAACAGCCCAACGGCAAAACTACGGACGCGGGACCCTTCCTCCACGCCGTACTGATCGAGTTCGACAAGACCAAGACCTAATCCCATCCGCGTTAAAGGTGCCCATATTTCCCCTGAAAGGCCTGCTTAGTGCTTGGAGTCAGATAATGTCTTTTAATAGATTTTGGAGGGGCCGTATCGCCATGGGCGACTGCCTGGTATTCGGCCTTGCGGCCCTTGGTGTCATCGGACTGAGCGGCTGCGGTACGGTGATGGAGAAGAACCAGGTGCGTGAGCCGGTCCAGCATCTTTACCCAGTCAGCGATCCGCAGTTCAAGCGTTCGGTCGAGGCCCTGCTGGGGACAGCCATGGTGGGCGGGAACCGGACCACCACTTTGCTCAACGGAGACCAGATTTTCCCCGCCATGCTCGGCGCGATCCGCGGTGCCAGGCGGACCATCAACTTCGAAACGTATATCTTCTGGAAAGGCGAGATCGGCGACGAGTTCGCGCAAGCGCTGGCCGAGCGAGCGCGGGCTGGGGTGAAGGTGCGTGTGATCCTTGACTGGCAAGGCTCGCAAAAAGCCAGCCGCCAAGAGGACCGGGTAATGAGAGACGCCGGGGTGGAACTCGCACGTTACCATCCACTGGGCTGGTACGATCCCCGCCGGGTGAATAACCGCACCCATCGCAAGCTTCTCATTGTCGACGGCAAGACAGGGTTCATCGGTGGAGTTGGTATTGCAGATATGTGGCTTGGTCATGCCGATTCCGCCGCCCATTGGCGAGACACGCATTTCCGGGTAGAAGGGCCGGTCGTCGCGCAACTTCAGGCCGACTTTATGGATAACTGGATGAAAATCCGGGGTGAGGTGTTACACGGGGACGCCGTCTTGCCGCGGCTGACAGCAGTAGGTAGTGAGACGGCGCAGTCGTTCCGGAGCTCGCCCGGACTGGGCAGTCCGACGATGAGGTCCATGTACCTGCTCTCGCTCGCCGCCGCGAGTAAGAGCATCCAGATCGAAAGTCCCTACTTCGTGCCGGACGATCTCTTTGTGCGGGAACTTATCGCAGCTCGGCAACGCGGGGTGCAGGTGCAAATACTAGTCCCTGGCCAGCACATCGACGCCAAGGTCACTCGCCGTGCTTCTCGCTCGCACTGGGGAAAACTGCTGGAAGCCGGAGTGGAAATTTACGAGTACCAGCCCACAATGATTCACTGCAAACTCCTGATCGTCGACGGACTTTGGACCTCCGTGGGTTCGTCCAACCTGGATAATCGGTCGTTGCGGCTGAATGACGAAGCGAACATGAACATGCTAGACAAAGGATTTGCCGCTCAACAACGAGTGATCTTCGAGGGCGACAAGACCCACGCAACTCGCATCACGCTCGAACAGTGGAAACACCGGTCCCTCTACGAAAAAATTACGAATCCCTTGCGTGAGGCGTTCGCGCCGGAGCTTTAAGCAGAGAACACCCCCTGCGAGGCGTACTTCGACGGCAGCGGGCGCGGACATTCTTGTCTTGGCCGAACATTTCCTGCTGCAACTTGCCGCAATCAATATCTTTCTGACCAGCAGGACGCAGTTCAGGAAAACAGCCACGACCGCCGGTCCTCCATAAGCCATTGCAGCGCGAGAAGCTGGTTGAGATGCTGACACGTCTTCTCTCGCTGATCGACAGAGAACAGCTTAACGCCAAGGGCAGCCGAGCGCCTGGATTCCAATTGTACCAACTACGATTTTACAGTGTATCTTTGCCAAAGTGACGTACGTTGGCACAGAAGTGGCATACTAAACTCCTGACCCAAGTGCTGGGACCTGCCGAGTGGCCGGATTCGATCCGAACAGTTAGGCGGCGCCGCACAAGACCAGACGCCGCCGCCAGCGGCGTTGAGGCTCGGAAGCCGGCAGACTGGCGCGGTTATCGCAAGCTAATCGCAATGTAACCTCATCCACTAAAACCCGGTTGCTCCCCTCGGCAGGGTAATAAGCCGAGACAGAAGAATGCGCACCCCCCAGCGTCGACTTCAGCTTCTCACTCCTTCATTTAAAATTCCAGTCTGCCGGCTTGTCATGTGTGGCGTCGCCGGCCTCCACGGTCTCCTCGCTCGTGCTGCGGATAATTCCGCTTCGCGGCACGAAGTCATTGTCACAAGCACGCGGCCCGCAGCCCCGGACGAGCTCGCGCTTGGGTTGCATAGTGCAGTCAGAATGGCGCTGGCCAAAAACAATGCTATCCGGTTGGAGCGATTCGCTCCGGCCATCGCCGGCGAGCATGTGAAGCAGCAACTGGGGGCCTTCGATCCGATATTGGCTGCTCACGGCGGCGTCAATCAAACCGATAGCCCGGCGATCGTCCATACCCACAAGGGCAAGTCGGAAGTCATCAACGTGCGCACGGTCGACGAACAGTATGGCGCCAGCGTCAGGGTGCTGACGCCGACCGGCGGCGTAGTCAGCGTCGGCAGTACCGCAGAGAGCTATTTCAACAAGGTCGCGGGCGAGCGCCAAATCTACCGGTCTTCCGCTTTGATCGGCGTGACGCAGCCACTCCTGAATGGCTTCGGCGTGGACGTAACGATGGCTCCCATCCGCCTCGCCCGCGCGGACCGGCAAATATCGGTATGGGATTTTCGCCAGACGGTCATCAATATCGTCACCGAGACGATTCAGGATTACGACCAGCTGTATTTTGCCCGCGCCGCGGTCACCGTCGCCGAGCACTCGCGTGACCTCGCCCAGCAGCTCCTCGAGGAGCGCCAGGGTCGCGTCGCGGCGGGCACCCTGACTCCGCTGGATGTCAGCGTGGCGCGTTATCAGGTGGCGTCGCGGGAGGTGGCGATTATCAACGCGCGGGAAACCACCCGCGAGGCGGAAAACGCCCTGAAGTTGTGTGTCAGCGATGATGCTGAGCGTTTTCTCTCGATCCACCTGAATATCGCGCCTCCCGATGAGCGCGAACCCAGCGAACTCGATTTCGACACGGACCTGCCGCATGCCTACGCCTACCGGCCGGATTACCAGCAGATGCTCATTGGCCTCCAGGAGCGACAGATCACGCTGGTTTTCGATCGTAGCCACGCGCGCCCGCAACTCGACCTTGTCGCCAGCCTGGGCAGCAGCGGCCTGGATCAAAGCATGGGAACGAGCCTCGCGCAGACCTTCCATGGGGATTACCTGGGCGCATCGGCCGGCCTGACTTTGCAGCTTCCTATTCTGAACCGGGCTGGCCAGGCCAGTGTGGCGTCGGCCCGGCTGGAAGTGGCGCAGGAATTGATTGCCCTCAAGAAGCTCGAGCAGGAAATTGTCGTCGATCTGGATAACGCGCTCAGCGAGGTGCGTACCGGGCGAGCCAGGATCAAAGCGTCCCAGGAGACTTTGCGTTTGGCGCGCGAGAGTCTGGATTCCGAGCAGAAGAAACTTGCCCTCGGCACGAGCTCGACGTACGCCGTGTTACAGATACAGGATGAGCTTACCGCGGCCGAGACCGCCGTCCTGCAAGCCCACACGACCTACCAAAAAGCCCTCGCGGAGTACGATCGTCAAACCGGTCGGACGCTGGAGCGCAACGGGATCGAACTCGCCAATTGAACCGGGCGAGTCGTGTTTCAGGAAAACAGCGCGCGGTCCAAGGCGCGGTACTGGATCGCCTCAGCCAAATGCTCCGGCGCGATTGGCGCGCCGCCGGCATCCAGGTCGGCGATGGTGCGCGCCACTTTGAGGATGCGGTCGTAAGCGCGGGCGCTCAAATTCAGTTCGGTCATCGCCAGCCGCAGCAATTCCGTGCCGGATTCGTCGATCTGGCAGAGCGTTTTGATCTGACGCGGCTTCAGGCGCGAGTTCGGACCTTTTTGCCGCGTCACCTGCAATTGGCGCGCGCGTTCCACGCGTCCGCGGATCGCCTCCGAAGGCTCGCCGGCTTCCACGCTGGCCAGGTCGCTGTACTCGATTCCCGGCACTTCCACGTGCAGATCGATGCGGTCCAGCAACGGACCAGAGATGCGCTGCCGATAGCGTTGCACCTGGAGCGGACCGCAGCGGCAAGTGCGTTTGAGCGACCCATAATAGCCGCAGGGACACGGATTCATCGCGGCCACGAGCATGAACTCGGCCGGGAACGTCATCGAGCCGGACGCGCGCGAGATGGTGACCTTCCCGTCCTCCAACGGTTGGCGCATGACCTCCAGGGTGGAGCGGCGGAACTCCGGCAGCTCATCCAGAAAAAGAACGCCGTGATGGCAAATGCTAATTTCGCCGGGTGCGGGTTGGTTCGAGCCGCCGATCAGGCCCGCGTCCGAGACGGTTGAGTGCGGCGCTTTGAACGGCGGCGTGCCGACCAGCGGATGGCCGGCGTCGAGGAGGCCGGCAATCGAATGCACCTTCGTGACCTCGATGGCTTCCTCGAGCGTCAGTGGCGGCATGATGCTGGGGATGCGCTTGGCCAGCATGCTCTTGCCGGATCCCGGCGGCCCGATCATGAGCAGGTTATGGTTGCCGGCCACGGCTACTTCAATGGCACGCTTGGCGTGCGGTTGGCCTTTGACCTCGGAGAAATCGGACTCGTGATGCTGCTGGGCGTGGAAGAGCGCGCGGGCATCTTCGCGCACCGGTTGAAGCTCATTGAGTTCGCCTTTTAGAAATTGGATGACCTGGCGCAGGTTCCTGACGCCGTAGACTGCGATACCTTCGACGAAAGCCGCTTCGCGCACGTTGACTTCCGGCACGAAGATCGCCTGCTTGCCGCGCCGCCGCGCTTCCAGGGCCATGGCCAGAACCCCGCGGACGGGACGCACCGCGCCGGTGAGCGCGAGTTCGCCGGTCAGGCAATAATTCTCCATGCCGCCCCATTCGCTTTCCTCGCCGACCGCGATCAGGCCGACGGCAATCGGCAGGTCGAAGCTGGGACCTTCTTTTTTGATGTCGGCCGGCGCGAGATTGATGGTCGTGCGGCCGCGCGGCCAATAGAAACCGCTATTTTGGACGGCGGTGGTGACGCGGTCCTTGCTCTCCTTGACGGCGACGTCCGGCAAACCGACCAAAACCACGGCGGTGGTGCTGGAATGCGCCGCGTTTACTTCGACTTCCACTTCATAGGCGTCGACGCCGAGAACGGCGGCGGAATAGACCTTCGCGAGCACCGGGCGAGCATGGGTAACTCACCCAAGGAAGTAAATTGCAAACGAACGGCCGCTTTGCTGCCTGCAGCCTACGTCACCTTCTCGTACTTGCCGGGAAAGCCGTGTTGAGCGCGGCCCTCGTCGGCTTCGAATTCGTTGGTTGTCTTGTAGAGCTCGAAGCGGCCGTCGGCGGCGACGTTGTTGGCGTAGCGGTCGCGCAGAGCAGCCATCTGCTCGTGCGAGTACCGCTTGAAGTTGCACGCGATCTCCAGATTCTGCTGCAGGACCTTCCGCGAATCCATGCCGCTGATCGTCGTCAGGACCGGCAGGCTCATCGCGTAGTGCAGGGCCTCATCCACCGTGGCGAGATGTTGCTCGATCAGGCGTCCGTTGCCGTTCAGGCTCTTCATGCCCAACGGCATGATTCCGCGCTTATGCAGCTCCGGCAGGATGCGCTGCTCGAAGGAGTGAAATGACCCGTCAAACGGGTTGAGCGGCAGTTGCACCGCATCGAACGGATAGTCGTAGGCCAGCATGGCGAGATGAATGGCCGGGTCTTTGTGCCCCGTGAAGCCGACAAAACGCACCTTGCCCTGCTCCTTCGCCTTGGTAAGCGCTTCGATGACGCCGCCTTTCATGAAGTGCCGCTCGGGATCGTTCCAGTAAACGCATTCGTGGATTTGCCAGAGGTCCAGGTGATCGGTCTGGAGGCGTTTGAGGGTTTCCTCGAGTTGTTGCATGCCAACGGTGGCGTCCCGCCCGTGCGTACAGACTTTAGACATCAGAAAAACCTTGTCGCGCCGGCCACCCGCCGCCAGCGCCTTGCCCATGCGCTCTTCCGAGACGTGTTTGTTGTACTCCCAGGCGTTGTCGCAAAAGTTGAGGCCGCTATCGACGCCTTCTTGCACCACAGCGATCCCTTCCTGCTCGGGCACTTGCTCGCCACCGATGGAGAAACCGCCAATGCCCAGGATGCTGATCCAATCATCGCTTTTGCCGAAGCGCCGGCGCGCAATCCCGCTGGCGTGTTCCTTCTCCTCCAGGAACGGGATTCCCGTGAGCGCTTTCTCGCCGTCTTTGGCCGGAATGCGCGACCCTTCGTAATCTTGTGCCTGCGAAGTGGCCTGGCCGAGCAACTCAGCCCCCAGAGCGGCGCCCGCGCAAGCCAGGCCCGCGCGTTGGAAGAAGTTGCGCCGGTTGAGGGTGGAGGACGCGTCGGCGGATGGTTCGTTGGGGTTCATGGTGCGGAAACTGTACGAATATGATTCGTACCTGTCGGGCGGTGGCGGACGGGTGCATTCTCCCTTAAGTCCCCATCTCGCGCTGGCATCGGACCAGCGATTCGCAACTATTTGCCAGGCGCCGCTTCCAGATACACCGCATTGAGCAGGTGGATGCCCAGGATGTCTGGCGACCAGCCGTGCACGGCGGGATTGACCAGATAGTTGGTGTTATCGTGGTAAATCGGCATGATCGGCACCTGGTCGATCAAAATGTCGTCGGCAGCCTGTAGTTGGGTAATTCGTGCCGGATCATCCGCGGCGTTGGCGGCGGCGGCATAGGCCGCGTCGTAGGGCTTGGAATCAAAGTTGGCGTCGTTGTTCGGCGAATCGCTGACGAACATTTGGAACAGGTCGGCGGGATCGTTGACGCCGGAGGACCAACCATCCATCAGCAGTTGGAAATTCTTGGTCCGCAACGTATCCAGCCAGACCTTTTCCTCCTGCGCCACCAGATCGACGTGGGCACCCAACTCGCGCGACCACATCGCCTGAATGGCCTCGACCAGGCGTTGTTCGTTGGGGTGCGCGGGCGTAAAAGTCAGCGCAATCGACGGCAAACCTTTGCCGCCGGGGAAACCGGCCTCAGCCAACAGGGCGCGCGAGCGGTCGGGATCGTGCACGAGATGGCTGGTGGAGGTGTAGTTTGGACCGCTGCCGGGCACGCTGAGGCTATCGGCCAGGCGGCTGCCGTCCCGCAGGACATCCGTGACCAGCGCCGCCCGATCCACGGCGTACGCGAAGGCGCGGCGCACGCGGACGTCGTCGAACGGTGGCTTCGCCACGTTGAAGGTGACGTAGCGCGAAGCGGTCAGCGGGTCCGCGTATACCCAACTGGGATGGTCTTGCTTGTACCCGGGCAATTTGACCGCCGGGATGCCTCGGGTCACGTGGAGCAGGCCGCCGCGAAACGCCCGCTCTTCCGTATCCGGGTTATCGATGGCGTGGAAGTAAACCTGCCGCAGGCGAACATGCGCGGCGTCCCAGAAGGACGGATTCTTCTCGACGATCACGGCTTCATTGATGTGCCAGGCCAGCAAGCGGAAGGGACCGTTGCCCACCAGGCTGCCGGGCTTGGTCCAGGCACCATCGCGGCGCAGATAGGCGTCGTGCTTTTCAATGGTGGCGCGCTGGACGGGATAAAAAGGATTGCTCGCGAGCAACCCGAGAAAGAACGGCGTCCGCGCCCGCAGGCGGATGACGAAAGTCAGCGGGTCCGGTGCGCTGTAACCCACGGCGGCTATATCGTGCAGGCGGCCTTCCCGATAGTCCTGGCCGCCGGCCACGAAGTCCCCGTAGATGGCGAGTTCCGCGCCGAGTTTCGGCTCCTCGATGCGGCGGAACGAGTAGAGAAAATCCGCCGACGTCAACGGTTGGCCGTCGCTCCAGCGCAAGGTTGGCCGCAGATGGAAAGTATACACCCGGCCATCGGGTGAAATCTCCCAGCGCTCCGCCGCACCAGGCAGGACGTTCCGGCAATCCGGCGTAAAAACGACCAGGCCCTCGAACAGGCTCGTGAGGATGTTGCTCTCGGTGATGCTGACGGCGGTGTGCGGGTCCAGATCGCGCGGTTCGGAGCCATTGCCGACGTGCAGGATCTGCTCGCGGATGCCCACCTCGACAGGTGTTTCCCGATGCCCGCAGCCGGTCAGCGCCACGCCCAGCCACAACAGGGCGGCGGCGAGGGGGATATGAGCTGGGCGCATCCGCATGGTGTTCTGGGGCGACTCAGCATGCCGGAGTGACCCGGCGAACCGCTGCTACAGCCCCAAACCGGGCAAGCCCATGCCGCTCAGGCCGGCGGTCAGTTTGCTCATCTCGCTTTCGGCCATCTTCTTGCCGTCCTCGATCGCCTGCTTGACCCCGCTCAACACCAGGTCCTCCAGCATCTCCACGTCATCGGGATCCACGACATCCTTGGAAATCTTGATGCTCAACACGTCGCCCGAGCCGGTGGCCACCACCGTCACCTTGCCGCCGCCGACGGAGGCCGTCACGGTGCGGTCGGCCAGGTCGGACTGCATCTTGGCGGCGTCCGCCTGCATCTTCTGCGCCTGCTTGAGCATCTTGTTGATATTCATTGGCAGATGACTCTAGGGAAGCCGGTCGGTGACTGACAAGTAAATCAGGCTGGGGCGCCGCTCGGCGTCGCCGGTCCGTCGACGGAGCGAATCTCGCCCTCGAAGATCTTCAACGCTTTCTGGATCATGGGATCGTTCTTGAACGTGTCGGCTGGATCGGTGGCGGCGGCGGCTTCGCTCCTGGGCGCCGGCGGGGCTGCGGCGTGGCCGTTGTTGGTGTTTGCCGCAGGGTCAGGCGCCGGGGCGGCGGAGGGCGTTTCGTCCGCGCGCTCCTGCAACTCCATCTTCAGGGTCACAGGCGTCCCGGCCAGCTTGGTTAGCAAGCTGTCGAGCAACTTCTGGTTGGTCGGTTTGCGCAACGTTTCCAGCACCAGTTTTTCCGCCGGTGGAAACCCGACCCGCACCGTGCCGGCATCAGCCGAGATGAACCGGCCAAGCTGCACCCAATTCCGGATCAAGGGCCGCTGTGCGCCGATTTCTTGAATGATGCCCCGCCAGATCGTTTCGCCATCCCACGCGGGCGGCACGACAACTGGCGGAGGAGGAATGACCTCCGGCGGCGGCGTAGCGGGGGCGGGCTCCACTGCGACCATGGCGGCCGGCACCAAGACGGCAGGCGGCAGCGGCGTTTTCTCCGCTGGCGGCGGCGCCTTCTCCGTCGGCATCGGCCCCGCAACCGACTTCTTCAGCGTGGCGAAGTCCACCCGCGGTGTTTCCGCCACCTTCGGCTCGGGAGCCCTGGGGCGCTCTTCCGCCCGCTTGCCAGCAGGCGCGGGCAGCCCCGGGGCGCCGCCGGACTCCTCGCTACGAATCGCCGACAGCGCATCGATCACCTCGGTCAGCGTGGTCTGGCCCAGGGTCTGGATGGCTTTGATCAGCGCGATTTCAAAATGCAGCTTCTTGTTCGGCGCCCATTTCATGCGATTTTCCGCGGCGGCAAACTGATCGATTAGTTCGAGGAGCCGGTCCGGCGAGATCTGCGCCGCTTGCGCCTGCAACACCGCCACCATCCCGGGCGCCGTCTCGGCGGCGATGCTGCCGGCGTTGACCTGGCAGACCAGCACGTTGCGCAGGTGCGAGATCAGTTCGCCGAGCAGGCGCAACAGATCCTTGCCGGCTTCCGCTTGCGCGTCCAAAGCCGCCAGAGCGCCCGTCGTCGAGCCTTCCAAGACGGCGCCCGCCAGGCCGGCGACCACCTCCGGAGCGGTGAAGCCGAAGATATTGAGCACGTCTTCGCGCGCGATCCGGTCGCCGCAAAAGGCGACAAGTTGGTCAAGCATCGATTCCGCATCCCGCAGCCCGCCTTCCGCCCCGCGCGCGATGGCGTCGGCCGCCTCGGGTGCCAGATCGATTTTCTCGGCGCCCGAGATCTTTTGGAGATGCGCGGCGATGAGCGGCGCCGGGATGCGGCGCAAATCGAAGCGCTGGCAGCGGCTCAGGATCGTGGCCAGCACCTTTTGCGGCTCGGTCGTGGCGAAGATGAATTTAACGTGCTCGGGTGGCTCCTCCAGCGTCTTGAGCAGCGCGTTGAACGCGGCTGTCGTGAGCATGTGGACCTCGTCGATGATGTAGATCTTGTACTTCCCGCGCGTCGGGGCGTAGCGGACGTTGTCCCGCAACTCGCGCACCTGTTCGACGCCGTTGTTACTGGCGCCGTCGATCTCAAGCACATCGAGGCTGTTGCCGGCGGCGATCTCCTTGCAGGGATCGCACACCCCGCACGGCTCCGTGGTAGGCGCGTGAATGCAGCAGAGGGCTTTGGCGAGGATGCGCGCGGTCGAAGTCTTGCCGATACCGCGAGGGCCGACGAAAAGATAGGCGTGCGCAAGACGGTTCTGCGCGATGGCGTTTTTCAGCGTGCGCGTGATGTGTTCCTGCCCGACGACGTCATCGAAAATCTGGGGCCGGTACTTGCGCGCGAAAACCTGGTAGCTCACAAGCGCGACAGTACGTTTTTTCGACGCCGCGGGAAACCTGTTTTTCCGGCAGAAATCAAGGCCCAGACGAGCCGCTGGACATCTGGGACCGGGCGAAAGCAGCCGCCGCTGCCTGGGACGGCTACCTTGGCTGGAATATGGGGAATCGCTCGCGGAGCGACAATCCCTCGCCTTAGCGGTCGTAGCCGCCGCGACGATCACCGCGGTCGCCACGTTCGCGCCGGTCGCCGCCGCGGCCACCACCACCGCCGCCGCTGTAACCGCCGCCTCCCCCACCACTCCCGTAGCCGCCACCGCCACCCCCGCCGCCACTATATCCACCACCCCCGCCGCCGCCGCCGCTGTAACCGCCGCCGCCACCACCGTAGCTCCGGCCGCCGCCGCCGCCGCCACCACCGGACGGGCGTTCTTCCCGCGGACGCGCCTCGCTGACAGAAATGGTTCGGCCTTCGATGCTTTTGCCGTTCAGTTCGCTGATGGCGTTGGCCGCTTCCTGGTCTGTCGTCATGGTGACGAACGCGAAGCCGCGGCTTTTCCCTGTGACGCGGTCTTGGATCAGAGCTACGTCTTTTACCGTGCCGGCCTGCCCGAAAAGGTCCATGAGATCCGTTTCGGTGGCGTTAAAGGACAAATTGCCTACATAGAGTCGATTACCCATGTCAGTCTTCTCGGAGATGCCGCACTATTGGTGTCAGTTTACGCTGAATATCAGGCCAGAGCCTGAGCATTGCTTTCGCTGATGGCAAGCAGAAAAAAACGGGCCGGCGCAATGCTCCGCCACCGTGCTTCACTTGCCGATATCTTCGTTCCAGAGGGACGGCCGGTCCGCAATGAACCGTGCCATCGTCTCGACACAGATCGGCAAATCGAGGTCGATAACTTCAATGCCATGGCTGCGCATGAAATCGGGCGCGCCCGGGAAGTTACGGCTCTCGCCGACGATGACTTTTTTGATGCCGAACTGCACCGCCGCACCGGAGCACAGATAGCATGGCATCAAAGTCGAATAGAGCGTGGCCGCGCGGAAGCCGCCGGCGCCCGGTCTGCCGGCATTGCGCAGGCAGTCGATTTCCGCGTGCGTGATAGGATCGCCGTCCTGGACGCGCTTGTTATGGCCGGCGGCGATGACCTCGCCGTCCCGCACCAGCGCCGAGCCGATGGGAATGCCGCCTTCGGCCAGACCTTTGAGCATTTCATCGATGGCAGCCTGCATCCCGGCGTCGATTTCCATGGCGCCGGATCATGCAACGCCGGCGCGGCGACTGCAATCGTTATCGCGGGTTTTTGGAAGCGGCGTGGTGCTTGAACATATCGAGCGTGCGATCGCGCTCCACGTGGTGATCGACCATCGGCGGCGGGTAGCCTTTGGCCAAGGACGTGCCGGCGGCGGGCGGCGCATGCAGCCGGTTGGCCGGGACCTCGCGCAAGGCGGGCAGATACGTCTTGATGAAATCGCCCTGGGGATCGAAGCGCTGGCTTTGCAGCCACGGGTTCTGGATGCGGAAATACGGGGCGGCATCGGCACCGGTGCCGGCGCTCCATTGCCAGCCGCCGTTGTTGCTCGCGATTTCGCCCTCGACCAGATGACGCAGGAAAAACGCCTCGCCATCCCTCCAGTGGATGTGCAGATCCTTGGTCAGGAACATCGCGGTGATCATCCGCAAGCGGTTGTGCATAAAGCCCTTTTGCGCGAGCTGCGCCATTCCCGCATCCACCAAGGGAAAACCGGTCCGGCCTTCGCACCAGCGCGCAAAGTCTTCCGTCGCATCGCCGGCCCGGCGCCAGGGCAGGCCGCGGGTGGCGGGATTGAAGTCGTCGTCCAGCACCTCGGGATAATGATAGAGAATTTGCAGGTAAAATTCCCGCCAGGCGAGTTCGCGCACGAACTTGTCCGTGCTGTCCCGGGCCTTCGCGCCGAGTTCCGCGCTCAACTCCTGGCAGCGCTGATAAATCTCGCGAATGGAAAGCAGGCCCCAACGCAAATCCTGCGAGAAACGGGACGTGGTAGCGCCGTGGGGGGTGTTGCGCTGCAAAGCGTAGCGGCCGACCTCGCCTGCGTGGCTAAGAAAGCTTTCCAGGCGTTCGCGCGCGGCGCTTTCGCCGGCGGCGATGAGCTGCGCGCCCGTGCTTTGGATCGCCCAATGGGACAGGTCGGGCAGCGGCAGGCTCTTGGGACCGGCGGGTGCTTTAAGCTGGGCGATCCGAGGACCGGCACCCGGCTTGGGCAGCTTTTCCCAAGCACGGGCGTACGGTGAATAGACGCGGTAAGGCGTGCCGGCAGCCGTGAGTAATTCAGTGGGCTCGTGCAGGGCGATGTCCTGGTGCGCGTGAAACTCCGCGCCATGCCGGGCGGCCATGGCCGCCACCTTTTCCTCCATCGCCCGCCCGAAGGGATCGGGATCCCGGTTGCAATGGATCGCCCCCGCCTTGGTTTCGAGCAAAAGCTTCTCCAGTTCTTCCAGGGCGTTCCCGCTGCGGATGATCAGCCGGCCGCCGGTCGCCTTGAGGTCGCCGGCCAGCGCGCGGAGACAGCCGCAAAGGAACTCCTGGCGATTCGGCCCGGTCCAGTGGTGGCGCCGCTGCCAATCGCTGAGGACGTAAACGGGTGCGATCTGCGCGGCGGCTATCGTGGCGGCTTGCAGGGAGGTGTTGTCCGTTAGCCGGAAGTCACGGCGGAACCAATGGATGGCGGTTTGCAAAGGTGGGCAGGTTTGTAACAGACACCAGCGAGGTTGGGCACCGCTTTGTGCGGGGTCTGGCGTGAAACCTATTCGCAGGCGTGGCACCTAATGCTTGCAGCTTTGGCTGCGGGTGTTTTCGTGCAGGCTCCGCCGGTCCGCGGCCTTACCCACCATGCCAAAGTCCCAGCCCGCACCTTCCACCGATCCGGCCCGGGCCGAGACTGCCGGCCTCTCGAATGCGGCGGTCCTGCGGCGGCTGCTGGCGTTGAGCTGGAATTACCGGCGCGGTTGTTTCAAGGTCCTGACGTTCCAGTTTCTGCTGTTGGCCGGGACGGTGGCCGGGCTTGGGCTGACGGGTTTGGGCATCGACTACATCGCGCACCAGGTGGACTCCAGACGCGCGGCGCCGCAATGGCCGCTGGGCTTGGCGCCGCCCGCGCATTGGCCGGCGATGGGCGTGGTGAGCGCCTTGGCGGCGGCGGTATTCACCCTGGCCTTGCTGCGGGCTTGGCTGGACTTTAGCTACCAGGTCGCCCTGGCAAAACTGGTGCAGGGCGAGATCGTCGTCCAACTGCGCGCCAGCGTGTACGACAAGCTGCAACGCTTGAGCTTCCGCTTTTTCGACGACCACGCCAGCGGCTCGATCATCAACCGGGTGACCAGCGACGTGCAAAATCTGCGCTCATTCGTCGATCTTGTGCTGATCCAGGTGATGATCCTCGTTTTCCAACTCACGCTGGCGGCCGCCTACATGGCAGCCATTCACGTGCCGCTGACTTTTGCCTGTCTGCTGACGACCCCGCTGCTTTGGGTCGGGTCGGCCTGGTTCTCTCGGGTGGTACGGCCAGCGTACGCGCGCAACCGGGTGTTGGTGGATCAGATGGTCGATGTCCTGAGCGAAAATGTGCAGGGGGCGCAAGTGGTCAAAGGTTTCGCGCGCGAGCAGGAACAAATCCAGAAATTCGCGGCGGCGAACGATGCCGTACGTGATCAGCAAGGCTGGATCTTCTGGAGGCTGAGCGCCTTTGTGCCGGCGTTGGGTCTGCTGAGCCAGGTCAACCTGGTCGTCTTGCTGGCTTACGGTGGCGTGCTCGTGAGCCGCGGCGAGTTGCCACTCGGGTCCGGGTTGGTGGTCTTTGCCGGGCTGTTGCAGCAGTTTTCCAATCAGGTCTTCCGCGTCTCGGATATTGCCAATAGCATCCAGACGAGCCTGACCGGCGCGCGGCGGGTTTTCGAGGTGTTGGACACGCCAGTGGAGATCGCCAGCCCGCCGTCGGCGCGGGCGATCCGGCTGCCGAAAGCGCGGGGCGAGGTGCGTTTTGAAAACGTGTGGTTCGATTACCGGGCGGAACACAGTGTCCTGCGCGGCATCGATTTCCAGATTGAGCCGGGTTGTTGCGTGGCCATCCTGGGGCCGACGGGTTCCGGCAAGAGCGCGTTGCTCAGCCTGATCCCGCGTTTTTACGACCCGGGTGAGGGGAGGGTCCGCATCGACGGACATGATCTCCGCGAGCTAAACCTGGACGATCTGCGCCGCAGCATCGGTCTGGTTTTTCAGGAAAGCTTTCTATTCTCGAACACGATCGCGTCGAACATTGCGTTCGGGCATCCCTCCGCCACCCAGGCCCAGATTGAACACGCGGCGCGTCTGGCGGCGGCGCACGACTTTATCATGGCGCTGCCGGCGGGTTACCAGAGCGTGCTGGGTGAGGGTGCCTCGAATCTCTCCGGCGGACAGCGGCAGCGCCTGGCGATTGCACGGGCCTTGTTGCTGGAGCCGCCGATTCTGCTGCTGGACGATCCCACGGCGGCGATCGATCCGGGGACGGAGCACGAGATTCTAGAGGCTCTGGATACGGCCATGGCGGGGCGCACGACCTTCCTGGTGGCGCACCGCGTAAGCACGCTCCAGCGCGCGGATCTCGTTATGGTGCTGGATCAGGGCAAAATCGTGGAGTTTGGGCCGCCGGGCGATCTTCTGGCCCGGGGTGGGGGACACTACCGGCAGGTCGCCGATTTGCAGATGGCCCACTCTGTCAACAGAATGGCCGCAATCGCGGGGTAGGAGATCCGCATGCCTCGCCCTAACTTGTATCGCAGGATATTCGGCCTCCGCCAACCCGCGCCTCTACCGGGTTTGGTGGTTCGGGGTGGCGGCCAGGTGGCCGGCGACGACGAGGAAAACGAACCAAGGCAACGGCCGCTGGACCTGCGCTTGATCCGGCGCCTTTTCACCTATACGCGGCCCTACGCCCGGCGGCGCAACTGGCTTCTGTGCACGGTGCTGATCCGGGCGGCGCAATTGCCCCTGGCCGCCTGGCTGATCGGCTCGATCATCCGCGGGCCGATCGCCCGGGGAGATTTCCCCGGCACCATGATGGGAGCGGCCGCTTTTGCCGCCCTGGCCATCTGGACGGCGGCAACCTTCCATTTCCGGGTGCGCCTGGCCTTGCTGCTCGGCGAAGCCGTCATGCACGATTTGCGCGCGGACATCTTCGCGCATCTGCAAACCCTGACGATGGGCTTCTACCATCGGACCAAGCTCGGCCGGGTCATCAGCCGCATGACTTCGGATGTCGAGGCCGTCCGCACGGGCGTCCAGGATGTTTTGTTTGTCAGCCTGGTGCAAGTGGGGCAGATGCTCATTGCCGGGTTGCTGATGCTTTGCTGCGACCCGACGCTCTTTCTCGCCGTGCTCGCCATTGCGCCGGTCATTTGGCTCTTGAACCACATCTTTCATGGCCAGCTCAGCCGCATTTATCGCCTCCAGCAGGAGAGCTATAGCCGGCTGACCGCTAATCTGGCGGAGTCGGTTAACGGCATCCGCGTGACGCAGAGCTTTGTGCGCCAGGACTTGAATGCCGGCATGTTTCGCGACCTGGTGGCGGACCACTTCCAGGTCGGGTTGGGCGCGGCGCGGCTCTCGGCGGTTTTTCTGCCGTTGCTGGAACTCAATAGCCAGTTCTTTATCTCGATCCTGCTCCTGCTCGGGGGTTATCGCGCGTTGCATCCGGCGATCGGCATGCCGATCGGCGATCTGATCCAGTTCTTCTTCCTGGCGAGCTTGTTCTTCCAGCCGGTGCAGGTGCTCGGGACGCAGTACAATCAGGCGCTGACGGCCATGGCGGGCGCGGAGCGCGTGTTCAACTTGCTGGATAGTCCGCCCGATTGGCAGGACGCGGCCGGTGCCCGGGCTTTATCCGGACAAACTCCTGGCAGGGTAGAGTTTCGGGAAGTGAGTTTTTCCTATACCGGCGGGCCACCGGTTTTGCGCGCCATCAACTTCGTGGCTGAACCCGGTCAGACGCTGGCCCTGGTGGGTCATACAGGCAGCGGGAAAAGCTCGATCATCAATCTAATTAGCAAGTTCTATTTGCCTGACGCCGGACAGATTCTGATCGATGGGCAGAACGTTCTGGAACTAACCGGCCACAGCTTGCACCGGCAGATGGCGATTGTCAGTCAGGCGAACTTCCTTTTCAACGGCACCGTCGCCGAGAACATGCGTTTCAGCCGGCCTGAGGCGACCACGGCGGAGTTGCTGGAGGTGTGCCGGACCTTGGACTGCGTGGACTTGATCGAACGGCTGCCGCAAGGCTTGGACACGATGGTGGGTGAGCGCGGCGCGAGTCTCAGCGGAGGCGAAAGGCAGTTGGTCTGCTTTGCGCGCGCCCTGTTGGCGGACCCGCGCATTTTGATCCTGGACGAGGCGACCAGTGCCATCGACGCCCTAACGGAGAAGCGGCTGCAGGTGTCGCTGGGGCGTTTGTTGGCGGGGCGCACGAGTTTCGTGGTGGCGCACCGGCTCTCCACCATCCGGCACGCCGAGCAGGTGCTGGTGTTGGCGACCGGGGAGATCGTGGAACGTGGCACGCACGAAACGCTGCTGGCAGCGGATGGCGTGTACGCCGGACTATATCGCGAGTTTATCGGGGCGGCGTTATGACGGATTGAAACCGGGAAGGAGGTTGCGAACCGGCCGAAAAAGGCGTTTAATGTTCCTGTCTATGAGCGGGTTACCCAAGCGATTTTTCACACCCGAAGAATACCTGCTGCTGGAACTGAATGCCGCCTACAAAAGCCAGTATCTCGCGGGAGAGATCTTCGCCATGGCTGGCGCGCAGCCCTGGCATAATGAGGTGCTCGGTAACATCTTTGCCGGATTACACCAACGGCTGCGCAGCCGCGGCTGCCGGGTGTATTTCGCGGATATGCGCTTGAGAGTCAAAGCGGGCGACCTTTATACCTATCCGGACTTGATGGCGCTTTGTGGAGAGCCGAAGTTCGAAGGGGGCGACAATCCACAAAGCTTGCTGAACCCTCAGCTAATTGTGGAAGTTCTTTCACCCAGCACGGAAGCCTTTGATCGCGGGGATAAATTTGCGCGCTGCCGCTTGCTGGATTCGCTTGAGGACTATGTTCTCGCTTCTTCCGAGCGGATGCGCGTGGAGCATTATTCCCGGCAGGAGGATGGGAGCTGGAAATTGCAAGAGTTTCAAAGGGCTGAGGAGACCTTGTCGCTCTCAAGTGTGAACTGCGCCCTGCCTCTCGCGGAGATTTACGCCGATGTGACTTTTCCGGCGCCCGGTTTGCGGGGGTAGAGTACCCGCACCAGGTAAAGGCCATCGGCCGGAGCGGCGAAGCTGGTCTTAATGGTTGCCGCAGGGGTAGACAGCAAATTTTCGATCCATTGTATTTCCGCGCGATGTTGGCCGCAGCGGACCAGCGTGCCCGTAATGAGGCGGACCATCTTGTAAAGGAAGCCGTCACCTTGGACAGTTAACGTGATCAGATCGCCGCGGCGCCGGATTGTCAGATCCTGAATGGTTCGCACGGTGTCTTCGGCCGGCCGCGCGCGCCGGGCCGCAAAACCGGCGAAGTCATGCCGCCCGAGCAACAACGCCGCGCCGCGGCGCATGATCTCCAGATCGAGCGGCTGCGGAAAGTGCCAGGCGCGCCCCACCTCAAAGGGCGGCAGCACCGGCGCGTTCCAGATGCGGTAGCGGTAGACCTTGCCGGCGGTGGTAAAGCGCGCGTGAAAGCCGGCGGGAACGAAGCGCACTGCTATAATGCGGATCTGTGGCGGCAAATGTGCGTTCAACGCGGAAATCCAGCGCTCCGGCGTATGAATGATAGTCGCCGGCACATCGGCGTGGGCGACTTGAGCGAGCGCGTGCACGCCGGCATCGGTGCGGCCGGAGCCGTGCACGTGGACCTTCTCGCCGCCGCACAAAGCGCGGAAGGCGCTTTCAACGCGGTCCTGGATGGTGTCGCGGTGAGACTGGCTTTGCCAACCCTGAAATGGGCGTCCATCGTAGGAGATGGTCAGGCGCAGGCGGCGAGTGGGGTCGGGCATCTGGACCTATGAGAATGAGGTAAGGATAATTGTCCGGTTAACTGGATAAACAGTTAATGGAGTGAGGAGGGATCTGCACCCAAAGGCGTGCGTCAACAGCCAGCCCACGATCATCCTCGACCGCAAAGGCCCGCAGAGTGCAACTTCCAGCTTGTCCGTCCGCGGCCTCCGAGATCAGCGTGAAGGAGAGAGTGGCGCCTTGAAAAACGCGATCCGTGACCCGCGCCGGAAAGACATTGCGGCCATCGGAAGACGGAAAGACAGTCAACAGTTTGATTTGCTCGGGCCTAATAAGCAGCGTCAGGGCGTCACCTAGGCCAACCGGCTGCTTCGGTAAACGGTCAACGGGAACTTCGAGGCTTAAGTCTCCCACCCGGCACTGGCAATATGCCCCCTGGGAACTAATAACCTCCGCCTCAAGCAGATTAGCTTCGCCGATAAAGCCCGCCACGAAGCGGCTCGCGGGCCGATGGTAGACCTCCTCCACCGTGCCGATCTGCTCCAGGCGGCCTTGATTGAGCACCGCGACGCGGTCCGACAGCGTCAGCGCTTCCTCCTGATCGTGAGTCACGAAGATAAAGGTGAGGCCGAGCCGCCGTTGCAGCGCCCGGAGTTCCGTGCGCACCTGCGCGCGCAGTCGTGCGTCGAGGGCGCTCAGCGGTTCATCGAGCAAGAGAACTTTCGGTTCGCAAACCAGCGCGCGAGCCAGGGCGACGCGCTGACGCTGCCCGCCCGACAACTCCGCGGGCCGCCGGTTGGTCAGTTCGCCGAGCGCCACTAACTCGACCACGCCGGCCACCCGGCGCTTGATCTCGGCGACCGTCCGGCGCTGCATCCGCAGCCCGAACTCGATGTTCTCGCGCACATTAAGATGCGGGAAGAGTGCATAGCTTTGGAAAACCTGATTGACCTCGCGCCGGTAGGGCGGCAACGCGGTGACGTCCTGCCCGTCCAGCCACACCGCTCCCGAATCCGGCTGCTCGAGGCCGCTGATGAGGCGCAGGCAAGTCGTCTTGCCGCAGCCGGAGGGTCCGAGCAGGGTCAGGAACTCTCCCGCGTGCGCGCGGAGGTTCATGGCGTCCAGCGCCACGGCCGCGCCGAATCGTTTGGTCGCGTCGCGCAGTTCGACGGCGGCGGCGTCCATGCAGGAGTTGTACGCCGCCTGCTTTCTGAGTCAATGCTGGCAACAGACTGGCCGCCGCCAAGTTCAGACGTGCTTGAACCAGCCAATTCGGCCGGGTGCGAGATTCGTGTTGATCTGCTTGACCTCGGTGTACGCCTCGTAACCGTAGGTGCCGAGTTCGCGGCCGATGCCGCTTTGCTTGTAGCCGCCCCAGGGCGCCTCGTTAAACGTCGGATGATAGGCGTTGATCCACGTGATGCCGGCGCGCAGTTTGCGCACCACCCGGCTGGCGCGGGAGCCGTCCGAGGTAAACACCGCGCCCGCCAGCCCGTAGACGGAGTCGTTTGCCAGGCGAATGGCTTCCTCTTCGCTGTCGAAAAGCTGGACCGCCAACACCGGCCCGAAAATCTCTTCCTGCACGATCTTCATCCGCGGATTTGTCCGCGTGAAAATCGTCGGCTGCACGTAGTTGCCGCCCTTGCGCGCGGCGTCGGTGTAAGCCTGCCCGCCGCACAACATCTCCGCGCCTTCGTCCACCCCTTGTTTAATGTAACCCAGCACGCGCTGCTGATGCCCCGGGCTGATCAGGGGACCCATCTCAGTGGCATCGTCCATGCCGTCGCCTACCACCACTTGATCGAACGCGGCCCGCAAGCGCGCCAGGAACTCATCGGCCAACGACCGCTCCAGCAACAGCCGCGAACCCGCGCTGCAAACCTCGCCCTGTCCGGCCAGGATACCGAGCATGGCATACTCCAGCGCGGCCTCGAAGTTCGCATCGGCGAAGACGATGTTCGGGCTTTTGCCGCCGAGTTCCAGGGTGATCTTCTTCAGGTTGCCGGTGGCGGCGTGCATTATTTTGCGGCCCGTCGCCGTGCCGCCGGTGAAGGCGATCTTGTCGACGCGATGGCTCTCGGCCAAGGCGTGGCCGACGGGATCGCCCGCGCCCAGGACGAGATTAGCCACGCCGGGCGGAAAGCCGATCTCGTCGATCAGCTCGAAGAGGCGAATGGCGGAAAGCGGCGTCAGCTCGGACGGCTTGAGAATGCAACAGTTGCCCGCCGCCAAACCCGGCGCCAACTTCCACGCCGCCATCATGAACGGGTAGTTCCAGGGAATGATCTGGCCGCAGACCCCGATAGGTTCGCGTACCGTTTGCGCGACAATGTTGGGATCGGGCACCTCATAGGTCTCGCCCGTGGTCTTGTTCGTCAGCCCGGCGAAAAAACGGAAACAGCCGGCGCTATCGGCGATGTCGCCGCGGGCCTCGCGCAAGGGTTTACCGTTATTGAGGGTATCCAGCCGCGCGAGTTCTTCCGCGTGTTGATCGATCAAATCTGCCAGCTTGAAAAGCAGGGTGCCGCGTTCGGGGCCGCGCGTGTTGACCCACGGACCATCGTCGAAGGCGGTGCGGGCCGCGTTGATCGCTGTTTCGACGTCCGCCGCGTCGCTCTCGGTCACCAGGCCGATGACTTCGTTGTTCGCCGGGTTGAGCACTTCGCGAGTGGCGCCCGCGCGGGCCGCGTTCCAGCGGCCGTTGATGTAATTGAGTCCTGTTTGCATAGGCTGGGTCGGCCTTAACCGCCGGTTAGTTCAGGTTAATGATTAACGTACGTGGTTCAGTCATATCTTCCATGGCGGAGCGCACGCCTTCCCGCCCGGCGCCGCTGTCCTTGACGCCGCCGTAAGGCATGTTCTCGACGCGAAAAGTGGGCACCTGGTTAATTAGCACGCCGCCGACTTCCAACTCGTTAAAAGCCTGAAAGGCGAGGTCCAGGTCCGAGGTAAACACGCCCGCCTGCAAGCCATACGGCGACGCATTCACCTCCCGGATTGCCTCTTCGAAGCTGTCGTACGGCGCCAGGGCCACCACCGGGCCGAAGACTTCCCCGTCCGTGATCTTGGCGCCGGCGGGCAGGCCCTCAAGGATGATGGGCGGCAGGCAAACGTCTTCTGGCCGCGGGTGCAACTCCGTCAGCAGCTTGGCGCCGAGCTTCAACGCCTCGTCCACCCAAGCCAGGATGCGATCGCGCGCGGCCGCGTCGATGACAGGGCCGACCACCACGTTGCGTTGGCGCGGATCGCCCGCCTTGATGTGTTCCTGCACATACGCGACGAACGCGGCCTTGAACTCCGTGTAAAGGGATTGATGCACGTAAAGCCGTTGCAGGCTGATACAAGACTGTCCGGCGTAGCCGAAGGCGCCGGCCGCCAGCATGCCCAGGCGCTCGCGCCAGCGCGGGTCGCGATGCACGATGGCGGCGGCGTTACCGCCGAGTTCCAGCGTGACTTTGGCCTTGCCAGCGCGATTTTTCAGGTCCCAGCCGACCTGGGCGCTGCCGGTGAAAGAGACCATCTTGACGCGTTCGTCCGCCAGAAGCAGTGGCAGGTGCGCGTGATCGCACGGCACGACATTGACCTGGCCGGGCGGGACGCCGGCTTCGAGCAGGACTTCACCAAGCAGCAGCGAGCAAAGCGGCGTGCGCGGCGAAGGCTTGAGCAAGACGGCATTGCCCGTGGCAAGCGCGGGCGCCACCTTGTGCGCCACCAGGTTCAGCGGGAAATTGAACGGCGTAATGGCCAGGATGACGCCCAGCGGAAAACGCCGGACCAGCCCCGTATGGCCGCGCCCCGGGGCGCTCGCGGCGATCTCCAGCGGGCCATTGCCAGGCGGGTCCAGGGCCGCCTGCGCCGCGAAACGGAAAGTCTGGGCGGCGCGCGCTACTTCTGCTTCAGCGGCGGTCACCGGTTTGCCCGCTTCCGCGATGAGCAACTCCGTGAACTCGGCCGCGCGCGCCTGGATGCCGTCCGCTACCCGCTGCAAAATGGCGGCGCGATCCACGGGTTCCTGCTCGCGGACGAAGTGGAAAGCGTCGAAAGCCGCGTCCAGCGCCCGCCGCAACTCCGCGGCGCCAGCCAGGCAAAAGCGCGCGACCAGATTCCCGGTAAACACATCCCGCACCTTGCCGCGTTCCTGGGTGAAGACCCATTCGGCGCCGATGAGCAAGGGACGCGGCTCGCCGGAGTTCATAGGCGCTCGACTTCGCGCTTCTCGATGAAGATGGGCAGACCCTCGCGGCTGAAGTTTTCCATCAGCGGCTCGGGATCGAGTGCTTCGGGCATCATGACGCCGCGTTCCTTGATGGCGCCTTCGATCAAGAGCCGGGCGGTCAGAGCCGGCGGGATGCCGGTCTGCACCAGCGTGAGCGAGTAGCCGTACTTTTCGTAAGTCTCGCGATGGCTGTCCATGCTGTAGACGAAGTATTCCATCCGCTTGCGATCCTTCGTGCCGCGCACCTCCGTGCCGACGCAAGAGTAGCCGTCGACGGTGGCGCCGAGCTGCGCGGGCTTGGGCAAATTCGCGCTGGCCACGCGCACGGGGGAAACCTCGACGCCGTCGACGCGCACCTTTTTCCAGGTGTCGAGGTCGAGCAAGGACAACGATTTGGAGAGATGGTAGACCTTGTCGGAAAGGTTGTACTTGAAGACGGAGTAACGCACGCCTTTGTCCACGAAGGCGGGATGCAGGCCGAGGCTGACGCCCTCTTCATGGGCGACCGCGTAGGTCTTTTGCAAGCCGATGGGATCCGGGAAGCGTACCCACTCGACCTCCGTTTCCAGCGGCTTGCCACCGGTGACCACCCCATCCTGCACGAAGTACGGGATGGCGCCGAGTTCCTCGAAAAACGTCTCCGGCGAAAACAGCACCGCGAAACGGTAACCGCGCACCTCGGCGTTATCCGCGTCCAACACGCGAATGCTGCTGGCCGTATCCAGGCGGTCCATGGCCCAGCGGGCGAAGACATTCACCGCGCCAGGATCCATGCCCATGCAAAGGATGGCGGCCAGATCGCGCTGTAGAAAGCGGGCATTGAATTTCTCGATCTCCGCTTCGTAGGAGTTCTTGCCGGGGCGTTTGACGCCAGGCGGCGAGTAGATATCGGCGGCCATGTCGAGGTAATGGCTGCCGGCCTCCGCGCAAGCTTCAAGCACGGAATGGTTCGTCTGGCAGGTGCAGGCGTTGCAGGTCACGCCGATGCGGTGCTCGCGCATGAGGGCGGTGAGTTCCTTGGTATCGAGCGCGTTGACCCGGCAGACCTTGAACCGGCTGTGCTTGGTGCGGGCCGCGAGTTGTTCGGCGAAAACCGTGTCCATGTCCGCCAGGACGATCTCGTCGAAGCAGTCGAACTCATGCAGCTTCTGGCCGATGACCGAACCGACGCCACCGATGCCGATGACCATTGCGTTTGCCATACAGGGGCGCTCTCGGCGGGGAAAGATGCCGGAGCGGGGATTGTTGATGAAGGTAGCGCCGGGAGGTCCGGGAAGCAAGGCGGCGTCCGGGCTGGAGCGGGTGCCAGGGGCGGCCCGGCGACAATCGCAATTGCAACTCCGGGCCGGCGGCGTGTATCTTCCGCCTCCTCGTCCGGGATGAAAGTCTTCCTCAAAACCTACGGCTGCCAGATGAACGAGCGCGACAGCGAGCAGGTCGCGCACGAACTGATCGCGCGCGGCTACCAGATGACGCCCGACGAGGCGGAGGCGGACGTCGTACTGCTCAATACGTGCAGCGTCCGGGATCAAGCCGAGCAGAAAGCCATCGGCAAGATGGGCATGCTCAATGCCACGCATCGGGACCGGGCGGAGGTTGTCTTCGGGTTCCTGGGCTGCATGGCGCAAAGCCGCGGGGCGAGCTTGCTAACCGAAGTGCCGCGGCTGGATCTGGTCGTGGGCACGCAAAAGTTTCATCGCGTGGCCGATTACGTGGACGACGCGATGGCCCACAAACGCCGCGCCGCTGGGGAAGAGTTGCGCCGGGATGATCTGCGTTTTGCCATTGTCGACACCGCCGAGGAGAGCGGCTCGCAAGAGACGATCCGCGAGCATATCGAGCGCGCCGGCCAGGCTTCGGCGTTCGTTTCGATCATGCAAGGGTGCAATATGCGCTGCACGTTTTGCATCGTGCCGAGCACCCGCGGCCGGGAACGTTCGCGCCGCCTGGGCGAGATCGTGGCCGAAGTGCGCGGGCTGGTGGCGCGCGGAGTCAAGGAAGTCACCTTGCTCGGCCAGATCGTGAATCTTTACGGGCGCCACGAAATGCCGGTGCTGGACGGCAAAAGCCCGTTTGTGCAGTTGCTCGAGGCGGTGCACGGGGTTGAGGGGCTGGAACGGCTACGTTTTACCTCGCCCCATCCCATCGGCTTCCGGCAGGACCTGGTCGCGGCCTTCGGGCGGCTGCCAAAGCTGGCCGAGCACGTCCATCTGCCCCTGCAATCCGGTTCCGACCGCATCCTGCGCGCCATGCACCGGCCCTACACGGCGGCACGGTACGTGGCGTTGGTGGAAGCCCTGCGGGCGGCCCGGCCCGGCATCGCCATCACGACGGATATCATCGTGGGATTTCCGGGTGAAACGGAAGAGGACTACCGGCTGACCCGGGAACTCGCGGATCGGATCGGGTTCGACAATGCGTTTGTCTTTCGCTACTCGCCGCGCACCGGGACGCCGGCGGCGGGTCTGCCGGCGCAGGTGGACGAGGCGACCAAGGAAGCCCGCAATCATGACCTGCTGGAAGTCATTAATGCGCATGCCCGGGCCAGGCATGCGGCGTTGGTCGGGCAGGACGTCGAAATTTTGTGCGAAGGTCCCAGCAAGAACAATCCGCAACGCCTCAGTGGACGGACGCGCGGCAATAAGATCGTCGTGTTTACGGGTGAGTCGCGGTTGGCGGGGCAATTGTTGCGCCTGCGGATCGCGCATTCCAGCGGGTTCACCTTGTACGGTGATTATGCGCCGGGTTCCGCCGTCGCCCTGACCCCGGACCGGACCCTCGCTCCCCTGCTGTCATGAATTACGATCTCTCCTTGAAAACTGTGGGCCTCGTTGTCGCGCTGCTCCTCATTATTACCCACGTGTTTGGTTTGCTGCAGGGCAACGAAGCCAAGCGCTGGCTGATTGAGCTGCCCCGTTCCTATCGGATTGGCGCGATCATTTTGACGGTCGATTGGCTCTGGGCAGAGGTGCTCGCTTACAAGATGGATTGGGGCGAGTTCTACTATTTGCAGAAGTGGATGTTGCTCCTGCTGCCGGCCTGTTATTACCTCATTTTGCGTTTTGTGGATGATTACCTGGCGGTCCGGGCTCTGGGCATCCTGGCTTTACTGGCGGCTGCTCCCTTGTTGGACGCGGCTTTTCTGCAACCGCCGCTCAGCCGGCTGCTAGTCGTGGTGCTGGCGTACGTCTGGGTGGTGCTGGGCATGCTTTGGGTCGGACAGCCGCACCTGTTGCGCGATCAAATCGGCTGGGTACAGCGCTCGGCGTTGCGCTGGCGGATCGCTGTGACCGGCGGGCTGGTCTACGGACTGGCGTTGCTGCTTTGCGCGCTGGTTTGGTATTGAAACGCGGTCAGATCTCCGCGAGCACGGGCGGCTGGGCCGGGTCATCTGCTGGCGAGGATCTCATCTCATGGCCGTGGAAATTCCCGCCGGGATGCGCTCGCCGGAGACTGCCAACTCCGTCGGCTTAGGAGATCAACTGCGGGCTCTTTCCGGGCTGCTGACCGTCGCCTGTCTTTTTGCCGTCGTAGGCGGGTACCTGGACGCCTATGCATACCTGGCGCACGGCCACGTCTTCGCCAATGCGCAGACCGGCAACGTGGTCCTCCTGGCCGTCCATGCCTCTGCCGGCGATTGGCCGCGGGCCGTCCGCCACCTGCCGCCGATTCTCGCCTTCGTTCTGGGCGTGACTGTGGCCAAGCTGCTTGGCGTTCAGACTCAGAAACAATCCTTTCGCGCCACCTTATGCTGTGAGGCGTTCGAATTGGCAATCCTCAGCGTCCTCGCCGTCTTCGGAGGGAACTTGCCGGACGCCAGTGTCGTGCCGCTGATCTCTTTCGTGGCAGCGATTCAGAACACGAGTCTGAGCGCGGTCGGCCCGTGGTCCTTTAACTCGGTGATGACGACCGGCAATCTGCGCGACGCCACTTCCGGCCTTGTTCTCTGGCTGACCGGCCGGCAGACGGAGCGGGGCCGCGGGCAAGCCATTGTCCTTGGTCTGATCTGCCTGTCCTTTCTGGCGGGTGCGCTCGCCGGAGGCATCTGAACCCGATTGGCCGCAGGGCGAGCGTTGGCACCGTGCGTCGTCCTGTTGGCCATCGGATTCTTGCTGACCTGGCGGGAACGCGGGCGGGCAGTTCCAGGAGCGGCTGCCGGCTCCTAACTAGTTGTGGCCGATTTGACCGATGATGGTTTCGGCTTGCGGGGCGTTTTGATCCGAAACGGCGAACCGGAGCTTGGACTCGGTCACGAAATCCTGGTGATAGGTGCAGCCCCGGTAAACCATCGTTTGATGGACATTCGGTTTGAAGACGCGGACGGACTCGACGACAACGTCGTCGACGTCCAAGCCGCGTAACTGCTCGATGGTGGAGAGGACATTGCGATTAGGAACAACTGCTTCGATGGTTTTCATGACTCTCTGTCTTAGCGGCTACAATGCCAACCTCCTGACGTGATTCGTAAGTTACTAGACCGCAGGAGATTAAAGTAATTCGATTCTCGCGGTCCGTTCTTGGCCATCATGCAGTTTGCGCACGGAGTCCGCCAAAGGTTGCGTTCCGCACGATTGGTTTGTGAGGCCGAATCGCTTGGCTGCCGGCCTCTTGACAGGCCTTTGCCAGGCAACCTACGCTCCCATTGTCTTGATCACACGACTGGCCTGCGGATCAGACAAAATCGATGAGAATTCTGTTGATTGACGACGAGCGCAACATCGCTCGCACGTTGTCGATCAGCCTGGAGCTCGACGGGCATGAAGTCGTGGCGGTCGAAAGTAGCGCCGGGGCTTTGCGCCAGGTGCAGAAAGCGCTTTTCGATTTGGTTTTGCTCGATCTGCGCCTTGGGCAGGAAGACGGCCTGACGGTCCTGGCGGAGCTGCGGAAGGCGGACGCCGGTTTGCCGGTCGTGATCATCACCGCTTTCGCGTCCATTCCCTCCGCCATCGAGGCGATCCGGCACGGCGCGACCGATTATCTGCCCAAGCCGTTTACCCCGGAGCAGGTGCGGCTGGTGATCGGCCGCATCGAAAAGCGGCGCGGCTTGGAACGGCGGATCGAGGAACTGGAGGCGATGTTCGCCATCCCGTCCACGGAGGCCGGCTGGGCGGCGGAAGAGCCGGCCATGCGCAACGTGCTCGACCTCGCGCACAAGACCGCCGCGAGCCACGCGTCCATCATTCTGCTGGGGGAGAGCGGCACGGGCAAAAGTGTGCTGGCCCGCGAGATTCATCAGCGCAGCCTGCGCGCGGACCGGCCGTTTGTGACGGTGAGCTGCCCTAGCTTATCGCGCGAGCTGTTGGAGAGCGATCTTTACGGCCACGCCAAGGGCGCGTTCACGGGGGCGATCACGGAGACGCAAGGGAAGGTGGCTGCGGCCAACGGCGGCACGCTGTACCTGGATGAAATCGGGGAGCTGCCGTTGGAAATACAACCCAAGCTCCTGCGCCTACTACAGGAGCGCGAATACGAACGGGTTGGCGAGACGCAAACCCGCCGGGCAGACGTGCGGGTGATTTCCTCGACCAATCGCGACCTGGTGCAAGCCATCCGGGACGGCAAGTTTCGCGAAGATCTGTATTACCGGCTGAACGTCGTCGCGCTTCACCTGCCACCGCTGCGGGCCCGGCCGCGCGAACTCGAGCACCTGGCCGGCGCCCACCTGCGCTTCTTCGCCCGGCAAGCCGGCAAGCTGATCACGGATTTCAGCCCGGAAGCCAAGGTCGCCATGCGGCGCTATCCCTGGCCGGGCAACTTACGCGAACTGCGCAACGCGATCGAACGCGCGGTCATCCTGAGCCCGGGACCGCACATCGAAACGGCGCACCTGGCGGAAATCATTGCCAAAGCGGAGCCTGGCCGGACGTTGGAACTCGGCGCCGCGGTCACTTTGGCGGAGATCGGCGACGAACACATCCGCCGGGTCCTGGCGAGTACGGCCAAACTCGAAGAAGCGGCGGAAATCCTGGGTATCGACTTGGCGACGCTCTACCGGCGGCGCAAAAAGTGGCAGGAGGAAAAAGGCGAAGCGCGCGCCGAGCCTTAAGCTCGTCAACCGGCGCAGCGGCACTCCGAATCTACGCGGCGCCGGCAAAGCTATGCCGCTCTTGCATCGTTTGCCGCGCGAGCGCGCCAGGATGCAAAAAGCCCAATCGCCTGGTGAAGAAGCCCTGCCGCCGTTTCACCTCTGTGGCGGCATTGACCAGCCAGTCCACCTCTTCGGTCCAGCGTTCCAGCAGGTTCGGGTCTTCCCTCGCTTGGGAGGGGAACGCGACAAGCTGATGGCCGGGAATGACCCGATCGATCACCCAAAGCCGGGCACGCAACTGATCCCCGGCCTCGCGGATTTGGCGGTGCGAACGGCCGGTGGAGCGATTGGCGACCACCGTGCGCCGGTAATCGGCTTCAAAGCGGCCGATCAGCGCCTCCCGCAGCCGCATGGAACCATCCACCAGCCTGGCCTGAGCTTGCTCGATGACTTCGCGATAGCGCTTTTCCGAGGCGTGGACCGGGGCCTGGCGCAAGAGGAAGAGCAGGTGGAAATACAAGGTATCCAGCGCTCCCGCGGTGACCGCCGCCAACAGGCCGAAAGCACCGGCGGTTCCCAGCGGGCCGCGCGCGAGCAGTTCGCTGCTGCCAAAAGTCAGCAGGCCCGTGATCAACGCGATGACGGTTTCCTTGCCAAACGTCGCCAGCACCACGCCCGGACCACGCCCGCTCAGCGTGAATTTCTCCAGATCGGCCGACTCACGCCCGGCCTCGGCCAACAGCCGTACCTGGATCAGAAAGGTGGCCACCACCAGCGCGAGTGATCCGGCCAACAAGCCCGAAACGAGTGACTGCAGGGAAAGGACCCAACCGACCAAGATCGCCCGGGCGCCCGGCGTGTCCGTGAACAAATCGAGCAGAAAGGATGAAACGGTGGGCGATAGGATCACCTTGACCAAGGCCAGGCAGGCGGTCAGCGCGTACAGGCTGATGCGCAGGAGGTACAGCGAACGCAGGGTATTCGGGACGATTTCACGGATGACGGCCTGGCGGTCTGTCTCCGGCGCCGCGGGCGGAAGCTCCTCCGGGACAGCGACCAGCGTGTGCTCCTCCAACGCCGGTGCGGGGTCTGGATCGTCGACCATCCTCAAGGCGGCTCCTGTTAGCATGCTCCCAAATCGTGGCGCGAGCTGCCGGGGGCCGTCTCAAGCTCGTGCGCGGCCGGAGCCTGCGACATCGCGGCCAGCAGCGGCCAGACCAGCTTCAGCACTGTATCTGACGCCGCCTCCGAGGAACAGCGATTTCGCGTCTGCACCCACTCCCTGGCCCCGCCGTAAATCGCCCAGCTGACGGTCGCGGCCGCCATCTCCGGCGACACCGAGCCACCTTCCGAGTGCCGCTGGAGGCCGTCCAGGATCATTCCCCGCACCACGGTGATCACCGCCAGTTCCAGGTGCGGCTCCATGCGGCGGCGCTGGATGTCACAGGGCGTTCCCGCCGTGTCAGCCAGGAAATCGCAGACGCCCAGGGCCAGCGCCTTGAGCGCGAACAAGCAGGTGCCGTCGAACTTTACCTCCCGCCTGGCCAAAAAATCGTGGAACCGGCCGGCCACCATGCATTCCAGCAAAGCGAACTTGTCCGAGTAGTGATCGTAAAACGTGGCGCGGTTGACTGTGGCGGCTTCCGCGATGTCCTGAACGGACAGCGCCTCGAACTCCCTGGTTTCCAGCAGGTTGCCGAGCGCCTCTTGCAAAAGCTGGCGCGTACGCCGAATGCGCGGGTCGACCAGCTTGCAGTTGGTGTCTACCATGGGTGCGTCACAATCCGACTGTGACGAGTGCACGCTAAGCGACATCTGTCGGTTTAGCAATTGACAACAGATGTCGCCTAAGCTTCATTCGTTGGTAAGCAAAGTATCCGAGAACAAATTCATGAAAATTGCCGCCTTGATCGCTCGTCTCCTGCTCGGCCTGATCTTCCTGGTCTTCGGGCTCAACGGGTTCCTCCACTTCATTCCGATGCCGCCGCCGCCGCCCGGGCCCGCCGGCCAGTTTATGGGAGCAATGTTCGTCACGCACTATCTGGTGCCCGTGTTCCTGCTCCAGTTGATTCCGGCGGTGTTGCTCCTGCTGAACCGCTTCGTGCCGCTGGCGTTGACACTGCTGGCGCCGATCATCGTCAACATCGTACTCTTTCATGCGCTCATGGCGCCCAGCGGATTGCCGATGGCATCGTTTGTGACCGTGCTGTGGTTCTTGACGGCGTACAGCGTGCGTTCAGCGTTCGCCGGTCTGTTCTTGCAGCGAGTGCAGGATTAATCGCTGAGGTTTCGATGAACTGGTGGTCTTCGCATGGAAATAGGCATCGATAGTTTCGCGGCGGCCACGCCTGACGTTACGCCGGGCGCCGGGGTCAGCCCGGCCCAGCATCTGAGCAACTTGCTCGAAGAGATTGCCTTGGCGGATCAGGTTGGCCTGGATGTGTTCGGCGTCGGCGAGCATCACCGGCGCGATTTTCTTGATTCCGCCCCGGCCGTGATCCTGGCAGCGGCGGCGGCGCGCACCAGCCGTATCCGGCTCACCAGCGCCGTGACGGTACTCAGCGCGGCCGATCCCGTACGTGTCTTCCAGAACTTCGCGACGCTTGATCTGCTCTCGAACGGCCGGGCGGAAATCGTGGCGGGTCGCGGCTCGTTTATCGAATCGTTCCCGCTTTTCGGCTTGGCGCTCGAGGACTACGACGCGCTCTTCGTGGAGAAGCTCGATCTGCTGCTGAAGATCCGGGAGCAGACGAACGTGCATTGGTCCGGGAAATACCGGCCGCCGCTCACGGGGCAGGGGATCTATCCCCGGCCGGTGCAAAATCCGTTGCCGGTGTGGCTGGGGGTCGGCGGTACGCCCAGCTCTTTCGCCCGGGCCGGGACACTGGGGTTGCCGCTGATGGTGGCGATCATCGGCGGCGAACCACGACGTTTTCGGCCGTTGGTGGATATCTATCGCGAAGCGGGACGGCGTGCCGGTCATCCTGCCGCACAGCTCAAGGTGGGCATCCACGCGCTGGGTTACGCCGCGGATACCTCGCTAATGGCCGCCGACGATTTCTTTCCCGGCTACGCGCGGACATTTACGGAGATCGGCAAGGAACGCGGCTGGCCGCCGACGACGCGGGCGCAGTTCAACGCGCTACTTGGTCCGACGGGCGCGTTGCTGGTCGGCGACCCGGAGAAGGTGGCGGAGAAAGTTCTTGCGGTGCACGAGTCGTTGGGCGGGATATCCCGGCTGACTTTTCAGATGAGTGTCGCGGGCCTGCCGCACGCGAAGCTCATGCATGCGATTGAGCTGCTCGGGACGCGCGTGGCGCCGCTGGTGCGGGACGCGCTAAGTTCTTTGCCGCGCAGCGGCTCCAAAAAAAGGTAGATGTTCTCTGTGCTGCAAATTGATTTTTGATTGAAGTTGTTGGCATCAAGAAGGGGGGTTTAAGCGGGGTTAAGTTTGAGTACCCAGGAGCCATGCTGGAGCTGGTTACGGGTGTGGAGGTCTGCCAGATACGGCTGGTGGGTCTGCCACATTTTCCAGAGGATTTTGAGCCAGCGCTGACCGAGGCAACGCAGGGCGCAGGCGTGGCTTTTGCCCCGTTTTCTTAGTGCCTGGTAGTAGACGTCGGCCCAAGGACAGCAGCGCCGGCTCAGATCGGTCCAGAGATGGACCGTCGCGCGCAGGTGTTTGTTGCAGTGCCGGCGCAGATGCACGCGGTGGGCTTGGCCGGACTGATAGCTTACCGGGGCGGTGCCGGCCAGGCACTGCAGAGCCTGGGCGTCGGCTAACAGGGAGCGATCGGAGCCCAGTTCGCTCAAGAGTCTGGGGGCGAGCTTGGCGCCAGCGCCAGGCAGCGAGCCAAAGAGATCATGATCGGGGTGCTCGGCAAAGAGCTTTTCGATCTGCGCCCGATAGTCGTTGAGCTGGTTCTGCAGCACGCGCAGCATCCGCGCCCGGGTCAGGGCCAGGCGGCTCTTGGCGCGGGTGACGGCCACACTGGCGCCAAACTGGCCTGCCCGTGCAAAACTCTCCAGGCGCGCGGCGGCGGTCTGAGGCCGAAAGAGTTTGTGCGCATGGAGGAACTTCTCCCAGCGGCGCTGGCCGGCTTGGCGCAGAGCTCCGGCGCGGGGAAGGCTTCGACAAAGGCCCAGGCCGCCGGAGAGCTCCAGTCGGTAAAGGCCTCGAGCGCGGTGGGATAATACTCGTAGAGGGCTTGTTGGAGTTGGTTGATCAAAGCCGTGCGTTCTTCGATCAAGGCGACCTCGTCGCGGCAGAGCAAGCGCAACTCGGCCAGCAAAGGGTCCTGTGGCGCGAGCGGCTTCCAGCCATGGCCATCGACGCGCAAGGCGTCAGCCAGGCTCCAGGCGTCGAGTCGATCGGTCTTGTTGCCACTTGGCACCTTGCGTTCGCGATAGCGTTGGGCGCTTTTTGGCTGCACCGGGTAAAGCGTGCAGTGGCTGGCGAGGAGTTGCTCGATGGCAGCTCCCTGGTTGGTCTCAATGGCCACGGCCAGGCCAGGATAAGCCGCGATGCGCTCGCGCCAGCTCTGCCAACCAGGGCCGGAGTGTTCGATTTGGAAGTCGGCTACGATCTGGCCTGTGCGATCAACGATAATGATATCATGCTGGTTTTTGGCCCAATCGAAGCCGGCGTAGTGCGTGATGATAGTCCAGTCTGACATTTGCTTGGTGGGTGGAGGAGTGGAGGTGGTGGGCACGCACCGCCGTGGCTCTGCCGCCAGTCGACCTGATACAGGATCCTCGTGGGATGTAGTTCTCTCAGACTTCTGGGCAGAGGCCAAAGCGCCGCCAGTCAGTGATCTACCCAAAGCTCTCGAGGAGCTCGGATCGCTGGACTGTCCTGGCGGCGTGGCCATGCGAGCGCCCTTAACTTGCGGCGAACGCAAATCGTTGACAGCACTTTTTGACGCGGCGGCAAAGTTATTCACCGCCGACGCGGCTGCTGGGGCAGGCTTCGGGCTAGCCTTCCCACGTCGCCGGTGATTAACTTTGGAGACGGTATCAGGGATCGCTCTCCGAGCGACTCCGTGACTGTCTGCCAAACCGCGGCTACCAAGCAACGTTGGAGTTAGCGCCAGCCAGACGCTCTTCCAGACAACTTGGGAGTCGCTCGGAGAGCGATCCCTACCTTCCAATTACGACCGGCAGCTTCGCTGCCTCCGCAATCAGATAAAACTACGGTGGGCCGAGCTTGAGAGCGGCCGGCCCTTTGTTGGGATAGGCGGCCACGGCCTCGATCTCGATCAGCCAATCCGCATTGACCAGGCTGGCGACTCCCACCGTGGAGCGCGCCGGTTTAATGGGATTCTCCGGCGTGCCGAAAAATTCCGCGTAGGCGGCGAACCACCCCTCGAAATCGCAACGGTCGCCCTTGGTTTTATCCGCGGTGAGGTACACGCGCAGGTAAATGACGTCCTGCAAGCCGAGGCCGGCTTTCTTGAGCTGCACTTCGATCTGCCGGAGGGCGCCTTCGCCCTGCGCCTTCGTATCGCCGAAGCGTTCCGGCGAGCCGGGCAGGGCCTTGTCGTCCAGCACGGGCGGGACGGTCCCGCTGGTGAGTAGCAACGTCTGTCCCGCCGGCACGCTGACGCCCGCGGAGATGGGCGACTTGAGCGCTCCCGGCAGGAAAGTGATGGTGTCAGGCACCGGCACCGGTGTCGGTGAGGGCGGGGCGGAGGCGGCCGGAGAAGGTTCCTGGCCGCGCGCGGGGGCCAGGAGAAGGCTCGTCGCGACGCATAGAAAGCCGAGAAGTGGGAGCGGGCGGATGGATGTCTGCATAATGTTTGCCGAAACGGAGGCCGCCCTACGCCTGGGCAACGCGCTCGTGCAAGGCGGCTGAGACCGCCTTGGCGGATTCGAAGGCGCCGGCCATCCAGCCGCCCAGATAGGTCAGATGTTCGCCGGCCAGATAGAACGGGCCGTCTGGTTCGTTCAGGATCGGGTAGAGGCGGGCGCGGGCTTCCTCGCTCCAGACCGCCCAACCGCCCAAATTGAACGGGATGCGCTGCCACGCCACTGAAAACGCGCCCGGCAGAATCTCCGCCGGATACTGCGGATGAATCCGGGCGCCTTGCTCCAGCGCGTGGGCAAGCCGCCCCGCCGGCGCAAGTTTGCCGACCTCCGCCGCGTCCGGTCCGAAATGATAGTAGCCGATCATGACGCCGCCCCGGGTGCCCAGGTAGTCCGTATTCGGGTAGAACAGTTGCGTGATGTTCTGATCGGTCCAACTGATGCCGCCGTAGATGCGATCATCTTCCTCCCAGAAGCGGCGGCGGAACGGCAGGCCAATCTTGCCCACGTCCATATAGGGAACTCCCTTGATGGCATCGGCCATTGGCGGCGAAAAATCGGCCGGGATGCTGCTGAGCACGCTCAGCGGGATGGTGCAGATGCAGTAGTCCGCCGTGGCCTCGCGCAGTTCCCCACCTTCCAGCAGGTCGGCATAGACGATGCGTACCCCGCCTTCCAGTGTGCGGCGGATTTCCTTGACCTCGGTGCGGTACCGAATGCGGTCGCCAACCCGCTGCTCGAAAGCGCGGGCGATGCGGTCGATCCCGCCCACGGGCTGAAACATGGTCGGCTGTTGGTCGAACTGGTTTTCGAAATCCAGGTGTTTGCCGAAGCCGGCTTTTAGCACCGTCTCAAAATCGAGGGGATCGGAAAGCTTGCCGAAATGGGAGCGGGCAGCCGGCAGATCCTCGTAGACGAAGCCGCGGCTCTCCGAAGTGCGGCTGAGCGAACCGTCCTTGGCGCGCGCCGGCTTGTAAACGAGGTCCGGGTTGAGGCCGCCATCGTCGCGCAGGAATTCGATCAGCGCCTCCTTATCGTCGACGGTGAGCGGGCGGTCGAGGGCTTCGCGGCTGACCGCCTTAGCGAGCAATTCATCGACGTACCCGCGCAGGTCCGCCCGGGCCTCCCGCAGCCGCACGCGGCCTGCCCCTTTGACCTGATAGTAAGCGCTTTCATTGACGTTATTGAACACCTCGATCGGCACGCCGAACTCCTTGCAATAGCCCAGAGTGGTCGTGTGGTGGCCGGGGATGCGCGCCGGGCCGGGGTTCATGTAAAATCCGTCCGGGAACCCGGCGGTTTGCTCCGGGCCGCCGATCTCCGTCTCGCGGGTACCGCCGCGGACGGTCCAGCACCGGCCGCCGGGCCGGGAACGAGCTTCGAGCATCTCGCAAACGAAGCCGAGCTTCCCAAGTTCGTGAGCCGCGGCCATGCCGCACAAACCGGCGCCGAGGATCAGCACGCGCCGGCCGCTGCCGGGCACGCCGCCGGTCGCCGCCGGATCGACCGGCGCACCGGGTGACGGAGCTTGGGCGGAAGCGGATTTCGCCAGCAATCCCAGGGCCAGCATGGCGCCCGTGGCCGCTCCGCCGCCGTATCGTCCCGCCTGCGTGACAAACTCCCTGCGTGTCATCGTGCCCATGGAGGGCAATCAAAGGAGAATTCCGCTCAAATGGCCATCTAAATATGGCCGTCCTGGCCTACCCGGCCGCTGCCGGCTCGCCGACCGGAGCAGGGGAACGCCCGCGCTCCGAAAGCCAGCGGATCACCACGTAAAAGACGGGGGTGAGGAAAATGCCGAAGAACGTCACGCCGATCATCCCGAAGAAGACCGCCGTCCCGAGCGCCTGGCGCATCTCCGCGCCCGCGCCCGCCGCCCGGACCAGCGGCACGACGCCTAGAATAAACGCAAAGCTCGTCATCAGGATCGGCCGCAAACGCAACCGGGCGGCTTCGGTGGCGGCTTCCACCCGGCCTTTGCCTTCGCGCTCCTGCTGTTCCTTGGCGAACTCCACGATCAGGATCGCGTTCTTGCAGGCGAGGCCGACCAGCACCACCAGCCCGATCTGCGTGAAAATGTTGTTGTCCATGTTCCGCAGCCAGACGCCCCCGATGGCCGACAACAGGCACATCGGCACGATGAGGATGATCGCAAAAGGCAAGCTCCAGCTTTCGTACTGGGCGGCCAGCGTCAGAAAGACGAAGAGCACGCAGAGCGGGAAGATGTACGCCGCGGTATTGCCCGCCAGCTTCTGTTGCAGGGTCAACTCCGTCCATTCATAGGAGAACGAGGCGGGGAGTTCCTTTTGGGCCACTGCTTCCATCTTGGCCACCGCTTCGCCCGAAGAAGTGCCCGGTGCCACATCCCCGAGGATGTCCGCCGCCGCGTAAAGATTGTAACGGGTGACGCGGTCCGGGCCGGTGGACGGGGCAATGGTGGCCAGCGCGCCCAACGGTACCATCTCACCATTGCTGTTGCGCGTCTTGAGCCGGCCGACATCCTCCGTACGCAGGCGAAAGCGGGCGTCCGCCTGGGCGGTCACGTGATACGTGCGGCCGAAGCGGTTAAAATCGTTGACGTACAGGCTGCCCAGATAGGTTTGCAGCGTGTCGAAGACGTTGCCCAGCGGCACGCCCATGCTAAGGGCCTTGACGCGGTCCACGTTGACATAAAGCTGCGGCACCTCGGCCCGGAAGGTCGACAGCACATCGGCCAGGCCCGGCGTCCCATTGGCTGCGGCGGCGACCTTCCCGGCCGCGGCCTGGAGCGCGGCGTAGCCCTCGTTGCCGCGGTCCTGGATCATCATTTTAAAGCCGCCGGCGTTGCCGATGCCCTGCACCGGCGGCGGCGGGAAAACAGCGACGAAACCTTCCTGGATGGCCGCGACCTTGCCGAAGATCTTCTTGGCGATGGCGGGGCCGCTCAAGTCCGGTGTCGTGCGTTGGTCGAAGGGATTGAGCGTGATGAAAAACGCGCCCGCGTTCGGGCTGTTGACGGCGTTGAGCGGCTCATAACCCGGGAATTCCACGGTCGACGCGACGCCCGGTGTGTCGCGCGCCATTTTGCACGCGCGGGCGACTACGTCCTCGGTGCGATCCAGCGAGGCTGCGTCCGGCAACCGCGCGATGCCGACGAGATAACCTTGATCCTGTTGCGGGATGAATCCCCCCGGCACGCTCCGGAAGCCGAAATACGTCAGCACCAGCAAGCCGGCGTAGATCAGCAGCGCCACGGCCGCAAAACGGATGAGGCCGCCGAGCCCGCGGACGTACAATTTGTTGGCGCGCTCGAACGTCCAGTTGAAGGCGCGGAAGAACCAGCCGAAACAGAAATTGAGCCCGCGCGTGAACCAGTCCGGCTTTTCCTCGCGGGGCCGCAGCAGCAACGCCGCCAGGGCGGGCGAGAGGGTCAGGGAATTGAACGCGCTCAACACGGTCGAGACTGCAATGGTCAAGGCGAATTGCCGGTAGAACTGCCCCGTAATGCCACTGACAAACGCGGTCGGTATGAAGACGGCGCACAAGACGAGCGCCACGGCCACGATCGGCCCGCTGACCTCGTCCATGGCCTTGAACGTCGCGGCGCGCGGCGCGAGACCGGCCTCGATATTGCGTTCCACGTTTTCGACCACCACGATGGCGTCGTCGACCACGATGCCGATCGCCAGGACCAGCCCGAACAGCGACAGGTTGTTGAGCGAGAACCCCAGGATGGCCATAACCGCGAACGTGCCGATGAGAGAGACCGGCACCGCGATCAACGGGATTACCGACGCGCGCCAGGTCTGCAGGAACACAATCACCACCAGCACGACAAGAATGATGGCCTCGACGAGCGTGTGCGCGACGGCAATGACTGACTCTTTCACGAACACCGTCGGATCGTAGACAATGGAATAATCCAGCCCCGGGGGGAAACGTGTTTTCAGTTGCGCCATCTCGGCGCGCACGCTGGCCGAAACGCCCAGGGCATTGGCGCCGGGCAGTTGGAAGATGACCAGCGCCGCCGCCGGTTTGCCGGAGAGGTTGGAATCGACCGAATAATCGGCGGCTGCCAGTTCGACCCGGGCCACGTCCCGCAGACGGGTGACCTCGCCGTTGCCGCCCTGCTTGACGACGATCTCCTCGAATTGCTTCTCGTCGGTCAGCCGGCCGAGCGTGTTGACGCTCAGCTCGAACTGCGCCGCACCCCGCGGCGATGGCGGCTGGCCGATGATGCCGGCCGCGACCTGCACGTTTTGCGCGCGGATGGCGTTGACGACATCAGTGGCCGTCATGTTGTGATTGGCGACTTTGTCCGGGTCCAGCCAGATGCGCATGGAATATTCCCGGGCGCCGAACACCTGCACGTCGCCGACGCCTGGCAGCCGTGCCAGCGTGTCGCGCACCTGGAGGAAAGCGTAGTTGTTCGTGTAGAGCTGGTCGTGGCTGCCGTCGGGCGAGACGAGGTGGACGACCATCAGGAGGCTGGGCTGGCGCTTGGTCGTGGTGACGCCCAGGTTGCGGACGTCTTCAGGCAACTGCGGCAGGGCAATGGCGACGCGGTTCTGCACGAGCACCTGCGCGGTGTTGAGGTCGGTGCCGAGTTTGAAGGTGATCGTCAGCGTCATGTTGCCGTCGCTGGTGCATTGCGACGACATGTAGAGCATGTTTTCCACGCCGTTGATCTGCTCTTCGATAGGTGTGGAAACGGTCTCCGCAACGACGGTGGGATTGGCGCCGGGATAGGAGGCAGTCACCACGACGGTCGGCGGCGTGACGTCCGGGTACTGCGAGATCGGCAGCGTGAACGCGGCGATGGCGCCAACGATCACCGTCACAATCGAGAGCACGGCCGCGAAGATCGGCCGGCTGATGAAGAAGTGGGAGAAATTCATGGCCGCGCGGCCTCGGAATGCACCGTGATCGGGTCCGCTGCCGGGGCCGGCGCCGGCGGCGCCAGTTTCGGGTCGACGGGCGAGCCCGGCCGGACGCGCTGCAAGCCATTGATGACGATCAATTCGCCCGGCTTGAGCCCGGAGTGAATGACCCGCAAGCCGTCGCTCAAGGGGCCGGGTTCCACCGTGCGGTACTCGGCCACCTTGTCCGGCTTGATGACGATCACGTAACGCTGGCCCTGGTCCACGCCGATGGCGCTATCGGGTACCAGCAGCGCCTTGTATTTGGGGCTGGCAGCAGCGCGCACGCGGACGAAAAAGCCTGGCGTGAGCAGTTCGTCCCAGTTCTTGAATTCGCCGCGTACGCGCATCGTGCCCGTGCCCGGGTCCAGGCGATTATCGACGAAATCGACAAACCCCTCGTGCGGGAAACCCTGTTCGTCCTGCAAGCCGAGGAAGAGCGGCACGCGTACTTCCCGGGCGGTCTTGAGCTTGCCCTCCTCCGACAGCTTGATGTAGTTGAGGATCGAGTTTTCATCCACGTCGACGTAGGCGTAAAGCGGGTCAACCGCCACCACGGTGGTCAGAATGCCGTCCTGGCTGGTCGAGGGCTGGACGAGGTTGCCTACGGTAACGTTCTCGCGGCTGACGCGCCCGTCGATGGGCGAGCGGATGTAGCAAAACTCCAGGTTGAGCTTGGCGGTCTCGACAGCCGCCTCCGCGACAGCGGTCGCGCCTTGCGCGCCAAGGAAGCTCGCCGCCTTGTTGTCGAATTCATTCGGCGCGATGACGTTCTTCTGTCGCAGGTCCTTGGCGCGGTCGAGGTCGGACTGAGCCAAGCGTTGTTGCGCCTGCGCTTGCAGGAGCTGGCCGTTGGCGTGATCGAGGTCGGCCTGGTAAGGCCGCGGATCAATGGTGAAAAGCGGATCCCCTTTCTTGACGATGCTGCCGGCTTTGAAGTCGACACTCATCAAGTAGCCGCTGACCCGGGCCCGGATCTCGACCGACTCCACGGCATCGGTGCGGCCGATATACTCGTTCCACTCGACGATCTCCTTTTCGGTGGGCGGCGCGACGGTCACCTGCGGCGGCGGCGGAGCCGGCGGTGGGGCGGCCTGGCGGCAGCCTCCCAGCAGGAGCAGCATGCCCGGCAATAGGAAAGAAAGACGTCTGGCAATCATCGTGAGGTGGGCAGAAGCGAGCGAAAGAAACTCAGCGGCTTGGCGGCAAATCCATTGGTAACAGAGTGTTACCTCCGTAGGCGATCACCATCTGCAACTTTATGGCTTGCCGTTGACGGCCGCGGCCGCGGGAGCCGGGCGCTCCGCCGGCAATTCGCGCGGCGTCACAATCCGGTAAATCTTTTCGGTACCCCGGATGAGCATCAGGGCGGAGGGGACGCCGATTTCCGCCGCCACCAGGCGCTTGTGCAACTCGTCAATGGTCCCGAGCGGACGGCCCTTGAAGCCGACGATCAGATCACCCTCCCGCAAGTCCGCCAACGCCGCCGGACTGCCGGCTTCGATCCCCACGACCAGCACACCGCGGTTCACCTCCAATTGATGGAACCGCACGACGCGCGGATGGAGCGGCACGTTTTGTCCCGACACCCCGATGGACGAGCGCCGGATACGGCCGTCCCGGATCAGCCACGCGGCCACGAATTGCGCAGTGTTGCTGCCGATCGCAAAACAGATGCCCTGGGCCGGCAGGATCACGGCCGTATTGACGCCGATGACCTCGCCCGCGCTGTTGACGAGCGGCCCGCCGGAATTGCCGGGGTTGAGCGCCGCGTCCGTCTGCAGGATGTCATCGAGCAAGCGGCCCGACTCCGCCCGCATGGTCCGGCCGAGCGCACTGACGATGCCGGCCGTGACCGTTTGCTGGAAACCGTACGGGCTGCCGATAGCCACCGCCACCTGCCCGACGCGAATGCCCGCGCTGTCCGCCAGCCGCGCATGCGGCACGGGTGCCGGGACGTCGATGCGGATGACAGCCAGATCGGTGTCCGGATCGGCGCCGACGAGGCGCGCGGGCAAAATCCGGGCGTCGTGCAGGGTGACTTCCAGTTGGTGCGCGCCCTGGACGACGTGGCTATTGGTCAGGATGAATCCGTCCGGCGTGATGAGGAAGCCCGAGCCGCTGCCCTGGCCGCGCTCGCCCGCGACCACCCGGATGTTGACGACGCTCGGCGCGACCCGCTGCACGACGGCGGCCACCGTTTGGGAATACGCATCGAGCAGTTGGCCATCGTCGGGCGCCGGCGGCGGCGGGACAGCGCGGGTACTGGGCTGCCGGGCTTCGTCCGCCCGGAACAGGGAGTGAAAGCGTGGCAGCCGGCGGCGAGTGGAGGAAAAAGGAGCCAGGGGCACAAAGAATATTTGTTCGCAACCAAGCGAACTATCTCAGTCTATCCGGCGAATGTGCTAAGCTGTCAAGCCGTGCGCTCGCTCCATCACCCGTCAAAAACGGAATTGAATCTGCCCAGCGTGCTTTTCGCCTTGAGCGATCCGACCCGGCTGCTCATCGTCAAGACGCTGGCGGAAAGCGGGGAATTGATGTGCGCGGCCGTCAACGTGCCGCTCTCCAAATCCTCCTGCTCCCGGCATTGGAAGGTCCTGCGGGAGGCGGGCCTCATTCAAATGCGTCCGCAGGGCACCGCCTACCTGAATTCGCTGCGGCGTAAGGAACTCAACGAGTGCTTTCCTGGCCTGCTGGCGGCGGTGTTGAAGGCGGCGCGGTAACCGTCCGGGAACTTGCCACGGCGTGCCGGCATTTTCTCGCTTGTAGGGGACGGTCTGACATTTTATATGGTGGCCGCATGGTGAATGCATCCGTTTCTTCCACCGGGACCTTTCGCGTCAATCAACCGAAAACAGTTTTCGAATCCTTTGGCGACGAGACCGTGCTCGTCAATCTGGACACCGGTTTTTACTATAGCTTGCAAGGCTGCGGCGGGCGGGTGCTGGCGGAGATCGAGCAGGGCCGTTCCGTGGAGGCGATCGTCGACAGTCTGCAGCGCGAGTTCAGCGGTGATCCAGCGTTCATCGAAGAACAGACGACGAGTTTTATCGCGGAACTGGCGGCCGAGTCCGTCCTCCTGCCCCGGGACACGGGGACCGGGGCAGACTTCGGACATCACTCCTCGGAGGCGGACGGCGGCTCCGTCGGACGGTTGCCGTTTCAACCTCCGACCATCGAAAAATTCTCCGACATGCAGGATCTGCTCCTGCTCGATCCCATTCACGAGGTCGACGAGATGGGCTGGCCGCATCTGCCGGGTTGAATCCAGGGTGATTGCCACGATCCCAGCCGGCGGAACGACATCGAAAGTTCAGGCGGCTGAACGTTTTTTCCAGGCAGCCAGAGCCGGGTTCGAGGCCGCCGCGCGTCCCGCCGGCGCCGAGCGCACGTTGCTCCTCGGCCAAGGCTATCGGCTGCGCCTGCGTTTCGGTTCAAGCGCCTTGGCCGGCGTTCTCGGAGCGGCCTTCGCGCACCTGCCGGAGGCGCCAGCCGATGGCCAAAGGCCGGATTTCAGCATCGACGCCTGGGACGCGGCCAGTAGTGGCATCCCGATGCCAATCCCACCGTGGCGGAGCGACGACTACGGACCGTACGGCGAGATCGAGCAGCAGGACTGGCCCCGGACCCTGCGCGCGCGTTTCAACGCCTCTGCGGGCATCTTGAGCATGGTCGACGCCACGCGGCGGGCGGCGATCTGGTGGACGCGGGACGTGGCGCGGTTGGCCGACTTTGAACGTGCCGCGCCTTTCGCCATCCTGCTGCACTGGTGGCACCTCCTGTGTCCGGTGCGTCCGGGCTCCCCTGCCATTCCGGTCCATGCCGCGGCGGTGGGTGGCGCGGAAGAGGGAGGCTTGCTGCTGGTCGGCCGCGGCGGCTCGGGCAAATCCACCACGGCCCTGGCCTGTCTGGCGGCCGGCTTTGCCTACGTGGGCGATGATTACTGCCTGGTGCAAAATAACCCTGCGGGTCCATGGGCGGCCAGCCTCTACGGGACGGCCAAGTTGAGCGACACCATGCTGCCACGTTTTCCGTGCTTTGCACCGGTGGTGACCAATCCGCGGCGAGCGCCAGGCGAGAAAGCACTGCTTTCGCTCGGGCAGGATTTTCCCACTCAACTGGTGCCCGGTCTGCCGCTGCGCGCCATCGTGCTGCCCAGCGTTCATCCCGGACAGGCAGAAACGCGGCTGGTTCCGGCCCGTCCAGCGGCGGGTTTGCAGGCGCTGGCGCCGAGCACAATTTGTCTGTTCCCCAGGGTGGGGGACGAAGGCGCGGCGTTGCTCTCACAACTAGCTCAACTGACGCGCAGTTTGCCTTGCTTTCATCTTCAGCTTGGGGGGGAAGCCGATCCCACGCGCACCCCGGAGTTGCTGGCCGGTCTGTTGGCGCGCCTCCACCGCGAAACCTCCGCCCCCATCTTGTGACCGCCTCGCTGATCAGCGTTATTCTGCCCGTTTACAATGGCGCCCGGTTTGTCGCCGGAGCGCTGGATTGCATTCAGGGGCAACGGCAGCACTGTCGCGAGCATCCGTTCGAGGTGATCGCCGTGGACGACGGTTCGGACGATGGCGGGCGCACGGCCGTGGCCTTGGAGGCGGCGCGAGCGGCTGGCTTGCTCGATCAGGTCGTGAGTTTGCCGGCCAACCGCGGACCCGCGGCGGCCCGCAACGCCGGCCTCCGGCTGGCGCGCGGGGAGTTCCTGACGTTTCTGGACGTGGACGATTACTGGCCAAAGGGCCATGTGGCGCGCCTGCTCGATCAGCTGGTGGCGTCGCCGGAAAGTGGCTTCGTCCTGAGCGATGTCCAGTGCCAGCGCCGCGTAGCGCCGGCGGTGGACGGCGAGGAGCGCTTCGCGGACTTCGGCCGCCCAGGATTCCTGGCGGCGCTGCCAGCGGGCCTTTTCCGGCGCGAGGGTTTTATGCGCGTGGGGTATTTGGACGAACGCCTGCGGCATGGCGAAGACGTCGACTGGTTTTTGCGCGCGCGGGAAGCCGGCGTCGGCTACGTGACGACGGCGGAGACCGTCTACCGCTATCGCCTGCACGAAAGCAACGTCAGCCGGAACCGCCAGGCCGCGCGTCAGGGCATGGTGCGGGCCTTGCATCAGTCGTTGCGCCGCCGCGCAGTGCCCGCTTTGGCCACCGAGGGCCCCCGAGGATGAGCACGTCTACGGTTCTCCCGGCGGTCAGCGTGGTCTTGGCGGTCCGCAACGGAGCCCGCTATCTGGCGGACGCGTTCGAGAGCGTACTCGTGGCCCAAACGCACCGGCCGCTGGAAGTGCTCGTCGTTGATGATCAATCAAGCGACGGCACGCGCGAGATCGCCGAAAGTTTCGCCGCGCAAGGCGTGCGCTTCATCGCCAATCCCGAGCGGCTCGGCATCGCCGGCTCCCGCAACTTGGGCGTCAAACTCGCGCGGGGCGAACTGCTGGCCTTCGCTTCCCACGATGACCTGTGGGAGCCGGATAAGCTGCGTCTCCAGGCGGCCTGTCTCCAGGCGCAGCCGGAGCTCTTTTTCTGCCTGGCGCACGTGCGCTGTTTCGTAGAGCCGGGCGAGGAACCGCCGCGTGGTTTCGCGCCCGATCGGCTGAATGTCAGTTTGCCCGGATACCTGATTGAAAGCCTTCTGGCCCGACGAACCGCTTTCGACCGCGTGGGCTGGTTCGACACCACGCTGCGGCAAGCCGATGACACGGATTGGTTTGCCCGCGCGCAGGACCTGGGCGTGGCGCGCGCCATCCTGCCGGAATGCCTGGTCCACAAGCGAATGCACGCCACCAGCAACACCTACCAACGCCCGCACGGCGACCGGCTGTACGAGTTGGTGCAGGTTGTCCACCGGTCCGTGCAGCGCAAGCGCTTGCCCGCTACCGCCAGCCCGGAGGAGCAGCCGTCGTCATGATTGGAACTGCTGATCGCGTCAGCGTCATCGTGCCGGTGCGCGACGGCGCGTCCTATCTTGGCGATGCTCTGGAGAGCGTGCTGAGCCAGACGCAGCCGGCGGCGGAGATCTGGGTCGTCGATGATGGATCGCGGGACGATTCCGCGGCCGTGGCGGCGCGGTTCGCCGCCCGTGGGGTGCGTTGCGTCTCGCAGCCGCCCGCTGGAGCCGCCGCGGCGCGCAACCACGGCGTGAGGCTGGCCACCGGAAACCTCTTGGCCTTTCTCGACGCCGACGATCTCTGGACCATAGACAAGCTCGCCGCCCAATGCGCCGCGCTGGCCGCCGACCCCGCACTTGACGTGGTTTTCGGCCGTGTGGAACAGTTTGTCAGTTCCGACCTGACTGCGGCGGCGCAGGCGCAATTGCGTTGCCCGCCCGGGTCCATGCCGGGCTTTGTACCGGGCGCGATGCTGGTACGGCGGACGGCTTTTGAGCGAGCCGGTCCGTTCGAGACGCATTGGGAGATCGGCGAAACTATCGCCTGGTACACCCGCGCCCAGGAGTTGGGCTTGCGGGCCCGGATGCTGGACGCGGTCGTGCTGCGCCGCCGTCTGCATGACACCAATCAGGGGCAGACCAAACGCGGTCATTACCGCGACTACGCCCACATCCTCAAGGACGCGCTGGACCGCCGCCGAGCGCGACTTTCGCCGGCGCCATGAAGAACCGGCGCGGGATTTTCCATTGGGCGCCATCCCCGGATTGGCGGCTCTACGCGACGCTGTTCCAAGCGGTGCCGCGCGCGCGGCTGCTGCTTTGCGGGCTCGTCGCCGGCGCGCAGGCGGCGGCGATCTGGCCGGTCGCCTTTCTCCTGCGCTACATCTTCGATCGCGCACTGCCCGCGGCGGACGTGCGCGCGCTGCTCCTGGCCGGGGCGGGCGTCTTCCTGGCATCGCTGGCGCAAGCCGCTTTTACGCTCTATGCGCGGGCGCTGACCCTCGATGTAGTCAAACAGGCGATCGCGAAACTGCGCTGCGATCTGGTGGAGCGCCTGCTCGAACTCCCCCGCGCTTTTCACCTCCAGGCTGAACGCGGCGTGCTGCACGCCACGGTCGTGCAGGATACCGAGCGCCTCGACGATATGAGCGCCGTGCTGATCACCCAGTTCATGCCCGCGGCGGTGAGCAGCCTGGGATTGCTCGCCGTGCTCGCCTGGCTGCGCTGGCCGCTCTGCCTGGCGCTGCTGGCGCTCTGGCCACTATTGTTCTTCGCCAGCCGCCATCTGCGCCGCCGGATGCGCGTGAGCGTCCGCGCTTTCCACACTGCTTTCGAGCGCTATAGCCAGGCGACACTGGAGCTGTTGCGCCGGCTCGACCTGACGCGGATGCAAGCGGCTGAGAACGTGGAAATCGCCTGGCAGCGGAACCGGATCGACGCCTTGCGCCGGGATGGGCGGGCGGTCGCTTGGGAGGCCACGGTCCACGGCACCGGGCACGAGGTGCTGGGCATGTTGACAGCGCTGGCCATCCTGCTCCTGGGCGGGACCGCGGTGATTCACGGCACCATGACGGTCGGCTCGCTGGTCTCGTTTTTCTTCATCGCGCGGGCGCTGAACAACGCCCAGAATCAGCTTTTCCAATTGGTGCCCAAGCTGCTGGCGGGCCAGGACGCCTTGCGCTCTTTGGCTCCCTTGCTCACCAGTGGCGATCCGGTGCTGACCAGCCCGCCTTATCCGGCTGACCCGCTTGGGCTGAGCAAAAAAAGGCCGGCCCGTTTCGCCGGTGGGATCGAGTTTCGGGACGTCTCCTTTTCCTATCAGGTGGCCGCTGCTGGCGGGCAAGATACCGTGCCGGTGCTGCGCGGGGTGCGTCTGCGGCTGACGCCCGGCGAAACCGTGGCGTTGATCGGGAGCAACGGCGCGGGCAAAAGCACGCTGCTGCATTTGTTGCTCGGCTTCTACCGCCCGGACGCCGGCGACATCCGGGCGGACGGCCAACCGTACGCCAGCCTCGATCTCGCCTGGCTGCGCGCGCAAATGGGCGTGGTGCCGCAATCGCCGCAGTTCTTCCATGGCACGGTGCGTGAAAATCTCGTCTACGGCACAACGCCTCCCGCTCTAGAGGCTGTCCAGCAAGCGTTGACCCGAGCCGGGGCAGATGCGTTTGTGGGAGAACTGCCGCACGGGCTCGAGACCATGATCGGAGACGACGGCTGGCGGCTCTCCGGCGGGCAGCGGCAGCGCCTGGCCCTGGCGCGGGCGCTGCTGCGGGAGCCGGCGTTGCTCGTGCTCGATGAACCGACCACCCATCTCGACCCTGCCGCGGTGGACACGCTGGTCGCCACACTGCGCGCGGCGGAACCGCGGCCGACGATTCTGCTCGTCAGCCACGATCTCGCGCAAATCGGCCGCTGCGGCATCGATCACGTCTATGAGTTGCGCGATGGGAGACTGCGCCACGCGCGGCCGGAGGCGAGTGCCCCGGCCTCGGACAGCACGGTGGATATGCTGGCTCTGTCACTCTCATGAAGGCTAGTACCGCTCCTCTGCTGACGGCCAATGCCGCGCGCCGCCTCCCCACGGCTTGGCCCAACGCCGAGCAAATCCTGTTGCTGCGGGCCGCTTTGGCGGAGGAGCCGGCCGAGGCACTTGCCTGCTGGGAACGCTGGCGGCAGATGGCCGACTTCGAAAATCTCGACTACGGGTCGCACCGGCTTCTGCCGCTGCTGCAGCGCAACCTCGTCCGGCACGGGGCGGGCCCGCATCCATGGCTGGGCCGGATGAAGGGCCTGCACCGGCACACCTGGGTGCGCAATCAGCAACTCTTTGCCGGCCTGAGCGGGTTGGTGCGGGCGTTGCGCGCGGAACTGGATAGCCCGGTCATGCTGCTCAAGGGCGCGGCGTTGGCGCTCCAGGCTTACCCGGATATGGGCCTGAGACCCATGGAGGATTGCGATTTTCTCGTGCCGCGGGCAGCCGCGCCGGCGGCCCTGGTCTTGCTCGAACGTCACGGCTGGCGGCCCGTGGCTGGGTGGGCCATGGTCGGCCGGCCGATCGCTGAGATGAGCGACTATTGGCGTCAATTCTCGCATGCCCAAAATTTCGTTTTCGGCGACGAAAGATCGGCCGGCCAGTCGTGCGGGGTGGATCTGCACTGGCGCGCCTTGGCCGATACTGGCACGAGCGGTGAACTCAATGAAAATCTCTGGTTGCGGGCCAGCGCAGGCTCCCTGCCAGATGGGACGCCGGTCCTCCTGCCCGCTCCAACCGATCTTCTCTGCCAGGTCTGTCTGCATGGCTTGCGGGCCAACGACGTGCCGCCGGTCCGCTGGGCGGCGGACGCGGCGATACTGCTGCGTCAGGCCACAGCGGCCGGCGCTGGCAGTCAGGCCGCCATCGATTGGACGCGCCTGCAGCGTTTTGCGGTGGAGCACGCGGTGACCAAGCGGCTTGGCGCCACGCTCGATTTTCTGGCCCAGGCGCTGGGTTTGCCGGTGCCAGCCGATGTCCTCGCCGGGTTGCGCGCCCGGCCCGTTTCACCCGCGGAAGAAAAAGAATTTGCCATGCTGGTCCAGGGTTTGAAGCCGATGGAGATCGGATTGACCGGCCGGCCAGCCTACCAACTCCATCGTCTGCGGTCCTCGGGTCGTGCCCTGACCGGGCTGGCGTCCTGGCGACATGCGGCCGAGTATTTTTGTGGACGCTGGCGGGTTCGCTCTCCCGTTTGGTTGCCCCTGGGCGTCCTCTGGGTGGGACTGCAAAAATGCTGGCGTCTGGTCCAGCGCAAGCTGGCTGCCGGGTCAGGCGGTGCTCGCGACAGGAACCAGCGGGGCCGGAATCCGGGGCTCACCCCCTGAGAGCTGCGGGGGCAGAGAGCGTTGTTTCCACAGCAGGTAAATCACGGGGTAAAGCAGTAGTTCCAAAATGGCGCTCGTCACGATGCCGCCGATCATGGGCGCGGCAATCCGCTTCATGACATCCGACCCGCTCTGTGTGGCCGGCGACCACAAAATCGGCAGCAGGCCGAACAGAATCGCGCAGACGGTCATGATCTTGGGGCGGATCCGCTGCACCGCACCCGCCTTGACGGCGGCAGACAGGTCTTCGAGCGAACGCATCTCGCCGCGGGCGCGGTACTCCTCCCAGGCTTGATCGAGGTAAAGCAGCATGACTACGCCAGTCTCCGCGTCGAGCCCGGCCAGGGCGATCAACCCCACCCAGACCGCGACGCTCAGGTTGTAGCCCAGGAGGTAAAGCAGCCAGAACGCACCGCTGAGAGAGAACGGCACCGCCAACAGCACAATGACGGTTTTCGTGACAGACCCAGTGTTGAGATAGAGAAGCAAGAAGATGAGGAGCAGCGTGGCGGGAATAACCACCTTGAGCCGCGCCTCGGCCGCCTGGAGGTACTCGAACTGGCCCGCCCACTGCGTGTAGTAGCCCGGCGGAAAGTGGACGCTCTGGCGGATTTTCTCGTTCGCCGCGCGCACGTAGCCGGCAACGTCGCTGGTCGTAGGATCGAGCAGGACGAAGCCCACGAGTTGGCCATTTTCCTCGCGAATCGACGGCGGCCCGGTCCGGTATTGGATGTCCGCCAGCAGAGAGATGGGTACCTGTGCGCCGGCCGGGGTGGGCACGAGCACCCGCTTGAGTGCGTCGAGGTCTTGCCGAAAATCCCGGGCGTAGCGCACGCTGACCGGGTAACGTTCGCGGCCCTCCACGGTGGTTGTGACGGTCTTGCCGCCGATGGCGCTTTCAACGACATCGTTGACGTCGCCGACGCGCAAACCGTAGCGGGCGGCGGCCTCCCGGTTGACGGTGAAATCCAGGAAATACCCGCCGGTGGTGCGCTCGGCGAAAACGCTGCGCGTGTGCGGGAAGCCGGTCAGCGCCTTTTCGATCTGGACGGAAACATCCTGGATGCCGGCCAGGTCCGGGCCGAAAACCTTCAGGCCCAGCGCGCTGCGAAAACCCGTCGTCAACATCTCGGTCCGGGTCTGGATCGGCATCCAGAAGATGTTGGCCATGCCGGGCGTCTTGAGCTTGGCATTCATCTCCGCCACAATCTTGTCCCAGGTCATGTCCGGCCTCCATTGCTCGGGCGGTTTGAGGCTGACGACGGTTTCGAACATCGAAAGCGGCGCGGGATCGGTAGCGGACTCGGCCTGCCCGGCCTTGCCAAAGACCCGCTCGACTTCCGGAATTTGGCGCAACTGCCGATCCTGGATCTGCAAGATGCGGGCGGCTTCGCCCGCCGCCATGCCGGGGACGGCGGTCGGCATGTAGAGGAGCGTCCCCTCGTTGAGCGGGGGCATGAACTCGCTGCCCAGGCGCTGCCACGGTAGGATCGAGACGGCCAAAAAAACGGCTGCCAGGATAAGTGTCAGCCAGCGAAAACGCAGCACGAAATCTACCAGCGGCCGATAGACCCAAAGCAGGGCGCGATTGACCGGGTTGCGGAACTCCGGCGTGATCTTGCCCCGGATCAGGAGCGTCATCAGGACGGGCACCAAGGTCACGCCGAGTAGAGCGGCGAAGAACATGGAGAACGTCTTCGTGTAGGCCAGCGGCTTGAAGAGACGGCCTTCCTGCCCGGTCAGCGAAAAAACCGGCAGGAAGCTGACGGTGATGACCAGCAGCGAGAAGAACAGCGGCCGGCCCACGGTCCGGGCGGCGCCGATGATCGCCGTGAGGCGCTCCGCCTGGTCCGGTTCGCGCCCGTGGTGCTCCCGGAAATGCTCGAGCGCCTTGTGCGCGTTCTCGACCATGATGATGGCGGCATCCACCATCGCGCCTATGGCGATCGCGATGCCGCCCAGCGACATGATGTTGGCCGTTAAACCCAGCCAAAGCATGGGCAGGAAGGACAGGATGATGGCGATCGGCAGCGTCACGATCGCGACCAACGCCGAACGGACGTGCCAGAGGAAGACCAGGCATACCAACGCAACCACGATGCTCTCTTCGAGCAATTTTTCGCGCAACGTGGCGATGGAGCGGTTGATCAGGACGCTCCGGTCGTAAGTGGGCACGACGCGAACGCCGGCCGGCAGCGACGACTGAATTTCCGCCAGCTTCTGCTTGATGCCGGCGATGACGCTGAGCGCGTTTTCGCCGTACCGCATGACCACGATGCCGCCCACCGTCTCCCCGCGCCCATCCAGTTCCGCCACGCCGCGCCGCAAATCGGAGCCAAGGTGCACCGTGGCGACATTGCGCATGTAAACCGGCGTGCCGTTCTCGACCGTCAGCGGGATATTCTCCAGGTCCGCCACGCTCCTGATGTAGCCGCGTCCGCGCACGTAGAACTCCGTGGCCGCCACCTCGAAAATCTTGCCGCCGACGTCGGCGTTGCTCCTTTTGACGGCCTCCACGACCGTCGCAAGCGGGATCTTGTAGGCCGCCAGTTTGTTCGGATCGAGATCGATCTGGTACTCCTTGACGAAGCCTCCCACCGACGCCACTTCCGCCACCCCGGGCACAGACTCCAGGGCATAGCGCAGGTTCCAATCCTGAAAGGAGCGCAGTTGAGCCAGGTCGTGCTGGCCGGTGTCGTCGACCAGCGCGTATTCGAAGACCCAACCCACGCCGGTGGCATCCGGCCCGATCACCGGGTTCACCCCCCCCGGCAGGCTGCCGCGCACGCCGTTGAGATACTCGACCACGCGCGAGCGGGCCCAGTAGATGTCGGTGCCGTCCGCGAAGATGACGTAGACGAAGCTCTTGCCGAACATCGACTCGCCGCGCACGAATTTGACCTTGGGCGCTGCGATGAATTTCGTCGCGATGGGATAGGTAATCTGGTCTTCGACGAGGTCCGGCGAGCGGCCCTCCCAATCGGTCGAGATGATGACCTGGACGTCGCTCAAATCCGGGAGCGCATCGAGCGGCGTACGTTGCAGGGCGTAGATGCCTCCCGCCACGGCAAAGACGGTCAGCAGGAGGACGAGAAACCGGTGGCGCGCGCTCCATTCGATCAGCCCTTCGATCATGGCAAAGGCTCCTGCTTGCCGCCGTCCTCACGCCCTGGTTCCTCGAAGCTCTTGAGCGCGCCTTGCACGTTCGCCTCAGCGTCGATCAGGAAGTTGGCGCTGGCCACGACGCGCTCGCCTTCTTCCAACCCTTGCTTGACTTCGTAGCGATCACCGGACTTCGCGCCCAGCAGGACGGCACGCGGTTCCAGCCGGCCCTGGCCTTTGTCGACGAAGACCAGGCTGTGCCGGCCGGTTGGCAGCACGGCACTAATCGGGATGGTCAAGGCCTCCGGGGCACTTTCGGTGGCCAGCACGGCGTCGACGTACATCGCGGGACGCAAGGCGAAGTCGTCGTTCGGCAGGTCGATGCGGACCCGGGCGGTGCGCTGCGTCTCGTTGAGGAAGGGATCGATCAGCGTAATTGTCCCGGCGAAAACCCGGCCGGGGTAAGCCGCCGTGGTCACGGTGACTTTCTGACCCGGATGGCAGAGCGAGAGTTCATTCTCGTACACCTCCGCCCGGACCCAAACGTTGGAGAGATCGGCCACATCTACGAGGTGGTCGCCTGTTTTGACATTGCGGCCCTGATCCACAGGCACTGCTTCAACGATGCCGCGAAAGGGCGAGAGCAGCGTCAAGAACTCGCTGGGCTCGCGGGTGCGTTCCAGGTTCGCGATTTGCTCGGGCGTCACGTTCCACTGCACGAGCCGGCGCTTGGCCGAGTCGGCTAGTTCCTGGGCCGTCCGCCGCGCCTCCGCTGAGCCGGCGGTGTCGCGCATGTGCAATAACTCGACTAACTCGCGTTCGGCCGTGCGCAGGTCGGGACTATAAAGGGTCAGCAGCGGCTGATCTTTTGCCACCAATTCGCCCGGGGACGTGACGTAAAGTTTCTGCACGTAACCGTCGACGCGCGCCACGAATTCCCAATGCCGCGTCTTATCCGGCGTCACGACCCCAACTACCCGGACCGAGCGCTGGACCGGCGCGCGTGTGACGGTCGCGTAGGTGACGCCGATCTGCTGCTGGCGCTCGACCGGCACCGTGAACTCACCGGCCGCAGCCGGCCGTGGCGGTGCCGCGATGGCTTCCGCGCTCCCCGGCTTGAACACCGGCACCAGGTCCATCCCGCAAATCGGGCAATGCGCCTTCGGATCGTGCAGATGCACGAACGAATGCATCGTACACGTGTAATAATCGACTGCCGGTTGGCTCGAAACGGCGAGCCGGCGGGCGGCCTTAGAGCAGCCGTCCAACCCGGTCAAAACCGAGAGCGAGGCGGTCGCGATGAGCTTGAGGAAGCGCCGGCGGACCAGCGTTACGTCGCGGAAATCTGGGTTCATTTGGCGGTAGGAAGGGCTGGCAGGTCGGTGCCGATGACGGCCGCCAGCTCGGCCGCAGCGGTCTCGTAGCCGGCCAGGTGCAGGAGGTTTTCGGCTTCCGCGTCGCGCAGCGTACGCTCGGCGGCGATGAGTCCGGCGAAGCTGTTCCCGGCGCTCTCGTAGCCGGCGCGGCTAGCGGCGACTGCCTGCCGCGCCAGGGGCAGGACTTCGTCCCGGTAAACTTCGTAGTGATGATGCAGGGTTTCGACCTTGGTCAGCGCGTCCCGCACCTGACCGAGCGTTTCGGCGCGGAGTTGGGCCAATTCGGCGACGCGTTGGGTCAATCCGTCCTGGGCTTCGCGGTTTTCCGCCCGGTATTTACGGGTATTGAGCCAGGGGACCGTGAAGGTGACCCCGACACCCACCTCGCTGACCACCTGGGACGCGCCGTTGTACCGTTGGCCGCTGACGCGCACTGCCGGGTCAGGAACCCACGAGCGGTGGGAGAGCTCGAGCCGGGCCCGGGCGGCATCGATACGCTTTTGCGCGATGCGCAACTCCGGCCGGTACAGCAGCGCCAGGTCGTCCAGCGTGTTCGCCGGAGGCAGAGCCATGTGAGAGGGATGAATGCCGCCCAAGTCCAAGGGAACGGCCAGGACGGAACGAGCCGGCCGGTTCAACAGCACATTGAGCGCGCTCTGGGCGTCGTCGCGGGCGCGGGCGAGATCGGCTTTGGCCTCGACGAGTTTGACCCGTTCGACCGTGGCGGCAAGCACGTCCGCCTGGGTTTGCGTACCGCTTTCGTACCTGGCGCGGCTCAGGTCCGCCGCCTCGGTCAGGAGGGTTTCGTTCTGCTGATTGAACTCGAGCTGCGCATACTCGTTGGCCAACTGCCAGTAAGCTGCGGCCACCTTCGCCCGCACGTCCAGTTCCACCCGGCGCGATTGCTCGTAGGCCGCGACGGCCTCGGCAGTGGCCGCGCGCGCCCGGCTGATATTCTTGCCGTTGAGCGGGATCTTCTGCTCGAAGCTGAGCGCGTTGTCCGTAAAGGAGTCGGGCGGCACGTCCACGAAGCGGCCCACCCGGGCGTCCAGCGACACGCTCAGGTCTTCCCAGGCGGCGGCCTGCGGCACCCTTGCCTTCATCGCCTGCCAATTGGCGCGCGCCGCCCGAAGCGCGGGGTTATCCGCCAGCGCGATCCGCGTGACAGCATCGAGCGAAAGCACCGGAGCAGGCGCGCCGAGAACGTCACCGGCGGCGGCGCGCGCCACGGCTAAATCAAGGCCTAACGATAAGCTGCAAACTACCAGGAAAACCAACTTCATTGATCATGAGTTCAAAGGGACACCAGCGACACGGGACAAGTGCCTTGGAAAAAGGCACACCTCGTCTGTCGATGTCCGAACTCAGATCAACCAGATGCAACTGACCGCTCCGCGCGGAGCGCCCAAGCGCGCCGCCGGTCTACCCTTGACTGCGGCCGCTTGCAGCCCAGCCTGTGGCCGCGGCAGAGGGTCAAACGCGGCCACGAGAGCCACCGCCGCCGGCGCGGGCTCCAGCGAGTGGTTCCGCTCACTGTGCAGCGGCTCGGAACGCAAGGGCGTCTGCGCCCCCTTTTTGGCTCCGAGGCAGCATGGCAAGGCTTGACAGCAATGCGGGCAATCGCCGCCCGCTGCATCGTCGGACCGGCTGGACAAGCCATGGTCGGCGGCACAAGCCAATGCAGGGGCTGTCGCCAGGCCGGCCTGCGCCGAGATCACTCCCGCGCACAACCCGATGACGAGCAGCACTCTGACCATGAAGGGCAACGTCTTCAGCGTTGCGGCCATACTCCAGGAACACCCGCGATGCAAGGAGTGTCAGTTTGGGGATTGGACGCGCTGTTTACGCCCATGCGCTCGCGCCGGCGGTTCTCCCCGAAGTACAAGGGGACGCAGCCACCGACCGGCGGCTTGGTTAACTGGGACTTCAACCCAGAACCAACGGATGAAAAAGTCGGCCGACGCAGGTCATCGCCGGTTCAAGTCGCGCCCTCGGCGCCGCCCGGGCCGGATTTTTCGACGTGACAAAGGCGAGCCGTTGGCTTGAATCGGCAGATGCCACGTTTTTTCAGTGCGCCGTTTACCTTTTGCGCGGCGGCCCTCATCTGTTCGTGGCCCTTGGCGGTCCGGGCAGACTTTGTTGAGGGCGGCCCGACGATCACCGCCACCCCGGGGATGAGTGGCGAGTTCGAGATCAGCTACAATGTGCCCACTGGCGCAACGACCTCTACCCTGACCTCGTTCAACCTCACCTTGAGCTCGATGGCGGCCGTCGCCACCGGGCTGACGTTCACAGCGGTGACTGACCTCACGACCGATCCTTACGTCTTTGCCAACAGCACCACCTTTCAAGGGACGGTAAGTCAAGTCTCCCCTCCGGACGCCATGTTTTCAGACAGCGGCAACCATGCAGTCACCGCGGGCCAAACGTTTGGACTTGCTGAGATTAGCTACTCTGTAGCCACCACGGCGACGCCGGGTGCGTATACCCTCGATCCCACCGGTACAGTCATGCAATCGGGGTCTGTGATGACCGTAAACTCACCGGGTGAAATCCTGATCGTGCCGGAGCCACGTAGTGATTGCTTCATCGCCGTGGCGGCCGCCGCCCTGTGGCTAAGCGCCACTCGGATCCGACGGGGGAACGCACTTTGAGGCCAGATGGGTCGACTGGGACTCGAACCCAGAACCAACGGATTAAAAGTCCGATGCTCTAACCATTGAGCTATCGACCCGCGAATCTGCCCGCCTCCGGGGGAGACGTTATTTAGCCTCGCCGCTTGGGCGTGGCAAGTCCTCTTGTGCCGGGTCCGGCAGCCGTTCCAGCCACGCTGGCAAGTCTGCCAGGGTGACGCGGGGGCGATCGAGATGGAAAACCCGCAGGCCAATCGCTTCCGCGCCGCCATCGCGCACGGGATCGTCGCCGACGTGGACGGCTTCCGCCGGGGTGACTTGAAAGGCGTCCAACGCCGCCCGAAAAATCTGGGAATCGGGCTTCTCCGCCCCGGCCTGACTCGAGACGATGACGCGGTCGAATAGAGCTCGTACACCGAGACCCGAGAGGATCGTTTCCAGCCGCCGATCGAAGTTCGAGATGACGCCCAGCCGGTATCGGCGCGCGTGCAGATCCGCCAGCACCGCGGCGGCTTCCGGAAAAAGCGCCCACACGCCGGGAGCGGCGAAATGGGCGTAGACGGCCTCGAAGTAGGCGTCCCGCGGGAACGTAGACCGGTCGGCCGGCGGCAGTGTGGAGACCAGAACCTCCTCGACCAAGTCGCGCCACCAACTCTTGTCGTCATCTGGCCGCGGCCCCGGCGTCGCGGCTCGCGGCGGCGCGGCCTGCCACGCTCGGAAAAAGGCTTGCTGCCAGGCCGCGGCTGGAAGTTTCAGACCGAAGCGGACCGCCACTTCCCCGTAATGTTCGCCAACGGACTGCGGGAGGTAAATGAGAGTGCCGGCGGCGTCGAAGAAGATGGCTCTCAAAGGACGCGGATCAGTTCTCGCGTAATAAGTGTTCAATCGGGCGGTTAAGCCGGCAGCGTTGTGCCTGCCGGGCGGCGGAAAAGTGTTTTTGGGGGACGCACTTTCGCGTCCATCGCCGAATTAGCGGAAAAGTATGAGCCAATCTCTCTCCGATACCATCTCGATCGTCAACAAACTCATCGCCACCTGCAAAGACGGGCAGGAAGGCTTCCGGCTGGCGGCCGAAGCCATCTCCGATGACGAGGACCTGAAGGGTCTTCTTTTCTCCTGTTCCTTGCAACGCTCCAAATTCGCGGGCGATTTGCAAAACGAACTCATTGCCCTGGGCGAGCCCGGACCGGAGGACAGCAGCACGGTTGCGGCCGCTCTGCATCGCGGTTGGATCGGGCTGAAGTCCGTCATCACCAAGCGCGACAATCACGCCATCCTGGCCGAGTGCGAGCGCGGTGAAGATGTGGCTGTGGCGGACTATCGCAAGGCGGTCAATGGCGTCCTTTCGGCACCGTTTCACGAACTCGTGAACACCCAATTTCAGGAGGTGCTCGCGACGCACAACACCATCCGGGACATCCGCGACCAGCTTGCCAGCCAAAAGCCGAGCGCGGGCGAGGTTCTGCAAGGCTTGCATGCTTCCGTGCAGGAGAAGGGGCGAGCCCTGGGTGCTTCGGCGAGCGAAGGCTGGTCGCAAACGAAATCATCGACAGAGGACCTCCTCCACAACACCGAAATCTATGTCCGCGAGAACCCGTTCCCGGCCATTTTGACTGCTTTAGGTGTGGGTTTTGCCATCGGCTTGCTGGTGCGATCGATGGAAAGCCCCAGCCGCGATCATTTTGAGGTTCCCATCCCCAAAGCCGCGCAACGAGCCCGCGACTTCGACGTCAAAGCGGCCGTCCTGCCGTTGCTCTGGCCGGTCATCAAGTTCTTTACCAGCAGCTATGCGTCTTCGGAGAAGTCCGTCAAGAAAGCGTACAAAAAAGCGAAGGACGTGGATGTCAGCGACTATGTGGATCCGGTCGTGAAACGCGCGAAGAAGATGTTCTAAGCACCGTTCACCAGAATCATCCGAAAACTCCCACGCTTCCCGGGGCGTGGGAGTTTTTTTGTGCCGCCGTCAACCGGGGATGTCTCAGCGCAGGCCGCCGCTGGCGATAATGGTCTCGCCGGTCAGCCAGGCCGAGTCGTCCGAAGCCAGGAAGGTGGCGATCGAGGCGATATCACCCGGCTGCCCGGCCCGGCCGAGCGGCGTTTGGCCGATGAGGCCGGCTTCGAAATCGGAGCCGATGAAGCCCGCCGTTGTGGTGCCTTCGGTCTGCACGATGCCGGGGTTGATGGAGTTGACGCGAATCTTCTTCGGTCCCAATTCACGGGCCAGCACACCCGTGATCGCATCGACGGCGCCCTTTGTGCCGGAATACACCGCGCTGTTGGGCGGAGTCACGCGGGTGACCGCGGAGCCAATATTGACGATGCTGGCCCCCTGGCCGAGGTGCGGGACAGCCGCTTGCGTGGTGAGCAGAAGCCCCAGCACATTGATGTTGAACAAGCGATGGAAGTGTTCTTCGGTGATCGTTTCGAGCGGGGCGAATTCGTAGACCCCGGAGTTGTTCACCAGGATGTCGAGGCGCCCATAATGCTCGATGGCCGCGGCAATAATGCCTTGGGCCTGGGTGGCCTGCGAGACGTCTCCGCCTACGGCGACGGCTTGGCCGCCGGCCGCGGCGATTGCCGCCACGACGGCATCCGCGCCCGCCTGGCTGGAAGCGTAATTGACGACGACGGACGCGCCTGCGGCGGCGAGTGATTTGGCGATGGCCGCCCCGATGCCCTTGGACGCGCCGGTGACGACGGCGACTTTACCGTTGAGTTTGCTCATATTTAGTTATTTCGTGGGGTGCTGACATTTCTATAGTTCAGATCATACGAACTATGGAACAAAGTGTCAAGCTGGCGTATGCTGAAAGAGTTTGAGACCTCTTTTTCACCCCTCGATCGAAGACGTGACGGTCGAAGCGATCCTGCACGCCCTGTCGGACCCCGTGCGGGTCGCGATTTTCGCGGAGATCGCCGGCTCCGCTTGTTCGCGCAATTGCTCGAACTTTTTACAGGTCTGCGAACAGCCGGTGCCCAAGTCGACGCTCTCTCAGCATTTCAAGGCGCTGCGGGAAGCGGGTTTGATCCGGGGCGAACGACGCGGCGTGGAAATGCACAATACGCCGCGTTGCGCGGAGGTGGACAAACGTTTCCCGGGCCTGATCGCCGCGATCATCAAAGCGCATCGCGTCCAGGCTGCTGGGCGGCAGCGGACCGGGCGGAAGCGCCGGGCAGCCGCGCCGAAGGCAAAGAAGGCGGGTCCGGCGGTGCCGTGACTGCGGCCAGGCGAGCGGAGAAGAGGGATTGCGAAACTGCTTGCCGCTTCCGCGTGCCTACGCATAGTAACGGCGACGCTGGGGAGCAGTTCGCCCCAAGGACAGTTCGGGCTGTAGCACAGCTTGGTAGTGCGCTTGAATGGGGTTCAAGAGGTCGCTGGTTCGAATCCAGTCAGCCCGACGTTCATCAATTCTCAAGGTCGGGCATTTGCCTCTGGGACAGGGCGAGGCGCTGGAAACGGGCGCCTTCTTTGTCATCACTCGAAGCTGCTCAGTAGTGGTAGCAGCAGGACACGATGATAAGTGCATCGGGCGTCGCCTTGTAAACCAGCCGGTGCTCGGCACTAATCCGGCGGGACCAATAACCTTTGAGCTGATGCTTTAGAGGTTCGGGCTTGCCGATACCTTCGAAAGGATTGCGCGCCGCTTCGCCGATCAGGCGGGTTAACCGCTCGAAAAGCACCGGATCAGTCGAGGCCCAGGCGGTGAATTGCTCGAACGCATCCTGATGAAAATGAACCTGCCTCATTCAAAGGTCGTCTGGTCCGGCTCCATCACGTTGCGTCCTGCCTCCACGTCCGCCACCGCTGCCAGCAGCCGTTCGCGGTTGGCGGGCGAACGCAGCAGGTACTCTGTTTCGTCGGCTTCGGCGACTGCGATCTCAATCTCCTTGTGCGCGAAGGCCGCTTTCAAGCTGGCCAGGAAGTTCCCGTCGAGTTCGTCCGCATTGAGCCGGTAGATGGTAACCACGCCTCAATACTAGTGGCTGTCAGCAGCAACGGCAAGCACGTCCCACCTTGGCCACAAGCCCGACCAAGAGGTCGCCACTTCGAGTCCAGTCAGCCCAATGTAGCCGCCCCGCCTAATTGAACTGCAACGTGTCTGGCGGATCGATTTTGATCGGCGGGGCCGTCACTTCTTGGTCGGCGGTCGTGACCGGCACGGCGCGACGCACTTCCTTGGAAGCCTGGCTTCCGTCCGCGACCACCCCATCGGCTTTCCCGGAATTCTCCGGCGCATCGGACTCGACCGGCAGCAGGGCGCCGTACGGGTCCTTGCCCGAAGCCAGCAACACCGTCGGGCTTTTGATGATCACCGGGGTCACGTTTTGGGTGTCCACCACGGCGATCGCCTTCGGCGGGCCACCGGCCGCCGGCGGCGCGACAGCCGGCTCCAACGCCCGGGCGGCCGCCAGTGCCGCCGCAGGGGAACGCCCGCCGCCATGCACCGCGCAGGTCTGGGTGGGGATTTGGCCAGGCGTGCCGTAGGTGAAGAAGGTGGAGCGCTGGCGGCGGCCATCGACCACATCGAAACAGCGGTCCGTCGCCAGTTCCCCCGAGCGTTCGCAGATCTCGACCTTCTTCAGGCCATGCGGCACGGGGATATCGTGGGTTGGCAGATATTGCGCGGCGGCATTCATGACATTGACCCAGACCGGCAGCGCTACTCGGCTGCCAAAAGCGCCACGGTAAATGGGCGATGGTTTGTCGAAGCCTTCCCAAACGGCGCAGGTCACCTCGCTGTTGTAACCGGCGAAAAGGGCGTCCGTGAAGTTATAGGACGTCCCCGGTTTGCCGCCGGCCGCCATGGGCCGGAGGCCGAGTTGTTTGGTCGCGGCGGAGGCGTTGCCGGTTTGCAGCGTTTGCTGGAGCGCATAATGCACCTGGAAGGCGGGAACCTCATCGATCATGCGCACGCGGGAGCGCGGCTTCGCCTGATAAAGCACCTCGCCATCGGCATCGGCAATCTTGGTCAGCAGACAAGGGGCGGCGGCGTGCCAGCCGCCATTGGGGAAACTGGTGTACGCCAGCGCCAATTCCGAAAGAGTGACCTCGCTGCTGCCGAGGAAGGTCGCGGGAAAATTGCGCAGCGGCGAGTTGATCCCACCCCGCTTGGCGAGCGCCAGCACGTTGTCCAGGCCTACTTCATTGCCGACGCGCACCGTGGCGGCGTTCTTGCCCTCCACCAACGCGACCGAAGCCGAAATCGGCCCCTCATAACGGTTGTCGATCTGTTCGACACCCCATTCGCCCAGGATTCCGGTCTGTCCACCCACCATGACCTGGCGGTTATCGAGGACCTGATCCAAAAACAAGCGGCCCGGGAAGATACCTTTCTGATAGGCGGCGGCGTAGACAAACGGCGTAAAAGCCGTGCCCGCCGGCCGGCGCGCCTGCGGATTGGTCGCGCGATTAAACTCGCTGTGCTTGAAGTCGCGGCCTCCGACCAGGGCCAAAACCGAGCCATCCGAGTTATTGAGCACGATCAGTGAGCCTTGCAGATAATCCGGCGCGCCTACGGTGTTATGCAGGTTAACCGGCGGCGCGGCGGGGTCCTGGGCCGCGGCCAGCGCGCGCTTTTCCTCGGCCTGGAACTTGTCCGCGTACTGCGCGTAGGTCTGGTGATTCTGGAAGGCCGGGTTGCGCTCGACGGAATCGAGCTGCGCGCGCAGGGAATCCTCCGCCACCTTCTGCAAACGGGCGTCAACCGTCGTGTAGATCTTGAGCCCCTCGCTGGTGGCTCGGTCCAAGCCCACCTGGGCGATCACCTGCTGGCGGATGGCTTCCAATGCGTAACTGTCGCTGCTGGCCAGAATGCGCGGTTTGACGACGAGCTTTTCGGCCACCGCCGTCTCCATCTGTTCGCGGCTGATGTACTGCTCATCGACCATGCGGCCGAGCACGAAATCCCGCGCGGCTTGTGCCGCCTGGCGATCGTGCCAGGGCGAAAGATTATTCGGGCTCTTGATCAAGCCGGCCAGTGTGGCGCCTTCGCCCAAGGTAAGGTCCCGCGCCGGCTTGCCGAAGTATCCCTTGGCCGCCGCCTCGATGCCATAGAGGCCGCTGCCGAGGTAAATGCGGTTCAGATAATACTCCATGATCTGATCCTTGGTCAGCGTCGTCTCGATGCGTCGCGCGACATAGATCTCCAGCACCTTGCGGTAAAACGTCCGGCCCTTGAGCGGAAAAGTGTTGCGGGCGAGCTGCTGGGTGATTGTGCTCGCGCCCTGCCGGATGCGGTTGGAGCGAAGGTTCTTCAAGGACGCCCGCAGCATGCCCCGCATGTCGCTGCCGTTGTGGGTGTAAAAGCGATTATCCTCCGCCGACACCACCGCGTGCTGTAGTTCCAGCGGCATCTGCGCGATGGGGATGGGCTCGCGTTTCTCCTCGTAAATGTAGCCGAAGGTGGCGCCTTGCCGGTCGAAAATGGTGCTGGCGCTTTCCATCTTCCCGAGCGCGTCCATGTCGAAGGACGCGGCTTTATCCACGAACTGCAGGTGGATCGTATATCCCACCACCGCGCCGATCAGCCCGAAGATCAGCAGCACGATGACCAGCGCGAGGAACCAGTGGCGGCGGTAAAAGGGGATGCTTCGGTACAAGTTCCGCATGGCTGAGGGGGAACGCTGCGGAGCCGCGCGCATCGGGGATTCCTCCCACGGAAACCCCCCTGGCGCAATCGCAAATATGCGAGTCGGCCAGCGGAAGCTGTTTGCCGAAGCGCCGCTTCGTCCCTACAATGAGAGGCGCGGATTCCCCCCCGAACATGGAGCCTACTGCCGGCAACCCCGAATTGGTGGCGCTGATGCGTCGCCAAATCTCGACGCATGGGCCCGTGACCTTCAAATGGTTCATGCAGCAAGCCTTGTACCACCCTAAACTGGGTTATTACGGCAGCGGCCGTGCCCGCATCGGGCGCGAAGGAGACTTCTACACCAGCGTCACGGTCGGCAAACTCTTCGGCGAGCTAATGGCCAAGCAGATCGAAGAAATGTGGTTGCGCATGAGTTCGCCGGCCGGGTTTGCCATCGTCGAAGAGGGAGCGCACGCCGGGCAGTTCGCCAACGACGTGTTGCATTGGATGAAATCGTTTTCCCAGGAGCTTTACGAAGGCGTGAAGTACTGGATCGTCGAGCCAAACCCGCTGCTGCAACAGGAACAGCAGGCGCTCCTCGCCGCCTGGCCCCGCAACAAGGTCCGCTGGTGCGAAAACCTGTCTTCCTTCGAGGTCGGCTCCCTCTGCGGGGTGCATGTGTCCAACGAGTTATTGGACGCGTTCCCGGTGCATCTGGTGACCTGGGCGGACGGCATTTGGCAGGAGAATTTCGTCGATCTCGGCCCGAACAAGGATTTCCGCTTTGTCTACGGGCCGCCGTCCAACAGCCTCTTGCGCGCGCATCTGGATCGTTTGCCTCAACCGCCGCCGGGCGATGGGCGGCTCGTTTACCGGACGGAGGTGAACTTGAATGCTCTGCGCTGGGTGGAGGATGTGGCCAAGGTGCTCGGGCAGGGGTACGTGCTCGTGGTCGATTACGGCTATCCGCGGGACGTCTACTATGAGCCGTCGCGGACTGAAGGCACGCTGGCGGGCTACCGGGAGCACCAGCGGATCACGGACCCGTTGCGGGAAGTGGGCGAGAGTGATCTGACGGCGCACGTCGAGTTTACCAGTCTGGCGGAACGCGCGGAAGCCAGCGGCATGCAACTCAACGGCTACTGCGACCAGCACCACTTCATGATCGGCATCGGCGAGCAGCAATTGCTGGCGGTGGAACGATTGCTGTCCGACATGACGCCGGAGTTGCTGCATTTTGTGCGCAGCTTCAAGACGCTCATGCATCCCTCGACGATGGGCATGGCTTTCAAGTTCCTCTGCCTGCAGAAGAATCTCCCGGTGGAGGCCAAACCGCTCAGCGGTTTTGCCCGCTGCGGCGATCCGCGGGCGGCGTTGGGGCTGAGCGCGCTTTCGCCGGCCCTGCAGAGCCGGCTGGACGATCCGTACGCTTCGTTTTAGAAGCCGGAAGGGGCTGGCCCTCGCCTGAGCCCGGGCGTAAGATCCTCTCCGGTCTTTGTTGACATATTTCGGCGGTCGGTTAGAGACTCGTCAACTTGGGTGGGTGAATAGATGTTCTGCTCCGGGGATAGGGAGGATGGCGGGAATGGTTTTCAGGTTTGTCTTGTTCGTTTGTTTGATGTGGTTGGCCGGGCCGGTGAGGGCCGGCCTGACGCTGGTTTCGCGCGAGACTTTCCAGGGCGTCGGCACGCTTGACAGTGGCAGTCCAGGCAACCTGAGGACCGTCACAGGCAATTTTTACAAACGGCCCGTCGGACCCCGCCTAACCGGCGATACATCGGTCGGCGGCTTGGGGTGGAGCGCTGATTTGCAGAATCAGGTCAACGCCTATTGCGAACCGGCCGCCGCGGGAACCGGGGTCCTGCCCGCGAGCGCTTCGGATGACGCGGGTATTTATGCGGTCGATCTCTGGATCTACCTGGCTCAGCCCGCTTATGGGAAGCAACTGGCGAAAGTTGGTTACTCGAAGGGGTATCAGATCATCTCGGTCGCCCTGTCGAACACCGACGGCGTCACTTTGGTCGGGACCGGCAGTAATGCGCCGGCGGCCGGGCCTGGATACACCGTGCCGCTCAGGCAGTGGGTGGAGGTGAGGCTGACCTGGGAGCAGGTGAGCGGCTACTGGAGCTATCAAGGTTCCATCCTGCTCAGAAAAGCCGGAGACCCCACATTCACGGAGATATTTACCGCGTCGTCAGACGTCTACACTGCCGTGGACACTCTGGTGGTCGGAGACTACAACCTCGGGGCGGCTCCCGCAACGGACGCGCGCCTAGGGATGATCTCGACCTACCAGTTGGGAGCCTGGGCGGACCGGACCTGGCTGGTCAGCGATGTGATAGACCCTCCGGCCGGGCCCTATCATTGGTACTGCAACCCGGCCACTGGCAGCGACAATAATGACGGCACCACCGCCGCCACCGCTTGGGCCAGCGTCGCCAAGATCAACGCCGAATCCGCCGGTACGGGCATGTTCCCCAGCACGGCGGGACTGGGCAACGGCGATACGCTGACCATCGACGGCACGGCCGCGCCGCTCGACCCGGGGAGCCTTTCGCTCCAGCTTCAGACCCAGGCGCTCAAAGTTTCCTTTCTCGGCGCCGAGCCTTTCAAGCCGTGGGCAACCATTGGCGGTGCCTGGACTTTGGCCGCCGGGAGCACCAAAACCTACCAAACAACGGACAACGCCTCCACCGACCTGACCGGCGCCGTCGTCTGGGAGAACGACAAGTGGCTTAACCTGGAAGAAGGCACCAGTTTTGCAGCCGTTCAGGCGGCCCTGGATAGCACACCAGGCAGCTTTTTCTGCGACGGCACGAACCTCTACCTGCATCCGTTCGGGGATACCGTGCCGGGCAGCGATGGTAAGGTTTACACGCGTAGCCGCTACCGCACCGGACAGTATACGAGCGGCGCCAGCGCCATTCTGGTCCAGGCCCCTGACGTCTGGATCGACGATCCGAGCGCCGGTGGCGGCCTGATCCGCAAAACCTGCCTGGCGCGTTCCACGGATGGCGATCCGTACAATGGCTATTGTGTGCAGTGGGATGTCGGCTGCGGCGGCAACTGCGAGATCTCGAATCTGACCGTCGATTACTTCTCCAAGCACGGGATGGGGCGCACGGTCTCGGCGTCCAACTGTCAGGTAACGCGGGTCAACATCACGTATGGACAGGGCAGCCCCTATGTTGGGTACGGCGGGCAGACGCAGGATGTCGATTTTTGCGACGTTGGGACCGGGAACTCCTGGGCTTATGTTAATTGCCGCAGCAGCGTGAATACCGGCGTGGTCGGCTCGGCGGCCGGCGCCATAACATCGGCCCAGCCGTCCTGGATTTCGCACGCCAGCGCCAGCAATAACTTTACCGGCGGGACTTGGACGAACTGCCAGTTGTGCTCGGTCTTCACCGGGCTCAGCGGCACCGTGGGGCCGATCACGATCACGGGTACGACTTTCGGAGGCGGGACCGTCAGTTGTACGACAAACATGGACGCCAGCCGCACGACCCTGGAGCCGCTTACCCTGGACACGGCCGGACAGACCCTCACGATCACCAATTCCATTCTCCAGATCAGCGACTCCACGACCAATTATTATTTCAACGATTCGCAGCTTACCGGCAACCTCGTGGTGCGCGGCAGCGTGGTCGATCTCCGCGGGAATCTGGCAGCTGGGGGCGGGGTTTGGAGCAAGCTGAACTCGGCCGCAGTCACGTTTGAGAACGTGTTGTTTTTGAGCAACCCCGCCACAAACTTCGTGCTCCTGGATAACTTCTCCTCCACGGACACAATCGTGATGGACCACAACGCCTATGTCACCGGCCCGGCCGGCGAAGTGGTGCAGCGCTATGACAATAACGGCACGACCGCTGCCAGCGACACGCTGGCGCAATGGCAGGCCCTCGGGTTTGACGCCAACAGTTTCGCTACGGCCAATCCCCTGATCGCCGCAAACGATTCCCCGCTGCCGACCAGCTCGCTGATCGATGCCGGCGTCAACCTTGGCATGCTCGACGACTACACCGGCGTGGTCTTCCCGTTGCGCAACGACATTGGCGCGTATGAGTACGTGCCTTCCAGCGGCGGGCCAATCCCGGTCATCACCAGCCCCTTAACCGCGGCAGGACAGGTCGGGCAGCCGTTTTCCTACCAGATTGCAGCGTCAAACTCGCCCGTGAGCTTCACCGCCTCAGGTCTGCCCGCCGGACTGAATTGCGATTCGTCTGGCTTGATATCCGGGACGCCGCCCGCGGCCGGCAGCATTGCGGTGACCATTAGCGCTATCAATACCGGCGGTGCCGGCACAGCCACGCTTAATCTCACTATCGCACCGGTGCTGCCCACCATTACCTTGACCGCGCCGGTGAGCAAAATTACGGCCGGAACCCAGGACGTCGGCGAGTTTCTCCTGACCCGGACGGGCGACGACCTGTCTACGCCCGTGACGGTAACCTACAAAGTGGGTGGGACGGCGATCAACGGGACAGACTACGCCCTGCTCAAAGGCAGCAAGACGATGAAAGCGGGCAAGGGGAGCGTCAAAATCAAGGTGACGCCTCTGGGCGATGGTCCCGGGCCGGGCAACAAGGCCGCGGTTGCGCTAACCCTTCTGCCGGGGACGGACTACATCGTCGGGACGGCCGCCAAGGTGAAAGTTCACATCGCCGGCCAATGATGGCGGCATCAGCGGCTCCTCCGGGTAAAATCACTCCGGCCCCATGCCGCATTCGCGGCGCACTTCGGGCAGATTGGAGTCGGCGGTGAGCAGGCTGGCGAGATACGGATCAGGCCGCGCGCCCAATGTCCCCGCCCGGGCCAGGTTTCCGGGGTTGAGCAAGCGCGAGAAAATCGCGGCCTTGATCCGGACGCGCGGCACGGCTTTCTCGCTGTAGCCGACATGCAGATTGCTCGACCAGAAGCGGACGCTTTCCACGCCGCTGACGTTTTCCGTGCCGAGATAGATCACAGAGTGGCCGTGCTCTCGCCGCCCGACCGCGTCCGACCAGAAGATCTTCATGAAGTCACCAGGCTGGGCCGCGGCGAAAGCGGAGAAGTTCGGCCCGAGACCCAACTCGTAGAAGAGGCGCGCCGTGCCGGGACCGTTAGCGTTCCAACGCCCCCAGACGCCTTGACCGTCGCGTTGGCCAGCGATCAGCAGGGAGCTCAAGGTGCGGGCGTCGCCGGGCAGCACATCACGCCTGGCCAGAGCGTCGATGGCTTTAAGGAAAACCAGATAAGTGGCACCCGAACAATAGCTCGGTTGGGCGCGGGCAGCCTCGATACTGATGGCGTCGGGGCCAAGTTGGACCGCGCTGCCGAGCCGTTGGGTGGCGTCGTGCCCGGCGGAATAGCCGCCGCCCTGCGGCATGGTGCGGATCTCTTCGAGTATCAGGCTGTTGTAAGGCGCGCTGGCGGTGATCGGGGCGGGCGTCAGAGCCAACGTATCCACACTCGGGGGCACAGCGCTCGCCGCCAGATTTTGGGCGCAAAGGCTCTGGCACGCCGCCGCGCCGAACAGCCCACAGACGAGAGCGAGTGATTTCATCCCAGGAAGACCAAGCGGACCATCCCGCGATAAATTCCAGTGCGCAAGGGGTGCCCGCGTGTTGCCTCAATCAAAAAAGACACCGTAGCGTAAAAGATTGAGCGATGCGTTGCCTCATAACAGAGGACACCGAAGGGAATGGGTGTTTTGCTCGTTGCGCGAGGCTTGTTCACAAACGCCCGGCAGGGCGAGGTTGCGGTAGCCCGAGTCTCACAACTCGGGCGCTGGCGCTAAGCCAGAGCAACCGGTTTGTGAGCAAGCCGGCCCCCTCGGATCAGGCGGCCCGACGGTGGATTTGCGGGCAGGGCAGGTTGTAACGCAGGATCACGCGCAGCTTCTTTTCAATCGTTTCCTTCAGCACAAAGGGGTCGAGTCCGGCGAGGATCTTCTCCAGCTTGGCCACTTGCTCTTTGTCCCCCTGCGCACAGGCTTTAAGTCGCTCGAACGGCGTGGCGGGACGGTCGTAAATCCGCTTCTTGCGGCTCCCGTCGACCTCGGTGCGCAGGTGTTTCATCGCGGGACAAAAGAAGTTGCGGAACTGGCCCCACTCGCGCGCATACAGCGCGTTGAGCAACTCGGCCTGCCGCGGATCGCCCAGCCGCCCGTAGCCCACCAATTGGCGCACATGGGTCCAGTTTTTCTGTTCGACTCGCGCGTTGTCGTTCTTGTGATAGGCCCGCGAGCGGGTAAAGGCCACCGGCTCAGGACGCTGGAGAAAGTAGTCGGCCAAATGCCAGTTGAGGAACTCGCCCCCGTTGTCGCTGTCAAAGCCCAGAATGGGAAATGGCAGCGCCGCTTCCACTTCAGCAACCCGTTCTCGCACGGCATGTTGGCCCCGATTCCAGATCGCCCGCGTTTCGGTCCACTGCGTCTGCACATCGGTCACCGTCAGACTCCAGCAAAAGTCTCCCTCCATCGACTCGGCGCAGTGCGCGACGGTGTCGGCCTCCACCCAGCCCGGTCCGGCCACATCCCAGTGTTCGGTGCGCACAGGGATCTGTTTGCGCAAGAGCGTGCCTGGCCGTGTGCCGCACCGTCCCCGATGGCCTACTGCCACTCGGCACGGCGCCAGCAGGCGGTCGATGGTTGCCGCGCTGGCCGCCAGCGTCTTGGCTTTGAGCGACGCCGGCAAGACCCCATGGCGCTTCTCATAAGCGGGCAGCCAGAGCTCCAACGCCGCTTTGAGCCTTCTCCCGCACGGTTGCTCCGCGGCCAGCCAGATCGCCTTGAGCACCCGCCGTTCGGCCTCTCCGTAAAGCGGTTGCGATCCCCCGCGCCGACGCCCGCCAGCTCCGGCGATCTCGCGTTTGCCACCTAGCACCTTGATTGCGTACTTGCGTTCATACCCGCACAGCGCGCAGACCTCATCCAACAGCCGACCGCGGCCCTTTTTTCCCCAACGGCGGTAGCGCGCCCGAGCTTGCTCCAGCACCTCCTGGCGACTTTTTGCACTCATCTTTAAAGACACGTCCCCATGGTGTCTTTTTGGCTGAGGCAATGAATCCTTTTACCTCTCCAGCCTCCGGACTCCTCGGTGTCTTTTCATTTGAGGCAATTCGGCCCGGTGGCGCGAGGCCAGCTTTGTCTTGTCACTGGCGGAGCGCCGGTTAGAGTCACCGCCTGCGCTTGCCGCCAGGCTCGCCCGAAGGATCTAAGCGCGCGTTTCACCTTTCCAATTCATGCATCCGCCACTGCAAACCTTTAATATCGTCCCGAAACTGCCGCCAGCGCTCGAGCCGCTGCGCGAGATCGTTTACAATCTCTGGTGGAGCTGGGAACCGGCCGCCCGCAAGCTCTTCCGCGAGCTGGACGTTGAACTTTGGGATAAAACCAACCACAACCCGCTGCGCATGCTGCAGCTCTCCCGCCAGGCGCGCCTGGAGGAAGTCGCCCAGGACGAGACCTTCCTGCGCGAACTCACACGCATCCACAAGCAGTTCCGCGCCTACCTGGCGCGCCAGGACACTTACGGGAAGCTGCGCGCGCAAGCCGCCCCAGCCGGTAGCCCCGGGCGCAAGCATGAGGACCTCATCGCCTATTTCTCCGCCGAATTCGGGTTCCACGAATCCGTGCCGAACTACTCGGGCGGCCTCGGCATCCTCTCGGGCGACCATTGCAAATCCGCCAGCGATCTCGACCTGAACTTCTGCGCCATCGGTCTGCTTTACCGGCACGGTTATTTCAAACAGCAGATCAACCGCGAAGGCTGGCAAGACGCCGTCCAGCTCAACCAGAATTTCTATAACCTGCCGGTGACCGAGATCTTCGTCGAAGGCGGCGACGGCGATCCGCTGACCATCGCGGTGGAACTGCCGGGCCGTCAGGTCTTCGCCAAGGTTTGGAAGCTCGCCGTCGGGCGCATCAATCTGTACCTGCTCGACACCGATATTCCCGCCAACAGCGCGGAGGATCGCGCGATTACCGCCCAACTTTACGGCGGCGACCTCGAGATGCGGATCCGGCAGGAGATCGTCCTGGGGATGGGCGGGCCGCGCGCGCTGGCCGCCCTGGGCCTAAAGCCTTCCGTTTATCACATGAACGAGGGCCACGCGGCCTTCCTGGGCCTGGAACGCATTCGCCACTTCGTCCGGGCGCACAATCTGGATTTCCGCGCGGCGCTGCAGATCGTCGCCGCCGGCGGCATCTTCACGACGCACACCCCCGTGCCCGCCGGCAACGATGCGTTTACCCGCGAGTTGATCTCCCGTTATTTCGGCGATTATCCCGGGCAGGTGGGGATCGATTTCGCGTACTTTTTCAGCCTGGGGCAGACCAGCACGGACGCCACGGATACGTTTTCGATGACGATCCTGGCGCTGCGCACCAGCCGGCATGCCAACGGCGTCAGCAAACTGCACGGAGAGGTTTCCAAGGGCCTCTGGAAGGATGTCTGGGTGGGCGTGCCCGAAGACGAAGTGCCGATCACGAGCATCACCAACGGCATCCACACCAAGACGTGGGCTGCCCCGGAGTTCATGGACCTTTACGCCCAATATCTGGGCAGCGATTGGGAGGAAAACCTCACCAATGTCGATTACTGGCTGCGGGTCAACCGCATCCCGGACGACGTCCTCTGGGAGACGCACCAGAAGCTCAAGGCCCGGCTGATTCACTTCACGCGCGAGCGGGTCCGGGCTCAGCGGGAGCGGCTGGGGGAGTCGCCGGCGCAACTGCGTCAGGTTAACAACATCCTCGATCCGGAGATCTTAACGATCGGGTTCGCCCGGCGTTTCGCGACTTACAAGCGGGGCAGCCTGCTTTTCAGTCAGTCGGATCGCTTACTGAAGTTGATCAACCACGCGGAGCGGCCTGTGCAGTTCGTCTTCGCGGGCAAGGCGCATCCGAAGGACGACGGCGGCAAGAAAGTGATCCAGGAGGTCTACAAGCACACCAGGGAGACGCAGTTCGCCAATCGGGTGGTATTCATCGAGGATTACGATGCCTACATCGGGCGGCGGCTTTACCAGGGCGTGGATCTCTGGCTCAACAACCCGCTGCGGCCCCTGGAAGCCAGCGGCACGAGCGGCATGAAATTGCCTCCCAGCGGCGGCTTGAACCTGAGTGTGCTCGATGGCTGGTGGTGTGAAGGTTACAACGGCAAGAACGGCTGGCCCATCGGGGCGGAAATCGTCGATGGCACGGTCGATTTCCAGAACGAGGTCGACGTGGAAAGTCTCTTCCACATCCTCGAGACGCAGGTGATCCCGCTGTACTACGCCCGGCCGGACGGCCGGCTGCCCATCGCCTGGTTGCGCTTGATGCGGGAATCGATCCTGAGCGTGACGCCCGTCTACAACACCCATCGGATGGTCAAGGAATACTCCGAGCGCCTCTACGAGCCCGCGGCGAAGGCTTACCACGCCTTGCATGCCGATGCGGGCAAAGCCGCGGTCGAGCTGAGCCAATGGAAAAACAAAATGCGGCGCGACTGGCCGCAAATCCGCATTCGCGACGTGCAGCTCGAACACCCGGATCGCGTCAACATCCAGGTGGGCGACGCGCTCGAACTGACAGCCCGCGTCGACCTGGGAGCGATCAATCCAAACGAGGTGCGGGTGCAGGCGTACTACGGAAAAAACCATGAGAATTCCATCGTGCAACCGACGATCCTCGAGTTGACCAAGGCGGAAAAGCTGGAACAGGCGGGCAGTTACGTTTTCCGCGGTTCCATCCCGAGCAACGAGAGCGGGGCCTACGGCTTCAGCGTTCGTGTCGTGCCCACCCATCCCAATCTGACCCAGGAACATGAACTGCGTCTGATATCTTGGGCGTAGATCGGGCTATGACCGCTGACGAATGACGGCGCCTGGCAAATCGGCGCGTCGAAGGCGGGTTGTGGCTCTGTTGCTGTTGCTTTTATCCGTCGTTATTGGCCGTTCGTCGTTCTCCCGGCCCGCAGCCTTCTATCTGCAAGACAACCTGGTCGACAGCCGCCTGCTCGAACTCCGGGCGGACGGCAGCTACCGGCAGATCGATGTGGACCGCACGTCCTCTGTAGAGGCGGACCGGGGGCAATGGGAGCGGGATAGTCGCGGCGCGGTCCTGTTGCACCCGACGTTTGCGGGGTTGCGCTTTCGCGCGCTGCGTAGTGGACCGCTGAACGTCGGGTTGGATGGCCCCGGAGCCCTGGCGTGTCTCCCGGAAACGGTCGCTTCCATGAGGCGCTTTCTGGCGGCGAACGATGACGCCGTTTTCGTCCGGGGCGGGATCGCCGAAATGACATCCGGGGCGCCTGCGCCGGGGGTGCTGTCGATTGACGCAAACACAGAGACGTTTGGACGCGAAGAGTTGTTGTCGTTGGCGCGGCAAATCGATGATCTGCTCTGGAGCGTGCACACCGATACTTACATTCTGTCGCCCGTGCCAGACACTTTCCCGGAATTGCTGGTCCTGCAGGATGCGCAATTCCAGGCCGGGGATGTGGCCCGCGTGCGTGCTGCATACCGGGTCGGCCCGGGACAGGCGCCACCCTTTTATTTCGCCCAGGTTGACGCACGGACGTTTGCCCGCCGGGCCGGCCGTTGGAAGGTCCTGCCGCTCCTGGGGCCGGGTGATTAGCAACATCGGTTTTACTCTGCGTGGAAAAGCTTCCTTGCCCCCGGCGCAGTGCCTGGTTGCTGCTGGCCGGCGGTCTGCTTTTGCTCTTGGTCTTCGCGTTGGGCTCCCGTGGTCTGAACGAGCCGGATGAGGGACGTTACGCCAACATCGGCCTGGCCATGGCCCGGGCGGGCGGCAGTTGGTGGGAGCCGCGGCTTTCCGGCTTCGCCCACTACGATAAGCCGCCTCTGATCTATTGGGCAACGGCGTTGAGTCTGCGTGCCTTTGGCGTGAACGAATGGGCGGCGCGCCTGCCTTCACTGGTGGGCGCTCTGCTGGCGCTGACGGGGCTTGGGTGGACAGCGGCGCGGCTGTACGGGGCTCGCGTGGCCTGGAGCGCGGTGCTGGTCTGCGGCACGTCGGTCCAATTCTGGACCTTGGGACGGGTGCTCTCGCCCGACATGTTGATGACCGGCTGGTGCACGCTGGCGGTTGCCGCCTGGGCGGAAAGCCGCCAACGCAATGGCAACAGGGGTTTCTGGTGTCTCTCGCTGGTCTTTTGGTGCCTGGCCTGGTGGACCAAAGCCACTCCCGCCTTGATTCCGCTCGCCGGGCTGGCCGCCGGAATCTTCCTCACTCGGGATGTGCCCGGGCGGCGCGCCCTGCGCCCGGTGCTGCTCTTGGTGGGCATCCTCGTTGTCGGCGCGCCCTGGTATGTGTCGATGCTGCACAGTTACCCGGAACTAAAATCGTTTTTCTTCGGGCGCGAATTGGCCGGACGCTTGGCCGGCTCCGTCGACGGCCGCCACGGTTCTCCCTGGTATTACGTGCTGGTGAGCCTGGTGGGTTGGCTGCCGTGGTGGCCGCTCGCCCTTTGGGCGTGGTGGCGAGGACGCGCTGCCACAGACGCGGCGGTCGGAGCGGCCGCGGCGACGTCATTGCCCCCCTGGTACCGGTTGATCGGCATCGAAGGCTGGATCGTCATCACCGGTTTCCTCATCTTCACTTCGGCGGGTTCCAAACTGCCGACGTATACCCTGCCGCTCGCTCCCTGGGCCGCGTTGCTCCTGGCGCGGGTCTTGACCCGATTTTATCAGCCGGGGGAAACCCGCGTCGGACCGCCGCGGCTCCTGCTCGTCCCGGCGGGTACGTTTGCGCTGGTAGCGCTGTTGAGCAGCGCGGTGTTGCCGCACTACGAATCGTCGTTGGGGGTCAACTCCAGTTTGCGCGAGGTCTGCCGGTTTTTACGGGCTCGCCATGTGCCACAGGCGGAAATGGATCATTACTGGGCTGGCTCGGAGTTTTATCTGGGACCGCACGCGGTCCGCTACGTCATCCGCCACGACCGGCAGCAGGAACGCGCTTCGGATCCCGGATCCTACCCCGGGATGTTCATCGACCCGGACGCCTGGCTCGATCTCACCCTCGGGAATGTGCGTCTGCCCGGGGAAGTGCCGCAAGAACGTTGGCTGGTGCGTTTCACCAGGCAAAAGGGCACGCCCTTCGATACGTTTTTCCAAATCCTGGAGCGGTCCGGCGATCCCACCAAAATCGTGCACATCGGAGACTTCGAACTGCTCCGCACCCGCGCGCCCCTGGGTCCGACTGGAAATTCGCCTGGTTTGAGCGAAGCTCCGATCAGCCGATAATGTACTCTCCTGCTGAATTTGACTCCATCGACGCCGTGCTGGCCGACGTGCGCGCCGGCCGGCCGATTATCGTAACCGACGACGCCAGCCGTGAAAACGAGGGCGATCTGATCCTGGCGGCCGAGAAGGTCACGGCCGAGTCCGTTGCGTTCATGGTCAAGCACACCGGCGGGGTGATCTGCGTGCCGATGGAGGGAGGGGATTTGGATCGGCTGGAACTGCCGCTCATGACCCCGGCGCTGGCGAATACCGAGCGGATGCGGACCGCCTACACCATCAGCGTGGATGCCGTCGAGGGCGTCACGACGGGGATTTCCGCGGCGGATCGTGCCGTGACCATCCGGCTGCTGGCCGCGCCGGGCACCCAGCCCGGCGACCTGGCGCGTCCGGGCCACGTTTTCCCGTTGCGCTGCCGCGAAGGCGGAGTGTTGCGCCGCGCCGGCCACACCGAAGCCTCGGTCGACCTGGCCAAGCTGGCCGGCTTGCGCCCGGTCGGGGTCGTCTCGGAGGTGGTCAACGATGACGGCAGCATGGCGCGCGTGCCCGACCTGTTGCGCTTTCGCGAGCGGCACGGGCTGAAGTTTTGCACCATCCAGGATCTGATCGCCTACCGCCGCCAGCGCGAGAAATTGGTGGAACGGATGGAGGTGGTCGACATGCCCACCGATTACGGAATTTTCAAGCTGCACCTGTATCGCAACATCCTCGATGAGCATCAGCATCTCGCACTGGTCAAGGGCCGGATCGACCCGGACCGGCCGGTGCTGGTGCGGGTGCACAGCGAGTGCCTGACGGGCGACGTCTTCGGTTCCCGGCGCTGCGATTGCGGCGCGCAATTGCACGAAGCGCTTCGCCAGATTGAAGAGGAGGGAAGCGGCGTCCTCGTCTACTTGCGGCAGGAGGGGCGCGGCATCGGGTTGGCGGCGAAGATTCGCGCTTACAAGCTGCAGGAAGAGGGGCTCGATACCGTGGAGGCGAACGAACGCCTGGGCTTCCCGCCAGACCTGCGCGACTACGGCCTCGGCGCGCAGATCCTGCTGGATGTTGGCGTGCGCAAATTCCGTTTTATGACGAATAACCCGCGCAAGGTCATCGGCTTGGAAGGCTATGGGCTGGAGATGACCGAGCAGGTGCCGATCCGGTCGGTCTCCAATCCGCACAACGAGAAGTATCTCAACACGAAGCGGCTCAAGTTGGGCCATATGCTTTGAGCCAATTTCGGAGGCGGCGCGCCGGGCGATGGACCCGGCTGCCTTGCGGCGCGAGCCGGCCCGGTGAACAGTACGCGAGATGTTACACCTGAAGACGGGCGGACCGCGCGTGTTGGGCAGCACCCGGCGCAATTTTGTGTTGGTCGCCAGCCAGTATTACGCGGAGTTGGTGCAGGGTCTGGTCGATAATACCGCCAAGGAACTCATGCGTCTGTTGCCGCAGTCACGTCTCACCCTGCACCAGGTCCCCGGTGCCTTCGAGATCCCGGTCGTCGTCCAGGAGATTGCCCTGCGCAAGGAGAACGAGACGCACGCCATCATCGCGCTCGGCGTCATTTTGCAAGGGGAGACCGACCATGCCGAGCACATCGGCCGCACGGTGAGCGATGCCTTGCAACAGATCGCGCTGGCCACGCGCATCCCCGTCATCCACGAGGTGCTTTCCTGCCGGGATGAAGGTCAGGCCAAGATCCGTTGCCTTGACCCACAGTTGAACCGCGGTTTGGAAGCGGCGCGGGCGGCCATCCACATTTCCAATCTGATCGCCCAGTTGCGCGAGTAATCCGCTGCTTCTCGCATTATGGGCAAACGTCGTGAAGGCCGCGAGGCGGCCGTGCAATTCCTCGTCTACTGCGACCTGAACCGCGGCGCCGGGCTGGATTCCGCCGCGGAATTCTGGGAGTTGCGGCCGGCGGGAAACGCCATCCGGGAATTCGCCGTCAAATTGGTCGAGGGCGTCCTGGCGCAGCGCACCGAGGTGGATGAGCGCATCTCGCGCTACGCGGAGAATTATGAAATCGGACGCCTCGCGGTAGTGGATCGCAATATCCTGCGGCTGGCGATCTACGAGATGCTCCATCGGACGGATATCCCGCCGATCGTGTCGATCAACGAGGCGATTGAAATCGCCAAGCGCTTCGGTTCCGAGGAGAGCAGCCGGTTCGTCAATGGCATTCTCGATCGCGTGAAGATGGATTTGAGCCGGCCCTTGCGGGAAGGCGCGGCCTAAGAGAGCGTGGGATTGCCTGGCCGGTCTCGCAGCGCGTAGATTCTCTCTCTTTCTCCCCATGCACCATCACGCCCATAGCTCTCCTCTTGCCCGCCGGAACTTCCTTAAACGGTTAGGCCTGGCCGGTGCCGCTTGGCTGGCTGCCGCCAAGGGCCGGGCGGCCGAGGAACCGCCGCAAGCAACCGCCGATCTCCCGCCGGTCCCCCGCCGCAAATTTGGCCGGCACGATTTCACCGTCTCCTCGCTCTGCCTCGGTGGCCACGCCTTGCGTCTGGCCAGCGACGAGGAAGCTGGCAGGATCGTCGATGCCGCTCTGGCGGTGGGGATCGACTTCTTTGACAATTGCTGGGAGTATCACGATGGCCGGGCCGAGGAACTCCAGGGTAAGTTGCTCGCGGGCCGTCGGGACAAGGTGTTTCTGATGACAAAAGTTTGCAGCAACCACCTCGGCGGCGGCAAACCTCGCGCGCTGCAGATGTTGGAAGATTCACTGCGCCGCCTGCGCACGGACCACCTCGATCTCTGGCAGATTCACGCCGTCCAATCCATGGAGCAGGTCGAAGCCGCCTTTGCGCCCAACGGCACTCTGGAAGCTCTCGTCGAAGCCCGGAAACAGGGGAAAGTCCGCTTTCTGGGCTTTACCGGCCACTCTGATCCAGCGGTGCACCTGGCAATGCTGTCGCGCGGCTTTGAGTTCGACTCCTGTCAGATGCCGATCAACTCGCTGAACACCCAGAGAGGCCGCGATTTCCGCGATAAAGTGCTTCCCGAGGTGGTCAAGCAAGGCATCGCCCCGTTGGCCATGAAAACGATGTCTGGAGATGGAGCCCCAATCCGCGACGGCAAACTCACCGCCGACGAGGCGTTGCGGTATGCGCTCTCCGCCCCGGTGGCAGCCGTCGTGAGCGGCATCCACCAGCTCACGGAGTTGCAGCAGAACACCGGGATCGCGGCCGCGTTCGTTCCGCTGTCCCAGGACCAGAAAGCTGCCTTGGAGAACCGGTTCCTCGGCAACGCCGATGAATCCGCCCGCTACGCTTACTATGCAGGCGAGGATTATCAGGACGGCCATGCCTCGGCCGCCTAGGGTTTACGCAGGCCGCTGCCCCGGCAACAGGTCTGGCCGCACGGCGCGGGTTTGCGCCAGGCCTTGTGCCTTGCGCCAGGCGGCAATGACCGCGTGATTGCCCGAAAGCAGCACCGGCGGCACCGCGTGCCCCCGGTATTCCGCCGGGCGCGTGTACTGCGGGCCTTCCAGCAAGCCGCCGCACCCGGCGGCGAACGTGTCGCCCACGGCCGATGTTTCGTCGCCGAGCACGCCGGGTAAAAGCCGCACCACGGCATCGGTGACGACGGCGGCGGCGATGGCCCCGTTTGTCAGCACGTAATCGCCAATGGAAATTTCGTCATCGACCAGGAACTCGCGCACGCGATGATCCACCCCTTCATAATGCCCGCAAATCAGGATGAGATGCGCCTGCTGGGCCAATTCCTCCGCCATCGCCTGGCAAAACATGCGCCCTTGCGGAGCCAGCAGAATGACTTTGGTCTCCGTCCGGCGCAGCGCTTCGACGGCGTCGAATATCGGCTCCGGCTTCATGACCATGCCGGGCCCGCCGCCATAGGGAACATCGTCAGTCGTCCGATGCTTGTCGTACGCCCACTCGCGCAAGGGATGGACGCGAATGGCAGCCGCGCCCGCTTCCTGGGCGCGCTTCATCATGCTGACCGTGAAAGCGCCCTCGCAGAGGGTGGGGAAGAGCGTGAGAATGTCGACTTCCAACATCGCCTTCGCAGACCGCCGGACCACCATCGAACCTTCACCTAGGTGGCGGCCGTAGCTAGGCCGCCGCATCCGCCTTTTCCACAATCTCCAGCGTAACGCGGCCGCCCTGGCGGGCCGCGGCATTGGTCATCAGATTACGAATTGCCCGGATGGTGCTGCCCTGTTTGCCGATCACCTTGCCGACTTCCGACTGCGGCAGTTCCAGGATGAAATGATGCGCGCTGCCCCGCTGCTCATCCCGCAAGATGATCTCGTCCGGGCGATCCACCAACTGCACCACCACGAACTTGAGGAACTCTTTCATGGCGAAAAGTTCCGTCCGCCCGCTTTCAGGCGACTGCCACCGGCGCGTCCGCTCCCGCCAGCAGACCGGACCGGCGCGCTTTCTTGATGATGCTGCGCACGGTATCCGAGGGCCGGGCTCCGCACTTGATCCAATAATCCGCCCGCGCGACGTCGATCGTCGAATTATCGCCGACCACCTTGGGATCGTACGTGCCGATGATCTCGATGAATTTGCCATCGCGCGGACTGCGCTGATCGGCCACCACTACTTTGTAGTAGGGATGATTGAGACTGCCTTCTCTGCGTAAACGGATTGCCACTGCCATATTCGATTGCTCTGTAAAAGTTATTCTGCCGGGCGGGTTCTGTACCACACTTCCGGGGCGCGCGACAGAAAATTGTCGCCGGCCTACCGTAAACCGCCGGTTGGCATTCCCGGCATCCCGGGCATGCCGCCGCCGCCCATGCGGCCCAGCATTTTCTTCATCTTGCCCATGTTCTTCATCATCTTGCGCATCTGCTGAAAACGCTGGAGGAGGTCGTTGACCTCGGTCACGCTGGTGCCGCTGCCCGCCGCGATCCGCCGGCGGCGGCGAGCGTCGAGAATATCCGGCTTGCGCCGTTCCGGCAGCGTCATCGAGAGCACAATGGCCTCGGCACGTTTGAGTTCCCTGCCGTCGGTCGGCAAGTCCTTGACGTTGCTCATGCCGGGCAACATCCCCAACAGGTTCTCCAGCGGCCCGAGCTTCTTGATGAAACGCATCTGCGCCAAGAAATCCTCGAAATTAAACGTGGCGGTGCGCAGCTTCTCCTCCATCCGCTGCGCTTCTTCCTCATCGATCGCCTCGGCCGCCTTCTCGACCAGGCCCACGATGTCGCCCATGCCCAAAATCCGACCAGCCAGGCGATCCGGGTAAAAATGCTCGAACTGGTCCAGCTTCTCGCCGACGCCGGCGAACTTGATCGGCTGATGGGTCACCTCCCGCATGGAAAGCGCCGCGCCGCCGCGGGCATCGCCATCGAGCTTCGTCAGGATTAATCCCGTGATGCCGAGCGCGTCGTTGAAATGGGTGGCGACGCTCACCGCCTGCTGGCCAGTCGCGGCGTCCGCCACCAGGAGGATTTCCTGCGGCTGCAACAGGTCGCGCAGGCGTTTGAGTTCCTGGACCAAGGGTTCATCGATCTCCTGGCGGCCCGCCGTATCGTAGATCTGCACGTTCACGCCGGGCTGCGCGGCGGCCCACTCGGCGCCTTCCCGGCTGGCTTTGACGAGATCGGTCTCACCCGGCTGGGGCCGGAAAACGGGCACGTCCACCTGACCGGCCAGGGTAACCAGTTGATCGATGGCCGCCGGCCGCTGCAAATCGCAGGCGATCAGGACCGGGCTGCGCCCTTCCTTCTTCAGCAAACGGGCGAGCTTGGCGGAGGAAGTCGTCTTGCCCGCGCCGTTCAGCCCCACCATCAGGATACGCGCCGGTTTTTCCAGATTGAGCGGCGCAGCGTCACCACCGAGCAGGGCCGTCAGTTCATCGTGAAAAATCTTCACGATCTGCTGACCCGGCGTGATGCTGCGCAGCACTTCCTGGCCGAGCGCCTTGACCTTGATGCGGGCGATGAGGTCCTTGGCGACCTGAAAATGCACGTCCGCCTCCAGCAGCGCCAGGCGCACCTGGCGCATGGCGTCGTTGACGTTCGTCTCGGTGATCGAGCCGTGACCGCGCAGGTCCTTGAAGATGTCCTGGAGCTTATCTCCGAGCTGGGAAAACATGGCTGTTGCTTAAATGAGCGGCTCGCCAGGGCGGCAAACTCCGCCGTCGCAGCCTGGCCGGCGGTGGCTAATGGGCGTCGACGGAGAAATTCCAGCGTGTGCCGACCTTGGCGCCGTTGACGGTGGCGTGGACAATCACGGAGTACATCTTCGGCTGGAGCTTGGCTGGTACCTGATAGCGGGCCAACCCCGTCGTGGCATCGTAAGTGACGGGTACGGGGCCGAAGCCGCTGATCAGCATTTCGACGCTCTTGGGATCGACCTTGCCCAAAGCCTGCAGGTTGGCCTCGATCAGGGGCGTCGCCGTATGCACCGTCTCGCCTTCGGCGGGCTTGGTCAGCATGGAAGCCGCCGCCATCGGCGCCACTTCATCGGGCGACGGCCCGGACGTGCCGGCGCCGAAATCGATGGCGGCGTCGAAGACCTTCGGCGTCAGCCCGTCGATCGCATAACGCCCCAAGGTATACGGCGGCGACGAATGCGTGATTTTCTGCGGATTGACGGTGAAAGCCGCTTCGTAACCGGCATCCTTGCACATGGCTTCGACTTCCGAACTGTAGTTGCCGTAGGGATAGGCGATGGCCGCCACCTTGATGGCCAGATGCTGTTCGATGATGTCCTTGGAATTGAACAGCTCGTTCTTCAGGTACTCGGTATACTGCTCTTCCGTCTTGCCGCGCTTGGAGCGGCGCAGATCGCTGTGGGTGACCGTGTGGCATTCGATGTCCACGCCCGCGTCACGCATCTGCTCGAGCTGTTCCCACGTCATCGACTTGCCGCCGCTCTTCGGGCCGCCCCGGACGTAATCGGTGTAGATGAACATCGTGAACGGGAAGCCGTACTTTTTCAGGATGGGCCAGCCCACCTCGTAGCCGCTGATCCAGCCGTCATCGAGCGTGATGAGGATGCTGCGCGGCGGGATGGATTTCTCCCCCCGGCGCCACGCCAGGAAATCGCGCATGGAGATGACGTTGAGATGCAGATCCTTGATCTTTTTCATCTCCGCCTCGAAGTCGGCCGGGTTGATGATCAGCTCACCCTTGCCCGGTTCGAGCCGATGATAGCAAAGCGTCGCCACGGAACCTCCCAGGTCGGCGTGCGGGGCGAGGGGGGCGGCGTTGGCGGCCGCCACCGGCGTGGCGGCAGCGGCAGCGGCGGCGGCTGGAGTGGAGGTCGGGTGGGTGGCCGCGTGGACTACCACGGGTGGCGGCCCGGCGTGCTTGCGGGTGATCAGGGCTTTGATCCTGGCGCAGCCGGTCAGCAAGCTGAGTGCGCCCGCAAAAAGGGCGAGAGGAAACAGTGGCTTCATGGTCGATGGCACGGCTGCGACTATGTAGGCACTGCGGGGCGAATGAAAGGAGCTTTCTGCCGCGATTTCCCCGCCGCCGCACAGGCAATCAGTCCCTCGGTGGCGGCTACAACAACCCCACCCGCCGGAACGTCTCGTCCGTATACCGGGTATGCGGCTCCAGCGAGCAAAGCTGCTCCACCGTCTCGGCGTCGAGCACGGCCGCCACTTCCGGCTCCGCGCGCAGATTCTCCGCCAACGACTTATCTCCCCTCCAGGTCGCCATGGCAGCCCGCTGCACCGCCTCGTAAGCGACTTTGCGCTCCATCCCGCGGCGCGTGAGCTCCAAAAGTATCGCCTGGCTGTGATACAGCCCCTTGGTCAATTGCAAATTGCGCAGCATGTTCTCCGGGTAAACGATCAAACCGCTGACCAGATCCCGCAGCTTCGCCAACATATAGTCGAGCAGCGTGCAGGAGTCCGGCAGGATGATCCGTTCCACGCTGGAATGGCTGATATCGCGTTCATGCCAGAGGGCGATGTTTTCCAGCGCCGCCACCGCGTTCCCCCGCAGCACGCGCGCCAGGCCACTCAGGCGTTCGCCCGTAATGGGATTGCGCTTGTGCGGCATCGCGGAACTGCCTTTCTGGCCTTCGCCGAAGAATTCCTCCACCTCGAGCACCTCGGTGCGCTGTAGATGCCGGAACTCAGTCGCCCAGCGGTCCACGCTGCCGGCGATCAAGGCCAGAGTCGTGGAAAACTCCGCATGCCGGTCCCGTTGGATGATTTGCGTGCTGATCGCCGCCGGATACAGCCCAAGCGCCTGGCAAACATGCTCTTCCACCCGGGGATCGAGATGAGCGTGGGTGCCGACCGCGCCGCTGAGCTTGCCCACCCGGATCCGCTCCCGCGTCTGACTCAAGCGCTCCTGGGCGCGCCCGAATTCATCATACATCAAGGCCAGCTTAAGGCCGAAGGTCACCGGCTCCGCGTGAATGCCGTGACTGCGCCCGATCATCGGGGTGTCCTTAAAAGCAACGGCGCGCTTCGCCACGGCCTGGCGCAACTCGCCAAGATCGACCAGCAGGATGTCGCACGCTTGCGTCATCTGGACAGCCAGTGTGGTGTCCAGCACGTCCGATGAGGTCAGCCCCTGGTGAATCCAGCGCGCCGCTGGACCCACGTAGCTCGCGACGTTCTCCAGAAAGGCGATGACGTCATGCTGCGTCCGCCGCTCGATCTCGTTGATCTCCGGGATGACGAAGCGCGCCTTTTCCCGGATGATGACCGCGTCTTCGGCCGGGATGAACCCGAATCTCGCCAGCCCTTCGCAGGCCAACACCTCGATCTCCAACCAGATTTCAAACTTGCGCTCCTCCGACCAGAGGTTGCGCATCGCTGGGCGTGAGTACCTGGGAATCATAGGCCCAGATCGTGCCGCGCCCGTCCCTAAAAAGCAAACGCCAGACTGGCGCATCCCAAAGGGGACAGGCCGTCTGGCGTTCTTGCCTTAACCTAAGAATGTTCAGCGAACCAGATGCGCGCGGGAAGCGTGCCCGGTCGGTCCGACCAGGACCCGTCCGCTGGCCAGCAGGTCGACCACCGTGGCGACGGTCTCGCGGCTATTTTTGGCGCAGGAGCTGACGGTCATGATCAAGTCACCGAGGTTCATGGTCTGGGTCTTGAGCTTGCGATCTTGGTTTTTCATAAAATGTAGCGTTGCTATTGAAGGTGTGACCGATTGTGGTCGCCGCCGTTCAAAAGCAATCGCGGTGCCAAGTTGTTTTCCTGGGCTATTTTCCCCAGAGAACGCACTATTCCATCGCAAACCCCGCGGCACGAGATCGTCCGCTTTTTAACAAATGTGTCCATCTGCCGACACTGCCGAATGACAGGTTAAGCTTCCACGCGTGGAGGAGCCGTCAGCTTGAGGAAGAGGAAGTAAAGGCAGGCCAGCACCGCCACGCCGAGAATGATGGTGAAGGACTGGTGCTTGATAAAGTGCTCCATCGCCTCCGGATCATCGAACAAGCCCGGTTCCACCCGGAACGCCCGCTCGCCGAGAAACGCCAGTACGCTGCACCAGACCCCCGAGCCGAGCACCGTCATGGCCGAGAACAGGGCGAAATTCATGCGCAGGATGCCGGCCGGAATGGAGATCAGATGCCGAATGACGGGTAGCAGCCGGGCAAAGAAAATGCCGCCCGCTTCATACCGCGCGAGCCAGACTTCCGCCCGCGCGATCTTGTCCTCGCCCAGCAGAAAATATTTGCCGTAACGCGCGATCAGCGGCCGCCCCACCAACAGCGATACCCAGTAAGAAAGGGCCGACCCGATATATGAGCCGAAGGTGCCCGCCACAATCACGCCCACGAGACTGAGATGCCCCTGAGCCGCCAAAAAGGCCGCCGGCGGGATGACGATCTCACTCGGCACGGGGATGATGGAACTTTCCATCGCCATGAGCAGGATAATGCTCCAGTACCCGCCGTCCCGGACCCAACCGTACCAAATTTCCACGAGGTAATGCATAAAGAGGCGCGAGGCTAGACCAACGTCCGGCTCCTGTACACCCTTCTCGGCGGAACCCTTCGCGGGAGGGGTTGGGGAGCTGCTCCAGCCCAGCCGCGCCTTGTCTACCTCCGGCCGACGGGCTAAGGGAGAACGCACCTCCCCTCCGCGATGTCCATCTACCGGCGCGTCCTGCTCTACTATCGTCCGTTTGGACGGCCGACTTTGCTGGCGCTGGCCATCTCCCTGGTCACCATCGCGCTGAACCTGGCCAGCCCGTGGCCGTTCGCGATCATTGTCAGTCGGTTTCTGGCGCCGGATCTATCCGGGGCTCCGCGCGCCACGAACTTCTTCGGCCGCTTGCTCGATCCCGCCTGGAGCCCGCGCACCGCCATCCTGGCGCTCTGCGTCTACCTGGTCGCGCTGACGCTCGCGGCGGGCTTGCTGGGTCTTTGGAGCAACTTCCTTTTCGTCCGCGTCGGCCTGGAAGCCCTCCTTAAACTGCGCACCGACCTCTTCGCCTACCTGCAATCGCTCCCGCTCAAGTACCACGATGCCCGGCGCAGCAGCGACTCATCCTTCCGCGTGGCGTACGACTCCCAGAGCATCCAGACGATCTACAATCGCGGCTTCACCAACATCTTCTCCTCTGTCATTACGCTGGTCAGCATTTTCTTCATCATGCTGCGCCTGGACGCTGCCTTGACGCTGGTGGTGATCAGCATCGTGCCGGCCGTTGTGCTGGCGATCCAATACTTTTCCCGCCGCATCCGCGAGCAGTCGACCTCCATCCAGGAAAAGGAAAGCGCCGTGCTGACGCTGGCGCAGGAAGGCTTGAACTCGATCAAGGTGGTACACGCGTTCGGCCGCGAGGAAGCCACGGTCAGTCTCTTCCACCTGCAAGCGCGGCAAAGTCTCGCCGCCAATCTGCAATTGACGATGACCAACGTGAAGAGCGCGCTGGTGATCAACACGCTGATGGCTCTGGGCACGGCGGCGATGTATTACCTCGGGACGCTGCACGTCCTGGAGCATCGTCTGACTTTCAGTGAGCTGACCGTCTTCATCACGTACCTGGCGACGTTATATGCCCCCATCCAGGCACTGACCCAGACCGCCTGGGCGCTCGAGGGCGCCGCTGCCGGGGCGCAACGCTGTTTCGAGGTGCTGGACCAAGCCGACGACGTCCCGGACCTGCCCGGCGCAGCCGCCATTACCCGCACCGATGGCGCAATTCGCTTCGAAGGCGTCGACTTCGGCTACACGCCCGAACGGCTCACGTTGGCGGACATCAATCTGGAAATTCGCGCCGGTCAGCGCGTGGCGTTCGTCGGCGGCACGGGCGCGGGGAAAAGCACGCTGCTTTCGCTGGTGCCGCGCTTCTACGATCCGACGCAGGGCCAGGTTACACTGGACGGCCGGGACATCCGGGCGATCACGCGCAAAACGCTGCGCGCGCAAATCGCGCTGGTCTTGCAGGACACGGTCCTCTTCTCGACCACCATCCGCGAGAACATCGCCTACGGCCGCCCTGGCGCCACCGCAGGCGAGATCGAGCAAGCGGCGCGGCGGGCCCAGGCCTACGATTTCATCCTGGCGATGCCGCGCGGCTTCGATAGCCCGGTGGGGGAGCGCGGCGGGAACTTGAGTGTGGGGCAACGCCAGCGGATCGGCATCGCGCGCGCCTTCTTGAAGGATTCGCCCATCCTCCTGCTGGACGAGCCGACTAGCGCTCTCGACTCGTCCACCGAACGCGCCATCATGGATACGTTGGAGGAACTGATGCGGGGCCGCACGACGTTGATCATCACGCATCGCCTGGCGACGGTCCATCACCTGGACAATATCGTGGTGTTGCAAGATGGCCGCATCGCCGAGACTGGCACCGGCGCGGAGTTACTCGCTCGCGACGGCACCTACGCGCGGCTCTTCCGCGCCGGCAACTTCACGGCCTAAAGCAGCGAAGCTGCTGTCCTTAGGTAGGGATCGCTCTCCGGAGCCTGTCGGACTTGAAACTAACCTGATCGTTAGGTGTGGAGGAAATAGGAAGAGAAGTAAACTTCTAGGCGGAGTGGGCTGCTCTGGTTGTTAAACAGGAGCGCAAAAAGCACAGAGCCCCTTCGCTGAGCCGCCGGACGGGAACTCTGGCAGCTCCTCCCGGTTAGTTAAGCCGCTGACCCGAGCGCCTTTGATGCGCTGCCAGGCGCCGGCAGTTGAAGGCTAGCGTCACTAACTGCCACTCGGTGCGCACTTTCGCCAGCCCGCGCAAGCGAAACCGGCTAAAGCCGAGCGTATTCTTAATGATCCCAAAAGCTGGCTCCACGCTCGTACCGCGTTGGCCGTAGAGCGCCCGAACTTCCGGCTGGGCCAGCTGCGCGCGTCTGGCCGCCCGCTCCTGCCAGCGCTCCCGTTCCCGCGGCTTGCGGCTGCGCGACTGCGCTCCTGCCCAGGCGTTGCGTGCCGGCGGACACAAGACCCGGCAGCCGTGGCGCGCTTCCACCGCTCGAATCTGGCGCGTGTGATCGTAACCCGTATCGGCCAAGACGACCGACGGTGCCTGGCCCAAGTTGGCCACCACGGCCTCAGTCATCGGCTCCAATTGGCCGAGGTCGCTGGTGGCGCGCACCACCTCGCCAGCCACGATCAAGCTCACGGGAGCGCCCTCCCCGTCACCAGCCGCCCTGGCGGCGACGCTGAGCGCGATCTGCGCGTTGAAGCCTTGGATGAAGCCGCCTTGGGCCGTCGGCGTCAGCGTACTGTCTTGATCGCTCAAGTTGAGTCGATCATTGGCTTGGGGCTCGGGGGACACCCGCCGCATCCCCTGCTCGCCAGCCGCCGCGGCCTGGGCGCGCTGCGCTTCTCGCTGTTCGTAGCGCTCGCGCACCTGCGCCGCAAGCTCGCCCTGCGCCGCCAGCAGCCGCGCCCGGCGCTGCTGGGCATCGACTAACTCCCGCGGCAACTCGTCGCTCGGCGCCGGCTGGGCATCGGCCGTCTCTGCCTGCGCCAGCAACGCCTTGACTTGCACCTCCAACTCGGCCAACTCCTTTTCGATCTGCTCGTGGCAGAGCGTGCGCCGCTTGGCCGCCGCCGCTTTGAGCTTGGTCCCATCGATTGCGATCACTCCCAGGCGCAAAAGTCCGCTCCGCTTGGCCAACTGCAGCAGTTGGACGAACACCGCCTTGAGCAGCGCCCCATTCTCCCGGCGAAAGGTCGCGATCGTGTCATGGTCGGGGTGGGTGTTGGCCGCCAGGTAGCGCACCGACACATGCCGCCAAGTCGCCCGCTCGATCTCGCGCGAACTGAACATCCCATGCGCGTAGCAGTACACCAGCACCGCCAGCATCATCCCGGGCGGATACTGCGCGCTGCCCGTCCCGCGCACGTTGAGCTTCGCCGCCGACAGATCGACTAACTCCAGCGCCTCGACCAGATAGTGCGCCACATCATCCTCGGCCACCCAGTCCCTCAGATCCGGCGCCAGCAACATCGGTGTTTTCCGATCCACGTTCACATAGCGTGTGCTCATGGACCTCCACCTTGCACTCCACTCCCCTTGACCTGCAAGCTTCTAAGTCCGACAGGCTCCTCCGAGCGACTCCGAAGCTGTCTGGAAAACTCTAGCTACTACGCAGCCGCAGCCTTGGTTTCAGACGCTCCGAGACAGTCACGGAGTCGCTCGGAGAGCGATCCCTGATACCGTCTCCAAAGTTAATCACCGGCGACGTGGGAAGGCTAGCCCGAAGCCTGCCCCAGCAGCCGCGTCGGCGGTGAATAACTTTGCCGCCGCGTCAAAAAGTGCTGTCAACGATTTGCGTTCGCCGCAAGTTAAGGGCGCTCGCATGGCCACGCCGCCAGGACAGTCCAGCGATCCGAGCTCCTCGAGAGCTTTGGGTAGATCACTGACTGGCGGCGCTTTGGCCTCTGCCCAGAAGTCTGAGAGAACTACATCCCACGAGGATCCTGTATCAGGTCGACTGGCGGCAGAGCCACGGCGGTGCGTGCCCACCACCTCCACTCCTCCACCCACCAAGCAAATGTCAGACTGGACTATCATCACGCACTACGCCGGCTTCGATTGGGCCAAAAACCAGCATGATATCATTATCGTTGATCGCACAGGCCAGATCGTAGCCGACTTCCAAATCGAACACTCCGGCCCTGGTTGGCAGAGCTGGCGCGAGCGCATCGCGGCTTATCCTGGCCTGGCCGTGGCCATTGAGACCAACCAGGGAGCTGCCATCGAGCAACTCCTCGCCAGCCACTGCACGCTTTACCCGGTGCAGCCAAAAAGCGCCCAACGCTATCGCGAACGCAAGGTGCCAAGTGGCAACAAGACCGATCGACTCGACGCCTGGAGCCTGGCTGACGCCTTGCGCGTCGATGGCCATGGCTGGAAGCCGCTCGCGCCACAGGACCCTTTGCTGGCCGAGTTGCGCTTGCTCTGCCGCGACGAGGTCGCCTTGATCGAAGAACGCACGGCTTTGATCAACCAACTCCAACAAGCCCTCTACGAGTATTATCCCACCGCGCTCGAGGCCTTTACCGACTGGAGCTCTCCGGCGGCCTGGGCCTTTGTCGAAGCCTTCCCCGCGCCGGAGCTCTGCGCCAAGCCGGCCAGCGCCGCTGGGAGAAGTTCCTCCATGCGCACAAACTCTTTCGGCCTCAGACCGCCGCCGCGCGCCTGGAGAGTTTTGCACGGGCAGGCCAGTTTGGCGCCAGTGTGGCCGTCACCCGCGCCAAGAGCCGCCTGGCCCTGACCCGGGCGCGGATGCTGCGCGTGCTGCAGAACCAGCTCAACGACTATCGGGCGCAGATCGAAAAGCTCTTTGCCGAGCACCCCGATCATGATCTCTTTGGCTCGCTGCCTGGCGCTGGCGCCAAGCTCGCCCCCAGACTCTTGAGCGAACTGGGCTCCGATCGCTCCCTGTTAGCCGACGCCCAGGCTCTGCAGTGCCTGGCCGGCACCGCCCCGGTAAGCTATCAGTCCGGCCAAGCCCACCGCGTGCATCTGCGCCGGCACTGCAACAAACACCTGCGCGCGACGGTCCATCTCTGGACCGATCTGAGCCGGCGCTGCTGTCCTTGGGCCGACGTCTACTACCAGGCACTAAGAAAACGGGGCAAAAGCCACGCCTGCGCCCTGCGTTGCCTCGGTCAGCGCTGGCTCAAAATCCTCTGGAAAATGTGGCAGACCCACCAGCCGTATCTGGCAGACCTCCACACCCGTAACCAGCTCCAGCATGGCTCCTGGGTACTCAAACTTAACCCCGCTTAAACCCCCCTTCTTGATGCCAACAACTTCAATCAAAAATCAATTTGCAGCACAGAGAACATCTACCTAGGGCACGACGACGCTAGCCCTCGATAGTGTTAATCTCTACCGGCTCGACCTTGACTCCGATTTCCTCCAGCCAGGCAATCGCCTTTTCAATCTCCGTTTCCTCGCCATCCATCTCGAGCGAGATGATCCCGATCTCCTCATCCACACTGGCCTGCCGGATATTCGTTACCACCTTGAACTTGTGCCCAACCTCAAACACGACAGGCTGCGTCACCAGCTTGGGTTGAAACATTAACCAGAGTCGGGATTTCATAGCTTAGAATAATATTCCCGGCAGCAACTAACCGCCCGCAATGGCCGGCACGATGCTAATCTCGTCGCCCTCGCTTACTAGCGTCGCTTTCTCATCCAGGAAACGGATGTCTTCGTCATTAAGGTAAACGTTAACGAAGCGCCGGACATTACCTTGTTCGTCGCAGATGCGGTCTTTTAAGCCGGGATAGCTGGTGTCCAACGATTGCAGGATCTCGTCGATGGTGGAGCCGCTGGCTTCCACGACTTCACGTTCACCGGTGAGTTTGCGCAGCGGGGTGGGGATGCGGATGTTAGTAGGCATAGGTTTTCAAAATTGGTCCGTCGGCTCAAATACTGGCCAGGGCCGGCTCCTTCGCTTCGGCGCTGATTAACTCTTCAAACTCGCGCAAACTCGGCTTGATCAGCCGGGGCGCTCCGCAATGATCGGCCACGGCCTCCGCCGTTTTCAAGCCGTGCCCGGTAATACATAGCACGGTGCTCTCGTCCGCGCCGATCTTGCCGGCTTCCACCAGCTTCTTCGCGCACGCCACTGTCACGCCGCCCGCCGTCTCCGCGAAAATGCCTTCGCATTCCGCCAGCATCTTGATGCCCTCGATGATCTCCTCGTCGGTGGCATCCTCAGCCGACCCACCAGTGTCTCGCATCGAGTGAATGGCATAATATCCGTCCGCCGGCGTGCCGATGGCCAGCGACTTGGCAATGGTCTTGGGCTTGGCCACCGGCTTGACGAGATCGCTGCCCTTTTTCATCGCCTCTGCGATGGGCGAACATCCGGTCGCCTGCGCGCCATGGATGCGATAATGCGTGTTCTCGATCAGACCCAGCGTGGTAAACTCCTTGTAGGCCTTGTGGATCTTGGTCAGCAGTGAGCCGCTCGCCATGCAGACCACGGTATGCCGCGGCGCGCGCCAGCCGAGTTGTTCGGCTATTTCAAAGCCCATGGTCTTGGAGCCTTCCGCGTAATACGGCCGCAGGTTCACATTCACAAAGCCCCAGCCGTACTTGCCGGCTATTTCCGAGCAAAGGCGGTTGACTTGATCGTAAGCGCCATGAATGCCGATGACCGTCGTGCCGTAAACGAGCGAGCCCAGCACCTTGCCGCTTTCCAGATCGGCCGGAATGAGCACGTAACTCTTCAAACCCGCCGCCGCTGCCTGCGCGGCCACGGAGTTGGCCAGGTTGCCAGTCGAGGCGCAGGCCACGGTGGTCAGCCCCAATTCCTTGGCCCGGCTGAGCGCCACCGAGACGACGCGATCCTTAAAGGACAGGGTAGGGTAGTTAACGGTATCGTTCTTGATGTAAAGCTCCCGCAAACCCAGCCGGCGCGCCAGCCGGTCCGCCCGCACGAGCGGCGTGAAACCCACTTGCGTGCCAACGCTCGGTTCGCCGTCGATCGGGAGCAACTCCCGGTAGCGCCACATCGTTTGCGGGCGCGCGGCAATCTGTTCACGGGTCAGGGAGCGGCCAATCGCGTCATAATCGTAAGCGGCTTCGAGCGGACCGAAGTCGAACTCGCAGATGTGAATGGCCTGTTTCGGGTAAGAGCGCCCGCACTCGCGGCAGCGCAAATGAGTGAAGAAGAGATTTCGCTTGGTATCCATGATCATGTCCGCCCCTGGCTCGAAGAACGGCGTTGCGGGACACCGCGTGCCACGTTTGCCATCCAGCGCGGGAGAAAAAAAGAGAAGCGTGTTGCCGCGCGAGAGCCCTCCACAGGCACCCCCGCCGGTACACCTAACTTCTCTCTCATCTCCCCAAGGAGGCTGCGATTGCTCGCCGCCGCCCCGGCTGGATTTAGCACCTGGACCTGAAAACGCGTTGTGTGGTGAGCACAGCGCCCTTTCAGCGGTTGCCGTGGCATCGTTGGGCCAGTCCCTCCGCCACTCTCGATAAGAGCTTGGGCAAACACTTAAAGCCGGTGCCGCCCTCCGTCAATTCCAAAAAAAGGTAGGGACCGCTCTCCGAGCGGTCCGTGACTGTCCGCCCACGTTGCGAGTCGACGGCGCGCTACCCAGGCACACTGCCAGACAATAACGGACAACTCAGAGAGCGCCCCGACCTTTTTTCTCCACTTCCTCCCGCACCCAGGCCAGCGCCGCGTCCCGATCCGCAAAACCCCCCTCCAGTTGCCGAGTCTGCGCCGCTTCCAAGAGCTCGCCGATCCTCGGACCAGGTTTCAACCCCAGCGCGATCAGGTCGTGCCCCGTCACCAGCGGCTTGGGAATCAGCGGCTCCTGTGCGAATTCTTCCCGCTTGGCCTGCAGGAAGACGTGATTGTCCAGCATCCCGTGGCTGCCGGTGCAATCGACGCGATGCAACTCCAGTTCATCCGCGAAACCCGGCCGCGCCATGAACCGCTTCAACTTCGCCACGCGCATCTGCTGCACGTCCTTGAACGCCATGTGTTGGCGGACCGCTTCCACCGTGGCGTCGATTTCCGCCCGGGAAAAACGCAGCCGCTCCATGATCCGCCACGTCATCTCCGCCCCGACATGCTCGTGGCCGCTGAAGCGGATGCGATTATCCTCCGCTGGATCCTGGCTGAAGCACGCCGGCTTGCCGATGTCATGCAGCAAAACCGCGAAAACCAGCGGCACCGATACCACCTCGGGTAACAGCGACAACATCAGCCGCGTATGCACGAAGACGTCGCCTTCCGGATGGAACGCGGGCGGCTGCTCGCAACCTTGCAGCGCGTCTACCTCCGGCAAGACGGCGCGCATCAGTCCGCTGGCCGCCAGCAGGTCGAAGCCCGCGACGCGGGTCGGAGCCACAAAGATTTTAACCAGTTCATCGCGGATGCGTTCCGCGCTGACGACGCCGATCTCACCGGCTTGCGCCCGCACGGCGGCCCAGGTGGCGGGCTCGATCTCGAACCCGAGGCCAGCCGCGAAACGGACCGCGCGCAGCAGCCGCAGCCGGTCCTCCCGCAAGCGCGCCGCCGGATCGCCGATGGCGCGCAGCACACGCGCCGACAAGTCGCGCTGACCCCCGACGTAGTCGATGACTTCGCCGGCGACCGGGTCGAAGAACATGCCGTTGACGGTGAAATCGCGGCGTTCGGCGTCGCCTTGGTCAGTGGTAAACGTGACATTGGCCGGGCGGCGGCCGTCGATGTACACGCCGTCCGCCCGGAAACTCGCGACCTCGAACTGAAAACCGCCTTCTAGCACGCAGATCACGCCGAAATGCGCGCCGATGGCCACATGCCGCGGGAAGAGCGCCTGCACCGCTTCCGGATGCGCGCTCGTGGCAATATCGTAGTCTTTTGGGACCACACCACGCAAGGCATCGCGGACGCAGCCACCCGCATAGTACGCGATGTGGCCGGCGCCTTGCAGGCGGGCGACGATCGCCCTGGCGGTGGGTTCGATTTCCATCAGGATGAGCCCTAATCTAACATGGGAAGCACTATCCGTGAACGGGGCGCTGGCGGCGATCCTGGCGGAAAAAGGCGTTTGAGCGCGTGCGCCTTTGCTCTACACTCACCCGCGCCTGCCGCTGGAGCCCGCTCCGATGCCACCTGTTGCCGATCCCATCCCCGCCGCCAGCACGCGTCTCCAAGTGCTGGACGCTGCCGCTATCGGGCAGGCGTTGCAGCGCATCGCGGAGGAAATCATCGCGCGCAATCAGGCGGGCGGCCTCGAAAAGCTGGCCATCGTCGGCATCTACACGCGCGGCGTGGAAGTGGCCCGCCGCCTGGTCGATTTGATCGCGGCCAGCGCACAAGCCCGGCCGGAATTCGGCGTCCTCGATATCTCCATGCATCGCGACGATCTGCGCCGCCGCGCCCGCTTGAGTTCCATCCAGCCGACGCGCCTGCCGCTGGATCTGGATTCCCGCATGGTCGTGCTCGCGGATGACGTTGTTTTCACCGGCCGCACGGTGCGTTCGGCGCTGGACGCGCTCGGCGAGTTCGGCCGGCCCGCCTGCATTCAACTGGCCGCGTTGGTGGACCGGGGGCATCGCGAACTGCCGATCCGGCCGGACTATGCCGGCCTGGAACTCCCCACCAAACTCTCCGACCGCGTGCTGGTAAGGTTCGAATCCATGGATCACGTCCCAGACGTCGTCTGGCTCGAAAGCGACGAGCCATCCTGAGCCATTTCCCGCTCGCTCCCTCCTTCCGCATGCCGGCCTCCACTGCCCTGCCCAACCCTGCCGCCGATCAGCGCGGCTGGTGGCGCAAGGACTTGCTCTCCATTCAGGATCTCGAGCTGGCCGAGATCAATCTCCTGCTGGATACAGCGCGGCAGTTCAAGGAAGTCGGCGGTCGCGACGTGAAAAAGGTTCCCGCGCTGCAGGGGCGTACCCTGGTCAATTTCTTCGTCGAGCCCAGCACGCGCACGCGGACGTCCTTCGAGCTCGCCGCCATGCGCCTGAGCGCCGATGTCATCAATATCTCGGCCACCAATTCGAGCCTGGTCAAAGGCGAATCGCTCAAGGATACCGCCCTGGTTTTGCAGGCGAACAATGTCGATATCATTGTCATTCGCCATAGCTCCGCCGGCGCCCCGCAATTCCTGGCGGAACGCTTGCACGCCAGCATCATCAACGCGGGCGACGGTGCCCACGAACATCCCACGCAGGCGCTCCTGGATCTGTTTACCATCCGCGAAAAGCGGGGGCAGATCGCCGGCTTGCACGTGGCGATCGTGGGCGACATCCTCTTCAGCCGCGTGGCCCGCTCCAATATCTGGGGTCTGCTCAAACTCGGCGCGCGGGTGACCCTGGTCGGTCCAAGCACGCTGGTTCCGCGCGTCTTTGAGCGCATGGGCGTGGCCGTCTGCCGCCGCCTCGACGACATTCTGCCGGAGGTGGACGTCATCAACCTTTTGCGCATCCAGCATGAGCGCCAGCGGCAGGCATACTTTCCCGGGTTGGGTGAATACATCACGCTTTTCGGCCTGACCCGGGAACGGGCGGCCCGGCTGAAGCCGGACTGCCTGATCATGCATCCCGGGCCAATCAACCGCGGCGTCGAGATCGATAGCGACGTTGCCGATGATCCCCGCCATAGCGTCATTCTGGAGCAAGTCACCAATGGGTTGGCCGTGCGCATGGCCGCGCTTTATCTCTGCGCCGGCCGCGGCGGCCAGGCCGCCGAGTCCAACCTCAGGAGGAGGGCATGAATTCGGAGCAAACCACCATTATCCGCGGCGGCCGGGTGATCGATCCCGCCAACGGTGTCGATGAAGTGCGCGCCGTGCATCTGCGCGGCGGGCGCATCGTTGCCCCGGATTCCACGGACGCCGATGCGGACACGGTCTACATCGAAGCGGCGGGCCTGGTCGTCGCGCCGGGTTTGATCGATCTGCACGTGCACTTGCGCGAGCCTGGCCAGTCCGGCAAGGAGACCATCGAGAGCGGCGCCCAGGCGGCGGCGGCGGGTGGATTTACGTCGGTGGTTTGCATGCCGAACACCGTGCCGGCCGCGGATAACTCGGCGACCATCGCCTGGATCATGGAACGCGCCCGCCAACGGGCTTGCGTGAACGTTTTCCCGACCGGCGCGATCACGAAGGGCCTGGCGGGCGAAGAGCTCGCGCCGATCGCCGCCATGGTCCAGGCCGGTGTCGTGGCGATCACCGATGACGGCCATTGCGTGCAGAACCACGAGACGATGCGCCGCGCGGTCGAGTACGCGCGCATGTTCGACTTGCTGGTCCTGGACCATTGCCAGGATTACAGCCTCGTCGGGGACGGCGTGATGCATGAAGGCTACTGGAGCACCGTGCTCGGGCTGCCGGGCTGGCCGGCCGCGGGAGAAGAATTGATTGTGCTACGCGACATCCTGCTGGCGGAGCTTTGCGCGTCGCCGATCCATCTCCAGCATTTGAGCAGCGCCGGCAGCGTGCGGCATTTGCGCGAGGCGCGGGGGCGGGGCGTGCGGATCACGGGGGAAGTCTGTCCCCACCATCTGGCGCTGACCGATGAATCCATCCGGGGCTTTAATGCCAACTACAAGATGAACCCGCCCTTACGCATGGCGGCGGATATCGACGCGCTCATCGGCGGAATCGCGGATGGCACGATTACGATCCTGGCGAGCGACCACGCGCCGCACAGCACGGTTGAGAAGGAAGTGGAGTTCGACCGCGCGCCCTTTGGCATTCTGGGACTGGAGACGGAGTTTGGATTATTCCATCAGATCCTGGTGGAGAACCGGCGCGCCATCGGCCTGCCGCGGCTGATCGAGCTGCTGACGATCAATCCCGCCAGCCTGCTCAAGCTGGACCGCGGCACCTTGTCCATCGGCGCCATGGCCGACGTGACGTTGATCGATCCGGCGCTCGAGTGGACGGTCCAGCCGGAGACCTTCCGCTCGCGTTCGCGCAATACGCCCTTCGGCGGCTGGCAACTCAAAGGCCGCGCCGTGCGCACGATCGTCGCCGGCGAAACCGTCTGGGTGCTTTAGCCGCCCGTGGGCGGTTTCGGTGACATACCGAGCGCTTCACCGAGGAACGCCCAGGCGTCGGCCACTTCTTCGATGCGTTTCGAGGTCGGCCTGCCCGCCCCATGCCCGCTCTTGGTCTCGATCCGGATCAACACCGGCGCCGGACCGCCCTGATCCGCCTGCAGAGTCGCCGCGAACTTGAAACTATGCGCGGGTACTACCCGGTCGTCGTGATCGGATGTCGTGATCAGCGTCGGCGGGTAATGCACACCTGCTTTGAGATGCTGCAACGGCGAGTAGGCGTACAACCACTTAAATGCCTCCGGATCGTCCGACGATCCGTAATCAGACGCCCAGGCCCAGCCGATGGTAAACTTCTGAAACCGCAACATATCCATGACCCCGACCGCCGGCAGCGCCGCCCCGTAAAGATCCGGCCGCTGGCTCAAGCACGCGCCGATCAACAACCCACCATTGCTCCCCCCCGAAATCGCCAGCTTGGGCGTCGAGGTATACTTATTGGCGATCAGCCACTCCGCCGCACCGATGAAATCATCGAACACATTTTGTTTGCGTCCCTTGGTGCCAGCCAGATGCCAGTCTTCGCCATATTCGCCGCCACCGCGCAAGTTGGGGACCGCGTAGATACCACCCATCTCCATCCAGACGAGATTGGCTGGTGAAAACTGCGGGGTGAGGGAAATCGAGAAGCCGCCGTAGCCGTACAGCACCGTCGGAGTCGTGCCGTCGTGTACCAAGCCCTTCTTGTAAGAGATGAACATGGGTACGCGCGTGCCATCCTTGCTGGGGAAAAACACCTGCTCCGTTGTGTAATCGCCCGGTTGAAAAGCGAGCTTGGGGGCAAAGACCACCTTGTTCTCCCCTGTCTTAACGTCATAGCGATAGATGGACGTCGGCGTAGTGTAGCTGGTATAAGAGTAGAACGTCTCGGTGTCGTCCGCCTTGCCGCCAAACCCGTCGGCTGTCCCCAACCCGGGCAAGGGCACTTCGGCGACTGGCTTGCCATCGAGCGCGAAGACCTTGGCCGCGGTGTGCGCGTCCTGCAGATAGTTGGCGATAAACCGGCCACCGACCAGCTTAACCTCCGTGAGGGTTCCCGCGCCTTGCGGGATGATCTCGCGCAACTCCGGCGTCCCCGTCTTGCTCGTGTCGATGGCCACCAGCCGGCTGCGCGGGGCGTCCCGGTCGGTGACAAAGTAAAGCGTCGCGCCCTGCTTGCCCGCGAAGGCATAATGCGCGTCGCCGTCACGGAGCAATTCCACCACCGGCGAGGCAGTTAACCCGGCTTGGAGAGGCCGGTAGAAGATGCGATTCTTTTGTTCGGTGCCATGGCTGACATCGATGATCAGATATTCGCCGTCTTCGGTCACCGTCTCCTCGAAGAGCCACTCCTTCTGGTCTTTGCGCTCGTAGACTAGCGTGTCCTTGGCCTGCTCTTCTCCTACCACATGGTAGTAGACCTTCTGGTTGTAGTTGGCGTCCTGCAGTTGCGTCTTGTCGTTCGGCGGATCATAGGCGCTGTAGAAAAAACCTTTGCCGTCCTTGGTCCAGGCGGCTGTCGAGAACTTCGACCATTTCAGGTGATCGGGGAGATCGATGCCGGTGGCGACATCCTTGACGTGCCACTCCAGCCAATCCGAACCGGACGTTTGGAGGCTGTAAGCCATGTAGCGCCCGTCTTCGCTGACGGCATAGCTATCCAGCGAGACGGTGCCGTCCTCGGAAAGTTTGTTCGGGTCGAGCAGTTCTCGCGGCGGCGCAGCCAGGTCCGGCGCGGTAAAGATGACGCTTTGATTTTGCAGGCCGCTGTTCTGGGAAAAAAAGTAACGGCCGCCTTGCTTCTCCGGCACGCCAAACTTCTGGTAATTCCAAAGTGCCGTGACGCGTTCCTTGATGCTTTCCCGCGCGGGAATCTGGCGCAGGAAATCGAAAGTCAGCTTGTTCTCCGCTTCCACCCAAGCCTTGGTCTGCTCTGAATTGGCGTCCTCCAACCAGCGGTAAGGATCGGCGACTTTGGTCCCGAAGTAATCATCGACCTGCTCGACTTTAGCTGTTGCCGGATACTCCAGTTTAGGCCAGGCGGAAAAGGCGGAAGACGTCAGCATGACAGAGAGCGCGGCCGCAGCGGCTGCTGAAAGAATTGGCGGGCGGCGGTGGCGCAGAGACGAGGAGAGCATAAGAGCAAATAGTCGGGTGGCGGCAGCGGAAATCTCCCGCGCCTATATGCATCGCAACCCGGCGCCCGGGCGGGTGGATGTAACTGAGCCTTGCCGCCGCCCGACAGCGGGCGATGCTAAGCGAAGATCTCACCGGCGTGACTTCCATCGCACCCTATCGCGGACGTTTGGCGCCGTCGCCCACGGGGTTCTTGCATGCCGGCCACGCCGCGACCTTCCAGTGGGCGCAGGAACGCGCCCAAACCGCCGGCGGGGGGTTAATCTTGCGGGTCGAAGACCTGGATCGTGACCGCTGCCGGCCGGAATATGGCGAGGCCCTATACGAAGATCTGCGCTGGGCCGGTTTGAGTTGGAGCGAAGGTCCCGATTGCGGCGGGCCGTTCGGGCCGTACCGGCAGAGCGAGCGCCTGGAAATCTACCGGGCAGCATGGCGCCAGTTGGCCGCCGCCGGTTTGATTTACGCGTGCCGATGCTCCCGCCGCGAGCTGGAAAATGCGGTGTCGGCACCGCACGCGGGCGAGCACGAGGCGATCTATCCCGGAACTTGCCGCCCGCCTGAACCGGCCAGACCCGCGGCAACGGAGCCGGACGGTAGCAACTGGCGTTTCCGCACGACCGCCGGACAGGCCGTGGCCTTTACCGATGGAAACGCGGGACCGCAACGCTTCACGGCCGGGCGCGATTTCGGAGACTTCCTCATCTGGCGCAAGGACGGTGTACCCGCCTATCAGTTGGCAGTGGTCGTCGATGACGCCGCCATGCGAATGACGGAAGTGGTGCGTGGGGCTGATTTGTTGCCATCAACCGCCCAACAGTTGCTCCTCTACCAAGCACTGGCTTTGGTCCCGCCAGCCTTTTTCCACGTGCCGCTGCTCACGGATGCAAACGGCGTGCGCCTGGCCAAGCGCGCGGGCGCGCACAGCCTGCGGGCCATGCGCTCGGGCACGGCTGGCAGTACCGCGAGCTAGCCTGCCGCCGCCCTTGATGTAAGCTGCCGCATGCCCGCCGCCGTGCAGCCCGACGACCTGTTCGCCAGCCCGCAGCCGGACGCTAATCCGTCCGTCAACGCCAGCGAACCGCTCGCCACGCGCATGCGTCCGCGCACGCTGGAGGAGTACGTGGGCCAGGAACACCTGCTCGCGCCGGGCAAGCTCCTGCGCCGCGCCATCGAAGCGGACCGCTTGTACTCGGCGCTGTTTTACGGGCCGCCCGGCACCGGCAAGACCAGTCTGGCGGAGGTCATCGCGCGCGCCACGCAGGCGAAGTTCGAGCGCCTGAGCGGCGTGGAAAGCACCGTGGCTGACATTCGCCGGGTCATCGCCGCCGCCGCGAATCGCCTGCAGGTCAATCCCAAGGCGCGCACCATTTTGTTCATCGACGAGATCCACCGCTTCAACCGCGCCCAGCAGGACGCACTGTTGCCCGACGTGGAGCGCGGCACCGTCCGGCTCCTGGGCGCCACGACCGAGAACCCGTTTTTCGCGGTTAACGGCCCCCTCGTCAGCCGCTCGCAGATTTTCCAACTCGAGCCGCTTCGCCCCGAGGATCTGCGCCGCTTGCTGACGCACGCCTTGCAAGATGCCGAGCGCGGCCTGGGCAAGTACCGTGTGCATTTGGACGAGGAGGCGGCGGCACATCTCGCCACCATCAGCGATGGCGATGCCCGCAAATGCCTCAACGCTTTGGAAGTTGGCGTGCTGACGACCGAGCCCAGGGCCGACGGCAGCATCCATTTCACCCGGGAGGTGGCCGAAGAAAGCATCCAGCGCAAGGCGGTGGTTTACGATCCCACCGGCGACGGCCATTACGATACGATCAGCGCCTTCATCAAGAGCATGCGCGGCTCGGATCCCGACGCGGCGGTCTACTGGCTGGCGAAGATGCTCTATGCGGGCGAGGACATCCGGTTCATCGCGCGCCGCTTGGTGATTTGTGCCGCCGAAGATGTGGGTCTGGCGGATTCCCAAGCGTTGGTCGTAGCGGTGGCGGCGCAGCAGGCGGCGGAATTCGTCGGCTTGCCGGAAGCGCAGATTCCGCTTGCCCAAGCCACGATCTACATCGCCACCGCGCCCAAGAGCAACCGGAGCTACGCGGCACTCGGCAAGGCAAACGCGGACGTGCGCGAGGGCGTCACGTTACCCGTGCCAGTCCACTTGCGGAGCACGGCGTACAAAGGCTCGAAACGGCTCGGCCACGGCGCCGAATACCAGTACAGCCACGACTCCGCCGAGGCGTACATTCCCCAGGCGTACTTGCCCGAGGGCCGCCGCTACTACGAGCCGAGCGACCGCGGCAGCGAGAAGCGCATCGCGGAACGCCTGGCGCATTGGCGCGCCCTATTTGAGGCGAGCGCGGACCAGAGCCCTGGGTAAGCCTCTACCTGATTTCCGCGTGGCCGTCGACGTAGACAATGATCCGTTTGCCCCGGGCTAGCGTGTTGTCTTCCAGCAGAATCGCGTTGGACGGCGAGTCCATGGTCAACCCGATCTTGTACTTATAACCTATCGACTCGTCTGGCGCTGTCGGCGGCACGAGCAAGGATTTGTTCGAAAATGCGGGCACCAGGTCTTCGAGCGCCGGCGGAAAGGCCCCACCGTGAGCGGCCGCATAGGCTCGGCAAGCGTCCCCGACCCGCTTGGCTTGCATGAGAGATTTTTGCTGCGTGCTCTTTTCCTGCACGGAGTGGAACACGGGCACGGCGATCCCCGCCGCGATGCCGGCGGGCAGGATCATCAGCGGCACGAGAATCTGATTCATACTTTGGGCGCCTTGGCTCACCGTCAGCCAGCCGTCATCGAGATGGGCCGAGACCGCGTAGGTCGCCCCCGTGGTCTGCGCCTCCAACAGCTTATGCAGGAGGGCCTGCTGGCCCTCCGTGGAGTTGGGCTGGTGCTCCAGCGCGTTTTTTTGCAAGCTTCTCATCGCGTCCACGAAGCTCTGCGCCGCCAGGCAGATGCTATTGCCCTCCACCGGCATGCCCGCGGACAGTTTGGCAAAGGCGGGCGAGGCCTTGAAACCCTGGCCGGTCTTCTGCGCGGCGATGATGTCCCGAACTACCTGATCGTCGGAAGCCAGGATCAGATATTTGTCCCAACGCGCCACGGTCGCGCGCACCGTAAACATCGGAACTCCGGGGATCGCGAACGTCCGCAGGCGCAAGTCGGCTTCATCGGTTTTTGCCACGCCCGGCAGGAAACCGAGCAATTGATCGATGCGGCCGAAAATGAGGTCGTCCTTGACCTCGAGCAGCACTGCCAGGCGGGGGTAAGGGAAGCTTTGCTTCTGGCCAACGCCCAACGGCAGCTCGACGTTTTTCGTCGAATCCAGCGTCAGGATCACCCCGTCCGAAGTGCCGAGCGAGCGGACAAAATCGTCAAAAGAAAGGCCCGTCCAGGTGGAAAACTGCTTCAGCCCGGAAGCGAGGCCCTGCTGGACCTCCGGGATGCCGGAGTGCTCCAGGGCCGCGCGCCATTCGGTGAGAAGCCGGGGCGCGTCGAAGTCCCCGAGGTCAGCCGCGGCGGTGTCCGCTGGCAGCAGATCGAGCACGCTCAACGCATGCGGAGCGGTGCCGAACAGCGTGCTCAGCAAGCCCGTCTCCTTGCCCGCGTAATGATGAGTGAAAAACGTGTTCCGGTAGAATCCCGGGGAAAGCGTGATGGAACTGGCCCCCAGCCCCGTGACCTGTTCGAGGCCGCTTTGTTTGATCAGGGCCGTACCCAGGTCAAAGGCTCGCGCAATGTTCTGGCGGTCGGCGTCCAATTTCGAGCCTTGTGCGGCGACGAGATCCCGCCATTGGCTGACTCGCGTCGAGAGGTCTTGCAGCCACTGCGCCGCGCTGAGGTAGAGATAAAACGTGCCACCGCGGTCCAGGCGGGCTGTCACTGCATCGAAGCTGGTCGACCCGGCGGAAGCAAAGCCTGGAGTGCTGGCCGGGACCGGGTTGGCGGCCTGGGGCGGGGGATTGTCCAACACGGCGCCCTGGGAGTGAGCGCCCCACCACAACAGGCCGGAACCGAAAATCAGCGTGGCCAGCCGAAGGGGGCGGGAGAGGGAAATCATGTCCGCCTATCGTGGAGCAAAGGCCCGGAGGCAAGCGTCAAAAGCGATCCCGCCGTCGTCCGCCAGCGCCCAACTTTGCGGGACGCGGATAGGCATTGACGATCGCAGCTGAATCGGGTGCTATGCCGCTGATCCGCGTGCCCGGGATGGCGCGTGCGCAGCTCCAGTCCGCCGCACCTATGAATTTTTCCCTGCCGGCCCTGTCCGTCCGTCACGGCTACCGCACCGCGCCGTCGACGACTGAAACCGGCACGCCGGCCGGCATTCCCTACATCATCGGCAACGAGGCGGCGGAGCGGTTTTCCTTCTATGGAATGCGCTCCATCCTGATCGTGTTCATGACGCAATATCTCGTCACCCGCGGGGGCGCCAGCGACCACATGAGCGACGGCGAAGCGCGCCGGGATTTCGCCTACTTCGTAGCCGCCGTGTACTTCACACCGATCATCGGCGCGATCCTGGCGGAGGGTTACTTCGGCAAATACCGCACGATCTTCTGGCTTTCGATCGTCTACTGCTTCGGCCATTTCGCCTTGGCGCTGGATGATACCCGGGTGGGTTTGCTGCTCGGGCTGGGCTTGATCTCGTGCGGCTCGGGCGGCATCAAGCCCTGCGTTTCAGCCAATGTCGGCGATCAGTTCGGGGAGTCGAACAAGCACCTGCTCTCCAAGGTCTTCGGCTGGTTCTACTTTTCCATCAACGCCGGCTCCTTCATGGCCACCATCCTCTGCCCGATCCTGCTGCACGACGCGCGCTTCGGCCCGCGCTGGGCCTTTGGACTGCCGGGCGTGGCGATGGTTATAGCGACGATCTTCATTTGGCTGGGCCGTAAGAAATTCGTCCACATCCCACCGGGCGGCGGGAAATTCTTTCAGCAGTTTTTCAGCCGGGAAGGGCTGGGAGCGCTCGGACGCATCGCTACGGTCTATATCTTTATCGCGGTCTTTTGGTCGCTGTGGGATCAGAGCAGCGGCGGTTCTTGGACGTTGCAGTGCAAAAAGCTGGATCTATCTTTTTTCGGTTTGAAGCTGCTGCCTTCGCAGGTGCAAACGGCGAACCCCATTTTCATCCTGATGTTCATTCCGCTGGTGAACTACGTCATCTATCCGGCCTGGGGCCGCCTGATGGAGGTCACGCCGCTGCGCAAGATCGGTGTCGGTCTGCTGTTGACCGCCGCCAGCTACCTGGTCATCGCCCATATCCAGACGTTGATCGATGCCGGTGGCCGGCCGACCGTCTGGTGGCAGTTCCTGGCGTATGCCATCCTGACGCTGGGCGAGGCCATGGTTTCAATTACCGGGTTGGAGTTCTCCTATACGCAGGCGCCTAATAAGATGAAAAGCGCTTTAATGGCGGCGTGGCTCTTTACCGTTTCGCTCGGCAATCTGTTCACCGCTTGGGTCAATGCTTTTATTCTGAAACCGGATGGCACGACCAAGATGACGGACCATCAATACTACCTGTTCTTCGCCGGCTTGATGCTGGTGACGACGATCATCTTTGCCGTGGTGGCCACCTTCTACCGGGGCCGGACCTATCTGCAAGATAGTAGCGACCCCTTGTTGGCCGAAGCTGACATTGCCGCCGTTTCCACCCGCATGCCGAGCTGACAATGAAATACACCTTTCCTCCCGGCTTCGATTTGAGCCGAGCCTTGCAACTCTCCGCGTTGGTCAACTGTGCGTACAACCAGTACACTCAACCTAACGCCTGGAGTTTGCCGGATGGGTTCGTGCTCATGCCTCCGGCGCTGAGCGCCAAGGAACATTGGAAGCTTGGTCCGCTGTCCGACCTGCTGGCGGCACACCTTTCGCCCGCGTTGCCATTCGTACCCTTTGGCTTCATGGGCACCGTTGGCACGGACGTTTTCGTGGTCATCCGCGGGACCAAAACTCCCCTGGAGTGGTTTGACGACTTTGCGGCGGAACCGTCACCCTTTCAACCGAACAACGTGTCGTGGGGCACGACGGGCGTTGGCTACACCAGAATCTTCGCTGACCTGGGGCCGCAAATCATCCAGGCCTTGACCACTTACAAAGCTTCGGGTGGGAGCCTGGACGCGGTGTACGTCACTGGCCACAGTTTGGGCGGGGCGTTGGCTCACTTGGCGGCGGCCAGCATCGCCGGGACGTTCGGCGTCAAGCCAATCTCCTACACGTTTTCCGGGCCCCGGGCAGGTGACTCCCATTTTGCGGCGGCGATGCAGGCCGCCGGCTTGCAAACGTGGCGGATCTTCAACACAGATGACATCGTGCCGACGGTGCCGCCCGCCGCCGTGCAATTTGCTACGCCGAACATGGGTATGAGCGGCCTGACGCCGCTAACCCAAGCCTTGAGCAGCTTCGTAAAGCTCAGCACGATCGGCTACGAGCATATAGGTTACCCGATCGCGACGACCTTCCACTATGATGTCGTCGCGGATAATCACAGCCTGGATTATCTCTGCGCCGAGCTGCAGGCACCTTGACGCCCAGCTAAGGGTAGGGATTGCTCTCCGAGCGACTCCGTGACTGTCTGGAAAACCCAGCCGAACAACGGCTCACCGGGCGTATCCTGAAGCAGAGCGGCCTCGATGACGCTTCCCTTGGTGGGGATGCTTACGAGTCTGCTCCCCGGGGGAAACCACCCTCTGGCGCAACGATGACCTTCTCCTGGTTCCCGCGCAGCTTTACGTGCATGAGGCCGCCGCCGGAGAGAAAATCAGTCCTACCTTAGGCGACCGGGACGCCATCGTCATGATCAAATGAGACGCTCGGCCATGATGCTTCTGTGACCAATCTCTGGAGTTCCTAATCTCCATCGTATATTCTATTGTCTTATGAACTCCCCCCGTCTCGGCATCGTCGGCCTATTGTTGCTCACCCTGACGCCGGCTTATGCGATATCCTTGCCGCACATCATCAGTGATCACATGGTGCTTCAGCGAGGTAAGCCGGTGCCGATCTGGGGTTGGGCGAAACAGGGGGAGGCCATTACGGTGACGTTTGCCGGATATAGAAAACAGACGACCGTGCCGGGAGCCGATGGCCGCTGGGAAGTCTGGCTCGATCCTTTGGCCGCGTCCGCCGAACCGGCTGAACTGACGGTAACCGGAACAGAAACGATAACGGTCAAGGACGTGCTGGTGGGCGAGGTCTGGCTCTGCTCCGGTCAATCGAATATGGAGAAGCCATTCGCGGATGAAATGGGGCCGCAACCTCCCGCTAAAGGCCAATCTCCGACGCCGAGTTCTGGAGAGATATTGAAAGATGTAACATTCCCCGATATCCGTCTTCTCAAGGTCAATCGTGACCGGAAACCAATGGTTTTGACCGATGCGAATGTGGCTTGGACAGCTTGCTCGCCGGATTCACTTGTCTCGACGCGCTTTTCCGCCGCGGGCTTTTATTTCGCCCGCAAGATTCACAACGAATTGAAAGTCCCGGTGGGTATCATCGAGTCATCGTTCGGAGGTTCGCCAATCGAACCCTGGATTCCCAAGGAGGCTTTTGGTCTCGCACCATCACTCTCCGATTACGCTGCGGCCGCCGGGCTACCATGGCAGAAAGGAACTCCTCAGTTCTCCATGATGTATAACAGCATGATTGCGCCCCTGGTTCCCTACGCAATTCGGGGTGTCCTTTGGTACCAAGGCGAATCGAATGTTCTCACCGTCGATGTGGTTGAGCGTTATTCCGACGAGATGTTTGCCCTCATCGAGGGCTGGCGCAAGGCCTGGCACGATGACTTTCCCTTCTACTACGTTCAGATCGCGCCGTACACCTATTTTCGTGACGGGGAAAAAAGCTACGCGGATTCACCGGATCGCGAAGCCCTCTTCTGGGAGAAGCAAACCAACGCGCTGCAAATCCCCCATACCGGGATGATCGTGACGACCGACATTACCGATGACCCGCATAACCACCATCCTCGAGACAAAAGGAGCGTGGGTGAGCGGCTTGCCTTATGGGCTCTGGCCAAGGATTATGGCCGCGGCGAGCTGGTTTATTCCGGCCCGATGTTCAAGCACATGGAGGTGCGAGGAAACCGGGTCATTCTCGAGTTCGATTTTGCCAGAGGGCTGAAAAGCAAAGACGGCAAGCCGTTAACCTGGTTCACCGTGGCGGGAAATGACGGGAAGTTTGTTTCCGCTGATGCCGTGATCGATGGAGACCATGTGGTCGTGAGCAGCCCGGCCGTCGCTTCTCCGACCGTTGTTCGTTTTGCCTGGAATCAACTCGCGCTGCCCAATCTTTGTAACGGGGATGATTTGCCGGCAGTGCCCTTCCGTACCGATCCCGAGCCTTGGAAAATGCCCAGCCTTCCCCATATAATCCAAAACTAGTCCGGCCAGCGCCGCCGACATCCGCACACATGCGATCGGCATTGTGCCGAACCGAAACCACTACCGCTCGACACGTAGATGACCTGGCTGCGTTATCTCGCTCCGGTCTACGAAGCGCGGCCGGTCTCACTGCGAAAAGGCAAGGACGGACGCCCCGCAGCCTGGCCCCGGTTTCCGATGGACCGTGCGCCATGGCCGTTGCTCTTGCCACTCGCGCAAACCTATCCCGTCAGGGAGGCAAAATACATTTGGGAAAAATACCAGGGCCAGCATGGTCCGGATAACTTCCACACCTACGGCCCATATCGCAAGGGTGCCAGCGTTTTCCTGGCCGAGTTGCAACCTTCGCCGTGGCACTGGCACGCATGGCCAGATCTGATCGTCCACGGTGGGGTCTGTCCATAGGCATCGAAACCGTGCGCTAAAGCTAAGAAGGGGCTTAACTCAATCGATGCGAAACTTGAACCCACACGCGAAGTCGCGGGGGGGCATGGCGGGTTTCTGGATGACAAGCAGAAACTGCGAGCGTCTACTATAAGTTTTTCACTTCGAGGTAATCTGTTGGACCAGTTGGCGAACCTCGTACCGGTCAAGCTGAACCTGGTCCGGCCTGGTTCCGGCAATGTCGAGAATGACCAGCGAGTTGGTTCCATCCTTTAGCCAGCACTCAGGCATGTACATCAAGTGTGACTGCGGGGATTCTCCAAGATTGTGTCCGTTCAACCAGACATTCCCATCGGTCAAACCGGTGGTCACCAGACCGATTGTTTCCCAATTCTTCGGATGATAGTCGAAGCTCACTTTCCAGAAGGTCGGAAGTCCGGACGATGGTGCCCCATCCGTGTTCCAGGGTCCACTCATGAAGTCGTTCCAATTGGTCACTCGACCGATAACGGCGGTCTCCTCTAAGCCCTCCAGTCCCGCATGAAATTTCCAGGTGGCTGGAGGATCCGTCGGCCAAATCTCCATTTTAGGCTCGATCGTCCCCTTGTCGTCTTTGCTGGAAATCATCAAGGCCACAGTATTGGTTCCCGGCTTGATCAGGTCGCCTAGGCTCCAAGGATTGAGGTAGTATTTGGCTTCATGAATTTCAGTCTCCTGTCCGTTGATGAATATTCGGGCATTGATGTCGCCATGAACGGGAGGAAAATAGGCAAAGGCTCTGGTAAGATTGGACGGGTTCTGAAAGGTCGTGCGAAACCAAGTGGTTCCCTGTTCTAACTTCGACTCCGGAGCCGGTTCGCTGTAACTAGCATTTTGCCAGTCCTGATCATTGAAATCGTTTGCAATCGGCTTAGTTCCCAAACCAGTCGCCGGACTTTTTCTCCATTGCACAACCCGATCGACTGGCTTGTCGGCCGTGGTATAGTCACCCCAGAGTCCGCTAAAGCACCGGGTTCCCAAGACGCTGGTAAACGCTCCCAATTTTGGCCGAGGCCCAATCTTGACGAAAACAGCCAGTTTGTTCTCGCCCGGCTTTAGGGCCAGTCTGCTCAAATCGGCGGGCTCGCCATTGAGAAAGGCTTGAAAGTAGCCATTCTTCCCCATGAATTGCAGGTTGACCGTCTTAGCCGCGGCAGTCTGCAAGGTTGTCCGGTACCAGCCATAGTGATTCTGGAAGCTGTCATACGATTGCATCGTTTGCGGACCCTGAGATTCCAACCATTTGTCGTCCGGATAATTCATCGACTTTTCGGTGGTGGCATCGCGCCAGACCCAGTTGGTAAGCTTCGGCAGGGGCTCTACCTCAATCCTATTGGCTTCGACAACCGATTTGCCGGTGGCAGCATAGACGGTGGCCTTCCCGCCCTCGGATGGAAACTCAATCGTTCCGTCCTCTTTGACAAAAGATGCCCCAACAACGATCCGATCCTGGACCAGCCAGGTGGTATTGGCCAAGGCAGTATTCATGACTAGCAGCTGGACATTTTTACCATCGCCGGAATCAAGATTGACTTCTTTGACGCTGCCATCATCGGGATAGGTGAAACCGTAGTTGGTCTCTGCTCCTGCCTTGGAGCGAGTTAGAGTGACCTCACCATACTCACCCGGGTCCCCGTAGCACACCCATAGTTCCTTATCCCCAATCTGATGCCGGAGAAGGATGTTGGTCGAAATCGATTCAAACTTGGTGGCGGCAGTCCAAGGCAAGTCGAAGAGCAGTGTTCGGATCCCATGCGGATGAATGACAAGATTCCCTCCACGCGGGAACTCGCCCTTTCCAGTCACCGCCACTTTGGTGACGATATCAGAGGTGGGGTTGGGTTCCGGCTTGCCAGCCGGAGCGAAATGATCGACGAAGACGACGATTCCGTTCGGGCTCTTTCGCGGTGTTACCCGCGCGCCAGGGCTGGTTGCTTTGGCCAAATCGGCCTGATAGGAACTTGTCGCAATCAGAGAGGCAAAGGTCTGGGCAAAATAAGCCGCTTGTCGAGCTGGACCATAAAAATTGCGAAGTTGGCCGGCTTCACCGATCGGGGCAGAAAAATCATAAGAGGGATCGATTGGAGAACGACTGGTGGGAGTGGCTTGATGTCCATTCAAGGCCAAAACATCCAATTCTTTATCTCGATTGATATTATCCGCGGCGTAGCCAAAACTAGTCCCGCCATGGACAACATAGTGGTCGTAGCCGGCCCCGCCAAACGCGATGATTTTCCAAGTACCTCGCGTTTTCTCATGGAGCGCTCCGGGACGCATTTCTCCGTACTGACTAATCCAACCCGTCCAAAATTCCGTCGAAAACCAGGGGGAACTTCCGGGTTGCACCATCTCGTCGCGCATCGGTTCGCCGCGGTGGTGTTGCCCGGAGAAGAACATCGGAACTTCTATGCCTGCGGCCCGGGCTTTATCGTAGAGATGGCTGAGGTAAGGGTTGGAATTTGTTCCATATCCCCCGGGATGTTCATTTTCGAGTTGGACGAGAATGACGTTCCCTCCTTTATGTAACTGATGCTTCGCCACGATTTCATAAATCTTGGCCAGATGCTCGTCAGTATAGGCGAGGAATTGATCGTCGTTGGCTCGGACCGCCATATCCTTCTTCCCCGTTAACCAAGCGGGGAGTCCACCGTCATCCCATTCGGCACAGCTATAGGGTCCCACGCGGACGGTGGCATACATGCCCAGTTCCTGAATCAAGCTGAGCCACGCATCCAAATCGTTGCTATCTGAAAAATCCCACTGTCTTTCTTTGGGTTCCGCTGCATTCCAAAACACGTACGATTGGACACAGTTCACTCCCATCTGCTTGGCCCTCCACAACCGATCCCTCCATAACTCGCGGGGTACCCGCACCCCTTCGATTTCTCCTGAGCAAATGTAAGCAGGCTGGCCATTGATGACAAAGTAGCCATCCTTCCAGCCGATCTTATCCGCAGCCGTAGCTGTGGCCGGAAACATCTCCTCGTTGGGGACAGAGTGAGCTGCCGTAACCAGAGTTGAAAAAACGAAGAGAAAGCGAAACGCCGCTAAGGAAAAGGATGGATAAAGTTTCATCATGGGCTGCACTTAAGGAGTTACTGGGGGTCTAGTAGTGGGCCCGACGGCGCTTGAATCGCGGGCAGCGCAATGCCCGGCGTGATAAACTCTCTCACGCTTCTTACTGCCAGCTGGGCTTGAAAGTCCGCGGCGGAATGCTCCTGCCCGCAATCCACGGTAATCGTGATCGGCGTCCCCGGCTCGAGATGCACAAAGTTATCCGAGTACCGTGCATCCGGATCCTTCGCGAGATTGATCCAGGTCCAGAGTGCAGGCTGCGCGCTCTGCAGGGTGACACTGAATTGCTTGCCCGAACCTGCCACTTTGGTCTGGATCGAAGGCGTTGGCAGGGTGAGCTGTCCGGGCGAGGCGAAGAACGAAAGGTTCGTCTCCGCCGGACCACTTTCGGGGGTCACCGTCATCCACAGCAACATGTTGTTGGCGGAGCCGAGTAAGGTGCCGTTCAGCGTCACCGTGGCCAAGGTATCCAGGCCATGGCAGACCAATTCCACGGTTCTCATAGCCAATTGTTTCGGCGTGGCCTCGAAGGTCGTCCGATAAATACATCCGGTCTGCGCCGTCTCGTCCTGGATCTGATATCCTGGCTTGTCCTTGTTATTATCCCGGTAATAGGGTCGGGTATTTTCCCGGCCCGCAACAAGTCGCTGTAGTTATCGCCTGGCACCTGCGCGGGCAGCTTCTCGCTTTGCCCAACCTGCTGCAGAGTCCATGCGTTTCCGCCCAGGTCCGTTGTCAGCACCTTGCTTGGGAGCGGCATCCCGGCCGGCGCCGCCGGAGGCTGCGCCGCGCCCCGCGCATATCCCCAGGGATTCAGCGCCCATCCGGTTACGCCCATTCCGCATAGTTTGTTGAAGGTACGCCGGTTCATGAATCGATGATTGATCAGGGGTGGAGTGCAAGCCAAACTGCGCGCGGGAGCCTTCTCAAGGCACACTCGGGCGCGGCGTGCACGGCTGGCTTTGCGCCGAGACGGTGGCGGGCTTTAATCCCTCGCCTGTGGCAGTGAGCATGAGCGTGCCTGGCTCTCTCGACGATTGCACGATGACCTGCGCCAGGCCGTTGAAAACGCTGCGCATCCAAGGGGACGGCGGCATTACGGGCTCGCTGGTCAGATCGAGACTCGAGGCAGTATTGAAGTCGCCCTTTAACGATTCCTTGAACGCAAAAATGACGATGACGTTGTCGCCTTCGTGCAACGATTTACGCACGTCAATTGGAGGCCGCGGCATCCAGTCATTCGAATCGGCAATGCGCTTGCCGTTAACGTAAAACAATCCGTGGGTGCCCAGGTCAGGAAAGCGAAACTTGACCCCGGGATTGGCCAACTGCTCTTTCGTGAGCGCAAAATGCGCGCGGAAGATGGCGGCTTCTCCCTCGGGCACCACTCCGCTTGGTCCGGCCGCGGGCGTCGTGACCGCAGGCCAAGAGGAATCATCGAAGTCTGCCGCCGCCGGCGGGACAATCTCCTTATTTTTCGGCAGTTCGCCGAGCTTCCAGCGCCACCCTTTCACAGGGATGGATTGCGTCTGCGGTTGCGCCACGTAAGTATCCGGTTCCAGGCAAGTCGGATCGCCGTTGCCGACACCGATAATGTGACCGGCGCCTGCAAGTTCGAAATGGATTTTGTTCATCGCCGTCGGCACGATGCGGCCAGCGGCGTCTTTTACCGCCACGGTGAAAACGCTCACGTCCTCGCCATCAGCGTTGATCTTCGACCGGTCAGGCGTCAACTCGACCGACACCGGCTCGCCGGTCGTTTCCACCTTCGTCTCCGAGACGACCCGATCCTTGTCGTAGCCTTTGGCGCTCAAGGTGCCGGGCGCGTATTTGACCTTCCACTCAAGGTGGTAATTTCGCGGCATCGGTTTGCGCCCGAGGCTTTGCCCATTGAGAAACAACTCGACTTCCGACGCGTTACTGAGCGCATCCACCTCGATCTCCTGGCCTTCCTGCCCCGGCCAGTTCCAATGCGGCTCGAGATGCAGCACTGGTTTGTTCGTCCACCAGGATTGGAAATAGTAGTAGTTGTCCTTGGGAAAGCCGCAGGTGTCTACAATTCCGGGAGTCGAACTAATGTTGTGCCAGCGCTGATACGGCGTCGGTTCGCCGCGGTAGTCGAAGCCCGTCCAGTCGAACGCGCCGCTCATCCATGGGCGGTCGGCAAAGAACGGCCACCATCTTTCGATGTTGCCCGGCCGGGCACTGACGTACCCACGCTTCGGGTCGCTTGTATAAATGCCGCGCGTGCCACGGTTGGCGCCCTGCTCGCTGCCAAGGTTCGGCTGGTTGGGATGTTTGGCGCGATAGGCTTCCACCTCGATCGCGCGCTCCGCGGTGATGTTGTAGTTCCACCCGCGCACTTCCAGCGTGCCCGGCAAGCCGGTAAAGACATCTCCCACGTTTTCGGCCGCCGTGACCGCGCGCGTCGGGTCGAGCCTCTTTGCCAGCGCCTGCATCGTCGCGCCGACCCTGCCGCCATTTGGATCCGTCTGCTTGGGTTCCTCATTGCAAAGGCTCCAGAGGATAACGCTCGGGTGGTTCCGGTCGCGCCGCACCTGCGTCTCCCAGCGCCGGAGGTTTGCCTCGTCGCTGCCGAGCGTCCGGCTCTCATCCATCACCAGCAGGCCGATCCGGTCGCACGCGTCGAGCAACTCCGTCGTCGGCAGGTTGTGCGCGGTGCGGAGCGCGTTGCTGAATTCCTTGAGCCTGGCCACGCGGAAATATTGCAGGCTATCCGGAATGGCCGTGCCGACCCCGGCGTGATCCTGATGATTGCAGGTGCCGCAGATTTCGTAGTGTTTGCCGTTGAGCAGAAATCCCTCTTTCGCATCGAAAACGGCTGTCCGAATGCCGAATGCGGTCTCCTGGCGATCCACAACTTTCCCGTCAACCGACACAGTCGTGACCAGCTTGTAGAGCTTCGGCGATTCCGGCGACCAGAGTTCGTATTTGTCCAGGACGAGATGCTGGTTCGCGCCGTCAGTGGCAAACGTCTCTTGCGAGACCGGCGCGAGGTTAGCCGCCTGCTTTATTTCGCCGACTGGTGCCCCGTTGGGATCAAAAAAGGCCTGGACGATGCTTGCCGCCACCGGCTTGTCGAGCGCGTTGCTTAAACGGGCTTCCGCGTGCATTTCCGCCGGGCCTTCGGGTTTGTTCCCGGGGAACTTGCTGTAAACGAAGATGCCGTCGGCCGTGACCGCGACCGGCTCGGTTTTATCGAGCCAGACATGCCGGTAGATGCCCGCTCCCTCATAGAACCAACCCTCGTACTGGCTCGCGTCCACGCGGGCGGCAATCGTATTCTTCCCGCCGAAGTGGACCAAGTCCGTGATATCCGCCCGGAAGGGGTAGTAGCCGCTTTCGTAATGGCCGACAAACCAGCCGTTGACGTACAGCGTCGTGTCGCGAAACGCGCCGTCGAATTGCAGCCAGATGCGCTTGCTACTGTCCTCCGCCGGCAGGTCGAGTGTTCGGCGATACCATCCGACGCTCGTGGCGGGGAAGCTGGGGCCGACCGGCTTGAACCCGTGACCCACGTCCGCCGCCGGATCGAAGGGCAACTCGACCGCCCAGTCGTGCGGCAGGTTGACCGTGCGCCAGGCGGCGTCATCGAAACCCTCGCTCGCCGCCCCTTTATTGGCGCCGGCTTTGTTGAGGTAAAGCGCGTTAGGCCAGTCATCACCAAGGTGGAATTTCCAGTAGGCATCGAGCGAAAGATGCTCGTGCGGCGACACCGGGGCCGCAGACAGAGGCAGCGTGCCGGCAGCAACGGCCAGGGCGAGGCAACGAAGAAGAAAACGCGGGCTCATGTTTTGATGATTAACAGCACCTAGATTCCAGATTGATCCTTTTTCGTCTATCGCATGTTTGGGGGATACCATCGCCCGACTACCTGTTCTTAAATCAGGTTGCGACGCCAGGAGGATGAAGGTGCATGCGCCAACTCGCTCCCGCCAACGTCACGGGACCCCCAGTCGTAATCTCAAATCCGCCGCGAGCGAGAAATATCACCATGAGCTGACATGACCGGCGCGCTGGTCAGATCGAGATTGACGGCAGTGCTGAAGTCGCCCTTTGACAATTCCTTGAATGCAAAAATGAGGACGACGTTGCCTACGACGTCGTCGCCGGCGCGGGTTTGGGTTTAGGCGTCGGCGTGGGCTCAAACACCGGCAGTGCAATGCCCGGCGTGATAAACTCTCTCACGCTTCTTACCGCCAGCTGGGCTTGAAAGTCCGCGGCGGAATGCTCCTGCCCGCAATCCACGGTAATCGTGATCGGCGTCCCCGGCTCGAGATGCACAAAGTTATCCGAGTACCGTGCATCCGGATCCTTCGCGAGATTGATCCAGGTCCAGAGGGCAGGCTGCGCGCTCTCCAGCGTGACACTGAATTGCTTGCCCGAACCTGCCACTTTGGTCTGGATCGAAGGCATAGGCAGGGTGAGCTGTCCGGGCGAGGCGAAGAACGAAAGGTTCGTCTCCGCCGGACCACTTTCAGGGGTCACCGTCATCCACAGCAGCAGACTCGGAAGTCCCGCCGCCTTTTCCTCCTCGCTGAGCACCACCGACTCCGCGAGCATCGTACCGCTGGCTGGGAGTTGGATGGTCATTTCCTTGTGCCGTAGCACTTTGCCATCTGTGGTCGCCAGCCGCCAGGACAGCGATGCCTTCCCACCCCTGAGCCGGTCATTGATCACGTGGATATCCACCTTGCCCTGTTTCTCATCCACATCCCCCGAAACCAGCAAGGGTGCGTACATGTGCCGCGCGTGGTACAACGATGCCTTCCACCGACGATAGTAGTCGATCATCGACCAGGTTTGTCCCGGCCAGGAATCATTGAACATCCAGATCAGCGACCCGGTGGAATGCGGCCAGTCTCGCCGCCAATGTTCGACGGCAAAGCGAAGTCCGAAGGCCTGGACGATCTGGCTCAGCCAGAAGACATCGTCGATCTTTTCCGGAATCTTCCCGAAATAACGGACGATCTCGTCCACGATCTCCGTTTGTCCGGAAAGTTCGTGGAATTTGAGGATGGGCGAGTTGACTCCGGCGGCCAGGTCGGCCTCGGTGGCAAAGCTCAGTGTCGAGGCCGGCTCGAGATAGGATTGAATGCCAAATTCGGCAATGAACCCATGACTTCCCAAGTAATGGGAGAATGGATACTTGCCGTGCTTGAGCCCCCAGTCGTGCACGTCCGGGGATTCGGCGCCGGCGCTGGATGGCTGGTAGGGCGCTCCCGGCACGAGTCGGCGCAGGGTTCCGCCGATTAACTGGTCGAAAAGCTCCGTGTAGCCTGCGAAATTGCTGGTCTCGTTGTTCCCGCTCCAGATCGCGATCGAGGGATGATGGCGAACGCGCAGGATCTGGTCCTCCAACTCCGCTTTCACATTGGCCATGAACGCCGGGTCAAAGCTGGGATGACCGACGTTGGCAAACTTGAATTCAAACATCAGCGCGATGCCCAGTTCATCGCAGGCGTCGAAAAGCGCGTCGTCTTCGTAAAAACCGCCGCCCCAGAGCCGGAGGAAGTTGAAATTGCACGCCGCCGCGTCTTGCATGTAGTTGCGCAGCACTTCGGGCGTGATCCGCGCCAGCAGATTGTCTGAAGGGATGTAATCGGCTCCCTTGGCAAAAAACGGCTGCCCGTTCACCTTCAGTGTATAAGTCGGCTCCTTCTTTCCTCCGACGGTCTCGAAGCGCCGCAGCCCGATCCGTTTCCTCATCGTATCGAGAACATTTCCCGCGGCATCCATCAGTTGGACCTCCATGGTGTAGAGGGGCTGATCGCCCAATCCGTTCGGCCACCAGAGCTTCGGCTTCGCGACGGTCAGTGTCAGCGTCGCGGCCTGACCCGAGACCGGCTGTTTTACCGGCGAGCCGTCTTCCAGTAGGAGCGCGCTCACCTGACTGCCCGAAGGGAGCGAGCCCGCCATGTCCGCTGTCAAATTGAGCCGCACGGAACCATCTGGATCGTGTTGCTGGACGATGGCCAAGTTGGCGAACCGTGTTTCATACGCCCGCAGCTCGATCTTTTTCCAGATGCCCATCGTCAATAGCCGACGGCACCAATCCCAGCCCCACTGATACGGCGCCTTGCGGATCCAGCTCCAGGCGCGCCAGTGTGCCTTGTCGGGATGAACCTCCGGGTGCTGCTTCGCGTAGGCCTCCGTCCAACCGTAGATTTCATCTGGACTGGGCAGCGGCTGAAACTCGATTTGGAGATCGTTCGTGCCCGGCTTGAGTGCCTTCCGCACGTCAAAGACCCACGTCCGGAACATGTTGTCGGCCGAGCCAATGGCGATGCCGTTCAGCCTCACCGTGGCCCAGGTATCCAGGCCATGGCAGACCAATTCCACGTTCTTCATTGCCATTTGGGCCGGCGTCGCTTCAAACGTCCTGTGATAGACCCATCCTACTTCTGCCGCCTTCTGCACGATGTTGTTCGGGTCCTTGTCATTATTATTATCACGATAATAGGGATCGGAAATTTTCCCGGCCCGCAACAGGTCGCTGTAATGATCGCCTGGCACCTGGGCTGGCAGCTTTTCGCTCTGCCCAACCTGCTGAAGCGTCCATGCGTTGCCGCCCAAGTCCATCGTCAGCACCTGACTAGGGAGCGGCGTCCCAATCGGCGCCGCCGGAAGTTGCGCGGCCCGCGCATATCCCCAGGGATTCAGCGCCCATCCGGTCACGCCCATGCCGCATAGTTTGTTGAAAGTGCGTCGGTTCATAATCGATGATTGATCAGGGGGTGGGTTGGAGCGCAAACCAAATCGCGCGGGAGCATTCTCACGGCGCACTCGGGCGCGGTGCGTACGGCTGGCTTAGGACCGAGACGGCGGCGGCTTACAATCCCCCGCCGGTGGCGGTGAGCGTGAGGAAGCCCAGCTCTTCCGGGTATGAACCGTACCTTGCTAAGTTTGATGGTGATTCTCGGAACCATCAATCCCTGGGGGCGGTAGGTCGACTCGATTCTTTTCTGGAGTGTCGTTGTTAACCTATTTCGCAGGTACGCGTGCGGTGGTCGGAGGTGAGATGCCTCGGGCATTCACTGCCGTCACCTGGTAAAAATAGCCCACCTTCGGATCCAGACCGACGTTGAATTTTTTTCCCCTTAATCTTCGTGTTTGGGTCCGTGTAGGTGGTCTCGCAGACCGCGATCACAAAATCGTCCGGCCAGTTGAACGGCCCATCGGGGTGGGTCGAACGGTAAACCACATAGCCCGAAGCGCCCGTCACAGGCGACCAAGTCAGCGTGACGGCATTCACTTTCTGCATCTCCGTCCACCGGCCGGCGAGCGAGCCGGGCGCGGACATCGGCGGCGGCGGCAGAGGCACGGCGGACACCGATGATGACGGGGGGCTGGTTCCCCCGGGGCTGGTAGCCGTCACGGCTCGCCATCACGTTCGGGGCGTAGTTCGGCAGTGCGCCCCAAAGTACGGGGCGATCGATTGGAACGGTGAAATCAATGCTCGCCTTTTGAGCGCTATCGAGCGGCACTGTGGCGGCTGGCCCACCAGTATCTTTCCGTTCGGATCGACGACTTTGGATTGCACCTCGTGCCGCATGTTACAAGTCGATCGGCGGCCAGATCGCATTTGCAAGGAGGCTCGCGAACAACGACGGAAACACAATTAAATGTTCCCGGATTTGTTCCCGCTCGGCAGGAAAGTAGCGTCTGAGGACGTTTAAACACTACCAAAGAAGGACTTAGCGGGTGAAGGGAATCGAACCCTCGTATGCAGCTTGGGAAGCTGCCGTTCTACCATTGAACTACACCCGCGAAGAAACTCGTTCCACCATCCGTGCGTTACTGCCAGGATACGACATCGTCTCCATAAGTGATCGCTGCCGCAGTGCCGGTGCCATTGGGGTACTGTCCCATGTAGCCATCCTTGCCGGGCGACCAGGAAATCACATCGGTTCGGAGAACAGTCGTTTTTGTATTGGGATCCACCGTCCCGCCGTCACTGTTGCCGTTACCATAGTTAATGGCGGTCCCCGTATCGCTAGCCGGGTAGGGATTGTAGACCATCGTGCTGTAATCACTATCGATACGCACGTAATATAAATTGCCCCAGGGATCAATTAGGTCACCGGCGCTAAAAACAATGTTCCCCTTGTTGCTGGCGGCCGCTGTCATCGTTGCGGCGGTTGGAATAAACCCGCTGCGGGCGCTGGCGATGTTCTTGACGTCCTTGCTGTCAAAGTAGACAACCTGCTTGCTGTTCAAAGCCTTGTAAGTCGTCGTCGGGCTCCCTGTCGCCACCGTGGAGTTGCTGGCGCGCAAGACATTCATCAGGATGTAATTGTGGCCGTATAATCCTGTGCTGAGCGACGGGCCGTTGACGTCGAACGTCGCATCCACGGCCGGGCTCTGGGGATCCACCGGATACTGACCGTATTCGGTCTGATAGCTCTTGACCGCAGCAATAATCTGGGACTCGGTCGCCTTCGCTTCCGTTTTCTTGGCTTTCTCCGTCACCGCGCCGATGACCGGCAGGAGCAGACCCGCCAGCAGCGCGATAATCGTGATGACGACGAGCAACTCGATCAGGGTGAAGCCGCGGCCACGAGCCAATTTGGCGGGGCGGGGAGCAAAAGAGGGGTGCATAGAAAACGGGTGGGGGGTTGCCGTAAATCTAGAGCGAGCCGGTTCGCGAGACAATCCTTAATTAATTAGCCGGGCCGTCCGCGTTGGCCGCCCACGCCCGCCCGGATCGTGCGCCAAAGATCGCGCTGCCCACTCGCACGAGCGTCGCGCCTTCGGCGACCGCCACCAGGTAGTCGCCGCTCATCCCCATGGAAAGATGCGGCAGGCCGGCGCCGGCCGCCTGTTGCAAGTCATCCCGCAAGCGGCGCAACCGCTGGAAATAGGGCCGGGATTGTTCCGGCTCGGGCGCATACGGCGCGATCGTCATCAACCCGCCGATTTCCAGGCGATCCAACGCCAGCAACTCCTCCAATTGCCGTCGCAAGACGTCCGGCGCGAAGCCAAATTTGCTGGCTTCGCCCGAGACGTTGACCTCCAGCAGCACGCCGGGACGCTGGCCGTCCTCGGCGGCGATGCGGTTCACCTGACCGGCGAGTTCCAGCGAGTCGATGCTATGGAACAGTTCGAAGAGCGGCAGCGCCGCGCGAATCTTGTTCTTTTGCAGATGCCCGATGAAATGCCAGCGCAGCCGCGAGGGCAATAGCGGGATCTTGGCGCGCGCTTCTTGTACCCGGCTTTCGCCGAAGACGGCCTGGCCGGCATGCGCCACCTCGTGCACTGCTTCCGGCGGATGTGTCTTGGAAACGGCGACCAACTCGACCGTAGCCGGATCGCGCCCGGCGGCCACCGCCGCGCTGTCGATCGCTTGCCGCACGGCAGCCAGGGAGGCTGGAAATGGAGACTGGTCGGGCATGGTGGCGGGATCCGCGGCTGCTCGGAGCGCTCGCGCGACTACTTCTTGGGCGCCCAAGTGGAGAGAAAAGCCAGCACCTTGGCGGGATCATGGTGATCGCCCTGTTCCAAGGCTCCGCTGTTCTGCGTGACCAGCAGCTTGCCGTCGGCGTCGAGGACCGCCAAGGCCGGTAACCCCAGCATAGCCGCGCCGTATTTGGCCTTGACTGCGGCGTTGTGGGACTTGTCCACGTCGACCAACACGACAACATAATCAGCCTTGATCTTGCTCGCGATGCTGGGATCGGCGGCGCAAAGATGATGCAAACGGTGGCACCAAATGCACCAGTTGGCGCCGAATTGCAGGAGCACGTGTTTGTTAGCGGCTTTGGCGCCCACCAGCGCTTGCGCGATCTGCTGCGAGCCGTCCGCGCCCTCGTCGTAGATCGTCTTCGGGTCCGCCGCGGGTGCGCTGGCCGGCCCTTGGGCAGGGAGTTCCGCCAGGGGCAGAGCCGGCAGGATGAGCGCAAGGAGAAGACGGGTAGGCAGGCGTAGTTTCATGGTGCTGGAAGGCTGCAGGCCGGCGGGGAGCCGGCGAAATCCTAGCGCAGGTTGCGTCCGAAGGCACGCGGCCCGGCCGGTTTTTTGCGTTTGACGCCCCGCGGGGCACACGGCTACATTCCCCGACCCTAATTCTGCCCCTGGCTGAGCTGAATTGCCTACGCCGGACCTTTGCTGCGCTGCCGTCGAAGAAGGATGGCACCGGTCCGACGCAGGCATTTCGTATCTATGGAAGACCAACTTTCTTACGCCCTCGTCACCCCGCATTCCATCCGCAAATCGCGGACGGGCCCGATTCTTTCCCGCCTCCTTTCCCGCAGCGGCTTGGACCTGGTGCGAGCCCGGATGTTCGCGCCCAGCCTGGAGCTGGCGCAGGCGTACGCGCAAACGGTTGTCAATGACGATCCGAACCCGCGGCACCGCTCCACGCAGGAACTCATCCGCCAGTATATTCTCGAACAACTGGCGCCGGATGCCGAGGGCCGTCGCCAGCGCTGCCTGCTGCTGGTCTTCCGCGGGCCGGACGCCGTCAACCGGCTGATGAACACGGTCGGCCACATCGTCCACGAGCGCACCAGCGCCGAGACGATCCGCGATACGTACGGCGATTATGTCACCAACGCGGCCGGTGAGGTCACGTACTTCGAGCCGGCAGTCCTGGCGGCCCCGGCGCCCGTCGCGGTCGAGGCGGACCTCAAGATCTGGGCTGAATATTCGGACCGGGACGGCGGCCTGTTGGAAAACGTCATCCCCTTCCCGGCCGGGGCAAAGATCGAGAAGACGCTCGTGCTGATCAAGCCGGACAACTTTCGGTTTCCGAATGCCCGGCCTGGCGGCGTGATCGATCTGTTCTCCCGCACCGGCCTATCCATTATCGGCTTCAAGGTGCACCGCATGAGCGTGGCGCAGGCGGAGGAGTTTTACGGCCCCGTGCTGGCCGTCCTACAGGACAAGCTGAAGGATTCCTCCGGTGCCCGCGCCCGTCTGTCGATCGAGCAGGAATTCGGCTTCCCGCTGCCCAAGGAAGCGGAGAAACAGTTGGGCGAGATGCTCGGACCGATCACCGGCCGCGACAATTGGGAGACGATTGTCCAATTCATGAGCGGACGCCGCCCGGATGCGTGTACCAACGAGGAGCAGCGCCAGCAGCCCGGCAGCGAAAAATGCGTGGCCGTGGTTTACCAGGGCGTCGACGCCGTGCGCAAAATTCGCGAGGTGCTGGGACCGACCGATCCGCGCAAAGCGCCGCCCGGCTCCATTCGCAAGGAGTTCGGCGAGACGATCATGATCAACGCGGCCCACGCGAGCGATTCCCGGGAAAACGCGGAGCGGGAGATGAGAATCATCCAAATCGCGGAAAACAACTTCCGCTCCTTGATTGAGGACGCGTATCGCGGTTAGGTAGCCCTCCGCATCCGTTCGACAACCCCGCTCTCTGTAACCGACCCCTTATCCCATGGAACTAGCCGCCCGCGCCACCAATCTGACACCCTCCCTGACGCTCGCCATCGACAGCAAAGCCAAGTCCATGGCTGCCAACGGGCAGGATGTCTGCGGGTTTGGCGCCGGGGAGCCGGACTTCGACACGCCAGACTTCATTAAAGCCGCCGCCATCGCCGCTTTGCAGAGCGGCTTCACCAAGTACACGCCGAGCAGCGGCCTGCCGGAGTTGCGCCAGGCCATCGCGGATAAATTCAAGAAGGACAATGGCCTCGATTACAAGCCCAGCCAGATTGTCGTCAGCAACGGCGCCAAGCATTCCTGCTTGAATGCCATCCTGGCCACCTGTCAGCCCGGAGACGAGGTGCTGATCCCGTCGCCCTACTGGCTGAGCTATCCGGAGATGGTGCGCATCGCCGGCGCCGAGCCCGTCTTCGTGCCGACCACGGAAGACAACCAGTGGAAGATGACGGCGGCGGATTTCGAAAACGCGATGACGCCGCGGACGAAGCTCGTCATTATCAACACGCCGGGCAATCCGACCGGCTCGGTCTACACCCGCGAAGAGCTGACCGCTATCGCGGACGTGGCCGCCGAAGAGGAGATCGCCATCCTGAGCGATGAAATCTACGAGAAGCTCGTCTACGACGACACCGAGCACGTGAGCATCGGCTCGCTCTCGCCGGAAGCGCACGATCTGACGATCACCGTCAACGGCTTCAGCAAAGCCTACGCGATGACCGGCTGGCGGCTTGGTTATCTCGGCGCCTCGGAGCAAATCGCCAGGGCGATCGACTCGATCCAGAGCCATAGCACGTCGAATCCGTGTTCGTTCGCGCAAAAGGGAGGCTTGGCCGCTTTGCTGGGCGACCAGCAGACGGTCAGCGACATGCGGGACGAATTTTCCGTCCGCCGCGACTACATGTACGACCGGCTGACGAAGATCGCGAACATCTCGGCCGTCAAGCCGAAGGGCGCGTTTTACATGCTGGTGAACATCGGCAAGCTGGGCTTAAGTTCGACGAATTTTACCGACCGGCTTTTGAGCAAAGCGAGCGTGGCGGTCGTGCCTGGCGTGGCGTTCGGCGATGACCGGACCATTCGCCTGAGTTACGCGACCAGCCTGGACGTGATCAAACGCGGCCTGGATCGTTTTGAGGATTTTTGTCGGAGCGTCTAGGCGCCCGGTGTCATAGCGGCGGCCCCGGTAATTACTCTGCCATGGACACCCAACCTTTGCTCGGTCAAAAGGCGCTCGTGACCGGCGCGAATTCGGGGATCGGCGAGGGTTGTGCCCGCGCGCTGGCGGCGGCGGGAGCCGATGTGGTGGTCAATTACGTGACGCATCCCGAAGCCGCGGACGCGATCGTGGCGGATATCGTGGCAAGCGGGCGCAAGGCGCTGGCGATCCAGGCGGATGTCAGCGACGAGGGGCAGGTCCAGGCCATGTTCGCCAAGATGATCGCCGAATTTGGCACCATCCATACTCTGGTGAACAACGCCGGCTTGCAGCAGGACGCGGCGTTTCAGGATTTGACGCTGGCGCAGTGGAACAAAGTCATCGGCATCAATTTGACCGGCCAGTTTCTGTGCGCGCGGGAAGCGGTGCGCGAGTTCTTGCGGCGCGGGATCGAGACGGAGCCGAACAAGGCCACGGGCAAGATCATTTGCATGAGCAGCGTCCATGAGGTCATTCCGTGGGGCGGCCATGTGAACTATGCGGTGAGTAAGGGCGGCATCATGCAATTGATGAAAAGCATGGCGCAGGAACTGGCGCCAAAGCGCATTCGCGTCAACAGCATCGGGCCGGGCGCGATCAAGACGCCGATCAATCGCGCGGCGTGGGAAACGCCCGAGGCGCTCAAGGGTCTCCTGACGTTGATCCCGGACGGCCGCATCGGCCTCCCGGACGACATCGGGCGCGCCTGCGTCTGGCTGGCCAGCGACGACAGCGACTACGTCACTGGTCAAACCCTGTTCGTTGATGGCGGCATGACCTTGTATCCCGGGTTTGCCACCGGCGGTTAGAGCGCGCGGTTTGTTTCAAATGACCGTGCTGGGATTATCCAGCAGGCGGTTCAGATTATAGGCGGCGCTGATCAAACCCAGATGGGTGAAAGCCTGCGGATAGTTCCCCAGGTGTTCCCCGCTCGGCCCCAGCTCTTCCGAGTACAGGCCCAGATGGTTGGCGTAGCCGAGCATCTTCTCGAAGACCAGCCGGGCTTTCTCCAGATCGCCGCTGCGCGCCACTGCCTCGGCGTACCAGAATGAGCACATGCAAAAAGTGCCCTCCGTGCCTTCCAGCCCGTCGTCGCCGCGATAGCGGTAAACCAGCGAATCCTCGACCAGATCATTTTCGATGGCGCTCAGGGTGGTCAGCCAGCGCCGGTCACTCGGGCTGAGGAAGCGCACCATGGGCATCAGCAGCGCCGTGGCGTCGGTATCGGTGCGGCCGATCGCCTGGACAAACGTCTGCCGCTTGGGATCCCAGAAGTCCGTATAGATCTGGCGATAAATCTCGTCGCGAGTCGTGAACCAGTGCTGCGGCGGGGTCGGAAAGCTGCGCTTTTCCGCCAGCCGGATGCCGCGATCGAGCGCCACCCAGCACATGAGCCGGGAATAGAGGAACTCCTGGGCGCCGCCGCGCACTTCCCAGATGCCTTCGTCGCGCTGCCGATAGTTGTCGCAGACCCAATCCAGCAGCCGTTTGATATTCTGCCAGAAATCATAGTCGATCGGTTGGCCGTACTTGTTGTACAGGTAGATCGAGTCCATCAACTCACCGTAGATGTCGAGCTGGAGCTGACTGTAAGCGGCGTTGCCGATGCGGACGGGAGTACTATGGCGGTAGCCGCTGAGATGGCTCAGCGTTTGTTCGGTCAGATCGTGCCGGCCGTCGAGCGCATACATCAGTTGCAAGCTCCCGCCGGGTTCCAGCTCGCCGCAACGGGCCTGCACCCAATTCATGAAGGCGCTGGCCTCCTCGTTATAGCCCAGGCGATTGAGGCCATAGAGCGTAAAGGAGGCATCGCGGATCCAGGTGTAGCGATAATCCCAATTGCGGGTCCCTCCCATCACCTCGGGCAACCCAAAGGTGGGTGCCGCCACGATCGAGCCGTACCGCTGGCTGGTGAGCAACTTGAGCACCAGCGCGGAGCGATTGACCATTTCCCGCCAGCGTCCGCGATACGTGCTACGGCCAATCCACGTATGCCAGAAGTTGAGGGTTTCCTTGAAGGACTCCGCCACGAAGTGCGGTGCCTCGCAAGGCGATGGCTCATGCGCGCGCACTTCTTCCAGAACGAAGGACGCGCATTCGCCCGCGCGCAGATCGAACTCCGCCAGGCCGTTGCCGTTCTCGTGCCGGAGCGGCACATCCGGGGAGCGCAGCCGTACCGCCAGACTGGGCGTGCCCTCCGAGATGAAGAGCAGTTCATGCTCCGATGTCTGCTCGACGCGGTGGCTCGCGCGGGCGTAATCAAAGCGCGGCGCGCAGACGAGGCGGTAATGCAATTCGCCGCGCACGGTTTTCGCGCGCCGGACCAGTTGCGTGGGAGTGTCCTGGCCCTTGCTCTCGGCCTGGCGGAGAGAGATCGGCATGAAATCGCTGATCTCCGCGACGCCTTGCGGCGAAAGGAAGCGAGTGAGCAGGATATTGGAGTCGAGCAGATAAAGCTGTTTGTGCCCCGCGTGCTCGTCGACAGGCGCCAATTGGAAATAGCCGCCCTTCTCCGCGTCCAGCAACGCCGCGAAAATGGTCGGTGAGTCAAAGTAGGGATAGCAAAGGAAGTCGATGGAGCCGTGAATGCCCACCAAGGCAATGGTCTGGAGATTGCCGATGACTCCGTAGTTTTGAATGGGTTGATTGTCCATGGTGGGGCAGGGGCGGCGTGCGGCACCATTCTTTGGCTTTCCACGTCCCGCAAGTTCTGGTCTCCTGCCTCGGGATGAACTTGATGCTTTACCTGCTGCGGCACGGCCAAACCGAGTTTAGCCGGGCCAACTGTTTTTGCGGTTCCGGGCTGGACCCGGAGCTGACGGCGGACGGCGTGGCCATGGCGGAGGCCTTCAGCGCGGCCTATAGCGCGCGGCCGTGGCAGGCGATCTACACGAGTTCCTTGCGCCGCACGCAGGAGACCGCACGGCCGCTTTGCGCCGCCGTGGGGTTGGAGCCGGAGATCCGTGCCGATCTGCGGGAGATCGGGTACGGCCAATGGGAAGGCAAAGACATCCCGACGGTCAGCCGCGAGTTCCACGATGATTATCTGCGTTGGACGGCTGACCCGGCGTGGTATCCACCGACGGGTGGCGAAGCCGCCGTGGCGATTGCTTCCCGCGGCATCCGGGTGATCGAGGAAATCCAGAAGCGTTTCAAGAGCGGCAACGTGCTGCTCGTTTCGCACAAGGCGACGATCCGCATTTTGCTGTGTGAGTTGCTCGGGATCGACGTGGGCCGGTTCCGGTATCGTTTGTCGTGCCCCGTGGGTTCGGTGACGGTGATCGAGTTTAGCGCGCATGGCCCCTTGTTGCACGCGCTGGCGGATCGCTTGCATCTCGATGAGCGCCTGCGCTCCTTACCCGGGACCTGACGCGGCAAAGTAAGTCGTGGGTGGGTCGACTCGATTTTCTGGTCAACCTGGGTCATGATGGACAAGTGGGATTGATCCGAGGCGCGGAGACGCCAAGGGTTTTTCGGGTCGGAAATCGCCTGAATGAACAATCAGGCATTCTCCTGACGGCTGAACGCAGGATGATCTACGTATATGAAGCAGCAATCGCTTCCGTGGGCAGAAGTGTCTCCTGCGGGAGGTCGGTTGCGGAGAGAAAAAGTACCTCTGGACGCGGCAGCCGGTACTGGTCACAATGCCGCGCTTGCTCACGGAATACAAAATTAAGGGAAACATGAAAATCGAACGCTTGCCATCAGAATACCCGATCATTGTCCACTCGCATTTGGGGTGGGACTGGGTTTGGCAGCGGCCGCAGCAGTTTCTTTCCCGCTTTTCCCGGCGGCACCAGATTCTATTTGTCGAGGGGCCGCTGCCCTCGGACGAGATCACCGTTCCCGCGGTGGAGATGCGCGAGGTGACGCAGTACCCGAATATCACCGTCTTGCGCATGAAGATGCCGAAAGCCCGTTGGAATGACGGCGCCTGGGTGGACAAGGAACGCCGCCGGCTGGTGCAGGAAGTTTTGGCTGGGCCTCTCGGCTTTCGTTTCCGGGAGCCGGTGCAATGGTTTTATGACCCGATGGCGGTGACGGCTTTTGCCGGGCACATGGATGAGCGCGCCATTGTGTTCGATTGCATGGATCAATTGAGCCAGTTCAAGGGCGCACCCAAAGAATTGCTGCGCCGCGAGCGCGAATTGCTCTCCATGGCGGACGTGGTGTTCGCCGGCGGCCCGAAAATCGGGCGCGAGAAAATCAAGTATAACGTTAACACGCATTCGTACGGCTGCGGAGTGGACGTCAACCATTTCGGCAAGGCTTGCTTGACCAGCACCGTTGTCCCACCGGAGGTCGCGAAACTTACGGGACCCGTGTTCGGGTTTTTCGGAGTGGTGGATGAGCGGATGGATTACGAATTGGTGGCGGCGCTGGCGGATGCCCAGCCGCAGGGCCATGTCGTCATCATCGGGCCGCAGACGAAGATCGATGCCTCGCACTTGCCGCAACGTCCGAATCTGCACTGGCTGGGCGGCCGCGACTACGCGCAATTGCCCGCCTATGTGAAAGGCTTCGACGTTTGTCTGATGCCTTTCGCGATCAATGAAGCGACGGAGTACATCAATCCGACGAAGGCGCTGGAATACATGGCCACCGGGCGGCCGATCGTCTCCACGGCGGTGGAAGATGTTGTGCTGCAATTCAGCGGCGTGGTGGAAATCGCCAACTCCCGCGAGGAATTCCTACAGAAGTGCCAGTCGGCTCTGGATCAGCCGAACGTGGCTGCGATCCGGCGTGGCCGGAAGCTGGCCCGGAACAATTCCTGGGAGTCGATTGTTGAAGCGATGCACGGCCATATCGAGGACGTGCTCGAAGACAAGCTGCCCACCGCGTCCAGTGGCGCGGCGTAACGGCTGCCGTCGGAAACGAGCGCGGGACGGCTCTCCTGAGCTGTCCCAAGATGTTGGCCGCTGGGCGTTCTTTGCGAATGCAGCGCCTGGCCCACAATCACGGACGGCTCGGAGAGCCGTTTGTCGCCCTCTGCCGCTCGACCTGTCGCCAACCCTCCAGTCTACCTAAAATGACGGCAACTTGCACTTCCGCCGGTTACGTCGGACTAGTGTTGGTCGCCGAGCGTGGCAATAAGATATGGCTTTTGATTATTTGATCGTGGGAGCGGGTTATGCCGGCAGTGTGCTGGCGGAGCGTCTGGCCCGCGTCGAGAACAAGAAAGTGCTGGTCGTCGACCGCCGCAATCACATCGCCGGCAACGCTTACGATCACTACAACGAAGCGGGCATCCTCGTGCACAAGTACGGGCCGCATATTTTTCATACCAATTCGCGCGATATCTTCGACTACCTGTCGCAGTTCACGCAGTGGCGCGGTTATCAGCACCGCGTGCTCGCCAGCGTCGACGGGCAATTGCTGCCCATCCCGATTAATCTGAACACGATTAATCAGATGTACGGCCTGGACCTTACTTCTTTCCAGGTGGAGGAATTCTTTGCCTCGGTGGCGGAGAAGCGGGAGCAGATCCGCACGAGCGAAGATGTCGTGATCAGCAAAGTCGGCAAGGAGCTGTACGAAAAGTTTTTTCGCGGCTACACGCGCAAGCAATGGGGCTTGGATCCTTCCGAACTGGATGCCCAGGTCACCGCCCGCGTGCCAACGCGGACTAATCGGGATGATCGGTACTTTACCGATAGTTATCAATCGATGCCGTTGCATGGCTTTACCCGCATGTTCGAAAACATGCTCGACCATCCGAATATCAAGATCATGTTGAACGCGGATTATCGCGATGTGAAGGACTTTATCCCTTACAACGAGATGATCTACACCGGGCCGATCGACGAGTATTTCGATTATCGTTTCGGGCCGCTGCCTTATCGCTGCCTGGAATTTAAGCATGAGACCCATGACCGGCCCCTGTTCCAACCCGCGGCAGTGGTAAACTATCCTAACGATTACGCCTACACGCGTATCACGGAGTTCAAGTATCTGACGGGACAGGAACATGCGAAGACCAGTGTGGTATACGAGTTCCCGCAGGCCGAAGGCGATCCGTATTATCCCATTCCGCGGCCGGAGAACAGCGCCCTGTATAAACAGTACCAAGCGCTGGCCGAGGAAACGCAGGGAGTGCATTTCGTTGGGCGGCTGGCTTCTTACCGTTACTACAACATGGATCAGGTCGTAGGCGCGGCTCTGACGTTGTTCGCCAAAATCAGCGGGCAACGGCGCGGCGGCGCGAAGAGCGGGGCGGGGGGTCGTGCACCGGCCGCAACCCCAGCCGAGGGCAACGGCAGCGCGGCAACCGCGGCGGCGCGGATTTAGTCCGGTCAGTCCTCCGGGGCGAGGCGAGGGTTTACAACGCGTCGGCAAACGCCATGTTGCGGCGGGTCCCTCGCCACCATGATCTACCGCTCCGAAACGCCCCGTCCGGAATATCCTCGCCCGGATTTTCAGCGCGGTCACGTCGAAGGAGCGGACTGGTTCAACCTGAACGGACCGTGGGATTTTTGCTTCGACGGTGACCAGACGGGCGTGGAGGAGCAATGGTTTCTTCCGGGTAAAGGCGTCTGGAGCGCGCAGATCATCGTGCCGTTTTGCTGGGAATCGCTGGCTGCCTGGGGGCAGGGCGACTCCGCCGGCAGCGATAATTACTACGCCACGCGCGTCTTTCGGGACCCGGCAACGGTGGACCGCGGCAATCACCGGTCGGCGCCGCGTTATGAAGTCGGCTGGTATCGAAGGGAGGTGCGGATTCCGCAGGCAGCGGAGGCGTGGCAAGGCAAACGCGTGATCCTGACGGTCGGCGCGGCGGATTTCGTGACCGAAGCCTGGTGCAATGGCGTCGCGCTGGGCCGGCACGAGGGCGGGTACACGCCGTTCGAGTTCGACCTGACCGATGCACTGGACGCGGGCGGCGTGGGCAGCGTCGTCCTGCGGGTGGAAGATCCGATGGACAACGCCCAACAGCCGGTTGGCAAACAGTGGCAATGGTATACCACGACCAGCGGCATCTGGCAGACCGTCTACGTGGAACCGCGGGACGCCAGCCACATCCGGCCTTTCCGGGTGGAAACCGATACGGACTTACACACCGCGGCGTTCGCAATTCCGTGCGCCGCGACGCGGCCGGGAGACCAGGTGCGCTTGCGCATTCATCCGCCGGCCGGCTGGCCCGTCATGGAGTTTACGGCGGCCGTGCCGGAGGACGGACAGGCGCGCGCAAGCGTTCTGATCGAGCCGATGGTACTGTGGAGCCACCGGCAGCCAAATCTCTACCACACCGATCTGCAGCTCGTGCGCGGCGGCAAGGTGATCGATGAAGTGCATAGCTACTTCGGCATGCGGAAAATCAGCGCGCTCGTCGGCAGCGCCGATGATAACCCGGCGGCGTTGTGCTTGAACGAGCGCGCGTTGTATTTGCGCGGCGCCTTGCACCAGTCGTTTTATCCGGACGGCGTTTACACCGCGGGCGATGCGAGCGTGCTGCGCAACGATATCGCGTTCGCCAAAAAGGCCGGGTTCGATTTCCTGCGCATCCACATCAAGATCGACGATCCGCTGCTGCTCTACTACGCGGACACCCTCGGCATTTTGCTGATGGTGGATTTCCCGAACTTCGGGGAAGGCGGCGACACGTTGTTGGGTCGCCAACGGTTTGAAAGCATGATGCGCGCGGCAGTCGAGCGCGATTTCAATCATCCCTCCATCATTGCGTGGTGCCTGTTCAACGAGACGTGGGGTTTCGGCGGCCAGGTCGAGTTGATGAAATGGATGAAGGAGTACGATGCGCGCACCCAGCCGGATACCGCGGCACCGCCGACCGCCGTCTCGGCGGACGACGCGGTCCCGATCCCGGTGGCAGCCGCGCCGGCTGAGCTACCGGCGGCGCCCTTCAAGATCGACAATCAAAGCGCGCACTACTGGGTGCACGAGATGTGGCTGCTAGCCAAGAAGCTGGACGGCACCCGGCTGATCGAAGACATGAGCGTCGTGTATTGGGAGCACCTGGATTACTACGCGCATACGGATACCGACATCAATTCCTGGCACTTTTACATCAGCGATTACGAGAAGGCGCGGACGCACATCGAGAAAGTGGCGCATGATACTTATCGGGGTTCACGCTTTAACTATATCGCGGGGTATGAGCAGGGCGCCCAGCCGTTGATCACCAGTGAATACGGTGGCGTGGGCGCGCTGGATGGTGATCGGGACATCAGTTGGAGCTTCAAGTTCCTGACCAACGAACTGCGGCGCCAGCCGAAACTCTCCGCTTACGTCTTCACGCAATTGCATGACGTGGAGTGGGAATATAACGGCTTCTTGAATTACGATCGTACGCCGAAGGAATTCGGGTACGACCCGACGATCATCAATGCCTCGGACGTGTTGCCGATCGATACGGCGCCCGCGCGCCGTTGCCAGCCGGGCGAACACGTGCGGGTGGAGGTGAGCAGCTCCCATTACGGCGAACGCCGGACGGGCCCCATCCTTTTGCAATGGCGCCTGACCGGCCTGGACGCCGTGGGCCGCGTTTACGCCGAGCTGGTGCGCGGGGCGGTGGCCATCGAGTTCCCGCATCTGCGGGTGGCGCCGGCGGCCGTGCTCGAGTTCGATTTGCCCGCGCAGACCATGCTTTGCAAACTGGCGCTGCAAGCCGTCGACAACGGGAATGGAGAGGTCATCGCCCAAAACTATGTGGAGTACCTGGTCAGCCCGGGTTACCCGCCGGCGCGCGAGGCTTTGGCCGTGGGAACTGTCTTGCGAGCGGCGCCGGGGGACTGGTCCCTGGCCGAATGGAGCGCGGGCGGGAGTGAACGCGCCGACGCTGGGAAGATTGATTCCTGCCATGGCTGCGGGGCGGGCTTTTTCGAGTGGCGACTTCCGCTGGACGGGGTGGATTGGAACGCCGTGCCGCGTTTGCGTGTGCTCTGCGAAGCTTCTTCCCGGCGCCCGGATACCCCGCAAACCAGTTTTGATCTCTATCCAACGACCATGCGCATCTGGCTCAACGGCCATTTGCTGGAAGTTTGCAATATCCTGGACCATCCGCATGACGCGCGCGGCGTCCTAAGTTATCTAGCCGGCGGCGTGGGAGCATACGGGTATCTGTGCCACGGAGCGGCCGACGGGGATCTCCTGCGGCGTATCGTCGCGGCGGGTGATCGCACGCACCTCCGCCTGCGCCTGGAAGTGCCGGCGGACGTGGCGGCACGAAACGGGCTGACTCTGTACGGACCGGAGTCAGGTCGCTATCCGCTCGGGCCGATGGTCGTGCTCGAACATTGACGCGCCGGTCGGGTTCACGGAAGCATGCGGGCGACAATTGCGATTCTCGAAGATGGAAACTCTGGAACAATCTGAAGCCGTCCGGGCGGCGCTGCACCGGCATGACGCTCGCCGGATTTCCCGGCGGCAAGCACAATTGGCGATCGGAGCGCTGCTGGTGGCTTCGGCGATCTGCGTCGCGATGATTTTTGTGCGGCAGTTGTTCGTTGGCTACGCTTCGTACGCGTTTTTGGTCTGGAATTTGACGCTCGCGTGGATTCCGCTGGTCTTCGCCGTGATCACCTACCGCTTCCATGCGCTGGGCAGGCAGCGGCGTCTGTTGTTTCTGTTCTGCGCGTTCGCCTGGTTCGTTTTTTTCCCGAATGCGCCTTACATGGTGACGGATTTTGTCCACATCTCGCCCATCCATATCGCGCCGGAATGGCTGGACGTAATCACCGTAATTTCCTGCGCCTGGACGGGCTTATGCCTGGGTTATCTCTCGCTCTACCTGATGCAGGAGATCGCGCGCGAGCGCTTCGGCCGGGGGCGCAGTTGGATTTTCGTTGTGCTGATGCTGGCGTTAGGCAGCGTGGGAGTTTTCTGCGGCCGTTTTTTGCGCTGGAATAGTTGGGATGTGCTGAGTCACCCGAGCTGGATGGTGCATACCGCCCATCGCGCCCACCGATTTTCGCAGCCGGGAGATCTGATTTTCCTCACGACGCTCTTCCTGTTTTTGCTGCTCTCGTACGGCACGCTCTATACGCTGACGCACCTCTACGACCGCCGCGAAAGCAGGCACGCCCATACCGCTCCGGAGGCGTCCGGAGAGCAGTCCCCGGCCTAGGGCGGAGTGAGGCGCCGCGTGATGGCTGCTTCCATGGCGTCCGCCACTTTTTGCCAACTGCGGCTCGCCGCCACGTGCGCGCGCCGGCGGAGCAGGGCTCGGTCCGGCGTCAAGGTCGCCTCACGGCAATGCGCGATGAATCCCTCCGGCGTCGAGGCCAGGGCGACAAGGTCGCCGAAGTCCCGCCGAACCTCCTCTAGGGCGGTGCAGACGACCGGACGCCCGCTCAGCACATACTCGTTCAGGATCCCCGGCCGGAACGACTGCGTGGCCGCTCCCTGGAGAAAAGGCGCGATGCAAACCTGAAAGCCGTGCGCGTAATCGGGGATCTCCCCGTACGGACGTTTTCCCAGCCAGAAGAGGTTGGCGCGCCGGGGCAAGTGGTCCGGGTTCACCTGCACCGGTCCGACCATGACGACGCTCCAGTTCGGATCGGCCGCGGAGAGCGCGTCGATCAACGGATAATCAAGCCGCTCATCGATCATCCCGAAGTAGCCCAACAGCGGCTGGGGCACGAAGTTGATGTCGTGGGGAATGGCGAGCCGGTTGCCGTTGGCGCGGGCGAAATGGCGGACATGGACTCCGTTGGGCAGGTAGGAGGCGGCGGGATGTTGCGCCAGGGCGAGTTCCTGGGCGGCGTGGGTGCCGGTGAAGACGCAATCCGCCCGCGCCAGCAGAGCTGCGTCCGGCTCACCGGCCGCGCAATCGTAAACGATGGCCGCCGGCTCGAAATGACCGAGATACGCCGCGCCCGCGGCGGGATCGCCGAACCATTGCACCGGCCGCTCGAACTTGCCGGCCAGGGGTGGTTGGGCGAGTGCCTCTTGCACGAGGCGGCGGCAAGCGGCTTGCGTTTGCTCCGGATCGCCGGCCAGGGAGGCGGGCAGGTGGAGGCCCAGCGTGCAAAGGTTCGGCCAGTTCGGATAGAAGTTCAGCCCGGAGCGCGGGTGATCCTCGCTTTCGCTCCATTGCGGCGGTTCGACGTACAAGACACGGTGCCGCCGTGAAAGCAGCGTCAGGATCTGCTGGGAGCGCTGCCACAAGCCATTCCATAAAACGGGCCCGTGCGCCAGCAGCGGGAAACCCAGCGGCGCCCGGCCGGCGGCGCGGACGGCCGTCTGGGCTTCGCGATGTTCCCGCTGGGCATCCGTCTCGATCAGCGGGCCCGCGGTACTGTCGCCGCCCGCGATCAGCGCCTGGTAGGCGTCGCGCAGACCGGTGGGAACGCGCTCCAGGCGGCCGTGGCGGCGTTCCAGCCGGTAGATGCCGACGGGGTGAATGTGCCCGGTCTGGTGCAGGAGCGCGCCGTCCCAATCCAGGTGATCGAACACCGGCCACCACGTGTAGCCGATGATCGGAAAGCCTTCCGCGCGCAGCCGGCGCACATCGTTGACGCTCTTTTCGAGCCAGGCCAGCTTGTCGGCATCCGCGCCGCCCGCGCTGGTCTCGGTGACCATGAGCGGAATATGGTACTGCTTCCAATAATCCTGGGCGGCGCGATAAAGGCCGAGCGGCGGGTTGAGGTGGCGTTGCCGGTAGTAGCCTTCCGGCGTTGTGTAGAGCTCGACTTCGGTGTGCTCATAGTAGTCGAGGCCGATGATGTCGAGGGTCTGCGCGTTATGCTGGAACCAGTGGAGATCGAAGATGGGGAAGCCGTGCCGGTCCAGCCAACCGGCCAGCGGGTGCCGCGAGTCGACGCGGCCCAACACAAGATCCGTCACGATATGCCGGCGATGCATGCGGCGGGCGACGTCGGCCCGCAGCGACTCCTTGAGGAACGGGCTGGTCGTCTCGTCCGAATCCTCATAGGTGGCGGCGACTTCCAGGGAATCCGAGACCAGGATCTGCACGCCCGGGAGCAGCTCCCGCAGGACGCGAATGGCGCGGCACAGCCCCTGGGCCACCCGCGACAGCACCGTCATATAACTACGCAAGCCTTTGCCGTAGGGGGGCCACAAGCCGACATCGCCGCAGAAGAGCGCCGTGATAAGCGGCTCATTGATCGGGCAGACGCACTGAATGCGGCCGGCGTAGCGTTCCCCAAAAGCCCGGGCGAAACGTTCCAGCGCGACCGGGAAATCCGTGTCCGCGAAGGCGTCCGGCAGCCAGACCGGCGTGCCGAAATGGACCAGATCGAGCAGAAAAGTGAGGCCGAGGCTTTCCGCGTGCGCCAGGCGCTGGTCGAACCACGTCCAGTCGAAGACGCCGGGCGTGCGCTCGATCTCATGCCAGGGGAGGGCATAACGCAGCCAGCGGCACCCGAGATCGCGTGCCACGAGCTCGAAATCCGTCCGCCAGAAGCGGTCGTGCTGGGTCCAGCGATATTGATCGATCCCCAGATGGGGAATGAACGAGCATTCAATGCCGGCGGCCCAGCGAAACGGAGTATGGGTCATGGGCGGACGAAAATTGTGGCAGCAAGCTTGCGGAAAGCCAGCGCGCTCCCTTATACGAGTGCCGCGCCTGTTTAGGTTGCTGATTCCCCAAAGAGAAACCCGTCCGCCGGGGAATGCTGGGCGATTTAGCGGCCACCAGAGAGTAACGAAAGCACAAATGCACGTCCCCGTAAAATCGCGGTCAACCGAATTGAATATTTCGGCCTACTGAACGCGTCTGGTTAGGTGCCACCAAATTTCATGCAAGCTACCGGTCTCGTCAGTCCCGTCGATCAGCTTAGTGCCGCCCGTGAGGCAGCGCTGACCGGCTCATTTCCAAACATTGTCGTCGGCCAGCCGCCTCAGGTTGCGGCGCCGCCGAACAGCCTGTGGCGGCTGGCCGCCCCCTACGCCTGGCGCTACCGCTGGATGCTGGCGCTCTGCCTGGGCCTCAACGCCTTGCCCGGCATCGCGATCGGCCTGCAAGCGTTCGCGCCGAAGTATCTGGTGGATTCGGTTCTGACTCCGGCCGAGCTCACCATGCACGAGCGTTATACCCGGCTCGCTGCCGGAGTGGGGATTTACCTCGTGCTGGCGGTGCTGATGCGCATGTTCGCCTGGTATTGGAGTTACCGCATTTTTACCAAACTGCGGGAAAACGTCATGCTGGATCTGAGGTCGCGCTTTTTCCGGCACATCAATGGCCTGTGCCTGCGTTTCCACGGCAAACACACCAGCGGCGAGCTGTTTACCTACGTGATGGGCTCGCCGCTCAATGAGATCAGCTCCTACTACCATACGGTGGCGATGAACGTGCCCAATGGCATTTGCACTTTCCTGGTAGCGGTGGGCTGCCTGTCGTTCTGCGACTGGGGGTTGACGCTCATCCTGGTCATTTCCGTTGTGCTGACCGTGCTCAGCGCCAACAGCGGGACCGGCCGGCTGCGGGCCTTGGTCGAGGATTTCCAGGTGACCGAGGGCAAGGTCATTGGCCGAGTGGCGGATATTTTCCGTGGCAATCGCGACGTCAAAATGTACGCGATCGAAGAAAAAATGAGCGCCACGTTCGATCAGAGCGCCGACGTGCTACGGCAGAAAGTTTACGATCGGGACGTGAAAACCCACCACGTCAACATGCGCCAGGAAGCGGTGGGGGTGTTCTGTTTCGTGCTGGTCTGCGTGGTCGCAGCCGGGCGTTACATGAACCACCACTTGACCGCGGGCGACGTTTTCACGTATTTGACGGCTTTCGCGGTCTTGCAGGGGCCGGTGCAGTTAATGTTTCAAATCAACGTGGCCCGGGGCCGGGCGCAAGGGAGTCTCTCGCGGCTCAACGATGTGCTCTCCACCGATAGCACAACCCCGGAACCTCGCCGCCCGGTGGACATGCCGTCAGCCGGCGACTTGGCCGTGCATGATCTGGAATTCCACTATGCGGCCGACCAGCCGGTGCTCCAAGGCATCAACCTGACGATTCCCTACGGCCAGCGGATCGCCCTGGTGGGGCCGTCGGGCTCGGGCAAGAGCACCCTGGCGAAGATGTTCCTGCGTTTGTACGATCCGGAAGAAGGCTCCGTTTCCTGCGGGGGCGTGGACTTACGCAAGTGCCGGACGACGGATGTACGGCACCGGTTCGGGGTGGTGCCGCAGGATCCTTACTTCTTCCATACGACGATCCGGGAGAACCTGCTCATCGTCTACCCGGGGGCGAGCAACGAGCGGATCCAGCACGTTTGCGAGTCGGCGAATATTTGGGGATTCATCGAGCAGCTGCCCGATGGGCTGGATACGTTGATCGGTGAGGGCGGCGCGCGGATGTCCGGCGGTCAGCGGCAGCGGCTCGCCATTGCGCGGGCGCTGTTGCACGACCCGGAGTACCTGGTGTTCGATGAGGCGACGAGCGCCTTGGATACGGTCAGCGAACGGATGGTGCAGGACGCGTTCGCACGGATTCTGCCGGGTCGGACGTCGATCTTCATCGCGCACCGGCTCTCGACGGTCAAGGACTGCGACCGGATCATCGTTCTCGACGAAGGTTGCGTGGTGCAGGACGGCACGTTCGAGCAGTTGCGCAACGAGCCCGGGATGTTCCGGGACATGGTCGAAAGCGACGATCTGACGGTCACGGCTGGCCGCGTTTGAAACAAGCAGCGAAGCTGCCGAGCGCTATTGGAGGTACGGACGGCTCTTTAAGGACGAGCCCAACCCGCGGGCAGCCTCGCCGCCCGTCGAAATGGGGTTAATGCAGCCCGTGGCGGCGATTGAAATCCTGCTTGAAGCTGACCGCCTTCGGCCGCAGGTCCGGCGGCAAATTCAACGTACCGGCGTACACCTCGACCGCCCGGTTGGTCTGGTCCGTGTCCTGGTCCAGGACGTCCTTGGGGCCGTAGTCGCCGCAGAGGTCGGCCCCGTGCCCGAGCACGCTCTTGACGAAGTCATTCACGTTGCGCGCCCGCACTTTGCTGATGCGGACATTGGCCGCCAGACTGCCGGTTTGCGTGGCGTAGCCGACGATGAGGATCTGACAGTCCGTGTCCGCGAGCAGGGCCGCGTTGTCGCCGGTTTGGAGAGCCGTCTTGAGCTTGGCGGATTGGTCGGCGGAAAGCTCGGTCTGGCCGTCGCGTTCGAAGACTACCCGCTGAATAAGCCGGGCGCGCTGCAGATCGTTGACCATCAACCGCAAGTTTTCGCGGTCCTCGTCGGTGTAGCGGCTGGGCAAATTTTCAATTCTCGCCAGCAGGAAAGTCCGCATGCCATCGTCGAGACTGGGCGCCTTTTCTGCCACGGGAATCGCCCGCCTGACATCGACGGTTTTCGGCGGCGGAGCGTTGGCCGCCACCGGAGCAGCGGCGGCGGCGGCGTCCGGCGCCACCTCGAGCGTGCAGGATTTATCTTCCGGCACGCCACCGGGCATGGTGGCGGTGAAAACCACCTGGTACGTACCGGCCGCTGTGGGGGTGCCCGTCAACTGCCAATCCTTGGGCCGGCCGGAGACGTGCTCCACGGCGAGACCGGGCGGTAACCCGGACTTGACGGTGGCGCTCTCCGCGTTGGTCACAAACTTGGATTGCGACCAGATCTGCCGGTTCACTTTCAGGTCCAGCGAGAGCAGGGTGTTCAATTGCCAGGCCATCGGCTTCGGCTTCACGGTGACCGTGAACGGCGCGGGCGGCAGGTGCTGGCCGTTGTCGCCGGTCGCCTCCAACTGCACGGTGGCCGTCTTTGCGCCGGGTTCCGCTTTGCCGCGCAGCGTATAGATACGGTTGCTGGAGTCTTCGGAAGGCGGTTCGAAATAGAGCCCTTTAGGCAGGCCCGCCCAGCTATCTTCCACCAGGTGGCCGTGCCGCACCTGGACGGTCATTTCGTCCACTTCCTTGCCGTCTTCTTCGGCGGCGACGGCAGGCGCGGAAAGCGTCATAACGGGCGCGCTCTGGACAAAAAACCACCAACCGCCGGCCCCCAGCAGGATAAGCAGCAGCGCTGCGCAAGCTACCCAGAGAAGGGTCCTTCCCAGCCCCGTGCGAGGTTCCTCCGGCGGCTGAGCGGCGAACGGGTTGTAAGCCGGGGGCGCGGCGACCGGCGCCGCCGGAGACGCGGACGTGGTGCCGGGTACCGGCTGTTGCCAAGGATCGGCCGGCGCGGCTTCGCGGCGCAGGCCGCTCGTCCGCTGGTAATTGGCGGCCAGCTGCGGCGCGGCCGCCGCCGGCGCCGGGGAGGCGGCCGGCTCCGTTACGCCAAGGCTGAGCAGCGCGTCTGTCAACGTAGGCTTGGAATCGAAGAAAAAGTCGTTGCCATCCTCGACGATGGCGCGCCAGACGGTCGGGCTGAACCCCGCCAGCAGGAGCCGCTTATGTTCCGCCGAACTGGTCCAGCGTTGGGCGGCCAGCAGGTGCAGAACGCCCTGCTGGGTCAGAATGCGCAAGGCGGATCCATCCACAATCATCTTCGCGCCGCGCGGTACGGTGCTCGTCAACTGGCTCTCGAACAGTTGCCCCTGCGTATCATCGAGCGCGCCCGACAACATGGCGATGGTCACACCCTCGGAGGTTCGAAATGAGATCGCCATGGTGCTGCACATAAAATGTGCGGGCGAAAGGCGTCAAGCTTGAAGCTAGTTGTTTTGCGCAAGATGGTTGCGTCGCGGGCCGGCTTTGGCTAGGATTCCAAGCAAATGCCTCCCGCCGCCCGTCTGACCGATCTGCATACGTGCCCCATGGTCACGGTTCTGGTTCCGCACGTCGGGGGGCCGATTACCGGGCCGGGCGCGCCGACCGTCCTGATCGGGAAATTACCCGCGGCAGTGCTCGGGGACATGTGCGTCTGCGTCGCACCCGCGCCGGACGTTATTGCCATGGGCTCAACGACTGTCCTGATTGGCGGGAAACCGGCTGCCAGGATGGGGGATCCCACGGCCCATGGCGGGGTGATCACCCTGGGCTGCCCGACGGTACTGATTGGCGGCTAGGCTAAGCTCCCGGAGGCAGCGGGGGGGGCATGGCGATGGCCGTGCCTCGGGTGTGGCTGGCTTCCGGCTCGAAATCGCAGATCTTCGCCAGGAAATCCGCCGAAAACTGCCGGAAGGTCGCGTCCATCTCATACGGGACCGCGCTGGCGGGCGGCAGCCCGGCTTCGTTCGCGCGCAAGCAGTACAATTGCTTCGGCGTGGGCGTGCCGATGATCAGATCGAGCCAGGGATGCCCGATGGGGTGCGCGAAGAACAGCGGCAGCTTCAAGGGCGTCATGTTGGCCACGACCTTTTGCCAGAACGCGATCCCGTCCATGGCATCCGTCGGCTCCATCGGCAGCCGGCTTTGCTGGGCGGGCACGTCGGACTCCAGCATCTTCAGGCTGATCTTGCCGGAGACCGATTTCTTCGAATGCGCGAAGGCCTGCACCTTACTTTCGAGGGCGTAGAGCGTGCGCGCAAAGGTTTCGCCTTCGTTGAGCCACATGGCGTCAGCCAAACGCGAAGAAGTGGCGCCGTCGGGTACGCCTCCCAGCCCATCAGGGGGTTGCGCCAGCGACGCCCGCAGATCCTCGAGACCAGTGGCAAAGACGCCGCGCACTTCCACGGCTGTCGCCGCCTGGCGGCAGGCGGCCTCCACTTTCGCCAGCACCGCCGCGGTGCGCAGCGCCAAGCTGTAGGAAAACGGCACGCCCAGGTGCGCGAGCGCGACCATCGGATAACGCGCCCGGCCCTTGCCATCCGTGGACGACCACATCCGGCCGATCAAAGTATCGGAATCGCCGTTCCAGCAAAAGATATGCGCGATGTGCGGCAGCACCTCTTCGGGCTTCTTTTCCCAGAGCGCCGCGTCGATGACCCCGCCGATGCCGCGGACATAAAGGATATCGCGCGCCGCCAGCAGCGGTTCGCTATCCAGGCCGATGGGCTCGATGTGATCGTCCCAGCCCGGATGCTTGCCGAAGGCGCCCAAGTAAACGCCGGGCGCGCTGCCCATTACTTTCGCGCGTAATCCGTCCAACCAGGAATTCGACATAGGACGTCCGGTTAATTGAGGTCGGCCAGGATTTTCTGTTTGGCCGGCAGGGAGTTCATGTCGGGAATCGGCCGGTCCGACTTCACATCGAGGAAGATCGGCAGATTGATGCGCGGCACGTTGACCTTGAGCTTCCCATTGCCATGCGTGCGGGTGGCGAGATCGTAACCGTCGACCGCGAGTGGATAGGACTCCTGCGTGCCGCTGGTGTAATCGAGGAAGGTCATGTGATAGGCGTTGAAAACCGAGCCCGAGCCGATCTCGATGTCACTCGACGTACTGGTGTCCCGCTCGGCGCCGTCGATGACGATCTTGCGCAGCCGGTCGAGCCCGCTTTTATCCGGCGACTCGTTGTAATTGACCAGGCTGATGGTGACATTCGCTTCCACGGCATCCACCGCGCCACCGAGTTTTTCCGTATCCGACTCGAACGATTTGAGCTTCTGCGCGGTGGCATTCGGCACGAGCTTCATGTTCTCGGACTTCAGATCCCGCTGCCACTCGGCCAGCAATGTGCCGGCTTCGGCCAGCTGCTCGCGGCCCATGCGGCGGGGATCGCCTTTGACGAGCGGGAAGGCGAATTTGCCGTTGAAGGCATCCCGCGTCTGCGAGACGTAACGGGTGGCGATCAAGCCGGTGCGCCGCTCGAGCGCGCGATCGTAAAAGTAAGCGCAGGCGTCGAACTTGCCGCCGAGCTTTTCCTCAGTTGCCTTGGCTTCGCCGCGCACCTTATCGATGCGCTCGTGCAGTTCGACCAGCGGGCTCCAGTCCCGGCCGATCAGTTCGCTGGTCGCGTCTTGTTTGGCGAATTCAGCTTCGGCGTCCTGGTATTGTTTGGCGCGTACTTCGTACAGGTGCCGGCCGTCGCCGAAATCCTTGAGCAATTCGTCGAGGTCGCCCAGCTCCGCCACCTCATCCTTGCTAAAGCTGTTGGAAATGCGGCCGACCAGTTCGTCGTGCTTCTTGTCGAGGGCGGCGATGGTTTGCGGGAACAGCTTGGCTTCCGGGCCGCCGCCGGCGTTGGCCGCCGCGTCGCGCACGATCTTGAACGCCTGTTCGGACTGACTCTTACTTTGATCCACCAGGTCGTGGTACTCCTTACCGAGGCTGTTTTCCTTCAACAGGCCGTTCGTGTGGGCGGCTTTGAGCTTGGCGTCGATGGCTGCCTTGGTGGTGATCAGTTCCTGCAAGCGCCCGTGCATTTTGGCGTCGAGATCGGTGCGATCATCGGTCTTGGCCAGGTCGTTGAGCCGGCTCTCCCGGGCGCGGAACTCGCGCAGATCGTCACGCAAACCCTTGATGGTGTTCAGGCTCGATTCCGAGCTCTGCAAGCTGCTGGAAGCATCGCCGAAAAGCCGTTCCAGGCCGGCTTTGATCGGCTTGTTCTGGTCCAGTGAATCGCTGCCCTTCGCCAGCCAGGCCGGTGGCCAGGTGCCGGCCGGGTTTTTCGTGTAGGTCCAAAGGAAGTCGTCCGCGATGAGGGGGAAACTCTTGTCCAAAGCGGCGGGATCGGTCCCGGTCGCGTAAATGATGCCGGGTTTGACGACGCCCTCGGCGGCCGCTTCCGCGCCGCTCTTGGATAGGGCGTCCGCCTCGATCCGCAGCAAAGCGGCTACTTCACTCGCTTCGCGCACGGCCGCCTGGTCCGGTGCCCCACCGGTGACCGGCCCGGGACCGGAAGCGACGATGCGGTCACGGTCGCCGTTAACCAAGGGCTTGACCACGCTGCCTTCGAAAACCACGCGCTGCGCCTTCTTGCGATCGCCTTCGAGATGGAAGAAATGCGCCAGCGGCCGGAAGACGAAGCCGATGGGAATGGCCGTCGCGCTGATGTCCCTAAGCTTGCGGTGGAATTCAGCCAGGGTGTTCGCGCCGCTGGACGAGTCGATGGCTTCATCGCCGTTGTACTGATAACGGCCGCCCGCCTCGCCTGGAGTCACCGGCGTCACCAGTGGATGCCACTCGCCGTTCTTCCAACCCTGCCGGGCATAACTCCAGATTTTGGTCTGCTCGCCGATGCTCCCCTCGAATTGGCGGTAGCTCAAGAACGTGAAAAGGAGAATGAGCGCCATGGCCGCGAAACCGCACCCGTAGAGGGCGATCTGCCGGCTGCGCAGGAGGGTTTTCGTGTTCGAGGCGCGCGTGACCAGGCCGGACTCGCGAAAGATTTTCTCGGTGAACAGGTCACGCAGGAAATAGGCGCGTTCCCGTTCCCAGGCCTTGCCTTCCGGCAACGCGTCCACCGACACGCCGATGGCCTGGGCCAGCACGAGATCGAGCGCGGCGCCTTCGCGCATGGCGGAGGTAAAGTAAATGCCGCGCAGGAACAGCGGCTTGGCCGACCAAGGCCCGGCGACGAAGACTTTTTCCAAGTAGGAACGCAGGCGGGGCGCCGCGAGCGAGAAGCTTTCCGGCAAGGAAAACAGCGCGTCCACTTCGTCGGTGCGGCGGGCGGCGCCGTGCTGCGGGATGGGGTCCTTGAGCAGACCGAGCCGGCGGCGGCGGATGCGCGCAACCACGGTTTGGATGTGCTGGTCCACCTGATCGGGCTGGAAGGGCACGTCGCGCGGCTGCGGATTGGACCAGCCGAGCATCTGGTGCTGGCTATCGGCATCCATGTCATCGAAAAACTCCCGGAAGCCGTCGAGCAAATCGCTCTTGGTGATGAGCACGAAAACCGGGAAACGCACGTCCAGCGTGCGTTGGATGACATCGAGTTGCTGGGCGATCTTGCCGGCTTTGCGCGCGATCTCCGCCTCGCTGTCCTTGACCAGACTGTCGCAGGGGATGACCAGGAGCAAGCCGTTGATGGGGCAGTTCGGCCGGTTGCGCCGCAGGAGCTTGAGAAACTCCGGCCATTCGTGGGTCTCGCCGGGCGCGACCTCCTCGAACATGAGCCGTCCCGCGGTATCCAGCAGCACCGCGCGATTGGTGAACCACCAATTCATGTTGATGGTGCCGCCGACTCCCTGCATCTCGTCCTGCAAGCCGGGCGGGAAACCGACGTTGCAATGACGGATGGCCTCGGTCTTGCCCGCGCCGGGCTCACCGACGACGACGTACCAGGGCAGCGCATAAACGTCCTTGCCCGAGGTCGCGAACTTCTCCATGCCGATCTCGAAGGACCGTTTCATGGCGTCGAGTTTGGCGCGGGCGTTGGGATTGCTGATGGCGTTCGGCGCGGCCGCGCCGTGCTGGGCAATGGAGCCGGCCAGCGCCTTCGACTTGCGCGCCTGGCTCCACTTCAAAAAGAAGTGGTAGGCCACAAGCGCGCCGGTCAGAAGCACCATGCCAATGGCGACGATGATGACCAGTTTCGGGTCGACCATGGCAATGGCGCCCAAGAGCGATGTCCCCATGAGCAAGGCAATAAACGCCTTGATCGGGGTCGGGAGATTCAGAAAGGATTCCACGGCGGGTAAAAAGTCAGGGGGCGAGTTCCTTATCGTGGGCGATGATTTCGGACAACGAACCGGTCAGTTGCGTGGAGGCCTCTTGGAAAAGGAAGAAATTGCAGGCCAGGGTGGTGAGCAGAAAGACCAGGAAGATGATCAGGATCATCACCATCTTGCTGCTGGGCGGCTCGACCAGATCACGCGAGTCGACATTTTGATAGGCCTCCGGGCAAACGCGAACGGTGGTATCCGATTCAATCAGGCTGCGGATGCGCGGGGCGACCTCCAGCATCTTCTTGCGCAGATACTCCGGTTGCCCTGAATACCAGCCGGTGAACCCCAACCCGATACAGGTGTAATAAACCGATAAACGCTCGGTGGCTTCGTCGCCCTGTTCCTTGAGCGTCTCGTCGAAAAGATCGAAGAATTTCTCGTCTCCAGCCAGCTCGTTGAAGCTATAAGCCAGCCGTTCCTTGTCCCAGACTTTAGCGAACGGCACCTTGCTGTCCGCGATCATCGAATCGACGAAGAAAATGAGCGGCTGCTCCATCTTCTTGTACTGAGGATTTAGCCGGGGATCGGTCGCGGCACGCGTACGCAGGTCCTCGAAGAGCACCTTGATCTTCGAGCGGACGGTGTTGTATTCCAGGTTGCCGCCTTTGCGCCCGGCGCGATTGAGGATGCAAATGTACTGGAAGAGCGGTTCGCAGAGTTCGATGAGATTCATACTGCGGCAAGAGCTGCCAACCTACCCGTTCGACCCGGTCATGAAGAGCGTGACGTTGTAATCCGCGTCTTCCTTGCCGGTCCAGCGAATGATGGCCTGTTTTTCAATTTTGAGCAGGTCCCAGACGCGCTGGCTGTCGGAGCGTAACAGGCGGAAGTAATGCAGATCGCTGGCGGCGGGCAGTTCCAGCGGAACGATGCGCTCTTCCTTGAGGCGCACGCCCCAGATGGCGCGGGTGGCGAGCGAACGCGGCATGAGCTTGAACTTGTCCGCGTCTTCCACGAAAGCCGCGACGGCGCGGGGATCTTCCTTGGTCTTGATGCCCAGGAAGTAGTCGTTCGGCTTGGTAAAATGCTCGTCGGTGAGAGTGGCGGCCAGGTACTGGTCGTCCTGCACGAAGGGGACCTTCAGGTAGCTCGGCGCGACCGAACCGCGGACGTAGGCGCGGATTTTGTGCGACAACTCCCGGAAGCAAAGCACCGGGTTGTCGTGGTTGTAGGGGAGCACGTCGAAATCGTCCTTGTCCGGGTAGAGCGCGGTCAGTTCCGAATACAATTCGCGCAGCTCCAGGTAGAAAAAGAAAGGCGGGATCGACCCGGCGGCGACCAGGGACGGCAGGCGGCCGGCGAATTTATTCAGCGTGCGCAAACGCAGGATCTGCTCGAACTGCAGGCCGCGCAGCGTCTCGATGCTAAACCCGCCGCGGGCCACCTGGACGACGAGCTCCTTGCGGCTGGCCTCGATTTGGCTGCTCAGGTCGCGCACGATTTCGCGCAAGACGGGCGAGGCGTTCAGCACGAGCGCGGGCGCAACAAAATCCGGGTCCAACTGCGGCATCGAGCTTTCCTCGCTGGTGGAACGCGTGACGCGGAAGAGCGGCAGGACCTCGAGATTCGAGCGATCCTCATTCTCCAGCAGAATGCGGGCATTGAGCTGGCGCACGAGGAGCGGCTTGGCGTTTTCGCCGGTATTTTCATCGGCGCATTCGACTTCCCGGACGCGGTAAATCAGCTTGGCGCGCGAGTCGCCCCCCTGGCCGTTGAGGGTGTTGGCGCGCGAGTCGAACCACAGGGGCACGCCCAGATAAACAGTGAACCCGCCGGTGGCGCTGGCGAACGCCTGTTTGATGTCGATGGTTGGCAACTCGGCGTTCTCGGGAAAATTGATCTCGAGCCCGCTGGGCATCACCGCGCGCAAGCGGGTGAACTGGATGCGAAACGCCCGCAGATCATCGGCGGAAAGATGGGCATCGACGATGCCGTAGGGATAGGACCAGGTCAGCCCGCGTTCGCGGCCGGCCATATCGAACAGGCTTTTCTGCATGCGCTGCAGATGGTGCGGCTGGAGGAACAATCCTTCCTCCCAATGGATTTGCAGGGGCATGAGTACTTACAGGTTGGGGGTGTTGGTCGTGCCGCGCATTAGTCCTTCGGCGTAGCGGGCGACGCAATCGACCATCTCGGCTTCGATGGAATCCTCGTTCAGATCCTTGGCGAGCTGGACGTACTTGCGCCAGTTTTTCTGTTCGGCGTTGGCGAACATGCCGCCGCTCTCCATGCCTGCGAGGTCCTTGATCGCATCCGGCCCGAAACGCGCCAGATGCCGCTGCGAAAACGACCGCGCGGCCGGCCCGATCGCGCCGATCAAGCCGGCGGTGAGCTGGCGCAGGCGGTCGATGATTTGCGTGAGCTGGCCGATGGAGACTTCCGTGTCGCCCGAGAGATAACGTCCGCCCGCCTTGCGCAAATCCCCATCGAAAGTGGCATCCCGCCGCACCTGCGACTTGGGCGACATCGCCTTCCAGAGATTCCAGCCGAGTTGATCTAGGCTGAGCACGAAATCCGCCAGGACGATGAGCAGCCGATAGAGACGCTGGAGGTCCACCTGGGCCAGCGGGTCCATCGGAAAGCGCTTGAGCAACTCCGGGGGCGGCGCGTCCGCCAGGGCGGTCGTTTGCAATTCGAGATAGCCGGCCTGCTGCAGCTCGAGTCCGAATTCCTGCAACTTACGGCGGGGGAGCAAGGGCGCGATTTTGACCATCTGCGCGAGCAACTCTTCCGGCGTGAGGTCCGCCGGGGTGACGGCGTGGCCGTTGGCGCTGGCGGCCGGCTTCTCGCCGCCTTCGCCCTCACCGGTGGGAAATTGGGTAGCGAGCGCCTGGAGATATTGCGGATGCTTTTCCCGCACCACGTCCTTGAGCGAGCGGCGAATTTCCTCGTGCAGGTAATGCTCGCGCTCGCCGGGATCGACGTCCGTGCAGTCCGCTTGCAGAAGCCGCAGTTGCGCAGCGGTTTGGGCCGCCCACTTGAGTTCCTCCTGAGTAAAGTTAGCCATCGCTTGAGTGCGGCCGCGATTTGTTCGTTCCGGGTCCCGACGCGAGGTAAGAAAGTCGCGGAAATGGCGAGCAACTGTCAAGCCAGATTCGCCGGGGAAGTGGCTTCGTTCCTTGTTCTTACTGTAGCTTTTGGACTCGGGCTAACTCGAGGCCCAGGTCGCGCTTGAGCTTATCCAGCGCCGGGTTCTTGTCGCTGCCGTTGCCTTTGGCCGCGGCCGCCAGGCGCACTCCGCCGTCGGCGGCGGAAAGGAAGGGAGAACTGACCGGGGGCGGCGCGGTCAGGGATTGCAACGCGGATGGAGCGCACTCGGCCGAGCCGCCCGCGAAGTAGTATCGGCCGGGATTCCGGGCGTCGTCCACCAGGTATTGGCCGACGTTGCCGATCAGGTGGGCATAGCCGCTGATGGTCCGGGTGCTGACCGGTTCGAAGAAGAGGTTTTGGTCCGCCGTCTGCGTGACGGCGCTCAGGTCCTGCCGATCGCCGAAGCATTGATCGTTGGGCAGCTTGGCGCCGGTGACGTGCTGGGCCTGGATGGCGCGGGCAAACGCCGACCATTGGGGGCCGCGGACCTTGGCGGCGCTCTGCCATTGAGCGCTCCATTGCTGGCCGGGTCCGCTGGCCAGGACGGCGTTCCACTGCGCCAGGGTCGGGAGCGTGCAGCCGGCGGCGCGGGCCAGGCGCATGGCCTCGATGGCGCTAAGCCCGTTCATGGGGCTGTCCGGGGAGGGGCGGCCGGCGTTCGCGTAGAGGGAGTTGTTGATGTTATCCAGTACCATCCATGAGGTCCGCAGGCCGTAGTTCCCATACGCGTACTGCCAGGCGACCGGGCCTTTCACGGACGTGGCGCCAGAGAGCGGACCTTTGCCGTCCGCCTCGGCCATCTTGGCCAGCACCAGCCCGAACCGCACCGGCACCGTGGTCGCCCCGAGGTAAAACGCCGGCGCATTGCCCCCCGGGACGGTGACCCGATTGAACTGGAGGTGCAGATCGCTGTGGCCCCATTGATAGGTGACGCTCTGCACGTCGTCCTGGCGAGAGCTGGCTTCCTTCGTCCACAGGTTGGGCGGAAGATCGGGCTGGTCGCCGGTAGCCTCGATCTTCGCGGGAAGAAGCTTGAGAAAGGCAAGCACGGTGTGCTCCGAGGCGACCGGCGAAAAGCTGATGTTGTCCCGCAGCCGCGAGAGTTCAGACGTGAGCAACTCCGGCTGCTCAAGGGTAGCGGGATCGTTCAACGTGCCCTGGAGCTGTTCCAACAAGGCGGTGTACCCCAGCCATTTTGCGCCCGGGTCGGCGGCTGGCGGCGGCGGGGTGGCGTCGGGCGCCGCGGTCGGCATGGCGGCGGGAGTATTGGCGGGAGCGGTCGCTTCCGGCAGGGGGGTGGCGGCCGGGTTCTGGCTCGCCACCAGGGCAGCGTCCGGGGTGGGGGCTGGCAAGGACTGTGCCGGCAGCGGAGAGGCGGCGGCGGCAAACGGGGGCGTCGAGACGTTCACCGGCGCCGGAACGATGGTGGGGGGAGCGGGAGAGTGGGTGCCTGGCAGGAGCTTGGGCGTGTCGAGCAAATGGAAGGCAATGGCCAGGACCGGCAGGCTGCGAAATTGCCGGCCCAGCTTCGAATCTGCCGCTGGCAGGAAGAGCACCGCCGCGCCGATGGCTGCCGCCAGGCTGGCGCCGGCGCCGGCCAGCCAGCCGCGCTTGCGCCTGCCTTCGGAGAGGGTATTCGCGCTGCGGGCGCCGGCGGCGCTGGTCCTCATCGCCGCCGCGACGAGCCGGCGCATGTGTTTGAAACCGTCCCGCGCCGCCGCCAGCGCGTCCGGTTGCGAGGCCAGAGCCGGATCCAAGAGCAAATTGCAGAATTGCCGCCAGGAATCCGCCTGCGGACCCAGGTGGGTCCATTCGGGACTCGGTTCGATCGGCCAATCGAAGTTCTGGATCATCCGGCCGCGCACCAACTGGTAGAGCGAGGCGCCCAGCGCGTTGCAATCCGCCGCCGCGCTGCCCGCTTGTTCACGCAGCGCCAGATCACTCAACACCACCGTGGCCGACTGGACGTTCTTGCCATCGAGGAAAATGTTCTGCGGCTTGAGATTGCCATGGGAGCGGCCGTGCCGGGCGCGCAGTTCCTCGAGTGCCTGGAGCGCTCCGGCCGTCAGGCGGTGCAGGCCGGAAGCATCGAGGTTGACCCGCCCCTGGATCATGGAATAGAGCGAGCGCTGGTAGAGTTTGGTAACGTAGAAGGCGTTCTCGTCTTCGTGGCCCTGGTCGAAAATCGGCGCGATCTGTCGGCAGCCTGCCTCCGTGGCCGCTTTTTGATCGGCTACGGCGCGCAGGAAGCGGTCGCGATTGCCGTCCGGCCGGGGCGGTCCGCCCATGCCGTGGCGGATCTTGACGGCCACCGGCACGCCGTGGACCGGGTCGGGTGGACCGGAATGAACCTCCGCTTCATCGCTCCAACCGACCTGGCGTTGACAACGATATTTCTCGACGGCGAGCATCAATCAATCCAACGCGGTCTCCCGATTCGAAAGCCTGCCCCGAACGGCCGAAGTGCCGGGCCGGGACGGCTGCAATGTACGAGAGCACGCCTCCGACGGCAACCGGCGACGGGAAGCAGCAGACCAGAGGCCGGCGCCACCAGGAGAGCGTGGACCAACCGGGCGTTGAGGGGACCGCCATGCCGACTCCACTAGGGAGTCGATTTCACCAGGCCCGACTTATCCACCACGATGGTCGCCGTGTTACTCTTGGCCGAGATAGGCAGAATCTTGCGGCGGGCATCGGCGTCCCCGGGCAGGTCCGGGAACACGCCAGGCAAGTCGGCGACGACCATGACTTCCTTGGCGCCGATGTCACTCCAATGCTTCCAGATGGGATCGGTTGGCGCGATGGTGTAGCTCTGCGGGGAGTTCGGGCCGAAACGGAAGCTTTTCGCGTCCGCCTTGGCCTGCGCGGCGCCGCCTTCCCAATATTTGGAGACGGGCAAGAGCTTGAGACCCTGGTTATTCGGCCCGATGCCCACCACGTCCACCAGCACGGACGAAGTCGCCACGGAGGCGCTGCCCTGGAGGTTGACGGTGTCGAGCGAGGAAGAACAACCCGTCAGCAAGACGAGGCCTAGGGAGGTAGCGGCGAGGGTATTAAAAAGGAGACTTCTCATATCACGAAATCAGGGGTGCAAAGCAGGCGTTCCTGTGTTTGTATCGTCCACCGGCAGTGAGTTCAACAACTTATTGAAGGCCGGATTAACCGCCGCCGGAGCCCTGCTTCCATCATCATGCAAATTTTTACCGAGCAGGACCTGGCCAGCGAGTTGGAAGACGGTTTCAAGCTCGTGCCGCTGCAGCCCGGTCCCGACGCCGCGACGTCTCCGGTCGGCCTGCAAATTTTCGTGGTGGTGCGCACGGTCGAAGATCCGGCCGCCGGTCATTTCGTGCTCCTGCGCGAGTCGCCGCAGGGCCGCGTGCTGCTCGGTTGCACTGCTGACGCTGACGCCAAGCCGCAGGAATGGCTCGAGCTCTGGGTGCAGACGGCGCACCTGCCGCCCGGCATCGATCCCGCCTACGGCAAACATCACACCAACGGCGGCTGGGATGCGCGCTGGCAGGACCTGGCCGCGGCTTTGCGGCGCGGCGAGGCCACCTCGGTTTTTGCCACGCCCCTGGAAAAAGGCCATCTCGTGCCGGCGGTGCTGCACCTCGAACTGGGCCGGTTTATTCCGCTCACCAACCCGGAGAACGGCCAGCCGCTGGTGCTCTGTACCGATGAGCGCATCCTGGAAGATGCCGGCCTGCCGGGCTACGCCGCTTCGCGGCACCGCTACCTCTACACGCCGGGCATCGACCCGGCGGCGGTGTTTTTCATCCGGCTGCACGACGCTCCCTCCAACGCGCGCACGGCCGACCTGAGCGACGCGTTTCTTCCTGCCGGCGCCACGGAGTCCAGCCTGAGCCTGGAGGGCGCGGCGGTGATCGTCCGGCGTTTTTCGCCCTTAAGCCTGGAAGACTTTTCCGATGTCGCGGGCGGCCGGGCTTGGAAAGGCCTGGATAACTCCCGGCGCATTTTCCGGGTGCCGGGCATCTACAAGCTCCTGGAGGACGAGGAAGCCATGCGCTGCGGCTCCGCCCATTTGTTTGGCAGCGCGCAGGGCCGTTCCGGGCGGTTGGCCGAAGGGTTGTATCTCAAATTGCAATTGTTCTCCCAGGCGCTGCGCGCCGTCCGGTCGCATGTGCAACAGGGGCAATTGCCGCTCCTGAACCTGACGGCGGATTCCTTCCGGGTGCGGCTGGGCGCGACGGGCTTCGGCCTGCCGTTTCTCTGGACGGCGCAGGTAGACCTGGTCCGGCCCGGCCAGGCCTTCGCGCTGCCGCTGCGTAACACGGCCGTGCGCTACTTCCAGGGCTTGCAACCGCTGACGGCATCGGTTTACCGGCCAGGCTTTGTCGGCATCGCGCGCCGGGGTACGGCGAACGTGCGGATCCGGAAAGTGTTCGCGCCAACGGAGGAGGGGATCGCCCTGGAGGGGACCATGCGCAGCGCGGAACGGCTCTCGAACGATGAAAACGATCTGCTGTCCATCCATCTGCCCTTGAGCCAGGGCGACGCGGACCTCCTGGGCCACATCGATTTTACCCAGGCGCGCTCGGAGGGCGAAGCGGTCTTCCGCACGATCCCGCAAGCCTTCGACGGGCCGGTCGCGGCGGCGTTGCCGGGCATCGAGGGGTCGGCTTTCACGCAACTTTCCTTCGATATTCTTTCGCCCTTGAGCACGCCCTTCGACCTCTATTCGCTCGGGGTGATCGCCTTGCGCCTGCTCCTGGCGGGCGAGGCCAACCCGTTGCCCGACGTGCTCGATACGGCCTTCAGCCTGGCGCACGAGGCGGCGCAAAATCCGGATGGCGGCTCGTTGGAAACGCGCATCGCCCAGGCCTTCGGCAGCGACCCACGCTGGCGCGAGTCGCTCGGCTATCAGCACGCCTTGCAATCCACCGCCGAAGCCACTGCCGGCGATGCGATGCTGCCGCCGCAGCTCTGGTGGTCGACGCTGGCGTTCGTGCTGCGGCTGTTCCCGAAGTTGCTGGCCGAAGGTTTTTGCAAGGGCTACGGCGACGCCCCGCCGCTGGCGTTGGAAATGGTGTTCGATAAACCGTTGCGCGAGTTGGATGCGCTTTTGCTCCGCTGGCGCGCGTTTCTGCTCGGCAGTTGGCGCCAGAACCAGGAAGTGGCGCGGGTCATCGGGACGATTAGTGCGGAGTCGTAACACAACGTCAATGCGGTTGTGGCGGCCGCGTAGCGGCTCAAAAAAAGGTAGGGATCGCTCTCCGAGCGACTCCGAAGCTGTCCGGTGGCGCGCATGAACGGGCAGCGCGCTGCGTGTGGCCGTTGATCTCCAGACAGTCACGGAGTCGCTCGGAGGAGCCTGTCGGACTTAGAAGCTTGCAGGTCAAGGGGAGTGGAGTGCAAGGTGGAGGTCCATGAGCACACGCTATGTGAACGTGGATCGGAAAACACCGATGTTGCTGGCGCCGGATCTGAGGGACTGGGTGGCCGAGGATGATGTGGCGCACTATCTGGTCGAGGCGCTGGAGTTAGTCGATCTGTCGGCGGCGAAGCTCAACGTGCGCGGGACGGGCAGCGCGCAGTATCCGCCCGGGATGATGCTGGCGGTGCTGGTGTACTGCTACGCGCATGGGATGTTCAGTTCGCGCGAGATCGAGCGGGCGACTTGGCGGCATGTGTCGGTGCGCTACCTGGCGGCCAACACCCACCCCGACCATGACACGATCGCGACCTTTCGCCGGGAGAATGGGGCGCTGCTCAAGGCGGTGTTCGTCCAACTGCTGCAGTTGGCCAAGCGGAGCGGACTTTTGCGCCTGGGAGTGATCGCAATCGATGGGACCAAGCTCAAAGCGGCGGCGGCCAAGCGGCGCACGCTCTGCCACGAGCAGATCGAAAAGGAGTTGGCCGAGTTGGAGGTGCAAGTCAAGGCGTTGCTGGCGCAGGCAGAGACGGCCGATGCCCAGCCGGCGCCGAGCGACGAGTTGCCGCGGGAGTTAGTCGATGCCCAGCAGCGCCGGGCGCGGCTGCTGGCGGCGCAGGGCGAGCTTGCGGCGCAGGTGCGCGAGCGCTACGAACAGCGAGAAGCGCAGCGCGCCCAGGCCGCGGCGGCTGGCGAGCAGGGGATGCGGCGGGTGTCCCCCGAGCCCCAAGCCAATGATCGACTCAACTTGAGCGATCAAGACAGTACGCTGACGCCGACGGCCCAAGGCGGCTTCATCCAAGGCTTCAACGCGCAGATCGCGCTCAGCGTCGCCGCCAGGGCGGCTGGTGACGGGGAGGGCGCTCCCGTGAGCTTGATCGTGGCTGGCGAGGTGGTGCGCGCCACCAGCGACCTCGGCCAATTGGAGCCGATGACTGAGGCCGTGGTGGCCAACTTGGGCCAGGCACCGTCGGTCGTCTTGGCCGATACGGGTTACGATCACACGCGCCAGATTCGAGCGGTGGAAGCGCGCCACGGCTGCCGGGTCTTGTGTCCGCCGGCACGCAACGCCTGGGCAGGAGCGCAGTCGCGCAGCCGCAAGCCGCGGGAACGGGAGCGCTGGCAGGAGCGGGCGGCCAGACGCGCGCAGCTGGCCCAGCCGGAAGTTCGGGCGCTCTACGGCCAACGCGGTACGAGCGTGGAGCCAGCTTTTGGGATCATTAAGAATACGCTCGGCTTTAGCCGGTTTCGCTTGCGCGGGCTGGCGAAAGTGCGCACCGAGTGGCAGTTAGTGACGCTAGCCTTCAACTGCCGGCGCCTGGCAGCGCATCAAAGGCGCTCGGGTCAGCGGCTTAACTAACCGGGAGGAGCTGCCAGAGTTCCCGTCCGGCGGCTCAGCGAAGGGGCTCTGTGCTTTTTGCGCTCCTGTTTAACAACCAGAGCAGCCCACTCCGCCTAGAAGTTTACTTCTCTTCCTATTTCCTCCACACCTAACGATCAGGTTAGTTTCAAGTCCGACAGGCTCCGGAGAGCGATCCCTGATACCGTCTCCAAAGTTAATCACCGGCGACGTGGGAAGGCTAGCCCGAAGCCTGCCCCAGCAGCCGCGTCGGCGGTGAATAACTTTGCCGCCGCGTCAAAAAGTGCTGTCAACGATTTGCGTTCGCCGCAAGTTAAGGGCGCTCGCATGGCCACGCCGCCAGGACAGTCCAGCGATCCGAGCTCCTCGAGAGCTTTGGGTAGATCACTGACTGGCGGCGCTTTGGCCTCTGCCCAGAAGTCTGAGAGAACTACATCCCACGAGGATCCTGTATCAGGTCGACTGGCGGCAGAGCCACGGCGGTGCGTGCCCACCACCTCCACTCCTCCACCCACCAAGCAAATGTCAGACTGGACTATCATCACGCACTACGCCGGCTTCGATTGGGCCAAAAACCAGCATGATATCATTATCGTTGATCGCACAGGCCAGATCGTAGCCGACTTCCAAATCGAACACTCCGGCCCTGGTTGGCAGAGCTGGCGCGAGCGCATCGCGGCTTATCCTGGCCTGGCCGTGGCCATTGAGACCAACCAGGGAGCTGCCATCGAGCAACTCCTCGCCAGCCACTGCACGCTTTACCCGGTGCAGCCAAAAAGCGCCCAACGCTATCGCGAACGCAAGGTGCCAAGTGGCAACAAGACCGATCGACTCGACGCCTGGAGCCTGGCTGACGCCTTGCGCGTCGATGGCCATGGCTGGAAGCCGCTCGCGCCACAGGACCCTTTGCTGGCCGAGTTGCGCTTGCTCTGCCGCGACGAGGTCGCCTTGATCGAAGAACGCACGGCTTTGATCAACCAACTCCAACAAGCCCTCTACGAGTATTATCCCACCGCGCTCGAGGCCTTTACCGACTGGAGCTCTCCGGCGGCCTGGGCCTTTGTCGAAGCCTTCCCCGCGCCGGAGCTCTGCGCCAAGCCGGCCAGCGCCGCTGGGAGAAGTTCCTCCATGCGCACAAACTCTTTCGGCCTCAGACCGCCGCCGCGCGCCTGGAGAGTTTTGCACGGGCAGGCCAGTTTGGCGCCAGTGTGGCCGTCACCCGCGCCAAGAGCCGCCTGGCCCTGACCCGGGCGCGGATGCTGCGCGTGCTGCAGAACCAGCTCAACGACTATCGGGCGCAGATCGAAAAGCTCTTTGCCGAGCACCCCGATCATGATCTCTTTGGCTCGCTGCCTGGCGCTGGCGCCAAGCTCGCCCCCAGACTCTTGAGCGAACTGGGCTCCGATCGCTCCCTGTTAGCCGACGCCCAGGCTCTGCAGTGCCTGGCCGGCACCGCCCCGGTAAGCTATCAGTCCGGCCAAGCCCACCGCGTGCATCTGCGCCGGCACTGCAACAAACACCTGCGCGCGACGGTCCATCTCTGGACCGATCTGAGCCGGCGCTGCTGTCCTTGGGCCGACGTCTACTACCAGGCACTAAGAAAACGGGGCAAAAGCCACGCCTGCGCCCTGCGTTGCCTCGGTCAGCGCTGGCTCAAAATCCTCTGGAAAATGTGGCAGACCCACCAGCCGTATCTGGCAGACCTCCACACCCGTAACCAGCTCCAGCATGGCTCCTGGGTACTCAAACTTAACCCCGCTTAAACCCCCCTTCTTGATGCCAACAACTTCAATCAAAAATCAATTTGCAGCACAGAGAACATCTACCTTTTTTTGAAGCCGCTACGCGGCGAATACTCCATTGTTTATACCGCTACAGTGATTGCCTAAACCTGCCGGGAGATATACGTCGAGTTTCGGAGCGGAGTGGGCACGAGGCGTTCGCGAGCGATGTCAGCGGCGTAAGCGGTGGCAGCCGCAACGTCCTCGGTCTGCAACGACGGATAATTCGTCACGATCTCCGCCGGGGTGAGTCCTGCCGCCAAGCAATCGAGCACGACGGACACCATGACGCGTGTCCCGCGGATACATGCCTGACCATGGCAGACGTTTGGATCAACAGATATGCGCTCGGACCACTTCATCGCTCAAAGGATGCGGTTTGGCGCTCACCTGGTCAAGCCCGTGCTGGCTGGCGGAACTTGACCGTCAGCCACGTCGAGGCTACGCGCTAGGACATGGACACCGAACTTCAGCCCGCCATCGGCATCATCGGAGGGAGCGGTCTCTATCAAATGGAGGCGCTGACCGACGTCCGCGAGATCGCCGCGGAAACACCGTTTGGCCCCCCTTCGGACGTGATTTTCGCCGGCCGCCTGGCGGAGCGGGACGTCTATTTTCTGCCCCGGCACGCCCGCGGACACCGGTTGCTGCCGACCGAGATCAATCATCGCGCGAACATCTACGCGTTGCGCGCTTTGGGCGTGCGCTGGTTGATCAGCATCGGGGCGGTGGGCAGCTTGCAGGAGCAATACGCGCCGCGCCACATCGTCCTGCCGGACCAGTTCTTCGACCGCACCAGCCGGCGCGAACATCACACCTTTTTCGGGCAGGGCATTGTCGCGCACGTCGGATTTGCCGATCCCACCAGCGCCCAGTTGCGGCGCTTGTTGTACCAGGCGGCCGTCGACCTCGGCCTGACGGTGCATAACGGCGGCACGTACGTGAACATGGATGGGCCGGCGTTCTCCACCCGGGCGGAATCGGAGGCGAACCGGCAACTGGGGTTCGATGTGATCGGCATGACGAACCTGCCGGAAGCCAAGCTCGCGCGCGAAGCTGAGATCGCCATGGCCTCGGTCTCCTTCGTGACCGATTACGATTGCTGGAAGATCGAGGAAGAGCCGGTCAGCGTGGAGACGGTCATCGGCCATTTGCTGGCGAACGCGGACGCCGCCAAGAAGATGCTCGCGCATGTCATCCCGCGGTTGCCGCGGCTGGCGGATTGGCCGGAGCATCGGGCGCTGGACACGGCGCTGGTGACGGCGCGATCCCTCTGGCCGGCGGAGACCGTCGCCCGGCTGCCGGCAATCCTGGGGCGCTTTTGAGGGCAGGCCGCCGCCCTGCCGGCTTGCTTTCGAGGCTGCCTCTGCTAGTGACTGTGGGAAGCCGCCAGACACTTTCTTCCTGCCCGCGTCATGACTGTTCCCCGCCGTTGGTTCCTGCCTTTATTCAGCTTCCTGGCGCTCGTCACGGTGGTGCTGGGCCAGGAGCCGGCCGCTACTCCGGCGGCGACCCCACTTGCTTCGCCGACTGCGTCACCGGCCGAGAGCATACTCGCTTCCGCTGACCCGCAGATTACCTGGAGCAGCGTGCGGGTGGATGGCCCGTACATCGCCATGACCTTCGACGATGGACCCAGCGCCAAGTTGACGCCGAAGCTCCTCGATCTGCTGGCTGCCCGCCATATCCACGTGACGTTTTTCCTGGTCGGCGAAAATGCCAAGGCCCACCCGGAAATCGTCAAGCGCGAGATCGCCGAAGGACACGAGGTGGGCAACCACAGTTGGGATCACCCGGACCTGGCCAAGAAAGGCGAGGATTTCGTGCGCTCGCAATTGGATCGCACCAGTGACGCCATCAAGGAAGCCATTGGCACGGCGCCCACGTTGATGCGTCCGCCGTATGGCAGCCTGACCCGCGAGCAGCGGAAATGGGTGGCCGCGGACTACGGCTTTAAGATCATTCTCTGGTCGGTCGACCCGCTCGATTGGAAGCGGCCCGGGCCCGAGATCGTGCACCAACGGATTGTCGAGGGCGCGCGTAATGGCGCCATCATCCTCTCGCACGATATTCATCCCGGGACGGTGGAAGCCATGCCGGCGACTTTGGATGACTTGCTGGGCAAAGGGTTTAAATTCGTGACGGTGTCCGAGCTGATCGCGATGCAGTTGCCGCCGACGTCCAAGCCCGCGGCCAAAGCGGACACCGAAAGCACCGCGACCAAGCCGCACGCCACGCACGCAAGGCCCTCGCCGACGCCGCGTCTGCCCGAGAAGATCACCGGCACCGCGGATTAGCTCCGGCATTCGCGTCAACCAACTGTCTCTTCCGCGCATGGGGACCCATTACGAGAAGCCCCTCGCCGGTGATTACCTCGAGTTGCGCGGGGAACTGAGCGCCGCGCTTTTCGGGCTAATCACTCTCGCCACGGAGGCGCATAGTCCGCCCGAGTTGCTGCGCACGTTGCAGGACCTGCAAAGCGGGTTGCGCGAGCCGTTTCTCTTCGTCGTCGCCGGCGAGGTCAAGGCCGGCAAAAGCTCGCTCTTGAACGCGCTTTTCGGCCGCGATTTCTGCCGGGTGGATGTCTTGCCCGCCACCGATCGGGTCCACGTCTTCAAGTTCGGCGAGGAAGCCCGGGATGTGGCGATCAGCCCGAGCTTGATCGAACGCTACCAGCCGATCGAATTTCTGCGGGATTTTAACATTGTCGATACGCCGGGGACGAACACGATCGTCAGCGAACACGAGGAAATCACCGAGCAATTCGTGCCGCAGGCGGACTTGATCATCTTCGTATTCTCGGTCGTGAACCCCTGGGGCGCGAGCGCCTGGGAGTTCCTGGCGCTCTTGCAAAAGAAGTGGCTCAAGAACGTCATTTTCGTCCTGCAACAGATGGATTTGCGCGAACCGGCCGAGGTGGAAGCCGTCAGCCAGCATCTACGCCAGACGGCCATGCAGCGGTTGGGGCAGTCGCTGCCGATCTTTGCGGTTTCGGCCAAGAAAGCCTGGCTGGCGAAGACCTCGGGTGAAGACCGGGAGCGGCTCTGGGCCGAAAGCCAGTTCGGTCCGCTGGAGGATTACATCAATGGCCTGATTGGCGACAAGGAGGTGCGCCGGAGCAAATTGCGCAGCGTGAGTCAGACCGCCCAGGTGGTCTTGCGCGACCTCTCCGAGCAGGCGCGCGACAGCGAGCGGATCATCGCGGCGGATCGTGAGCAAATCGCCCGATTGCAGACGACGGTCGCGCAGCTCAAGCAGCGCAGTTATTTGCAAGTGGAGGGTTTCCTGCGCGGGGTCGATACCGCCTATGCGCGCTGCCAGCAGGAAGGAGAGCACCGGTTGCGGGAGAAGCTCACGTTTGTCAACTCGATCAAGCTCGTCTTTGTGCGCAATCAGCAGTGGCAGATCGATTTTCAGCGCGACATGGAGACGATGCTGCGGGCCGCCATCACCAAGCAGATGGACCGCGCCGTCACGTTGCTGGAAGGCGAACTCAAGGGCGTCTGGAGCCAGTTGCACGATACGCTGGCAGCCAACTTCGACACGGAAGCGCGCCGCCATCTCAAGAGCGGGAACGCCGATTTCACCGAACAGCGGGCGCGCCTGGTGGAGCGCATCGAAGTCGCCACGATCGAGAACATGTCCGACAACAAGGTCGAGAAGCAGTTGCAGGCGTTGTTCGCGGAAACGATCTCGTGGGTGCGCGTGCCGGTCGGCGCGGTCGCGGCGGGGGGCATTGCGACGGTGGTCGCGGCGCACATGGCGGCGGTGGCGCTGGCGGATTTCACCGGCGTGCTGGCGTTAACGACCGCGGTCATCGGCGGGGTGATCAGTTGGGGCAAGCGCCGCCAGGTAGTGCCGTCCTACCGTGAGCACATGGGCGCAAAGCAGGTGGAACTGACCCAGGCGATCGGCGACCTGATGCGGCAGACGATCGACGTGTTTTACCAGAAGCTGGCGCAGGTGTATCAGCCGCTGGAGACGTTCTGCAACGTGCAGAGCGAGCGCTACCGGCCCATGCTGGAGCAGGTGGGGGCGCTGGAAAAATCGTTCGAGGGAATTTCGGCGCGGCTGGAGGCGAAGGAGCGGCGCTAAACGATGGGCGCGTGGTTGAGGGCATCGGTGTCCGCGCCATTTTTTTCCCAGCGGAAGAACTGACCAATCGCGGCGCTCACGTATTGCTTCGCTTGGGCCACGGAGGTTACCAGATCCAAGCCGCGGGCGAGTCCCGCCGTAATTGCCGCCGAGTACGTGCAGCCGGTCCCGTGCGTGGCCAGGCCGCGCGTAAAGGGTGCGCCGAGTTCATGCGACAAGCCATCCGGCAGGCACAGCCAGTCAATCGCGGTTGCGCCGCCGAAGTGGCCGCCCTTCATCAAGAACGCCGTACCGTACCGCGCGCTGAGTTCGATCCCAGCCAAGCGCATGGAGTCCAGCGTGGCAATGGCGGCCGCGCCTAGCAGCACGCGTGCTTCGTCGAGATTCGGCGTCACCAGCGTCGCGAGCGGAAAAAGCCGCTCCCGATAAGCCGCCACACCGTCGCCCTGGAGCAGGGGGGTGCCGCTGGTTGCCACCATTACCGGATCCACGACCAGCGGCGGCCGCGTATCGGCGGGAAGGCCACCGTAAATCTCCGCCACCAGCGCGATCACGTCGCGGGAATGCAGCATGCCCGTCTTCAGCGCGGCCACCGGAAACGCGCCCAGCGACAGCTCGATCTGCGCGCGGACCAGCGCCGACTCTACCGGCTGCAAACCCGACACGAGGCCCGGCACTTCCGCCACGACGCACGTGATCGCGGTCAGGCCATAAACGCCGTGCGCTGTGAAGGTTTTCAAATCGGCCTGCGCCCCGGCCCCCGCGGAGTTGTCCGAACCCGCGATGGTGAGCGCCACCGGCGGAGCTGTGGGAGACGGTGGCGGAGTCATGCGCGGGGGAGGGACCGTTCCATTGACAATCCGATTTTCAGGCGTTTGCTCTTGGTGGGAGTCGGTTTAGAGAGCGGTCGCCGAAGGATGAATACGCACGCGCCTGTCTATTTCATACCGGACCGCGCGTTGCAAGAACGCGCGGGCTTGCGCGCCAGTATCGACCAGGTCACCTACGCTCCCCAGCTCGACGCGCCGGTGGATCGGCCGTATCCGTTTGTGTACGCCATTACCATCGCCAACGATTCCGATACGGCGGTGACCCTGAGGGCGCGGAAATGGGTGATTACCGACCTGACATCCGGCTATCGCCATGTGATCGAGGGCGATGGCGTGGCGGGGCAATGCACGCGCCTGGCGCCGGGAGAGTCTTTCGGCTACGAGAGTTACCATGTGGTCGCCGGCGACAGCTACGTGGAAGGGGCTTACCTTGCCTGCGACGAGAGCGGCCGACCCTTGCTCATACGTGTCCCCGCTTTCACGGTCCAGGTGCAGGACCGCGACGGGAGCGCGGCTTGACGCAACCGGGGCCGCTGAAGCGGCTTACAGTGTGCCGGCGCAAAGTTTCGTGTTGCGTCAGAGCCTGTTTATGGCATTTCATTGGCAGTAAGCCGCCGGCTGGCGGCAAACCCCCCAGGTTTCGTTTCCCTCCCCGTACCCTAAATGGATAACATCATCGCCGCGCAGGAGTTGCAGATCGAGCGCAAGCACTTCTATATCGAGTTTCGTGAGAACGAACGCGGCCGTTTCCTGCGCATTACGGAGGAGGCGCATGGCCGGCGCAATACCATCATCGTCCCAAGTACGGGTCTGGAGGAATTCAGCGTGACCTTGAACGAGGTTCTGGACGCGGTCACGAGTGCGCCTTCGGGCGTGGTGGGGTAGGCGGGCCGATCCCGGGCTTTACGCCCGGGTGCCGGTCGCCAGCACCGTTTGCAGGTGGGGAGCTTCTTCCTCCCGTGAGACGATGGATACATCGCCGACGGTGAAGCCGTTTTGATTGAGGAGTTGGTGCAACTCCAGTTCGCTAAATCCGAGCCAGAGGTCGGCGTACAGTTCTCGCGCCTGCTCAAACCCGTGACTGAGCAGGTCCAGGATGACTACGCGTCCGCCCGGCTTGAGGATCGCGTGCGCGGCGGCGATGGCGCGGCCCGGCTGGCTCGCGTGATGCAGCGCCTGGCTGAAGATGGCCAGATCGACGCTGCCCGCGGCAATCGGCGGTGATTGAATGTCGCCCAACCGGTACTCCAGGTTTTTGAAACCGTGTTCACGGGCCAGATTGGCGCCGAACTCGACCATCTTTTCGGAGTTATCCACCGCGATCACCCGTTCGGCCGTGCGTGCCAGGAGTTGCGAGAGCGTTCCTTCGCCCGCGCCGAGATCCGCAATGACCATCGGCGGCAGCAAGCCCAGGAGCATGTGGGCCAGGCCCTGCCAGGACCGGCCGGGACAGTAGCTGCGGCCGAATTTGCCTGCCAGCCGGTTGAAGTACTCCCGCGCCCGGTCGTCGCGCTTGCGCAACACCAGGCAGAGCGCGACCCGGTCCGTGGCGCTCTCCGGAATCTCGGCCGCGCTCGCCGCTACGATCTCCTGCAAACGCGCGCGCGAGGGGCCGTCGGCGCCGTCCGCTGGCGCCGCGCCGTAGTAGATGTGCTTGCCGGCCCGGCGGTCCCGCACCAGCCCGGCGCTCTTGAGCTGGGCCAGATGCGTCGAAATGCGCGATTGGCCCATATTCAGGATTTCCTGAATCTCGGCCACCGTCAGTTCGGCCTGCTCCAGCAAGAGCAGGAGTCGCAGCCTGGTGCTATCTGCCAGCAGGCGGAGTGATTTGATGATGGCAGCCATCGCTTTTCACATAATGCATCAAGTCATCATGATTTGTTTATAAATAAATCTTGAAACGGCTTTTTTTGCCGCTAGAAGTTTGGAACACCGCTTCCCAGGCCACTCCAAACAACCCCTGATTTCCGCTCCAGCAATGGCTCGTCACTACATTTTCTCCAGCGAATCCGTCACCGAAGGTCACCCGGACAAAGTTTGCGATACGATCAGCGACCGCATTCTGGACGCTTGCCTCGCGCAGGACCCGAATAGCCGGGTGGCCTGTGAGACGGTCGCCAAGGGCAACATCGTCATCCTGGCCGGGGAGATCACCAGCAACGCCCGGTTTGACTATCTGGCGGAAACCCGGGCCGCCATTCGGGACATCGGCTACGTGAACAAGGACTGCCTTTTCCACGCCGATACCTGCCAGATCCTGTGCGCCTTGAGCGAGCAGTCCCACGATATCGCCCAGGGTGTCAACGAAGCTTCGCACGAGGGCAAGGATACCGACGAACAAGGTGCCGGCGACCAGGGTTTGATGTTCGGGTTCGCGACCAACGAGACGCCGGAGTTGATGCCGCTGCCGATCCAGCTCAGCCATCAGTTGGGACGCGAGCTCGCCCGCTTGCGCAAGAGCGAGGAACTGCCCTGGCTGCGCCCGGACGCCAAGACCCAGGTGTCCGTGCAGTATGACGGCTACAAACCGGTGCGCGTGGACACGGTGGTCATCAGCACGCAGCACGCGGCGGACGTCAAGCATAAGGAGATTCGCGGCGTCATCATCGAGATGCTGATCAAGAAGGTCATCCCGCTCCATTTGCTCGATGACAAGACCCGCTATTTCGTCAACCCGACCGGCCGGTTCGTGGTGGGCGGTCCCGAGGGCGACAGCGGCCTGACCGGACGCAAGATCATCGTCGACAGCTACGGCGGCATGGGGCGGCACGGCGGCGGCGCTTTCTCGGGCAAGGACCCGAGCAAGGTGGACCGTTCCGCGGCTTACATGGGGCGCTACGTGGCCAAGAATGTGGTGGCTGCCGGCCTGGCGGAACGCTGCGAAATCCAGTTCGCCTATGCCATCGGCTTTCCTGACCCGGTCAGCATCAACGTCAACACCTTCGGCACGAACACGGCCGATGAAGAGAAGATCGAAAAGGCCATTCGAGAGGTGTTCGATTTCAAGCCGGCCGCCATTGTGCGGGAGTTGAATCTCCTGCGTCCCATTTACTCGAAGACGACCAACTACGGCCACTTCGGCAAGGAACACGATCTCGACTCCCTGACCTGGGAAAAGCGCGACAAGGTGGCCGCCTTGAAGAGCGCCGTGAATTAACAACTTCCAACTTTACCGACTACTACCTCCAAATTATGAGCACCGCTACGATTACCGCCCCGCCCACGAACGACTTCGCCGTGCGCGATCTCTCCCTGGCCGATTGGGGCCGCAAGGAACTCGACATCGCCGAAAAGGAAATGCCGGGCTTGATGGCGATCCGCGAGAAATACGCGGCCGAAGCACCCCTGGCCGGCGTGCGGATCACCGGCTCGTTGCACATGACGATCCAGACGGCGGTGCTGATCGAGACGCTGGTGGCGCTCGGCGCGGATGTGCGCTGGGCGAGCTGCAATATTTTCTCCACGCAGGACCACGCCGCGGCGGCCATCGCGGTGTCGGGCGTGCCGGTTTTCGCCTGGAAGGGCGAGACGCTCGAGGAATACTGGGATTGCACCTGGCGCGCGATTTTGAATGGCGAAGGCAAGGGCCCGCAGCTCGTGGTGGATGACGGCGGCGACGTGACGCTGTTCCTGCACAAGGGCTACGAACTCGAAGAAGGCGATGACTGGGTCAACAGCCCGAGCGGTTCGCATGAGGAGACGGTCATCAAGAACCTGCTCAAGAAGATCAACGCGGAAAACCCGTTCGTTTTCCACGAGATCGTCAAGGATTGGCGCGGAGTTTCCGAGGAAACGACGACTGGCGTGCATCGCCTCTACAAGATCCAGGAGCAGGGCAAGCTGCTGGTGCCGGCGTTTAACGTGAACGACACCGCCACCAAGTCCAAGTTCGACAATCTGTATGGCTGCCGCCATTCGCTGGTGGACGCCATCAACCGCGCGCTGGACGTGATGCTTTCAGGCAAGGTCGCGGTGGTGTGCGGTTACGGGGATGTCGGCAAGGGCAGCGCGCAATCGCTCAAGGGCCAGGGCGCCCGGGTGATCGTGACGGAAATCGATCCGATCAACGCGCTGCAGGCAGCCATGGAAGGTTATGAAGTCACGACCATCGAAGACGCGCTAAGCCGCGGCGACGTTTACGTGACGACCACCGGCAACGTGGATGTCATCACGATCGAACACATGGCCAAGATGAAAGATCAGGCCGTGGTGTGTAACATCGGCCATTTCGATAACGAGATTCAGGTGGATGCGCTGACGGCTTTCCCCGGCATCGAGCGGGTGAACATCAAGCCGCAGGTGGACAAGTATATCTTCCCGGACGGGCATGAGATTTTCCTCCTGGCGGAAGGCCGCCTGGTGAATCTGGGTTGCGCGACAGGGCATCCGAGCTTTGTCATGAGCAACAGCTTCAGCAACCAGACGCTGGCGCAGTTGGACCTGTGGAAGAACCGGGATACCTACAAGCCCGGCGTGTATATCCTGCCGAAGATCCTGGACGAGGAAGTGGCCCGCCTGCATCTGGAGAAGATCGGCGTGAAGTTAACGACGCTGACCGCCCGGCAGTCCGCCTATTTGGACGTGCCGGTGGACGGCCCGTACAAGCCGGCGCATTACCGGTATTAAAGCTGCCGCGGAGCGGCTCCAGGTAGGGATCGCTCTCCGAGCGACTCCGAAGCTGTCCGGCAGCGTAACGAGCTGGCAGGGGTCGCGGATCGGTAGGGCAGCCTCCAGACAGTCAGGGAGTCGCTCGGAGAGCGATCCCTACCTTTTGACGACTCGGCAGCTACCTTATGAATAATCAGGCTGGCGTTTTCCAGGCGGCGAACGAGCGCCCGAGCATCTGCTCGAGCCGCTCAATCTCGGCCGCGGTCCGGGCGCGCAACCAGGCTTGGGTGGCCGGTGACACGTTCACTTTGCGCTCTGTGACGAAAACTGTCGCGGGCTCAGGCCGCACCGTCTGGTCTTGTAAACCCAAGAATGTATAGACCACCTGCAACGTCTCGAAATGCTGCGTTCTTAACTCTTCGTTCGTTAAGATCAGGACCTGCTCGCGCGGAAAGGACTCCCACAGGTTCGCAATCTGCCGACTATACACACCGCGATCCAGATAACTATGATGCCGCAAGGACGAGCGCCAGGCGCTCCAGCCCCGATCCCACCAGAGCCGCGCCTTTTCCAGCCGCAGCGCCGCGCCCAACGGCAGCCATTCCGCGCCCCTCGCGCGTTCCATGCTGTAATGAGAAATCGCCCGCTCTACCGGATCGCGCAGCAGCAAGATCCATTTCATGGCGGGGTTATAGCGCCGCACGCGCGGCGCGATCCACGGTAAGTACAGGTAGATCGGAGTCGCTTCGCCCACGAGCCGCCCGGTCAGCTCTTTGGGAAACGCCTGGCGGTAGCGCACATTCAACTCCTGCGGGCTGGTGTGCGCCGAAAAATCGGGCGCGTCGAACAGATGCACCTCCTTGTACTTCGGCAGGCAAATCTCAGGATGGGCCCCGAGAAACCTCGCCAGGGCGCTGGTCCCGCCCTTTTGCGTTCCGCCGATGACGAAATCGACCAGGAACTCGGGGTTTGCCGGCATCTCAGGCGGCGGCTGGGAGCGACCCCAACATGGCTAGGACGCTCTCCTTGGTATAAAACTCCCAAAACGCGCCCTCCCGCCCCAACAGCTTCTCGCCGATGACCCGCATCTGGCCAACATCGTAAGCGGCGTTGCTGTTCTTGGATTGCAGCGGCTCGTCGAGGCTCCCGGCGGCCGTTGTGACCGGCTCCAGGGCTCGTCCGCCGCTGGCCACCACGTCTTCATAGCGCAGAATGGCGGCGCGCGGGAGCAGCCGCGCGAACCGCTCGAAGAACCACTCCAGGATATAGAGCTGGCGCTCGTGCCGGTCTTCGAGCCTTTCCAGCGCGTGGCGCAGACCGGCATCGATCTTTTCACCTACCGGCACGTGGCCTTGCTGGACGGGCAGGTTGACGCTGTTCCAGGAGGAAAGCACCGCCAGCGGATGGCGGACGATGCCGTAACAAGGAAACTGCTGCACGAGGCGTTCCAGCAGGGCGGTAAACCCGGCGTTGTGTTTGATGGCCAGGGTGAAATCCGCCGAAAGCTCCTTGCTCTCAAAGCTCACTTCTCCATGGGAAGCCAGACTGCGCCGTAAGTTTTCCGCGCCACCGCGCGCTTCGCCGAACGTGTTATCCGGCACCGTTCCGCCCACAGTCTTTGACAAAGCTCGCCGCTCCTGGAGCAAGGATTGACGCGTGTCCCGGTAGAATTGTTCCACACCCTGCATGAGGCCGTCCGCCGTTCCCCGTTGCGCGAGTTCTCCCATGGGGATGGGTTCATGCAAAGCCACCGTGTCGGCGCAACGGTTCAGCAGGTGGCAGGTGAGCGTCGACCCGGATCGCGGCAGGCCCGTGAGGACGACGTCAGGCATCGCGTGTGGCTACCATAGCGACGGAATGGCCGCAAGCAGTTCGTGGCAGGCGGCTCGTTCGTTGGCCAGGCTGTGTTGGGCCGCTATCGCCCGAGCCTGGGCCAGGATGGCTGCTTCCTCGGGGTGGGGGAGGGACCTGGCCCGCTGTAGCGCCTGCCAGAGATCTGCCGCTGCCGCGGAAGCGGGCACGACGGCGTTAGTTCCGTCCTGGCAGAACGAGCGGTTGCCGAGACAATCCGGACAGATCACCAGTGCGCCCAAGGCCATGGCTTCCAAGGCTGGCAGGTAGAAGCCTTCGGTGGCGCGCGGGAGTAAAACCGCCCTTCTCGCTTGGGCCACCTTGGCGAGAAAATCCGTTCGCGGCAGCAGCTTCGTTAGGAGTTCAATCGTGTCCCGCGGATAAGCCGTGGCCAGCCTTCGCGCCAGTTCACGCGCCACGGCCGATTGACCTGTCTTCATGCCGCAGATCAACCAGTCGACGGTGCGCCCAGCGGCTGGCGGCGAGTTCTCGCCTGCCAGATCAATTCCATTCGGAATGATGATCGTCGGACCGTTGACGCGGGACGTGGCCTGGATGGCAGCCTGCACTTCCGCGCTCACGCAGACGCGAATGGCGCGGTGCTCCAGGAAAGCGGAAAACGGATGAGCGGGATCGCCATGATGCACGTGTTGGATCAGGTTGATGACCGGCCGGCGATAATGGCGCCGCTCTTCGCGAGGTAGCTGCAGCCAATCCTGCCCGCCCAGGAAGAGAACGTCGGCTGCCGCCGGCTCCCAGCGGCTCTCGACTTCAGCGCGCAGTGCCAACCACGGGTTGGTGGCGTCCCAAACGCTCTCGGGCGTGAAGTAAATGCCGGTGCTATAACCCGGCGCGGCGTTGACGTGGTTGAAGTAGTCCCAAACCTTCAGATGCCCGCCGGTGAAGTTCCGGAAGGCGCGGCGAAAAAGGACCTTCTGCACAATGAACCCCTGCTGACGCGACGCTGTCCGCGCCCGGCTCGCTCACTCCACGAACTCCAACCCCACCGGCGCCGGAATGAAGCCGTGCTCACTGGCGGCGCCGAGAAACTCGTGGATGGCGCGCCGCCCTTTGTCGCCGTAATCGCGCGTGTAATCATTCACGTACATGCCAATAAATTTATCCGCCAACGGCACATCCAGGCCGCGCGCCAGCGGCATCGAGTGCGCCACTGCCGCCTCGCGATGCGAAAGACCGTAATTGATGCTCTCCCGCAAGATATCGGAAAGCTCCGTGCGCACCTCGCGCTCCAGATCCTTGCGGACCACATTTCCGCCGAGGGGCAGCGGCAAACCGGTCGCGTTGGTCCACCATTCGCCGAGATCGACCACCTTGGCAAAACCATCCCGCGCGTAGGTGAGCTGGCCTTCATGGATGATCAGGCCGGCATCCGCGCGCCCGTTTTGCACCGCCTCGAAAATCTGGTCGAACGGCACGACCTCGTACTCGAAATCCGGCTGGTACAGGCGCAGCGCCAGGAACGCGCTCGTGCGCACGCCGGGCACGGCGATCTTGCGGGACTTCAGCCAATCGCAGATCGCCGCTGTCTCTCCGGCTACCACCGCGGGGGGCAGCGGCTCGCGCGCGGCGTCGGCGACCACGAGCGGGCCGTAGCCGTCGCCCATGCTCGCCCCGGTCGGCAGGAGCGCGTACTTATCCAGCACGTAAGCGTACGCGCCGATGGAGATGGCGGAAATGTGCAGTTCACCGCGCATGGCCCGCTGATTGAGCGTCTCGATATCCTGCAGGATGTGCTCGAACCGATACCCGCGCGTGTCGATCTTGTTCTCGGCCAACGCATAAAACATGAACGCGTCATCCGGATCCGGAGAATGGCCGAGCGTGATGACATCGGGGTGAGGAGTGGCCATGAAATGACACTACCTGACTTCCGGCCGTGCTCAAATCCGCATCTCGGCGCGCGGTTGACGCTTGCGATGCGCCGGGGCTTGCGGCAGCATCCGCGAACCGCCTTGCCTCCTTATGCCCGCGCGCACTCCCTCCCTCCGCCTGCTCTTGCAACCGGCCATCATCGTGGGAGCGCTCGGCTACCTGGTGGATATCTACGATCTCCTGCTCTTTAGCATCGTGCGCACGACGAGCTTGCGCGACCTGGGAGTCGCCAAGGAAGCGCTCGCCGACCAAGGCTTGCAGTTGCTGAACCTGCAAATGGCCGGGCTGCTGGTGGGCGGCATCTTGTGGGGCGTGCTGGGCGACAAGAAAGGCCGGCGTCTGCTGCTTTTCGGTTCGATCGCGCTGTACTCCGGCGCGACATTGGCCAATGGGTTCGTGCACACGCTGGCCGCGTACCGCGTTTGGCGCATCCTGGCCGGCATCGGCCTGGCGGGGGAACTTGGCGGGAGCATGACGCTCGTTTCCGAGCTGCTGCCGAAGGAGCTGCGCGGTTACGGGACAATGTTGGTGGCCAGCGTGGGGGTTTTCGGCGCGGTCATCGCCAGCGTCGTCGCGGACGCCTGGGCCTGGCGCTCGGCGTATATCGTGGGTGGAGTCCTGGGCTTCACGCTGCTGGCTTTACGGGTGGGCGTTCTGGAGTCCGATCTGTTCGAGCGGGTGCGGGCGCGCACGGATGTGTCGCGCGGCAACTTCCTCAGCCTGTTTACCAATGCCGACCGGCTCAGCCGCTATCTGTGCTGCGTGTTTATCGGGACGCCGCTCTGGTACGTGGTCGGAATCGTGGTGACGCTGTGCCCGGAATTCGCCCAGGCGATGCATGTGCAGGGAACGGTCACCGGCAGCCGCGGGATCCTTTTCGTTTATCTCGGCCTGACCATCGGCGACTTTTTGGCGGGGACGCTGAGCCAGCTCTTTCGCTCGCGCAAGGCGGCGGTGCTGCTCGGGCAATTGGTGGCCGCCCTGTTTTTGTGCGCGTATTTTTCCTCGGAGGGGCGCACTGCCGCCGGGTTCTACGGGATCATTTTCGGGCTCGGGATCGGCATTGGTTATTGGGCGGTATTCGCGACCATCGCCGCCGAGCAATTCGGCACCAACTTGCGGGCGACGACGGCCACGACGATTCCGAACTTCGCCCGGGGCGCCCTCATCCCGATCACCTTGCTCTTCACCACGTTGAAGGGCCGATACGGCCTGGTGCACGGGGGCTTCATCACGGGCGCCATTTGCGTGGTGATCGCCGTGATCGCCTTGAGCAAATTACGCGAAACTTACGGCGTGGACCTGGATTACGTGGAAGTATCCTGACTTCCCGCTCCGCCTTTATGCCTTTGCCCAGGTCCGCCGCTTCCATTTCATGAACATCCTGATCCTCGCCGCCGGCTACGCCACCCGCCTCTATCCGCTGACCCTGACCAAAGCCAAGCCGCTCCTGGAAGTGGCGGGCAAACCGATGCTGGAGTGGGTGCTCGACAATCTGGCTCCGGTGCCGGATGTGGCGACCGTCTACATCGTGACGAACAACAAGTTCGCGGCGGATTTTCAGGCTTGGGCCGATGGCTACAATCATCGGCAGCCGGAGGTAAAGTTTCACATCGTCAACGACCGGTCCACCAGCGATCAGGATAAACTCGGCGCGATTGGCGACATCAATCTGGTGGTGCGTGAGGAGCACCTGGAAAACGATGATCTCATGGTCGTGGCGGGCGACAATTTGTTTAGCGAGTCGCTCGAATCGTTCGCCGCCGCCGCGCGGCAGCACGACGCCACGCTGGCGACCTATGACGTGGGCGATCTCGAGGCGATCAAGAAGTACAATAACCTGACCCTGGCCGCGGACGGCCAGATTCTCGGCTTCGAAGAGAAACCGGCGCACCCGACTGGTACGATCACCGGTATCGCGCTGTATTATTTCGCAAAATCGACCGTGCCGATGTTCGACACGTACATCAAGGAAGGCAACAACCCGGATCAGCCGGGACGGTTCATCCAGTGGCTGTACAAGAAGATGCCGGTTTACACTTCGCCGATCAGCGGCACGTGGTTCGACATCGGCAGCAAGGAAACGCTGGAGCAGGCGAACGAGATTTTCCAACAGTTCCGCTAGGGTACCCGCCTCGCAGCGGTTCCAAAAAAAGGTAGGGATCGCTCTCCGAGCGACTCCGTGACTGTCTGGAGAACCCCACCACCAATCAGAGTCGTGCCGACTGCAACAGACCTCCTGACAGCTTCGGAGTCGCCCGGAGAGCGATCCCTACCCGTGCTTACGATCGGCAGCTTCGCCGCCTGAAATCTCCGAGGTCGGCTGCCACGGCCACTTACGGCGCGATGACCTCGCGCGCGTAGACGTTCAGCGTGCCGTCCGCGACTTCGCGGGCGTCCATGATCTGGTAAGGCCGCTCTTCGTCCCGGTTGATGGTGGTCCCTTCCGCCGGGAGCGGCTGGCTGGAGGGATACTCGACGATGACCCGCACTTTGCTCGTGTTGCTCGGGCGCAAGACCGCCTTTTTACTGCCGTCGACGCGGTTCTCGCCCACGGCGTTGACCAGGAAGTTGCCGCTGAGATAAACGGGCTGGCCATTGAACCCGCCTTGCTGGCTCAAGGCGGCGATCTCATCGGCGTGCACGCTTTTTCCGCTGGGCTGCCGGCCGGGCGCATAGAGCGTCCAGGAACGCGTGACGCCGTTGGCGGCCGCGGCGGTGACGTTGCGGGTCGTCGCCGGAGCCGGCGCCGAGAAAAACGGCTGTAACGAGACTCCGCTGGTTTGTCCCAGAGCCGCCGACGTCGCCTTCAATACGGCGGGTGCGGGCGTGGCAGCCGGGCGGCGCACGGGAGCGTCGACCGGCACGGCGCGGGCCACCGGTACCACCGCGGCCACCAGGACCGGCGTGGGCGAAGCGGCGGCCTTCTTGCCGTCCTTGCCTGGCTTCACCGGCAAGGCGGCCTTGACCACCATCGGAGCGGCCGTGGCGATGGCGATCGGCGGCGGAATCGGCGGCGGCGTTTCCACCGGCAAATCGACGCCCTTGAAGGCCGGCTCCGCGGGCTTTTGCTCGGTCTTGGTGCTGGCCAGGAACAGGCCCAGCCCGTTGCGCGCCCGGTAAGCCTGGAGCGCCTTGTTCGCTTCCTCGAGCCGTTCATCGCGGATCATAGGCCAGCCGGCGGCGACATCCAGCGCAGCCGGCGGCTCCAGGGTGAAGCCGCCCGTGCTGCCCTTGAAGACGTAAGAGCCGTAGTTCAGCGGCACCACCGTCAACTGGATGCGGCCATCGACGAGCTTGGTCACGTGCAAGACGGCGGTGAGCTCGAAGGTGCGCCGCAACTCGATGTCCATGCCGCTTTGCAGGTTGCGCTTGATCACCGGCGCGACCGCTGGGCTGGCGCTATAGATATGCTCGATCAACAGCCGGGGCGTGTCGGTGGAGACAGCCAGCGCCACGACGCCCGAGGGGACGAAATCGTTGGCGTGCAATTCGTAGGAATCCAGGATCGTGAAGCGGCCGGTCACGTAGGGCACCAGTTCGTTGGCCGCCGGATAGTTCCGCAGGTAGGCGCGTTCGAGGTCGCGGTTCAGATCACGCAAAACTGGCGCGGATATGGGGCTGTAGCGGGCGTAGAGTTTTTCCGGCGAGAGAAACTCGCCGGGGGGCGCCGCGTTGATCTTGAAGCGCGCCGGCAGATCGATTTTCTTGATCCGGCGCAGGATCTTATAGCTCAGCGGCAGTTCCGGCCGGCTGAAGACGAGATAGCTGCCGATCCAGCAGGCCATGCTGAACCCCACCAGGAGGAGCAGGAAAACCGTCCACAAGAAGAGGTTGTCCTGGCGGCGCGGTTCGAATTCAATCGGGGTCCGCAGCAGGTCATCCTTAAAGGAAGAGGAGGATTTTGGTGGGCTGTATGCCACAAGCCGCAGCGGAGAAAGAGGTCAGTCGATCAGGAGACCGGGAGGCGTTAAGACCGGCAGGCGCTTCCCACCAACCTACCGGGCAGAGGCCGCCGCCGCGGCTTCGGGTTCAAACGAGGTGCCACAACCGCAGGTGCGTTTGGCGTTTGGATTCTGGATGCGGAAGCCGGTTCCGGTCAGATCATCATGGTAATCGATCACCGCGCCGCGCAGGTGGCCCGCGCTAGCGGCATCCACGAAGACGCTGACGCCGTAGCGCTCCGTCACTTCATCCGCCGGCTGGGCTTCGGCGACGGTCATCCCATATTGCAAGCCGGAGCAGCCGCCGTTTTCCACGAAAATCCGCAGGCCGGCTTGGGCCGGCGCCGCTTGTTCCGCGAGCAAAGCCCGAAGATGATTGACGGCATTGTCAGTGACAGTGATCATAAAAGAGGCCAAATTCACATAGTCCAGGCACCTGGAAAGTCAAAGCAATTTGCGGGCGCGGAGCGAGGTTGCGGCCAGGATTTCTCTCCGCCACGCGGCCTACCAGGGCTCGGGCCGGGTTTCCAGCGTTTGTTCGAACTAAACCTGCCGGTGCATAGCATTTCGTCCCGCCCGCGCTACGCTTTGTCCGCTCCATGAGCCGAGTTGCCTTGCTCTCCGAAATCGTGGCCAGCCAGGTAGCGGCCGGCGAGGTCATCGAGCGGCCCGCCTCCATCGTCAAGGAACTGGTGGAAAACAGCCTGGATGCCAAGGCGCGCTCGGTTGAAATTTCGATTCAGCGCGGCGGCATCGCGCTGGTGCGGGTCGTGGACGACGGCCATGGGATGGATCGGGACGATGCGCTGCTTTGTCTTGAGCGCCATGCCACCAGCAAAATCCGCACGGGCGCCGATCTGGCAGCCATCGCGACCCTCGGGTTCCGCGGCGAGGCCTTGCCGAGTATCGCGAGCGTCTCGCGCTTCCGGCTCGCCACGCGGGAGCCCGGCGCCCTGGCCGGCACGGAAATCCTGGTCAACGGCGGTCGGATTGAAACGGTGCGAGATTCGGGAGCCGCGCCGGGCACACTGGTGGAAGCGCGTTCGCTCTTCTACAACCTGCCCGCCCGGCGCAAATTCCTGCGGACGGAGGCCACCGAGGCGGCTCATCTTGAGACGCAGATTCATCTGCTGGCCATCGCCCATCCAGACGTGCGCTTCGTTTACCTGCGCGACGACCGCACGGTCCTGCAACTCCCCAGCGCCAATCGCCTCCTGGACCGCATTCGCGATCTCGCAGGCGAACCGGCCGCCATGGAGTTGGCGGAGCTGAACGGGCGGTCGACGGCAGAAGGCATTACGATCCGTGGGTTCATCGGCAAACCCGGGGTTAGCCGGGCGACGCGCAACGGCCAGCGCGTGTTCATCAACGGGCGTCCGGTGGAAAACGGGATCGTCACGCAAGCGTTGCGGGAAGGTTATCACACGGCGCTGATGAAGGGGCGTTACCCGGTGACCTACCTGTTTCTGGAGCTGGATCCCGCCACGGTGGACGTCAACGTGCACCCGGCCAAGCGCGAGGTGCGCTTCCGGGAGCCGGGCGTGGTGCGCGAAGCCTTGGTGGCGGCGGTGCGGCGCAGCCTGGAAGCGGGGCGGACGGATTGGACGCGTTCCTTTCACCAGCCGCCACTCCCGCCGGTGCCACGCGAGCCGGAAAAGGCGCGGCCGGGCGGAAGTCCCGTGCCAGCGCCGGAGCGGAACGAGACGGGAGATCTCACGCTGGGAAATCTGATCCGGCAGGTCGACGCGTCCGGGCCGGCGGTGGCAGCCAGCGGCGTTTTGGTGGAGCGCAGCACCGCAGCCGCTACTGGCGTCTCGCGATCACCGGCCCAGCCGGACTCCCCAGGGCGCGCGGCCGTGGTGCGAACTCCCGCACCCGCGGCCCAGCCGGCGGCGCCGTCCGTCAGCCAGTTCAAGATCCTGGGGGTGCTGGGCCGCCTGTACATCCTGATGGAGAATGCCGGCGGCCTCGTCCTGGTGGATCAACATGCCGCCCACGAGCGCATCCTCTTCGAGGAACTGCGCCGGCGCCTGGAAGCGCACGAGGTCATCAGCCAGAAACTCCTGCTGCCCGGCACGCTCCAACTCAACCCGCGCGACGCCGACTGGCTGCGCCAGCACCTGGACGGCTTGCAAAAGATGGGCATCGGCCTGGAGGATTTCGGCGGGGACAGTTTCAAGCTCGATAGCCTGCCGCCGTTCCTGCCCTCCGCCGAGCCGTTGGCGTTGATGAGGGAAATCATCGACGCCTTGCAGGTGGCGGCGGCGAGCACCTCCAAATTGCGTTTGGGCGAGGAAATGATCGCCAAGACCGTGTGCCGCCATGCGGTCAAGGCGAACGACCATTTGCGCGAAAAGGAGTTGGTGCGTTTGATCGAGGATCTGCTGGCGTGCGAATTGCCGTATTGCTGCCCGCACGGCCGGCCGACGATGATCCAGATGTCCTACGCCGAATTGGAGCGGAAATTCGGCCGCCGGACGTAAAACTTGTGCCTTACCTCGCGGCCACGCTTGCCGGAGGCGTCTCGAATTGCTTGCGGTACGTGCCGTAACCCACGATGATCGTCGAGCCGATCAACGTCGCCAGTCCGATGGCGATCAACGCGTGCGTCCGCTTGCCCGTGCCCTTCCATTCCTTGAGCGCGATGCCCCAAAGCGTGCTGAAGATGATGATGCTCGCCATGTGCAGCGTCCAACTGGAGAAATCGTACTTACCCATCTTCGTCGTACCCATGCTGTAAAAGAAGAATTGCAGGTACCAGGTCACGCCCGCCAGGGCGGAGAAGAGGTAGTTACGCAACAACGGCGCCGGCTCCGCCGCCCCGGCCGTGGCGCCTTCCCGGCTCTCCGCCGAGGTCCCGGCGAGCTCGTCCGCGTTCCAGGGCATGACCGCTTCGGTGGCGCTGACTTCCATCACCGCCGTGCGCCGCAGGTTCAGGTACTCGTGAGCCGAGCGGTTCTTGATATTGAGCAACACGCACCAGATGAAATTCGTGGTGAAACCGCCCGCCAGCACCACGATGAGAACCGGCAGGTTTTGCCACAGGTCTGAACCGCCGCTCTGCGCCAATTGCGCCTTGGCCGTGACTCCGATGGGCTTGCCCGCGGCGAGGCCGTAGGCAAAACAGGAGCTCATGATGCCCGAAAACGTCGCCACCAGCATGCCCTTGGGGAAGTTGAACTCGGCCACGGATGCCTTCTTTTGCTCGGGCGAAAGCTCCCTTTCCTTGGACATTCCCGCCAGCCCGCTGATGCCGATGCCGACCAGACAAACCATAATTCCCACCAACGTGATAATGCCGGACGCGCTTTGCAGCAGTTGGCCGAAGGTGCCCTCGAAAATGGGCGGCATCAGCGTGCCGAAGGCGGCGCAATAGCCCAGGGCCACCGCCATGCCCAGCGCGATGCCCAAGTACCGCATCGTCAACCCGAAGGTCAGCCCTCCCAGACCCCAGAGCACGCCGAAAACGTAGGCCCAGACAATGGTGTGCAGCGAGGCGGAAGTAATCGCGTGAATGGCCCCCGGCACCAGCAGCAGCGCCAGGGTCCAGGGTGCGATAATCCAGCTAAAAAAGCCGCCCGCCAGCCAGTAAGTCTCCCACGACCACCGCTTCACCGCGCGGTACGGGATATAAAAGCTGCCGGCGGCGAAGCCGCCGATCCAGTGGTAGAGGACGCCAATAAACGGGTTCATAAGGGGAGAGGCTGTTGCTGGGGGTGGAGCCGCAACAACCGGAGGCTGGGCGGTGCGCGACCTTTGAGATAGCTGAGCCGTTGCCCGCCTGTCCAGCACCGTTCGCGGGCCGCGGTTGCCTCACACGAAAATCGCTTGCGGTAGGGCGCGGCGTCGGACTAAAATGCGGTCCGTGGCAGGCCCCAGCGTGCTCGGGAAATCGTCATGCATCGTTAGCTCAATTGGTAGAGCACGTGACTCTTAATCACTAGGTTCCGGGTTCGAGTCCCGGACGGTGCACGGTTCCCGCCACTTTTTTTCCTCGGTTGGCCGCTGCACAAACCGGAAGTTCCCGGTCTGGAAGCAGTTGGACCGTTATTTGCGCCGTGGTGGCGCGGGGCGTATGATCAGATTGGGAATAGGCTATCGTTTTGGAAGCGGGAAAACTTCTTTTTCATTCGCAGACTGAGCATGAATCCATCCGACCGATCCAGTGAGTTCGACCCCTATGGCGCGGGGCATCAAGCGCCCGGAGAAATGTCGGCGCTCGATCTTTTGGATCGCACCATCGCCTCGTTGCCCATCGGCGACCCGATTCGCAAGGCGCTCCTGAATATCCGCACGCAGATTGCCGATCAGGAAGACACCATCAACGAAGCGCGCGTGACGATCGAGAAGATGGAGGAAGTCATCAAGAAAGTGACTTCTCCGGCCAACCGTATCGGCACGTTCCTCGGCACGCCCAATCGCGAGACCGCCCAGATCGTGGTGGGCGGCTCGGATTATTATTGCAACGTCGATCCCCGCATCAGCATCGGCAAACTCAAGAAAGGCACCCGGGTGCTGGTCAACGAGGCTTATGTCATCGTCGGCGACCTCGGCTACGACACCGCCGGCCCGGTGACGAAAATCACCGAGGTGATCGGCGCCGACCGCCTGCGCGTCGGGCAGGAAAACGGCATGCAGTCGCTGGTGCTGCAACGTTCCAGCGAGTTGCTCAAGCACAGCCTGAAAACCGGTGATGAGGTCCGCGTGGACGCCAATTACCGCATGGCGCTCGAAGTCATGCGCCGGCCCAAGAGCGAAGATCACTATCTCGATCAGGTGCCGGAGCTGCCTTGGGAGAAGGTGGGCGGCCAGCAGGAAGCGCTCCAAGCGATCAAGGACGCCATCGAACTGCCGCTCCTGCACGCGGATCTCTTCAGTAAGTTTCAGCACACCACGCCTAAGGGCTTCCTGCTTTACGGGCCGCCCGGCTGCGGCAAGACGCTGATCGGCAAGGCCACCGCCTACAATCTTACCGCGCAGCTCAAGCAGAAGACCGGCGAGGAGATGAAAGAGTATTTCATGCACATCAAGGGGCCGGAAATCCTCAACATGTGGGTCGGCGAGAGCGAACGGATGGTGCGCGAGATTTTTGCCACGGCGCGCGAGAAGCGCAAGGAAGGCTATCTGCCGTTCCTCTTCATCGACGAGGCCGAAAGCATCCTCGGCACCCGGCGCGCCTCGCGGTACTCGAACATCCTGTCCACCCTGGTGCCGATGTTCTGCACCGAGATGGACGGCATCGATTCGCTGAATGACGTCGTCATTATCCTGGCTTCCAATCGCGCGGATCTGATCGATCCGGCGATCATCCGGCCGGGCCGCATCGACCGCAAGATCAAGGTCAACCGGCCCACCAAGGAGGGAGCGCGCGAAATCTATCGCATCTACCTGGCCGAAAATCTGCCCTACGATCCAGCGCTGGTCAGCGAATCCGGCGGCGTGCGGCCGGCTATCGACAAATTGGTGGATAATCTGATCGAGCAGCAGTTCACGCATCGCGAGGAGAACAAGTTCATCGAGGTCACCCTGCGCAGTGGCCGCAAGGAGGTGCTCTACCGCGGCGATCTGGTGAGTGGCGCCATCATTTCTTCGATCGTCGAACGCGCGAAAGGCCTGGCCATCAAGCGGGCCATTGCCACCCAGCAGGAGGAGGGGATCAGCGCCAGCGACTTGACGCTGTCTCTCAACGCCGAGTACGCGGAAAATGACATCTTCCCGCCGACCGACATCACGGAGGATTGGCTGAAGCTGATCGATTACGACGCGGACAACGTCGTCAAGGTGGCGCCGATCAAGCCCTCGCGCGAGGATCGGCCCAAGGGTAACCGCACCGTCATTTGAGCGTTCGCTGCCGCCCGCCGTTACCCGGAGCTGCCCGCCCATGATTTCACAGGGATCGATGAAACGCGTTTTTGGGATCGAAACCGAGTTCGGCATCACGGTCGACGGCGTGGACAACGTGGATGTAGTGAGCGAATCGATCGAGCTCGTGCGGCGCTACACTGAGCACGGCACGTTGATGAAGTGGGATTATTCCCTGGAAGATCCGCACAACGATGCGCGCGGCTTTCGCGCGGCGGAGTTGCTGCAGGACACGGACGAATCCGCCTACTTTGAAATCGATAAGAACCGGCCGCTGAGCTTCGAGGAAATCAAGAGCGATCTCGTGCTGAGCAATGGCGCGCGCTTTTACAACGATCATGCGCACCCGGAGTATTCGACCCCCGAATGCACCACCTTGCGCGAGGTCGTGGCGCAGGACAAAGCCGGGGAACGCATCCTGGCCGAGTGCGCGCGGCGCCGGAACAAGAAGCTGCTGCCGGAGCGCGAGGTCCGACTCTACAAGAACAACACGGACTTCATCGGCCACAGCTACGGCTGCCACGATAATTTTTTGATGAGTCGCAACGTCCCCTGGGACCGGGTGGTCAGCGACATGCTGCCGTTCCTGGTCACGCGGCAAATTTTCGCCGGCGCGGGCAAGATGGGCGTGGAGGCGGAAAGCGTCGCAAGCCAGGTGGGCCTGTATCAGATCTCGCAACGGGCGGATTTCTTCAGCGTCATCGTCAGCATCGATACGATGAACCGCCGCCCGTTAATTAACACGCGGGACGAGCCGCACGCGGACAGCAGCCGCTATCGACGCTTTCATGTCATCATCGGCGATTCGAACATGAGCGAGGTAGCCACCGCCCTGAAAATGGGGACCACCTCGCTGGTGCTGGAACTCATCGAAGCGGGCAAGGCGCCCCAACTGGAGTTCGCGCAGCCGATCGAGACGACCAAGGCCATCAGCCGCGACCAGACCTATTCCTGGATCATCGAACTGAAGGATGGCCGCAAGATTTCCGCCATCGATGTCCAGCGCATGTACATGGCCGCCGCCCTGGCGCATTGCGACCGGAACGACCCCGAAACGGCCTGGCTGCTCAAGGAGTGGGACAGCGTGCTCAACGATTTGCAGAAGGACGTCATGCTCTGCCGGGACCGGGTTGATTGGGTGGCCAAGAAGTACTTGCTCAACACGCTCAAGGAGGAGGAAGGCCTCGCCTGGACCGATCCCTGGCTGCAATCGATCGACCTGGAGTATCACAACATTTCCCTGGATCAGGGACTGCATTACGCCCTGCTGCGCGATGGGCAGATGCGCCGCTTCGTCAGCGAAGACGATATCCGTAGCGCAATCTTTTCGCCCCCCGAAAGCACGCGGGCGTATTTCCGCGGCCGGTCGGTGGCGAAGTTCAACAACGAAGTCTCGTCGATTCATTGGGACGAGGTGGTGTTCAACTACGCGAACAGCACGCGGCGCGTGTCGTTGAACCAGGCGTTCAACGACAAGAAGCTGGACCGATTGAACGAGTTGATCCGGGAAGCGAAGTCGTTCCCGGATTTTATCCGCGAGCTGGGCGCCCTGGAGCGCTAGGCAGAGAGCAAGGTGAGAACGGCTCCTGCGGGTGCCGGCAATAAGGGAGGAGCGCGTGATCCCGGACCGTCGCGCGTATCTACTGCGTGCAGCCCATCCCCACGTTCCTTTTCGCCACCGGCATCGAAAACAGTGCGCCGACCATCGCCCACGGCCGCACGCGGGTGGACGAAATGGAAAAGTGCGGCCACTACCGTCGCTGGCGGGAGGATTTCGCCCTGGTCGAGTCCTTGGGCATCCGTTTCCTGCGCTACGGACCACCGCTGCATACGACGTTCACCGGCCCGGAGAAGTACGATTGGGCGTTTGCCGACGAGACTTTTGCCGAACTGCGCCAGCGCGGGATCCTGCCGATCACCGATCTGTGCCATTTCGGGCTGCCGGCGTGGCTCGGGAGCTTTCAAAACCCGGATTTCCCCCGGCACTTCGCGGCCTATGCGGGCGCCTTCGCCCGGCGGTTCCCCTGGGTGCAACTCTACACGCCGATCAACGAAATGTACGTCTGCGCGCTGTTCTCCGCCCGCTACGGCTGGTGGAACGAGCAACTAACCGGCGACCGCCCGTTCATCACGGCGCTCAAACACGTCGTCAAAGCCAATGTCCTCGCCATGCACGCCATCCTGGAAGTGCGGCCTGATGCTATTTTCATCCAGAGCGAGTCCAGCGAGTATTTCCACGCGGAAAACCCCGCCGCCATCAAACCGGCGGAAATCCTCAATGCAGAGCGTTTCCTCTCCCTCGATCTAAACTACGGCCGCCGCGTGGGCAGCGAGATGTACGAGTTCCTTTTGGACAACGGCATGACGCGCGAGGAGTACCACTTTTTTCTCGAGCACGATCTGCGGCAGCACTGCATCATGGGCAACGATTACTACGTCACCAATGAACATCGCGTGCGGGCCGATGGCGACCGCCAGCCCGCGGGCGAGGTTTTCGGCTACGGGGAGATTACGCGGCAATATTACGCCCGTTATCAACTGCCGGTCATGCACACGGAGACGCATTACCCGCAGGGCGAGAGCGCACAAGGTCAGGACGCGGTGTTCTGGCTCTGGAAGGAGTGGGCCAACGTCCTGCGCGTGCGCAATAGCGGCGTGCCCATTGTCGGGTTCACCTGGTATTCGCTGACCGATCAGGTGGATTGGGACTCGGCCTTGCGGGAGGATAACGGCCGCGTGAGCACCGATGGCCTGTTCGATCTGGACCGCCGCATCCGGCCGGTGGGCGAAGCGTACCGGCAGATCATCCAGGATTGGAGCCGAGTGCTCCCAACGCGCAGCGTCTGCTTGCAACTTCCGATCGCCGCGATCTGAAACCGGCGCGAAGAAGGGATCGCTCAGTGCGCCTTTTGCGCGGGTTTTGGCGGGAAGATCAGGATCAGGAAGACGATCAAGATGAGCAGGGTCCCCGAGGCAGTGTAGCGACTGAGCTCAAGCCCGCCGTGACTTTTTGGCTTGTCGAGAAAATCTCCCACCACGGCCCCAAGTGGTCGCGTCAGGATAAAGGCGGCCCAAAAGAGAGCGGTGCGCGAGATTTTCGTCATGTAATAAGCGACGGCCACACCGGCTAACAAGGCGCCAAAGACCAGCGCGGCCCCACCGTAGCCGAGGCCCGCGTCATCGGCCGTCCAATCACCCAGCGCGGTGCCAAGCGTCTGCGAAAACATGATTGTCACCCAATAAAAGGCCTCGGCCGGCGGTGAGCTCACCGTCTCCACCGCGACCGATCCCAGCGTGCGGTACCAAGTGAAGAGCGACGCCAGCAGCAGCCCAAAGAGGATGGTCGAACCGCCGGCATACCCGATACCGAGGGACCGATCAGCGAAGTCCGCGAGTGTCGTTCCCACGGTTGTGGTGGCGATAATGGTCGCCCAGTAGAGAAACGGATGAAACTTGCGCACCGATATCTCGGCCGTGACGGCGATGATGAAGATGACGGCAAAGATCGCGGTACCGACCAGATAGCCGAGGTTCATGGACATCGACACGGCGTCGCCGCCGGTTTCCCCCAGCGTGGTCGCGAGGATTTTGATGACCCAGAAGACGAGGGTGACTTCGGGTACCTTGCTAACGGTGTCTTTCGTGGCCGGATTCATGGGGTGATCGTAGCCAACAAGGGTCCGAGTGCTCGCTATTTTCCTTCGAGAGAGTCATAGCTCTCAGGCGCGTAATTACTAGCTTTTCGAGCCGCTACGTGGCGGCTGCCAGGTTGCCTCACCTCCTCACGCCTGGAAAGTCGCCACCTCGTAGACACGAAAAACAGGGAGCCCCCCTGGCGCACTTGGGGGACTCCCTGCTCTTCGAAACGCTCTGAGTGACGTCAGGCGATTCAGAAGGATGCCGCCGGGCTCACCAGCGAGACTCGGGGACCCGCGCCGTCGGGGGACGTGTTGGTGGAGGAGGTGGCGGCGCCATCCGGCTTGGGCGCTTCGGGGAAGGCGGGGAGTTCCTCTTTTTCGAGCTTCTCCAGGCGAGGCAGGATGTCCGCGGGCACGGCTTTGCGTTCATCGGGGGTGTTCACCGGCCCGCTGAACAAGGGCTTGCCTTGAGCATCCTTAGCCGTCAGGAAACGCTTGCCTTCGTGCGTCTTGAGTTCGAGTTCGCCTTTGTCGTCCCGCACAATGATGCGGGCGTCCTGCAGGTCGATCCTGGTGTGCCGGGAGGCGCCGTCGCGTTCGCGCAAGATCGTGATCTCGTGCTGCAACTGGTCGGCCACCTGACGGTTGACGCTCTCGCCGAGGTTCTTGAGTTCCGGCCGCAATTCACGCAGGATATCGCGCACGGGCGGAGCAGGGGGCGGCGGCGGGGCGATGTCGCCCTCGTCCTCGTCGCCCTCGGCGAGTCCCTGCCCCGGACCGCCGGGGTGGTGCGGACCGGGCCGGCCACGCGGGGCAGGCCGGTCGGAATCGCCATCCCCATCCCGCCCTGGGCCCTCGAAATGGTCATGGAAGGCTGCCAGGTCCTGTTTCTTTAGTTTGACGGTCAACTTCGCCTCCTTGCCCTTGCGAATGGCCGTGAGCGAGGCTTCCTGGCCGTCGGGAAAACTGCGGACCAGGGTGGAGAGTTGCTCGGGATTGACCAGAATCTGGTCATTCAGCATCTTCAAGACATCGTCTACCTGCACGCCGGCTGTATCCGCCGCGCTGCCGGGCACCACCGCGGCCACGATGACGCCGAATCCTTCCGGCAAATTCAACTGATCGCTCAAGGCGTGCGGGACCGGGCCGACCGCCACGCCTAGCAGCGTGCCTTCTTCGTGCCGCCGCCCAGGGCCGCCTTCGCGATGCGGGTCTCCGGGCCGGTGGCCGTGTTCGGCACCGTCTGGTGGCGGCGGCGGACCGTCCGGGCGCGGGGGCGGCGGCGGAGGTCCTTGATGATCAGCGGGCTGTCCGGGACCCGGCGGGGGACCGGCGGGCGGCGGCGGCGGATTATCCTGGGCGAAGACGGTTCCGGTGGTGAGGGTGATGGCTGCGAGCCAGGCAAGTGGTTGTTTTGACATGATGTTTATGGGATCGGGGTTTGCTAAAGCTGCCGGATTGAAATTGATGCGCGGATTAACGCAGGCTGATGGGCGTCTGGACCACCTCTTCACGGGGATAGGAGACTTCCACTTGCGAGCCGGTGTGCGGGTTGCGCCAGGCCAGCGTTTCCTCGGAGCGGTAACGCACCTGGCGCTCGGGCTGTTGCTGGTCGTTGTAGACGACGCCTTCATCGTTTGTCTGGTAAACGACATTGGATGTGGCGGCTGTCTCATACCCGCTGGCGGGCTCCGCGACGGTCAGCGGAGTGGTGGCGGCCAGATGACCGCCGCCGGCGGCCGGCTGTGGCGTGGGCGCTGTGGCGACATGGAGCAGGAGCACGGCGCAAACGGCCGCCGCGGGCGTCGCCAGGCCCCAGGTAAAAGCAGCCAGCGGGCGATAAAAGCCGAGTTGTTGCCACCAAGGCACAGGTAACGCCGGCTCAGGGAGGCTATCCGCCTCCAACGCATAGGCGATGTCGCGTTCCAAGGCGAAGCTGGGAGTCAGCGGCTGCAAGGCGCGCAGCTCGGTTTCGAGATCGGACAAATCGTCATTCATGGGCGGCGGGTTGTAAGAGTTTGCGCAAGGCGGCGAGCGCGTAGCGGTAGCGGGAAGCCGCGGTGTTCTGCGAGATGCCAAGTGCCGTGGCAATCTCGGCGAAGGTCAGTTCGCCCCAGACTTTGAGCGTGAGGACTTCGCGCTGTTCCGCCGGCAGTTGGCGCACGGCGCTTTCGAGCAAACGCGTCTGCTCGTGGCCATTCGCGACGGAGTCGTCGCCGGCGCCTCCGAAGAGCGAAGTGCCGGGGTCCATGCCGAGAGCGGCGCCACCGTCAAAAAAAGCGGTTTGTTCCCGGCGAACGCGGCGGCCTTCCCGGCGGAGATGATCTAGAGCCGCCGAACGTACGCCGGCGAAAAGGAGCCCCTGCTTGCTGGTTTGGAACCCCTGGTGCTTGCGCCAGAAGCGAATGAAAGCTTCCTGCACGGCGTCCTCGGCATCGGCCAGCGAAGGCAGCCATTGCCGGGCGAAAATCAGCAGGCGTGGCCCGAGGCGCTGGAAACAGGCACGCCAATCTTCGGAGGTGGGGGAGAGGTCCATGGACGAGACAAACGCAGCAGGCCGTTACCAGGAAACCGCCGCCGCCATGGGTATTTGTCTACGCCCGACGCAAATTCGTTGAAAATTAAAAAGCTCAGCCGACAGCCTCTGTTCGCTGGAGCGCGGTCGGGACGTAGTGGGTGGATCTCAAAGCGAGCGACCCGCTGAACGAAAGCCTGCTGTAAGCAAACCGTAGAAAACACTGGAAACGAGTACACACAACCACCAAAGGACGGGGGAGAACTTCAACGGACCCGCTAGATGGAAGACAGACAGAAACCAGAAGACCGGGTATAAGAGCAGTGAAAAAGCGGACCCAAGCTGCTCGGAGGAACCGAACAGACCCAAATAGAAGGTGATGGCGGAAGGCACGCGGGCAAGGCGAAAGACGGAAAAGACCACCAGGAAGTGAGCCAGGGCGACGAAAACTGGCATGGTGAGAAAACGCTTCATATTTGTAGGCCTAACAATGCCACCGCCAACCAGCAGTTCTTCGGCTCTATTTGCGTCGTCGCACGAACCACAAATAGAGCAGAACATTGGTATCGAAAAACCGCTTACCGACGGGCACGCGCCTCGATCTGGTCGAAACGGAAATCTTTGGGCAACCTGCCTCGGAAAAGTCGCAAGCTCTTCACCAATTCCTCGGCCTTCGAGCTCTTTTCAAGAGCGACCACGCGCTCGCCGACTTGAATTTCTATCTGGTCGCCCGCTTGCAATTGAAGCGTTTGCACTACGTTAGCGGGCAGACGAACAGCCAGGCTTTTACCCCACTTCGCTACTTGCATGATTGTAGCCTACCCAAGCAATTCTGCGTTGTACAGCGTTGCTCACCTCGGAGGTCTCGTTCGGCGGCCTCGCCAGTCCGAGCGGCAAGCCCGCTATCCTTTGGCCGACTCTACTGGGCCAGGATGTTCTGGTGGACGCAGAGGTTTTGTTGCGCCGCGTCGATCGTCTCGAAGGAAACCTGGCCGGCCGTTTTGCGCACCACAAGCGTGACGCGCGGCGTGACCGCATGGCGCGTTTTGCGGCCGCGGCGGGCCCGGCGCAGCCAGACGGAAACCTCTTTGGCGGTCGGGATCGCGCGAGTGACCCCGGGCGCGTGAGCTTCGGCGAGAGCTTCGAGCGCGGCGGCATCCAGCAATTTCGGCCAGAGCTTGCGGAATAGCTCCGGCGCGGCGTAGAGATCGGCGCTGTTGAGGCGGCCGTTAATCGCAAAGGCAAATCCCACCGCATCCGGCTGGTCCGTCAGCAGATTGCCCAAGGTTTCGACGTAGCCCGCCACCCGCCGGCGAACCGCTTCGTTCTCCACGGCCAGCGGCAAGCTCGAGGGCGAGAGGGGCGAGCGGACGTCCAGTCCCACGCTGCGGCTCAGTTTCGCTTGCGCGGCGTCCACGCTCGACCACACTCCCATTTGCGAGCAGGTCTCCCGAATCGAGAGCTTCAACTCGCGGGACCCCGCCGTCTGTCCGGATGCCTTGAACGTGTTCGGCGATCCTTCGCCGGCGCGCTGCTGCCAGCGGCCACGTTCCACGCAGAAGGTCCGCACCCGCATGCGGCGGGACCGCCTTTGGCGGTGCGGCACGATGCAGTCCATCCCCAAGGCGCGATCCTGCCAGCCGCCTTTGACTACATCGCCCGCTTGAGCGTAGAGATCGGCGCCGGTGAGATTCTCGATTTCGACCTCGCCGACCCGGCCGGTTTCGTGGACGCGGGCGCCGCCCGTCCGCAGCGCTTCTTCCAGCGTGAGAAAGAAGCGATCCGGCGCCGCCGGGGGCAGATGCAAAAGGTAAATGGCGAGATTGCGATAGGTGGATGCCTCCGAGATGCGGTGGCGCGGGTGCAGATTAAATAAGTTCATGGTGATTGGTTCTTTTCTCGACACCATGGGGAAGGGGGTGGGACAAAGGCTGTCCTAGACCGAAAACTTTTTGGAAAAAGTTCATGGCTGCTTCCAAGGAACTCTCCCGGCCGCCGCTCGCGCGCATGTTGCGCCTGCACGAACGCTTGCAAAACGACGATCGCCCGAACTGCCGCGCCTTGGCGGGCGAGCTGGAGGTTTCATCGAAGACGGTGCAGCGCGACATCGATTTCATGCGCGATCAACTGGGGCTGCCCCTGGAGTACGATCCGGTGGCGCGCGGATTTTTTTACACCAGGAAAGTTGTGCAGTTCCCCACCATGCGGATTTCCGAAGGCGAACTGGTCGCGCTCTCGGTGGCCCGTAATGCGCTCGCGCAGTACCAGGGGACGCCTTTCGAGCGCCCGCTGCGCGCGGCCTTCGAGAAATTGACCGCGGGTTTGCGCGACCAGATTCACTTCGCCTGGCAAAACGACGTCAGTGAATCGATCAGTTTCCGCGCAGCGGGCCAGAGCGTCGGCGATCTGGCAACGTTCGAGGCGGCCAGCCAGGGTGTGTTACGCAGCGAGGAGTTGGTCTTCGGCTACCGCAAGCTCGGCAGCGACCAGGAAGAAGCGCGGCGCGTGCAACCGGTGCATCTCGCCTGTGTCGACAGCCAATGGTACCTTTTCGGGTTTGACCTGGCACGCGACAGCAGCATGCGGACGTTTGCGCTCACCCGCATGACCGGGCTGCGGACGACCGGGCAGGTGTTCGCCCGCCCCTTGCACTTCTCGCTGGCCGAACACCTGGCCGATAGCTTCGGCGTGTTTTCGTCCCCGGCCGCGGAGAAAGTGCGGTTGCGTTTCGATGCATTCGGCGGCCGGCTGATCCGGGAGCGCGTCTGGCATGCTTCGCAGGAGATCACGGATTTGCCGGACGGCGGATTGGAGCTGTCGATGCGGGTGGGGATTTCGCCGGAGGTAATCCGCTGGCTGCTGGGCTGGGGCGAGCACGTCGAGGTGCTGGAGCCGGCAAGCCTTCGGCTGGAGATTGCGCGCACGGCCAATTCGATCCTGGCGCGTTACGCGGAATGAGAGCGCGGGCCCGCCTGCAAATTGGCGGCAAACGCGCTATGCTGAGGTCGTTCCCCAGCCGGTCATGAGCCCCGCCAACGAGGATAGCCAGGAGTTGCCCAACGAAGCAGACATCGCGGCCGAGAAGCGGGCGGCGCTGATCCGCGGATTGCGCCTCTACTTTCGGCGGCACAATATCCAGGCTTTCATATTGGCCGTGTTCTCGCTCGTGACCTCGGTCGTCCTATGGGGGCTGATTTACGTCTTTGTTTACTGGTTCGCGCTGGTGGGGGCCACGCTTTCGAGGAGTTTCAATCCGCAGACGCTGCTCGAGATCAATCAACCGGACCTGGTCGGGCGGGATTTCCCGCTGTATTTCGCGGGCGGAGCGCTGCTTTCGCTGGGGCTCGCGGGCGTGATCCGGAGGTATTTTCGCCCGGAGCGTCTGCGCGACGCACGTTTCTACCTGCTCTGGATCGTGGCGGAACTGCTCCTGGCGGTCCCCAACGCGACGTTCGCGGTCTGGGGCAACTTTTCCGCCATCACCCGGCTGCGGCGGCGCGACGCGCTGGCCGCAGCGCAACTGCTCGAAAGCATCGATCGGTCCGACGGTGGCTTGAGCCTGGGTACCGTGCCGGTTGAGATTGAAGACGAGAAAACGCTCCAGCGCGTGCTTTTCGCGCTGCAGTTGGTGGGTTTGATCGGGTTGCGCGAGAGGGAGCGGGGCTGGTTCCTGTGCCTGGAAAAACCAGGAACGCTGGCGTTGCTCAGCGGCAGGCCCGGATAGACCGCGCAGATGCCGTCCCACCTTACCCATTGGATCTAGGGTTTCGCCAAAGCCGCACGGATCAGCTCGGCTTCCTGGCCCCGGGCGTTGAGTGTCGTCAGGTTGCCGGATCGGTCCAGGATCCAAACGGTAGGCAACGTATTGATCCCGAACGAGCGAACGAGTTCCCCTTCCCAGCCGCGAAAATCGCACTGGGTCGGCCAGGTGAGATTGGCCGCTTTGACCGTCCCGGCGAACATCGCGCGATCCTGATCCAGGCTCACGGTCAGGAACTCCACCGGCTGGGCTTGAAAAGCAGGCGCGACCTTCTCCAGCACCGCCAATTCATGCAAGGCCGGCAGGGACCACGACGCCCAGAACAGAAGCACCGTGACGCGTCCGTTCGCCGTTCCCAGCGCGACAGGGCCGCCGCCGTTCCACGGCTGCAAACTGCCTGCCAAGGGATGACCCAGCAGCGCCAGCCGTTTCAGATCGTCCGCCAGCCGTTTGCGCAACGTGTCATCGGTGGCGCGCATGGCGGCCTCGGTGAGCATGGGCCCCTTGAGCGCCGGGTCCGCATCGTAAAGCGTGGCAACCTCGGCTAGCAGGCCCGCGTAGCGGCGATCGGCGGGGTGTGCGGCGTCGAAGGAGCGGACATCGCGCAGGAGGGCGTCGCGCGTCGCCGGGTCCGTCTTGCCGGCCGCGTTCTCCATGCTCAAGGTCACGCGGGCATAAGCCGCATCCGCCTGCACCGACGGCGGAACGGCCCCGTTCGTTTCAAGGTCGACCAGGATTTTTTGGGCGTCGGTCCGCAACGAAGGCGGACCAGTCATGCGGCTACGCGCGGCCAGGACGGCGGCGAGCCGGATTTGAGCGCTGTACTGGCGGGGATCAGCCGGAAAATGCCTGCTAAAATCCCGTAGCGCGGTTTCCTGCTTCTCAAGGTGCGCCTTAGCCGCGGCCAGCGCGTCGGCCTGATTGGCGAAGCGGGTGCCGGGGCCGCCGGCCTGCTCCAGGATCACTTGCCAGGCCTGGTCCGCGTCCGGCGAGGTACCGGCGCCATGAGCGAACTGACAGACGCCGACTAACAGCAGCAACGCCCAACGGGCGGCACAGCCCAGATTTAGCGCCCGGCCCACTCGCCCGCGCCGAAAGCATCGTCCAGCAAACAACGCTAGACCGGGGCTTGCGGCACTTCGTTCTTTTGCGCCTCCAACTCGCGCAACTGTTGCTGCAACGCCTCCACCTTCTGGCGCAGAACCTCCGGAGAATCCGTCTGCACCGGGTTGGCGTTGATGGCTAGCGGAGCCGTGTAAGGCAGCGATTGCGTCGGAGCGGCGACCGGATTGCCCGTGTAAGGCTGCCGATTGCCGGCCTCGCGCGCCTGCGGATCAGCTTGGCCCTGGCGCAACTCATGTTCGAAGTCCTCGCGCGCTTTCTTGAACTCGTTCAAGCTCTGCCCCAAGCCGCGGGCAAGCTCAGGCAGCTTTTTGGCGCCGAACAGCAAAAGCACGATCAAAAAGATGACCAGCATGTCCGGCCCGAACAGGTTGCCGAAAGTTGCGAGAGGCGTCATCATAGAAAGTAAATACCGTTGGAGCGGGGAAGTTGCAAGGAATACGTGGCGGCCTGGGGCGTGGATGCATGCCCAGCCGCCCCGGCTCTACCCAAACCTTCGGCTGCGCTTAAGGTCGCGCCGCCAGCCGGGCCGGGTCCGGCAGGCCCCAGGCGCGCCACTTCTGCTCATACTCGGCGCGGGGCAGCAGCACGTATTGCGGATGGTCCGCGGCGCGCAGCCAGGTGATCAGCCTGACCAGGTTCGGCTCTGCCATGGAAGTGCAGCCGCTGGTGGGCCGGCTTTCCCCGCGCCGGATGTGGAAGAAGATGGCGCTGCCCGCGCCGGGCTCCGGCGGATCGGCGTTGTGCCGGATTTCCACCAGCCAGCGGTACGCGAAGTCGCCGTGGCGCATCTTCATTTTCTCGAACCAATCCGGCGGATGGCCGGGATCGGAGATCGTAACGAACTTGTTGTAATCGGGTGATTCCACGTCGTCGACCCAGGCATCGGCCGCGGTGACCTGGTGAAACGGGTAATCGGCGCCTGGCGGCAGGGCGGCATCGTAGGTGTAGATCGTGCCGATGTTGAACACCCCAGCCGGCGCGCGGCCATCGCGTTCCTGCTTGTGCCGGCCGGGCTGGTCCGTCCCGCGCACGCCCCGGCCCCAAGCCAGGCCGTTCTTGCCGAGTAGCACCGGCAGCGCGCCGGAGGCTGGCTGCCAGGCGCCTTGGGCGTCGCGCTGGAACAGTTGGATTTCACCCCGCATCGCGTTCCAATCCGGCGCAATCCCGACGATGAGTTGCCGCACGCCGGGTTCCAGCGCCGGGGCGGAGGAGCAGAGCGGGCCGGCCCAAGCCAAGCCAAGAAGAATCAGCAGAGCGCGGGTTTTCATGGGTTGTACAAGGCAGTGTGCACCGCCGAAGCCATCACGGCATGCCGGTCGTCAGCGAGCACGGGGCTCATCGCCACGTCGGTTGGCAACTCCGGCAACGTGACCCACGAGCGGCAACCGCCGTATCCCGGGCGATCGGGAAACGTCCAGACTGGCTCCAGGCGGAAGACGCGGCCAAAGGCGCACTGCAAGCCGCGCTGCGCGTCGTACTCGAAACGCTCGCGGACCACGTCCTCGCGCCAGATGTGAAACGGCTCGAGGCGTTGCAACGCAGCCCACTCGTCTAACCACACCGCCCACTCCAGACGGAAATAGTAGCGAATCTGGACGATCCCGGCGGGAGCTGGCACGGCGGGACCAAGCCGGGCCAATTCTGCCGGACGAACTTTCTCCGCCTGCTCGTGGTATTGAGTCGGAAAGAGGAAAAACTCCGTGTGCTTGAAGCGGAAGCCGTCCCGCCCCTCGGCAATGCCGCCCTTGCGCAAAATCAGGCTTTGGCGGCCCTGGCCCAGGGCGGCGCAGACCAGCGCCCAGTCCTTGAAGCCGGTGCACGGCGTCAGCGTTGTCCGGGGTGGAGCTTCTGCTTGCATCGTGCCGTTCGCCATTGGCCGCTTGCTTAGCGCACGCCAGCCCCCTTGGCAACCGCCGTGGAACTCCGGCGCCGTGCCGAAAACGTTACAAGCGCTCGCCGGATTCCGCGTTTGCCATTTGCGGGCTCAAACCTAGGTTTGTCGCCACCGTGCCCTATCATTTCGATCTGCATTGCCACTCTTATTTCAGTGCCGACGGCGTTTCCAGCCCGGAGGCCCTCATCGCCAGCGCGCGGCGCAAGGGCTTGCACGGCTTTGCCATGACGGACCATAATACCTGCGAAGCCATCGATTATATGATCGGCAAGGGCCTGATGCGCGCCGATGGGCAGCCGGTGGACGGCTTTCTCGTCATTCCGGGCGTCGAAGTGACCACCGATGAAGGCCATCTTTTGTGTCTCGGGGCGACGCTGCCGAACATGAAGGGCCGGCCGGCCGCGGAGGTCATCGAGCGCATTCATGCCGCCGGTGGCCTGGCGGTCCCGCCGCACCCTTACGACATTTTTCGCGCCGGCATCCGCCGTGCGGTGCTGGATACGCTCCAGTTGGACGCATTGGAAGTTTTCAACGCCGCCACCACGCTGCACCGCTACAACAAGAAGGCCTTTAAGTACGCCCAGGAACGCGGCCTGCCAATGACCTCCTCCAGCGATGCGCACCACGAAGACGTCGTCGGTGCCGCCTTCACGATTTTAAATACGGACGACTTTTCGGTGCAGGGGGTGTTACGCCAGATCGTGCGGCCCAATCAGTTGAACCAGACGTACCTCAAGCCGAAGGATAAGTTCAAGAAGACCTGGAACAACTGGTTGCGCCTCAAGCACAAGCGTCCCAAGGAACTGGCGTAGTGCCGGTCGCCCACGGGCGGCTTCACTTCGGCGCGCCGGCCGCCGCCCGTAGCGTGTCGCCGACCAGATAGTCCTGGATCAACGGCGTCAGGTTCAGGCGCGCAAACGCCGCGGGCAGCGGTTCCTTGACGCGGCTCATGCAGAGCCAGACGCTGCGCGGAAACAAATAACGGAGCGCCTGCAATTGCGGGCCGGACGTCCAGGCTACGCCATCGCCGCCGTTGTATTCGCAATAGCGATCCGCGAAAGGCAGCGTGGCGTCGGAACAGTATTCGGTGTAGATCGGCACGTCCGGGCCGACCGTGGCGCGGATTAGCGGAAGCAACTGGGTGGTCGGCCAGTCATTACCGAAGGTATCCAGGTAGTACGCGTTGACCCCCATCGCCGCCACGCGCCGAAAGCGGGCGAGCAGCGCCTCCACCTGCTGGGGATCGGCGGGATCGATGCGCTTGACAACGGGTTGCGCCGGGTTGGCGCGATCGACGCTGTCTCCCGCCCGCGCACACAAGCCCACGCGCAATTGACGAGCGCGAAAACCTTCCACCAGGCTCGGCCAGGTACTCGCGATCCGGGCGAGGTTATCGTCGAAGTCGGGTGGATACATGATGGAGTCGACTCCACCCGGCGCCCAGAAAATGCACCCTTGCCCGTGGCCGGCCTGCAACGGATCGGCCACCATGTGCAGGAACTTGGCGATGCCATCCGGCCGGTCCAGGCGCCGGGAGTCGCCATTGTACCCATGCGGGTTGGCCGGCGTAACCCACGAATTGTCCACGCTGGCGAACTCCGCGGCCGGGCGGGGGTCCGAAACGCGCTGATCCGGCGGGTATTTGCCCGCGAGGAAGGCCTTGTAACCGCTTTGCATCCCATCCTGGCTGACATCTGCAGTGACCCGCAGAACTAGACTGGCGCTGTCGGTCCCGCCGGGCGCCACCACGCGGCGGGTGCGAAATTCCAGTCCGAACGGACTCGGGATGGCGGAGCCTAGCCGCCACGAAGCGTTGATAACGCTCTGCCGGCCGAATTCGCTCGGCGAGTAACAGGCGACCGCTCTTTGTCCATCCGTCGCGTAGACGATCCCCAGCGGGCTCAGGAAGCCCGGGTGCCAAACCGCCAGATCCGTGAGGTAAGTCCAATGCCAACTCGGGATTGTGCCTTCGAGCGTGACGCCCGGCGCGAAAGTGCAGGTCAACCCGCTGAGTTCCAGGGTGCGCGGCTTGTCGCCGTGATTGGTCAGAGAGTAGTTGAGCGTGCAATCGTTGCTCGCCAGCGCATACGAGTAAACCGCCGTGGAACGATCCGTGTAGGCGACATCGACCTGGTATTGGGCAGGACCTTTCTGCTGTACCGTGGTAGTGCCTACCTTTAGCGGCTCTTGGGCGAGCACGCCCGTGACGACCGGTTTGCCGTCCAGGGACAGCGTCAAGGCGCCATCGGATGGCTGCACCGCCAGGGTAACGACGGCCGCAAGAATGGCTGCCAGGGGCATCCTCCAAGAATGCACCGCCTGCCGGTTTGCGCCAGCCGGATCAGTCTGTGTTATGTTGGAGCGCCCACTATGAAGAAATCCCTGGCAGTAGTTTTCATCGCCCTCAGCGCGTTCACTTACATCCCCCACGCCTTTTGCGCCGACCCCAAGTCGGAGATGCAAGGCCTGGTCGCCAAAGTTCAAATCAAACTCCAGGCGGGCCAGAACAGCGAACAGGACCTGGCGCCCGAGCTAGCCGACTTCGACCGGATTCTGGCCGAGCACAAAGGGGAGAAGACGGATGACGTGGCGGATGTCCTTTTCATGAAGGCCATGCTGTATGCCCAGGTGATTGAAGATGACGTGAAGGCCACGTCGGCCTTGCAGCAGCTCAAGGCGGAGTTTCCGGATACCGCGGATGGCAGGAAAGCAGATGCGGCCATTGCCTCGCTGGTCCAGCAATACGCCGCGAATAAAATTCGACGCAGCTTGGTTGTCGGCAGTCAGTTCCCTGATTTCAGCGAGAAGGACCTGGACGGAAAGCCGCTGTCCATCGCGAACGATAAAGGCAAGATCGTGCTGATCGATTTCTGGGCGACCTGGTGTGGTCCTTGCGTGCACGAATTACCGAACGTGCAGAAAGTCTATGCCGATAACCATGACAAGGGCTTCGATATCATCGGCATCAGTCTGGATGAAAATAAGGACAAGCTAACCAGCTTTTTGCAGGAGAAGAACATGACCTGGCCGCAATACTTCGATGGCCAGGGCTGGAAGAACAAGCTCTCTGCGCAATACGGCGTGAACAGCATTCCCGCGACCTATCTGCTCGGCCGGGACGGGAAGATCATCGGCAAGAACTTGCGCGGTGATGCGCTGGCGAGCGCCGTGACGGCGGCTCTGGCGGCCAAGTAGCGGCGGCAACAGAGGCATCTATCCTAGGGTAGATGCCGTGTCACTTCCGCCAGTGGCCGGCGCGCTTGTGCTGCCGGGATTTTAGCAGGGTAGCCGAAGAAGAGCAGTCCGGCGATCTGCTCCTCTTCATGCCGGATCGACAACAGATCATAAGTCTCGGGCAGTTGCGCGATCCTGCCGGTACTCCATTGCATGCCAAGCCCCTCCGACCAAGCAGCAAGCTGGATGTTCTGGATGGCACAGGCGATGGCGGCGTAATCCTCCTGTCGTTGCGCCAGTTCCGTGGCCAGATGCTGGGCGACAGCCACAATCCGCGGTTTGCTCAGGATTTTACCGGCGCCTTCAGCGGCGAGGTCTGCGAGCCGGCGGTGCGTTTCTGGACCCAGGATGGTAAAGCGCCAGGGCTGAGTCAGGCGATGATTCTGCGCCCAGAGACCGGCGCCAAGCACACGCTCCAGGAGTTCGTCCGGAATCGGAGACGCACTAAAATCCTTGATGGTCCGCCGGGTGCGAATGGCTTCCTGAACGTCCATGCTATGTGACGCCGGAAGAGCGACTGCCCGCCGGTCTCAAGCCTCGGTTGCTTCCAGGAATCCTTCCAACTGCCGGATTCGCGTCGGATGCCGCATCTTGCGCAAAGCCTTCGCCTCGATCTGCCGGATACGCTCGCGGGTTACCTTGAATTGCCGGCCCACTTCCTCCAGCGTCCGGCTATAGCCATCGATCAGCCCGAAGCGTTGCTCCAACACCTGGCGCTCGCGCTCTGTCAGGGTCTCCAGCACGTCCTTGATCTTCGCCTTCAGGAGCACGATCGCCGTCATGTCGGACGGATTATCCGCGCCTTTGTCTTCGATGAAGTCCCCGAAATTCGTATCCTCGCTATCGCCTACCGGCGCCTGCAAGGAGATCGGCTGCTGCGCCATCTTCAAGACCGCGCGCACGCGTTCGACCGGCAAATGCACTTCCTCGGCGACCTCGTCCGGGGTAGGCTCGCGGCCATACTCCTGCACGAGCTGCTTCTGCACGCGCATGAGTTTGTTGATCGTCTCGATCATGTGGACCGGGATGCGAATGGTGCGCGCCTGGTCGGCAATCGAGCGGGTAATAGCCTGGCGAATCCACCAGGTGGCATAGGTCGAAAACTTATAACCGCGGCGGTACTCGAACTTCTCCACCGCCTTCATCAACCCCATGTTGCCCTCTTGAATCAGGTCAAGGAACGATAGCCCGCGGTTGGTGTACTTCTTGGCAATGGAGATGACCAAGCGGAGATTGGCTTCGACCATTTCCGTTTTGGCCTTGAGCGCCTTCTTGAGCCAGTTCTTCAGTTCGTGGTACTCCTTGATGAAGTCATCCGGGCTAAGCCAGAAATTGCTCTCCATCTCCTTGAGCTTGGCGCTGTAATCCGCCCGGGGCTGCGGCGCGCCCGGATGACCGTTGCGCGCCTGCTGCGTCTGCGCATGCAGATGGTTGAGCAAGCGGAAGTTCTCATCCGCCAGATGGACGAATTCCTCCGTGACCTTCTGCTTGAAGTAGAATTTTGGGTAAAGCTTCTGCAAGCCTTCCTGGTTGCGTTGAATCTCCTTGGCCACCTTATCGCCGCTGCCGCCGCCGGCCGCCTGCGCGAGATAAAGCCGCGATAAGTCACCGCTAAATTGCCCCAACTGCTCGCACAGTTTCGGCAGCGCCTTGAGGTAACGCTCCCGGCTCTCGATCTTCTTATCCAGGATCACGCGATCAAAACGTTCGCGGCCTTCGATCAACTTCTGCGCGAGATCCAGATGGGCGCTCGCGATAAAGCCGAAGCGGTTGAGGTGCTTTTGCACCCGGCATTCCGCGTCTTCGATCCGCTTGGAAATTTCGACTTCCTGCTCGCGCGTCAGCAGCGGCACCTGCCCCATCTGCTTGAGGTACATCCGCACCGGATCGTCGAGGATGTCCAACCGCCCGGAGGGCTCGCTTTTTTCCTCTTCGGATTTCTCCTCTTTTTCGTCGTCTTCCTCGGCATCGTTCTCGGATTCGGAATCAGTTTCCTGTTCCTTTTTGAGATCCTTGTAGCGATCGACATCGGAAGCCTCGATGATGTCGAACTCCATCGCCCGCAGCCGGGTCTGGATGGATTCGATCAAATCCGGATCATTGACGCCGTCCGGCAGCGCCTCGTTCAGATCGTCCCACGTCAGGTAACCCTGTTCCTTGGCGAGCTTGATCAGCTCGCGAATTTTCTCCTGCGTCTCGTGTGCTTCCGCTTGCACCCGGGCGACCGCTTGCGGGGCGGCTACCACGGCGGCGGGAGAGGCCTTTTTAGCGGCGCCGGCTTTGCCCGCTTTGGGCTTGGCCTCGGCTACTGGTGTTTTTGACTTTGCTTTCGGCACCGGCGGGCGTGGCTCGGTGGAAGATTTGGAGCGGGGAGCAGAAGCGGGGGGAAGCGACGGTTTCACTTTGGCCATGACAACGTGATGATCAGTGGAGTTTCCTGACAATCCGAGTGCGCGGCATCGAGACGGCTTCGCCGGGACGATTTAGGGCTGCGCAATATCTTGAAGCCTCTGTTTAAGGTCAAGGATTTCTTTATTTAATCGCGTCACTTCCTCAATCGTTAATTCCGGCAGCCGCAACCGGCTGTGCAGAGCCTTGATTCGCTCCTGCCAAAGGCTCTTTTCCAGCCCCCGCCAGCTCTCTCGCGCCACCTGCAGCGGCTGGGGAAAAGGCCGATCCATCAGCAACCCGGCCAAGAAGGACTCCGCCGCCGCCGGCAACGTGGCAATGAACGCATTGACCGAGGCGGCCTCGCCGGGCGACAACTCCGCCGCCAGCGCCTGGCTGAGCAGTTCGGACCCGGCGACGTGCGGCAGGCGTTCCCGCCACGCTTGCGCCTGCAGCCAGGCGCGGGCCTCTTCGTGTTCCAGAGCCACCTTCAGCAGCAGCGCCACGGTGGGGGAGGGCCGCTCGAAGCGCGGCTCGCCCGGCGCATGCGGGTCCGTTTCAGCTGTTCCTGGGCCGGTCAGATCGATGTCGGCGCGGCGCGCGAGGCCGGGCCGCCGCTTGAGCAGCGGCCGGAAATCGTCCGGCGCCAGCCCGAGCCGCGCCGTCACCTTCCCGATCACCGCCTCGCGCAGCACATGGTCCGTCAGCAGGACGACGGACTCCGCCATCCGCTGCGCGTATTGGGCTTTGCCCCGCGGCGTCCGCAAATCGAAAAAGCCCGCCAGGCGTTCGAGCTGAAAGTCGAAGAAATCCTGGGCGGTTGCCAGCCGCGCCTGAAACGCCGCCGCCCCCTGGCCGCGAATCAGCGAATCCGGATCTTCGCCGGGCGGCATCGTGACCACCCGCACGCTCAAGTTCGCTTCGAGAAAGGCCGCCAGCGTCCGCTCGACGGCCTGCTGCCCAGCCGGGTCCGCATCGAAGCACAGGATCGCTTCGTCGACGTGGCGTTTGAGCAGAATGGCCTGCCGCTCGGTAAAGGCCGTGCCCTGTGCCGCCGTCACGTTGGTGATGCCGGCTTCAAACGCCGTGATCAGATCGATCTGCCCTTCGCAGACGATGGCACTCCGGGCCGCCAGCAGGGCCCGCTTGGCTTTGTCGAAGCCGAAAAGCACCTTGCCCTTGGTGAAGAGCGGCGTTTCCGGCGAATTGACGTATTTGCCCCCGGGCGCGTCCGCGCTCAGCACCCGGCCGCTGAAAGCGATGACTTTGCCTTCCGCGTCGCAGATCGGGAACATCAGACGGTCGCGAAAACGGCTGTACGGACCGTGATCGGACACGGCGGTCAGCCCCCCGAGCACCAGTTCATCGGGCCGGTAACCGGTATCCGCCGCCCATTGCGGCAAGGCAGCCCCGGATTGGGGCGCATAGCCGAGCTGCCAGCGCGCGGCGACTTCATCATTCAACCCGCGCGATTTAAGATAATCCCGGGCGTGGCTGGCGGCCGGAGTTTTCATCAGGTTGCGGTGGAACCAGGCGGCGGCATCCGCATGCAGGGCGAAAAGGCGGCTGCGAGTCTGCCGGTTGGTTCGCTCCCCGCCACCGTCCCGGGCCGCGTCGCCCCAATCATCCTCGACGACGGGAATGCCGGCCTTTTCCGCCAGGAGATGGACCGCATCCGGGAAAGAGATATTATCAAAAAGCGTCAGGAACTTGAAGACGCTGCCACCGGCGTCGCAGCCGAAGCAGTGGAAGGTCTGGCGCGCGGGGCTGACCTGAAACGACGGCGTCTTCTCAGAGTGAAATGGGCAGAGCGCCTTGAAAACCGAGCCCGCCTGCTTGAGCGGCACGCGGCTGCCGATGATGTCCACGATGTCGCTGGCGGCGGCCACGCGGGCGATGGTCTCCTCGGGGATCATGGGCAAGCCGCCCCGGGCGCGGCGATAAAGCATTGCGCCGGGGCGGGTGATCCGCAATCTTTGTTGTCCGGCCGCGCCCTGCTGGACCGGCCCACCCCATGCGTCTACTCGATCGTTACCTCGGCCGGGAGGTAATCACCTCCGCCATCTTCGCCGTTTGCACTTTGAGCCTGGTGCTCGTGCTCGGCCAGATCTTCAAGAAGCTTTTCGAGTTCGTGGTCGATCACAACGTGCCCGCGACGTTCATCATCACGTTCATTGCCTACTTCCTGCCGCTCTCGCTGATTTTCAGCATTCCGTGGGGTTTTTTGACGGCGGTGCTGCTGGTCTTCGGCCGGCTTTCGGCCGGCAATGAATTGACGGCCTTGCGCACGGCCGGCGTCAGCATTCCGCGCATCGCCCGGCCCGTCTTGCTGCTGGCGGTTGCTGTTCTCGGGCATTTGCCTGTGGATCAATCTCTACGTGGCGCCGCGGGCGCAGCAGAACTTGAAGGACGCCTTTTTCCAGGTGGCCACCAGCAATCCGGCGGCAGCCTTTGGCGGCGATCAGGTCATCATCGGATTTCCCCGGGAAGAAGATCTACGTCGGCAACAAGGAGGGCGCGCGCCTGGAAAACATCCACGTTTTTAGCCTGAACTCCGATGATAAGGCCGTGCAGGTCGTGTTTGCGCGTACCGGCAAGCTGGAGATCGATCTGGCCAATAAGCAGATCAAAATGCGGCTGGAAGGCAGCCGTTTCGAGCAGCGCGATTACGGCAAGCCGGACGACCTGACCCAGATTAAGGACGGCATCACCATGGGCGATTTCGTGTTCCCGATTTCACTCGAGGAGTTGTACGCGAAGAAGCACGGCCGCCCGCGCGTTGAAAGCCTGACCTATGACGAGCTCAAGACCGAGGTGCAAAGGAACTACGACGTGGTGGCCGCCGACAAAACAAAGCTGCGTGCCGGGGGCGTGGAAGACGACTTCAAGAAGACGGTCAAGAACGATATCGGCAAGCTGGCGGCCATCCGGACGGAGTTCAACAAGCGCTTCTCGTTCTCGCTGGCGTGCCTGACATTCGCCTTGATGGGCATTCCGTTGGGCATCACGGCGCACCGGCAGGAGACGAGCATCGGGTTCGGCATCAGCCTGGGCGTGGCGTTTACCTACTTCTTGATCATCATTCTCGTGAATGTGTTTCGCGAGAAGGCGAGCTGGCACCCGGAGTTGCTCATCTGGCTGCCGAACGTCATTTTCCTGCTGCTCGGCGGGTACCTGTTCGTGCGGTTGTGCCGGCGGTAGGGCGCGGCGCCAGACGCCTTACGCAGCGGCCGGCGTCAAGGTGCGTTTGGCGGCGTGCAGGTACGGATTCAACGCGGTCATCAACTCGCCGAACAGCGCGAAGTTGACCTGTTGCTCGCCGTCGCTCAAGGCCTCGGCGGGGTTGGGATGGACTTCGATGATCAAACCGTCTGCGCCCATCGCGACGGCGCCGGCGCACAGCGTCGGCACCAGGTCTGCGCGGCCGCAGCCCTGACTGGGATCGACGATCACCGGCAAATGGCTCTCGCGCTTGGCGATCGCCACCGCGGCCAGGTCCAGCGTGTTGCGGGTGTAGGTCTCGAAGGTGCGGATGCCGCGCTCGCAGAGCATGACATTGCCGTTGCCGGCGCTCAGGATGTACTCGGCGCCCAGGAGCCACTCCTCGATGCGCTGGCTTGGTCCGCGCTTGAGGAGGATGGGCTTGCCGGTCTTGGCCGCGGCCACCAGCAGGCGAAAATTCTGCGCGTTGCGCGCCCCGATCTGCAGGACGTCCGCCGTTTCCGCCACGGATTCGGCGTCGTATTCGCTCAACAGTTCGGTCACGATCTTGAGGCCGGTTTCCGCCCGGGCGAGCCGCAAAAGCCGCAGCCCTTCCTTGCCCAAACCCTGGAACTCGTACGGGGAGGTGCGCGGCTTGTAAGCGCCGCCCCGCAGCATGGCTGCGCCGGCGCTCTTGACCGCGCGCGCCGTGGTCAGGAGCTGCTCCTCGCTTTCCACCGAGCAAGGCCCGGCGATGACCGTGAACCCGGCGCCGCCGATCTTCACGCCGTCCACGTCGATGGTCCTCGGCTCGGGATGCGATTCGCGGCTGGCCAGCTTGTAACGTTTTTGCACGCGCAGCACGCGCTCGACTTGCGGCAGGGAGTTGAGGCTCTCCAGGGAGTTGTGCTCGGTCTCATCGCCGATGGCCGCCACGACGGTTTGCAAGGCCCCGGAGATGGCGTGCGCCGTGTAGCCGAGCCGCTCGACCTCGGTGATGACCTCGGCGATGGCGTCTTCGCGCGTGCGCGGTTTAATAATGACGATCATAAGATTGGCGCGCACCGATTGGTCCGGCGCGGGAGGACGACGCTACGCAGGAAGGCGACCGGCGGCAACCGGCAACTCCGCCCGGTTTCGCGCTCCGCGGCCGGAGGCAAACGGCGGTTGCGTTCCGGAGACGCTGTTTCAAATTGGGGCAGTGCATCTTCACAGTCCCCACGAGCCGGAGCCCCCGTTGCCGGTTAACGTGGTGCAGGCCCCCACGGGCGATGAGAGTATCGACCGGCAGGTCGGCGAGCTGGTCAAGCGCTGGGGCTGCGATCATTCGCCGGACTTGATCGCCGAGATGATCGGCACGGTGCTAAAGATGGCGCAGGACCGCGTCAGCCTGGCGGACCTCAAGTTGTACAATCGCTCGCTGAAGGAGTTGCGGTACGCGGCGCGCCTGTTTTCGCATTACAAGGACATCCGCAAGATCTCCATCTTCGGCAGCGCGCGCACGCCCGCGGCGGCGCCGGAAGCTATCGCGGCTGAAGTCTTCGCGCGGCGCATGTGCGAGGAGCATTACATGATCATCACCGGCGGCGGCGACGGCATCATGGGCGCAGCGCAACGCGGGGCGGGCCGCGAACACAGCTTTGGGTTGAACATCCGCCTGCCGTTCGAGCAAAGCGCCAATGTGACGATCGAGGGCGACCGCAAGCTGGTGAATTTCAATTACTTCTTCACGCGCAAGCTCAACTTCATGAAGGAGAGCCATGCCATCGCCTTATTTCCCGGTGGTTTCGGGACCATGGACGAAGGGTTTGAAGCGCTCACCTTGCTCCAGACAGGCAAGGCCAAGCCGATTCCGCTCGTGCTGGTCGACCAGCCAAACGGCACCTACTGGCAGACCTGGTACGATTTTTCACGCGATCACCTGCTCAAGCTCGGGTTGATCTCGGAGGAGGATTTCTATTTGTTCCGCATGACGACCGATGTGGAAGTGGCGGTCGCGGAGGTGTTGAACTTCTACAAGATTTACCAATCGAGCCGGTACGTGGGCCAGCAGATGGTCATGCGGCTGACGCGCCGGTTGACCGCGGGGGCGTTGGAGGAGATCAATGATACGTTCGGCGATCTGTTAAGGACAGGCCGGTTTGTGCAGGGCACGGCGTTGCGCCAGGAGCGCAACGAGCCGGAAATCGGTACTTTGCCACGCCTGATTTTTACGCCGCACTTGCGTAATTTCGGCCGTTTGCGGCTGTTGATCGACCGAATCAACGCCAGCAAAGTGGAGCCGGAGAACGAGTCCTCTTAGCAGGGCCACTATTGAGGCTCCACGAACGTGAGACTTACGGAAAGATTATTGCTGATCAAATAGTTCTCGTCGGGATTTCCGGCGATTTGCACGAAAAAGCTGAGGTTGCCCATCTGCGCCGCGTTGGCAACGGTTTTGAGGTCGAGTTCGGCCGTCGCTTGGCCGGCCGGTATGACTACCGTACCGGACACGGGTTGGCCGTCAGGTCCTGTATAGTCGACGCCGTTCGTGGCCGTTCCACTGAACTGAAGGATGACGGATAAATCGTGCGACAAATCGGCCGCTACCCGGCTGACGTTTATTTTCACGTCGGGGCCGCCCGCCTGAAAAGTCGTGGGGATTAACTGGTTGGAGCTGGCACTGCCCGTCAGGCCAAGGCTGACGGTATCCGCCAGCAGCTTAACCCGCACAATCGATCCCGCGGCGTCGACGGTCGTCGCGTAGATACTGCCGTTCTTGCCTTGCAGCAAAGAGACCGGGAGTTGGCCGGCACGGTCACCGAACTCCGAAAAGCTCACAATGCTGGTGGAAAACTGATTGATTGCCGTCAGAACGCCTGCGGGAGTGAGCTGATAAAGCAGTGGGGTGGTGATAACGTCTACATTAGTAATCTGCGTGAACTCTGCGAGGCCGTAGAAGTTCCCATCCTGCCCCTGGACCAGGGTATTCAACAGGGACTCCTCGATGGCGAGCCCATCTTCATCCAGGATGACCGAAAACACGCCGTCCGTGGTGAGCCGGAAAACTTCCCCATTTTCTCCCAGTCCGGAGTCGGAGCCGGTGCCGTAAAGTGCGCCGTCCGTGCCCTCGAACGATAACGTGGGCGAAAGTCTTTCGCCCGGCGCAAAAGAGTAGACGACCGTCAAAACGCCCGCGGGGGTGATCTGAAAGACATATCCGAAATAAAGCGCCACGTAACCCTGAGACGTGTAGGACATGGCGCGGTGGGTTGTCGTACCGTACACGTTGCCGTCGTGCGCCAGCACCAGCGGCCCGACCTGATGGCGGAAGGAGTGGAGGGTGGTGAGGACGCCTTCGCGTGTCAGGCTAAACACGGTGCCGCCGCCTTTGATAGGAACGAGACCTTGTCCGGCCTGCGCGGGCAACGCGACGCCCGAGGTGGCACCGTACAGCGTCCCATCCCCGGCTAGAACCAGACTGACGGGGACTTCATTGGCGACGTTGAAGCTGTACAAGGTTTTCAACTTTCCCTTGGCCGAAAACCGGAAGACCGTGCCGCCACCTGGGTTGCTGCTGGTATAAGCGGGGCCACCGGCCAAGGTCGTCCCGTAGAAACCGCCATTGCTTGTCTCGATCAGTGCAGTGCTCGGGCGGGAGCCATCCACCCCGCTAAAGCTGAACAGCGTGGTCAAAACGCCCTTGGGAGTGAGCTGGAAAATGGTTCCGTTGTTAGTGGCGCCTCCAGTCTCTGTGGTGCCATAGAAGTTGCCGTCGCTGCCCTGGATTAAAGCGCCCGATGGGCTAGCGCCGTCCGGACCGCTGAACGTGTGGAGAACCTTCGCGGGATCGCCAGTTTGCGCTCTCAGCGGGGAGAGCGCAGCCAGGCAAATGCCCAAGCACAGACAGAAACGAAGGGAGAACGACATAGGACTGGGGGGGTGGTAGTGAGCTTGCTTCGAATCCTACAGCGCTCCCAGCATGTCCTCTAGCGTGGGGTACCGGAAACAATAGCCTAACTTTAGCGCCTGCTCCGGTACGACGCGCTCGCTCATCAAAAGCAATTCGGCCATCTGCCCCAAAACTGGCCGTAGCGCAAATTCCGGCGCGGGCAAGAACACGGGCCGATGCAGCGCCTGAGCCAGCACCCGCGTGAAATCGGCGTTCCGTACTGGCTCGGGGCCGACCGCGTTGAAAACTCCCCCGGCCGCGGTCCCGGCATGCAGCAGATCTCGCAGTAAAAACGCGATCATTCCGGTCACATCGTCCACGTGAACCAGGCTCATCCACTGCCGGCCGGAACCCAGTCTTCCGCCCAGCGCCAGTCGAAAAATTCGCCGCAACAACGGCCAAGCGCCGCCATCGCGGCCCAGCACAAAACCGATGCGCACCCGGGCCACCCGCAGACCCGCGTCCTCCCCGGCCCGCGCGGCGGCTTCCCACTGTTGGGTCACATCGGCCAGGAAACCGGTGCCCGGCGCAGCGCTTTCGGTCAACACCTCGTCGCCGCGATCCCCATAGTAGCCGATGGCGGACGCGTTGAGCAGGACGCGCGGCGAGCCCGTGGACGACTGCCCCATCGCCTGCACAATGCGCGACGTCGACGCCACCCGGCTGGACAAAATGCGTTCCCGTTTCGCCGCCGTCCACCAGCCCATTACACTCTCGCCGGCCAGGTGCACCATGGCGTCCAGGCCGGTCAAGTCCAGGGGCTGGCCGGCCGCGAAAGCCCGGGTCTCGCGGCAGCCGCCGACGGGCCGCTCCGGCCGACGGGAAAACGCCACGCATGCATAGCCGTCTGCCGCCAGGCACGCCACCAGATGCCGCCCGATAAAGCCCGTCGCCCCGGTGATGCCGATGACCATGGCTCAATCGAACTTGCGATGCAGCCAGGTGTAAGAGAACCGCGCCCCGGGGCAATCCGTCGGCACCGGGTTGATCTCCTTGTGCGCCTTGACGATCGACAAGCGGCGGTCGATCCGGCCCACGCGTTTGCGCAAGTAGGTGATCAATTCGTCCAAGGCCGCGTATTGAGCCCGGGTCGGCAAGTCCCGGTTGAAATCCCCGACCAGACAAATGCCGAGCGCGATGTTGTTGAGATAATCGCTGTGCACGTGGCCGCCGTTGATCTGGCGCACCCAGCGGTCGCCGATCTCGATCTGGCCATCGCCGGTGCTGGTGCCGTTGCCGATGACGAAATGGTAGGCTAGTCCGTTCGGCATGTGGCGCGTGTGCCGATGATAGTAATCGAAGATGGCGGCGTTGCCCTGGCGGGTGCCGCTGTTGTGAACCACGATGTATTTCCAGCGTCCGCCGCGCACCCGGGCGTGGTCGATGGCGGCCAGCACCGAGGGCGTCAAATAGCGATAAGACGGCCCGCCGCCGAAGATGCCCGGGAAACCCCGGTGGCGCGGGGGCGGTGGGGGGTAATCGGTGTTCTCGTCTCCCGTTTCTTCGCCCCCGGGTTTCTCGATCACAACCGGAGCTTGCGGTTCGGACGGGGCATTCGGGGTGGCGGACGGAGCCGGCGTGGCGGTCGCGGCCGGGTGGCGCCCTGATGCCGAAGCCGGTGTCGGGGTGGTGCTCGGGGGAGTGGGGGTGGGGGACGGGGTCGGCGCGGCGGTGGGTTGCGGGGCCGGCGTCGGTTTCGCGGTGGATTCCCGCGGACGCGGCGGCGCGGGCAACGTGCGCATTTCCTCCCGCGCCTTCAGGAAGGCCTCGCGCCGTTTTTGTTGCTCGGTCTCGGTGGAGTCCGTCTGCGTCTGGGCGCGCAGCGGTTCTGGCAGCGGTGTCCAGATGGGCGCCAGCAGCAGCCAAAGCCACAGGGCGGCGCGGAACCCCTGACGCAAGCGAGACGGGAAAATGCGGCCGGAACGCGGGAGCGACATCGGGAGAGATTTAACTCGTGGCCGCCGCCGGCGCGCCAGCTATTTCCGCCACCCCGTTCGCCGGCGGCTGCCCGGCGCTGCCGGCGAGCGGGTGTCCATGGTGCGCGCCGGGCCGGGTCGGCCACTTGCGGACGATCACCGCATTGAGCCGTCCCCCGAGCAGCAAAAGCAGGCAGGTGACCCACGTCCAGGTCAGCAACACGATCAGATCGGCCAGCGCCCGATAGGTTTCCGCGTAGCGCGAATGCTCGACGTACAGGCTAAAGAAGGCCGTCGCCACCAGCCAACCGACCGAGAAAAAGATCGCTCCGGGCAAAGCCTGGCCAATCGACTGGTAAATTTCGGGCGTCAGCAAATACAGCGCGAGCGCCAGAATGGTGAGCGCCACCGCGATGATGGGATACTTCAGCAGCGTGACGATGGCTTGCAGGTTGATGTGCAGGTGGAACGTCTCCTGCACCACCACCGCGGCTCGCTCGCCGAAAACAATCGCGTTGAAGCTGAAGAGAATGGTGATGCCAAACCAGAACAGCAGCAGCACAGCAATGATCCAGCGATTCCACCAGGAACGCTTGGGTTCCTTGATCCCAAGGCAATGGTTGAGCGTACGGGAAATGGTGTTGATCAAGTTGATGCCGAGATAAAGCGCCAGCGGGATGCCCAGCAGCGCCACCCGGCTGTTCGACCCCGTAATGACCAGGGCGACGACCTGTTGCTCGATGATCTGGTGCGAAATATTCGGCAGGAAACCCTTGAGTAGTTCAATGATGTTGTGCAGGAGCGTCGGGTCCGTGCCGAAGACCGAAAGCAGCGCGGAAAGCAGCAAAAGGCCGGGCGCGGCCAGGATGAAGAGAAGGTCATAAGCCATCATGGCGGCGAGACCCGTGGTGTTGTCGAAATACGCCTCGACCAGCCAGCGGCAAATCAGCCGCCAGAACCAGATGAATGTTTTCATCGCGCGATAGCCGTCATCCAATATAGTCGAGCGCCCGGTATCGAGTGCAAAAAAATCGGTTCTCCCCTCCCGCTGCGATGTCCTCCAAGATTCTCGTCTGTTCCGCCGGCTTTGGCGAAGGCCATAATACCGCGGCCCACAATCTCTGCACGGCATTGGCTGATATCGCCCCCGGCCAGGTCGAACCGGAATTCCTGGACATCCTCGCCCGGCGCCATCCGCGCACCAACGAACTCTTTCGCCGCGGGTACCTGACCCTGATGAATCGCGCGCCGCGGGTGTGGTCGGCGGTCTACCGGCTCTTCGATTCCACCAAGATGATGGAGAGCAACCTGGGCGTATTCGGCAGCGTGCGGGATGCTCTGGCGGAGTTGCTCCTCAAAGAACAACCCACGGCGGTGGTCGCGACTTACCCGCTCTACGGCTACCTGCTGGATGCGATCGCCAAGCGCGGCGGTCCGACGGATTTCCTGAAAGTGACGGTGGTGACAGATTCGATTTCGATCAACTCGGTCTGGTACCGCTGCGCCAGCGATTTTTTCAGTGTGCCGAATGAGGAGACGGCCGTTGCTTTGCGCAAAGGGGGTGTCCCGGCTGACAAAGTGCGGGTACTGGGTTTCCCGGTCGACCCGCGCTTCGCGGCGCTCGACCAACTGCCGCCCCGCCCGGACCCGAGCGGCCCGGAAGGCCGGCGCGTGCTGTACATGATCAACGCGGGCCGCCTGGCCGCCGAAGAAGTGCTGCGCCAGTTGCTGGCGATCCCGGAGATTGCGCTGACCGTGACCGTCGGGCGCGACCCGGAGTTGCGCGCCATGGTGGAGCGTTCCATCGGCGCTTACGATCGCACGCGCACGCCGGTGCAGGTGATTGGTTGGACGCGGGACGTGCCGGCGCTCTTGGCGAGCCATCACGTGCTGATCAGCAAGGCGGGTGGCGCCACGACCCAGGAAACGATCGCCGCGAAGTGCCCGATGATAATCAGCCAGGTCGCGCCGGGGCAGGAGGAAGGCAACGCGCAACTGCTGGTGGAGAATCGGGCGGGTTGCGTGGCGTTGTCGCCGGCGGGGATCGCGGCGGCGGTGAAGGAGGCGTTTGCGGACGATGCAAAGGTTTGCCGCGAATGGACGGCTAACATCGCGCGGTTGAGCCGCCCGGATGCGGCACGGGATAATGCGCGATTTATCTTACAGGCGATTGCCGGCCGCGCAGCGGCTCCAAGGTAGGGAGCGCTTTCCGAGCGCATCCCAAACTGTCTGGAAACGCGAGTACCGCGCGGCCGTTGTGCGGTAGCAGGAATTCCAGACAGTCACGGAGTCGCTCGGAGGAGAGCGATCCCTACCGTGGAACAACCGGCGACGGCGCCGGGACAGCCGGAGCTTTGGTCGCCGCAATCTTCTTATTCAGCTCCGGTACATTAGGATTGGCCGGATCCAGCTCCACCGCCTTCTGCCAACATACCACCGCATTAGCAGCGTCATTAACCTTCAAATAGCTGTCCCCTAAGTGCTCATAAACAACCGGATCTTCCGGCTTGATCATCTCCACCGCGCGTTTCAACTCCGGCACGGCTTTGTCAAATTGATTGGTCCGATAGTAATACCAGCCCATGCTATCCAAATAGGCGCCGTTATCCGGTTCAATCTCCAGCGCCCGCTTGATCAGGGCGCCGCCTTCTTCCACGTTGATACTGTGATCGACCCACATGTAGCCCAGGTAGTTGGCGGTATTGGCGATACGCTCGGGGTCGGTTTCCGTGTCCAAGGACTTCTTGAGCAGTTGCGCCGCCTGATCGTAGAGCCCCGCTTGTTCCGCGGTCTCCCCGTACTGGAAATAGAAGCTGGCATTCAGCATGCCGGGCTGCACGTTCTGCGCTTCCCCGATCGTCTGCTCGAACATGGTTAGCGCCGCTTGATGCTGCTTGGCTTGTTCCAGCGAAACGGCCATCAAAAACGAAAACCACGGTTGATCCGGGAAACGCTTGCGCGCTTCAGTCAGCACGGTGATCGCCTTATCCGGCTGGTTGAAATGACCTAATAACACCCGCGCCAGTCCCTCATAGGCTTCCGGGTGGTTCGGAGTAATCAGCAGGCTTTGCTCGTAGTCCGCGATGGCCTGATCGAATTTACCGGCGTCTTCGTAAAGTTTGGCCAGGAATTCATAGGCGTGATGTTGGACGGGATCGGCCTTGATGAGGTCCTCCAGCGTGGCGATGGCCAGGTCCCTTTGGTCGGTGCCGATGTAGCACCGCGCCAGGTTTTCGCGGGCGTCGTTGCGGCTCTGATCGATCTCGATGACGTGCTTGTAGAGCGGGATCGCGTCGGGCAATTGCCGGGTGGTCACATAGAAGTCGGCCACCTTTTCCAGGACCTCCGGATCGCCGCTGCCGTAAGCCAGCGCCTTTTGGAAGACGAGGTTGGTTTTCTTGAGCTCGTCGCTGGTCTTCGGCGCGGCTGGAGCTGAAGTCAAAGCCGCGGCTTCGGAGGGATTGCTGGTCGCATCCTTGGGCAAGGTCTCCACTTCCAACTCGCCCAACTGGAGCCAAAAAGCGGGGTCCTTGCTGTCGGTCTTGGCCGCGCGCTCCAGCAGCGGGCCGATTTTCGCCGTCTGATTCGATGCCTTATAGATCTCCTTGAGGTACTGGTAGCAGTAGATATTCGCCGGATTGATCTCCAAGGCCTGCTGCGCATACTTCAGCGCCAAATCCGGCTTGTTCAGGGTCGCCAAATACACATAGGCGAGAGCCAGGGAAGGCTCGGCCTGTTTCGGCGCCGCCTTGATCGTGTCCTTGAGCAGATTGATGGCGGCGGGCGTATCCCCGCGGCGCAGGTACTCCAAGGCCAGTTTGATTGACAAGTCGACGTTCGCCGGATCGAGCGCGAGCGCCTTGAGATACTCGTCCAGAGCCTGGTCGGCATCCGACGAATCTTCCAGCATGAGCCCGTGCATGAAGCGCGCGCCCGCATCGGCTTTCCGTTCGTTGTCGAGGCTGAGCCGCAGGTCCTTGGTCGAGCCCTGGAAGGCGTCATCCTCAAAGGCCTGGTCCGCTTCCGTCCCAGCCGGATGACGGGCATGGGCGGGCGCGGTCGTGGTGACCGCCCCGGCCGCCAAAAGGAGCGGACGGGCCGACAGCGGCTGAGTGGACAGCAGCCAGAAAAGGACCGCCAGGGCAGCAAACCCGCCCACGCGGGCCGACTGCGCTGGCCACATCCTGCTGCCAGGGGCAAACGCCGTCCGGGCAATCGTCAGGCGCATGGCCCGCAACGTACCGCCTAGCTCTTGTAGCGCAAACGCTTCTTGTGGCGATTCTCCTTCATGCGCTTGCGGCGCTTGTGCTTGGAGATTTTCGCCTTCCGTCGTTTCTTCAGGGAACCCATAGTACGTAATCCGCGCTAACCCGTGCTCAATAAATGACTTTGTTGAGCGGGTATTCGATGATGCCTTCGGCGCCGAGCATTTTCAGTGTTGGAATGATTTCGCGCACCACTTTCTCATCGATGACTGTCTCGACCGCCACCCAATCTGCCTGCGCGAGAGGGGATACCGTTGGTTCGCGGAGTGAGGGTAGGGTGGACAAGAGCTTTTGCAACTCTTTTTGCTGGATGTTCATTTTCAGCCCCACCTTGTCCCGGGCGGCCAGCGCGCCTTGCAGCAAGATCATGAGCCCGGAGAGTTTCGCCTTCTTCCAGGCGTCCTGCCAGGCCGCGGAGTTGGCGATCAACTGCGGATAGGATTCCAGCAGAGTCGCCACGATGCGCAGGTTATTGGCCCGCAGCGAGGAACCGGTCTCCGTGATGTCGACAATGGCATCGACCAGATCGGGTACTTTGACTTCTGTGGCGCCCCAACTGAATTCCACCTCCGCCCGCACTCCGGCGCGCTCCAGAAAGCGCCGGGTCAGGCCGACAGCCTCCGTCGCGATGCGCTTGCCCTGCAAATCGGCCACCGTCTGAATGGGCGAGCTTTCCGGCACCGCCAGCACCCAGCGCGTCGGCGCGGCGCTGACTTTGCTAAAAGGCAGGGCGCAGAGCACCTCGACCTTCGAGCCGTTTTCTTCGATCCAATCGGCCCCGGTCAAGCCGCAGTCCAGGAAGCCGTGTTCGACGTACCGGCTGATCTCCTGGGCGCGCAGCAGCCGCACCTGGAGCTCGGGATCGTCAATGGCGGGTTTGTAGGAGCGGCTGACGCCCGAGACCTGAAAGCCGGCCTTGGCGAAAAGCGCGAGCGTCGCCTCCTGCAGGCTGCCGGTCGGCAGGCCGATGCTAAGAATGGGGTTGGGCATGAGGAGGAAAAGCTCGTGGCGGCAAATGATGGCAGCCACGCCAGGACCGCGTGACAAAGAGGGCCGCTAAGCTGGGATTAGCCGGCGCGCGCGTAAAGGCGTTTTTTTTGCTTTTCTGCTTTCAACCTCTAGTCTAAGTGCCTCCATCCTTACCCTATGTCGCTCAATCATGAACTTCTCGCCAAAGCGGCCACGGTTTCCCGCGGCCTGACCATCGACGCCGTTGAAGCCAGCCAGAGCGGCCATCTCGGGCTGCCGCTGGGCTGCGCGGAGATCGGCGCGGTCCTGTTCGGCCACTCGCTCAATTACTGCCCCGATCACCCGGAGTGGCTCAATCGCGACCGTTTCGTCCTCTCGGCCGGGCATGGCAGCATGTTTCTCTATAGCTGGCTGTTCCTGAGCGGCTACCCGGACATGACGATCGAGGAGATCAAGCGGTTCCGCCAACTCCACAGCAAAACCCCCGGACACCCGGAATTGACCCACGCGCCCAGCGGCGTCGAGACGACCACCGGGCCGCTAGGCCAAGGCGTTGGTAATGCGGTCGGCATGGCGCTCTCCGCCAAGATGGCCGAGGCGCGCTTCAACACGAAAGAACACGAAATTTTCGATCACCACGTTATCGTCCTGGCTGGAGATGGTTGCATGCAGGAAGGCGTGGCCATGGAGGCGCTCGAATTCGCCGGGCACCAGAAGCTCGATAACCTCATCCTCATTTATGATTCCAACGCCGTGACGCTGGACGCCATGGCAAAGGTCTCCCAGAGCGAAAATACGGCCGAACGCCTGGATGCCATGGGCTTCGACGTGGTGACCATCGACGGCAACGACATGGATGCATTCCTCGATGTCTACGACCGCGCCAAACAGGCGGGCAGCGGCAAACCGCAAGCCATCGTCGCCAAGACCCTCATCGGCAAAGGCATTCCGGAAGTGGCGGGCACCCAAAAGGCGCACGGTGAAGGCGGCGCCAAGTTCGGGGACGAGGCGCGCAAGGGGCTCGGCCTGCCGGCGGAGCACTATTACGTCTTCCCAGAGGTCACGGCGTATTTCAGCGATCTGAAGAAGACGCACGACGAGAAATTCGCCGCCTGGACCAAGAAGTTCGACGCCTGGAAGGCCGCCAACACCAAGCTGGCGGACGAACTCGCCGTCACCAGTGCTTTCAGCCAGACCCTGCCGAAGGACACCAAGCAGAAAACCGCCGATGTCGGCGCGTTGTTTGCCGTCATTCCCGAGTTCCCGGCGGACAGCAAGATTGCCACGCGCAAGGCCGGACAGGACGTGCTCCAGCCCCTCGCTAAACAGAACCCGCTGCTGATCGGCGGCAGCGCGGACCTGTACGGCTCGACGCTAAACTACATCGGCGACCTGAAGGCGCGGGATGACGATTTCTCGCCCGCCAATCGCACCGGGCGCAACATCCCCTTCGGCATCCGCGAACACGGGATGTGTTCGATCATGAACGGCATCGCCGCGCACGGCATTTTCCGGCCGAGCGGCGCGACGTTCCTGGTTTTCGCGGATTACTGCCGGGCGGCGATCCGCCTGGCGGCGCTCTCGCACTTGCCCGTCATCTACGTGTTCACGCATGACAGCATTGGGGTCGGCGAAGACGGGCCGACGCATCAACCGGTGGAAACGATCCCGGGTTTGCGCGTGATCCCCAACCTGGATGTCATCCGTCCGGCCGATCCCGAAGAGACGGCCGGCGCCTTCGTGGCGGCGCTCGAACGCACGGACGGACCGACCCTGCTCGCGTTGAGCCGCCAGGCGGTGCCGCTCCTGACCGGCATCCCGGTCAAGACGCGCCGGGAAGGGGCATTGTTGGGTGGCTACGTGGCGAAGCAGGAGACGGCTGCGCTGGACCTGATTTTGATCAGCGCGGGCAGCGAGTTACAGCACGCGATGAAGGCCGCCGAAACGCTCGGAGCCGGGACACGGGTGGTGAGCATCCCGTGCTTCGAACGATTCGACCGCCAGCCGGCCGAGTATCGCGAAACAGTCCTGCCGAAGTCCTGCCGCCGCCGGGTGGCCATCGAGGCCACGGTGCCGGTGACGTGGGCTGAATACGTGGGATTGGATGGCGTGACGATCGGGATCAATCGCTTCGGCATGAGCGCGCCTGGCGGCACGGTGATGAAGGAGCTGGGCATGACGGCCGAGCACGTGGTGGAAGTCGCCCGCGCGTTGAAGTAGCGAAACGGTCAGCGGTCCTTGTCTTCGCCTCCCCAGCCGTCGTCGGGGTTCTCCTTGATTTGCGCACGGTCCGCTTGAGCTTTCCGGCGCAACTCGTCGGGCAGCAGTGGATCTACCACGCTGGGGAAAGCCTCCGCCAACCGCGATACGTCCAGTTCGTCCTTGCGCCTCTTATTCGGCCTTCGGCGGGGTTCCGCCCAGGCTGCGAGCTTGGCCGCCACCAAGTCCGGCAACGCAGCCACAGGTACGTCGAGTCCGAAAACCGAGCGCAGAGAGGCCCGGTTGATGTAGGGCTGCATTTCATCCGGTTTGGAGAACTGCACCATCAGCACACTATCCGCCCGTTCGGCCGGTCCGACGATACGCTGGGCGTTGATCCTGTCAGGATAGTCTTCGATCCGCCAGTCCGCCGAGCGCAGGTCTTCGAGCACGAGTACCAAATCAGCGGTCACCACCACCAAATTGAGGTCGGCGGTATAAACAGGGGTGACATAGCTATTAACCGCCAGGCCGCCGATGACGCAGAACTCTGCGCCGCGAGTACGCAAAATTCCTACGATCTGAGCGAAATCAGCGGCTCCATTCGTCACCACTCCATCGTAGATCTCTCGCTCAGTCATCGCCTGAGGACGCTACAGCAGCAATTTCAGCAACGGCGCGGCGTTGGCCGGAAGCTCGAAGGGACGGCCCTCGACAAACTGCCGCAAAGAGACTTCCAGCCATTCGCGGGACGCACTGACCTTGGCGATTTTCATGGCCGGCTTGCCACCGGCGGGTTCCACGATCTCGTAGCCAGTCAACGCTAATTGAATCGGCTCCTTTTCGCCTTTGAGCAGCATTTCGAGGCGGATCGTTTTGGTTTCGGGATCGACGGAGAAGTTCAACATGGTGCCGTATTTTTCGAGGTAAGCCCCCAGGATTTTGCCGCCAGCCAGCGAGACCGCCTGCCCCTTGGTTTTTTCCAATAGACTGCTCAGGAAGGACATAGACGGCCGCGCCAGGCGCTAGACCTGGGCGATTTTGCGCGTGATCTCGATGGCTACTTCCAGCGCCGCGGCGGCCTGCGGTCCGCCGACCTTTGGCTCCAAACCGCCCCGGGCGCAATCCAGAAACGACTGCAACTCCCGCTTTAGCGGCTCATCCCTCTCAATCTCCACCGTCTCCCGTACGATCCCGGCCGGACCACGCCGGTAGACTTCGCCCGTCTGGTTCTGGTAATCGAGCGAGAGATAGGCATCCTCCTGGAACACCCGGATTTTGCGCATCTTCTCCGGGCTGATCCGGCTGGCGGTGACGTTCGCCACGCAACCGTCGGCAAAACGCAGCCGGGCATTGGCGATATCCTCGCCCCGGCTCAAAACCGGCACCCCGACGGCGTCGATCTGTGCCAACGGCGAGCGGACCAGGTGCAAGATGATCTCCAGGTCATGAATCATGAGGTCCAGCACGACGCCGATTTCCGTGCTGCGCTGCGGGTAAGGCGACAGCCGGTGCGCCTCGATAAAGCGTGGCCGGGTGAGCAGCGCTTCTAGTGCCCCGAGGGCAGGATTGAAGCGCTCGATATGGCCGACCTGCAAGACGCAGCCGCGCGCCCGAGCCAGTTCCGACAGCGCACGGGCATCCGCCGTGTTCTCGGTGATCGGCTTCTCCACCAGCAGGTGTTTGCCGCGTTCCAGCAAAAACCGCGCGATCTCGAAGTGGCTCGGCGTGGGAGTAGAAATCGTGGCGGCGTCAATCGCATCGGCGAAGGCTTCGAGAGATGCCGCGGCTTGCGCGCCGAACTGCGTGGCGATCTCCGCGGCGGCCGTCCTATCGAGATCGAAGACGGACGTCAGCCGGCAAGTCTCCCCCAAGCCGGCGTAAACGCGCGCATGGCTCTTGCCAATATGTCCGATGCCAATGACGCCGACGTTGAGGGGCTTCATAAAAGAGGTAGACTGGAGGCTTGGCGACAGGTCGAGGGGCAGAGGGCGACAAATCGCTTTCCGAGCGACTCCGTGACTGTCTGGAGAAACGTTGGCATTCGCGCTGCGGTCGCTCTGCCATACGCGACTTCCCGACAGCTTCGGAGTCGCTCGGAGAGCGATCCCTACCTCTTTCGAAGCCGCTACGCGGCGGGCATCTTATTATTTAATTGGCGTCAACGCTGCAATTCACCGTCCAGCAGCGACACCACCTGCCGGATGGGATCCTCTTCCTGCATCCGCTTCTTGACCAGGCGATGCGCATGCAAAACCGTCCCGTGATCCCTGCCGCCAAAGGCCTCGCCGATCGCATCCAACGAATTCTTCGTCAACTCCCGCGCCAGATACATCGCCACCTGCCGAGGGAAAGCGATGTTGGCGGGGCGCCGCTTGCTGGTCATGTCGGCCAGGCGCACGTCGTAATGGTCCGCCACCCGCCGTTGAATCTGGTCAATCGTAATGACGCGGCGCGCCTCCTCCTGCAGGATATCCTTGAGCAGATGCTCGACGTTCTCCTGCGTCAGGGCGCGGCCGCTTAACGAAGCAAAGCTGGCCACGCGCATGAGAGCGCCTTCCAGCCGGCGGACATTGGTCCGGATACGCTTGGCGAGGAACTCGAGGATCTGCGGGTCGAGCTTGACCTGCGTCGCGGCGGCTTTCTTGTGCAGGATCGCCATGCGGGTCTCAATATCCGGCGGCTGCAACTCGGCGGTGAGCCCCCACTCGAAGCGCGAAACCAGCCGGTGCTCCAGGTTGGCGATCTCGCTCGGCGGGCGATCACTGGAAAGCACGATTTGCTTATGACCGTCGAAGAGGGCGTTAAAGGTGTGGAAGAACTCCTCCTGGCTGCGCTCCTTGCCGGCCAGGAACTGGATGTCATCGATCAGGAGCACGTCCGCCAGCCGGTAGCGTTTGCGGAAACGCACGAGCGTGCTGTGCTGGATGGCGTCGATGAACTCGTTCGTAAAGCGCTCGCTCGAGATGTAGAGGACCCTGAAGTGCTTTTTCTTGATGAGCGTGGCCTGGCCGATCGCCTGCATCAGGTGCGTCTTGCCCAAGCCGACCCCGCCGTAGAGAAACAAGGGATTGTACGTCTTGGCGGGCGTGTCCGAGACGGCCACGCTGGCGGCGCGGGCGTACCGGCTGTTTTCGCCGACGACGAAGGAATCGAAAGTGTAGCGGGGGTTCAGCCCATGCGTTGGGATGTCAGGCGTGCCCGGGGTGCTGTTGGCGATATCGACCGCGTAACTGCGCAGGGCGGTTTTGCTGGGCCCCGGGATGGCCTCATCCAAAATGGTGGCGGCCGCATTAGCGAGATCGGTTTCCGCCTTCTCGTTGAAGACAAAACGCACCTGCCGCGGCGCACCCAGCACACCCATGATGGCGCTCTGGACGAGCGGCATGTAATTACTTTCTATCCATAATTGGTAAATATTATTTGGAACCCGTAGCGTGAGCTGTTGCTCGTCGGCGAGCACCAGGCCGACCGCCGCAAACCATCTCTGAAATGTATCAGGACTGACCTGCGGTTGGATGGCGGCGGAAATATTGTCCCAGATCTCCCGGAAGCTGTCATGAGCGGTGGCAATCGGCACTTGCATCGGCGGTCGGGTGAACACAATAAAGCTACAAATTTCAAACCATCCGGAACCCGCCGTCACGCGGATATCCGGCCAGGAAAACAACCGGCGTTAAGCGCGGTATAAGTTCCTAAAAACGAGTGACTTACACTTTACGTCGGCCACCGTGGGCAACACTTCCCAGCCAGGCGCGGGAGCGTCCACCGCGGCGCGGCCGGAGCGGAGCGCGGGAGCGCCTTGAGCGATGTGACTGGGGTGATGAAACGGGTGGCCATGGTCCGTGTGAGCGATGGCTCATAAGTAGGTCGTGCTCCTTACTCGCGGCAAGAAAAAATGCCGAAAAAACGGGGAATTTTACTCGAAAAGGAAGGTGAAAATAAATGTGCCGAGAATTTAACCTGCGCGCTGCCCTAGGGCTTCAGAGGGAGCCGATTACACCCGTTTAGGGGACGCGAAATTTTGTCTGGCCGAAAACCTGCTCTGGGCCGCATCCGGCTTTGTTGCGGCTGATTGTCGCGATGTGCGACAGACGGGGAAGTTCCCGCCGTTATGGGGAGCCGTAGCCGGTGAAAGCGGACTAATTTTCGATCAGACTCGGCACGCTCAAGCGCAGATCTTTGTGCAGGACCTTCGAGTGCCGGCCGCTCTCCTCGTACTTCTCGCGCCGGGAGACCGGCAGAGCGTCGGGAGACGTTTCCACGAAGCCGCCTTTTTGCTGCAAATAGACGAAGGCCTGGGTGGAGAGCGCGAACATCTCCTGGTAGCCCTCCTTGCGCGCCAGATCTTCGACAAACGTCATCAGCTTACGGCCGTAGCCGGCGTTTTCCTGCGTTTTGCTGACGTAAAGACACGCCAGTTCCGCTTTGCCCTCGTCGCGGTAGCCATGCAAGGCGATACAGCCGACCAGGTTGCGATCAATCTCTAAAACCCAGTAATCTTCGATCCGCGCAACGATGTCGTGCCGCGTGCGGTGAATCAGTTCCTCGTTCTGCACGGATTGCCGGATGAGCGCCATGATCCGGCGCACGTCCTTTTTGAAGGCGCGCCGGATATGCTGGTACTCGTTCGAGTGCACCATGGTGCCGATGCCTTCACTGCTGAAAAGCTCGGCCAGCAGGGCCTCGTTGATGTGGCCATCGAGCAGGTGGACGCGCGGAATGCCCTGGCGGCAGGCGCGCGCGGCGGCTTCCAGCTTGAGCGCGAGCGAGCGCTGATCCGCCGGCAACTTGTGCTGCTGCACCAGTTCGGTGGCCTCCTCGACCGAGAGCTGGCGGACCAATTGGCCGTCCTGGCGGAGTCCCGCGTGTTCGCAAAGGAAGATGATCTTCGAGGCGCGCAAGGCATCGGCGACTTCCACGGCGATGATATCCGAGTTGACCCGGTACGTTTTGCCTTCGCCATCGAAGCCGAGCGGTGGCAGAACGGGGATCATGCCCTGCTCGAGGAACAGTTCGAGGCTCTTGGTGTCGACCCGCTCGACTTTGCCGGTATAAAGCTGATCCACGCCCCCGAGAATGCCCGCCGGATAGGCGATAATGGCATTGGCATAGACGGCGCGCAGGTCGACCGAAGTCAGGCCCTCCATGATCTCGTGCGTGAGCCGGGTGGCGGCGTCCAGGCTGATCTTGAGCGTTTCCTCGTCCGTGATACCCGAGCCATCGGCATTGCTGATGGGGGTGCCGAGCGCGGCGGCGCGTTCCTCGATCTGGTGGCGCGCGCCATGGATGATGACGACCTTGATGTTCAGCGAGCGCAGCACCGCGAGATCGAGCAGCAAATTGGAGAAATTCTCCGATTCGACAATCTCGCCATCAATCGCGATGACGAAGGTGCGATCGCGGAAGCGAGGGATGTACTGGAGAATCCCGCGGAGATCAGAAACGTGCATGGCAGTAGGCGGAAGTTAACGGCAAATGGCGGAAGTTCTCGCGGAGAATTTTGCCAATTTCTAGTGCCCCCGCGGGAGCAGCCGTTGTCCTCAAATCGAAGTTCGGCTACTGTGCCGGAGATGTTTTGCAAAGTGTGTAAGTATTTCCACGCGACGATGGTGGAGAATTCATGAAGGCGGCGTCAGGCAGCGCGGATGATCTCGGCGGCCGCATCCTCAAGCTCCTCGGACAGCCGAAGTACCAGCCGTTGGATAAGGTCGAGTTGACCAAGAAGCTGGGCCTGAGCCCGGACGATCGCGCCCGCATCAAGGAGACGCTCCGGGCCATGGAGCAGCAAGGTGCGGTGGCTCGGATCAAGAAGGATCGCTACGTCCTGCCGGATACCGCCGATCTTTTCCCCGGCGTCATTCAGTTTAACGACAAGGGCTTCGGCTTCGTCATCAGCGAGACCGCCGGGCAGCCGGATCTGTTCATCGCGGCGGAAAACACTTGGACCGCGCTGCAAGGAGACCGCGTGCTGGCGCGGGTGATGCAAGAGGGCTTTGTCGACGCCCGCGGCCGGCGGTATCGCGGCCCGGGCGCGGGTCAGCGCCGGGAGGGGCGCGTCATTCGCATCCTAAATCGCGCCAATGACACAGTGGTGGGAACGCTGCAACGCTCGAAGCAGTTTTTCTACGTGGTCGGCGATGATCCGCGCTTCATCCACAACATCTACGTGCTGCCGGGCCAGACCGTGCTGCCGAAGCAGCCGGAAATCGGCGACAAGGTGGTGGTGCGGCTGGAGCCCTGGGAAAGCCGGCACGTCAATCCGGAAGGCAAGATCGTGGAAGTGCTCGGGCCGGCCTCCAAGGCCGGGGTGGACATGTTGTCCATCATCCGCAAGTACCACCTGCCGGAGGAGTTCCCGCGTCCTGTCATGCAGGCCGCCGAGCAGATCCCCGAAGAAGTGGACGAGGCGGAATGCTTGCGCCGCGAAGATTTGCGCCGGGATTTCATCCTGACCATCGATCCGGACGACGCGCGCGATTTCGACGATGCCATCCGTGTCGAGGAATTGGCCGGCGGCGGTTGGCGTCTGGGGGTGCACATCGCCGATGTCAGCCACTACGTGACCCCGGGGAGCTTGCTGGACCGGGAAGCGTACGGCCGCGGCAACAGCGTCTATTTGGCGGATCGCGTCATCCCGATGCTGCCGGAGCGCTTGAGCAACGGCGTTTGTTCGCTCAAGCCGCAGGTCAATCGGCTCACCTACTCGGTCTTCATCGATTTCGCGGCGGGCGGCCGGATCCGGGCGGTGCGATTCGCGCGCACGGCCATCCGCAGCGCGCAGCGCCTGACGTATCGCGAGGCGTTTGCTTTGCTGCAGGGGCCGGCCAACGCGTCCCCCGTGGCGGCCGAGTTGCACCGGGCCTGGAAGCTGGCCTCGTTGCTGCGGGAGAATCGCTTTCGGAACGGCTCGCTCGACCTCGATATGCCCGAGGTCAAAGTTTACCTGGATGCCAACGGCAAACCTGACCGGCTGGAGAAGGTCGAAAACGATATTTCGCACCAGTTGATTGAGGAGTTCATGCTTGCGGCCAACGAGGTCGTTGCGCGCGAGCTGAAAAACCGGCAGGTGCCGGCCATCTACCGCATCCACGAAGATCCGGATGCCGACCGCTTGCTGGAGTTCCGGGATTTCGTGAAGAGCTACGATTATCGGGTCGGCGATCTGACCCAACGCGCCGAGATGCAGAAGCTGTTGCGCGCCGTGCGCGGCCAACCGGAAGAGCAGGCGGTGAAACTCGGCCTGCTCAAGAGCCTCAAGCGGGCGGCGTACGATACCTCGCCCCAGGGCCATTACGGGCTGGCGAAGGTGAATTACACGCACTTCACCAGCCCGATCCGCCGCTATGCCGATCTGGTGGTGCATCGCGCGCTGGCGCTGTTGACCGGCGAGGAAAAGCGCGCGCGCCTAGGCGCGGCGGAGTTGACGGCCGTCGCCGCGCATATCTCGATGACCGAGCGCGTGGCCGCCGATGCCGAACGGGAATCGGTCAAACTCAAGAAGCTCGAATACTTCCAGAACCTGCTGCACGAGCGGCTGAGCGAAGCTGGCGACGAACCGACCACTTTCCCTGCGGTGGTGGTCGACGTGCGCAACTACGGGCTGCTGGTGGAGCTGCCGGATTTCGTCCTGAGCGGTCTGGTGCATGTGTCCGAGCTGGACGACGATTTTTATCAGTTCGACAACGTGCGGATGCGCTTCGTTGGCAAGCGGACCCGCAAGACCTACGGCATCGGCGACCACATCAACGTGGCAGTGGCGCAAGTAGACACCTTCAAGCGCCAGGTCGATTTTCGCGTGGCGCCGGACCCGGAGTGATGCTAGAACCGACTGGGCAACCGAGTTCCGGATTCGATGACTTGGCCGGGAGCTTGAAGTCGAAAGTGCCTTTCGTCGGCATCGTCGAAGAAAAGCGGGCAGTGCAAAGAGCTCGCGTCAAAGATGGCGCCCGTTGGAGGCGCCGCGTAGCGGCTTCAAAAAAGGTAGGGATCGCTCTCCGAGCGACTCCGTGACTGTCAGTCGGATCCCAGCTTCCGCAGCGACTCGCTGCAATCGCGCGGCTGCACTTCCAGACAGCTTCGGAGTCGCTCGGAGAGCGATCCCTACCGTGCTTACGCTGGCAGTTCCAATCTCTCAACTGCTCTAACCCCGCGGCGGGCTGTGGGCTTGCAGCCAGCTTTCGAAAGCCGGCAGTTCCCGCTGCTTCATGTCGGCGCGGATGCGCACGCCTTCAATGTCCCGCGCCACGTCGACCGCCAGGGCCAACTGCGGAATGCCGGCGGCAAAGGCCGCAAGTTCATCGGCCCGCTCCTGAGTCGAAAACGCACTCGCGTAAGTCGAGAAAAGGCGCGTTCCGCTGAAGGCCGCCATCCTCGCCAACGTCTGGCGGGCGTGCGCTTTCATGTAGGCGAGCGCCACGTCCGGATGGTCGCCGCGAAACGCCGCCGGCAACATGGACCGCGACAGCACCGGCATGGTCGCCTCGTCGGTTAGCGTGATGGCGAGGGCCTTTTCCAGCAAGGCGGGATCGGCCGAGGCACCCATGGCATTGTAGTAGCGGTACTTGTCTTCCGTCCGCGTGGCGGCGAGGCCCAGGTTGTGCAAACGCTCGAAAAGCGCCGCGTCGGCCTGGATACCCACCGCGTGCAACACCGCGGTCCGCAAACTTCCCGGCAAACTGGCCGGATCCCGCAGGAAAGCCTCGAAGCGCCGCTCTGCTTCCGCCCGGATTTCCAGGTCGCCATAGTCGGCCAGGGACTGGATCAACTCGCCGCGCAGTTCCGCGTCGGTGGCAGGTTCATTGGCCTTCGGATCCCAGCCGAGTCTTTGCAGCGGGGGTTGCAAGAACGCCCGCGCATAAGCGCGCAACGGCTCCGAGGCGGGCGTGCCGAGCAGCAGCAGACGCAGATCCTGCAGCCGGGCGATGGCCAGCTCCAGAAAGGCGGGATCCGTGTCCGTGCGCAGGGAGTTGAGCAGGTCCAGGTATTGCGCTGCGGTTTGGCGGCCGCCCAGCATGGACGCCCAAGTGTCTCCCAGCAGGTTTAAGCGATCGGCTTCCGGCAAGCGGGTGCTCAAGGCCAGCAACCGGTCAAAATCCGCGGCCGAGTATTGGCTGCGATAATAACCGACATCGCCCGCGTTGAGCTTGAGCGCCGCGGCCGAAGCCCACTCCGCCGGGACGGGTACGGGTTTGCCGTCGGCCAACACGAGCGCCGTTTTGCCCGGTGCGGCTGCATCTTCGATCGCCACCGGCACCTGCCAGAGGAGGGCTTCCGCGCCCGGATCGCGCAACGTGAAACGCTGTTGCGTCAGCGTCGATTGGTGATCCGCGCCGGTCACCAGTGACACGACGGGGAAACCAGGCTGCGTCGTCCAGCGGCGGGCGAATTCACCCACCGGCTTGCCACTGGCCTCCGCCAGGGCGTTCCAGAGATCGGCGGTCGTCGTACTGCTGAAGCGATGCGCGGCCATATAACGCCGGATGCCATCGCGGAACACGTCCGGGCCCAGATAGCTCTCGAGCATGCGGATGAAGGACTGCCCCTTGAGATAGGTGATGCTGTCGAAGGCGCTCATGGCATCCTGCTCCGTCTTGACCTCGCGCTGAATGGGGTGAGTGGTCCGACGGGCATCGTCGCTCATGGCCCGTTCCTTGTCGTCGTTGGCGCGCAGCCAGACGTCCCAGCTCGGGTTGAAATGATCGGTGGTTTTCGTCCCCATCCAGGAGGCGAACCCTTCGTTGAGCCAAAGATTGTCCCACCACGCCATGGTGACCAGGTCGCCAAACCATTGATGCGCCATCTCGTGCGCCATGACGGCGAACACGTCCTCGCGCACCGTGGCCGCGCTACTTTGCGGGTCGAAGAGCAGGTAAGACTCGTTGTAAACGATGGCGCCCCAGTTCTCCATGGCACCGCCGAAACCGCCGGGCACGGCGATTTCATCGAGCTTGGGCAGGGGATAGTGGACGCCAAAATAGTCGTCGTAGAACGTCAGGATTTTTTCGGCCGATTCCAGCGCGTAACGGGCGGACTCGCGCTTGCCTTCGGTGGTCAGCACGCGGATTTGCACGCCGTCGGCTTCGCCTTTCACTTCCTCCAGTTCGCCGGCGATGAGCGCGACCAGATAACTGGCCATCGGCGGCGTGGGCGCGAAGACGAACTCCCGGGTGGGTGCCGGGTCGCTCGGCCGGCTTTCGTTGACCTTCACGACCGGCATGTTGGAGACCGCCTGGAATTTCTCGCACTGCGGCAGCGGCAGCGTGACCGCGAGCTGGAAACTGGCGCGGAAGACCGGCTCATCCCAACACGGGAACATGCGCCGCGCGTCGGTCGGTTCCATCTGGGAAGCGAGCATCGTCTTCTTGCCGCTTGGGGCATCGTAATGTTCCAGATAGAAGCCCTGCGAGAGATCATGCAGTTGGTAGTGAAAAGCGAGCGCGAGCTGGTACTTGCCGGGCGGCAGGGCCTCCGGCGGGGTAAACGTGACGGTTTGTTCCGCGCTGTTCGGGACGGGCTGCAACGGCGTGGCTTTGGCGTCGGCTTCGGCGGCTTGAACGCTGGCGCTGGTAATTTCCAGGTCGGCGGCATTGAGCACGATTTGCTCGGCCGGCTGCATCACCTCGACATCGATTGTCTCGGTGCCTGTGCAGGTGCGGGCCGCCGGATCGGGCGAGACGTGGACCGCGTAGGCGCGCGGCACGATGTTCTTGGGCAACTTGCCCGGTGTGGTCGCCAGGGAAAACGGTTCCTCGGCGCGGGCGCTCAAGGCCACGCAAGCGAAGGCGAGCAGGGCGGCGCGGCGACAAACGTGGCTCTTCATGGCTGGACCTTAAGCACGCCGGTGCAGCCGTCACCCGTTAATTAGCGGCAGGTTGCGGTCACGTAGACTTCCCGCCCGGTGGCTTGTCGCGAACGGCGCAAATTGTTTATCTTGCCCCTTGTGCCCGCCAGCGAATCACCCGCCCATCTCGAGTTGAAGCGGCTCGCGCTGGTTTGGGCACAGGCGAATGGCTATCCGGTCGCCGCCTGCGAAGTCTCGCTGCCAAATCTGCGCTTTCGCCTGGACGTCGGCGCGTACCGTCCCGGCACGCGGCGCGAGTTGCGGCGTGATGCTCGTTTAAGCACCAGCCGCGCGGTCACGATCGCTGCGGTCGGCGTGACCGCCGTCTTCGAATGCAAGGCCAGCCGCACCGATCTGGTGCGCGACTGCCGGAGTGCCGCGCGCTTGCTCGAGCGCATGAAAGTGCTGGTCGAAAAGCGCTCCAACCTCGAGCGCATGCTTAAAGTCCATTACCCGTCCCTGCGCCACGGCGACAGTCTCTGGCCAGAGTACGAAACCTACGCGTTCGAGCAGGCGGAACACGCTCCCTACCGGAAAGTGCTACAGGAGTTGAGCACGCTTTCGCGGCAGCTCCACGGCCAGACGAAGATGGAGACCTTACTGAAGTGGCAGGCGGCCAACTTGCATTATCTGGTGGTCGAGCCGGACCTCGTTGCACCCCACGAGATTCCCGTCGGCTGGGGTTTGCTCGTGCGCGCGGCAGACCGCCTCGAGCTTTCGACCCTGCCCGAATGGCGGGAGGTCGGCGAATCCACCCGCCTGACCTTCCTGCACCGGCTCGCCGCCGCCGGCACGAAAGCCACGAATCGGGCCGCAGGCGTCGATTACCCGGCGATCGAGAGCGAACGCCGCAACTTGCCTCAATGCCCGACGAAGGGCAGGAAGATGGCCGCCGCCACCAGGAAATAGATGATCAACCCCGTCACATCCACAAGTGTGGCCACGAAAGGCGCCGAACTCGTGGCAGGATCCAGGCGGCACACGCGCAGCATGAAAGGCAGCATCGCACCCATCAGGCTGCCCCAACCCACGATGCCGATGAGCGCTGTGCCGACGGCCAGCGCCAGGATGTAGGGATGCGGTCCGTAGTTGGCCAGGTGCAGGACGGACCAGAGCGTAATCCGCAGGAAGCCGACCGCTCCAAGCAGCAATCCCAACGACAGGCCGCTGACCACTTCCCGCCGGCCGACCCGCCACCAATCGCTCATCTTTACTTCGCCCAGCGCCATGGCGCGGATGACCAGGGTGCTCGATTGCGAACCGCTGTTGCCGCCGCTGCTGATGACCAACGGCAGGAAGAGGGACAGCACGACCGCTTTTTCGATCTCGTCCTCGAAGCCTTGCATCGCCGTCGCCGTCAACATCTCGCCGAGAAAGAGGATGACCAGGCAACTGCCGCGCTTGCGGAACATTTCCCACAAGGGACTGCTCATGTAGGGCAAATCCAGCGGAGCTTCGAGACCGCCGAACTTGTGCGCGTCCGCCGTCGCCGCTTCCTCCGCGACATCCAGTACGTCGTCGACCGTGACCACGCCCAATAAACGGCCGCCCGAGTCCACCACCGGCAGAACCGTACGGTCGTACTTGCGGAAGAGCCCCACCGCGCTTTCCTGGGAATCCGTCGCGGAAAGCGTGACGAACGCGTCGTTCATCATGTCGCTGATGCGCGTGTCCAGCGGCCGGATCAGGAATTCCCGGATGCGCAGGTCGTCGATGAGCTTGCCCTGTTCATCCAGAACGTAGAGCACGTTCAAGGTTTCGCTGTCGCGCCCGCGCGCCCGCACATACTCGAGCACCTTCGCCACGGTCCATTCAGCGCTGATGGCGACAAAATCCGGCGTCATCAGGCGGCCAACACTGCCCACTGGATAACCCAGCAGGCTTTGCGCGACCTCCCGCTCCGCCGGCGACAGCGAGGCCACGATTCCCTTGACCGCTTCCGCCGGCAACTCCTCGAGCAGCCGCGTCCGGTCGTCCGGCGACATCTCGTTGAGGATCTGGACGGCCTCCTCCTGGCCCATGCTGTGCAGCAAGCTTTGCTGCTCCTCGGGCTCCAGATAGGCAAACGTGCCGGCCGCCAATTCTTGCGGCATCACCCGGAAGACGACGACTTTTTCGCCTTCGGGCAGATCGGAGATGATATCCGCCAGATCAACCGGCGGGAACTCGCAAAACACCTCGCGCAGCCGGTTGAAGTCCCGTTCCTTGATGAGCGTTTCGACCTCCGGCTGGAGCAGTTTGCCAAGCATAGCTTAAGGGAATACGGGCTGACGAAACGAAAGGCTCGCATGAGCCGCGCTGCTCATGCTTCCCTGCCTTCTAAGCCTGATGGTGACACGAAGCAATCCGGGCCGTGTCACTTTCCCGCCATCCGTGAGTGAGGTAGAGACCGCTCTCCGAGGGGTCCCATTCTGTCGGGCCAACGTCCCGGGAAAACGGTGTGCCACGACGGTACACGGTTTCCGGACAGCTTCGGAGTCGCTCGGCGGAGAGCGATCCCTACCTATGATTCGGTGCCGCCGCCGGCGCGGCGGCTATACCAAACTGATTTTCTAGAACTCCGCGCTGATGGAGACCTTGGCGTACGGGGCGCCGTGCTGCTCAAAATCCTTGCTGTTGCCCCGGTAGTAATCGAAGTCCCGCCCGAAATCCCAGCCGCCGCTGAAGTCGACATCGACCGCTTCGATGGGATGGACAGTCACACCGGCTCCGCCGCGGTACTCCGTAAAGTCGATCACACCGCCACTGAAGCGCTGATCCTGCTGGCGGGCGTTGGGGTCCGTGTCCCGCTTGTACGATTCACCCAGAATTTCCCCGCCCGCGAACAGGTCGAGTTTCTTGTTCACGGTGTAGACCAGGCGAGGCTCCGGCGGAATGGCCAGCAGGTGCAGGTTGTCGCTGATCAGCCAGACCACGCCGCCGAACGGCAGGACGGGATATTTCGCCAGGATCGAGAATTGCGCTCCGGCCAGCAGGTAAAACTTCTTGGTCACCGGGATGATCGAGCCGACTGCCGTCGGAGCGTCGAACGCGCCTTTGCGGATGCCGTCGAAATCCGAGTAATACACGCCGGGCTTGCTCCGAATAAAGGCGGCCGGCTGGCCCTGGACCACGTATTCCAGCGCCACGACGCCGGCGATGTTTTGCAAACTAGTCGGCAGGGGCGCGGTGGTCTTGCTGAAGTCGAAGCGTTCGTAATCGACGCCGAGTTTGAGGTAAACGCGGCCGAAAAGCTGGATGCGGTGGCCGTATTCGAAGGATTCTTCCGATTCGGAGATGTTGCGGTAGTTATCGGCCGTGGCCGCGCCGGCGCCGTTGTGCCGCTTCTCGCGAAAACTGCTTTCCCCGACATAGCTGGATTCCATATCCAGCGTGTTCAACGGGGTGATGTCATCCAGAATGCTCTGGGTCGGGTTCTTGTCCGCGGCCTTCGTCGCCGCGGAGTCGGTCCCGGCGAACAACCCGGCAGCGGGCAACACGCAAACTGCCAGCAACGGCAGCAGCAGGCGGCGGGTGGGTTGGCAATTTAGGGTAGGCATGGCGCTATGGATGGCGTAAATGGCAACGGCGCACAAGTTCCAAATCAGTTATATTCGCCGCAGTCCCTTCGCTTATGCCAGTCAAGTTCCGCGACTATTACGAAACGCTCGGCGTCCCCAAGACCGCCACGGGCGATGACATCCGCAAGGCTTTCCGTAAGCTGGCGCGCCAGTACCATCCCGATGTCGCCAAGGACAAAAAGACGGCCGAGGAAAAGTTCAAGCAGATCGGCGAAGCCTATGAAATTCTGAGCGATCCGTCCAAGCGGGAGAAGTACGACCGGGTGGGCGCGGATTGGCAACAGTACGAGCAGGCCGGTGCCCGGCCCGGACGCGCGGGTGCCGGCGGCGGAGCGGGCCGGCGCGCCGGAGGAAGCGGTGGGGGCGTGGAGTTCGATTTCGGCGGCACGGGTTACAGCGATTTCTTCGAGCAGTTCTTCGGCGCGGGGTCCGGACGGCGGCGCGGCGGCGGAGGCGGGGGCACGGGCGCCGGCTTTGATTTCTTCACTCAACAGCAGACGGCCGAGCCGGAACGTGGCGCGGACGTCGAGGCGGACCTGTCCGTGACCCTGGAAGAGGCTTTACACGGCTCGCGCCGGCCGATTTCGTTGCGGCGGGGAGGACCCGGCGGCAACTCCAAGGTGGAAACTTACGATGTCAAAATCCCGGCGGGGGTGCACGAGGGCCAGCGCATTCGCCTGCGGAGCCGCGGTGAAGCGGGCCCGGGTGGGGGGGAAGCCGGTGATCTCTATCTGCGCGTGCGCCTGGCCGCCCATCCGGACTTCCGCGTCGAGGCGGGCGGCGATCTGTACCACGACCTGACGGTGGCCCCGTGGCAGGCCGTGCTCGGCTGCGAAGTGACCGTGCCGACGCTGGAAAAGCCGATGCACCTCAAAATCCCGGCGGGCTCGCAAGTGGGCCAGCGTTTCCGCCTGCGCGGCCGCGGCTTGCCGGCGAAGAACGGGGAACGGACGGATCTCTACGTGCAGATCGGCGTGATCTTGCCGGAAAATCTGACCGGCCGCGAACGGGAACTCTGGGAGCAGTTGGCCGCGGTCAGCAGCGCGGCCGAGTAGGGGACGTCGAGCGGGTAGCCAATAGCTCTAACATCCGCCCGGCGCCATTTGGGCGATTGTTCTTGCAAAGCGCGGCCGCTCCCTGGCGGCGCGCGAAATACTTATGGCGAACATCGGCGAATTCATCCTCGACACCTTTTATCTCAAGCGGCCGTTCGAAGTCCTCAAGAAGACTGGAACACAGTGGTCCGACGATAAGGCCCCGCAACTGGGCGCGGCCCTGGCGTACTACACGGTGTTCTCGCTCGCGCCGTTGATGCTCGTGTTGCTGGCCATCTTTGGCTTGATCTTCGGCGGCAGCGCCCACGCCCGCGACCTCATCCTGCAGCAGGTCGGCTATTACATGGACCACAGCAGCGTGGAGACGATCAAGAGCATCGCCTTCAGCGCCAGCAAGCCCACCAAGGGCGTGCTGGCGACCGTCCTCGGAGTGGTGATCGCGCTTTTCGGCGCCAGCGGCGTGTTCGGCCAGTTGCAGGACGCGCTCAATACCATCTGGGGCGTCCAGCCGAAACCTGGCTTGGGCATCATGGGATTCTTGCGGGCGCGGTTTTTGTCCTTTGCCATGGTGGGCGGCGTCTGTTTTCTCCTGCTGGTTTCGCTCGGCGCGGAATCGTTCATCAAGGGATTTAGCGGCTATCTCAAGGGCGTTCTCCCCGGGGGCAATATCGTTTCGATGCTGCTCTATCTCGTGGTGGATTTCGGGGTCGTGACCTTGATGTTCGCCGGAATTTTCAAGTATTTGCCGGATGCGAAGATCGCCTGGCGCGACGTGTGGGTGGGCGCCGTGCTGACCACGATTTTCTTCGCCATCGGCAAGTGGGCGCTGGGGCTCTACCTGGGCAGCGGCAGCGCGGGATCCGCTTATGGCGCCGCCAGTGCTTTGATCACCACGTTATTGTGGGTCTACTACTCGGCCCAGATCCTACTTTTCGGCGCGGAGTTTACGCAGGTTTACGCGAATGAATTTGGCTCTCACGTCGAACCGGCGCCTCATGCCATGCGGGTCGAGACCCGCAAGGTGCCGGTCAGCGAGCAGGAGGCGGCGAAAGCGAAATAGTTCCCTCCTGGCCAGCCTTCGGCCTGCGGGCGCGCGGTATGCCGCGGAGCTCTTTATGACCACCCCCCATCTTTTCAGTGAGCTCACCATCAAGGACGTCACCTTGCGCAACCGCATTGGCGTCTCCCCCATGTGCCAATACTCCTCGGCGGATGGCGTGGCCAACGATTGGCACCTGGTGCATCTCGGCAGCCGAGCCGTCGGCGGCGCCGCCCTAGTGATCTGCGAGGCCACCGCCGTCACGGCAGATGGCCGGATCAGCCCGCAAGACGCTGGCCTCTGGAACGACGCGCAAATCGAGCCGCTCGCTCGCATCAACCGCTTTATCGCCGCGCAAGGCGCGGTCGCAGGCATTCAGCTTGCCCACGCCGGGCGCAAGGCCAGCACCGCACGCCCCTGGGAAGGCGGCGGCCAGCTCGACGATGCGCAAGGCGGCTGGCTGCCGCAAGCACCGAGTCCGCTGGCGTTCCTGCCCGAGGAAGAGCGGGTGCCGCATGCGTTGACGGTCGCGGGAATCGGCGAGGTGGTGGCGGCGTTCGCGGCCGCTACCGGTCGGGCGCTGGCGGCCGGTTATCGCTGGCTGGAACTGCACGGCGCGCACGGCTATCTCGCGCACGAGTTCTTGTCGCCGCTCTCCAATCAACGCACGGATGAGTACGGCGGATCGTTTGCCAACCGCATTCGGTTCGCGCTTGAGGTCACGCGAGCGGTCCGGGCGGTCTGGCCCGAAAACCTGCCGCTGACCTGGCGGATATCCGCGACGGATTGGGTCGAGGGCGGCTGGACGCCGGCGGATTCCGTCGAGTTGGCGCGCGCTTTCAAGGCGGAAGGCGTGGATCTGGTCGATTGTTCGAGTGGAGCGAACATTCCCCATGTGAAGATTCCCACGGCGCCGGGATACCAGGTTTTTTTGGCGGAGAAAGTCCGCCGGGAAGCGGGCATCGCCACCGCCGCGGTCGGCCTGATCACAGAAGCGCACCAGGCGGACGCGATCATTCGCGATGGCCAGGCGGACATTGTATTTCTCGCCCGCGAGCTCTTGCGCGACCCGTATTGGCCGCTGCACACCGCCCAGGCTCTCGGAGCCGACGCATTGTCCAGCCTGGTGCCGCCTCAGTACGGGCGCTCTTTTTAATCCAGCTAGCAGTCTTTCGGTCGGAGCAGTTTGCGTCTGGTCGCTTCCGACATTTTGCTGACATCTACGGTTGCCGCAAGTTCGGTGTCCAGGACCTGGACGGCTACGATATCGGGTTCGGTCGTCGCGGCTTGATCGCTACCGCAAATTGGCCTGCGAAAGCTTGAACTCCACCAAGTTCGCGGCGGCCACCGGGGTGGCGCGTTGGTTTTCCAGGTAGGCGATCGCCTTGCGGCCGGACTGGCCCATCTCGGTCGCGGCGCCGAACTCGCTGACCAGTTGCTGCAGCACGCTGATTGCCTCGGGACGGTGCGTCTCCGCCATGGCCTGAATCGCGGAGGTCCGCAAAAGAGAACTGAGCTGGTTCGCCCGCGCCCAGGCCGGCAGCATCTGCAAGGCGACGTCCGGGTAATAGCGCCCGATGCCATACAGCGCGTAATGCCGGGTCGCCGGGTCGCCGCTTTGCAATTCATCCCGCCAGAAGGACCATTCCTTGTGCGGCGCGATGCCGTAATAGTGCAAGGCGGCGGCGTGCGCCAGGGGATCGATCATGGCCTCCACCTTGAGCTGCGGCTCGTGCGCGGCGCCCATGTTCAGGCGGGAGTAGCCGGCGTCCTTGAGCAGCTCGAACGAAGCCAGAATTTCGTTCGTGTTGATCTGGTAAACCGTCGTGGGAGGCTTGACTGCCGCGGCCTCTCCCAACAGCGTGAACTTGGCAAAGAGACTCAACGGTGAGTTTTCGGTCAGCAGCAGGACGGCCGTTTGCACGGCTTCCCGGGATGTTTCCGGGCTTTGGTCGACCCGGGTAAAAAGGCGATTGAGCAACTGGAGGTTATCCGGGCAAAGGTGATAAGGCTGGGCGCTCAGCGCGTTGCTGGAGCGCGTGGCCGCGCATTCCAGCCAGGCCGGACGTTGCGCACCGGGCTGCAGATCGATGGTATCGCCGCGCGCCACCACCATCTGGTCGCGGAGGTCGCCGGTCTCGAAGATCAGCCCGGACGCAATCGCCAGGCGCAAGGGCGTGTGGTGCGTGCTCGTGAAAAGGGCTTTGATCTCGCTATGGCCGTTGCCGATGTACTCGGCCTGGATCCAATGGCGGCCGAGCGCGTCGCGCAGGGAGATTTCAGCGGACGCGATTTTACCCGCGCCATTGGCCGCCAGATGAGTCGCGGGATCGACGGCGACGATAGGATGCGTCGCACCAATCGCATTATTGCGTGCGAGGATGAGCAACAAGAGAGGCAGCCCGGTCACGACCACCGCGCAGAGAAACGGGACCTTCCAGGTGTTCAGTTGTTGCATGCATCCTGTTCAAAGCAGGATGCTTGCCGCTTTTACTCTGTTGGGCGCTTCCAGCCGGAGTGCCGCTTTGCGGCTCAACCAGAGAGGGAGTATGCTGCCCCCGCCGCCCATGAACCGTTACCCGGATTTTATCCAACGCATGTTGCTCCATCAGCACACCCTGGATGAGCCGTTGCCGACCGAACCGAGCAACTACGAGATCGTCGTCCGGCTCCGGGAGGCGGATGACGCCATGATTCTCGGCCACGCCGATCCCGCCGACCCCTCGGCGGTCGCGCTGCTGCGGGCGGGGCTCTATTACTTTCATAACGCCCTCGACTACAGCCACAAGGAAGCGCAGAAGGCCACCGGCGATACGGCCGCGTACTGGCACGGGATGGTCCACCGCCGGGAAGGCGATTTCGAGAATGCCCGTTACTGGATGCGGCGTGCCGGGGAGCATCCGGCCTTCCAGGAAATGCAGCACCGCGCCAGCGACGGAGCCCCGCACATGGCGCGGCAGCCGAACTGGGATCCGTTTTTGTTCATCACGCTGTGCGAACAGTTCAAGTTCGGCGAGGCCGAATACAAAAAGGAACTGGGCCACCTGCAACGCGAGGAATTCGCCGTGATGTTCGATTACGTCTGGCGCCGCAGCGTCAGCGGGGCGACTCAACCTGCCGCCCAATCTGCCCAATCCACATGAGCACGCCCCCTCCCGTCATCGCGCCCGGCGGCGTCCAGTATAAGATCGGCAATGAGCGCCTCGTGAAGGTGACGGACCCCGCCAGCCGTAAATTGCGCTCGCTGCTGGAGCGCCAGGGGCGGCCGCAAGGCGCCCTGCGCGTGGCCGTCATCGGCGGGGGCTGCTCGGGTTTACAGTACAAGATGGATCTGGTCGATGGCCCAGCAAACCGCGACATCATGGTCGAGAGCGCCAGTGTGCGGGTGGTGGTGGACCCGAAGAGCGCGCTTTTTGTCAGTGGCTCGCTGCTCGATTATAGCGACGATTTGCAGAAGGGCGGCTTCAAGGTGACCAACCCGAACGCCGTCGCGCATTGCTCCTGCGGCGAGAGTTTTTCCGCGTAGCGATGGTGGATTATTTTGCGTTGCTGGGAGAAAAGCGCCGGCCTTATTTGGACGCGGAGCGGGTGGCGGAGACGTTCCGCGAGCTCAGCCGCAGCCAGCACCCGGATCAACGGGAGGATGGCGCGGCAGGGGAGGCGAATGCGGATTTTGCCCGGCTCAATCAGGCGCAACAGACGCTGCGCGACCCGAAGTCGCGGCTTGGGTACTTGCTGGGGCTTGAGTTCCCGGAGCTGCGGCTGACGGGTCCGGCGGAAGTGCCGCCTGAACTGGCGGATTTGTTCGCGCCGGTGCACGGGTTGCTGGCGGACGTGGCCGCGTTTCAGGCGCGCCAAGCCGCGGCGGGTTCCGCGCTCGCGCGGGCATTGCTGGCGCGCGAGGCGCTGGCGTGGCGCGAGCGGGTCGAAGCGCAACTGGAGGCCCTCAACGGGCTGTATGCGCAGGCGTTGGCTGAATTGCAGGCTTACGATGCAACGTGGCGGGCCGGCGACCCGGATGGGCAGCGGGCGCTGCTTGGCTTCTATCAGCGTTTCGCGTATTTGTCGCGCTGGTTGGAGCAACTAGGTGAACGGTTGTTTGCCTTGGGGACTTGAACGACTGAGCGCTCGATATCGTTATGTCCGAATTAATCGCTGGGATTGACCTGGGAACTACCAACTCGCTGATCGGCGTGATGGATGCGGGCTTTCCCATTCTGCTGGCGGATGGGGCCGGCCAGCGTTTGACGCCCTCGGTGGTATTTTTCCCAGCGGACAACGGGGCCGAACCGGTGATCGGCAGCGCGGCCCTGGAGCACGCGGCAACCCAGCCGGAGCGCACGATCTATTCCGTCAAACGCCTGATGGGCCGGCGTAGCGGCGAAGTGGCTGTGTCTGAGCTGCCTTACGCCTTGAGCGACGCCGAGGGCCCCGTGCGCGTGCAAATCGGCGCGCGAGACTATGCGCCCGAGGAAATTTCCGCCTGCATCCTGCGCAAGCTCAAAGCCGACGCCGAAGCCGCGCTCGGGCAGCCCGTGGGCCGCGCCGTCATCACCGTGCCGGCCTATTTCAACGACGCGCAACGGCAGGCGACCGTGCGGGCGGGGGAACTGGCGGGCTTTCAGGTGGACCGCATCGTCAACGAGCCGACGGCGGCGGCGCTCGCCTACGGGCTGGACCGCTTGGGCGATCAGGCGAAGATCGCGGTCTACGATTTGGGCGGGGGGACGTTCGACATTTCCATTTTGACCCTGGACGCAGGCGTCTTCCAGGTTCTGGCCACCAACGGCAACACGCGCCTGGGTGGCGACGATATCGACGCAGCTTTCGGCGCTCACCTGGCGGGCCGCTGGCGGACACTGGCCGGCTCCGGTGCGACGGCGCCTGCCTGGGATCGCACCACGGTCCGGCAGGCGAAGGTTGCCCTCTCCGCGGCGGTGGAAACGGCTGTCGACTTTGGCGACGTCTCCTTCCAAGTGACGCGCGCCGAATTGGAAACGGTCGCCGTTCCGATCATCGAGCGGACGCGAGCGCATTGTCTGCGGGTGTTGGCGGACGCCAAACTGACGCCGGCGGATCTGGACGCCGTCATCCTGGTCGGCGGCGCCACCCGGATGCCGCTGGTGCGCGCGGTCGTGGCGGAGATTTTCGGCCGGGAGCCGGATATCTCGCAGAACGCGGACGAGGCGGTCGCCCTCGGCGCGACGATCCAGGCCGGTATCCTTGCCGGGACGGTGCGCGATGTCGTGCTGCTGGATGTGACGCCGCTCTCGCTCGGAATCGAGACTTTTGGCGGCCTGGCCAACGTCATCATCCCGCGCAACACGACCATCCCCACGAAGGCAGGCGAAATGTTCACCAACGCCGTGGCCGGCCAGCGTACCGTGGAAATCCACGTGGTGCAGGGCGAGCGCGAACGCGCCCGGGATAACTGGACGCTGGGCCGGTTCGACCTGGATTTCACGCCGGGGCCGCGCGGTTCGGCGCGGGTGGGGGTGCAGTTCGAGATCGATGCCAACGGCATCCTGCACGTGCTGGCGCGCGATACGACGAGCGGCTTGGAAAAACGGGTGGAGATGCGGAGCGCCGTCGACGTCGAGGACGCGCGGGTCGAGCAGATGATCTCGGAGTCGGTCGAGCATGCTTTCGAGGATTTCGACGCCCGGCTGCTCATCGAGACGCAGCTCAAGAGCCGCGAGATGCTGCCCGGCGTACAACTCGGTTTGCAAATGGTAGGCGAGCGGCTGCCGGCTGAGGAGCGAGCGGCCATCGAGCGCTTGGCGGCGGCGGTGGAAGCAGCCTTGGGGGAAGAAGACCTGGCACGGCTCAAAGCCGCCAATGCAGCGCTGGATGCCGGGACCCAAGAACTCGCGACCCTCCTGATGGAGCAAGCCATGGACGAAGCTCTGGGCCAAAAGGGCGTGATCTGAATGGCCGATTGGGGTTGCGGCCTCTGCCGAGTACCCGCTTAATAGTCGAACAGCGCCGGGCCTGCGGCCGCGGTGAGAACAATGGAGGGGTCCTGGGTGGCGACGCGCAGGAGCACCTTGGCAGCGCCCCTCGGCTTTCGCCGTCCTTGCTCCCAATTCTGCAAGGTATCGATGCTTACTCCTAGGAGCTTGGAGAACTCCTTCTGCGTGAGATTGAGGCGCGCGCGCGCGGCCGTCGCCTCGTTCGACTCGCCGGCTTGGGCGCGCTGACGGCGGCGGTACTCCTCGGGATCGATCTGCTTGCGCGCAAATCCGCCCTTGCCGTCGGGCTCTAGCGTGTAGACCCGGCCAGGCGCGGTCTCACCGCGTAGAACCGATTTGATTTCAGCCTTCAGTTCCTTGATCTTTCTCGCCTTCATTTTTCAATCTGCTTTCTAAGGTTCGCAATTTCCGCCGCGCTCAGGTTTTCCTTTTCGTTCTTTGGGAAAATGTCGGCAAGGATGATTTGCCCTTGTGCCGTGCGCCAGTAGTAGATCACGCGCAAGCCGCCGCTCTTGCCATGTCCGCTGCGAGCCCACCGGATTTTGCGCAAACCTCCGCCGTTTCGGATGATCACACCAGCCTCCGGGCGTTGATCAATTCGATTTCCAGAGCCGCCAGGCTGGCATCGTCCAACAGGTCATACACGCGCTTGCTGAAACTTTGCAGTTCCACGAAGGTCATGTCTGACAAGTACGCCTTTGGCGTATCTTAAGCAAACTGGTGGCGCGAACTTCGGCCGCTACGGCGCACTTTCCTTGCGGCGTGAATCTGCTAACATAACGGAGTCATGCCTGCCCAGAACGCCCGCACTTCCGCTCCCTTCCGGCTCGGCGTCGTCGAGCGGTGGTTTTTGCCGGCGTTGCTCCTGACCCTCGCCATTCACGCGGGCGGTTACTACCTCCTCAATGTGACGCGCTTCTCCGGCTTCACGCCGTTGCGCGATAGCCGGCCGGTGCCGCGCGCCTTCAAGATCAACCGGGCCGAGATCGATCCGAAGTCCCTCGACGACAAGAAGGACCCCGTGGAAAAGCCGCCCTCCAAGCCAGTGCCCGACGTCACCCAGATCCAGATCCCCGGCGACGTGAAGCCGAATTACCAGCAGATGATGGCGCAGGCGGAGACTGTCATCGCCGCGCCTGAAGCGGAGAAGACGATGGTGCTCGACAAACCCAAGGTCGCTCAGACCAAGGCGCTGGACAAAGTCCTGGCCGACGACAATCCGCAGGAACTGCCCAGCGACATCAGGGCGCTGACGGACCAGTTGCTCAACGGCAAACCGAACGTCACGGGCAGCCATCCCTCCTTCGATGTCACCGGCCAGACCGGCAGCCGGCCCAACGCGGGTCCTAACGTGGGTGAGCCCAATTTCAGCAACCTGGAAAGCCTGCTTTCCAGCCAGGGCCCGCTGACTTCCAAGACCGCGCCCATCCTGCTGCCGACCGACCTGCTCTTCGATTACGACTCCGCGACGCTACGCCCGATTGCCGTCAACAGCCTTGAAAAGCTGGCCGAACTCATCCAGCGCAATCCGAACTCGAACTTCATCATCGAGGGGCACACGGACAATTTCGGCACGGCGGAATACAACATGCGCCTTAGTCTGGCGCGGGCGCAATCTGTTAAGGATTGGCTGGTGGCTTCCGCCGGGATCGAGGCGACGCGGATCCAGGCACGCGGCTTCGGAATGACGCACCTGCTGGTTCCCGGGGGCAGCGTGGAAGCCCAACAGCTCAACCGTCGGGTGGAGATCGTGATCAAGAACAATCACGGCAGCCACTAAGATCCGCAGGGCGCCGCAAGGACTCTAGACGGGTGCGGCCAGCTTTTTGTCGTCGGCGCCGTGGGCTTGCTCCGGACGGCGTTTGGCCAGGGTGGCGCAAAGGCTGCCGCCGAACACGATCACCAGGCCCGACAGATACGTCCAGAGCATCAGAGCGATCACGCCGCCGAACGTCCCGTAGACCGCGTTGAAGTTCGTGATGTGCGTCGAGTAGAAGACGAACAATTGCTGGCAAACCTGCAAGAGCGCGGTCACAAGCAAGGCCGGGATCCAAACCATCTTGAAGGTGACCTGATTACGACGGCGGGGCGCCAGTTTGTAGAAAAGCAGGAACCCGTAATAGAGCACGACGGTTGGGATCAGGATGTTGGCCAGGGAAAACAGCGCCGGCACCCAGGTCGTGCCGAAAGTCACGAACCCTTGCACGATCTTCAGGATCGCGGGTACGACCACGCCCAGCACAAAGGCGCTCAGCAGCACCCCGAGCATGGTCAGGTTCTTGAGCGGCAGCTTCCACCAGTTCAACGGGGCGTCTCCCCAGGCCTGGGTGATCGAGCTGACCAGCGACTGGAAGAAGCCCAGCGAACTCCAGAGCAAACCCGCCAGAGCTACCAGGCCGATCTGCCCACGGGCATGCAAAACACCTTGCACGGTGGTGCGGATCATCTGCCGGTTGTCGGCACTCATCGGCATGTATTTCTCGACGTTGCCGACGATGTACGTGAACGCCACGGCGCCGGCTTTCTCCTCGCCCACGAACCGCGCGGCCACGTCCGTGCCCACCGTCACCAGCAACAGCAGCAAGGGAAAGAGCGCGAAGAACGCATAATAGGCGAAGGAGGCGGACCACGTCGTGCCGTTGATGGTGGAGAAATTATCCCCGGCGGCTTTGAGCCAGTCCCACAGGGCGCGGAGGGAGGACGTCGCCCGGTCGGGGTTGCCGTTCGGCGGAGGCGTGGGAAGATCGGCGGTCATATGATCGTGGCGGAAGATTCGGGAGCTAATTCGCTGCTTCAACAAAGCTTTGCAGCCAAGCCTCGCGTTCTGTACGTATTCGCAGCATGGATGGTTTCACGCCTGCTGCCGATTCGTTTCCTCGCCGCCAGGTCCGGGTCGGCCTCCTGGGTGTGGGTAATTGCGCCTCCTCGCTGGTCCAAGGCGTGGAATTTTACCGCCGGGCGGAACCGGGTGAGACGATCCCGGGTCTCATGCATACGGACCTGGGCGGTTATCGGCCGGGCGATATCGAATTTTCGGCCGCATTCGACGTGAGCGCCGCCAAGGTGGGGCTCGATCTCGCCGACGCCGTCTTCGCCCACCCGAACAACACCATCCGGTTTGCCCAGGTACCGCCCACAGGCGTGACCGTGCACCGCGGCCACACCGCCGACGGCTTGGGCAAGTACGTGCGCGGCCTGGTGCCGGAAGCTCCCGGCGAAGCGGACGATGTCGCGGCCATCCTGCGCGAGAGCCGGACGGACGTGGTGGTCTCCTACCTGCCGGTTGGCAGCGAAGTGGCCACGCGTTGGTACGCGGAACAGGTGCTCGAAGCGGGCTGCGCGTTTGTCAATTGCGTCCCGGTGTTCATCGCCTCCCAAAAAGGCTGGCGTGAGCGTTTTGCCGAGCGCGGCCTGCCGATCATCGGGGACGACATCAAGAGCCAGGTGGGCGCCACCATCGTCCACCGCGTCCTGACAAATCTTTTTCGCGAACGCGGCGTGCGCCTGGATCGCACCTACCAACTCAACTTCGGCGGGAACACGGATTTCTTGAACATGCTCGAACGCGAGCGGCTGGAATCCAAGAAGATCTCGAAAACGAACGCGGTCACCAGCCAGCTTGACGTCCCGATGTCGAACTACAACGCCCACGTCGGTCCGAGCGACCACGTGCCTTGGCTGGAGGACCGCAAGTTTTGTCACATCCGCATGGAGGGAACAGCCTTCGGCAATGTGCCGCTGCTGTGCGAGGTGAAGCTGGAGGTGTGGGACTCGCCCAATTCGGCGGGCGTCGTGATCGATGCGGTCCGTTGCGCGAAACTGGCGTTGGACCGGGGACTCGGCGGCGCCCTGATCGGCCCGGCGAGCTATTTTATGAAAACGCCGCCGGTACAGTTCACGGATGCGGAAGCTTACGACCGCGTCGAGGCGTTCATCCGGGGCGAGGATTAAAGAAGGCGATGACGTCATCCGACGCCGCGCGCGCCCAGGAGATTGCCGCGCTAGGACCGTGGTTTCATAATCTGCACCTGCCGGACGGGACGCAAACGGTGCCGAACCATCCGCTGATCTGGGGCGACTTTCCGGCCTGCAAATGGGCGAACCTGGCGGGCGCGGTGCCGGCGGATTTGCGGGCTTGGCGCGTGCTGGATATCGGCTGCAACGCTGGGTTCTACTCGTTCGAACTGGCCCGGCGCGGCGCGGAGGTCCTCGGCATCGACGTGGACGAGCATTACCTCAAACAGGCGCGTTGGGCGGCGAAAGAGTTCGATTTGGAAAACCAGGTGCAGTTCCGCCAGATGCAAGTCTACGACCTGGCCCGGCTGCCCGGGACCTTCGATCTCGTCTGGTTCATGGGCGTTTTCTACCACCTGCGCTATCCGTTGCTGGGTCTCGATCTCGTGGCGCAGAAAACGGCGCGATTGCTCATGTTCCAGACCCTCACCATGCCCGGAGAGGACATCCTGGAGCCGGCGGCAGACATGGATTTGCTGCAGCGAGACGCAATGCTCGAGGCCGGCTGGCCCAAGATGGCCTTCATCGAACATCGCCTCGCCGGCGACCCGACCAACTGGTGGACGCCCAATCTCGCCGGGGTGGAGGCATTGTTACGCTCGGCGGGGCTGCGGATAGTCGAGCGGCTGCCGGAGGAAGTGTTCCTGTGCGCCCCGGATGCCGCCAATCCTTCCTGCGTGGCGACCTGGAACCGGGCGGAGCTTCTCGCCGCCACCGGCACCGCGCCGTAGTGAGAAAACTCCATTCCTCATGATCGAAGCCATCAAGTTCTGGAACGAGCCGAATAATCTTTCGCACTGGGATTTCAAGCTCGACCCCGGCTGGCGGGAGTTCTCGCAGATGATCATCCTGGCCGCCCAGGCGGTGCGAACTGTTTGCCCGGAGCTGCCGTTGGTGTTGGGCGGCATTTCACCGATCGATCCGACCTTCGTCACCCTGCTGGAGCGTCAAGGAGTGCTGGAACAGCTCGATGCCGTGGCGGTGCACGGTTTCCCGCTCGATTGGAACCACTGGAGCATCAACGATTGGCCGGCCAAGCTCGCGGAAATCCGCGCCGTCACCGCGCTGCCGATCTGGGTGACCGAAGTTGGCGCGTCCAGTTTCGGCGCGGATGAAATCCAGCTCTTCGGGTTGGAACGGACGGCGGAATTATTGCTCAACCATCCCGATGTCGAGCGGGTGTTCTGGTACAGCCTGCTCGATCTGCCGGCGGCCTGGGAAGCCACCACCCGGCACAAGGAGAGCGAAGGCAGCAGTTATTACCGGCATTTTTACATGGGCCTAGTCCGGGCGGACGGCACGCCGAAGATGTCGCTCAAAGCGTTCGATCCGGCTTTCGGCATCGTGCAATGGTTCCATTTCGAGGATCACCGGTTGGACTTGGCCGTCGAGTGGCTGCGGCGTATTGGCGTGCGCAAACTGCGGACGGGGATCAGTTGGGCCGACTGGCACCGGCCCAACGCCGTGGCCTGGTTCGACCGCCAGATGAGTGCGCTGGAAGAGTTCGACACGACGGTGACGCTCTGTTTCACGCCACCATCGAGAGGCCGCGTCGAGCATTACACGAGCCCGCCCGTGGACTTGGCGGAGTTCGCGCAGTTCGCCGCCGAAGTGGTGCAACGCTATGCGACCGCCCCGCTCGTGACGGCGTGTTAGTTCGTGCCTGCGCCGCGGAATTGCCTTTGCGTCGCGGGTTCATCTCCCCCATCTTCGGAACACGATGAAAGGAATGCTGGTGCTCGAGGATGGGCGGGTCTTTGCGGGCGAGTCATTCGGCGCCCGGGGAACGCGCGTCGGGGAGATTTGTTTCAACACGTCGATGACCGGTTACCAGGAGGTGCTGACCGACCCTTCGTATTTCGGTCAGATCGTGGCCATGACCTATCCGTTGATCGGCAATTACGGCATCAACGCGGCGGATGAAGAGAGCGCCCGGCCGCAGGTCAGCGGCTTCATCATCGAGGAGCTCAGCGAGGCGCCGAGCAGTTGGCGGGCGGAGTCATCCCTGCCGGATTATCTCGCCCGAAATGGCATTTGCGGCCTGCAAGGGATCGATACCCGGGCGCTCACCCGCCACTTGCGCGAACGAGGCTTGCTGAAGGCGTGCCTGACGACTGAAGACATTTCGGTCGAGGCAGCCGTCCGCCTGGCGAACGCGGGGGAGGGGGTTGTCGGCATGGATTTCGTCCGCTCGGTTACCACGCCAGCCGCTTATGAGTGGGATCCGCAAGAACAGCAAAGCGGCCGTTGGCAGTTGGCCCGGGAAGGGACTGGCGGAGCTACGACCGACGCCACCGGCAACGATGGCGCGGGCGCGGCGCTGCCACCGGTCAAGTACCGCATCGTGGCCTACGATTACGGCCTGAAGCGCAACATCCTGCGCCGCTTGCGCCAGCACGGCTTCCACGTGCGCGTGATCCCCGCCACCACCACAGCCGCCGAAGTCCTGGCGCTCGATCCTGACGGCGTGTTCCTGTCCAATGGCCCCGGGGATCCCGCCGCGCTCGACTATGCGCACCGGAGCGTCCGCGAGTTGTTGGGCAAAAAGCCGATCTTCGGCATTTGCCTGGGCCACCAGGTGCTCGGGTACGCGTTCGGTGGCAAGACCTTCAAGCTCAAGTTCGGCCACCATGGCGGCAACCAGCCCGTGCAGGATCTCGCCACGGGCCGGGTCGATATCACGTCACAAAATCATGGGTTCGCGATCGATCCGGATTCGCTCCCGGCCGAGGTCGAGGTGACGCACCTCAATCTCAACGATCAGACCGTGGAAGGCTTGCGCCACCGTTCGCTGCCGGTTTTCAGCGTCCAGTACCACCCGGAAGCGGCTCCGGGGCCCCATGACGCGCTGCATTTCTTCGCCCAGTTCGGCAAACTCATTGATGCGAACCGCTAGCCTTGCTAATGGTTGAAACGCCGTACAGGACCCCCCGCCTATGCCGAAGTTGCAAATCACGATGCCCGATGCGGGCGAGATCACCCACGAACTGGTCGACGAAGCAATCACCCTCGGCCGCTTGCCGGACAACATGATCCAGGTGGACGACGGCAGCGTGAGCAGCCATCACGCGTTGCTGAATTTGAGCGGCAACGGCAACTACCTGCTCAAGGACCTGAACTCCACCAACGGCACGCGCGTCAACGGCGCGCCGGTGACGGAGTCCCAGTTGCGCAACGGCGACCGCGTGCGCTTCGGCAAGATCGAGGCAGCCTACTTTTCGGAGACGGCCCACGCCAATGAACCGCTGCCCGCCGCTGTCGAGCCCCAAGCTCAACCGGCGACCGAGAGTCATCGGCCGACTAATTTCGAGAATGCTTCCCCCTTCCAAAAGAAGAACCGGCAGAAGGATCCCGTGGGATTGTACGTCATGATTTTTGCCGGGATCGCCATCGCCGCGTTCGTGGCAGCCGCCGTGTCGATCTTCATGCTGCAACCGCCTACCTGAGGTGGGAAGCGGCGTCTTGCTGAGCGGCGTCCCGCGGATGTTATCGCGCTGGACGGCATTGGGTGCGCTGGGTGGCGGGTCGGCTGCGGATTTCTGGCGCGGGGTCGAGCCCGTTGCTCTGGTCGACGTGACGAGCGGAGGCCATCCAGTGCAGGCAACGCGCGTGCGGACCGCTTGGGATGCGCGGGAATGGCGCATCCTTATTACCGCCGACGATGCGCGGCCTTGGGCAACGCTGACGCAGCGCGACGGCCCGCTCTGGACGGAGGAAGCCGTCGAGGTTTTCGTTGATCCCGTGGGCGATCTCGAGAGCTATTTCGAGATCGTGCTCAATCCGCTCGGAACGGTTACCGATTTGATGCTGCGGCGCACACTCAATGGCTGGCGCAAGGAGTTCGGGTGGGATGTGGTGGGTCTGGGGAGCCAGGTGCGGCTGACGGCGAGCGGCTGGGAGGCGGAGCTGTCGATTCCGTTTGCCGCCGTGGCCTCACAAATGCCGGTCCACGGCGAGCAGTGGCGCGCGAACTTCCTGCGGATCGATCGGCCCGGCGGGGTGGGGACGGAGGCAGAGTTAAGCGCCTGGTCGCCCACTGGCGCGCGCAATTTTCACCGGGCGGAGCGGTTCGGTCAGGTTGAGTTCGCGTCAAGTTTCCCTGACCGCTCCGCCTAGCGGCTTTCGCTCCAGCTTCGGGCATAGTTCGACAGTGAGTCGTGGAAGCGTTATCATCCGAAGATGGCCGCCACCTTCGACGCTCTGGTCCAAGATGCTCTTGTCCTGCCTCCTGACCAGCGAATTACTCTGGCCCATCGCCTCCTCAGCAGTGTGGAGCCCGAAGTGGACCCGGAGGCCGAGGCTGCTTGGGAGCGGGAGATCGCCCGCCGAATTGCCGAATCCGATGCTGGTGAAGTTACGGCTATTCCTGCCGCGGAGGTTTTCGCCCGCCTGCGGCAGATCGCCCCTGACAGGCCATGACGTTGGAGTTCTTGCCCGCCGCGGAACAGGAATTTGCCGAGGCAGCTGCCCGTTATGAGGTAACAGAAGCAGGATTGGGTGTACGCTTTCGCCAAGAGGTGCAGAGCGTGACGGCGGCTATTCTTTTGCATCCTTTGCTTTGGCGGCAGCGCCGAGGCAGCTATCGGCGTGTGAATCTGCCCGGCTTTCCTTATTACGTGGCTTACGTCTTGCGTCTGCAGCGGGTGCGCGTCATCGCTATTGGTCACGGCGCCCGCCAACCCGGCTACTTCCGCAACCGCCTTCATCAGCCTCCCCCGGCTCAATAACGCGCTTTTAAGCTTAATCAGGCGGGGCTGCGCGGACGCTTATCAGCGCGAGCCCGACACCAACGCGTTCGGGGCAAAAGCTGCCATCGCGTCAGCCTCGCTCCAAAGCGAAGTTTCGCCACTCGGAGCAAGGTTAAACTCGGCGGATGCCGCAGGCACCGGCACCATCTCGATGGACTGAAGCCCACCGTAGAGAAAGAACTGGGCCCCGTCCGCCGTTGCCGACATCGAAACAGTAGGATTCCCCGGCTCGCCGGCCGAGTAATACCAGGTGCCGCTGCCGACTCCCCGCCAATCGCCCCGCCCGCGCAAGGGCGCATCCCGGAAAGTGAGCGTTCCGTCGAGCTCCGGCTTTGACACCGTTCCCGTCAACTGGAAGTCCGGCATCACCGCGGCCGCCTCACCCCCGACGAAGCGCATTTCCGGCGCTGCCGTCACGTGCAGATCGAGCGTGGTGGCCCGCAGCACAGCCGGCAGTCGACGGGCGAGTTCCATCCCGCCCAAAGATGACAGCTCCTCACCGCCGCCGAGAGGCACAAGTTGCGCGAATCGTGCCCCGGTCAACGTCAATTCGCCCCCCAGAATCGCGGCGCCGCCGGCCACCCCGCGCCAGGTCAGCGCGTAACCCAACCCCGAGTCCAAGGCGGCCACATGCACGCCCGCTGTGTCCTTGCCGTTCATAGCTAGGTCCAGTCCGATCTTCGCCGTCTCCGATAGATCAATGCTCCCGGCGATTTCCACGTCATTGGTGCCCCAATGCCCTTTCGCCTGCTCGACTCGCAGGACGCTCTTCTCCATGCGAACCCTGGCTGCCACGCCCTCGAGCGCCGGCGAGCCATCGGCGAAACGCAAACTGGCGTTTTGCAACTCCAGATCGGCGTCCAGCTTCGGCGACCGCCAGGTTCCGTCCGCGTTGAGCCAGCCGCTAATCTGCCCATCGGCTCCCACGACCGCCCCCGGCGCCAGGTTGCCCAGAAGGTCCAGCGGCGCCGCGTTGCATTCGACCCGGATGGACATTTCCCGCGCCGGGTCCAGCCAACGCCCGGCGGCAAACGCCTGCGCGTCGCGCGTCCAGGGCAGGGCGCCAGTGAGTTTTAAGGCTTCGCGCCGCGTGTCGCCGGCGCCGTCCTTGAGCACGAGACGCCGGAACGAAACGCTGTCCGGCGAGTAGGTGCCGTCCACATCGAGATTGATCGGCCGGCTGAAGGCCATCGGCCCGGCCTTCGTGAAGAACTGGTCCGTGGTGCCCTGGAAGGCGCCGCTACTCGCGCCCGGCGCGCCATCGCCGCTCCAGTTGAGCAGGAGCGACCCGTGGAGCGGTTCGGGGCTGAAAGGCAGGTCCGCGTAGGCCGGTGCATACACGGCCAAATCCTTGATCGAGGCATGCAACTCGGCCTTGTACCGCGCCGGACCCAGGATCTGGATTGTACCCTGGCCCGTCAGGTAATCGCCGCCTCGGGTCGCTTGCACATCCGGGATATGGAGTTCGTCACCCTGGAAGAGCAGAGTGGTCCGCAGATAGTCGAGCGGGGCCCCCCGAATGGAAAGATTGCTACCTTCGACATTCAGGTAGCCGTCAATCCCCGCGCTACCCGGATGCGCGCCAAGCGTTCCATTGACGGACATGCGCCCGCTCACGGGGAAAACCTGTCCGCCGGCTAGTTGCGCCAGCGCGTGCAGATCGTCGACCCGCGCATCGATGTTACAAGAAAAGCCGGCCTGCCACCAGGCGGTCGCCGCCAGCGCCGGGAGCGTGGCGGCGTCCTGTCCGGTGGCGGGCAGCGCGCACTCGCCGGTGAAGCTGAGTTGATTATGGCTCTGGCGCAGTTCGAGCCGGTGCACCTGCACCCGGCGGTTGAGCACCATCCCGCGCAGTTCCAGGCTTTCCCAACGCCGCTGTCCCCAGCGGAAATCCGTCGCCTCCGCCGCCAGCCACATTTCGGCGGCTGTCCAGTTCTCCGGGTCGCCGCGAAAGGTAAAATTCGCCTGTTGCACTTCTCCGCCCGTCTCGCTGCTCACCCCGAGCAACTTGGACAGTGAACTGACGGCCATTTTTTCCAGCGATCCCGCGATCTCCAGCGACAGTCTGCGCCGCGTAAAATCCACCGCTCCCTGGCCACGGGCACTGCCGCCCAGCGCGGTCAATTCGCCATCCCAATCCAGCCGCCGGTGGTCCAGATGCGCGCCATTGAGCGTGGCATGAGTCAAATGGACGCCACGGCCGAGATCCGCATCCCCGAGCGTCAGGCTGGCTCCCTTCCAGAACGTCCAACCGGAGACGGCTTGCAGCGCGTTGTCGAACTGCGGCCCGGTGGTTTCCGCCTGCCGGGCGCTGAACCACCCCGGGCCGTCTTGCACCGCCGTGAAATTCAGCCCATTCGTCTGCAAACGGTAGCGCCCGCGCTCCAGGGTGAACTGGCCACCCCGCACGGCAATCTCGGTGGGCGCCAGCTCGTGGTCGAGCCGCGCCAGTTGCCGCCCCAGCCCCTGGGTGCCGCGCTCCAGCCAGTGCCGCGCGACGGTTCGCGCCGCCAGCCGCCAATCACCGCTCGCCGCGATTTGCCAGGCTGAAACGGTCCGGTCGGGCGGGACAGGGGTGAGATCGCAGGTGCCGCTCAGCCCATCGACCGCGAGGCGGCTAAGCCACGCGCTGCCGGCATGGGGCACCCATTTCCAGGCAAAGACCAGCTCGACGCGCTGGATCTCGAACTCGGTGGCACCCGACGGATTCGGGGGAGTCGCCTGCCGGGTGTGGTGTTGGACGCAGCGGACGTTATACAGTTGCGTGGCATCGAAAAGGCCGCCATCCATGGCGCCGATTTGCAGATCCCAGCCCTGCCGCGCGGCTCGCCAGGTGAGAAACGCCCGAAGCCCGGTCTGCCACGGGGCAGGGGAGACTGCCAGCGACGCAGCGCCGACCAGCAGCAGTAGCAGCCACCACCGCCAGCGCATGCGCTGCCGGCGAGCGGGCGGACCGTTCCCCTTTGCCGCGGCAAGCGGCACGGGCGGGGAACTGCGGAGCGGAGGCGGAGTGTCGGACACGGCTTGAAAAGGCGTCGGGGAGGTTACCGTGAGACGCCGGGAAGGAAAGCCGCATTCAGGTGGATCGGCCGCCCCGTTGGCTCGGGCGCTACCCGCCGCTAAGGGAGCGGCTTGGAGGCAGGCGGCTTCATCCCAATCTCCAGCCGCAAATCAGGACCAATCTTCTGCCGCAGTTGCTCCGTCAGCATCTTCTCGGCCTCCGCCTTGAGCCCCTCCTGATTGGCCTGCAAGTGGGCGTTCAAAGTCAGGTCGTTGACCTGGTCGGCGAACTCCTCCGGTTGCACGTGGTTCCAAAGCCCGTCATCCATGGTCAGCAGATCGAGCCGCTCCAGCTCGACGCTCAGCAGCTTGGCGGGGGGCATTTGGACGCGCACCACCTGCGGCGCCTGGCCGGTGACGTCCACCTCAAACGGCTGCCGCAAATCGTAGCCCGCCTTGACCCGGTACGAGCCCCGGATGCGGACGCGTTTGGTGCTATGCAGCCAGGTGTTTTCCGTCTCGCGCTCCACCGTGATCTCCCGCTCCAGCACGGCCAGCTCCAGCACCGGGCTGGCCTGCTCGACCACCACGCGCTGGTTCACCACCACCCGCGGCCGGGTGTGCACGACCGCGCCAAAAGCCTGCACCAAGCGCTCGATCTCCGCCCCGCCCGCCGCCGCCGCCCGCTCCGGCAGCGTCACCAACCGATAGAAAATAAACCCGCCTAAGCTGGCCAGGATCAACACGACGCCCACCAGCGCCGCCGCCCAGCCGATTCCCCGTTTGGCGCCTGGCTCTCGAAGCATGCTGCAAAGTTCCGGCTAAGCTGCCACGACCGCCGCCCGGTCACCGGGTCCCGGCGGCGACGGCGAAGTTCGCGCCCGGCCAATCTACTCGCTCTCCCCGGCCGCACAATCCCGGCCCGTGGACCATCCCGCGTCCGCCGTCGGCGACCAACACACCCCCAAAAAAAGTAGCGCCCCCCGCATCCGATGGATACGAGGGGCGCCTGTTCCCCCCAGAACAATCTTCTAAAATCTTGAAAAACTTATAATCGACCGTTTTCCGCGACGCAAGCAGATTTATTAGTTTTATTTATACTGGGCTTCCCGCTCCGCCTGCCGCACGTGACGAACCTGCCAGCAATCGCGACCCCCGCAACCCCCAAATATGTGACATCCCTGTGACATCGCGACCCGCACCTTCCCGGCCAATCCATCGCCCACCGATTCATCGCTCGTCTCCAAATAGAACGCCCTTCAATCGCCAAAATCTCGTTGACGATTCCCCGCCAAAACGCTGAACTCGTCTCACGCCAGGGTTAGGGCCCAATCCGCCGCTTTGGCTTCGCGGCCGCCCGACTCCCTCGCTCGCCTGTCACTGCAAGATTCCACCGGCTTCGACCTCATGCACCCGTTCAAACTCCCTTTTCGCCCGCGGCTCCTGCTCGCGCCCATTGCGTTCGCCGCCAGTCTTAGCTTATCGCCCCTCGTTCTCGGCCAGGATCCAACTTCAACCCCCGCCAGCACCCCCACGGATACCGCCGCTCCCGCACCGACCGCGGCCCCGACACCGACGGCCGCCCCCAAGCCAACTGCCACCCCGACGCCCCCTGACCTGAATTCCGCCGCCTACGTCGCTCCCCGCACGCCGCAGGCCACGGTACAACTCTCCTCCTCCGCGGCCACCCAGCCAGCCCCGGTCGCCACGTCAGCGTCGGCGGTCACCATGTTGGACACTGCCGCACCCGTTGCGCCGTCAGCCACCTCCATCCAGCCACCCCTGGCCGGCGCGAACATCTTTTCCCCCACTGCGCTATCCGTGCAGCCCGAAAGCGCCGCCGTCACCCTAACCTACGATCCTTCCATGGCCGGTGCCCAGGTGTTGGTCGCTCCGCTCGACGGCGGCACCATCAACGGCCAATCGGCCGGAACGAACGTAACCGTTGCCGCCGACGGCACCGCTTCGTTCACGTTCCAGGCTCCCGCCCATGCCGGCCTCTACCATGTCATCACCCGCCTGGACACCGTCGAGATCGCCCTGCCATTCGAGGTCGCTGCTCCACCCGCGACGCTGCCGCCCACTATTGGAAACGCCACGTCCTAACAGGCCGATTCCGGTCCAATTCTGCAACCAATCTCCATCCCCATGCACAGTCACGCTACGCAGCCGGCAATTTTCGCTCCTGTTCCTACTGGGCCTTCGCGGCGTCTGCGCCTCACAGTCCCCTTCGTCCTTCTCCTGGCGCTGCTTTTCTCCCTCCTTGCTCGTCCCACGTCGGCCCGTGCTCAGGCGAGCGACAGCCCTGTAGGCGCCGGAGCCTCCCTCCAGAGCATGGAAACGGTGCAAACGGCCGGCGGCTACGGTTCGTACACCGCCAGCACGCAACGCACCGTACCCGATCTGTTCGTGCCTGGCGGCGTCGGCAAATACCCCCTCCGATTCGTCCGTTACTCCACGAGCCGATACGTGCCCGGGGATGATAGCGGAGGCGGCGGCCCCTTCGGCGCCGGCGGTAGTTGGCGGCACAATTACCGTTGGGCGCTCTACCGCGATAACACGGGCGTAACTCCCGCTGTCTGGCGCGTCCATTACCCGGACGGCGCCGTCGTGCGATTCACCACCATGCCCGTCGCCAGTCCGAACGGTGGCGCAGCCCCTCCGCCCGACCCGTACTTGCGCAGCAACAAACCCGGCGTCCGCGACCGCCTCGCGGCTCCGACCGGGCAAAGTCCGGTCAATTCCACGCTGACCCTGATCTTGGGTGATGGCAGCGAGGTTGCCTTCACCTTGCAATCGGACGGGGTGACTTATCACGCCACCTCCATCATTGATCCCTATCTCCAGACAACGACCCTGGCCTATTATCCCTCGGGGCCTAACAGCGGTAAGCTGCAAACGGTCACCGAACCTGCCGGCCGCACCCTCACCTTTAGTTATGCCGTTTCTGCCGGGTACCTCGTGATCAGTTCGGTGCAGGCCAGCAATGGGCAAAGTGTCAACTACTCCTACACCTCGATCAACAACTACTGCTGCCTCACCACTGTCACCTACATTAGTGATCCGGACCCAGCCACCAATGCCCCTTGTTTCGCCACCTATTCGTACACCGCGGATAACACGAACTCCGGTTTGCGGCCCCTCCTGTCCAAGTGCGACGACCCTCACTTCGGTGGCCCTCTGCATACCATCTCCTACAACTACGCCACTGGCACCGGTGTCACTTTCGGGCAAATCGCCGGCGAACTCAGTTCGTTCAATAGCCCCAGCACCACCGTCAGCAGCTTCACCGCGTCCACCCGTACGGACACTCGCGGCGACGGTCCGGCCGAGAGTTTCGCCTACGGGTACGCCGCTCCCAATAACTATCTCATCTCCAGTAAAGTAGATTTCGAGAACAACACCACTTCCTATGGGTATGACGCAAATGATTTCCTCAGCGTCCTGGTCGATCGCAACCACCATACCACCAACATCTTGCGCGAGCCTTACGCTGGCAAGCGAATGACGGTTACCAGCTACGATAACAATAATCAGCCGCTCACCGCCAGCTTCGACTACGGCAGCACCCAGAGCGTGCCATACCCTGTCTTTCCCTATTATCTGGCCAAATTTACCAATCAGCAAGGTCTCACCACGACTTATGGCCGCGATCAATACCATCAGGTTATCGCCATCAGCTATCCCAGCGGCGGCACGGAAGCGCTCCATTATACCAGCCTAGGCCAGGTCTACAGTCATACCTTGGTCACTGGCAATGTGCTGACCAATTACTTTGATAACCGTGGCATGCTCCAACAATCCACGGATTCTTTCAACGGCACCAACCACTTCACTAAATATTCCTATGATGGCTGCGACCGCCTCACTCAGGTGATCGACTTCAACAATCACAATACGTTCTTCACCTACAATGGCCGTCATGCCCTGACCCAAATCAAACACGATGACGGCACTCACATCGATTACACCTACGACAAGTATGGCAATCGGCTCACCGTCAGTAACGAACTCGGGAAGATCACCACCACCGCCTACGACGCGCATCGCCGGCCCACCTCCATCACCTTGCCGGGGGACTCTTCTGCCGTGGTCACGTTCAATTATGACCGGGCGGGCGCCGGCACCGCTAACGATCATATCATGCGCGCCTACAGTGCGATGACGTACGGCGGCAAGGTGGTGCAACGCTCCTATTCGGGCAACGGACGTCTCAAAAGCACCACACCCGGCTACGGCACGCCGGACGCTGCCACTGTCAATTACGTCTATGACGCCGTGGGCAACCTCCTGAGCGCCACCGATCCGCTCAACCGCGTCACAAAGTACGGTTACGACGCCCTCAATCGCAAGTCCACCGTCACGGATCCTTTGAATCACGTCACCACGTGGTCTTACTTTACCCCCGGCTCCGGCCAGAACACCGGCAAACTCAGCTCGATCCAATTTCCGGATGGTACGACAAATCTGTACGCCAACTACGACCTGAACGGCGAAGCACAAACCATTCAGGACCAGCTCGGCGGCTACGAAACACATTATTTCGATTATGCCGGGCGCCCCACGCAGCTTTGGAACCGGCGCAATCCCTCACGAGCCATTTGCTTCTACTATAATGATCCACGGGGGTTGCCTTCGGAAACCTATTACCAGGATGGCACGACTCAAACCGTCAGCTACGATGCTGTCGGCAACGCGATCTCGTCGACGAATCGCGCCGGCGTCACTTGCGCGTCAGGCTACGACGACCGCAACCGCCTTACGTCTAATACCTGGAGCGATGGCGGCGTTACCCCCAGCGAATTGTATCAGTACGACGCGGTGGGCCGGCCCACGGCTCTCTACAACGGCTACACGGCCGTAACGTATGCTTACGATGACGCTGGCCGGCTGCTTTCGGAGGGCCAGCAGCCGGACGGTACCTGGCCCACCAACTACGTCACCTACACGTACCATCCGGACAATCTCCCGGCCACGTTGACTTACCCTTCCGGGAACATCCTCGCGACGACGTATACCAATCGGGAACAACTCACCGGTGAAACGTTCGAGCTGCCCGCCTTCGGTTCCACCGCCTACCAGGCGGCCACCTACTACTTCAACTTGGACGGCACCGTCGCTAGCCGCTACCTGCCCAATGGCACATGCACCGGGTACGCCTACGATGCCGGCGACCGCATCATCTCGGTGGTCAATAAACGCTACAGCCCTTCCTATAAAGACATCAGCCAGCGCGTCTACGGCTATGACGCCAACAGCCGCATGACGTGGTTTTACAAGATCGCCGATAACACCTCGGGCAGCTCGACGGAAGATGGCAAGGGAGACGCCTACTACTACGATGCCGATAGCCAGTTGACATTCGTCAACGAGGAAGCCGCTGGCGTCAACGGCACGCCCAATGCCAACGGTGACAGCGCGCCTGGCACCTCCATCACCCAGGTGCAACGCGCCAGCAGCTTCGCTTACGATCCCGTCGGCAATCGCTCGCAGGTCAACAACACCAACGTGGTCGATACCTACGGCGCCGGTGGCAGCGATCCCGCCAACCACAACGACACCTATCCCAGCATCACCGACTCGGTCACGGGCGCGATCCCCATCACCAACGACACCCGCGCGGACACCGCCAGCTACGCCGGTTGGACCTACACCTACGACGCCAAGGGTCAACTGCTCAGTGCCGTCTCGGGCGCCACCAGCGTATCCTTTATCTACGACGCCTTGGGCCGGCGGACGCGCCGCTACCTGAACGGCGTTTTGCAACGCATCTACCATTACGACGGCTGGAAAGTGATCGAGGAAGACAACGGCAGCAATCAGAACGTCTACAACTATTTGTACGGTGCCGGTGGCGAACTGGTCGAGCGGGTGGCGGCCAATGGCAGCCCGATCTGGTATCACCACGATGCCCGCGGCTTCATCACGCACGTGACCGACAGCCTGGCCAACGTGCTGGAGCAATACCTCTACGACGCCTACGGCGCGGTTTATATTCTAGACGCCACCGGTACGCAGCGCCCCGGCAACGTCACGGCCTGTGACAATCATTATTTCTGGGCCAACAGCTACGAGTGGCAGCCGGAGATGGGCGCTTACCTCTGCGGTCACCGCTTCTACCACCCCCAACTCGGCCGCTTCCTCACCCCCGACCCGAGCGGCCTCGGCGGCGGCGACGTCAACCTCTTCCGCTACTGCGGCAACGACCCCATTAACGGGTTTGATCCAACGGGCGAGATTACGGGTTCCGTGAATGGTTTCGCGCACGGCGCGGTCGGAGTCGGGAAGACAGTTTCCTACGGTTTTGTCGTCTCAATCGGATCGTCTTTGGACATATCTTTAGGATTGGTGACAACAACTACAATCAGTCTGGAGACTATCGTTCCGAATGCCAACTTGGGCCTAGGGCTCTCCATTTTACCATTCAGTAACAGCATTTACGATCTAAATGGTACGAGCTATGGAGCCAACGCAAGCCTTGGACTCAATGGAGGCTTGGGCGCGGGCGGCGGAGTCAGCAACGCAAGCGTGCAATTCGGTGATGACGCTACCTCATTGTTAGCTCGGCTTAGTCTTGACGGAACCGTAAGTTGGGGCGTATCGGCAGCACCTTCTCCGCTAGATGGGAACATCGCTGAGTCGCAGTCAATAACAACAGTCACGCCTATAACATTGCCGGCTGACCCTGAAGCTACGAGCGAACAGACAGCACAAGAAGTAGGGTACTCAGCAATGTCTTCCATGAATTTGCAACAAAACTATGTACAACGAAACAGTTCCGACTCCCAGGCCAACGCAGACCCGTTGGCCGGGTACGTTACGGATCCAGACTCTTTATTTTTCGGCCAAGCACTATCAAATGTCCAGGCTTTCGGCAGTATCACTGGGAGTCTTGCCGGACTGACAGGTAGCGGCGCCTCATCGGAACTCTCAGGCGATCAAAAAACAGACGAGCAGTGAATATGTTCTGGCCGGTTTCCCTTGTTTGGCTCGCCGTACAGCTTGCGAGTTCCTGTGGGGCCGAGCCGGCTGCTGCCGCCCCGCCAGATCTCGCGGGAACGATTCGTGCCTGCTACGCAACCTATCGCAACCGGGATTACTTTACCCTGCAAACCCAATTGGCAGGCTTGACCTTGCCGGAGCCGGAACGCCTCTTTTTCACTGGCCAGATCGAGGCGGCCTTCTTGCATGACCAGGCCGCAGAGGAAGCCCTGCTTCACTTTCTCGCCTCCTCGCAAGGCAACCCGGACTGGCGCCAGGAAGCCTGGTTAACCCTCGGCAATTGCCGCCTGCGCCGCCAACTGTACGCGCCCGCCGCCGAGGCGCTCAGCAAAGCGCTGGCTGAACCTTCGGTCCAGTTTACGCCGGCCGAGCGCACGGATGCCCAGCAGAATCTGTCCGCGGCTCGCGCCCTGGCGAGTTCACCGCCACAAACGTGCGATCCATATACAGCGCCGTCCCGAATCAATGCAACCAATTCCGTGGACGTGGGCGCTGGAATTTACATTGACATGCAGGTTAATGGCTTCACAGAAGAAGCAATGTTTGATACTGGCGCCAACCTCAACTTCGCCACAGAATCGTTCGCCCGGCGGCACAACGTACGCTTGTCAAACGATGTGGCGGACGGTATTAGTTCCACGGGTCAGACCATCCAGGGGCGGCTCGGCATGGCGGATCTGGTTAAGATTGGAGCCATTACGTTTCATCAGGTTGTCTTTGTGGTCCTGCCGGACCAGGATCTCGCCTTTTCCTCCGGGAACGTGGCCGCCGTGGCAGGTTTACCCCTCATCATCCCCCTGCGCCGCCTCCGCTTTACCACGGACAACAACAGCCTCGAGGTGGGTCTGGCTTCGGAATCCCAGGCAGACAGTTCACCACTCTTGCCGAACCTGGCTTTCGCCGGCTTGATGCCGTTGGTCAAATTACAGTATCAGGGACAATCCATGCCATTCGTTTTGGACACCGGCATGAGTGGCACCACTTTGTTTCCTCGCTTTGTCCAGCGGTTTCCAGGTGCACTCGCAGGTGCGACTCAGGCACAGGATTCTCGTGAGGCTATCGGCAGCAGAAAGGCGGACGTGGAAAATATCATTCCCAGCATCCAGCTCACCCTGGACCAGAAGACGGTCTTGATGAAGGAAACACCTGTTTTTAATGAGAACCTTCTTTTTCTGCCACCAGTCTTCGGAATGTTGGGCGCTGACTTCTTTCCCAAGGGCTTTGAGCTGGACTTTCAACTCATGAGATGCACAACGCTAGGCCCAGCAACTGCCAAGTAGCATCCTCAATAGCAGCCCCTTCGATCAAGCGATAAAACCGCAAACACCTATTTACATTAATCATGACCGAAAAACTATGCACAGGTCGCCGCTTTCCTTTGTGAGCGACTCAGTGTACGTCGAGTTTGCCAGCGATTACCCCCTGACTGAATCGGTCGAGCGCCTGCGAAATGCCTGCGTCTATTCGGTCTTGGATAGCCTTTTCCAACAGGCTGCTGTCGGCATAGTATCAATAGGCCGGGTTCGGCTACAGCGGGTTCGGCCATTGACGGGTAACGCTTACAAACCATTCTTCAACGGCTCATTTCATGAGAGTCAGCGAGGCGTTGTCCTCTGTGGCCGTTTCGCGATCTTAACGTGGATCCAGGTCTTGGTTAAGTGTGAAGTATGGCTCGCCACGGTTGCGACTGCACTATCTCTTCCGGAGGCACTGCTCAAACCCGCTGAAGGCTGGAAAGGCCTAGCCATAGGTGTTGCGATGGCTATCGGAGGCGTGATTTCAGTGAAGTTCGGCCAGTGGTTGTCCCGGCATGACGTGGCGTGGCTATCGTGTCATATCGAGGAGGCACTCAAGAAGGATGGATCGCCGCACATGTGGTCGTTGCCCGACCAGAAAGGCTTGCTCTCACGAAAATTGGCCGACTTGGCAGATAGAGCAGCTGGAATCGAATCCTAAATCTTAAATGAAGTCGCTACAAAGCGTGTCGCAACCAAACTTTATCATTACGAAACCTTCAATCCGGGTGCCTAGACCATTGCGAATGAAGCAGTGGGTCTGAAAGCAAATAAGCCGATAGGGGTCAGTCAACATCTCTTGACAGGCGAAGCCCGGTCGCCAGCGTTGCGCACCGCGTCCGCGCGGAATCTGCTTCTCCCGCCTTGGAAAAGCTGCTTGGATCGATTCGCCCATGAGTTGCGCCGAACCAATCAGCACGCAGGCTCGGTTCGACGCACTGACGCTGAGCATTTTGCTTCTGCTGCTGCTGGCATTCGCGCACCTGCTGCCCAAGGCTGCCCTGCCGTCGTTTCCGGATCCATTCGTCCGGGCCGCCGCGCGACTCGCTCGGTTCGCCGCCGACAGCGCGCCTTCTGCGCCGGGGACACCGGTCCGCGCCAATGGCTACGCTTACGACGGTGCCGGCAACCGCACCTACGATGACAAATCCGGTGTCATAACGCGTCCCACGTTTGACGGCCTCAACCGCCTGCAGGGCGATGGCTACAACCTCAATGAGGACATGGTCACATATCAGTATAATGGGGCTACGTATAACTGTACCTACAACGCCCTCGACCAGCTTCTCAGCGTTACCGGCGCCGGCCAGTCTGTCAGCTTCGTCTACGATCCCCTGGGCCGCCTCTGTCAGCGCACTGTCAACGGTGTCGTCACCAACCTCTACTATACGGGCAGCCAGCTCGTCGAAGAGCGCGACGCCAACAACAACCGCACTTGCAGCTACACCTACGGCCAGGGCGGCGAACGCGTCTGCCGTCTCGACGCCAACTACCAGGGCACCTTCTACCAATACGATGCCCGCGGCTACGTGACTCACCTGACCGACTTCGGCGGTGCCGTCGATGAACAGTATCTCTACGACGCCTTTGGCCAGCCCTACGTCTACGACAAGACCGGCACGGTCTACCGCGGCGCCGCCAGCCAGGTGGCTAACAACCGCTTTGTCTGGGCGGGCGGCTACGAGTGGTATCCCGAGATCGGCCTGTACCGTTGCGGCGCCCGCTTTTACAGCCCCACCATCGGCCGCTTTCTCCAGCCAGACCCCATCGGCCAAGCCGGCGGCCTCAACTTGTACGCCTACTGCGGCAATGATCCGATCAACGGCGCCGATCCCAGTGGTCTGGACGCTACGACGCAACCGATCCCCGGGGTCGTCTACAACTATGGCTCGAACGATCAATATTCTGGGTATGAAAGGTTAGATGGGGGTTGGGTAGACACTACCCCTGGCCATGCTGATGGTTCTGTGACAACAAACGGCCCAAACCCTGGTACTGAGTTGCACCAGACACAAACGGCCGATGGTACGTGGACTCTGCCCGTTCCCGGGGAAATTAGCGGCGGCTCCTCCGGGAGTGGCAGCGGTGGTGGTGAGAGTGGTGGCAGCGGTGGCGGCACTGGGACTCGCATGTATCCAGTCGGCGGCGGCCACTCGGATTTCGCTCAAGCCGTTGTGCGCAACATGGCCGGCGGCACACCAGTCGGTGATTCGCTCGGCACGATGATTAAAGTAAACACGGTTGTTGCAAACGTCGTCAGCAGCTTTGTGAACCCCGGGGAAGCGGTCGCCGAAGTCGGCATGGCCGCAGAGCGGATAGGAACAGTAGCCGCAGAGAGTGGAGTGCAGCTTTCAGAGAAAGGGTTGAGTCTCGTCGAAGGACATCTTGCTACCTTTGAGGCTGACGCTGGCAACGCCGCGATGATGGGACGCTTACGTTCGGCGTTTGCTAGTGGTTCGAAGGTGACGGGTGCGGACGCAAACTTCTATTTGCATGAAGCGTCAGAGGCCACAATGGTGGGACGTGGAATGAGCCAACCAGCTGCGCACGCAGCTGCTCTTGAGAAGTATGGTGTGTCACCATTCAGCATCTATCATCCCGAAGTAATTCAAGCGAACCCTGAAATCTTCGGAACCGGGTTCAAAAACTACTGGGGACTTGGCCAATGAAAGAGTTCAATCTTGGTAAACATCGCAAGGCCCGCGTCTGGTTAAATGAGTTGCCAGACATCAGTCATTCTTCTGGCGCGGCTCAGGAAGTCATTATGCCGACGACCGAGCCATCTATGCAGGCGAAGAAGGCAGCTGTAGAAGTTTTTGTGCCGCTCGGTCCTCGATCAATGTATGGTTTGCTTGGTGGCAAGTTTGAACCGTCAACGGTCGGAGAACTCAAAGTAACGATTGTATCTAACGCGGCTAATGGAAAACTGCTGCCCACATCCTTGGCTGGCGTATCTGATCAAGTCCGTATCGGTTTACCCAAAGAATACCACGAGGCAGTAAAGGAAGGGGTTCGTTTGGCCCAGAAAGAAGGAGTCACTATATCAGGAGAACTTGTAATCGACTACGCTGCTAATGGTGAAATAGGCTCGTGCTTTGCTGTTTTTAAACATTTAGCAGCCGTGCTCGTGAAACTATTCGACACGCAAGGACACAATCCAATTGATGAGGAAATTATTTCTTTCTTTCCGCAGACCTTTGCGTGAACCGCTTGTTCAATGGGGAACGGAATAGGGGTCAGTCAACATATCTTGACAGGCGAAGCCTGGTGGCCAGCGTCGCGCACACCGTCTGCGCGGAATCTGCTTCTCCCGCCTTGTAAAAGCTGCTTGGATCAAACCGTCCATGAGTTGCGCCGAACCAATCAGCACGCAGGATCGGCTCGACGCGCTAGCGCTAAGCACTTTGCTGCTGCTGGCGTTCGCGCACCTGCTGCCCAAGGCAGCCCTGCCGTCGTTTGCCGGTCGGTTCGGTCGCACCGCCGCGCCCCACACTGCCATCGTCGCCGATACCACCTCGGGCAGCTCGACGGAAGACGGGTCCGGCGAGGCTTACTACTACGAAGGAGACGGCAGTTTATACTTCTTGTTTCACGAGGGAGGAAACATTGCCCAGAACGAGAATTCGCAAGGAGACAGTGAGGCGAATCCGGGTGCCATCACGCTGACGGGGAGCCGGTCGTACGCGAGCAGCTTTAGCTACGATGGCGCGGGCAACCGCACGCAGGCGAACAACGGGGGCGCGGTGACCAATTACACGCCGGACGGGGAGGATCGCCAGGTCGGCTACAATAACGGCTATGATGGCAACCAAGATCAAACGAACACGCCCGACGGCTGGATCTACTCGTACTGTGCCGGCGGCCTGTTGCGCTCTGCGGACAACAGCGGCACCGGCGCGCACCTGGACTTCGCTTACGACGCCCTCGGCCGGGTCTGCAGCCGGCACGTGGGCACCGCCCTGACCTGCTTCTACTACGCGGGCGCGCAGCGCATCGAGGAGCGCAGCGGCACCGGTTTGACGTCGCTCTACCGTTACTACTATGACCGGCCCGGGAGCGACCGCCTGCTCTGCCGGGTGGACGCGGCCAACACGCACCTGTACTATCTGCAGGACGCACGCGGCTACACCAGCCATCTGGCGGACGCCAGCGGCAACATCGTCGAGCAATACCTCTACGATGCCTTCGGCACGCCCAAGGTCTACGATGTCCAAGGCAACCCGCGAACCGGCAACCTGAGCGCCTACGATAACCGGTACCTCTTCAACTCGAGTTCCGGCTACGAGTGGCTGCCGACCGGCAACATCTTCTACGCCCGCGCGCGCTACTACGCGCCGAACCAGGGCCGTTGGCTAACCCCCGACCCCAGCGGCTTTGCCGGCGGCGACATCAACCTCTACCGCTACTGCGGCAACGACCCCGTTAATGACGACGACCCTACAGGTTTATACACAATTATTACGTTGTACGATACTGTCCCGTTTGGAGCAGGACATATTGGAATTGAGACTAGTCCAAGTGCTAACGGGGACGGCTCCACTTACGGTTTTTTCCACGCTTCCGGTTTGTCGGGTGACGTCGAAGCTGATTCCGACAAACCGTGGGACTCGTTGACACTCCAAACGACCGCCGCGCAAGAGCGCGCCATCAACAATTATATTCAGCAAGTAATGGCAAACCCAGGGATGTATGATCCATCAGGCGAGATTGGCAATAATTGCGCCGACTTCGTGTATCAAGCGCTGCAGAAGGCAGGTTTATCTGTAAGAAGTAGTGTAATTCCTGTTAAATTGTTCCATCATATTAAAAGAGACTTGAGAAAGCTTGTAAAACAGAATAAGAAGCCAGAGCTTACTCCCGCAGCGCCAGAGCCCAATTCTCCTAATACTTCCACTAACGATCCTACATGGATCGACACATACTTACTTTCCCTGAGCACGGTCGATCCGAGCACGGCCGATCCTGGAACGGTAACCGTGGGTGACCCGTTGCCCGACAGCGGAGACGGCGGTGCCTCCATGCCCGACAGCGGGGACAGCGGTCCCTCTGCGGCCGGCGATGGAGACGGCGGTGGTCCGCCAATCTCGTTAGACGGCGATGGATTAGAGCAGGAGGAATAACACTGAAGGCTGTGCCTCACGGGCAGGACGCTGTTCAGCCAATAACTGCTAACGTTGCTGATGATCCGACTAAATACATTAGGAATGAAGGCTGTAGCCCTGCTGGCGTACATTGTCTTTATTTGGTGTGCTTTGAACGCGCTTCTGAGTCCCTTCTCTCTTCCGCATGGCGTCGAGCCGATTATCATCTTCACGTTCATAGGATGTTGTCTGGGCTTTTTTCTCCGCCCCAGATGGTTACGCTGGCTCACCGTCTGTTTGCTGGTGCTTTGCGTGTTGCAGATGTGGCAGGGATATAAGCGCGGCACCCAAGTTAGGATCAAAGTCGAGCGGGATAATCATTCGCGCCAGTTTGTGTTGCAAGGCCGTGGGGGCTGCGCTATCACCCCGCCGAAATTTTATCGCGATGTTGCGGCGTTCGCTGCCGACGAGGGTTTTAAGCGCAAGGCAACCTATCTTGGCAGGCCACAGGAATTTCGACGCGATGGTCCTGTGCGCACCGAGATTTATTGCAGCTGCTGGCCTGGTAAAGTTTCGGATCATTAGACATTCAATGCAGTGACTCCTCGACGCGCACTATTGATACTCTGATGACCCACGCACAGGTCGCCTTGAAGGATTGTTACCTCATTAGGGAGCCTTATACAGGCCGGCCAACAGCCTCGCCGAGTTCAACAATGCAGAAGAAGCAGATAGGAAGCAGATAGGGGTCAGTCAACAAATCTGCCTCTTCGCTGTTTCAAGTGGGTAGAAAGGCGATGAGCGCGTTCGCACCGGCTGGCTGCGATTACGAGGCGGCCCAGGCAGGAGGTATCCGCAGGCCCGGGTTTAAGGAGAGAACTTTTTCCTTCGCAAAAGTCATAAGCACCTCTCTCAGAGCGGATAGCGAAGGTCAATCGGGAAACGGAATAAGTGCCGAAGGCCGAGCGAAGCGAGTTATGCCGGCTTCCCGCTTGACCGCAGCGTAGCGCTCTGGCTTTTTCCCTGGCGCGCGATCTACCCACTCGGAACAGCGGAGTGCCACAAATCTTGACAAAGCGAGCTCGGGCATGACGTGCGCCTACTGGTGGTCGATGGTCGGCTGAGCCGTTTGCCCTCGGCCGCAAGGTATAACCGGAGACAGGTTGACCCGCGTATTTTCTTGCCTCCGCGCCGCCTTTCTTATAGCCAGCTATCCAGGCAAAGTCCCGGACACTGCCTGCGCCATGATGAAAACCAGGTCGAAACCGCTGTTGAGCCAAGCGCTCGAGCAACAATTATCAGCCTATGCGGTCGCCATAACCGCCGGGGTGGGAGCCTTGGCGGCGGGGCAGGTCGCGGAGGCAGACATCATTTTCGATCCGGCAGAAGCCACGCTGACCCGGACCGCCGACAGTACGGAGACTTTTACGCTTTTTGAGGGCTCGGGTCCCACGTTGTCGCTCCGGGGCCACAGCAGCGCCGGAGTTTCTTTCCTCGCCTTCCAATTTACTTCGACGACTCTCGGCGCAAACGGAAATGCCGTGCTCCAGAGTGGCACCTCTTACGCTGCAAATCTCGGTGCAAACGCACCGATTGGAGGCAGCAGCAGAACTTTCGCCTCGAACTCGGCGCCACACGATATCGGCTTCGCCGATCACTTTACTTCCTCAGGCGGGGTTCCCCTGGGATCCAATAACGGCAATTTCGTCGGCACGATCGGCTTCATCGGCTTTCGCTTCGAGGTCAACGGCCAGGCAGACTACGGCTGGGCGCGCATCGGCGAAAGTGCGGATGAGTCGCAGTTGACCATTTACGATGCTGCCTACCAAAACGATGGTGGAGGGATTTTGACGGATGCGGTGCCTGAGCCCGGCACCCTCGGTTTGCTGGCAGGTGGAGCGGCATTCGTCGCAGCCTGGCGGCTGCGGGCCAGCCGGCGTCGCGAAGCTGGGGCGCCGGAGTCTCCAGCTTAGTAGCTGCTTGGGTAGAGCGGCTGCCAGCAATCCCGCCAAATAGCTGTGTCCATCCTTCGATGAACGCCGCAGTCGAGGGGCGCCTCGCCAGCAAGGTGCTCCTCATCGGCTGGGACGCCGCCGATTGGCAGATCATTCATCCGCTGCTCGATGCCGGGCTGATGCCCACGCTCGAGAAGTTCGTCGATGGCGGAGTAATCGGCAATATCGCCACCATCCTGCCGGTGCTTTCGCCGATTCTGTGGAACACCATCGCCACCGGCCAACGCGGAGACAAGCACGGCATCCTCGGCTTTACCGAAGTCGATGAATCCACCGCCACCGTGCGTCCGGTGCGCAGTACCTCGCGCCGGGTCAAAGCGCTCTGGAATATTCTCGGTCAGGCGGGCCTGAAGAGCCACGTGCTCGGCTGGTTCGCCAGTCATCCCGCCGAGCCATTGCCGGGGGGGACGGTCGTCACCAACCTGTTTGCGCAGGCGACGGCGCCCTTGGGACAGCCCTGGCCGCTGCCGGAGGGGGTGGTGCACCCGTCTCGCCTGGCGGAAACCCTCGCCGCTTTACGCGTGCATCCCGCCGAGCTGGACGCGGAGGCGCTCTTGCCCTTCGTGCCACGCGCGTCCGAGATCGACCAAAAGGAAGATAAACGCCTGGCCATGCTCGCCCGGCTCCTGGCCGAGTGTTTCTCCACGCATCTGGCCGCGACGTGGCTCATGGAGAACGAGCCTTGGGATTTCTGCGCGGTTTATTACGATGCCATCGATCACTTTTGCCATGGCTTCATGCCCTTCCATCCGCCGGCGCAGGAGGGCGTCGATCCGAGGCAGGCTGCACTTTATGGCGAGGTGGTCCGCGGGTGTTATCGCTTCCATGACATGTTGCTCGAGGGGCTGCTCCGGCTGGCCGGCCCCGATTGCACGGTGCTCATCGTTTCTGACCACGGTTTCTACCACGACCATCAGCGCCCCCGTAGCCTTCCGAGTCATCCCAGCGGCCCTACCATCTCCCATCGCCCCTACGGGATACTCGCCCTGAACGGGCCTGGCATTCGCCGGGACGAACGCATCTACGGCGCCAGCTTGCTCGACGTTGCGCCGACCGTCCTATCGCTTTTCGGCCTGCCCGCGGGTGAAGACATGCCCGGCCGAGTGTGGCGTGAAGCGATCGCCGATCCAAGCTGGGTGACGCCGGCGCGCATTCCGACTTGGGAGGCGGTGCCCGGGGATGCCGGACTGCACGCGGCAGGTGCTCGCGCTCCGGAGGACGCCGCCGCCGAGCGCGCCGCGTTGCAGCAGCTCATCGAACTCGGCTACGTGGAAAAGCCGACCGAGGACCAGGAGCGGGGGCTGCGCGTGACGCGCCTCAATAACATCGCGAATCTTGCGCAGCTCTATCTCGGTCTCGATCGGAATGCCGAGGCCCTGCCTCTGCTCGAGACCGTGGTGCGTGAATGGACCGAGCAACCGGCGTACATCCTGGACCTGGCGCGCTGCTATTTCCGCCTGGACCGGCCCGGGCGCTCCCGGGAGTTGCTCAACGAGCTGAAGGGCCGCCCGGAGTTCGAGGCGCAAGCCGACGTGTTGGAGGGAATGATGGCGTTTGAGGAACGGGATGATGAACGCGCGCTCGAGCTCCTGCGCCGGGCGTCCGGTATCGCGCAACATGCTCGGTTGCCGACCGTGCACTTGAAGATCGGCGAAATCTTTCTGCGCCGCCGGCACTGGGAGGACGCGCGGGCCGCCTTCGCCCAGGCGCTCCAGATCGATAGCGACAACGCCAGCGCCGAAGATGGGTTGGCGGTCGTGGCGCTCCGGCAGCGGCGCGATAGCGACGCTGTCGCTCATGCTTTGCGTTCCGTGGGACTCAAATACTACCGTGGGTCGGCCCACTTCCATCTCGGTGTCGCGCTGGTTCGGCTCGGGCGTTACGAGCGCGCGGCGCAAGCCTTCCGGGCCTGTCTTTCCATCCAGCCGGGGGTAATCGCAGCCCATCGCTGGCTGGCGGCGATCTATCGGATCGGCGGTGCCGGCCTAACCAACGGTGCGCGCGCGGCCGAGCATCAACTCTGGGCTGAACAACTCCGCGCCCGGCGCCGCCAGGAGATCGCCCGAAGAGAAGACGCGGCCCCCGGCGCCCTGGCCCCAGGCTGAGACCGGTCACAACACCAGCCTGCAATCCCCGTAACGGTAAATCCGGTGCTCGTTGGCGGTGGCTGCGCGGTAAGAAGCCGGCACGAACGCTAGTTGCAGACGGTGTAGAGGAGCCCACCACCTCAACCCTTAATTCCTCAACAGCCCAATAATCGCGCGCTCTAGCACCAGCCGCGGCTCCAACTGCCCAGTCACCAATTGGACGTTCGCCTGCAAGCACGCCTGCAGCCCCTCGCGCAATTGCTCCAGCCGGAACCGGTGCGCCTCAGCCGCCGCGAACCCCAACCCAAACGTGTTCACCGTCCCATCCTTTTTGCGCGGCAAATGCGCCGTGGCCTCCTCCGGCAGCCGGCTCAGCACCTGTCCAAACGCAAAGGGCGAGGCCGGCCTCGGCAGCTTGTAGCGTAGCTGCAGATCCTTCGCCAGCAGGAGATTACGCACGGTCGGCACCAGCGCCACGAGCAATAGCCCGATCGGCGTCTCCCCCTGGTAAAGCAACTGATCCAGCAACGCCAGCGCCCCGTCCAGATCACGCCGCGAAATCGCGTTTCCAAGCTCAAAAATAACCCCCGCCCGCGACAGTGGCACCATCGCACGCACCGTCGCGAGATCCACTTCCCGGTTCCCGCCCGAGCCCAAATACAGCTCCAGTTTTTCCAGTTCGTTCTCGATCTGCCGGGTCTCCCCACCGGTCAGCAAGGTGAACAACTCGCGCGCTTCCCCCGTTAGCCGCATCCCGCGCGCCCGCGTGCGTTCGTCCACCTGGGCCGCCGCCGCCTCCTCCCAGCCGCTGCGGGAGGTATCAAGCCGGTCATGCACCTGCACGTCGGCCAGCTTGCTCAACTGCTTGTAAAACGTCCGCCGCTTGTCCGTCTCGGTGGCACTCAACAAAAAGCGGATATCCGTCGCCAGTCCCTTGACCAGCACCCCGCTCAACGCTTCCAACGCTTCGATCACCCCCGCGGCGCGCCCCAGCGGGCTATCCGCCAAAAAATTGACGCTCTTGAGCCAGACCAGCTTCCCCCCGCCAAAAAACGGGAACGTCTGCAACGCCTCGATCGTCTGGTGAATGCGCACCACCGCGCCGCTGGCGTTATCCGCCGCCCCATCGATGATCTCGACCCCGAATTCCCCGGCCTCCGCCGGCGCCAGCCGCGCCGCGATTTCGACCGCCGCGGCTTTGACCGCCCCCTCATCGCCACCGATCACCGCGACGATGCTGCCCGTCTTCTCCGATTTATTTTTTGCAGGATTAGCCACGTGACAGCATTCCTAGCACGAACCCGTCCCCAAGCACAGCGTTAAGCCGCCACCAACAACGGCTACCGTCCGACCGCTGGCAACGTGTGTTTAGGTACTGGCGTAAGCTCGATCTGCAGGTGCCGCAAATCCTCTGCGCCCCGTTCAGACATAATCCAGTGTGAATACTCCGTGTCCGTTTCCTCTGCCAGGTACGGTCGATAGCCAATCGCCTCAATCTGCAGAGCGCCAGCCGGGTCGTGGACGCCGTCGCTCGGATAAGGAATAAAACCCCAATGCTGCTGAGCAGCCAAGTGAAAGGTACCATCGGACGCAGTATGAGTTTGCTCCCGGCCAATGGCAATCATCTCGACCGCATTAGCTGAATCTCGCCGGGCCTGGAGGAACCCAGCATTAGCAGTCATCGTAACAGTGGCGTTGCGGATGGGGTGGCGGCTAGAACAATCGACCACTTGGCCCCCAACCGCAGGAGCATCGGTAAAATGGTAAGGCAAGACACAGGCGCTGAGTGAAATTGCAGCCACAGCCGCGAAGGCTGTACGCAGGAGGCTATAGGAAAGCGTGTTTGTCACGGGCGGGTAAGACATATCGACCTACTTAACCTTGATGATGATCACCGCTACAACTAACAGCACACACCCCAGTGCTCGCCACCCATTGAAAGGCCGCACCGCATACCCGATCAGCCCGAAATGATCCAAAACCACCGCCGCCAGCAATTGTCCGGCGACCACCAAGACCATCAGCCGCGTCGCGCCGAGTTTCGGGGCTAGCAGCACGCTGGCCGTGACATAGCCCACGCCCAGCGCTCCGCCCGTCCACGCCCACCAAGGCACCGCCGCGACCCTGCTCCACGCCGGCAGCGCGGGCCGGACCACAAGCAGGCAAACTAGCGAAGCCACCGTCCCCACAGCATAGGAAACAAAGGTGGCAAAGAAGGCGCTGCCACCCAAAAATCCGCGCAAAGCCGCGTTGACGCCGAATTGCAGCGCGATCAGCGCGCCGGCCGCCAGCGCGAAGAGTAAAGCAATGGCAGCCATCGATGTCAGCAAAGCTCGCCGGCTAAACGCCGCTAACCCACCCGCCAAACCCTCCACGACGCCCCCGCACGGCGCAACGAAAGAAACCGCCCTTCCGAAGAGCCTTCCCGGCCGAGTGACCTGCCCGCCTACGGCCCCATCCCCATCGTCGGCGCAGTCGCCGTCGCAGCCGGCTGCGTCGCGTAAGGCCGGAATTCCTCCTCCAGCGCATGCAAGCTCGGCAAGCGCGACCCAAAGGCGCTGTACAGCGCGCTATCCAGCATTCTCCCGCTCGCCAACCCCTGCAACACCTCCTGGAACTTCGCCTTGTCCACCATATTCAAAAACCGCACCAACTTCTCCGACTCCACATAAAACGCCGCCACCTGCCGCACGTCGCTGGGATAAGCCTGCAAATTCGTCAACTGCTCCAAGGGCAGGTAATTGGCCGGCGTTAGCTCCAAAGTCCGCGGATGCGCATCATAACCGCGCGCCCGGTTATAACTCGCATAAGCCACGCGTGAGATGTATTCCGCATACCCTTCATTGGCCCAGATCGGCACGTTCGAGCCAAAGAACCGGTCGATCACCAAATGCGCCGTCTCGTGCCCGAGCGTATTCCCTTTGAATTTGAACGCCGGATCGCGCTGGATAAACAACTCCCCATGCGCATGAATGCCACCCGTCCAAGGATCCAGATGCCCCTTGGTTTGAAACGCCTGCCAGTCCTCCGGCTGTTCGAAGACAAAGATATGCGCCTTGCGTTCCCAATGGGAAGTGTCCTTGCCTAGGTCCTTGGCAATCACGCGATAATAGAACTCCGCCTCCACCGACACCGGCGTCGCCACAAACCCATGGAAGTAGTGGTAAACAAAATTCTCCGTCTCCGCGTGCTTCCACTCCGTCGGCCGGATGGAAAGCGCCGCCGTTCCCAGCGGCGTGATATAAGGATTCGATAACGCGGTAAACGGCACCTCTTTGAGCCCATCGAGCCCCTCCGCCGCCTGCCCAAGCAAATTCCACTCTGCTGGCAACCAAAACCCCACCAACAAAAACAGCACTCCGCGCAGCATCCAACTCTAACAAGCAAGATTAAAGCCGAGGGTAGGGATCGCTCTCCGAGCGACTCCCAATCTGTCTGCCAAACCGCACCATTAAAACCCCACCTCCCTTACTCCTACACCGCCGCCACCCCACAAACCGCCTCCGTCCGCACCACCGTCGCAAACTCCTCGTGCAACGTCGCCAGACTCACCTGGTGAATCTCCTCTGCCGGATGCACGCGCCCATCCACCCCCGTCAGCGCAAACGCCGCCGTCGCATCCTCCACCAGATACGCCGTAAACCCCAGATTCCCCGCCATTCGCGTGCTGGTCGAAACACAATGCGGCGTCGTCAACCCCGCGATCACCACCGTCTGGCACCCTCGCTCCCGCAACCACCCCTCCAGCCCCGTGCCGATAAACGCGCTGTTCACCGACTTCACGAACACCGCCTCTCCCTCACGCGGCTCAAACCCCGCCTTGAACTCACTCCCCGGCGCATCCACGTGAAAACGCGACCCCGCCCGCGTCGACAAATGCCGCACATGCGCGACCGGCCACCCCGCCGCGCGCCAGGCCGCCAGCAAGTGCCCCGCGTTTTCCTCCGCCCGAGGATTATTCCGCTCCCCCCAACTGGGCTCGTCGAACGTCTTCTGGATATCGATCAAGATCAGCACCGACCCCGCCTCCAGCACCGGCGCCGCCCGCTCCGCCACCGCGCCATCGGCCCTCAACCCATGCTCCTTGATCAGCGCATCGAAATACCCGCGATCCTCCGGAAACTCCGCCGGCCGCCCCGCGAAATCATCGCGGCACCCCGGATTGCAAAACCCCACCGTAAACCCCCGGTAATCGGTTAACGAATACGCGCTCACCGCCCGCCCCGAATGCGGGCAATATTGATTGATCGCCATCATAGTTTCTTCTCCTTCCGGCCAGCCAAATCCTCCCGCTCCGCCCGCCTTAACCGCCGCAATTGCCGCGCATCGCGAAACCCGCAAGCCGCCGCGATCCGCCCCTGTGTCAACTCCGGGTTGGCGCGCAAGCTCTGCGCCCGCTCCAGCCGCAAAAGGGTCGCATAACGCTGAATGGTAATCCCCGTGGCCTGCCGAAACAGCCGGCTCAAATGCCGCGGGCTCAGCCCGCCGATCACCGCCAGTTCCGCCAGCGTGGCGCGCCGCTCCGGATGCGCCGCCAGCCAATCCTGCACGCGATGCACCCCCGCGCGCAGATGACCGCGATAATCCAGATACACACTGCTCTGCGCGTGCTCGCCAGTCCGGCGCAAATACACCACCAATTCGCGCGCCACCCGCGTCGCCAGCAATGCCCCATGGCGTCTCTCCAGAATATGCAAAGCCAGGTCGATCCCCGAGCTAACCCCCGCGCTCGTATAAACGTCGCCATCCTCCACGAACAACACATCGCCGAGCACCTGGCTAGCCGGCGCCGCCAAGCGCAACTGCTCGACCCGGCTCCAGTGCGTGGTACTCCGCCGTCCGTCCAACAACCCCGCCCAAGCCAGCACGAACGACCCCGTACAAACCGAGCACAACCCGGCGCCGTCGCGCTGCGCCCGCCGCAGCCAGTCCCCCGCCGCTGCTAACGCATCCTGCCGCCGTTCCACCTGATGCACGCCCGGGATAAAAACGAGGTCGCCCTTCCCCGGCCGCACCCGGGCGCAACTTTCCAACCCCGCCAGCCGCAACCCGAGCTGCGACGTCACTTCCCTTCGACCGAGCCCGCAAAAATGCACGTCATAAACGATCCCAAATTCCCGCGTCGCCGCGAACACTTCCGCCGGCCCAGCTAAGTCCAAAAGGTTGACCCCCTCCAGCACGAGAAAGTAAACCCGCCGGCCCAGTTTCCCGCTCTCGCCCTCCAACATCATGCCATCACCCTAACCGCGCTTCCGCGAGGAGGAAATGACAACAAGCGGACAAAACGGGCCATCCGACCGACCGCGCCAGCTCTCCGGTTTCAGAAACAATGTAGATTTCCGTCCATCGCAATCTCGGACTGTACTAACGCTACAGAAGTCGCCATAATGCTCATATGAAAGCTGCCGTTTCCAAAAACGTCTTCCCGTTCGTTTTTATCATCATTCTGGCTTTTGCGCTCCGCGCGAACGCCGGTCAACAGCTCTACAGCCACGGCGATCCGAGTCCCCAGGAACAATACCTGTTAGAATTGATGGACCGCGCGCGGGCTTATCCTGCGGCGGAAGGTTACGAAATCGGCTCTCTTACAAGTGATCCGGCCGCCAAGAAACAACTGATTCAAGTTTTCAAAACTTATGCGGCCAAGCCGCCCCTGGCCTTCAATGCGGCGTTGCTCAATACGGCCCGTCGCCACTCCCAATATATGATCGATAATAATATTCAATCTGCATACGAAACGAACACAAGTGATCCCTTCTATACGGGCTCTGATGACGGTGCCCGAATATACGGAGCAGTTCCTGATTTATCTGCTGCAGGTGAAAATCTCGATGCCGGGGCGCTGACTCTCGATGGCGCGCATACGAGCTTTTTGGTCGATGCCGGAGTTCCCGACCTTGGTCATCGAACCAATATGATGAGTCTGAACCTGCAAGGTGTGGAACAAAAATTCAACCAGATCGGCATCGGCGTGGTGAACGTCAGCCATCCGACCACTCAAGTGGGTCCCATTGTGGTAACCGAAGATTTTGGTTTAGATACGCAGGTCTTTTTAACGGGCGTTGTTTATAACGACCTTAATCAAGATGGCTTTTATCAGCCTGGCGAAGGGCTCGCGGGGGTGACGATCACCCCGAATTCCGGAGACTATTATGCGGTCACCTCGAGTTCCGGCGGATTCGCCATTCCCATCCTTCCCGGAGCAAACACCTCGATTTCGGTCACCGCCTCAGGCGGCGCACTGGGTGCGGGAGTAACGAAGACCATCACGACGACCGGCAGTAACATCAAACTCGACTTCACCCAGCAGCCCCTTCCTCCGACTCCCCTGACAGTCGCCGTCGTCGCCCCAAGCAGTTCAATGTCCGCCGGCAGCAAGGCCGTCATCTCCGTCAGCCGCACGCTTAACCTCGATTCAGTTCTACTGGTGCAATACAGTTTGAAGGGCGACGCCATCAACGGCGTCGATTACGCACGCTTAAGCGGGACGCTCTTGTTCCCCGCCGGTTTCGCGACTCAAACAGTCAAGATCAAATCGCTGCTGTCGGAGAGCGGTATCCAAAAAACCGTCACCCTGAAGATAAAGAAAAGCGCTCTGAATCTGAAGCCAGCCGAAGCTTCCGTCGCCATCACTAACTAGCCAGCCCGTTCCGGCTAGGCGGCAAAGCCGCCGATTCGTGCACAAAGGTAGGGAGGGCTCTCCGAGCCCATCCCAAATGTCTCCGGAGGCCCTTGCTCCTCAGAAACGCGTCCTTCCAAACTCTCCGGGAAAACTCGCAGAGCTGTCCCTGGAACGCGTCCACAATCCCATGGACCCCGCCGATCCCTCCGCCACACCCCCGCCGCCAACCACCGACCGCCTCCATCGCCAGATCACGTTCCTCATGGAGGCCGATCGCGTCAAAACCATCCTCCGCCGCAACCGCGTCGTCTCCGATCCATCCCGCCGCGAAAACGACGCCGAGCACATGTACCACTTCGCCCTCATGGCGATCGTCCTGGCCGAATACTCCGAGGCCCCCATCGACCTGCTCCGTGTCCTGCGCCTGATTCTCATCCACGATCTGGTCGAAATCGACGCCGGCGACACCTTCATCTACGACGAGCAAGCCCAGGCCGGCAAACGCGAGCGCGAGGAACAGGCCGCCGCCCGCATTTTCGGCCTGTTGCCCGAAGACCAAGCGCAAGAAATGCGCGCCCTCTGGGAAGAATTCGAGCAAGAGCAAACCGCCGAAGCCCGTTTCGCCGCCGCCTTGGATCGTCTCCAACCCCTGCTGTGCAACTACTACACGCAAGGCGGCGCCTGGCAGGAATACAACGTCACCGCCCCGCAGGTCTACGCCCGCAACGAAAAAATCGCCCGCGGCTCAACCCAGCTCTGGACCTACGCCCGCGCCCTCCTGGACGAAGCCATCGCCAAAGGCTACCTGCCGCCCGCTCAAGCTTAGTAAAATCGCCCATGGCCGCACGCCACGCCGTTCAACGCGCCGCGTCCGACCCATCGTTGGCATAACGCGCTAAATACTCCCGCGTCTCCGGCAAAATCCGCGCCCCTTTATCCGCGTAATAACCCTCGGTCTTCTTGAGAATGGTATGGCTCATCTCCTCCGCACGCTCCGCCATCCAGGGTGAATTAAACGAGATGAAATTCGCCGCTGGACTCCGCTCCAACAAAGTAAGTACCGCGACATGCCCGTTCACCGCCGCATCAATCCCTCTTTGCGCTCCCGCCACGTCCTGTTTTTGCAGCCATTGATCAACCCCGGTCATCCAAACCAGATCAACCGCATTTGCCACAAAGGTCGCTCTCTTCGCCCCATCATACTCTCCCAGCAAAAACGCGCCTCCCAGCAGCAACACACCTGCCAAGACAGACGATGTCCAGCGCCACGCATGCTTCATTCCAGCATCTTAATGCCGCCCATTCTCTTCACCAAGCCTTAACCACCCGCGCCTCACCTCACCCCGACTTTCGGAACTTCAATCCCGGCCGCTCCGCCGGCCCCCCGCTAAACCCCCGCGCCCCGCCGCCCGTTCCCCTGGAATAGCTAACCTTCCCCGGCCGCTGTTTCGGCTCGAGCTTATCAATCCCCGTCCCCCGCTTCAGTTCCATGATCTGATCCCGCAGCAACGCCGCCTTCTCGTACTCGAGCCCCGCCGCCGCCGCCGCCATCTCCCCCTCCAACTCGCGCAACACCTCCGTCACGCTGAAATCCCCCCCGCCTTCGCGGATCACCCCTTCCTCCACATCGCGCCCACGCAGGATGGTATGCAAGCTCTCCTGCACCGCCCGCCGCACGCTCTGCGGCGTAATCCCGTGCGCCTCATTATAAGCGATCTGCCGCCCCCGCCGGTATTCCGTGACCTCGAGCAGCTTGCGCATGCTTTGCGTCACCGTGTCCGCAAATAAAATAACCGTCCCATCCACATGCCGGGCCGCTCGCCCCGCCGTCTGAATCAACGACGTCTGACTCCGCAAATACCCCTCCTTATCCGCATCGAGGATGCAAACCAGGCTTACCTCCGGCAAATCCAGCCCTTCTCGCAATAGATTAATCCCCACCAAAATATCGAAATCGCCCGCCCGCAATCCCCGCAAAATCTCCACCCGTTCAATGGTATCAATCTCACTATGCAGATAGCGCACCTTCAACCCCACATCCCGCAAATAATCCGCTAGGTCTTCCGCCGTCCGCTTCGTTAAAGTCGTCACCAATATCCGCTGCCCCGCCTCGACCCGCACCCGGCAAGCTTCAATCGTATCATCAATCTGGTTCTTCAGCGGCTTAACCGTAATTTGCGGATCCAATAACCCCGTTGGCCGAATAATCTGCTCCACCACCAACGGACTCCCCGCCACCGTGGGCTCGAACACCGCCTTGGCCGGCTCCGGCAGTAACGACGTCTTCCGCCCGCCAACTCCCGCCGGGTCTTCCGCCACCACCGCCCGCTCCTGCCCCTTGCGCACCAGCTTCAAATTCGGCCGCGGCAACGGCAGGGCAGGGGAGATCACCCCTCCCGCCAAATCGCCCGCCTCGGCCGCCGTTTGTCCCGCCGCCCACGTCGCATGCATCCCCGGCAACCGTGCCGGCACCGTCTCTCCCTCGCCAATCGCTCCACTCTCTTCGCGCGCATGCTTCAAATACCCCGTATTCCCCACAAAACTGTTCCGAATCTCAAACTCCGCCGGCGTCGCGCTAATATACAAGATCTGGCTCTGCCGCGCCATGAACTCCTCAAATCGCAACGGCCGATTATCCATCGCGCTCGGCAACCGAAACCCATAATCCACCAGCACACTCTTGCGGGAACGATCCCCCTCGTACATGCCACCGATCTGCGGAATCGTCGCGTGGCTCTCATCCACCACCAACACGAAATCCTCCGGGAAAAAGTCCAATAACGTATAAGGCGTCGAATGCGCCGGCCGCCCGCTCAAATGCCGCGTATAATTCTCGATCCCCGAGCAAAACCCCATCTCCTGCAACATCTCGATATCGTACTCGGTCCGCATCTTGAGCCGTTGCGCCTCCAGCAGCTTCCCCTCGCGCTCAAATTGCGCGATCCGCTCATCCAGCTCCGCCCGGATCGTCCCCATCGCCCGCCGCAATTTCTCTGCCGGCGTCACGAACTGCTTCGCCGGAAAAAGCGTCAACCCCGGCAGCGTCTTTTCCACCTTGCCCGTCAAAGGGTCGAAGATACTGAGCCTGTCAATCTCATCGCCGAAAAACTCCACCCGCACCGCCTGTTCATCCAAGTTTGCCGGATGCACTTCAATGACATCGCCGCGCACCCGGAACTTCCCCCGATTAAACCCGATATCATTCCGCTCATAGAGCATATCCACCAGCTTGGACAGGAACGCCTCCCTTGAAAGCGCCTGCCCGACCGATAGCGGCGTCAGCATCTGCCGGTAATCCTCCGGCGACCCCAACCCATAAATGCAGCTCACGCTCGAAACGACGATTACATCCTTGCGCGACAATAACGCGCTGGTGGTCGAAAGCCTTAACCGCTCGATCTCCTGATTAATGGACGAATCCTTTTCAATGTAAGTATCCGTCCGCGGAATATAAGCTTCTGGCTGGTAGTAATCGAAGTAGCTAACGAAATATTCGACGGCATTCTCCGGAAAGAACTGTTTGAATTCGGAGTAAAGCTGCGCTGCCAGCGTTTTGTTGTGCGAGATGACAAGCGTCGGCTTGCCGATATTCCGGATGACATTAGCCGCCGTGAACGTCTTCCCCGATCCGGTTACCCCCAGCAGCGTCTGGTGCCGGTTCCCCGCCGCGAGCGAGCGCGTCAACTTGTCGATGGCCGCCCCCTGATCCCCCTGTGGTTCGTAATCTGAGCAAAGCTGAAACCCCATCCGCCACCCTACCACGCCGCCCCAGCTCCGTCACCCCCCCCGAACGCCGCGTAGCGGCTCCAAAAGGTAGACTGGAGGCTAGCGACAGGTCGAGGGGCAGAGGGCGAAGACTCGCTCTCGGAGCGACTCCGAAGCTGTCCGGCGAACGCATCCTTCCCTCAGCACCCGCCGCGTGAGACCCGTTCGCCAACCACCGGATCGTCTCCGCTCCCTCGGCCAGCCATCCGCGCCCACACCCGCCTAAATCATCGCGCGTCCCCGCCGCAGGCCAACGACACCCAGCCCGACCGCTCCCGCCAGCAGCAGCGCCCAAGTGGTTGGTTCCGGCACGGCCGTTCCTTGCTCAAAACCCAGGAAATCGAATTCTGCGCCCGTCGCCAAACTGAAATCGACGCTGGTAATCGGCTCATCGGAAGTCACACCGAAAAACTCGGTGGTGGGACGCCCCGCCGGAGTATCGATAGTGGCGACCTGGACCCCGTTGACATCAACCGTAACCGTGTCTGCGCCTTCATAGGTGCCGATGTTGAAGGCGAGAGCGGTCGCTCCAGCCAACGTGACCTCCACCGTATCGCTAACCGCGTTGGTTACCGCGTCCGCTGCTTCCGAGGGTGGGTTATCCGACTGGGCGAGTCCCGCCCCCAGGTACGTCTGGCCGACGCCGTACTACCCGTCGTTGTAGAGATCGAGAGTCCCAGCCGCGAAAGTGAGCGGGCTGATCGTGTAAGGGGAGGCCACCTGCTCGTCCGTCCCATCTCCCGTCGGAATCACATAAGTGCTGACGTCCGTCACCGCCGGATCAAAATCTTCCTGCGTATCGTACTCGGTTACCTAAGCGTGACCGACGATCGGTAGAGCGGCCGACAACGCGGCAACGGCAAAGAGCGAAAGCTTGAGGGATGCCATGAGAACGGGTATACCCCCGGCCGCAAACAGGAGTCAAGTTAGAAAATCGGCTTATTTTTCAGCCGCCAAGCCACTTGCGGAGCGCTCCCTGGCCGCTCGCCCGGAAGTCGGGGTGACAGGATTCGAACCTGCGACCTCCTGGTCCCAAACCAGGCGCTCTACCAAGCTAAGCTACACCCCGAACTTATCCGCTTTCAGCGACTGTCATGCACGGCTTGAACTCAAGAGCATAGGGCAACGCCTGAGATCGAGTCGGAGAAACCAGCGCGAAGAGCGGGCTCTTCGAGAAGGTGGGCGAGTACCTTACAGGCACACTCCCAACGGCGTCTACTATGGCCGCGTCGAGCAGGAAGGCAAGCAGTTCCGGCGCAGCCTGAAAAAGGCGGACCTTGCTCTCGCCAGGCGGAAGCTCACGGACTTTTCAGCAAGACATCGGTTCGGCGCGGCAGTTCACGTTTTCGACTGCCAGCCGTTGAAGGTCAGAAGATCGCGTCGGAAAAGAATAACAGCGACACCAAGGCCAGCACCGGCAGTAATAACAGCATGGAGAATTTGAGGACGTAGGCGAAAAAGTGAGGGGTGTGCACGTTCTCGTGATCGGCGATGGCTTTCACCATCAGATTCGGACCGTTGCCGATGTATGTCATGGCCCCGAAAAACACCGAGCCGAGGGAGATCGCCACGATGTACGCACTATGGTGTAGGAGGAAAAAGGAGACGTCGCCCGTCTGATTGACGCTCAGGTGCTTGAGGCCGAACGCAGCGGCGGTGAAGGCCATATAGGTTGGCGCGTTGTCCAACACGCTGGAAAGAGCGCCAGTGAACCAATAAAACTGCATGGGATCGCGAATACCCAGGTTAACGGCATTTTGTTGGACGTAGTCGAGGGCGGGAACCATCGTCGCAAAAATGCCGGCGAAGAGCCAGGCGACTTCCTTGATCGGGTCAAAGGAAAAGCGGTTTGCTTGATGCACGGCGGCAGCCGTCGTGCGGTAGGAACCGTAGGCCGCCGCGGCCATGATCGCGATGCGCAAAAGCGGCCATTCCTTAATGAAAACGGCCCCAAGAATCGCGCCGAGAAAAAACAGGTTGTAGATGCCCGTAACTTGCCATTCTTCACCGGTGGTTTCCTTCTCACGTATAGAGCGCGGTGCCTGAACGAAGTTAAACCGGTCGAGCAGATAAAAAGTTGTCAGCAGGCAAGTGACCGCGACGATCCAGGCTGGCGCACACCGGCTAGCGATCCACCAAAAGGGTACTCCCTTCAGGTAACCCAGGAAAAGCGGCGGATCGCCGATTGGTGTCAGGCATCCGCCTACATTGCTAATGATAAAAATAAAGAACGCCGTGTGATAATTGGTAAAACGGTATTTGTTCATCCGTATCCAGGGCCGGATGAGCAACATCGATGCGCCGGTTGTACCCACGATATTCGCCAGGAGCGCGCCGATCAGCAGGAACGCGCAGTTGACCCAGGGCTTGGCTTCACCCTTTACCCTTATATGTATCCCCCCGGAGGCGATAAACAACGAGGCGATGAAGACGATAAAACTCGCGTACTCCACGGCTACTGCAAAAACCCGCGCTGGTTGACGGAGAAACGCGAGATAGTATACCGCGCAGATCAGGCCTAGCCCCATGGATATCCATTTGTAGCTGCGCGACCATAAGTCCGGCCACAGCAATGGCATCGTCGCCATGCAGAAGAGCAACAGCGAAAACGGCAGGATCATCACCAACCCCGGAGCCGAGAACGGATTGGCGTCCGCCAAGACTGAAAAATAGTCAGATTGGCCCATAACCCCTGCTTTAGCCCCAAGGTCAAACCGCAACATCCACCGCGTCGCGAAGCACTCGTGAGGCGAGGGTGCGCGATCCCGAAAACGTTCGCCGTGCCCCCGCGTTGCCAAGAGGCAGCCGGGAGCTGGGACTACGACAATAAAGCCGTCACGGCGGCAACCACTGAAAGCGCCGCAATCGCGAAGAGCATATTGGATGGCGCACGCAGTTCCGCATTCCGGCGGCTCTGCCAGTACACCCCGAACGCCCGCCCCAGGAACAGCATGGCCACGACGAAAGCAATGCAAGCGGCGTTATGAGCCCCGCCAGGCTTGCTGATCTCCGAAGCCGCGTAACCGAGGCTGGCTGCTCCAAGACACGTCGCCAACCGCACGCCTTTGCTGCATGTCAGCCGAAAAACCTGAAAACCCAGCCAGAGCGTTCCAATGGCAGCGCCGGCAAACAGTAGCGTAGCGGGATTCATGGGATTGACCTTGAGGCAGGCTGCCTGTGAGTCAACTCTTAAGCGAGAAAGTTCCGGGCAAGCCCGCCAGCGAGCTTGCCCGGAACTCAGGTTTCCTCTTGATAACTCCGACCGCTGCTTAAACCCCGGGCGACGACTTATTGGTGAGTTGGAAATCCGGATAGGCTTCCGCGCCCATCTCCGGAATGTCCAAGCCCGTGAGTTCGTCTTCGCGCTTCGAGCGAATTGGGAAGATGAAGTTCGAGATTTTGAACCAGGCAAAACTGAAGCAGAACACGAAGATCGCGCAAACGCACACGTCCACAAACTGGGCGGTGAACTGCGGGAAGTCTCCGGCCGGTGCGCCGAAGAATTTGCCGAAGATGCCTGTAACGCCGACATCCGTCCAGCCGCCGTTGGCTCCGGTGCCGGTCATGTCCGCGTACTTCTTCAACGTCGCCGGGAGGGCATCGTTGTTGATGATCGTCCAGACGCCGTCCTTGAACAGCTTATGCACGCCGCCCCAACCGGCGCCGTAGCTGCCGTTGGCAAACAGCCCCACGCTCAGGACACCCCAACATCCACAAACCCCGTGTACCGAGATGGCGCCCACGCAGTCGTCGATCTTGGCCGTGCGCTCCCAGAAGAAGACCGAGAAGACCACGATAACTCCGGCGATAAAGCCCAGCGTGACGGCACCAAGCGTGTTGACGAACGCGCAAGGCGCGGTGATCGCCACCAACCCCGCGAGCAGGCCGTTGCAGAGCATGGAAGGATCGGGTTTGCCCGTTACCAAGTACATCGTAAAGAGGGTACCCACAGATGCCGCCGCACCGGCCAGCATCGTGTTCACAGCGACGATCGCGATGCGATTGTCCGTGCCGGCCAGCGTTGAACCGGGATTGAAGCCGAACCAGCCGAGGGCCAGAATGAACGTCCCGAGCATGACCATGGGAATGTCATGGCCCGGAATAGCCTGCGGCTTGCCATCCGGACCGTACTTGCCCAGACGCGGCCCGATGCAAAGACCACCCGCGATCGCAATCATGCCGCCGCACATATGCACCACGCCGGATCCGGCGAAATCCACTGCGCCATGCCCCAGCGCGAAGTTTTGCCCCAGCTGCGCCAGCCAGCCGCCGCCCCAGACCCAGTTGCCATAGATGGCATACGGCAGCATGCCGACCCAGAAACCGTAAATGATGAAATTACGGAAATCCCAGCGTTCGGCCATACAGCCGGTCGGGATGGTGGCCGTCGTATCCATGAAGACCATTTCGAAGAGGAACAGGGTCATCACGCCGGTGTCGAAGACCGAGGGACTCAGAAAGAACCCCTTGAGTCCGAGCAAGCCGAAAGGATGGCCGGCGATGGTGACCGTCCAGCCATGATTAAGCAACATCAAACCCTGCCCAAGCGAGGGTTGCCAGCCGATTGCGGCCGGCCCATTCGCATAGTTGCCGAACATGAACGCAAAGCCGCAGACCCAGAACCCGAGCATGCCCAGGCCGTAGATCATGAAGTTTGTCGCCATGACATGAGCGGCACTCTTGGCGCGACATAGGCCGGTTTCCACCAGCGCGAAGCCCGCCTGCATGAACATGACCAGGAAGCCCGTAATGAGGGTCCACACGACGTTAATCGATGTCTTGTTGTGCGCGACGTTGGCGATCAACTCATCATTGGTGACCTTATTCTTGCCGTCCGGATTGATGCTGGTCGAATCCGCTGGCACGGGCCAGGTGAGGTCGAGCACCGTGCCGGCGTTCGCACCGGGCGGATAGGCCACGGAGTCGGGCTGTTGCGGGGTGGCTGCCGGGGCAGCCGATGGAGCTGCGGCGGCTGCCGCCGGAGACGCTGCGACCGTGGCCGCGGGCGCAACGGTACTTTCCGGGGCCGGAGATTGCGCGGATGCAATTCCTCCCTGGGTGGAGAGAAGCAACACCCCGGCAAGGGCAAAACTCTTTGCGATTTTAATTAGATCTAGCATACAGCTACTCGGTCAATTGCATTATTTCGGATTCACTAAGGTGGGTTACCTGCTCCATCGAAGACCAGGAGAAAACGCGTTCTCTCCTAGCGGCTTCGAAGCGTGTCGCCATTGGGTGCCGACGCGGACTCGCGACATAGCAGTATGTGTGCCAGACCCCTATTCTTATCGGAGCTTCCCAGAAGCACGCTTCATTTCTCTCACCGGTGAGAAACTCGAGCATGTCGAAAGTAGAATAAGCACTCAGCTTGGCCAAAAACGATCATTACTGGTTAAAAAAGAGCATTGTACGAAAGCCGTTCGGGCACCGGCGAATCTCACGTAGAACTTCTCCACTTACATGTGTAATCTTCGCACCGTTATTGCAGGATTGACTCTCTCGCGTTTCCGCCTTAGACACGATTCATTCTGGAACAACGCAGAGGCTATGGCTACAGTCCAAGAGGTCGCGCAGTGGTTGTTGGAAGAAATTTATGACCATGAATTGGTTTTCCAGACCGCTGCCGTTAAAAGGATCGCCGCCGAGTTCGGCGAGGAGTTCCTCTATTTGAATAAGAACGGCAACCTTTCGATTTCCAGGGACGTGCTTGGCGAATTCCGCAGAATTAGAGGTGACGACATTGAGTGGAATGATGGTGAGCGCTCCTGGCGTTTGATTGAACGGTAGAACCGAGAACGTCATCTGGTGTTTCTTCCAGGAGGGTTCGGGCGGGAATGGCTTAAATCGGCGGATGGCAAAGGGCCAGCACCTGCGCGTGGGTCACCAAGGACGCATTCACCGAGGCTCGCCGCCGCTCCATGGGCGCCGTACCTGAGTTCAGCTCACAGCAGCGCTTCCGGCCCGTACTCAAGGGAGGAGGTGAAAAAATCGTGGTTCTCGGCCACAACCCAGCCGTGAGTCGCGCAACGAAGGAATAACGTGCTCACCATCCGGATCCCGTCCTAAGAGAAGCAGGCGGAGCCAGAGGAAACTCAAGCCGCCTAAGGCGAGCCATTCCACCCGCAAGCTCACAGCTCTTCCGCGCTCGGTCGGCTACCGCCGAAACCCGACGTCTATCCCTGGTTTAAGGAAGCTCCTTCAACTTCAAATTCCGGAACTGAATGCGATAACCTTCGCCTTCCAGCCCAAGATACCCCCTGTGCAAGCCGCAGTCCGGCAATTCCGCCGTGACAAACCCGTTGACCCACAGCGTCAGCTTCGGTCCCTGTGCCGTCACCTCGTACGTATTCCATTCGCCCGCCTCTTTGACCCGGCACGGCTTGGTCTCCACGTGAAACGCCTTGGTGGCCGCGCCCGCTGGCGTGACCCCGAACCAATAGCCACCCGTCAAACTTCCCACCTGCGCCTGATGCCAGATCGCACCATCCAGCGAGGTACGCACAAAAACGCCGCTATTGTACGCCTTCGGTTGCTCGAGCTTGGCCAAGCAGAACTCGACGTGAAAAATAGCGTTCCCGATTTCCCGGTTCAACAGCAACATGTCGTGCCCGCCATCGCCATCGCACACCACCATCCCATTTTCCACATGCCACTGGGCACGCCCCAGCTTGCCGCCCGCCTTGATCGGCAAGCGCACCCACCCCGCTAGATCCGCCGGCGGCATGATATCGACCCATCCGGCTGGATCCGTTTCCAGGCTGCTCTTCGCCGGATCATCGGCAGCTGGACTTGGGACGGGTACGTTTGCTCCCGATGTGGTGCCCGCCGCCTGATCATCCCGATCCAACCCCGCGCCATCAAACGGGATCACCACAATCTTGCTGCCATGTCCATCGTTGCCGTTTTCCTGTTCCTTGGGAATATCGATAACGGCCAGCGTGACGGCGGTGACATGCCCATCTTCCAGGTACACGCTGGGACGCTCCATCTTGTTCCAGTGGTTCACGGTGCCGTCCGTGTAGCGCAGGAAGTCCTTGGTGGGATCATAGGCCACGCCGCGGTATTTCCAATCGCTGATCCCGTCGACGGAAGTAAGATGATACGCCACGCGCTCGCTCCAGCTGTTCACCACGATGTGGTATAAGCCGCCGCTGTACCAGATCGTCGGATCTTCCAGGTTGTGCAGCGAAAGGCCCGCCACCTGCGGATAGATACTCGGACCTTGCACGGTGTAAGGTCCCAGCACGCCAGTAGTGCTGAGCAAGATGGCGCCGGACCGCGGCACAATCTCGAAGCGCCCATCCGGCCGTACCATGATACTGGTGTTGCTCATCCAACCGAGGTTGCGAAACTGGTTATTCACCACCTTGATGGCTCCCAGGTATTCCCAGGGCCCATCCGGCGTACTGGCCACGAACACATCGCCCGGCCGCGTCTCGCTCACCACGACCGCATAGCGCCCGTCCGGCAGGACCAGCGCCGTGACATTGTGCCCTTTGCCGCCCTGGTTATCCGGCCAGCAGAGTCCCTTGTCCACATAGGGACCGAGCAACGCCTCGCTGACGGCGTGGATCGCCCGTGAGTTGTGCCACTCGCTATGGCCCTTGGCCTGATCCCAGCGGCTGCCAAAAAGATGATACTTGCCGTCGGGAGTCTTGAGAATCTTCCCGTCCCAATAGTCCCAGTGCGACATGCTCTGGTCTTCCAGCCCATTCAGTGGATCCCGGGGACCGACCGCGGCTGCTCCCCAGACGGTTTTTGCCAGCGCGCCGGTAATCGGCGTCGGCAGGAAGTAATCGATAAAGGTTTTGCCGGAGGCTTCGTCGTTCGCCGGCGCCGCCAGGCCGGAATCAGCTAGGCCCAACAGTAGACAAACCAACGGAGCGAGGCGCGCGAGAGGGGAGGGGGAGTTTTTCATGAACCGGCGTGTTTTTCGGCTTTGTGCCGTCATCAATGCAGCGCACCGCCCTCTTGCCAAGCTCAATTCGCCGCTGCGTCACCCTCGAGCCGTTCTCCCCCTGGCGTTTGTTGGCCGCGTGCGCCGCTCTTCATCCCGTTCCAAATCCGCCACCAAAGCCGCCAGGGCGCTCTGCACTTTCCCTAGCTTCTCCTCCGCCACCCGCGCCCGCATCTTCCAGCTCATCAACTCTCCGTTGACCGCTTCGAACTGCCCTTGCCTCTCCTCGACCCGCGTACTCGGATGCTGGTCCGCCACCGTCGCCGCGATCCGCAGCGCCAAACCCGCCTCCGCGCCGTGCAGGAGGTCGTCCAACGCAATCTCGAAATACGCCGCCAGCTTATGCAGCGCGTCCAACTTCGGCAGGCGCCCTCGTTTGTAGTTGGCGATTGCCGTATGCGAGAGCCCCGCCGCCCGCGCCAATTGCACGTCGTTCAATTTCCGGTCGCCCATCAAACGCCGCAGGTTATCCGCGAATGAAACGTTTGTTGCGATTTTCACTTGCGATGAAACGAATGATTCATTAAATGATTGTTGCAGCATGAACGCGTTCGACCCTCCACGCACGCAAAAAACTCCAACCTTAAACATTTGTTTCCACCCTCGGTCGCATTCGTATGAATGACTCTCAGCCGCCCGTTTCTCCCGCCCGGCCCGCTCACGTCCCGCCCAAGCCTGGCCCCGCCGCTCTCTTCGCCGCCTGCGACCTCGTCCCGCTGGGCGATGGCAGCTACAAGGCCGTCCCCCGCAAGCCGAAACAAAAAGTCTCCGTCAAGGAAGCCGCGCGCATCGCCAATTACCCGCTGGCTAGCATTTACCGCCTGTTCGACGCCGGCTTCATCCAGGGCGAACGCCTGAGCCCGCGCAAGATCATGATCCACGTCGAAACCCTCCATGCCCATCTCGAGGCGGTCCGCGACCCCGATTTTTGGACTCGCGATCGCCGGGATCGCTATTGGGGCAGGTCCAAGAACCGCCAAATCGCCGCGAAGATTAGCGAAATGACGAAATAGCTTGCAGAAGTTTCGTCCGTTGCACGCCGATTGGACACGATAGGGTCATATATGGAATCTTCCCCTCATGAACGACTCGTCTGCTTCCAATTCTCCGGCTCTCACCTCCGCAAGTAACCCCGATTCGTCTCGGTCTATCCGCCCCGGTTGGCAGACCACCGAATTCTGGCTCACCCTTCTCGGCCATCTCGGTCTCATCAGCGGCGCCATTTCCGGTGTCCTCCCGCCGCAGTACGCCGCCCTCGCCGCCGCCGCCAGCCAGGTGGCCTACAATCTTAGCCGCGGCCTGGTCAAATCCAGCGCCGCCGCCCCCGCCGCTTCCTAGTACAGCCCGGAACCGGGTCGCCTCATCTCCGTCGGTCCCGGCGCGCCGCGCGCCCTCTCGTCGCCCACCGTACCCTATCTATGAACGTTCCTCCTACTCCCGCCAACGCCCCTTCGCTCACCGTCCGTGGCGACGGCAGTTACCCGTTCGTGGCTAACATCGAAAACAACGACCTCTGGGTGCGCAACGTCACCGCCACCTGGTTCGGCGGCGACCATGATCCCGATGACGACGGCGAAACCGCCAGCGGCATCCTCACCCGCGGCCATCCGGACCTCCTCGGTTGCGCGTTGCCCATGCAAGGGTTCCGCGTCACCCGCGGCTCGCCCCTGCCGCGGATTCCTTGGCGCACGCCCGTCGAAGTCCACGCTGGCGACCGCCAGGTCAATGTGGAACTGATCGATCTCGGCCCCGCCGCTCCTCCCTTGGCTCACGGCGTCATCGATCTCACGCCCGCCGCCTTCATCGCCTTGGCGGGCGCACTCCACGTCGGCAGCATCCGGGTCAATTTCCGCATCGTCGGCGGCGCCCAATATCTCCCCGCCCGCCGCCATCCCCTTCTCACCGCCGGCACACAGGGACATTCGGCGGCCCCGATCCCCCCGACCGCGCCATCGCCATCAGCCGTCGACGGGATCGTTTCAAGCGGGGCGGCGACCGGCAGCGTCGGTCGTGCCGCCCCGCTCCTCCCTGGCGCCGCCGGCCCCGCTCACACCGCCTGACTGCCCGCGCTCTCTTTGGAACCGTCGCAAAATAACCGGGGCGTGCACGGACGGCGCCGCCCGCCTTTCCTTTCAGTTCCTTCCACCCGCGCCTCAACCCCAGTCATTGCCGCATGCGCCCGCTCCAGGACTTCTTTTACCGCCGCTTCGATCTGGAGCGTAAAAGCATTGCTACATCCTTGGGTTACGGCCTCTATCTCATCTGCGCGCAGTCCTTTGATTCCTCCTCCGGCTTCCGCGATCTCGTCCGTCTCGTGCATTGGATCCCCCTTAACCCAGAGTCCGTTTGGGGTGGCATCATGATCTGCGCCGCCTGTCTCCAACTCACCGGCCTCTCCCGGGGTTGGCTTCCTTGCCGCCGCTTCGGCACGCTCATCATGGGCACCGTTTGGCTCCTCATGGGCCTCTGCTTCCTCAGCGCCAATGTCCGCTCTCCCGCCATTGTCACTTACGGCCTGTTTGCCTGGTCCAACTACTGCCTCTTTCACCAAATTACCCGCGGTTACCGCCGATAAATGACCAACGGCAACTATCTCGCGCTGCTCGCCCCTTGGGCCGCGCTGACCGTCACGCTGCTCGTCTGGCTGCTCAATCGCTCCGCCGGCAAACACGACCGCCGCGATGAAAAAGCGCTTGTCCTCGAGGCCAACTACCTCGCCGCCCATCAACAAATGCTCGCCGAACAGGCGCAACAGCTCACCGCCGAAAAATCCGAGCACGCCGCGCTCAAACTCCGCTTTACCACCCTCCAGGCCGATCACCTCCGGCTCCAAAGCGCCGCCAACGAGGTCATCCTTAAATACAACCTCGTCCGTAACCTCAACCCCGGCGACTCCCGTTTCCCCTCCATTGAAGTACTCCCGCCCGTCTGCCCGCACCCCGCCGAAGCATCCGCCTTCCCTCCACCCGAGCCTTCGGCCAGCACGGCTGCCTCCCCTGATTCGTCGGAAGCCCCGCACCCGTCGTGACCATTCCGCCCGGCCTCATTGAAGCCCTCGTTCTTCTGTTCCTGGGTCTGGCGCTCGTCGCCTACTGGACGTGGCGCAATTGCGAGCAACTCCGCGCTCACACCGACCACATCGCCGATTTCCGCATTCACCAACCCAAGCTCGACAGCATGGAACGCAACCTCATGGAAAAAATCGACCGCGAATTCCGTGAACTCGAGCGCCAGCAAGCCGAGCGCGAGGAAAACCGCATGCGCCTCTTGCTCGAATCCGCCGGCCAGGTCGGCTCCGTCAAAGGCGTCACCGAACTGCTCACCGGTCTCCTCGCGCAGATGAGCGCCAAACTCGATCGCCAGATCGGCCTGAACGCGCCCGTCCCTGCCGCTTCTTCGCTTTCTTGACCCTCATCCCACTATGCCGGCCGCGGCACCCACTTCCACCCGAGCGCCTGCCTCGGACCCTGCCCAACTCGCACTCCTCAACGCCCTTTCGAGCACCGAGCAAGACCTCTTCTTCACCGCCGTCGCCGATCTCAGCCCCGCCGCCGCCCAGGACCATCTCATCGCTAAACATCGCATCGCCCTTTCCCCGGCCGCCCTGGAACTCTGGTTGCACCAGGCGCGCCAATCCCGCCGCCTGCGCGATTTCGAAGCCTTCCTCTCCACCCTGCGCGCCGATGTCGCCCAGGCCCAAGCTTTCTGCCGCCTGCTCGATGACTCCGCCCTCCTCGAACGCGCCAACGCCTTCGTCCTCTCCTGCAAGCTCTTCGAAGCCCTTCAAACCGGCGACCGCGCCGCCATTCTGGACTTCGCCCACGCCCTAGCCGCCATCCTCCCCTCGACCTAACGCCCACGTCACCACGCCACCCGCCACGCTTTTCTCATGCCTTCCCCTCGCGAACGCCAACTTGCCGCCGAACGCCGCGCCCTCGTCCGCACCTGCATTCTCCGCGCCGCGAAAAATGCCAACCCCTATTCCGTCAGCCTGCAAATCATCGAATTCGGCCTCGGCACCGATGGCCTCCATCTCGGCCTCGACGAAATCCTGGCCGAGCTCCAATACCTCACTGACTCCGGTTGGATGGTCGAAAATCAATCCGCCCACACCCCGTCCGCCCGCCGTTGGCGCATCACCAAAACCGGCGTCGACCAGGTCGAGAAGGAGGGCTTCTAATGCATGAGCGAGCCGACTCCCTCCCGGCGCGCCCCCGTTCGCCCCGCCAAGCCGGCCAAAAAGGCCTCTGCCGCCCCGCTGACTCCCGTTTCGATGCTCGGCCGCGCCGCCCTCACCACCCTCACCAACTCCCAGCGCGAGTCAGTCGTCGATTGGCTGCAGCACCAGAACCTGCCGCTCAACGTCGTTTGCGCCCGCATCCTGGACGAGTTCAACCTCCTCACGAACACCGAGGCCCTGGCCCACTGGTGGCTCGGTCAGCAATTCGCCCAGGACATCCGCGCCTCCTCCGCCTTGGCCACGGAATTGCAGACCGAGTTGGCCGCTCTCCCCGTCGCCTTCGATCCCCGGCTTCTCACCCGCACCTCGCAAGCCAAGTTCGAAGCCGAGGTCGCGCGCCATTACGACCTCAAGGACCACGTCGCCCTGCGCCGTCTCCAGCAAACCGATCGCTCCCAGGCCCTGGCTGAGCGCTCGTTCGAGCATCGCCGCTCCCATCAAGACCAACAAATCCAACTCGCCCGGGACAAGTTCGAATTCGACGCCGCCGAACTGGTCCTGGAACACGCCGAAGCCCTCCGCACCATCGCCGCCGATCGCTCTCTCCCTCGCGAGGACAAACTCAACGCCGTCCGCCTCCACCTTTTCGGCCCCGCTCCCCAACCGCCCGCCGCCGACCGCGCCGCTTGACGGCCCGCCCCAACCCTCCCATGCCTCTGGTCCCCTTTCGCAACTACCAACGCGCCTCGTTCTGGGACCATTCCACCAAGACCGTCATAGAGCATTGGAGCCGCCAGATCGGCAAGAGTTACACCTATGCCGCCTGGGCCGTCGACCGCCTCCTGCGCTACCCCGGCCGCCTCGTCACCGTCCTCTCCAACAGTCGCGATAACGGCGCCGAATTCGTCTCCAAAGTCCGCGAAGTCTGCGAAAAACTCGGCCAGGCCATTGAAATCGAAACCAACCAACCCTCCCTCGATGCCGCCTCCGATCTCGCCGAAGACGTCAAATACGAAAACATGCGTTTCGAGGTCCGCGTTGTCCTCGCCGGCCGCGTCGGCCGCATCAAAGTCCTCGCCGCCAACCCACGTACGGCTCGAGGCTTCTCCGGCGATCTCATCCTCGATGAATTCGCTTTCCACGAAGACTCCGCCGCCATCTGGGAAGCCGCCGAGCCCATCATCTCGTCGAACCCCGATTTCCTCTGCCGCATCCTTTCCACCGGCAATGGCCGTCGCAACATGTTCTACCAGCTCATCAGCGAAGGCCGCATCCACTACCGCCGCATCCGCCGCTCCGATGCCTGGAACCAGGGCGAACTCAAGATCTACTCGAACGTCGACGGCCGCGAACTCACCCCCGATGAAGCCCGCGCCCAAAGCAGCGACAAACGCGCCTACGATCAAAACTACGAGTGCGCCTTTGAAGACGAAAACCTTCCGCTCCTCACCCAGGAACTGATCAGCGCCGCCGAGCGCCCGCTCCTTACCTCCGCCGTAGCCCGCCAGGTCTGGACCCAACCCATCCTGGACTATCTCGCCCGCGCCGCCGGCCGCCTCGAGTGCGGCTTCGATGTCGGCCGTTCCCGCGATCTCTCCGTTCTCACCGTCATTCATCGCCAGGGAGCCCAACGTCGGGTCATCGGCTTGCTCGAAATGGAAAACGTCCGCTTGCCCGAGCAACAGCGCCAGCTCGACGCCGTCTGCGCCTTGCCGAACTTCGCCAGCGTCGAGATCGACATGACCGGGTTGGGCCTGGGCCTCTACGAATACGCCGAGTCCAAGCACGGCGCTCACCGCATCCGCGGCGTGAACTTCTCCTCCACCGAGCCCGTCAGCCGCCGCCTTCAGGCCGAAGGCCGCAAAGCGCCCACCGCCCGCGTCACCGAACTCATGGCCACCGCCCTGGTGGAAGTTTTCGAAGACCGCCTCATCGAGATCCCCGCCGATCCCGCTCTCCGCGACGACCTCCGCAAACCCGAGAAGATCACCTCCACAACCGGCCGCGTCAGCATCGCCGCCGCCCGCGACGGCGACGGCCACGCTGACCGTTTCTGGAGCCTGGCCCTCGCCATCCGCGCCGGCCGCCACGCCGCTCCTCCCTTCGCTTACGAGCCCGTGCAAATCCCGGACTTGGCTTTCTAGGTAGGGATCGCTCTCCGAGCGACTCCCAAACTGTCCCCCCACCTCCCTGTCGCGCGCACCGCCTCCATCGCCAAACCGCTCCGCCTCCGCTCCACCGCCCCATCGCCCGATGACCACCACCCTCACCCGCTCCTCCGACTGGTCCCCCGGCCGCGCCTCCACCCCGGCGCCGGCCTCGAAAATGTCCGCCGAGCTGGTCCAGGTCTACCTCGAATCCCGCTTCAACCCCATTATCGGGTTAACCGCCGAAAAGGTCGCCATCATGCTCGACCAATTCCAGCGCGGCTACCTCCGTCCGTTGGCCCTGGTCATGGAAGCCATCGAACAACGCGATGACGTCTGCGCCGCCGTCGCCCCCAAACGCAAAAAGGCGCCCGCCCGCTACGGCCGCGAGATCCTCACCGTCAACGACACCCCCGCCGCCGCCGCCCACTGCCAGGCGCTTACCTATTTCTACGATCACCTCACCGCCACCAGCGCCCTCTTGCAAGACCAGCGCGGCGGTCTCGGCCTCCTGCTGCGCCAGATGATGGATGCGCAAGGCAAGCTCTTCAGCGTGCACGATATCGCCTGGGAACCGCACGGCGACGACCTCACCGCCACCTTCTGGCACGCCCCGCTCTCCTTCTTCGAGAACATGACCGGCAAGCTCCGTTTCATCGGCGACCCCTTCGGCTACGAAGGCGTCGATATGGACGAAAACGGCTGGCTCGTCAGCGTCGGCGACGGCGTCATGATCGCCTGCACCGTCGCCTACATCTTCAAGCAGATCCCCCTCAAGGACTGGTTGATCTACAGCCGCCGCCACGGCATGCCTGGCATCGAAGGCGTCTGCGATTCCGCCCCGGGCAGCCCGGAATGGAATGCCATGCGCGACCTCGTCGCTTCCGCCGCTTCCGAGATGGCCTGGGTCCGCAACTCCACTCAAGCCGTCAATAAGGTCGACTTCGGCGCCCAGGGCGAGCTCCCTTACCCAACCTTGGTCGAGCGCATGGATCGCGCCATCGCCCGACTCTGGCGCGGCGCCGATCTCTCCACGCTCAGCAGTTCCCACGGCTCCGAAGGCCGCGGCGCCAGCCTCCAGCAATCCGAAGCCGATATCCTCGAGCAGGACGATGCCGATTGGCTCGGCGAGACCCTCCAACAGATCAGCCGCCGCGTCATCGAGTGGAAATTCGGCCGCGGCGTCCGCCCGCTCGCCTACCTCCACATCCTTTCCAAGCCCACCGGCCGCAACGTCGCCCAGGACGTCGCCACGGACTCCTTCCTGGTCGCCAGCGGCGTGCCCCTCAGCGTGAGCTATGCCTATCAAAAGTATAACCGGCCTAAACCCGTCGGCGATGAGCCCGTCCTCAAACCCGTCGCCCCCGAGCCCCCGCCACCAGGTGAGACAGACGCCTGACACTCACCGCCGCCAGGCTCTCTCATCCCTCGTTTTCTCATGTCTACCGACCTCCTCTCCGCCCTCGGCGCCGCCGTCAACGACGTGCCGCTGCCTGCTTCCGACAACTGGTTCCGCCTCACGCCCTACGGCGAGTTCCCTAACAGCAACGGCCTCCAGATCTGCGACCACACGGCCGCCGATCGCATGGTCAAACATTTCCACAGCCTCACCGGCCGCGTTGGCCGACTCTTCCGCGGCTTACCCATCTATGTCGGCCACCCGGACTACGCCCCCGTTGGGGACGAGTACCCCGATAAAACCGTCTACGGCCACATCAACGCCCTCGAAGCCCGCCCCGACGGCCTCTACGGCAAACCTGACTGGACAACCGAGGGTAAGTCCATGGTCAACGAAAAGGATTTCCTCTACCCGTCGCCGCATTGGCGCATGGAACCCGTCTTCGGCCGCCCCCACGCCTTCCGCCCCGTCCGTCTCGTCAGCATCGGTCTGACCAACAACCCCAATATCCAGGGCGACCCCATCCCCGCCCAAAACGCTCTGCCCACTCCTCTCCCCGCCACCGCCGCTCCCACCATCCTCACCGCCATGCAACTCGCCACCTTCCTTCAACTCCTCTCCCTTCCGCCCGACGCCACCGACGACCAGATAACCGCCCGCCTCACCCAGCTCAAAACCGACGCTGACGCCCGCACCGCCGCCGAAACGCGCCTGGCCGCCGCCAACACTCGCGCCGCCACCGCCGAGCAAACGCGCAACGAAACCCTCATCACCACCGCCATTAACGAAGGCCGCCTCCTCGCCGCTGACCGGCCGCTTTGGGAACAAAACCTCGCCACGGATTTCACCGCCGGCTCCCGCGACCTCGCCGCTCTCCGCCCGGCGCTCAACACCACTTCCCGCGTCGCCCATCTCGGCGCCCGCCGCGACGAACTCACCTTCGACGTCAACGGCATCACCGCCATCAACGAAGCCGTTGCCCGCGAGATGAAAGAATCCGGCGACCCCAATCGCAACAAAGCCTGGTCCACCGTCAAGCAAAAGCACCCCGAGCTCTTCACTCGTTAGCTCTTGCCAAAGGTAGGGATCGCTCTCCGAGCGACTCCCAAGCTGTCCCCAACCATTCCAAACCCACCCATCTTTCCACCACTTAGCACTCCACAAACACACCCATGCTCCCATTCTTCCATCCCCGCCTCATCTCCGCCATTAACACCGGCCTCAACGCCATCCACGACGGCGCCAACCTGACCCGCTTCGCCGCCGCCCCCATTGCCGAGAAATACCTCCTCGCCAAGAAGGGGTCGGATCCCAATACCCCGGTCGTCTGCACTTCCGCCAACGACCTCTCGCAAGGCGTCATCACCGATGAAGCCCAACTCGCCGGCGACCCCATTAACCTGGCCAGCCACGGCGGCGCCAACGGCACCCGCCTCGTCCGCGTCAACGTCACCGTCGCCCAGGACGATGAACTCGTCCCGCATCCCACCGGCCGCGCCCAGAAACTCGCCGGCCTCCCGACCGGCACCTACTACCCGTTCGGCCGCGTCATCACTCCGGGCAACGTCGGCGATGTCATTGAGTACGCCCCCGTTTCACCCACCCCCCGCGCCATCTAACTCACCCACTTCGCCTCCATCTCCGCACCCTCCCATCGCTCTATAATATGTTAGCTACCCTCACCCCAACTCCCGCCGCCGACCGCGCCCTGGCCACCGGCATTCTCCAGGGCCCCCTCCACCCCGACCCAGGCCCGGGCCTCACCCCCGGTTCCGGCATGGTCTTCGCCGCGAACGATAGCCGTTTCATCGCCTCGAACTACTCCGTGCCGCTGACCGCCTACAGCGTCGGCTGGAACGATCCGAACAATTTGGACGCCCTGCTCGAACAGATCGCCCCGTCCATCGAAAGCGCCGAGCGTTTCACCTTCAAGCTCGCCGAAAACGCCGAAGCCTTCCTCTCCGAAACCGACGATATCCGCGCCATCGGCTCCGCCTTCAAGCGCGTCGAATTCACCGATAGCGAGGTCGATGGCCGCGTCTTCAACAAAGGCCTCACCATCCGCGTCGATAACGATGAACAGGTTGGTTCCGATTGGCAGGAACGCTACACCGGCTACCTGCTCCAGCGCCTGACCCGCAACGACTTGCGCCGCGCCGTCGCCGGCCTCTCCGCCGCCGCCACCGCGGTTGCCCTCACCTGGGACGGCGACAGCAATCCCGACGGCACCATTCGCGATCAGCTCCGCACCGCGAAATACGCCAGCGGCCTGCGCCCTAATCGCGCTCTCTTCGGCGGCCTTGCCTGGGACATGCGCGCCGACGCCTACGAAGCCAACCAGACCAACGCCGCCAAGTTCCTGCTCGGCAGCAAAACCTCCGAGGAAGTCCGCCTGAAACTGATGCTCGACGCCCTGGTCGTGAGCGAAGCCGTTTACGGTGCGAATGACGGCACCAAATCGGACATCGTCGGCAACATCGTCCTCCTCTACTTCGCCCAGTCCGGCGTGACCAAGGATGACCCTTCTAACATCAAGCGCTTTGTCTACAAGACCGCGCAAGGCTTCTACCGCGTCTACGTGCAGACCTTCAACAAGTTCGTTGAAATCACCGTCGAGCATTACAGCCGCGAATACATCACCAGCCCCTTGGGTATCCGCCAGCTCAATATCACCGGCATCTCCTAACCCAGCTCTCTCTCGTCGCCATTGCTAACTTGTTTATGAAACTAGTCTCCTATGTCCCCCTGGTCGATGAAGGCTCGCAAGCCTTTGTCGCCCGCCGCTTGTCCCTGATCATCGATCCCGCCAGCGCTGATTCGCTCCCGGCGCCCGGCTTCCGCCCCGCCATCGTCTTGAGTACTTCCGAGTCCGAAGGCGCTCAGTTCGCCAACCTCGCCGTCTTCACCGATTTCGGCGACGCCTTCCGCGGCGCGACGCCGGACGCCGTGGTCCGCGTCGCCCGCGTCCCGTACTCGGAGGGTGGGGAACCCGGCACCTACCACGCCGTCTCCGCCTCCCGCGCCGCGAAGTAGCAGCCTGCCACCCGCCATTACCGCCCCCCGCTCATGCCAGCCTGGATCACCCTCACATCCGACGACCTGGCAGCGTACCTGGTCGGAGCGCAGGTCGCAGCCCTGCGCTCCGCCAACCTCGCCCCGGGTGAGGTCGACCCGTTTACCGCGATCGCCCCCAACGTCATCGCCCGCATCCGCAACAAGGTAAAAAGCTGCCCGCGCAACCGCCTCTCCGCCACGCCCGATAGCATTCCCCCGGAGCTCAAGGGCCAGACCATTGCCCTGCTCCTTACCGAGCTGCAAACCCGCCTCTCGCTGGCTCTGCGCCTGACCCCCGATCAACAGGATCAAGCCCGCCGTGCCGAAAAGGATCTCGATCAGGTCATGAAGGGCGATTTCGTCATCAGCCTCCCCGACGACCCGCTCGACGTCGAAACGGTCCAGTTCGGCGGCCCCATCCAGTTGGTCACCGCCGCCCACAAGGTCACCGCCCGCGGCCTCGACGCCATTTAGGCCTGCTATGGACCTTAGTCTTACCTTTTCCGACGACGCCACTCCCGCCTTAACCAGCCTCACTCAATCCGTTAACCGCGCCGACGTTAACCGCGTCATGTACCAGGCCGTCGCCGGCGTCATCCAGTCTTACCTCCTCAACCTCGACACTCAACGCCACCAATCGCCCGTTCCCGGTCCGGGCTTCTATGCCCAGGCCGCCCAATCCATCAGCGAAGTCGATCTCGACACCGGCGGCTTCACCGTCTCCATCGCTCAACCCGGTTTCGCCCAACGCTACTACGGCGGCGCCATCAATGCGGGTAGCGGCCCGAATGGCGCCAGGTGGCTGACCATTCCCGCCAGCCCAGCCGCCTTGGGCCACAGGGCGGGGGACTTCACCAGCTTGAAATGCATCTTCTTCCGCGGCCTCGATCTGGGCGCTTTGGTACAAGCCGCCAATTCCGGCGCTATCCCGGATGAACAAGGCCGTCCTCCCGTCCTCTTCTGGCTCAAGCGTTCCGTCACACAGGCCCCCGACCCCACCGTCCTGCCGGATCCCGCCGACCTCCAGGCCGCTGCTTATGGCGCGGCGGACACTTTCCTCACTGCCGCCTGGCCCACCGGCGACTCACCTCCCGTTACCGTTGCCGCCGCCAACCCATGAGTGTCCCACTGCCCGATACCGAGTTCGTCCAACTTCAGGACAACGCCGCCGCCGCTCTCTCCGCCGACGCCCTCTTCACCCCGGCCGCTCCCGCCGCCCCCGTTCCCGTGTACACGGAGCGCATCGGCGATATCGTCAATAAGATCGAGGTCAGTCTCGGCCGGCTCGGCATTTGCGCCGTGGTGCTGACACCTTTGGGTAAGCTCCCGCAGCCCGACATTTCCGTCCTGACGCTCAACATCCCCGTTATCGTCCAGATCAGCGAGACCGTCATCGTCAACCAGGGCCCCGGCGGCTCGCAAATCCCCGCGCTCGCCCTGGTGAAGACCGCCATGCGCCTGCTGCATCACCGCCCCCACGGCGTTGGCTCAGGCAGCCCGCGCGCCGCTCGCTTTCAGCTCACCGAGACGCCTTTCACGCTCGTCGAGCAAGACCCCATCCTGACTTACCACGTCAATCTCGTCGCCTTCCTGACCTTACAACCATGAGTTTCACCCTCCGTTCTCTCTCGGACATCAACGCGCTGATCAATGGCGCCGACTACGCGGGCCTTTCCTATAGCCGCAAATACCAACTCGCCGGCCAGGTCGAAGCCGCCTCGCTCGAGCTGGACATCGTCATCCCCGTCCTGGTCGCCCAGGCCGCCACTCCCTTGGAAGACCAGTTCGTCCGCGCTCTGGTCAGCGTCTCCTCGGACAGCGACGTCACCGCCAGCACGGCTTACGGCCCTTACCTTGTCGTGCCGATGTTTTTCGAGGGCACCCTCGCCAACAATCAGATCTTCGGCTGGTTCGTCACGCCTGCTGCGCTGAACATCCTCGGCCTGCAACTCACCCTCCAGCAGCCGGACCCCGATGCCGCCCTCACCGTCGTGCTCGTCAACGAGGGCGGCGTCCCGTTTTCCGACAGCAACTGGCCCCTCCTGACTCCCGGCAGCTCCTTTCAGTATTCCACGCTCAACGATCCGCTGCCTCTCGCCGCCGGCCAACTCGTGCGCGCCACCACCAGCGCTTACGTCCCCGGTTCGCAAGGCCCGAAAGGCGCCGCGCTCACCTGTAACTTGATCGGGCGCTTTATCGTGGCGCTCCTCTGCCTTTTCCTGGCTGCCTCACATGCTTTCGCCCAGGTGTCACTGACCCTCGACGGGAATACCAACATCCGCTCTTCGGCTCTCACCGCCACCAACGCCAACACCATCGTCGACGGTCTCAATGCCAACGCCACCCATCCCTTCGCGCTGGGCTTGCTCCCGTCGTCCGTCCTGCAAACGACCGGTAACTTCACCCTGGCCGGGACCATCACCTTCACGGTCGCACCCATCTTCACCGATGTCCCTGGCACTCGTGCAGCGCTCAGCCTTGGCAGCGCCGCCACCCATGCCGCAACTGACTTCGATCCCGCCGGCGCGGCCGCCGCCGCCACGCCCGCGAATCTGGTCGGTGCCACGCTCTACGTGGATGCCGTCAACGGCAACGACGCTACCGCCGCCCGCGGCCGCCGCGACAAGCCGTTCCTGACCCTGACCGCCGCCAAAACCGCCGCCTCGGCCGGCGACGAAATCTGCGTCGGCCCGGGCGTCTACAACGAGGCAAACCTCGCCGCCAACAACGTCCGGTGGCATTTCGAGAACGGCGCCCTCGTCACGAGTTCCAGCGGGTCGTCCGCCTACATCTTCGATGACGGCGGCGCGGCCATGACCGTGAATGTCACGGGCTCAGGCGATTTCCTCCGCAGCAACTCCGCCGGCGGCGTCGTCCACCTCAGCAACGCCGCCAGCATTTTCAACATCCAGTGCTCCTCGATCTCCAACGATAACGCCACCACCGGCAGCGAAACCGCCTCCTACGCCATCAACCAAACCAACGGCGCGCTCTCGGTCCGCTGCCGCCTGCTCGAGTCCACCAACCGCGCCGCCGTTTATTGGAGCAACGGTGACCTAAAGCTCGATTGCCAGACCATCCAGACCACTGGCAACGCCTACTGCCTCTGGGCTGCCGTCACCGGTACTCCGACCGGCAAATTCTGGTGTCGCGCCATCGAGATCAAATCCTTGAGCAACACCGCCGTCGGCCAACCCACGCTCGCATTGGTCGGCACCAACGCTGCCGCCCGCGTCTGGATCGATGCCCAGCAGATCTACAGCGCCGCGGATCAAGCCATCCTCGCCTTTGCCGGCATTAATCACGTCCACGCGCTCAAGATCTGGGGCCTGATTAATGATTCCAGCGCTTATGCCGGCAGCGAGCTTTACGTCACCGCGCAAAAGCAGGCGCTCTTAACCAGTTCCACCGGTACCGCCCCCTATGCCTGGCTCGTCCTGAATGGCCTCAATGCCTTCATCAATATCGACGAATACGACGCCTCCGTCGTGCCCACCTCCGCCATCCAGTGCTCCGGCAAAGCCACCGTCAAAGGTGGCACTATAGCCACCTCGGGCCAGGGGATCATCTGCGGCGGCACGTTGCGCCTCAAAAACATGCTGATCGACACCTCGGCCGGCACGGCCACCAACCCGGTCACCAAAAACAGTGCCTCCACGTTGATCCTGGATCATTCCACGTTGCGTGCCGCCACCGGGCAAAGCTCCATCGCCGCCACCGACGCGGAAACCGCCGTCTCGCTCGACACCTTCGCCAACACAGCCCCCAGCACGAACGTCACCGTGCAAGGCGTGTTCACCATCGGCTCCTACGTCCAGTAACCCACCATGAAAACAGCGATCCTCTTCTCCAGCCTTGCCCTGCTTGCGTTCACCGTTTCAGCGCAGACCAATTTCAGCGGCGGCATCACGACGCCCACGCTCAACGGCAAACCCGTGGCCATCTCTCCCGTGACCCCGGTCCTTCCCACGGACATCCCCAACTGCAACCTTTGGCTCCGCGCCGGCGTAGGCCAATACAACGCTGCTACCGGTGGCACGCTCGTTACTACTGACGGGGGCGTGGTCGAGCGCTGGGAAGATCAAAGCGGCAGCGCCAATCATTGCACCCAGTCCACCAGCGGGTCCGCGCCGCTCTTCAACGCACGCACCGGAGGAGTTTGTCTGTCGCCGAACACGGCACAGTATCTCAACCTGCCATCCGGCTATGCGTTCAACAAGCAGGCTGGCTCCGTGTTTTTTATCGCCCGCATGATTACCTCGCAGGGGCTGGGCACGCAGCACCCGTTGTTCCGGGGAGCTTCGGACGGCTACAATTTCTTCCTTTCGCACTACACCAGCAATGTCGAGGGCCTTTACACCTACGACGGCACTGTGCGGGGCACGACCCTTCTCCCAAGCTCCAATTTCGGCTTCATGGGTGTGGTCGCCGGAGCATCTTCGCAGATCGTCTATCTCAATGGAGCATCGTCCACGCTTGCAACCGCCTCTTCGGGGACAATCTCTGGTGGAGAAATCGGGGGTGATGGCGGGGGATCCTGGCAAACCGGGGTGGAAATTGTCGAGGTCATCGGGTATTCGCGGGCGCTCTCCGCTGCCGAAGTGGCCACGCTGAATGCCTATGCGCAGGCGAGACTTAGCCCAGCCGGTTTGGTCAATGTCGTCGTTGACGGCGATTCCATCACGTCCTCAATGCTGTCGACCTCTCAGAATAACGGTTGGCAGCGTCAGATTGCTTCCGGCGCGACACCGATTGATCTATACGATTCGGCGACGCCATCGAATCAACTCGCGGACCTTACATCCGGCTCCGCCTACCGGGTGGACGTTTATCGAAGTACCTCCAAGCCGAATTGGCTCATCATTTTCGCCGGGACAAACGATTTCACTATCGGGTCGCGCACCGCCGCGCAGGTGTACGCGGACACAGTGAGCTATTGCAACGCGCGACGCACGGCCGGTTGGACCGCCGCCAACAACTGCAAGATCGTCATCCTGGGCATCCTGAACCGGACAAGCGCCATCGAGACCGCGCGCCAGGCGGTGCGCACTTCTTTCCTGGGCGACTTCACCGCCAGCGCCGGCACGCTCACTTATGGCGCGGGCACCGGCGTGACCTACGCGGACTACTACATCGATCTGGGTGGCGATGCCAACATCGGCGCGGCCGGTGCCAGCGCTAATACCGCCTTCTTTGTGGACGCGATCCACCCGACGGATGTCGGCCACTCGATCATCGCGGGGTATGTCCGCGCTCTCCTGTCTTTGTAACCCTTAGCCTCCCTCCACCTACCTATGCTTAATAACTACGATACTCCCACTACTCCTACTCCCGCCAACTTCCGGCGAATCACCTCCGATGCCTACTTCACCCCGGACGACGCGGACGGCAAGACCGGAGACATTCGGCTTGGCAATGTCACCCTGCAGAGCCTCAAGCATCAACAGGCGGAAGTCGAGGTCATGCGCGCCTATAAAGGCGGCTTGCAGCGCGCCGATGCCTCCGTCAGCGAGGTTAAGCCCGAGTACGATCTGACTCTCAACGAGTACATCCCTCAACTCGTTCCCATCTATCTTTTCGGCACCGCTGGCGCCGATCTCGTCCAAAACGCCGCCACCGCGCAGACCGTCAACTTCCCCAGCGTCAATATCGGCCGCAGCTATCGCATCGGTATGCGCGCGGTGGCAAATGTCGTCGTGAACCCATCCACCCCGCTGGTGCGTGACATCGATTATCAACTGGATCCCGACAAGGGCATCATCACCGTCATGGACGGCGGCGGCATCGCCGATGGAGCCGCGCTGACGGTCACGTTCGATTGTGCCGCCACGACGCTGAAGACGGTCCTGCCTTACAGCCGGCTCAACCGCTACGGCTTTCTGCGCCTTTATGGCGAGGACACGCAAAATGCGAATCCGCGCGAAGAGCTGTTCTTCCGCTGCAACCTCTATGCGACCGATTTGGGCGACGCCGACCCGAAGAAGTATTCCGAAGCCAAACTGAAGGTCGTCGTCCTCGGCAAGATGGCCGCTTACCTCCGTTAGCCCGGTCGCCGGTCAACGAAGAACCATGGACACCACCACCACCGATCCGTCCCTCGACGTGCTTGACCCGGATGCGGACTTGACGCTTTCCGATGGAGCACGGGTCACCGTCCGCGAGCTCAACTGGAAGGCCGCCAAACGCTTCCTGCAAATGCTCGCCGGCCGTGCCTCCGGCTTTGTCCGGGTCGACGCCGCCACTGGCCGCACCGATATCGATAGCGAGGCTCTGCTGCGCATCATCACCACGGATCTGGGCGAAGAGTTGGTCGCCGCCACCACGGGCCAGGATGCCGTCTGGCTCGAGGCGCTTTCGCTCGGAGATTTTCTCCGTCTGCTGGATCGCGCCGTGGAGTTGAATCTTCGCCCGGAGATGATCGCCGCGGGAAAAACGATCGCCGGGCGTTTCTCGGGTCTGCTGCGCCAGTAGCCAGCAGCAGTACGCTCGGCGAGGTCTACGATTACCTGATCTCCCAGGGGCACTCCCGCTCCGGCCTCGACGCCGCCACCTGGCGCCAGCTTAATCTGTTCGTCGCCGCCGCCAACGCCCGGCTGCTCCGCGCCCTGCAGCCTTAGGCCGTTCCCATCCTCTCCTCTGTCATGGCCTCCACCAGCTTCGAACTCAAATTCGTCTCCGACGTCTCCAGCGCCGTTTCCGGCGCCAGCCGTCTTTCTCAATCCCTCGGCCAAACCGCCGATCAGGCTCGCACCCTCCAGCAACGTTTCACGTCCGCCAAATCCGCCCTCACCGGCCTCTTCTCCGGCACCGATACCGACGCCGCCGCCGCCCAGCGTGCCAAGACACTGCAAGCCGCCACCACCGCTGAAACGCAGTACCAGCTCGCGCTGACCACCACGCGCGAAAAACTCGCCCTCGGCCAGGTCGCCGAGGCCGATGCCGCCACGCAAGAGGGTCAGGCCGCCTCCGCTTACATCGCCCGCCTGGTCGAGCTCCAGCAAACGCTTCCCCCCACCAGCGCCGCCTTTGCCTTGCTGGAGGTCCGCATTCTCGCCGCCCAGGCCGCCCTCGCCAAGACCAGCGTCTTCGGCAATGTGCGGCTCCAGCTCACCGGCCTCGTCAATCAATGGAGCGATGCCGCCACGCAAATCGGTAACTGGGCCCGCCAGACCGCCACCACGATCTCGAGCACGGTCGGCAACGCCATTACCGATCTCATTTTCCGCACCGGCAACTGGCAGGCCTCCGTGGGCCAGGCGGCGCGGTCGATTGTCAGCTCCCTTATCCAGATCGGCGTGCAAATGCTCGTCGCGCACACCCTCGGTCGCGCCTTGAACGATCAAGCCGTGCAGCAACAGGTCAGCAGCGGCGCGCAGATCGCCGCGGCCAATGCCCCCGCCGCCGCCGCGACTTCCGTGGCGAGCTACGGCACGTCCGCGGTGGTCGGCGCCGCGCTGGCCGGCGCGGCCATCGCCGCCATCATTGCGCTCCTGGTCGGCGCATTCGCGGAAGGCGGCCTGATCCCCGGCGTTGCCAGCCACCAGGATAACCGCCTCGCCGCCGTGGCCAGCGGCGAGTACATCGTGCGCACCGCCGCCGTCAATCGCTACGGCGTCGGCCTCCTGCATTCCATCAATGCGATGCAATTCCCTCTGGCTCTCCCAGCCTATGCCGCCGGCGGGTTGGTCGGTTCCTCCTCCGCCGCCTGGACTGGCGTGGGCCGCTCCAGCGGCAGCAATCCCACCATCAAGACGGGCGATACCTACGTCACCCTCGTCCAACCCAAGAGCCGCTCCGAAATGCTCGAGGCGCTCCGCTCCAGCGAGGGCGCCGCCATCGTCCTCGGCCACGTCGCCCTGAACAAGCACAAGCTGCCCTTTCGCCAATGAGTCTCACCACCATCGCGGGCGCCGTCCTCCTAACCGAGCCCGCCAACTGGTCCACCCAGCCCAATTGGACTCTCGCCTGGGACACCGAGATCGCCGCCACCCTGCGCGGGAACGAGGGCCGCAGCGCCCTGCGCCGCGCGCCGCGTCCTACCCTCAGCTTCACCACCCGGCCCGGCACCACGGAGGCGCAGACCCGCTTGCTGGCTGCTCTCGGTGCCGGCCTCGCCTCCGGCCAATGCTGCGCCCCGCTTTGCGGCCGCGCCAGTTGGCTGGCTGCGGACGTCGCGGCCGGCGCCAACACGATCCACCTCGAGCCGACCCCCTGGCCGTGGTCCGTCGGCGACTACCTCCTCATCTATCCGCACCCACTCGATCCGGAGACCTTCGAGTTCCCTCAAATCACGGCCATCGACACGGCCGGCACGACGCTAACGCTCGCCGCTCCGCTCGTCTCCGCCTACAGCACGGAAACCGCCGTTTACCCGCTCTTCTTCGGCCGCCCGGCCGTCGACGACGTCGCCCAGCTCACCGGCGCCATATCCTCCTGGCCCATCCAGATCGTCGGCGCTGATTTTCTCATCAGCCCGAACGTACCCGCCGCCTGTACCGCTGCTTATCCCAGCCCCGCGCCCACTTATTTAGCTCGTCCGCTGCTGACTCTGCCCATCAACTGGGCCAATGGTCTCACCCGTCGCCTCGTCTACGACTTGCGCACGGAACGCATCGGTTTCGGCGCGGAATTGGAGGAGCCGCTCCAACAATACACCGCCGACGGCTTCGAAGTCGGGCTCAATCTGCCCGCCCCCTGCGACATCGCCGCGCTCGAACGCTTCGTCGATGGCGTCGGCGGCCGCTTGCAAGGCTTTTGGCTGCCGTCTCCAGCCTGGCAATTCGAAATCACCGGCGCGATCTCCACCACGCAATTTCTGGTGCGCTCAGCCGGTCTCGCGAGTACCTGGACGGCCTGGCCGGCTTTCCATCTGTACCTGCGTCTCGATGGCAACGCGTCCGGCGAGGCCGCGCCGGTCACGAACGTCGAAACAGTCGACGCTCTGACCGAGCGGATCACCCTGGCGACCCCGCTCACCACCGGTATGCCGGACGCCACCTGGGTTGCCCAGCGTCTCCTTTATGTCCGCCTGACCGAAGACGAGCTCTCCTTCGATTTTCACGGCGAGGGTTGGGCTCAAGCCAGGCTGAAGTGCTATGAACTGCCCGTGGAATACGCCAGCGTCGAGCTCGGCGACCGGCCCGCGTTCTGTTACCACCTCTGGCGTACCGCCGGAGCCTCCGCGCAGCACTGGTACTTCACCAGTTTTGATCAAGGCGTGTACGCTGGCTCGACCGGCGCTCTCCAGCTTTACAGCCCCGCGGCCATTGCCCACGGCCAATCGACCCGCACTGCCACCGGCGACCCGGAAAAACTGGAACTCACCAGTTGGCTTTTCGCCGGCAACCCGCTGGCCGCCTGGATCCCTTTTGCCCCGCAGTACGATCTCTTCATCGAAGTCTCCGAACTCGCTTTGGGCAGCGCCTCGCCCAACGTCGCTGCGTTGATCTTCAGCGGCATTGTCCAAACCGTCGATCCGAAGGGCAAAGCGCTGACCGTTACCTGCGTGACGCGTCTGGATCAACTCGGCGCGAAGCTGCCCCGCTTCCGGGTACAGTCCTGTTGCAACTACGCGCTGTACGGCCCGCTCTGCCGGGTGGACCGCGCCGCGTACAGCGTCTCCCCCACCATCGTGGACGTCAGCGCCGACGGCCTGACGCTCTGTTTGCAGGGCGGGGGTATCGGCGCTAAACCCTCGAATTGGTTCCAATGGGGCGACGCGTCCAGCCCGGACGGCTTAGGCGTGCCCGAATATCGCCTGATCGTCTCCGGCGTGGCCGTCGCTGGCGCGGATCAACAGCTCATCAAGCTCAACGCCCCGTTCCGCCGCACTCCCGCCGCCGGAGACGCCGTCACCATTGCTGCCGGCTGCAATCTCGATTTCTTCAGCACCGCCGGCTGCCCGAAATTCAGCAATCAGGTCAATTTCGGTGGCCACCCGTGGATCGATTCCAACCTGTCGCTCAAAGCCATCAAGCTCGATCAGGGTGCCGGCGGCAAAGGGGAGGGGAAGTAAATGACAGCCAGTTACTTTGCGTCCGCCGACCTCCTTGCCCGCCTCCGGGTCGAGGCATCTTCCTGGCTCGGCACCCCGTTCCGCGCGCATGCCGCCGTTCGTGGCGCCGGCGTCGATTGCGTTTTCCTCTGCGCTGAGTTGATGCGCAACCTCGGCGTCATCGGCGCCTATCAATTCCCGCCTTACGCCCTGGACCACGCCAAACACCGCACCGGCAGCCTCCTGCTCTCCTGGCTGGAAGCTTCCCCGGCTTTTGAGCGCCTGCCCGCGGACGAATCGGCTCTCGCCGGCGATCTCCCGCTCTTTCGAATTGGCCGCTGTGTGCATCACGCCGGGGTGCTGCTCGATGGCCGCCGCTTCATCCACGCCTTGGAAGGCCCGGGCGTCGTCCTGGGCCAGTTGGACGATGCCACATGGTCCAAGCGCCTCTTCGGCTTCTTTCGCCCGCTGCCTCACTAGCCTTCTGCCGGTCGCAATTTACCCCATGGCCTCCATCTTCGGCAGCACCGCCGCTCAACCTGCGGCGAGCAAGAAAACCGCCGGCCTCGATACCTCGAGCATCCCGACCAACGAGCAAGGCGTCGTCCTCCGCTACTTCGCCGGCATCGCTCTCTTCTCCTGCACCTGGCTCGGGCCCGCCTACAACCAGAAAACCAAAGCCGTCTCCAGCGGCGGCAGCAAGGGCGGCGGCGGCGGCACACAGCATAAGTATTACGCGGACTGCGCCGGCCTCCTCTGCCTCGGGCCCGTGGACGAGTTGCTCGCCATCTACATGAGCCAGGATCAGGTCTGGAGCGGCAGCATCGTGCGCGATGGCACCAATGTCGATTCGGCCACGGTCACGATCGAGAACAAAGGCGTCATGACGATCTACTGGGGCACCGAGACCCAGCCGGTCGATCCCATCCTGAGCGCCCAGCACCATCCCGCCTACCGCGGACAGTGCTACGTCGTCTTCAACCAGCTTTACTTCGGTGAGGACACCACCACTGCGCCCGATATCCAGTTCCTGGTGCGCCGCCTGCCCGCCGGCGTCGGTCTCAGCACTAAAGGCGACTACGATAGCGACGTCCTGCCGCCGCACACGATGGTGGAGTTGATCACCAACCCCCGTTACGGTTTGGGCTGGGATGGCGCCGCCCAACTGGATCTCCCCGCCTGGGATGCGGTGGCCGCCCAATTGCGCACCGAGCAAGTCGCGATCTCACCTGTCATCGACCGCGAACAGGACGCCCGGACGCTCCTGACCCAGCTCTGCGAGTACTTCGATGGCTACCTCGTCGCCGAACCCACCAACGGCGGCCGCCTCGCCCTGGGTTTGGCGCGTCCCTTCACCGGCGATTCCACGACCCTGCCGCTCTGGGGCGAGTACGAGTTGCTCGAGCCGCCGGAGCCCAGCAGCCAGTCGTGGCGGGACACTTCCAACGAGATCTCCGTCAAGTTCACCGACCGCGACAACTCGTTCGGCACGAACAGCGAGACCTTCATCGAACTCGCCAATCGCCGGGTGCTCAACGGCGAGCCGCTGCCGCTCTCGCTCGATCGCCCCTGGTTCACCCGCAACTATCAAGCCGCCAAGGCCGCCGCCTACGCCGCCCGCCTGCGCGGCGTGCCCTGGCTGACCGCCAAGTTGCAGGTTCGCAAGGAAGCCGCCGCCGGCATTCTCCCCGGCGCCTTCGTCCGACTGACGTACCAGGATTACGACACCACCATCATCGTCCGCGTCCTCACCCGCAAGGTCAGCGAGGACCGCTCCCAGGCCGTCGAGTTCGACGTCCGCGCGGACGGTTATTACAACGAGATCGTGCCCTACGTCGCGGACCGTCCTCCGGTTGCCGCTCCGCCCGATGTCTCGCCGCAGGTCGCCCTTTACAGCCAAATCCTAGAACTGCCCTTCGGCCTGGCCCCGTCTTCCACTGACCGCGCCCTCCCGCAACTTGCCGCCCTCGTCGCGCGCGCGAGCGGACTCGACGTCAAATGGCTGGTCTACGATAGCGACGACGACGGGGTAAACTACGACGAGATCGCCCACAGCCGCCGCTTTGCCATCTACGGCACCTTGGCGGCGGGCTATCCCGTCACCGAAACGCTCGACGACGGCAGCAGCGGCTTGCTCATCGATCTCCCCGGCCCCGATGCCGCCACCGACATCGAGGCCACCGACGAACGCGGCCGTCTGCGTTTGCGTCTGCTCGTTTTCGCCGGCGCCGAAATCCTCGCCTACCGCGATGCCGTGCTCGTCTCCGCGACCCGCATCCAACTCCTGGGCTTGCGCCGCGGCTGCTACGATACCGCGGCCGTCGCGCACCTGGCTGGCGACCCCGTTTGCCTCATCCGCCGCCGTGATCTGCGCGATTTCACCGACCCCGTTTTCGCCGCGGGCGACGTCATCGATTTCAAGGTAGCCACCGCCACCGCCGCGGCGACCCTCGATCTCGCGTTGCCGCCCGCGCAGGCGCTGACGCTGGTCAATCGCACCGCGCGTCCGCTGCCGCCCCTGAACGTCCGGGTCAACGGCCAGACCGGTCCCGCCAGCACCTTCGCCGCCGGCGCCGATCTGCTCATCGAGTGGGATATCGCCAACTGGCGGCGGCACGCGTTTTGGGACTCCTGGGACAGCGCCTACTACGATGATCAGCTCAAGCACAAGATCCGCGTCCGCGCTGCCGCCGGCGCTCCGGTCCTGCGTCGGATCAAAATCGCCGTCGGGCTGGCTACGGCGACGTACGCGAATGCCGATTTGTGCGCGGATTTCGGCGGCAGCGAACCGGCCAGCCTGTTCCTGGAAGTCTTTGCCCGCCGCCGCGGCCAGCTCTCGTTGAACGCCGTCCAGCAAACAATCACCAAAGTCTAAGAACATGCGCGCCACTCTCCTGCAGCCCTCGCAGTTGGCCCACGTTCTGGGTGCGACCGATCCCGCGAGCGTCCTGGACCGCAACTGGCCGCTCATCGCCGCGCATCTGACGCTGACCCTGCCTTTGACCGCCAGCCTGGACTCCGATCAAGCTCCCGCCGCCGTGCAAGCCAACTTCGCGGCCGTCGCCGCGGCCCTGGGCGTCACCTTGGTCGACGTTTCCACGAGCTACGATGCCGAGGTCGCCTCCGAGACCAACCTGGAACGCATCAACGCGCACTGGTAAGCGGCTGCTGGCTTGCGCCCTCGTTCCGCTATAGGTTGTCGCATCGCGGAAACAGTGATGCAGCCTTCGATCTTTCTGACCGCGGAGTGGCGGCACCTCGTCATGCTCAATTATGAGGTGGACCCTGCCTTGTTGCAGCCGCTCCTGCCGGTGGGCACCGAGTTGGACTTTTTTGGGGAACGCACTTTCGTCAGCATCGTCGGGTTCCGCTTTATCAAGACCCGCGTCTGCGGCATCCCGTTTCCGTGGCACACGGACTTCGACGAGGTGAATCTGCGCTTCTACGTTCGCCGGGAAACCCCGGCCGGGTGGCGCAGGGGTGTTGTTTTCATTCGGGAAATCGTTCCCCGAGCGGCCATCGCTTTTATTGCGCGCACCTTTTATGGCGAGCCGTATTCCGCGCTACCGATGCGCCATCGTCTCGAAGTTACCGCCGCGGGCATCGCGGTCGAATATGCCTGGCGGCGCGCGGGGCGTTGGGAATCGCTGCGCGCCACCGGTGCCGGACAGCCGCAGGACATCGAACGCGGTTCGGAAGAAGAGTTCATCACGGAACACTACTGGGGCTACACCGCCCGGCCGGCCGGCAGTAGCGAATACGAGGTCGAGCATCCGCGCTGGCGCATTTGGCCCCAGGCTGAAGCGGTGTTGGACGCAGACCTGGCCGGTTTGTACGGCGCGCAGTTCGTGGAGACTTTATCGGCCCGCCCGAGTTCCGCCTTCATCGCGGACGGCTCGCCGATTGCGGTCCGGCGCCAATCGCCGCCATACGCCGAGAACCCTCACATGCCGAAGGCGGCGTCCATCATCGTCAACCCGCACAGGGACACATACTCTGTAAACGGCTTGGTCTCCCCGGGCTGCAGTTGATCCAGCAGGACGATCGCTTTCTCCTGCCATTGCGGAATCTCCGCCTCCATCTTTTTGAGTTGCTTCTTATCGCCATGTCTGGCCGCACGGGCCACCGCGACATAGTGATCCCGAAAGTGTCCCAGCGCTTCCACGTAGGCGTTCACGTCCGGCTCACTGAATTTCGGGGGAGGGACTGCTCGCAGGCGGCCCGGGAAAATGGCGGTGAGCACCACACAAAGCGCGAGCGCGGTCCGCGCGGCACGGTACAGGTCAGCACGCCAAGCTGCCCTCCTCCCAAGTCGCCGCAGCATTGGAAACGCCATGAACGTTGCAATACTGCTCCAAGGCGGCTCCCCCGGCGAGGCTGAAATTGACGCGGTCAAGACCAAGCGGGCACGGCACTTGGCGTTCAGCGGGGTTCGGCGTAAAGTGGACGTCTCCTTTGTATCCATGGACCGGCTGTACTTCAATGATCGCGGCGTCATCGCCCGTTGGCGCGAGTTTTTACCGGTGACGAGCGCCACGCCCATCATCTCCCTCAACGAAGGGTCTACGCCCTTGATCTACTCGCCCCGTCTCAGTGCGCTCACGGGCCGCGGCCTCCGCGTTTTCGTTAAATTCGAGGGCCTCAATCCCACAGGGTCCTTCAAGGACCGCGGCATGACGGTGGCCGTCTCGAAAGCCGTCGAGGCCGGCGCCCGCGCGGTCATTTGCGCTTCGACCGGCAATACCTCCGCCTCGGCCGCCGCCTACGCCGCCCGGGCGGGCATCGCTTGCTACGTGCTCCTGCCCGCGGGTAAGATCGCGCTGGGCAAATTGGTCCAGAGCATCGCGCACAACGCGAAAGTGGTGACGATCGACGGCAACTTCGATGACGCCCTCCGGCTCGTCCGCGAATTCGCGCAAAGTGGCCGCGTGGCGGTGGTCAACTCGATCAACCCGCACCGGATCGAAGGCCAGAAAACCGCCGCCTTCGAAATCATCGAGGAACTCTCGGAGGCCCCCGATTTGCACTTTCTACCGGTGGGGAATGCGGGCAATATCACCGCCTACTGGCAGGGCTACCGCGAATTTCAGGCCTTAGGCCGATCCGCCATCCTGCCGCGGATGCATGGCTTTCAAGCCGCTGGCGCCGCGCCCATGTATTACAACCGCGTTATTGCCGAGCCGGAGACGGTTGCCAGTGCCATTCGCATCGGTAATCCAGCCAGCTGGGAGCCGGCCGCCCGCGCCGTGCAAGAATCCGGCGGGGCGATCGACATTGTCGAGGACGCGGACCTGCTTTACGCGCAGCAATGGCTGGCCGCCAATGAGGGCATCTTTGTCGAACCCGCGAGCGCCGCCGGCATCGCGGGCCTGCTCAAGTATCTCGGCAAAGGCAAGACGCCGCTGCCGCCGGAGTCACCGGCCGCCGCTGTCGCCGCCACCTTCCCGGAAGAGGGAACCATCGTTTGCACCGTGACCGGGCACGGTCTGAAGGACGCGGACACCGTGCTGAAACACAGCGCGCCGCTCGCCGCTCCGATCTCGCCGACTCACGAGGCTCTCAGCGCGTTGCTCGGTTAAGAGCGCATCATGAGTTTGCTCGTGCAGAAATACGGCGGGACGTCGGTCGGCAATCCCGAGCGGATCAAGGCCGTCGCCCGGCGCGTCATCGCGACGCAGCAGGCCGGCCACCGCGTCGTGGTCGTCGTCTCGGCCATGTCCGGCGTCACCGACTCGCTGCTGCAACTGGCGCATCAGGTCTCGCCTGAACCCACCGAACGCGAGCTGGACGTCCTTCTCGCCACCGGCGAGCAGACCACCATCGCGCTCCTGGCCATGGCCATCGATGCCTGCGGAGCCCAGGCGGTCTCCTTGACCGGCGCGCAGGCCGGAATTGTCACCGACGGCCTGCATACAAAGGCTAAAATCGCCAACATCAGCCCCAAACAAATTCTCCACCTCTTGGACGAGGGGGCGATTGTCATCGTCGCCGGTTTTCAGGGCCAGACCTTGGAGGGCCAGGTCACCACTCTGGGACGCGGCGGATCCGATCTGACCGCGATCGCCATCGCGTCGGCGGTCGGCGCGGACCTGTGCCAGATTTTTACGGATGTGGACGGCGTCTACACGTGCGATCCGCGCCTGGTCCGCAACGCCCGCCGCCTCGATGAACTCAGCTACGAAGAAATGCTGGAGATGGCGAGCGCGGGCTCGAAGGTCATGCAGTCGCGTTCGGTGGAATTCGCCAAAAAATTCGGCGTCCGCTTTGAAGTTCGCTCCAGTTTCAATGACAATCCCGGCACCATGATTATCGACGAGACCGCCAGCATGGAAAACGTGGTCATCCGCGGCCTCAGCGTAGAGCGCAACCAGGCGAAGGTCACCGTTTCCGGCGTGCCCGACCGGCCGGGCACCGCCGCGGCGATCTTCAATACGCTGGCCGAAGCGCACGTCATCATCGACATGATCGTGCAAAACGTTTCAGCCAACGGGGCGACGGATATTTCTTTCACGTTGAACAAGGCGGACTTGCCCAACGCGACTGGAGCGTTGCGTCCGGTGGTGGAGGCGATCGGCGCAGCGGGCTTGGCAGCGAGGGATGGCATCGCGAAGCTCAGCGTAGTGGGCATCGGCATGCGTTCGCATTCCGGCGTCGCGGCGAAACTGTTCGAATGCCTCGGCCGCAGCGGGATCAACATTCAGATGATCTCCACGTCCGAGATCAAGATCGCCGTGATCATCGAAGAATCGGCCGTGGCCGAGGCCGCCAACCTGGCGCATGCGGAGTTTGGTTTGGAGCAGGCGCCCTATACGGTGTAAAGCAAACGCGTGCCGCCGCTGGATGTCGTTGCCGCCAAAGCCGCTTGCCGGCTGCGGCAGCGCGAGTTGCTGGCGCAACTCGGACCGGATGAACGCCGGCAACGCTCCGGGAAGCTGCTGGAACATCTGGTGGCGCTGCCACAATGGCAGGCCGCGCGCCGGGTGTTGCTCTTTGCGCCTTTGCCGTCGGAACCGGATGTGGACCTGCTTTGGAGAGAGCCCGGCTCGGGCCAACCGGGCGCCTTGGTCGGCAAAACGTGCGTTTACCCGCGGATCGACGGCGAGGCCATGCAACTGCTGCCTGTCGGCAGCCTGGCCGAGCTGGTGCCGGGCCGCTGGGGCTTACGCGAGCCGGCGGTGAGTGCTGCACCTGCGCTAACCTTGCGGCAAATCGATCTGGCCTTGATTCCCGGGCTCGCGTTCGACCGGCAGGGCGGCCGATTGGGCCGGGGCGGCGGTTTCTTTGATCGCCTCCTGGCGGATAGATTGCCAGCCACGTTCCTGGTGGGGGTGGCGTTTCTTTTTCAAGTGGTCGAGCAGGTTCCGCTGACGCCACATGACATCCCCATGAACGCGGTGGTCACAGACTGACCGGCTCCAGACTTGCCTACTTGGCCGCCGGTGGCACGCGTGGATTGCGCCCGTCGAGAAGAAAATCCGAGTAACTGCGCAGGCCGCGAGAGGACTCGGATCCGCGTGCCGACGCCTTACCAGACGCTTTCTTGCGTTTATTCGCGGGACGATTGGACCTTGGTTCTTGTATATGCGGAGGGTGCATTGCAGGAATAGCGACCGTCTATAGACAGTTGTTTCGGAGCGGAACGGGCCTGGCCGCACCCGCGCCTACCGATAGCCGGAAAGCATAACAGCCCGAGCCAGAAGGCATTGGTTGACTCCGGTTTCTCAACGAAGGTGGCGTTGGTTACCGGGCAGCCACCGCCGGCATTTCGAGATGTTATCTGAATGGAAAGCAATGCCATGAATGGAAGTATCAAAACGCTAACCCCACAGTCGCTCGCCCAAATAGACGCCTACTGGCGGGCGGCTAACTACATTTCCGTCGGGCAAATCTACCTATACGATAATCCGCTGCTCAAGCGGCCGCTGGCTCTGACGGATGTGAAAAAAATGCTCCTGGGGCATTGGGGGACCACGCCGGGTCAAAATTTCATCTATGCCCACCTGAATCGGGTCATCAAGAAGTACGATCTCGACATGATTTACGTGTCCGGTCCCGGGCACGGCGGTCCGGCGGTCGTGGGCAACACGTACCTCGAGGGCACTTACAGCGAAGTCTATCCCAACATCAGCCAGGATGAGGCCGGGCTAAAGAAACTGTTCACCCAATTCTCCTTCCCGGGCGGCATCCCGAGCCACGCGTTGCCGGAAACACCGGGGTCGATCCATGAGGGGGGCGAGTTGGGTTATTCGATCAGCCATTCGTTCGGCGCCGTGTTCGATAATCCAGCACTCGTGGTGGCTTGCGTGGTTGGTGATGGCGAGGCGGAAACCGGCCCGCTGGCCACGGCCTGGCATTCGAACAAGTTCCTGGACCCGATCACGGACGGCGCGGTGCTGCCGATTCTACATCTCAACGGCTTCAAGATCTCCAATCCGACCGTGCTCGCCCGCATTACGCCCGAGGAACTCGAACAACTGCTGCGCGGCTACGGCTGGACGCCCTATTTCGTGGAGGGGCACGAGCCGGAGCTGATGCACGAAGCCATGGCCACCGCCCTCGATGGGGCGGTCGAGCAGATCCAGAGCATCCAGCAGGAAGCCCGCCGCACCCGCCAGTGCACGCGCCCACGCTGGCCCATGATCGTCCTCAAGTCGCCTAAAGGCTGGACGGGCCCAAAGATGGTCGACGGCTTGCCGGTCGAGGGCACCTTTCGCGCGCACCAGGTGCCGCTGTCGGACCCCGCCACCCATCCCGAGCACCTTAAGCAACTCGAGGATTGGCTGCGGAGTTATCGCCCGGAGGAACTCTTTGATGGCGAGGGACGCCTGCTGCCGGAACTGGCCGAGCTGGCCCCGAAAGGCCCCCGGCGGATGGGTGCAAATCCCCACGCCAACGGCGGGATCCTGCTGCGCGATCTGCGAATGCCGGACTTCCGAACTTACGGCGTCGACGTGCCTGCTCCTGGCACGCCGGGCATCGGCGATACGCACGTGCTCGGGCGTTTCTTGCGCGATGTCGCGAAGCTCAACGAGACGCAGCGCAATTTCCGGCTTTTCGGCCCCGACGAGACGCTCTCCAACGGTCTGGAAGCCGTCTTCGAAGTGACCAAGCGCCAATGGGAGGCGGAGACCGTGCCTGGCGATGAGTTCCTCGCGCCCACCGGACGAGTGCTGGAAATGCTGAGCGAGCACCAATGCGAGGGCTGGCTGGAAGGGTATTTGCTGACCGGGCGGCACGGGCTCTTCAACTGTTACGAGGCCTTTATCCATATCGTCGACTCGATGTTCAACCAGCACGCCAAGTGGCTGAAGATCACCGGGCGGCTGGAATGGCGGCGGAAGATCGCATCGCTCAACTATCTGCTGGCCTCGCACGTCTGGCGCCAGGATCACAACGGGTTCACCCATCAAGACCCCGGCTTCATCGGTCACGTGGTCAATAAGAAAGCCGAGGTGGTGCGAGTCTACTTGCCGCCCGACGCCAACTGCCTGCTCTCGGTCATGGACCATTGCCTGCGCAGCCGCCATTACGTTAACGTCGTCATCGCGGGCAAGCACCCGGCGCCGCAGTGGTTGAGCATGGAAGCCGCGGACAAACATTGCACCGAAGGGATCGGCATCTGGCAGTGGGCGAGCAACGATCAGGACGTTTCGCCTGACGTGGTAATGGCCTGCTGCGGCGACGTGCCGACCTTGGAAACGCTCGCCGCCGTTTCTATCCTGCGCGAGCACTTGCCCGCTTTAAAGGTCCGCGTGGTCAACATCGTCGACCTGATGAAGCTCCAGCCGCAAAGCGAGCACCCGCATGGCCTAAGCGACCAGGATTTCGATGGCCTGTTTACCAAGGACAAGCCGGTGATCTTCGCCTTTCACGCTTACCCCTGGTTGATCCATCGGCTGACCTACCGGCGTACCAATCACCACAATATCCACGTGCGCGGGTACAAGGAGGAGGGCACGATCACCACGCCGTTCGACATGACGGTCCTCAATGATCTCGACCGGTTTCATCTCGTCATGGATACGGTCGATCGGGTGCCGCAAACTGGCGAGAAAGGCATTTACCTCAAGCAGCAATTGCAGGACAAACTGGTCGCGCACAAGCAGTACATCGGCCGATACGGCGAGGACATGCCGGAAATCAGAAACTGGAAGTGGAGTTAAGACTCCGGCGGTGCTTCGCCGTCCACCCGGAGGGTGCCTTCGGTTAGAATTTCGGCCCGCAGGCCACCTTGGCCTCGCAGCGCCTTTTCCGCCCCGGGTCCGAAGGCTTGATCCATCCAGTAGCACGGTTTGCATTCCTCGCGCCCCCGGAAGCGAACGCCTTGCACCTCGAACTCGACGCCGTGGGTCAAGGTGTTGAGGTCAATCCCCGCGCAGAGCACGTTGCGCCGGAGGACGGCGGGCGTTTTGTCTTGGACGCGCAGTTCTTCGCAGAGACGGCCATAAACCTCTCGCGCAAAAAACGTGATCTGGCCCTTGTAGCCGGTCTTGTAATCGTAGAAGCGGTCGCCCTCGATGCCACGGCCGGGCACGCAATGGATTTCCGGCACGTCTAGAGTGGGATGTTCATCCGCCGGCTGGCCGTGATGGCCGAAGAAGTTGTGCCCCGGCGAAATGTAGAGGTGGAGAATGCGCAGAGCGGGCTGGAACACGCCATCAAGCCTAAGCGGAGGCGAGCCGTGGCACAACCGCGTTGGAACCAAGGCAGCACGGGATTTGCGAACGGCGCGCGACGCCTTAGCTTGAACAAGAGCGCCGGCTGCAATCCCTCCCGCCCCCGCCGGAGATCAGACCGTTCATGGAACGTGCCGTTACCAAAAGCTTGATCGTCCGGATGGCCGATGGCCACGCGGGCGAGCCCTGCGAGGATTTTCTGGCGGTGGAAGAGCCGCTGGAGATTCAGCTCGGGTACGCCAGCGCGGGCTGGCGGGTGCATAAGAGCGTCTCGATTACCATGCGCACGCCCGGCGCGGACGAAGCCTTGGCGGCGGGCTTCCTTTTCACCGAAGGGATTCTGACGGCGGCGGAGCAGATCGCCGGCGTCGAGGCGGAGGGCAACGTCGTGCGGGTGGAACTGCGAGACGGCGTCACGGTGGATTTGCGCCGGCTGGAGCGGCACTTTTACACGGCTTCCAGTTGCGGCGTCTGCGGCAAGGCGTCCATGGCGGCCTTGGACCTGGCGGGCAGGAAGATCCCGCCGGGAGAAGGGCCTCTTTTCGACGCCAGCGTGATTCACGCTTTTCCTGCAACTTTGCGCCGGGCTCAGGGGGTCTTCGACCAGACGGGGGGCCTGCACGCGGCGGCGCTCTTCGATCCGGCCGGGCGGCTCGCCGGATTGCAGGAGGATGTAGGCCGGCACAATGCGGTGGACAAGGTCATCGGTCGCCAATTGCTCGATGGCGCGGCCCTGCCGTTGGCGGCGTACGGCCTGTTCGTCAGCGGCCGGGCCAGTTTCGAGTTGGTGCAGAAGGCTCTCGCCGCCGGGATTCCCCTGCTGGCGGCGGTCGGGGCACCCTCCAGCCTGGCCGTCGGACTGGCGCAAACGCACAACATGACGCTGCTGGGCTTCGTGCGCGGCGGCCGTTTTAACATTTACAGCGGTGAGAAACGCATCCGCGAGGCTAAAGCCAACGATTCGGATGCAGCGGAGAGCCTGCCGGAACCTCATTTTGCCGCGATGTTCGCCGGCGGTACCCCCGAGGATTCCCCCTATGGATAAGCATACGACCCACGCACCGGACCTAGCCCGCCAAAACAACCCTGCTCACAAACCGTCCATGGACACCATTTCGCAGAAGCCCACTCACATCGGCACCGGCGTCAAGAAATCACCGCCTGTCCCGGCCGCGGATCTCGTCGATGTGCCGGGCGCGGAGAACGTGGAAGAGACCGAAGGCGCCCGCATCGGGCATCGGCACACGGTGGCCGCGGGCATCCCGGCCGTGTACCAGAGCGCGCGCTTTACCATCCGCGAAATGGGGTTGGCCCGCGGCTTGAAGACTTGGTTGGAGGTCAACAAGAAGAGCGGCTTCGACTGCCAGAGCTGCGCCTGGCCGAGCCCGGATGAGGGCCGGCACGTTTTCGAGTTCTGCGAAAACGGAGTCAAGGCCGTCGCGGACGAAGCCACGCGCAGGAGCATCGCGGGCGACTTTTTTGCCCAACACTCGATCAAGGGTTTGCAGGGCAGGAGCGACCTGTGGCTCGGCAAGCAGGGCCGGCTCACGCGGCCGATGATCAAGCGCCCGGGCGCGACGCATTACGAGGAGATTACGTGGGAAGACGCCTTCGATCTGATGGCGCGGGAGCTCAACGCGTTGCCCTCGCCCGATGCGGCGGCGTTTTACACCAGCGGGCGCACGAGCAACGAGGCGGCGTTCCTGTACCAGCTTTTCGCCCGGCAGTTCGGCACCAATAATCTGCCCGATTGCTCGAACATGTGCCATGAGGCGAGCGGCGCGGCGCTGAACGAGGCCATCGGCGTCGGCAAGGGCTGCGTGACGCTGGATGATTTCAACGAGACGGATTGCGTGTTCATCATCGGCCAGAATCCAGGGACCAATCATCCCCGCATGATGACCTCACTGGAGCACGCCAAGAAACATGGCGCCACGATCATTTCCGCCAACCCCATGCCGGAAACAGGCTTGATGCGGGTCGTCAACCCCAACCCGCAGGAGTATAGCAATCCTTTGATGTTCCCGGTGGATATGCTGCTCAATAAAGGAGTGGCCCTGACGGACATTTGGCTGCCGGTGCGGATCAATGGGGACCTGGCCATGTTCAAGGGCATCCTCAAGGAGATGCTGACGGTCGAAGACCAGGCGCCGGGGTCGGCTTTCGACCTGGACTTTCTGCGCGAGTACACGGTTGGCGCGGAGGAACTCATCGCGGACCTGCGCGTGACGGCCTGGGACGACATCCTGCAAAGTAGCGGCCTCTCCCGGGCGCAAATCCTGGAAGCCGCCCAAGCCATCATGCGTTCCAAACGCATGATCATTTGCTGGGCCATGGGACTGACGCAACAACCCAATGCGGTGGCTACCATCCAGTATGCGATGAACCTGCTGCTCTTTGGCGGGCACATCGGCCGGCCCGGCGCGGGACCGTGCCCGGTACGCGGGCACTCCAACGTGCAGGGCGACCGCACGATGGGCATCTGGGAGCGCATGAACGATGAGTTCATGCACAAGCTCGGTCACGTTTTTTCCTTCGAGCCGCCCCGGCCGCATGGCGTGGACTCGGTGGAATGCGTCAAGGCGATGCACCGGGGCGAGATCCAGTTTTTCCTCGGCATGGGTGGAAACTTCCTTTCGGCCATGTCGGATACGAACTTCACTGCGGCGGCGCTGCAAAAATGCCGGCTGACGGCGCACGCCTCCATTAAGCTCAACCGTTCGCATCTGATCACGGGCGAGACCGCCCTGATCCTGCCTTGCCTGGGCCGCTCGGAGAAGGATTACCAAAAGAGCGGTCTGCAGTTTGTGACGGTGGAAGATTCGATGGGCATCATCAATCCCTCGCGCGGCAGCCTGGAGCCGCACAATCGGATGCAAAAGAGCGAGGTATCGGTCGTGTGCGGCTTGGCGCGGGCGACACTCGGCCGCCGCAGCCAGGTGGATTGGCAGGGGTTTGAAGACAACTACGATTTGATCCGGGATGGCATCGAGGCGGTAATTCCAGGATTCGAGGATTTCAACGCGCGGATTCGTCGCAACGTCTTCTACCTGCCGAACGACGCGCGGGATCACCGCAAATTCAACAATGGCATCGGCAAGGCCAAGTTCGTGACGGCGCCTATTCTGCGCCACGATCTGGAGCCCGGGCAGTACATCATGATGACCATTCGCAGCCACGATCAATTCAACACCCATATCTATGGGTTGGACGATCGTTACCGGGGCATTTACAACGGCCGCCGGGTCATTTTCATGCACGCCGATGATGTGCGGGACGCCGGGTTGCAACAGGGGCAACTCGTCGACCTGACCAGCCATTACGAAGGTGAGGAACGGGTCGCGCGCCACTTCATGGTCACGCCGTACCCCATCCCGCGCGGCTGCACGGCGACCTATTACCCGGAAACCAACGTGCTCGTGCCGATTAATAGCACCGCCGAACGGGCCAACACGCCCACCTCGAAGTTCGTCATCATCTCGGTGGCTCCCTCGCCGGACGCCACCACGGCGGTCAACGAGATCAGGCAAGCGGCCCGCGACAACGCACGGCCCGAGCCAGCGCTCAGTGCTCGGTGACCTCAATTTCCCCCCTCAGTAAACCCCCGCAGTACCCCCCCCAGAATATGTCGATCCTCGACCGTGCAGCCACCGTCGCGCCTCCCGGTTACAACCGCTGGCTCGTGCCTCCCGCCGCCCTGGCGATCCACCTGGCCATTGGGCAGGTGTACGCCTTCAGCGTTTTCAAGCTGCCGTTGACCAAGGTGCTCGGCGTCGCCAAGCCCATCGCCGGCCAGGATTGGACGCAATCGCAGATCGCGGTGATTTTCAGTATCGCCATCGCGTTCCTCGGCATGTCCGCGGCGGTGTTCGGCAAGTGGGTGGAACGGTCCGGCCCGCGCAAGACGATGGTGGCGGCGGGCCTGTGCTTCGGCGGCGGCTTTGCCATCGGAGCGCTCGGGGTGCACTTGCACCAACTGTGGCTGCTCTACCTGGGTTACGGCGCCGTGGGCGGCTGCGGTCTCGGCCTGGGCTACATTGCGCCCGTCTCCACGCTGGTGAAATGGTATCCGGACCGGCCGGGAATGGCGACGGGGCTGGCTATCATGGGATTTGGGGGCGGCGCGTTTATCGGCTCGAACTTGAGCCTGGCGCTAATGGATTATTTCAAGTCGGCGACGGATACCGGCGTGGCGCCAACGTTCCTGGTCATGGGCGCGATTTACTTTTGCTTCGCGTTGTTCGGCGCGCTGATCGTGCGCGTGCCGGCGGCGGACTGGACGCCGGCGGGATACCATCCGGAGCTGACCAGGAGCAATGCGATGATCACCGCCCAACAAGTGGCGCTCGAGCAAGCGTGGCGGACGCCGCAGTTCTGGTTTTTGTGGGTCGTCCTCTGTTTCAATGTCACGGCCGGCATCGGGATTCTGGAACAGGCGTCGCCAATGATTCAGGAGATGTTCAAGGGCAAGATCAACGCGCTCGCGGCGGGCGGGTTCGTGGCGCTCTTGAGTCTCTTTAACATGATGGGCCGGTTCCTGTGGTCGACCTCCAGCGACTATCTCGGGAGGAAGGTCGTTTACTCAATTTATCTGTTGTTGGGGGCGGCACTATATTGCCTGATTCCGTTTGCCGGGCACACGAGCAATGTCGTTCTCTTCGTCTGCCTGACTTCCGTCATCATCAGCATGTACGGCGGCGGGTTTGCCACGGTACCGGCCTACCTGAAGGATCTGTTCGGCACGATGAACGTCGGCGCGATTCACGGCAGGTTGCTGACGGCCTGGTCGGTCGCGGGCATTCTGGGGCCGTTGCTGGTCAACACGATCCGCGATCACCAGATCGAGCGGCACCTGGTCGGCGTGGATGTGTATTCGTTTACGATGTACCTGATGGCGGGATTGCTGCTCGTTGCCTTCGTTTGCAACCTGTCCATCCGGCCCGTCGCGGAGCGGTACCATTTCCACGGGGACGCCGCCGGTGATAAACCAGACGTACCCCTCAGCCAGGCTGTTCCCTATATGCCCGGGGTCCCGGCCGAGCGGCCCGCTCACTAAACCCCAACAGCCTTCATCCCAAGTCTTATGTCTCAAGAAAACGCTTCCTCCGTGCCGACCGGCAGTCTCCTGCAACTGGTTCTTTATTGGGCCGTGGTCGGTGTGCCGCTGGCCTGGGGAGTCTACAAGACCGTCGTCAAGCTGCCGGCGCTATTGTAGTAGCGAGCCCGGTGCGTTCCAATTGGTGAACAGCATCCTCTCGCCGGGCGTGATGTCATGCGGGCGGATGATTTCGCCGGTGTGGCGCAGAAAGGTCTGCAGGGAGCGGTCCGGTTGTTGCAGCGTCTGTTCGGCCAACGGTAGGCAAGAAGTGGGGTAGACGGCGGCGAGCGGCTCGTAGAAGCCAGTTTCGGGCTGCCGTGGAACCACGCCCGTCCTGGCCGTGGCCTCGGCCAGCAGCGTGCGCAAAAAGCCGGCGGTCATCGCCGGCAGATCGACTGCCAGCACCACGAGCAGTGGGGCGCTCGTGGCGCGCAACGCCGCCACGATGCCGCCGAGCGGACCGAGACCGGGCGTTTCGTCGTCGATCTGGCGGAGGCTCGCGGGAAAGCCGGGGCGGGGCGGTCCCGCCAGGAAAACGGCCGAAGGCTCCAATTCTTTCAGGAGGGCCAGTTGGCGTTGCCAGAGGAGACGCCCATCAGGCAGCGGCAGGAGCGCCTTGTCCCGACCCATCCGGCGGCTCTGCCCGCCCGCCAGCAAAACGGCGGCGAAGGGGATAGAAGTGCCAGCAAGGCCGTGAGCTAAGACCATTAGCAGTGATTAACGGCGGTTAACGATGCAGATCGTGCATTTCGCCAGGACGGCTCCCGAGATTTGGCAAAACGCAATGCTTCGTCTCACAAGGCGTACAGGCATAATTGTTCATAGATGTCTAGATGCGAGCCGTTTAACTCAGTCTAACGAGCCACTGGCACGCCGTTGGCTAAAGAGCCGCCCATGTTCATAATTAAGAGGTTTGCTCACCGCCTCCACGGCTATGCCTACTGATCAAGAGGTCGCGGAGTGGTTGCTGGATGAGATCAGCACCCGGGAGGTGGTGTTCCGGGAGGAAGCCGTCAAGGAAATCGCCCGGCACTTCGGAGAAGAATTCCTTTACGTTAATGGGAACGGCAACGTGTCGATTTCCAGGGCCGTGCTGAACGAATTCGGCAAGCTCAAGGAGGAAAACATCGACTGGAACAGAGGCGAGCGCTCGTGGCGCCTGAAGGAGCGTTAGCTCAGGCGACCTCTCAGGTGTCGCCGGTCACCAGTTCAAGTAACACGCGCACCCCGAAGCCCGTGGCGCCGCGCGCCAGATCCGGCCGATCCTTCGTCATGGCGGCCGGCCCGGCGATGTCCAGGTGCGCCCAAGGAGTGTCTTCCGCAAAGGTTTTCAGGAAGGCTGCTGCCGTACACGCGCCGCCCCACCGGCCGCTGCTGTTTTTGATCAAAGCCACGTCGCTCTTGATTTGCTCGCTGTACTCATCGTAGAGCGGCATCGGCCAAAGGCGTTCGCCAGCCTTGGCGGAGGCGGCGAGCAAGCGGTGACGCAAAGTTTCGTCCGTGTCCCACAAGCCAGCCGCCCAATCTCCCAGCGCCACCACGCACGCCCCGGTCAACGTCGCCAGATCGACGATGGCGGCGGGCTTGAACTCGCGCCGCGCATAGCCAATCGCGTCCGCCAGCACCACGCGCCCCTCGGCGTCGGTGTTGTTGATCTCGATGCGCTTGCCGTCATACGTGGTCAGGATGTCGCCGGGGCGATAAGCCCCTGGGCCGGTTAAATTCTCCGCGCTGGTCAGGATGCCGATGACGTTGCGCGCCGGTTTGAGCGCGGCGATCCCCTGCATCGCGCCCAACACCGCGCAACCGCCGCACTTGTCCCAGATCATCTCTTCCATCCGTTCGGCGGGTTTGATGGAGAGGCCCCCGCTATCGAAGGTGATCGACTTGCCGACGAGCACCAGCGGCGCCTCATCCTCGGCTCCGCCACGATAGTGCACAACGATCAGGCGCGGTCCGTGGGCACTGCCCGCGCCAACCGCGAGGATCCCGCCAAAGCCACCGGCCCGCAGCGCGTCTTCATCCAGGACGGTGACCGTCAACGCGCCGGCGCTTTCCTGGGCGAGCGTTTGTGCGGCCGCGGCCAGGGTCTCCGGGAAGAAAAGGTTGCCTGGCTGGTTGGCGAGTTGGCGGGCGTAATTGGCGGCCTCCCCGAGCATCCGGCCACGCCCGGCTTGCGCTTCGACCGCTGGGAGTTCCGCCGCTGGCACAACGAACGTGAGCGTTTCAAAGCCGGTGGCCGGCGGTTCCTCCGCCGTGGGCGGTGCCTGAAAATCCAGGAAGCGATAAGCGCCCAGCAGGGCGCCCTCCGCCGCCTCGCGCGCAAACCCGCCGTACTCGCCCAGCGGCAACGCAGCGCGCGTACGTCCCTTGGCCTGCAGAAACTTGACGGCGGTCCCGCAGGCGGAGCGGATCGTCTGGCCGTTCACCTTGTCGGCGGCGCCGAGGCCGACATACAGCGTGCGGGTCGCGTGCAGGAAGAGAAGGCTGTTGGGGGCGCCGGAGAACTCCGCGACGGGCACGCTCGCGGCAGTCCGGGCGCGATTTTCCTTGGTGAGCAGCTCGATGGTGGCGTCGAGCGCGGCGGGTAGCTGGGTCGAAAAGGCAAGCTGCATGCGGCAAGAGGGCGGTGGTGGGCGAAGATTACTCTTTCGGTCCGTTTCCCTTGACCGCAACCGCAAACACGCGGTTAGTACGCGTCACCAGGAGGGGTGCGGACGGGCATGAAGAGGGATGCAAATAGAGCAGCAGGGTGCCATGAGCCAGACGGCAGCTTCAGTAAAGGTTTGACTTGCCCGGGCCATCGTCTGTACACAGCGAACTCCCAATTTCCCCAATTTTGCCGCCGCCGACCATGAACACGCCGTCGCTTTCAACGCTGCCCGCCGATTCGCGTTCCGTGACCACCGGCACGCTGGCGCCCGGGCGGACGGGATCGCTGGCGCTGCGATTTGTGGTCGTCGAGAATGTTTTCATCCTGGTGGTGTTGTTCCTGGGCTTCCTCAAATATCGCCAGGTGGAGAAAATGATTGCGTTGGCGCCTACCTTTGCGCCGCCCCCGCCGGCAGTGACGACCGCGGGCGTGCACTCGGTTTCCTGGCAGCCCACGGTCCGGGCCATTGGTTCGCTGGAAGCCGTCCAGGGCGTGACGGTGGCGGCGGATTTGCCAGGGGTCGTCAAGGAGATCCTCTTTGACTCCGGCAAACCGGCGAAGAAGGGTGACATTCTGGTCCGGCTCGTGACCGATGAGGAACAGGCGCAACTGGAGTCTGCTCAGGCGCAACGCGACCTTAAAGTGCTTTCGCTGCAGCGCGAAAAGGACTTGGTCAAGAGCCACACCGCTTCGCAATCCGAATTGGACACGGCGGATGCGGAATACCGGCAGGCGCAGGCGAGCGTCGAACAGATGCAGGCGTCCATCGATCGCAAAACGATCCGGGCGCAGTTTGACGGCGTGCTTGGCATCCGCATGGCGAACGTCGGGCAATATCTGAAAAGCGGGGATCAAGTGGTGCCGCTGCAGTCGACCGATCCCATTTACGTTGACTTCACCCTGCCGCAACAGAGCCTGGGTACGTTCGGCGTCGGTTCGGCCATCGAGGTCCGCACCGATGCGACCGGGGACACGGTTTTCCCTGGAAAAATTACCGCCGTTAACTCGCTCGTCGACGCGGCGACGCGAAATTTCCAGGCACAAGCCACCGTGGCCAATCCTGAGGGGAAATTGCGGCCGGGTATGTTCGCCAACGTCGACGTAATTCTCCCGGACCAAACCGGCGTTTTGCCTGTGCCGTCCTCGGCCATCAACTACGCGCCCTACGGCGACTCCGTTTTCGTGGTGACCCAGGAGAAAGGTCCGACGGGCCAGATGGGGCCGGTAGTGCAGCAGCATTTCGTCACCCTGGGACAGACCCGCGGCGACCTCGTGGCAGTGCTCAAAGGCATCAAGGAAGGCGATACCGTCGTAACCTCGGGCGTCTTCAAGCTGCAGAATGGGATGGCCGTGCAGATCAACAACAGCGTGCAGCCGGAAGCCGACGAGGCGCCGCATCCGGACGAAAGCTAGAGCCCCGGAGCCGCCGCTGCCGTCATGAAGTTCACGGATCTATTCATTCGCCGGCCCGTGCTGGCGGTGGTGATCAATCTGGTCATCCTGCTGGCGGGCTACCAGGCGATCCGTTCGTTGAACGTACGGCAGTATCCGCGCAGCGATCTCGCGGTCGTAACCGTCACGACCAATTATGTCGGCGCCAATGCCGATCTGGTGCGCGGCTTTGTCACGACGCCGCTCGAGCGGGTCATCGCCAGCGCCGAGGGCATCGACTACATGGAGTCGAGCAGCGCGCAGGGCGTCAGCACGATCTCCGTCCATCTCAAGCTCAACTACGATACCAACGCCGCGCTGACCCAGATCCAGGCGAAGGTCGCGCAGGTGCGCAACGATTTGCCGCCGGAAGCCGAGGCGCCGGTGATCAACGTCATCACGGCGGACGACCAGATCGCCTCGATGTATCTGAGCTTTTACTCGGACGTCCTCGCGCCCAATCAGATCACCGACTATCTCACCCGGGTCGTCCAACCGAAAGTCACGGCGGTCAACGGCGTGCAGCGGGCGGACATTCTGGGCGCGCGCACCTTTGCCATGCGCATCTGGCTCGACCCGGACGAGATGGCGGCTTTGAACGTCTCGCCCAGCGACGTGCGCGCGGCGCTGGCGGGGAATAATTACCTGTCCGCGGTCGGAGCGACCAAAGGCTCCATGATCTCGGTCAACCTGATCGCGAACACGGACCTGCGCAGCGCCGACGAGTTCCGCAATCTGGTCGTGCGGCAGAGTGGGGGAACCATCATCCGGCTCAAGGATGTCGCCAAGGTGGAACTCGGCGCGGAGGACTATACCTCCGACGTGCGTTTCGATGGCGCGAAAGCCACCTTCATGGGCGTCTGGGTGCTGCCGACTTCAAACACGTTGGATGTCGTCCACGCCGTGCGCAAACTCGTGCCGGAAATCGAGCGCTCCCTGCCAGCCGGCATGAAAGTCGGCGTGCCGTATGACTCGACCAAGTACATCGAGGACGCCATCAGCGAGGTCACCCACACGTTGACGGAAACGTTGCTGATCGTCGTGGTGGTCATTTTCCTCTTCCTGGGCAGCTTCCGCTCGGTCCTTATTCCGGTGGTGGCGATTCCGATTTCACTGATCGGCGCCGCGTTCCTGATGCTGATCTTCGGGTTTACGCTCAATTTGCTGACGCTGCTGGCCATCGTGCTCTCGGTCGGCTTGGTGGTGGACGATGCCATCATCGTCGTGGAGAACGTGGAGCGGCATATCCACGAGGGGCACGCGCCGTTCCAGGCCGCCATCATGGCCGCGCGCGAGTTGGTGGGCCCGATCATCGCGATGACGATCACGCTTGCGGCCGTGTACGCGCCGATCGGCATCCAGGGCGGGCTGACCGGGGCGCTTTTCCGCGAGTTTGCCTTTACGCTGGCGGGCGCCGTTTTCGTCTCGGGTGTGGTCGCTCTGACGCTTTCGCCCATGATGTGCTCGCGGCTGCTCCGGGCGGGCGACGATGAGCGCGGCTTCGCCGGCTGGCTCAACCACCGCTTCGAAGCGTTGAAGAGCCTGTATCTTCGCCTGCTCGTCGGGACGCTCAATTACCGGCCCGTCACCCTGACGCTGGCTGCCCTGGTCACCTTGCTGTTGCCGGTTTTCTATTTTCTCTCTGCCAAGGAATTGGCGCCAAAGGAGGACCAGGGCGTGGTCTTCGGCATTGTGCAGGCCTCGCCGAACTCGACGCTCGACCAGACGACGCGCTACACGGAAAAGTTCCGGGATGACGTGCTCGCCACCGTCCCGGAACGCGATCACATTTTCCAGATCACGTTTCCTTCCGGCGACTCCGCCGGTTTTTCGGGCGTCGTGACCAAGCCGTTTAGCGAACGCAAACGCACCACCCAGCAGATTTTGATGGATTTGACCCAGAAGGCTTCCAAGATTCCCGGCATCAGCGCCATCATTGCCGCGCCGCAGCCGTTGCCGGGCGGCAGTAACTTCGATCTCGAATTTATCGTCGCTTCCACGGGCGACCCGCGCCAGTTGCTGATCTTCGGCAAGGAATTGCAGACCAAACTGATGGCGAGTGGGACGAGCCCGTTTTCGCTGCTCGATCTGAAGTATGATCAACCGCAGGCGGAGATCGTCTTCGACCGCGACAAGGTGGCGTCGCTGGGGCTAAACCTTTCCCAGGTCGGCGCGGATCTGTCCACCATGCTGGGCGGCAATTACGTCAACCGCTTTTCCATTGACGGCCTTTCCTACAAGGTCATCCCGGAAGTAGAGCGCGGGCAGCGCCTTAATCCCAGCCAGATCGAGAATTTCCACGTTACCGGTCCGAACGGCGTGCTGGTGCCGCTGTCGACTTTTGCCACCATCAAGATCACGGCGGAACCGCGCCAGTTGAACCGCTTTCAACAACTCAACTCGGTTAAATTGCAGGCGGTACTGATTCCAAAACCCGGGAATACACTGGATGGCGCGCTCAAGGTCCTCGAGGACGAAGCCGCCAAAATTCTGCCGAAAGGTTATGTGATCGACTACGCGGGCGCCTCGCGCCAGTTGCGGGTCGAGGGGAGCAAATTCGGGCCTCTTTTCGCGCTATCCCTGATCCTGATTTTCCTGGTGCTGGCGGCGCAGTTCGAAAGCTTTAGCGATCCGTTCATCATTCTGCTCGGCTCGGTGCCGCTGGCGTTGACGGGCGCGCTGATCTTCACGTTCCTGGGCTTCACGACCGTCAACATTTACTCCCAGGTGGGTTTGGTGACGCTGGTGGGTCTGATCTCGAAGAACGGTATTTTGATCGTGGAGTTCGCCAACAAACTGCAGGAAGCCGGGTCCGATAAATTCCAGGCCGTGGTGAATGCGGCGGGCACGCGGTTGCGCCCGATTCTAATGACGAGCGTGGCAACGGTGGCCGGTCACTTCCCGCTGATCCTGGCGGCTGGCCCGGGCGCGGGCGCGCGCAATTCCATTGGCTGGGTGCTGGTCACGGGGATGATCATCGGAACCGGGTTCACCCTGTTTCTAGTGCCCTCGATTTACATGCTGCTGGCGCGGGACCGGCACGGGGGCGCGGATTTGCGGCTGCTGGATGTAGAGGATATGCCGCAGGCGGCTTTGCAGCCGGTCGAGGTGTAAGCGCCGCGTAGCGGCTCCAAAAAAGGTAGGCATCGCTCTCCGAGCGACTCCGAAGCTGTCCGAAAAACGTGCGCAGGGCGGGGTTCAGCCGCTGCGTTGCTAGCGCGATTCTTCAGACAGTCAGGGAGTCGCTCGGAGAGCGATCCCTACCTTTTTCTGAGCCGCTACGCGGCGGGAAATCTTCGTCCAAGTCGCACCCGGCTAGAAGATGCAAGGCCGCAATCTCTTCCAATTCCATTACGGACGCCACGTGCGACAGCTTGCCTCGCAGCAAGCGGCTGCCGTTCATGCCGCGCGTGTAGGCCATCAGCCGGGCGCGCATGGAAGCCATGGCCGCGCGTTCGCCGCCCCGGCGCCGCGTCACCACCGCGAGGCGGCAATGGCGCAAGATCAACTCCCAACGGGCCGCCAGGGGCGGGTCGGGGACCAGTTCGCCGGTCTGCAAATACGTTTTGGCCTGCGTAAACAGCCAGGGCCCGCTCATCGCCGCGCGGCCGATCATCACGCCGGCCACCCCGCTGGTTTCGCGGCGGTGACGCACGTCTTGCGCGCCGGCGATGTCGCCATTGCCGATCACCGGAATGCGTACGCTCCCAGCTACTTCCGCGATCACGTTCCAATCCGCCGCGCCCGAGTACCCTTGGGCCTTCGTCCGCCCATGCACCGCCAACCGCGCAATGCCGCAACCTTCCAACAGCCGGGCCACCTCCGGGGCATTGATGGATTTTTCATCCCAGCCGATCCGGATCTTCGCGGTTACCGGGATGTCCGGGTGGCTGTGCCCGACCGCTTGCACGACCGCCAAAGCCACCCTCTCCAGCAGGGGACAATCGCGCAAAAGCGACGAGCCGCCGTTTTTAGACACCACTTTGTTCACGGGACAGCCGAAATTCAGATCGATGAAGTCCGGCCGGACCCAATCGATGACGGCCCGGGCGGCCTCGGCCAGCTTGCCCGGGTCGCCGCCAAACAACTGGACGCCCAACGGGCGCTCCACTCCTGGGTCAAACTCAACGAAATCCGCCGTGCGTTCGTTGCGGTGCAAAATGCCATCGGCGGAAACGAACTCCGTCGTGAGGACATCCGCGCCGTGCTCCTTGCAAAGCTGCCGAAAGATCAGGTCCGTCACGCCCGCCATCGGGGCGAGAAAGAGCGGGAAATCAGTCTTCGGCGTGGACAGGGGCGGAGGCATCCGGCTGCGAGTCTAGCGGAAGGGACGCCATCTCGCCAGTGCGGCTCGCGTCGGGCGCGGTTTTAGGCGTCAGCAGTTCGGCAACCTCCCGTTGCACCTCGGCGAGTTGATCCAGGCGCAGTCGCGGATCCACCACGACAAAGGTTTCGCCGGTGCGGACGTGCTCGTACATGAGCAAGCGCTCGCCGTTAGCACCGTCCTCGCGGGTGTCCGTGGGCCGCAGCAGGCGTTTGCGCTCGAGCATCACGGCCAGGATGTAGGCGGCGCGTGCTTGCTCCGGCCGGCCTTCGGTCAAGAAGCGCCGCAACAGCGATTCAGCGTCCTCCTTGGGCAGGGTCTCGGGCGCGACCGCCGGCGGCGCGGTAAACTTGCTGCGCCAGAACGAAAACGGCGGCTCGGCGGCGGGAGCGGCTTGTTGCAGGGAGCGCCAGGCGTCTTCGCTGACGTCCCGGCGGTGGAGCGCGTCGTGTTTATCCCGGTACAGGAGGGTGTAAAAATGTTCGCCGTCGGCAAAGGGCCGGTGGGTGATATCGCAGCTTTCGGCCCGGGCCTGGATCGTCCAATCGTGCAGCATGGTGCCTTAGCGCGCCGAGACGAAATCCCAGAGTTCGGCCGGCGTCCTCGGCAGGCGGTCCCGGTTCAGCGAGCGTTGCCGCAGCAGGACCAGGCCGACCACGAAGAAAATGAGGTTCGGTGTCCAGGCCGCCCAGAACGGCTCGATGCGGTCGCCGCGCCCGAGCGCGATAAAGAGGTTCCCCAGGAACAAAATGAGAAAAAAACAGAAGATCGCACTGGCCACGCCCGCGACCACACTGCGGCGGTTGTAGACGATTCCCAGGGGCGCGGACACGCACACCACGACCAGGCACGTCCACGGAATCGCCCAACGATAAGCCAGATAAGTGCGAAAAGGCGCGAGCTGCGCGGCGGTAAAATCGGAGTTCAAATTCAAATACTGCTGGAGTTCCGGCACCGAGAGCTTGTCCGCTTCCAGGATGGAGCTCGCAATCCGCCACGGCGTCTCCGACCAGCCGGTGAAGGTCCGTTTCGGCGGGTATCCTTCCGAAGCGACATCGCCGGCCGGCGTGAAATGGACGACTTTGGCGCCCACGAAAACCCAGGCGTTGTGGTCGGGATCGAACGTGGCGGTGTGCGCGTAAAACTTGTCGCTGATGTTATCGTCGCGGTCCTGCTGTACGACCTGAACGCCCTCGAGCGGCTTGCCGAGTTTGGTCGGCATCTTTTCGATGTACCAGAGGCGGTTATCCCGCCGGTTGCGGAAGAGATGTGCGGTGACGAAGGCGTGCTGTTCCAGCTTGCCGTTGCCGGCTTCCATCTCGTCCTGGAGTTGCTGTTTGCGGGCTTCAGCCCGCGGTGCGAGGGAGTAATTCAGATAGGTACTTGCCCCGGTGACCGCCAGGCCGACGGCGAAGAAAACCGTCAGGATGCGGCCGAGACTCACTCCCGTGCTGAGCATGGCGAGGATCTCGTTCGATTGCGACATCCGGCCAAGACAATAGAGCAACGCCAGGAGCAAGCCGACCGGCAGCGTGAGCACGGCAATGGCCGGCAACTGGCTCAGGTAGAACGCCCCGATATCCTTGGGCGCCACCCGGTTCTCGATGAAGGCAGGCGCGTTGCTGCTCAAGTCGAAAATCAGCCAGACAGCCAGAAACCCGACCAGGCAATAGACGAAGGGCAACAGGAAGCTCCGGAGCAGGTAACGGTCGAGAAGGCGCATGGTCGGGCGAAGGAGTGAACCGCAGGGAGGTGAAAGTGTGGCTTTGCGTCCTCCCGACCGCAACGTATAATCTGCGGCTCGCCCTCTTCCCATGCCGCTTTCCCTTACCGAACTGGCGCCGGCCGGCACCCAGGTCCTGATCGTCGCCAGCAGCTTGAACGAGGGGTCGCGCTCGCAACAACTCGCCCGCATCGCCGCGGCAAAATTGGCGACGGCTGGCTTGGCCGCGACCATTTTGGATCTCGCCGCGCAACCGCTTCCGTTCGCCGGGGCGGGTGCGGCCTGGGGCGATCCGGCGGTCGCGGCGGTCCAGGCGATCACAACGGCGGCGACGCACGTCCTCTTTGCGATTCCCGTCTACAATTACGACGTGAACGCGGTGGCCAAAAATTACATCGAGTTGATGGGTGAAGACGCGCTCGGCGGCAAGACGGTGGCATTTTTGTGTTCGGCGGGCGGGCAGGGCTCGTACATGGCGATTGCGAGTTTCGCGAGTTCGCTGATGCTCGACTTCCGCTGCTGGATCGTCCCGCGCTTCCTGTATGTGACCAAGGACTTCGAGGCGGGCCAGTTGCCGGAGGCGCTCGATGAAAGACTGGACGGCTTGCTGCGGGATTTGCTGACGCGCGGTTTGTAGCGAGCCCAAGGGCACCTTCCGGCAAGCGATCCCACTCTTGGTATCTGCCTAAAGCGCGCTAATCTACGATCATGTGCGGCATCGTGGGCTACATCGGGCGGTCCGAGGCGACGCCTATCCTCCTGGATGGTTTGCGGCGGCTGGAATATCGCGGTTATGACTCCGCCGGACTCGCCACGATTGACGGCCATCGGCTCGAAAGCCGCAAATGCGCGGGCCGCATTCAGAACCTCGCCAACCTGCTGGAAAAATCCAACGCCGCCGGCGAGATCGGCATTTGCCATACCCGTTGGGCGACCCACGGCAAACCGACCGACGAGAACGCGCACCCGCACTTCGACCAGAGCGGCCGCCTGGCGCTCGTGCATAACGGCGTGATCGAGAACTACCAGGGTTTCCGGGCCGAATTGCTGGAGGCCGGCCACCGTTTCCGCTCCCAGACGGATACCGAAGTGCTGGCGCATCTCATCGGACGCTACTTCGACGAGAGCGACGGGCCGCCGTCCAAAGCCAAGCTGCTGGACGCGGTCCGCACGGCCTTGAAGCAGGTGATCGGCACCTATGGGATCGCGCTGATCCATCTCGACGTGCCGGATTTGCTGATAGGCGCGCGGCGCGGCAGTCCGCTGGTCCTGGGGATCGGCCAGGGCGAGAATTTCCTGGCCAGCGATGCGCAAGCCATCGTCGCCCATACGCGGGAAGCCGTTTACCTCAAGGATTACGATATCGCGGCGGTGGAGCGGGACCGCTTCGAGATCAGCAGCCTCACCGGCTCCGTCACCGGTTCGTACGAAGTCACGAAGGTCGATTTCACTAATGAGGACATCGCGCTCGGCGATTTCCCGCACTACATGCTCAAGGAAATCTATGAGCAGCCCGAAAGCGTGCGCGACGCCTTGCGCGGCCGGCTTTCGCTGGAGGATGCGAGTTCCCGGTTGGGCGGCTTGAACATGCGCCCGCAGGAGTTGCGGGAGGTAGATCGCATCATCCTGACGGCCTGCGGCACGGCCCGGCACGCGGCGCTGGTGGGCGAGTACGTGATCGAAGCGTTGGCGCATCTGCCGACCGAGGTGGAGTTCGCGAGCGAGTTCCGCTATCGGAACATGCCGATCGACAAGGGCACGCTGGTTTTCGCCATCAGCCAGAGCGGCGAGACGATCGATACGCTCGGGGCCATGCGCGAGAGCCTGCGCAAGGGGCATCGCACGCTCGGCATCTGCAATAACGTCGGCAGCACCATCGCGCGGGAGTGCGGAGCGGGGGTGTATTTGCACGCCGGGCCGGAAATCGGCGTGGCGGCGACGAAATCTTTTACGAGCCAGGTGGCGGTTTTCACGCTGATCGCGCTGCTGCTCGGGCGCATGCGGCATCTCTCGACGAGTGAAGGCGTCACGATCATCAAGGCGCTCGAAGCCATCCCGGGAAAGATCGCGCGCATCCTCGAGCAGACCGACCATATCCGGGAAGTGGCCGGACGTTACGCGCAAGCCAAGGGCATGCTCTTCATGGGCCGGCAATACAACTATCCGGTGGCGCTCGAAGGAGCGCTCAAGATGAAAGAGATCACTTATATCCAGGCGGAGGGCCATCCCAGCGCCGAACTCAAGCACGGCGTGATCGCATTGGTCGAACCGGATATCCCGAGCGTCTTCATTACGCCCGATGACGCGGTTTACGATAGCAACCTCAACAGCATCGAGCAGGTGAAGGCGAGGGGCGGTCCGGTTATTGCGATTGCGACCGAAGGCCGCCGGGAGCTGGCCAAGATGGCGGATGACGTGATTTACATCCCGGCCGCGCCCGATTTTCTTTCGCCGTTGCTGACGGTCATCCCGTTGCAACTCCTGGCCTACCACACAGCCGTCCATTTGGGGCGCGATGTCGATAAGCCGCGCAATCTCGCCAAAAGCGTGACGGTGGAGTGAACAGGCAGCGAAGCTGCCGTTCGAGTCAACCGTATAAAAAAGTGAACCGATTTCCCCGTTACGAGCTTCGTTGCGACAGGTCTACTGCCCTGAGATTGCTTTCGTACCTATTCATCTTTGTCACCAGCTCTGCCTTTGCCATGGATCCTTGGGATTCACCAGAAGAAGGTGGCGTGCTGATCCAAGGCTCCTGGCAGTTGCATGACGTTCCTTCGCTGAAGTTCCCTGATCTGAACAATGCGGGAACAAGCGTTTCCCAGCCCGCGTATGCGCCGGAGAAATGGATGCAGGCCACGGTGCCCGGGACGGTCCTCGCCTGCATGGTCGCCAACCGCACCCTGCCTGACCCGAACTACGGCCGGAACCTGCTGGAGGTTCAGAAGCATTTCGCCAACCTCGACTATCTTTACCGGACGCCCTTCACCGTGCCGCCGGCCTTTGCCGGCCGGCGAATCTGGCTGAACCTCGAGGGCATCTCCCGCGATGCCCTCATCTTCGTGAACGGGCAAAACGTTGGTGCGATGAACGGCGTCTGGACGCGCGGCAAATTCGACATCACCCGCGTGGTACATTCCGTCGGCGACAACGCGCTGGCCGTGCTCATCCGCGCAGGCACGGGCTCCTCGGACCACCCTGAGACGGACAAGGGTCAGGGATTTTGCGGGCATAACATCCAGGGCAATGAATGCCACCCAGCCATCCCCGGCGACGGCAACGGCATCTACGCCGAGGTGTACCTGACCAGCACGAAGGACGTGCTGGTGCGCGATCCGTACGTCACGACCGAACTGCCGCGCCCCGACAACTCAGTGGCCGATCTAACCGTCAGGGCCGACCTGACCAACGTCTCGGATCACCCGGTGAGTGGAACCGTCCAGGCCACGATCGGGAAGCTGGCTTTCGAGCAGCCCGTCACCCTCGCGGCGCACGAGCACAAGATCGTTGCATTCGAACCCGGCTCATTTGCCGCGCTGCACGTCGCGTCTCCGCGACTTTGGTGGCCCAATGGCTATGGCGATCCCACTCTCCAGACGTTGCACCTGCAGTTCGTGCTGCCGGACCGTTCAGTCTCGGACAGCAAGACGGTAACGTTCGGGATGCGCAAGATCACCTACGACACCACGTCGCCCCAAGGCTTGAGGATCATCGTCAACGGCGTGCCGATCTTCTGCCGCGGTGGAAGCTGGATGAGCCCGGACCTGTTCATGCGCTACAACGCCGTTCAGGCCGACATCGACGGGCGCTTCCACCGGGAACTGGGCTTCACCATGGTCCGATTCTGGAAGGGGCAGGTCCCCTTCCGGCAGGCCTTCGACGCCTGCGACCGCTACGGCATCCTGGTGTGGTGGGAGTGGATGGGACTGGGCGAGGAATCGTACACCGGGCACAACATGTGGGGCTATGGCGGCCTCGATAACCCTGAATCGACGGAGGGCGTACACGATATGCTCAGGCGTCTGCGCGGTCATGCCTGCGTGTCGCTTTATGTGGCGCAGAACGAACGCGGGATTTCGGCGGAGGCAGTGCGGTATTTCCGCGCGCAACAGGCCGCGCTGGACCCCGGCACGCTTTTCGTCCCCACCTCCTGCACGCTGCCGCTGCATCGTGGGGACGGCCCGTGGAGCATTCTTGATCCGGTGACTTATTGGAACAAGGCGACGACCTTCGGATTCTACTCCGAGATCGGCCTGCCCCACGTTTTGAGCATTGAGAGCATGCGCACCATGATGCCTAGTCAGGTACTTTGGCCTTCCGCTCTCCCGCTGGGTTGGATGTCGGCCCTCTATAGCAGCGAAATTTGGTCCCTCCATCAGATCGATTCCGGCAACACGAAGGGAGACAAGTATCTCCAGAAAATCGCGGATTCTTACGGGGTCGCGAATGGAATCGGACCTTTCTGCAACAAGGCGGCGGCGCTCAACTATGACTACAATCGCGCCATCATGGAGGGCGCCGGCAACTCCATGTGGAACGGCTGTCAGGGCGTGCTTCTCTGGATGAGCAAATCGGCGTGGGCCAATCTTAACTGGAGCACTTACGACTACTACAATGCCGTCGACGGCACCTATTTCGGGAACAAGAAAGCGTGCGAGCCGATCCATATCCAGTGGGATGTTCGCGATTGGAGCATCAGTGTGGTTAACGCGACGCAAACGGAGCGCCCCGGTCTCACCGCGACTGCGGAAGTCTACAATCTGGACGGCACGCGGATGGCAACGAAGACCGCGCCCGTCGCCGCGGCGGCGAATCAAAAGACCGCCGTGTTGACCTTGGACAAACCGCCGGCTTTGTCCGAGGTCCACTTCATCCGGCTGCTCCTCAAGGACAACCAACGAGTCGTCTCGGAGAATTTCTACTGGGATGGAAACAGCTACGAAAAGTACGCCGCGTTGAACACGCTTCCGCAGGTCGCGCTCGATCTTTCCGGCTCTGCCCGCTTGAATGGAGACGAAACCGTGATCTCCGCCGAGTTGCACAACGGCACCCACACTATCGCGTTCATGCCGAGGCTCGAACTGCTGCGCGCCGGCTCAGGCGAGCGAGTGCTGCCCACCTATTATTCCGACAACTATCTCTCCCTTCTGCCCGGCGAATCTCGTATCATTACCGCACGCTGCAAAACGGCGGATCTGGGAGGCACGAAACCAAAGCTCAATCTGGATGGGTATAATGTTTCCCCAACGTCTTTTGCCATTCCCTCGATAAGCCACTAAATAATGCAGTCACGGGTTTTCCAAACAGCTTCGGAGTCGCTCGGAGAGCGATCCCGGTTAGGAGCCGCTGCGCGGTGGCTAGTCGCTGCCCGGGAGCGGGAAAGAGACATACACCGGACTGTCGCTCACCTGGACTGTGCTTAGTCCGCCGGCCGTCGTAAACGCCATTGGGTTGCCCAGGTAGTCGGTGGCGCTGGCCGGCACGGTGGCAAACTGGACCTGCCGGCCGTCACTCCCGAACGCGTCCGACCACAACACCAGCATTACGCGGGTGAGACCCTGGAATTTCAGGATGTGCAGCGACGTTTCGGGCGAAGGCAGGTTGCCCAGGAGAGTCATGTTCCAGGCCTGCATTAGGGCCGTGCGCACTGCCGCCGTGAGCGGTTTAGGCTGGTAGGCGTTATCCACGATCCCGAAGTTGTCCTCCGGATTGCTGAAATCGACGGCATGGTCGTGCAACGCGAAAACGACCTGGAACGGAATGCCCAGCCCGGCCGCGGTCAAAATCTGCCGCGCGCCGTACTTCGCCTGCGTGGTGCGGTTGGCGGCGTCGCTGCCGTCACCATACCAGGCTGAAGAATAGCCGGCTTCGGTGCTCCAGATGGTGGCGGGGTGGGGAGTTAAAGTGGCGGCAAGCCGCGAACGGGTCTCCGCCAGGTCGCCGGCCAGCAGTTCGGGTTCTTCCAGGCGGTACGGGTGCAGGGCGATGGCATTCGCCCCCACCGCGCCGTCCGCGGCCAACAATGTCTGCAAAAAGCCGAGATCCACGCCGGCCAGGCCACCCATCGCGATCTTGGCGGTGGGATCGGCGGCATGCATTTGCGCGATGGTGGAAGCCGCCACCGCAGCGTACACGGAGGGATCCGGCTTCGGCCAAAAGTCGACGTTATCCGGTTCGTTCCAAACCTCGAACTGCACGCCCTGGCCGGCGTAATGCGCCGCGGCGGCCGCGGCAAAACGCGCGAAAGCCAACTGAGCGCTCGCGGTGAGGGGCGGCTGCGACCAACTGCCTCCGGTGTAAAGGGGATTGCCGTAGCAGAGGATGAAGTGCGCCTTCATCTTACGGACGCCCAAGCTGAACATCATGTTATCGTAGCGCTTGAAATTGTAGACGCCGGGGCGGGTCTCAACGTCCGTCCAGAACATCTCGGTGCGCATCCATTTGAAGCCCAGGGCCTGAGCGAGGTTTAGTCCCGCCGTCGTCGTATCGATGTGTTCCAGCTCGACGCCCGCGCTGGCGTTGAGATTGGTCACGCCTGTCGGCAGGGCGGGGGCACACGGATCGAGCAGGAAAGACAGATTGGGCACGGCCTCCACCTCATCGATGTAAACATTGCCGGTCTGGTCCAGGGTCGGCTTCGCCAGGACGCTGACCGCAACGATGGGATCGTGGACGATGCCATCGTTGGCGCCGCCCCAATGCAGATCACTTTGGCCGAGTTTGACGATGAGGTGATACCACTGACTGGCGTCCACCGCCGGGAACGGGCGGTTCGGCGAAAAATGCAGCGTCTGCCCGGTGATATCCTGCACCCGGATCTCCACGGCTACGCCGCCCGCATGCTTGACCCAGAGCGAGAGGGCGCTCATGGCCGTCGGAGCCGGGAGGTTGTAGGTGGCCCCGACGTAGTTGCCGCCTTGCGTCATATCGAAGCTCAGGCACATGCCGTTGCCGGTATGACCCGGACACTGCGAGACGGAGCCGCTGGCGCCCGGGTATTCAGGGCCGTTGGAGAAGGACCAGGCGCTGGGACTATCCGGCTCCTCGAACTGATCGATGTTTTGCGCCAGACAATAGATAGGCGCGAGGCCGATGGTGATGACGATGGCGAGAACTGTATTTCTGACGAGCCTATTCATTTTGGGGTTCGGTGGGGGTAGATTCCCAAATGAGAATAACCTCTCATTTGAGATACTCTCAGTATTGAGAGCATTAACCCGACCAGAAAGAACCCCAGCTGGAAATAAGAAGGATCTATTTACAGGCAGTTGTCGCGCACGCGGCGCTGCCTATGTTCAGGCTCAATGCGGTTTCTACAGTCGCTACTGGCGTTTGCGCGCCCTGTTCCCGCCCGGGTGCCAGGCGGGGATCCCGACCTGACAAGCACGGCCGCAGCCTTGTTGCGCGGCATCGGTTGCGAGGCGCTGGCGGAGCGCGTGGTGGTGAGTTGGAGCGGCCGCTTGACCAGCTCCGCCGGGTTGGCGCGTCCGGCGTCCTCGACGGTCACGCTCAATCCGCGCCTGAGGGACTATCCGGCGGAGTTGGAGCGGACCTTGCGACACGAGTTGGCTCACCTGGTGGCCTACGCCCGCGCCGGACGCCGGCGGATCAAGGCACACGGCGCGGAATGGCGGCAGGCGTGTACCGAACTTGGCATCGGTGGAGAAAGCCGCTGCCACGCGCTCCCGCTGCCCCGCCGGCAGGTGGGGCGTCCGCATGCCTACCGGTGCCCGCAATGCGGGTTCATCCTGCGCCGGGTCAGGCGGATCAACCCGCGGCGCCGCATGTTGGCTTGCCGCGCCTGTTGCCAGCAACATGCCGGCGGCCGGTTCGACGCCCGGTTCCAGTTTATCGAGATCGGCCGCCAATGTGGCCGGCGGGCGGCCTGCGTAGCGCAACTGCCCAGCGCCACGTGAGTTAAGAAGAATCTTCTTGCACCAATTGGGGTAAACGAGCGACAACCGGACCGCCATGGCCGACGATGACGGCAAAGCGCTGACGATCCCTTGGGCGCCGCTGCTCGCGCTTCTGGCCGCGGTGGCCGGGGTGGCGGCGCTGCTGCCTTCGCAAAGCGCGCGCCCGACGGCCGAGAGCGACACCGCTTCGCTCAATCAGGTCAGCGGAGTCTCGGCGCGGCTCTGGGAAGATCCTATTAGCGTGGCCAGACAGGCGGCGCGCAGTCCGGAGAAAACGGCTGCCCCGGACGTGCCCAGTCTCGCCGGATTGGTCCAGGCGTACCAGGATCTGGCTCGCAACGGCTCGCCGCCCTTGGTCCTGGTGGCCTGCGAGCCGAACTCCCCTTACGCGGAAGACGTGGAGCGACGGGTCCGCGATCGGGCCGCGGTTATGTACGCGCTGGCGGAGGAAGGCTACCTGCCCAAGAACAGCATGCTGCTGCTGTACGCCCTGGTGGACGAACAGGCGGACGTTTTGCCCTACGAAATTTTCCGCCACCTGAACGTTACCGGCAACAAAAGCGCCGTGCTCGTTATCTGGCTGCCCGACGGTGTCTTGAGCCCGGATGGCCCGCTCTGCCAACTCGCCTTGCTCGCCCAGCACTTGGCGGCTGGCAGCGAGAACCAGCCCGGCGGGCCCGCGCCGCGGATCCGCGTACTCGGCCCCAGCACATCCGACCAATACGGCCTAATGCTCAAAAGCGCGGCGGATTACAGCCGCACTTGCCCCGGCTTGGAACAGTTGGCGGCCACCCGCATCTATTCGTGCAAGGTTTCCTCCCCGGAGGCCGCGTTTCTCAACACCAGCCCGTGGGTCAAGGAAGCCGCCGCGGCTCTCGGCCACCAGAAGCTGACGGAGATCGCCCTGACGAACCGGCTGCGCTCCGCCGCGGGCGGCGCGGCCAAATTCCGGCTGCTGCGCACCATCTGCCCGGACGACCAGTTGGCCGCGTTGCTCTGGCAGGAACTTGCCCTGCGGAACATTCCCGCCAAGGCTCACGTCGCGGCTCTGGCTGAGCTCGACAGCTTCTACGGCCGCACGACCGTCGCCGCTTTCCTCGGTGCGCGGCCCGGGGCGGATCCGGCCGTGCTGGAGTTGGATCTAGCCGCGGCGCGAGCGGCGGCGCCTAACGTGCATGTTTATACTTACATGGCGGGTCTGGACGGCGCGTTGCCCAAGACGGACACCGGAGGAGAAGAGGTCAAGTCCACCAAGAAAGCGGACAGTGCCGCGAAGCCCGACAGCTCCACCGACGATCCCGTGGAGGGGTTGAGCCAGATCGATTATCTCCGGCGGCTGGCTGGTGCCTTGCAGCGACGCGACCAGCAGTTGCGCGCGCGCAACCGGGAGTTAAACGCCGTCGCGGTACTCGGCAGCGACATTTACGACAAACTCCAGATCCTGCGCACCATCCGGCCCGAGCTGCCTCGCGCGCTTTTTCTCACGAACAACCTCGATGCCCGCTTCGGCCATCCCGACGAGTGGGAAGAGACGCGTAATCTGCTGGTCGCCGCCAACTACGACCTGGCGCCGCGCAAGGAATGGAAAAGCGAAAGCCCGCCCTTCCGCGACAGCATGCAGGCTGCCGTCTATGCGGCGGCCCGGTTGGCCTTGAAGGGAGGCAAGGAGCATTCCATCTGGATGGGCCGCCCGTTGTTGTTCGAAATCGGGCAGTCAGGCCCCGTTCGCCTGCGCCTGCCGGCCCAGGCCAAGGCCGATGTCTCCGCCGTGGCGGCGCCGGTGCCGGCCGGCCGCAAACATCCGCCCCTGGCGCTTGGCACCCTGTGCAAGGCGCTGTGCTGCCTGAGTTTGACCGCCACGCTGGCGGGCTTGCTCTGGGCCGAACCCAGCCCCCGGCAGGTGACCGGCAAGCAACCCGCCGCGGAACGCTTCGAGCCGCATGCGCCAGGCCGGCTGCATCAGTGGGTGAATACTTTCTTGGACGCGGAGAGCGGCTGGCGTGAAACCCTCTTTAAATCTGGTGTGATGATCCCGCTGCTCGTCCTGCTGAGTCTGGCCGTGACCGTCATCCGGTATGGCGTGCAGCCGGCGGCCGGCAAAGAACCCTTTGCCTGGTTGGACGGGATCAGCATCTGGCCGGGCGACTTCTTGCGGCTTTGCGTGCTGCTGCTCTCGGCCCATTTCGCCACGAAAATTGTGCATCGGCTCCGCCGGAATGCGCGCTTCCTCGAGACCAGGTTACCCATCGTTGCCCCGGGCGATGAACTCCCTCTGTACGATGTCGCGGGAAGCGGCTGGCGGTGCTGGTGGCGGAACTTCTGGCCCCGGGCGGAGGATTACGCCGATGCGACCGAGCGGGTGGACGTGCGGGTGTGGTGGCTGCGCTATAAGGCGTGGACGAACTCGCTTTTCCGGTTGGGTCGCGCCGGCGTTTTGCTTGTTCTCGGGTTTGGTGGCCTCATGTGTTTTCTTGGCGTCTTCAACCAACCCTACACGCATGTCTTGCCCGTGCGCGGATCGGCGGCGTGGTTCTCCACATTGATCCTCTGGACCAGCGGGCTGGGCGCGATGTACGTCAGTTTTCTGGTGGTCGACGCGACCGACTTGAACTGGCGCTGGATTCACGACCTGAATCGTGCGCGCAGCAACTGGCACTTGGAAGACGTAGACCAGCGCCTCCTGCGCAAGCGAGTCCTGAGCTATTGGTCACTGCTGGAGCACCAGGATTGCGCGGACTACCTGGACATCGAGTTGATTGCCAGCCGCAGCGAGGCCGTCAACGGCCTGGTTTACTATCCATTTATTCTCCTGACCCTTACCATCCTCTCGCGCTGGCGCATGACCGATAACTATCAGTGGGGCACAGCGCTCCTGCTCGGTCTGGGAGCGAACCTGGCCGTCGCCGTTTACTGTGCGATCCGCTTGCCCATCGAAGCGCAACAGGCCCGGCAGAAATGTTTACAACGGCTGCGCGGAAAGCTCTTCGAACGGCGCGTGGCGGAAGGCAGGAAAAAGGAGTTCGAGCGGTCGTCGGTCAGCGCATTGGAGCAGGTCATCAAACAGATCGAGACCATGAACCGCGGCGCCTTTGTTGGCATCTGGGAGCAGCCGGTGCTGCGCGCGGTGCTGGTGCCCTCCGGGGGCGCGGGAGTCTGGGCGTTGCTGGGTTTGCTGCCGCATTAGCTCCCGCGTTACTGGCCGTTCAGGGGGGCGTCAGCGCACGTTTCCGGGTGGCGTGCTGGCGGCCGCCCGGAGCCGCCAAAGCTACTCATTCCCGCATGTCGCAGAGTTGAGAGGCGGTTCTCTCTTCCGCGTCAAGAAGATTGCGAAAACGTGAGAACGTCCAAACGTCCCAAGTTTCTTGAAATCAGGAGGTTCGGGAACAGAAAAAAACCTGAATTTGCAAGATTTATCCTTGCGCGAGCTAGGCTTGAATCTACTCTTACCATGTTAGTCCCCATCCTCCCAGTATTGTTCCCTCCTTCCTCACTCTTGCTGCCATGCAAATCCTCCTGTTTACCGTCGTCGGCTTGGCTGTCGCCGGGTTGTCCGCTTTGATTCGCGCGTCCATCTCCGCGCCTGAAGGTCTTGAAGATGAAACTGGCTTCCATTTTCTGGATGCCGATGACACCGCTCGTTTTCTAGCCATGCATCAGCCAACGCTGAGCGCGGGCGACGTGCTGTTTTTCAAGTAGCCTGCCCTTGGCGTCTCGCGGGGCGCTGGAGTCGCCTTCGCAGTTGTTGGCCCCGGCTTTGAGACGCGTCGGACGGCCGGCGGGGACGCGGCGCGCCTTGACTGTGGTCGCTGGAAAGCTCTTGCGGTTGGGTAGACAGTTCGCGCAACGGAGTTTGAGGCGTGCCCGCAAAATCTTCGGGCCTTTTTGGCTGTTTTTGATCGCGCTGCCCAGAGTGACACAGTATTCTAAGCGTTGAAAGTGACTGCGTTTAGAGAGCGTGAGATGAATTCCGAAGTTGGAATGAATCTTGCCTCTACGAACGCGAAACATGACGCTTTGAGCACCGTGTACTATGAGTTCGGCCAGAGATTCCACCGTTGAGGCGCAAAGCCCGGCTACCAGTTTCATTCCAAGGCACGCCGTTCCTTCCCGCCATCGGGAGGCTCCCCCCAAGCGGGGTAAGAGCCTCCTGGGCTGGATGATCGGCGTGGGCCTGTGTGGCGATGTGGTTGCCATTGTCGGCTCCCTGATGCTCGCCTTCTGGGTTCGTTTCGAGACTCCGCTGCGTTATTTCGGCCGCACGTCCTCGCAAATGCGGTTCCTCGACTATCGGGGACACTTCGTCTTTTTAAGCGCCACTCTGCTGGTGCTTTTGTTCCACTTCGGCCTGTATACGCCCTCGCAGGCGCAGCGGCTCCGGAAGATCAACGCCATTATCCTCACGAGTTGCACCGCGTTCTTCATCGGCAATCTCGCCTTGAGCTTCCAGTTGAACACGTTGCCGATCGTCAGCCGCATTTTCCTGCTCAATGCATTTGTCCTGACGTTCCTCGGGCTGGTGGTGTGGCGCTGGTTGTTCGATCACCTGCTGGGCATCGGGTCGATCGCGGCCGCTTTGCAGCGCCGCATCCTGCTGGTGGGCTGGAGCGAGCAATCCGCCAAGCTCGTCGAGAACGTCCTGCGCGATCCCAAGCATCCCTACCAGATTATCGGCGTTGTGCCCGGCGCGCAGGGCACCTATGAGGTTGAGCCGCCCGCGTCCACCGAGCGTCTCGGTGAACTTGGTGAACTGCGGGAAGTGCTCAGCCACCACGCCATTGATATAGTGGTCGTCGCGGATCTGAACCCGACCCGGGGGGAACTGGTCGATCTGGTGACGCTTTGCGAAAAGGAAGGCGTCCACCTGCAGGTCATTCCATCGTGCTTTCAAATCCTCGTTTCCGGTCTCCACCTCGAGACCACCAGCGGAGTGCCGGTGCTCGGCATCACCCGTCTGCCCCTGGATTCTCCCTGGAATCAGTTGCTCAAGCGGACCCTGGATATTTTCGGCGCGCTGGTAGGTCTGGTGATCAGCGCGCCGCTGATCGCTTTGTTCGGGTTGCTGGTCTATTTGGAGTCGCCTGGGCCGATTTTCTATCGGCAACGGCGGTTGGGTTGCAATAATCAGAGCTTCTTCATCGTCAAGATCCGGAGCATGCGGTTGGACGCCGAGCGCGGCGGCACACCGGGTTGGACCCGCAAGGATGATCCGCGGCGGCTCAAGATCGGTTCGTTAATGCGGTCGCTCAATATCGATGAGGTGCCGCAGTTCTGGAACGTTCTTAAAGGAGAGATGAGTCTGGTCGGTCCGCGACCGGAACGGCCGGAATTGATCGAGAACTTCAAGGAGCAAATCCCCCACTATAACGCCCGGCATGGCATCAAGCCGGGCATTACCGGCTGGGCCCAAGTCAATGGCCTGCGCGGTGACACGGATTTGGTCGAGCGCATCAAGTGCGACCTTTATTACATCGAGAACTGGAACATTTTGTTGGAGTTCCAGATTCTCCTGATGACGTTCTTCAGCCGCGCGAATGCCTGCTAAAGGCTCTGCGCGCAGCCGCCCTTGTGCCCGGCTCGCTCGGTCTCGCACAAGTGCTTGACACAGCCCCCGTCTTCTAATGATCTGTCCGCCATGAGGAAAAAGCCCGAAGCTCTTTGCCCCGCCCGCCCGTCGCTGGGGCCCGCGCCAAGCCGGCCTGCGCCAAAGCGGCGGGGGTGTCGCCGGCCGGCGCCGTTCCGGAGTGTGTTCGCCGGCGCCGGTGCCGCGCTGGTGCTGGGTTTGGCGCCGCTGCCCGCGGGCGCGCAGGTCTTCATCCGGGTGGCGCCCCCCAGCGTCCAGCAACAGGATCAATCTTCGGTCAACGCCATGCCAGTCCAAAGTGGGGCCAACCCCGCCGCTGCCGGTACCACCACGCCCGACAGCGGGCAGCGCGAGGCCGTTCTGTCCGACGACGGGCAAAAGGTTAAAATGGTCGATGCGAACGGCAAGGAAGTGACCAGGTCGAGTTCAGCCTGGAAAACCTGGCGGCCGAACTTCTACGCCACTCTCGGGTTCACTTACGACGACAACATCTTCACGCAACGTCGCAACAAGAGCGGCGACTTCGTTACCACGTTCGCGCCCGGTATCGTGCTGGGGTGGGGTGATTATCGGGCCGAGCTGCCGCCTTTGGGACAGTTCGCGGATGTCTTCCAAATTCCGACCGACGAACTGACGGCCAATCGCTACCTCTACGTCGACTATCATCCGACCGTCGAGATCTTTGCCAACAACACTCAGGAGGATACCGTCGACGAAGATGTGGTGGCCGCGGGCAGCTACCAATTCACCAAGTTAACGCTGACTGGCCGCGCCCAGTACCAGACGCTTTCAGATACTGATATCGACGTGGGTGATCGGGTGGATCGGACCGTTTACAGTGGGAATGCCAGCGGTCTCTATAAGTATGACGATAAGACCTCGCTCGACGGGACCCTGTCAGTTTTTAGCGTGCAGTTCAGCCATATCTATGAAAGCTCGACCACGTATCTCGACCAGAATTACCTGAATTATCAGTACGCCCCCAAGACGAACATCTCCGCGGGTTTTGGCATCGGCTATCTCGTGCCGAAGTTCAGCGCTAATCAGCTCTACGAGCAGGCCTTGGTGCGCGCGCACTGGAATGCCTCGGACAAGGTCTATCTTAGCGGCGTTTTCGGTGTCGAGTTCCGCCAGAGCACCGATAACGCTGACAAAATCAACGGCATTTTCGATCTGGCCGCGACCTACCTGCCGTTCGATGGCACCAGCATCAGCCTGACATCCTCGCGGACCACGCTTCCGTCCGAGGCGGAATTCGGTCAGGACATCGTACTGACGAACGTGAGCTTGCAGGCGCGGCAAAGACTTTTGGGCCGTTTCTACGTCAACGGAAGTTTCAACTATCAGAACGGCGACTACGAGCGCGTCTCCTCCGGCATCGGCGTGGCGCGCACGGACAATTCGGTGAACCTGCTGGTGGGCGTCGGCGTGGACGTGACGCAGTACGCGGGCATTCAACTTGCTGGCAGGTTCCTGGAAGACAGTTCGACCGTTTATATCCACTCCTTCGACGACGAGCAGGTCAGCTTGCAATTCAATGTTCTGTATTAGCCCGATCATCCCTTCGATACGCGTTTGAAAACCATCTTATTTGCCGGTTGGATTGCTTGCACTTTGGCGTGCGGGTCTGGACACGCTCAAACCGTAGCCGCGGCGAGCCCGGCTGCTCAGCCAAGCCCGGATCGGGGCGTCCGCCGGGCGGTTCCGGTTGCGTCGGCCAGTCCCGCGGCCACGCCCGCGGCAGCACCGAGTCCCGCCGGGACCCCCATGGTCAAGTCGGCCGCCGACGCCGGTGCCACTTACGCGGTTAATCCCGAGGATGTGGTGGACGTCAAGGTTTATCAGGAGCCGGATCTCGAAACGACGGCGCGTGTCTCCAAAGATGGCACGATCTCTTTTCCGCTCGTCGGCACCGTGACCATTGCTGGAAAAACACCGGACGAGGCCGCGCGGCTCATCGGAGGTGAACTGCAAAAGGGTTATTTGGTCAATCCGCAGGTCTCGATCACGGTCGTGGAGTACTCCAAGCGGCGTTTCACCGTCCTGGGTGAAGTGCAAAAACCCGGCTCGTACGACATGCCGGATCGTGAGAACGTGACGTTGTTGGAGGCGATTGGAATTGCCGGTGGTTACACCCGGATTGCTGATCCGGCCAAGATCCGGCTGAAACGGCTCGCCGACGGCAAGGAAACGGTGTTTAAATTGGACGCGAAAAGCATGGCCAACGAGCGTCAGACGGTCTCCTTCGAGATCAAACCCGGTGACATCATCACGGTTGGCGAGACATTCTTCTAATACTGTATGAGCGATTCTTCCAGCCGCAGCAATGCAGATAGTGGTGAACAAGCCGAGTTCGACCTCGAGGCGATCCTGCACATCATTCGGGAGAGATGGTGGCTGATCCTGCTTTGCTTTGCCTTCACCATCGGAGTGGGCGTTTTCTATATTTGCATCACCCCCAAGACCTACCGTTCCGAGACGGTCATTCAGGTTGAGCAGGCGCCGACGCAGGTCTTGAACATCCAGGACGTCACCTCGGAAGATTTGAAGGAGCAGGAAGTCCTCAAGACGATTGAAGCGAACCTGGTTGGCGCCGAACTCTTGATCAATGTGATCGACCGGTTGCAGCTGACGCCGGAACAACTCGGGCTCAAGCCGCGTCCCGACAAACCGTACACGAAGGAAGAGATGGCGGCGGATTTGTTCGAGCAGGTTTCAGCCAAACTCACCCGCGGCACCCGGCTGATTACGGTGGCGGCGGATAGTACGGATCCCAAGCGGGCGCAGCAGATCTCATCCGCCATAGTGGAAGAATATATCCGGGCGGACATGGCCCAGCGGACGGGGGTTTCGGGAGAAGCCAACCGCTTCCTGCTCGAGCAGGCCGACGTTCTCAAACAGCGCGTGGCGATCGCCGAGCAGGCTGCTCAGGCTTTCAAGGACGCTCATCCGGAAACGCCGCTCGACGATACCAAGGGATTTAGCGAAGAAAAGCTGCGCGATTTAACGGGCAAGGTTAATGATAGCCGGAGCTTGCGCATCCGGCTGGAATCGGACAATGCGCAGGTCAATAAGATCCTCGCCCAATCGCAAGGCAGCGAGCAGACGGACCAGTTGCTGACGGTACAAAGCGTCGCCGCTGACCAGCAGGTGCAGCAATTGCAGAAAAGCGTGTCCGATGAAGAGGCCACTTTTTCCGCGATGAAGCAGCGGTATTTGCCGAAGCATCCCGCTTACATTCAAGAACAAAGCAAGGTGGCGGGGTTGCGTGCCTCCTTGCAGGACGCGGTCTTGAATTCCGCCAAGGGACTGACGACCGCCGTGGCGTCGGCCCGCCAGGCGGAAGAACAGATCTCCCGGGTCCTTGAGCAGCAAAGAAAGGCGAAGTTGGAGGACGATCGCTTGAGCATTCCTTACTCGGCGCTTACCCGTGAAGTGGATCGTAACCGGGACTTGTATGACAACGTCGAGGAGCGTCTGAAGGAGACGGACCTGACGACGAACATGGACGATAACAAGATCGAAACCATCAGTGCCGCTCCGATACCCTATGAGCCGGCCAAGCCGAAAAAGCTCCTGGTCATGGCGGTATGCGTGTTTGGCGGGGGCTTGCTCAGCGTCTGTAGTTGTTTTGCCCTGTCGATGACCGATCAGTCTCTCCGGACCATCGATGAGGCGGAAGAACGGCTGGGCCTACAGGCCGTGGGCGCCATCCCGGTCGGCGAAAAACTCGGGCACGTCGACGATGGGTTGGCGATCATTAAAGACCCGGACGGCGCGGTCGCGGAAGCTTTCAGAACCTTGCGCGCCGCCTTGGGACTGTTGGATAAGGGAGCGGATCATCGCACCTTCCTTTTCACCAGCGGCGTCCCGGGTGAAGGCAAAAGCTTTTGTTCCATCAACTACGCGATATCGCTGGCGCAATTGGGCCGCCGGACGCTGCTCGTCGACGCGGATTTGCGGCTTCCCTCGGTCGAGCCGGTGTTCTTCAAGGAGAAGAAAATCAAGGGTTTGTCCCAACTGCTGGAGGGGAAAGCGACCTTGGATGAATGCTACTATCCCACGCCCATCCCGAATCTTTTCGTGATGCCGGCGGGCAAGCGGAACCAGAATCCTTCGGAGCTCATCGCCAATACCGATTTCCCCCGCTTGATTGCGAGTTTCGCTCCGGAATTCGACGACGTGGTCCTTGATACCTCGCCCGTCCATGCGGTGAGCGACACCCTCCTGATCGCGCGGCACGTGGATGCCGTCTGCCTAGTGGTCCACGCCGCGAAGACTGCTTCCCGCGTAGCGGAACGGGCCGTGCAAAAGTTGACCAATGCAGAGGCCAAGCCCGTTGGCTTCATCCTGAACCGGCTCCCGGCCGGCAGCGCGAACTACTACTACTATTACGGCGGCGGGTCATACGGCAAAGGGGTTTACGGGGCCAAAGAGGCTTCCAAGGCTTGAGACGGCACTGCGCCGGTAAACGGCGCATCCGCTCGTGGGAATGTCACCGGTGAATGCTTCCGCGCCGACCCAGAGTGGCGGCGACGCGAACTCTCCGGGATTGGGGCGGCAGACGGTGCATGGGGTGGCGTGGTCCGGCATCGAGGGCCTGGCCGGGCAGCTCATCTCCTTCCTGGTCTTCATCGTCCTGGCGCATTTTCTGTCGTCGCTCGATTTCGGGATCGTGGCAATCGCCAACCTGTATGTCCTAGTGGCGCAGTTTTTCGTTTTTCAGGGCTTGGGCCAGGCGATTATCCAGTTCGAGGATTTGGATGACCGTCACCTGGACACGGTTTTCTGGATCAACTTATCCGTGGGATGTTTTATCCTGCTGTTGACCAGCGCCGTTGCCGGCGCCGTGGCCGCCTGGTTCGATATGCCGGCCCTGGCGGCCATTTTAAGGGGATTATCGCCGATCTTTCTCCTGGCGGCACTGGCCGACGTGCAGAACAACTTGCTGGCGCGCCAGTTGCAGTTCCGCGCGCTCGCGCTGCGCACGCTGAGTTCCTATCTGGCCGGCGGCGTCGTCGGGATCGCACTGGCGTGGCGAGGCGCGGGCGCCTGGAGCCTTGTCGGGCAACAACTCACCATTTGGCTGGTCAATCTGGTTGCGCTCTGGACGGCGAGCAGTTGGCGGCCGCGGCTGGCCTTTTGTCCCGAGCGCGCGCGGCGGTTGCTGCGCTTCGGCGTCAAGCTGCTCTGGGTGGACCTGACGGGCCTGCTGAACCGGCGCGCGGACCAGCTTTTCGTCGGCAAGTTCCTGGGTGCCGCGGTGGTGGGGTTTTACGCGGTCGGCGCGCGGGTGGCGACGCTCTTGAGCGAGGTCCTCATCCGCTCGCTGGCCCGGGTGAGTGTGAGTGCGCTTTCCCGCTTGCAAGGCCAGGTCGAGCGGTTCGGCGGCGCCTTTTATCGGATCGTCGAGATGCAAAGCGTCTTTGTGCTGCCGGCCACCGCGGGACTGGCGATCCTGGCGCCCGATGTCGTGCACCTTTTCTTCGGCGCCAAGTGGGAGCCATCGGTCCGGATCATGCAGCTCTTGCTTTTGGCCTGCCCTTTTGAGGCGTTGTCAGCCGTGCATCAGTCCGTGCTGGTGGCGCGGGGCCGCCCGGATTGGTGTTCCGGGATCGCCACGGTGCACGCGCTGGCAAACGTGCTCGCCTTCACGGTGGCCATTCACTGGGGCGCGCTGGCGGTGGCGGCGGCGTTTTCCGGGCGGGCCGCCTTGCTGTATCCGTTCGAACTCCTGGTGCTCAAACGCGTGACGGGCATCTCCATCTCCAAGACCCTCCTGTTATTCCTGCCGCAAGTGCTGGCGACGCTGGCGATGGCCGCCGTGATCTACAGTCTGCGCGGGTATTGGCAGACCGGCCCGGCGAGCGCGCGCCTCGGCGCCTTGATCGTGTTGGGCGCGTGTTGCTACGGCGGCGTGCTGCAATGGCTCAACCGGCGGGTCAGCCTGGAGCTTTGGAGTTATCGGACCCTGATTTACACGCGCCCCGCCACCTGACTTTACGCTGCCAGTTGGTTCGGCGTCTGCTCTGCAAGGGTCGCGCTCGTTTCGCATGAAGATACTGACCATCTCCAACATGTTTCCGCCATACATCATGGGCGGAGCGGAAATGGCCGCGCACTCGCAGGCCACCCTGCTGGCGGCAGCGGGTCACGAAGTCCACGTCCTCACCTGCGCACCCACGCCCGAGGTGCAGGGCACCGAAATCCTGGGCGAGCGCCTGACCGTGGAACGCCGGTTTTTCAAGAACGTTTTCCAAATCTACCAGGCGGACCGGGACCGCACCTTTTCCAAGGTGATCTGGCACGCCAACGATCATTTTCACGCCACGACGGAACGGATTTGCGGCGAAGTCATGGACCAGTTCCAGCCGGATGTCGTGAGTACGCACGACCTGCAAGGAATTGGCTATAACTTGCTTAAAGCCATTGGAGAACATCGGCTGCCGTGCGTGCAGACTCTGCACGATTTCGGCTTCATGTGTATTTCCATGAACCGGTTCCGCGGCGGCCGGGAGTGTACGCGCTACCACTGGACTTGCCAGGCTTCGGCCGCGTTGAAGCGTTTCTACTTCGACCACATCGAGGCTTTGTCCTTTATCTCGCCCTCGGCGGCGCTGCTCGATCGCTATCGACCTTATCTGCCCAAGCATCTGGAGGCCGTCGTGATACCGTTGCCTTTGCTATTTGACAAACAGGCCGCCAACGCCGCCGCCCGTCCGGCGCCCACGGCGGATCACGTCTTGCAACTGCTTTACGTGGGCCAGGTGGAGAAATGGAAGGGCGTGGATTTTGTCCTCGAAGTTCTGGCTGGGCTGGCCGCGCAGCACCGGTTTCATCTGCGGATCGTGGGGGGCGGCAGTCTGCTGGAGGGATTACGCGCGCGTTACGGCGCCGCGGAATGGCTCACGCTGGCCGGCAAAGTCTCGGCCGCGGAAGTCGGCGTCTACATGACCGCGAGCGACCTGTTGCTGGTGCCTTCGATCTGGTTTGAAAATGCGCCGCTGGTCATTTCGCAGGCGCAACGCCTCGGCTTGCCGGTGCTGGCCAGCCGTACCGGCGGTTTGCCGGAGATGGTGCAAGCCGGGATCAACGGAGAGTTGTTGCCAGTTGGAGACCACGCCGCTTGGGGGGCGATGCTGGCGCGGATCACGCAGGATCCCGCCATGGTGCAGCATTGGCGTGAGCAGGCAGGGCGGCAGGCCCGGCTGGCCACGCCCCAGGAACTGACCGACCGCGTCGTTGACGTTTTCAAACGCACGGCAGCTCACCTCAAAGCTTCCGTCAAACCGGCTGCGCTGGCGGTCACAGCCACGCCGGGATGAAAACGGTCCTCAGCCATAATTCGCTGGTCTTCGGCACGTGCATCAGAAAGGGTGAAAATGCGCTGGCCGCCTCGGCGTGGCCGGGTCGCCGGCCCACCCAAATTACCCTGCACCCATGAAGGAGACTCCTTCGCGCTCGCGCGGCAATTCCGAACGTCGGTCGAGAACAAGCTCCCGGAGCTTGGCCAAAGTTTTTTCCAAACGCCAGAGCGCGGTGGGTTCCTCCGCCGGAGGTTCCAGCGGTAGCCGTTTGCCGGCCGCAACGGCGGAAGAAAAATCGTTGCGGTTTCTGATCATCTTCGGCTGGATCACGGCCTTGCTGTACTTCCCGAGCGGCCTCTTGCACGGCGCGCTCGGGCCGGTGGTCTACCTGCGGGACATCATGCTCGGGTTCCATCTGATGGCCTCCACCGTCTGGTTGAGCGAGCGCAGCCAGATCAAGTGGGTGGCGATGCATAGCTGGATCATATTGGTCACGCCCATCTTGCTCATTCCGGCCGTGCTGGATGGCACCTACACCATGGAAGCGCTCCGCACCTGCAAATGGAGCCTTTGCTGGCTCGACTGGATCCTCCTGGGGCACATGCTTTATCTGAACAAGACGTGGGGCGAGTGGTTCCGCATCCTGCTCGTCATCTCAGCCGCTCTGATGACTGCGGAATGCGCCGCCGGCGCCCTCGAGTGGCATCGCGGCAGCTACCTCATCCCCACGGCCTGGAATGAAACCACGGCCTTTGGCGTCAGGCGGGCCAGCGACCAAATCCTGGACGGGAAGATCCGCATTCACGGATTGCAACGGGACGTCTTTTCCTTCGCGAACATCATGGGCATGAACGCGGTGGCGGGCATGGCGGTTTTCGTCGTCTCGACGAAGCTATGGCAGCGGCTGCTGGCCGTTGCCTGGACGGCTGGCTTTGGCTGGATGATGGTCGTTTCCGGGGGGCGCTCGGCCCTCTTCGGGGCGTTTGCGGCCGCGGCCTACGCGGTTTTCTGTCTGATCTTTCCGAATATCTCCAAGAAATACGCCCGAAGCTACGTGCTCGCATGGGTGTTTATCGCCGTGGCCATGAGCTTCATCGGGGTCGGCAAGTTCACGGATTTTGTCGGTGGCCAGTTCATGGGCGGAACGCATATCGGCGACGCCGAGAGCGCCTATGAGCGGGACGCTTTTTGGGTCCAAATGCTCGGGGACTTCGCCAAGCAGCCGCTCATCCTGGTCTCGGGCGGCCCGTTCGGCTCATTGATCGACAACCGGATCGCCACGATGTTCCATTGGGCCGATAACCAGTTGCTCTGGAACACGTATCACCTGGGGGTGGCGGGTTCGCTCGCGATCCTGTTTTTCTTTTACAAAGTGCTCGAGCCGGAACCGGGTGAAAGCGACCAGCGGGCACGCCGGGCCTTGATTCTTTTCCTGGTCTTTGTGCTGGGGGAGGGGATTGCGCGCGAGTCGATGACCTTTATCGGCTGCCTGCCACTGTTCCTGTTCTGCGGCTACGACAGCGCGGCGGAAATGAACCGGCGGCGGTTGGCGATCATGGCCGCCAGCCCTTTGCGAAGAGTCCGGCAATCCTCGGGAGGCGCGCGATGAAAGTGTTATTTCGCATTCGCTCGGATGTTAATCAGTTCCCGGGTGGCGATTATGTCCAGTTGCTGAAAACGCAGCAGGCGTTGGCGGAGTTCAATGTGCGCAGCCGGATCGTGCCGGGTGTGGAAGAAGTCGAAGAGCGGTTCGACGTGGTGCATCTTTTCAATACGACCCGGATCCACGAAACCGCCATTCAGCTCGCCCAGGCCGCGAGGCGGGGGCTGCCGGTGGTTGTCAGTCCGATCTGGCACTCGCTGGCCGAGATGAAGCGCTGTTATCGGCGCTTGTACCGGCTGCCATATTTCCCGGTGAAGGCGTATCTGGCAGCCAAAGAGGCTTGGTACGCCCGCCGTTCCGGACTGCCCCTCTACCTTCCGGCCATCTTCAATTTTGCCGGTTTGCAACGTCTAGTGCTGTCGTCCGCCCGCGCCATCCTGCCGAACTCCACGGTGGAGGCGGAGATGCTGCAGCGGGAGAGCGGCGCCGTACCCGCCAAGATCTTTATCGTGCCTTTCGGGTTTGATCGGCCAGCGGCGCATCCGCTGCCCTGGAACCAGCGCCGCGATGTACTTTGCGCGGGCCGCATCGAGCCGCGCAAGAACCAGTTGAGCATCATCGCCGCCTTCAAGTCTCTCCCGCGCGGTGAGGACAAGCTGATCCTGTACGGCGCCTGGAACGATTCGCATCCCGGTTACGCGAGACGGGTGCGGGCCGAGTTGGTGCCCGGTTGGGTGGAATACGGAGGCCAGCTTCCGCAGGATCAATTGTACGCCGCCTTTGCCGCTGCCAAGGTCGTTGTGCTCGCCAGTTTTTTCGAGACGTTCGGGCTCGTTGCGCTGGAAGGGATCGCGTGCGGCGCCGCCGTCTGTGTCAGCGACAGCGGCTATACGCGGGGTTTTTTTGACGATTACGTGAGTTACTGTGATCCGTTCCAGGTGAAATCGATCGGGGCGGCTATTAAGGCGGCGTTAAGCCAACTCCCGCCGGATTTTTCGGCTTTGCTGGCGCGATTTTCCTGGCAGAAGGCGGCCGCGAAAACATTCGAGGCTTATCAGTATGCGATTGGGCAGGCTTGAGGGAGTTGATCCGTCCATCATGGAAGTCCCTATCCTGTCTATCCTGATCGTCACGTACGAATCCTGGCACGAGATTGGGGCTTGCCTGGATTCCATCCCGCCAGTCATTCACGGGCGACCGGTCGAGGTTATCGTCGCGGATAATCATTCGAAGGATCAAACTGTCGAGTTCATTGCGCGGGCGTATCCGGCCGTCAAACTCATGCCCTTGCAGGAGAACTGTGGCTATAGCAAGGCCAACAACCGCGCTTTGGCCGAGGCGACGGGGGAAACCATCCTTTATTTGAACCCGGATACCGTGGTGAACTTGGCGGCGCTCGAGAACTGTCTGGATCGTCTCAAAGCGGAGCCGCGCATCGGCATTATCTCACCGCGCCTGGCGACGGGCGATGGGGCGCTGGATCTCGCCTGCCGTCGCTCCATCCCGGGCGTCTGGGATGGTTTCACGCGCGCCTCGGGACTCGCCCGATTGTTTCAGAATTCCCGCTGGTTCGCCGGGTATAATCTCACCTACCTGCCGGAGAATGGGACTTACGAGGTGGGAGCGGTCAACGGTGCCTTTATGATGATCCGGCGCGAGGTGCTCGACCGGATCGGCGCGCTGGACGAGCGCTTTTTTATGTACGGGGAAGATCTGGATTTTTGTTATCGCTGCCAGCAGGCGGGTTACGCGGTTGTCTACGATGGGCGGTATACCATCACGCATTACAAAGGCCGCAGCTCGTCCCAGAACCACCTGGTTTTATCCAAGCAGGTCTTTACCGCGACCGAACAGTTCTACGACAAGCACTTTAATCCCCGCCGCTCAACCCTGGTGCGTTGGGAATACCGGTTGTTATTGCAGCTCTGGTATTTGTTCTCGCGCAGCCAGGCTTTTCTGCGCGGCAAGAAGTCTGCCCGGCCGTTCTGAAGGCAGCGGAGGTGCCGGTAGTAACCCAAGGCGGACTAGAGGCCCGGCGACCGGTCGAGGGGCCGAGAGCGACAAACGGCTATCCGAACTGTCCAAGTGTTTCCGTAGGCGTCTGTTAACTAGCAACTTTTCCAAACAAAATGGGACGGCTCGGAGAGCCGTCCTGAGAGCCGTCCCTACCTTGCTTTGGCCGCCGCTGGCGAGGCGTTTACCGATTGGAGTCGTAGCCCGCCTATTTGGCCATTTGGTCGTAAATCCAGGCGTACGTCTTGGTCATGCCGTCATGGAGCTTCACGCCCGGTTCCCAACCTAACAACTCCTGGATGCGCGTGTTATCGCTATTGCGGCCATTCACCCCTTTGGGCGCCTTCAAGTTATATGAGCGTTTCACTTTGATCCCGGCAATATCTTCGACGATATCCACCAACTGGTTGATGGAAACCAATTCGCTGCTGCCCAGGTTGAGCACCTCCACGATATCGCTGGCCAGGATATCCACCGTGCCCTTCAGGCAGTCGTCGATATACATGAAGCTGCGCGTCTGATGGCCGTCGCCCCAGATCTCGATCTCGTGCCGGCCGCTGAGCTTGGCTTCGATGATCTTGCGGCAAACCGCGGCCGGGGCTTTCTCCCGCCCGCCCTTGTAGGTGCCGAGCGGCCCGTAAACATTGTGGTAACGAGCGCTGCGGGTTAGCAGGCCGAAATCCTCGCGGAAATGCCGGCACATGCGCTCGCTGAAGAGCTTTTCCCAACCGTAGCCATCTTCAGGCATGGCCGGATAAGCGTCCTCTTCCTTGAGCGCGGTGACATTCGGATCGCGTTGCTTGTCGGCATTGTAAACGCAGGCCGAAGACGCGAAGAAAAAGCGCTCGACGCCCGCTTCCTGCGCCGCCATGAGTAAATGGGTGTTGATGAGCACGCTCAGCATGCACAAGGCTTTATTGTTCTCGATAAAGCCCATCCCGCCCATATCCGCGGCGAGATTATAGACCACGCGCGCGCCTTGCAGCGCGGTCCGGCAGCTCGGCAGGTCCTTCAGGTTCAAGACCAGATTATCGACCGCGTCGTTGACCTGGTACCATTGACTCATCGGCTTGACGTCAACGCTCCGTAAATTGGTGTAGCCCCGGCGGTGCAAGTCCGCGATGAGATGGCCGCCGATAAAGCCGCCGCCACCGCACACTACGATTTTCTGGTTGTTCATTAGGTTGTCGGTTTTGCTGTTGTTTGAGTAGTTTTGGTGATCAGATCAAAATAACGCTGGGCCGCGCTACGCAGGGTAAAATGCTCGTCCAGGTAGCGGCGCGCGTTGCGGCCCATGGCGGCAAGCTCGCTCGCGTCCCGCGCCGCTTGCAGGATCACTTCGGCGCCGCGTTCCGGCTGGCCGTTGGCGACCACGAATCCCAATCCCTGCTCGACGAGCATGCGCGCCATTTCGCACGTCGGCGTGCAGATCGCAAGCGCTGGCCGGCCGGCCGCCAGGATGCCCAAGAGCTTTGACGGATAGCAGACCCGCTCCTGTCCCGGCATCTGCGCGACGACGCCCAGATCGCACATGGCCAGAGACTCGCCCAGCAGTTCCTTGTCGCAGTAGGAGGCCTCGAAAATGTTCTCCAAATGGTGCTGCTGCCGGTAACGCGACACCAGGCTCTTCTTTTGACCTTCGCCGATGAATTGGAAGACGATGCCGCTTTCAGCGCGCAGCAGGCGTGCTATTTCCAGCAGCGACTCAATGTCGTGAAAGCGGCCGTGATTGCCGGAGTATTGGACGACAAAACGGTCCACCACCCCCAGCCGGATCGCTTCGCTGGAACTTGCTTTTGGCTTCGGCTCGATCATCCGGTCATCCGACCAGACGTGGATGATGTGGGTGCGGGCGCGGCATTCCGCTTCTTCCGGAGTGCCGGCGACGTCGGCATTCTGCAGCGCGCCCACGAGCATGTCCTGGCTGAGGACAACCGCGTAGGAACAACGCAGGTAAAAGAGGCGATTGAGCCGGCGCCAGGAACGCGCGATCCAGCCGCCGGTCCGGACAAAATTCAGCAGTTCCGCCTGCTCCGGCATGATGTCGAAGAGAATGAGCCCGAAGGGTTGGCGCCGCACCAAGTGGCAAAGCCAACCCAGCAGGGGAAGGTAGGGCGGGTTGGTCAGGATGAGCAGTTGGACATCGGGCTCATGCCGCAGAACGTGCAGCGTCGACGTGACAAAAAACGTGACCTGATTGATGAGCTTGCCCAGAAAATTGGTCTTCGGCAGGCGCGTCGACCAGGCCCGAAAGATGGAAATCCCCTCATGCACGATGTTGGCCGCGATGTGCTGGTCGCGCCGGACCACGGTGGGCTGGGCCGCGACCACCTTGAGCTCGATGCCGCGGCGCACCAATTCTTCCCCCAACTCCGTCAGCGTCTGCCCGGTGCTAACCAACTCCGGGTAGAAGAGTTGGCAGACCAGAACCAGGCGGGTGATGGGCGTCTCGGCGACAGGAGACACCCTACTTTCGGCAGCGGCGGCGATCATTGAATACTGAAAATCATCATTGGGCCGTCCTCGCTTCCGCCGGGCTCGCGAGCAAGGTCATGATGGCCAATTCCTCTAGCAGTTATTGATCCAGCCGTCTACCTCAAGCCAGCTAGAGGTATCGATCAGGCAGAAAAGAAGCCTGGACCCGGAGGTTTGCCCGCGAGATGCCCCCGCGTTGGTGAAAAATGCTCACCATGGCAGCCCGATCCCTCACAGTCCTATCGAAATAAATCCCCGGCTCGCATCGGCGATATGCCTGAAACCAGAGGCTCCAACTGGCAGGCGGACGGGACGCGATCTGAGAATTTCAGGCGGGCAGCGCGTTCGTCGATGGCGACGGCGACGGATCATCCAGATCCAGTTCGTTAGGTCTATACCTCGGCGTCGAAGACGCGGCCCAGAGAGCCGCCGCGAACATGATGAAGACCGGGGCGTAAGTCACGCGGCTGATCGGATTGCCGAAGCCTGCGGCGGTCACAAAGATGACCAAAATTACCGAATTTACCATCCCCCCTTTCTGGAAGTAGGCGGCCAGGCACGCGTACATCGCAATCGCGGCGAAACCCCAAATGCCGTCCCGGGCCAGGTAGTAGTCGAACTGGCTCTCCGTACCCGCATGCAGAATTTCGCCGTCGGCGCCTTCGCTGACGAGAGCATTGCCGTTCCAGACTTTCTGCGGACGAATGTATTCCGTCGGCCAGCCCGTGCGGCGCCGTTCATGGTACAGCGTCAGGTAATACGTCCAAAGATCGCTTCGGCCAGTAAACACGCCCGCTTTGGCGACCTCCTCGCCGCCACCCAGCGAGAAGTAGCGGGTCCACTCCGCCTTGCCGACCGTTTCGCCCACCCAAGGTTCGATCAACACCGCCGTCGACACGATCAACCCGAAAACGGTCCCGAAAAGCAGGTATCTGGGTCGTAACCCGGGAAGTTGCATGAACTCACCGATCGCCACGGACAGCGCCACGGCGAACCAGTAGGTCCGGGCACCCGAAAGGATCATGAGGAAGGTAAAGAACGCGACATATTTCCAGTTCATTCTGCGCCAGGTCAGGCAAACCATGATGCCGGCAAATCCACCCAGAAAATGATGGGTGCCGTCAGGCGGATGCAGCGCGCCGCGAGCCAAGGCAAAACCGCCCAGGATTGAAGTCGACTCGGTGACACCCATCAAATAGCCCGCCACGCAAAGCGGCAGTACAAATATCATCATGACCATGAGTGCCATTTTGTTCGAGCGAAAGTAGAGCCCGCAAAAGGGCGCGGCCGCAAACCCCGCCATGATCATGCCGGATTCGGCCACCCCGGGCCAATCCCGGACCAGCGTGTTCTTGATGATCGGCACCAGGCACATCGCCAGTGAAGCGAGGTAGAGCGGGGCGCGCGGATAATGCAGGCGCCGTCTTTCCATGATCAAGCCGCCGAGGAGCAACGGAATCCAAAGCATGCCGGTGATGGGAGGCCATTCCAGATAGGAGGAAATCCACATGTAATACAAAAGCGTCACCAGGATGAACGCCTCGAGCAGGAAAATGATGATCCGGGAATTCCGAACCTTGCGATTCGGTGCTTTCCGCACCGGCCGTAGCGGCCGCTCGAGCATTGGCGCGCGGTAGTCGATAGTGTTCATGAGATTTGATGCCTAAACTTGCGCGCGGGGCTCCCCGGCGAGGTGATCCTCCAGCCGGCGGGACTTGGCGTGCCCGCCCCCGTCGCCGCGCCCAAAGAACCTTGGCATGGGCCACTTTGCCAGAAAGGGCCAGGCGTGGGCAATCCGATTTTGTAAAACACCCTTTTTGCCCTTGGAAACGTCTTCAAGACAGCACATCGCGCCCCAGGCCGTGCTCGATTATCTTCGTGAGGCCCAGCGACGCAAAACACAACACGGCGACGCTCAGCAGCGGCGAGAGCGCCTGAAGCGTATAAGGCAGGGTGGCCAACCAGGGGTGAGTAGTGGTGTAGAGCTTCACGCCCCAGAGCAAAAGAGGATGCAAGCAAAAGATCCCGAGCGAATAGCGTCCCAGTGCACTGACAGTGGCGGAGCCCATTCCCCGCCAGGCAGAGAGAACGCTGGGGGAAAACAAAAAGACACCAACCGAAGAAAGGAAGACGGAATCGAGGACGTACGGAGAAACGTAGAGTCCACTTCCCCCATCGACCGGCAGCGTGAGGTGCAAGGGGTTGAAGTGAAATTCCAGGACGATCAGGCAGGGGGCAAAAAGCGCGATGGCTCCCGCTAGCCAGCGGTTGAAACGCTGCGGCAGTTGCCGGAGCAGATCGTCTTCCTGCGCCAGGTAAGCGCCCAGAATGGTATACGGCAACCAATAGATGAAAATCTTGTCGCCCAGTTTTTCCAGGAGCGATATCCGGTTCATCAGAACACCGGCAACAGGGAAGCTAAGCAGTGTCAGCGCGCCGCAAGCCACCATTCCACGCCGGGTCCAACGGATCTTGGCAAACCACGGGTAGAAGAGCAGCAGTTGAAATAGGACGATGAAAAAGTACTGACCCGGCCAGCCAGCTCCGGTGAAATGCCTGGTGATGATCTTGACCGGGGTGAGGGTTTTCCAGTCGGCGGTCAAGACCAGCTGGAGCAAGCTGACCACCAGGAACGGCCAGATCAGCTTCCGGTAGCGGCGAGCCAGAAAATCAGCCGTTTCAACCGGCCGTTTCCGGTACGACCGGATCGAGAAGAGGGCACTCAGGAGCAGGAAGACCGGTACCGCCCAGCGGAAATAGTTCGTGTCCAGGACCAGAGGATAAGCGGGCGACAAAAGCTTGGCGCTGTGAATGTAAACCACGCCGATGATGGCGATGCCGCGCAGGAGATCGAAAACGTTTTCCCGCTGTGGCGCGGGAGCAGGTACGGCGGTCATGGTGCGTCGGTCGGGCGAGGGTGCGTGGCGTCTCCGGATTGCCTTGGCTGGCGGGCATACTTATGCCAGAGCGAGAGGTACCTGTCCGTCAATTTCGCGGGTGTATATCTTTGGCCGAGGGCAGCCGCGTTGGTCTGCATTTCGCGCCGCCTTGGCGGAGACTGGCCGATCTCAACCAGCAATTCCGCCAATGGCGCGGCGCCGCCCTCGAAAACCGCGCCCGCGCCGGCCGCCGCCACTTCCTGCCAAATCTGGACGCCCTTGCTCACGACGACTGGCAGCTCCGCCTGCAAGGCTTCGACAACCGCCACGCCGAAGTTTTCGAAATTCGAAGGTAAAACGAAGAGGTCCGCACCGGCCAGCGCGTCCTGTTTTTCGGCCCCGCCGATGAAGCCGGCAAAGTGCATCCGGGCGGCGAACGGGGACTGCGCCATCCGTCGCTTGATCCCCTCGACGTAGCCCGGTTGCCCGCCGCCCGCGACGACCAGCCGCGCCTGCGGCAGTTGCGCCGCGACCTGCTCAAAGGCAGCGAGCAGCAGCTCCACCCGCTTTTTGGGATCCAGCCGGGAAAGGAACAGGAGCACGAAATCGTCCGGGGCGAAGCCCAGCCGGTCGCGGAAAGCCTGGCGGTCGCCGTGGACTTTGGGCGCAATGGGGTGAGGGAGCACTTCAATCGGGACGCGGGCGCCGAAGGTATTGAGCCGCTCGCCTTCGGGCTTCGAGGCGGCCAGCACGCAAGCGGCTCCGGCGAGATTCGGCCCCACGATCAGCCGGCCCAGGATCTCCTTGAGCAGCCACTTTTTTTGCAAGTCGCTCGGGTCCAGGGAACCCCGGGGTTGGACGATGAAAGGCACCTGCAACCGGCGCAGTGTGCGCATCGCGCGTTGGATCATGACGCTCCAGATTTCGTTAACGACGACCAGATCGAATTGGCGCGCGTTCTCTTCCAGCCAACGGATCAGCGCGGCGGAATTGCCGAAGCGCGCCGGCGCGCTCGGTTCGAAGAGGAGCAGCGTGCCGGGCGGCTCGAACGCCCCGAGTTCGCCCGGTCGCTTCAGGCTGACGACACACGGCGCGAGCTTCGCCGCGTGCTGCATGCGCACGACCTCTGAGACGGACTGCACGGGACCGCCCCATTGCTTACGGGCGTCGATGAGAATACTTAGGATGCGCATGCCGGTCAGCCCGCCGGGGCATAGGTTTCCAGCAGTTGGCCAAGCTGCTTTTGAAACGCCGCCGGGCCGTAACGCTCCGCCACCTTGGCGGACAGATATGCGGGATCGGTTAGATGCTCGTTCGGGTGCGCGCGGAGCAGGAGTTGGCTGCAGGCGTGGGCTATTTCCGCGACGTTATCGGGATCGATCAGAACGCCCAATTCGCCGTTGAGCAAAGGTTCTCCCGAGGCGTCGACATTGCCGGCGATCACGGGCAGTCCGCACGCCAACGCCTCCAGGAACACGATGCCAAAGCCTTCTTTCTTGCTCGGCATGACCATGGCGTCGCAACTCCGGTAAAGCGCCGCCAAACGCGAATCGGGTACAAACCCGGCGAAAACGATCTGCTGGCGCACGCCGCAGGCCACGGCAATTTCTTCCAAACGCGACCGATCCGGGCCGGTGCCCGCTAGCAGATACACGGCTTCGGGCACCTCGCGCAGAATCGCCGGCATCGCCTCGATGACCTTGTCAAAACCCTTCAGGCGCTTGGGTTCAGCCAGGCGTCCGACCGATAACAGCAGCCTGGCAGCCGGCGGCAGGCCAAACTCCGCCCGCACGGATGGGTCGATTTCACCCAGACTAAAGCGCTGAGCATCATAGGTATTGGGCAGGACGGAAATTTTGGTCGCCGGCACGCCGTGGCCCTCGATCATCTTGCGCTTGGTGAACTCGCTGACCGCCAGAATGCGGTCGCAACGTTGCAGCGCCCGGACCACGGCGGGCGGACAATCTTCCCAGACATCGATGCCGTGCGCGGCGGTCCAGAAGGGCGCGCCGGCCCAAGCCCTGGCGGCCACGCCTACGCGCGCGAAGTTCGGGTGACAGCTAAAGATGAGTCTCGGCCGATCCCGGATCGCCCAAGCGGCGGAGCTCAAGGCGAACAGTGGCGTACGGATCCGGGCCGGAACATTCCCATAACATCTGACCTTCAGGCCGGCGAGGCACGGATGGACCGGTTGCCGTTCCCGTTGCAAGCTCACGCGAATCCCGACGGGCGATACGAGGCCGCGCAGTGCCTCCAGGACGGCGGCGGTATACGACTGAATGCCGCCCGGACGGTCGCCGATGTCGTGGGACCAAAGATGGATCATTGAGCCAATGTGAGAAAACCCTGTCAACCCTCCGCCACGTCCTTGCTCAGGTGCTTGGGAGCACGCTTTTGGCGGTTCGCCCCGTCCGCAAGCGTGACGTGACGCTCGCAATCAATCCGGTCAGGCGCCGCTTGGTTTCGTCCGTCAATTGCAGCCATTGCAGCCAACCGAGCCACGCCACCAGCAACATGCCGAGCGGGCAAAGCAAAGGCGTCATTTTCGGGATCAGTGCGATCACCAGATACACAATCACGACGCTGCCAAGCGAGATGGCGGGCAAAATTACCATCGGTGCCGAACTCCCGCCCCGCGCGCGTTTGAGCAAACCGGAGGCACAATAGCCCGCCAGCAAAACCGGGCCGACGAACTCCGCCACCGCCCAAGCGAAACCCACACCGAACAGCCCCCAAGTTTTGAGCAGCACAATGCTCAAGCCCACCACCACGACGCCGCGCAGCACGCTGACCGACGTCTGGATGCGGACCGAGTTCAGGCAGGCGAGGTAACCCATCCAGGGCGCGGCGAAGGCCCGGAACGCGACGGCGGCCGCGAGCGCGGCAAACAGCGGAAAATCGAGGTGGAGCTTGCCCCGGGTCCAGGTGCGGTACAGCGGGTTGAGCACGAGCGGCACGAAGCACATGCCGAAATTGACCGCGGAGCCGGCGACCAGCCAGCAGACTCGGAAGACTTCATCCAGTTTGCCGAACTCCCGGCGGGCTTGGAAGCGGATGATGTCCGGATTGAGCGGATAGAGGATCATGCCGACGCCTTGCATGGCGGTGTTGGCGATGGTGCGGGTGGATGAAAACAAGGAGACGGAAGCCGCTGACATCGACCGTGAAATAATGGTGATCAGCCCGCTATTGCTCAGCGAGTCGAGCACGGCGGTCGCGCCAATGGCGGAGCTCTTGCAAAACAGCTTGACCCCCCAGCGGAAATCCGGCCGGTCGATCGTCACCGCGTGCCGGCGCATGGTATGCAGGGACCAGATGAAGATAATCAATAGGCTGCCCGCCGTGACAACCGCATAACAGACCGAGGCACCGAAGAGATTCAACCCGAGGACAGCGCCCACCCCTAACGCCACGGAGAGCACCGCCCGGTAAATCACCATTAGCCAGGTAAACAGAGAGTAATAGCCCAAGGCATAACACATGCGCACGAGCAGATTGGACACCGAGCCAAAGCCAAACCAGGAACCGACCACCAGGAGCACGGGGTACAGTGCATTGACGCCGTCAATCTTATCCGGCAGCCCGAAAGTGCCCATGGACCGCGTCCACCAGGCGATCCCAAGTACCAACGACACCTGCATCACGCCCAGGCCGAGCGAGAGACACGCCCCGGTGCCCAGCAGCCGTCCGAGCTTGGCCCGGTCCTCGTGCAAGAGGCGGGAGGCTTCGTTGCCCAGGTAATTGTCATTGCCGAAGCTCATCGCGGCCAACAGATTTTGGGTGGCGATGATGGTCACCCAAACGCCAAAGATCTGCGGCGACCAACGGTGCAGCAGCACCGGTACGAGCGCGACGTTCTGCAAAAAGATCGAGACGATGCTGGCGAAATTCGCCGTGCCGCCGGACACGACCCGATGCTCAATTCTGGCTGCCATCTTATAAGGCTTGGGTTGCCACCGGGTGCCCGGCCGTCTCGCCGTGGCGCGGGTGCAAGGCGGGCACCGTAGCCGGCTGCGCGGGCATTTTCAGGACCGGGACCGGGGAAGACCTGGGCGAATCCGGGCTGCGCAAATCAAGCATGCGGTAGAGGTGCCCAGACGCATCCGGAGACGCGTTCCCTCAGCGGTCTGACGTCGAAAAGCCCATTCATCGGCGCATGTTGTCACAAAGTGTTGAGCCCGCAATCGTTTTTGATCAGCGTGAACCAAAGGGAACCAATCTGCGTCCGGGAGGCTGCCCGGACGTACCACCCCGCGGCTTTTTCAGCATTCGCCTCGCAAAAGCAGTTCGTGTGCCCCGTTGTTCCAGGCAAAAACGGCTCGTCCAGGGGCGCTGGCAAATCGTCGATGGCGTCTGGCGCAACTTCGGCGAGTCCGGCTGGTTTGACTATCACGGGGCAGGGCTCTTTGACGTTTTTTTGTTGATTTCCGAAACGCGTTCTCGTACCCCTCCGCGGTGTTCGCCGGTAGTAACGGGTGATCGTCGCGCAGGAGCGAAAGTGGTGAGGGAAGGGCCAGATGGCGGGACTACTTAGACGAAATGAAATCTATCTTGAGCAGATTGAAGCGGTTGCAGAGCACGCCAGCGATCGTGGGGCTTCTGTTGCTACTGACGGCAGGGCTGGCGCAGGCGGAGAAGGCTGATTTCCTCCTCGCATCTTCCGGCGTGGCCTTATCCGGTTATTGGCCGGTAAGTCCGAGCAACAGCCGTCCTTACTCGGGCGGCGCTTACGGCAGCCAACTGGACGCGTCGGTCGTCGGCACTTCGATGGACGTCACTTGTTACTCGAAGGGCGCTACCAACATCACGGTTACCGTCGACGGAGTCACTTACACCCCCACTTTCTTCAAGGTCAATGAATGGACTTCACTGGCGATCGACCTCGGGGCGGAAGGCACCCACGCGCTCACGATCAAGCAATCCTTTGAAGGTTCGGATTTCTATCTGGACACGGGCACGGGGCCGCAAAGCCAGCCAACTTTTATCGTCAAAGGCGCGGCTCCCTCCATCGGCGCGCCGACCGCTAATTTCGGACCGCAGTATCAACTGAGCGACCCTGTGGGAGTCACCCCTTTTATCCAGCCGGAGGGCGGCCTGGTGCAACAGAGCGCCGGCGGCTACCCCTCCCTGTACTTTGGGGCGGGGGAGTTCCCGGATGAGGGGCTCTATTTCACGGCGTCGGCCACCGGCACGATCCAAGCGTGGATGTATGGCGGCGGAGGACTATTAAGCCTCTTTGTCGATGGGGTGGAAGTCGGTACGGTTGCTCAACCTCAAGTAGCAAACTATGGCTGGGTCACCCTGTTCCAGGGTGACGGCGCTCCCCATCGATACGGCGTGGCGAGCGCCAATCCGCACTACGGCTTCTATATGTGGTCCTTGATGACCGTCGGCGGCTCGTTGTCCCCGGTGGTTACCATTCCCCGCCCGCACCTGATCACCTACGGTGATAGCATCGTGCAAGGTCTCAGGGGCACCGGCAACGATTCGTCGCAGGCGTTCAGCCAGCAGTTGGGTGCGTCGCTCGGTTGGGCCGTCTTCAACCGCGGCGTTTCTGGCACGACGGTGCACGAATTCCCCAGCGGCGACGTGACCTACACCGACGACGCGGGGGAAGCCAGGACCACCGATGTCACCTCGAACGCCGCCGGCGCCGATGCCGTGGTCATCCTTTACGGCACGAACGACATGGCGCAGGAAGGCGGCCCCGAAACCACGGCGGCGTTTCAGACTTCTTATCAGGCCATGCTGACGAAGATTGCGGCGGGAGTGCCGTCGACGTGTCCCATTATCTGCCTGGGCATTCTGCCGAGAACGAATTTCACTCCAAGCGCCATTGCGGTTTGGAACAGCGCCATTGAGGCAGCCGTCTCCGCGACTGGCGCGCCGAACGTGCAGTATGCCGATACTTCGAACTGGGGGTTACTCCAAGACAACGGTCCGGACGCCAAGTATACGGATCCCGCCGCGCATACGTTCGATGGCCTGCACCCGAACGACGTTGGCTACGGCGTGTTGTTGAGCCATTTGACGCCGTTATTGGTGGCACCCGGGCCGCCTACCATCACCAGCGCGCTCAGCGGTACGATCCAGATCGGGGAGGCGGCGGAGTACCAGATTAGCGGCAGCAACGCGCCCGCCACCTTTTCCGCCAGCGGGCTGCCGGCAGGGATGACCCTGGATGCGGCCGGCGGTAAAATCGTGGGCACGCCGACCGCTGGTGGGACGTTTCCGATTGCGCTGGCAGCGGCCAATGGCGCCGGGACGGGTTCGGCCACGCTGACGCTGCAGGTTGCCGTTCCGGTGGTCACCATCGTGGCGACCGTGCCGGAGATCACCGCCACGGGGGGCGAGCTCGGCGAGTTCACGCTGAGCATCCCCGACGCGCGCACCACCGAATTGCTGATCAACTATGATGTGAAGGGTGACGCTGTGCCGGGAGTCGACTATCTTGCGCTGAGCGGAGTGGCCAAGTTCAAGGCCGGCGACACCAGCAAGGTGATCAAGATCACCCCGCTGGGAAACGTGGCTGACGCTGGCACGGTGAAGGTCAAGTTGACGCTGGAGCCGGGGACCAACTACGCCGTCGGCACCACGACGCCGGCCGAGGTAAAAATCATGCCCGGGCCGTAGGTGTGAACTTCAGCCAGCGATTGCTGAATTCGTCAAAGCGAACATCATGCTCACGACCGCCTTCTTGGGCCGGTATGATTTCAACGGGAATGCTTAGACGCTCCTTGACGGCCCATTGGTACAAAAGTCGCCGTTGGTGATCGACGACGTCCCACTCTCCAACTCCTTGGTACGTGCCATCCCGGCGTAAGCCTCGGCGGAGGTACGCGATGGCTGACACAAGCGCGCCTCCTGCAGGAGCGCCTTTAGATAGCGACGATGTTGAAGATATTTCATTGTCGGACACAGCTCACGGTCGCGGGGAGCAGACGTTACGCTAGCAATGAACGGCTACCTCGTCTCGTATTCAAGCCTAAAGTGGGTCGAAACTGGTGCCTGGGCCTGCTCTCCCGCTTGCGAAGCGCCCTGCCGATGCGAACTTTCCGGCGCGGTGGCGTATGCCCCTGCGCAACTAGCAACCGGGAGGGGTGGCAGAGCGGTCGATTGCGCCGGTCTTGAAAACCGGAGGGCTGAAAGGTCCCGTGGGTTCGAATCCCACCTCCTCCGCCAGCTAGGCCGCGGGCAGAACGGCCTCCGCCGTGTGCTGCAACGCCCCGGACTCCGCGTCGGCCTCCAGCAACGCGTTATTCATGGCAAAGGCTGCCCGCATTCCCTCCGCCACGGCGTTGATAACCAGTTGAATCCCCCGGCTGCAATTGCCGGCGGCATACACGCCCGGTACGCCGGTGGACGTCGTGTCTTCGCCGACCAGGATGCAGTTGTCCTCCGGGCAGAAATCGCAGCCTAGTTGCTCCGCCAGGGGCGAGCGCTGATGTTGGCCGGGCGAAAAAAACAACGCCTGCCGCGGCAAAAAACTCCCATCCGCAAAGCGGACACCCGCCAGTGCAGAGCCGGTCCCTTCCAAGGCTCTGATCTTCGTCTCCACGACCCGAAGGCCGAGCCGCCGCAGGGTAGCGCGCGTCTTTTCGTCGCACGTAAGCGGACCGTTGGCACATAGCACGACGTCCTTGCTCCAGAGCAGCAGTTCGATTGCGAGATCCGCCGCGCATTGATCGCCGCCGGCCACGGCCAGCGGCTGGCCGCGCACTTCCCACCCGTCGCAGTACGGGCAACTGTGCACGCTGTGGCCGTAGAATTGGGCGAGATTTTCAATCGGCGGCAGTTCATCCACCAGGCCGCTGGCGATCAGCAGCAGGCGCGAATCAAGGCTCTCACCGCTCTCCAGCGTGACCGTGAAGCGGCAGTCCTTGCGGTCCACGGCGGTCACCTTGGCTTGGCGCAATTCCACCGTCTCGCGATACCGTTTCAATTGCTCCCGCGAGATGGCCAGGAACTCGCCGGGCGTCGAGCCGTCCCGCGACAGGTAGCCGTTGAAAATTTTGGCAGGCTCGTTGCGCGGATGGCCGGCATCGCAAACCAGAACCCGGCGCAAACAACGGCCAAGGACCAGCGCCGCGCTCAAACCCGCAGGCCCCCCGCCCACGATGATCACGTCCCACTCTGGCATGCCCGGCCGCGGCTCGGCATCTAGCTTCATCGAAGCACGTTACCCGTTGCAACCGCGCAGCACGAGCAGCAATACAGCGGTGCCGAGCAGCGAAACGATGATCGAACCAATGCAACCCAGGCGGCCGGAGAAAAACGCAAACATAGTCGTAAGGATAGGAACCGCTGTCCAGGTTGTGCCCGGCGCAGACAATGGCGGATTCGACAGCAGCAGTCACGCTGCTCGCATCTTTCGCCGCGCCGAAGCCGCGCCGCGTGTTCTATCCGAATACGAGGCATGAAGCGGACGCAAACGCGGTTCACCGCCCCCCAGGAACGCCAGTCGGTCCTAATCGAACGGCGCAATTTGAAGATGGCGCGTTCCGCCCACGCTTACGTGCGCGGCAATACCGAGAGGTTTTACGCCTGGTTGCAAACAAAACAGGCAACGGCCATCCCGCAAGGTCCGCCCGTCTGGATCTGTGGGGATTGCCACGTGGGCAACCTCGGTCCGATTGCCAATGCGCAGGGCGAGATTGCCATCCAAATTCGCGATCTTGACCAGACCGTCATCGGCAATCCGGCGCACGATCTGGTCCGGCTGGGGCTTTCGCTGGCCAGCGCCGCCTGGCATCTTTCGCCGGCTTTGGGCGAAAGAATGCTGGCCGCCAAATTGCAGGATCGCGCTGTTTTCTTGCGCGAACTGCTGCCGCAGGATTTGAAGTTCGAGATCGAGCAATTGACCGTAGGCGAGTCGGTCAAGGTAGCGAAGTTCCTGGCGTCGGTGGTGGGCAAAGCGCATGCCCGCCAGCTTGACCAGAACGCCCGCCGGGCCTGGCGCAAAGAGTTGCAACGCAACCGGACCAAAACATTGGATGCGCCTTCCTGGCTGTGGTCCAGCGTGGTCGAGTTGGTCGTCAGCCACGAAGGAGCCTACCTCGAGCATTGCCGCCAGTACGCCCTGGGCGCGGCCGCCTGAAAGATCGCGGCTGCCGGGAGAGGATTCGCGGTGGACATCGGCTGGTCCTGTGGCAAGGATTCGCTTGGCCGCAGGCGTGACCGTTCGGGTCCGCCTGGGCTCGCATAGGGCAGGGACGTGACGGCAGCGGCGGCGGCGGTATGACGTGGCGTTCCTCCGTGCGGAGCGTACCGTTATCCCAGCCGAAAATTATGCCCAAGATTGCCACCTGGATCCGCGAAAAAGATGAGAACGTCTTTGCGCCCTGGTTTGCCGCGCGCCCGGACCTGGACGTGGTGAATGCCCGTCACCTGCCGCCCAGCGATGGTGATGAGCCGCTGGCGGAGGACGCCACCGGTCTGCTCCTGACCGGCGGCCCGGATATTTCGGCGGAGTTTCTGCATCAACCCATTCCGAACCCCGCGCTTATCGAAGACGCGCAACCGGACCGCGATCGCTGGGAGTTCGCGGCCTTGAGCGCGGCGTTGGGCCGCCGCCTGCCGATCTTCGCGATCTGCAAGGGCCATCAAATCCTCAATGTCGGCCTCGGCGGCACGCTGATCCTGGATATTCCCGGGCATGAAGACCCGGCCTTGCGCGACGGCGATCTCCAACCACTGCGCTATGCCGCCGACGCTCCGCCGGCGCCGCGTTTTGCCAGCGTCAACAGCTCGCATCACCAAGCCATCGACCGCCTGGGGGACGGCCTGGAAATTGAGGCCTGGTCCGCGAGCGACGGCATCATCGAGCAGGTCCGGCTGCGCGGATATCCGTACGCCCTGGGCGTGCAATACCACCCGGAACGCGGCGCCATCTACGCCCCGCTCTTCGCGGCCTTCTTCGACCGCGTGACTCACCCTGAAGCTGTTGTTCGCTCCTGATGAATGCCTTGACCCTCGAACCGCCATCCACGGCCATCCTCGACGTCCCGCCGCTCGATATTCTGCTGCGGTGCGGCTGTGAAATCACGTACCGGGCGCAGGATCCGGCGCCAATTTTCCTGACACTCAAGCCGCGGCAAGGCCCTGTGCAGCAGATCGACTGCGAACGCCTGCGTATCGAGCCGCGCCAGGGCTTCGTCGAGTACGAGGATGCGCACGGCAACATCATCCACCGGTGCAAGCTGGAGACCGGCCTGAACACCATCCGCTACGACTCGCTGGTTTGGGTGCCGTCCCTGCCGGAAAACGCGGGTTCCTTCGGCCCGCCCGTCCCGGTGGAACTACTGCCCGACAGCCTGCTGCGCTACACTTTGCCGAGCCGCTACTGCGACTCGGATAAGCTGCTGGATTTCGCTTTCGATCACTTCGGCCAGGTGGCCCACGGCGCCGAACGGGTGCAGGCGATCTGCGATTGGGTGCATACGAATATTGAGTACCGCACCTTTAGCGGCTCGCCGAACACCGCCGCCTCGGACATCGTGGCACAACGCTTCGGGGTCTGCCGGGACTTTGCGCATACGGCGATTACGCTCTGCCGGACCTTCAATCTGCCGGCGCGTTACGTGTCCGGTTACGTGCCCGATATCGGCGTGACGGATCCCGGTACGCCGATGGATTTTCATGCCTACTTCGAAGTGTATCTCGGCGGCAAGTGGTACGTGTTCGACGCGCGCTTCAATCAACGCCGGATCGGCCGGGTAAAAATCGCGCATGGGCTCGATGCGGTGGACGGAGCGTTTTCGACTATTTACGGCGCGGCGCGTTGGGAGCGGTTTGAGGTCTGGAGTTACCAGATCGATCCCGCGGGCGGCAACGCCTCGCTGGATGTGCCCGTCGATCTCTCCAAACGCCTCTGCGGGACCCCGCTGGTCGTAACGCCCAGCCGCTAGTTTCTGAACAGGCGGTTTCTCCCCGTTCATCGCCACAAGGCCGGGTCGGCTTCCGCCAACGGCAAAACGGTGGCATCCGGCACACCAGCAGGCTGCCCGGCGCCGGGTGGGAGCTTGAGCAAAGTAGCCACTTCCTTGTGACCCGCGTACAACTGGAAGGCGTAGTCCCGCACCCAGGTCTCATACGCTTCCGCCGGCAACGCGGCGGCGGCCCGCTGCAGGAAATCGGCCGCGGCGGTGAACGCGCCGCGCTGCAGATTCTCGACGCCCGCCAAGAGCAACCAATCGCCGGTGGGCTGTAACTGCCGGAGGTTGTCCTCGATCGCACCGTTCAAGGGATCTTCGCCCCCGGCTTCGAGCTGGGCCAGACGCAGTTTGAATTCGTAGAGCTCTCCCTCCGCGGGCGGGACCGAACGGGACAGCGCCAGCCGGATGCACGTGATGGCCGCCTGCGGCTTACCCGCGCGGCGCAAGGCCTCACCCCAATAAAAGAAATACCGGGCATTGTAGGGCTCAGCCTGAGTCGCTTCGTTGAACTGACGGGCGGCTTCATTGTAATCCCCCTTGGCTCCGGCCAAAAAAGCCCGCACGTAACAACACGCCGGCACCGACTGGCCTTTTTGCACGGATTTCGCCAGGTGTAGATCGGCATCTTGCGGATCCTGGCGGCGCAGAGCGAGCAGCGCCATCTGGTAATCGGTCCCCGGGAGTTGGACCGGCGGCTTGTCGATGGAGTCAAAGAGCCGCCCGGCGGTGGCGAGATCGCCCGCGTTCTCCGCGCCCAAGGCCATGTTGGCGGTTTGCAGGGCGTGTCCCCGCTCGTCTTCCGTCAGGTCGGGCACCGCGTCTGACGCCGCGGCAGCTGGGTTGGGCAACGCGGCGGCCGGAGTGGGCCCGGGCGGTGCCGCGGGTCCCGAGCCGAGCGATCCCAGCAAAATCCCGAACAAAATCAACCCGAAGGCAAAGACCTGCACCACGACCCAAAGAAAAAACGGATGCTGCCGCAACGCGGCCAACCCGCGAGCGGGTGGACGGGCGGCTGCCATGGCAACGGCGTGGCTGATGCCGGGTTGGCGCCCGAAGCTCGTGGTACCCGTCCCGGCCCCGGCTGTTACCGGGTCTGGCGTGCGCTGGTCCGGACCCGCCGCCCTTTGAAAGCGATGACCGGTCTTCGCTCCTAGTTTTTCGAGCGCCGCCGTGTCCTCCGGCAGAGGTCCGCTCGCACCGGGCGAGGCCGGTCCGTTTTTCGTCAGCGCGCGGACGAGGTGCTCGACGGCGGATTGGAGGTTTGCCGCCGGTTCCGCGGTGGCCGCTTTTGGCGCGTCCGGGCGCACCCGGGGGATCAACCGGGGGAGGGGAGTGAGGAGGTCGCTGGATGGCGCCTGAGCCTCTTCGGGATCGTCCGGCATGATGCAACCCATTTTCTAATGGGCCACCCTGCCGATGTAAAGCCACGCCCCCGGGCGAATATTGTTTTTGCCGCATGGTGAGACTGGACGGTGGGCGCGCTCAACGGCAGGTTGCCACCGCCAGTGTTCCCAGATGCAAAACCGCTGCCTTCACCTCGCGCTGGCGCGGCCGGATCGCTTGCTGGAGGCCCTGGCTCTCGCGCTCCGGGCGCGCCCCGGCTTTTCCTCCTGCCGCCTGTTGCACGAGGATTCTTCCTGGTGGCGCCACGCGCACTGGGATGCGTATCGCCCCGTTTTCGGGCGGATTGATGCCATCAATAAAGTGCCAGCGTGCCGTGGCTTGCGCGATCTTCCCCGGCATTTCCGCGCTCTGAAAGCGAGGCAGGAGCATCTCGCCGCGTTGGCAATTCAACCCGGGGACGCCATCGTCTGCCTGGCCGGGATCACCAATCTCGCCAACGCGCTGGCGTCGGCTTATCCCGCCGTGAACAAGGTCCTTTGCGTGACCTTGAAGAAATACGTCGACGCCAGCCGGCCCGCCGATTTCATACACTATCGGCATACCACCTCGGGTTGGCTCCAGAACCGCTTCCTCGAACCGGCCAGCGGAGTGGGGCGGACGTTGCATCTCAAGCCGTGGCGTTCGCGCGGCGGCGACGGCGTCCGGCTGGAGCGGCTGCAAGCTTCGCTGGAGGAGACGTTCCAGGCGATTGTGGTGCTCAGCCAGAGCGGCCGCGAACTTCCGCCGGGAGTCAACGGGCAAGTGACCGCCGCACCCTTTCCGCATCTGCACGATCTGCGCGAACTGTTGCCGGCGCCGGCAGCGCGCGCGGAGCAAGAGCGGCTGGTCGTATTTTTCGGCACGCCGTTCTTGCTCGTGCGCAACCTGCCGCCGGAGGTGTACGTCGAAATCCTGAACCGTTGCCTGGATTTTTTGCGCGAGCATTACGGCGGCCGTTGCCGGTTGCTCTACCGCCCACATCCAGCCGAAAAAGAGGAACCTGGCCGGCTGCGCCTGGACGGCTTCACGGTGGAGAACGATGCGGAGGTGGCCGAGCTTTATTTCCTGAGGCACGCGCAGAATATCGAGGCGGTCTACTCCGTGTCCTCGACCGTCTCCCGAGCCGCCTGCAATTACGGCCTGAATGGCTATTGTTTTTGGCGGTGCTTTCCTTTTGCGCCCAGTGCCGCGGCGTATTTCGAGTCGTTGATGGGCCAGGTGCCGCCGGCTTGCGAGATCCGTTCCCTGGCGCAAGCACCCGTGCCCTATGAGCGGGAGCCCGCGTCGAGCGGAATGTTCGCTAGCGCGGTGCTGCGCGCCATCCCCGGAGATTCTCGCCCGGAGAATCCATTTGCGCCGCCCTTGCAGTCTCCCTTATAAATCCGGCATGGGTATCCTTTGCCGGCGCACTGGTCCGTGCGGCGGCCATGCGCAGAGCTATCGCCAATGAGCGCCGCCCCCGCCGAACTGCTGGAAGCCGGCCTGGTCAAGATTGACGAGGATCTGGCCTTCGTCATGGAATGCCTCTGCGAGGTGCTCATCGATCTGGGCGAGCCGCAACTCGCCGCCTTCGTGCCCTGGACTGGCTCAAAGAATGCCGCGTCGACCGGTGCGGGCGCCGCCGAAGAATCTGCCCGGGAGTTCCCCGCGCGGCTCGGCCAGGTCTACGCCACGGCGTTCCAACTCCTGAACTTAATTGAAGAAAACGTTTCCGCCCAGGTCCGCCGTATGCGCGAGAAGATCGCCGGTCCCGCGGCGGAACCGGGGCTTTGGGGCGCGAATCTTCTCCGGCTGGCCGGGGCCGGTCTGAGCGCGGAAGAAATCGCCGCCGGCCTGGCCGGAATCGTCGTCGAACCCGTCCTGACCGCGCATCCAACCGAGGCCAAGCGCGCCACGGCACTCGAGCAGCACCGCCGCCTCTTTCGGCTGTTGCAAACGCGGGAAGATCCTCGCCAGACGCCGCTGGAACTCGCCGACTTACGAGACGAGATCAAGGTGACCCTTGAGCGCCTTTGGCGCACCGGGGAGATCCTCCTGCGCAAGCCGGAAGTCGCCGCCGAACGGCGCAACCTGATGTATTATTTCCGCGAGGTCTTCCCGCGCGCGTTGCCGGAACTGGACCTACGCCTGCGCCAGGCCTGGCAGGCCACGGGCTTCGATCCGAAGCTCTTGGGCGACGGCCGGGCCTTGCCGCGGCTGCGCTTCGGCACCTGGGTGGGCGGAGATCGGGACGGCCATCCGCTGGTGACGGCGGAGACGACACGCGAGACACTGGCGGAGTTGCGGGCGGGCGGCTTGCAGGTGATCGGCCGCCAGCTCGAACATCTCGCCGGCCGGCTTTGCCTGTCCCACCATGTGCAGAGTCCGCTGGCCTCCTTTTCCTCCCGCCTGACCCATCTGATCGCGGACGCCGGGGAGCGGGGCGAAGCCATCCTGCACGATTCGCCGGAGGAACCCTGGAAGCAGTTCGTGCGCTTGCTGATGATGAAGCTGCCCGTCGCTGGCCAGGCTCCCCAGGCCCCGCACACCTATGCCCGGGCCGCCGAGCTCTCCCGCGATCTAGAACATCTGTACGCCTCGCTCGTCGAGGTCGGCGCTGGCCGGATCGCCGCGCGCGACGTGCTGCCGGTCCTGCGCACGGTAGACACCTTCGGGTTCCATCTGGCGGCGCTCGACATCCGGCAAAACTCCGCCTTTCACGACCGCGCGCTCGGCCAACTCCTGACCTTGGCGGGCTATCCGGGAGCAGAATTCTCGCAATGGCCCGAGGAGAAGCGGCTCGCCTTCGTCGAGGAGGAACTCCAATCGTCGCGTCCTTTCGCGCATGTCGCGGCTTCCGCCGGTCCGGAAGCCGACGCCGTTCTTTCCTGCTACCGGACGCTGGTGGAGTCTTACGATGCGCACGGTCCCGGCGGGCTGGGGGCCCTGATCGTCAGCATGACGCGGCAATTGAGCGATCTGCTGGTCGTTTACCTCCTGGCCCGCGAGGCGGGTCTAGCGCGGAGCACGCCGGAGGGCCTGGTGTGCTTGCTGCCGGTGACGCCGCTCTTTGAAACCGCCGAAGACCTGCAACGCGCACCGGCTATCATGCGCGCCTTTCTGGCGCACCCGGTGACTCGGCGGAGCCTCGCCGCGGCCGCGAATGTGACCGGTCCGGGGAAGGCTTCCCAGTTGGCGGACAGTCAACCCTTGCTCGTCCAGCAGGTAATGATCGGTTACAGCGATAGCAACAAGGAAAGCGGTATCCTGGCGAGCCAATGGGCGCTGCACCGCGCGCAATCCGCCCTGGCGTCGCTGGCGGCCGAGGCGGGCGTGCGCATCCGGTTTTTCCATGGCCGCGGCGGGACGATCAGCCGCGGCGCCGGACCGACCCATCGCTTCCTCGACGCGCTGCCGGCTGGCACGGTCAACGGTGATCTGCGGCTGACGGAGCAGGGCGAGACCATCGCGCAAAAGTACGCGAACAGCGCAACCGCGAATTTCAATCTCGAGTTGCTGCTGGCGGGCACCGCCGCGACTTCCCTGCGCCCGGCGACCGGCGCCGCCGCTCCCGTGTCCGCGGACGTGGCCGCGGCGGTCGATCTGCTCGTGCGCGCCAGCCGGGAAGCTTACGAAGGCTTGCTGGGAGCGGACGGCTTCATGGAGTTTTACAGCCAGGCCACGCCGATCGACGCGCTGGAGTCGAGCAGCATCGGTTCCCGGCCATCGCGCCGGACGGGCACCCGGACCCTGGCGGATTTGCGCGCCATTCCGTGGGTTTTCAGTTGGAATCAGGCGCGATTCTATTTGCCCGGCTGGTTTGGCGTCGGCCACGCGCTGGCCCACCTGCAAAGGGCGGATGCCGCGGCTTTCGAAGATCTGAAAGCCTGCCTGCGCGGCGGGTGGCCGTTTCTGCGCTACGTGCTGATGAACGTGGAGACCAATCTCGCCAGCACCGATGAGCGCATCATGTCCGATTACGCGGGTCTCGTCCCCAACGCGGAAGTGCGCGGGCGTTTCCTGGGCCGGATCATGGACGAAATCCATCTCACGCGGGCCATGCTGGCCGTGTGTTTCGACCGCCCGAACATGAACCAGCGCCCCCGTGCCGCCAAGACGCTGGCCTTGCGCGCTGATGCCCTGCGCATCTTGCATCGCGAGCAAATCGAGCTGTTGAAGCGCTGGCGCGCCCTGCAAGCCGCCGGGGACGAACCTGCCGCCAAGCGCATGTTGCCTGAACTCCTGCTCTCGATCAACGCGATCGCCAGCGGCCTGCGCACGACCGGTTAGCTACTCGGGTGGTGATACCGCCGCTACGCCGTCACCTTGATGTCGCCCGCCAGATTCCGGCGGAACGCATGTAAACAGCGGCCTGCGGTGTCGATGTATTGCACGTCGCAGAAGGTCGGGGTCACGTAGATGTGGCTGAAGCCGAAAATCTTGTCGACAAACCCACGCTCGTTGGGTTTGACGTCGTATAATCCTGCCCCACCGGCGCCCGACACGATGAAGCTCGTCTTGTAACCTTCCACCTGGAGATGCTGCAAGCCGTGATCGTGTCCCGCAATGTAGAGCGCGACCGGATTGTCGATGAGCTGCCGCCCGAAGCGGTCGATCAATCCCTGGTTGTCGCCATGCAAACTGTTGCTAAAGAACGGGTGGTGCGCCACCATCCACAGCCAGGGCGCGCTGGTCAGCTTGGGGAGCTCCGCGGCGATAAATCTCTGTTGGTCGAGCTTCTCCTGCGGCGTAAGCGCTCCATCGAAGTAATTGCTGTCGAAGCAAATCATTTTGACCAGCGGCTCATCCCCGCGTGAGAGCTCCTGCGTGTACCATTTGGCCGGTTGTTTCCAGCGTGAGGCTGGATTCGCCTCGGCATAGGCCAACTGCATGTCCGCTTTCGCCCGTCCCTGCCCGGAATCGTACTGCGGGCCGTAATCGTGGTTCCCCAGAACGACGTAAAACGGACAATTCAGGTGTTCGGCCGCGTACATCTCCTCGAAGTGCAGACGAAAACGTTCCGGCACCAGTTTGCCGTAGAAATTGTCTCCGATCAGCAGCACGGAATTCAGCGGCTGGGACAGCTTTTGCGCGAACGCCGCCATCTGGGCCGCGACCGCCCGTTGGTCGGCATTGCCCATGCCGACATCGCCAACCACCAGCAAATGGATGCCGTCATCAGCAAATCCGGTCACCGGCGCTTGCGCTTCCAGGCGCCGGAGCCATCCGGCCGTCAGTAGGCCGCTGCTAAAGGCGAGCGTTCGCTTGAGCGCCTGCCGGCGGGTGACGGCGCCAAAGATAGGCGATGCGCTCATGAGGTTTGATCGGCTACCGGCTCTGCGGCGGCCGCCTGATCCGCTTGCTCCAGTTCATCCGCCAATTTCCAAACCTCTTTCTCGATCGCTGGCAGAGCCACGTCCGGGCTGTGCGGCAGATCGGAGACATCCCAAAAAACGATCTTGGAGGTCCATTCCGGGAACATGTTGGTCAACATGGGCCGATGCTCCTCGTCCTTGAGCGCGATGATCAGGTCGGCCGACCGCAAGTCCGCCTCGGAAAGCTGGACGCGACCCGCGCCGGTATGCCGTAACTCGATCTTGCGGACTGCCAGCGCCTGCCGGGTGAACTCCGAAATGTAGCCCTCCGCCCAATGGATGGCCAAACCCCTGGAAAACGCCCACCAATGCAGCCCGCGCGTCTCCGCCAAGTGGTTGAAGACCGCCTCGGCGAAGCGGCTGCGATAGAAGTTGCCGGTGCAGATAAAAAGCAGACGCTTGGGCGAGACAGCGGCAAGGGGCATAGGCGTTGGGCGGTGTCAGTTCAAGCCGGGGGAGTCTCGGGCGCGGGTTCCTTGGCTGGGCGATCCTTGATATAATCCGACAGACTCTTGGCCATCGAGACGAAGTCCGACGGGATCATGATGACGGTCGTGCTGTTGTTTTCCGCGCCAACCTCGGAGATCATCTGCATTCGCCGCAGTTCCAGCGCGGCGGGATTGCCCATCATCATCGCCGAGGCTTGCGTGAGCTTTTGCGAAGCCTCGAACTCGGCTTCCGCCTTGATGATGCGCGCCCGCTTTTCACGGATCGCCTCCGCCTGCATGGCCATGACCTGCTGCATGGCTTCCGGCAGCTCGACATCCTTCATTTCGAGCCGCTCGATCGCGATGCCCCAAGGCGCCGCCGCCGAGACCGTGCTCTGCCGCAACAGCTCATTGATGCGATCCCGCGACTGGAGGACTTCGTCGAGGTCATGCTGGCCGATAATGTTGCGCAGACTGGTCAGAGCGAGCTGGTAGACGGCCGAAGGTCCATCGGTCACGGCAATGACCGACGCCGCCGGGTCGACGATCTTGTACCAGAGCACGGCATTGACCCGGATGGTGACGCTGTCCCGCGTGATGGTTTCCTGCTGCTCGACGGGCACGGTTTTGACGCGCAGGTCGATCAGGCTCTGGGTTTCGACTCCCAGCGGCATGAGCCAGTACAAGCCCGGTCCGCGAATTCCAGCGTACCGCCCCAAGCGGAAGATAACCCCCCGCTGATACTCCTGCGCCACGCGCAAGCCGGAGATCAGGATCAAAACAACGACGATCAACAGCAAACGAGCTGGCACTGCCGCGAGAATCGTCAGGTGCCATAAGTACATATGCATAAAAGCTAAACCGCATCGAATTTGACTCCCCACGCCCGCATCAACTCGCGATAACCAACGTCGAACCTGCCGGTAAAGTCGATGTGCTGATAACTCCCCAGCGTCCAGGAAAGTCGATTCATGTCACAGTTCTGATAAACGATTGGCAGGATTCGGCTTTTATACCGTTTGTCATTCAAAGCATACAGCAATTCGCGTTTGACCCATTCCGAGTCAACCGCTGCGGGCGAGAGCAGGAGGAGAAACCAGTCACATCTGGCGAGGGCACGCCCGATCTCATCATGCCATTGCTGTGCTCCGACGAGATGCGTCCGGCTGTACCAGACTGGAACTCCTGCGGCCCGCAGAGTTGTCGCCAGGCGTGTCGCGAAGCGGCGGTTTCGCGCTGCGTGAGAGAGAAAAACCTCCTGTGGGGGCCAGGCTCGTGATCTTCGCCTCATTCGTCCTGCTCAAGATGAATGCGTCTTTTCCAGATCCAAAGCCAACAAGATCTCACGCACGGTTTCCGAGGGTGTCGTCGCGCGAATAAACTTAAATTCACGCAGGATCCACGGGACATCTCCCCCCGGGCTAAGTTCAACGGAGATGACACGATCCTTGTATCGCAGCGAGCCGAGCGCGAACTGGATCTCGGAACGCACCTTGGATGATTCCGCCGCCTCGGGCGATAACAGAACCAACAAGGTCGACGCATTTTCCAGCGCCTGGCCGCTGACGAGCCCCCAATTATCCCCGGGCAGCAAACGCTTGGCGTCGTACCAGACGTCGAGGCCCTGCTTTGTTAAACCAGCCGCAAGGGCGTCCGCCCACTTGCGATCGGCATCCGCATAACTGAGGAAAATTGTTCCGTCCGCCATACCAGTTCCTGAACCAGACCAACTGTAACACTGATCAGCCTGCCACGCCTTGCGTATTGAGCGCTGCCCGCACCGCTGCCAACTGTCCGGCGCTGCCGAGCTTGCTGTTCTTTTGTTCGATGAACTTCGCGTACTCGTCCATGAACGTCTTGCCGGGCGGGCGGAAATCGAACTCGCCCGGTTTGTCGCGGAAAAACTCGCGGTGCACGCGCGTCCAGACCAGGCGGCCGTCGGTATCGATATTCACCTTGGTGACGCCGAGCTTCGCGGCAGGCAGATATTCGTCTTCGTTCACCCCCCGCGCACTCGGATCGAGCGTGCCGCCGGCGGCGTTGATGCGTTCGACTTCGCTCACCGGCACGCTGCTGCTGCCGTGCATGACGATCGGTGTCCCCGGCAGCTTCTGCTGAATGGCTTCGATCACTTCGAAGTGCAGGCTTTGCTGCCCCTTGAATTTGTACGCGCCGTGACTCGTGCCGATGGCCGCCGCCAGCGAGTCGCAACCCGTCGCGCGCACGAATTCCACGGCTTCCTCCGGGTTCGTCAAACACGCGTTGCCCTCGTCCACCTTGATGTCTTCCTCGACCCCGCCCAGCATGCCCAACTCCGCTTCCACACTGATACCACGGGAATGCGCCCGCTCCACCACGCGCTTGGTGATCGCTACATTTTCCTCGAAAGACTCGTGGCTGGCATCGATCATGACCGACGAATAGAAGCCGCTCTCGATGCAATCGTAACAAGCCTCTTCATCGCCATGGTCCAGATGCACCGCGAAAATCGACTCCGGAAAAATCTCTTCCGCGGTCCGGATGATCGCCTCGAGCATGCGCTTGTCCGCGTATTTGCGGGCGCCCTTGGAAAGCTGAATGATAAACGGTGCCTGGCTTTCGAGACAGCCCCGGAACAACCCCATGGTCTGCTCGAGATTATTGATGTTGTAAGCGCCAATGGCGTAGCGGCCGTAGGCGATCGGGTAAAGCTTGGCGGTTGGTACGATCATGGCCGCTGATGATAGTGAACCGAGATGTTAGCTGACAATCCCAAACCATTGCGCACCCGAGATGAGGCGGCGTCCCTCCCGCTGTCATGACGCCAGAGCAGCAGGCGGAGTTGCAACAGATCCGGCAGGAGCAGCGCGCGCTGGCAGCCGGATTGGAGCAACTGGAAATCCGGCTTGGTGCATTGGAAGGCGCTGAAATTCCAGCGGCTGCTGCTGTCCCGCTTTTCACCCGGCCGGTGGCCACGCCACCCCCGGCGCTGCCGCCTGAGCCCTCGCTTCCGGCCGTGGCGCCGGTAGCGGCGGCGACCTCGCTGGAAATGCAGATCGGCACGGTCTGGTTGGTGCGCACCGGCATTGTGCTGTTGCTCACGAGCTTGGCGTTTGCCGGGAACTACCTCTATGTCACGGTCGTGCCGCACCTGGGAGCGGGCGGGAAGATCGGCTTGCTCTATCTGGCGGCGGGAGCGGTCACCGTTTTCGGCGCGTGGCTGGAACGCAGCCCGCAGGCCCGGGAGCTGATCGGCCTGCAAAACTATGCGCGGGTGGTCTTCGCCGGCGGCTTGGCGGCGATCTACTACGTCACCTACGCCGCCCACTACTATCCGCGCCTGCGCATCGTGGAGAGCGACTTTTTCGCGGGTTTCCTGCTGCTCGCCTGGGCGGCCTTCATGGTCTGGCTGGCGGACCGGCGGGAGTCGGAAATCCTGGCGACTTTTGCCATTCTGCTCGCGTACTACACGTCGGCCATTAACGGGATCGCCAGTTTTACCCTGTTTTCCAATCTGGTGCTCTCCGGCGGCGCTGTTTATTTGATCCGCCGCCATCTCTGGCGGGTTTTTCCGTTTGCGAGCCTGCTCGCCACGTTCGGCAGTTACGCCTTCTGGCGTTACTTCCACTTTTACACGACCTGGCGGGGGTTCGACACTCCGGACACCATCCACTTGCCGGTTGCCGGGTTTTGGGTCGAGAGTGGTTTCCTGGCGGTCTATTGGGCGTTGTTCACCTGGGCGATTTTGACGGTGTCCGGCGAGCGCGTTCCGACCGCTTCTCGCCAGGAGACATTCGTCGGCCTGAACAACGGCGCATTCTTTTTGCTGACGACCTGGCTCTTGCTGGCTGAGTACCCCGGCACGTTCTGGCGGTGGTCGCTGGGCTTCGGGTGTGCGCTCCTGGTTTTGGGTGAAGCCGGCCGGAGACGCCGGCCACCCATCGAAGCGGCAGTCGAAAAAGCCTACCAGACCCAAGGTGTGCTCCTGGTGACTTTGGGCCTGATCAGTTACTTCAGCGGCTGGCAGCTCAGCCTCATCCTGGCGGTGCAAAGCCGCGCCCTGCTGGTGGCGGCCGAGCGCCGGGGCAGCACGCGTTTTCTGGCGCTGGCCGGCCTCAGCGCCTTTCTGGCCTTTTTGGCTGCGCAAGGCGGCCTACAGATGGAGCCAAAGGCGGGCTCCTCCCTGGCCGCACTGGTGGTGGGGGCATTCTTCCTGGAGGAAGGCTGGCGGTGCGAGCGGCGGCTGGTGGAGACCGCGGCAGACCCTGCCAAGCATTCCGCTACAGTGAGCAAGGGGCCACTCTGGGAGGCCACGACCGCCTGTTTTGCGCTCTTGGGAGCAAGCATTTGGTTTTCGCTGCTTGCGGTAAGGGTCACCTTCCTGCCCGCCTACGCGCCTGTCCTCGCGTTGGCGGCGTTGGGGCTACTGCTCCTGGGCGTCTTACTGCGATTCCCGGCTGTTTTGTTTTTCGCCACGGGCTATCTCCTGGCGGCGCAAGGTTCCTGGCTCCTGCATTATGGCACCGCAATCATGGCGGGGAGTCTCCAGCCACCGTGGTGGAATATAGTGATTGTACTCGCCGCCACGCTTGCGTTTTGCGAGGCGGCCAAGCGTCCCGATTCGGTGCGCAGGAACTCGAACGAGGCTGAGCAAGGTCTCCGTTTGCTGCTCATAGCCTGCCAGACGCTCGGCACGCTTTGCGGCTGGTGTTACGTCAGCTACCATCTAACGCTTCTGCCCGGCAGCGCCTTTAACCTGGCCGCCCGCTGGTCGCTTTACGCGGCTGCGGTGTTCGGGGTAGGGTTGGCTCTCCACGAGCGCGTTTATCGCTGGCTTGGCCTGTTCATCCTGGTGGCCACGCTCGGGCGGGTGGTCTTCATCGATGTCTGGCAACTCGACTCCATGGAACGAGCGCTTAGCTTCCTAACGCTCGGGCTGGTCCTGCTTGCGCTCGGCTTTTTTTACACGCGATTCGGCGCAAAAATCCGGGACATGTTCTGAAAGCGCAACCTTGGTGGGGTGAAATCAGTCAGGAGAAATTCGCATTACTAAGAAAAAACTCCCAAACATGTGAATATTTTCCTTGCCAAGTCTAAGAAAAATCGGCATTAACGCGTGAAACAGCAGGTCAGGGAGATCTTCAATGAACAAATACCTATTATATCACGGTGCGGTAGTGGCAGTTTGCGCGTCGGCGATTGCTCCAATCGGTCGGACTGCAAAGGCAGCCGATGTCACTGCTTCAACGGCTGCCAGCCGTCTGCCCGTCAATCTGGCCCGAGCTGATGTGGGCACGTTACTGGAAGCACGTGAGCCGAAAGGCAAGAGCACCGAGAAGGCGACGATGGAGGAGAACAGCTCGCCGCTGGCTCTGATCTCCGACGATGCCGCATTGACCTATCCGCTGAAGCCTGGTCAAACCAGTCTGATCCTCACTTTGAGCAAGATCCAAGTCTTGAGCCATTTGAACTTCATTAACTTCGGTGCTGCGGGCAAGTACACCGTCTCCGTTTCGAGCACGAGATTGGCGTTCGACGCCCCGGGTTGGCGCGCCGTCGCCAGTGATGAAAACTTCGATGGCGCGCAAGTGGAAGCCTGCGACCTCGGCAGCGTGGATGGCCGCTACGTGAAGATTGATTTCGTGACGCAAGCCCCGGGCCGGATCTCCGGGTTGGGCTTGTTCGGCACCCCGGCAATCAGTTCCTTCCAGCCGAAGCCGCTGGGTTACTCCTTCGTGAGTGGAACTCCAGGTGTGGCCGGGTTCTCGCCGGCAGACTCGCGTAACGTCTTCTTCGATCTCGCCAATCTGGATACCGGCGCCCGGGTGGTCGCACTCTCGCGTGGCGGAGACCTCGATGCCGCCCAGTCGATGATCGACGGCAACGCCGAAAGCAGTTACGCCTTTGACTCCACCGATCCCGCGCCTGCAGTCGTCGTCGATCTGGGCGCACGCCGCATCCTGAACCGGCTGAGTTGCGTTTATGAGGCTCCGGCCGGACGCCTGGATTTTTACCTGGTGGATAATCCGTATCGTAAGGATGAGCAGCGCGCGAATGTCGCTTATGTGGGCGCGCCCTCGCTGGAGCCCGTCAGCAATGAGTCCGGTGAATACTCGGGCCGTAGCGGGACCGGTGGCCGCCAGGCCATTTACTCGGTCGATACGACCAATCAACCGGGCCTCAACCGCCTGGCAGCCGATCTGAGCGGGCAAACGGGCCGTTTCCTGGTGGCTGAATTCCATCCGGTGGCGACCGGCAGCGCGCCGGCCGGTGATTTCAAGGACTTCAAGGACAAGCCCGATTACAAGGACAAGCCGGACTACAAGGATAAGCCGGACTTCAAAGATCAGGCAGCCTCGGCGCCGGCGGGGCAGCCGCTGCGCGTTCTGTCGTTGAGCGCCTTCGGTCAGATTCCCGACAATGAAATCGTCCCACAGATTCCGCCGGTGAACACACCTAATGGTGGCCCGAATCCGGTCCCGCCTGGCAATCCGGGCGCTCAATTCCCGAATTTACCTGGCAGCGGTGAAGGCAGCCGCACGGTGACCAAGTAACGGTCGCGGAGAGTAGGAGTTGCTTTCACCAGAGTTCGCTTCAACAGCGCGTGTTCCGAACCGGGACACGCGCTGTTTGTTTGTGCTCTCATGAACTTTAGTGCCATCTTCCTTGACGTTCGCGGCGTAATTGCAGATTTCTGTTCCATGCTGAATCTTTCTCGTCGGCGTGTTTCCGCCTATATGGCGGCGGGTTTGGTGCTTGGCGCCTGGTGCGTTCCCGCCAAGGCCCAGTTGGCCGGTAGCCTGGATGCCGGGTTTCTGCTGACCCGCACCTTGCAGGATCAGGTGTTCACGGTCGCGCCGGCCAAGGACGGCAATGTCGTCCTGGGCGGGGAACTGACGCAGATCGATGGCGTCCAACTCGGTCCGATCTATCGCGTGCACTCGGATGGGTCACTCGATACCGGCTTTGTTCCGCCGAGGATCCAGAGCTATGACACGCTGACCGACTCCATCATCACCGCGACCAATCCGAATTTTAAGGTCGTGGTTTTTACCACGGCGGTGCAATCGGACGACAAGGTCCTGGTGGGTGGCGCCTTTTTCTTCGTCAACGGCAAACCCGGTTACGGCGGCCTGATTCGCTTGAATTCAGACGGCAGCATCGACACTTCGTTTCAGGCGCCTCGATTCAGCGGCAGCGTGTACGCAGTCGTGCCGCTGTCGAATGGCCAGGTGCTGGTCGGAGGCGACTTCAGCTATATCAACACCACCAAGAGCAACGCCCTGGCGCGGCTCAACGCGGACGGCACCCTCGATACCTCCTTTGCACCCGGCAATTTCGCCGGTACGCCGCCGGATTCCAACCCCGTCTCCACGTACCCGACCGTGCATGCAATCGTGGTTCAGCCGGATGGCAAGGTGATTATCGGCGGCGTCTTCACGAGCATCGGAGGCACTTCACGTCGCGCCATCGCCCGCCTGAACACGGACGGCAGCGTGGATACCGGGTTTGTCCCGGACCCAGCTTTCAATCCGCCGGCGCCGAACTTCGGAAATGATTATTCCGTCGACCAGGTGCTGACCATGGCGCTGCAAAGCGACGGCAAGATTGTGGTGGGCGGCAGCTTTCGCGATCCGAGCACTGCCACCGCCTTGAATCCCACGCCGGTCACTTCGGTCTACCGCTTGAATCCCGATGGATCGCTGGACGGTTCGTTTAATCCCGGCGGCGCCGGCACCGCCTACAAGGATCCCAACTTCAAGGTTTCCAACGAACTGGTCAACGCCGTGGTGCTGCAGGCGGATGGCAAGATCATCATCGGCGGTCCGTTCCTCGGCTACGACGGGGTGCCGGCCAACCTCATTGCCCGCCTGAACACGGACGGCACCCTCGATTCCAGCTTCGATGTCGGTACCGGTCCGGTCTTCAACGTCAATGCGCTCGCGTTGCAAGCGGACGCGAAATTGCTCGTTGGCGGTACCTTCACCTCGGTGGACGGCGTCACGCGCCCGTACGTCGCGCGCTTCAACACGGTGGCCGATGCTCCCCCTGGCGTCGTTGTCGGCATCGCAGCGACCAAGAAGAGGGCGTACGAGTCCGATCAGACGAAGGGCAAGTTCACGGTTACCCGGACCGGAGGCAACCTGGATTCCCGGCTGACCGTCAAATACACGGTAAGCGGCCCAGCCATGCCCGGGGTCGATTACGCCCAATTATCCGGCACGGTGAAAATTCGCAGCGGGCAGACCTCCGCGGTGATTAAAGTCATCCCATTGGGGAGTACGTTGGCGACTGACGGCGAGAAGGTCACCGTCACCATTGTCCCAAACGCCGCCTATGGCCTGGCGCCGAAATCGAGTGCATCGGTGATTTTGGCCAATCAAGTTCCGATCCCGGCGGTGTTATAAGGAGTTGCCGGCAGCCAGAGAGGGAGGGCGTGGTTTCAGACGGCGGGGCGTGACCAGTGACCCATGTCCCGGCCGCTGTCTCTCTTTGTCGCCGCGCTCACGGCGGCGTTTTTCGCGGCGTTCTTCATTTATCCGATCGCGCAGACGCTCCGGGGAGCGTTTTTCGACGCCGGGAACTCGTTCACGCTACGGTATGCGATCGAGGTTTTTCGCAATCCTGTTTATGTGGAGGGCTTGCGCAACGCCTTTTTGCTGGGCATAGGGAGTACGGCGGGCGCCTTTGCCCTCGCCATGCCGCTGGCCTGGCTGGGCGACCGCTTTGAATTTGCCGGCAAGAAGGTCCTGACGGCTTGTCTGCTCGCGCCGATGATGCTGCCGCCGTTTGTCGGCGCCATCGGCATTCGCAAGATTCTCGGGCAGGAAGGTGCCCTGAATGCCTTGTTGCAGGACTGCGGGCTGCTGCGGGCTGATCACGCTGTCGATTGGCTGGGTTATCACCGTTTTTGGGGTATCGCGGCGCTGAACGCCCTGCATCTTTATCCGGTCCTGTACCTCAACGTGGCGGCGGCGCTCGCGAACGTCGATCCTGCCATGGAGGAAGCAGCGGAAAATCTGGGCTGCACCGGCTGGCGCAAGTGGCGGCGTGTGACCCTGCCGTTGATCGCGCCGGGCGTTTTCGCGGGCGGCACCATCGTTTTCATCTGGGCGTTCACCGAGCTGGGCGTACCGCTCATCTTCGATTACACGCGGCTGACTTCAGTGCAGATTTTCTATGGCATCCGCGATATCGGCTCGAACCCGTTTCCCTACGCGCTGGTAGCCGTCATGCTGGCCGCGACTTTGTTGCTTTATGTGACCAGCCGGCTTGCGTTTGGGCGCCGGGGCGACAATCTCGCGATGATCTCCAAGGCCACGACGCGCGGTGGTCCGCGGCCGCTCGGCGGTTGGCGGGGTGCGCTCTGCGTCCTGGTTTTTGGCGCCGTGATCGGGCTGGCGCTGCTGCCGCATTTCGGGGTCGTCCTGGTTGCCTTCTCGCGCGATTGGTACCACTCCGTTCTGCCGCAAACCTGGACGCTGGATAACTTCCGCGCTGGGCTGGGCCACAGCATGACGGTGCCGTCCATCGGCAACAGCCTCAAATACGCGGCGCTTTCCACCGTGTTTGACGCGTTGCTCGGGGTCGGCATCGCGTATGTCGTGGTGCGAACGACGCTGCCGGGCCGCAGCCTGCTCGATGCGGTGGCGATGTTGCCATTGGCCGTGCCGGGGCTCGTGCTGGCGTTTGGTTACCTGGCCATGACCCAGCAGGGGCATCTCCTGGCGTTCCTCAATCCCAGCAATAACCCGACGCCGTTGCTGGTGATTGCCTACGCGGTGCGGCGGCTGCCGTACATGGTGCGTTCGGTGGCGGCGGGTTTTCAACAAACGAGCGTGACGCTGGAGGAGGCCGCGCAAAATCTCGGTTCCACGCCCTGGCGGTCGCTGCGCCGGATCACGCTGCCCCTGATCGGCGCCAACTTGCTCGCCGGCGGGTTGCTGACCTTTGCGTTCGCAATGCTGGAGGTCAGCGATTCGCTGTTACTCGCGCAAAAGCAGGCCAACTATCCGATCACCAAGGCCATTTACGAATTGTACCAACTGCTTGGCACGGGGCGCGGCGTGGCCAGTGCCTTGGGCGTTTGGGCGATGGCCTTCCTGGGCGTCACCATCCTGGGGGCGAGCGCATTGCTGGGCAAACGGATGGGCGCGTTATTCCGGGTGTAGGCCACTCCGCGTCAATTCCCCTTGCAAGCGGTCAAAACCGCGCTTTACTTCCATCCCTTCAACAAGCGAGCCTTGCCAAAGAATCGCGCCGTTGGTCCCTGGATTGTCCGCCGCAGCGTGGATGATCGACTCGCCAGGGGTAACCCGGTGCTCCGAGTAAATCCTAGTTATGCCTATCCGCCTCGGGCGTTTTGAAATGCCCAAGAGCCTCGTCAAAGACGAGGCCACCGCCACTCCCACCTATGCGCGCTTCACCGCCGAGCCTTTCGAGGCCGGTTATGGACACACCATCGGCAATTCTCTTCGTCGTGTGTTGCTGTCTTCGCTCGAAGGCGCCGCCATTACCGCTGTACGCATCAACGGCGCGCAGCACGAATTTACCGCGCTCCCCGGCGTACTCGATGACGTCACCGACATCATCCTCAATCTCAAGAAGGTCAAGTTTAAGGCCAACGACCACGAAATCCGTAACCTCACCCTGAGCACGAATCGGGAAGGCGCCATCACCGCGGGCGATATCCAGTCGACGGCGCAATGCGAGGTCCTCAACCCGGAACAAATCATCTGCACGGTCGACAAGAAGCAGAAGTTCGAAGCCGAGTTCGAGGTGCGCGTGGGCCGCGGTTTCGCCACCGGCGAGGAGAACAAGCGGCCCGATCAACCGATCGGCCTGATCCCGATCGATTCCATCTTTTCGCCCGTAACCAAGGTCAAGTACTCGGTTGAAAACACGCGTGTGGGCCAGCGGACGGATTACGACAAACTGGTGCTGGACGTCTTTACCGATGGCCGCATCGATCCGAATGACGCGCTGCTGCAAGCGAGCGCCATTCTTCGCCATCATCTCGATGTCTTCGTCAATTACGACGAAAACGTGATCGAGTTCGATACCACGCCGGAGGGCGTCAGCCAGGAAAACGCCAAGCTCAAGAAGCTGCTCAACATGAGCGTCAACGAGATCGAGCTCAGTGTGCGCGCGGCGAACTGCCTTAATAACGCGAACATTACGACGGTGGGCCAATTGGCGCAGAAAACCGAAGGCGAGATGCTCAAGTACCGCAATTTCGGCAAGAAATCCCTCAACGAGATCAAGGACAAGCTGCAGCAGTTGGGTCTCGGCCTGGGCATGAAGTTCGATAGCGGCCTGGTCGATCTGCCGATCGCCGGCGAGAACGGAGACGGCAACGAGGACGCTCGCGCCGCCCTGGACTTCATTAGTTAAAGAAACTTGCGGGCAGGCAGCCGAAGGGATAATCGTACATCCCCTCGGCGCCGCCGACTTTGCCATGAGACATCAAAAGAAGACCGTTAAGCTGGGACGCACCGCGGAGCACCGCAAGGCCTTGCTCGCCAATCAGGTTTGCAGCCTGATCGAGCATAGCCGCATCAAGACGACGCTGGCCAAGGCCAAGGCCGTCCGGCCGTTTGCCGAAAAGATGCTGACCTTGGGCAAGCGCGGTACTTTGCACGACCGGCGTAACGCCATCTCTTATCTGCACCAGCCTGGTTTGGTGAAGAAGCTGTTCGAGGAAATTGCCCCGCGCAGCGCGCATCGGGCCGGTGGTTACACGCGTATCATCAAGCTCGGGCCGCGCCTGAGCGATAGCGCGCCGATGGCATATATCGAATGGGTCGATGGCGCGCCCGCAACGGACGAGTTGGCGCCTAAAGAGGTCAAACCGACGGCCAAGGCAAAGGCGAAAGCCGCTGTCCCTGCCACGGAAGGCGAGCCCGAAGCCGCACCCGCGGAGAAGAGCACGACTGCCACGAAGAAAAAGGGCGCGATCGGTTCCCGCCGGGCGGCGGAAATTGCCAAACGCGCCGATTCCAAGACGCGCAAGCTCAAGGCGACTTCGCAGGTTCGCCCGAAGGTCGGTGGCGCGCGGATGAAGAACAATCGCGGCAAGTAAGCCGCCCGCCCCTACTTGGGGAAACGTAGGGCACGGCACAGGCGCGGAACGAGCGTCGGCCCCGCGTAGATCAAGCCTGTGTAAAGTTGCACGAGCGCTGCACCGGCGTCGAACTTCTCCTGCGCGGACGCTGTGTCCCCCACCCCGCCGACAGCGATGATCGGCAGGGACGTCCGCGCCGCCAGAAAACGCACGATTTCCGTCGAGCGAGCCCGCAACGGTTCCCCGCTCAGGCCGCCGCTTTCGTTGGCAAATCGGCCCGGCACGCCGGTCCGGTCAATGGTCGTGTTCGTCGCCACGATCCCGGCGAGGCCGTGGGTGCCCGCGAGCGCGACAATCTCTTCGATTTGTCCCTCATTCAGATCCGGCGCGATCTTCAGTAGAAGCGGGCGAGGCACCGCCAGCGCCTGATTCTTTTCCTGTACGGCGCGTAGCAAGACATTCAGCTCCGCTCCTTGTTGCAAGCCCCGCAGCCCGGGGGTATTCGGCGAGCTAACGTTCAGGACGAAGTAATCTCCGAACGCCTGCAACTGCTCGAAGGACGAGACGTAATCCGCGGCCGCCTCTTCCAGCGGCGTCACCTTGGACTTGCCAATGTTAATGCCCACCGGAATCGACGGCCACCGCTCCAAAGCCTGCAGAGCCGTGAAACGCGCCGCGGCAGCTTGGGCGCCCTGGTTATTGAAACCTAGCCGGTTGATGAGCGCGCGTTGCTCCGGCACCCGGAAGAGCCGCGGCCGCGGGTTGCCCGGTTGCGGCAGGGCGGTGATTGTCCCGACTTCGACAAATCCAAAGCCCAACGCCGGCCAGGCGGGCAGCGCGGTGCCATCCTTATCGAAGCCGGCCGCCAAACCGATGGGATTGGGAAAATTGACGCCGAAAAATGTCCGCGCCAAGCGTGGATCAGGTGGCCTCGCGCCGGAGAGCGCGCGCAAGAGCAGCAACGGGAGACGCCCGCGCCAGGCCGCCTGCAGAGCGCCCATCGCCAGATGGTGCGCCGTCTCGGGATCCAGCTGAAAAAGGAGCGACCGCAGCAGATACCGGTAAAGCGCGTCGCCAAGCATGGTCGCGGCGACCTTAGCTTATTTGCCGAGGCAGAACGTGGAAAAAATGCGGCTCAGGATGTCCTCGGTGCCGGCGCCGCCGACGATTTCACCCACCGCCTCCAGCGCTGCCCGCAAATCGACCGCTACGAACTCCGGCGACAAACCGTCCGCCAGCGCCTGGCGCGCCATTCGCAGCGTTTCCTGGGCGCGTTGCAGGCAGGCCTGGTGTCGCGCATTGATGGCGATCGTGGGCTGCCGCCAGCGCATCTCCCCTCCGGTGACGCTCTTGTAAATCGCGTCCTGCAGCGCCGGCAAGCCCTCGCCCGACTGGCATGAGACCAGGACCGCGCCTGCCCGCGCGCTCCAACCGGGATGAATGCCCAGGTCGATCTTGTTGATCACCAAGATTTCGCTGACCGGCGGTGCAGTGACGGACCTGTCACCGTCTTCCGGCGCGCGGCTGGCATCGACAACGTGTAGCGTGAGATCGGCGCGCGCCAGGGTCTCGCGGGTGCGCTGGATACCGGCGTTTTCCAGCGGGTCCAGAGATTCGCGTAAGCCGGCGGTATCAGCCAGATGCAGCGCCAAACCCCGCACGTTGATGAATTCCTCGACGGTATCGCGCGTGGTTCCGGGCAGTGCGCTGACAATGGCGCGATCGTACCCGACGAGCGCGTTGAGGAGGCTCGATTTTCCGACATTTGGCTCGCCGTAAATCACCGTGCGAACGCCCTCGCGCAAGATGCGTCCCTGGTCCGCAGTCGCGAGCAATTCCCCCAGCGCTCCGCCGATCCCGTCCAGCCGGTCCAGCAACAACGCGCCCGTTTCGGGTTGGATGTCTTCTTCGGGGAAATCTATGAACGCCTCGACATGGGCAATCAGCCCGAGCAGATCCTCGCGCAATCCCAGGATGCGTTGGCCAAGCCGACCGCCGAGTTGTTCAGCGGCCGACCGTAGGGCGAGGTCCGTTTGCGCCTGAATGAGATCCATCACGGCTTCGGCCTGGGTAAGATCCATTTTGCCGTTCAGGAAGGCCCGTTGGGTAAACTCCCCCGGACCCGCCGAACGCGCCCCAGCTGAAAGCGCCGCCTCGAGTACCCGCCGGGTGAGCAGGACGCCTCCGTGGCAGGTCAGCTCGACGATGTCCTCGCCCGTGTAGCTATGCGGCGCGGGATGCACGCTCGCGAGCACCTGATCGAGCGGAAGCCCGTCCCCGGAGTGAACCATCGTGAGATACTGGCGGCGCGGCGCGAAGGACGCGACGTCCACCCGCCCCCGCAGCAACTGGCCTGCAATTTTCAGCGCCTGCGGCCCGGACAGACGCAACAGCGCTATGGCGCTTTCGCCCAGCGGCGTCGCGACGGCCGCAATCGTGTCCGTCATGGCAGATGGAAGCTGGGTTCGCTGCCGCCGGCCGTCAGGCGGGCAGCGCGACATGGCGCAACGCAGCAACCAGACGCTTGTTCTCATCCATCGTCCCGACCGAGACGCGAATCCAGGCGGGCAACTTATAGCTATTCATGGCCCGCACGATGATGCCCTCCTTGAGCAGCGTCTCGAAGCAAGCCCGGCCGTCGCCGACGTGCACGAGCACGAAATTGGCGTAGCCGGGGATGTAATCGAGCCCGAGTTCCGCGAACGCCTTCTGCAGGTAAGCGCGGCCTTCGTCCGTGACGGCTTTGGTCCGCGCCTGATGCTCGTGATCCGCTAGCCCGGCCAAGGCGCCGGCTTGGGCGATGCCGTTGGCATTGAATGGCTGACGCGTTTTTTGCAGAATATCGATCAGTTCGGCGCTCGCCATGCCGTAACCGATGCGCAAATTCGCCAGCCCTTGAATCTTCGAAAAGGTGCGCAAGACCATGACATTCCGGCCCTCGCGCACGAATTTCAGGGTGTCCGGCGGGTGATCCAGGAACTCGTAGTACGCCTCATCGAAAACCACGATCACGTGCGCGGGCACGGCGGCCATGAACGCGTCGATCTCCGCTTGAGTGACGATGGTGCCCGTCGGGTTGTTGGGATTGGCGATGTAGACCTGGCGCGTCCTGGACGTGATGGCAGCCGCCATCGCGGTGAGGTCGTGGACGAACCCGGGACGCTCCGGCACCTCGATAGTTCGTGCGCCGAAGAGTTGCGCCATGAGCTGGTAAACCGCGAACGCATGGTCCGAGGTAACGATTTCATCGCCTGGTTTCAAGAACGCGTGGCCGAGAAATTCGATGATTTCGTTGGAACCGTTACCCAGAATGATGTTCTCGCGTTGCAAGCCGACTTTTTCAGCGATGGCCTCGCGCAAATAGTAACCGCCGCCATCGGGATAGAAATGCGCCCGCAGCAAGGCGGCGCGCATGGCTTCCAGCGCCTTGGGCGAGGGGCCCAGCGGGTTTTCGTTGGAGGCCAGCTTGATGATGTCGCCGGGCGGCACGCCGAGTTCACGGGCCAGGTCCTCGACCGGTTTGCCGGGCTCATAGCTGACCAGATCGCGCAACTGGGGGTTCGCCTGCTGCCAAAGGGGGCTGGGACTGGACATACCCACGAGCATAGAGCCGAACCGTGGCGGGGAAAATGACGAATCAGCGCCCCGCCTGCCGCTGGACGGGGGGCGCCAGTCTTGCCCGCGTTTTGCTTGCCTGTGGCGCCAGCGGACTCTATGAGTGGCGCGATGATCCTTCTCGCGGCGTTCCTGGATAACGTATGGAAGCACCTGCACGGCTCCATCAATGGCTGGACGCTCTTCGGTTTGCTCGGCAACGGGCTCTTCATGAGCCGGTTCGTCGTGCAGTGGTACGTGAGCGAACGGCTGAAGCAGAGCGTTATCCCCAAGAACTTTTGGAGTCTGAGCCTCGTCGGCGGCATCATCCAACTGATCTATGCCGTGCACATCGGCTATATCCCGGTCATCCTCGGATATCTGCTGACGCCGGTAATCGCGGTCCGTAATTTAATGTTGATCCATCGTAACGGGCCGCCGCCGGATGCCCCGCCGCCGGGGGACACTCCCCCAAGCACGGGCCTGCTCGATGACGGCAGCGCGCCGATTCTCGTCGATCCGACCGGCGATCCCGATCAGGCGGAGATGGCGGGAAGTTCGCGCTAAGACCGTTTGCGATCCCGGAAGTGGCAAGGAATGTCCTGTTCGGTTATCATGCCGGAACACCGTAGCCAATGACCGCGTTGCCCAAACGTCACCTTTCCGAGGAGGCATACCTCGCCATCGAGCGTTCCGCCGAATCTAAGACCGAGTATTGGGACGGGGAGATGTACTCGATGGCCGGAGCGGGTGCGACGCACGGGCGAATCGTCTGGAACGTCGGTGCTACGCTTCACGCGCAGTTCAAGGGCAGGCCCCGTACTGGTTATACGAGTGACATGCGCGTTCGTGTGGCCGACAGCGGCTTGTACACCTACCCCGATGTCATCGCTCTCTGTGGCGACGCCGAGTATCTGGACGAACGCTGCGATACACTGCTCAATCCTCAACTCGTGGTAGAGGTTCTGTCTCCTACCACGGCTGCGTACGATCGCGGGGAGAAACTCCGGAGATACCGTCAGCTGGCATCACTGACCGACTACGTTCTCATTTCGCAGGATCGGCTCCTAGTGGAGCACTGGCATAGGGAAGTAGCCATGCCGCACGTTTGGACCCCGCTAGAGTACTCGAGACTATCGGATCGAGTGCAACTTGCCGCCCTCAATGCCGAGCTCACGTTGAGCGATATTTACGATAAAGTGGAGTTGCGACTCCTCAAGATGCCGTCGCGTTAGTGTTCTGAGAACAGACCTGCCGTCTCGCTGACCGTCCATTCGTTCGCTCCATTCCGCTCGGGAAGGCCTCGCCATGCATCGTTCCAGCCAGCCTATCTTGTATTTCGACAATAACGCCACCACTGCCCTCGATCCCGCCGTGATCGACACGATGTTGCCGTTCCTGACCGAGTTTTACGGAAACCCGTCCAGTGCTTACAGCTTCGGTTCCCGCGTGCATCGCGCCATTGAGCACGCGCGTGAGCAGGTCGCGGCTCTGCTCGGCAGCGAGCCGAGGGAGATTATTTTCACCAGTTGCGGCAGCGAGGGGAACAATACCGCCCTCGCCAGCGCGCTCGCGACGGATCGCGACCGCAAACACGTCGTCACCACCAGTGTGGAACACAGCGCCACCAAGAACTACTGCGAGGCGCTCACACGCCGCGGCTACGAGGTGACCTGGTTGCCGGTGGACTCGGGCGGCCGGCTCGACCTCCGCGAGGTGGAGGCGGCGATCCGGCCGGATACGGCCATCGTGTCGGTCATGTGGGCCAATAATGAAACCGGCGTGCTTTATCCGGTGGAGGAAATCGCCGCGCTGGCGAAAGCCAAAGGCGCATTTTTTCACACGGACGCGGTGCAGGCCATCGGCAAGGTACCGGTGGACGTCAAGAACTCGCCCATCCATTTTCTTTCGCTCGCCGGGCACAAGCTGCATGCCCCGAAAGGGGTGGGCGCCCTGTACATCGACCGCCGCTGCCGCTTCACGCCCTTCCTGATCGGCGGCAGCCAGGAAAACGGCCGCCGCGGCGGGACGGAAAACGTGGCTGGCATCGTGGCGCTGGGGAAGGCCGCCGAGTTGGCGGGAGCAGCCTTGCATGCGGAGTCGACCACCGTCAAAGCGTTGCGTGACCGGTTTGAAAATGCGCTGCTGGCGGAAATCCCCGGCGCCGCGGTCAACGGCGAGACGGAACACCGCCTGCCAAACACGTCCAACCTGCATTTGCCGGGCGTCGAGAGCGAAGCGCTGCTCGTGCTCCTGGATAAGGCTGGCGTTTGCGCGAGTGCGGGCAGCGCCTGCACGGCCGGCTCTTTGCATCCTTCCCACGTGCTGACGGCGATGGGGTTTTCGACCGAACGGGCCCGCGCGAGCCTGCGGTTTTCTTTCAGCCGCTTCAATACCATGGCTGAAATCGAGCGCGGCATCCGGGTGGTGAGCGAATCAGTGGCTCGTTTGCGTGCTCTCGCACCGGGAGCGATGGCGGAGGCTTAAGAATTGCGGTGATGTCGCAAAGATGCGACAAAAACATTGCTTTGATTTGTGCCCAAGACGATAGTTGTTCTTTACTTGGAGGAAGACGGGACGGTGCCCCTCCGGGACTGGCTTAAACGAATTCCACCGAAAGCTGCGCGTAAATGCCTCGGTTCACTGGAACTGCTAAAAGAGTTCGGTCATGAATTAAGGCGACCTCAAGCAGACCTATTGCGGGATGGGATTTATGAGCTTCGAGTTGGTTTTCAAGGGATTCATTACCGGATGCTTTATTTTTTCCATAGAGACGTGGCAGCCGTGGTCTCGCATGGTCTGACCAAAGAGCGCAGGGTCCCTGCTCGTGAGATCGCGCTGGCTATGCAGCGGCGTGCCCGTTACCTAGCAGAGCCGCGCAGGCACACTTTTGAGGAGTGACATGCCAAAGAAGCTCAAACGTGAACCGACGATTGACGCTGTGGAAATACTGCGTCGTGACTTAATCGGAGACGATCCCCAACTGATCGCCGAACATGCACAGATTCGTGCCGATCTGGATATTGCACAGAAAATCTACGATTTACGGCAAGCAGCCGGACTGACCCAGGCTCAACTCGCCAGACTGATCGGCACGAGCCGAACCGTTGTTGTTCGCCTGGAAGATGCCGATTACGAGGGACACTCCTTAGCCATGCTGACGCGAATTGCCGCTGCCCTGCACAAGCGGGTTGAAATTCGTTTCTCTCCCGCTGTCGGTCGCCGCGCAACCGCTGCCTAAGTTAAAATAGCCAGGCAAGTTGCGCGCAGGACAACCATCAGGTTCTATCCCTTCATGGAATTCACTTCTCTCGGAAAAGCCGGCTTGCACGTCTCGCGACTTTGCTTGGGCTGCATGAGTTATGGCGACCGTAACTGGCGCGATTGGGTGCTGGACGATGCCGCCGCGCGGCCGTTTTACCGGCAGGCGATCGAGGCCGGCATCAATTTCTTCGACACGGCCGACATGTATTCGAACGGCGCCAGCGAGGAGACCCTGGGCCGCGCCCTCAAGGAACTGAGCGTCCGCCGCGAGCAGGTCGTCATCGCGACAAAGCTGTTCAATCCCATGGGTGACTCGCTCAACGAGCGGGGAACAGGTCGCAAGCACGTCAAACACGCCGTGGAAGCGAGCCTTCGGCGGCTCGGGGTCGATTACATCGACCTGTATCAAATCCATCGCTACGACCGCGCCACACCGATGGAAGAGACGCTGGCCGCGCTTGGCGCGCTGGTTGATGAGGGCAAGGTGTTGTACCTGGGCGCCTCGAGCATGGCGGCCTGGGAGTTCGCGCGTTTTCTTTACCTGGCGGATCGCCACGGGCTGCCGCGATTCGTGTCCATGCAGAACCACTACAATCTCGTTTACCGCGAGGAGGAGCGTGAAATGCTGCCGCTTTGCCGCAGCGAGGGGATCGGAGTCATCCCGTGGAGTCCGTTGGCGCGGGGATTTCTGGCGGGCAATCGCAGCCGCCAGGATCGTGGCGAAACCACCCGGGCGAAATCGGACGAGTTCGCGCATTCGCTCTACTATCAAGACCGCGATTTCGAGGTGGTAGATCGTGTGCGCGAAGTGGCCTCAACTCACGGCGTTCCGCCCGCGCAAGTCGCCCTGGCCTGGATGCTGGCCAAGCCCGGTATCACTGCGCCCATCATCGGCGCGACCAAGCCGCACCATCTGGAGGACGCCGTGAAAGCCCTCGAGTTGAAGTTGGCGCGGGAAGAGGTCGCGCGGCTCGAAGAGCCTTACCAGCCGCACCCGGTTCTGGGTTTTTCCTAGGGCCTTGCCCGCGGCCCGCGCGGAGCCGTTGTTTTGCGTTCGCGGCGGGATCGTCTTAAATGGCGGGACCGGCTTTCTGCCATGCGCAAGATTATCCACGTGGACATGGATTGCTTCTACGCCGCGGTCGAGGAGCGCGAGCGGCCGGAATTGCGCGGGCACCCTCTCGGTGTGGGCGGCGCCCGGAGCGGTCGTGGCGTGCTGACTACCTGCAACTATGAAGCACGCAAATACGGCCTCCACTCGGCCATGCCCACCTTCCAGGCCCTCGCCAAGTGCCCGCACTTGATCGTCGTGCCGACTCGCTTCGATCTCTACCGGGCGGAAAGTGCGCGCATTCGCGGGATCTTTCACGAGTACAGTGCCCTCGTCGAACCACTCTCGCTGGACGAGGCCTACCTCGACGTCAGCCACCTCGAACGCCCGGCCACCGAGGTCGCGCGCGAGATGCGCGCCCGCATTTTCCAAATGACGGCCCTGACCGCTTCGGCCGGCATCGCGCCGAACAAGATGCTGGCCAAGATCGCCAGTGATTTCCGCAAGCCCAACGGGCAACACACCGTGCGCCCGGAGGCGGTCGACGCCTTCATGCAGGCACTCCCGGTGCGGAAGATCCCAGGTGTCGGCGGCGTCATGGCCCAACGCCTGGCGGAAATGGGCGTGGAGACTTGCGGCCAACTCCAGGGGTATTCCGCACCGGAGCTGGCGCAGCGCTTCGGCAAATTCGGGCTGGAAATCCATGCCCGTTGCCGTGGACTCGACGACCGGCCAGTCGAAGTGAACCGCGAACGAAAAAGCCTGTCCAATGAGCGCACCTTTGCCACCAACCTGACCAAGATTAGTGACTGCCAAGCGCGCCTGGAAGACCTGTTTTCCGAGCTGTGCGAAGAACTCGCCGCCAAAGCGGAGGCCCGGGTGATCACGAAGATCTTCGTCAAGTTGCGCTTCGCCGATTTCAGCCGCACGACCGTCGAGCGGGGAGGGGAGCGGCCGGACCTCGCGCAATTTCGGGCGCTGCTGGCCGAAGGCTGGGAACGCCGCGAGCCGGCGCAACGTTCCGTGCGGTTACTGGGTGTCGGAGTGCGGTTTGCGCCCGCGGAGAGCATGGCAGAGCCGGAGGAAGATCACGATCGAAAGGCGGCTCAACTGGTCATGGCGTTTTGATCGTCGTCCCCACCTCATCAACGGGCGCTGCGCGCGAGAACAGTTGCCCCCTTCACGGCGCGGGGCCATACTCCGGCATGCACTCGCAAGCATACCCCCGTCACTTTGCGAGCGACAACAACGCGGGCATTTGTCCCGAAGTCTTTGCTGCCCTCGCGGAAGCCAATCAACGCCATGTGCCAGGCTACGGCGACGACCCGTGGACCCGGCGGGCGGAGCAGGTCTTCCAAGACGTTTTCGAGACCGAGTGTGACGTCTTTTTTGTCTTCAACGGCACCGCGGCCAACTGTCTGGCCCTGTGGAGCGCTTGCGAATCTTTCCACGGCGTCATTTGCCATCGGCACGCCCATATCGAGACGGACGAATGCGGCGCTCCCGGCTTTTTCATGCATGGGGTCACGCTGCTGCCGGCCGACACACCCGATGGCAAGCTGACGCCCGCCGTCGTGGCGGAAGCGTTCAAGCAGCGCCATGATTTCCACGCGCCGCAGCCCCGGGCCTTGAGCCTGACCCAAGCGACCGAGCTCGGCACCGTTTACACTGCCGCCGAGGTGCGCGCGCTGACGGCGTTGGCTCGCGAGCTAAAGCTCAGTGTCCATGTGGATGGCGCCCGGTTTGCCAATGCCGTCAGCGGGCTGGGCGAAAGCCCGGCCGATCTGACCTGGCGCGCCGGCGTCGATGTGCTCTGTCTGGGCGGGACCAAGAACGGCGCGGCGGCGGGTGAGGCGGTGGTGTTTTTCGACCGGACGCTGGCGGAGAATTTCCGGCGACGCTGCAAGCAAAGCGGTCAGTTGGCGTCCAAGATGCGTTTTCTTTCGGCGCAATGGGTCGGTTTGTTGGCCGATGGCGCCTGGTTGCGGCATGCGGGCCACGCCAATGACACGGCCGCCTACTTGGCCCACGAACTGGACCGGCTGCCGGAGGTCCGCATCGCGTATCCGCGCGACGCGAACGCGGTTTTCGTGCACCTGCCGGCTGCGGCCGCGGCGGAAGTGGCGGCCCGGGGTTGGCGCTTTTACAACGATGTCGGCCCCGGCGGGGCAGCCCGCTTGATGTGTTCGTGGGACTCCACGCGGGAAGATGTCGACGCGTTTATCGGCGATTTGCGGCAGGCGCTCGGGCAGGGGCAGGGGGTGGTGTCATGACGCCGGCGCTGACTCAACGCAAAGTGGTCCGCGTTCTCTTCGACGAGACGCACAGCGAAAGCTGGACGATTGACAAAGCACAGGCGGCGCGGATCAATCCGGACTATCCCGAGAATTCGTCCTACGCCGCCGCCGCGGCCATCCTGGCGCAACGGGACTTTACGCTGGCGCGTCACACGGCGGGTCCGCTGGATGCCGCGGCGTTGGCACAAGCGGACCTGCTGGCTGTGCTGCATCCTTGCGATGACCGCTGGGAAAAAACCGCGCCCGATAGTTCCCCGCGCTTTAGCGAAGAAGAGCTTGCCGCCATCCAGACTTTTGTCCGGGGCGGCGGCTCGCTCCTGGTCGTGACCGAGTACGAGCACGCCAAATACGGGGACAACCTCAACGACCTTTTGGCGCCCTTTGGGCTCGAGATCCTCAACACCACGGTGCTCGATCGTGCGCGCTGTTTGCATACAAATCCTGCCTGGGTGGTGGGCCACGCGGCGGCCAATTTTCCGGCGCTCGGACACCGCGTGGATCGGGCGTGTTTCTATCAGAGCGGCGCCTGCCGGATCGTCCCGGCCGTGGGGGCGGAGGCGCACATTGCCTGGCATGCTTCGCCGCAAGCCAGCCCGCCGGGCGCCGGCTTGATCGGCGTGGCGCGCTGCGGTGCAGGGCGCGTCATGGTCATCACGGATTCGCTCCTTTTCGGGGACGAATTTTTGGGCGAGCTCGATCACTGCGCCCTCTGGTTGAACGTTTGCTACTGGCTCGCCGTTCCGGCTTTCGCCCGTTCCGGTATCCGCGTGATCACGTCGGAACCGGCGCAGTCCGCCGCCTGGCTCGATCTAAAAGAGCAAGTCAATGCCTTGCGTGATCTCCAATCCCCGGACGGCTCGATTGCCGAGGACCCGGCACGAGGGCAAGCGGCGGATCTCGTCGCTGGAATTCTAGCGGATCTCGAAGAATTGCGTCCGGCTTTCGACCATCAGCACGCCTATTTCGACCAGGTGGAACTCGACCTGCGCGCCTGGCTGGACGCCGGGTGCCCGAAGCCGAATTTCTCGGCCTCGCTCGCGGCGTTTACGCCGGAGCGAAGCCGCCTGGACGGCCTGGAAAGCCTCGTGCTGTTCCCGCTCTATACGCCCAACAACTCGCTGCACACCCGGTTTGAGGCCATGATCATGCGCGTGCCCTGGCCGGCCTGGCTGGACCGGTTGGAAGCGACGCTTTACCGCAACGACAAGTTCGTGCCGGGGCACCTAGTCGACTTTACCCATGGCTACGAGAGCGAATGCGCCGTGTTGTTCCCGGAAACCGTCTCCGTGGCCGGCGGCAAGAGCGCGAACCACTTTGGCGTGATCTTTTGCGACCGCGAAGCGGCCCGGCTCCAATCCTACACGCAACGCGCGGCGGCTATCGTGGGACTGGCGCTGCATCCGCAGTTGGAATGCTTCCTGGCCAGCCGTCCCATCCTGCGCGATACGACGGCTTTGTGGGACCTCATCCACGACCGCTCGCATAGCCTCGGCGAGTTGCCCTTCGATCCGTTCATGATCCGGCAACGGGCGCCGTTCTGGATGTACTCGCTGGAGGAACTGCGGGTGGATTTGCGCACGTTCTATGAGGCCGGCCGCCTGGCCAAGGACGAGTTTCCGTTCGCGCACTACGTCAGTTACGCCATCCTCTTCGACCGCATCTTTCGCTTTCCGGTCGTTGGTACCCGGATCAAGAACTATGACGGGCTCGGCGGCCAGCTCCTATTCTCCTACCTGCATCAGCATGACGCGCTGATTTGGTGCGATAATAGGCTGGCGGTGAACTGGGAACTCCTGCCGATGAGCGTGAACGGGTTGCGCGAAGAAATCCAGGGTCTCTACCGGCGCGGCGCGGATTGCTCGAAGGTCAGTTTCTGGCTGGACGCGCACGATCTGATCGCGGCCTACGTCAAGCCGAACGTGGCTTCGCGCTGGAAGCGCGACACGCGCGAGATCACCGACGAAACCGATCCAAAGAAATGGATCGGCCTGGTGCACGATGACGAATTTCCTTTGGGCAACTTCCACGTCAATTTGCAAAAGAAGCTGCAGCAGACAAACGGCTGAGGTTCTATGGTCCGCTCGCTGCGGCGAACGGGAAGCCAGCCACGTCAATTTCAAGGTCGAAAGATAGTTACAAATTGTGAAAGTCTACTCATTAGGCGACATCGTGGCGCTGGCCCGGGCTGGGGCGCCCTTTTATCGTGACTTGTACGCGAACCTGGCGGATAACCCTGCGTTGGGTGATCTGCCGGTGATTGATCCGGTTGCCTTCTGGGGCGCGCATCAGCGCGATCGGCAGGAGATCCTTACCGCGCCTCTCACCGGCGGCATCGTGCTAAACAGCGGCGGCAGTACCGGTGCACCCAAGTTCTCCTACCTGTACGAAGATGAATGCCAATCGACGGTCGAGATTTCCGTCAAATCGTTCGATGCCGGGCTCCAGGACGGCGATCGCGTAGCCAACCTGTTCGTTTCCGGCGGCCTGCATGCCTCCTATCTCTTCGCCTCGGACTCCCTGCGCGCCTCGTCGGCTACCATCTTACAAGCGCCCATCGGCAGCCACACGCCGATGCCGGACGCGGTGCGGCTCATCCGGGAACTGGGCGTTAACGTGCTGGCAGGCATTCCGACTCACCTGCTCAAGCTCCTGGAATGTCTGGAACACGAAGGTGTCGGCGAAGTCCGCCTCCGGTCTATTATCTATGCCGGCGAGAACTTCTCGGAAGCTCAGTGCGCTTACCTGCGCAAGCTATTCCCCGGGGTGGAGATCCATTCTGCCGGCTACGCAAGTGTCGATGCTGGCGCCATGGCATTCGCGGACGCGGAGTGCGCACCGGCCGAACACCGTGTCTTCGATGGAGCCACCATCCTGGAAATCCTCGATGAGGAGACCGGCGAGCCCATTGTGGAAGCTGGTAAGCCCGGCCGCATCGTCTTCACCAGCCTGGTCCGCCGGCTGATGCCCATCATCCGTTATCCGTCCGGTGATCGCGCGGCCTGGCTGGAATCGGCTGAGACGCCTTGCCGCAAATTTGGGCTACTGGGGCGCAGCCTGGAAGACATCAAGCTGGGCGGAGCTGTCCTGATTCGCGTTGGCGATGTGCGGACTCTGTTTGAGCCGTGGCGGGAGAAGTGCGGGATAACCAGTTTCCAGTTGCTTATCACGAACGACGAAGGAGCCGATCTCCTGACGCTCAGGCTGGCGGGAAACGGAGATCAGGTGGAACTCTCAAGGCACACGCAAAGCGTGTTGGACGCCCTGACCACAGGCAACCCGATGTTGGCCGCCGCTGTAGCTGCCGGCAAGGTCTTGCCGCCACGCGTTGTCTGGATCACGCCGCAAGAGTTGATCGTCAGCCCTCGCACGGTCAAGACATTGACGGTCGTCGACCGCCGCACCGCCAAACCGGTCTAGCTCCGACGGCACGGCAGCCGGATGGAGAACACGGCTCCCCGGCCGAATTCGCTCTCGGCCGAAAGCGCGCCGGAGTGCTCCTCCACTATGCGCCGGGAAATGGCCAGGCCTAGTCCGGTGCCATTCTCCTTGGTCGAGAAATAGGGCTCGAAGATGATGGCCAGACGTTCCGGAGGGATCCCGGGGCCATTATCGGTCACGGTAATAATCATTTCCCCGTCGGCCGTCCTGCCTTGCAAGAAGACGCTGCCTTTCTGCGGTTCGGTGGCTTGCACGGCGTTAACCACCAGGTTCTGCACGACCCGCCGCATTTGCGTGACGTCGATCTCGATTTGCGCTTCCGCCGAGACTTCGTTGCAATCGATATTCAATGTCACTCCAGCCATGGCAGCCATCGGTTGCAGTGCCTCCACCGTGTCGATTAAGAAGGCCTTGGCGGCCATGGTCTCGTGCGTTTGCGAGATGTCATCGCGCAATTGCCGCCACGCGTCGGATAAGCTGCAGCAATGCTGCACGCTCTTTTTGATCATCTGGATATAGCCTTGCGCCTCGATCCACTGCGAGCCGTCTTCCAGGCGCATGACCTCCACTTTTGCCTGCAACAGATCGATGCAACACGTCAGTATCGTCAGCGGGTTGCCCAGATCATGGATGATCTCGTCCGAACGCTGGCCTAAGCGGACCAACGGCCGGGTCTCCGCCAATTCCGCGGTTAGGCTCATGTTGAGTTCCGCCAACTCACGCGAAACAACGGCCCGAGTTCGCTTGGACGCTGACAAAGCGACATTCTTGGCCACCGCCGCCAGCATGGCGTCGGTGTCCGGCGGCTTGGTCATGAAATCCGTCGCCCGGTTGCGGAAAGCTTCACAGGCCGTTTCCAAGGTTCCGTAACCTGTCAGCATGATAATAGAAACGCTTTCGTCGATCGCGCGGATATCGGCAATGCCCTCCAACCCGCTGCGCCCGGGCATGCGGTTATCCATGATAATAGTGTCGAAGGCATGCTGTTTCACATGCTCGAGGCCTTCCGCTACGGAACTCGCAACCGACACCTCGTAGTCGTACTTCAAGAGGATCCGTAAACTCTCGCGTGGTCCGAAATCGTCATCGATAATCAGCACCTTCGGCTTCACTACTGTCGCTGGGCTGGCGGCCACGGGATCGAGTACGGCAGTCATGGGAATATTTTACGCAGGCTGGCAGAAGGACATTGTCACCGTACTGCTCTACCAGATAGTCTCTCCCGGGACAATCCGTATTTTAGAATGATGAACCCCGCCATTCCGCTGGCGGGAGCCGATTTGGCAACAGCAAGTCGTTAGCGCGTGCGTCTTTACCTGGTTCAAGATTGTCTATGAAATACTCCCAATGGACGCATCGGTACCCGGTAGCATTTGAGCCCCGGCGCGTCGTGATAACGGGCCTGGGAGCCGTTTCCGCCGCCGGGATCGGTGTTTCCGCACTTTGGGATAGTTTGCTGGCAGGTAGAAGTGGCATCGGTCTGATTACCCATTTCGATCCCGCCGGCATGGAGTCCCGCATCGGCGGCGAGGTGAAAGACTTCCATCCGCTCAAGTTAATTGAGCCCCGTTTGCGTCCGAAACGTCTATCCCGCCAGGCTCAGTTTGCCACCGTGGCCGCGGTTGAGGCTTTAGCGGACGCCAAGCTGACAAACCAGCTTCTGCGGGCGAGGCAAGGGGCCGTGATTCTCGGTTCGGTCGCCTCGAGCTTGCTGGATGCCGAGGAAGCTTCCCTCAAGGTCGAACGCAGCGGCGCGCAATTTGCCAGCGCTTCGGCCGCTCCACGCATGAATATGCAGGGACAAGCCACCGCCCTGGTCGAGCTCATGGAGTTGGAAAATGCGGCTTCGCTCTGCATCTCCACGTCGTGCATGGGCGGAATCGATGCGGCTGCCATCGGCGCCAGGATGATTCGGGCGGGCGAGTGCGATTTTGTGGTTTGCGGGGGCACGGATGCTCCGTTCGCACGCATGTCGGCCGCCATTTTTTCGCAGGCGGGCCAGATGTCGCTGCGCAACGAGGAGCCGGAGCGCGCCAGCCGGCCCTTTGACCGGGAGCGGGACAATGGGCTGTTGGCGGAAGGCGCGGGAATCGTGATTCTGGAGGATCTGGAGAGCGCCCGGGCGCGCGGAGTGCAACCGTATGCGGAGATTTTGGCTAGTCACACCTGCCGGGACGCCCGGGGCAGCATGCCCGGCACGGGACTTGCAGTAACGATGCGAGCTGCTCTTGATAACGCCGCCCGCAATGACATGGAGATCGACTACATCTCGGCTTGGGGATGTGGAGATCCCCAGGTTGACCGGTACGAAACCGCCGCCATCAAGGAGACCTTTGGCGCCAGGGCCTACGAGATCGCCGTGGGATCGATCAAGGCCGTAACCGGCAATCCGCTGGCGGCGGCCGGAGCGCTGCAGTTGATTGCGAGCTCGCTGAGTTTTCGGCACGATTTATTACCTCCCACGGCCAACTACGAGCATGCCGATGTCGACTGTGATCTGGACTACATCAAGGGCAGCCCGCGGCGGGCCCGCCTGCGCAACATCCTGGTGAACGCGCATGGCCTCGGTGGTGGCAACACCAGCGTGGTTTTGAGCCGCCTGACGCCGGGTGGCTAGCCGTACCGCTTTAAGTATGCAGGCTCTTGCCATTGCCGCGGTAGTCTGCAACCTCCTGCTGGGTTTGATGGTTTTAGCGGTTAATCCGCGCCGCCCGATCAACCGCAGCTTTCTTGTTCTGACGCTCGTTATGAGCGCCTGGTCAGGGTGCATCGTGGTGGCAAACCGGGCCTTACTGCCGGAGGGAGCCATCTGGCCGATCCGTTTCTGCTGGACGGCTGGCGCGCTGGCGCCGGCAGCGTTCAACCTGCTGCGTATTTCGATCATCTATCATCGGGAAACGTGGCGGCAGCACCTGGCGCGAGATTGGCACTTGCTGCTGACCGGGATCTTTATCGGTCTGGTGTGTCTGACGCCCTGGTTCGTCACGGACGTGCGCTTCAAGATCAGCCTGGAGGGTGTCCGTTATCCGGAACCCATCTATGGCTTTCATGGGTATCCCCCGGAGGTCTTCAACGGGTACTTGCTGGTGGCGTTCATCGGCCTCTTTATTTTCCTGATTCGCGATCAATACACCCCACGGATCGCCGGGGTGAACCGGGCGGAACTGCAGTTCCTGCTGCTGAGCTTCCTGGTGGTAGTCGCCAGCCTCTTTCTGACGGTGGTGGCCATCAAGATCACGCACAACAGCCACGTCAATCGCTACGCCCCATTGCGGGTGATCGTCTTTACCGTCATCATCGCTTATGGCATTACGTCGCGCGGCATTCTGAACGTGCGCTCGGTGCTAAGGCTGGGACTGTCCTACTTGCTCCTGGGCACTTATGCGGCCACGATTTTCTATGTCGCTTGGATCTCGTTGGGCGGGATCTTCCATTCCTTGGGCATCGACTCCGAATATTGGCAGGGCTTGGCGGCAGCGGTGACGGCTGCTCTCTCGGTTACGGCCGCGGGTACCCCGCTGCAAAGGGTCACTAAAAAGATCCTCCCGGCGGCAGACGTGGACTTCGAGATAACCATCGGGCAGGTGGCTCATATCGTTCAATCGGTAGTCACACTTTCCGAACTGCTGACGCGATTCAGCGAGGTTCTTTGCCGCGCGGTCGGCAGTCCGAGCGCCAGGGTGCTGCTGAGCGGCCCCGTCTTCTTCAGCGAACAGTTCAGCGATGAAGGCACGGATCGGATGCGGATCCGGCGAGATGATATCGTTTTCGAGGCTCTTAAATCGAGTCCGCAGGGTTTGGCGGTAGAGGAACTGCATCGGCAAGCGCCCAGTGCGGAACGCGACGCCTTGCTGGTCAGGCTGGAAGCACTCGAGGCTGAATTGATCCTGCCGATCCGCTATCACGAGGAACAAACCGGATTATTGGTCCTGGCGCCTCGTGTCTCGGGCCGTATTTACGGCCGGGCCGGCCGGGCCACTCTGCGTCTGGTCGCGGAGCAACTCGGCATTGCCATTGCGAACTCCCAACTCTACACCGAGGCGCGCCAAAGCCAGGCCTACAACCAGTTCCTGGTCGAACACCTGCCTTGCGGCGTCATCGCGACCGATCCGCGCGGTCAGTTGACCCTGGTCAATCCGGAGGCCCGGCTGCTCTTGCAACTGGATGAAAGCTCTTCGCCCAGTGACATCGAACTGCCGCCCGACATCGGGCGGCTCATCCCGCCGACCCTGGTCGGCGATACCATCGCGCGGGACGAGAAGATCATCTTGCGTCCCGACGCCCGGGATCGGGCGGATTTGCTGGTCAGTTGCCTGCCGTTCGCGAGCGAACGCGACGATCTGCTGGGAGCCGTGCTCGTGATCAACGATCACACCGCCATCGAGCGGCTGCAGAACCAGGTGCGCCAGGCGGACCGGCTGGCGAGCATTGGTACCCTGGCGTCCGGCATGGCGCACGAAATCAAGAACCCGCTGACGGCACTCAAGACGTTCACGCAGCTCCTGCCCAAACGCTACAACGACGCCGAATTCCGCCATGACTTCAGCACCCTGGTCGGGAGCGAAATTGCGCGTATCGAGCGGATCGTCAATGAACTGCTGGCTTTCGCGCGGCCCGCGCCGTTGATGATAGAACAGGTGGACGTCAATGAGATCGTGGACGGCGCCATGCGGCTGGTGGGTCCGCAGGCGGCGCGGCTCCACGTCAGCGTCCGCCGGCAGTTGCACGCGCCCGATGCCCGGATCGCGGCCGACAAGGACCGGCTGCAGCAGGTGCTGCTCAATCTGCTGCTCAATGCCTTGCAAGCCAGCGAAGCCGGCGGCTCCATCGAGCTATCCACCGAAATCCAAAATGGAGCATCCAATCCCGAGCCCCTCATTCGCCTGGATGTGCGGGACAGCGGCAGCGGCATTCCCAAGGAAACCTTGCCACACATTTTCGATCCATTCTTCACGACGAAAAGCGAAGGAACTGGCTTGGGCTTGTCCGTCAGCTATAACATCATCTCGGAACACCGTGGCCGGCTGGAAGTGAGCAGCGAATTGGGGAAGGGAACGTGTTTTTCTATTTATCTGCCGCTCAACTCGCCAAGTTCACGCGATCCAGAGTATATCTCCGGCAATCGGCGTGGAGGCACATTGGCCTCCGGCGAGTTCGCCACGCTTCAGCCAGCGGAATTATTGTCCTTGCAGCCACGATGAACCAAGCGCTCGCGCCCACCCGCCCGCTCTGCATTCTCCATTCCCAGGACGTTGAGCTGCGCCGGCGGCTGGCGAGCCTCCTAGCTGAACGCGCCTACGTCTGTCATGCGCCGGACGAACAACGGCTGGAGGAGTTATTGGGTGGCAATGAGCCGTTGCTGCTGTTCATCGATCTGCGCGCGCCTGGCGCCCCCGAGTTGATTGCCCGGCTCAGCCGCATTCATCCGCAGGCGGTCGGCATTGCATTGGGCGCGGCCGGCAGCGATCCGTTTCGCGCCGCGCAGGACGCCGGGCTTTACCGGGTCGAATCGCTGGAGGCGGATCATGCCAGCCTGCAAGACGTCATTGATCGCGCCGTGGAACGCGTTGGCTGGATGCAGGAGACGCAGATGCTGCGCGATGAATTGGCGCGGTTGCGTACGATCCAGCAGCACCAAAACGGCGGCAACGGTCGCGGCGCCTCCGCGCGGGGCTCCCTCAGCTTGCAATATCTGGTCAAGGCGACGCGGCAACTGGACCCCTTGGAAGAGCTTTTCGAAAAGGTGGTCGATGGCGTGGCCAGCTCGGCGATGGTCTCGCGGGTCGGGCTCTTTTATCGCTTCGACGGAGAGCAAAATTACCGGTTGCAAGCCTCGCGTTGCTGCCTGGAAGATACGGTCGGGCTGGAGTTCAGCGATCGCGATCCGTTGGTGCGCTGGCTGCAGCGTTCCCCCCGCTTGATCACGCGGGCCTCCCTGGATCATATCGCCGATCCCAGCGAACGGGCCTTGCTGCGGCGTTCGCTCGATCTGCTGGGCGCGGAAACTTTCATCCCACTCAATCTGCGCGGCCGCGTCTTGGGTTGGATCTTTACGGGACCCTCGGACGGCCTGCCTTTCGATCATCAGGATCACCCCGAGTTGAGTTTCTTGAGCGAGCATGTCGTGCAGGCGCTGGAGAACACGATCAAACACCAGGAAGTCCTCTCGCAGCGCAATCTGGGCGAGAATCTCCTGCAAATGATGCCCACGGCGGTTGTCACCGTCGACCCTGAAGGGAATGTCACCTGGTGCAGCGCGCCGGCCGAGAAGCTTTTCCCGGCCGTGAAGCGCAATCTTTCCGCCGTCAGCGCCAGCCGGCCGTTGCCCAAGGTACCGATTGAAGATCTCGGCAGCCGGATGGCGGCGTTGGTGCGCGATGCCCTGGCTGGGGAACCCACCCGGCAGCCGGTCGTCTGGGAAAGCGCGGCGGTCGGGGGCCGGACGCTGACGGTGCGAACCCGGCAGTTGCTCGCCGGAGGCAAGTGCTTGGGCGCCGTGGCGCTGGTGGATGACATCACCGAACAGTTGGCGGTCGAAGCGCAGGAGGAACAAATCGAGCGCGCTAGTTTCTGGCGGGAACTGGCGGCCGGCATCAGCCACGAGATTCGCAATCCGCTCGTGGCGATCAAGACGTTCACGCAACTTTTGCCGCAGCGCTACACGGACGAAAGTTTCCGGCTGGAGTTCAAGGAGATGGTTACACGTGAGTTGGGTCGCTTGGACGGGATCGTCAGCCAGATCGACAGCTTCGCGCACCCGGCGGCGGCTGTGGTGGAGGCGGTGAATCTGGTCAAGGTCCTCGAAGAGGCGGCGGACAATGCCCGGACGGCGATGGAAGCTTTGGACGCGAAAATCACAATCCAGGCCGATGACGGCTTGCCTGAAATCCGTGGCGACGCGCGCGCCCTCGTCCAGACCTTTCAGCACCTGCTGGTCAACGGTTTGGAAGCCGCCATGAACAAGAAAGTCCGGGCGCAGATCAAAGTACGGCTCGTCGCCCAAAAGGCCGGTTCGGAAGTGGTCGGCTTCCGGCTGGCGATTACTGACAACGGCGCCGGCATACCCGAAGAGATGCGGGACCACGTTTTTTCGCCCTTCTGCACGAGCAAGGCGCAGGGGCTCGGACTCGGGTTGCCGATGGCGCAGCGGGTCATTCTCGACCATGGCGGCAAAATCGAACTGGATTCCGGAACGCTGGGCTTATGCGTCAACATCGTGTTGCCGCTGACACCCCCCCGGTCAGCGGCGGGCGTGCCGCGGCTGCCGATCGCGTCAGGTTCGGCTAGCCAGGCGTTGCCCGCGCCAGCCGCCGAACGGGAGGCGCGCCGTTTGAAGTACGAGACCCGCATCCGCCTGGGCCAGTAGAACGGTGCGCATGCTGGCATCAGGCTTTCGGCGGGTGGGGCGGCCCGCGCAATGGGCGGCTTGGGCCGGACTTGCCACGATGCTGTGCTGCGCCGCCTTGCGTGCAGCGGACGATAAACCGAAGCCGCGCGCGCGCGACCTCGGCATTCCCTTCGACGGCGTGCCCGCACCCCTGAATGCGATCACCGACGTCCCCGGCGTGCAGGTGGGTTTCACAACGCTCATTTCAGGTGATGGACCTTTGCACGTCGGGTCCGGGCCGGTCCGCACGGGCGTGACCGCGATCCTTCCGCTCGGCGCCGCCACGCTGGACCACCCGGTGTTTGCCGGCGGATTTGCCTTGAACGGCAACGGCGAGATGACCGGCATGGCCTGGGTGGACGAGGGCGGGTTCCTGGAAGGGCCCGTCATGATCACCAATACGCATAGCGTCGGGACCGTGCGGGACGCCGTCATCAAGTGGCGCGTGGCCCACGGCGCCGCCGATGCAAGCGGTTACTGGTGGAGCACGCCGGTCGTGGCCGAGACCTACGACGGCTACCTCAACGACGTGAACGGTTTCCACATCAAGGATGCAGACGCTTTCCACGCCCTCGATACCGCCGCGGCCGGGCCGGTGGCGGAAGGCAATGTCGGCGGCGGCACCGGCATGATTTGCTACGAGTTCAAGGGCGGCACAGGCACGGCTTCGCGCCGGCTGGCCACCAAGGACGGCGGGTACACGGTGGGCGTTCTCGTGCAGGCAAATTGCGGGTTGCGCAAGCAGCTTACCATCGCCGGCGTACCGGTGGGACGCGAGCTGACGGAGCCGGCGATCTGGAGCCAGGATACGGGGTCCATTATTATCATCGTCGCGACGGACGCCCCGCTGCTCTCGGATCAGCTCCAGCGGGTGGCGCGCCGGGCCAGTCTCGGCCTGGCGCGGACCGGGAGCATTTCGGGCAACGGTTCCGGGGACCTGTTCCTGGCCTTTTCGACCGCTAACCGGGAGGCCGCCCGGACGGCGGATGTCGCCACGGTAAAGAGGCTTTCCAACGAGGACATCAGCCCGGTTTTCGAGGCCACGGTGCAGGCGACGGAGGAAGCAATCATCAATGCGCTCGTCGCGGCCGAGCCGATGACCGGGCAAGGTGGCCACCACGTCCCCGCGCTGCCGCATGCCGAGGTCAGGAACCTGCTCGCCAAGCACCTCCGCCTAGCGCCATAACTCTCCGGCGAAGAACCGTGCGCCGTTTCGCTTTTCCCCATCCCCTGGTGCTGCTGGTAGGCGGCATTTTGCTCGCGGCCGCGCTCACGTGGATTGTGCCGGCTGGCAGTTACGCGCGCCGGCAGGATGCAGCCACCGGGCACACGGTGGTAGTGGCCGGCACCTATCATCGCGTGCCGGCGCAACCCGTCGATCCGTTCCGCGCCATGGTCGATATTCCCAAGGGGTTAATCAACGCCGCGGACATCGTTTTCTTCGTCTTTCTGGTCGGCGGTGCTTTCACCGTGGTGGATAAAACCGGCGCATTGCGCGGCGCGGTCGATTGGCTGGCGAGGCGTTTGCAAAACCGGCGGGCGCTGGTCATCCCGGTCATCTGCACGGTGTTCTCGCTGGGGGGCGCCTTCGAGAATCTCCAGGAGGAAATCATCGCCATGGTGCCGGTGCTGCTGCTGCTTTGCCGCCGGCTCGGGTTCGACCCGCTGACCGCGGCGGCCATGAGTATCGGCGCGGCGTCGGTCGGCTCCGCCTTCAGCCCGGTGAATCCTTTCCAGTCCGTCATCGCGCAAAAGCTGGCGCAACTGCCCACGTCCTCGGGCGCCGGGTACCGGATCGCGTTTTTCGTCCCGGCGCTGCTCTGGTGGATCTGGGGAACGCAACGGCATGCAAAACGCGCCGCGGCCGCGGAGGCGATCGCGCCGGCAGTCAGTGCGCCGCTCGAGGCGGAACTCGCGCCCGTTACGATGAGTGGCCGGTCGACCGTGATTCTCCTGCTCGTAGGAGCGGCTTTCACATTTTTCATCTTGGGCGTGCTGCGTTGGGCCTGGGGTTTCGAGGAAATGACCGGAGTCTTCTTCATCATGGGCGTCGCGGCGGGCCTGATCGGGCGCCTGGGAGTCAGCGGGACCGCGCTGGCGTTCGTGGAAGGGTTTCAATCGATGGCCTTCGCCGCCCTGCTGATCGGCTTCGCCCGCGCCATTTTCGTGGTGCTCGATGATGGGAAGGTCGTCGACACAATCGTCTCCGCGCTTTTCGCACCGCTGGCACATCTGCCGGTCGTCTTATCGGCAGTCGGAATGATGGGGGTGCAAACGCTGCTCCATTTTCCCGTCCCGAGCGTCGTCGGCCAGGCGGTACTGACGCTGCCGATCCTAGTGCCCCTGGCGGATTTGCTCGGCCTCTCGCGCCAGGTGGTGGTGCTGGCCTACCAATATGGCGCCGGCATTTGCGAACTGCTCACGCCGACCAACGGCGCGCTCATGGCGATCCTTGGGGCGGCCGGGGTGCGCTATGAGGCTTGGCTGCGCTTTACGGTGCCGTTGTACTTGGGCCTGGCGGCTCTCGGGGTGATCTCCGTGGTGCTGGGCGTGCTGACCGGCCTACGTTGAACAGACGCCCCAAGGCGCGGGAGTTGCTCGGAAAAGGCGCACTGATGTTCTGGCCGCCGATTCCCACTGCAAGCACTATGCGACGAACTTCTGGCATCCCCCTGACCGCACTCACCGCGCTCGTTCTGGCGCTCTTGACGTGGCACGCGTCGCTCCAGGCGCAAATCCCGGCCGCGCCGACTTCCGGCGAGCCGAATTACAAAATCGACGGCATGACGGATCAGCCCTTCAGCGTGGAGGTGCTCGACGCCCATCGGACCGTCGGCAATACGCTTTTGGTGCGCCTGGAAATCGTCAACCGCGGCGTGGCCGCCATGCAAGTGACCTCCGAGTTCGCGGACGCAGCCACACCGGACGAGATCGGGAAAATCTCCGGGGTCTATGCGGTCGATCCGAACGGGCAGACCAAGTATCTGGTACTGCGCAGCAGCAAGGGCACCACGATCTGTTCGCAAATTAATCCGGACCTTCAGCCCGGCGAACGCCGCAACATCTTTACCCAACTGGCTTCGCCGCCGGATTCCTCCTCCGCCGTGAGCATTTTCTTCCCGAAAGCCGGCCGGATCGAGAAGGTCCCCATCGGCTTGCCGGAGTCCGGCGAACCGATCCCCGCCGCTGCTTCCATCGGCGACCCCGGGCACTATCCAGCCGCCGCGGCTCCCGTGCAGCCGGCGGCCCCGGCCAACACGGACGAACGTACGACGAACATCAGCCCGAACGTGGTCACGGATCAGCTCGGGGCGGTGCCGGCCAGCGGCTCGCACAAAGGCATCGGTGTCATTCAGGACGGCAATTCGGTCGTGCCGTTCACAGTGGAAGTGCTGGATCTCAAACGCCAGCCGGACGGCACCATGAAGTTGCGTTTGACTCTGACCAACGACAGCAGCGGCCCCCTGGATGCCGAGGGCCAGTTCACTAGCGGCCTGACCGATCGCAACCGGGGGACGCAGATTTCCGGGGTTTATTTGGCCGACCCGGTCAGCCACGCTCAATTCCAGGTCATGCGACCGACGCAACAGGATGCGCTCTGTTCGAGCGTTTCGCCCGCGCTGGCTCCCGGCGAGCACCGGGCGTTGGACGCGCGGTTCGCCGCCTTCCCGCAAGCCGTCACAACCGTTTACGTCTATTTCCCACATGCCTCGCCGATCCCGGACGTGCCCGTGACCCGTTGACGCGCGGGGCCGCTGCCCATGGTCAGGAGCGCAGGACGGCCTTCAACTCTTGCAGCGCCTGTTCCGCGGTGGTTGGGCGTCCGGCCGGATCCCGGCAGATCAAACGCATGAGCCAGTCGCACAGCGCTGGAGGCAGGTCCGGGCGGACCAAACCGATTGGCGTCACCTGATGTTCCAGATGGCTCATCATGATCTGGTTGATTGTCCTGCCCAGGAAGGGATCGGCCGCCGCGAGCGCGTAGTAAAAAATGCAGCCGATGGAATAAAGATCGGCTTGGGGCGTCATCGTGGCGTGTTCGAATTGCTCGGGCGCCATGAACTCGACGGTGCCCAGCACGGTGACATTGCCATCCGGCCCGAGCTTGGGTGCGGCGGGCGGATCCTGCTCGGTGGCAAAACTGGCGATGCCGAAGTCGAGCAGCTTGACCTGCAACGAGTTTGTCGGGCCGCTTTTGAGCATGATATTGGCCGGTTTGAGATCGCAGTGCAGCAGGCCAGCTTCATGCGCCGCCGTCAGGCCTTCCAGGGTCTGCTGCGCCAACGATTGGAAATCTTCCAGGGGAAAGGCGCCGCGCCGGACGACTGCCTCCAGGGTTTCTCCCTCGACCAGTTCCATGGTCATGAACGGCCCCTCCGCGTCTTCGCTCAGGTCGTAAACGGTCACGATATTCGGATGCTGGGCGGCGGCGAGATGCGTGGCTTCACGCACCGTCTGGGCGTAGGACGTGGGCGCTTGCGCATCGACGGGGACCAGGCGTTTGAGCGCCACGTGGCGCTGCAAGCGCCTATCCCAGGCCCGGTAAACCGGCCCGGAACAACCGTAGCCGATGGGAGGGCCTATTTTGTAGCGCCCCGCGGCAGGGGGGTCAGAGGCGGGCGGCGGCATTGGTCGGGGATGGCGTAGCCTTCAGGTCTCACTCTCCAGCCGCCGCACGCATTCTTCAATTAGCAGAACATGTGCTTGCACCCGTTTTGCCAGGCTGAACTCACTGGGAGTCTCGAAGGTGAGCGCCTTGGCACCGTGCTGCAGATGGAGGTAAATCGCCTCCGGATGCAGCGGGATCCGCTGTAAATTCGCGCGCCGCAACGCCCGGCCGCCCTGGAAAGGCCGGCCATCGATTTGCCGGCGGCTATCGATCGGCAGCGCGGCGGAAGCGGCCTGGAGCAACTCCAGTCCCACGTCCGGGGGGCGGCGGTTAATCTCGTAAAGGTAGATGCCGCGGCCATCGTAGTCTTCGTGCAAGTTCAGGCCCAGCTCGAGCTGCTGCTTTCCCAGCAGGCTCTTCAACTCGCGGATCGGCGCGCAGTCGTTCCGGTCGAAAAGGCGGTTCAGATCGCGGCCCTCGGCATCGCCCCGTTGGTTATTGACCAGACCCCATGGGTTCAAGCAGGGAAAGAGGAGCAGCGGCCGCGCCGCCTTGCTCCCCGCGATTCTCGCCAGATGTTTCTCCGCCCAGAGCACCAGGGCCGCCGGACCCGCGGGTTCATCTCCGTGAATGCCGGCGGAGATGAGGAGCGCCGGGCGGCCGTCACCCGCTGTTTGCAAGTAGTAGACCGGGTAATCACCCGCCTGGGCGAAGGCGCGCAACCGCATCTTCGCTGCCCGCGCCACCCGCCGCCAGCGCGCCACGAGGTGGCGATAGTCATGAACCCTTTGCGCCGTTTCTTCGAAGGCGAATGCCGGCGATCTGGTCATCCTCTGGGTGGCTGCTGCCGGGCGGGCGTCAGGCGGGCAGATCAGCCAGCGCCGCCAGCAGCTTGGTGTGAATGCCGTCAAAGCCGCCGTTGCTGAAAACCACGATCATATCACCGGGCCGCGCCAACGACTTGGCCCGCGCGATGATTGCGGCCGTGCCGTCCTCGTAGAAAGCCTCCTTGCCGCTCTCGCGGATCGCCGCCACCACCCGCTCCGGGTTGAGGCGCTCGGCCTCCGGAATCTGCTCGATCTTCGCGATGTGCGCCATGATCACCCCGTCCGCATCGGCGAACGCCGTGGCCAGTTGATCCTGAAACACGGCGCGCCGGGTCGAGTTTGAACGCGGCTCGAAAACCGCCCAGATCCGTCCCGCCGTGCCATGCTGCTGCCGCAACCCGCGCAGAGTCTGCCGGATGGCCGTCGGATGATGCCCGAAATCGTCCACTACCTGGATCCCGTTGACGATCCCCCGCACTTCCTGGCGCCGGCGCACGCCGCTGAAGGCAGAGAGCGCGGTCCGAATGGCAGGGTAGGGAACGCCCTTGAGGGACGCGGCCGCGATGGCCATGCAAGCGTTGCGGACGTTGAATTCGCCGGACATCGGGATGGTGAACGACTCGTCCCGGAACCGGAAGGAGGACGAATTCCCCTCGTACCGGATCGCCGTGATCGTCCCGGCGCCGTCAGGGGCGTCCCCGCTCAGGCCGATCCCCAATTTGTAGGCAAAGGCTTTTCCCACCACATCGCAGCAAGCCGGGTCGTCGGAGTTATATAGGATGACGCCGTTCGACGGCACGATGTTGACCAGGCGCCGGAAGCTGAGCTTGATCTCGTCGAGGTCATTATAGATGTCCGCGTGATCGAACTCGATGTTATTGATAATGAGCAGCTCGGGCAGGTAGTGGATGAATTTGCTGCGCTTGTCGAAAAAGGCCGTGTCGTATTCGTCGCCTTCGATGACGTAATGCTCCGCGGCACGCAATTGGGCGCCTTGCGGCAGATTATTGGGCAAGCCGCCGATGACGTAACCGGGCGAAAGGCCGGCCGATTCCAGGATCCAGGCCAGCAGGGCCGTGGTCGTGGTCTTGCCGTGCGTACCGGTCACGACCAGGTTTTGCCTCCCACGCAGGAAGAAGTATTTCAGAATCTCGGGCAGGGACGTGTAGGGCAGCTTACGATTGAGCACTTCCTCGACTTCCGGGTTGCCGCGGCGGATGGCGTTGCCGACCACGATCAGGTCCGCGTCCCCCGGGAGGTTCTCGGCCCGGTAATCCTGGGACAGCGCGATGCCCTTTTCCTCCAGGAAGGTGGACATCGGCGGGTAGATGTTTTCATCGGACCCGGTCACGACGTAACCTTGGTCGCGCAAGGCCGCCGCCACTGCCCCCATGGCTGTCCCGCAGATACCGAGGAAATGGAGGCGCTGGCAGTGGTTGAACATGGAGCGCCCCGCTTCTAATGGAGAGGGGCGGGAAAGTCAAAGGCGTGTCGCTCGGTCCGGCGCCGTCCCCGTTTAAGCGGGTGTTTTCTGTAAAAACGGCATTTGCAAACCGCGCCTGCTGGTATACCATCGAGCCTTCGCAACGCACTCCCAATGGCTAAGACTTCCTGGATCGAACGAGATAAACGCAAGCGCGCCACCGTGGCTAAATACGCCGCCCTCCGGGCCGAGCTCAAGGCCAAGAAGGACTACGCCGCCCTTTGCCAGTTGCCCCGGGATGCCAGTCCGACCCGCCTGACCAATCGTTGCGTCGTCACCGGGCGGCGGCGCGCCTTCATTCGCCGCTTCAAGCTTTCCCGCATCACTTTCCGTGAACTGGCCTCGAATGCCATGCTTCCGGGAGTGACGAAGTCCAGTTGGTAAACAGACGTTTCGCCCTTGCCGGCGATCGCACGCAGGTTCCGATGCCGATCTACGAATATGAGGTCGAAGGCGGCGCTTGTGACATCTGCGGCGGCCGTTTCGAGTTGCGCCGTCCGGCCGACCGGGAGCCGTTGACTGACTGCCCGGTGTGCCGCAAGCCGGTGCGCAAGGTCATCTCGCTCAGCAGCACCCCGAAAGTTTCCCGGTCCCCCTCGGTGAGCGACGCGAAGAATGCCGGTTTTACGGTGCTCAAGCGCCGCGACAAGGGGGTTTACGAGAAACAGTAGGCGACGGTGCTGGCGCGGGCGATCCACAGTAAGTCACGGCTGGCAGGGATGGCCCACCAGCACTGGTGAGATTTGCCGCCCGGCCGCCCGGTGGGTATGAATGTGTTGTTCTTTATAGCGATCGCGGAAATTGCACACGAGTGGGATCCGCCTGGCGTTCTGCTGCTCAAGCTGGCCGCGATTGCCGGCCTGATCCTCTTGAATGGCTTCTTTGTCGCCAGCGAGTTCGCGTTGGTCAAAGTTCGCGGCAGCCAGTTGGATACCCTGATTGAGGACGGCGACCCCCGCGCGGCCTCGGCTCGCCGGGTGGTCGACCACCTGGATGCGTATCTTTCCGCCACGCAATTGGGTGTGACCCTGGCCAGCCTGGCGCTCGGGTGGGTGGGCGAACCCTTTCTGCAGCAAATGCTGGCGCCCTTCTTCAGCCTGGTGGGCATCTCCACGCCCATCGTCATTTCCACGCTTTCGGTGACGATCGGGTTTATCGCGATCACGTTTCTGCACATCATTTTCGGTGAGCTGGCGCCCAAATATCTCGCGATCAGTCATCCCGTGCCGCTGGCATTGCGGCTGGTCCAGCCGTTGCGCTGGTTTTATGCGTTGTTCAAGCCGGCGATCTGGTGCTTGCACCGGTCCTCGAACTTCATCTTGAAGCGCTTTTTCCGCATCGATCCGGTCGGTGGCAACGAGCTGGCGCACAGCGAGGAAGAACTGCGCGTGATCTTGAGCGACAGCGAAAAATCGAGCGAGGTCACGGCGGTCGGCAAGGAGCTCCTGATTAACACGCTGGACCTGCGCCGCCGCGTCGTCCGCGACATCATGACGCCGCGCGGCGAGGTCGTCTACCTGGACATCGACGAGTCCTTCGAGGAAAATCTGGCTAAGGCGAGCGCCTCGCGGCACACGCGTTTCCCGCTCTGCAAGCAGTACCTGGATAACCCTGTCGGGCTCGTCCACATCAAGGATTTGCTCGGGCTCGTGCGCCAACCGCAAGCCGATCTGCTGAGCATCAAACGCGATCTGCTCCTCGTCCCGGAGATGATGCCGCTGGAACGTCTCCTGACCACGTTCTTGAGCAAGCACGCCCATCTGGGCGCGGTAGTGGATGAATTCGGCGGCACGATGGGCATTGTGACCCTCGATAACGTTCTGGCGGAGATCGTGGGCGAAATCCGCGATGAGTTCGATCTCGAGCAATCCGAGTTCAAACGGCTGAATCCCGATGAATTTGAGGTCGAAGGGGTGCTCGGCCTCTATGAACTCAATGACTTGACCGACCTGGAACTCTCCGATGCGGAAGTCAGCACCGTCGGCGGCTACGTGACGCATGTTCTCGGCCACCTCCCGCGGCAGGGGGAGCAAGCTCAGGTGGGCGATTATCTGGTGACCGTGCTGGAAACCGACGGCCGCCGCATCGGCAAGCTCCGCTTCGAGCGCCGGCCCGAACTCGAGCCCGCGGCCGAGAAAGTCGCGGTCAGCGCCCGCGACGCTGCTTAGAACGCTCCGAAATCCGGTCCTGGCAACGAAGCTGCTCAGGTACACCCGTGGCCGTCACAGGTGAGATCGCGGATTTGCCGCTGCCGGAGCTGCTCAACATGATGCGGCATCGGTCGGGCAAGCTTTCGCTGCTGCAAACCCAGCAGACCAGCGAGATGATCCTGCATTTCACGCCTGGTTACCTTTGCGGCTTCATGGTGGACAAACACATCATTCGCTCCGAGACCCAGGTCGTCGACAAGCTGGTGGCCGTGACCGCCGCGCCGATGGGGCGCTTCGTCTTCACGCCGGCGCACGCCAGTTCGCTGCTAGGCAGCGTCCGTCTGGGGGTGGACCGCCTGGCACTGATTATCGTCAGCCAGGTCGACGAGATCAGTGTCAACCGTGCGCTCTTGTCGCCTCCGCACCGCATTTTCCGTTTGCAGCCCGTGGAGCACAGAGTGGATTTCGAGGAGCAGAATCTGGCCGAGTTTTTCCATAGCTCGAAGGAATTGCTGCGTTGCGGCATCAGCGCGGAAAAGCTCGCCAGCATCGAGCAGATCAGCACCGAACAGGTGCAGCTCTATCTCTACAAGCTCTCGCTTTTGGGCCTGGTGGCGCCCGGGCGGCGTGACGAACTTTGGGCGGAACTCGACACCGTCTTGCAGTCGAAAAGCACGTCGTTGAAGGTGACTGTCTCCAAACGCACTCCGGGCGGTGACGCGGTGCCGCCGGCGGCGGCGGGCGCGAAGCCATGGACGCCGCATCGTTCGCGGGCAGGCGAAAAGGTCAAAAACGAGCAGCGCGGCGTCGCGACGCTCCTGCGTACTTCCATCGGCCCGGTCCCTGAGGAGCCGGCGAAATAAGGCTGGGGCGACTCACTCCGCCTCGACCGTCTGCCCCCGTATCTGCTTGGACACGGCCACCAGGTAGAGGACGAGAGCCAGCGCTGAAATCCACGCCCCGATGACAAACGCCGGCGGCCGGTAGTAGACCAGCAGCCGATGGTGTCCCGCCGCCAGCGGAATGGCTCGCAAGCAATAATCAGCCGGGAGAATTTGATAGTCCTCCTGCCCTGGGTTGCGCGCACCACTCGGCAGCAGCGAACGCACACGCCACCCGCTGCAAAACGTATCGGGGATCACCAGGATCGCGGGCCGCGCCAGCGTGGCGTCAACCGTCAAACTATCCGAAGTCTCCGCCAGCAGCGTGGCCGTCCCGGCTGCACCCGGCCCAGAGACCGGGCTTGGCAGGGGTGGCGTCTCCAGGCATACAGTCTGCCGCGGATCAAAACCCGGCGCGCGCATCGCGCCAAGGATTGGATCGCGGCCTGGCAGCACCCGCGCTTCGCTCACCAGCCACACGCGCGGCGGCACACTCGCCGCAGGGTAGGCGAAGACTTGGATCGGGTCCGCGGCCCGCGTTGATTCCGGCGAGAAAACGTCCTGGCAACGCAGCAAGGATCCGTATAGCGCCGGGTTGCAGGTAAAGTTGAGTTCCTCGTCCAGCCGGGCCGGATCGATGCCCTGGCTGTCCGCCATGAACTCGGCGTAACGCCGTACCACCCCGGGATCGTACCCCCAGAGATCGCGGGCCCCGATGGACATGGCGAGGTTCGCGTTTTCCTGATTCAAGATGCGTGTGCCGGCTGGCAGGGGATGATCCGCCAGGTAATCGGAGGCCGGCGATTCTTGCGCCCCGGCCAGCGAAAACGTCTCCAGCGTGCCCTCGGCGAAAAGCAACATTTCAGCGCCGGCCAGGAGCAGGACCGCGCCGAGAACGGCCGGACGCCGTCGCGCGACCAGCAGCACGAAGCTAAGGATTAGCAGGGTATCGGCGGCCAGAAGCAGCGCCAGGACTGCGTTTTGGGCTGCGACAGCCTGAAAATGCAGGCTTTGGACCTGATAGTGCGGGAGCAAAACCTCGCCCGAGTCATAGAGGCCGTTCATCGCCTGGGTCAGCAGCACCGTTCCCGCCGGGAAGAACCCGCCCGGCCAGAGGAACAACGCGCCGCCCGCCAACAACAGCCCCGCACCCGCTGTGCCGGCGATCAGCGCCGTCTCGGGCCAAAGCGCGGCGAGCAGCGCATCGAAGCCGCTCGCCGCGAGCATGATCAGGCACAGGACGGCCGGATAAATAAATTTCGATTGCCCGCGAAATTTATTGAAGCCCGGGGCGTGCTGATAAAGCCAGTGGAAGAGCGGCGTGTGGACACCCAGCGCCAGGAGCAAAAGCACCGCCGCCACGGCCAGCAGCCGAAAACGCTGGCCAGCCTCACCCCGCACGGCCCCATAGATCGCGAATACCGTTCCCGTCGCTCCGATGAACAACGACATCTCCCAGAACGCGCAGCGTCCCCAGTAAGTGCGCGCACAAACCTCCCCGAAGAAGCCAGGGACAGCGGCCGTCAGGAAGTTCTCCGGCGGGAAGGAAAACAGCGCCGCAAACGCGAATGTAACCCCGTGGCTGCGGACGGACTCGCCGGCGGCGTGAAAGCCTTCGAGGAGTTGCACCGCGCTCAACGCCACCGCGACCACCGGCATCAGCGCCAGGCCTGCGGCCGCCTGCCAGCGCCGGCGCGCCGGGATCAGCCCGAGTACCACGTAAAATCCCGCCGCGATCCCTGTGTAGAAGACGTACTGCGGATGCCCGGCCAGAATCTGCAGGGCGACCGCGCCGCCCCCCAGTAAAACCGCCCCGACCGTCCGCCGTTCCAGCCAACGGTCGATCGCCAGGAAGATAAGCGGCCCCCAGACCATGGCGCAGAGATTCGGCAGATGGCCGGCGTAAATATGCGCGAAATACGGCCCGCTAAACATGAACAGGACCCCCGCCAGGGCACCCGCCAGCGGACGCAAGCCTCTTTCCCGCGCCCACAGATACATGAAGAAGCCCCCCAGGAAGACGTGCAGGGCGATGCCCACGTTGATCGCCCGCCCTAGCGGCAGGACCAGGTACAGCCAATTCGGCGGATAGAGCAGGGCCGATTGGAAGCCGCCCAAAAACGGCGCGCCGCTAAAAATGTGCGGATTCCAGAGCGGCAGATGTCCCGCGCGCATCTCGCCGAAACCGAACGACCGCCAATGCACGAACTGCATCGCCAGGTCGGCGTCTTCGTTGGAAAGAACGCGGTCGGCGTCGCCCACGAGCACGCGTCCGAAGACAAACAGCGTCAAAGCGCCGAAGAACACCGCCGCTGCGACGATCTGGTGGCGGCGCGCCAATTCGCGCAGGCGCTGCCAGGAGGGTGGGGGAGAAGAAGCAGGCGCAACCAGGCTAGGGACGGTCGCCAGGCCCTGGTTCATCGTGAAAAGCCAGCCAGCTTTCCGCCAAGCTCCGCGTCGGCCGGCCGGCGCTGCCGGTAGGAAGCGCAGGCGGCGGCGAAAACCTGCTCCACCGTGATCTGCTGCATGCAGACGTTGTTCCGGCAGGGCGATTGCCGGTTATTGTAAGCGTTCACGCACGGGCTGCAGGCGACCCCGCTCCACAGAGGCGTGTTCCGGCTGGTCAGGGCGGCAAAAAGCCGCGGCGTTTCCGGTCCGAAGAGCGTCACGACATGGATCGGGGTGAGCGAGGCAAAATGGGCCGGGCCGCTGTCGTTAGTCACGAGCAAATCCGCCAGCGTGTAGAGCACGAGCAGTTGGCGGAGCGAGGTCTTGCCGGCCATCGAAAAGCAGCGGCGCGAGCCGATCTCCGCCACGAGCCGTTCGGCGGCGGGCGCTTCGCTCGGGGCGCCGGTCATCAATACGCACGCCTCGGGAAACTCGTCCAGGAGCAGCCTGGCCAGCGCCGCGTAGCGTTCCGGCGCCCAGCGTCGCAGCGGCAACAGGTCGCTCGCATTCGCGTTCAGCAGGATCAGCGGGGCGGCTGCGCTGCGGCCGGCAGTTTCCTTCAGCAATAAGGCCTGCACCTCGGACACCTCCGCATAGCGGGGTTGGAACGCCCGGCTGGCGGTGTCCGTCTCCGGCGGCTGCACCCCGAATGTCGGCAATTGCGCCGGGTTGACCGTCAACGCGGCCACCATCAAGGCAAACGTCTGGCTCGTGTGCAGGTACGGATTGTACAGCAGCCGGTGCGTCATCAGGTCGCCGCGATACGGCCCTTCGCCGTAGAACGTCCGGAATCCCACCCGCCGCTGCGCGCCCGTCAGGAAGGTAAAGGCCGCCGAGGAGCGCGCGAAGAATTCCAGGTCGATCGCCGCATCGAAGCGCTTACGCCGAATCGCCCCCAGCACCCGCAGTGCGCTGCCGGCCAGCGCCCGGAAACTCCCCGCCTGAATGACGAAGACGTTCTCCGGCGGAATCAACTCCAGCACGTCTAAAATGAAGCGATTTTCCGCGAAAACGGCGAAAAACACGTTTTCGCGCCCGACCATTTCCACCGCACGCTGGATGGCGGAGGCCGCCAGGACGGTCGATCCTTGTTCGGCCAGCTTGATGAAAAGGATGTTCCTGGGCCGGAGGGCAACGGCCGGGACCGCGCGTTCGAGCACCCGGCGCACCAGCGTCAGCAGGAAACAAGTCGGCACCCCCAGCCAGCGGTCGATCTTCTGCAGCTTGGTGGTGGGGAGGGTGCCGGAGGGAGCCATCGATTTACAACAACGATTCAGACGTCCCGGCCCCTGCTTTCTTCACGGCGATCTTCCGCCGCCGCCCTGGCACATAGCTAGAGCACGGCCTCGACAAAGCGCCGGGCATCGAAAGGCTCGAAGGCCTCGAGCTGTTCGCCGGTCCCGATAAAACGCGTGGGAATGCCAAGCTCATTTTGGATCGCGACGAGAATGCCACCTTTTCCGCTGCCGTCTAGCTTTGTTACAATTAAGCCGGTTAGACCCACCGCGGCATGGAACTCGCGGGCCTGCGCCACCGCGTTGGAACCGGTGGTCGCGTCGACGACCAGCAGCCGTTCGTGCGGCGCGTCGGGATCGTGTTTGGCCAGGATGCGGTTGATCTTGCCGAGTTCCGCCATCAGGCCCTGGCGGTTGTGCAGGCGGCCCGCCGTATCGCAGATCAGGAACTCGATGTTCTTCTTCTCCGCCGCCGTGTAGGCGTCGTAACAAAGCGCGGCCGGATCGCTGTTGTACTGGCCGCGGATCATCTCGATGCCGAGCCGATCGCTCCAGATGCCTAGTTGCTCGATGGCCGCCGCCCGGAACGTGTCCGCGGCGGCGAGCATTACTTGGTAGCGGTTGTTCTTGAAATAAGCCGCCAGCTTCGCCGTGGAAGTCGTCTTGCCGGTGCCGTTGACCCCGACGATCAGGATGGCCTTCGGCTTGGAAGCCAGGGGCCGGATGGGCGGCATGATCGGCGGCAGCAGGGCAAGGATGGCTTCGCGCGTCACGTCGACGATCTGCTCCGCGGTCACGCGCCGGGTGCGTTCCTGCTCACGCAGGCTCTCGACGATCCGCAGCGTCAGCGGCACGCCGAGATCGGCGCGGATGAGCGCTTCCTCGAGTTCATCCCAATCCACCGGCCGCCCGGTGAATTTTTGCAGGAGCGATTTGAAAAAGCCGATAGCCACGGAATTGCAGACTGGCGCGGCCCCTTCCAGCCGTCGATGCCTTTCTAGGGCACGCGCCGCCGCCGCGCAACCCCGCGCCCGCCCGGTAGCATCGCTGGCTGCCGCCGGCGCTCGTCAAAAAGCGCGGGTTTTGCACCGCCGTATCTGGACAATGCACCCCCGAAAACCTACCTTGACCGACACTGATGTCCGCCGCTTCCGCTCCGTTCGTTCACCTCCACCTGCACACGCAGTATTCGCTCCTCGACGGCGCCATTCGCATCAAGGATCTGGTGGAAAAAGCGGTTTGCCTGGGCATGCCAGCCGTGGCGATGACCGACCATGGCAACCTCTTCGGCGCCATCGAGTTCTATCAGGCCGCCAAAAAGGCTGGCCTCAAGCCGATCATCGGGTGCGAGATGTACATCGCGCCCGGCTCCATGCGCGACAAAAAGGCCGCCTCGGCCAAGGATGCGTCCAATCACTTCACCCTCCTGGCCAAAGATGCCACCGGCTATCAGAACCTGGTCAAGCTCGTCACCGCCGGTTACCTCGACGGCTATTATTACAAGCCCCGGATCGATAAGGAACTGCTCGCCCAACACGCGGAGGGCCTGATTGCGCTCAGCGGCTGCCTGAAAGGCGAAATCAACGGCCATTTGCTTGCCGATCAGCCGGCCAAGGCCCGCGCCGCCGCCGCAACCTATCGCGACATCTTCGCGCCGGGCGATTTCTACATCGAATTGCATGATCACGGCTTGAGCCAGCAGGCCAAATGCAACCCCGGCCTGATCGCCATCGCGCGGGAATTCGGCCTGCCGCTGGTCGCCGCGAACGACGTCCATTTCCTGGAGCGCGCGCACCACGAGGCGCACGACGTCATGATCTGCATCGGCACGGGCGCGATGGTGCACGATGAAAAGCGCATGCGGTACACGCCGGAGTTGTACTTCAAGACGCCCGAGGAAATGAGCGCGCTCTTTGTCGAGGTGCCCGAGGCCATTTCCAACACGCTGCTAGTCGCCGAAAAGTGCAACCTTGACCTCGAGTTCGGCGTCTCCAAGTACCCGGCCTACGAGCCGCCGGCCGGCAAGACCCGCGCCGAATATCTGCGCGAACTCTCGGAGGCCGGCCTGCGCCAGCGCTTCGGCGAGCGCGCCCTCAGCGATCCCGAGCTGCGCCAGCGCCTGGACTATGAACTGAGCGTCCTGGAGAAGGCGGGCTTCGGCAGTTATTTCCTGATTGTCTGGGATTTCATCAATTATGCCCGCACCCGGGGCATCCCGGTGGGACCGGGCCGCGGTTCGGCGGCAGGATCGCTCGTCGCGTACGTGCTGGGCATCACGGACGTCGACCCCTTCCGCTTCGGCCTGATCTTCGAGCGCTTCCTCAACCCGGAACGCGTCAGCCCGCCCGATATCGACATCGACTTCTGCATGGCGCGGCGCGGCGAGGTCATCGAGTACGTGCGCGGCAAGTACGGCCAACGTGCCGTCAGCCAGATCGTGACCTTCGGCAGCCTGAGCTCGAAGGCCGTCCTACGCGACGTCAGTCGGGTAATGGGCATGAGCTACAGCGACGGCGACCGCCTCTCGAAGATGATCCCGATTGAAGGCGCCAAGCCGTTGCAACTGGCGCTGGCCGCCGAGAAAAACCCCGACCTCAAACGCGCCATCGAGACGGAGCCGGGCACGCGCCAGGTCTGGGATCACGCGTTGATTCTGGAAGGCCTCACCCGCGGCACCGGCGTCCACGCGGCCGGCGTGGTCATCGGCGACCGCGATCTGGACGAGTACATCCCCCTCGCGCGCGACAAGGATGAGCAGGTCATCACGCAGTACGCCGGCGGCCCGCTCAACGATCTCGGCCTGCTCAAGATGGATTTCCTGGGCCTGAAGACGCTGACGGTCATCGAGGACGCCATCGCGCTGATCCGGGCCAGTGTGCCGGCGTTCGACCTGGAGAATATTGCGTTCGATGAGCCGAAGACCATCGGGCTGCTCAACCGCGGCGAAACCGTGGGCGTTTTCCAGTTGGAAGGCGGCGGTATGACGAGCCTTTGTAAGCAGTTCGACATTCAGAGCATCGATGACCTCATCGCCATCAGCGCGCTTTATCGCCCCGGTCCGATGGAGATGATCCCGGATTACATCCGCCGCAAGAAAGGCGAGACCAAGATCAAGTACGAGCATCCGTTGCTCAAGGCCGTTTGCGAGGACACCTACGGCATCATGATCTATCAGGAGCAGGTGCAGCGCGCCGCCAATGTCCTGGCCGGATACACGCTGGGCCAGGCCGATCTCTTGCGCCGCGCCATGGGCAAGAAGGACAAGGAAAAGATGGCCAAGGAGCGCGACCGTTTCATCGAAGGTTGCGCCCGGGTTAACGGCATCCCGGAGGCCAAGGCGAACACGATCTTCGACCTGTTGGAGAAATTCGCGGGCTACGGCTTTAACAAGAGCCATAGCGCAGCTTATGGCCTGATCACCTATCGGACCGCTTACCTCAAGGCGAACTACCCGGTGGAATTTATGTCCGCGCTCTTGAGCAACGCGGTCAACGACACGGATAAAATCGCGGTCTTCGTTGCCGAGTGTCAGCGCATGGGCATTCCGATCCATCCACCGGCCGTGAACAAGAGCCAGCTCAAGTTCGTGCCGGAAAAGGTGGCCACCGCCCAACAACACGGCGACGCCCCAGCTGCGGAAGCGCCCGCCGCCCTGGGCATCCGGTTCGGTTTGGCCGCGATCAAGAACGTCGGCGAGGCCGCTATGGCCTCCGTCGTGGAAGAGCGGGAAAAAAGCGGCGCATTCGGTTCGCTGGAGGATTTTTGCGCCCGGCTCGACGGCCGCGCGGTCAACCGCAAGATTCTCGAGAACCTGATCCGCGCCGGCGCGCTGGATTTCACCGGCCGGGACCGCGCGGAGATGTTCGCGCGCATCGATACCGTGCTGGCCAGCGCCGTCAGCTCGCATCGCGACCGCGCCAGTGGCCAGGCCTCCATGTTCGACGATTTCCTGACGCCGTCCGCCGCCCCGGAAGCGATTGGGGCAGGCGCAACGGCGAACTGGGTGCCGTGGACCAACGCCGAGAAGCTGACGCACGAGAAAGAGTTGCTCGGCTTCTACGTCACCGGCCACCCGCTGAATCCGTATCGCAGCGTCCTGACCGGGGGCAAATACACGCCGGTGCTCGACCTGAACACCTTGGAGGACCGGCAGAATTTCATGGCAGCCGGGGCGCTCATCGATGTGGCCAAAAAGTTCACCCGCAAGGATGGCAAACCCTTCGCGGTCATCATCCTGGAAGACCTGAGCGGCACGATGGAAGCGATGATCTGGAATGACGTCTACACCAAGTGCGCCGCGTTGCTGGAACCCGGCAAGGTGGTCGCGGTGAGCGCGCGCGTCGACAAGCGCGGGGAGGAAGTTCGCGTCGTCATCAATGAGGTCAAGCCACTCCGGCAACCCAAGCCTGCTCCGGTCCCGGAGAGCGGCCCGTTGCGTCTGCACCTCGCCTTGAACACGCTCGGGTCGGGCGACCTGGAAGAGTTACGCGACATCCTGGGAGCGTCTCCAGGCGAGCAGCCGGTGGAGTTGGAATTCGCCCACGCCGACGGCCGCCGCATGGTTATCCAGGCCGGACCGACCCACCGGGTAAGCGTCACGCCCGAGCTGCAAGCCCGCCTCTCCCTGCGATTCCGTCTATAACCTCCCCGGATCTATACCAGGACGGAGGCCAATCGATTTCAGGAGCCCCGCCTGGCGCCGCTCCATAACACGCCCACGGCGTAGATCAGATGGTAGCCGCCGAAACACACGCCCATGATCGCCGTGGGATAGAGGTTCGTGGGCGTGGGCAAGTCAAACTCGGGCATGAGCGATTCGTTGAGCAGATAAATGAAAGCTCCGATGCCGGTGAGCACGAATGCCCAGCCGAGCAACCCCACCGCTGGAGGAGCAAAGCTGCGGGTCGCTAACAAACCCAGGCCATAGCAGAGCACCCAAAACAAAACGGGAAAGAGCGGCAGCCCGCTCGTCAGCGTCAAGCAAGCGCTGATGGCCGCTCCGGCCAAAAAACTCGGCGCCACGGCGGACAAGGCCAGCTTCATTCCCGGCGAGAAGAAAACGTCACCGCGTCTTTGCGCCGCCTGTAGGAGCAGGCTGATACTGACCAGCAGCGTCGCGAGGAAGACGAGCGCCCAGAGATCGAAAAAAATCCGCGCATCCACATTGCGATCGGTGCCACCGGCTTGCCAACGCAACATCACGCCGGCCATTATCAGCGAGAGTAATCCGCCCAGCAGCGCCATCCGCGCCGAGAGGTCTTGATACAGGTCACCACGTTCCAGCAACTGGCGTAGGGGTCGCAAGCGCTCGTCGGATGCTGGGCCGGCGTTCACCTTCAAGAATCCTCGCCCTTTTGCTCCCGGCCGCGCAGCTTGAAGATGATCGGCAGCCCCGGCAGAGGGAACGTTTCGCGGATCTGGTTCTCCAGGTATTTGCGGTAGGTGTCGACCAGCAGCGCCGGGTCATTGACGAAAAGCAAGAACGCCGGGATCGGAATGGCCGCGCCGTTGCGCCCGCCGAATTGCGTGGCGTAGAGCAGCTTGAAACGTTTGTTGCTGCGCAAGGGCGGGGGCTGCACTTCCATCGCCTTGCCTAAGAGCCGGTTCAACGGTCCGGTCCCGATCGCCTCCAGCGAGGCGCGCCGCACTTTCTCGATCAGTTGAAAGAGCCGCCCCACCTGCTCGCCTTGCAAGGCGGACAACGAGATAAACGGCACGTGGGGCAGAAAGAAAAGTTGGGCCTGCGCCTCTTGCAGCCACTCTTCGCGAAACGACCGCACGCCCGCGCGGGAATCCTCCGTCGGCACCAGCAAATCCCACTTATTGACTGCCACTACACAGGGTTTGTTCGCGCGTTGGATCAGCCCGGCGATCTGCCGATCCTGCGCGGTCACGCCGGCGCTCGCATCGAGCACGAGAATGCAAAGGTCCGCGCGGCGGATGCTTTCTTCCGAGCGCATGACACTGAAGATTTCGGCGGAATTGTCCCGTTTGCCGCGATGGCGGATGCCAGCGGTATCGATTAGCACGTAGGGCTTCTTGTTGAAGACGCAGGCCACGTCGACGGCATCCCGGGTCGTCCCCGCAATCTCGCTGACAATGGTCCGGTCCTGACCCAGGATGGCATTGGTCAATGAACTCTTGCCAACATTCGGGCGCCCCACCAAGGCAAGCTTGGGTATGTCCGAACGTATTGGCGCGTCGCCGGCGGCGTCGTTTTCCGATACGCCGGCGGTATCCTCGGCCGGCGCGAACTTGCTTAGGTGATGTTCGATCGCGCTGATGACTTCGCGGATGCCGCGGCCATGCGCGGCGCTGACGCCATAGATTTCCGCCAAGCCGAGCCGGGTAAATTCCGCCTCGAGCGGCGTATGCATTTCTTCGTCGATCTTATTGACGATCAGGAGCACCGGTTTATCGGCCCGGCGCAGGCGCTGCACGAGCGTCTCGTCCACGGGCGTGATGCCGGCGCGCCCGTCCACCACCAGGAGAATCACGTCCGCCGCGGCCAGCGCGATCTCTGCTTCCAGCTGCACGCGGGCGGAAAAGCTGCCGTCTGCCTCCATGCCGATGCCACCGGTATCGATGATCTCGAAAGGCGTGCCGTAACGCGCATCCGAGAGCGCCACCAGGCGGTCCCGAGTAATGCCTGGCTGATCGTGCACGATCGAGATTTTGCGCCCCGCCAGCCGGTTGAACAGGGCGGACTTACCCACGTTTGGCCGGCCGACGATGGCCACGCTGCCTCGCGCGGTGCGCGGCGTCTCCGGCACGGCAACGCCGGCGCCGGCGGGTGTCGCGTGTACCTCGGTCGTGCTGGGTTTCCCGCGTTTCATCGGTGTTCTTGCTCCCGCAGGCTGGGGACCTCCCGTGCGGTCAGGCTCTCTTCCGCCTGATGCAATTGGCGGATGCCGTCCATGACGTAAGCCACCCCGGACACGAACGTAAAGAACCCCGCCAGCCCAACCAGAATCAGCGGCGGGATAAACGTAAATTGCAGCATCACCCAGGCAATGGCCGTCATTTGGAAGACGGTCGCGATTTTGCCCGTCCAGCGCGGCCGCACGTGCACGTCTCCATTGACGTAGTGCAGCCCGAAACTGCCCGCCACGATGACGATATCGCGCGCGATCACCAGCACCGGGAACCAGAGCGGGAAGTGGTAGCCCCAATTGGAAAACGTCAGGGTAAGCAATCCCGCCAGGAGCAGGCCCTTGTCCGCGATCGGGTCCAGGATCGCGCCCAATCTAGTCCGTTGATCGTAGCGGCGCGCAATGTAGCCATCGAGCCCGTCGCTGACGGAGGCGAGCAGGAATACCAGGATCGCGGCCAGGCGAAAGCCTTCCTGCGGCTCCCCCGTGAAAACGCTCTGGCCATAGTAGACGCCCAGCAGGACGAAGACCGGAATCAGCAGCAACCGGACGATGGTAATCTTGTTGGCGGTGGTCATGACGCCGCGGCAGCCCGGGGGCGAAGATTATCCGGCAGGAAGGGCCATTTGGCAAACGGCCAGTTCCGGCCGCAGGGATGGAAACAGCCTGGCGATCTCAGGTTACATCAACTGATAAGGGTCGACATCCACCGCCACGCTGACGTCCGCTGGCATCTGCAGTTTGTCCAGCACGGCTCGCACGTGCTTGCCGAGCTTGAGGGCCGAGCGCCCGCGCAGCAGCAGATGATACCGGTAATAGGTCTTCAGTTTCTCCAGCGGCGCCGGTCCCGGCTCGCCCATCTCCGCGCCGGCCGGCAAATTCTCGCGCAACCGTCGCGCCAGTGTTTCAGTCGAGAAGCGGCCTCTTTCCTGGTGCGGACAACGCACCGTGATCAGCACCAAATGTACGAACGGCGGAAAGATGCATTGCCGCCGGAAACTGATTTCCTGCTCGTAATAACCTTCGAAATCATTGTGCCGCGCGAACTGGATCGCCGAATGCACCGGCGTAAACGTCTGGACGAAAACCTTGCCTTCCAATTCGCCGCGCCCGGCCCGGCCCGACACCTGGGTCAAGAGTTGAAATGTCCGTTCGCCGGCGCGGAAATCCGGCAGGTGGAGGGAGAGATCGGCGTTGATGATACCCACTAGGGTCACGTTAGGAAAATGCAGGCCTTTGGCGATCATCTGCGTTCCGACCAGGATATCGATCTTCCCCACCCGGAAAGCGTGCAACGTCTCGCGGTACGCGTCCTTCTTGCTCATGGCGTCAGCGTCCATGCGCTTGATGTTGGCGGTGGGGAAAACTTTGCGGACGACTTCTTCGACGCGCTCGGTTCCGAGGCCCGCCTGGCGAATGGCGGGATCGTGGCAAACCGGGCAACTGGAGGGTACCGTCGTCTGGTAGCCGCAAAGATGGCAGATCAGGCGGTTGGCCGCGCGATGGTAAGTCAGCGCGACACTGCAATTGACGCATTCGCTGACGTGGCCGCAGGCGGGGCAAATCAAGGAACTGGCAAACCCGCGCCGGTTGAGAAACAGAATGGTTTGTTCGCCGCGTTCCAGGCGGTCGCCGATGGCGGCGCGCAGTCCCTCGGAGAGGACCAGCGGCTTTTGCGTTTGCCGCTGCGCCTCGTGCCGCAGGTCGACGATGCGGATGCGCGGCATACGCCGGTCATCGACGCGCAGCGTAAGGTTGGCTAACTCGTACTTGCCCGAGACGGCGTTGTGATAGCTCTCGATGCTGGGCGTCGCGCTGCCCAGCACCACGGCGCAACCTTCCAGCTTGGCGCGCAGGACGGCGACATCACGGGCCTGATAACGCGGCGCTTCCTCCTGCTTATAGGAAGTCTCGTGTTCTTCGTCGACCACGATCAATCCCAGGTTCGCCAGAGGCGCAAAAACAGCGCTCCGGGCGCCGATCACGATGCGGGCGTGGCCGCTGTGGATCTTGTGCCATTCATCGTGGCGTTCCCCGGAGGAAAGATGGCTGTGCAACACCGCCACGCGGTCCTGGATGGCGGAAAAACGGCTCTTAAAACGCTCGACGGTCTGCGGCGTCAGCGAGATTTCCGGCACCAGCACGAGCGCCGTCTGCGCCCGGTCCAATGCCAGCGCGATGGCCTGGAGGTAAACCTCGGTTTTGCCGCTGCCGGTGACGCCGTGCAGGAGGATGGGCTTTTTTTCGGCCGCCGGCGCATCCAGGGCGGCGCGGACCTTGGCCATGGCGATCTCCTGTTCACCGGTCAGCGTCTCCCGTGTCCCGGCCAGGAACGTCTCGTCCTCGTACGGATCGCGCGCCACGGTTTCGTCCGCCAGGCTGATCCAGCCGGCGCGCGCCAGGGCTTGCAGCGTCTGATGGGTGGCGCCGCACTGGCGGCTGAGGTCGGCGGCGGGCAGCGGGCGGTCGCCGGCGGCCGCCAGGACGGTGAGGACCTCCGCCTGGCGCGGCGCCTTGCGCTCCAGCGCCGCCCATTGCTCCGGCTCCGGCTGCCGGAGGAGGCGGGCGAAAAGCTGCTTCTTGTGCTCGACTTCCGCCGCGCGGATGACCTGGGGCAGTACGCTGCGCATCGCCACCTCCACCGGGCAGCAATAGTAATCCGCCATCCAGCGCCCCAGCCCGAGCAGGAGCGGGCTGACGATCGGCCGGTCGCCGATGACGGCGGCTAGAGGCCGCAACTTCTCCGGCGCCACGCTGCTTTCCGCGACCAGATCCACCACCGTGCCTAAGGTCAGCGCCCGGCCGCCGAAGGGCAGGCGCACCCGGCTGCCGATCTGCACCACGCTGGCCAGCAGCGGCGGGATCGCATAATCGAACTCGCGATCCGCTGAGCGGTCGACGATCACGCGGGCAATGGCAAAGGGCATCGCCGCATCCTTCTGCGATGCCGTCCCCGGGCGCCAGTGGATTTGGCAGTGCTTTTTTCCCTTCTATCGGCGTATGGTGGCCACTTTCCGCCCGAAAGTTCCGCTTCCATCCTCTTTTGCTACCGTGTTGCGGCGTTTTCTTTTAATTTGCGCCTTGTTGCTGGTCCTGGCAGCCGCGGCGGGTGGCTGGTGGTACTTGCATTCGGCTGATCCTCGCTACGATGCGACGGAGCTGATTTACTGGCAGCGCTACCACCGCTTCGACGCCTTGATCACCGAGATTTCCCGCAGTCGCGGCCTGGATCCGATGCTTGTCAAAGCCCTGATCTGGCGGGAAAGCCGTTTTCATCCGGGCAAGGTGGGCACCTCCGGCGAACGCGGCCTGATGCAAGTGGGACCAGCCGCCGCCAGCGAATGGGCGAAAGCCGAGCATCCCGGCGGCGTCACGCCGGACGACTTGCTCGATCCCCGGACAAACATCCAGACGGGCACCTGGCTGCTGGCGCGGGCCTTGCATCGCTGGCAGCCGACCACTAATGACGCCGTCCCGTTCGCGCTGGCGGAATACAATGCCGGACATAGCCGCCTGGAGCATTGGGTGGCCGGAGCCGCGGAAAAGGAGCGAGCCTTGCCCGCACCGAAAGCCCAGCTCGAAAGCGCGGACTTGACCAGCGAAATAAAAATTCCCAGTACCCGCCAGTATGTGGAAACCGTCCAGGGGCGCTGGCGCTTTTATCAGTTGCGTGGCCGCTTGTGAACCGAGGAGGAATCGAGTGCGGCAAAGATTGACTTGGGCCGCGCTGATCTTTAGCCTGGAGGCTCATACCTCCCCATGAAACTACCCGGGCCCGTTTTGCGGTTGATTGGCGTCGGCGGCTTTCTGCTTTGGACCAGTGCGCCGGCGGGATTCGCCATCCAGATTTATGGCACCGATCCCACGGTCCAGAGCGACTACGACCGCTTCGAACAGGGAACCTTTCCGGCTGATCCCGTGCCCAATCCGAACTTCATCGGCAGCAGCTACGACCTGAGCGGGGTGGGTTGGGATGATGCGAATCCTACTCAGGGGGTGACCATGATCAGTTCGCAATATTTTGTGTGCGCCAATCACTATGGCTTGCAGGGTAATACGTTGGATTTTGAGAACACGGCCGGCGTCGTGGACTCCTTTGCCATCGATCCGAGCGGGTACCATAACCTGACGTATTCCGACGGCACTAATGGCACGCAGACCTCCGATCTGCTGGTCGGGCGCTTGACGTCTCCCATCCCGTCCGCGGATCTCGTGCACGCCATGCCGATCCTGTACCTGGGCAACACGCAAGTCACGACCACGCCGGCAGTGGGCCCAATTCCGGCTACGACCACGCTGACCGGGTTCGACGCTTACGCCAACACGACGCTGTTTGTCTACGGCCGCGGCTCCGATACGGCACACAGCCCGCGGATGGGAATGAATACCCTGAACGGTTTCGGGGAGTACAATTTCGGAGCGGCTACCGATCCGGCGACAAATATCGGCTTGGATTACGACCAGAAACAGGAGACCGGCCAGGCCGCGTTGGAGGTGGGGGATTCCGGCAGTCCGACTTTCGGGCTGAAGAACGGGGCCTTCGGCCTGATTGGCACGCACTCGGGCACCGGCACGGATATGGCCAACAACTTGCCGTTGGGGGTCGACGCTTTTGTCTCCTATACCAGCTACATCGCGCAATTGGACGCCATTCTGGCCGCCGACGGCCAGCAAGTTACGCTGGTGCCGGAGCCGTCGTCTGGCCTCCTGACGGCCTTGGGCGGGCTTGGGCTGCTCGGAGCGGGCACCTGCCTGGCTCGCCGTCGGGTGGCTTGAACCGACTCAGGGCGCGGGTTTGGTGGAGAGCACCTTCGGGTCGGAGAAACCTTTCTCCCCCGAATAAGTCAGCTCCACCAGTGACCGGGTGGAAACACCGCCGGCCGTAAATTCAGCGCGGACCGAATCCGCGATGTACTTGTCCATATCCGGGTCGCCGCTGCTGCGCTTGAAGTCCACCTGGGTGACCGCGCCGCTCGCGTTGGTCGTCACCTCGATCAATATATCGCGAACGCGTTTGCTCTTCTCCGAGACTTCACGATCAGGCGGCGGGTCGTAGCGCACGCCGGTGCCCAGACTATGATAAAGCGCGCAGCCATTGCAACTCAGGAAGGCCAGAGCGAGCGCTGCCGCCCAAGGCTGCCAGCTATCTTTCCGGCGGGTATCATTCATATATCGTAAGTCCCATTGCTGACCAAGGCTGCTTCCGCCACCTGATTGGTCTTCTTGGACAGAATCTTTAGCTGGGTCTCTTCGTAAATGACCAGCGAATCCGGTGGTACGCTGTGCATCAAGAAGACATTACCGCCGATCGTGCTGCCGGTGCCGATCGTCGTATCCGCGCCCAGGATAATCGTATTGGCATAAATCGTCACGTTATCGCCCACGTCGGGATGCCGCTTGCCGCCCTTGACCAAATGCCCCTGTTCATCCTTTTGGAAACTTTTTGCGACGAGCGAGACGCCTTGATAAAGCTTTACGTGCGAGCCGATCACGCTCGTCTCGCCGATGACCACCCCGGTGCCGTGATCGATAAAGAAGTGCGAACCAATCTGTGCTCCCGGGTGAATATCGATGCCTGTGCGGCCATGCGCCCACTCCGCCATCATGCGGGGGACCAGCGGCAGATCCTTCTTGTATAACAAATGCGCCAGCCGGTGAATGGCGACGGCCTCGATCGAAGGATAAGCCACGATGATTTCCTCGTAGCTCTGCGCGGCCGGATCGCCTTCGTACGCCGCTTCCACATCCGTCCGCAAAATTTCGCGCACGGCGTGGAGTTCGCCGAGAAACGCCACCACGATTTCGTCCGCGAGTTCGCGGGAGCAACCGCCGGGAATGCGCGTGCGCAAGCTCTTGCAAATCTCCTGGTTCAACCGGCCGGCGAGTTGCGCCACCCGCTCCGAAGTAATCGCCTCCAGTTCGCTCGAGAGGACAGGTTCCTCGTCGTGAAACCCGGGGAAGAGCAGCCCGAGGAGAGCTTCGCAGATGGTCCCGACCGCTCGTTTGGAAGGGACGTTGACGACTTCGATGTTGTTAATGCCGCCCACGTTCCGGTAGGAGGTTAACAGGCGGGCGGTGAGCCGTGAGAGCATCTGGTCCATGGAATCTCCTGCGTGCAGTGATCGCGCCTAATGTCCACTAATCCGGGCGGTCATCAACTGCCGTGTCGGTAGGCGGCGCACTTCACGCGGCGCCGTCCGCACTCTCGCAGAGGTAAGCGTGGCCCGGCGTGCCCGTGCGCGCCAGGTAATCGGCCGCCAGGCGGCTGGCGACGTTTTCGGCTGCCGCCGCCTGCAGCAGCGAAATGGTGGCGCCGCCGAATCCGCCGCCTGTCAGCCGGGAGCCTAGTACCCCAGGGATGCCGCGCGCGAGTTCGACCAGGAGGTCCAGTTCCGGCGTGCTATTCTCGAAATTCACCCGGGAGCTTTCGTGCGAAGCGTACATCAGTTCGCCGAAAGCAGCGCCGTCGCCTTGGCGGAGAAAATCGAGCCCGGCCAAGACACGTTCGTCTTCACCCACGATGTGGGCGGCGCGACGGTAGAGCAGCGGATCGAGCCGGGCACGCGCTGCGGCCAATTGGGCGCCACTGACATCGCGCAAGGCCGGCACACCCAAGGCTTGGGCGGCGGCGAAACATTGCTGGCGCCGTTCATTGTACTCACCGCCGGCTAACCGGTGCGCCACGCCGCAGTCGAAGACCAACAGAGAGGTAGCGGCGGGCAATGGCATATTCTCCACCGTCTCCGCCCGGCAATCGAGATAGATGGCCTGGCCCCGCCGGCCGAAAATAGAAGACACCTGATCAAGCAAACCGCTTTGTACTCCGACGAAATAATTTTCAGCTTTGCGGCATAGCTTGGCCAGGCGCATCGGTTCCAGGTCCGCCGGGAACATCTTCAATAACAGACAAGCTGTCGCCACCTCCAGCGCCGCGGAACTGGATAAACCGGCGCCCACCGGTAAATCGCTGCTGACCGACATGGTAAAGCCGCCGACGTGCAAGCCCTCCTGTTGAAAGCATTTGACGACGCCCAACGGATAATTCGCCCAAGCGGCCGGACCCCGCAGGGGGACAAGCTCCGGAAGCGATACCGTGACGGGTTGGTCTTCGGAGGCGGAGCGCAGGGTGATATCCGTCCCCGCGACCGCGTGCCCGTGAACGGTCACATAGCGGCTAATGGCCGCGGAAAGCACCACGCCTTCATTGTAGTCCGTGTGATTGCCGAGGAGTTCGACGCGGCCGGGCGCGCGGGCGGACAAGCTAGTCATAAGTTCTTATACTCTTTAATCGCGCGGCGGGTTTACTCAAGTAAAAGCCGGGGCAGATACTAGCGGCTTTCCAGTTCTAATAAGTTGTTGCAATTCAACCTATAACTCTTAACCTGTCCACAAATGGCTATTTCAACTTCACTCCAAAAGGCGGCTAAACTGCAGGAGAAGATTGATACACTGCGTGAGCAAGTCTCTAGCCTGCTAGTGAAAGCGCGGGCGGAAATCATGGCCCTGGCATTTGGAAAAGAGACGACGACTAGCCATCGGTCCAAAACTCCGAGCCGGCGCAAGGGGCGGCGCGGTCCGCGCCCGGCGCAGGTCATGGCTGAACCGGTCAAGCGCGGGCGCAAACCGAAGAAACTGGATGGCCGCTCGAAAGCAGCCCGGGCCTTGAAGGCCGCAAACCGTTCTCCGCTCGCCGGCCAGAAACGTTCCGCTTCGCCGAGCGGTCCCTTGGCGCCGGCCGTGGTCAAGGTGTTGCAGTCCAAGGGCGGCCCGATGAGTGTGCGCGACATTCTGGCGGGTCTGTTGTCCGCCGGTTACAAGTTTAACACTGCGGATCCCAAGAAGAATCTGGCGGCGCGGGTGTATCGCTTGAAGGGTGTCAAGCAGGTGGGTGAAGGCCTATTCGCGACCGCTTAGCGGCGGTTGTTCGCGGCCCTCATTTGAGGCAGTACAGTTGTGGGTAGGTCGCTGACGAACGGCGGCTGGGTTCAACGGTAGGCGCGCACCGCCAGCCGCCCCGCCACCACGCCCCAGATCGCTCCTAACAACAAGCCGGTCAGGTGCGCGACGTTGGCGATCGGGCCCAGCACGCCGACCAAGCACGCGAGGAACCAAACCATGGCGATGATAATGGTTTGCCGCGGCATATAGAAACCGGACGCCGGATCACAGACCGAGCGCAGCCAGATATAGCCGAAGAGTCCATAAAGGACACCGGACATGCCACCGAAAAATGGTCCGACCGCGGCATATTGCGCGACGTTGGTTGCCAGGGCCAGAACCAGCAGGAGGACAACGTAAAACCGCCGCCCATTTTGCGCCTCGACGGCGGTGCCTAGGCTCTGCATACCCATCATGTTGAAGATCAGGTGGGCCACGCCAAAATGAATGAACGCCGGCGTGAACAAACGCCAAAGCTGCCCCGCGCGTACCTCCGCGAACCCGCCTGGCGACTGTAACGGCGCCAGGCTGATGAAAAATGGCAACAACCTCTCCGTGTTATCGCCCAGCGAGGTCCAAAGCGCGAGGCCCACGCAGACGATGATCAACGCCATCGTCAGCCGGCCCGTGGGCGGGAAAGCCGCGCCGCCGCGCCTGCTTCCCCCTGGCTGCGGGCCTCGTTGCATGTCCGCCGGCGGCCAGGGGTCGGGCGGGCGCGGCATTTCGGATGAGGACGGCGGCATGCGGAGCCAACACAACACCCGGCGCGCGCAGTTGCAAGCGGAGCGTTGTTCTGGGGCGGGAGCCATTTTGGCGGGATGACAAAGCGCCCGCAAGCAGCTAAAAGGCTTGCGAGCGTTCGCCCGGTTCCCCCGCCATGATTGCCATCACCATTCGCGACCTGAGCAAGCGGTTCGGCGGTAACCTGGTGCTGGACCACATCAACCTGCGGATCGAACCGGGAGAGCTTTTCTTCCTGCTGGGGCCCAGCGGCTGTGGCAAGACGACACTGTTGCGGCACGTCGCGGGTTTTTACTTTCCGGATGCCGGCCAGATCTTCTTCGATGATCAGGATGTCAGCCGGGTGCCGCCGCACCGCCGCGAAACGGGCATGGTGTTCCAGTCCTACGCTTTGTGGCCTCACCTGACGGTCGCCCGGAATGTCGCTTTCGGGTTGGAGGAACGCCGCGTGCCGCGCCCGGAGATTACCCAACGGGTTGAGGAAGCCCTGGCCGCGGTCGGCATGGTAAAAATGGCGGATCGCAGCATCCATCAACTCTCCGGTGGACAGCAACAGCGCGTGGCGCTCGCGCGGGCGTTGGTCATCCGGCCGCGCTGCCTGCTGCTTGACGAACCTCTCTCCAATCTCGACACGAAGTTGCGGCTGCAGTTGCGGCTGGAAATCCGCCGCGTCTGCCAGCAATACGGCCTGACCGCGCTGTACGTCACCCATGATCAAAAGGAAGCGTTGGCCGCGGCGGATCGTCTGGCGGTTTTCGATCGCGGCCATCTCGCGCAAGCCGGTACGCCGCGGGAGATCTATCAGCGGCCGCGTTCGCGGGCGGTGGCGGATTTCATCGGCGAAAGCAATTACCTCGATGGCCGGTGTCTCGGCGGCGGGCCGGAGCAATACCAGGTCGAGACCGCGCTCGGACAGTTTGCCGGCCTGAAAGCGGATCCGGACTGGGACCCGCATGAGGGTGAGCCGATGATTTTGTCCATTCGTCCTGAAAGCTGGACGCTGCGACCCGCTGTGGCGCCGGGGACGGCCCCAGCCGCGAACACCGTGCGTGGCCGCATCGGGAGCAGCGTTTATTTAGGGGAAACCGCGGAACACGATTTCCAACCGGCGGCCGATGGAGCGGGCAGGTTGAAAATCCTGGAGCTGAACCCGCGCTCCGACCCGGCGGCGCGGGACGCGGAACTCACCTTGCGCGTCGAGCCGGAGGACGTCGTCTTGCTGCATCCTTAAGACCGGCGCCGATGTCGCGTTACGTTCTCTTGCTGCTCGCGCTGGCCGTCATCGTGGGGCTGCCGTTTCTCCTCCGGCCGAAGGACAGTCTGCTGGCCGGCGCGGACGAAACGCTTGTCATCATCTCGCCGCACAACGAGGCGATCCGTTACGAGTTCGCGCGCGGCTTTCGGGACTGGTACCGGGCCAGGAGCGGGCGGGTGGCGAGCATCGACTGGCGCATTCCTGGCGGTACGAGCGATATCGCCCGCTATCTGGCCGGTGCCTACCAGGCCCCGTTCGAAGCGAAGTGGCGCCATGAACTGAAACTGGGCTGGGATGACGCGGTGGAGCACGCCTACGCCGATGGCCGGATCAAACCCGGACCCGACCCCGCCAAGGATTCTCTCGCCCAGCTCGCGCGGCGCACCTTTTTGGAGTCCAACATCGGAATTGGGATTGACCTGTTCTTCGGCGGCGGCAGCTTTGATTTCGCGCAGCAGGCGGCGGCGGGGCGGTTAGTCGACAGCGGATTCATCGCGGCTCATCCGAGCTTGTTTGGCAATGGCCCCGGTCAAATCCCATCGCTGCTCGGCGGGGAGCCGTTCTGGGACAAGGACGGGGCTTGGTTCGGCACCGTCTTGTCAGCGTTCGGCATCTGTTACAATGAGGACGTCCTGGCCCGCCTGCACATCGCGCGGCCACCGGCGAATTGGGCGGACCTCGGATTGCCGGTCTATCTCGGACAGGAAGCTTTGGCCGATCCAAACCAATCCGGGTCGGTGGCCAAGGCGTTTGAGATGATCATCCAACAGCAAATGGCGGCGGCCCCGGCGGACCTGAGCGAAGGCTGGACGGCGGCGATGCGCCTCATCCAAAAGATGGGGGCGAACTCGCGTTATTTTGCGGACGCCGCGCCGAAGATTCCGATCGACGTGGGCGACGGCGACGCGGCGGCCGGCATGGCGATCGATTTTTACGGGCGGTTCCAGAGCGAGAGCACCCGTGATCCGCAAACGGGTCAGGAGCGCATGCACTATTTCAATCCACCGGCCGGAACGAGTATCGGCGTGGATCCGATCGGCCTGTTGCGGGGTGCGCCGCATCGGAAACTCGCGCTGGCTTTCATGGAGTACGTCATGAGTGTGGAAGGGCAGAAGCTGTGGGACTTCAAGGTGGGAACACCCGGTGGCCCGGAGAAGTACGCCTTGCGCCGGATGCCGATCCGGCGGGAGCTGTACGCAAATGAGTACGCGTCATTTCGCGCCGATCCGGAGGTTTTCCCTTATCGGGAGGCTCAGCACTTTACCTACCGGCCGGCTTGGACGGCGGCGTTATTCAATCCGATCCGGTTGATCGTACGCGTGATGTGTGTCGAGCCGCATGCCGAAGCGCAAAACGCCTGGGCGGCGTTGATCCAGGCGAACTATCCGCCGAAAGCGATGCGTACTTTCGAGGATGTCACCACGGTGTCCTACGAGCAGACGAAGGAAACCATCGCAGATACCTTGCATAACGCGGATCCTCTGGCCGAGACGCGTCTGACGGGGCAGATGACGGAACGTTTTCGCCAGCAATACCGCCGCGCGGAAGCACTGGCGCGGGCAGGGAAATGACGTGGCTGCAACCTTGCTTTCCCAGGAGCGCCGCCTACTCCGGACAGAGTTCGGCGGGCGGCCTGCTTGCGCAAGCGGCCCGCCGGTCTGAAGCGACGATAAGCCGAGTTCTGTCGGCCGCGCACGCCCTGGGGTTTGCGCCGGCCGTGACGATCATTTATCTGGCTGCGCGCGTGTGACGGCGTACAGCCTCCCGCCCTGACGGCGGAATGCGACTATTACCCGGAGGCTGCCAACCGTTGCCGGTGAGCGGGGCAGGCCACCCGCCTCCTGTTCTGTCTTGCACCTCATGGGGTTTTTCGTGCCCGGCCGTTTGCACGGCCGGCGGTGAGCTCTTACCTCGCCTTTTCACCCTTGCTCCGGACGCGATAGACTCGACGCCCGGGGCGGTTTGTTTTCTGTGACACTTTCCGTTGCCGCCGGCTTTCGCCCGCGGCGCCCGCGCATTGTACGCGGCATGACGCCTTGTGGTGCTCGGACTTTCCTCTGGCGGGCCGTCGAACCCAAACGAGCGTTCACGTCCGCCAGCGATCGTCTGTCGCTTCGCCGCCAGGATAGTAGACCGGGGTCGCGCTCGCAAGCTCAACCGATTTGGCCGCTAAAGTACCGCCACGACAAAGATGAACACCATCGCGAGGTCGATCATCACCTTGCCGATCATCCCCGCCATGGTGCCGAGCAGCGTGCCCCAGCTCGAACGGGCCGCCGGGAGCAGGGCCTTGCGCGCCAGGAGCATTTCCGCGCCGAGCACGCCTAGCACCGGCCCCACAAACAAGCCGATGGGAAAGAAAAACAAACCAACCACGCCGCCCACCAACCCGCCGAGCGCGCCCCAGCGGCTGGCGCCAAACTTTTTCGCGCCCATCGCTCCCGCCCCGAAATCAACGATGTGCGCCAGCACGCTGAGCGCGGCGAGAATGCCGAGCGTCCACCAGCCCGCCTGATGCCGGGAATGGATGGTGAAATGCTGCAGGAAAGCGCCGGCCAGGATCAGCAAGCTGTCCGGGATGACCGGAAAGACCGCGCCAGCCAGCCCGAGCCCCATCAGCACGAAGGTTAAAGTCCACCAGACGGTTTCCACGGTTCCCACTGTACGCGGCCGGGACGAGCGGGCGAGCGGTCTCTCGGGCCGCGCGACGGTCATCGTCGGTTGACAGGGCGCGCCGGGCGGGAGAAGAGGGAAGGCTATGGCTCTCTCCACCGGCACCCTGGCACCTGATTTCTCGCTTCCCACCAAAACGGCCGAGGGGCCCAAGCAGATCAAGCTCAGCGATTATCGCGGCAAACAGCCCGTGCTGCTGCTTTTCGTGCCGATGGCGTTTACCGGCACCTGCACGGATGAACTTTGCAGCGTCAGCCAGTCGATTAACCGGTTTTCCACGCTGAACGCGGCGGTTCTGGGCATCAGCGGCGATAACCCGTTCGCACAGGAAGCCTGGGCGCTGAAAGAAGGCATCAGTTTCCCGCTATTGAGCGATTACGAGCACAAGGTCGCTGCGGAATATGACGTGGCCTACGATTCGTTTCTGCCGCAGATCGGGCTCGGCATGGGCGGAGTGGCGAAGCGGTCCGCCTTCCTGGTCGATCAGGCTGGCGTGATCCAGTACGCGGAGAGCAACGACGATGCGCGCGTGCTGCCGGATTTCGAGGCGATCGTCGCCAAGCTGCAGGCGCTCTCCTGAGGACAGCCGCCCCCTGGCGGCCGAGAACTTACGGGGTAGCCGTGGGAGGTTTCAGGTAGAGATTGTGGTTGCCAATGTCGATCATGGCCGCGTTTTTCGCCAGGATGTCGCCGCCGAGAAGGCCGATCACCGGGGGCCCGGTATCGCTACTTGGAGTTTTAAAGGCGCTGGAAAGCTCGGGCCTGCTGCTGAGGTGGACTTCGGTGGCCAGATAGGAGCCAATCCGCAGGCTGTCCGTCAGCACCCGGCTCATCTGTCGCGACGTGTAGCCGAGCACATGTCCGCGCATCGGGATGTCGGACTGCTGCACCTGTGCGCCGCTCACCTGGGCTGAATCGAAAACTGTGAAGGGCGAACCGGTGTCGACGATTATCCGGAACGGCTTGTTCCCGAAAGTGCATGGCACGGTGAAGTTGGCGCCGAAATTTGTCATGGGGATCTGCGTCCAGCCATGGTGGGTAAGCGCGTTGCTCAGATCCAGTTTACGGCTCGGATCCAAGTTCAAATAGAGCCCAAGATGGCCGCAGTCGACCACCGCATTGAAGTGCCGCAAAATGCTTTCGCCCAGCAGGCCGTCGTATTGGCGCGAACTGTTGTCCGCGTAGAGCATGGCGGCGTCATAGAAGTAACGCTGCGGGAGGGTGGGGAAGGCCATCTTGGCAATTTTCACCGCGCCGATCTGGACGTCGGTGGCCATACAGACCGGCGCGGCGAGGCCATTGGGATGCACGACGGAAGGGATGTTGGCGGGTCGCTCCGCGGCGTTCTGGCGTAAAAAGCTGTATTTGGTGGCGTTCAACAGGCAGAGGGAGGCCCCGGTATCGACGTAGAACAGGCCCTTCACGCCATTGATTGTCGCGGCTAAAGTGAGCCGGTTGTAATGGCCCCGGCCCAGCGGGATGATCTCGTAGCCCGGGAGTGGATGGGCATTCGATTTGTGGCTGAGCGGCGCAGGGTTATTCGCGGCCAACGCGGTGGCGGCGCCGCACAGCCCGGCGCACAGGTTTACCAGGGCGGTCCACCGGGTCGGACGCGATCTAAAGAGCGCAAACGGCATCATGCCGCGCAGCTTAGGCGAGGTTCCCAGTCGCGGGCAAGTCAAGGCCCCTCAAAACGGGGCGGAAAGTCACGGGACCGCGCGGCGCGGGAAGGTTGCAGCCTCCGGCAAACTTCGCTACGCTGACCGAGCACCATCCTTCGTCACTATGCGTAGTACCTTCGACAGCCTTCAAGCCCTGGACCTCGGCAACGGCCGCACTGCTTCCTTCTATAGCTTGCCTGCCTTGGAAGCGGCCGGCATCGGACCGATTTCCCGGCTGCCGCACAGTATCCGCATCGTTCTTGAATCCGTCCTGCGTAACTGCGACGGGAAGAAGGTAACCGAACAGGATGTGCGCAACCTGGCGAACTGGAACGCAGCCAACCCGATCAACGAGGAAATTCCCTTCGTGGTAGCCCGCATCGTCCTGCAGGATTTTACCGGGGTGCCGCTGCTAGTCGATCTCGCGGCCATGCGGGCGGCCGTGGCGCGGCTGAACGGGGACCCGAAGATCATCGAGCCACTCGTCTCCGTCGATCTGGTGGTCGATCATTCCGTCCAGGTGGATTTTGCCGGTTCCGCGCAGGCTTTGCAGTTGAACATGGAGATGGAATTCACGCGCAACCGCGAGCGCTACGAATTCTTGAAATGGGGGCAGCAAGCGTTCCAGACCTTCGGCGTGATCCCACCGGGCATCGGCATCGTCCACCAGGTCAACCTGGAATACCTGGCGCGCGGCGTCTTCAGCGCCAAGCTGCCGGACGGCGGCACGTTGTATTATCCGGACTCGCTGGTGGGAACCGATTCACACACCACCATGATCAACGGGTTGGGCATTGTCGGCTGGGGTGTCGGCGGGATCGAGGCGGAAGCGGGCATGCTCGGGCAGCCGGTCTACTTCCTGACGCCGGAGGTGGTCGGCGTGCACTTGAGCGGCGCCCTGCGCGAGGGAGTGACCGCGACGGATCTCGCGCTGCACGTCACGCAGATACTGCGCGCCCGCAAGGTAGTGGGCAAATTCGTCGAGTTCTTCGGCGAAGGGGCGGCCACGCTGCCCTTGCCGGACCGCGCCACCATCGCGAACATGGCGCCTGAATACGGGGCGACGATGGGCTACTTCCCAGTCGACGCGGAGAGCGTCAATTACCTGCGGTCCACCGGCCGTACTGAAGAGCAATGCGCCGCTTTCGAGGCTTACTTCCGCGCGCAAAAAATGTTCGGCATGCCGATGCGCGGCGAGATCGATTACAGCGTCAATCTGGAACTAGATCTCTCGACGGTGCAGCCTTCGGTGGCCGGCCCAAAGCGGCCGCAGGACCGGATCGACCTTTCGGAACTCGGCGACACCTTCCGCAGTTTGCTGGCCGCCGCGCCGTCCGATGGCGGCTATGGCAAGGATCCGACGACTTTCCGTACGCGCCATCCCGTCCATCTCGACGATCACATCGATACTGCCGCGGTGGCGGCGAATGATCTGCAGTCGGCGACCGACGCCCCGGACGTGCCGGTGGTCCTGGGTGAGACGCGTTCGCAGAGCGAGATGATCACCAATCGCCCCACGGCGCTGCCGACCGAAGTATCGCCCGAGATGCAAGCGCTCGCGGTCGAATCGGTCGCGGAGACGTTCCATAATGCGGACAGCGGGATCGGACATGGCAGCGTGCTGATAGCCTCGATTACCAGTTGCACGAACACCAGCAATCCCAGCGTCATGCTGGGCGCGGGGCTGCTGGCGAAGAAGGCGGTCGAGCGCGGCTTGCGCGTCGATCCTGTGATCAAGACCTCGCTGGCGCCCGGTTCGCGTGTGGTGACGGACTATCTGGCGCAGGCGGGTTTACAGCCGTACCTGGACCAATTGGGCTTTCAAATCGTGGGCTACGGCTGCACGACGTGCATCGGCAACTCGGGGCCGCTGCACCCGAAAATCGAGGACGCGATCAACACGTACGACCTCGTGGCGGCATCGGTCTTGAGCGGCAATCGTAATTTCGAAGCGCGGGTCCACCAGAACATCAAGGCCAACTTCCTGATGTCGCCGCCCCTGGTGGTGGCGTTCGCCCTGGCGGGCCGGGTCGATGTCGATCTTTCGCGTGAGGCCCTCGGGAAGGATCGCGAGGGCAAGGAAGTGTACTTGCGCGACATCTGGCCGACCCTGCATGAAGTGCGGCAGGCGTTGGCCTCTGCGCTCAAGCCGGAGGTGTTCCGCCGGCTGTACGCAGATTTTGCCGGGCAAAACCCGAAGTGGAACGAGATCCCGTCCACGCCCGGGGACGTTTATGCGTGGGACGAGAGCAGCGATTACATTCAGGAGCCGCCGTTCTTCCTGGATTTCGCCATGCAACCCGGTCAGGTGGCGGCGATTACCGGTGCGCGTCCGCTGGGTATCTTCGGCGATTCGGTGACGACAGACCACATTTCGCCGGCCGGCGCAATCAAGTCGACTTCCCCGGCGGGCAAGTACCTGATCAGCCGCGGGGTCGAGCCGAAGGATTTTAATAGCTACGGCAGCCGGCGGGGCAACGACCGCGTCATGACGCGGGGGACGTTTGCCAATGTGCGGATCAAGAACTTGATGGTGCCCGGGGTGGAGGGTGGCGTGACGAACTTCTACGGAGGCCCGACTCAAAAGCCGAATCTGCTGGCGAAGGCCGTGGAATTGCTCACGCCGGCCTCCGGCCAAGGGGCAGGGGAACAGATGAGCATTTTCGACGCGGCGGTGCGGTACGCCGAAGCTGGCACGCCGCTTTTAATTTTCGCAGGCCAGGAGTACGGGACAGGATCGAGCCGCGATTGGGCGGCGAAAGGCACCAAATTGCTTGGCGTCCGCGCCGTGGTGGCGGCGAGTTTCGAACGGATTCACCGCTCGAACCTGGTCGGGATGGGAGTGCTGCCGTTGCAGTTCCTGGAAGGCGCGACCGCGCAGACGCTCGGTCTGAAAGGGTCGGAGACCTTCGATTTGCAGGGATTGTCCGAGAACATCTATCCGGGGCAGATGGTTACGCTGGTCATTCACCGCGCCGACGGGACGACCGATGAGGCGCAGCTTCGTTCGCGGATCGATACGGCCATCGAAGTCGATTACTACCGGCACGGAGGCATCCTGCCCTTCGTGTTGCGGGAATTATTAGCGCGTAGCGGCTCCAAAGATTAGGCAGCTTCGCTGCCTACAGCCGCCGCCCGGAGAAGATCAAGAACCCGAAGCACACCGCGTGCAGGGTGAGGACAACGCCGGCGATCTGCCAGCCGAGCGCATTGCCCCAGAAGCGGGCAGGCTGATCCGGGTGCGGTTTGTTCCAACGCGCGAACAGATCGTGCCCCGTCACAAGAGCGGCGTGGTAAACGCCATAGATCAGATAACGCGCCTCGGTGCCATGCCAGAAGCCCATCAGGCCGAAGGTCAGGAAGTTCGCCAGATACGCTGCGACATGCTTGTTCTTGAACCAGCGGCGCTTGAACACGAAGAGCAGGAACCGCATGTAGATGAAATCGCGGAACCAGAACGACAGCGTGATGTGCCAGCGCGTCCAAAATTCCTTGATATTCCCGGCGAGAAACGGCCGCGCGAAATTCTCCGGGGTGTGGATTCCGAACAGGTAGCTGAACCCGATGGCGAACGCACTGTAGCCGGCAAAATCGAAGAACAGATAGGCGCTATACCCGTACATGTATGACACCGTGTGCCGGAAAGTGGCACTCGATGGCACCCTCTGCAGCCAGTCATGCCAGATGTAATGAGCGACGATGAACTTGTAGAAAAATCCGTTAAAAATCCGGTGCACCGCGCCATCCAGGTCATCGAGAAAACCTGCCCGGCTCCAGGGGGTCGCCCAATCGCCGGCAAACCGTTTGAAGCGGTCGATGGGTCCCGAAGAAATCGTCGGGAAGAAGACGAGGAACGCCAGATATTGGCCCGGCGGCAGCGCCTTGATCAAACCATCATGGATGCCGACCAGGACGTCGATCGCCCGGAGCGTGGCGTAGGATAACCCGATGAATTCCACCAGGCCGGTCGCGCCGGGGACGCCCACGGGCCCGGCGGCGGAAGCCGCGGCATTCACCGGCAGGAATTTCGCGGCCAGCAGCGGAGCCAGAGCGATCGCCATGGCGATGTATCCAGGCCATTTCGCGCGAAAATGCGTCCGGTAAGAAACCAGCGCCGCGGCCACGAGGTACTGGCCGAGAGCGTAGATTGCGACGATCCAGATCTGCCGGAGCGAAGACGGGATGTTCGGATCGAACTGGCTCGAGTACTGGATCGCCAGCATCAGCACCGAGCCCGGTAAAATGCAGAACTGTTTGAGCCGGCCCGGGCTGCTGGCAGGCGCACCGCGCAACAGGGCGACGGGCGCGAACACGTAAAGACCCGCCACCGCAAAGTAGAGAAAGCTGGCGTAGGGGATCACGGGAGGGAGGGGCCGTTGCTGGCGGCGATTCCCGCCAGGCGCCGTCGGTCGGCTTTGCCATTGGGGGTGAGTGGCAAGGCGGGCAGGAAGTAAATTTTGCGCGGGAGCATATAGACGGGCAGCCGATCGGCAAGCGCGCCGCGGAGTTGATCGGCCGCCTGGTCGGCCAGCGCGGCGTTAGCCGGAAGATCACCGGTCAACGCCACGAACGCCGCCAGGAATTGGATCGCGCCGCGTCTCTCGATCGGCAGCACCGCGCAATCGCGCACATTGAGCAGGGCGCTGAGATTATTTTCGATATCCGCCAGTTCGATCCGGTAGCCGTGCAGCTTGATCTGGGCGTCGCGCCGGCCTTCGAAGAACAAAGTAGCGCCCTCGCGCCGGCCCCAGTCGCCAGTGCGATAAGCGCGTTCCGGCGGCGAGCCGGAGAAAACCTGGGACGTCAGTTCGGGCTGGCCGATGTAACCCGGGCTGACATTCGGCCCGGCGATGACGATCTCGGCGCGCTCACCCGGTGGGACGGGTGAACCATCGTCAGCCAGCAGGCGGATTTCCGTGCCCGGCCGCGCGACGCCGATGGGCAGCGCACCGGGCCGGGCGGCCAGCTCCGCCGTGATGCGAATGGAGGTAGTCGCGACCGTCGCTTCGGTCGGGCCGTAGGTATTCCAGACTTCTGCTTGGGGAAACCGTTCGCAGAGCCGCAGCGCCGTTTCGGGAAAGAGCGTTTCGCCGCAGAATAGAAAACGGCGCAGTGCCGGCAGGCGCTCGGCGTCAAAAGTGCGCTCCGCCAGACACAGCTGGACAAAGGAGGGCGTGGAAACCCAGGCCGTCACGCCAGAGTCAGTTAGAGCGCGAAAAAGCCGGCGAAAATCCGCCACCTCGGCGCGGGTGATACTGAACAACGTGCCGCCGGTGGCCAGCGAGAGGTACAAATCCATGACCGAGAGGTCAAAGGAGAACGGCGCCTGGTTGAGGAAAACTTCCTGGCCGCTGGCGAACGCATGTTCATGGAGCATCCAGGTCACAAAGGCGTCGAGATTCGCGGTCGTGATGACCACTCCCTTGGGTTCGCCGGTGCTGCCCGAGGTGAAAATGATATAGAACGGGGTACCCGAGTCGAGCGAGGGGAGGACCGACCAAGAGGCGAGAGCCTCTTCGGCCGATGGCAGTGGCAGGTCGCCGATACTAGCCGGGGTCAGCAACCGGGAGGCTCCCGCGACTTCGCGGATGCGCTCGATCCGTTGCGCCGGCAAACTGCTATCGAGCGGAATGTAAGGATGGCCGCTCGCGACCGCCCCGAGAAAGCCGGCGAGCATGGCCGGCTCCTTGTGGCCGAGAACGATGACGGGCGAACCGTCGGGCGGCAGTTCCTGCCGGAGATGCAGGGCCACCGCATGCGCGCGGACGAGGAGTTCAAGATAGGACGTCCTGACGGGAGCATCTTCGGGAGCAATCCCGGGTGTGACGTGGGCACAACGGACGGGGTCCTGCCGCGCGAAGGCGGCCAGGCGCGCAAACAGAGTGGGGATGATCGGCTCCATCGGTCGGGAGGATGCAGACTAAAGGAGGAGGCCCGTCGTTGCGGAGAGATTACCAGACAGCTTCGGAATCGCCGGGAGAGCGATCCATACCTGACACCATGCTTAGAAGCCTTGGTATACGAAGGGCGCCGTCGGCGTGTCGCCGCGGCCGTAAATCCAGAGCAGAAGAATAAGCACGGCGAGGTAGTAGAAAAAATATCCGAAGGTACGCAGGAACCGCGCGGTGGTGGGGGAGACGTTCATGACGGGGCAGAACTAGCTGTGCGTGTCGTGATAGAAGTCATCGAGGCCATGATCATAGAAAATCCAGGCTTTGGCGCTGGGATGGCCGGTGTCGTTAAAGAAAAAGCGGTCCTCTTCGTGCTCCGGGTAATCCTGCAACTGAAAACCTCCCCCCGAGACAACCTTCGCCAGCTTTTCGTAATAGGGCCGGCGTCCGGCCGGCGTCGTGCCGCCCAGATCCCGGTAGACACCGTTAAAGGGTTGGTCGACGAAAACCGCCCTTGCGCCCAATTCTTTCAAACCTTGCATGAGCAATTTGAGATCATCCCATTCCTTAGAATTCAGCATCTTGGCGGTGAACTCGGCGTCCCGGTGCCGTTGAGGATGCCGCATGGACTTCATCATGCGCTTGTAATCGCGGTCGTTGGGCGAGGCGGCGGCACTAAACGCGACGCCGGTGTCGCGCGCGCGATCTTGCTGTTCTGCTTCCATGGCGAGGCGATTCCAGTCCGGACCCGCGGTCGGAAGGGGAAGAGCGCCTGCGTCTTTCCGGAGGCGCTCGGTTGTCGGGTACCGGATGATTTCGCGCCAAATGGAGCAGTATTCGACCTGTTGGTAGAGGAGATTCTGCATCCAGCCGAACGGCGTCAGGGTTTCGAAGATGAACCGCCGGCCGCGAGTGGGATTGGCCAGGCAGCCCAGGGCGGAGGTGAGCAATGGCTCCTTGGCCAAGCTTTCGGGATAGTCCTGCAGGCGCAACGCGATTTTCTGCTTGAGGGCCGCGCTGATGGCTCCGCTGAAGATCCAGGCGTTGACCTGCGCCGGGGTGAGGTTGCCGTCGACCGCGTTTTCGCCGACCTCCTCTTTGGAGAACCAGGACGGCGAAAGAAAGATCGCGGTTTTCCGGCCCCGCACGACGGATCCGGCGGCGGCCACTTTTTGCAGGAGCATCAGGCAGGTCGTACCGCCGCGGCCAATCGGAAAGACCGAAAACCCGGTCGGCCGTTCCCGAAAGAAGGCGTCCGGGCGGTTGTTCGCGGTCCGATCCAATTCCGAGCTGCCGTACACCGGCATCAGGTGCGGAGTAGAGAAGGCGAGGTCTTGCAGGACATTGCCGGATAGCTTGATGGGCGAGGTCCGGCTGGCGAAGTCCGCCAGATGCGCTGGCAACAACGCACGAACGTACCCATGGATCGCGCCGAGGCTCAAAACCGCCAAGGCGAGAGCGGCACAGGCGGCGTGCAGATGGACTCTGGCGCCGGTCGCCGCAGCCGCGCCGGGGAGGGCCTCCGGCTTCATGGACCTGCCCGGCGTTCCATATCCCGCACGATCTTGGCGGGTGTCGACCATTCTTCCCGGTCGAATTCCGCCGGCGAGATGTCGACGCCAAATTCCTCCGAAAGCTGCGCGATCAACGTCACGGTGCCCAGGGAATCGAGCAGCCCCGAATCAAAAATCGGCAGGTCGGGCTCCGTCAGCACGCGCGGGCTATCGGCCACCTCGGCCAAAATCCTTAAAGTTCGTTCGGCCGTCGTGGACGCCATGAGTGGTGAGCCGACGCCTGCTTAGAGGTGGCGTCCGCTGGTGAGATTATAGATCAACAACCCGGCCCCGATCAATGGCAGGGGCACAAATGCCAGCCGGATCTTCGGGCCCCGAAAATGTTGCGTGCCGATGGCCCCGATCTGCGCCCCGATGGCGGCCCCGGTGTTCATGACCAGCGCGATGAGGATGTCGACGTTGCCTTTCACCGCGTGGGAGATCGTGCCATAGCCGGCGGAGACGATGATCTCAAGCAAGTCCGTCCCAACGGCGATATGGGTCGGCGCTCCCAGGATATAAACCAGGGCCGGCATCCGGATATAGCCGCCGCCCGCCCCCAGAAACCCACTGACGATGCCGCCGATCAGGCCGACGAGCAGGATGGCCCAGAGCGAGATCTGGCGAATGCCGGACACCGGCAGATCGATTAGCGGCGGCAGACGGATGCGCTGCACCATCTTCGCGATGCCGTCGAAAGCGTTGTCGTCCTTTTTCACGCCGTGGTCCGGCGTGGTGGTCAGGTCGGTCTCCGCGCCAGCCCGCCGTTGCATCCGCAACGTGGCGATGCCTTCCCAGGCCATGAAAACGGAGATGGAAAGCAACACGATCAGGTAAGTGATCGACACGACCGGCGTCACATTGCCGAGCTTCTTGAGGTGCTCGATCATTTGCGCGCCAATTTCCACGCCCGCAATCGTGCCCACGACCATGAGGCCGCCGAGCTTGAAGTCCACGTTGCCCAAAGCGTAGTGCTTCTTGGCCGCGACGACGGATTTGCCGACAATGTGCGCCAGGTCCGTGCCGACGACGATATTCGCCGGGAGCCCCATGGCGAGCAACGCGGGTCCGGCCAGAAAACTGCCGCCGACCCCGAAAAAACCACCCAGCACGCCGATGATAAACCCGATCGTGACCAGGTAATACGGATTGAGGTGGGTACCGGAGATGAGGAAATCCATGGCGACGCTAAAACATCAGGCCGATTTCCGGCGCGTGAGGCGCAGGAGCAGGCTGGTCACCATCTCGAGCACCACCGCCTGGCCCAGCATCAAACCCAACGCCACGAACGCGTAGGTCCAGCGCTGATGGTCGAAGAGATCCTTGAGCCAGCCGCCCAGGTAATGAAGGACGAGGAGGAAATACGCCACCACCAGCACGGTGTAGATGGCGCACTCCAGCAGGAAAGGCTTGAGCTCGAAGGTCTCCGGTTCGGTTGGCATGTGGGCGGTCGAGAGCAGCACACTAGGGAGATTGGCAGCGCCGGAGTCAAGCGCTACGTCCCAGGAAGGCGGGGGCAGCTATTCCGGGCTCTCCAAAGTCCGGCAGCCGCGGTGGATTGCCCCGCAGACTTATTTCTTCAGCAGCTTCTCGAGCGTTGGGTCCGGCGTGGCCCCGAGCTGCGTCGCGATTCGGTAATGCTCCTGCGCGCGCTCCTTCGCGGGCGGCTGATTGGTCGCGTAGATGACCGCAATGTTAAAGTGGGCGTCGGCGTAATTCGGGTTCAGGGCGATGGCCTTGTTGATTTCCTCGATAGCGGCTTCCGGCCAGCCTTTTTGACTCGAGGTAATGCCGAGGTAGTTGTGCGCCGTGGCGTTCTTGGGATCGAGTTGGATCGCCTGCGTCAGCGCGTTGATGGCATCGTCGTAGCGATGCATGCGATAGTAAACGATCCCGAGAGTCGCCTGGCTAAAGGCGTCCCGCGGCGCCGCCGACACGGCTTTCTTGAGCAGCACTTCGGCGCTCTTGAGCTTGTCTTGCCGGAAGAGAACGACGCCCTGGTTTGAGAGCAGGTACGGGTTCTGCGGATCGCGCGCGAGCAGCTTTTCGTAGACGTTTTCAGCGTCCGCGTAGCGGCCACGGTCGAAGTCCTCCTTCGCCTCTTGCGCCATGGGGAGCAACTCCGGGGCGACCTTTGGCCGGAAGGCCGTTTCCACCTTGGGCCCGTCGGCTGTCCCACCCGCCGCAGCCGCTGTGGCCGCCGGTTTGCCGCCTGCCGGGGGTCCGGCTGGCGGAGGCGCGGGATCCGCCACCACTTTGCCATCGCCCGTCCGGGAACGAATGGCCGCGATGGAAATGGCGCCGGTCGGGTCGGACGTGTCCGCGATCGAGACCTGCGGATCCTTGAAGAGCGCGCGCTCTTCGTCACTGAGCTGAAGCGTGGGCTTGCCTAGTTCTTCCACCTCGTGATTCAGCGTGTCCGATTGAACTTCGAGCCGAGATAATTCCTCGTTTAGCAGCTCCTTGGCCGCGACGCGCCGCGCCTGGTCCTTGAGCTGGCGCATGACGATGCTGCGCAGCAACTCGTTCTCCTTGCTCAGCTTGCCGACATCGTCCGTCGTCATGCCATGCGCCTTCAAATCGTCGAGGTGCTTGGAATCCGTGTCCAGTTGCGCGCGCAAGTCCGCGATCGTCGCGGTCGAGCGCTCATTCTGATCGTGGCTGGAAGCGAGCTGGCCCTTGAGCGTGTTCAGCTCGCCGCGCACGCCATCGAGTTCCGCCTTCTTTTTCGCCGCATCGTCGGCGAGCTGGGCAATGGAACTTTCGGCCGCGGAAAGCTTCTGCGTGAGCGCGGCGTTCTCGGTTTGCAGGCTCTCGATCTTCTGCGCGGCATCCTTGGTCAAATCGCTCTTGGCCAGCGCGGCATCCCGCTCCTTGACGAGATCCGCGGCGCGGCCATCGCTCTCCGCCAGCTTCTTGGTGAGTTCATCGCGGCTCTTGGCCGCGGCATCCGCGTCGGCCTGAGCCTTGGCTAGCGATTCCTTCAAGGTCACCACCTGGCTGCGCAACTCCCGGCGGCTGGCGTTGGCGCTCGGGTCTTTGCTGACGGAATCCTTGAGTTGCGACTCCGCCTTATCGACCTCCGCCTGCAAATCGTCCCGGTCGGACTTCGTGCGCTCGAAACGCTTCTGAGCCAGCTTGACCTCGCTTTTCGCGGACTGGAGCTGGTACTCGATATCGCTCTTGTCCTTGATGGCCGCCTGCCGTTCTTTTTGCGCCGAACTGAGTTGATCCAGGGCGCTCTTGAGATCCTTCTGTGCCTTGGTCAGTTTGTTGCGCAGATCGGTCGTCGCACGGTCGAACGCGTCCGCTTGCGCTTGCGCCGCTTGCTGGGCCTGCATTTGCGACATGCCGCCATAGCCCCCGTTTCCACCCGCGCCGGGATTGCCGGAGGCGTCGTCCGCCGTCGGCAGGGGATCGTCCTCGTTGACAGCGCCCGCCCGCCGCACATCTTCGGCTCCAGCGTTGGACATGTCGGCGCCGGTGGCTGCCGCGCCCGGGTTGACGGAGAGTTTGTCTTGCAGCTTTTGGATGTTCTCGGTCGTTTTGCGCATGCGATAGCGCACGATCAAGGGCTGCCAGGTGGGATTGGTCTGGCCGAGTTGTTCCAGCAAGCTGGCCCCGAAACGGTACTTGGCCAGGGCGCCGCGCAGATTGCCGTCCGCTTCCAGTTTCTCGCCCTGCTGCACGGCCGTGAAGGCGTTCAGGAACATCTGCGAGGGGTCGCTGACGTTAACACTATCTGTCTCCGGCCGGATCGCCGGGATTTGGGCCGAGGCCGGCGCGAGTGGCAGCAGCGTCAGCGCCCAAACGATCGCGCCAGCCCCTACCAGGGCACCCCGCCGCCACCTTGGCAGCCGCGAAACGTGGTAGGCAGACTGGGAACAGGGCGTGGGGAACATGACGGCAAAGAGTGGGGGAACCCTGTCTGAGTTCTTAGCATAAACCGGCCCTGGTTGACAGTGGAAAGTGGTGCGGGTAGTCTCCGAGGCGAAGTCTGTGCTCTCACGAATTCGCCTCGCGTGCAAAGCGTCCTGGATAATCCCGTCCTCGTGCTGAACCGGCTGTGGCAAGCCGTCAATATCTGTAGCGCCCGCCGCGCCTTCAACCTCCTCTATGAGGGGCACGCGCAGGTGGTCGCCGCCGATGGGGAAAAGAACTTCCTGACGCACGATTTCGCCAGTTGGCGAGACTTATCCGTCCGTTCCCCGGAGCCGGTCATGCTCAACGGCGTGACCCTGAAAATCCGCGTGCCGCGCATCATCGTTCTGTTGTTCTTCGATCGCTTGCCAAAGAAGGAAGTCAAATTCACGCGGCATAACATCTTCGAGCGCGATCACAATACCTGCCAGTATTGCGGCAAACTGTTCGACCGGAAGGATCTGAATATCGATCACGTTCTTCCCCGCGACAAGGGCGGGCTGACGACATGGGAAAACGTCGTTTGTTCCTGCATCCGCTGTAACACGCGCAAGGGCAACAAGCTCCCGCACGAAGTCAATATGGCGCTGATCCGCAAACCGAAGCGGCCGAAGTGGCGGCCCTTCATTCACTTGACCTGGGGCGGTCCGCACGATGAAAGCTGGCGGCACTTCGTCGACATTGCTTATTGGAATGTCGAGTTGAGCGATTAGGCGCCCGCTACGGCAGCGCGACTCCGGCGGGGACCGCGCCCGCCGTGATGATGGGCTGCCGGTCAGCGGAATCCGTCACACCGAGCAAAGGCAGCGGATAGACGCCAAGAATCAAAATCGCGGCTACCAGCAAACCAATGGTGGCGCGCGTGACCAAAGTAATCGGAATCTCGCTGGCCACCTCCGCGCCGGCCTTGCTAGGCCGGAAATACATGGCCCGCACCACCCGCAGATAATAGTAAAAACCGCAGGCCACGGTTACCACGCTGATCCCCGCCAGCAGGAACTGCCGCTCTGCCAATGCAATGGTGAAGATAAAGAACTTGCCGAAGAAACCGGCGGTAAACGGCAGCCCGGCCAGCGAAAGCATCGAAATCAACATCGCGAAAGCGAGGAAGGGTGAGCGTTTGCCCAACCCGTTGAAATCCGCGATGTCGTCTCCCGCCGAGTGATTCGCCACGACGATTAGCACCATGAAGGCCAGCAGCGTCATCAGCAGATAAGCCGCCAGGTAGAACGCAATCGCGCCGCCCGCGGAAAGCGTCCCCGTGGCCTGGCCCCGCGCGGCGCTGGCGATCGCCACGAGCAGATAGCCGGCGTGCGCGATACTCGAATAGGCCAACAGCCGCTTGAGGTTGTTTTGCGGCAGGGCGGCCAGATTACCGTAAATGAGCGTCGCCACCGCCATGACGAGAAGGATGGTCCCGATACTGCCGGTGATCGCGGGGCATTGGAAGAAAGCGTCCAGGACGCGGAGAAAAACCACGAACCCCGCGGCTTTCGAGCCGACCGACAGAAAAGCCGTCACCGGAGTGGGCGCGCCTTGGTAGACGTCTGGCACCCAGATCTGAAAAGGAAACGCCGCGATTTTAAAGCCAAGCGCAATGGTAATCAGGACAAAGCTGAAAAGCAGGGGGGCGGTACTGCCCTGGTAATGGCTCAGCACGGCGCCGATCCGGCTGAGGTTGGTTTCCCCCGTCAAGCCAAACACCCAGGTGATGCCATAAACGAAAAACCCGGTGGAGAGCGCCCCCAAAATCAAATACTTAACCCCGGCCTCCAGCGAGGCGGCATTGCGCCGGGTATAGCTCACCAGGATATAAAACGAGATGGTGACGACTTCGAGCGAGACGAAGATCATCACAAAGTCGATCGCCGAGGCCATCCACATCAGGCCGGCGCAGGTTAGAATCGGCAGCGCCAGAAACTCGCCCAAGCCACCTTGCGGCGTGGCGCCCGGCGTAAACTTGCGCACCACCGGCAGGTAATCGACCGACATGACGAGCACGAGCATGGTCGTCAGCAAGGCGAAGCGCTTGAAGAACATCGCGAGCGAATCGGCGCTGTAAAAACTGCGGGAGGGACCCAGCGCCACACCCGGATGGATACCTTCCGCCGGGAACCCCGCGTAAAAGCTGAGCAACAAAATGGTGCCCAGGCTCACGACGCCGGCCCACGCCAGGGTACGGCGGTCGAGCGACTCCATGAACATCTCGGCGATGAGCAGGAACAAGCCGAGGACCAGCACGGCGGCTTCCAGCGCGAATGGGCTTAAAGGATACATCGGAGATAGGTGACGGTTGAGAATCGCGCCAACTTACTCAACGAGCTGGGGCTGCCGCTACGACCCAGCTTCGGCTCGCCGGGCCGGCGGGCGGCACCATCTGGACGGTGTCCGGCCCGGTCACCGGCACCGGCGTGACGGCAGGCTGCACCAGCTCGAGCAAGGTGCGCGGGCGGAAGCCCACGACGATCAAGCCGGCCAGTAGAAGCGCCAAGGCCCAGCGCTGGGAACGCGGCAGATCCGTGTAATGCGGCAACGTGGCCACCCGATGAGCGTGTTCGGCACTGGCCGCGACGCCGAGCACCCGGCGCTCGCCCAGGAAAACGCGGCGGTACGCCCGCAGCATATACACGGCCGACATCACCACGCCCCAAAGAGCGCAAATCGTGGCGGCCTGATGGTAATCAAGTCGCTTCAGCGAAGTGGCCTGATAACTGAAGGCCCCGAAAAACACCATGATCTCGGAGGCAAAATTCGCGAACCCTGGCAGGCCGATGGAAGCGAACATCGCCACCCCGAAGATGGCCGCGAGGAACGGCATGTCGCTGGCCAGGCCGCCCATTTCATCCAGGCGCATCGTGCCGGTGCGGGCACGCACTTCGCCGGCGACGGCAAACAGCACGGCGATGGATAGCCCGTGCGCGAACATCATCAGGGCGGCGCCGCTCAGGCCGATCACGTTCAGGCTGGAGATACCCAGAAAGATGTAACCCATGTGCATGACGCTCGAATAACCGAGCATCAGGTCCAGGCGCTTCTGCGCGATGGTGACAAAGCCGACATAAATGATGTTCCCGACCAGGAGGATCAGCAGCAGGTTCATCCAATGCTGCATGCCGATGGGCAAAAGCGGTACAGCGATGCGAAGCAGACCGTACAGACCGAATTTCTTCAGCACGCCCGCATGCATCATGGCGGCCGGCGTCGGGGCGGCGGCATAAGCCGAGGGCGCCCAGGTATGAAACGGAAAGAGGGAGATCAGGATACCAAAGCCCACCAGCAGCAACGGGAAAATCCAGATCTGCGCACCGGGATCGATGTGGCTCGATAGTCCGAGTTGATCCGGCATCGTCGCCAGATGCTGGAGTTTGAGCAGATCGAAGGTCCGTTCACCGGCCGGTAAGCTGCCGTATAGGCCGATCAAACCGAGCAGCAGGATGAAGCTGCCGGCAGCGAGATAGATCGTGACCTTCCAGGCCGCGGCGACGCGGTGTTCACCGTGGCCCCAGATGCCGATCAAGAGGAAGGTCGGGATGAGCGCCAACTCGTGGAAGGCATAGAAGAAAAAGAGGTCGAAAGAGATGAAGGCCCCGAGCGCGCCCGCCGAGATGAAGAGCAGGCAGGCGTAGAAGGCGTTTTCACCGTGGGGGACCTTCGGCGTCACCCATATTGCGCTCATCGTCACCAGCGTGGTGAGGAGCACCATGCTCAGGCTCAAGCCATCCAGGCCAACCAGGAACTTCAGATCCAGGCCGGGCACGACATCGAACATCGTGTAGGCAAAAGGCGTTTGGTAAGCCGCCAGCAGCCCGCAGGTGAGCAGGAGGTTCGCCGCCGCCGCCCACAAGGAAGTCCGCCGTGCCGGGGCGCCGCAAAGCACGAGAATCGCCGCCACCAAAGGGATAAGCAGCACGAGCGGCATGAGGCTCTCGCTCAAGGACAAGCTGTGCAACGGAGTGGGCATTGAAAAACGAAGGTAGTGTCCGCTCTGGGAGTCTAGGAAGCGGTGGCCAGGTAGATGAGCAAGATCACGCCCAACCCGAAAAAGAACACGTAAGCTTGCAAGTTGCCGACCTGGAGAAACCGCAGGATGAAGCCAGCGCCCCAGGTCGCCCCGCTTAGACCCCGCACGCCGGCGCCATCGATAATCCAGCGGTCGAACCAGGCGCTAATCTTCGCCAGAGTGTCCTGGCTGGCGTGAATGAGCGCCCCGTACAACTCATCGATATAGAACTTGTCCCGCAGCACCGCCAAATCGAGCGGGTCCTGCGTCCGGCCCCGGTAGAGGAAAAAACCGCCGAGCGCGCCCAGGACGAACATGCTGATGGCAAGCACCGGCAGGAACGACAGCAGCAGCGCCGAAGCCAGATGATGCACCGCGTGTTCATGCACCAAACCGACATGAAAAGAACGGGCCACGAAGCCCCAGCCGGCGAAGGCGGCCGGGATCGCCAGGACGATGAGCGGCCAGGACATGATGGCCGGCGCCTCGTGGGCGTGTTTCGCCACGTCGGTCACCGCGGGATTGAGGAACACAACGACGAAAAGCCGCGCCATATAAAACGCGGTGAGCAGGGCGGTGAACAGGCCTAACAAACAAATGGCTGGTTGATGCTGCGCCATGACCTCGAGGATCAGGTCCTTGCTGAAGAAACCGCTGAACGGCGGGCAACCCATCAGGGCGAGTGTGGCAATCGCGAACGTCCAGAAGGTGATCGGCATGCGTTGGCGCAAACCGCCCATTTGCCAGATGTCCTGCTCGTGGTGCAACGAGTGGATGATGGTGCCCGCGCCGAGGAAGAGCAGTGCCTTGAAGAAGGCATGCGTGAACAGGTGGAACATGGCGGCCTGACCCGCATTCAGGCCGGCGGCGGAGACCATGTAGCCGAGCTGGGAAAGCGTCGAATACGCCAGGATGCGTTTGATATCATTCTGCTGCGTGGCCATCAAAGCGGCCATGACGGCGGTAATGATACCCACCCAGGCGATGACGTCCCGCGCGATGGGCACAAGCGCGAGGAGAAACCCGATGCGCACCAGCAGATAAACGCCGGCCGCCACCATCGTCGCCGCGTGGATCAAAGCGGACACCGGCGTGGGGCCTTCCATGGCGTCCGGCAGCCAGACGTGGAGGGGCACCTGGGCGGATTTGCCCAACGGCCCGCAGAAGATCAGCAGCGTGGTGACCGTCAGGTACGGGAGAAAATGGGCCAGCGCATAAGGGTCCGTCTGCGCGTGCAAACCGGCGATGAAGCTCTGCAGCTTGGCAAACTCGATTTGGCCCGTTGCGCCCCAGAGCATCAGGATGCCGGCCATGAAGCCAAAATCGCCGATGCGATTGCACAGGAACGCCTTGTTCGCGGCATCCGCCGCTTGCGGGCGTTCGAACCAATGGCCGATGAGCAGGTACGAACTGACGCCGACTAACTCCCAGAAGATGAAAATCATGACGAAGTTGTCCGCCAGCACGATCCCGAGCATCGAGAACATGAAGAGCGACAACCCGCCGAAGTACCGCGCCATCCCGCGATCTTCCCGCATGTAGCCGAGCGAGTAGATGTGCACCAGCAGCCCCACGAACGTCACGACGATAAGCATCGTCTTGCTGAGATGATCCAGCGTCGCGCCAAACGGCACCAGGAGCCGCGGCCCGAAGTCGATCCAACGAAACTGCACGTTGCCGTCCGGCTGCCCAAAGAGAATGACGCTGCCCACGAACGCAATCGCCACCGCCAGGATGGAGATATAGGCGCTGAGACGCCGCTGGGTCCGCGTCACGAGTAGGATCAGCAACGCCGAAACCAGCGGCGTAAACAGAACGATCCAGGGCAGCTTGGGATTCATAGGTCTGACGTAGCGCCCGCGTGCCTCAAAACTGCAGTTTGCTGATGTCGTCGACCTGGATGGTCTGCTTCGCCCGGTAAAGCGCCACGATGATTGCCAAACCGACGGCCACCTCCGCCGCCGCGACGGTGATGATGAAGAACACCAGGACTTGCCCGTGGTAATTCGGCGTGCCTGCCGGGGTCAGGTTGAAGCGTGAAAAGGCCACCAACGAGAGATTGGCGGCGTTGAGCATCAACTCGAGCGACATGAAGATAATGAGGATGTTGCGCCGCAGCAGGACGCCGGCAAAGCCGACGGCAAAGAGCAAGCCGCTCACCAGCAGGTAGTCGTTGAGGTCGATCACGCGTGGGAAAAGGGTACGGGGTTCGTTTTAATCCAGCTCGCGTTTGCTCAAGACGACCACGCCGACCGTCGCGACCAGCACCAGCACGGCCACGATCTGGAAGGGCAGGTTGTAGGACGTAAAAAGCACCTGCCCGACACTCTTGACGTCGTTGACGGGCGCGCCGAGCGCGGGCATAGGGTGCCGCCCTTCCGGGAACGCATCCAGCACATGAATCAATTGCGCGATGAAGATGGCGGTAATGAGCAAACCACCTGCAATCGTTGCCAGATGGTAGCGGCGGCGCTGGGTGCCCCGGAGATCGAGCAGCATGATGATGAACAGGAACAGCACCATGACCGCGCCGGCGTAAACCAGAATCTGAATGATGCCGATGAAGTAAGCATCCAGCGAGACGAACAACGCGGCGAGGGCGATGAAGCTGACCACCAGACTCAACGCGCTCGAAACCGGATCGCGCTGCGCCACGACGGAGCAGCCGAAAGCCAGCATGACGAACGCAAAGATCCAGAAAAGAAACGGACTCACGGGTAAAACGAAAGGTGGTGAGTTACTTCCGGGCGTTCCACTTGTGCACGAGACCGGTCTTTAGGCCGCCGAGTTCATACAGCTTTTCCTTGTCGTGGACCATCTCCGCGCGGCTTAGGCCCGTGATCGCGTACTGCTTTTGCAGAAAGATGGCTTGCTCGGGACAGACTTCCTCGCACAACCCGCAGTAAATACAGCGGATCATATCGATATCGAACGCCTCCGGGAATTTTTCCACTTTGCGGAAGCTATCGCCATCGGCGATTTCGCCGGGCTTGATCGTGATGGCGCGCGGCGGGCAGATGAATTCGCAAAGTTGGCAGGCCACGCAACGTTCCCGGCCATGCTCATCGCGGACGAGGGCGGGCGCACCGCGGTAATAAGCTGGAAGATGGCTGTCCCACTTCTCCTCTGGATACTGCATGGAAACCTTGGTCTTGCCGGCCAGCATGCGGATGAGATGCCGCAGCGTAATGGCCAACCCGCCGACAATCGCCGGCATGTAGAGACGCTCCCGCCAGTTGAGCGCGGGACGTTTGATGGAGATGGCCATGGCGAGGTAAGTTAGGGCTGCGGGAACAGCGCGATAATGATGGCGGTGATGAAGATGTTCACCAAGGCGATTTCGAAAAAGAAAATCCAGCCGAGCCGCATCAGTTGATCATAGCGGAAACGCGGCAGGGTCCAGCGCACCCAGATGAAGACGAGCAATAGCAGGGCAACCTTGCCGAAAAAGCAGGCGATATTCACCAGACCCCAAAACGCGCCGAACAGCCCGGGCCCGGAGCCGTCCGGGATGAACGGGACGTGCCAGCCGCCCAGGAACAGGGTCACGATCAGCGAACAGCCCGTGATCATCGCCGCGTATTCTCCCAGGAAGAACAGCGCGAACTTCATCGACGAATACTCCGTGTGATAGCCCGCGACCAACTCGGTCTCGGCTTCCGGTAAATCGAACGGCAACCGGTTGGTTTCCGCAAAGATCGAGACCGTGAAGATGAAAAACGAGATCAGCATCGGGATCCAAAGGAGGATCTGCCGCCAATTGACGAACGCCGCCGCCCCGCCAGGGCCGCCGAATAGACCCGGGACGAAGTTACGCAGGTTGGTGATCGGCAAGATCGTCCAACCGTGCGCGATCTGGTATTCGACGATCTTGGGCAAGTTCAGCTCGCCCATGATGAGAAAGAGCGGGATGACCGACAGCCCCAGCGACAACTCGTAGGAAATCATCTGCGAGGTCGAGCGCACGCCACCCAGAAAGGGATACTTCGAATTGGAAGCCCAGCCCGCCAGGACGATGCCGTAGACGCCCAGGGAAGCGACGCTGAAGACGAACAGCACGCCGATGTTGACGTTCGCAATGACCATTTCCTCGCCCAAGAGCCGGCTGCCAAAGGGAATGACCGCGATGGTCAGAATAGCCGGCACCATGGCCAAGCAAGGCGCCAGCCAGTAGTAGAATTTGTTGACGTGCGCCGGCGTAAAATCCTCCTTGAGCAGGAATTTCACGGCGTCCGCGATAGGTTGGCCCAAGCCGCCCAGACCGAGCTGCAAATCATTCTTGAACCCGAGCAGGGTCAGCGGAAAACCCGTGCGATTGGGGCCGATGCGATCCTGAATCAGCGCGCTGACGCGGCGCTCCGCGTAGACGGTGTAGGACACCATCGGCAGAATCACCACGAAGATGATCCCGAGGATTTTAACCAGCGAAATGATGATGAAGTACCAATCCATGGAACTGATTCTTCCTACGGGGGAGTCGGCAGCGCGGCGGTGACGGTCTCCAGGGGCGCATGCGGGACTTCGTTTCCTTCATCAGCCAACGCCAACTGCACGCCGAGATCGCCGATCTTGCTCAGACTCAAGCCCGCGAAAGCCGGCACTTCGCCCGCCATCGCCTTGAACACATCTTCGACCAGGTAAATCCCGTTGGTGCCGGTCACCGCCTGGATCAGGTCGCGCAGGATTTCCCAATCGTCCCGCGCTTCGCCGGGCGGATTGATGGCGCGATTGAGCCGCTGCAGGCGTCCTTTGACGTTCACCATCGAGCCACGTTTTTCCGCGAAGCCCGCCCCGGGCAAAACGATACTCGCGCCAGCCATGGCCGGTCCAGGGAGCAGACCGAGCGTGAGCAGGCTGCTCAATTTACCCAAGGCGGCAGTCGTGATCCCGCAATCGACCGCATCTTCGCCCAGGCAGATCAGGGCTCGCACCTCACCGGAGTTCACCTTTTCCACGATGGTGCGCAAGCGTTCGCCGGGTGTTTTGGCGGCGACTCCGAGGAGCTTTGCGCCGTTGCTGTTCGGGTTGCGATCGGCGCTGAGCAGGATGTCGTCGCCCTCGCCGGTGCGCGGCACGATGTCCAGCAGGGTCGTCTTGAGGGCGGCGGCGAGCTTCCGGGTGAGGAAAAGCTCCTCATTGGTCATGCGGCCGCTGGCGATGATCGCGATCTGCTCGCCCGGCACCCCGCGCCATTGGTTGGCGGCCGCCGCAAACGCGATCCGCCAGCCGGTATCCTGCATGGAGCCGTCGGCCTGGCGCAACTTGGGTTCGCGCAGGCGGAGTGGATCGTGCAGGTAATGAAAATTGAGCCGGCCGTAGTCGCACATCCAGGCGGAGTTGACCTCGTTATTCTCGCGCGGGGTCTGCCGGTGCACGGTGTCCTCGCGGCTGCCGATGATCGTGTTGCAACCGGTGCCGCAGGACGTGCAGATGCTTTTGGTTTCCTTCAGGAACCAGACGCGCATCTTGAAGCGGAAATCCTTGGAAGTCAGCGCGCCGACCGGGCAGATGTCGACCGTGTTGAGCGTGTAATTGTTCGCAAACGGCTTGCCGGGATGCGCGGTCAGACTCGAATAGCTGCCGCGATCGACAAACCCGAGCGCGTCATCGTGGGCGATTTCCTTCGTGAAGCGGATGCAGCGCGAGCACAGGATGCAGCGCTCGTCATCGAGCACGATGCGCGGCCCGAGATCGACGTGCTTCGGTTTCTTGACCTTCTCCTCGAGAAAACGCGAGCTGTCGTTGCCGTACTCGACGCTGAATTCCTGCAAGCGGCATTCGCCCGCCTGATCGCAAATCGGGCAATCGAGGGGGTGGTTGATCAGCAGGAATTCCATGACGCCCTTGCGGCAATCGCGCGCCATGGGCGAGTCGGTCCGAATCCCCATGCCTTCCGCCACATCCTGCGCGCAGGAGATTTGCGGGCGGGGAATCCAGTTGATGACCGGCTTGCCGGTAGCGTCCAATTCCGGTTTGCGGTCGGCCCCCATCTTCGGCATGCCCATCTCGATCAGGCACATGCGGCAATTACCGGGTGAGGACAGCTTCGGGTGGTAGCAATAGCGCGGCACGTACTTGCCGGCCTGGGCGCAGGCCTCGATGACGCGCGTTCCCTTGGGGAATTGCAGCCATTGGCCGTCGATCTGGACGTTCAGCATCTGCACGGGCGGCGGCGCGGTGATGGTGGCGGGATCGCTCATGAAAGGTGAGTCGTGCGCGGGGGCAAGCCCTTGGCCAAGGCATGGGCTTTGTCCGGATAAGCCGGGTTCACGGTGACTGACTGAGCCCGAGGGTTCACTACGAAATCCATGTCCTCCATCGGGATCGCGCCAAACAGGACTTCGTCTCCCAGTTCCAACGCCCCGACAAAACAAACTCGATCCTCAAAACGCACCCGGACCGGGCCGACATAGCGGCATTCGTGGGTGAGGCCATCCGCAGTGGTGACTTTCCGGCGAGTTTCACTTTCCAAGCCCAGTTCTGCCACCACGGCTAAGGGCAGGCACAGGTGAAACGCCCCGGTATCGGCCAGGGCGGTCGCCTCCATCTCGCGCGAGCCTTCGCGGCGCGGGTTGGTCAACCAAATTTGCGTGTGGACGTAGCCCATGGAGATAGAATAATCAGTGCGCCGTGGCTGCGGCGACTTCGTGCCCGGTGACGACCACCGGGACGCCGTGTTCGAGCGCGATCCCGTCCGAGACCTCGCGAGGCGTGACGCCTTTGGTGGACTTGGCGGCGAATTCTTCCTTGAATTTATCGGTAAAGCTCTGCGTCGGCCAGGCGCAAGCTTCGCCAAAGGCGCAGATCGTCTTGCCGGCGATGTTGTCGGCCACGTTTTTGAGGACCGCCGGATCCTGCTGGGCGCCTTCGCCGTGGAGCATGCGGTCGGTGATCTTCTTCATCCAGAGCGAGCCTTCGCGGCAAGGGGTGCACTGCCCGCAGCTTTCGTGGGCGTAGAACTCGTTGATGTTATTCAGCGTCCAAACCATGTCCCGCGAATCATCCAGGATGATTACACCGCCCGAGCCCGCCATCGATCCGACAGCGGCCAGCGTGTCGAAGTCCATCGGAATCTGTTCGATGGTGATCTCACGTTCCGCCATCGAACCGTCCGCCTGCTTTTCCTTGAGCTTAAATTTCTCATCGGCGCGCAGCACCTTGGCGGAACTGCCGCCGGGAATGACAGCCTTGAGCTTGCGCCCGGGTTTCAAGCCACCGCACAAGTCGTTGATGACCTCGCCGAGGGTGAGGGAGCCGAGCTCGATCTCGAAATAGCCGGGCTGCTGCACGTCACCGCTGACACAGAGGACGCGCGTGCCGGTGTTATTGGGCCGGCCGATCTTGGCGAACTCGGCGCCGCCCATCCGGATGATGTGCTTCACGTTGCACAGCGTCTCGACGTTGTTGACGATGGTTGGGCACTGGTACAGACCGAGCACCGCCGGGAAATAGGGCGGCTTGATGCGCGGGTAGGGGCGTTTCCCCTCGAGCGACTCGATCAAACCCGTTTCCTCGCCGCAAATGTAAGCGCCGGCGCCGCGATGAATGTAGATTTCCAGGTCGAAGCCCGAGCCCTGGATATTCTTGCCCAAAAACCCCTGGGCCCGCGCTTCGGCCAGCGCGGTCTCGAGGATTTTGGCGCCCTGCGGGAATTCGCCGCGGATATAGATGTACGCGAGATGCGCGTTGACCGCGTAGCAGGAGATGATCATCCCCTCCAGCAACTGGTGCGGATCCTGATGGATGATGTAGCGGTCTTTGAAAGTGCCGGGCTCCGATTCGTCTGCGTTGCAGATGAGGTAGATCGGCTTCGGGCCGTCCTGCTTGATAAAGCCCCACTTCACGCCGCACGGGAATCCGGCGCCGCCGCGGCCGCGCAGTCCGCTGGTTTTGACTTCGTTGACGACCTCCGGCTGCGGCATGCCGAGCGCTTTTTTTAACTCCGCATAGCCGCCGTCACGCAAGTAGCAGTCGATATCCGGCGTCCAGCCGGCACGATCCACGTTCGCGAAAACCAGGCGCTTTTCGCGCGCATGCGGAGCGCGGCGTTGAGTGGCGGAAAACATGGCTAGGAAAGGGCCGGCTTAAGACAAGGACCCGGCGGTGCGTTAACTGGGAAGGGGTGCTGCATGATCCTGGCCGTATTTTTGCAGGAGAACCGCGGCGTCCTCCGGGGTCACCCCCTCGTAGAAATCGTCGTTAACCATGCAGACGGGCCCGGTCCCGCAACTGGCCAGACACTCCACGAATTCGATGCTGAACTGGCCGTCGCCGCCGACCGTCACCGGTTCGCCGTGGCCGTGGTGCGAGCCACGCGTGATCTTCGCGGCCGCGCAAAGATCATCCATCAGCCGGTAAGAGCCCGCCATCGCACAGGATAACGTGCGGCAAACCCGGATGTGGTGCTTGCCGGGAGGCTTGTCCCGGAACATGGGGTAAAACGTGACCAATTCCAGGATATTGATGGGCTCCAGACCGAGCTTGGCTGCCACCCAATCCGCTGCTTCCTTGCTGACGTAGCCGAAGTGCTCCTGCACCAGATGCAGCAACGGCAGCGCGGCGCTCCGTTTCGACACCGGGTAGTGCGTGACGGTCTCGTCGGCTTGACGTTCCAGTTCGGCGGGAATTTCCATCAGGGACCGACTTAATTCGTCGTGGTGGTCGTGGTCGTTGTGCTGGTGCCCGGGGCCGGGGTGCCGCCGCCGATCGTGCTGTGGACTTCCTCGACTTCCTGGTTCTTGTAGATGACTTCAACCGAATCCTTGCCTTCGGTATAGGTCGAGGTGGTCTTCTTGAAGACCAGCATGTCCTTGGTCTCCGAGGTCGCGGCCGGTCCCAGCAAATTTTCGACCTGGGTCCGGTTCATGCCGGGCTGAATCTTGGCGATGTTCGCCGCCGTCAGCCGGGTATTGGTGACGGGAGCGCCGCCCTTGTCGCAACCGGCGAGCGAGAGCAAGGCGGCAGTTGAAAGCAGGAGAAAAGTCAGGGTGAGATAGAACTTTTTCATCGGAGTTTACAGGTGGGGTTTTGGACTGCGGAAACTAACGGTCACACTCTCCCATGACGAAATCCAGGCTGCCTAGGATGGACACCACATCGCTCATCATGTGGCCAGGGATCACTTTCGGGAGAATACTCAGATTGCAAAAGGAAGGGGCGCGAATCTTCAAGCGGTGCGGCACGCCGCCGCCACGGCTGTTGATGTAAAAGCCGAGCTCGCCCTTCGGGTTTTCCGCGCCGAAATAAATCTCGCCCGGAGGAGCATCGATGCCTTCGGTCACCACGATGAAATGGTGGATCAGTTCCTCCATTTTCATCAGCACGCTCTGCTTGGGCGGTGGGATGTTCTTGCCGTCGACGATATTGATTGGGCCGTCCGGCAAAGTGTCCAGCACCTGCTCCAGAATGCGGACGCTCTGGCGCATTTCCTCGATCCGGACCAGGTAGCGGTCGTAGCAGTCTCCCGCTGTGCCAACTGCCACCTCGAAGTCATATTTCTCGTAGTCGAGATAGGGATGCTTCTTGCGCAGATCATGGTCGACGCCGGAGCCGCGTAGATTTGGCCCCGTCAACCCGTAGGCGAGGGCGTCCTCGGCAGAAATGACCCCGACGTCCCGCGTGCGGTCGACAAAGATGCGGTTGCGGGTCAGCAGACTGTCCACCTCGTTGAGGTTCGGAATGAACTCCTTGAGGAAGAAACGCAGGCTGGCGATAAAGTTCTCCGGCAGATCACGGATTTGGCCGCCAACCCGGGTGAAACTCGTCGTGAACCGCGCGCCGGTCAGTTGTTCGATGAGGTTATAAAGCTTTTCCCGCTCGGTGAACGTGTACAGGAAGACGGTCATCGCCCCCGTATCCATGGCAAAGGCGCCCAGTCCGAGCAGATGCGCGGAAATGCGAGCGATCTCGCAGCACAGGACGCGGATGGCCTTGCCGCGGGGCGGCAGCTCCCAGCCCATCAGCTTCTCCACCGCGAGGGCGTAAGCCACGTTGTTGGCCAGGGGGGCGAGATAATCCAGCCGGTCCGTGTACGGCACGAACTGGTTGTACTGCATGTTCTCCGCGATCTTTTCGTCGCCCCGGTGCAAATAGCCGATGTCCGGCGTGACTTTCGTGACCAGTTCGCCATCGAGTTCCAGCACGAGCCGGAGAACGCCGTGCGTGGCGGGGTGCGACGGCCCCATGTTAATGGTCATCTTCTCCCCGATCAGATCGTGGGTCGTCTCTCGCACGGCCCCGAGAGAGGCATGCGTGCGGGAGAGGGTATCGGGAGCCTCGATTTCTTGGGTGCGCGAAGCCATGAGGAACAGGAGCGGCCGGAGCGCGACGCTCGGCGAAAGACCGCGTGGCCACAAGTAAATTCCCGCTGCAAAACCGGCGCAAGCGCTATTTGTGAAATATTTCACAAGCTCGCCGGACACCGCGCTTGCGTTTACACCATTGACCTGGGCGCAGCCGCCGGGTGCCGACAGGCGTAACGACTCTTATGACCAACACTCCCGTTACGGAACCCCCGTCGGCCCAGCCGCATCCCGGCCGGCTGCGGGTTGTGGTCATCGGCGGCGGCTTCGGCGGCCTGGAAGCCACCAAGGCGCTGCGCGGGGTCAACGTGGATGTCACCCTGGTAGATCGCAGTAATCACCACTTGTTTCAGCCGTTGCTGTATCAGGTGGCAACGGCCGGCCTGGTTCCGGCGGATATCGCGCGGCCCCTGCGGGAGATCTTTTCCGGGCAGGAGAACGTCACGGTGCTGCTCTCGGAAGTCCGGCGCATCGACACCGCCGCCCGCCAGGTCATCACCGAAGATCTGGTGCTCCCGTACGACTTCCTCATCGTCGCCACCGGGGCGCGCCACAGCTACTTCGGCCACGGCGAGTGGGAGAAGTTCGCCCCGGGGTTAAAAAGTCTGGCCGACGCCATCGAAATCCGGCGGCGCATGCTGGTGGCATTCGAAGTGGCGGAAAAGGCGCTGGACGCGGAGGAGCGGACCGCGGCAATGACCTTTGTCGTGGTCGGCGGCGGACCGACCGGCGTGGAAATGGCGGGAGCCATCCGGGAAATCGCGCGCTACACGATGACCAAGGATTTCCGCAACATCGATTCGGCCAAGGCGCGCGTCCTGATTATCGAGGGCTCCCAAATCCTGGCTGCCATGGGTGAGGAGATATCCGCCCTGGCCAAGAAGCAGCTCGGCGAGATCGGAGTCGAAGTACACGAGGGCGTGGCGGTCACCAATGTGACGGATGAAGGCGTGGAGGTAAAAGGCGGCAAATTCATCGCGGCGCGCACCGTGATCTGGGCGGCCGGGAACGCGGCGTCGCCGTTGGGCAAGACGCTCGGGGTGCCCGTCGACAAGGTGGGCCGGGTGACGGTGAACGAAGATTTGACGATTCCGGGGCATCCCGAGGTGCAAGTGATTGGCGATCTGGCCAATTTTTCGCATCAAACGGGTAAGCCGCTCCCGGGGGTAAGTCCCGCGGCAATCCAGGGCGGGCAGCATGCCGCCCGCAACATCATCGAAGTGCTGGCGGGCGGGAAGCCGATGAAGTTTGTTTATTGGGACAAAGGCAACCTGGCGACAATCGGCCGGAATAAGGCCGTGGCGGATTTGCACGTCATCAAGTTCGGCGGCTTCCCCGCCTGGGTCGCCTGGGCGGCGGTGCACATTTTCTTCCTAGTCGGCTTTCGCAACCGGCTCGCGGTGATGGGCGAGTGGGCCTATAACTACATTACGTTCTATCGTGGTTCCCGGTTGATCACCGGCATGCAAAAGGGAGACGAAGCCTTGCATCATCCGGCGCCAGGGTCGGAGCCGAATAAGGCAGAGCGGGATGCGAGTTGACTTTGCTTGGCGGCAATTCGCGAACGGATCATCTGTCGACGAGCTTCAGCAGGCGATTACGTCGAAGTAGGAAAAGAATCACGTATTGCAACAGGTGCGTCGAGCAACGTCATGCAAGGACACCCCCTCGGGGCCATGGAGAACGTCCCGCGCTTACGCGCCAAAGTCTTCAAGCTGGCCACGGCATCGGCCTCACCAAGATCAAGGCCGCCAGCCACAAATCCAAAAATGCCTTTATCGCAGACAAACAATCCCTGCTAACCTCCTGCCCTTGACTAACCACATGTCTGGAGCGCGTGGTTAGGTCACGGGACCCTGAGAGGAAGTGGATGTGCCGGGATAGCAGAAATGGATGAGATGAGGTGCCCCGCGCAACAGATACAAGCTGACGAGGACGCCGAGGATGCTGTAGAGGAAAAAGGAGAACAGCGAGGAGACGACGAGCGAATGGCCTGCTGCGAGCGCGAACCATGCGCCGGTGAGAAAATGGTACAAACTGCCGAGCAGCAAGAGCAAACCGATGCTGCGTACAACGACGCCGAAAGAATGTTGAGGTGTCATAAGTTTGGTAAACTGGCAACCGAGTGGCCTAACGCCCTCAAGCTCAGCGACGGAGGCTGGCGACGCACGACGTGGAATGCAAAGCAAGCCCGACCGCCAGCCTCTGTTTGCTGAGGGTATGTGGTTAGGGATGCAGTTTCAAGCTGGACGAAAGGCGTGGCCGGTGCATCGCTTTTCTGTAGATGGGACTGGCAACAGAACCACACACTGAAAGGAAAGCGGCCGGCAAGGACTCGTGCGCTCCAGTGGGGCTCAACTCCCCGATTGTACGCTGAGTGAGTCTTGACGGATGAACCCTCGTGGGGTGCTTGCTCCGCCAAAGAGCAGCAGCCCCGGATGTCTGCTTGTAGAGGCATTCGTCGGAGCGCCGGCCACGCCTTTCGTCCAGTAAAAAAGAAGCAAAGAACAAAACAACCAGCAAGGACTACTACCATGAGCAAAAACAGTCGTCGAGTCATCGGTCTCGACGTGCATCCTGACACCTTCGCCGGCGCGATCCTGCGCGGACGCGATCCCGCCACAGCGCAAATCGAACACTCCTCCACGCGCGTACCGCTCGACCAGCTCGAAGCCTGGGCCGAGCGCCACACGCAGGCCGGTGACACCCTCGTGCTCGAAGCCAGCGGCAACGCGTTTGCCGTCGCCGCACGCCTGCGCGCCACCGGTCGGCAGGCGATCATCCTCGACAGTCACCAGCGGGCAGAGTCGGCAAGGTCTACTGCGCCAACGACAAGGTCGACGCCGTCAAAATCGCCCGCATCTTCTTGAGCGGTCTCTCCGCCCAGGTCTGGCAGCCTGACGCGCAAACCCTCGAAAGGCGCGAGGTCTTCAGCGCCTATCAGTCCGTGGTCAAGGAAGCGACCCGGCTCAAGCAGCAGATCCGCGCCATGCTCAACGAGCACTGCGTGCGGTTGCCAGGCGGCTTCCGCCTGGCGCATCCTACGGCCATTGTTCGTCTGCTCAAGCTGCGGCCCTGGAGTGCCGCGCAAGCGATGCTGCTCGACCAAATGCATGCCGGGCTGGTCGCTGCCCGTGCTCGGCGCGCGCGTCTGCGCCGGCACATGGCAGAAGAGGTAGTGAATGATGGAATGCTCCTACGCCTGGCGCGGTTGTGTGGCGTCGGCTCGATCACTCTCTACGGCCTGGTGGCAGCCATCGGCGACATCACACGCTTCACCCACAGCAACAAGTTGGTCGCTTACCTGGGGCTCAATCCCAGCGTGTGCCAGAGCGGTGAGTGGGAAGGCGGCGGGGCGCTCAAACGCCATGGCCGCGGTCCGCTGCGCGCGCTGCTGGTCCAATCGGCCAAGAAGCTCCTGCTTGTCGACAACCCGTTACAGAAATGGGGTCTGGCCGTGGCCGCCCGGCGGGGACGCAACAAAGCGACCGTTGCCGTGGCACGCAAGCTGGCCGTGGCTGTTTGGCACGTCATGCAGGGACACCCCATCGGCGCGATTGAGAACGTCCCACGCCTACGCGCTAAAGTCTTCAAGCTGGCCACCGACCTCGGCCTCACCAAGATCAAGGCCACCGGTCACAAATCCAAGAACGCCTTTATCGAAGACAAACTAACCCTCTTAACTTCCTACCCTTGACTAACCACATGTCTGGAGCGCGTTGTTAGGCCTGGCCGGTACATCGTATGGCTTGACCTCACTTGCTGGAGACTCGCACCCTAGTCCGTGTCTCGCCGAATGATGTCGTGACAAGCCGCGTAGAGTCGATGCCGAGAATCTCGGAGTCAAAATCGGCGTTCGCCTGCGAACTCGTTGTAACGTCCATGAGTCGTAAATCACCGTCACCGTTGTATGTCCATTTTCCGAGCTTCTTGCCGTCTCGTGTCCATGAGCCGTCGGCCGCGAATGTGTCAGTGTGCTGGTCAAATTTCCACTCGCCAACGAGAAGTTCGCGCATTTTCTTTTCATCCGGGACCGAGGGGGCAATAATGCCGTTGCTCCGCCATCCCTGTTCTGTCAGGTCGAATATGAGTTGCACGGTAAATTTCTGGAACGCGCCTTTTGCGAGTTGCTTGTTCTGAGCATAAGCCCCGCCATTAGGGTTGAACCTGTCCAGCGTAGTCGCATTCTTCTGGGCGGGGACCGCTTTAAAAGTGCCGTCCCACCCTGCGAGCGTGAAGCCCGTCATGGCGCAATCTTGCAGCACCGACACTGTTGCTTCGGCGTCCATCGTGTAAACCTCGACACCGTTAACGAGCGACTTTTGGCCGTTCGTCTTCTCGAATGTCCACATCTGCAGAAGGCCGTTCGATTGCTTACGGATAATCTCATTCATGACAAATTTGCCTTGTTTTGCCGACGGAGGGTCCGTGGCGAATGCAGATGTTGAGACGGCAATGAACGCCAAAACGCTGATGATTGATTTCATAATGCGAGTATGTGGTGAGAACGTGGAACGTAAAGGCCTAACAAGTAGTAGACGAAACGCTTGTTCCTTTTGCAAGCCGGATCATTTTCCGTGTTATTCGCCTAGAAGCGGTTGCCTGCGTCGAGCACTCATGGGAAACGAAGCGATGCAGACGGTGCTTCCCGCCGAAAGCGAGAGAGTGCCGCTTGGTACACCGGTCGGCGGCAAACCGCGGCTGCTCGAACAGATGCGCGGAGCGCTGCGACGTAAGCACTACAGTTTGCGCACCGAAGAGGCTTATCTCGGCTGGGCGCGGCGGTTCATTCTCTTCCACGGCAAACAGCATCCGGCCAGAATCGGCGAGGAGCAGGTCGCGCAGTTCCTCACCTATCTTGCTGCCGAAAACGATGGGGCGGCGTCAACACAAAACCAGGCGTTGGCCGCTTTTCTGCAGATGGGACTGGTCACAGAACTGTGATTAGGAGACGGAGCGTCGTGCTCGCAGGGTGCGGCGCAGAAGATCGGGATGGCGAGCTCCATGGAAGAGCAGGAAGAACACGGTCTCAGTGGCCTTTGCCTGGTAGTACAGCGAGTGCGGGAAACGGCGCAGACGCACACGGCGGAACCAGCGTACACTATGCGTGCTGAGCCGGGTTGGCGGGCTGCACGGGCAGCGGTGGCGAAGAAAACACGGGCGAAATCGGGTCCTGCACCCTCTGCCTGCGCTTCATACCACGCAGATGCTTCTGTAACGTCATCGAGTAGTTCAGGGCGCAGCCGCACAGGAGGCGGAACACTCCCCGCGCTCATAGCCGGGCGGCAAGCTGGCGCTTGAACTCCTCCAACGAGAGTGCGCTGTCGGGTGCAGCCTCATGGGCTGCCAGTCGCTGGTCGAGCAGCGCAGACTCTTCCGGAGAGACCGATAAAAGATCATCGTCAGGCTGAGCGGCGATGTAATCCCACAGGTCTGCAACAAGTTCAATCTGCTCTTCGCGGGATAGTTGCTGGACAGCGGGCAAGTCTGCAAGGGTCATAATCACGGAAGTTTATCAGAGAAGGCAAACGCCGCTACGATCGCAGGCGAGGTCAAGCCCGGAATGGGCAAAGGAGGCCGGGCGCCAGCCTCGGTTAGCTGAGGATATGTGGTTAGGGGAGGCAGTTTTCAAGCTGACGAAAGGCGTAGCCGGAGCATCGCTTTTCTGCAGATGGCGCTGCCCACAGAATCACTTATTTCTGAAGAGCTGCTTCTGAATGGCGAGTCACTGGTGCACGGGCGGTAAGCCGCCGCGGAACTTCGCCAGAGCGCCCAAAGTTACTTCCCGGTGCTGTTCGCGGCCCGGATGGCTTTCTGGATTTCCAAGACTTCTTCCTGCGTCCGGTTGCAAACGAACGCTGCTCGCATCTTATCGCCGACGAAATGGCGCACGATGAACGACTTCTTCTCGCGCGAACCTTCCACCTCGATCTTCACTGGCGGGCCGGCGTTGAAATCCCCGATGAACTGAATATCCAGATCAAAGACCCGGCTGCCGTAGCACGGGATGTGATCGTAGCGCTGGCGTTTCTTGCCGGTCATGTTTGCGCCGGCGATCAGGCCTTGCTGGCACGCGTTGTCCCAATGATCGACGCTGCGCACCCCGCCGAAAGTCCGGTCCGGGTACAAGGCGATATCGCCCGCGGCATAGATGCCTTTTTCGTCCGTCTCCAGGAACTCGTTGACCGGCGTGCCGCGCGGGCTGGCCAACGGCGTGCCGCGGACGAGTTCCAGATTCATCTCGGTGCCGACCGCCACCAGGGCGAGCGCCGCCGGGTACCGGTTACCATTCTTGGTCTGGATATTGCGCAAGACCGTCTTGCCCTCGAACCCATTGAGACTCTCCTGCAAATGCAACGTGATGCCGTGATGCTTGCAAAGGTTGGTCAGCCAGGAGGCGGTATCCGCGTCGAGCAACTGGCCCCAGAGGGCGCTTTCCCGCGTCAGCAGGGCCACTTTGCACTTGGCCTGCCGCAAGGCCGAGGCGGCTTCCACGGCGATATACCCGCTGCCCACTACCACGATGGTGCCTTCGGCCGTAGCCATCTCCTTGAGGGCCATGGCGTCGCCGATCGAGCGCAGATAGATGATATTCCCCAGGTTCGTGCCGGCGACCGGCGGGCGAATGACCCGGCTGCCGGTAGCCAGGCAGGCCTTCTTGAATTCCACGGTCTGGCCGTTGCTCAAGACGGCCAGCCGGCGGTCGATGTTGAATTGCGTGACAACGGTATTGAGCCGCAGATCGATCTTCTGCTCGTCGTACCAGGAAAGCGGGTGATGGAAGGTGCTGGGCAGCGAGAACGTTTTCTCGCTCAGGAAGGCCTTGGAGAGCTCGCGCCGCACGTAGGGAGGATGCACCTCGTTGCCCACCAGCATGAGCTTGCCCCGCTTATCGTACTGGCGGATGCCTTCACAGACGCTGATTCCCGCCGAGCCGGCGCCGACCACCAGGTAATCGCGTTCTATCATCGGCGGCAGAGCGGTGTCATGGGAGAGCTTTGTAAGGCAAGAGCCTGCCGCTTAGCAACCAAGAACATTCCGGTCCGCCCGCGCCGGTCCGGGCTGGCCGGCGCGAAAGCGTTTGCCGCTGCCGCATCCCGGTGCATCTTCGCGGGACCATGACCTCGCTCCCGGCCGCGCCCAGCGGCGGCATCCTCGATCCTGCCCGCGTTGAGCCCATCCAGCTCAGCAACGATGAAATTGCCCGCTACTCGCGCCATCTCATCATGCCGGAGGTGACGCTGGCCGGCCAAAAACGGCTCAAGGCGGCCCGGGTGCTTTGTATCGGTGCCGGTGGCCTGGGCTCGCCGATCGCCCTTTATCTGGCGGCCGCAGGCGTGGGCCGGATGGGCTTGGTGGACTTCGATGTGGTGGATTTCTCCAATCTCCAGCGCCAAATCCTGCACTCGACCGAAGACGTCGGACGCAAAAAGCTCAATTCCGCCCGGGACCGCATCAAGGCCGTCAATCCCAATGTGCAGGTCGACCTGCACGATTGCCTTTTCACGAGCGAAAACGCCCGCCAACTCGTCGAGCCGTACGACATCGTCATCGACGGCACGGACAATTTCCCGACGCGTTACCTTTCGAACGATATCTGCGTTTTTCTGAAGAAGCCGAACGTTTACGGCTCAATTTTCCGTTTCGAGGGGCAGACGACGGTCTTCGCGCCGCACCTCGGCGGCCCTTGTTATCGGTGCATGTTCCCGGAGCCGCCGCCGCCCGGCATGGTGCCAAGCTGCGCGGAAGGCGGGGTGCTGGGCGTGTTGCCGGGGATGATCGGCGTCATGCAGGCGATCGAGGCGGTCAAGCTGATCGTCGGGATCGGCGAGCCGCTGATCGGACGCCTGATCCATTTCGACGCGCTGAAGATGAAGTTCCGCGAGTTCAAGCTGCGGCGGGACCCGAAATGCCCGGTCTGCAGCGAGCACCCGACGATCACCGAGCTCATCGATTACGATCAGTTCTGCGGTGTGCCGCAAGCCGCCGCCGCGGAGGCAGCGGAGGAGGCGGTACCGGAGATTTCAGTGACTGAACTAAAGGCCCGGCTCGACGCGCGCGAGGATCTGCTGCTGGTCGACGTGCGCGAACCGTACGAGTACGACATCGCCCGCATCCCAGGCGCGAAATTGATCCCGCTGGGCGAATTGCCGTCCCGCATGAGCGAACTGGACAGCGCGCAGGAGATTGCGCTGCACTGCAAGACGGGCAAGCGCAGCGCCCAGGCCTTGCGCACGCTGCGCGAAGCGGGTTTTTCCAAGTTGGCCAATGTGCGTGGCGGCATCGAAGCCTGGGCGAACGACATCGATCCGTCGGTGCCAAAATATTGAGGCGGCAATTGCTGCTTCGCCGCATGATTGCTCCCGACCTCCTGGCCATCCTCTGCTGTCCGGAGACTCGCCAGCCCCTGGCGTTGGCCGATGTGGCGCTGCTCGACCGGATCAACGCCCACCTGGCGGCGCCCGAGCCGCTGCTCAACCGCGGCGGTGATCGCGTCCTGGAACCGCTCTCCGCTGCTCTGGTGCGTCAGGATAATGCCTTGCTTTACCCAATTCGAGACGACATTCCGATTTTGCTGGTCGAGGAAGCTATTTTCCTGTAGCTGCTCATTGCCCTCGTCGCCTCGAAACCCGTTGCTCGCCAGTCTTTTGCATGGACCGTGATTCTTCGAAACTGCGGACGGACGCGCCTAGCTTGCGGCTGGACGCGCTCGATCAAAGTCAGGCGGTCGACGACCGCGAATACAAGCCGAAGCTCAAGGAGTACCAACTGCGGCTGATCAAGCTGCAACTCAAGCTCGCCGCCAATAACAAGCACTCGCTGATCGTGGTGGCGGAAGGGCCGGACGCCGCCGGCAAGGGCGGGGCGGTCAAGCGCCTGGTGGAAAAGCTCGACCCGCGGACGGTGCGCGTTTACTCGACCATCAAGCCGACGGCCGAGGAGAACCGCTACCATTACATGTGGCGGTTCTGGAACCGGCTGCCGCCGCGTGGCCAGATCGCGATCTTCGACCGCTCCTGGTACGGCCGGGTGCTGGTGGAGCGCGTGGAGGGTTTCGCGACCGAGGCGCAATGGCGCCGCGCCTACCGCGAGATCAACGAATTTGAGCGGTTGCTCCTGGACGACGGCACGGTGATCCTGAAGTTCTACTTCCACATCACCAAGGAAGAGCAACTCACGCGTTTCAAGCGCCGCGAAGCCGACCCGTCGAAGAGTTGGAAGATCAGCGATGAAGATTGGCGCAACCGCCGCCATTGGGATGAACACAACGCTGCGGCGGAGGAAGCGTTCGAGCGGACTTCGTCGCCGGGCGCGCCCTGGCATTTGATTGCCGGAAATTACAAGTGGTACGCCCGTCTCGAGATGCTCCGGGTGACGATCCAGGCACTGGAAGGCCTGGATCTGTAGCGAAGCTGCCGTCCAACGGTAGACTGGAGGCTTGGCGACAGGTCGAGGGGCAGAGGGCGACAAATCGCTCTCCGAGCGACTCCGAAGCTGTCTGGGAGGCCGTCATCCGAGCGCAAGTTGCTGAAACAGAAGGCTTACCAGACAGTCACGGAGTCGCTCGGAGAGCGATCCCTACCTTTTTTGGAGCCGCTACGCGGCAGCTATGTCGGTGGTTATTGGTTTAGTCTAGAGCGCCGTTAGTTCCAGCGTGGCGGTCATCGTGGCGGGCACCACTTCCGCGCCGAAATAACGGCCGCCGATCGGCGTGACCTCCGCTGTGGTGAGACCTACCGCCGTGGTCATGAAGTTCTGATTGCAGAAAATGCCGTTGGTCGGGTCTAGACCCGTCCAGCCGGCGCCGGGCAGATAAACTTCCACCCACAGATGCATCGCCCCCGCGGCGCGCCGGTCCCGGGCTTCGGCCCCGAATTCGCAAAGGTAGCCGCTCGCCAGCCGGGCCGCCAGGCCGAGCTCACGCAAAATCGCGGCAAGCAACACCGCCATGTCCCGGCAGGAGCCGCGACCCAGCCGCAAGGTCTCCTCGGGCGCCCAGGCCGCGCCTTCTTCGCGGTTTTCGTAGACGATGTTTTTATGGATGGCTTCGACCAGGCCGATGAGCACAGAAACGGTCACATCCGGCGCCCCTGGCGGCTGCCAGAACGGCAGCGGCAGAAGCTTGGCGGTTGTAGGGGGGAAGTAGGGCTGCAAACGGGCCGCGTCGTCCGCCCGGTAAACGAACGGGTACTGCGCCGCGTCGTTATCCAGCAGGAAGTCGAACGCATTCTGTTCGTGCAACTCGATTTCCAGCGTGAAATTGAAGAAGAGGTCCGCTTCCAAGGCAGGATAGAAACAACGCGCGAAGTTGTTATCGAAAAGGTCGCGCCGGTATTGGACGCTGGCGGCGGCGTTGGTGGCGAAATCGATCTTCTGCACCAGCCGCCCGGGTTCCGTACGCGGGAACAAGCGCACGAGATGCGGCGAGAGACTCACCGGCTTTTGGTACGCGTAGCGGGTGTGGTGATCGATGCGAATGCGCAGGGCCATGAGGTTGCTTTAGGCTGCCGCGGCCGCCGCCGCTACGTTTTTGGCTGTGGCGGCGCCGGCGGGTCCGGGCTGCGCCCGCCGTTTGACGAAGACTTTGACCTTCATGTTCTGCTTGCCGGTGCCTTTGAACGTGCCGCGCAGCGGGGTCGCGTCGCGGAAATCCCGGCCGTGCGAAACGGCGATGTGCCGTTCGCCGCACCATTGTTTATTGGTGGGATCAAGCGCCACCCACTGGCGGCCCGGCACCAGCACCTCCACCCAGGCGTGCGTGGCGATCGCCCCTACCAGCGTGCGGCCGGCCCGGCCCAGGGTGTTGTCGGCCGCGGCGCTGGGCGGCGCCACCGCTTCGATGTAGCCGCAGACATAGCGGGCGGGCAGCCCGGCACTGCGCAAGACGCTCAGCATGATGTGCGTGAAATCCTGACATACGCCCTTGCGCTGCTGCCAGACGACACTCAGGGGCGTCGAGTTCGTCGTGGAGCCGCTCGCGTAGGCAAATTGCTCGTAGACGGCAAGGTTGAGTTGCGGCAGCGCCTCTCCCAAGGGACGGTCACCGCGCAAATAGCGCCGGGCCCACTGCGACGAATCGCGGCTCAGAGACGACGATCTCGGTCGGCTGCAAGTAGTCGAAGACATCGGCCTGGCTGGAGTGCAAAATCTGGCGCGCTTCGTTGATACTGACTTCCAGCGCGGGCGTGGGATTCTCCAGCGGATGGGTTTGCACCTCCACCCGGCTCGTGATCACGAGCGAACGGTGCCGGTACGGCAGGCTGAAAAACTCCACCGCGTTGCCGTAATAATCCGTGTAGCCGCTCAGTTTGACGCTCGGCTCCACCACCAACCGGCGGCTGCGAACCGTCTGCCGGTCCGTATTGGGCGGGCTTAAGCGCGCCTCCAGATAGGCTTCCGCCGCCGCATACTGGTAGGTGTAATCGGTGACATGGGTAACCTCAAATTCCATGCGGAAATCCTCTCAGGTAAGGCTGGGCCGGCGTCGAAATATGCGCCTGGTGGTTCAGGAACACATCGGCGATCACGTTATGCAAGTCCATCGTACCCCGGATCAATTCGCTTAATAAGGTCGAGAGCGCCTGCCCGGGTGTGACCGAAGGCGGCAAGGACGATTGCCGGGCCTGCAGTTCGCGCAGCCGGATGGTGCCGGCCCCTTCATCGGTCGTAGCGGCGGTCGAGGCTCCGCCGGTGGCAGGATCCGGCCATGCGGCAGCCAGCGGCGCGGGTTCGGTCGCCACCGGAGCGACGGGCACGACCGGCGCCACCGGTCCGAAGTCTTCCGGTACCGGGACGGTTTGCTCGAAGAAAAGCGCCCAGTCCGTGCGCCGCAAGCGGTCGGCAAACGCCGTGATGACCGCAATGGTGCGCTGGGTCGCGACAGCGGATTGCTCCGGATCGGTGGCCCGGAGCAAGACGGCGCAGTTTTGCACCGCATGCAGCACCGAGCGTGGCGCCTCGGGATTTTGGAACAGAAGCCGTAAGACCGGCAGCGGTTCCGCCCGCATCTGGTAGACGCGCCGATAGGCGTCGCGGGTCCCCAGCAGGCGCAAAAAGGCCGAAAGCTCGATTTCGGTATGGTGGCCCAGTTGGGCCGGTTTGTCGGCCGGCCCGGTGAAGGCTTTCGCGCAGGCGAGGGGAGCGTTGGCGGTGATGATGGCCCGTTCGAGTTGCTGGCCGAGCAGGCAGAAGCGCCAGCCGTCATCGGACATCATGCTGCTTTCGGCCAGGCCGAAGAACTGCGGGATAACATGCGTGGTCATCTCGCTGAGCTTGCGGGTCACCCGGGCGCAATCGGCGTCGGTCGGGTTCGGCTGGAAACGATGGCGCGCGAAGACGACCCGCAACCGGCTCAAGGCGGTCCACGCCTCGGGGCTGAGCGCGTCCTGGATGGCATCCGCGTTATTGAGCGAGCGGCGCAGGACGTTGACCAGCGCCCCCGGTTCGTCCGGCTGCAAGACGAGCCGGTAGCGGTCGCAAGGCGTCGCGATGGACCGGCGGCCGCTGCCGTCGAGATGCGGCAGGAGGCGATTCCACATCGGGCGGTAGAGCTTGCGCTCGGTGGCGTTCAATTCCTCCAACTCGAGGGTTTCAACGACCTGGATGAGATAGGCCAGGTTGTTGGCGCGTTCGAGGTAGCGGCCCATCCAGTAAAAAACTTCCGCCACCCGGCTCGTGACCCGCCGCGTCGGCAGATGGATCTCGCGGGGACGCCGGGGACGCGATTGCAGGGTGATCGGCTCCGCGTCGGCGCTGAGCACCCAGGAGTCCTTGCTGCCGCCGCCCAGGCCCGCGGCCGTGAACAGGCTGCCTTCCGGCGCGATGCGGGTCAGCGCCCCGGGAAAAACCTCGATGCCGTCCTTTTTCTGCAGGGCGAAGATGAGCTGATCCTGCCGCCGCTCGACTTTGTTGCCGCCCTCGAAGCACAGCGTCTTGGCGCCTTGGGCGATCGGTTGCGCGACGAATAACTCCGGTTTGCGGCGAATCTCCTGGCGCAAGGCGGCTTCCTCGCTGGCATTGGGGGTCAATCCACGCTTGTTGCCCAGTAGGCGGTCGCCGATGCGCGGCAGGATGCGGTAATCGGCGATATTGCTCAGAACGACCTCCCGCTGATCGGGATCGCCGCACCAGAAGGTCGGCATGGTCGCGAGGATCGGCGCTTCGCTCAGGTAGAAGCGGATGATTCGCGGCGCGAAAGGCAGCAGCGCCCGGTCGTCCGCGAGCTGGCTGCCGAGGGCATTGACAAGGGACACGGTCTGCTTGCGTACGCAGTGCACGAGGCCCGGCACGCCCAAGGTCGAGCCTCGCTCCAGCACCATCGGGTCGAGGAGATGATCGGGCACGCGGTTGTAAATGACGTGGACGCGTTCCAGGCCGCCGATCGTCTTCAAGTAAACGTGGTCATCGAGCACCAGCAGATCGCCGCCTTGCACAAGCGGGACACCCATCCGGCGCGCCAGGAAGCTGTGTTCGGTGTAGAACGGGTTGCCCGGGCCTGGCGAAAGCATGACGATGAGCGGCTCGCCCAGCGAGAGATCGGCAGTTTCGCGCAGCGCTTCCAATATCGCGGTCGGCGTCTCGGCGATGGACGAGACGGAGAGATCAGAGAAGGTTTCCGGCGCCACCCGCGCGAGCACCCGCCGGTTTTGCACCATGTAGGAGACGCCGGTAGCGTGGCCGAAATGCTGGCTGCTGACTTGCAAGGCGCCGGTCGGATCGCGTTTCAAACAGATGCCGCTCAAGTGCAGGTAGCGTCCGTGAGCCGGCGCCAGGTGCATCGCCGGACGCTGGAAATGCGGACTGCCGAGGACCGGAGCGATCGGAATGACCGCCCGCCGCAGAATTTCCTGCTCTCCGTAGATGTCATGCAGGAACGCCTCGAAAGCGCGCATCCGCTGGCGTAAGCCGCGCACCACCAGGGACCATTCCTCGCCACTGAAGACATGGGGCAGGACGTCGCAACTCCACGGTTTCTGGCCTATGGCGCTGCCCTTGGACAGGTCGAAGGAGACGCCCAGTTCGCGCATGGTGGCTTCCATGCGCTGGTCGAGCAGGCGGAGTTCCGCGCGGGGCAGGGCAGCCAGGCGTTCCAGCAAAGGCCCATAGCTGGCGCGGGGCTTGCCGTGGTCGTCGAGTACCTCCGACCAAGGCGCGGGCGACTCTGCGGCAGCACCGTCCAGACCGGCTTCCCTAGCCGGTTTATCCGTCTTGACCTTCACGCGGGGCAGAGTTCCTTCAAGCATGCTTCAGGTCAAGAAGGATAGCGGGAAACGTGCTCGGGCCGGCAACTGGATGAGTTGGATTGTTTGATGCGGGCATTTGGCCGCCGCGAAAAGTTGCAAAACGCATTTGACACCCGTCGCGGCGCTCCCTACGTTGCCGCCCTCGTGTTTCCCTCGCGAGACAGCCCATGAAAACGTTTTCCGCCAAAGCTTCTGAAGTCGATCGCAAGTGGTGGGTCATCGACGCCCAGCAACAGCCGCTGGGCCGGGTAGCGGCCCGCGCCGCCGTTCTTTTGCGGGGCAAGCACAAGCCCATTTTTACGCCGCACGTGGATACGGGCGATTTTGTGATCGTGGTCAATGCGGAGAAGGTCGTCTTGAGCGGCAAGAAGGAAGAAGACAAAGTCTACACCAGTTTTTCCGGTTTCGTTGGTGGTCATAAGTCCGAGACTGTCCGCCAACGGCGTTCCCGGCATCCCGAGTTGCTGGTGGAGCGCGCGGTGCGCGGCATGATTCCTCACAATCGGCTGGGCCGTTCGATTTACACCAAGCTGAAGGTTTATACCGGCGCTTCGCATCCGCACTCCGCCCAGCAGCCGGCGACCATCGCGATTTAAGCTGTTCGTTCGCTAATTGACGTTACTCATGAGCCAAGCCGCCGCCTCCACCTATGTTGCCACTGGCCGCCGTAAAACGGCGGTCGCGCGGGTTCGGATGACCTCCGGAACCGGTCAGATCGAGGTCAATGGCCGCTCCTTTGAAGAGTATTTTCCGACCGTGCCCTTGCAACAGGCGGTGCTGCAGCCGTTCGAAATCGCGAAGGCCGGGAAAATGTACGATATTTTGGTTAACGCCTCCGGTGGCGGCCCGAATGGGCAGGCCGGCGCGGTGCGTTTGGCGGTGTCCCGGGCCTTGATCCAGGCGGACGAGACTTTGCGTCCTGCGTTGAAGATCGAAGGCATGCTGACCCGCGATCCGCGGATGAAGGAGCGCAAGAAGAGCGGCCAGCCCGGTGCTCGCAAGCGCTTTCAGTTCTCCAAGCGCTAGGCGCCTGCGGTGGAGTCCCTCTCTGAGCGAATCCGAAGCTGTCTGGAAAGTACGCGAGTGGACGCGGGATAGGCTGCTTGGTAGCACAGGCTTGCCAGACAGTCACGCAGTCGCTCGGAGAGCGATCCCTACCTGACGACCGGCAGCTTCGCTGCTTGCTACGCCGCCATTGGCACGGTGCGCACCGGTTCTTCGTTCAGCAACAGCCAGTACGCGCCGACTTGCCGCACGGCTTCAGAGAATTGCGCGTATTCCACCGGCTTGCGAATGTAGCTGTTCGCGCCCAAGCCATACGATTGGATCAAATCCTGTTCCTCCCGGGAACTGGTGAGTACCACCACCGGCAAATAGCGGGTCCGCCCGTCTCCGCGCAAGGTGCGCAAGACCTCCAGGCCATCCACCCGCGGAAGCTTCAGGTCCAGCAGAATCACCGAGGGCATGACCGCCAGGTCGCGTCCCTCATGCGGGCCGCGGCCCAGCAGGAAGTCCAGCGCTTCCACTCCATTGCGCGCGACGTGGACGTGGTGGCGAAACCCGTTCTTGCGCAAGGCGCGCAAGGTCAGCGCCTCGTCGTCGGGATTGTCTTCCACCAGCATGATGATCTGCTTGGGAATCGCTTCAGTCGTCTCGGATTCGCTCGGGTTCGACATCATGGTGAGGCTCAAGTTTAAAAGGTGGACGGATAACGAACGTTCAACTTCCTGCGCGCACGGGTTTTGGGTGGAAACGGACGCCACCGGTTGGGCGCGCGCATGGCAAGATCTCAAAATGATATTACCCGAATCGTCCACGTTACGTGCCCGGCTGCAAAATGGTTTGCGCACCCGCGAACACTTGGTTACAAACGGCTCCAGTTCTTTGTTGGATCTCGTGAATCGGCTCATGGAACCCCGTGCAAACCGGGGACAGTTGCGCTGCTGTAACTAGAGACGACCGCCCACGGATTGCGGTGAAGGGCACGATGCTGGCATCGGCCCGGACAACGCGGTCCCGGAAGTCAATCCTCTCCTTCGCGGGAGGGGGTGAAGACGGGCGGAAGGTGCGCGGACTTCGGCGACGGAGTCCGCCAAAAACTAGGAGTCAGAATACTTGACCGAATCACGCTCATTCCGGGGCGCCGTGTGTGCGGCTGTCTCCGGCCCAATTCTTTCGCAAGAAGAGAAGATGAGAGGTTTTCCGGCTGGAAAATCCTGTCGTGCCCGTCTCCTAGCCCCCAGGCGGGAGGCGCGGCGCGGGGTTTTCACGATGGACTGTCTCTCGAAGTCAGTTCGTCTATCCCATGAAAACCCGTTACTTGGTCCTACCCGGCCGCCGTTCCCTTGGAGCGCTCGCCCTTACCGCCGCCCTTATCGTCACGCTGGGCACACTCGACGCCCAGGATTTTGCCACCGTGCAGGGGGCGAATACCACCGATTCCGGCACCCCGGCTAGCGGCAGCGGCACCGGTGCCGAGCCAGTCGTCGTGACCGCGACTCGCCTGCCCGTCCCGGAAGATCAGTCGCCGGCCGCCATCAGCGTCATCACGGACGCTGAACTCACTGCCCGCCAGACGGATCGGGTCGCTGACGCCCTGCGGGCCGTGCCCGGCTTGGATGTGGCACAGACGGGCGCGCCGGGTCAGTTGACCAGCGTCTTTATCCGGGGCCTGGAAAGCCGCCACACGGAGGTTTTGCTTGATGGCATTCCGATCAACCAAGGGTTGGCCGGTTCGTTCGATTTTGTCGATCTGACCGGGGATGGCCTGCAGCGGATCGAAGTGCAACGCGGGCCGCAATCCACGCTCTACGGTCCTAGCGCCCTGGGCGGCGCCATCCAGTTGTTCAGCCGGCGCGGTGATGAAGTGGAGCCGGCAAGTGCCGCCAGCGGCGAAGTCTCGGCGGAAGGCGGGAGTTTTACGACCTTCCGGGAACGGGTCTCCGTCGCCGGTGTGCTGGGCGCTGGCACCGGCGCGGCTCCCGCCACCGCCAGCCAGGACGCCAAAGACGGCGGCCAGCCGGCGTCCGCGGGCGCGGTTAGCGCAAGTCCCGGCGTGTTCGATTACTCACTCGCCGCCAGCCGGGTCGACACGGATAACGACCGGCCCAACGATCAATATCAGAACACGGCTGCGCTGGCGAACTTCGGCTTTACGCCGCGCAGCTTGGCGCTGACCCAGGCCGGTGGCACCGCCCCGCGCGTGGGTTTTCTCGTCACTTACTCCTACTCGGCGACCGGCGATCCCAACACGATTTATGATCCGAGCCTGATTGCCAAATTGTTCACCGAACGGGAGCTCTATGCGCCGAACGTCGACTGGCAACTGACCAAATGGTGGCATCACCGCCTCATCCTGGAGTACGACACGGAATACCAGGTCAATAACCCCAACGAAGACACGTTTACCGGTCCAACCCGCGGGCATTTCGATCGCTATCAAATCGATTATCAGAACGACGTCGCTTTCACCCGTTGGCTCACGCTGACCACGGGCGTGTTCTATGAGAACGTCTTCGCCGACGAGAGCCGTCCGAAGATTTCGCAGGCTTACGGGCCAGAGGCGCCATTCGTCAAGGACTTCACCAGCAATGAGGCGGGCTTCGGCCAGGTCTCCATCACGCCGTTTAGGAATGCCTTGCTCGTGGCCGGCGGCCGCTTTGATCACTTCAACCTGGCTGGGGATGTCGGCACCTACCGGGTGGCAGGCTCCTACCTGTACGCGCCCACCGGCACCACGCTGCGCTCCAGCGTTGCGACCGGCTTTAGTCCGCCCACGCCGCAGGACCGAATCTTCAGCCTGAACCCGACCACCAGCCTGCGGCCGGAAAAGTCATTCGGGTACGATTTTGGTTTCGAGCAAGGCCTCTTCCGGGACCACCTGCGCTTTGGCGCCAATTACTTTCATGACGACCTGTCCAACGTCATCGGCGGCGATCCCAATGGCAATACGTTCAATCTCGGCAGCGCGCGGACCCAGGGGATTGAAGCCTTCGGGCGGTGGGAGCCGGTCAAGAACCTGGTCTTCAACCTGAGCTATACCTACCTCGATGCCGTCAATACATCCCGGCCGGACTTCGCCGACGAGGAACCCGCCGCCCGGCTGGTGCGGCGGGCGCGCAACCAGGGATTTGCGAGTGTTTCCTATCGGGCTTTCGACCGTGCGACGCTCTCCTTTGAAGCCAAGATCGTCAATGGCCGGCAGGACCTCGGGTTCCCGCCGCCTGATTACACGCCGATGAATTTCAATCTGGGCGGGTACACGCTTTTGCGGCTGCTGGCCAGCTACGATGTCGGCCACAACTTTCAAGTGTATGGCCGCATCGAGAACCTGGGAGACGAACGGTACCAGGAGGTCTACGGCTATCCTGCTTTGCGGCGCGGATTTTTTGGCGGCGCCTCCTACCACTTCTAGGCTGCTTACGGCGCGGGCTTGGCTTCGAAGACCTCGGCGGCTGCCGCCAGATCCAGTGCGCGCTGAATCACCAGGTCCCGCAAGGGCGGCTTCGGCGGCGGATCCCCGCGCCGGCGGGCGGCTTGCAAGTCCCGCGCGGCGTCAAGCTCCGGATTCGCCCCGGAAGCCAGCGCGAATTCGTTGAAGTGCGGACGCTCCGTCTCAAAAACGAACGGCGCCATCCCCTTGTCCACGCTCTGCTTGAAAACGGCCAGCTTGTCAGCCGGCGGGAAATCGACCGCGACATCCGGTTTCACGCCGCCCGGGAAAATGCTGGCATTCGCCGGCAGCACCACCTGACTCACCGCCACCCGCAACAGTTGCCCGCCGCTCAGGCGCAAATTTGCATACTCGACTCCCTGGCCCGCAGTCTGGGCGCCGACGACCAGAGAGCGGTCATAGTACCGGATCACCCCCGCGATCGTTTCGGCCGGACCCGCCGTAAACCCGTCGACCGCCAGCATCACCATGCCGGTGAACGCCGGGTCGACGTTCGAGGTGAAGAGTTGCTCCTGGTTATTGCTGGGCTTGCGCAAGGTGAAGAGCGGTTTTCCCTTGGCGATGAAGCGCCGGATCACGTCCGCCGCCAATTCGAAGTCCGGGCTGGAACCCGTGGCGCGCAGGTCGAGAATCAGCGTGGCGACATTTTGCTCGGCAAAACCTTTGAGCACCTTGTCCAGGCTGGCCAGATGGTCCCGGGTCAGCGCTCCCAGGCGGATATAGCCGGTGTGGGCGCCGAGCATCTCGGAAACGAACGTGTCGGGCAGACTCTCCGCGGGCGCCGGGTGGCTATCGGCCGGCGGCAGCAGCATGGCGCCGTTCGGCAGGCGCGCCAGCAGTCCGCTGAGGGTGGCGCGAGCCAGGGCGCGATCATCGACGTCGCCCGGCTGAATGTAGTTCGCGCGCAGCAGGCTCACGGCCTCTTGCAGTTCCCCCTGGCTTAAGGCGTTGACGAGTGCATCCTGGTCCGCGGCAGCCTGGCTCGGTCCGGTGGCCGGGGGCGGAGTGGCGGTGGGAGCAGCCAGGGGGAGGGGGGCGGCTGGCGCGGGCGATGCCGGCGGCGCGGGCACGGCCACGGCGGGCGGGGCGGCCGCCGGAGAAGGAGAGGGCGAGCCAGGTACCGGGGGCGTTTGCCCCAGGGCGGAGAGGGCGAAGACACATAGCAGGCCGCCCCCGAAGGCTGTCCGCGTGCGCCACCGGCTCCTGGCGAGGGCACGGGAGCCAAAAAGGAAATCCATGGCCGCCACCCTAGTCGACAGCAACCGGCGCGGCAATGTCCCGCCGCGTGTAAGCGCCCCGAAAGGAGATTCGCTCCACTCCACGATAGGCGAGTGCCCGCGCCGACGCCACGGTTTCGCTTAGCGCGCTCATCCCGAGGACGCGTCCGCCACTCGTGAGCGTCTTCCCTTCGGCTAGGCGTGTGCCGGCATGAAAAGCGCAGACGCTTTCCCCGGGCGCCAGATCCTGCGCGACGGCTTCCAAACCGCTGATGGGAAATCCGGTCTGATACGCCTCCGGGTAGCCCGCTGAAGCCATGATTACGCAGACGGCCGGCCGCGGATCCCAGGCGAGTTCCACCTCGTCGAGCCGGCCGGCGATAACCGCCTCGAGCACCGGCAGCAAATCCGTTTGCAGCCGCGGCAACAGCACCTGGGTCTCGGGGTCGCCGAAGCGCGCGTTGATTTCCAGAACCTTGGGACCATCGGCGGTCAAGAGCAGGCCGGGAAAGAGCATCCCTTGGTAAAGGATGCCGTCCCGGCGCAGCCCCGCCATGAGCGGGCGCATGATTTCAGTGTCGATGCGCTGCTCCAGCTCCGTCGGGATCGGAATGACGGGCGGACTAACCGTCCCCATTCCGCCCGTATTGGCCCCCTGGCCGCCGTCCAGGGCGCGCTTGAAATCCTGCGCCAGTGGCAACAAGCAATAATTCTCGCCGTCCACAAAGGCGTGGAGCGAACATTCCGGCCCGGTCAGAAATTCCTCGATCAGGATGCGCCGCCCGGCTTCTCCAAAACGGCCGCCATCCATGATCTGATGAATCGCTTCGGCGGCCTGATGCAAGTCTTCGGCGATGATGACGCCTTTGCCTAAGGCGAGTCCATCGGCCTTAATGACGAGCGGGAGTTTGCGGCGTTCACAAAAGCGCAAAGCCTCGGCGCTGCGCTCGAATTGGCCCGAAGCGGCCGTCGGAATGCCGTGACGTTGCAGGAAATCCTTGCAGAAAATCTTCGACCACTCCAGCCGGGCGGCCGCGCGCGTCGGCCCGAAAATGCGCAAGCCCGCGGCCTGGAACCGATCCACCACGCCGGCAGCCAGGGCATCGTCCGGGCCAACCACGGTCAGGCCGATTTCGTGCGCCCGGGCGAAAGCGAGCAGACCGGTGGCGTCGGTCGCCTTCAAATCGACATTTTCACCCAAGGCGGCGGTCCCGCCGTTTCCCGGTGCGCAATAGATGCGTTCGACCCGCGGCGACTGCGCCAGCTTCCAGGCCAGGGCGTGTTCCCGTCCGCCGCCGCCGATGATCAGGATTTTCATGGGCAGCAAGGAATAAGGGAACGCCCCGCCAAACGCAACGCCGCGGCTTACAAGGTGTTCGGGCTTCGGCGACGGCTGTGTCCGCTCGCGAATGTTGCGTTCACAGCCGCGCAGCCGCTGGGGCAGGGACGAATCTGCTCGTGATGAAATTCTCTTCGTTCCTTTTGTTGCCATCCGCCCTGGCTCTTTTCCTGGTGGCCGCGGCAGTGCCGGCGGCGTTTGCCCAGGAAACCACCACCACGACGGTGGTCCAGCCCGCCCCTCCCATCGTCGTGCAGCCGACCCCAGCCGTCACCGAAGTCCCGACGCAGACGCAGACGACCGTCACCGCCACTTCTCCGGTCCACACTCAAGCCACCACCGTGATCACGGTTCCGGCCGCGACCGCGCCCGTTGCGCTGCAACCGGGCCAGCATTTGGCTGAAATCGAACTCGTCCTGACGCATGGCTCCGTGGAAGCCTATTTCGGGGAGGCACCTCGCGGGGAAAAGTTCAGTTTGGGCGACGCTTCGATCCGGGTGAAGCTGCCGAGCACGGCGACCGTGACGAAGCTGGCCAGCCGGGACAAGGCGTCCGAGGGCGCCAAGCGCGTGACGCCCGACAACCCCTGGCATGTGACGGTGCCGTTCAGCGACACGGGCCGCTTTGTGTTCAACATCGTGGAATGGGACGACGATCCCGTGGTGGCGGTGGCGTTGGTGAAAATCGACGGCGTCATCGTGTTCGAGGGGCATGGCAGCGAAGAGAATATCAGCGACTGGCCGCAGAAAACGTTCGGCGTGGGCGTGCACAAAACCGGCAGCCGCGAAGTGGCCTTCGAGGTGCAATAGAACGCCGGCTGCGCAGCAGCTTCAGAAAAAGGTAGGGATCGCTCTCCGAGCGACTCCGTGACTGTCTGGAAGCGAGCGACCAAAGGGCTGACCTTCATTTCGACGTAGCCCTCCCGACAGCTTCGGAGTCGCTCGGAGAGCGATCCCTACCTTTTTTTGAAACCGCTGCGCGGTGCCCTAGCCGCCTGCGGCCACGCGCAGGATCTCCAGCCGGTCACCCGCAGTAAGTGGAGTTTCGTCCCATTCGGAGCGCAACAAGGCACGCCCATTGTGCTCGACGAGCACTCCCGGCAACGGCAAGCCGAACGACTCGATCAACGCCACCAGTGTTTGGCCGGGGGTGAAGGCGACGGCGGCGCCATTCACGTAAAGCTCAGTTTTGCCCGATGACGCTGACATCATCCCAATCCTTCCAAACGGGTTCGAGCCCGTGTTTTTTCCGTAAGACGGACGCCACCTCTCCTGGAGTGCGCTGATCCGCGATTTCGAACTGCCCTTCGGCCACCGTGCCGGGCGGCAAGTCCGCCAGCACCGCCTCCTCACGCCGGCCGCGCACCGTCCGATGCAGATCTTCGGTCCCGGCGCCGGTATACCCGCCTGGCTCCGTGTGACTCCCCGCGCTCATGATCGTGACGCCCAATGGGATGAGCGCGTCGCGCAGTTCGGCGCCTTCGCGCGTACTCAAGACCAGCCCCACCTGGGGAAACGTCACCCGGAACGCGCATAAAAGCTGCACCAGCTCCCGGTCCGTCAACACCGCGCGCGGCGCAAACCCGCCGGCGGCCGGCCGCAACCGGGGCAGGCTCACTGTAATATGCGCCTTCCAGCAATGCTTGAGCAGGTAATCCACGTGCGCCGCCAAGGTCAGCGCCTCGGCTCGCCAATCCGCCAGCCCGAACAATGCGCCGATGCCCAGCCGCCGAAAACCCGCCGCATAGGCGCGCTCGGCGCAATCGAGCCGCCAGTCGAAATCGCGCTTGGGTCCCGCCGTGTGCATCTCCTCATACGTCGGCCGGTCGTAAGTCTCCTGGTAAACCACCAAACCCTCGGCGCCGGCGGCCACGAGCGGTTGGTACTCCGCGGTTTCCATCGGCCCGACTTCCAGGGAGACGCCGGGGATGCCCGCGTCCTCCTGTAGGGCTCGAATGCAAGCTGCCAGATAGCCGCTCGAGACAAACTTCGGGTGTTCACCCGCCACGAGCAGGATGTTGCGGAAGCCGAGAGCCGCCAAATGGCGTGCTTCCGCCACCACCTGGGCCACCGGCAGCGTCACGCGCAGGATCGGGTTGTCCCGCGAGAAACCGCAATACTTGCAGTTGTTGATGCACTCGTTGCTGAGGTAAAGCGGGGCAAAAAGCCGCATGGTGCGCCCGAATTGCCGCAGGGTCACGGCTTGGGACCGCGCCGCCAACTTCTCCAGCGCCGCGTCGGAACACGGCTCGAGCAGCCCGGCAAAGGCGCGCCGGGCCGGGAATAATCCGCCATCTTCCCGCGCCAAAAATTTTGCAAATGACATCGCTATTCTTGCTGCCCGAACTGGTGAGACGGTAGCGCAAAGCGCCCCGCCAGCATCCGGAAAACATCGACTTGCGTATGTCTTCACATGGTTGGGGTCTCTACTTCTTCACTCCCGGCGGAGGTGTTTGCGCCGGCCACGCGCTTCTTCGACGAGGCTGAAGTCGCCAGGCTGCGCGACGAGATCGATGGCCGCATGGCCGAGCAGTTGGCGGGCGAACGCCAGGAATACCTGCAGCGTCCGCTCTTCGGCGCGTTCTACGACGACCTGAGCGATTTCGTCCGCCGGCCGGGCAAACGCTTGCGCGCCTTGCTCTTTCTGCTGGCGCATCGCGTCTTTGCGCCGGAGCCCGCCGCCGCTGCCGCCGCGGATCTCCTGGCAGTGGGTGTCAGCCTCGAGTTTCTGCATGGTTTTATCCTGATCCACGATGACATCATCGACCGCGCCGAGACCCGGCGTTCGCTGCCGGCGCTGCACCGGGTGATCGAAAACCGGTTGCCATTGTTTACCGACCGGCGCCGGGCCGGGCGCAATGTGGCGTTGGTCCTGGGCGACATTCTTTTCGCTCTGGCGCAGAAATCTCTCTTGCTCACCGGGCTGCCGGCCTGCCTTAAGACGCAGCTTTCGGTGCGGCTGCTGGCCTGTACGGTGGAGACCGGCTTCGGCGAGGTCGCGGATATAGTCCACGCCACGCGCGACGTGGCGAAGGTTAGCCTGCCAGAAATCGAGGAAATGTATCTGTTGAAGACGACGCGTTACACCATCGAATGTCCCCTGGCCATGGCCGGCATCCTGGCCGGCTTTAACGGGGAACAAATGGAGAGCTTGAGCCGCATGGCCGCGCCGGCCGGGCTGGCTTTTCAGATTCAAAACGATTTGCAAGAGTTTGCCCGGTTCGAGGTCTCGGACGCGGACGTGCCGGCGGACATCCTGGAAGGCAAGAAAACGCTGCTGATGCGGACCGCTTTCGACCTCCTGAGCGGGTCGGACCAGGGTCTGTTGCAACTCTGCTTCAGCGGTGCCGCCCCCACGGAGGGTTCCGTCTCCAAAGCGCGCGAACTGATCGCCAAAAGCGGCGCGGTGACGCAGTTGCAGGAGCGCATGAAAGTACTTCTGGGAGAGGCTGATGCCGCCGCCGGCGCGGCCTGTTTCACGCCTGCGGTGCAAGCCGGGCTGGCCGGGTTGATCCAGCTGGTGCGGGAGGCGGCGGCGCGGTGTTAGACGAGCGGCGCGCTCGGCCGGCCGCCATCGTCATTGGGAGCGGTTTTGGCGGCATCGCGGCGGCGATCCGCCTGCAGGCGCGGGGCTACCAGGTCACCCTGCTGGAAATGCGCGACCAGCCCGGCGGACGCGCTTATGTCTACCGGCAGGACGGGTTTACCTTCGACGCCGGTCCGACCATCCTGACGGCCCCCTTCCTGATCGATGAGCTGTTCGCCCTCGGCGGACGGCAGACGGCGGATTACGTGCGCATCGTGCCATGTGATCCGTTCTACCGGATCGTTTTCCACGATGGGCGCACCTTCAATTACACCGGAGACGAAGCGGAGATCATCGCCGAGATTCGGCGCTTCAATCCGGCCGACGTCGAGGGCTATCTCCAGTTTGTCACCCGTTCGAAGGCGATCTTCGAGCGGGCGTTTCTCGATCTGGCGGATCAGCCTTTTACCCACGTCTGGGACATGCTCAAGATCGCGCCGGATCTGGTCCGGCTGCAGGCCCATCGGTCCGTGTTTCAATTGGTGGCGCAATTCATTAAAGACCCGGCCCTGCGCCAGGTGTTCAGTTTTCATCCGTTGCTGATTGGCGGGAATCCGTTCCAGGCGAGTTCCATCTATTCGATGATCCATTATTTGGAACGTCATTGGGGCGTGCATTTTGCCATGGGCGGCACGGGGGCGCTGGTGAGCGGTTTGCTCGCGCTCTTTGCCGAAATGGGTGGCGAGTTGCAACTGAAAAGCCGCGCGGTGGAGATCGTGATCGACGCGAATGGAAGGGTCGAAGGCGTCCGGCTGCAGAATGGCGAGACGCTGGCGGCGGAAGTGGTGGTGGGGAACGGCGACGTCGCCAATACCTATCGCAAAATGGTGGCGCCCCGCTGGCGGCGGCGCTGGACGAATCGCAAACTGGAGCGCATGCGTTATTCGATGGGCTTGTTCGTCGTCTACTTCGGCACGGACCGGACTTACCCGGATTTGGCGCATCACACGATCATCCTCGGGCCACGGTACAAGGAACTGCTGCAGGATATTTTCGACCGCAAGGAACTGGCGCAGGATTTCTCCTTGTATCTGCATGCGCCGACCCGGACCGATCCCAGCCTGGCGCCCCCCGGCGGGGAATGCTTTTATGTCTTGTCGCCCGTGCCGAATTTACAAGGCAACGTGCGCTGGGAAGAAGTGCAGGAACGTTATGCGGACGCCATTTTGCAGTCGCTCGAGCGGCCGCATCTTTGCCCGGATTTGCGCCAGCACATCGTAACGCGCCGCATCATGACGCCGCTGGATTTCGAGACGCAGTTGGACGCTTACGCCGGCAGCGCGTTCCAATTCGAACCGGTCCTGACCCAAAGCGCGTGGTTCCGGCCGCACAATGTCAGCGAGGATGTGCGCGGCTTGTATCTGGTGGGCGCCGGGACGCATCCTGGAGCGGGCGTGCCGGGCGTGCTCTCGAGCGCCAAGCTGCTGGACCGCGTCATCCCGCCGTCGGGCGGCGCGCGATGAGCGTAACCAGCGCCGCCACGCTCGCGGCCAGCCACGCCTACTGTCATGCGCAGACCCGGCGGCACGCGCGGAGTTTTTACTTCGCGTCGATCGCGCTGCCGCGGGAAAAGAAGCGCGCGGCCTTCGCCGTTTACGCGTTCTGCCGGTACGCCGACGACGCTGTGGACCGGGCCGCATCCGAGGCGGAGGCCCAACAGGCCATCCAGCGCCTAAGCGAGGAATTTGACGGGTTGATGGCCGGCGAGACGGCACAGCCGCCCTTTGCACCGGCGTTTGCCTGGGCGGTGCAACGCTACGGCATCGGGAAAGAGCATTTCATGGCGCTGCTGGGAGGAGTGCGGCGGGATACCGGGCCGTTGCGCATCGCCGATTGGCCGGAGTTGCGCGAGTACTGTTATCAGGTGGCCTCGGTGGTAGGGCTCATGTTGACTCCGATCTTCGAATTGGATGACCTCGCCGCGCGCGAGCAGGCGATTGAATTAGGTCTGGCGATGCAACTGACCAATATCGTGCGCGATATCGGCGAGGATTACCGCTTAGGCCGCGTCTACCTGCCGGCGGATGAGATGGCTGCCCATGGCGTTACGACGGCCGACCTGGCGGCGGCGAGAGTGAGCAGCAGATTGCGCGCTTTGTTGACGGCGCAGATCGCGCGCACGCGAGACCTCTACACGTCCGCGGAAGCGGGTATTCCACACCTGGCCGACGATGGCTCGCAGTTGACCGTCTGGCTGATGCGCCACGTTTACGCGGGCATTCTCCAAGAAGTGGAGCGCGGCGGCTACGAGGTACTCCATCGGCGGGTCAGCGTCTCCTGGCCGCGCAAGTTGCGGCTCGCCGGGCGTGCCTGGCACGATTACCGTCGCAGGCGTTTGCCGAAGGTTCGCCCCCATGATGCCAGCCCGCAAGAATGAGTGGTTTAACTTCGTGCTGCGGCGGTGGTTGAGCTGGACGCTGCGGCGGCGCTTTCACAATATCCGCGTCGCGGGACGAGAGCATTTGCGCGAGCTGACTGCCGGTAGCCCTGTAGTGGGCTGCGTCAACCATACCAACTGGTGGGATGGCTTTGTGCTCTATGTGCTTTCCTACCGCTTGCTGCCGCACGAGATCTACCTCGCGATGGAGGAAAACAACCTGCGGTATTATCCGTTCTTTGCTTGGATGGGTGTGTTCGGGCTTGATGCCGCTTCGCCCCAAAGAACGTTGCGAGGCATTCGTTATGCCATTCGCCTGTTGCGCACCGTGCCGTCAGTGGACGGGCGCCCACCGCTGATCTGGATGTTCGTGCAAGGCCGTTTGCTGCCGCCGGGAACGCCGATCGAAGTCAAGCCGGGAGCGCTCTTGCTCGCCCGCCAAAGCGGCGCAGCCATTCTGCCGTTGGTCCTGCGTTACGAGTGGCTCAGTGAATCTCGCCCAACAATCCTGGTGCGGGTCGGACGTCCCTTACCCGCGACGGTGTCCACATCGGAAATGGCTGAGACCCTTAATGAACTCTTTGCCAGCGTGCCGGCCGCGACGGACGCCACGGGCCTAAGTGAATATGAACCTCTTTTCGCCCGGCAGATGTCGCTGAACAAGTGGTGGGAGTTGTTAACTCGCTTCGTCCGACCATCGCAGGAGCCATTTGAAGGCGAAAACCGCTGACCGGCCCGACGCATGGACTGGATTCTTTGCTATCATCTCGCGGTCAGCGCTTTCCTGCTGGTGGTGACCTTGAACATCGCGGTCAACTGGCGGCTGTTCGTGGCGCCCGCGCCGCGCACGTTCGAGCCGTCCGCCGCGCCGCTGGTGTCGGTGCTGGTCCCCGCGCGCAACGAGGCCGCCCGCATCGTCCCCTGCCTCGAATCTCTCGGCCGGCAAGATTATCCCAATTACGAGATCATCATGCTGGACGATCACTCCGAGGACGAGACCGCGCTCCTGGCCACGAAGCTTGGTTTCAGCACCGACCCGCTGGCGTCCCGGCGCCTGCTGGCGGGCGCGCCACTGCCGGCGGATTGGACCGGCAAGGCCTGGGCCTGCCAACAAATGGCGGCGGCGGCGAAGGGAAAGTATCTGCTCTTCACCGATGCCGATACCGTGCACGAACCTGCCGCGCTCGGCGCGTGCCTCGGCCATGCGCTGGACACGGACGCGGGTTTGCTCTCGGCCTGGCCCCGCCAGATCACGCGGACCTGGAGCGAATGCGCCGTGATCCCGCTCGTTTACGTCTTGCTGCTCGGCGCTCTGCCGCACGGCATCCTGATTTATCTCCAGCACCGGCCGGAAAAGGCGCGCCAGGGAGAAAAGGAGTGGCTGCGCGCGCTGGGGGCGGCCAACGGCCAGTTCATGCTCTTCCGGCGCGACGTCTACGATTTGATCGGCGGCCACGAGGCCGTGCGCGATCATCTGGTCGAGGACGTCATGCTGGGCCGGTTGGTGGCGGAGCGGACGGGGGAGGGGATCAAACTCGTCAACTGCGACGGCTCCAGACTCGTGCGTTGCCGCATGTACGAGTCATTCGCGGCTTTGTGGGAAGGGTTTACTAAAAACCTGCGGCCGGTGTTCTCGGAATCGACGGTTTCATTTTGGATCTTCGGATTTTTGCAGGGCGCGGGACTGTCCTTCCCTTTCGTCTGGGTGTGCCTGCCGTGGCTCAGTGGCCGCTGGTGGTGGTTGCCGGTGCTGCAAGTGCTCTGGCTCTACGCCATCCGCGCGGTGCTGGCGCTGAGATTCCGGACCTCGTGGCTGGGCGTCTGGCTGCACCCCGTCGGACACCTGCTTTCCCTGCTCATCGGGCTCAATAGCTGGCGTTTGAGTTCCGCCCAGGGAGTAACGTGGAAGGGCCGCGTTTACCGGATGTAAAGGGCGTGCAACAGCCGGACCGCCTCGTCGAGCCGGGCGCGCGGGATGAGCCAGGTGATGCGGAATGACGAGGTCGCCAGCCCGCGCGGCACGATCCCCGCCGCGCGTAGACTCTCCGACCCGGACAACAAGTTGCGATACCCGGCGTTGATCCCCGCGCCGATGGCGCTCACCGCCCCGAGGTCGTCGAGCAAACTGGCCCGGTGGCCCATCAACGTTTCGAGGCCGCGCCGGAGGGCGGCGGATTCCTCGTGCAGGTTCTCGCACGAGAGCACGACGCTGAGGGCGTCGCCCGCGCCGGTGCCGTCGAGCGGCGCCCGGAGCGCCGTCGCGTGAAGTTGCTTGCCGCAAACGCCGCGCGCCTCCATCCATGCCAGCACTTCGAGATTTGGGAAGCCTTCGGTCTGGAGCACGAGCACGTCCCGCTCGCTGACCACGGCGGCCACGCTGCCCGGCTGCCGGGGCGCGAATTTCCGCACCACCGTGCCGTCCATCGCGCCGTCCATGTCCATCGGCGGCGTTTGCGCGGTGGCGCGGGCGTAGATCGCGATGTTTTTCTCCTTGGCGAACTCGACCGCCTGCGCGTTGAGCACGCGCGCGCCCGCTTCGGCCATCTCCTGCATCTCCTCGTAGCTCAGCTCGCCGATGCGCCGCGCGGCGGGCACCACGCGCGGGTCGGCGGAATAGACGCCATCCACATCACTGCAAATCTCGCACCAGCGCGCGCCGAGAGCCGCCGCCATGGCCACGGCGGTCGTGTCACTGCCGCCGCGGCCCAGCGTGGTGACTTCCTTCTTGTAGGAAACACCCTGATAACCCGCGACGACGACGATTTTGCCGCGTGCGAGTTCATCCTGCACCCGGAACGGGCGGACCTCGATGATGCGCGCGTCCGAGTGGCGGTCATTGGTGATGATGCCGCTCTGGCTGCCGGTGAACGAGATGGCGTCGCCGCCCAGCTCCCGAATGGCGATGGAGAGCAGCGCCATGGCGATGCGTTCGCCGGCGGAGAGCAGCATGTCCAACTCCCGCCGGGCCGGACTGGCCGAAAGCTGGCGCGCCTTGGCCAGCAACTCGTCCGTGGTATCGCCCGTGGCGGAAACCACGACACAGACCGCGTGGCCGGCCGCGCGCGTTTGCATAATGCGGGCGGCGACCGCCAGGATTTTCTCCGGGGTGGCCACGCTGGAGCCGCCGTACTTCTGCACGACGACGCCGCCCGGCTGGGACGCGCTGGAATCGGGGGAGTCGCTGGTGCTCATATGGCGGAGAGCGGGAGGCCCGGAAGCTAGCGCAGGCCGGGGGGAAGTAAATGCGATTGGCTGCGTTCGGCGGCCATCCTTTACACTGGTTGGATCATCCGTTAGAAGAATTTTGCCGATGACGCCTCCGACCGACGACACTGCTCCTCCTCCTCCTGCCGGTGAACCGGAAGGGGACGGCGAGCCAGCCTCCGCGCAGGCCGGCCCCCAGCCGCTGCCGAAGGCGCCGCGTTTGCATCCGCCCACGCTGGCGAGCCGGCGGGAAGCGGCGCCGCAGTCGCCGGCGCCAGAGCCGGAAGTGAGCATGGCGGATTTGCTCGAGTGGGCGCGGACGATGGGGGAGGGATCCGTGCCTGCCGCGGAACCGCCAGCGGCACCCGCCGAAGGTCAACGGGCCCAGATGTCCAGGGAGCACCGCAAGTTTCATAAGTTCGATCCGGAAGCCGCCGCCAGTGAGCCGGGCGGGACTGAGCTCCTGGAAGGCGCGAGCGTTGGCCTGGCCGCTGATCCAGACTGGACCGCTGGCGAACGGACCGGATTCGGCGCGGGGCGTCCGGGGGATTTGCCGATGGGGCACGATCCGCGCACCGGTTTGCGCCGGCCGAAGGGGCAGCCGCGCAGTTTGCTCTCCAGCCTCTTGGCGCAGCTTGTGGTTCTGATTCTAATCGGCGCCAGTTTTTATCTCGGCCGCGCCACGATGCCGGGTAATACCCGCGCGCCGCTCAAACGGCCCGGGCCGTTGCCGGTGGAGAGCGACAAAGCGCCGGATTTCCTCTCCCCCGGCGCGGCTGCCCTGATCGACCAGGCCATGGCGGCGCAAAGTACGGGTCAATTCACCAAGGCGGCAGCGTTGTTCAACCAGGTCAAACGTGGAGACAGTCATGTCGAGGGGCTGGATTATCATCTGGCGTATCTCGACTTCCTGAGCGGCGATTTCGCTGCCGCCATGCCAGCGCTCAATCACTCCATCGAAGAAGGCGAGGCCCTCGGCGCTTGTTATGGTTTGCGTGGGTTGATCGAAAGCCGGCGGCGCGGAAACGGCAAGGGCCTCCACGACTTCGAAGCCTCGACGCAAGCCGATCCCTTTGACCCCAAAAGCTTTTTCTACTGGGGTGAGGCGTTGCGGCGTTTCGGCAAACCGCAAGAGGCGCTGGTGCGTCTGCAAGAGGCGATCGACCGGACGGAATCTCCCGTCGAACTGGCCGCCTACCGCCTGAAGGCGCGGCTGGCGCAGATCGACGCCGGCCAGGAACAGGAATTTGCCAAACAGCTCGCTGAAGAAATGGCGCGGCCGGTTGCACCCCTGGAATGGGTGCTCACGGCGGCGGCCGTGGAGATGCAAAAAGGAAATTTCGAAGCCGCCGCGGCCGATTTGGATCGTGCGCAGAAGTTGGCCGGTCCGGCTATCCTGCATGTCGCCTTGCGGGATTTTTTCTTCGCCGCGTTCGCCGACAAGGAGCCGGTTGCCGCCTACTACGGCAAGCCTCCCGCGCCGCCGGCAGCCGGTGGATCGAATGACGCGGCCGCGCCCATCCCGGCGCCGGATACCGCTGGCTCGACCGACCCATTTACCTTGCGCCCGGCGGCTGCGCCCAAGCCTTCTCCGAACCTGTAGCCCGTCATTCAACTTGCCCGATGCGTTTTTCGTCTCGATTAGCCTTTCGCCTCGCGGCCGGCACGGGCTTTGCCGGAGTGGGGTTGGGCGCCTTCGGAGCCCATGGATTGAAGTATTTTTTCGCCCACCATCCGGGCACGGCGGAGTTGTGGGAGAAGGCCGTCTTCTATCATCTCGTGCATGCCGTTATGTTGCTAGTAGTGGCCTTGGCGCGGCCGTTTCGGGCCACGGCTTTTCTCCTTGGTTTGGTCGGCATCGCCGGCTTTAGCGGGAGCCTTTACTTGTATGCGCTTTCGAGCGCGTACTGGCTGGTTTTCGTGACACCGCTGGGTGGGCTATGCCTTTTGGGGAGCTGGTTTGCCCTGGCGTGGGGCGCAGGCCAGCCGCGGTTGGAGGATGTTTCACCTACTTCATGAGCTTTCCGAAAGAAGAGGTCGAAGCTTTGTGGGCACCCTGGCGGGTGGAGTATTTCTCCCTGGAGCGACCGCTCGATGACTTTTTCACCGCAGCCGCCCAAGGCGCCGACGATGCGGCGCATCTGGTGGTGATGCGGCGCAAGAGCACCTTCTTGATGATGAACCGGTATCCCTATGCGGTCGGGCACTTGATGGTGGTGCCTTACCGCAAGACGGCCGATCTCGCGGATCTGGCGGCGGACGAGAAACTGGAGATTTTCGCCTTGGCCGACGCCGCGCAAAAGCTCCTACGCGCGACACTGCACGCGGAAGGCTTTAACCTCGGGTTGAATCTGGGCGTGTGCGCGGGCGCGGGGGTCGCCGACCATCTGCATTTGCATGTCGTGCCCCGTTGGACGGGCGATCATAACTTCATGGCGGTGACCGCCCAGACCCGGGTCATCTCGGAAGGCTTGGAGTCGCTGTATCGGAAACTGGTCCAGGCCCGGGATGCGCTGAACCTGGCAGCAGACTGAAGTTCGCGCTTACCTTCGCACACGGCCGGCCACCAGGCTGCCGGCTACCAGCAGGGCGTCCAGTAAGCCAAAGAAGTAAAGCAGCCAGAATGGCTCCAGGACAAAACGATGCCGCGGGATCACGGCGGCGGTTAACACCACCAGGAACCACATCGCACCCAGGACGGGCAGGAACGCCCATTGGAACGGGCGCAAACGCGCGGGACGGAACAAGCTGGCCAGCGCGCCGAGCACGGCAAGAAAATAGAAGACCGGCAGACCCGGCAGCGCGTAAGTGGAACTATACCTTGTCGCAGGCAAGTGGCAGTAAGTGACAGCTCGCAGCCAGGCGGCTTCCAGAGTGTTAAACCAGGCCACGCGGTCCAAAAGATAGTGGGCATTCACGAAGGCTTCGGCTTGCCTAATGTTCTCCAGCGGCGCACCGATCAGGCCCGGCCCGAGGGCCTGAGCAATCTTCGGCTTGCCGAACAGCGATTTGGCCTGTTTGGCGTGAAAGGGGTAATCGGCGAAAACCCCGCCGCTGTCCTCGTCGATGGGCGCCAGAAACTTGTCGATGGCCAGGCCCGGCAACTGCCCGGGATGCGCCAGGGCGCATTCCTCGGCCAGGCGCCGGCAGAGTTCGCTCATGTTGGTGCCGGTGCGCAGGTCGAGTTCCGCCTCGTCGGAGGGATCGCCGGCGTCCTCATCCGCATGACTGGATTTTCGCGCCGGGGTGAGGCCCACCAAGGCATGCGGGTTGGCTTTGGCGTACTCGATCAGCACCGCGGAGATGCGTTTGGAGGTACGTACCACGTCATTGGCGATGGCTTGCGCGCGGCGTTCACGCATGCGATCCCGCAGCGGCCGGATGTACGGACCCAGCCCGGGGGCGGTGCGGGGTTCATCCGGCGTGAGATGGACCACGGAGGCGTACAACAACAAGCCGGAATGGGAAGTCTTGGTGATGGAGAGCATCAGCAGCATCAGCAGGACGGCCGTCCCGCTTTTCACCGCCGCGGCGCGCCACTGACTCCGCCAGCCCACAAACAGCGGCAACAGGACGCCCGCGCCGAGGAGCAGATTTCCCTCCGGCCGCGCGGCCGCGACGAAAAACATGGCGCACAGGACGCCTCCAAACGTCCACCAGGACGGCCGCAACGCGAACAACGTGCCCGCCAGCGCCAGCGCCACCGCGCAGAACACGAAGCCGGATTCCGACATCAGCGTGTGTTCCCAAAAGATCATGGCCGGCTGGATTGCCGCCAGCACGGTCAGCGGCACGATCAGCCAACGCCAATAGGTGAACCACAGCCGCGCGAGCGCGCCCACCATCAATATCAGCAGCAGGCCGCGCAGATGTTGCGCGAGCGGAATGAGAATCAGCGCCGGGATGCGCAGCAGAAAAGGAATGGCGTAGAGGATCGGGGTGAGGAAGGTCGTCTTCCCGTGCACCGTGAAATGATGATGCATCTTCAAGAAGAAGATGGTCGTCATGAAGTCGTGGGTATCCGGATGGTAGTACCCGTAGGGCAGGGCGATCGTCAGCCAGGCGCGCAGCACCAGACCGATGGCCACCCCCGGGACGCAGAACCAGAGGAACTCGTGCAGCCGCGGGTCCGACAGAATACGCCGCAGCGCGATCATCCCAGTCCTCATGCCGCGTTGCTCAGGACATGAGAGCGGCCGTCTGAACGGCGGCACGCGCGGGGACGGGCTGCTCCCCGGACACCGCCAGCTCGGGAACCGGCGGGTAGCTCAGGCTCCGCATGCGCAGCAGGAATTCCTCCTTGCGCTGCCGCACGACGGTATCCAGCAGCAATCCACAGCCCAGGCTCAAGCTCGCCAGCAAACCGAACCCCACCGCCAGGATGGCGAGCGGGACTTTGTAGACGTAATGGAAGGCGATGTAGTCGTGGATCGGGAAGTAACCGGCCGCCAGGCAAAGTGCCAGGAAGCCGAGCGCGAGCAGGCAGAAAAAGGGCAGCGGCTTGCAATCCTTGACGATCATCAACAGCGTCCAGATCACGCGGGTGCCGTCGGGCAGCGTCCTGAGTTTCGACTGAGACGCGGGCGGCCGGGAGCGGTATTCGACCTCGACATTGCGTTGGATGAACTGCTTGTCGATCGTCTGCATGACCAACTCCGCCTCGACCTCAAAACCCGTGGCGATCAACGGCACGTTGCGGTAGAAGCGGCGGGTAAAAAGGCGGTAACCGGAAAAGAGATCGCCGCAGGAGAATCCGAAGAGCAAATGGATCAGGCTGGACAGCAACGCATTAGCCCATTGGTGCGCGCTCTTGAAAGCTTCCCCATGCGCCGAAATGCGGCAACCAACGATGGTATCGGCCGGGCCGTCTTGCAGCGCCGCCACCAGTTGCTGGCTGGCCTCGGCGGGATAGGTATCGTCGCCATCGACCATCAGCAAATAGGCCGAGTTCGTCTCCTGAAAGAGGCGCTGGACGGCGTATCCCTTGCCTTGGCGCGGCTCCCGGACGACGTCCGCACCGCCGCCACGCGCGATCCGGCCGGTGCCGTCGGTGCTCGCGTTGTCGATGATCAGGATGCGCGCTCCCGGGAAGGCGGCCGCGAAGTCAGCCACGACTTTGCCGATGGTGGCGGCCTCGTTATAGCAGGGGATGCCGATGGTAAGGTCGATCATGGCAACGGGACGGGGGAACTCGGACGGAGCAGACAGCGGTGCAGGCAGCGCGCGCAGCCATCGGCGAGAAAACATAGATACAACAGCCAGAAAGGTTCGAGCACAAAGCGATAGCGCGGCATCAGCGCGCCCGTCAGGGTGACGGTGAACCAGACCCCCGCCAGCACCGGCAGGAAGGTCCAGTGGAAGAGCCGCGTCTCCCCGCCCAGGAAAAGAGCCAGCACTCCGCCCAGGATCGCGGCGAGATAAAACACCGGCAGCCCCGGCAGCCGGTATTTGGCGCTGTACGGCTGATCCGGCAGGCGGAAGCGGCCGATGGCGGCCATCCAGGTGTGTTCGAGCGCGTTGTACCAGGGCACGCGGGTTTCGGCGTAATGCGCGTAGACGAACGCGGTGATTTCGTCCTCGGTCGCGAGGGGCACGCCGGCCAAGCCGTAGCCGAGCACGGCGTTGCGGCCGGCGCCGCGCTTCAAGGCGCGGTACTGGCGGGTTTGCAGGTCGTGATTCATGAACTCGCCGCCGCTGTCGTCATCAATGCGGGCGAGAAAACGGTTGCGGACCAATTCGACGAGATTCCACGGGTGCTGGCGCGCGATCTCGACGGCCAGGCGCAGGCACAAGCTGTTGATTTGCCTGGAGTTCGGGTTTGTGACCCCGCCGAATTTTCCCTCGGGGTGCTTGGCGGCATAGCAGGTCGTGATTTGCTCGACCAGGCGTTTTTCGACCCGCACCACATCGTTGGGGATGCGTTGCGCGCGAATGCGCCGGGTGCGTTCGCGCAAGGAGGCCAGGCAGGGCGGCAGGTCGGGAGCCACCTTCGATTGATCCGGCGCCAGATGCAGCAGCGAGGCATAGAGCAGGATGCCGCCTTGCTGGGTGCGGGTCACGAGCAACGTCACCAGGCAAAAGAAAGCCAGCGTCAGAAGCTTGGCGAAATCCTGACGCCAGGTGCGGCCGTAAACCAACACGGTGACCGCGCAGCCGAAGGCGAGGAAAAGCCGGCCTTCCGGCCGCGCGCCGGCCGTGCAAAACAAGGCTGCCAAGAGCCAGGAGAAGGACGGCCAGCCGGGCCAGCGCACGGAAATTGTGCCCGCCAGGGCCAGCCAGACGACGCAAAAAACGTAATCGGCTTCCGCCAGCAGCGTGTGCTCGAACCACAGGAGCGCCGGATGCAGCGCCAGGAGCACGGTCAGCGGCACGATCCACCATTGCCAGAAGACGAACCAGAGCCGGCACAGCGCGCCCGTCATTAGGACGAGCAAGCAGCCCAGGAGATGCTGGGCGAGCGGAATCACTATTAGCGCCGGGAGGTGCAGCAAAAAGGGCACCGTGAAAAGAAACGGAGCCAGGAACGTCTTCTTGTTGTGCAGCGTCAGCCGGTGGGAGTGCAACAAATCGAAGGGCGTCTGCAGGAAATCCGGCGTGTCGAAGTGGTAGACCCCATAGGGCAGAGCGGCGGTTAACCAGGCGCGCACGAGCACCGCCACGAGGACGCCCGGCACGCAATACCAAAGGAATTCATGCAACGGGCGGCTGGCGAGAAAGGCGCGCCAGCGTGGGGGCAGGGAGTTCAAGGCAGCCAACATGTAAAATTCCGCCTGCGGCCGCGCAAGGCGATACTCGCCGGGGCGTTCCCGGGCGCGTGGCAGCGGCACAAGGCGCTTTGGCATTTACAAGGGTGAGCCCGCGGGCATATCAATCCATCCCTGCGCCCGCGCCCGTGTGGGCGGCCGCTTTATGCCTGCCGTGACCATTCTCCGGGAGCCGCCTGCCCGCGTGCGGCTGGCAGGTTGGCTCCTCATTGGGGCGCTGATCATCGGTACGCGCTGGTGGGTCGCGGTGCATCTGCCGACGTATATCTGGACGCGTGACAGCGGTTTGTACGTGGCGCCCGCCATCAGTTGGCTTTCCGGCCAAACCTGGGTAACGAGCGCCCGGCGCGGTCCGGTTTATTCGTTGTTTATCGCGGTGATCGCCCGGATGGGCGGCAGCTTTGCGACGGTCGTCGACGTGCAGCATGTGGTCGGCGCGTTGACGGCGGTGCTCACGATTGCCATGGCGCGCTGCTGGCTCGGCCGGCGGGCTTTCTGGCCGCTGATGTTCTGTTCGTTCTGGTACGCCTTCTTCGGCATGCCGCTGGAGCTGGAATGCCTGCTGCGCAATGAGACGCTGCTGGTCCTATTCAGCACGATCACGCTGGGCGCGTGGTTTTTTACCTTGCGCACGGGTGCCATCGCCTGGAGCGGCTGCAGCGGGCTTTTTGCCGGCCTGCTGCAACTGCTCAAGGGGATTTTTCCCATCCTGCCGCTGCTCGTCCTGGGCGGGATCGCCTGGCAATGGCGCCGCCAGCCCGCGCGGGCCTGTCTGCTGGGCGGTTGCTACCTCCTGCTGTTCTTACTCCCTTTGGCCGGGTCGAAGCTTTACTCGCGGCTGACGCACACGCTCAAACCCGCTGAGCCGGAAGCGGGCGAGATGTTCTACGGCCGGACTGCGCAATGGACTTATCTCGCCGGCGGCGTCGCACCCGAGATCAAGCCGCGCATCCGGTCGCAGGTCGAAGATTACATCCGGGAGACCACTGCCAAAGGCCGCTTGGACAACAACGAGATCGTCAAACGGACCGTGGTGCCCACGCTCAAGGATATCCTGATCAAGGAACGGCATTTGCAGCCGGCCGATGTGGACCGCCTGTGCTGGCAATTGGGCTTCGAAGCGATCGAGCATCACCCGCTGGCGTTTCTCAAGCAGGTGGTGCATGACGCCTATTTCCTGAACTTCATCACCGGCCAGCGCATGATTTTCTTCAAGCGCGAGGAACTGCCGCCCTCGGTGCGGGATGCCGCGGCGTTCGCAGGCGAGCATTATGCGCCGAACGATCCTCTGACGCAGCGGCTGTTCGATTTGGAGAAAGCGCGCCGGTCGCTGGCGACAGGCGTGGAGCAACACAGCGGGTTGCAGAGTTTCGCGCGCTTTTTGAACCGGCTGGCGGCGTGGCGGCTGGTCTCACCCGTCTTTGTCACCACTTTGCTGTTGCCGGTGCTCGTGCATTACACACGCGACGGCGACCGCCTGTTTTGGCTCGGGCTGGCGGTGCTCTGGTACTTCTATCTCGCGTTGCTGGCGTCGGTCGGTCGGCCACTGGACCGGTATTTGATGCCGGTGGTGCCGATTACCTTTTGGGCTTATTGCACCGGCTTGACGCTGCTCTGGGAATGGGCGCGACGCGGCGGCTGGTTGGGAGCCGAAGAGGCGAGCCCGCAGGCTAACTAACTAGCCCGCCGCTTGGTCCGCCAGGAGGAGCGGAAGCGGACGATCCAGTCCAGCAGGGCCTTTTCGAAGCCGATATCGTGGCCGGCTTTCTCGCTTTCGATCCACTTGTGCCGCAGGATTTCTTCGCGTTCCGCCAGGAACTCCTTGTAGAGAATGGAGTTCGTCACCAAGTCAGCGTCTTTGGCCGCAGCCGACGCCGGATTCTCGGGGGAGGGAGCTTTCATACGTTATCTTCCAAGCATCAAGCGCACCAACCCGGTAACGTCTAGAGCGTGGCCACACCCTGGCAACTCTGCGGGCGTCCCAGCAGAGAACACGAAATGCGGGCACCCAGCAAATAAAAAACGCGCCCGAGGTGCCGAAAATGTCACTCCGCGGTTCAGATCGGGAGCGCGCGTTTGAGCCGCTCGGCGATCTCGGCAAAAGCCCTGGCGACCGCGCCGGCCGGCTCCGCCACGACAATCGGCCGGCCCCGGTCGCCGGCCTCGCGCGTGGGGATGTCGATGGGAATTTCGCCGAGCAGCGGCACTTGCAGCCGGGTCGCTTCGCGCCGGCCGCCGCCCTCGCCGAAAATATCGTAACGCTGGTTATCGCTCGGGCTCAGGAAGTAGCTCATGTTCTCGACGATGCCGAGGATCGGCACGTTCGTCTTGGCGAACATGTTGACCGCTTTGCGCGCGTCGATCAGCGCCACTTCCTGCGGCGTGGTGACGATCACCGCGCCCGAGAGCGCCACGGTCTGGACGATGGTGAGCTGGATATCGCCGGTGCCGGGCGGCAAATCGAGGACCAGGTAGTCGAGTTCGCCCCAGGCCACGCGCCGCAAGAACTGCTGGGTGTACTTGGTCACCATCGGCCCGCGCAAAATAGCGGGTGAATCGTCGCTGCTGAGCAGGAAAGCCATCGACATCAGGGCGATGCCGTGGGCTTCAATGGGGTTGATGCGGTCGTCTTCGGTGGCGGTAGCGGGTTCCCGGGAGCCGAACATCAAGGCCACGCTGGGCCCGTAAAGATCGCAATCGCACAAGCCAACGGCGGCACCCGTGCGTTGCAGGGCTAGCGCGAGATTGGCCGCCACGGTCGATTTGCCCACGCCGCCCTTGCCGCTGGCCACGGCGATGACGTGCTTGATGCCGTCGATCCGGCTGGCGCCCACGCCGGTGGAGGTCGCGACAGGATTTTGGATGTCGAAGCGCAGGTCGACCGCGCCGATACCCGCCAACGTGCGCAAGGCGGCGCCCGCTTCCTCCTTGATCTGCTGCGCGACGGCCGGCTGGTTCGTGGCAATGGCAATCGAGACCGTCACATCCCGGCCGTTCGGAGCGATCTGGATGGCCTTGACGATGCCGAAAGAGATGATGTCCCGGCTGAACCCGGGATAGCGGACGCTGCGAAGTTGTTCGCGGATTTGATCTTCGGTCAAGGCAGTGGACATGGCAGGTTGGCGGAAGGCAGGATAGCGTGGAAACGGCGCGTTCGCCAGACTGGCGCGGGCGCGGCTTCTCTTTTGATGCTTCCTGGAACATCTTCGGCCTGAGCCAACATTCTTGCTACCAGTCCGCCGTGAGCATCGAAAAAGTTATCCTAACGATCAACGCGATGCAGGCTGACGGTGTCATCGGGCCGTATGCGATCGGTGGTGCGGTGGGTGCAACGTTCTACCTCGAGCCCGTGGCCACCCTTGATATTGACATATTTGTCGCATTCCAGGCCGAACCGGGACAAATGATCCTCAGTCCGCAAGCCATTTTCGGTTATCTCGCCGGTCATGGCTTTGTCATGCAAGGCGAATATGTGATGATTGCCGATTGGCCGGTGCAGTTCCTTCCACCGACAGGCCCGTTAGTGGAGGAAGCTTTGCGGGAAGCCGTGGAGAAGGATCTAGCGGGGACACCCGCGCGCGTTTTCACGGCCGAGCACCTTGCGGCGATCGCGCTCCAAACCGGCCGGGCCAAGGACAAAAGCCGTTTGCTCCAGTTCATTGAAGGTGGCGTGCTGGACCCCGCGATTTTTCGGGCCATTCTCACGCGCCACCGATTGGACGTTGCCTGGGAGCGATTTCAGCGGCAATTTCGCGGAGATATTCCATGACCTTCGATCTGGAGAAAATCTGGCAAAGCAAGCGGGCGATGCGGCATGCGCTGGCCGGTCTGCCCATCGCTGAAAAGCTGGCGATGTTGGATCGGCTGCGCGAGCGGGCGCTCACCATCCGAGCCAGCAGGAACGAGGTTAAGACAGAGGGTGATAATGTGGGGCTGACTACGAAATCCGGCTTGTAGGCCTTACAGCCGGAACTGCGCGTACGCTTCCAGTTCGGCGGCGCGGTGGTCAGCGGTGTGCGCCGCCAGAACCCGAACCCGGCCGCGCGCGCCGATTTCCCGGCGCTCTCTCGGGTCGATCCCGCGCAGGAAACGCAGTGTGTCCGCCGTAGTTTCGGCGACCAGAATTTCCTCGTCGGGAACGAAAAAATTGGTCAAGCCCGGCCAGCGGTCGGTGATGATAGGGACGCCACAAGCCGCGGCTTCGAACACTCGGACGCTGGGGGAATGGCCGGCGTCCAGCATTGCGCGCCGCGTGATATTCAAGGTGTAGGATTGCTGGTTATAAAACAGCGTGTGCTCGGCGGGTGGCAGGTGATCGATGCGCTCGACGTTGGCCGGCCAGTGGATGTTTTCCGGATATTGCGGACCTGCGACCACCATGGCCAACTCCGGAGCGCGCCGGGCAGTTTCCAGCAGGAGCGTTTCCAGGGGCGGCTGGCGATCGAGACTGTAGGTGCCGAGATAACCAAGGTCCCAGCGCTCTGGCACTTCCAGCCGGTAGTACAGCGCCGGGTCCACCGAGCAATACAAGGCCCGCGCGCGCGGCGAACCAAACTCCTGTTCCAGGCGTTGCAAAGTCGGGCCGCCGGTAAAGGACAAATACAGCGGGTAACGCGCGATCAAGTCACGGTCGATATACTCGGCCGTGCCGTGCGTGGCGACGTTTTCCAGGGTGATCGGCGTATCGATATCGTAGAAGGCGACCGGGCACTTCGCCGCCGCGAGCAACCATTGGCCAATCGCAATTCCATCCGGCACGTACGAGCCGATAATGATGAATTCCGCCGCGCGGATTTCGCCGGCGAAGCGCCGCTGCAGGTCAGCCGTATCCGCGTACAATTCAAGACGCGCAAAGCCGGGTGCGGGCAGATCCCGATTGGCGGCGTAAAAGGGAAGATCGCGTTCGAGGAAAACGATCTCGTGTCCGCGGGCAGCCAGCGCACGCAAAAGGCTGCGGTAGGTCGTGGCGTGTCCGTTGCCCCAGGAAGAGCTTAACGAAAGCCCGAGAACGACAAAGCGCATCGCTGGGAATTAAGCCGCTTACGGCTGCAGCACGCGTTCGACCAGCTCGGCGCGGTGCGTGTAGGTGTGCGCGGCGAGCACCCGGCGTTGCGCGGCCTGGCCGATGGCCCGGGCGGTTGCGGGATCGAGCTCCGCCACGTAAGCGGCTACCGCGACGCCGTCGCGCGCGACCAGCACTTCCTTGCCCGGCTCCAGAAACTCTTCGATGCCGACCCACTCATCCGTCAGCAGGCAGGCGGCGGCCCCGGCGGCTTCGAAGACGCGCGTCGGCGGCGAAAATCCGTACCGGGCCATGCTGGCGCGGTTGATGTTCAGGACGGCCTTGGGCGTGCAATTGAAGGCGTTGTGGTCCGCGGTGTAGACGTGTCCGAGATAGCGGACATTCGGGGGCAGGGTCTTATCGACCCAACCGTTGCCACCCAGCACGAACGTTTTTTCCGGCAACCGGCTGGCGGCCTCCAGGAAAAACTCCTCCACGCGCGCCTCGCGGTCGGGCAGGCGATTGCCCAAAAAGGCCAGATCGGCCTCGAAGCGCGCGTTCGGGGGCGCGGGATGATGGGTGTCCGGGTCCAACGCGTTGTAGATGGGGATGCAGGCGCGCGCGCCGAAGCGGGTGTAAGCGTCGATGACCGGTTGGCCGCCGCCGTAGGTAAGGATGAGGTCGTAGCCGGGCACGCAGGCGCGGAACGGGTCTGCGGGATCGGCATCCATGCGGTCAAGGGTGACCGGCGCGTCGACGTCCCAGAACAGCACGGTGCGCCCCGGCTGACGCAGCCGCAGGACTTCGGCCTCCAGCCAGCCGTCCAGCACGCCGACGCCACTGGTCTTGACGATGACATCGCTGCTGTGGGCCGCGCGTTCCAGCATCCGCGCGGCGCCGTCCGTTGATGTCCCATCGGCGCAAGCGTAGACCTCGACTTCCGCCCAGGGTGGCGGTTCTATGTCGCGATTTTGCTGCCGGCCCCAGGCGTCGGGCTCGTAAAAAGTGATGCGATGGCCACGCGCGTGCAGCGCCCGGAAAATACCGCGGTAGTAGGTGGCCGCGCCGTTCCAGTAGGCCGAAAGCAGACTGGACCCGAAGACGGAGAAGTGCAGGCCGGTCTTCATCGGGCAGCCAGGGCCTGGGTGCGGGGCTTCGTGCTCCGGCGCCTCTTGGGTGCGCGCTCGGCCTGGCATTCGGCCAGAATCGCCAGCAACTCGTCGACGCGATGGGCGCAGGTGTGCCGGCGCAGGATGGTGGCGCGCCCATGGCGGGTCAGGCTGGCGGCGAGTTCCGGCTCGTGCAGCACGGCGCGCAGATGGCGCCGCATCTCCGCGCCATCCCGGGCCACGAGAAAATCCCGGCCCGGGGTAAAGAGACTTTCCGCGTCGTCCCATGGCGCGCTGATGAGCGGAATGCCGCAGGCGAGGGCTTCGAAGGGGCGGATGGTCGGCACACCCGGTAAGGCGCGTGTATACGGTCCACGCGGCACATGGACGGTCGCTCGGAAACGGCTGTAAACCGCCGGCGCGGCGAAGTTGGCCACCCAGCCGCCATACGTGATGCCGCTGTCCCGTAGGGCGGCACGGGCGTGCTCCGGGTAGCGCACGCCGTGGATGGTGGCGCGCAGCTTGAGCTCGCGAACTGGCTGGAGCAGGAACTCGCGCAACTCGGCGGAGCGTTCGTCATCGCCCCAGTTTCCAATCCAGACTACGTCGCCTAGCTGATCGGCCGGGACGTGTTCCGGCGTTACGGGCCGGAAAAGTCGCGTATCCGCCGCTTCGTGCCAGGTCCAGGCGCGGCGGGTCCAACCTTCCGCCAGGTACAGATCGCGAATCACCCGGCCGAAGGCGAGCGTGCCATCGTAGTGCGCCAGATCGTAGGCGGCCATGGAGCCGCGATCCGTCACGGATCGATGATGCGTATCATTGAACAACAGCCGGTAGTGCGCGTGTCGCGCCCGGTGCAACCCGATCCGCCGGACCAGGGCGTGGCTGTTCCATTCGTGCACCAGGACGACGTCCGTTTCCTCGAGAACCGCGTCCAGGTCGAGGGTTCCCGGCCGGTACCGCACGCAACGCAGAGTTGGGTAGACGGCGGCCAGGTCCCGCAGCGGTTGCTCGCCTTCCTCGGCGAGGAGGTTCTGTAAGCTCCAGGCGTCGTGCGGCTCGTAAACCGTGACGTCGTGGCCGCGCGCTTGCAGTTCCGTGACGACACCCCGCAGGAAATGGGCGTTGCCGTGGTTCCAGTCCGAAAGCAGCGAGTGGCAGAACAGGATCAGGCGCATGTTTGGGGAAGGTCCGGCGACGCGATGCTAGCGAATGCCGCTAGCCCGGCAAGTCCCGATGGCCTGCTCGTATAGGGCAATGTAACCATCGGTCATCTGATCGACCGTGTAGGTTAACGCTCGCGCCCGCGACCGGGCGGCTTGTGCCGCGCGGGCCGCCGGGTTCTGAATAAGGCCGGCTAGCGCGGAGTACAGGGCGTCAACGTCGCCCGGAGGCACAAAAAGGGCGCTGTCCTGCCAAATCTCCCGCAAGCTTTCGATATCGCCGAGCACCAGCGCGCAGCCGGCGAGCGCCGCTTCGAGAATGCCGAGACCAAAAGGCTCGTAACGAGCTGGCGCGGCGAAAATGGCGGCCCGGCCGAGCCAGGTCGCCAACTCCGGCGCGGCCAGGCGCCCGAGCAAGCGCAAACCGCCGGGATCGTGGCTGCGCCCATCCGGCGAAAGGTTTTCGCCGGCAGCGTAGACAGGCCAGGCGAGGCGCGGGGATACTCGCGCCAGCGCTGCCGTGTTCTTGGCGGCATCCCAGAGCCGTCCCGTCGCAAGGACGAAGTCCTCTTTTTCGCCGGGCGGGAAATCCGCGGCATCGCGGCCGTTGGGAACGACGTGTGCCGGCGGCGGCGGACCATACAGGCCGCTGATCTCGGCGAGCAACGCTGCCGACGGGGCGACGATCGCGTCCACGCGGTGCAGGCTGTCGTTGACCCGCCGCCGGTAGGGCTCCCACTCGGGCGGCGCGGGTGTGCCTTTGACGGCTTGCCACCAAGACAACACGCAACTGTGTACGGTCAGCAGGGTGGGGACGTTCCAGGCGAGCGCCCCGTGGCCGAGGGTGTTCAAGTGCACAAGATCGGGCGCCAACCGCTCCGCAAGGTCCAAGAGCCAGGCACCGGACTGGTCGACTTCGAGCCAGGGCTCATCCATCCATTCGAGTTTCCAGGCTGTCGAATGGAGGCGTACGCCTGGCAAGGCCGCGATCTGCCGGGTCTGCTCGTCGCCGGCCAACCCGCCAAAGGCGGCCAGCGTGATTTCGTGCCCCCGCCTGGCAAGCGCCCCGGCCAGATCGGCCGTAAACGTCCAGACACCCCCAACGGTGTCCGTCGTCAGCAGGATCTTCATGACATCATCACCAGTGCCTTCACGAAGCCGGCCGGGCGCGCTTGCAGCAGGACAAACGCCTCATTGATCTGCGCCAACGGCAGGATGTGCGTATAAAGCGGCCGCGGGTCCAGTTCCCCGGCGGCCACGGCTGCCACCGCCGCGCGCAACCCTGCCACGTAGACGCGCGGATCGCGTTCATGAGCGTTGATGACGTCCAGCCCGCGCCAATTCCAGAGCTGCATATTGATCTGGCGCGGCCCGTTCTGATGATAGCCGGCGATGACCAGCCGGCCGCGCTCCCGGGTGAGTTCCGCCGCCAAATCGAGCGGCCAGCCCCGCCCGGTAGCCTCGATAACCACATCGCAAAGGACGCCGCCCGTCAGCTCCTTCATCTCGGCCAAAATCGTCCCCTGATCCTCCAGCGGCAGACAAACTTCCGCTCCCAGGCGACGCGCCATCTCGAGCGCCGTGCCGCGCCTCCCCAATGCGATCACCCGTGCCCCAGCGTTGGCGGCCAGCCGGACGAGCAGAGCACCCAAAAATCCGCAGCCCACCACCGCGACGTTATCGCCCGGCTGAATGGCGCAACGCTGCAGAATATTCCAGGCGCAGGCCAGCGGCTCTCCCGGGAACGGTTGGCCGTCCAAGGCGGGCGGGAGCGCCACCAATTCATCAGCCGGCGCCAGATCGTGCGTCGCGTAAGCCCGTTGGGAGATGGTGGCGACCCGCTGGCCGATGTCCCAGCCCGCCACGTGCGGCCCCAAGGCATCGATCGAGCCCCAGCCCTCATGTCCTGGCGCACCCGGTGCGAAGGGATAAGTAAACCAGGGCTTACCCTCGAAAGGCTCCAGATTGGAAGCACAGACCCCGCAACCTTCCAGCCGCAGGCGGACCTGGCCCGGGCCGGGTTCCAGCAATGGACCGTCCTCGAGCACGAAAGCTCCCGGCTGCCGGAGCACGGCGACTTGCATCAGACGGTCAAGCCGCGGCTGGCCAGCTCCGCGTGCGCTTCTTCGACCCGGTCCGCGGGCAAATTGCCGGCCTGTTCATCCAGCCACTCGACGATTTCATCCAGGGAGTCTTCCAGGGGATGAGCCGGCTCATACCCCAGCACGCTGCGCGCGGCGCCGATGTCCGCGAAACAATGCCGGATGTCACCCGCCCGATAGCGCCCGGTCATCTGCGGCTGCAAGTGCTCTTTCCCGAGGGAAGCCGCGAGCAGTTCCGCGACCTCCAGCACCGAATAGCTGCGGCCGCTGCCGATGTTGAACGAGCGCCCGGCGGCCTCCGGCGTTTCCAGGGCCAGGCGGCAGGCCTGGGCGATATCGTAGACGCTGACGAAGTCGCGCCGCTGGCGGCCATCCTCGTTGATCAAGGGGCTCTTGTTGTTGAGATAGCGCGCCGCGAAGATCGCCAGAACGCCCGTGTACGGGTTTGACAGCGACTGCCGGGTGCCGAAAACATTGAAGAAACGCAATGCCACGGTCGGCATCTTGTAGGCCGCGCCAATTTTCAGGCAGGCTTGCTCCTGATCGTACTTGGTCAAGGCATAAATGCTGGGCAAGGCCGGCACTTTGCTTTCTGGGGTCGGCACGGGATGGAGCGGGTCGCCGTCCGCATCGTGCAATTCCCAGCAACCTTTCTGCAACTGGCTCGCGGCGCGTTCGTGGCCGGGGCGGATGACGCCGGCGGCGTTGCGATAGAGGCCTTCCCCGTAAATGCTCATGCTCGAGGCGACGACGAGGCGTTCCACCGGCTTCTCGAGCAGCGCTTCCAGCAGCACGCCCGTCCCGACATTGTTCACATCCATGTAACGGGAAATCTCGTACATGCTCTGCCCGACGCCGACCAAGGCCGCAAAATGGTAGACGGCGTCCACGCCGCGTAGAGCGTGGCGCACGGCCTTGTGATCGCGGACGTCGCCGTGGACGAATTCCACTTCCCGGCTGAGGTAATCCGGCGGGCCATCAGCGGCGGCGCCGTGGACCTGCGGATCCAGGTTATCGAAGACGCGGACATTATAACCGTGCCCCAGGAGTTCATCCGCCACGTGCGAGCCAATGAACCCCGCTCCCCCGACGATCAGTATGTTTTTCTTCATCGTGTGTTGTCTGCCGTTTTGTTATGCGGCTTGACCCGCGGTGTACAGCCATCATTCGGCCTCACGGCGATCAAGTGTGTCCTAATCGTTGCAAAGAAGCGCTTTGCTCTGGTTTGTTTGAAGAAGATGCAGCTCGGTGTGGCGGGTCTGTTCTGCCCGCGCCGCTTTGATGTCACCAGCCTGCGCCACTGAGCCTGGTCCTTTTGCTGAGCGACAACCCGCGCGTTCCTGCTACACACCACATTATGACCGGTCAAACCATCGCTCCCGCCGCCATCCGTGGCTCCGCTGAACTGGCTGTCGCTACCATCGCGGGTATTGCCTGGGCTCTGTCGTACCTGAGCTGGTCGATCGCGTTGCCTTTGTGGATCGTGGGCATTGTGGGTCTCCTTTATTCTCGTCCGCCGCTCAGGCCGCTGGAGTGGGTTGGGGTTTTTCTCGGTTGTCTGGGTGCTCCTTTGACGGCTTTCGTTGTGTACCGCTGCCTCGCGCCAGCCGCCTGACAACGCATCAGTCCGCGACTCGTGGCGCTCAGGCCTCCGGTACTCCACAGAGGCGGCGTCGCTAGCCACCTGAACTCCAGGCGTGGCACGCGATCGGGTATTGTGCCACATTGAAACGCAGATGGGGCTTGCTCAAACCACGCTTTCCTTGCGCAATCCGCGGTTCCCGGAACTTCCCCCGGTCGAAGCTCATGCCCTAGCCGGCACCGGTGCCGTACATCTTCGCATTCCGCAGCACATTGCCTTGCAGCTACAGTTGGAGGAGTACGACCGAAAGGGAGTCGTCATTGCCGATGGTTCCCGGCGCATTGTCCCTTACATGGGGCCGCTGGAAGTGCGCTTCAAGAACCGGGTCGCTCTTGCCGGTGCCTTGGTTTTCGGCGATCAGGTTTTGCTCGGAGCCATTCCGATGGAGGACATGGATTTGGTGGTGGTGCCTCGCAGTCGTAGCGTCGACGTGAACCCGGAAAGCCCGCATATCGCCGTTTCCACGGCCAAGCCCGCGGCCCGGAACGCTTAGAACGGTTACCAAGATGCTTCATCCCCTGAAATCGGGCCGTCCCTTTGCTCTTGCGGTGGCGGCGGCTTTTCTGACAGTGGTCGCCCCCGTTCGCGCGCAGGATTTCACCCTGACCATCGGTCAAAAGATCGACGCGACCGTCGCGGCCCGCAGTTCCGTCCTTAAAAACGGTACAGCGCCGCCGGTCGAATACGCGTGCGGTTTAATTCCGCTTACGTCCGGTCAACCAGGCTCCTTCGACGTCTCGGCGCAAAAAGGAAAAGTAACCGTTCTGTATTTCTTCTCCGCCAGTTGCGGCCGCTGTATCGAGGCCAGTCAGCAACTGGGCTCCATCTTTTTGAACACGCCGAGCAGTGAACTCACCGTTCTTGGAGTAATGCCCTCCACCGATTCCTTCGAAGACGCTTTAAAGGCCGCCACCAAGGAGCGGGTTCCCTTCACCGTGCTGCAAGACGTTTCGAACCAGACTTACAACGCCTACGGCATCTATGGCTATCCGACTATTTGTATCATCGACTCGTCCGGCAAGGTGGTTAAGTATTGCAACGCGGACAGAATGCGATTCTTCGTCATGGCCGAGCTAATCAAAAATCGGCGGGCACGGGGGATCGCGGCACTGCCTGCCGCCGCGCAGCCGCGCTGACCCTGGCCGCCTAAACGCGCGCTCCGGACGTCCCTAATTCGTTGCCGTGCGGGCGGGATGGTATCCACCTTGTAGCAACGCGTCGTGCAAAGCGGGGACGTGTGTCTCGCGCGCATCGAACGTCACGGTCAGGATGCCGCTGGCGTTTTCGCCGTGGACCTCGCGCACGCCTTTGACTGCCTTGAGCAGGTCGACCGCCTTCGCGATGGAATCCTGCGCGCCGGAGCCGTCCAGGGCCAGGTGCGCCGTCTCAATGGCGGCTTCGGCGGTGTTGCGGAGGTCGTGCGGGTCGCTGGGGTCCATCGGTTCCATACGGGTGAATCGAAACTCGACCCCGCGATCCGCGCAATAATTTAACGGAGCGCGCCTCGACCAGCGCGTGGCCGGTGCTACCGTCGCCGGACCAGTGCAGAGCGGCGCAGAAACTTCCCATCCATGAACGCGGAGCAAACCCGGCAGGAAAACGACCGTCTTAAAAAAGAGCATTGGAACCGCTGGGGCCCATACTTGAGCGAGCGCCAGTGGGGCACCGTGCGCGAAGATTACAGCGCCACCGGCGAGGCCTGGGACTATTTTCCCCACGATCACGCGCGCTCGCGCGCCTACCGCTGGGGTGAGGACGGCATCCTGGGCATCTCCGATAACCACCAGCGCCTTTGCTTCGCATTGGCCCTCTGGAACGAGCGCGATCCCATCCTCAAGGAGCGCCTTTTCGGCCTCACCGGCTCCGAAGGCAACCACGGCGAAGACGTCAAGGAGTACTACTTCTATCTCGATGCCACCCCGACGCACTCGTACCTCAAGGGTCTCTACAAATACCCCCAGGCCGCTTATCCTTACGCCGATCTGCTGACCCAAAACCGTCAGCGCGGCCGCGACGCCCTCGAATACGAGCTGCTCGACACAGGCATCTTCGATCAAAACCGGTATTTCGACGTCTTCATCGAATACGCCAAGAACGGTCCGGACGATCTCCTGATGCGGATCAGCGTAATCAACCGCGGCCCCGATCCGGCGCCTCTGCACGTGCTGCCGACGCTCTGGTTCCGCAACACCTGGGCTTACGGCCCGGGCTCGCCGAAGCCCAACCTGACGCTCGCGCCCGGGGCCGGTGCGGCCGGGGAGACCTTCATCCGCGCGCAACATGCGACGCTCGGCGAACGCCTGCTCATCGCCGCTCCGCCGCACGCCGCGCTGTTCACCGACAATGAGACGAATTTTGCCCGTATTTTCGGGTCGGCGAACGAGACTCCCTACCAGAAGGACGGCATTGATCGCTACGTCGTGCACGGCGAGACTGGCGCGGTCAACCCCGCGCAAACCGGCACGAAAGCCGCCCTGCATTACCGGCGCATTCTGGAACCGGGGGAAACGTGGACCATCGATCTGCGGCTGACCGACGACATGAGCCTGGCTAAACCCGGCGACCGTTCGCTCGGAGATGATTTCGCCGCGACCTTGCAGAGCCGCACCCAGGAAGCCGACGAATTCTATCAAGCGCTCGTGCCCGCCGGGCTGGACCGGGACGCGGCTTCCGTCCAGCGCCAGGCCCTGGCCGGGATGCTTTGGAACAAACAATTCTACAATTATGTCGTCGATGAATGGCTGGACGGCGATCGCCGCGAGCCTATCCCGCCCGCGCCGCGCCTGACCGGGCGCAACCACGATTGGCGGCACCTCTACAGCGAGGACATCCTCAGCCTGCCGGACACCTGGGAATTTCCCTGGTTCGCGTCCTGGGATCTCGCTTTTCATTGCCTGCCGCTGTCCCTGGTCGATGCGGAGTTCGCCAAGCGTCAGTTGATGCTGCTGGTGCGCGAATGGTACATGCACCCGAACGGGCAGTTGCCCGCCTACGAGTGGGCGTTCGGAGACGTCAATCCGCCCGTGCACGCCTGGGGCGCCTGGCGCGTCTACACGATCGACCGAAAAATGCGCGGACCGAACGCGGCGGGGGATCGCGAGTTCCTCGAGCGCGTTTTCCAGAAGCTGCTGATCAATTTTACCTGGTGGGTCAATCGCAAGGACGCCACCGGACGCAACATTTTCGAGGGCGGCTTCCTGGGCCTGGATAATATCGGGGTTTTCGACCGCAGCCAGCCGTTGCCGACCGGCGGTTATCTTGAGCAATCCGACGGCACGAGCTGGATGGCCATGTACGCCTTGAACCTGCTCAAGATCGCGCTTGAGTTGGCGTGCTCGAACCCTGTCTACGAGGATATCGCCAGCAAGTTCTTCGAACATTTCCTGGCCATCGCGCACGCCATGAATGCGCCGGGCGGCGGCGATACGCCGCTCTGGAACGAGGAGGACGGCTTGTTCTACGACCAAATCCATCTGCCCGATGGAGGCACGCTGCCCATCAAAATTCACTCGATCGTGAGCATGATCCCGATCTTCGCCGTGGAAGTCATCGACACCGCTCTGTTGGAACGGCTGCCCGGGTTCGGGAGGCGCTATCGCTGGTTCATGGAGAACCGGCCCGGACTGACGGAGAACGTCAGCCGGCACCTCGGGGAAGCACGCGGCGGCAAGATCATGTTGTCGCTCGTGGGAGGCGGCAAGTTGCGCCGGCTCTTGAGCAAGTTACTCGATGAGAACGAATTCTTGAGTCCCTACGGGATTCGCTCGGTCTCCAAGTACCACGAGGCGCATCCGTATATCTTCGAGCACGGCGGGAGCGTTAACCGGGTGGACTACAACCCGGGCGAATCGGAATCGGGATTATTTGGCGGCAACTCGAACTGGCGCGGGCCAATCTGGATGCCGATCAATTACCTCTTGATCGAAAGCCTGCAGAAGTTCCATTTCTACTTCGGCGACGAGTACAAGGTGGAGTGTCCGGTGGGTTCCGGGAAATGGCTGACGCTCTGGGAAGTGGCCTCCGAGCTTTCGCGGCGGTTGGCGAGCATCTTCCGGCGCGATCCGGACAGCGGGCGCCGGCCGGTCTTCGGGCCGTACACGAAATTCCAGGAAGATCCGGCCTGGAATCCGTATCCGCTTTTTCACGAGTATTTCCATGCCGATGAAGGCCGCGGCTGCGGGGCCAACCATCAGACGGGCTGGACCGGCTTGATCGCCAAGCTGCTACAGCAAACGGGCGAGTACGGCGTCTTGAATAGCGATTGACGATCCGGCGGGCCGCCCGTTATGTGCGCGCGAAACCCTCATGCTGAAATACCGTTCCCTTTGCCTCCACCTCGGCCTGCTGCTGGCGGCCGCTTTGCTTCTCTCCAGTTGCGCCACGGGCCCGACGACCATGGCGCCGGGCAGTTTTTCGACCGTGGTCATCGATGCCGGACACGGCGGGAGAGACAGCGGCGAACGCTCGCGCGGCGGCCTGCTGGAAAAGGACCTGACCCTGGATACGGCCCTGCGTTTGCAGCCGTTGCTGGAGAAGGCGGGGTTTCAGACGATCATGTCGCGCACGTCGGACACGTTTGTCGAGCTGAACGACCGGGTGGCGCTGGCCAACGCGCATCCGGACTCCGTCCTGATCAGCATCCACTACAACGCCTCGCCCAGCACGGTCCCCCGGGGGATCGAGACGTTCTTCTGGCAGCCAGATAGCTACGGGCTGGGGCTGCGCGTGCAACGTCATCTGATCGGCGAGACGGGCCTGGATAACCGGGGCGTCACGCGCCGCGTTCTGCGCTTGACGCGCAATCCGCGGGTGCCGTCCATTCTCTGCGAATGCGGGTTCCTGACCAACGCCGCGGAGGCCGCCACGGTGAGCGACGGCGACTTCCGGCAACGGGTCGCCGAGGGTCTGGCCGAGGGGATCATCGAGCAGCACGAGCAGGGTGACATCGGTATTGGGTCGCTGCCGCCGATTACCATCAACCACACGCCCGTGCATCACCGGGTGACGCACCGCCACCGCCGCAAGCACCATCGGAGCTGAGCCGCGGGCTCAACGCGCCGCCAGCGAGCCGGCCTGCACGTCGTTCGGCCGTGCCACGATGATGCCGATATCATCGCCCTTGGAATTCAGGTAGACGGAAAGCCGCTCGTCCAAGACCACGCGCCGCTGCAAGGAGGAGGCGTGCAAGAAGCGCAGCACCCCTCTGCCGTCGCGGCAAGCCAGTCCCACATGCGAGGTGTAGCCGCCGGTGTCGCGGCTCGTGATGGCCACGATATCCCCGTCTTGCAGATCACGCTCGATGCCGGCGACGCGTCGCTTCGGGATATGATAGACCGGCAGATCGGAGACCCGCGCCTGCACCTCGGCCATGCCGGGCAGCAGGCTGGGATTATTGCGCAGGTAACGGTAGTGCCGCCACATCACCGTCATCTCGCGAATGTCGCGGTGGCCCATGCGCTCGGCGCCGGGTAACTGGCGGGTGATGTTGGTCAGGAGGCCTCGCTTCTCGTTGTCGTAGAACAGATCTTCGAGGAAATGGAGACGCGAAAGGTATTCACCGGTGCAGACACCATGGCGATACCGGTCCAGCTCGATCATCGCCAGGAGGTCCGCCGGCTGGTAGGGCGGGGGCTTGGCGTGCAGCATGCGCGCGAAACCGAGGGAAATCTCGAAGAAAGTCCAGCAATCCAGGCCGAAGAAATCCACCGAGGGCGATTCGATGCGGTCGTCGATTTCCAGCGTGTAACCGGCGTACGGCGTGCCGGCCAGCGCCAGCCCGACCCGCGACGTGCGCTCACCCACCGGCAAGGCAGCCCAGTTTTCCCGCTCGGCGAGTTCCACCAGGCGGTCGAAGGTCGCCCTACCGCGGAAAACAGTGTCCAGCGGCAGGCCAATCGCCCCGCGCGCCAGCGGGCTGGAGCCAAGGACCGCCAGCAGCAGCAACGCCACTGCCGGACGGCGGCAAAACGAGAGAGGACCGCGCAACAAGGAGAGCATCACATTAAGCATTCGCCGGTAAAGGCCGGATAGATTCGTGGAGTTACGCTCAGGCACAAATGGGAGTACCCGCACCAAATTAATAGTCAGCATCAGCGGGAGCTAAACAGAGCAATGTTTGTGCGCGCCTGCGGCCGGGGCAAAAAGCCAGCTGAGAGACTCGTAAACCGCCCAGAGAGGCCACTTTCAGCAACGGAGCCGGCCAAAAAGCAGCCGGAGACACATGAAAGTGTAAAAAACCGCTAAGTCGCACGAAATAAAGATTGTTTCCGCACGCGTCTTGTTTTTAATCCACTGGCTTATGGCAACTACCAAAAAGACCACTACCAAGGCCGCGCCGAAGAAAACGAACGCCGCTTTCCTCAAGCCCGTCACCCCAAACGAAAAACTCGCTGCTGTCGTCGGCGCCAGCCCGCTCCCCCGGACTGAACTGACCAGCAAACTTTGGACCTATATCAAGAAGCACGATCTGCAAGATCCCAAGAAAAGGACGATGATCAACGCTGATGAGAAATTGAAGGCGGTCTTCGACGGCAAAGCGCAGGTGACCATGTTCGAGATGAACAAGCTGGTCTCCGGTCACGTTAAATAGTGAGTTTCCGCGCGCCAGGTACAGGCGAGCCATACCTTGCCCGGCGCGGGTTCGCGCGTGTCATCATTCGAGCATCGACCGCAAGCGATCATGGCTGGCCTCGACTCGGATGGCCGGCTGGCGGCTGATTTCGGTGCGCTGTTTGCCCTCGGGAGCCTGGCGGCTATTGCTGGTCTGCTGCTGAACGCGGTGCGGCCCGAGGCGTTACCCTGGCGGTACGTTTCTCCCCAGCAGCGGATGCAGGAAATGGTCGCGAGGCTCACTCGCGACCCGGCTCCGACCGGTCTGTCCGTCGCTCAGATTGGCCTCGAGGAGATCCGGCGAATGACGCTGGACCGTTCGGGATTGATCCTCGATGCGCGGCCGGATGTCTTCTACCGGGAGGGTCACATTCCCGGTGCGCTCAATCTTGCGCGGGCGACCTTCGCGACCGACTACCAGCGGTTGCGGCCACGGCTCGAGGCCGGTAAGGATCGTATAACAGCGGTTTATTGCTCCGACGCCGATTGCCCGGATGGCGGGATAGTGGCCTCTGCCCTGCGGCAATTGGGCTATCGGCAAGTCGTGGAATTTGAGCCCGGCTGGGAAGCGTGGACCGCAGCTGGTCTGGCCGAGGAGAAGCTGGCGACGCCGTGACCCACGCCGCCCAGTTAGCGGGGGCGCGCTGGCTCAGGCGGGCGCTCCGCCTCGTCTTGGGCTTGGTTTTCGTCTTTGCCGGGTTCAGCAAAGTTCGCGCGCCCCAGGCTTTCGCCGACGACGTCGCGGCTTACCGAATTCTGCCATTGGACGGGATTGATCTGTTCGCACTCGGGTTGCCGATTTTCGAGCTGGTGCTCGGCCTCTGGCTGCTGACGGGTTGGCGGCGGCGTTCCGCGGCCTTTTGCGCCTCGTGCGTGCTCCTGGTCTTTTTGGCCGCCGTGGCCTGGGCCAGAATGCGCGGGTTGACCATCGATTGCGGTTGCTTTGGCGATGGTGCTTTTTCCGGCCCGGCGTCTGGCCTGGCCTGGGTTTTGGGCCGCAACCTGCTGCTCGCCGCTGGCGCGCTCTTCCTCTACGCCAGCGAGTGGCAGGCAGCGAAGCTGCCGGTCTAGGTAGATGTTCTCTGTGCTGCAAATTGATTTTTGATTGAAGTTGTTGGCATCAAGAAGGGGGGTTTAAGCGGGGTTAAGTTTGAGTACCCAGGAGCCATGCTGGAGCTGGTTACGGGTGTGGAGGTCTGCCAGATACGGCTGGTGGGTCTGCCACATTTTCCAGAGGATTTTGAGCCAGCGCTGACCGAGGCAACGCAGGGCGCAGGCGTGGCTTTTGCCCCGTTTTCTTAGTGCCTGGTAGTAGACGTCGGCCCAAGGACAGCAGCGCCGGCTCAGATCGGTCCAGAGATGGACCGTCGCGCGCAGGTGTTTGTTGCAGTGCCGGCGCAGATGCACGCGGTGGGCTTGGCCGGACTGATAGCTTACCGGGGCGGTGCCGGCCAGGCACTGCAGAGCCTGGGCGTCGGCTAACAGGGAGCGATCGGAGCCCAGTTCGCTCAAGAGTCTGGGGGCGAGCTTGGCGCCAGCGCCAGGCAGCGAGCCAAAGAGATCATGATCGGGGTGCTCGGCAAAGAGCTTTTCGATCTGCGCCCGATAGTCGTTGAGCTGGTTCTGCAGCACGCGCAGCATCCGCGCCCGGGTCAGGGCCAGGCGGCTCTTGGCGCGGGTGACGGCCACACTGGCGCCAAACTGGCCTGCCCGTGCAAAACTCTCCAGGCGCGCGGCGGCGGTCTGAGGCCGAAAGAGTTTGTGCGCATGGAGGAACTTCTCCCAGCGGCGCTGGCCGGCTTGGCGCAAGAGCTCCGGCGCGGGGAAGGCTTCGACAAAGGCCCAGGCCGCCGGAGAGCTCCAGTCGGTAAAGGCCTCGAGCGCGGTGGGATAATACTCGTAGAGGGCTTGTTGGAGTTGGTTGATCAAAGCCGTGCGTTCTTCGATCAAGGCGACCTCGTCGCGGCAGAGCAAGCGCAACTCGGCCAGCAAAGGGTCCTGTGGCGCGAGCGGCTTCCAGCCATGGCCATCGACGCGCAAGGCGTCAGCCAGGCTCCAGGCGTCGAGTCGATCGGTCTTGTTGCCACTTGGCACCTTGCGTTCGCGATAGCGTTGGGCGCTTTTTGGCTGCACCGGGTAAAGCGTGCAGTGGCTGGCGAGGAGTTGCTCGATGGCAGCTCCCTGGTTGGTCTCAATGGCCACGGCCAGGCCAGGATAAGCCGCGATGCGCTCGCGCCAGCTCTGCCAACCAGGGCCGGAGTGTTCGATTTGGAAGTCGGCTACGATCTGGCCTGTGCGATCAACGATAATGATATCATGCTGGTTTTTGGCCCAATCGAAGCCGGCGTAGTGCGTGATGATAGTCCAGTCTGACATTTGCTTGGTGGGTGGAGGAGTGGAGGTGGTGGGCACGCACCGCCGTGGCTCTGCCGCCAGTCGACCTGATACAGGATCCTCGTGGGATGTAGTTCTCTCAGACTTCTGGGCAGAGGCCAAAGCGCCGCCAGTCAGTGATCTACCCAAAGCTCTCGAGGAGCTCGGATCGCTGGACTGTCCTGGCGGCGTGGCCATGCGAGCGCCCTTAACTTGCGGCGAACGCAAATCGTTGACAGCACTTTTTGACGCGGCGGCAAAGTTATTCACCGCCGACGCGGCTGCTGGGGCAGGCTTCGGGCTAGCCTTCCCACGTCGCCGGTGATTAACTTTGGAGACGGTATCAGGGATCGCTCTCCGGAGCCTGTCGGACTTGAAACTAACCTGATCGTTAGGTGTGGAGGAAATAGGAAGAGAAGTAAACTTCTAGGGGGAGTGGGCTGCTCTGGTTGTTAAACAGGAGCGCAAAAAGCACAGAGCCCCTTCGCTGAGCCGCCGGACGGGAACTCTGGCAGCTCCTCCCGGTTAGTTAAGCCGCTGACCCGAGCGCCTTTGATGCGCTGCCAGGCGCCGGCAGTTGAAGGCTAGCGTCACTAACTGCCACTCGGTGCGCACTTTCGCCAGCCCGCGCAAGCGAAACCGGCTAAAGCCGAGCGTATTCTTAATGATCCCAAAAGCTGGCTCCACGCTCGTGCCGCGTTGGCCGTAGAGCGCCCGAACTTCCGGCTGGGCCAGCTGCGCGCGTCTGGCCGCCCGCTCCTGCCAGCGCTCCCGTTCCCGCGGCTTGCGACTGCGCGACTGCGCTCCTGCCCAGGCGTTGCGCGCCGGCGGACACAAGACCCGGCAGCCGTGGCGCGCTTCCACCGCTCGAATCTGGCGCGTGTGATCGTAACCCGTATCGGCCAAGACGACCGACGGTGCCTGGCCCAAGTTGGCCACCACGGCCTCAGTCATCGGCTCCAATTGGCCGAGGTCGCTGGTGGCGCGCACCACCTCGCCAGCCACGATCAAGCTCACGGGAGCGCCCTCCCCGTCACCAGCCGCCCTGGCGGCGACGCTGAGCGCGATCTGCGCGTTGAAGCCTTGGATGAAGCCGCCTTGGGCCGTCGGCGTCAGCGTACTGTCTTGATCGCTCAAGTTGAGTCGATCATTGGCTTGGGGCTCGGGGGACACCCGCCGCATCCCCTGCTCGCCAGCCGCCGCGGCCTGGGCGCGCTGCGCTTCTCGCTGTTCGTAGCGCTCGCGCACCTGCGCCGCAAGCTCGCCCTGCGCCGCCAGCAGCCGCGCCCGGCGCTGCTGGGCATCGACTAACTCCCGCGGCAACTCGTCGCTCGGCGCCGGCTGGGCATCGGCCGTCTCTGCCTGCGCCAGCAACGCCTTGACTTGCACCTCCAACTCGGCCAACTCCTTTTCGATCTGCTCGTGGCAGAGCGTGCGCCGCTTGGCCGCGGCCGCTTTGAGCTTGGTCCCATCGATCGCGATCACTCCCAGGCGCAAAAGTCCACTCCGCTTGGCCAACTGCAGCAGTTCGACGAACACCGCTTTGAGCAGCGCCCCGTTCTCCCGGCGAAAGGTTGCGATCGTGTCATGGTCGGGGTGGGTGTTGGCCGCCAGGTAGCGCACCGACACATGCCGCCAGGTCGCCCGCTCGATCTCGCGCGAACTGAACATCCCATGCGCGTAACAGTACACCAGCACCGCCAGCATCATCCCGGGCGGATACTGCGCGCTGCCCGTCCCGCGCACGTTGAGCTTCGCCGCCGACAGATCGACTAACTCCAGCGCCTCGACCAGATAGTGCGCCACATCATCCTCGGCCACCCAGTCCCTCAGATCCGGCGCCAGCAACATCGGTGTTTTCCGATCCACGTTCACATAGCGTGTGCTCATGGACCTCCACCTTGCACTCCACTCCCCTTGACCTGCAAGCTTCTAAGTCCGACAGGCTCCTCCGAGCGACTCCGTGACTGTCTGGAAAGCGCCTTAGACAAAGCGGCTGTTGCCTGGATCCGGAGTTCTCCAGACAGCTACGGATGCGCTCGGAGAGCGCTCCCTACCTTTTTTTGGAGCGCCAGTCTGACGCCGATGCTACGTCAGGCGTGTGATGGCGCGAGCGCTAAGTCCGGCGTCTTCACCCGGCGGCCGCCTCTCTTCTGCCAACGCGCCCGCAGATGTTCGAAGAACAGGTAAACGACCGGCGTGGTGTACAGCGTGAGCGCTTGCGAGACGACCAGGCCGCCGACGATCGCCACTCCCAGCGGCTTGCGCAGCTCCGAGCCCGTTCCCATGCCGATCGCCAGCGGCACCGCCCCCAGCAACGCCGACATCGTCGTCATCATGATCGGGCGAAAGCGCACGATACAGGCCTGGAAAATCGCCTCCTCAGGGCTCATGCCTTCGACCCGCTCTGCTTCCAAGGCAAAATCCACCATCATAATGGCGTTCTTCTTGACGATTCCGATCAACAGAATGATGCCGATCATCGCCACGAGCGAAAGGTCGTTGGCGGTCAGCCAGAGCGCCAGGAGTGCGCCCAGCCCGGCCGAGGGCAGCGTGGATAGGATCGTCAACGGGTGAATCAGGCTCTCATAGAGCACCCCGAGCACGATATAAACGGCCGCGATGGCCGTCAGAATCAGCCAGATCTGACTGGACTGCGATGATTGGAAGACCTTGGCCGTGCCCTGGAAGCTGCCCACAATGGAGCTGGGCAGATGCAACTCGTCCGCAGCCCGTTGGATCAGCACGGTCGCGTCACCGAGCGACGTGCCGGGATCCAGGTTGAAGGTCAGCGAGGTAGCCGGGAACTGCCCCTGGTGGTTCACCGAGAGCGCGGTATTCACCAGCTCGAACTTCGCCACCGTGCTAAGCGGCACCTGCTTGCCGTTGGTGCTGGCAATGTAGATCTTGTCCAGCGAGGCCGCTTCCGTTAGAAACCGGGGCTCGGCCTCGAGCACGATGCGATATTGATTTTGCTGCGTGTAGACGACCGAGACCTGACGTTGGCCGAACGCGTCGCTGAGAACGTCGTCGATGGCGCTGGGCTGAATCCCCAGGCGGGCGGCGGCATCGCGGTCGATCACCACGTTTTCCTGCAAGCCGCTGACTTGCTGATCGGTCGTGACGTCCTTGAGTTGGGGGTACTTCTTGAGCTTGTCGACCAGCAAGGGCGTCCAATGCTGCAACTGTGCGAGATCGGATGATTCCAAAGCGTAGGTGTAGGCCCCTTTGCCCGACCGGCCGCCGGCGCGGATGTCTTGCGCCGCAATCAGGAAAACGCCCATACCTTCGATGCGGGCGAGTTTCGGCCGCAGGCGGGCCACTACTGCATCGATACCGACCTTGCGCTCCGGGAACGGTTTCAGGCTGACGAACATGCGCCCGGTATTCATGGAACTGCCACCGACGAACGATCCCACCGTCGCGACCGCCGGATCGGCCGCCACGATGGCCGCAGCTTGCTGCTGTTTGGCGGACATCGCCTCGAAAGAGATATCCTGGGCCGCTTCCGAGATGCACATCAGCAAGCCCGTATCTTGTTGCGGGAAGAGGCCGGTCGGCATGATGCGGTACATGTGCACGGTCAGAAAGAAGACCAGCACCGTCACCAGCAAGGTGAAAATCTGGTGCCGCAGCACCCATTTCAAGCCGCGCTCGTACAGCGCCAGCAGCCCTTCGAAAAACCGTTCGCTGGTCTCGTAGAAGCGCCCGCGCGAGCGGTCCGGATGCTCGGGCTTGAGGAAGCGCCCGCAGAGCATCGGCGTCAAGGTGAGCGAGACCACGCAAGAGACCAGAATGGCCACGCTCAAAGTGACCGCGAACTCATGGAAAAGCCGGCCGACCAAGCCGCTCATGAACAAAATCGGAATGAACACCGCGACCAACGAAATGCTGATCGAGATGACCGTGAACCCGATCTGGCGCGCGCCCTGCAACGCGGCTTCCAGCGGCGTGGCGCCGTTTTCCATGAACCGGACGATGTTTTCGATGACGACGATGGCGTCGTCCACGACGAAACCGACGGACACGGTCAGCGCCATCAGGGACAGGTTGTCCAGGCTGTAGCCGCAGAGGTACATGACGCCGAACGTGCCGGCGAGCGAAAGCGGAACCGTCGTGCCGGCGATAAAGGTCGGCCAGAACCGCCGCAGGAAGAGGAACATAACGACGATCACCAGCCCAATGCTGAGCATGAGCGTGATTTGCACGTCATGGACTGAAGCGCGGATCGTCTGCGTGCGGTCGCTTAGGACGGTCAGCTTGACTCCCGGTGGCATCCAGCGTTCGAGCTGAGGCAGCATGGCGTGGATTTGATCGGTGATGTCGATCACGTTCGCAGCGGCCTGCTTCTGGATCGTTAGCAGCACGGCGCGCTTGCCGTTCGACCAACCCGCCATCTGCGAGTTCTCCTGCGCGTCGATCACCGTGGCAATGGAGCCCAGCGGCACCGGCGTGCCGTTCTTTTGCGCCACGATAATCGGGCGGTAGTCGGCGGCGACGGAGAGTTGATCGTTGCTGGCGATGACGTAAGACTGCTGCGCGTCGCTCAGGCTGCCCTTGGGCGAGTCGACGTTGACATTGGCCAGGACATTGCGGATGTCCTCCAGACCCATCCCCATGGAAGCGAGCGCGACCGGGTTGACCTGCACGCGGACGGCGGATTTGGCGCCGCCGTTGATATTGACCTGGCTAACGCCGGTAACCTGGCTCAAGCGCTGGCCGAGGACCTGATCGGCGACGTTATAGACTTGGGAAAGAGGCAGCGTGTCGGAGGTCAGCGCCAGTACCATGATCGGCGAATCGGCGGGATTGATCTTGCGGTAAGTGGGCGGATTGGGCAGGCCGGCGGGCAATTCCCCGCCGGCGGCGTTGATGGCAGCCTGGACATCGCGGGCCGCGCCGTTGATGTCGCGGTTGAGGTCGAATTGGATCGTCACCGAGGCAGTCCCGAGCGAACTGCTCGACGTGATTTCGGTGACGCCGGCGATCTGACCGAAGCGCCGCTCCAGCGGTGCGGCGACCGAAGACGCCATCGTCTCGGGGTCAGCGCCCGGTTGGCTGGCGTTGACGGAGATGGTGGGAAAATCGACCTGCGGCAACGGCGCGATCGGCAGGAAATGGTAGGCCACCAGGCCGAGCAACAGCAGCCCGGCCGCTAGCAGCGACGTGCCCACTGGACGGCGGATGAAGCCCGCGGAAACGCTGACGTTCGCCAGATCGGCCGTCTCCCGGTGGAGCGGAGTTTCGGCCCGCTCCTCGCCCTGTCCTGTTTTCATGGGCTGCATCAGGCCACGGCCACTGCTTCCGGAGCCGGTCTCGGCGCGGGTACCGGGGCAGCCGCCTCCTCTTTCCCCGCACCCGTCAGCCAGCGGCCCAGCCGGTCCATATAGAGGTAAATCACCGGAGTCGTGTAGAGTGTCAGGACCTGCGACAGGAGCAGACCGCCGACGATCGCCACGCCCAGCGGACGGCGCAATTCCGAGCCGGTGCCGCGTTCGAGCGCCAGCGGCAGCGCGCCGAGCAGCGCCGCCGCGGTCGTCATCATGATCGGGCGAAAGCGCAGCAGACAGGCCTGGTAGATCGAATCCTCCGGCGCCATCCCCTGGTCACGCTCCGCTTCCAAAGCAAAATCGATCATCATGATCGCGTTTTTCTTCACTATCCCGATCAACAAAATGATGCCGATCAACGCCACCAGCGAAAGGTCCATCCCGCAAACCTGCAACGCCAGTAAGGCGCCGACCCCGGCGGACGGCAGCGTCGAGAGGATCGTGATCGGGTGAATGTAGCTCTCGTACAACACGCCGAGCACGATGTAGATCACCACCACCGCTGCCAGAATCAGGTACGGCTCGCTGGCCAGGGACGACCGGAACTCGGCGGCGCTCCCGCTGAAAGTCGTCGCCACGGTGTCCGGCAGGCCGATTTGCTCCTGCGCCTGCTGGATGGCGGGCACCGCCTCGCTCAGGAAGCGGCCAGGTTTGAGGTTAAACGAAAGCGTGACCGAGGGGAACTGGCCCTGGTGCGGAATCGACAGCGGAGCGGTCACCATCCGGCTGGTCGCAAAGGCGCTCAACGGCACGAGTTGGCCCGTGCCGCTCTTGACGTAGAGTTGGTCGAGCGTGTTGGCGCTGGTCTGGAACTCCGGCTGCACCTCTAGAATCACACGGTACTGGTTGAGCTGGGTGAAGATGATCGAGACCTGGCGCTGGCCGAACGCGTCGTAGAGCGTGTCGTCGATGGCCTGGGTGAGGATGTTGAGCCGGGAAGCCTTGTCACGATCCACATCCACGGTGAGTTGCAGGCCGTTGGACTGCTGGTCGCTGGCCACGTCGGTTAGCTCCGGGAGCGCGCGCAGCTTGGCCAGGAGTTTGGGCGCTTCGATGGCCAACTCGTCGGGGTCGGCATCCTGCAGGATGTACTGGTATTGCGTGCGGCTGACCCGGCTATCGATTTGCAGGTCCTGCACCGCTTGCATGAAGAGCGAGATGCCCTGGAGATTGCCCGTTTTTTGCCGCAACCGCGTGATGATCTGCTCGGCGCTCGCCCGGGAGTTGCGCGGCTTGAGCACGATGGTCAGCCGGCCGGCATTCACCGTGGGATTGACCGAGCCCGCTCCCACAAAAGCCGCGACACTCGCCACGTCCGGGTCGCGCCGGACCACCTCGGCGACGGCCTTCTGCCGTTCCAGCATGGCTTGAAAAGAGATGTTCTGCGCCGCATCCGTCACGCCGATGATGATGCCGGTGTCCTGCTGCGGCAGCAGTCCCTTGGGAATGGCGATGTAAAGCCAGATCGTCGCCACCAGCGTGCCGATGGCTACGAGCAGCGTCAAAAACTGGTTTTGCAGCACCCATTTCAGGCCCCGCTCGTAGAGGGCCAGCATGGCGGTGAAGAATCCCTCGGTCCAACGGTAGAAGCGCCCATGCTCTTCCTCCGCTTCCGGCTTGAGCAGCCGCGCGCACATCATGGGCGTGAGCGTCAGTGAAATCACAGCCGAGACGACCACCGCCGCGCTCAGCGTAATGGCAAATTCCCGGAACAAGCGGCCCACGATGCCGGTCATGAACAGCAGCGGGATAAAGACGGCGATCAACGAGACACTCAGCGAGATCACCGTAAAGCCGATCTGCCGCGCGCCTTTCAAAGCTGCTTCCAGCGGCGGATCGCCTGCTTCGATAAACCGGACGATGTTTTCGATCATGACGATGGCATCGTCGACCACGAACCCGGTCGAGATCGTCAAGGCCATCAGCGAAAGGTTATCCAGGCTGAAGCCCGCCAGATCCATCAGCCCGAAGGTGCCGATGATCGAAAGCGGCAGCGCCACGCTGGGGATGACCGTCGCCCAGAGCTTGCGCAGGAAGACGAAGATCACCATGACGACCAGCACCACGGTCAGCAGCAGGGTGAATTGCACGTCCTCGACCGAGGCGCGGATCGTTTCCGTGCGGTCCGTCAGGATGGACACCTTGACCGAGGGCGGGATGGTCGCGGTGAGTTCCGGCAGCAGCCGTTTAATCTTGTTCACCGTCTCGATGATGTTCGCGCCGGGCTGCCGTTGAATATCCAGCAGCACCGCCGGCCGGTATCCCGTGTGCTCGTCCGCCACCCAGGCGGCGAGCTGATCGTTTTCGACACTATCGATAACGGTGCCGATGTCCGAGAGACGCACCGGCGCCCCGTTGCGATAGGCGACGATGACCGGCTTGTAAGCCGCCGCCGTGAAAATCTGGTCGTTCGCGCCGATGGTGAGCGACTGACGCGAACCGTCGAAGCTGCCCTTGGGCGCGTTGGCGTTGGCCTGGCCTAGGACGGTGCGCACGTCTTCGAGGCTCAGCCCGAGACCCGCGGCCGCGGCCGGGTTGACCTGCACGCGGACGGCCGGCTTCTGATTGCCCTCAATGGAGACCAAGCCGACGCCGTCTACCTGGCTGAGCTTTTGCGCCAGCACGGTGTCGGCGAAATCGTTGACCTTGTCGAGCGGCAGGCTGTCCGAGGTGATCGCCAGGGAAAGGATGGGCGTATCGGCGGGGTTGACCTTGTTATATGTCGGCGGGTTGGGCAGGGTTTTCGGCAGCACGCCGCCGGCGGCATTGATCGCGGCCTGAACGTCTTCAGCGGCGGCATCGATCTGGCGATCGAGGACGAATTGAAGCGTGATGGTGGCGTTGCCGAACGAACTGGTGGAGTTCATCGAGGCCAGGCCGGGGATCTGGCCGAATTGCCGCTCGAGCGGTGTCGTCAAGGACGAAGCCACCACGTCCGGGCTCGCGCCGGGCAATTGGGCGAAGACCTGGATAGTCGGAAAATCGACGGCGGGCAGGGCGGAGATGGGCAGCAGCTCGTAGCCGAGCAGCCCGAGCATGATAACGCCCACCATCAGCAACGAGGTGGCGATGGGCCGGCGGATGAACGGCTCGGAAATGTTCATGGTCAGGAGGCGGGCACGCTGCTGGAGGGCGAGGGCGAGCCATGCGCGCCGCGGTGGCCCCCGGTATGCGCGCCCGCCGCTCCCGGGCTGCCGACTCTCGCCGTCGCCGGACCACTGCCACCGCCGCTGGTGATCTGCACCTTCGAGCCCGGCTGCAATTTGTATTGGCCGTCGACGACCACCCGCTCTCCGGCCGCCAGGCCGTCGTCGATCAGCGCCACGTTATCTTGCGTCTGGGCCACTTTCACCGGCCGTGTCTCCACGGTCAGGTCGGGTTTGATCACAAACGCAAAGACTCCCTGGGGTCCGCGCTGGATGACGCTCGCGGGTACGGTCAAACCGCCCTCCCGCGTGGTCAAAAGCAGGCGCGCGTTGACGAATTCACCGGGCCAAAGACGCAAATCTTCGTTGGCGAAGGTCGCCTTCAATTTGATCGTCCCGGTGGTCTGATCGATTTCGTTGTCGATCACCGCCAGGGTGCCTTGGCCGAGTTCTCCCGCGTTATCGCGGTCGAGCGCAATCACTTTCATGGCACTACTGGCATCGGTGCCCGCCGGGGACTGGTTACGGATCGACTGAAACGTTTGTTCCGGCAGGGTGAAGACCACCGAAATCGGGTGCAGTTGCGTCAGCACCACGAGGCCGTTCGTGTCGGCGGCGTGGATGATGTTGCCCTCGTCGACTTGCCGGACACCGGTCCGGCCATCGATCGGCGCGGTGATGTGGGTGTAATCGACCTGCGTCTGGGCGTTATCGATGGCCGCCTGGTCGCCTTGCACCGTTGCCACCAACTGGTCCACCGTGAAACCTTGCGTATCGTAGCTCTGCTGATCGAGCACCTTCTTCTGGATGAGATCCTTGTCCCGCTCGAGCACGAGCCGGCCGTTGGCCAGTTGCGCCTCGTCCTGGGCTTTCTTGGCGATGGCCTGGTCGAGTTGGGCCTGGTAGGGGCGAATGTCGACTTGCGCGAGGAGATCCCCCTTCTTCACGTCCTGACCTTCCTGAAAGGCCACTTTCTCCAATTGACCATCCACCCGTGCTTTCACGATGACGGTGTTGAACGCCTGCACGGTACCAAGCCCATCGAGATAAATCGGCACATCGTGCTTTTCGACCGTACCCGCCACGACCGGGACCGGCGGATTGGCGCCGCCATGCGCGCCGCCCCGGCGGCCACCCGCGGCCGCGCCGCCCTGCGGGGAATCGCCGCCCGTCGCGGCGCTCTGCGCGGCCTCGTGTTGATGAAACCACCACCCGCCGAGAACCACCAATGCGAGAAGAATCAGGAAAAAGGACTTTTTGCTCATGGGCGTTTGCTGCTCCTGGCTCACCAAACAACGATTCCGGCGAAATGCCTGCGCGTTTCTTGTCAGATTTTGCAGCCGAAGCCTGACAAATTCCGACAATCCTGCCAGCAGGTTAACGGCCACGCCCTGCTATACTCTGCTTCCATGGAGCGCATCCTGGCGGTGGACGACGACGCGGGATTGACCGAGTTGCTGGCTGAATACCTGCAACCGGAAGGCTTCACCCTGGAAGCCGCCCACGATGGCGAGAGCGGCGTCAAACGCATCCTGGCGGGCGGGTACGCGCTGATCGTCCTGGACGTCATGTTGCCGGGGATTGGCGGCCTGGAAGTGTTACGGCGTGTCCGGCGGGAATCGCAGGTGCCGGTCATCATGCTGACGGCGCGGCGGGCGACGACGGATCGCGTGCTGGGCCTGGAGATCGGAGCGGACGACTATCTGCCCAAGCCTTTCGATCCCCGGGAGCTGGTGGCCCGGGTGCGTTCGGTGCTGCGGCGGGTGCGGCCCGCGGCACGTGGTGGCGAGGGCAACCAGTTCCTGGCCGTCGACGACCTGGTTTTAGACGCAGGCAAACGCGAGGTGCGCTGCCTGGGAGAACCCGTGGAACTGACGTCCGCCGAATTCGAGCTTTTGCGCGTCCTGCTGGCTTCCGCAGGGCGGCCGGTCTCGCGGGACGACCTTTTCCGGACTGTGCTGGAACGGGAGTTTTCCATGCTGGATCGCGGCATCGATAATCTGGTCAGCGCTCTGCGCCGCAAGCTAGGACCGGCGCCCACCGGCGGCGACCGCATCAAAGCGATCCGTGGAGTAGGCTATCTCTATGCACACAGCAGCAACAGCAGCAGCGGCGGTGAAGCCGCCTGACGAACCGGAGGTCTTGGATGCAGAACCGGCGGAGGCGCTGCCGCTGGCGCGGCAAACTCCAGCCCGGGTCCATAGCGTTTTCTGGCGCATCTTTCTGTGGTTTTGGCTGGCGATGTTGTTGCTGGCCGGAGCGGTGGCGTCCACCGTGTACGTGACCGATCCGGACGCGTTTTTTCCGCGGCTGCACTACGTGCCGTTGCAGCGGATGGATACTTTGGCTCAGGCCAGCATCGCGCTGTTCACGCAACAAGGCCCAAGCGCGCTGCGCCAGTATTTGGAGGAAGCTGGCAGCAGCGACGCGACCGCGAAAGTGCCGGACAGCGCCCGGATCGACGGCGCGTATTTGTTCGATGCCGCCACGGCGACGGAGCTTTCCGGGCGCCCCGTCCCGCCCTGGGCCACCGAGCTGGCCGTCCGGGCACGGGGTAACGGCGATCTCCAGTTGGAGCGGCGTCCCACCCATTTGCTGATCGCGCGCTGGGTGCCCGGCGCCACCGGCGTATCGGACAATGGCGGCAAGTCGTACGTTTTCCTGGTCACGCTGCCGCGCACGAGTTTGTGGCTTCCCACCACGCCGCAAGTCTGGCTGGATTTCGGCGCGGCGCTCCTGGTTTCGGCGCTGGTCTGTTACTGGCTCGCGATGTATTTGTTGGAACCAGTGCGCCGCTTGCAGGCGGCCACGCGCCGGCTGGCCGCCGGCGATCTGCGCGCCCGGGTGCTCTCGACGCCGGCCCTGGCCCGCCGCCGGGATGAGTTCTCGGAACTGGCGCGCGACTTCGATGAGATGGCCTTCCGCATCGAAAGCCTCTTGAGTGCGCAACGCCGCCTGATCGCCGATATCTCGCATGAACTCGGTTCGCCGCTGACGCGGGTAAACGTGGCCTTGGGCCTCGCCTTCCGCAAAGCCGACCCGGCGGTGCGGCCGGAACTGGAACGCATCGAACGTGAGGCGAGCCGTTTGAATGAGTTGATCCGCCAGTTGCTCCTGCTTTCCGAGTTGGAGAACCGCGCCGCAGTCGAGCCAGCAACGGTCGTGGACCTACCGGCGTTGATGCGCGACATCGCCGCCGACGCGGAGTTCGAGGCCGGCAGCCGCGCCTGTCGCGTGCGGGTGGCGCCGGACGGAGAGACGCCCGAGGTCACGGGAGTCGCCCATCTGTTGCGCAGCGCCTTGGAGAACGTGGTGCGCAACGCGGTGCGGTATACGGAGGAGGACACCGAGGTATTGATCGAAATCGGCAGCCGGTCCGCGGGCGAAGCCGAGCGGGCGCACGCCTATGTCCGGGTGCGCGATCACGGTCCCGGAGTGCCTCCCGGGGCCTTGGAGCATTTGTTCCGGCCGTTCTATCGCGTCTCGGAATCGCGCGACCGGCAGAGTGGGGGGACGGGGCTTGGGCTTGCCATCGCCCGGCAGGCCGTGGAGGCGCATGGCGGCTCGATCAAGGCTGCCAACCATCCGGAAGGTGGCCTTGTGGTGGTCGTGGAGCTGGCTGGCAGCGGCGGCGGCGCCCAAGAAATGTAGGGATCCGCTTTGGCTTCTCCTACCCAGCTTACAAATTCTCGACCACCAGCTTGGACTCCTTCAACTTCCCGTCCTTGTCGAAGCGCAACTGCACCACCCAGCCATACTGATCGCTCGGCCACTCGCTACCAGGCAACAGCGTAGCCGGGTCGGCCCCGAGAGCTCTGAGCAAATTGGGGATTTCTCCGTGGTGCCAGCAGATCAGAATTTCGCGCCCGTGGCCGGTATCCTGCAGCGCCTTGACCAGCTCGCCATAGTCCTTGTCCTTGAACTGGCTATCGATCGGCAAACCGATGGCCTGGCTCAGCGGCCGGATCGTCAGGTAAGGGCGCTCGCTGGAGCCCGAGTTCGCCGCCGCGAACAGCGCCGTTAGCTTGATCGGCTTGCCGTCTACCTGATAGTTCTCAAAGTACGGCACGTAGGCCTGGGCATGCGTCACGCCGGCCGGAGCCAACCCGCTGCCATCGTCTGGCTTTTCGGCATGCCGGATGATCAACACCGTGGCATGTTCCAACTTTGAGCGCCCGGTTGATGAGGCGTTCTTATCTTCGGATTTATGGCCCTTGCCCAACACCGGCGAATTGACAGCCAGCAGCAGCCACAAAAAGGTGAGCGTACTGCTCCGAAGTAAGCATGTTTTCATGGCTAAGGGCGCGTATTCTCCGCCTGCGGCTCAGACCCGTCAAGACATAGCCCCCTTCCTTTCATTCCCGTTATGCGACCCGATCGATTTACCACCAAAACCCAGGAAGCACTCCAGGCCGCGCAAAACGCCGCCACCGAACGCGGTCACTCCGAGATCACGAACGAACAGTTCCTCCTCGCCCTGCTCGATCAGCGTGAGGGCATCGTGCGGCCGCTGCTGGAAAAAGCCGGCGTTTCCACCCCCAAACTCAGCCAGAGCCTCGAAGCCGACCTGGCCCGGCGCCCCAGGATTACCAGCGGCAGCGCGCAGGTGCATCTCAGCGGTCCGCTCAATCAAACGCTCGATCAGGCCGAGCGCGAGATGACCAAACTCAAGGACGAATACCTCAGCGGCGAGCATTACCTGCTGGCCTTGCTCGACACCAACCATCCCGCCGCCCGCCTGCTGAAGGATACCAATCTCACCCGCGACCGTTTGATGCAGGCGCTGCTCCAGGTCCGCGGCAATCAGCGGGTGACCGACGAAAATCCGGAAGGCAAGTTCCAGACGCTGGAAAAATACGGCCGTGACCTCACCGAACAAGCGCGCAAAGGCAAGATCGACCCCGTCATCGGCCGCGACGATGAAATCCGCCGCGTCATGCAAGTGCTCTCGCGCCGCACCAAGAACAACCCCGTGCTCATCGGCGAGCCGGGGGTTGGCAAGACGGCCATCGTGGAAGGGTTGGCGCGCCGGATCATCGCCGGGGACGTCCCCGAGTCGCTCAAGAGCAAGCGCATCATCGCCCTGGACCTCGGCTCGATGATTGCCGGAGCGAAGTTCCGCGGCGAGTTCGAAGACCGCCTCAAGGCCTTCCTCAAGGAGGTGACTTCGAGCGAAGGCCAAATCATCCTCTTCATCGACGAACTTCATACCATCGTCGGCGCGGGCGCGGCGGAAGGCTCGGTCGACGCGTCGAACTTGCTCAAGCCGCAACTGGCCCGCGGCGAGTTGCGCACCATCGGGGCGACCACGCTCAACGAGTATCGCAAGTACATCGAAAAGGATGCCGCTTTGGAACGCCGCTTCCAACCCGTTACGGTGGATGAACCGAGCGTCGAGGATACGATTGCCATCCTGCGCGGCTTGAAGGAGCGCTATGAAGTCCATCACGGCGTCCGCATTCAGGACGCGGCCATTGTGGCGGCGGCGCAGCTTTCGCAGCGTTACTTGACCGAGCGCTTCCTCCCCGACAAGGCGGTGGACCTGATCGACGAAGCAGCCTCGCGGCTCAAGATTGAACTCGACTCCGTCCCGACGGAAATCGACCAATTGGAGCGCCAGATCATGCAAGGCGAGATGGAGCGCCAGGCCTTGCAGAAGGAGAAAGACGCCGCCAGCCAGGATCGGCTGGCCAAGCTCGAGCGCGAACTGGCGGATTTAAAGGAAGAAAGCACGCGCCTGCGCGCCCAGTTCCAGGCCGAGAAGACCGAAATCGACAAGTCGCAAGGTTTGCAGCGCGAGATGGAGGCACTGAAGACCGAACTCGAACAGGCGCAGCGCCAAGGCGAGTTGCAACGCGCCAGCGAACTGCAGTACGGCCGCCTGCCCGAGTTGCAGCGCCGGCTGGATGCGCATAACGCCAAGCTCGTGGAAGTCCAAAGCGACGGTGCGCGCATGCTGCAAGAGGAAGTCACAGCCGATAACATCGCCGAGGTCGTCAGCGCCTGGACGCGCATCCCGATCACCCGCTTGCGCGAAGGCGAACGCGAAAAGCTGATCCACATGGAGGAACGCCTTGGCCAACGCGTCATCGGCCAGCGCGAAGCGATCGAGGCGGTCTCCAACGCGGTGCGCCGCAGCCGCTCCGGCCTGCAGGATCCGAATCGGCCCATCGGTTCGTTCATGTTCCTTGGGCCCACGGGCGTCGGCAAAACAGAGTTGAGCCGGGCGCTGGCGGAGTTTCTCTTCGACGACGAGAACAACCTGATCCGGCTAGACATGAGCGAGTACATGGAGAAGCACACGGTCGCGCGCTTGATCGGCGCGCCGCCCGGATATGTCGGCTACGAGGAAGGCGGCCAGCTCAGCGAAGTGGTGCGGCGGCGGCCTTACTCCGTCGTCCTCTTCGATGAAGTGGAAAAGGCGCACCCGGACGTCTTCAATGTTCTCCTGCAGGTGCTCGACGACGGCCGCATCACGGATGGGCAGGGGCGCACCGTCGATTTCAAGAATACGGTCATCATCATGACCAGCAATCTCGGCAGCCAGTTCATCCTGGCGCCCGATCTGTCTGCCACCGAACGGGAGCGCCGCGTGCTAGAGGCTTTGCGGGCCCATTTTCGGCCGGAGTTCCTCAACCGGATCGACGAGACCATCATCTTCGACCGCCTCACCGACGCCGACCTCAAGGAGATCGTCACCATCCAGCTCGGCACTCTGCTCAAGCGCCTGGAGGGGATGAAACTGACTCTCACGCTGACCGAGGATGCGAAGGAACTGCTCGCCCGGGATGGCTACGATCCCGTGTACGGCGCGCGCCCCTTGAAACGGACAATCCAGCGGGAGATCCTGGACCCGCTCAGCCTGGAGATCCTCGCCGGCCGCTTCAAGGAGGGCACCGGGATCATCGGCGACGTGCGAGACGGGGGTTTTGTGTTCCACGCGGACGGCGCGTAGAGGCTACCTGCTATTGGCGGCGCTGCTCTTCGGATCGATCTGTCGCCCGCACCTCCCATTTCATGCGCCGTCCCGATCAAGGTCTCTTCAGCCGCCTTTCCGCCGTCGGCACTCCTGCGGCGGCGGTGCGGCCGGGGCGCATTGCTGAATTGCGTGGCGTCATCTTCCAAAGTGACGGCAAGAGCTGGGTGGGCGAACTCTTCATCCGTCCCATCGAATTGTTCGATCGCTGGCAAGCGGGCCTGGTGACCGGCGAGGGCGCTTCGTTGGCGATGCACGCGGGCCTGCACGTAGCCTTGGAAGACGGGCGGGAGTTCGTCGCCGAACAACTGGTCGGCACCTGGTTCGAGAACTTCAAGGACGCCTTGAACTGGACGCCGCTGGCGGATTTCCGGGCCCGCGATCGCGGCGGCTGGGATGTGACGGTGCCCGCGACGGAATTCCGCGGAGTCGATCAGGCCGTGGTACAGCAAGTGGTCGACTATCTCAACGTCATCGGGGGTAAACCGTTTGTTGGCGAGGATTGCACGGAATTCGTGGAGCGGGCTTTCGGAGGACGCCGCCTTTTTGGGGATAGCCCCACCGCTCGCAGCCTGGGCTTCGGTTTGCGGGTGGGCGATCCGGCGCTGCCGCTGTTGCGGCGCGATACTCAGCTCGAGCCGCGGGCGCAACGTCTCCTGCGGGTCTCGGCCATTTGCGGCCAGGACGATGCCACGGCGGATAATGATGCCCCGAATGCCCGTTTGTTGCTCGGGCGAATCATCGTCTGGACGCTGCTGGTCGCCTTCAGCACGGCGATGGTTCGCCTCGTCACGCGGTCACCAGCCGGGCACGGTCGCGCCTAAACATCCCCATGCCTGCTTTCAGCCACATCAGTGCCGAGGGCGACGCACGCATGGTCGATGTCTCCGGCAAAGCGGAAACGCTGCGCGTCGCGGTCGCTACCGGGCAAATTTTTCTCCAGCCCGCCACCCTTGCCTTGATCGAAGGCAACGGCATTGCCAAGGGCAACGTCCTGGCCACCGCGCGCCTTGCCGGGATCCAGGCGGCCAAGCAAACCAGCAGCCTGATTCCCTTGTGCCACACGCTGCTGCTACAACACGTCCAAATCGGCTTCGACGTGCTGGCAGACGGCATCGGCATCCGTTGCGAAGTGCGCACCATCGGCCGGACGGGCGCTGAGATGGAAGCGCTCACCGGCGTCAGCCTCGCGGCTCTGACGATCTACGATATGTGCAAGGCCGTGGACAAAACGATGCGGATTGGCGATGTCAGCCTGGCGCAGAAGAGCAAGACGCCTCTGGCCTGACCTGTCACCAGCCTGCCGCCATGCCTCCCACCATCTCCGTTGGCCTCGTTACGATCTCGGACCGGGCTGCCGCCGGTGAATACGAGGATCTCGGTGGACCGGCCCTGCGCCAGGAAGCCGTCCGCTTTGGCTGGACCGTCGCGGCGGAAGCGGTCGTGCCGGACGACATCGCCCGCATTCAGGAAGCCGTCCGGGCGTTCTGCGCGCAAGGCTGCGGCTTGATCCTGACGACCGGCGGCACCGGCATCGCGCCCCGCGATGTCACCCCGGAGGCGATCCGCGGCCTGCAACGGGTGGAGCTGCCAGGTTTCGGCGAGGCTATGCGCGCGGGGTCGCTGCGGATCACGCCTAACGCCATTCTGTCCCGGGCTCTGGCGGCGGTCGTCGATCGTTCGCTCGTCATCGCTTTACCCGGCAAACCGGCGGGCGCGGTCGAGTGCCTGGGGTTCGTCGCCGGGGCGGTGGAGCACGGCGTGAAACTCGCCCAACGGCTGCCGACTTCGTGTTGATTCGGCGGTGGACGGCGGCGGGATTTGACGCTAAAAGAGCAGCGCCATGCCAAACGAATATCTGCACAGGGTAATGATCAGCCACTTCTGCTGGGGCCTGGCGTTGGGTCTCTTTGTCACGGTGCTGACCTGGATTTCGGGGTTGGCGAAAAACCGTGAGTTGCGGCGCGAGGTCCGCCGTTTGCGCGAGCATCTCAACACGCAGATGGACATCACCTCCCGCGGCAACGCCACGCTGAAGGCCGAGCTGGAAGCCCTCAAGCAGCAGAACGAAAATTTGCGTGTTTCGGTCAAGGAATGGCAGCAAAAGCCCGGCCGGGTCGAGATGCGGATGTTGGCGGTCTACGACCGTGCCATACGCATTTTGAACCAGAACGCGCCGGGTTTCTCGCCAGTGTGGGAAAAAGCGGTGCGCGAGAGCGAAGAGGAAATCGTGGCTGGGGAAACGGGCATGAGCGCCATGCTCAAGCGGGCCTTCCGCCCCTTCGCATCCCTCGGCAACGGCGGCAAGACGGACAAACCGGCTGGGTTCGAAGACTCTCCCAACGGCCAAAGCGCGCCGTAGCTCGGTGCGCGGTGCTAGAGCACTTCGCCCTCTACAGCACCGGCTTGGGCAAGCCGGCGTCCGTCGTGGCGTTTTCCTCCTTGCGGTCCGCCTTCGTCCTCTTGTTGCTGTAATCCTTGCCGGTGATATCGAACGACTCCCCTAAATGGTGAATGTCCGCGAGCGTCAGCCCCCGCGGGATAAAAATGACGCCGTCGGTGATCGGCTTATCGACGCTCAGCAGGGTCACGGGCCGGCCATTGACCGCCGCCACGATGAACATCCCCCGCTTTTCCAGGCTCATCGACTCCAACGTCGCCCGGCCATGCGGATCCAACTGAAAAGTGGCGGAAAAGGTGCCGTCCGTCGCCTGGTAAGGATAAAAACTGGCGATGTCGCGCTCGCTGATCGAGGGGATCTTCTCGACGTACAACTCGCGCGGTGGATCGCCCGCGGTCACCTTGGCGGCAAACGTCGGGTCCGTCGTGGTCGTTTGCGCGTGAAAACGCACGGCGATGCTCGGATCGCGCTTCTTGCGTCCGGCCGCGCGGGCCCGTTCGCCTGCCAGGCCCACTGCCAGTAGCACGATCAGCGCTGCCGGCAACCATCGGAACGCCACGGGGGAGGGGAAACGCATCCCTCTGTTTAGAATCTTGCCGCCGAGTTGGCAATGACACGTTTCGGCGCCGTTCGCGGCGGCGCCATCGCGAATGTGATAGCATTTGCAACTTGACGGCTGATCTTCTAAGTCAGTCTCCCATGAAGTTCCCGCGTCTTTTGCCACCCCCGTCCGCCGCGGCTGCCCTCGGCCTGCTGGCATTGGTACTGCCAGCCTGTTCCCTTCTGCCTTTCCAGCATCGCGCCCCCGCCAACTCAGCGGCGTCGGGTGCCGGCGAGGAGCAGGTTGTCGTCGGGAAAAAGACGACTTCCCGCGGTCTTATCCTGGAACTGAAGGCGTCGCCCGATCCCGTCAAACTCGGCGAGGTGCGCCAGATCGACGTGACCCTGACGCTGCGGAACACCTCCAAGCAAACCATCACCCTGAAGTTTCCCACCACGCAAACCATCGAAATCCTCCTGCGGGATCAGGCGACCGGCAATGTCTTGAGCCAATGGAGTACCGATCAGACGTTCCAGCCGCAAAGCCGCCTGCTGATTCTCAACTCGCATGAACGGGTTGAATATGACCAACCCATTACCACGCGCGAATTGAAACCGGGCAAGACTTACTCGCTGGAAGCGTATTTTGTCGGCTACGATCAGGAACTGCGCGCGAGCCGGCCGATCATCCCGCTGCCTTGAGCAGCCCCGGCGGACTTTGGCCCGGCTTTCACGGCGATGACGCTCTTTAGCGATTATCATACGCACCCGCAGGGTCACCGGGTTCAGCCCTACGATCAGGCCTTGCTGCAACCCTGGGCCGATGCGGCGCTCGCCAAGGGACTGCGCGACATCGCGTTGACCGATCACGACCGCTACCACGCGGGAGTCGATTTCGATGCCATCGACACGCTGCGCGACCGCAACGCGGACCTGCGCATCCGCGCCGGTATCGAGTTGGACAACGACCCGGTAACCGGGGACGCCGGGCGCCGCTGGGTGGAGGCGAACTGGGAACGGCTCGATTTTGTGCTTGGCTCCGTGCATTATCTGGACGCGCCGCAAATGTTCGACAGCGTGGGCCAGGAAGAGCAGTTCCAGGGCCGGAGCATCGACGCCATTTACGAGGATTACTTCACCAAAGTCCGCGCGATGGCCGCTTCCGGCCTGGTGGACTGCCTGGCGCACCTGGACTTGATCAAAATTCACGGCTTCCGCTCCGTCAGCCCGCTCCCGGCGTTGATCACCGAGACCCTCCAATTCATCAAGTACCGCGATCTTTCGATCGAACTTTCGACGGCGGGCTGGCGCAAACCGGTCGGCGAGCAGTATCCGGCGGCGGAAGTCATTCGCCTGGCCGCCGCCGCCGGCATTCCGTTCACGGTGGCCTCGGACGCCCACTCGCACGTGCAACAGGCGGAAAACTATGACCGGCTGGCCGCGTTGTTGACCGAATGCGGCGTTAACGAGGTTTGTGTCTACGAGCAACACCGGCGCACCGTGGTGAGTCTGTAGCCCGGCCGGGGCGCGCCCATCCAACGCCTCACCGGTTGCTTGCCGGCGGAAATGTGGCAGAATATTGTTGCTGATCGGCGAGACCTCGAGAGGCAAGCCGGGTTAGTAAGGCAGGATTGCTTCGGGCGGTTAGCTCAGTGGTAGAGCGGCTCGTTTACACCGAGTAGGTCGGGGGTTCGAGACCCTCACCGCCCAAGGTTAAGCTTCAGATTGAAACGGTACTTCAACTCCAAACAGGAACTCCAATGCTCAAAACACTTCTGACTCTTTCGGCGGCTGCCCTGCTTTTGGCGCCCTGTGCACAGGCGCAAGGTCACCGCGGCGGCAGCCAATTCGCCGCCCGGGACTCAATGGGGCGTGGCAACTTCGGTCACAATAACAACCATCACGGCCACTATTATTATCGCGGGGGCATCGCTTTCTTCGACCCCTTCTTCGATTATGGCTTTGGCTACCCGGCCTATGCGTACGGCTACGGCATCGGCTACAATGAGCCTTACGGTTATGGGTACGGTTACCCCGCCGGCGGCGCGTACGAGGGGCAGATCGTCCCGGACGGCGGTCACGGTCAGGCACGAGTAGCCTCGTTGCCCGCGGCGGTTCAGCAGCAGTTGGCCAAACAGGGCTTTTACAAGGGCGCCGTTGACGGTCAGTTCGGTCCGGCGAGCCGGAGCGCCCTGAGCCGCTTCCAGGCCAAGAACGGACTCAACGTCACCGGCCGGATCGACGAGCCGACTTTGGTGGCGCTCGGCTTCAGCGATCACCCGTAAACCGGGCAAAGAGCCGGCGGCTTCGCTCTGCGCTAATGCGACGGGTTCGGTTCAACACCGAACCCGTTTTCGCTTATTTGGGCACGATCACGCAACGGAAACCGATGCCGCCGACCTTCTGGTCGAAGAGCGGCGTCAGGCCGAACCGGTAACTCGTGGCAAGTTTCTCCGGATCGGCGTTCGAGTAGGCCCCGCCACGGATGACGCGAACGTCCGAATCCGGCTCGTAGGGGTTCAGGCACCATTCCCAGACGTTGCCGCGGACATCGTAAAGGCCGAACTTGTTCGGCCGCAAAGAGCCCACATCCGCCGTGGAATTGTGGCGGGTAGTGGCTGAAGTCACGGCGTCTGCCAGGGTGGCGCCATCGACGAAATATTCCCATTGCGCTTCGGTGGGCAGTGAATAAGCGAGCCCGGGCGCCAGGTGGCCGGCTTTGTGTTCGGACTCGGTGAGCCGTTTGCAAAAGGTCATGGCCTGCTCCCAACTGACGTTTTCAACCGGCTTGCGCGGGCCCTTGAACTGGCTGGGATTCTTGCCCATCACCGCTTCGTATTGCGTCTGCGTCACCTCGTATTTCCCGACCGAATACCCGGCCGGAACTTTAACCATATCCATGAAGGTGCCTGCTTGCGCGCGCACATGGCCCGTGCCCACGAGATTGATACCAAGGCAGATGAGCACGGCCGGCAAGCACCGCCGCCGCAGAGAAGACCAGGAGGATTGCATAAATTCTATCTTGTACGGATTTCAGTGGCGGGAACAATCGCAAACTGTTGCCGCAAGACCCGGCTCAACGCCTTCATTGGCAAGCCCATGACATTGGTCCACGATCCCGTCATCGACGCGATGATGCGTTCTCCGTGTTCCTGGGCCGCATAGCCTCCCGCCTTGTCCAGGGGGTCGATCAAGTCCAAGTACGCGGCAATCCCCTCCGGCGTGAGCGGGTGAAATCGCACGCTCGTCAGCGCCACGAAACAGACCGTGCGCCGCGGTACCTGCTGGGTCAGGCAAACCCCGGAATAAACCTGGTGTTCGCGGCCCGCCAGGCGCTCCAGCATGGCCGCCGCCGCGGCATAATCGGGCGGTTTTCCCAAGGCTTTCCCGTCCAACGAGACCAGCGTGTCTACTCCCAGTACCACGGCGTGAGGCTCTCGCTGTTGCACGGAGGCCGCCTTGCGTCCGGCATTGAGCAGCACGAGCTCGCGCACGGTCAGCCAGCCGGCGTCCGACTCCGTAATCGGAGCCGGTACGATCCGGCAACGATAGCCGTACTGCGCGAGCAAATCCCGTCTTCGCGGCGACGCCGAGGCCAGCACCAACTCCGGCCGGCCTGGCGTTCCCGTCACCAGCTTCTCCCCGGGGGTCATCCACCGCACCGGATCACACCTACTTGGTCACGGCCGGCGCATCCGTCGCGGCTGGCGGCGTCAATGAGGGCATCGTCATCACCTTGTAGTCGGTGGGTATGTCGAAAGCGGAGTCAGGGATCGTTTGCGTGCTGACTGACACGACGGTGCTGGTGATCGTCTGCCCCGGCTGCAGCTCGTTAACCGTGCGGATCGGGAAGCCGGGCAAGGCACCGAAATCCAGCCCGAAGTTTTTCATCATGGCGGCCATCGGCCCCTGGCTGAACGCTTCGCCCATTTCCTTGAGCACGGTCGCGTAATCGGGCAGGGCTTTGGTCAGCCAGAGCGACATTTTCATGCCGGCCTGGTTGTAGGTGTATTCCTCGGCGGCATAACCGCTGATCGTGTCTTTCTTGCCCGTCGGTACGATGCTCGGCGCCGCCGCCTGGTCGCCTTGCATTTTCTTCATGCCCGCCAGGGCCGCCTGAGCCATCTGGCTCGGGATCTTCATGTAACTTTTCTGGGTGTGCATCAGGCTGATCATCTCGCCGGTTTTCAAGTCCATGATGATGCTCGTGGCGGGAGAGGCATCGATGCGTGTCCGGCCGCCCTTGATCTTGGTCGTGCTTTCCATGACCTGGCCCATCCCGTCCACCTTTTGCACAATTGTCAGATCGGCGAACAGGTTGGGCAGGAGGCAAACGGAGGTCAGGAGCAGGGCAATAAGCGATTTTTTCATAGGCGGATGGCGGCCAGTTTAGTAGCGAGTACCCCGGCTCGGCCACTGAAACTTTTCCGGCCGGTTCCACCGGCCGCACTTTCTCCTGAAAAAAAGGATTGGCAGAGCCGGGGTGAATCTGGCATGAATAGCTTCGCCGCGGGCATAGCTTAGTGGTAAAGTTCCAGCCTTCCAAGCTGGCCAGGCGGGTTCGATTCCCGCTGCCCGCTTTGCCCTTGAGCAGTTTGCCAACAGAAAATAGTCTCCTTAACCAAATCGTGATGCCAATCAAATCTCGGATCTTATTTCCCTGGGTCGCGGCCGCCGTTCTGGCGTTCGCCTTGCCCGTAACACCATCCGCCTGGGCGGCGAACGATGCGCTGACGATCAAGCTGCTCGACTCACAGCTCCCGCAGGGCGTCAACCTGAAGAAGGCGACCCTCGATCAAACGGCCGACGCGCTCGGCGTGGCGGCTACGCAACGGCCCGACCTCGCGCCCAGCCTCCTGAAGATCGCCATCCTGGCCCGGCGTCCTCCCCCTCACCACGGCAACCTGCCTTGCCCGGATTTGATCAAGTTGCTCCGGAAAACGGTCGAGGCCGTGCCCGATGATGCGCGTCAGCTCCTTGAGCTTGCCATCTCCCTGGACCCGGAATGTGCCGATGTACTCACCAAATTGCTGGAGGATCCTACGCAGTTGGGCCTGTCCGCCAACGCTTTCTCCGGTAACTTCGGCTTTGGCCTGGGACTCGGCAATGAATTCCCCGGCTCCCCCGGGTTCACCGGTAGCCCTCCCGGGGGCACCCTCGCCTTGCCGCCGGTCTCCAGCCAGCCTGTGCTGACGTCGGATACCTAGGCGATCTTCCAAGCGTTCTTTTCTACGGCCCTTGCGATGATGAATTCGTCGCAAGGGCCGTTTGTTTTCCCTCGCCTGCATTACCGCCTTGAATGTCGTCTACTTTCTCCTGCTGGCGGTTGCTTTCAGCGGCGTGGAGTTTCTGATCGGGGGCACCCGTCTGCTTTTCAGTTTGCCGAGTGAGGGAGTCTTTGCCCTGGCGGCGGTTCTTTCGATTTTCGAGCTACGGCGCAGCAAAATCCGCCCGAACGGCCTTTGTCTGGCCAGTTCCGCTCTATTCTTCGGTTACGTGCTCTGGCGCGGGTTAACTTCGCCCGTCGTCTATCTGGCTTGGTCGGACGAGTACATGGTGCTGGGTGGATTGCTGGTCTACCTGTTGACCGCCTGCTACTTCACCGATCCGCGCCGGCGCCTCTGGCTGCTCTATGTGCTGCTGGTGCTCGCCGGCGTCAATCTTGCCATCGCGGCGCGGCAGTTTTCCGGCGGCGACGACTATATGTTGAACGGCTTCCTCCGTTCCGATGCTTACCGCGGCCGGGGCAGCGGCTTCTACATCTGTCCGGATCATTTGGCGGGCTTTCTGGAAGTCGTCGGTTCGCTTGCGCTCGCCCTGGCGATCTGGAGCCGGCAGGCGCTTTGGCTCAAGTTGCTCCTGGGCTACAGCGCCGTGTGCTGTTTCGGGGGCCTGCTGCTGACCGGTAGCCGGGGCGGTGCCTTGAGCGCGACAGCCGCGCTGTTGACCCTCATTTCTCTGGCTTTGCGGCGGGCCTGGAGTGGGTCGCCCCGCCTTTTCGGGCGCGTCCTGTTGATCTCGGCCGCTGCCGTTGGTCTGCTGGCCGTCGGCCTCGGCGTCGTGCTCCGGAATAGTCAGGTACTGCGTACCCGGGCCGACATGCTGCTGGACCGCAAAGACGTTCGGCTCCTCCTGTGGCCGGCCGCCATCAAGGAATTCAAAGTAAGCCCTCTCATCGGCACCGGGGCGAATACCTATCGCTATTACGGACGTCTTTTCCGCGACCCGAGCATCCAGCGGGATCCGGTGCGGTCGCACAATGATTACCTGGAACTGCTGGGGGAGTACGGCGCGCTCGGGGCGGTGGGTTTGCTCCTGTTCCTGGGCGCGCACCTGCGCTGGGGTTGGCGGGCGTACCGGCGGTTTACCCCAGAACGGGAAGACTTCCCGGCGGTGGGTCCAACCGGGAGCAATGCCGCTGCCTGGAACATCGGCGCCCTGGCCGCCGTGGCGAGCTTCCTGGTGCATTCGGTCTTCGATTTCAACCTGCACATCCCGGCCAATACGTTCCTGCTGGCATTTGTCTTCGGCATCCTGGCCAATCCGGGTCGCCGTCTAGCGACGGGTGATGCTGTTGCCTTGGAACGGCTGCGCCCGGCCGATTACCTCCCCAGGCTGGCTCTGCCGGCTCTGGGAATCTGGGTGCTGGCCGTGGGTGTGCCCAAACTCCCGGCCGAGTACTACTGTGAAAAAGCCCGCGCTGCCTTGCGCGATGGCCATAACTTGGCGGCCCTGCACTTCGCCCAGGTAGGTCTGGAGAGCGAAACGCAAAATCCCGATCTGTACTTCTATCTTGGCGAAGCGCGCCAGAAGTTAGCCGGCAACGGCCCGGATACTCCTCTCGCGCGCTCGTTCCGGGAAGCGGCGGTGGAGCCTTATCGTGCCGGGATGCGCCTTTATCCGGCGGATTCGCCCCTCACGTTGCGGCTGGGGGAGGTGTTGACCCGCCTGGGGGATTTCGCCGGCGCGGCCGCGGTTTTTCACGAGGCTCTGCGCTGGGACCCGAACTCCTCCCTGGTCTATACCTACTACGGCTTCTTCCTCCAGAGTTCAGGCCGGGCAGAAGAGGCCAGGCTGGCTTATCAGAAGGCTTTGGCGCTCGGTTTCGTCGCTGCCGCCAGCGAAAATCTCAGCCGATTGTCCACAGCCCGCGAGATCGGCAATTCCACCGAATAGGCTCCCGTAAACCAGCCGGGGTGTTTTACTCTGAAAAAAAGATTGCGGCAGCGCGACTTTTCTCGCTAACTTGGCCGTCGACCGCCCTGGGGGAGGCGCTGGCTGACAGGCGCAGTGTCTCTCGCTTGGCCAATGTCCAGTCTCGAAACCACCCGCTCAGACCTCGCTCCACGTTCCTTTCACCGGTCCGGTTACTTTGCTTATGATTACGAAACATTCCGTGTTGTTTACGGCCAGTTTGGCTCTGCTGGGCTCCGCTTTTGGCGGTCTGTCCCCGGCACGCGCCGGTGACCTTGACCTGCTTGGCAGCACCGATGGCAAAGCCGTTACTCTCGATGAAGGCCGCTATGACCGGGAGCGGTTCATTTTCACGACGGACTTCCGGGTCGGCTACGACGACAACACGCTGGATGTGCCGGACGAGATCTCCACGCAGGTGCTCGATCCCGCCACCGGCCGTCTGCGCACGATCACCCACAGCCAGAACGTGCCGGACAGCGTCTTCATCAATTATGACGCCGGCGTTTCTTACACTGCCGCCAACACTCGCGCCACGTTCGGCGTCGCCGCCGATGCAGGCATCAACTACTACTTTGACCGCCCCGGTCGGGATTACGACATCAATGGAGCGCTGACCCTCCGCGGTACTTATAAGTTGTCGCCGCGCGCGTTTTTGGAAGCCAGCAGCTACAATTCCTACGAGTCGGAGCCGGATTTTGGCGCGAGCAATCTGACCGGTTTCACCGGAGAGGTTGGGGCAGGGGTTACCTATCCGGGCACGTCCGCTGAGCGCAACGGGGATTTTTTCTACACCACCAATCATGTCGCGTTGACTTACCAGTTCACGCCGCGTATTTCGACCGTGACCTCGGGCGATGTGGTCGCCACGGCGTACGTCGATGAACCGTACTCCACGATCGAGGATCGCATCGAGTTGTATGGGGACGAGCAGTTTGTTTACCTGCTGCAGCCGACTCTGAGCGCGGTGGCGGAGTATCGCTTCGGTTACATCGACTACTTTGGCATCAGCAGCGACTCCATCTCCAACTTCTTGCTGGTGGGAGCGAATTATACCTTCAACCCCCGCCTGAAGGGCCTGATTCGCGGTGGCGTTGAGTTCCGCGATTACGTCGACGGCAATGAAGATGACATCTCCCCGTACTTCGAGGGTAGCCTGAGCTACGATCTTTCGGTGCGTTCGCAGTTGGGGCTCAACCTGCGGTACGGCATCGAAGAGGGGGACCTGTCGACCAGCATCAGCAACAGCCGGACCTTGCGGCTCGGCCTCAACTTCACCCAGATGATCACCCAGCGGCTGAGTGCGTACGTGTCCTTTTATTTCACGCACAACAACTACCATTCGGAGGCGAATTTCGATCCGAATACCGGTATTTTCGACACCGGCAGTTTCGTGGAAGATACCTACGATGTCGCCGCCGGCCTGCGCTACGCCTTCAATCGCCGGGTTTCGGCGGAAATTGGTTACACGCACACCGATGTCACCTCCGAGGTTGATGAGCGGCAGTACGATCGCAACCGGTACTTCACCGGTGTTCGCTTTGAGTTCTAGGCGCAGGCGGGAATTGGTACCTCCAGCTCGTTTGGGTGCCGCGGTCTCGCGCATTCATCCGTTGCAGGAGCGCCTTGAGCGACTAAGCTCCCCTTATGCAAAAGACTGATGCCCGTCCTGCGGCTGCGGCCGGCGAGTCCAAGCTCCACGTCCTCGATTACTGGCGGGTAATCCGGGTCCGGTTTGGCATCGTTCTCCTCTCCTTCCTGCTCGTGGTCATCACGGCGGCCGTGGCGACGTATTTTCAGCCGCGGAAGTACAAATCCACCATCATGATGGAGTTGCGGATGTCGAGTGAAGACCTGCGGGTTTTCAAGGACACCAGCAACGGCGTGCCGGCGAACGACCCACGTTTCGCACCAACCCAGTTTGAGATCATTCAAAGCAAGGAAGTACTCTACCCGGTCATCGATAAAGAAGACCTCCAGAAGAAATGGGCCACTGAAAACGGGCAGCCCATCCCGCGCGAATACGCCTACGCCAAACTCAGGGGCATGCTGAACCTGCGGCAGATTCGCGGGACCGAACTGCTCGAATTGACGCTCAACAGCACGAGTCCGGCGGAATCCGCCGAGCTTGTCAACGCCGTGGCGGAGTCTTATCAGGAAGCGCGCCGTCAGCATAATCAGGACCTGAGCAACGAAAGCATGAACGTCCTGGACGGCAGTCTCCAGGCCCAGCGCCAGAAAGTGAACGATCTGGAGGCGAAACTGCAGAAGATGCGCCGCGATCACCCGGACATGCGCGAAAACGAACCGGATAGTGTCCTGGAGCACACCGATCCATATCAGGCGCAAGTGGATGCCCGGCAGGCAGAAGTCGATAAGTACACCACGGATGTCGCCGCCCTCAGCAGCCAGCTCCAGCAGGTCGAGCAACTAAAGGGTGACGAACTGATGCGGGCCTTGGCTACCCTGAAGATTGAGGATCCGACCATTCAGCAGGTGCTGCCCAAGTACCAGGACGCCGTTTCATCCGAAGCTTCGTTACTCAACTCCGGGCTGGGGCCGAACCATCCCAAGGTCAAGTCGCTCGTCGCCACGCGCGATGTGTATACCAAGCAATTGACGGAACAAATTGGCAGCATCAAACATTCGCTGGCCATTCAGCTCGAGATTTCGCAGAAGACCCTCGACAGCGTCACCAAGCAACTGGCCGATTTGCGCAATCAGCAACGCGTCGGGCGTGAGAACAGCACCGATTACAACATCGTTAAGGAGGATTACAACAAGGCCCAGAGTATTTTGCAGTCCGCCGAGTTGAAACAGGCTGAGACCCGCGTCGACGTCAACATGCCTATTCGCCCGGCGGTCATCTGGGACAAGGCCGAGGTGCCGACGAGCCCGAGCAGCCCGCAGGTGGCGCTGAACATGGGCTTGGGCGTCTTGCTCGGCTTGATCCTGGGCGTCAGTCTGGCCTTCTTCATCGAGTATCTCGATACCAGCGTCAAGACGATGGAGGACGTGGAGACCATGCTCGGCGTGCCTGTACTGGCCATCATCCCCAAGAACATCAAGCTGCTGCACAAGATGCCAGGCGATGTCCCGGATGCCGAAGCTTATCGCATCCTGCGCACGAACATCGAGTTCAACCGCAAAAGCGCCGATGCGAATACGATTTCGATGGTCAGCGGCGGTCCGGGTGAGGGCAAGTCGACCACCCTTTCCAACCTGGCGTTTACCTGCGCGCAGGGCGGGTATTCGGTCTTGATCGTTGACGCGGATTTACGCCGCCCTACCCAGCACAAACTCTTCGAGGTCAATAACAGCGTCGGTCTGACGAATTACCTGACCACAAACGTGGCCTTGGAAGACGTCATCCTGCCGACTGGGGTGGAAAACCTTTCCCTGATGCCCAGCGGTATCCTCCCGGCCGACGCCGTCGGAATCCTGAATTCGCAGCGCATGTCCGACATGATCGCGGAGCTCAAAACGCGCTATGACATTATCTTCTTCGATTCGCCTCCGATCCTGGGCGTGAGCGACGGCGCGGTTCTCGCCAGCGAAGTCGATCAGTCGATCATCATCGTGCAGCATCGCCGTTTTCCCCGCGCCATGCTGGTGCGGGTCAAGCAGGCGATCAGCAATGTCGGTGGTACCGTTTTGGGAGTGGTCTTGAACAACGTCGATTTGCGCCACGATCCCAACTACGCCTACTACACGAGCTACTACGAGTATTACTCCGTCTCGAACGCCAAGGAAGCGCGTGCCGCCATGGCTGGCCGCGCCTCCAAGGGGGACCGCTCAGCCGCGGTGACCCCTGCCACCCGCAACGGAGACGGCGATACCATGCAATACTAGCGAACGTTGATCCTTTTCCGATGAAGATCCGTCATTTGCTCGTTCTGAGTATGGTCCTGGCTTTCGGCAGTTCGGCGCTGGCGGATGCTACGTTGCGGCCGGGCGACACGTTCGACCTCCGGATCGGTGGCGTTCCTACCGACGAGATGGCTGCAATCAACGCCAGTTACACCTTGGATGGCGATGGTTACCTCAACCTGGCATATCTGGGCAAGTTACAGGTCGGCGGCATGACTGCCGGCCAGATTCAGGCGTTGGTCGAACGCGCTTATGTCGATCGCGGTATTTTTACCCACCCGACGATTACCCTGACGATTGCTTCGTCGGCCCGGTTTATCAACGTGGGAGGCCAGGTCAACGCCAAGGGCCGGGTGCCTTACACGCCGGATATGACCTTGTTTTCGGCCATCAAGGCAGCGGGCGATTTCACGGAATTCGCCGGCCAGACCAAGGTCCGACTCATCCGCGGTGACAAGGTCATCCTGGTCAATTGCAAAAAGATCCGCAGCGATCCGTCGCTCGACATCAAGGTGCTCCCGGGCGATACCATCGACGTTCCGGAAAGCTTCTGGTGAAATTGGCTGGGAGGGGGAGTTTGTCGGGTGCCCCCGTTGTCACTCGCTACTCCATTTCGAGCAGTGCCCGGTGCCTCCAAAAATAATCGGCGCCGGAATAGACGGTTAGCAGGACCGCAATGCCAGCCACGAACGGTCCACCGTAGTTCCAGAGACGGTGCCAGTCCACGTCTGCGGCCGGCGTCGCCCAACACAGGCGGAATTCTTCGGCCGCCAGAAGGACCAGGAAGAAAATCACGGTCACAAACTGCCAGGTGGTCTTGTACTTGCCGATGGGATCGGCGGCCAGGACTCTTCCTTTCGACGTGGCCAGCAGGCGCAGGCCGGTAATCAGGAATTCCCGGGAGATCACTGCGATGGCCACCCAGGCTGGGATCGCTCCCAGCGGCACCAGGCCGACAAACGCTGCCGCGGTCATGACCTTGTCGATCAGCGGGTCCATCAGCTTGCCGAAATCCGTCACCATCCCGTAACGGCGTGCGATTTCGCCGTCCACGAAGTCCGTGATGCCCGCGACCACGAACAAAACGAGCGCCAGGGTGAAGTGGTAGGCGAAGGCGGTGCCCAGGGCCACGACGAAGAACATGGTCAGGAACAGTCTGCCCACGGTGAGACGGTTGGGCAGATTCATGCGCGCGTCTCCGCCTTTCGCGTCGCGTCGAGCGCCTCTGCCAACGGCGTTGGCCTGGTGCCCGCCTCTTGGCTGAATTCAGGATGCTTCCAGATCGGAACGCGCACCTTGAGTTCGTCGATGAGCCATTGCGCCGCCTGGAAAGCCGCTCCGCGATGCCCGGCGCTTACCCGCACAAAGAGCGAGGGCTCCGCCACCGGCACAAAGCCGATCCGATGATGGACGATCAGCTCGAAAAGCGGAAAACGCGCGGTCGCCTCGTCCGCCAGCAGTTCCAACTGGTGCGTGGCCATGGCGGCATGGGCCTCATAGTCGAGGCCGCGAATCTCCGCCGCATCCTCCCGTCCCCGCACGACTCCATGGAAGTCGACGACCGCCCCCGCCGCGGTCGAAAACACCGGCGGCGGTGTTTGCAGCGGGCCGGTGACGACGCGTATTTCCGGGCAAGCCTTGGTCATATTTCTGTTTGCCGCTTCCCCGAGCCTGCTACTTTGGTGGCGACTGCGAGCGAAACACCTAACTCTCTTATCGATTATGGCAACCGGAACAGATTTGTGCGACATCGGCCTCATCGGCCTGGCGGTTATGGGCGAGAATCTCGTCCTGAACATGGAGAGCAAAGGGTTCTCCGTCGCTGTTTTCAATCGGACCACCTCGGTCACGGAAAAGTTTGCGGCGGAACGAGCGGCGGGCAAACGCATCGTGCCAACCAAGACGATGGAAGAATTCGTCGCCGCCCTCAGCCGCCCGCGCAAGGCGATGATCATGGTGAAGGCTGGCAGCCCGGTCGACGCCGTCATCGATCAACTCGTGCCTCTGCTGGAGCCCGGCGACCTGATCATCGACGGCGGCAACTCGCTCTTCACCGATACGCAGCGCCGCTGCCAGCAACTGGCCGCCAAGAACATCCATTTCCTGGGCACCGGCGTTTCCGGAGGCGAGGAGGGCGCGCTCAAAGGGCCGTCCATGATGCCTGGCGGCCCCAAGGACGCCTGGGACATCATCGCGCCGATCTTCACCAAGATCGCCGCCCAGGTGGATGGAGAAGCCTGCTGCCGTTACATGGGGACGGATGGCGCCGGCCACTACGTCAAGATGGTGCACAACGGCATCGAGTACGGCGATATGCAGCTCATTTGCGAGGCGTATGCCATTTTGAAGAACGTCCTCGGGCTTAACGCCGCGGAAATGCACGACGTCTTCGCGCAATGGAACACCGGCGACCTGGACAGCTTCCTCATCGACATCACCGCGCGCATCTTCACCATGCCGGACCCGGAGACGGGCAATCTGCTGGTCGATATGATTCTCGACAAGGCCGGCCAGAAGGGCACGGGCAAGTGGACGATCATGAGCGCCTTGGACCTCGGCGTGGTGATTTCCACGATCAACGCCGCCGTCGAAGCGCGGGTGACTTCCTCCATGAAGGATCAGCGCGTGGCCGCCTCGAAGATCCTCAAAGGGCCGAATCGTCCGCCGCATACCGGGGACCGCCAGGCATTGATCAACGCGGTCCGGGACGCGCTCTATGCCTCCAAGATCGTCTCCTATGCCCAAGGCATGGACCTGCTCGGCGCCGCCGGGCGCGCCAACAAATGGAACCTCAATTTCGGCGATATCGCCACGATCTGGCGGGGGGGCTGCATTATTCGGGCGCGGTTCCTTGACCGCATCAAGGAGGCCTACGATCGCGACGCGAACTTGAGTAACCTGATGCTGGACAGCTACTTCACCAAGGCTCTGATCCACAATCAGCCCAATTGGCGCCTGGCGGTGACAACCGCGACCGAATGGGGCGTGGCCGTGCCCGCCTTCAGCGCCTCCCTGGCGTACTTCGACAGCTACCGGCAGGAGCGCTTGCCCGCCAACCTCCTGCAAGCGCAACGCGACTACTTCGGCGCCCATACCTATGAGCGCATCGATAAGCCCGGTTCGTTCCACACCGAGTGGCTGCAGGAACACGCAAAGGTCCCGGAATCACCGAGTTACGATAAAAACGAACATCCGGGATAAAAGATCGTTGACGGCTGCCCACGCCAGCATAATCTTCACGTCCCGTCCGACGGGTCGCGCTTCAAATCGTGGCCTGTTCGCTGGGTCAGCAGAAAGTCTTAAATTTCCTGTTGACGTTCCTTGTTGGGAAGATAGTTTCACGGCTCGCTCGCAACCCGGGCGGCGCAGTTCGGCGGGGTGAAAACCCGTTGGGCCTGCGCCGCCGGTCACAAGAAAATCCGAATTTCCTTGTTGACGGTGCGGCGAGTTGAGATAGTCTGAAATTCCGCCTGATGAAGCGGCCCGGTTTTCCGGGTGATCGAAGTTTGCCGGTGATGCAGCTGCCCTCTTTGAGGTGGCTGGCGCCGGGAGATGATCGGTGGTGTTCCTTTGATATTTTGGCTCTGGGTGGTCTGTCGTCGCGAAGCGGCGAGGACCGTGGCTTCGGCAGCGAAGGCCTGGAGTGGGGTAAAAGCAAAAATTGAATTGTGCGTTATTCGTCGGTTTTCTTTGATTCAAATCAAAATTGAATGATCGAACCGAAGTAGCCGGCTCACCTAGCCAGGTGACCGGCAAATTAGGAATCGGTCAGAATTTGCTCTCGTCCTTAGCGATGGGAGCGCAAACTTTTCACGGAGAGTTTGATTCTGGCTCAGAACGAACGCTGGCGGCGTGGATAAGACATGCAAGTCGAGCGGGATTGTTCCGGTAGCAATATCGGAGCAGTTCAGCGGCGCAAGGGTGCGTAACACGTGGGCAATCTGCCGAGAAGTGGGGGATAGCTCGCCGAAAGGCGAATTAATACCGCATACCACCAGGGGTGACATCGCCCCGACGTGAAAGCCGGGTCAAACTGGCGCTTCTTGATGGGCCCGCGGCCTATCAGCTAGTTGGCGAGGTAATGGCTCACCAAGGCATTGACGGGTAGCTGGTCTCAGAGGACGACCAGCCACACTGGAACTGAGACACGGTCCAGACACCTACGGGTGGCAGCAGTCGAGAATTTTTCTCAATGGGGGAAACCCTGAAGGAGCGACGCCGCGTGGAGGATGAAGGTCTTCGGATTGTAAACTCCTGTCATTTGAGAACAAGGAATTAGGGAGTCACTGCCCTGGTTTTGATAGTATCAGAAGAGGAAGAGACGGCTAACTCTGTGCCAGCAGCCGCGGTAATACAGAGGTCTCAAGCGTTGTTCGGATTCATTGGGCGTAAAGGGTGCGTAGGCTGTTCCGTAAGTCGGATGTGAAATCCTGGGGCTCAACCTCAGAACTGCATTCGATACTGCGGAGCTAGAGGACTGGAGAGGAGACTGGAATTCACGGTGTAGCAGTGAAATGCGTAGATATCGTGAGGAAGACCAGCGGCGAAGGCGGGTCTCTGGACAGTTCCTGACGCTGATGCACGAAGGCCAGGGGAGCAAACGGGATTAGATACCCCGGTAGTCCTGGCAGTAAACGGTGCACGTTTGGTGTGGGAGGATTCGACCCCTTCTGTGCCGGAGCTAACGCGTTAAACGTGCCGCCTGGGGAGTACGATCGCAAGATTAAAACTCAAAGAAATTGACGGGGGCCCGCACAAGCGGTGGAGTATGTGGCTTAATTCGATGCAACGCGAAGAACCTTACCTGGCCTTGACATGCATCTCTAAGTCGGTGAAAGCCGGCGACTGGAGCAATCCAGAATTTGCACAGGTGCTGCATGGCTGTCGTCAGCTCGTGTCGTGAGATGTTGGGTTAAGTCCCGCAACGAGCGCAACCCCTGTGAACTGTTGCCACCGGCCTTCGGGCCGAGCACTCTGTTCAGACTGCCCTGTGAAACGGGGAGGAAGGTGGGGATGACGTCAAGTCAGCATGGCCCTTACGGCCAGGGCTGCACACGTACTACAATGCCCGGCACAGAAGGAACCGAAACCGCGAGGTGGAGGAAATCACTAAAACCGGGCTCAGTTCGGATTGGAGGCTGCAACTCGCCTCCATGAAGCCGGAATCGCTAGTAATGGCGCATCAGCTACGGCGCCGTGAATACGTTCCCGGGCCTTGTACACACCGCCCGTCACATCATGGAAGTCGTTTGTAGCCGAAGTGCACGCGCTAACTCGCAAGAGAGGCAGTGCCCGACGCTATGAGCGGTAACTGGGATGAAGTCGTAACAAGGTAGCCGTAGGGGAACCTGCGGCTGGATCACCTCCTTTCTAAGGAGTAATTCTGAGCAACGCACCACCGTTCGCGGTGACGCGCCTCAGATAGGTCGATGGCTAAACCGTTTCCATCTGTATCAAGGATAAACGGCAGGCCATTAAGCCCTCGGAATCGAAAGAAACCGGGGCTGGATCACTGGATCTCGATCGAGTAACGCACAATTCAGTTTTTGCTTCTCCGCATTAGTTTAGTTACCATGCCCCGAGAGTCGTTCAAAGACACCGGGGGCATAGCTCAGTTGGTAGAGCGCCAGCTTTGCAAGCTGGATGTCAGGGGTTCGAATCCCCTTGCCTCCAAGGTTTCTCTCTCTACCGCCGATTCGAACCGGGCCTGTAGCTCAGTTGGTTAGAGCATGCGCTTGATAAGCGCAGGGTCATAGGTTCGAGTCCTATCAGGCCCATCGGCTTCCACGGAAACTACTGGCCTTGACAGGCGAAAGCAGATGCGCGAGGAGTAAGACCCCAATTTACGCGGTGCTTTGCCGACCCTAAAGGTCAGCGCGGTGCCGCGGTTCGGTCGCCGGTTACACCCGGTCGAGCCGGTTCTTTGACATCTACATACAGGGTAGTAGAAAACAACTTTTAGAGCTGAGTCTGAAATGATCCGCTCTGAAGGCTGGCAGCGACGCGCGAGCGTGGCGACCGGCCTTTGGGAGCAAACGAGATTTCAGTTATCGAATTTGCCCGTTAGCGCAGCCGCAAGGCTGGGCGTGGGCATCAGATTGATCAAGCTACAAAGAGCACATGATGGATGCCTTGGTGCCAATAGGCGAAGAAGGACGTGATAAGCTGCGATAAGCGACGGATAGCGGCAAATACGCTTTGACCCGTCGATTTCCGAATGGGGTAACCTGTGCCGATTAAAATCGGTACGTCTCGGGCTGAATACATAGGCCCGAGTTCGCAATACCTGCCGAAGTGAAACATCTCAGTAAGCAGAGGAAAAGAAAGAGAATCGATTCCGTCAGTAGCGGCGAGCGAAAGCGGAAGAGCCCAAACCCATAGCTTGCTATGGGGGTTGTAGGAGCCCGAGCTGGCAGTCCGGACGTTAGGTGAAGCGGATGGAAAGTCGCTCCACAGAGGGTGAAAGACCCGTAACCGAAAACCGAAGGACGCCTAGGGAATTCCTGAGTAACGCGATCTAAGTGAAGCTTCGCGTGAATCCGCGCCGACCACGGCGTAAGGCTAAATACTAATTGGCGACCGATAGTGAACCAGTACCGCGAGGGAAAGGTGAAAAGAACCGCTATGAGCGGAGTGAAATAGTTCCTGAAATCATGTGCTTACAAGGTGTCAAAGCCCGCGAGGGTGATGGCGTGCCTTTTGCTTAATGAGTCTGCGAGTTATTGTCAGTGGCAAGCCTAAGGCACTCTGTGCTGGAGGCGAAGCGAAAGCGAGTCCGAAATGGGCGTCCATAGTCGCTGGCAGTAGACCCGAAGCCGAGGTGACCTACCCATGGTCAGGATGAAGGTCGCTTAACCGCGACTGGAGGTCCGAACCCGTGAATGTTGAAAAATTCTGGGATGAACTGTGGGTAGGAGCGAAAGACTAATCAAACCCGGTGATAGCTGGTTCTCCCCGAAATAGCTTGAGGGCTAGCCTCAGGTGTTGATGCGTGGAGGTAGAGCACTGGCTGAACTAGGGCCCATACCAGGGTACCGAATTCAATCAAACTCCGAATGCCGCGCAATAGAACCTGGGAGTCAGTGGGCGAGGGATAAGCTTCGTCCGCGAGAGGCAAACATGCCAGACCAACAGCTAAGGTGCCAAAATACCGCGTAGTGGAAAGGATGTGAGGTTACTTAGACAGTGAGGATGTTGGCTTAGAGGCAGCCATCATTTAAACAGTGCGTAATAGCTGACTCATCGAGTGATTTCGCGCCGAAAATGATTGGCGATCAGCGGTATACCGAAGCTTTGGATGCGTTTCCAGTTCGCTGGATTCGCGTGGTAGGGGAGCGTTGTCTGGGGGTTGAAGCAGGAGGGAAACCGACTGTGGACTCCAAACAAGTGAGAATGCAGACATGAGTAGCGTTAAGCCAGGTTGAATTCCTGGCCGCCGTAAACCCAAGGTTTCCTGGACAAGGCTCGTCCTTCCAGGGTTAGTCGGGACCTAAGCTGAGGCCGATGGGCGTAAGCGATGGACAGCAGGTTGAATATTCCTGCACCGACTGTGGTTAAGTGCGCAGATGACTTCTGTTTGGAGCCGGCAAGGCGATTGAAAATGCCAAGCCCGCAAGGGGACGTGGAGGCTTCGGCCGAAGCGGATCCGGCAAAGGATGGAACGAGAAAAGCCTGCGCATGTTCCCACGGTTGCCCGTACCGTAAACCGACACAGGTGGGTGAGTAGAGTATACTCAGGCGCGTGAGTGAAACCTCGTTAAGGAACTCGGCAATCTAGCCCCGTAACTTCGGAAGAAGGGGTACCTAGCAATAGGTCGCAGTGAAAGGGGTCAACCGACTGTTTAACAAAAACACAGCACTCTGCTAAGTCGTAAGACGACGTATAGGGTGTGACACGTGACCAATGCGGTAAGATTACGGTAAGAGGTTAGCCGCAAGGCGAAGCTTTGAGCCCAAGTCCCCGTGAATGTCGGCCGTAACTATAACGGTCCTAAGGTAGCGAAATTCCTTGTCGGGTAAGTTCCGACCTGCACGAATCGTGTAACGAGTTGACCGCTGTCTCAACGAGGAGCTCAGCGAAGTTGTAGTGGCGGTGAAGATGCCGCCTACCCGCAGCAGGACGGAAAGACCCTATGCACCTTTACTGTACGCTGTCACTGTTTCTTCGGTTTCGATGCTTAGTGTAAGTGGGAGACTGCGAAGGGCTGCTTTTGGGCAGCCCCGAGTCGACAATGAAACACCACCCTTTGGAATTGGAGAATCTAACCTCGACCCATTATCTGGGCGAGGAACACTGGCAGCCGGTCAGTTTTACTGGGGCGGTATCCTCCTAAAGAGTAACGGAGGATTACGAAGGTTGGCTCAACCTGGTTGGCAATCAGGTGTCGAGTACATGGATAGAAGCCAGCTTAACTGTGAGACATACATGTCGAGCAGGTACGAAAGTAGGTCCAAGTGATCCGGCGGTTGAATGTGGAATTGCCGTCGCTCAAAGGACAAAAGGTACGCTAGGGATAACAGGCTGATCGCGCCCAAGAGTTCATATCGACGGCGCGGTTTGGCACCTCGATGTCGGCTCATCACATCCTGGGGCTGGAGAAGGTCCCAAGGGTTCGGCTGTTCGCCGATTAAAGTGGTACGCGAGCTGGGTTCAGAACGTCGCGAGACAGTTCGGTCCTTATCCGCTGTGGGCGCAGGAGAATTGAGGGGTTCAGACCTTAGTACGAGAGGACCGGGTCTGACGAACCTCTGGTGTTCCGGTTGTTCCGTCAGGAGCAGCGCCGGGTAGCTATGTTCGGAAAGGATAAGCGCTGAAAGCATCTAAGCGCCAAGCCTATCCCAAGATGAGTTCTCCCTGAAGAGTCGTGGTAGACCACCACGTTGATAGGTCGCGGGTGCAAGTGCGGTAACGTATTTAGCTCAGCGATACTAATACTCGTCCGGCTTGGTCATTTATTTTCCAACTCCTCGCCGGCGAACGGGCTTCGGCCTGGTTCGCCGGCAGGACTGGAGGTAAATTGGCTATTTTGAGAAAACTTGGTTTTAGAAGTGGTGACTGCGAAACCTGTATGTAGATTTCAGAGAATCGGCTAGAGTGTGGCTGCTCCGGGAGCAGCCCGGCCGCTAGAGGCTAGGACTTTGCTGGGATGGAAGTCTTACCTTCTGGTGGCATTAGCGCGATGGCCCCACCCGTACCCATTCCGAACACGGAAGTGAAACATCGCAGCCCCGATGGTAGTGCTTCTCTAGGTTGTGCGAGAGTAGGACGTTGCCAGAAATATGAACCCCGGTCGGCGAAAGCCGGTCGGGGTTCTTTTTTGTCCAAATGAGATTCTCGCTGCCAGGACGCCTTCCGTCGCTGCCTCGAGCGCGAAGATCAGGTACGTTCTTTGGTATGACGGACAAGCAAGCCGTGCAAGACGCGTTGGACAGGTTGCCAGAGAGCGTTTCTCTCGCGGAAATCGCTGAAGAGCTCGAAATCATGGCCTGTGTCCGCCAGGGTCGTCTCGACCCGGCGATGGGCGCGACAAAGTCGCATCAAGAGGTCAAAGAGTTGGTTGAATCCTGGGCGGACGCGTGGGTTTACAGGTAAAATGGTCTGCCCGCGCCATCGCGGACCCGCCGGGAACCTCGGTTTTGAGAAGCGCATTCCATTGACGATGGGCCTGCGCTTGTTAACCTCTGGCTCCCATGCGCGCTGAAGTCGAGTCTCTCCTCATTCTGCAGGATCGCGATCAGAAGATCGCCGCTCTCAAGAGTCAGCAAACCGCCGCGCCACGCGAGAAGCGCGCTCTGGAAACCAAACAAGCCGCCGCGCGCGAGTCGCTGGAGCAAGCCAAGGCTCGGGTCCGGGAAAACGAGGTCGAACGCCGGAAGCTGGAGCTGGAAGTCGAAGGCAAACGGACGGCTATCAACCGGTTCAAGACCCAGCAGCAGCAAACGCGCAAGAACGAAGAATTCCAAGCGCTGACCAGCGAGATCCAACACGCGGAAGATGCCATCCACGCTCTGGAAGACCGCGAGCTGCTCCTGATGGAGCAGGCTGAGGAACTTCAGCGCGCCGTCACCTCGGCTGCGGCGGAGACCGCTCGCACCGAGGGGATTATCAAGGACCAACTCACCCGCCTGGAACAGAGCAACGCGGCGGCCATCAGCCGGTTGCGCGAACTGGAGGCGGAACACGTCAAACTGGCCGAACAGGTCGAAGCCGACGCCCTTTATCTCTACGAACGGCTCTTCGTCAAAAAGGGTGATGCCGCCGTCGTTCCGCTGGAGCACGAAATCTGCGGCGGTTGCCACATGAAAGTGCCCGCCCAGGTCGCCTCGCAAGTGCGCGGCGATCACCTCCTGACGCAGTGTCCGAACTGCGGCCGCATTCTTTATCGAGTGGTTTAGTTCCATCCGCGCCGCCTCGTGATACAATCCACAGCACATGACTCGCATCGTCGGCATCGAAACCGAATACGGCTGTCTGGTAGCCGACGATAAAGCGCACGGCGGCTCGGACGCCTGGCCTGCCCGGGTGAAGAATCACCTGTTCAAGAAGGCCAACGTCGGCAGCATCGATCTGCATTATCGCGACTACGAGGAGCCGCCCGGCAACGGCGGGTTTCTGCTCAACGGCGGCCGGCTTTACCTGGACATGGGCCATCTCGAGTACTCGTCTCCAGAGTGCCTCGATCTGCGGGACATGGTGGCTTACGATCTGGCCGGGGATGCCCTGCTCCAGCTAGGCTTGGAAGGTCTGGGCGTGACGGACCAGGTTTCCTTCCTTAAAAATAACATCGATCACTACACGGGCGCCACGTTCGGCTGTCATGAGAACTATCTCATGAAACGGGAGGCCCAGTTCACGCCGGAAAGCCTCGGCTCCTTGTTGTCCTTTCTGGCGACCCGCCAAATCTTCACCGGCGCCGGACGGGTGGGCCAAGCTAACCCGCTGGCCTTCGATTTCGAGTTGCCGCCGCCGGAATCAGCCATCGATTTCCAGATCAGCCAGCGCGCCGATCACATCGTTAACGACATCTACCAATGGGTGCAGTTCAACCGCGCCATCATCAACGCACGCGACGAACCGCTGGCGGACTATCGCAAATATCGCCGGCTGCATCTGCTCATCGGCGACTCCAACATGAGCCCTTTTGCGACCGCTTTGAAGGTCGGCACCACGGCTTGCGTGCTCACATTGCTTGAGCAGGAGTTAATGCCGTTGGACGTGATTTTGCACGATGCCGTCCTGGCTACGCGCGAGATTTCGCGCGATCAATCGTTGCGTTGGATGGTCCGCCTGCAGAACGGCCGGACCTGCGATGCGCTCGACGTGCAGTATGCCTTTCTGGCGCTGGCGCAAAAGCATCTCGCCGGCACGGACGAAGAAACGGACTGGCTGATCGAACGCTGGGGTTTCACCCTCGACGCGATCCGCAACAAACCGGAGGCGCTGATCGGCGGAGTGGACTGGATTTCAAAGAAGTGGCTGCTGGACACTTTCCGGCAGTCGGAAGGTTTATCCTGGCAGGACCCGTGGCTGCAAAGCCTTGACCTGGAGTACCACAACATCAATCCAGCGAAGGGCCTGTTTTTCGCGTTGCAGCCGGCCAAAGCCATCGGGGAGTTCAACGCCAGCGTGCGTTCCGCGCATGCGCTGCGGCATCCGCCGGCCAATACCCGGGCGCGGGGCCGGTCGGCGGCGGTGCATCACTTCCAGACGAGCAGCCAATCCTACATCATCAACTGGGACTCGGTTTCGTGCGAGAACCAGAGCCATTTTCCGATGGCGGACCCTTTCTTCGACTACGAAAAGCCGATCCAGAAATTTTTGCAGCGGCTGTAAGCAGGCCGAGCCAAAGCTAGGGCCGCTGTTTGACGATCTCGACGTACTTCGCTTCCAACTTGCCGTAGCGCTCCTCCAGGGATTCCAGGGCTTTGCGCTCCTCGATCAGGGTACTTTCCAGTTGCCGGATGCGCTGCTGCAGGCTGGCTCGGATGCCGGTACGGACGGGTTCGCCGGCCGCCTCCGCGGTCTCGGGCTCGTCTTCGGGGATGGTCAGGCCCTCCACATCCCGGATCGGCGTGCTGGTCCCGTCGCGCGCGTTGATCAGCAAGGTCTCGCCGTTGACTTCGCCCAAATTCAGGAACTCCTGCACGGCGCCGAGCGTGGTGGGTCCGTAAAGCTGCTCGGTGGTCAGCTCCACGAGCCAGTCCATGTGCAACTCGGCCAGCATGGGCGCCTTGATCCAGGTATGCTGATCGCTGGACACCTTATCCAGCGGTGATATTTGGGCCGAACTGGCCCAGGCATTGAGTTGCTCGAACGGCAGCGGACCGAAAATCGTGCCGTCTTCAGATTTCAGGAGATACCACGTGGCGGAGATTGGCATGGCGGGGAGAGGAGTTTTTTACGGATGATGCCTCTCTGTATGTAAGGTCGGCGGGGTTCATCTGGCAACATTATTCCGGCTTCGATGCGGTGCACGGAAACCGCCGCTATAATGCAGACGGCCTTGCGTTTCCCGAGGATCAAATTAAACTGAAATTCGTATGCCCGATCGCACTCAAAAACCGACGAGCCCGGCGCCTTGGGAGCCGAAGCAGGGGGGCGGCGATGGTCCGAAAGCTCCAGACGTTTCCAAGCCGGATACCAACGATCTGCTCAAGCGCATGAAGAAGGTTGATCCCAACCAGTCCAAGCGCTATCGCCAGCGCACCGGACAGTAATGAAGCCCGCATTCGCTGCCGGCTCAGCTCCGGTGCCGCCGGAACGGACGCACCCTGACGGCTTTGGCGGAAATTTTACCGATCTCCTACAAGCACACGGCTTGTACGGCGCCCGGGCTGCCGTCGCCGGACCTGGCGGGGCAGGGATGCAAACACCGCCGCCGCAGACGCAGGCGACGACCATTCTTGGCTTCAAGTTCGCCGACGGCGTGCTGATCGCCGGTGACCGGCGCGCGACGGCGGGGAACATCGTGGTCTACGACCGCGCTGACAAGGTCCTCGAAATCGATAGCCACTCCGTCATGGCCATCGCCGGGGTGCCGGCCACGGCCTGGGAAATGGCCCGCGTCCTCGAGCATTCGTTCCAGTATTACCGCCGTACGCAACTGCAGGAAATGAGCGTCGACGGCAAGGTCCGGGCGCTCTCGAAGCTGTTGCGGGACAATTTCGGCCTGGTCATGCAGGGAGTGGGGGTGGTGGTGCCGATTTTTGCGACCTACGAGTTCGGTCCGCGCGCCGGGGGCAAACTGTATTTTTACGACGTCATGGGGGCCAATTTTGAAGTCGCTGAATACTCCGCCACGGGGTCGGGTTCGCCGGCGGTGCGGGGCGTCCTCTACTACGAGAACACGTGGGGTGAAAAGCCCCTGCGCGAATACGGGCTCGAAGAGGCGCTGCGCCTGGCCTTGCGCGCGCTCGATACCGCAGCGGAAGCCGACACGGCGACCGGCGGGGTGGATCGCAACGGCCGCATCTTCCCGATCATGAAGGTCATCTCCGCAAGCGGCATCGAGACGATCACCGACGACAAACTGCGCCATCTGTTCCAGGCCGGGCGGCTCGACGGCGCGCAGGTGGGCGGCGGGGTCGCGCAAGGGTAATCAAGGGCCACTTCTATGTTCGAAGAACCCTTTCGTTTCGTCGAGGCGATTGCCAATCGCCGCGAATACATCGAGAGCCAGATTGCCTCGGGCAGCCCGATCGCGGCCCTGAGCTACGCGGACGGCATCCTGCTTTTCACGCTAGGCCGGGAGCGGCAAAAAATCTTCGAGATCTACGATCGGATCGGGCTTGGCGTGATCGGGCACCCCGGCGATATCGAGCGGCTGCGAATGACGGCGATCGAGCTGGCCAGCACGGAAGGGTTTACGCGGTCGGCCGGCGACGTTTCACTGCGGCGGATGGCGAATTACTCGCTCAGCCCGGCCTTGAAAGCCGCCTTCGAGCAGGTGTACGGCGCGCCTTACCTGGCCCGCATGCTTTTCGTGGAACTCGGGGCGGAGCCGGCCTTGAACACGTTTTTGCGCATCGACTATGACGGCGCGATCCAGACAAACGGCACGCCTTTTTCCAAGACGCGTCAGCAATACGCGGCATTGAGCGGCACGCGCCCCTCCGCCGAGCAGATGGAGCGTTTCCTCGCGCGTGAACACCAGCCGGACCTCAGTCTGGCGGACGCCTTGCGGGTGGCGCTGGAGACCTGGGCCGCCGGTTATCTCGCGATGGATCCGGAGAAGGACGCGGGGACAGATATCCCCGCGGTGGAGAAGCTCCGGGACTGCGCGCGCGAGCAACTCAAAGCGTCCACCATAGAGGCCGCGGTCCTGGAGCATCGGGCAACTTCGAATATCACTTACCGGCCGTTGACTGAAGCGGAACTCCAGCCGTTGCTGGCCGCAGATGCCTGATGACGCGCAGGGGCCGGCCGGGGCTGGGTCGCAGGTGGCCAGGGCGTCGCGTTTTCGTTGGCGGCGTCTGCTGCCGTGGGCCGGGCTGCTCCTGTTCGGCGGCTGTTTGTGGGCGTTGCTCAGCGGCGGATCCTGGCGGGTCCCTTTGGCAGGCCTGGAGTCCGCGAACGGCGACACAAACATCGCAGTAGTCATCGATCCGGGCCATGGCGGCGCTGATTCCGGCGCCGTGGCGCAGGGGGTGGTCGAAAAGGACCTGAATCTGGACGTGGGCTGCCGCGTAGCGCAAATCCTCGAAACCCACGGCCTGAAGGTGAAGCTCACGCGCGCGGATGATCACTTCGTACCGCTCGAGGCCCGGGTCGCGCTGGCGAACGCGCTGCCGGGCGCGGTTTTCGTCAGCATTCATTTCAACGATGCGAACGGGGAGGGGCATGCCGTTAGCCGGGCCAGCGGCATCGAGACCTATTACTCTGGCGCCAAGCAACTTGCGCCCGCGGCCGATCTGCGCTGGGCTCTTTTCGGCGGACCGAAGCCCGCGGCCAATCCGGCGTCGGTGGCGGCGGTGCAGGCCGGGATGATGCTGGCGGGTTGCATTCAACGGGCGTTGATTTCCGGCACCGCCGCCACCGACCGCGGGATCAAGGAAGCGGGCTACTTCGTCACACGGCGGGTGCGCGGCCCGGCGGTCCTGGTGGAGGGCGGATTCGTCAGCCATCCGCAGGAGGCGCAATTGTTATTGGAGCCGGCGTACCGGCAAAAAATTGCGAACTCTATCGCCGGGGGTATCTTGCGCTACCTGCAAACGGCACCCCCGGCCGCTGGCGCATCCTCGCCGCCGCGCGCCTGAATACGACCGGAGCGGCCACGTCTTACTTCCATGCGACTCAAGTGGACCAATCAACTGTTTACCTGCGCGGCCGCCGCGTGCTTGACCGGGCTCGGCGCCCATACCGTGCGGGCGGATGACGTCCTCCGGCATGTGCAACAGGAACTGCGGGACCAAGGCTTTTATTACGGCACGATCGACGGTTCCCCCGGCGATGAGACCACCCAGGCCATCCGCCGCTACCAAATCCGCAACGGTCTCGCCGTGAGCGGCCAACTGGACGACGCGACCCGCAAGTCGATCGAGCGGACCGAGTCGTCCGTGAGCAAAACCTCGACCGCGGCCAAAAACCACCCTACCGCCAGCAGCGATGAGGACCGGCAATACATCGATTCGACCCCGCCTCCTTTGAATCGGAACGCGGGAGGGAACGACGATTCCGCCGCGCCGATTTTGCGAGTCGCGCCGCACCCCGCCCCCGAGACAGACACCCAGGACGACGCGCAACCCCGCCCAACAGGACCCGTCAACCGCCGGCCCGATTTGCGCGTCCAGTCGCCGGACGGCGCTGTGCCGCCGGGCGCGGTGGAGCCGTCGCCGGCGCTGACCGGCATGTTCGCGGGGACGCCCTTTGAGTTTGCCCCGCCGCCGGTGCAGGCGGATGTCCTCCGCCGCGCGCAGGGCGCTTTATTGCGGGACGGTTTCTATGACGGCGCGGCGGACGGCGTCCCTGGACCGCGCACGTCCGAGGCGCTCTCCAATCTGCAACAGGTGAGCCATGTGCGGGCCACCGGACGCCTGGATATGCAAACGCTGGCCATCTTACGCCTGTTGCCGCGTGGTGAACCCGGCCCGCACCGGTATTACGGCCCAGGGCCCATCCCCGGACCCGGCGGGGTTTACGAAGGACGGATTGTCCAGTAGCCGTCAAGAGCCGGCAGCCAGTTCAATGTGCCGGCGCGGTGTCGTCGGTGAACTGCACGTTTTCCAGCTCTACGGTCACCGTCCCGACGAAAACGTCGGCCTGGGCCTTGATAATCAGGCGATCGGCATCGTCTGAGATCCAGGCGTGCGCGCTCTTGAAGCCTTTGCGCGGGGTGAGATCGCCGTACTTGTCGATCTTCTCCAGGGACAACGCGTATTCGAAGGCTGGGAACTCGCCCGCCTTGACCTGGACCTTTCCCTGTCCAACCACCTTGACGGTCACGAGGTACGGACTGCCGGAAGTCATCAAGGCCATCGTCCGCGTCTCGCCCACGGCCAGTGGCAGGCTGCGCATATAGAGGAACGCGCTCTCCATATCGAAAAGCCCCGGGTAGTTGATGCGCCGGGTCCGGGGCGGACGCGCTTCGCCGTTGGCCGCCACTCCTTCCGCCGTGGTGCGGGTGACGCCCTGGGGCGAGAAATCAAGGCGATCATCGGAGTGTTTGCGACCTTGATCTTCGATTTGCTCGATGTGGGTGGGCCGGAGCGTCTGCCGATCCACCAGTGAGAGGTTGCTGGCATCGAATTTCCAGAGCGTTCGCGCCATGCCGATGGTACGTGCCTTGACCAGCGTACTGATCTGAGCGCCTTTTTCAGGCAGGGTGCATTGGGAATCAAAGCGCGCGGCATCCAGCCCCTCCCAACTCACACCGTAGCTCGCCTTAAATGGGCGGGGCGGGGGAAAAGAACCCGGCGCGCCGGCATTCAGGCGACTCCACCAGGCCGGTAGTTCGGTCACTTTGGGCGCGCCGTTCGCATCGACGTGGATAACAGGCGGAGCGGCCGAAACAGGCAGCACAGCCAGGAAAAGGGCGGTAGCCAGGGGGAGCACGGCTGGTATCTAGCCTCTCGTCCCGCGGTATACAACTCCAGTGCCAGCCGTAATAGGCGGGATATTCCGCCTGGTTCCGTCCGTCGAAGACGGCGGGCTCCACATTAATGCGTGTTCTGGTCCGCGCCTTGCTTCGTAAACCGAAGTACCACTTCCGGTGCGCTGCGTTCAGCCGCTACATCTTTTCTCCGTGAATATTCCTCCTCCCCCGATGTTGCGTTCCGTCATAGGAAAATCGCGGATTCTCATTGTTGATGATGAACAAGCCAATGTTCGTCTGCTCGAGCGGATTTTGGAGCTTATGGGCGCCACCCAGATCCAGAGCACGACGGACTCCCGCGAGGCCATGGCGCGATTCCTGGAATTTCGCCCCGACCTCGTGCTGCTGGACCTGCACATGCCGAATGTGAATGGTTTTGAAATCATGGAGCAGATCAAGGCGCTCTGCGTCGGGGAGAACCAGACGCCAGTGCTCGTCTTGACCGCCGATGTCACCGCCAAGACCAAGCACCGCGCGCTGGCCGCCGGCGCCAAGGATTTTCTGACCAAGCCGCTGGATCAATCCGAGGTGCTGCTGCGCATCCGCAATCTGCTCGAGCACCGGTTTCTCCATATCCAACTGCAAAACCAAAACATCGTGCTAGAAGAACAGGTGCACGAGCGCACCGCACAGTTGGAAGACACCCTCGATCAACTGCGCCTGGCGCAACATGCCGCGCTCAAGCAGGAGCGTTTGAGCGCCTTCGGCACCATGGCTGCCGGTATCGCGCACGATTTCAACAACTCACTGACGCTGATTCTCGGGTACAGCGATCTCATGCTTTCCGGGGCCAAGGGCACGCCCGATAAGACCCAGGGCGATTACATCCGGGCCATCACCACGGCGGCAACGGACGCCGCGCAAGTCGTCCGCCGCCTGCGCGAGTTTCACCGGCCGGACGACGGAACGGAAACGCGCGTCACGCTCCAGCTCAACCAGATCGTTGAGCAGGCAGTGACGTTGACCCGCCCGAAGTGGAAGGACCAGGCGAGCAGCCGCGGCGTGGAAATTTCCGTTGAGACTCAACTCAAAGCGCTACGCCCGATGAGTGGCGATGCCGCCGAAGTCCGCGAAATGCTGACCAACCTGGTTTTCAACGCCGTCGACGCCATGCCTTCCGGCGGGACGATCACGATCTCATCCGAGATGGAAGGGGACGAGATTTCCCTGCGCGTGCAGGACTCCGGCACGGGCATGAACGAAGAGACGCGCCGCCGCTGCCTCGAACCTTTTTTCACCACCAAAGGCGAGAAGGGCACGGGCCTGGGGCTCGCGGCGGTTTACGGCATCGTCGAGCGGCACCACGGCACGATCGACGTCGAGAGCGAACTCGGCTGCGGCACCTGTTTCTGTGTCCGCCTGCCCAGCGTCGAGGGGGAGGTTGCGGTCGAAGGGATCGACGTCGCCAGCGACTCCTGCGGCGGCCGAATTTTGAGGATCCTGGTAGTCGATGATCAGCCGATCATCTGCGAGGTCATCCAGGAACAACTGCGTTCGGATGGACACGAGGTCGACGCCGCCGGGGATGGCAATGAGGCGCTAAGCCTGATCCGCACCAATTGTTACGATCTGCTGGTGACCGATCAGGCGATGCCTGGGATGAGCGGCGACGAATTGGCGCCGGTGGCCAAGGAACTTTGTCCGAAGATGGCGATCATCCTGCTGACAGGTTTCGGCGGCTCGGCCACCCAAACGGATCTGACCCCGGGCATCGACATGATGCTGGGCAAGCCGGCCACGTTGACGGATTTGCGCAAGGCGATCGTGCAGGTAACCAGGTGACGCCTAAGTTTTGTCTCCGCCGCGGCTACGTGGCTGCCAACGGTTTCAACTCGAGCACGTTTTCCATGTCGTAAAGTCCAGGCTCCCGTTGGAGCAGCCACTCGCCCGCGCGCAGAGCGCCGGCGGCAAACGTCTCCCGGCTGGTGGCGCGATGCGTCAGTTCGAGACGCTCGCCCGTTTCAACGAAAAGCACCGTGTGCTCGCCCACGATATCGCCGCCGCGGATCGCATGCAGGCCGATTTCCCCGGCGCCGCGCGCCCCGACCAGGCCCTCGCGCCCGTGCGTCGCAGCCTGCGGGTAGTCGAGACCGCGCGCGTCCGCGAGGATTTCTCCCAGGCGGCGAGCCGTGCCGCTGGGCGCGTCCTTTTTCAGCCGGTGATGCAGCTCGACGACTTCCAGGTCGAAGCCCGGACCCAGGATGCGAGCGGCTTCGCGTGTCAGCCAAAACAGAGCGTTCACGCCGACGCTGAAATTCGCCGCGAACACCACCCCGATGCTGCGCGCGGCGGCGGCAATGGCGGCGCGCTGGGCGGCATCGTGGCCGGTCGTGCCAATGACCAGGGGCTTGCCGGCCGTGACACACGCTGCCAGGAGCGAATCCGTGGCGGACGCGCTGCTGAAGTCGATCACAACATCAGCGTTTGCCAGCACAGCAGCGGCCGCGGCGGCATCGGCTGCCCGGGGCAGAGCGCCAGCCAACTGAAATCGGCCGGGTTCGCGCGCGGCGATTGCGGCGATCGCCAAGCCCATGCGGCCGCCGGCGCCGCCAAGCGCCACCCGAAGCGGAACCGCGTGCATCGCAGTCACAGCTGCAGCAGATGCAGGCGCTCCAGCGTCGCGCGCAGTTGCGCCAGGTTGGTGGCGCTCATTTCGCAGAGGGGCAGGCGCACCTCGGCGCTCGGGAGCTGCCCGGCCAACTGCATAGCCGTCTTGATCGGCACCGGGTTTGGTTCGATGAACAGGTCCTTGCACAACTGGTAAAACTCCGCGTGCAACCCGTACGCCACGCTCGTCTTGCCCATGGCAAACGCGCTGACCAGCCGCGCGATCTCGGCCGGGATCAGGTTGGAGGCCACGCTGATGACGCCGTTCGCACCCGCGCAGAGGAAAGGCAGGTTCACCTCGTCGCTGCCACTTAGAATCGTGAACTCAGGCGGGAGGGCCGCGCGCAATTGGCTCACGCGGTCCGGGGTGCCGCTCGCCTCCTTGATCGCGACGATGGTCGGGCAGGCTTCAGCCAGCCGGCGGGTCGTTTCCACACCGATTTCGACCCCGCAACGGCCTGGAACACTGTACAAAATGAGCGGCAACTTCGTGGCGCCCGCGATGGCGCGATAATGCCGGAAGAGACCCTCCTGCGAAGGCTTGTTGTAATAAGGCGCGACCAGCAGCGCGGCGTCCGCGCCGGTCTCCTCGGCCTGCCGCGTCAGGGCGATGGCCTCCGCCGTCGAATTCGAGCCGGTGCCGGCTATGACATGGCAGCGCCCGCGCGCGGCCTCGACCGCCAGACGGATCACCCGGATATGCTCCTCGTGATCCAGTGTCGGCGATTCACCCGTCGTGCCGGCCGGCACAATGCCGTCGACCCCACCGGCGATCTGCCGTTCGATGTTGGCGGCGAAAGCCTCCTCGTCAAGGTGGCCGTCCCGAAACGGCGTCACCAGCGCGGTGTAGGTGCCTTGAAAGCGCATGCGGGGAGAAATTGACGGGCTCAGCCGGCGGCCTCTCCGACCGGCTCTTCATCTTCGGCCGTGACCGGGGGCACAAAGTCATCCGGCAAGGGGGTCAGCCCCTCGTGGTGATCCAGAATGCCCAGCGCCTTCTGCACATCGCCTTCCTCGACCTGGAGACGGACGCCGTCCGTGCCTGGATTGGCGAGCTGAAAAGCTTCTTCGCCATGCAGAAAGCCCCGGATTCCCATCGCCTCGAGCAGCGAATGCGCGTACTCGGCTTCCGAAAGGTTCAGATAGGTCTTGATGGTGGTCACGATGCAAGGACCCTACAGCCTGATCTGCCCCTCGAAAACAAAATCCGCCGGGCCGCTCAGCGTCACGTCGGAGAACTCCCAAGGCCCAGTGCGGCGGAAACCAATGTGCAGGTGGTCGCCGGAATGAACTCGCACGGCGATCGTGCCCTCGCCGAGAATAGAGGTCATCTCCGCGTGCACGAGGGCGCTGGCGGTCGCTCCCGTGCCGCAGGCGAGCGTCTCGCCTTCCACCCCGCGCTCGTAGGTGCGCAGCGCGATTTCGGTCGGGCCGAGCACCTGGATAAAGTTGGCGTTCGTGCCCCGGGGCGCGAATTTGGGGTGGTTGCGGATGGCCTGGCCGAACCCCACGACGCTGACGCGCCGCAAATCTTCGACCGGGACTACCACGTGCGGGACGCCGGTGTTCAAGAAAAACATGTTGAGCAGCATCGTGTCGCTGTGCAGCTCGCCCACTTCCCGGCCGTCGGTCGGCTGGCTCATGGCGAGCTTGACCGATTCGCCCAAAAGTTGCGCGTGGATGATTCCGGCCTGCGTCTCGAACGAGATTTGTTCGCGCGCCCGGCTGCCGCCGTTGACTCCGTTGCCGCTTGCCCCTGCCAGGAGCCGCGCGCCAAAACGCGCGAAGCAACGAGCGCCATTGCCGCACATCTCCGCTTCGCCACCGTCCGCGTTGTAGTAGCGCATGCGCAAGTCCGCCTGCTCGCCCGCCGGCAGCTCCGCGAGCAAAATGCCGTCTGCGCCGACCCCGCTGTGCCGCGCGCAGAGCCGGACAATCACCTCGGCCGGCAAGTGTAACTCGCCTGCCCGGTTGTCGAGCACGACGAAGTCGTTGCCCGCTCCGTTCATCTTGGTGAAAGGCAGCGTGTACATGAGAGAAAAGGTCGAGCGCGAATCTTCCCGATCCTAGGACACCTGTCGAAAATCTTTTTTGACGGCTGCCACCAGTGGCCGCACGAAAGCCGCCACACGTTCCACCAGATCGGCCTCGCCGCCGAAATTCGCCACCTGGCGAACGATTGCGCTGCCCACGACCACGGCGTCCGCCGAGAGGGCCGTCTCCCGCGCCTGCGCGGGGGTCGAGATCCCAAAGCCGACCGCCACCGGCAACGCAGTGGCCGCGCGAATCAATGCCACTTGGTCCGCCAGGGATGCCGAGACCGTTTGCTGCTCGCCGGTCACGCCTTCGCGCGAGACGAAGTAGACGAAACCCTCGGCGGCGGCCGCAATTTGGGCGATGCGTTCTGGCGGCGTGGTCGGCGCGATCAGGCGAATCATGCGCAAGGCAGCTGGACGCCGGCGCAATTCTTCGTTGCGCCCGGCTTCGTCCGGCGGCAGATCGAGCACGAGCACGCCATCGACGCCTGCTGCGGCGGCTGCCGCCAGGAAGCGGTCGAAGCCGAAGGCGTAAACGGGGTTGAGGTAGGTATAAAGCACGACGGGCAGGCTGGAGCGGGTGCGGAGTTCGCGCACGCAATCGAGCACGCCGGCGACCGTTGCGCCCGCGGCCAGGGCGCGGCAGGCGGCCGCCTGATTCACGGCGCCGTCGGCCAGGGGATCGGAGAACGGAACGCCGAGCTCGAGGATGTCCACCCCGGCGCCTTCCAGGGCGAGCGCCAGATCGAGCGTTCGAGCCAGATCGGGATCACCGGCGCCGAGATAAGCCACGAAACCTTTCTCGCCCGCCGCGCGCAGTCGCTGGAAGGTCTCATCAATGCGATTGGGCGGGGATTGCATGGCGGGAAGGCCCCGCAATCAAAGCGCGGATGGGTGTCTTGACAACCTGGAACTGCGCTCCCGGGTCGCTGGCTCGGGGCAATTCGTAGGATCATCTTTCTTACATTTTGAGGTTTGCACGGCGCAGCCGAACACCTAGGGTGCGTGCTCTATGAGTTTCGCCTCTGTATTCTCCCGCATTCTCCCTTTGCCGGTCGGGGCCCGCCCGGTCCGGCGCGCTCGCGGGGGCCGTGAGTTGCTGGCGTGCAGTGCCTTGGCGGCCGCCGTTTGTGTTCTCCCTGGAGTGTTGTCCGCACAAAACCCCGGCACTCAGGACCCTACCATCGCGAACATCGGCCTTGGCTCGACGGTCTACGCGCTCGCGGTGGAGGACATCGATCAATCGGAGCGCATCTTCGTGGGCGGCGATGAGACCTTGGAGACTCGCATTCTGCTGGATGGATCGCTCGACAGCGGTTTCGAGGCCGCGACGTTCGGCAGCGGCAGCCGCATTATCTACACCGCCGTTCCACAAACGATCACGAGTGACGCGGATCGGGATAAAACCCTCGTCGGCGGATTCTTCGGCAAGACTCCAAAAAAGAACGGCCTGCCTGGCACCGCGCCCGCGCTCAACATCGAACGTCTTAACTCGGATGGCACCACAGACACGACCTTCGATCCGGGAACGGGGGCAAATGACTATGTCACGTCGATCGTGCCGGAGGCGAACGGGTCCATTTACGTCGGGGGTAATTTTGATCATTTCAACAAGATCGAGCATCACCACGTCGTGCGGTTGAACGTCGACGGCTCACTGGACAACACCTTCTCTTCCTCGCTGGACATCAATGACAGCGTCTTGAGCGTAGCCGACCAGATCGACGCCGGCACCGGGCTGCCCAACGGCCAGATTCTGGTCGTCGGCACGTTCAATCGCGTTAATAAGACCAATACCGCCAAGATCGCGCGGTTAAATAATGACGGTACGCTGGATGCGAGCTTTAACCCTGTCATCGATACCCGGGTCACCACGCTAGCAGTCCAGCCGGACGGCAAGATCATCATCGGCGGCGGTTTCGGGCTCGTGAATGGCACGGCGGTCCAGAACCTGGCCCGCCTCAATCAGGACGGCACCCTGGACACGAGCTTTTCGGCGAGCGTCAGCACCAATCCACCCCAATCGCCGGATCCCACGGCGGTGTACGTGCTCAAACTCCTGCCAGATGGCCGCCTCTATGTCGGGGGCAACTTTTTCAGCGTCAATGGTATTACGCGTGAGTACTTCGCCCGTTTGTTGGCGGACGGCACTGTCGACGCCTCCTTCGACCCTGGCAGCGCGATCATCAACAGCGTGCAATCGATTGGGGTCCAAGCCGATAACAAGATCCTGATCGGTGAAACCGTCAGCCGCAAGGTCAACAATGATTTCCCGAATCCCCTCATCCGGCTCTATGGCGATCCCGTGATCCCGCCGCGCGTGATCCCGCCGGTGGTGACCATCATCGCCTCGAAGCCGAAGGCCAAGGAAGCCGGACCTGACGGCCTGCCGAAGAACGGCCAGTTCGAATTGTCCCGCAGCGGTTCCGACCTGACGTCCGCGCTCACGGTCTACGTGGCCGAGGGTGGCACTGCCGTTAGCGGTCAGGATTACAAGCCGCTCGACCTCGCCAAGTTCTCCAAGCAAGTCGAGACCGTGACGTTCCAGCCGAACGTCATTAACGTGAAAATCGGCGTGAAGCCGATGGGCGATACCTTGGAGTCGTCGCCGGAAACGGTCACTCTCACGTTGTTGGGAGATGAAAGTGGCGGGACCGGTTACACGCTGGGCAATCCGAGTCGGGCGGTGGTTAAGCTCTCGAACCAGTGACGCGGGGTTGATTTTCCGGGTGGTCCGTCGTCCCGGGAGCCCGGAAGAGCGCTGGATTTTGCATGAGCCCTAAACGCATCGCCGTGCTGGGGTTCATGGGCAACTGCCCGATCGCCGGCGTGATCTGGCAGCACATTCATTATCTGGTCGGCCTGCAAAGGCTGGGCCACGAGGTTTACTATTTGGAGGATACCTCGCGTTATCCGTACGACCCGGTGCAGCAGACCCCGACCGACGACTACAGTTACGCGGCCCAGATCATCGATCACCTGGCGGACGAATTCGGCTTCCAGGGCCGTTGGGCATTTTCGCCGCGGTATAAATCGCCGGTGGAATCGGCCGGGCTGCAACGGGCGCAGATCAACGCGATCTATCGGACCGCCGACGCCCTGTTGAACATTTGCGGCTCGCACGAGTTGACCGACGACTTGCTGCTGAGCGAGAACCTGATTTACATCGAGAGCGATCCGGCCGTCGAACAGATCAAGGTCGATCAGGGTGACGCGGGCACGCTGGAGTTTCTGCGGCGGCACCGCGCCCGGTTTACGTTCGGCGAATTGATCGGCACGGCGGAATTCCCGGTACCGTTGCACGGGCTGGAGTGGCTGCCGACGCGCCAGCCGGTGGTGACGGATTTTTGGTGCAGCGCCAGCGCGCCGGCACCCAGGGCGAAGTTTACTTCCATCGCGAATCTTGCAACGGGCGGAAAGAAGGATATCGCCTGGCGGGGCGAGACCTACGTCTGGAGCAAACTGCCGGAGTTTGAAAGATTTTGCACGGCGCCGCAACGCGCCGGGGAAACTTTCGAGCTGGCAACCACCTTGAAGGACGAGGCGCTGGCAGCGCGCTTCCGCGAGCATGGCTGGCAGATTGTGTCGCCGGACGCCATGAGCGTCGATTATCGCCAATATGTGGATTACATCCGCCGGTCCCGGGGCGAGTTCACGGTGGCCAAGGATCAGTACGTACGGTTGCGGACCGGGTGGTTCAGCGACCGCAGTGCCTGTTATCTCGCGGCCCGCCGGCCGGTGATCACGCAGCAGACGGGTTTCAGCCAGTTGTACGGCGGGGACAAAGGCTTGCTAGCCTTCGAGACGATGGAGGAAGCCGTGGCGGCGGTGGCCGCGATCAACGGAGACTACGCCGCGCACAGTGAAGCCGCCTTCGCGCTGGCACGCGAGCACTTCGAAGCGGAGACGGTGCTAGCCTCGCTTCTGGAGCGTGCCGGTGTGTGAAGAGCCGGTAAGGAGAAAGCCGCCTAATCTAGACGCTCACAACAGCGCCCGACCCAACGCCTCTACCAAGCTGGTGGCCGCCTCACGGGAAACGGAAGGAAAACATTCAAGGAATTCGTCCTGTGAGTAATTGTTTTCCAAGTACTCAAAAAAGGTGCGAATCGGTACCCGCGTACCACGAAAAACCGTCGTGCCGCCTAGCGTGTCGGGATCGGCGCTAACCAGATCGGCAACAGTCATGCCAACTAAATCGCATAGATAATCGAGGATGTAAAAGAATGCGGGAAGATGACGAACACTCCGAGGCCGGAGAACAACCATACCGGCCGCTGCTTGATTTCGACGCTGCGTGGGACCGGAAGATGGAGTCCGACGCTGCCGCGGGGAAGCTGGACTTCCTCGTGCAGGAAGCCGACGAGGCCGCGAGCCGTGGACTTCTCCGTGATTGGCCCGGCGAACACGCGTGACCTCGAAAACGCCACCGCGTTCTGGCGGCGCTATATGAGTTCGCCGTCTGAGATTCACCTTGCATCGGCCCACCTTGCCCATCCGGCGAACCGCGCGACAGTGAGCGCTCCCATGCGCACGCTCGAAGAGCAGGAAAAAGCCAACCCGCTTCCCGTCAACGACACCGTCCTGGCCATCCTAGTGGCCATCAGCTTTTCGCACCTGCTCAACGATACGATCCAGTCGCTGATCCCGGCAATTTACCCGCTGATCAAGGCGTCGCTCAGGCTCAATTTCGCCCAGGTCGGCTTGATCACGTTTGTCTTCCAGGTCACCGCTTCCCTTCTGCAACCGCTGGTCGGCCGTTACACGGACCGCCGGCCACTGCCCTACTCATTGGCCATCGGCATGGGGTTCACCTTGCTCGGCCTGGTGCTGCTCTCGCGCGCCGCCAGCTTTCCGATGGTGCTGGTCTCCGCCGGTCTCGTCGGGATGGGTTCGGCGGTGTTTCACCCCGAGGCTTCGCGGCTGGCCCACATGGCATCCGGCGGGCGGACCGGCTTCGCGCAATCGGTCTTCCAGGTGGGCGGCAATGCGGGCAGTTCCATTGGGCCGCTGCTCGCGGCCTGGGTGGTGATCCCGCGCGGGCAAGCCCACATCCTCTGGTTCACGCTGGTCGCATTGCTGGGCATCATCGTCCTGGCGGCGGTGGGGAATTGGTACGCCAAAAACCTGTTCCGGATCAAAAAGCACCCGGCGCAATCGGCCACGCCGGGCGAGGCACCGCTCTCCCGCTGGACGGTCGGAGTGTCCCTGACCATCCTCATGCTGTTGGTTTTCTCCAAGTACATCTACCTGGTTAGCCTGACGAGTTACTACACGTTCTACCTGATCGGAAAATTCCACGTCTCCGTGCAGGCGTCGCAGTATTACCTTTTCCTGTTTCTTTTCGCGGTGGCGGCGGGCACGCTGATCGGCGGACCGCTGGGGGATCGCTTCGGGCGCAAATACGTCATCTGGGTCTCGATTCTGGGGGTGGCGCCATTCACCCTCGCGCTGCCGTACGTCGATCTCTTCTGGACCGCGGCGCTGAGCGTCTGCATAGGCGTCATCCTGGCGTCGGCCTTTTCCGCCATTCTGGTTTACGCCCAGGAGCTGGTGCCGGGCAACGTCGGGATGATCGCCGGGTTGTTCTTCGGCTTCGCGTTCGGCATGGCCGGCATCGGGTCCGCCGCGCTCGGTTGGCTGGCGGATAAAACGAGCATCGGGCACGTCTACTATCTCTGCTCGTTCCTGCCGCTGATCGGCATCCTGACGGCTTTCCTGCCGAACATCGGCCACGCCCGCGAGCGCGCCGCCTCCGCGACCCGCGCTGCCTGACTAGTGGCTCAGCACATCCGCCGCCGGGTTATCGGTGGCATCGGGGACGACTTCCGGCAAGCCCGCCTGCTTGCCCATGCCGCGGGTGATCACCGCCGCCGCCAGGAAGGCCGCCACCAGCAAAAATGCCGCCAGCAGGAATGGCGCGCCCGGTACCTGCCAACCGTGTTTCGCCGCGCTACCGCCAGTGATGAACGCGGCGAAGGTCAGCGTAAACAACCCCGGCCCGATCATCCCCGTCACGCCGCGCAAGCTGCTGTTGGCGCCTTGCAAACGCCCTTGCTCGCTCGGCCCCACCCGGCGGGACATCAGGCTTTGCAGCGTAGGAGCCGATAGCCCCCAGAGCGCCATCACCGGCACGCCCACCCAAAAGAGCACCCCGGTTTTGGCCAGCCCGAAAGTCGCCATGCCCGTGACCCCGAAAACAAAGCCGGCCAGCACCGCGCGTCGGTCCCCCAGGAAGGCGACCAGGGGACGAATCAGGGTGCTTTGCACCACGGCGGAGCAGACGCCGACGCTGGCAAGCGTGAGGCCGCAGGTGCTCATGCTCCATTGATACCGGTAGATGGCATAGAGGACGAAGACGTTCGGCAGCACCTCGTGCGCGAGGTAAAGCAGGAACATCACGCCGGAAAGCCCGAGCAGTTCCCGGTGCGAACGCAGCAGCACGAACGCGCCGAAAGGGTTGGCCCGCTTCCAGGCGAAGGGCGCGCGCCGTTCCGGCGGGAGGGATTCCGGCAGAACGAAGAAGCCGTAAAGCGCGTTCGCCAGGCTGAACCCCGCCGCGACCCAGAAGGGGAGGCGCGGATTGTGATCCCCCAGCCACCCGCCCAAAGCCGGCCCCAACACGAATCCGATCCCGAAAGCCGCGCCCAGCAGCCCGAAGCCCTGGGCGCGCTTTTCCGGCGGCGAGACATCGGCGATATACGCGCCGGCCACCGGGAAAGTGGCCGCCGTGATACCGGAAATAATGCGCCCGACCAGCAGCCACCACAGGTTGGGTGACAAAGCCATCAGGACGTAGTCCAGGCCGAGGCCGAAGTTCGAGATCAGAACGACGGGACGCCGTCCGAACCGGTCCGAGAGCGATCCCAGCACCGGCGCGAAGATAAACTGCATCAGTGCCCAGACCGTGCCGTAGATACCGTAGATTTGCGCGGTGTGTGCCGTGTTGCCGTGCAGGAAATCGGTGACCAGCTTCGGCAAAACCGGCACGACAATGCCCAGCGCCAGCACGTCGAGCACGGCCGTGATGAAGATGAAGGTCACAGCCGCGCGGCGTCGTGGCGGCCCGGCATGGCCGGACTGGCTGGAATCGGGAAGGGCGCTCATCGTCGGATTGTTCCCGCGGCGGACTTGAACAGCTTTCCTGCCGGGAGGCGAGCCGATTTTCGTTGGACGGGCCACCCCGGGAATAAGCCCCCTGGTTTGCGTTCACGGCGGAGTTGGCGCAACTTGGCTCTCGCCTCATGATTTCCTCCCGTTCCCGCACCCCCGATACTCTCCAGACCAGTGGCACGATTCAGTTCCCGCGGGTGTCCGCCCGCAAGCACGTTCTGCCCAACGGCTTGACCCTGCTCGTGCAGGAGGATCGCAGCGCGCCCGTGGTCAGCGTGCAAGCCTGGGTGGGCACCGGCAGCATCCACGAGGGCGAACACTTGGGCGCGGGCATGTCCCATCTGCTGGAGCACATGCTCTTCAAGGGCACCGAGACGCGGACGACCAATCAGATCGCGCAAAGCGTGCAGGAAGAGGGCGGCTACGTGAACGCCTACACGTCATTTGATCGGACGGTGTACTGGATCGACGTGCCGAAGGCCGGCTGCACCACGGCCATCGATCTGCTGGCCGATGCTTGCATGAACTCGACGCTGCCGCCGGACGAGTTCGTGAAGGAGCAGGAGGTCATCCGGCGGGAATTTGCCATGCTGGCGGACGATCCGGACCGGGTCAACAGCCAACAGGTGTTTGCCACTGCCTACCGCGAGCACCCGTACCGGCATCCGGTGATCGGGCACCTGGATATCTTCAACCAACTGACGCGCGATCAGGTCATGGCCTATTACAAGGCCCGGTACGTGCCGAACAACATCACCTTCGTCGTGGTGGGTGATGTCGTGGCGGCGGACGTGCTAAAACAGATTGAAAGCATTTTCGAGAAGTACCCGCGCGCGGCACTGCCGCCGGTTTTCCTGCCGCAGGAGCCGCCGCAGCTCGGACGCCGCGAGGTGCATCGGGAGTTCCCGACGGAACTATCGCGGTTGGTGTTCTGCTGGCATATCCCTTGCATCACGCACCCGGACGTTCCCGCGCTCGACGTCCTGGCGACGGTCCTGGGGGAGGGGCGAAGCTCGCGTCTCTACCGCATCGTGCGCGAAAAGCTGAAGCTGGCGCATTCGATCTCGGCGTTTTCGTACGTGCCGGCGGAAGCTGGCATCTTCGGCATCGAAGCGACGACCGATCCCGATAAGCGGCTCGCCACGGAAGCCGCCGCGATGCAGATCGTCGAGGAAGTTTGCCGCGACGGCGTGTCCGAGGCGGAGTTGAGCAAAGCCAAGCGCGTCCTGCTCAATAACCAGTTGAACGCCCTGGTCACGATGCGCGGCCAGGCGAGCGACCTGGGCTCCAATTGGCTGCTGACGGGCAACCTGGATTTCTCGCGCGATTACCTGCAGGCGATCCAGGCCGTGACCGCGGAGGACCTCTCGCGCGTGGCGGAATTCTACTTGTGCGAACATAAATGCACCCTGGCGACCCTGGATCCCTTGGGGGCCGCCGCTTTGGCGGACGACGTGGTCGCGCCGCGGGAAGCCGGGGCAATTCAGCGCTTCGTGCTGCCGAACGGCTTGCGTCTGCTCATCCGCGAAGACGACCGGTTGCCGCTCGTCTACATGGACGCGGTTTTCCGCGGCGGCTTGCTGGCGGAGACACCAGCAAACAACGGTTTGACCAAACTTTTTTCCCGCACCTTGATCAAGGGTACGGCTTCGCGCACGGCGGAGGAAATCGCCGAAGAGGTCGAAGCGGTCGGCGGCAGCTACGCGAGCGATGCGGGCAACAATAGCTTCAGCCTGTCTTTTGAAGTCATGCAGCCGGACCTGGAGCTCGGCCTGGATATGTTTGCCGACATGCTCCTGCATGCCACCTTGCCGGAAACCGTTTTAGAGCGTGAGAAGGCGGTGCAGGTAGCCAGCATCAAAGCCGAGGACGAGCACGTTACCTCGGTGGCGCGGAATCTCCTGCGCTCGGCTCTTTTCGGCGCGCATCCTTATTCGTTGCGTACTTCGGGTACGGTCGAAGGAGTGAGGTCGCTCGACCGAGCGGCCCTGGTCGCGTTTCAGGAAGAGTACCTCGTGGCCAGGAACGGCGTCGTGGCAATTTTCGGCAACGTGGACGCGGCGGAAGTGCGCGCCCGCATCGAGAGCCTCCTCGGGGGCATGCGGTCCGGCGAAATGCAGTTAACCGCTTTGCCGGCCGCCCCCGCGCCGGTGCTGGCGCAGACGGTGGAGAAGTTCGAGGAAAAGGAGCAGGCGGTGTTGATGGTCGGCTATCCTGGCGCGACGATCCAGAGCAAGGATCGGTACGCCTTGGAGTTGATCGACGAGGCCAGCAGCGATCTTGGTTCGCGGTTTTTCATCCGCATCCGCGAGGAGCTGGGGCTGGCGTACTTCGTGGGCTCAACGCAGATGCTGGGCCTCGCGCCGGGACTGTTCAGTTTCTATGTCGGGACCGATCCGTTGAAGGTGGACCAGGTGCGCGCGGCGCTGGGGGACGAGATCGCGCAATTGGCCGCCAATGGCCTGAGCGCCGAGGAACTGAAGCGGGCGAAGAAAAAGCTGCTCGGCAAGCAGGCGATCGCCCACCAGCGGAATTCCAGCCTGGCCTACACGGCTGCGCTCGACGAACTTTACGGCCTGGGCTATCTGCACCACCAGGAGATGGCGGAGCGGCTCGAGAAAATCACCTTGGAGGAAGTGCGCGAAGTGGCGAACCGCTATTTCCGGGATCAGGCGCCGGTTACAGTGATTGTGCGGCCGGAAACCGTAACATGAGGTAGGGACGGCTCTCCGAGCTGTCCCAAATTGTCTGGAAACGCGCCTTCTTGGTAAGCTCGAAGCAGAAACAAATGGGACAGGTCGGAGAGCCGTCCCTACTTAATTTTCGATATGGCAGAACTACAAGAATCCACCGCCACCGGGGAAAGCGCGGCTCGCTTCATCGAGTTCGTGATGATGCAGGCGCAGAACGCTTCGCTCTTTCTCGGTTTGATCCCCAACCCGCAAAGCGGAGAACCGGAGGTAAACCTCGATCTCGCGCGCATGTTCATCGATCAATTGGCGATGATCCAGGTCAAGACGCGCGGCAACCTGACCTCCGAGGAAACGGCCGTTTTGCGCAACGCCTTGAGCAACCTGCAGATGGCGTTCTTCGAAGTTTCCCAGGGTAAGGGCAATCCGCTTGGCGCGTCCCGGCCGCCGGCGCCTGCGTCGCCGCCGTTGTCGGAAGATCCCGCGCGGGAGGAAGGCGTCATCCCGTCGGCCTCCGCCAATCCCGTTGCCACGCCGCCCCCGGCCGCGCCGCCGTCCCCGGCGGAGCAACAAGAGAGCAGAAAACGCTTTACCAAGAGCTACGGCAGCTAGGCCAGTTTACCCTTCCAAGGCCAACCGGATTGAACGCAGGCACGCAAATCACCCCCTCGACCGGTACTAGCCAGGCAGCGGGGTACGCCAGCCTCGCTCAAATGGTATATGGGGCCGGCCTCGCGCCCGCCCACCAGCTCCTTTTCATTCTGGGGCCGTGCGTTATCGAGTCGGAGGCGTTCTTGCGCGAGACTGCCCTGCGCATCAGCGAAATCTGCGGGAAACTGGGCGTGCGGTTCGTGCTCAAGGCTTCCTATGACAAAGCCAACCGCACCTCGGGCAAATCCTTTCGGGGCTTGCCCGCCCGGGAGGGCTGCCAATTGCTGGCGGCGGTCGGGCGCGAGTTGCAGGTGGCGGTGACGACGGATGTGCACTCGCCCGCGGAAGCGGAGTTGGCGGCCGAGTTCATCGACATTTTGCAGATTCCGGCCTTCCTCTGCCGGCAGACGGACCTGATCGAAGCGGCCGGCGCCACGGGCCGGATCGTGAATGTCAAGAAGGGCCAATTCCTCGCTCCTTGGGACATCCGGCCGATCGCGGACAAGCTGCGCGCCGTGGGCTGCGAGCGCTTCTTTTTTACCGAGCGTGGCGTGACTTTCGGCTACCAGAATCTCGTGGCGGACATGCGTTCGCTCTACTGGATGCGCCAGGCCGGGTTTCTGGTTTGCTTCGACGCCACCCATTCCGTGCAACGGCCCGGCGCGGGCGGCGATCATACCTCGGGCGACGGTGAACTGGCGCCGGTGCTGGCGCGGGCGGCGGTGGCGGCGGGTTGCGACGCGGTGTTCCTGGAGGTGCATGAAGACCCCTCGAAGGCGCTCTCGGACGGGCCGAACCAAATTCCGCTTGGACAACTTGAAGCTTTGCTCGCTACATTGGGGAGAATTGATGAAGCCGCGCGCGCTTAAGTTCTCCGTCCGCGCGGCGGCATGCCTTGCGCTGGGGCTGGCGCAAGCCGGGAGCGTCCGAGGGGCTGATCCAGACCCCGCCAATACACCGCCTGCTCCGGCTGTCGAAGCGACACCGGCGGCGACCCTCGGTACTCCTCCCCCACTGGGAGCTGAAACCCCGGTGCAAGCGCCGGCCGGAACTGCCAAACCCGCGAAAGCAGGCAAGTTGGGCAAAAAACCCAAAGATCCCAACGCTACCCCGCGGGTCCGGGCGGTGAAGGAAATCCCCTTTCCGCTGCCGGTCCATGAGCATGCCAGTAACGCCAAGATCCCGGAACTCGGGCTGGCGGGCCAGTTGCTTTCGCAGATGAACGCCGGGCAGATGACCCGGATCGACAACGAGCACGTGCAGATGCACGAGTTGAAAATCGATCTTTACCATCCCGACGGCAAAGAAGATTTCCATATCCTGCTACCGACTTCCATCTTCGACCTGAAAACCCACATCATCACCAGCAACGACCCCGTTACCGTGAAAACGGCGGATTTCGAACTGACGGGTGAACGCATGGAGTTCAACACCATCGACCGCACCGGCAAATTGCTGGGGCACGTCGCCATGCACGTGCATAACCTCAAGCAAGTGGCTGCCGTGCCCGATGCCACACCCGTTCCGCCATGATCCGTTCTTCGTCACCCCGTTCCTTTGCACTGGTCCTGGGCGTCTGCGCTCTTGTTCCGCTCGCTCCGTTTTCCGCGCACGCGCAGCAGCCCACGCCAGCCCGGCGCCACACCGCTGCCCAGCCCGCCTCTACTCCCGCCAAAGTGGCTGCTGCCTCCACGCACCCGGCGGCGACCCCGGCTATGGCCGTTCTGCCCGGAAACAGCGAGGACAATGAACCCAGCCCGCCGGTCGACAAGGGCAGCGACGCGGAGGTGGCTTCCGGAACGCCGGCAATCACCGAAACTGAAATTTTGGCCACGGACGGCGCTACCTTCGCGTCGAAAGACCGCATTGCCGTGTTCACCGGGGACGTCAAGGTGACCGATCCGCGTTTTCAGCTCCACTGCGACAAGCTGACTGTCTTTCTGAATAAGTCGTCGTCCCCGGGAGAGACGCCCAGCACAGCGGCCACTCCGGCTCCGGCCAATACCCCTGCACCCCTGGCAGCCGGAGCCACCCCGGGAGCCACGCCCGCGGCCACCCCCGGCAATTCTGGCGGCATCGATCACGCCGTGGCGGAAGGCCACGTCATCATTGTGCAGGAACGCGCCGCCACCCAGGGCGGGGAAGCCAAACGCTCGGTCGGGCGCGGCGATTGGGCCAACTTCGACAACAAGACGGGCGACATGGTCCTCAAAGGCACGCCCAGCGTGGAGCAAAACGAAAACACCCATGTGGCCATGTCGCCGGATACCGTCATGACCTTGCGCAAGGATAATAGCCTCACGACGGTCGGACCCAGCCGCACGATCATCGTGCAGCGCAAGGGTGCCGACTTGTCCGCGAACAGTGGCGCGTCGCCGAGTCCCAGCCCGGGGACCGCGGCAAAGCCGGGCCAGGCAGCCAAACCGGGTCAAGGGCAGGGTGGCAGGCAGCACCCGCGCGGGGGTTCGCCGGCGCCCGGGCCGAGCCCCGCCGTTCGCGGCTGAACCTGATGATGAGTGCTCCCGCCAATATGCTTTTGTCCGAAGAAGTAGCGCCGCCCCCCAGTGCGGCTCCGGCACCTTTCCGGCCCGACCTGGCCGCGATCGCCTTGACCAAGCCGATCATGCAGACGTATGGGCTGGTCAAAATCTACAAGAAGCGCACCGTCGTCAATCAGGTCGATATCAACGTCCGCCGGGGAGAGATCGTCGGTTTGCTGGGGCCGAACGGGGCGGGCAAGACCACCAGTTTCTACATGATCGTGGGGTTGGTGCCGCCGAACGCAGGGCGGATCGAGTTTGACGGCCATGACGTGACGAAGCTGCCGATGTTCCGCCGCGCGCGGCTGGGCATGGGCTATCTGCCCCAGGAAGAATCGATTTTCCGCAAGCTGACGGTCGAGCAGAACCTGCTCGCCATCCTGGAGACTTTGCCCTTGAAAGGTTCCCAGCGCCGGGCGCGGTGCGACGAGTTGCTCGAGCAATTCGGCATCTCGCACGTGCGCAAGAATCTGGCGCTCACCTTGAGCGGCGGTGAAAAACGGCGCCTGACGATCGCGCGCTCGCTGATTACCAATCCGAGCCTGCTGATGCTCGACGAGCCGTTCAGCGGCGTCGATCCCATCGCGGTGACGGAGGTGCAGCAGATTATTCTCTCGCTGCGCGAGACCGCCAACCTCGGGATCATCATTACCGATCACAACGTGCGCGAGACTTTGACGATCGTGGATCGCGCGTATCTTCTCTCCGAGGGCAAGGTGGTGCGGGAAGGGACCAAGGACTTCCTGATCAATGACCCGGTTAGCCGGCAGTTGTACTTGGGAGAGCGTTTTTCAATGTAATGAACCCGGTGCGATGTCTTGACTGGAGCGCGGCGGCGGCCTCTGACCGTTGTGGCGTGATCGTCAGGCAAAGCGCCACGGGTGGTCAGGGACCGCCGCTCTCAACGGGTTCCGGTGCCGGTTAACTGAAGTAAGAAAGGCCGTTCTTCCCCATGCAAATCGCCAACTCAAACCCGCATGTGACGGTGACCGGGCGTCACCTCGCCGTCACGGCCACCCTCAAGGATTACGCGCAGAAGAAGATCGAGGGTTTGCATCTGGATTACCCGCGGATCATCGAGGCGCACGTCATTCTGGAGGTCGACAAGTACCGGCACCGCGCGGAAATCGTCCTGGTGTGTTGCAATCACATCACCATCGAGGCAAGCGAGGAAACGCCCGACCTTTACTGCTCGCTGGATCAGGTGATCGACAAGGTCGCCCGGCAGATGCGCAAGTTTAAGACGCGTTTGCTGCGCAGCCATCGTCCGCGCCGGCAGGAATCGATTCGCTACCTGACCGAACAGGTTTTCGATTCCTCCGCCTTCGATGAGGAACCGGCGCCGGTCACCGCCCGGGGCTACACGGAGCCGCCGCCCGAACCCGAGGTGGTGCAGACCGAACGTTTTGCGGTCAAGCCGATGTTCGTCGACGAGGCGGTGCTGCAAATGGAGATGTCCGCGCGGCAGTTCCTGGTCTTTCAGAACGCCAAGAGCGAAAAGGTCAACGTGCTTTACCGCCGCAAGAACGGCGATTTCGGCCTGATCGAGCCTGTCCTCCAATAACCGCCGTGAAATCGATTACCGAACCCGCGACCACGCCGGCCCTCCACCACGACGGCAAGACGCCGACGCTGACGGTGGGGCAGTTTTATCGCGATCACGCCGAAGATTTGCAATTGCGGCTGGTCGGCCCGGAGCGGGGCTTCGATCGCAAGATCCTTGAGCCGACCATCAACCGGCCCGGCCTGGCGCTATCCGGGTTTTTCCAGTATTTCGCCTGCAAACGCGTTCAGGTGATCGGCAGCGCGGAGATGTCCTATCTCAAGAGCCTGCCGGACGCGGAAATGCGCACGCGCTTCCGCGAATTGTGTACCAGGCGCATCCCCTGCGTCGTTTTCTCCCGCAATGCGGTCATCCCCGCCGAACTCTCGGCCGAGGCGGAGCGGGCCGGCATCGCCGTCTTCCGGACGCCGATGGTGACGATGAAGTTCGTCAACGCCGCGACCATCGCGCTGGAATTCGATTTCTCGCCGTCGCAGACCGAGCATGGCAGCATGGTGGATATTCTGGGGATCGGCACGCTGATCCGCGGGTGCAGCGGCATCGGCAAAAGCGAGTGCGTTTTGGGGTTGATCGAGCGCGGCTACAGCTTGGTGGCGGACGACGTCACACGCATCCGCGCGATCGAGCGGCGGGAGTTGATGGCGACCGCGCCGAGCCTGACGCGTTCGCACATGGAAGTGCGGGGGCTGGGGGTGATTAACGTCGCCGCCATCTTCGGCATCGGCAGCATCCGGACCGAGAAACGGTTGGATCTGGTGGTGACATTAAAAGACTGGCAGGACATGGAGGAAGTAGATAGGATAGGGCTGGAACGGGAGACGTATCAAATTTTGCACATCGAGGTCCCGCATGTGACGGTGCCTGTTCGCCCGGGCCGCGACATGGCGCGGCTGGTGGAAGTAGCGGCCCTGGATCAAAAGTTGAAAAACCATGGCCAACATGGTTCGCTGGAATTTAATCAACGCTTGTTAAAATTAATGCACCGTAAGCACACGCTATGAGTCTCTTGAGCCGCCAATCGACCAATAATCCTGAAGCCGAGAACAAGTGCTCGAAGGATTTGGTCATTTTGAACGCCCTCGGGATGCATGCGCGGCCATCGGCGCGTTTTGTGAAGGTTTCCAACCGTTACAAGTCCGAGATCTGGGTCGAGAAAGACGGGGAACAGGTCAACGGCAAGAGCATCATGGGGCTGATGATGCTGGCGGCGGGCCAGGGCTCGAAGTTGCGGGTCACCGCCGAAGGTCCGGACGCCGAAAAGGCGCTGGAGGACCTGGAGCACCTCGTCCAGGCGCGCTTTGACGAGGAATAACCTCAGCAGCGCCCGTTTGGCCGTACCAACGCGAAGATGAGCGGCGAAGCCGGTTCGTCACGTCAGGAAATACGTTTTCAGGGGCTTGGTGTCTCGCCGGGGCTCGCGCGTGGCAAGGTCTTCATCGTCCGGCCGGACGCGCAAACCACGCCGGATTATGCCGTTGAGGAGAAGGATCTCCCGCGCGAAATCGCCCGCTTCGAAGTGGCGCTCTTGCAGACGCGCACGCAAATCCATGAAATGCAGGTGCGCATCGCCGAGGCGATCGGCGCCAAGGACGCCAGCATTTTTGACGCGCATTTGCTGGTGGTCGAGGACCGGACGTTGATCGACGAAACGCTGCGGACGCTGCGGCAGGACCGGCGCAACATCGAGAGCGTCTTCGAGCAAGTGGCCAACCGCTATGCGAGCTTGCTGGAGCAGATCGACGATCCCTATCTGCGCGAACGCGCGCTGGACGTGCACGACGTCACCAGCCGCGTCATCCGCAACCTGGTGGGTCACTCCGGGCTGAGCCTATCGGAGATCGATTACCCGCACATTTTGCTGGCGCACAATCTGACGCCTTCGGACACGGCGCTGCTCAATCGCCAGTTCGTCCTGGGCTTCGCCACCGACGCCGGCAGCCGGACGTCGCATACGGCGATCATGGCCCGGTCGTTGAATATCCCGGCCATCGTCGGCTTGCATGAGGCCAGCACGAAGCTCGAGACCGGCGCCGAGGTCCTGCTCGACGGCTACCACGGCCTGCTCGTGCTGGACCCGGGCGAGCAGACCCTGCGCGAGTACCAGGAAATGGAGCGGCGCAAGGAACGGGTGGAAGCGGGGTTGATCAACCTGCGTGAAACGGCTTCCACCACCGCCGACGGCCATCATCTGGTGCTCTCCGCAAACATCGAGCTCCCGGAAGACATCCCGCTGGTCAAGGCCAGCGGCGCCGAAGGCGTGGGCCTGTATCGCACGGAATTCTTCTACCTGAACCGGCACGATTTGCCGGATGAGGAGCAGCAGTACGAAAACTACCGGAAAGTCGCCAGCGAGATCCTGCCGAATTCGATCATCATCCGCACGCTGGACCTGGGCGGGGACAAAGCCATCGGCAGCCTCAATTTGCCGACGGAGATGAACCCGTTTCTCGGCTGGCGGGCCATCCGTTTTTGCCTCGAGCGGGAAGACGTTTTCAAGGTGCAGTTGCGCGCCATCTTGCGGGCCAGCGCGCTCGGCAACGTCAAGATGATGTATCCGTTGATCAGCGGGATCGAGGAGGTGCGTCATGCGAACCGGATCTTGGCCGAATGCAAAGCGGAGCTGCGCGCGGAAGGCCGGGACTTCAACGAACAGATGCACGTCGGCATCATGATCGAGGTGCCGAGCGCCGCGCTCTGCGCCACGCATCTGGCGCGGGAAGTGGATTTTTTCAGCATCGGCACGAATGATTTGATCCAATACTCGATTGCGGTGGATCGGGTGAACGAGCGCATCGCGCACCTGTATGAGCCGACGCATCCGGCGATCCTGCGCTTGATCAAGATGGTGGTCGAAGCGGCCCATGCCGCCGGGATCTGGGCCGGCGTCTGCGGCGAAATGGCGAGCGAAGTGTCGTTGACGCCGCTTTTGCTGGGGCTGGGCGTGGATGAACTCAGCGCCGGCGCGGCGTTGGTCCCGCGGGTGAAACGCGCGGTGCAATCGCTGGAGATGTCGGTGTGCCAGGATCTGGCGGCACGAGCTTTGGAAATGGATACGCCCGGCGATATCCTGGTGGAGTGCGAAACGATCGCCCGGCAGTATTACCCGGAGTTGTTGGGTTAAGTTCGGCTCGTAGCGCATGCTCACGTCACGTCTTCGCCGGCTGCACCCGTTTACCTTGCTTGGGTTGGGCGCGGCGGCGGGTGCTGTCGGCACGTTGATCGCGCGCAATTTCATTCCGAACGAAAAAAAGATCAGCCATGAAATCGACCTGGACTACGGGATCCACGATCCGCAGTTCGAGCGCTCGTTAGGACAATTGCTCGGCCCGGCGATCCTGCCCGGGAACCGGGTGCACGCTTTGCAGAATGGAGACGAGATCTTCCCGGCCATGCTGGCGGCGATCGCCGGGGCGGAGCGGAGCGTGACTCTGGAAAGCTTTATCTATTGGGAAGGGAAAGTTGCGCAGCAGTTTTCCGATCTCTTGTCCGCGCGAGCCCGGGCCGGAGTCAAGGTCCACGTGCTGCTCGACGGCTTGGGCTGCAACTGCATCCGGGGCGGACTGGTCCGGCAGATGCGGGCGGCCGGGGCGGAAGTGGAGATCTACAACGTGATCGAACCCACTGATATCGACCGCTTCAACAACCGCACGCACCGCAAGCTCCTGGTGGTCGATGGCCGCATCGGCTTCACTGGCGGGGTCGGCATCGCGGACAATTGGCTGGGGCGAGGCGATTCGCTGCGGCATTGGCGCGATAGCCATTTTCAGGTCGAAGGGCCGGTGGTCGCGCAAATGCAGAGCGCGTTTGTCGATAACTGGATGAAAATGCGCGCCACCGTCTTGCATGGGGACGAGTATTTCCCGGCTCTCGCGGCAGCGGGGACGCAGCGTTGCCAGATGTTCAAAAGCGCTCCGCACGAGGGCAGCGATTCCGCGCGGTTGATGTTCCTCTTTTCGATTGCCGCCGCGCGCCGGAGCATTTGCCTGGCGAACGCCTATTTTGTGCCGGACGATCTCACCTTGCGGACCTTAGTGGAGGCGCGGCGACGCGGCGTGGAGGTGGAGATCTTGGTGCCGGGGCCGCGCATCGATAAGCAATTCGTGCGGGACGCATCGCGTGCGCGCTGGGGCGAGTTGTTGCAAGCCGGAGCGCGCTTTTTCGAGTTCCAGCCGACGATGCTGCATTGCAAGTTGCTGGTGATCGACAGCGCCTGGGTCAGTGTCGGCTCGGCAAATTTCGATAACCGTTCGTTTCGGCTGAATGACGAAGCGAATTTGAATGTCCTGGACGCGGATTTCGGCGCGGAGCAGATGCAGGTGTTCGCCGCGGACAGGGAACGTTCGCGGGAGGTGACGTACGCCGAATGGCGGGCGAGGCCGCGCTGGCAGAAGGCTGTGGATACGGCCGCGGCGCTATTGCGTTCGCAAATGTAGGCTATGCCTGGCCGTAGTACGCGCTGGCGCCGTGCTTGCGCAGGAAATGCTTATCGAGCAACGCCGCGGGGAGCGGCAGGCAGGCCGGGTTGAGCTGCCAGGTTTGCAGCGCCATGCCGGCCACGATCTCCAGCGCCTGCGCGTTTTCCACCGCTTTGGCACCGGTCGATCCCCATACGAACGGACCGTGACTCTGGACCAGAACCGCAGGCAGGAAATGGGGGTCGAGACCCTGAAATCGCTCCACGATGACATTGCCGGTTGCCCATTCATAGCCGGACTCGATTTCGGCCGGCGTCAGATGGCGGGTAAGCGGGATCTCGCCATGAAAATAGTCGGCGTGCGTCGTGCCGAGGCACGGGATGGGCCGCCCAGCCTGCGCGAACGCCACCGCATGGCGCGAATGCGTGTGGACCACGGCGCGTACCCCGGCGAAGGCCTGCAACAACCGCCGGTGCGTCGGCGTGTCCGAAGACGGACGCAGGCTGCCTTCGAGGATTTTGCCGCTCGCCAGCGCGACGACCACAATATCGGATAGCTGAAGCGAGGTATAGCTCACGCCGCTGGGTTTGATCGCAAAAACGCCGCTCTCCGGGTCGCTGACACTGACGTTGCCGAAGGTGAGGTCGATCAACTCTAGCTGCGGCAGCAGGAGATTAGCCTCCAGGCACTCCGTCTTGAGAGCCAAATAATCGCTCATAACCTTTGGTGCCTGCCGCCCTGCCGCTACAGGTTACCCAACCCGGTACCCAGATGGTAGTAGATTTCCTGGTTGCGCAGGTCCTGCCGGAAATGGCGGAGATTGGTGGCGGCATCGATGAGGGCGAGTTCCACGCCGGCCATGGCCGCGAAATCCTCCAGGTGCTCGGTCGTCACGGCAAAGCTGAAACCGGTGTGATGCGCGCCGCCGGCATAGATCCACGCGGCGCAGGCCGTCTTGAAGTCCGGCCGGCACTCCCAGACCGCGCGCGCGACGGGCAGCTTCGACAAAGGCTGCGGCGGGGTGACAACATCCACTTCGTTGACGAGCAGGCGAAAGCGATTGCCCAAGTCCATCATAGCCGCGTTGAGCGCGGGCCCCGGCGGAGCGTTGAAAACGAGCCGCGCCGGATCTTGCTTTCCACCGATTCCCAGCGGATGAACTTCCAGCGTGGGCTTGCCGGCGGCGATCGAGGGACAGATTTCCAGCATGTGCGCGCCCAACACCTGGTGGCCACCGGGATGCAAATGGTAGGTGTAATCCTCCATGAACGACGTACCGCCCGGCAGATCGGCGGCGATGACTTTCATGGCTCGCAAGAGCGCGCAAGTCTTCCAATCGCCTTCCGCGCCAAACCCGTAGCCGTCCGCCATCAGCCGCTGCACGGCCAGGCCGGGAAGTTGCTTGAGGCCGATCAGGTCTTCAAAGGTCGTGGTAAAGCCCTTGAACTCGCCGTCCGATAGGAAGCTGCGCAGGCCCAGTTCAATTTGGGCCGCGTCCCGCAGGGAGCCATGCCGCCCGCCGCCGGGCAGAAGGTCCGGTGCCACGGTATAGGACTGCTCGTACTCGGCGCAAAGCTCCGTCACGGCGCAATTGCCAGCGGCATCGACGTGCTCGACCAGCGGACCCAACCCATAGCCATTCACCGCGTAGCCGAAGCGCGCCTCGGCCGCGACTTTGTCGCCCTCGGTCACAGCGACGTAGCGCATGTTGTCGCCGAAGCGCGCGAATTTCGCCCCCTGCCAATCGTGCCAGGCGCGAGCCGCGCGCATCCAGGCGGCGAGGCGGTCCTGTACTTCGTGATCCGACCAGTGGCCGACAACGACCTTGCGGTTCAGGCGCAAGCGCGTGTGGATGAACCCGGCCTCCCGGTCGCCATGCGCCGCCTGATGCAAGTTCATGAAATCCATGTCGATCTCGCCCCAAGGCAGATCGCGATTGAACTGCGTGTGCAAATGCAGGAAGGGCTTTTGCAACGCGCGCAAGCCGGCGATCCACATTTTGGCGGGCGAGAACGTGTGCATCCACAAGACCAGCCCGGCGCAATTTGGCTCGTGGTTGGCGTCGAGGCAGAGCTGGCGGATTTCCTCGGGCGACTTGAGCACCGGCCGGAAGAGCAGCGGCAGCGGCAGGCGGCCGGCCTCAGCCAATTCCTCCACGATCCGGCGCGAATCAGCCGCCACCTGGTGCAACGTTTCGTCCCCATACAGATGTTGGCTGCCGGTAACAAACCAGATTTCCGGGGACGCGAGCTGGAACATATAAAGTGGCGACTAGAGCAAATTAGGTAGTGGTGTAGCCGCCGCGTAGCGGCTTCAAAATAGGTAGGGATCGCTCTCCGAGCGACTCCGAAGCTGTCTGGTCGGCACGACTATGATTTGATGGCGGGGTTTCTCCAGACAGTCACGGAGTCGCTCGGAGAGCGATCCCTACCTATGATAACGACCGGCAGCTTCGCTGCCTGCCAACTTTTGAAACCGGCCACAAATTCGTTTAACATTCCCTAAGACCCGGCACGCAGGCGCAAGAGTTCTTTCATGATGCCGGAAAGATCGGCGCGGCGGTTGACGCCGCCGAAGGCGTCATGCAGTTGGCGGTAAAGCGGGTAGACTTCATCGTAGACAGTCTGGTTGGCAGGAATCGGCGCGTAGCTGACCGGTGAAAGCGAGGTCATGGCGGCCTGCGCAGAGGGAAAATCCATGTAGCCCCCCAGAGCCGGCCCGGCAAGTACCGCGGCCGCCACGGCGGCGCCGAGCGCGCAGGCCTGGCTCGAACCGGCAATCTGCATCGTGCAACCGATGACGTCCGCGTAAACCTGCATGAGGAACGGGTTTTTCTCCGCGATGCCACCGCAGCAAACCACCCGGTTCACCGGTACGTCGTAGTCCCGCAGGCGCTCGATGATGGCGCGCGCGCCGAACGCCGTTGCCTCGATCAGCGCCCGATAAATATCCGCGCGCGTCGTGTGGAGCGTCTGACCCAGCAGCAGGCCGGTAAGCATCGGGTCGACCAGGATGGTGCGGTTGCCGTTGTTCCAGTCCAACGCCAGCAAACCGTGTTGGCCGGGTCTTTGCGCCGCCGCTTCGCGAGTCAGCTCGGCGTGCTTGGCACTGTCACCCGCGCAGACGACTTCCACCCACCACTTGAAAATGTCGCCCACGGCGGATTGGCCGGCTTCGATGCCGTAGTAACCGGGCAGAATGGCGCCTTTGACGATGCCGCAAATGCCGGGAATATCCGCCACCTGCTCCGCGGCGCTAACCACCAGGCAATCGCACGTCGACGTGCCGATCGCCTTGACGAGCACGCCTTCCTCGACCCCGCAGCCGATCGCCCCGTAGTGCACGTCGAACTCGCCGATGGCAATGACGATCCCCGGCGTCAGTCCGAGCTTCCCGGCCCACTCCGGGCACAGCACGCCGGCGGCGGTCGTGGCATCGTAAGCCTTGGCATAAAGGCGGTCCCGCAGCGCGGCGAGTTTCGGATGCAACAGGGACAGAAACTCCAGGTCCGGCAGGCCCCGCCAGTCTTCGGCGTAGAGCGCCTTATGTCCCGCCGCGCAGATCCCGCGGACGATATGCCGCGGATCGGTCACGCCGGCCAAAACCGATGGAATATAGTCGCTTAGTTCGACCCAGCTAAAGGCCGCGTCGAAGACCTCCGGCGCAACCGCCAGGCAATGCGCGATTTTGCTCCACCACCATTCGGACGAGTAGACATTGCCGCACTTGGCGATGTATTGCGGCCGGTGCTCAGCGGCCAGGGCGGTAATCCGGGCAGCTTCCCGGTAGCTCGTATGGTCCTTCCAAAGCCAGCATTGGGCGGCCAGATGATTTTCCCAGCGCGGATCGAGCGCCAGCGGGACGTTGTGGGCGTCGACCGGCAGCGGACTGGAGCCGGTGGTATCGACGCCGACGCCGATGACGTCCCGAGGCGAGAACCCCGGATCTCGGGCTGCCTGCGCCAAAGCGCCGCGGACGGAGCGCTCCAACCCGAACAAGTAATCGCCGGGGCGCTGGCGGGCGAGATGCGGGTCGCGCGGGTCCAGCAGGACGCCCTGCTGGCCGCTGGGATAATCTACCGAGCACGTGCCGAGTTCCCGGCCGTCCGCACAGTCAACCAGGAGCGCGCGAACGGAATTGGTGCCGAAATCGAGGCCGAGCGCACAAGCCATCCGGGCTTACTTCTCCACGGAGAAGCGGTAAATCATCGCGCTATGAAAAGCTTCGCCCGCTTTCAGGACGGTCGAGGGGTAATCCGGATGATTCGGCGAGTCCGGATAGTGTTCCGGCTCGAGGCAGAAAGCGGCGTGCTTGTGGTAAACGCGGCCCCCTTTGCCGGTCAGCGTGCCATCCAGGAAATTACCCGTGTAAAATTGGACTGCCGGCTCAGTCGTCAGCAAGTCCAGGACGCGCCCGCTGCCCGGGTCCGCCACGTGCGCCGCCAGGTGCAAACGGCCGCCGGGTTGGTAGCCGTCCAGGACAAAGCAATGGTCATAGCCCTTGCCGTTCTTGAGCTGGGTGTCATCGGCGCCGATGCGCGCGCCGATCGCGGTAGGCTGGGTGAAATCGAACGGCGTGCCTTTCACCTCGGCCGGTTTGCCCAGCGGAATGGATGTCTTATCGATGGGCAGGAAACGGCTGGCTGGCAAAGTGAGAACGTGATCCAGGATGGTGCCGCTGCCGCCGCCATGCAGATTGAAGTAAGAGTGGTGCGTCAGGTTGATCACCGTGTCCTGATCGGTGGTGGCGGCAAATTCGAGCTTCAGTTCGTTGTGATCGGTCAGGGTGTACACGGCCGTGACGGAGCATTTACCCGGAAAGTTTTCCTCACCCGCCTGGCTGACGTAAGTCAGTTTCAGCGCCGGCCCATTGGCAGTGTCCAACTCGTGCACGGTCCAGATCCGCTTATCGAAGCCTTTGGGGCCGCCGTGCAGCGTGTTCGGTGCATTGTTGATCGGGAGCTGGTAGGCCTTGCCATCCAGGCTGAAGCGCCCTTTGGCAATGCGATTGCCATAACGGCCGATCAAGGCGCCGAAGAACGGACTTGATTTCAAATAAGCCGGAGAAAAATATCCGGCCGGTGCGTCGAACCCGAGCACGACGTCCGCCAGGTGTCCCTGACGGTCCGGCATGGTCAGGGACATGACGGTGCCGCCGTAGTTGGTGATCTTTGCCTCGCATCCGTTCGCGTTGCGCAACGTATAAACGTATAGCGGCTCGCCGGCCGGTGATTTGCCCATGGGTTGGGTGGTGCTGCTCATGGAGGCGGCGGGGGCGGTTGTCACACTGAGCAGCCAAGACACTTGGCAGGCCAGGCTTAGCAAGGCTCGGTTGGTTAATTGCATGTCGGGGGGGGGGATGGTTGAGGGGACGAGAGGACAGCCGGAAATAGGCAGGCTATCGCGTGGGGGAAAAGCGACGAATCAAAGCTACCCGCAACCGTTTCAGACGGCGTGGGGTAGACGCGGACGAAACTCCAAACCCGGCCCGGCCAGAGGCCGATCCCTGGCTGAAGCTGAGGCAGGCGCCTACGGGTTACTTCTTGGCCTTTACCACCTGCTTGGCCGCGGCGGCTTGATCTTTCTTACTCTTGTCACTGCCGGCTTTGGCCTGTTTTTGTGCTTGTTGCTTCTGGTTGGATTTCGGTGACTTGTCGCCCATAGAGTCCAGGGTACGCTTCGCGCGCCGCAGGTGTCAATCAATGTGCGGCGGCCGGCGCGGGATAATCCGGGCTGAGGTCATCGAGCATCTCGTGATCCTCCGTGAAGGAGGCCGTTCGCTGGGATGCGTCCGTGTGGACCTTGACCACGAAGATGTGATCGAAGTCATTCTTGTCCCATTCCGGCACCTGGTCGGCAGTGTCGCCAAGAGCCGTCAGCAAATGCCGGACAAGCAAGACGAGTTGGCTATGCTCCCAGGCGACGAAGATCAAAGCGCTGCGATTGGCCGGCGCGGTGAGTTCGGCTTGTAGCTGATCGATGCCATCGAAAGGAAAACGCGTGTCGACGGGCAGGCCCAGCAGGATAGCCGTCGGCTCGATGGTCATGAGCGGGCGGATGTATGAATAAGAGGTTCCGTGGTAGTCACGCGTCGTGGTGAGCGGCGCGAAAATCCGGTCCGCCTTGCCGAATTTCGTCAGCAGCACCCGCGGCAAGGCGAGGGCGCGGTTCAAACCGCGGCAAGTGAGCTGGCCCTCGTCGTTCGCCGGCTTTTCACCATGACGGATGAAGACGATCGTTTCCAGCGCGGCGGGGCTGGCGGTGGGGGCGGGAGAACCGGCGCCGTCCTGGGCGCGGCTGGTCCCGCTACAGCCCCAGGCGAAGGCGAGGAGAAAAAGAAGGAGTCTGCGCATGGCGGTTGCACTTATCAGTGCCTGAGCCAGCGCTTGGATGAAAGGTTAAAGTGGGAGCAGCCGCGTGGACGCGCTCTTACAATCCCGAGCCGGCCGGTGCCGTGGCTTCCACCCCGCTGGACGGCGCACGGATGATTTTGGCGGACGGTCCGCGAGTCCAACGCGGCCAGATGAAGCCGGTGACCTTGCGCCATTCGCAATACGCGGGGCTGTGCGCGCAGAGCAATTCCTCTTCCAACCGCGCTCGCCAGATCAAGATGAGCATGGTGCCCACCGACAGGATGAGCATCCGATAGGTGCACGCCGTCAACAGCAGACCCGCAAAGAAAACCGCATACCCGAGGTAGATCGGATGGCGCACGAAGCGATAAGGACCGCCCGTCACGACCTCACGCACTGAGACCACAATACCCAGCGAGCGACCCAGCCAAAGAATGGAAGCCAGCGAGATGGTCGCGCCGATGATCGAAAGAGCGAGACCGACGGCAGCCAGCAGCGGCACCCAGCTCGGGGGCACCTGCGGAGCGGTCATCCAGGCCGGAAAAGGCATGTACTGATTGAACACCATGTACGAGAACGTCCCGGCGAGCGGCACGACCACCTCCTGCGCCCGCGTCGGATTCCACTTCGGCTTGCTGCTAATGAGCAAGAGGACGCCGGAGACCAGATTGGAGCCCGCCAGGAGCGTATAGCGGGCGTAATCCTCAAAATGGACGCCGTCGCTGAAACCCGCGTCCCGGGCGAGCATTGCCGCCGGCATCAAAGCTTTGGAATGCCGGACCAGTTCCATGAGTTGGATCGTGGAGACGTATTCGTAACCTAAGAAAAGGAAGACGAACGATAGCAGCCACCGCTCGGTAAACAGCACGAACGCGATGATCGGCGGCGAGAGGATAAAGCGCTTCATGGCTGTACTCAGCAATAATCCGGACCAGCGTCGGACTTGCAGCGCTCGCCCGGATTGCCCCCCTACGAATAGCAAGATAGTTGCCAGCGCCCGCGAAAATGTTCCCTCGATGCCGTGGCGCGATTCGGCACCGCGCCCCTGCTTCCGGCGTCCGCCTAGGTCCCGAGGGCCGAATCCGTCCTGACTATGCGCGCCATCTGGAAAGGATCGATCAGCTTCGGGTTGGTCAATATTCCGATCTCGCTTTATCCGGCGACGCGCTCGGAAGAACTGCACTTTTCCCTCCTGCGTAAATCGGATTTGAGCCCGATTAATTTCCGGCGGGTCGCCCAGGTGGACGGCAAAGAGGTGGGCTGGGACGAGATCGTCAAGGGTTACGAATACGAAAAGGGCAAGTTCGTGGTCTTGAAGGAAGAGGACTTCAAGCGAGTGGACATCGAGGCCACCCAATCGGTCGACATCGTCGATTTTGTCGAGTTGGCGGAGGTCAATCCGATGCATTTCCAGAAGCCCTATTATATGGAAGCTGGCCGGGGAGCCGATAAGGCCTACGCCTTGCTCAAGGAAGCGCTGCAAAAGTCCGGCAAGGTGGGCATTGCCAAAGTGGTCATCCGCACACGGCAGCACCTCGCCTCGGTCAAACCGAACGGCGACTTCCTCGTGCTGGAACTGATGCATTTCGCCGACGAGATCGTGACGCCAGATGCGTTGAAGAAACCGGCGGGCGGCGATCCGGGCGCCAAGGAAATGCAGATGGCCACGGCACTGATTGCCAGTCTCACGCGGCCGTGGGATCCGCAGCGCTACGAGGATGATTACCGCGTCGCGATGATGAAGGTAATAGATGAAAAGATCGCCGCGGGCGGCAAGGACGTGCCCAAGGTACCGGGCAAGACGGGCGGTAAGCCGGCTACCAACGTCATCGATCTCGTTAGTGTGTTGCAGCAGAGCCTCGATCAGGCGGCGGGCGCCGCCGGGCCGAAGAAAGGCAAGGCGGAAGCCAAAGCCGACCCCAAGCCGCCGGCCAAAGCGACGCGGAAAAAAGCGGCTTAGCGGCAGAAGTTTCCCGTCGTGAAAAAAGCCGCCAAATCCTCGCTGGCAGAGTACGAGCGCAAGCGCGATTTCAAGCAAACGGCTGAGCCGCGGCCGGGCCCGGCCAATCCACGGGAGTTAAACGACGACTCGTTTGTGATCCAGAAGCATGCCGCAACGCGGCTGCATTACGATTTTCGTCTCGAGATCGGCGGAACGCTCAAATCCTGGGCTGTGCCGAAAGGGATGCCGCTCCGCAAGGGAGAAAGGCGGTTGGCGGTGGAGGTCGAAGATCATCCCCTCGATTACGCTTCTTTTGAAGGCATCATCCCGGCGGGGAACTACGGTGGCGGGACGGTGATGGTCTGGGATTTCGGCACTTACTTCCTGATGGGTGGGGAGCCGCGCACCGCCTGGGCGGCGGGCATGCTGCACATGGGGCTCGATGGGAAAAAGCTGCGAGGCGAATGGACGCTCGTGCGGATGAAAGACCGGGGAGACCAGGGCAAGCACGAGTGGCTGTTGCTCAAGACCGGCGAGGACCTGGAAGACTTCGACGAGAAGAACGCTGACCGGTCCGCCGTCACGAACCGCACCATGGAAGAGATTGCCGCGGCTACAGACGTGCCGGTCTGGCAGGGCAAGCCGAGCCCGCTGGCGGCAGCGGCCAGCGCGGCCGGTGTGTCCAAGGCGCCCAAGCCGCCGCCGACCCCGGGCGTGCGCGTCCGGCGGCAGGCGGTTGCATTGCCGGAATTCATCGCGCCGATGAAGCCGCTGCTGGTGGCCGAGTTGCCGCCGGATACCGAGCAATGGCTGTATGAGATCAAGTTTGATGGTTATCGGGCCCTGGCGCTGAAGGGAGGAGACGAGGTGGAGTTGTGGAGCGCGAGCAAAAAGCCACTGAACTTTCCCACGGTGGCCGCCGCGGTGGCGGGCCTGAGTTGTACGCGGGCGGTGCTGGACGGCGAGGTGGTGGCACTCGACGACCAGGGGCGACCGTCCTTTCAGTTGCTGCAAAACTCCGGCGACGCCTCCACGGAATTGCGGCTTTGCTATTACGTGTTTGACCTCTTGCAACTGGAAGGGCGGGACTTGCGCAAGCTGCCGGTGACCGAGCGCAAGGCGCTGCTGGGCCAATTATTGGACGGCCAGTCCGCGGGCGGGATGCTCCGTTTCTCCGCCAGTCTGGAAGGAGAGCCGGCGCGGCTGGTCGCGGAAGTCCGCCGGGTGGGCCTGGAAGGATTGCTGGCGAAACGTCGGGATTCCGTCTACGAGGCGGGCCGCCGCAGTGCCAACTGGCAGAAGTTCCGCCTGGTGAGCGAACAGGAATTCGTCATTGGCGGTTACTCGCAACCGGAGGGGAGCCGCAAGTATTTTGGGGCTTTGCTGGTGGGTTATTATGAGGCCGGTGAACTCGTGTTTGCGGCCAAGGTGGGCACCGGGTTCAGTGCCGCCCTGTTGCAGAAGCTGCATGGGCAGTTCCAGGCGTTGCGGCGGGACAAATGTCCGTTCGTCAACTTGCCAGAGAAGAGCGCCGGGCGTTGGGGAGCGGGCATCACGGCGTCGAAGATGAGACTCTGCACCTGGCTGGAGCCGGAGTTGATCTGCCAGGTCAAGTTTTCCGAGTGGACTTTTGAAGGAGGATTGCGCCAGCCCGTGTATCTCGGGATGAGAGATGACAAACCGCCGCGCGAAGTGGTGCGCGAACGGCCGGCGGAAGTTTGATCTGCACGCCGCGTTGGACAAAAGCCGGAGGCGCGGTGTGCGGTTGAATAAAGCAGGATTACGTGTATTTTCACGTATTCATGACGAAGGTGGATATTCCCCGAAAGGCGGTTTACCGGCTTTCCCTCTATCAACGCGGCTTGCAGCGGCTTGAGTTGAACCAGATCGCAACGGTTTCTTCGGCGGCCTTGGCCAAAGCGGCGGGCGTCAAGCCAACCCAACTGCGCAAGGACCTGACGTACTTCGGCCAGTTCGGCACGCGGGGCCTCGGCTACGATGTCGCGGCACTGAGCAAAAAGCTCGACGAAGTGCTGGGCACGACCCGCTTGCAACCGGTCATCCTGGCGGGCGCGGGCAACCTCGGCACGGCCTTGCTGGGCTACAACGAAGGGTTCGCCAAGGAAGGTTTTGAGATCGTGGCGACTTTCGACGCGGAGCCGAGGCGCCGCCGGGTGGGTTCGCACACCGTAGAGGTGCGGCCAATCGCGCAACTGGCGGATTTCGTGCAAGAGCAGGGCATCAAGATGGCAATCGTGGCGGTGCCGGGCACCGCGGCGCAGGAAGTCGTCAATGGCCTGGTGGCCGCCGGCATTCAGGCGATCTTGAATTTCGCGCCGATCATTCTGCAGGTGCCCGCAAACGTCGTCGTCAACAATGTCGACCTGGCGATTGAACTGGAAAATCTGAGTTACTTTATCCGTTGAGGTCGCGGTCGCATTCCCAGTCGTGACTGCTTTGCAAACGCTGCCGGCGGCCGATTTCGACCTCGCGCTCACTTTGGCTTCGGGGCAGGTCTTTCATTGGCGCCGGGCGGAGAATGGCTACGCTGGCGCCATCGGCGAGGTGCCGGTTTATGTCGAGCAACACGGTACCGAGTTGCGCGTAACGCCGGGCGCGGCCGATCTGGTGCGCCATTATTTCGCGCTCGATCATCCGCTGCCGGAAGTTTACGCCACCTTCCCCGCCGACGAGCACATGCGCGCAGCCTTGGCGACCTGCCGGGGCTTGCGAGTGATCCGGCAGCCGCTCTGGGAATGTCTGGCCACGTTTATCACGTCGTCGCTCAAGCAGGTCGCGCATATCGCCCAGATTTCGCATCTGCTTCGGCGCCGGTACGGACGGGAGTTGGGCACACTAGCGGGAGTGGAACTCTTCGGTTACCCCACGATCGAGCGGCTGGCGGCCCTGGAGGAAGCCGACCTGCGGGCGTGCGGACTGGGCTTTCGCGCCCGCACGCTGCTGGCGACGGGCCGCCGGCTGGCCGCGGCGGGCGGGGCGGGGGAACTGGAGCAGATTCGCGCGCTGGATCGGGTGGCGGCCACCAAGGCGCTGTGCGGTTTTGCAGGCGTGGGGACGAAGGTGGCCAATTGCGTCCTGCTTTTCGGCTACGAACGCCTGGATGCATTCCCCATCGACGTCTGGATCGAGCGCGTCCTGCGGGAACGTTATTTCAAGGGCAAGCGCAAGGTGACCGCGCGGCGGTTGCAGACGTTTTCCCAAACGTACTTCGGCGCCTACGGCGGTTACGCCCAGCAGTACTTGTTTCATCATGCACGCACGGGCGGCCGGGCTCGTTGAACCACGATGGAAATTGAAGTCATCCTCGCCCCGGCGCAGATCGCGCTCCTGCCTGGGCGGGATTTGAGCGGCACGGTTTGCGTGGTTTTCGATGTTCTGCGGGCCACTTCGACGTTTGTCACGGCGCTGGCCAACGGCGCGCGCCGCATCTATCCGGTAACCTCCGTCGAGGAGGCACTCGCGCTGCGGCAAGGCTTGCCGGGAGCCCTGCTCGGCGGCGAACGTCACGGCGTGCGCCTGGCAGGGTTCGACCTCGGCAACTCGCCGCTCGAATACACGGCGGAGGCGGTCCGGGGCCGCGAAATCATTTCGACGACCACCAATGGCACCGTCGCCCTGCGCGCCTGCGCTGGGGCTGACGCCGTTTACGCGGGAGCGCTCCTGAACATCGGCAGCCTGGCGGCGCACCTGGATGCCACCTTGGATCCGGCCGGCCGGTTGTTGCTCGTCTGCGCGGGGACAGGAACGGATTTCGCCCTGGAGGACGGCTTCGGCGCCGGTGCCTTGCTGTCCCGGCTGCGGACGGCAACGCTGCCTGACGACGCCGGCTGCGCCCTGCTGGCGCTCCACGCCCACGCTTGCCGCGACCCGGGCGAACTGCTCCGTGCCTCGGCCAATGGGCGGCGTCTGCAGACGCTCAGCCTGGGCGCGGACGTGGACCATTGCGCATCCGTGGACTTGCTGGAGGCCGTGGCCGCGATGGGGAATGGGGCTTTGGAGCGGGTGATTTAGCGGTCGGTCGCCCCGAGGGCGCAGCGAATCGCCTTATGCACAGGCCGCCCGAATTTCGCGTGGGAAATGCGAGCGTCGGGAAAAACTTGCGATACGTTTCCCTGCGATGTGGACCAAGCACAAAAAGGTGATCCTGGCCGCCTGCGGCTCAGTGCTGATCCACGCCTTGATCCTGCTCGTGCTGGCCATACTGATTGCACTGCAAGGGACGCCCCAGGCTGCCCGTCCCCCGGAGCCGATCCGGCTGCAAATCGTACATCGAGACGAGACACCGCCGCCACTTGTTCCGGTGACGCCGCCGCCAGCGCCGCGGAAAAAGAACGCCGACACCCAGGACATGGCCGAGGTGGCCGAGGCACAGCCGGATGCCCAGTATCAATCGGACAAAAACACCGCTGCCCGCAGTGAGGCGGCGCCGTCCGGTCCGGAAGCAGGCCCGGCGCAAAACGGCCGGGCCATCCCCGCGTTCATGTTCGATACGCACCGGTATCTGGCCAGCGCCTCCGCGGATCAGCCGCCCGCCGCCCCGGCCGCGACGCCGGTGCCCGAGACAGCTCCGCCGCTGCCTCAACCCAACACGGCGGCGCGGCCCCAGGCCACGCCAGCGGCGGCGGAGACGCCGGTACCCACGCCACTGCCGACTGCGGCTCCCGATGAGTTCGCCTTGGCCGAACCCACGCCGACCCCGAAGCCGCCTGACTTCGATCCCTTCGTGCGCAATCCGGACACCGCGCCGCCCGGGCCAACCCCTGTAATGGCCGCCAACCGGCCGCAGAGGCGCGCCTTGTCCGACGAGGAAAAAACGCTCATTCGCGGCAACCTGTCGACGCGCGGCGCGGCCAGCGTGGCGGCTGCGGCGACGCCGGTCGGCCGTTATAGCAAGGCGGTTTCCGATGCCATTCGCCTGGTCTGGTTCGCCCGGATCAACAACGCCATGGATGTGGCCTCGTTCGGGACCGTCAAGATTCACTTCAGCGTGGATCGCCGGGGCAAAATCGTCGCGCCACGGGTGGTGTCGAACAGCGGGAACGAAGCGCTCGCGGCTGTTTCCCTGGAGGCGATCATGGACGCCGCCGTGCCGCCGATCCCGCCGGAATTGGTTCCCACCATAGAGGACACGGATCTGCCGCTGGATTTCGATTTCAGCTTGTACTAGCAAAATGGGCCAATCAGCGCTTCCTTGTCTGCCAAATTCAACCTTCTGCCGCCCCATCGCCGGGGCTGGTTGCCCTGACTGACCGCCATGCACATCCTTGCCGATTCTCCGTTCGTCACCATCCCGAACTTCTTCCGCAAGGGCGGGTTGTTCATGATCCCGCTGGCGATCTGTTCGCTGGTTTCCGTGACGATCGCGCTGCTGCGGGCGTTTGCGTTACGCCGGGAGGCCGTGCTCCCGGCGGTGGTCGAGAGCGAGATCGAGCGCTTTCAGCCCGGCGGCAATCCCGAGCAACTCGCCCGGCTGGTCGGCGATGATCCTGCCGCCCTTTCCTGCCTGACGCGCGTGGCGCTGAGCCATGTGCGGGTTTCCCGGGCCGAGAACTCGGAAGCGGTCCAGACTCGGGCGCGCCGGGAAATTATGCGGGTGGAAAGCGGCCTGGCCGTCCTGGAGCTGATCGTCGGCATCTCGCCCCTGCTGGGATTGTTGGGCGCCATTTCCGGGTTGGTCAACGTGTTCTCGAACCTCGGCACCGGCAAGGCTGCGGCAGACACGGCTGGCGTGGCTTTAGGCATCGCGGAAGCGTTGAATACGACGATTTTCGGCCTGGCCATCGCCATCCCGACGCTCATCGTTTACACCTACTTCGCCAAGAAAGTGGAGGCGATGTCCGTCGAGATGGAGTCGCTGATGGCCGATCTTTTGTCCAAGTGCTATTACCGCCGCCCGGCGCGCCCGGCAGCGGGTGGGGTGGGGGGCGGTGAGACGGAGCCATTTCAACATGAAGACCCGCTGAGCGTCCTAACGCCGGCGTCATATGTGCCGCAGACACGCCGTCTGGCGCAGGCGCCGGTCACACAGCCGGGCGACGATACCGACCCGGTCTGAGACGCCCGCCCTGCTTCGGCTATGAAATTTTACACCCGCCGCCGGGCTTCGCCCGTGATCACCATCGTGTCGTTGATCGACATCTTGACGATGGTGCTGATCTTCTTCGTCTTTACGACGACTTTCAAGACGCAGCAGCCGCAAGTGGTGATCGATCTGCCCGAGGTCAAGAGTGGCGTGGCCGCGACCAGCGAAACGCAGCCGGTTATTCTGGCGATCAACCCCAAGGGCGAGGTGTTTTTGGACGACAAGCCGATCGAGCTGGACGCCTTGGGCGAGGCCGTGAAGAAAATCCAGACCGAGAACCGTCAACTGGCGATGAAAGCGGATGAAGCCGCGCCGTTCGGCAAGATCATGTCCGTGCTGGACGCCTTGAAGATCGCCGGCGTGCCGAATTTGCCGGCGTTTACCAAAGAAAAGAAATAGCGGTCATGGTTTTGGAAATTGTGAAGTATGGTGACCCGGTCCTGCGGGCCAAGGGCAAGGCGGCCGATCCTCAGGACCAGAGCCTGGCCGAGTTGGCGCAGGACATGATCGAGACGATGTACGGCGCCCATGGCTTGGGGTTGGCGGCGCAGCAGGTGGGGCTGCCCTTGCAGTTGACGGTGCTCGACGTTGCCCAGGTCCAGCAGGATCGGCCGAGCACGATGAGTGTCGGCGGCGAGTTGGTGGATTTGGGAGACTGGATGCCGTTGGTGTTGCTCAACCCGAAGCTTGAACTTGAAGCCGAGCGCATCACTGGCAGTGAAGGTTGCCTCAGTTTTCCGGACATCCACGGCGACGTGCCCCGGGCCGACCGGATCAAGGTGCGGGCGCAGAAGCTGGACGGCTCGGAACTGATTTTCGAGGCCACCGGTATGCTGGCGCGCGCCTTGCAGCACGAGGTGGATCACTTGCAGGGCGTCCTGTTCATCGACCGGATGAATTCTGCCGCCAAGGTCAGTCTGGCTGGCCGGCTTAAACGCTTGCAGAAGGAAGGCGCGGCGAACCCGTCCCGCGGCCGGACGCGGGCGGCGCATCCAGCGCAGAAGTTGCCGGCGTCCGCGCTGGAGGACTAGAGTCTGTCAGCTTTTTTCGGAGCCGTTTCGCGGCCGCTATTGCGTGTAACCGCGCTCCACACGCGCGGCGACATCCGCATAGCCGGAATCCACCTCGTAGATCTCGGTCATGCTGGCGAGGTATTTGTCCTTCTCGCCCGTCCGCTCGTAGAGCAATCCCAGGCGGTAAACAACTTCCTTCTTCAGCACGTCCATGTTCGCCAGCTTGCTGCGCGCGTTTTCATACTGCTTGATCGCCAGCGGCAGGATGTTCTTGGCCTCGAAGCATTGGCCCAGCAGATTCATCGATTTGACCCCCAGGTTCGGGCTCTGCAATGATTTTTGCAGCTCGGTGATCGCGTCGGTGTAGTTGCCGGCGGCGACCAATTGCTCACCCAACTCGTAGCGATAATTGAGGTCCGTCGGATTGCGTTCGACGCGTTTGCGCACCGTTTCGATCAACATCTCCGCGCGCTCCCGCCGGAACGTGGCGAGTTCTTCCTGCACCTGGGCGATCGTCGCCTGCGTTTCAGCGTCCAGGCCCGAGACATCCGCCGGGGCATGTTGCTGCAGCCACTCATCGTGGCCTGCGATGCGTTGCTCGAGCAACTTCATGGAAAGATCGGTGACCTTGCGCTGAAAGCCGGGGTCGCTGCCCTTGGTCAGCTCCACGGCCCAACGGTAATACTGGAGGGCGCTCTCGAGATCTTCCTTCTGTTCGTTCAGGCTGGCGATGCGGCGCACGACATCGAGACTCTGCGGATTCTCCGTGTAGAGCGCATACTGCTCGCTCAGTTGCTGATCGATCATGTCCTCGCTCTTGATCAGGCGGCTCTGCTGTTCGAGTGAAACGGCTTCGTCGCGATTCTTGAGCACGTCCCGGTAACTGGTGCCCTCCTTGCCGAGCTGATCCCAGCCTCCGGTGCGCATGGAAGCGCGCGCGGCGGCGTCCTTGCCGCCCTTGACGGCTTCGATATCGGCCGGGTTCAACGCGCTGATCTGATTGTAGATTTCGATGGCCTTCTCCGCCTGATCGCGGGCGGTATAATGCCGCGCCAATTCATGCAGGATTTTCGTATCCTTCGGACTGGCATCCCGCATCGTTTCCAGGGCGAAACCGGCAACTTCGGGGAGTTGGGCGGCATTGGCGGCATCGCGCAGCAAACCGTTGGCGGCGATGCTGTGCGGCTCCTTTTCGAGGATCTCTTCCGCCGCGATGATGACGGCAAGGGGGTCCTTCTTGATCCCGCCCTGCGCTTTCATGACCGAGATGGAGGAGCCGGAAAGCCCCTTCAGGAAGCTCTTCGACCCCTTGGTGGCCGCCAGCTCAGCCCGGCGCAGCCAGCGGCGGCCTTCCAGGAAGGCAGGCGACTCCTTGAGGATGGCCTGGAGCAGCGAAATCGCGTAAGCGAAGTTGCGCGTCTCGATTGCGGTGGTGGCGCGCAGCCACAGGTTGCGCGAGTTGGGGGTAAGATCCTTTTCTGTCGTGACGGCCATAGGTCCTGGGGAGGGAGAAAACGAAGGGGTTTAGCACTTTACTCAGGGTCAGGGCGGGTTGCCAGTTCTTTGCGCGGTCTTAGGCGTCGAGATCACCGCGAATTTCCTTCTGCCACTCACGATCATGGCGCGCGACGTGCAAGATCGAAAACACCACGATGATCCGGGGTCGCAAGACAAAGAAGATGCGGTACGGAAAACGGCTAGTCAGCGCGCGGCGCACCTCTGGTCGACGGCGCACGCACGTAAACTGACGGGGACTTGCGGCAACTCGCTCCAGGGCGGATTGAACATCGACCAGAAACTCTTCTCCCAGTCCCTGACGCTGCTCATGGTACCAGATCGCGGCGGCGGTGAGTTCTTCTTCCGCCCTGGCAGCAATAACGACTCGCCTCACTGACGCAACCGGGCCTCAAGGTTAGCTTTGACTTCCTCCCAGGGCTTGGCAGCCTCGGGACCGTTTTCGTAATCGGTCAGAGCACCATCCAATGCCTCCTTGTCGGCGTCAGTTAACTCTCCACCGTCAAGCCACTTTCCAGCCGTCAATTCATCCAATTTTGCCTGCACTTCCGCCAACTCCTCCAGCCGTAGCTTGGGTAATTCCGTCAGGATCTCCGCTTTGCTCATGGCGAGGATAATATCCGTCGCTCGTGAAGATGTCAGCGTCATCGTTGCGTCGCTGCAAATTAGACCCCCGGTGGAAACGTCGACGACAAACTTGGCCTCTCCCAAAACGCAAAAACAGCCGGATGGCTCGCGCCATCCGGCTGTCGTTTGAACGTTAACCGCGGGTGCGGGAAGGGACCCTTAGTAGTCCATGCCGCCCATCCCGCCCATGCCGCCGCCACCACCGTGGCCGCCGGGCATCGCGGGTTTTTCCTTCTCCGGGATCTCGCTGATGACCGCTTCGGTCGTCAGGAGCAGGCCCGAGATGGAGGCCGCGTTTTGCAACGCACTGCGGGTCACCTTGGTCGGATCGACCACGCCGGCCTTGATCAGGTCGACGTATTCGCCGGTGGCCACATTGTAGCCTTCGTTGCCGGTCCGCTTCTTGACCTCCTGGACGATCAACGCGCCTTCCAGGCCCGCGTTGTCCGCCAATTGGCGCAGAGGAGCTTCGATCGCCCGGCGGATGATGCCGAGGCCGATTTTCTCGTCGCCTTCGAGGTTGAGCTTGTCCAGAGCCGACTGCGCGCGAATCAACGCCACGCCGCCGCCGGGGACCACGCCCTCTTCGACGGCTGCGCGGGTCGCGTGCAGCGCGTCTTCGACGCGAGCCTTCTTTTCCTTCATTTCGGTTTCGGTCGCCGCACCGACGTTGATGACGGCCACGCCGCCCGCGAGCTTCGCCAGGCGTTCCTGGAGCTTTTCGCGGTCGTAATCGCTCGTCGTCTCGTCGATCTGGCGGCGGAGCTGGGCCACCCGGCCCTGGATCGCCTGATGCGTGCCTTCACCTTCGACAATGGTGGTGTTTTCCTTGTCGATGCTGACGCGCTTGGCGCGGCCGAGGTCCTCGAGCGTGACGTTTTCGAGCTTGATGCCGAGATCTTCGGTCAAGCAACGGCCGCCGGTCAGAACCGCGATGTCTTCCATCATAGCCTTGCGGCGATCACCGAAGCCGGGCGCCTTGACGGCCGCCACTTGCAGGGTACCACGCAGCTTGTTGACGACCAAGGTTGCCAGCGCTTCGCCTTCGACGTCTTCGGCGATGATCAACAACGGCTTGCCGCTCTTGGCCACCTTTTCGAGCAGAGGCAACAGGTCCTTGAGACTGCTGATTTTCTTCTCGTGGATGAGCAGGTAAGCGCTGTCGAGCACGGTTTCCATGCTCTCGGCGTTGGTCACGAAGTAAGGCGAGAGATAGCCCTTGTCGAACTGCATGCCTTCGACGACATCGAGGGTGGTTTCGATCGACTTGGCTTCTTCCACCGTGATGGTGCCGTCCTTGCCGACCTTGTCCATGGCGTCGGCGATGATCTCGCCGATGTTGGAATCCCAGTTGGCGGAAACGGTCGCAACCTGGGCGATCTCGGTCCGGTCATTGACCTTCTTCGAGATACGCGCCAACTCGGCCACCACGGCCTCGACGGCCTTGTTGATGCCGCGTTGCAGGCTGGTCGGGTTCGCACCCGCCGTCACGTTCTTGAGGCCTTCCCGGTAGATGCTCTCCGCGAGCACCGTGGCCGTCGTGGTGCCGTCGCCGGCGATGTCGCTCGTCTTGGAGGCGACTTCACGCACGAGCTGGGCGCCCATGTTCTCGTAAGGATCTTCGAGCTCGATCTCCTTGGCCACGGTCACACCGTCCTTGGTGATGGTCGGGCTGCCGAATTTCTTGTCGAGGATCACGTTGCGACCCGCCGGCCCAAGCGTCGCCTTGACGGCGCGCGCGAGCTTTTCCACCCCACGCAGCAGGGCGTGCCGGGCGGTTTCATCGAATTGTAGTTGTTTAGCTGCCATAATAGTTGCTGTTTAATTAGTGACTGAGATTGCTGGACGAATGTTCGCGCCGTGAGGGTTAACCGAGGATGCCGAGAATATCGTCCTCACGCATGATGAGGTAGCTCTCGCCTTCGATCTTCACTTCGGTGCCGCCGTACTTGCTGATCAGGACGCGATCACCCTTCTTGACGGTGAACGGGACCTTCTTGCCTTCGTCATCGGTCTTGCCGGTGCCGAGCGCGATCACTTCACCCTCCGTGGGCTTTTCCTTGGCGGTGTCCGGGATGATAATCCCGCCTTTTTTGACTTCCTGTTCATCGAGCGGATGCACGAGCACCCGGTCGCCGAGAGGTTGCATGTTAATGTTAGGCATAGCTGACTTCTGTTTCTGTTGGTTACTGATTGTTGGTGATTAAACCCGGCACTTGCGCGCTGGCTGGCCGGGAGGGGCCAGTCAACGCGTTTTGAGCCGGGAAAGTGTTACGGTGGAAGTGGTTCCGGCCGAGAATAGTGGGGCGGGACAGTTACTTCTGCTTCTTGTCCTCGTCAACCATCTCGAACTCGGCGTCGACAACGTCCCCGTCGCCGCGGTTGCCCCCGCCGGGGTTACCAGCCGGGCGTTCTTCGCCACCCGCGGACTGCGGTCCGCCGGCGGCACCGGCGGTTTGCTGGCCGGCTTCGGCGGCCTGGCGGTAGAGATCGGCGCTGACTTCCTGAAAGCGCGTTTGCAGATCGTCCTGCGCCGTTTTGATGGCGTCGGTATCCGAGCCCTCGAGCGCCTTGCGCACGGCCGCAATTGCTTCCTCGATCGGTGCCTTCTTATCGGCCGGAAGCTTGTCGCCCAATTCCTTGAGCTGCTTCTCGCACTGGTAAGCCAGGTTATCGGCGGCATTGCGTGTCTCGATAGCTTCCTTGGCCTTATTGTCCTCATCGGCGTGCGACTCGGCTTCCTTGCGCATACGCTCGATCTCGTCCTTGGTCAGGCCACTCGAACCGGTGATGGAGATTTTCTGCTCCTTGTTCGTGCCCAGGTCTTTGGCCGAGACATTGAGAATGCCGTTCGCGTCGATATCGAATGTGACTTCGATTTGCGGCGTGCCCCGGGCCGCCGGCGGGATGCCGTCGAGATGGAACGTGCCGAGATTCTTGTTGTCCCGGGAGAGCGGGCGCTCGCCTTGCAAAACCTTGATCTCGACGCCGGGCTGATTGTCGCTGTAGGTCGAGAAGATCTGCGACTTGCGCGTCGGCACCGTCGTATTGCGCGGGATCATCGGAGTTGCCACGCCGCCGGCCGTTTCGATGGCGAGCGTCAGCGGCGAAACGTCGAGCAGCAGCACGTCCTTGACATCGCCCTTGAGCACGCCGCCCTGAATGGCCGCGCCGATGGCAACAACCTCATCCGGGTTAACGCCTTTGTGCGGTTCCTTGCCGACTAACTGCCGGGCAGTCTCGATCACCTTCGGCATGCGGGTCATGCCGCCGACCAGCACCAACTCATTGATCTGGTCGACCGAAAGCTTGGCGTCCGCCAGACAGTCCTTGACCGGCTTGATCGTGCGCTGAAAGAGGTCGTCCGTCAGTTGCTCCAGCTTGGCGCGAGTCAGCTTCTTCTGGATGTGCTTGGGACCGGTTTGATCCGCCGTCACGAAAGGCAGATTGATCTCGTACTCCTGCGTGGACGAGAGCGCGATCTTGGCCTTCTCCGCCTCTTCCTTGATGCGCTGGATGGCGTCGACCTGTTTGGTCAAGTCGATGCCGGTATCGTTCTTAAACTCCTTGATGATGTAGTCGATGATCTTGTTATCCCAATCATCGCCGCCCAAATGCGTGTCGCCGTTGGTGGCTTTGACCTCGAAAACGCCGTCACCGATCTCCAGGACGGAGATGTCGAAGGTGCCGCCGCCGAGATCGTACACGGCGATTTTCTCGTCCTTCTTTTTGTCCAAGCCGTACGCAAGCGACGCGGCGGTAGGCTCATTGATGATGCGGAGCACTTCCAAACCGGCGATGCGGCCGGCGTCCTTGGTGGCGTTGCGCTGGGAATCGTTAAAGTAAGCCGGAACGGTAATAACGGCCTGAGTAATCTTCTCGCCGAGCTTCGATTCGGCGTCCGCCTTGAGCTTGGCCAGGATCATGGCGGAAATCTCCGGCGGAGAATAAGTCTTCTTCTCGCCGCCGACGTTCACTTCCACGGACGCGTCGCCGTTCGCGGCGCGGACGATCGCATACGGCACGCGCCGCTCCTCGTCCTTCACTTCCTCGAACTTTCGGCCCATGAAGCGTTTGATGGAGAAAACGGTGTTCGTGGGGTTGGTGACAGCCTGACGTTTCGCGGCCTGGCCGACGAGACGTTCGCCCGACTTCGTAAATGCAACGATGGAAGGGGTAGTCCGCGCGCCTTCCGAATTTTCCAAAACGACCGGCTCCCCGTTTTCCATCACGGACATGCAGGAGTTGGTCGTGCCTAAATCAATACCTAAAATTTTTGCCATAACGTTTGTTAAAACTTTGGTGAAGACGGAAGCACGGACTACGCCAGTCGAGGCATAGACAACGTAACTAACTGCAAAACATGTAGTTATGAATAGGTAAGCACTCGGATTGTAGCGGAGACAGAGCGTCACAATGTCTCAGAGTGACGCACAATGTCGCTGCGTGACACTGTCCCGCCGGGTCGTTTAACTCCAAACCAGTTTAGCGTTTACAGAGGAGCGCCGCACCCGGTAGAATCCGCTCTAGTTCCTCAAGCTATGGCAACCACGGACCCGGATGAGCAAGCGAAAGAGGATTCCGTGGCCACGAGCGCCGCTACGCTGGTCATCACCGAGCAGGACATCGTCTTTAACTGTGAACGCTGCGGCGGTGAGCTCGTCGTGGACCGGGAGGGCGAGGGCGTTGAGGTGCTCTGCTCGCATTGTGGGCATCCACTAATTATCCCGCGCTATCAACCCCGAGCTTCGAATGAGCGAGTCCAAGTGTCGCCGGCGGCCGCTCCGGAGCAGCGGTATGACTTCTCCGGTTTCTCCGCCGATCAACTCGGGCGCCGCCTCCAAGAGCTCAGGCATCAATTGAAGGAAAATCGCTCCCAAGACACCGAATTACGCGGCCATGTGAACCGCGCGACCATGGAAGTGCATCGTCTCCAACTCAAACTGCAGAAGTTGCTGGAGCGGCAAATTGAGATTGAGGCGGAAATCAGCGCCGTGCGCCGCCAATTTCCGTCCGGTTAAAGGCGGCAGCCGGCGCCGCCTCACATTTTGGACCGGAAAGTCTCGAGCAGCTTCTTGGCCCGCGAAGGATGCTGGGAGAAGGACTGATCCGTAAAAGAGGTGTCCTGATAATTCCTGTATCCTTCCACTTCCAGCACGGCCGGATCGTTCAAATTTTTGAACCCCATCGACCAGTCGGCGAATTGGCGCTGCGTAATCTTTTCCTCTAGCAACGTCAAGAAGCCGAAGTGGCGGGGATCTGACTGCAGCTTGCTGTACAGCCCGCGCACGACCGCCTCTTCACCTTCGATGACCTGCATAAAATTGCCGTCCTTGTACAGCAGCATACCCGTTACTTCGCGGCGGGCATTGTTAACGCGCGAAACTTCCAGCAGTCGGACCAAGTCCGCCGTGGAGAAAAGCTTTGCAGCTGAACTCACGTAAATAATTGAAATCACGCGGAGACTTCGGGTTTGCAGAACTGATCGGCCTTACGCACAGCTCCTAGTTTCTTCGAGGAGGTGGTCTACGGCGTCATGACGACCTTCACGCAGTCGTCCTGCTTCTTGCAGAAAATCTCGTAGCCGCGAGGCGCGTCAGCAAGCTTCAGGCGATGGCTGATAATGTCGTTTAGCTGCACCTCGTCCCGCTCCAGGTAACCGAAAAGTGTATCCAAATGCTTGTGCGCGGGCGCTTGCCCGGAGTAGATGGCGATACCCTTATCGAAGATCTGGCCGAGCGGGTAATTGTCGTACGGCATGCCGTAAACACCGAGCACGGTCACGATCCCGCCGCGGCGCACCGCGCTGATGCACGCTTCCAGTGCCTTGATGCTGCCAGCTTGCAGGTGCACGACGTTGGAAAGCTTGTCCAGCAGGGTGCGATCGGCTTCCATGCCGACCGCGTCGACGCACACATCGGCGCCGCGGCCGTCGGTCATGTCGCGAATGGCCTGCACCGGGTCCAGTTTCGTCGCGTTGATGATCTCGGCTTTGGTCGTCCGGCGGGCCGTCTCGCAGCGGTACTCCTGAATATCCACGCCGATAACACGCTTGGCCCCGCGCAGCCAGGCGGACTTCATCGCCATCAGCCCGACCGGACCGCAGCCGAACACCGCGATCGTCTCGCCGCCTTTAACCTGGGCCCAGTCGATGCCTGAGTACCCGGTGGGGAAAATGTCCGTCAGGAAAAGCACCTGCTCGTCAGAGTATTGCTCCGGCACGAGGCGGGGGCCGTAATCGGCATAGGGCACACGGACGAACTCCGCCTGGCCGCCCTGGTAACCGCCGTAGAGATCCGTGTAACCGAAAAGCGCGCCTCCTTTTTGGGTCAGCATGCCGCCTTCCGGGCCGTATTTCTCCGGATTGGAGTTCTCGCAGTGGCCAGGTAGATCGTGCGAACAGAAGAAGCAGCAGCCACAGGCAATCGGAAAGGGAACCACCACCCGGTCGCCCTTCTTGAGATTGGTCACTTCCGAGCCGGTCTCTTCCACGATACCCATGAATTCGTGCCCAAGCACCATGGGTTCCTTTTGCGGCAGAAAGCCGTTGTAAATATGCAGGTCCGAGCCGCAAATCGCGGTGGCCGTCACGCGGACAATGGCGTCGCGCGGGGCCTCGATTTTAGGGTCGGCGACGGTTTCGACGCGGACATCGCCGGGCTTGTGGAAGACGAGGGCTTTCATGGAGACCAGAATCGCCAAGGCAGGGCCACGCCGCCTTGTGAAAACGTGCTTCAGCCATTTTTCTCCATGGGCTCCGGAAGGGGTGCGCGGAAGGGGGCGAGGCCACGAAAACTTGCGGTTTGCGGTGGAGGCTGCTCTTGTCCAGCACACCGTTGCCGCGCCGCCTTTGAAGACATGACCCGCCACGGCTATCTCGCACTCGTCCTGCACGCCCACCTGCCGTACGTGCACCATCCGGAGTACCCGGAGTTCCTGGAGGAAGACTGGCTCTTTGAGGCAATTACAGAAACGTATCTGCCTCTGCTGGCGGTGTTCGACCGCCTCGTTAAGGACGGCGTCAAATTCGTTCTCACACTCACGCTCACCCCGCCGCTTTGCGCGATGCTGCGCAATCCGCTGCTGCGGGAACGCTACCTGCGCTACGTTGACCGCGCCCTGGCGCTGGCGGAGCGCGAAACCGGGCGTACGAGCGGCCAGGGCCGCCTGGAGGAGACCGCCTGGTACTACCTGGAACACCTGCGCTCCTGCCGTCGCGATTACGCGGAGCGCTGGCAGTCCGATCTGGTGGCCGCTTTCCGGGGTTTTCAGGATTCCGGTCACCTGGAGATCATCACCTGCGCGGCCACGCACGGCCTGCTGCCGCTGATGGAAAACATCCCGCAGGCGGTGCGCGCCCAGGTGCTGATCGCCCGGGACGATTACCGGGAATGCTTCGGCCGCGATCCGCAAGGCATCTGGCTGCCGGAATGTGCGTACATCGCGGGCATCGACCAGGTGTTGCAGGAAGCGAATATCCGCTGGTTCATCCTCGATGCGCACGGCTTGATGTACGGGCAACCGCGGCCGCGCCGGGCGATCTACGCTCCCTGCTTTACCCCGGCGGGTCCGGCGGCGTTTTCGCGCGACCGCGAATCGAGCCGCCAGGTCTGGAGCGCCCAGCACGGGTACCCGGGCGACCCGGCCTATCGTGATTTCTATCGCGATATCGGGTTCGAGTTGCCGCTGGAGGCACTCGAGCCGGTCGTCGGGCCCGGCGGCCCGCGCAAGTTCACCGGGCTGAAATATCATCGGATCACCGGACGAACCTCGGAGAAAGACCTGTACCATCGCGTCTGGGCCATGGCGGCGGCGGACGCGCACGCGGGGCATTTCCTGGATGAACGCCGCCAGCAAATTCAGAAGCTGCGCGAGGTGCTGGACGTGGACCCGATCGTCGTGGCGCCTTTCGATGCCGAGCTTTTCGGGCATTGGTGGTACGAAGGGCCGGAGTTCCTGGACCTGTTCCTGCGCAAGGCCGTCTACGATCAAGACGTTTTCGAGTTGATCACGCCCGGGACTTACTTGCAGGGCCACGGGACGCTGCAGATCGTGGCGCCTTCGGCTTCCAGTTGGGGACAAAACGGGTACTGGGAAGTCTGGTTGCACGAAAGTAACTCCTGGATCTATCCGCACCTCCAGATGGCGGCCCGGCGGATGGTCGAGGCGGCACAGGCGGAGCTCAAGGGGGAGGGCTTTGCCAAACACGCGCCGGCCTTGGTGGCCGCGGAACCGGAGCTGCCGGATCGCGTCCTCAAACAGATGGCGCGCGAGCTTCTCCTGGCTCAATCCAGCGATTGGGCGTTCCTGATGAAAACGGGCACCGCCACTCACTACGCCGCCAAGCGCACGCGGGATCACGTCCTGCGGTTCACGCGGCTCTATGAACAATGGCGTAGCGGTGCACTCGACCTCGAATTTCTGAAGAACTGCGAATGGCGCGACGACCTGTTCCCACGAGTCAACTGGCGCTACTATGCTTGAACGTATGCATTTACGCCTCGGCTTCCGTCCCGTGTGCCTCCTGCTGCTGGCGATGCTGCTCGTTCTTTGTCGGGTGAGCCCAGCGCAAGAGGGGAAAACGGCGCTGCCGGCGGCAGTCCCGGGGCGCGGGGCGGTGCAAATCAGCTTTCTGCCGCCGCCCCTGGAGAACGCCACCTTCAGCCTCGGCATCTACGAGGCAAAAAGCGGTAAACTCGTGCGGCGCTTGCACGAATACGCGCCGGAATCCGCCTTCACCGTTGGCTTGAACGGCCTGATCACGAAATGGGACGGCAAGGACGACAGCGGCCAGCCGGCGCCCTCCGGCCATTACGCCGCGCGCGGCTTCGCGGTGGGAGCGTTGCAGGTGACGGGCGTCAACATCCTCGGCAACGATTGGACGAGCGAAGATGAGAGCGTTCGCCCCAAGGGCATCAAAGGCATCGATATCCCGAATGAACACCACGGATTGGGCATTTCGAACCCAGACGAAAACCTGGAAGTTTTCGCTTACCTGCCAGGCGGTGGAACGGAAAAGCTGCTCTTCTCCCGAGACGGCAAGCTCCTGCGGCGCTATCCGCCGGATGTCGCCGATCCCGACGCGGTCGCGCCCAATGAGAGCAGCCCGGGCCAGGGCGGCACGGTCTGGGCGATCACAGACGCGGGCGCAGTCGTCCAAAAGGCGCCGGACGGCACCGTCTTGCGCCAGTTGGCACCCCAACCCGGCCAGCCCGTGCCGGTGATGGTTTGTGCGTCCACGAAAGAAGATCGCCTGTATCTGCTGGAAAAGACCGGCCAGTGGCAGCGCGTGCGGGGGCTGTCCTGGGTGGAGACAAAAGAAGAAAACGGGCAGCAGGTTTCCACCTGGCAGACCTTTTTCGAGCGCAATATCCGGCCGCCCGATCCCGCACTTGGCCTGGAGAACCCCGCGCACCCAGTGGAAGTGACTTTGGTGGACAATCCCTTGAGTCCAGGCCAGGCCCAGAAAGTCAGACTGGCCGCCAATTACGACGCAAAGGGCAGCTACCTGACGACCGTCGATGGCCTGCGGCTGCGGCAGATCAGTCAGCGGGCGGATTTGCAAGCGGCTCGCGTGGCCAAGGGGAAGTCGGACAAGAGCCTGGCGTTTTTTCAATCGGACGGCGCCGCCTGGGACGAGTTTTCCATCGAGCGGGCCAACGACATGATGAGCTTCGACGCGGGCGAATTCGAGTTGAACGCGCAGGGTGAGAAACCGCCCGAGGCAAAGTCCCCGGAGCCGCCGGACCTTTAAGGTTGCATCCCCGCTGCTCGCGCCTGAGAGCGCACTTTGCGGTTGTCGCTGCCGGCTTCCGGCTGGAAGTTGCGCGCCATGAGCCAATTCGAAGAAAAGATCGCCAGCCTCGGCCACACCTTGCCGCCCGCGCCCGCTGCCGCCGGTAACTATCTGCCGTACAAGCGCGCGGGCAATCTCCTGTTTCTTTCCGGCTCCATCGCAGTCCAGGCGGACGGCACCTTGCTGACCGGCAAAGTGGGCGGCGACAGGACGCTGGAGGAGGGTTACGCGGCGGCTCAGGTCTGCGCGCTCAATCAGTTGGCGGTGATCAAGGCTGCGGTGGGCTCGCTCGACAAGGTGCGGCAGATCGTCTCGTTGAGCGGCTTCGTGAACGTGGCGCCGGAATTCGCCGATGTACCGCTGGTCATTAACGGCGCGTCGGATTTGCTCGTGGCGGTGTTTGGCGACATCGGCCGGCACGCGCGCGCGGCGGTCGGAGCGGCGTCGTTGCCCAAGGGCGTCTTGGCCGAAGTCCAGCTTATCGTCGAGGTCGAGGACTAGGTCGGCTCAACCCTCCAGCGTATCGTCCAGCGCGGCCAGCAATTCGCTCATGGTCGCCGTGGTCTCGTCGCCCATGTTCGAGATGCGGAAAGTCTTTCCCTTCAGCTTGCCATAGCCGCCATCGATGACGAAGTGGTGGCGCTCCTTGAGCCGCTTGATCCAGGCGGCCACGTCCACGTCGCGACTGTTTGCAACGCACGTCAGCGTTTTCGAGCGATAACCCGCCGGCGCGAAGAACTCGAAACCGCGCGCCTCTACCCAGGCATGGACGACCGCGTTGGTTTGCGCGTGCCGGGCATGCCGGGCCACGATGCCTTCCGCGTAGATTTCATCGAGCTTCGACTGCAAGGCATTGATGTGCCCGATGCTGGGCGTGCTCGGCGTCATGTCGTCCGCCTGGTTTTTCTTGAACTCCAGGAAATCGAAGTAATAGCCGCGATCCTTGGCCGCCGCCGCGCGCTCGAACGCCTTGGCCGAAGCCGCGAAGACCGCCAGGCCCGGCGGCAACGCCAGCGCCTTTTGGCTCCCGGTCAGCAGCACGTCCAGCCCAAGTTCATCCATCGCGATCGGCACCGCCGAAAAAGACGAGACGCTATCGATGATCGACACAACCTCCGGGTACCGGCGCAACACCTCGCTGATCTCCTTCAGCGGGCTCATGACGCCGGTCGAAGTCTCATTGTGGATGAGCGTGACCGCGTCGTAAGCGCCGGTGGCGAGCTTGGCCTCGAGCAGATCGGCGAGGATCGGCTGGCCCCATTCGACCTGCAGGGCGTCGGCTTCCTTGCCGCAACGCCGGCTGACGTCGAGCCACTTGTCCGAGAAAGCGCCGTTCATGCAGCAGAGCACGCGCTTTTGCACGAGATTGCGGATGGCACCCTCCATGACGCCCCAGGCGGACGACGTCGAAAGGAATACTGGCTGCGTGGTGCCGAAAAGCGTCTGGAGCCGGGGCTGGATCGAGCGGTAGAGCGCTTTGAAGTCGCCGGAGCGATGGCCGATCATCGGGCGGCAAAACGCCTCGAAAGTATGAGGCGAAACCTCGATCGGGCCGGGGATGAACAGCTTGGTATGCGGAGTCATGGAGTGCTGAATGTAGCAAAGCACGTCCGCCTGCAAAGCCAAACGCGCTGGCGTCTGGCGGTTGCGAACTTGGTATCCGAGCCGGTCATCTACGCGCTCTTCCGTCCAAGCCGAGCCTCAGTTCAAAGGCGGCGCCGTCCACCCGTCGCCTTGATCGGAGTCATGCGGCAGCCCCGTCCCGAGAGGAGCCGCCGCCGGCCTAGTCGGGGCTTCCGGGTTGGGAACGGTATGTTGTGTCGGCGTATCCAGCTCCCGCGGATTGACCCACCCCTTGCCGTAAAAATCGCGATCCTCATCGCTCATGAAGGCGCAGCCGCCGGCGGCGAGCAAAAGGCCCGCCAGGCAGCAGGACAGCAGAAAAGTTCGCATCGGAGGAAGTCGTTCGGCAGCGCTCGTCGGACAGCCTACGCTCCGTCTGCCCCGCGTCAATGCGCCGCGCGTTCCCTGGAATGTCGGCCCACCGATCCGCCAACAGAAATTCTTGCGCTTTTTTCCAACTGATCCCACCTTAGCGGCTCAAGGTGACCGGAAACTGCCGTTCGCCAAGACTCGCGCGATTAGCTCAGTGGTAGAGCGCTTGCTTCACACGCAAGAAGTCGCAGGTTCGAACCCTGCATCGCGCACTCTCTTGGGATTCGTTCCCGTTCGAGTTCTTGCACAAGTTGCTTTGTCCCAGTCGCGCACTTGGCGGCCACACTTCCGGAATTTGACTGATCCCCACGTTCTCGGCTTGCAACGACAAGGCTGCCTTGAGTAAAAAAGCTAGGCTGTACCAACCATCACTTCGACGACGGAAAATTCCCACCCCCATGAAGCACATCTTCACAGCGCTGCTCGCGGGATTGCTGCTCACCGGTTGTGCAGGTTTCCAACAACCAAGTGCAAGTTCGTCCTTTGGGCCATACCCAACGAACTATCAGAAGACGATTCCCGCTTACATGGCGACCGTTCTAAAAGACCCCGAGAGCGCGCGTTACCGTTTCGGCGAACCGCAACGAGCGTACGTCAATAATGGCCTCCTCCGCGGTGGGAACGTTGTCTGGCAAGGGTACGTCATTTACTTCTTCGTCAACGCCAAGAATTCATATGGAGGCTACACCGGAGAACAACCCTGGTTCGCCCTCGTTTACGATACCGTCATTTCGAAAGTGGATACTGCTGATCACGATTCCAGCCCGTACATTCTTTTCGGAAGTATGCATTTGACATACCCACGATTTCTGATAGTTTTCGGGTATGACGCTGAGCGAAGTTAGCAAACTGGACGAAAACGGGGCGCGCAAATACCTTGAAAGTATCCGCTGGGCCAGTGGCCGGGTATGCCCGCATTGCGCTTCAGATCGGTCCTATGAGATGAAGGGCACAAGCACGCGTGAGGGTCTGTACAAGTGCAATGCCTGCCGCAAGCCTTTCACCGTAACAATCGGAACAATCTTCCAAGGCTCGCACATCAAGCTTCGGGAATGGGCAATCGCCTTCCATTTGATGTGCTCCTCGAAAAAGGGAATCTCGGCGAAGCAACTTCAGCGCAACCTTGGGTTGGGCCAATACAAGAGCGCTTGGCATCTCGCCCATCGGGTCCGCGAGGCCATGAGGGAAGGCGCGTTCGGTCCGAAATTGCGAGGCGACGTGGCAGTTGATGAGACGTACGTTGGCGGAAAGTCGCGCGGCAAGGGTCGGCACTACATGGGGAACAAAACGCCCGTTGTGGCGCTCGTGGAGAAGGGTGGACGGGTCCGCACGCGGGTTGTTGCGGACGTGACGGCCAAGACGTTGCACGCGGCCATCAAAGAGGAAGTGGCGACCGAAGCGAGGATCATGACGGACGAACATCTGTCGTATGACGGGATCGGAAAGCACTTCGCCGGTGGCCACCACACGGTGAACCACGGCGCGAAGGAATATGCGCGCGGTGACGTGACAACGAATAGCGCCGAAAGCTTCTTTAGTCTCTTGAAACGTGGGGTTTACGGGAATTTCCACCATGTCTCCCGGGAGCATCTTCACCGCTACGCCGAAGAATTTGCTTTCCGCTGGAACCGGAGGAAGCTAAACGACGGGGAGCGTGCGGATGCCGCCTTGGGGATGAGCATCGGAAAGCGCCTGCCGTACAAGTGACTTTGCTCGCACGAGAAATAGATTTTCGATAATATGGCGGAACTTAACATACGCCTTCCAGACCGCGTCAGGGACGGCTTCCAGGCGCTTTTCGCTCTTCAAACTTCGGAACTTGAGGCACTTTTTTCCTCATTCGAGAGCGAAAAGCCAACCCTCTTACAGAAGACGCTTTTGAAGAGAATGACTGAAGCTTTGGCTTCGACTCCAAAGGATGAGGTGAGAGACATTCTCGGATTTTTAATGTCTCTCTACCCAGCGCGCGCAAATACGGAGCTTTCTACCGAAGAGTTTGTCAAGAGGTTATGCGCCTCGATAGATGAGGATGTCTTACCTGCCGATAATCGCCAGACCGCGGAGTCTCTACTTATCCGCATACTGAACAACAAAGGTTTGGCGGTAACTGCCAAGGCGAATGCCGTTAGGATGAAGCACCAGCGGATATTTACGAATGCTAGAATCCTAACGGACATAAGGCCCATTTTTAGCGACGAATCGGAGCTTCCTATAGCCGCGACTATTATTCACACGTTACAACTCACTTACCATGAAAACCGAGAGGCGCAGACGTTTTTCGTTGCCATGGATGAACTTGACGTTGCCAAACTAAGAAAGGTTATTGATCGAGCGGAAGCCAAGGCAAATACGCTTGGTAAGCTATTGGAAACCGCCAATCTGACAAGATTGACTGACGAAAGTTGATTATGCATGCGATCACTCCCATTTCCTTCTTTGGTCACGACGAAAGTGACTGGTTCTCGCGTCCGACTCCTGATGGCGATTTTGAAGCTGGCAATGCGCACGGCCTAAGGTTTTCTGAATCCAAAGTCTATATCCTAACTTCTTCAGCGCATAAATCCGAAAGAGTTGGAGATTTTGGAGCAAAGGAAAGCGCCATTGTTTTTAGAGGATTGGTAGAATTATGGAAACGCGAGACCCGCGGAATCTCATTACAGCAGGAGAGGGCGGATCACCCGTCATACCAAGCGCTGTCAAGACTTGGCACAAATACTATCCCTTTGCTACTTGTAGAATTGCGGGACCGACCGGACTTTTACTTTGAAGCACTAAGGTTGTTGACTGGAGTGAATCCCGCAGAAGCAGAGCCCCGTTTCGACGACGCTGTAAAGGCATGGATTCAATGGGGGGAAGTCAACGGATATATCTGATTGAGAACTCTTGATCCAGGGCTAACGCAGTTCTTTCCTAGGCTCCGTCGAAAGGATTACCGAGTCACAAGTAGTAGGGAAATACGCTATAATTGCATCGCATGGGCAGCTAAATCCGATACCGAGATGTGGTGGGAGCCGAAGGATGAAAACGGAATGTTCTGGCCGAAGGAAGTTCCTAAGAATTACAGGTTTTCATCGTTCATTAAGCTATTTGAGTTTCTGAAGTACGGCGTCTGCGCACACGGCAAACTTGAAGTGGGATATGAGAAGGTGGCCGTTTATAAAAATGTAAACACTGGTAACTTTACGCATGTCGCTAGGCAGATGGTTACCGGAAATTGGACATCAAAGCTAGGCCCGGAGGAGGACATCAAGCATAAAAGCCCCGAGGTTTTGTCAGGAGGACTTTATGGTGAAGTGGCAGTCTTCATGAAACGGCCCTGTCGAACGCTCAAAGCAGTGATGCAAATACCGTTCGCACTAGCTGGTAAATTACCAAGTCGATCATAATGAAGAGGGATAAGAACCAAGCCGCTAGAAATATCAGCCTTGCTCCGCTTAGTCCCGAGCAAGCCCTTTTCGCGGCCATGAACACGAAGCCGTCTGCTGGCAAGAAAGCCGATCCCAAGCCGAAAAAGGTACACCGCTTGCATGAGCACAAAGGCGGATGAAAACCCTATCGCCACCGCCCGCGAAACAGAAGGCAAAAAGCAGCCCGTCACCATCGCCTACTCCTTAACGCATGGGTATGCCAAGTGCATACTTCCGATTCTTTTGCATAAACTCTGAAAACCGTGAACGCCTTACCACCATGGCCGAACGCCTTCATTGCTTCTGGTACTTTCCAGACCCGATGGCTGTTCCCGATGGTGATTGTACCCATTGTGGTCGCAGGGATGTTTTCAGCAATTCCAACTAGAGGGCAAATTCCGGTACGTCGCGCAAGCCCGGCGGTCTCCGGGCCAATCAATGTCCAGAATACTGTAATTAAAGCCGGAGCTATTCCGGGCGTTTTCTACGGTACGAATCCAGGTTTCCGCTATTTTTTTGAAATCAAGAATGGCGGTGCCAAGTCGTTTAGCGGCAAAGTTGAAATCACGCTCTTAGTGTTAAATCAACCGGCCGGACCGCCCGACAAAACCTTCGAACTAAACATCCAACCGGGCAAGACTGAATACGTCAGCATCGACAGTCAATCTGCTCCCGCAATCGGATCAAGCGGCGTGATCACCGGATTCCGGTTCGTAGCCCTTTCCGTCGCCGCGGAAGGCAGCGGCTCGATGGCCACCAACTATGACAGACTCTACCCTGGTGAATGAACACCCAAAGATAAAGCGTTGGGAGTCGGGCAGGTCCGGCGGATCAAGGTCAAAGATGGTTCCATTTCGCCCTGGTCTCTTTAACGTCTGGTGCTCAACCCCCCGGTTGGCAGGCACACGGAAATTGACGGCTCAACTCCAGCGGGTACCCTTTAGGTGTGGAGTACACCGGCATTATCACGATTGAGGACGGCAAACGGAGCGGCAAACCGTGTATTCGTGGGCTGCGCATCACGGTGCAAGACGTTTTAGAGTATCTTGCTGGCGGGATGTCGGAGGCCGAGATTTTGACCGACTTTTCAGAACTGAGTCGGGAAGACATCCGCGCTTGCCTGGCGTTTGCGGCCGACCGTGAGCGCAAGCTCTTTGCTGCTCCTTTGTGAAGCTGCTGCTGGACGAGAATCTTTCGGACAGAGTCGTTGGATGGATCGGAGACCTTTACCCTGAGTCGGCTCACGTAAAGCAGTGCGGACTCACGCGGAGTAGCGACGGAGCTATCTGGACCTTCGCCGAGGAAAATGGCTTCGTCGTCGTTTCTAAAGACTGGGACTTTCACCAGCGCAGTCTGATGCACGGTGCCCCACCAAAGTTGATCTTTTTGCGTGTGGGCAACTGCCCCACCGGCAATATTGTTCATCTTCTGCGCTCTCGTTTCGGCCTGATCTCGGAGTTCGATGCCGATCTCGACGCGTCGATCCTTATCTTGTCCTGAAAGCGAGGGACGGTAATCTGAAGGCCGACTCGCCCACAAACCGTTTGCTTCGGCTTAGAAACATCGCCGACTTGGCACTGGCCCATGCCTCATGTGCGCTCAAGCAAGGGTACCTTCTGCCCTTTTGCTCCTTGCTTGGACACACCACGCGGCTGAGCCTGCTGATTGATTTCGACCAAAACACCTCCCTCGCAGCGCACACTACGCGGCCTGGACTGGCTCAATTTCTTTCTGGCCGACGTCCAGACGGGCGTGGGACCGTTCCTGGCCATTTACCTGGCTGGTTACAAGTGGAACGAAGAGCGCGTCGGGTTGGCGCTCACTGTTGGCGGGCTCGCCGGCATCATCACTCAGACTCCGGCCGGGGCTCTGGTCGACCGCCTGCGCTCGAAAAGGGCGTTGATTGCGGCAGGGGTTGTCGCGCTGGCGGTGGGAGCCATGATCATCGCGCTCCTGCCCAGCTTTTGGCCCGTGCTTGCGGCCCAGGTGCTCATTGGCGGCACGTCGTTCTGCCCCTGCCTGTCGAGACGCTGGTCGGTCTTTTTGCTCGTTACCTTTACTTTCTAACCTGGCTCGTCGCCATAACGTATCTTCTCGGCAGGGCTATCCTCGGTCGGAGCTCAAGCACAGAGCACGCAGCCGTCTTCATGCTCACCGGCTTTGTGCTTGGTTCGGTGGGCGGTTTCTGCTTCGCTGGGTTTGGCGGACTGCTAATTGGCGCGATCAGCGGATTGGTGCTCGTAGGCCCTAGTGTGTTCGTTCTCCGCCATCGCCAAAGCATGTGGCCTATTTGCTTTTGATGGCGGCCGGTAATCTTCACTATGAAACGCTGGGTTGCAGTCATCGGTCCAAATTTGCTGGTCGCTCTCAGTTGCCTGCTTACGGCTTGCGTAACGGGCAATTACCAGACCGCCGACCAACATAGATATAGAGGCTACGTGGAGTTTTCCACTGAACTGGGCGGACCCGAGTTGACGTTTGAACCTATCGGCAAGTACGACGATTGGAAGATTATTGGCACTGAAGAAAGTATCCACCAGATTAAACGCTACCTGGACTCCCAACCCCAACAGCGAGACAACGACTCAGTTAGTTACTACGGTGCTTTTGCATACGTCGAACTCGACGGGGAGCGCCTCCCGACCAATTACACGACAATAGGTGGATTTAAGGCGTACGAACTTCGAGTCGATCGTATCGTTCAACTACGTCCGGGAAAACCGTCCTCGATGGGTCCATATGATCCCGCGGGTCCACGCGGCAACCAACCCGACGTTCGTCGGGTAGCTACAGGATCCAAGGCGAGCCTGTGTGCCGATTCCGTAAGACCAGCTGTCGCAACGCGCGAAAAGCCCATCCTGAGGCTTCGCTCGCAACGGCTGCCCCGGGCGGTGTGCTGCCCGTAGCTACAAAAGCGGCGTCAGCAAGTCGCGCCATGCCAGGTAACCGGACGTACTCAGGTGAATACCATCCGTGGTGTACGTAGGCGAAAGGTTGCCACGGGCTGCCAGGTGCGCATTCAAATCCAGCCACGTCACGTCCGGGCACTGTTCGGCCAGGCGCTGCAGGCGGCTGTTTAAGTCCGCGATGCGTCCATTCAGCCATGGATAGGCGACGTCGTCGGTGGCGAGAACGGAAGTCAGGATGATCTTCTGCTTGCGGTCGTGCAGCTCCGCTAAGATTTGTTGGAAGAGGCGTTCGGCGGTGTCGACCCTCAGGTGCCGGCGTAGGTCATTGACGCCGATTTGGACCACGCAAATCTGCGAGGCTGCGGGCACGCTGGCCGCGACGCGGTCGGCCAGCCCCCGGAGCGTATCGCCGGCGATGCCGCGATTCGCCGTCTCATCGGGGTGCCCGAGCAATTCTTCCCAATTGCAGAACTCGACCCGCGAATCTCCCAGGATTGTGATCCGGGCCGGGCTGTTCTGCACCAGGCGGAAAAACGCCACCCGATCCTGATAATGGCCGAGCGGGAAAGGCTGCACGTCGTCCAGATCGTCCGGCGCCGGAGCCTGGGAAGTCCGGGCGAACATCGCGTCGGCACGCCGGTAGACGGGCATTGTCCCGAAGCCAAGCGCGAAGGCCGCGAAAATAACCCAGAACAGACGCATATAGATACATCTAAGTGTGGATTATGCGCCAGGCAATCATTTAATCGTGGGCCGTCGGAGTGCAGGCGGGAACGGCGCCCGTAGCTGTTCTGTTTACTATGACGTAGCCTGCCCCAACGCAGACCGGCGCCGCCAGAAGGCGGCGGTTAGGAGCAGGAGCGTCAGGACCAGCCAGACTGGCAACCACGGCAGGGTTCGCCCGAAAGTCTGCTCCGGGCCACCCCCACGCAGAACGCGCAGCGCTCCCGCGAAGGCCAGGCTGATCGCGCCGTAGCCCAGGTTGAAGGCAACGCCTTTGAAGGACAGCACCGTCGCCCGCCGGTGCGAATCCACCGCATCGTTGAGGTAGTGCGACACTAGGTAAGTCACCGCCGCCATCGCCATGCCCAGCGGCACCACGAAAATCACGCCCCAGCCAATCCAACGCAGGGCCACCCCCGCCAGGCCCGCCAGGGTCACCGCCGCCAGCAAACCAAAGTTTCCCGCCAGGCCGCCGCGCGCCACCATTCGGCGAGCGACCGGCGACACCACCAACCCTAAACCGCCCAGGCCCGCGCCAATCAATCCATAACTCGCCGCCGGCAGTTCGATGAGCCGGAAGTAGGAGCTGGAGAACGTCATAAACAAACGCGTCACACTGTCCAGGGTTAACCCGGCCAGGATGACAAATAGCGCGCGCGGCGTCTGCGCGATCCAGCGGCCCGCCGCCACCAAGTGCGCGAGCACCGCCCGCAAGCTGTGCTCGCCCTCCACCGGAGCCGCACTGGCCTCCCTCGGCCCGGGCTCCCGCAAACCGAGCGCCACGATCAGGGTCGCTATCGCCGACAGCAGGTTCAGGTAAAGGGGGAACCGCAAGGTTGTGCCCTGGGTCAGATGCAGACCGCTCAACCGGCTCATGAAAACCGGGTCGTAAACGGCGCCGCCCACCAGCATGGCGATAACGAACCCGAACGCCTGCCAACGCATGACCTGATCCAGCACCAGCGGCCATTCCGCCTCGCGGCCGCGTTCGGCCAGGGAATCGAACACCAGGGCCTCGTCCGCCCCGCTGGCCATGCCCTCGGCGGTGCCGGAAAGCAGGCGGTTCGCCAGGCAGCAGAGGAAAAGCGTGCTGCCGCCGTGGCGGGGCGCCACGCAAAGCAGGATCATTTCCACCACCATCGAGGCGGCGGCCGCCACCACCAGCGGCCGGCGGCCAATCCGGTCCGCGAGCACGCCCGCGGGCAGGTCCACTGCGACGATGGCGAGTGCCCAGGCGAAGTTGAGCAGCGTGTATTGCGTGGCGCTCAGTCCCAGATCCAGGAAGAGCACCGCCAGCACGGGATAATAGAACCGTGCATTGAAGAGCACGCGGAAGAGGACGAACCGCCGCCAGTTGCGGTCGGCGGCGTCGGCGTTGCGGTCAGCGGGTTCCATGAGTGCAAGTTTCGGGAGGCGCGCCGCACGCGTTTGTCGGTACTTCAGGGAGAGATCGCAGGCGAGAGAATTACGCCTGGCCCGGCGCCAAAGGCCGGACTTTGTTCTTGCCAGCCAAGGTGGTTCAGCAGAGAAGTTCCTCCAGTTCTTTGTCTGCTTAATGGTCCGGCGTCTCCGGGCCAACGGGGGACCCATTCCTTCCCAGGTGCGCGGCTAGTGCGGCGGACCCGGGATCGGGGCGAACGGCGCAGCGGCGCCCAGAGCACTTCCTGGCTCGAGCCCGACAGCTAACCTCGTCAGCGCGAACAGCAAGAACGGCGATCCTGTTCCTCCGCGGGAGGAGCAAGGTCGCGGTTTCTCGGACAAAGAACGACCGGTGTCGCCATCCCCCGCAGGGAGGCGGACAGAGTGTCTGGCCAATGATTCTGAGCAATGAGACGAGCCGTCCGCGCAACGTGGACGCGCCGCGCGCCGCCGCCATTCTTTACGGCGATTGGGGGACCAGCAAAGCGTATGTCATCGGGCTGGCTTTCGCAGTGGCGGGCTATAGTTCCTTCTGGTTGATCGCGGCGATGTGCCTGCTCACGGGTCTGGTGGGGCTCAACTACATCGTCATTTGCAAACATTACCCGGATGGCGGCGGGGTCTACGCCAGCGTACGCCATCGCTCGGAAGTCATTTCTATCGTCGGGGCTTTCTTGCTGATCGCCGATTACATTGTCACGGCGGCCATCTCGGCGCTCTCCGCTTTCCAGTACCTGGGTACGCCGCACCCGGAAATCTTCGCGGCCGCGGCGATTGCGGCCATTGGCGCGCTCAATCTGCTCGGGCCGAAGCATACCGGCGGGTTGGCGGTGGTGATCTCGGTGCTCACGTTCGCGGTCGTGCTCATTCTGGGGGCGTTCACCTTGCCGCACTTGGGCGAAGCTTTTCATAATGTGCGCCCGTTGACGGGCAGCCTGGGCAAGAACTGGAGCGGCTTCGTCTCGATCGTGCTGGCGCTTTCCGGGGTGGAGGCGATTGCCAACGCCACGGGCGTGATGAAGCTCGATCCCGGCAGCACGCCGGAAAAACCGAGCGTCACGAAGACCTCCACGCCGGCCATTCTGTGGGTCGCCGCCGAGGTTTGCTTTTTCACGGCGCTGCTGGGCCTCGGCATGCATGCGCTTCCCTTGCTGCATACGGTGCCGGGAGATTCTTCCGGGCTCGACGTCGACGGCCCGAATGCCCACGGCGTGCGTGATTACATGCTCAAGTACATGGGCCAGATTTTCGTCGGGCACGCCGCCGGGCCTTGGTGGGGCAGCCTGTTCGGCACGGTGGTGGCGGGCGTCTTCGGGCTGTTGCTGCTATCGGCGGTCAATACCGCCATCGGCGACTTGATCACCATCCAATTCTTGATGTCCCGCGATGGCGAGATGCCGCCGATCTTCAAAAATCTCAACCGCTTCGGCGTGCCGTTACTCGGCGCCGTGGTGGCGACCATCATTCCGGTGGGCATGGTGCTCGCCGTCAGCGATATGTCGGGCCTGGCCGATCTGTACGCGGTGGGCGTGGTGGGCGCGATCGCCACCAACCTGGGGGCCACGTCGACCGATCGAAAGATGGAGCTCGGCTACTGGGAGCGCGGGTTGATGTTCTTCACCTTCCTGGTCATGGGCGGCATCGAAATATCGTTGTTGGTCGACAAGCCCAACGCCCGTTATTTTGCGCTAACCATTCTGGCCTGTGGGCTCGTCATGCGCGAGCTTGCCAAGGAACGCGCCGCTCGCAAGAAGCTGCGCGATGCCTTGGCCGCGTCGCCCGGCGCCGGCGCGGATGAGGGGCCGCGCGTCGCCTCCGCCGGTTCGTTTTCGACCCTCTCCGCCGATAGCTCCGGCGAGCCGATGCTGTGCGCCGTGCGGGGCCTGGGCCGCACCCTGGATTTCGCCTTGAAAGAGGCGGAACAAATCCGCCGGCCGCTCTACTTGCTCTTCGTCCGCGAGCAGTCCGTGATCACCGGAGAAGACCGGCGCAGAAAGTGGATGGACGATGAAGAAGCCGGCGCCATTTTTCAGTACGCCAAGGAACGCGCGGAAGGCAAGGCCACCATGCTGCCCTGCTATGCCGTCAGCGATTCCGCGGCCGGCACGATCGTCGACCTCGCCGCCACGGTGGGAGCTTCCCGCCTGATTCTCGGCGCGCCGCATCGCAGCGCGGTCGTCAGCCTCTTGCGAGGCAACATTGTGCGCGACGTCTCCGATCTTTTGCCGGAGGATATCGAGTTGCTGGTCTTCGCGTGAACCAACCCGGCCGTGCTTCAGAATTTGGGCTCGAACTGGATCAGCAGGCCTCCGGCGGCGATCAACACCACCCCGAGCCAAACGGCCGGCGAGACATTCTCCCGGAAAACGAAGCGCCCCCAAAAAACGCTGGTGATCGCAAAACAGGCCACGTAAATACCGAGCAGTTTGGAAAAGTCCCAGCGCACGGTGTTGACCAGGATGCCGTACGTTGCCAGCAGGAAGCAACCCAGCACGATCAACAACGGTTTGTGGCCACGCAATCCGAGCCGAACCGTCGCGTCGCCGCCGACTTCCAGCAGCGCTGCCGTCACGAACGTGATCCAGATGAGCCAAGTCATATTAGGAGGTATATCCGTCGCTCAGGGCCGTCGCCGGGGGCTTGGCGGGTCGATCCGCGGAGAACTGGCGTCGATCAATTGATAGTCGCTGTACGCCTCCGCGCCGATTTCCGGGATGTCCAAGCCGACGATCTCATCCTGGCGTTTGCTGCGCATCGGGGCAAGCGCATTGGAACAGCGGAACCAGAGCCACGCCAACAACCCCACTACCACAATATTGGTCGCGCCACCGATCAACTGTGCGCCGAGCTGGCTCCAATCGTTGTAGGCGGCGCCGGTCAGTTTCCCCAACGCGCCGGTGACTCCCTGGTCGATCCAGCCGCCCGCCAGCGCCGCCGCGAACCGCGCGTGCGCCGCCGCCGTGCCGTCGTTGATCACGGTCATGAGCTGACCGTCCCGGCAAAGCTTATGCACGCCGTTCCAGCCCTGGCCGTAACTGCCGTCCGCCAGTAACCCGAGAGCCAGAATGCCCCAGCAGCCGTTGACGCCATGCACCGCGATGGCGCCCACGGGGTCATCGATCCGCAGGACGCGTTCGACGAAAAAAAGCGCCGAGATGACCAGCGCCCCCGCCACGCCGCCGATGACGACCGCGCCCGTCGAGCTGACAAAGGCGCACGAGGCCGTGATGGCGACCAACCCCGCCAGCATGCCATTGCACATCACGGAGCAATCCGGCTTGCCGAAGCGAAAGTACATGCACAAAGCGGCGGAGCAGGCGCCGGCCGCGGAGGCCAGCATCGTGTTCAGCGCGACGTTCGCAATATGGGCGTCCGTGCCGGCGAGGGTCGAACCGGGATTGAAGCCGAACCAGCCGAAAGCCAGGATGAACGTGCCGAGGATGACGTAAGGCAGGTTGTGGCCTGGAATGGGGCAGGCTGTGCCGTCCGCCTTGAACTTACCCAGGCGTGGGCCCAGCACCGAAGCGCCGACCGCGCCGATGACGCCGCCCGTCATGTGGGCAACGGAACTGCCGGCGAAATCCACGTGCCCATGTCCGAGGCCGGCGAACGCGCCGAGCTGGGAGAGCCAGCCGCCGCCCCAGACCCAATTCGCGAAAACCGCATAGCCGATCATGCCGACCCAAAAGCCATAAAGCATGAAATTCTTGAAGTTCCACCTCTCCGCCATGGCACCCGTGGGGATGGTGGCCGCGATGCTCATGAAGACGGTTTGAAAAACGAAGAAGCAGGCCGCGCCAGGGCCCAGGATCTGGGGCGAGAAGAGGAAGCCGCGATGCCCGAGGATGCCCCAGGCGTGTCCGCCCAGGTGCAACGCCCATTCACCCTGCAATGGCGCGAGGGTGCCGCCCAGGATGGGACGAGCGTCGAAGGGAGCCGCCGCTCCGCCGCTGCCCCCAAAGGCGAAAGCAAAGCCGCAAAACCAGAAACCGAGCACGCCCAACGCATAGATCATGAAGTTCATGCTCATGGTGTGCGCCGCGCTCTTGGCCCGGCACAGTCCGGTGGCGACGAGCGCGAAACCCGCCTGCATGAACATCACGAGGAAGGCGGCGAGCAGCGTCCAGACAATGTTGAGTGGGGCGATAGCGGGAGGAGGCGGCATGGCAAAAGGGAGGGGGAGGACCGGCTAGGCTGCGCCAGCAAGCCACGTACCGTTTGGAGCCAGCGGCAGCGTTTGCTCGGGGCGGTGAAAACGACGCCGTCCAACCGGTGTCCAATTGCAGGCGCATCCAAAGCGCCATTCTGCCCAGGCTGGAGCAATCTGGCCAATTGAGCGCATACCGGCGGTGGCTGCGGGCGGCAGCCGCAGCAACTTCCATGTAGCTGCCGGTGTGCTGCTTCGGTCGTGGCGAAGCCTTGGCACTCCACTTGCTAAGTCGCCCTCGCCCTAACCGGACCGGGCTGGAATCACCAGTTTGTCCCCGCAGGGTTCAACCCACGCCAGAAGGATTGTTTCCCAGCCTCCACGCCTATGTCTGACCCAGTCGAAGTCACCTCCATCAGTAAACCCAAACCTACGCTAGGCCTGACCGGCCTCACAATGAACGCCATGGCGCTGATTGCACCGGGCGCCTTCTTGTGGCTGACCTTTCAGCAGCAATCGCTCTACGGCGCGCCGCTGGCGGGTATCTCCATGTGGTTCGGCATTGCGCTCGCTTTGCTGCTTTGTCTCGCCACCGCGTACAGCTACGCCGAACTCTCCAAGATTTACCCAGGTGCGGGTTCTTCCTACCTATACGCCGAGCAGGCGTTTGCCTCCAAGACCCAGGCCTTCAAGTTCGCGCGCATCGCCAAGTTCTTCACCGGTTGGGCCAGCCATCTGTACTACTGGGTTTATCCGGGGTTGATGGTCGGGGTCACGGCGATCCTCGGTGGCTACATCGTGGCGCAGCTCTTCCCGGGCACCTTCAGCGGCTCGTATAACAGCCCGCCGTTCATGATCCTGTTTTGCATCTTTTTCGCCTTGGGTGTCGCCTACATCGCTTATCGCGGCGTCACGGGCACAACGGGGGTCAATACCGCCATCAACGTCATTCAGATCGTGGCGCTGCTCATTTTCTCCGTCATCGCGATCTCCTATCGCATGAAGCACACCCAGGATTCCGTGGGTTGGCACCTTTCCAACGGCACCGCCGTTACCTACCAGGTTGACTCTACCCCGGTGCTCGATGACAAGGGCAAGCCCGTGCAGGACTCCTTCGCGGATGCTTCCCCGAAGGTCGATGACAAAGGCCAACCGGTGTTCAAGACCGCCGACCGCGTGGTGACCAAGGAGGATCTGGCCAATACCGCTGTGCCGCTGCCGGCCGATATCGCGGTGGGCGATCCGTACCCGGTCCTGCAAAAGGACGCCGCCGGTGCGTTGGTGTTGAAAGATGGGCACGCCATCCCGGTGCCGTTTACCGTCAGCTATAAGCCGGAAGACGCCATGAGCGGCACCGCGGGAGACCCCAAGAATCCGCTGACGTTCAACTTCCATCAGTCGGCACTCTCCGTGGTAGCGCCGCACTCGTTCAATTACATCTTCATCCAGGCCTGTATCGCGATCCTGATTCTGGTCGGGTTCGAGTCCGTGACCGCCATGGGTGAAGAGGCCAAGAATGCCAAGCGCGACGTGCCGCGGGCCGTCCTGCTTTCGCTGCTGATCCAGGGCTGCTTCTGCTACTTCCTGGAGTATTTCGCGGCGAATTACTTCCTGCACAATGGCTACACGCTCTCGATGGCGTCCGCTTCGGGCGCGCCCATCGGTGATCAGATGGTGTTGGTAGGTTCCTGGTTCTTCGGCTCCTTCCGGGCGGGCTGGTGGTTTATGATGATCCAGGCGACCACCGTGTTTCTGGCGCTGATCGGCACGACGCTCTCCTGCTTGAGCACCGGCGCGCGCGTGACCTACGCCATGGGCCGTGAAGGTGAAGTCGGCACGCACTTCGGCCTGCTGCATGGTCGGACGGGCTCTCCGCATCGGGCGATCTGGACCCTGGCGGTGATCTCGGCCATCCTCGGTATCGTAACAGTCGTGGTTTACCTCGGCGGCCAGAGCGCGGCTCCGGCGCCGCTCGATCCCAAGTATCATAACTTCTGGTACAGCTTCGGCATCTTCTCGCCCGCGGCTTATACCACGCTGCCGAACACGCTGCTCATCGTGACGCTGACCAGCAACTTCGGCACGTTCCTGCTCTACATGACGACCTGTCTGGTGACGATCGTTGCCTTCCGGGAACACGACGCCTTTCACGGGTTCAAGCACGTGTTCATCCCGGTCTTCGGTCTGTTGGCGAACCTGGCCTGCATGTTGTTCTATCTTATCGGGCCGAAATTCGTGGCCGGCATGAGCATCAAGGAGCCTTATATCGCGCTGGGAGTCGCCGCGCTTTGGGGAGCCTACGGCGCCGTCTACTTCCTGCTCTCGAGCAAGAAGCAGGGTAAGGAGGTTATCTTGACCACGCGTCCCTTGGCGGTCTGATCCGGAGAGCGTTGCGTTAGACGAATTCGAACGGCGGCGTTCCTGCGAGGGGACGCCGCCTTTCTCTTTACTCCGTCGGCCCACCTCCTAATCTCCCGTCGCGCCTATGGAAGTTATCTGTACGGAACGTTCAGTGCAGGGGCCGGTGCGGCCGAATAACGAAGATCGGGCCGCCTTCTTCCAGCCGGAGTCCCTCGACGCCCGGCGCACCCGCGGCGCCCTTGCCATCCTGGCCGACGGCGTCGGCGGGGAGGAACGTGGCGAACTGGCCAGCCGCCTGGCGGTCGAGGCGGCCTTGCACGCTTTCCAGGAGGCCGCGCCGGAGACTGCGCCGGCTACCTTGCTCGGGCGCATGTTCAGCGCGGCGAACCTCGCCGTTTACGATGCCGTCCACCATGGCCCGCACAAGGGCCAGGGGAGCATGTCCACCACTCTGGCGGTGGCCTTGTTCCGCCACGACGAAGTCGCCGTCGCGCACGTCGGCGATACGCGGATCTACCATTTGCGCGGCGAAACGCTCACGCGGCTGACGACCGACCATTCCTATGTCAGCCTCGAGGTGAAGCTGGGCCTAATCAGCGAACGCGACGCCATGACCAGCCGGCTGCGTTCGGTGCTCACGCGTAGCATCGGGCACGAGCCGATTTGCCGGGTGACCTACGGCAGCCATTCGCTCGAGCAAGGAGACCGCATCATCCTGTGCACGGACGGCCTGTACGCCAGCGTGATCGATGACGAAATCCGCGAGATTGTCAGTCACCATCCGCCGGAGGAGGCGTGCGACCGCCTGATTGCGCTGGCGGAGCGCCGCGGCGCCGATGATAACATCAGCGTCCAGATCGTCAGCGTGCAAAGCGTGGAGATGGTCAACTACCATCGCGGCACGCCGATCTACTATCGCGTCCCCAACATGAGCCCGGCGGAGAACGATCTCGCGCCCGGGCAAGTCCTCGATGAGCGCTATGCGGTGACCGATGTCATCAGCCGCAGCGGCATGGCGTCGATCTTCAAGGCCATAGACCAAACCAATGGGCAAGTTGTGGCTCTGAAGGTGCCGCACCTGCAGTTTGAAAGCGACTTGGCCGGCTACCAGCGCTTCGAGCGCGAGGAAGCCATCGGCTTGAGCCTGGATCATCCTTCCATCCTCAAGATTTTGCCGGGCGCCGAGCACAAGAGCCGGCCCTACATCGTGATGGAGTTCCTGGAGGGACAAACGCTGGCCGAGGTGCTGGCCGCTCTGCGACCGTTGCCGGAAAAGGACGCGGTCGGCATCGCCAGCCGGGTGTGCGAGGCCCTGGAATATCTGCACGCGCACAATGTCATTCACCGCGATCTGAAGCCGCAGAACATCATGCTCTGCGCGGATGGTGGTCTGCGTTTGATGGACTTCGGCATCGCCAAGGCCGAACGGGCGCGGCGGCTGACCTGGGTCGGCTTTTCCCCGACGCTCGGGACGCCCGATTACATGGCGCCCGAGCAGGTCAAAGGCCGGCGCGGCGACGAGCGCACGGACATCTACAGCCTGGGCGCGATCCTCTACGAGATGACCACCGGTTCCGCGCCGTTCGAAGGGGAGAGTCCGTATGTGATCATGAACGCGCGCTTAAGCGGCGACCCCGTCGCGCCGCGCAAACTCAACGAGCATCTGACGCCGGTGATCGAGGAAATTACCCTGCACGCGCTGGAGCGCGAACCGGCCAACCGTTACCGTTCCGCCGCCGAGATGAAACGGGATCTGGACGACTTCGAGCAGGTCGAGTTGACCGAACGGTCCAAGCGGCTACAACCTCCGCAAATCTGGCGGACGCGCTGGCGGCTGGGGCCGTTGATCGCGGGCTTTGTCATCCTGCAAATCTTCCTGGCCCTGATTTTCTATCTGATCTTCAAGAAGTGACGGGCGCTTTCGGGAGCGGCCAGGCTGTGCTAAAACTGCGGCGACCTGAATTTACAACCAACACTTTCAAAACCGGCGGGCGCGCGGATCCTCGGCTCCCTGCCGGCCGCGCCGGGAGATATAAGGCGGCGGGATTTAACGGCGGCGACGCCGGTCCAGGTCGCCTGGTGGATGTGGCCGCACGTCTTGAGCCTCGATGCGCCGGTGGTGGCGTTGGTCTGGCAGCACTGGTGGGCGGACGTCGCCGGAGTGAAGGTGCTCTGGTTCCAGGACGTGATTCTCGCCCTCGGCGTTTGGATGATCTATCTGGCGGACCGGTTGGTGGACACACGGCGGGGCGATCCGGAAAGCCTGGAGACCGCCCGGCACGGGTTTTCGCAGCGGCATGGGCAGGTGCTGTGGCCGTTGCTCGGGTGTGTGATGGCCTGGCTGGCGGTCCTGACGCTTCTTGTGCTGCCGAAAGGCCAGTTTGTGGCCGGTCTGGGACTGCTGCTGGTGGCCGGCGGATATTTTTGGGGCATTCATCGGCCTCGGTCTGCCCAGTGGACGGCCATCCTGCCGAAAGAGGCTTTCGTCGGCGCAATTTTCGCGCTCGGCACGGCCTTCTTTGCCGCCTGGCAGATCGGACCGGCACTGGGTCGCCACCTAACGAGTCTGGTGCTCTTCGCCCTGCTTTGCTTTCTGAACTGTGCGCTGATTACCCGTTGGGAGAGCAGCACGCGCGACCGGCGCGAGCCCAGTTCGCTGCTGAATGCGTTCCCCTGGCTGCCCGAGCGGTTGGCGATTGTTTGTCTCGGCCTGGCCGTTCTTGCCGCCGGCTTGGCGCGGGGGGACGGGTCGGTCGAACTGACGCCGATTGCATTGAGCGCCTTGGTCCTCGCCGGGTTGGACCGCTGGCGCAAGCTGATTTCGGTACACGCGTTACGCGTGCTGGCGGACCTCGCGCTCCTGGCTCCGCTGCTGCATTTCGTCCGGTTGCGCCCCTGAATTCCAGTTCAGCGGCGGGACGCCTATCCGCGCGTCCACCATTCGGACGCGAGCAGCCCCCAGTCGGAGAGCTCCTCTTGTTCCAGATGGAAGCCCTGCCCCATCAGCAGCGGCCGATAGTCGGGCAGCCGCCGAACTTGTAGCCCGGTCGCCAGGCCGAAGATCCGGTAAAGGCCGCTGATCCACACTCTGGCCCGCCAGGCCTTCAGCCCGCGGTCCGGCTGGCGAAACTCGGACACGAGCCACCGCGCGCCCGGCGCTACCGCGGCGGCGAGGCTGGGGATCAGGCGCGCGAGTTCGTGTTCTTCGAAGCAGTCCAAAAAGAAATGCGTGACGATCAGGTCATACCGCGCGTCCGCCGGCGGCTGCCAGCGGTTGGCGTCGGCCTGGTGAAAGCGCACGCGCCACTCCGCCGTGGCCGCGCTACCGGGGCATCGCCTGACGCGGGCGGCAGCCAGTGCGAGCATGCGCGCGCTGCTATCCACGCTGTCCACCTGCGCGGCGGGATTGGCTCGCAAGAACGCCGCCAGGAAGCGGCCGTCGCCGTCGCCCAGCAGCAGGACGCGGCGGGCGCCGGCGATCTCTGGCAGAAATGCTTCCCGGCGTCGCTCAAGCGCCCGCCCAAAGCTCGCATATTCCAGCCAGCGATACGCCCTGGCGATCGGATCGCAATTCACGCGAATTGCTGCCGGGCTGGCGGGCGCGGGGACTTCACAACTCGAAGAACGATTTGAGCTTGGAGAGGAACCCTGCCTGATATTCCTGTTCCTTCGCCGCCAGCAGCGCCGGCTGGTGCTTCTGCGCCTGGACAATTTCGTCCGTCTGCATCTGGCGATGCGCCAGCAACTCGCTCAAGCGGGGTAGCAGATCGGGATCGCGTTGAATGATGTCGGCAAAGACGGGTTTGGTGATTTCCATCACCTCGCAATCGATGACCGCGTTCACGCTGGCGCTGCGCTTTTCTCCGGTCAGCAGCGACATCTCGCCGAAACAATCGCCGCCGCGCAAGGTGGCCACCCGCGTGGCCTCGCCATGAGCCGTCACCGCCACGCCGGCCTCGCCCCCGATGAGCACGAACATCGAGGCGCCGTTGGCGCCCTCCCGGATGATAACCTCGCCGGCGCCGTAATGCTGCTTGGGGCAACGGCTGACGAGCGTCTTGAGATGATCCGCGCCCATGCTCTTGAAGAGCGCTTGCTGGCGCAAGAGGTCGAAGATGCCGTCCTTGGGCACATCGCCGACATGATGATTGAGCCGGCTGCGTTCCAGTTGCACGGTCCGGATCGGGAACGGCATGCTGATCTGTTGGCGCCGCAGGGCGTACCAGATGTTCGTGCGCACGGCGTCGGTGATCACGTTCAGTTTGCGATGATCGTCGATCCAGTAACGCACTTCGTAGGTGATGGAACTGTCGCCGAAATTCTTCAGAAAAACCGACGGCGGCCGGTCTTTCAGGACCCCTTGCGCCGCCAGCGTCGCGGTGATCAACGTTTCCCGCACGCGGTTCGGAGGCGCATCGTACTGGATGCCGATTTCAAAGCGCATGGCGTGACGACTGCCGCCGCCGTGATAATTGACGATCGTGCCGCGCACGATCTGTTGATTGGGCACGTCCAGTTGCACGTCATCGTTGGTGATGAAACGGGTGGAGCGCCAGTTGATTTCGACGGCCTGCACGTGCTGGTTATCGACCAGCAGCCAATCGCCGACCTGGAACGGCCGCCCGATCTGAATCGAGAAACCCGCAATGATATTGCCGAGCGAATCCTGCAAGGCGAAGCCCAGGATGATACTGACGACGCCCGAAGCCGCCAGGACGCCCGGGAGCGGCTTATCGTAGATGAATTCGAGCACCAGCAGCAGGACGCTGAGCACGATCAAGACGGCCGCAACTTCCCGGATGAACTTCGGCACGGTGGTCTTGCGCCGGTTTTCGAGGTAACCGCGCCAGAAATACTGGTCGAGCAAGCGCACCAAGACGCCCGAGCCCAGCACGGCGGTCAGCGCGCCTAGGTCGCGATACCCCGGGAGCGACGGTTCATTGGAGGTAATGCGCAGATAGGGGCCGACGATCAGGTCGATAATGGCGACGTGCCGCCGGGAAGGCTGGAGAAAAGTGCTGGCCAGGAAAGGCGCGGCCGCGACGCAGAAAAGCTGATAAACCCGCCCGAGCCGGGTGCCGAGTCGGTACTTGAGCAAGCGGCCGAGCGCGACCAGCAGCAGGTAAAGCACCAGCGACGCGCCGAACAGTTCCGCCCAAAACCGGAAATCCCAGCCGCTCAGGTAAGCCGGAACGGACGAGAGGGCAGCGCGCACGCCCCCTTCTAACACCGCGCAATTTGCGGAGCAAGCTCCGCACCTTGCCGTTCTTTATCCGTGCTCTGAACGCGATTTATGCTAGAAGAGGCTGGTCGGTCCGAATCCCATGTTAGCTGCCAAGCTGAGGGCCTTTTGGCACGGTTGCGGCGGTGTCGCGCTGGCCGCCGCGGTGCTTTGTGCCGGCTGCCGGCGCACGCCGGATACCAATGTCACGCGCGGAAATCGTGAGCGCATCCTGTATCTCAATAACGGGAGCGATCCGCACGACCTCGATCCGCAGACTGCCACCGGCATCCCGGAATCCGATATCCTCTACGCGCTGGAGGAAGGGTTGGTGCTGCTGGATCCGGTGACGCTGCAACCCATTCCCGGGGTGGCGGCTAGTTGGGACATCTCGCCGGACCAGACGGTTTACACGTTTCACCTGCGGCCGGAGGCAAAGTGGAGCAATGGCGAGCCGCTGACTGCTCAGGATTTTGTCGCCTCTTATGAACGCGAGCTTTCGCCCGGGTTGGGCGCGCAGCTTTCCTATCTGTTGTGGGTACTCCAGAACGGCGAAGCGTACAATAAAGGAAAGATCAAGGACTTCAGCCAGGTCGGCGTGCGGGCGCTCGACACCCACACCTTGCGACTGACCTTGCACGATCCCGCGCCCTATTTCCTGCAGATGCTTTATCAGCGGTTTTGGGCGCCGGTCCAGATTTCGACCGTGGCCAGGCACGGCGCGGTGGATGCGCCTGGCAACACCTGGACCCGGGCGGAAAACTTCGTGGGCAACGGCCCGTTCAAGCTCGTGGCCTGGCAGCCGAACCAGCCGGTGATCGTCGCGCGCAACCCGTATTATTGGGACGCGTCCAATGTCTGGCTCAAGGAGGTCCATTTCTATCCAATCGACGATCTGGAGACGGAGGAAAACGCCTTCCGCGCGGGGCTCTTGCACGCCACCTATACTGTCTCACAAGCCAAGATTGAATGGTACCGCCAGCATCATCCCGAACTACTGCAACTCGACCCGTACGCCGGCATCTACTTTTACATGCTCAACGTCACACGGCCGCCGCTAAACAATGGCAAGGTGCGCCGTGCATTGGCGATGGCGTTGGACCGCGAAAGCCTGGTACGCAACGTCGCGCGCGGCGGCCAAATGCCGGCGCATAGCTTCACGCCGCCGGGTCTGGCGGGATACACTGCCCAGGCCGGTATTCCGACCGATATTCCGGGCGCACGCAAGCTGCTGGCGGATGCGGGTTACCCAGGAGGGGCGGGCCTGCCGCCGATCGAGATCCTCATCAATACGAACGACAACCACCGGATCATCGGCGAGGCGGTGCAGGAGATGTGGCGCAAGTCCTTGGGGGTGGAGGCGCGGCTGGTGAATCAGGAGTGGAAAGTCTACCTGGATTCCCGCACTACCATGAATTACCAGGTGTGCCGGGCCGGCTGGATCGCGCCGTATTTGGATCCCAGCGGCTTTCTGGATAATTTCGTCTCCAACGGGACCAACAACCAAACGGGCTTTAGCAATGCGGAGTACGACCGTTTGCTCGATCAGGCCGCGCATACGGGCGAGCAGGCGACGCGGCTGGATGACTTCCAGCGCGCCGAGAAAATCCTGCTCGACGAGACACCGATCATCCCGATCTACTACTATACCAACCCGTATTTGATCCAGCCGTGCGTGCGTAATTGGCCGCACAATATCCTGGGGTATCGCCTGTATCAGCGGCTGTCGCTAACTCGGTAGCGATTCGCAACCTCAGGCCCAATATTCCGCCCACGTGCTGCTGGTCTCGGACAGCCGTACTTTCGCCAGCCGCAGATCCGCCCGCACCGGGTAGGGCGCGACTGGCTGGGCCGCCAACTCCCGCAGGCGCTGTGCGCAATGCGTGAAGATCAGGCGCGCCAAGACCTCCGTGGTCGGATCGACGCCGTCGAACGAAATAATCCGTTCTCCGTAAGTCGCTTTGAGGTCGGCATGCTTGGGATCGTCCGTGCTGACGCACATGGCGTGGTCGTATTGGTCCAGGAACGACTCCATGGCTTCCTTGAGCACTTTGAAATCGCAGACCATGTCGTTGGCGTCCAGGGTATCCGCCTCCAGCACGAATTCGACCCGGCGCGAATGGCCATGCGGGAAGCGGCACTTGTCGGGATGCTTGGAAAGCATATGGCCGTTCTCGATCTCGAAGGTCTTGCAGATCCGAAAAGGCATTGAAGTCAGGTCCCGCGTTTGTTGCCGAAGAGGTCGATATGCAGCCGCTGGCAATAACGATAACCCAGCCGCAGGCAGGCGTCGATCAAGGTCTCGTCGCGGCCATGCAAAGTGGCTGAGTCGATCCCCTGTGGCATGATCAGCACTTTCGCGGAAGGAATCCGGCGGTCGAGGGCGCCGAGCAGGTCGCTAATCTCATTCAGATCGGTTGCCGTTTCGACCACGAACTTGAGCTGAAACGAGTAGTGATCCAGCCAGGCGCGGAGAATAGGCAAGTGCAGGCGCGTACTCTCGTGGCGGGTGCGCCAGGCGGGGGTTATGTCGGCGGTGGCCGGCGTGGAGTTGCTCAGCTTCGGGCTGATGGAAGCCAAATCGCAGGCAATCCCCTCGGGGTGGACGGTGCCGGCCGTTTCGATGGTCACGTGCTTGCCCGCGTCGCGCAAAGCCGCAGCCAACGGCCCGATCTCACGCGCGATCATCGGCTCGCCACCGGTGAGGACGCAGTGTTGGGCCGGGTAAGACAGCGCCTGCGCGACGACTTCGCCCAGCGCGAGATCGGACCCTTCTGGGTACCAGGAAGCGTATTTCGTATCACACCAGGTGCAGCGCAGATTGCAGCCGGAGGTGCGGATGAACACGGACGGGACGCCGGTTAGCTCGCCCTCGCCTTGAATGGAATAGAAGATTTCCGAGATGAGCAAAGTGAGCCGCCAAAGTCGATCCGGCCGGCGGTGTGGTCAAGCACCGGAGCAGCCGTGACAAGCCGGTTTGGTCACGGTAGTCTGGCAGACCGCCATGTCAGCCACCCCCCACATCATCGACGGCACCGCCATTGCCGCCAAAGTCCTGACCGAATGCCGCGCCCAGATCGAGGAACTCCGAGCCCTCGGGCGCACGCCCGGCTTGGCGGTCGTCCTGGTGGGGGACAATCCCGCGTCACGCTCCTATGTGCGCGCCAAGGATCGCATGTGCCAAGAGCTGGGGCTGCACTCCGTCAAGCTCGAACTGGCTGCCGCCACCACCCAGGAGGAGTTGCTGGCGGTCGTGCGCCAGCTCAACGCGGATCCGGCCATTCACGGCATCCTGGTGCAATCGCCGCCGCCGCCGCAAATCGATGAGCAGGCGATCATCCTGGCCATCGATCCCGCCAAGGACGTCGACGGCTTTCACCCGGTAAATATCGGCAAACTGGCCATCGGCGATCCCAGTGGGTTTGTGCCGTGTACTCCCCTGGGTTGCCAGCGCCTGCTCCTGGAGAGCGGGATCGAGACCGCGGGCGCGCATGTCGTCATGTTGGGGCGCAGCTTGCTGGTCGGCAAACCGTTCGCCCTGCTGATGATGCAAAAGGGCAGGGGAGGCGATGCCACGGTAACGGTCGCGCATTCGCGCAGCCGGGATTTGCGCGGGTTGTTGCAGACGGCGGATATCCTGGTGGCCGCCATCGGCCGGCCCGGTTTCGTGACGGCGGAGGATGTGCGCGCGGGCGCGGTGGTTATCGATGTGGGCATCAACCAGGTGCCGGACGCGCAGGCGAAACGCGGCTATCGCCTGGTGGGAGACGTGGATTTTGCCGGGGTGGCGCCAGCCTGCCGCGCCATCACCCCCGTGCCGGGTGGCGTCGGGCCGATGACCATCGCCATGCTCATGGCGAACACGATCAAAGGCTGCCGGAACAGCGCTTGAGTTGGCCTCCGCCTTTTCTTCTGCCTTTCGGCGTTGCGGATTGCCTGGGGTCGGTGCTTCCTTAGCAAATGCCCAATCGAGCCGCCGCGCGCCTGATCCTGGCGGAGTTCTCTGAAGAGACGGTTATCCGGGCGGCGCGCGAGGCGCGGGCGGAGCTGGGCGGCGAAGTCACCTGCGCCCTCGTGTTCTTCACGCCGGATTATACCGACCACCTGGAGGATTTTCTGGAGCTGTTGCGCGTTTACGGGCAGGCGCCGCTGCTGGTCGGCTGCACGGGTGGCGGTCTGGTCGGTCCCGGGACCGAAGCGGAAGACCGGGCCGGTTTTTCGCTGCTGCTCTTGAGTTTGCCGCGGACGCGGGTGCGCGCGTGCGAGTTTTCCCAGCAGCAACTGGAGGAATCGAGCGGTCCCGGTTTCTGGCAGATGGAGACCGGCCTCGGGGCGGACGAGGTGGACGCGTGGATCGTCCTGAACAATCCCGTCCGCTTCAACACGGAGCGTTGGCTGGCCGAGTGGAACCAGGCTTACCCGGGTGTGCCAGCCTTGGGCGGCCTGGCCAGTGGCGAGGCCGATAAGATCATGATTTGCCGCGACGGCCGGATGATTGCCGGCGACTGCCTGGCTTTGGGCCTGAGCGGCGGCCTGACGTTGCGCACGATTGTCAGCCAGGGCTGCCGGCCGATTGGCGAACCGCTCACCATTACCGGGGCCAAGCAGAAGTGGCTGCTGACCCTGGGCTCCAAGCCCGCCTATGGCGTGCTGAACAGCGTGTTCAATAGCCTCAGCCAGCCGGAAAAGGAACGCGCCCGCAACAATCTGTTCGCCGGACTGGCGATGAGCGAATACGTGGAGGACTACAAGCGCGGGGACTTCCTGATTCGCAATATTCTCAGCGCTGACCCGGAAGCGGGTGCCGTGGCGATCGACGCGGCGCTGCGCGTCGGCCAGACGCTGCAGTACCAACTGCGGGATCGGGATAGCGCGGATGAAGATCTGCGGGAACTCTGTTACGCGGTGGAAGAGGATGGCGCCCGGCCCTTTGCCTCCCTGCTTTTTGTTTGCAATGGCCGCGGCCGCGGATTGTTCGCGGCGCCGAACCACGATGCCGGAGTGTTGGCGGAGATTTTCGGCGCGCATCCTGGCGCCGGCTTCTTTTGCAATGGGGAGATCGGTCCCATTGGCCGCAATAACTATTTGCATGGCTATACGGCCTCGGCCGCATTATTCTGCGATGCGTAAGTTGCCATTGGCTTGCGGCGACGACCGCGCATCCTTTCTGCTAACCAACTCTCGGACATTATGGGAGCATCCTACCGTAAGAAGCTGATGAGGAAATTAGGCGCCGTGCGCACGAAGTTGGGTCAGACGGGCAAGAAGAAAGCGCCGCTGGCGCCGTCGGCCGCGAAGCCGTTGCAGATGCTGCTGCGGGCTGCCACGTTTGCCGCCCGCAAGCATCACGGCCAGATGCGGGCAGACAACCGCACGCCCTATTTTTCGCATGTCACGCGCGTGACTTTGATCCTGGCTCATCTCTTCGGCGTCGAGGATGAGGCGGTGCTAACGGCGGCTTTATTGCACGATACCCTGGAGGATACCGCGACCGATTACGACGAGATCGCGGAACAGTTCGGCTCCTTGGTGGCGGACTATGTGGTGCAGTTGACCAAGAACGTCATGCTGCCCAAAGCCAAGCGCGAAGCGGACTATGAAGCGCGCCTCTGCCGGGCGCCCGAGCCGGTGATGATCGCGAAGATGGCCGATCTGTACGACAATCTGAGCGATCGGATCAATTCGCCCAAGCTGCACAAAACCGCCGAAACGGCCGAACGCATCCTCAAGGCATTCGACGCCCGGCTCGAGACCGAGATCGGCCGCAAGGCCCATCGCGCGCTGACGGCGCTCCTCGCCCAGATCAAGGCGACCCGTCTGGCGGCGCTGGCCCCCAAGGCCAAGCGCTAGCTTCCTGGCGCGTCACAGGAAGCGCGTAGCGACAGGTAATCTCGGGCGGGTTACAACACCATCAACAGGATAATCAGTTGGCCCTGCCCAACGAAGGGTCCGCGAATAAAAAGAGGCCGGTCCCGTTCCAACTTGGTTTCCGCTTCGACCAACACCTTGTTTTCCTTTAGCAATTGCAAGCCGATGGCATAGCCCCCGGGCACCGGATTCTTTGTATCCACCCGCAGGAAAAATTCCCGGCTTGAGACCAGCCAATCTTCCTTGCCGGTCGGCACGGCTTTGCGTTTCTGGCCGAGCAGCCGGAACTGGTTGTAGCCGAAGACCGTGTGCAGGTTGGCGGCCTGCGTGCGCAACTCCTCGGGCGGCGGCTCCGGATGGTCCGCGTTGGTGGCCATGACCAACGCACCGTACAGCACATCACCCTGGGCCGATGCCGGCCGCGGGCACGCCAAAGCGAGCACTACGACGCACAGCCCGGCCGCCACGGCTCCGAGCCGTGCCTTACCCATGGTGCACATCGGCAGGGGCGGGCGCGGGCGAAGTGACCGGCGCGGGAGCGGCTTCGGGCACGGCCGGCATATAGTCGAGTCCGTTGATCCAGAGAACGTTGACGTTCCCGTCCTTGTAATGGAGCGGGGTGGCCGTCGTGCTGGTTTGCCCAGAGTCCGGCACCGAAGCCGCGAGATCCGGCGTGACGTCATCGATGGCGTCCTCCGGGTCGGGCGTGTCATTCTTCGCCATCAAATTATCGCCGGAACGCGGGCCCGTTGGCGCAGTGCTCGCCGCCGCCGCCGGCTTGGTCTCGGCCACTGCCACCGGCGCACCGGTTCCGTGGGAGACGCCCGTGCTTTCCGCAACGACAGCCGCCGCGGGCCCGCCCGTGTGCGGCGGGATCATGCCATAATAAAGGGCACCCGCCACGAACAGGCAGGCGGCGCCCAAGCCCGCCAGCCGCGCCACCGGCCAGGCTAGCCAGGCCGTCCAGGATGCTCCGGGGGCGGATGGCGAACGGCGTGATGCCGCGCGCTCGGCGTCGATCCGTTCCCGGATCTGCAGGCTGAAAAACTCGGCATTCGTCAGAGAGGGCGCCTGCAGGTGTTCCTGCAAAAGCAGCCGCAACCGGCCGGCATCCGCCTTGTCCGCCTGCGCCTCGGCGGCAGCCGAGCGGCGGGCGAGTTCCTGCTCGAAAGCGCCCAAGGCATTGCCCTTGAGCCCCCCATCGATCCAGGCGGTGTAGCGTTCTTCAAATGTTTTCATAGACGTCTTTCAGCATGACCTGCAGTTTCTTGCGGGCGTAGAACAGCCGGCTCATCACCGTGCCGATCGAGCAGCCCACCGATTCCGCGATCTCGTGGTATTGCAGATCCTCGACCTCCTTCAGCAGGATGACCGCGCGATGCTCGGGCGAAAGCTTCGAAATCGCCGCGTCGATGCGCTGCCGCACCTCCTTGCCCGCCAGCCTTTCCAACGGCAGCGGCGCGCTCTTGGGCGCCAGATCCGACCCGGGCTCGAGATCCTGCAGGCCGATCGAGTCATCGAACTCCTGCCCGGCCTGGATCTGCTTCTTGCGCAGCCAATCGATGGCCACATTGGTCATGATCCGGTACAGCCAGGTGTAAAAGCTGGACTGAAACCGGAAGCGGTCGAGTGACTTCCAGGCTTTCAGGAAGCCGTCTTGCGCCAGGTCCCAGGCATCCTGCTCGTTATGTACCAAGTGATAGATCATCGCAAAGACGCGGCTCCGGTACTTCGTCACCAGTTCGTCGAAAGCGCGATCGTCACCTTGCTGGCAACGCCGGACGAGTGCCAGATCATCCGGTTCGGCTGCCAGCGGGGGCGTCGCGCCGCTTCCACCCTGCAAACCTTCAGACGGAGCCATGCTTTGCTGCATTCAATAAAAAGGAAGAGAGGAGAATGCGGCGGAGAAATGGCTTCCCGGGCTGGTAGCGCCCTGGCGAGCCGTTCCCTAGCCGCCGTGACCGTATCGCCGGCGCCATTCCGTGCGATAATCGCCCATTAATGTCACGACGCCATCGCGAACCTGAAAAATGCGCTGCCGGAGTTCCTCTGCCTGCAAATCGTTGAGCAGGCGTTCCTCCCGGCAGTGCGCCGCGGCTTCCAGGGAGACGGTGATCGCCTTGAGCGCGCGCTTGAGGTACGCGATGGTCATGCCGAGTTCGTCGACATCGTCATCGCTGAGCGCGGCGGCCAGTTTGACGTTGGCCAGCGTGGCGTTGGTCGTCAGCCGGGCCACCGCCGGATGTTGGGCGGCGCTGTCGCGGTCGTCGAAGAGGCGATCGAGGAAAACCGTCAGCGCGCTGGCGGCCTGGTAAAGGGGATGCTGACGTTGCCGGGCGTCGAGTTCGTCTTCTTCGTCATTGGTTAGCGGCTGAAATTCGTCCTCCGTCTCTGACTCGTCTTCGGCCGGCGTTTCTTCCGTTTCATCCTCGGTCTCATCTTCCGCGTCTTCTTCGTTGCCGGCGCCAGTTTGCGCCTGCTCAGGGCGTTCATTGAAGAGGGAGTCCAGATCGCTGGTCCAGTCCTTGCCGTTTTCGTCCAGCAGGTGGTGCCAGCCCATTTCCCGCGCGATGATCTGGTCGCGGTTAGGATCGTCGAGGTATTTCTCGAGCAATTCCATGTACTTCTCGGTCTTGCGATCCTGCTGTTGCAGGAAACGCTCCCAATCGTATTCATCCCAGACCCGCTCCTCGCCCCCGGACTCGAAGTGATTATCGGCCATGATGAGCGAAACAATGAACTGAGTCTGCCGCCGATGCAACCGCCCCGGACCGCCGGCCAAAATTCCCCTTCCGCATCCGGCCGGGATGACGCATCCTTGAGCCCTCCCGCTTGACCGCATGAAATTGCTCCTGATCGACGGCAACTACTATGCGTACCGGTCCTTTTTCGCCATTCGCGGCCTGACCAACTCCCAGGGCGAGCCGACGAACGCGATTTTCGGGTTCGTCAAGACCGTGCGCCTGATGCTGAAGCATTTGCAGCCGGATCTCGCCGCCGTCTGCTGGGATGAAGGCCTGCCCGTCCGCCGGACCGATCTCCAGCCGCAGTACAAGGCCCATCGCGCGGACATGCCGGCGGACATGATCCCGCAGTTGCCCCAGATTCGCGATGTGGTCGCCAAACTGGGGCTGCACGGCGTCTCCCAGCCCGATACCGAGGCGGACGACCTGATGGCGTCCTATTGTTGCACGGCGCATTCCCGTGGGATCGAGGTGATCCTGGCCACGAACGACAAGGACCTGCTTTCGCTGGTCGAGGATGACATCCTGATCTATTCGACCGCCAAGGCTGATTTGCCGTCGGCTTCCGACGCCTTTACTCTCCTGGACCCGGCGGCGATTCAAAAGAAGTGGGGCGTGCCGCCGCCGTGCATCTTGGATGTGCTGGCGCTGAGCGGGGATACGAGCGACAACATTGCCGGCGTCGCCGGGGTGGGGCAGAAAACGGCCACGACGCTGATCAAAAACGCGGGCGGACTGGACTCACTGCTCGAGAACCTGGCGGCATTGCCGAACGAGAAGCTGCGCGAAAAGATTGCCGCCGCGCGCGGGCAAATCCTGCAGAACCGCGAGATGGTGCGCCTGGATGCCGATCTGCCCCTGCCCGTGCCGCTGGAGTCGTTGACGATCCGACCGCGTTACGCCGAGCTGACGGAGGTGCTGGAGCGTTGCGAATTCAAATCGCTGCTGGCGGAGGTCCGCGCCGAGGCGAAAACTGTACCTCCGGTGCCAACCGCGGCGGCGGCCACCGAAGTGCAGACAGATTTGTTTCCGTTTTAAGGGTCTGTAGCCGCCGCGTAGCGGCTCCAAAGCAGGGTAGGGATCGCTCTCCGAGCGACTCCGAAGCTGTCTGGAAAACCTCAGCTACCATGCAGCGTTGCACCGGCACACCCGTTCCTCCCGACAGTCACGGAGTCGCTCGGAGAGCGATCCCTACCTTTCGGCACGACCGGCAGCTTCGCTGCCTGTTCAAACCCACAAAACATACCGAGTTCCCGCCATCGGCCTCGGCCCGCAAGGTTGACGCTCCCCCCGGCGGGCCACATAGTGCCCCTCCTCCGATGGCTGATCCTTTCCTGACGCGCAACTTCTGTATCATCGCGCATATCGACCACGGTAAAACCACGCTTTCCGACCGGCTCCTGGAATGGACCGGAACCATCCACAAACGGGACGCCCAGGAGCAATTGCTCGATTCCATGGATCTGGAGCGCGAGCGCGGCATCACCATCAAGGCGCACCCCGTCTCGATGCTCTATACCGCACGGGACGGCAAGGAATACCGGCTCAACCTGCTCGACACCCCGGGCCACGTCGATTTCGCCTACGAGGTCAGCCGGTCCCTGGCGGCTTGCGAGGGCGCCATCCTGGTCGTCGACGCCGCCCAGGGCGTGGAAGCGCAAACCGTCGCGAACGTGCACCTCGCGATGAAGCAGGGGCTGACTATCGTCCCGGTCATCAACAAGATCGATCTGCCGAATGCCGACCTGCCGACTGTGCGGCGGCAGTTGGAAGACATCCTGGCCATTCCGGCCGAGGAAGCCATCGAAGCCAGCGCCAAGGCCGGCATCGGCATCGGCGAGATTCTGGAGGCGGTCGTCACCCGCATGCCGCCGCCGAAGCTCTACGAGGACGACAAGACCCTGCGCGGACTGGTCTTCGATAGCGTGTTCGACATCTATCGCGGCGTCGTGAGTTACGTGCGGATGGTCTCGGGTCGGGTCGAACAAGGCTCTCCCATCAAGTTCCTGCATACGAACAAGCAGTATGAGGTCAAGGAAGTCGGCCGGTTCATTCCGAAGATGCAGGCCGTCGACTCGCTGCAAACCGGCGACACCGGCTACATCATTGCCAACATCAAATCGACCCTGGAAATCAAGATCGGCGACACGCTGACCGATCCGAGATTTCCCGCCAAGGAGGCGCTCCCGGGCTTCCAGGAAATTCACCCGATGGTGTTCAGCGGGATCTATCCCATCAACACGGCGGATTTCGAGAAGCTCAAAATGGCGCTCGGCAAGCTCCAACTCAACGACGCCGCCTTCGTCTTCACGCCGGAGAGTTCCGTCGCGCTCGGGTTCGGCTTCCGCTGCGGTTTCCTCGGGCTGCTGCACATGGAGATTATCCAGGAGCGGCTACGGCGCGAGTACGACATGGATATCATCGCCACGTACCCGAGCGTGATTTACGAAGTCCTCAAGACCAACGGGGAAACGATCTTGGTCGATAATCCGACGCACTTGCCCGATGGCAGCGTGATCGCGGAAATCCGCGAGCCGATGGTGAAAGCTTTCCTGCTCACGCCGAATGAAAACATCGGCGACCTGATGCAACTGGTGGCCGATAAACGCGGCGAGGTCGATCACACGGAAACGCTCGATACCCGCCGCGTGATGCTGACCTGCCAGCTTCCGCTCAACGAGATCTTGGTCGATTTCAACGACAAGATGAAAAGCATCACCCGCGGTTACGGCTCGATGGATTACGAGTACGCGGGCTACAAGACCGCCAACCTGGTCAAGTTGGACATTCTGGTCAATACCGAGCCTGTGGACGCTTTTTCCAGCATCGTGCATCGCGACAAAGCGGAGTCACGCGCCCGCATTCTGGCGGCCAAGCTCAAGGAAGTGATCCCGACGCAGCTTTATCAGGTGTCCATCCAGGGCGCTATCGGCGGCAAGATCGTGGCGCGCGAAAACGTCAGCGCGTTGCGCAAGGACGTGACCGCGAAGTGCTATGGCGGCGACATTACCCGCAAGCGCAAGCTGCTCGAGAAGCAAAAGGAGGGCAAGAAGCGCATGAAGAGCATCGGCAAGGTCAATATCCCGCAGGAAGCCTTCATCCAAGTGCTCCGGGCAGGTTGAGGAGAGCCAGGACGGCAGCGGTCCGGGTTCTTGCTTTCGCGAAAACGTCAGCCTACGCTGGTTGCCGCACCTGTCAGAAACCCCTGTTATCTCCGCCGCCGCCTTATGTTGACCTCCCTGTTCCGGCCAACCTACCTCAAAGAGGCGGACCTGCTGGCCGGCAACGCGCGCAAGCTGTTGCACCGCAAGCGCGACCTCCTCAGCCCCGAGGATTACGCGGGCTACTCCGCCAGTATCGCCGAATTGGAGGCTGTCACGCGCAACGGCGCGTCCACGGACCGGCGCGGAGTGGAAGAAGCTTCGGAGCGTCTGGACAAGAAGTTCGGCAGATTGCATCCGTCGCGCTCGGATTCTGGTTGGCGGGAGAACTGCGAAGTGCTGCTGGTGGCGTTCGTTCTGGCCATCGGACTGCGCGCCTATTTTATCCAGCCGTTCAAGATCCCGACGGGTTCCATGGAGCCGACCCTCAACGGTATTACGGGGCATCGTCTGGCGCCCAGCCAACCGATGCCCGGTTTTGCAAGGCAGGTTTTCGAGAGCCTCTGGTACGGTCGGACGTATGTCGAGGCCATCTCCCCGGTCGACGATCAGGTGGATGCGTTGGAGCCGGAGACGCGCTTCCTCTTCCTGACCTACACGCGGATTATCTGCGAGAGCGGGCGCGAATACGTGGTCCACGCGCCCGTGGACACTCTCCGGCATTACGTGAACGCGGATGGTTTCGGCTTGTATCCCGGCGCACATCTGAAAGCCGGAGCGCCCATCGTCCGCGGCTATGTGGCCACGGGCGACAAGGTCTTCGTGGACAAGTTCACCTACAATTTCCGGCGGCCGGCGCGCGCCGATGTCTTTGTCTTCAGCACGAGCGGGATCGAGGCCATCCACATGGAGGACCCGAACGTCAAATCGGAGTTCTACATCAAGCGGCTGGGAGCCGTGGCGGGGGACACGTTGCGCATCGACGCGCCCAACCTGTATCTCAATGGCGACCTGGCGCGGGAACCGGCGTTTGCCCGGGTCATGCAAGCGCAAGATGGCTATCGCGGCTATTCGAATTTCGCGGGTTTCGCCTATTTGAGCACCCCGGCCGATACGTTCACGGTGCCCCCCAAGAGTTACTTCGCCCTGGGCGACAACAGCTATAACAGCTCGGACAGCCGGGCTTGGGGTCGCGTCCCGGAGGAGAACGTGGTCGGGAGGGGATTGTTCGTGTACTGGCCCTTCGGCGCTCATTGGGGCTTTATCCGTTAACCGGGGCGCCGTTGTATGAGCGCTCCCATGTCCCGCTTGCTGTTGTTGGTCGGGCTGGTTGCGGGTTACGGGTTGATGATGCGGACCAACCCAATCGGAGGCAGCCTACGGGACGGCTGGCGCTGCCTGCGGCGTTACCGGCAAGTCTGGGGCATCCTGGCGTTCTGCGGCGTGGCGGCGGCCGCGTTTCTGCTGGCGGTGCGCGTCTACGAGTGGTGGATCGTGCCGGGCGCCGCGCGGGTGGTGACGCCTTGGCTCGGGTGGCAGCCGGTGGACCTGGGTGGCGTCGTGGCCCAAAGCGCCGTGCCGACGCTCCTGAGCGTGGCGGCGGTCTTTGACTGTCTCGTGACGTTGTTCCCGCTTTCGGTGCTGGCGGCGGCGCTGTTTCTGGTCAATTGGCGCGGCTACCAACGGGTGCTTTATCGCGGGGTGGTGCGGCGCTGTGGCCGGGTGAGCGGCTTGACGATCCACCTGGGCCTGATCGCGTGTGCGCTCGCCAGCCTGGCCAAACCGGTGCTGCTCTTCGGCCAGGCGCAGCTCCTGGAACGCTTCGGGCTGCGCGAGCTCGCCCTGGCTGGCGGCGTCATCTACTGGCTCAGCTTCGCTTTCGAGTATTTCCTCGGGGTCGGATTGCAGATTTACCTAGCGCTGCTGTGTTTCGCCTGGGTGCGGGGGCTGAGCTTCGATTTTGACGGGCTCGGGCGCTTCGCCTTGCGGCGTTGCGCGTTCGCGGTGAAATGGGCGGCCATTGTCCTGGTCTTCAGCAGCCTAGGGATCAACGTGCCGGTAATCCTGGAGAGTCTATCGGATAGCCCATCGATCTGGCTGGCCCGGACGGTCGGCATTACGCAGGTGGTGTTGCCCGTGCTCCTGATCGGGTTTTGCTCCATGCAGTTGACCCTCACTTTCCACAACGAATCGCTCCGGCGCGCTTTCGCGGATCATTTCCGGTTCTGGCGGCGGCACGCCTGGCCGGTGGCCTGGCTGCTCCTGATCGCCGGAGTCCACTTTTTCCTGTTGAACCTCGCCGGTGGCATCCTCAAAGCCGCTTGCGGGCCTACTACCTGGCCGTCAGTGGGTTGGCGGCTGCTGTTCTATCCGGTGCTTTGGGCCGTCCTGGGCGGCTGGTTTCTGGCCAGTTGGGTGTGCCTTTTCCGCCGCTGCGAAACCAATCAAGCAGACGCCGCGGAAACGGTGCAGTTCTAGCCCGGGGATAGCGAGAGCGAGTGACGTATGAACACCCTGCCCACGGAAACGCAGCTTTGGGAGCCGGCGCGGGCGGTGTCGGCCGACTACTCGGGGCGCTCGAACCTGGCTCTCGCCTTTCTCGTGCTGCCTTGGGACAAACGCGCGGACATGAACGTGTTCTATACGTTCTGCCGGCTCGTCGATGACATCGCGGATGCACCCGATCTGCCACTCGAGGAAAGGGCGCTGCTGCTCGACGCCTGGCAGCAAGCCATCTCCACCGGTCCCAGTCCAGCGGCGACGCCACCAGGCGAGGGGCGTTTGCGGGACCAACTGCACGCGCTGATCGCCAAATACCAGCTGCCGCCCGAGCACTTCCTGGAAATCATCGCCGGGGTCAAAATGGACCTGACCGGGCGGCATTACGAGACCTTCGCGGAACTGCGGACCTATTGCCACCGGGTGGCGAGTGTCGTGGGACTGGTCAGCATCGAGATCTTCGGCTGCCGGGAACCCGGGAGCCGGCAATACGCGCTCGACCTCGGCCTCGCCTTGCAGTTGACGAATATCCTGCGCGATGTTGGTGTGGACCTCGACAATGGCGGACGCATTTATCTGCCGATCGAGGATCTCGCCCGCTTCAATTATACGCCGGCGGATTTACGGGAGCGCGTTTACGATCAGCGCTTCCGGGCGCTGATGGCTTTCGAGGCGCAACGCGCGGAGGACTTCTACGCCAGCGCCTTGCGGGCCATGCCGCCCGGAGACCGGCGGGCTCTGGTGGCAGCCGAAATCATGCGCGCCATCTACTGGCGGACGCTGCAAAAGATGCGGCGCGACGAGTACCAGGTGTTTAACCAGCGGTATCGCCTGAGTACGCCGCACAAGTTGGCCGTTATGCTGGGCACATACATGCACAATCGGGTCCAGGCGCTGGCCAGCCGGACAACCTGAATTGACTAGCCGAATAATCGGGAGAAGTTCCTGGCAGAGCTTATGAGCAAACACTTCTCTCTTCCTCTTGGCCTTGCTTTGGTGGCTACCCTGCCGCTGGGCCTGACGTCCTGCGACACGCCCGTTGGCCAGGGCGCCGGCATTGGCGCCGCGAGCGGCGCGGTGATCGGGGGGCTGGCGACGAACCGCGTGCGCGGGGCGGCGGCGGGCGCTGCCATCGGCGCGGTCGCGGGCGGTCTGGTGGGTTTGGCAGTGCAACAGAATCAGGCCGCAAACTACGGCTCGCCGCCTCCTGGTGGCTATCCCATGGCGACACCGACGGAACGGCCCGGCTACGTCATCAGTCCTTTCGCGCCCTACTACGAAATCGACACGCGCGGCGTACCTCGTGGCGCGCTGGTTCGTGACCCGAGTTGCGGCCGGCTGTTCGTCAAGCCGTAGAACGGCCAGACCGGGCCCCTGCCGGGGATCAACGGCTTGACGGCCGCGTTTGCAATCTGTTATACCGCCAGCCCATGCGCAAACTCTCCCCTTACTGCCTTGGTACGATAATCTTGCTAGGCCTGACCACGGCCAGCTACGGGCAAATCAATACGACGGAGGGCGGTACCGTCCCCGGTCACGGGCGGGTGAACGCCGTTAACGAGCACCAGCAAACCGAGGCAAAGTTGATTGCCGACGGGCTCCGGTCTGGGCAGTTGACGGACGCCCAAGCGGAGGATTTCAAACGGCGCATGAACGAGATTCAGTCGGAGAAAACCGGCGACATGACCCATCATCATGGGCACCTCTCAAAGCTCGAGATGAAAGACCTCGAACGCAAAGAGACGGATCTGGAAAGCGCCATTACGGCAGCGTACAAGAAAAACTAAAAGGACGGGGGGCCTGGCCGGCTCAAATCATGTACTCCAGCGTGACGGGTGTTTCGGCCGGCGTTGCGTGCGCGTAGTTGAGCAACGTTTCCGCCGTGCGTCTCGCCTGCACGCGCAATTCGGGCACTGCGATCGTCTCCCAGAGCGTGCCGCGCAGCAGCGGCCCGAGCGCGAGCAGCACGTGGGAGCGCTGGCCCTCCCGGGTGATCACGGTGTGATCGGGATCGATTCGCACCCCCATATCGGTATCGTCCGGAGCGATCAGTCCCCGCCGCAGTAAATTCTGCAACAGCGCCGACGGGCTGGTCGTCAACTTCGTGGCGGGACCGGTGGCATTGATGACCAGGTCGCCGGCCAGGCTCTGTCCCGCGCCGAAGTGCACTAGGATGCGGGTGCCCGCCGCCTCCAGGCGCTCGATACCGGCCGCGTGTACTTGCAACTGGCCCGTCAACTGCGCGCTCGTGATCTGGGCGTGGATTTCCGGCGCGATGCGATGGCGGAAGATGTTCCAGCGGGCCGCGTAGGTCCTGGCAAAAACGAGCCGCTCCTCCCGGGTGAATCGGCTCCAGATGCGTTGCGTGTGCGGGCGCAGCTTGTCGACGATGATCGCCGGGTTCGCGTTGCGCTCATGCAAGACGGCGCAATGCTCCTGCACGAGCGCCGCCAGCCGTTCCAACCCCAGGCTGGCCAGGTCCACGCCGGCCGGCGGGAAGTCCGGGTACTCGATCCCGCGAAAATGCGCGTGCGGAAACCAGCCGTGCCGGGAAATAACGTGGATGCTGCCCATCCAGCCCAGCGCCCGCAGCGTGATGATCACATCCACCGTGGTCAGCCCGGTGCCCAGCACGATGATGCAGCCGCCCTGGTCCGGCAGACGTTGCTCCCAGGGCTGCCACGGGTTGCCCACCCAGGCAGGATGATCACCCAAATCCGCTGTTCCCGGGAGCGCCGCGGGTGGCTCGTTGCCTGTGGCCAGCACGATGCGGTCCGCGGCCACCGTGCCGCCGTCCGCGAGCCGAATGACCGCCGCTTCATCTTCCGTTTCGATGTCGACGGCCTCCGCCTCAAGCAACTGCGTCGTGACCGGAGTCAGTTCGCCGGCGCCTTCCAAGTGGTGCTGCAGCAGGGAGCGCAAGTAGTCCCCGTAAATCATGCGCGGAATGAAGCGCTCCCGCAGCTCGATCTCCGGCACGGTGTCGAACTCCGACCGCGTCCGCAACCAGCGCAAAAAATGGTCCGGCTGGTCCGCCAAAGCCGACATATTCCGCGCCGCGACGTTCAGGAGGTGCTCCGGACGGCGCATGCCGTAGGCGACGCCCCGGCCGGTGGGCCGCAGGTGATTGATCAGCGTCAACCGCAGCGGGTGCTTGCTCAAGCGCACCAAGTTAACCGCGGTCATGACGCCGCTGAAGCCGCCGCCGATAATGGCGATGCGCTCGGGTGACGTCGGGTTCATCATGCCGTGGAGAACGCGCCACTCGGCCGGCCCAGTACCCTAGTTTGCCCGCAACGCATCCACGCGCGCTTGCACGGCCGGGTCCATCTTGACCAGGTCCGGCCAGGAGCGCGTATAACCTTCCCCGGCCAGTTTGCGCGTGGCGTCGAAGCCCATGTGGCTGCCGATGTTCGCAACCGTGGGCGCGTGGTCGAGCGAATCCGCCGGGTTCTTGATGAACGTGCTGTCCCGCTGTGGATCGGTATTGGCGCAGAGCCGGAACAGCACCTCACTGGTGTTATGCACGTCGCAATCCTCGTCCACCACGATGATGTATTTGCTGAACATCATTTGCCCCATGCCCCAGAGCCCGTGCATGATCTTGAAGGCCTGATACGGGTACTGCTTGCGGATGCTGACGAAGACCAGGTTGTGAAACACGCCCTCCGGCGGCAGCCACATGTCCACGATCTCCGGGAAATTCATCTTAAAGACGGGCAGGAAAACGCGCACGCTGGCGTCGCCCATGTAGAAATCTTCCATCGGCGGGATGCCTACGATGGTGGTCGGATAGACCGCCTCCTTGCGATGCGTCAGCGCCGTCAGATGAAAGACCGGGTAGTCATCCACCGGCGTGTAAAACCCGGTATGATCGCCGAACGGACCTTCCGGGCGCGTCTCTCCGGGTTGCACGTAGCCTTCCAGCACGAAGTCGACGTCCGCCGGCACTTCCAGGTCGATCGTGCGGCATTTTACCAGTTCGACCGACTTCTTACGCACAAAACCGGCAAACAAAATCTCGTCCAAACCATCGGGCAAGGGAGCCATGGCGGCGAAGGTGTAGGCCGGATCACCGCCGAGACAGACCGCCACCGGCATGCGCTCGCCGCGTTCATAGTACCGCTTGCCGTGCCGCGCGCCTACCTTGTGCACTTGCCAATGCATGCCGGTCGTCTGGCCATCGTAAATCTGCATGCGGTACATGCCCATGTTCCGGTCGCCGGTATCCGGGTCGCGGGTGTAGACATTCGGCAGCGTCACAAAGCGGCCGCCGTCCCGCGGCCAGCATTTGAGAATGGGCAGGTCGGCCAGGGTGGGGCCGCCGCCCGCGGAGGCGCCGGCGTCGAAGCGCACGACCACATCCTGGCAGGGACCGCCGCGCACGTGTTTGGGCCGCGCGTGCAACAGATCGACGCCTTGCTTCAGGAGATCCCACCCTTGGCGGACGCTCGTCGGCGGCTTCGCTTTGAGGATGAGCTGCATCTGGTGGGCCAGGTCGTCGATCGACTCCAGCCCCAGCGCCAACGCCATCCGCCGCGCCGATCCCATCGTGTTGATGGCCAGCGGGAATTGGGAGATCGCGCCGTCGATGGTCGGGCGCTCGAAGAGCAGCGCCTGGCCGCCGCCCGGCGACTTCATCTCGCGGTCGGCGTAGGCGGTGATCTCCAGCTCCGTCGCGACCGGGCTGCTGATGCGCCGCAATTCACCCGCCTTCTCCAGGGCGGCGACGAAAGCGGTGAAAGATGCGTAGGCCAAGCGACAGGATGTGCCGTCAGCCTCAGCGCGTCAAATGATGCAGGCCGTGGCGCACCTCAAAATTGTGCAACTTCCCGTAGCGAAAATCCGCCCGTTTGAAGCGGATATCGGCCAACATCACGTGCGGCGAATATAGAAAATCGCTCGAGCCGAATCCACCCGTGGCGTTGAAGCTGTGCAGCCCGAGTTCAAACCGCGGCTGCAAAACATCATCGGTTTGCCAGCCCGCATCGTAGGAATTAAACGGCAGATAAGTGGTCAACTCGCGATAATAGATCCAGCTCTCGCACTGTTCGTTCCCTTTGCCGCCCTGAAGTTTCCAATCGGGCGGACCCCAGGCGATCAGCACCGCGTCGCGGTCCAGCCCGGGCCGGATCTTGCCTTTGAGCACCAGGCGTTGGTCACTCGGGGAAAGCTTATGAAAAGCGACCGGATTTTCCTTGGCGCGATGGCCCGGGGTCGCACAACCCGCCAGGCCGCCCAACACAAGAGCGCAGCACACGAAGAGGCGAATGGTGACGTTCATGGCGGTGATCGGCAACTTCATAGCATGGGTTTTCGCACGAACGTAGCAAAAAATGCGCCGGGCAAGTATCTGTGTAGCCCGGAGCGCCTTGCGGCCTTGGCGGCCTGCGCATACCGTACCTTGTGCAGGATCTCTACGGCCATCTCATCAGCTATCTGCGGGTGTCGATTACGGACCGCTGCAATGAACGCTGCCAGTATTGCATGCCGCGCGAGTTGCAGGAGTGGCTGCCGCGCGGCGAGGTCCTGACTTACGAAGAGATCGCCCGGCTGGTCCGGGTCGGCGCCTCCCTGGGCGTGACCAAGCTGCGCATCACCGGCGGTGAGCCGCTGACCCGGCGCGGCGTGCTGGACCTTTTCACCCTGCTGCAGCCGATCAGCGGCATCCGCGATCTCGGCGTCTCGACCAATGGCTCGCTGCTGGCGCGGCCGGTGGCGGAGGAGGGCGGCCGGACCTTGGCGGAGGGTTTGCGCCGGCGCGGGGTGCGGACGGTGAACATCTCGCTCGATACGTTGGATCGGGCGGAATATGCCCGCACGACCGGACGCGATTATCTGCCGCAGACCCTGGCGGGCATCTCCGCGGCAAAGGCGGCGGGGTTCGGCGCCAACGAGATCAAACTGAACTGTGTGCTGATGCGCGGGCGCAACGAGGAGCAGTTGGTGCCGCTGATCGAATTTGCCGGCGCGCATGGCTTGATCCTGCGTTTTATCGAACTCATGCCGGTGAGCACGACGGACGTCCTCACCGAGGAGAATTTCCTGCCCATTGCGGAGGCGCGGCGCGGGATCGAGCGGGAACTGGGCGCATTGTCGCCGGCGCCAGGTTTTCGGACCAACGGTCCCGCCAACTATTATCAGCTAGCGGGTTCCCAGCAGAAGATCGGGTTCATCGGGGCAATGACGAATCTGCATTTCTGCGAGAATTGCGACAAGTTGCGCCTGACGTGTGAAGGCAAGCTGCGGCCGTGTTTGGGCAGCCACCTTGAGTTCGACATCCGCGAGCCGTTGCGCGCCGGCGCGGACGATGACGAGTTGCGCGAGTTTTTTTTGCAAGTGGTCGCGCGCAAGCCGAAGCAGCACGATTTCCGCGCCAGCTACCAGCCGAACCGCCAAATGGTGGCGATTGGCGGTTAGTTGGTTTGGGCGGTCATGCCCAAGGTAAACTGGAGCCGGTCCTTTCCGGCTCACCTGCTGAGCGGCCGCAGATAATAGGCCGCCATGGCGCGCGCCAGATCGAAGGTAGACGGCTTCGCTTCGGCGGGACGATAAGAGTTGGCAGACTGTTGCCCGTTTTGGCCGTTCGCCGAAGGCTGCTTCTTACTCGAGCGGTGCTTGCGCTCCTTCTCCTCGTGCAATCGCTCCGCCTTGGCTGAATGCCGGGTCAGGCCCCGTTGCCGCGCTTCCAACTCCTCCACCAATAAGCGCCGGGCCAAAAACCGGTTGATCCCCTGGCTGCGTTCCCGCTGGCATCGGATGCGAACCTGGGTCGGCACGTGCAAGAGCGAGACACCGCTCAATGTTTTATTGGCCTTCTGGCCGCCCACCGTGGAAGCCTTGAAAAAGCTTTCCTCCATCTCTCCCTCAACGAGCCGGAGACGCTGCATCCGCTCGTTCAAATTTGCCTGTTTCTCACTGGAAACGGGAAACCTCAGCATAGTTGCGCGCAAACAGCCGATGGGCGGTACGCAAAAGCGAGGTAGGAGGTGAGGGTACCCATCCGTTAAGCTACAACGCATATTTGCCGTTCCTCGCGTAGTTTGGCAAGCAGAATCCGGGTGTAGATCGCAAATGTTTTGATCCCTCTGCTTTCGCCTGCTGCCAAAGCAGCTATGTTCCGCTACGCGCGGTAAAATCCAGTTTTATGAGTACAGAATTAAAAGTGGGAGATCCGGCCCCGGATTTCGCGGCTACCGCCCTCGGCGGCGCTTACGGCACCGGCCAACTCGTGCGCTTGCGCGACTTCGCCGGCAAACATGTGGTCCTCTACTTCTATCCGAAAGACGATACGCCGGGCTGCACCGTGCAGGCTTGCGGTCTGCGGGATCAATGGCCGGATTTCCAGAAGCTTGATGCCGTCCTTTTCGGTATCAGCACCGATTCGGTGGAGAGCCACCAGGCCTTCATCGAAAAGTTCGGGCTGCCGTTCCCGCTCCTGAGCGATGTCTCCGGCGAGATCGTGCGCGCTTACGGCGTCTGGGTGGAGAAAAACTTCTACGGCAAGAAGTCGCTGGGGACGGAGCGCTCGACCTTCGTCATCGATCCCGCCGGGCGGATCGAGGCGATCTTCCGCCGGGTCAAACCGGATGCGCACGCGGAGCAAGTGCTGGCGGTTCTGACCAAGGAAGGTTGAGCCCGCCCTATGGACACCCGGCAAACGCTGCTCCACCTGTCCGAACGCCTCGAAGGGTTCATCGGCAAACTGCCGGCTGCCCTGCAAAAGCCGATTCTCCAGGAGTTGGTGCCGCTCAAGGACCTGTTCCTGCGGCAACGCGCTCCCCGCATTGTGCTGACGGGCGATCCCGCCGCCAGTTCGGCCGGGCTCTTCAACGCGATTTTTACCGCGCCCGTCGCCCCGTTCGCGGATGCGGCCGCGGCCGACGCCGTCCCCTCCGCTGGCGGCTGGCAGGATTTTACCCATCAAGGCCAGGGCGTCCTCCGCCTGCTCGATACTCGACCGGCTGACGTTGGCGCGCCGCTCGCGGACGCCACCAAAGCCGCGCTTGCGAGCGAGCCGCCCGATCTTTTTCTCTTCCTGCGCGAACTCGCCGACCCGATGGTCACATCCCGGGAGAGTGCCGACCTGGACCGCCTGGAACGCTTGCTGGAACTGGCCGCGCAAAGCCACGCCGTGCGTCCCTGCGTGGTGGGCGTCGTCGTGCATGCGGCGGAGTCGCCGGCCCCGCTGCCCGCCATGGAAACCGCGCGTGCTCTGCTGCAAGCCGCCCTGGCGGCGCGCGCGAAGATCGCCCAACGCCTGGCCCCGGCTCTGGACGTGGCCACGTTCATGCGCTTTCGCCTCGACGGCACGTTCGATCCGGAGAGCGACCGCCGCTATCACATCGCCGAGCTCGTGCACGTGCTGGTGAGCGAACTGCCGAATGAAGCGCGGCTCGAGATGGCGCGGCTGTCCGGCGCGCGCGACGCCCAGGCGAAAATCGCGCAAACGCTGATCAAGTCCGCCGCAGCCGTCAGCGGGGCGCTGGGGGCGCAACCGATTCCCTTCGCGGACCTCCCGTTCCTCTTGACCTTCCAGGTCGCCATGGTGGCGGGCATCATTTACATCAGCGGACGGGAGTTGAGCATGAAGCTGGCGACCGAATTCATGGGCACCGTCGGCGTCAATCTGGGCATGGGCCTGGCCTTGCGCGAAGGCGCCCGGGCGGCCGGCCGCGCGGCGGCCAAGATTCTTCTGCCGGGTATCGGGAACGCCATTAGCGGCCTGGTTGCCGCTGGCGGCACGTATGCGATCGGCCGGGCAGCCTGCGCCTATTATATTGAAGGCATGAGCCTGCCGGACGCCCGCCGTCTGCTCAAGCACGAGGGCCGCATGGACCGGAGCGTCTTCAACCTGCTCGATCGCCGCAAGAAGACGCCGTGAAGCTTTCGGCCATCCGCGGCGCGCTCGCGGAGTTGCAACTCACGCCGTCCAAATCGCTCGGCCAGAACTTCCTGCACGATCAAAACCTGGCTGCCTGGATCGTCGCGCAACTCGATGCCCGGCCCGGCGAGCACCTGGTGGAGATTGGCCCCGGTTTGGGAGCCTTGACGGAGGCGGCACTGGCCACGGGCGCATCCCTGACGGTGATCGAAAAGGACGGCCGGTTGGCCGAGCGCCTGAGTACGCGTTTCGCGGGCGAGTCTCGACTACAGATCGAGCACGCGGATGCCCTGGATTTCGACGTGCGCACGCTCTGGCCGCGGCAGCCGGTCAAAATCTTCGGCAATCTGCCGTATTACGTCTCCACGCCGCTCCTGTTCCATTTCACCGCCCAAGCCTGCCCGGCGGTCTCCGCGCTTTTTCTCCTGCAGCAAGAATTGGCCGAACGCCTGGCCGCCGTCGGACCGGGCACGAAGGATTACGGCATCCTGAGCCTGGTGGTCGGCCGCCGCTGGCAGGTCAAGCTCTTGCGCACTCTGCCGGCCGGCGTTTTTTTTCCCGAGCCGAAGGTGCAATCGGCGTTGATTTCGCTGACGCCGCGCAGCCCGGGCGAGTTGCCGCCCTGCGATCCGACGGTGTTCGAGCGCCTGGTGCGCGCCGGCTTTTCCCAGCGGCGCAAGCAACTCCGTAAACTGCTGCCGCCGATCGGCGGATTCGACTGGTCCGCCCGTTGGCCGGAGGTGACGGCGGGTCTCGCCGTGCCGGCTACTGTGCGGGGCGAGGAACTGGATCTGCCGCAATGGATCGCGCTGGCCAATCTCGTGAGCCCGGTCACGCCCGGGGCCGCGCAAGACTCGGCTGGCGAATGCTTCGATGTCGTCGATGAGCAAGATCAGGTCATCGGCACCGAAACCCGTGGCACGGTGCACGCGCGCAACCTGCGGCACCGCGCCATCCACATCTTCGTGTTCAACCCGCGGGGTGAGCTGTTCCTGCAAAAGCGTTCTCCCTGGAAAGACAAGCATCCCGGCAAATGGGACTCCAGCGCCGCCGGCCATCTGGACGCAGGCGAGACTTACGCCGCTGCCGCCCAACGGGAGCTGGTGGAGGAACTCGGCCTGATCGGTACCGCCAGGTCGCCTTTCCCTGTGCTGGAGGAGATCGGTCAGCTCCCGGCCAGCGCAGACACGGGCTGGGAATTTATCCGGCTCTTCCGCGCGGTGCACGGAGGGCCGTTCCATTGGCCGCCTGCGGAAATCGAGTGGGGCGGCTTTTTCCCCGTGGCTCTGATCGCGGATTGGATTGGCGCCAGGCCGGAGGATTTCGCGCCTGGCTTCTTGAGATGTTGGGCGTTGCCGCGCGACCGAGAGGGAGTTGCCAAGCTAAAAACCCCTTGACCAACTGGGGTGTCGACGGCACCTTCGCCGTTCCTCAACTCAAGGAAAGTCCCGTTTATGTCAAAAGTTTGCTCGATCACCGGTGCGCACGTGTCGCGCGGTCATGTGATTCATCGCCGTGGATTGGCCAAGAAAAAGGGCGGCATCGGCCAGCACGTCACCGCCAACACCCGCCGGACGTTCACGCCGAACCTGAAGATTCGCCGGATCTGGGTGCCCGAGTTGAGCAAGTTCGTCAAGGTCAAGCTCACCGCCCGGGCGTTGAAGACGGTGGCCAAGAATGGCGCCTTCGTCACGCTCAAGAAGGCCGGCATCGTCTAGCGCCGGCACTGCCGGTCACGAGTGGCTTGCGGCCGCTCGCCACGTTGAAATTTTCGGATCGCTCCACGGTGGGCGCGCGTCCTGCTATTTCCATTCTCGAACCAGGTCACTGCCAGGCAGACCAGCCACGGCGGGGGCTCGCGAGAAAGGATATAACGACGCACCATGGCCTACAGTGTCAAAAGCCGTAAATCCGGCAAAACCTATTACTTACACGCGCGTCGGCAGTCGCTCCGCGGCGGGCACGTGCAAACGATTTACTTTTTCGGTGCTCAACCCAAGGATGGTGCCATCGAGGGTGTCCCGACGGGTTATCAGGTGACCGAGAACGCAAAGACAGGCTTGCCGCTTCTGGCCAAGGTCTGAGCCTGCCGCGTAGCGGCTCCTAAAAGATCAGGATCGCTCTCAGAGCGACTCCGAAGCTGTCTCTGGCAGCACGTGCGCGCTGACCCGCACCCCGCTGCTTGGAAAATTTGCGAACCGCGCTATTCTGCGGTTCGACCTCTATTTCCATCCTATGCCGACAGTTCCCACTCCTCGCATCATCCCGGTCAGCATTCTCACTGGCTTCCTGGGCGCGGGCAAGACCACGCTCCTCAACCACATCCTGCGCGGCCAGAGCGAGTTCAAATTCGCCGTGATCGTCAATGAGATCGGCAAGATCGGCATCGACGGCCAACTGATCGAGAACAACAAGGACGAAGTGGTCGAGATGAGCAACGGCTGCATTTGTTGCACCGTGCGCAAGGACCTCGTGCAAAGCATCCAGCGCCTGCTGAAACGCGGCGGCTTCGATTATATCCTGATCGAGACCACCGGTATCGCCGATCCGGGCCCCGTCGCCCAGACTTTCATCAATATCCCCGCTTTGCAGCGTTTCGTGCAGCTCGACGCCATCATCACGGTGGTCGACGCCGAGCAGATCCTCAAGCAAATGGCCGAGACCGAGGTCGCCACCGAACAGATCGCGATGGCGGACTTCGTTCTGCTCAACAAGACCGATCTGGTCGACGAGGCGCAACTTGGCCGGGTGGGGGAGAAGATTCGGGCGCTCAACCCGCACACGCGCATTCTGCGCTCAACCCAGAGCGAGGTGCCGCTCAAGGAATTGCTCGATATCCACGCCTTCGACGTGGATCGAAAACTGGAAGTGGACGCGGATTTCCTCAACGAGATGAAAGCCGGCCGGCACCATCACGACATCACGAGTCACTCATTTGCCTTCGAGCAGCCGTTCGCGGTGGATAAGTTCGAGAAATTCGTCCAGCGCTTGAGCGAGAAGGAAAAGGTTTATCGTTCCAAGGGCTTTCTTGCCCTGGCGGGCCAGGATCGGCGGGCCATTTTCCACGGCGTGAACAATCGATTCCATATTTTCTGGGATCGCGCCTGGCAGCCGAACGAATCGCGTGGCAGCCAGTTGGTTTTCATCGGCAAGAAGCTCGACGCCACCGCCATCGAGCGCGGCCTCCGCGCCTGCCTGTCCTGAACCGGCGGCGATTTGCGAGCAGGATCACGCGTCCAGCGTGAATCCGACCTTCACCGTCACCTGCCAGTGGTCGATCTTGCCGTCCGCCAGATGGGCGCGGGTTTCCGTCACCTCGGCCCAACGCATGTTGCGGATCGTTTTCGCCGCTCGCGTGATGGCGTTGTTCACAGCGTCCTCGATGCTGGTGGGGGAGGAGCCAACGAGTTCGATCTTCTTGTAAATATGGTCGCTCATAGACCGCCAAGGTGCTCCACCCCGCGCCGCGAGCAAACGAAAAACAAGCATCCGTTCGTGCCCAAGTTTGCGTACAAGGCATGATGGAATACGGTAGGCCCCAGACGGACGGGTACGGTGTGCTGGCGCGGGTTTCCCGCCCGGCGGCCGAGCGGCAGTCCGGGCGCCCAAATTATGTGGATCGTTAGATTAGCCCTGCGGCGCCCTTACACCTTCGTGGTGATGGCGCTGCTGATCGCGGTCATGGGTGGTCTGGCGATCGCCAGCATGTCCACGGACATCTTCCCGGAGATCAATATTCCGGTGGTCAGCGTCATCTGGTCGTTCACAGGCATTTCGCCGTACGACATGGAGAAGCGCATCGTCAGCATCTCTGAACGCGCGATGACGACCACCGTCAGCGGCATCGAACACATGGAGAGCCAATCCATGAACGGCGTCGGCGTCATCAAGATCTTTTTTCAGCCGAACGTTCACATCGAGGAGGCGGTGGCGGAGGTGACATCCATCCAGCAAACCATTCTGCGCGTGCTGCCGCCGAGTATCACCCCGCCGCTGATCATCCGTTACAGCGCCAGCAGCGTGCCTGTCCTGCAGATCGCCGTCTCGAGCAAAACGCTCTCCGAGCAGGAACTGTACGACTACAATCTCAACTTCGTGCGCCAACAGTTGGCCACGGTCCAGGGCGCCAGTGTGCCTCTGCCCTACGGCGGCAAGCCGCGTCAGGTGATGGTCGATATCAACTCGGCGGCTCTTTACGCCAAGGGCTTGTCCCCGACCGACGTCACCAACGCGCTCAATCTCCAAAATCTAATTCTCCCGGCCGGTACGGTGAAGATCGATCAGCGGGAATATCTGGTAAAACTCAACAGCAGCCCGGACGTCATTTCTGCTTTCAACGATCTGCCGATCAAGCAGATCAACGGCTCGACGATCTACATGCGCGACGTCGCGCAGGTCCACGACGGCTACGCGGTCCAGCAGAATATCGTGCGCCTCAACGGCCAGCGGGCCACGCTCTTGAGCGTGCTGAAGAGCGGCGGCGCCAGCACGCTGGACATCGTGAAACGCATCAAGGCCCGCATCGAAGAAATCCGGCCGGGCTTTCCGGCAGGCTTCGATGCCGAACTGCTTTTCGATCAGTCGATCTTCGTAACGTCGGCCGTTTCCGGCGTGGTCAAGGAGGCCCTCATCGCCGCCTGTCTGACCGCGACGATGATCCTCGTGTTCCTCGGGAGCTGGCGTTCGACCTTGATCATCGCGGTTTCGATCCCGCTGTCGATCATGACCTCGCTGCTGCTGCTGGATGCCTTGGGTTACACGCTCAACGTGATGACGCTCGGCGGTTTGAGCCTGGCGGTCGGTATTCTCGTCGACGATGCGACCGTGGAGTTGGAAAACATCCATCGCAACCTCGGCATCGACAACAAATCCCTGACCAAAGCCGTGCTCGACGGCGCGCAACAGATCGCCGTGCCCGCGTTCGTCGCGACTCTTTCGATTTGCATCGTCTTCGTCTCGGTCGTGTTCCTGACCGGACCCGCCAAGTACCTGTTCGTGCCGCTCGCGCTAGCCGTGGTCTTCGCCATGATGACCAGCTACCTGCTGTCGCGGACGCTCGTCCCGGTAATGGTGCACTTCCTTCTGGGCAGCGAGGTGGAGCTTTACCGGGAGGAAGCCGCCCAGGAGAAGGAAAGACAGGGTCAGGGTCAACCGCCAGACAGAAAACAGGCTCCATCCGCGAACGCCGGTGCTGAAAAAGGGCAGGACGGCAAAAACGGAGGCCCGTCGCACCCCAATGGCCAGAAGGGCGAAGAGCCGCACAAGAATTGGGTCTGGCGCATCCACGAGCGGTTCAATCACCACTTCGAGAACTTCCGCGAGGGCTACCGGGGCATGCTCGCCTGGTCCTTGGTCAATCGTTGGCTGACTATCATTTTTTTCCTCGTCCTGTTCGCGGTGTCAGCCTGCCTGATTCCGTTTATCGGCCAGGATTTCTTCCCCGCGGTCGATGCCGGCCAGTTCCGTTTGCATGTGCGCACGGTGGCCGGGACGCGCATCGAGGAAGCGGAGCGCACGTTCGGGCAGGTGGAGGCGTATATTCGCAGCGTCGTGCCGGCGGATCAATTGCACCTGATGATCGACAACATCGGCCTGCCGGTCGGCGGCGTGAATCTGGCCTTCAGCGATAGCGCCACCATCGGCTCGACGGATGGCGAGATTCTGGCCTCCCTCAATCCCGGTCACAAGACATCGGTCTGGGACTTCGTGAAGCGGCTGCGGCGGGAACTCCCCGCCAAGTTTCCCGGCGTCGCCTTTTTCTTCCAGCCGGCGGATATCGTCAGCCAGATCCTGAACTTCGGCCTGCCCTCGCCTATCGATATTCAGGTGGTCGGACGCGATGCGGAAGGCAACCACAAGGTGGCCCAGCAGATTGCCGAGAAGGTGGCGAAGATCTCGGGCGCGGTGGACGTCACGGTGCATCAACTGACCGATGCACCGCAGTTCGACGTCAATGTGGACCGGCAGCGGGCCAGCAACCTGGGCCTAAGTGAAAACGACGTGGCCAATTCCTTGCTGATTTCCCTCTCTTCCAGCGGCCAGACCGCCCGTAATTATTGGGTGAACCCCGCCAATGGCGTCAATTACGCCGTCGCAGTGCAGACACCGCAATACCAGGTCGATTCGCTCAATACTCTGAACAACACGCCGATCATCGTACCCGGTCAGACCCAGCCGCAGTTGCTCAGCAATCTATCCACCACCCGGCGCGACACCTCCCCCGTGGTGATCAATCATTACAACGTCCAACCCACCTTTGACGTCTATGCCGATGCCCAGGATCGCGATCTCGGCGGCGTCGCGGGGGACATTGACAGTGTTCTGCAGCAGTTCCAGCCGAAACTGAAATGGTATCAGTCGGCGATCAAAAGCCTGCCGTTTTGCCACAACTTTTTCAAGCTGCCGCCTTCCAAACTGCCCAAGGCCAGCACCGTGGTCGTGCGCGGGCAGGTGGACAGCATGAACACCGCGTTTTCCAAGCTGGGCGAAGGCATCGTCTTCGCGGTGGTGCTCGTCTACTTCCTCATGGTGGTTAATTTCCAGAGCTGGCTCGACCCGCTCATCATCATCATGGGACTGCCAGGCGCGTTTTCCGGCATCCTCTGGATGTTGTTTTCGACCCATACGACTTTCAATGTCCCCAGCCTGATGGGCACCATCATGTGCATCGGCGTGGCCACTTCGAATTCCATCCTGCTCATCACCTTCGCCAACGACCAGCGCCTGGCGAAAATGGATGCCTACGACAGCGCCTTGGACGCCGGCGCGACGCGGTTGCGGCCGGTGCTGATGACCGCGCTAGCCATGATCCTGGGCATGATCCCGATGTCCTTGGGACTCGGCGAAGGCGGCGAACAGAACGCGCCCCTGGGCCGGGCGGTGATCGGCGGACTGCTTTTTGCCACCGTCACGACGCTGTTCTTCGTCCCGGTCATTTACAGCATGCTCCGGCGCAAGGATTTGGTGCCGGTAAGCGACGAAGATGCGGAATTGCTCTTCGACGAGGGCGAACCCGAACGGGAGTTGGCGGCCGCCGGCCATCATGACGATCAGCCCGGACGGCCGGGCGGCAATGGCGACGGCGCGCGTAAATCACCGAACGGCGCAGCCTGACCGCGCATCTGAGCTACAAATTCATGGAAGCTAACGAACGGGATCAACCCCAACCCGGCCGCGCCCCGGAGGCAGCGCCGCCGCAGACGTCAAAAGCCGCTCCCGATCAGCACCGGGAAGGCCAAAGCGGCGGACGCGGCTGGTTCTTCATTATCTCGATCGGGCTGGCTGTTTTCCTGGCGATCCTGCTCGTCATCAGCCTCATCTCTCTGCACGGCAAAGGCAAGGAACGCGATCAGACCAGCCAAGCGGAAGCGAATGGCTCGCACACGGTGCGGGTGGTGAAGCCGACAAAGTCGCCGGCCTCCTTCGATTTTAGTCTGCCCGGGGCGGCCGAAGCGCTGACCAGCGCGACGCTTTACGCCCGGGTGAACGGCTACCTCAAAACGCGTCTCGTTGATATCGGCGACCGCGTCCATGCCGGGCAGTTGCTGGCCGTGATCGATGCGCCGGACCTGGACGCTCAACTCAATCAGTCCAAGGCACAGCTCGAGCAAAACAAAGCGGCCCTTGGCATCGCCGATGTGACCTACCAGCGCGAAAAACGTTTGCTGGAGCAAAAAGTGGTCAGCCAGCAGGAGCACGATCAGGCTCTCGCGACCTTCAATCAGGCTCAGGCCAATGTGAAGGCCGCCGAAGCGAGCGTCCAAAATTTATCGGCTACGCAAGGCTTCGAAAGGATTACCGCACCGTTCGACGGCGTCATTACGGCCCGTTTCATCGACGAAGGAGCGTTGCTGTCGATCGGAGGCACGTCGACCGCGCCAAGCATTTTCACGCTATCGCAGGTGGACGTGCTCCGGGTGTTCATCTACGTCCCTCAGGAATACGTCGCGAACGTGGCCCCGGAGCAGCCCGTGGAGGTAACCGCGGTAGAATTTCCGGAGAAAGTTTTCCGCGGCCTAGTGACGCGGATCGCGGATGCCCTCGACCCCGTGGCACGAACGGAGCGGGTGGAGATCCAGTTGCCGAGCGAAGGGGGCAAACTATTGCCGGGTATGTATCTGTCCATCCGGTTCCGGGTCGAACAGGCGGAGCCCGCGCTCCTCGTGCCTGCGAACACGGTGGATATCCGCCGGGAAGGTCCCCGTGTGGCCGTGGTGGGTCCGAATCAGAAGATTGAGTACCGCCAAGTCAAACTTGGCCGCGACTTCGGCCTAACGCTCGAAATCTTGAGCGGTCTACAGGTGGACGAGAATCTCGTCGTCAATCCCACAACGGATCTGGTGAATGGCGAGCACGTAGAAGTTGCCCAACCCGATAACAAGGGACCTGCTCCAAAATGAGCACGGATGACTCTCCGAGCCGGCCCTGACCGTTGGAAACCCGTGTCGCCGCGCCGACTCATCCGCGCCCGACCAGGGACTGGCGACGAGCAGCTTTGCTGCTGCGACCTCAACCAACCTCGTCAGGCTTGCCGGCAACGAAGTGCTTATACACGTGCACCGCGCCGTAGATAAACAACGCCGGACGCGCCAGTGACAGAAGCAGCCGCACGATCAAACCCACCAGCGCCCCGACAGGCAGCAGCCGCAGCACGAATCCCGCCCCAATGGCCGACAACACCGCCTGCGAAGGATTTTCGCGGACGTACTGTTCCGTCTGCGCATGGAAGTCAGCGAATTTTTGTTTGAGGTCACCCATATCGCCATTGGCGAACGAGCCGGGGATTTCCTGGAAGTCTTTGATTTCAGCCATAACGCCACAGAATCGCAGCAAACGCCCGCCTTGGGCGTGTGCCGCGCTGGTTAAAATCGCACCATTCTCGCTATCGCACCCGCGAGTGCGGGATGGCCTCCGCCTCCAGCCGGGCGAAAATATCGTCCAGGTGCGCCCGGTCGCGCGTCTCGATGGTACAAAGCACGCTGACGGCGAAAACATCCGGCCCGGTAAACGCCCGCTCGTGCACGATCTCCTTGATGCTCGCTCCGCTGTCCGCGATGAGCTTCGTCAAACCCGCCAAGCCACCCGGCCGGTCGCTGATCACCGCGGAAAACCGGCAGAGCCGCCCGTCCGCCACCAAACCCTTTTCGATTACGCGACTCAAGATCGCCGGATCGATATTGCCGCCGCAAAACGGCAGGACCACGCGCTTGCCCGCCAGTTCGGGCAGCTTTCCGGCCAGGCACGCCGCGAGACCGGTCGCGCCCGCGCCCTCCACAATCGCCTTTTCCAACTCCACGATGCGCAGAATGGCCAGGGCGATCTCGTCCTCGCTGACCGTCACCAATCGATCCAAACGCTTCTGTGCAATCGGCAACGCATTCGCGCCGATATCCGGCACCGCCAGGCCGTCCGCCAGGGTCGCGTGGCACTGGACCTCCACCGGCGCCCCGCAAGTGGCAGCGGCAGCAAACTTGGCCGCGCCTTCCGGCTCAACGCCGATGATCCGCACTTGTGGCCGCAAAGTCTTCACCGCCAGCGCCACGCCCGCCAGCAGCCCCGCGCCGCCCACCGGGATCACGATCGCGTCCACGTCCGGCACTTGTTCCAGCACCTCGAGCCCGAGCGTGCCCTGGCCGGCGATGATGGCCGGATCGTCGTACCCATGGATGTACGTGAGGCCCTGCTCGGCCGCCAAACCGCGCGCATATTCCTTCGCCTCGAGGAAGCTCGCACCATGCAACTCCACGCGGGCGCCCAGCCGCTGGCAGGTGTTGATCTTGATCAGCGGGGCAAAGCGCGGCATCACCACCGTCACGGGGATCGAGAGCAGCCGTCCGTGATACGCCAGTCCGAGCGCATGATTGCCGGCCGAGGCGGCAATGACCCCGCGTTTGGCGGCGTCCGGCTCCAGCAGCAACAGGGCGTTGCGCGCCCCGCGTTCCTTGAAGCTACCCGTGCGCTGCAAGTTTTCCAGCTTGCAAAACAGCCGCATGCCGGTGATCTCCGACAGCGGGATCGACTCCGGGCAGGGTGAGACGTACACCGCCCCGGCGATGCGCGCGCGGGCAGCCTGGATATCGGCGAACGTCACGGCTTCCACGCGCCCAATATGCGTCAAAGGCGCCTATATGCTAACCTTGTGTGCAACGGATGGAGCCTGTAGCACAAGCGTCGGTGGCGGCCCGGGGGGAGGAGATTTTCGCCATTGTCGATGCGAAGAAAGTTATTCCCGCCGCGCTCAATCCCGCCGCTTGGTACGGCCGTTTGATGGAGTGGTCGATGGCCAACGAGGCGCTCAAGGTGCAGACGCTGCGCTTTGTCGACGTTCTGCCGGGTTTGCCTTCTTCGCGCAGCATCGTCCAGCACATGGGCGAATATTTCGGCACCACCGACGGCGGGGTGGGGGGGCTGCTGCGGGCGGGGGTCGTGGCCTCGCGCTTGACGCCTTGGATCGCGGGCGCGGCGGTCCGCCAGGGCGTCGAGAGCATGGCGCGCCAGTTCATCACGGGGCGCACCGGCGCGGAGGCGGTTCCGGTGCTGCGCAAGCTGCGCGCGCGCAACATCGGCTTCACCGTGGACATCCTGGGCGAGGCCGTGGTCAGCGAGCGCGAGGCGGATGAGTACTACCATCGCTACCTGGAGTTGATCGAAAGCCTGGCGGCCGAAGCCACGCGCTGGGCCACGAATGATCAACTCGAAGGTGGAGCCGACCGGCCGCTGCCGAAGGTCAACGTCTCGGTCAAGATCTCGGCGCTCTATTCGCAAATTCATCCCGCCGACCCTGCCGGCGCGATCTGGCATCTGAAGGAGCGGTTGCGGCCGCTTTTCCGGCGGGCGCAGGAGTTGGGCGTGTTCGTCAACCTGGACATGGAGAATTACGCGCTCAAGAACCTGACCTTGAGTCTCTTCGAAAGCATCCTGGATGAGCCGGAGTTCGCGCAGTTCCAGGACGCCGGCATCGTCATCCAGGCGTATTTGCGCGATTCGTCGGCGGACCTGGAACGCCTGCTCGCCTGGGCGCGCGAACGCTCGCGGCGGATCACCGTCCGCCTGGTCAAGGGAGCGTACTGGGACTACGAAACCGTCAATGCCCGCCAGCGCGGCTGGCCCATCCCCGTCTACCTGCGCAAGCCGGAAGCCGATGCCAACTACGAGCGGCTGTCGCGCCGCATGCTGGAAGCCCACGAGTGGGTCTACTCTGCTTTCGGCACGCACAACGTCCGCAGCATGGCGCACGCGATCGCTTGCGCGAATGACGCCGGTTTGCGCCCGCACGATTACGAAATCCAGATGCTGTACGGGATGGCCGAGCCGATCAAGCGGGCGCTGGTGCAACTCGGCCATAGGGTGCGCGAGTACTGTCCGGTCGGCGAGATGCTGCCGGGGATGGCGTACCTCGTGCGGCGGCTGCTGGAAAACACTTCCAACGAAGGATTCCTCAAAGCCAAGTTCAGCGCCCACGCTCCTTCGGAGGAGCTATTGCGTGATCCGGTGGCGCTGCTGGCCGCGTCCGGCCACGAAGACGCTTCACACGACGGCCAGTTACCGCCGCAACCAGCAGAACCCATGAAAACCGCCTTTGCGAACGAAGCCCCCACGGATTTCACCCTGGAGAACACCCGCCAGCAGATGCAACAGGCGCTGGCAGCCGAGCGCGGCCGTTTCGGCGAGGAATATCCGCTGCTGATCGGCGACGAAAGGATTTTCACCGGCCAATGGATCGATTCGATCAACCCGGCGCAACCGTCGCAATTGGTTGGCCGCGTAGCCTGTGCCGGCATCGAACAGGCCTCAGCGGCGGTCAAAGCAGCAGTTGACGCTGCAGCCAAATGGCGCGCCGTCCCGGCCGATGAGCGCGCGGACATTCTGGTGAAACTGGCCGGGTTGATGCGCGCGGAGCGTTTTCAACTCGCCGCCCTGGAAGTCTTTGAAGTCGGCAAAGCGTGGATCGAAGCGGACGCGGACATCGCGGAGGCGATCGACTTCTGCGACTTCTACGCCGCTGAAATGCGCCGGCTGGGCCGCGCCGAGCCGACTGCTATCGTCCCCGGCGAAACCAGCGTGCAGGAATACCTGCCGCGCGGCGTCGGGCTCGTCATCGCTCCCTGGAATTTTCCCCTGGCCATCCTCTGCGGCATGACAGTGGCGGCGCTGGTCACCGGCAACACCGTGGTGATGAAGCCGGCCGAGCAATCCAGCGTGATCGCGGCGCGTTTCGCCGATCTTGGCCGGCGCGCGGGCCTGCCGCCCGGCGTGTTGAACTTTTTGGCGGGGCGCGGGGAGGATGTTGGCGCATACCTGGTCAATCATCCCAAGATCGACTTCATCGCGTTCACCGGTTCGCGCGAAGTGGGCCTCAAGATCTGGGAAGCCGGCGGCCGCACGCAACCAGGTCAGGCCCAACTCAAGCGCGTCGTTTGCGAGATGGGCGGCAAGAACGCCTTGATTATCGATTCCGACGCCGATCTGGACGAGGCCGTGCTTGGATCGGTCTATTCGGCTTTCGGCTACCAGGGGCAAAAATGTTCCGCGTTGTCGCGGTTGATCGTGCTGGCGGATGTCTACGATCGCTTCCTTGCGCGGCTGGTGGAGGCGACCTCCTGTCTGAAAGTGGGCCCGCCGGAAGAGCCCGCCACGATCATCGGCCCGGTGATCGATCAGGACGCTTACGAGCGCATCAAGGGCTACATTGCCATCGGGCAACAGGAAGCCCGGCTGGCCTTCGCGGGCACCGCGCCATCCGTCGGCACCGGCTATTTCATTCCGCCCACGATCTTCGCGGAGGTGCCGCCCACGGCACGGATCGCCAGGGAGGAGATCTTCGGACCGGTTTTGGCGGTCCTAAAAGCGCGGGACCTGGACGAGGCCATCCTTTGGGCCAACGACACGGAGTTCGCCTTGACGGGCGGCATTTATTCCCGCAGCCCGGCTAACATCGCGCGGGTGAAAAGGGAGATGGTCGTTGGTAACCTGTATATCAACCGCACGATCACCGGCGCGATCGTGGCGCGGCATCCTTTCGGTGGCTTCAAGATGTCCGGCGGCGGCACGAAGGCCGGCGGCCACGATTATCTCCTGAACTTCCTCTTCCCGCGCGTCGTGACGGAAAACGTCTTGCGCCGCGGCTTCGCACCCGCCGAAGAAGGCACGCCGCTCGGCGAGTCCGTCGAGCCCGGCGGCATTTAGCAGGCAGTCGGTCGCCGCTGCGGGACAGAGAGAAACCCATGGCTGGCGGGCGCCGTTTAGGCTATATCTGGACAGCCAGTCTGCCTGGCTCCAATGCCCGCGCCGATCTCCGCTCCGCCTCCTGATCCGATTGCGCCGCCGCCGTCGCCGGCTCCGGACGGCCACGGCACGCATGTCGGCGTCGTGCAGGAACGGGTCAACCGCGCCTGGCGCAATGCCAGTCCTTGGGGCTACTGGTTCCAGCGCCGCAGCCAGGAATTCTGGCGGCGCCTGCTGCGGCGGCCCCGCCGGATCTCCGAAGGGCCCAACCTTCTGCCGTTGCTCATCCGTGTGCTGGCGTGCTTCAGCAAGCTTGACGGCAAAATCCTCGAGGAAGAAATCGACTCCAGCCTGGGCTTTCTGCGCCACGATTACCCGGAAGCCGTCTACTCCGAATTACGCAAGCAGTTCCGGCAAGCCTTGCACGAGCAGCCGGATCTCGAAGCGATGGCGGCGAAGCTCAATACCCAGTTGAGCGCCGATCGCAAGATTCTGCTCGGCATCCAGCTCTGGGATTTGATCTGCCGCGCGGGCCAGCAACAGGAACAGGTCGTCGCCTTCTATAAATTCATGGCCGGCATCGGCATGACAGCCCAGGCCATCGACATCGTCTATCAACTCAATTCCTCCGAGGAAACCGCCGGCGCCGAGGCTTTCCAAAAGGGGGCTTCCCCCCTGGAGTCGCTCGTCTTCGGGTCAGCCGAAAATGCCGATGTGCTCTTCAAGGAACTGCCACCCGGCGACCGTCTGCTGGTCTACCGGTACCACGAGTTGGTCCTGATCAAGAATCAGTCCAGTGGTCCCTTGGTGGTCAATGGACGCCCCTTGATCCGCGGGGCCTTGAGCCGCCTGTATGATGGCCAACGCGTCGTCGTTGGCGAACGCGTGCTGACTTACCAGGAGCTGGTCGCGTACTTCAACGCGAAGAAGAACGTCGCTGTCCCTCAGGTTTATCTCGCGTTGAACAACGCCAATGAGGTGAGTTTCGAGCGCTCCCGCACCCGGGAGAGCGTCCTGGAAATCCGCTTCGGCCTGAAGGTGCAAGTCACGGCTTTGCGCCGTATCAACGCCCGGTTGAACGGCATCGAACTCAAGGCGGGTACGCGCGTCGAGGCGACACTCGAGGACAAAATCGAGTTCCAGAACGATAGCGAGTTGCCCTTGATCGATTTGCGCCGCCGCGCGCGCGCCCTAGGCGGCCGTTTCCAGCTCATCGCAAGCAAAAGCGAGTACCTCGTCTCCAATAATCCCAGCCTGCTCGATGCCGATGACATCCTGCTCTCACCGGGCATGGGTGGCGACGTCCTGCTGAAGATTTCCTGCGATTACGATCAGAAAATCGGCCAGCTCGACGTGCTGCAGGCGAGCCGCTCGATCCTGGTGGGAGACACTCCCGTGCGCAACACGGCCAAACTGGTCGATGGCGACATCATCCGCATCGACGTCGGCCAGGTTCTGCGTTGCAATTTCTCCGAGCGCATCCTGGAAGAGGAACGCAATGTCATCCGCGTCCTGGAAGTGCGTGATTTGCGGCACTGCTATCGCGCCGGCGAGACCGCGCTGGATAACATCAACCTGACCATGACGCGGGGCGAAATGGTCTGCGTGATGGGCGCCAGCGGCTGCGGCAAAAGCACGTTGCTGCGCACGTTGGCCGGCCAAAACTGGCCCGATAGCGGCGGCGTGGTTTTGAATGGCCGCTCGCTTTACGATCACCTGGACGAGTTGCGCGGCTACATCAGCTATATCCCGCAAGATGACGCCTTCGATGAACAACTCACCATCGAGGAAAATCTCTCCCTGGCGGCTGCCCTGCGCTCGCCGCATCTCTCCAACCGGGAACGCGCGCGGCGGATCGACAGCAAGCTGATCGAATTGGGCCTCAACGAGCGCCGCAACAGCATCGTGGGCAGCGCGGTCAAGAAGGCGTTGAGCGGCGGCGAACGTAAGCGGCTCAACATCGGCCTGGACATGATTGGGTTGGCGGACATTTATCTCTTCGATGAGCCGACCAGCGGCTTGAGCTCCAAGGATAGCGAGCACGTCATCGAGATCATCCGCGGCATGAGCCACAACAAGATCGTGCTTGTGACGATCCATCAGCCGAGCTCGAAAATTTTCCAGATGTTCAACAAGGTCATCCTGTTGGACAAAGGCGGCCGACTGGTCTTTTTCGGCACGCCAACGGGTGCCTTGAGTTACTTTGCCCACGCCGAAAACGAACAGCAGCATGGGGTCGATATCGAAGGCTGCGCGACTTGCGGCAGCACGCGGCCGGAATTCATCTTCGATGTCCTGGAAACACCGCTGCGCGACATGAGCGGCGACATTATTTACGAGGAAAATAGCCGCGGCCAGTTGGTCCCCGCCCGGCGGTTTTCCCCCGAATTCTGGCGCGACAAATACGAGAGTTACCGCCTCATCCAGGATGTGCGGCAGGTGCCGGTGAAGCGCGAGACCGCCGGCAAGACCGCGGCGCCCATCGGCCCGCAGCCGCCCCGGCGCCGCCTGCTCCAACGCATCCGCTGGCGTGACGAGTGGACGCAATTGCGCACGCTGTTGCGCCGCGCGTTTTTCAGCAAACTGCGCAACCGCGTCAACGTGCTCACCACCATGGTCGAAGCGCCGCTCCTGGCGGCCATGATCGCGGTCGTGCTCCGCTACAATGAAAACGGCGACTACGATTTTGCCGGCGCCTATCACATCCCCATCTACCTTTTCCTCTCAGTCACTGTGGCGATGTTCCTGGGCTTGACCAACAGTGCGGACGACATCATCCGCGACCGCGTCATCCTGCAGCGCGAGCGCAATCTGCGCATCCGCTTGCCTTATTACATCTTTGCCAAGACGAGCACTCTTTGCCTGTTTGCGCTCATCCAGTGCGTGCTCTTTCTCTTGATCGGCGACTACATCCTGCAAATCCGCGGGATGTTCTGGCCCTATCTCGGCTACACCTCGCTGACGGCCTTTTGTGGCGTGGCGTTAGGTCTCTTGATCTCGTCGCTGGTCGCTGACGCCAAGACCGCGGTCAATATCGTGCCGTTGATCCTGATACCGCAGATCATCATGGGCGGAGCCTTGATCAAGTACGAGGAGATGAATCGCAACCTGGACTTCGTTTACACGATTAAACGCTGGCTGGCGGAGCATCCGGACAATGCCGATAAAGGCCGCGAGCCGGAGCCGCGCAGCAAGCTGCAGGTACCGGTGATCTGTCAGTTCATGCCGATGCGGTACAGCTTCGAGGGCCTCGTCGTGGCGCAGGCCAAGATGAATCCGCTGACCGGCCGGCAAGAGCGCATCGAGGGCAAGATCCAGGATCTGGCAGACAAGGATGAAGCCTTGCGCGAGCAGGGCAAAAGCCTGAGCCCGAGCGACCGCGACCGGCTGGACGGCTTGAAGGAATTGCTAGCCATGCTTTCGGGTCTGGAGGCCAACAGTGCGTCAGCGGTGGACGCGGCGTTGCACCAGATCGACCAGATGGAAGAGCGGCTCCCGTTGGACAACATCGCGTTGCCGGACCGGGGCTCGGGCGTCACGGCCGAGCAGCTTTACGTGAACCAGAAGATTACCGATCTGGTCTCCAAGGCCGAGATGGAACAGAGCGATTACCGCAATGAAGAACGCAAGCGCCGGGAGTTGAATGTGTTCTTCGGCGCTTACCGTTATATCTTCCATCAGAAATTGAGCGTGCATCTGGTGGATAGTTGCGTTCTGATCGGATTTTCGATGATTGTGCTGGGCTTGTTGCACGCGAGTTTGCACAAGGAACTGGAACGCTAAGGACCGGAGCATGAATTCAAGACAGGCACACGTGGAACGGCGCACCAGCGAAACGCAGGTTGCTGTCGATTTACAAATAGATGGGCAAGGGCGCGCGGAGATCGCCACCGGGCTGCCCTTCTTCGATCACATGCTTACGTTGCTGACTAAGCATAGCTTGATTGACTTGACCGTTCGCGCCACGGGCGATCTGGCGGTGGATAGTCATCATACCGTGGAAGATACCGGCATTGCTTTGGGTCAGGCCTTTGCCCGCGCTTTAGGCGACAAGCGGGGGATTGCCCGCTACGGCAGCATGTACGTGCCGATGGATGAAACCCTGGCGCGGGTCGTGATTGATTTCAGTGGTCGTCCGTTTGTGGAATTCCGGCTGCCGGGCGGCGGCGCGGCGGCGGCGGGTCTGATGAGCGGGCAGGGGTTCCCGTTGCAATTGGTGGAAGAGTTCCTGCGTGGTTTTGGGGTGCATGCGGGGGCAAATTTGCATGCGGAGATCCTGTACGGGCGCGATCCCCATCATTTCGCGGAGGCAGTGTTCAAGGGCCTAGCCAAAGCGGTGGATCAAGCCTGCCGGCTGGATCCGCGCGTGTTGGACGTGCCAAGCACCAAGGGCGTGTTGTAGGCGCGCGCGTTGGCGCTCGTGAAAGGTAGGGACGGCTCTCCGAGCGACTCCGAAGCTGTCTGCAATCGCGTGGGCCGATGCAGCCCGCTCGAGATATCTGGCCTCTCCCAACAGTCACGGAGTCGCTCGGAGAGCGATCCCTACCTTGGGTTAGACGGCAACCACAGCGTTACGGCGTTGCCGCGCGCGAATGGCGAGGCTAGGGTGCGGCGGGATGAAAGCACCACTTTTAGGCTTGATCGATTATGGCAGCGGCAACTTGCGCAGTGTCAGCAAAGCCGCCCTCAAAATCGGCGCGAACGTAGAAATCCTATCCACCCCGGATCGCATCGAGGCGATGGACGGCATTATTCTGCCCGGGGTGGGGGCTTTCGGCGATTGCGCGGAACAGTTGCACGAACGGGAGTTGTGGGAGCCGCTCGCCCAATGGCTCCAGGCGGACCGTCCGTTCTTAGGCATCTGCCTGGGCTACCAACTGCTCTTTGAGACCAGCGAGGAAAGTCCGGGCGTGCGTGGTTTCGGGCGCTTCGCCGGCGAGGTGCGTCGGTTCGATACTCCGGGGCTGAAGGTGCCGCAAATCGGCTGGAACTCACTGCGTTTTGCGCAACCGCAAGCGTGTCTTTGGCAGGAACTCGCCGACGGTACCTTCGTGTACTTCGTCCACTCGTATTACCCGGTGCCGGCGGACAGGAATATTATATCGGCCACGGCAGATTACGGCACGGACTTCGCCGCCGCTGCGGAGGATGGTAACCTCATGGGCGTCCAGTTTCATCCGGAAAAAAGCCAGGACGCCGGCCTGACCATGCTGCGGAACTTTGCGGCGTCTGTGTAGTGGATTGGCCGCCTTGGTTCACGCCGGCGGCGGGTTGATCTCGTGCAGGCGGATGCACGTGGCGCGGCGCTCGGGCGTGTACTCAATAAAAGGCGGGTAAGCCGCCTTGCACGCCTCGATCATATACGGACAGCGGGGATGAAAGGTACAGCCCGCAGGCGGGTTGATCGGGGAAGGCGGATCTCCGGCCAGGATAATGCGGCGCCGGGTCTTTTCCCGTTCTGGATCGGGGATCGGCACGGCGCTGACGAGCGCTTTGGTGTACGGATGCACCGGCCGCTCAAAAACCTCCACCGAGGGCCCGATCTCCACGATCCGCCCCAGATACATCACCGCGATACGATCGGAGATATGCTTCACCACGGACAAATCGTGCGAAATGAAAATCATCGTCAACTGCATCTCGCGAGTCAGCGTCGCGAGTAGGTTGATGATCTGCGCCTGGATGGAGACATCGAGCGCGCTGACCGGCTCATCGGCGATGATGAGCTGGGGTTCCACCGCCAGCGCGCGCGCGATGGCGATGCGTTGCCGCTGGCCGCCGCTGAACTCGTGGGGATACTTGCGGATAAACCGCGGCGACATGCCGACGCGCTCCAGCAGCGCCGAGACCTGCCTGGGTAACTCGCGCCCCGGCACCTTGCGGTGCGTGGTAATCGCTTCCGCCAGGGTGTCATAGACCGTCATGCGCGGATTGAGGGACGCATACGGGTCCTGGAAAATCATCTGGAAATCGGCGCGCGCATCGCGCAACTCGCTGCCATGGAGACTGGCCAGGTCCTTGCCCGCCAGCAGCACCCGTCCGGTCGTCGGCGGAATCAGTTGCAGGATGGTGCGCCCCAACGTGGACTTGCCGCAGCCGGATTCGCCGACCAGCCCGAGCACCTCGCCTTTGGTCAGGCTCAGATTGATGCCGTCCACCGCGCGAACCACGCCGACCTGTCGTTTGACCAGAAAACCTTTCTCGATCGGAAAGTGCGTTTTGAGATCGCTGATCTCGAGAAAATTGGCGACGGGCGCGGCGGGCATTTTAGTGGGTGGCGGCAGCCGTATCGGTAAAGGCTTCGTCGATCTTCGCGGCATCTGATTCGTCCAGCGGCTGCTGACCCAGGTGCAGGGTGCCTTGCTGGACGCGGGTGCAAGCGGATTCGTGGTTCGGGGCTACCATGGCCAAATGCACGGGCTGCTGGCACTCCTCGCGGGCAAATTCGCAACGCGGCACAAACGGACACCCCGGGATGGGTTTGCTCAGATCTGGCGGTTGCCCGGGAATCGTATAAAGGGCCACGCCCTTTGGTTGCATCGCGGGGATGCTGCGCTGCAGCGCCTTGTTGTAGGGATGCATCGGCGTCCGGAATACCTCGCCGACTTCCGCCGTTTCTACGATGCGCCCCGCGTACATGACCTGGACGCGATCGCAAAAACCGCTGACCACGCCGAGATCATGGGTAATGAAGATGACGGCGGTGCCGTGCTCGCGCTGCAGCTTCTTGATCAGGTCAAGAATTTGCGCCTGGACGGTGACATCGAGCGCCGTGGTCGGCTCGTCCGCGATGAGCAATTCCGGGTTCGTAATCAGCGCCATGGCGATCATGACGCGCTGGCGCATGCCGCCGCTGAACTGGTGGGGATAGGCGCGCAACCGGCTCTCGCCATCCTGGATGCCGACCTCGCGCAAGGCGGCCAGCGCGCGTTGACGCGCCTCGTCCCGGCTGACACCGCCGTGAATGATCAACGGCTCCATGATCTGCTGCCCCACGCGCAAGTACGGGTTGAGCGAGGTCATCGGATCCTGGAAAATCATGGCGACCCGCCGCCCGCGAATATCGCTGAGTTCCTTCTTCGAGCAGTGCAGCAAGTCCGTGCCATCGAAGAGCGCGCGCCCCGTCTCGATTCGTCCAGGCGGCTGCGGGATCAAACCCATCAATGAGTAGCAGGTAACCGATTTGCCAGAGCCTGATTCACCGACGATGCCGAGCGTTTCGCCCTTCTCGACGTGGAAGCTGACGTCGTTCACCGCCCGGACGACGCCATTGCGCGTATGAAACGCCGTGGTGAGGTTTTCGACCTGGAGCAGCGGCATCGGCGGGTGAATTAATCCTTCGACGCGCGCGGATCGAGCGCGTCGCGCAAACCGTCGCCAAGAAAGTTAAACGAGAACAGCGTCACGGATAGCGCGATCCCGGGGAAGATCAGCAGCCAGGGAAATTCTTCCATGCTCTTGGCGCCTTCCCCGATCAGGACGCCCCAGGAAGCATTGGGCGGCTGCACGCCGAGCCCGAGGAAGCTCAGGAACGCCTCCAGCAACATGACGGAGGGAATCGTCAGAGTCGTGTAGACGATGATGGGCCCGAGCACATTCGGAATCATGTGCCGGAAGATGATCCGCTTCTTACTGATGCCGAGTGCTTCGGCGGCTTCGATAAACTCCATCTTGCGCAACGAGCGCACCTGGCCCCGCACGATCCGCGCCATGGTCAGCCACTCGACCGCCCCAATGGCGGCGAAAAGGAGGATCAAATTACTGCCAAAGAAGACCGTCAACAGAATGACGAAGATGGTAAACGGCAACGCGTAAAGAATATCGACGATCCGCATCATGAGTGCATCGACATTGCCGCCCAGAAACCCCGAGACCGTCCCGTAGACGACCCCGATACAGAGCGCCACGGCCGTGGCGACGATCCCGACCGCCAGCGAGATGCGGCCGCCATGCAGGACGCGCGCAAAGAGATCGCGTCCCAGGGTGTCCGTGCCGAACCAGTGCGCGTGGCTGGGCGGGCTGGCATAAATACTTAAATCCTGGTAGGTGGCCGAGGGCGCGATCAAGGAGGCGCACACACAAAGCAGGGTAAGGATGATGATCAGGACCCCGCTGATCAAAGCCAGTTTGTTCTTGAGCAGCCGGTACCAGGCATCCCGCCAGAGAGAGGTGCCCTCCTCCGCGTCCGGGACCGCCCGGCTCAAGGCCGCATTGGGCGCTTCTTCGAGTGCAACCATGTGGGTACAGTGGTGATCCGCGCTTAATCGAAACGCAGGCGCGGGTTGAGCCAGACCTGCACGACGTCCACCAGCAGATTAAAGAAGATAATCAGGATGGCGAAAAAGATGACCGTGCCTAGGACCATGGTGTAATCGCGGTTGAAGGCCGCCGTGACAAAATAGCGGCCCAGCCCCGGAATCTGAAAAATGGTTTCGACCACGAAGGAGCCGCTGATGATCCCCGCCAGCGCCGGGCCGAGAAAGCTCACCACGGGCAACAAGCCCCCGCGCAAGGCATGCCTGAGAATCACGCGAGTGGCGCTCGCGCCCTTGGCACGAGCCGTGCGGATATAATCCTGCGAAAGAATCTCCAGCATGCCGCCACGGGTCAGCCGCGCGAGATAAGCGGCGTAATAGATTCCCAGCGTCAGGGCGGGCAACACGCGATCCGCCGGGTCCTCCCAGCCGGAGGGATTAAACCAATGCAAGCTTAACGCAAAGAGTAGGATAAGCAGTGGGCCCAGCACGAAAGTAGGTAGGCAGACGCCAATCATGGCCAGGGACATCGGCACGTAATCCGTCACCGTATTCGGCCGCAAGGAGGCGATAATCCCGGCCGTGACTCCGATCAGCAACGCGATGGCCATCCCGTAGCAGCCCAGCTCCAGCGAGACCGGCAATGACTCGCCGATCAACTCATTCACTGTCCGGCTCGAGTACTTGAACGACGGCCCGAGATCGAAATGGAAGATCAGCTTGCCCAAGTAGTCTGTGTACTGGGAGAAAAGCGGCTTGTTGAGGCCGTAATGCGCTTCCAGGTTGCGTTGGATCTCCGGGGTGACGCGCCGTTCCGAGTCGAAGGGCCCGCCCGGCGCCGCGTGCATCAGGAAAAAGCTGCCGGTAATGATGATGAAAAGGACGGGAATGGTCTCAAGAATCCGGCGCGCGATGAATTTGAACATGGATGGCTTGGCTTTTGCGCCTTTGGCGGTTCAATCGTCGTCCCCGGTCCTCTGCGAGTGCCCGTCCCTGGTTATTGCCCTGTGCTCGCCACCTTCGGTGGCCGGGCGACGCCGCCCAACCGCTGACTCTTAAACTCGATGGGCGCGGTTTCTTCAAGATAAATAAACTGCGGCATGTGGACATCCAGGACGTTGGCGGTCCAGCCTTTGACGCTGGGCTGCTTGAGGTAGACCCGGGTGTAATAATAAATTGGAATTACCGGCGCCTCCTCCAGCAGAATGGCTTCCGCCTGCTGGAAATCCGCAAAACGCGCGGTCTCATCCGGCGCGGAACGCGAGGCGGTGATCAGCCGGTCGTATTCCGGGCTGGCAAAGCCGGTATTGTTGAGTTCGCCCCCGGTCACCATCAAACTCAGAAAGGTGAACGGATCGATATAATCGCCGGTCCAGGCACTGCGCGACACCTGGTAGTTCATGTTGAGCTGCGAATCGAGATAGACCTTCCATTCCTGGTTCACGATCCGGGCGTCCACGTGCAGATTTTGCCGCCACATCTGCTGCACGGCTTCGGCTAGCGCCTGGTGATTGGCGCTGATATTGATCAGGATCTCGATGGGCGGCAATCCCTTGCCATCTGGGTAACCCGCCTCCGCCAGCAGCTTCTGGGCGGCCGGGATGTCGGTGGGGATGCCGCTGGTGCAGGTGTAGCCGGCGGTATCCGGTGGCGTGAACCCATGCGCGGGAAGTTGTCCGCCCCGGGTGACATTCTTGACGATGCTGTCCCGATCGATTGCCATGGCGAGCGCCCGCCGCACCCGCTTATCCTTAAGCACGGGATTATTGACGTTCAGGCGATAATAATAATTGCCCAGATACGGCTCGATCCGAATCAGCTCCGGGTAGTTCCTTTTGTACGCATCAATCTTATCCTGCGGCACTTCCTGGGACACGTGCAGCAGATGCGCGCGGAAATCACTTTCCTCGGCCATGGTGTTCTCGGTGTTGACGTAGTGGATCTCATTCAGACGCACGTGGTCCGCGCCCCAGTACGTCTTGCTCCGGGCCACTACCACCTCCTGCTCGTCTTTCCAATCCTTCAAGGCGAAAGGACCATTCCCGACAAAGTTCCCGACCCGCGTCCAGCGGGTGTTCTTGTCATCGATCTTGCCGAATTTGAGGATGGTCGGCAGATGGATCGGATACCACGCCTGGTGGTTGAGGATCTGCAGGAAATAGGCGGTCGGATCGATCAGGTGCACGATGAACGTGAAATCATCGGGCGCCTCGAAGCCGACTTTATTGAAATCGGTAATCGTGTGCTCGTAGAACTCCTTGGCATTGACCACGGCGGCATCGCGGAAAAACATTTCCGCGTACTGCGCGCCCAGGCCGGGGCAAAGGATGCGCCGGTAGGAGTTCAGGAAATCGCGGGAGGTGACGGGGTCGCCGTTGCTCCAACGGGCGTTGTGGCGCAGGTGAAAAGTATAGACCCGGCGATCCGGTGAGATGTCCCAGGATTCCGCCACGCCGGGAATCGGACGCAAGGTCTCGTCTTGCGAGACCAGGCCTTCAAACAGCGCCTGCATCAGGTGGTTTTCCGGCACGCCGGTGACGATCTGTGGATCCAGGTCGGCCGGCTCGGCGCCATTGCCCCAATACAAAATCTGGTTGCGGTCTCCGATGGCTACCCGGCCGCCGGGGGGGACGCAGCCGGTCAGGGCCAGGAGCAACCCGGCCAGCAGGTAGTAACAGAATGACGGGCGGGACGGCTTGGGACTGCCAGGGCCGTTCCGGCGGCAGGCGCCGCTGGCGGTCATAGACCGCCGCTACCCACAGCGGAAGGAAAGGCGCCCAGCATGCTGGGCGTCATCCTTGGCGGGTTGCGCCGCTCAGGCAAGGAATTTCTCGCGCGGGGCGCGGCAAACTCACTTCCAAGATTCTCAGGCTGTAATACTCGTGCGGGTTGAAGACGCCACGAATTTTCATCCTGGTAGATAATGGTGCGATGTCATTCATTCTAGAGTGATCCACCCGGCTTGAAATTCATGAATCATCCTCGCTGCACACTCTACGCTGTCTTATCATACGCACTCCTCGGCTTCGCCTCGCCGTGGTCGATTCTCGCCCAAGAATCCGCCGGGAGCACCATGACCCGGCGGCAACTGATCGTCGAGGGCGAGAAAATGGCCGATGCCCAATTGGCCCAGTTCAAAGCAGGAAAAACGATCGCGATTGGCTGGGTGGACGCCGTGATGTGGGCGGGCTACGCCGCTTTTTCCCATGCGTCGTCCAAGCCCGATTACGCCGCTGCCATTGAAAACATGGGCGAGCAATTCAAGTGGCAGCCCCTGCTGCATTCCGGTACCCCCCTGCACGCGGACGACCTCTGCATTGCGCAAACTTTCCTGGATGCCTTTGCCACGCTGCCCAATCCCGCCAAATTGGCCGCGTGCCAGGAACGATTCGATGCGGTCTGCGACGCCATCGACCACGGAACCGGCAAGAGCGGCCCGCCCGGAGCTAAACAGCCTGAGCTGATCTGGTGGTGGTGCGACGCTTTATTCATGGCACCACCCTCCATGGCGCGGCTGTCCGCGATAACCGGGGACCCAAAATATCTGCGGGCCATGGATGCCGAGTGGATGCAAACAGCGAATCTGCTCTACGACGAAGAGGAACATCTATTCTATCGCGACAGCCGATTTCTCCACGACAAAACAGCGAACGGCCACAAGGTGTTTTGGACACGGGGCAACGGTTGGGTCTTCGCGGGGCTGGCCCGCACGCTGCGGTTTATCCCCCAGCAATTTGCCAACCGCGCCCGCTACGAGACGATCTTTAAGGCCATGGCCGCCAAGCTGGCATCGTTGCAACAGGCCGACGGAACCTGGCATTCCAGCCTGCTGGATGCGGACCAATATCCCGATCCGGAAACCAGCGGCACGGCTCTCGACTGTTTCGCCATAGCTTGGGGCATCAACAACGGGCTTCTGGATCGCGCCACGTACCTCTCGGTTGCCGCCAAGGCGTGGAGCGCGCTGCTCGCGGCACGGCGTCCCGATGGGCTTCTCGGCTATGTGCAAGGCGTGTCGGACCGGCCCGGCTTCGTCAAGGCCGATGGTACCCAACTTTACGCCACCGGCGCTTTTCTCATGGCCGTGTGCGAGTTGGCCGATCTGGCGCCGCTCACAGTTCCAGCGCCGCCCAAACTCAGCATCCCCGAGGCGGGAAACGCTCCGGCGCACGGTCCCCAGGCGGAATTGGGACCATGAAGAGCGTGCTCGTTCGTGCTTGTGGAGACTACTTCACCGGAGCGGTGGCCAGTCCGACATAGCGGTCGCCGGCTCCATAATACAGCATCCACTGCTTGTTATGCTGAATGATGCAATTCATCCAGAGACAATTCTTGAACGTACCGCTTTCGTACGGCTCGCGGGGTTTCATGATGCAATCGTCCAGTTGGTCGGCCTTATTCGTGAGGTCTGCCTTGGTAAATAGAGTTTCGGAGATGGCGTAGAACCATTTGCCCTTCCCGTTGAGGGTGCCAGCAAGAAAAAGGACGATGTCATCCGGCTTGGAAGTGGAATAATTCGCGATGGCGATGCATGGCTCATAGGGTTGGAGCCAGTTGGGGGGAAGCTTCAGGTTGACGCGAGCGATGGGACTCCATTTGATCAGGTCTTCGGAGTAGCAAATCCCGACACCCCTGGAGTCGCTGACGTATAGCGCGTACTTGCCGTTGATTTGCACCGGCCCGCCCTTGGGATCACAGACGAGGGCGCCATTCTTGGCATCGTCCACGATCGGGCCCCATTTCTTCCAGCTGAGTCCGTCGGTGGATGTGGCCTCGCAAAGCGCAATGCCTCCCCTCGCATTATTGCCGGTATAGAAAGTATAGTAGGTTCCGTCTTGCTTGAAAAAGCGCGCATCCTCGCAGCCATATTTTCGCTCGAACGGTTCGGTGGCATCGATGAGCGGGTCCGGATTTGTGCTGAAAGTCACTCCATCGACGCTTTCTCCGTAGCCCACCCGCGAGATGCGATCAGGCTTTATCCCATTAGCTCCTTTCGCCTGCCCCTGTCCGCGATATAGCATACGATATTTGCCCTGATCAAAGAGCACGCCAGGATTATAAGTGTTGACCTCTTCCCAGCCGGTGCCCTGCGGGCGTACAATAGGATTCTCGCCATAGCGCTCAAAGGGCCCAATGGTCCAGTCGGGCCAGTCACCGGCGGGATCAATAGTGAATGCCGACGTACTCGACGTAACGGCATCGCCCGTAGCCGGAATCACCTTAACATACCAATGGTGTTGTCCCGGACCAGCGGTGTCGTCAATCCATAATGCACCACCGAACCGGGGGCTGAGGGAACAGCACCGGCTTTCGCATCGTCGACATAGACTTCGTAGCTTTGGGTACCTGGAACCGATTTCCAGAAAAACAACGGTTTGGTCACTTCAAAATGGTCATCGTTTTTCGGCGAGGCCAGTTCCAGGCGGTTTGGATCCTGAAGAGCCAGCGAGGCGGAACTTAGAAAGGAGGTTATGATCAGGGCGGTCGTGAAATACTTTCGAATCATAGGACAGGGTGACAAATGTGTCTGGGGATGCATTCGGTCAGGGACAAATAAAGATATTCGCGGAGGATAGAAAAAAGAGAGCAGTCAAATCCTATCACGTGGACGTCTCAGTGATTTTGTCACACGTCGATGCCGCGAGGATGCTTACGGCGTGATCAAACGCAATTCGCTGCCACCTACGCTCGGTCCGTGGCCCATGAGCTGCATGATGACGTATTGGCCGGTGCGACGACGGCCGAAAGGATACACCTCCAGCGCGGAGTCAGCCCGCGCCTTAACGAAGATGGTTTCATCCGGATTCTTCTTCGTGCTGGGAATGGCGGGCCCACTGCCTGGATCGGTGGTTAAGAACCACAGCTTGATCGTCGTCACATCGTTTGCCTCAGGTGGGGTGGAGACTGGTTGTGCGAAGGCCAACCCGGTCGCCGTGATCGGCTGGCCAAAGTCGGTCCAGATCATTGGAGCGTTATCTTTGGGAGCGGCCAGATAGGCACCACCCAGAGTATTCAATTTGCCGAAAGAATCAGGCGTAAGATTGCCGTCAAACAAATGAGCGGCCTCCCCGCCGGGCCTCTCGCTCGACGCCGCCGTCTTGACGGGCGGGGGCACGAATTGGAAGGCTTGACGCACCGCCGTTATCTTGACCGATCCCTGCGTCGCCGTCAGCTCCGGGAAGCCCGCTGCCACCTCGTGCTGACCTGGGGCCAAGCCGTCAAACGAAACGGTTTGCGAGGTCTCCTTCGACCCGCTGACGTCTACATGGGCATAGCGCACCAGGCGGCCATCCATCAAGACTGGAATCGGCCATGAGGTATAGCGCGTGCCTGAAGTGCCGGCATTAACGTAGGTCAGCTTGACGGTGGGGTTCCCGTATCGCGCAGGCGCGGATTCGCAGGCGACCAGCTTGATGGACAGGGGAACGACCTTTCCATCGGCGAGGTTGACCTCGCGCGGCATCACGTTGAAGCCCTCAATCATGAGGTGCGGTTCCGCGCCGGCCAGCAGCGCGGTGCGGTAGCGCACGGTCACCTGGCGCTTTTCGTGCGGCATCAGGTTCAGCGCGTTATCGGTCCAAAAGCTCGGCAGGATCTCGCTGCCCTGCAGGCCGGAAAGGATCTCGGATCGGACATCGCACGCCGGGACACCCGAGGTGTTTTCAATTCCGATGGTGACGACCGTTTCCGCGCCATCGACCCGCGTCTCCTTCACCGTGCCCACCACGTTCGCGGGCGTCAGCGTCTGCAGTTCCCAACAGACATCGTCGTCCGCCACCCAGCGGACATCATGATCGAGCACGTTGCCATTGGCCGCCGTCAGCGTGAGCGCAAGGAAATGGGCGTGATTGTCCGCCAGTCTGTCCGCCAGGCTGCCGGCGGGGGTGGTTGCATCCGCCGCCGCGTCGACCGTAAAGTCGGCGGTCGATTCAGGAACGCCCCTCAGGCTGACGATTTCCGCGTGTACCCGCGCACCCTTCAAGGCGGCCGGCGATGTACTCACGACTTGGATGCCGCTGTCGTCGATGCTGTACTGAACGTGGATCGGCCGACAGGCTTCTTTCATCTCATAATAACCGGCGTTGGCGTGGAGATGCCAATCGAAGAGCTGCCACATCATGGAAGGCCAGGAGGCATTCACCTTCCAGAGATGGGTGCCGGCATTGCGGGGCCGCGCCTTGTTGGCCGCTTCATAGACACCGCGGTAAAACTCTCCGACAAAAAGGTCTCCAATCCAAAGATACTCCATTAGATCCGGCATCGGCCCGAACTGCTGGGCGATAGCGTCGTGTGTGGCGCGATAGTACCCGTCGGTGGCATCGTGAAACCCGAAGGTCACGTTGAGGGGGAAATTCTTATCGTCGGTCTGGGTCCAATCGGGGATAGACTGGGAGACGGAGTTAAGATCCATCGGGCACGCCATGCCAATCTCGTTTTTGCAGACAAAGTTGCCGTCTCTGGCGTAAAGGTCGAACAAGGTTCGTAGCGAAGTCTGCCGGTAGGGCCCGCCCGTGCTCATACGCGTGGGCTGGGACCAGCGGGCGCTTTCGTTGCTGGACGGCAGCCAGGGACGGGTTCCATCCATGGCAGGGAGCACCTGGTCCTGCATCGCCTGCGCCCAGTCCTGTTGTGGGATCGACTCGTTGGAGCCGTTCCAGAGCAGCAAACCCGGGTGGCTCCGCATCCGGTCGACGCAATCGACCATGCTCTCCATCAGCAACTTCGGATCGGCGTGACCGCCTTTGGGTGACGTGCGGGAAAAGTCTTCCCAGATCAGCAGACCGTCGCGGTCGCAGGCATCGAAGAAGACGTCCGGCGGCATGATGCCGCAGCCGTTGACCCGCACAACCGTATGATTGCCTTCGGCCATCAGGCGCGCCTCGTCGCGGTAGCGTTGGGCGCTCCAACTCAGCATGGTGTCGGGAATCCAGGCGCCGCCGGTGAGCCGGACCGTGCGCCCGTTGCAGGTAAAGGCGCGCCCGCCGCTCGGCAGCACGAAGGTGCCGACCGTCCGCACGCCGAGCAGGGAAGAAGCCGTGGAACTCACCTTCCCGTTCACCGAGGCCGTCACGGTGAGGTTATAAAGAGGATGGTCGCCGTAAGTCACCGGCCACCACACTTTCGGATCGCGCAGGACCAGTTCCGGGTGATCGCTGGGCAGCAGGATGAACTCGTTGCGACCCGGCGCTGCCGCAAGGGATTGATGAAACTCCACCGGCGCTCCGGCGAAGCCCTGCGGCGCGATGCGCACGGTGAGATCCGTCCCCACGCTTTGCGCGCCGGGGTTGTCGAGATAGCCGCGCACCTTCACGGGCGCATCCTGTCTGGGAGTCCACTTCGGATCGACGAACCCGGCGGGATCGCGCACGGCCACCGGACCAGTGGCTTCCAACCAGACATGCTGCCAGATGCCCATGTTTCGGTCGCGCACGCTCGGCGTCCAATCCCACCCGGCCGTCTGGTACATGGTAACGTTTGAAAGAATTTTCGCGTCCCCGCTGTTGGGACCAAACTTGCCCCCGATGCCGCCTAGCTGTTCCAGCGCGGGATCGCCCGGCACGTCCAGGGGGTGGATGCGAATGGCCAGGGTATTCGTCGCTCCGCCCGGCTTCGCAAATTTGCTGATGTCGAAGCGGAATCGCTTGAACATGCCCACCACGTCGTGCGCGTTGGCGATCTGCTTGCCATTCAGCCAGACGTCCGCGCGGTAGTTGATCCCGTCGAGATGCAGCCACACCACCTGGCCTTGGTAAGTTGCAGGCAGGGTGAATGTCGTGCGAAACCAGTAAGGGCGATCGAATGGATTGGAATGATCGGGCAGGTGGCTGTACTTCAGCAAATCATAACGTTTGTTCTCGGCTTCGTTCACATCCGGGATCTTCATCATGTTCATGCCCATGATGGGGTCGGGGTAGATCCCATTGCGCACGAGCGTGGCCAGGGCCGTGGTAGGTACCGCCGCTGGATACCAGCCCGCCGCGTCAAACGTAGGAGACGAAAACGTCTCGCCGTGATCGCCGGTGATCGCTTCTTCCCGCATCCGCCAATTGTCGTGCAGGACGATCGCGCCGGCGCTCACCGTTCCCAGCGGTTCGGCATCGACCGGAGGAAAACTCGGTTCAGTACTCTGGGCACCAGCCGGCGGCAACGCTAGGCTGAGCGCGAAAACGAGCAGAAGGCACCAAAGGAAATCAAAATGCCGGATGCAACGCCGGCTTTGGGTTTTCGCGATTCGCCGGACGGTGGGGGTCAAATAAGACATGCTGCAATAGGAAGACATGCTGCAATAAAGGCCCGGAAGTGAAACTGAGCGCCACTCAGGCAAGGAATTTTTCACGCAGGCTGGCCAGGTAGTATTCGGCGCGCGTGGGTTCGCCGGTGGCGAAGGCCATCAGCTCCCCAGGCAGCAGGCGTTCGCCCTGTTGATGAATCCCTCGCCGCAACCAGGCGAGGAGTTGGTTGTAGCGCCCGGCGGCCAGCTCCGCCTCCAGACCGGGGACAACGGCCAGAGCACGGCGAAAGAGTTGGGCGGCATTGAGATTGCCCAGGGTGTACGTCGGGAAGTAGCCAATCAGCCCCTCGCTCCAATGCACGTCTTGCAGGCAGCCGCGCGCGTCATCGGGCACGGGAATGCCAAAGGACGCGGCGAATTCCTCGTTCCAGGCGGCCGGCACATCCGCGATGGCCAGCGAGCCATCCATGATGCGGCGCTCGAGGCTGAAGCGCAGCATGATGTGCAAATCGTACGTGACCTGATCCGCTTCCACCCGGATGAACGACGGCCGGACCCGGTTGGCGGCGGCAAAGAGCTCCGCCGGCGTCCGATTGGCCAGATGCGGAAAATAATGGACGGCGCGCGGCAGCCAGAACTCCCAAAATTCGCGGGACCGTCCCACCTGGTTTTCCCAAAGGCGGCTTTGCGACTCATGGATGCCGAGCGAAACCGCGCTGCCCGCCGGCGTGCCGAAGGCGTCTTGCGGCAACCCTTGTTCGTACATGCCGTGCCCGGCTTCGTGCAGCACGCCGTAGAGCGAGACGAAGAAGTTCTCCTCGTCGTAGCGCGTGGTGAGCCGGGTGTCGCCGGGACCAACCCCGCTGCAAAACGGATGCGTGGTCGTGGCAATGCCGCCCGCCTCGAAATCGAAGCCGACCGCCGCGGCGACTTCCCGGTTGAACGCTTGTTGTTGCGGGACGGGATAGAAGCCAGCCAGGAGATCGGCGGGCAACTCGGCGGAATGGGCGGCGGCGGGGCCCAGCAAGCCGCTGACGGCCGGCCGGAGGATGGCAAAGAGGTTGATTAGATCGGACGCGCGGGCGCCGGGTTCAAAGCCTTCCAGCAACGCGTCATAAGCACATTCCTGGTACCCCCAGAGTTCCGCCATTTGCCGGGTCGCGGCGAACGTTTTTTCGAGGTGCGGCCGGAACAAGCCGAACTCCGAAAGGCGGCGTGCTTCCATCCAGGCGGCGTTGCCATGAATCTTGATCTTCTCGAACTCCTCGACGAGCTCGGTCGGCAGGCGCGTGGCGCGTTCATAGTGCCGGCGCCAGCCGCGGACGTTAGTGGCGACCTCGGCGTCCGCGCTCTCCAGCAAGCCGGCGTCCTCGCATTGCGCCAGCCAACGGCCTACCTCGGGGTCCGTGAAGAGCGCGTGGGCGCGGCCGTTGCAGTAGCCGAGTTGCTCGCCGCGGAAGTCCAACGCTTTGGCCGGCATGTGTGTTTGCTGGTCCCAGGACAGCAGCGCGGCGGTACTTTGGAACAGGGTAATTTCGCGGGCGCGCTCGCGCAGTTGGCGGTACGGGGCGAACCCGCTGGTTGGATCGGTGCTCATGCGGCGGGCAACTTAAAGCCACGTCCGCACCCACGCAAAGACGGCAATTGTTCAGTGGCCGGGACGCTGGATTCTGCTTATCGTCGTTCAGCATGAAAATCGCCATTGGCTCGGACCACGCGGGCTTCGCCTACAAAGCAGAGATCAGCAAGCACCTGCTGGCGGCCGGCCACGAGGTCGTGGACAAAGGCACTTACGCGGCTGAACCACCGAGCGATTACCCGCTCTTCATCCGGCCGGTGGCGGAAGCGGTCGCGGCCGGCGAAGTCGAGCGCGGCATCGTGCTCGGCGGTTCCGGGAACGGCGAGGCGATCGTGGCCAATCGCGTGCACGGGGTGCGTTGTGCCCTGTGCTGGAACCTGGAAACCGCCAAGCTCGGCCGCCAGCATAATGACGCGAATTGCCTTTCCATCGGTCAGCGCATGGTGGACTTGCCCCTGGCGCTGAGCATCGTCGATGTCTGGCTGGAAACGCCGTTCGAGGGTGGACGTCACGCGCATCGCATCGCGATGATCGACGCCTGAACGAGACGCTCATGACCAGCCTCTCCCGTACTCTGTGGTTCCTCGCCACCGGTTTCTGCGCGATCTGGCCGCCGCAATTCGCCGGCGCGCAAGATCTCCTGGCAGGGCAACGCCCGCGCTCGTCGACCGACATCGCCAACTTCGGCGCTGGCTCGCCGGCGCCAACCGCAACACCCGCCGGGACTGTCTACTTGCCCCCCAAGGTACTTACCCGGGCTCCCGTGGAGTACCCGACGCTCGCCGATCTCAACCGCATCGAGGGTGTGCTGACCATCCGTTTCTATATCGACGAGGCCGGCCACGTGACTAAAACCGCCGTGGCGAAGACGGCGGCGAACCCGTTGCTAAGTCAACTCAATGGAGATCCGCATCTGCTGCTATGGACTTTTCAACCGGCGACGCTGGACGGCAAGCCGGTCCCTTCCGTCCACGACCAGGAATTTGAATTCCGACTCGATCCCAAGGAGCAAAGCCGGCTGGCCTTGAAGCGATTGTCATTGCCGATGGGCACCCCCGATCCAACATATCCCGCGGCGGCGGCGGCGCTGCACCTGCAAGGCAGCCCAACCATTGAAGTGCGCTGGACCAAACAAGGGCTGGTGGACAGGATCGGGCTGGTGAAGAGCAGCGGATCGCCGCTGCTGGACGCGACGGCGGTGCGCTTTGCCTACGAGAACTGGCACATCGATCCCGCGGCGACGAACTCGGAAGGCCCGTTCGTCAAGACGATCAAGTTCGCGCCGGCACCTCCACTCTGAAGGGGAGACGGCTGCCACCTCGCTTGAAGAGCGACCGGGCTGGACTAAGATAAGCACACGATGACTGAGAGTTCCTTCGATCCGGTCGTGCCCCTGGAAGGCTGGCACGTCTTGCACCTGTTTTACCGGATCGAGTATGGCCAGTGGCAACTGCTCGGCAGCGACGAACAGCGGCAGGCGAAGACCAACCTTTCGCTGCTCATCCAGGAAATCCGGGCGACACCAGACACTCAACTGCTGGCTTTCAGCGTTGTTACGCCGAAAGCGGATTTGGGCTTTATGCTCCTGACGCCGGATTTACAGACGGCCAATGCATTCGAAAAACGGCTGAACTTGTCCCTGGGGCCGGATGTTCTTTCACCGGTCTACAGTTACCTGTCGATGACCGAGCGCAGCGAGTACACGACTTCGGAGGCGGATTACGCGAGCGCCACGCTGGAGAAGGAACGCGGCTTGCAACCGGCGACGCCGGAATACGAGGCGGCGCTGGTGGAGTTCCGCGCCCGGATGGACAAGTATGGGCTGGATCGGCTTTATCCCAAGCTGGGAAATCGGCCGGTGCTGTGCTTTTACAGTATGGGCAAGCGCCGGGGCGGACAGCAAAACTGGTACCGGCTGCCGTACGCGGAGCGCAAGGAGTTGATGGGCGGCCACGCAAGGATCGGGCGGCAATGGGCGGGCAAGATTCGTCAGCTTATCACGGGCTCGACCGGGCTGGACGACTCCGAATGGGGGGTCACGCTGTTTGCAAACGATACTCATGATCTAAAGGGGATCGTCTACGAGATGCGCTTCGACCCGGTCAGCGCCGAGTACGCGGATTTCGGCGAATTTTACATCGGCTTGCAACTGCCTTTGGATGAACTGTTTCGCCGGCTGCAGCTCTAGAGCATGTCAAACCAACTTGTAGCTCTTTCGTTGGTCGGGCAGGCGGCGAAGCCGCTCGAATTTACGGTAGGGATCGCTCTCCGAGCGACTCCGAAGCTGTCGGGCAGAGCGTGTGCTTCAATGCAGCCGCTGCGCGGTAGCTTGGGTTCTTCCAGACAGTCACGGAGTCGCTCGGAGAGCGATCCCTACCTTTTTTGGAGCCGCTACGCGGCGGCTATGCCATTATCTCATTCGCTCTAGCAACTCCTGCGCATGGAAACCGGCAAAGTGGCGGTGTTGGAGGCAATGTTGCAACGGCACGCGCCGTTGCTGATTGCGTATTCCGGCGGCGTGGACAGCGCGTATCTGCTAGCGGCGGCGCACCGGGTCTTGGGTGAGCGCGCGGTGGGGGTGATCGCGGATAGCCCCAGCTTGCCGCGCCAGGCCTTGCGGGACGCCCTCGAGGTGGCGGAAGGCATCGGCGCGCGAGTGGAGGTCATTCGTACGGAGGAGTTGGCGAACGCGAACTACGCCAGCAATCCACTCAATCGCTGCTATTTCTGTAAAGCCGAGCTGTTCCAGCGGTTGGATCAACTGGCGCGCGAGCGTTCGTTTGCCGCTATCGCCTACGGCGAAAACGCCGATGACGCGCGGCAGGTGCGGCCCGGAATCAAGGCGGCGGCGGAGTTTGCGGTGGTGGCTCCATTGAAGGAGGCGGGACTAACCAAGGCGGAGATTCGGGAGCTTTCGCGCGCGGCTGGACTGCCCACCGCCGATGCGCCCGCGCAGCCCTGTCTGAGTTCGCGCATTCCGCACGGCACGCCGGTGAGCATCGAGGCGTTGGGGATGGTGGAACTCGGTGAGGCGCTGGTCCGCAGCCTGGGATTCAAGGTCTTCCGGGTGCGCCATCATGTGGACGGGGACAGTATTTTGCCAAGAGCCCGCGTACAAATCGCGCCCGAGGAGATGGCCGCGCTGGACGGATGTGACGAACGGTTGCGGACCGGCTTGCTCCAGGCTGGATACGGCAGCGTGGAAATCGATCCGCAGGGTTATCGTGGCAGCACTGTCTGAGAGGAAATGATCGAGTTCTATCGCCAATTCGCCTTTGTCAGTTCGGTGCTGGCGGGGTTCGCGTTTGCGTTCTACGGGACGTTGCTGCTCGCGCCGTCACCGCATCGCACGGCGAGTTGGGCGGCTCTTCTCAGCGTGAGTGCGTCGGTGAGCTTTCTGCTGGCGACCCTCGCCACGACGTTCTCCGCCGCGGCCGCCGCGAATCTCAAGCCGGGGGCGTCGCTGCCGGCAAGCATCACGAATCAATTGCCGCTGATTTCGATGCTGTTACTCAGCGGCGTTCTTCTTTTGCTGGCAAGCTTCGGCTTGGGCGGGTGGGTGCGTTCCCGCAAATTGGGCATCGCCACGACCACGCTGGCGGCAGCGGGTGCCATTGGCGTTTTCATCGTGATGTCGCCGTTCCTGCGCGTTCAGTAGAAACACCGGTCGCGGGGTGCCCGGTCAATGCGCCCGCATCGGCAGGGCGCTGGTCACGCTGAAAACCGCGCTGATGATGCCGAAAACCACGGCGCCTACCACGATCGCGATGGCCACGATGATGACGGGCGGAATAATCGCGGTGGCAATCTTGACCCGGGTATCAAGCTCCCGTTCGTAAACGTCCGCGGTCATCTGCATCGTCTCGGCAAACCGGCCGGAGGTCTCGCCGACAGCCATCATATCGAGGAAAAGCTCCGGGAAGATGTGCTGCTTGCCCAAGGCCGCGGATAGGCTCGAGCCATCCACCAGCGCGGTCCGCGCGGCGTACATGCGCGCGCGCAGGAAAGTGTTGCCGGACATATCCTCGAGCAGCTCCATCGCCTTGAGCAGGGTGACGCCGTTCTGCAGCAGCGTGCCCATGGTGCGGGCAAACTGCGCGTAGAACTGATGCTTGATGACGGAGCCGAACCCCGGCAGCGACAACCGCAGCCGGTCCCAGTTCAGCCGCCCTTCCGCCGAGCGCGTGGCGAGTTTGAAGCCGCCGTACGCGAGGGCAGCCGCGCTCGCGGCCACCCACCAGTATGTGACGAGGAGATGGTTGGCTTCGATCAATAGGTTGGTAGACCACGGCAGGACGCCGCCGGCCGCATCGCTGAAAAAGCTCTGCAACTGAGGCACCATTACCGTGATGAAAATTACGATCAGCGCCGCGCCGGCGACTGAGAGGAAGGCAGGATAGATGAGCGCCTGCGAAACGCGGTCGCGCAGCACCTTCATATTGGTCAGGTGCTTGACCAATCGCGTCAGGATGTCCGTCAGCGCGCCGCTGGCCTCACCGGCCAGCACCAGGTTGACGTAAAGTGGGGGAAAGATGCGCGGATAGTCCCGCAAGGCCTGGGAAAAACTGCGCCCGTCAATCAGCGCGCGGTGCAGCGAACGCGTCAGCCGCTGCAAATTCGGCTGCTTGAGCCGCTTGACGAGAATGCCCAACGCCTCATCCAAGGTCATCCCAGCCGAAAGGAGATAGGCCAGTTGTTCCGTGAAGAAAAGCCGCTGGCCATGAGACAACCGATCCGATTTCGAGGCGGTCTGCCGCTCCAGGGAGCCAGCCGATGGTGCAGTGGCGGCGGCCAAGGCGCCCGCGGCAAAGTGGTCGAGCAGGCTCCGCCGCTGGATCGCGCCGCCGGTGGCGGGAGCTGCCACGGAGACGGCGGCGCTGACGGCCGCTTCGATTTTGAAAGGAACGCAACGCCGCTGTTCGATGAGCTGGATCGCGCCCGTGCGGTCCAGGGCGTCGACTACGCCTTCGACCAGTTCCCCCTGAGGGTTCCGGGCGCGATAGCGGAACTGCGGCATCGAAGTCAACGTGCCGCGCCGCCGCCAAAACACAAGGCGGCACTCGGCAGGCCGTGGCTGCGGCGATGGAACCAGAATATCGGCGCGGCAAAGTGCCTCACAGCACCGTGCAGCGGCCTGCCTCGAAGTCCGCGTCGGCCTGTGCAACCAGATGGTCGAGCTTGCCGGCACGGGCATCCATTTCGATCTGCCGGTCCCAAGCGTCGGCGGCAAACTCCTCGAACCGCGCCTGGAAGTGGGCCAATTCCTCAGGGGGCAGACTGCTCACAGCGGACTCAAGCTCCTGGACGCTCATAGTAGAGGCACCCTACAGAGGATGAGTACTCGCGGCAAGGCCTGTGCGCAGAGCCGTCCAACGAACTCAACTCGGCGACGGTGATTTTTCCGCGCCTTCTTGATTTTCTCTTGCGTCCCGCAAGGCTGCGCTGAAGTTGGGCGGCTCTCGAAAACCCGCGGCCCGCCTCCTCTTTTTTACCATGGCAAATATTGTACTCGTCGGCGCGCAATGGGGCGACGAGGGCAAGGGCAAAATCATCGACGTGCTGACCGGCGACGCCCAGATTGTCGTCCGCAGCCAGGGCGGCAACAACGCCGGCCACACCATCGTCCACGACGGCCAGAAATATGTCCTGCACCTGATCCCGTCCGGCATTCTGCGCCGCGGCAAGATTTGCGTGATCGGCAATGGCGTCGTCATCGACGCGGTCGCGCTGGTAAAGGAAATCGACGGCCTGCGCGCGCTTGGCGTCCACATCGAAAAGAACCTGCTCATCAGCGATTGCGCGCACCTGGTCCTGCCGTATCACCGGGTGATCGATGAAACGCGCGAGCTGCTCAAGGGCAAACAGAAGCTCGGCACCACCAAGCGCGGCATCGGCCCGGCCTACGGGGACAAGGCGGCCCGCACGGGCCTGCGCGTATCCGATCTCATGCAGCCGGCTGTTTTCTCGGCCAAGTTGCAGGCCCGCGTGCGGGAGGAGAATCAGATCTTGCGCACCTTTGGCGCCAAACCGGTTAGTTTCAAAAAGCTGGAAGCCGATTACCTGGAAGCCGGCCTGCGGCTCAAACCTTTTGTGACCAACACGGTCGTCTATCTGCACGACGCCCTCGCCGCTGGCAAAAAGCTGCTGTTCGAAGGCGCCCAGGGTACCTTCCTGGACTTGGACCATGGCAGCTACCCCTATGTGACGTCGTCGAGCACGACGGCCGGCGGCGCCTGCACTGGCTCGGGCGTGCCGCCGCATTGCATCGACGAGGTGATCGGCGTCATGAAAGCTTATACCACGCGGGTGGGGGAGGGGCCGCTGCCCAGCGAGGACGCCGGCATTACCGCCATGTTGCACGGCATGGGCCGTGAGTTTGGCGCCACCACCGGGCGGGCCCGGCGCTGCGGCTGGTTCGATGCCGTGGCGACGCGTTTTGCGCGCATGGTCAACGGCATCGACACCCTGGCCGTCACCAACCTGGACGGTCTGGATTCGGTTGAGCGCATCAAGATTTGCGTAGCTTACCGGCTGGACGACCGGTTGCTGGAAGTCCCGCCTTCCGATCACCAGGCTTTCGCGCGCTGCACACCCGTGTACGAGGAGATGCCCGGGTGGGTCACTCCAACCGAGCGGGTGCGCACGTACGACGCCTTGCCCGCGGCGGCGCGCGGCTATTTGCAAAAGATTAGCTCGCTGACCGGGGCGAAACTGGGGATCGTCAGCGTTGGACCCGGCCGGGCGCAGACCATCCGGGTTTGATCCCGGCGGTGCCATTATCTTTCGCGGCGCTGCCTACCGCCGCTCCCATGAAGACAGTTCCGCGCTCGATCCCCCGTCATATTGCCATCATTCTCGATGGCAACGGACGCTGGGCGCGGGCCCGCGGCCTGGCCCGCATCTTCGGCCACGAAGAGGGCGCCCAGTCGGTGCGCCAGAGCGTCGAGGGTTGCGGCGAATTGGGGGTGGAATACCTCACCCTCTACGCGTTTTCCCAGGAGAATTGGCAGCGCCCAGCGCTCGAGGTCAACGCGCTGATGAGCCTCCTGCAAAAATTCCTGCACGAGACCACGCCTGAGCTATTGGAGAAAAACGTGCGTTTGCAGGCGATTGGCCGGCTGACGCAACTGCCCGCCGCCTGCCAGGAACAGTTGCAGTCTTCCATCGACGCCACCGCGGCTTGCACGGGCCTGACGCTGATCCTCGCGCTGAGCTACAGCGGCCGCGCCGAAGTCATCGACGCGGTCAAGAGCCTGCTGGCGGACGTCGCGGCCGGCCGCTTGCAGGAGTCCGCCATCGACGCCGCGGTCTTCAGCCAGCACCTGTACACGCGCGATTTGCCGGACCCGGATTTGCTGATCCGCACCTCGGGCGAAATGCGGCTTTCGAACTTTTTGCTCTGGCAATTGAGCTATACGGAAATCCATTTCACCAAGACACTTTGGCCGGATTTCCGCAAAGAAGATTTGCTTGAAGCCGTGCGCGATTACAGTAATCGTCAGCGCAGGTATGGCTCCGTCTAGAGGATTCCGTTTTCCGGGCGTCGCCGTGAGTGCTGCATGCAAACCATCGTCATCGTTGATCCGGAGGTTGATTTCCTCGAGTGGGCCGTCCACCAACTGGCGACTCCGACCACGCGGGTTCTGACCGCGACGCGCTCAGACGAGGCGTATAAACTCTATTGCGGGCAGGACGCGGACCTGCTGATCAGCGAGACGCATTTGCAGCCGCAGACCGGGCTCGAGTTGCTGGCGAAAGTCCGGCAAAAGGACCCGAACGCGATGGTGGTGCTGACCAGCGCTTTCGGCACCACGCAGTCGGTGATCGAGTCGATGAAACTCGGCGCGTACGACTTCATCCGCAAAGAGTCGCTGCCCTTCAATTTGAAGGTGGTCGTCGATGCCGCGCTCAAGGCCCAGACCGAGATGCGCGCCGCCACGGCGTTCAAACCGCAACTCACCGTCGAGCAGCACCAGGACAGCATCGTGGGGCAATCCGAGGCGATGCAGCAGGTCTTCAAGATGATCGGGCGCGTGGCGCACAGCGACGCTCCCGTCATGATCACGGGCGAAAGCGGCTCCGGCAAGGAACTGGTGGCCCGGGCGATCCATCATTACAGCCGGCGCAGCGAGCAGAACTTCGTGGCCATCAATTGCGCGGCGATCCCCGAGACGCTGCTGGAGAGCGAGCTGTTCGGGCACGAAAAGGGTTCTTTTACCGGCGCGGTGACCCAACGGATCGGGCGTTTCGAGCAAAGCAACGGCGGCACCTTGTTCTTGGACGAGATTGGCGAGATGCCGATGGCGGTGCAGAGCAAGATTTTGCGCGTTTTGCAAGAGGGCGAGTTCTCGCGGGTGGGCGGCAACACGACCTTGCACACGGATGTGCGAATCATCGCGGCGACCAACAAAAACCTGGAGCAGGAGGTCGGCCGCAAGATGTTCCGGGAAGATCTCTTTTACCGGCTGAACGTGGTGCGCGTGCATTTGCCGCCTTTGCGGCAGCGGATCGAGGATGTGCGGCTGCTGTGCGAATATTTTTTGGCCAAGATCTCGTCGCAGAAACATCTGCCGCGCGTCCATATCTCCGAGGAGGCGCTCAAGGTTTTGGAAGGGCACCCCTGGCCGGGCAATGTGCGTGAGTTGGAAAACACGCTGCAACGCGCCTGCGTGCTGGCCACCGCCGACGTGCTCCTGCCGAAGGATATCCCTCTCGGCGCGATCGGAACCGCGCTGCCGGGAGGCGAGGGTGGCGGCTGGGACGGTGAAGTGGCTGCCGCCGGCGGCGGCGCGGGTGCCGGGAACGGCGGCGAGGGGCCAGGGAGCGATGCGCCGAATGGCATCCAGGCGGCCATCGAGCAGCTTTTTCAGGCAGCCAACCAGGACAGCACCGTCCAACTGTTGCCGTGGTTGGAGCGCGAATTTACGATTGCGGCGATGAAACTGACCCGTGGCAACCAGTTGAAAGCGGCCAAGATTTTGGGCGTTACCCGCGCCACGCTGCGCAAACGGATCGAGCGGTTCGCCATCACGCGCGAGCTCAATATCCAGTGATGCCGTGGCGGGGGAAGCTTATTGGCAATGGACGCCGGATGGTTTCCGGCCGGCGACCAGCCTGCCGTTGACGGACCGCGGCTTCCGGTATGGGTTGGCGGTGTTTGAGACCCTGCGTGTGCAGGACGGCGTGGCCTGTTTTGTCGCGGAGCACAGCGCGAGTCTCGCCCGAGCCTGCCGGGAATCGGATTTCCCGGTGCCTGGGCCGGTGCTGGAGCAAGCAGCCTTTTTCCTGGAGCGGAATGCCTGGCCGGCGCCGGCCGGCGTGGCCAGGGTGCACGTGACCGGCGGCGACGGCGGTCCGGCTGACCCGATCCGGGACTGCCGCGTGTTCATTGCTTTCGAGCCACGCGAACCGCCTGTTCCAGAAAGCTGGCAACGCGGCTGGAAGCTGCGTGTGCATCCGGCGCCATTCACCCCGGTCTTCGGGGGACGGAAGACGCACAACTATTGGCCGAACGTGGCCGCCTGCAGCGTGGCGCGGGCGGCAGGCTGCGATGAGACGTTGCTCTTCGACGCGCAGGAACGCCTCATCTCGGCCAGCCTCGGAAACGTTTTCGTGGTGCTAGCGCGGGAGCCGAGCAAACTGCTGACGCCGCCGGCTTCCTGCGGGGCCAGGCGCGGCGTGGTGCGGGAGTGGGTGTTGAGCAATTTCGACGTCGGCGAGACGGTCATTCGCCGGGATGACTTGGCGCAAGTGGCAGGGATATTAATTTCTAATAGCTGGATCGGTTTAATGCCAGCCCGCGAAGTGGAAAGTCACAGTCTCTCAAAAGGTACAGTGTCGCGCGTGCTCACCGATCGACACTGTCTACGTCGTGGAATCTTCTGGAATGAATCCGGTTGTGCATGGCGCTGACTGCAGCGGAGTGTTCTCCATTCACCTGAAGGACGATCACTAGCAGTGCGGACGATGAAGGCGGAAGATTCACTGTTCGAGGCTGTCGCCAAAGCCAGTCCCCTGGCTGAGCGCGTGCAAGCTTTTCAGACCGGCCGGCGCAACCTCGAGTTCGAGCACGTTGCCCTGGCGGCGCAGCCATTCCTCGCCGCCGCGCTGATCCATCAGCTCCCCGTCAAATGCCCGCGTCTGGATTGTCTGCGCAACGGAGCGGGAACAAGAGCGCTTCCACGCGGAACTCACCACCTGGCTGCCGGACGCCGCCTTGTTCCCGGCCGCCGAGGTCGCGATGGTCGAAGGAGCTTTGCCCGATCCCGAAGTCACCTCCGAGCGGCTGGGCGTGCTCCAAAGGCTAAGCGAAGCCGGAGGCTTGGTAATCGTCATCCACGAAACCTCGCTCGATGAAAACGTGCAGTCGCCGCAAGCCCTGGCGAAACTCACCCTCACTTTGGAGCCGTCGACCGAGGTCGACCGTGAGGCGTTGGTCGGCCGCCTGGTGGCCGCGGGGTACGAGAACGTGCCGCAGATCTCGGATCGCGGCCAGTTCTCGGTCCGGGGCGGCATTATGGACGTTTTCTCCTGGCAGCAGGCGTTGCCGAACCGCCTGGAGTGGTTCGGCGACGAACTCGAATCGATTCGGGAATTTTCGCTGGACCAACAGGTCTCGATCCGTTCGCTCCAGCGTTGTGCACTGCTACTGGGGGAGTCTGGAGGGACCGAAACAAAGTTACGGGAATACCGTAAGAAGGCTGACTTTGTCCTCGCGCTAGGTGAGGCGCAGGTCACGCCGTCAGCTCGGATTCTCTCGGGTGCGGCGGAGAGCACAAAGGGCAAGCCGGAGGATCATAGCGGCGCCTTTTACGATTCGCCTTTGAGCGTTTCGCGTCGCACTAGTCTGCCGGCGGCGGCTGGCGAGGCCGGCGCCCGCCACCTGGCGCGGGAGCTACGCTCCTGGGTGGAGGAGGGCTTTCAACTGGTGGTAAATTACTGGAAGGACCAGGAACTGGCGGCTGCACGGGACGTGTTGCAAGCCGCCGGAGCGCTGGAAGACGCGGTGTTGTACCGCAGCAGCGAAAGCAGCGCGAGCTTCGTCTTTCCAGCGGGAAAGCTCGCCGTCATTCCAGCCGCCGAGTTGCTGGGCGGCGTGCCGGGAATGGAAGCACGTAAGCGGGTCATTGCACCGCCCCGGGTGACCGGCCGCGGAGCCCGGGCGCCGCTGGATTTCACGACGTTGCACGACGGCGATCTCGTCATCCACCTCGAACACGGCCTGGCGAGGTACCGCGGCGTGGAAACCCGGCGAGTCGAGAACGTGCCGGCCCTCGACGGGAACGCTCCGGTGGAAGAAGTCCTGGTGCTGGAATTTGCCGACCAGGCGAAGCTGTTCGTGCCGCTCGAGCAAGCCTCCCAGGTTTCCCGTTATGTGGGCCTCGGGCGCCGGAATGTGGGCCTGAGCCATTTGGGCGACGGCAAATGGAACGCGACCAAGCGCAACGCGGAGAAATCGATTTACGATTACGCCGCCAAACTGCTCAAGATCCAGGCCACCCGGGAAGCGCACGCCGGCGTCGCCTTCCAGCAGGACGGCCCGTGGCAGAAAGCCTTCGAGGAGACCTTCCCGTATCGCGAAACGGCCGACCAGGTTACCGCGATCGCCGCCACGAAGGCCGACATGGAAACCGCGCGGCCCATGGACCGCTTGATTTGCGGAGACGTCGGCTTCGGGAAAACGGAAGTCGCCATGCGCGCCGCCTTCAAGGCGGCTGCCGATGGCCGCCAGGTGGCCATGATGGTGCCGACCACGGTGCTGGCGCAGCAGCATTTCGATAACTTTCGCGAACGGATGGCCAGTTTCCCGTTGTCGGTCGAGCTCTTGAGCCGCTATCGCTCCCACGCCGAGCAGACGAGGGTGGCAGAAGGCTTGCAGGCCGGCGGGGTGGATATCGTGATCGGCACCCATCGGCTGATTTCACGTGATATCGAGTTTAAGAACCTTGGCCTGCTCATCGTCGACGAAGAGCAGCGCTTCGGCGTCAAACACAAGGAACGTATCAAAGAGCGTTTCCCGGGAGTGGATGTGTTAACACTGTCGGCCACCCCTATTCCAAGAACACTGTATATGGCGCTGACCGGGGCGCGTGATCTTTCCACGCTGGAGACGCCGCCGCCCAACAGGTACCCCATTGAAACGGTGATCTGTGGATACGATGAGCGGGTCATCCGTGCCGCCATCGACCGGGAGCTGGATCGCGGCGGCCAGATCTACTTCCTGCATAACCGCATCGAGACCATCGAGCGCGTCCGCACCCGCATCCTGCATCTCTGTCCGCGCGCGCGCGTCGATCTCGGCCACGGGCAAATGGACGAGGACCAGCTCGAGGCCGTCATGCACCGGTTTGTCACCGGGGAAACCGACGTGCTGGTGGCAACCACCATCATCGAGAGCGGCCTCGATATTCCGAACGCCAACACGATCATCATTGATCGGGCCGACCGCTTCGGGCTGGCCGATCTGTACCAATTGCGTGGGAGGGTGGGCCGCGGTCAGCACAAAGCCTATGCTTACCTGATGCTGCCGCGCGATCTGATGACCGTGGGAGAGGCGCGCAAGCGCATCAACGCCATCAAGCAGTATTCATCGTTGGGGGCGGGCTTCAAAATCGCTCTGCGCGATCTGGAAATTCGCGGAGCGGGGAATATCCTAGGGGTGGCCCAGAGCGGGCATCTGACGGCGGTCGGCTTCGACCTTTACTGCCAACTCCTGCGCCAGGCGGTGGCCAAGTTGCGTGGCGAAAAGGTGCGGGCCCGGATCGAGGTCGAGGTGCGCTTGGATTTCGCGGCATTGACGGAGGCGGAGTTTACCCGCCGGGGCATCGCCAGTGCGCCGGAGCCCGGTTGGCGCCCGGCTGCCGAAGAGGAAGCCGCGCCGGGCGCGCCCGCGCCGATCTGGCCTGCTTTCCTGCCCTCCTCCTACATTGAGGAATCGAGTCTGCGCATCCAGGCATACCGGCAATTGGCCGGGCTCACAACCGGCACCGAATTGGACCAATTGCGCACAAATTGGCGCGACCGCTTTGGACCGCTGCCCGCAGCGGCTGAAAATCTCTTGATGTTCGCGCGCCTCAAGTTAGCCGCCGCCCGTCACAAGGTGCAGCAGATCGAGGTCCGGCAGGATCGCGTCATGTTCACGCGGGCGGGGGAGTTGCTGCTGACGGCAGGCAAATTCCCGCGCCTGACCGCCCGCGACCCAGCCTTGAAGGTGAAGGAGATTTTCGGTTTATTGCAGGGCTTGTGATCGGCTTGCGGCTGGGCAAAGACACTTTTGGCCCGGGCGGTTTGCCCTTGACGATGAACCGGAGGCTGGTCTAACGCTTATCGCAATTTCCGGGCTGCCAGCTCCCGCCATGAATCGCCCTATGCCGTCCCGGTCCTTCTCTCTTCCCGTCTTTTTTGGTACGATCGCCCTGCTGGCGCTGGGCGCCGGCCGGATTTGTGCCGCGCCGAGTGAGGTGGTCGACGGAGTGGCCGCCCTGGTAAATGACGATGTCATCACCTTTTCGCAAGTACGTGAGGTCGTGGCGCCTCGGGAACGCGCTTTGCGGGCGACTTTATCCGGTCAGGAGCTGATCGACAAGGTGCGGGAAGCCCGCAAAGGCGCCTTGGAAGGTCTGATCGACAAGCAACTCATCCTACAGGAGTTCAAGAAAAAGGATTTTCAGATCCCGCAGCATTTCATCGACGAGCACATTGGGCAGATTATCCGCGACGAGTTTGGCGGAGATCGCCAGGCTTTCGTGCGCACGCTGCAAGCGCAGGGTTACACGATGACCAAGTTCGAGCAGGCCGAACGGGAAAAGATCATCGTGACGGCCATGCGCTACGAGAACGTCAAGAGCGATTTCCTCGTTTCGCCCGACAAGCTCGACAGCCTTTACTCAACCAGCAAAGACCAGTTTACCACGCCCGAGCAGGTGCATCTTTTTATGATCGCGATCACCAAGGGCGCGCCGGGCGCGGGCGATCAGGACTCGCAAAAGGCGATGGCCGAGGAAATCCGCGGCAAGCTGATCAAGGGCGCGAAATTCGATCAGCTCGCCCAGATGTATAGCGAGGACAGCAGCAAGCAAGTCGGCGGCGATTGGGGCATGGTCGACCGCAAGACACTCAACGAAACGCTCACCAACGTCGCTTTCAAACTGCCCGTCGACAAGATCAGTCCGGTGATCGAGCAGGGGAATTCGTATTACATTCTCAAAGTCACTGAACACAAGGAAGCGGTGACCAAGCCGTTCAGCGATGTGCGCGACGATCTCGAGAAGAAGATCACCTCCGAGCAGCGGCAGCGCCTGAACGACCAATGGCTGGCTGGCTTGCGCGCCAAGGCGTTTATCAAGCGCTTTTAGCAGGCAGCTGCCTGCCGCTACAGTTCGTCTTCTTCGTTCTCCTGCTTGCGGGACTCCACCATCTGATCGTGGGTCGCCTCCGCGATGCCCTCGCCGTAAAGCGCCTCGCCGACACTCTGCTCATCCTCGCTGGCGGATGGGTTGCCCCCGAAGCCGCTCTCGCCCGGCACGTCATCGGCCTCCATCAGACCGCTGAGCAGCGGATCCTCGTCGTTGGCGACATTGGGGTCGACCGCGCCGCGCAATTCCTGGCGCGCCTGGTAGCGATGCCCCTCGTTGACTTCATCCGCATCGAGACCGGCGATCAGCGCCAGCTCGCGCGCCCGTTCTTCCACCTGGTCGGCGTTGGCCTCGCCCAGACCGGCATCGTGATCGAGAATTTTGCCGACACTCTCCGTGGGTTGATCAGGATTATGCATATGGCATGATTCGCATGCGGCGCGCGCAGCGACCGTGCCCGACCGCGCCCCCACATGCAGCACCTTACAAATGACGCCGATCGCCCGGTCATCGGCGTCACGACCGGGGATGCCGCCGGAATCGGACCGGAAGTTGCCGCGGCGGCGTTCGCCTCCGGCCAGTTGGATCCCGCTTTTGCCTACCGGCTGGTGGGGCAGCCACCGCCCGATTGCCAGCCCGGCCACCCCACGCCCGCCAGCGCGCAAGCAGCCTGGGATGCCCTGGAAGAAGCCGCGCGCCTCGCTCTGGCGGGGGAGCTGGCGGCGGTCGTCACCGGACCGGTTTGCAAAGCCAACTTGTACGCCCTCGGGTTCGGCTATCCTGGCCAGACCGAGTTCTTCGCGGCACGCTGTGGCGTGGAAAACTTCGCCATGCTGCTGACGGGCGGAACCTTGACCGTTGCCCTGGTCAGCACGCATTTGCCGTTGGCCACCGCCATCCGGCAGCTCACGACCGCGGAAATCGTCCGCGTGGGAGGGCTGCTGGCGAATTTTCTCGGGCGCCGCGGCAAAGTGGCCGGGCGCATCGCGGTCGCCGGCTTGAACCCGCACGCCGGCGAGGACGGTACGCTCGGACGCGAGGAGGTGGATATCGTGGCTCCCGCCGTCCGTGAGCTGCGGGAACGCTTTGCCGGCGCCGGTGTGGAATTTGCCGGGCCCGTACCGCCAGACACGGTCTTTTACCAGGCAGCGCGAGGTCGATGGGATGCCGTGCTTTGTCTGTACCACGACCAGGGTTTGATCCCGCTCAAGCTGCATGCCTTTGACGCCGGGGTGAACGTCACGCTGGGTCTGCCGATCATCCGCACCAGCCCGGATCACGGCACCGCCTTCGCGCTGGCGGGTAAAGGCTCAGCCAACCCCGGGAGCATGATCGCGGCGATCCGCCTGGCCACGGAGCTCGCCGGACTACACCCGAAATGAACCAATGCATCGCGCTACTGCGTGGGATCAACGTGGGCACGGCCAAGCGCGTCGCCATGGCGGATTTGCGCGAACTGGTGGCCGCGCTCGGCTACACCAGTGTGCGCACGCTGCTCAACAGCGGCAACGTCGTTTTCAACGTGCCGCCGAAAATGAAGGGCGACGCTGCCGCGCAAATCCAGGCTGGGCTGGCCGCCAAGCTGGGCGTCGCAGCCCGCGTGCTGGTGATCACGGACGAGCGCTTGCGCGCGATCGTGGCGGAAAATCCGCTGCGGGCCGTCGCCGACAATCCGTCGCGGTTCCTGGTCGGGTTTGTCCACGATCCGAGCGAGCTGGCGAAACTCGCGCCGCTGATCAAGCAAACGTGGCTGCCCGATGCGTTCGCGGTAGGGTCGGGAGCAGCGTACCTCTGGTGCGCGCAGGGGATCCTTGAAAACCCGATGCTCGCTGCCGCCCATAAACTCCTCGGCCAAAGCATGACCACTCGCAATTGGGCCACCGTGGGCAAGTTGCACGCGTTGCTGGCCACTTGATTTCACCAGGATGAACCCGTCCAAGGCGTCCGCGGCCGGCTTTTCGCGGCGCAAGTTTTTGGCCGCGCTGGGGCTGAGCAGCGCCGGCCTGCTGTCCGGCCGGGCCTCCGGGGCCGACCAGGCGCCCGGGGCGGAGGTCATCGAGCAAAAGCCTGGGGAGGGGGCCTGCGGCCCATGCGCTCTGGCGAACGCCTTGCTCCATGGCGACGCCGCCGCCAAACGCGTCTTCCACGCCCTGCCGGGCAGCACCCCCGAGCAGCGCGTCGATGCCTTGATCAACCTGTACGGCCACAAGCCTTCCGAGACCTATGGGAGCCGGCGCGGCCGGTTCGTCGCGGGCGCCGGGCTGACTTGCGAGGACATGCCGTTCCTGGCGAACGATGTGCTGGGCGCGGCCGGCACTGCCAAAGTGCAGGGAATTTGGCTCGACCAAGCCGCGCCGGAAGATGAGCGCGCCCATTTGCAGCGGATGCACGGTCTTTTCAAGGCGGCGCTTGCCCGCGGCCTGCCGCCGGTCGTCGAAGTGCGCGCCTTTGCCGCGGGTCCCGCCACCGGCAAGTCCACCTGGATCAACTTGTACGCGCACTGGTTGGCGCTGATCGGCCTCGAGCCGCTGGAATTGCCGCCCAAGAGCAGTGGTTTCGCCTGCCGGTTTGCCGATTCGTTCACCGGCCGCATTATCCCGGGATTCGCCTACGCGGAGCGCTTCCGCCCGTTCATGGCCACGCGCGGATTTTCGTTGCGCGCCGATGGCGACAAAGACTGGCATTGGCTATCGGGTCATCCTTACATTCTGCTCACGCTGCCGGATGTGCCGCTCGACCTGGAGGGCCGCCCCTGGCAGGAGCGAGCGGTGGTCGCGCTCACGTACATGATCCACCGGCAGGGATAACCCCTCCGCGCCTTGACATGCCTCTCGCCAAATACGCCCAGATTTTCAGTATCGGACTCCAGAACACGGTGGTCTACCGCTGGAACTTCCTGCTGCGCATGTTGTTCGAGATGGTCCCGCTCATCGGCACGGTTTACCTGTGGCGGGCGATCTTCGCGACTCGCGGCCAGGCCATCGGCGGCTACGATTTTCAGTCGATGGTCTACTACTTCCTGCTGACCATTTTCGTCTCGAATCTGACCACGCCCACCGAAGACGAATGGCAGATCGCCGCCGACATTCGCGAGGGGCAAATCAATGCCCTGCTCAGCAAGCCGCTCGATTACCTCAGCTATCGCGTCTGCTTGTTCCTGGGTTATCGGGCCATCTACACCGCGATCACGCTGCCGGTGGTCATTGTGCTGCTCGTGTGGTTTCACGATTGCGTCACGGCGCCCCACTTCGCGGTGACCTGGCTCTGGACGTGCCTGTCTCTCGCCCTGGCGGCGTTCCTGCAATTCTTCGTGGCCTATGCCATCGCGATGCTGGCCTTCTGGATCCTGGAAATTTCGACGGTCGTTTTCATCGTCTTTTCCTTCGAGTATTTCCTGAGCGGCCACATGTTCCCGCTCGATCTCGCGCCGGCCTGGTTGCGGGCCATGCTCGAATGGCTGCCGTTTACGTATGAACTGTTTTTCCCGGTGGCGATCTTCCTGGAGAAAGTGCAGCACGCCGCCCTGTACAAAGGGCTAGCGATCCAGGCGGCCTGGGTCCTGGCCGGCTGGGCGCTTTGCCGGCTCTTATGGGCGCGCGGCCTGCGCCACTACGGCGCGGTGGGAGGTTAGCAGCGTCTACCGGGCATGAACCGCTACTGGCAAATCTATTGGCTGCTCCTGCGCAACTCGCTCATTCGCGAGATGTCGTTCAAGGCCAATTTCCTGCTTTGGATCGTGACCGAGCTGCTGTGGTTCCTGGGCCAAATCATCTTTATCAACGTGCTGTTCCTCTACGTGGACCGCATCGGCGACTGGACCAAGTGGGAGGTCGTCCTGCTCATCGGCACCCATCAGCTCATCAGCCAACTTTTTCAGGCCTTTTTCTTCGTGAACCTGGCGAATCTGCCGGACCTCGTGCGCACCGGCCGGCTCGATCTCATGCTGCTCCTGCCGATGGACACGCAGTTTGCCGTTTCCACCCGCCAGTTCGGCATGGACAATATCGTCAATGCCGGGGTGGGCGTGGCCATCGTGGTGTTCTCACTCGGCCAACTCGGGCGCGTCCCGCACGCGAGCCAGGTGGGCTGGTATTTGGTCGCGGTCCTGCTGGGGGTCACGGTCCATTACGCGATCATGTTCACGCTGGCGTCGATGAGTTTTTGGATCGTGCGCGCGCAAGGCCTGGTCGTCGGCTATTTCAACCTGGTCAACATCTCGCGCTACCCAGAACAGGTCTTCGGTGGCGTTTTCAAACTGGTTTTCACCTGGCTCATCCCGGTCATCCTCGTGGCGAATGCGCCGGCCCGGATCCTGGCCCGGGTCTCGGCGCCACCGCTTCTGCTGGTCTTGCAATTGGCGTGCGCCGCCGCGCTGGCAGTGGGCTTGAGCCGCCTTTTCTGGCTGACGGCCTTGCGTCGTTATTCGAGCGCGAGTTCCTAGGGGTGTTTCAGGCCCGATATCCATTTCGCGACAGAATTCGCGTTTCCACCCTTGCGCGCCGGTTTAATTGCCAGTACTTAGTCCCCCTTTCCAAACCCCAGGAGCCCAACTCCCGCTGGTAATTCCTCTTATGCCGAAGTCAAAGTCCTCGAAATCCAAGCCGGCCCCGGACGCTGAAACTCCCGTCGTGGCGAGTGAGGATGCTCCAGCCAAAAAGGTCAAGGCCGCGGCTCCCGCTCCGGCTGACGATGACCATGTGCCGGCGGTCAGCGCGAACGATATTACCGCGTCCGTTTCGAAGTATTTCCTGCGTTCGCAGAAGACCGAAGACGAGGCTGACGCCAAGCTCGCGCCTTTCCTGCGCAAGCAGAAGAAACGGTTGCTGGCTTTGCGCGACGCCATGCTCGATTCCATGAACGGCGTGGCCCAGGATAACCTGCGGTCCCGCGCGGAAGGCAACGAGGCCAGCGCCTTCGGCATGCATCAGGCGGATGCCGGCAGCGACGCTTACGACCGGGATTTTGCCTTGAACCTGCTTTCCCAGGAACAGGACGCTCTGTACGAGATCGACGAAGCACTCAAGCGGATCGACGCCGGGACGTACGGCGTCTGCGAGATGTCCGGCAAGCCGATCAACCACGAGCGGCTGGAGGCGATCCCTTTCACTCGTTACACTGTCGAATGCCAATCCCAGCTCGAGCGCCAGAACAAAGCGCAACGGGTCCGGCAGTCGGTTACCTCGCTCTTCGGCTTGACGGACGAGGAAAAAGACGATAGCGAGGAAGAAGAGTTCACGCCCGAGAGCAAGGAGTAGGCTGCGGCGTGGCGACGTGAGACTGAGAGTTTGTTATGGCAAGAGACATCATCACCCTGGAATGCACGGAAGCCCGGGCGGAGGGGAAACCCCCGTCGCGTTATGTGTCTTCGCGTAACAAGAAGAGCCCCAATACCCCTGGCCGGCTGGAGAAGAAAAAGTATAACCCGTTCCTTAAACGGCACACGCTCCACCGGGAGACGAAGTAATTTATGCAACCCAAGACTGACGAGCGCCGGATCAACTTTCGCCGGGCCAACCGTATTATGCCGCGGCGCCGCGTCGATATCGCGCCAGAGGCAATCGATTACAAGAACCCGGATTTGTTGCGCAAGTTTGTGACTGAGAGCGGTAAAATCCTGCCTCGCCGTGTCACGGGTATGTCGGCGTTCCTGCACCGCAAGATCACGCGTGAAATCAAGCGCAGCCGTTCCGTGCTGCTCATGAAGTAGTCATCTTCCCCGGGCAGGGCCTGTTGCCTGCCTGAATTTTCCAGCGGATCGGGGTATTCTTACTCCGATCCGCTTTTTGTTTCCCCTCGACCTGCTTCTCGCAATGCCTCCGGAGCTTACCGACACGCAAAGCCTGCCTGATACCCGGCAGTTGGCGATTGACCGGGTCGGGGTCAAGAATCTGCGCTACCCGATTCAGGTGCGGGACAAGGCACGGACGCTACAGAGCACCATCGCAACGGTCACGCTGACCGTCGACTTGCCCCATCATTACAAGGGGACGCACATGAGCCGCTTCATCGAAGCGCTCAACGCGCAAGGACCGATCCTGCACGTAGATAGCATTCGCCGGATCCTCCGTGAACTGCGGGAGCGACTCGAAGCTCGCCGGGCACATGTCGATTTTGAATTTCCGTTTTTCCTGGAAAAACTTGCGCCAGTCACTGGTGCCGTGGGACTTATGGATTACAGCGTCCGGTTCGCGGCCACCAGTTCCGAGGACGGCGGTGATTTCGTGATGACCGTTGTCGTCCCGGTCACAACCTTGTGCCCGTGCTCCAAAGCGATCAGTTCGAACGGAGCGCATAATCAGCGTGGCCAGGTGACTTACGCCGTGCGATTCACGAAATCGATCTGGATTGAGGACCTGATTCGCCTGGCGGAAAGCTGCGCGAGTTGCGAGCTCTACAGCTTGTTGAAGCGGCCGGACGAAAAGTATGTAACGGAACGGGCGTACGCGAATCCGGTCTTTGTGGAGGATCTGGTGCGGAATCTAGCCGCGAAATCGAATGAGTACCCGGACATCACGTGGTATCGGATCGAAGCCGAGAACTTCGAATCCATTCACAACCACAATGCCTACGCGATGATTGAAAAGTCTGTTGACACTGTTATCTAGCTAGAGCATTGCAGCCAAAATCAAGGTAGGGGACGGCTTTCCGAGCTGTCCCAAATTGTCCGGCGCGACGAATTTGCCCGGGTGGCGTTCCAGACAGCAAGGGACAGCTCGGAGAGCAGTCCCTACCTTTGCGCACGAAGTTAGCCTGGCGGCCATGTCATCTCTCGCCCACCGAGCACGTGAATGTGCAAGTGGGGCACCGACTCGCCGGCGTCCCGCCCGTTATTAACGACAATCCGAAAACCTCCCTGCGCTAAACCAGCCTGCTTCGCCGCCTGCGTGGCCACGATGAGCAGATGCCCGAGCAGCGCGGCATCCGCCTCGGTCGCTTCCCCGATCCTGGCGATCGGCTTTTTCGGAATGACCAACAGGTGAACGGGAGCCTGCGGATTGACATCGCGTAAAACGATTGTTTCATCGTCCTCGTACTCAATGGTCGCGGGTATTTCACGCGCGATAATCCTCTCGAAAAGTGTCATTGCCGCTTAATATTCGGTTTTACTTTCTAAGTAAGAAGCGCCAGTGGCAAGAGCTATGGCAGTTGTAATCCGCGCAACGAGAGCGGGTTGGGTAAGTTGAGGTTCAGCCGAAGAGTTCTGACTGCTGGCCATTGTGCACCGGGCGCCGCTCGAGCCGCTTGATCTCGTCCAGGAACGCCCCGACATCTTCAAATTGCCGATAAACGGACGCATATCTGACGTAAGCGACCTTGTCGATCAAGTGCAGTTTCTCCATCACCTTCGCGCCCAGATCCTGTGACTTCACCTCGCGATTATTCAGCTCCATATCCTGCACGATCTCCTCGATCGCCTGGTCTATCGTCTCCGGGCCGATCGGGCGCTTTTCACAGGCCTTCACGATTCCCGCCCTCAACTTGTGCCGGTCGAACGGTTCGTGCCGTCCGTCCCGCTTGATCACAAGCAACGCAGCCTGCTCGATTTCCTCGTAGGTCGTGAAACGGAAGGCGCAATGCAAACATACCCGGCGGCGCCGGATGCCAGAGCTGTGATTGACCGGCCTGGAATCGATGACCCGGTCTTCAATCCGCTTACATTTAGGGCAGCGCATCTGAACAGTGGTGCCTGTAGCTACCACAATCAGTGGTGGTGTCAATGCGCGGCTGCTCTACAGACGCGTCTCTACTCGCCCTAGGCGGGACTTTCCGCCGCCGCCTTAGCGGCTGCCGCCGGCCGCCGCTTGCTCGGCTGCGACGCCTTCTTGCGCGGACTCTTCGCCTCGGCGCCGTTCTTGGCGCCTTTTGCCCGCGGCTCGAATTCGAACGCGACCTTGCCCGTCTTTTCCAGGCGGAGATAGGCCGAAAATGGCCGGCCCCGTTTGGAGATAAACTTGTCCAGCAACGAAGTTTTTCCTGTCTCCAGGAGTTTGATCACCTCGGCCTCGGGAATCTCTCGCTGCAAGATCGTCTTGCTCATGCGGAAATTGCAGGATTTCTCCGGTCCAGCCGACAGGTCGCACATGTAGGCGGCATCCGTGGCGTAGACGTGGCCCTTTTTACAGACCGTGCAAGCATGCAGCGGCGTCTGCCCGGTAAAATCCGGTGCCTCCTTGGGCGCGGGAAAGTCGAACTCCGGTTTGCCGGCGACGCCCATCTTCACCGCCGCGCTGAAAGGCCGGCCTTCCTTGCTGCGGAAACCTTCCAACGGACCCACCCGTCCCTCAACTAACAGTGTCTTTACCTCCTCGGGCGAAAATTGCCGCCCGGCCACGGACTTCCAGAAGACGAAGTCGCACGATTGGCACTTGTAGACGCGGTACTCTTCCTTCAAGGGCCGCGCGCCGCACTTCGGACAACGCACATCCAGCTCGCCGAAATCGCCGTCCACGGAATCCCCTTGAAAATTCTTGGCCTTGTTGACGATGTCCTCGGTCAGCCCGCGGATTTCCGCCATGAAGACCTGGCGGTCCAACCCGCCTTGCTCCATCAGCTTGAGCTTGGACTCCCATTCCCCCGTCATCTCCGGCGAGCACAATGCCGCGATGCCGATGCCCCGCAACAGGGCGATCAACGAAACGCCCTTCGGCGTCGCCATCAGCTCGCGCCCTTGCCGCGCGATGTACGCGTCCATGATCAAGCCCTCGATGATGGCCGCACGCGTAGCCGGTGTCCCCAGGCCCTTGGCGCTCAACGCTTCCCGCAACTCCTCGCTGTCGATGAGTTTGCCGGCGCCTTCCATGGTCGCCAGCAGCGTCGCTTCGTTGTAGCGGGCCGGCGGACGCGTTTCGCTTTGCTTGACCTCGACTTCGTAGGCCGTGGCAGCTTCGCCTTGCGCAATCGCCACCAGATCGGCCTCGGTGCCCTCGCCACCGGCCGCTTCCCGCCCGTAAACCGCCATCCAACCCGGGTCCTTGATCACCTTGCCGTCCGTGCGGAAAGCTTCGCCTTCCACCCGGGTCAGACGTGTGGTGACCTCGAACTGCGCTGCCGGATAGAACACCGCGATGAAACGCTTTGCCACCAAATCGAAAATCTTCTGCTGCGCTTCATCCAAGGTCTTGGGCGCGACCCCAGTCGGGATGATCGCGTTGTGATCGGAGACCTTGGTGTCGTCGAAAACGCGCTTGGTGGGCCGAATCCAGCCATTCGCCAGCGCCTTCCGGGCATGCCCCGCCAGCACCGGGTCTTCGAAGCTGCCCATGGTCGCCTTGACCGTGGCAAGGTAATCCTGGGGCAAATGCCGGCTATCGGTACGCGGGTAGGTCAGCACCTTGAATTTCTCGTAAAGCTGCTGCGCGATCTGCAGCGTGCGCCGCGCGCTGAATCCGAACCGGCCGTTCGCGTCCCGCTGCAAACTGGTGAGATCGAAAAGCGGCGGTGAAGCCTGGCTGGCGGGCTTGCGTTCCTCGGTGACGACGCCCACCTTGTTTAGGCACTTGGCCCGGATCGCCTCCGCTTTTTCCCGCTCCCAGAGCCGTTCCGCCCGGGTGTCCTCCTCGCCGCCCTTTTGAAAGGCTTCATCCAGCCAGCGGCCGCGGTAGTCGCCCGCCGCCACGGCAAAATCCCCGAAAACCTCGAAGTACGTCCGCGGCTTGAACGCACGGATCTTCTTCTCCCGCTCGACCAGAATGGCCAGCGTCGGGGTCTGCACGCGTCCCACCGGCGTGAGCTGAAAGCCGCCTGCCTTCGAGTTGAAAGCGGTCATGGCGCGCGTGCCGTTGATGCCGACGAGCCAGTCGCTTTCCGCCCGGCAAACCGCCGCCGCCGACAGCGGCAGCATTTCCTCGTCGCTGCGCAGGTGAGCGAACGCCTGCCGGATTGAGTCCGCCGTCATCGATTGCAGCCAGAGGCGGCGCATCGGTTTCTTGACGTCGGCCAGCTTGACCAGGAAACGGAAAATGAGTTCACCTTCCCGCCCGGCATCGCAGGCATTGATGATCTCGGTCACGTCCGCGCGCTTCATCAAGCGCTTGAGCATTTTGAAGCGCGGCTCGTTGTCCTCGATCGGCTTCAGGGCGAACTCCAGCGGGATGATCGGCAGGTTGGCAAAGCTCCACTTGCCGCGTTTGACCTCCATCTCGGCGGGGACCGCCAGTTCCACCAGATGACCCACCGCCGACGAGACGATGTACTGGTCATTCTCGAAGTGATCGTCCTTGCGCTCCAACCGGCCGAGAGCCCGCGCGAGATCAGCCGCCACGCTGGGTTTTTCGGCAATGACGAGAGTTTTGGACATCAGGTACGGACACCGAATCAGGCGAGGCGGACGAAGTTTTTACCAGGCAACTGCTTGATCAGCTTCTTGAGTTCGAGAGCGAACAAAGTAGAAGAGACCACCGAAGTTGGCAAACCGGATTTGAGAATGATGCGGTCGATCGGGGTCTCCTCGTGGTCCACGGCCGCGTAAACGGTCTCCTCCTCGCTCTTGAGCAAAGGCAACTGCAGCGCGGCCGCGGCGGGGCGGGTTTTCCCACCATGGGCAGCGCCCGGCGCCGCGCCTTCCGCCTCCGCCGGCCGCGCGGGCAGGGGGCCGAACCCGGGCAGTTCCGCCAATTCATCGAGAATGTCACCGCTGTCCATGACCAGCTTCGCGCCCTGCTGGATCAGCCGGTTCGTGCCGATGGAGCTCGGACGATCAATCTGCCCCGGCACCGCGAAGACCGAGCGTCCCTGCTCGCCGGCTTGCGTCGCGCTGATCAAGGCGCCGCTATGCGCGCCCGCCTCGATCACCAGCAACCCGAGGCTGCAGCCGCTGATGATGCGATTCCGCATTGGGAACGTTTGCTTGTCCGGGCGCACGGTCATGGCGAACTCGGAAATCACGGCGCCCGCGCCGGCGGCGATCTTTTCCGCCAATTCAAAATTCTCCGGCGGATAAACCTGACCCAGGCCGCAGCCGAGCACGGCTACCGTCCGGCCTTTGGCGGCGAGCGCGCCCTGGTGCGCGGCGGTATCGATACCGCGCGCCAACCCGCTGAAGATCGTCAAGCCCGCGTAGGCGAGTTGATAGGCCAGCTTCTTGGCCGTTTCCAGTCCGTAGTAGGTGGTCTGACGTGAGCCGACAACCCCGATGGCCCGCGAATCAACCGCCTTCAGCTCCCCATGCACGTACAGGACGATGGGCGGATCATGAATCGTGCGCAGCAGCACCGGGTAATGCGCGGACTCGGCGGTCAAGACGTGCACACCCGCGGCGCTAACCCGGTCCAGCTCCGCCGTCAGGTCGACATGATCTTCCCAGGTGGCCAGCAAGCGCGCCATTTCAGCGCCGATCCCGCCCACCGCGCCGAGACGATCCACCGGCGCGCGCAAGATCGAGGCCGGATCACCAAAGACCTCCAGCAGCTTGCGCAGCCGCACCGGTCCCATGCGCGGAATCATGTTGAGAGCGATGCACGCTTCGGTATAGGTCACGATGCGGTGGATTCCGGCTACGTTTCAGCGGCTTTTCTTGATAATCCACCCGTCTGTCAGGCGAATCGAGCTGCTGCCAACGCCAAACGCCGGGGGAACGATCCGATCCAAGGTGGCCACGACAGTCAGTCGATCCCCTACGGCTACATCGTTATAGCCAGGCGTTTTCTCATCATTTAAGCTGACCTGGACATCATAGGCGCTGGTGAGGAATCCGCCGCCCTTGAAGACCAGTAATCGCTCCTTCGGATTCTTGCGCACCACCAACCCGGAATAACGCACGACTTTGCCGGCATACTGAGAACGAAAATTCGCGACCGTGATCTGCTGATCCGTATTCCAGACATCCGTCACCGTTCTTTCAGGACTCAGCAGGGCGATCGCATCGAGCGCCGGCTTGACGGGGGCCGCCGGCGGTTCGACGGCGCTGGTTGGCGCGGTGCTCTCCATGGGAGTGGCGGGCGCGGCCGGCGCGCTGGCCCCTCCGCCGTTGGCAACGCCGGTCCGCAGCACGTTCCTGCGCGCTGCCAGCAGGTCAACGTTGAATTTTTCATCGGCTGTGAACAGCTGCTCCGCCATATCCGGCGTGCGACCGGGAACCCGCTGATACCAAGGCTGCCGCTCAGCCCACGCTTGGGTCTCTCGCTTGGGAAATTCCGCCCCGTACCGGCCATAGATCGCATCGATGGCGTACTGCACCCGCTCCAGATCCCACGGCTGGATCTGTGCGTCGGTCAGGCGTTCCTTCTCACCGGTGTTGGTGGCAGGGGCCGGCGGGTGCTCCGCCGCGACCGCTGCCTGACCCTCGGCCGGCTCGGGTAACTGGTAAGACACGCGTTGCCCCCCTTGTTTTAAGGTGATCGAGATTTCCCGCAGGTCCAGGAGCAGGAGTTTGTTGGTCACGGGAGGCACTCCGCCGGGCTCGCCGGCGGGCGCGTTCTGCACGCAGTTTTTCAGGGTACCGGTATAGGAGACGAGCGCCTGTCTGGATTGCCGCAAGGCCGCGGCCAGGGTCTTGGCCTCGTCGAGATCGACCGGCAGGAAGTTAGTCTGGGCGTTATTGGCAAAGCACACGGTGTAGGTGCTGTTGGCTTGCGTATCTCCGTCAGCATTCGGGTGAATCGTGACGCCTCTGTACTTGTTTTGCGCCGTATCCTCGTCGCTTTCAGTGGTGGGGAAGGCGTGCTTATCAAAATCATATTCTCGCAAGTTGATTGTTTGCGAGACGCGATACAGCGCGCCGGGTTCAGCATCCTGGCGCCGCTGCTTGATGCTCGCTGCCAACTTCGCCACGAAGTCGTGTTTGGAGAACTCGTCCATATCCCGGTAGGCGTATCCCAGGACATACCTGGCGATGGTCTCCGTCGGCGTGGGGATGTTCGCTTTGAATTCAAAAACGATCGGCGCGGTATCGGAGGTGAGTTCCACGACGTGAGGTGAATCCGCCAGTGGAGTCGCCGGGTTCTGTGCGTCTACGGCAGCCTCGGGAGCAGGGTGTTCCCCGTCCGTGGCGGCATGGGCGGCCTCAGTCGGGGTGTCGCTCAATGCGGTTGGTGTCGCGGCGGAGATCTGCCGGTCGGCAACACTCGGGCTGGGCTCGCCGGCGCCGATGATTTGCGCCGCCGTTTGCCGGGACGCCTGCTTCTGGAGATTGTAATCGAGCAAGCGATCGGCAGGAAGATGTGCCTGCAAGAACTGGTTGCTCCTGACGGCTGCCGTATAAAACCATTGCACCGGTGGCACGATCAAGGTGATCAACAATAAGGCGAGGCCCCCCAGAATCCTCCGTTGGGCCATGGCGGCGATACTCAGGATGAACGCCACCAAAAACAGCGGGCCGTAGATGACAAACGCCCACAAGGAAAAATACATGACGCCCACTCCCAGAAGAAAGCAGAGCCAGCCGCCGATGACGGCCCCTTGCTGCATCCCGGAAGCTGAAGTCGTGTGGATGATGGTGGTGGTGGACAGGCCCGGGCCCAACCCCGGGCCCGGGTAAGCGCCGGCGTCAGCCAGAGCCCCGGCTGCCCCGGGCTTCTGCAGCTCGAAGTTCAGGGTCGGAATGGCCGCGGACGCATTTTTTGAGAGCACGCTCTCCAGCGGCTCCCAGGTGTCCTGACCTTCGGCGCAAATTTGCGTGGACTGCGGCACGGCACCATCGGCGGCCATCTTTTCCAGGGCAGGCAACGAACAGGGCCCCTCCACCGCGCTGCCGTCCGTCGAGTAGTAGTAGTTCATTGTCTGCCTGAGCGGGAAACCCGACGGAAGCGGTCCGGCGTTCCCGTCCGTCATGCCAGCGTCCTTTTACAATCGACGGCGCGGCCATTGCAAGCCCCGGGGACGGGTCCTGCCAAGCGCCTCAGAGCCGCAGGTCTTCGATGGCTCCTTGCATATCCTCAAGTGTCACCTGGCCGGGCGCGGATAAAAACGCTCCTCCCAAGCCGGCCGTCAGCACAAACTTAATCTGGCCGGCGGCGAACTTTTTGTCCCGCCCCAAGGCTTCGATGATCACCGCCGTCGCCACGTCAGCCGGCAGGCTGGTGGGCAAGCGGAATTGTTGCAGACAGCCGAGCATCTGCTCGAAATCGGCTGCTGGCAGGCCAGCTTTGGGCATGGACAGCCGCCCGGCGGCGATCAGGCCCAGGCTAATCGCTTCGCCATGCAAAAAACGGCCGTAGCCCGCCGCTTGCTCAATCCCATGCCCGATCGTATGCCCAAAGTTCAGGAGCGCCCGCTCGCCCGTGCGCTCGAACTCGTCCGCGGCGACGATTGCGGCTTTGATCTCGATGTTCCGGCGAATGATGGCGCTGAGCTGTGCGCGGTCTCGCCGGTCGAAGCCGGTGAGCATCTCCAGCAGAGCGCAATCCCGAATCACGCCGTGTTTGATGACCTCGGCGAAGCCTTCGTTGAACTCCCGGTCCGGCAACGTCTCGAGCGTGGCCACATCCGCGATCACCAAGGCGGGGGGATGGAACGTGCCGAGCAAGTTTTTGCCCAGGACTGAATTCACGCCGGTCTTGCCGCCGACGGCGCTGTCGACTTGCGCGACGATGGTCGTCGGAATCTGCACCAGCGGAATGCCGCGATAATAGATGGAAGCGACAAAACCCGCCAGGTCGCCGACCACCCCGCCGCCCAGGGCCACGACAAAACTGTGCCGGTCCAGGCCGGCCTCGATCATGCGATCGGCCACCTGCCCAGTCTCCGCCAGGGATTTCACTTGTTCGCCGCTCGCGACGATGACGGGAGACGGAGCGAAGCCGCTTTGGCGCAGGCTGGCGCACACGTCTTCCAGATAGAGCGGCGCCACGTTGGCATCGGTTATTACCGCGCACTTTTTTGCTCCCTCCGCCCAAGGCAATTCACGCACGAGTTGCCCGCTGCGGGCGAGCAGGTCCTGGCCGATGAAGACCGGATAAGAATGGGAGCGCGCGGTGACGTCCAACCGCACCAGATCACCCGGCGAAGCGTCGGCAGGGACAGCGGCGGAAGATTGCAAAGCAAAAGGTTGTAACTGCTTGACTATGCGAAGCGTTTTGCTAGAAAGGCCGCTTCCGAACACCAACGGAGCAAACACCTTTATGCCCATCGATCCCAGCGTGCAACCCGGCGAAACTCCGGAACCTATTTTGCCCTCCTCGCTGCCGCCGGCGAGCGCCCCGTTGCCAGGCTCGACCACCTCGGAGAGCTACTCGGCGCCTCTCGGTCAGACAACGGTTGGCCCCACTTCCACGGGGTTGGAGCCGAACGTCGCCGCGGGGCTTTCCACTCTGGTGACGTTTGTCACAGGGATCATTTTTCTCCTGCTGGAAAAGCGGGATGCCTACGTGCGCTTCTGGTCGATGCAATCCATCGTTTTCGGGGTGGCCTGGTTTGCCGTCGCTATCGTCTTTGGCGTTATCCACGTGGTCTTGCACGCGATCTTTTGGCCGCTGGGTTTGCTGTGGGGCCTGTTCTCGGCCGTCGTCGAACTTGGTTTTCTCATCGTTTGGATCGTCATGATCATCCAGGCTTTCAGCGGCAAGCAATGGGAAGTTCCTTTCCTGGGTAAGATCGCCCGCCAGCAGCTCGCCAAATTGCCGCCCACCGGGCTGTGAAGCCGGCGGTCGAAGCGGGGCCTGTCGTTTCAACCCGTGGCGGGTCTGCTCTTCGATGAGCCTCGATCCCCGGCGCACCGTCGCCGAGTTGAAAGAACTCCGCGCGCTCACTGGCGATGACCACGGCGCGCAGCGGGTCGCGTTTACTCCCACCTGGACGCTGGCGCGCGCCTGGCTGCGCGAGAAAATCGCAGCGGTGCCGCTGGAAGTCCATTCGGACGCTGCCGGTAATCTTTGGGCGACGCTGCCGGGTGAAAGCGATCGCGCCTTGTTGATCGGCGGCCATATCGATTCCGTCCCGAACGGCGGCTGGCTCGACGGCTGCCTCAATACGCTGGCCGGGCTCGAGATTCTGCGCCGGCTGCAGGCGGAGTCCCCGGGCGGACGCCCGCCGGTAACGGTCCGCCTGGTGGACTGGGCCGATGAGGAAGGCGCTCGTTTCGGCAAGAGCCTCTTCGGCTCCTCGGCCTGTTGCGGCAGCCTGCGCCTGGAAGAAGTCAGCGGTTTGCGCGATCGCGACGGTATCCTCCTGCCCGACGCCTTGCGCGAGCAAGGGATCGAACTGGAACGGGTGAAAGATAGCCATGGCGAATTGGAGCACGCCGCAGCTTATCTGGAACTGCATATCGAGCAGGGGCCGGTCCTGCTGGACCTGGATTTGCCCCTGGGTGCGGTCCTGGGAACATACGGCGTCGAGCGCCACGCCTTGACCTTCCACGGGCAGGCGGCGCACTCCGGCAGCACACCGATGCATCGCCGTCGCGACGCCTTGCTCGCCGCGGCCAGGATGTTGCCGGAAATCTATGCTATCGCCGAGCGCCACGGCGGCGTTTGTACAATCGGCTCGTGCGTCACGAAGCCGGGCATTCCCACCAGCGTGGTGGAGGAATGCCGCCTCACCCTCGATCAGCGCCATCTGGCACAGCCGGCCCTCGCGTCCATGCTGGCGGAAGCACGCGCGGCTAGCACCCGGTTTGCGGCCGAAGGGAACGTCACAGTCAATTGGGCGCCGCTCTCGCGAATCCCGCCCGCCGCATTTGACCCCGCGCTGATCACGCTGTGCGACGATGCCATCCGCGCAACGGCTGGCCGGAGCCATCGACTGCCTTCCGGTCCCTTGCACGATGCCTCGGAACTTGCCCAGGCGGGCATCCCGACGGCGATGATGTTCGTGCAAAGCCTGGAGGGGATTAGCCACAACCAGCTCGAAGACACGCGCGAAGACCACATCGAGCTGGCGGTTACCGCGTTCGACCGGTTCGTCGCCCGGGTCATTGCCGGGATGGACACGCTCCTCTGACTTTAAGGTGCGTAGCGCCATCCCTGGGTTGCCCGCCTCCAGAACAGCGGTATTCTTGGCAAAGCCGGAGCGATTTTCTTCAGCACCATGCCGACTCTCGCCACGACCGTTAACGGCCTGACGCTGCCAAATCCGTTCATCATCGCGTCAGGTCCTCCCGGCACAAACCTCGGGGCCATTCGACGCGCTTTTCGCGCCGGCTGGGGCGCGGTCGTCGCCAAGACGGTGAGCCTTGATGCCAGCAAGGTTGTCAATGTTACCCCCCGCCACGCCAAGCTCTACTCGGCCGCGGAATCCGAGATCATCGGCTGGGAAAACATCGAGCTGATCAGCGACCGCTCCTTCGAAGTCTGGCTCGACGAGTTCAAGCGCTGCAAAGACGCGTTCCCGGACCGCGTGCTCATCGCCTCGGTCATGGAGGAATACGCGCGGGACGCGTGGATCGAGATCATCGAACGCTGTGCGGCCGCCGGGGTCGACGGCTTCGAACTCAACCTTTCCTGTCCGCACGGCTTGCCGGAACGCCGCATGGGCGCGGCCATGGGGGAAGATCCGCAACTCGTGGCGGAAGTCTGCGGTTGGGCCACGGCGGCGACCAGCAAACCCATCTGGGCCAAGCTCACGCCCAACGTCACCCACATCGAGGACCCGGCGCGGGCCGCGCTGCGCGCCGGCTGCGCGGGCGTGAGCGCCATTAACACGATCCGTTGCATCCTGGGAGTGGACCTGGAGACGTTGCGCCCCGAGCCCACGGTGGCGGGCCATGGCATGGTGGGGGGGTATTCCGGCAAAGCGGTCCGTCCCATCGCCCTGCGTCTGGTCATGGAACTCGCCGCCATGATCCGCCAGGAATTTCCCGGGCGCTCCCTTTCCGGCTTGGGCGGGATCGAAAGCGGGACGGACGCCGCGCAATTTATCCTGCTCGGGGCCAACACCGTGCAAGCTTGCACCGCCGTGCTGAAATTCGGGCACGGCTGCGTGCAGCCGATGTGCGAACAATTGCTCGCTTTCATGGCGACCCACGGCTTCGAAACGCTCGATGACTTCCGCGGCCATAGCCTACCCTACTTCGTCTCTCACGCCGAGCTTGTGCGCCTGCAAAGCGAACCCGGGCCGCCCCTCCAAATCAAGGTAGGGACGGCTCTCCGAGCCGTCCCCGACTGTCTGGAAAACGCTTGAGCGACTTTCAACCAGACCTGTCCGGCCTGGTAATCCCCAAGCATGCCGCTCCTCATTAAAAACGGCGAGATCGTCACTGGCGACCAACGCTATGTCGCCGACATCTTCTGCGAGGCGGAAACGATCACCGCCATTGGCCATGACTTCACCGTACCCGCCGGCGCGGAGATCATCGACGCCACCGGCCAATATGTCTTCCCGGGCTTCATCGATCCGCATACGCATATCTACCTTCCTTTCATGGGGACCTATGCCAAGGACACCTACACGACTGCCAGCCAGGCGGCGCTCATCGGCGGCACGACAACCATCTTCGACATGTGTTGTCCGGCGCGCGACATGGACCCGGCGGAGGGTTTTCGCCTCTGGCAGGAAAAAAGCGCCGGCCAGTCCGCCTGCGACTACACCTTCCACCAGGGAGTCACCCGCTTCGACGACTCGACCGCCGCGCAACTGCGCACCATCGTCGAGGCCGGGGTCGCTTCATTCAAAGTGTTCCTAGCCTATAAAGGCGCCTTCGGCTTGTCCGACCCGGAACTGTATAGAACTCTCAAGCTGGCGCAGGAATTAGGTGTCATCGTCGCGGCGCACTGCGAGAACGAGACGCTGATTGCCGAGCGTCAGCAGGAACTGCTCGCGGCCGGCTTGCTTGATCCCGCCCAACATTATGAAAGCCGGCCACCGATCGTCGAAGCGGAAGGCGTGCATCATCTGCTGACCTTCGCCCAACTGACCGGCGCCCATGTTTACATCGTGCATCTGAGTTGCGAAGAGGCCTTGCGCGAAGCGGTCGCGGCGCGCTTGCGCGGTGTGCAAGTAAGTATCGAGACCTTAATCCAGTACCTCCTGCTGGACCGCACGGACGCCGAGCGGGGAGACTTCGAAGGCGCGAAGTACGTCATGTCGCCGCCGCTGCGGGACAAAAGCAATCAAGCCGTCCTCTGGAACGCGTTGCGCAGCGGCATGATCAATACCGTGGCCACCGATCATGCACCCTTCGATTTCAAAGGCCAGAAGGAGCTGGGCCGGGCTGATTTCACGAAGATCCCCAACGGCATCCCGGCCTTGCAGGATCGCGTCAACCTGCTTTTCACGCACGGGGTCCAGACCGGCCGCCTGGACCTGTCAACCTTTGTCGCCGTGGCGAGCACGAACGCCGCCAAGCTCTTCGGTCTGTACCCGCGCAAAGGCGTCATCCAACCCGGTGCCGACGCCGATCTCGTGGTCTACGACCCAAAGTACCTTGGGACGATCTCAGCGGCCACGCAGACGATGAATTTGGATTACAGCGCCTTTGAAGGTTGGCCGGTGCAAGGACGGCCCAGTGTCGTGACCGTGCGCGGCGAAGTCGCCGTCCGCGAGGGCCGTTTCGTCGGTCAGCCGGACCGCGGCAAGTTTCTCCAGCGCCAGCCGAATCACTTTTAGAATATTCGTTTACGGAGCATGATCCGGCTCACCGACGAGCAAATCCGCTGGTTCCGGCAACGGCGTTCGGGCCTGGTCACGCCGTTTGGCACACCTGAAGAAGCGGCCGGTGCGCTGGCTGGTGTCCAGGCGCAAATCCTGTCGGCGTCGCTGCTGGCTTTGTGGAACCGCTCGGCCACCGGAGTTGCCACCGCCGAGATCCTCTCGAGCCGCCTTTTTGACGCTCGCTCCCTCGTCCGGCTGTGGGGTCAGCGCCATACCTTGCATCTTTACGCCAGCGGCGATTGGCCGGTGATCCACGCGGCTTTCGCCGAGCGCCGCACCTGGTGGGAGCGGCAAGCAGCCAAAGGCACCGCCATCGATGTGGCCGCCTACCGCCTGGGTATCGCGCGCGTCGCGGTTTTGCTCAAGCAGCGCGGGACCCTCAGCCGGAAGGAACTGCGGGCTTCCGGCGTCAAAATACCGCCGGAACTGTTGTCGCCTTGGGGCGGCGTCTTTGCCGAATTGGTGCGCCAGGGCGTGGCTTGTCTCGCCCGCTGGGAAGGCGGCGAAGCACGCTACGCGCATCGCGATTACTGGCTGCCGGGAGAGGTGCGCGAATCGCAGACCACCGCAGAGGCCGGCGTCGAACTCGCCCGCCGGTACCTGCGCTGTTACGGTCCCGCCAGCCTCAACGATCTGGCTTACTGGATGGGCACGACCGTAAGAGCCGTCACAGGGTGGGTCGCGACGTTTCGCCAGGATCTGATCGAAGTGGGGACCACGGCCGAAAACGGGCGGCGGCAGTTGCACGCATTCGCCGAAGACGCCGCCGATTTAACCGGATCGCCTCCTGACCAGGACCAATGGCCGGTGCGGATGCTCGGCCGCTTCGATCCCTTGTTGCTGGGGCACAAAGACAAGGATTGGGTCGTTCCAGACGCATACTATAGCCGCGTTTGGAGACCGGCCGGACACATCGAAGGCGTGGTCCTCGATCAAGGCCGCGCCGTCGCTACCTGGCGCTACGAACGGATCGGCACAGGCAGGCTGAACGTGCGGATCTTCCCGTTTCGCGCCCGGCTGCCGGTGCGTGTCAGCAAGGCTATCCGCCGGCAGGCACGGGCGGTGGCCGCGTTTTTCAGCCTGAAGCTCGCGGACGTTTGGGTGGAACGCTTTACCACGGTCAACGCGTCCACCGCGACGCTCGATCCAGCGCCGGAAGTCTAGGCGTCCGCGTTTTCGACGGCTTCCTTTTCGGCCTCGCCTTCTTTCTTGGCCTCCACGCGCTGGCGTTGGACGAGGTCCTTCACCTGACGCTCCATGTGTTTGAAGGCGTCATTGATCACCTTGGAAAGCGGCTCGTGCATTTCGTGTTTCACGGGACGCTCGTCGGACACGAGCTCATGACCCGGCGGAATGGTGACATCGATCCGCACGCGAAAAGGATTGCCGGAGTGCTGCGCGTGATTCGGATGCTCGATGATCACATCGCAACGCGAGATATGATCGCAAAATTTATCCAGGTGCCCGGCTTTCGTTCGCACCAGATCGTCCGTTTCTTCACTCTTGGGGACACCACGATAGGAGATTTCCAAAGGTAGTTGCATAACTACCTATCGGCTGCGGCGGTGCCGGAGGCGGCGTCTCCGGCGCGGATATTCTCCGACGAGGCGCTTCCCCCCGGGAGCCGGAACGTGTCGCCGACGCTTCGCACCGCGATGCGCCCGGGAGTGGCCGCGAGCGCCTGTTCGAAGCGCCGGATCGGTTCGTCCATCGGTTCCATGCTCAATTTGAAGGTTTGATGATGCACCGGCATGACGTAGCGAGCGCCTGCCATCCCCGCCATTTCCACCGCTTGTTCGGGCGTGCAGTGGCTGCCGATCCACGGGTCGTAGGCGCCGATCGGCAGGATAGCCAGGTCGAAGGCGCCGCCTTGCCCCGTGCCGCCGCGACCGTGGAGTTGCTTAAAGAGCGGCGTGTAGGCGGTGTCGCCCGCCAACAACACCGCCCGGCCGCGCCGCCGGAGAATGTAGCCATTGTAGCCGCGAAAATCGTCCGTCCGGACCCGGGCACCCCAATGCCTGACCTCTACTGCCTCGAGCTCAATTTCAGCCGCCGTTGCACCGCCGGTGCGCGCAAATTCGAGCCGAACCTTTTGGCCCCAACCCAACTCCGTCACCGCCTTGCGCAGGCGCGTCCCACGCAGCAGATCGGCGGTGCGGCTAGCCGTCACAACCTTGGGACCGGGCTTGAACCGTGCGAGGGTGCTCAGGTCGAAATGGTCCATGTGCGCATGGGTGAGGAGGATCAGATCGATCCTGGGCAAATCCCGGAAGGTGAGCGCGGGTGCGATGTAGCGCTTCGGCCCGAGCACGAGCGGACCGATCCGAATGCCCACGCGGGTACCGAAGGCGGGGTCCGTGAGGATGTTCACCCCGTAAAAGTTCATCAGCACAGTCGAATGTCCGATCCAGGCGACGGTCAGATCCTCATCCGACCAGGTGGCAGGGTTCGGTCGCCGCGGGGCCGGCAGGACCTTGCGGTCGAGGTCGCCGAAAAACGTGCGGATGATGCGCCATTCCGGGCGTGAGAGTGAGGGCAGCCGGAGCCGCGAGAGCGAAAAGGCCATGGCTCACTATACGCGCGGCGGCTGCGGGATGACGCGGTCCGGCGTCATTTATGGTCTCACGAGTCATCCTGCCCAAACTTCTTCCCGACCAAGGAACGCCAGTGGGCCCACAAGTTGCTTAGGCAAGTCAGGACTGTCCGCCTCCGGCTGACACGATGACTCGAACCGTTGCCGATTTCGCACTTCTTAACCGCTATGAAAACACGACCACCTTGGAAAAACTGGGCTTTGATCCTGGGCTGTAGCAGCGCGCTGCAACTGCCTGTCGGCGTTGCCCGGCTCTCGGCCGCTGAACCCGCCGCCGCCGGTGAAGCCGCGCGCGCCAGGGAACAGACGGCCCGGAACCTGGCTCGCCTTGTCGCTGGGGCCCAACTACAGGTCCAGGCACCCGGCGCCGCCGCTCCGACGACCAACACCACCGCCGCCAACGCCCTTTTGCGCGATGACGATCCGCTCGGCTACGCGCTCTCTCCGGGGACGACCAGTCTCGTGGTCGCTTTGCCGAAAATCGAGGTTCTCAACCGCTTCAACTTCCTCAACCTGACCGCGCGCGGCAAGGTTGCGATCGCCATTTCCAGCACCAAGCTGCCGCCGTTGAGTTCCCAATGGCACGCGGTGCAGGCGACGGATTTCAGCGGTGACAATGGGGTGGTCACTTGCGATCTGGGCAGCGTCGAAGCCAAGTATGTCCGCGTGACGTTTGACGTAGCAGCGGAGGGCAGCATCGACACGTTTGGCCTTTATGGGCAGCGCACCATTAGGGATAATTTGCCCGCCCGCGGGTTGACGGCCAAGAATATGGCCAGCGACACCGAGGCCGGGAGCGACCTGCGGTACGTCATGTTTAATTATGCCGTCGACGCGCCGCATTCCGGCGTGGTGATGGTCAGTCCCGGCGAAGATCTGGACCGTGCGCAGCAGATGGCAGACGGCGATGTCGGCACCGGCTACACCTTCCAGCCCGGCGATGTCGCGCCGATGGCAGTGGTCGATCTGGGCGAAACTCGCGCTCTGACACGCGTGGGGGCTTCTTTCAAGGCCGGTCCCGGACGGATGTCCATCTACCTGGTGCAGGATCCGCAACAGCGGGAAAGTTCCGCGCGTACCGCCAGGGCGGACAAAGAAAGCGAGGGCCGCACCATCCTGGATGTCGTCACCACGAACTTCCCGGGCGACCGTTCCCCCGTGCTGGCGGTCGATACGGGAGAACAGCCCGGCTTGAACCGAGTCGGCGTGAACGTCAATGGGCAAAGTGGCCGTTACCTCGTCATGATGTTTCATCCGACCGGCACGGTGGCCATCGACGCCACCACTACCGGGGCGGATTTCAAGGATTTTAAGGACACGAAAGCCGAGACCGATTTCAAGGATGTGGACGGTGCCCGGCACGTCGGCGACGCGCCGGTGGGCAACAATCAGCCGTTGGAAGTCTCGGAAATCACCGGCTACGGCAACGTGCCGCCCGATTCGACTCTGGTCACCCAAACGCCGCTGACACCCGGTGTTCCAGGCGTGGGCCCCGGCCCGATCGCGCCCATGCCGCCACCCATTTCTCCTCCCGGCTCCGGCACGATTACGCCGTAATCGTTACAACGCGGACCCTGGCCATCCCTTGGATCGCTGCTAGGTTTTCGTGCCGTGGGGTGTGGCCGATCATCAATTATGGAGAAGAAGCAGAAGATCAAAGCGCCCGGAGGTTCCCGGGGCGGATCGCGGACCGCGGAACGGCGCGGCCCCGTGGCAAAGCAGCCCAGGGCGGCCACGACGGCAGCCGACTCCTTTCTGACGTTTATGCGCAGATTTGAAGTTTTGCGAGCGCATTGATATCCGCAAAAATAAGAAAACCCGTTTCGCTCGTGCGAAACGGGTTTTCTCGGTGCGGGGGGAAATCTGAAGTTGTAGCCGTTGCCGGCGGTAGCCAACGGACGCCGTGTCATCCAAGCGCCGGCAGCCATGGGGAGAATCCTCCAATTGTGGCGAATTTGTCAACGAGTTTCTCATCTTCGCGCCACGAAATTCCGGCTGCCCGGGAGATCGGCACGCAAAACCGGCAGAAAAGTATTGCGTGCGACCCGATCCGCAGCAATATTTTGCGCCCTTATTCAGCGCATTGCCTCGTGGTGTAATGGTAGCACAAATGACTCTGAATCATTTTGTCAAGGTTCGAGTCCTTGCGAGGCAGCCAGACCTGGCCCGCCGGTAAATCGGGCGGGTCGCCTGGACGTCTTCTCAGGCAGGAGCCAAAAGGGCGCCCAGTGCCGTAAGGATGCCGGAAACGGAGCACTCGATTTTGTGCTTGCGGCAGGCATAGCGCGTTTTGTACAAGCGCTTGCCTCCCAAACACAAACGCTTCCTTTATGAGTTCCCCGTCTCCATCCAGCGACTACAGCCATAAGCCCACCCTGGGCCAGCGCTTCGGCGTTGAGTTCCTCGGCACTTTCTGGCTGGTGCTCGGCGGCTGCGGCAGCGCGGTGCTCGCGGCCGGAATCCCGCAATTCGGCATCGCCTACGCGGGTGTCTCGCTGGCCTTCGGCTTGACCGTGCTGACGATGGCGTTTGCTTTCGGTCATATCTCCGGGGGCCACTTCAATCCGGCGGTCAGTGTCGGTTTGTGCCTGGGCGGCCGCTTCAAGGGGCGCCTCCTGCCTGCCTATGTCATCGCCCAGGTGCTGGGCGGCATCGCGGGTGCCGGCGTGCTTTATGTCATCGCCTCGGGAAATCCGTCCTACCATCTGGCGACAAACGGGCTGGCGGCCAACGGCTACGGCGAACATTCGCCCAGCGGCTATAATTTGACTGCCGCCCTCGTCACGGAGGTCGTGATGACCATGATGTTTCTGTTCATCATCCTGGGTGCCACCGATTGGCGAGCGGCCAAGGGGTTTGGACCGCTGGCGATCGGGTTGGGCCTGACGCTGATTCATTTGATCAGCATCCCGGTCACGAATACCTCGGTGAATCCCGCCCGCTCGACCGGTTCCGCTGTCTTCGTCGGTGGTTGGGCTTTGCAGCAGTTGTGGCTATTCTGGCTTGCGCCAATCGCCGGCGCCACCATTGCAGGCTTGGGGTACCGCTTCCTGACCGGCAGCACCGGGGCGGAGACCCTGGCGGGAGAAGCGCAGTCCATCTCCCTGGCCACCACCACCATCGGTGAAGTGACGTCGCGCAGCCCGGTAGTCGAGCCGTAAGCTGGGTACCCGCAGCCAGGGCCCGGCCTGGCCGCCCTGAAAAGGCGGCCGGAGAATAAGTTTCAACCGAAGCAATGGTAGCGCTGTCTATCATTGCAACGGCTCGAGTGGTCAAGTTGAGCCGTGCTCGACCTCGTACCCCCGATGAGATCCGCTTCTTTCAGCCGTTGGGCCGTCCACCTGACCGCCTGCTGTTTTCTGGCGGTAGGAATTACGGCTCGGGCGGACTCTTCGTGGCGTCTCATCAAGGTTGCCGGGCGGGATTACCTGTCCGTCGAGAACATTGCGCAGTTTTATCAGCTACAGCCGCGCAGCACCGGTTCTGACCACGCCCTCGTCTTCGCGGATGACCATGCGCGGCTCGAATTGGGAAAGGATCCGCGTTCCATTGAGATTAATGGCGTCAAGCAGTACTTATCCTTCCCGATCATCCAGCAGGACGGGCAACTGCTGATTTCCCGGTTCGACCTCGCCAAGACCATCGAGCCGTGCCTGCGACCAACGATGATCTCCCATTTGCCGCCGTTTCACACGGTTGTGCTGGACGCCGGGCATGGCGGGGTGGATCGCGGCGCCGGCAGTCCGCTGGGCGCCGAAAAGGACTACACGCTCGCGGTTATCCGGGAAATCCGTGCCACCCTTGAAGCCAGGGGTTTGAAAGTAGTGACCACTCGCGACGCGGATGTCTACATCCCTCTGGAAGAGCGCGCCGCCGAGGCAAACGGGGTAACCGACTCGATCTTCGTCAGCCTGCACTTCAACTCTTGCGCGACCAGCAGTGAAGCCAGCGGCTTCGAGGTTTACGCCATGTCGCCGCAGGGCGCCGCTTCGACGGGGGACGCCGCCGCTTCCCTGGATCAGTTCAAGCGCCTGCCGGGCAACGACGATGACGACGCCAGCCTGGCGCTGGCCACCTGTGTGCATTACTCGTTGCTCGGCCATCTCCCGGAGATCGACCGCGGAGTGAAGCGGGCGCGGTTCGCGGTGCTGAAACTGACCCGCGCGCCCGCCATCCTGGTGGAGGGCGGCTTCTTGACCAATCCGGCTGACAGCCGCGAGATCGCGGACGCAGCCTGGCGCGAGAAATTGGCCCAAGCCGTGGCACAGGGAGTGCAAAGTTACCAGGATCTGGCCAACCGGCGCATGCCACCGAAGTTGCTGGCGGATTACCGGAGCGAACAGTTGCCGTTGAGCGGGACGATCGTCAACCCGGCCGCTCTCGCCGCCAACATCCCGGCGGTGCTGGTGCCGGTGCAACCGGTCAGCAACCCGGAGTCTGTTTCGCCGGCGTCTGCCAAGGCAAGGTAATCCCACGAAGCTGGGTGACGAGCCATCGCACCGGCATTCACCAGGAGAAAGCCGCCGTACCGGGCGCTGCGACATTGTAGCTATCCGCATTCGGGGTTAGCTGCAAGACGAGTGTTCGAGCGTCGCCTGTAGCCGGAGCAACGGCAGGTTGCAGCAGGCGAATTTTGATGTCCGCCGTGTCCTGTCCGGGCGCGAAGGTGATCTGCCCGGAGGGTGCGCGGTAATCCACCGCTGCCACAGCCGTGCCGCCAAGGGAGTAGCCGATGGTCAAACTCCCATCCGTCCGGCCGAGGCGCTGCAACGAGAACTTGGCGCGCATTCCATTTGCGTTCGCCTTCACCCCTCCGGTGCTGACCAGCGGCAGCCGGTCGTACAGGGTGACGGTCGCCACCCTGCTGGAGGCCGTGGCGGGGTCGTCCGCGGGCACATAGGCGTCCGCGGGCTGCAGCGCGACCTGTACCGTCCCCGCCCCAAATGGAGCCGCCGAACCCAGCCCCTTGACGGTCTGCGCGGCAAAATGATCCCCTGCGGCAAAAGTCACGGTGCCGGGCAGCAGGCGGTAAGCCGATCCGGCGGGGGCGGTCCCGGACGTGGCGTAGGAAACCGTCAACGGCGCGGCGGTCGAACCCGTGCGCTCGAAGCCGAACGCTGCCCGCGCCTGGCCTCGATCCGTGATGGCAGCCTGAGCCACGCTCGCCCGCACGGAAACTCGCGCACGCCCGTCCGTCGCCCGGAAGTTGACAAAGGTTGGCGCGCTGGCGATGAGCGTGCGCGCGGTGTCGGCATAGTCGGGCACCCCTGTGGGCGTACCCGCGTAGGAAACTAGCGGCGTGCCGAAGTAAGGTATGCTGGCTCCCGGCGGATAGGCCATCACGTCGCGATAAAGGACCCCGTCAGTACCCGTGAATCGCCAGCCGTAGGAGAAATCGTAGAGGCGCAGGCCAGTGGTATTCTCCCGGTCGTGATCGCAACCCATGTTGTGGCCGATCTCATGCGCGAAGAGGTGATCGACCACCGCTCGTTGCACATTGATGACCGAAAAACCCAACTCTTCGTAGTCCGGCGTGAGTCCGACGAGGATTTCCGCGTAGCCGTTATAGCCATCGGCGCTGGCCTGGTTGGTGAACAGGCAGACGAAATCGGCTTCGACCTCGTCGCGCATGGCCTGGACCTCGTCGAGATAACCGTCGCCCGGAACGGCGAGCCGGTGGAGATCCGTACGAATTTCACCACTCTCGGTGTAATCGACCTCGCGCACGCCGACGATGTTGCCGTGAATAGGAATGCCACTGTTTTGGTAGCAGACGTTGGCGTCCGCCATCGCCAGATCCGCCTGCGCCACCATCGCGTCGGCGCTGCCTTCCGCCGCCAGGGCTGCCGGGGTATAGACGACCAGCACGTCGAACTCCAGCGGCTTGGCCGCCGTGGCCTGGAGCCTGGGACTGAAGGTAAAACCCTGCGAACGGGCGCGGGCCGGCGCCGGCGCGGGATCGGCGGCGCAGGCGCAACGGACCTGAGAGAGTGCCGGTTCCTGGCGGAGCGTTTCGCCTTCGAGGGTATATCGCTCGGTGGGCGAGACCCAAATGCTTGCGACGGTGGTGGCGCCATGCGTGACCACGAGGAACGAGCCCGACGGCGTTTCCTTGATCCGGCCCCGGAGCAGGTGGCTGCCCAGCGCGGTGTCACTGGCGGAAGTCACGTACGCCGTGTAGGCCGCGCTCGCCGGCCGGACGTTGAGCGACAACATGGCGCCTGGCTTGAGTTGGAGCGCTTCGACCCGGGTGTGAATCAGAATCCCGCCTGCCCTGTCCGCTTCCCGTTCAAAGAGCTCCGGTGGCGCACCAGGATCAGCCCGAACGGCTGCTGGCGTGAACGCGCCTGCGACACTCAGCAGCAGACCGCTCCAGGCAGTCAACCATAGGCGCCGGACTTCCATCGGTTTTCAGGGTGAGATGTTAGCAAGGCAGCACGGTCCGGGGAAGTTTATAGTTCCTCCGGCATACCTGCCGGCGCGATCGACCGTGGACATTGGCAGAGAGGCTCGTTAAGTTCGCCGCTGCGACCCGCTTCTTTTCCCATGATTGCCGCCAAAGATTCCATCGGAGACCATAGCAGCGACCAGCTGCCCAATAGCCGCAAGGTCTACGTGCCGGGCAAGATTCACCGTGGGCTGCGCGTGCCGCTGCGCGAGGTATCGCTCGCCCGCACCAACCTGACCACCGGAGGCAGCGAGGAGAACGACGCCGTCCGTCTGTACGATACGAGCGGTCCGTGGGGCGACCCGGACAGCAAGTGCGACGTGCGGGACGGCTTGCCGGCGCTGCGCCGCGCGTGGATTCTCGGCCGCGGCGATGTCGAATCCTACAAGGGGAGGGAGATCATTCCGCAGGACAACGGTTATTTGAGCCCCTCGCACCAGGATCGCGCCTGGAGCCGTGCCGCGGGCGATGAGCTTCCGCTGGAACGCTTCGCGGGTTTGCAGCGGCAACCGCTGCGGGCCAACCAGGAGCATCCCGTGACGCAGCTTTGGTATGCGCGGCAGGGCATTATCACGGCCGAGATGGAATACATCGCGATCCGGGAAAACCTGGGCCGCGAAATGGCCTACGACTCGGTCGAGAACAAGGACGGCGCGCGGGACGTGCTCAACCAGCAGCATCCCGGCCAGTCTTTCGGTGCGGCCGTCCCCAAGTTCATCACGCCGGAGTTCGTCCGGCGGGAAGTCGCGGCCGGACGCGCCATTATCCCCTGCAACATCAATCATCCGGAAAGCGAGCCGATGATCATCGGTCGCAATTTCCTGGTGAAGATCAATGCCAACATCGGCAACTCGGCTGTCGCGAGCAGCATCGAGGAAGAGGTCGAGAAGATGCGCTGGGCGACCAAATGGGGCGCCGATACCGTCATGGATCTTTCGACAGGCAAAAACATCCACGCGACCCGCGAATGGATCCTGCGCAACAGCCCCGTGCCGATCGGCACCGTGCCCATCTATCAGGCGCTCGAAAAGGTCAACGGCCGGGCCGAAGAACTGACCTGGGAAATCTTCCGGGACACGCTGATCGAGCAGGCCGAACAGGGGGTCGACTACTTTACTATCCACGCCGGCGTCCTGCTACGCTACATCCCGCTGACCGCCCGCCGCGCCACAGGTATCGTCTCCCGCGGCGGCTCCATCATGGCCAAGTGGTGCCTGGCGCATCACCAGGAAAATTTCCTCTACACGCATTGGGACGACATCTGCGAGATCATGGCGACGTATGACGTCAGCTTCTCCATCGGCGACGGCTTGCGGCCGGGTTCCATCGCGGATGCCAACGACGAGGCGCAGTTCGGCGAGCTAAAGACGCAAGGCGAGCTCACCACCCGCGCCTGGGAATGGGGCGTCCAGGTCATGAACGAGGGGCCGGGCCACGTCCCCATGCACATGATCCAGGAGAACATGCAAAAGCAGTTGGATTGGTGTCACGAGGCGCCGTTTTACACGCTCGGGCCGCTGACGACCGACATCGCGCCGGGTTACGACCACATCACAAGCGCCATCGGCGCCGCGATGATCGGCTGGTTTGGTTGCGCCATGCTTTGCTACGTCACCCCCAAGGAGCACCTGGGTCTCCCGGACAAGGACGACGTCAAAACCGGCGTGATTACCTACAAGATTGCCGCGCATGCCGCCGATCTTGCCAAGGGCCACCCGGGCGCGCAGCATCGCGATAACGCGGTGAGCAAAGCGCGTTTCGAGTTCCGTTGGGAGGATCAATTCAACTTGAGTCTGGATCCCGAGACTGCGCGCGAATTCCACGACGAGACGTTGCCGCAGGAAGGCGCCAAGACGGCCCATTTTTGTTCGATGTGCGGCCCGCATTTCTGCTCGATGAAGATCACCGAGGATGTGCGCAAATACGCCGCCGAAAAGGGTTTGGCGGAACAGGCCGCCATTGCCGCCGGCCTGGCGGAAAAATCCCGCGAGTTCGTCGAGGAAGGCGCCGAGGTCTACCAGAAGGCCTGAACTCGGAGGCGGGGCGTTAGGCGCGGCAACGGCGGGAGGCCACTCGCTGGAGCAACGTGTTAGGCAGCAGTGCCTGCCCCCCGCCTAGAACATCGCGTCACGATACGTCTCGCCACACAGTTTCTACCTCCAACTTATGGAGCCAGAATTGTCACCTTCGCGGGCTTCCCGCCGTCCGCCTCGTAGCCGAGACCCGCGGTGAGGCTCAATTTAACTGTCCTCTTTGACGCGCCGCCAAGATTTCCCAACGGAATTATCCGAATAGTCTTGCTCGAATTCCCAGCCTTGATCTTGGCCTGACCTTTGAGAAAAACATAATCCAGCCCATTCCGCGCACTTCCCGCTACGTTGTAATAAACGAACTGATCAACTGTTGCTGGAGTAGACAGGCTCAGGGTAAATGCTCCAGCCCCTCCACTGCCTAAGGTGACAGTGGGTTGCGTCGAGACCAGGGAAGCGGACGGCAGGGATGCGAGCACGTCGACCGCCACTTGCTTGCTCACTGCGCCACTGGTCGAAGTCGCCGTAATCCGTACAACATAAACTCCCAGGGTGCCGGGCGTGCCTGTGATCAGACCACTAGAGCCCGCGATGGTCAGACCCGGGGGTAAATTCGTTGCTTTGTACGTGCCGGCCTGGCCGTTAAGTTGACTATTGTACGAGAACGGCACGCCCACCTTCGCGGAAACTTCTGCATAGAGGCCTGGCGGACCCGCCGTCGGATCTTCCACCGTGAGCGTCAAAGGCGCGCTTTCGGTCAGAATCTGATTCGTGACCGAAATATCGATCAAATATGTTCCCGGACTTTTTGGAATACCGAAGACATCGCCATCGGTCGGATCGATACTCAACCCGGCCGGCAGGCCGGAGGCACTGTAACTCAGAGTCGCCGAAGAAGGGTCGAGCTCGTAACTGACGACGGGACCGGCACTGTCATAAAGCTCTCCAACGAGCGCAGAGTCCGTGTCCGCCCCGATATCGATAAAATACTGCGGCAACACGTATTTGGTGGCAACGGGGAGAGCGTCAGTGACATTGCGGAAATCCGAGCCGTCATCTTGATCGAAATAGTTGAAGTAAAGAATCAGCAATGTCAGCGAGTTCAGCCCGGTGAGCGCACTCGCGTCCCCGCTAAGTTGATTGTGATCGAGCGAGAGAGCTTGTAAGTGAGCAAGCGGCGCCAATGCGCTCAATTCTCCGTTGAGATGGTTTTGGCTGAGGCGCAGGCTCTCCAGCGATGTCAAGTGGCTCAGCGGCTCCAATCCGCCCGTTACCTGATTTATGGATAGGTCAAGTGAAGTCAAGGAGGTCAGGCCAGCAAGGGGCGATAAATCACCGGATAATTGATTACTGACAAGAGTTAGGAACGTCAGCTTTGCCAAGTGTGACAGCCCTTGTAAATCTCCCGTCAATTGATTGTTGTCGCACCACAGCTCCTGCAAGGCTACTAGCCCAACCAAAGGTTGCAGGTCGCCCGTGAGTTGATTCCCGGAGGCCTTCAGAAATTGTAGCTGACTCATCACAGCAACGGTCTGAAGATCGCCGGTTAATTGATTGCTGGAGAGATCCAGGAACCGAATCTGGCTCAGACCGGCGAGAGGCGTAAGCCCACCAGTGAACTCATTCCCGTCCAATTCTACATTTTGCAGCCCGGTGAGCTGCACGAGAGGAGCCAGAGTGCCGGTCAGCTGGTTCTTACTCAGACCCAGCGTTTGGAGAGTAGTCAATCCAGCCAGCGGCGCGAGGGTGCCGGTTAGCTTGTTGTTATCTAGAACCAGCGTTTGGAGATTGGTCAATCCAGCCAGCGGCGCGAGGGTTCCGCTGAGCAGATTGTCGTGAAGACTTAAGAAAGTGAGTTGGGTCAGACCACTCAGCGGTTGGAGATCACCGGATAGTTGACAGCTGTACAACTCGAGATCATGCAACGCTTGCAAATCTGCCACTGCGCTAAGATCGCCCGTGAGCTGTGGCCCCCCGATTATGAGTGTGGACAGGTACGGCAGACCGGATAGCGAAGGGAGGGTACCCTGAAGATTGTTCGGCCCGAGTTGGATGCCGTAGACGTGTCCCTTTACCGCAATGTTCCCAGAAGTGTCATACTCGTATCCATCAATATTGACGCCCTCCCAATATTGCGCTTCAGGCTCGCCCCAATACTCCTGATAAGTCCAACCCGGTCCACCGGTGGAATTGTAGAGATTCAAAAGTGCTTCATACTCGGACGTCGGTATCTGATCGGCCACACCGGTGCCTGCGTTTAGATGCGGCAAACAAGCGCACGAGCCAATGAGAAGTAGGAGGCAAAGCCAAATACCCGACAGCCGCGGGCGACCAAGGTTGCTTTGGCGTCGAAGATCCCGCCGCCCCCCTTCCGAAGCAATTCTGAGAACGAGCGGGAAGGAACGATACATCGGTTTGCGCATATCATTTTGCCGGGTTTTGAAGCAAGCAAAATGTACGGATCTGCGGAAGTGGAGCCGCGCGAAGGTCATGCGGGTTATTGTTCTGGACGGTCGTGCGGGCACGCACCATGGAGCCTGAGGGAAGTCGAGACTTTTTCTGACTTATCTGGCCAGGGCCGCGTCGCCGCCCCGGCGGCCGATCACCGTGGGATCGGATCGTCGGGCTATCCCCACCAGCCCGCGACCGGCAGCTACGCCATCTGCTCGGAAACTGCGTGGAACGCCCGCCAACGCCCGCGTGACTTCACCTCGGCTAGCTGGAGACCGGCTTGGCGTATCGCCGCCGTGACTTCGTCTGCCTGTTCGGCAAGCACCCCCGACAAGATCAAATCGCCACCCGGCACCAAGGCTGGTGCGATTACCTTCGGCACCAGCCGGATCAGCAGGCCGCTGAACAAGTTGGCGACGATTAGCGGCCATCGTCTCCGGGGGCACCAAGCAAGCAGATCCGCCCGCTCGAAAACCACTGTTCTACCGCTCAGGCCATTCAACCGCGCGTTCTCCCGGGCGGTTCGGATGGCATCGCCATCATTATCCAGTCCGCGAACGTGCCGCGCACCAAGCATCCTGGCCGCCAAAGCCAAAATGCCGCTGCCGGTGCCGAGATCCAGTGCTTCCCAAGCCCCGGCTTGGCGGCCGCGGCTGATAGCCGCCAGCAAACGCACGCACATCGCGGTGGTCGCATGTTCGCCGGTGCCGAAGGCCATGGCCGCGGGGATGCAAAGAACCTTTTTGCCGGCTTGGCTGGAGCGTAACGCCGCCAGCTCATCCGGCCACGCCGTCACGAGCAACCGGCCGCCCAGCGACAGCGGCCGGCCCCGCACGGTGGCGGGCGGGGGTTGCCAACGGCTATCCGGCAAAGCCAGGACCCGGCCGCCGAACTGGCGCGCCAAAGCGCGAGCTTCGTCCTGTTTTTCGCAGTAAACTTCCCAGCGCGCCGGGTGCCCGCCGGCCGGTGTGATCGTCGCGAGACGACTCGCCCCGGCTGCCGCCGTCAACCGCGCGATCCAGGCAGCGTCTTGTCGCGGCCCGGCCAGTTTTCTCCAGAGATACACGTGATTGCCACCACCGCGGTGCGCGTGCAGACTACCGTGCCAGCGTCACATCCGCCAAGCACCATGAGCGCACCAGCCGCCATCAGCGGGATGAATTATGCCCCACAGGGCAAGCCCGATCCGGTGTGCCAACCGGGGGATTTTCCCTTTGCCGTGATCGGTTTGGAACACGGCCACATTTATGGGCAATGCAACGGTCTCCTCGAGGCGGGCGGAAAACTGCGCGCCGTCTATGATGCCGACCCATTGAAGATAGCCGCCTTCCGCGAGCGGTACCCCGGTGTCCGGGTCGCGCGGTCCGAGGCGGAGGTCCTGGACGAGCCGGGCCTCAAAATGATCGCCGCGGCCGCCATCCCGAATGAGCGCTGTGCGCTGGGCTTGCGCGTCCTGGCTGCCGGCCTCGATTATTTCACGGACAAATGCCCGTTTACCTCGCTTGAGCAACTCGGGGCGGCCCGGCGCGCCACGGCCAAGACCGGCCGCCGCTACATGGTGTATTTTAGCGAACGGCTGCATGTGGAATGCGCCGTCTTCGCCGGCGATCTGATCGAGCAAGGCGCCATCGGCCGGGTGCTGCAAGTCATCGGCCTCGGGCCGCATCGGCTGGGACCACCGGCCGAGCGGCCCGCCTGGTTTTTCGAGAAAGCGAAATACGGCGGCATCCTCTGCGATATTGCGAGTCATCAATGCGAGCAGTTCCTTTATTACACCGGCGCCAGCGACGCGACCGTCAGCTTTGCCCGGGTCGCCAACTATTGTCATCCGGAGTACCCGGAACTCGAAGACTTCGGCGAGGCCGCCTTCCTGGCCGATAACGGCGCGTCCAACTACCAACGGATCGATTGGCTGACGCCGAAAGGCCTGGGCGTCTGGGGAGATGGCCGGACAGTCATCCTCGGGGCTGACGGCTACATGGAACTGCGCAAATACATCAATGTGGCGACCGAAGAGACGGGCGATCACCTGTTCCTGGTCAACGGGGAAGGGGAGCAGCACTACCGGTTGCAAGGCCAGGTCGGCTTCCCGTTTTTCGGGCGCTTAATCCTCGATAGCCTCAACCGCACCGAAACCGCCATGACGCAGGCGCACGCTTTCAAAGCCGCCGAAATCAGTCTGCAAGCTCAGGCCGTGGCGGACGCAGCCCGGCCATAACCAGCCGGCCCGGAAGCCGCTGTCATTGCTCGACGAAAAACCCGTACGTTTTGGATCCCATCGAGGACGAGTCGATTTTGCTGAACTTGCGCAGCTCTCCCTTGATCAGGGTCGTCTTGAGCCGATTCCAATTATATTGATATCGGGTGCCGCAGCGCTGGATCAGGTCGAAGGCGACATCAGGTTTGGCCATAATCATGATATAGCCGCCGGCATTTTGGCTGCCGAACCCTTTGACGTCGTTGTTGTACGTCAGGGCCTCGAGTTCCCGGAGCCCGTCCGCCCGCGGTTTTTCGTCGATCGGCCGGACAAGAGCGACCGAAAGCGTGATCGGACGGCCCACCCAGGACTCGGGTGCGGCCATGTAGTAATCGGCGGTAAAGGTGGGAGCGGCCAAGTTGACCTTGCCGCCCGTCGCGGGCACTTCATCCAGGGCGGTATGGCCCAGCTCCTTCCGCGGCGCGGGTGTTTGCTCGATCGCTTGCGCCGCAGCTTGCTGGAGCTTGGTCGCTTGCGCCTCCCGGGCCGCTTCAAACCGCTCCTTCTGTTCTTCCGTCTGGAAATGCAGGACCTTGCCGTTAGGCAGCGTCACCGATAGATCGTCGGCGTCCTGCGCGCGGGCGAAATGCGGGGCGGCCAGACAGAAGCCGCCGGTGACAAGAAACAGGCAGAAAAGGGGGGCCTTCATACGCGGCCGCTAGACTACCCAAAACATGGAAGCCTCGGCAAGTCTCCTGAATCAGTGTGCTCGGGGGGGGACTTGAACCCCCATGCCTTACGGCATACGCCCCTCAAACGTACGTGTCTGCCATTTCACCACCCGAGCAAGGCTTAGCGAACCCAATTCTTAGGCAGGAGCCGGTGGCGCGCAAGCACTCTTTGCCTTCGATCCGGCCGCGCGAGCAAAGCCCCGGGGGTCCGACTCCTGCTTTTCACAGTTGAAAACCTGATCGCCGTCCTTTTACTATGCTCGCTGTGACTTCTTCTTCGGACTCCGCCTCGGGCGCGGAGTCTTCGCTTACCTGGATCAAGGCGGATTTCCACCTTCATACCGCGGAGGATCCCTTCGACGATGTCGATTTTACCGCCTTCGAGCTGCTCGATCGCGCACACGAACTCGGTTTCAGAGCCGTCGCCATCACGCTGCACCAGCGCGTGTTCCACGATGAGCGCGTTTTCGCGCGAGCTCGCGAACTCGGCGTCCTCCTGATCCAGGCGGCCGAGTTGCGCATCGAGCAGGCGGACGTCGTTGTGCTGAACATCACTCCGGACGAAGCCGCCGGAGTCCAGACGTTTGAGGATCTGCGCGATCTCCGCCGCCGTCGCGGCGATACCATCTTCGTTTTCGCGCCGCACCCGTACTACGTGCTCGGCGGCTCCATTGGCGAACGCGCCGAGGCCCATATCGACTGCTTCGACGCGATCGAGTTCTGCCATTTCCACGTGCCGATGCTCAATCCCAACCGCCGGGCCATGCGCCTCGCGCGCAAGCATGCCAAACCGCTGCTGGCGACTTCCGATACCCACTGGCGCCGCTTCTTCGGTACCCACTACTCGCTGCTCGGTCTCGCGCCCACGAACGAGCCGCCCACCATTGACCAGGTCTTCGCGGCCATGCGGGCAGACCGCATCCGGCTGGTAAGCCCGTCGGGTGGATTGTTGCGCTTTGTCCTGTCGCTGTTCTTTATTCTGGTCGTCACGCCGTTCCTGCGGCGCCTGCCCGGCTCGAAGCGCTCGCTAGCCCGGCGCGAATGGGCGGCCCGGCGCGCCCGGCAGCGCGAGCTGTCTCTCGCGGCCGGGGCCAGGATCGATCCCTCCGTTAATTTATGAAGGAAGCGTGCCGCTGGCTGCTGCCGATCGCCGGTTTTTGCCTCCTTGGGTTGGGCGGTTGCCACACGACCGATTCCAATAAGCCAAAAACTACCGACGCCGCGGCCACGAAGAAGAAGACCCCGCCGCCCACCATCCCGGATCAAAACGGCGATGTGGCGTTCCAGGGTTTCTTGAGCCGGCTGCGGCATGCCATCTCCGCGCGCGATTTGCAGACGGTCGCCAGCATGATGACGGCGGATTTCGGCTACCGGCTGGAACCGGCGGGTGAAGGCGCCGGCGTCTTCGAGTACTGGGACCAGAACAACGTCTGGCCGGAACTGGAATTGGTGATGAAAGAGCCTTTTGTGCCGAAGGAAAACTACATGGTGTCACCGCCGGAATTTGTCACGGACGAAGCGCACTACAACGGCTACCGAGCCGGCATCCGCCTGGACAACGGCAGTTGGAAGTTCGCCTACTTCGTCTCCGGACAGTAAGCGCCTGGCATCCTATGGCTCCAGCACGGCATCGATGCCGTGCACCACGCCGTTGGTCGCCTGCATGTCCGGCGCGGTGATCTTGGAATCATCCATTTCGATGGTCTTGCCATCGTTGCTGGTGTCGACGTCGATCTCTTCCCCGTTGAGCGTCTTGAACTCGTCCATCTTGGCCAGGGCCGCTGAGGCCACCTTGCCGGTGGCGATGTGATAGTTCATCAGCGCCACGAGCTTGGCTTTATTTTCCGGCTTCAGCAAGCGATCGAGCGTGCCGGCCGGTAGCTTGGCGAACGCCTCATCGGTGGGCGCAAAAACGGTGTAGGGCCCGCCTTGACCTAGGGTCCCGGTCAGGCCGGCGGCGTCGAGCGCTTTGAGGAAGGTACCGTATTTGCCGTCCGCTTTAAGGACGGCGAGCACATCTCCCTTGGCCGGGGCCGTGGGCGCCACGGCGGCCGGTGAAGCGGAAGCGGCCGCCACGGCCCGGACCTGTGCGTGCAAAGTGGGAACCACGCCGCCTGCGAGCAGCCAGAGAGCGGGCAAAATCGGGACGACTTGCCGCCAAAAACCGCGGCGCGAGTTCGACGGCTGATCAACTAGGCGGGAAGGGGGAAGGGGCTTCATGGGTGGGTATTGCAAGCGGGGCGGGCTGGCATTTGCCGGCCAAGGACCAAGAGGACGGATGACAGGACTCCGCTCCTTTTGCAAGTCTGTCTTGCGCGTGTTAGCCTGCCCTTGTTCATGTTCGGATCGTTCCCCCGTAGTCTGATTTTCTCCCGGAGCACCGCGCTCACCGGGCTGCGGCTGGTGGCTCTGGCCGGCGGGATCTCGGCGGCCTGCTTTCTGAGCGGCTGCGTCAATTCCGGCCTCGCTTTGCCGAAGGTCGGTGGCCCAATTCCGGTCAGCCCGCCCCACGAACTAACCGCCGCGGAACGCGCCTACTGGGATCAACTCGCCCCGGCCCGGATCATCTATATCGGGGAGACCCATAGCAGCAATTCGGACCACGAATATCAGCTTGATGTGCTGAAGGGATTAAAGGCCCGCGGCCTGAATTTTACTGTCGCCTGGGAGATGTTCGACTTCACCCAGCAACCCGTTCTCGACGCCTGGAACGCCCATCATCTCACCACGGACGGGTTGCTCGAGAAAACAGATTTCCAGCCGCACTGGGGCACGTTCTCCGTCATGTACGAGAAGATCCTGCGTTGGACGGAAACCGAAGGTGTCGCCAGTTTGGCCTTGAACGCGCCCGGAGTAACAACCCACAAGCTGGCGCAGGGCATCCCGTTGACGCCGGAGGAACGGACGGAGTTGCCCAGCGGTTTCCGGCCGCTCAACGGGGGTTATGAACATTTTACCGAGCAAATGGCGCAAAGCCCTCATGCCGGCGCCAATCTCGAAAACTTTTACAAGGCCCAGTTACTTTGGGACCAAACCATGGCCAGCCGCATCGTGGAGTTCGTCGACGCGCATCCCGATGGCAAGTTGGTCGTGTTGATCGGTCGCGGCCACATCGAGGGCGGTTTTGGCGTGCCGGCATTCGTCGCGCAGAAGACGGATGCGGCGCAACTCGTCGTTTACCCGGGCGGCGCCTCCAACGCCGCCGCCAGGGTGCATGGGACGATTGCCTGGCACGAAAATCCTTTCGCCAGCCAGGTACTTTAAGTCGATATTCTACCGTTTCCGGATTGTCACCCAGGCCTCAGAGCCCATGCGCCGTTCCTCCGACCAAACGCCGGCCAGCTTGCAGGGAATGCTCCTCGTGGCTCACCCCAGCCTCAAGGACCCGAACTTCCGCCGCAGCGTCATTTTCCTTTCCGCGCACGATGCCGAGGCTGGCGCTTTCGGCCTTATCCTGAACCGGCCTTTGGACAAAGTCGCCGCCGACCTGCTGCCGGGCGCTGAGCATCCGCCGTCGCTGGGCAAGGTGCCGGTGTATTTGGGCGGCCCGGTCGGCCATGATCAACTGACTTTTGTGCAGATTGGCTGGGAGCACGAGGAAAGTGGTATTCGGGTGCGCACCAATTTGTCGCTGACGGAGGTGGCTGCGCGAATCGAGGAGGATGCGGGCGAGGTGCGCGCGTTTGTCGGCTATGCCGGTTGGGCAGCCGGGCAGTTGGAGGCGGAGCTGCTCCAACGCGGCTGGCTGCTGGTCAAGCCGGAGCCGCAATCGCTGGCCAGCGGCCGGCAGGAGAAGCTGTGGCAGGATATCATGGGCGCGCTGGGACCGAAGTTTAAGCTTCTGGCCGCCGCGCCGGATGACCCGTCGTTAAATTAGCTCGCGGCGGCGTCCCAAAGCCGGTCCAATCCACGCTCCACGCTGCCAAAGAGCGCGTCGATCTCCTCCCGGCTGATGATCAGCGGGGGCGAAAGCGCGATCGCGTTGCGAATGCCGCGGACAATTGCGCCTTCCGCCCGCACCGCCGCCGCCGCTTTCAGGCCGAGCAATGCCGCCGGAGTCAGGCTGACCCGGCCTTCGCGTGGCACGACTTCCAGTGCGCCGATCAGTCCGAACCCTCGCGCCTCGCCCACTGCCGGATGCGCCGCCAGCGCCTGGAGCCTTTGCTGGAAATAGGGCCCGGCATCGTCCCGGACGCGTTCCACCAGGTGATCGCGCTCGATGATCTCCAGATTGGCCAGGGCCGCCGCCGCCGTCGTTGGATGGCCACTGTAGGTAAATCCGTGCGCGAAGTATCCGCCGCTGGCGAGCATCTCCGCGATGGGATCACTCACCAGCGTAGCGCCGAGCGGCAGGTAACCGCTGGTCAGACCTTTGGCCAGGGTCATCAAGTCCGGTTCGAGCGCCCAAAGCTCGCTGGCGAACCACGCGCCGAGCCGGCCAAAGCCGGTAATAACCTCATCGGCCACAAAAAGAATGTCGTACTCCCGGCACAGGGCGCGCAGGGCCGTCAAATAACCGGCCGGCGGGACGATGACCCCGCCCGCGCCTTGCACCGGCTCGACAAAAAGCGCCGAGATCGTATCGGCGTCCTCGCGCTCGATCATGGCGCGCGTCTCGGCCAAACATTCGAGGGCGTAAGCCGCCGGATCCGCTTCCCGGCACGCGCCATACGCATAGGGCGCGGGCACTTGCACGAAGCCGGCGAGCGGCAGGTCAAACGGCGTGCAACAGTTCGGCAGGCCGGTCAAGCTGGTGGTTGCCAGCGTCACTCCATGATAGCCGAAGGTGCGCGATAGCACCTTCACCTTGCCCGGCTTCCCGCGCAGCTTCTGGTAAGCGCGGATCATCTTGAGCGCGGTCTCGTTCGCCTCGCTGCCCGAGTTCGAAAACATCGCGTGGTTGAGCCCTGCTGGCGCGAGCTCCGTCAGCCGGGCCGCCAGCCGGATGGCCGGCTCGGTCGTCGAGTTGAAAAACGAGCAATAATACGGCAGCCGCTGCATCTGCGCGGTCACGGCGTCGACTATTTCCTGGCGTCCATAGCCGACGTTGACGCACCACAGCCCCGCCAGCCCGTCCAGCAGACGGCGGCCGGTCTGATCGGTCACGTGGCAGCCTGCACCGGACACGATGATCTGGCTGCCGCCCTCGGCCGCCATGGAAGTCTGGTCGGTAAACGGATGGAGATGATGCGCGAGGTCGAGGCTTTGCAGCGGGGCGGGGGAGTTCATGAGCGGGAACCTGGCCGCAAGTTTTGAGCTTTCGCTTTTGCGCGACCGCAGGGTACGTTCAGATTAGTTCCGGGTCGCGCCTCGTGCAATGTGCCGCGGCGCACCTGCGCGGCCGTGCCGAAGCCTTCTTTTACCTCATGAAAATCGGTGTTCCCAAGGAGATCAAACAACAGGAAGACCGGGTCTCGCTTCTGCCCTCGGCGGCTTACCAACTCGTCAAACGCGGCCACCAGGTCTTCGTCGAACGCGGCGCGGGCGTGGGCTCGGGTTACCCGGACCTGGACTACGAAAAGGCCGGAGCCACCATGCTCAGCGAGCATGCCGCCGTTTTCGCGGAAGCGGAACTGATCATTAAGGTCAAGGAACCTCTGCCCGAAGAATACGCGCTGCTCAAACGCGACCAGATCCTGTTTACCTATCTGCACCTGGCCGCCAATCGCCCGCTGACGGACGCCCTGGCCAAAAGTGGCGCCACCTGCATCGCTTATGAGACAGTGGAAGTGAACCACCGGCTGCCGCTGCTCGAGCCGATGAGCGAGATCGCGGGCCGCATGTCGATCATCATGGGCGGTTACTTCCTGGCCAGGCATGTGGGCGGGGCGGGGGTGTTGCTCGGTGGCGTCCCCGGGGTTCTGCCCGGGCGCGTGGTGGTGATCGGCGGCGGCAGCTCCGGCGTCAACGCGGCACGGATGGCCACCGGCCTGGGCGCGGACGTGACGATCTTGGAAGTGGATCTGGAACGCATGCGCTTCCTCGACATCACCATGCATGCCGCGCACACGCTTTATTCGAGCGAAGCGCATCTGACGGGCTTGCTGCCGACCGTCGATCTGTTGATCGGCGCGGTGCTGGTGCCCGGCGCGCGCGCGCCGAAGCTGATCACGCGAGAGATGCTCAAGCAGATGCGGCCTGGCAGTGTTCTGGTGGATATCGCGATTGATCAAGGCGGCTGCGCGGAAACGTCGCACCCGACCACGCACCATGACCCGGTGTACGTGGAAGAAGGAGTGACCCACTATTGTGTGGCCAACATGCCGGGAGCGTATGCCCGCACCGCCACCCAGGCGCTGACCAACGTGACCTATCGCTATCTCGAACTGCTCGCCGATCTGGGCCTGGCGGAAGCCTTGGCCAAGGTGCCGGCGCTGTGGGGCGGCATCAACATTTACCGGGGCGAGATCACGCAGCCCGCCGTGGCGGACGCCCACGGCATGACCTTCGTGGATCCGAAGACCTTGGTGGGGAAAGCGTAAGTCTTGGCTGCGGCAGCCTATGCCCATCGCCACCTCGCGTTGGATTTTGGCTGATCTGGCGCCCGGAGATGCCCGCGCCAGCCGGCTGGATGTGTCCGGCCTCGTTTTGCACGCGGTGGATTCCGTCGCGGACCCGGCGTTTGCGCCCGCCTATCAGTTTTTGGCCAAAACCTTTGGCCACACAGGGGCTCTGGAAAGAACCGCGGTGCTCGCGGATCGATTCGCCTGGCCGCGGCGCCCGCAGATGGACGGTTGGACCCTGCAATACGAACTCGTGTCGATTACCGCCGCCGACGGTCGCATCGCCGCCGTCCGCGATCACTCGGCGGCGGTGCCCCCCTTGGGAGCGGCAGGCGAAAGGCCCCAGGTCATCGTTCATCTTTCGCATGCCTTGATCGCGCCCGAGTGGCGGCGGACCGGGCTGGGCGGTTGGTTGCGCGCCCTGCCCATCGACCTCGGCAGAGAGTGCCTGCGTGCGAGCGGCGTAAGTGCCATGGCCGCCCAGATCACCCTGATCGCCGAAATGGAAGCCGCCGCATCCGCTTCGTCGCGGCTCCCGGCCAGTTTGTTGGCGTACGAAAAAGCCGGCTTCCGCAAACTGGACCCCGCCCGCGTCCCCTATGCGCAGCCGGACTTCCGGCCACCAGGGGAAATCGACGCTGGCGGTGGCCCACGCCCATTGCCCTTTTCCCTGGTGTTGCGGCAGGTCGGCCGCGAACAGGAAACCGCCGTCGACGGAGCCGCCGCGCGCTCGCTGGCCAGGGCCCTTTACCGCATCTACCGCGATGGTTGCCGGGCGGATGATCTCGCTCCTTTGCTCGCCCAGGTCGAACGCGATTACCCTCGCCCGGGCGAGCCCGTACCATTGCTCCCGCCCTCTGCCGCGTGAAGAAAATTCCCGTCTACTATCATCCGGGATTCGCCGCGCCGCTGGGTGAGGGGCACATGATGCCGATCGGAAAGTTCGCGCTGGTGGCGGCCGGCTTGCGCGATGATCCAGCCGCGGAGTTTTTCGAGCCGGCTCCCGCAACCCTGGCCGACCTGCTGCGGGTCCACACCCCGGCCTACATCGAAGCTGTGCGGACCGGTGATCCGCGCCCGTTGGCCGAGTCGCAAAAGTTCCCCTGGACCCCTGCGCTCTATCCATCGGTTTGCCTCACCAACGGCGCCTGCCTCGCCGCCGGCCGGAAAGCGCTGGAGACCGGGGTCGCCGCAGCCTTGGTTAGCGGTTTTCACCACGCCCATGCCGGTCACGGGGAAGGGTTTTGCACCTTCAATGGCCTCGTCGTGGCGGCCGAGGCCCTGCGGCTGGCCGGGGAGGTCGAACGCGTGGCGGTCCTCGATCTCGATCTGCACTATGGCAACGGCACCGCGAGCCTGGCGCCGCAGCGCCCGTTCTTGACCGTGCTCTCGATGTACGGCAACGATTACATGCATAACTTGGTCTATCGGGATGTGCGCACCCGGCACCACGCCGACGGTGAAAATCATTTTTCGGTCGCGTTACCCGCTAGTCTGGCCGGTCCTGGGTTGCAGGACCTGCTCGAACGCCATCTGCCGGCGCTGCTCTCCCGGGGCCAGCCGGACCTGCTGCTCTACCAGGCCGGCGCCGACCCGTACTTTGAAGATCCGTTTTCCCCCCTGGCGCTGGACCACGCGGCTTTGCGGGCTCGCGATGTGACGGTGTTTGAATTTGCCCGCCGCCACGGCATCCCGCTCGCGTGGGTGCTGGCGGGCGGCTACACCGCGGACGTGCGGAAGGTCGTGCAAGTGCATCTCAACACGTTCGCCGCCTGCCGCGAGGTTTATGCCCGTTAAACGGCCGCGCGGCAGACGCCTGCGCCCCTTGCAAACGGCCGCGGCCGCCGAGCCAGCGGCCGAATCGCTCCGGCACAACGTCTATGTGGTGTTGTTGGATCCTGCGGTCGCCGCTCACCCGTCCGTGTTGCGCCTCAATCCCCGGCGCGATCCCGCCAAGCCCTGTGTTTACGTCGGCATGACCGGTCTCGATCCCGCCGAGCGTTTCGCCAATCACAAGCGAGGCTACAAATCCGCCTGGACCGTGCGCAAGTACGGCCTCCGCCTGCTGCCGGAAATGTACGCCTGCTTCAATCCCATGCCCTTTCACGTCGCCGCCGAAATGGAAGCGGGCCTCGCGGCGGACTTGCGCGCGGCGGGATATACCGTCACCGGCGGGAAGTAAGAACAGCCTGACCCCGGCCACAAACCGCGCTGGCAATCGTCGCGGGATGGTGCCAACTTCGGCGCTTCGAATTACCATCGCGATTGCCGTTGACCGCTATGCCTGCCCACGTCACCCCCGAGCCACTTTCGACCGAGGCTCTCTTTGCTCAGTTCGTCTTGCCCACGTATGGGCGCTTCCCGCTGGCGATCGCGCGCGGGGAAGGGAGCCGGGTCTGGGATGAGGCCGGCAAGGAGTATCTCGATTTCGGCGCTGGCATTGCCGTTTGCTCGCTCGGGCACGCGCATCCGCGATTGAACGAGGCCGTCGCGCGGCAGGCCCGGACGCTGGGGCACACTTCGAACTTGTATTACACGCGTCCCCAAGGCTTGCTGGCTGAGCGGATCGTCAGCCTGGTCGGCGCGCCGGGCCGTTGCTTTTTCTGCAACAGCGGCGCCGAAGCCAACGAGGCTCTGTATAAACTCGCGCGGCGTTTCGGCAACCTGACCCAACCCGGCGGCCGCCACGAGATCATCACCTTCGAAAAATCGTTTCACGGCCGCACCCTCGCGGGGCTGGCCGCCACGGGGCAGGAAAAGGTGCGGAAAGGTTTTGAACCGCTCACGCCGGGCTTCACGCAAGCGGTCTTCAATGATCTCGCGTCCGTCCGCGCGCACGTCAACGCGCAAACCGCCGCCATTCTGCTGGAGCCGATCCAGGGCGAAACCGGCGTCGTGCCGGCCACGGCCGAATTCCTGCAAGGTCTGCGCGAGCTTTGCGACGAGCAAAACCTGTTGCTGCTGTTCGACGAGATCCAGTGCGGCTTCGGCCGAACCGGAGACTGGTGTGCCTGGCGTTCTCTCGGCGCGAGCGAAATCCTGCCCGATGGCATCAGTTGGGCGAAAGGCATGGCGGGCAGCTTGCCGATGGGCGCGATCTGGGCGCGTGACCGGGCGGTCACGTTGCTGGATGGCACGGCCACCAGACTCGGCGATTTGCTCGGACCGGGCACGCATGGCACCACGTTCGGCGGCAATCCGCTCTGTTGCACCGCCGCCCTGACGACCTTCGACATCATAGCGGAGGAAAATCTGCTCAAGAACGCCCGCACGCTTGGTGATTACGCCACGACCCTGCTGGCCGGGATCAAGTCGCCCTTGATCGCCGAGATTCGCGGCCAGGGACTGATGCTCGGCCTCGAAATCGACCCGGCGGCTTTCACGTGGGCCACCCGCGGCACCAAGGACGAACGGCCGCCTGCCTTGCAACTGGTCGGCCGGTTGCAGCAAGCCGGCCTCCTGGCGGTCCCTTCCGGCACGCATATCATCCGTTTGCTGCCGCCGCTCAACGTGAGCGGGGCGGAAGTCGAACGCGCCGTGGGTCTCATCGCGGGAGTGCTGCGCCAGTTCAGCGAGGAGGCCGCATGAAGAACCTTCTCTCCATCGAGGCGCTTTCGAGCGCGGAAATCCTGCGCATTCTTGCGTTGGCCACGGAGCTGAAAGCCACCCGCGGCCGGCACGCCGCGCATCCGTTGCGGCACCGGTGCTGGGGCATGATTTTCAACAAGAGCTCTACCCGCACCCGGGTGAGCTTTGAAGTCGGCATCCGCGAGCTGGGCGGTGACGCGCTTTTTTTCAACGCCAGCGATCTGCATCTGGGCAGCCGAGGCGAGCCGATCGAAGACACGGCCCGTGTCCTGGGCCGCATGCTGCACGGCGCCGTCATTCGCACCTATGCGCAGAGCGATCTGGAGCTTTTTGCCGCCGCCAGCGGGCTCCCGACCGTCAATGCACTGACCGATCAGGAGCATCCCTGCCAGATCCTGGCGGATTTGTTTACGATTGGTGAGAAGCTGGGTGATTGGCGGGGCAAGACGATCTGTTACGTGGGCGATGGTGCCTGCAATGTGCCCGTCTCGTGGCTTTGGGCAGCGGCGAAACTGGACCTTCGCCTGATCATCGCGGCGCCGGCCAAGTATCAGCCTTCGCCGGACCTGCTGGCGCGGCTCGGGCCGGGCGCGGACGTGCGCTGCGAAGAGGACCCTTTCCAGGCCGCCACTGGCGCCGACATCCTTTATACCGACGTTTGGGTCAGCATGGGCATGGAAACCGAGGCGGCCGAACGCTTGCAGGACTTGGCTGGCTACCAGATCAACGAGGCGCTCTTACAACGGGCGGCGCCGGGAGCGCTCGTGCTGCATTGCCTGCCTGCTTATCGCGGCAAGGAAATCACGGCGGAAGTCCTCGAAGCGCACGCGGACACCATTTTCACGCAAGCGGAAAACCGCCTGCATGTACAGAAGGCCGTCTTGAGTCTTCTAGCCACCAACGACGCGGTGGAAGAGTGACCCGCGCGCGCTTTCGAGCCAGGACCGAAAATCAGGCAATTCCCTGATCCTTGGGTGAAAAGGAAAAGATTGCGGCCCTGCCCGAAGTCACTAGAGTGGCCCTCCCCTGTCAGTGAAACTGCGGAAACCCCTTTGCGTTGGATCTTTGTTATGGTTCTTGGCTCCCTTTTGCTTAGTGCCGGTCTCTGGCTCTCTCTCGTTTTAGCGGCGGCCGGTTTGGGCTGCGCCCTCTATCTGATTACCATGATCGTGGCCGCGCCGGCGGGCGACGGCCGGATGAAGGAAGTGGCCGGCGCCATCGAGGAAGGCGCGCGCGCTTATTTGAATCGCCAGGTTGTGACGATCGCCATCATCGCGTTCTTCATCTTTCTGCTCACGGTCTATTTCAAAGGCACCGCGACGGCGGTGGGATTCCTCATCGGCGCGGTCTGTTCGCTGGCGGCGGGCTTCATCGGCATGCGGATTGCCGTGCTGGCCAATGTGCGCACCGCCTTTGCCGCCGGCCAGAGCCGCCACGCCGCCTTGCGCATGGCGTTCAACGGTGGCGCGGTCACCGGCTTGCTGGTCGTGGGCCTGGCGTTGCTTTCGGTCGGTTTGTTTTACCTGGTGGAAGTCCGGCTCGCCGTGAGTGAACAGGCGGCGATCAATAGCCTCATCGGCCTGGCGCTCGGCTCCAGCCTCATCAGCGTTTTCGCGCGGCTCGGCGGCGGCATCTATACCAAGGCCGCGGATGTCGGCGCGGATCTGGTCGGCAAGATCGAAAGCCATCTGGACGAGGACGATCCCCGCAATCCCGCCACCATTGCCGATAATGTCGGCGACAATGTCGGGGATTGCGCCGGCATGGCGGCGGATGTCTTCGAGACCTATGCAGTGAGTCTGATTGGCGCCATTTTGATCGGCGCGTTAACCCTCCCGGGTTACCGTTCCGCCGTCATCTATCCGTTTCTGCTGGGCGGCGTCTCTATTATCGGAGCCGTCGTGGGAATCGCACTCGTGAATATCCGCAAGGGCTCTCCCGGCCGCTCGTTGTTGGAAGCGGTGGGAGTTAACGCCGTGATCTCCGCCGTTCTCTATTTGCCGATCACGGCCAAGCTCTTCCCAGGGCCGGTCTCGTTCGCCGGCTCTCCCTACATCTATACATGGAAGGGTATCTACGCGGCGTCGCTGGTGGGTCTTGTGCTGACGGGAGCGGTCGTGCTCATCACCAACTATTATACGTCCACCAAGTTCTCGCCCGTACGCAAGATCGCCCTGGCCAGCGAGACGGGCCATGCCACCAACATCATCGCCGGCCTTGCCACCGGGCAACGCGCCACGGCGTTGCCGGTCATCTGCATCGCCATTGCCATCCTGCTCAGCTATCATGTCGGCCACCTCTACGGGATTGCCGTCGCCGTCATGAGCATGCTGTCGATGGCGGGCATCATCATCTCGCTGGATGCTTTCGGCCCGATCACGGACAACGCCGGCGGCATCGCCGTGATGAGCGATCTGCCGCATCACGTGCGCGAGGTCACCGATGAACTGGACGCCGTCGGTAACACGATGAAGGCGGTCACTAAAGGGTATGCCATTGCCTCCGCCGGATTGGCTGCGTTGGTCCTTTTTGGCTCGTATGTCGAGGAACTGCGCATTCACCTGCTTAGCTCCGGGTCGCTCGATCCCTTGATCAATTCAACCCAGTTCCTGCTGAATGACCCTCGGGTGGTAGTGGGTCTGTTTATCGGCGGTGCGCTGCCGTTTGTCTTCACGGCCTTCAGCATGGATGCGGTGGGCAACGCGGCGGGCGCGGTGGTGCGGGAAGTTCGCCGCCAACTTGCCTTGCACCCGGGCATCCTGAAAGGCGAAGACACGCCCGAATACGGTACTTGCGTGGATATCGTGACCAAGGCGGCCCTCGGTCAGATGATCATTCCGGCGCTGCTGCCGGTGGTAGTGGTTGTTCTGGTGGCGGCGCTGCCGGGCTTGGGCCGGGAGGCACTCGGCGGCATGCTGCTCGGCACGATTGTGACCGGGCTGTTCGTGGCTATCTCCATGACCAGCAGCGGCGGGGCCTGGGATAATGCGAAGAAGTACATTGAGGAAGGCAATCACGGCGGTAAAGGCTCGCTCGGCCATTCGGCCAGTGTGACCGGTGATACGGTAGGCGACCCTTACAAGGATACTGCTGGTCCCGCCATTAATCCGATGATCAAAGTCGTCAATATTGTGGCGATCCTGATTATCCCGATCTTCTTTTGAGACAACTAGAGCAAATTAGATAAGGATATAACCGCCGCGCAGCGGCTCCAAAAAGAGGTAGGGATCGCTCTCCGAGCGACTCCGAAGCTGTCTGGAGAACGTTGGTTTTACGCAGCGGCGGCTCCGGTACACCTGCTTCCAGACAGCTTGGGAGTCGCTCGGAGAGCGATCCCTACCTTTGATTAAAACCGGCAGCTTCGCTGCCTCTACCATCGGACAGATGAAAGCTCTCTTTCTAACCAACGAATATCCGCCGCACATCTATGGCGGGGCAGGGGTCCACGTGGATTATCTCAGCCGCGAATTGGCTAAGCTGATGGATGTGGAAGTCCGCGCCTTCAGCGATCAAGCCCAAGCTCAAGACCATCTGACCGTCCGCGGCTTTCCGAAGGACACGAGCGCTTACACCTGTCCCAAGCCGTTGCGTTCCGCGCTGGCGGCGGCGAGCCGTTGCGTGGATTTCAACACGGTTAACATCGATGCCGATGTCGTCCATTGCCACACCTGGTACAGTCATCTGGGCGGCATCCTGGCCAAGCTGAACTACGGCCTGCCGCTCGTCCTAACCGTGCATTCGCTCGAACCTTTGCGGCCCTGGAAACGCGAGCAACTCGGCGGCGGCTATGATTTCACCTGCTGGGTCGAGCGCACCGCCATGGAAATGGCGGATGCCATCGTGGCGGTTTCACAGGAAACCAAGGCGGATGTCCTGCGGCTTTTTCAAGTCGACGAAAAGCGGGTCCACATCGTCTATAATGGCATCGACCCAGACGAGTACCAGCCGCCCGATTCGACGGCGCAGTTGGCGGCTCACGGCATCGATCCCAAGGTGCCGTACGTCCTGTTTGTCGGCCGGATCGCGCGGCAGAAGGGAATCATTCACCTGGTTAATGCCATCAAGTATTTCGATCCCGGCTTTCAGGTCGTACTCTGCGCGGGTGCGCCGGACACAGCGGAAATCGCGGCCGAAATGAAGGCGGCCGTTACCACGGCACAGCAGCAACGGGCAGGCATCATCTGGATCGAGGAAATGGTCAGCAAAGCCACCGCCATCGAGCTTTATGCCAATGCGGCGGTCTTCTGCTGTCCGTCGATCTATGAGCCGTTCGGTATCATCAATCTGGAAGCGATGGCGTGCGAGACGGCAGTGGTGGCAAGCGCGGTCGGCGGCATCAAGGAAGTAGTGGTGCACGGAGAAACCGGCTTTCTGGTGCCCATCGAGCAGATGACGGAAAGTCCTTTCGAGCCGGTGAATCCCGATCAGTTTGCGCGCGATCTGGCGGCGCGCATTAACGAATTGATGGCCAACCCGGAGTTGCGCGCCCGCTTTGCCCGGGCCGGCCGGCAGCGCGCGCGGGCCAATTTCAGCTGGAGCGCGATCGCGGAGCAAACGCGCGACCTGTATCAGTCGTTGATCGCGCCATCGCGCGCCTGACGACGCCGGTCCGTCCAACCCGGTGGATGCACTCGCACCCAAACCGTGGTTGAGTACGGCCTGTGTTTGTCGATCACGTACGAATCTTTGCCAAGGCCGGTGATGGCGGTCCGGGCAGCTCGAGTTTCCGCCGCGAATCCTTCGTGCCGCGCGGGGGCCCCGACGGCGGCGACGGCGGCAACGGCGGCAGCGTGGTCCTCAGGGCGGATTCCCACACGGACAGCCTCGTCTCGCTTTTCTACGATCCTCACCTGCGGGCTCGCGATGGCGGACGCGGCGGCAGCAAGAAAAAGCACGGGAAGACTTCGCCCGACAAAGTCGCGGTGGTCCCGGCTGGCACCCTGGTCTACCGCCTGCCGGCGGGCCAAACCCTTTCCGCGCGCCCGCCCGCGGACGATGCAGCGGAGGCGGATTTGCGCGCGCCAGCGGAGGATATTTGCGTCGCCAATCTCGAACTCGTGGCGGACCTGACCCAGCCCGGGCAGGAGGTTTTCCTCTGCCGGGGTGGCAAAGGCGGGCGCGGGAACGTCCACTTCAAGAACTCGCGTAACCAGGCGCCCACGCGTTCAGACGCGGGCATCCCGGGCGGGGAGGGGTATTTCTTCCTCGAGCTGCGCAAGATCGCGGATGCCGGTCTGGTCGGCTATCCGAACGCCGGGAAATCCACGCTGCTCAGCCGGCTTTCCGCCGCGCATCCGAAGGTCGCGGCTTACCCGTTCACCACGCTGCATCCGTTGGTCGGCGTGATGGAGTTTCCCGGCACGTACGGACGCGCCACGGTGGCGGATATCCCCGGGTTGATCGAGGGCGCGCACCGTAACGTTGGCCTCGGCCACGAATTCCTGCGGCACATCATGCGCTGCCGCTTGCTGCTCTACGTGCTCGACATGGGCGGCAGCGAAGGACGCAGCCCGCTCGAAGATCTGGCCAGCCTCCGGCGCGAATTGTCCCTCTACGATCCGCAACTCGGCGAGCGGCCGTGGCTGGTGGTGGCGAACAAGATGGATTTGCCGGAGGCACCTGAAAACCTGGCAATCTTCCGGAGCCGGTACCCGAAGCTGACAGTCATTCCGATCAGTGCCGCGGCCGGGACTGGGGTCGAGACCTTGCGCGAGACCTTGCGCCTGCAGTTGGCCTCGGGAATGCCGGAATCGGCGCCTGCTTTGGTGGCAGCTCTTTGACCGCTACGAGAAACGCCTTCGCCAGCGAGAGCGCGCTACAGTTCCGGCGACGTAATAAGGTTGGACAAAGGGGGCGCGCTCCTAGAAAACACGGGGACCTTTGGATATGCCCGAGCAACCAGTTGTCGCCAGCTACTGCACCACTTTTCTCAAACGGGAAATGGCGCACATTTACCGCCAGGTGACGGGGCTGCGCACGTTTGCCTCTTTCGTCATGACGAAGACCCGGCAAAATGCCGAGCGCTATCCCTTCGACGACGTGGAACTGGTCGGCAAGCCGACCAAGAATTTTCTGCGCCGGTTTTATCTCAAATACATCCTGCGCGCCGAGGCGGTGGTGTATCGCGGCGAATTCCAGGTGCTCGACGGCATCTTGCGGCGTCGGAAGGCGCAATTGATGCACATTTACTTCGGGCACACCGGAGTGCATCTGCTGCCCTTTATCAAGGCCTGGGACAAACCATGCATCGTCTCGTTTCACGGCGCGGATATCACGCTGCGTGAACACCAGGCCGGCTACAAGGAGCAGTTGCGGGAGATGCTGCAAACCGTCCCGCTGGTGCTCGCGCGCTCGGAATCGCTGCGCAAACAATTGATCGATCTCGGTTGCCCGCCGGAACGTCTGTCGCTCAATCGCACGGGGGTCCCGCTGGATCAGTTTCCGTTCGTGCGCCGGGTGCCGCCGGCGCGTGGCCGCTGGCAGTTGGTGCAGGCTTGCCGGTTGATTCCCAAAAAGGGGATCGTGACGGCCTTGCAGGCGTTTGCCTTATTCCGCGAGCATTTTCCGGAAGCGTCTTTCGTCATCGCGGGCGACGGGCCGATGCGGGATGAACTCAAGCAAGCCGTAGCCAGGCTCGGCCTGGAAAAAAGCGTCCGCTTCGCGGGTTTCCTGAGCCAGAGCAAACTGTATCAACTCTACGTCGCCTCCCATATTTTCTTTCATCCGAGCGAAATCCTGGCGGATCAGAACCAGGAAGGCATTCCCAATTCGATGCTGGAGGCGATGTCGTCCGGTTTGCCGGTCGTGGCGACGTTGCATGGCGGCATCCCGGAGGCGGTGGAAAACGGCCGGACCGGTTTGCTGGTGCCCGAGAAGGATCCCCAGGCGCTGTGCGCGGCCTTGCGCCAGATGACGGCGGACGGAGACGTGTGGGCGCGGATGGGACAGAACGCGTCCGAGTATATCACGACGAATTTCGAGCAGGTGGCGCAAATCGAGCGTCTCGAGCAACAGTACAGCCGGGTGCTGGCGGAGAGCCGGGAAGCCAAGAAAACTCCCACGGCCCGGGTGACTTTCTAGCGGCTCGCCTCTCATGGGTATCACGCCCGGATTCCTGTCCAAACCGCTGGTCGCCAGCCTCTGCGGGACGTTTCTCAAGCCCGAGATGCAGAGTGTTTACCGCCAGATCAGCGGTCTGCGGCGCTATCGCACCGTGGTGCTGACCGAACGGCACGTGCATGCGGAGCAATTTCCTTTCGAGCCGGTCGTCGTAATGGAAAAACCGCCGGCGGCGGTCCGCACCAAGCGCCGCAAACAACGCCAGCGCGGCAATTTCATCCGCCGCTTCTATTACAAGCATCTCCTGAAAACCTGGCCGCCGCCGGAAAAGCCCAAGCCGCCGGTGCCGCCGCCGCCGCCGGTCTACGACGACGCCTATAATCTGGTCGATCTCCTGCGCCAGTACCGGCCGGGTTTGGCGCACGTTTATTATGGCCATAAGGCCGTCAAGTATCTCCCGATGCTGCGGCGTTGGGGCGGGCCGCTGGTAGTCAGTTTCCACGGTCTGGATGTGACGGGGAGTGCCTACCGCGCGAGCGACCCGGCCACGCTGGCGGAAGTCTTTGCTCATGCCCGGCTGATTCTGGGGCGCAGCCAGTCCCTGCTGGATCGGCTAGCCGACCTCGGCTGTCCCAAGGACAAGCTGCGTTTAAATCGGACCTCCATACCCTTGGAGCACCTCACGCCGACCATCCGCACAGCGCCTCCCGACGGCCGCTGGATTCTGCTGCAAGCTTGCCGGCTGATCGCTAAAAAGGGGCTAAGTACGACATTGTTGGCCCTGCGCGAGGTCGTGCAAGTGCATCCAGGCGCTAAGTTGATCCTGGCCGGCAGCGGGCCGCTGATCGGGGAACTGCGCCAGCAAGCCGGAGAACTCGGCCTCTCGGAGCATGTGGAGTTTGCGGGCTGGTGTTCGCAGGAGCGGCTGCTCGCCCTCTACGTGCAAGCCCACCTCTTCCTGCACCCGAGCGAAACGACGGAGACCGGCGACCAGGAGGGAATACCAAATTCCCTGCTCGAGGCCATGGCAACCGGCTTGCCGGCCGTCGCCACGCATCATGGGGGCATTCCCGAGGCTGTGGCTGATGGTGTTGATGGCCTGTTAGTACCAGAAAAATCGCCGGGACAACTGGCAGCAGCTATTTTACGTTTGACTAGTAATAACGATTTTCTCGGTGGCATGTCCCTCTCGGCAGCCAAAAGCACCGCGCGGAAGTTCGGCGCAGACTCGCAGCTCAAGCTGCTGGAGGACTATTACGACGAGGCGGCGGGAAGAAAATGACATTGATCTTCCTGGAGGCTGACCATGCAATGAAAGTTCGACTCGATTGTCTTCTGGTTAGCCGCGGCCTCTTCGATTCCCGCGAAAAGGCGCAGCGTGCCATCCTGGCGGGCGAGGTGTTCGCCAACGGTCAGCGCGCCGATAAACCTGGCACCCAGTTTGCCGCCGACGCCGACCTACAGGTCGAGGAGAAATCCCGCTACGTCAGTCGGGGCGGTACCAAGCTGGAGGCAGCGCTGGACTATTTCGGCGTCGATCCGAGCGGTGCCGTCTGCGTGGACGTCGGCGCGTCCACTGGCGGTTTCACCGATTGCCTGCTGCAACGCGGCGCGGCCCGCGTTTACGCGCTGGATGTCGGCCACAGCCAGCTCGACTGGAAAATCCGCTCAGACCCGCGCGTAGTCGTCCGCGAAAAACTCAACGCCCGCTACTTGACCGCGGCCGACGTGCCGGAACCCGCCACGCTTGCCGTGGTCGACGTCTCATTTATCTCACTCACCATGATCCTGCCCGCATTGTGCGCCGTTTTGACTGCGCACCAGTCAGCGGAACGCACTGTCGTAGCCTTGATCAAGCCGCAATTCGAGCTGGCGCGAGGCGAAGTCGGCCGCGGCGGTATCGTGCGCAACGCCGCCCTGCACGAACGCGCGGTGGCTCGCATCCGGACCTTCGTAGCCGGCCAACTGACGAATTGGCGCTGGACGGGGGTGATCGACTCACCCATTCTGGGCACTCAGGGCAACAAGGAATACCTCGCATGTATCCGAAGCTGATTGGCCTGGTCGCCCACGAGCAGAAAAAGGGCGCCGCTGTCCTGGTAGGAGCTTTGCGCGACGAATTCGAGCGCAACGGGATCACGCTCCATCTGGAATACGCCGCGGCGCGACTTCTAGGCGAGGGGAGTGGCCGAAGCGTCCTGGAACTGGGGCGCACTTGCGAGTTGATCATCGTCCTGGGCGGCGACGGCACGATCCTGCGCACCGTGCATGATATGGGCGACAACTTGCGCCCAATCTTCGGCATCAATCTCGGCACACTCGGCTTTTTGACCTGCCTCGGACCGGCCGATTACCGGCAGGCCGTCTACTGCATCGTGCATGGCACCTACCTGTTAAGCGCGCGTTCGCTGCTCTACGTGGAACTGGTGCGCGATCACGCGGTGTTGGAGCACCATCTCGGCCTCAATGACGCGGTCATCAGCCGAGGCGCTCTATCGCGCCTCATCCGCCTGGAGACGCGGGTCAATGGCTCTCTGCTAACCGAATACAACGCGGACGGTTTGATCGTTTCCACTCCCACGGGCTCGACCGCTTATTCGCTCTCCGCCGGTGGGCCGCTGCTGACGCCGGAATCCAACGTTTTCGCGATTACGCCGATCTGTCCGCACACGCTGACCAATCGCTCGGTCATCATCGGCGACAATGCCGCCATCGAGGTCCGGGTCCGCACACCGCAGGAAGATATCTTCCTCACCGTGGACGGGCAGCGCGCCATCCCGATGGAAAGCACCGACCTGATCCGCATTCGCCGCGCGGGGCAGACGCTCGCCCTGGCGATGCTGCCGGATCTGCCTTTCTTTGAGCTCGCTCGCCGCAAGCTCAAGTGGAGTGGCAACAGCCTTTAAAGAATCGTGTTGTCGCTGTCCGATATTCTGAAGCCCCGCAGCGTGGATCTGGCGTTGGGTACCGCCGAGGTGGAAGCGGGTATAGAAAAGTTGGCGCACCTTTTAGCCGAAGATCCCGGCATGTTGAACTGGACGGCGTTTCACCACGAACTGAAGCATGCAGGCACGCCTGTCGGGGATGGATCGATCCTGGCCCATCTACGCACGGACCACGTCTCGACGATGATGATGGCGGCTGGCCGCCTGCCGCCCATACCCGGCGACGGGCCCGGCTTCCTGTTCTTGATTGTCGTGCCGAAGACTCTCGCGTCCGAGTACCTGAGAATGGTGGGCGCGTTGGCCAGAAGCTTGCGCAATCCCGTGCTGCTCGAAAATCTGCGTGACACCGCCAGTAAGGAAGAGTTCGTCGAGATTCTTTGTTCGGAGGCCGCCGCCTTGTGAGCGGCCTGCGCGGGCCGAATCAGGCCAGGGCAGGGTTACGATCCCGGACTGCGCTCCGGGCGAACGAGCGTATCCCGGCAGCAGAGGTGTTTACTCTGTTAATAATGCTTGCCACCCGGTTGACAAACCGCCAGCATTCGGTCGTTACAAGCTGGTGAGGACAGAGTTCGATCTTGCTCGCGAGACGCGAGAATTTGAGTGGAACGTACGTGGGCGGCAGGGCCGCGAAACCGTATGCGCAATGAACTTCAACCGCAGGACGCGCCTTTTCTCTGCGGCATCGATGCGCGGTTCAGCCGCCTGATGGAAGTGTTGCCAGCGGCGGCTTACACCTGTGACGCCACCGGCCTGATCACGAGTTTCAACGAGCCGGCGGTCGATCTTTGGGGCCGGCGTCCCCGGTTGAACAACGGCGCCGATCGCTTTTGCGGTTCACACAAACTGTTCACCACGCTTGGCGTGCCCATCTTGCATGACCATTGCTGGATGGCTTTGGCCCTGCAGAACAACGAGAGTTACAATCAAAAGGATATCCTCGTGGAACGCCCGGATGGCAGTCGCCGCCACACATTGGCGTACGCGAACCCAATTTACGATGAACCCGGCCGGCTGATCGGGGCGGTCAACGTGCTGGTGGACATCACCGAACGAAAACTCGCTGAGGAAGAGGTGTCTCGACTTAATTTGGAATTGGAGGAACGGGTCCGTCAACGCACGGAAACGCTGGAGACGACCGCCCGGGAGTTGCGGGAGGCGCTCGAACAGATCAAAACGCTGCGTGGATTGGTGCCTATTTGTTCGTGGTGTAATAAGATTCGGGACGGCACAGGGTTTTGGCACCGGCTGGAGTTCTATCTGCGCTCGCACACGGAAGCCGAGTTCACCCACGGCATTTGCCCCGAATGCGCGGAAGCGCACCTGGGCGACATCCTGGCCAAACGCCCGCGGACGAACCCCGCGCGGATCCGGATCCAGTAGGTTGCGCATTCGGCCCATCGAAAGCCGACACCGCCGGGATAAACAATCTTCCGTCTCAGGCGCCACGATGCCCACCGCCATGGCGTGGGCAAGGCTATTCACGCTTAAGCAAAAGTGGAGAAGCATCACGCTTGACCGCATAGGGACCTGGCGGCACTGAGACTTCACCGGCAATCCACCTTCTGCCCGGGACTTCCCTGAGTCGCGAGCTGATTACTCTTATACACGCGAAAGCCGCTTTTTGACATCTCCACATCGTAAGTGCTGCCACGAAAATGGTACCCGCTCAAACGGGCCTTGCCCAACTCCGGCTCGCAGCTCGGCTCAAATTCAAGGGTGCCGTCAAGTTGCGGATGGATGCCAAAGACGCCCGCCGTCACCGCCGTGACACAGCCACCGCCGGAAAGCTGTAGCGGCCAGTCGATCTGATGCTGCTGCAAGGCCAGTTGGTCGGCATAAATGGTTTGCGGCCAATACGGAAACCGCTCGGTCCAGCGCGTGCAACGTTTCAGGATGTCCCAGGCGGTGGCGCGTTCGCCCAGTCGATAGAGCGACTCGACTATCCGCGCACTCATCCCGATGTATTGTCCGCCGCCGCCCCAGTCGCAGTCTTCGCGGTCGTAGTGAATGCGGTCTGAAGGTGCAATGGAGTGCAGCCCGAAGGTGTCGGTAAAGTCACCCGTCGTTAAGTGCCCCACCAAAGCCTGACGCTGATCCGCGCGGATGGAGGCGCCGCCCAAAAGATCGAACAGGTGATAGCTCATTACCAGATGGCGCGAGTTATCGGGGAAGAGGCCCACAAACCACCCGGCCGGTTGATCCCACATCCTGGTTTGCACTCCATCGGCAAGTTGCTGGCTCCACTGCTTGAATTCTGCCCCGCGCGGGTCGTCGCGGGTTTCGGCCCATCCGGCCATTTGGCGATAGTAATCGCTGGCCAGGCCGTTGATCACCGGGAGTACGTGATAATAGTCGCTGCTGCGGAGTTCCAACATGTCGGTGGTTTTGTCGCCGATGTCGATCAAGCCGTCGCTGCGTGCATAGCGTTGATGAAACTCAGTGCCGACGTCACAAAGTTGCTCATAAAGAGACGGCTGGCCCGGAGCGGTTTCATCTAACCAGTTGGTGTCGCCGGTCTGAACGAGGTAGTCATTGACGATTCTTAAGAGAGCAAAAGGACTCTGCGCATACCAGCCGTGGCCGTGGCCTTGCCAATCGGTATAGGTCGCGTTGAAAATCCCGGATTTCAGGTGGGTGCGCACCATGCCCTTGAGCGCCTCGGGTTCCAGCAGGGCGATAGCGGGGGAGGCAAACGACAAGTCCCAGAGCACAGAAGCCCCATCCAGGTGACCGTAGTCGTAGAAGGGAGTGACGATATAATTGGGACGGTTCAATCGACACATCAGCAGGGTCAGCTCCGAGCGCTGATAAAACTCGTCCAGTGCCTTGCAGTCGGTGTGAATCCGCGGCAGTTGCTCGGCGGCCCAAGTCAATTCATCATGGGTGGCCTGTTGCCCGCGCTCGATGCGTGCGCCCAGATCAGACGCTTGGCTGGGCGGTTGCGGGGTATTAGATGTCTTGGCCAGTGAAAGCACCAGGCGGAATAGCTGGTGGCTATTGGCCGGAATTTCCAAATCCCACCCCGCTTCGCCGGCCGGCGGCAGGTCGCAGGCGGCGGCAACCTGCCAACCCTTGTCGCGATAGGTGAAAACGGGCGGACGGTTGGGCCCGGGCAGCTGATTCGGTTGCAAAGTTCCCCTGAGAGGAGAGAGAACGACGTCAGGCCGAGTATTCGTGGCTTTGACCTGGTCGGGAATCACCGTCAGGTCGAGCGTCTCCGAACCACGATTGCACACGTCCACCACCAGATATATTTCATCCGCTTCGGCGGAGACGCTTAACTTCGAAGTGACGCCGAAGGAAATCAGCCGGTCTTTATGATACCGATGATAGGTGCCCGTGCGGGTGTAAAGGTTTGGTTGCCACGTGGCATCTTGGCTAAGCAAGATATTCGGATCCTTGTCGTGCTGGTTGAGGTAGAGCGGATCTTGATACTCGTCCTGATTGTCGACGATCAGCGTGCCGGTGGTCCGCTCGCGAAAGGAAAGGCCAAAACGATAGTCCAGAAGATTGATGGGAGGAAAGCGCACCAACTTGACGCCGCAGACTGTCCAGTCCCGCGCGGAAACACAACCGCGTTGGTTGAACACTCTCAGGGAGCTGTCCGCCAGTGCAATCTCGGCCCGCGGCTTGGCCAGCAATTCCGGCGTTAAATAGCTGTCCGCTCCCAAGGCCACCGCGGTCGAACCGCATGTGATGGAAGTGAAAATGATGAACTGAAAAATCCCATTTGGCTGCATGTTCATCGATTCAGGGTGTCTTTCCGGAGCCATCTAACCATTGCAAAACCGCGTTGGGACGGTTTGCGAGGGGAGGGAAGGCGCGAACGGCGAAATCAGTCACCTCCTTCAGCCTGTTCATAGAATGAGTTCGTCTGCTGTGACTTCGGTTTGACGGAGACTGGCGCGCAAGGTTTCTCCGTTCAATTTGTGAAGGGCACGTATGCGACGGTAGGTCGCTTACAATTGGAGTACTCGGACAACAGCCTGACGTAGTCCGGTCAAAAACGAAGTCGGCAGGCTCACCGAGCTTTCGCTCTAGTCGAGCCAGAGAAACCGGCTGAATTTGCTGAAGATGAAATGCTGCCCGTGCGCAAAAACGGCAGAGCAACTGGAAATTCCCGCCGGTTGCTCCGCACGGCCGTCGTGTGCGGCACGATCTCACCAGAGGAGCCAATTCCTCATCAGTGGGGTAATCGCTCAACAGCAGGCAGGGCCGCACCTTGGCCACCAGCCCACGATCGACCTGCCAGATTTCTCCAGGTCTAGTTCTGGCGGGCATCGTCCTCCGCTTCCAGGGCATCGAGGAGCAGGCAATTGGCGTCCGCACGTCGGTCGGCGTCTGCGAGCACCTGGGAGTTCCCTTCCAGTTTAATAAGCCGCCGCACAATCTCCCGCCGTTCGATGCGAGAGAGGCGAGGCAGTTCGGTCGAAGTCTGTGCCGTGCTCATAGCGTGATCATTAAACGGCGACGTGCATCGGTTGGCAACCAAGCTGTCTAGGGCGTCGAGTATGGACAATCGGGCGTCGGTGCGGTTCCGACCTCGCAGGATCATCCCCGCCCGTGCCATAGTTTATATTACATATATTGTCTGATGTTATGAATATGCGCTTAGCGCCGAGTAACTTCCGTGTTGGCGAACAAGTTGTGAACGGGGCGATCGGCCGAAATCTGCAGCCCGTTCGCCTCGATTCGGGGCTAAGCTGGTTCTGCTCCTGGTTGCGGTCTCTTCCCGCTCGCCGCGGATGTCTCTCCACTCATGCAGTCGCCGGATGACGACACGGCGGCGGCCGTGCTCACGCACACTGCCCCTCGGCGCAAGGGCACCGGACCTCCGCACGCCCGTTCACTTGTTTTCGGCGTCAAAATGGCCGATGAATGCGGAAACTTTTATGTTCAACTGGATCCTCAAGCAAATCCTCGGGTCGAAGAACCAACGGGAGTTGCGCCGCCTTCTGCCCATCGTCCGCCGGATCAACGAACTCGAAGAACAATACAACGCTCTCAGTGAAGACGAACTCCGGGCCAAGACCGCCGCCTGGAAAGAACGCTTTGCTCCCATCGACGATCCCGCCGAGCGCGCCGTGATCCTCGACGAAATCCTGCCGGAAGCCTTCGCGCTCGTCAAAAACGCCGCCCGCCGCATGTGCGGCCGTTCCTGGCTGGTCAGCAATCAGATGGTGACCTGGAACATGATCCATTTCGATGTCCAGCTCATCGGCGGCATGGTGCTGCACTCGGGCCGGATCGCGGAAATGGCCACCGGCGAAGGCAAAACCCTCGTCGCCACCCTGCCCCTTTATCTCAACGCGTTGACCGGCCGCGGCGCGCATCTGGTCACGGTCAACGATTACCTCGCCCGGCGCGACGCCGAGTGGATGGGCGAGCTTTTCCGCTTTCTGGGCCTGACCTGCGGCTGCGTCCAGCACGATCAAACGCCGGACGTGCGTCGCGAGCAATACGCCTGCGATATCACCTACGGGATCAACAGCGAACTCGGCTTCGATTACCTGCGCGACAACGGCATGGCCAGCACCCGCGAGCAGCAGGTCCAGCGCGGCCACGTTTACGCCATCGTCGACGAGGTGGATTCGATCCTGATCGATGAGGCCCGCACGCCCTTGATCATCGCGGGACCCGCCACCGTTTCCACGCATCAGTACGACAAGTTCAAGCCCGGCATCGAGCAATTGGTGCGCAAGCAAGCCATGCTCTGCACCCGGCTGGTCAACGAAGCCAAAAGCCTCCTCGACGACGGCAAAACTGAGGAAGGCGGCGTCCTGCTCTTCAAGGCGAAACTCGGTCAGCCGCGCAACAAGGCGTTACTGCGTATCCTCGAAGATCCGGTCAATCGCAAAGCGCTTGATAAGGCGGAGCTCTCTTTTTACCAGGACACGCGCAAAGAAGAGCTTTTCGCGCTGAAGGAAGAACTTTTCTTTACCATCGACGAGCGGACGCAGGAATCGGATCTGTCCGAACAAGGCCGCGAGTTTCTCAATCCCGACGACTACGAATCCTTCGTTTTGCCCGACTTAATGACGGCTTTCGCGGAGATCGATATCCGCACGGACCTCGACGATAACGCCAAGGAGCAAGCCAAGGCACAACTGCAGGCGGATTGCGATTCAAAGGCCGAGCGCATCCATAACATTTCTCAGTTGCTGCGCGGCTACTGCTTGTTTGAAAAAGACGTCGAGTACGTGGTTGAGGACAACAAAGTGGTCATCGTCGACCAGTATACCGGCCGCAAGATGCCCGGCCGTCGCTGGAGCGACGGCTTGCATCAGGCTGTCGAGGCCAAGGAAGGCGTGCAGATCGATCGCGAAACCCAGACGCTCGCGACGATCACCATCCAGAACTATTTCCGCCTTTATCAGAAGCTCGGCGGCATGACCGGCACGGCCGAAACCGAGGCCAACGAGTTCCACGATATCTACAAGCTGGACGTCGTGGTTATCCCGACCAATCGCCCGATCCGCCGCCAGGATAGCAACGATCGCATTTATAAAACGCGACGAGAGAAGTACAACGCCGCGGTCGCGGAGGTGAAAGAGTGTCACGACCGCGGCCAACCGGTGCTGGTGGGTACCGCCAGCGTCGAGTCGTCGGAACTGCTTAGCCGGATGCTCAGCCGCGCCAAGATCCCGCACAGTGTGCTCAACGCGAAGTACCATGTGCAGGAGGCGGAAATCGTTTCCCGCGCCGGCCAAAGAGGCACGGTGACCATCTCCACGAACATGGCCGGGCGCGGCACGGACATTAAGCTCGGCGAAGGGGTTTCCGAACTGGGCGGCTTGATGGTGCTGGGCACCGAGCGGCACGAGGCTCGGCGGATCGACCGGCAGTTGCGCGGCCGTTGCGCCCGCCAGGGCGATCCCGGCGCCTCGCGGTTCTACGTGAGCTTCGAGGACGACCTGATGCGCAATTTCGGCGCTTCGGATCGCATGACGCGGATCATGGAACGCTTCGGCCTCGAAGATGGCCAGGAGTTGGAACATCCGTGGCTCGACAAGAGCGTGGAGAACGCGCAGAAGCGGGTCGAGCAGCGCAACTACATGAGCCGCAAGCACACGCTTGAATATGACGACGTCATGAACAAGCAGCGCGAGGTGGTTTACGGCTATCGCAATGAAGCGATTGATTCGGCCGAGCCGCGCCTTCTGATCGATGAAGTAATCGACGAGGCGGTGCCAATGAAGGTGCAGGAGTTCCTGAAAACCGATGGCGCCGAAGAGCCGAACTACGCCGGACTGCTCAATTGGGTGAACATGACCTTCCCGCTGCGCCTCACGGCGGAGAAAGCGGAGTTTGAGACACGTACCCGCGAGGAAAACAGCCGCTTCGTAGCCGAGCGCATCCGCGATGCCTATAACCGCAAGTGCAGTCACGAGGATCCTGAGGCAGTCAAGGGGTTGGAACGTTACATCGTCCTCAATGCGATCGACCGGCTTTGGCAGGAGCATCTGTTTGCCATGGACGCTTTGCGCGAGGGCATCCAGTTGCAGCGGATCGGGCAGAAGGACCCGTTGGTGGAGTACAAGAACGAAGCGTACGGCATGTTCGTCGAGTTGATGTCGAATATTAAGTTTGAAGTGCTGCACAATCTTTTCCGCAGCACCTCCAATCTGCAGGCCTTTGAGCATTTCCTGGCCAGCTTGCCGCAGACCCTTTTGCACGAGACTCTTTCCAATCCGCGGCTGCCGGAAGGTGCCGGCGGCGCGCCGGATTCCTACGCCCCTGCTCGACAGATGCGCCCGGCGCCGGCCGCGAGCGTACCCGTCTCCGAGAACGGTCACGACACCGCTCCGACGGAGGTGCCTGAACTCGAGATTCCGGCCAGACGCGAATTGCCCAAGGTCGGCCGCAATGAGCCCTGCCCGTGCGGCAGCGGCAAGAAGTTCAAGAATTGCTGCGGCAAGGCGCTCTCGTAGGCAATCGATCAGCACGGTTCCGGCGCCGCGCGTCGTGCCATCTTTGGGTCGACGCGAGGAGGCACCCTATGCGCGTGGCGTCAAGATTGTTTCGCTTGCGCATCGCCCTGGCGAGGCTTACGCATAAGCTGATTGGGCGCACGTATGGGCTTATGCCGGATGGCTCTTTTTGATTGGAAAGTGTTGGTGGAAGTTCTCGCGGTTTTCGCCGCGGTTGTTTGCTCCACTTGGCACCGGACGATTGCGGGCCGCTCCGGCGAGTTGTTGAGCCACCCGGGAGAATTCTTCCCGGTGGAGCAGCAGCTTCCGTTTTCAGCGTCTAATCTTCTTCGGCAGAGTTTTCTCCTGGCCCCAGACCTTCGTCTGTCGGCCCGCGCGCCGCGCACCCCTTGGGAGTGTGGCAATCAAAGGAACCGTGCATCCCTGGCGATGCGCTCTGCCTGCCATCCAATGTTCGAAACAACCAAACTTCACTCCAACCATGAAACCTTATCAACAACGCTCCCAATCGGGTCAAGCCGGCCAGTCCGGCCAGGGCGGTCCGCGTCGTGGCGGGTCCCGCCGCCGCTCGGAGGGACGCTCCACGCGCTATCCCTCGGAACGCCGGACAGAGGGCACGGTCAAGCCTCCGCTTTCTCTCTTCCAGCGCATCAAGGCGTTCTTTAGCGGCGGTTCCCGGCCTTCCCCTGCCCCCGCGGTCGCGCCGCTGGAACAAACCCGGGCTCGGATGGATGTGGGCGACTCCGCGCCCCTCCCCCGCAGCCGCCCGGCGTCCAGCGAGGGACGCAGCTCGCGCAAGCCGGAGTCCATCGAGGTGACCACGCCGCGTCTCTACGTCGGCAACCTTTCGTTCGATGCCACGGAGAGCGACCTCTCGGAACTCTTCAATGGCGTCGGTCAAGTGGTGACGGCGGAGGTCGTCAGCCACAAACAGACGCAGCGGTCCAAGGGTTTCGCCTTCGTCCAGATGCAAACGACCGAAGAAGCGCGCCGCGCCGTCCAGGAACTGCACGACAAAGAGTTCCTCGGACGTAAATTGGTCGTGAGCGGAGCAAAAAATAACGACCAGCACGACGCCCGCAGCGAGCCGCGCTTCGCCGCTTAATTCCCCTTCCCGCCGCGACAGCGTCTCTGTGGTGCTGTCAGGCTTTGCCTGAAAACCCGGCTTTGGTCGCAAGATCAGAGCCGGGTTTTTCCATGCCAAACCCTTTATTCATCGTCGGCCAAACGGCCACGGGCAAAACAGCGGTCGCCCTGGAATGGGCGGAGCGTTGCGGCGGCGAAATTGTCAACGCGGATGCATTTCAGGTCTACGCCGGTTTGGACCTGCTGACCGCCAAACCCACCGCGCCCGAGCTGGCGCGCGTGCCGCATCACTTGCTCGGCACGGTGGCGCTGACCGACATTTATAATGCGGCGCGCTACCGGGAAGACGCGCTCCGTTGCGTGGCAGACATAGAAGCCCGCGGCAAGCGCGCCCTGGTAGTCGGCGGCAGTGGGATGTATGTGAAAAGTCTTACCCACGGCTTGTCTCCCCTCCCTGCAGCCGATCCCACCATGCGCGCGGAACTCGAAGCTTTGGACGCACCTGCCTTACTTGTCCGCCTGAAGGACTTGGATCCCGTCGCGGCCGGCACGATCGACGCCAAAAATAAACGCCGACTGGTGCGCGCGCTGGAAGTTTGTCTGGTGACCGGCCAACCCTTTTCCCGGCATCGAGATCTTTGGTCACGAAACGCCCAAGCTATCCGTACCACAGGTTGGTTCCTCTGGCGGGAACGCGACGATCTGCACGCACGCATCGCCGCCCGGGTGGATGCGATGTTCGCGGCCGGAGTGCTTGCCGAGGTTGCCGCCATCCCTGCCGACGCCATCGGACCTACCGCGGCCGGCATCATTGGTCTGGCGGACATACGCCTGCATCTGGCCGGTGCGTTGACGCTCACCGCCTGCCAGGAACGAATCAAAGCCGCGACTCGCCAATACGCCAAGCGGCAGATGACTTGGTTCAAGCGCGAGCTGGCTTTCGCGCCGGTCAACCTATCTGCCAAGGACGCCTGGCAGCCGCCTTGCGACGGATCACAGGTCGCGTAAGCCGAATACGCTGCTTCATCTGCACCCTTGAGCCAACTCACTCGATTTGTGGACGGGTGCCGTCGGCGCTGGTGAAGCAAACGCGTCCAGCGTCGAGCCGCAGGCGCAATTGACCGGATTTTATGAGATAACCGATGCCGACAAAAGTCGCCGCAATGCCCGAGGCTGCCCCGACTCCCAACGCCCAGCGCGGACCAAAGCGATCCGCGATCCAACCCACAAATGGCGCGCCCAGCGGCGTGCCGCCCAAGGCGACGGCCAGGAGGATCGCCATCACGCGCCCGCGCATCGCTGGTTCGGTCCACAGCTGCACGGCGCTGATCGCCGTGGTGGTAAAGGTCTGCGCGGCCACGCCGACCACAACCAGAGCCAAGCCAAAGAGCCAGTAGTTGGGCATGCAGGCGGCAATGGCAAAGCCCAGCCCGAAGACGGCGGCGCCCGCCAGCAGAAAAGCCATGCCCGGCTTTTCGCGTCGGGCAGACAGCAGCGCGCCTGCGACCGAGCCGATCGCCATGATCGAAGTCAACAGCCCGTATTGACTCGCCCCCGCCCGGAAGACGGTAACCGACATAGTGGCAATGAAGATGGGATAGTTGATGCCGAACGTGCCGATCAGAAAGAGCATGGAAAGAACGGCCAGGAGGTCTGGACGCCGTTTGATATAGCGAAAACCCTCGGCGAGGCTGCCGCGGGTGCGGGCAGCTTTACTGTTGCGATGCAGTTCACCGACTCGCAGCAGGCCGAGGGCGCCGATAACGGCGGCGAACGAGAGCGCGTTGAGCAGGAACACCCACCCGCAGCCCACGGCCGCGATGAGCACCCCCGCCACGGCGGGACCGAGCAGCCGTGCCGCGTTGAACGAGGTGGAGTTAAGCGCCACGGCGTTCGACAAGTCGTCTTCTCCCACCAACTCCGAGACGAAGGTCTGGCGCGCGGGCGCATCGAACGCCGTGACGCAGCCCAACCCAAAGGCAAACCCATAGACGTGCCACAGCCGCACCAGCCCGGCGACCGTGAGGATACCCAACCCGAGGGCGAGCAGCCCCATCGCCGTCTGGGTGGCGAGCAAGAGCTTGCGCCTGTCGAGGTGATCGGCGGCGGCACCGGTCCACGGGAGCAAGAGCACCTGCGGGCCGAATTGCAGCCCCATCACCACGCCGACTGCCGTCGCGTTATGGGGCGTTAAGACGGTCAGCACGAGCCAGTCTTGCGCGGTGCGCTGCATCCAGGTGCCCACGTTCGACACGAGCGCCCCGCCTGCCCAAAGCCGGTAGTTGTAGCCCCGCAGCGAACGGAAAGTGCCTTTGGCCGGGCCGTTCATGAATCGTTGGGAGGGTTGCCACGGTGGAACCTCCCGAAGTGGCGCGCCAGCATCAGGCTCATCAGCAGCGCGCCCGCTCCTGCCACCGTGACCTGGCTAATGGAATGCAGATCAAAGTTGCCGACATGGCAGATCAACCCGTACCCCACCACCAGGTTAAAAAATCCCCAGAGCACGTTGACGGTCGAGGACGAAAGCCCTTCGCCGGGCGGCTTGGCAAAGGGGCTTTGAAAGGCACGGCCCAGCACGCCGCTCAAAACGTGCGGCAGGGCGTTGGCGAAAAAGGCGCCACCGAAGAAGTAGAACACGTAGTGCAGCCATTCCATGGTCAGGCGCTCCTTTCATTGAGCAGGTTGATGATCTCTCGCGCCGTGCCGGTCTCACCCAATCTCGGGAAGATGCGGGTGACGCTGTTGGTGTGCGCATCAGCGTTCAGGTCAGTCATGGCGTCGACGGCCAGAGCGACGTTGAAGCCAAGTTCGTAAGCCTGTCGGGCGGTCGACTCGACGCCTATGCTGGTGGCAACACCCGTCAGAACAACCTGCGTGACGCCTAGACCCTTCAGGTGCGTGGCCAGGTCTGTGCCGGTGAACGCGCCCCACGTTTGCTTGGACACCAGATGGTCCTGCGGCTGCTGGTTCAACTCGGGCGCGAAATTGGCGAAACCCTCGGGGAAAGGTCCACGCGGGCGGGCCTGTTCCGTACGGCCGGGCGCGCCACTGGTCACGTTGACGAGCACGACCGGCAGGCCGTGACCGCGAAAAGCGGCCGCCAGGGCTCCGGCTTGTTGCAGCACACTGCTAATGGGATGAACCGTCGGATACGACAGGATGCCCTGCTGCAGGTCGATGACGATTAGAGCAGTCTTAAGGTCGAGGGCGGAGATGGCCATGGGTTATGTCTTTGTTGTTGCCTGGATTTAGAAGTCTGCGAGGCGTTGCAGCAGGGCGACGGCGCGCGCGAGTTCAGCTTGCTCCCGTGGGGAGAGGTTTGCCTGGACCGCGCGGAACAGCCAGTCTTCCCGCGCCGCCCGGCTGGCCTTGATCCATTTCCGGCAGGCGCCGGTCAAGGAAAGGAGGGTTTGTCGCCCATCAGCAGGATCCGGGGCACCGCGCACTAGCCCGGCCGACTCCAGAGCAGCCACGGTCGCGCCCACGGATTGCGGGCGCACGCTCTCGGCCCGCGCGAGGTTGGACACGGTGGCAGGACCCTCGCGCTCCAGGCGGATCAGGACCGACTTTTGGGCAGAGGTCAAATCTTCGGCTTGCCCCTGCTCACGCAAACGCCGGCTCAGTTTGCCGAGCACCACGCGCAGCTCTCCCGCCAGAGCGGACGTCCGTGCGGCGTCGGGAATATCCGGCTTCTCAGACATTCCGCAGGCTAACACATTTGAAACTAAACTGCAAAGTTTTCCTTCGTATCTGCGGACTAGAGCATGTTAAACAAACTTGTCGCCTTTTCGTTGGTCCGCCAGGCGGCGAAGCCGCCGCTCGTAGTCACGGTAGGAATCGCTCTCCGAGCGACTCCGAAGCTGTCTGGCAGAGCGCGTGCCTCGGTGCAGCCGCTGCGCGGTAGCTGGGGTGGTTGGCAAATCCTCGTGCGCACGCGGGAATATCTCGCCGTGAACGGACTGCTTCCCAGCCCAACGGCCGGCAACGTCGATGCCGTCATGGTCTCCCTCACCAATGATCTGGCGATCCTCACCGCCTGCGTCGTCGCCGTGCTCGCATCAGTCCAGCGGACTTCGCACCGGCAACACGCCGGGGCGATTAAGCACATGCGTGTAAATCATGGTGGTCGCCACATCCTTGTGACCTAACAACTCCTGGACCGTGCGGATGTCATAGCCCGCCTCCAGGAGATGCGTCGCAAACGAATGCCTTAACGTATGCGGACTGACCCGCTTGACCAGACCCGCGCGGGCCGCCGCGGCCTTGACGGCGTTCTGCAGGTTCTTTTCACCCACGTGCTGCCGCCGCTTGTCACCACTACGCGGATCCACGGACAACTGGCGCGCCGGAAAGATCCATTGCCAGCCCCATTCGCGCGCCGCCCGCGGATACTTCCGCGCCAAGGCCCCTGGGAGCCAGACCTCGCCGCCACCCGCTTTGAGATCCTCCCGATGTAACGCGCGGGCGCGTTCGAGTTGTGCGCGCAGACGCGGCACGGTGCTAACCGGCAGCATCGTCATCCGGTCACGCCCGCCTTTGGCCTCTCGCACCGTGATCTGCAAGCGCGCCAGCTCAACGTCTTTGACGCGCAGGCGCAGGCATTCGAGCAGGCGCAACCCCGCTCCATAGAGCAATTCGGCCGCTAGGCGATAATCCTCCGCGATCGCGTCGATCAGCGCGCGTGCTTCCACCTGCGTGAGGACGGTGGGCAGCCGAGCCGGCCGCTTGGCGGGAGCGATGTCCTTGATCCGCTCCAGAGGATTTTGCAAGACCTCGGCATAAAGGAACAGCAACGCTGAAAGCGCCTGATTTTGAGTGGAGGCGGCGACGTTGTCTTCCGTCGCGAGATGCGTGAGAAACGCGGCCACGTGGCGTTCCGTCAATTCGCGTGGGTGGCGCTTGCCGTGGAAGAGGATGAAGCGGCGGGTCCACCCGCAATAGGCTTCTTCGGTCCGCAGACTGTAGTGCTTGCGTCGGACGACCGCCCTGATTTGGTCGAGCAACCGGGGCTTCGCGACCTCGGTGGGCATCGTTTCGTTTTTTCCCGCAAGGTCCTGCGACACGTTTTCGTTTTCCCACAAAGAAGCCATAGGGCACAAGGAAGAAATAGACGAAACGCCGTCGACTTTTCGTGCTTGCAAAACGAACGAGCCTTTCGTCTACTTGTTGTTAGGCCCGCACTTCACTGCACTATGACAAAATCGACGCTTGGGAAATGGATTTTAGGAATCGCCGGAACAATTCTCCTTAGCGCGCTTGGAAGCGGGTTATGGGACATCGCGCTGAAAAGTGTTTTCACATCCCTTGGGCGTGCAATACTGACAGGCCTGACATTCGGGTACGCATCTATTCGTGACGGTTATTATCTCGATATTGCAAAAGGACACACAGACCGGGCAACTCTTTGGCTCGTTACCTTTTCCATGGCAGTGGTTTCCGCTGCATTTAGCTATCGCGCCGGTCGAAACAGAGGCCGAAGACGAGCGCAGATCGAGATTGACCGGGAAGAGGAACGCATGGACGCCGACCCTTTATACCGGAAAAAACGTCTAAGCGAGTTGAACGCAGAGCTAAAAACTATTGATTCCAAAATTGTAAGGCTTGAAAAGTTCGAACTTTTACTTGGGGATTTGCTATATCGTTTCTTCTATTCCGTTCACTGACGCTTACGTATATCAGCAGTGCGATTACCCATTACGAACAAGATCTCACCATCTGCCTCCCTTATATACCTGAGGCAGAGCAGTTATCCATCCGCTCTGAATATGCCCGTATTCGGACGAGAGATGACTACGTCCGAGTGCTTAAGCGTCTTCAGGATTCTGCAACTGCCCATAACGTGACATTACCTGAGTTCACCCCTTGGTAGGCCTAACAACACGCTCCAGCGAACAGAGGCTGGCGGTGGGCTTTTTCTTGCAATCCACGTCTTTCTTCGCCAGCCTCTGTCGCTGAGCTTGGGATCGTTAGGCCCCGTGCAAGCACACCAAAACTACAAGTGATGAAAATTCTTTGCGCCTGGCTTTTATCCATCGGACTGATCTTCGTATCCGCTCGTGGTCTCGACGCCCGCGTCGTCGTCAGATGGACGGATCAGCAACTCCTCGACAAATCGGATTTGGTTGTCATTGCCGTTCCCACCGCCACCCACGATACGCAAGAGCGCGGCCCTTTGCCGGGAGATGACCGACAATCTGTCATCGGCGTCCAGACCGATTTCGTCGTGACCTCCGTTCTCAAGGGTGTTCAGACGATCAAGACCGTGGCCTTGCACCACTACCGGCCAGACGGGGTCGTGGTCGGCAATGCACCCACTTTCATCTCCTTCGATCCGACGGCTGCGCGGGCATTCCGGCTCTATCTCGTCCTGCAAGCGGATGGTTCTTATACCCCTACTGCCGGACAGGAAGACCCCGACCTCAGCATCCGAGAGGAGTTCGCCAAGTAAGAACGCCGCACCCACGGTCTAACAACGCGCTCCAGCGAACAGAGGCTGGCGATGGGGCTGGTTCCGAGTTCCACGCTTGACTTTGCCAGCCTCTATCGCTGGACGTGAGTCCATTAGGCGGCAAAACATCGTCCACCAAACTGCTTGCCATGAAACTCCTTTTGTTATTCACAGCCGCGTTCATTTTGGCTTGCTCGCTCTCTGCAATCGAGCCTGCCACCGCGGTCACCCAGCCTGCATCTGAAAAGACGGGGGAGGCTGCCCGCAAGGTCGTCGAACGCTACTATGCGGAGCTTGACCGTGGACACTACGAGGTTGCTTATCGGCTTTGGCGTGGCGACGGCTCTTCGAGCGGGAAGAGTTTGCAAGACTTTACAGTCGGCTTTGCGGATACCGCTCACACCAACGTGGTGACAGACGCACCGACGGACGGTGAGGGCGCGGCGGGATCGTCATACGTCACCATCCCGGTGAGGGTGACGGCTAAGCTCAAAGATGGGACACGGCGACAATACGTCGGAAAGTACGTGATGCGTCGCTGCAACGATGTCGATGGCTGCACGCTCGAAGATCGACGGTGGCACATCAATTCGGCGTCGTTGCACGCGGCACCCTGAAGCCTAACCACGCGCTCCAGACATGTGGTTAGTCAAGGGTAGGAAGTTAAGAGGGTTAGTTTGTCTTCGATAAAGGCGTTCTTGGATTTGTGACCGGTGGCCTTGATCTTGGTGAGGCCGAGGTCGGTGGCCAGCTTGAAGACTTTAGCGCGTAGGCGTGGGACGTTCTCAATCGCGCCGATGGGGTGTCCCTGCATGACGTGCCAAACAGCCACGGCCAGCTTGCGTGCCACGGCAACGGTCGCTTTGTTGCGTCCCCGCCGGGCGGCCACGGCCAGACCCCATTTCTGTAACGGGTTGTCGACGAGCAGGAGCTTCTTGGCCGATTGGACCAGCAGCGCGCGCAGCGGACCGCGGCCATGGCGTTTGAGCGCCCCGCCGCCTTCCCACTCACCGCTCTGGCACACGCTGGGATTGAGCCCCAGGTAAGCGACCAACTTGTTGCTGTGGGTGAAGCGTGTGATGTCGCCGATGGCTGCCACCAGGCCGTAGAGAGTGATCGAACCGACGCCACACAATCGTGCCAGGCGCAGGAGCATTCCATCATTCACTACCTCTTCGGCCATGTGCCGGCGCAGACGCGCGCGCCGAGCACGGGCAGCGACCAGCCCGGCATGCATTTGGTCGAGCAGCATGGCCTGGGCGGCGCTCCAGGGCCGCAGCTTGAGCAGCCGGCTACTGGCCGTAGGGTGCGCCAAGCGGAAGCCGCTGGGCAGCCGCACGCAGTGTTCATTGAGCATGGCGCGGATCTGCTGCTTGAGCCGGGTGGCTTCCTTGACCACCGCCTGGTAGGCGCTAAAGACCTCGCGCCGTTCGAGGGTTTGCGCGTCAGGCTGCCAGACCTGGGCGGAGAGACCGCTCAAGAAGATACGGGCGATCTTGACGGCATCGACCTTGTCGTTGGCGCAGTAGACCTTGCCGACTCTGCCCGCCTGGTGACTGTCGAGGATGATGGCCTGCCTGCCGGTAGCGCGCAGGCGTGCGGCCACGGCAAACGCATTGCCGCTGGCTTCGAGCACGAGGGTGTCACCGGCCTGCGTGTGGCGCTCGGCCCAGGCTTCGAGCTGGTCGAGCGGTACGCGCGTGGAGGAGTGTTCGATTTGCGCTGTGGCGGGATCGCGTCCGCGCAGGATCGCGCCGGCGAAGGTGTCAGGATGCACGTCGAGACCGATGACTCGACGACTGTTTTTGCTCATGGTAGTAGTCCTTGCTGGTTGTTTTGTTCTTTGCTTCTTTTTTACTGGACGAAAGGCGTGGCCGGCGCTCCGACGAATGCCTCTACAAGCAGACATCCGGGGCTGCTGCTCTTTGGCGGAGCAAGCACCCCACGAGGGTTCATCCGTCAAGACTCACTCAGCGTACAATCGGGGAGTTGAGCCCCACTGGAGCGCCCGAGTCCTTGCCGGCCGCTTTCCTTTCAGTGTGTGGTTCTGTTGCCAGTCCCATCTGCAGAAAAGCGATGCACCGGCCACGCCTTTCGTCCAGCTTGAAACTGCATCCCTAACCACATACCCTCAGCGAACGGAGGCTGGCCGGGGCATCTTTTCTGCAATCCACGTCTTGCTTCGCCAGCCTCCGTCGCTGAGCTTGGATTCGTTAGGCCGCTACGTCTCCACACCATCACCGAACATGAACCTACGCACCCGATCCGTTGTCACTCTTCTCGTTGCCCTGCTCGCGCTTGGTTCCGGCGCGTGGTTGCGCTACCACGCCTTCGACCTTGCTTGGTCCAACGATTTCGTCGCCAACGCCACCGTTCGCACCAGCCGGGAGCTTGCTCTCATCGAGATCGCCCGCGTACTGCTCTGGAGCGGGGCTGCTCTCTTGGCACTCTCCGGCGGAGCTTGGCTCTTTGTGCCTGCTCTCCGGCTTGCCGCGTCCGAACACCCCGGCACCGATGCGTTGCCCACGCGAGCCGCGGCCTAACCAGGCGCTCCAGCGAACAGAGGCTGGCGTTCAGGTCTTCCTTGCATTCCACGTCCTCTTTCGCCAGCCTCCGTCGCTGAGCTTGGGTCCGGTAGGCGCTTTATCCCATGCCGCTTACCGAATCACAGCGCACACATCTCTTCGCTGCCCTGGAATGTCGCGGCTGGCAGTGGCGGGAGCAGTTCCTCTACGCTCCACACGCCACCATGTGGTTGCCTGGCTCGCAACCGTGGGTCGGCGACTTATCCGAGTTCCACGAGCGTATGTGTGGCCGCTTTCACCGCAACGAGCAGGCTGGTTGGATGTACGCTCAGGCCAGCAAGCACCAGAATCTCGTGGCGGATACTCGCAGCTTGGTGGAGGCTTTGGCCGAGCTGCTTTCCACGTCCAGCGCCTAATCACGCGCTTCAGCGAACGGAGGCTGGTCACTGCCAGCATGAGCCGCCCGGGCAATCCTTACGACAACGCCTTGGCCGAGAGCTTCGTCGCCACCCTCAAAACCGAATGCTTTGCCGACGGCATCTCGCCGACCAAGCCGCCGCTCGGCTCCTGGTTTTCGACTACATCGAGTCCTTCTACAACCGTCGCCGTCGACACAGCGCCATCGATCAACGCTCACCCCTGGAATTTGAACAACAACTGTTCCCCCCGAACTCCAAAACCAATAACCATTAACTAACTCAAAGCCCTCTCCACTTTTTCGAAGAAAGATCACATCATGCAAAGATTACTATTGCTTCTGAGCCTACTGCTTTTTTGCCAGATCGTCCGAGGTGACGAACCTGCACCCAAAAGTGGCCGCGCAGATGCCAAGTCGTCTCGCTTTTTTGCAGGGCGGGGTCCACTCGCCATCGCAGGCTATTTAGAGGAACATTCTGACGGTGCTCCGACGCCTCCGCTCTACCTTTTTCGTGTCCATGCTTACGGAGGCGTGAGCGACGGAAAGCCCATTTTGGGCGAGTCGGGTGTTTGTCCATTAATCACTATACGTGCTTCACAAGAGCTGAAGCCCAAAGTGGACTACACCTTTGTCGGACAAGATGGTGGAGAGAGTGATCCGGTCTTTGTGGTAAAAGAACTTCTCGCATCAATCCCAACGCCATCTACCGCCAAGCCGTGAGGCCTAACCACGTGCTCCAGCAAACAGAGGCTGGCGGTCGGGCTTGCTTTGCATTCCACGTCGTGTCGTTTTATAAAGGCAAGCTCTACGGCTGGCAACCCGCGCACTACAGTGGTAGAGTTCGTCTCAATAATCCGCCTAACTACGCTCTCCAGCGAACGGCCACTGGCGGTCACGTCTTTTCTGTACCCTGCGTTTGACTCCGCCAGCAGCCGTCGCTGAGCTTGGAGGCGTTAGGCCACAATAGACTCACCAATCTACTCCTTAAAAACGTGTCGCGCCGCGCGATCAAAATACCGCCTGCCACCAAAGCAAGCGCAGGGTCTCGTCGCTCACCGCAAATCTGATTTTCAAAGCGCCTCTCACTGCGTAAAGATCCTCCGGCCCTGATGAAAACCTCCCCTGTCGTCCACGTTGCCGTCCTGTGCCTCCTCCTCCTCGCCTCGCTGGTGGCTGACGCTGCCCCGGCGGCGGACTACCATGCTTGGGCACCCACGCCGCCGATGGGCTGGAACAGTTGGGATTGTTTCGGCACCACCATCACCGAGGCGCAGACCAAGGCGCAAACCGACTTCATGGCCGAAAAGCTCAAGGGGCACGGTTGGCAATACGTCGTGGTGGACATCCAGTGGTATCAGCCTACCGCGAAGGGCCACGACTACGAAAAGGATGCCAAGCTGGCGATGGACGAGTTCGGCCGTCTCGTCCCCGCGCCGGAGAGATTCCCCTCCGCGGCCGGGGGCGATGGGTTCAAGCCGCTCGCCGATTACGTGCATTCCAAGGGGCTCAAATTCGGCATCCACATGCTGCGCGGCATCGCGCGCCAGGCCGTGCGGCAGAACACGCCCATCAAAGGTTCGACCGTCCACGCCGCCGACATCGCCGACACCGCCCACCTCTGCCCGTGGAATTCCGACATGGACGGCGTGGACATGAGCAAACCCGGCGCGCAGGCCTACTATGATTCGCTGCTGGAACAGGTCGCCGCATGGGGCGTGGACTTCATCAAGGTGGACGACCTGAGCGCCCCGTATCATCAGGCCGAGGTCGAGGCCATCCGCCAGGCCATCGACAAGACCGGTCGCCCCATCGTCTTCAGCACCTCGCCGGGCGACACGCCGCTCTCCGCCGGTCCCAACGTCAGCCAAAACGCCAACATGTGGCGCATTAGCAACGACTTCTGGGACAGTTGGAAGGCCCTGCAAGCGCAGTTCAAGCGGCTGCACGACTGGACGCCTTACCGCCTCCCCGGCGCCTGGCCCGACGCCGACATGCTGCCGCTGGGCATCGTGAAGTTCACCCAAAAAACGCAGTTCACGCCCGACGAGCAGATCACGCTGATGACCCTCTGGAGCATCGCCCGCTCGCCGCTCATGCACGGCGGCGACCTGACCAAAACGGATGACTTTACGCTCTCCCTACTCACCAACGACGAGGTCCTCGCCGTCGATCAGGGCAGCGCCAACAACCGCCAACTCTTCCGCACCGACGACGGTCTCATTGCCTGGATCGCCGACGCGCCCGGCAGCGCGGACAAATACCTCGCCGTCTTCAACACCCGCAACGCCGCGAAAGAGCTGCCGCCCGGCGCGACCGCGCCCGTCCATGTCAGGCTCGCCGACCTGGGCATCAACGGCTCGGCCAAAGTGCGTGACCTGTGGATGAAAAAAGACCTCGATCCCGTGACCGGCGAGTTTGCGCCGGAGGTTCCGTTCCACGGCGCACGGTTTTTCCGCGTCCATCCTACACCCGGAGACTGAGGGATTTTGTTTAACCATCGAAGCTTCCAAACCGCTTGAGATAGTCACTCAATACACTTGGGTGTCTACGATGATCCCGCACCTCTGCCGAAGGCCTAACAGCGAACAGAGGCTGGCGGTGGGGGCGGTTCCGAGTTCGACGCTTGACTCCGCCAGCCTCTGTCGCTGAGCTTGGGTCCGTTAGGCCACTTGCGTGAGCATTTCTCGTTGTTTATCCTGTTCCACCGATACCAAATATGAAAACTACTTTGCTCTGGATCGCAGCCCTGTGCGTCGTCTCAGCAGCCAGCTTCTACGGCGGCATGTGTCGCGCCGCTTACTTGATTAATTATTCTCATACTGAAAGCCACTTCAGCCGTGCACGTCTCGATATGCTGAAAACAGGCCAGACTGCCGAAGCCATCGCGCTTGAGGCCAAGCTTCTAGACGCTGAAGTAGGCTCTCTGCACATCCCCAAGCCTTTGGGTTTGCCCTCTCCGCTTTTTATCTTTTCCGGCCTACAGGACCCGGAGCACTGTGATCTTCTTTTCACGGCGCGTGACATGCACGCAAAGTACCCTGACTTGACGTTTCGACCCGAGAGCTTGGCAGCCATCAGCAAATTTGAGGAGAGGTATCCTAACGACTCCTCAGCCGTGCGCCGCTAATCTGGTCCGATTGGCGTAGCATCAACTTTGTAGTGCGACATTGAAGCACGCTTTGGGGTTGGTAATCGCGGCGTCAACAGCCGTTTAGGCGGTGACAAACTAAAGCTTTGCTGCGTGTCACCGTGCTGGTCTGCAAGATTATTCTTGGGCAGCCATGAACCAGTCGAACTTTTCGCGCTTAACTTCCAAAAAGACGACCCTCCAAAAAATAGAGCGGGACGGACCGGCGCCGCCAAGCTAAAATCGGGACCAACTGGTGAAAACAATTACTCCCCTCCCCCCCCGATTCGTTTCCGCGCTTCTCGCGCTTGCCTTAGTTGGCCTTCCCGCTCGCCCGGGCGCGGCGCAAACGATGCCGGAGGTCATGCCGACGCTGGATAACAAAGTCCAGTCCTCGCCTGAGCAGGACAAACGGATGGCTTGGTTCCGCCAGGCGAAATACGGCCTGTTCATCCACTGGGGTCTTTATGCCATTCCCGCGGGCGTGTGGAAGGGCCAGGCCATTCGTCCCAGCAGCGAGTGGATCATGGCCCATGCGAAGATCCCGGTAAAGGAATACGAGGGCTTGGCCAAGGAGTTTAACCCTGTCCAGTTCGACGCCGAACGCTGGGTGCAAATGGCGCAGGACGCGGGCATGAAATACATCGTCATCACGGCCAAACACGGCGACGGCTTCGCCATGTATCATTCGGCGGCGTCGCCTTACAACATCTACGACGCGACGCCCTTTCATCGCGACCCGTGCCAGGAACTTGCCGCCGCCTGCGCGAAGCACGGCCTCAAGCTCGGCTTCTACTACTCGCAGTCGGTCGACTGGCATGAGCCGGGCGGCGAGGGCAACAGCTGGGATTTCGGTCGGGACGATGCCAAGGACAAGAGCGGCGCGTGGGACAATTATCTCCAGACGAAGGTCGAGCCGCAGGTCAAGGAACTGCTCACCGGCTACGGCCCGGTGTGCGAGTTGTTTTTCGATACGCCCGCCATGATCACGCCGACCCGCGGCCAGCGCATCGCGGATGTCGTGCGGGCGGCGCAGCCTGCCTGTTTGATCGACGGGCGGCTGGGTGTGCCGGGCGACTACGCGACGATGGGCGATAACGGCATTCCCGCCGCCAACGTGGGCAGCGACTGGGAAACGCCCGGCGAGTTGAACCACAACTGGGGCTTCGACCAGAATGACAGTGACTACAAAGCGCCCAGCCAGGTGGTGGCCACTCTGCTCGACGTGGCGAGCAAGGGCGGCAACTACCTGCTCGACGTGGGTCCGACGGCGCTGGGCGTTATCCCGGTGGTAGCCGAGCAGAACCTGCTGACGGTGGGCCGTTGGCTCAAGGTCAACGGCGAGGCCGTGTACGGCGCGAGTTTGTCGCCCTTCGGCGAAGGATTTTCCGGCTTCGGCCGCAAGCTGCAGGACGCGCACGGCAAGCCGGTTGAACTGCCGTTTCTCGACTGGCGCTGCACGGCGAAGCCGGGGAAGCTTTACTTCACCGTGTTCCACTGGCCGAGCGGCGGCTTTAAGCTGCCGGCGTTCAAGAACGAGATCAAGAAGGCGTATTTCCTGAGCGATCCGCAGACGGAACTTTCCGTCAACGCCGACCGGGTCGTACAAACGCCGCATTACGCGCCGAACGTGATCGCCACGGTGATCGCCGTGGAGATCGGCGGCGACAAGGTGGAGCTTTGACCTTCTGCCAACTATGATTTAGCGCTTGCGGCGGGCGGAGTCGGGCAGGAAGCTTTGGCGGTGACTCTTCGTCGAGCCCGTTACAGTTAAGAGCCAAGGTGGCGAAATTGGCAGACGCGCCAGACTTAGGATCTGGTTCCGCAAGGAGTCGGGGTTCAAGTCCCCGCCTTGGCACCTAACGGCTTAGCACTATTCCGCAAGCGCTCCACTCAAAAGCGGGGAACGTTGGCCAGGCGATCCGCGTTTTGGAAGGGGATCATCCAGCCGGGATATTCGGGGGGTAAAGCGCTCACTTCGTCGAGTTGTTTCACCTCTTCGGCCGTGAGTTGGAGAGCGACGGCGGCCAAGTTTTGCTGTAGCTGATCCAGGCGCTTGGCTCCAAGGATGACTGACGTCACAAAGGGCCGCGTAAGCACCCAAGCCAACGCGACGGTCGCCACTGAAGCGTCGTGCGAGGCCGCGATCGGGCGCAGGACGTCGAGAATGCGCCACGTCCGTTCCTTGTCGACGATCGGGAAGTCAAAGGAAGAACGGCGGGAGTCTTCCGGCTTCTGGTTTTCGCGCGAAAACTTCCCGGAGAGCAAGCCACCCGCCAGCGGACTCCAGACTAGCAGGCCGGTGCCCTGATCTTTCAGCAACGGCGTGATCTCGCGCTCCAGGTCGCGTCCCGCGATCGAGTAATACGCCTGGAGAGTATCCATTTTGGCCAGGTTCTTGTGCTCGGAGATGCCCAAAGCCTTCATGAGTTGCCAGCCAAACCAATTCGAGCAACCAATGTAACGCACCTTGCCTTGCGTGACTAGCGTATCGAGCGCCCGCAGCGTCTCTTCCAACGGCGTGACGGTATCCGAGGCGTGGATTTGATAGAGGTCGATATAGTCGGTCTCAAGGCGCTTGAGCGAGGCTTCCACCGCATCCATGATGTGGCCGCGGGAGGCGCCGACGTCATTCGGGCCAGGCCCCATGCGGCTGTGGACTTTGGTGGCGATGACGATGTCCTTGCGCGCGATCCCGACGTTGCGAATGGCTTGGGCGAGCGTCTTTTCGGACCGGCCATCCGTGTAGACATCGGCGGTGTCGACAAAGTTAATGCCCGCGTCAAAAGAGGTTTTCAGTAGTTCGTCCGCCAGCGGCTGCTCGACGCCCGCGATGGGCTTCCAGCGGTCCTCGGCCGTGGAGAAGGTCATGGTGCCGAGGCAAAGCTCGGAGACGAGGAGGCCGGTTCGGCCGAGGGTGCTGTATTTCATGTCGGGATGCCGTCAGGGAGGATAGTCTAAGCCAAAACCTGCTTGCAGGCGGGCGAAGATTTCCGCATTCCGCGGAGTTGGTGGAGTGAGAACTCCCATTCTCCCCAACCCCGCCGCATGAACAACCTATCGAAGCGTACGGACCTTGGTTTAGCTCACGGCTTCGCCGCTACTTCGAGCTCCGGCGCCAGCGTCGTGGTCTGTTCCGCCGCCGCTAGGGTCACCGTCGGCTTGACTCCCACCGGTGGCAACGGGCTCACTTGCCAGAACTTCTCCTCAAACCGAGACCAATCACCCAGGATTTCCCGGGCACGAGCGCTTTCTGTGGTTTCCAGGTGCCGGTAGATCAAGCTCTTGAGCGTCTGCGTCGCTTCATCGTCCGCGCCGCGCAGGCGATCGATCCGGACGAGTTGCGGATTGAACATCGTGCCAAAGTTGTCCTCCAGATCGAGCACATAGGCGACTCCCCCCGTCATCCCCGCACCGAAGTTCCGGCCGGTGCGGCCCAGCACGACCACCGTCCCGTTCGTCATGTATTCGCAACCGTGGTCGCCCAGGCCTTCGACGACGGCAATCGCCCCCGAATTGCGCACGGCAAAGCGCTCCCCCACCCGCCCGGCGGCGAAGAAGTGGCCGCCCGTCGCGCCGTAAAGGCAGGTATTGCCGGCGATCATCGCCTCATGCACCACGAAGCCGACCTCGGCGCGCGGCTTGAGCACTACCAAGCCGCCGCTCATCGACTTGGCGACGTAATCGTTCGCTTCGCCGGTCAAGATGATGTTGACGCCCGGACTCAGGAACGCCGCCAGACTCTGGCCCGCCGTGCCCGACAAATTGATTTCCAGCAGTCCGTCCGGCAACCCCGCTTCGCCGTGCTGATAAGCGATCTCGCCGCTGACCTTGGTGCCCACCGCGCGGTTCGTGTTGCGCACCTTATAACTCAGCGAAAGCTTGTTCCCGAGGTTGATGGCCTCGTTGGCATCCTGCAGAATCACGTCATCGAGCGGCCGGTCCATGAAGCCGTCGTTGCGGTCACGCGTGTGAAAGCGCGGCGCGGTGGGATCGTCCTTGCTCACGTCGGTGAGCAACCGGTGGAGGTTGAGCGTATTCGCCTTCGGATGATCGGTCGCCCGCCGTTGGCGCAGCAACCCTACCTGGCCGATCAATTCGTTCATGGTGCGCGCGCCGAGGCTCGCCATGATCTCGCGCACTTCGCCCGCCACTCCGTTGAAGAAGTTGACGATGTTTTCGGGCTTGCCCTTGAACTTGCCGCGCAACTTCTCGTCCATCGTGGCCACGCCCACCGGGCAGGTGTTCAGATGGCATTGGCGCACGTAGACACAGCCGCTGGCGATGAGCGCTGCCGTCCCGAAGTTGAACTCCTCCGCGCCCAGGAGCGCCGCGTAGATGATGTCGATGCCGCTGCGCATGCCGCCGTCCGTGCGCAGCGTCACGCGGTTGCGCAGTCCGTTGAGCATCAAGACCTGGTGGACCTCCGCGATCCCGAGCTCCCAGGCGCTGCCCGCGTTTTTGATCGACGAAAACGCCGCCGCGCCCGTGCCGCCTTCATGTCCGCTGACGAGGATAATGTCCGCGTGGGCCTTGGCCACGCCCGCCGCGATCGTGCCGACGCCAGCCTCCGCCACCAGCTTGACGCACACCCGTGCGCGCGGATTGACCTGTTTCAAATCGAAGATCAACTGCGCCAGATCCTCGATGGAATAAATATCGTGGTGCGGCGGTGGCGAGATCAGCGAAACGCCGGGCGTCGCCTTGCGCAGCCGGGCGATGTAAATGCTGACCTTGTGCCCCGGCAATTGGCCGCCTTCGCCGGGCTTGGCGCCTTGCGCCATCTTGATCTCGATTTCCTTGGCGCTCGCGAGATAGGTGGCGTTGACGCCGAAACGGCCGCTGGCGATCTGCTTGATCGCGCTGTTGGCCAGGTCGCCGTTCGGTCGCCGGTGAAAACGCGCCGGATCCTCGCCGCCCTCCCCGCTGTTCGATTTGCCGCCTATGCGGTTCATGGCGATAGCCAGGCACTCGTGCATCTCCGGGCTCAGCGCGCCGAGGGACATGCCCGCGGTGGTAAACCGGCGGCGGATTTCCTCAATGGGCTCGACTTCCTCCAAAGGGATCGGCCCGGACAGCGGCGGCACTAGCTCGAGCAGATCGCGCAGGGCAATCGGATGGGCGCTGAGCGCGGAGGCCACGTATTTCTTGTAGTCTTCCGGCTTGTTCGTCTGCACGAACGTATGGAAATTCTTGATCATCGGCGGCGTCACCGCATGCGCTTCGCCGTTCGGCCGGAACCGGTAAAAACCCGGATTCTGCAAGGCCGGCGCCGCTGCGGCAGCCTGACTGTAAGCCAGCTCGTGCCGCCGCAAGCTCTCCCGCGCAATCTCGCGGAAGCCGATCCCTTCAATCTGGGTCGACGTGCCAGTAAAGCATTGCTCGACCAGCTTGGAGCTGAGGCCGATGGCCTCGAACATCTGCGCTCCCCGGTAACTCGCGAGCACGGACACCCCCATCTTCGACATGATCTTCAAGACGCCCGCTTCCAGCGCCGAGCGATAGCTCTTGAGCGCCTGCACGTACCCGGGCCGGCTTTCCGCCGGCATCTTCTCGAGAATCTCCCGGCAAGTCTCATAACCCAGGTAGGGCACAATGGCGCTTACGCCATAACCGAGGAGACACGCCATCTGATGGACGTCGCGCGCTTCGCCCGTTTCGCAGATGAGGCTGGCGCGCATCCGCTTGCCGACCCGCGTCAGGTGATGATGCACTGCGCTCGCGGCCAGCAGCATGGGCACCGGCACCTCCGCGTGATCCACGCCACGGTCGCTGAGCACCACCAGCCGGCAGCCCTCGTCCACGACCCGTTCCGCCTCGGCGCAGATGCGCGCGATGGCCGGTTCCAAGCCGTCCGCGCCGTCAGCCAGCGGCCAGAGCACGCTCACCGTGCCGGTCTTGGCCAGCGGGTGCTCGGATGCCCGCAAGGCGGCCAATTCGTGCTCCATCAGGATGGGCGATTCGGCTGAAAGCTGCTGCGCATGCTCGGGCGATTCCGCCAGCAAGTTGCGCCGCCAGCCCATCGCCGTGTGCAACGACATGACCAACTTCTCCCGCAGGGGATCGATGGGCGGATTCGTGACCTGAGCGAACAACTGGCAAAAGTACGTGTAGAGCAGGCGCGGCTGCAGCGAGAGCACCGCCAGAGCCGTGTCATCGCCCATGGAGCCGAAGGGCTCGGCGCCGTCCTTGAGCATGGGCTTGAGGATGACGTCCAGTTCCTCGCTGGTGTAGCCAAAGGCGATCTGGCGTCCGGTTAGATCCAAAATATCAAGTTCCGCAGCCGGTTCTGGAATGGCATCGCGCGAGACCATTTTGGACAGCCGCAACGTATTTTCCTCGACCCACTGGCGGTAAGGGCGGCTGTTAGCGAGCTCTTCCTTGATCTCGCGGTCCCGCAACAGCTTGCCCGTGGCCGTATCCACCGCGATCATTTCGCCCGGCCCGAGCCGGCCTTTTTCGATGACCTTCGCGTCATCGAAATCCACCACGCCGACTTCCGACCCGAGACTCAGGATGCCATCCTCGGTCAGCTTGTAGCGAGCGGGCCGCAGACCGTTGCGGTCCAGGCAGGCGCCGACTGTCACGCCGTCGCTGAAAACAAGCGCGGCGGGGCCATCCCAAGGCTCGTTGATATAGCTGTGGTATTCGTAGAATGCCGCCAGTTCCGGCGATACCCCCTGGTTGCCGCGCCAGGCGGAGGGCACCAGCATCGTCATGGCGTGCAGGATACTGCGCCCGCTCATGACCAGCGTTTCAAGCGCATTATCGAGGCTGGCGGAATCCGACCCGCCCGGCTGGATGATCGGCTTGAGCAAATCGATGTCCTTGCCCCAGAAATCCGCCTGCAACTCGGCCTCCCGCGCGTGCATCCAGTTGCGGTTGCCCCGTACGGTGTTGATTTCCCCGTTATGCCCCAGCATGCGGAAGGGCTGGCCAAGCGGCCAGGTCGGGAACGTATTGGTGCTGTAGCGCTGATGGAAAATACAGAGCGCGGTCTCGTAGTCGGGGCTCGAGAGATCCCGGTAAAACTTCTCCAGCGAAGCCGAAACCAGCAGGCCCTTGTAAATGATGACGCGGCTGGAAAGCGACGAAATGTAGAAATTAAGGATCTTGTCCGCCGCGGCGCGCTTTTCGATCTCATTGCGGGCCAGGAACAGCCGGCGCTCGTACTCGTCCGTGCTCAAGCCCCAGGGCTTGCCCACCAGCACCTGCTCGATGCGCGGCATCGTGAGCTGCGCCTTCTCGCCCAACACGTTGATATTCGTCGGCACGTCCCGCCAGCCGAAGAGGAACAATCCACGCGATTCCAGCACCTCCTCGGTGATCGCCTTGGCGCGCGCCTGCGCGTAAGCGTTGTCATGCGGCAGGAAGACGAACCCGACACCCAGGTCCTCGTCCTGAAAAAGATGATGGCCGCACCGGCTGACCTCGTTGCGGAGAATCTTGTAGGGCAACTGCGTCAACAAGCCCGCGCCGTCGCCGGTTTTGGCATCGGCATCGAGGGCGCCGCGATGTCCCAGGTTGCAGATCGATTGCAAGCCGTAGCGCAAAACGCGGTTCGAGCGTTCGCCACTGACGTTCGCGATGAAACCAACGCCACAGGCGTCGTGTTCAAAGTCCGGATTGTACAGCGACGGCGTCCGCCGCGCCGCCTCCAGCATGGATTCATTCATGATAACGCAACAAAGATGCCCTCCCAGCGACCGGCAGCCGCCTAATCTGCCGGTGGAGGTATACGTGCTCGCCGCAGGCTTGACAAGCCGGTCGTAAAAAAGAGTTTAGCGCGCTCGCGAGCTTGTCTGGAGTCATCGGCGTCCGAGGTTCCCAAGAAATGTGGCGCAACAGCGGCGCGGATTGCACCGGGATCGATGCGAAGGCATGGTCTGCGGCCGCATGTTTGCCGCCCCGCTCTTACTAAAAGGCTTTTTACTTGGCTGGTCGGTGGCCTGGCCGCCCGGGCCAATCAACGCCGAGATGATCCGCCGCGGACTCAACTGCGGTTTCCTGCGGGCGTGGGCGGTTGGGCTGGGGGCCTGCTCCGGGGATTTCCTTTGGGCATTGGCGGTGGCGCTGGGCGCGGGCGCCCTGCTCGGGCTGCCGGGTGTGCGGCTGGCGCTGGGCGCAGTCAGCATCGTGCTTTTGTTCGTGCTCGCGTGGGTTTTCGCGCGGGCGGCGTGGCGCGCCAGCCGCACACCGCGCAACCAGGTTCGCGCCGTGTCGCCTTCGAGCTTCGATTCCGCTCGCGGCGGCTATTTCCTGGGCTTGGGCATGGCGCTGAGCAGTCCGTGGAACATCGCGTTCTGGCTGGCGGTCATCGGCTCGCAAACGAACACGGCGGCGCGTGACCTGGGCAGCTCGTTGCTGCTGGCCGGCGCCGTCGTGGCCGGCGCCGCCACCTGGGGCGCGGTCCTTTGCACTTCTCTACGCCTCGGCGCGCGCTTCGCTACGCCAGCCTGGGAGATCATTACTTCCGGCGCGACGAGTCTCCTGATGCTGTACTTTGCGGCCCGTGCCATTATCCAACTGGTGGCGCGATGAGCCGGCTGGCGCGGTGGCAAGCGCATGGGTCCGTCGCTTGGCAAGCCGCTCTGTCCGTGCGATGAAGCTCCGGCTCAAACCATGATCCGCGACGAAAGCCCCTCGCCCCGCCCGTTCGGCGCCAAGGAGCCGTTCACGTGGCGCGCCCGGGCCGGAAGCTTCGTCTACGCCTTTCGCGGCCTGGCCGCGCTCCTGCTCCGCGAACACAACGCCTGGATTCATCTGGCCGCCGCGACGCTCGCCGCTGCCGCCGGCTGGTGGCTCGCGATTACGCGCCTGGAGTGGTGCCTGGTAGTCTTCGCGATCGGCGCGGTCCTGGCCGCGGAGGCCTTCAACACCGCGATCGAAGCGCTGGCCGATGCCGTGGCGCCGCGGCACGACCCGCTCATCGGCCGTGCCAAGGACATCGCGGCCGCCGGCGTTCTCCTCACGAGCATCGCCGCCGCCGTTGCCGGTCTGCTCATCTTCGGCCCGCGCTTGCTCACGCTCTTGCGGCCTTGAAATTGGCTTTCCCGGTCTCCGTTTTCCTGCTCAGAATCCAGGTTCCAAGTCATCTCGTCACCCACTCGTAAACACGGAATAAAATTACAGCCCTATCTCCGCTACGACGGCCGTTGTGCAACAGCGTTCAAGTTCTACGAACATTGTCTGGGCGGCACCACCGTCGATCTCTTCACCTACGGCGCTTCACCCATGGCGGCGGAAACATCCGCCGAGTGGCGGGACAAAATAATGCATGGCACCTTCAAGCTCGGTGACGACTTGTTTATGGCCTGCGACCTGCAGCCGGAGCACTATGAGAAGCCCGCCGGGTTTCACGTTGCCCTGGCGGTCGACAGCCCGGCTGAGGCGGAACGTGTTTTCGAAGCGTTGGCGGTGAACGGTGAAGTCACCATGCCGCTCGCGGAGACGTTTTGGGCGCCGCGTTTTGGCATGCTGATCGATCAGTTCGGCATTCCCTGGATGATTAACTGCAATCCTGCCGGCTAAGGCAGGTCTGCCGAAGCGCGGCCGCGGTGTTGCGAAGAGGCTTTTGCCCTCGACACGCCTGCGCTTTCGTGCGGACCATACCCCTCGCCGTCTCCTTAGCTCAGTCCCCCCCGCCCCATGAAAAACCTCCTCCGTTGGCTGATTGTCGCCTGTTGCCTCTCCACCGCCTGGCCGCTTCTGTCGGCCGACTCGCCACGCGAGCATCTGTCACTCGATCCCAATTGGAAATTCCATCTGGGCGATGACTGGCCCGACGTCTTGAGGCTGGACAAAGCCGGCGTCGCGGATGGGCCTGCTTCCCGCAACTTTGATGACGCCGCCTGGCGCACCGTGCAACTGCCGCACGACTGGGCCATCGAATTGCCCTTCGATCCTGCCGCCGACGTTAACCATGGTTTCAAGCCGGTGGGCCCCAAGTTCACTGCGACCAGCGTGGGTTGGTACCGCCGGACATTTGAATTACCCGCCGCCGACGCCAACAAGCGCATCTGGCTGCAGTTCGATGGCTCCTTTCGGGACACCACGGTGTGGGTCAATGGATGGCTGGTGAAGCACTTCGAAAGCGGTTATTACCCCTTCCGCGCGGACATCACCGACGTCGCCAAATTCGGCGACAAGAACATCATCTCGGTCAAAGTGAACGCCTCGCGGTTTGAAGGCTGGTTTTACGAGGGCGCGGGCCTCTACCGGCATGTTTGGCTGGACAAGACAGCGCCTGTTGCCATCGCTCCCGACGGCATCTTTGTCTCTTCGAGCTTTCAGGACAACGTCCCGGACGGGGATGTCGCCCTGCACGCGCAAGTCCGCCTGATCAACCACCAGGATGCGCCCGTGCAAGCCAAGGTTACCTACGCTTTCCATGCCCCGGATGGCAGCACGGTGCGAGAGTTAACCGATGTGGTCAAGCTGCGCGCCGGTGCCCAAAAGGAGTTCTCGACGGATGCAGACGGCCTGCATTGTACGTTGGGCACTTATGAACTCTGGTCGCCCGAATCCCCGCGGCTTTATCGTCTGGTCACGACCGTGGAAGTCGGCGGCGTCGTGACTGACCACCAGGAAACGGAGTTCGGCATCCGCACGGTCGCTTTCGACCGGGACAAAGGGTTCTTATTGAACGGCAAGCATTATGAACTCTATGGCACCTGTAATCATCAGGACCATGCCGGTGTCGGAGCGGCGCTGCCGGATGCGTTGCAAGACTTCCGCATCAAGCAGCTCAAGGAGTTTGGCTGCAACGCTTATCGCACTTCACATAACCCGCCCACCCCGGAATTACTTACCGCCTGCGATCATCTCGGTATGATCGTCATGGACGAGAACAGGCTGTTAGGCAGCGATGAAAACAACCTGCAACTCTGGGAGACGGAGATCAGGCGGGACCGCAACCATCCCAGCGTGTGTATCTGGAGTATTTGCAACGAAGAATCGACCCAGACTCAACCGGTCAGCGCCAAGGTGGGCGCCACCATGCAGGCCCTGGTCAAAAGCCTCGATCCGACGCGGCCGGTCACCGCGGCCGAAAGCACCGGCGATGTCTACACCGGCCTGCCGGGCGCCTTGGAAGTGCGCGGCTGGAACTACAACGCCGGCGAGGCCATGGACAACTATCACAAGGAGCATCCGGCACAACCCAACGTTGGCACCGAGGATGGCAGCAACCGGGCGACTCGAGGTATTTATCAGACCGACGCGCGGCGCGGTTACGTAAGCGCCCGGCAATTGGCGATCGAAAAGTGGTGGCAGATCTTCGCGGCTCGCCCCTGGCTGAGCGGCGCGTTCATTTGGACCGGGTTCGATTATCGCGGCGAACCGTCGCCCTACCGCTGGCCTTGCATCAGTTCTCATTTCGGGCTGCTGGATACCTGCGGCTTTCCCAAGGACGACGCCTACTACTTTCAGTCGTGCTGGACCACGAAGCCGATGGTTCACCTGTTACCGCATTGGAACTGGGCCGGCCAGGAAGGCCAGGAGATAGAGGTAGATGCGTTCAGCAATTGCCAGGAGGTCGAATTATTCCTCAACGGGCAGACTCTCGGCCGGCAACCTATGCCGCCGAACGGCCACCTCTCCTGGCAGGTGAAGTACGCCGCCGGCACGCTGAGCGCCAAGGGTTACAACGAGCACAACGCCGTCGTCACGACCGAGGTGGCAACGACCGGCGAGCCCGCGGCCATCGGGCTGCAGCCGGACCGGTCCGCCATCAAGGCGGACGGCGAGGATCTAAGCCTGTTCACCGTCTCGGTAAAGGACGCTCAGGGCCGGGTCGTCCCGACCGCTTCCAACCTGGTGCACTTTGCCCTGAACGGACCCGGCAAGATTATCGGCGTGGGTAATGGCGATCCCAGTTGCCACGAACCGGATACCGCTTTGACGCAGCCGCCGGTGCGGCTTGAGCCGATCGCCGGCTGGCGTTGGCACGAGTCCGAACTACCTAAAAAGGGCGTTAACCCGCCGGAAGCGGACGCCAAATTCGACGACGCGGCCTGGCACGTTGGTACGGAGGACGTCCAGCCGGGAGCGCACGTGTTTTTCCGGGCGCGCTTCAATGTGACCCCGGAAGATCTCGCCAAACCCGGCTTGCAGATCCGCTTCTCCAACCTGGGCGATGTCGGCACGGTCTACGTCAATGGTCAGCGGGCCGATGGCTTCACAACCTGGGGCCCGCAACCGCCGGTTCAGGTCAAGAAGTTCCTGCACGCGGGAGAGAACGTGGTCGCTGTGGGGTTAGCGAAGGAGTCCGCGCAAGGTGGCCTCGATCCCAGGGTGAATCTGGAGGTGATCGGCCAGCCGGTGCCTGGCTCCTGGTCGCGCAGCGTCTTCAACGGCCTGGCCCAGGTCATTGTGCAGTCGACGGGCGAGCCCGGAGAGATCCAATTAACAGCCACTGCCGATGGCATCAACCAGGCCATGGGTGCCGTGCAAACGCAGCCCAGCGCTCCCCGGCCGAGCTTGCCATAGCAGCCGCGCGGCGGCCGCCCCACTTGCTATTGACTCGCCGCATGCCCCTGCGGGGGAACGTGGACCATCGACGGAGGAGAAATCCCACCCGCGTTGATAGCGGTCACCAGGTAGTAATAATCCTTCGACGCGTCGATATGATCGTCGCCCTTTTTCTCGGTGGCCTTCTTGGCTTTGTTCGCATCGGTCCAGGTGGATTCTAAGAGGGTGATGGCAAAGTTGTCCGGCCACTTGAACGGCCCGGCCTGGTTCGAGCGATAAATGACATAACCCGTCGCTCCCGGGACAGGCGACCATTTCAGCGTAATCGCAAGCCCTTGCCGGGTCTTTGTCCAGGTTCCGGCCAAGGACTCGGGCCGCGCGGCCGGTGGATGCGGCAGTGGCAAGGCATCCACCGCCCCGGAAGGGGCGCTGACACCGGCCGGGGCCACGGCCTTGACATAATAACGATACCGGCTGCCATCGGTGGGCGTGGTATCGACAAAACTCGTTCCATTGACCTGGTCATTGAGCATGATGGTGCTCAAGGGATAAAAAGCGCCCACTCCATTGCCATGCAATGTGCTTCGGTAGACTTGATAGTAACTGGCACCGTTTGTTCCGGTCCAATTTAGCGCCACGCTGTGATGGCCGGAGCTGCTGATCTGTACTCCAGCAGGCGGGGCTGGAGCGACGGCCGCGAGGGTGGCAACAGGAGCCGCGGCCGCACTGGCCGGAGAAGGCGGGCTTTGTCCCTTCGGATTCTGGGAAACGATCCGGTAATAATAGGACGTGCTATTCTTCGCCGTGGCGTCGGTGTAAGTCATGTTGAGCGCGTCGCTCCCGCAGACCGTGCCCGTCAGCCCCGAGACCACGGGCGCAAACCCGGAGGCAGCGGTGGTGGAACGCAAGATATCGTAGCTGGTGGCGCCTGGAACCACGGGCCAGGTCACCAAAACGGAGTTGTTGCCCGCAAAAACCGTCACCTTGGAGGGAGCCGGCGGAATGTAATCCGAAAGCTCCAAGCGCAGATAATCGACCATCAAGAAATCGGTCAAGCCTCGGCCATTCACGTTGATCGTAATGGTGTTCTGACCGGCGTGCAGGAGATTGGCCGGGAAATAAAGCCGCTCGTCCGAAAAGGGCCCGTGGACGCCGCAATGAATACTGCTGTCGTCGCCATAGGCTGGAAAATAGCCAGTAGGGGTCAGCTCATCCGGCGCCCCCTTGGCCCCCGCGACATCGCCAAGATTCTTATCGTTAACGCTGATGCTGATCTGGTTTTGGGTGAAGCGCCTGTCCCCATCGTACCCGGCCGCGGCGAGATACAAAGAGGCGGCGGCACCGGCGGCCGGAGCAGCCGCGAGATCGAAAACTATTTTACCTTGGCTAGGCTGGTAATCCCCATGGGTATCAGGCAGGGAAGTCAGGATATAGTTCCAATCGGTGGACCAGCGGTTCTTGCCGACCGTATAGACGAGGCCATCCGGAAAATCGAAGCCGAATTCCATTTGCGGACCCCAAATCGGGGTGGGATAGCCCAGCTTTGGTTGATCGTTTGGAAAGGGGTAATCATCTCCGTGCCGGTACTTATCGGCTTTGCGATTGGGATAGCCGAGCTCAAAGACGGTCGAACCCACCCGCAGCGGCGTCCAGGCAACCGTGCCCAACTGATTGACGGACCCGGCGGAGACCTTCACAGCGAAAGGATGGGCCGGGAGGTTGTACTCCAGGGGTGGGTTATGATCCCGCTGGTTTTGCGATAGAAACGTGCCTGCCGCTCCCGGTCCGTAAGCCCAGAGCGTGTAATTGTCTCCTGGGACAACGCTAGCCAGGGTGAAATTGCCTGCTGCATCCGTTTGGGTCCAATATTGGTAAGGCTTGGACCATTTCTGAAAATCGTAGCTATCCGCATGGGTCGTCAACGGCTGTTCTTCCAGTCCGACCCAAATGCCGGCGTTCGAGGCATGAGGATTGCCGCTATCCTGAATGCTGAGCTTGCCTTGCACCGTGCCGCGTCCGGAGGCTTGCGGATACTTCGCGTTGATAAACCATTTGTACGGCCAGGCCCGTTTTTCCGCTTCGGCTTGCGCCAAGGCGTCCTGGTAGAGGGCCTGGGCTGCCTTGGCCGGGTCGGTAATAGACGCTGGGACGTTGTTCAGGTACATGAACCATGGTCCACAGGTCTTCGTCCAAACCTCCCCCTGGGCGTAACTGCCGTCCCCTCCCATGCCCAGTTCACCGGTCAAGATGGAATTGTTGAGTTCGCTGTACGGGTAGACGGAGACATCGCGCTTCATGGGGCCGCCGTTGCTGAAGTCCATGTTGGTCATCATCCAGCGGCCAATATTCAAACCCTTCGGCCCGACGCTGCTCCAGCCCCAGGCCTTCAGGTCGGCGTGATCCTGACCGTAAATAAACTTGTCATCGAGTTGACCTTGCCGGCTGCCGTTCAGGCCCACGGAAATCTCGTGCGGAGAGTTCGGAATACCCTGCCCTTTGCTGGTGGGGGTGCCGATCAGGAAATCGCGCGCCGCGTCCGCGCTGAGCCAATTGAAATTCTCCGGCACCCGGGTCACGACTCCCCAGGCGGTCAGGTTCACCGGCAAGTCTTGCGTCCGGTGCGTCTGGATGCCCGTCGAATAAAAACCGGGAGACCCGCGCAGCATCGAGAAGTGGGCCTCGAATACACCTAAGTCAGGGGTTTCGCTAACCAGCATGACGTCGCCATAGGCTCCGCCGTTGCTGGCGGGATCGACCGCCACGGAGTAGTGGAAATTCGAGGCGTGATGCTCCATGTCCAAGCCACCCATGCTAAAGCCGCCATAGTAATATTGGCCTGGTCCCTTCAAGGTGGGCGAAGTGCGAACCGTCCCATTATTGTTGTACGTATAGTCCAGCGCGTCGAGCCGCGGACTTCCTTTTGTAATGGTAATGGAACAAATTCCGTTGGAGAGGATGATCCATTTATCCTTATCGGTAACCTTGACATCTGGTCCGGTCCCATCTCCCCCACCCGCCACATTCGCTCGAACGATTGCTGTATCCCCCAGAACGATGGCCGCGAACAACGCCAGGGCTAATCCGACTGCTATTTGGTGGATGAGGGAATTACGTTGATGAGCAGGCATAAGATAAATATTAGAGGGGGACGGAAAGTGACGCAGTGGCGGTGTTAGTTGATCATCCGGTCAATTCACTCCAGTTTGACCGCGCCGAGCGACCAGGCTTTCATGGGGACCGAAATGAGGCCATCGCTTATGGCCAGTGCGCTCTGCGGGGTTTCCACCAGATTACAAAGCGCTGCCTGGTGGGCGCCCAAGGCGGAGATCCGCACGTGTGCCACCGTGTCTTGCCCGGACGTTTCCTGCAAATGCAGGACCACTCCATGGCCCACCTCGGCTCCGGGTATTCCAAACGCGACAATATTGGGTTCCTGCACCTGGAGCAAACCAGCCGCGGGCGCCGTCAATTGGCCGGCAGGATTGGCGCCACTAGCTAGCGAGAGCAGCGGGCCGGCGGCCTCCGCGCCGAACCGGGTCGAGGCTGCCGGGTCGGCCTGCGCCTGGCTGGTGAACGCATAACGAAACACGAAATCCCCACCCTGCCCCGCCTTATAATTCGTCCACCAGTAGTTATTCATGATGTAGCTGAACACTGAGCCGTTCGTTAGCGCCAACGGCGACGGCCAGGTGCCGCGGTTGATGTCTTGCAGACAGACCAGGGGCGCGTCGGGACTCGACCACGTGATACTTCCCGCCGCCGTATCCAGCTCGACGAAATGCTGCACGGTGAACCAGGCCTGGCACGCGCCGGCCATCATGTCCTTGTCCGGGCGGACCGACCCGCCGGGAATTTCATAGCGGAAGACCGGCTGCTTGGCGGCGAAGGGAAACGCAAAGTAAGCCGCCTCTTGCACGTACGTCTGGGTCTTGGTCAGGCGGTTCTCGATCTCCACGCGCTTGACGTCGTTCCAAACGGTAACCGTGCTGCTGATCTTCGGCGTCTGCTGGGCGGAGGTTTCCACGACCATCCTCTCGCCCAACTCGCCGAGTTTGCTTCGCGTGAAGGTCGCAGCCTGAGAGGGGTTGACCTGCAGGGCCGGCGGCTGCTTGTCACGATACAAATCCGTCTTGGCCGGGGACGATACGTACAGGTATTCGTTGAGGCGATAAGGTGCCTGGGCATCGACCAACTCCCGGCCGGTCTCCTTATCCAATACACTGGTGATGCCACCTGTCGCCGGATCGAAAGTGACCCGGTAAAAGCGGCTTTCCAGCGTGTTGGCGGGCGGCTCCTGCACCACCGGCGCAGACGGAGCGCCGGAGGCGAGCTTGATCGTTTGATAACCGCAGGCCGGGACATCCTTGACCAGCAGGTACGTGCCGGCGTCGGCGCCAGCCTGGCAGGCTTTGGCGCCACCCTCAGCGACGCCAAGCCCCGCCGGCAGCTCGGCCCGGATCACCTCCGTCCGAGGCCAACTGCTCGGGTTAACGACGACCAGCGCCGGCCCGTCGTGCCGCACCAGAGAGACGACGGCCTGCAAGCCGCGTTGCTGCAACTCCGACGCTGTTTTGTCCGCGTCGATGGCGTATTGGGCCTTGATCTGCCACTGCGCGAGCGTCCCGGGATCATCCGGGTGCGCGATGCTGCCCCGGGCACCCCAGGTGTGCTCGTCATAAAGCAGGCAATTGCGCCAGGCTTGATTGATTTGGTCCGTGGCGGATGGCAGCCCGGGATTCAGCCGGGACGCCAGGGAGAGCAGTTTTTCGGCGGCGGTTAACTTCTCCTGAGCCTGCCGATCCAGACGAGTCTCCTGGGCGGACGAGCCCGCCCCATCCTCCCAGCACGTCCCGCCGCTGCCCCGGACGACCGGCAGTTTGCTGACGTCGTAATGCGATTCGAGGTATTGGAAAAAAGCGTCGTTATTGCAGAAGATCACCTGCGGGTAGGCATAGCGCTGGTTCCATTGCGCCCCGACCGTCGCCAGCTCCGGACCCAACACCATGTTGTCGCCCAATGCGCCGTGGAGAAAGATCGCATCATACGGGTAGTCCGTGCGATCTACGTATTTCTTGAGGTCGCCCGCCAACGACGACAGAAAAAGGGTCACGTCGGCATCCATTTTTAGGATGCGCGCCTGATAATAGCTGGGAGCGAAGACCATCATGACGCGGCTCCCGTCCAAGCCTTCCCACCAACAAGGCGCGCCGATGACGGCAGGATTGAGCTTGCGGAAGGCAGGCGAAAAGTGGGTGGCATTCATGCCTTCGCTGAAATAGCGGATGCCGGAATCAGCCAGGATGGTCGGGATCGACGCTTCCAGCGAGGGGACATCGCTGGTCATCGCCGAATCATACGGCACGCCGTAAAGGCGATGCGCCCGGGCGGCGGCCCAAGTCAAGCGAGTGGCTCCTTCATCGGACAAAAGGCCGGAGAGGATATTGGCGTAACAGGCTTGCACCCCCATCTTCCCCTCCCCGAGGCAGCGCAAGTACTCCTGCCGCTGGGGCTCCGGACGGTCCGCCAGATAATTCTCCATTTCCCAGGCGGCTTCCACGTCCCACCGGAAGTCGGGGTACTGTTTGATCAGCGCCATGGCCCGATCAATGTTGTCGCTGTGCAGCGCGGCGACCTTCGGTTGTAGATCGGTGTAGCCGATATCGGTGTGCGCGCTGGCCGCGACGAAGATTTTCCATTTGCGGCACGGATCCACTTTGACGGTGGCGTTGCTGCTGATGGATCCGAGGGCGGCGGTGACCTGATACGTCGCCGTGGCCGGGCTGTCCGGCACGAGCAGTTCCTGGTCGACCGACCCGTTAGCAGGCTCCTTATCCGCCTTGACGTCTTCCGCTTCCCCGGGGCCTTGGACGTGAAAAACTAGCGGACCGGGCGGGCCATCAACGGTCAGGGTGGCGTCGATCACCCGGAGTAGCCGGCCCTCTTTTCTCACGTAGCGTTGCGTCGGCTGCAGGCTGAAGCTGCCGATTTTCGTTGCGCCTGAAGCGGCCGGCTGGTCGACGGCCCACGCGGATCCGCCCAGGACCAGCAGCACCAGCGACGCGGCGACGGCAACGAAGGGTGGTAGCCAGCGGGACAAATGCTTCGGGGGGACTATCATGGACTGGGGGCTCCTCAGAGGCTTGCATGGTGTCGCCCGCCCGGTCAATCGATTTCCCGGGCCCGGGGAGGTCGATCCTCAACCCGGCGCCGGCTTGATCATCTGGTAAGCGGAACGGCGGGAGTAGCACCTGTAGGACAAGGAGGCATTCATCCTGAAGGTGCTCGCGGGACGCCCCGGGATCAGTCCCTATGCGGAATAAAACTCTGTACCATGTCCTTCATCGCGCCCCGGAACATCCCGACGCGGGCGGAGTCATGCAGCATCGACTCGTTGAAATGCAGCGCTTCGTCGAACGTGATGTGCGGCGGTAACGTCGGCACTTCCGGGTCGGTCACCGCTTCGATGACTACCGGACACCTGGCCGACAGGGCCTGGTCCCAGGCCGGCCCGACATCCTCTGGTTTGTCCACGCGAATGCCGGCCAGCCCGAGCAACTCCGCGTAGCGCGCAAAATGAAAGTCCGGTACATCCTGGCTCGGCTTGAACTTCGGATCGCCATTCATGATGCGCTGCTCCCACGTCACCTGGTTCAGATCGTGGTTAGCGAGCACCATGATGATGAGCCGCGGATCGCTCCACTCCTTCCAATACCTGGCAATGGTAATCAGCTCATTGATGCCGTTCATGAGCATCGCTCCATCGCCGACCAGCGCGATGCTGACGCGATCCGGCCAGGCGAACTTGGCCGCAATGGCGTAGGGCACGCCCGGTCCCATGGTGGCGAGATTGCCTGAGAGCGTGGCCATCATTCCGCGGCGCACTTTGAGGTCACGCGCGAACCAATTCGCCGCACTGCCGCTATCGGCGGTCAGGATGCAGCGCTCAGGCAGACGAGGAGACAGCTCTGAAAATAACAACTGCGGATTGATGGGATTTGCCGTGTTTTTTGCCCGCGCCTCAATCACCTTCCACCATTCGACGATGTTCTCCTCGATCGTCTCCCGCCAGGAGCGGTCCGTCTTGCGGGTCAGCAGCGGGATGAGAGCGCGCAAAGTTTCGACGCTGTCGCCGATGAGCGGCACTTCCATCGGATAGCGAATGGACGGCATCTTGCCATCAATCTCGATCTGCACGCCGCGGGCTTGCCCTTCCTTGGGCAGAAACTCCGCGTACGGGAATGAGCTGCCGACCATGAGCAGCGTGTCGCAGCCCATCATCATGTCCCAGCTTGGCTTGGTGCCGAGCAAGCCGATCGAGCCGCAGCAGTAAGGCAGATCGTCGGCAATAACCGCCTTGCCCAAGAGCGCTTTCGAGACTCCGGCGCCGAGAATGTCCGCGACCTCCATCACTTCGTCGGTCGCTTCGAGCGCGCCGGCTCCAACCAGCATCGCGACTTTCTTGCCGGAATTGAGCACCTCGGCGGCCCGCCGCAGATCCGCGTCCTGGGGGATAACCCGTGGCGTGCACATGCCGACGCCGCTGAAGAGCGCCCCATGGATACGCGAGGGCTCCTCGTAGGCGACCTCCTGTAGATCATTCGGAATGATGATGCAGGTGACGGTGCGCTCGGCTTTGGCGATGCGGACCGCGCGATCCACCAAATGGCGAATTTGCTGCGGCACGGTTGCCATCTGGACGTAGTCGCCGGCGACATCCTTGAAGAGCGAGACGAGGTCGACCTCCTGTTGAAAGTTGCCGCCCAGCGCCATGCGCGCCTGCTGGCCGACAATGGCGACCACGCTCTGGTGGTCCATTTTAGCGTCGTAGAGACCGTTGAGCAGATGAATCGCTCCCGGTCCGCTGGTCGCCAAACAGACGCCCACTTCGCCGGTAAACTTGGAATGGGCGCACGCCATGAAGGCGGACATTTCTTCGTGCCGAACCTGAACCCAGTCCACCTTGTCGCCCGCGCGTCCAATCGCGCCAATGATGCCGTTGATCCCGTCGCCGGGGTAGCCAAAGATGCGTTTTATACCCCAGGCGTTCAGACGCTGGATCAGAAAATCGCTGACGTTGATGCTCATAAAGTGCCGGTTGGGCGTGCGTGCTGGAAAGTGGTTCGAGATTCTTTCGTGAGCATCCAAATCGGCGCCAGGGACGGAGTTGCGCTTGATCGCTTCGACTCGCCCCTCCTGGGTTCGGCGCCGTCTTCCGCCTCATCCGGCCAGTGCGAAGCAGATAGCGTTTCTACAAAAACGGCGCACGACCGATAAATGAAAACGGTCGAGACGAAGATCTGGCTTCCTTTAGTCCCGGAACGAAAGCGGTTTCCATCGACAGATGCCCCCCGGTTACGCATGGTCCGCCTGCGCCGATGAACCTTTTCAACGTCCTGGCGATCCTGCTGACTGCCGCCGCACTGGCCAGCTTTGTCAACGAGCATTACATCGGACTGCCCACAACGGTCGGGCTGATGCTTATGTCGCTGGCCGGTTCGCTGTTACTGATGCTGGCGGGTCAAGCGGGCCTGCCGCTCAAAGCCTTCGTCGAAGGTATTCTCACCCAGGTCGATTTCAGCCACGCGCTGCTCAACGGCGCACTGAGCTTTTTGCTGTTTGCCGGTGCCCTGCACGTCGACTGGGATGAACTTCGCCAACAACGCTGGCGGATCGGTTTTCTGGCGGTGGGGTCCACGGTTTTGTCCACGGTGCTGGTCGCGACGCTGGCCTGGGCGATCTTCCGCTGCCTCGGGCTGGTGGTCCCGTCCCTCTATTGTCTGCTCTTTGGCGCGATCATTTCGCCCACCGATCCCATCGCGGTGGTCGAGATGCTCCAGCGCGCTCGCGCCCCGATTTCGATTTCCACCAAGATCGCCGGGGAATCGCTCTTCAATGACGGGATCGGCGTCGTGCTCTTCCTGGTGTTTTCCGAACCGCTGGCCGGGGGGCACGGCGCGCAGCTCGACTGGGCGCGGGCCGGCACGTTACTTCTCCGGGAAGGCGGCGGAGGGATTGCGTTCGGCTTGTTGCTGGGCGGGATGGCGTACCTGCTGATCAAGCGGGTGGACAACTACCGCGTGGAGGTGCTGCTGACCCTCGCGATGGTGAGCGGCGGCTACGCGCTGGCGCAGGCCGTGCAAGTCAGCGGGCCCCTGGCGATCGTCACGGCGGGCATCATGATCGGCAATCTCGGGCGCAACCTGGGCATGTCGGAGCGGACGCGGGCGAACCTCGACCTCTTTTGGGAACTCATCGACGACATTCTCAATGCGCTGCTCTTTGTTGTGATCGGCCTGGAAGTCCTCGTCCTGCGCTTTTACCCGCGTCATTTGACAGCGGCGCTGCTGTTCATCCCGGCGGTGCTGCTGGCTCGGTTCCTGAGTGTCGGCGCCCCGTCGGCCTTGCTGCGCCTTTTCCGGCGTGACATCGAGCATGGCGCGCTTGCGCTGCTGACGTGGGGCGGCCTGCGCGGAGGCATTTCCATCGCGTTGGCGCTCGCGCTGCCCGCCGGAACCGAACGCGATCTGCTGCTGATGAGCACCTACACCGTTGTCGCGTTTTCGATCTTGGTCCAGGGCACGACCATGCCGTGGCTGCTCAAGCGAGTCTTGCCGGTTTTCCCACCCGGTGCTAATCGGCCGGCGAAAGGCTAGACGCCTTTACTCGCCCCGACCAAAGGCCCCAGTATCGGCGGAAAGTCCCGCTCACCGCTCTCAGGGCTCTCAGGTGTTCTACTAAATTCGCCATATCGACTTCTGCCGCCATCTGCCGTTGTGGGCGGAGAGAATGAGCACCTTCACGGTGGGAAGCTCCTTGAGAAGCTGCGGGGTGGCCTCCAAGCCGTTGAGCCGCGGCATCGCGATATCCATCAGCACCACGTCCGGGTGCAGGGTCTTCGCCAACGCGACAGCTCCCTACCCTCTTTTGACTTTGACGAGCGCCTAGCGCGGCTTCCAGGTAACGCCCTGGCAAATGCCACCCTTTTCGTAGTCGGCCTTGACGGAAGCGGCGGGGGGCTTAAGATTCGGCGTTGGTGCGATAAGGAAGAGTGGCTGAGCCCGGTTTAAGGCACTCGACTCGAAACTGAAAAATGGCGGTTTTGCGTGGATTTGCAAATCTTTGCCGGGTATTCGTAAATCGGTGAATATTAGGGACTTGCGAGGTAATCCGCTTTTCAAAACGTTTCTCCGTCTCGCGTACTTTTGCACGGAAAATGGTGACGACCGTAGAAACTGACCGTAGAAAAAATCGCCGCCCTACCCGTCTCCGTTCCACTGCTCTAAACGTTTGACGGCGCTATAAATGGGCCGGTTTTGACCTCGCCGGCCTTCGACTGCGCCAGGCGGAGCGCACTTCCGGCCGATTGGTGTGGCATGCTGTCTTGATGGAGAATGACAACGAAACGATCCACGCCCCTTTTCTGGACAAACGCATGGCCTACTCGCCTGGCGAATTTGCGGCCTTGTTCGGGAAGCAGCAGACTTGGGGATACCGCCAACTCTACCGCGGCACAGTAAAGGCAATCACCCAGTGTGGCCGAATCATGATTCCTCGAAGTGAGATCGATCGACTCTTGGGTTCAGCGAAAGAGTATGATGGCAAAGTACAGCCGCCACGGAGCCGGTTCTCGGCTCTCCGCCGCGAAAACAAACAGAAACGTTCCTCATGATTGAGAGGCGATTCTTCGACTGCGCCATATCGTAAAACCTGGGAGCGTGGACTTCCGGACGCATGAATGCTTTCGGTACGTGGCAGCGGGCAAGATGTGGTCGACCATAAAGCCTGTCTCTCCTCGCCTCTAGGCTCAGGAGGAATGCGGGCGGCACGCGACAGCGCAGCGGTCAGAGCCAATTTGGTCGGGACAAAAAGCTTCTCAATTTCCGGACGGGGCTGAACAGCGGCCAACCGACGCCTGCCGGCTGGAGGCCTGCGCGGCGGGCGTCCAGTTAAAGGAACTTTCTCGCTCTCCGTGTGGATGGGCGAGACTACTTCTAAACAACGCTCGGTCCCGCCCCTTGGCAGGGGAAGAAAACCCCGGAATCGCGATGGTCACCCATCGCGTTGAGGCCGCCTGCGTATACTAAGCCTGGTCAAGGGTGGAATTGGCCGGGGTCTCAGTGTATTTAGTATCAGGAGAAAACAGGCAAACATTTCGAGCACCATGAGCATACTTGCGGATGTGGAGACGCTCGAAACAATCGGTGCGACCGTTAAGCGGAAAAAAGCATCGATGATACGGGAAATCGGATCAGTATTGGAGGCTAGGCTGGGTGAACTGGCAGCGCCCCTACGCAAAGAGCTTGAAATCCGCGTGAGGGAATATCAACGGATCGGCACGCCACCCTCTCTTCTGCGAATCATGGGGCAGAGCCACTTGGAGAAACCCTTTAATCGAATCCTCAAGTGGTGCGCAGACGTTGAGGGAAAGCATGGATTCGGCCGCGAGTTCCTTCGGGAGCTGGCCTCTATGGCTGAGTTGCCCGCGTTGGAGGAGGATATGGCGGCAGGTGAGATCCCGGAGGTAGCGGGAGAAACGTCGATCGACCACTCCGGGTGTATGCCCGACCTGTTAGTACGCACTAGTAGGGCCGCTCTCATGCTCGAAAACAAAGTCCACGCGGGAGAATCAGGAAATCAATATTTACCTTATCTGCGCTGTTTCCAAGAGTGGGCGGGGCAACGCCAGAGTCGAGCACTGCTGTGCGCGCGCAATGTACGAGATAGGCCTATAGGGTGGCATGGCACGATTATTCATGCGCAGCTTGCAAATCTCTTTGAGCGACTCGCCAGACTGGAGGCTATTCCGCTGTGGGGGCGAGTCACTGCATGGCAGTGTTCAGTCACCTTTCATGATGCGGAGCCCGACGACACGATAGCCGCAGCCCACTGCCTCCTCTCTTCGATAGCTGTTGACCGCATAACTCCTGGACAATTCCGCCAGTTACGTCAATTACAGGGCATCTCCTCCCCAAAAGCGAACTGGCCAACTTGATTTTTTTTTATGAATTCCGTTTTCTGGAACAATGATCTCGCTAAGGCTTATGATGAGAAGTACTCGATCTTGGAAGAAGCGCGCCAGGAGTACGACAGAGAGGTACGTGCTCTTTTGAAGAGCGTCGCGGCGGCTGCGCGGACCGGCGATCTCCGGCCGGAATGCGAGCAGATCGCGAGAGCGCCGCAATTCATTGAAGACCAGCCGGGGTCAAGCGGACGTTGCGTACTGGAACACACGGTGGTTTTAGCCGGCGCGGAGACTGGACTTGTGGTATCCACTTGGTTTTCCTCTGCTTGGCAGAATGTGCCTGGATTTGTATACATCGCAGTCCTTGCGCAAAACCTAGACGCATGGCGCGCAGGCCAACTTCGCGCCTTTGCTCAAACACACGACTGCGCTCGCAATCGCGAAGGCGTGCTACACGACGGCCCCATGGCCGACCCTGAAGGGATCTATGCGGAGGCCGTAAAGCTGACCGAAACCGCAGTCGTCGAGATTTCAGCGGAAGTGATCCAGCGTTTTCTTGTGTTAGCAGTAGATGCGGCGGAGCATTTGAAGGCAGCGCGCAACTTTGAAATGCGAATTAAGGAACTGCTACTGCAAACTCAGCAGTGGCTACCAACTCTTCCTGCAGTACTTTCTTGTTCGGGGTATTCTACCGTAATCGGCGACTGGGAAGGGCAGCACTACCTGCAAATCTGGCTTGCGAAAGGACAGCCAGGCTTTTGGCTTGGTTATCACGCCGAACGCGGAACTCTCATGTTCGGACATAACCCCGGGCCAATCCCTGAGTTGGAGGCTCGAATGCGAGCCGCCCTACGCGAGAAGCTGGGATGCGAATCTTTCGAGAGATATTGCAATGAGCCGAGCGGAACGATACTCGATCGGGACGCGTTACGGACGACAAAGGATAGCGACATTCTGCGGACGATGCGCGAGGCCTTCGATGTTTTCATTAGTGTTATGTCTCAAGGTACAATCGCGTCCATTGATCCTGGCACCTCCGCCTCCTGATCCTCGATTCGCAATGGTAGTTTCGAGCTTCCTCTACCTGGCTTACCAATCACAGGACGCACTCGGATTTCGTCCGACAGCGGCAAAGGACTGAGACTTGGCGGCACGGTCCCATAGCGTACCTGCGGGTAACGGCGTGCACAGCCCGACCTTGCCTGGGGGGTGAAGCCAGGAGGCCGAGGGGGCGCACATCGGGGACATCACAACGCTCCCGTCTAAAACTGCCGCGAACAACGTATGACAGAGTGTGTTACAAACGAAGTTGATGTCGAGGAGCTTTCGCATCGTGAATTTCAGCGTGTCAGCAATTTGCCAAACGGAGTGTTCGTTTTCCTGTTACTCGGCAGGATTTCGGAGGATGTGACGAACACTATCCCTTGTCTATGGCCATCGAAATCTCGAATCTCAGCGGATTCCGCGCCATTTATAGCGATGGCAAAGCAGCCCGGAATCAATTTTCCGGCCGCGTCTGAAGACGGAAGAACGTGAATGCCAACGCCAACTTGCGCGAGCATGGAAAGTGTCTCCCGGTTGGTGTTGAGTTGCAGTACCGCGTTGGTAAAGCGCTCTTCGTACCGCTTCTGTATCTCCTCTCTGGACCATACAACGAAGAGGAAGCTAGCCATGGCGGCGGCGGCAAGAAGACCTGCTGCTACACCGCGAAGGTGAACGCGGCGCCATTTTTCGATGGCGCTTTCAGCGGCGGTCGTCGCGTCCCGAATGTTACTGCTGCTCACGCCGAGGTCTTTGAGCACGCGCTTAAGAGGCAGGAGCGCCTCTTCTTCGATCTGGCTCCTCACTTCTCTCACCACGGCACCTGCATCGAGGGAAGTGGCCGCTTTGCGCAAAGCGCTTTCCGCCGTCCCGAGATTTGCAATGCTTCGGGCATTTGTGTTTGCATTGCGTTCGGCTGCCTTCTCGAGGACGGCCACCATCTCACGTTGAAACTCCTCCTGGCGGACAAGGTGGCTCCTCATCGTGGCGAACCGCTCGTCGAAGGGGTCCATCAACTCCGCGTGGATTTTTTCGGGGAGGCTCGTCAAAAATGCACCGTTTGCCTCCAAGAGCAGCACCAACGCACTCAGTGTATCTCCGCTCTTGCGCGCTTCGAGCCTTCGTAAGTAGAACTCCCACGCCGCATCGCGCTTCTGTGGATCGGAGAGGTGCGAGATGGCGGCACGCCAGTACCTGCGCGAGTCGGTTTCACCGCTTCCAGGGGTCTCGGCAGTCACCATCGACTCAAGCGTGGGTTGAACAGCGTCATCGCTCATCGTCGTTCTCCAGATTGATGGAACTTCCCCGCCGAAGACCGGCATCGGTTACTGCTGCACTTTTACGAGCCTCTGGGATTCGTGCCGCGGTAGAGCTTGGCAAGAGGTGCGACGCAATCGCGTCCAATCGACTGAAAAACTCTTCCAGCCAGTCCTCCAGGATCAGTTGGTGGCCGAGATCGAGCTCCAAGGAAGAATCGTTGAGCGCCTGACTCGGAGAGAATGTCCGACTCAACTTTGCCTCCTGGGTTCGCAAGTAGTTCCGAGTGTCGGTGAGGAGCGGAGGAATGTGGAGATGCGCTGCTCCAAACTGCTCCAGCTGCCGCTCCAACGCGCTGCGGCTAAAGAAGCGCGTCGTGGGGACGCGGGCCGGGTTTCGTACGACGATCCAGTCTACCGTATCGCCGAGCACGTCCACGGTACGGGCGATGTCGTCCATGTCGGAGATCTCGTCGATGGGATAGATCATAACGGTGGCTCTGGCGTTCGCAGCCGCTGCCATTTGTGGAAAGCGCACCATGCGAAACGCGCGCAGGATCGTCTGCTCCATATGGGCGCTGGGATCGACGACGATCACCTTGGCTTTCGTCACACCGCGCAAGATGCGCACGACTTGACCTTCCGGTTCAGAACTTGGCGGCACAAAGGAGACATGATCGGGAAGCGCCGTGCTCAGGGTGCGATTGGAAGCGTCGAGGTCGTAACCCTTCCACCGAACGCCTCGCGCGTTCATCCATTCACAGCGGGCAATCGCCTCGGTGCTCTTGCCCAGATTTCCCCTCGTCTGGATAGGTAAGACGAGGCGATGGTGTAGGTTCTTGTGTTCGACTTCTGCCGAGGAAGCGATCTGAGGCGCGTCGCCAGTTTGAATTTCGGGTTCTTTGGATTTGCTCATGGTTCTTGATCGGTACCGGAGTTGAAAAAGCTGTGTGCTCGCGCTCGGTCGCTTTGATGAGAAGCGGCCGCGTGTCCGTTGTTTCGCGACGGTGCGAGTTGGCGGTCCGCCTCCGCGTCCGACTTCGGCTGCGGATGCCGCTTGAGCCACCGCGCGACGGTGCTCTTGCTGACCTGGATATCCTGCTCTCGAAGGAAAACGGCAATCGCGCGTAGCCGTTTGCGTTTGCGCCGCAAAGCCCAGAGAGAGCTTCGGCAAAAGGATCGAGCTTGGAGCGTGGCGGATCGGCCTCCGCGCTCTCTGCCGCTGCCAAAACTTGGATCGGGTCAGCCATGGCGAAGCAATGGACAGAGTGGGACACACTGCGAAGGTTCGAACCGTCTCGCGGGACAAACGGAGACAGGCGTGGGACTTCGCGCCTCAAGGCGGGACGGCGCGGGGGACGTGCCGGAACCGAGCGCTTCGCTTTGCCACAAATCGCGAGTTGTCCCGCCTTCTAAGGCCCGGCTTTGACGTATTGCGTCTTCCTTAAATCCAACTCCTCTCACCAATACTTTAGGTGGTGCAATTTGCAGCTCATGCATGGATGCCAACTTAGCTGAGAAGGCTAATGCACCTGCGCCGCTGCGAGCGCAGCTTTCGATTACCGATGCCGTTAGCTGGCCATCGTGTTCACCCGCGCGAAAATCTACGGTGGCGAGCGCTATCTCAAAAACCACCTATCTGCGAACGACTACTACGCGGAGGGTGAGAAAGTCGTAGGACGCTGGATCGGTCGCGGAGCCGAGTTTCTCGGGTTGCAGGGCGAAGTGGACGCTAAAGGATTCGAAGCATTGCGTGAAAACCGGCGTCCCGATAACGGGGAACGTTTGACACCGCGCACGAAGGCCAGCCGGGAACCCACCGTGCGAGAAGCTCGGGATGCTTTTCGACGTGAGAATCGCCGCGAGGGATCGGACGCGGAAATTGTCAACTATCGCGCTTCCATGAAACCGCTCGCCAATCGAGTCGCCTTCTATGACTTCCAGTGTTCGGCGCAAAAGTCAGTGTCGATCCTGGCCGTTCTCGCCGGCGATGAAAGGTTGCGGGCAGCTCACATCCGCGCCGCTGGTAAGGCCTTCGCTGAACTGGAGCAATTTGCAGCCCGGCAGAAAAACACCCTCTTCACTCGCGACTCTGAACTAACCGGCAATCTTTGCGCCGCCGCCTTCACTCATGACGCCAGTCGCGCTCTCGACCCGCAGTTGCACACCCATTTCGTCGTTGCCAACGCCACCCGTGACGCGACCGGGCGTTGGTATGCTGTGGAGGAGTGCCAAATGCTCAAAGCGATTCGTTATGCCGGAAAGGTTTACCAGAACGAAATGGCACGCGAGGTGACGACGCTCGGGTACACCATTCGGGAGGCGCGTGACGACAAACGGCAAGTCACGGGCTTTGAGGTGGAGGGGGTAACGGAAGAACTATGCGTTCGCTTCGCCAAGCGACGAGCCGAGATTGATCGCGAAATCGTCGCATTTCGGCAAAAGAACGGCCGGGAGCCTACGGTCATCGAGATTTCGAGGATCACACGGGACACACGCGCGGTGAAACTCGCAGAAGTTACGACACGCGAAGTTCGCGAGCTGCAGCGGGCACAACTGTCGCCGGCCGAACGGATGAGCCTGGAGCACCTTAAGGCAAGCGCACTTGAGTCCGCTAATACCGTCCCAGCGAATGAAGAAAGTCAGGAAGTCGCGGCTTTGCGGGCCGGTGTCGATCATCTTTTCGAACGTCAAAGCGTTGCACCCGGGCACCAGATTCTGGCGGAAGCGCTCAATCAGGCACTCGGCTCCGTGGACCTGGGAGCTCTCAAAAAAACCCTAGGAGGCGGCGGCGGCGAACTGATTGCTCTTAACGCGGAGTCTACGCTCCTGGGAGAATACGCGACCTGTCGCGGGTTGGAATTGGAGCGCTGGGCGGTTGCTTTTGTCGACGCCACGAAAGGCCAGTTTTCTCCGATGAGCGCGGACTACAAGCCGAGCGAGAAGCTTTCTTCCGAACAACAGGAAGCGGTGCGGTCTATTCTCTCAACACCCGACCAGGTCTTCAGTCTCCGTGGTGTGGCAGGTGCGGGAAAGACGACCACCCTGCGCGAAGTGCAGAGCGGATTGGATGGGCGAAGGGTGCATTACGTTGCGCCCACAGCCGCCGCTGCCAAAGTGTTGCAGGCCGAAGGATTCGGAAATGCGACGACGGTGGAAGACTTTCTGCAAAATGTCTCCAGGCGCGACTCGTTGAGTGAGGCCGTCGTTATTTGCGACGAGGCGGGACTCAAATCAAATCGCCAGGGCGCTGAACTTCTGCGGTTGGCGCAGAAATATCGTATGCGGGTGATTTTCGTGGGCGACGTGCGTCAGCACGTCAGTGTTGAGGCCGGAGACTTCCTTCGGGTGCTCGAAACGCATAGCAACCTGGGACGGTGCGAAGTCCGCCAGATTCGCCGGCAAGCTGCCGCGCCTGAATATCGCGCGGCGATTGATTGCATGGCCGCCGGAGATGCTAAGGGTGGTCTCCAGGCATTCGATGAACTGGGCTGGATCAAAGAAGGGAAAGCGGATTACCTCCATGCAGCCGCGGCCGACTTCCTGCGTCTGACGGGCGAGGGAGAATCCTTGGAGCGCTGCATCGTGGTCGCCCCCACTTGGGCGGAAAACATTCGCCTCACGAAGTGCATTCGAGACGACCTGCAAAAGCGAGGCCGCTTGCCTCCGGCAGGAATGGCATACTCCGTCTACGATTCACTGCGTTGGACTACCGAGCAACGACGCAACGCTTGCAATTACGCGGCCGGGCAACTCGTTTCGTTCACCTTGGCCAGCGGGCAATGGAAGAAGGGCGAGTTCGCAGAGGTGCAGCGAGTCGAGGCAGGCGAGGTGTGGATCAAGGCTGAAGGAATACCGGCACGGCGTCTCGATCTACGCGCTACAAACACCTTTGATGTTGGGAGCACTCGCGCAGTAGACATCGCGGCCGGTGATAAGCTTCTCGTCCGCGCCAACGAGCGGAATCGTGGGTTGATAAATGGCCAAGTGCTCACAGTAGAGAAAATCCAGCCGGACCGAACGATCCATACCCGCGAAGGCGTCACGATCCCTCCGACTTTTCGGCATTGGTCCCATGGCTACGTCGTTACATCGCACAAGGCCCAAGGACGCACCTGCGATCACGTCGTAGTCGCGGCTGAAAAGCTCGATGCGAAGGCTGCATACGTCGCCTGCTCGCGAGGGCGACTCTCTTGCTCGGTGCATACCCCGGACAAGGGCCTGCTCTTAGCCCGATTGCCTGAAGGCGTCCGCCGCGCAGCACTCGACGTATTATGCGAGTCTCGGCGGCCAGCACTTCCTTCTTCAATACTTCACCGTCCTGAGGCCTGGTCTCGCCTTGTTCGGGACGCGCTCGCGCACTCAGTCGCACCTGCGCGGCGATGGATGCAGCGCCGCTTGGAGCAAACCCGGCAGATCGTTCGTCGCTGGCGAGAGCACGAAACTCGGTTGCGACGAACAGAGAAAGTTGCGCATGGCCCGGAGCAATCGCAACAGCAACTTCCTCCATCATTACGCCCCTAAACTATGATCAAAATTGCCGAGAAAAAAGACAGCCTAGTTCCTCACCACAACGCGTCCCATGAGGAAAGCATCCAACCGTCTCTCGGTATCACCTTCTGCCGAAAGGACGGTTCCCAGCGATTTGCGCCCTACTCCTTCCTTTCAACCGTTGAATTCGTCGCGGCGGGTGAACTAATCTTTCGTTTCACCTCGTGGAGCGCGACGGTGCGCGGCGAGACCCTTCAGCCTCTATGGAAAGCTGTCCGCGCTGCTTGCCTGCTGGAAGTTCGCGAATCGCGTCAAACCAGTGATTCCACCACTCCGACCGTTCGTGAAATCATCTTCGCTGACTGCAATTTCGATTCCGACGCGCCTCCTGAAAGCCAGTAGTAGCCCGGCACCCCCATGCAACCAGCGACTCCCACTGAGTCGGTGCGGCACCCGCCGACCTGTCAAGAAAGCGCACATTAATCAGACTGAGGCCGCTCAAGCTCACGACGCGTAAATGCAATCGTCCCGAACGTAGACGCTCGGACTCCAAGGCCTTTTCGTGGAAAATGCTTTTCCCTCGGAAAAGCCATAACCACCCTCTTTCGGAACGCGGAGCGGAGGTCAAGGAGGAAACGGAATAAGTGCCGAAGGCCGAGCGAAGCGAGTTATGCCGGCTTCCTCCTTGACCGCAGAGGGCGTTCCGATCCCTTGCACACAGCGCGCTTCCTAGCATCAACTTTGTAGCGACACTGAACACGCTTTGGGTGGTTTGTAGTCATCATTCAGCCTGTACACCGCCGAGATTTTGCAGTTAATATGTGAATTCGCGGCTCCAAACACCAGAAGCGTAGGAACCTGCCGCTTGCGGCCTCGCACGACCGACAGTTGCCACCTGCCCCATCGCCAACACCTGGCCGTGTGGAGGCGTCGGCGGGTCCGGCGAGGTGTAGCAGGCGGACATCACCTATGTTTGCTACCAAGGAGGGTTGGCTCTACGTGGCGGGTGTGCTCGACGCGTGCAGCCGCAAGATCGTGGGCAGGCCGAAGACGACACCATGCCTGCCTGGCCGTGGCGCGTGCTTTCGAGTGCGCCGTCCAGAAGCAGCGCCCGCGCCCGCGCTGCTCCACCATCCGGATAGCGACAGCCAATACGCCAGCGATGCCTTCCGTGAACTGCGCGACGTCATGCGAACTTCCCGAGCATGAGGCGTCAGGGCAACTGTTACGACAACGCCAAAGTGGAGAGCTTTTGGGCCACACTCAAGGCGAACTCATCAGGATCGGGGCTTCGCTTCGCGCGCCGAGGCAAAAATCGAGATTCTCTGGTACATCAGGTCTTCTACAATCGGACGCGGCTCCACGGCGTGCTCGGGCATCACTCGGCCGTGGACTTTGGAAACAGTTTGAGCTAAACGTCCATCAACCCCCTCGCTCCGACGTATCCACACTTTCCGGGAAAGACCAGACATCATTCAAGGTGAGCCCGAATGGCAGAGAAACCGACCCTATGCAGTTCTTCGATAATGTATACAAAGGAAGCCCTGGGTGGCTGCCAACCAACCTCAGGCCAGCGTCGACGCCGGTTTTCACGAGCACTCCCTCATCGGCAGAACCTCGGCCATGCGCAGCTCCGTCCACCAAGGCGCCCGATGCGCCGCGTCGCCAATGGCTGATTGAGCAACGGCTCCGACAGCGTGGCAGACCCTTTTGATCATGGCTTCTCGATCTAACCAAGCTGACTACGAACAGCTTATTGGGAAGTTAGAGGGTAGCGCTTTCGAGGACGGGGTTTGTGCTCGGCTGCAGAACGTGATTGTCGATTTCCAACCCATACCGGCTAAACCGCACGGCGACGGTGGTCTCGATGGCCTGTCGCACCTGCAAGAGCGCGCTTATTGTTGCTATGGCCCAGAACAGGAGGCACGCAAACTCGACAATAAAGGACTCAAGGACGACATCATCGCAAAGTTCTCCGGCGATTTGCGGAAGCTCTTCGAGTTGGAGTTCGAAAACAGAAAGCTGAAGCATTCGCCGAACGAAGAGTTGTCAACCATCATGGGTGCCGACCGAAAGATCAAACACGTCTATTTGGTCGTGAGCTGGTTCGAATCGCATCGCGTCATTGGCCCGCTAAACACAAACTTCGCCAAGTATAAAGCCGCGAGCCAACAGCGATTTGTCGACGCAGATGCTACCCTGACGATTTGGGGCCCGAAGAACCTCGCGGCGCTCGGCGAGGTTGATGATTACATGCTTTTTCGCACGGAAAATCCAGCGCTGTTCGCATGCGTGCAAACGGCGTCAGCAGACAAGCTCATAAAAGATGGCGCAGGCGACTTCGACGCAAAGTTTCATGATCTGAAGAAGAAGCGTCCCGCAAGCGCATTGAGGATTGATGGAATTGCAAATGATCTTAGAGAGGCTTGGGCCGCGGCCATCGCTTTGGACAATGACCTCGTTAAGAATTCCTTGGTTCTTCATCAAGTCCTTGAGTCTGTCCGCTCCGACGCGGCTCTGTCGGCGCGGGTCAAGTCTATGAGTGCAAGCGATCCCTACGACTTGGTAGAAGCAATGCGGGGGGAGGTGTCCTCCAGGCTTGATAAAGGATTTGGTAACCGGTTCGGTCCTCACACCACGCGAATAGCGAATGGCGTCGTGGCCAGACTAATCGGGGAGTGTCCAATCGACTGGAGGGACGATCATGCCTAACGATTCCGATCCCGTGCAAGAACTCGCTACGGTGCTGCGCGAAGCTGGCGTCAGTCCGCGTGTTCGCCCTGAACGCATCGTGCGCTCCACGTTGTATGATTTGGACTACCATGTGGCCCTGATCGCGTGCGTATTTTTCGTTTCAGCGGACGATGATGCGTCGAGGTCGCCTCAGGTGGTGGCCCACTGGCTAAAAGTGCTTCAATTCGTTGCAGTGCGCCCCTCCCTACTTCCCAATTTTCAGGTTTGGGCTAGCACGCGGCGGCATCAGGATCTCGATACTTGGCAACTGATGCCGCGCGGCTACCTTGGTGACAGCACGCACGATCGTACCGTGGAACTGCTAATCGCTGGCGGGGTGCTCGCACGTGAGGGCGATACGTTGATCGCTGGCAGCCGTTTTTTCGATCTGCGACGGACCTATAACGACTTGGTTGGCATAGATCTTTTGCGCTCAGAACGAGTGACCTTGCTCGAACTCTCTCGCACTCGAACAAACAAGACTTTGCTCAAGGGCGCATGATCCGCATCGAAGAGATCAAAGTCTGCGGCGAATCAGACGCTGGAACGTTTGAAGGGCCTTCGTATTCAAAGAGGGCCTCCAAGTTGTGTCTGCCGACAACCATTTTGGGAAATCGCTTGCGGTGACTTCGATCGCGTGGTGCCTCGGCCTTGAGCGCATGTTTGGCCTGCAGGACAACGATCCATCACGCTTCCCAATGGCAGTCCGAGAAGTGATCGATCTCGATGGCGAAGTCAACCTTCCGGTGCGCTCCTCTCGCTCGATCCTGACTCTCAGGCGGACTGATGGCGCGGGTGTGCGCATAACACGCGACATCCGGGGAGCACCTGAGGAAGTGCTCGTTGAGGAGCTGGACGCTGCTCTCACCGTCTTGCAAACAACCAGACTGCAAGCACGCAAGCATACGATGAAGGATGAAGCCGCCGGCTTGCAGAACTTTCTCTTCGAGTGGTGCGGTCTGCCACGCACGCCACTTGTGACGAATCGTGGAGACGAATCAGAACTCTATTTCGAGAATGTCGCTTCCCTTTTCTATATCGACCAGAACGAGGGATGGACTGATCTTCAAGCGTTGCAGGTGCATCGCTATGGCCTACTCGAGATTGCCGACGTGGCGGTGGAGTACCTCCTAGGAGCCACCGCAGCAATCCAACAACGGTTTAAGCGACAGACGATTGCCGCAAACGAGGCTCGGCTGAAGGCAGAGGCTTCCGCCTTGGCGTCGCAAGTTACGGCCCTGTTTGAGCGGCATGGGTGGATCACTAACACGTGGTCCGACCACGGCGGAATTACCACCATCATCAATAGATGGAGCGCTCAGACACTGATCGATTCTTTAAAGAATGAACTTGACGTCGACCTCAGCGAACAGCAAGCCGCACTGCGAATTCGAGCTGCGACGCTCCGCACTTATCTAACGCAAGGAATACTTGATCCCAACAGTGCAGCTGCGCCCAGTGACGCATCACAAGCAGTCGTGGAGTTGAAAGATAGCCGGCACACGAGGCGCGAAGAACTGCGCATTCTCCGTCGCCAACAGTCAGATCTGCAAGAATTGCTGGCCAACATTGAGCATCGTCACCACTCCGCACGCGATGTTTTGCGTCTAAAAAAGGAGGGGATTGGACGCATCGAGGTTGTCGAGTGCCCGACGTGTCACCGCTCGCTGGACCCGTCAACCTTCCAGCTCACGGCGCAATCAACAGAGTCCGTCGAGGCGCACATTGCAGCATTGGAGCGCGACCGAACTTTAATCGTCGCCAACATCGCGTCCTGCGCCGAACAGATCATTCGTCTGAGCGCCGATCTTGTGAACCTCGAGCATCGGCTCCGTGAAGCGGAACGCTCGCTCGGCGCAGTCAACGAAGCAATTGGTGCGTCGCGTGAGCAACTGGCGAAGGCAGCAACGGATCTCGCCTCCACAGAGACTGAGATGGACCGAATTGGTGAAACCGCTCGGGAACTGCTCGATTTGCAGACTCTGATTAATGCTTGGATGAGGACGGCTGGTGCTGGCGAGTCCACCGTAACTGATAAGACAGACATCAAGCGACGTTTGAAGGAGTTCATTGGTCGGTTGCGTGAATTACTCGTTGCCCTTGGACACAGCGCGATATTGTCGCAGCGCGAGGCCGTCCTTTCTCTTGATGATCATTACGTTCCCTATCTGGGTCCCCGTCGGCTTCGGTCCCTCGGCTCGGCGAGCGACCACTCACGCTTGGTTGCCGCCTATGTGCTCGCTCTTGCTGTGGCTTCCGAAGCGCAACGGGGATTTCACCCTGGCTTTGTCGTACTAGACGAACCGCTGCAGCAAAATCCAGACCAAGCTCATCGCGACCTATTTATCGAGTTTCTCACCAGCGATACGGCGCAAGCATTGAAGGTGCAGACGATTGTCTTCACTTGGCTTCACGCGCCGGAACTCGACCGCCTGCGGACAAAGGGCATCAACGTGATAACCCCTGAAGGCGCACACTTTCTGCACTTGATCCCCGCTGCAAGTGAATCTGTGACGGAACCAAATCCGCCTCAGGTGGGAGAAGTTTCGGCCGCTTAGCTTCAGAGCAGAAGAACAACTCCCGTATCAAGCTCTTCGAACAGGGCGGCGGCCCGTCAGGAAATCGCCGCTATTTTCGCGGGACGTGGCAATTGGTCACTTGCGACGCTTTTCGCCGGGATCGGCCTTCACTTTCCCTGACGATGATGCCAGTTTGAGATGCTCGGATTCCCGCGAACGCTACTTATGCTAAATCCAAACGACAGGGATGTAGAGTCAAGGTTCTCAAGCAACGACGGTCGGGCGCTTTTCCCTTCGTTTTGCAATTCGCTAATTGCGCTCGAAGCTCCGCAAACTTCAAATTTTCCGATTCTCACAACAAGAGCAGGTCCAGATGGAGGAATCGATGGCGAGTGGGACCTTACAGGAGTGGGCAACTTCGTAGCAGTTTCGATCGCGGCTGCTGGATGGAACGTTTACCAATTCAAGACAGTAGATGTCGTCGCATTGGGAGAGGAGAAGGCGTTGGCTCAACTGTGCAGAAGCGTTCGCGGAGCGATCGAGCATCTCCTAAACCGCCAAACTGAAGCAAGAACCCTCGGGAATTACATTCTCTTCACAAACCTGCGTCTGGGTCCCGAGAGCGTGGCAAGGACGGCGAGCGGCGAGCTGCTGAACCAGCGCCGCGCAAAGCTCCGGGCCGAACTCCTGAAAGGCAGTGCCGAGAATAGTAGTGTCACCGTTATAGATGCCGGACAAATCGCCGGCTTTATCGCTCGCCACCCGGCGCTATCAAGGGGCTGGTTTTCTTCGACCCAAGAAATGGCGTGGAACGAAATGCAGCAATGGGAGCGGCGGAGGAGCGGTGTGGATGTCCCGCTCGTTGGTCGAGAGTCGGATTTGGCGAATCTCCAGGGATCGTTAGGTGCTCCTGATGTCCGTGTTATTGCGGTGACCGGTCCAAATAGTGTCGGCAAGACGCGATTGGTGATTGAAGCGACCAAACCATTTGCGGCGGTGACATTTTTCGTCGGAGACGTCCATTCTCTGCTTCGCGACGGTGTCAGTGCCTACGCAACCTCGGAAAGACCCGTGGTGCTGGTGGTGGAAGATCCTCCACTTGACGAGGCAATACGTCTCGCGGAGCAGACCGTTGCTTGCGAGAGACCAATCAAATTGATCGTGACGCTTCCATCGCCCGAGCATGTGCCGGTTGTCCGCCTCGGGGACGAGGCCGTAGTCAAATCAATTCAAATTCAGAGGTTGCAGAAGGAGCCCGCTGCGAAGCTTGTCGCGTTCATAAACTCCAGTCTCGACTACCGGTTACGCGATTGGATTGTTCAACAAGCAGGTGGAATACCAGGGGTACTAATCGCGGCGGCGCGTCTTGGTGAGGCGCTTCATCGTAAATCAGGATCTCTGCGAAAACAGTTGTCCCAAAGCTTCAGACAGAGATTGGACGCGAGCGCAGGTAAGGATGCGTTCTCGCTTGTTCAGACACTCTCTCCCCTCACGTATGTGAACCTTTCGGGCGATTCCTCTGAAATAAGGGTTTTGCTCTCTCTCGTTGCGCCAGAAATACAGGCGGCAAGCGCTCTCCGCCAATTGAGCGACCTCGAAACGCTCGGATTCGTGAGGAGACAGGGAACGTATGTCGCTGTCGTACCGCCGATGTTTGCTGCTGGATTGTTCTACGATCTCTTGCAGAACATTCCCGATTTGCCGGGTCAACTATTCGAGCGACTGGACCTTCCGGGTCGGAAAAGGCTGCTGGAGCGATTGGTTACTCTTGAACTCACAGGCGAAATTCCGTTCGCAACGTTCGTGTTCAGCGGAGACGGGCCCTTCGCTGACGAGGAACGGTTCAGGACAAACCTCGAGTTGCTCGATTATCTGTCGCGTGCGCTCCCGCTGCCGACGGCGCAGTTCCTCCTCCGAAGAATCGATTTTATCTGGCTGGATGTTGTTCGCGAAGGACAAACAGGTATATCTCATCTGCTCTCGGCGATCAATGAATTGCTGGATGAGCCAGCGACGGCCGGAACTGCGTTTTCTGTCTTAACGGACTTGGCTGCTCGCGAGGCGGTAGCCTCGAACGCCACAGACGTCGCGGAGGACTTTGCAGAATGTTACGTTTACTGGTATCCCCGCTCGATCTCGTACAGGGCACTTGAAGCGATTCTGGAACAGATGCTCGCGTCGTCCAATCCGGCACTGCGTCGACTAGGCCTTAGGGCCATCAATCTTGCTACTGGGCCGCCGGACGTGTTGAGCGGCCGTGCTATGACCGTTCGCCGGATTGGCAGCAAGCGCTCGGTCGGAACGTGGGACGAAACTTGGGGGTTTTTGCTTCGCATGGTGCGGCGCCGCATGACGCTTTGTTCTGATGCCGATCCCACCATGAGCACAGCCGCACTCGAAAAGCTGCCCAATATAATTTCACGTCGATCAGGCCACTTGAGAATCGAAAATGCACTTCAGATGGTCCGCGAGATCACTGAAGCGTTTTTCCAGAGAAGCCTTCCGATTGATGCTGTCGAGCTACGTGAGAATGTTAAATGGTTGCGGGACTTCTACGAACGAAGCAGCAAGGTTCCAGGGCAGGAACAGTGGGAGGAAAAATGGGCTGGCACGATTACAGAATTAACTGGCATTTTGGCACGTTTGGAAACCGGCGCGTTCGATCATCGACTGCGAATAGCGGTCGGCCGGAGTTCCGACTATGACGACGTAGTTTTCGAGGAACGCAAGCTGTACAAGTACCAAGTTCCAATCCTTCAAATGGCCCGCGAAGCCTGCCGCGAGCCCTCTATCATGACCGACTTGGCGTGGAATGTTCTTGGAGACAAAGAAGCTCTAAATCGGCACGAGTTCGCCATCTATCTCGGCGAACACGACGAAAAACGCCACCATTTTCCGCAACTTCTCGCCCGCGCCACTGCTTGGCCATGGCCGAATCTGCTCGCAGCTTACCTCTCAGCAGCAGCGGGGACGGACTCACCTTGGGTCGAGCGTACGCTGGATGAGATGCTTGTCTCCCCGGCGATCGCGAAGGGTACGGTCCTTATCGCCATTTGCGCGATTGGCCCGACTGAGGCGAACCGTACGCGGCTGAAGCAAATGATTCTTGTTCGTTCCGTTTCTCCTATCGAAGTCGCGAATGCCTTTTCAGTTGGACGCTGGTTACAGAACCTACCCGTTGAGGAAATTCGATTGGTTCTGAAGTTCATTTTGTCCGAGCCCGATCGCGAGTCGGCGATGATGCACGTCACGTCGTTATATCTTCACCATAAAAGGCCGCTGCCTCGCGGCCTGTTTGACGTTGCGATGTCAGCTCTAAAGGCACCTTTTCCTGCTTACACGAGAGAGACGTACGACCTTGATCAAGTTGCAACCGGATTGGCTCGGACGGATTTGGATACCGGCCTCGGGCTCCTACGGGAGTGCGTGTTACGCCTTTCCGATGTGAAGGGTGGAGGTTGGTGGACAGGTTGGAATCCTTTCGAGTCCTACGGCTCGCGAGATTTCTGGGAATACCTGCGCGCCGAAGCTCCCCAACGTGCTTACGGGATACTGGCGGAATGGAATACACAATCTCCAGGTCCCGAACGGACGCAAATTGGCAATGAACGTCATCTGCTCGACGTCCAGTCCCACCAAGAGATTCTCCTTGAACTCGCTAGGAAGAATCGAAATGCAGCCTGCATCTTCGCCAGATGCGCACACCGCAATCAGCCGGATTTCTTTCGGTTTGCTTGCATTTTAGTGGAGCTCTATTTGGATGACGAGAGCGTCGTGGGCGCACTAAACGCCGCTCTTATTCAAACCAGCGGGTTCGGCTACGAATACGACTGGCACACGTCCGCCATCCAAACCGTGCAGGATGAATTAGGCGGAGGGGTGCTGTCTTCCGCTGCGCGTCGGTGGCTTGAATCGTTGCACGAGCTTCTTCTGCAAAGGCGGGTCGCATCGCGACGCGACTTCGGTTCGTCTGAGCCTTCATTCTTAGAATAAACGGCTTTTTCTTCGCTAAGGAGATCTCAGGGAGTTGGTGATCAATTGAGCAGAGGAGTTAGCTCGATTTTGGTCCGCGGCGGCGTAGAATTCCGAGCAGAATTCAACAGACGTTCTGGTGTGAGGTGGACACACCTCATCTTCAAGCGGCCCGTAGGGAGCGCCGCTGCTCGGCGCAACCTTTCGGTACCCCTAAAATTTCTTCACGTTTCCGGCGATTACCGGAGCCGTGCTAAACGCGTTCCTTCGTACTTCCATTGAGACGCCGCCTTGCCCCGTCAGAGCAAGTCGAGGAAGCTCTGTACGATTTCGAATGCCGTGCGAGCGTCGATTGCACGCTCATCCGCGCTAGATGCCGAGCGGAATTCAACCACCTGCCTCGGTCCAAAGGAATCGGGGCCAACAAACTTTTCCCGCAGGATCTCGCGCGCCGTGCGCACATGCTTGTCGCTCGCCCGCTGCCGCCAATCTCTTGCGAGTGCCTCCACGCCGCCGGAGGCGTATCGCAGGCAATAGCAGAGATCATAGGCATCTTTGGGTTTATCACGTCCCCGGAGCGCTAGCGCTTTCATCACGAGCATGTCGGCTACGGAGGCGACTTGGACCGTGACGGTGTTGCTTGCTCCCTTGAGCATCTGACCGGAAACTTGGACCGCCACCGGCGCTCGAAACGCAACTTCGCACCCCACTGCCTGCAAAACCCGGAAGTTTTCCAGCAACTTAGGCCGATTTTTGTCCATCCGGACGTTCTTTGGCGCGAGGAAGTCCAACTCCACCCGGATCACCCCTGCCCCGTCTTCCATTTCCACGTCCGTCATGAGCTGGAAGGATTGCGGCCCAGGGTAGTAGCGCTTGGTCTTGAGCAGGAGGCCCAGCATCTCCGCATAACGGCCCTTACGCAGCTTGCGTGCATCAATAGCGAAATCCACGTCGATGCTGCCGGTGTGAGGCTCCTCCGCAACCGGGATTAGCAGGTCGGGCACCCACCCGCCGACCAACACAACGCAATCCTGGAATCCAGCCAAGACCTGCCCCACGTCCACCAGAACGCGCCGGGCAGCTTCCACCTGTCGGGCGCTGTATTCGTCTTGTTGCCGAGGTTCGACGTTCATCTCTCAAAGGCCCGCCAATTTCCAGGCAGGTTTGAGGCGTTGTTCGAGCAGGGCGTTGGCGGCCTCCACTCCCCGGCCTCCACAGTGCTTCAGATCCGCGTAGGTCTGCGCAAGCATGGTGCAGCCCAAGCGCTTCTCGCTCGTGTCGCCGCAGAGGAAGACGCCGTCATCCTCGGGCACAAGCACCACAAGGTTTTCTCCGGTGTCCACTGGCTTGGCTTCAGCCAAGCTTGCGAACGCCTTGAGGTGCTCGGCGCCGATGTAAAGCCAGGTCTTCGGCTGACGAACGTGAGGTGCCTGTATGTCCGCGGCCGAGAACGCCGCGTAAGCGGCTTGCCCTCCGGTCAGTGCCTCCAGTTCCGCCAAATGATCCTGCAAGCGCCGCCCTTGGAGCAGCGTGAAATACCCATGCCGCCGATGGTGATCAAACCGGTAGGCTTGATTCCAGGCCGAAAGCAAACCGGAGGGATCACGCAGACAAATGCCGCCATCGCCAGAGCAGCTTTCCACGAAGGCATCGTCGGCCAAGCGGCGCACGACCTTGTTGACCAGTCCGAGGCTCACCGGCTGGGCATCGTGCTGCAACTCGCGCTGGGTCCACTGCCGCCTCAAATTTTCGGTCGCCAGAAGCACACGGATCAGGCGCGATGCCTCCGCTGTGCCGAGGTTTGCTTTGCGACCGGGAAGCGGCTTTAACGGGCGATGGCCGGCTCGCTCGATGTAGATGACGTTCGGTATGTTCAAGTGGCAGTTGCCAGCGAGGTCGAACCAGTTCCAGCCGCGCTCCGAGCAAACCTCCGCCAAGCGTGGGGCGACGTAGGGAGCCGCCAGCACCGGAATGAGGTTATGCCGTCGCCGCTCGGCATCGAAATGTTGCTCCCCGGCAACGTTGGGTAATAGTGAGGGGCGAGGATTTCGCTTGCACTCGACTTGCAGTACGACCTTGCTACCACCCGGTACGGACAACGTCGCCGCGATGTCGAAGATGCGTTGGCCCGTGGCCGGATTGCGGGTGACGCGTGCACCTTTGAGCCAGGGCACACTCTTGAGGAGGCGTTCAAGCATCTGCGCGGCCTCCTTCTCGAATTCCAGTGCGTCCAGGCTTTCAGCGTTCACGGTTTGTCCAGTGTTCACGTTGACATGAACATGCCATATATCGTGAACATAGCAACATCATTGCATCGAAGTAAAACTCGGTTTCTCCAGAGCTTGGAAGGTAAGCGCAAAGCCCCTGCTCCATCTGGCGCCTCCCGTCCGAAGCCCTCCACACCTGTTCGGCCGAAAGACTCGCCGTCGGGCGCTGGTCCGCGGCGGGAAGCGGAAAACTCTTCCCCGAATGTTTTCTCGGTCCAAGGCTTTCCCAGTAAAAAGCCGATTTACTGGTCTCGCAGGTAGATGATCATCTCCAGGTGGATCCATTCGCCTTGCCACTCTTTGGACTGCAACTTCGCGAAAACCGCTTTGCCGGCATCCATAAGGCGAGCCAATATTTCGTTCTTCGCGCGGGGCACGTAGCCAAGCAGGGTTCCCACGCTGTCCAGAACCATGATCGCCAGTGGATCGTTTGCGTTGGCCGGTTCACGTTTTAGGACAAGCGAAGCGCCGATCGAGAGACCGGGCTCCACCGGTTTTAGATCCCGGTAACTCGTGCCAGCGACCTGACATTCCAGAAGCATGATCTCGCGGGCGAAAAGAGCCAGCGCGCCATTCTTGCCAAAGCCTCCGTGGAGGAGAACCAGCAGTGCGGGATCAGTTGCAAGTAAACTCTTTTCCATGAGGAAAACCTTTGACCAAAATCTGCAGCGCACCGTCGAGCGAGCAGCGATGCGCTTCGTATTGACGGGAACGCGCTTCGATTTCGGCCCTACGCTCTGCGATCCAGACTTCATCAGACAGTTGTTCGCGCAGGGGGAATGGCGGCTGACTCTCCAGATGGTCGATTCGCCGTTCCATCTCCGTAATTTGCTGCTGAAGCGCCCCGCAATTGCGGCGTAACGTCTCTGTCGTGGAGGACGTTACCGGAGCCGATTCATTGGCAAGGACTGCCAGTGCCCGCAACTCACCTATGTCCTTGAACGCGTAGGCGTCCTGTACTCGCAACCAGAGGCGGCGCTGATCTTCGTCCAACTCGGGGTTTACATCGGGATGCAGCATCTTCACCAGCGCGTAATAGAGTTTTTTGACTTCTCTGTTGTCATCAGGCGCCATGAGGTGCTTGAGCCGATGCTCTGCCGCTGTCAGACGCTCAGCCGCCTCGCGAAGCTGTTGCTGCCAAGTTAGAAATTCGAGTTCAAGATGGCCGTCTATCTCGGTCCAATTGGGCATTTTTCCTTGGTTCACGGCTGCTTGCACCATTTCGAGCCGTCGCCGCGCTCGCGCCGCCTCGATTTGCGCGTGGAGGCATTGGACTTCCCAGGCACCGATCTGCTGCTGATAAAGCGCCAGGAGGTTCGGCCGGATCACGTGCAGTAGTTCGTGCTCCTGCGTGAGCAGATGCGTGAGTTCCTCGCGCAGCAGGGCAAAGTTTGTGCAGAGTTCCAGGTATTCAGGATCGAGGATGAGGGCAAATTCGTTCATTGGAGCAGGTGGTTGATGTTGCGCCAGGGGTATTGTGTCGGGCGAGGTTCGCCGCGGAAAAACGCTTCGAAGATGCGCAGGGTATCGCTGAAACGAAGCAAATCGGGATCCTGTCTTGGTGGCAAAGTGTCACCCTCGTCGGTCCCGCCGACCTTACTCAGGCGGTCAGCATCTTGCGCCCGCCACTGATCCCAGATTGTTTTCGGCCAAAACTGATTTCCGGCCCACTCGACGCAGTACCGCCGTCTCTCGGCATAGAATTGGACGAACCCTCCGCGTTGATTTTCCAGGATGGCAAAGGGGTCGGGTAGTCTCGGATTTACCCGCCGGAGCAATACAGGCAAGTCGTCTTGGGAGATGTCGTACATCCGCTCCGACGGCTGCTGGCCGGTGAAGAAGCAGTTCAATTTGGGCGGTAACCCTTTTACGATGCAGCCTCTTTGTTCATCGCATCCACTCAAGCCCAGCGCAGAAAACGCTTGCCAGAAGCGCCGCATTCGCTGCGCCGATTCTTCGAACTGGGGACACGTCACGAACACAAACCTGGCTCTTTCAACGCTCCCGCCTGGACTTACCTCCCATTGCCACTCTTCGTTATCCCGCTGTCGTCGGGATGCGGCAATTCGCAGTTTGTGAATCAGGGGGCGCGCATCAAATAATTGGAGCGCCGGCGGCATCTCTCCCCGAAGCAGCGCGGCGTGCACATCGGTTGGACGGCCCGGCAGATTGTTGTCCGCCCATTTCCAGAAGTAATAGCTGAAGATCATGCTTCGGCAGACGTTTCTTTGGACCTTGCTCATGCGGCTCCTTTCATCGTAGATGAGGACCATGGACAAAGACTGTCCTCGGCCCAAAAAAAGATGAAACTTTTCGTTCCAACCGCGGCGCGACCAGGCCAGAGTCCGTGCCGGCGAACAGGGCAACTGGCAGGTGCTCCCGGCCGCCTTTGGTGCGCATGTTGCGCATTCATGAGGCACTGCGTGATTGCTCGCGTCAGAAAACGCTTCCAAGGACGATTGAACGTAGTCGATAAATCTCTATTCACCATCACTCAGGCGGAACCCCGGCTACGACAGACCCCAAGAGGAGAGAGAACTCCGAGTTTGTGCTTGCTGCTTGGCGCGGCAGTGCTGTCCGAGGCGGGCTGCTAGACTTGTGGATTTACCGCACTTCATTAGGACAGCCGAGACTTCCTACCGAATCCTCGGGGTGGGGCTCAAACTACAGCTCCAAGAGAGGGCTCACTTCCAAATCGGGAAGCTTGTAGAACAGCAGAGCACCCGATCACCGCTCGCTGCCCTACCTCTGGCTCATCTCGACGGATCAAGCAGCAAGGCTTCATGTTCCAGGCCGGCGTTGTGCTCATGGATGAGTTTCAGGACCGCGCAAATCGCAGGATCGGGTGACTGGCGGAGGTTGCGCAGGACGTTTTGATTATTCAGATCGGCCACGAGGCTGGGCTTTGAAAATTCGGCAAATCGTGAAGCCAAATCGGCAGGCAGATGCAATGTGACTCGATCACCGAGACGTGCACGGAGACGCGCGAACTCGTTCAAGCCAACCGGGTCGTAATCCGGCAAATGAATCAGCGAGAAGTCGGATGGGTTCATCCCCGCAAGCCAATCCAGAAGCCGGCGAGAAATGCGACCTCGTCCATAAAACGCAAGGTCGAGCGGCAGATTAAGCCGTTCGATGAGCGCAAAGACGACCGGGCTTTCCACAAGCGCGCACACTCCGCGGAGCGTATAGGCGCTTGGGTCCGTTAGCGTAAAAGCAAAGACTCCGTGCTCATGGGTGGCCGCCACCGCATCGACGGAAGCACCATCGCGAAGCAGCTTTTCATCTTTCCACGCCCGCACGCAGACAATTTCCGGTGCATCGTTCGTAAGCGTTTTCGAATCACGAAACCGGGCGACTCCGATGACGCGGCTTGGAGCGCCGTCGAAAATCTCCGCTGTCGGATAACGCCCGGCGAAAAAGAGACGTAGGGCCGCCTCATCGCGCACGAAGAGACATCGGCCCGCACCGGATTTTTCTTCTACGACTACACCCGAATCCAACGCCGGACGGAGGCTTTTTAGAAATGCGTTGCCGCAGACCGAGCGCGAGAGCGATCCACTTTGGATCAATTGCGAGAGCCTGGCACGAATGTGTTCCTCAGCGTTCACGATTACGCCTTTGCTTTGACCCCGATGCGATGCTGGTTGCGCAGTACGATGCGACCCTTGGATGGCTTGAGGAAGTAGAGTGCATTTACTTCGCTCACCGACTCCGGCGCGGCTGTGATTGCGATAAATCCTAGTGCGCGGGACGTGGATATAATGGCGCGGCGATTGGCCGGATCAAGCGAATGAATCTCATCAAGAAAGAATGGGACTTCGCTCATCGGCGTCTTGGAGGCGTCCTCACGCAGCAGACTCCGCAGTACAAGCAAATTGAAAAGCACCTTGATCGTGATCGTCGTGCCGTGCGATTCGACCTGATCGAGATTGTCGTAGTGATGAGGTTTTCCGTCATCGCCGGTGACGGTGAATCGCAGCCAGAACAAGTCGGCGTAGCGCAGCAATGGACTGGCGTCGAACTTCCTGCGAAATCCTTCAATTGCCGCTTCGAGACCGGAGTTGTCGTCAAAGAGGCCGGGCTGCTCGACGTTGACCAGCCGCCGCAAGGACGACACGACATCTGATTGCTCGATAACATCCATACGCAGCGCCGCAAGATTCGATACCTGCACACTCGACAGCCGTCGGTTCAATTGCGTCGCAGCGCTCTCGATGTCGCGGAGCGAGCGCAACACTTGATCAAACGTTGCGTGAAGCGCGTGAAGCAGGAGCTCCCAATCCCGGCCAAGGGCGTCTTCTTTGTCCGCCAAAGCCTCCAATTCTTCCCGAAGCAAGCGCACGGTCTCGTTATCGTCCGCCCCCGAGTAATCGCTACCGAGTTCTCTCTCGATTGCTTGCTGGGCGTCTCGTGCCTTTTCATCCAGCCTCTGCAGTTGAATTTGCTGCCGTAGATATAAAGCCACTGCCGCATCCAGGTCGTCGGGGATCGCTTCGTCCGGGACGGCAGACTTGGACCAACTCGGAGCATTGCATTGTCCAAAGCGCCCCATGACTTGGTTGAACTGATCTTCTTCTTCCTGTCGTAATTTCCGCGCCTTGTTTCCGTCTGCTTGCGCCTTAGACCATTCGGCTTCCAATTTGTCGATCTTCGCAGTTGCCGCTTCTAAATCCTTCTCGATCTTCGCCAAGTCCTTCTGCAATTGCGGTAACTCGCCACGTGCCCGCAACAGGTTTTCCCATCCGAAAAGCCGACGACGCAGCTTTGTTTCCTCGGCATTCTCCTGCTCCAACTCGGCTAACAGTCTTTCCCGCTCGTCGATCGCTTTCAGAATATCCTCGCACCGGCGAAGCATATCTTCGTCGTCTACCAGTTGCTCGCGGATCGCCTCCGGGTTATCAAGCTCAGCGAGCGTGCGGTGACCAGACGGCAGTGGAATTTCGGCGTTCTGGTCGCGATAGACCTCGCCTTCGATGCGAGCGCGCAACTCCCGGAGGGCCGTCACGAAGGTATCCGGCCCTTTCAGTCTGATGCCATCGTCACCAACGGCTGTCTCAAGCAAATCAAAGTTGAACAACCGCGCCAAAGGCGAGATTTCTTCATCCGACATGCCGCGTCTCAAAATCGTGATTAAAGCTCGGTCGAAATGAGCAATGGTTTGGCGCTTCCGATTCACGAGAGTTCGATACAAATCGACTTGAGTATTGGCTTTCTCGCGCGTTTGCTTCGAGGCTTCGGAAAGCTGATTTTGGAGCTTGTACACCGCGGCTATCTTGTTCGTGAGCGCAACGCGAGTCAGTTCCTCTACGAAGTCGACGAATTCTTTTTCCTGGTTAGCCACCCCTTCAATCGAAGTGGTTAATTTGCCTTTGTTCTCGGCGAGCGATTCCTTATCCTCCCGGGTTTTCGAAATTTCGTCCTTCAGCCTGCTCTCAGTCTCTTTCGCGGTGACGGCTTCCGCTTCCAGCTTCTCAACCTTAACGTTATGTGCTTGCACGAATGACGCTCGCTTTGGACGAAGATCCTGCCACCGATGGACGAGTTCGCCACGCGTTGCGTCTCTGTGGGCACAGGTATCCACAAATAGTTCCACCTTACTTTGATTCTCTTTGAACTGCACAAGTTTCCGTTTACGCTCGCGAATCTTATCGTAGTCCTCACCGAATAGCTCGCGGACATCGAGGGCGTACTTCTCGGCCGAAAGCCCGGCAAGCATGAGCAAGCGATTGCGCATCTGGTCCTGAGTGATCGTGCTCAGCGAGAGCAGGTTTTTCAGCGTCTCACGGAATTGCGGATAACGATCATTGTCGCGCAATGCGACCAGACCGACTCCACGCGTTTCAGTCTTGGTCGCTTGTAGTAGGAGTTCGCGATGTTCGTGGGCGCTTACCAAGGCGAACTGCCGTGCGGCGAGGCGTGCCCTGACCGCCTTCGGCTCGCGGACCTGCCATTTCTCATCGAAAAAATCGTCCGTCCTAAACAGACCCTCGTAATAGAGTCGATCCAGCTCACCACCCGCAGTCTTGCTCTGCCCGTGCCAGCCGAAGACGAATTGTCCGCGAGAGCCAAGGCACTGAAAGAGGATGTAACTGTATTGGTTCGGAAAATAGTAATCACGCGTCTGCTCGGCTGAATAAGCGCCAAAATCCATGTGCCGCCTATCATCGAGGTAAAGAAATTGGAGCGTGTTGATGAGGGTCGTCTTGCCCGTGTTGTTCGGCCCGACGATTTGCAGCGAGCCAGCCAGCTCCACTTCCGCGAAGTCGTAGCGGCCAGCATTAATGAGGATGAGTTTTTGCGGGCCTTGGGGCATCTCAGGGAATTGGAGGCTCGTCCGCTGGCTCGGCAATACTGCCGGCCCCCGCAAGTTCCAGGCATTTGTCGAAGACACGGTGGAACGGACGCAGAATCCGGAATTCGTCAGCAGCTACGAATTTTACCCATCCATATCGTTCCATATTCTTGAGCACTTGCTGGAGGCCGGCAGCGTCCTCGATCTCTACCTGTCGCATCATCGCCGCGTAGCGGTCGAGACCGAAGTGCGGCAGCTTTGAGACGAGGAAATGCTGACTGAGAAGATACTCCTCGATGGGACGTCCCTGATTAGCCGCATAGTCTATGAGGATGAACGAAAAGACAGCGATTCGCGGGAGCGCGTCGGAGATTTTTTCAACCGATTCTGGCTCGAAGTAAAAGAAATCTCGCGGATGCCGCACCAGCTTGATCCCGAGCGGCGCGAAGTAATCCACATAGGCCTCAGGCTGCATGGAAACAGCCGAAAACGTCGGTTCGTCCTCCGGCGATAAATGCCAGCCGCGCCGCAGCCGGTCGAATACCTCCTGCAAGTGGGGTAGCCCAGTCATGGATTTCCGAGTTGCACTGGCTCGGCCTCCAGGATGGCGTCTTCCGTTTTATACTCTCGTGATTCTCCACCGCCAAAGGTCGCACCGAATTTCGAATCGAAGACGAGAAGGGTGAATCCGGCGAGAGTATCCGCAGCATCGCGCTGCGGATACTCTTGAACGAGCCATCCAAGAAGATCAGTCAGCGGCAGGCTCGCCTGCGTTGCGCCGCGCAGCCCGTCAAGCCAGCGGAGGCGCAACAAGTCGGCTGGCGTTTCTTCTTCGACGGAAATCTCGACCACAGGCGGTGGCTCAGGCGGATGTTCCGTGATATTTCTCAAAGCCCGCTCGATGGCCGCATCGCCAGGAACATTCTGCCAGCGGACAGCGCAACTGGCAACGGCGTGGTTCTCCGGCCAGCCCATTAGCCCCTGCTGTTCCAATCTTCGCAGCGCTAATGCGCCGCCCTCCGCAATAAGGGATGAACGCCGCAGAGATTCATAAAGCGGCTGCAATTCGCGGCGACACTGCTGAAACACCCGCAACGCGTGCCGCTGTACAAACCGCAGTCGGCGCAGGCCGCGTTCGAGCGCGGGCAGGTCATTGAACAACCCATATTCGCGCGCCTGCTGCATCAGTCGTTCCGTCTCGTCAAACGACGCGCGAAGAGGGCCATCGGGACGCACGATCTCCACCATCGGGTCCACGTACCGCTCCATCCATCGGACAATCCGTTGAAACTTTTCCCGCACGGAGACGGTCCGCCGCTCCGTCTTGTAGCGTGCCACCTCGCCGAGAATGCAGTGGTGCGTTTCATCAAGATCGGAATGGATGCGACGAAGCGTCTGGTGTATCTCCTCCACCGCGAGGCGAAGCAGCGAAATGTCGTCTTGTTCGATGGAACGGGCGAGCTGAAGGCCGCTGACCCGGAGGGAATCCATGCAGCCGCGCACCATCTCCGGCGTCGCCGCCTGCGCTTCATCGAAGAGATACGCGATCAGCTTGCGCACCGGTTCGGCTACCAGGTAAAAATCCCCGCCCGGCTCCGTAGGAACGAGAATCTGGAGTTCCTTCAATTTTCGCCATGTCGTCTCGAGCAATTGATCACCCTGGCCAGGATTCGCGCGGATCAAGCGTCGTGCATCCGCCTCGGAAATGTCCTCTTCGCGCGCGGCGAGTTGCCCGAGCAATGGCACGTGCGCGGAACAGAAATTGAAAAATGCTTGCGGATTGACTTTCATCTGCCTCAGAAACGCCGATAACCGTAACCTCCTGACACGCGCTTGTCAGTCAATTCATCTTCGACCAGCGTGAACCGGTGTTCGGCGCAAACCGTCATTTTTTCTGAGGCTGCTGGTTCTGTTGCCTTAACTCTCCTGCTTGCGCCGTCCGGGTGACGGGTGAATACCTCCGCCGCCCCATACGCCGGTGAACAGCCATGCCTCAAAGTGCAACAGCCATTCGCACGCCCAGGGCAAAACAGTATTGGCGAGAGCCATGGCGGGCGTCCATTCGCCCGCCCACGGCAAGTAAAGACATAATTCGCAGTTCTCTTGTGAGTACATATGATCGATGTGTCGCCCCGTCGCCATCTTTCGCAGATTAGGCTCCAGTACTCGCGTCCTTGGCGAGCTTCCAATGTGATAATCGAGACGTACATGGTAGCATCGGGCAAGCGGCGAGGGCCGTAAAGACCCTTCCCACCTAAGTGCACTCCTCTGAGCAAGACACCAACCAGCCGGGAAGAGGCGACGTAAGCCAACTTGTTGCTGGGTTACGGTCAGAGTACGCGGCTTGGAACCAGACAGCTTCATTTTCCAATTACGGCGCGCCAAAATTCGTATGTTGTTTAATCGAAATGGTCCCTGGATCGAGAGTTTTCCGAAGGGTCACAATCCCGCTCGGCAGAACCGCGGCCCGCCGCTCGGTCACAGCACGTTGGACGTTCGTGGAGAACGCTCGCAAGGCTTTCTTAGATGCCTCTTGGCCTAAGCTTTCACCCAGAAGATGAGCGGCCTGGTCAATCCCCTCTCCCCCGACTGTTGCGAGGCGCCGTAATGTCGCCAGAGCAGCACGATGCCACTCGTAAAATGCTTCAGGCAGACGTGGGCTAGTGTTCCATTTCTCAGCGAAATTCTCCCTGATGTTAGTCGGGTTTGGCACCGAGTAAAACAATCGGCCCTCCGAAAGCGGTTGCCGGGAGACATGTGCCGGCATTCCTGCGATGATGGCTATGATGAGGTCCAGCGGCGTGTCGTAGAAATCAGCCGCTACAGCGGATTCGTAGGCGTGCATCGCCAATGTCGTCAGGATGACGGAAATCGGAGCTACTTCGGGATTGGCTATAAAGTATTCGTCGCGATGCCTTTTGATCAACTGGACACACCGTCGCAACGGTTCCTTTGTCAGGCCATCGTGATCGGGCAACGGGTCGACATTGGCCTTGTTTTGCAGGCTGGCGTTGAAAGCGTTGACGGCCGACGATCTCGGCATTTTCGCCGCGGCCTCGTCAAAGCGTCGGGCATACCCTTCGGGATCGCTCTCCTTCCAGGTTAAAAGGTTTTTGTCCGGCACCAGGACACACGTTCCACCAGCCTTTTGATCAGGCACGCACGGCATTATGTCATGGTGGAAGAAATCAGCGTATCCCACGCGGACGCAGCGGGCTTTTTCCTTGATCATTTCTCGATAGGTTCCGTGTGCGCGCAGACGGTCGAGAAGCAGTTTCTTGAGGAGGGCGGGATCCTTGAACGGAGAGAATGAAAATCGGCAGACAGAATCCAGGTCATAATCAGCGCCCGTCGGTGGTCTCACGGTTGTACCGATCCGAACTGATCCTTGAGAATGGATTCGTGGTCGGTAAGCACGCAATGGCGAGTCGTTTGCGTCAAGCCAATCACCCATGGCTTGATAGCGCTCCTCCACCTCTTGGCGCCGAGCTTCAGGCAATTCGATGGCTTGGCAGAGCAGGTCGAGAAGTGTGCTTATCTCAAGTTTGCGTTCGGAAATGACGAGCTGGTCGTTTTGGGATGAGAGTGTCCAGGCAGTGCGGTTAGATTTGATCATGGGTAGTAGTTCTTAAGCTGAGGCAACGAGGTCGGATGTGTGCTGCGGAGTGAATTTAGGCGCCCGATGATTTAGGAAACGCCGTCCAATCTCAGGCAGGAGGTGGCGCGCGCATGTCGCGGCATGGGATGCCAGGCCGGCGAAATCCGGTTGATCGAGGGCAAAAAGACCGGTCGGCACGAAGTGATCAAGTCGCAGGAGGTTCTCCTTTCCAACCAGATGGCCCGCTTGGTTGATTGCTGCTTTGCTTTGACCAACAAGTGCCACTTCGATTGCCGCTCTGCCCCATCGCAGCATGCCGCCGCGATCGAGGCCTTCGAACCGCCTGACGATCTCGCTCGTTGTTCCAAGGCTCAAGATCGATATGGCGCCGAGCTGCGCCCCTAGGATTGAAACGGCCTCGGTTACTCCAAGCATGACGGGGTTGTTTGCCCACACGCCGCCGTCGATGAGGCGATGTCCATCGATCCCGGTGTAAGCAGGCAGATACGTCGGCGCGGCAGAGGTCGCCATAGCGACCTTCCAGGCCTCCACTTTGCAGTCCCGCCGAAAACGAGCATGGTGCGGCGTCTTAAAAAGATAAGGAGAGTCGCCGCGCAACTCATAGCTTGGGATCACCAGCCGCTTAGAGCTGTCGCCGAGGACACGCTGTCCAAAGCGCAGTTTCAAGGCCCGTTCAAGTTCGACGTTGTGGAACTTGGCGCGGAAGAAGCGCCGCACTGCACGCAAGCGGCCGGACGGGAAGATGTGGCGGCCCTCCGCTTGATAGAATTCGAAGATTTCTGCCGGGGACAAATCCATCCCGAGGCCGAGGGCGATGATGCCGCCAGTTGACGTACCAACGATCAAGTCAAAGTGGTCTGCGATACGTACGCCTAGATCGTCCTCCAGACGAGCCAGAAAGAAGGCAGTGAAAGCGCCTTTGAGGCCTCCGCCATCCAACGAAAGGATCTGGAATCTCTCGGTGCTCATTCGCTTCAGGGTTATTTGGCGAGGATGCTGACGCCGCCCAGAACGGTCAATGCGTGCATGTCACCGCTTGAGTTTGGCCTTGTCAGCGCTGGTTTCTTCATTTTAGATGGCGCCGGGGACAAAGACTGTCCTCGGCCCGAGAAAAAGATGAAAACTTTTCGTCCCAGTCGTGGCGCCGCCAAAAACCCGGCAATCGCAGCCGCACCGAGGCCTGTTTCAGCGACTGGTCCAACAGGTAGGTGCTCTAGGCCGCCTTTGGTGCGCATGTTACGCATCCATGAGCGATTGCGTGATCGCTCGCGTCACACGAACTGCCGTCAACTGGCCCGGGAACTGGAGGTATCTTACAAGACCGTCCAGCGCGACATCGACTTCATGCGCGATCAGATGGAGTTGCCCATCGATTACGACCGGGCAACCAAGGGCTTCTTTTATACGCGCCCTGTTGTGCAGTTCCCCAGCGTGCAAGTCTCAGAAGGGGAGCTTGTTGCACTGTTCGTGGCGCGCCGTGCGTTGGAACAGTACCAGGGGACGGCCTTCGAGAAGCCACTGCGGGCAGCGTTCGAAAAGCTCACCGCGGCACTCCCGGAACAAATCGGTTTCGGCTGGGAGCAACTGGATGCTGCTCTGTCCTTTCGCGGAGGAACGGTCGGTAGAGGTACCGCAGACGTGGAGATTTTTCAGATCGTTAGCCAGGCGGTGCTGCGCCGCGAGGAGCTGGAGTTCGAGTACCGTAAACCCTCGCTCCGCCTCGATCAGCGTGGTGATCGACGACGTGTGCAGGGTCTTCACCTGGGCTGCTTTGACAATCAGTGGTACCTGATCGGACAAGACCAAGTGCGGGCGGCGACGCGCACGTTTGTACTGGGCCGGATGGCTGCGGTCCGCAACACGAAGAAGCGGTTCACGCCGCCCTCGTCCTTTAACCTGGAACGCCTGCTCGCAGATAGCTTCGGCGTGTTCACCGGCTTAGCGACCGAGCATGTGCGGTTGCGTTTCATTCCTGGAGTGGCCGCTCTGGTGCGCGAACGCGTATGGCACTCGTCCCAAAAAGTGGTGGAGGACGCAAACGGTGGCGTCGAACTTCAATTGGAGGTTGGAGTATCGCCAGAGGTCCAGCGCTGGATTCTCGGTTGGGGCGACAGCGTAGAAGTGATCGCACCGGCAAAGCTGCGTGACGCTGTGCTCGCCCGCGCCCGTGGGGTGTTGGCTGCTGCGAACAACGCGCCAACCAAATAAATCTTCGAATGCGCACCGTAGAGGACAGTCTTTGTCCCCAACTTCCATTTAGAGTTGTGCGATATGAGAAGTGATTCCGGCACGTTGGTGTTCGCGCCATCCGATCTGATCCGATATTTCGCTTCTCCGTTCGCGTCCTGGATGGATCGTTACCATCTGGAGAACCCCGGCGACATGGTGCCCGACGAAGACACCGAGGACCAGAAGCTCGTGGCTCAAACGGGTGATCAACATGAACAACGTGCGTTAAACGAGTACAAGCGCTCGGCTCCAGGCGTGGTAGAGATCGCCCGCGACCATTTCGACGTTGTCTGCGCTCAAACGCTTGCCGCGATCACCAGCGGCGCTTCCATCGTCTACCAGGCAGGGCTCCAGCAGGGCGTATTCGCCGGATACGCCGATTTTTTGATCCTCGATGCGAACGGCAGGTATCAGGTCTGGGACGCCAAGCTGGCCCGGTCTCCTAAGCCATATTACGCCATCCAGTTGTGCTGCTACTCGGAAATGCTCGCCGCCGTCTGCGGAACCGAGCTTGCCGAAGCGATTCGGAATCATACTCGGTGGCGGCGAGAGGCTGGAATTCCGGGTAGAGGAGTTCATTCACTACTACAGGCGCGTCAAATCCGGCTTTCTGGCCCTCCAGGACGGTTTTACCGGGATGATTGAGGACCGGCCCGAGCCGGCTCCTCGGGCTGAGCACGGGCCGTGGGGCTCGCATGCCGAGCGGTTCTTCGCCGAAAAAGACCATGTCGTGCAGGTTGCAGGCATTTCGGTGGGTCAAATCAAGAAGCTCCGTGGCGCCGGCATCACGACGGTTGCCCAACTCTCGACGGCCTCTGGAACGCTTGTCCCCAAGCTGAGCAGCGAGTCTCTGGAAAAGCTGGCCGCCCAAGCACGACTTCAACGGTTGACTCGGGAGGACCGCGCGGAAAATCCTGACGCTTTGCCCAGAACCGAAATCCTGTCGTGCATCGGCGACCACGGTGAGCCGGTAGGCCTTGCTACACTGCCTACCGCCGTTTCTGGCGATGTCTACTTCGACATGGAGGGGTACCCCCTGATGCCAGGCGGCTTGGAATACCTATTCGGAGCGTGTTCGCGAAACCCAGCAACTGGCTCATTGGAGTTCAGGGATTGGTGGGCGCATGACCGCGACCAGGAGAAAGTCGCCTTTGAGGGTTTCGTCGACTGGGCCTTCGCGCAGTGGAAAACCCATCCTGGGATGCACATCTACCATTACGCTGCGTACGAGGTGAGCGCAATTCGCCGGTTGAGCACGCGACACGACAGCCGCCAGGATGAGGTCGACGAGTTGCTTCGCAACGAGGTGTTCGTCGACCTTTACCAGATCGTGCGCCGCGGTCTGCGCATTGGAGAAGACAGCTACTCCCTCAAGAAGGTGGAGGCACTGTATCGGCCTCGGCGCGCCACCGAGGTTGCCAACGCTGCTGCTTCGATCGTCCAATATGCTCGGTGGAAGGAAAGCGGTGAAGACCATGATTGCAATGCCAGCGGCATCCTCAAGGCGATTCGCGATTACAACGAGGATGACTGCAAGTCGACGGCGGAACTTGTGGACTGGCTGAGGGCGACGGCCAGTCAGCACGGCATCGCCTTCACACCTCGGAAAGCGTCAGCGGATGTTCCGTCGAAGGCGCCCTCTTCTGCGATGATCTACCGTCAAAGCGTCACCGACGACCTTCGTCGTCAAGGCGATCCGGTTTCGGTCACCTTGGCGGATCTTGTCGACTTTCACCGACGGGAGCAAAAGCCGATGTGGTGGCGGATGTTTGATCGCGCCAAAGCCACACCTGAGGAACTGCGTGACGACCCGGCTTGTCTCGAAGGCCTCCAGGCGCGCGGAGATCACATCGCTGTGAAACAATCCTGCGTGCAAGCCTACGCCTTTGATCCGGCCCAGGAATGCAAAATTGCGGCGAACGACAGCGTCATGTTCACCCATGACCTGAAAACAACCTTCACAGTATCGTCCATCGACGCATCCCTGGGGGAGTTAAAGCTGAAGATCGGCCGGAAAGGCTTGACTAATAAGTGTGATGGCTCCTTTGCGAAGCACGGTTCGGTGCTCAAAGACGAGTTCGTCTCGGCGGAAGCGATTGCCGAGGCGCTATGCGAGGTCGCATACGAGCAGTCGCGCAAGCGCCTGTCGCCACCAGTGGAGGAGCTCCTGATGCGCCGGCCGCCCGCCGCTCCGATGCGAAATGAAGGTGAAACGACGCTCGACGCCGCCATCCGGATCACGCACTCGATGTCTGGTGGTTGCCTCGTGATCCAAGGGCCTCCTGGCACAGGAAAGACCTACACGGCTGCCGGAGTGATCGCCGCGCTCGTAGACGCTGGGAAGAGGGTTGGAATAACCTCCAATAGTCATAAGGCAATCGGAAACCTCTTGGCAGCCTGCGGGGAAGCCACAAGCGGAGGCAGTGTTCAAGGCATCAAAGTTGGTGGTGAAGAGCCGAAAGCCCTTTTGGCTTCCAACCCGGGCCTTACTTACCTCGCCGACAGCAATGGTGCCCGGGACGCGTACACGACAGGAGTGGCCGCAGGCACCGCATGGCTCTTTGCCCGTCCCGAATGGAAGGACACACTCGACTTCCTCTTCATCGATGAAGCCGGGCAGGTATCCCTCGCCAACGCCGTGGCGATTGCACGCTCGGCGCGCAACTTGGTCTTACTCGGCGACCAGATGCAGTTGGAACAACCCGTGCAGGGTTCCCATCCAGGAGATGCCGGAATGTCCGTATTGCAGTACGCGTTGAAGGACCCGGCGGCCAGCGTACCTGACGCCCCGGTTTTCCACGCCGTGGTCCCGCCGGAATTGGGCTTGTTCCTCGGCGAGTCCCGTCGAATGCATCCCGAGGTCTGCCGCTTTATTTCCGAAAGCATTTACGAGGGTCGGCTCGACTCCCATCCCGACTGCGCAAAGCAGTGGATCGCCGTTCCGCCGGGCGCCGCGCTCATCAAGCAAGAAGCCGGCATCGTCTTCAGCGGCGTCGAGCATGACTGCAATATCCAGGATAGCGAAGAAGAGGTCGAACGCGTCAAGGCGATCTACGCAGAGATGCTTGGGCGGGATTACGCCACGACAAACGGCGCGGCCAGGACGTTGAAGTTGGAGGATTTCCTGTTCGTCGCCCCTTACAATGCCCAGGTCCGAGCGCTACAGCAGGCGCTGCCCGGCGCCCGGGTGGGCAGCGTCGACAAGTTCCAGGGTCAGGAAGCCGCAGTTTGCATTCTGTCGCTATGTTCCAGCTTCGGCGAGTACGGCTCGCGAGGACTTGCCTTCATTCTGGATCGCAATCGCGTCAACGTAGCGGTTTCTCGGGCCAAATGCCTTGCGATCGTTGTCGGTGATCCCCGCATCGCCGACTCCCCAGCGGGATCGATTGGGGACATGCGCCTCCTGAACATTTTCTGCAAATTGGTGGGCGAACGGCACGAGTGCGACGGCGGCGCCGTACCTGTATGAACGCCGAAAGCCGTTAGCAAACCGTGGCCATGGGACCGTATGAGCCTATGGACCTCTGAATGGCTGAGCCGAAAGCAAGCCGGCCGGCGAACTGTCTCGCCTCCCGCAGCTGCTGCGGATGCATTGCCGGGTGAGTCAACGCCTCCAATTGTAGCAGGGAAACTGGACGCAAAGTGATCGTCGCTTGCCGCCGACCCAACATGGGATCTCTGAACTCGATCGCCTGTTCTTGCGCTGAGTTGTCCGTGGTCGGGTAGATGATCGCTGCCTCGCGCGCGGGTCCACTTTGCGCGAGCGCGTACAATGCGACCTGATAAAGCATCGCGCGCGGGAGAGGCTGCGTCCAGAGATCACGATACTTGGCATCGAGGACGACCGCAGATTTTCCGGGTCGGAGGACGACAAAATCCGGCCGCGGCGTTGGTGCAGACTTGTGGAGCGGGTTGCGCTGAGGGGCATATCGGAACATCCCCTTGAGCTGATGCTCTTCGCTGACTTCACAGCCCTCCAGGTGCTCTCGAAAAAAGCGCGACAGCAGCGCCTGAAAAAATCGATTCATATCGAAAAGGAACCCAGGCAAGTGTGCCGTCTCGGCATGCGGTGTGGTCATGATGCCTCTCGCCTCCAAAAGCATGGAGATCAAAGTAAGAGCAGAGGTATAGCTGCGGGTTTGCCGGTTCAGGCCTCGCCGCACCGTCTCGATCTTCGCCTGATCGCAAGAGCTAGCCGAAATCTGAGGCTCCAGGATTTTCAAGAGGTGGCCGAGTTCCCCGGTCAAATAGGTGTTTTGTGTGAGGTGTCGAGCAAACCGCAGGCCAGCCAGCAACTGTTGGTTGAGCTGAGTATCGTGTGTGAGCGGATGGTCGATGCACGGCAAAGCCGCACGGGCGGATGCCATGCTTGAGACGTAGCCAACGAAATCGATCCGGCCGCGCAGAGCCGTCAGAACCGTCTCAAGCCGTTCGTACCGGCGGTGTAATCCGCGGGCAAGCAGTTCACCGACCTCCGCCGTCAGCTGATGAATCAACAGGTCTTGGAAACTTTCTCCGGCTAGAGCAAAGCCAACGGAATCGAACAAATCCAGACGGCGGAGATCGTAGGTGTATCGCAAGAGGTTAAGCAAGGGCGCAGCGGGAATCTTTGACTGGATGGTTATTTGCCAGCGGCCGAGTTGGACGCGCCCGACAAAAGACTTCGCGCGGATTTGCAACCCCCGCGCAAGTTCAGTGACTTCCAGTCTCCCGCTGTTGGTCAAGCGCCGGGCGAGATCCCGCGCGGCTACGTCGGAACCAAAATCCTTACCTCCCAGCAACTCGCTCCGATTTTCCGGGGTCGCGCTCTCCCATTCGCGGATATGCACGCGAATGATTTCCGAACTCACTTGGCTGCATCCTCCCCGAGCAACTCGTCGTCGTCCTCCTCGCCCGGCAGGCCGACCGGGACAGTTTCGGGGTCAACCAGGGTGGCTATTCCTGGCTGTATCGCCAGCAAGGCGTCGAGCAAATCCACTTCGCGGCCCGAGTCGAAAAGTTCGCGGCGGATGCTCTGGGTGGATTCGTCCACCAGACCGGACCCGAGGATTTTCGCCAGCCGGGCATAATCCTCGTAGCAATATTCCTCCAGCAGCGGAATCAAGTCTTCCGTGAGAATCCTTGCCAGCCGGGCGACACTCGTGACGGGCACCGTGCCATCGAGAAGGTAGGCATGCCCGATCTGGAGATTGCGCGCGTCGCGTCCGGCGTGTTTGCGCAAGAGCGCGTTGAGCGCGCGCAGCCAGGCGCCCAGCGGCAGAGTCCCGCCGATGGTAGCCGCATCCAGCGTGCGTGGATCGGGCATCAATTCGATAAACCCAAAGCGCCGTCGCAACGCCACATCGAGCAGCGCGATGGAACGGTCGGCAGTGTTCATCGTGCCAATGATCCAGACATTCGGCGGCACGGTAAACGACTCGCCTGAGAGTGGCAGCTGCACGGAAAAATTGCCGCGCTTGTCGCTTTCCAGCAGCGTGAGCAGTTCACCGAAAATCCGCGGAATGTCGCCGCGATTGATCTCGTCAACGAGCAGGATGAACTTGCGTCCGGGCGCCTGTTCCGCATCTCGGCAGATGCGCAGGAAAATGCCCGCGCGCCGCTCGAAGAGCAATTGCCCGGACGCCCCTTGGTGCGGCCGATAGCCTTCCAGGAAGTCTTCGTAGCCGTAGGCCGGATGAAACGTACATGCCCGCAACAAACCCGGCGCGGTTGCGGTGCCATCAACCGTGGCTTTCTCGGCCACGGAAAGTTCTGCAAATAGCCGGCCAAAGCTTTCCACGGCCGCGAGGTCTCGCGCCGCGCCTCTTGCCCAGTAGGTCTTTCCCGTGCCGGGCGGGCCATGGAGGATTACCTGTCCCTTGCGCTCCAGGATAGACTGAATGCGGCCGGGGATACCGTCGAGGGACACTTTTGCAGGAGGATGGAGTGTGACTGCTGGGGTCGAGGTCACCGCCGATCCCGCCGGCGCAGCGGACACTCCGCCATCGAGCCGGGCTCGCTCGATGGCCAGTAAGTTCGCCTCGTGTTTCATTTCCCGCACCATGGTCAGCGTTGTCTGCCGAGTTGCCGCCTCGTACGAATCATCAGCGTAGGACGGCTGTTCCTCACCCGGCGGAGCGTAAAACAAAAATGAATCATTCGGTAACGAGAAAGGCTGCGTCGAAATCCATTCGACGGGCCGGCGATGAGGCGCACCCATGGGCGGGGTGGCAGGATCGAATTGGTACGGGCCGGTGACACACCCAATGCCGAGCACGGTGTGCCCATTGGCGGCCAATACGATGTCGCCCTGACTGATCTTGGCGGCAAATTTAGCGATTTCGCCCGCCTTCAATAAGGCAATAGCCGGCGCGATCTGATAATGCTGCGCAAAAAGGGATAGCACTTCGGCGCGCAACTTCTTGCTCGCCAGACCCAGCAGCGGCGACAAATCGCCGAGCTTCTCACCGCCGAAGGCGACCGAGGGGCCGCGCAGCACGGCCTCCAGGAAATCCTGACTGCCCTGACCCGGCACTGTACCGATCCGCCAGTAGCGCACGGGCGGACCGCTGCTCGAATTGAGCACGCGCGTGAGATGATTCATGGGCCAGCCAAGCTCCGCCGCCAGCCGCACGAACGGATAAGCATTGACGTACAATCCCTCGCCACTGGCACGCGGGATCAGCAGCCGCAGCAGCTGGTGCTCCTGCCACTCGACGCTGTGGTAATCATCGAGTTTCTCTGGAAAAAGCAGGCTCAGATACTTGTGTGCCCAGCCTTTCGTCCAGAGATCAGGCGCCTGGGCCTCGATGGCTTTTTGCAATTGAAGATAAGCAGGCGGCCCGTCCTCGGGCTGGAGAGCTTGGAGCAGGCTTGCGGCGGCCAGGAGCTGGTCTCGATGGCGGTGCGCAATCTCAATCGCCTGTTCCACGGAAACAGACTGCGCTTTCTGCGAAGATCCGGCGACCCATTGGTTGGTTCCTTGGCGCCTGAACAGGTTGAACTTGTGTGCGCTGCCGCCCATGATGCTGCCCATCCTGCCGCTGGGCAGTTCGCTGTCGTTCTTGAACTCCAGCCAATAGACAAGACTATCTTTATTGTTGTGCGCGTGCATGGCCAGCAGCAGTTCTTCGCCGTCGAGGGTGCGCAATTTGTCGGGACCGAACCGCTCCCGGAAAGCGACGTAGTAGCCCGGAAGCAGTTCGGGGTCCAGCAGCTCTCCCTGGAGTGTCAGGGCCGAGTGCGTTTCGACTAGGCGTCGCGTAACGCGGGGGTCAAATGAGAGAGGGGTTTCGTTTGACATTTCGGACGGCGGAAGGAATCGGCGAGGCTTTTTCTCTGCTTCAATCTGCCAAAGGTTCCTCGATCACTACCAGAACACCGTCAACTTCACCCGCCAAAAACCGGCGTCCGAATCGAATATTTTCTCTGAATCGGACGGAACAGGAATTACAGGGGATGGCGTGAACAATCACGGTAGAGATCCGCGATGCGGTCGCTCCAGGAACGATCCCGGAGATGCAATCTGAGTCTCTTTCCGTTGGGTCTGACCTAATCAAAGTCTCACAACGTCAACATTGGTTTCCAAACATGGCCGCAAACCTAAATCATTCGCCCCAATGTTTAGCCAGTCGTCAGGCTTTTGATATATATCAAAACCACGGCCTATTTTTACGCTCCATCCATTGCTTAACCTGACTTCCCGGTCATGAAGCGTGGGATTTTCTTTGATTTCCAATCTTACATCAAGCTGCTTCAAGCTATCGCCGATTGTGTATAGTTTGAGGATTGCTTCGTCCTTTTCGAGCTGACTATCGAACCTCGTGATTAGCACGATTGTTTTCGGCTGTCCGATGCGAACGGCAGTCTCACAAAACCGCAAGAAGTTGACAATCTGGTGGTGCGCTCGGATGTATGGGTCCTCGACAACGATTTCTTCGGCGCCAGGCAGGTATGCGCCGAAGATGGTGTCGTACGCGAAGCCGGTCGCCCCGTAATGGATACGGTAATGGCGCTCTTTAGGCTCCGCCGGAAACGTCGGCACCAATAGGGCGGACTGCTCCTTCGGTTCAGCAACGGGCGCGGAGGGCAAAGCGGCCTCGCGCATTGGCTCGATACGACGCGCTGCGCCAGGTTTCTCGATGCTTTCGGCCGGGGGACGCCTGGGCTCCTGCGTCGCCGCTACGTCGCGTGATTCGGGACAGTGAACAGTAACCTCGACTCCATCGGCATTCAGATAGCCAAGATCAATATGGCCAAATTCCTCGTCGGGTTTGCGCTTGTTGAGTTGCTCTTTGACGCGGCGTCGGCCTTCAATGGCATATTCCAGATACTCCGTGAACTGCGCATCGTCAGGTTCGGCGCCCGGGTGAAGCATCTTGACGAGCGCGCACACAGTCTTCAGTACAGCCGTCTGGTCTCGCTGGTCGTAACCAGTTCCCAGACGCGCTCGCGCCTTCACCTGCGCAAAACGGTTCGTTTTCCGCGCAAGATGGTGAAACACCTCCGCCAAATATTCGATGATCAAGCCGTAACGTCGGGTCAGATTTTCATCCTTGTTCTTGGGAATTTCCCAACCCGGAACAAAAGTGTGGAATCGATCCAGAATAGCCAGGTCGAAGACGGGGTGTAGCGGCTTGAATAAATCGTGCTCAGAGGAGTTCACGATCGCGTCGACCGAATCGTCAATGTTGCCCACAAACGCCAGGCTGGCGTTCGCGGTGACGTTGGAAGTCGAACGGGTGAAATTCCCGTTCGCCATGTACTGCTTCATCACCTGGAAGCTCTCTTTGTCGCGGACAACTACCCCCTCGCCCACCTCGTCAAAGGCGACGACATCCCAAAAGCCGATGATGCCGACCTGCCGCCGTCCGTTATTCCACCACAGGCTCGCGGCCGATGTCGGCGCACCCAGCAGCGTGGCATACGGTGAAAACTCGCTGAATGTGTAGGATTTGCCATTTCCGCGTGGCCCTAGCTCAATGAAGTTAAAGTTGGACTCCACCAGCGGCGCAAGCCGAGCGAGATAATGGAATTTGAGCCGGCGCGTCATCCAACCCGGCTCTAGTCCGAAGGAGCGGATCAACACGTCCAACCACTCGTCCCGCGAAAACTGCCGTTGGCCGGCTACGAACGCTTCGAAGTCGAAGCGCGAGAGTTGGATGGGCTTGAGATCCTCGATGTAAAAGGCGTAGTCGTCATCATCGACATCGTTGTGCGCCACGGTGCACTCCGCCCAGATGCCGCCCTCGAAAATCCGGTCGTTCTCGCCGCGAAAATATTTGTCATTGATCGCGATGCGCGACGAATTGAAGTTTTCCATCCGCGCCCACGGACGTTTTTCCTTCTCCGAATACTTGACGTGGATTTTGTCAATAAAAGTGTGACGGCCCTTCTGCTGCACCAGGATTTGCGCGCGGTTGCTCTCGTCGGGCCGGACATAATTCTTCTGTATCGTCTCCAGCACCGCAGACATGCCTTCCTGGATTTCCCGCTGGTCGTCGCTGGCACAGTAGCGGGCGAGCAAGAACTCCAGGACGAAAGACGGCACGTTGGTGCCCTTCTTGACCTGCAGCAGGAGGTCCTTGCGGACGACTTTGCCGAAAAAGGCTTCGTTCAACTTCTGATCCAGCGCGTCTTGGCTCATTCGAAGTAGGCGGTTTTCAGGCTCAACTCTTCAGCTAAACCCTTATTGGTCGCCGGGTCGAGCACTCGCACCGAAAAGGAGCCCGAAAAATCATCGTCCATGCGCAGCCCGAACGACGTGATCTGCCCGGACGCGATCCGCACACCCTGGGTCGCCGCGTTAACGGTGGCTCCCGAGCCGACCCAGCCCACGACCTTCCCTTTCGCGACCGCTTCGACCGCTACTTCGATCCCCGTGTCCTCCGTAAAGAGTTCGCCTTCGGGCCAAGCCAGATCCAACACCGGCCGCCGCGACGAAATGCGATCCGACTTGCCCTGCTTATAGCTCAGATACAAACGCGGCTCCCGAGGTACTTTGCGCTTGCCTTTCAACTCGACGGAAATGCACGGCAGGACAGCCTCCTGGAGCGACAAACCCTCGTGATAATACAACTCGCCGCGCACGTAGGGGACGAGCGTCCGGGGCACGGCGTAGTCGGTGAAATCCCCACGGATGCCGACGTGCTCCTTCTTGAAAACGATGTTCGAGGCATCGGCCTCGCCGCGCCCCAACACGCAACGCGTCTTTTCGACGAGCCACTCGCCTGGCGGCTTGGTATCCACGTTCCCGGCACCTTGCTCCGGAACGAGGATAAATCCGTGATCCGTCGCGATGACCAGCTTTTGGAAGCCGCATTCCTCGACCTTCGCGGCGCCGCGTAAAATCTGCCGCACCAGTTCCGGCAGAACACGCAATACCTGATGCGGGGTCGCGTGCGCGATGGTGTCGATGTCCCGCGTCCGCACGACGAGCAACCGCACCTTTTCCGGGATCTTGAGAGTTTTATGGCGGAAAAGATCCTCCAGCTCGACGTCCATGCACTGGTCGCCTTTCCGGCTTTGCAGGTAGGCAAAACGCCCGGCCGGAGTCGTCGCCACCATCTCTCCCAGCATCGTGGTGAGTTTGTCACCTTTGCGCACGAGTTGTAGGGCCGCATCCGCATCCGGCATCAAACTCGCCATCCCGACTTCGGTGTAGGTCGGCAGTTGCGCGCAGACGGGTTGAAGTTTTGCCGCGTGCTTGTCGGAAAGCTGTTTCTCCAATTCCACGGCCAGTTCGTAGCGCAAGGAATCCACCAGAAAATACGCGACCCGTTGGCCTGCTTCGAGCGCAGGCAGTATCTCTCGTGCAAAGATCTTGCCGTTCGACAAAAATCCCGTCGCGGTGCAGGGCCACCCATCTTGTCCGACGAGACGGATAAACTCCGCTTGCAACGCTTCGATGCGTCGGAAATAGAGCCCCCTCGCCCGGGCGACCAGTTTCCCCAACCCATCATCTTCTTGCGGCCATTCGTTAATCGCCTGTTCCAACTCTCGCTGGTGCCGGTCCAACTCCCGCCAGGTGGCCGCATAGGCTTGAATGATCGCTCCCAACGACGGAAACTTTGGCGCTTCGAGATGTTTGGCGGTTTCCAGAAGGTCCAACGCACGTTCAGCAACCTCCCACTCCGACTGGCGGTCCCCTTGCCGCAACCAGATCGAGCGCCGCCGCTCACGGTGGATCGTCCGTGCTTCCTCTGGGCGGTTGGCGAGTGCCGCAGCGACGAATTGGTTCAGAAATCTCCGCTCCTCAAAGGCGAACGTATCCCGTTCGCCCAAGCGACTCAGGCCGCGCGTGGCTTGCTCCAGGTCGAGTTCCGCCGCGCTTTCGATCTGGAGGGCTTGCTCGACGTAGCGATGTTGATGGTCCTCATGCTTTCGAAGTTGGTCGCAAACCTCGAAGACCAGGTCGCGCGCCTCGGCACCTGCCCGTGCCACGGTTTCCAGGGTGGGCGGGAGCGCTTCCTCGATGCTGAACGCAAACTCACTAAACAAGATCAACCGCCAGAGTTCCTCGGCCACGGCCTGCCGGGTTTGCCCGCGGGTGCGGAGTTTGTGACCGAGGACGCGCGAGACGAATTCCCGGCCTTCGCCGATCCAACCGCTGTTCGCCTTTAGGGCTGCGTCCTGCGCTTCTGTGGGTGACAACAGGCCCAGGACGATTTCACGGGCGGACCCGGCGTTTAACAGGGTCTTGAGGGTAGGCCACGAGCCGCCTTGGTCCAGCGCGTCGAGCGTGTCGAAAGAAGGCTCGTGACCCTCCTGGAAAAGCCGGTTGATCTCCGGCACATGATCCGGCTTGGCTTTGCGGCAGAGCGAAGGAAAACTATCTCCGTCGCCCGATGGAAATTCTCTCCCAATTAGCCCGAAGACACCAAACGGATCTTGTTGCCGGTCTTCATCGGATGCAGGCGGGGGCGCGGGCACCCAGAGGATGAGGCTATGGATCGTCCCGTCCGTCAGGTCGTTGAGAGATTGGCTCGCCCGCTCCCGCTGCTCGATGATGGACACCGACACGTCCAGCACCCGACTATGCGCCGACTCCAGAGAAAACGCGATGTCCCGGTAGCGCTTGGCAGGGTCGTAAATGACAAGGCAGCCATGCTCCGCTGCGCGAGGGGCGAAGATTTCTTCGCGGATATAGTCGCGGATGGTCACCGGGAAAGCTTTATCACGGGCTTCAACCGCCAGACGTAACAAAGTTTTGTGTATGATTCCGTCTGGCGCTTTTCACAAACGGCAGGCGTCCATTTGGCCTCAGCCAGCACCTGGCTGGTCAAGGGAAAGGGCGTGGCACCCTTCCGTAAGAAATACTCCGTCTTCTTGCGATCAAACTCGAAATTGCTCGCCTGTGGGTTTTTACGTCGGTCAAGCAAGGCGAGATTCCCGAGGCGGTGTACGTTCGTCTCTCGCTGCACTTGGTCAGGCCACCACTTCAACCACAGGCTTCCCGCCGCTGGCGCTTGCGGAAGAACATGCTCGATCGTGACGGTGCTGTGATCGTAGGTCGCGCCCGCGGCAGCGATTGCCTCGTCAAGGCGCAAAAGGATCATCATTCGAGTTTGCGGAACTTCATAAATAGGCCCATTCAATGCCTCGCGAACCTCACGACATTCCTCTAAGGTTAGCTGGAGCGGCGAGCTTGATTTGTATAAATCTTCACCCTTATTAATGGCTGCGATCAATAATCCGTATCGGCTAATACGATCGTTGATCATCGCGCGAAAGATCATTTGTCCGGCTGCCAGTCTTTCGAGGTCCGTGACGAACCGGAGCAAAGCACCGGGATCATTTTGGTGCTTGGCAAAGTACAAAATGGCAGGAGGCTGCCAATCCGCGTTATCAATTCGGTGCAGCCAGCCGAGCGCCTGATTGATCTGGTCTGCATGCTTGGTGCTTTTGTAATTCGATTGAAGGATTATACTGTAGGCGTCTGCCATCGGCACCAGCACTTTGTCGATGAAGTGGACGGGATCATCGGCCGGCTTTACAAAGTCGCGTACCTCCTCAAGCACGGTTTTTGCGAGCTTCTTGCGCGCGTAAATCATTCGAATGTGACCAAACAAATCACGAAACGCATCTAGGCCGAGTTCCTCTTCACAGTCCTCCCATTCCTCGGTGTATCGCTCTTCAAGCTTCGGCGGAATTTTACCGATGATCTCTGCTTTCAAAATGTCGGCGTGCGAAAGGTTCATGCCGCGATCATTCAGAATGGAAAATATTCTGTAAGCGGCAGCGAAGTCAGGCGTGGTTACCACGATCAAATAGCAGCGGGAGACGATGAATTCTACGAGTCGTAGGCAAATACCCGTTTTTGCTTTCGCAAGCTTCGCTAAAAAATGAAGCGCGTTGCTCCGCATGTTCTTCTGCGGGTCAGTTAGCACTTTTGTCAAGCCACTCAATTTTGTGAAGCCGTCTTCCTTCTGAATATAATCACGAAAGAAAGATGCGTCCCTTGAACGTACCGTCAGACGAAAACGGTCAGGGATCTTGCCGATCTTTTTGCCTTTTGCGTAGATGTAGCTTGTAATTTCTTCGGCTTCTCCTGGAGGTGCCACCGCCCGCAGGGCGGCGAGCAAGATCACCAAGGTAGTTAAGCGTTGCTGGCCATCTACGACTTCAGCGCTGGGTGCGTCTCCCTTAATCAACACGATACTACCAAGAAAATATGGATCCAGATCTTCAACCAACCCTGTGCCAGAACCCAAAGCTGTCAAAAGATCGTCGAGAAGTTCCCCCGCCTGTTCAGGCTGCCACGAATACGGACGCTGGTACGCCGGAATCGTGAAGAGGAAATCATCCGAAAACACTTTTGCCAACGGCGCTTCGTAACCACTGATTTTCGTGCTCATAAGGTCTAATCGTAGTGCTGAGGAAAAGGATTCTTAACCAACTCGTGTCATTCAACGATTGTTTTCTCTCGTTCATGAAATCCTTTTTGTGAAAATGGGGCACCAAGGAAAAGTCGCAGTGGGATCCGCATCAGGAGTCATCAATCTTCAATTTCAGGGAGTGTAGCCGCCTTGCCCTTCCGTTTCGCCCTCGGCTTGGGCGGCGCGACGGTGCAGAGGTCTTCGAGCCCGTGGGCGATGGCCAGCGACCGGTCGGTGCGGCATTTCTCTCGCACGCGCTCGGGCCAGATCGAGTAGGCGAGGTGCGCCCAATCGTATTCGCCGGCGGCGAGCGAATCCCAGCAGGCTTTGAGGTCTTTCTGCCATTTGCCGAGCCGAAAGAGACGCCAGAGCGGGCTCGCGGTAATGAGCACGCCGTCGTTGAGGTTGGGACGCCAGGGCAGCGCGATGACGCGCTCGAGTTCTGTACGGAGGGCAATGAGTTCGTCCTGCAACTCTTGCAATTCGGCGAGTCGTGTTGCGCCACCCGCACCTTGGGCGTGGCCGGGTACAGCCGACTCGCGACCGTCGGCGATTTGCTGATCAACCGATCTCAGCTTGGGACTCAGGAAATCGGCGATGACCCGGTGCATTGTCTGCCCAGTGAGCCGGTGGTAATAGAGCCAGATGGTGTAGCGACCGCTGGCGGTGGAGAGTGGCCAGAAAATGGGGGCCTGGCGGCGGCTCTTGGAGTAGCGCTTCAGGTGGTCGGCGAAAAAGCCGGCTGGGCGGCGGAACCACTCACGCAAGGTCGGCACGCCGAGCAGCGCACAGGCTTCGTGTTCCAGCGCGTCGGCGCGATCGCCCCAGAGCACTGCGAGGGCGGCGTGGATGTGGCCTTCGAGGTCGAGCGGGTGCGCCGGGTCGTCGACGAGGATGCCGTCCCAAGCCACGTCGAGCGGGTAACTGCCCTCGGCTCGCAGCCGGCGGCCGGCTTCGGGCGAAAGCGGCAGAGCGTCATCGCCCTGGAGCATTCCCGGTGGGCAGACCGGCAGCGGAGCGAATGGGTCGGGTAACTCAGGTGCCGGCCGGTGGCCCGTAGCATACCGAACGTCCCAGCGGCCCAGAACGCTGCCGAACACATAAGACAGCGTGGTCTGCGCAACCTCGACCGCCTCGGGGTCAGTCGCTGGAAGATCACGAAGTGAATCTGCAATCGCTTGAGGGTGCACGCGAAGTCGATGGCAAATCAGCTCAAGACGGCGGTCAGCGAGGAAGGTCATCTTGGAAATGAAGCGTGCAAATCCGAGCTCGTTGGACGTGTCACCGACCAACTCAGACATGCTCGCATTCCAGAGCTTCGGCAGCGCCCTGATGCTTTTGCCGGAAATGTTTGGTGTGTAGGCAGTGACATCCGGCCCGAACTCAGCCTCGCACGCTTCGGTTGCTGGCGCGTCAAATCCGTAAAGCTCTCTAACTGCCTTCTCCGCCTCCGATGCTTCGTCGAGAATCTCAACAAAGCCTTTCATGTCTCTCTGGCGAATAGCTGCGGCAGAATCGCGGATGGAGGAAGCCGAAGTCGTGTGCCAAGGCAGAAGAAAGTATCTGCTAGCTTCGTTTCGTCCATCGGCACTAGCTTTCCGTCGCCAGATCTGAATCGCATCCTCTCCAGCGCGTATTTTCAAGTCCGTCACTGAGGGAACGGGCACCGCGGCAACGGTGCCAATCTCATAGTGACGTGCTGCACTACCGGAGTGCACGGAATCGCCCGACGCCACGTTGAACTCCAGAAGGTAGCCAAACGCTCGTGAGGCATAAGTTGCGAGCACACGCGGAAGCTTCTCATCCGCGTCGGCAAAGATCGTGCAGCCCATACTGCTGATCAGACAGCCCTTGGGAAGAACTCGCGGGCTGAAACCACTTGTCGTGCGGTTCGTGTAGGTGACCCCGGCCCGACCGTATGGCACCTCCAGGTGAAGAACCCAGTTAGCGTCTCCATTGAGGTAAGGGTATTGCTGGACGACTCTTGCGGCCATTTCACCGCCGCGATTCGCCCATCTTACGACCAAATGAATATCGCCGTAATGCAGCGCATACTCGCCACCCTTCGCCAGATACATCCATCCTAGGTCATGAGTCGCACGGTCCTGGTCGAAAACTATCCCATGCGGCTGAATCTCCCAACAAAGACGCAGGAAGCGAAAATCATCCTTGGTCGAGAGACCGAACATCACGCTTAACCCGTTCCCACTTGCGCATTGGAACTTCTTGAAAATGTCGCGAACACTTGGCGGTGCCCAATACGACATCCGTGACTCTGGGAACACCTTAAATTCGGAAAGCCAATCGAAAAATGCTCCGCGGCCGAACCGACCAGCGACAACGGCTCCGATGGCATCGAGCAACGGCGTTGCCTTATTCGCTTGGTCGAGCATTCTAAAGAACGCACACGGTCCTGCGCTCCCGCCGAGGACATAAGCCGCCGCCTCGACGAGCGCACCGTCTAAAACCCCATCGCCAAGGTCAGCAAGCAGAGACAGTGGCGGGGACCCGAGCAACGTAGATTCACGCCAACGCCGCATTCCCGTAAGGAAAAAGCCAGTGCGATTGGAGATGACGCCGAGGAAACCGCGGGCGAGCATTTTTGAACCGCGAGAAACAAACGCAGCATAAAGATCGCCTTTCGATTCGGGGAAGCTCGCAGCGATGTAGCGGCGCGTGGTTAACGCAGCCTCCCCAAACGGCGGGTTCATCACCACCACGTCGTAGCGTCTTCGGCAGAGGTCGATGAAGGCGAAGCCCTGTGCGGCATCGTCGGCGAAGAGGCGGCGTTGGAAACCGCCGCCGTTCTCGGCCTGCTCGGCGTAGGCTTTGAGCGCTTCGTAAATCCGCTGCTCGGCCCGCTCCCAAAACTGTTCATCTGTGATGCCGGAGAGATCGAGGCGCATCTCGTCCTGAGCCGCTCTTTCGCCTAGTTCGGCAAAGAGTGAGGCTTGTTCGGCCTTGGGTCCTTGTTTCCAGAGCCGTTTGGCGTCGGCGACGGCGGTGCGGATTTCCTCCTCGATGCGGAGGAGCGAGCCGGCCTCGCCGGCGAGAGTCATCCGGTCGAAAATCGTTTCCAGCAGGAAGGCGAAGGCGGGCCGCTCGCCGGTTGGAAACTGCTGCTCGACGAACTCACGGAGTTGCTCCCTGTCTCCCGGCATCGGCTCGGCGCAGACGAGGTTCGAGCGGGTGATGCGGGGCCGGTCGGCGGGTAGAATCTCGGCCTCATGCCAGGCGCGCTGGGCACGCAGCCAGAGGCTCAGGCCGGCAATTTGCACGGCGCGCGGATCGATGTCGGTGCCGTGGAGATTGTGCTCAATGATGAGGCGGGGAACGGCGCGGCGGAATACGGCCAACCTTTCCTCCTCCGGCAGCGGGTCGATCCGGTGGTGTTCCCAGGCGCCGGGCGTCTCCCGCACGAGGCGTTCGCCCTGCTCCGGCGTGAACTCACCCGCCGCCAGGGCGTCCACGTAATCGAATGTCAGGAACGGCTCGTCCCACGTCGTACCGGGGCGGAAGGTGCGTACGTCATCGGTAATGTACGGGCCGGCGTGCATCATGCCATCGCCCATGTCGGCATCCTTGAGCAGGACTACCCGCGCCGTCGCCGCCGACACCGGATGGTGCAGGTCATTGGAATGCACGGTTTCCTGCCTGCGATCCACCCGCACAGACGCGTGCGGAAAGGGCGGCGTGTCACCGCCGAAAGCGTCGGCGGGAACCAGCCCGAGGTCCCAAGCCTCCGCATAGATTGTCTCGAACAAATCGAAGGCGTACAGCCCGAAGTGCATCGACCCGCACGCCGGATCGAGCAGGCGGATTTCGCGCGGGTCCTTGGGCGGACGAAAGGGGATCAACACCGGCTGGCGCAGGAGTTCTTCCTGCGATAGGCCGGCCAGAGGATTCAGCAGCCGGTCGCGCAACGTGCGCCAGAGCATGGCCGCGGCCGGAAGCCTCTCGACCGGGTCGATGATGGCCCAGTCATGGTCGCCCCGGCTCGCCCGCTGTGCGGGGATGAGCCACAGGAGGTGCAAAAGCTCCAGCGTCTGTGCCTGGTCCGGCTCGGCCGCCGAGGTTTCGCCCCCCAGAAACCGCTGCCACCTTTCGGCCACCCCGTGAGGGTCGATGCCGACGGCGCGCAGTTCGGGTGCGAAACCGAGGCCGTCGAGCGTGTTTCCCTGCAACCCATCGAAATAGGGCGTGGGGGTCCGCGGAAGGCAGGCCAGCCAGCCAAAGAGTGCGCCAAGCTCCGGGGACGCCGGCAGATCTGCCGGGTCGCCGCTGACGCAAAATTTCCGCAACGCCGTTTGGCCGGGAACATCGTGCCAGAAGAGCGTCTTGGGAGACGGCAGGAAAATCTCCGCCGGCCGCCGAACCAGGTAGCGGCATTGTTCCTTGAGCCTCGTTTGCCCGCGCGTCATTTCATACCAAAGCCGGCCCAAGGTGTTGTCGGTGAGGAACTCGACGACGTAGCGCGGTGTGAAGAACTGGTTGCGGACGGCCAACTTGCGGCTGTTGCGCGGCGCGGAGGATTCCTCGCGCATCTTCTTTCGCTCGGTCTCGTCGTTGTAATACTGATAGATCCAGCCAATCGTCTCGTCCTCGCCCCAGAGGGCATCGAGTTCGGGAGCGTTGAGTAGGGCGAGGAGATCGAGCAGGGCTTTTTCCCGTGGGAACAGCAGGCCCGATGGCAGGCGCCGGTCGAAGAGAACACCTAGGTCCACGGCGAGTTCATCGAACAGGCAGAACAGGTAGCGACGATAGCGGTGATAGGCGTCGCCCAAGCCGCTGCCGGCCACGGTCTCGTACACCTTGAACCCGCGCGATTGGTAACCCTGGCCGACCGACTCGATGATGAGCCCACGCTTCTCAGCCATGCGGACGGCGGCAAGGCGGTTGAGGACAGTGAACGCCTGCTCGCGAGCGAGTCGACTCACGGCCGCGGCATCCGGTTTGGTCGTTTCCGGGTGAGACTGGACCAGATAGCGGATGCGTTCGCGCAGGCGCTCGGCGGTGGCGCGCTCGGCTTCGTCGAGATGGGCGAGCTGGTCGACTGGCGTGATCTGCCCGGCGGACGAGATTCCATAAAGACTCTGGAACTGCTGCGTGAACTCGTCAGCGACGAGCCTGCGGGCGTCTCCAACGAAGCGGGCGAGCCGGTTACGGGTGGACTGATCGAAAGCCATGGAGAAGCAAACGGGGACTTACTTCCAGGTGATGCGAACGGGCTGCCCACTTTCAAGCTGAATACGGATCGCCTGGAGAGCTTTGACTAGTTCTTCGATCTCGTCGACCGAATGGAAAATCGCCGGAACGGAAATCGTCCGGTCCAGGGGCGGTTTCTCCTCTTTGCTTCGGTTCAAGTTCGGGTCCGGCGCGGCCGGACCGCTTTGGCGTTTTTGCTCCGCGCGGGCGGCGATCTGCTTTTCTAACTCGCGCAGCCGGTAATAGAAGTCATTCCCCTGCGATACCATGCTGCTCAGGCCGCCAAGGTCGGCGGTGGGTGTGACGGCCAGTCCATCGACCTCGTTCCGGATCCATATTTGGTCCTCGAACAGGAGGTCCTGCCAATCAGGCAGAGTTTCCCACCGAGCAATCTCGGTCTCCGCGATCTCGCGCTGCTCGCAGACCCAGCTTCGCACCGTATCGGCGACGAGCGTATCCAGTTCATGCGCCAGCGTTCCGAGCGTGGCGAATTCGTCGTAGAAAGACTCTTTCTTTAGAATGTTGGCCACGGTCTGTAGGTCAGCGGCACTAGTGGTCTTCAGGCGTCCGGGAGCGCCGGAATTTGGCAGGGCGGCGATTTCGCGCCGGAGCATCTGGAGGTGGGATACGTGGACGCGCAGGCCATTGTCGAAGGCTTTCTTGAGCGCGCGCGCCCATTTCAGGGAGGCGAAAAGCGGACTTTCGACGCCCCCTAGCCGGCGAACGGCGTCGGAACCGTCCCCGCTAACCACCGCGGTGAGGTCCTGGGCAAGATCGTCGGCGCGTTCCGCTCCGCCGAGTTCCAGGCTGCGCAGTTCCACAACCAGAGGGCCGAACGCCTGCTGGTAAGTGGGGAAGGCCTTTTTAGCCGCGGCGGCGATTTCGGGTTCGAGTGGCAGGATGTTTTCGCCGGTCAACTCGCGCAGCCGTTCGCTGGCGCGGAAGAGCGCCTCGGGATCGGGACGTTCTTTCCGCAGTGACACGCCGACGGGTCCGAGCTGTTTGTTCGAAGCGAAGGCGGCGAGCGTTTCGTCGTTCTTGACGACATGATCCTGGCCGGCGATGCGCAGCTTGATCTCGCCGCCGAGGAAGGCGGCTGCGAGTAGGTAGCGGGTCGTATCTTTCGACCAGCCAAAAGGCAGTTCGGTGAAGTGCTCCAGAAGCCGGCGGCCCTCGACCTCACTGTTTTGGCCGAGGTAGTCCTTGACGGAAACGAGCGCTTTGTAATTGGTGTTCACTTGGGTGCGTCCACCGGCGCGGCTGACCAGGCTCAGGGGATCATCGGCCGTGGTAACGCGATCCAAAGGTGTCTTGAGGAATTTCTCCGCCAGCGTGGTTTCGGCCTGAACCGGTGCTTCCCCGTATCGGTCGAAGACGCGCGCAGCAAGGTCACCGAGGAATGATTTGGCTGAGTCACCCAGATCCTTGCCAAGTTCCGCAACGGGACGATGGGCGCCATGGGCGACAAAGGAGCCGGCCAGGAGCGAGGCCTGGAGGCGATTTTCGAGTTCACGGCTCGTGCGGTCCTGCCGCTCGGCGACGATGCGCACGAACTCTTGCGTCTCCGGGTCGCCCGCATTGCGGTGTTGATCGACGAATTTGCGGCAGCGCACGAGCGTCACTTCGAGGCGGTCCGCCTCAGGGTCGGTGCGTCCAAGCAAGAAAATTGCGGCGCGCTCGCGAGCGGAACGGGAATCATTTTCCCGTTCCGTGCGCGCCGCGTCGTAGGCGGCGGCCGGCACGAACTCGACGTGAAGCTGGATGGGTTCTTTCTCACCTTCCAACGCGACGGACTGGCCTCCACAGACGACTGCACGCAAGCCTGCGACGACGGGCCGGGTGCCGGCGATCCGAGCGGAAGGCAGAGGTTTGAACAGCGACCGGAGAGCGCCGTTTTGCTCAGCGCGGAGGTCGGCGTTGCGATATTCTATGTTGTCGAATTGCTTCTGGAGTGTGACTGCGGCCTGGGTCAAGAAGCGCAGGCTGCCGTTCTTTTCTCCGAGCGGGATCAGTGAGTCAGCCAGCAGGACATCGATCACGGATTCTACCTGTTCGCGCTGGGAAGCGGCGTCCACGGAGGCATGCAGCAACGCCGCGATGTTCTGCGAGGTGACCGGCAGATTTTCGAGGATTTGCAGGACGGCAATCGATTTTGCCACGTCTAAAGCGAGTTTATTGCCCGGCACCCGCTGCGCAACGCGATCGACGCCATCGATGATGTAGGCGTAGCTCGTCTGAATGTCGCGGCGGAGCGCGTCATAAAAAGTGACGGTGTTCGCGAGAGTCTTGACGGGTGCGTCCGCCAGGGTTGGCTCCGTTGCGGGTCGGCCGCCGCGATCGATCAAGACGTCCTGGAGGACCTTGATGGCGCTACGGAGCCCCAGACCGCCCGTGCGGCGCGCCAATTTCCCGAGGAAATGGAGGAGCATCTCGAAGTGCGCCGGCAGGAAGGGGTAAAGCTTGACGAAGGTATCGCGGTCCAGCACAGCGTCGTAAACACCGGCGTTTTGGAGTTGGGTCGCGGTGCGCAACGAAGCGCCGTATTGGTCATAGAGTTCGCCCAGGGTCGTCTGGCCCTCGGCGGATTTGGTCAGGAGGCGCGTGTGGCAAATCTCCTTGATGTCGCTCGCCTCCAGGTGGATTTGAATCGGGAAGCGGTCCTTGAGTTTGGACAGACCCGGCGCGTTTAGCATCGCGGAAGGATTATCCTCCGTTAGCGTCTGCTGCGCCGTGGCGAAGAACCAAACCTGACCGCCGCCGATGAGTTTCAGGTTCTTGGCAAGGCCGTCGAGATTGAGGATAAGACTCGGTTTGGCGGATGCATATTGGCCGACTTCATCGACGACGAAGATCACGTTCTTCTTGCCCGATCGACGTCGGATCAGTTCGATCATCTCCTCGCAGCGTTTGATCTCGGATTTCGAGACGTGCAACGCGATGTTGTTGAAGTCGGCCGCTTGCGGGAACAGCTTCGGGTAAAACTCGCTCGCAAGCCGGGAAGCAAGCTGGTTAGCAACGAGAGGCTGGTTGTGAACCTCCGTCCACGGGATGCCGTCCAACTCCTCCTCGGCGCGCATGGCAAACGCTGGCAGCTTGCCGTCGGCTTCGAGCAACCGCTCCAGTTCCGCGACTTTCAGATCCTCGGAGTAGCCAGCCCATTGGAGAACCTTCAGATACAGCACGGTGGAAATATCCTCCATCGACGTCCCGGCGAGCATCTCGCTGGCGAGATCGAGAAAGACCACCACCGGATCGTAAGTCGCTGCGACCTGATTAAAAAGACCGCGCGTGGGTGCCTCCTTGATCTGGTTTTGCAAGAGACGGAGAAACGGCTCGCCTCCAAGCTTCATCTGGCGGTCCAGCGCGAAGCCGAAATACTTCGTGAACGAGCTTTTGCCCGAGCCGTAGAAACCGGAGACCCACACTCCGATTTCGTGCCCGCCGCCACCCTGAAGCGCGGCTTGCATAAGCTTGAGGAGGCGGTCGAAATTTTCGACGATGTGCTCCGTGGCGACGTACTCGGAAATTTCCGTGCGTAGTTGCTGGTCGCCTCTGTTCTGGTAACTGATGACCTTCTCAATGGGGCGATTGAGCGCTCGGGCCGGGTCGAAGAGGGAACGAATTTGCGTCATGGTGAGGCGAAAAAGGGGAAGATCAGCCGATGTGTTCCGATCGGTAGTTGGGATCGGGGGGATAGAACTCCAGAAAGCGCAGGCTGGTCTTGCCCTCGCGCTTGCCAGGATAGAAAACAACCACCGGACACCGCACGTTGTTGGTCAGCTTCGCCTCGATGGCATTGATTCGAAGATAAGGATGCAAGGCTTCGAGGTCGGTCAGGAGGAGTAAACCATGCTCGCTGCGCGAAGCTTCCGCGAGCTTCTCCTCGATGATGGCCATCAACTCCGAGCCTTCAGTAAGGGCTTTCTTCAGCGTCTTGTTAATCTCGCGATAATCTACCGCTTTGCCCGCCGCTGCCTGGTCGCTGAGCAGCTCCTTTTCAGCTGATAGCCAGAGCTTACGCAACTTATGATTCTGCAGCACAGAAGCCAGCGCATCGGCTAAAGACAGCGAGATGACGTTCCAACCCTCGTTTGCCAGTTTGGCGCGCCAGGCTTTGGTTTGCCGCTTTACCTCCAGGATGTCCGACACAGGAAAAACCAGGTAAAAGACCGGGGCTGAGCCGGTGCTTTCCAGGCTGCGGTCGCAGGCGAGGCGCTGGCGAAGCTCGTCAAACTTATCCTTTAGCGAGTGCATTGAGACAATCGTCCATCGACCGATATTTCCAGGAAACCTGAAGCAGATCCGATGTCGCCTGAACGAGCAGGTGACCGTCGTGAGACATTTTTTTCAGCTCGAACAAAATGTCGCGAGCTTCCATTCCAAAAAGGCGCCAGTCGCCGTGAGTGGCCACTGTCATGTCGCCCAAGCCAGAAAAATGCAAGTCGTGCGCCAGATACAGCGCTACGTCCGGACGAATGGCGAATCTCTTGATGGGTCGCAAAGCTCTTCCCTCGCTGGCTAGAAGGCCAAAGTTTGCCGCGCAGCCTATCAAATACGCGGAAACACGCTGGACTGTCGCCGCGGTCCATCGCTTTCGCATTCGTCCCGTATCGAGCGCACGTTGAACGAAGCGCTCCGCGTCAGCCCGTCCCAAGCTTGTAGAGCCGGTACGGTAGCGCGGCCAGTACACTTCGATGACGAAGTCGTGGAACACCGCCTGTGCCCGGGCGGTATGGAGAAACAAAAGCTGCACCAAGCTTTCGAGCGGCAGTTTATGCTCCAAGAGGGATTTGAGCCTCTGAGCTGGCACTCCGCCCTGGGTGAGGAATCTCGGGGCGAACATTTCCGCCACTAGGTTTCGCGCGCGACGCGCGGTCGTGCGGGCAAAAAGCCCGGATTGGAGGCTTTTTTCAGCGAGCCTAGCTGCCGAGTCGCCGGGCTCCCATAGGCGAAGCAGATGCAAGGTTTCCGGCACCATTCCCAGCCCAGCCTGCAGCTGTGTGGTGTAGTGCCTAGTGGATTGCATTGCTCGCGGCGAAATAGGGGAAGCAACGCATCCCGCTTGTAAAAGCGGAGTAATAGTGGGCGGCAAGCTCGGCAATGGCATCAGTCGAGACCAACTTGTTTTCCGTGCCGATTTGAACGGGTCCCTGTGGAGCCTGGAGCGGGGTCTCGATGTAACCTGCGAGTTTTCTGAGCGCCTCGTCCATCGACGTAAAACCGGTCCGGCCGTTGGGAACCAGCCCTTCCCATTCGGATTCGATCCGATCTTCGACGGCAGTGGGGAAGCGGAAAAGGTGGAACGTTTTTAACCGGCCAATTGCCGCGTCGTGGGTGCCCCCAGCGGCTTCACATGTCGATCGGACCGCGGCTGAGCACGCTGTCCGCGGGAACGTCGTTTCCAGAAACCGGACTCCGATTGAATCCAAAAAGCTGCAGTCCCACCAGCCATTTTGCTTTTTCTCGCCCAAAAATCCAACGAGACAACGAAGCTCGGCAAACTGTCGAATGATGTCCGTCTGAGAACGCTTCATGGCGGTGGAGCGTTATACGACCAAAATCCGCCTTTGTGCAAGCCCACGGCATGCGGTACAGGGTTCAAGCGCAGCATCCGGAAGCTCACCGCATTCGCGCGTTCACGGCTGGCCGATGCCGAGTCATACCGAAAGGAAAGTGTACAGAGTGAGAGGAACACGCCTTCCGGTTCATGGATGATGATACAATCGACTACCGCGCTGCTGAGGCATTTCTGAGGGCCAGAAAATCGTCGCTCATTAAGTTGGGCGTCACCCTCGACCGGAAATTCTTCGAGTGGTGCTCGTTGTCAGGTTTCGGCGCGGTGGAGATCATGGCTTTGTTCCCGCAGAGCAGCGAAAGAAAAAGGGAACAGATGCCCTACCGTTGCGAGTTGGCCTGTCCAACCTGTCACATTTGGTTCACCAAGGATTTCGGCAAGTCGATGCTCCGGGAGCTGATCGGCCTGTACAAGCGCGGGCCGAAGCGTCGCCGTGACCTGTACAAGTTCGACTGCCCAGCTTGTGAGCGGAAGAGGGACGAAGAGCATGCGGCCCGGCTTGCCAATCCAAATGCCGGCAGGCAAGCATTAGAGGCATGGAAGAAACGAGAGATGGATGAAGCCAGGGCGCGCACGCCAGAGTTCATCAAAACGTACCTGGTTCCCGGAATACGGTGGAACACGTCGATCCCGCGCCGCGACCTCTACCCTCGACTCCGTTCTGCCAAGTTGGACGACGACATGGTGGCGGAAGCCATCCGGGGCATGCCACCGGATGCGTTTTACAAGACTCCCTACTGGGCAGCCGTAGCCGCTGAGGTCGTCGCGCGAACCAAAGGCCGGTGTTCCGTGTGTCCTGCAACGGAAAAGCTGAACCTCATCTATCGGACCATGGATTACTTCGGGTACGAGCACACGGAACAAGGCATCCGGGAGATCCTTTGCCTTTGCCCCTCATGCGAGAGAACCTACGTTTTCCAGCGGCGGGTTGGTCCGCTTACCGGCCTGAATTGAAACAGCCGCATCGCCCACATGAGCACCAAGTATTTTTTTTCGTCAGCTACACCGGGAACGGCCGAACCAACGCGGTCACAATCCGTGGGTGGCTCAAAAGACGCCAGCATTTCGGTGGTGATGAAGAATGCGGATTTCGAAGTCGGCTCGAACTTCTGGTGTCGAGACAAATTATTGGCCCCGCCAATGCTTCCGGTCTTCATAGACTTCCGCGATGTAGGCACTCCCCTTTTCAAAATCAAGCCCCCCACCCGTGGCAAAAAGTTCGCGGAGCATGGCCACAGGGTCCGCCTTTGGCAGAGCCGCTTGTCTCTCCGCTTGCTCAACAGAACGGCGGACGACTTCGGCTTGGGAAACCTGCCAGCGGGCAGCCAGCTGCCTGAGCCGTAGAGCCGTGATCTTGTCCAAAGCAAAAGTGATTCGACGAGTCATGATCGGCATACCATCGTTCGTACCATCACATTGCCGTGGATCAAGGCAGGTATGACGAAAGGATCACTGCGCGCGGACGCGAGCGACGCCTCCTGGTCCGACCGGTGAGTGTCCTTGCCGATCTGAATAACCGTGAATGACCTGCTCGTTTTTGAGCCGATGAGAATGCGGACCTTTTTGATCGTTTCGAGCGCGGGATAGAGCCGAAAGAAGCCGCTAATGAAAACGTTATTCTACGACCTTCAAGCCGCTGCTGCCACCGGGGCAGGAGCGAAACGCACTTTCCGGATCATCTCGGCTTCATGCTGGCCCCGCACATGCGAGTACACTTTTAGCAGCAATGCGCCGTTGTCCTTGTGACCGAGCCAACCTGCAACCGTGCGAACATCAACTCCCGCCTCCAAACAGGCCGTGCCAAACAGGTGGCGAAGCGCGTGGGTGGTGAAGCGCTCGATGCCGAGCTTACGGCAAGCGCCGGTGATGAAACCCTGGGCTTCTTTGATACCCAAGACGCGGCCACTTGGTGCGGCGTCTTTGCGCTCTCCCTTCATCTTACTCAGGAGCTGGCGCATTTCTTCCGTCATGGGAACAAACCGCGATTCGCCATTCTTCGTCACCCGCAGGTGGATCGTTTCCCGAGTGAAATCGATGTCCGACCAAAGAACATTCGACGCCTCGCTCTTGCGAGCTCCGCAAAAAGCGATGAACTGCACGTAGTCTGCGGCAGCTTTGCAGTCGGAAAAGCCCGCCCTACGGATCGTTTCGACGAGACGAAGGAACTCCCCGCGTGTGGGAAGTCGCAACGCGCCGCTTTCCGCCCGTTCCCTGCGGCTCGCCTTGAACATCCTGCGCGCCACGTCAGTCACGGTCGAATTGCGAGCCGGGTTCGCGTACAGGTGGCCGGCAGTCACAGCGATGTCCAAAACCTGGCGGACCGCATCGAGGGCACACTTGATCGTCGTCATACTGGCACCACTCGAATTTCTTGCGGCCGTTTTTGCCCCCGGCGGAACGTACGGAACGGCGGCAGCCTTGAAGCGGCGTAGCCAGTCTTCGACCATTCTTGACGTAATGCGGCGCACGTTGAGCCCTTCCACATCCTCCCACGAGCGGACAACCAGCTTCAAACCGGCTTCACGATACGCTTTGGTGTTCGGCCGGATATCAGCGGCCGCCAGGCGCTCACGGTAGGTCGCCATTGCTTCCCCGAAGGTGAGGCGACCAACCGCTTCGGCAGAATTCCCGGTCGTACGCTGACGCTCTGCGGCGTCGACATGCTCCTTCATCCGGTTCTTGGCTACCGAGAGAAGCTTCGTCTTCAGGCTGGTCCATTTCTCCTTGCCGCAGGCAAAAACCCGGACATAATACCGACCGTTCTTATGCTTGTAGAGAAACTGAACTTGGGTGGGACTCCAGACGGTTTGCTTTTCTCCGGTTGTCTCAATCGCATTCGCAGTGCTCATGAGAGGACCGTATAAAGTGACCGTAGAAAAGTCAATAAGTGAGTTTTGGATGCTCTGTAAGTGCTTGATTATCAGAAGGAAGAGTGGCTGAGCCCGGTTTAAGGCACTCGACTCGAAATCGAACGTGGGGTTAAACTCACCGTGGGTTCGAATCCCACCTCTTCCGCCATACTGCTGCCTGCGGGCGGGGCAAACATTTGTCGATCGCCTCCGGAAAGTCCGCGCGGCCGCAAACGGTCTGAAACGGGTCCACAGACGCGTACGACATTAGGCCGAGATGGTGACAAAGGAGGAACACGACTGGCCCAACGAACAGTGGCCGTTCGCCGCATAGCGTTAGGCCAGCGTGCGGTCAGAATGTCAGCAGGGCATAACCCTGGTTCTGGTAATGCATCAGCACCATCAAAGAGTCTGCTGCCAGCGTGACGTCCGAAGTCAGTGTCTTCGGGTCGATCTTCTCTGCCGCTAGAAACTGTCCACAAACGAAGAACTCGACTCCGAGCTTTTTCATTTCCGCGATGGATTTTAAGTTTGGATTGTTGGTGCCGAACTTCGCCTGGTAATGGCTATCGTCCAAAATTCCGTCGACTGCTGGGCCGTGAAAGACCACCACAAACTTTGTCTTCGCAGGCGGCGCTCCAACACTCACGAGCGCATTTAACTGTGCTCCAACCATATTCAAGGCAGGCACAAGATGCGTCGCTTGATCCGCTGGATGGGTGGCGTCAAAGATGGCGCGGAAGGAACTGTCCCTTGTGGGTGCAAGGGCCGCGTTTGGAATGGCAACGTAAGCATGTGCGTCAGGAACCGCCGGTGCTTTGGATGTTGGTTCCTGTGCAGACGCGATGCTAGCCATCGCCAGCAGGATGATGATTGTTTTCATGGAACGTGTGTCCAGGTGGGCCTAACGCCTCGCAAGATCCGGCTGTCACTAATCAAGTCGCTGCATCCGGCACACCAGGAACTAAAGCCATCGTGGAAGCGTCCGAAGCCCCCTGACAAACTATTCGCCGATCGCGCTCGGGACGGTCGCGCGGCCGGAGCGCGCCTGGAACCAGGCCCACAGATCCCGCGGCCAGTTCTTGTTCATGCAGGGGCGCTCAATCAAGGCGTAGAAGATAAAGGCTATGCCGATGACGATCGGTATGACGATCATGGATTGCAACGCCAGATCGAGCCAATAGGTTGGAGCGAAAAACAAGCGGCTCGTCTTGTTACAGGCAAGCTCCATGATCGGGAGATGAGTCAAGTAAATGGTGTAGCACATGCCGCCGATCGTCGCGATGATGGGATGGGAAAATACCGCCCGGACCCATCTACCGTCCAGGATCGCGAGGACGATGAGGAAAATCAGCGCGCATTGGCAAAGCAACTCGTGCCCGGGAACCGCAATGCGCTGCACGAGCACGACGAGGGCGGCCAAACCCAGCAGGTCCAGGACGCCAAAGCGGGAGGCTTGATCCACTTGCAGGGCCTTGCGCAAATCGCAAAAAATGATGCCGACGAAAAATAGCGGCAATTTGCGAATGGTGGGATCGTGCGCCGCAATCCACTCCCCGGTATTAGGAATGACGGCGTAAATCAAAAGCAGCATCGTGACCACGCCGATGAGCACTCTGCCCCAGGCGTCCCGGCAGCGCGTCAGTAGGTAAGCCAATAATGGGGCCACGAGGTAGAACTGTACTTCGATCTCCAGGGTCCAGCCCAACGGATTCACATAGGGCCCCACCCCGAAGATCAGTTGATGGGTGTAGGTCAGAGTCGCGAGATAACTCCAACCCAGCGGAACTTGCGTACCGCCAAAGTGGGTGCCGCTGCCGTGCATGCCCAGCAGCGCGGCGAGACACAGAATCGTCGTGACCACGATGTAAGGCGGCTCGAGGCGGGTCACGCGGCGGATATAATAATCCTTCAGCCTGGCGCCGCCGCGCTCCAGAAAAGCGGCGGAAAGCTGCCGGTAAAGGATATAGCCGCTCAGGGCGAAAAAGATGCTGACGCCCACGTACCCGGTTTCCAGGACGCCGGTGCTGCTGGGTACCTTGTAATGATCCTGCACATGGCGTCCGAGGCGCTCGTGCATGTGCTGGAAGAGGACCAGTCCAATGGCGACAAAGCGCACGCCATCGACTTCCGGGGAATATTTCCCCGAGGTGGTGATGCGCCGGAAGCGCCTGGCTTGTTCTACGATATAGCTAAACATGTCGTCCGATCGCCAACGTCTCCGGCCAACCTTCAATCTCCTGCCGGGAGCGGCGAAGCGCCGAGACTATGAGGTCCCCCGCGCAGATGTCACTCCGAAAATTTGGCGAGGAACCTTCCCGCGAGGACGGGCACACAAAGTTAGGGGCCGGTGGACGCCGGGAGCGCTGGCGCAATCACCACTTTGCGGCGCCGCCTTTGGCCGGCCAATTGATCGACGAGCACGCCCGCGAAAATGACCGCGCCCATCACGGCGAAATCGAGCGAACTCGGGATATCCAGCAGGGTAATGAGGTTGCGCAACACTTGCAGGAGGATCGTGCCGATCAAGATGCCAAGGATCGAACCTTCGCCGCCCCGCAAACTGCACCCACCCAGCACCGCAGCCGCGATGCCGTACAATTCATACGAGTTGCCGTGGATGGCCGGCGAGATCGAGTTCGTGTAGAAGGCGAACAAGACGCCCGAAATCGCCACCAGCAACCCATTGATGACGTAGGCGCCCATGATGACCGCCTGGGTGTTGATGCCGGAGTAACGCGCCGCGTCTTCGTTGCGCCCGACGGCGTACAAATACCGCCCGTAGACGGAGCGGTGCAACAGCACGTACGCCAGGATGCTCACGATGATCAACAACACGAACGGCATCGGCACGCCCCAGAGGCTGCCGACCGTCAACCGGCGCAACATCGTGAATCCCTCTGAACCGAAGCCCTTGTTTTCATCGTGCGCGATGAAGCGGGCCAGTCCACGATAAAAGAGCAGGCCGCACAGGGTGACGATGAAGGGCTGCATACGCACCTTCGCGATGAAGACGCCATTGATCGCTCCCAGCAACATCACCAGCAACCCCGCGGCCAACACCGCCACGGGCCAGGGCCAGTTCCACTCACGCAAGGCCATGGCGAGCAGGACGCCTTGCAGCGCGAAGATCGACCCCACGGAAAGATCGATCCCGCCAGTGATGATCACCAGGCCCATGCCGATGCTGAAAATACCGTTCATCCCAATCAGGCGCGCCTGGTTCGAGAGATTCGCCACGTACAGGAAACGCGGATTGATGATGGCCACCACCACGCAGACGACGATGAGCAGAATACCGATGCCGAGTTCTTTTTTCATGAGCGCAAAAGCAGGCCGATCAAGCATCCCGACGGCCGACGGCCAGGCGCATGATGGCTTCTTCGGAAAATTGTTCGCGGGCCAGGAAACCGGCGATATCGCCTTCATGCATAACGGCGATCCGGTCGCTGACACCCAGCACCTCTTCCATGTCGCTGCTGATCATGATAATGGCTACGCCGCGCTCCGCCAGTTCACGCATGAGGCGGTAAATTTCCGCTCGCGCGCCGATGTCGATGCCGCGCGTCGGTTCGTCGAAAATCATGACCTTCGGCCCCAGCGACAGCCATTTCGCGAGCACCACCTTTTGCTGGTTGCCGCCGCTCAAGTTCATGACGCGCGTCTCGATCGTCGGCGTTTTCACCCGCAGGGCGGCCGATTCCCGGCTGGCGGCCGTGTTCTCGCGCGGCCGGCTGATCCAGCCGCCAAGCGAGTAAAGTTTCATCCCCGCGAGCGTGATGTTTTCCCGGACGGCCATATCGGTCACCAGGCCGGTGCGGCGGCGGTCTTCCGGCGCCAGATAAATACCGGCGCGAATGGCATCGCGCGCGCGCCGGACGGCGATTTCCCGGCCCTCAAGGTGCACAGACCCTTCCAGGGCCGGATCCACGCCGAAAATCGCCTGCGCCACCTCCGAGCGGCCGGCGCCGACCAGGCCCGCCAGCCCCAGAATCTCACCCCCGGCCACTGAAAAACTGACGCGATGATGCGGCCGGTAGCGCGTGCGCAGCCCTTTGACCTCGAAATAGCCCTCCCGGCGCGCCGCCTTCCCCTGCACATACAGGTCCTCCAGCTTCCGGCCGACCATCAGCGAAACCATGTTCGCGTGGGTGATTTGCCCTTTGGCGAGTTCCCCGGCGTTGCGGCCATCGCGCAACACCACGGCCCGATCGGCAATGCGCTCCACTTCGGCCAGCCGGTGCGAAATATAGATGATGCTGACGCCGGATTGGCGCAGCTCCTCGACCGACGTCAGCAAGCGCTCGGTTTCCCCCAGGGTGAGGGAACTCGTTGGCTCATCCATGATGATGATGCGGGCGTTTTGCGAAAGCGACTTGGCAATTTCGACCATCTGCTGTTGCGCCAGCGAGAGCTCGCTCAAGGTTTGGCGCGGGGAGATATCGAGCCCGAGCCGTTGGAGATAGACAGCGCTTTCCGCGTAGATGCGCCGGCGATCCACCAGCCGCAATGGGCCGCCCATGAGCGGCTCGCGGCCCAGGAAGATGTTGGCGGCGACATCCAGGTTGTCCAGGACGTTGAGTTCCTGGTGGATAAACGCGATCCCCAGTGCCAGGGCGTCCGCCACGTGGCGAATGCACACGGGTTGGCCGTCGCACAAGATCTGCCCTTCGTCCGGCTGGTGCACCCCACCGATGGCCTTCATCAGCGTGGACTTGCCCGCGCCGTTCTCGCCGATCAGCGCGACGACTTCCCCCCGCCCCGCCGTCAGACTCACGCCACCGAGCGCCACCACGCCGGGAAAGCGCTTGGTGATGCCGCGCAGTTCGAGCAGGGGCGTGGAGGCGGGGTCGGCGCTCATGGCCGTGGATGGGATCGACGGCTTTGCCTAGTGGCCGCGGAGTGTCTTTAGCCGGGCAGCGAACTCTTCGACCTTATCCTTGGTGATAGGCAGCGTCGGGATGATGATCTTCTTATCGGCCGGGATGAATGATTTATCGCCCTGGAGAGCCTTGTTCATCAACTCGATGGCCTGTTTGCCGAATTCGTACGGTTGTTGCACGACCGTGGCGAAGATCGTGCCATCGCGCACTCCCTGGAGCGTCTCCTCTTCCTCGTCAAAGCAGACGATCTTGACGGCGCCCACCTTGTTGGACTCCTTGACTGCGTTGTAGATGGCGGGGCCGTTATAACTCCAGAGGCCGACCAGCCCGGCAATGTCCGGATCCTTGACCAGCACGTCCAAGGCATTGGCCTTGGCGCGCACGTGGTCCGTGTCATCGGTGCGCTTCTCAACAATCTCGATCTTGGTTCCTTTGATCGCGTCTTCCAATCCGGCGAGGCGGTCATGGGCGTTTTGCGCATCCAGGGTGCCGACGAAGATAGCGATCTTGCCGCCGTCGGGCAGGGCTTGTTTGAGGAGTTCGCCCGCCTGGCGGCCGGCCGCGGTGTTGTCCGTGCCGAGGTAACAGGCGCGGTCGCTGGTGGGGGCGTCACTGTCCTGGGTGAAGAGCAAGCACTGCTTAGCCATGTCGTTGAGCATGGCGGTCTGATTGGCGGGATCGACCGGGCTGATGGCAACGCCGTCCACGCCGCGCGAGAGCAGGTCATCGACGATGCGTTTCTGGGTGGCAGCGGTGCCATCGGACGGGATTTGGAAGTCCAGTTTGACGTTGGGCAGTTCCTCGATGGCCTTGTTGCAACCGGCGCGGGCGATCGTCCAGTAATCCGAGGCATTATTGGTGACGAAGGCCAGGGTCACCTTTTTCGGGCCGCTGTCAGTGCCGGCGGTGCCCGCGTCTTTTTTACCGCACGCCGCGAGGGAAAAGCACAGGCCAAGCGCCAGGAGGGAAGGGATGATTTTCATAGGGGAACAAACATCGTGCATGATGACGGCGATTGTACGAGCCGAAAACAGCGCTCGCAGCAATTTTGTGCCCGCCAACGGCTTAGTGAGATAACCTAGGGCCGGTGGTTTAAGGCAGCCGCGCTCATGGAACCGAGCCACACCGCCACCAGGCAGAAGACGAAGGAGCCTAGGGCGTTCAGGCCGCCTTGCAGCCACTCCCCGTTCCGCAGCAACATGAGGGTTTGGAGACTCAGCGAGGAAAATGTCGTAAAGCCGCCGCAAAATCCCACCGTGACGAAGATGCGCCAATCCGGGCTGATCAGCAGCCGCCCGCCGGCAGACGTCAGCGTGAAGAAAAGCCCGATAATGAACGAGCCGGAGACGTTAACAAAGAGTGTGCCCCAGGGAAAAGTTTCTCCCAGCAGGCGCGCGAAAAAAAGCGAGCAACCATATCGCGCCACCCCGCCGATGGCGCTGCCGAGACCAACCAGCAAAGTGCCGAACATAGGTTCGGCAGCCTAGCAGCTAAATTCGACCCGGCTATCCGGAAGTGCCGGCAGCGCTTGATCCCCTGTAGTCGCCGCGTAGCGGCTTCAAAACAGGTAGGGATCGCTCTCCGAGCGACTCCGAAGCTGTCTGATAAACCGCAAGCTGCCACGAAACGTCTACCCGGTATACGCGAGCTTCCAGACAGCTTCGGAGTCGCTCGGAGAGCGATCCCTACCCGTGATTACGACCGGCAGCTTCGCTGCCTTTCGAGCCATGAAACAGGACTAATGGCCGGGTGCGTTGGCACCGTTGCCGCCGCCGTTATTAGGAAAGCCGACATCAGCGCCGGCCTCGCCGGAACCTGGCGCGAACGCGTTGCCGGGGCCAGTCGAGGCATTCGGCGCTATCGGTGCCGCATCGACTCCCCCGGGACTGGTGTCCGCGCAGGCAACCAGGGACAGCGTCAAGAGGCCGGCGGCGGCGAGACTGAAAAGCGGACGGCAGGAGTTCGGCGGATGCATCATAATAGCGGTGATTCGTTTGGCAGCGGGCAATCCCGCGTATGGATCGGGCACCAAGGACATTAATCGCCGCCCCTCAACGGAAATCGTGCGAGGCGGCTGCGGGGCTGGCTTGGGGGAGCGGCACGATGCGAACCGCCCGGATGAGAATGGTGTTTTCCTTGTTCTGCACCTGACCTTCAATCAAGAGGAAAGACTCCTGCGTGATCACCAGGCGCTCGGTTTCGAAGAGTTGCGGCGTGACGATGGCGTTGGCGATGCCGGTCTCGTCTTCCAGGCTGATAAAGACGAAGCCCTTGGCGGTGCCGGGCCGCTGGCGGCAGATGACGTTGCCGGCGATGCGGACCGTCTCCCCATCGGTGGCTTGCGCCAGATCGCCGGCGCGCCAGATATCCGGTAAATGCGGGCGCAGCAACGCCATAGCATGCGGGCCGGTGGTAAGGTGCATGCCGGCGAAATCCGCGTTGAGCCGTTCCGCGTGAGACATGGCGGCCAAAGGGATGAAGGCGGCCGTCGCCTCCCGCAGGGCCGCCGCATGGAAAAGATCGTCCGGCGCGGGGATGGGCTTTTCGGCTTGCCAGAGAGCGGCGCGGCGGTGCTCGGCAAAGGCGTTGAGGGCGCCGAGCGCGGCCAGCGTGCGCAACTCGTCCTTGTTGAGCCCGGCCCGCTCGAGAAAATCGGCCATGGAACGAAACGGGCACTCGGCGCGGGCGGCTAAAAGGCGGGCGGCGCGGGCGGCGCTCAGGCCATTCACCACGCACAGGCCCAGGCGGACGCTGTCATCGGCTTCGATGGCGCATTGCCAGGCGGACCGCACCACGCAAACGGGACGCGTCTTGACTCCGTGGCGGCGGGCGTCGTTGACCAGGGTAGCGGAACTGTAAAAACCCATCGGCTGGTTGTTGAGCAGGCAGGCGAAAAACTCCGGCGCGCGATGCACCTTCAGCCAGGCGCTGCCATAGGCCAGAATGGCGAAAGAGATGGCGTGCGACTCCGGGAAGCCGTAGAGCGCGAACGAGGAAATGGACGCGATGATGGCCTCGATGGCGGCCGGCGCGACGGCGTTGCGTTCCATGGCCGCGCGCAGTTTCACCTCGCACTTCTGCATCCGCTCCTGCGAGCGGTGAAAGCTCAGCGCGCGCCGCAATTCCTCGGCTTCCGAGCCGCTGAAATCCGCCATGACCATGGCGATCTTTAAAAGTTGCTCCTGAAACAGCGGCACGCCCAGCGTGCGCGCCAGCACCGGCTCCAGGCGCGGGTCGAAATACTCCCAACTTCGGGGGAGCTTCTGCCGCTCCTCATCCCGGCGCTTCAAGTAGGGATGCACCATGTTCCCCTGGATCGGACCGGGGCGGATAATGGCGACTTCAATGACGATATCGTAGAAAGTTTTCGGCTGCATGCGCGGCAGCGTGGCCATCTGCGCGCGGCTCTCGATCTGGAAAACGCCGATGGTATCCGCCTTGGTGATCAGCGCGTAAGTGGCGGCATCCTCCTTGTCGATGGTCGCGAGATCGACCGGCCGGCCGCGCACCCCGCACAGCTCGATGGCGTCCTGCAGGACCGACATCATGCCCAACCCCAGCAGGTCCACCTTGATGATGCCGAGGTCCTCGCAATCGTCCTTGTCCCATTGCGCGACGACGCGGCCGGGCATCGACGCGTTTTCCAACGGCATGATGGAGTCGAGCCGGCCCTGGCAGATGATCATGCCGCCGGAATGCTGCCCGAGGTGCCTGGGCAGGCCGTAGATCTGGTTATAGAGCGAAACGCAGGCGGCGGTGCGCGGGTGCTCGGCCGGGACGCCGGCTTGCTTCATCTGGTTGGCCAGATCGAGCGTGTGGGGAAAATCGCCGCTGGCAAAGAGGCGGGAAAACCGATCCATGATATCGGGCGGGAAGTTGAGCGCCTTACCGATCTCGCGCATGGCGCTGCGGCCGCGATAGGTGATGACGTTGGCGGTCATGGCGGCGCCGCGTTCGCCGTAGCGCCGGTAAACTTCCTGGATGACGCTTTCGCGCCGCACGCCGCTGGGGAGGTCGAGATCGATGTCCGGCCAGCTTTTGCGGCCTTCGCTCAAGAAACGCTCGAAGAGCAATTTTTGCCCCACGGCATCGACCGGCGTGATCCCCAGGCAGTAGCAGACAGCGCTATTGGCGGCGCTGCCACGGCCTTGCACCATGACATTGGTCTCGCGGCAAAAATTCACCAGATCCCAAACGATCAAAAAGTAGCCGGCAAAGCCGAGTTTGTTGATTAGATCGAGCTCACGCCTGAGCTGCAAAAGGACGGGGCGCGGCAATTTGGCGCCGTAACGGCGGTGGGCTCCGTCTAGCGTGGTCCGGCGCAGGAAAGATTCCATGGTCTCGCCGGCAGGCGTTTGATAGCGGGGGAATTCATACCCGAGCTTTTTGAGAGTGAACTCCAGGCGTTCGCCGAGGCGGACCGTATTGGTGGTGGCTTCCGGCAGGTCCGCAAAAAGCCGCTGCATCTGGCGGGCGCTTTTGAGGCAGCGCGCCCCATTGCGGCTGAGCAGGCGGCCGGCGGCATCGAGGTGCGTGTGCTCGCGCACGCAGGTGAAGACATCGAGCACCTGCCGCTCCTCGGGCCGGGCATAAAGGACGCCATTGGTGGCCAGGAGCGGCAAAGCGAGTTCCCTGGCCAGGAGAGCCGCGGCCTTGAGGAGGCGGTCTTCGCCGCGCCACAAATGCCGCTGCACCTCGACGTAGACCCGGCCCTCCCCGAAAATGTCGCGCAACGTGCGCAAGAGCTGCCGGGCGGCCCCATGATCATCGCGCAGCAGGACTCGGTGGAGCGGACCTTCGTCGTCGCCGGTGAGGCAAACGAGGCCGGCCGCAAACTCGGCCAGTTCGGTCCAGTGGACGGGGCTGTGCGTCTTGGTGCCGCGGAGTTTGGCCCGCGTGATGAGGCGGCAGAGGTTTTCGTAACCGGTGCGGTTTTCAACCAGCAGCGGCAGGACGGTGCCGTCGTCGAGGGTGAGTTCGGCGCCGATGATCGGGCGGATGTTGGCTTCGACGGCGCCGGCGGAGAAGCGGGGCGCGCCGTAGACACCGTCGCGGTCGCACAGTGCGACGGCCTTCAGGGCGAGTTCCGCGGCGCGTTGGGTGAGATGAGTCGGGTAGGAAGCGCCGCGCAGGAAGCTGAAGGCGCTGCGGGCATGGAGTTCGATGTAGTCCATCCTCTTTTTAGTCGTACACCCCCTCGACGAACCAGCCGTCCGGCTGCCGCGAAAGCCGGTAAAGCCCGCCGCCGGTCAATTCCACGTCCCATTCCTCCCGCGCCCAAGGCTGGTGATCCCACCAGTCGCCCGAGGCCTGGTACGGGCCGCGGTGCGCCCGGATGCCGCCGCCGCCCACGGCCGACTGCAGCCGGACCGGCGCGCGGTGCGCGAGTTCGACCTGGGCCGGCAACGGCGGCCGGAATCGGCGCAAGGGGAGCCCATAACTAGGCGGCGGCTCCTCGGCCACTCGTCCGCCTGCCGGAGTCGCAGCCAGGGACAAAAAATCCGGCACGGCCATGGTGAATCGGTCCGGCTGGTGGGTGTCGATGAGCATGGGACAGCCCACCTGATCCGGCCCCAGCAATGCGCCCAGGCGAGCCAGTGTTTCCGAGAAACCGTTCGGATTGCGCAACGCCGTTTCAAATAACCCGAGCTGCTGGCTGGGGGGTAAAGCGGGCTGGGCACGCATGCGCAAGGCGCTGATCGGCGAGGAGGCGCTAAAGTTTTCCAGGTGCGTGTGAATGACCCGAAAAAGCACGTCCACGTTGTCGGTGGGCGAAGGGATGCGAAAGACACTGTGATGTTGCCGCGCGTCTGTGCATGTTAATGACAGTGTCAGTTTACCAGGGACCCGGTAAGCAACGGCCAAACGCACCACGAGTTGGTCCAGGAACCGCCGCACGATGAAAAGCAGCGGCTCCAGCGTCTCGATCTCGTGCTCGAATTCCATGGCTTCCTCGTAGACCACCGGCGGCAGGGTCAGGTGCAGGAGCCGCTGGGCGCGGCCTGCGGCGCGTTGCCAAAGCGCGTGCGCGGCCGGCCCGAGGCGCTCGGTCAGCGCCGTTTCCGGCAGAGCCGTCAACGCGCCGAGGGTGTGGATGCCCCATTGTTGCAGGATCGCCGCGATGGCGGGATCCGGAGCCAGCACCGCCACGGGCAGGTCGGCCAGAAAGGAGCGCGTGTCTGTTACTTGCAGGACGGGATTGGCCGGTTGGGCATGATAGGCGGCCAAAAGCGCGAGATCAGGATTTTCCGCCACTCCGACGCGGGCGGCGAGATCCAGCCGAGCTAAGTGGGTAGGCACGCTTTGAAGGCGGGAGCAGCTTTCGCGGGGCGAGCCGCGCAATTCGCAGGTGCAGATTCCCTCTCCGGTCGCTTCGACCCAGGGCGAACAGCTAAAGCCGCTTTCGAGCAGGACTGCCGTCACCGCCGACTCCTGCTCACGCGCGCGCGCCAGCAGGAGCAACTCCCGGCAACGCGCCAGTCCCTGGCTGGAAGTCATGCCGGCCTGCACGCCGGCGGCCCGGGCGGCCGGGGTTAACTGGAGGACAAAGGCCTTGTTCGTGCCAGCTTCTTCCAGCACCGCCACGGCGCGCGTCCGCAACTTCGGTCGATGGCGCAAAGCCGCTTGCAAGGCAAAATCCGGCAGTAAAATGACGCCAAACATTGTTACGTTTTTCGCCTATAAAGAAAGGTTCGTTGCCGTAACTTGTTCTTGCTCAGGCAAATTTACGGATTCTGGCCGGCTGTTCCCGGACCCAGGCGAAGTCGACTTCGCTCAACAGCTCAGTGGACAAGCGCTCGAAGGCATCCAGGGCAAAATGGGCGTCCAGGCGCAACCGCGCCCGCGCACTGCTCACCAGTCCAGACTGCGTTAGCACGACAAAAGCCGTGGCAGTCGGTTCAACGACCCGCTGCAAGCGATACCAACTCGTGGCCGGGATGCGGCGCACTTCTTCGCGGGAGCTGGCGCGCAGGTCCAGGATGACCAGCGGCAGATTGCCGTCGCGCAAGAGCAGGTCGGCGGCTTTGACGGCGCGTTCCGCCGTGCCGCTCCGCACCCAGAGCAGCCGAGCCAGGACCCCTGGCGGCAAGGCGGCGGCGTCCAGGGAATCCCGGGCATCGATGAGCGCCAGAAAGGTACTGCGCTCGGCACTGGCACTCAGCAATGTGGCCAGCAGCAGTCCCCCGCCACCCTGCGAAACCAGTTCCGTGATGCCTCCCAGCGGCAGCCCCTCCCCCAACAAGGCATCCAGACGCTGGCAGCCGCTGGAAAACACGCCGGCCGTCCGCCCGGGCAATTCCGGGAACTTGGCCGCCAGCAGTTCGCGCAGCTGGATGATGTTGGAGGCAGGTGCCACGCCTCCACGTTAGGCAAGAATACTGTTCAAGTCGAACAGTTAAACTCGTGGTGCCGTTCGGATGAGGAGCTACGTCGTGGGTGTCAAGCGACAGCGAAGTGCTATGGTCAGAGAAGCCGTGCCGAAGAAAATTCGTGAACTGATGCGGGATTTGGGGAAAACTGGTTGGGTACTGGAAAAGGGCGCGGGCAAAGGCTCCCACCGGAAATATTGGCATCCTCGAGTCAAGTACCTGATTATCCTCAGTGGAAACGAGGGCGCGGATGCCCACCGCTATCAGGAAAGAGACGTGCGTCGCGGCATTGAGGACGCCAGCCAGGCAAAATGAAAAAGAGCGATCAATATCACCGCTGGGTCGAATGGAGCGATGAAGACCAGGTCTACATCGGGCGCTGTCCTGATCTTTTTCTGGGAGGCTGCCACGGCGATAACCCGGTTAAAGTTTACGCCGAATTGTGCGTGATCGTAGATGAAGTGTGCGCCGATTTCGAGCGGTTGGGAAAGCCGTTGCCGGCCGTAAAAACGCGGCCGGCCGCGCAGCAGGTGGTGGCGGCGGCTTGAGTGGTACTACCACGGCACCGAGGCGTTGCCTACCAACGGGATCCGGCGACATTGCGCTGCAAGTGCACCAGGACGCCCTGAATGACCAATTCATTGACCGGGATCAGATCGGGATAGGCGGGGTTTTCGGCCCGCAAAAACGGCGGCTGGCCCTTCTCTTGCACATAGCGTTTGAGCGTGGTCTCGCCATCGATCAAGGCGGCGACGATCTGTCCGGGCAAGGGCTCGCGCACCTCGAATACGGCGCAATCTCCATCCAGCACATGCGCGCCGATCATGGAATCCCCACGCACGTGCGTCGCAAAAAGCCGGGCGCGTTCGGAAACGCCGGCCGTCACGGTATCGAGCGAGATAAACCCATCCGGCTCCTGCTCGATCAACTCCGGAATGCCGGCCGGGATCGAGCCGAAAATCGGCACGTGCACGATCTTCAATTTGGGCGGCGACGTCGTGACGGCGCGGGCCTTGTGCGCGATCTTCTGCAACGCGCCTTTGCGCTCCAAGGTCCGGATATGATCGACGGCCGCCGTTTGGCTCTTGAAGCCGAAATGCTGCTGCACTTCCCGGGTCGTCGGGCCGGAGCCGCGTTGCAACTCCACCTGGCGGACATAATCCAAAACTTCGCGTTGGCGGGTAGTCAGGCTCATGCTGTTCAGGGGGAACAGTAGCGATGCCTTTGCCGTTTGCCAGCACTATTGCGGGTGGATGGCACGCGCATCGGAGAGTTGCTCGAGCGCGGCGGATCTTCGAGCGGCCAGCCAATGCGCCGTCAGGCAGCAAATAACCGCCCAGGCCGTGCCCAAGCTCCAACCCGCCAGTACGTCGGTCGGGTAATGCACGCCGAGATACACGCGGCTGCAGCCAATCAAACCCACCAACAGCACAGCCACGCCTGGGTAATAGCATTTCAGCGCCACGGTCGGCGCCGTGCGCGCCAGGACGGCGGCCAAGGTCAGATACACCACCGAGGAGAGCATCGAGTGGCCGCTGGGAAAGCTGGCGGTCGCGATATCGCCCAAATGCGGCACCACCTGCGGCCGCGGACGATCGAAAAGAGCTTTCAGGACCAGGCTGAGCACGGTGCCGCTGGTGACCGAGACGAGAATAAAGATCAACAGTCCGTAACGTCCGTCTAGCCAGAGATGGCCGGCGATCACTGTTGTCAGTAACAGTAGTCCGACCGGCCCGCCGAACGTTGTCAGATCGCGCGCGACTTGCAGGGTCCAGTACGGACCGATCGGCACCGCCAGATTCCCCGGTTCGCGGCAGGCCAGCAAAAGGCCTTGATCGAACTTCCCGGTGTCACCCTCCACGACCTCGGCACCCAGGACGCCGAAAATCCATAAGCCGGCGATCGCCAGGAAAACCGCGAGCAGCACGGCGATCTCCAGACGACCGGAGCGCACGATCCAGGTCGAGAAGCGTTGGAGAGCAGTAGGCATGATAGGAGTTACAAGCAATCCGTTCGCTCGCCAGCGGCAAGAAATTCGACATTCTTAGCCTCAGGCCCGACATAGGCCAGGAACGCCAGCAGCACTGCCCCACACGCGACGACCACGGCCATCGCCCAGCCGTAATTGTGGCCGTGGCGCGCCGCGATGGCCGCTTGCAGGGTGCTGGTGCCCGCGGCCAGCAAATTGCCGCATTGGTACGCCAAGCCGGGAAAGGTTCCGCGCACGGCGGCGGGCGCCAGTTCGTTGAGGTGCGCCGGCACGACTCCCCACCCGCCCTGCACCATGAACTGCATCAGGAACGCACCGATGGCCACCGAGACCGGCGTGCCAGAAAAGGCCCACAAGGGGATCATCGGCAAGGCCAACAGAGAGGCAATGATGATGCTGCGGCGACGTCCCAGGAATTGCGAACAGGTCCCGAAGAAAATACCCCCGCACAGCGCGCCCAAACTGTAGATGATGACGATATTGCCCACCGTCTGCTCGGAGAACTTGCGCTGACCTTCCAGATACACGCTGGGATATAAATCCTGCGTGCCATGGCTGAAGAAGTTAAAGGCCGTCATCAGCAGGACCAAATACAGGAACAGGCCTCCGTGGGCCCGCACTGCCTGCCAGATTTCTCGCGCGCCTTGCCGGCCCGTCTGGTGCGCGTGCGCTTGCCGCCAGACAGGCGATTCCTGGACGGAGCTACGGATGTACAGCACGAGCAGCGCCGGCACGCAGCCAACGAAAAACATCCAGCGCCAACCCAAAGATGGAAAGACACACTTATAAACCACCGCCGCCAGCAGATAACCGACCGGATAGCCCTGCTGCAAAATGCCCGAAAGCACGCCCCGCGTTTGGGCGGGCACCGACTCCATGACTAGGGACGCGCCCACGCCCCACTCGCCGCCCATCCCGAACCCGAACAGCGCCCGCAGCACCAGCAGCCAACCCAGGGTCGGCGCGAAGCCGCTGAGCAGTTCCATGAGCGAAAAAAATGCGACATTGCCCATCAAGGTTGGCCTCCGGCCGAAGCGATCCGCCAGCAAGCCAAAGACCAGCGCGCCCGCCGGCCGCAACGCGAGCGTGAGGAAGATGGCGTAAGTCACGGCTTCCTTGGTCGAGTGAAACTCCGCCGCGATATGGCGCACCACCATCACCAGGATAAAGAAATCGAACGCGTCCAGCGTCCACCCCAGGTAGCTCGCGAGCACGGCGTGCCGTTGCGACGCGTTCAACCCGCGCAGCGCCGCCCAGACGCTCTGCTGGGGTCCGCTCATGGGGAAACGGCCGGAGCGCGCCGGCTGACTTCCTCGCGGTGTTTCTCCTCGGCATCGATCAAGGACAGGAAAATCTTTTCCAGCGCGCCGCCGGCTGCGAGATTCTGTGCGCGCAACTCCGCCACCGTTCCCAGCGCGATCAAGCGCCCATGGTTGATGATGCCGATGCGGTCCGCCATTTCCTCCGCCACCGATAAAGTGTGCGTGGAAAGGAAAATGGTGCAGCCGGCCTGGCTGCGCGCCTTGAACTCGTCTTTCACAATGCGAGCGTGCCGCGGATCCAGCCCGACCATCGGTTCGTCGATGATCAATACCTTCGGGTCATGTAGCAGCGCGGCCGCGATGGCGACCCGCTGGCGGGTGCCATGGCTCAAGTTTTCGATCAGTTCGTTCTGATAATCGGCCAAATTGAACTGTTCGAAGAGCTTGCCGGCTCGCGCCTCGATCACCGGCCGCGCCAATTCGTAGAGTTCGCCGACGAACCGCAAGAACTCGCCCGGCGTCAGTTTGTCATAGAGGAACGGAAAATCCGGCACGTAGCTAATCAAGCGTTTGGCTGCTTCCGGATGTGTTTGAATGTCGAAGCCGGCCACGGTGGCTGTGCCGGCGCTGGGCCGGAGCAAACCGGCCAGCATCTTGATGGTCGTGGTCTTCCCGGCGGCGTTGGGCCCAAGAAAGGCGAAGAATTCGCCCTGCGCGACATCGAGGTCCAGTTGTTCGACGGCGTGCAGGACGCCGAAGAGCTTGGTCAGTCCGCGCGTTTGGATCATAGGGGAAGAAGTGTTCGCTACGGCGCAAGGGATTGATCGAGCAGCGAGTAACCGGCAAATGTTTTCACGGCGAGCACCTGGCCAAGCTGACTGAGTTGGAGGGTGGCGGCGAGTGTATCTCCCTGGCGGACCAGCACGTCGTAGGTCTCGATATCCTCGCCTTTGCTGCGCAGGACGCCCCGTTGCGCGGAGAGCTGGGTTGCGGCCGACTGCTGTGTGGCGATGGTTCCAAGAACGGCCGGATTGAGGCCCAGGCCGCGGAGGTCCGCCTGCTCGAGCAAGGCACTGGCCGTACCCGTTTGCTCGGCGCGAACGGCGTCGCCCTGGCGAATCTGATAGTGGTAACGATCCGCCGGCGGTTCACCGTTGCAGACGATGATCAAGCTCGGCGTTTTCTGGCCGGGATCGTGCAACGACGCTGTGAGTTCAAAATGCTGCACGGCGTTGCTCTCATCCAGATCCAGCGCGCCACGGACCGTGAGGTGTTGCGCCTCGATGCCCGACAGAGCCAGGAGCATCGAGCCGGTGCCGGAAAGCAAGTTGCGTGATTTGCCGGCGCCGGCCGCGCCGGCCGGGAAACGGTGGGGCTGCAGGTGCAGGTCGCCGATGCGGGCGCCGTCCCGGAAAACGATGAGATCGGATGCCTGTTCATGCAGGAACATGAGTTTGAACAGGTGATCAACCGGCACCGGCAATAAATCCGCTGCCCCCGGGAAGAATTCGAGGCGGACGAGCAATCCCGACATCGCGAGCCAAAACAGGACGATGGCGGTGGCGAGGACGCGCGAAAGCACGGGGACAACATGCCGCAAAATCGTCTTCCCCGCCAAACCTTACCGCCGCATCCGTCCAAAGCAGTGAGCGGCTGCGTTAACTCCGTACAGGATGGAGGGCCGGCGTCAGCGGCCCACCGGCGGATGTTGTTGCCTAAATGCCGCGATGAAGGTTGAACACAAGATTGTCTGCGCCTTCCTGATCGGTCTTGCGACCATTTTCCTGTTGGGCGGGATCGCTTATTTCGACGCCCGTTCCCTGCTGGCGCGCAACGTTTGGGTGGTGCACACCTACCAGGTTTTGCAAAAAATCGACCGGGCATTTCAGAGTCTGCAGGACGTGGAACTGGGCGGCCGCGGCTTTCTCCTTACCGGCGAGGGGGCCTACCTGGAGCCGTACCAGGCGGGTTTGAACTCGCTCGGGACCCAGGTGAACGAATTGCAAACGCTGATGATCGATAACCCCGTGCAACAGCGCAATATCAAGCAGTACCGGGTGCTGCTCGAGCGCAGCGCGGCTGCCATGCAGGAACGCGTCGCCCAGCGGCAACGGAGTGGCGCCGCCGCCGCGCCAAATGGCGTCGCCGGCCTGGCTGACAAGACCGATATGGATGCGGTGCGGGCTCTGACCAATCGCATGATCGCGGAAGAGAACGGTCTGCTCGAGCGGCGGACCAAGGCCTTGGACGACGGTGCCCGGCATACCCTCCTGATCTTTGCGCTCCTGCTTTTGCTCGCGCTCCTGCTGCTGCTCGGCTTCTACCTTTTCATCCGGCACGACCTGGCCGACCGCCGGCGGATCGCGGCTGCCTTGCAAGCGAGCGACCGGCGTTTCCGCGGCGTCATGGAAAGCGCGCCGGACGCCATGTTGATCAGTAACGCCGCCGGGATAATCAGCCTCTCCAACTCACAGGCGGCGCGCCTCTTCCGCTATACAACCGAAGAGCTGGCGGGCCGCTCCCTCAACAGCCTGCTCCTTGAGCGCGAGGCGGCGGCCCCCGAGATGGTGGCGGGCGAAGAAGATGCGGTGCGCCTGGGCCGCGAACGCGCCTTGCTCGACCTGCGAGCGCGCAGCGCGCAACTCGACGGAGTGCGCAGTGATGGCGAGCGTTTTCCGGTCGATCTGAGCCAGAGCCCGCTGGAGGCGGATCAGGAGCATCTCTTGATTACGGCCATCCGCGACCGGACAGACCAGCAGCGCGCGGAGGACGCCCTGCGCAGGTTCTCGCTCGATCTGGCTCGTTCCAATGCCGAGCTCGAGCGCTTCGCTTATGTGGCTTCGCATGATCTGCAGGAGCCCTTGCGCATGGTCAGCAGCTACACGCAACTCCTGGCCAAGCGTTACAAAGGCAAGCTGGACGCGAACGCCGACGAATTCATCGCGTACGCGGTCGACGGCGCGACCCGGATGCAAAAGCTGATCGGTGATCTGCTGGCGCTTTCCCGGGTCGGCACGCAAGCCAGGCCGAGCGAACCGGTGGATACCGCGGCGGTCCTGCAACGGGTTTTGACGGATCTGCGGCCGGCGATCGAGGCGGCGGGCGCGGAGATCCTGACTCCGCCCGACATGCCCACGGTGCTTGGCGATGGCGGGCAGATTGGCCAACTATTTCAGAATCTGCTCGGCAACGGCCTGAAATTCCAGGCGGAAGGCACTCCTCCCCGCCTGCAAGTCACGGTCCACCAAGCGGAAGAGGCCGGCTTCTGGCGCTTCGCCTTCGCGGACAACGGCATCGGCATCGAACCGCAGTACTTCGAACGTATCTTCGTCATCTTCCAGCGCTTGCACGGCAAGGACCGTTACGGAGGCACCGGCATCGGTTTGGCCATCTGCAAAAAGATCGTCGAACGGCACGGCGGCAAGCTTTGGCTGGAAAGTCAACCCGGTGCCGGCACCACATTTCTCTTCACCTTACCCGCGGTCTCTGCCTAGATATGAACGACAAGGATTTATTCGCCATGCGCCCGATTGAGATTCTGCTGGTAGAGGACAATCCGGGGGATGTGCGCCTGACTCGCGAAGCTTTGGCGGAAGCCAAGGTGCGCAACAATCTCGCCGTCGCGAGTGACGGAGTTGAAGCGCTGGCGTATTTGCGCCGGGAGCCGCCTCATGAAAATGCCACACGGCCGGACCTGGTGCTTCTGGATTTGAATCTGCCGCGCAAGGATGGCCGCGAGGTCCTGGGCGAGATTAAGGCTGACCCGGACTTGAGGCGATTGCCGGTCGTCGTGCTGACGACTTCCACGGCCGAGCAGGATATCCTGGAGAGTTATAACCTGTACGCGAACTGCTACATCAACAAGCCCGTCGACCTGGAGCAGTTCCTGGGCATTGTGACTTCGATCGAAGACTTTTGGCTGACGATTGTCCGGCTGCCGGCGCAGTGACTTGCTCAATGGCTCCGCGCGGGGTGGAAACGGCGGCGACTGGACGGGGAACAGGTTTGACGGCATGTTACGGCGCACTGGCCTCGAGATCCTTTGATGATAGACCGCGCTCCCATTCGCCTCCTTTTGGTGGAGGATAATCCTGGCGATACCCGCTTGGTGCGCGAACATCTGGCCGACGTCGCCGGCAGCCAGCCTTTTCTAGTACAAGACGCGCCGACGCTGGCCGCAGCCCGGGTGCTGGCTGGCCACGCCGCTTTCGACATCGTCCTGCTCGATCTGAGCCTGCCCGATAGCTCCGGGCTCGAGACGCTGGCGCATTGGCAGACGACCGCGCCGGAGTTGCCGGTGATCGTCCTGACGGGCTCGGACGACGAAGCGCTGGCCATCGCGGCGGTCCGGGAAGGTGCGCAGGATTATCTGGTGAAGGGCCGGATCGACGGTCCGCTCCTGGCGCAAGCCATCCGCTACGCGGTGGAACGCAAGCACGTGCAGGAAGACCTGGAACAGGCCAAGGCAGGTCTCGAGCGCCGGGTGGAGGAACGCACAGCCGAGTTACGCGAGATCAATGCCCGCTTGCAGGAAGAAATAGCGGAACGCACGCTGGCGCAGCAGCAGGCGGCCGAATTGCTGCAGCGCGAGCAAGAGGCGCGGCTCATGGTGGAAAGCGTCAACCGCAGCAAAGATGAATTTTTAGCGGTGCTCTCCCACGAATTGCGCACCCCGCTCAACGCCATCCTGGGGTGGGCGGAAATCCTGCACGGGGGCGGCTCGGACCCAGCGGAAGTGCGCGAGGGCGTTGAGATCATCGAGCGCAACGCCCGCGCCCAGGCCCGCCTGGTGGAGGACGTGCTGGAAGTTTCCCGCATCATTTGCGGCAAAATTCGCCTGAACGTGGCGGAGCTGAACCTGGAAATGATCATCGATGCCGCCGTCACCAGCGCCCGCCCGGCCGCTGCCGGACGAGGGGTGACGTTGCACCGGATCAGCGCAGGATCCGAAATGCCGATGGCCGGGGACGCGGACCGTTTGCAGCAAGTTTTCTCCAACCTGCTTTCCAATGCCATCAAGTTCACGCCCGCCGGTGGCAGCGTGCGCATGGAGTCGCGCCGCCTGGATGATCATGCCGAGATTCAGGTGAGCGACAGCGGCATCGGGATCAAAGCGGATTTCCTGCCATTTGTTTTTGACCGCTTCCGCCAGTTCGATGCTTCGACAACACGCAATCACGGGGGCCTCGGGCTGGGTCTATCCATTACCCGGCATCTGGCTGAATTGCACGGCGGTTCCATCCGGGCGGCCAGCGAGGGCGAGGGCAGCGGGGCTACTTTTACGGTCTGTCTGCCTTTGAACGCCTGCCCGGGTCAGCCACGGGCGGAGAACTTGGCCGGCCCGGAAGCGGCCGCCAAGTGCCCGCACAGCACGGATCTTTCCGCCCTGGAAGGCGTGCGCGTCCTCGTGATCGACGATGAACCGGATTCGCGCCGGGTGGTGGCGCGATTATTGACCCGGGCCGGCGTGGAGGTACGCGAGGCCGCGTCCGCGGCGGAAGGCATCCGGTCCCTGGCGAATTGGGACGCGGACCTGTTGATCAGCGACATCGCCATGCCGGGTGAGGACGGCTACAGCCTGCTGCGCCGGCTCAGGGTCTCAGCGGAGGAACGGCTGCGCCACTTGCCGGCAATTGCGTTAACGGCCTTCGTGCGGCCTGAAGATGCTCAAGCGGCCATTCAAGCGGGGTTCACGATGCACTTGGCCAAACCGGTCGATCCGGTGGCTTTGCTTTCGTCCGTCGCGTCGTTCGCCAGACCGGCGGCAGGCGCGCTACGGGATGATGAGCGTCTCGCCCGCCTTTAACTTCTTCGCGCTGGGCACGGTTTGCAGGTTGGCGTCCTGGATGTCGCCGGCGCGCGCCTTGGTCTTGTACATTTTACGGGAGATGCTGGCGAACGTGTCGCCCGGCTGCACCACGTAGGTGCGTGTGCCAGGAGCGAGTTTCTGCTGGGCCTCGCGCGCGGCAGCTTTGCCGGCCTGGGTGCCGGATTTCGAGGCAAACGCCGGATCCGCGGCAAAATCCGTGTTGAGCGCGGGGCGGGCGGCGAGTTCCTTGCGCAGGTCGGCGTTTTCCGTCTTGAGCTTGAGGGCCTCGGCGTGGCTGATCAAGGTGCCGCCGGACAAGCTCGTCGCCAGGGCGAGTTCCAGGCGGGCGACGTTGGCCGTGGCTTCCCTGGCATGGGGGCCGCTGGGCGCGACATCGAGGTAGCGGCGAAAGTGGTGAATGGCGCTGACGGGATCGTGCAGTTTTTCGTCGTAGAGGAGCCCGAGCCGGAAGTGGGCATCGGCTGACTGCGCGGAACCATCCAGCGCCTGTTCGTAGGAGGTGACTGCGCCCCGAAAATCCTGGTCGGCCTGCTTTTGCTCGGCCTGATCCATCGCCCGCTCGGTGTTGTTGAAGGGCGAGTGATCGCAACCGGTCAGGGCGGCGAGCAGCAGGGCCGCCAGGAGCGGGAGCAATCCCGGACGGCAAAGTGTGGGGGGCGCCGAACGCCAGCGTACGATCATTCCAGGACGAGCTTTCTCGTGTAGCCGAGAGCGCTGGGTTTGCCGAATCAAATCTATGCCTTTTTGCGCCGGGGCTGGGCTAGATTCAGGCCACAAATGAACGATGCCTTTGCAGAGCCGGAGTTCTGGGACAGCCGCTACCGGGCCGGTGAAGTGCCGTGGGAGGCGCCACGCTTGCCGGGGCAGCTCGGACGTTGGCTCGGGGCGCATCCGGCGCGTGGCGCGGTCTTGATCCCGGGCTGTGGCTCGGGCCGGGAAATAGCCGCGTTCGCGGCTGCCGGCTGGAGCGTGACCGGCCTCGATTTTTCATCTACCGCGCTGGCACGGGCGCGCGGTAATCTGGCGGGGCGGGAAGCCAGGCTGATTCTGGACGATTTCTTCACGCATCCGTTCGCGCCCGGTGAGTTCGACATCATCTACGAGCGCACGTTTCTAACAGCATTATCCCCGGCGCGTTGGCCGGCTTGTGTCGCCCGGTACGCGGAACTGCTCAAGGCCGGCGGCCATATCGTCGGGTACTGTTATTACGGTGCCGAGCCGGATCCCCCACCCTTCTTCCAGCCTGTCGATGCACCACCGGTGTTGGCCAGCGAGTTTGTCCTGGCGGAGGACGCCGTTTCGGAAGATGCACTCCCCTTTTTCGGCGCACGCGAACGCTGGCAAGTCTGGACCCGGCGCCAGGCTCCTTAACCCGCCACCGCGGCAGGAGCCGCCACGACATTCCCCAACGGCGCTTGCGTGCGCCGCAATCCGGCCGTCGTAAAGATGATGCGCTTGCCCTCGACCACGCCTTCCCGGCTCTCGAAATACCGCCGCAACGTCTCGTCGTAACACTCGCCGTCCGGTTGCCGGTTGAGGCTGAGCAGGAGCCGGCCGTTCGGCAGCAGTTGGGTGCTGACGTCATTCAGGAAGAAATCCCATTCCTTGACACCCCAGTACCCACCGCGCGGCGGAAAATTAAAACAGATCATGAAGGCCGTGATCAGGTCGAATTTGCGGCCGAGATCGGGCAGCTTCACGAACGCCCGGATACGCCACGTGACGCGCTTGAGCCCGAACAACGCGATCATCTCGTTCAGGACAATGTCCTTGTCCAAGTCCATCCCCATCACCGTGGAGCCGAGTTGCCGGCAGACGGCCAGGAAAAAACCGCCGCCGCAACCGAGGTCCAGCACACTGCGCGGCGGCTGCCGGACCAGGCCCAGCTCATGGGCGTACCGGATGTTCAACTTCAGCCATTTGTCGACATCCAGGTATTTGGTCCAGAAAACGTCGTCATTGTTTTCTTCGGCCTTGCGCTGCTGCAAACGCGCCAGGGCTGCCGGATCGATGCCGCTAAGAATCGCTTCCTTGGTCAGGTTCTTTTCGCGCCGGGCCGCTTGCTCCGCGATCCGCTGTTCCCGCCAGGCTCGCAACGCCCCCGGGATATCCAGAAAGACACGGACGAAGCGCGACTTCGTGTACGTCCGCGGGTTGAGCGCCTTTTGGAGTTTATGCGCGAAAGTCATGGCAGCAAGTCGAGCGGGTAACGGGCGGCAAGCACGGGTAAAATGAGGAACTCCAAGGCGGAAATTGCAAGGCAAATGTCGCCCGCGGACCGAAGTTCGATTGTCGCCGGAGGCACGTTGTGGCACTTTGCGGCAGACAAGTCCCGCCTTCGTTGGGCTGATTTGTACTCAAACCAGCCCGCCGCGGCCGCATGACGACTTTCTCCTTTTCCGACCTGCTTCCTCCGGGCCGGGTGCTACTCGATTTTCCCGCCACCGATCAAACCGGCGCCATCCGGGCGGTGACCGCCCTTTTTGACGGTGATCCTGACGTGGGCGATGCCGCGCAACTCACCCGGCAGGTGCTCGAGCGCGAGGCGATCTCCTCCACGGCGCTCGGCAGCGGCGTGGCCTTTCCCCACGCCCGCACCGCCGAGGTCCGGCGGGTGGTGGTCGCCGCGGGCCGTAGCCGGGCGGGTGTCCCTTTTCAAGGGGGCAAGGAGCGAGTGCATTTCGTTTTCGTGATCGCCACTCCGCCCGATCAGGTGCCGCAGTATCTGGCGGCGGTCGGCAAGCTGGCACGCTTGCTCAAGAACGCGGCTGTCCGGGACGAGCTGATGCAAGCCGCCTCCGTCGAGCAGTTTCTCGCGCCGCTCCGGGCCGGCGGCTGAACCCGGTCCTCATGGATGCGCAACAGGGCCGCCGCACGGGCAATTGGTTGCTCCCGCTGCTCAAGCTGCGCATCTGGCTCGCCGAAGTCGCTCAACCGACCGAAACCCAGGCCACGCTGATTTGGGCGGGCATCGTCGGGTTTCTCGCCGGCGGCTCGTCGGTTTGCTTTCGCAAGCTGACCGAGGGCGTCGAGTGGTTGCTGACAGGCCACACCGGTGAATACGTCGAGACTTTCACCCATTTGCCTCTCTGGCAGCGGCTGGTGACTCCCGCCTTCGGCGGTCTGCTGGCGGGCCTGACACTGCTCTTCGGCGCCCGGCTTAACCGCCGCAAGAGCAGTACCGATTACATGGAAGCCATCGTCCTGGGCACCGGCGCGATATCTTCGCGGGCGAGCTTCGTCAAATGTACGTCGGCGTTGTTTACCATCGCCTCGGGCGGGTCGATCGGTCGGGAAGGTCCGATGGTGCAACTGGCGGCCGTCCTGGCCTCGCTCGTGGGGCGCTGGGGGAAATTGACGACCGCGCGCCTGCGGTTGCTGGTGGCTTGCGGCGCGGCCGGCGGCATCGCCTCCGCTTACAACGCGCCGATCGGCGGAGCGCTCTTTGTGGCCGAGATCATCCTGGGCACGCTGGCGATGGAGAGCTTCGGGCCGCTGGTGTTTTCGTCGGTCATCGCGACGCTGACTTACCGGCAGTTCCTGGGCACGGGACCGCTCTACCAGATTATGTCGCCTTCCGTGCAACTGAACTCGAACTGGGAGATCCTGCCTCACGTGCTGCTGGGGATCGTGGCAGGACTACTCGCGCCCTGGTTCCTGCGCGGCTTGCGGGCGAGTGAGCGGCTTTTCGGCAAGACCGCCCTGCCCCCTTACGCCCGGCTTGCCTTGGGCGGATTGATGGTCGGCGCGCTGGCGCTGGCGCGGCCGGAGGTGTGCGGCAATGGCTACAGCGTCGTCAATTCGCTGCTGCGCGGCGGTTGGGTCTGGCAAACCGTCCTGCTCATTCTCGTGCTGAAACTGGCCGCTACGGCGGCGACTTTCGGCTCGGGCGCGGTGGGCGGCGTCTTCACGCCGACGATTTTTACCGGGGCCAGCATCGGGTATCTTTTTGGCCTGGGCGTGCTCGCGGTTTGGCCGGGCGAGCCGCCGGTCTTGAGCGTGTTCACGCTGGTCGGCATGGGGGCATTTCTGGCGGCGACGACGCACGCGCCGATCATGGCCATCATCCTGATCTTCGAGGTCACGCTCGACTACGGGATCATCCTGCCTTTGATGCTGGCGTGCGTGATCTCGCACTACATGTCCGCCGCGGTGGAACCGGCGTCGATCTATAGTGAATCCCTCAAGCGCAAAGGGGCGGCTTACGTGCGCCAGCAACTGGCCAATCTGCGGGTAGCCGACCTGATGCGCAAAGACCCGGTGGCGGTGCCGGAGGCGTCGCGCTTCGCGGACATTGCTGAGAGCTTCTTAACGTATCGTTTCAACTATCTTTACGTGGTCGGCGATGACCATAAATTCAAGGGCGCGATCTCGCTGCACGATATCAAGAGTTACCTGAGCGATCCTGAACTCGCCAGTATTGTGATCGCGCGCGACATCCTGCGGGACAAGTTCCCGACGGTAGCACCCGAGGAGTCGCTGAGCGACGCCCTGAACGTGTTCTCGCGCCACGATGGCGAGCGGCTGCCCGTGATGAGTAACTTCGAAGACCGCGAACTGGTCGGCAGCATCTCGAAGACGGACGTGATCCTGGCCCTGGCCGAGCAATCCCGCCCGCTGTCCTCCACGCAGCAAGCGGCGGTGTCGGGTCAGTCAGACGAGCAGGACGGCGAGAAATGAAGCTGCCAAAGTGTGGCATTAGGTAGGGATTGGTCCCGCGCGTGTTTAGTGGATTTGGAGACGGACTGGTATTATGATCCCGACCCGCCTCGTTCCCCATGTCAGCCATCAAACCCGCCACCACTGACCAAGCGGCCATTTCCCCCCCGCTGCTGGCGGCGGCGAAAATCATTCGCCAACGGCTCAGGAAGCTGAAGGTCAATCTGACGCTCGGCGGCGAGCCGACCTATGTCCCCGAAAATCCTGAGGGCTCGGAATGGAACTTCGTGGCGGTCGGGCCGACGAAGTTGCGGTACGCGTACGCGTTGGCGGGCGAGTTGATCACGCGGTATCTGCCCGGAGCGGTGACCGTTTATTCACCCGGTAAACAGTACCCGGGCGAGACCAACCCACGCTGGGTTGTCAACGTGCTGGCCAACCGCGATGGCTCGCCCATCGCCGCCCAGCCACCCGTCATGGAGCCGGCGCAACCGACCGCGCGTAGGGCCATCCCGAAGGAGGCGCTTCGCGCCTTGCAGGCGTTGGTTTGCAAGACGTTGCGGGTCCCCCGCCGCAACTGGATCGGCGCCCGCGAGGCCACCGCCCGCGGCCGGCAGGTCGCCGTCCTGCCGCTCGATCACGATGGCAAGCGCTGGATCAGCGAAAAATGGAAACTCCCCGGCGGTCGGACCATCCTGCCGTTGATCGACGCCGAGGGGCCGGCGGGTTTGCGCTTGCCGCTGGACCGGCTGCCGGAGAACGCGCTGCGCCGGGCGCTCACCCTCGAGTGGCGGGACAACGCCTTGCACCTGTTCATGCCGCCGCTGCTGCAAGCGCCGTTCCAGGAGCTGCTCGGCATCTTGCTGCACGGTCTGGCCACGCAAAAGATCGGGCGCTATTACTTCGAAGGCTATCTGCCGCCGGACGCCGGGAACAGTTGGATGCGGCTGGGGCTGACGGCTGATCCCGGCGTGCTCGAAGTCAATCTGCCGCCCTGTGAGAAATGGGAGGACTACCACGGCTGGCTGGCCCGGCTGGAGGAAGCCGGGGCGGCGGCGGGGTTGCGTTCCTGGAAGCTTTCGGCCCAAGGCGATGCGGCCGGCACCGGCGGCGGCAATCACCTGATCTTCGGTGGCCCGACCCTGGAGAAGAATCCCTTTTTCACTCGGCCGGCCTGGGTCGCTTCGCTTCTGCGGTACTTTCAGGCTCACCCTTGCCTGGCTTATCTATTTACGGGCAGCTATGTGGGTGCTTCGTCGCAAGCGCCGCGCCCGGATGAGTCCGCGCGCGACTTATATGATCTGAATCTCGCCTACCAGTATCTCGCAAGCCTGCCAGCCGGCGATCACCGTTACCTGATCGGCGAAACGCTGCGCCACATGCATACGGATATTTCCGGTAACACCCATCGCAGTGAAATCAGCTTCGATAAGTTTTGGATGGTCAGCGGACCGCCCAGCGGCGCGGCGGGGTTGATCGAGTTTCGCGCCATCGAGTCGCTGCCACAGGCGGGTTGGATGTCGGCCATCGCTTTGCTTTGGCAGGCGATTGCGCTTTACACGTTGGAGCACCCTACGGCGGTGTCGTTGGCGGTGCATGGGCCGGCGCTGCACGACCGCTATTTTTTGGCGACGCCGCTTTGGGACGATCTCCAGAGCATCCTGGGAGAGTTGCGCGCGGACGGGATCGATTTGCCGGCGCAAATCTTCCGCGAAATCTGGGCGTGGCGTTTCCCGACGCTGTTGACGGCTGATTTCGGTGCTTCCACGTTAACAGTCAGGCGGGTCTGTGAGAGTTGGCCGTTGCTGTGTGAAACCCCGAGCGAAGGCGGTTCCATGAGCCGCTTTGTGGATACGTCGATCGAGCGTTTGGAGTTCGGCGCGGACGCGGCTTTCGCCGGGGCATACCGCGTATTTGTTAATGGCAGGGAATTGGAATCTGGGCCGCTGACCGGTTTGGATGGGGGGCCGGTAGGATGTGGCTTGAGATATCGCCGGACCGCATTGTTTCCTTCTCTGCATCCGGGGATCAAACCGCACCTGCCGCTGGAGTTAACGGTGCAAAGCCGGCAGGATGGCAAGGTAGAGAGCCGGTACGTGCTACGGGAGGATCGCAGAGAGTTTGTCGCGCAGGGCGACGGTTTCAAAGCGGAGCACAAGCCGGGTCCGCCTGCGGTGAAAGCCGAGCCGAGTCAACTGACTTACGACCTGAGACTGGAGTAGCTATCGTACCCAAGGTAGGGACGGCTCTCCGAGCTGTCCCATGCTGTCTGGGACGATTGCCCCGCAGGGACTTGCCACGGAATGGTACGTTCTCCAGACAATTTGGGACAGCTCGGAGAGCCGTCCCTACCTTGGGTCGCGAAGGGCTCCGGTTTCAATCCGCGGGAAAAGCGGCGTGGGCGCCAGGAGACAATGCCCGTCCGGCAGACTGTTCCCCGCGCAGACTTCCACCTCGGCCAACACGAAACGGCCGGCCTCGCCGCGTCGCTCTGTCTTCCAGTTTAATTGATCGAAAATCCCATGGGCAGCTTGCGGCAGCACGGGCGACAGCAGGATCGCGACCCGGCGTAATGACTCGGCCAGATAGTAGAGCACGGCGTCCAGCTTATCGGCTGCCGCCGGATCTTTAGCCAAGGCCCAGGGCTTGCTGCGCTCAATCAGTTCGTTGGCATGCGTGGTTTGCGCGGACAACGCCACCAGAGCCAGATTGATATCAAAGCTCTCGAAACTCTGGGCGCAATTCCCCAGATGGTCCTGCCGGTAATCGTACTCTCCCAACAGCCGGTCTATCGTGTCGGCGTCCAGCCTCCTTAACACTCCCTGGCGATAACGCTGCGCCATGCTCAGACTGCGATTCAGGAGATTACCGAGGTTATTAGCTAATACCGTATTATAACTTCCTATCAGCCGCTCCACGCTGAAGTCCGCGTCGCGGCCGGTCGCGATATCGCTCATCAGGTAATAGCGCAACGCGTCGACTCCGTAGTGATCCGCCAGGGCATCAGGATCGATGCTATTACCCTGGCTCTTGCTCATTTTCGCCCCGCCGACGTTCCACCAGCCGTGCACGAGAAACGTCGGGATCTCGTCGTCGCTGAAGCCCAGCGCGTGCAACATGATCGGCCAATACACGCCATGCGCGGGAATCAGGATGTCCTTGCCAATCACATGCAAAGGCGGCCAATAACCCCGAAATACGCTCAACTCCGCCGAAGCAGCCGGATCGTATCCAGGGGCAAAGCTCAGGTAATTCACTAGGGCGTCAAACCACACATAGGTCACGTATTCCGGATCGAACGGGAACTCAATGCCCCAGGCCAGCCGCGCTTTCGGACGCGAGATGCACAGGTCGCCCGCCAGCTTTTCCACCGCGTTGCGCAGTTCCGTGACGCGAAATTCCGGCCGGACCAGCGGTGTCCCGGCCTGGCTGCGCGCGTCGATCAGATCGAGCAACCATTGCCGCGATCCTTCCAGGCGAAAGTAATAGTTCTCTTCCTCGCGGAACTCGACTTCGCCCCATTCGGGTCCGTACTCGCCATCGGGTCCGCGTTCCTTGTCGGTCAGGAACTGCTCCTGGCGCACGCTATAGTAACCGCCGCGCTTCTCCTTATAGATCCAGCGGCTGGTACCCGTCTCGGGATCATGCTCGTCCCACAGCCGCTGCAGCAAGGCCCGGACGACCTGCTGATGGCGCGCCCCAGTCGTGGCGGCCCAGCCATCGTACTGCACCCCCAGCTTCGCCCAGAGCGCCTGGAACCGCGCGGTCAATCCATCTACGAACACCTGCGGCGGCACGCCCGCTTTCTCCGCCGACTGCTGCACCTTCTGGCCGTGCTGATCGACCCCGGTCAACAAAAACACGTCCTCGCCCTTCAGCCGGTGAAACCGCGCGATCACGTCCGCCAACACCTTCTCGTAGGCGTGTCCGATATGCGGCGCGCCATTGGTGTAATCGATGGCGGTGGTCAGGAAATAAGCCGGCCGGTTCACGAGGGTGTGAGCTGATCGAGCGGCCGGGTGCCATCGTCCTTTAGCACCTTGCCGCCCCAGGATAGAATGCGGGCCTTTGCTCCGGCGTCTTCGGCGTCCTTGATCTTGCCACTGCGCACATAGAAGAGCGACAGACTGGACCACGCCAGTTGATCGTTCGGCCGCAAGGCCACCGCCTGTTGCCCCGCGGCGATCGCCTCGGGATAGCGCCCCACTTTCATCAACGCCATGCCTAGTGCGTGCCAGCCATCGAAAAAGGCGGGATCCAGCTCAACGCACTCGCGGTAACACCCAACCGCCTCCTCGAGTTCGCCAAGCGCCAGATGTCCGTGGCCGTCATCGAAGATATCTTCCAGATTTCGCATACAACAGGCGTTGAGCAGGCGCGGCCGGGACAAAAACCGGGCGCGTGGCAGAGACGTCAGCCTTCCTGGTTCTGTGGCAGGGTGTTGTTCAGCTGGACGTGCGCTTCTTCGCGGCTCTGTTTGAGAAACTCGTAAAAATAGAAGCGGCGCTTGTTGTCGGCCATGTTCTCCGTCAAAGGCCCGCTCTGGGTGGCAAACTTTGCCTCGTCGATCGCTTCCCGGCCGCGCACGTAGATCAGCAGGCCGCCGGTCGCGGTCGGGACAAACTTGCTCAACTCACCGGGACCGAGTTCCAGGCTGGCGGCTGCGATTTGGCTGTCGTCCGGTTGACCGCGCGGCGGCTCCATTTCTGAAAATGGCGGTACATCCTGAGCGGACTGCCCGGCCGCCACCGCGGCATCGGCGAAGGTGTGGCCGGCCTGCAATGCGGTGGCGATGCGCGTGCGAACGTCCTCGGCCTTGGCGGCCAAGGCGGTGCGGGCGCGTTCGTCCTTGATGGCCGCGATGATCTTGGGCCGGGCTTCGTCGAGCGTCAGCGGTCGTTCCGGCGTGACCTTGGCCAGATGCAGCACATAAAAGCCGTCTCCCGTGGGCAAAGGCACATCGCTATCCGGGTCCTGGGTAGTCAAACGGAACGCAGCCGCGGTAAAGCGCGGGATGGCCGCTTCCGGCAAACCCGCGGTCTGATCCTGCTCGAAATCGGCGGTGGTCTTGACCGGCAGCTTCTCCGCGGCGGCCAGAGTCGCGAAGCCATCCTTGCCCTTGGCATCGAGCAGCTTTTCCAGGAACTGCGCCGCCTCGTCCCCGTGGGGCTGCAAAGCTTCGACGAGCTCCTTGCCCTTGAGTTTCTTCTGGGTGTCATCCAGGCCGAAGCGCACGTATTGCACCTGCCGCTTTTCCGGCTGCTGCAAGGCGTGATTGGCGCTTTGTTCGTCGTAATATTTCTTGATGTCGGCGTCGGTCGGCTGAATGCCCGCGACCAGGTCCGCGAGAGCCAAATGCACCACGCTCGCATCCGTCTTGGTGTTGCTTTGCTCGTAGGCGGTTCGGACCTCCAGTGGGCTCACGCAAACCGGGGCGCTCACGATGGCCCGCAGCTTGGCGAATTGCAGGTCGCGGCGCACCAGATCCTCGAGTTGCGTCTCGCTGAAGCCGCGCGGACTGAGCTTGTCGCTGACGAACTCGGCATATTTTTGCGAGTCGAAGCTCCCATCGGGACCTTGGAATACCGCCATCTGTTTTTCGGCCTGCTCGACCTCGTCGTCCGTCGGAAAGATGCCCATGGCCTGCGCCTGATGCACGAGCACCAGTTGGTTGACCACGGTGCCGGTCAAATCCCGGCGTTCGACGATTTCCGGCTCCGTCAGGTTCGTCAGTTGGAGATCGAAAGCCGTCTGGATTTCACGCCGGGTGCGGTCGAGTTGAGTCGTGGTCAGGGTCTGGCCGTAGATCGAGCCCGCTTTGTCGCTCACCATGCGGTCGACCTGAGTCCGATTACTGAAAAACCACAGAAAGGAAATGATCGTCAGGATGGAAATGACAATCATCAACCACCGCTGGTTGCTGCGCATCATGGAAACAAGCATGGGCGCATTCTAGCACAGCGCGGCCGCGTTCCGCAGTTGATTTTGCGCCCTGGACTTTCTAGAGTGCCTTCCCCCCATGTTCTCCCGGAAAGCAAGTGATCGCCCCTGCTGGCGCCTCATAGTTTTGGCTCTGCTGATCGTTGCGCTCACGCCGGCCGGCGGTTTGCGGGCGCAGGACCGTTTGGTGTTCCGGGATAATCCCAACCATGTGGCGGATGGCAAGGTGGTCGGCATGAGCGATGGGGCCGTGGTGATTAACGTCGCGGCCGGGCAAGTGACTTACAATCTGGGGCTGCTGGCCCGGGTCGACGCCGCGCCGCCGGCCGCTTTTGCGCCGGCTTACGCGGCGTACCAGGCCGGGGACTGGGATCGGGCGCTGGCAGCGCTTAAACCGGTGGTCGATCAATTCAAAGGATTGCCCACCGATTGGGCGCGCCAGGCAACCGCCGCCCTGGGAGACATTTACCTGGAAAAGAATGACGTCGCCAAGGCCGTGGCGGCTTTCGCCGATTATCGGCGGCTCTACCCCGGAGGCGCGGAAGGCTCGCTGCGCCTGAACGTGGCGCAGGCCCGCATCGCCTACGCCCAACACAATTTTGCCGCAGCCGAAAAGCAACTCCGGCCGATTCGTGAGGCGGCGCTCAAGCAACCCGCGCAGACGACCAGGGCGGACGGGGCAGCCTACGGGCAAGCGTGCTTTCTGCTGGGACAACTCGAAGAACGCCAGGGGAGCTATCAGGCGGCCTTGGAAGATTATCTGCGCACCGTCACTCTTTTCTATCAGGATGGAGCGGTCACGGCGCGAGCCCAGAAGAGCGCCGATGCGCTGCGGGCCGCGCACCAGGACGTTTCCATTCCTTGATCTTTGCCCTCGCCTTCCCTACGCTCACTGTCCCTAGGCTTGGCGCCCCCCTTCCGGCGACAAACCCCGGTCGTTTCTCCCGCCCTTGCATGAACAAGACCTGTTATCGCCTCCTGCTCCTTATCGCCCTGTGCGGGGGGATTTTGTTGCTGAGTTCGCATGCCGCCTGGGCGCAAGACGCGCCCGGGGCCGCGACGCCGAAGGAGCGCAACGTTTTTCAAACGATCGTCAGCAGCGGTCCGCTGGGCATCGCCATCTGGCTGGCGATCCTGGGTGCCTCGGTGACCATGGTCACGTTTGTCATCCAGAATATCTTGACCCTGCGCAACGACCGGCTAGCGCCTCCGCCGCTCCTTTCCTCGCTCAAGCAGACGATCGACGCCGGCAATTATCAGGAAGCCTGGGAAATCTGCGACGCCAATCGTAACTATCTGGCGAACACGCTGAAAGCCGGCCTTGAGCGCATCGGCCGGGGCAAGGACGTCTTCGACGATGCCCTGGCCGAGCACGGCTTGCGGGAAGCACAGGTCCTGCGCACCAGGAACAGCTACCTGTCGGTTATCGGCGTCGTCTCGCCCATGATCGGGCTGCTGGGCACGGTGGTGGGCATGATGCGCGCCTTTTCCGTCCTGGGTAGCAGCGGGATCAGCGATCCCCGGGCGCTGGCGAGCAGCATCGGCGAGGTACTCCTGGCGACGGCCAGCGGGTTGTTCATCGCCATCCCGGCATTCGTGACCTACTACATCTTCCGCAACCGGGCGCAGATGGCGATCGTGCATGCGGAAGACCGGCTCAACTCGCTGGTGGAAGAGGTGCCTTTCGAGGAATTGCAAGGCGTCCGCATCGGTCAGAATTTCAGCGCCGGCACCGGTGCGGGCGAGATACCGTTTTCGGAGTCCGAGTCCCGCCGGGTTTCGATGGCTTTGACCACGAATTGCCCGATTTGCAGTGCCTCGATCACTGCCGGGGAATCGCCCTGCCCGCATTGCGGTGCCACGCTGGATTGGCGCAACTGACACGCCGCAGTGTTTGCCGCCCGCCGCTTTTCCCATGAGCGAAAGCCGCCAGAAAGCGAAGCGCCGGGGCCGGAAGAACCTGGTGCGCGAGATGCCGGAAGAAGACCCGGACTTTCAGATCGCGCCGATGATCGACGTGTTGCTGGTCTTGCTGGTCTTCTTTATGTCGATCAGCTCAACCCAGGTCCTGCAATCGACCAAGAACATCGAACTGCCGGTGGCGCCGGAAGGCAACGATGCGAGCAAGACCGTCAAAGGCCAGGCGGTGATCAATATCGCCTGGTTAACCTCGGCCGATGCGGGCACGATTACCGTCGACGAGAACGTCTATCCCTCGCCCGACGACTTGACGAGCATGCTGGCCGAGCGCGCCGCGGCCAACCCGGGCCTGCGCGTTTTGATCCGGGCGGACAAACAGACGCGGTACGATTTCTTGCGCGCGGTGATGGTGGCGGTAGCTCAGGCCAAAATCTCCAATGTCACGTTTTCCGTCGTGGACAAAGACGCTGCCCCCAAGACCTAGGCAACCGGGACTCTCCACCGACATTACTTTATGGCTGGATCCATTGGCTCTGAAGACGGCGACGTCGGTTTTCAAATCGCGCCGATGGTGGACGTGGTTTTCGTCCTGATGCTGTTCTTCATGGCGTCCGCGGGCATGCAGGTGGTGGAGAAGGAATTGAGCATCAACCTGCCCAGCGGAGTTTCGGCCAGCAACTCCGCGACGCCCCCGACGCCGATTATTGTCACGATTGCGACGGAGGGCGCCGTGCAGATCAACGGCACGGCGTATGATCCGCCGAACAGCACCGATCTGCCGTTGACGCGGGATCATTTGAAAGAGCTGATGAGCTACGGCGCCAAGGATCCGGTCATCATCCAGCCCGCCCCGGACGTTCGCCAGGAACGGATTATCAACGTGCTGAACGCCGCCGCCGCCGCGGGAGTCAAGAATCTGAGCTTCAGTTGAGGGCTCATTTAAGAGGTTTGTTGCACGGTCTGTGGCCGAACATTCTGCCTAACCGAAGTTGTCGTAGACGCCATCTTCCGGGTCATCATCGCGCATGAACTGCTCGTAAGCTCCCGCGTACCATTGGGGATCCTCGGGAGCGTTGTCCGTCAGGATAACGATTCTAGCTTGACCTGTCTTCGGAAGCTGCGCCGCAACGTCCTTGGGAATCACTATCACGTCCTGTTGGCCCAGCTCTGTGGTGAACTCAAGCGCGCGCATTCCCAGAGCGTAGCTTTGCTAGCCGATCTGGTCAAAGGCGGCTTCGATGCTGGCGTCCGCCGCCGTAAACACTCGAAATTAGAACGTCTGATCGGGGCGGCTCTGGCCAACGCCGGCGGGCTGAGCTTAAGTCGTGGATGGATCAAGAATTATGGAGTGCGGTCGATGCCTACCTGGTGGATCTGCTGTTGCCGGCGGATCCCGTTTTAGACGAAACTTTGACCACCAGCGCCGCGGCTGGCTTGCCTGGCATCAGCGTGGCGCCAAGCCAGGGCAAGCTGCTCATGTTACTGGCGCGGATGCAGGGAGCGCGCCGCATTCTGGAGATCGGCACGCTGGGCGGTTACAGCACGATCTGGCTCGCGCGGGCATTGGCGGCGGATGGACGCCTGATCACCCTGGAGTTCGAGCCGAAACACGCGCAGGTCGCGCAGGCAAATCTGGTCAGGGCGGGTTTAGCGAACCGGGTGGAAGTGCAAGTGGGCGCGGCGGTGGACAGCCTGGCCAAATTGGTTGCCTCCGGCATTGAACCGTTCGACTTCATCTTTATCGATGCCGATAAGGAGAGCTATGCGGAGTATTTGGAGTGGGCGTTGCGCCTTTCCCGGCTGGGCACGGTAATCGTGGCGGACAACGTGATCCGCAGAGGCGCGGTGACCGATCCGGCCAGCGCAGATCCGCGGGTGCAAGGCATCCGGCGCTTCTATGCGCGGTTGGCGGCGGAACCGTGCTTGGCGGCGACGGCCATCCAAACCGTAGGAAGCAAAGGGTATGACGGCTTTGCGCTAGCTCTGGTGACCTCAGGCTTGTAGCCGGAGGGCCGGCGCTTCAAAGTTTCGGCTGATGGCTCTCCACGATGGTGCCATCGCGCATCGTGTGGACCCAATCACAGGATTCGGCGATCGCCGGGTTGTGCGTCACCAGCAGCAAGGCTTTCTGTTCCTGTCGGACCAGGTTCGTCAGCAGAGAGAAAACACGCGTGGAGTTTGCCGTATCCAGGTTGCCCGTTGGCTCATCGGCCAGGATTACTTGCGGGTCATTGGCCAGGGCGCGCGCGATGGCCACGCGCTGCTGTTCACCGCCGCTGAGGTGCTGTGACGGGCGGTCCAGCTTATCCCCCAACCCAACGGCGTCCAGGAGGTCGGCCGCGCGAGCGCGCATGGCGTTTTCGTTCAACATGCCGAGTTGGCGCATCGGGATCATGATGTTCTCGGCCGCCGTGAAATCCTGGAGCAAGAAGTGAAATTGAAAGATGAATCCCAGCAAGGCGTTGCGTTGGCGCGAAAGCTCGTCGTCCGGCAGATCCGAGACCGGCTGGCCGCTGATCACAAGCCGGCCCGCGTCCGGCCGATCCAGCAACCCAAGAATGTATAGCAGGGTGCTCTTCCCGCAACCGGACGGCCCGACGACCGCGTGCACGTGTCCGCGCTCGAGCCGCAGCGACACGCCGCGCAAGACGTGCACCCGCGCTTCGTCGGCACCTAGGAAGCGTTCGAGGTTCTCGCACCGCAAACAGGTCAAGTCTGGCTCCGGATCAGGCTCCATAATCGGCGGCTATTGGCCGGAGCCGCGCAGGATCGCCACCGGAGCGAGGTTGGCGGCCCGCCGGGCCGGAAAATAGCTGGCGGTGATCACCGCGACGAAGGCAATCGCGGCGGCGGAATAATAATGCTGCGGACTCCAGGCCACGATGAAGCGGTCCGTGTACAGAATGCCGCGCACCTTGATGGGGATTTGCGAGATCAGATAAGTCAGCGCCGCGCCGCAGCCAGCGCCGAGCAGGGAGCCGAACGTCGCGATGAGGAAACCCTGGAACAGAAAGATGACGGTGATATCCAGCCGCCGATAGCCCATGGAGCGCAGGATGGCGATCTCGCGCACCTTATCGAGCACGGTCATGGTCAGCGTATTGAAGATCAAGGCGCCGGCCAGCAGGATGATCAAGCTGACGGTGATGGCGGCCGAGAGCCGCAAAGTGGAGAAGACCTGAAGATTGCCCTGTTCGCGTTCCTGCCAGGAACGGGAGCGATGCCCGAAAAGACGCTCGAAGTGCGCCGCCAGCGCCGGGGCGCGGTCGGGATCACGCAACGTGACGATGATCATCGAAACGAGCGACGGTTTTTCGAGCAGGACCTGCGCGACCCGCATGGCCACGTAGCCGCGGCGCTCATCTATGATGTTGTTGCCGCTGCGAAAGATGGCGCTCAAGATCATCGCCTTCTTTTCGCCGCCGGTACCCAGCAGGGTCACCGAGTCGCCGACCTTCAACTGCATCTTGTCCGCCAGGAGCGAGCCCAGAATCAGGCCGCTGGGATTCACGCGATAGCTGTTCAAATTGCCGGCGATGATCTGGTCGCGCAACGCCGTGGCGCGAAGTTGCAGATCGAGATCGATCCCTTGCAGGGTCACAACCTCCGTCTGGAAATCCCCCTGCGCCGTCACGTTGCCCTGCACGATGGGCGCGCAGGCGAGGACGTTGGAAAATTGCCGGGCGACCCGCATGATTTCCGGGGCATTGGTGATGCCCTCGTAATATTTGCGCCGTTCCTGGCCGCTCATGACGGTGCCGCCGGCGGCGTTATCGAAGGTGGTGTACCGATTTTGAAAGCGATCGCTAATGACAATGGCGCCGGAGGTCCCAAGGATCGTCTTAATGAAATATTCCTCGAACCCCTGCGTTTGCGCCTGGGTGCAAACGAAGAAAGCCACGCCGAAGATGACGCCCAGCAAACTGAAAATTAGCGAACGCTTGCGGCTGACCGTAAAGCGCAGGCCAATGTGCAGGGCGGGACGCATGGATAATGGAGCCGGACAGGAGCAGTTTGCGCCTCTCGCTTACTTCTTTGCGGCGGCTGCCTTGACGGTGGCGGCGTCGTTGATCGGGACGGCGCGCACTCGCTCGCCGGAGCGGAAAGCGTCCTGATCGGAGACAATGACCTGGTCGCCCTCGTGCAAGCCCTTGGTCACCTCCGCGAACTCGAGTCTCTTGTAGCCGATTTCAACCGTGCGCGGCTCCACGATGCCGTCCTTCACCACCAGCACCTGATCGATCAGCAGCGCGCGCGCCGGGATGATAAGGGCGTTTTCCTTGCGGCCCAGAATGATGTTCATCTCACCGGTCAGGCCCAGGAGCAGGTTATCCGGCGGTTGGTCGAAGTTCAGGGTGACGGTATACCGGCTGTTTGGGTCGGGGCTGGGCAGGACGTTTGTGACCGTCGCGATAAACTTGGTGTTCGGATAGGCGTACAAGTGAACCTCCGCTTTCATGAGGGGCCTCAGCTTGCCGACTTCTTCTTCGTTAACCAACCCGCTGATGAAAACAGTGGGGCTGGACACGGTGAACAGCGGTTGGCTGGCCAACACGTAGGAATTGTCGTTATAAAACTGTGCGGTGATAATGCCGGCGATGGGCGAACGGACCTCGGTGCGCTTGAGCTGATCTTCGTAAGTTTTGACCGTGCCGGCGGCGGTATCCACCTGGCGCTGTAGTTCCAGGGTTTCATTGTCGACGGCGCTCTGAAGTTGCGACACCGCGTTACGGGCGGCTTCCCGCTGCACTCGCGGGATCATGTCCGGGTTGGCCAATTTATCGTAGGCGCGTAATTGATCCTGGGCGGATCGCAGCGGCTGCAAGCTGGCGGGGCCCAGCTTCTGGCGCGCCAGCGCGGCTTCATAGTCCGTGTGCGCCTGATTGAGCGCGCGCTGCCCTACTTCGTCGATCACCGTGGCCAGCAGTTCGTCCTCTTTGACCGAGACGCCCTGGCTCGTGACGGTGGTGCCGAACCCCGGCGCCAGGTGCATGTAACCGGTGTTCTGGGCGTTGACGTTGAGGGCTAACACCGACGAGACCGTGACCGTGCCGTAGACCGCCGAAATGGCCGTGCCGCGCTGCACGATGTACACGTCGGCCGGTGCCCGGTTGATGACATTGGCGTAGACGTAATAACCGATGAGCAACAGGACGAAGGCAATGAGCAGCGTAGCAACCCAACGGATCGTACTGTAAAGCGCCGCGGCGCGCCGGGGATTGGGAGGGGGAGAGGATTTCACTTGGGAGCGGCGGATGCGGCGGCCTGGCTTGCACCGATGAACCGGAGGTACCCACCCGTGGCGCGGTCATATTCGGCGTGCGCGAGGCTCATTTGCAATCGCGAGGACAATAAACCAATGCGCGTGGAAAGCACGCTGGTCTCCGCATCCAGGAATTCCAGTTGCGAGTTGGTCCCTTGCGTCACCCCGGACTGCACGATCTGCAAGGTGCTGGCGGAAAGGTCGACGTTCGCCTGAAACAGCTCGCGCTGTTTGGCGGCCCGGTCCGCCTGGGCGCGGATGGCGGCGAGTTCGCCGGGGATGTCCTGTTCCAGGTGCTGCAGGGAAATCGCAACAGCCTCCCGCAGACGGTCCAACTGCTGGGCCGAACCCTGCACGGCGCCCGTGTCGATGATGTTCCAGTCTTCCCGCACGCCCGGACGTATTTCGGTCTGCTGGGTGTCGTCGCTCGGGCGGACGGCGTTCGGGCGCTGGCTTTGCACGAAGTTCCCGGGCAGGAGATCGCCCGTAACGTAAATGCGCACCAACGGATAATAGCCTCCGCGCGTGATCCTGGCGTCTTCCTGATAGGAACGGATCAAATCGCGTAAAGCCAGCAAATCCGGGCGGCTGGAACGCGCCTCCCGGGTAGCCGCGGCGGCATCGAAATCGAGCGGGCCGTCCTCCCAGCCATCCGCCAGCGTGACGGCCTTGACCGGGTCCGAGCCCGGCCCCAGGGGCCGGCCCATTGTCTGGAGCAACCCGGTGAGATTGTCGCGCAAAGAGCCGGTCGCGGCGATGATGCCGGGTGCAAAATTGGCTTGTTGCACCTGCGCCGCGAGCAACGATTGGCGCCCAGCCAGTCCGGCGTTCAGCAGTTGGCCCATCCCCTTGGCGTTGGCGGTCAGATTATCGGCGATGCCCGCCAGGATGACGCCGTTTTGCTGCTGAAACAGCGCCGAGAAGAACTCGGTGCGCGCCGCATGCAATTCGGCCGTGGCCACGACGAGGAAATTCGACCGCGCGGAGGCAATTTCCAAGTCCCCGCGCCGCCACGAAGCCGGAATGGCGGCGTCGAAGATCGGCTGGTAAAGCGCCTCGCTGCCGATGAGGAACAGGCGTTCCGGGCGCGGGCTCACCAGTGTGGTGGTCGTCTTCTTCCCGCCGGCTCCCTTGGTGACGATCTCCAATGTCTCGCTCGTCTGCTGCCCCTGCTGGCCGCCTACGCCGGAGAGCAAGAGCTGTGGGAAAGCGCGGGAGCGCAGCGACAGGCGCTGGCCGCCCGCCTGCTCTAATATCAGGCGTTGCTGGATGATGGACGGGTTATGCTCCACCGTTTCGCGCAGGCACTCGGCCAGCGTCAGCGTCTCGGCCCGCGCCGCTTGGCCGAACAGAGCCGCTGCTAGGGCCAGGAGGGCCACAGTCGGGCGCGCTTGCCACCCGGCCGCGCCTAAATAAAAACCGGCTCGCATGAGCGCCACTTTCGTTATTTCCCCACGACTGGCAAGGCGGCGCCGGTTTTCAGGGGCGCTACATGATCCACTCCCATGGCGCGCCAGAGCTTGGCCAGCGCACTGTTGTAAGCCAGGCGGCCGGCCAGTTCCGTGACCTCGGTGCGGGTGAGATCCACCCGGCTTTGCAGCACCTCGAGCTGGGTGGATTGGCCCGCGTCGAAATTCTTCGAGGTAAGGTCGAGATTTTCGTTGGCCAGCCGGATGTTATCGGTTTGCGGACGCAGCGTGGCTTCCGCCTGCTGCCACTCGGAGTAGGCGGTGCGCACGTCCGACTCCACCTGGAGACGCATGGAGGCGAGGAGGGCTTCGGCCACGCCGACCTGCGCCCGGGCGCTGCGCACCCGGCCCAAGGTCATGAAACCATCAAAAATCTGCCAACTGGCCGAGATGCCGATCGTGTAGCCGGAGAAATTGTCCTTCACCGCGCGCAGATCCGGTTCGGCATAAAGATCGTAGGCGGCAAACGCACTGATCTGCGGACGGGTGGCGCTCTTTTCCACCACGATCTGCCGATTGAGGGCGTCGATGGCCAGCTTGCGGCTGGCGAGCTCCGGGCGCATCGCCTCGGCCTGATGCAGACAATCATCCAGGGACAGCTTCATGGGTTCATGGCCGAGTTCCCCGCGAATGCGGAAAGGCAGCGTCTGAGCCGTGTCGGGGAACGGGATAGCCAGGGCCTGGCTGAGTTGGACGTAGGCCGCCTTCAAGTCGTAGCGGGCCTCCTCGAGGGCGGGCTCCTCGTTGACCAGGCTGACTTGCGCGCGGTTGACGTTGAGTTGCCCCACGGAACCCGCCGCGAAGCGGTCCCGCTCGTCCTTAACTTGGGAGCCGAGCAGATCGACGGCCTGTTGCCGCACCTTGATCAGCGCAGCGGAGTACAAAGTTTGGTAAAACGCCGAGCGCACCGCCAGAGCCGCGGTGTCCAGGGCGGCCTGATGGTTGCATTCCTCCGCCTTTTCCTGCAACTCGGCGGCGGCGATGCGCGCCCGGACCGCGCCGGCGGAATACAGGCTTTGCGTCAGGCGGCCGTCTATCGTGTAATCGTTCGGCCGGTAAGTGGGATACGTGTTGCCGTTGGTCGCAATGGATTGTTCGCGGCGTTGATAGTACCCGCTGCTAGTCAAGGCCGGGAAGACGCCGGAACGCGCGGAAACGACTGCCGCCTTGGCCGCCTCGACCCGTTTGGCCGCCGCCAGAACGTCCGGATTCTGCCGGGCGGCGAGGTCCAGGCAATCGGGCAGGGTGAAGATCCGTTCCTCGGCTTGGGCGCAGGGGAGCGTGGCACAGAAAAGCAGCGCCCCCAAACACGCGGCAGCGCGGTGGTACAGAGGCGTTCGCGCCGCCGAGGTCAGCAAATGATTCCACACAGCCTCTTGGCTTTTAGGGGGCGTCAGGTCGATGGCCAAGCCTAAATTTCGCAGGTTTTTCGCGACCTGCCGCTGAATTCCGGGGTTGACGCCCGGGCGCGGCGAACGTTACATGCAGCGGCTCTCATCCATGTTCAAAGTCCCCCTTTTCACGGACCGCACCAAGCCAGTGGCGGAACGTTGCCGGACCGATCCCAATACCCGGCTGCGGCTAAAGTACGCCCCGTACTATCACGTCGTCGAGCAGGTCGACGGCCTGCACATCGTAATCGGCGGCAAGCCGATGACGATGATGAGCAGCAACGAGTATCTCGGGCTCAGCTCGCATCCCGAAGTGCGGCGCGCAGCCAAGGAGGCGATCGATCGCTGGGGCACGAGCCCCTGCGGCTCGCGCCTGGCGAATGGCTCGCGTGGGTACCACGTGGAGCTGGAGGAGGAATTGGCGGCGTTCCTGGGCAAGGAAGCGTGTCACGTGAGCGTGGCCGGCTACATGGCCTGCGTTTCCAGTCTTTCCTCGCTGGCGCAACGGGAGGACGCGCTGATCGTCGACAAGAGCATTCATGCGGCGCTCTGGGATGGCGTGCGGCTGAGCGGCGCGGACGTGGAGCGCTTTACGCACGAGGACACGCGCTCGCTGCGCGCGTTGCTTGCGCAACTAGACCCGGGGCAGCCGAAGATTATCGCCATCGACGGAGTGTACTCGATGGAAGGCCACATTGCGTCGCTGCCGGAGATCGTGGCGCTGGCGAATGAATACAGCGCCTTCTTGGTGGTGGATGATTGCCACGGCTTCGGCGTGCTGGGCCGGGACGGGCGCGGGGTGGCCGATCATTTCGGGCTGGGCAAGGAAGTGGACTTGATTTGCGGCAGTTTTTCCAAATCCCTCGCCAGCACGGGCGGCTTTATCGCGTCGACTCGCGCGACCATCGAGTATCTGCGCAGCACTTCGCGGCAAATCATCTTCAGCGCCGCAATCACCCCGGCCTGCTCGGCGGCGGCGCTGGCGAGCCTGCGGGTGATGCAACGGGAGCCGGAGCACCGGGTGCGGCTCTGGGAGAATACGCGCTACCTGCAAGGGATTCTGCGTTCGCTGGGGCTGGACTTCTGGGACAGCCCGACGCCGGCGGTGCCCATCGTGATCGGCGACAAGGAAAAATGTTACTTTATCTGGAAGTCCTTGCAGGAGCAGGGGTTCTTCACGGTCATGTCGATCTCGCCGGGAGTGCCGGCCGGCAAAGATCTGATTCGCACCGCGGTTTCAGCGTTGCACACGAAGGAGATGCTGGACCGTTTCGGCGATGCGTTGAAGATCGCGGTGAAGAAGGCGGGTTTCAGACCGCTGGCAGCCGTCGCGTAGGTGAAGGCAGTGCCTCCACGACAGCCGGGACTTTCACTTCAATATTCTGAGCAAGGCCTTTAAAGTGTTCCCTTCGGCGCGCTCCAGAAACTCCCAAGCCACTGTCTCCACGGTCGTAATGCGGGCGCCGGCAATCTCGCGTAACTCGTGCAAAGCCAGCCGGTGCTCCAACTCGCCGCGGGACGAGACAGCGTCGGCCAGCACATAGACGGCGTGGCCGCGTTCCCGCAGGTCAAAGACCGTCTGCCGCACGCAGACGTGCGTTTCCAGGCCAGCCACCAGCACCGTGGCTGGCAGTTCCCCAGCTTCGAAGCAAAGCGCGGCGGAAATGACCGTTTTGGTTCGGATCGCTGGCGCCTTCTCCCCAAAGGCGGCCAGCACAGCTTCCGACGTGCGTCCGAGTTTGGCCGGCACCTGTTCCGTGAGGAAAATGCCCAGCTCGAAGAGCCGGGCCACCGCGATCGCCGAACCAATCGCCTGCACAAGCCGGGCCGGCTCGCGCACCACCGGCAGCAGGCGCTCCTGCACGTCGATCACGAGCAAAGCGGTTTGTTTTGGATCGAGGCGCCAACTGCTCATGCCCACAGTTTAACGCATCCAACGACGGCGACAATCCTGCCGCCAAAGGATGCAGATGAGACGATTCAGTTTACCATGAGCAATCTCTCGTCCGACCACGAATCCCCCACCCCGGCTGAGCCGCAAAGCACGACCGGCGACAAGGCATCCATCGGTAAGACTCACGAGGAATTCATCGGGGACGAAGCGACACCCTCCCACGACCGCAGCGAATTCAAGCAGCCGCACCCGGCGGCCGAAGACGGTTCCAACACGATCAAGGATCCGAGCACGTGGGTGACCGGCGATGAACCGGCTACCGGCGCGCAGCTTTCCTATCTCAAGACGCTAGCGAGCGAAACCAAGTACGACTTCGACGAAGCCAAGGAGATTACGAAAGCGGACGCGTCCAAGCTGATCGACGAATTGCGCCAGAAAAGCAGCCGCGTCCAGGACGCCAACTAGGGTTTACGGCACCGTCGGCACGGTGGCGGGCAGCGCAATGGTCGAGCGTTTGGAGACATGGCCGTTGCGCTGAGAGGCGCCGTTGAGATGGCCGCCTGCCTTCTTCTTCTTGGCCAAGGCTTTGCGCGCTTGTTGCGCGACGGTCTTGCCCGTCAGATGGATGCGGGCGGTGTTGCGCGCCAGCTCCACGATGGGCCCCGGGAAGCGGGTGCACTCCTGCAAGGTCGCGTCCAGCGCGGCGACGAAGTAATCCACTTCCTTTTGCCCGATCATCAGCGGCGGCAGGATCTTGATCACGTCCATGTGGTGGCCGGCCACTTGCGTCAGGACGCGGTGTTTGCTGAGCATCGGCACGACGACCAATTGCGGGAACAGCGATTCGTCGATCTTGTGCATCAGGCGCCAGGCCAGCTTGCCCTTGAGTTCCGGAGGTTCGTGGAATTCGATGGCGATCATCAGGCCCTTGCCCCGGATTTCCTTGATAAACGGGTGCTTGGCCTGCAAGGCCGCCAGTTTTTGCCGGAGCAGCGCCCCCATCCGGGCGGAGTTTTCGACCATCTGCTCGTCTTCCAGGACGCTGAGCGTCGCCAGGGCGCAGGTCATCGCCAGGTTATTACGGCCGAAGGTGCTGGAATGCACCACGCAGCGGTCCAGCCGGCTAAACACCCGCTGATAGATGGCACGGCGCGTCACGATCGCCCCGCAGGGCACGTAGCCTCCGCTGAGCGTCTTCGCCATGGTCACAATGTCTGGCTCCAGGCCCCAGTGCTCAAACGCGAACCACTTGCCCGTCCGGCCGAGCCCGGTCTGCACCTCGTCGCAGATGAGGAGCGTGCCGTACTCGCGGCACAGCGCCTGGGCCTGCTGGTAGTAGTCGTCAGACGGATAATTGACGCCCTTGCCTTGCACCGGCTCGATGATGAAGGCCGCCACGTCCTGCTGGGAAAGGGTTGCCTTGAGCAAAGCCAGGTCGCCCATCGGCACGCGCTCGGTGTCGGCCAAAAACGGGCCGAAACCTTCCTGAAAGCTCTCGCTGCCGGTGATCGAAAGCGCCCCGTAACTCAAGCCGTGGTAGCTGCCTTCCAGCGAGACGATTCGCGGGCGTCCCGTGGCGGCGCGCGCGAATTTTAAAGCGCCTTCCACCGCTTCCGTGCCGGAATTGCAAAAGAAAACCGCGTCCAGATGCGGCGGCGTCTTGCGCAGGAGCGCTTCCCCGAGCAAGCCGCTCAACAGGGAACAATCGAGCTGCACCATGTTCGGCAGATCGAGGTCCAGCACGTCGTGCAGGGCCTGGGCTACGACCGGATGGTTGCGCCCGATATTGAAGACACTGTAGCCGCTGAGAAAATCCAGGTAGGCGTTGCCCTCCGCATCGTAGAGATAGGCGCCTTCAGCCCGCACGTAGACGCGGTCGAACCCGATGGTGCGCTGCACCTGGACCAGCGTGGGGTTGAGGTGCTGGCTGTGCAACTCGTAGTTCTCGCCCATGCGGGCGGCAACGAGGGACTTCAGATCGAAAGACATAGTAGGGTCGGATGGCAGGCGATCCCGGGCCGGTTGCCCTGCCACGCATTTCGCGGCACGTCTCAGTCGCTTTCATCACCCTTGGCGGGTGGCTCATCGGCCGGCGCCGGCGTGGCGTTGCTATCGTCGCTGTCGGAATCGTCGTCGTGTTTCTTCTTCTTTTTCTCCGGCTTGGCTTCCTTGTAAATGTCCCGCAAGACCTTGCCGATCAACGGAGCCGCCGCTGTCCCGCCGTGCACGGTATTATCGCCAGCGTCGCCCTCGGCCAGCGCGGCGAACGCATAGGTCGGCTTGTCCACCGGCGCGAAACCGACGAACCACGCCGCAGTGCGGGACTTGCTCTTGTCCCTATTGCCCGCGCCCCACTGCGCCGTGCCGGTTTTGCCGCCGACGTCCACATTGGGCACCCGCGCTTGCGCCGCGGTGCCGTGGTCGACCACCATCTGCATGCCTTTCTTGATCGTGGCCAGCACATCGGCACTGAGCCCGACATCGCTACGGGAACGCACCTGGTAGGCGGAGGAGACCACGTTATCCAGGGTCTGCACCTGCTTGACCAGGCGGGTTTGATGGAGCGTGCCGCCGTTGGCGAGGGTGGCCATCGCCTGAGCCATCTGCACGGGCGAAACTTCCAGGTCGCCCTGGCCGATGGACAGGTTGGCCGTGTCGCCATCGTGGAATTTGCGCTGGTGGACGCGCTTCATGTAGTCGTTATCGGGCACCAGGCCCGCGACTTCATCGCGCAAAGGCAGGCCCGTCTTGCGACCCAAACCAAAGCGCCGCGCGTAGTCGCCGATCTTCTCCGGACCGGTCTTGATGCCCACCTGGTAGAACCAGGTGTCGCAACTCTGGGCGAGCGCCTGGACGAAGTTGAGGTCGCCCGCGTCTGTCTTCTTCCAATTATGGAAAAGAATCTCGCCGATATACATGCTCGAAGGCCCGCTGAATTCGTCGTCCTTGCTGATGGTCTTACTGTTCAGCGCCGCCGCGCCGACGATGATCTTGAACGTCGATCCCGCCGGGTAGCTCGACCGGAAGGCGCGCGGGATGAGCGGGATGTTCGGGTCGTTGTTGATCTTGTTGAAGTCGGCATCCGAAATGCCCGCAACAAACTCGTTCGGGTCGAACGACGGCCAGGAAGCCATCGCCAGCACATCGCCGGTCCACGGATCCATGATGACGATCGCGCCGCGCTTGCCTTCCTTGGCCAGCGTTTGCTCGCAGCTTTTCTGTAGGTTGAGATCCAGCGTGGTGACCACGTTGTTCCCTGGGATGGGCGGCACAACGATGCGTTCGCTGGTCTTGTTCCCCTTGGCGTCGAAGGTCATGTTCAGCACGCCTGGCTTGCCGGTAAGCTGATCGTTGAAAGTTTTTTCCAGGCCTTCATGGCCTTCGAGGTCCGGCCAGAGCAACTCATTCGGCTGCAGTGGTCCGTGGGCCTGCCCACCCGTTTTGCCGCTGTAGCCGATGATGTGCGCGGCGAGCTGGCCGTTGGGATAAAAACGCAGATAAACCGGTCGCAGGGAAAGCGCGCCGGTCAGCTTGGTGCGCGCGGTGTCGACCTCCTCGGGCGTCAGGTAGGTAGCGATGTCCATCGGCAACATGCGCCGGTTGTGATAATGGTCGAGCACGTCGGCCGTGGTGATCTCCAGCGGCCGGTGCAGGGCGCTTTGGGCGAGCACCAGTTGCTGCTTGACGTAGGAAATCACCTGGGAGTCGTTCAACTCGTCGCCGGGTGGGAAGCTGAGGTCGAGATGATAGCCGAAACGCGATTGCGCCAGGGGCAGGCCGTTGCGGTCCGTGATCTGGCCCCGCGGCGCCGGGATATCGAAGTAGACGGTGCGCGCATCCGGCCGCGTTTCCCAGGTCGGCTCAATCGTTTCGGGCACCGAACGCACCTCGTTCGAGACCGTGCGCAAAGTGGTGCTGGCGGCCGTGCCAACATCCTGTGCCAGCCCGGCAGCCGGCAGGGCCAGCAGGCAAAATGCCGGCAGAGCAAGGGGAACGAGGGCACGCATGGCCGACGAATGTGAGCCAGAAACCCAGGTCGCGCGACCCGAAAATTCCGCTCGCGCTGTGACTGCCCCCTGTTTTCCGGATGGCTTGAGAATGCTAACGCGCGGCCTTTAACTCGGAAACCAGAGCATCCACTTCGCTCGACATCGCGCCGATGTCCCGAAACGTCTCCAGCCCAGTGACTGCGGCGGCTGGCGGATAGCTGGCCGGATTGGCCAGTTGCGCGGGCGTTAACAGTTTACGGGCGGCCAGGTTGGGATTCGTGTACGGGAAAGCGTCGGAGATTTGCCGGCTGACCTCCGGGCGCAGGATGTAGTTCATGAACTGCTCGGCCTCGGCCTTGTGGGTGCAGGTTTTCGGGATGGCCAGGCTGTCGATGAAGCGATGGCTGCCCTCCTGAGGCAACACCCAGCGGAATTTCTGCGGATGATCGCGGTAAAGGATCGCTCCCTCGCCGCTCCAGACCACGCCGAGATCGACGTCCCCGGCCAAAAGCGCGGTTTTCGGGCTATCGGAATCGTAGACTTTGATTTGCGGCAGCCAGCGGGTCAGGATCGGCCGGACGTTCGCCAGGGTCTGGGTGGTGATGTCGTTGGTGGGCAGATGGAGGTAGGCCAGGGCCCAACTGACCATCTCGCGGCTATCGTCGAGCGCCACGATGCGCCCTTGGTACTTGCCCGAGAACAGATCGCCGAAGCCCACGACGGGCGCCTGGACCCGCTCCGTGTTGATCACGATGCCCACCGTGCCGCCCATCCAAGGGATGCTGAACCGGTTTTGGGGATCGAAGGGCTGGTTGAGAAAGGCGGGGTCCAGATTGCCGAAGTTCGTGATCGCCGCGCGATCCAGCGGCAGGAGCAGACCGGCTTTGATCAAGGCTTCGACCGTGTATTCGCTGGGCTGCACCAGGTCATAGCTACCACCGCCGGCGAGGAGCTTGGCCAGCATCTCCTCGTTGGAAGCATAATTTTCCACCGAGACCCGAACGCCCGTTTCCTTTTGAAAAGAGTCGATCACCGGGCCCGGGATGTACTCGGACCAGCAGAAGAGGTTCAACTGGGCAGCCTGGAGAGAACCGCCACCGGTCAGCAGCAAGGCGAGGGCGAAGACCGTCAGCCGCGAGAGCGTCTTGGGGCGAAACCGCCCAGCCAGCACGAGTGCGCCCGTTAGCAGGAGGAAAACAGTGCTCAAGGCATTGAGTTTCGGGTTCAATCCGACTTTGGCGAGGCCGAAGATTTTCTGCGGGAGCGTCTGTGATGACGGGCCATTGGTGAACACCGTCACGATGTACTCGTCCAGCGATAGTGTAAACGATAGCAATGCGCCGCTCAGAATGGCCGGGCGCAAAAACGGCACGATCACGAGCCAGAACGCCTGCCATGGCTTGGCGCCGAGGTCCAACGCGGCTTCTTCAAGACTCGGGTCCAGTCCCTCCAGGCGCGCCCGCACCGCCACGAGGACGAACGGGAAACAAAAGGTGGCGTGCGCAATCGTAACGGTCACGTAGCCCAGCGGCAACCGCAGGAAGACAAACCACAGCAGGAGACTCACGCCCATGAGTACTTCCGGTTGCAGCATCGGCACGAGAATCAAGGCGCGCAACGGCGGCCCGGTGCGCGGCAACGGGTAGCGATGCAGCAGCCACGCGCCCGCGGTGCCGAGGGCGGTCGCCAGGATCGTCGTGGCGCTGGCGATGATCAGGCTGTGTTCCAGTGCGATCAGGAGCGAACTATCGGCGGCCAGCAAGCGGTACCAACGCCAGGTGAACCCCGTCCATTGGACTCCCATGGACGCGGCATTGAACGAATACACTACCAGCAACGCGACGGGCAGGTAGAGGAAGACCAGGACCCCAACGGCCCAGATCGCGAGGGCTTGGTGTCTTCGTTCTCGGTGCACGGGGTTGCAATAGTCAATATAGCCGACTGACGAACTTCTTGTGATCCTGTATCTATTCCCAGTGTAATCCGCCAATTCAATCAAGCATTCCGCCTTGTCTCACAACGCTTTCTCCCCTAAGCTCCGCTGCCACAATTCGTTCCTCATGAATCCCTCCGCCTCCGCTTCTGCCCAGACCCATACCTCCCCTGCATCCCCCGCCCCGGACCGCGGTCCCGTCATGGACGGAGCGGAAATCCTGGTGGCTTGTCTGGAGCGGGAAGGCGTCGATACAATCTTCGCCTATCCCGGCGGCGCCAGCATGCCGATTCATCAGGCGCTGACCAAATCCACCAAGATCCGGACTGTCCTGCCTCGCCATGAACAGGGCGGCGTCTTTGCCGCGGAAGGTTACGCCCGCGCTTCCGGCCGGGCCGGCGTTTGCATGGCCACTTCCGGCCCCGGTGCCACCAATCTCCTCAGCGGGATTGCGGATGCTTACATGGACTCCGTGCCGCTGGTAGCCATCACCGGGCAGGTGCCGCAATGGATGATCGGCCGCGGCGCCTTCCAGGAGACGGACATTTTCGGGATGACGCTCCCGATCGTAAAGCACAGCTATCTCGTCTGGGACATCAACGACATTCCGCGCATCGTCAAAGAGGCTTTCCACATCGCGCAAAGCGGCCGCCCGGGTCCGGTCCTGATCGATTTGCCCAAGAACATCCAGCAGCAGAAAGGCCAGCCAATTTACCCGGCACGCATCAATCTGCGTGGTTACGAGGAAGACCTCGCCGTGGATGAATTGGCGCTCAATGAGGTCATGGGGCTGATCGGCAGCGCCAAACGGCCGATGATTTACTGCGGCGGCGGCATCATTTCCTCCGGGGCCGCTCCCGAGCTGGCCGAGTTCGTCGAACGCACGCAGATCCCGGTGGCGACCACCTTGATGGGCATCGGCGCGTTCCCGGAGAACCATCCGCTGTCCCTTAAGTGGCTCGGCATGCACGGCACCGTTTATGCCAATAACGCCGTCAACGAAGCCGATGTCCTGCTCGCGCTCGGCGTGCGTTTTGATGACCGCGTCACCGGCAAGGTGGAGAAATTCGCCGAACACGGCACGATCGTCCACATCGACATCGACGCCTCGGAGATCAACAAGAACAAGGTGGTCCGTCTGCCGATCAACGCCGACATCAAAGTGGCGTTGACCCGGCTCAATGCCCTGCTCGCGCAGGCGGGTTGGGAGCGGACGCCCATCGGTTCGCACCGGCGTTACCCGGAATGGTACACTGCCATCCAGGAATGGAAATCCGGCAATCCCCTGCGCTTCAAGGACACCGAGGAGGCCATTCAGCCGCAGTATGCCATCGCCCTTTTGCACGAGCTGACCCGGGGTGAAGCCATCATCACAACGGGCGTCGGCCAACACCAGATGTGGGCGGGGCAGTTTTACGACTTTATCAATCCGCGCACCTTTCTGACCTCGGCCGGCCTGGGGGCGATGGGTTTCGGTCTCCCGGCGGCTTTGGGCGCCAAGGTGGCGTGTCCGGAACGCCAGGTGGTGGATATCGACGGAGACGGCTCGTTTCTGATGAACGTGCAGGAGCTGGCGACCGCCAAGGTGGAGCAGATCGCGGCCAAGGCGATGATCCTCAACAATCAGCACCTGGGTATGGTCGTGCAGTGGGAGGATCGCTTCTACAAGAGCAATCGGGGCCACACGTTCCTGGGTAATCCGCAGGACCCGAAGGCCATTTACCCGGATTACGTGCAAATTTGTGCCGGGTTTGGGATTACCTGCGAGCGGGTGACGCGCAAGGAAGACTTGCGTGGAGCCATGGAGCGGATGTTGGCGGCCAAGGAATGCTATGTTTTGGACGTCATGGTGCCGTACACCGAGCACGTGCTGCCCATGATCCCCGCCGGCGGGACTTACAAGGACATTATCGTCGACTAGATAACTCGCCCGGCTTTGCTTGCTTGGGCCAGCGTGCATGGCGCCAGCCTTGCATCGCCGCGCTGAGACGGTAAACTGGCTCGCTCGTATGAACCTGCTTACCGGCCTGGCCTCGGCGTTCCAGCCTCACCTTACGCTTTCGCTGCTCGCGCAGGGGGCCGCGATCGCGCCCGCAGTCAATCCCGATGGGGGCGCCGCTACCGGCACGCTCTGGAACGTCCTCGTTTCCGGCGGCATCTTCATGATTCCGCTGGCGGGGCTCCTTTTTATCGAGACTCTGCTCATCTTCATTTATTTGCTGACCCTGCGGCGTGGCAACGTGGTGACCCGCCGCTACCTCGATATTTGCGAGGCCTTGCTGCGCAAGCGGGACTATCTGGGTCTGCTGGCGGTGAGTAACCGCCACGGGGAATCCGTCGCGCGCGTCGTGCAGTCGATGCTCGCGTTCTCGAAGGATAATCCGACCGCTACGCTCGAAAGCGTGCGCGAAATCGCGGAGACCGAGGGCGTGCGACAGGCATCGGCGCTCAGCCACCGCATTACCTACCTGGCGGATGTTGGCGCCATCGCTCCCATGGTGGGCCTGCTCGGCACGGTTTCCGGCATGATTCATTCTTTCGGCGCGTTGGCGACGGATATCGCGACATCCAAGCCGATGATGCTGGCGCAGGGCGTTTCGGAGGCATTGGTTTGCACGGCGAGCGGGTTGGTGGTGGGCATCCTGGCGTTCGCCTCTTATGCGTTTTTTCGCGGCCGGGTGCAGCGGTTGACGTCCGATCTCGAGACGGCTGCCACCCAGATTCTGGCCATCTACGGGCTGTATTTCTCCGGCGGCAGTAGCGGCGGCCGGCGCCGGGAACGCGAATCCGCCATGCTGGAAGACGACTTCTGATCATCAGCAGATGAATTTTCGCCCGCGCAGTGCCGTGCCCCAGACGCCCGGCTTCCAGGTCACGCCGATGATCGACGTGTTTTGCTGCCTGCTGATTTTTTTCATCGTCACGTACAATTTCTCGCGGGCGGAGACTTCCCTGGAGGTCAAGGTGCCGACCGCCCGGGAAGGCCAGGATACGCAGAGACCGATTAGCGAGTGCATCTTGAACATCACGTCGGATGGCCGCGTGATCCTGAATCGGCAGACGTTGAGCCTGGACCAGCTCAAGGCGAAGTTGAAGCAGCTCTCCGATATCTACCCGGATCAGGCGGTCATCGTCCGCGGGGACGAGCGCGTCGATTACAAACACGTGGTCGACGTCCTGGACACCTGCCGCGCCGCCAATATCTGGAACGTTGCCTTCGCCACTTCCAAGCCGCAACCATGAGCCGGCGTGTCGTCTTCACCCGTTTCCCCGCTGCACGCGTCCTCCTTTTCTGTTTGGGCCTGGTGACGGTTGGCGGTTGGCCGCCAGCCGGCCGCGCCCAGGACCCTACGCCGACACCCCGTGAAAGGACCGTGCGCGCGGCCGTGCCGGTGAACCCGGGCGATCCTCCGGTGGCACGCGCCGTCCCCTTCGAAACTCCCGCGCCTCGCGTCGTGGCGCCGAGCCCCAAGTTTCCTGTCCCCGGCTCGGACGCTGTCTACGATCCCGCGCTGCCGCCACCACCCGGCTCCCCGGAGCTGGCACAGAAGCAGGCGGCGGAACGAGTCAAGCCCGCGGCGGCGCCCTCCTCCCCGGCTGATTCATCCAGCGCGCCGTCCGCCACTGGCAGCAATGCGGCGGATGAGAGCACCGATATCCGGATCGCGCCCCAAGCCTCGGGCGGCCCGCCGCCGCCGCCGGACATTGTCCAGTTCAACCTCGCGAACGCCTTATACGTGCGCAAACAGTACACGCAGGCGGCCGCCGAGTACGAACGCTACCTGGGTCAATACCCGGATGGCGCGCAACGCGAAGCGTCTCTCTGGTGGCTGGGCGAATGTTATCGCCTGCTCAACCGCTTGCCGGCGGCGCGTTCCAGCTATCAGAACCTCGTCATCGCCTTCAAGGATGGCGACTACGTGGGACCCGCCTGCTATCGCCTGGCGTCCATCGATTTCAATGCGCAGGATTACCGCTCCGCCTTGCCGCTGCTGCAACGTTCCGCCGCGCTCGCCAAAGCGGACGATGTGCGCCTCGCTTCGCTCTACTTCGAGGCCCTCTGCCTGGAACAACTCGACCGCCGCGATGAGACCCAACTCATCTACGAAGACATCCTGAACGTCACCGCGAACAACGCCTATCGCGATGACGCCCGCCTGGCTCTGGCCCGCCTGGCGACCGCGGACCGGCGGCCCAGCCAGGCCTTCAAGCAATACGAAATCCTTTCCCGAGAGGCCGCGAAACCCGCGCTGCAAGCGGAGGCGTCGCTCAAGGCCGGGCTGATCGCGCGCGATCTGAATCAGAACGAAACTGCCGCCGCGCTGCTCACCCGCGCCACCACCCTGGCCGGCGCCACCGCAGCGGTGCGCGCAGACGCCATTATCGCGCAGTTGCACCTGCTTTATGAGACCAACAAGTATCAGCAACTGCTGGATGCCTACACGCAAGACCGCCCGGCCTTGACGGACGCCTTGCAGCCAGAGGCAATGCTGCTGGCCGCCAACGCCCAGCGCCAGCTCGGACAGCATGCCAAAGCCCAAGCCATCTACGACGAAATCCTGACGCAGTACGCCAAGTCGCCGCAGGCGCCCGAAGCCCGGTATCAGCGCATCATCAGCTACTACGCGACCAATGATCCCAATTTCGTCAAGGAAGCGGACGATTTCCTGACGGAAAGCACGGATGTCGTGGAAGGCGATCAGGTCCGCTTGATGAAGGCGGACACGCTTTTCAAGCAAGGCAATTACCTGGCGGCCGCCTATGCCTACAACGTGCTGGATGGTTCGCCGAACCTGCCCTCAAAATACAAGGCTGAGACGGCTTACCGCCTCGGCTACTGCTATGCCCAGGCGCACGATCCGGAAAAGACGGTCGAGGCTTTTACCCGCTTCTTGCACGCTTATCCGACCCATCCGTTTGTCGTCAAGGCGCTGATCCAGCGCGCGGTAGCGTATCAGCAGTTGAAGAAATACCCCGGAGCGCTCCAGGATTTCAACACGGTCATCGCAGAGCATCCCGACGCCAAGGAAAGGGAAGCCGCGCTCCAGCAGAAAGCCCTCATTCTCGGACAACAGGGGGATGATAAAGGCATGGTGGAAGCCTTCCGGACGCTGCTGAAGGATTATCCCAACACCGACGCCGCCGGCTTGGCAGACTTTTACATGGGCCGGGCGGCGTTTACCGCGGCGGATTACACCGGTGCGTTGCAAGCGTTCGAAACCGCCCGTCGCGTCGACCCGAAAGAGTACGATGCCAAGGCGGGCCTGCTGATCATTCTCTGCCAGTATCAACTCAAGAATACGTCCAAGCTGGCCAGTGAAATCACGGCCTACGAAGATGCCAAGACGCAACCGCCGGTGCCCGGCACGATCTTGCGCTGGTTGGGCGAACAGGAATTCGACGCGAAGGACTATCAGGACGCGGATCTGCATTTGGCGGAAGCAACGGCTTCGCCCGGGAACGCCACACCCGAGACCTGGCTGCTACTGGCCCGGGCCCGGGTGAGCTTACAGAAGTTCGAAGGAGCACTGACCGCCGCCGGGCATTATCTGGAAGCAGGCAGGTCCATGGAACCTTCGGCGCGGGCCGAAGGTCTGTTGGTGCAAGGTGCGGCGCAGATCGGCCTGAAACGTTTCGATGAAGCGCAAAAAACAGCCGATCAAATCCTCGAACTGCAACCGGAAGGGACGCTGAACGCCAAAGCGCGGATGCTGGCGGGCGGCGTGTCCTATGCACGCGGCGAGTACGGAGCGGCTGGCAAGATGTTCATGAGTATCTCGGTGTTGTACGACGATCCGCAGATTACGCCCGAAGCGCTGGCGCGGGCGGCTGACGCCTTTAGCAAGGGCGGCCAGACGGAGGAGGCCGCCAAGGCCAGCGCACAACTCAAGACGCGCTTCCCGGACTACGATACGGCGCGGATCGCGGAGTGACCTACCTGGCTAGCAGCCAGCGCAGTAAATAAGGCACGGCGACGGCCGCGCACATGGCGGTGCCGCTCATGCCCAGGGACGCGAAGGCGCCTGGCGTCTCGCCCATTTCCATGGCTCGCGCCACCCCAATGCCGTGCGATGCGCAACCCAAGGCAAGTCCGATGGCCCTCGGCTCGCGCACGCGCATCCAGTACAGCATGAACGGGCCGATGGTGGCACCCATGGTCCCGGCCAACAGCACGCCGGCCATGGCAAACGTCAGCGGCACGTTGCCATCGACCGCCAACCGGTAAGCCACCGGCGAGGTGATCGATTTCAAGGCACCCGCGGCAACTTCCGCCCGCGGACGCCCAGCCAAAGCCAGGAGCAACATCGTGCTGCTGGCCGCCAGGGCCAGGCCACCGGGGATCACGATCGCCAGCATGCCGAGGTTGGCGCGGACGATCCGGCGCAGTTGATAGATCGGCACCGCCATGGCCACGACCGCCGGGCCGAGCAGTGCGTTGATCCAGGCCGTCTCCCGCGCATAGGCGGCAAACGGATGGCCCGCGGCCACCACCAACACTAGCATGCTCAGAATGCACGTGAATCCCGGATAGAGGAGCGAGTTCCGGGTGCGCAAGAACAGCCAGCGGCAAAGCGCGTAAACGCCGATCGTCAGCCCGCTCCAGAGGAGCAGGGAAGCGACGCCGGAGAGGGTAGCCGGCGAGAGGTTGGTCATACGGCTTTTTTGGCCCGGCGGCGCAAGAGCCATTGCGCCAGGTGGCCCGTGCCGGCCCAAAGCATGACGGTGGCAACCAGCATGACTGCCCCCAAGGCGGGTCCCCGCGTTTGCCAGAACGATTTATTTTGCAGGGCGAGCACAAAGATGGGCACGAACAACAGCGGCAGCAACCAGAGCAGCCAGTGCGCAATTCCCTCCACCCAGCGCAACGGGACCGCCCCGGTGGTCAGGAGCAGCAGCAGGATGAACAGGCCCAGGATGTTGCCGGGTAGAATCAGGCCGAGCCGCGCCTTGAGTTCTTCACCCGTCCATTGGCACGCGACCAGGATCGCGAAGCCCGCCAGCAGGTACCAACGAGGCGCGGCCGAAGTCGCCGGCGGCGCGGCCGTGGCGGTGGTGAAAGGGCGATCGGCAGCGGGCATGAGTCTTCGGGCGGTGAGTGGCGGCAGCCACGCGGCGGCGATTGTCGCACAATCCCCGGCACAGGCCCAATGAGAGTTGCACGTGTCCGCCGGAAAAAAGGCGTTGACCCGGCCGGTGGGCAAGGCGATGGCCTTAAGCATCTGGCATGAGCGGGTCCCCTTTATCCATCGGTCCCAGCCGTAAATCCCGCTTTCGTTCGCAGCGCGCGCCCGAGCCGCGTCCCGCCTCGCCCAGCCCCGCCGCAGCGTCCGACCCGCCGGCGGACGAACCGGTAGTCGCCGAGGCAGAATTCGAGGCCGGGTTGGATACCGAAACGGCGGTGTTGCCGGAGCGCGAGATTTACACGTATCCGGAGCCGGTCAAGCCGCGGCGCTGGGTTTGGCCTTTGTTGGCGTTTGCGTTGCTGCTGGCCGGAGGCGGGACGGGCTATTTCGCGGGGACACATTGGAGCCCGGCGGCGCAGAGACAAAATAGCGCCGCGCTGAATCCAGGCGTGATTGCCAAGCCGGTCCCGTTGTCGCCGGACGAAGAATCGCAATTGGATGCCGCTTTTCGCGCCAGCAAGGAAGGGCGCTTTGGCGATTCGATCCAGCTTTTCAAATCGTTTAGCGTCAAGCATCCGCAATGGACCGCGCTGCCGCTGGAGCTGGCGCGCTTCAACATCTATCAAGCGGATTATCCCTCCGCGCAGACCATTCTTTCCAATGTGCTTCGCCGCAACGACGGCGCGCAGGCGGAAGCGTATTTTCTGGTCGGCTTCATGAACATCCGGACCAAGAGTTACGCCGAAGCCGAACAAGGGTTCGCTCTGGCCACCGCCGCAGACCCGAGCAAGTCCGAGTATTACTACCTTTGGGGAGAGTGTCTCCAGCAGGAAGGCAAGCCGATGGAGGCAGTCGCCCGCTTTCGTTCGGCCCAATGGCGCAACGAATATGAGACCGCCGATGACTTGATTCAACTCAAGATCTGGCTTTGCGAGATCCTCCTCGACGAGGAAGGCACCGATGGCGCCGGGGCGGCCATCGACGCGGAATTGGCGCTGCCCCACCCGCGCGCGGCGGCGTTGCTCGCGGCGGCGGCGCGCGCTTTGAAAGCCGGGAAAGTGGGCGAAGCCGCGCGCTTTATCGCCCGGGGCCGGGCCACCATGGATCCCACAGTTTATAACATTGCGATGCAAGACCCCACCTTTGCGCTCGAGAGTGGGCGGCCGGAGTTGGCGCCGTTCTTCAGGCCGGAGAATGCGACATTGCCGCCAGCGGTAGCGCCGCCGGCGTCCAAGTAGAGGACTGCGCGCCTCGGTCTGTCCAAGGCTAACCCCCAAGCTGCACCCGGCCATTGAGCGCGCGGGTCAGCGTCAATTCGTCGGCGGACTCCAGACCGCCGCCGGCTGGCAGCCCCTGGGCAATGCGGGTGATTTTTAACCCTGGAAACTCACTCAGTAGGCCGGCCAGGTACTGCGCCGTGGCTTCCCCTTCCACGTCGGCCCCCAAGGCGAGGATAATCTCCGCCATTGGCTCCGCCCGCAGGCGCTCGAAGAGCCGTTCAATGTTCAGATCCTCCGGCCCGACATGGTCCAGCGGGGCCAGCCGGCCTCCCAAGGCGTGATAACGGCCGCGAAACACCCCCGTGCGCTCCAGCGGCAGGATATCCGTCGCTTGCTCCACCACGCACAACGGGCCGCCCGCGCGCGAGGTGTCGCAACAGATCTCGCAGCGCTCCTCCACCGTGAAAAAGCCGCAATCCACGCAAGGCCGCACCCGCGCGGCGTTGTCTACAATGGCGTCCGCCACTTCCCGGCCGCGCCCTCCGGCCTCGCGCCCGCCGACCAGCCACAAGGCGATGCGTTCCGCGCTGCGGGGACCGATGCCGGGCAAACGCTTGAGTTGCCCGACCAGGCGTTGCAGCGGCTCCGGGTACTCGACGCGCCGCATGGTCAGAGCGAGTTGAGCAGACGCGCGGTCTCCCAGTCCGTGGTGGCGTTACTGTGCTGCAGTTGCTTGATGCGGCTGATGTAAAAATCCAGCGGGCCATCGGGTCCCTGGGTGGTCGAATGGGCTTGGGTAAACTTTTCGAGGGCGTCCGCCAGCCGCTTCTCGCGGTAGAAAATCACGCCGGTCCAGAAGAGATCGCGTCGCGCGAGGTCTTCCGGTGTGAGTTGATGCGGCTCCGCCAACAGTTCGTACACCTCGAGCCAGTTATCGCCCAGGCGGCGGCGCAGCAATTCCAGCGGCCTCGCCTCGATGGCAGCCTCCGCCAGCTCGAAGGTGCGGGCGCCCAACAGAATGGTCGACCCGTAGATGAGGTTGGCGGCACAAAGCCGGCGCGCGAACGCCACTTCCTCGCCCGCCACGCCGAAACCGCCCAACCGCCGGGACCCGAAATGACCGACCGCCATCTCGCCGCTGTTGATGCCCATGCGCAAATCGCAGATGACGCCGTTGTGGTCGCGGGCGCATTGTTCGTTGAGGATCTTGATTTGCCGGGCGGCTTCCAGGGCGGCGCGGCAGGCGGAGGCCGCATGAGCCGCCATAGGCAGCGGCGCCCCGAAGATGACGCGGACGCCCTCGCCATCGCAGGCCGCCAGCGTGCCGCCCTTGTCCACCAGGATTTCCGCCGCGCAGTTGGTGAACTGGTTGCTGATTTTGGCGTAAGCGGAAGGATCGAGCTCATCCATCAGTTGTTGGTGATTGAAAATCTCACACACCACCAGCGTGAGTTCCTCGAGCTGGCCCTCGGGCTCGAGCGCCGCCTGGCCGTCGACGAGAGCGCGCGTCTGGCTGGAAGAGACCCGGGGTCCAAACGCCCAGTCCACCAGGCGCTGACGTTGGCCGGTCTGGCTCTGCGCATAGCCGAAGCCGGCGGCATACGCCATCAGGACCGCGAGAGCCGGCAGCAGCGGCGAGAAGTAGACATCCTGCAGGGCGAGCAGGGCGGAAAACGTCAAAATTTCCGCCAGCGTGAGAGCGGCCACGAGGGTCTTGAAGGCCAGCCGGTTGATGTCAATCGTGGTCCAGGCGATGCCGAAAGCCACGACCGCGAACGCCACGCATTGCCAGACCGGCAGCTCTGGCGGCAGGCCGGGCACGCCCAGGACTCGAGCCACCATGGCATCCAGCGGGCGCAGCCAGCCCGAGAAGAAGACGATGCCCAGGATGACGCAAACCTGGACACCAATTAGAAGCGTGAATTTGAACGCGCGGGACACAGTGGGAGAGGAAGCTTTGGCGTGAGGGAGGCGGCGGCGGCCCCCGGGCCGGGCGGGCAGGCGAATCTAACTGCTTATCTCGTCACCGGCGACGGTTTTCCAGCGCAAAATCCCCCCGGAACGACCTAATGCGGCTGATAGCTCTGCACGACCAGCTCGCTGATGTATTTGTCCGGGTTCTCCACCGCGTTGAGTGGCAGATCGAACTCGGATTGGCCGGTATTCTTTTGGATCAGTTTCAGGCCGAACTGGTAATCCTTGAATAGCCGGTCGCAGAGGTCGCGCACCGGCACATCCTCTGCCAGCGCCCGCTCCGCCAGGCGGTGGACGGCTGCCTCGGTAAATTTCAACCCGACCCCGTGGACGCGCTGGAACCGGGCGGCGTAGCGCTGGACGGCTTGAGACAGATGCTGCTCTCGCTTGCCGGCGCCGACCGCCAGCAAGGCGGCCAGGCCCAGCGCCGGTTCGGCAATAAACGGCTCATCGACCACCAGCCGGTCCACTCCCGAGCCGGGCAGCTCGTACTTGCAATCCCGCAACAGGCGCTCGGTCACGGTGAGCAGGCCGCGGGCGCCCGTCCGTTCCAGCGCGGCCCGGTCGGCGATCGCCTGGAGTGCGCCGGGAGTGAAACTGGCGTCGATGCCGTAGGCGTGAAAGGCTCGCTCGTATTGGTGGATCACGCTGCCTTCGGAGCGTTGCAGGATTTCAAACAGATCGCCCGCCGAAAGCTCTTCGCACACCACGCGGACCGGCAGGCGGCCAACGAACTCCGGTTCGAAGCCGTAGTCGATGAAATCGCGCGTTTCCACCTGTCGCAAAACCTGCGCATCCGGCACCGCCTCGCCGCCGCCTTGCGCGAAACCGATATGGGCCTGGTGCAGCCGCCGCGCCACCTGATCCCGCAACTTTTCGAACGCGCCGCTGACAATAAAAAGAATGTGGCGCGTATTGATCGTCTCCCGCTTCGGCTTGGCCCCTCCCCCGCGCCGCTGGAACTCGAAGGCGGATTGAATTTGCGCCTGCAAATCCATGGGATTGCGCACTGGCACCTCGGTTTCCTCCATCAACTTGAGCAGGGTCGTCTGCACGCCGCGGCCGCTGACGTCGCGGCCGCCGGCCGTGCCGTTGGAGGTGGCGATCTTGTCGATCTCGTCGATGTAGATAATCCCGTATTGCGCGAGATTGCTATCGCCATCAGCCTTGGCCACCAGGTCGCGTACGAGATCTTCGACATCGCCGCCGACGTAGCCGGTTTCGCTGAACTTGGTTGCGTCCGCCTTGACGAAAGGCACGCCGATCAAATCCGCGACGTGTTTGACCAGGTACGTTTTGCCGACGCCGGTCGGCCCGATCAGAATAACGTTCTGTTTCGCGTACTCGATCTGCGCGGCCGCCTGTTCATCTTCACGCGCACGCTGGCGGATGAAGTTGACGTGGTTGTAGTGGTCGCAGACCGCGATGGAGAGCACCTTCTTGGCTTCGTCCTGCCGGATGACGTACCGGTCGAGGTGCGCTTTAATGTCGCGCGGCTGGTAATGGAAATGGAAGATGTCCGGCGCCGCGGCCGGAGCGACGACTTCTTCCGGGGTGCCGCTCTCGGCCGGAACGGCCTCGGTAAACGAGCTGAAGGAGACCTTGTCACCGAAATTGCTTTTGAGAAAATCGCCGAGTTTGCGCTGCAGTTCCTCGGGAGTGGGGAAGGGTTTGTCACTGCCGCTTGGATCGTCTTGGCTGGCCATCGTAGGAGGAGAAAGTAGCATGGAGTGCGCGCCCTGACGAACCGGCGATCCGCGGCAGCATTCCCCCGGGGCGGCCCCGCGCCCGGGCTTCCATCCGGCACCCCCTGCGGTTAGCGTCCGGCGCCCGTAAACTGCGCCAGTTCCGGCTGGTAGCCGGGCACGTTGCGCACGGCCAGCGTGGCCAACGCGCGGGCCTGCTGCGTGCGGCCGGTCTCGAGCGCGAACGTGGCGGCGGCCCATTCCCGCTGACCCGCCGCACGTGGATCGGCAGTAGCGTCGGCGAAATAGCCGGCGATGCTCAGGAGCGTCTCGGGCGTGAGGTCAGTCCAGGGCACGCCAATCGTGCCGTAGGGGGTGGCGGCAGCCACGGCATCGGCGTCCGCGCTGGTGATGCCGCGCGCGTAGGTCACGCCCTCGCGGGTGGTGAACGGTTGCGGATAGCCGCCGCGCGTATTTAGGTCGCTGATCAAGATTTGGCGGAAAGCGATCAAACGCCGGCCACGCACCTCGCTTTGATTGCGAGCTTGGATCAGGTCGGGTTCGGTCAGGGCGGCGCGGTCGAGCACGGCCACCGCTCCCTCGAAGCGGTAAAATGCGACCATTTTCTGGTAGGTTTCATGGGCGACTTGCCAGCGCACAGCGTCCGCCGCGCGCGCGGGAGACTCCGCCGCCGGCGGATTGACCGGGCTCGCAGCGGCGGCGGCGGGCGTCTCCGGTGGCGGGTTCGCGGCCACCGGCTCCGCAGCCGGCGTGGCGCTGGCGGCAGCGGCAGTTGGGGCGGCGGCGCTCGCCGGCGAGATGGTCACGGCCGGGGAGGCCGCGGCGACAGACGCCCGGGCGGGCAGATTGCCGGTGGCCGGCTGGGTCTCGGCGGCGGTGAAGGCCTCCACCATTTTGCCGGTCGTCTCCAACTGCGCCCGTGCCTTGGCAAAGCTTTCCCGCAGCGCGGCGGCGTCTCCGCCGGTGCTGGAGAGCTTGTCCCGCAGGGGAGCGTAGAGGTTGTAATCATGCACGAACTTGCGCGCGATCGGCTGATAGCCGGTCATCCAACGGTAAGGTTCAGCCGGCTTGCCCTGGAGGTACTCCTGGAAAAGCTTGGCGGCGTCGTCGAATTGGCCCTGCTCCCAATCCTTCAACCCGAACAGAAACAAGGCGATGTCCTCGCAGGTGTTCTTGTCCCAATTCTTGACCGCACTGCCGGCTACCGGTTTCTCGTTCTCCAGGAACTTGCCCGCTTGGACGAAGAAATTGGCTAACTGCTTGTCGGCGTCATTCTTTGAGTAGGGGCCGGAACTATCCAGATGGGAAAAGGCGTCCCGGGCGTCGCTGCTTTGGTTATTGAGAAGCGCGGCCATGCCATAGTGCAGCCGGGTCCAATTCTGTAGAGGTTGCGGCAGCGTCCCGCTCGCCAGCAAGGCGCCCAGGCTCGCCTGCGCGGTGGCGAATTGGCCGTCGAGAATCTGGTGGCGTGCTTCCTCGTAAGTGGCCGCCGCCGCCTGGGTGCCGCTGTCCGGAACGGCGGAGCCCGAGCTCACCGCCACCGGCACTGCGGGAGGTACGGCCGCACCAAAAATGCGCGCCCGGAACACGAACGCGAGGCCGCCGCCCACCAGCAACAGCACGAGCAGCACGAGCGTCAAAAGACCGGCCACGTTGCTCTGCTGCGCGCTCTCGACCACCACGCGCGCCTTTTGCGCCCGCGGCTTGCCGGCGCGGGAATTGAGCGTGTCGATGGCATACTTGAGGTGATCGATCAATTCGCCGTACGAGCTGTAACGCTGGTTCGGATCCTTGTGCAGCATCCGGTTGATCACGTACGCGGTCTCGCTGGAGACGTCCGGGGCGAACGCCTGCAGGCTGACGGCGCGGCTTTTCAGGTGCTTGAGCGCCACCAGCGAGGCACTTTCCGCTTCGAAGGGCGGCCGGCCGGCGACGGCATGAAAAAGGGTGCCGCCCAGGCTGTAAATGTCGCTACGGAAATCTTCCGGCTGATTGTTGAGCTTCTCCGGGGCGATGTAATAGGGAGTACCCCAGATTTCACCGCGGCTTTCCGCCTCCTGTTCCGCCAGCAGGGCCAGCCCGAAGTCGGTGATCTTGGCCGTATGGGCGTCGGCGAAAAGGATGTTGCCCGGCTTGACGTCGCGATGAATCAAGCCCCGCTCGTGCGCGGCCTGCAAGCCGCCGGCGACCTGCAAACCCACCTGCATGACCTGCAACTCGGAGACGCGGGTTTGCAGTTGCATGAGGTCGTCCAGGCTGCCTTTATCCACCAACTCCATGGCGATGTAGTACTGCCCTTGATCCGAGCCGAAGGAGAAAACCTTCACCACGAAGGGGTGGTTGATCGACGCCGTGATGCGCGCCTCGTCCTCCAGCTTGTCGATGAAACTCTCGTCCGCGCTCATCTCCTTCTTGAGCAGCTTGAGGGCGACCATCCGGTTCAAGTTGCGGTCGAGCGCCTTGTAAACCGCGCCCATGCCACCCGCGCCGAGCACTTCCACGATGGAAAAGTGGTTGAACTGGCGGGCCGCGCGCATGGCGGTCCCGCAAATGGGGCAATGGAACTTCGCCAACGGTTCCTGCTCGTGAATATCGACGAGAGAACCGCAATTCGGGCACGCTTGCAGGCACGCGGCGCCGTCGGGGGAAGACATTCTTGGCGAGAATACCATCAAAGGAGAGCGGAGCAATCGTTTCGGCGGAAATGACAAATAACCCGGGAATGGCTGGACCGAGGCCACTCTCACAGAGGAAAGCAGGCGCCGGAACCGGTGTCCCGGCGCAACAGTTGCTTATCTTACCGGGCATGCAGCTCAGTACTTCCCGCGTGGTCGATCCGGTGGTTGCGAGCGGGCATGCTTCGATTAGCTTACTGCCCGGTCAGCGACCCTTGGGGCCGGGATGGTCTTTTGCTGCCGTTCAACCGATGCTGGAACTCACCGTGCCTTCCACCGATGCGGGCACGCGCCTGGACCGTTTCCTGGCCGCCACGCTGGCCCATCTCTCGCGTTCCCGGGTACAGGCGCTGATCCGGGAGGGCCACGTCCGCTTGAACACCCGCGCGGTCAAACCGGCCGAAGCCTTGCGCGCCGCGGATGTGATTTCCTGGGAGGAACCCCCGCCGGCGGCCTCTACGCTGACGCCGGAGGCGCTCGCCCTGGCCATTTTGTACGAGGACGAGGATATGCTGGTGCTCGACAAGGCGCCGGGCATGGTCACTCATCCCGCGCCGGGCAATGAAACGCATACCCTGGTGCATGCTCTGCTGGCCCATTGCACGGACCTTTCCGGCATCGGCGGTGAACGCCGGCCAGGCATCGTCCACCGTCTCGACAAGGACACGAGCGGCTGCCTGGTGGTGGCAAAGAACGACCTGGCACATCAGGGCCTGGCCGCGCAATTCGCCGGGCGCACCACCCGCAAACACTATCTGGCGATCGTGCACGGCGCCTTGGAGAAGACCGCCGGCAGCATTGACGCGCCCATCGGCCGGCACCCCGTGCAGCGCAAACGCATGACGGTGGTGACTCCGCCGCAGGGCCGCAGCGCGCGCACGGATTACCTGGTGCGGCAGGAACTTCCCGGCTTGCAGGCAAGCCAGTGCGCCGCAACGCTGCTGGAGTGCCGGCTGCACACGGGCCGGACGCACCAGATCCGGGTGCATCTCCAGCACCTCGGACATCCGGTGGTGGGGGACGCGGTCTACGGGCGCAAGGGACACGTTTATCGGGCGGGGGCGGCGCGCCAGCTTTTGCATGCGTGGAAACTGGCCCTGACGCACCCTCGCACCGGCGCGGCCCTGGAATTTTTGGCGTCGCCGCCGGCGGACTTCATCGCCTTCGGGCTGGACCCGAATCTCTCATGAACCGCTTCGACGCCGCCTTGAACATCGTGCTGGAACGGCTGGACACCCGCCGGGCCTCCGGCGCCGCGGACTGGCGGGCCTCCCGCGCCTCGTTGGAGCGATTGCGGGAGATGCGGCCCGCGTTGAGCCCCGCCGCAGCCGCAGCTCTCCCTTTGGATCGCGTCCCCACCGCCAAAGCGCCGGTGACGGCGGTCGCCGCGCCAACTTACCGCCCGGTCACGGACCCCGCGCGGCCGAAACCAGAGCGTCTGGCGCAACTGCGGGCCTGCCCGGAGCGCATCCCGTGCAGCGCCTGTCCTTATGGCCAGACCGCCCATGGGCACGTCGTCTTCGGCGTGGGCAATCCGGATACGGAGTTGATGTTCGTGGGGGAAGCACCCGGCGCGGAAGAAGACGCCCAGGGCGAACCTTTCGTGGGCCGGGCAGGACAATTGCTCAACAAGATGATTGGTACCATGGGCTATCAACGCAGCGACATCTACATCGCCAACATTCTCAAATGCCGCCCCGACCTGCCCGGCGAGACCGCGGGCAACCGGCCGCCCACGAGCGCCGAGATGGCCAGTTGCCGCCCGTGCCTCTTCGAACAGATCGAAATTATCCAGCCCAAAGCGCTGATCGCCCTGGGCGCCACTGCCATGCGCGGCTTGCTCGACATCACGGAGCCAATCGGTAAACTGCGCGGGCGGTGGCATGACTTCCGTGGCATCCCAGTCATGGCCACGTATCATCCCTCGTATTTACTCCGCAACCAGGCTCCGGCCGAGCGTCGAAAGGTCTGGGAGGATTTGCTGGAAGTTAAGGCGCGGCTCGGCCACGTTATCACCGAGCGCGACCGTTCTTATTTCGTGACGAAAAACTGAAGGTACGTTCAGCGCCGCCCTCCCTGTTCCAATGGAAGATCTCGCCCCCCCAGCGCTCCCGCCGTCGACCCGGCGGATCCCCGCGGGCGTGCCGGGTGTCAGCGGGAGCATGCTGGGCAATGGCCGGGAGACCAACCGGATCACCGCGCCGGTGACTTTCAGCACCCGGGCGGTGGTCGCTCCCAGCGCGGACGCGGCGGCCTCCGAACTCCCGCCCGTGGCCGCCGGGACAGCCAACCGGGAAGTAGCCGTGCTGACCGAACAGCGTCGTTTGCGCCGGAAATTGGAAACTTGTTTGAAAGAGCAGGCGATTACCGGCACGGCCACCACCGAGGACACCGTGGTGTGTCAATTGTGCGAGCTGCTCTGGGCGGATCACGCCTGTCTCTGGATGCTGCCGACGCACAAGGACGATCCGAACGACTGGAGCCGTCACACCATCGTCTCCGAGGCCGTGGCCGAATATTATCCGCTGGTCGGTTTTTCCACCGATACGCCGAGCGAAGCCTGGGCGCGCGCCTGTCTGGAGCCGGCGCTGGCTGAAGCCGGCGCTGTTTTGCACTCCGCTGCGCCGTTCAACGCGGCCAAGGAGGGGGAGAGGGACCCTTCGGCGATGTCGCACTATCTGGCTATCCCGCTCCGCGGCCGGCCTGGTCATGGCTGGCTGCTGTTGCTTGAGCGTTACGGCTCCGCGCAATCTCCAGCCTCGCCTTGGACAACTTTTGACCGGGAGTTGTTGGAGGATTCGTCGGCGGTGCTGGGGATGGCGCTGGAGAACAACCTGTTGAGCGCGCAATCGGCCGAGCGGGCAAGTTACCTGACGAACATGCTCAACTCGCTGGACGTCGCCGTGATGGTGATCGAGCAGCCCCCCGCCCCGGTGCCGGCCGTGGTGTCCCTGGTCAACCGGAGTTTCTGCGAGCTGTTCAAGCTGGAGAATGGGGATGTCGAGGGTAACAGCTACCTGCACTTCATGGAGCTGGCCCGGCCGCTCCTGCCGGATTGGAATACGCAGCTCAATATTATCGAGGACCTGCTGGCGGACCCCACGGCCGAACGCATCGACGAAATCACCCTGGTCACGAACACCGCGGAAGCCGTGCCCACGCACTTGCATCGGTTCGCCACGCCGGCGCGCGACGCTCAGGGCCATATCTTCGGCCGGATGTTTTTCTTCCGCGATATCACCTACGACAAGGAGGTGGAGCGCCAGTTGGTCCATTCGCAGAAAATGGATAGCATCGGCACCCTGGCGGGCGGCGTGGCGCACGACTTCAACAACCTGCTCACGACGATCCTTGGCTACACGGAGCTGCTCAAGCGAGAGCTAAAGGAAAACGAGTCCAGCAATCAAAAGCTGCTGCAGATCGAAAAGAGCGCCAACCGTGCAGCCGAGCTGACCGGGCAGTTGCTCGCTTTCAGCCGCCGGCACCCGACCGTCCTGCACGTCTTCAACCTCAATGAGTTGGTCGTGGAGACGATGGACATGATTCGCTCGACGGTGCCGACCTCGATCGACGTGCAGTTCCAGCCGGCCAACGAATTGCCAAATATCGAGGCCGACTCCACGCAAATTCAGCAGGTGCTGATCAACTTGATCCTCAACGCGCGCGACGCGCTGGGCGGGACAGGTACGATCATCATTTCGACCAAGATCGGCGCCGACACGCAGGCGCAAGGCGAACCGTTGGAGGGCGATCAACGCTACGCGATTCTCGAAGTGGAGGATAACGGCGTCGGCATCCCCAAGGACGTCCTGCACCGAATCTTCGAGCCGTTCTATACAACCAAGGAGGTGGGCAAAGGGACGGGGCTGGGCCTGGCCATGGTATACGGGATCATCAAGAAGCACGACGGCTTCATCGAGGTCACGAGCGCTCTTGGCGAGGGCACCAAGTTCTCGGCTTTTATCCCGCTGACGGCCAAGACGACCCAGGACTTGAGCGATCCCGGCGAGATCGGCACCAGGCGTGATCCCGACCGCAAACTCACCGTCATGGTCGTGGACGACGAGCCGGACCTGCGAGATTTTTGCGTGACGGCGCTGGGGGAGATCGCTTCGGATATCTTGACAGCGGGCAATGGCGTCGAAGCGCTGGAGCAATTCGAGAACGCCGGACGCAAGGTCGACTTGATTTTATTGGACCTGACAATGCCGAAAATGAGCGGGCCCGAGTGCTTTCAGCGGCTGCGAGCGCTCGATCCGAATGTTCGGGTGCTGATTAGCAGTGGGTACAGTTTGGATGTGGAAGCCGAGAATTTGCTGAAAGGTAACGCGAGCGGCTTCCTGCCGAAACCGTACGATTTGAACCAGTTGATGGACAGCGTGGATCGGGCGTTGCGGAACGGGAAACCGCATCCGGCCAGTTAAAGGTAGGGGCGCTCTCCGAGCGCATCCGTGACTGTCGGGAGAGCCTGCTGGTGGCGGGACCTCGTCCCTGACAATGTCGCCCAAGCCGGACAATTAGGGATGCGCTCGGAGAGCGCTTACGACCGCAGCTCCGCTGCTAAAACGGTATATCGTCGTCGTCTTCCGCGGAGGGTGTCGCGGGCGCCGGAGGCTTGCGCGCCGGTTGGCCGCCGCCGCCACCCTGGCCGCGAGACGGCGGCCGTTGATCGTACTCCTCGTGCGATCCACCACCCCCGCCACCGCTACCATCACCGCGGCTGCCGAGCAACTGCATCTGGTCGCCGGTGACCCGCATTTTGGAACGCTTCTGACCGGTTTGCTTGTCGTCCCACGTATCCAGCGTCAACCGCCCCTCGATATAAACCGGGCGTCCCTTGGTCAGATATTCCTTGGCAATCTCAGCCAGCCGCCCCCAAAGCGTCACGTCCACGAACGTCGTCTCTTCGCGCTTCTCGCCGGATTCCGTCGTATACCGGCGATTGATCGCCAGCCCAAGCTCGGCGATGGCCTGGCCTTTGGGCGTGTACTTGATTTCGGGATCCCGCGTCAGGTTCCCGATCAGCATGACCTTGTTCAGATTCGCCATGCGGGTATTAAGCAGCGGCCGCCCTTATTTGGCGACCTTTTTCGGGCGCAGCTTCTGGTAATGCTGCCGGTAGATTTCCGGGTCCAATTTGAACCTGGCGCGCAGCTTATCCAGCACGGTCGGCTCTGCCTGAAAGACGAAATTCACGAAGTAGCCCGAGCTCAAGGCGCCGGCCACGTACGTGAATTCACGCTTCTCCATTTTCTGTACGCCTTCCACGCTGGCGCCTTCCTTGGCGAAGTCTTTTTCCAGGCGTTCGATGGTTTCCTTGACCGTGTCTTCCTTGCCTTGGGTGTCCAGCACCAGCAGGCCTTCGTATCTATGCTTCATGATGAATTAATTGGGTCCTGACGTTGACTGCCTCTGGCTAGGGTGCGGCGTGGCAGACTCGGGCGCCGCACGATTGAAAAGATTCATGGCCGACTCCAGCCCATGCTCGCGGGTGTGGGTCACGGCGTCCGCCGCGCGGTCGATCGCCGCCGTCAACGGCCCCAACTCGGCCGCGGTAAATTTGCCGAGCACGTGATCGACCATATCGCCCTTTTCCGCCGCCCCGATCCCGACGCGCAGGCGCGGCAGCTCCGTCGTCCCGAGATGATCGATTATCGACTGCATGCCATTCTGGCCGCCGGCCGAACCTTCCCGGCGTAAGCGCAACTGGCCCAGGGGCAGCGCCAGATCGTCGAACACGATCAACATCTCGGCCGCCGCGACCTTGTAATACTGAGCGACGCCTTGCACCGAGCGGCCGCTCAGGTTCATGAACGTCATCGGCTTTAGGTACATGCAACCGTCCGGCGCCCGGCCGAAAAGCGCCTGCCAGGCGTTGGAAAAGCTCAAGGTCAGGCCGAGACGCGCCGCCAGGCGGTCGATAACCAGAAAGCCGGCGTTATGCCGAGTGCTCTCGTACTCGCGTCCCGGGTTGCCCAGCCCGGCGACCAGGCGAATCGGGCGTTCAACTTCGGCAGGCATACACCCCGGGGAAAACTCCAGCGGCTTTAGGAAGCCGCGGGTGCGGCGGCGGCATCGGGCTTCTTCTCGCTCAAGACTTCCGGCTGTGCGGCGGCTTCCGCGACGGCGCCGGCAGGCTCCTCCACCACGGTGGGAGCCGCGACGGAAACCACGGTCAGTTCGCCGTCGTTCAGGACGGTCACGCCCGTAGGGAGCGTCAAAGTTTTGACGTGGATGGAGTCGCCGACTTCCAGCGCGCTGACATCCACCTTGATCGAATCCGGCAAATCGGCGGGCAAACACTCAATTTCCAGAGTACGGAGAATCAATTCCATGACTCCCCCGCCCTGGCGCACGCCGATCGCCTCGCCGGTGGTCTCGACGGACACTTCCGCCGTCAGCAACTCGTCCATCGCCACCGCATGCATATCCACATGCATGATCGCGCCGCTCACCGGATGATGTTGCACTTCCTGAATGAGCGCCGTGCGGTTCAAGGAATTGGCCCCGTCCTGAATCTGCACATCGACGAGCACGCTCTCGCTGGAGGCATGATCGAGGAGCTTGGACATCTCGCGTTCCACGAACTGGATGTTGCGGGCAGGATCCTTGGCGCCATAGATCACGCCCGGCACGAACCCGGCGCGTTTGATCTTCTTGACGGCGTTGCGGCCCGCCTCCGTGCGCGGTTGGGCGTTGATCTTGAGTTGGATAGCCATAAAAGAAAGGAAGGGGTGTGAAGATGGAGGAGGAACGCGCGAATGCAAGCGCGCAAATACAGACCCGCCACCCATCTCTGCCTTAGATCACACTGTCGATGTTAAACAAGCTGCTGACGGATTCGGCGCCGTGGATGCGCTTGATGCCCTCCCCTAACAACGCCGCGATACACAGCACCGTCATCCGGCAATCGGCCAACTGCGCGGCGCGGGTTGGGATGCTATTCGTCGTGATCAATTCCACGATCTCAGAGTCGCGCAGCCGCTCGACGGCCATATCCGTCAGGACCGCGTGGGTGACTGCCGCATAAACCGAGAGCGCGCCGTGCGCCTTGCAAATGCGCGCGGCACTGGTCAGCGTGCCGGCGGTCGTCGTGAGGTCGTCCACCAGCAGGACGTTGCGATCCTCCACCTCGCCGATCAGGTAGAACGAATTCACCTCTGTATCGCTCTTGCGCTTCTTGGCCACGGTCGCCAGGTGCAAACCGAGCGCTTGCGCGTACGCATCCGCGACCTTGATGCCGCCGACATCCGGCGAGACGACCGCCAACGGGGCGAGATCGCGCTGCCGCAAGTGCTTCAGGAACACAGGCAACGCGTAGAGATGATCCACCGGAATATCGAAGAAACCCTGGATCTGCTGGGCGTGCAGATCGACGGTCAAGACCCGGTCCACCCCGGCGGCCGCGATCAAATTGGCCACCAATTTCGCGGTGATCGGCACGCGCGGGCGGTCCTTTCGATCCTGGCGCGCATAGCCGAAGAACGGCATGACGGCCGTGATGCGGGCCGCGCTCGCGCGCCGGGCGGCGTCCACCAGCACCAGCAATTCCATCAAGTTATGGTTCACCGGCGGACACGTCGGCTGGACAATGTAGACATCGCGGCCGCGGATGTTCTCGTTGATGCGGACGCTCGTTTCGCCGTCGGCGAAAGCTTTGACCTCGGCTTCGCCCAAGGGGATGCCGACGTAATCCGCGATGCGCGAGGCGAGCTCACGGTGCGCCGTGCCGCTGAAAATCTTGAGTTCGGGTTGGGACGAATAGATCATCAGGGGCGGGCCAGCAGCGTAGAATGCCAGTGGCCGTTTGCAACGGATTTCCCGGAACGGCCCCGTCGCCGGGCGAGCCCAGGGAAGCGGCTTGATTTTCGCGCCCACCGCCGCATTCTTGCTCGCATGTGGACCGGGCGTTTCCAGGAGCCGACGGATGCGCAGGTGCGCGCCTACAGCGAATCGATCTCGTTCGATTGGCGGCTCTATCCCTACGATATCGAGGGATCCATCGCGCACGCCGGCGCCCTGCACGCGGCCGGGCTGCTGACCTCGGAGGAACTGGCCGCCATCGAGAGCGGTCTGCGGGAGATCGGCGGCGAAATCGAACGGGGTGAGTTTGTCTTCCGCCCGGAACTCGAAGACATCCACATGAATATCGAGTCCGCCCTGACGGCGCGGATCGGCGCGGCGGGCGCGAAGCTGCATACCGCCCGCAGCCGCAACGACCAGGTGGCCCTGGACTTGCGGCTCTACCTCCGGGCGGAGATTGCCCACATCAATGACGCCTTGCGGGAACTGCAGCGGTCGCTGGTGGACCTGGGCTCGCGCCATGCCGAGGTTTTTCTGCCGGGATACACGCATCTGCAACGCGCGCAGCCTGTCCTTTTCGCCCATCACCTGCTCGCCTACGTGGAAATGCTCGAGCGGGACCTCGGCCGCTTCGACGATACCGCCAAGCGCCTGGACGTGCTGCCGCTCGGCTCCGGCGCCCTGGCAGGCTCGACGATCGCCCTCGACCGCCAGCTTGTCGCCAAACGCCTCGGGTTCTCCCGGGTGAGCGAAAACAGCATGGACGCGGTCAGCGACCGCGATTTCGCCTGCGAATTCCTGGCTGCGGCCGCCGTGGCCGGCATGCATCTCTCGCGCCTGAGCGAGGACGTGATCCTGTGGTCCTCGGCCGAATTTCACTTCGTCACCTTGAGCGACGCGTTCACGACCGGCTCGAGCCTGATGCCGCAAAAAAAGAACCCGGACGTCGCTGAGTTGACGCGCGGCAAGACCGGGCGGCTCTATGGCAACCTTTTCCGCCTCCTCACCATCCTCAAAGGTCTGCCCATGACCTACAACCGCGACTTGCAGGAGGACAAGGAAGCCGTTTTCGATTCAGTCGAGACGCTCAAGGCCGCCTTGCACGTCTTCGCCGCCATGCTGCGGCACGCGCGCGTCGAAAGCGCCGCCATGGCCGCCGCCGCCGCCGATCCCAACCTGCTGGCCACAGACCTCGCCGATTACCTGGTGCTCAAGGGCGTGCCCTTCCGCCAGGCGCATGAAGTGATCGGCAAACTGGTCGCTCTGTGCCTGGATCGCCGCACGGGCTTTGCCGAACTCACCCTGGAGGACTACCGGGCTGCCAGCCCCGCCTTTGCCGATGATGTTTACGGGTTGCTAGACGTCCGCCGCTCGCTGGCTAGCCGCACCACCACGGGTTCACCGTCCTTCATTAACGTGGCCGCGCGCTTGCAAGCGTGGCGCGAATCCCTCCATGCCCTCCCGCAAACCTAACCTAGTGCGTGACCACGACGGTTGGAAGACCGTCGGCTCGAAGCCCGTCTACGAGTCCAAACACCTCGACCTGACCATTCAGGAGGTGCTCACGCCGACGCGCCGCGATAAGCCGGTGTCCTGGACCGTCGTGCATCGTCAACCCGCCGTAGTGATTGCGCCGGTGACTCGCACCGGCCATTACGTGCTCGTGCGGCAGGAGCGCATCCCCATTCGCGACACGCTCTGGGAATTTCCGGCCGGCCAGATCGACGAGGAGGATTCCGGCCGAGAGGACGTGATCCGCGCGACGGCCATTCGCGAACTCCGCGAGGAGACGGGCTACGAATTGCCCGCCGACGGCAGCGGCGAACTCATCGCGCTCGGGCATTTTTTTACCTCGCAAGGGTTTACGGACGAGCACAGTCACCTGTTTCTGGCGCGGGGCGTGGTCCTGGCGGACGCTGGCGCGTCCCACGATGAAGATGAAGGCATCGTGGAGTGCCGGGAGTTTTCGGGCGCGGAACTCAAACGGATGATCGCCGACAACGAGATCTACAACGCCAACGCGCTCAGCCTTTACGCGCGGCTCTGCGCCCGCGGCCTGGCGCAGCCCTGAGGCCAGCGGCTAGCACCTTTCCAGTGCAGCCGGGCCGGGCCATGTTACTCTTGCGTCCCGCCCGATGATCGTTCGACCCCTTCTGCGCAAGCTCTTCCAATTCCGCGAACACAAGGACGCGGAAATGGTCAAGCCCTTCCTGGACCATCTCGAGGACCTGCGCTGGACGCTGGTCAAAGTGATCGCCACCCTGGGCATCGCGATGATTCTGAGCTTCGGCTTTCGCGCGCAGTTGATGCAGGTCATCGAACGCCCGCTGCATTCCGTTAAGGGCACCGGCATTGTCAGTCTGCGCGCCCTGGGGCCGGCGGATTCCATGACGGTCTCCCTGAGTCTGGCTTTTTACGCCGGGATCGTACTATCATTTCCGTTGCAACTCTACTACCTGGCGGGCTTCGTCCTGCCCGCACTGAACCCGAACGAAAAGGTTTACGTGCTGCCGGGCATCTTGCTGAGCTTCGGGCTTTTTCTGACGGGCGTCTTCTTTTGCTTCCACTGGATCCTGCCGATGACGCTGCACTGGTTGTTTTACGACGCCATGCACATGGGCTTTCAGCCGGATTGGACGGTCGGCATGTATTTCGGGTTCGCGACGCAATTCGTCCTGATTTTCGGTTTGTCGTTTGAGTTGCCGGTGGTGGTTATCGTCTTGGTGAAGTTGAACGTGCTGACCGCCACGATCCTGCGTAAGACCCGCGCTTACGCCATGATCCTGATTCTCGGGCTGGCCAGTTTCATCGCGCCGACACCTGACCCGTTGACCATGGCAATCGTCGCTGGGCCAATGCTGATCCTCTATGAAGCCTGCATTTGGATCGCCTGGCTGATGGAGCGGCACGCGCACCGGCAGATAATGCGGCCCACGCGGACGTAGCCATTCCAAAAAAAAGGTAGCGACGGCTCCGGCACCGTCGTGCTGGGCACAAAACTCCCCAGGGCCACCGGCGCCGCACCTGCCTAAGGTGCCGCGGCGGGCGAGGCGGCCGGGCTCGCGCCTGCCGCCGCCGAGGGCGATGGACTCGCGGCTGGAGCCCCCTCCGCCTGGAGCTTCTGCATGGCGGTGGCAATGCCGTTATACTTCTCCTCCAAGGCTACATAGGTGGACGTATTCGCCTTTTTCTTGAAGGACAGCTTGCCCGCGGCGTTCAATGACCATTTGCCGGACCAAGCATCCAGGTCGGCTAACATTTCATCGCTACAGGCCAGGAGATCCTTCTCCATCTGCTGTGACTGGAGGGCTCTCTGACTGCTCGGCGACGCGGTGTACGTTTGCACCAAGGAATCAATGTCACTCGGCACCAGGGGAGTTTTGGCCAGTTCCGCCCGGTAGATGTCACTCTGTGCGGTCAGGAACGCCAGGTAGTCGTCCGATGCCGCCCGGACCTTGCTCAAAAGGTCCCGGCGGGCGGTCACGGCCGCCTTCGAGGTCAGACCGGCCGACTTAATCCCACCAGCAGCTTCATAAGGAGTACGGGCATCAATGAATGCTTGAAACTTGGCCTTGCGCTGGGCGGAGAACGCCGCGTTGGCGGTGGCGATGTACCGGCTTTGCTCGATGCCGTCGTAAGTCGCCGCCGGTCCGGAGCTGGCTTTAACCCCCGGCGTGGGCGTCGCCGCCAGCGGCGACGGAGCCGGGCTCTGCGCCCGACCGGGAGTGGCGCTCCCCGGCGCGAAACCGGCACAAAGTAGCAAGAGAAAAAGCGAACGTTTGGAATGGCTCAGGATGCTCGGTTTCATTAGGCTCGAATTGGCAATATCCTATGCAATCGCGCGCCAGCGGCAGGCAGGCTCTCCCGTCCGCAAAATTGTTGCCGTCCATGTCAGCTCCGGCGGGTCAAGGAGCACCCCCCGGCGAGCCCACCCGCAACAACTCCGCGCTGTGCGGTGCCACCGCCAGCGCGATCCCTGCCGGCTGCGGCGGCAGATCTTTTTGTCGCCAAAGATCCCTTACCACGGGCATCGCTCCCGGTTTGGCGGCGGCGCTCGGCGCGTAAACGGTCGCGAGTTCCGCCCAGGAAGCGCTGACCTCCGCGGGCTGCTCGCCCCGATTGAACAACGCCACCGCCAGGCTGCCGTCCGCCAAAGGTTTCGCCCATACTTCCGCGGAGCCGCTCGCCTTGAGGCGACGTCCCTGCTGGCCGAGCGCGTCCTGATCGACCGCGAGCACCTCGTCGTTGGAAAAAAGGCTGACCGTAAACGGATCCATTTGCGCCAGATCGCAGCCGATGAGCAGCGGCGCGGCCAGAATGCACCAGAGCGTCATGTGCGTGTAACACTCGTCCGGGTTGAGTCCCGGGTTGCCGATTTCCAGCATGTCCGGATCGTTCCAATGCCCGGGACCGGCGAAGGTGGCCAAGCGGTCCTGGTTGAACCCGATGCCGCTCATGCTGCCCCAATTCGCCCCGATATCGCCCGTGGTACGCCAGGAGTTGGCGCCCAGGCCGGCTCCCCAGGCCCAGACCTCGGCGTTGCCGTATTGGCACAGGCTGTAAATGATATCGCGCGGGACCTTATCCAGAGACTGGCGGAAGTGGCGATAGGGCATCTGCTGCTCCTCCAGGTTGCAGGCCCGGAGTGTAGCGGCGTCGGCGCCGGCCGCGAGCCGGTCCAACTGCGCGTTGCATTCCTTGAGCCGGGCGTCTTCCGCCGGGCTGCGTTGGTGATTGCGTTGCAACTCCGTTCGCTCGTTCTCCAGCGCGTGATACTGCGCCTGCCGGTCCGCCGGCAGCAGCGCCGCGGTGCGCCCGCGCAAATGCTCCTGGATGATCGAGCCGTAGGAACACAGATCGTACTTGACGTAGTCCACGCCCCAATCCGCGTAAGTCCGCGCATCCTGATCCTCGTGCTGGAAGCTGGCGGCAAACCCGGCGCAGGTCCGGGGACCGGGGGAACTGTAAAGGCCGAATTTGAGGCCCTTGCCGTGGATGTAATCGCCCAAGCCCTTGAGATCGGGGAACTTGTCGTTACCCTGGATGTTCCCGGCGGCATCGCGCTTACCCTGCCAGCAATCGTCGATGTTGATGTACGTCCAGCCGTGGTCGCGCAAGCCGCTGGCAACCATGGCGTCGGCGGCGGCACGCACGTTTTCCGCCGAAACCTTGCCGGCGAAATGGTTCCAGCTATTCCAGCCCAGCGGCGGCGTCAGGGAAATCGCGTCGCCGATCTTGAGCTCGATGCTGGCCTGGCTGGTGCCGCGAGCGTTCGTGGCGGTGACCGCGATGGCATGCGTCCCGGGCTCGGTCACCACGCCGGTGATGTTGCCGGTCTGCGCATCTAGCGTCAGTCCCGCTGGCAGACCTTGAGCGGTAAATCGCATCGGTTGCTCGCCGGTCACCGGCACGTGGAAGAAGAACGGATTTCCCGGTCGGGCGCCCTGAACGCGCGGCCCGTTGATGCGCGGTTCAGGCGGCGCCGGGGGCGTGCGAATTTCCGCCACCGGAGCGGCCTGGCTTGCGCCGGGAACGTCTTCCGCCGCCAGCGCAATCAGCGGCGGGAAGCCGGCGAGCGCCGCGAAAACCAGGGGGAGATACTTGGCCATGGCCGGCACGATGAGACCGGGCCCGCGGCCCGTCAAGAAACGGACGTCCCCCACCCTGCCGGGCTGGACAGCATGCGGGGCAATAAAGGGTCATGCACATGGCGGCGAGACAGCGTAAGATGCCCACCTCTAACCCCCTGCCAGCCACCAATGGAGCCTGACCCAGCCCTTCCACCTGACGCCTGCGCCGGCCTCACGCACGGCGCCAGCTCCCGGAAATACTTATGGGCCGTCCGGGCCGCGTGGCTGATTCTGCTGGTGGCCGTTTGCGTGCGCGTTGGGATCTCGCCGCAGCGGCAGTCGGTTTCGGCCGCGGATTATATGCCGACGGGTTGGCACTGGATCCATGGCGAGGAGATTTACCACGCGAAGCACCACTTCGTTTACAGCCCTCTGGTGGCCGCGGCCTTTGCGCCGCTGTCCATTTTTCCCGCTGGCCTCAGCAACATCCTGTGGCGCGTCATCTGTGTCCTGGCGCTGGTTTGGGCCGCCACGGCTTGGCTGCGCAGCGGCCTCTCCGGATTGGACGGGAGGCCCGGCGCCGCCGCGTCGCTTCCCGCCGTAAACGTGGCCCTGCTGTTGCTCCTGCCGCTTTCCATCGGTAACGTCAACAATGGGCAGATGAACGTCCTGGTGCTCGCGGTGGTCACCTGCGGCGTCCTGGCCGTAAGCCGGCAGTGGTGGAATCTGGCCGCGCTGCTTTTCGCCGGCGCCGGCTACATGAAAATCTATCCGCTCGCCATCGGATTGCTGCTGGCGGTGCTTTATCCGCGGCAATTGTCCTGGCGGCTCATCCTGGCCGTGGCCGGCCTGTTCCTGCTTTCGCTCGTCCTGCAGCGGCCCAGCTACGCTCTGACGGAATATAGCCACTGGTTTGCCACGCTGCGCGGCGACGGCCGGCTGGATACCGACCTCGATGCGAGCTGGCGGGACTTCGGCTACCTGCTCCGCGCGGTCGGGGTGCCGCTATCCGACCGCGGCTACCGCGTGATGGAGGTTGCCTCCGGCGGAGCGCTGGCGGTTTTCGTGTGGCTGGGCCAGCGGCGCTGGCACTGGCCGGATACCCGCTTGCAAGGGGCGGTATTTTCGCTGGGCTGCGCCTGGATGGTGCTCTTCGGCCCGGCCACCGAAGCTGCGACCTATGTGGTTGTGGCCCTGCCGGTTTGCGCCACACTGATTGCCGCCTGGACGCTCCGTGCGCCACAGGCACGTTCGCCGCTCGGGGCGCTGCCGGGGATCATCGCCACCGCTTACGCCCTCTTGTTGCTGGCGGACCTGGCCAATGCCTGGGTCGCAGGTGGCCGGCATCATCTTTACCTCCGCGCCTTGCAACCCGTCGCCGCGCTCCTTTACGTCACCGGAATCCTTTGGTGGCTATTGCAGCCCGACTGCACCGCTAACCCAAATCCATGTACCCAACCAACCTCCTAACAGCCGCCCTTTGCCTGGCTGGAACCGCTTGCTCCGCCATCACCGCCTCCGCCGGCGATCCCGCCCCGCCCGCCGGCGCCTCCGGCTACCATCTGGCGTCCACCTGGAAGGTAGGCGGTGCCGGCCGTTGGGATTACCTCACCATGGATGGCCAGGCCGGCCGCCTCTACGTCGTCCGGACAGACCGCGTTCAAGTGCTCGATACCGGGACCGGTAAAGTGGTGGCTGAAGTGCCTGGCCTGGACGGCGGGCACGGGGTGGCGCTCGTGCCGGAACTCCACCGCGGCTTTGTCACGAGCGGACACGCCGGCATGGTCATCGCCTTCGACCTGAGCACCCTTGCGCGGGTAGGCGAGCCGATCGCGGTCGGCCAGAAGCCCGATGCCATCCTTTACGATCCCGCCAGCAAGCACGTGTTTGCCTTTGACGGCGGAAGCGACGCTGCCACCGTCATCGACCCTGCCACGAACAAAGTCGTGGCCACGATTCCACTGGGGGGCGCACCGGAGTCCCCGGCCAGCGACGGCAAGGGGACAGTCTTCGTTAACCTGGAAGATAAGAGCGAGACCCTCGCGATCGATGCGCAAACGAACGCGGTGACGCGACGCTGGCCGCTCGCTCCCGGCGAAGCGCCGACGGGCCTGGCTTTCGACCAGGCGAAGGGGCGTCTTTTTGCCGGCTGCGCCAATGCGAAGATGATCGTGCTCGATGTCGCCAGCGGCGCCCACCTGGCCGAGTTGCCGATCGGCCAGCATGTGGACGCCTGCGCCTTTGATCCGGCTTTGGGCTTCGCCTTTGCCTCTAATGGAGACGGCACCTTGACCGTGGTGCAGGAAAGCGTGGCCAAGCCGGGTGAGTTTCGCGTCGTCGACAACGTGCCGACCCAAGTCGGATCGCGCACGATGGCCCTGGACCCAATCACGCATGCGGTTTATCTGGCGACCGCGAGCTTCGAACCCGCTTCCGCTCCCGGGACGGGCGAGAAGCCAAAGCGCCCCGCCATCGTGCCGGAAAGCTTCGCCATCCTAAAATTCGTGCGCTGACAGCAGCGGGCAATTCGCGATCCGCCACCCGGGGTTTTCCTTCCGCGGGGCTCTCTCCATGGCATCATCTTCCGTACCGGTTGGCGAGGCGCCCGGCGCTCTTTGGCGAGAACCGGCGTTTCTCCTCCTGTCCGGCTTGATCCTGTTGCGGGCCTTCTACCTGCCGCGAGTCGAACTGCTGCCGGAGGAAGCGTATTATTGGAATTACGCCCAGCACCTCGACCTGAGTTATCTTGACCATCCGCCGATGGTCGCCTGGCTGATTGCCCTGGGCATGTCAATCGGCGGGCAAACAGAGTTCGGCGTGCGCTTCCTGGCGTTGGGGTGCTCACTGCTCACCAGTGTCTTTGCCTATCGGCTGACGCTGCTCTTTTCCGGGCGGCGGGCGGCCATCATGGCCGCGCTGCTGGTCCAATTGTTGCCGTTCTTTTTCATGACCGGGTGGCTCATGACGCCCGACGCCCCGCTAACCGCCTGCTGGGCAGGGCTGCTTTACTTTCTGGCGCGCGTCTTTTTCGACCGGATGGCCGGAGCCTGGCTGGGCGTGGGCATCTGCCTGGGGTTAGGACTGCTTTCCAAGTATACAATCGCGCTCCTGGGGCCGGCGACCCTGCTTTTCCTGCTGCTCGATCCGCCCTCGCGCTCATGGTTCCGTCACTGGGCGCCGTATGCCGCCGTGCTCCTGGCCGGGTTGCTCTTTGCCCCTGTCATCGTCTGGAACGCCACCCATCACTGGGCGTCTTTCGCCTTCCAAAGCACGGGCCGTCTGGCGGAGCCGGCGCGCTTCTCTTTGCCGGCGCTACTGGAATCCGTGCTGCTGGTGTTAACGCCCGTCGGGGTGTTCCTGGCTGGCCGCGATTGGACCACCCGAGCCGTGGAAGAGCGCCGGCGGCGGCTCTTTACCTGGGTTTTTACCCTGGTGCCGTTGGCGGTGTTTGTTTTGTTCAGCCTGACACATCGGGTCAAACTGAACTGGACGGGTCCCCTCTGGTTGGCGCTCGTGCCCAATCTAGCCTCGCAATTGACCAGCCAAACGCGGCCGATCGGGCCCGCCACGCAAGTGGCCTGGCGCGCCACCGTGGTGCTCCTGGCAGCGTGCTACCTGGGACTTTTCCAGTACCTGAGCTACGGCCTGCCCGGGCTGCCCTACGCGTCCAACATGGCGCTTTTTCCGGTGGGATGGTCACAAATGGGCCAGGCGCTAGAGCACCAACAAAACGACCTCCGCCGGCGGACTTCCAGCCGCGTGGTAATCGTCGGCATGGACCGCAATTTCATTGCCAGCGAGGCGGCGTTCTATCATTCCCGCGGATCGCGGGCGGATAACGATGTGACCGGGGTTCAGCTTTTCAACGGCATCAGCCTAATGTACGGCTATTGGACCCCGCCCGCCAGCGAGGACGGAGCCACCCTGCTGCTCGCCAGTTTCCAGAAGTATGAATTGAACACCGGCAAGGTGATCGCTCATTGCGGCAGTCTGGAAGAGAGCCAGACGCACACCGTTGCCGTGAACGGACGCGACGTTTGCAACTACTACACCCGCGTGGCGCATGATTACCACAGCATCCGCTCGCCCAAGCCGGCGCCGCCCGGGCCATAGCGGGCCGGCCCACGCACCAACCTTACTGCGCCGGGCTGGTGGCCTTCATGCCGAGTTGGTCGAAGAGGAACGCGTCACCGTCCGCTTCCTGCGCGATCCGCTCGCTTAAAGCGGTCCCCATCCCGTGGCCCGCGCTGGCGGTGGTGCGGAGCAGGATGGGATGATCGGAGGCATTGGCGGCCTGCAAACGGGCCGTCATCTTGCGTGAATTGGCCGGATTGACGCGGCCATCATTGTCCCCCGTCATGAAGAGCACGGCCGGGTACTTGGTGCCGTCGACCACATGGTGATACGGCGAGTAGGCGTAGAGCGCCTTGAACTGCTCCGGGTTGCGCACCGTGCCGAACTCCGTCACGTTGAACGCGCCGTTGGGATCCAGCTCCACGCGCAGCATGTCGTAGATGCCGACGTGCGTGACCACCGCCCGGGCCAGTTCCGGGTGCTGCGTCAGGAAAGCGCCCATGAGCAAACCGCCGTTGCTGCCGCCTTCGACCGCGAGTTTTTGCGAGTTGGTATAACCCGCCTTGATGAGGTATTCCGCGCTGGCCGCGAAATCGTCGAACACGTTTTGTTTATGCGTCAGGTTACCGGCCGCATGCCAGGCCTCGCCGTATTCGCCGCCGCCACGCAGGTTCGCCACCACGTAGACCCCTCCGCGGTCGAACCACAGGCGGCGGGTGAAGACGAAATTCGGCGAAAGGCTGATGCTGTAGCCGCCGTAGCCGAAGAGCAGCGTCGGGTTCGTTCCATCCAGCTTCGTGCCTTTGCGGCGCAGGATGTTGAGCGGGACCTTCGTGCCGTCCTTCGATGTGGCAAACTCCCGCACCACCTCGATGTCGCTGAAATCGACGGGCGACGTGCCCGCCAGCGCGCTGTTGCGCAGTGCGTCCGCCTGGTCCGGATCATAGCGCAACCACGCAAACGGCGTGGTGTAGCTGATTTGCCGCAGGAGAATGCCGCGCTCCGAGCCTTCGAGCGCGACGACCTCGCTGACGCTCGAGACCGGCGGCAGCGGCAGGACCGCCACGCTCGCGGTTTTCAGATCAAAGCGCCGCACCCGGGAAGGACCGCCCACGAGGTCCGTGACGAAGAGATTGTCCTCGGTGAGCGTGAGGTTCTCGATGGTCGCCTCAGGATCTTCCGGCACAATCACCTTGGCTTGCGCGAGCGCCGGCGCGGGGTTGCCCGCGCTGGGCAAGTGCAGCACCTTGCCGTGCGGCGCGCCTGCAACCGAAAGCAGGTACAGGGAATCGTCCCGACCGAAGCGGACCGCTTTCACCTTGTCTTCGAACCGCGTCAGTTGCGTCCAGCGTGCCGTGTCGCTCGGTTTGAAGCCGGACTGCGGACTGGCCTCCAAGAGGTAATGCGCAAACTCCCCGCCGTCTCCATTGGCGACCGTGGCCAGGATGAAGTGGCTGTCAAAGGTGCTGTCGAGCGCCACTTCCGCGATGCGCGGAAAGTCTTTCCCGATGCTGTAGACGTCCTCCTTCGCCTCGGTGCCGAGCCGGTGAAAATAGACCTGCTGATAGAAGTTGGCATCCGCCGCCGGCCGCTCGCCCTCGTGCGGATAGCGCGTGTAGAGCACACCGGTTTCGCCCAGCCAGGCCGCGCTGCCGCCGCCCGTGGGGTATTGCACGCGGGGGATGGTGTCGGGCAGCTTCTCGCCCGTGGCCGTCTTGTAGAAGGAGAGCGTGCCATCCTCGCTGCCGTTGAGGGAGAGCGAGACGGCCACCAGACTGCCGCTTGCCGATGGCACGTACCAATCAATGGCGACCTTGCCCTTGGGCTCGAGATCATTGGGATCAAGCACGACCTTTTCGGAAGCGAGATCGTCCGCGGACTTCAGGCAGACGAGCAGCGGTTGCTGCTTCGGCGGCTGGAACTTGAGCGCAAAGAGCCCATCGAGCCGGGAGACCAGGAGCGTGTAATTGGGAGAAATCTTCGCGTAGAGCGCCGTCAGGCGAGCGGCGGTGGCCGCCCGGTCCGGCAAGGCGTCCAAATACGCCCGGGTCCAACGGTTCTCGCCGCTCACCCATTCTTTGACCGCTGGGTCATCCGCTTTTTCCAGCCACTGATAATCGTCCTGCACCTTGACGCCGTGGTATTCATCGGTGACCGGGTGCTTTTCGGCGACAGGCGGTCCCGATTCCGGCGCAGCCGAAACGGCGGAAGATGCCAGCGCAACCGTCCCGGCGAGCACGCAATACAGAAGGTGGCGACGCGTGGAAGGCAGAGAGATCATCTGATTTCTTAGCCGCAAGCAGGCGGATGCGCAACGGCAAGGAGGCCCCGGCTTTATGACCCGAATAAAGGTCTCCCACTGGACTTTTGACCATTTTGCTACGACCATCCCGCCTGAAGTCGGCGATTAGCCATCTAACCTGATCGCTGCCCCCACGGCGCTTCGAACCTAAAAAAAAACCCCAATGCTACCTACACTCACTGCTTCGATCCTCCGCTCCGCCAAGCCGGGTTCCCTCGTCCTGGCCGCTCTGCTCGGCACCAGCCTCTGCGCTCACGCCGGCACGGAAATGGCGACCACCGACTCCAAGGACAAGAACGCCATCCAGCAAGCCGCGCCCACCGAGCCGAAGTTCTGGTTCGATCTCTCCGCCGGCGGCGAGTTCGACATCCACGCGACCAAGTTCCTCAATGATAGCGGCGCCAACTTCGGCACCGCCGCCGTTCCCCTGCCGGGCCGCATCCAATCGCGCGATTTCTCGTCCACGCACGATGTCGGCACCGTCAACGGCCGCGCGGAGGTGGGCTATAACATCCTGCCTTACGTCAGCATTTTCACCGGGTTCACCTACAGCCACTCCGGCGGTCAGGATACTCGCCGCGTCGGCCGCGTCGGCGATCCCACCGGAGCCTTTGGCCCGGCGGGCGGCACGTACAATCTGTACGCCAACATCGGCCAGTATCAGGCTTATTCCGGCATTGCGGGCGCCAAGATTCATCTGCCGCGCACCATTTTGGACTTCATCCACGCGCCGAAGTGCATCTCGCCTTACTTCAGCGTCTCGGGCGGGGGCAAGTATCTCGATGCCCAGAACGCGGATTTCTTCGCCAAAAACGGCACCATCGTCAGCACCGGCCGGGAAACCTTGTATAACAGCAGTTGGGTGGGCACTGCCGAAGCCGAGTTAGGTTATGACGTCAAGGTGGCCCATAACCTCGACGTGACGCTGGAAAGCGGCTATGGCTATGACACCAAGCCCCAGCATCAGGGGTTGACCGGCATCGGCAATGCCAATCGCGACGGTGACCGCTTCTATTCGAACGTTTACCTCGGCGCGAAGCTCAAGTTCTAAGCGGGCAATCCGCCCCGCTGAATTACGTCGCGATACCATTTGAACGAAGTCTTCGGCATCCGCCGCTGCGTGGGGTGGTCCACGTAAATGAGACCGAAACGTTCGCGATAGACGCTTCCTATTCGAAGTTGTCGAGCGGCGACCAGACAAAATAGCCCCTGCAGGGGCGCACCGTCCAGCATGGCACGGTGCGCCTCCCGCAGATGGGCTTCGAGAAAGTCGACGCGCTCCGGGTCGCGGCATTCGCCAGCCGGATTGAGGTAGTCCCGGAACGAGGCGCCGTTCTCTGAGACGTACTGCGGCAGGTTGCCGGCGTAGTCGGTGCGGACCCGCCCCAGCACCTCGCGCAGACCCGCCGGTTCCATCCCCCAACCCATCGCCGTGGTGGGTCGGCATTTGGACGCTGTTGCGGGAACTCAGTCTAGGATGCCGGACAGCTCCGGTTCCCGTGGCCAGGGTCGCCGCCGACGGTTGGGAGCCACCCATTCCTCCGACCCACGGGGCGCTCAGAATCAACGCCCTCGCAAGCTTGGACCTACAACGTCAAGAAGCGCGGACGGCTGTCAGTGTTGAAGCTCGAGTAGGGAGCCTTTCCGACCGGCGGCAAGGAATAACTGGAGGATCCTGAAAACGCTGTTAAACTAGTTGTCCAACTAGTACGCTATGCAAACTATCGGAGCCTTCGAAGCAAAAACCCATCTAAGTGATCTTCTTCGGCGTGTGACGGAGGGAGGTGAACGATTCGTGGTAACGGTACGGGGGAAACCTGCGGCCATGCTTTGTCCCGTCGAGAAACCGAAGATGACTTCTGACGAGCTGGACGCCCTCTTGGATGAGTTACACCGGTTTCGCGCCAGCATCTCCCGGCGTGGTCCCATTTTAAAAGCTGGGGAAACCTGGAGCGAGTACGTACGGGAGGGCCTGGATTGAAGGGTGGCCTCGTGGTGGTCGACAACTCGGCGCTGCTGCCCCTCTTCCTCCCTGATGAGGCGGATGACTATGCTCAACTCGTTATGCGTCAGCATTCCTCGGGCGAAAAACTGATCGCACCATCGCTTTGCCTGCTGGAATTTGGCAATGGTATCCTCAAGGCACTTCGGCAGAACCGCCTCACTACAGCCGAAGCCGCTTTCTCCCATCGTAGATTTTCCGTCTTGCCGATTAGCTTTCGGGATTTTGTCGTTCCATCCACGCTGCCGCGCATCCATGAACTGGCGCGGCGGCGAAGTCTATCATTTTACGATGCCCTGTACTTGGCCTTGGCACTCGACGAAGGGGCTCGCCTGGCGAGTTTAGACGGAGCATTGCAGGATGCAGCCAGGTCCGAAGGTGTGGTCTTGGTGTAATGGGGCACGCTTTGTTGTCGAGATCGGGACGGAACCGTGTTTACGCATCGGATTTACTCCTGGCGGCGCTAATGCGGCACGAGCGGAAAACCGGGAGGTTGCGCCGAGTGGGCCGATGCCTCCAAGGGCTCGTGTTGCCGCAGGATATAGATGCGATCATCGGCACCGAGTTGGAAGTAAAACGTCTTGCCGACATTATGCACGCGGCGTTCGTAGCCGGCTGTTAATCCTGACGGAAACGTAAATGCAACCGGCAGCAGGTAGTGCTTTACGGTCCCATTGCGTTCGATGCTGAATTCATCCGTTGAGGCCCCCGTGATGTCACCCGTGACTCCCGCCTGAACGCGCAGCGGTGTCGGATCCTGCGCACGCTGGCTGACGACAATCGGATCGTCCGTGTTGTTGAAGAGCAGGAGGTGGAAGTCCGAACGGCAACCGGCCAGGAGATAACAAGCGAGGACGGCAACGCAGAGGCGGTGGAGAGTCCGGAAAGCCGGGAGGGCGCGCATGGGTGGCGAGGATCGTCTCACGGCTTGAGCGGTCCGTCTACTGGCATGAAAATTCGGCGCCGTGGGGCGCGTCGAAGGTCGTCGTCGGACCGGGTCGTTCGGACTTGCCCGGGCGGGACTTCTCGGCCAGGGTTCACCGGCCTCGCTGACCTGGTCTCCCCTTCAACTTTTGCCGGCGCGCCGTTTCTTCCCTTATGCAACCCTTCGCACCCGCGCTGATCGCCAGCGCCCTCCTCCTGGCCTCCTTTACCATGGCAGGACCGCTCGCGGCCCAAGTTGCCCAGACCGGCGACCCGAGCCAAGGAAAAGTTCTTTTTCAACAAAGCTGCTCAATCTGTCACGCCGACGCCTTGGGACCCGATAACGCAGTCATCACCCGGCAAGGACCCAGCCTCGTTGGCATCCTCGGTCAGAAAGCCGGTGCCGGCGCCAACTTCAACTACACGAAAGTGCTGGCGGAGTCCGGACTCACCTGGAATGCCTCCACCCTGGACCGCTTTCTCACCGATCCTGCCGCTGCTGTTCCCGGCACCACGATGCCGGTCGCCGTCCCGAAAGGGTCCGAGCGCCTCGATCTGATCGCCTATCTGGCTACTCTGAAGTTCCCCGCCCAAGTCGCCGCCAGCACGGTACGTCCGCCCGCACCCACCCACGCCGGCACCGCAAGTACCGCCGGCGATTGGCAGCATGCCGCCCCGGGCGTCAAACATCACCTCAAAGTAGAGGATTTGCCGCCACCCTTCAGTACGACTTCTTCGGGCAATGGTCCGCACGTGGTCAAGCCGCCGGCCGATGCCGCTCTGTCCGTTCCGCCAGGATTCGTCGTCCGGCAGTTTGTCGCCGGCCTGTCAAATCCGCGCTTGCTGCGCGTGGCGCCCAACGGCGACATCTTCATCGCGGAGACGTCGGCAGATCGTATCCGGGTCTTGCGCGCCGCCGATGGAGCAGACGCTCCTTCGGATAATCAAATCTTCGCCACCGGCCTGAACCGGCCTTTCGGGATCGCCTTTTATCCGGCGGGGGATGATCCGCACTGGGTTTACGTGGCGAATAACAACTCGGTGGTTCGCTTTCCTTATCACACTGGCGATCTGCAGGCGACGGGTCCGGCTGAAGTGATCGTACCGCACCTGGCCGACGGCCGGGGCGGCCACAGCACGCGCGACGTCGTCTTCTCGTTGGATAACAAGCGCATGTTCATCTCGGTCGGCTCCGGGTCGAATGTGGCCGATGGCATGAGCAAGAAAAGCCTCGAAGACGCCCACGCCTGGGAAGCGGAACACGGACGCGGCGCGGCCTGGGACGGCGAAACGAACCGCGCCGATATTCTCGTGACGGATCCCGAGGGCCACGTGCCGCCCCATACCTTCGCTACCGGCATCCGCAACGGTGTCGGCTTGGCGGTTAACCCGGAGACGGGCGCAGTTTGGACTTCGACCAACGAACGCGACGGGCTGGGCGACGATCTGGTCCCGGACTACATCACTAGCGTCAAGGACGGCGGCTACTACGGCTGGCCTTGGTATTATCTCGGCAACCACGAAGACCCCCGGCATGCGGGCGAGCGCCCGGATTTGGCCGGGCAGGCCATTGTGCCGGATGTTTTGCTCCAGGCGCACTCAGCCTCGCTGGAGATGACGTTTTATACCGCCACGAAAGGCGTGTCCGCCTTCCCGGCCGAGTATCGCGGCGATGCCTTTGCGGCGTTTCATGGCTCCTGGAACCGGAGCACGCGCACCGGCTACAAGCTCGTGCGCGTGCGCCTCAAGAACGGCGTCGCCACCGGCGAGTACGATGATTTCCTGACCGGTTTTGTGATCGACCAGCGTAGCGTCTGGGGCCGGCCTGTCGGCGTGACCGTCGCCCACGACGGCGCCCTGCTCATGACCGAGGACGGCAACGGCACGGTCTGGCGCATCTCCTATCCAGGCCATTGATCTCCGGTGAGTGCCAATTTTGCTGAGCTCGATTATCGCGAGACACCGCTGGGCGAGTTGACTCTCCGCCGGCGGCGCCTGAGCGCGCTCGATGGCCTGGAGATCTTTGAGGTCAAGTTGGGTGACGCCTTCCTGATGTCCAGCCTCTTCCACGAGGTCGAGGTCGCCCTGGCCGATCTCGGGTTGGCCCGGCTGCCGGCCCCGGAATGGGATGTCGTGGTCGGAGGGCTTGGCCTCGGCTACACCGCCGCGGCGGCTTTGCAAAAGCCGGCCGTGCGTTCGCTGCTAGTGGTGGAGGCGCTCGCCGCCGTGATCGAATGGCATGAGCGCGGCTTGGTGCCACTCGGACCGGTGTTAACGGGCGATCAGCGCTGCCGCTTCGTTCCCGCCGACTTTTTCGCGCTGGCCGCGTCCGAGGCGGGTTTCGATCCGGCTGCTCCCGGGCGGAAGTTCCATGCGATCCTGCTCGATATCGACCACTCGCCGCGCCACCTGCTGCAGCCCAGCCACGGCGCATTCTATGAGCCGGCCGGGCTGCGGGGTCTGGCCAAGCATTTGCAGCCGCAAGCGGTCTTCGCTCTTTGGTCCGACGACCCGCCCGAGGCGCCGTTCCTGGGGGCTCTGCGGGAGGTCTTTGCCACGGCGGAAGCGCACGTCGTTTCCTTCTTTAATCCGCTACTCGAGTGCGAATCAGCCAGCACCGTTTATATCGCGCGGCAGGCCTGAAGCTCCTTAAACAAACATGGTCCTCGATCAATTCAATCTGGAAGGTAGGGTTGCCCTGGTGACAGGCTGCCGGCGCGGAATCGGCGCGGCCATGGCAGCCGCTCTCGCGGAAGCGGGAGCCGACATCATTGGCGTCAGCGCCAATTTGGAAGCCACCGGCAGCGAGATCGGGCGGTATGTCGCCGCCCTGGGCAGAAACTTTTACTCCTTCCGCTCTGATTTTTCCGAGAAGGAGTCGCTGGCGGCGTTTATCGCGGAAGTAAAGACCAGGCACCCCGTCATCGATATCCTGGTTTGTAATGCCGGCACCATCAAGCGTCAGCCGGCATCCGCCCACAGCGACGAAAACTGGGACGAGGTAATTAATGTCAATCTCCGCGCCCCTTTTATTCTGGCGCGTGAATTCGGCCGCGACATGTTGGCACGCGGTTCAGGCAAGATCATCTTCACCGCCTCGCTGCTTTCTTTTCAGGGCGGCATCACGGTACCCGGTTACGCCGCGAGCAAAGGGGGCATCGCCCAGCTCACCAAGGCACTCTCCAACGAATGGGCCGGCCAGGGCGTCTGCGTCAACGCGATCGCGCCCGGCTACATTGCGACGGATAATACGGAAGCCCTGCGCGCGGACGCCGGCCGGTCCCAGGCCATTCTGAGCCGCATCCCGTCAGGCCGATGGGGCGTCCCGGAAGATTTCAAAGGCGCGACGGTCTTTTTGGCTTCCAGCGCCTCGGACTACGTCACTGGGTCAATCCTGACCGTCGATGGCGGCTGGATGGGACGTTAAGGGCGGCTGGTCGTAAAGCTAGCCCAGTGCGCAAGCTACTGTCCTGGAGCCAGCAGCTTGATCTTGACCGGCGTGAGGTCCGTCACCATATACCCGTCGCCGGGTTGCAAGGTCAGTTTGACTGTTTTCTTGCTGGCACCGCCCAGGTCTCCCGTCGGGATCACCTTGATCGACTTACTGGTGCGGCCCGCTTTGATCTTCTTGTGCCCGCTGAGTAACACGTAATCCGTCCCGTTAACGGCGGTGCCCTTGATCGTATAGCGCACCGTGACGTCGCTCGCCTGCGGCGAGGACAAGGTTACAGTCAATAAACCCACGTCGCCGCTGCCCGTGACTACCGAAGTCGGCGGCGTGGCGGTCAGCGTTGCCACCGGTAAACCCGCCAGGACAGTCAGGTTTAGCGTCCCGTTACCAGTGCCCGCGCTATTAACAGCACTCAAGCCAACGCTAAAGGTCCCGACCTGGGTCGGTGTGCCGGAGATCAGACCGTTCGCGGGGTTAATGGTTAGCCCCTGCGGCAGACCGCTCGCATTGTAGCTGGCCGGCGCATTGCTGGCGGTCACCTGAAAGCTAAAGGATTGTCCCTCCTGCGCGCCGGCCGTGGGCGCGCTCGTAATGACCGGCGCGATGATCGGAGCGGGCGAAACCGTTAAGGCCAGCGCAGCCGTGCCCGTGCCGCTCCCATTCGTGGCACTGAGAACGATGGCGTACGTGCCAGCGGCTGCGGGCGTGCCCGCGATCAGACCGGTGCTGGCGTTCACGCTTAGCCCCGCCGGCAATCCGCTGGCCGTAAAGGAAACGGGCGAATTACTGGCGGTGATGTGGTAGTTGAAGCCCACCCCGACCTGGGTAGTCGCACTGGCCGCGCTGGTGATCACCGGGACAACCGCCGGCGCCGCGGAAACGGCCAGCGTCAACGTTGCCGTACCGGTGCCGCCCGCGTTGGTCGCCCCCAAAGGCACGGTATAAGTGCCGACCGCCGCCGTGACGCCCGAGATCAGACCGGTGCTGCCATTAACAGTCAAGCCGACCGGTAAAAGGCCAGCCGTAAATCGGGTCGGCGCATTGCTGGCGGTGATTTGATAGCTAAAGAAAGTACCGGTCTGCACGTCCGCGCTGGCCGCGCTCGTGATGACCGGCGGTTGCACTGGGGCGAGGGAAACCGTCAGGAGCAATGTCGCCGTGCCAGTGCCGCCGGAGTTGGTGGCGGTGAGGCCGACCGGGAAGCTGCCGGTCTGCGTGGCCGCGCCGGAGATGAGACCGGTGGCGTTAACACTCAAGCCAGCCGGCAAGCCGTTGGCTCCAAAACTGGCGGGACTGTTCGTCGCGGTGATCTGATAGGTAAAAGGCTCATTGATCTGCGCCAACGCATTGGTTGCACTGGTGATGACCGGGGCGAGAACCGCGGCCGGCGTCACCACGAGCGTCAACGAGGCTCCTCCCGTGCCGCCCGCATTGGTGGCGGTCAAACTCACCGTGGCAGTGCCCGCCTGCGTGGCCATACCCGAGATTAAGCCGGTGGCGGCGTTCACGCTCAAACCAGCCGGTAAGCCGCTGGCGCCGAAGCTAGTGGGCGCGTTGGTCCCGGTGATCTGGTAAGTGAAAGGCTGGCCGGCCTGGGCGCTGGCGGAGAGCGCGCTCGTGATGGCGGGTACGCTGGGCGTCCCGGCCGAGACGGCGGTACTGGCCGGCGCCGAGATGCCACCGACATTGACCGCCGTCACCTGATAATAATAGGTGTGGTTCGTCGCCAGACCCGCGTCTGCATAGGAGGTCTCCAACAGCGCCGTGACAAAGTTGGCTGGAAAGGTGAACGGGCCGCCGTACTGGGTGGAACGGTAGATGACGTAGCCGGTGGCGCCCGGCACCGGCGACCAACTTAGAGAGACACTCGTGTTTCCGCTCAGGGCCGTGCCGGTGAGTCCGCCGGGCGCCGCGGCGGGCGGCGGCGGCAACGGCTCGGCCATGACCGCCGCCGAAGGGCCGCTCGCGCCCGCCGCGCTGATGGCCTGCACCGCATAACCGTAGGTCTTTCCATCCGTCGGCGTTGTATCGGTGAAAGTCGTCGCCGCGGTGGCGTCGTTAAGCACGATCGTGCGCAACGTGTTGGCGCCTCCGTTACCATTGCTATATAGCGTCGCGCGCGAAACGCTGTAATAGTCCGCTCCGGGCGCGGCGTCCCAGCTTAAGGCGACGCTGTGATGCCCGGAACTGGTAACGGTTAAACCCGTGGGTGCCGGTGGCGCGCTCGCGGCGAAGCCCGCCGACGGCAGCGCGACCGCGCTCTCGGGTGAAACGGCGCTGGTTCCCGTCGGGTTATAGGATTGCACCACGTAATAGTAGGACGTCCCGTTGATCGCCGTGGTGTCTGTATAAGTCGCGATGCTGGTGTCGCTCCCGCTGACAGGTGCCAGCTGCTCGCCCGGCAGGGAGACATACCCGCTGCCGGAGACCGTCGAACGCAGGATGTTGTAGCCGGTGGCCCCCGGCGCGACCGGCCAGGTCACCAGGTTCGAGTTGTTGCCAGCGTAAACGGTCACGCTCGCAGGCGCGGGTGGCACATAGCCGGTTAGCTCCAGCCGGAGATAGTCGACCATCAAGTAGGCGGTCAACCCCGTGGCGTTCATGTCGATCGTCAGCGTGTTTTGCCCTGCGTGCAGCAGGCTGCCCGGGAACGTGATGCGCTCGTCCGAGAACGGGCCATGGTCGCTGCAATGGATGCTGCTATCGTCGCCGTAGGCGGGGTTGAAGCCCTTGGCTCCGATGGCGTTCGGCGTGGCCGTCACGCCGCTGGCGGTGCCGAGGTTCGCGCCATTGACGCTGATGATGACGTTGCCGCCGTCATCCCCTGCACAGCCCAGATAGATGGAAGCCTCCGCTCCGGCGGCGGGCGTCGCCGCCAGGTTGAACTGGATCGTGCCGGTGCAGGGCTGGTACTTCCCCGTTTGGTCGGGCAGGGACGGCAACACGTAGTTCCAGTCGGTGTCCCAACGGCTCTCGCCCACCGTGTAAGTCAGGCCATTCGGAAAATCCACCGGAAACTCCATTTGCATTCCCCACACCGGGGTTGGGTACCCGAGTTGCGGCGAGAGGTCGGGAGTCCAGTAATCCTCGCCATGCCGGAATTCACCCGCCTTGCGATCCGGAAAGCCCAGCTCGAACACGGTAGATCCGACGCGCGTTGGCGACCACGTGATGGCGCCTAGGTTGGTCGTCCCGCCGCCTGTCACGTTCACGGCGAATGGCGTCGCCGGGAGGGTGTACAATAACGGCGGATTACCCCCCGTTTGGTTCTGCGAAAGGAAAGTCCCCGCCCCACCCGGGCCATAAGCCCACAAGGTGTAATTGGATCCGGCCAGGACGTTGGGCAGGCTGAAATTACCGTTCGCGTCGGTTTGCGTCCAAAATTGATAAGGCTTGAGCCACTTCTGAAAGTCATACGTGGCAGTGCTGGTCGTCGGCTGCTCTTCCAGGCCGACCCAGGTGCCTGCGAGCGCCGGAGCGGCGCCACCCGGATCACTAATGAGGAGGGTGCCCGTAACGGTCCCGCGCCCGGAGGCCTGCACATAGTTGGGATTGGTGAACCAGGGGTAGGGCCAGGCGGCATTTTCCGCCGCGGCTTGCGCCACCGCGTCACTAAAAAGCGCCTGCGACGCCTGGGTCGCATCGGTGATCGTGTCGGAAACATTGTTCACGTAAATGAACCACGGTCCGCAGGTTTTTGTCCAAAGCTCACCGGCGGCCAAATTGCCGTCTGAACCCATGCCAAGTTCCCCCGTCAGGATGGAGTTGTTTAAAACGTTGTAGGCATAGGTCCCCACGTCCCGCTTCAGCGGACCGCCGTCGCTAAAGTCAAATTGCGTCATGATCCACATGCCGGCATTCGATCCGCCGGCGCCGACGCTGCTCCAGCCCCACGCTTTCTGATCGATATGATCCTGCGCGTAAAAGAATTTATCCTGGTATTCACCCGCCTGAGACCCATCGAGGTTGATGGTGATCTCATGCGGCGAGTTGGGCGTCTTGACGCCGGTGGTGGTTTGAACGCCCAGCAGGAAATTGCGGGCCGGATCCGCGCTCAGCCAGTTGAATTTCGCCGGCACCCGGGTGACCACGCCCCAAGCCGTCACACCAAAAGCCGCATCCTGGCTGCGATGGGTCATGATGGCCGTGGAATAAAAGCCTTGGGACCCGCGCAGCATGGAGAAATGCGTCTCCATCACGCCGGCGGTAGCCGTGCTGCTTAGCAGGGCGATGTCAGCATACTCACCGCCGTTGCTGGCCGGATCCGTGGCCAGGGAATAGACGTAAGTCTGATCGCCCAGCATGAAGCCGCCATAATAATACTCGCCGGCGCCCAGTAGCATCTGAGTGGTTTTAGGCGTCCCATTATTGTAGGTGTACAAGATCGAATTGAGCCGGGAGGTGGCCTTGACGATGACTATGGAGACAATGCCATTGGCCATGGTGACAGTACCGTCGCCGTTATCCGTCACGGTGACATTCGGGCCCGTGCCGGTGCCACCGCCGGGGAGGTTGGCGGCGGCCGGCCACGGCAGCGCCATACCAGTCAGGCTCAAGAGAACCAGCAGCGTGACACAGCTTCTTAAGTATCGGCAGATCAGTCCATCGCCGCTGGTGAGCGGATACAGCGCGGTCTGGACTCGTGCTCCGCTCGAGCGCCGACGGCTAGGCTCATTTCTATCCATGGGGGGAAGCTGGACCGGTTGCTGCCAACGTCGGGGCCCGTCAGCGGCAACGAACCTTTTTATAGTAGCCACGCTAAATTCCAAGACTTTTCCCGCGCAAACTGACGCTTTTCGCAACTCCAACCTTGACCTCTCCGGCGGAGGTCGCTGATTTTGGAGCCGTCCGACAAAAGACCGTGGCGGCAGGAAAACCGGCCGTCCACGCAAATGGTACGCCAGAAAGTTATGAGCGGCAGAATACACAAATCGCGCATACCAATCAAAGCCACGCAATCCTTGCCTCAGGAGATTCGCGAAGAGATCATCCGCGCCAAGCAGACGCTTTTTACCAATGTCCGCCAGGTGGTATTCCGAAATCAAAGCGGCGGGATTGGCGACGGTCCTCCGCTGCCCGGGCTGCCGGATGGATCAACCTATATCGAGTGCCAGCTCGGTGCGGCGCGACCTGGAGATCCTCGTCCGAAAGGCAGCTACCGGGTGGTTTTCGAGGTCCACACCGCCAGTAAACGAATCCTGGAGACGTATTACACTGACGAGCATTACGCGAAATTTTCGTTTTTCCGGCTCGTCTGAACGGATTGGCCCCGACGGATCACGGCGCCAGCTTCCACGCCCACGCTATCAAAGTGGTCGGGGCGGTTGCCGGCATATATGCGTCCACGCCTGGCTGATTACTTTCCTGCCGCGCCTGGGCACCAGCCTATGACCCGAGACGACTATCTTCTCTTGTCGAAAAAGTCGATCAGGGAATAAACCTGGAGGTTCACAGCCCGTGCCCGTTCCACCAGCGGATCATAAGGCACGTATTGTGAATTCACGATTCCCTTGTTGGCCCCGCCGGTGGAATCGAGTCGGACCGAATCCGCCGAATCGTCCTGATACTTGAAATAATGGGCGCCGACGATGTTACCGGACTCGTAACAGTCGAGCATAAAGTGCTGGTAATACTTGCCACGATCCTCCTGCGTCTTGACGATCCAGCCAGCACCGCCCGTATTGGCCAGGCCTGGGACATCCACCGCCTTGGCGTACCATTCGGTGAGCATGATCGGTTTTTGCGACCATTCTACCCAGCGGCTAATCACGGCGGGGTCGGGACCCCAGACATGGTAATAATTGACCGAGATGACATCCACATATTTCCCCATCACCTTCCACAGCGGCTGGCTATCATAGGCATGGCCCTCTGACATCAATCGCTCGCCGAGGAAAAGATGATTCGGATCATATTTGCGGATCGCCCCGGAGACGATTTTGTAATAGGTGTCGAAGACATAGGCGATAAACTCTGACCTGTCTTCATTTGTGATCTGTTTGGGGTCACGTCCCCGGGCGGCAAGCCAGGCCACGGCTGCATCATGGCCGGGCTTCAGATTGGGATTCTTTTCATCCAGGCCAAGACTTCGGTCGAGCATATCGGCTGGAGTCTGCAGTTCGTTGTCCGAATAAATGCCCAGCAGATGCGGGTCTTTGGCCGTGGCGAGAAGATTCTGCGCGAAACTGTCGCAGTAGGCAGGGAAATCCGGATGAAATACCGGGAAGCATTCACGCACATAACCCGTGTGGCCTGCCGCGGGGAGCGTTATCCCAACTTTCGTGGCAAAACCAGCCATGAAGTTTTCGATCAGCACGTAATTCAAGGGCTTGCTAACCGACAAAAACAGCTTCCAATCACTCCAATTTCCGAGGCAGGAAAATCCATCATTCCAGAGAAAGTCCGCCGTCGATTGCTTCCAACGGTCCTCGGTGCCAAATTTTTCCCGGAAAGCGCTTTTCTCCTCCGGTGATGAGCCGGGTCCGACCGCGTTGAGTGCAATATTGAAATACCGATTTCCAGCAGGATCTATCAACCACCAGCGATTCCCAATTTTCTCCTCATAAAAAAAGCCCGTGGCCCTGTCTCCCTTTTGGTCCGCCCTTCCGCCATACGAATCCAGGGCGACGGGCTTCTGCTGGGTATAGCCATCGAGCAACTCGAGGAGGCGCGTGTTGTAGGGTTTCCAGGGACCCTTCTCGCTTCGTCCTGTCTCCACCACAACGGTGCCATCCTTGAAGGTTTCTGCGGGAGTCGAAGTCGGCAAAGCATCCTGGCTAAACGCGGGCAGGAGGGATGCGAAAAGGGTCGCCAGGAGACCACCTGTGGTTGCTAGTGTGGCCATGCGAGTGGAGAGCAGGCTGGCTACTTTGCCGGATCACTAGAACTCTTGGGATTCCACTGGTCGGTGCGGAATGGCGAGGCCGGAAGGCCGTTCTTGTTATAGAGATTGGCCAGCGGACTCTGCGCCCACGCGTAGCGTACGGCCGTCGGGTTCGGCGCCTGTGCGCTCGAAACCAACACGGTGTTTCCATCAATTGTGGCCTGCGCGTCGACCCACTTCCGGTCGTCGCCCGCGAGCAGGAAGCCCTGCAACTCCGTGGTGGACAGGATGATCTTCGCCTTCGGGTCTTTCCACGGCGAGCTGCCGATCACCAGTCCGCCGCCGATGGTGTCCGGCCGAAAGCTAATGCGGATGTTGGCGCCTTCCACCTTCATCGAGGCGTAGAGCGGCCCGGAGCACACGACGTTTTCTCCATACGCGATGTGCCGCGCCAGCAGCGACAGGCGCAGGCCCACGTCCGCCTTGTCGGGCGGATGGATATAATAGGGCGTTCCGATGTCGACTGTCACAGCCATGCCGGTATTGGGCAGGGAAAGCGTCTTGAACTGCGCCTCCCGCACGAGGGGCCAGTTGTCGTTGTAGCGTTGCGCCAGGTTCGCGAGCTGGACGTAAAGAAACGGAAAATCGCCCTCTTTCCAGAGCGTCCGCCAGCCGGTGATCATCGCCGGAAACAACCTGGCGTATTCCAGGGCCGACGCCGGCGAGGCGTTGTCCTCGCCCTGGTACCAGATCACGCCCTTGATCGCGAAGGGGATGACGGGGTTGATCATCGCGTCGAAAAGGCTGCTCGGGATCGTGGGTCCGTAGCCTCTTTTCACCAGCGAGGCTCCGGGCTTTTGCCCGGGCTGTGTTTGCGCTGCTATCTGCGCGGCGAAATCAGCGTCCCCGCCGGGATACTTCGCCGCGAACTTTTGCTGCTCCTCCACGTAGTGATGGAAAACCGGAGCGGATTGCAGGGTCGCCGGATCGGTCCAGACTTGCGCGGCGGTGCCGCCCCACGCGTCCTCGATCAGGCCGATCGGCCGCTTGAGCGCAGCACGCAGGTTCTTGCCAAAATAATAGCCCGCGGCACTGAATTTGGCGACCGTCTCCGGGGTGCAAACCTCCCAGATGTCCGCTGCTGGCGTCGTTGGCAAGATGTCGTCGCGCGGCGCCAGCGCCAGGTTCGACGGTACCAGGCAGAGGCGAAGCTGACCGTCGTTCGCCTGCGCCGCGGCCCCGGCGGCATCGTCCGTCTTGGTCAGCGGCAGTTCCATGTTCGATTGGCCGGAGCAGAGCCAGACCTCGCCCACGAGCACGTCGTTGAGCGTGATCGTGTTCGTCCCGGCAACCCTCAGCATGCCGGCGGGCGTTCCCGCCGGAAATGCGGGAAGATTGACCCGCCACTTGCCGTCCGGTCCGGCCACCGTGTCCGCCTTTTTGTTGCCGAAGGTGACAGTCACCTTTTCCTGTGGATTGGCCCAGCCCCAAATAGGAAGCGTAGCCTCCTGTTGTAGGACCATGTGGTCGCCGAAAACGCCGGGCAGCCGCACGTCGGCATTGGCAGGACTGAGCAAAAAGCAGGCGACCAAAACGCTTAGCGCTGGGCGGATCCGGGAAGCGAGGGAGGGTAGTTTCATAGAGGTAATTGGAGCGATCATCTCAGCACGAGACAGTCGCGCGGGTGGTGCAGGGATTCAACCCAAGGACTACGTTGGGCCGCGGCCTCGATCAATTGGCCCGCCACTTGGGCTCAGCTTCACCAAAATCACATCGTCTTCGCGAAGGGGGAAATTGGCTTGCCATGTACCAGTACCATCAACAGAAATTTCCCGTTCTTCGTCAGGTGCTCCGGTTGCTTGGGCTTTAAGGGCGGCAACTTGCGCGGGGCTGACCTGACTGGGAAGCCCCATCTTCAAATAAGCGGAATAGGCATCGTTCCTTTCATAACCGACCCGGGAGATGGAGAGGTGATACGAGCCCGGCTTGAGGTCCCGCAGTTTGAGCGTCACCAGTCCTTTCGGCTTGGGCACGAGCACGCGCCGAAACACATCCCAGTCATCCCCGGGGTCGTTGTCGCGCAAATCGGTCAGGTCCCAAAAGAGCGCCTGGACGCCGCCTGCTTCATCACGGGCTGCCCACGAACGATCGTCCTGGTCGATTAATTCCTTATCGCCCAGTTGATTGAGAAAGGAATACGCGAAGAAGGCCGGCTTCTTGATACCCTCCATATTGATCAGTCCGAAGCCGCCTTCAAACGGCGTGGCGGCCGGGCCGCTTTCTTCAAAGATGTCGGTGAAGGTCCAGTACGACATGGACGCAACCGATTCCGTCTGCTTGAGCTGCTCCAGCATATAAGGCGCCTCGAAATAAGTATCGTGGATCGGATCGTGATTGGAGTAGGACGAGCTCCACTCCGTGATGTGCACCGGTAGATTCGGCATGCTCGATCTCGCGATTTCTGGCTTGGAGCCCAAGGCGTTTTTCGCCATGGCATGCAGGTTCCTATTTAGCCAGAGCGGCTTATTGCCAGATTCATCGAGTCCGCCCCCACCGAAGTTGCCGGCGGCGGCGCCGTGGTTGTGCGGACTGTCCAGCCCATAGGAATGGTAACTGATGAAATCGAGCGGGACTTGGTTGCTGGCGCAATAGGCGATCAGCTCGGGTATCCAGACCGGACCCGTCGCGGCCGGACCGCCGACACGATAGGCCGCGTTGACCGACTTGACCGCCTTTGCGGTGTGGGCGTAAAGCTCGAAATATTCATCGCGCCGCGTTGCTTCATTCACGGGCGAAAAAAAAGAGGGATGGTTCGGCTCGTTCCAGATCTCGAAGTACCACTGCGCGACCGCGTTCGCGCCGTAACGCTCCGTCCAATGCGTCACCAGCGCTTTGATCAACGCATCCCATTTATCATATGACACGGGTGGCGTGACGTTGGCTTTCCACCAGAACACGGAGACCCGCCGCCCCTTCGGCGGATTTTGGTCGTTGAGTTTGATGCTGGCGAGAGCGTCCGGCATGAATCCGATCTCGACAAAGGGCCGCACATGGATCGAAAGCAGATAATCGTAGACCATGTCGATGTACTGCCAGTTGTAGATCGCGTTGTTCTGCTTGTCCTCTCGATACACCCCTAGCTCGTCGTGCAAAAGTCCGTGGCAGCGCAGATATTGGAAGCCGATGGCGTCCTTGCATGTTTTGAGTTGCGCCTGCCAGTCGGCGCGCAAGCCTTCCGCCACCCGCCCCGCACCCACGCACTGTTGGTAGACCATGGAGCGCGGCCCCTTCACCGCAGCACAATCGATGTCGATAATCCGTGGGGGTGTCGTCTGGTCCCCACCATCCGCCGGACTTTGACCGTTGAGCAGTGCTCCGGTGCCCAATGCCACTGCCGAGGCGAGGAAGACAATTAGCACGCGGGGGATTCGCTTCACGGGAAAGTGGTACCACGGGATTTCCAAACGATGCAAGTCTCGCTTGAAAGATCGCGCCACCCGATTGAATGGCACCTGTGGATTACCTAACTTCAAAGGACGCTACGCCAGTGACATCCTTATCCAGAATCCACCATAAACCCTCGCGGTGCGCGGACGCAGGCTCTCCGGCACAAAGCACTTCCTTCGCCTCATTACTGGCCGGCAGTTCCACTCGAGCACTCATGCCCACCGGCAAGCTGAGGGCAAGCTTGAAAGTCTTCCCATTATCCCAGATTATCTGGACCGGACCAAGTGGTGTCGGGATCCGGCCTTGTGCACTTTGCAACGAGCCAGGATGCGGGCGAATAATCGTTCTACGCCAGCCTGGTGTCAGCGGTTGGGCACCCAGCACGTAGCGGGGCAATAAGTTGGCCGGTGCCGCGCCCCAGGCATGGTTCCAGTCCTGGTTCGGCTTGTACCGTTGATCCCAAGCTTCCCACGTTATAGTCGTGCCGCTTGCCACCATGTGCCTCCAACTGCGGTCGGTCGGCGCGGTCATCAGAGCAGTGGCTTTGGCGGCCTGACCGTTTTCAAAGAGTCCTTCCAATAAGTACTGGGCCGGATAGACGGAGCAGACCATGCCCTTGTCCCCAAGCCATTGGGCGAGATAAGCGCGGTTTTCCATGGGGACAAGCTCAAATGCCAACGGGAAGAGATTGGCATGAATGGAACAGTGTTCCGTGCCTTCACCGTCGCGATAAAGACCACTCGTCTTATTGAAAAGCTTTTCCTGAAACGCCGCGCGGGCGGAAGCTTCGAGCCCTGCATAGTGAACGGCGTCGGCATCTTGATGCAGGACACGGGCCATCTCGGCCATTTCGGCCAAGGCGCGCAGATGAAAAGCGTTTACCACGGTATTTACCGGCGTGAAAACATAACCGTCCCGTTCACCCGGAGGCCAGTCCACGAGGTCGCCGCGCTTCATTTTTGCCTGAGAACTGACGATCAAACCGTCAGCCCTCATATCCGTGAGATCTAGTTTGGTTCTCAACCCGGCGTAATGCGATTCCAGCCAGTTGCTGTCGCCGGTTTGCAGCCAGTCCGCGTGTGCCATGAAGATCATGTGCGAAGCCCATTCCGTGGGCCACGTGGGCCGAGCCATCAGTCGATCAAATGTATCACGCGCCATTTGCACGTCGCCATCGGTGTAATATTGGCCGAGTTGGCTGAAGAAGGCGTCCGCCTCATAGGAAGTTCGCTCCCGGTCGCCATCCACATAAACGCCGGCAAAAGTCGTGGCCTTGATGGAATAGCGGCACAATTCCCAGATGCGGTTGAGCATTTCGTCGGAGGAATGAAACGCGGCTGCGTTATCATTCCACGTGCTGGCGAAGGCTGCTCGCCGTCGCAATTGGTCGGGATGCAAATCTCCCGGCCAGCCCTCGATTTCCACCCAACGAAAGGGCGTCACCACTCCCCAGGCCGCGGGTGTCAGCACGGCACCAGGCTGAGTTGTATTGCGCTTGTCGGCCGCGGGGGCAACGATGAGGGGCTGGGCAGAATCGAGCGCCAGTTCGACTTCTGAGTAACGGACACTGCCGGGAGGTTTACGGTTGACCCCGCCATTGACCATAGCTTCCCCAAAGCGCACCGTGATTCTCCCTGAGGCACCAGGAGGAGCGTCCAGTTGAAGATTACCGAAAGCAACGCGGCCGAAGTCAACGAGGAACAATCCAGGTCCTATGGTTGTAATTGTCTCGGGCGGCTGTTCGACAAGATGAACCGGCGCTGCGAGCCCGTTTGAATTTGTTCCAAGCATTCCCGCAGCCAATGCGGTCGCTATTACTAGCGCTCTGTAGCAACCCTGCTTCAGGTTCATCTCACCGGGTGCGGAGAAGGCGCACGGGGCCAAGCAATCCTGAAGGCAGCCGCGGATCGGTAGATTTATAGAAGGTCCCCGATGTCCATGTTTTGCGCTCCGCTTCAGGCAGACCAGCGTCGGCGATGAGACGATTGGCCCAGAGATTTGCCACACGAACTTCAAGTCTGTTCGTCCCAGGAACCAGCGCCGAAGTGATATCGAGGGCATACGGAGGCTTCCATGCGGTGCCGAGATCTTTGTCATTGAGCCTGACCGATGCGATCACATCCACTTGCCCAAGGTCCAGCACGATGCGCTCGCCAGCGGGGACGCCGGGGAAGTCGAAGCTCTTCGTATAGCTGGCAGTTCCTGAATAGTTGCGAATACCTGGATCACTCGACTGGGTCCACGATTCTAACTTCGGAAACGTGACTTGCTCTGGCGCTCCCCATCCGGGCGTGAAGCGAACATCCCATGGGCCGCTCAACTCCAACTGCGAGGGCATGTTTTCGACCAGTTCGTTTTCGGCAGCGGGAAGTTGCGCGGGTTGAGCGCGGAACACCACGAACGTGGACGCGTATGGCTCGAGAGCGAGGGGGACTTCCGTGCGATCCTCTTTTGCACGGAAGTTGCCGATGGCCGAAATGGCTCCGGTGCTGGGATCCCATCGCTGAGGCACGCGGCCTTTAACGCGAAACGCGACCATGATTTTCCCGGGATTTGGCGAATGGTTCGCGACGAAGTAGATGTCGTTCTCATCCGTGCAACGGTGGGCAAAAAGCAGCTTAAGACCAGCGTCATTGGTGGTCACATCAAAATCCGGTGGGGTAGCGAGAGTGGCGAGCGCTTGCGCGGGAGTGACTCCCCAGAGCATCTTCCCGGCGCCTGTCTGGTGGGAGCCGGAGCCTGTCAGTGAACCCTTGCCCCAGAGTTCATCGGCAATGGCACGGACTTCGTCGCTGCCCGCCGGACCATCGGCTAGCGAGGGAGACCCATCCGGTTTGATCTCGCCAAGCACGACGGCTCCAGCTTTGACAAGGTCCCGGATCTTCCTGGCGGCGCTAAGCGTCATCTTGTCTCCATTGGCCAGCACAAGCAGCGGATAGCTCACGCTGCCTGGCAGTTCAATACGACCATCCTTGACGCTGGCGCGATCGATGACGACCTCATCACCGCAAACATCGTAGTCGTACCCAGCGGGTGGGACAGGGCGCATGCGCCAGGTCGCGATCTTGGTCGGCGTATCGCTGCCAAGATCGTAGAGCAGATCCGCGACGGGATGACCCTGGCGCATCATGTCACAAGAACGGGTCAGCGTGCTCCAGAGCGGGACGCTGTACTCCCACCAGGTGTTATGCCGCTCATAGGGCACGAAGTTTTTATCTTCCCCAACGCCGGGCACCCGATCGTCCCATGGCTGATGAACATCGGCGAGCACAACGAACCGATTGATCCCGAGGGCCAGCGCGGCATCCGCGAATGGCTTCATCATTGCCGGATGCGTGTTCGGCCTGCTGCCGGTGAAGGATTCTGCCGCTGCGATGGGCAAGCCGTAAACATGGGCGGAACTAGCGGCCTCCTTGCAATCCATCGTGCCATCAGGCTGACCCATCCAAAACTCGCCCATCGGGATGTCGGTCCGGCCTTTGGACTGGATGTTGTCACCGGGCACGCAGGTGGCGATGCCCGGCGCCTGCGCCATGAACGTCAGCCCATGCTCGTGAGCGAGTTTTTGGAACGTGCCGAAATATTCATCGCTCATCGTATCGGCGATGGTTCGCCGGACATCGAAGAGGAACTGATCCGACTGGGCTGGACTGCCAACGATGTAACCCATCATGGCCGGAAGATATTGGTGCATCGAGTAGCCGCGCCGCTTGGCAAATTGCGCCTCGAAATCAGGGGTCCAGTTCTGCGAACCATGCTCGGCACTGTCCATGTTAATGCCCAGGAGCTTTGCCCCGGGGACGCGCTGGACCTCTCGCTGGAGCACATCCACATAGTGCGAGTACTCAACGGTCGTGGCAGCGGCGCTCAGTTTGTCGCATTCCAGCCCCAGATTCTCGGGACGACCGTGCTTTGTCCCCGCGCCAGTGGGTGTGTGGCCCAGCCGAAGGATGGTCCAGTTCCCCGGCGGTGGCGTCCAGGTCAGCTTGCCCGCGGCGTCGACGTTCTTGCTGATGTCGATCATCTTCGCCGGATCAATGAATTCGGCGGCTGCATAAACCGGCGTGTGATCGGGATAGGAAAAATCGGCCACGTTTGCAGACTTTTTCTCCCATTGATCGATCCGCGCCTCTCCTCGCAAGGCAACGCCACTCAGGTTGAGCGTGTCTGTCGTAAAATCCAACTTCAAGCGGAAGTACCGCGCGCTGGCGGCAGGGAAGGAGACGGTTTGCTGAATCCAATGATCTTGCTGATAGCCGGTGCCTGGCAATCGACAGACGGAGCGCCAAACCTGTCCGTCGTCACTTGCCTCGAGTTCGCCAATCGGCACAATCGGGGACCCGCCTTGGCCGTAAGAATTGTCTGCCCATGAAGTCGGGACCTGCGAGACGATCACGAGCGCCTTCTGGGCACATTTTGTGGAGTAAGTGATGCTGCGGGCGGTGGTGGGCTTGCCATAGTCCATCTGGATGAATATGGGGCCCCCGTCGGCCGGGCGCTTGAGCTCCTGCAGCGCGGATTGGTTGCTGTTAAAGAGCCGCTTCAGATCGACCCCCTCGGCGGGGCTCGAACAGATGGGCTCCGGCATCGCGGTCGAGCCGCCGCCGCTCGGCGTGGGGAAGGCGAGCACCGCCACATCCTCGTAGTAGCCGAGCTTGATGGGCGGCATCGGCAGCGTGAGAGACGCTGGTTTTCCGCCATCGACTTCCATCTCGCTGGCGACCAGGCGCTGCATCCCCAAGGCGGGAGTGATCCACGGACCGCCGGCGACGTATCCATCGCTGCAGTTCACTTCCAGGGTCAGGCCCAGCCGCGCGCATTCCGCCGCGGCAAACCGGAATCTTGCCAGCCATTCCGGCGAAAGACTTTTCAACGCCTCATCCCGGTCCACGAACGTCTGCTCGTAAATGACGACGCCACCAAATCCCACCCGCTTCAGCGCCTCCAGATCCTGCGTAATACCGTGATCGGTGGTAACGGTTTCGCCCCAGAACCACCATACGGCTGGTTTCGCATTGAGGGGCGGCGCTAGGAAATTCTGCTGTAGGGTATCCTCGGCGAGCGCGCTGCTACAAATGGCTGCAGTGGCCAGGTAAATCGCAAGTTTGATGGATTGTTTCATCGCTTCGGCATCATCGAGATCTTTTCGGCTTTGCAGTTTTGCTTATGGCGCAGGTTCCGGGGTCGTATTCTCCAGGCCGGGAGCGGACGGGGTGGCGGCGGGATCCACCACCCATTCGCACGTGTCAGTGACTTCTCCCTGGCTGGAGGCAGCGGTCGCTTTGATTTCGTTCTTGCCCGACTGCAGCGTGACGCTTGGCCAGCGGAAGACTTTGACGCTATCAGGCGCGACCGGGTTGAGCGGGTTCCCGTTGACGCTCAGTTCAACCTTGTCGCAATTGGAGAAGACTTCAATTTGAGTGACGGTCTGGCGGCGCGGCGTCATCCGGCTGGAAGCAATATGGACCATCGGCTTGTTGGTCCAGTTCGCTTGATAAAAAAAGTAAGCGTCCTTCTTTGTCTTCCTGTCTTCGGTAACCAGTCCCTTGTCGTTGATGCCGACAAACCCGCCCTCGTGTCGCCTGGCCGACGGAAAATCGAACATGCACCAAACAAACGAGCCCCATAAATGGGGATTGTCCTTTATGGCAGCCCAATTGAGTTCATGCACATGCGTTTGCCATTCCTCGGAGTGGAGCGTCGTCGCTCTTTTCTGCGTCAGAACTCCTTCCTGATGCTGAGTTGTGTTCGAACCAGCCCCGTATTCGCTGATCCCGGCCCGTTTCCCAATTTCCATCGGCCCATCGTTCATCTGGGCTTCGAGCGTATCGATGCCCGCGTACCAGCCTGCATAGCGGTTGAAACAGGGGTGATCCGCGATCACGTCGAAGATCGGGTTGTTGATATGGATGGCGCAGACGATCAGCCGCGATGGGTCCAATTCCTGGATGACCGACTTCAGGTGTTTTAAAAAATCGACGGGACCGGTCGCCCCCTTCTTTATCCCAATTTCATTGCAGAGCCCCCAGAAGGCGACGCTGGGATGATTGCCACGCTGCAGAATCATCTCGCGGAGTTGCTGCTCCGCATTGGCACTGAATTCCGGACTGTTGTCGACGGCATTGACCAGTGACACCTCGTTCCAAAGCAGCATGCCGTTGTAGTCACCAAGACTATGCAGGTAATCACTTTGGGGATAGTGCGCCAAGCGGATCGCGGTCACACCCATATCGAGCATGATCTGCACGTCCTCATTATAGTTGGCCGGCGTAGCCGCCCAGCCTTGGTTGCCCCAATCCTGGTGCCGGTTTACTCCATGAATCGGATAGGGCTGGCCGTTAAGGAGGAAGCCCTTGTCCTCGCTGATTTCCACTGTCCGCAAGCCGAGGGGTTGAACAACGGAATCAACGGAGTCAGTGCCGCGAATCAGCGAGACCGTCGCGGTGTAAAGATAGGGATCCTTGCGTCCATTCCAGCGGTGAGGCGACGCCAGACTGAGTGTCGACAGAACCTTCCGCGTCTTTCCGGCATCTACCGCAGCCGGCTGCGTCTGGGTGGCAACAATCTTCCCATGCGCATCGGCGATGTCGGTTTTAACCTGGAGCTGAACCGGACTCGTACCGCCAGCGGAGACCAGCGTTGCGACCTCTACCTGCGCCGCGGAATCGGTCAGTGACTTGGTGGTCAAATAAATACCCGGCGAAGCCATGTCCAAGGGAGAGATGCAGACCGCATCGGTCACGATCAAATGGACAGGGCGATAAATGCCGCCATCGACATTGAAATCCCCGCTCAGCGGCGCCACGTCTTTTTGTGACGAATTATCAACTTGAACGCGCAAGTCGTTCGTACCTCCAAAATGAAGCGAAGGAGTCAGCTCATAACAGAACGCGGTAAAACCGCCCCGATGCTCACCGAGGAGTTGGCCGTTGAGATACGTCTTTGCGACCAGTGCCGCCGCCTCGAAACGGATGAAGACGCGTTTGCCCTGCCAGTCGGCGGGAATATCGAGGGACCTCGCATACCAGCAGGCGCCCCGGTAAAAGCCCGCTTTGAAATGAGGATCTCCTTCGTGCTCCCCCGCGTCGTCGCTCTTCGTGTTCCAGGTATGGGGAATGGTGACACTCTGCCACGCATCGGAGGCCGCCGTGAGGCCCGCATCATCCTTGATGAACTTCCAGCCGGCGGAGAGAACCTGATCCTGGCGAGCGGCCGCGACTCCAGCAGCTATCGACCAGGAAAAAAGCAGCGCGCCCAAGACGAGACTGCGCCCAGAACGCCGGATGCCTCTTACCACCGATTTTTTTTGCAGTGCTGTTTTAGTTAACCTGCGCCGTATAACCAAGACGACGCACGGGAAAACGACGGCAAACCAGTAATCGTTGCGATTCGATTTCATAGGAGGGGGACCGCTTTTTCCCGAGCCCGGGAGAAAGTGAACTCGCGGCTGATTTGATTGTATTGGGATTGGGTGCTGTGTCCAGCTTCTGCCAGCGGGTCCGGGGGAGTGGATAAAGCAAAGCGCGCAGGCGCACACAGTGCAGCCCCCCACGCCCGGAGCGTTGCCGGCAACCTGGCGGAAAACTCCTGTCGCATAAGCAATGAGCCTCCGGCCCGCCGAAAATCTCGCCACGATTGTTCCATTCGCCCGCTGCCCGCCGCGCGATTCTAAGGTCAACTCAGTCCCCATCCGAGACATGCTAAAATTTGCCAAGGCCTTGCTCCCCGCCATTCTCTTCCTCTCCGGCCCGGGCTTCTGCGCCTGGGGAATGGAGAAAGGCACCCAGCAGCCCCCAAACACGGCTGCTCTCAAGCCGAATCAGTATATCTGGAACCCCGCTGCCGCGCCGGACGGTCCCGTGGGTATCATTGTCGATCTGAACAACCAAACGCTCTACGTTTATCGCGGCGGCAAGCAAATCGGCCGCAGCACGGTCAGCACCGGCATCAAGAGCCACCCGACCGCCCCGGGCACCTACACGATCCTGACCAAGAACCTCAAGTACCATTCCGAGAAGTACCACGAGGCGTCGATGCCCTTCATGGAACGCCTGACCTGGGATGGCATGGCCATCCACGGCGGCAACAACCCGGGTAAACCCAGTTCGCACGGCTGCGTCCATGTCCCGCTGGATTTCGCCGAGAAACTCTACGGCATCACCCAAAAGGGTGACACCGTCCTGATCAGCGACCTCCCGCAAGCGCCGGGTGACACCGTCAATCCAGGTCTTGTCCCCCAGCAAACCCCGGAACCCGCGCCGGATCCAAAAAGCAACATCAAGGTGCCCCGCGGAGGTCCGGCTCCCACCAACGTCTCGCCCGACGCCACTCCCATCCCGACGCCGACGCCAGCGCAGACACCGGCTCCGACGCCAGCACCAACGCAGACACCGGCTCCTGATTCGTCTCCCACTGCGTCCCCGGTTGAGGGCCCCTAGCTGGGCGGCTCTCGCGCCAGCCGACAGTGCCCCGGGCGGCTCCGCTCCCAACCAGCGGGTAATTGCGAGTTGACGCTGCACCGGGCGCTACCATGATAGCGGGATGCGCCGCTTCTCCCCCTGGTTCACGTGCTCTCTCGCGCTCGGTCTGACCCTGCTTTGTCCCCGGCCGGCGCCCGGCGCCACCGGCGAAATTTTTCTACCGCTGCCCGCCGCCCAGAGCGCCGAGCATTGGGCGAATGGCTACTTTATCCTCAACGGCCAGCCGGCTTTTATCAATTCCGGCTCTATCCACTACGCGCGGGTTCCGCGTGAACTGTGGGAGGACCGCATCTGGCGGCTCAAGCAGATGGGCTTCAACTGCGCCCAGTCCTACGTCTTCTGGAACGCGACCGAACCCAGGGAAGGCCAGTGGAACCTGACGGACAACCTCGACCTCGACGCCTGGCTTTCCACTCTGCAGAAAATGGGCATGTATGCCCTGGTTCGCCCCGGGCCCTACGCCTGCGCGGAATGGGAGGAAGGAGGCTATCCGGCCTGGCTCAGCATCAAGCCGGGCATGGTGCAGCGGGAAATGGGGCCGGTCCTACCCTTTTCCGACCCTTACATGAACAAGATCGAGGGCATCGTCGCAAAACACCAGCTCAGTCGCGGCGGCAACGTCTTCCTCCTCCAGCTCGAGAACGAGCATTCCCGGGGTTGGGGCACGGACGTGGATGACCCGTATTTGAAGTACCTCGACGATCAGGCGCGCGCCAACGGCATCGAGATCCCCATGTTCAACTCCGGCCTGCACCACAGCCAGGACCCCTCCGGCGAGACGCCGTTCCCGCTTGCTCCCTCCCCTTGGTACAGCACCGAGTTCTGGACCGGTTGGATCGGCAAGTATGGCGAGATGCCCCCCGGCACCATCGCTGAGAAGACGCGCGGCTCCTGGAAAACCATCGCGTTCGGCGGCGCGGGCTACAATTATTACATGGCGCACGGCGGCACCAATTTCGGCTACTCGGGAGATACGTTCGAGACCACCTACGATTACTCGGCGCCTATCGGCGAGGCCGGGCAGTTGCGTGGCTTCTATTTCTTCGCCCGCCGGGCCGCCGATTTTGCGCAGAGCTTCGCGCCGCTCCTGACCGGCAGCCACAATGATCCGACCCTCGCCCGGAGCGATCTGCCCGCGCTCCGCGTGACGAGCCGGACCAATCCCGCCGGCGGCAGCATCGTGTTCGTCGATCACTTCCTGCGCAAGGATGCGCCGGTCGCCGCCATCGCCCCGGAAGCGGGCGCCTACCATGCGCCCAAGGCCGACCCAAACCTCGTTGTGGAAACGCACCTTCAGATCGGCGCTCTCACCCTGCCCCACCAGGGCAGCCTGAAGGTCGGCTCGGTCGAACCCCGCCCGGTTATCGTCAATTTGCCTTGGACGGCCAACGCCACATTCGAATCCGTCTGCACCAATGTCCTGTTCCGCCGCACCATTGGCTCGGTTGATTACTGGGTCTGCTACGGGCCTGCCGGCGACTCCGGCGAGGTAACCCTCAAGCGCAAGGATATCAGCGCCTTGCCTGCTCAACTCGACTTTACGTATCCCGCCGACGCCACCGTCAAGGAACTCGCGCTCGACTCCGGCGATGGCCACCAGGCCCGGCTTCTGGTCATGAACACAGAGACGAGCAATCTGGCCTGGTTCGCCCAGGACCGGCTCTACACCGGCGCCTCGTTTGTCCTGGCGGACGGGAGCGTCGAGTTTCCGCTCGCCGGCGGCCAAGCCACAGTTTACGCCGCCGGCGGCAAAACGCAGATCACGGAGCCGGCGGTCGCCGAACCGCCGCTGCCGGCGCTCGCAGCGTGGTCGTGGCGCGGTGCCGCGACCGAACGCACCGGCGGTGCCGCTGGCGCGGGCTGGCTGCCGTCCGTCGGGCCGCAGCCCATGGAAACCTACGACGGTTTCCAGAACCGCTACGGCTGGTATCGCACCGCCTGGCATCGCGACACCGCCGGGCCGGTCTCCCTCCATTTCGGCGGATCTTCCGGTACTTTCGTCGCGTATCTTAACGGGCAGCCCGCCAGTCTCGATCATCTGGACGCCAGGGCTGGTGACAACACCCTTGCCATTCTCGCCAAAGTCAGTGCCCGCCCGAAAACCACCTACCACGGCCCGGTTGGCAAACGCAACGCGCGCGGGCTTTGGGGCGGGGTTTCCGAGGAAAAAGCGGCCGTGCCCATCCCGATGGCGTGGAAGCAGTGGACTCACGCCGACCGCGACGCCAACCCGGACGACATCGCCAAACCGGGCTATGATGACTCCGCCTGGGCGCCGGTCGATCCCGCCACGCTGACCCGGAAGTTCCAGGCCGCGCGTGGCAACAATTGGTTCCGGGGCACTTTTACCGCCGCACCGGGGCAAGTGATCTCGATGTTTGTATCCCCGTTCTTCGGTCCGCCGGCCAAAACGGCCGTGCCGGCCGTGACCTTGGTTTACCTCAACGGCCAACTGCTGGATGACCGGGTGGTGGACGCATCCAGGATTCTCGTTCCCGGCAAGAACACGGTAATGGTGGAAATCCAGAGCCGGCTGGGCGACGACACCGGGGTACTGCAGGCGTCACTTTGGCCCGGCTCGCCCCTCAACCACGCCACCTGGTACTTCCACGGCGGGTTGGACGACCTGGAGGAAACAGCCATCGTGGGCCGGGTGACGAACTGGCCGGACTTTCTCAGCCACGCCCCGTGGCTGCCCAGCGGCACCGCCGCGCCCGCGCAGCCCGCCTTCTGGCGGAGCACTTTCACCTATCAGCCGCCGGCGGGGATCCGGGAAACGTTGGGTTTGCTGACCGATGGGTTGAAAGCAGGCCACGTTTGGCTCAATGGCCACAATCTCGGCGAATGCCCGCAGAAAGTGCCGATGTATTTGCCGGAGTGCTGGCTCAAGGATGGTGCGAACGACCTTGTTATCTTTGATCTTTACGGCGCCAAGCCCGAGCAGGTGAAGTTCAGCCGTTACGAGATCTTTGCCGTAAAACGTCCGGGTTAGTCCCGGGAACCCGGAGCAACGGTATCATTGGGCACCTGGAGCTACGTTGCGGCGGTGAAGAGATGGCGAGCGCCGGAGAGGAAACAATCGGCCGGCGAGTCCCGAGGTGTTGCTTTAGAACCGCCAACTCCGCGTAAAGTAATCAGTGAGCGTCAACAGGAACAGCAGGAAGAGCCAGGCCAGGCCGGCGCCGGCAAACACTCGAACCACGCCCTTGGTATAGTGGACTTCCATAAACACCAAGACGATCAGCACGGTCTTCGCGACGGAGATGCCAAAAGCCAGGATGTCGTGCACCGCGGCGTTAACCGGCAGCTTGGCGCCAATAGCCGTCAAGATCAGCAGAATGATGAGACTAACATAGATAAGGTAGAGCGTGCGCAGCTCAGGGCGTTCTTGGACGGACATCGGGAGTGATCCTTGCTAGTTATTGATCAGATAGAGCATGGGATAGAGAAAAACCCAGACAATGTCCACGAAGTGCCAGTAGAGACCGACCACCCGCACCGGCGTATGGTATTCCGTCGAGAACTCCTCCCTGCGCGCGCGCAGGTAAAGATACGTCAGCGCACTCAGGCCGATCGTCATGTGGACGGCGTGCAGGCCGGTCATGGCGAAGTAAAGAAACAGGAAGATCTCCGCCGGGCCGGGGTGTTGAAAGTCCGCCGGGATAAAGTTGATAGCCGGGACCAGATGCTCCCGGTAATCCAGCAAATATTCACACAGCTTCAGGCCCAAAAATCCCGCGCCGAAGGTGAAGGTTAAAGCAAGAAACCGGCGCAGTTTTTTCTGCTGGCCATATTCGATGGAACGGATCGCGAGCGCCATGAAAAGACTGCTGGTCAACAAAATCAACGTGTTGATCGTACCGATCCAGAAATAAAGGTGTTCGCTGCCTTCCACGAAGCCGGCATGATAGTTCAGCCGGTAAACCGTGTAGGCGAGGAACAATCCGCCGAAAAAGAGGATCTCCGTCGACAGGAAAGCCCAGATTCCCAGCGAGGCCGCCTCCTCCTGCTGGGCGCGGGTCTCGAACTGCTCGGGAATCGTTCCGGCGGCCTGCTCAGACATTGGTTGGGGCTCGGCTAGGAGAAGGGTAGTCGTAGGCTTCCTTCGTTACGCGCGGCAGCGTCTCAAAATTCGTCCGGATGGGCGGCGAGGCCGCTTCGTTCCATTCCAGGCCGCTGGCGTGCCAGGGGTTTTGCGGCGCCGGGGGGCCGAAGAAGAACGACCAGGTCAGATAGCAGAGCGGGAGCACATAGCCCACCGCCAGGACGGAGGCGCCCGCCGTCGAGAGGACATGAAACACCTGCCACTCCGCCGGGTAAGAAGGGTAGCGCCGCGGCATCCCCAGCCCACCCAGGATGAACTGCGGCAGGAACGTCAAATTGAAGCCGATGAAAATGACCGCGGCCGAGAACTGCGCAAGTTTTTCATTGTACATGCGCCCGGATATTTTCGGCCACCAGAAGTGGATGCCGCCGAGGTAGGCCATGACCATGCCGCCAACCATGATGTAATGAAAATGTGCGATCACGAAGTAAGTGTCGTGCACATGCATGTCCACGGCCATGGTGGCGAGGAATAATCCGCTCAGCCCGCCGATGGTGAACAAGCCGATGAATCCCAGGGCGTAGAGCATCGGCGTGTGGAAGGAGATGCGTCCCTTGTACAAGGTTGCCGTCCAGTTGAAGACCTTGATCGCCGATGGGACGGACACGAGGAAACTCAAGATGGAAAACACCATGCCGGCGTAGATCGACTGGCTGGTGACAAACATGTGGTGCCCCCAGACAATGAAACCGAAGATGGCGATGGCCAGGCTGGCGTAGGCGACGAACCTGTAACCGAAAAGCCGTTTGCGCGCGAAGCAGGTGATCATCTCGCTGACCACCCCCATTCCCGGCAGGATCATGATGTAAACCGCCGGATGCGAATAGAACCAGAACAGGTGCTGAAACAACAGGGGGTCGCCGCCCAGACGCGGATCGAACACCCCCACCCCGACCAATCGTTCCAGCGCGATCAAACCCAACGTGACCGCCAGGACGGGCGTTGCCAGCACCATGATCAGGCTCGTCGCATAAAGCGTCCAGACGAACATCGGCAGCCGGAACCAATGCATGCCCGGGGCCCGCATCGTGTGCGTCGTGACGATAAAGTTGAGCCCGGTGAAGATCGAGGAGAAGCCGACGATGAAAATACCCACCGCCATGGCCATGACGTGCCCATTTGCATAGGTCGTGCTGTAGGGCGTGTAGAAGGTCCAGCCGGTGTCCACGCCGCCGGAGATGGTGGCGTAGAGGGTGAAGATGCCACCCACGACAAAGATGTACCAGCTGAGCAGATTCAAACGGGGAAAGGCCACGTCGCGCGCACCGATCATCAGTGGCAAGAGGAAGTTGCCCAACACCGAGGGAATGGACGGGATGAGAAAGAACCAGACCATCACGACGCCATGCAGGGTAAAGAGACGGTTATAGGTCTCCGAGGTGACCAGATTGCCCTGCGGCGTCATTAACTGCAGGCGCATCATGGTGGCCGCCCAGCCGCCAATGAAGAAAAACACGGTAATCGACAGGAGATAGAGAATGCCGAGGCGCTTGTGGTCGTGGGTAAGCAGCCACGATTTGAGGCCGTACCCATCATTGAGGTAGTTGGGGAAGCGCGGCGCGGCGGCGGCGGGAGCGCGTTCTCGCACGATGGAAGCGGCACTCATGGCGAAGAAGGAATGGGCGAAGCGGACGTGGTGGCAGGCGCGGGCATCTGGGAGAGGCTCTTGATGTAGGCAACCAGGGAAATCACGTCCTGCTCACTCATCTGCCCGGCGTAAGGCGGCATCAGCGGCTTGTACCCGGCGACAATCTGGGACTCAGGCTTGAGGATCGAGTCATGCAGGTACTGATCGTCGGCCGCCACGAATCCGCCGGTTTCCAGCGGCACGGGCTGCCCGTAGATCCCGATCAGGCTCGGGGCGTGGACGCTGGAATTCGCCCCGTGGCAGCCGCTGCAACTGAACTGCCGGAAGAGCCGCGCGCCGGTTTGCACGATCGTTTCCTGGCCGGTGCCGGTCGAAGCATCGAGCCAGTCCTCGTAGGCGGCGGGTTGCATGGCATAGACGTAGCCGCCCATCTCCGCGTGCTTGGTGCCGCAGTATTGATTACAGAAAATTCGGTATGTGCCGGGTTTGGTGGCCGTAAACCACTGGGTCGTATATTTGCCCGGCATCAAGTCGCGTCTGATCCGGAACGCCGGCACGGCATAATCGTGGATGACGTCCGCCGACGTCATGATGAGTTGCACCGGCTGGCCCACGGGCACGTGCAGGTCGCCGATTTCGTGCCGGCCGTTTTCGTGCCGCGCGTCCCAGTACCATTGCAAGCCGACGACATAGATCGGGACGGCGTCCCGCGGTGGCTTGCTGGCTTCGGCAAAGACGACCGCGCCCCAGACAAACAGACCGATGAAGATGAGAATCGGGATGCCTGTCCACGTTACCTCCACGTAGGTGGGGCTCATCCGCGACAGGGTACGGTCGACGTCTGATTTCTCGCGGTAGCGGATGAGGAAAAAGGTGATGATCGCGAAGAGCGCGAGCGTCATGAAGGCGCTGATGGCGAGCAGTCCCCAAAAGATCGCGTCCACCTTCGGCGCCATGGTGCTCGCCGATTCGGGTAAGATCTCCAACGTGGCGAGGAAGAGGTTCATGGAGAAAGGGTGTTTGCTTCCTCCAGTTGCCGCTGGCGGGCGTCACGCCGCAGCCAGACGAACATGAACCCGCCCAGCAGGGCCACCGTGCCCAGGCACAGGACTTTGATCGTGCGCGCGATGAGGACCCCGTACTTGCCTGTCAGTGGGTTCCAGTGGTAGCAAAGGAGCAAAAGCGCCTGGACGCGGCTGCCGACCGTACCCCCCGAAGCGGCCAGGATCGACTGCCGCAGGACGAGCGGATCGTACTCCACGCCGTAGAAGTACTTCGACAGGACGCCCTGCGGGGTCGCGATGATCAGTCCGCTCGGGTGGGCGAATTGCTGGCTGGTCGGATCGTAGAAGAAATGGAAGCCGACGGCCGCCGCCAGCGCATCGATCTGCGGCTTTCTGCCGGTGAGGAAATGCCAACCCGGGCCGGTCTTCGAGCGGCCGTAACTGCGGATATAATCGGCGCGTTTTCTGGCGGCGAGCTGCCAGGTTTCGCGCGGGTCGATGCTGACGAAGATGACGTTGAAATCACTGCCGGGGTTGAGCCGCAAGTCTTGCAGGCTGCGGACTAGCGCGCCCGTCACGACATCGCACATGAGCCAGCAATGGTTGTAGCCCATTTGCAGGACGACCGGCCGCTCGCCGAAATAGCGCCGCAGCGGCACCGTCTGTCCGGTTTCGTCGGTGAAGTTCAGGTCCAGCGGAATTTGCGCGCCGAGCTTCTGCTCGAGATCCGCGCGCGCGGGGAGCTTCTGTTCCTGCGCGCCGAGCTTGGCGACGGCGGCCAGGAAAAGCAACGCGCCGGAGGCGAGCTGGCTAATGGGGATGAAATTGCGTCGCATTGGTGGTGGTCTGCAAATCCGTTAGCGGAAGCTTCTCCTGATCTGGAGGCGGGAAGAAGGGTGTCTGGCCGGCGCGTGCGGGCAAGCCCTCTTTGACCACCAGTTCGACCGCGCGGGCAATGGGAATATGCAGCGTGCCTTGGGCGCGATTGGCCCACCCGTAGCCATCCAACCGCTGGTGCGCCAGGCGATCGATCTCCTCCCAGTCCTTGGCGATGCTGGTCTGGGCGCGAGGCGCGAATTTGAAGCTGCCCTGGGCATGTTTGACCGGAATCGCAGGCGACGTCGTGTAGAGGTGCGCATACATCCAGCCGAGCGCCCCCATGCAGGCGAAAATCACGGCGAACAGGCCGAGGACGAACAGCCCGATCACCTTTGGGTTCGCGTCGGAAACCTCATGCCCAATCGTTTGCGACTCCGCGCTGGGCGCGTCCGGGTCGGGTGCGCTTGGCAGCCGCGACGGCGGTGCGGGTTGGGGCCGCTCGGGAAACAAGAGCGCCCCGAGCAACGCGAGGATGAACCCGGGAACACCGAGCAAAAAGCTAAACATCGGCGTCCTCCTTCACAGGGGCGGTGACACCCAGGAAAAAGAAGAGCCACAGAGCGTCGATGGCGAGCGGCAGCACGGCATCCAGCAGATGAAAATCGATGCCTGCCGGGCGGAAAGCGGGCAGGATGAGCCAGTAAAGATAAACCGCCTGGCCGAGGAGAACGCCGCCCGCCAGCGCGGCGAACAAGCGGCTGCGGCGTTTGACGCGGTTGCTCAACAGGAGAAGAACCGGCACCAACAGTTGCAGCACCGCGAGAGCGATGAGCAGGTAATGCCAGCCGCCCGCGTTGCGGTGCAGATACCAGGCGGCCTGTGCCGGCAGGTTGCCCGACCAGACGACGAGGAATTGGCTGTACGCCACATAGGCCCAGAACATCAGCGCACCGAGCAACAGGTTGCCCAGGTCTTTCCAGATGGCGCGGTCATTTGCGTCCGGACCGCCGGGGCTGCCGGCGAGAATCGTCGCCGCGATGCAGAACGCCAGCGCCGAAAGAGCCTGCCCGGCCATGAAGATCACGGGAAAACCGGTGGAGGACCACCCCGGCTCCAGCGACATGACCCAGTCCACCCCGAGCAGGTAAGCCGTAACCACATAAACCATCATCCCCACCGGTCCAGTCCAGGCGGCCTGTCGCCGGTGGGCCAGCCAAAGCAAGCCGAAACAGGCCGCGGCGTAGCCAGCCGCCCGCCCGATAAACGCCGGCCGGCTAAAGTAAGCCGCGTGTTTCGCCAGCAGCGCGCGCGTAGGCTCATTGAGGGAACCCGGCGCGGCCCAGGGGTATAAATGGCCCAACCCAAGGAAGAGCGGCACGCAGAACAACAGCGCCCAAGGCACCATGCGGCAGCCGCCAGAGAGCGCCGGGGCCAGGGTGTGCCCCCACGCGCCGCCCGTCATGCGGTGGATGAAGACCAGCAGCAGGCAACCCATCGCAGGGCTTAGGCCGGCGAGGGCGGCGAAAAGGTACGCCTGAAAGAACGCGGAGGGATTGAACCAGCCGAGCGCGGCCGCGAGCAGAGCGGCCCCGGCCGCGACGAGGCCGCAGTACGAACGCAGCCGCGCGCTGCGCGGGGCCACGGCCTGCCACGGATAATCGAGCGTGGCAGCCATGTCAGTGCGCCGCCTCCGGTTGCAGAGTGGCCAAGGCGTCCTCAGGCACGTCCGGCAAGGTGGCGCGCTGACTGCGTTGCAGCGCGCGGATGTAGGCGACGATGGCCCAGCGGTCGTTCACCTCCACGATCGTGTTGTAGGGATACATCGCGCCGTAACCGTTGGTGATGACATCGTATAAATGCCCCACCGGAGCATCGATCAGCCTCTTGTCGTGGTAGGAAGGCGGGGCAGGAAAACCGCGCCGCACGATGATGCCTTGCCCGTAGCCGTCCGGGCCATGACAATTCGCGCAGATGGCCCCGAATAGCACCTTTCCGCGGGCGAGCACGGCGACGTTGACCGGCCACGGCATCTGCGTGGTGAGCGTTCCGTCCGGGTTGCGGCCGGCAAAAAGAACCGTGTCGATCCGCAGGTTGTTCTGCGCGATGCTGTGCGCCGGCGGATGCCGGGAAGATTGGCCGTCCGGGAAAAATTTGCTCTCGGTGAGCGGTTTGATCTTAGTGCCGCTTTTGAGATTGTCGCAACCGACCAACGACAGGCACGCCGCGGCCAGCACGGCGACAGCGAGCCGGAAATTGCGGGGGCGAAAAGCAGCGTTCATTTTTCGACGGTTTGCACGGAGAGCGGCGCCAAGGTGCGCAGGAAAAGCTCGGCGCGGTGCGGCTCGAACTGCCGGTCCGTGGCTTCGATGCAGAGGAAAAAGCCGTCACGGCTGGCGCGGCGGAAATCGGGATGATTAAAGACCGGGTGGTAAACCGCCGGCAAACGGAGGGTGAAGAACAGTGCCCCCAACCCGCCCAGCACCGCGCAGAGGATGATCAACTCGAAAGCCGCCGGGATGAACGCCGGCCAGGCGTTGAGCGGGCGGCCGCCGATGTTCATCGGGTAGGCGGACAGGCTGGCGTAATACTGCATGCCCAAACCCGCCGCCGCGCCTGCGAAGCCGCCGCCCAACATGACAAACGGAATGCGCGACGGAGCCAACTCAAGGGCTTCGGGCAGCTCCTCCACCGCAAAAGGCGCAAAGGCATCCACTCGCCGATAGCCGGCTGCGCGGGTGCGGCGCGCGGCCGTGACGAGGGCCGCAGCCGTGGCGAACTCCGCCACGATCCCGTACACCCGATTGTTTTCCGGCCTGCTGGCGGCGTTCATGTCTTGCTCTCCTCGTGGATCAAGCCGCGGACTTCCGACATGGAAACGATCGGCAGAAAACGCAGGAACAAAAAGAGCAAGGTCAGGAAGAGGCCGAAGGTGCCGATGAAGGTGGTCCAGTCCCAGACCGTAGTGTGATACGGGTCCCACGATGAGGTCAGGTAATCGCGGTGCAGGCTGCCGACGATGTTCAGAAAGCGCTCCGCCCACATGCCGACATTGACGAGAACCGAGATGACAAAGAGCAGCGGAGGACTGCGGCGCACCCACCCGAGCCAGAGCGGCTGGATCGCCAGCGCCGTGCAAGCCATCGAGATATAGAAGGCGGACGAGTACGTGCCGAGCACCTGTTGGGTCGTCTGGTATTGCTCGTAGAGATCGCCGCCATACCAGGCCATGAAGTATTCGCTCAAGTGCCCGAAGAGCACGAACATGCCCATCGTCAGCAACAGCTTGGCCATGTTGTTGAGATGGTTCGCCGTCACCAGATGGCCGAGGCCATAAATCCAGCGGATCGGCACGATAAGCGTCAGCACCATGCCGAAGCCGGAGAAGATCGCGCCGACCACGAAGAACGGCGGAAAAATCGTCGAGTGCCAGCCGGGGACGATCGTGTAAGCGAAATCCAGACCGACGATGCTGTGCACCGAGATCACCAGCGGCGCCGCCAGGGCGGCGATGACCTTGTAAGTCGTCTCGTAATGGTGCCAGTGGGTGGCCGAGTTGCGCCAACCGAAGCACGCGACGCCATAGATCCGACGCAGCCAGAGGTGGTCCGTCGTGTCGCGCAGGGTGGCCAAGTCGGGGATCATGCCCAGGTACCAGAACAACACGCTGACCGTGCCATAGATGGAGACCGCGAAGAAATCCCAGACGAGCGGGCTCAGGAACTGTGGCCACATGCCCAGGGTGTTCGGGTACGGCGCCAGGAAAAACGCGTACTGCGGCCGCCCCAGATGCAAGAGCGGGAACAACCCGGCGCAGGCCAGCGCGAAGAGCGTCATGGCTTCCGTGAACCGGTTGACCGACGTGCGCCATTTCTGGTGGAACAACAGCAACACGGCGGAGATAAACGTGCCGCCCTGCGCGATCTCGATCCACCAGACGTAGTTGATGATCGCCGTGCCCCACGCCACGGGCATGTTGATGCCCCAGATGCCGACGCCCTTATAGAACAACCAGAAAAGTGAGGCCCCCAGGATCAAAAGCAACCCGAGCGCCATGGTAAACCCGATGAGCCAGCCCCAGGAGCGCGGACGCCGCAGCACCACGCCGGTGATCTTCTGCGTCACGCTCAGGTAGGTCTCCTGCGCGGAAATGACGGGCGTGCCGTTCATGTTCCTGCCTCCTTGCCAGGACCAGGATTGCGAATCCGCGCGAGGTAGCTCGTGCGCGGCCGCGTGTTGAGTTCGGCTAGCAGTCCATAATTGACCGGCTCGCGTTTACGCCGCGAAACCAGACTATTGGGATCGAGGATGTTCCCGAACGTGATCGCCTCCGCGGGGCAAACCTGCTGACAGGCGGTCTTGATCTCGCCATCGCGGATCGGGCGATTTTGCAACTCGGCGCCGATGCGCACCTCGTTAATGCGCTGCACGCAATACGTGCATTTCTCCATCACGCCGCGGCGCCGCACGGTGACGTTCGGATTCTGGCGCTGGGCGAAGGACGAATCCTCCGGTGGCGAATACTCCAGGAAGTTGAACCGCCGGACCTTGTACGGGCAATTGTTCGAGCAATAGCGGGTGCCCACGCAACGGTTGTAAACCATCGTGTTGAGCCCCTCGTCGTTATGCACGGTGGCGGCGACAGGGCAGACGATCTCGCACGGCGCTTTCTCGCAGTGCATGCACATGACGGGTTGATGGAGAATGGCGGGATCATCCGGCGGCCCTTCGAAGTACCGGTCCACGCGAATCCAGTGCATTTCACGCCCGCGGGAAACCTGGTCCTTGCCGACGACGGGGATGTTGTTCTCGGATTGGCAGGCGACGACACACGCGTTGCAGCCCGTACAGGTGCTCAGATCGACCGCCAGACCCCAGGCATAGCTGGCGTGGCCGAGTGGTGGCAACGCCGGTAGCAAACTCGGCCGATCCGCCGGTGCCGATTGCGCGAACTCAGGCTGGGCCCGGAACTTGTCCAGGTCGGCCACGCGCACAATGTCGCGGCCTTCCATGGAAAAATGGTGCTGCGTAGTGGCGAGTTCGTAGGTGCGTCCGGTCTTGCGAATCTTTAGGCCGGCCGCGAGCCAGCGGTTTTCCCAGGTGGCCTGGAGGCGATAAGCGTTGAACCCGCGGTTATCGGCCACATGGCCGACGTGTTCGCGTCCGTACCCGAGGTGCAACGTCACGCAGCGGTCCGCCTGGCCGGGCAGGATCAGCACAGGAGCCTCCACCGCGCGGTCCGCGACGCGAAGTTCCACCACGTCGCCTGTCTTGAGGCCGAGCCGCGCCGCCATCGCCGGGCCGATGAGCGCGGCGTTGTCCCAAGTCAGCTTCGTTAACGGCTTGGGCAACTCCTGCAGCCAACCGTTATTGGCCCAGCGCCCATCGCCCACCGTTGGGTCAGGGCGAATGAGCAGGTAATCCGTGCCGGCGGCCAACTTCGGTTCGGCGATCACCGGATGCTGGGAGTCGTCACTCCAGCCAAAGCCTCCACCGAAGAATCTGGGTGCTTGGGCGTCGACGATGCCGTCGTGGACCGATTGCTGCCAGAAGGTCTCGAAATCCGCGGCCGGTGCGGCACTGGAATTTGCTCGCCACGTTTCGCGAACGATGTCGTAGCCCGACGGCTGGAAATCTTCGGCCAGCAAGGAAACGAATTCGTGCACGGACTTGCCGGCGTACAAAGGTTCGATGGCGGGCTGAATAATGGTCGGCGTGCCGTTACTACTAACGATGTCGCTCCAGGCTTCCAGAAAATGGGTCTCCGGCAAATGCCAGCGGCAGCAAAGCGACGTCTCGTCGCGGTAGAGTGAGAGATGCGCCGTAAAGCTGACCTTGGCCAGACATTCGCCGAAACGCAGGTTCGCCGGTGAGGCGTAAACCGGATTGCCGCCGAGGATGAATAGGTTCTTGACGAAGCCGCTAACAATCTCGGCGGTCAGGAACCACAACTGGTCCACGGGCGGTGCCTCAGGCTGCGGCTTCCCTTCCGTCCGCAATGCGGCTGCAAGTTCCCGGATTTCGGCCGGCTCCATCGCGCCCACCACGACGGCTGAGGACGCGCGATGCCGCTCCAGATCGGCCGACAATTGTTGGACGAACGCCTCTTCATGGGCATCCAACGGTTCGCCCGCGGCTCCGCCCAATCGGCGGAGGACGGCCGCCACCCGATCCGGCGGCCCGGAAAACCGCTGGTCGGCCATGGCTCCGGTCAGTGTGGGCGTGGATTCGAGTACGTACAAGCGGTTGGGCTGTACTTGTCCGCCTTCGACGCGGCGGCGCGCGGAGAACTGCCGTGTATAACGGAGGCTTCCTGGTTGATCCACGAGGAAATCACTCCCCACGGAAACGATCAGATCCGCTTTCCCGAGATCGTTTAGCACCTCAAGCGCGGGACCGGCCACGGCAGCGGGCGCCCAACGGTAGAAACGCATTTTGGGATACGTATCATTCAGTTGAGTCAGCTGCCGGTTCAGGGTCGGCGAGGTCGACGGATCGATGAGCATGGCCATGCCTTCACCTTGGCTGGCCCGCATGGTTTTAAGGACGTCCAGCAACTCGGACTCGAACTTGTTCCAGGTGGAGATTTGCCCGTTCAGGGTGGGCGCCTGGGAGCGATCCGGGTCCCATAATCCCAGGACGGCCGCCTGCGTAATGGCGTCCGTCGCGCCGAGGCTGTCGGGATGCGCCGGGTTGCCCTCGATTTTGACGGGCCGGCCCATCTCTGTTTCGACCAGAATGCCGCGCCCGTAGCCGTTGAGCGGCATGGCGGTGGCGTAGAAGAGCGGTTTACCTGGAATTATCTGCTCCGGCTGGTCCGCGTAGGGCACGATCTTCTCGCGCGTACGCGGGCTGCAGCCCGCCAAGCCCGCCAGAGCGAGCGACGCCCCGGCCAGCTTGAGAAATTGCCGCCGGGCCAGCCCGCCGCCCGCCTCGTCCGCTTCCGGCCACTCCGCTGCCCCGACGGGGAACTCCCGTTCCAGGCACGCCCGGAACTCGGGTGTGTTGCCCAGTTCTTCGAGGCTGCGCCAGAGCTGCGGTCCGCTCTGGCCCGCGAGACGCGCCCGGTATTGTTCAAGAGCGGGATTCATCAGTGATGGCAGACCGAGCAGTTCGTGAGGTGCGGCACGTCCAGCCCGTGCGCCTTCGCCAGTTCCGCTCCGGCCCTTTGCTGATCGGCCACGGGCTTCCAGTCCATGCTGTAAATCTGCGAGAGTGGACGCTGGGACTTCTCCGGGTCCCGGTGACATTGCAGGCACCATTGCATGAAGAGCGTGTTGCTCTTCCAGGCGAGCGGCATCTCGTTGACCCGCCCGTGGCAGGTGGTGCAGCCAACCCCCTTATCCACGTGGATCGAGTGGTTGAAATACACGTAATCGGGCAGGAGATGCACGCGGTTCCAGACAATCGGCTGACCGGTTTCGGCGCTGGCGCGCACGGGTTGGAGCAACGGGCTGTCCTTAAAAAGCTGCGAGTGGCAGGTCATGCACGTCGTGGTCGGCGGCACACCGGCAAACCAGGATTTCTCGACCGACGTGTGGCAATAGCGGCAATCGATCTTCAACTCACCGGAATGATGCCGGTGGCTGAACATCACTGGTTGGCCAATGGGCATTCGCACGTCCGTAACGATGGGCGAACGATAGATCTGATACCAGACAAACCCGGCTGCCAACGCCACGAGCGGAGCGCCAAACAGGACCGCCCGGAAAAATAGATTTGCCCGGGGAAGAAAAACCTGCGGCGAGCCGAGCGGCTCTCCTTTCAGGTCCTTGGGTGCTGTCCCGCGTGGTGGTACGGCCACGGCTTACGTGCTGGGTTTTATCATTCGCGCGATCACCATCAGTAAACCGACGTAGATTTCCCGCCGCTTGTTTTTCGACGCGAACACAATGGCCTCAGCGGCGATTTCCGGCTGTTAGATCGTGGCAATGATGCGGCTGTGCCCTCGCCATCTCTCGACGATATTTCGACGATTGATCGTACCGTCTGATCTTCGCGGGAGTTGGACAAGATGAGGGGCCGGACGCGCGAACCTACCTCAGAAAAACGAGCGGTCGATCCCCTATTTTTACGATTGTCCAGGCTGCCGCCGGCGCGACTGCGGCTTGAAACGATCATTGAGTTCTTTCGCACCTCCCCGATTGATGGACCGACGAGATTGGCCGGCTTTCTCCGCGGCTGTTCCAAACAAACGGCGCGATTACTTCGCCGCCGAGGCGTGTAGCGTCACCGACGCCACTGGCAAGCCGCCGGCGCTCGCCGTCAGGGTCACATTGCCGGTGGTGGTGCCGTCCGATTGCACAACGGCCAGACAATGCCCGTTGAAAGCGTGTCGCCTCGACGCCTTGTCCGGGTCATGGTCACTCGGATTGCCGTTGCCGACGCCGGCCACCCACGCCGGTCCGCTGACGGCAAACGTCACCTCGTTATCGGCCAAAGACACGACCCGCCCCCGTGCATCGCGCACGTTGCAGCGCACCATCACCACATCCTCGCCGTCGGCGGTGAAGCTGCTCCGGTCAGGCACGAGTTCCAGCCGCGCGGGCGCGCCGGTCGTTTCCAGCCGGTCGGTGGCGACCAAGTTGCCGGCCGCGTCGTAGCCACGTGCTTCCAGCGTGCCGGGCGCGTAGGCGACTTTCCACTCGAGATGCCGGTGGGCGGGCATGTCCTTCATCCCGAGGCTCACGCCGTTGAGGAACAGTTCGTATCGGGCGGCGTTGCCGACGACCCACACGGGGATCTCCTGCCCGTCCCGCCCAGCGTGGTTCCATTGCGCGCTAATGTGCGCGACGGGCTTCCCGCCCCACTCGGAGAGATAATAGTAGTAACTGTCCTTGGGAAATCCGCACGTGTCCATGATGCCGAAGTGCGAGTTCACGCACGGCCACTGGTACGGCGTCGGCTCGCCCCGGTAATCGAATCCGGTCCACACGAAGCCGCCTGCCATCCAGGGGCGCTCGGCGATTGGCTGCCAGGCGTCTTCAGCGGTGGTCTTGTGGCTGGTGACGAACCCCGCCCGCGCGTCGTCCGCGTAAATGCCGCGCGTGGTCGTCTCACTGGCCGTTTCGCTGCCGTAGCAGGGCTGGCGCGGGAACCTCGCGTGAAAGGGATCGTAATGGCCGGTGTTGTAGTTAAAGCCTTGCAGGTCTTCCACGAGCGAAATGCCGCCGCCGTAGCCGCCGTTCATCGCGCAGCTGATCGGGCGCGACTTGTCCCACCGGAGAGCGGTTTCCTTCATCGCCGCGAACATCCGCCCGCCGCGCTCGGTGCCCTGCTCGCCTTCCTCGTTGCACATGCTCCACAGAATGACGCAGGGGTGGTTGCGGTCGCGCCGCACGAGGCTTTCCACCTGCCCAAAGACTTCCGGGGAATCGCCCAGCCGGCGGTTTTCGTCCATGATGACCATGCCCAGCCGGTCGCAAGCGTCGAGCAATTCGGGAGCCATCGGCTGGTGCGAAAAGCGGAACGCGTTGCTGCCCATTTCCTTGAGTTTTTCGACCTTGTAATAGTGCACGCGGTCGGGCAGCGCGACGCCGAGGCCGGCGAAATCCTGGTGGTTGCACGTGCCTTGGATTTTGAAGGGTTTGCCGTTGAGGAAAAATCCCCGGTCCGCGTCCCAGTGCAGGCTGCGGATGCCCACCGCCGTTTCCTGCTGGTCCACGACTTCCTGCCCCTGGCGCACCGTAATGGCAAGCGTGTAGAGCGCCGGCGTGTCGGGCGACCACAGGCGCGGGTGCTGAACCACCAGGCGCTGTGAGACGGTTCCCGGCCGCTCCGGCGCGGCATCGGGGCCGGCGGGCGGCAGAGGCGTCCTGACCGGATTCCCCACCGGGTGGCCTTCGGGATCAGTCAGCACGCTCTCGACGTAAACGGATCTCCCTTCATCGTTGCCGCCGTTGCGTCCGCCGTTCTCCAACTCGACCTGCACGCTGACCTCGGCCCTAGTAAAATCCTCGCTCGGCGTCGCGACGATCTGCGTGCCCCAGTGCGCGATGTGCACCGGCGCAAGCCGCGTGAGGTACACGTGCCGGTAGATGCCGCCGCCCTCGTACCACCAGCCCTCGTTTTGCCGGGCGTCGGCCCAGACGGTCAGCACGTTCGCGGCGTCGGCGTAGTTGGCGAAGCGGGAAATATCGTAATAGAAACTCGTGTACCCGCTGGTGTGCCGCCCCAGGAGGTGCCCGTTGAGCCACACCTGGCTGTCGCGGTACACGCCGTCGAATTCCAGCCAGAGCGTCTTGCCGCGATCCCCCCTCGAGAGGTTGAAGGTCTTCCGATACCACCCGGCTCCCTTGGGCAAAAAGCCGTGCGAGGCGTCGGCCTGCGGATCAAAGGTTCCCTCGACGATGAAGTCGTGCGGCAACTGCACAACGCGCCAATCTTTGTCGTCGTAACCGGTCGCGGCGGGGCCGCTTTTCGCCGCCTCGGCGGACGCGTCCCGGCCGGGCTCTTGCAGGTAAACGGCGTCCAGGCCGCCTTGGCCACCGACGTTTTCCACCAGGACGGCGAGCACGTTGGGGCCGCCGTCCTTCCACGCGGGGCCGCACGGCACGTCGAAAGGTTCGTCCCAGCCGGAATGGCGGGCGAGCAGTTGGCCGTTGAGATAGACGCTGGCATTGTCGTCCGCGCCATCGAAGTGCAGGTAGTCTCGCGCGCTGCCGGCGGTAGGCAGCACCGTGCGAAACCACGCCGAGGTGTTTTCCGTCGTGATGGTTCCGTGGGTGGATGCGGGGACGGACCACGCGGAATCGTCGAAATTGGCGCGGGCGGCGTCCGGGTTTGCTGAGGTGGATGCGGAGTTTGAAGCGAGCTGCCAGCGCCAGTTTCGCAACGGCACCCCGCTGACGTCCGCGCCGGGCGGCGTGCCCGTGGCCACGTCGGCAAGGTGGAATTTCCAGCCGTCGTCGAAACGCAGGCGTTCACGCCCGGCGGCGTTCGTGGGCGCGGTAGCCAGGAAGGCGGCAAGCGCGGGCAGAGCGAGGAGCAGGTGAGGCCTCATAACATGATCCTACTTTTCGAGGGCAACCGGCACGGCAGTGGAAATTGTCACTGGTCCAAGCAGCCCGGAGGGCAGCAATGGGGTGTCCTTGTTGAACGGTTCATAACTGCTCCAGGTAAGGCGTTGGTCGGAGGGAAGCGCCGCGTCGGCGATCATGCGGTTGGGCCAGAGGTTGGCCACGGCGATCTCCAGCACGTTGGGACCGGGGAGCAGTGCTGTGGTGATGTTGGTCCGGAACGGCGGTCGCCACAGGACGCCCAGGTCGTGACCGTTGAGCTTGACCCGGGCCATGACCTGCACGTCGCCAAGTTCTAGCCAGTACTCCTTCGGCTGGGTTCCCGCCGGTGAAGCGGGAGGCCAGTTAAAGGTTTTTGTGTAGGTCGCCGTGCCAGAGAAATGCCTGGCTCCCTCGTCGGCCATCTCGGTCCAGGAGACAAGCTGGTCCAGCGCAACTTCTTCGGGCGCGCCCCAGTGCGGCGGGAACCGCAACTCCCACGCTCCCGTCAACGCCAGCGGCGCGGCCACGTCGGTGACCTGGGCGTGCAAAGTTTGACCAGCGGCCGTAGTCGCGACGTATATCCCCGGTTCGAAGGCCAGCAGGCTCCGCCTCCCGCCAGCGCCAATCAGCACCTCCGCCGCAGGGGTGGACGATCTTGCGGCGGGCGCGAAGTAGACCCTATCCGGGTCCTGCCCACTGACGGTGAACGGTTTTCCGGCGACGCTGCCCTCTACCACCAGGGTTTTCACGACCCCGAAAGCAGGATCGTCACCTTCCGCCAAATCCCCAACCACAATGCCATCCGCGCCGCCGTTCACCCGCTCCTGGACCTTGGCGCGCACATCCCGGGTGCGGCCGGTGTCGCCGGGCACCCCGTATGTCGCGCGCTTGATTTCCACCGAAACAGCCGATGGGAGATGGATGGTTTCTGGGTCCTGCCCCTGGGCGGTGAACGGCTTTCCGTTCACGGTGCCTTCCACAACTAGCCTCTTTACAACACCGAAGGCGGGATCATCGTCTTCGGCCATTTCCCGTACCGGAAAGCTATCGAGTCCACTGGCCGCGCGCTCCTGGACCTTGGCACGCACATCCCGGGTTCGGGCCGCGTCGCCGGGCACCCCGTAAGTCGCGCGCTTGATCTCGAACTGCGCGGTCAGGCCGGCGGGAGCCACGGGTTGATCGTTCCGGGTCAGCATCAAGACCGGGTCGATGGCCGGAACCGAACGGAAAACGACAAACGCAGAACCGCTCCCGTTCAAGCGCAGGGGCACCGTGACGCCCGTTGGCGTGGAGCGGTAAACGGCCAGTGGCGAACATTGGCCGGTCTCGGGATCCCAAAGTTCGGGCTGCCGATCCTGGACGCGGAAAGTGCAAGACACCTCGCGGGGCGAGTTCGCCGGGTTCGCCACAAAGTACACATCCGCGCCGCCAGCCTGGCGATGAATCCAGTTCAGCCCGCCCGGGGCGAGGAAGTCAGGCGCGGTTTTCAGGTCGGAGAGGATGGCTGGCAGCGGGCGGCCCGAGATGACCTTGCCCTTGCCGAATGCGTGCTCGGCGACGCTCGTGCCGTTGATGTCGCCCCAGAGTTCCGCCGCCAGCCTCGCCACCTCCTGGTCACAACCTGGGTACCCCGTCAGGCTGGGTGAGGCGGTCGGCCGCGGGCCGAGCACCGTCGCGCCGTCCGCGACCAGTTGCTTGATCCGGACCAGCAGCGCCGGGGTCATCAAACCGTGATTGTCAGGCAGCACGAGGACGCGGTAACTCATGCCGTCGGGCAGCGTGAGACGGCCGTTCTGGACGCTCATGCGCGCGAGGAGCGCCTCGGCACTGCACTCGTCGTAGCGGTAGCCGGAGGGGACGGCAGGCGCGGGGGTGAACCCGGTCTGGTCGCCCTGTTCAGGGCGCAGGTAGCAAAGATCGGCGACGAACAGCCCCTGCCGCAGCAGATACTGGCAGCGCGCGAGGTACTGGTGCCATGCGCCGGACATCTCCCACCAGGTCTGCGTGCGCTCGTAGTGCAGGCCCCATGGACCCATGGTGACACCCGGGAAGCGGTCAAGATAAGGCTGATGAGCGTAGCGGTGGACGACGAAGCGGTTCACCCCTTGCGAGAACTCGTAATCACCGAGCGCCTTGACGGTCGCGGGATGGTACTTCCACTGCTCGTTGTCGCCGGAGGTGAACGCCTCCGCGCCGACGATCTTCTGCCCCATGACATGGGCGACCGACGCCATCTGCCGCGCCATGGCGAGGTTCTCGCTGCTGCCGGTGGCCCAGAATTCTGTCATGGGTTCGTCGGCGCGAGCGGTGTAAGTGGCCTCGTCCCCGAATGGCAGATGGTAGCCTTCGATGCTCAGGCGCAGATGATGGGCGTGGGCGAGTTCCGCCAATCGCCCGGCGTAATTTTCCGCCAGCAGCTCGGAGACGGTCTGCGCGAAATCCCAGCGGAAGCGCGCGGCGAGCGGCGGCGAACCGACGGTCGAGTTAGCCCCCTTTCCCGGCCAAATGACGTTCGGCAGGAATGGAATCGGGTTGTAACCTCGCCGACGAAGGAACTCGTCAGCGAACTTGGGCGTCCAGTTCTGGGCACCCACCTCCCAGCTATCGATGTGGGTGGTCGTCAGGGTCGGACCTGCCAGGGCGCCGGCACTGGCGATGAGCTTTCCCATCATGTTGTGGAAATGCACATCCATCGCTTCCCGGCTCAGCTTGTCGCACTCGAGGCCGCTGCCGCCCTTGACCGGTGGGCGGGTGGAGGAGCCTGTCGAGGCGTGGCCGATGCGCTGGATGATCCAGTGGCCGGCGGGAACGTTCCATTCCAGCCGTCCGGTGGAATCGAGCTGGGAGGAGAGGTCGATCACCTGCTCGCGCGACACGACGCCGTTGGCAGTTTCCGGGTAGGCAAGGACCGCGATGTCACGGTAGTAGCCGCCGGTGGGCACCGAACTGTTGAACGCGTCCCGAGAGCGGTTTTCCTCTCCCGGCTTCGCCAGGATGCCCGAAAAATGCGAGGGACCTTCGGTAGGGACGGCGGTGGTGACGAGCTTTTGCATGGAAAGCTCGGGGGTGATCCACGGCCCGCTGCTCCCGCACCAGCCGGGGCCGTTGGTCATGTTGATCTCCAAACCCAGGCGGGCAGCCTCCACCACGGAAAAGCGGAAAAGTTCCTGCCATTCCGCGTTCATGAAGTCGGCGGGTCCAGGGGGCGGCGCGAAACGTTCCACCACGTCCATGATGATCACGCCGCCGATCCCGACGCGCTGCATTGCTTCCAGGTCTGCTGTGATGCCCGCCTTGGTGACGTTGCCGTTGTTCCAAAACCAGTACACCCATGGCCTCGCCGACGGTGGCGGATTGAGAAAGCCAGCCTCCAGTTGGGCTGAGTCCGCGATGGAAGCAGCGGTCTGGCCAATCGCCGGCGCCGATCCAGCAAAAAGCGTCGTGGCGGAGACGAACAGCGCGGCAAGATTTGAAAGGAAGGTCTTCATTGTGAATCCCTCATCGCCAGCGGGCTCTGCCCCCACGCGTAGCGTACAGCCGCAGTTTCGGCACCCGATTGGCCGGAGCAGAGTCAGACCTCGCCCACAGGCCCATCATTGAGCTTATCAGGCGAGCCGGCGGGCCTCGAACCGGGAGGCGGGCAGGAGCTGGGGCATCATTTGAGCAGGACCACGGCGTCGCGGTCGCCCAGGGTGAGGCTGATCTTCTCACCGGCCGCCGCGTCGTGGACGTAAAGCTGCGCGGGCACCAACTGGAGCGCGTTGTCCCGCCACAGGGTCGCGGCGGAGGGCACCTCGCGGAACGCCGTGCCCGCGAACGCCGGCGGGGCGTCCAGCTTTGTCGCCATCACGTAGACCTGCGCGGGCCGCGTCGTGGTGAAGGAGACGGTGGTGGCCTGGTTCGGCCCGGGCGCAGCGGGCGTCTGGCCGCGGCGGGGGGGCGCGGAATCATGGTCCGGTTTGGTCACCCGCCGCAGCGCGATCCAGGAGGCGTTTTCCAGTTCGGGCGGGAGCGTGTTCCAGGAGTTGTCGGCCGTGGAATCGAGATCGGAATAGATCGGCCATTGCGCCTGGACAGGCATGTCCATGTAATAGGCAGGGTTGTCGGGGTTGCTGCTCGCCAGATCGCGGATGGGCAGCGCGGCGGGTAGCGTCGCGGGCGGGGCGTCCTTGCCGAAGTAATAGATCGTGGCCGTGTCGCTGTGGCCGCTGTCGTCCGTGGCCGAAACCACGTTCTTGCCGGTTCGTAGCGGGACCGGCCAGAAGAAGACGTTGTCCACCTTCTCCGGCTCGTACGCCCGCGGGGTCGCCGCGGGAGGTTCTACCCCGTTGACTTTCTTTTTCTTCTCGACGTGCTGCGTCCATGGACCATTGGGAATGACGTACTGGCCGTTGTCGAGCGTTGAAACTTTCTGGCCGTTGAGGGTGAGCGTCACCTTCGCGGCGTTGCTATAGACCTTGACCCCGTTGTCCACCGCGCCCCGGCGCAGAAAATACCGCTTGGAAGTGATGTGCAAGGTCGGCGCGTCAGGCCGCAGAAAACAACGGTAGAGATAGTAAACATCCTTCTTGTCACCGGCGTAGGTGATCAGACCCTTCGAGTTGATGCCGACGGGCCCTTTGTACTTCATGTCGCTGAACTCGCGCAGACACCACACGACGAAAAGACCCAGATGCCCGTTATCGCCGCGGAACGCTTTCTGGAAATTATTTTCCGCGACGATCTGCTGATACTCTTCCGGTTCATACTTGTTCACGTTCCAGTCGCACTGGCCGTAGTCGCAGTGCGTGGTGACGACCCCGCCGCTGCCAATTTCCGTGATAAAGCCCTCGGGTTTGAACCCAGCCAGGTCTGAATGATACCAGCCGGCGTATTTATGCGCCGTGCGAAAATCAGCAAGTGCGGAGCTCATGTTTGCCACGCAAACAGGTCGGGACGTGTCCAGTGCCTTGGCGATGGGCACGCACTCGTCCGCGACCGCGGCGTTGGATTCGTTGCCCATGCTCCAGATGACGATGGAAGGATGGTTGTAATTCTGCTTGACCAGTTCCGTGGTGATCTGCGAGGCCGTGGGACTGACGATGTCCTTGCTGTTGCTGTGGCCGTTTTCCGCCCAACAGAGGATGCCATGCTGGTCGGCCAAATCGTACTCCAGCGCCGCGTGGGGGTAATGCGGCAGGCGCAGGAAGTTGATGCCGAGGTCCTGCATCGCTTCGAAGTTGGCCTGGAAGTCCGCGGGATCGAGCGCCGATGCCTTCGTTTCCGTTTCCTGGTGCAAGTTGGCCCCGTAGAGGATGGTCCGTTTGCCGTTCACGGTGACCGACCCATCCTTCCAGTCCCAGTTCAGCCAACGGAACCCGGTGTTCTGCGCGACTTCATCGACGGGTTGGCCGTTGACGTAGACCGACGTGACCACCCGATAGAGGCGGCCCTTGAGCGGCTCCCAGAGCTGGGGCCGGCTGATGTCGGTGGAAAGTTCCACGGTGGCGCGTCCACCGGCGGCCACCTGGGCGGCGGCGGTGAGGGTCTTGATCTCCCGGCCGGCGGGGTCGATGATCCGGGCGCGGATTTCCGCCCGGACCTCGGCGGGAGAGGCGTTGCGCACCAGGGCACGGATGTCCAGGGTGGCGGACGCCTCGGAAACAGCTTTGGGCGTGAGATAGACGCCGGGCGCGGCGAAGTCCGTCGGGTCGATGTGGACGGGGGCCACCGCGACCAGGGTGACGTTGCGATAAAGACCGCCCCAGACCTTGTAGAGGCCGGTCAGGCTGATGGGCAGACAGTCCAGCGTGTTCGCCGGGGTGTCGTCCACCAGGACGTCGAGCTGGTTGTCCGCGCCAGGGTGGAGCGCCTTGGTCGCATCAAAAATGAAGCGCGTGTAAGCGCCACGATGCTGCCCGAGGTGCTGGCCGTTGACGTACACGTCGGCGATGCTCGCCGCACCCTCGAACACGAGATAAAGCGTCTTGTCCTTGGCGGAAGGGTCCACCGTTACCTGCCTGCGGTACCAGCCCTTGGTGAGGGTGTCATAGGCAGCCCGGGTCTGGAAGACGTGCGGGACGGACACGGCAGTCCAGGCAGCCTGCCGGAAGGCATCGGAGCCAATCTCGGGCAGCGTCGCGTCCGCCCCGGCGCCGACGAATTGCCAACCGGGGCCATTCAGGGATTCGGCGGCCCGGATGGAGGTGGTTTGAGCGCGTGCGGCGGGCACGGCGAAACCAGCGAGCACGGCGATTAGAGCGAGGCGGCGCGGAGTGAACAAGATGTCTAAATGGTTCATCAAGGGTTAAAAGGAAGTGGGCTGACTCCGGTGGAAGACAGGCTCGCGGGGACGGCAAACAACCGGAACGGCCTGCCGTGAGGCACGCACATTTTTGGGGGGAAGCAGTTCGTCGGGGAGGTGCGAGCTTGCCCCGGGAGAGGAAGAATGTCTGCTGGCGCGCAATGGTGCAACCCTAAGTCTGCCATTTTGTGCAGGCAAAACGGCGATGCGCACGACTACTTTGACACACGGACGACGGTATCCAGATCACTCCCCCTATGCGTTTCTCCCGGAAATTGCCAATCTTGGCCGCGTGGCTCGCCTGTTTCGCGCTCATCGCCGCCGCGGCGCACGGCGCAGGCAGCCTGTCGCTCGCGCGGACGCGTTGCGAATACCGCGTCGATCCACTGGGGATCGACTCCCCGAACCCGCGGCTCGACTGGCTGCTGCAACCCGTCGATCCCGCCGCGCACGCCCTGACCCAGAGCGCCTACGAGGTGGTCGCGGCCTCCTCTCCCGCCCTGCTGGCTGCCGACCGGGGCGACCTGTGGAATTCCGGCAAAGTGTCCTCCGGCCAGACGGCCCAGGTGCCCTACGCCGGCCAGCCGCTCGTCACGCACGAGACCGTCTGGTGGAGGGTCCGGGTGTGGGATCAGGCCGGCGCTCCATCGGCTTGGAGCGCGGTGGGACAATGGACCATGGGCGTGCTGCGCCCGGCCGATTGGACGGGCGCGCAATGGATCGGCGCACCCGACGCCAATCAGCCCACTGACTTGAAGGGCCCCAAGCCCTCCTACGAAACCGTGCTGTTGCGCCGGGAGTTCACGGTCAAGCCGAACCTCCGGCGGGCGCTCGTGCACGTGTGCGGCCTGGGCCAGTACGAGCTGTCGCTCAACGGCCGCAAGGTGGGCAGCGATCTCCTGACGCCTGGTTGGACCCTGTACGATAAAACCTGCCTTTACGATACGTACGATGTCACCGCCGCCCTCCGCGAGGGGCCGAACGCCGCCGGGCTGTTCCTGGGCAACGGGTTCTTCAACGTCCATGGCGGCCGTTACACGAAGCTCACCCTTTCCTTTGGCCAGCTTCAGGCGCTGGCGCTGCTCCGGTTGGAGTACCAGGACGGGTCCGTGGAAACAGTGGTCACCGATGGCCGCTGGAAGGCCGCCTCGGGACCGATCACATTTTCCTCGATCTACGGCGGCGAGGATTATGACGCCCGGCTGGTGCAGGATGGCTGGGATCAACCCGGCTTTGCCGACGCCCGCTGGGATGCACCCGCCATCACCGGCGGTCCCGGCGGAACCCTGAAGGGTCTCTTCGCTGCCGGGCTGCCGATCCGTGCCTTTGAGACCCTCGCGCCATTGCCGGCATCCCATCCGGCGGACCCCAAAGCCAAACCGCTCCCGCCGGGAGTCGCGGTCTATGACTTGGGACAAAACGCCTCCTTGATGCTGCGTCTGCAGGGCATCCGGGGGCCGGCCGGCGCCTCGATCAGGGTCACTCCGTCTGAGTTGATCAAACCCAACGGCGACATCGACGACACGATGTGCCACCAGGGCGGTTCGTACTGGACCTACACCTTGCGCGGCGGGGGCGAGGAGAGCTATTTCTCGCACTTCTATTACCGCGGCGGCCGGTACCTGAAGGTGGAACTCCTCCCGCCGCCGGGCGGCCACGACTTGCCCACCTGCGCCTCGGTCCAAGGCCAGGTCATCCATGCCGACGCCCCTGCCGCAGGCCGGTTTTCCTGCTCCAGCGAACTCTACAATAAAATCTACACCCTCATCCGCTGGGCGCAGCTCAACAACATGGTCAGCGTGATGACCGACTGCCCCACGCGCGAGAAGCTCGGCTGGCTGGAGGAGGACCACCTCAACGGCCCCGCGCTGCGTTACAATTTCGATCTGCCCGTGCTCATGACCAAGATGGTCGCCGACATGGCCGATTCGCAACGCGCCAGCGGCATGGTGCCCTCCACCTGTCCGGACTACCTCCGCCACCCAGACCGCGACCACTTTGTCAATCCCCCGGAGTGGGGCAGCGCCTGCATCCTCGTCCCCTGGCAGCAGTACGCCTTCGACGGCGATCTCGGCCTGCTGCGCCACTCCTACGGCACGATGGTCTCGTACCTTGGTTTTCTCAAGGCGTCCGCCAAGGGGAACCTCCTCGACTTCGGCCTCGGCGATTGGTACGACAACGCCGGGTTCGGCCCGGCCCGGTTGACCCCCATCGCGCTGACGGCCACCGCCTTCTACTATGAGGACGCCTGTATCCTAGGCCAGGTCGCCGCCCTGCTCGGCGAGGCCGACGATGCCAGCGCCGACCGGCAACTTGCCGCGGACGTCCTCGCCGCTTTCAACGCGAAGTTCTTCAACGCGTCCGCGCATACCTACGCCACCGGTTCGCAGGCGGCCAACGCCGTGCCGCTGGCTCTGGGCATGGTGGAGGCCGCCGAGCGCCCGGCGGTCCTGGCGGCGCTGGTGCGGGACTTCCAGGCCAAGCAAACGACGGTCGGCGAGGTTTGCCTGGGCTTTCTGCTCGATGCGCTGGCCGACGCCGGGCGCTCGGACCTGCTCTACGCCGCGTATTCCTCGCGGACCTCCGGGTATGGCCTCCAGGTGGAACAGGGCAAGACCAGCCTGACGGAAGGCTGGAACGGCGGGTCGTCGCAGGATCATTTCATGTTCGGGCAACTCAACGAATGGCTGTTCAGCGGCCTGGCCGGCATCCGGTGCGATCCGGACGGACCGGGCTTCCAGAAGATCATCGTCCGCCCCGCGGTGGTCGGGGATTTGACGGAGGTAAAGGCGAGCTACGACTCGATCCGGGGGAAAATCGTCACCGAATGGAAGCGCGACGGGGCCGGGGTGCACTATCGCATCGTCATCCCGCCAAACACCACGGCGACGATTCAGTTTCCCTCGGGTGGGTCAGTGCAGGCCGGGCGCAAAGTGGGCTCGGGCGAGTGGACCTTCGACGCGCCGCCGCCCTGACCCTTTCGTGGCCAACGCACTATTCGGGGCCGGGAAAGCGAACGATCGTAGCGGAGGCCGGCGCCACCTGGATAGTGGGGTTTAAGGTCGATCCAGTCTCAGCCGCTCCCCAGCGGCCCGTCCATACGCCCTCCGCGTCGATCGCCGCGCCGCCGAGCGTGATGTCGGTCTGAGCGGTGATGTCGCTATTCTTTTGCGCCAAGTCCAGTCGCTGCGCTCCGCTGGCACCGACGCCCTTCGGCAATTGCAACGAAACCGAAAGCGACTCGGCCTGACCGGCGAAAGTTTTGTTGATCAGCGTCACGTAAACGGACCCATCCTCGCCCCGATAGGCGTAGGCGGTAAGACCATGCGCCGACGTTTTTGCAACCGCGACCTCCAGCGGCCGTCCCAATGCGCCTTGTGCAAAGGCCAGGTAACCATAGGACGGCGGCCTGATTTCGAGGCCCTTGCCACCAGTTTGGTGCAGAAAGGCGGAATAGTTCTGCGCCCGGATCCTCCCATCCGGCTCAACCGATTCACCCGTGTGATAATTCAACCCGAGGATGTGGCGCGCCGCCCACCAATGGCTTGCATCCAGTGCCCACAGGGACGCTGCGTAGGTGTCGCTGATCCCTTTCGCGCCGCCGTTGGAGCAATTATTCATCTCGTCGATGCGGTAGGGGATGCCCTTTGCCATTAATTTGCTGCCGACGGCCGCGAACGCTTTTTGGAACCGGACCTCGGACGCATCCGAGAGGAAGCGCGCGCGGGTTTCGTCCAGTTTCTTCTCGGCGCTGCGGCCGTCGCCCAAGGGATAGTAGTGATCGCTGATCATCGCCATGCGTCCGCCGGGAACCATCGCGTCAGCCAGTTTTTCCGGGAAAAGGTTGCGGTCCGACGAGTAGACGCTCGGCCCGTCGAACCTCGCCTGCGGCACGGCCTGGAGGATCGCGTCATAATGGGGTTTCCAGTTGGCAAAGTATGCCTCGAACGTCTTGTCGTAGACGTTCGGCTCGTTGCCGATGGAGAAACTATCCAGCGCGTCGGCATCGTGGGCGGCGATGTAGGCCGCCAGCCGCGCGGAGACGGCCGGGTCACCGTCCTTCAAGCGGAACGAGTAGATGACCTTCACCCCGGCAGCCCGGGCAAAGGCAAAAAGAGGGTCGATGTCCTTTTCCTGCGGCACAGGAACCTCTGGATTGTCGACCCTAGCCCCGCCCACGCGCAGACTTTTGATTCCGAGGACGTGGAAGATGTTGACCAGCGCCTGGTCCTTTGCGTCGAAATAGTATTTCCCGTCCCTCGGCAGGAGGAGCGACATCTCGTAGCTTAACCCCATGAAACGGGGAGAGACCTTGCTGCCGGTTCCGTCATCCGTGACGGTGACCGTTGCGGTGGCCGCCGGGGATTGAGCCGGGCCGGAATTGGGGCTGAGTAAACCAAGAGCCAGCGCGAGGAAAAGCGCTGCGTTCCATGACCTTCGGGGGTTGGGAGATGACTTCATCGTAGAGAATTCAGCTTCGAGATGTTACCGGGACCGCCATCTGAATCGAGCGTTTCTGAGCTCGTCGGGCGAGTTCGGAGGTCAGGCGATGCGAATCTTGAGGCCACACGCAAAGTCGCTTTGGCGGGTTGCGGGTAGAGTCGCTGCCGCAACGCTGGGAAACATGGACGATAGCCGTGGAAAGCACCTCCTCGGCTGCCACGACTCCGAGCGGGGACGATCTTGACTACCTTCCGAGCCGTTTGTCCGGCTTGAACAGCACCGAGCACCGTTGGGGACTTTACTGCGGGGCGGCATCCGGTATCGCAGCAGGTCCGTTCGTCGCCGGCAACTCCTGCACGGGCTCCGCGGGCGGGGACTGATGGTCGGTGCGAAACGGTGCGGCGGGCAGACCGTTCTTGTTGTACAGATTGGGCACCGCTGCTTCGTCCCAATCAAAGCGGACCTCCTTCGGCTCCTTGACCTGCGAGCTGGTGACGACCACCGCATCGCCGGAGATCGCGGCGTCAGCCGGATGGAAAATCCCGTCGTCACCCGCGGCGGTGAAGCCGGTGAGAGGCCGCCCGTCTTTGGACACCAGTCCCTTGCCCACGTGAGTGTAGTGCACTACCGCCTTGAAACCCTCGCGCTCGATGCTGCCCGGCCGGTACATGGGGCCAGAGGGCTCCACATCCTTGCGGCCGTACTCATTGGCCAGCGCCCAAAGCGCCAGGCGTTCGCCGACCGGCTTCTTGTTCGGAGGATGCATGTTGTTTGGGTCACCAACGTCGGTGGTCACCGCCACGCCCGTCTTGGGCAACGTCAACGCCGCGTCCTGTTGTTCGCGGAAGAACGCCAAGTCCGTGGGGTTGTGTCCGGGGTTCTTGCGTTTGGAGTAGGTGAGATTGGGCAACTGCACATAGTAGAAGGGCAGGTCGCTGCCCCAGTTCGCCCGCCAGCTGGTAATCAGCCCCTTGATCTTATTGGCATATAGCGGGTCATTCTTAATCAGGTTTGATTCGCCCTGGTACCAGAGCACGCCGCGGATGGCATAAGGCACCATGGGCGCGACCATGCCATTGTAGAGCGCAGTGGTGACCGTGCCGGCAAACCTCGCTTTCGGCGTCTGGGCGGCGTTCGCAAAGTCGGCCAGCGCCGGATCGGTGAATGCGTTGGGCGCCATCCAGCCTTCAATGTGCGTTCCACCCGCCGTTGCCTCGATCATGCCGATGGGGATGTTCAGTTCCTTAAAGAGCTTGGCTGCGAAGAAGTAACCCACGGCCGAGAATTTGATCTCGTCGAGCGATTGCGGGGTACAGACCACCCAGCCTTTCCACGGATAATCCGGCGTGCCGCGCGGCGTGGTGTTAAAATCCCGCTGTGGCTTGTCGGCGTTTGCGATCTCTACGTTCATCAGCCGGATCAGTGGATAATTGGCCGCCGCTATTTCCTCCGGTGCGTTGAGCACCGTCACCGGCTGTCCGCGCCAGGCGCCGACCGGCTTCTGCATATTGGATTGCCCGGAGCAAAGCCAAACCTCACCGACCAGCACGTCGTGAAAGGCCAGAGACTCGGCGCCAGTGCCGGAAATCGTGAGATCGGTCGGCTGAGCGGAGATGGCCAGCGGACCGAGCGCTACCTTCCAGGCGCCGTCGCTTCCAGCCGTGGCCTGCTTTTTTTGCCCGGCAAAGCTCACCGTAACCGTTTCACCTGGCCGGGCCCAACCCCAAACGGGTTCCGCCTTCCCCGCCTGAAGTACCATGTGGTCGCCAAAGACATGCGGCACTTGCAGCGCGCCGCTGGAGTTTGAGTCATCCGCCCAAACCGGAACGCTGAGCGCAAGGAAGACCAGACCGACAACTAAATATTTGAGCATGTACAGAGGATATCCTCGATGAAGTTTTGCGCGAGCCAATTGAAATTTAAGCTCATGCTGCGGCAAGCGCAGCACGAGACCTTTGCTTTGCCCACACGCCCTCTTTGGTAAGCAGGGGCCTCAATCACTGGAGCGTTCTGCCTTACGCATTTGCTCGCCGCGCTTTTCGCGTAAACGTTTGGGGCGAATGAAACATTTGTGTCTTTCGTGGAGATTGCCCGTCGTCTGCGGAATCGCCATTCTCGCCGTGCTGCGCTTCAGCGTGCCGACGAGCCTCCTCGCCGCGCCCGCGCCGTCGGCTTCCCCGTCCGCCACGCCCGCGCCGGACTACGCCGCCGAGGTCGCCAAGCTCCAGACGGCCGACGAGTTGTTCAACTACACCATGACAGTAGAAATCATCAAAGGACGCAAAATGACGATGAACTACGGGATACACATCGAGAGTAATCCCCTTCCGCCCGCGGAGGAAGCACAGAGCAGAGCGCACATGAATAAGGCCCTTGCCGACGTACGCGCACGGTTGCGCCCGGCCATCGACACCTTCCTCCAGCGGTACCCGAAGGACCCGCGCCGTTGGGACGTGCAGCTCCAGCGCCTTCTCTTTTTTGGCGAAGCGGAGCACATGACTGATGAGGAACGCTTGACCATGATGAAGACGATCGCCGCCGCGCCCGACGCCAACGCGGACACCCGGCACCACGCCCGGAGCCTCCTGCTCGGGAACGAAGTGAGCGGCATCGATCCGAAAAAGGGACTCACCCCCGAACTGGAGAAAACATTGTCCGATTTTGAGAAGGATTTTCCCGACGACGAAGACGGCCGGCAATTGGTGCAACTCCGCATGCGCCAACTTCAGGCCACCGCGCCGGACAAGCTCGCGGCCACGCTGGAGTCGCTTGCCAAAAGCCCCAATAAATTCACCGCCGAGTTCGCCGCAGACCAGTTGTCGCTGCTCACCCAGCCGGTCGAGCTGAAATTCGAGAGCGCCACGGACGGCCAGCCGGTCGATCTGTCCACGCTGCGCGGCAAGGTCGTGCTGCTGGACTTCTGGGCAACGTGGTGCGGCGCCTGCATGGCGAGAATGCCCGAGATTCAGAAATTCAACGACAAGTACAAGGACAAGGACTTCCAGTTGATCGGCATCTCGTTCGACCAGGACAAGGCGGCGATGGTCAACACCACCAAGGCCAAAAACATGGACTGGCCCGAGTATTGCGATGGCAAAGGTTGGGAGAGCGCCGTAGGCAGGCGTTTCAACGTGAAGGAGATCCCGGCCGAGTGGCTGGTGGATAAAAAAGGGATGGCACACGCTCTCCCCTATTGTGGCAATCTCGACCAGGAAATCGCCAAGTTGATCGACGCGGAACCGTGAAGAAAATGTGAGATGCGGAACGCGGAATGACTAGAATCCATCACAGTTCTCCGCCTAGGCCCCGCTGAATCAATTGTTCGTGGGGCAACTCGCATGTAGGCAAAGCACCGCCCGCCGAGGTGCCCGTGCCACGCGGGTCATTTCACCGCCGCGGCGGAGAGGGTGATGCTCGCTGGGGTCAGCCCCTCGCCGCTCGCGATTAGCTTTGAGTCGCCGGCCACGTTGTCATTCGATTTCAGGACCGCCAGCGCCAGGCCGTGGTATGCCTGATGGTCCCGCCCCTGGAACGACTCATGGTTGGTGGCGTCCCCGTTGTACAACCCGGCGATGGCCAGTGCGTTTCCATTCACTTCGGCCGCGATCGGGGCCCAGCATGGCCTTTGACTTCTTGTTCCACGCCGCCAGCACGTCCCTGACCTCCAGCTAGCGCGGCATCGGCTTCGGCCAGACTTTGATCGCTTGCCCGCCGCTTTGAACACACTCGAAGGGGCCGGGAAAGGGGTTGTGCGTGTCGCGCATGCACCCGAAGTAATCTGTATCAATTTCCAAGGGCAACCCATTGACATTCTCGAAGCCGCAATCCGGAATGACCACTTTGCCGAGCATGCTCGAAGTCACCAGGGCACGGGCACTCGTATCGCGCCATGCGGTTGATTGAGTGGACGTTAGATACCAGCCGTCGGGCTTTTCCTCCAGGACCGGCGCGGGAGCCTCCGGGAGCACCATGGCGGAGTCCGCGCGGGCATCGCCGCTCTTGCCACCCTCAACCGCCCCGGATGGAGACGCGCCATTGATATAAACATTTCCGGCGAACACCACCGGCAGGGGCGGAGGACTCGGAACCGATGAGATTTTTCCGCCAACGACGTTATTCAACCAGCGGATGTCGCCCGCTGGATTGTCGTGCCTGCCTAGCGACACGCTGTCGTGCGGCTTATAGTAAAAGGTCTGCCGGTGGTCGGTGCTGTACCTCATCCCTCCAACGATCAGGTTATGCGCAAACGCGATGCCCTCCGAGTTGATCGCGACAGGTGACTTCGAGAGGAAGATGTTATTGGCCACCACCAGGGGACCATGCGAGACCTCAAGCGTCAGATCCCACCGGTTATCGTGAAAGAGGTTGCCGTTGACCTGCGTCCCCTGGGCACCCCAGTCGAGCCATAATCCGCTGGAATCCCCACAGCGGTAGAGATGGTTGTGCGGATAACCGTGTCGATGGCGAAGTGCAGCTTGATGCAACCCTGCTCCCATCCGTGGTAGGATTCGTTGCAATCGATGTCGTGAATATCGTTGCCTTCGATGAGGCTGAACGCGCCCCCGCTGCACCCGACGATGCCGGCCTGTCCGCAGAAAGAGATGCGGTTGTTGCGTACCACATGATGACCGGCGGCTTCCTTGTCCCACGATGCGCGTTCGAAAAAATCCACCAGTTGCCCGGCCGTCTGCCCGCCGCCGGGTTCGGGATAAACCCGGGTATGCAGGGTCTGGTAATGGTGTGCATGCCCATAGGTGGGTCGGCCCAGGGAAAGACCGGAGCAGCGGGAGTTGAGGATCGTGTTGTCCTCGATGATCCAGCCCCGCGCCCAGTGAGGCCCGATGAGTCCAACCTGCTCGGCGGAAGGGGGAGCCCAATTCGTCGCGGCGTTGCACAGGGTGAAACCGCGCACGGTGAGATAGTTAATTCCGATCGTCTCGGGGTAGAAAACCGTGTGTCGCTCGCTGACCTCCACGTCCGCCGTGTTCGGGTCCGTGCCGGCGGGGAACTGCGCCTGGATCACGGTGACGCCATCCGGTTTCACGGGCGGAGCCTTGAGGACAAAGCAAAGGTTTTGTTTGCCCGAGACCTTTTCCGAGAACGGAATGGTGAAAATCTTGAATGCCAGCCAGTCGCCCGTACTCGTCACCCGGCAACTGCCCAGCAGCCGGCCATCCGGCCCATCGAGGTGCAACTCGACAAAACCTCCTTGCGCCAGCGAGGCGGCACTGATGTCCAGGCTTTCGGAGCCCGCGCCAAAATCCACGGCATCATAGTGCAGCCGCGAGCCGTCCTTCAGGTATCCGAAGGCGACGGGATGGCCCGGGGTCTCCAGGTAGATGGCCGCGTCGCCGCCCTCGGCGGAGCCAAAGTCCACGTTCACCTGCTTCTGGCCCGCGGGCTTGATCCACAGGACGTTCATCAGCACCGGGCCGCCGTTGCCATCCGCCCGCGCATACCAGCGGAGGGGCGTTCCGGCGGGTTTGAGGACATCGGCGGCGGCGAAGGTTTCCTTGAGCGCTTGGCCGTTGAGATAAACGCTGCCGGTATGGTGCGGCTGGCCATCGCCCTTGAACCACGAGCCGTAGATGAGTTCGTCGAACGGATTGACCTCGCCCAAAAGGCGATTCGGGATCGTGATCTCCCAGGTATCGCCGACGACTTTCTTCCACCCCCGGGCGGGTTCCGAGCCCGAGATGACCACCTTCTCGCCCGGAGCCGCCTGGTAGGTGATGCGGTGGGCGTCATCCGACCCCCCGCGCGGTGGCGCGATGCGCTCGCGGTACACCCCCGCATGAACGGTGATTGTGTCGCCCGGCCACGCCACTTTGGCCGCGGCGCTGATGGTTCGCAGCGGGCGGTCCGGCGTGCCGGCGTTCCGGTCGTCTCCGGCCTGGGCGACATGATATTCCATGGCCTGAGACGTTGGAGCAACGATGGATCCCAGAATACCGAAGGCAGTGAGCGTCAGGAAAGTCGATTTCAACGTCTGCATCGTCGTGTCAATTTCAGGGGCGTAAAGTAAAAGGGGACAGGGATGAATGGCACTGATAAAGCCGCTTTAGAATGTTTGTGATGGATCAAGAGATTTAAGGAAGAGCAGTAACTTTAATGCTTGCCTCTTCTCGCTCCAGCTAGGCGGCTCTAAACTCGGATTCCTACCCGTTGCCGAGGAGATTAGCGAGCGGTGGCGAGTGGCGGGCGCTGGTCACGGAAAAGGCCTTGTAGCAGGTGAGCTTCAGTTGGTCGGGCTTGTTGCCGTAGATGTTGAAGACGACAAGGTCGTTGGCGCCTTCCTTAATCCAGCATTCGGGCAGGTACATGGGACACGCTTGCGGCGATTCGCCGAGATTATGGCCGTTGAGCCAGACGTGGCCGGCTTTCAGCCCGGCGCTTGAACCCGAGCCTGCTGGACTCCAATCACCGGCAGTCGATGGCCACGTTGGAGGAGGCAAGCCCCGGTGCGTCGGCCTTAAGGTGGAGCGTTCCCGTTGTCTTTGATCCACGCAGGACGACCAGCGCACGGCCGTGATAGACGTGGCAGGTCGTGCCTTGGAACGGTTCCGTGCTCTTGAGCCAGGCATTGCCTAGGCCGGCCATGGTGCCGGGACCGGTGAGGGTGAACGAAATGAGCTCATCGGCGTTCGGCTGCAAGCGACCCTGCTTGTCCAACACGTCGACTTGGATGAATGATAAGTCCTGGCCGTCCGCGTGGATTGTGCTCCGGTCGGCGGAGAGCTTGATGGAGGCGGGATCGCTCGCCGTCTCGAGCTTCATGGTTTCGCTTTCCTTGCCATCTTCCACTCCGACCGCCTTCAGGGTTCCGGGCTGGTAAGACAGCTTGAAAGTCGTCTGATAGCCTTCTTTCCGCGTGGTAGGCATTTCGCCCACCAACTTGTCGTTCAAATAAAGCCGCACGCTCGGGTAGCGAGAATAGACCTCGACGCTCATCGCTTTGCTTTCCCGACCCGGCCAGGTCCAGTTCTCCCAGGCTGGATACCAGCCCCATCCGACCACGGTGATTTTCTTGTCGTCCTCCGGTTGGCGCACGGCGAGGTAGAGCTTCTCGCCCCGGTTCCAGACGATATTCCAATGGTGCGCCGCAGGCCTGCTGTTGCCCAGCAGATCAAGGTTGCCGCAATTCGAACCGCGCCAGGGATAAAGCGCGTCTTCGCCGTGGTGGACGGGGGTCAGCTTCGTGGGCGGCTGATCCTTTTGTGTGGTCAACGGCTCAGTCGGGTCGCCCTCGTAGAACCAGCGGCCAATGCCAACCTCGCCCAGATAATCCTGCGCCGACCAGACAAAATCACCCACGACGAAGGTGTTATCCAGAACGCGTTCAGCCTCGCCTAGCGGTGGCTTCGACTCAGTGCTGACCAACACCCGATCAGGCCATACGACGTGTCGCGCGATGGTACCGGCAATGTGGTAATTACTGCCGAGAATATCAAGCGATGTCCAGGAGGCAGGGTCCTTAGGGCTGGAATCATCCGCATGGGTTGAGTCGGTGCTCGGCAAAGCAGGGCTGTTTGAGCCGGGACTTTGCGGTTCCTTCATCCCGGGCGGCCATCCGAGGCTGCCGTTCGTAACTGGCCGCGTGGCGTCCAGAGAATGGATTTCGCCGACCAATTTGGGACTGTATTCATTGCCCATGGCGTCAAAAACCCCGGGAATTTCGTTGCCGATGCTCCACATCACCACTGCAGGATGATTGCGATCACGCATGATCATTAAATCAATATCGCGCTGCCACCAATCCTTGAAAATGACGTGGTAATCGAAGGTATTCTTACCCCTCACCCAGCAATCGAAAGCCTCGTCCAATACCAGCATGCCCAATCGGTCGCAGGCATCGAGGAAGGCAGGCGAAGGCGGATTGTGCGCCGTCCGCAGCGCGGTAAAACCGGCTGCCTTGAGCAACTCGACCTTGCGTTCCTCGGCCCGGTCAAACGCACAAGCGCCGAGCACGCCGTTGTCGTCGTGAATGCAACCGCCGGCCAGCTTGTAGGTCTTGCCATTGAGCGTCATCCCCTTTTCCGCCGACCACGCCAGCGCGCGCACGCCAAACTGGGTCGTCATTTCGTCCACGGTCTTGCCATTCACGATCACGTCGGTGACGGCCGTCGAAAGCTGCGGCGTTTCTGGGAACCAGAGAGGCGGATTGGTCAGCGCGATCTCCTGCTTGATCTCCCGTGAACCAGACGCGACCAGATCGACGGATGCTTCGCTGCGGCCGATCTCCACGCCATTCGGGCCCCGCAAGACGGTGGTGATCCGGGCGGGCGCAGGGGCCGACGTTTGATTCAGCAGCGTCGTCTGCACGGAAATGCTGGCCGCCTTGGCGTCGGCTTTCGGGACGCTGACGAAAACGCCCCACGGCGCGACCTGCACCGGGTTGGTCACATCGAGCCAGACATGGCGGTAAATGCCGGAACCTGTGTACCAGCGGGCATTTTTTTGCGCCGAGTTATCGACCCGGACCGCGAGCATATTGCCGGCGCCAGCCTTCAAGGCGGGAGTGAGATCGACAAAGAAGCTCGTGAAGCCGTAGGGATGCGAATCGAGCTTTTGCCCGTTAAGATAGACCTCGGCGTTCATGTAGACGCCCTCGAACTCGACGCGCACGCGCTTGCCTTTCCAATCTGCCGGAGCTGGCAAATGGTAGCGATACCAGCCGATGCCGGCCGGGAAAAAGCCGCCCTGTCCGCCCATCGGCGCTTTCGGGTCCATCTTGCCCTCGATGCTCCAGTCATGCGGCAAGGTCACCGCCCGCCAGTCCGCATCGGCCAAGTCCGTGGTCGCAGCGTCCTTCGGATCGCCCAGGATAAATTTCCAATCGTCGTCGATGCGCAGATGCTGGCGCGGCGTCTCCGCCGCGGAGTTTCCGGCGAGTGCCAGCGAGAAACCAAAAAGAATAAGCGAATGTCGCAGCAGCGCGTTCATGGGGGGGACAGCAAGAGACCCCAACTTGAAGGCGAGGCCAAGGCTAAAGTTGCTTGTAGTCTTGCAAACCAGGATCTCCCATTTGAGCTGTTGTCCATGGGGTCAGACTGAGTTTCCCGGCACTGGGCGGTCCATGGCTTGGGTCTGGCGGTTGCAACCGTATACGACACGGTTAGCGTGGTGGCGTTTGACTGCTTCCGCCGAGCGCTTGGTACCGGCGCCGGCCAGGGTGCAAGTCGTCGTGCCTGGGCCGGAACAACCCTGGCGCGGGACAGACTGACCGATCCCGAACCAAACTTCCCCAGCCATGCTCCGTTTCTCCCGCTCCATCGTCACGTTCACCGCCGTCGCCGCTCTGACCGGATTCAGCGCCTTGGCCGCGCCGCCCATCGCGTATCCGGATGCGCTGGCGGCTGCCGCGGTGGTGGAGAGTACGATTTCGGACATTCACAGCCAAGCTCTGGTCGTTGGCAATGGCGAGACAAACGCGCTCATCTATTCCAGCGGAAACGATCTGCACCTTCGGATCAGCAAGAACGATTGTTGGGATATGCGGGTAGACACGCACGACGATCCGCCGCTGCCCGTGGTCGATGTCGCCGCAGGCACGGCCACGGGCCACGGAGACGCCGGCAGTTGGAAGCATCCCTATCCGACGGCGCTGCCAGTCGCCGAGTTGGTGCTGGGAGCCGATGGCCAGACCGCGGTGACCGGCGCCACGCTCGACCTCACCCGCGCCGTCGCCACGATCAAGACCGCGGAGGAGACAGCCGACGTGCGCGTGCTGGCGCAAAGCAACGTCCTCTTGATCCACTCGAAGCGGCCTCTTTCCTTCATCGGCGACCAGGACCTCCTGCAAAGCAAAAACCCGAAACCGAACAGCATTCCCATCGAAAGCTGGGTCAGCAAGACGGACGAGGGCGAGCAAGGCGGTTGCCGTTATCTCCACCAGAACATTCCGGGCGACGAGGACGCGAGCGGCATGGACCTCTATGTCGTTGCGGGCCGCAAGGGCGATCTGCAGGCAGTCGCTGTGACCACTTCACGCGATTCGGCGCATCCGCTGCCTGACGCGGCGGCCCTCGTCGCCGCCACGCTGAACGACACCGGCGCTGTCGCCCGGCATGAAACCGCGTGGCAGGATTTCTGGTCAAAGAGCGGGGTCGAACTCGGTGACAAGCAGTTGCAGAACTGGTGGTACCGCATGCTCTATTTCAACCGCACCTTCGCGAGCGCGAACGGCAACACGGTGGGCCTGGCCGCCTGTTTCCCGGGCCTGGCGGGCTGGCATAATTCCCTGAAGCTAAACTATAACATCCAACAGACGTATCTGGGCGCCGCGCCGCTCAACCACCCGGAGATGGTGGAACCGTTCATCGATGCGCTCAACCGCAACCTGCCGCGCGCGGAGTGGTTCGCCAGGACGAGTTTCGTCGGCGCGGAAGGCGCGTTCTTCCACAGCGACCTGTGGCCCTTCGAACCCGACCCCGCCGTGTGTAAGACGCCCTATAAGCATCAGCAGACTTACATGCCCTATGGCTATTCGTGGGGCATGGCAGGTCAAACGGCGGTCGTGCTGTGGGATTACTATCAGTCCGCCCCTACGCCGGCACACCTCGAGCGTGTGTATGCGTTAATCCGCGGTTTCGGCACGTTCTATTGTTCGTTGTTGGAGAAGTGCCCGCTGGTGGACGGCAAGCGCAAGATGGGCCCGAGCTACTTCCCGGAAGTAGGTCGCTATAATGAGTTCAACGTTTGCTACGACATCAGCTTCGTCACCGCCGGGCTGCGGATTGCCCGGGAAGCCGCGACGCTGAAGAACGACGCTGCGCTCCTCAAGCGCATCGACGCGGTCATCGACCAGGTCCCGACGTATGGCACCCAGCCCGACCCGAATCAAAATGAGCAGACCGTGATCGAGCCGTGGCTGGGCGCGACGTTCAAAGAAGGCGGGGACCGGCATGGCACGATGGTCCAGGGCATCTTCCCGGCGGGGATCATCAACTGGTTCTCCAGCCCCGAACTGAAAGGTCTGGCCATCCGCACGATCAACCGTGTGGAGCGATTGACCACGCACGCCAATTCCAACGTCACCATGAACATCGCCCGCGCACGACTCGGCCTGACCGACGAGGCCATCGCCAATGCGAAGATGTGCTTCTCCGCGGACAGCAAGCACTCCCGCGAGCTGCCCAACGGCCTCTTCTTCTGGGCCGCGCACGGCGTCTACATAACGGAACAGGTGGCGGTCGCCCGCTTTGTCAATGAACTGCTGTTGCAGAGCGTCGCCGGTATCATCCGCATCTTCCCTGCGTGGCCAGCCGCGACCGACGCGCGTTTCACCAATCTGCTCGCCTACGGCGGCTTCGAAGTCTCGGCCGAGCAAACCGGCGGAAAGATCGGCCATGTCCAGATCACCTCCACGGTCGGCGGCCCGATCAAGCTAGTGAGCCCTTGGGGTGGAATTTTCCGCGTCGTGGCGCAAACGGGCGGACATCCGGTTCCCGTCACGACGAGCAACGGCATCTCGTCCTTCGCCACTACTGCCGGTCAGACTTATCTGATGGAACGAGCGGATTGATTCCGAAAGTTCCGCTTGGGCAGTGTGCCAGAGGGAGAATCGAACTCTCGACCCAGTTCACTGCGCTCGTAAGTATCTCCGCCCACCACTCCTCGTCTTGACCCAGGTTCGGTCCACGCTTAAGACTCGGGACGGTTGAACTTGCCGCCACCTTCGCCCCTACCCTTCCTGTGATTTTACGGTTTATGGTTGCTTCGCTTCAATTTCCGCCGGCCCTGGTTCGCGGCCGGGCCGGCTCGCTGATCCTCACCTGCCTGCTCACCCTGGGTTGCCTGCCGGCCACGCGAGCGCAATTGCCCGGAACGGTGGATCCCGCCTTCGCTCCCACGGTCCGTTCGGCCGGCTCCATTGTGTCCATTGTCACCCAGCCCGATGGCAAGCAGATCATCGGCGGGAATTTTTCCTACGTTGGCCCGTTGACAGCACCTTCCCTCGCCCGCTTGAACGCGGACGGGAGCTTTGATCCCAGCTTCACGCCACCGGCCGGCCTGGGCCCGCTGGACTACGTCGCCTTGGGGGCCGACGGCAAGGTCTTCGTGCTTTCCGAGGTGATTGTCGGCTACTCGATAGGTTACGAAATCTCGCGTCTGAACGCGGACGGCTCCTTGGATAGCGCCTTTACTCCGATCACCTTTGCCGGCGATTTTATTTCCGACGAATTGTATCCGTTCATTCTGGCACCTCAAGCCGACGGCAGGTTGCTCGTGGCCGGTGATTTTTCCACCGACCCAACGTCAACCGCCGCGACCTACGACGTCCGGCGCTACAACACCGATGGCAGTCGGGACACCGCCTTCCAGTTGCCCAGCACCATCTCGGCTTTCATCATTGATTCCGTCCTGGCTCTCTCCAACGGTCAGGTGCTCGTCAGCGGATCGTTCTCCACGCGGTCGTCGAATTCCACCCCCCCATACGGCCTCATTCGCCTCAACCCCGATGGCAGCCTGGACAGCAGCTATCCCGCCGATCCTACCCAGTTCGGACCGGGCTTCGATCTCACGCTGCAGCCGGATGGCAAGCTCCTTTACCTCAAAGACTCAGGTTCGTACGGTTTGGTTGGCGGTGTGCCCCAGCGGCTTAACCCGGATGGTACCGTCGATACGAGCTTTGCGCCACAGTTCGGCACCGGCGCGGCCTTTAGCTCTCTGGCCCTGCAGCCCGATGGGAAGGTAGTCGTCGGGGGCTATACGGCGATTATCCCGTCCCCGGCCGGCGGTACACCAACCCTGCAGAGCGGCGTCGTCCGAGTGAATGCGGATGGGACGGCCGATACCACTTTCAATCCCGTCACGCCGCTCGCGGACAACTTGGTGACGGCGCTCGCCCTACAGGCGGACGGTCAGATTATCGTCGGCGGCACCTTCCAAACGCTCGCAAACGCCTTGAGTCCCGGACTGGGCCGGCTCCATCCCGATGGCAGTACCGACGCCACGTTCTCGAGCACGGTGACCAAGGTCGGTGACGCCTTCGCCGTGACTGTGCAGGCGAACGGCCAGCCGCTCATCGCGGACTCCGGCGAAATCATTGACGGGGCGTTGGCCAGCAGCCTCATCAGCTTCAATGCCAATGGCAGCTTGAATACGATCTTCGCGGGCGACCTGGCGAGCGGCCAGGCTTATAGCGTTGGCGCTGCCATGGTCCCGACCAATCCCGTTCTGGCTGTTCAGCCTGACGGCAAAGTCCTTCTCACGGGAACTTATCAGCCGTTTGCCAGTACCTACGATACGGACGTGAAGCGTTTCAATGTGGATGGCAGCCTGGATACCGGCTTTCAACCCTTTCTGAACGAAACCTATGCGGTGTTCAAAGCCGTCGCGCCACTGGCTGACGGCCGGCTCTACTTCGCGGGCGAGCTAGCGGACGGTTACAATGAGGGCAACTACCCCATCAACCGGCTGAATGCCGATGGCAGCCTCGACAACACGTTCATGCCCGCGACCGATCCGGGAGCTTCCGTCTACCAGGGCAGCACGATCTATTCTCTCGCCGTCCAGCCGGATGGCAAGGTACTCGCCGCCGGAGGCTTCCTCAATCCGTATGGCGGGCCGGCGCAAGCGAGTGTGCTCCGCTTCAACCCCAACGGCAGTCTGGATCTCAGCTTCAACGCCGGTGTGTTCACCAATCCGGCGCCCGCCTCCAGTGGCAGCGCTGCCGTCCTCGCCCTGCAGCCGGACGGAAAGGTAATTGTGAGTGGATCGTTTACGGAGATCGGCAGCGTCCCCGCCAACAACTTGGCCCGCCTCAACCCTGACGGCAGCGTCGATCCGGCCTTCAACGCCGGCTCCGGGCCGGTTGGAAGCGTTAATTCCATCGCCTTGCAGCCCAATGGAGAGATCCTGCTCGGCGGCGGGTTTACCAGTGTCAACGGAGTCTCCCTCAATGGCGTGGCACGCTTGAAGGCGGACGGCACCGTGGATCCGCTCTTTTTCCCCGGTACGGGCGCCGGCGGAAAGGGAGTGGTCAATTCTCTCGCGCTTGCGCCCGACGGCAGCCTGCTTGTCGGCGGGACCTTCACGACCTTCGACGGACAGGTGCGCGATGGCGTTGCTCGGCTCGCCGGGGGTGATGTCGTCGCTCCCAGCATTACCGCCGCCAGCACAGCGGCTGCTCAGGTGGGGCAAGCCTTCAGCTACCAGATCGCCGCCTCGAATAACCCGACGAGCTACGGCGCCACCGGTCTGCCGGCCGGGTTGAGTGTCGCTCCCGCCACGGGCGTGATCTCCGGCACCCCGACGGCGGCGGGTACGTTTAGTGTCACCTTGAGCGCCACGAACGTAGCCGGCACCGGCACCGCGATGATCTCCCTCGTTGTCGCCCCCGTTTTGCCGGTAGCGACCTTGGTCGCGACCACGCCGACAGTCACGGTTGGAAGCAGTCAAGCTGGGGTATTTACCTTGAGCTTATCCTCGCCGCCCGGCAGCGATGTCATGGTTAACCTTTCCATCAAAGGCACGGCAGTGAACGGCACGGATTATGTGCTCTTGAAGATGACCAAGAAGATCAAGGCCGGGCACACGACCAAGCCGATCAAGATCCTCCCACAGGGGGACTTGGGCGGAGCGAGCAAAAAGACGGTGAAGCTGACTTTGGAGCCTGGCAGCGGCTATACGGTAGGCACGACAGGTAAAGTCAAGGTCTCCATTCTGGCTAGTCCGGCAGATTTTTGATACTGCTCGCGGCGGCGTCGCCTCCGCTGGACCTCAACCAGTGCGTTGTCGGACGGCTGGACCTTTCGTGTACGTCAGGCGTGTTCCCGTAAACAGGTCGGCTTCCTGGTGCCATTGGTGAACCAGATCACGCATGACCAGCCCGTGGTCGAAGGTGACGCTGCCCGCTGGAAAAACCGACTCATCGGCAAAGAAGGATGATTCGACGTGCTCGACGGCCAGCGGACGCGCTCGCCAGCCCTCGGTTTGGAGCCGGATGCCGTCCAGGCGGCAACCATCGCTGGTCGCGGAATAGCCCACGCAGCCGCCCTCGAAGAACGCGGACGATTCCATCAGAGAGCCGAAGCAGGAGGACGACGGCAGCGCATCACTCTCATGGGCGCGCAGACTGACGCTCATCTGCCCATCACGGGAACGGATACACACGACTACCTTTGCACCGTCATCCTCGACGGCGAAGTCCGCGAGATGGTGCTCCCCGGGGAAGATGCGCCCACCGGCCCCGTGGTTGAGCCATGACCCCGTGTCACGGCGCGGGATGAACACCCCCTCGCGCGCTGCCCCGCCGGGCTCTTCCCATTCGACCGCAATCCGGTGTGCGGCGTTCTCGCTGGCAAGGCCGCAGAACGGCGGCAGCCCGGCTGGGCGAATTTGCTCCAGACGGATCAGACAGATGCCCGCCACGGCGTAGCCCGCGTGGAGCTTTGGTCGAAACGGCGCGGGGACGTAGCCGGTCATCACCTGCGCGTCCACGCGGAAGTTGACGAGCAGACGGCGGCGGATGAATCCGTTGAGGACAGGCAGTCGCATGGGGCAATAAACTTCAGTTTATGGTCTGCGCCGCCAGTACCGCAGGAACGACCACAAGCCGGGAAAATGGTAGCTGGGGTCCACGTAGCGTTCAATGACGTAGAAGGCGAAGTAGTAGGCCCGACAAAATCCCCAGATGCAGATCCCGAGCAAGAGGGCATCCACCAGGCTCGGATGCTCAACCGGCAGCAGGCCAGCCGCGATCGGGCCTAGCAATAGAAACAACGTCCCTTTGACCTTGATCCAGCGCCGGTCGGTCAGTTCACGCATGAGCATCGCATTGGATCTTTCACTTTCGACGCCCTACGAAACTTTCGTATTGCATGTACGAAGGATTCGTATTTGGATCGTGGCGTGAAACCCCGCCGCCGCCCGCCGCCCACCCCCACCAAAGGGGAACTCGAAATCCTCCAGGCGCTCTGGCGCCTCGGCCCGGCGACCGTGCGTCAGGTCCACGGCCATCTCACCCAAGGCAGCGGATATACGACCGTTCTCAAACTCCTCCAGATCATGACGGAGAAGGGGCTTGTCAGCCGCGAAGAACCCGGGCGGGCGCATGTTTACAAAGCACTGGTCTCCGAGCGCAAGGCGACCGGGGAGTTTCTGCGTGAACTGCTCGGGCGGTTGTTCGGCGGCAGCCCGGCAAGGTTGGTGGCAGGCGCGCTCGGCGCCACGGGCAAACCCTCGGCGCAGGAGGTCGCGGAAATCCGCCGCCTGCTTGATACCCTCGACGGAAAGGAGAGGAGCAAATGAACACGCTCGACTACCTCCTCCGCTTTCCATGGGTCGAGCCGTTGGGGCGAACCCTGGTCCACTTTTTGTGGCAGGGAACGTTGATCGGCGTCGTGGCGTGGTTGCTCCTGCGCTGGCTGCGGCGGCACTCTCCCGGCCTGCGCTACCTGATCGCAGCGAGCGCGCTGACGTTCTGCGCCGCGTGCCCGCTGGGGACCTTTCTCTGGCTGGCACATCCCTGGCGTTCAGCGGTCAAACCGCTCGGGGCGGCGTCCGGGGCAGCGCCACGGGCCCTGGTCGGCGCGCTGACCCCGGCAACGTTTGTGACGGCCGTCCCGCGGGGTTCTGCGGCGGGTCTCCCGGCATCCCCTCCCCGATCTTCACGCCGCTTTCCGTTCCAGCATGATCCTCGCCCGACGGCTGCTTCCCTTTTCTCTGCCTGGCAGGCGGCTGCCCTGCGTTGGGCGGTATTCTTCTGGATCGTCGGTGTCACGCTCCTCGGAGGGCGCTTGTGCATCGGCTGGACGCGAGTGCAATTCTGGCGCGGCGGTGCGCAACGGATCGACGATGCGACCCTGACGAGCCGATTTCGGGCGCTGGCTGACCGGTTGGGAATCCAGGCTGCCCGGGTGCGGTTGCTGGTTTCCCGCGCCCACGACCTGCCGGGGCCACTGGCCACCGGCGTGTGGCGGCCGGTGGTGCTCCTGCCTGCAAAGGTATTGGAGCGGCTGCCGCTGGCGCAGATCGAGGCGCTGCTGGCGCACGAGTTGGCCCACATCCAACGGCACGATTATCTGTGGAACCTGCTTGCTTCCGCGCTGGAGGTGACACTGTTTTACCATCCGGCCGTGTGGTTCCTCGGCCGCGAACTCCGCGCCGCCCGTGAGGAATGCTGCGACGCCCTGGCCACCGGGATTTGCCCGGACCGTGTGGTCTATGCCCAGGCGCTAGCCGCCGTGGCGGAGTGCCGCGAGAAGGCGGTCCTGAGCGTGCCTGCTCCTGCCGCCGCACGTTCCCTGCTGGTCACGCGCGTGCGCCGCCTCCTGGGGCTGGACGTGCCGCCGGAACCGCTTTTCACCGGTCGCAACGCTGGCTGGGCACTGGCGCTGGCGAGCGTCGCGCTTGCCGCCACCGGCATCCTGCATTCGGGTAGACTCATCGCACAAAACGACGACGACGATCCCAATCTTCTCACGCTGGTCCGCGCCGCGCCGCGCGGACGCGTGGTCGGCCCCGATGGACAACCCGTCGCGGATGCCCGCGTCCTGCTCTATCACGCCGTGAGTCATTGGGGACTGGACAACCGGGTCGAGGAGGAAACGGTTTCCGGTGCCGACGGCGGGTTTGCCTTTTCCAAACCGTTGCATTTCCACAATCCCGCCGCGTGGCAGGACCCTCCGAACTACACGTTGTTTGCCCTGGCTCCGGGCCGTGCGCCCGCGTGGGCCGCCGTGCTCCCGGACCTGCCGGAAGATCGCGTCTTCGTCCTGACGGTCACGCCGCCCAAGCCGCAGACCTACGAGGTCGTGGACCGGGCCGGTCACCCTGTCCAAGGGGCGACGGTCTGGCTGCGCTACGCGGGCAAACAGTTCGACCACCAGCCGTTTTTTCCCGAGGCTTTCAGTCTGATGGACGATGTCGGCCTTTGCCGGGCGCAGACCGGCGCCGACGGCCGGGCGACCCTTGCCAACTTGCCCGACACCGAGATCAGCGTGGCCGCGTCCAAGGCCGGGTTCGAGGATGATATGTCCTGCGCGACGCCGCGCGAAGGGGTCCCCAGATTTACTCTGCGGCCAGCGGCGACGTTGGAGGGGCGGGTCACCAACCCGCTGGGACAGCCGGTGGCGGGCGCGACCGTTTCGCTCTACCCGAAATTCCGTTTTCACCAGTTTTTCCTGGCCCGGACCGGCGCCGACGGCCGCTACCGCATCGAAAAGATCTGGAGCGACCGCGAGGCGCATCCCGACAACCGCGACTGGGGCAAATACGAGGTGGCCGTGCGCCACCCACGGCTGACGGCGGCCACGCGCGAGGTCGCCTTCACCCTGGGACAGACGATCAGCGGATTCGATCTCGCCGCCGTGCCAGGCACGGAGGTCGTCGGCCGGTTGCTCGATCCGGCGACGCGCACCCCGGTGGTGGGCGGACAGGTCTATATAGACTCGCCCAGCGGCAGGCAGACGCGCGACACGGACGCCAGGGGAGAATTCCGCTGCCGGGTCATGCCCGGGGAACTCAGTTCGGCCTTCACCAGCCCGCCACGCGGCACCTACGTGGTGGATGACGGGTGGTCCCGCAGCGGTCCGCCGGACTCCGTCCGGACGCACGCGGACGGCGAGCAATTTGCCATCGAACTGTTCCTGCCCGGCCCGCTCGGCAAACTCGGCACGGTGCGTGGCCGGATGGAAACTCCCGACGGCCGGCCGGCCTCGCTCGCCAGCGTCGCGCCCGTGATCGACGGCCCGCGTCTGCTGCTCACGGGCTGGTCAGGCAACGCCCTGCGGGGCACCACGACGGACGCGCGGGGCAATTTTGAATTGACCAGCATGCCCATCGGCCTGGGTTTTACACTTTCGGGTCAGACGGCGAACGGCCGGTTTCGCGGGACGCTCGCGGGTCGGTTGGAGACGGACGCCCTCGACCTGTCCGCCCCGTTGATTCTGCGCGGCACCATGTCTGCGGAAATCCTCCTGACGGACCTCCTTGGACACCCCCGGCCGAATCTTGCCGTGGCGGTCGCTGCGATCGTGGCGGGCAAAAATCTCTGGCTGCAACAGCGGGAGTTTCGCAGCGGGCCGGACGGCATCCTGCGTCTGCCGGACGTTACGCCGGGCGGCGTCTACGAGGTGTCTCTCCCGGGTCCAGTCCTAGGTTCCCGCTCGGCGCAGGCTTCGTTTACCGTCCCGGCGTTGGATACACCCGCGTCCGGCCCACCGCCGACCTTGGTGATTTCGGATCAATACCTCCTGCGGCTGCTCGGCGCGGATGGCCAGCCCGTCGGGATCAAGGCGTTTCAGGGGTATGAAGTCTCGCTGCACCGGGAGGGGCGCGTGATGAGTTGGTCCAACGGTCCGCTGGCCGTCGATGGCCGGGCAGGTCCCGACGTGCTTGTTTCCCGGCAGACTCTGGCTCTCGGCCAGCGCGGCGATGTGATTCACTTCCTCATCGAAACGGAAGGCGGCGCGCTCGTCCGCGCCGATGGTTCGTATCCCACCGACGGCTCCGGGCGGATCGTCGCGCGCGTCTCGGAAAACCTTCCCGCCGACACCGTGCCCGATCCGGCTCTGACCGACGTGGGCGCGGAAGAAATCGCCGGGCGTGTCGTCGGTCCCGATGGTCAGCCCATCCCCGGTGTGAGCGTTGCCTTTCCGGTTTTGCCCTTCGCGCCCGATGACAAAGCGCACGCGCTTTCCGGCCCTGACGGCGTGTTCCGCCTGCCCGCGAATCCCCGCTACCGCTACGCTTACCTGACGTTGTCCAAAGATGGGTGGGGACCGGTTTTCCTGACGGACGTGCCCGTGGGTCAAGGCTTTCGCCTCGCCCTCCAGAACACCACGCGGCTGCGGGGCACGGTCGGCGGCGAACACCCGGGCCGCGTCGAGTTGCGGCTGGAGAAGAACAAGTTCACCCGCCGCGCGAACAGCTTCGATCACCTGGTCCACGACATCCAGTTCCATACCGCCACGGACGACCACGGCGCGTACGACTTGCCCGTGGAACCGGGCCAATACCGCTGGACCGCCACGAGCGCCGACGGGCGGTTCGCACACGGGGAGATTACCCTTGCGACCGGTGAAACGCGCGACCTCGGTGCCAGCCTGCGGCCCGGGAACGATGTGGCCCTCGAATTGCGCGACATCCAGACGGGCCAGCCCGTGCCCGGCATTGAGGTTTGCATCATGGAGCAAACGGGCTTTGCTTCCATTTCCAACCGGCACGGTTCCGAGCGGACCAGCGATGCCGAGGGTCATTTGCGTTGGGAAAACCTGTCGCCGGGTCCGGTGGAGTTTGAAGCCATACGGATGCATCCCGCGTTCCGCCCGGGCATGAAGCAAGACCCCTACGCGCGCTGGTGGCGCGCGGACGAGGCCCCGGCCGACTATGCCAGCCGCCCACCTACCGGCGGCGATGGCCTGGACATGCTGCGAATGGACGTGGCCGACAACACGTCAGGGCCGGTGCGGGTGCTGCTCGAACGCGGGGTCAAGGTCTCAGGCATCGTGGTCGACGCCGATGGCAAGGGGCTTGGCGGCGTCTCGCTCTCGGCCGAAAACGACCGGGGAAACATGACGGGCGATAGTCGGCTCACGACCTGCACCGACGCCGACGGCCGCTTTCTCTCCTACCTGCCAGCGGGCAACGGCATGGCTTATCGGCTCTGCGCCTATTTTTCGCCGTTGACCGAAAACGTGGCGGCCGCCAACGCGATCAGCGAACGGTTCGACTCCCGGCCTGGCGATGAGCGGACCTTCCATATTATGATGGGCAAAGGCGGCTGGTTGACCGGACAACTCGTCACGACGGAGGGCAAACCGGCGGCGGCTTTCAAGGTGACGGCGGTCGCCGCCGACGGTCTGGATTCCGTTTATGCCCAGCGCATCGCCACCGCCGACGCGGACGGACGTTTCCGCCTCGGTCCGCTACGTCCGGGCAAGTACAAGGTTTATCCTGGCGGCGACCCAGGCGCGCCTCTGCGCCGGTCGCCCGGGGCAGACGACACGGCGGGCGAAATCGCGGCGGACGGCGACACCCACGACCTCCGCGAGATCACCCTGCCAGCCGGTGCCCGACGGCGGTAATGACCACCTTCGTAGCGGTGCTCAATCGGGTAAGCCGGGTTCAGAACTGTAGGGCAGGCCGCCCGCCTGCCTTCTGACATAAGTACCTCTCGCTGAAAGCCACATGCCAGAGGGGAGAATCGAACTCTCGACCCAGTTCACCGCCCTCATAACATGCTCTCTCCTAGGCGTCTGCGGCATAGGTGGCATCCATTTGCATTGGCGATGTTATGACTTTTGTTATGACTTTTCTGCGTTGTTCAAGCCGCAGTGCTAATTCTACCGAGTCGGGCAACTCGGGTACCCACCGTCGTCTGCGTCCAGAATCCCGAAAAGTCCTCCCGATCTGAGTCGAAAAGGGGGCTACCGACTCCTGCCGTCCCGCGCCGCCTCAATTACAGCGATGTCGATCTTGTTCAACTGCATCATCGCGTCGAACGCGCGTTTGGCGGCAGCGGGATCGGGGTCGGTAATCGCCTGCGTCAGGGCCACCGGCGTAATCTGCCAGGACAATCCCCACCGGTCCTTGCACCAGCCGCACGCGCTCTCCTCGCCGCCGTTGCCGACGATGGCGTTCCAGTAGCGATCCGTTTCGGCTTGGTCAGCGGTGGCAACCTGGAACGAGAACGCCTCGGTATGCTTGAACGCAGGCCCGCCGTTCAGCCCGAGGCACGCGATACCCAGCACGGTAAACTCAACGGTCAACACGTCCCCTTTCTTGCCCGAGGCAAAGTCTCCGGGTGCGTGATGCACTGCGTCAACGGACGAGTCGGGGAAGGTCGCGGCGTAAAACCGCGCCGCGTCCTCGGCGTCGCCGTTGTACCAAAGGCAAATCGTATTCTTGGCTGGCTTCACTATATCTGTTCTCCATGATGAGCGACCCAACGCTGGAGTCAACAGGGTGCTCGAATCTGAACGGGAGGCGTCGGTTTACAGTTTCAGGCCAATTTTCCTACGGTAGCCGTAGGATGGCCAGTCTTCACAAGGACCCGCGTGGGAAATCGCCCTACTGGTACGCCGCGTACCGGACGGCCACCGGGAAGCGCGTGTTCAAATCCACGAAGCGCAGGTCGCAGCGCGAAGCCCTGGAAGTGTCGCTCAATTTAGAAAGGGCCGAGAAGGAAGCCGCCTTGGGCCGTTTGACCGAGGCCCGCACACGGCAACTTTTCAACGATACCATGGAGCGGGCCGGAGGAAGGGTGGTGCGGCAGATGACCATCCGGTGCTGGTTTACCAAGTGGCTGGACGAGAAGGTCGCGGAAGGCGGGATCGGGGAAAATAGTCGAATTGCGTACAGCGCGACGATTCGCCTGTTCCTCCAGCATCTGGGCAAGCGCGCGGACGGCGAGCTTGCCCAAATCCAGGCCGACGACATCCAGCAGTTCAAACAGGCCCGCATTGCGACCGGGTTGGCGGCCAAGACCATCGACCGTGACTTGAAGGTTATTCGGTCACTTTTGAAACAGGCACGGCTTCATGGGCACATTAACGATGATCCCGCGCAGTTGGTCTCCCTCGTCAGCAAGCAGAACAAGCGCACCGTCCAGGCCGTCACCCGCGAGACATTCAGCGCGCACGAACTTGACGCCATCGCGGCGGCGGCGAGTGGCGAGTGGCTGACCGCCATCCTGCTGGCGAGGTACACGGGCGCGCGTCAGGGCGACTGCGTGCGGATGTCATGGAGCAACCTCGATCTGACGGACAAGGTCGTCCGGTACTCCGACGCCAAAACCCACAAAAGTTATGTGGTGCCGCTACACGCGCGCCTTGAAAAACACCTTCGGGCGTTGTCGGACGGCAAACTTGCCGGGAACGCACTTTGTCCGGCGTTGTCGCACAAGGCGTCAGGAGGGAAGTACGGGTTGAGCATGGAATTTCGTCGGATCATGGCCCGCGCCAGGATTGACGACCGCTCCGTGGCAACCAAGGCCGTCCGCAACGTCGAGGGGAAAGTCCGCCATCTGGCCCGGCGCAGCTTCCACTCGATCAGACACAGCTACAATTCGGAACTGGCGAATACGGGCACGAGTCAGGAAATACGCCGCAAGCTCGTTGGCCACGGGGACAACGATATGAACGACATTTACACGCACCACGATGTGGGAGTCTTCCGAGAGGCCATCGACCGTCTGAGCTAGACGACCCTTACCGTCGTTCTTGCGCCCACACCCTACACCCTCCCCCCCTTCTGGACGCCGTATCATACCCTCCCCCCTTTTGAAATCCGTCTACCCTCGTCGCACGAATTTGAGTTTAGTCCTTTTCGACTAGGTAGATGCGACGAAGAAACAATGCCGCCACAGTGGTCTCCCGCAGCCTTCCGCACATTTTTTTCGGTCCAGTAGAAAGAATTGCTTCTTTCTAGGTATGACGCCGAAATCACGCCCTTCACCGGTCCCTAATGATACCGATCCGCCGTCAGCAGACCACTCCCTTGAGGAGCAGCTTGCGCGGATACTCGCCAAAGTTCCGCCAATCCTGCGCTTGCCGCCGCCGGGCGCGCGGTGCCCGTACTCGCAACTCAGCCGCACCGGGTTGAGCGAACTGGTCGCGCCTACGGCGCGCAACGGCGGGAAACCCCCGGTCCAAGCCATCTACCAGCGCGCCCACAAGTACGCGCGACGCGCGGACGGCTACGCTATATCGCAACCGCGCTGAGTGTCACGGCACGCAGCGGGGGGCGGGGTTCAAATGGAGGGCAGCCGTCACCCGGCAGTCCAGCCAAGTTTACAAATCGCAGGCGTTTTTTCTAGGGTATCGCCGGGCACCACGAGTTCTCAGCGCGAGAAGTCACGTCTGGTTGCCTAACGACTATGCCGACGCCCTCCCGAGGTCCCACCGCGAAGCGAAACAACGAGACGACTAACAAGAGTACCAATGGCCGACCTGCGTCGCGTGGAAACCGGGGCAAGGTGACGAGATCGACCCGTGACCCTGGAGGCGTGCCGTCATCGTCAGACGCCATGCCTCTGACCTTTCAACTACTCGATATTTTCATGGCACTGCACAAGGAGCGGAAGGTCGAATTTTGCTCCACGCTTGGCGCTCTTGAGACGCTGGTCTTCGAGCAGATCGTCACCCCCAACGACGTGGCCCGGCTCTACATGATTGCAGACCAGACATGGGATGAGGCCACCGACGATGTTAAATCCGGTCAGGTCCGTCTCAAATACGAATACACGCAAAAGCCCGATGACATTTGTCCTGCTAAACTCGCCAGAAGGCCGTCACGTCGATGGGAGCCACGTCTTGAGAACCGTCGTGTACGACGACGAGTCTCGTGAACCGGTCGACTTCGCTTTAGTCGATGATGATGTGGCATCGCCCAACGCACCACATCTGCCGCCGGTGCCTCCCGCCAGCGAACCCGACGAGCCTACGGAGGCGCGCTATGAGCAGCCTCTCACGGATAATTCACCGCCACCCGTGCGCAGGACGGAGCCGGAGGGCATCCCCAGCAAAATTGACGAGCCTGCGCAGGATAAACCTCGCTATAAGCGGCCCCTCATCGAAAATTCACCGCCACCCGCGCGCAGGACGGAACCGGAGAGCGCCGCCACCGAGGCTACGAGATCGAATCATCACGCGCGCATAGGCGTGCCAGAGACCAGCCCACGGCATCAGAAGCCTACGATGCAGTCCCCAACAAAGTGGCCTAGGTGCCTCGGATACGGCCCCCTCAAACAAGATGAGGACTGCGAGGAGTGTGAATGCAGGGCTTTTTGCGGTTCGCCTTACGGTCTTACTTCCGGAATTCGGAGCAAACGCATAGCGGCACAACGGCGGTTCAACCATTTCTTTGCTGAGGCGCATCGCGCCATCTACCGCTGCAAAGCGCCCAATTTGTATGCGCACAACGATTTAGCTGTCCGTGTGCAGGTGAATTGCCTGCGCGATGAAATAGAGCCTGAGCTATTCCTCCTCTACGTTCTGCTCTATCAGTACGAACAGGATCCAGAGGAGAAGTTCGCGTTGCAGCGTGTTCTTCATGACTGGGACTCCTCCTTTAAGGTACGGCGGTTAATCAGGAAAAAGCACGATTGCTTCGACGCGGAGACTATCTGCGCTTTCTTCGGCCACCATCCATTAATCGATCAAGTTCTTTCGCTCCTCCAGCCTGACGAGGATACCGTTGATGACGACACGCATTCTTCCGCAGAAGGCAGCAAAAAAAAGCACGTGTTCGCGCGCTCGGTAAACCCAGAACGACGAAGTGCATTAATGCAGTGGCTTACCCGGCAGGGACCGTTCTGGGAGGATGTGCAAACCCACGGTCCTACGGAGTGGCTTGAGTATGCGGGAGAGTTTGTGATGAATTCGTCGATAGGCGAAGCGGCTTGGTGTTGCCTAAATGGTGTCGATTATGGAGTTGTTAGCGTAATTCCATCACACTGGCAATTCACCCCGATCCTTGTAAATAGTATCCGCGACGACGGCGCGACCACCCAGATCGGTTTAAGGAATTATTGGGATGAAGCTATCGTCGAGCGCGACTTGAAGGCGGCCCCTCCTCGGCTGGACTCATGGGTAAAACTAGAAGAAACTGCTTCTGCGCGGTGCAACCGCCTTTCATTCACGCCAAACACGTTCCAACCGTTGAAGGGTGTGCCGTTCGTCTACAGCGCCGCGTGCCGCCTTCTGTTCTTGCTCGAAACATTGAACAAATTTAAAGGGTGCTTCGACGTGAACGGTCATCGCACCGTTGAGGGACATAAAATTTACCAAGATTTTTTTACAGGAAAGAAGGGTCGCGGAGGACGCGGAGCTATGTTTTCGGACTCGTCCACGAAAGAAAAGAGTGACTTTGAATCCGAGATGACTTTTAAGCATCCCAGTAATCCCAAACTGACGCTGTTCTGCACCTATCACGGAAAGGTTCAGACCCCGCAAATGCGTGTTCATTTTACGTGGCCCATTACCTCAAGCGAGCCTTTATACGTTCCCTATGTCGGTCCTAAAATCACGAAAGGCTGAGAAGATTAGATGGATTTTCGTATAGCTGACACCTTCACGGCGGGCCTCTCTCGCCTCACCGCCGACGACCAAAAGGTTGTGAAAACGACAGCGTTCGATCTCCAGCTAAACCCGACGGGGACTGGATTGAGCTTTCACAAACTGGACCGTGCGAAGGACAAGAATTTCTGGTCGGTCCGAGCGAGCAGCGACATCCGGCTCATCGTCCACAGGAACGCGGGCAGCCTGCTGTTGTGCTACGTGGATCACCACGACAAGGCGTATGCCTGGGCGGAACGGCGGAAACTTGAAGTTCATCCCAGAACGGGTGCCGCGCAGTTGGTTGAAATAAACGAAGTTGTGCAAGAGGTGGTGGTGCCTCGCTACGTGCAGAAGGAAGTGGCTCTGCCAAGCCAGCCGCCGCTCTTCGCGCGCGTCGCGGAGGAGCAACTTCTAAGCTACGGCGTGCCGCCCGAATGGGTCGGCGAAGTTAAAAAGGCCACGGAGGTGACCCTTTTAACCTTGACCGACCATCTGCCTGCCGAGGCCGCCGAAGCCCTCCTGGAACTCGCCACGGGAGGAAAACCCAAGCTGCCGCAGAAGGCGGCAACCGGCGCAAATCCTTTCGATCATCCCGACGCGCAACGCCGCTTCCGCGTCATGGGCGACATGGAGGAATTGCAGCGCGCTCTCGACTATCCGTGGGACCGCTGGACGACGTTCCTGCACCCGGAACAGCGGCAGTGGGTTGAACGCGACTACAACGGTCCTGCGAAAGTCGCTGGTTCGGCGGGCACAGGCAAGACCGTGGTCGCCCTGCACCGCGCCGCCTTTCTGGCCCGCAAGCACCCGGACGCGAGAGTGCTGCTCGCCACGTTCTCCGATCCCCTGGCAAACTCTCTCAGGAAGGGCTTGAGACGCCTCATCAGCAACGAACCGCGTCTGGCCGAACGCCTCGAAGTCAGTTCGCTCGATGCGGTGGGCAGCCGTCTCTACGAATCCTTCTTCGGTCCGCCGAAGCTGGCGACCCAAGCCCAGATCGCAGATGCGCTGCGAGAGACTGCGAGTCGGGTACCCAGCCATAAGTTCAGTCGAACATTCCTGCTCAAGGAGTGGGAACAGACGGTGGACGCTTGGCAATTGAAAACGTGGGAAGAGTATCGGGACGCCCCACGCCTGGGCCGCAAAACGCGCCTCTCGGAGCCGCAACGGCGCGCCGCGTGGTCCATCTTCGGGGGTGTTCAATCCGATCTCACCAAGCAGGGCTTGATCACGACCGCAGGGACGTTCACACGGGTCGCCACCGCTTTACAGGGGAGCAAAAAGCAACCGTTCGACTTCGCCGTTGTAGACGAGGCCCAGGACCTAACGGTCGCACACTTGCGCTTTCTGGCCGCGCTGGGAGTCGGACGCCCGAACGCCTTGTTTTTCGCGGGCGATCTCGGGCAGCGTATTTTCCAGCAGGCGTTCTCATGGAAGGCGCTCGGCGTCGATGTGCGCGGACGCTCGCGCACCTTACGGGTCAACTACCGTACCTCCCACCAAATCCGCACCCAGGCCGACCGGCTGCTCAACAAGCAACTTGCCGACCCGGACGGCCTGACGGAGGAGCGTGGCAGCACGGTCTCCGTCTTCAACGGCGCACCCCCGGTCGTCCGGGTGCTGGCGACTTCGGAGGAGGAAAAGGTGACCGTAGCCAAATGGCTTTTGGAACGGGCAGGGGATGGCCTCGCGGCACATGAGATCGCGGTTTTCGTCCGTTCCGACCAAGAACTCGAACGCGCCCGCGCTGCCGTGGAGGAAGCCGGTCTGCCGTTCACCGTTTTGGACGAGAAGGTGCAGACGGCGAGCGGGCATGTCTCGGTGAGCACGATGCACCTCGCCAAAGGGTTGGAGTTTCGGGCGGTGGCGGTCATGGGCTGCGACGACGAAATCATACCGCTGCAAGCGCGTATCGAGGTTGTGGGAGACGATGCGGACCTCCAGGAGGTTTACGACACGGAACGCCACCTTCTCTACGTGGCTTGCACGCGGGCGCGAGATCAGCTTCTCGTCACGGGGGTTGATCCAGCCTCAGAGTTTCTTGATGATTTGACGGCTGCGAGCGCAAAATAATCTTCCCCCATGACGGAGCGCGACAGCGCCCGCACCAAGATTAATCTGCTGACAAGCGCATACTCCCGCAGGAACGGGTGCCCCAATCTTCAAAGTCGAGGCGACTCAGACCGTGCTCGCTCAGGCGGAATTGCTATGTGCCAACTGGGTGTAACGGCGCGATGCAATGCGCCCTGGCAGCGTTAGCTCGTTCATGTCAAGGGGTGACCTCGGTTTACGCCCTGTTTGAGGTACCAAAATCGACGGGGAAACAGCGGAAGCCTCCCCTAAAAATGTTCGACCGAGCGGTTTCTGTTTGAAACTCAAGGTCCGGCGACGACCACGACTTGCGTGTTCCGTATGTACCAGCGAAAAGCCTTCGTAGTTATTTAGTCAAAACTTACGCGTCGGTCCTGGCTCTACCGAGTGTGTAAACGAAAGGCCCGCGCAGATTCTCTCCCGATCTAAAAAGCTCGTGAATCCGGTACGTTTATCCTGTGGTATCTCCGATCCAGTAATTCGACGCGTCCTGATCCGCCATCAGGCCGAAAGGTACCGATTGACGGATGGTGAGTGGAACCTGATCAGTGACCTTTTCCCCCTTAAATGCCGGGGGCCGGTTTTGCGGAATCACCGGCAGGTGGCCGACGGTGTCCTCCTTGTCGCGCAGGGATACTGCACAAGATGGCGCGACCTGCCCTCGTCTTACGGTCCTTGGCAGACGGTCTACTGGCGCTACCGCCGCTATGAGGAAGACGGCACTCTAGCGCAGATGCTCGCGCGCTTGGCGCGCCACCGCCCCTGAGGGGTTGCTTTTGGTTGTTTGTGGTTAAAGGCGGCAGCACGCAGACTTTAATCCCCGGCGTGGCGACCCAGGAAGAGCCTTCAATGTCCTTGCCAATCAAGGATGGATACCTACGGCAATCGCTGAGCGTCCAAGCCAGCTACAAACCCACCCCAACGACGTGGCTGACGAGCGTGTCGAGGTCGGCCCGGCCTTGGAGCTTCGAGACCCCAACCAGCCGCAACAGCATGGGCAGCAGCGCGCCGAACGCCCGCTCCATAAGCGCGATCTCAAACGCGGCGGTGTCCGTGTCTCCGGCAGCCTTGGGCAGGTCGCACGCGGCGCAGGCGAGCGTCACGTCCGCCAGCAAAGCGGCGATGCGGGCCATCTTCTCGTAATTAAGCTTTTCGGGCGTGTCGCTGCGCTGGTGGTAATGTTCGTAGCGCCTGCGCCCCGAATTGATGCGTCATATGGAAATCAGTTGAACAAACCCCGTGTGGTATCATACAGAATTCGTCGCGGTTCTCCCCGATGAACGACATAGAAGCATTATCCGACGACCAGCGAGAAGCACTCTGGGAACGTACGCGGCAACATATCGTTCAAGGGGGCAATACTAACAGGTTCGTCCACGACCTGGCTGGGGCAGAAGGTTGGTTCGCTTCACGCCGTGAGGATCGTGTGGACGATTTTGTCGGACGCTCCTGGAGCGAATTGCACAAAGTGCCTGGGTTCGGCCGGGGCAAAATCGATCGGTTGCTGTCGATTTTCGCTGCGGCGGTCACCGCGGCACCGAAAGGGAATGAACAAGTTGATGCCGGGCCGCCGCCCGCGATTCCGTGGCTCCATGTACTCCAACAGCTCGGGATCCCCGAAGCGTTCCCGATCACGCTCATGCCGCTGCCGACTCGCTTGCGGGAATTTTGCCTTGAAGGGGAAGTGACGACGCTCGGCGGTCTGCTCGAGCTATATGAACGCCAGGGCGGCGAAACCGCGCTCCTGAAGGTGCGCAACTTGGGTCGCAGCACCACATCGGTCGCGCGTCGATTGTACGACGCTGCCTGTATCGGGGAGGAGGAGGTCCTGGGTGAGTTTCTGCCGTTACGGTACGGTGGCGGACTTGGCCTTACCGAGGGAATGTTCCTGTTGCTGCGCGGGATAGGAGAAGTCCAGCGGACGGTGCTGCGGGCACGCATGATCGAGGGCCGCACGCTTGGAATCATCGGCTTCGAGATGGGTCTTTCGACCGAGCGTGTCCGGCAGCTCGAGCACGATCTGATCGAGTCAACCGCGGCCCTGCTCGATTGGTTCGCGGCGGAGCGAGACGCCTGTTACGCGCGCATCGGGGCGCAGGAGTCGTTCGCGGAGATGTTCGCGTCTTTGTCCGACGAGGACGGCCGGTTGTCGCAAAGGTTGATCCAATGCGTCTTTGACGAATCCCCCTCGGGCGCGGCGCACGCCGAAAAACTCGAGGCCCTTCGTTACCGATGGCTCGAGGAGCTACAGGCCACGCCGGATTTTTACCTCGGCAACGTCGTGATCCAGGATTGGGCGTCCAGTCGTGGCGGCGGGGCGCAGATAATGGCTTCCTTCATCGCCCAGAGCGTCCGCGCTGGGGAGTTCACCCATGACGAACGCACCGGCTGTGTGCGCGCGGCCCGCCGGCCGATCAAACAGGTCGCTGCGGCGTACTTGCGCGGTTGGTCAGACGTGGAGGCCGAAGATTGGCTGCGTTACCTGAACCGCGTCGGTTTCCTGCATGAGATGACGCTGGAAAACCTCCGCCGCAACCACCAGACTTGGCGCGAGGACCCTGAATTTCCCGTCACGGAGGTCCGCTATCCCGCGTCGGCCGGGCGCATCCGGGCATTGCTGTCCGAGGGGCGGACCGCCGGCCGGCCGGTCACGTCGTTGAGCGCTTTCACCCGGCAACACGCCGCGCCGCCGGAATTGCCCGAACTCGATGCCTGCAACAGCCTCGTCATCGGCGCGCTGGCTGCGGCGGACGGCGTCGGCATCATCGGCCTGCTGCCGCTGGCGGTGAGCGACCAGCAGCGGATCGCCAAAGCCGTCCGCCAGGCCCACGGCGGTGGGGTGTCCATGTTGCTACGCCTGCTCCGGTATTACCCCGCCGCCGTTTGCTATGCGGCGGCGCTGGCGGCTGGCGAGGGGATGGTAGCTGGGGCGTTCTGGCCGCCGGTGGCTGCGGCGCTCGGGCTGGATCTGCCGCCGCCACGGCATCCGGAATTCAGCGAGAGGTTCCGCGTCGCTTCGATCGCGTTGGGGCTGTTGCCGCCCGACGCCCGGCCCGGCAACCTGGTCTGGCCGTTTATTTTTCAGGCGGGTGTGGTGCCACAGTTCGTCCCGCATTTGGTGAATGCCATCAAACGTTATCTGACCCAACAGCCGCCGCCCGACTTCGAAGACGCGGGCGAGCGGCGAGCGTTCGCGGACGCGATCCTGCCACGGGTTCCGGTTGGCTCCACACGGTTGCGCGACACCCTCGCCAGCCCGGCGGGTCCGTGCGTTTGCGCGGCCATCTTGCGCGCCCACCGCGAGAACGACTTCGGCCAACTCCCTCCGCACCTCGAAGGTCCGATGCGCCAGGCGTTCGAGGGCACGGATTCCAAGCTGCACTTCGCCGCGCCCCGGCTGGAGTTCAGCCGCACGGAGGGCGAGGTAGTCCTGCACCTGCCGCGCCAGCCACACCGCCTCGTGCTGCCGACAAGTCACTGGACCGTCGGTAAGGAAAGGACGTACGCCGCCGACGAACCGGCGAGCGTGCCGGTGGCGTCCCTCGACGCGGTGAACGTGCTGGTGGGGCTGCGGCTGCGCCCGCCGTTCGAGCCGTGGTCGCGCACGCTGGCCCTGCGGCCCGCGCCGGGCGGTCCGCCGCACGTCTTTCGCCTGCCAGGCGGGCGCTCGGTGGACCTCCGCCCCGATCCCGACGACACCATCCGCCTGTCCGCGGGGGAATATGCCGTGGTCGTGCCCGGCACGGCCAGCAGCAACGTCCAGGGTGGCTGGACCGCGCTGGAAACCGGCTGCCGCTGGATCGAGTACGCCGCGTTCCCGAACCAGATCCCGTTGGAGATCAACACCGAAGCGGGCAAGAGCTGGAAAATCGTGCCGCGCGTCGAAGCGGCCATCACGGTGTTGACCGACCGTGGCGGCAACCGTCTGGCGACGGGCGAGGGCGAATGGATCTACTACGGCGACGATCTTTTCGTCAGCGTCTTCGTCCCGTCGGAACTGGCGGCGGCGGGGGAAGCGTTCGATTTCGTGTGCGCCGACGCGGCCGGGACCATGGATCGGCGGCTGACGTTCGACGGCGCGGCGTTTGCCGACGGGAGCGGCGGCGAGATCGATGCCGCTTGGACCCGTGCCACGCTCGCCGCGCTGCCGGCGGGTATCCACGTCCTGCGGCTCGAACTGCTCTCGCCGCGCGTATCCGTCCGGCAGCAGGTCGTGTTCTGGCAGGGTCTGAGATACCCGAAGGAGGGTTGGGGTTTCGCGTGTGCGGTCCCGCTCGACAACGTCGCCCTGGACAACAGCGCGGGCGTGCGCGTGGAGGCGGACGGCCTGGCGGTCAGCGCCGGGCCGCACGCCGCCGAGGTGCGGCTCGCCCTGGCGCAGCCGCCGATAGTCCTGTCCCTGGCCCGGCCGGGGGTCACCCTGAAACTAATTGACGCAGCCACGGGCGAGGTCCGGTGGCCGGACGGTGGCGGGACGCTGGGGTGCGACGCCGACGACCCCACGCGGGTCGTCGTGGAATGCAATGACCAAGGACGCTGGACGCTCCTGGCGAACGGCGAGCTGGTGCGCGAGTTCCCGGAAGGCACGGGGCAATTCGCCAGGAGCGTGGCCGGCTTCTTCCAGGGGTTCGGCGACGTGGCGGCGCTGGCGATGCGTTCGCCCGGCGGCACGACCTTGCCGCTGCTGACCTTGACCCGGCTGGCGATGGCGGAAGGTTTCGACTGCGAGCTGCGACCCGGCGCGAATTGTTACCAGGGTGGATTTCGCCTGCCCGGGGTTTTCGCCGAACTGGGCGTGAGCCTGGAGTCGGTCCTCGCTGGGGATGACGCGCACGCGCCGGTCGTGGCGATGGGATTCGCGCCTGGCCACCACGACCTGGAATGGGCGGGCGTGGGCGTCATCGCGTTCGAGGTCAACACCGCCCTGTCCGGCGAACACATCGTGCTCTTTCGCCTGGAGCGGGCGACGCTTGCACGCGGCGTGTACCTCGCGCGGTTCTTTTGCCGCCAAGAAGGCGAAGAGGCGTGGTCACCGCTGCACGTACCCGATCCCGGCGGCTCGGTGGAGGCACGGCTGTGTTTCGTGTCACACCCTTTCGCTCCCCAAGCCGACGCGCCCCTGCTCGACGGTCTGCTGACCGACGCCTGGGCCGGCGCGATGGCGTCAGGTGCATCTGCGAGTCCGGCGGGCGCGGGCATCGGGGACGAGGCGGCATTGGCGGCTTGCTTCCGGCGGATCGGCACGGCGCTCAATTACCCTTACCCTACGGCGGGTTGGCATTCGGTAAAATGGATGCGCCGGGCGTTCACCGCGCTCTGCCGTCAGGGCGTGCGCGTCTATCCGGGGCCGGTGGCGGCGCTGGCGGTGGAGGAGATTTCCGTGCGTTCCCGGCACCGCGAGGCGCTGTATCGTCCGCTAGCCTTCGGTTTGCCCAAGCTTTGGACTCTCGACGGCTCCCTCCTGAGCGCGGAAGGTCTGCCTGGCGACCTAATCGGGCGCAGCTTCGCGGCCTGGGCGGCGCTGGGCAGCGGCTGCGCGTTGCCGGAATTCTTCGGCACCCCGGCCGGTCAGGCGGTGGATTTCGGCTTCGTGATGTCCTACCTGCTCGGCCGGGACCGGCATGAGCGCTTCCTGCGCGAACTGGGCGAAAAGGTCTTCGAACTGGACGGTTCCCACGGCCCCGCGTCGGCGGTGTCCTTGCTGAGCGTGGAACACTTCTGCCATGCGCTGGGCCGCCTCGACCGGGTGACGCGCGCCGTCACGCAGGTCGGCCGGCACGCGATGGTTTCCGACCTGCTGCGCCTGGACGGGCGGCTGACGCGGCTGGCGGCCTTCGTCAAGGGCCACCTCAGGATCAGCAATGCCGTTGCGCTGGACCTCGACCTTTACGCCGCGAGCCCCGCCCCCGAGGTGCGCCGCCTCCTGCTCGCGTTGACGGCCCTGGCCCGCTTGCAGGCGGCCGGGCGCGTCAGCAAGGCGGAAGCGCGCCAGCAACTGGACACGCTCTTCGAATCGACGCCCGCCGATCCGACGCCGATTCACAAGGGGCTGTCGCTGCTTGTCGGCCTCGGCGGCGATTTTTTTGCCTGCTGCCTGCTTTTTTGGGAACTTTCCCTCCGCGCGTCACCATGAACGAAATCGACCCTGTCCAACTCCACGGTGAACTCCAGAACACGCTGCGGCGCTACCTGTTGACCACCCTGCCCATCAGCGACCGATTTCCGGGTCTGCGCGATGATGCCCGCCGCCAGCTCGGCGAGATCGACAAGCTCATATCCGGGCCGTTCGTGGAAACCGTATCCGACTTCACGAAGGGCTGCTCGCTGGCGGACCTCGTCGGCGAAGGCGTTCTTCATCCCGGCTTTGCGGACCTCGGCCCCGGCGGCGATTTCACCCGCCGCCTGCACCGACACCAAGAACAGGCCATTCGCGCGATCTGCGGCGGCGAGAACACCGTGGTCGCCACCGGCACCGGCTCGGGCAAGACGGAATGCTTTCTCTATCCGCTGATCCAGACGCTGCTCGGCGAGGAGGGATTGGCGGGTTCGCCTGGCGTGCGCGTCCTGCTCATCTACCCACTCAACGCCCTGGCCAACGACCAGCTCTACCACCGGGTCGTGCCGCACCTCGTCGGCCGGCTGGGACGTTTCGGGCTGACGGTCGGCCGCTACACCGGCCAGACGAATCCGCGCTGGACCCGGAGCCAGTTCGAGGACGAACTGCTGCGCTCGCCCGAGATGAAGGCGCGCTTTCCCGCAGGCATCCCGACCCACTGGCGGCTCACCCGCCAGGAAATGCTCGACTCGCCGCCGCATGTTCTGGTGACGAACTACGCCATGCTCGAGCACCTCTTGCTGCTGCCGCGCAACGCCCGGCTGTTCGAGCAGTGCCGGCTGCGCCTGCTCGTGCTCGACGAGATCCATACCTACCGCGGTGCGCAGGCCACGGAGGTGGCTTTCCTTTTGCGCAAGCTTAAGAACCGTTACTGTCGCGAACATTCGCCGCGTTGCGTGGGCACCAGCGCGAGCTTGTCGAGCAACCAGGCAGAAGAGGAAAACATCAAGGGCTTCGCGGGCGATCTGTTTGGGGAGAAGTTCACGCGGCTCATCACCGGCAAGCGCCGACTCAACGCGCACCTGCTCGACGACCGCCCGGTCGCGTCCATCCCCATCGAACGATGGCTAAAGATGCACGAGGTCTTCGCCGCGTTCGGTGACGAGGGCACGGTGCGCGACTGGAACGAGGAGCTCGCCCCGCTCATCCTGCGCGAGGACCTGCCGCTCCCGGCGGCGCTGCACGAATTCCTCGCGGGCACGACGGAGGTGCGCCGGCTGGCGGGAATTTTCGAAGGCCGCAAGGCAGTGCCTTTCAACACCCTCGCGCACGAACTCTTCGACGGGCACGCCGACGCGGGCGCCGCGCTCAAGGCGATCATCCGGCTGGCGACCTTCGCGCGGCACGACCCGGATGAGTTCCCGCTCCTGCCCGCGCGCTACCATTTCTTCGTCACAGGCATGGAAGAGGCGACCGTCGCACTGGATCCGGACGCGCCGGAGCGTTACCGAAGATTGGAATTCTCGCGCGACTTCGGGCGCGGCGCGGACGGCCTGCCGCGCTACCGTCTGCTGACGTGCCGGCGTTGCGGCGAATTGTTTGTGGAAGGCTTCGAGGTGGAGGGCCGCCTGTTGCCGCAGCGTCCGCTGGGGCGCCGATCCAAACGCCAGGTGCTCTGGCTCAAGCCCCACGACGGGACGATCTCGAGCGAAGACGAGGCGGCGGTCGACCCGGCGGAGGACGATGCGCCGCCGGTCTGGTCGGTCGGTCTGGAAACAGGCGAGCTGCGCCACCACGCCGTGGACGATCCCGGCTGGTGGCAATCCCGCCCCGCGCGGCTCGATCCCGAAGCGGACACCGAAAACCTCTACATGGTCGTCTGCCCGTCGTGCGGCAGCAAGGACCACCGGCTGGAGATCGTGACGCCGTTCCACCCCGGCGACCAGGCGGTGACGGAAGTACTCGCCGAGATTTTCTACCCGTTCCTGCCCGAAGCAAAACCCGGCGACGGCACCCAACCGGGCCGGCTGCCGGGGCGTGGGCGGAAGCTGCTGGTCTTCAGCGACAACCGGCAGGACGCCGCGCAGTTCGCGCCGAGCTTCCAGGACCGGCACGAGGAGATCCTGCTGCGTTGGGCGGTGATGCGCGCGCTGCGCGAGGAGGGGGGCGGCCCGGTGAACATCAAAACACTCATTGCCATGTTGGTGGAGCGGCGTGAGGTGCGTTTCGGATTGACGGATGACGAGGGCAAACTGCCGCTCGACGATGCCTTGGCGAAGATCGTCGAGGGCCGCGTGCTGGCCGAGTTTTGCAGTCCGGGCGGGACCCGCAGCTCGCTCGAAGGCATCGGGCTGGTGCGCGTGGGTTACGGCACCCGGCTGCGCGAGGCGGCGGTGTCGCTGGAGGGCCGGTTCGGGAAACACGCGGCCCACGCGCCCGCCCTCGCCGCGTGGCTGCTCGACACGGTGCGCGGCAAACGCGCCATCAAGCTGCCCCCGGGCATCCGCGCGGACGACGAATACGTGTGGGGGCCTTTTTACAACCAGGCAAACCGCTACCTGACCTTCGACGCCGCCGCGCGCGATTCGTGGAAGGTGCAGTTCAGCTGGATGCCCGCGCTCATGGCCAACCACCAGCCCCGCGCCAGTGCACGGGGCCGCTTTTTGCAACGGGTGCTCGGGCTGCCGAACTGGGAGGAAATCCTTAGCGCCGCCTGGCGCGAGTTTACGGAAGATGAATGCGAGTTGCTGCGCCGCGACGACACCGACCCGATCTTCGGCCTCGACACGCGCGCGCTGGAGTTCAGCCTGCCCAAGGAAGGCGCGATCTGGCGCTGCGTTTCGTGCGGCAATTGGGAACTGAAGGACACCGCCGGCCAGTGCACGCAGTTCGGTTGCGGCGGCCGGCTGGAGGCGGTGGGCGCGGATTACTACCACGACTACCGACAACGCAATCACTACGCGCAGCTTTATGCCCGCAAGGAGATCCTCGGGGCTATCGCGCACGAACATACGGCGGCCCTTTCCACCGGGTTGAAGGAAGGAGTGGAACGCGACTTCCGGCGCGGGGCCATCAACGTGCTCAGTTGCTCGACGACGATGGAGATGGGCATCGACCTGGGCGACCTCACGGGAGTGATCCTGCGCAACGTACCGCCGGACATCGGCAACTACCAGCAGCGCGCCGGCCGCGCGGGTCGCCGCGCGCAGGCCGCCCCTGTGAGCCTGACCTACGCGCGCAACCGGCTCTACGACCAATCGATCTTCCGTGACGCGCGGGAGTTCCTGGCGCAGGAACCGCGCACCCCGTTCGTCAATCTGGAGAACGAAACCCTTTTCCGACGGCACCAATACTCGGTGATTCTCTCGCAGTACCTTCGCCAGCACGTCCCGGTGGAAGGCAGCGTGCAGATCGGCGAGTTTTTCGGGCTGTCGAGGGTGTCGCCCCGACTGGAACCCGAGGACAAAGCTCGCACGGATTTCTCCGGCGAGCGCGCCGAGGCGTTCGTGGTGGCTCTGATGGCCTGGCTGGAGAGCGACGGCGCACGGGAGGCGCGCGAACAGGCGCTCTCGCTGGCCGATCTGCTCCCAGAGGCCGGCGGCGTGCGGCGTCGCCTGGGAATCCAATGGGAGGAGCTATTGCGCCAGTTCGCGCTGGAGATCGAGCGGCTGGCGGCGGTATTCGGCGACCGTTACCGCTTTTATCTGGACAAGGTGCGCGCCGTGCGGACGGGCGGCGATGATTCCCAATTGGCTTCCGCCGGCAAGTTCTTCAACAAAGCCATGCGCTGGTCGAGCGAACCGCTGCTGGAATTTCTATCCCGCTACGGGATCATCCCGACGTACAGCTTCCCCGTGAACAGCATCCGGCTGGAGATCCTCTCCGACCGCAACTTGTACAAGGCTCCGTGGGAACACGACATCAACCTCGACCGCGACGCGCGTCTGGGCATCGTCGAATATGCGCCTGGCGCGGAGGTGGTGTCTAACGGCCGCGTCTGGGTCTCGCGCGGGGTGGCCCACCAGCCGCGCCAGTTGCGCCGGGAGAGCTATTACCGTGAATGCCAGGTGTGTCGGCACCTGGAAACAGGGTTGGAACGCGAGGATATCGGCCGCGTCTGCCCGAACTGCGGCGCGGATTACCAGCAGCCCACGCGATGGATGCTGGAGCCGCGCGGCTTTATCACCTCCATCGTCGAGCAGGATGGCCGCCGGCCCGGCAAGTCACGCCTCAAGCCGCCGCCTGCGCAGGAAAGCTCGCTGATTTCCTCGGCGGCGGAGGACACCTTCGACGTGGACACCGGCGTGCTGGGTGTGAGCTGGGCGTTCCTGCCCGCGCGCGACGCCAAGATGCTCGTCATCAACCGCGGACGCGGCGGCGGATTCAAACGTTGCCTTTGCGGGTACGCCGAAATGATCCGTAAAGACCCGGGCACGTTCAAGCTTTCGCCGCATGACGATCCCTACGACGGCACGCGTTGCACGCTCGGCGGCGAGCAACATCTGCGGCCGCAGGATTTCGGCCACGAGTTCCACACCGATGTCTTGCAAATCCGCATCGACCACGCGTCCCCGCCCGCCAGGGATGCGGCGACACTGCTCACGCCGGAGGAGGAAAACGCCTATCGCAACAGCCAGGCGCGCACACTCAACGAGGCGCTGCGCCTCGCCCTGGTGCGGCTGCTGCGGATCGACGAGGGCGAACTGGCCTCGACCTACCGCTGGCGGCTGGGCGGCGGAGCGGAAATGGTGATCTACGACGCCGTGCCGGGCGGCGCGGGCTACGTGCGGCGGTTTTTCCAGGGCGATCAGGGGATCGCCGCACTCTTTACCAAAGCGGCTGAAGTCCTCACTTGTCCGCATTGCACGGATGGCTGCCGACGTTGTCTTTTCGGTTACTCGAATCAATACCACTGGGCGGAATTCCGACGCGGTGACGCGTTGCACTGGCTACAGCTAGTGCGCGCCCACGCGCACACCGAGAAATCGCCCGAGGGGTTTGCGACGATCAGCCGGGGCGAGGTCTTGCGGGCGGCCGGAGCGCAGAAGACGATCAGCCTATTCGCGTCGTACCTGGGCGATTTCAGCGCTGCCCTCCAGAGCGAAGTGGGCGGCGGGCAGGACGCCTCTTGGGATCTCAAACGATACTTTCCGGCGTGGCCGCAGCTTGCCGGGTGGCTGGATGCCGGGGCGCGGTTGCGGATCTACTGCCGCGTGCTGCCGGATTTCAGCAATCCGAACCACTTGCTCGGCATCATGGCGGCGGACTGGCTGCGTCCGCACGTCAAGTCCGGCCGCCTGGAATTGTTCCGCCTCCCGGCGACCGTCACCGACGGCGCGGACCCGCGGCTGCGCCTGGTTTATCCAGGCGGCGAACCGGGCGTCTTCCATGCCGTGTACGACGCGGTGGGCGGCAGCGTGCCGCTGCTGCAGCGGTTGTTTTCGGATCGGCTGATGGTCCGGCGCGACCTGAAATCCGACCCGTTGTCGCACTTGGGCGCCTCGCCTGTCGACCCCGCCAAACTGGAGTCGCCGGCGAAGTTTCATCGGGTCTCGTACCGTGCTGGAGACCGCCGCGACCTTGCGCGGGATTTTGCGTTCCTAAGCCAGGGCGGGCTCACGGGCATCACGGTGCGCGACCCCTACCTTTTTCACTCGCACGAAGGGGTGGCAGCGCTGGAAACATTGCTGCGGCTGTGGTCCGGGCTGGTGCCGGGCGGGGTGTTGCCCTCGTCAATGCAGTTTCATTTTGCGGAAGAGATCCAGTTGCACAAACGCCAGCTCTGCGAGGAAGTATTGCGGGAGTTTCGCAAAAAATTACCTGCTCTGGGCATCCCGAACGCCTCGACCCCGTCGAGTCCGGCACGGCGCGGACAGGATTTCCATGACCGGCGCATCGACTTCCATTTTTCGCGCCCAGCCGACACCCCACAGTTGCTGAAAAAGGGGACCAAAAAAATGACCGCCGCTGCCAGCGAGAAAAAATCGCGCATCACCGTGGAGCTTTCCGGTGGCATTCATCGCCTGGTCGCGCCGGAGAAGGAATGCTGCCTGTATCGCTTCGAAACGTGATTTTTCACAACGGCGGCTACCTGCGCAGGTCCAACTGGCCATCCTCGCCGAACGACGGTCCGTCGTGCGCGTCCGAGCGGTTATATCCGACCGCGTTTGTTCTCGCCAAGCCGTCGTTTCCCCCTCAAAGAACCAATGCTTTTTCACCCTTGTATGACCACCCCACGCAAACTGCCGAAATCCCCGAAAAACGCCGCTGCCCAAACGTCGAGCAAAGAGACCAAAGAATTGGATCTGTCGGGCCTCGGTTTGACCGAAGTGCCCGAACAACTTTTCGAGGCTGTAGGCTTGGAAGCGTGGCATCTACGCATTGCCCTATCCACTCCGTTGTAACGCTCCAAACCGAGGTCCGACATGCGTTTGCACATAAAATCCCGTGCGCGCTCGTGCCAGGCGCTGCCGACCATTCGTCCTTCCGTATTATCGAGTGCTGCAGATCGGCGTGCAGAAGTTCTGCGGCGGGTTCGTAAATCATTAGGTGACAGCGCGACTTATATGCAGAACTGGCATGATAACCTGACTTACGTACGGATGGGCGACGTGGCAATCAACACGGAGCGTTTCGGCGCTCAAGCTGCGGCGAACCCGCTGTTTACGGTAGGAAGGTGGCTACGTGTTATAAACGGACGAGGAACCAGCCCGAGGCTGGAACTTACCGAATGGCTCGAAGGCCAGAGCCCAGTGGACCGCGTCGAGGACGCCTGGCAGGGACTACAAAAGCGGGGGTTGGCGGTATGACAGGGCGGGAGAATTCTGCGCTTCCCGTCCTGATCACCGGCGGCGCGGGCTTTGTCGGCTGCAACCTGGCACACCGGTTGTGCGCAGCAGGCCGAACGGTCGTGATCTTTGATAATATGTCTCGCTTTGGGGTCGAGCAGAACGCCGCTTGGCTGCGCGCCACGCACGGCGATCTCGTGCGGGTGGAAGTCGCCGACCTGCGGGACGCCGACTCCTTGGCGGGTGCTGTGGAGAACGCGGCGGCAGTCTTCCATTTCGCCGCCCAAGTGGCGGTCACCAGCAGCCTAGTTTCGCCGCTGCATGATTTCGAGGTCAACGCGCGCGGCACGCTCAACCTGCTCGAGGCCGTACGCGCGCAGGATAACCCGCCGCCGGTTTTGTTCACCTCCACGAATAAGGTGTATGGCCGCCTAGAAGGTATGGAATTTCGCCTGCGCAGGGATCGCTACGAACCCTGCGATGAATCGGTGCGCACACGTGGCATCGCGGAAACCCGGCCGCTGGATTTCTATAGCCCCTACGGCTGCTCGAAGGGCGCGGCGGACCAGTACATACTCGATTACGCGCGGACGTTCGGCCTGCGCGCGGCGGTATTCCGGATGAGCTGCATCTACGGGCCGCACCAGTGCGGCACGGAAGCCCAAGGCTGGCTCGCGCATTTCCTCATCCAGGCACTGAAGGGGGAAAGCATCAAGCTCTGCGGCGACGGCAAACAGGTGCGCGATGTGCTTTTCGTCGACGATCTGGTCGACGCGTTTTTGCTGGCGTGGGAGCGAATGGATGTGCTTTCCGGCCAGGCGTTCAACATTGGCGGCGGCGTGGCGAATACGACGAGTCTGCTGGAACTGCTCGACCGCGTCGAGGAATTGCACGGAACACGCCCCAAGGTCGAATGGAACGACTGGCGGCCGGGGGATCAACGGTATTATGCGAGCGATTTTTCGCGCTTCCAGGCGGCCACGGGCTGGTCGCCAAAAGTGGGGATCCAAGCCGGGGTCGAGCAGATTTACCAGTGGCTGCGCCGGCGCGCCGCGGGCGCGCCGGTCCGCAACCTGGAGGCCGCGCTGGTATGACTTGCGTCGCCACGCCCGTGGTCACGACGATGCTGGTAGCTGTCGTGGCGGAACCGCATTAGGAGCAGAACGCGTGGCGGCTTGTTTTTTACGACCTCGATAGCCGTGCTCGCAGGAACGGTTCATTGAAAGGGCAATTTTGTCGATGACAAATCACATCAAGAAGTGGGTCCAGATCCGCCATGAGGCGATCTCCAAAGATCGAATCATCGAACATATCGCCCGTGTTATTGGCGAACGGCCATCGCGTCTAGAGCCAGTGGATGGTGGTCTGGTTCACATCGTTTATCGTGCAATCGTCCGCGGCGAAACCGTGTTCCTCAAATTCGCATCTGAAGGACGGGGCACACTCGCTGAATACCGGGCACTTGGTCTTGTGGAGGCTCATGGATTGCGAGCGCCTCGCGTCATACATCACGGCGTCCTTCCCGGTGATAATACAACCTCTTGTTTGATGCTCACGTCCCTCGCCGGGGCTTCCGCCACGCATCTTGCTCCCGCCCAGCGGAACCATGGCTATGTGGAGGTCGGCCGCTATATTCGTTCTCTGCACCAAATTCCTGCGAAGCGTTGGGGGCGTTTCTGCGCTCCTGCACAATCAATCGCGTCATCATGGCAACAATACGTCGTGAATCGAATCCGCTCCGAAACCGTTGAATTGAAGCGCCGCCGTGGTGTTGCTGCGGAAGTTATGCCGGTAATAGAAGACAGGATCGACGGTTTGATCGCAGATCAAATGCTCGACGTATGCTCGCCCCGTTTACTGCATGCGGATCTTCAAGACGACCACATCTTTGTCGGCGAAGATGGATGTGCAGGGCTGTTGGATTTCCACAAAGTCACAGGCGGAGATCCTGTCTTTGATCTTGTTGCTTTTCGGTACTTCCAAGGGAACGCTGCACTTGAACATCTGCTCGAAGGTTACACAGCGGAGATGGACAGTGCAGAGGAACATTCGTTGCGGACGCGCCTCGGAAGGCTGGCCCATCTCTATCATGCCATGCTCTCGATCACGAGACTCGCATGGAGCGAGCTGTCCGGCGGCACGGTCGATATGACCGAGATTGAAGAAGGCTTAAACCTCTGAATTTGTGAGTGCAGCGCGCACTGGGCGTGGAAGAACACCGCGTTTTTGCGAGCACGCCCCTAAAACTACAAAAAGATGAATGGTCCGCTGATCAGTGTGGTGATCCCCACGCGAAACCGTGCATACGTCCTGTACAGAGCTCTGGAATCCTTGCGCTCGCAAACGCATTCGCATTGGGAATCAATCGTTGTTGACGACTACAGCAGCGACGCAACTTGGCGTGCGCTCGGGTACATCAAAGACTCCCGCATCCGCTATGTGCGGAACACCGAAACACAGGGAGTGGTGCACGCGCGTAATCTAGGCTCCAAAGAGGCAAGAGGGGAATTCATCTGCTACTTGGACGACGACAACCAGTTTTTCCCCACCGCATTGGAAGCGCTGTCCGAGATGCCAGACCAAGCCACTTGGGGAGCGTGGTACAGGAACATTACCCTAATTAGAGTCGAAGACCAACGCGTAACGGCGCGGCACCGTGGCACCTCGGCCGGCCGGACCTATTCGAAGACCACGTTTGTCTCTCTTGAATCGAGCATCGACTCGAATTGCCTGTTTCATCGTCCTACGATCCTCCAAGAAATAGGCGGGTGGGACACTCTTGTCGAACCTACGGCCTTCGAGGACACCTATCTCTGTGCACGCTTGGCGCTGAAGCGATACAACGAGTTTTGGTTGTTGCCGCAAGTCCTCGTTGATTACCAGACCACCGTGGGCACTGATGGAGATGGGGCGTGGGGACGCTATGGAAACGCGCTCCAAGCCCGGTTCGCCGCCGAATGGCTGCAAAGGTACGAAAACGAGTTGACGGCAGATGAACTGTCCGCCCTGAATTTGCGCGTTGAAGTACTAAGCGAACGGGCAACTCGGGGAGAGTCTAACTGGGTGCAGTGGTTTGATCCGCAAATACAGCCATGAGCCAGAAGATACTGTTTCTTGAAGGCATGGGAGGGGTGGGCAAGAGCACCGTCATGAATCGTCTGTCGGTGTTTGGATGGAAGCCGGTTCCCGAACTGCCTTCCCTCTTCCCCTGCGATTGGGAAAACCACCTCTCGGCGGATAACGATCGCGCTGGCCGATTGCAGGCGCAACGGCGGTTTCTGCACCTGGAGTCGATGCGGCACCAGAGGGTTCGAAATTCTCAGCGACCTCACATCGTATTTGATCGAAGCTACTTTTCGACGCTTGCGTATAGCTACGCCATAGAAAAACATTGGTGCGACGAAATTTACGAAGATATTTTAGACTCGCTTCTTGGCATGATCGCTGAGGGACGCCTCGCAGTTCCGCGTCTCTTGGTTGTCCTCGAAGCCCCTGAGACAATTCGTCGGCAAAGATGCGACGCGCGGGACTCGGCGAAGGACGCACTTCCAGGTTGGCAATCTTACCGGAAACTGCACCAAACGGAGGCATTTGTGCAGGCGCTAGATCATTTTTACCGCCAGTTGTCGAACAGGACGAAGTCCTTGTTTCAAAGCAGAAGGTACGAGAGTGGCCAGTCGCCAGAAGCATTGGCGAGGTTGATCCACCATGCAGCGCTCAAAGGGTGGGACGACCAGCCATCACCGTCTATAGAGTCGCTACGCGATGCTCTTTCGCACCCGTACGAGTGGGCAGATTGAGGGGCGAAAAGCCAGCGGCGTGTTGCGTAGCGGAAACCTCTTTCGCGGCTGAACGGGCGAATAGATTTCCTACGCGACAGGTCGGCACGGCCTCCGGAGACCGCCGCAAGCACTGGTCTCGAGTTGCCTGTTTGCAATTGAACACTCAAAACAACCCGCAGAATGATCCGGCGAACGATTGCGTCCTCTAAAGCCCAAACACGTGTCCTGTTTGTCGGACATTTTGAGTGGTGCTGTGGCTCGACTCAGGCTGTGAGAGAATACATCGAGGCGGGGGTAGAAATGGGCATCGAAGTTGGGCTGTCGGATCTAGGTCCGGTGGACGCCATCACCGCCAGCCATCTTCCAGTCGCCACTACGCTTCGGGACACCGACATCCTGATTTTTATCTTCGAGGGCGACCAGTTCATGAACGATTTTCGCCTAGCAAGAGCGACTCGGACCGTGCCACGTGGACGGAGGATCGTGATTGATGCAGATGGCCACAACAGGGAACTTACGAACGTTGAGCATGATGCCAACCATCAAAGCTCCGAAAGCGCGGCCCTCTGGAGGCGAATGTTCGCTGAGTTGAGCGACCTCGTTTTGGAACCGTCCTTGGACGAAAACCGGGCGACTCGTCGTTTTCTTTTCTACGGGATGAAACCCCGGAAGGAGGGGATTCGCGCATCGCCCGATTGGGATCTGGGCTACATCGGCAACAATTGGTATCGATGGTCCGACATGGTGTGGCTTCTCCAAAGCATTGAGAAGGTACGCCACCTGATCCCACGGATCGGCATCCGGGGAATGTGGTGGGATCATGAATGCCTCTCCGGATTCCCCGGTGCCGGTGAAGCCACGTCTTCCGATCCGACTTTCTTGGCCAGACACAACGTCGATTGTGGGCCTGCCATCCCATTTGGGTCTGTGATAGAATCCATGTCCAGAGCTTGCGTCCACCCGATTTTGGGAAGGCCGATCTTGGGCCACATGAAGTTTGTAACCCCGCGGATGTTTGAGACATTCGCAAGCGACGCGATTCCCGCCATCGCACCGAATCTGGAATATACCATTGCGCTTTATGGGAGCGATGCGCGGCCTCTCATTCTCCTAGACAACCCGACTGAGCAATTGGTCGAGATGGTTGCGCAGCCTTCCAAGTATCGAGATTTGCTGCTTCATCTGCGCGAGGAGCTGCATTGCAAGCATTCGTATCAGAATCGGCTCGCAGATTTGCTCCAACTCGCTGGGCAAAGCACTGCTTCTTGACCCGCTTCTATGGGTAAACTCTCGGAAATGCGCAAAATCGAACTAATTCAGGACATAGCGCCGAGCCTTTCGGCTCCGAAACCCCTCAAGCCGCAAAAGAACTTTCCTGACGAATGGAATCGAGATGTGCTGGGCAGCTACTTCGACGAACAAAACCACGGGTACGTCAAAGAGCTAGATTGGTTCGCCGATTGGAACGGGTCGATTCCCGCTTGCCCAAAGGCGATGGTTTTTGTTCCGTGTTACAACGAAAACGCAAATCTTGTGCGACTGGTGGAGCATTACAGCAACCAGAGCATCATCAAATCAGATGAAGCGTCCGTCGTTGTAGTATTTGTGATAAACGCGCCAATTGCGCAAGACAGCGCGCAGGATTCCAAGAATTATCAAGAATCCGTCCGTCTCTTGATGGAACTATCAACTACACGTCGGTGGCTACATCTCGTGGCGAAGCGGTTTCCTCATCGTCTGGCGTGCCTCGGGAGAGCACGAAAATACGGGTTGGACTATTGCATGCGGCTGGCCGAGCGCGCTGGAGCCAACAACGTCCCGATCATCTCAAATGAAGGCGACACGGTTGATCTTGGACATGATTTCATAAGCAATCACATCCAGGCCCTTGAAGAAGAAGGTATTCGTCTGGTGCAAGGAGAAATTGTATACCCCCAAGAGGTCGCAGAGATTCCGTTGTTGAAATTGTTTCTCCAGACACGCGAATCTGTTCACCTTGGCCAAGGTCTGGCGCACGAATACTTACCTTCGTTCGGGGGAATTATGCCCGTGGGGCGAAACTTCTCACTGCCTGCCTGGGTGGGGGCGACGGTCGGTGGGATTGATCCGACTCACCGGCCCGGTACTGACGACGACATCACCCTTGGAATGCAGATCTCGCGCGCCATGGGGGCGAATAGTAAAGTCTATCGCAGTATCCCGTTGGTGACAAACCCACGTCGAGAGGTGAAAATCGTTCATGGCATTTGCAGGGGGGAGAAAATCGACGCGAGAACTTCTTACGAAAGCTTCCACTCAGACGTTAGTATTTACGCTGTTTCGACCGATATCACACAAGAAAGATGCCATGAACTCGCGCAGATTGAAGTCAGTGAAAGTCTGCGGCAGCGCGTGGTTGCTCAATACTATCAGTGGGTGCATCGAAGCGTGGTCCGGGAGTACATCGCTGATCTGCGGCTCTTCCGGGAAAGCGCACAAGAGTATGTGAATCATGCGGTAGGATACTGGGAATTGGAGGGAAGAATTCTTCAAATATATCGCAGCAAGATTCTGGAGTACGAGAACAGTCGCCGGAAGCGGATCATTCGAAGACACATGTGGAAAGCACAAGAGTTATTCGCGGAGTTTTGTCGCACAAATGCTTGCCCAAACGTGAGTTGGCATCAGAAATGGGTTCCTGACGAACTAAATGAGTTTATGACCTGAAAGCGTTTCGAGCATTCAATAGCACATGCAATCCATCCAAACACGGAGTTCGCGCTTCGTCACTGTCCGCGACCTTAGTATATCGTCGGATTGATTGATGCTCTTGGATTTCGTATTTCCCCGTCCTGCCAGGCCGGAAACGCGCCTGCATCCGTGCCAGTTCCGCGTCGGAGAGTAAGACTACTTCATGGCATCTGCCATTCGCGAACCGTTTCCATTCTTGCTTCTCATGTTCTGTACCCGGAACGGCGTGACCTCACCCTTTGAGCGCATATTAAAAGCGTGAGAACACCCGAAAAAACATTTGTCTTCAAGGTATCCTCAAGCCCCGTTTCGCATCCACCGTGGCGGCGAAGGACGGCGGCTATCGAAAAAGGGAACCGATCAGTGTTCCCAAGTTGGAGAAAAATGATTGCTTAGAAGATGTGACTTCTTCTCCAATCCCGGGGTTTGGACGCTCCTCGGTCCACAACACGTCGCCACATTCGCTTACAATCAGAAGTGAATTCGGGTCAGCCACGGCAATGGATTGCAAAAGGCCATCCTTCCTTTTGAGCCATCCACCCAGCAAGGCTCTCGTGGTGGATTGTAAGGCCACCTCCCGGTCTCTGATCGTACGAGCACCTTCCTCCTTCGCTTTTGCCATCACCTGACGGCACTTGCGGAGGGTTCCGTCCGCCGAACGGTTGCCGGAATCCTGTTTCCCCGCCAGAGCCTCAGTGAGCCAAATGGAAATCATCTGGTTCATCTGGTTGGACTGAAGGATCGTGACAGCCTTGGAAAGTTCAGCCCCGATGACATCGCAGAGCTCGCCGTTCTTTTGGAGGGCAGCGTCCAATTGCCTGATGATGATCTTGTCGCTGATCCGTTTTTCGATCTCGGCTCGCTGTCGATAGAAAGCTTGCAAAGATTCTTTGGCTTCAGACTCAGACAAAACATCTCCGGTTTCCGGGTTAAATCCGGCGTCATCGAGAAACGCCAAAGGCGGCCGAAAAGAGAACTTTCCTTTTCCGAGCAGCCACGTTCCGTCGTCCGCAAACTGCCAGTATCCCTTTTTGTTGGTCGCCACCCAAACGGACAGGGCGCGTGTTCCCTTGGCGCTCAGGTGCAGCTCGGAATCATGTCGCTCTGCAAACTGCCAGAAGCCAAGATCGTCCACCGCATGTTCGACCATCATCCGCGGCAGCGACAAACGCGCCTCGAAATCCGCGATACCACCGGCCACCTCCGCGACACCCAGAAGGGCGAGGTGCAAAGGTTTTAACCCTGTAATAGGTCGGTAATGCACTTGGATCATGGCCGTTTCGTCCGGGGGCTTGGTTGCCCGAACTTGAAGCCGAAGCCGCTCCTGAGTCGTCCGGATGGATCAAGGCGGCTAACCCACATGCCAAATCGAGCTTGCTCGAAGTAGCGCGCCACGCGGCTCAAGCAGCTATCCGGCGTCTGGTCGCGGCTGGCATAGTCAAAGTTGCCGACGATGATGCACAGATCCTTGGCGCGGGAAATTGCCACGTTAAAACGATTCGGGTTGCCGACGAACCCGGAAGAACCGTGGGTTCTCGCAAGACTCAAGATCACCACGTCCCACTGCCCGCCCTGGCTGGCATCGACCGTTAGAACGGTGGGCTCGAAACCGACTTCATCGTCCGCGACCGCGTGCTTGAGCAAATCGGCTTGGCCCCGGTGAAAGGTGATGATCGCCGCGGAAAGCTCGGTCGCAGGCGACCGCCATTTTTTCAATTGCGCAAAGCACTGGACAACCAATTGCGCCTCGGTCCGGTTGTTAATGCTGGTCTTTCCGGCCCGCTCATGCCGGCCGTGCCTGGAATCCACCCACATGAGCGAAATCGGAGAGCGCAACCCTTCGCTACAGTGATCCCGTCCAGCTACGAGCTTGTTACCGTAGAAACAGGCACTGACGGCGAGGGCGATCCGTTCACGGCTGCGCCTCGTGACCTTCAGAAACGCCTTCCGGCTTTCGGGTGCCGCGCGCCAAAGCCTCGAAAAAAGGGAGTCGTTCCAAAGCTGCTTGAGGAGTTCCTGGTCGTGCACGGAAGGCGCGGAGTGTTCGTAGAACGACTCGTCCATGTAGGGAAGCAGTTGCTGGTGGTCTCCCACCAACACGAGGCGCTTCGCGCAATTGGCGGCGATCATCGTTTCGGGCACCGAAGCCTTGGCCGCTTCGTCGACGATCACCAGATCGAACGGGGGGGCCGAGCCTGATATCACCGCGAGGCGGCTAAGGGTGCAGGCGATGATCTGGGAACGCTGCGCGAGCATTTGCCGCATGTCCCGTTCGGTCTGCGCGATGTCGCCTTTGAGCGCCTGTTTGAACCATTCCTGGACGTGCGAAATGCGAGGCTCTGGGCTGACTTCGGCGTTCTCTAGGCCGGCGAGCAGTTGATCGCGATATTGGTCGATAGCTACCCCGCGATCCAGCGACGAATACCGCTCCTTTGCCGTCGCCGAATAATCACGGTAAATTTGCAGGGTCGGGAAATCCCTTTGAATTTTTGCGATGACTTCGTCCACCGCAGGGTTCGCCTGGGAAGTGATGGCGATCCGGGCTCTGGGCGACGCGCGCAATATCCGGTTGACGGCGTGTGCAACGACGTGGGTCTTACCGGTGCCGGGAGGCCCTTGGATCAAAACGAGCGGTGGCCCGTTGGCCAGCAACGAGACCGCCCTGCCTTGGTGCTCGTCGAGCGGCGAACCGGCGAGGTCCTCAGGGTCGGGCGGCGGAGCGTCCAGACCAGCTGGAAACCTGCCCATCAGCTCTCTTCGCAGGATGGTAAAAGCCCGCTGGTCTTCCAGCGTCCTGCTTTCGGCCACCTCGGCAGAAAGGAAGTTTTCAATAGCGTCGATTTTGTTCTGAAGCTCCCTGTCTATCTGCACGGCTTCGAGTTTCCCCTCCGACGCAAAACTTCCTTCCCGGAACGCTCGTCGGCTCGCATGGATAACTTTCACAAAAAACGCGGGTTCCCCCTCGACGACTTCCACGCACCAACCGAGAATGTCTTCTTGCCCGCATAACCGGACGGCGGTGCCGGCAGGCAGCGCCTTGGCCGCAGCGAAGCGAACGACAAACCCGGCGGAAGGCGGGTCCTCTCGAATCTTCCACTCCTTGAAATCGACCTGCTCGACTCTGCGGCTCCGGGAGATTTCAAACTCCGCCTGGAGCACTACCCGGTATTTTTGGAGTTCCAAATGATCGGCGTCGGCCAGACGAACGAGGTCCCGCTGTTCCTCAAACGATTCTTGGATCGCCGTGCCCAAACTTGCCACGGAGCCGGGATTCGGGCTGCCGGACCGCACGAGGCTCCCGCGAAAAAGAAAGACGAGAAAGTTTTTCCCCGATTCCTGGACCAGCCCCAGACGGGCGGCGCACTGCGCCCCGATTCGCATCACGTTGGCACGGGCGTCGAGTTCGACGGGGAACTCGTGGCCGGTGGCGAGTCGCAAAACAAGGGTCGCGCCGCGCGGATCGCCTTCCATTCCACTTTCCCGGATCAAAAGCTTGTCGGCGAACTCTGCGGCCGTCGCGTAGGCCGCCCAGAATTCATTGTTCGCCAAGCAAGTGACCGTCCACGGGGCGTAGCGGTGTTCACGGGAGACGGTTTGGGCTCCCTTGAGCTGGCGAAGAAAATAATCCGCCCCTTCGATGTAAAGCTCGGTGGAAGTTCCCCACGGCGCGTAACGAGTCGCTCGGAACATGGCTCCCGGCTCAAGCTGGATGCTCAGTTTCTCGCCCGATTCGTGTTCCCACCAGGCGATCCGGTTTTCGCCTCGCCATTCTCCCATGGCGACGGGCCGCGCGACCCGGTGTGCGTCGCCGCTGGCCAAGTCTCGAGCCAGGTCCCCGGCCGCCGCACTGAGAATCCAAAAGCCGTGGTCTTTGTCGTAGCGTCGGATCAGTCCGGCCAGTTCCGAGGAAGGGGCGGCAAACTTGCTTGACGGAGTGACGAATCGGCCGCGCTGACCGTGACCGAGGTTCACGAACGGATACCCGTGCAGTTCTTCGCCGTCGAACGCCAGGAGTTCTCCGGCGAAGGGAAAATCGTCCGGTAAGACCGGCTCGGGCAGCGACGGCGTGGTGAAAACATGGCTGCGGAGATTTTGTTGCGCGCATTTGATCTCTGCTCGAAACAGGCGCAGGTACGGTCCTTGGTACGCGACTAGTCGTTGGAGGCCGCGTTCGAGCTGGTCGTTGCATTCCTGGATCGCCGCCCGCTGCTCAGGGGTGAGGGCCAATTCATGCAGGAGACGGCGATTCTCGTTTCTAACGGCGATGAACTGCTCCTGGACACTCCGGCAGTTTTGGCTCATTGCTTGGAGTATTTGGTAGCACTCCTGGAGCATTTCATAGTGCGCTTGGTGCGCCGCCCGACGCTCGGCCGCCAACGCGGCGCGGGTCTCTCGGATAATGTCCCGCTGCCTTTCCTGCTCGGCCTTGGCCCCCTGCTTGAAACACCAGGTGGCGATGTTCGCCGCAAGCTGGACGACGGGAGCGGCGACGATGCCGGTGACGACGAGTTCTAACATCGACCGTTCAGACCCTATCTAGGATTTACAGAGCGTTCGTGATGGTGGCAATCGAGGTTTCCAGCTCACGAAGCCGTCGCAATACCTCGTCGCGGGTCTTGGCCAGATGCACGCGCTCTTCAACGGACAAATTCTGCAACCCGTTGCTGCTCTGATGAATAAACAGCTCGTGTAGCCGATGGTGCTCCCCGAGGAAAGTCCGCACGACTTCCATCCGTGCATTGCGCGACTCCCTCGTGTCGTCGAGCTGCCGGAGGACGACTGCGGCCTGAACCTCGATCCGGCGGGTGTGCTCCCTTGCTTCGGCGAGCACCGTCGCCGACCAAATCTCCACTTGGCGGGTGCGTTCGCACTCCTCAAGATAGTTGAAATACGCCCTCGCACATTCCGCCAGCGACTCTACGGTCGTTGCCATCAAGTTGGCGGTCGCGCTGTACACCTGGGCCGCCGCTCTGGTCGCTTCGGCACCGAGGTGACCGATGGCTAAATAGGCGGCTCCGGCGTCGGTAATGGCGAGCTGCGGAGCCGGGCTGGAGGGGCTTGAACGCTGGATTTTGCGAGGCATGGTGATGGATTAATTTCCAAGTCCCTGAGGGCGAGGATTGAAAATAGCTATCCGCAAGTTCGATCACAAGCTTTCCGCAGGTTCAATTTAGGCCGGTTCGCTGGCGGGGAAAGGCGATGCGCGAACGGGAAAGGAAGAAATCACCTGGATGAGGGTGAAACCTATCTTCTGGGCAAATTCACCCTCGCCGTGGTCACTGCTCCTGCCGGGGCTTTCCGCCTGCAACCCATTCCGCCCTCCGCGGACTGGCAGTTCCATCTGGCCGAAGGCTGCCTGGCACATTGCCATATTGCTACCTCGCGGGCAGCCTTAGCGGACCGCCGGTCGTGCGCGTCTTCGCCAACCTGCCTGCCATCCTCGATAATCTGGCCAGCTACTTGAGCCGGGAACGCGCGCAGACGAGCTTCGAGGTGCTACGCGTTTCCCGGTTGCGGGCGTCGCTGGCACGATTAAACCCCAGCCTGCCGCCCGAAGCGGTCGCCGGTGGCGTGGACGAGATCATCCGTGACCGGTCAGCCACCATGCACAATGCGCCGAATTTCGTTAGCAACTCTAGGTCGCGCTCAGACCGTCACTTGGTGCCGGTAGAGGTTGGGCGGTTCCAAGGTCGCCTTGTCGCGGCGGTCCGAGAATCAAATCGCGTCGATGGCGGTGGACGCCTTCCCAGCGGTTGAATCGTGGATGATCTGCGCGCCCGGGTCAGCTACAAACCCGACCCGACGAGGTGGCAGACCAGTGCGTCGAGATCGTCCCGGCCCCGGAACTTTGTCACCCCGACCAAGACCCCAGGACGGGAACGCCGCACCGCATGGGGGCCAAGTTTACAAAACGCGCCCACTTTCCATACGGTAGTGGACAATGATACAAGCCATCCTGGAACCCCGCCCGGGCCTTCACCAACGCCGCGTGAAAGCGGGTCCGCCGCGAGACCAAACGCCTCGCCGCCAAAGTGGGTCGGTCGAGCTTACCCGCCGGTCGCCATCCACCGAAAAGAAGCGGACGGAAATGAGGCGAAGGCTGGATTTGTGTTGCTCGACCAGATCGCTCCCCGGCTCCGTGCCACCATCCCTTACGCGGTCAGGCCCACCGGGGCGGAGGACGCCGAGGAGTTGTTGCAGGATGCCACCGCCATGGCCGCTCAGATGCTGCACGCCCTGGAGGCGCGGGGCAAGGAAGTGACGGTGGGCAACGTCTGCTACTACGTGACGCTGCTCATGAAGAGTGGACGGCGCAGCCAGTCGGCCAACCGGACGGGTGTTCGTTCCCCGGGCACCATGCTCGATGGAAATAGCTGTTCCTTGAGGCTGGAGGAACCGGTCGGCTTGTGTTCGGAAACCGGTGAGACCGTGGCCTTGGGCGACCTGCTGGCCGGGAGGTGCGAGGACCCCGCGTCAGCGGCAGCCAGGAATATTGACTGGGCGGAGTTCCTGGATGGTCATGACGGTCGCTACCCTGCGATGTTGCGGTGTGCGGTGTCGGGCCAGCCGATGAACAACCTCAAGAAGAAGTTCGGCGTGAGCGACTCGACGCTGAGCACCTTCAAGAGGATCCTCGCCACGGACATTCGGGAAGAACTGGGCGAGGATATTTTGATGGAGGTCTGCCGCCGTCCACGCTGGCAGGCCGATGTCGAGGGTGAGCAAGAGCGGATGCGCTGCCGCCACGAGCGGCAATGCGCAGTTCGTTGAAGCGCCCCCTTCTCCGGGCAAGGGAAAGCCACGAGCGCAAGCTCGTGCCCTTTCTGCGGTCGCGCCTATTTCGCCTTGCCCGCCCGAGGACGCAGGGCACGTTTTGCGTCCAGTGTCACGAACAACTCCTCCAGCTTGACGCCCAGGACGGTGCAAAGATGGAGAAGTTGGTGGTCACGCACGAGAACCTGGCGGGCTTCGATCTTCGCCAGCCAGGAGCGGGAACAGTCCCACTGGGACTTCTGCAATTGAATAGCTAAGTCGTTCTGCGACCACCCCTTCGCTACGCGCAGTCTTCGGACCGTGGGGCCAACGGCGTTCATCGGCCTGTCTACCGGCGGGGGACGGCGCGTTCGCGGTCGCTGACCGGAAGCAGATGGAGACCGGCGGGCGTGACAAAGCCCTGTCAAACTATCGAAGGAGCACTCCGTCATTGCACTTCATGAAGTGCACGTTTATTACTTCGGGTTGACCTGCCTTCCGCACTCTCGCTGACGGCATAACCGCCGGTAACGCCCGGGCATATATCTCCGTCAGCTCTGCTGAAAGCCGGGCTTTTCTGAACATGGCCCACAACCGCACGCAGCTTAACGCCCTGATTTTTCACAACCCGGTTGTGCTGCCGCCCACATCGCCCGGGTATGCGGAACTGACTTTGGCCGTTGCTGAATTGCAGGGAGGCAATAACGCGAAGGCCGCGTTCTACGCTGAGGCCGCCGTAACGAAGGACCCCACGCTCGCAGCGGGGTGGTTGGCCAAAACTGCGGCGGATGTGTTCGAGGCAACCCCAGGCGACCTCCGCAAGGAGCGGGCGCTTTTCTGCATGGATCGAGCGTTGGAGAGAGCGCCTACCTGCCGAAGGGAAATCGTTGAGTTCTTCGTCGCCAACATCCTCGGCCATTACGTCGAAGTGCTTTGCACAGGGGCACTAGAAGAGCTTGCCCAGTGGATGGAACTGGAGACCTACGCGGGCAAATTGGAGAACCGAGCTTTGAGCTTGGAGTGGCAGGCGACTCAGATGCATGGGACCGCCGGGTTGCTCGAAGCGGCTGGCCTTGTCACGGGCATGGTCGCCCTATTCGCGAATCGGCTGGGAACCCAAATCTTTAGCGGTATCGCGTCGGTCGCTGCTTTCTCAGAGGCCGCACGCTTGAACCGTGACGCCGCGCTGCTCGAAGGGATGGCGGCTGAAGTACGAACGGCGGGATACACGTTGCGGCTGGAAGGCAAAGGACATCGGACGGCGTCGATGCTCTACCTTGTGCCCGCTCGTGACCTGATCGGGGTGGCTGCGCGATTGCTCCAGGTCGAGGGTTTACCGCCGCAACCGCTAGACCGTCTGATCCATGCGTTTGCTGACGGTTTCCGGCAAGTTCTGAGCGCCCACTTGCACCAATTGAACCGGGAGTTTGGTGGGTCGTTGTCTGCGGCCATCGGCGGAGATGCGCACCGCCTCGCCGCCACCTACGGCCAGGACATTGAACCGTTTCCCGTTGATCCTTCTTTGCCCGACTTCGGGCGTCGCCTCGCCGCCTACGGGAAGAAACTCGACGTGATGAGAAAGGCCAGCGGGCGCGACCTGTACGCAGGGCTAAATCCTATCAGCCGGGACACCGTGTCGTGGCTCGAACAGATGCTGCCCAGCGTGCAAAGACTTGAAGCCCGCCGCCTGCTGGCTACCCCCATGCCGACCATTTCCCAAAGGTTGTACGGATTTTATAAGCCTCGATGGGGTGCAAGCCTGCCCAAACGGATGGATGACGCCTACAAGATGGACACAGCTGCAACGATGGGATGTTTGGCGGTTGTGACATTGGTATGCTTGTTTTTGCTGCCTCCGCCAGGCATTGTCTTAGTGGGTTTATCGGCTATCTACGGCTTCCAGTCTCGAACCCGTCGTCGGGAGCGCACTCGGCTACGATTGTTGGTCGATTCGCTCTGGTCTGTGGGATCGAGGGGCGTTGGCGGCGGCGGTTTGGGTGGCAGCCAATCGTTTTCGTGCAGGCCGCAAAGCCGGACGATGATTTCCCGCAATTTTTCAGGCTCCTCCGTACAGGCCCGAAGTGCCGCACGGTAAACCTGGGTCACGACTTTGTCCGTGTCGTCCATCCAACGCCGGTCGTGTTCGCCGGAACGGCAGCAGTGCTCCGCGGCCAACACGATTAACGACGCCATCTCCCGCCGCCCCGGCAGGTCCTCGGGACCATTGCCGAGAACCTGATAAGCCATCTTCGCCAACTCTGCGAGGGTCCACGGCACAACCTCCGACGCGCGTGCGTGCAGGAACCGGATGACCGGTGTCCACAAACGCCAGATCGGCTGGCGCACCGCTGCTGCGTCCTGTATGGATGCCCTCTGTCCGCGCTCTCGCCGCAATTCATCCACGAGCTTGAAGTTGGGAACGCTCGCGACGAAAAGAAACCGGCGCAGGAACCTCTGCAACAGCGCGCCGTCCGCTTTCCGTAGGCGCGGCCAAAGCGTGTCCAGCAACGCCTCAACCCGGTCGGAGAACACAACGCTTTCCAGGAAAATGTCACTGGCAACTTCATGCTCGCCGTTCGGTCCGCGGATTTCCAACCACACCCGTTCCCAAGCGGTGAAGTCGTCCCCGGAGTCCGACAACAACCCGAGCGCATAGAGCCGGATCGCCCGGGGCCAGAGTGGCTGTTCCACCCGCGCGGCGATGAACACCCCGAGGTTATCGTTGTCGTGCGAGCGTAGAATTTCCACCCGGGTCCAGTCCCCGTACAGATCGTGGGCAAAATCGAGGCGGGAGGATCGCTCGCGCAAGATTCCCGCTCGCTTGAGACCGTCCATCTCGTCGCGGATCGCCGCGCCGAGTTCCGTGCTCCTCAGCGCGACCTGCCCACGGTCGGCCTGCTGCGCCGCAAATTCCTGAACCGCCGCCGCCTGTGCCAATGGACGCTCACCCACGCATACTTCCGTTCGCCACCACCACGCCGCCAAGTCCGCCTCGCTGGCCACAGCCATCTCGCCCTCGTCCAGCAAGCTGCCCGCATGCCGACGCACGAAATCCAAAATCTTCGGTCTCGACAAAAGCGGCTGTAGATAGGGCAACTCGATGAGCGAGGCCAGTTCCGGGTATTGTTGCGCGACCACGCGCAGTTCCTCGTCCGACAGCGTCGGGATGACCAGCGGCTCCCCGGCAATCAGTAGCCGCACTCGCGCCGACCGCAGGAGATGCGAAACCCGTCCCCATTCCTCGTCCTGACAGATCAGCAACAGCCGCCACGCGCTGCTGGGTTCACCGAGTTTGCAGGCTTCGGCCAACCGACGCACACGCTGGAAGGCTTTTTCGGAAAAACACCGGTCCAGACCGTCCAGGATCAGCCATGCGTTCCGCGTGCCCACGTTCGAAAATAAATCCCCTGGCACTTTCTTGAGTCCCAGCCATCCTTCCGTCCCCGACTCCGTGGCGGCATCGAAATCCTCACCGGCCAACCAGACCACCCGGTGCGCGCCCGCGTCCAGAGCGGTCGCCCACGCTTTGACGGCGGCACTCTTGCCCGCCCCGGACACGCCAACGACGACCGTGGCCGGACCGGCCTCCACGGCGCTCGCGATCTGGTTTTGCACCCCAGAACGGGGCAGACAAAAATCTTCTCCCAGCGTCGAGCCGATGTCGTCCATCGCTTCCTTGGAACGCACCGCGAGATGCGCCCAATCGGGACTGTCGTTTGGAACATCCTTCAACCAAATCCCCTCCAGACGCAGGGCTTGGCGGACCTGATCGAGTCCGAAGGAGGTGCGCTCGACATGAGCCTTGTCACCGAGCATGAAAAGCTCGCCCAACACCCTTCCGGCTTCGGCGGGATCAGCCACGACGCCGGATCGAATTAGGTCTTCGAGATGGCCCCAGTTTTCCGCTTCCCGCTCCAGGGGCAGTTGGTGCAGATAAACTTTCCCCAACCATTCCGACCGCCGAGAGCGCAGGTCGGCCAACGACGGACTTTTTTCTAATTCATCCAGCAAGGCGAGGAGTTTCCGGGCCGTCTTTTCTTCCGAATCAGTTACAGCCACCCGGCGGTGGTCCAAAGCCAAGGTTCCGCCGTGGTCGCGGAACCGGCTCAACACGTCGGCCAACTCCCGCAAGGGTCCAGTCCATTGGCTGAAAGCCAAGACCAGCCGATCCGCCGTGACGCCGCTCCCGTCCTTGAGGAGTTGCAGTCCGAACTGTTCCCAGGCCGAGGCGAAAGGCGTCTTTTTGCAGTTGGCCGCGTACACGTTTTTGGTGATGTCCACGGACGTTTTACACTGCACAAGCAGGCGCGCGCCGTCGTCGAACTCGACCAGGACATCGTCCGTGGGTTCGCCCGACTGGCCCCCGGCGCGCACGGGCAACGCGGTGACGGGAACGCCGAAGTTTTTGTTCGCGCTACAGCTTTGGAGGAGCACCTGCCCTAGCCACCAAGCAACCACCCGTGCTTGAAACGCAGTGCCGCGCGCTCCGGCGCTGCCCCCGGCTGATGCGCGACTGGCGTTCTGGTTCGAGGATGGCACCAGCAGAAAGATGCGCCTGTCAGAACACGGTATCAACTCCAGCTATGGAATCAGGCAAAGCTAGTCAGCGCAAACGCGCCATCTGTGCGCCGAATAGCAGCCTCTATAAGTCCTTCTTCGGTTCGCCCGAGGTGGCGCGGCAAACCAGATCGAAGATGCTCTGCATGCGTCTGTCCCGCAGGTACCCGGTAAGAAGTTCAGCCGGACGTTTCTGCTCAAGGAGTGAGAGCAGACCGTGGACGCATGGCAACTGCAAACCTGCGAGGTGTACCGGGACGCTCCCCGGCTCGGCAGGAAAACGCGGCTTTCGGAACCGGAACGCCGCGCCGCCTGGACGATTTTCGAGAGGGTTCAAGCCACGCTCAAGGCTCAGGGCCTGCTCGCGACGGCGGGACTGTTCACCCGCATGGCCACACTTGCTCCGGGCGGGCGTATTACGCATGAAGTGCGCGGTGGCGAATTGAGCCGGTTACGAACCGGCTGGAAAACCACGGAGCAAGTCGTTGGAGAAAACGGCGACGAGACAGCGTTGTTGATTAGCACACTCGGCGCAGAGGGGGCTGCAACCCTTGATCTTTTTGACCGCGCACAACTCGCTTGCGTAATTTGCGTCTGCCGCGACAGCAAAACTTTGAGCGAAGCGGGAAAGCGGCTCTTTGCGGTGACGCGGGGCAAGCGGAAGACTGCTAACGACGCCGACCGGCTACGCAAGTATTTGGCACGTTTTGGCCTGACTTGGCCCTGCGATAACCACTCGCCTTCGTAGTTGTGTACTCAGCCGATAAGCAATCGGACGGAAGCCGGTCCCCAAACATAGGGGCGTCGGAGAGCAGGGATTAGCAGGGTGGCACCTTGATCGTTGCTCGCCATCGCCAGCAATTCGTGGAGTGCCTTGCGCTCGTTGTTGCAGATCGCCACGGAAATCGGTACCTCCGCAACATGGGAGGAGAAGGTGCGGTCCGCCATGAGGCGGTCCACTCTCGACCAGCACACAAAAATGCCGTTCCTGACTTGGAACTCGAACCCGGCCCAAGGGGTCACGAACCCGGCCCCAGAACGACCGCTTTTAACGTCTGTGGCATCACCAAACGTAGGGGTCGTGTTATGACTTTTGTTATGACTTTGGCCCTTTTGGGGTGACCAATCCGGCGTATATGCCTCTCGCTCAGAGACATGTGCCAGAGGGGAGAATCGAACTCCCGATTCGATCTTGCCACACTGTAACGGGTTGGCCCCAGAGGTAGAATTAACGTCTGCGGCATCAATTTGTGTCTGGAATATTGTGACTGTATTGTGACCGAATATTCCGATTTATTCCCATCTTGCTTTCATTCAGAATGAGGATAAAGGGTTCGATCTCTAAAGCTTTGGACAACTCCCCGGTGATGCGCGTCATCACTTTCCCCACACTTCAGAGAGACACCCTATGAAAGTCTCGCGAGTACCTATTACTCGTGCGTTCGGTCGACGTATGAGATGAAAATTCCTATCGGCTTTTTGCTTCGCTCGCTTTTGATCGGGCTCTTCCAAATCGCTACCTTGCGAATTTTGCCATTGATTGGATGAACATTCTCCTGAAGTTGCTCCACGATTTCATCGCCCTCAAACACCTTCAAATCCTTGTCGTAATATTCCCTGGCATGTTTGGGTGGAAAGAAATCCCAGTCTGTCTTCCCATAGACAGCCACCTCTGGCGGGTCTGACACGCCCATAAATTCGCACCATCTGGTATTGACATAGCGAATCGTAAATTTCGGGCTCTCGGGCGGAAGGCCTTTCTCGATCAGTTCGTCTAGAGTCCACTTTTCGACACGTTTTGTACACACCATCACCGGAACTACCGGAAATCGATCCGCTAGCATGTGAAGGAGTTGCATCTGCTCAATCTGTCCTTGCTCCGCTTGCGTCAGTGCGATCTGCAAGGACGCTAGGTCTAGAAGGTCCTCCAAGCGGCTCCAGTCACGCTCCCTGGAAAAGCGGTCGCCGGAAAAATTGCGCCCTCTTCCCCATAGGATTATACACCCCACTGGGCGCTTCTCGAAGCGCAGCGGAAATCCGAGGACGGACCCGTGGATGTCAAATCTAGTCATGCTTTCGGGGTCGAAGCGACGGTCCTCCCGCACATTAGCCACGATCTCTGGCCCCCGAAAGTTTTCGTGAGTTTTTGCGTGGTTGACGATCCACGAAGCGAAAGATCTGCTGCCGAGGTTATACTGCAAATCGGGCTCCGGCGGCTCGCCTTTCGTGCGCCAGGCAGCCACCGGCAAGGCTTCGGATTGTTCGTCTAACCAATAGATAATCCCCTCGTCGAATCCAGACACTTCCAGCACGGTATCCAGTAGCGGCTGCATGAACGTCTGATCATTGCCACGGATTCCCGCTGCTTCCCGAAACAGTCCCTCAGTGCGTACCATTTGAATGGCAAGTCCTGCGTGCTTGGCCAACACACGCAGACACTCCGCCGTGTAATCATCGAAAGCGCTTTTTCTAACGCTTTCTAAGTTGATCACACCCGTGCGAACCCCTTCCATTTCAATGCGCAGCGCGATCTCGCTTCTGGTCTGCGGATTAGCGGCGAGGTAATCGTACCTATGCCTTTGCTCCTCGTCGTTGCAGTCATCAATAATTGCGTAATCACTCTCCACACTCTCGAAGACGTGCCGAGTCATGCATTTTTCTGCCACCAAGTCGCCGTTTTTGGCGCTCCCTCGAGAGACGGGGTTGCTACCCCTCGCCCAAATGAGATCGCCCTTCGCCGCCGACCACCAAGCAATATCCGCTGTGTCCGCGCCAAAGATGCGCAGGCACTCTTGCAACAGGTCCTCCTGGAGCATGTCTAGGCCCCCGTGCATGACCTGAACCAACCGTCCTGAGACGTTAAAGAGTTCTTTCGCTTGGCTGACGGAACCAACCTCAATGATCGTCCGGATGCGCCGTGCCAAAAACGCCGCCGCAGCAAGGTCTTCCGGAGTAAATTCATCACGGACGGTCGGCGGCTTGCCCGGCTGGCATTTATTTTCGCATTTCAGCAAGCTCATAAGGCGGCCTTGTTGGTCAAAAATGGGGACGGCCAATGCGGAGTAGCGCTGCACCCGTCTGTTTCTATCCGGAAGATACGGGATTCGATAATCTGCTCCCGCATGCCCGATCTCGGACAATTCCTGATAGTTGAATGTTCTCGGCTCCGTGAGCTGCGCTAAGCTTCCAGTGAACCCATCGATCGGCTCTTTCACGATCGGGATCGTCACCTGAACGGCGGGACTGGACCAATAAGGGTTGAAGCTAGCCTCGATTTCGAGTACTTCCTTTCCTTGTGGCCGGACAAGGATGACGCAGTTTTCGACGCGTAGGGTTCTTGCAACCTTTTCGGCGGCCTGTTGCAGTGCGTAATGCGGCCCGAGGCTCAACGATTTTAGCAAGCTATCTGCCACTTCCTGCACTCTACGGGGCGGATTCTCATGGCCTCCCAACACGCCCTTCAGAGTGAGCAGTTCAGGTTGGCCAGGTTTAATTTGAATCGCTCGCCGGTACTTCTCGTCCGCCAAGGCAAGAAGCATGACCGATTCCTGACCTTCCTTTGACTTCGCCCTCTTGGTGGCTGCCAAGGCCCAGTCGCGGAGCACTTCGAAATTGTCAGGTTTGATGGTCAGGGCGCGATCATACTTGTCAAATGCCTGATTAAAAAGTTCGTCGCCTTCCGGACCTTGTTCTCTCGCCGCCTGGTCTGCCAGTGCGTTGCCCCAATGGTGAAAGGCTTCGTGATAGTCGGGCGCGATCCGCAACGCCTCGCCGTATTTCTTGAATGCCTCTTTGAAGAGATCGTCCGACTCCTTGCCCTCTTTCATTTTTGCCCGGTCGGACAAAGCGTTGCCCAAGTTGTACCAAGCCTCGTAATAATCAGGTTTGATGGCCGTGGCGTGCTTGAACTTTCGTATCGCCTCAGTGGAAAGCTTGTCGGCCTCGTAGCCAACGCTGGAATTCGACCATTTGTGGAGAACCATTCCCCAATTGTTATACGCTTGGTAAAACCTAGGAATAAAACTGACTGCCTCTGAAAATCTCTCTTCTATCGAGCGAATAATCCCGGAATCACCACTTTCCCGAGCTTCCTCCGAATCCAATTCGTCCGCCCATGAAAGCCGCAATTGGGCTTCCTGCTCGTCGGTGGCTGCGAGGTTAATCCCCACAATTCTAATCCGGTCCTTCAATCGTGCCGAAGCTTGAAACCTGTCCGACGTCAGGAGGGATATTCCCAAGTCGGTCGGATCGCCCGCTAAGGCAATGCGCGCAAGACGGCGGGGCAACTCAAGAGTTTCCAGTCGATCCTGGATTTCAGGACGGCGCAGGCGCAATATTTCTGCGATCGGCGCACGCAATTGCTCGTTGGTGTCTCCGATCATCCCCATCAACCGGTCGCCTAGGGTGGCATATTCCAAGGCGAGATATTCGTCAGGATAATCACGGACAAACACTGTCTCCATGAGAGCCATCTGAGGGTGATACGAAAGCTTCACTGGGTCCAGCCCCACTGCGTTCCGCAGCACTTTCATACGTCGGCGTTTATAGGCAAGGTCTCCACCAGGGACCGGTGAAGCTACCAACAGCGTCGGTTTGGGGCCAATACTGGCCGGGCGCGGCGCGGCGACAATTGAAGTATCAGCATCATCCCAAGGTTTGGCATCGGCTGGGCGGCTCTTTGGCTCAAGCCCAACGATGTTCAAAAATTGCCGGGTACCATCAATGTTCTGACCGTTTAGCCCACAGACCACCACCAACCGATCTGATAGAGGCCCCACGCAAAGCCCGCCGATTTCTGTGAGCCCGGTGCGGCTATCGACTAGGATATAATCGTATCGAGTCTCCTCCGGTGGCTCACCCGGCTTCTGCCAAGGCTGCCTGAATGGAAAGTGATGCTGTAACAGCACTCCGCGGAGTACATCGCTGGCCAAAGCAATTTGCTCCGGCGACATGCTAGCAAGGTCCAACGCGCTCAAACGTTGAGCGTAATCTCGCTCGTCAGCTATGAGTACATCCAGTCGCGCGCGTGGCGCCTTTTTGAGAACCGCCGCAGTATAATGCTGGTGATCTACTGACGACAAATAATCCTCCAGCTTCAGATCTGGAAACGTTAGATTGCTGCTTGGTGGGATGGTCTTGGCCGTGCGGACCACCGCCGACAATACGTCCATCACATCGCCACCATTTTTCCGTACTTCCAGTTCCTTCGCCCGACGCAGAAAACCGCTCAGACCCGGCGCTTCGAGATCCAAGTCCACTATTAATACGTGTCGACCCCGGGCATGCAAATAATAAGCGGTATTCAGCAAGGCCATAGTCCGTCCTACACCTCCCTTGTAGCTGTAGAAGGTAAAGACGCGCGGGTTGAATTTCATGACTACGGAAATAATTCGAATGTAATGTTCCCAGATCGCCCACCTAAAAGGTGAGCACCAATTTCGACTTGCGGATTGTCATCATCTGCATCGGATGTCCCTTTACCTCCACTAGTTCTCTCGCGACTCGATCATTTACTATTTGGTCGAATTCTCTAACAGAAATATAGTTTGACGCGAGATGCCTGGTGAAATCTGCCTCGGCACGTTGATGCAACATTCGCTCGGCAACCGCTCGGATGACCAGCGGGTCCAGATGAGATGGATTTACCGCCCTTGCGATCGCAGCCGCTCGCAGAGCTGCGGCGTAATCTTGGGCAACCAGTTGCTCTTGGGCATCGCGGATGTGCTCGTCGAAGATCCTTTTAAATGCCACCTTAACCGTAGCCTTCGGTTCGTAAGCGATCACTCCTTTGGGATTCACCCATAGATCGTAATTACTTTTCCCTGCAAACGATTCCTCGAGAGCCGTGAGTCTCCGCTGAAGGATCAACGCAGCGAATTCCTCCCGGTCGGATTCGGTCGCTTCGAAAATCTCGTCGCCGACGAGCCTCAACGGCGGCAACAAGATCATCGACGGCGAATCGCGGTTCTGCAGCACGGGGGCCAGCACTCGCGGCAAGGTCGGCTTTTCAACGAAACTGGCAAAACCGATCAGGTCGAACGCAAAAATGGAATAATTTTTCATGCTAGCGAGTGCTGCAAAATATAGTCGATACAGGACTCTCGCAAAGCATAGAAAAAGCTGCCATTATCCTCAGGAGCATATGCCACGATTTTGATGCCTGCGTCATACAACCGACTCAACTCCGAAACCTCGAATCCCTCTCGCACAAACACCGCCTGGAGACGAGGAGGCTCCAGCGCCACCCGCTGCGGGATCCGCAACTCGAAAACGTGCGCCCGCAAATCGCCCCCTATGAGCCCAAAGGGATGGAACAGGCGTGCATCGCACGAGCAAATGCAATCGTAGGGGTTACGAAGGTACTGTTCTGCTCCATCTTTATACCAGGAAAGAACTGCTCTGAGAAGCGCTCGGTAGTCAGGAACCGGCAATTCGTGGTCGCGCACAAATGCCACCCCATCCGTGTATGGTGCTGGTGCGCGCACGTATCTCATCGCCGCCAAGGCTCCTGAATCAAAGGGGGTGGCTACTCCTCGTTCTTCCAACCCATTTTCGAGCGAAGGAAAAAAAAGAAATCCACATTCTGTATCAGGATATGAGAATGCCGCAGCATAAAGAAAAACGTCGTCCGCTGTCCCGAGGATGGCTTCGGCGTCACCCGGCGGTCTACGCAATTGCTCCTGCGACAACAAAGCGCCGCTCTGTAACATAGGCTGCAAATTGCCGAATGCGGTTGAATGACAGAGCGGCAGACGGGTCGCAGCGTGCTCCGCGGCACGGGTCCGGTCAGCATCCGGTACGCAGTGGAAAGTCAATGTAGCCAGCAACCGTTGAAGATTGCTCTGACGCTGCAAAAGCGGGGCTGCGGGCACGCCTCTTGACTAAGCCTTGGGGAAGCCCTCGGTCAAATTGAAACGGATAAAGCTGGCAAAATACCCGTAATGGCACCAAGGCGGATGTCCTGCTACCCGCTACCGACTGCCGTTTGCTATCCTGGCGTGCTACCCTGAGTTTATCGAGCGGCTGTCGCTCCATCGACGGCACGAATAAGCGACAGTGCACGCTTACGATGTTTGGCGGGGAACGGGACTCGCGTTAGCGTGGTAGCGGGTCGCTCGTGCGGCTCGTATTCCATCCATGAATCCGTTGAAACCCCAACTCCGCGCCGACGTGGCCGCACTTGCCACGCCAGCCGGACGCATGGTCAGCAGCCCTGGCCATGCAGAAGCACGGCGTTTTCTCTGCACGCGCATGGCACAGTTGCAGTTGGAACACTACGGCGTCGCACGTGACTACCCGTTGCGCTACGAGCAGGGCGGTCAGGAGTTTTTCAATGTCGTAGGCGTGCTACCGGGAGCGGACCGTCAAGCGCGGCCCATTCTGCTCGGTGCACACTACGACAGTGTCATTGACGCCCCTTGCGCAGATGACAACGCAGCGGCGGTCGCGATTACCTTGGCAATGGTTGAACTCTTGCGTAAGGCGCGTCCCGAGCGCGATGTGATCGTGGCATTCTTCGACGCCGAGGAACCGCCCTATTTTCTCTCGCAGGCGATGGGCAGCGTGCGCTTCGTGCTCGACCAGATGGACGCACGCGGCGTGGGCTTCGCACTCATCCAAGACCTCACCGGCCACGAGATCGACGTGCCGTTTCTGCCAACCGCCATCACAAGCGCGCTGCTGCCCCGGATCAAGAATCTGCTTTTCATGACCGGAGCCGAAAGCCATCCCGCCCTGCCAGACTTGGTGACAGGCTGCCTGCCCAGCGGCGGTCTGTCGCTGGTTGCGGCACTCAACGACTACGTCGGCGACATGAGCGACCACCACATCTTTCGTACGCTTGGTCTGCCTTACCTGTTCTTTTCCTGCGGCAGATGGGAGCATTATCACCAGCGCAGCGATACGCCAGAAAAGCTCGCCTATGGCAAGATGGCAGCCATCGCCACGTTCTTGACGGGAGTAGCGCGACGCTGCGCCAATCAAGACTTCCCCAAGGCGGACGAGCACGACACGACCCAATTCGAGGTCACCCTGCTCAAGGAAGCCTTTGGTAGATTTCTACCTTTTGTTCTGCCGCTGTGGGATTGAAACAATTGGAGACGCGTGCGGACCTTGATGCAGTGGCCGCACGGTTGATGAGCTTGGGCCTCTGACTTCGCTCCGACATCCGTGCGACGCCTATCCGAAATTGACCGCGCTGTCGAATGCTGTGCTGTTTCCAGCCCGATGCCACCGCTTCCGCCGATTACATCCATTCGCCTCGGTGAACCCGTCCCTGCGGATGCGATGCGGTCCATCGAGCGTACGATGCAACTGCGCCATTTCAAGTGGGACACGCAGGTGGGTGACACCAGCGTTTTGTGCCCACAGCCGCTGTTGATGGCGCAGGGCACAGGGAACTGGCTCTCGGCCAAGGCCGAAAAAGCGACCGCAGAAATCTACTCCCTAGAACAAACCATCAGAGCAAGGCGATCTTTTCGCGGGAAGTATCCAAGCGGTAGACACGCTCGCGCTCACCTTTAGACGGTGACGACGATCTTGCCGATTTGCTGGTTGCTCTCCAGGTAGCGATGAGCCTCGACGATTTGCTCCAGCGGGAAGGTTTTGGCGATGATCGGCTTGAGCTTGCCCGATGCCAGCCCATCCACGATGAACTGCTTCGCTTTCGCCAGCCGTTCGGGGTCGGTGGTGATTTCGTTTAGGATGTAGCCACGCACGGTCAAAGACCTGCCCAGTACATCGAGAAGCGGCAGCGGCGTGGGTTCCGTGCTCAGCGCGCCGTACTCGAAAATGATGCCATGCGCGGCGGTGGCAGCCGCGAGCTTCGTTAGCGTGGGACCGCCCACGGGATCGAACACCACTCGCGCGCCTTTGCCATCGGTCAGCTTTTTGACCTCGGCCACCAGGTCCTCTTCCTCGGTGGCGATGACGTGTGCCGCGCCCGCGTCGAGTAACGCCTGCCGTTTGGAATTGCTGCGCGTCAACGCCACGGCTGTGGTTCCGACGAGGTTAGCGATCTGGATCGCCGCCAAGCCCACGCTGCTCGATGCCGCTGGGATCAGTACGGTATCGCCCGCCTGCAGGTGTGCGAGGTCAATGAGCGCACCGTAGGCCGTGGTGTACTGCATCCAGACGGCAGCGGCCTCCTCCCAGGACAACGAGGCTGGGTGCTTGGCCACCGCGTGTGCAGGGGCCAGCGCCAACTCACCGTACATGGCGTAGTCGTTCATGGAAAACGCCGGGATGGTGCTGACCGCATCGCCGACCTGGAACCCTGTCACGCCCGGCCCAATCGCTTCAACGGTGCCGGCGGCCTCGTAACCCAGCCGCCCGGGCAAGTGAGGCTCCTCGATGTACTGCCCGGCGCGGAACATGGATTCCGCTCGGTTGAGCCCCAGCGCCTTGACGGCGATGCGGACCTCGCCCGGCCCGGGTGCAGGCACCTCGACGTTGTCGATCTGCAAGACTTCCGGGCCGCCGGTGTGATGGAAACGAACGATGCGAGACATGCGAAGACTGTCGGCCTTCCAAGGGTTTAATCAATCTCGCGGCACCACCGGAGCCACGAGATCAAAGCACAAGCGAAACGGTGCCTCCTGGCGGCGTGCGCCGGTGCTCGATTTCCAAGACTCCTTCGGCGTTTTCGCTTCGGAGATGAAATGCCTCGATTACGTAGCAATCGGCTGGGTGATGAGATCCATTTGCGACTGCTCGCAACGCGCCGTCAAAAGGGCAAACACGGCTGCGGCGATGAGCAAGATTGCACTCATGCCAAAAGTTGCCTGGTAGCCATGCAGATCGAAGAGAACTCCGCCCACCACCGCGCCGAGCATGATGGCGAGTTGGACGATGGCCACGATCATGCCGCCCCCGGCCTCCGCATCCTGTGGCAGCGCTCTCGCCAGCCACGTCCACCAGCCGACAGGAGCAGACGTGGCGATCAATCCCCACATGCCCAAGAGGATGGTAGTCCCGGCAACCGAACGCCCGAAGAAAATGAGGGCCATGGCAATGACCGCCATCAACGCCGGAATGATGGCCAACGTCCGATAAAGACCTCCCTCCTTGAGAAATCTTCCGATCAAGGTCGTGCCCACGAAGCCAGCCACGCCCATCACGAGGAGCATGAGCGAAAGCGTGGAGGCACCGACGTGCGCTGCTGACTCAAGGAACGGCCGCAGATAGGTAAACAGCGTGAATTGCCCCATGAAAAACAGGCCCGCCGCCGCCATGCCCAACGCCACGGACCGACGCTTGAGCAGCCGGAAAATGTTCCCGGAGCCCGGCGCACGCTCCGTCCGCATCGAAGGCAGGGCCATCAGCTTCCAGACGAAAGTGAGGGCCGCGACGGGCACGACGCAAAAGAACGCCCACCGCCAGCCAACGATGCCGCCAAGAAAGCTGCCCAGCGGCGCCGCCAGCACCGACGCCAGCGCGTTGCCGCCGTTGAGGATCGCCAAGGCACGCGGGACGTGCTGCTCCGACACGAGCCGCATGGCCGTAGCGGCCGACATCGACCAGAAGCCGCCGATGGCTACCCCGATCAGCGCGCGTCCGACCATGAAAACGGCGTAGTTTGGGGCAACTGCCACGACGGTTCCCGAGACGATCATCAACAGCGTCAGCGACAGCAGCAGCGTCTTGCGGTCAAGCGACCCGACCAGCGAGGAAATGAAGAGGCTCGTCAGCAGGGCAAACGCTCCGGAAATGGCGATGGCTTGCCCGGCCTGCCCTTCACTGATGTGGAGATCGGCCGCAATCGGCGTCAGCAGGCTCACCGGCATGAACTCCGAGGCGACCAGGGCGAACGCGGCGAGCGACAGGGCGAGGACGGCTCCCCACGCATGCCGTGTCGTGGCGACTGGTGACGAGGCGGTTTGTTTAATTTGAGCGATCAAATTCTTGTTCTTCTTTTGGTGTTCCGTCGTAGCTAAAGGCCGTCACATCCCCGCTTTCGTGGCGAGCGCGATCGGGGTGGTCTCAACCAAGTCCAAGGCTTGCACCATCGACTGGGTCGCCGTCTTGTATTTGGTGAAGTGCGGCGACTTCAGATGAGCGTTGTACGCTTCCGCATCCGCGTAGATTTCGAAGATCGTGACGCGCTCGGGATGCTCTTTCTCGGACACGGCGCTCAGCGACAACACGCCGGGCTCCATGCGCACGCTCGTTTCGATTTCCTCCTTGAGCGCCGCCCGGTAAGCCTCCAATTGCTCGGGATCAATCTGGAGTTTAGCCAGCCGGACAACCCGGCTTTTTTCGTCGGCCAAAGCGTTGTGGTTGATTGCGGGACCCGTCATAAGAAAAAGGGCGAGGATGCGAAGGAATTTCATGGTTGCTGGCGATGCGCCGTGCTCTTGGTGGTGACGCCGACCACGCCGTGCTTGGCGGCGTGGCCGCTGTCCAAGGGATGTTTGTTCCTTGGGATTCAGGGCTGCTTTGGCGGCTGGGGTTGGAAGGCTTCTTTGGCGACCGCAATGGCGCTCATCGCTTTGGGCCAGCCGCAGTAGAAGGCGAGGTGCGTGATGGCTTCGATGATCTCCGCTTCGGTGACGCCATTTTCTTTGGCTCGCTTGAGGTGGAAGGGCATCTGCTCGGTGTGGCCGCCCGCGACGAGTGCCGTCACAGTGATGAGGCTGCGGTCACGCTTGGAGAGTTCCGGGCGTTCCCACACGTCGCCGAAGAGCACGTCGTCGGTGAGTTGGACGAGCTTGGGCGAGAAGTCGCCGTAAGTTTTCTGGATGGCAGAGGGTTCTTTGTTGCTCATGGTATTTGTTTCTTGGGTTGGCTGAGGTGGGTGGGAAAAGGCCGGGCCGTGGCCGTACTGTTCGTCGCTGACTTTCTCCAGCCAGTTGACGTTCTTAGCGTCGAGTTCTTCCTGGAGGGCAATGTGGGTGAGCGACGAGGTGGCCGAAGCGCCGTGCCAGTGCTTCACGCCGGGCGGGATGCGGACCACGTCGCCCGCGTGCATCTCCTGGACGGGACCGCCCCAGTATTGAATCCAACCGTCACCCGCCGTGATGAGCAGCACCTGGCCAACCGGGTGCGTGTGCCAGGCCGAGCGCGCGCCGGGCCGGAAGGTGACCGAGCCGGCGGACAGGTGCGAAGGAGGCTTGGCCGCGAACAGGATCTCAACGCTCACGGAGCCAGTGAAGTAATCGGCCGATCCGGGTTTTGCTGGCTGCGATCCTTTGCGCGCGATGGTGATGACCGAGGTGTCATCCGCCGGGGTGGTTTGTGCCCGGCCTGCGTACGGAAAGGCGGTGGCGAGAAGAGAGATGGAGAGCAGGGTGACGAGTGGTTTCATCGCTGAGGTTGCTTCGTGATTTTATGTGGAGTCGTGCAGGAGCAGGCGTTGCTTCAGCCCACCGTCATGCCGCCGTCGATGGTCAACGCTTCGCCGACGATGTAGCTGGCTCCCGGGCTGCACAGCCACAGGACGGCGGCGGCGATTTCCTCCGGTCTTCCCGCCCGTCCCATCGGCACCTTTTCGGCGATGGCGTCGTAAGCGGCCTGATCGCCGCTGACCACGTCGCGCGCGATCTGCGTGTCGATGAGCCCCGGGTTGACCGCGTTGATGCGGATCCCTTTCTTCACGTACTCCAGGGCCGCCGTGCGGGTGAGTCCGATGACGCCGTGCTTGGAAGCGATGTAGGAGGGGATGCCGGGGTTGCCGGTAAGTGCTCCCACGGAAGCGCAGTTGACGATGGCTCCACTGCCCTGGCGTTCCATCTGGCGCAGCTCGTGTTTAAGGCAGCTCCACACCCCGCGCAGATTGGTGCTGATCACTCGATCCCACTCCTTGCGCGTGCTCTCGGCGGTGGGCACGACCTTGGCCATGACACCCGCGTTGTTAAACGCAAAGTCTAGTTGCCCGAACTCGGCGACGGTGCGTTCGATCGTCGCTTCCACCTGCGCGTCGTCCGTCACGTCGCAGCGCACCGCGAGCACGCGGTAACCATCGGCCTTGAGCTGGTCGGCGGCGGCCCGCACCGCTTCTTCCTTGAAGTCGGCGAGCACCACGCAGGCACCCGCTTCCGCGAAGGCGCGTGCGGTGGCCAAGCCCATGCCGCTGCTGGCTCCGGTCACGAGAGCCACCTTGTCTTGGAAATTGAGGATGTCGTTCATGCAGAGAGCTTCGAGCCCTCTGCGGCAGCCTGCTTTTGTGTTCTTGCGCTGGACTGTTGTGATCTTGCGCCAAACGCTTCTTCCTCCGCTACCCCGCGAGCCGGAACGCGGTAGGCGTCTTGCCTGCCACCCGCCGGAACACCTGCGCAAAGTGGCTTGGATTAGGGTAGCCAACTTCCAGTCCGATCTCGATCAGGCTGCGCGAGGTTTCGCGCATGAGCTGCTGAGCGCGGGTGATCCGCTCACGCGTAATGAACTGCAAGGGCGACATGCCAGTGGTTTGCTTGAACACCCTGCAGAAATGGAAAGGACTCAAATCCACCTGCACGGCCAGGTCCGTGATAGATATTTCGTCGGCCAGCCGTGCGTACAGGTAATCCTCTACCTTCCGTAATTGCCTGATGGGCAGCCCGCCTCGGTAGTTCGGCTTTTCCGGCACGGCTCCCGTGTACTTTTCCACGAGGAAGGAGGCCAGCAGCCGGGTGAAATCCGCCACCCGCCTTGAGGTGCCCGGCGTTCCGGCGGACAGCATCTCGGCGCACGCGAAGCACAGAAAGGAAAATGCTTCGTCGCGCCCGAAGAAGTCGATGAGATCCACTTGATCCGATTGGCCGGGGTAGCTTTCTTCCAGCGCCGCGCGGAAAGGCTCGATGGCCAGATGGATCGAAATGATTTCCAGTTCGCCACCGGCTGGCGAGGTGAAGCTGACCTCGTAGGGTGTCGTAGAGCGGGTCACGAAGAAGTCACCCGGCCCTATACGCCGCGTGATCCACGGCCCATCCGGTTCCCGCTCCCGAAACTCCGCCGTGCCCGCCAGCCCGCAGGAAACCAGGGGTTCCGCCGTGGCCGGGACCAGCAAGCGATCCATCACGCGCTGGCAGCGCACCCGGCGCGCGTAGAGTTCCGGCCAGTGCAGCGCAGCGCTGTCCGCCAGGATGTGACCGTGCAGATACCGGGGAAAGGCGGCGGCCGTCGTTCGCTCAGGGGTGTTCACAGAAACAGAGGGGAAGCTCGCGTCAGCCATGCTCCATCATTTTCCGCGTTCCTTGGCAGAAATAAATCCGCGTGTCGTTGAGACAGCCAGTTTTGCTCTTGAAGTCATTTGCCCGGCCCTTTCCGACTCGAAAGGGGATCGTCGTTTTTCCTTATTTGGCACGGCGAACTGGCCTGGAAGGTTTTGTCGCGTTTGACGCTTTTGTCGGGTTTAACCTGCTTGCTCCCAAGCTACTTCGCAAAAACAGAGCTACGGCTGCGCCTGCGACGAAAGTAAGGAGCGCGCCGAGCGGTCGCCGCGTGCCGCCCGGCTGCTTCTGTAGCCGTTGGAGCCGAGGACGAGAATGATTTGTTGGTTGGTCAGTTCGATGAGAGGCATGCCCCCTGTTCGATGGCTGACCGCTCGCCGATCCTCCCCAGCCGCAACAAATCGGCGCGCTGCCACGTCTACCCGAAGGCAAGACACGCTGCGCCACTGCATGAATGCACACCGGTGCTTTCCCTTGATTTGACGGAGCGTGACATCGTCGCTAAGTGCCTTTTGCTTTGTGAACGACCTCCTGCCGCGCACGCGATTTTCATGGATAACCCCCCGTCCGTCAGCACCCCTTCAGAGCAGCCCAGCGCTCATGGTCCACTCCGGTCCAGTGTCGGCGAGGTCTGGCAGCTTTTCCGCCTCACCTGCTTGGAATGGTGGAACGATGATGCTTTTCGTCTCGCGTCTTCGCTGGCGTTTTACACGATCTTTTCCATCGCGCCGCTTTTGCTCATCGCTGTGCTGGTGGCCAGCGTCTTCTTCACGCGGGATGCCGCCGCGCACCGGATCGAAAGCGAGGTGCAAAACATGGTGGGCGAACAGGGCGCGCAGGCGGTTCGGCAGATCATCGAGGCCACTAGAGGGCTCGGCTCCAGCACCTTGGAGTTTACCCGAAAAAGTGGACAGCAGGAGCGCAGTGAGTTTGGGTTAGTTAAGGTGAGGATTTAAGGTTTGTGAAGTAATGATTTAAGACGTTGAGAGGAGCTTGGTGATCGAGAGCGCTGTGGCGGCGGCGGCGATTATAGAAGGTCTCGAAGTAGTCGAAGATCGCGCGGGTGGCGGCTGGGTGAGAAGGGAAGGATTGACTGTCTGGGAGAACGTCGGCTTTGAGGGTGGCAAAGAAGCTCTCGGCGAAAGCGTTGTCGTAGCAATAGCCTTTGGCGCTCATGCTTTGGCGCAGGCCGGCGCGCGTGAGCAGGGCGCGGGTTTTGGCGGCGGAGTATTGGCAGCCGCGATCGGAATGGAAGATGGCGCCTGGAGCCACCAGGCCGGTGGCGAGGGCCGCCGCGAGGGCGCGGTGTGGAGAGTCGGGGCCAGTTTCCAGCCGAGGATGGCACGGGAGAAGAGGTCGAGCACGACGGCCAGGTAAAGCCAGCCGTCGGCGGTGGGAAGGTAGGTAATGTCGCTGACGATTTGCGTGCCCGGCGCGAGCGCTGGACCGGCGTGAGCCAGGAGGTTGGGCGAGGGATGGGCGGCGTGATCTCTAATCGTCGTCCTGGGCCGGAAGCAGCGGCGGGGCCGGGCGGCCAGGCCGTGGACGCGCAGCAGGCGAGCCACCCGGTTTTTGGAGCAACGCTGGCCGCGCGCCGCCAATTCGCGGGTGAGTCGCGGACTGCCATAGGTGCGAGTGTGGCGATGGGCGTGAATGCTCCTGATCTCGGCGAGCAAGTGGGCATTGGCGCGCGCCCGCGGCCGCTCGGGCCGAGTGCGGGCGGCGAGATAGCCCGAACGGCAAACGCCGAGAGCTGCGCAGAGTTCGGTGACCTGGAATTGAGGGCGCATGGAGTCAATCAACGCATACCGCTCGCCGGGTCTTCCGAGAGTATGCTCATAGCTTTTTTTAAGATTTCGCGCTGGCGGCGCAGGTAGTCGACCTCACGTTGGAGGCGGCGGATCTCGCCCGCCGCATCGGCCAGAGGCGCTCCGCTGCGGCCTGGCGCCTGCGGCGCCGCGGCCTGCGCTCCGCGCCCCTGGCCGAGCGCCCTGTCCCGCCATTGGCGGAGCGCGTTGGCCGAGACGCCCAGTTCCAGGGCAACCTGTTTGAGCGGACGTCCGCTGCTTAGCAGCAGATCGACAGCTCCCTGGCGGAATTCAATCCCGTAGTTCGGTTTGGTTTTTGGCATATTCGCAGTCTCTCTTTCGAAGACTGCGCTCTGCCTGTCCACTAAATCGGGGGAGTCTCAACGGGCGCGGCGCGCGGTCAAGAGCGCGAGCGGCAAGGCGCTCCTGCGCCAGCGCGGCCAGCATCTGGAACGGGCGTTCTGTCACGTGCTTGACCATGGCGGCTTGCGGCGGGCGACGCTCAAGGGATGCGAGAATCTTTCCAAACGCTACTTGATGGGTGCGCTCAGCTTTAATCTGAGCCTGCTCCTGCGCACACTCTTTGGTCTGGGCACCGCCAAACAGTGGTTGGCAGCCCCGCGGAAGGCGGTTTTGGCGTCCCTGGAACGTCTCCTGACTGCACTTGCTATCCTCTGGCGCGTCTTAACCGCTTCTCCTGCTCTCCAGAGCTAAAACTCAGCACCAAGCACCTCCTCACTCGTTCCTCTTGCCTCCATTCCCGCCAACCGCATTCTTCAACAGGCTGCTAGAGGTCATTCTAGGATCATGAGTAATTCGAGCGGCGGCTTCGGCGGTCAGTGGACTTTGGAAAAACTGGAGTGCGTGCGGGAGTATCTCGCCGTCTATGCGAAGGTGATGATGAACCAGCCCTTCAAAACGGCGTACATCGACGCTTTCGCCGGTACGGGTTACACACGCTTCAAGAGTGGAAAAGCCGCACCGACTGGGATGTTCGAGGAGGAAATGGCTGAGCCGGAAGCCGAGGATTTTCGCCAAGGCTCCGCGCAAATAGCCCTAAAAGTCGAGCCGCCATTTGATCGCTATATCTTCATCGAAAAGGATCGCAAGCGCGCGCAGGAGCTTGAAAAACTCAAACAGAAGTTCCCCGACCGTGCGGCGTCCATCAAGATCGAGGTCCGCGACGCGAACACGGAATTGGCAAGGCTCTGCGACCCTAAGATGAATTGGGTTGGTCGCCGGGCCGTTCTGTTCCTCGATCCGTATGGGATGCAGGTGGACTGGTCCACCATCGAAGGCGCGGGGCGCACAAAACACATCGACATGCTGTTCCTTTTCCCCCTCGGAATGGGGGTGATGCGCCTGCTGCGTGACGACCCGGCACGGATTCCGCCAGAGAACGCCCAGCACCTCACCCGGCTGTTGGGCAACGACTGGCAGAAGGAGTTCTACGTGAACAACGATCAGCCCAGCTTTTTTGACCAGTATGGTGCGGACCTTGGCAAGGTCAAAGCCGCCTCACCGCAAAAGGTGGCAGACTTCTGGCTGAAACGGCTGGGCGAAGCGTTCGTCCACGTTTCACCGAAGGGGCGCGTACTTTGCAACTCCAGAAACTCGCCTCTCTACTTGCTCTGCTTCGCCGCTGGGAACGCGAAGGGCGTAGAGATCATGAACCACATCTTCAAGAAGAGCACCGTCACAACCCGATAGAAGAACACATGTTATGGCAGCGGAATCACCAATCGAATGGACCGAGGCAACCTGGAACCCGGTCACCGGCTGCGACAAGGTCAGCCCTGGCTGCAAGAATTGCTATGCCGGACGGCTGGCCGTGCGGCTCAAGGCGATGGGTCAGCACAATTACCGCAACGGTTTCGAGGTCACCTTGCAGCCGCAGATGCTTTCGCTACCGACGGCGTGGAAGCGGGGCCGCAAAATCTTCGTAAACTCGATGAGCGACCTCTTCCACGAGGACGTGCCCACAGATTACATCCAACGCGTGTTCGCGGTCATGAATCAAGCCCCGCAGCATACGTATCAGATTCTCACAAAGCGCCCGCAACGGCTACTCGAACTGGACCGCACCCTGGCTTGGGCCGACCACATCTGGATGGGCGTGAGCGTAGAGAACGCGTCGTACCGCAATCGTATCGACCTGCTCCGCCGAACGCGTGCTCGCGTAAAATTTCTCTCAGTTGAGCCGCTGATCGGGCGGATTGCCGACATGAACCTCGACGGAATCGACTGGGTGATCGTGGGCGGAGAGTCTGGTCCCGGCGCGCGCCCGGTGCAGGAAACATGGGTAACCGAAATCCGCGACCAGTGCCTTGCCGCTGACGTGAAGTTCTTCTTCAAGCAATGGGGAGGAGTACGAAAGCACAAGACAGGCCGGGTGCTTGAGGGCAGGACCTGGGATGAAATTCCGCGCCTCGCTGAAATACCTATACTACTCGCCTGAACCCGGTCTTCCCAAGCGCGTAAGACCCCACAGAAAATCGCTGTTTTCACATCTGCGGCATCCTCAAACGTAGGAGTCGTGTTATGACTTTTGTTATGACTTTGGCCTTTTTGAGGTGACCTGGTTCACATAAACTCCTCTCGCTGAGAGACATGTGCCAGAGGGGAGAATCGAACTCCCGATTCGGGTCAACTCCTCGGGAGATTTCCCCCTCCCCTGAAGAATGATTCCCGCGTTATCTGATTCACTCTGCGTTATTGTGACTTTATTGTGACCGAATGGTCGTCTTGCGGTGACTTTTACCGCTCGACGCAGGATCCCCCGATTAATTGGTTATCACATGGCCTGTCGGACGTCTGGATGAACGTGGCACGGTCTGCCGCCACTCCAGAGCCTCCTCCCACGCTGGCGTCGGAAACGCACCAGCAAATTCGACGACTAAACATTAATCACCGGCGCCGGATGGCATCGACCCCGGCGGCCGCGCGCTTAGCAGCGCCGCCTGCACCTCCGTGCGTTGCTTCGGATCGGAAATGCGGTTTGCAAGGTCCAGGGGCGTGATTCCACGGCGGTCGGGAAACGTGGGATCGAAACCGATTTTCACCAATTCGGCGACCGTTCGAGCACTCGCGTAAACCACGGCGCGATGCAGGGGCGTCGTGCCGAAACGGTCCAGGCAGTCGAGCCGGATACCGGCCTGCCGCAGTTCCGTCAAGACCTTGGCAGCTCGACCGTCTAAATTAACACTGGGCAACATCATGAGCTCCCACGACGGATGTAATAGATCAAGACCTCTCGTCAAAAGGGCGATGGGAGTGTCCCCTAGCAGGTCAGGAGTGGTGAACGCCTCCGGCGCTTCGGTTTTGATCCGGTCAAAGGTTTTGTAGTTTTCGGACTCGGGAGAGTCACCCGGATTGATGTTCTTGAGGGCACTCACAAGCGTTTGTGCTTCGAACTGCAGCCAGGAGCGCTCCTTGATGTGTGCTGAAAGTTCAGGCGTGGCCGCGGCATCGACGGCGGTGCGTTGAAATTCATCTGTCGCCGGCGCGTAAGCTCCACGGTCGAGGAGCAAATCCACCATGGCACGGTCGCCCGCCTCGGCCGCCATTATTAGCGGCGTTTTGCACCGCCGGACGGGTAGCCGGCGTTCGCTCTCGCCGACTGCTTGACCTGACCCGTCGACCTGGACCGAACCGGGTCTCAAAGGATATTGATAGCCGGCTTCGCCGAGGTTTGGATCGCCATGGTGATCGAGCAAAAGCGCGGCCATCTCGCGCGAACGATTTTTCGTGGCGAGGAACACAAGGCCGGGCTGCCTGATCTGCAGACCGGAAGGGGTGTAACCCGGGTATGGCGGCGCGACACTGACTCCTTTAGCCAGGAGTTCCCGGGCGCGTGTAATGTCGTTGCCACTTACTGCCTCGAGGAGGTTCGCATATTGTCCCCGTACGTCGATGGCATCGAGCAACCGCTTTCGGCCCCGCGCTTCAAGGTCCGATACCGGCGCGTAGGTGCGCAAGCTTTGGATAAAGTCAGACTGCTCTTGCGCGGGCGGATACGGTGCGTCGAAAATCGTCCGGCCCGCAAGATCGCGCGCTTCGAGATCGACTCCCAAACCTGCGAGCAGACAGGCTGGCGCGACGGCAGCGCGCGCGAATGCCGCGTGCAGAGCATTGAAGCCTTCACGTCCGGTGCAAGCCGGCGCAACGCCGTGGTCGAGCAGCCACTGGACGGCGGGCGTGGCATAGTCTCTCAATGGGCCGTAAACGCCGTCGGTTACCGTGTATTGAAGGCCCCCACCCGCCGCCGCACACAGCAGCGTACCGCCGAACGTCCCGTAGCCCTGGGAGCTGTTCAGCGTGACGCATGATTTGAGGAGCAGGGGAAGATTGGCCACGGCGCAGGGCGAGGCCGCGACCCGCTCTGCCAAGGCCTCCGGCGGCTTGCCCGACGCGCGAGGGTCTGCTCCGTGCCGGAGCAAAGAAGAGAATTCATCAGGCTGGGTAAACGTATAGTTCAACAATTTTCCCAGTCCCGAGCCGTCCCCGTCATTGCTCGGTTCGGGGACGTAGCCACGGTCGAGAAAGGCATCCAATGTCCGGGTAAACCCGCCATGGATGGCGCTCCAAACCACTGGGATCATGGCTTTGTCGCCCAACTGATCTGCCGGCACCATCCCGACGAGCTTTGCGGCCTGGTCGGCCCGCATTTCCTTCAGAGCCTGCATGATGAGCGCGGCGGCCTGCGGAGCGTCGGTTCCGGGTGGCAGCGCCACATCGGCGGCCTTGGTCAGGATGGACAACTGCGCGCGGTCCGGGGGCGACAGGGGCAGTGGGGAGGCAAGAAGTTGCCGCGCCAGGCTCTCGTTTCGCTCGCCGGTGAGGATGGCGGCGAGTTGCCCGGCCGGCGCGCCGGCTTGCCGCAAGCACTCGACCGCGGCAAAATCGTCGGCGCGCAACGCGATGGCGAGGGCGGTCTCAGTCGGAATGGCTTTCGATTCCAATAGCATCCGCAGGATCGCCGGATTGCCCTGCGCGGCGGCGGTCTCCAGGGGGGTCCAGCCCCCTCCCGGCCGCGCGGGGTTCACCGCCGCGCCCCGCTCAATAAGCAACCGGCACATCACCTGATCGCCAGTCCAGACCGCGACGTTTAGCACCGACGCTTTCCCGGGACCGAAGCTGCCGTCGACGGATGCTCCGCCGTCCAGGAGCGCGCGAACCGTGGCCGTATCACCGCGCAGGATGGCCGTGTAAAAAGCCGAATCGCCTTCTTCGAAGGCGGCTGGCCTTGGCGGGCGGGTCGGGTCCGCCGGGGGCGCAAGGTTTAATGCGGCGTAGATCTTGGCCTTATCCACGCACACCAAACCTGTTTGGGGCCACACGGACACTCCTAACCAGACGTGTCCATCATCGACGCGGATCCCCCTGACGCCTATCGGGAGTGGCATCACGCCCGAGACGGTATGGCGTGACCAGTCCAACAGCACCAGCGCTGGCGTGTTCCGGAAGCCCCGCGCCAGGACAACCCAGAGGAACGGCCCCTCCGCGCACGCGCCGACCACGTACTGCGAATCCGTATGCCAAACAATTCGGTCTTCCGTGAGGGAAAAATCCGTGATCCCGCTCGCGTTCCAACTCCACAGATGATCCCCGACGCAGACGGAGCCTCCCAGTCCACTCGTCAGAACACGAGACCGTCCCCCCGGAGCAGTCCGGGACGGCATGATCAACGGCGGCAGACAGGCATCGGAAGGCAGGGATTGCCATTTCTGGGTCGCCTGATTAAAAAGCAGATTCCAGGGCGGAAAGAGGATGGCAACGCCGGAAGCCTCGATACCTTTGCCGGACCCGATTCGCCGCGCGTATAGAACCCGGCGGCTGGCAGCGGCGCTGGCGTCGATCCCAACGGCGGGGCAGGAAGGGCGAGCCAGCGGTGCTTGTTCCAGTCGTACTGCCCGACCGTTTTGGCCGTGTCGTTGACCGCCACCACACGCCCGGCCGTATCGAATCCAAGCATCGCTGGCGCGACGGCAGGGGCGCCTTCTTCCGGCGAAAAAACGCCGCTGGCCGAGGAAACCAGGTCCGTCCACGCCAGGGCGTCGCCCTCGCGATAGAGTGCGCGGCCCGTGTCTCCGCAGATCAAATCGGAATCCGCCCCCTTGAAGATACATGTTGTGTCGCAGGAGGCCTGGTAAAGCAAATGGACGCCCTGGTGTCCCTTCGTCACACGTCCCCCAGCGGTCAGATCGAGAATCAACTGATCGCCGTAGCCGTCGATCCTGTGGATGGGAAGGCCGCTGTCACCCAAGCCGTCCATCCCGAAGCCCCCGGGGTAGGACATGTGTGCGGCGGTCGCTTTGGCGACTTGCCCTGCAGCGTCGGCGAGGAGGGTCTCCACCGGCAGTAGGATTCGGCGCGGTCGGGGCAATGGCACCGGCGTGGTCCCCGCCAGCAGCGGCTCATCCAGGTCCGTACGATTGGGTGACGGGCTACCCGGTGCCGATCCTACCGTGGATACATTATTGGCCATCGGCCCGCCCAGCGTGGCTGGGCGGGGGGGCGGAGGGTCCGCCGGCAACGCGGGTTGCATCAAGGCATTTTGCACCCCTTTGCGGTCGCCGAGGTCGGCCATCAGGTGCTCGTACTCCTCGCCCATGTTGCCGCCGTCCGGAGTCAGGGGTCGGGCCGTGGTAAGATACTTGAGGCGGAGCTCGGATTGCGCATCACTTCGCAAGATTGTTATCAACCATTCAAACAGAAATCCGCGCCGTGCCACAGGGATTTGCGAGGCGTCGAGAGCCGCGGAAACGGCGGGCAGCTTTTCCGTCAACAAGATGACGAATGCTCGCAGCAAAGCGGTGTGTCTCTCTCCGAGGCGGGCCCACGAATCCCGTTCCATCCATCCCGGCGGCGGTCCCAAGGTATGATAGACGGCAAAGTAGTCCATCATGGCATCCACCGCCGCGATGAACGTCGCCGCATCGAACTTCCCGGCACGCGCCATCCGCTCCGATAGTTCAAAGCATTCCTCCATCTCCCGGAGGCTGACTTCCAGATGGCCCGTGGCATTGGGCTCCGAGTCCGCCGCCCAGCGAAGCAACTCGGCGCGGTCGTTCCCGGGATCGAAGAAACAAGCGAGCCCGAGCATCCGTCGGCAGTATGCCGTTCGTTGCGAGGCGAAGGGCGGCCGTTGGAGGGGTCTGAGGAGATTTTCGCCGGACCGATTGATTACATAGTGATACAACGGCAGCACGTTCTCGAGTTTGGGGTCCGTTGTAAAATAGCCGTCATTCACCAAGGCGCAGATCCGCGCGAAGATCGAACGCCCCACACCGGTTTCGTCGTCGGGCGGGACCGGCGCGCCCTTGCCGTACTGGAGCGCCGCCTCCAGGACCTCACGGGCCATCGCGCGGCTGACCTCGGGGAAATCCTTGACCACAAAGCGTCGCGCAAAGCGTCGGGGTTCGTCGCGGCCCATCTGCAGGAAAAGTTCCGCCTCCACCTCGGTATCCTCGAACGCCACCGTATTCTGCACCGGGACTTCCTGATAATTTCCCCAGATATAACCGTCCGCGGCGTTTTGCCACACCGCCGGGTCGGCCTCGGTAAAGCCCAGATGGGCAAGTTTTTGTTCTTGCAAGGCCGGCTCGAGGCCCTGGAAACGCAACAGGCGCACCTCGGGCCGCGCGACGGCTTCCTGGCGGAGCGCATCCTGCCACTTTTCCTCCCACTGGTCGAGTCTCGGGCTCGCCCCAGCATTGGCGACGAAGATCGGCGCCAACTGGAGCGCCGGGGCGGCCGCGCGGCGTTCCCTCAGCGCCGTGGTGAGCAGGCGCAACGCGATGCCGGCGGCACGTTCCAGTTCCGCCGGGGCGGTCGGTCCCCCGTCGGCACCGGCGGGGCTTTCCATGCTTTCCTCGGCCAGCAGGCTGGCGTTGGTCAGGTCGATGACCTGTAAAGTCAGACGAGTGGTGTACCTTTCCTCGTGGCCCGCGCCTTCCCACGAGGGATTTTCGAGGGTTCCTTCGAGAACGACGTCCGCCTTAAGCAGCCGGCCCAGGACAACGCCGGAGACACCCTGGTCACCGAGCACCTTAAGCTTGGCTTCGCCCAGAATTTTATCGAGATCGCCGCGCTCGATCCAGTCCACGTCCGGCAGGCCATGGAGCTTAACTTGAAGATAATCCCCCAACGTTGCGCCTTCCCTACTGGACTCGCCCTCCGAAAACGTTGGGGGCACGATGGCCACGCGCACCGCGGCCGAAGCCCACGAGTGGCCGGACAGCAATAAACAGGCGGCAAACAGAACGAAACGGCAACGTCTCATACGTTGATTTCAGGAAGGAACTCTCCGCGCCCGGCGCGGCACGGGATGCGTGGCTGCGCGCGACCGGGATGCTAATTAACCACTAGTTTCGGCACAATCCGATCCAGCAACCGGTTCGCGGCGCTTTCGAGCGCCAGCTTGCCGGCGGTCTGCTCGGCCAGGTCCACCGCCACGTCCGTCTGGCGGTCGGCGAGCAAGAGCCTGCCATCGGCGGTTTTCGTGACCCGGGCTTCGATCCGCGCCCGGCTGCTAATCAGATTGCCGCGCCGGCCGGCCAGTTCGCTAAACGCCTCGCCGACAATTTCCACGTCTGCCCGCCGACCGGTAGTTTTCGGATCGAGTACCTCGAAGCCGAGCTGCTGCAAGACGAACGCGATCTCCGTCTGTGCCGCCGGATCGATCACGGCACGGTTGATCTGTTGCTCGGCAATCACGATGCTCACGCTCGGGAGCGGGTTCTTGCCTTCGACTTTCTTCCTGAGCCGTTCCAGCCGTTCGGCGGGAGTTTCCACCTTGGCCAGGAGCGTGTCCGCATGCTGGACGAGATCCGCGCTTACCTTGTCGGTGATTTCGTCGACCGCCTCGTCCAGGTTGGCGAGACTGCCGAACGTCACACTTTCGCCGTAAACCCGACCCGTCTCGGTGCTGACGATCTTCGCCGCCAAGCAAAACTTGCTCTCCATGTCGAACAGCCGCCCGGTGATCAGCGCCTTCGCGCCGGTCAGAGAGCCAACCTTCGCGGCGGTGTCCGGCGTCACGGTGCCGGAGAGGCCAAGTTCCTGTTCGGAAAAGATTTTCTCGATTTCCTGGCGCTCAACGAGGACCACCCCCGGGACGGCCCGGGAAAGCCGGGCGTTGAGCAGCGCCGCCACTTCCGCGCCCTCGCCCTTGAGTGCATCGCCGATCGTTTGAAAATCGAGTACGGCGGCGCTCATGGGCGGCGGGTTTTCGCCTCGCGCCGTGGGCAGGGCTAAGGCGGCTCCGAGGAGCCAGAAAGTGATGGATAGCTGGAATTTCATGGGCGTAATGCTGGGGGGACAGCCGATCGATGTTCAAGGAGTGGCGACAATGTCGAGTGCACGGTTGAGGGTAGCTGCCAGGGTTTCCCCAGCCAATGGATCGGTTGACAGGTTTCCGAGCAGTGCCGTGGCAATTTTCGTCAGACAAAAACCCGGCCGCCGCTCGATGGAGATCACCGGCAACCCGTCAGGGTCGGAGCACAGGATCACGAGCGCTCCTTTGCTTGCGGCATGGCCGCCCAACCAGTCTTGCAAGGCAACGGGCCCCATTTCTCCCGCGACCAGGATGGATTCGGGTAGTTCGCCCGGCAGTTCCCGGCCCAGGTCTTCGTATTTCACGCCATGGGCTTTCAAGACGCTTCGAAACGGGGAATCGGCTGGGCCGAACACGGCGAGGCGGGCATCCGCACGGTGCGTGAAGCTGTACCATTGCGCCGATTCCTTCGGGTAAACGTTGAGCGCCATGTTCCCTGTCGACAGCCACGAGGGATCATCTGCCTGGCGCACACGGAAGCGCAGCGCCATCCGCGTGATCCGTTGCACCTCCGGCAGTGGCACGGACCGGCGGAGCACGCGCGGGGTTGCGCCCGAGAAATCCAGCGACTTCTCGCTGACCTCGAAATCTTTCCGTAGCGGTGCCGCGAGGCTGCCGGTTAGTTGCCAAAGGTCGGCGCGCACTTCCGTCGACGTGCCTAGCGGGCCGTCTGCGATGAGTTCAACGGGCAGATTCACCCCGCCGAAAACGTGCAATTCTCGGACCGGTTCCACGGCCGTGACTACATTGGCCTCCTGTGCCTGCACAGCCGCGCCCAATCCCAGCAGCATAATGAGCAGCCACTTCATAGGGTCGGTGCCGTTAATCTCCTTTCGCCACACCGACCACGAATTGCCGGCCGGCCAAAGTGTTAGCTCGCCCGGCTTGCCCTCTCTTCCTTCGCCCCGACCAGCGTTTCAAAGCAGACCGGAAACCCATCCCAGGATAGATACACGGCGGCCGCTCTACGTCAACACTCGAATCGCTTCGAGCGCGCGTTGTAACGACACCTATCTCCGAGCACCCGGGAACCAGCCGAAACCCTGTTCCCATGGTTCCGTGGCGTTGATGACCGGTTGCGGATTTCGGGTGAAAGTGACCCCATCGGTGCTTTCCGCATAGCGTTCGCGCGAGGTCCAAGCTCTTCCCTGGGCGCGATAGAGCATGCGGAATTTCCCTTGGTCGAAGATCACTCCCGGGCTGAGCGTGTTAACGGACTCCCAGCTAGTTCCCTCCGACTTCCCAATGGGATTCCCGCCGTAGCGAACGAATGGGCCAATGGCCCAGTAGGGCCAGTTTCCCGGCGTTTCGATCGTGAACGTCCACGTCTCGGAAGAGACCGGGCCTGTTGAAGCGGAAAGGGCCTTGACCGACCAATGGTGCAGACCGGCGCAAGCGGTGCCGTTAGTGCATGATTCAGAATGGGGCCACCAGTGGACGGGGCCTCGCCGACTTTGGTGTTGTCCACGTCGATTTCGTAGCCGCTGGCTCCCGGCCTCGCCTTCCAGAACAGCAGAGGTTTGCTCACTTCAAAGTCATCGCCGTCCCTGGGGGAACATAGTTCAACCGCGGATGATTGCGCCTGAGCTAAAGCGGTGTGAGTCCAGTTTATAAGGATCTGGACCAGAGATATTGCCAACGCGAACTGGACAGAGAGTTTCATTTAAGTTGGGGTTTGATTTCGGGATTTCTAATTCCGCTTCATGTTCATTGCTTGCTGCAAGGAGTTTCGCTCCAGCTTGGTGAGGCTGCGGTACTCCACATCGTTGAGGTGGGTGCCATCCTTTTCGACTATCAGAACCAGGTCTCCCGGCATCATGGAAATCGTATGCCAAAGTGCCGCAGGAACATTATAGGTAACGCCAGGCTGCATCCGAACCACTTCCCATCCCAAGCCGGCCGATGTTTCAATTTACATCTGCGGCATCCGCAAACACGGGCGGCATGTTATGACTTCGGTCATTTCGAGGTGACTTTCTCTTCATATATCTCTCTCGTTGAAAGAGATATGCCAGAGGGGAGAATCGAACTCCCGACCAAGGGCTTATGAGTCCCCTGCTCTACCGCTGAGCTACCCTGGCTTCAAGGGAGCGTCGATCATAGCCGATGCCCACCGCACGTGCAACGGAATCATTGGCTTTTGCTCAGCTTACGAATTGCCTCAAATGAAAAGACACCGAGGAGTCCGGAGGCTGGAGAGGTAAAAGGATTCATTGCCTCAGCCAAAAAGACACCATGGGGACGTGTCTTTAAAGATGAGTGCAAAAAGTCGCCAGGAGGTGCTGGAGCAAGCTCGGGCGCGCTACCGCCGTTGGGGAAAAAAGGGCCGCGGTCGGCTGTTGGATGAGGTCTGCGCGCTGTGCGGGTATGAACGCAAGTACGCAATCAAGGTGCTAGGTGGCAAACGCGAGATCGCCGGAGCTGGCGGGCGTCGGCGCGGGGGATCGCAACCGCTTTACGGAGAGGCCGAACGGCGGGTGCTCAAGGCGATCTGGCTGGCCGCGGAGCAACCGTGCGGGAGAAGGCTCAAAGCGGCGTTGGAGCTCTGGCTGCCCGCTTATGAGAAGCGCCATGGGGTCTTGCCGGCGTCGCTCAAAGCCAAGACGCTGGCGGCCAGCGCGGCAACCATCGACCGCCTGCTGGCGCCGTGCCGAGTGGCAGTAGGCCATCGGGGACGGTGCGGCACACGGCCAGGCACGCTCTTGCGCAAACAGATCCCTGTGCGCACCGAACACTGGGATGTGGCCGGACCGGGCTGGGTGGAGGCCGACACCGTCGCGCACTGCGCCGAGTCGATGGAGGGAGACTTTTGCTGGAGTCTGACGGTGACCGATGTGCAGACGCAGTGGACCGAAACGCGGGCGATCTGGAATCGGGGCCAACATGCCGTGCGAGAACGGGTTGCTGAAGTGGAAGCGGCGCTGCCATTTCCCATTCTGGGCTTTGACAGCGACAACGGGGGCGAGTTCCTCAACTGGCATTTGGCCGACTACTTTCTCCAGCGTCCTGAGCCGGTGGCCTTTACCCGCTCGCGGGCCTATCACAAGAACGACAACGCGCGAGTCGAACAGAAAAACTGGACCCATGTGCGCCAATTGGTGGGCTACGGGCGGCTGGGCGATCCGCGGCAGGCCGAGTTGCTCAACGCGCTGTATGCGCGCGAGTGGGGCCAGTTCCGCAACTTCTTTTGTCCCGCGATGAAACACCTGCGCACCGAGGTCGACGGGAGCCGCAAGAAGCGGATTTACGACCGTCCCGCCACGCCGTTCGAGCGACTTAAAGCCTGTGCGCAGGGGGACAAAGAGCAAGTGGCCAAGCTGGAGAAGATCCTCGCCGGACTCGACCCCTTTGTGCTGAAGGAAACGATTGAAAAGAAGCTGCGCGTGATCCTGCGTTACAACCTGCCCTGCCCGCAAATCCACCGTCGGGCCGCCTGATCCGAGGGGGCCGGCTTGCTCACAAACCGGTTGCTCTGGCTTAGCGCCAGCGCCCGAGTTGTGAGACTCGGGCTACCGCAACCTCGCCCTGCCGGGCGTTTGTGAACAAGCCTCGCGCAACGAGCAAAACACCCATTCCCTTCGGTGTCCTCTGTTATGAGGCAACGCATCGCTCAATCTTTTACGCTACGGTGTCTTTTTTGATTGAGGCAACACGGCTTACCCGGAAGCTGGCAGCGGGGCGTCAGCCCCAATGCAGGCCGACGATGAGCCTCTGTACCAATCAGTCCGACCGGCGGCTGGACCGTCCTCGACGCCATCTTTTGCCCTTCCGGAACGAGGCAGCAAAGCTCAGCGCGCGAGCGCAAAGCTTTCGGGGCGCAAGCGCAAGGCCAGCCGGCGACCGCTTGGCCGCCTTATCCCTCTCAAATGGTCATCTACCCAGCAGCATGGCAATTTTCGACCTCAAGAGTTTCCACATCAACCCTGGCGGGTACATGGCGGCACTTGGAACATCGTTCGGGATCTCGGCACCAGGCGGCTTGTACTTCGTGCAAATACGATATTGCAAAGGAGGCATGCCACCGTCCAAACGGTCCCGATAGATCGGCACCCAATGCAGCGCATCATCCAACCGCATGATCATGGCTGCATTACAGCAGGAGGCAACAACGCGGCTCGTCGGTGATTCTGCATCGACTTTATACCCTTTCAATAGCTCAGCGCCTTTGGAGTATTTAATGCGGTCCTTGCGATAGAGAATGTAGGCGGTTCCACCATCTGAACTCAGGATCGGAGCAGCAGCTGGTAATGCTTCGATTTGACGAGAACCTTTTTGGCAAGTGTCGCAATAACAGACACAGCTAGCGATCGGGGCACCAAGAACCTCGATCGCTACCTTTCCACATGAGCAACGGGCAATTCTCGACGCTTCCGCCGGAGAAACTTCGCCAGATTTCATGACTAGGTAAACGAAGCACCCTCCGCCGCTGCTGATTCCAGTGGTGGGCTCAAGCGGTCCAGGCTTCTCCTCATACTTGCGCCGTTTTCGACGTCATCATTTCTCCTGGGTTTGCAGGTCCGCCAGCAGTTCGCCCAGCTTGTCGAGGCACTGCGACCAGCCGCCGTTGTGGCCGTCGCGGGACTCGATCGACTTGAAGACCGACTGCTCAAGCGTCAGCTTGGTTTTGCCTGCGCCTGCGTCCTCGAAGCGCACGGTCAGGGTCGTCTCATGCGGTCGCGTGCCGTCGTCCTCGATCCAGCCATGCGTCATGACAAGCAAGTCGTTGGGCACAATTTGGCGATAGACGCCGCTGCACGGAAACTTTTCCCCGTTCGGCGCGATCATCAAAAAGCTCCACTCGCCGCCGACCCGCAGATCGCCGTGACTTTCCGGCATGGTGAACCCGCGCGGACAGCTCCAGATTTCGAGGTGCTTCTTCTCCGTCCACGCGTCCCACACCAACTGGCGGGGCGCATCGAAGACGCGCGTGAGCACCAGCGTCCGCTCGGCTACGTTATCATTCTTGGTCATGCTTCTTGCCTTTCGATTTTTGTTTTTGGGTTCGTTGTAGTTCCTGCAAATAGGCATCGAGGCGATTAAAACTCTCCTCCCAATGCTGGCGATAGAGTTCGAGCCAATCGGCCGCTTCCTTCATCGGTTTCGCCTCGAGCCGGCAGGGTCGCCACTGCGCCTCGCGACTCCGCGCGATGAGGCCGCAGCGTTCCAGCACCTTGAGGTGTTTCGTGATCGCGGGCAGGCTGATTTTGAAGGGCCGCGCGATTTCGGTTACCGAGGTCTCCCCAAGCGCGAGCCGCGCGAGGATGGCTCGCCGCGTGGGATCAGCCAAGGCGGCAAAGGTGAGGCTGAGGTAGTCGGAGGTCATGCAGCGGCTGTATTTTACCTACAGGTTAAATAGCCGTTTCAACTTTGCTGTCAAGCGCGTCGGTCCTGATTCTTCTGCCGATATCCAGCCAAACGGTCACGAGCGAAGGGCGGCGAGGACCCGTTGTGCATGCTCGGTTCTGCCAGTGTTGTTAAACCGCCTGCCCGGGCACCACACGTACGAACAATCGCTCCGTTCGGGTTAGGCCGTGCTCCCGTGATTCCTCCGGCAAAGCCGCGCGAAAACCAACCCGCGCCAGCAGGCGAATGGATGGCTCATTTGCCGCCTCCACGGTCGCCAGACAGCGCAAGACGCCATACGCATCGGCTAAATGCGCGAGCATGGCTGCCACCGCTTCCGTCGCGAAGCCCCTGCCTCCATGTTCGCTGCCGAAGATGTAGGCGATAGACGCCGTGGCAGGAGGTCCCACGGTGGCTTGCACGAAACCGATGGGCGCATCGTGAGAAGGACGGACCACCCAGTTGAGCCATTGCTGCGTTCCATCAGGCGACTGGCGTGCTTCCCAACGGCGGTAAATGGCACACAGTTCCGCCAGCGAGCACGGCGGCGGGTAGTCGAGGTGGCGGTAGATCGCCTCCTCGGAGAGGACGCCGAACATGGCTTCCGCATGAGCGGCGGTCAGTGGCTCAAGCACGAGACGGCGGGAATACAGGTTGATCATGGGGACGCCAGAGCTTCGGCCCTCAATCTAACGCCCTCCACTCGTTCAAATGGCGCGAGTGACAAGCGAAGACGTCCCGGCTTTTGGTTTCAGCGGGCTCTGCTTTAGTGCCAGCACATGCCTGAACTCGCCGAAGTCGAACATAGCCGCCGCTTGTGGGATGCCGGGCTTCGCCAGCCCGTTCGCGCCGTGCTGGTGACGCGACCGGAGATCCGGGTCTTCCGCCAGACGGATGTTCAGGCGATGCGCCAGCGGCTGACCGGCGCCCGGCTGGTCAAGTCCGAAAGCGGCGGCAAACAGATGCTTTTCCGGTTCAGCGGGAACTTGTGGCTCGGCATTCACCTGGGGATGCGCGGGGAATTGCGCGTGGAGGAAACGCCGGACTTCACGCCGCGCAAGCACGACCATTTCGTGCTCCAGTTGCCCAAGCGCGCGCTCGTTTACGAGGACCAGCGCCACTTTGGACGCATTCGCTTCGGGGAAGGTTCCCAGCCACCCGCCTGGTGGACTAGCCTCGCGCCCGGCGTTCTGACGGCGGCGTTTACCGCCGGCGCCGTCGAGGCATTCCTGACGCGGCGGGCGCGGGCGCCGCTCAAAGCCGTGCTGCTCATGCAGGAGCGGTTTCCGGGAATCGGCAATTGGATGGCGGACGAAATTTTGTGGCGGGCGAGACTGCACCCCGCGGTGCCGGCCGGTACGCTCGACGGCCGCCAGAGCCGGGAACTCTGGCGGCAGGTGCGTTGGGTCAGCCGGCAGGCAATCCGGATCATCCAGGACGACTGGTCCTACCCGGAGAGCTGGCTCTTCAAGCACCGCTGGGGCGCCGGGCGGCATTGCCCACGCTGCCGGGGTGCGCTGAGCCGCGCCGCGGTCGGTGGCCGGACGACGTGCTGGTGTCCGGTTTGTCAGCCGGAGCTGCCTGCTACCGCGTCCCGCCAGAAGGCCACTCGTGGCTGAGCAGACCGTAAATGTAGACGTCTTTGACTTCGGCCTTAGCCACGTGCCGTTGTCGCAGCAAGCCTTCCTTGGTGAAGCCAAGTTCCAGCAGTAGGCGATCCGAAGCCGCGTTGCGCGTATCTACTTCCGCCTCCAACCGGCGCAGACTCATCTGCGTAAACGCGCAGGTGATCAGGGCGCGCAGGGCTTCCCGCATGTAACCCTGCCCCCAAGAGGGGCGAGCGAGCACGTAGCCGATGTCGGCTCGCGCGCTCGTCGGCACGTGATTGAAGACGAGGCAACTGCCAAGGACCACGCTGGACTGCTTCTCGATGATCACCAATTGCCAGCCCGTGCCGGCGGCGTGCATTTTTTGTATGCGCTCGAACCAGGCAGCGGCGTCCGCCGGCATGCGCCAGGTGGAGTAGGGCAGATACCGGGTGACCTCTTCGTGCCCGTTGACGAGTAACAAGGCAGGCAAATCCGCCTCCTGAACCGCGCGCAGCAGCAGTCGTTCGGACTCGATCTGAGCGGGAAACGGTAACGGCATTTCGCGGGCGCTCTCCAGACGGCTTCGAAGTCGCTCGGAGGAGAGCGTTTCCTACTTCACTTGGCCAGTTCCTGGCGCAGATCCTCGATCAAGGGACCGAGCGTGGCTTCCGTGAAATCGAAGCGCAACCCGGCGGCGGCAAACAGTTCCGGCAGAGGGCGGGAACCACCCAGGCGAAGCCCGGCATAATAGGCCTCGATGGCCTGCGCCGGATCGCGCCGGGAGGCTTGCCAAAGTTGCAATGCGCCCAATTGCGCGATGCCGTATTCCACGTAATAAAACGGCACCTCGAAGAAGTGCAGTTGGCGTTGCCAGAAGTAGCGGCGGGCTTCCTCCTGGCCGCTCCAATCTTCCAGGCCGCCAAACCGCTCGACCAACTCCATCCAGCGGTCGGCCCGCTCCGACCGGCTGTGGCCCGGCTGCGTGTAGAGCCAGTGCTGAAAGGCATCGACCACCGCCACCCACGGCAGCAGGTTGAGAATGCCTTCCAGGTGCTCGCGGCGCGCTCTCTGGGCGGCGTCCGCGGCGCCTGGGTAGAACACTTCCAGACGAGGCGCGGCCAGGAGTTCCATCGCCATTGAAGCCACTTCGGCGAACTCGGTCGGCGCGTTGCGGTAGGCCGCCGGGCGTTGCTCGCGCGAGGCGAGCGCGTGAAAGGCGTGACCCGCTTCGTGCAGGAGCGTCTCGACATCGCCCTGGCTGCCGGCGGCGTTCATGAAAATGAACGGCATCCGTGCTTCGGCCAGCGTCTGTTGGTAGCCGCCGGGCGCCTTGCCTTTGCGGCTGGCCAGATCGAGCAAGCTGCCCGTCTCGAGAGCCTGAAAATCCGCGGCCATGCGGGCATCCAGCCCCGCGAAAAGTGTGCGGGCTTTGGCGGCGAGATCGTCCGCGTCCCGGAACGGCCGCAAGGGCGCGCGGCCCGCCGGATCGACATTCAGATCCCACGGCCGCAAGACCGGCAACTGCAATTCCCGCCGGCGTCGTTCCTGCAACTCACAGCGCAGCGGCACCACCTGCCGCTCGATGGCCTCGTGAAAGCGCTGGCAATCCGCCGGGGTATAATCGAAGCGTTCCAGCCGCGCGAAAGCGTAAGCGCGATAGTCCGAAAAACCCGCTTCCCGCGCGATCTCGCCTCGCAACTCGAGCATGCGGTCGAAGATATCTTCCATGGCTTCGCGGTCCCGCAGGCGGCGGGCGGAAACGAGCTCGAACGCGGCCTGCCGCCGGGTGCGATCCGTCTCCTCCAGAATGGGCGCCATGGCCGGCAGCGGGCGTTCCTCGCCATCGAACTGGACGGTCATGGCTCCGCAAAGTTTCGCGTATTGCTGAGCCAGGCGCGCTTCTTCGGTTTCGCGCGGGACATTGGCCTCGCGATACAGCCGCACCTGGTTTCGCACGCCGCGACGAAAGACCTCGTAGTGCGCGGGCAGGGCCGCAAAGGCCGAATGGGCGGCGAGCTGTTGCAGCAAGGAGAATTGGCGCGGCTTGAGCCAGGGCTCCACGTTTTCGATGATGTGCAGGTACGCGCGTTCGCGGACAGGGTCGTCCGTCTGGCAGGTCAAAGCGATGTAGGCGCGCGTGGCGTCCTCGCTCAGCGCGGCGCAGACTTCGTCATAGGAGTCGAGCCAGGCGACGAGGTCTTCGGAGGACGCCGCCAGCGCGAGTGCGTTGTCCAGGCGGTCGAAAATGGGCGTCAGCGCGGCGGTATTGCTTAAGTCCAGCGTGGTGGGCAGGAATTCGCGCGGGCGGAAGGGCGGGAGTTGCATGGAAAAGGCCCAGGAGGCGGTTTCTGACGGTTCTTCACTCTAGGTTCAGCAGCCGGGCTTTCACCAGACCCTTTTCCGTGATCTCGATTGTCGCCAGCGAAACGGGCAACCGGAAACGCCGCCGCCCCGCACTGCCAGGGTTGAGATACAGGACGCCATTCTCCTCGCGGATCGACGGCTGATGCGAATGACCGCTGATGATGACCCGCGTCGCGGCCGGAGGTGGGTTCGCCTTCAGTTCATGCACATCGTGCAGGACGTAGCAGAGGGTTTTGCCCAGGCTCAGCGTGTTGGTCGCCGGGGAGCTCCGCCGCCCAAGCTCCAAGGTCGACATTGCCGCGCACCGCCGTAACCGGAGCGAGGGCTCGCAATTGCTCCAAAATCCCCAGGGCGCCCACGTCGCCCGCATGGATAATCCACTCACAACCTTGCAGGGCCGCGAGCGCTTCTGGACGGAGCAGCCCGTGGGTATCCGAAATCACCCCTACTCTCGCCTTCATACGAAAAAAGCAGGCGCCGCGCCGGCCGCGGCGGCTACTGGATAATGCTGGTATCCGTCTTGTCGACCAGCCAGAGCCAGTCCGTGTAATAATCGGAAGTCTTGGGCGGCGATTTCATGTCGTCGCCGGCGTGGTACTTCAGGAGGCGCGAAGAGCCGTCGCTGAAGACGTAGATGGAACTGTCGGTAAAGGCGCTGCGGTTGAGGACTTGATTGTTATTGCCCGCCCCCTCCGAGAAATCCATGTAGAATTGGTTCATCTGCGGATACGGAATGCCGAACAGGATGGTCTGATCGGGCTTGCTGATATTATTCAGGTGGGGGTAAACGGACGAATCCGTCAACGCCCCTAAGTCGTTGTACCCGTTACTAATGTAGCTGGTGTAATTCGCGTCGTTGCTGACCAGCAACGTTGGGTCGGTCACCTTGTATGATTTCCCGTTGACGTCCGGGATGGGCGACACATAGACACGCGTGTCCTGCAGATATGGCTGAAAGAGTTTCGGCCATTTGTCCGGCTGAGCCTGGCCCGGCTGGGCGGCCGCGCGGTTCGGCAGCATGTAGTTGTGGTCCGCGGCATAGAGCAGGCAAGTCACGCCAATCTGCCGCATGTTGCTGAGGGTGGTGACCTGGTGAGACTTGCGGATCATCCCCGGGTAAACGGATAATAGGATGCTGGCGAGGATGGCGACGATGGCGATGACCACGAGCAGTTCGATGAGCGTGAAGGCGCGCCGTAAGTGGCGGCGGGAGAGTTGGGGCTGAGTATGCATCAGGGGTGAAATGCAGAGTAACCCGCAAGGTGCCGAAAAGTTCACAAAAAAAGACTCGGATCAAGCGTTGAAGTGCCGGCCGGCAGCCAGAACCGCCGAGGTGGGAACAGGGTGCATCTTGCGCTTGAGAACGCCAAGGCGCCCCGTATACTCCCGCTCATGGCCATGCTCCAACCAGTTGCATACGACTCCAAGATCGAGGGAAACGTCATCTTCACGACGATGGATGCGGCCATGAACTGGATGCGCAAAAACTCGCTCTGGCCAATGCCGATGGGGCTGGCCTGCTGTGCCATCGAACTGATGGCGGCGGCGAGCGCACGCTTCGATATCTCGCGCTTCGGCGCGGAGGTCATGCGTTTTTCGCCGCGGCAGAGCGACGTCATGATTGTGGCGGGAACCGTGACCTACAAGATGGCGCTGGCCGTTCGGCGTATCTACGAGCAGATGCCGGAGCCTAAGTGGGTCATCGCCATGGGTGCGTGCGCGTCGAGCGGCGGCATGTACCGCTCCTACGCGGTCCTCCAGGGCGTGGACCGCATTATCCCGGTGGACGTTTACGTGTCCGGGTGCCCGCCCCGGCCGGAGGCGCTGTTGGAAGGCTTGATGCGCTTGCAGGCGAAGATCCAGGGGGAACACTCGTTCCTGGCGCAGAAGCGTGATCTGTTGACCTCACAAAACTAGCCACCGCCATGACACTCACGGACGCAGGCGCCCGCCTCGAACAAAAACTGGGAGCAGCCATCGTCAAGAAGACGGAATTCCGTGGCGAATTGACCTACACTCTGCCGGTAGCGGACCTCAAGGAGACGGCGCGCTTTTGCCGGGACACCCTGGAGTTCAATTTTCTGACCGACATCAGCAGCGTGGATAATTTCGGCGCGGAGCCGCGCTTTGAACTCGTGTACGAGCTTTATTCCATGGCGCACGGGCTGCATTTGCGGCTGAAGACGGCCATCAGCGAAGACGAGATCGAGGCGGCGCCGACCGTGAGCGATTTGTGGCCGACGGCGGATTGGCACGAGCGCGAGATCTGGGACATGATGGGCATTCGTTTTGCCGGGCATCCGGATCTGCGGCGCATCCTGATGTGGGAGGGGTATCCGTACCATCCGTTGCGCAAGGATTTTCCGTTGGAAGGCAAGCCGAGCGAGATGCCCGACGTGGCGTTCACCAATGCCGCGCCGCTGGACGGCGGCCCTTTTGTCACGGCGCCGTCGACCGCGACGGTGAAGGATCGCGAACCGCGTTCGCGGCCGGCATTGTAGAGGTTTAGCGCCTTTAGTGCGCCGCGGCGCTCGCGCCGGGTTGCGGCTTCTGGCAGAACCAGACCAGCACGGCCGCCACCAGCAACCCTACGCCGATAAATAAAAACGCGTCGTTGAACGCCATGATGTTCGCGTCGCGCCGGACCACTTGCTTAATCGCGCCGTAGGCCTGCTGCAAGGCCGTGGCCGGATCGAAACCTTGCGCGATGAAGTTCTGCTGGACCGTTGCGACCCGCCCCTGCGTCGGCAGGTTGTAGATCGATACGCTTTCGCCGATGCGCGAGTCGTGAAACTGCTCCCGTCGAGTGACGAGTGTCGAGAGCATGGCGATGCCGACGGAGCCGCCCACATTCCGGAAAATGTTGAAGATCGCGGACCCGTCGCCGGCGTCCTTGCGCGCCAGCATACCGGTCGCCAGCGCGGTAATCGGCACGATGGTAAACGGCTGGCCGACCGCGCGCACGATGTTGGCGAACATGAATTGATCGTGCGCGGTGTTGTAGCTCATGTCGGTGTTCATGAAGCAACTCAAGGCGAAGACCGCGCAGCCGAAACAGACCAGCGCGCGGACATCGATCTTCTTCATCAGCAACGGCAGAAAGGGAAAAACGATGAGCTGCGGCAAGCCCACCCACACCAGGGTTTCTCCGATTTGCAGCGGGCTGTAGCCCTGGACCTCTCCGAGGTACAACGGGATGAGATAAATGGAGCCGTACAACCCGAGCCCGAGCGCAAACGCCACCACCGAGGAGAAGCCCAGGTTGCGCGTCCCGAGCAGACGCAAGTTGACGAACGGTTTATCGCGAAACAACTCGATCAAGACGAACGCCGGCACGAAAATCGCCGCCAGGATGCCGCATTCCCGGATGAAGTCGTTGCCGAACCAATCCTTGCGCTGCCCCTCCTCCAGCATGGCAATCATCGACCCCAAGCCGATGGCCATGCAGCCGATGCCCCACCAATCCCCTTTCGGCAGTTCATCCAGCTGCAGCGGCTCCGGGTCGACGGCGTACCAGATCGTGGCCAGCATGACGAAGCCGGGCACGAAGTTGATGTAGAAATTCCACTCCCAGCCAAAGCGATCCGTCAGCCAGCCGCCCAGCGCGGGGCCGATGGCGGGAGCCATGGTGGCCGTGAGCCCGAACATGGCCTGGCCGATGGGCAGCAGGTTCTTGGGCAACGTCTGCACGATGACCGTCAGGGACATGGGGATGAGAACGCCGCCGGTGAAGCCCTGCCCAGCGCGGAAAATGATCATTTCACCGAGGCTGGTCGAGAGCCCGCACAGCGCCGAAAACATGAGGAAAAGGGAGACGTTGACCAGCAGATACCAGCGGGTGCTGAAAACCTTCGCCAGCCAGGCGGTCAGCGGAATAGTGATGATTTCTCCGATGAGATAAGCGGTGGAAATCCATGATCCTTCATCCGGCGTGGCGGCGATCCCGCCGGAGATATCGCGCAACGAGGAATTGGTGATCTGGATGTCCAGGATGGCCATGAACGCGCCCAGCATGGTGGCGAAAACCGCCAGCCATTTGCGGAGGGTCATCTCCTGCTTCTGACCGCCGCCGCCGGCGCCTGATTGGTCGTTGGCCATGGGATAGGTGGGTCAGACCAGCTCAATCTTCAATGCCAGTCTCCGCCCAGCGCCTTGATCAACTGCACCGTCGACTGCAAGCGCTGGCCCTGCAGTTCCACGATGCTCCGCTCATCGAGCAAAGCGGTTCGCTCCGCATCCAGCACCTCGAGAAAATTGACCCGGCCTTTGCCGTAGGCATCCTGCGCGAGTTCCAGGGAGCGCCGCGAAGCTTCGGCCGCGCGGGTCAAGGCCTCCACCTGGCCGGCGAGCGTGCGCAGGTCGCTCAGGCCGTTCTCGACCTCCTGGAAAGCGATCAGCACCTGGCCGCGGTAACGCCCCATGGCCTCGGCATATTGGGCTTGGACGATCTGGAGGTTACCGGCGTTGCGGCCGCCTTCGAAGATCGGCAGCGTGATGCTCGGTCCGATGCGCCAGAAGCGGCTGGGCCAGTCGAACAAGGTGCCGATATCCACACTTTCGAAACCGGCCGCACCGGTTAGGTCGATCCGGGGAAAAAACGCCGCCTTGGCCACGCCGATGCGCGCGTTGGCGGCGGCCAACTGCCTTTCGGCGGACGCCACATCCGGCCGGCGCTCGAGCAACCGACTGGGCAAACCCGGCGGGATGCGCGGCGGCGAGCCCGCGTACGGGCGGCGCGGCAGGCGCAGGGCGCTGGCTTGCTCGCCCAGCAGCGTCGCCAGGGCATTCTCAACTTCGCCGCGCGTGCGCTCAAGCGCAAAGGTGGACGCCTGGGTATCGGCCAGGTCCGCCTCGGCGCGGGTGACATCGAGCTCGCCCGCCAGACCCGCATCCAGCCGCTCTTTCGCGATGCGGAAGGCTTCATTACGCGTCTTGATGGTGCGGTCGAGCACGTCGCGCTCGGCGTCGAGCGAGCGCAACGTAAAGTAGTTGACCGCCACGTTGGCCGTGACCGAGAGCGCCATGTTCTGGTAGTCCGATTCGACGGCTTGGCGCTCGGCGCGGGCGGCCTCGTGGGCGCGCCGGACACGGCCAAACAGGTCGAGTTCCCAGTTCAGGTCGACTGGCGCCCGGAAGAGATTTTGCGTTGTCGTGAGCGGCTGATTGTTCAGGACTAGCGGCGCGCTGCTCCCGCCCGTCGCGCCGCTGGCCCCTGCGAACGGGTTCGCTCCGACGAGCTGGCCTTTTTGCACCGGGTCGTTATTCGAAGTGCGTTGCCGCTGGCCGCTCCCGTCGAACTGGACATTCGGGTAAAAATCGGCCGAGGCCACCCTGTCCTGCGCCCGCGCCTCAAAGATACGGGCGCTGGCGATCGCCAGATCCTGATTGGCGCCGAGCGCTTGATTTTCCAGGTTGTCCAGGGAGGCGTCGCCGAAGATGCGCCACCAGGCGCCGCGCGTGTCCTTATCGCGCGGTTCGGCCAGTTTCCAGTGCGTGCTATCGGCCGTCGCATTCTTGAAGTGCTTCGGCGGTGTCGTGGCGGGATGCGGGGCCGGTCCGTGATAATCCGGGCCCACTGAGCAGGCTGCGAGTAAAAACGGCGCGCCGAGCCAGACACACCGAAGGCGCCAGACGGCGGCCGGGCCGGACAGGGACCTACTTGGCATCGCCTTTTCCTTCCTCATGCTCCCGGTTCTGTTTTTGAATTTTCGGCCATTCCTTATCCTCGTGCCGATGGTCGCGCAAACTGTTGAGGTCGATCTCCGGCTCGACCGAAAGCCCCGGGACGATTTTAGCGTGGAAGTCCCGGATGGACTCCTCATCGAAGACGATTTTCACGGGCACGCGCTGGACGATCTTCGTGAAATTGCCCGTAGCGTTGTCCGGCGGCAGCAACGAAAAAGTCGCGCCGCTGCCGTTCTGGATGCTATCGACGACGCCGAGAAAGGTCATGCCCTTGAGAGTGTCGATCTTGATGTCCACCGCCTGGCCAACTTCGATCTTCTTCAACTGCGTCTCCTTCATGTTCGCCAGGACCCAGACATTGGCCTCGACTACGGCCATCAGAGCCTGGCCCGGCTGGATTCGCTGGCCGGATTCAACCGTCTTGCGCGAGACATGGCCCTCCACCGGCGCGAGGACGCTGGTGTAGGAAAGCTCCAGCTCGGCGTCGTGCACTTGCGCCTCGGCGGCACGCACGTTGGCCTGGGCTACGGTGACCTGGGCGGCAGTGCTCTGCTCGTTGGCGCGGGATGCCTGGGCCTGCGCCTTGGCGGAGTCGAGGGCGGCGTTTTCCGCGTCCAGATTGGCCTTGGTCGTGTCGACATCCTGTTTTGCGACCGCCTTCATGTCCTTTTGGAAGAGGCTGGAATTGCGGTTGTAGTTCACCCCGGCAATCTCGAATTGAGCGTTGGCCTGGGTTACCCGGGCGTCGGCCGAAAGCGTATCCGCCCGGGCTTGCGCCTGCGCGGCTTCGGCTGCGGTCGTTTGCGCCTGCGCCTGCGCCAGGGCGGCCTGGGCTTTTTGCAACGCCACTTCGTAATCGCGTGGGTCGAGTTTCACCAGGACTTGGCCGGCGTGGACGAGTTGATTGTCGTTGACGAGTACATCCGTCACCGTGCCGCTGACTCGCGAGCTGATTTGATGCTCGTGACCCGTGATGTAGGCGTCATCGGTGCCTTCGTGGGTGCTGGAGTAGCGCCAGATGAAAAAGGCGGCGATGGCCACCGCGAGCAGGACCGCCAAACCAATCAAAATGACCAGCGGTGAGGGGCGGCGCTTTTTCTTGTGCGGCTCCTCCTTTTTCTGATCGTCGCTTTGATCCGGTGGTTTGTTATCGGCCGGTTTCTTGTCGTCCTGCCGGTTGCCAGCGCCACCTCGGGGTGCGTCGCCGTCTGGCGCTGGCTGCTCTTGATCGGTGCTGTCGCTCATAGAAAGGCTTGTCCAGGTTGGGCTCGGCGTCTGCCGAAGCCGGTGGCGAAGAATCGCCTGCGAATTTCCTTCAAATTATCTCCCCCTCGTGGAAACCTCTGGGACTCGGACGGACGGTAAGTGTAGCAGCGTTCCCACGCGATGCGCGCAGGAAAGTGCGGGTGCGCTGGCCGGCCGCAGAACCCAATTGCATCTATGAGCGACCCCGTTCCCGCGCGCCAGGCTCCGACCGCCGTGGAGCCTCAGCCGGAGGTGCTGGTGGTTGGCGCCGGGCCCGTGGGCATGACGGCGGCAGCGGAATTGGCCCGGCATGGGGTGCGGGTGCGCATCGTCGACAAGCGCGCTGGACCGGTCGAACATTCGCAGGCACTCGGTGTGCAAGTGCGCACCCAGGAGGTCTTGCGTGCCATGGGTATCGTCGACGAGTTCCTGGCGGCCGGGTTCCCGCTTGAACGGGTTAGCGTTCGCGCCTTCGGCCGCCGCCTCGGCGTCATGCATCCGGGCGGGATCGACAGCCCGCACCCGGTGCCGTTGGCGGTCGGGCAACAGATCACCGAGCGTCTGCTGGTCGAGCACCTGCTGCGCCTGGGTGTCACCGTCGAACGCCAGGTGGAAGCCGTCGATTTCGACCCGGACGAATCCGGCGTGGGGGTCACGCTCTGGCACCAGGCGGACGGCAAGCGCGAGGAGATCATCCGGGTGCCGTGGCTGGTGGACTGTGAAGGGTCGGGCAGCAAGGCTCGGGACGTGGCTCGCATTCCTTTCGAGGGCGCCCGCTACACCGGGGAAGAATTCGTCATGGCGGACGTGCACGTCGAGTGGTCGTTTCCGCACGGAAGCCTGTATGCTTTTATCGAGAAGGACAGCACGCTCGCTTGCTTTCCTTTCGATGCCCACGGCCACTACCGCGTGCTCTGCGTGCGCGACGAGGCAGACCCCGACAATCGCGAGTCCCCCACCCTGGCGGAGATGCAGGACATCACCCGGACGCTTACCGGCGATCCCGGCCTCCGCCTTTCCGAGCCCCAATGGCTTTGCCGCTTCCGGACCCAGCATCGCATCGCCAGTCGTTTCCGGGCGGGGCGCATCTTCCTGGCGGGCGACGCCGCGCACGTCCACGTGCCGATCGGCGGGCAAGGCATGAACTACGGCATGCAGGACGCGTTTAACCTGGCCTGGAAGCTCGCCGCCGTCATTCGCGGCCACGCCCGGCCGGAACCGCTGCTGGATAGCTATGACCAGGAACGCCATACCGTGGCCGCCGCGCTCCTCGAGGGCACGGATGCCAGTTTCCGCACCATGGTGCATCCGAATGCCCTGACCGAATTCACGATGAAGTTCATCGCGCCGATCGCGCTCGGCTGGGAGGCGGTGCAAGGCCGTATGCGGACGAGCCTGGCGGAAGTGAATGTCGCCTATGCCAGCAGCCCCTTGGTGGAAGATCGCCGTGGCGGTCATGGACTGGCCGCCGGACATCGGGCGGCGGACGCTCTGGTCGTGCGGCTGCCGGAGCAGGAGACCATTCACCTGATGGATCTTTTCTCGCAACCGGACGGCTGGACGCTGCTGCTCCTGGCCGGAGAAAACTCCCCGGAACCGGCGGACACGCTGGTCCGGATTGCCGCGGCCGTGGCCAAGGATCACTCCCTGTCGGTCCGCACGTATCTGGTCCTGCTGGCTCCGGAAGCGGTACAGCCGTCGAAAAGAAATCAGCCGACGGTGCTGTTGGATCGGGAACATTCGGTACACGAAAAATACGGGGCGCTGGCGCCCTGCATGTATCTGGTACGTCCGGACGGTTATGTTGGATTTCGCGGCGGCCTGGAGCACGTGGGGGATTTGATCACGTATTTGTGCCGGATCGGACTGGTCACGGACGCGGAACGGCCACGCGGATAGCGCCGTCGGCGCCTCCTTTACAAGCTCGGCCGCATGCGTGAAGGTGGGCGGCTCTATGAACCTCGTCATCGACCTGTTGCTTGCCGTGTACGTCGTCGTGTCGTTGTTGCTCGTCCTGGTCGTGCTCATGCAACGGCCGCGCAGCGAGGGGCTCGGGACTGCCTTTGCTTCCGGGATGGTGGAGCAATATATCGGGCCGGCTACCAACGTCCTGATCCGGTTCACCACCTGGATGGGAACCACGTTCTTCATCCTTTCCGTGCTGCTGGCGGTCCTGTACTCGCATCGTGCCGCCGCTCGCAGCAACATCGGTGAACGCTTGCGCAGCGTGCCCGCTCTGAAAGCCGCCGCCAGTCCCGCTCCGGCGGCTTCCGTGGGGCCCAATGCGCCGGTTATCCCGCTTGCGCCAGCCGCGCCCGGGGCGCCAGCCTTGGTGGTACCCGCCCCGGCTGCTTCTCCGGCTGCCGCCCTCGCAGCTCCTGCCGTCCTGGCGCCGGCTGCCGTCGTCGTACCCAATGCATCCGCCAGCGCGGCACCGGCCGCGGCCGTGGCGACGCCAAGCGACGTGCCGGTGGCCGTGCCGCCGACGATTCCCGCCCCGCTCACCACTCCGGCGACCCACTAGAGGTTACCTTGCTCGCGGCCCCTGCGAAAAGCCTGCGCTTGCTCCTGGCCGCGGTGTTTTTGCCGCTGCTCCTGGGCGGATGCGGCAAGACGTTTTCCCGCGCCGATCTCATTATCGCCAATGGCGCCGAGCCGGAGACGCTCGACCCTGCGCTGATTACCGCGCAGTCCGATCAACGCCTCGCTTACGCGCTGTTCGAGGGGCTGACGACTTTCACCCCCGCCGGGGAGCCGCAGCCGGGCGTGGCGGAACGTTGGGACATCTCGCCCGATGGCACGGTCTACACGTTTCATCTCCGGCCCAACGCCGTCTGGACCAACGGGTCCCCCGTGACTGCGGCGGACTTCGTCCACTCCTGGGAACGGGTGCTCAATCCGTCCACCGCCTCCGAATACGCCTACCAGCTTTATTACCTCAAGAATGGGCAGCGTTATAACGATCCGGATGCGCATTTTACCGACTTCACGCAGGTCGGCGTGCGCGCGCTGGACGACCGCACCTTGCAGGTCACCCTGGAACACGCCACGCCGTTTTTCCTCGATCTCTGCTGCACCTCCATCTACCTGCCGGTGTATCTGCCCGCTTTGCAACGCTGGGATGTCGCCTGGATCAAGCCCGAGCACATCGTCAACAATGGCCCCTTCCTGCTGAGCGAATGGCGGTTGAACGACAAGATCCGGCTGAGCCGCAATCCAACGTATTGGGATCACGCGGCTGTCCGGCTGAATACCATCGACGCGTTACCCATCAGCCAGGCCAATGTCGCGCTGAACTTCTTCGCCAGCGGCGCGTGCGACGTGATCCTCGATAAGGGACTAACCCCCGTCATGCTGATCGGGGAATTAAAAAAGAGGCCTTACTTCCATTCGGCGCCATTCCTGGGCAGCTTTTTTGTCCGTTTCAATTGTGTCCGGCCGCCTTTCAACGATGCCCGGGTCCGGCAGGCATTTTCCCTGGTGATGGACAAGCAGTTGCTCGTCGACAAGATCACCAAGGCCGGTGAATTGCCGGCGTACTCTTTCGTGCCGCCGGGCACCGGCGGCTACGCGCCTCCCGAGCCCGGCCTGCCGTACGATCCCGCCCGCGCGCGCCAGTTGCTCACCGCGGCCGGCTACCCGGGCGGCGCGCATTTTCCGCCCGTTTCGTTTCTATACAACGAGGGGGAACTCAACAAGTACGTCGGCATCGAGCTCAAGAGCATGTTCGAACGCGAACTGGGCGTGTCCATGTCCCTCCGGCCACAGGAAAACAAGGTGTACCTCAATTCGATGAGCGAGTTGGATTACGACATGGCCCGCTCAAGCTGGATCGGGGATTACAACGATCCGAATACCTTCCTCGATATGTTTGTGACCGGCGGTGGAAACAACCGCACCGGCTTTACCGACCCGGCCTACGACAAACTGATCGCCGGCGCCGCCGCGGAACTCGACCAGAAAAAGCGGTTCGCCATTTTCCAGCGCGCGGAACAAATCCTGGTGGCCGAGCAGGCTCCCATTTGCCCGCTCTACTATTACGTGGGCATCCAACTCTACCAGCCCGGCAGCGTCGGCGGATTGCAGTCGAACGTGCTTGATGAGCACCCGTTACGCGAGATGTTCGTGCCGTAAGTGGCAGGGTGGCCTGGGCTACGGTTGTCCGGCCAACGCAGCGGTCACCCGGCGGTTCCCCCGATGGATTACCTGATCTACCTGCTCTACCGCGCCTGCACGGGGCTGGTGGCTGCCTTGCCGCTCCTGGTCGTTTACCGCCTGGGGCAACAGGCAGGTTGGCTCGCGTATCTCCTGCTTTGGCCGTATCGGCGTCTGGCGCGCGCCAATCTCACCCTGGCCTACGGCGGGCGCTTGTCAGCGAAGCAGATCCGACGGCTGACGCGGCGGCATTTCGTGCAACTGGGCGCGAATTTGCTCTCCAGCGTCAAGGCGTCCAACCTGAGCCTGGCACGCCTGCACGAGATCGCGACGGTCGAGGGGATGGCGAACATCGAGGACGCGTTTGCCCGCGGCCGGGGCGTGGTGATGGTCTTAAGTCACATCGGCAACTGGGAGTTGTTCGCCCAGCTCTGCCAATTCCTGCCCGGCCAACGCTGGAGCACCGTCTACCAGCCCCTGGGCAACCGCTTCATTGAAGCGCATGTCCAGCGCGTCCGCACCCTGCATGGGGTGGTCCTGTTCAGCCGCAAAAGCGGCTTCAACGGACCCACTGCGTTTTTGCGGAACGGCGGCGCGGTCGGCGTGCTGGTGGATCAGCACGCGGGCGACGGCGGGGTGTGGTCGCCGCTTTTCGGCCGGCTCGCTTCCACGTCCAACCTGGCGGCCTTGCTTGCCCTACGCACCGGCGCGGAGCTCGTCCCCCTGGCCGTGCACACGCTGGCGGCGGCACGGTGGCGCGTCGTCATTTCGCCGCCGATCCGGACCGCGGCGGCGGACGGCTCGCCGTTGGAAGTCAGCCAGTTGACCGCGGAAATCAATCGAGTCCTGGAGAAGCAGATCGACGACGGCCCGGCGGACTGGTTCTGGGTGCATAACCGTTGGAAAACTCCTCGCCCAAAGTTCCTGCTGGCGGGTTATCGTCGGGGAGTGGTTCTGCCCGCCGGTTTTCCCCCTGCACACTTGAAACCGTTCCGTCTTCTCATCCGCACGCCGAACTGGCTCGGAGACGCCGTCATGGCCATCCCGGCCATTCAGGCGATTGCCGCCGGCCGGCCCGACGCGGAGGTGACCGTGCTGACGCCGGCGAAACTCGCGGACCTCTGGCAGGTGGTGCCGGGCGTCGCGGCGGTGCTGATCATGGCGCCGGACCAAACGGTCTTCGGCACGGCGCGCATGGTGCGCAAGGCGGGGCCGTTCGACGTCGGTCTGGTTTTGCCGAATTCGTTCCGCACCGGCTTGGAAATGTGGCTCGCGGGCCTCCCGCGGCGGGTCGGCTTTGCCGGGCATCGCCGACGGAGATTGCTCAATCAGGTGGTGCGCGAAACCCACGCCACGCCGCGGGGGCAGCGCAAGCCGCCGCACCAATCGCTCCGCTACACGCAACTCGCGGCGGAGATCGGCGTCACGGAGGTAGCGAGTTACGGGGAACCCCCGTCCGACACCGCACCGCCGGCGGCCCGGGAGCGCGGTGCCTGGGTGCGGATCGGCATCTGCCCCGGCGCCGAATACGGCCCGACGAAACGCTGGCCGGCCGAACGTTTCGCCGACGCCGCGCAACGGGTCGGGCGGGAAATCGCGTGCGAGTGGCTGCTCTTTGGAGTCGGCAAGGACCGCCCGCTTGGCGAGGTGATTGCCCAGGCGCTGCCCGGACGCTGCGAAAACCTGATCGGCCAAACCACCCTAGCAAAGTTGATCGCCCGGCTGCAAGAATGCGATTTACTGCTCACCAATGACACCGGCACGATGCATCTGGCGGCGTGGCTCGGCGTCCCGGTCGTGGCGATCTTCGGCTCCACCGATGCCGACCTCACTGGACCGATGGCTCCGCCGGAACGCGTGCGCATCATGCGCCACCAGGTGGTTTGCAGCCCCTGTTTCCTGGCGGAGTGCCCCATCGACTTGCGCTGCCTGCAAGTGGTCGACGCTGCCGAGGTGGCAGACGCGGTCCTGGAGCTGATCGCCAGCCGCGTGGTGGCGTCGTGAAACAAGGCGCTCTGGCTAACGTTAGCGGGATCCTCCGGCACACGCTCGTGCATGTGCTGATGCCGGACGAAATACGCGAAAGGGTCTCGGCCATCAACGGTTTGTTCATCGGCTCGTCCAACTAGTTAGGCGAAACCGGTCCGACAGTGTAGATTAAGTGCATCACCTATCTCATCATCGTAAATGTTTTGTTAGCGGCAGCGGGCATGGGCGGCTACTTCGCCACGAAGAGAATCAAGCGGGATCGTGAGCGCCGTTTCATTACCTTGGTCGGCATCGTCACTTTGTGCGGAATCATTATTGTCGCCGCTCTGACGGTTTTTCTGCCCGGTGTTTCGTGGGCCAGCATGTTCGGGTTCGGTCTCGTGTTCTGCTTTTCACTCGTGAGGCGTCGGCAGCGGCAGATTCAGCAAGAGGACGCCGCCAGCGCCTAACAACGCTCCAGCGAACGGTCATGACGGTTACGCTTCTTCCGCAAGCCACGCCCGCCGCGCCATGAGCCCTCCCCGAACTTGAGATCGTTCGGGGAGTTCGAATTGGCCTCGTCGCGAGCCTGTTGGGACCGGTGTTCGCGGTGGTGTCCGGGGGCGTGGGGACGATCTTAGTCTTAATCGTCACCGGGCTGATCTGGCGGGAGATTCGGCGCTACGGCTCACTGGCGGGAGCAGACGAAGCCGCCGGAAAATTGTAGCGGCGGACAGGCGCTCCCGGCATGATGCCGCCTTCTTCTCATGCGCCAGAGAACCTATCCCTATCTGGGCCTTGCCTTTTTGACCGGGCTAAACCTGTTCAACTATCTGGACCGGCAGATCCTCCCGGCCGTGCTCACGCCGATGGCCAGGGATCTGCACCTGAGCGACGCCCAGGCGGGCGCGGCCAATACCGCGTTCATGATCGGTTACTTCTTCACGTCGCCGCTCTTCGGTTATCTGGGTGACCGCTCCCCGCGCAAGTGGCTGATCGCTTTCGGCATTTTCTTCTGGAGCCTCGGCACGACTCTGACCGCCTTTAGCACCAGCGTGCTCGCGTTGCTCGCTTTCCGGGTCCTGGTCGGCTTGGGCGAAGCCAGCTACGCGACGCTCTCGCCTGCCTGGATCTCCGATCTCTTCGCGCCCAGCCGCCGGAACAATGCTTTGACCATCTTTTACGTGGCGATTCCTGTCGGTTCGGCACTGGGATATTTGCTGGGTGGCTGGAGTTTGGGCGGACCCGGCGCGGCCGCCATGCGCGTGGTTACGCGGGCGCTCGTGCCGTTGATCTCCCACGCTCCGCAGTGGTTTGCGGGCGATTGGCGCGGGGCTTTCCTATGTGCCGGCGCGCCCGGGCTGTTGCTGGCGGTCGCTTTGCTGCTCTTACGCGAACCGGCGCGCGGCGAGTCCGACACGGAGAACGCCCAGGCGACGCTGGCGGATGCGCCGAAGCCGGGCTGGCGAGACATTGCCGGCCTGTTCCGGCTGGGCGACTTCAACCTCGTGCTGCTCGGCTACACCGCGTACACGTTTGCCTTGGGGGCATTCGGTTTTTGGGCGCCGACGTTCCTGCACCGCGTGCATGGGCTGGAGGTGGGTGATGCGGCGAAGTTCTTCGGCGAGGTGCTCGTTGGCACGGGATTGATTGGGACGCTCGTGGGCGGATTTGCCGCCACCGCCTGGCAACGCCGGAACCCGGCCGGCTATGCCATGCTGCTGGCGGGATCCGTTTTGCTCGCGGTGCCCGTCGCGGCGTGCGCTTTTCTGACCCACAGCCTGCCGCTGGCCAAGACCATGCTGGGCCTGGCGATGCTGCTGCTGTTTTTACCTACGGGCCCGATCAACACGTTGATCGTGGAGGAGGTTCCGATCCTGCTGCGGGCCAGTGCAATGGCGCTTTCCATCTTCGTCATTCACCTTTTCGGCGATTTCTGGAGCCCGCAAATCATCGGGCTGCTCTCCGATCACTGGAGCGCCGGCGGCAACGCCGAGAACGGTCTGCGCAAAGCGGTTCTGGTCCTCCCGGTGGTCCTGGCGCTGGCCGCCGTCTTCTGGGGCTGGCTGATGGTGCGAAAAATCCGCGAATCAGCGCGGCCGATCACCCGCTAGTCCGCTTGCAGCCGGAAAAAGCTTTCTGCGGTCGCCGTCGTCTCTGCCGCCAGCCGCTCGAACGGCACCGAGCGCAGCTCCGCGACCGCTTCCGCCGTTTGGCGGGTGTGCGCGGGTTCACAACGCTGGCCACGGAACGGCACCGGCGCCAGGTACGGGCAATCCGTCTCCACCATAAACGAACCCGGCGGAATGCTTGCCGCCGTCTCCCGCACCGATGCGCCATTCTTGAAAGTCACAATGCCCGTAAACGAGACCAGATGCCCCAGCGCGATGACCTCCGCCGCCTGCTCGGGTGTCCCGCCGAAGCAATGGAAAACCCCGCGCACCCGGCCGCTGTACTCACCCAGGATATTCAAGGTGTCTTCCCACGCGTCCCGCTGGTGGATGATTACGTTCAACCCCTGCTCCACCGCCAACTCCAGGTGCCCGCGAAACAGCCCCGCCTGCGCCGCCTTGTAAGCGTTGACGGCCTCCTCACCCTCGGCGGGCAGACGATGGTAATCCAACCCTGTCTCTCCGATCGCGGCCACCCGCCAACTGCCTTCCGCCACTTCCCGCAACCCGCTGATGCTATCGGTGCCCCCCGGCTGCACCGAGGTCGGGTGCACGCCGATGGCGGCGAAAACCACGGGATTCGCCTGGGCTAATTCAACCGCCCGCCGGCTGCTCTCCACCGACGTGCCGATGGAGATAATCCGGCTCACGCCGGCGTCGCGGGCGCGCTCCAGCATGGAGTCGAAATCAAGGGCGAAATCCGGGTAGTCCAGGTGGGCGTGAGTGTCGATGAGCACGTTTAGAAAAGTCCGGAGATGATGTTAATGCAGAGCCCGAGAATCGAGAGATTGAAGGCAAAACTGATCAAGCCATGCAGCAGCGCCAGCCGGCGGAAGCGGCTCGCGCTGATCGTCACGTCCGAGACTTGGCTGGTCATGCCGATCACGAAGGAAAAGTAGGCGAAATCCAGGTAATCGGGCGTCGGTTCGTCCGGGAAATTCAGCCCGCCAAACCGTTTGCCGTCCCTGTCCCCGTCATCGTAGTAAATGTGCGCGTAACGCAGGGCAAAGACCGTGTGCACGAGCAACCAGGAAGACAACACGGTCCCGAGCGAGAAAATGATGTGCCCGCTAAGGTGCTCCCGATCCAGACCCTTGGCGGTGCCCAATTCAGCCGCAACCGCGAAGATGCTCGCGCAGGCCGCGATAATGACGAACACGAAGATGGCTGTGCGCCCCGAATCTTGCAAACTGGCCGTACTGGCTACTTCCTCCGGGTCCGCTTTGGCCAGGGTAATCCAGGCGAGCACCAGGACACAGAGGCTGTAGGCATTCCAGCCCGCGAGCACCCGTGTCGTCCAATGCCAATGCCACGGCGCGCAGAGGAGCGCCACGGCCGCCACCGCCAAGGCCGCGAAAAAACGGTGGTGCGCGTCCAGGCGATACAGCCGGCTGATCCCGCTAGGGGTCAGACGTTCCGGAGATTCGGCGGCCATAAAACGTCTCAGCCTACCACTCAACGATCGAACTGGCCCAGGTGAGCCCGCTGCCGAAAACAATCAGCAGCACCCGGTCGCCCGGCTGAATACGCCCGGCCCGGTGCGCCTCATCCAGGGCGATCGCCACGGCGGCCGCGCCCGTGTTCCCGTACTTGGACAAATTTAGGAAAAACCGATCCATCGGGACCTTGAGCCGGTCCGAAATGGCTTCGATGATGCGGAAGTTGGCCTGATGCGGGATGACGCAGGCAATATCGTCAACCGAAAGCCCGGTGCGCTCGAGCACCTCCAAACTGGCGCCGGTCATGGCCGTCACCGCCTGCTTGAAGGTCTCCTTGCCCAGCATGTGGATGGTATTGAGACGTTCGCCGGCGTTGGCCGGGGAGATCGGGCACCGGCTGCCGCCGCCGGGCAGCAAGAGAATGTCCCCGTACTCGCCATCGCTACCCATGTAGGTCGTCAAAATGCCGCGGCCAATCCGCTCCGGCGTACGCGCGCCCAGGACCACCGCCCCGGCGCCGTCGCCGAAAAGGACGCAGGTATTGCGGTCCGTCCAGTCGACGAACGCGCTGAGCTTTTCCGCGCCAATCACCAGCGCATACTTGATGCCGCCCCCGGCGATCATCTGCCGGGCGAGTTCGACGGCATAGAGAAAGCCAGAACAGGCGGCGGAAATGTCCATGCAAGCGGCGCGGCGGGCGCCAAGCTTGCGTTGCACGAGGCAGGCGGTGGCGGGGAAGAGCATGTCCGGCGACGCCGTTGCCACCAAAATCAAACCCAGGTCGTCCGCGCGCACATCAGCTTGCTCGAGCGCCGCCCGCGCCGCTTCGGCCGCCATGTCGCTGGTCTGCTCGCCTTCGGCCGCGATGTGCCGCTCCTTGATGCCGGTGCGGCTCGTAATCCACTCGTCCGAGGTGTCGACCATGCGCTCCATCTCCGCATTGGTCAGGATGCGCGCGGGCGTGTAGCTGCCCGTGCCGAGAATCGAGACGCCGGGCGACGGGCTGGCTGCCGGCTCAGACGGGCTGGGAGGTGAGTTGAGGGCCGGGCGACTGGGCATAATAACGTTTCACCTCTTCCACAATGTGCGGATTGATCTGATGCGCAATGCTTTCGAGCGCCACGCGGATCGCATTTTTGATGGCGACTTTCGAACTCGAACCGTGCGCGATAATACAGATGCCGTCCACTCCCAAAAGCAGGCTGCCGCCGTATTCGTCCGCGTTTGTCTTCTTGCCGATGGCCTGAAAAGCGCCGCGGGCCAGGGCCGCGCCCGCCATGCGCACCGGCGTCTTCTTCAACTCATGGCGCAACCAGGTGAAAATAGCGTGCGCCAAGGCCTCGCAACTCTTGAGCACCACGTTGCCGACGAACCCCTCGCACAGGACGACTTCCACCGGGTTCTCGAACAGGTCGTGCCCTTCCACGTTGCCGCGAAAGTTCAGACCGCTGGACTTGAGCATCTTGAAGACTTCCTTGGTCGATTCGCTGCCCTTGTTGTCCTCCGTGCCGATGCTCATCAGGCCGATGCTCGGGTGCGGATAACCGAGCACATGGCTCGAGTAGACCGAGCCCATGATGCCGTATTGCAAAAGGTGGATGGGCTTGGCGTCCGGGTTGGCGCCGGCGTCGATCAGGACGAAAAGATTGCTTTCGGTGGGAATCGTGGTGGCGATCCCGGCCCGCTCGATGCCTGGCAGCAGGCGCAGCTTAATGGTACTCGCGGCAACGGCCGCGCCCGTGTGACCGGCACTGACAACGGCTTCCGCTTCGCCGTTCTTGACCAGATCGACCGCGCGGCTGATGGACGAGTCTTTCTTCTTCCGCACCGAGGCGACGGCTTCATCGCCCATTTCCACGACCTGGCTGGCGTGGACGACCGTAATGCGGGGATCCTGGCAATCGAGCCGGCGCAACTCCGCTTCGACCGCGTCCTTGTCTCCGACCAGGAACAAGCGCGAAAGGTACTCGTACTCCTGCAGGGCCAGCACAGCCCCTTCGACAATGTTGCGCGGCGCAAAGTCCCCGCCCATTGCATCAAGCGCGACCCTCATCTCTCAGCGCCTCTTTTCCGCGGCGCAACGCTGGCCACTCTTCAGGCCTCGATCGTCAGAACCTGACGGCCGTTATAGTAACCGCACGATTTGCAGGCGGTGTGCGGAATGACGCGGCTGCTGCATTGCGGGCAACGGCCGAGCTGCGGCGCGTGCCAGCGGTTGGCGGCGCGGCGCGTGCGCAGGCGCATCTTTGAAGTTTTGCGTTTGGGGACTCCCATGGGACAACGGTTCCTTTCTCCGGCGGTATCGGCGACTGGAGGCTAAAGCTATTTCGTCGGTGTTTTCAGTTGATCGAGCGTCTGCCACGCCGAGGCCGGACCGTGGCCATTCTCTGCGCTTTGCTCAAGCCGGCCTGCGTTCTCCTGTGCCTTTACGTCTGCGGGACAGATTTTCTCCCCCGACCAGTCGCAATGCGGATAGGCGGGCAAGGCGAGGAGAATATCTTCCCTCAGCAGGGGAGTCAAGTCGATCGTTTCCTGCCCGTCCAACTCGATCTGCAGGCCCAGGTCGTCGATCCGGACCGGGAACGTGAACATTTCCAGGCAACGCACGCACTGCAACTCGAGGTCGAGCGCCAGCGTGCCTGCTGCCCAAAGGCCGCCTTCGGACAAGCCCACATCCAGGGCGTAGCGCAGCGGACTTAAGGCCCGAATGTGCTCCTCCGGCTCGTCCAGTTGGAGAATGTCTTCGGTTTCCTCACCCTCCAGATGCAGGCCCTCGGGCGGAATCTGGCGAACATGGATTTTCATGGCGGCGGCAATTCGTATTTCGCCCGCAAAGCGGCGACCACGCAACCTGGCACGAAGCTGGTCACATCGCCACCCAGGCGGGCGATTTCCTTGATAATGCGGGAACTCAAATAGGTATATTCTTCCTTCGGCATGAGGAAGAGCGTCTCCACGGAAGCCTCCAGCTTCCGGTTCATCAAGGCCATCTGGAACTCGAACTCGAAGTCCGAGACCGCCCGCAGGCCGCGGATGATCGCGCTCGCGCCGGACTGACGGGCAAATTCCACCAGCAAACCTTCCAGCGGGACTGCCCGTACTTTCGCGCCGTGTACGGCGGTCTCGCCTTGCAGCAGACGCAAGCGATCTTCCAGAGCGAAAAGAGGCACTTTCTGGCTATTGACCGCCACCGCGACAATCACCTCATCAAAGAGTTTTACGGCGCGCTCGATGACGTCGAGATGCCCGTTGGTGACGGGATCGAAGCTGCCGGGATAAATCGCGCGTAACATACGCCGTCCAGCATGGAACCAGCGCTTAGCCTAAGCAATCCCCAAGCGCTTTGCGCCCATTTTGACTGCCCCGCCGATCTCTTTTGAAGGAATCGTCCGTCGGCTACGTCTTGACCAGCGTTGGCTTGTTAAACTGATTTGCGATCTCTCGCGCGATTTCTCTCACAAGGTAAAAGCTCGTCTGCGGTTGGTACGGACGTCGCATCTTGCGTGACATATCAGCCAAGCACCGCCGGGGGCGCGCAGCCGAAGCCGATAGCCCCCTATTTTAACGGCGCCAGCGTCTGGGCGGTGCCGTCGTAGGTTACCGTTTCAATGCCCGGGGCGTCAAAAGAGGTGCCGATTCCCGCCTTCCCTCCGACAAGCACCACTCGGAAAGTGCGAGTATGCAGCATCCCGGGGAAATCGCCCTCTCGCTTCCCCAGCGTCAGGGCTCCGGCGGCGTCGTCCCAGTGGCAGGCGATGGTCGCGCGGGCGCCGCTCTCGTAGCGGTACGAGTCGCCTTCATCCTCGTACAACGTGAAGTCCCCGTCCGCGCCGCGGTAAACGCGCAGTTCAATCGGATCGGCTGGCTTTTCCGAGGTGTATTCGAGGGCGGGGCCGAACGGCACGATCGAACCCGCCCGCACGAAGAGAGGGATCTGATCGAGAGGCGCCGGAACCTCCACTTCGCTGCCACCCGCGCGACTCTCGCCCGTCCAGAAGTTGATCCAGGAGGCACCGCGAGGCAAATAGACACGCCAGTTCGCCGGCTTGGACGCGGTGACCGGACACACCAGGAACGCGGGGCCAAACAGGTACTCGTTGCTGGCGGCCACCGCCTGCGGGTCCTGCGGAAAATCCATCGCCAGCGCACGCATGATCGTCCCCTGCTCATGGGTTACCTGCCAGGCCACGGAGTAGTTATAGGGCAGCAGGCGGTAACGCAGCCGGTCGTAGGCGGCGAGCACTTCCTGCGTCGAAGGCAGCCAGTTCCAGAACTCCGTGGTCGTCTTGAAGGCGTGGATGCGCTGGATGGGGCAAAAGGTGCTCCACTCGAACCAGCGGGCTTGCAGCTCGTTGTGCTCTTCGTCCTTGTAACGATTGTCGGGGCGGAAGAAGCCGCCGCTGTCCGTGGTCCAGTAGGGCAACCCGCTCAGGCTGAAATTAAGTCCGGCGGGAATCTGGCGGCGGAAAGTGATCCAATCCCCGTTGATGTCGCCCGACCAGTTGATCGTGCCGTAACGTTGCTGGCCGCTGTAGGCGGAGCGCGTCAGATTGCACACGCGCTTGTCCGGGTCCGTGGCGCGCTGGCCCTCGTAAATGGTTTCGCTGTGCCAGAGGGGGTAAGCCAACGCATTCTGGTCGCCAGGGCCAATGAACATGCTCATGCCGTAACAGGCGTTCCCGCTGTCGCCCGGTTCGGCGGCGTCCTGCCACCAGGCGTCGGTGCCGATGCTGAAGAAGGCTTTGTTCAGGAAATCCCAGCGTACTTTCCGGGCGACCGGGTTGCTCGGATCGTAAAAGCTGGTGGTGCCGATCTCCCCATGCGGGATCGCCTTGAGCGCATCGCCGGCCACGCCGCTGGGATTTGGCCAGACGGAGATCATGAAGTGGACATGCTCCCCGTGCAGTTGCCGGATCATCGCGGCGGGATCGGGGTATTGCGTCTCGTCCCATTGATACGCGCCCCAGCCGTATTTGCCCCAGTATTGCCAATCCTGCACGATGACATCGAGCGGCAGGTGGAGGTCGCGGTACTTGGCCGCCGCCGCCAGCACTTCGTCCTGGGAAGAGTAGCGTTCCCGGCATTGCCAGAAGCCGTACGCCCAGCGGGGGAGCAGCGGGGCGTCGCCGGTGGCCTGGCGGTAGTCCGCCACGACCGTCCCGAGACCGGGGCCGTAAAAAAAGTCGTAGCGGACTGCCTCGCCGGCGGCGGAGCGGAAGACGGTCCGGCCCGTCTCGCGCAACCGGGCCGACAGCACCGCGTCCGCGCCGCCGCCGCGCAGGGTGACTGGCACCGTGGTGTGCGCCGGCAGCCGGACGGTGCCCACCGCCGAAAAGGGCGTCCACATGTTTTTCAACTCGAAGATGGGCTTGCCGTCCACGAAGATGCCGATTTCGTCCCGGCGGTCGCCGTTCTGCATGAAAAACACGTATTCCCCGGCCGCGCCCGTCGTGAACGTGCCGTTGCGGATAGCCAGCGGCGGCGGCCCCTTCTTTTTCGCGGCCAGGTTCTCGGTGGCGCTCGGCCCGCCGGTGTCCGCGGCCGTTTCCATCGTCAACGCGACGGGCGTGTCGACCGGGTTGAACTGGGTGCGCGCCGCGTTGTCCCACAGGAGACCGTAACCGGCCGTGGAAACCAGCACCGGGACGGCGATGTTCGTGTTGTGCTGCCGCAGGTCCACGGGCATCCCGCGCAGATTCCAGACTCCGTCCTGCCTCTGGCCGAGACCGAAGAGGGATTCGTCCGGCCGGCAGGTGAAGACTTGCTCGACTTCAAATCCGTCCGCGGGCCGCTTCGTTACCGGGGTGAACTTGCGGTCCACCTCGGAAAGCAGAGGCGCGCCTTGGGCGTCCGCGAAGGAAACCGCGCCGGTGTGGAGATCGACGGAGGCGCGCAGGACGGGGTTTCCCACCGTCACGGTTCCGTCGCGCGCGGTGTCGACGGTGACCCCGGGCAACGTCCCCGTGCGCGTGACGACATAGCTCTCCGCGGGTTCATGCCCGTCTTCCGGCCACGCGCTGACCTGGACGATGCGCTCTGTGGTGAATACGACCTTGACCGTGTCGCCTCCCGGCACGTGGACGATCACCCCGCCAGCGGTTTGCTCCACGCCGCCCGGAGGGGCTGCTTTTATCGACACGGCGGCGAATGCCGAAACCAGCGCGATGACGAGGCCACGCCGCAGCGCGGGGCAGTTTTTGAAGAGGTGTTGAAACTTCATTTCAGGGGAAGATGCCGGTTTCTCGCAGAGCGATCGGCGGTTTGGAAAGCTTTTTCTAGTAGTGAAAACCTCAACGTTGCTGGTGACCGAATTGAGGCCGGTGTATGGCGATGCTTTGCACGACTATCGTCTGCGCTTTTGAGCCCATTCCGACCGCTCCACCGATCTCTTTTGAAGGAAATGTCCACTGCCACGTCTTAACCATTATTAGCGTGTTAAACCACTTATGAACTCGAAACTACTCCTCTCCGGCCTTGCGGCCGGTGCTCTTAGCTTGCTCGCCGGCTGCGCGGTCGAGCCGGTCGCCTATGTCCCGGGGCCGCCGCCTCCGCCGCCAGTCTACGGCGGCGGCTACTATGGCCCGCACACGACCATCGTGTATGACCGGTATGGCGCGCCGCCACCCGTCATCGTGGAGAACCGGCCGCCGCCGCCCGTGGAATTCCGCGCCGTTTGGGTGGGAGGCCACTGGCGCTGGAACGGCCGCCGCTACATCTGGGCCCGCGGGCACTATCGCCGCGTCTGACCCGCCAGCTTCGCGGCTGGTGGCGGCGCTTCAATGCCGCCGCCGCCAGTCCGGGGCTTATTCCCACTCGATCGTGCTCGGTGGTTTGCTCGAAATGTCGTAGCAAACCCGGTTGACGCCTTTGACTTCGTTGCTGATCCGGCTCGAAATCCGGGCCAGCAACTCGTGCGGAAGGCGCACCCAATCCGCCGTCATGCCATCCTGGCTCTCCACGATCCGCAACGCGATCGTATAGTCGTACGTACGCTCGTCCCCCATCACGCCGACGGAGCGGATCGGCAGCAGCACCGCGAAGGATTGCCAGACGCGATAGTACCACTCGCTGGCTTTCATCTCGTCGACCACGATCGTATCCGCGTCGCGCAGGATGCGCAGACGTTCCGGCGTCACTTCCCCCAAGATACGTACCGCCAGCCCAGGTCCGGGAAAGGGCTGGCGCAAGACCACCGGTTTCGGCAGCCCGAGTTGCAGGCCGACCTGCCGCACCTCGTCCTTGAACAGTTGACGCAGCGGCTCGATCAACTCGAAGCGCATCTTTTCCGGCAAGCCACCCACATTGTGATGGCTCTTGATCAACGCCGCCGGGTTACCGCTGATGGAAACGCTTTCGATCACATCCGGATAGAGCGTGCCTTGCGCCAGGAACTTTGGCCGCCGGTTGGTTGTGCCCGCGCACAAATCCCGGGCCGCTTCCTCGAAGACATCCACGAACTCGTTGCCGATGATCTTGCGTTTCTGTTCGGGGTCGGTCACCCCGGTCAGCCTGGCCAGGAATCGGGCGGACGCATCCACGTACTTAAGCTTGATCTGAAAATTCTCGCCGAAGAGCCGCTGCACCGCCTCGGCCTCGTTTTCGCGCAGCAAGCCGTTATTGACGAAAATACACGTGAGTTGATCGCCGATAGCGGCGTGCAGGAGCATGGCCGCGACCGAGGAATCCACGCCGCCGCTCAAGCCCAGGATTACTTCCTCGGCGCCCACCTTTTCGCGGATCTCCGCGCAGGTTTGCTCGATGAATGAGCCGGTTGTCCAATCCGCCGTGCAGCCGCAAATGCGGAACACGAAGTTCTGCAGGATCTCGATGCCCTGCGGGGTGTGCGCCACCTCGGGGTGAAACTGGAGGCCGTAGAGCCGTTTTTCGCGGTTCTCGATCACCGCATAATCCGAGTTCTCGGTCCGCGCCACACTGCGAAAACCGGGCGGCAGCGCGGAGAAGCGGTCGCCATGGCTGTTCCAGACATCGAGCTTCTCGTTCAAGCCCAGGAACAATGGGCAATCCGGCACTTGCACCTCGAGATGACCCGCGCCGTATTCGCGGCGCTCCCCGCCTTCCACTTTGCCGCCGAGCTGGTAGCCCATGAGCTGCAAGCCGTAGCAAATGCCCAGGACCGGCAGGCCCAACTCGAACAAGTCCTTGTCCGGGTGCGGCGCGCCTTCGGCGTAGACGCTCGCGGGCCCGCCCGAGAGGATAATCCCCCGCGCGCCCAGCGCCCGCAACTCCGCCGCGGGCGTGTCGAAGCGCACGATCTGCGAGTAGACCTGGCACTCACGCACCCGCCGCGCGATGACCTGGGTATACTGTGAGCCGAAATCCAGGATCAGGACTTTCGATCCCTGGAAAGCCTCCGGAGCCGCCATGGGGGAGAAAACCGGCTGCCTGGCTACTGCTTGACGATGAACACGTACATCGGATCGCCGACCTTCAACTTGTCCACGATATCCATGCCGCCTTCGATCACCTGGCCGAAAACGGTGTACTGCATGTCCAGGTGCGGCGCGTCCTTGAGCACGATGTAGAACTGGCTGTTGGCCGAGTGCGGATCATTGGTCCGGGCCATTGCCAGACTGCCGCGGACGTTCTTGTAGGCGCGGTTTACCTCGAGCGGCAAGTTGCCGTACTTCGAGCCGCCGCTGCCGACGCCCGGCTTGTCGACGCCTTCCTTGGACTTCGGGTCGCCGATCTGCGCTACGAAATTCGGGACGATGCGATGGAAACGGATGCCGTTGTAGAACCCCTCCGCGGCTAGCTTGAGAATGCGCTCCGCGTGTTTGGGCGCGGCATCCGGAAAGAGCGTGCAATAGATGGAGCCGGCCGGCAGGTCGATGCGGATGATCGGATCAGGACGCCCCGCGTATTTGGCATCTTCGGGCTGGGCAACAGGGGCGACGATCGTTTGGCTCATTGTCTGATTTAACGGGAAACTGGCCAAATCGCCACACAATATTTAGTAAACGACGCTCTCCCGCCGCACCCATACCTACTTCTAGGTACTGTTTGGCGCGGGAAAAAGTGGTTCTCTAAACCTTACCTTCGCGGCTGCACTGCTCCCCCGCAGGGCAGCGCTACTCCTGGCACGGATTACGTGATGCTGAAGGGGACGGCTAAACTGAAAGCTGGTAAAACCAGCCGTCTTACCGGCGCACGCGCTGCCGGACAGCTTCGGAGTCGCTCGGAGAGCGATTCCTACCTGCTAACGACTGCGGCCTGGTAATTGGCTCAGGCGTGGTCAACTTGGCCGCATAAACGGTAAGGCGCTAAGCCTCGCCCCGTTCCGCCACCAGGCGCGGCAACAATTGCTCCAGCGTCGCCGCCACGGACTCCGCCACCGTCTGCCGCCCGGTCTCCACGACAATCTCCGCATCCTCCGGTTCCTCGTAGGGCGCGTCGATCCCGGTGAACTGCTTGATCTGACCCGCCCGCGCTTTCTTGTACAATTGCTTGGGGTCCCGCTGCTCGCACACGGCCAGCGTCGCCTTGACATATACCTCCACGAACTCGCAACGGCCTTCCAACGCGATCTCCCGGGCGCGCCGGCGATCCGTCCGGTACGGCGAGATGAAGGCCGTCACGACCACGTACCCGGCATCGGCCATCAACCGCGCCACTTCGCTCACGCGCCGGATATTCTCGATGCGATCCTCCGGTGAAAAACCGAGGTTGGAGTTCAATCCCTGCCGGATATTGTCCCCATCGAGGACATAGACTTGATACTGCTGCTGGAAGAGTTCGTTCTCCAGCGCCCGCGCGATGGTGGACTTCCCCGCCCCGCTCAACCCCGTCAGCCAGACCACGGCGCCTCTGTGGCCGTTGCGGCGGGCGCGGTGCTGCGCGGTGATCTGGCTATCACTCCAGGTAATGTGCTGGCTGACGACTTTGTGCCGGTCCGTGTAGACCCCGCCGAAGACAATGCCTCCCCCGCTGACTTCATTGCCATCGAGGAGCACGAAACGGCCGAGCGCCGGCACCCGGTCATGATTGTCGAGCACCAGCGTTTTGCGCAGTTGCAGCGTCACCTCGGCGACATCGTTGCGGGAGACGGCCTTGGGCGCCGCGGCATCGCGTCCCTCCGGCGCTGCCAGCGTGGAGGCGTCAATCAAGCGCTCGATGGAATGCACCTGGCACTCGATATCCTGCGTGGCCAACTTCAGGCGGTAACTGGCCCCCAGCGTCAGATCGCGGTTTCCCAGCCAGAAGACGCTGGCCCGGACGCGGTTCGACTCAATCGGCGTATCCGTGCGATGGCTGGCCACATGGCCGCGCTCCACAAAGATCTGCTCGGTCAACGTAATGCCGACGCTTTCTCCCGCGCTGGCGCTGAGCGCGGGCTGAGCCGTCTTGCGGCCAACGCTCGATGGTGGCCACGGTGGCCGTCTTGTTGAAGGGGGAAAACACGAGTTCGTCGCCCGACGCGCAAGGTGCCGCTCTCGATCCGGCCGGCCAGGATGCGGCGGGCGTCGAAGCGATAAACGTCCTGGATCGGCAGCCGCAGCGGACCGGCTCCGGCGGGCGCGGGCGGCACGAATTCATCCAGGACTTCGGCTACGGTCGGGCCGGTGTACCACGGCATGGTGTCGCTTCTGGTGGCCACATTGGCGCCTTCGCGGGCCGAGACCGGGATAAAGACACGAGGTTCCACGGAGAAGCCGGCCAGGAATTCGCGATATTCCCGTTCGATCTGGCGGAACACCGCTTCGTCGTACTGGACGAGGTCCATCTTGTTCACCACGACCGCAACCTGGCGCAGGCCCAGCAAACTGAGCAGATAACCGTGGCGGCGGCTTTGTTCGCGCACGCCTTCGTTCGCCGCGATCAGCAGCAAGGCGGCGTCCGCGCGGGCGGCGCCGGTGATCATGTTCTTCAAGAATTCCTTGTGGCCCGGCGCATCGATCAGCACCCCCGGCCGCCCCGCCGGCGTCCGGAAGGCGATTTGCGAGACATCGATGGTGATGTTCTGGTCGCGCTCCGCTTGCAGGGCGTCCATCAGGAAGGCCCACTCGAAGGCAACCCCGCGGCGCTGGCAGGACGCCTGGATGCCTTCGAACCTACCGTCCGCCAGCGCCCCGGTATCATGCAGAAAACGGCCGACCAACGTCGACTTCCCGTGGTCGACATGACCGACGATGACAATTTTCAGCGGAAGATCAGCTTCGTTCATCTCAGCGTACAAACGTATTTTTCACCCGCTCAGAGTAAAGAAAGTAGGGGATCCAGAACAAAGCCCATAAGGCCCAGAACGCCGCGAAAAACAAAGAGTTGCGATCAAAGGATCCCGCGGCAGCCGACAACAAAAGGCTGATCCACGGAAGAGTGACGCTGAGCAATAAGAAAGTGATAATGGCGCCACGAAACGAACGGCGGCGCCGAAAAAAGAGCCAGATCAATACCAAACCGAAAAGTAGTCTGACAGCAGCGCTCAAGCCTCCCACCAAAGCTACTTCTCCCCAGGCCCGATAGATGACCGGATAACCGCAAAGGAGCAGGGATTTTCGGATGGCCGGTTGTGCTAGCACCCGACCATAGAACCAAAGGTCGTAGCCGGAAAAGAAAGGCGAGAGAACTCGGATGACGCCTACGAACAGGAGCATGCCGTCGAAACCGGTACTTTGTTCGTTCTGGGCCGACAAGGTATCGCGCCAGAGCGAACCTCCGCTGGGTTTCCCGACCGGCTCGCTGTCATCAAGACGCATACTGATAAAATCACATATACCCGCTGGCCCGGAGCCGCTCGAAGGCGTCTTCGCTCTCCTGATCCTGGGCGCGCGTGCTGCGTTCCGCAATCTTCGTTTCGCGCAGTTCCGCGATGATCTCCTCCACGGTGGCGGCGTCCGAAGCCACCGTTCCGGTACAGGGGGCGCAACCGAGGGAACGATAACGCTGCCCATTGCGCGCAAAGTACAAGCTGACCAGCGGAATGCCCTCGCGGTGGATGTATTCCCAGACGTTCAATTCCGTCCAATGCAAGAGCGGATGGACCCGCAGATGCGTCCCCGGCGCGAAGTCCGTCTGGAACTGGCCCCAAAACTCCGGCGGCTGGTCGCGGAAGTTCCACTCGAAATCCTGATTGCGCGGTGAAAAGTAGCGCTCTTTTGCCCGGGTTCCTTCTTCATCGCGGCGGATGCCCACCAGCACGGCCTCGTAGCCGCGCTGGGCGATCACCGCAGCCAGGGGATCGCGTTTCAGCGCGGTGCAGCAGCCGACGCGATCCAGCGCGCCGTCGGGAAACGTCTGCCCGGCGTCGAGCGCCGCGCGGTTCTCGCCCACGATCAATTGTAAATTCCACTCGCGGGCGACCCGGTCGCGAAAGGCGATCATCTCCGGGATCTTAAACGACGTATCCACGTGCACGCAGGGAAACGGCACGTGCCCGCAGAAAGCCTTGCGCGCCAGCCACAACATCACGCACGAATCCTTGCCGATGCTCCAGAGCATGGCGCTCTTCTTGAAGTGGCGAAACGTCTCCCGCAGGATGTAAACGCTCTCGCTCTCCAGGGCGTCGAGATGAGGATAGGCGGGCTTGGGCATGGCGATGATCCTGCCAGCGCTGTCAAAGCACGTCTCTTGCCGGGCACCGGCCGCCGGTGGGTCTGGCGCGCAGCTTCCTTCGAGGTTAAGCTCGCCGTCATGTCGACCAACCCTGATCGAGCGCACGGGCATCTCCGTTGGTATCACGAGCTCAAGCAGCTTTTTGTGCTCTCGTGCGAACGTTACCGCACCGGTGAACGCGATGCCTTGCGCTACTTCACGGTTGCCCAGGAGGCTTATCTCCTGTCTGTGGGTCAGAGCGCGCAGGAAATGTATGATTTCGCGGAAGACCATGCCCGGGGCGGCGAACCGGATTGGGAAACCGTGCTGCTCGTCAGCGCGGCGCGGCGCGACTATTTTCTGAACGTCCAGCATGGCGTGGCCTCGGGTCGCAGCATTTCCATGGCGGATCTGCCCGCCAAAGACGCCGAGCTCGAAGGCATCCCCTGGTTGCCGCGCATCATCAAGAAGGCCGAAGCGAAATTGCGCGGCGAGCTGCCGCCTGACGTAATGTACTTGTGCGGCGGGGATCGCAGTTTCCTTACGCAACACGGCCTGGATGGCGCGGATTTTCTCCGCCACGTCTGGGCTGCAGACGGGGACGAGCAGAAGGTGCTCGCCTACGTGCGACTGATACCCGTGACTACTTAGCGGCGGGCGACGGCGACGGAAACTCCAGCTCATGCCGGCTTTGCCGGCCGGCCGCCAAATCGCCCACGTCGTAGAAGCTGACGTACAGCATGTAACCCGCGATCACCACGAAGCACGCGGTCTGAATTACTTCCAGGATGCGGATGTTTACCGGTTTGCGGCGAATGGCTTCGATCACCGCCAGCAAGATATGTCCGCCGTCGAGCACCGGGATCGGCAACAAATTCAGTAGCGCCAAATTCACATTCAGCACCACGCTAAACCACAACGCCATCCGCCAGCCTTGCTGACTCTGGAAGAGCAGGTAGTATGTGCGGAAAATAAACAACGGACCGCCGAGATGCTGCAGTTTGATGCCGGACTTCGGCGCGATCACCGCACCCACGGTATTCGCGATGCTCATGACACTACCTTCGATCTGCTCGAACGGCGGCTCATGCACGAGATCCAGCACACCTGAGGTGTCCCAAAGGATTCCGTCGGTATCGAACGCCGGCCCAATCCCGATCATGGCGTCGGTTTTGCCAGCCGGAATTTGTGGCGTCACCCGTAGGTCGAGCTTCTCCTGGCCACGGGCAACGCTCAGGCTGATCGGATCCGTCGGATTCGCCGCAATCACCGCCCGGAGATCGGCAAATTTCGTGGCCGGCCGCCCGTTGATGGCCAGGATGTCGTCGCCCTTCTTCAGCCCTGCCTGATCCGCCGGACTGCCCCCGTAAACCTCGCCAACGGCAAAAGGCATGGCCGGCAAAGTAAGCGCCAGGGAGCGTTTTCCGCGCTGCACGGTCAAAGCCAGAGGCTGCCCGTAAGAGTTCAACTCCAGATCCGAAAGTTGTTCCGGGTTGAGCAGCTTCTGGCCATCAACCGCGGTCACGATATCGTTGACCTCCAAGCCGGCTTTGGCGGCCGGGCTGCCGGGCTCCAGCTTGGCCACCATCGCGTCGTAGGCGGGATCGATCAGCACCTGGCGCAGGCTCTTGCGCCGCCAGCCGCTCTCGTGCTCGGGGGCGAGCGGCTTCGGGTAAAACGTGATCTCTTTTCCGTCGCGCAGGACCTTGAACGGAATGGTCTCGCCTTCGCTGCGGACCACGTACCAGACCACGCTGTCGCTCATGCTCAGGAAGCGATGCACCGGATGGCCGTCCACCTCCAAAATCCTGTCACCGGGACGCAGGCCGGGCGGCACTCCTGGGACGTCCGAGGCCGCACTCGCGGCGGGCGAATCCGGGACGACGTAGCCGATGGTGGTGGTCGTTTCCTGCTTGCTCACGGGCCGGCCGACCGCCCAGACGATGCAGGCAAAAACCACTGCAAGCAGGAAGGAAGAGACCGGGCCGGAAAGAGCCACGATGATCTTATCAAGCGGCCCGACGGGCGGTAAAGTCGCGCGATCGGTCAGCGACTCGCCTTCAACGGCGTCCATCGGCGCCATCTGCGGCAACGCCACAAAGCCGCCGAAGGGAATGGAACCGAGGCTGTACTGCACACCGTTGATCGTCTTTTTCCAGAGCGGCTTGCCAAACCAGATGCCGAACTTTTCCACCACCAGCCCGCGCCAGCGCGCCGCCAGAAAGTGCCCGGTCTCATGCACGACAATCAGCAGATTGAAGAGCAGGACCACTTCCAGACAAACGACGGCGATGTTCAGAGCGGTGCGGGCAATCTCCATGAGCAGTGATTTAGGGAGTCGCTGGCGTCAGGGGCTGGAGTCGAGCAGGGCAGCCGCGGCACGGCGGGCATCGGCGTCGGCTCTCAAGATAGCATCGAGGCCGGGATGCGCAACGCAGCGGTGCCCGGCCATGACCTCCGCCACGATCCTCCAGATGCGCGGAAACGTGATGCGTTCGTCCAGGAAAGCGGCCACGGCCACTTCGTTGGCGGCATTGAAAACGGCCGGGAGCGTCCCGCCGCTTTCGCCGGCCTGGCGGGCCAGGTCGAGGGCGGGAAAATCCGCCGTGCGCGGCGCTTCGAAGGTCAGCGAACCCAACTGCGCCAAGTCCAGCGGTGGCAGCCGGTTCGCCACGCGATCCGGCCAGGTGGCGGCGTACTGAATGGGAAAACACATGTCCGAGTGGCTCAACTGGGCCAGCACCGAGCCATCGATAAACTCGACCAGCGAATGCACGATGCTCTGCGGGTGCACCACGACGTCGACCTGCGCCATCGGCAGATCGAAGAGCCAGCGGGCCTCGATCATCTCGAGCCCCTTGTTGAACAGGGTGGCGGAATCGATGGAAATCTTGCGGCCCATTTCCCAGGTCGGGTGCTTGAGCGCCTGCGCCGGCGTGGCGGCGGCAATTTTTTCCACGGGCCACTCACGAAACGGCCCGCCGGAAGCGGTCAGGATCAGCCGGCGGACAGTGGCGGGATCGCGGCCTTCCAGACACTGGAAAATGGCGTTGTGCTCACTGTCGACCGGCAGAATGCGGACGCCCCGCGCGGCGGCGGCCCGCATGACCACCTCGCCGGCCATCACCAGGATCTCCTTGCTCGCCACGGCCAGGTCGCGGCCCGCCTCAATCGCAGCCAGTGCCGGTCGCAAGCCGGCTGTCCCGACGATGGCGATGAGCACGAGATCGGCGGCGACGGTGGCCGCCAGTTCCACCAGACCCGCCTCGCCATAAAGCACGCGGGGATGATATCCGCCGGCCAAATGTGCTTTGAGTTCATCCGCCTGCGTCTCGTCGACCAGACACAACGCGGCGGGTCGGAACCGGTTGGCCTGTTCTGCCAACCCCCGGGCGTTGCGATGCGCGGCCAGGCCCACGAGTTCCAAGCGTTCGGGCAAATCCGCGGCCACTTTGGCGGCGCTGACGCCGATGGAGCCCGTGGCCCCGAGCACGATCAGCCGGCGTTTCCTCATGCCAGCGGACGCGTCAGGAACACCAAGTAGAAAAACAGCAGCGGCGCCGTGAAGAGGAGGCTATCGATCAGGTCCAGGACGCCGCCGATGCCAGGCAGCATCCGCCCGGAATCCTTGACGCCGGTGCTGCGCTTCAGGATGGATTCCGCCAGATCGCCGATGACCGCCGCGACACTCAATCCCAATCCCAGGATGGTCGCATCACCCAGGCCGAGCAGGCCGAGTTTGACCGGCATGAGCGCCCGCAAGCCGTAACTCGCCAGCAGCGAAAAACCGAGCGCCCCGGCGAAGCCTTCCCAGGTCTTGCTGGGGCTGATGTGCGGGACCATCTTGTGCCGGCCGATGAGGCTGCCGGTCAGGTAGGCGCCCATGTCGCTGAACTTCGCCACGGCGATCAGGTAGAGCACATAATACTGGCCGGTGAGCCGGCCATCCGCATCACGCGGGATCAGCCAGATGATTTTGGTGATGAAGTTGAAGAGCCAGGGCACGTAAAGCAGCCCGAAGACCGTATAAGCCATCGTTTCCAATGGCGGGATCTTCTCCCGGGCGCGCGTGAAAAGCTGCCGGCCGAAAACGCCGAGCAGGAAGATCAGCAGGACCGCCATTTCGAAGTTGTTCGAGTGCGCGGAGCCGTTGCGCGTGCTCAGGAAATAGAAGCTGAGCGCAAAGAAAATGCCGGCGCAGATCATGCCGAAGATCTTGAAATTCGGTACCGGCTTCTGATCCAGCATGCCGTAGAATTCCCACAACCCGGCCAGCCCAAAAAAGCCGATGAGCAGGAAGTAGCCAATCGTGCTGCCGGAGACGAGCGTACCCAGGAGCACCGACCACAACGCGACGGCACTCAGCAGGCGGCGCGCGAAGATGGCGCGTTTGCTGCGGGGAGGTGGCGCCAGGCTCACCGGCACCGGCGCCAGCGGATCGGACGCAACGGTGGTGGCATCTCCCTCGATCATGAGTGGCGCACACCATCCAAGAAGCTATTCCCTATAGCAAGCCCCTAAACAGGCGGCGGCGCCCCCACGGTCGGACGCGCGGCTTTCTGGACGGTAGCGGCGGTCTATACGCCCGCCATACGCTCAGCGGCGCGCTCACCGGGCGATGGCCGGTTGGACTGTGGCGTAACTGGTAAACGTCTTGCGATCCTTCCCATCCAGTTCGCAAGTGATGGTCAAAACCGAGCGAACAAAATGACTGACGTCACCGGGAACAACCAAGAGGCGATATTCCTGACCCGCCAGCACCGGTTGCACACTAGCAGTCACCGACGGCTCGGACGATTGCACCTCGAGCGCTGTGATCTTGCCCGGGACCAGCAGCTTGAGGTCCAGCGTTTTCGACGTCTTGGCTTCTTCGTGTCTCCAGGTAACGAAAGCCGGTTCGATGCGGACGATCGGCGGAATATCGACCAGCAGAGTTAAGATCGTCGTTGGTTGGCCGGTGACCTCCACCGCGATCTCTTTCTTCTGTAGACCGGTATAGGAACCGCGCCGGTAGGTAATGCGAATGTCGCCGCTCTGGCCGGGCTCGAAGTGGTTTTGCGTGAGGCTGGCGCTGGTGCAGCCGCAGCTTGTCACCACCCGCGCGATGTCGACTCCGGTCGGGCCGGCGTTCACGAAATGGAAGCTGCCTTCGAGGGTCGGAACCGTGGAATCCGAATGGAGTTCCAGGGTCTTCCCGGTCCAGGTTAGCTGGGCGTGTACCGTCGCGCCGGTGCCGCAGACAACGGCGCAAACCGCCCAAAGGAACGAGTTGGTTCTAGACACGGCGCTCAAACACTAACGGGAGCCGCGGCGCGGGTCCAAGCCGATTCTCGGGCCAGAGACGGTCAGGAACTCTTCGCCTTGCGATACTTTTCTCCCATGGCTCAAACCCCCAGCGAAAAAGGCGCCGCGTATCTGGCAGAGAACGCCCAGAAACCGGACGTTCACACCACCTCCAGCGGATTGCAGTACCACATCCTGAGGGAAGGCACCGGCGGCAGCCCACGCGCCACGGACACGGTCCTCGTACATTACCGCGGCACGTTGCTCGACGGGACCGAGTTCGACAGCTCTTACGCACGCAATGCCCCGATCGAATTCGGCCTCAATCAGGTCATTGCCGGCTGGACCGAAGGCGTACAGTTGATGCAGGAGGGAGCGAAATACCACTTCGTGATCCCGTCTCAACTCGCCTACGGCTCTCGTGGAGCTGGTGGCGTCATCGGGCCAGACGAGACGTTGATCTTTGAGGTCGAGTTGCTGAAGGTGAAGTAGACGTAAGACCTTGCCGGGCTCTTTGGTTGCCCTCGGCTCCGTCATTGACGCCAGAACCCTGTACGGTATTCTGGACAGAGTGAAAGCGATACCCTATACGACAGCGCGTGAGAAACTGGCCGCCACGATGGACGAGGTTTGCCGGGATCATGCCCCGGTCATTATAACGCGCAACGGTGCAGGCGCGGTCGTTATGCTCTCTCTGGATGACTATGAGTCCATGGAGGAAACAGCCTACCTGCTTTCCAGCCCCGCCAACGCCACCAGGCTGCGCGAAAGCATCCGCACGCTTGAAAGCGGCCAGGGCGTCGTCCGCAAGACGGCCAAGGAACTCCTGGGGTGAACCTCACTTTCTCGGCGCAGGCGTGGGCGGATTATCTCTACGGGCAAGACACCGATTCGCGGATGGTGGCGCGAATCAACGAGCTCCTAAAGGATACGGTCCGCAGCCCATTCGTCGGGATCGGCAAGCCCGAACCCCTCAAGCATGAGTTCAAAGGCTACTGGTCCCGCAGAATCGACCACAAACACCGCTTGATCTATCGGGCCACCGCGGAGGCGATCTTGATCGCACAGTGCAGATTTCACTACTGACTGAGGCGCCACCTTTGCCGCTTACCCGGCCGTCAAGGCCGCGCGCTCGTCGCCCAGGGACCCAGACTTCTCCAGGTAGTAATCGTACCCGCCGGAATACGGGAAAACCTGCCCGGCATGGACGTGCAACACCCGGTTGGCCAACTGCCGAATAAAATGCACGTCGTGCGAGATGAAAACCAGCGTACCTTCGTAACGTTCCAGCGCGAGGATCAGCGACTCGACCGTCAGGATGTCCAGATGGGTGGTGGGTTCGTCCATCAGTAGCAAATTCGGCGGGTCGACCAGGAACTTGATCAGGTTTAGCCGGCTCTTCTCGCCGCCGCTTAAGACTTCGGTGCGCTTGTAAATATCGTCTTTGCGGAACAGGAACGATCCGAGGATGCCTCGCGCTTCGTCCTCCCTGACCTCCGGCGCGTGCTCCAGAACCTCTTCGAGCACGGTCTTCGTGGGGTCCAGCGTGTCGGCGCGATGCTGGCTGAAATAGCCGATGCGCGCATTGTGCCCCGGCTTGCGCTCGCCCCGCTGAAACTCCACCACCCCGGCTAAAATCTTGAGCAGCGTCGATTTTCCGGCGCCGTTTGGCCCCACCAACACCGTGCGCTCGCCTCGTTCGATCGTCAGGTCCAACCCCTCGTAAACGCGCCGGCTGCCGTACGCCATGTGAATGCCTTCCAGGCTGATGGCGCGCTGTCCCCCCCGCGGCGGCGCGGGGATCTGGAAGCGAAACGGCTTGCGCGGCGCCACCGGCTTCTCGATCAGCTCCATGCGCTCGATCTGCTTGAGCTTGCTCATGGCCTGCGACGCTTTCGACGCCACGGACCGGAACCGGTCATAAAACTCGCGCAAGGACGCAATCTCCTTCTGCTGGTTCTTGTAGGCGGCCGCCTGCTGTTCGTACCGGCTCTCCCGTTGCTGCAAAAACGCGGAGTAGTTGCCCTGATAGGCCACCAGCTTCTGCTCACTGATCTCATAAACGGACTCGACGATCTCGTCCATGAACGCCCGGTCATGCGAAATCATCAAGACCGCGCCCGAATACGTTTTCAGATACTCCTGCAACCAAAGCAGCGAGAGCAAATCCAGGTGGTTGGTCGGCTCGTCGAGCAAGAGCAGGTCCGGCTCCATCACCAGCAATCGCGCCAGGTGCGCGCGCATGACCCAGCCGCCGCTCATCTCGCGTGCGGGCCGGGCCATGTCCGCCTCGTGATAACCCAGGCCGCGCAACATCTTCTTGGCCTTCGCCTCCACTTGCACGTTGCTGAGCGCGTCGTGCTTGGCGTGCGCCTCCAGGTATTCCGGGCCGTCAACGGTCCCGGCTTCCTCCAGCTCGCGCAAACGCGCCTCCACCGCCGGCAACTCCCCCGCCCGGCCCGTCGCCACGTCGAGCACGCTCTCGCCCCCCACCGGCTCGCTCTCCTGCGGCAGGTAACCGATCATCGTCCACTCATCCCGCTCGACCGCCCCGGCGTCCGGCTCCTGGCGGCGCAAGATGATCGAAAACAGCGTCGATTTTCCCGCCCCGTTCGGGCCGACGAGCGCCACGCGCTCGCCGTAATTCACCTGCATGGCGGCATGCTCGAAAAGCATTCTGCCGCCCATCGACATGCGCAGGTCTCGAATCGTCAGCATGGCCGTCGTCTACGGGATGATTTCCGTGCCGGTGCCGATGTTGGTGAAAAACTCGAGCAAGAGCGAGTGCGACACCCGGCCATCGACCAGATGCGCCTTGCCGACGCCCCGTCCCAGCGCCGCGACGGCACTCTCCACTTTCGGGATCATGCCGCCTTCGATGATCTCGTCCTGGATCAGGCGGGCGATCAAATCGCTGTTAACCGAGGGAATCAGCGAATCTTCCTGGGCCGGATCGCGCATGATCCCGCGCACGTCGCTGATGTAAATGAGCTTGGCGGCCCGCAGTTCCCCCGCAATGGCGCCCGCTGCGACATCGGCATTTACGTTGAGGACGGTGCCGCTCTCATCCACGCCGATCGGCGAGATCACCGGCATGATGCCTTGTTCGAGAGCGGCGCGAATCGGGTGCAGATCGATGCCGGTGACGTCTCCCACCAGGCCAAGGTCCACCGGTTCGCCTTTGACGCGTGCTTGCGGCGCCAGCTTTTTCGCCTTGATGACGGTCCGCCCGGATACTCCGAGCGCTTTGCCGCCGAAGCGGCCGATCGTCTCCACGATGGCCGGGTTGATCACGGCGTCCAGCGTGTGTTCCACGATCGCCATCGAGGCCGCGTCCGTCACGCGCAACCCCTCGACGAACTGGGTCTTCAGCCCGGCTTCACGCATCCGGCTGCTGATCGCTTTGCCGCCGCCATGCACCAGGACCGGTTTGATGCCGACCGCCTCCATGAAGACCACGTCCCGCAACGTCCTTTGCACCAGATGGTCGTCTTCCATGGCGCTCCCGCCGTACTTGATGACAAACACCTGGCCGCGATACTCCTGCAGGAAGGGCAGGGCTTCGATCAGAATTTCACTCCGGGATGTTTCCGCGTCGTGGCTCATGGCGTGATCCTTTTCGGAAGCTCTTCCGAGCGAAGCTTCGAATCGGACGAAAGTGATAGTTCGATTTGCCGCACAAGCAAGTTTCTTCCCCTCCCGCCCGATCTGGCGGCATAACTACCCGAGCAGGGCGACGGTTCAGGCCAGACGACCCGCGCCACCGGCTCACTCGCCCATGTTCAGGCGGACATATTGCGGTGTCAGGTCCGTTGTGTAAACGCAATACTCCGCCTCGCCAAGGCCCAGATGGACATGCACCGTGAACTTCTTCTCGCGCACCACCTCCTGCAACTTGTCCCGCGGCGTCCGGCTGGCCACGCCGCCTTTGACCGCGATCAGTCCGTTGTAATAAATATCGACCATTTCCTCGCGCAACGCGGCCGCGCTGTAGCCTACGGCATCCAGGACCCGTCCCCAGTTGGGATCGCCGCCGTACCAGGAGCATTTGACCAGCGCGGAGTTGGCGATGGCTTCCGCCGCCCGCCGCGCGTCTTGCGCCGTCGCCGCCCCGCTGACGCGGACTTCCACGAAATGGCTGGTGCCTTCGCCGTCCTCGACAATCATGCGCGCGAGATTGCGCGTGACGTGGTCGAGCGCGCATTGAAAAAGCTCGAATGCCGGGCTGCCAAAAGCCAGGAGTGGGCCGCCCGCCTGGCCATTGGCCAGCAGGATGACCGTGTCATTCGTGCTCATGTCGCCATCGACTGTGATGCGGTTGAAGCTTTGCTGGACGGCGGCCGTCAATGCCCGCTGCAAATCCTTCTTGGCCACCGCGGCATCCGTGGTCACGACACACAGCATGGTAGCCATGTTCGGGTTGATCATGCCCGCGCCCTTGGCCATGCCGCCGATGGTGATCTGTCCGCCGCCCGGCAGCGTCTGTTGCACGGCAAATTCCTTGGCAAACGTATCCGAGGTCATGATCGCGCGGGCCGCGGCTTTGCCGCCGCGTGGACTCAAGGCGGCCACCGCTGCGGGCAACCCCTCTTCGATGCGCTCAATAGGCAAAGGCACGCCGATGCGCCCGGTCGAGCACACCAGGACCTGGCGGTCCCGCAAACCCAGCGCCGCCGCGCCGGCGTGGACCATGCGCTTGGCGTGATCGATGCCGGGCAAGCCCGTGGCGGCGTTAGCGTTGCCGCTGTTGAGGACGACCGCCCGGACGTCAGCGGCCGCGACATTGGCGGCGCTGACCCGCACTGGGGCAGCCTTGATTTTGTTGGTTGTAAACGTGGCCGCGGCCACGGTCCGCGCGCTGGAACACACGAGCGCCAGATCCAGCCTCCGCGATCCGGCGGACTTGATGCCGCAAGGGATGCCGGCGGCGAGAAAACCCTTGGCGGCGGTGACCCCGCCCCGGATCGAGTGCAAAGTACCAGCGGGAGCCATGGGTTACAAAGACGGCGCAGGCGAACGACACCGTCTTCGCCAGCGGCAGGGAAACGGCAGATTAAGATGACAGCGCCTCTGAGAGCGAGATCATTTTGCAGCATCCGCCAAGGCGGCAAAGCCACCGCTGCGCCGCCCCGGTTGACAAGGCAAACGTCTGCGGGAAGGTGGCAGCATGAAAACTCCTTTGTTCGTCGGCGCCGCCGCCTTGGCCTTGCTCTTGAGTGGCGCGAGCGTGCCCTACTCCCGCGCGCAATCTCCTTCCCCCAGCGCCTCGCCCGAAGCGACTCCCTCCAAGCCGGCCGCGGAAGTCTCCCCCAGCCCTACCGCCAGTGTCGCCGCCAGCCCGGCTGCGGATGAGCCGCACGTCAGCAAAAAGAATCTGGCGAAGTATGACACCAACAAGAACGGTACGCTGGATCCCGAAGAAATGGCGGCTTTCGAAAAGGATCGCGCCGCCCGCCACGCGGAAAAGTTGCACAAGTACGATAAGAACGGCGACGGCAAACTTGACGACCAGGAACGCGCCGCCATGCGCGCCGACCGGGACAAGGACAAGGATAAGGATAAAGCACAGGAAAAGTAACCGCGGGGCGGGCGCAAAAATCTTGTGAGAGGCGCGGCCTCCCTCCGTCGGGCGTTGGCGATCGTCGCCGCGCTATGTCTTCCTGCGTGCGCTGTAGCGCAGGCGGTGGCTTCCGGGTTGACGATCACCGACGCACAAGCTTTGGCCGCCGGTCGTCGCCTGTGGAGAAACGAGTGCGATGGCACGCTGAGTGGACTGACTTCCTGGAACTCCGGCGAGGATTTTGCCTCGCTCGGGATTGGCCATTACATCTGGTACCCCGTGGGCCAGAGCGGCCCTTTTGAGGAGAGTTTTCCCGAGTTGGTGCGTTTTCTGGCCTCCCGCAACGTCGGATTGCCGCCCTGGCTGCATCCGGGGGACGGTTGCCCTTGGCGCACCCGCGGGGACTTCGAAGCGGCCCAAAGCTCGCCGCAACTCACGGCTTTGCGCCACCTGCTTGCGGAAACCATCGCGCTCCAGGCCCGTTTCAGCGCCGACCGGCTGGAGGCAGCCTTGCCCAAAATGCTGGCCAGCGCGCCGGGGGGAACGGCGGACCGGGTGCGCCGGCAGTTTTACCGGGTGGCCGCGTCGCCCAACGGCATTTACGCCCTGCTCGACTACGTCAATTTCAAAGGGGAAGGCGTGCTGGCCAGCGAAAGCTATGCGGGCCACGGCTGGGGCTTGCTCCAGGTGCTGTTAGGTATGCCGGACAGCGGCGGCGAAGCTCCCGGAGCCGCCGCCACCCGGGCGTTTTCCATGTCCGCCGCCGCTGTGCTGGCCCAACGTGTCGCCTTATCGCCGCCCGAGCGGCACGAAGCCCACTGGCTGCCCGGCTGGCAAGCCCGCGTGCGGACTTACGCTGCCGGCGAGTAGCGTCGCGCGTCCTTCTCCTGCCGCGTCATGGCCAGTCTCGTTAGCGCCGGGTTGCTCTGTTACCGCCAAGATGCGCACGGCGCGCTCGAGGTTTTATTGGCGCATCCGGGTGGTCCGTTTTTTGCCCGCAAGGACGTCGGCGCCTGGGGGATTCCAAAAGGCATCGTCGAGGCGGGAGAAGACTTGCTGGCGGCTGCGCGGCGGGAATTCTGGGAGGAACTTGGCTGGGCGCCCGACGCCAACGCCGCCTTTCTCCCGCTGGCCTCCAGCCGTATGAAGAGCGGCAAGACCGTGCATGCCTGGGCCTTTGCCTTGGCCACACCCGAACTGCCGCCGCTCACTTGCACCAGCGTCTTCTCGGTGGAATGGCCGCCCAAATCCGGTCGACAGCAGACCTACCCGGAAGTCGACCGGGCCGAATTCTTCACTCTGGAGCAGGCCGCCGAAAAAATCAGCGCCGCGCAGCGGCCCTTTCTTGAGCGCCTGCAGGCCGCCGTTTTGGCGCCACCGACCTAACGCACTCCGGGCGTCGGTGTCGGGGTCGGCGCCGAAAGCGGATGGGTGCGCAGGAACTCGAGGTAATCGCGCTGCTGCTTCTGCAGCAAGGCGTCACTCTGCTGCTGAAACTGGTCGCTCGCCGCTTGCGCGGCGGCGGCGTTCCGCTGCAAAAGAGTCGCCGCCTCGATCTCGTTGGTGACCTGACTGCGTTTGACCTCGAAGTTATCGTGGCCGTCGGTCACCTGGATCGTGTCGCCGCCCTTATCCGCCACGCGTTGGACGCGGGTACCGGCGACAACTCCCAGCACGCCGGCGGGCAAACGCACGCTGATATCCTCCGTGACGAAGTAAACGCCATCCGGCGCATAGTGCTTCACGATCGGGGTGGGCGTCGGCTTCGGAGTCGGAGTCGGCGGAGGGGTCGGAGTGGGCGTGGGTGTCGGCGTAGGTTTGGGCGTACGGACCGGCGTGGGCTGCGGCGGCGGGGTGGGCGGCGGCGGCTCCGGTGGTTTGCTGCAACCGGCGAAACTAGCCAGCGCCATTCCCACGGCCAGAACCACTACCCCTCCGCGGGGCAAACTGACTTGGCTGAAAACGCGTTGGGCGGGACTGGCTGCCCGCAGGCGCCAGGAATGGGGGCTGGTACTCATGATGTGGCGAAATCTATCTTGTAATCGCGCAATCGGCCAAGCTTAGACTTCCCTCATAAAGGGCTCGCCCGATAATCACCCCATGCAGGTCCGGCCAACTGGCCAGGCGACGGACGTCCGCCACGTAAGTAACCCCCCCGCTGGCGATGAGCGGGCAAGCCAATTCCCCGAGCAACGCCGCCAGTTCGGCGAAATTCGGCCCCTGCAACATCCCGTCCGTGGCGATATCCGTGTAAATGATGGCGCCGGCGCCGGCCCGCTCCGCTTCCCGGGCCACTTCGAGCGCCGGGCGGCCGCTGGATTGTGTCCAGCCTTGCACCGCGACCTCCCCACCCCTGGCATCGATGCCGACCACGATGCGTTCCGAGCCGAAGATCGCCACCATCTGCTCCACAAAGGCCATGGATTCCGCCGCGCGCGTCCCGATGACCACCCGGGCAACCCCCAGATCGAGGGCGGCGCGGATGCCGGCTTCGTCACGCATCCCGCCGCCGAGTTCGCAGGGAATGGTGATCGCCTCCAGAATGGCGCGCAGAGCCGCCCGGTTCCCGGCGCCCGCCCGACCCGAGAAGGCGGCATCCAAATCGACGACATGGAGATAATCACCGCCTTCCTCCTGCCAGCGCCGCGCCAGGGCGGCGGGATCGGCCGAATAAACCGTTTTTTGCGCGGCATCGCCACGGCGCAGGCGCACCACTTCCCCATCCATCAAATCGATTGCCGGCAACAGGAGCATAGGGGCTAAGCAGTAGGGGGCTGGATGCGGCGAGTCAACACGGGGGACTTGGCTTTCCGGCGTGGTGCTTTATAAGTGTGAGCCCCTCCAAGCGGGTTTCTCCGTGCACAATCCTCCCCCGACCATCTACGACACCACGTTGCGCGACGGTACGCAGGGCGAAGGCATTTCGTTTAGCGTCCTCGATAAGATGCGCATCGCTGAAAAGCTCGACGAGTTCGGCGTCCACTACATCGAGGGCGGCTGGCCCGGCTCCAATCCCAAGGACGCGGCTTTCTTTGAGGCCGCCCGCCAGCACCGGTTCAAACACGCCAGGCTGGCGGCGTTCGGCAGCACGCGCCGCGCCCATACCGCGGTCGAGAAAGACCCGCAGATTGCCCTACTGCTGGAGGCGCAAACCCCGGTGGTTACCATTTTTGGCAAAAGCTGGCGGCTTCATGTCACGGAGATCCTCGGGATCGAGCCGGCGGAGAATCGCGCCATGATCACGGACACCGTCCGCCATTTGAAGTCGCATGGCCGCGAGGTGATTTATGACGCCGAGCACTTTTTTGACGGCTACAAGGCCGATCCGGAACACGCCCTGGCCACGTTGCAGGCCGCCCAGGCCGGCGGCGCCGATCTGATCGTGCTCTGTGATACGAATGGTGGCTGCCTGCCGGACGAGATCGCCGCCATCTTTAGCGCCGCCTCGAATCACGTGGCGCCGTCGCGGTTGGGTATTCACACCCATAACGACTGCGGGCTCGGGGTCGCCAACGCGCTGGCTGCCGTCCGCACGGGCGCCGTGCAGGTGCAGGGCACCATCAACGGCTACGGCGAACGGACGGGCAATTGCAACCTGACCACCTTGATCCCGTGCCTTCAGTTAAAAATGGGCCTCACCGTGGCGCCGGACTTGAGCGGCTTGACGGAACTCTCCTTCTTCGTCGACGAACTCGCCAACTGTCCGCACGATGTCCGGGCGCCCTTCATCGGCTCCACGGCCTTTAGCCACAAAGGCGGCATCCACGTCCACGCCGTGCAAAAGGTGGCGCGGAGCTACGAACACATGGACCCGGCAGCCGTGGGCAATCGCCAGCACATCCTGGTGTCCGAACTCTCCGGTCAGAGCAACGTGCTCGCCAAGATGCATGGCCTGGGACTCGACCTCGCCAAGGGCAGCCCGGAGGTTGCTGCCATCCTGGCGGATGTCAAAAGACTCGAAAACGAGGGCTATGAATTCGAAGCGGCGGAAGCGAGCTTCGAATTGCTCGTCCGCCGGCACCTGGGCCGCTATCAACCCTTATTTACGCTCGAAGAGTATCATTGCAATTACCATCGGACGGGTAATCGCCTGTACGAGATGTGCGAGGCAACGGTGAAGTTGCGCGTTGGCGACACCCCGGAGTACACGGTCGCCGAAGGCGATGGTCCGGTGAACGCCCTGGACGCCGCCTTGCGCAAGGCCTTGCGGCCTTTCTATCCGGAAATCGATGGTATTGCTCTCGAGGATTACAAGGTCCGCATCATCGACAGCCATCAAGCCACCGCGGCGCGCACGCGCGTATTGATTGTCAGCAGCGATCGTCATCGGGCCTGGAGCACTGTCGGCGTCAGCGGCAACATCATCGAAGCCAGCTGGCTGGCCTTGATCGACGGGCTGGAATACAAGTTGGGCGCAACTTGAGATTCCTTCGCCAAGCGCCGTCTTCACGCCTTTGGACGGCGGTCTGATAGCCTTATTCTCAGGCCTGAGAAAGTTGGCATTCGCACGCATGCCGTTCCGGCGGAATTTTACACTGGTACTCTTCTAAGTGGGGCCACGGGTACGTGTTGTGCTTTGAAGCATCTCACCCATCCGTTCGCCTCATGCCTGCCGCTATCAACTTCCCGCCCGTTCCCCGGATCGGGGCGCGACAATACGCTGATCGCGGCGCGTTTACCATCGTGGAGGCGGTGGTCGCCATGGCGATTTTGTCCCTCTTCGCCGTCGGTTCCATCTACGGTCTGATGAGCTTTAATGATCGCGCCGCCCGCAACCGCAATGCCGAGGCTGCTCGCACCATCCTCGAGAACTACGTTGACGCGCTTTTGATTCAAAACACGGTTCCCCCGGCGACGGCCCTGGGCACGGACCTGGACGGTGACGGCATCGGCGACGGCGTGCTGAGTAATCCGGGGATTCCCTTGATCGTACAACGCAATACCACCGCCACCGCCACGGTTAGCGGCGATCTCTACACCCTCGTGCAACCGGTCGGCACGATGTTGGGCTTGACCAACGCCACCGATGTCATGGGTGTGCAATACATGCTGCGCTACACCTATCGCGGGCAGATCTACACCTTCAAGATCCTCACCTTCAAATCCGCCACGTGAGCTTCCTGCCCCTGCCCCAGTCGTTGCTCCGGCGCCGGCGCCGCCTTGCCCCGGCCGCCTTTACGCTGACCGAGATGATGATTGCCGTCGCCATCAGCGCCATCGGCATGTCCATCGCCTATCCGTTCCTTGTCTCAGAGATGAATCTCTACGCGCGCAATTTCTCCATCAATAAGTCGAATAACTCGCTGCGCTACAGCATGCAGACGCTCAAGCGCGATATCGACATGGCCATCGAACCGCCCGTGCTTGCTACTTACAGCGGCTCGGGCTCTACGGCCACGCTCACCCCGATGAACTCGGCGGCCGTCTCCGCCCAGGCGATCCTCGTCTACGTCAATTTCGGCCCGGCTTATAACATGCCGAGCACCAACCAGGATAACTCGCCCATCACCAACCCGGCCTCAGGCATCAACCTGGTCGGCCATTATACGACCGGCACCGGCGACCAAAGCGCGCCTCTGCCGTCCGTCGGCGATCGCCTGCTGATTATGTCTCCCGCGCCCTCCTCGGCCGCCATGCTGGAGACGATCACGACCAATGGGGTTACCTACACCAAACCTGGCCGGAGGATTACCAAGGTCTCGTTGACGTCCAGTAATTCCGCGGGCGTGAAGTTCACGGTCTGGGTCGATCAAACCAATACTCCTTTGCCGTCTGCCCCGTACCCGCCCGGCGACCAATCCGTTTACCTGTTTCACGAGACTGCCTACATGGCCTACACCGTGAACAACTCCGCCGGCACCGCCGTCGAGCGCCAATTGCGTTACGTGCAGAATACCGCCAACCTGGCCACGCCCACTATTCTGATTCATGACCTGGACCCGACACCCCAGGAGATCGACACGAATACGAACGCCACGGTGCAACCGTTCAATTTCTACGGCGGCCGCGGCAATTTCTCTACTCTCGCCGTCAATCTCCCGATTCGCGCCGTCGACTACGCGCATGCCGTGGCCGATCGCAATATCGCGACCGGCACCATCAACGTCTCGAGCGAGTTCAATACCTTTATCCGCAGCAACCCCAACATGAGCATGAAGTACCGGATGGATTAGAGGACCGCTCCTCTGGCCAACCACCCCGCTCGTAGCCTTATGCACTTATCCCCCCGCTCTCCCGAGCAAGCCAGCACGCTGGTCCTCAGCGTTTTCATTATCGCGCTTCTGACCACCATTCTCGGGGTGGCTTTCGACTACACGGCCAACACCGGGATTGCATCTTCCCGCAGTCAGGATCTGACCGCCGAACAAGGCATGGCAGAGGGCGCCCTGGAGGCTGCCTTTGTCGCCTGGAAAGACTATATGGTGACCAATCAGTCGCTCCCGATTAACAACTACACCTCATCGGCCAATTTCTCTTCCCTGATCAACCCCCTCTTATCCAACCTGAAGGCGGTTACAACCAGCAGCAATTTTGTGGTGACCGCGCTGACCATCGTAGCGGTGGACCGGTCCGATAACGTGCTCAGTGCCGGGCAGACGACCTCCACCTGGTCCGCCAGCCCGACTTCAGTCCCCGGCTGGACCGGCACCAGTTACACCTATCGCGCCCGCGCGACGGTCTGCAAATGGCTCAATCGGGCGACGAATACGCCGGACACATCCCGCACGTACACGGTTTCCCGCTACTTCCAGCAAACGGATTCCTCGCTCTTTCAGGCCATGCTCTTTTTCCAGGATGACCTCGAGCTGCATCCCGGCCCGAACATGACTTTGTATGGCTTGGTCCATACCAACTCGAACCTGTACGCGGTCGCGGGCTCCGGCGGCGGCTTGACTTTCAGTTCCAATGTCTCTTACCACGGCTCGACTACCACGTTCGATCCTTCCACCACCCACCCGGCTAACGCTTACTATGCCAGCACGGGCTACGCGGAAGGTGTCACCCAGACCTTGTATAACCAGGAGTCCGGCAATTGGTCCAATTTTTTGAATCCGGTCTACACGAACTCCCGCAACTCCCAGCTGTCCAACGTGGCTTCCCTTGATCCCCTGGGCATTTCCAGCACGCTGGCCATCGATCCCAATAATGCGAATGCCTCCGGCACGCACGAAATCATCGAACGCCCCGTGCCCAACAGCCAGTCGGATCCCAACGCCAACGCCTCGGTCCCGGATCCCGCCACCTACCAAACCCATCGGCTTTATAATAGCGCCGGCCTACGCATCTTCATCAACCGCAACAACGCCACGCATCCGGTGACGGTTTATACAGCCTCGACTAGCAACGCCGAGAATAGCACTCAGATCCCTTTCGCTACCGGTCCGCAGCCTCCGACCCTGGCCGATAAGATCGCGGGTGCCATCACCCCGGATACCGGAGTCGGCAATATCTACGATTTCCGGGAAGGGCACGCCGTCAATGCGGACACGGTCGACATGTCCGTGCTAACACCCATTCTGAACAGTTACTCCGCTTACAATGGAGTGGTTTATATCCAAGATGTCACGAACATGAATGCCAATGGCGAGAGTGGGAACTCCGATGCCATCCGCCTGAAGAAGGGCGGCGTCCTGCCGAACGTGGGGCTGACGGTAGTCACAGACGGCGCCGTTTACGTGCAGGGGGATTACAACACGGGTACCACCTACAATCCCGATTCTGGTACCGGCGCCATCAACTTGAATGCTCAGCCTGTGGCCAACACCGCGGGCGACCCCACGCAGTACACCGTGGCGGGCTATACAACGAAACCCGCCGCCGTGGTCGGCGACGCGGTTATGATGCTCTCGAATAGTTGGCTCGACTCGAACTCGTCCCTGGCTATTGCCACGCGTAACGCCGCGCCGACCACTTTCAATGCCGCCCTGGTTTCCGGCCAGGTGCTGACCACGGCCACCGCCGCCAGCGGCGGCGCGCATAACTTCCCGCGTTTTCTGGAGGATTGGTCCAATGACAATTTTACTTATCACGGCTCGATGGCGGAGCTTTACGCCAGCAAGCATTTCACGGGCACTTACGGAAAAGCCAACGTCTACTCGCCGCCCAACCGCCGCTGGTACTTCGATAATTCCTTCCTGACTTCGCCGCCACCCGGCAACTTGCGCTCCACCACCTACACTCGCGGCCGTTGGGTGCGCGAGAGTAACGCCTAGGCTCCATCCGCGGCGTGGGTCAAGGACGCCTCGATTGTGTCTTACCGATGATCAAGCTTCCCGGCCTCTGGCCTCACCTGCTGGCGCTCGGCGGCGTCCTGTGCTTCGCCCGCAGTTGCCTGGCGTTCGATTTCACCTTGAGTACGCTCAAGGTAGAAGAGGATGGGTTCACCCACGACCAGTCTTATTTCTCCCGGGACCCGCGGACGAACATCGGCATCCGGGTGCCGCCTCTCTGGCTCGCCACCGGGACACCGGCGGCTTTAACGCTCACCTTGCCCGCGGTCACCGGCAGTACGCTGCGCCTGGAGCCTTCAGCCCAGACTCCGGCGACCGCCTTTGACGACAAAGGCCTCGACACTTACCGCAAGGCGGTGCTCGCCGAGATTCCGCCAGGCGCAATCAACATCCGGCTGAGCGGGGAAAAGACGAACCCGTTGCCCATCTTCCATTGGACCGACCACGAGTTCACCATGGAATACTCGCTCTACGGTCAGCTCTACACGCGCAGTGTCCTCTTCGTCAACCTGGACGCCAGGCAACAAATCCGGCTCTCGTCCATCGCCCCGAAAACAGCCTTCGACCAGGTCCACGAAGCCGGCTTTTCTCTCCTGCAAAGCTGGCAGGATATGCCAGTTACCGCAGCGACCGCCAAGCCGAAATAGGCAGGGCTGAGTCTACTTGCCGCCCTGGCGTTTTCTCTTCAGATGCAACTGCGCCGCCATGCGCGCCAGCGTGGCTTCGGCCATCGCCTGTTCCTCGGACCCGTTCTGCGCTTCCTTGATCGCCACCTGGGCCCGCTCGATGGCAGCCTGCGCCGCAGACTCATCGATCGCCTTTTCATCAACCGCCATATCGGTCAGGATCGAGACGCGATCCGGCAGCACCTCCGCGAAACCGGTCCCTGTCGCCAGGAAAGTCTCCTGACTCCCGCGCCGGATGCGCAACTCGCCGGGCTTGAGCAACGCCATCAAGGGAGTGTGCAAAGGCAGGATACCCAGCTCTCCATCCGCCCCCGGCATGGTGACCATATCCACGTCCTCCGAATATGTTTTCGCTTCCGGCGTGACGATTTCGAGGCGGAGTGTCGGCATGGCGAAGGGTTGCTGAAGGACTTAGGCTAAGGCGGCAATCGGCCCAATCATTCCTTGATCATCTCGATGCCGCCCTTCATGTAGAAATTCGTCTCCGGCACGTCGTCGTGTTTGCCTTCCAGAATTTCCTTAAAGCCGCGAATCGTCTCCTTGAGCGGCACTTGCTCGCCCTTGGTCCCGGTAAAGATTTCGGCCACCGTAAAGGGCTGGCTGAGGAAGCGCTGAATCTTCCGCGCGCGGAAAACCACCTGCTTATCCTCGGGCGACAACTCATCCATGCCGAGAATGGCGATGATATCCTGCAAATCCTTGTACTTTTGCAGCACGCGCTGCACGCCGCGCGCCACCTGGTAATGTTCCTCGCCCACGACATCCGCCGCCAGCGCCTTGGAAGTGGATGCCAGCGGATCGACCGCCGGATAAATGCCCAACTCGGCGATGGAACGCTCCAGCACGATGGTCGAATCCAGGTGCGCGAACGTGTTGGCCGGAGCCGGATCGGTCAAATCGTCCGCCGGCACGTAAACCGCCTGGAAACTCGTGATCGAGCCCTTGGTCGTCGAAGTAATGCGCTCCTGCAAATCACCCATCTCGGCCGCCAGCGTCGGCTGGTATCCGACCGCGGACGGCGTGCGGCCCAGCAACGCGCTCACTTCGGCCCCCGCTTGCGAAAAACGGAAAATGTTGTCGATGAACAGCAGCACGTCCTGGTTCTTTTCATCGCGGAAGTACTCGGCCATGGAGAGCGCCGAAAGCGCCACGCGCAAACGCGCGCCGGGAGGCTCGTTCATCTGGCCGTAAACGAGCGCCACCTTCGACTTCGACAGGTCTTCCTGGTCGATGACCTTCGACTCACTCATTTCATGGTAGAGATCGTTGCCTTCGCGCGTCCGCTCGCCTACGCCGGCAAAAACCGAATAACCGCCGTGTACCTTGGCGATGTTATTGATCAACTCCATGATGATGACCGTCTTGCCCACGCCCGCGCCACCGAACGCGCCGACCTTGCCACCCTTGGTAAACGGGCAGATCAGATCGATGACCTTGATGCCGGTCTCCAGGACCTGCGCCTTGGTATCCTGATCGATCAACGCGGGCGCCTTGCGGTGAATCGAATAGCGCTTGTCCGCCTTGACCGGGCCCCGGTTATCCACTGGGTCGCCCGTGACGTTGAACACCCGTCCGAGCACCCCCTCGCCTACCGGCACAGAGATGGGTTCATGCGTGTTCGTCACGTCCATGCCCCGCTTCAGTCCTTCGGTGGAACTCATGGCAATCGCGCGCACAATTCCCTCACCCAGATGCTGTTGCACCTCCAGGGTCAAATGCGTGTCCACCTCGCCAATCTTGTAATCCATCGTCAAGGCGTCATAGATCTTCGGCAGACGGGTCTTCGAGAAATCGACATCGAGCACCGGGCCGATGACTTGAATGACTTTGCCGGTCGAGTTGGCAGTGGCTTCTTCCATAAGGGGTAGGCGAAAGGGGCTTAGTAGCTGATGACGTTGAAAGGCGGCGGCGGACTTAACCCATCGCCATTTGCGCGGTGGTGATTTCGAGCAATTCGGTGGTGATTGCGGCCTGGCGGACTTTATTGTACTCCAGGGTCAAGTCCTTAATGATCTGCTTGGCGTTATCGGTTGCATTCTTCATCGCCACCATGCGGGCGCTGTGCTCGCTGGCGCGTGAATCCAGCACCATCTGAAAAACCTGAAAATGCACGTACTCTGGCAGGATCGCGTCCAGCACTTCCGCCGGACCCGGCGCGAAGATATAACCGAAGCGATTCTTAGGATCGGCGGCGGGATACTTGGCAATGGTCTCCTCCGTCACCGTGCCAACGGTGCCGCCATTGGCGCCCACCGCTGCCGGACTGATGGGCAACAAAGTCTGGATGGTCGGTTTCTGGGTCAACGTGTTGATAAAGCGAGTGTAGGCGACACTGACCTTATCTACTTTGCCGGAAACAAACTGTTCGAGGGCGAACTTGGACAATTGCCGGGTCTCGGCCAGGGTCGGATTGTCCTTGAGAGCAAAGTCAGCCAGCAGTTCACGCTTGGTCCGCGCGACATATTGTACGCCCTTGCGGCCCGTCACCTCGAAAGCAGTTGAGGCAGGATCCAGCCGGCTGGTCTCGCGGAAAAGATTTCCATTCAAGGCGCCGCAGAGGCCCTTGTCCGTGCTGATGAGGAGAATCAGCTCGCGCTTGCCCGTCCGCTCCGCCAGGAGCTCATGGCTGCTGCTGTCCACCCGCTCACGCAGGGAAACCAGCACGCGATTGAGCAGACTGGCATATTCCCGGCCCGCCACCGCCGCTTGCTGGGCACGGCGCATCTTCGACGCCGCCACCATCTGCATGGCTTTGGTAATCTGCTGGGTATTCTTGACCGACTTGATGCGCCGGCGAATCTCGCGGGTATTAGCCAAGGGAGTGGTGGAGTTAGAACTGAACGAACCAGGACTTTAACGAAAGGTCTGCTTGAACTCCGTCACGGCGTCCTTGAGCAATCCTTCAATATCTTTGTCGATCGCTTTCTTGTCGCGAATCGCCGCCAGGACCGACGCCTTGCGGGTATTGAGATATTCCTGCAGCTTCGTCTGGAACTGCTTGACCTTTTCGACCGGCACGTCATCCAGAAAACCGTTCTGCATGGTCCAAAGCACCGCCACCTGCTCTTCCACGGGGATCGGGCTGTATTGATTCTGCTTGAACAACTCCACGATCCGCTGACCGCGATCCAGGCGCGCCTTGGTTTGCGCATCCAGGTCCGAGCCGAACTGGGAGAAAGCCGCCAACTCGCGGAACTGCGCCAAGTCCAGTTTGATCTTGCCGGCCACTTGCTTGATGGCCTTGATCTGCGCGGCCGAACCGACGCGGCTGACCGAAAGTCCGACCGAAATAGCCGGCCGCACGCCTTGGTAGAAAAGGTCTGTTTCCAGGTAAATCTGGCCGTCCGTAATCGAGATCACATTCGTCGGGATATAGGCCGAAACGTCACCCGCTTGCGTCTCGATGATCGGCAAGGCGGTCAAGGAACCGCCGCCGTATTCTTCACTGACGCGCGCCGAACGTTCCAGCAGCCGGGAATGGAGATAGAAGACATCGCCCGGGTACGCTTCGCGGCCGGAAGGCCGCTTGAGCACGAGCGAAACCTGCCGGTAAGCCACGGCGTGCTTGCTCAGATCGTCGAAGACGATCAACGCGTCCATGCCGTTATCCATGTACCACTCGCCCATGGCCGCGCCCGCGAATGGCGCCAGGTATTGATTCGCCGCTGTCTCCGAGGCCGGGGCCGAGACGATCGTCGTGTACGGCATGGCGCCGGCAGCTTCCAGAATCGCCACGGCGCGAGCGATATTCGCGTTCTTTTGCCCTACCGCGACGTAGATGGAATAGAGTGGCCGGAACGTCTTATCGCCGGCCTTTTCCGAAGCAATGTTAATGCGCGCCTGGCTGATAATCGTATCCAGCGCGACCGTTGTCTTGCCGGTCGCACGGTCGCCGATGATCAACTCGCGTTGGCCCCGGCCAATTGGGATCATGGCGTCGATGGCCATGATGCCCGTCTGCACCGGCTGGCTGACACTGCGGCGTTTGATGATGCCTGGCGCTAAATGCTCAACCGGATAAATCGCTTCGGACTTGATCGGGCCCTTGCCGTCGATGGGTTGGCCCAGCACATTGACCACGCGGCCGAGCAGGCCCTTGCCCACCGGTACAGAGAGCAACTTGCCCGTGGTCCGCACCTCGGTGCCTTCCACAATTTCCTGATAGTCGCCGAGCAGCACCGCGCCCACCTCGGTCTCTTCCAGGTTCAACGCGATCCCGATGACTCCATTCGGGAACTCAATCATCTCGTTGAGCATGACGTCGCTCAAGCCTTCGATGGTGGCGACGCCGTCGCCAACCTCACGTACGGTGCCAACGTTCGATTGCGTGGTGGCCGTCTGCACCCCGGCGATTTGGGATTCGATGTCTTCTAGGATCGTGCTCATGAAGTAGGCGGAGCGAAGGTAGGTGGCTAAGACTTAAAACTGTTCCTGCAAACGGGCCAGGCGGCTGCGCACGCTGCCGTCCAGCACATCACTGCCGATGCGGATGCGCATGCCGGCGATCAAATCTGGGTTCACTTTGAATTCGGTGGTGAGATCGTCGCCGTACTTCTGCTTCAGGCTATTGAGAATGGCGGAACTGGTCGCGTCGCTCAGCGCGGCGGCGCTTTCGATGACGGCGTGGCGCTTCGCGATCTCGAGCCGCAACAAGCGCTGGTAAGCCTCGAGCGCACCTAGATAATGGCGCGGCTTCTCCTTTAGGACGGTCTGGACGATGGAGTTAACGCGAGCCCGGTCCAGTTTGTTATCGGTCAGGCTGAGGCGGAAAAGCTGGCGCGAAAGTTGGCGCGCTTCCTTGGTGATTTTCATGGCGGCGATGGGGTAATGCTGACGGGGCGGGAACTAAAAGGGAGGGACGGTCAATTATTGGCCAGTTGCCGGGCCGTTTCCTCGTCCAACCGCGTCCGGTCTTCCGGGGTGAGGATTTTGCCGGTCACGCGTGAGGTCGTCTCGATGACCAGACGGCCCAACTCGCGCTTGACCTCGGCCAGGACGCGATCGTGCTCCTGCACGGTGGCATCGTGGGCGCGCGCCACGATGCGGGCGGCCTCCGCGGCGGCTTCTTCCTGGCGCTTTTGAGCTAGGGCGTCGCTGCTGGTGCGCGCCTCATTGATCAGCGCCTGGGCCTGGGAGTTGGCGCGATCCAAGATCTCCTGATATTTGCGCTCCGACTCGGCGAGTTGCAGCTTGATCTTGTCCGCATTGGCCTGGCCTTCGGCGATGCGCCGGCGGCGTTCCTCAAGGATCGCGATGATCGGCGCGAACGCGTAACGCTGCAGAATGAACAGCACCAGCCCGAACGCGATGACCTGCGCGATGAACGCGGGCCACACGACGCCGAAGGTTGTTAAGATTCCGCTCATGAAGGAGAGAGGTGGGGACAGAGCCGCCGCGGCGTCAGGGTCAACGCCGCGGCGGTATCTGCTTTGGGAACGGGTTTACTTGTAGAGGAAGAAGACGATCAGCGCGTAAATCGCGATGGCTTCCGCCAGCGCCATGCCGATGATGCTGATTGTCAGAATCTGGCCGAAAGCGCCCGGATTGCGGCCCACGGCTTCAGCGGCTTTCGCTCCGACCATGCCGACGCCCAAGGCGCCGCCGAGTCCGGCTCCGGCCAGGGCGATAGTGGGTCCAATGCTTTTACCGGCGGAGACCGCCGTCGTGACGGGCTCAGTGACCTGCGCCAGGAGTTGCGGGACGTGGGGTAGAAGGTCGATCATCATAGAGGTATAGTGGGTTCTTAAGGGTTCGGCTGGCTTTTGGTTGGTGTTGCTCCCGGGCGCCCACTCTCATGGATGGTCCCGCCCGGAAAATTGGTTAGTGTGCTTTGGCGGTGGGGCTTGCGCCGGGCAGCGTCCCGGGCTCATGGGCGGTTTCGTGTTCGCCGTGGTCATCGCCCTCATGGGAGGTCATCAACTGGATGTAAACGGCACAAAGCAGCGTGAAAACCAGCGCCTGCACTACGCCGACCAGCAATTCCAGGAAGTAGAAAGGAATGGGGATGACCACCCGCATGATGGCGGCGACCAAAGCAGGCGCGTGCATGGTGTCACCCAAGCTGGACATCGTGTGCATCAGGTTCTCACCCGCGTAGATGTTGCCAAATAACCGCAGCGACAGCGAGACCGGCCGGAAAGCGATCGAGATCACTTCGATGATCCCGACGAAAATAAAGATGGGGAGAAGAGCCCACTTCAAGACGCCCGTCACCCCCCCTTTGACGCCGAAAATGTGGTTGATGAAACCGCCCGCACCCAACTCTTGGTAGCTCCAAATGAGCCAGAAGACGGAAAAGATCAGTGCCATCGCCAGGGTCAAATTCAGATCGGCGTTTGCCGGGCGCAAGAGCGGGGCGTCGAGCTCATGCAAGGAGAGCAACGGTCCCCGCTCCCCGGTGCTGAACCCGATTGTGCCGACCCCCGGCAACAGTCCGAACCAGTTCGAGACCAGAATGAAAATGAACAGGGTGGCCAGCAGCGGGAAAGTCCGCGCCACCATGTGACGGCCGACGATGCCCTCAACCATCGAGTAAAGCGCCTCGATGACCGACTCGAAAATGTTTTGATCTCCGCGGGTCGGCACCAACTCCATCTTCGCGGTCGCGCGGCGGGCGGCCCAAAGGATCAGGACCAGCACAATGGCCGCGACCAGAATGGAATTGCTCAAAAACTGGCCAAAGCCAGGCAGCTGTTCCGCGTTCAGCGGGATTTGAGCGACACAGGAAAACATGGCGACGGCGGTAGGCAGGAAATTGAAGTTGGCGACGACACTCCGTTTGCAGATGGTCCTGACTGCGCTTCGATCACCGCGGGGGCCCGGCGATCACGCGGGATGCGCACAAAGAAAGCAAAGGGATTCGAAACCTATGAAATAACCGGATGCATGTGCTGGCAAGTTCTATTTGTGAAAAATTTCACAAGCGGTGTTCATCGTTTGATAAGTTATTGAGAATAAGGCCTTTATCCCTCGCTAATCAATCAGCTTTGGAGCCGCTGCGCGGCGCTGGCTACTCCAGGAGACTCTCGATCTCTTCGAAGGAGAGCGATTCGAGCAGCGGTTCGTCCGCTTCGCGCTCCACCACGGCTTTGGTCAGCTCCTTCTTGCGGTTTTGCAGGGCAAAGATCTTCTCTTCCACCGTGCCGCGCGCAATCAGCCGGTAAGCCGTCACCACTTTCGTCTGGCCGATGCGGTGCGCACGGTCGGTCGCCTGCGCCTCGACCGCCGGGTTCCACCAGGGATCGAAGTGGATGACCGTGTCCGCGCCGGTCAGGTTGAGGCCGACTCCGCCTGCCTTCACGCTGATCAGGAACGCGGTCACGCTTTCATCGGTCTGAAAGCGTTCCACGGCGGCGGTGCGGTCCTTCGGCTTGGTCCCGCCATCCAAATAGGAGTATTTCATCCCCGACGCATCCAGGTGGGCGGAAAGAATCTTCAGCATGGACACGAACTGACTGAAAATCAGCACGCGGTGCCCGCCCTCGACGATTTCCTCCAGCAACTCGTCTAGCAACGTGAGCTTCGCCGACGAAGGCGACGGCGGCTGCGGGGTGAACACCGTCGGGTTAGCCGCGGCAATGCCAGAGGCGGGTGACGCCGTTTTCTCCGGGGCCAGACCGAGCAGACGCACGTCGCAGCACGCCTGACGCAAGCGTAGCAGAGCCGTCAGCACCAGCATGCGTCCCTGGCCGGCGTTCTTCTGCTGGCGCGCGTGATCGAGCTTGAGCCGGCTTTGCTCCAGTAGTTGCTGGTAGGCCTTCTTCTGCGCCGGGGTCAAGTCGCAGAAGGCCGTCTGTTCGATGCGGTCCGGGAGTTCCTTGGCCACATCGCGTTTGCGCCGGCGCAACAACACGGGACGCAAGCGCCGGCTGAGGCGTTCCCGCACTTCCTCCGCGCCGCCCTTGGAGAGCGGTTGCTCGTAACGCTCGCGAAAATCGTCGCGCACGCCCAGGTAACCAGGGAGCGCAAAACGCATGATCGACCACAAATCGCGCACCGAATTCTCCATCGGCGTCCCGGTCAGGACGAAGCGATGGTCGCTGCGCAACTCGCAGGCCGCTTGCGCGACCTGGGAGTCGGGATTCTTGATGTGATGGGCCTCGTCGAGGATGACCGTGGAGAACTGGCGGGTGCAATAATGATCGAGGTCCCGGCGTAAAAGCGCGTACGAGGTGATGGCTAGGTCAACCTCCCCCAGCCGCGCCAGGAGCGCTCCGCGCGACGGGCCATCGATGGCCACGGTGGTAATCTCTGGCGTAAAACGCAGCGCCTCGCGCCGCCAGTTCTCCACCAGCGAGGTCGGGCAGACCACGAGAGCGGGCGCCAGCGGGGGTTTGGCGCCCGCCGCCGCCGCTTTTTGCGCGGAGAGGTACGCCAGAGCCTGCAACGTCTTGCCCAGACCCATCTCGTCCGCCAGGATGCCGCCCAGGCCATTGGCCGCCAGCAGATGCAGCCAACGCACCCCGTCGAGCTGGTAAGGGCGCAAGAGCGCCAGCAGTTCGGGCGTGAGGATGGGATCGGGCGGCTTGCTGAGTCCGCCCTCGCGCGCCCGCCATTTCTCCCAGGAAGGACCGGCCGCCGCGCCCCAACGCTCGAACGTGGCGTCAAGATAGGCGCCCTGAGATTTGCGCATCCGGTAGACCCCGGGCTGCGGCTGGCCCGGATCGCAGTCGCGCAGGACTTCCTGCAGATCGTGCAACGCCTCCGGCGAGATGACCGCTAGTTTGCCGTTGCGCAGGCGGGCTTGTCCTGAGCCCATCTGCAGCAAGCGCTGAATCTCGGAGGCTGGGTAACGTTCCCCGCTGCTGCCCGTCAGGGAGAGTTCCAGGTCGAACCAATCCTCGCCTGTCCCGCGCACGCCGATGACCGGCGTCAACGTTTCCACCTGCCGGCTCGCGTCCGCAAAGCGCGTGCCGATGGTGACCTTCCACCCGGGTTCGCTTTGCAGCGGCGGTAGACCAAGCGCGAAGAAGCGCAGGATGAAATCCTCGCCGCGAAGGAAGTAGTGGCCGGTCGGGTCCGGGCCGGCGAACCCCCAGTTGGTCAACCGCGCCAGGGCCGCGCGTTCGAGGACAGGATTGCGCGTGTGCAGCGCGCCGCGCGGGCCATCCGGCGGCGCGTAGGTAAACATCTCCCGCTCCGGCGTCACGCCGATTTTGACGATGCGTTGATTCGGATAGATCGCTTGCAAGCGGGCGCCCAACTGATGCAAGGACCCTTCCACATGCAGGCTGAAGAGCGGCTCGCCCGGTGTCACGCTGCTTGCCGCCACGGCGGCGGGCGTTTGCGCCTGGCCGGCTGCCGGCGTGGCTGGCGGCAGTTCGAGATCCGCTTGGAGCTCGAAAAATGCTTCCAGGCGCGGCCATTCCAGAGACAGGAACGCGGCGGCCTGTTCCGCCGGCAGGCGCAACCCCTTTTCCATGAACAGCGTGTGGTAGGCCGCGGGCAAACCCGGGGAAATTGGTTGCAGCGTGGTATGGCTCGCGCCCGGGCGCACTAACCAGGCCTGCCCGGCGTCCGCCAAGGGGCGGCTGCCTTCCGGCCAGCGGACTTCCAGTTCCAAGGCTTGATCCTCGCGGAAGTTCGCCCGCAAGCGTGGACGAAACACGGTGCCGTCCACCACCACGCGGCCGGAACGTCCCAGCATGATGCGAGGGTGACCGGTCAACGCTTCCAATAGAGTCAGAAATTGCCCTCGCGAGAGGAAAGACATCCCGCCCGGCACGGCGCCGATGATTTTCGCCATTGCTTCCACGACGCGGAAATCTGGCGGGATCAGCCCACGGCTGGCCGTGCGAGCATTTTTGGGCTCCGCCGCCGCCAACAGCGCCCGGTTCCCGCCACTGGCCAGCTCCAGGCCGACCAGCAGTTGGCCCTTGCTCCAAGCCGCGCTCAGATCAGGCGCCAATACGACGTGCAAACGGCCCGCCGCTTCGGGATCGGCATGAAACGGCAGAGCGGGAGCCGGAGCCGGCGCCGCCGGCGGATTGGGAGCGGACCCGGGCATGCGGCCGCCATTTTCCACTCGCGGGACCGGCGCAGGCTGTTGGCCCGCGACGATCGCCAGGCCCACCGCCAGCGAATGCGCGCAAATGGTCCCGAACTCCCGCGAGGGCCGGCACGTACAAATATTCTCCACGTTCGACGGACTGAGGATCCGCAGCCCGGCGCGGTATTCGCGGTCCCCTTCCCGCACCAATCCTTGCAACAACGGCGGGGTCCATCGGGCCGCGCTGACCCGATCGGTCTCGCGCAACGCCCGGGCATGCTTGATCGCCTGCCAGCCCCCCGCCGCGATGAGCAGTTTCTCCGTGATCTGGATGGGCGGGGCGACGGACGGCGACATGGGACCGCTAAGTTGGCCTTCCCAGCGGCTCAGCGCAAAGGTGGATCGCTTTCTGCCGAAATAAAGCGTGTCAACGCCAGGGTTCCCGCCCAATCTTTGCACCACCCGGCCGCCGCCTGGCCACGCCCCACCCATGAAGCTCATCGCCATCGCCAACCAGAAAGGCGGAGTCGGCAAAACCACGACGGCGGTCAACCTTTCGGCGTGCTTGGCGGCCTTGAAATGGAGCGTCCTGCTCATCGATCTCGATCCTCAAGCCAACGCCACCAGCTCTCTCGGCCTCGAAGGCATCGAGGGCGGCAGCCTCTACCGGCCGCTGCTCGGCGAAATTCCGCTGACGGAACAAATCCTCCCCACCCGCCTGGAGAACCTTTTCATGATTCCAGCCGATCTCGACTTGGCCGGCGCTGAAATCCAGGTGGCGCGGCTCGAAAATCATCTCGGGCGGCTGCGCGAGGTGCTCGGCCCACTGGTCGCGGACGCCACCTTTGATTTTGTCGTGCTGGATTGCCCACCATCGCTCGGCATCCTGATGACCAACGCGCTGGCCGCCGTCGATGAACTCCTGGTCCCGATCCAGTGCGAATATTTCGCCCTCGAGGGATTGTCGAAGATCGTCCAGCTCATCGAACACATCCGGGACTCGGGCCTCAACCACACCCTGGCTATCGGCGGCATTGTGATGACGATGTTCGATTCCCGCACCAACCTCAGCCAGCAGGTGGCGGGCGAAGTGCGCAAGCATTTCGAGCCGGTGACCTACGCGACCGCTATTCCCCGTTCGGTCCGCCTCGGGGAAGCGCCCAGCTTCGGCAAAACCATCCAGGAATACGATCCCTCCGGCGTGGCCGCCGCGGCTTACAGGCGCCTGGCCGAGGAGTTCGTCGCGCGTCAGGGCAACGGGTCGCCAGCGAAGTAGCTTTGCGCCAGCCCCACCGGGCCGCCGAGCCACGTTTTGGCGCGTTGCAGATGCGCGCCGCGGTGCGACGTTTGCTTTGTTCCATCATCCGTGTCGCGCCGTCACTCCATCAATCTTTCCGCGCCGCTCCTGCTGGAGGGCTACCGGCGTGGATTGTTCCCGATGGCGCTCGAAGATGGTCAAATTGGCTGGTTTTCGCCCGATCCCCGGGGCATTGTCCCGCTGGAACCCGGTGGCTTGCACATCCCGCATGGTCTCCGGCGGACCTTGAAGAAAAAGCGCTTTGGCCTCCGCATTAACGGGGACTTCGAGGGAGTCATCCGGGCTTGCGCCCGCCGCACGGAAACTTGGATCAGCGAGGAAATCATCCGCAGTTATCGCGATCTGCACCTGCTGGGCTACGCGCACAGTCTGGAGTGCTGGCTCGATGGCGAAATGGCCGGCGGTCTCTATGGGGTGGCCTTGCGCGGCGTTTTCTTCGGTGAGTCGATGTTTCACACCGTGACAGATGCTTCCAAGGTGGCGCTGGTGCTTTTGGTGGAGCGTTTGCGCGCACGTGGCTACACGCTGCTGGACATTCAATGGACGACGCCGCACCTAAAAACCTTCGGCGCCATTGAGATTCCGCGCGCGGAATACTTGCAGCGCCTGACGGCCGCTCTGCAACATCCGCGCGAGTTTGTCTAGGATGCATCCCGCCACGCGAGTCGCAGAGTTCCGCCAGGCCAGATGGGCTGTCGTCTTCTTGGCGAGCATGCTTTCGTGCACGGCCCGGGCTGAACCGTCCTTTTACTTCGACATGGTGCGCATACCGGGAGGCACGTCGGAATGGGTGGCGACCCGCCCGGTAACGCAGCAGCAGTACCAGGAGATAACCGGCGAAAACCCGAGCGCCTTCCCGGACCCGCAACGGCCGGTCGAAAGCGTGAGTTGGGACGACGCCGAAGCCTTCTGCGAGAAGCTGACGGCACGCGAACACCGCGGCGGCCGGCTCCCCGCGGACCTTGCCTACGCCCTGCCGACTGATGCGCAGTGGGACGCGTTTTCCGTCGGCGCAACCCTGGCCGACGCGGTGACTTCGATCCAGACTGCGCGCACCGGCACGGCTCCGGTCGGATCGCTGCCCCCTACTCCGCTCGGCCTCTACGATGTGCTCGGCAACGTTTGGCAATGGTGTCAGGACTGGTACGGCAACGACATCCGCAGGAAGGATTCCAACAAGGATCTGCCTGTCGCCTATACGGCTGCCGAAGCCGCCGCGTTGGGTCCGGAGCAAACGTTCAAGGTCCTGCGCGGCGGCGCCTGGGACACCGGGCCCGCCGACGGCTTCACACCGGCCAGCCGTCTGCGCTACGCCCCCGGCATGAGCAATTACCGGACGGGTTTTCGTTGCGTGGTGGTGAGGAGTGCTTCTCCTCCGCGTTAGGGTAGCTAGCGACATGACCCGTCTCCTCACAACCCTCACGCTTGCGATGCTCGCTTTGAGTGGGTGCTCTTTGGAGGCTTCTCACGAGTTGCTTTCCTCCTCGCCGCTACCTCGCGGCATTGCCCACGATCCCAGGATGCGCGGTCTGGGTCCGGTGCGCGTGGCCACCGACAGCTACACTGATGGCACGATTGTCGCCACTGTCACTTCGTTGGAGCACCGAGGTCGCTTCAAAGTCCGCGGCACCATCGCCGCCCTTGATCCGCCAGAGGAGCACTCGGGCCGTTGGCGCGAGACTTACAACGGCGAGACAGACGTCTTAGCGTATGTGCTGCCCGACTACTACCATGTTCGGGTCGTTCAGCATCCGTGACACCGATCGCCGCCTAACAGCGCTTCAGCGGATGGGGGCAGGCGGCGGACAGTTCCAAGGTGCTCGTGGGCCGTGCCGCCTCGAAGAGCTACTCGGCGTCTTTTTTTGCTCGGGTCGATTCGCATTCCACGAACAGAGGCTCGCATCGGGTCTCTTGTGCTGATTTCATCTTGCCTCGCCGGCCCCTGTCGCTGAGCTTTGGCTCCGTTGGCTACGAGGCGCGCTATGGCATCTGATGAGCGAGAAATCCGCGCGGTGCATTCAATTTGGATTGATGCCGTCAACGCCGGTGACCTGGCTCGTCTGCTCACCTTAGTGGCGGAAGATGTCGTTTTTCTCACGCCCGGCCAAGCGCCGTTCGGGCGGGAGGAATTTTCGTCCAACTTCATGGCCGCCCATCAACAGATGCAGATCTGTTGCACCAGCGAGTTGGAAGAGGTCGTTGTTGTCGGCGAGGCCGCCTACACGCGGAGCCGGGACGCACTGTCAGTGACCCCGCGCGCTGGGGGGAAGGCGGCACAGCTTGCCGGACATCGCATGACGGTATATCGCAAGCAGCGTGACGGTCGCTGGCTTCTGTCCCGCGATGTCCACACTTTGTCTGCTGTGGCCTGACATCGCGCTGGAGCCAACGCCGACTGCCGGGCTCTCTTCTAGACTCCATGTTTGACTCGCCCCCGGCTGCACCTGCGCTTACCTCATCGACCTTGCGGGCAGATTTGTGAATAACTTTCTTCCTGCCATCAGATACGCGATATTGACTCGTCACGTACTATGGCGGGCTCCCCTCAACCACTCCATGAACTCCGAACTCACCCCCTGCGTCCAGTCGTTGCGCGTGCTGGCAATCTTCGGTGCGCTCCTGGGATTTGCTTTTGTCACTTCGGCGCAATCCCGGCCAGTCACCACACCACCTGCAATCATCGAAAATGGTCCCAACCCTTGGTCTCTTGACATTGAATCTACTTACAGCTTCACAACGATTCCAAACCCCTTTTTCGCTCTGGCCGGGCAGTACAACAAGAATCCCCTTGACTACCAATTGGCTTCGCAGATTCTGGCCGCGCGTTATCAACTGACCGAGGATGGCGGACCGGGTTTGCTGCGGGGAAATGTCCAGGCGAGCGGCGGATTGATTTACAGTGCCATTCTTCGTGGGCCTGAGACCTTCTATGCCGGCGCACTGTTCGGCTTCCGGTATAATTTCTCGCCCAGAAACAGCGCTTGGTCACCCTATTTGGAAGTGCGTGGCGGCATTGGCTGGACGGATTGTCGTGGTTTTCGTTACGCCCAGCAGCAGGATCTTTGCTTCACCTACTTGCTTGGCCTCGGCCTGAGCCGCAAATTGAGCCCGCTCCTATCGATATCCGCAGGCGCCATCGATCAACACATCTCCAATGCTTATCTTACCAATCCCAATTACGGTTTTGATTCCGTAGGGTTCACGGCAAGCATGGAAATACATTTTTGAGCAGGGTAGCTCCCCGTTCCGCGCTGTAGAAAGTCGTCCATCATGCTCCCATTGCGTGGTGCTCCCGCTTAACGTCCGTGCACCCGCGCTTCAACCTTCAAACGTAGCGCATTTAACGCAATAAACCCGCTGGCATCCGATTGATTATACGCCTGCGTGGGATCGGCCTCCATGGTCGCGATGTGCGGGTTGTATAGACTCACGGGACTCTGCCGGCCGGCGGCGATGATGTTGCCCTTGTAGAGTTTGAGCCGCACTTCGCCCGTGACGTTTTGCTGGCTCTCGCTCACCAGCGCTTGCAAGGCCAACCGTTCCGGCGCAAACCAAAAGCCATTATAAACCAACGTGCTGTAGCGCGGGATCAACGAATCCCGCAGGTGCATCACTTCCCGGTCCATCGTCAGGGACTCCATCTGCCGGTGCGCAAAATGCAGGATCGCCCCGCCTGGCGTCTCGTACACGCCGCGGCTCTTCATGCCGACAAAACGGTTCTCCACCATATCGACCCGCCCGATCCCGTGTTTGCCCCCCAACCGGTTAAGCGCCTCCATGACTTCCAAGGGCGACATCTTCGCGTAGTCGGCCGCCCCGGCCTCCTGGATGCCGATGCAATTACCCGCCTCAAAGCGCAATTGTACGTACTCGGGGCTATCCGGCGCGTCTTCGGGCGCGACGCTGAGCTTGTACATTTCCCGCGCTTCCGGGGCGCTGGCATCGTACCAGGGATCTTCCAGAATCCCACTTTCAAACGAGATGTGCAGTAAGTTGCGGTCCATCGAGTACGACTTCTTGGCGCTCGCCGTGACGGGGATCTGATGCTGCTCCGCAAAAGCGATCATTTCCGCGCGTCCGGGAAACTGTTTACGAAAACGCTCCTGCCGCCACGGTGCGATAACCTCGATCTCCGGCGCCAAGGCGGCGGCCGCCAGCTCGAAGCGCACCTGATCGTTGCCCTTGCCGGTCGCGCCGTGGGCGACAGCCCGGGCTCCCTCGCAGTGGGCGATCTCGACCATGCGCTTGGCGATGAGCGGCCGGGCGATGCTCGTGCCGAGATAGTATTGCCCTTCGTAGATCGCCCCCGCCTGCATGATCGGGAAGATGAAATCGCGCGCGAACTCTTCCCGCAGATCATCCACCTGGCACTGGGAGGCTCCCGTCGCGAGCGCCTTGGCTTCGAGGCCGTCAAGTTCTTCCTGCTGGCCCACATCGGCGCAGAACGCGATCATCTCCGCGTTGTACGTCTCCTTGAGCCAGCTCAAAATGATGGACGTATCCAGCCCGCCGGAATAAGCGACAACGATTCTCATAAGCCGCTGAAGTTAGGAGCGATCCGGGTCAGGACAAGGCGGAAAAAAGCCGGACGCGTCAATTGTCTGGAGGTCTCCCGCCACTTGGTTCATCGCGGCGGCTTGACAAGCAACCTTGGTTTTGGCGATCAAAGCAGGCGATGCTCAAGAAGATTCTTCTGGTCCTGGTGCTGGCCGTGGTGGCCTTCATCATCGTGGCGGCGTTGCAGCCGCCCGAGTTCCGGGTCGAGCGCACCGCCAGTATTGCAGCCCCGCCGGCGGTCGTCTTTGCGCAAGTCAATGATTTCCACCGTTGGGGCGAATGGTCGCCTTGGGAGAAGTTGGACCCGGCCATGCAGAAAACGTACGGCGGTCCCGTAGCCGGGACAGGCGCCACCTATCACTGGGCCGGCAACAAGCAGGTCGGCGAAGGCAACATGGAGATCTTGACCAGCCAACCCAACGACCGGGTCCGCATCAACCTGGAGTTTCTCAAGCCCTTCGCGGCCAAGAACATCACGGAGTTCACCTTCCGGCCCGAAGGTAATCAGACGCTGGTCACCTGGAGTATGACGGGCCCAAAAAACTTCCTGGCCAAGGCCATGGGCATTTTCCTGAGCATGGACAAGATGATAGGCGGCGATTTCGATAAAGGCCTGGCGAACCTGAAATCCGTCTCGGAAGCCAGCGTGAAAAGCTGACGAGGACCTGCATTTTGTCCTTGCGCAACGCCGGCGCCCCCCTCATAGTGACAACATCAAATCGCGGGGTGGAGCAGCCTGGTAGCTCGTCAGGCTCATAACCTGAAGGTCGTGGGTTCAAATCCCACCCCCGCAACCATTTTACAACTTGTAAAGTGCTCACCTACAGGGAGAAACAGCTTCCTCCTCGCGTGCATGATTTTCTTTGGCACCGGTTCGCACGGTACTGGATCGATCAGAATTTGTCCGCTTTTTGTCCGCTTTTTAGTCCCATCCCACACCCGGGCGGGAATCATCCAGCAGGCCGGGCGAACGGCTGGAGCAACCCTCGCGAAGCTGCAGCACCGTTTCTCGGGCATCTCCATGTGCCGGGGCTCGAGGGCTGCCAATCCTTCCAACCTGCTCTGCCGAGCCAAGTTCCAGGCAACCATCGGCAGCTTGAATTGTACGCGCCACACCCGGTTCCAGTCACTGGCGGCGCTGGCGTTACCGGCGCTAATATTCTTCTGGAAACTGATGCCAGAAACGCGGGCCTTCAACGAAAATCAGCCTACGGCTGCCTGACACGAACCCTGCGTCGGTTCACAATTTGCTCTTATGCCTACGATCCTGCTGCTGTTCTGCTCGAACATTTTTATGACCTTCGCTTAGTACGGCCATCTGAAATACGGCCATTCTTGGCCGGTGTGGAAGGCGGTACTCGTCTCCTGGGGCCATCGCCTTCGTAGAATACTGCTTCGCGGTCCCTGCCAACCGGATCGGCGCGGGCGCGGGATATACGGGATTTCAACTCAAGATCGTGCAGGAGGTCGTTACGCTGCTCGTCTTCATCGTCTTTGCGGTCACATTCCTAAAGGAAAAACCCCGCTTGGAATTATGTCGTAGCGTCCGGGTTCCTGGCGGTCGCCGCCTTTTTCGCGTTTGCCTTCGAACCGGGTGGCGGCGCTAGCTAAACTTCTAGGGCTTGCTGCGGGCCTCTATTCGGGAGCCGAAAAGCTTTCTGGGTCAACCGTCGCGATTTTCTGATTTTCAGGAGTTTAAGGGGTTAGAAGCGCGTCGTCTCCAGCTTCTCCATGAAATCGCTGAGACGGCCGGAACCCTCGCGGCGAGGGAACAGTTCCTGGACAGGAACTTTCAGCACTTCTGCGAGGAACATGATGTCTTTGTCGTCTACGAACCGAAGCCTCGCCTCGATCTTGGAGACTCCACTGCGGCTGATATCGAGGCCCCCCACCTGGAGTTTCGCGGCGAGGGTCGATTGCGACCAGCCCAGCGCGTATCGTTTGCGGCGCACTTGGGGACCGATGTTGTTCTTGTAGAGCATCGTCGTTCCTCCGGGGTTAGGCGCCGACGGCCGCACGCTCAGTGGTCTCAAAGCTCACTCGAGGCGCGCTAGCGCTTTGGCAGAGTTTGACCAGTTTGTTCGCTTCGGCCTTCGGCAGCAGGGCTGCGGCTTCAGCCCGGAAGTTCTCAACGGGCTTGTAGCTGAGAGTCGGGACGAACAGCCGGCTGAATACGCTTCCGGCGACCTGTTTGATCTTCGCGATGGTCTTTCCCTCGCCAGCGATCTTCGCTTTGAGCGCCGGTGCAGGGAAATTCACACGCGCAATGCAGCCGTCACTGCCTTCCGCCATCCAGCGGGAACCGCCTCCATCGGTCGGTGCAAGTTCGGCTTTGCAGGTGCGCGCCTCGGCGGCGAGAATCGCTTTCAGTTCTTTCAGTCTGTCGGTCTTTTCGTTGATCTCACGGTCGAGTGAGACGGCTTCAGTCACGAGGTTTCTGAGCAAGGATGCGGTCATTTTCTTTCCTTTCGCGTTGATAACTTCCGCGCTCACCCCGGCTCATTTGCTCCGGCAGTTGCGCGTTGCGAAAGGCTTTACACCCGCTTTTTTGCACCTCGGTTTCGGCTCCGTTCGTTCGTTCTCCGATGTTCTCCGACGTTCGCCGACGCCCTCATAGGCCCTACGAAACTTTTTGACACGTTCCGGAGTAAGTAGCGCCGTGCCAGAGAGATGGACTCAGGTCACGAAAAGAGCGTAAAAAGAACGCCGAAAATCCCCCTCTGTAGAAGTGGCCATTGGCTGAGCGTTGCTCAAGGTTCTGCGACGGCGCAAAATGATGGGCAGAAAGAACCGGATAATGAAACCAGCCTCCACCATCGAACCACCAGCGGCTGAGCAGGACGCGTTCTGCTCTGCCACCACCATCGCCGCACTACTCTTCCTGGGAGCGGAATTCCCGCACCGTCAGTTTAATAGCGCGGAATTGTCCGTGCTGTCTGGGGTGGGACGTACCGCTATGTCTCAAATCAAGAACGCCAAGGATACACCTTTCTCCCTGGGAAAATGCACGCTGAAGCGTCTGGACATCTGGCTTGCGAAACACCCCGGCTTCAAGCAAGATTAGAATTCAACCGCTATAGCCGAAAAAAGGCGATGAAACGAGGAGTTCGGAAGAGCGTCACGATTCCCGGTCTGCTTGCCACCACTGTGGCGGGTCGCTGCAAGGAATTTGGCTATGGGGGATTTACCCCATACGCGGTTGACCTGGTCTGCTTCGACCTTCGGATGGCTTCGAAACACGAGGTGACGCTTGCCTTAGCGTTCGACACCCAAGCGGCGCACGACGCCGTTGACCGCGAACTGGTAGCGCGTTATCGGCCGGGCCAAAAACGCGAGGGTTTGCTGGTGCAACTCGTAAGTAGAATGCAAGATACCGCCAATCGAAGCCGGCACAATGCGCGTCCCGCACCGTTGAGCGCCGTACCACACCACGTCACCTTTCCATTGGACATCTGGCAAGTCGCGGATGTGCGTTGGCAGGAACTCGGCTACGACTCTCTTTCAGCCTATCTCACCGGCCTGATCCGCTACGATCTGCTTGTAGGCGGCCCACACCGTTCGATGACCGCCGACTGTCGCTCCAAGAAACAACGAGCGCTGACCCGTAAGACACTCGCCGCCTGCCGAAAAGGAGAAAAGCGTAAGACTCTCCTGGATCACCTCATCGAACGTGCCGAGGGACGGCCGGTGACCGGCGACGAACTGGAATTGCGCAAAGTGCAAATCGCGGAAACGCTTCGGAGCATCTCGCATCTCAATTGACTGCGCTTCTCTTGGACAGAACCGAAATTTTCGACGTGAACCGATAAAGAACCCTCCGCACGCGAGCGAGCACGGTCATAGGTGGAGGCATAGCGCAGCGGAGCACTACCTTGACGGCGCACAGCAAGCAGTACAATCGAGGGGCGAGTTCACGTTTTCAGATGCTCTCATTCCGCTTGCGGGGAGCCATTCGAGCGCCGTTTGTCGAGGCAGCATTGATTCGCGGGCTCTCCAGGCGTTGCCTGACTGCTCAGTTGTTCTGGCGATGGCAATCGGAGCAGCGAGGCCCGCTCAAAACGGGCCGGCTCTAGCTGCGGAGATTGTGAAAAACTGCGGGAAGGCGGCGGGCAGTTATTCAAATCGTCGGAGACAACTGAGCGTTACTGTCTTGGTCCAACCGATCACACGCTGCGGCGGGGTCTTGGTCCTGCCACAGATTGCTTGGCTGGCGAGAGGGGGCGAGTTGCCGACGGGGGGCGTCCGAGGGCGTTCGTCCCGCGTTTTCGGTACTTCTCGCGTAAACCTGGGACCGCGATCACGGATTCAGACGGCGACCCTTGCTCATTTGATTTGCAACCATTTCGTTGTCGCGGATTGAGGTCCATCGAGTCAGCTTCACGAGAATGTCCGGGGGGATTTCCGGCTTGGGACAGAGGTCGAGATTGTAGTCGTGAATCTCCTGCACCAGGCTTTTCGCCGCCTCGTTCTCCGCCTGGCTGAACTGCGCTAAGCCCATTCCTGTATCGCCGCGCTTGATTTTGGAAATAATCGCGAATCTCGGATCGGTATCTTCCATGGGTTTCTCTTTCGATGTAGTTGGCTCGATGTTTTAGTTTCCCGCTGAGAACCATCGCGACTTCCGCCCGCAAAGAGGGCTCGCCCAGCTTGACGGCGAGCCGCTCAATATCGCGCTCGGTGACTTTGCGCATTTCGGCCTGGCCGAGCGAGGCGACTTCATTGAGGTGCAGGCCGTGGCGATCGAGCGAATCTCGTAAGGCATCAGCAGTCTCGCCAGTAGTCACCACGTCGTCAACGAGCACCAAGTTACGACCGGGCGTCTTTTTTAGGGCCGATAGCGCCTCAGGATCTTCCGCAAAGCGAACAGGTTCCCGAATTTTTCCGATGCCTCCCTTTTTGGCGGCCTTCGTCGTCGACAGGGGCGTGGCCCAACCGTTCACGACACTTCCCCCAAATCTTGTGGCGAGTTTCTGTGCGAAAACGAGAGGAATGAGATTCGTTCGACTCGTAGACGGCGCGACCAGGAACGTGTTGTCCCGGCCACGAAGGTGCCCAAACCTATCGAGGTTTAGAAAGCGATCAACAAATTCAAACACCGAGGCCACCGGGTATCCCTGTGCGCGCAAGGTTTCCTTTTGTGCCTTGATCGCGCCAACGTCGAAAGACGACGTAGTGTAACCGTCACGACGATGCGTGTTGAGCATATCCACGACCTACCGCACTGCGAGTATCGGGGAACAGACAAGGTCAAACCCGCAACGCGGATCGTTTGCCCTCCTGGCTTTCTCCCCGGGTGACCGTCCGCTGCGTGCGCATCGCGAGGTTCGCCATCATCTTCTCCTGCTGATCCTCCGGCAGGTTCTTCACGAGCGTCTGATACGCCTTCTTGAGCTCTGGGTTCTCTTCGAGCTTCTTCAAAACTCCGCTGCGGATGCGCTCCGTTCGCTCCTGCTTCTGCACGTCCTGAAAGACGATGGTCCGCGCCATGCGCTCCTGTGACATTGCCTGGATGTACTCCCAGCGCTTCGGATTCGCCTTGATGAAGTTATCGATCTTGGCGTTAATATCCGGATTCTCGCGGAACTGCGGAGCATTGCTATCGCTAGCCGATGATTGGTCTTGTGGTTTTCCTTTGATCATAGTCATGGTGTGGTTAAGCGAGGTTGTCGCGAAGGCTCCGAACGATGGCCGCGCAGAAAACATCGATCAGATTCATGGGGTCCTCTCGCTCGACAGCGAGGGACATGAGAAATTCAGGCCCCGGCGATTTGCCGAGGCGAAGCTGTAGTTCTTGGTCCGCTTCAACATACCGCGTGACGGTGTCGGGTGATACTTCGACGAGGGCTGGTTGCGAATATGACATAAGGTTGCTCTTAGAATGCTAATGCCGATTACCAATTCTCCTCCTGCCCTGCCGGGCTCTTGGCGGTCGAGGGAGCGGTCTTGCCGGCCCGCTCTGCTTCGACTTCATCCAAGCGGCTTTTCAGCGCAGCGATGTCCCGCTGCTGGAGCAACTGTTGCTGAGCGATCTGCTTCGTCTGGTTGACCGCGTCGGTGAGTCCCGCCAGGTGTTGATTCAGCGTTGCCGCTTCCTCAGTGAATACCTTCGTAGTCGCTTTCTGCTTATTGATCTCTGCGACCACCGCATCGTCGGGCATCGCCGCGGCGACTGTCGGAATCGCCTGTGCTCGCTTGGGTGAACTCGTGCTCTCCGGGCGCAAGTTCCAGCCGGCGGTCTGCTCGACGCGGTAAACCGGATGGGCTTCGTGCATCACCAACCGGTCTCCCGGATCTACGTAACGGCCGAAGCGGTATTCGCTAACCGCTTCCGCTCGGCGAACGTTCGTTGAATCCGCGATAGTGCGCCCAGCCGCGACGGCGGGAACAATGACAACGTGCTTTGGCGTCGAACTCGCGCAAGCGGCGAGGAAGGTAACGGGTAAGATGAGGGCGAGACGTTTCATGGATTGGGCTGAATTGATTTTGATGAGAGCGGAAGGAGAGAGGTGAAAGAACTGGGCTGCTGGGAAGATGAAGCCGCCGCTGCGCTCGCTTCCGAACCAACCGGCTGAGGCGTAGCCGCTACGGATTCACCCCCGATCTTTGCGTCCGCGCGATCCAGCGTTTGTGTGACGTAGAGGTAGAACTGCTTCCCTGCTGGGACGCGAACGTAGAAACCGTCGCGCTCGATACTCTGCTCGATCTGGTTGGCGTACCGGTCGAGAACGCTCTGTGCGCCCAAAAGCGGGACGTTCGTGAGCGACGGCGAAAGGACTGACCCAAATGCGGTCGTCCGCGTTTCCGTGAACGCAGAGGCAGCGCCGCTCAGCAGTGTCGCGGCAAACATCTTGATCTCGGCAAGGTTGTCCGTCTTAATCAGTCGCCCGCGGAGACCAGCGCTGCCATCAGTTATCTCCCAGCCTGCTCCATTTGCATCCTGCTCTCGGTCGAGCGCGAGTCCATTGATGCGCAACTCCTCTCCGGATTGCCATACGAGGTTCCACCGGCCATCGCTCGCGATCCGCTCGCGGGTATGATCGACCTGGGCCGTTCCGTGAACTTCGGTGCCAGCCGGGACGATCACATGTCCGTGATGATACACATCGTCGGTGACAAGTCCGATAACCGGCGTATTGATCGAAGACGAGTCGACCGTCACGATTAGTTCGCACGGAATCAGGCGGCCGAACGGTGCGAAATCCTCACTGAACTTTTTCTGCTTCCGTTCGTTCGACGGTGTCTCCGCAAAGATGGAAATCGGCGGTAGGGTCGGTGCAGCGGTCTCGGACTTCTTCGGCGCGACTGAAGCATCGGTGCGAGTCTTGTCCTCCGCTGTCGGAGGCCGGAACGGGATCATCTCGCGCGTAATACGTTCCAAGAGCTGCGGCTTCTTGGCCTGGGTCGCGTTTTCCGTCGCCGGTTTGCCGCTAAGTTTGTTGTCGCCCTCCCCGGTGGCATTGCGACTGTTGAGGAGGATTAACGCCACACACATCGCGAGCAGGAAAAGGATCAACAGGCCCGTCCTGGAGCGCAGGAAATTGAGGAACTTGCGGGGGCTCATTTCTTGAAGCCCTCCTCGTCGTTCTTTGGCAGGTCGTCGTCACTTGCTGGCGTGCGGTCCAGCAGGAAGGTAAAGTCATTCTTGAGCGACAAATCATTCCGCTCACCGTCTGGTGACGCGGTAAACGCTATGTAGCCTTCGCTGGTCCCATGCGCCGGCACCGAGCCATCCAGCTGAGCCACCGAGGGGAAGAGCGTGTGCGTCCCCGCCTTAAGCTGCACGCGCTCGGGCGCATATTGGATCGCCTTGGCCGTCTTGTTTCGGAGCGTCAAACGGAAGATGAGAGTGTCTTCGAGATCGAATCGGTACGCCTCGTTAACCCGCACTTCGTAGTCACCACAGTCCGTCACAGAGGATTGCTTCGATCCGTCGCGGAAATCGACCCCTGCCACAGCGTCAGGATAGCGCTCTTTGAGCAGCGGGAACGCCTTCGCTTTGTCGAGCAACCCCAGTAAGCGCGCTGGTGTTAGCGGTCGCTGAATCGCCGCCTTCTCGTCACGAGGCTGAAAGATAACGGAGAGGCACGGAGCTGCGGATTCCTTCAGCTCCAGGACGTAGGTGCGTCCATCCCACCTGACGTTCAGATTCGTCGCGGCGTCTTTTGCGAGTGCCCGTGCCGAGAAGTACGCGGTGCCGTCGGTGTGAGCGATTTGGAACAGACCCGCGGTCTTCCCATCGGTCGTGACCAGCGCCGCGTCGATGGCGGAAATGGCACTTGGGAAACTGACGGTCGTGACTCGCGTTCCGGAGACCGGCACGGAATAAACGGTGTGATCGTCGAGGATGAGATCCTGAATTGGCTTCGCGGCGTCCTCCGCGAGAGCGCCACGGGCCGCGAAGCACGCGAAGAAGATTAAGTTAGCGAGTGGTTTCATATTTGAAGTCCCTGATTGCGGTTGGGAACCGGCCGTTCTCGACCATGTTCGGGTTGCGTTGGAGCTTGAGCTTGAGAGCGAACGGCACGGCTTCGGTGAACGCCTTGTCCTGGAAGATGCCGCTGCGAATGAGCTGACCGTTGACCTGCGTCAGCACTGCATCCGCGCGAATTTCGAGAACGTCGATGCGGGCGATCTCCGGTTTCTGGTGGATTTGCTTGGCCTTGAATTCGGCGTTCTCAGATGAGCGTAACGCCAGGGCCTTCTCGTGCGCGGACTTCAGGAACATCTGCTTGAGCAGTTCCGGCTGGTCGAAATCCTCAGGGTTCCTTTGCAGCAACGCGATGGTCGCCAACGTGCTTTGCTGCGCGTGCAATTCGTTCGCCTGCTCGAACTTCAGAAGCGGCGACACATAGTACGTCCCCGCAGGATCAATGATCACCACGTGTTCCTGTTGCCTGAACGCTGTGACGAGGTAGTAGCGGTCCACCGCAGCGCCTATCAGCACCGCCCCGGCACAGAGGAACCACCACCAGGCGAGACGGTCGCGGTCCACGAAGAGACGCGTCGGATTCACGCGGCGCTTGTTCAGACCGGCGGGCGGCTTCTGCGGTGACGTGGCGCGGAGGGTTTCTTGGATGGTTTCCATATTAGTTCTTGGTGCTTGCCAGGAGTTCACCGACCGCTTTGTCACCGGATGGGTCATCTTTTTTCGGCGGTTTAGGCCGTCGCTGACTCGCGAGCGAGGAGAGCAGCCCGGCGCTTGGCGAGTGAGAGCTACCGCTAATTGAGGAACCCACCAATGCAGTTCCGGCCGCGGCTGCCCCGCCAGCGAGCCCACCGACCGCCGCCCCCGCGCCGCCTCCAGCGCCGAGGGTAGCGGCGGTGCTTGCGCCGCTGGTTGCCGCCGCCGTGCCCGCGGTTGCAGCCCCAGCGACCAGTGCTGCCCCAATTTGCGCACCCGTCGCGATTGCCTTTTGCAAGATCACCGGCGCGGCAATAGTGCTGAAAATCAGCCATACGCCGAGGACGGCGACCCCGATCAGGTTTTGCAGCGTGTAGCCGGCTGTGCCGCCGATAACCCCGGAAGCGAGGAAACTCTGATCGGACATGAAGTCGAGCAGCCCCTGCGTCATGATCGAGGCAGCGCCCCAACCGAGTGGCCAAAGCATGACTCCGGTCAAGCTAAGCAAGAAACTGGTGCCGATAGACTGGAGCGTCCGCACCGCTAAAAAACCAACGAAGATCGGAGACAGCGCATAGCCGAGATAAAGGATAAATTTCTGAACGAGGTATGCGTAGAAGACAATGATGCTCGCGAAGAGACCAAGGCCATACAGCACAGACGAGATCACAGCTTCGAAGATCGCTTTGCCGTCAAACAGCTTGCCCCACCAGGAATCGTCCGTGCTGGAGCCCTCCTGCACCTGAAGCGTTTTCTTATATTGCTCAAACACCTTTGACGGATCAGCCTGCAACGTCGTCTTCACCGTGGTGTCCACGACGCTGCTGATTTGGTTTCCCCAGGTTGTGAGCTGAGAGAGAACTGCAAGCAGAACAAAGGTCCTGCCGAACGTGCGAAGGTATGCACCGGGACTGCGTTGACCGGTAATAGTCGAGGAAACCATCCCGACAACGATCAAGACAAACGCGATCGGTAGCAGCACGCGGTTCATTGCCGCACACTGACTGGCAAAGTTAGGAAACAGTGTATTGAAGTCGTTCATCGGCTTTAGTGTGTGGGGAATGCGGCCGGCGCATCGTTGATTTGGAAGGTTTGGGAGTAGTTGGTCATGGCTTCGCCGAATTCAGCCTTGCGCTCCTCCGCGCGGGCTTGCTCCTGCTTCTCCCGGTCGGATTGATTCTGCATATTGAGCACGAGCGATTCACCAAGCGCCTGATCCACTTCCTTATCCGTGGCGGCGAGTCCCGCGTTGTAACCGGTGAGGACGCCCGTGAGCTTCTGCGTCTCCGCTGCGGTGGATGCCGCTTGTAGCGCCTCGGTGGTTCTGGCGATCTGCCGCTTCAAGACTTCGCGCCGCTGCGAGACATCGTTAAAGACGGACTGGAAGTTCTGAATCGCGGCATCGCTAGCAGCAAATTTGCGGTACAATTCTTCAGCGCGAGGCAGGTGCACCCCATCCGGAGTTGTGATGGTCTCCCCTACCTTCTGGTAAAGTCCGTTTGCATCGTTCCGCAGCGCTTCGGCACCTGACGCCAAACTTTCCAACTCGTTGAGAGGTTGGCCGATTCCCGTCGTCTTGAGGGTGTTAATGAGTTGATCGGCACCGACGATGTGCAGCAATTGCTCGGGATTCCCGAACGCTTTCACATAGGCCTGGATCTGCTGCAACTGCTGCGTGAGCGCGTTGATCTGTTGCACCTGGTTGTTAATCATCTCGACCTCCTTGGCGATATCCTGGAGGTGCATCACCTGGTTAAGGACGTCCGTAGTAGGATCAGTGACGACGTACTGCGCTCGCGCGGCCGACGCGGCGCCCAAGATGGCCAGCAATGTGAAGAACGCTTTCATCGCATTACTCCTGGATGCGCAGTGTGCGCGTACTGGGTTCGAGAATGGCCCCGCCATCCTCCCGCTCGGGGAGCGGAATCTTGAAGAGGCTGGCGGGTTCGTCGGCGCCGGCGGGTTGGCGCTGCTGATTGATGAGCAACTGGTATTGCTGTTTGGCGGTGTCGCTTCTTCCCTTTTCATAGCCGACATCGTAGGACTTGTGAGATGCGGCGGTGCTCCCGGCTTGGAGCGACTCGCTAACGAGCAAGCCCCCGGCTGCACCGGCAGCGGTGGCGATGGGATTGCCGTGTCCGAGTGCGCTGCCCAGCGCCGCGCCCCCGGCGGCACCAACGGTATCGCCGACAACGCGCGTCGGGCTCGTGCCCGCGCACCCCGTGAAAAGCAACGCGAGCGTACCCGCGATGATAACTGGTTGAATCTTCATGCCCGACATCTTCGGGACTTTTTGCGCCATCGCTGCTCCATCACCGGCGCGACTTGAGTGGATAGACCGCGCAGCGACGCTACGACTGAAGTTTCCATCAGCGTATGGCTGATCTTTGTTTCGCGGGCTCGCGAAGGTTGCCGAAGGAATGAACCTCTGATATTCGTTTCTGCCTCGGATGGATTTTCGACAGGCACCGCGTTCTGTTCCGGGGCGCAACGTCTCCCGTGGCTACCACCCTGATTAAGATGAAAAGAATCTCAGAAGATATCCCGGGGTACGCCTATGGGGAATTTTCAGTGGCGAGGTCATCAATCTCGTTGGGCGAATTGGCCGAGCTGAAAGTCAGCGTGGGGTTCACCCAGGAGGACGAGCGTTATCTGAGGCTGGCGGGTGAATTGCTCGGGGATCAGACGCAACAAATCGTCGAACACTGCCACCGTTCAGGTCGCCATGCTGGCCGGTTTGCCCTACACGGCGCTGCGTGACGCGGTCTTTACGCATCCCACCATGCTGGAAGGGCTGATTCCGTTGTTTTCGGCCGTACCTCGGCGAGTTGACTCACAGAAGGAAATCACTCAGCAAGCTGGCAAAAATGAAGACTGACGCGAATAGCGAAATAATTACGTTTCGCAGCCCTTGGCCGTTTGATGAGACAGTAAAACGAATCGAAGCCGCCCTCAGCGCCAAGAAGATTAAGCTGTTTGCTCGCATCGATCAGGCTGCTGAGGCGGCCGCCATGGGTTTGGTCCTAAGGCCGACGATTTTGCTGATCTTCGGTGATCCCAGCCAAGGAACTCCCCTGATGGAGGCTTACCCCACCCTCGCGCTTGATTTACCACTTAAGGCTCTTGTATGGGAAGCCAATCCATCTGAAGTGAACGTTAGCCTCACGTCTCCCGAGTTTCTTCAGAGACGTCATGGCCTTCCGAACGCGCCTTTTCGTCAAGTGATTCAACTATTCGCCAGCATAATCGATACCTGAGGCATTTGTCGAAACCACAGCATTTGGTGAAATGTCAGGAACGGTAAGTCCCTATTTCCCTTTGGTGCGCAGAAGCCGGGACCTCCGTGCCCGGAAGTAAACTTACACATTCGCGTCAGAGATAGAGCGAGTATTTGTCCTTTTCACACTTCCGAGCACGGAAGCGATGTCAGTAATCCTCGAAAACGCTCGTTTGTCAATCGGATTCCGACCGGAAGCATCCGTCAGAGACGGCGTTAAGAAAACGTTTGCCGATGTAAGGTTGGTACGGGAGACGCCCTTTGCCCCGAAATTCTGGACTCACCAGCGCACTCCGAGCGCGGAAGCAATGTCAATGACACCTTGGAATGAGTGTCGTCAAACGTGTCTAGATCGTACGCGGGTGGAATCGCGTTAGGTAAAGAATTCTTGGTTGGGATAGGCGAAGACCGGACCGAAAACTCTCCTGAAGTATCCCGACCTCGGCGAGTGGGAGCGACCGTCTAACATCCAAATTCTGCGCTTTGTAAGACCCTCGCGGCGGATGAGACGGCCCAAGCCTTGTTTCAGACGAAGGGCTGCTTCCATGCACTCCACATCAAAACCAAGCCGCTTGCTGCGGGCGAGATGAACGGCCGTCTTGTTGGTGCCGAAGGGAACCCGGGTGATAACGAGATCTGTCAGCGTAAAATCCTGAGCGGGATCGTGCACATCGTGATCACTCAAATCCAGGCCTGTCCAAGCGCTGCCCGTCGCCAGCCACACCGGCCGCAATTTTTGTCGGGAAAGCTGAATAAACTCCCCCGCCAATGTCCGGGCGGAACTGCTGCCCCGGCTCGTCAGCAACCTCTCACCCAAAGTTTCCGCCAGCAGGCCCGCAAATGTACGTACATCGAGATACGAGCAACAAAGCACTAAGGTGCCCCCTGCAGCGGTTTCGACGATGTTCGTCAGGCGCTCAACCACTGCGTGATGCCAGTGGGCGACATTTTCAACCCCACGTTCATCCTCCGCCGTACCAGGGTAAAGGAGGTGCCGGGCCGCAGTGGCGTCCGGAATATAAACCGTAGGGACAGTGAAGTTCCAGCTGGGATGGACTGGATTGATTTCGTGGGCACGATCACGCGGAACAAGCAATTTCATGCGCATAAACGCGCTGGAAATGCGTCCATCGGCATTCGGAAGGTAAAGGGTGCCCGATAGTAACCCGGCGGCCTGACAAGAACGCCACAACTCTTCGAATGGGCGAATTAGCTGTGACGGTCCGACAGTAATCCGCGGGGTGCGAATTACCGGCGAAAAATCCAACCACACGTTCTGCCGCCCGTCTAACATCTGGCGGAAAGCATTGTGCCACTCTTGAAGCAATCTAATCGGTAGGCTGCCCGATGGGTCCTCTTGCGTTTGCGACAGCTTTTCCAAAGACTCATCCAGATCGCGAGCAACTTTTAGAAATTTTGCGAATGCCTGCTTAGTACCAGGATTCTCCGAATCAGATTCGCTCCACGAGGTGATTAAGCATGAACTCGGAATCTGGCGCAAGGCTCGTTCAGCTTGATCCAACCAGGAAAGCGCCCTTATAGCCTCTGCAGCCAAATGCGATTGAGTGCCGGTGGCCCCATCCAGACCTTGGCGCAGCACCTGACGCATGTGTAGCAGGCTGATGCTTGAACCAATTGTGCGCGCCATTACCTCTTCGAGTTCGTGTGCTTCGTCGATCAAGATGATGTCGAATGGTGGCAAGATGCCCTTTTGCCGATCTGGACGCAGAAAACTCCAGACGTTTAGACACGCCATCGCCTGGGTGGCGAAAACCAATTTAATATTTTGATCGAAGACCTGTGCGCGTAGAGCTTGGTAACTCATTTCCGCAGGATCCGACGCGTCACCCTCATCCGCGCCACCGAGTAGCACGTCATCCACGGGGAATTGCGGCGCGGCGCGCCGCAGTTCGTCGGCAAGCCAGCAAATTGCGAATTCGTGACCGAGCGATGCTCCCAATGGCAACGCTTTTCCTCCGCCTCGGCACCACTCTTGCGCTGCATCCCAACTCATTGCGAGAGCCGGATTCGGGACGGGAGCGGCGAGCAAAGTTTCCAAACGTCTGCGGGATACGAATTGGCTGCGGCCCAGCACCACGCAAAAATCGTGAAAATCGTCTGGTACCACCTTACGGAATTCGCGCACGAGATGGGACAAAACGGACACAGTTGGTGCCAATACGAGTCCCTTCGCTCCCTTGCGCGTTTGGAGATACTCCAGTGCGCACTGCGCAATAACGCGGGATTTTCCAAGCCCCGTGCCACCTTCTGCAAAAACGATTTTCCCGGCGTTTAGACCGGTCATAAGAGGCACACGGAGCCGATTTTGCAGAGCAGTACGATTATCGGGTGCGATCGAACTCGAAGAGAGCACAATCTCGCGGGCAGCCCGAACCTCGGTCTGTGTTGTCGAATCTAAAGCCGGCCCGTGAGCCAAGCCTCTAGCAATTCCTTGGTTTGCTCGGGCGTAGGCAAGTCCAGCGACAACTTTATCCAGCGGAAGGTGGAGTTCTTGGGCGATGCGACGCACTTGAACCGTGGTTTCGCCGCTGAGATAAAGGCTAACGCGGACCAAATCTCCCTCCGGCCAAGCGAGCGCCGGCGTCAAGTTTGCGTCCAGGGCTTCCCCCAACAGCTCGCGCAAGGCGACGCGAACGTTTGGATACCCAGCGCAGATGGCGGCGGGCAGTTGAACTGTGCAGTTGGTCGACAAGAAGGAGAAATCGCCCTTTTTCGGCGTGGTATACGCGGTTACGTTCGGGCAAGATACAGTACTGCGCAGATTCAATGTACCTGGAATATTCGGTTCGTGTGCCCCCGGAGGCGGGACTACGGGACGCTCGGGCTTTGCTCGCACGGCTCCACGATCAGGCGGAAGCGTCCGAGCGGTTCGATCTTCGCCTGCTCCATCTCGATGGCGCAGGCCGACCTCGGCACGCACCGACCGCCATCCGCGTCGGAATGCGAGGCTCCTCGGTGGTGATCAGCGCTATCGGAACCGAGGCCGTGGGATGCTTACTGAGCAATGCCAGCAAAACCGGCGTTTTGGTGGCGCGCCACTTTGGCATCGACTTAGAAGATCAAGCGGAGCAAGGGGAGTGCGAGATTCAAACTGCTCCGCGAGTCCTCAGTTATTTTATTCCTTCGCTTGTCTTATTGCGGCGCAATTTCGAACGCGAACAACAAGGAATTTCTTTTCGGACCATCGTCACCAGCGGCTCCTTCGATCATCCGGCGCTTCTCGACCAAGTGAGGCGCGTCATCAAGGCCGGTATTGATCGTCAAGCCAATATTTGCTTACTCGACTCGCCCGAATTGTTGCTTGCTGATTTTGAAGTGCGTCGGCTCGCGCCGGTACTCGTCAAGCCAGGCGTATATTTTGTGGTAGGAGCGGTTTCTTTTCGCTCAGGAATTCGGTTCGTCGGCCCGTGGTACGCTGGATACCTGCAGAGCCGCGGATACGGGCGGCTTTTTCCAGCGCGAGTCGCAGCGATGCAAGCATGATGACCACAAGCGAGTTTGCCCGTCAGGCCTTAGGGATCGCCAAAGTTGGCAAGCCGTTGCTGGAACCGGCAGGTTGCATGTTTTGCGGTCGCTGGATGATCGCTGGTGAAATCGCCGAACCTTTCTGCCCCTCGAAAAACTTTATGGACGACGCCTCGTTAGTCCACCGTGCACTGCCTGGCACCCTTTGCGGCGACTGCGTGGCGTTGAGTACAAAGAGCGTAATGATGTCTACTCAGAACTGTGTGATTTCCACCGAGGGGATATTCTCACTGGCAAGCAGCGCCGCGAAAAAGCACCTCCTTCTTCATCCGCCGCCCCCCCCGTTCGCGCTCTGCTTTTCCGACACGACGTTGCAGCACTTGATCTGGCGTACGCCACTGTCTCTCTCTCACGAAGCCATTTATCTGCGCATTTCCAGCCGACTTCTCCGAATGAACCATCGCCGCGTGCTCGCGGCGCATGCTCTGTGCCTCGCTCTCCATCGCCGTGCGGGATTCGCAGATGGGGCAAGTCCGTTGCTTTCTCTGGACTACCACTGGCGTAGTCTCACCTCAGCATATCTGCATCCAGCTATTGAGGTGGTCGCCGAAGGCAAAGAGTTACAGATGCTTTGCGAATTGGGTCCCGGCGACTGGTGGGGTTTGGGAATTCTGCTACTGCAAGCGATCCCAGAAGCACCCGTTGCGGTGCGGTTGACACACTAGCGAGGGGAGCAGCCTTGTTAGTTTTCCTCGTCCGCGACATCGGATGCATGGGAGTCACTCGTTTCATAACTGATCACGCGATCGTGCACGAAAACGACCCGCTTCACGGGCACTTCGGTCGTCGCTGTTCCGCCTAAGGTTTGCGCGGTATCCGGGGCAGGATAAAACTCGTTTGTGTCGTAGTGGTCGCCATGCTTATCGTGCACCTGACCGCGCGAGATTCCAAAATAGCCACCGCCATAGCCGTTAAAGGTTTGAACGTAAGTCCAACATTCTTGCGGACCCCGTGCGGTTGGTCGAACAACCGTCTTTGAAGGCGCTCCCCAAGCAACATACACAGCGTCCTTGCTGAAACCGTTCTGAATGTGTCCCGTCAAGGCAAGCTGTTTGTCAGCAGGCGATAGCTTGCTCAGCGAAGCTGACTTGTCGTTGGCACGCGTCCCAGTGCTCGAACAGCCCTGCACCAGCAGGCCCGCCGATATGACGAGAACAACGCCGCCGGTTTTAAAGAGGCCTTTCTGGAGGAGCGTATTCATTTTCAAAGAAATTTCCGGAGGTTTGGATAGGTTTGACATTCGAATGATTATCAGTATCAGCGCTCAAGATTAGGATCCTATTAAAAACAAATTAATTAATCCTCACCGATCACTTAGTTTCGATGAAAGCTTGGCGGCTATCCGCTTTCTCTTTGGTTTACATCTGGGTCCATTCGAGCACTTCGCCCCACTTCGCGCGGTCCCAATATGGAGCACGCCAAGTGCCTTGGGCCAGCTGGTGCTCCGGCAACGCTTGAGAACGGAAGCTCAGCGGCAGGGTTCGCTTCTTCCAGTGATCCACGGCCCCTATACGTAGCGGAGTCACTACTAGCGAAGCGATTTTTCCCCAGCCGTTCCGGCGCAATCTGCCGAGTGAAACGATCGTGAGTAAAAGGTTGTGGACGGATGTAACCTCGCCGATGCCGTAGGCTGTAACTTCCTTCTGCCACTGGACAGGCACGCGTAAGTCGTAGTTGCGAAAAGGTCCTGTTCCGATGCGCACCGCCCGCCGCCGGGACGAGAATACCTGATCGCGATCCTCCGCCATCAGATCGACATCCATTCTGCGAGTCATCTGTACGTTAAGCGGCGGCGAACTTGGTTCAAAAAGAAGCTGGCTCGCTTTCCATACCCATTGTCCATTCGCTTCGATTGACCGCTCGAGCGGCAGATCGTTCTGCGCCGCAAGCGCATCCTCCGAGCGTGCTCCGTTGCGCAGGCACTCGTCGACTTTGGCGCTTGCCAGCAGTGCATCAAGGTGCATCGGCCGCTCTGGCACGACCATCGGTGACGAAAGCTGCCAACGAACGACAAACGCTTCCAAGCCTAGTCCCCCCTCATTTCATAAAGCTTCTCTATTTCGCCTGCTGAAAGATTTTCCGACGCTTCCGCCCAGCCGTCTAATGCTTCCAGGATAAGAGGGGAATGTTGATTGAACTCGGCTTTCCCGAGGCCTTGTTCGAAGAGGTTGTATTCGGTTCCACCGCTTCCATCGTGACGGATCGTGACCTGTGCGACCTCAAATCGGCCGAACCCATTCTTTGTCCATCCGCCGAGGTTTTGCTGTAGGATGAACTCGCGTAACGCATGCAGAAACAACCCTAGCCCCGGTTTTTCCACCCGTGTCTCATCGAGCAGAAACTCAAGGTAGAAGCGAGTTCCGGGCACCACAAACTCGATCGCATTGAAGCCCTGCAACTGTAAGCGACTCGGAGGCGGCAGATTCGCCTTCTGCGAGCTTGTGCTCTCATCGACATCCTCCTCGGTGTCGGGGCTGGCTGCCCTTGATCGACGGCCTTTCTCCTTTTGAGTCTTCGACGTGTCGATTTCGCGTGCCTTCTTGACGGCGGAAACAGACGCAATCCATTGCGTCACGCGCGGGCCAAAGTCTCGGACGACGGTTTCCGCATAGCCGTCTGTGAACCGGATGGCGTCATCGATTCGTCGGAAGAAAAGCCGCTGGGTGAGCAGCCATTCGCTGCCGATTGGACAGGGCACTTCGGTTTGCAGATCTTCGGAAAGCACACCGGCGTGGATTGTACTGGCAAGGATCGGCCAACCAGTGCTTACCTGCAAAGCAGACCGAACCAACCTCGGCCCTCCCCCAAAAAGGCCTAGAAATGGATGGCGGGACGCTTGCGTTGCCTCCTCAAAGGTCAACCTGCCGCCGGGCGACCCGGTTACCGCACCGCAGGTCATTCCATGATATGCGTCCAGGGATATTTTCTCATTTTTGGCCAGCAAAACATCAAACACCATGCGTGCAGCGAAGCGGCGTAATCGTCCACGAAGGTCGTTGGCCGGGATTACCGGCACATCCAGAAACGCAGCTCCCCGTTGGACGTCGTCCTCCCCGGCGGCGTCTGCATCAGAACTGCGTTTGCGGCCCAAAAACATCGGCAGCCGGTATTTCGTCGCAGGCACCACCATGATACCCCTTTCACCGGCGGGCAGCAGTCGGTCGGTATCCGGATCGACACTCTCCTTCCTCGCGGCCGCGATGTGCAAAGGGGACGTTAATCGGAGGACACCGCGGATCGTGTACATTTTCGTCGGGAGCCGCTTCGCCGGGCTCTGGCCTAATTTGCCGCTCGGTTGCGACGCTTTGCAGAGTCGCATAGTCGCACGTATCTGTGAGACGATAAACCAGCTACTTTAATGCTCCCAGCTGAAAATCGAGACCCCTTCGGCGAACCTGATAATCGAATTGCGAGGTCGCCGCCGCGATCTGGGCTTGGACCTGCTGGAGATCGGCCTGACTCAATTCCACAATTGAACTGGTGCCCACCTGATAGCGGCTTTGGGCGAGTTGGAAAGCCTGCTGCGCACTATTAAGCAGCTGCTGGGTCACACTGATGCCTTCAAACGCTGTTCTCGCTTCGAACCACGCGTTGTAGACATCGCGGGCTGCGTCTGTTTCTTCGGCCTCCAATGTTTTTTGCGCGACTTGAGCACGCAAGGCTGCTTCCCGCTGCCGAGCGGTGAGCATTCCACCCGTAAACACCGGCACATTGACGTTTACGCCCACCGCTCCATAGTTAGGCGGCAGCGCACCCGTTTCATGTTCGGGGCTCACGCCATACCCTCCTTGACCGGTAATGGTCGGAAACCTGGCGGCACGTTCGGCTTTTGCAAAGCGGAACGCGGCGTCCCGGTCGGCACGGGCTGCCAATAAGTCGGGACGATGTGCAAGGCCTTCAGCAATCAATGGCCCAACGTTGGCCGGCGGCTCTGAACCAACGTCCTGCGGCACGAGCGTAAAGTCGATTTTTCCGCCGAGACCGAGAGCAGCCGAAAGCTCCGCAAACGCTTCCTGCAACCGAGCCTGCGTTTGGATTTGGAGAAGCCTGGCTTGAGCTGTATTCACCTCCTCAAAGCTCACGTCCAGGCTCGACCTCAGATTACTGCCGGCGAGCGCCTTCACCCGGTCGAGCAGCAATTGATGCGTTGACACCGTTTGGTTTGCGACTTGCAACAGGGACTGCGCTCCTTGCACGGCGAAGTATGCCTGGTCCACCCGAAATAGGAGACTTTCCCGCGCAACTTGGGTGCGTTGCGCGGCCGACAAAGCGCTCGCCCGCGCACTGGTAGTCAGGTAATACGTGCGGCCAAAATCCGTGATTAGCTGGCTCAATGTCAGTCCGTCTGACTGCCGCGTCAGAATAGTGGGATTGGAAATTCCAGCCACGGCCGCGAGCCGGTCATTATCGTCCTTTGATTTAACGCCGACCGCGTTGCCGCTGATTTGCGGAAAGAACGCCGAGCGCGCTTCGTACACGCGCTGAATTTCGGCTTGCGAGCGCAAGTCGCTGGCTGCCAGACGGGGCTGGTGCGCCAGTGCATAATCCTCCGCCTCCCGCAAGGTCAACCGCCTGGTCAGTTTCGGCAAAACGGGACCGGATGGCGCCGACACCGGTTGCACGGTGGAGAGGGACCGCACGGTGGGGTCAAACGGGGGCTCTTGGGCGGCCCGACTGCTGGTGACGGTGGCGAAAACGAGCGCCCAGAGAAAGGTGAATTTCATGCCTGCGGTCTAATGATAGTGGCAGCAGTCGTCAGACTGCGCCCACAGGCTCGCGCTCGGATAGCGGCTCCGGGTGAGTTGGAGAAACCGGGGCGGCCTGATGCCCGTGACGGCGCCCGTGTACAAGTAAGAACGCGGCGGGTACAATGAACACCGTCAGCACGACGGAAACGGCCAGTCCGCCGATGATCGAACGCGCCAGCGGCGCATAGGACTCGCTGCCCTCGCCCAACTTGAGCGCCATCGGAATCAGTCCCATGAGAGTGGCCAGTGATGTCATCAGCACTGGCCGCAGACGCACGCGAACCGCATGGCTGACTGCGTCGCGCACCGCCATGCCATCCTCGATGAGCCGGTGCGTGAATTCGACGATTAGAATGCTATTGGAAGTCACGATGCCAACCATCATCACCACGCCCATGAGCGACATAATGTTCAGTGTCGTGCCGGAAATGCTGAGGATCAGCAGGACTCCGGTTAAACCTGGCGGCACCGCTAGGAGAATCAGGAAAGGATCCACGAAGGAGCGGAATTGGGCGACGAGAATAAGATATACCAGCACTACGGCCAGTACCAACCCGAGGCTGAAAGAACTGAACGAAGCGCGCATGGCCTGGACGGTGCCGCGAACGGTTACTCGCACTTCCGGGGGCGCATGCACTTCCGCGATGATTCGGTCCACCTGGTTGGCAACGCTGCCTAATTCTTCGGTCCGCGGCGCAACGAATACATCAATAACTCGGCGTAGCTGGTAATGATCCACCTCGGTCGGCGCTTTGATCTGCTTCACCGTCGTGACGGCGTCGAGAAGCGCGGTGTTGGAGCCAGAGGTCGAACGCAACGGGATCCCCTTGAGATCGGTCATCGTCTTAATGGTTGATTCCGGGTATTGCACCGTCAGAAAGTAGTCATTGCCCGTCTTAGGGTCGACCCAGTAGCTAGGCGCAATCATCGCGTTGGAAGTCAAAGCCGTAATGACATCACTGACCACTTCGCGTTCAGTGACGCCCAGTTGACCGGCTCTAACGCGATCTATGTCCAAGCGTAGGGCTGGAGCGTCAATATCCTGTGGAACGAGTACGTCACTTACTCCCGGCAGCGCCTGGGCTCGACGCGCGATTTCCGCTGCAACCTCCGCTGATTTCTCGAGATTGGAGCCGGCGACCTGAATGTCGATGGGTGCGGGCAGACCGAGATTAAGGACAGCATCGACCAGGCCGCCAGATTGGAAGTAGCACGTGAGCTCGGGCAATTCCCGATGCATGGCTGCGCGAACGCGGTCCATATATTCGTAACTACCCACTTTGTGCCCTTCCTTCAGACTAACCTGCACGAAGGCGGTGTGGGAGCCGGAGTTGCTCGTGTAAATCGAGGAGAAGCCCGGGGTCACGCCCACATTGGCGACAATCAAGCGCAGCTCATCCGCTGGCACGATGCGGCGGATGAGTGCTTCTACTTTCACAACTTCACTTTCCGTTCCCTCCAGTCTGGTGCCCGTGGGGGCCTTCAGATTCACGAGAAACTGTCCGGGGTCCGTGCGCGGGAAATAGGAGAGGCCCACGAACGGCATCAGGCCCAGGGAGAGCAGAAAAACTCCCAAAATGACAATGACCGTGAGGGCCGGCCGACGCAAAGCGGCGTTAAGAATACCGTCGAACCAATCGAGAAAACGGTTAAACCCGGCGTTGAATGAAGTGTTGAAGCGGGCGCCCCAACCGGGACGAGGAGCTCCCATAAGTACGTGGTCTTTATGTGCCGCATCGATCCGTAGCCCATCACCCGCGTGCGCCGGGGCAGCGTGCCCAGCGTGGCCTTTGATCAGCTTGGCGCAGAATAGAGGCACAACTGTCATCGCCACTACGTAGGAAGCGAATAGGGAGAAGACGACCGCCAACGCTAGCGCCGTAAACAAAAACTGACTCACTCCGTACAGGAACGTCACGGGAAAGAAAACGACAACGGTGGCAAAAGTGGCCGCCAGCACGGGAAGCGCTACTTCCTGGCCGCCTTTCTCCGCCGCGACTTCCGGGGTCTCGCCGAGCTCCAGGTGACGAAAGATATTTTCGAGCACAACCACGGAGTTGTCGATCAACCGCGAAAATGCCAGAGCCAGTCCGCCGAGAATCATTGAGTTGACCGAATTGTCACCGAAGGAAAGACAGAGAAAAGTCGCGAGCGCTGAGAGAGGAATCGAAAGAAACACCGCTACGGTGGCGCGAATGTTGCCAAGGAAAATCATGATCATCAGACCAGTCAGGCACAGTCCGATGGCGCCTTCGTGCAAGAGATTATCAATGGCAGTCTTCACGAACACTGATTGATCGAAGACGACGTTGGTGACGAGTGACTTCGGCACGTCCAACAGGTCGGACACGGCACGCTTGATCCCGTTTACTACGGAAATCGTGTTGGCATCTCCGCCTTGCTTAAGCACCGGGAGATAGACCGATCGTTGTCCGTCCACCCGGACGATGCTGGTCTGGATCTGCGCGCCGTCTTTAGCTTGACCGATATCCCCTACCATTACCGCTGACCCGTCCACGGTCTTCAGCGGGAGAGCATTGATATCGTCGATGGTGTTGAGCTGACTATTTGTATACAGGCTGTAATCGAAGGGGCCGATCTTCACGTCGCCGGCGGGGAGAATCAGGTTCGATTCATTGACGGAACGAACTACGTCCATCACGCTGAGTTGGTGGGCTTCGAGTTTCAGCGGATCGACGTACACCATGATCTGCCGATAGCGCCCACCGAAGGGCTGGGGCACTGAAGCGCCGGGAACATTCGCAACCTGGTTGCGGACGGCGTATTGCCCCAGATCGCGGAGCCGCGTCTCGTTCATGCCCTCGCCCTTGAGCGTGATGAGGCAAACAGGCAGACTGGAGGCGTCAAACTTGAGCACTACCGGCGGCAGCGTCCCCGGGGGCAGCCGCCGGAGATTTGCCATCGCCAAATTGGAAATGGTAGTCACAGCCGAGTCGGGGTTGGTGCCCGGTTGAAAATAAACTTTGATCAAGCTGACGCCGGGCAGCGAGCGCGACTCCATATGGTCGATCCCACTGCCAAGCGTAAAGAAGCGCTCGAAGCGTCCAGTGATGTCATTCTCGATTTGCTCCGGCGGCATGCCGGAGAAAAACGTGGCAACCACGACAACTGGGATTTTGATGTTCGGGAAGAGGTCGACTGGCAGCTTGACGAGGGCACTGACGCCAAGCACGCAGACCATCAAGCAGACGACGATTACGAAGTAGGGATACCGAATGGCGAAGCGCGACATGGCAGATTTATCTCCGGCGTACTAAATCTTTGGCGCATTCCGCCGGAGAACCTCTCGCAGCCCGGATATCGAAAATTGCTCGGAACGGCAGTAGTGCAGGATGTCCTTTTCCTCGCGTTCCATCCGACTGGCCACCGCCGGCACCTCGCCGGCAATTTCCAGAGGAACGCGCAGTACACCGTGGACATCGCCATGGAGGAGATCGCCGGGACGAATTTCCAAGCCCTCGACGGTGACGGGGCCACCGCTGGCGATGATATGCACGTACGCGTGCGAAACGGAAAGGCCGCCGGCGAAAAGTTGGAAGCCGAGTTGGGCAGCCTGCGGTAGATCCCGAACCGCCCCGTTGGTAACAGCGGCTACACAACCCAAACTATGGAGAATTTCGGCATGCACAGCACCGATGAACGCACCGGAGCCCGGCTGCCGATCTACGTCTTCGATGACCAAGATACGGGGGCGCGGAATCCGCTCCAGTTCCTCCCACCAGTCGGTGCGATCGACGTAGTTGTTCGGGCCAAGTGGTGGCGGGCTGGACGCGCGCACTCGCAACGTAAATGCGTACCCAACCGACGAGGGTAAATGCGGCGCCAAGCAACGGATGCCACGTTGAATGTAACCTTCGTTACGCAGGCGCACGCCAAAGGTTTCAATGGCGTTCGCCACCATGCACGTGTCGAACGGCTGTAGCGCCGCGGCGATTTGGCCGGCGCTTGGTGGTTCAGAGGGCTGCGGCGTTGCTTCAACCATTCTTTTCCTCCGCGTTGGCCTGCGCGACCTCCTCAACTTTGGGTGTGACCTTCATGCCGGGATGGACCTGACCTCGATTTCCCAGGAAAATGAGGTCGTTCTGTTGCAAGCCGCTGAGGATCTCCACCCGGTTCGGAGTTTCCATTCCAGTCGTGACGGATCGCTCCTGAATCTGATTGTTTTTGTCGATCAAGTACACTGTCGGATTGGCGCCAGTCGCGATCGCCTCAACCGGCACATTGAGCGCATTCTTATGCTCTTCTAGCGTCAGCATGGCCCAGCCGTACATGCCGGCAGTGATGCTCAGATCCTCGTTCGGCACATCCACCTCGGCCTCCATGGTGCGCGTCTCCCGATTCAGTTGCCGGCTAAAACGGGTGACTGTTCCCTGGACCGTACGGCCTAGTCCGGTGATGTCGATGCGCACCGCGGCGCCCTCGTGGATCGCCGAAACCGCGGACTCAGGAACAGGAAACATGGCACGCAGGACGTTCTCCTGCGCCAGGCTGACGACGGCCGTGGCTTGCGTACTGGAGGAAGTACCCGCCTGAATCAGAGACCCGACGTCGGCAAAGCGTTTAGTAATCACCCCGTCGAATGGCGCAGTGATTTTGGAATAATCGACCATGGCCGTTTCCCGGCTCTGATCCGCTTGAGCTTCCTCGACATGTTGCTTGGCGCTCGCCAGTCCAGCGGCTGCACCCTGGTCCTTGGAGCTGGCGTCCTCGATTTCCTGTTGGGCTACCAGCTTGGGATGATCCTTCGCCACCTGCTGCAGACGCGTGAATACGTCGTGCACCGCCTGATAGGTTGCTTCCGCTTGCTTCACACCTTCGCGGGCCGCTCCGAGGGCGGCGGCCGACCGTTTGAGGTCTTCTTGCAGCTCCGGAATTTCCAGCGTGGCAAGCACGTCGCCCGCTTTTACGCGGTCTCCGATGTCGACCGGGATGCTTTGGATAAAACCCGCCACCTTGGCATGTACATCAATCTGCTGATATGGCCGGAACTCAGCCGTCAATGTAATCGTATGCGCCAGCGTGCCGCGAATCGTCCGCACAGCCGCCACGGTGTTCGCCCGGTCTTCTGTGTTGCTGCCCGTGGCGCGCCCGGGCTCCGCCAGCAGATGCCAGGCGACGAGCGCGGCAACTATGACCAGCAGGACACCAAGCGCATTTCGGATGTTCTTCTTCATCTTCCGGGAGTGAGACATTTCCAAGTCCGAACGTAGCTCATCATGTTGTGGGCAGTATTTTCGGGAGACTGAAGGCCATTGGCGATGGTGGCCGCCTGCCGTGACACTAATGGCGCCAATGGTAGCCGCACCGTGATGCAGCAGCCACCCGTCGGCCGGTTGGCGGCCTCGACCGTGCCACCGTGCGCCTGGCAAATCGAACGCACAATGGACAACCCCAGGCCCGCTCCGCTTGCGGTGTGCGTGCGAACGGCGTCGGCTCGGAAAAAACGGTCGAAGACCTGAGGCAGCGCCTCGGCGGGAATACCCGGTCCATGATCGGCAACCTCGAAGAGCGCTTGCCCCTCCATGGTTCGCGTGGACAAAATGATTTCGCCGCCCACCGGACTATATTTAATCGCGTTGTCCAGCAGGTTGACGATGACTTGTTTGAGGCGAAAGCGATCACCTGAGACCTGAATCGGCTCGGCTGCCTGCAGGCGCACCGCAACGCTCTTTTCGTCGGCCAGTAGGGCCATCTGCTCAGCCGTCGTCGAGACGAGATCAGATAGGTCAAAATGGGTGACTTCCATCAATGCCTCGCCAGCTTCGAGCCGGGAGATGGCGAAAAGTCCCTCCACCGTTCGCGCAAGTCGCTCGGTTTCCTCCAATATGCTCGCTATCTTCTCCCGAAGCGCATTGCCAAGGCTGGTCTCCTGACTCACAGCTTCCAGTTCCATCCGCATGATGGTGAGGGGCGTACGCAGCTCATGGGAAGCGTCCGCCGTAAATCGCCGGGCATGCTGAAACGCCTCGTCCAAGCGGCTGATCATTTGGTTCAAAACAACGGAAAGATGTTCGAGTTCATCGTCTGTGCGGATGACCGGGAGGCGGCGCCCCAAGTTATAGGAAGTGATCTCGCGGGAAGCGTCGATGATCTTGCGCACCGGCGTCAGCGCGCGGCGGACCAGCACCGCGCCGCCCGCGACAGCGACGACGAGCATTAGCGGCAGTCCGACCGCGAGCATCAGGAGGAATCCCCGCAAAACCCGGAAACTGGGCAGACGCGACGCCCCGCAATCAATCAAGTAGCGTCTGCCTTCGACTTGAGCCGAGGTCTGCACCAGCAAAAGATTGCCCTCCACGACCGAGCGAAGTTTATCGTCGGCCGGAGCGCGAAGGGGAGCCACGGTAGAAGGGTCAAAACTATGGTCGGTCGGCGCACCCGAAACGTAAAACGGAGAGCCGTCTGGCCGGCGGATGCGGATGAACCGGTCGTTATGCTCCGGAGCGTAACTGGTCTTGATCAAGTCTATCGTGAACGCCTCGCCCTCTCGATTGATATGGGCGATCACGATGGCGGCCACCTGAGCGGCCCTCCGCCGCAGCGTATCCGTTTGCGAAGCGTGCAGGTAGTAACTAAGCCCGAAGTAGGTGTAAAGGCCGAAGCCGACACACACGACGAACGAAATGCCCGCATACCAGGCAGCGAGCCGAAATGTGATGGAGCGCGAGTTCATAGCTCCTTCTCGCTCAAGTAGTACCCCACGCCGCGCACCGTATGAATCAGTCGCAACTCACAAGGCTCGTCGATTTTCGCCCGCAATTGCCGGACATAAACATCCACGATATTGGTCAGGCCCTCGAAACTCTGATCCCAGACGTGCTCGATGATCATCGAGCGCGAGAGCACCCGGCCGGTATTCAGCGCCAGGTATTCGACTAGGGAGTACTCCTTGCTGGTGAGCTTGATACTGTTGCCGTTACGCCGGACCTGATGGCTGATGCGGTCGATCTCCAGATCGGCGATGCGGATCACGTTGGCGCGCGTCACTGGACCTCGACGCAAGAGGGCCTTCACCCGGACTGACAACTCGGCAAAAGCGAACGGTTTCGTGAGGTAATCGTCGGCACCCGCCTCGAAATTGGCAATCTTGTCGGCGACGGCGTCCCGCGCGGTGAGGACAAGCACCGGGACCTCGGCGTTCTCTTTTCGGAGGCGCTTGAGCAACTCCGTGCCGCTGATGCCTGGCAACATTAAATCGACGATCACCAGATCGTACGCCGTCGCCCTCGCAGTGGCGAGGCCTTCCAAGCCGTCACTGGCGATGTCCACCGCGAGACGCTCGGCCTCCAGACCCCGGGCTACGGCGTTGGAAACCTTTTTATCGTCCTCGATCAATAGGATGCGCATGATCAACGATTCGACTGTGGCCTATGAAAATGAAGATTTGCCGCAGGAAAGATTAATTTTCCCTTACCTCGTGCTGCTCCGAGGGGAGCAAAAGTTTAAAAAAACGATTGTCTACTGCCGAAGTAGTGATTATGAGGAATCCTTCATTAAGAAATCCTCATGAAACTGCCATACTCCGAACCTCGCGCTTTCACGTTTGCGGCTGTCCCGTTCGTCATCGTCTCGATCCTCTTTTACCTGACGATCATGAGCCCGGCCGCCCATGCGGCCGATCCCTACGATGCCAATCTCGAGAAGCGAGTGGAAGCGCTCGAACGTGAGCTGAACATCATGGAGGGCGATTCCAAGGGCAAGAACGTCGAAACCTCCGACGTACCCACCTTTCTGCGTGCGGCCGGCGCCAACGTGCAGCAGCTCACCATTTCGGGGGATCTGCGATTCCGCTACAATTACCAAAATGAGGATTTTCAATATCCGGGTGCCGGTAACGCGCAGCAAGCCAGCCGCTATCTCGCTCGTCTGCGCCTGAACCTGAACTATACATTCAACGACAATTTCTTTGCCGGCATCGGCGTCACCACCAACGGCGCTGCCGATTCCGGCAATACGACGCTGACCGAGGGATTTGACGACTACGGCATCTATCTGCACCAGTTCATGCTCGGTTGGAAGGCAACGGACTTCCTGACGCTGCAGATTGGGAAAATATTCGCGCCGTTCTACACGAACACCGATACCCTGCTCAACTGGAGCAATATCAACCCCACTGGACTAACTGAAAAGTTAACGTTTCCCGTAGGCACGACGCTCAACATTGCCGCCAATTTCGGACAGTACATTTTCTACGACAACCCGGAGAGTGGCTACGCGGCGACGAGCATCAAGCAGTCCAATGGCAGCACCGAGGTCGTTTACTCGACAAACCCGGCCGGCACCGTCGCCCAAGATCGCGCCGAAGACGCCATTCTGCTGTATCAGGACGCGGTGGTAACCTACAAGCCGACCAACTTGTTGACGTTAATTCTCGATCCCGCGTTCTACTTTTTCGCGCAGCATGGATCGGTTGGACTCAGCGGCAACGCTGTCGGGCCCTCAGGCCGCAGCAACCCGAACGCCGTCAACACGGCCAACCCGCTCTCCCCCACGCAGGGTGCATTGCTGGGAAGTGCCGACTTCAACAGTGACGATGCCACGCGCAACCTGTACGTCGCTTTCCTCAATGGCGACGTCCAGTTCCCGGTTGGCCCTGTGAAGGGCAAGTTTTTCTGGGACTTTGCTTACAATTTCGAGGGCGGCAAGCGCGACAATCACATCCTCGGGCTGGAGGAAAATTCCTTTCACGACAAAAACTCCTGGGTCGCCGGCTTGCAGATCGGCGAGCCTAAGCGCAAAGGCGATTGGTACGTCTCCGCGGAATATGCCCAGGTGGGCGTCGGCTCGATCGACCCAAATCTGAACGACACCAACTTTGGCCTGAGCCGCTTGAATACTCAGGGCTACCGGCTGGCGCTTGGCTACAATCTGGAAACATGGCTCCGCGCAGAGGTCTGGTACTACGGGACGTGGAACCTCGATAAAAATCTGCACGGACTCAACGGCGCTCAACTCACCAGTTCCAGTATCCGCAGTTTTTACGACGAGAACGCCTCGCAGAACCTGATCATCCAGCTCACGGCTGGCTTCTGACGGGCCACCGGAGCCCTCCGCCCTATTGGGGACCGCCCCGCTCCGTGCTCTCGGTATCTTCCGCGAGAAGGACCGAGTGGAACTTTATCTGGAATATTTCGACACACTTGATTTCGAAACCGATGGCTACCACGCCCAGCAAGCTGACATCGGTGTGCGTTGGCTGCCCATTAAGGACTGGCAGTTGGATTTCGGCTGTAATTTCGGCTTGTCGGCGGACGCCCCGGATTACCAATATTTTAGCGGGCTGTCGACCCGCTTCTAGGCGTTTTCCCACCAGAAGCTTGCTCGAATCGATTGCTACCCCTTAGAAGCTCGCGGTCAACTGGATGATGAGGTTCTGGATAGCGTTCCCATCATAAAACGTCTTGATAGTGCCGTTGGTCTGCTCAACTCCGGTGACGGTGTGGATGTTCTTGTCCAGGTTCCAGGCGCCGTAGTACCAGACTTCCGCCTTCAGCCAACTGGTTAGATTGTAGCCCAGGTTGAGCCGGACGCCCTGCACGTTCAGGCGGCTCAGCGCAAAGTTATCATCGTCAAAGTTCGGGTCGATCGAGGAAACGCCGTTCTGGCGGTAAGACGCCGACAAGTACCAGTCACCTTTGCGTTTGAGTTCACCCAATTGAAACCCCGTCAGCCACGTCGTGCTGTCCTGGAAGTTGCCTTCCTGGATGCCCAGAACCTGATGCGAACGCTCGGAACCTTCAATATTGTAGGCGAAGTCCCAGTAAAATTTGCCCTTGAACGGGCCGACAGGAAATTTGACATCGCCGTTGAACATCGCGACGTAAAGATTTTCCGTGGCCACATCGCTATTAAAGGCCGCATTGTTGAGCAGGCCGCCTTGGGTCGGCGAGAGTGGATTGGCGGTGTTTATGTCATTGGGGGTGCTGCGCCCCGAAGGTCCGACTGCGTTTCCGCTAAGTCCCACTGAACCGTGCAGCAGGTAGCAGTAGAAACCAGGGGCGACGGTCAGCGTTACATCGTTCGTGGGCTTGTACGTAACGACGACATCGTTGTAGGAGAGGATGGCGTCTTCCTTCCGGTCCTGCGGAATGGTCGCAGCCGGGTTCTGCGAGTACACATTCTCAATCACGGTGCCGCCGGCGGCTGTGGCCAGCGCTACGGGCGTGACCGCATACCCGCTCTCGGGGTTGTCGTAGAAGATGTACTGGCCGAAGTTGGCCGCGATATTGAGCGTCGGCGTGACGGGGAAGTTGAGTTTCTCGGTCACGCCGGTCGGGGTAATGTCGCTCCAGTCCGCGATAGCGTCTTCGTTATTGTAGAAGGGCGCGAAAAGCTTGCCGACGATGATCGTCCCCCAGTCCGTCGCCTTCCATCCCAGGATAAACTGGTGAAGGTAGATCCCGTAGTCATCGAAGCCCTCCGAAATCGGTTCGTTTTGGGAATCCGATTGGCCGTTGGTGGAGACGCCGACCGCGAGAAAAAAGTTATCGGCGAGCGTGTAATTAAGGTTCAGGCGTAGACGAAAAACATAACGGCTACGCTGGAGTTCATTGCCTCCGCCTGGATACTGAAAATCCTCGTTGTCGTAGTTGTAGCGAAAACGGAGATCACCGGAGATGGTCAACTGTTGTACGTTGCCGCCAGCGGTGCGGAGAAAAGTGGGCACGTCGGTCGTTTCGACGTTTTTACCCTTGGAATCGCCCTCCATGATGTTGAGCTCGCGTTCCAGGGCTTCTACGCGCTTCACGAGGTTTGCATCGTAAGGGTCGGCCGCGTGGGAGCACGGAGCGGCGTAGCCGACGACCAGCGCCAAGAGCAGGCTGGGAATGGCAAAAAGACGGCGGGCGGGGTTTAAGCGGACGGTGCTCATGGATCAGGAAACAGCCGGTCTGGGGGCGGGTTTTCGACGGGCGAAACGCGGGTTTATCGGCGTGTTAGCCAAAATTCTCCGGGCTGGGAAGATATATTTTCTTATTTATATCGGCTACGCTCCCGCCACCCAAAAAAAACCCTGCGCCGGCAAGGGCCGGCGCAGGGTTCTGAATTTTGGCAGCCGAGAAGCCCGGCCTTACCGGAGACTACTTGCCTTTTTTGGCTTCGGCTTCCAGCACTACGATCCGCGCAACTGTCTGCGCGCCATCGCGCACGTAGTAATACACGGTGACCTTTTGGCCGACATGGACTCCTTCGATATTCATCGGCTTTCCATCCGGACCGACAACGTGCAAATCGCGGCCGAGCCGGTAGGTGAACGGCCCCCGCCGGCTGGTGACGCTGACCGTCTGGTTCGGCGTCACAGCCGTCACGTTGCCGGTGGAGTCTTCAGTGGTCGAGCTACTTGTGTCCGGACCTGCGGGCGACTGCGCCCGCAAATCCGCCGTCAGGAAGGAAGCCGCGGCGATAAAACCGGCCACCGCGGCCATGGGGAAGATTTTGTGCTTTTTTGTTCGCATTCTTCCTTTTCGTTTCCCGGAGTGCCAAAGGCCTTATCCCGCTCAAAAGCTCGTGTTCAGCTGGACGATGAAGTTCTGGGCTGAGTTGGCATCATACACGCTGCCCGAAACGCCTTGCGCCCCGGTCACCACATTGTGGATGTTTTTCTCCAGATTCCACGAACCATAATAAAACGCCTCCAGCTTCATGAAGCTGGTGACATTATACCCCAGGTTGACGCGGAAGCCCTGCTGGTTGAGGCGGCTGAGCGCAAAGTTCGGGTCATTGAGGTTCGGATCCACGGACGAGATGCCTTCCTGGCGGAAATCGGCCGACACATACCAGTCGCCCTTGCGCTTGAGTTCACCCAACTGCAGACCGGCTACCCAGAGGGTGGAGTCCGAGAAATTGCCTTCCTGCACATCATAGATGTGATGGGAGCGCAACGAACCGGTCGTATTGTAAGCGAAATCCCAATAGAATTTGCCTTTGAACGCCCCTACCGGGAACTTCAAATCCCCGTTGAACATCGCGACGTAGAGATCATCGGTCGCCCGGTCGCTATTGAAGGCCGCGCCGTTGAGCAAGCCACCCTGGCTCGGCTGGAGAGGGTTGGCGGTGTTCACGTCGTTGGGGCTGCTGCGGCCCGAGGGTCCGACCGCGTTGCCGCTCAGGCCGACCGAACCATGCAGCAGGTAGCAATAGAAACCCGGTGCCGCCGTCAGGGTGATGTCATTCGTCGGCTTGTAGGTCAGGACCACGTCATTGTAGGAGAAGATCGCATCTTCCTTGCGATTCTGCGGGACCGTGCCCGCCGGATTCTGCGAGTAGACGTTTTCCACGACCGAGACCCCGGGTTTCGTGGTGGCCAAGGCGACTGGCGTGACCGAGTAGCCGCTCTCGGGATTATCATAGAAGATGTACTGGCCGAAGTTGGCGGCGATATTCAACTGCGGACTGACGTCGAAGTTGAACTTTTCCGTCAGGCCGGTCGGGTTAATATCCCCGTAGTCCACGATGGCATCATCGTTATTGTAAAAGGGCGCGAACGTCTTGCCGACGATGACCGTGGCCCAGTCCGTCGCCTTCCAGCCCACGATGAACTGGTGCAGGTAGATGCCGTAATCGTCGAACCCTTCGGTGATCGGCTGGTTTTGCGAATCTGTCTGGCTGAGGGTGGACACGCCAACCGCGACGAAGATATTGTCGGCCAGGGTGTAGTTCAGGTTCAGGCGCAAGCGGAAGAGATACCGGCTGCGCTGGAGGTTGTTGCCACCGCCGGGGTACTGAAAATTCTCGTTGTCGTAGTTGTACCGGAAACGCAGGTCTCCGGAAATGGTGAGCTGCTTGACGTTGGTGCCAGCCGCCCGCAGGAAGGTCGGTACCTCGGTGGTCTCGACATTCTTGCCCTTCGAGTCGCCCTCCATGACGTTCAACTCGCGCTCGAGCGCCTCCACGCGTTGTTCCAGCTTTGCGTCGTACGCATCCGCTGCGTTCGCGCTCGACGAAAAAAACGCGCTCGTGCCGAGCGTCAGCAGCGCCAGTGCGCCGAGCGACAAGGCTGCGCCGCCGGCTCGTGATCTATGATATTTGGTCATTTCGATGATGGAATAGGTTGGGTTTTGGTGGTCCGGAAGCTTGGAAAGCCGTCGGACGCCTCTGTTTGAAGCGGCTTCAACGGACCGAGGCTAAAGCGAAATTGTGACGATTCTGTCACACCGTCGCCGAGGTTCAGCCGGGAGCAGTTTATCGATGCCTCGCGGATTCTTGCAGGGGGAGTAAGATCCATGGGATCGGGGGGGGATCCGGAACAGGGGGAAGTGGAAGCAACCAGTAAATTGCGTCAACGTCGTCGCTAAGCTGCCAAACTGCTCTGGCGGGGACAACAATATTCGCTCCATATTGTAAAATGAGCCGTTCTTCCGCGCTTCGAGGGGCGTCCGATCGACGTTTGACGGTCCAGATGCGCATTCGCGTCTACAACGGAGCCGAGGCAGCCTTGGGGCTGGGTCGAGCCGAGCTGTTGGCGCGGATTGGCGAAACCCAATCGATCGCGCAGGCATCGCGCGACATGGGAATGTCGTACATGAAGGCTTGGAAGCTTGTGCAAAGCATGAACCGCTGCTTCAAGGAAGCGATGGTGGAGGTGCAGCGCGGAGGTAAGGTTGGCGGTACGGCCCGGCTGACCGAGACCGGACAGCGCGCGCTGGAGCTTTACCGGCAAATGGAACGCGAAAGTTTGTTGACCCTCGAACCCTTTTTTGAAGAACTTAGACGCCTGCTGCGCTAAGCAGGCAGTAGTCCTGCGAGGTCCCTGACTCATGTGCGGGATGCATCCCGGTTAAGCAACACGGAGGTTTGCCTTACCCAATCTACGAGCAATTGCCGAACGACGAGCGGCAAGACGAGTCGGTTCAGACTGAGAAATTCAAACGACGAGATCTGGAGCAAGTTGGCAGGGATGCGCAGCGTCGCCGCGTTCCAGTTGAATTGTCGCGTGTGCAATGCCAAACCTCTCGCGCAACTCGCCGCAGATGCGTTCAAGCATCCCGTCGTCAATCGAGGCATCCGGCTTGACCAAGTGGACGGTCAAGGCCGTCTGCGTCGTGCTCAACCCCCAAATGTGCAAATCGTGAACCGCGACGACGCTCGGTAAATCCTCCAGGTAACGCCGCACTTTGGCCGTGTCGATGCCTGACGGAACTGCATCCAAGGCAAGGTTGGTCGAATCGCGCAGTAGCCCCCACGTTCCCCAGACAATGATCGCGTTGATTGCGAGACTCGTTACCGGGTCCAGCCAGTGCCAGCCCGTGTAAAGGATGGCGAAGCCAGCGACGACTACGCCCGCGCTAACCGCCGCATCGGCCGCCATGTGCATGAAGGCTCCCTTGACGTTGAGATCACCCTTGCGCCCGCTCATGAAGAGCAACGCTGTTGCCGTGTTGATCGCGATGCCCAAAGCGGCCACCCAAATGACTGTTCCGCCCGCCACAGGCGTGGGATCGCCGAAACGCCGGATAGCTTCCCAGGTAATTCCACCGATGGCTACGAGCAAAAATATGGCATTGGCCAAGGCAGCAAGGATGGAAGAGCGACCAAGGCCGTAGGTACGCCGTTCAGTTGGCCGTGTTTTGACCAGATGGCTGGCCCACCACGCCAGCAAAAGCCCTAGCACGTCGCCCAAGTTGTGTCCCGCGTCCGCCAACAGAGCCAAGGAATGCGCGAATAAACCGAAGACGACTTGCACCACTACAAACCCGAGGTTCAACGCCGTTCCGATGGCAAAAGCACGTCCAAAATTGACCGGTGCGTGGCTGTGACCTGCATTTCCATGGGAATGCTCATGATCGTGTTCAGTGTGTTCCCCTTTCTCGGTGTGGATGAGGTGATGTTCGTGTGCGTCGTGGTCGTCGGACATAATATTGTTCTATTGCCAACGCGGCTGTTCGCAAACTCCTCTGGCATTCGCTTTAGCGAGTGAGGTAAAATGCACTTGACTTCTTATTAATGGCGAATGCCGCGCATTCCGGTCACGGCGATGAAAATGCCGATGGCTGTCATGACGCCGACGCTCAGATAGGGCAAACCTCCAAGGATTCGGTCGAAGCCTTTGAACCTCAGGCCAACCTGACGCACGGAGATCGCCGCTACGGCGCCCGCGCTGACCAAGGTGATGGCCAAGCCGACGCTGAACGCCAGGACTGTGGCAAAACCCAGCGTATAGCGTTTGAGTTGCAGGCACACCAACAACACCGAAAAGGCAGCGGGACACGGCAGGAGCCCGCCGGTCAACCCGAAAAGAATGATCTGCGGGGTAGTTACCGAGCGCCCCGCAAAACGCCGCTCCAAGTCGGCCGCGTGTGCGCGCGCATGGGCATCCTGATACTCAGGCGTATTCTCGTTTCCATCGTTGGCCTCATTTGTATGGTCTCCGTGGGAATGGCCGTGGTGATGCCCTTCCTCGCTGAACTCCGTCTTGTACGTGTGCGCGTGGCCCCCATGGTCGACCTGCACGAAAGCCGCGAACGCGTGAGGTTCTGGGATGTCCGTGGTGGACTCGAGATAGTGGCCGTCAGTCGCGGCCTCGAACGCGAAAGTCTGCCGCGCTCCGTCCGGGCGCACCGTTTCCAACGTCACTGTTTGCCCGGTTGGCCCGACGGAGGCCGCACGTCCGTTAGCCGCGGAAAAATACAGGCGGAAACGGGGCGGGACGCCGTCTTCGAAGACTGTAATCTCAATTTCGCCGTGGCCGCCGGTATCGATTAACTGACCACCATTGGGTCCGTTGCCAGCGTGATCTATCGGATGAGGATGTGCATGGCTGTCGTGATGGGCGGCCTCTTCCTTCTTCTCACGCCGGGTGCGCGCGAATGTCCACGCGGCCAGGATCAGGATGATGACGCCAGACGCAAGTTGGAAGTACGGCTCGCTTTTTTCGACATCGAGCTTCGCAGCGTAACGCAAACCAGCATAAGCAAGAATCCAGATAATCGCCGTGTGCGAAACAGTCGCCGAGAGCCCAAGCAGCAAGGCCTGGCTGATCGTACCCCGGATGGAAACGATGAACGCCGCCATCATCGTCTTACTGTGACCGGGTTCCAAACCATGGAGCGCGCCGAGGACAACGGCAGTGGGCAGGAAAAGCCAGGCGCTCGCCGCACCGTGCTGAAGGAGTTGCTCGAAAGAGGTCATGCGATAAGGGATATACCCCCATACTCCTACCGGCAACAACTTTTGTTGTTGCCGAGCCCTCGGTCCGCTATCCTCGCCGTCATGGCCACGCCCGACCCGAACGCTCACGCGCATCCAGACGCGGACCGTCGTGCTCTCCAAGTCCGTGTGCGGAAAGTCGGTGGCCAGCTTCGCGCCATCGAAGGGATGCTGGACGAAGACCGCGACTGCGCGGAAATTCTGACTCAGCTTGTTTCGGCCCGACGGGGATTGAAGTCACTCGCCGAGAAGCTCATGGCGATGCACATGCACCACTGTATTGACCACGCTGATAGTCCTCTCGACGCGAAACGCAAACTGCGGGAATTACTCACCGTGCTCGAACGCTATGTTGAGTAGTGTTGGTGCTTACCCCGGTTTTTTTCCGAGGACGAAGATTACGGGTAAGCAACAATCCGAGAATAGCGCTGGTGACGATACCGCCGATCATCGAGTGCCGATTCGCTGCATCACATTGGACCGCTGAGGTTTTCTTTTACCGTTGAAGCCTTGATCGGCACGGAAGTAAGCCGACACCAAAAACCGCGCGGGGTCGCTTGCCTTTCCGCAGAGATTTCCATTTAGTCACATCGTGGACCGCACCCGCCTCTCAAGCTGCCTGTTTGCGGCAATCTGGCTCGTGTCGACTCCCCACATCCGCGCCGACCCACCCGAAGAGGCGGTTCCCCCTCCAGGAGCGGGTGGCCCCGCCCCCGCGCCGTCCAAGGGACTTTTCGAGAGAGACTTCCTGACTCCCGACCCCGGCGGTCGACGCGCGAAACTTGCGGACCAAGGCGTTGTCTTTGGCCTGCTTTACACTGGCGAGGTCTTTGGCAACCCTGCGGGTGGCTACCGCCAGGGCGTCGTCTATGACGGCCTCCTCACCGTTGGATTGGACGTGGATTTCGAAAAGCTCGTTGGCTGGAAAGGACTCAAGTTCCACGCCCTCGCTTACGATCCCCACGGTTCCAGCGGCACGGACAAATATACCCGCGATTTAAACCGCTTCTCCAACATCGACTCTTTCGACACTTTCCGCCTTTTTGAACTCTGGATGGAGACATCGCTCTTTGACAACATCGTCAACCTGCGCACGGGTCAGGTAGCCGTAGATGCCGAGTTTGCCACCACACAGGGCGGCGCGTTGTTCATCAGCTCGAGTTTTGGAGCCTTGCCAATCATTTCGCTGAATGTGCCTGTATCCATTTACCCCCAGGCGGTCCCCGGCGTGCGCCTCCGGCACAGCACCCCCGACGCCCGTTTTTACTTTCAGGCTGGCGTTTATGCCGGCAACCCGAATGCTGACCGCGATGGAGATCCTTCGCCCACCTTCCCCGCCGGGACCGCTTATAACGACCACGGCGTGCGCTTTCCTATCAGTGGCAATCAGGGTGCGTTCTCGATTTATGAAGCGGGCTATTTACTAAATCAAAACAAAGACGACCATGGCTTGCCCGGCGCTTATCGATTCGGCGGATTCTTCCACACCGACACCTTCGCGGACGATCACTTGGATGACACGGGTCGCTCCTTGGCGAACCCGCTGTCGACCGGCCACGCGCGCTCGCATGACGGCGACGAGGGAATCTACGCAGTCGCCGACCAGGTGGTCTACCGACGCTCGGGTAATCCCGAGGGCCAGCACGAAGACGTGTCGCAGACGGCCTCCGCCCCAGTCGGCAACGCTGAGGATTCCACTCCAACCCCAGCCGGGAACACTTCGCCCTCCGGCCCGGAGCTGCGCTTATTTGGTCGTATGGGATTTGCCCCGGCGGACCGCAATATCGCGGATTTCTACGTGGAAACCGGGCTAAACTATCGCAGCTTGCTTCCGAGTCGCGGACGCGATGTGCTCGGTGTTGGCTTTACCTACACGAACCTCTCAAGTGATCTGCACAAAGTGGCGCGCGAGGCCAACCGGTTCAACGGAACCCACGACGCGCTACCGGATTACGAGGCAATCCTGGAGGTCACCTATCAGATTAATCTGGCCCCTTGGCTTTCGGTCCAGCCCGACATGCAATATATTGTTCATCCCGGCGGTAGTCCACGCGATGATAATGCGCTCGTCCTTGGGGCGCGGACGGTGGTGACATTCTAGAGATTCTTTCGGATTGCTGGAGGGACTGCAACAGCGCCATGCACAACAAGATTCAACAGAGCGTATCTATTTCACTGATGGGAGTTTGCGCGAGTCTGGCGGCGAAACTTTGAACTCCTCCTGCCCAGTTCGGCGATAGCTGACCTGAATTGTTGAACCGGCAGGCGGTACGAAAGGGAGCCGGACGCCGAACCACGCGCGTCCAATGGTCCCGTGATAGTCGTTGGGGATGGGACGGGGAAAGAAGTCGGTGGTCAGAGCGGCGATGAGCTGTCGGTCGCTGCCGAACACCTTTATATGTATATTCGCATCAGAAACGCCTTCGTAGCCAAAGCCCTTGTGCAATATGCCGGAAACATAGGTGCCTCCCCGGTGGTCGGCCTCGGCGTGGGCAGCGACAATCTCGCCTGATCGCTCCGAGAAACGCTCCACGGGCACCACCTCCTCGCGCGGGTGCCCTGCGACTGCCTGCACGAAATCCGCGAGTCCATCGGAACGTTGAGCTTCGCGTCCCAAGTTGGCGCAGCCGGCGCATAACAGGAAGAGAAGGGATCCAAGAAGAACGTGTCGCATGCCTTGGCGGCTGGGGACGTCTGCGGACTGTTTAACCTGTTGGAATTTGATTTCCATCCAATCAATCAAACGAGGAAACGCTGCGAATCCCTGAAACATTTTTCCGCGCTCGTCCTCGCCACAGGCCATTGCCGTTGACCGAATGATAGATTTTGTTTAAGGGATCAGCCGATCTCTGCCGTTTGTATGTGATAAGATGAACCACGAATTGCCCGAGGGGACGGATCCCGATCAGCAGCGTCTCGACGTGTTGCTTGCGCAACTGGCCGGCGAACCGCTTCCACCGCTGCCGGGCAATCTGGAAAGCCGCGTCTGGCGGGAAATCCGCGCCCGACGAACGCAGGATGCACACCGTACAGGGCGCGGTTGGTTGGCGCGCCTTCTGACTATGCGGCGAGAATCGCGGATGGCTTTCGCTGGGCTATTGGCTGCTGCGGCCATCGGGATTACCATGAGTTGGGCGAACGCTCAAAACATCCAGGTGGATTCGACCCAGCAGGCATTAGACCTGAAGGTTTTTTCCGTTGAAGCGCCCTCCCTGCCCTCCACGCTGCTGGTGCGCGCCGACATTCGGCGCTAAAAAACGGATCGTAGATGAACAACGCTTTTCGCTTGGTTCTCCTTCTGGTAGCTGCCGCCGCCGTAGCGGTTATTTCCTGCTGGCTAGCTGGCCGATATTTTCAACGGGGTCTGTTTATTCGTCCGGTCGAGTCGCATGAATGGATCCATCGAGAGCTGAATATTAGTGCTGTTCAGGACAAGGCCTTGGCACCCGTCGAGGAACGCTACGCCAAGAGGCGTCGAGAGTTGGCGGAGGCGATTCGCTCAGCCAACGTCGAATTGGGACGGGCAGTGTTGGAAGACCGGGAATATTCGCAACGCGCTACGGCCGCCGTTGAAAAAATTCACCAAGCGCAGGGCGAATTGCAGAAAGCGACGCTGGAACATGTTTTCGAGATGCGTCCCGCCCTTACCGCCGAACAATACGATAAGCTTCTGCGAGCGACAGCCGAGGCTCTGCAATCCCAGCCAGGTCAATGAGCGTCGGCGAAACGACTGAAGCATGGCGTCGGCGGATGATCCTGATCTCGAACTAGTCCTTGCATTGCAGGCGGGGCAGGATCACGCCCTGGGTGAATTGATGCGTCGCCACGAGGAGGCCCTTTTTCGCTTCCTCTATCGCAGCGTGCTCAACGCGGCCGATGCCGCCGATCTTGCCCAAGAAACCTTTGTGCGGGTTTACTTCAAAATCCATCAGTTCCGGCCCGGTGCGAAATTTAGCGTCTGGCTCTACCGCATTGCGCTAAATCTTTGCCGCGATCACGCACGGAGCCGTTCCGCGCGGCGGGCGGAGCAGACGTTAACGGTTTTAGACGAAGAAAAGTGGGGACTGGTAGAGGGGCTCTCTAAATGGACGGATGCGGCCATAACCAGCCCTTCGGGAGCATTGGAGAGTAAGGAGGAGATACGGGCATTAGAAGCGGCGATTGATACGCTGCCTCTTGACCTCAAACAGGCATTTATCCTGGTGGCGCTCGAAGGCTATAGTCAAAAAGATTGCGCGGAGATTCAAGGAACAAGTCCAAAAGCGATTGAAACTCGTGTGTACCGCGCGCGCAAGCTGCTTGCAGCTAAACTCCGTCCGAGGTTGCCTTGAAATACAGTGGTGACCATCCCGCGCCGCCTGTCAAAATATCTGCCTCTTCGCTTTTTTTGAGTGGGTGGAAAGGCGATCAGCGAAATCGGGCCGCCGACCTGCAGCGGTCGAAGGTCGCGCCCAGGCAGAAGCACCCAGCAGGCCCCGGTAGGAAAACACTTTTCCAACGGAAAAGTCATAAGCCCTTCTTCCAGAGCGCGTAGCGAAGGTCGAGCGGGAAACGGAATAAGTGCCGCAGGCCGAGCGAAGCGAGTTATGCCGGCTTCCCGCTTGACCGAAGCAAAGCGCTCTGGCGCCCGCCGCGCTTTAAATCCACCCACTCCAAACAGCGGAGTGCCAAATATCTTGAGGGATTGGTTCAACAATTTCGTTTGAAGAAATAGGTGCCTCTCTCTTCCGAACGCGCCGGTCCGCTCCTTGTTGCTGATTTGAAGACACGGCCTGTCCTGATTTGCTTGATTCTGCTGGGCACTCTGCTCGTCGGGGCGCGGTCTGGCTCTGCTCTCACCATCGACGACGCGGTTCGGCAGGCCCTCGCTAGCAACCGTGATTTGCGAGCAGCACACTTTGAGGTGGAGAAAGCGCGTGGGCGGCTCTTGCAGGCGGGTCTTTGGCCGAATCCTGAGCTGGAACTGGCTGGCAGCACAGACACCCCGATAGACAATGAGGGCCAGTATATTGTCTCGGCGGGTTTCAACCAGGGATTTCCGATCACCGGACGGCTACGTTTCGCCAGAGTGTCGGCACGAGTGGATGTAGCTCAGGCAATGGCAGAGATCAGCAACCGCGAGCGACTGCTGATTGGCCAAACGGAGCGCGCATTTATCGCGGTGGCTGCAAGCACCGAGCAGATCGCCTCGCGGCGGGAACTCCTCGGGATCAATGAAACCCTCGTGCAACTCTCGCAGCAGCGCTTGCAGGCGGCGCAGGTTTCACAGGTGGATGTCAACCTCGCCAACATTGAGACGCAACGCTTGCAGCAGGAAATAGATGTTTTGGAAATCGAACGCCAAACGAATCTGCTCGCTCTCAAACTCAAGTTGGGACGAATGCCGAATGCGCCTCTGAGCGTGGAAGGCAGCCTGCAATCCATCGCCGAGCACCTGGACGTGCGCGGCGGGGAGGCGGGGGCCTTCGCCCGACGTCCGGACTTGCGCGGGCTGGAGTTAGAGGGCGACCGCGCCCGGGCCGAGGTGCGGCTCGCTCGCGCGGAGGCGTGGAGCGACCCGACGATTGGATTCACTTACGAGAACGAACGCGCCGTCGACGATCCACGCGGGCTAAGGACGGATCAGTATCTCGGCCTGCGGCTGGCAGTGCCGCTGCCCCTCTACAATCGCAACCAAGGCAAAGTCCGCGAACAGATCGGGGCGGAAAATCAGGCGCAGGCGCAGGCGGCAGCACTGCAACTCTCCATCCGTAGCGAGATCGCAGAGGCACGCGTCCGAGCCGAGCGGTTCGGCAGCGTCCTCTCCGCTTACCAGCAAAATTTGTCGCCCCTCGTCGCCCAGAACACAGACCTGCTCCGCCAAGGCTACGCAGTTGGTAAAATCGATTTTACCCTTGTCGTTCAGTCACAGACGCAGCGCGGCACTCTGCGCAATGGCTATGTCGATGCCTTACGCGACCGCGCCATGGCGCTGGCCGATCTCCAGACAGCCACAGCTTCCAGCCCGTATTTGAACGTTGATTTTTTACAGTCGAGGCCCCCGCCGCGCCATTCCGACAAATGAAGACCACCATCCGAAAACTCTCGCTTAAAGCATGGTGTCCCGTGGCCCTCTTGCTTCTGTGGCCAAGCGTCCACCTCTTCGCTCATGCGGGTCACGATCATACGCCGGGTGATTCGGATGAAGCCGTGGGGGCGGGACCGATCCAGATCACCGCTGAAGCCAAGCAAAACCTTGGCATTACCACAGTAGAGGCCGAGGTGCGTTCCATAGAAAACGTGCTTACCACCCTGGGAGAGATTCAACCCGTCCCTGGTCGGCAGGCCGTTGTTTCAAGCCGCATTCAGGGGCGAGTCTTCAGTCTCGGCGTTAACGAGGGACAGCGGGTCAAAAAGGGAGAACCGGTCGCGGTCATTGAAAGCTTGCAGGTTGGTGATCCGCCGCCACGGGCAACGTACAACTCGCCGATTGACGGAGTGGTCACGGGCCGCCGCGTCGTCTTGGGTGGCAGCGTGGACCCGAATACCCCGCTTATCGAAATCGCCGATCTTTCGGAGGTTTATGCCGAGGCAAGAGTTTTCGAGGGTCAGGTGAACCTGGTCAAATCGGGGCAAAAGGCACGGGTAAAAGTCGAGTCGTATCCGGGCGATACATTCGAGGGTGAGATTGAGCTAATCAGCAGCCAGCTTGACCCGGAAAGCCGCACGCTGAGGGCTTGGGTGCGGGTGAAAAACGCCGACTATAGGCTGCGGCCTAACATGCAGGCCACGTTGTCTCTCGTCACTGGCGACGGTGACAGCGTAACCGCCATACCTCGAAGCGCCGTATTGGGGGACACCGGCAATTTATTCGTTTTCGTGGAAACGGGAGACAATGGACTAAGCTATGAACGTCGTCCGATCGTCACCGGTATAGCCGATGACCGTTTCATTGAAGCCATTGAGGGCGTGCTGCCCGGCGATAAAGTCGTCACGCAAGGCAACTACCAGCTTCAGTACGTCTCCGCCAAGAAGCCCCCAGCCGCTCCAGGTAAGACGGAGGCCCATGACGAACCCGCCTCGGCAGCGCCTGCACCGGCCAGCGGTCTCGCCACTTCGCTGCGGCCACTCTGGCTGGCGATTGGTTTGGGCGTCTCGCTCTTGCTGAATCTAATCCTCCTTGCCTTTTTCCTATTCCGTTCGCGGCCTTTTACGGCGGACCACTCAGCGTCAACTTATCGACCCGTGCCGGGACCCCGGAACGGCGAGGCTGCGAACTCTGCTTCGCGCCTTTAACCGCCATGCTCAACCGGCTCATTGAGTTTTCGCTGCGCAACCGCCTCTTCGTGCTGGCGGCGGCGGCGCTCCTCCTCATCTACGGGGTAACGACAGCGTTGAAGCTACCGGTGGATGTCTTTCCTGATCTAAATCGACCTACCGTCACAGTCATGACCGAAGCGCCCGGTCTAGCGCCGGAGGAAGTTGAAACACTCGTCACCCTTCCGATGGAAACGGCGCTGAACGGAGCACCCGACGTGCAGCGGGTGCGCTCTAACTCTGGCATTGGACTTTCCATAATTTTCGTGGAGTTCGGCTGGGGCGTGGACATCTACAAGGCGCGCCAACTCGTGCAGGAGCGCCTGCAACTGGCCAGTGAGAAGTTACCCAAGGGTGTCACGCCCATCATGGGACCGGTTAGTTCCATCATGGGTGAGATCATGTTGATCGGCGTCTCCAGCAAAGACGGCAAGACTCCGCCGATGGATCTGCGTTCCATCGCGGATTGGAGTATCCGCCAAAGGCTCCTTACCATCTCAGGGGTCAGCCAGGTCATTCCCATCGGCGGCGGGGTCAAGCAATACCAGGTGCTCGCCGACCCCGCGCGAATGGCGGGTTACAATGTCTCGCTCCAGCAGGTCAAGGACGCGGCGGCGAAAAGCCAGGTCAATACGGCTGGCGGATTCCTGGAAGGCACCCATCAGGAGGCTCTGATCCGTAACGTCGGGCGCACAACATCGCTCGACGCGATCGCGGATTCGGTTGTCGCCGAGGACCCCGGCACGCCCGTGCTCTTGCGGCAGGTGGCCGATGTGCAATTCGGCCGCCAGGTCATGCGCGGCGATGCGGGTGTTAATGGTGGCCCGGCAGTCGTCGTTTCAGTGCAAAAGCAGCCGGGGGTGGACACGATGACGCTCACCCGGAAGGTCGATGCCGCGCTGCTGGAGCTACAAAAGGAACTGCCGCCAGACGTGAAGCTCATGCCGCTCTTCAAGCAGGCTAACTTCATCGGTTCGGCCATCAGCAACGTCGAGGAGGCGATGCGCGATGGCGCGATCATGGTCGTCATCATTCTCTTCCTCTTCCTGCTGAACTTTCGCACGACGCTGATCACTCTGACCGCCATTCCGCTCTCGTTCGTGGTGACGGCGCTATACTTCAAATTTGCGGGCATAACGATCAACACGATGACTCTTGGCGGCCTTGCGGTCGCCATCGGGATGGTGGTGGACGACGCGATCGTGGATGTGGAAAACGTCTTTCGCCGGTTACGTGAGAATCGGCACGCGCCGGGGCCTCGGCCCGCCTTGCGCGTTATTGCGGAAGCCTCGGGCGAAGTACGCAACTCGATCCTGTTTGCCACCTTTCTGATCATCCTGGTCTTCATTCCGCTCTTTGGATTGAGAGGCATCGAGGGCCGGCTATTCGCGCCCATCGGGGTGGCGACCATCACGGCGATGATCGCGAGCTTTGTCGTCTCCCTCACGGTGATCCCGGCGCTCTGCTCCTACCTGTTGCCGAACATGAAGCGCATGGGCAGCGAACGGGACGGCTGGCTGGTGCGGCTAATGAAGGGATTCGACGAACGCTTTGTGCTCCGACCCGCGCTCCGTCACCCCTGGCTGATCATCATCGCATCCGTCCTGTTGGTCGCCGGCTCCTTCGCGCTTTATCCCATGATGGGTCAGGAGTTCCTGCCGCCTTTCAATGAAGGTACTTCCACCATCAACGTCGTCTCGGCACCGGGCACGTCCCTGCAAGAATCCGACCGCATCGGCACGATCGCGGAAAAGCTCTTGCTCTCCATTCCAGAGGTGATTTCCACCGGACGGCGTACCGGACGTGCCGAGTTGGATGAGCACGCCGAAGGCGTACACTCGACGGAAATCGACGTGGATTTTAAACCCGCTTCGGCCTCCAGGCGCAGCCACGCCGCGGTACTCGATGAAGTCCGCGCCAAGCTTGGGCAGATTCCCGGCACGGTCCTGAATGTCGGGCAACCGATTAGCCACCGGCTTGAACACATCTTAAGCGGGGTACAGGCCCAGATTGCAGTCAAGATATTCGGCCCCGACTTGGACGGATTGCGTGCCAGCGCGGCCGAGGTTGAGCGCGCGATGCACCGCATCCCCGGCGTTGTGGATTTGCAGATCGAAAAGCAGGTGCTTATCCCGCAAGTCCGCATCAGTGTGGACCGCGAAAAGGCGAAGTTGTACGGCGTGCAGGTTGGGGAATTGAATAATTTGCTCGAAACCGCGCTCAACGGCAGCACGGTTGCCGAGGTGCTCGATGGTCAGAAAACCTACGACATCTTTGTGCGTTACACCGAGGGCGCGCGCAACAGCGTCGATACCCTGCGGCACATGCTCGTGGACGTTGGCGGACGGAAGAAGGTGCCGCTTTCGCTTCTGGCGGATGTTCAGGAAAGCAAGGGACCGAACATCATCAATCGGGAGGACGTGCAACGGCGTATCGTCGTCTCCGCCAATGTCGCCGGACGCGACCTTTCCTCCGTCGTCGCGGAAATCAAAAGCAAAGTTGGCCAGAGCGTCAAGCTTCCGACGGGTTCGTTCATCACCTACGAGGGCCAGTTTCAAAGCCAGCAGGAGGCCAGCCGCCTCATTGGGATTCTGTCGGTGTTTACCCTGGCGGCGATGTTCCTGGTACTCTATGCGCACTTCCGGAGCGGCATGATCGTCGCCCAAGTGTTGCTCAACATCCCGCTCGCCTTCATCGGCGGGTTGGTCCTGACGTATCTCCTGGTCGGCACGATCTCCATTGCCACCTTGGTGGGCTTCATCACGCTCGCGGGCATCGCCTCGCGCAATACGATCATGATGATTTCCCACTACTTGCACTTGATGGAGCAGGAGGGTGAGGACTTCGACGAGCACATGATCGTGCGCGGCTCGCTGGAACGCCTGGTGCCGGTCACGATGACCGCTCTGACGGCGGGACTTGCGCTCATCCCGCTCGCGCTCGCCGCCGGTCAGCCGGGTAAGGAGATTCTCTTTCCCGTGGCCGTCGTGATCTTGGGAGGGCTGATTAGCTCGACCATCCTGGATGCCGCCGTCACCCCGACAGTTTTCTTCCACTTTGGACGCCGCGCCAGCGAGAAATCCCGCGCCAGCGCCGGGGCCGATCCACTCGATAAAATCGGCCCGGAACCCTCTCCCACCAGATCCGCTGATGTGGGCGCGCGCGCGACGGCCGCAGTTCCAGCCACCGCCTCTCACGACTCTTAGAAGAACACTTTTTTTCAGCGCCAGCTCACAGACGCGGCTAGCCCTGAGTTCACCGTTAAAGCGTCGAAATCAAAACAGACCCACCTCATGAAAAAGACCCCACGATTCACCTTCCGTTTCGCTCTCGCGCTTCTGGTTGCCGTCAGCCCTCTCGGATTGGCAATGCCGCACGCGGCGTACTCCCAGGACCAGAATGAAAAAGGCAAAGTCGCCATTCCCGATACCGTTCCCGCCATCTGGACGGAGATCAATAAACACGAAGGCGAACTGACGGCCACGATCCAGGCCAAGAAGCTCGCGGACGTTCACCACCATGCCTACGCCATCCGCGATCTCGTGGCGGCGCTGCCAGCCAAGGCCCCGGCGGACAAGAAGGCCCGCGTCGAGGGAGCGTCCAAAAACATGGCGGCTCTGGCCGAGAAACTTGACGCCGCTGGCGACAACAACAAGCAGGCTGACGCGGAGGCGGGCTTGAAACAGCTAGACGCGCTGCTCAAGCAACTCAAAAGCCAGTTCCCCGACGCCGCCTAAAGCGCGGGGCGTTCGCACAGGCGGCACGCGGCACGGCCACCGGCAGCGGTGCCGCCTGTTCACTCTTTTCCCCGTTGGCTGCTCTTTCCTTCCTTTTCCATTTGCCTCGTTTTCCATGAAATCCACGCGACCATTCTTTACCATCACCGCCGCCTTGCTTGCGGCCACGATCCTTCCCGGCACCTTCGCCCAGACCAGCCTGCGGGCACACGAGAAGGGGCCGCCGAAAGCCGAGGCATCGCCCGCGGCGGTTTACGCCTGTCCCATGCACCCCGACGTGACGGACAGCAAACCCGGCAAGTGCCCGAAATGCGGCATGACCTTGGTAGCCAAGGCCCAGGCAACGCCGGACGCAATGGCGATGGACCACGATCACGGCGGCATGGACATGGGCGGTTCTCAGGACCACGCCAAGCCGACGATCAAGACGGAGATCGTCACGGCGGAGCCACCCGCGCCCGGTAAAAATGTCGCGGCCGTCGCCCGGCTCACGCAGCCAGACGGCAAACCGCTGACGTTCACGGACCTAAGTGAAGCGCACACAAAGCGCATCCACCTGCTCATCATTGACGAGAGCCTGACCGATTACTACCACGAGCATCCCGTCGAGACGAAAACGCCCGGCGAGTTTGCGTTTTCCTTTCACCCGAAAAACGGCGGACGCTACACGATCTGGGCAGACATCGTGCCCACCGCTACGGGCACCCAGGAGTATTCTCGCGCGGAAGTCACCGTGCCAGGAGCCGCCGCACCCGTGCAGACGACCTTGAGCCGCACTGTCACCACCGATGGCTACCGCTTCGACCTTTCCACGGATGCGGACGAGAAATTGACTGCCGGCAAAGCCACGATGGTCAAGGTGCAGGTCACGGATTCCAAGGGGCAGCCGGTGAAAACCTTGGAGCCGGTCATGGGAGCCTTCGCCCACGGCGTCGGCTTTCCCGCCGATTTGTCTGGCGTGACCCATGTTCATCCGATGGGAAAGGAGCCGCAGCAAGGCGACGAGCGGGGCGGCCCCGAACTGGATTTTCACCTTCTACCGGAGAAAGCGGGCTTCCTAAAATTTTACGTGCAGGTGCAGCTTGGGGGTAAGGACGTGTACGCCGGTTTCGGCCTCAACGTGGACCCTGCCCCGATGGCGATGGACCACTAAGCTCGAACTCCACGCGCCTGCTCGTTTGATTTCGAACCCTAACCCAACAACGACCAATACAAATCACCAAATCCTGGTTTCAAAGCGCGAGCGGTTGAAGCGCGGGGAGCGGGACGGTGCAGCCTGATTTTCGAGCACGCATCGTCCATCCAAAGGAGGAAAATGAGTAAAGAACCAACCGCTACCCCAGTCAACCAGCCCGAAAATCCACACGACTGCCGGTCGGGCCATTCCAACCAGTCGGGAAACGGTCAGCGGCAGAAAGCCGTTGATCCGATTTGCGGCATGGAAGTGGACCCCGCCGACGCGCTTTCCGCCGAACGTGACGGGCAGCCGTTCTACTTTTGTAGCGCGGGCTGCCGGCAGAAATTCCTAAGCGGCGCGGGCGCTGCCTCGGAGGCGAAAGCTGTCAAGTACACCTGCCCGATGCATCCGGAGGTGAAGAGCGACCACCCCGGGGATTGCCCCAAGTGCGGCATGACGCTGGAGCCGGTGTCGCCGATGGCTGCGGGCGTCCCCGCGGAGACGATTTACACCTGTCCGATGCACCCTCAGATCGAACAGGATCATCCCGGAAACTGCCCGATTTGCGGGATGCCGCTTGAGCCGAAGCAGGTCACGGCTTCCGCGCCGGGGAACGATGCCGAGTACCAGTATCTGGCGCGGCGTTTCTGGATCGCGCTGGCGTTGACCGTCCCTGTGCTGGCACTGGCGATGGGGCACATGGTTCCCGGCCTGCACCTGGACTACTGGCTGCCGATGCCGGTCAACCGCTGGTTACAATTCGTTTTGTCCACGCCGGTAGTTTGCTGGACGGGCTTCACGTTCTTCAAGCGAGGCTGGCGCTCTGTGGCGACGTGGAATTTGAATATGTTCACGCTTATCGCCCTGGGCACCGGCGCGGCCTATTTCTTCAGTTTGGGAGCGCTTCTCTTTCCTGGCATTTTCCCACTCTCTTTCGCCATGAACGGCGAAATCCCGCTTTACTTCGAGTCCGCCGCTGTCATCACAACCCTGGTCCTGCTCGGTCAGATGCTCGAAGCTCGCGCACGCGGTAAGACCGGCGATGCCATCCGCGCATTGCTCGACCGGGCCGCGAAAACCGCGCGCCGCATCGAGGAGAACGGCGAGGAGCGCGAGACGCCCGTAGCCGAGATCATGCCCGGCGACCGTTTGCGCGTGCGTCCCGGTGACAAGGTGCCCGTCGATGGGGTTCTCACCGAGGGCAGCAGCACCGTGGATGAATCCATGCTCACGGGCGAGCCATTGCCGGTGCAGAAAGCGCGGGGCGAGAAAGTCACGGGCGGGACGGTTAATGGGACCGGCTCGTTCATCATGCGGGCAGAAAAGGTCGGCTCGGAAACCGTGCTCGCCCGGATCGTGGCGATGGTTGCCGATGCCCAGCGCAGCCGGGCGAATATTCAGCGGGTGGCAGACCGGGTGGCGGGGTGGTTCGTGCCGGTGGTCGTGCTCGTGGCGATCCTCGCCTTTGTGGTGTGGGCGATCTTCGGCCCGGACCCGCGTCTCGCTTACGCGCTCATCAACGCCGTGGCCGTGCTCATCATTGCCTGTCCCTGTGCGCTTGGACTTGCCACCCCCATGTCGATCATGGTGGGCGTCGGCCGCGGCGCGCACGAAGGAATTCTCATCAAGAATGCGGAGGCATTGGAGACGTTGGAGAAAATCACCGTGCTCGTCGTGGATAAAACAGGAACGCTGACCGAGGGCAAGCCGCAGGTGACGGACATTCGAGCGGCGGACGGCGGGCGCGACGAGGATTTGTTGCAACTGGCAGCCTCGCTTGAACAGGGGAGCGAACACCCGCTGGCGAACGCCGTGGTCACAGCCGCCAAAGAGAAAGGGCTGAAACTTGTCAGCGCATCGGACTTCGATTCTATCACCGGCGGCGGCGTGCGTGGCAGCATCGACGGCAAAGCGGTGCTGATCGGCAAACGGGCTTTTCTGGAGAAATCAGGTGTGCGTGGGCTGGATGCGATGCAAGAGGAAGTCACCAAGTTGCGCGAGGCGGGCAAGACGGTAATCCACGTCGCCGCCGATGGCGCGCTCGCCGGGTTGCTGGCCGTGTCCGACCCGATCAAACCGACGACCGCCGAAGCCATCCGCCGCCTGCACGCGATGGGTCTGCGGATCGTGATGCTCACGGGCGACAACGAAGGCACGGCCCGCGTCGTCGCAGGCCAGCTCGCGATTGACGAGTTCCATGCCGGCGTCGAGCCGTCGGACAAACACGCCTGGATCGGGAAGCTAAAAGCGGGCGGCGTCCGCGTGGCGATGGCCGGAGACGGCATTAACGATGCCCCCGCCCTGGCTGCCGCCGACGTGGGAATCGCAATGGGCACCGGGACCGACGTAGCCATTGAGAGCGCGGGAGTGACGCTTGTACGGGGCGACCTGCGCGGCATCGCGAACGCCATTGCCTTGAGCCGAGCGACGATGCGTAACATCCGGCAGAACCTTTTCGCGGCGTTCATCTACAACGGCCTCGGCGTGCCGATTGCCGCCGGTGTGCTTTACCCGTTCTTCGGCCTGCTGCTCAGCCCAATGATCGCCAGCGCCGCCATGAGCCTGAGTTCGGTTTCTATGATTGCCAACGCCTTGCGGCTGCGCCAAGCCAAGCTGCAAAAGCAGGCCTGACCGAATCAGGAAAAGTGAGAGAGGCGGTGAGACTACGCGTGCTGTCGGGGGCGTTCCGCTTGGGACAGATCCTCCAAGGGATGCGAGCGCCCTAGCGGCGAGCTTGGCAACAGGCAAAAAGCTGTGTAAGTCTGGGTTCACGTCTGCCGCGACGCACCGAACTTTAAGCCAGTTCCCTCCAACCGGGGAAATCCTCTTCTCTTATGATCATGACGCCCTCCCTCCGCAAATTCGCGCTCACGGTGCATGTCACGTTTTCGGTTGGCTGGCTTGGCGCGGTCGCTGTTTTCTTGGCTCTTGCGGTCGCCGCTTTGACCAGCGGGGATGTTCAAATGGTGCGGGCGGCGTGTCTGGCGATGGGATTGACCGCTTGGTTCGTCATCGTTCCGTTAAGCCTCGCATCGCCCCTCACTGGGATTATACAGTCGCTCGGTACCCATTGGGGCTTGTTCCGGCATTATTGGGTTGCACTAAAATTTCTGATCACCATTCCGGCCACCCTTCTTTTACTTCTGCACATGCTGCCGGTTAACCGCTTGGCGGTCGCCGCGGCAAAGTCCACCTGGTCCGGCAGCGATCTTCTCGGGCTGCGAGTGCAGCTTGTAGGCAATTCCGCTGCCGCTTTGGCGGTGTTAGTCGTGGCTACCGCCCTGTCGGTTTATAAGCCGCGGGGAATGACCCGCTATGGACGACGCAAGCAGCAGCACGCGCAAGGCAGTATTCTTGACGCCCCCGTAGGCGAAGCGGTCATCGGTTCACCCAACTGGGTGCGCGCATTCTGGATCATTGGGATCGTCTTGTTCCTGCACTTTGTCCTCCTGCACCTCGCGGGCCACGGGCTGGGAGCCCAGCATACACCGTAATTACTGTCCACCGCTCCATAACAGGAACGAGCAGCAGGAATAACGGCAAAGTTTCGGGTTTACACCGTGGCAGCGGTCGCCATTGACGAGTTCCATGCCGGCGTAAGCCGTCGGACAAGCACGCTTGGATCGGGAGCTAGTCTAAAAGCCGGCGGCAACCGCGTGGCGATGGGCGGAGACCGCATCAACGACGGTGCCGTCCCACCTTCTAGGTGTCAGCGCCTCCACTTTTTGCGGCGTTCACAATGCCCTCCAAAGTGTTGGCGGCGTTTCTCAACTCTTTCGCGCGTCGTTCGAAATGCGCACCAGTAGTGCTGGAGCAGTACAACATTTCCGGCGACGCAACATTGTGGACGGTTCCACAGACTGGTCTCACCGCATCAGTGTGGAGGTACGTGAATGCAGCGAATTTATCCGCAGGCTGCTGATCGGGGAGCGGATAGCTCAAGATGTGTTGCTTGGTGGGTTCGGAAAGGTCGATGTCCTGACCGATGTCCTCCAGATCGGCACGGTCGTTCTGGCGCATGAGGAAGAATTGCCGGCTATTGCCGAAGACTGCGGCTCGAATGCGGCTCTCTTTGAACCTCGCGTATTGCTGTACGATGGCGATGTTCCAGCAGTTGAACTTTCGAAGCTGCGCGTAACTTTCCTTCACAATTTCTTCACCGCCGGGAATGTCCATGAGTCGCGCGACCTCTTCGTAGATGTTCCGCTTTCGGACCGCACGCGGCAGCGTAATGATGTGCTGTCGCGTGTAGTTGGTGATCAGAAAACCGGCCGCAGCTCTCAGGGCTTTTGCGGAATCGGGAATGTAGCCAAGCTCAAAATGCGCGATTTTACCCGTAAGCGACACGTTCGATGTGCCGTCGAAAAGCGCTCCGTAATTGCCCTCGGCGCACCAGGGCAGCAAGCGGTCGGCTAGTTCCCGAATCTGCTCGTCCGATCCCTCCAGTTGCATCAATTCCTGGAGCATCCGGTGCGTGGGGTATTCGCCAGCGGCGAACTTGGCGAAGACAAGGTTGCGAACTTCGCGGCTCGTGGCTGGCTCTTTGAGAAATCGGAGAACCTCCGACTCCTGAATGGCCCCGAGGTACGCACTGGCTTCATCTGCGTGCGTGCTCTGCCAGTCTCTGAAATCCACGAAGACCTCCAACGAAGTCGCCCCGCCCTGCATGCGTTCGCGGCGAAAGCGGCCTAAGGCACACGCGTGGCGCGCCACGGATGTCAACGCTCCTTCGTTGCGTCTGCTCCAGTCCGTGAACACATCGTCGTAGAGGAGATTCAGATACTTGGCGATTTGAGCTTGCCGGTGCATCTGCCGGTCTTCGTCCGTGCTGACGCCGATCATTCGGGCGACGAGCGCAGTGGCCGTCGAGAGGTGGTCGGGGGTCAATGGAAGCTGATGCGTATCGAGGTAATTGATCGTCAGATTACCGTCCGGCTGGATGATGATGGGCCGGGCGTCTGGTTCGACAGTCTGGGTGTAAATCCCATACGAAAGTCCCTCCTCGATGATCACGGTGTAATCGAAGTAACCCTCCGTCTGAGAAAGCAGGTCGCAGACGGTCACTGACTTTCCCGCTCCGCTCATTCCGAGCAGAACCGCGTGTTGCGGAGTGGCGTCCTGGTCACTGCCGGAGAAGGTTTTGACGCCAACAAGATTCCTCATCGGCCCATCGTAGATTGCTTCCGCAGTCGCGAGGTGTCCGGTGAAGGTCGCGCTGATCGGCAGCATGTCGGCGACGTAGCGGTTTTCACCGTACAGGTTCCTGTGAGCGTAGCGACTCCATGTCCAGCCGGGCCATGTCTGGAAGAAGACGTGTTTCGACGTCGTGGGCAGCGCGCATTCGAAGTACTGCGCGCTGTTCATGCTGTGGATTGCGTTCTTAATCGCGCCGAGCTTTGCGGCTAGGCCATCTCTCGTACGATCCCACGCCCGGACGATGAACTGCACGTTGAAGGGCAGCGTGTGTCCCTGCATCAGCGCGGCGATCTTGCGCTGTTTTTTCTCCATGGAGGTAACAAGCGACAACTTTTTCTCGCTGGCGTAGTCGCCGGCTAAGCGGTCATGCGCCTTTTCCTCTCGCGCGATCTCCGCTCGGGTGGAAAGGGGTTGGACATTTACCGTGATGGTGTAATCGAGCAGCGACAGATTCGTGAGCCGATGAATGATTCCAGGAAAGGAAACCTTCGGCCAGCGACTGAGCGCCAGCAGGCCATGATGATAGCCATCAAGGATGAACCCAGCATCGGTGACGCCAACCGCTTCGCCATGCCAGCAGTTCTCATGGATGGAGAGACTTGGGTCGAAAGCCTCCAGCGGGTCATAGTCGAATCGTTCGGCGAACGATGGATTGAGAAAGCGTGCGTAATGCCTATAATGATCCGCATCTTTCATCGGAACGATGCGCGAGTGGGGGAAGATGCCCAGCAGCATCTCGTGAATTTGCTTGAACTCGGCGTTCAGCTGGCCAAGCAGCAACTCGTAGTATTCCCGCCGAACCTGTACTGATTGTAACGCCTTCGGTTCAACGTCGATGGAACGCGAGATGTAAAGGACGAGCCGTTGGCGTCGCAGTTTGCGGTCGAGCATAGCCTGCCAGTAACGGGTAAAGCGCTCGTTGCGGGATCGGCGCGTCCAGAGATTTGAGGCACGCTCAGTCTCCTCACGGTACCGCAACAGCTCAGCACGATAATCCGAATCGCAGAACCATTGCACTTGCAGTCGCTGGTGCTCATGGAGCGATGCGAGAAGCAGCGAAAGTTGATCTTGGAACTCATTCAAATGAGCCGGCGCGGCATTCATCAGATCCTGAGGCTCAAAGATGAACCCCCTGGCGACGTAGCCGCCTTTGCGGAGCCCGCTAAAGACGATCAAGTCCTGCAAGAAGTGGCCGTTGGGAGCTTGTTCAAACATGTGCAGAGTCTTCGATTGGATGAGTAAGTTTACCGGGCGCTACCGGCACGAAGCCTTGGCCGCTGAACCAGAGTTCGAAAAGGTCTTGGTCGTACCCGGCTGGTTTGCCCTGCCGAAAGCCAAACACGTAGAGAAACGACATCATTAGGGGCACGGCGCCTGCGCCCAGCGATGCGGTGAACGTCCAATGCAACATGCTGAAGAGCACAAGCAGGACGATCACCGAAGAGAAGACTCCGCCGGTCAGATACCAAAAGAGGGTTCCTTCGAGCCCCCAAGTCTTTCCGGCGGAGTCCTCAGCGCTATTGGTTTCCGTGAAGCGCAGTTCGATCATTGGAACGCGCCCACGTCGACCGTAGAGCTATCGATACCAAATGCGGTGAAGAGAGCCTTAACGATCACCGGTGCACCGGCGATGATGAGGCCGCCGATGATGGACAGCTTACCGGCATCGGTATCGCCGCGCCGGATGGCGAAGCCACCACCGACAACGCAGATGGTGCCGAAGATGAAGCCGATGAGCATAACGATTCCCATCGCTTTGCTCGCACCTTCGGAGAGACTTCCGGCGGCTTGAGCAAGGACGATGGCTGACTGATTGAACAGGAGTGTGGATTTCATGTGGGCAAAGTTTTACCGCCTGCCGCAACACACGCTGCTCCACCGCGAGAGCGACCGCACAGCCCGCCGCCTGCCACCCTGCGCGGATGACTGGGCACACCATTTCACCCGATAGACTCGAACATCTTCGTCGCGTCGAAACGCACCTCGCCGAGCAGATCCGTGGACAGGATCACGTGCTGCCGCGCGTAGCTTCCGTTTTGCACCGTGGCGAGCTGGGACTCGCTCCTCTCGGCCGCCCGCGGGGCAGCTTCCTTTTCCTCGGCCCAACGGGAGTGGGAAAAACTGGCTCACCATCGCTTTCACCCGTTATCTCGCTGGTGCTGACAAGCTGTTCCGCTTCGATATGTCGGAATTTCAGACGCAAGACAGCTTGGGTCTGCTGCTCGGCGGCAAGCTTGGCGACGTGGGGCTGCTCGGACTTGCCGTTGCGAAGTCTGCTACGGGAACGCTGCTCTTCGATGAAATTGAAAAGGCACATCCGCGCGTGCTCGATGTCTTCCTGCAAGTCCTCGACGCGGCACGCGTGACGATGGCCAACGGCGAAGTGCTCGATCTTAGCGGATTTTACATCGTTTTCACATCGAACCTCGGTTCAGCCGAGATTCTCAGCCTTCAGCACTCGTCGTTCACCACGATGGAACGCCACGTCTTGGCCAAGGCGCAACGCTCTCTACGGCCTGAGTTCTACGCCCGCATCACCGAGAAAATCGTCTTCAACCGCCTCAGCTACGATGTCCAGATCGATATTGCACGGCTTCACATCGGGCGCGAACTCGCCTCGCTCCGGGAGAAAGGCTTTGACTTGGCGGTCGATGAATCCATCGTCTCATTCCTGATCCAACGCGGCTTCCACCCGCGCTTAGGCGCTCGTCCGCTCCGCGACGCAATCGAGAAGTATCTTCGCGGTGCAGTAGTCACAACGTTGCTGTCTGAAAACCCAAGCAACCGAGCAGACATCATTGTTGCCGAAGGCGGATTGTCCCTCAGGTTACAATCAAGGTGATTCGTGTCCCCTTATCGCTTTCACTCTCTTTTTCCAAACGCACACACCGACCGTATCGGTCAACATAAACCCATATCATACTTTCTGAGTAACGTAAAAAGTTCATCGCTGAATGCGTCATCGGCAAGATTATCACTGTGGACACAATTCACGATACCGCTCGCGCGGTTGAACAAAGCGGCGCATCGTTCCGACGGATCATGACGAGACCGATAGTATAGACCATCCGGCGACGAATGATTCCCGTGGAGGGCCATCGCCCAGCGGCTCGCAATCCCAAGGTCGCCGTCACATAGTCGATTATCTGCCCCCATCCTCGCCAAACCGGGGCCGGTTACATCGACAAGCCTCAACGGCCGATTACTCTCGACGGTGGAAATAGCACGTACCGCGAGCTCCGATCGCTGCACGAACCGAAATCCCGTCGCGTGTCCAAAGGTTTCGACAAACGCAGCGGCCGTAGACTCCCCAAGGTAAAGGATGCCGTACTCGCCGGCTGGAGCACTAAATCGGTTGCCGGTATCACGGCCGAAGAAGATTGCGTCAAGGGCAGCGGGGTGAATGCGGTACCATGTACTGCTTACCTCCTTGATCGGCAGGTCACTCGTTGCCAGATCGGGCGGTGGCTCTGGGTGTGTGACAAACATTACGCCGAGCCGTGAGTAAGATATGACCGAGCCGCTAGAAGAACATCCTTCACTCGTCCCTCGCGCAGGAACTCCAACGGGGTAGAACCACCGAGATAGAGACTCTGGTTTAAGAAGAAACGTAACCTGGCAAGATCATTGTGACCGGACAATGCATCCAGAGTTTCACGAAGACCTTCCAAGATTCCGGCGTCGCTAAATTGCCAAACAGGATACTCGTCCCGCCCACCTGGGCGATGAACCGCAAGCAGACAATTCGCGCCCTCCATCTGCTCGAGTCGAGAAACACTGACACCAATTCTGTCGGCGGCCTCTACCAAACCTATACAGCCGCCTTCTGCGAGCAAAAGCTTGAAAAGCTCCCGTCGACCTTTTGACAGCGCGTCAGAAAGCAAGTTACTCCTCTTTGTGTTCCGAATCTCCTGCGGGCTTGCCTCTGTGCTACCTGATAACTTTGCCCGAATTATGCCAGGTACAATCCCTGGATCGATAATGGATATCAATTCCCGTAGTGTAGCATCAATGAGTCGGTCAGCGCTTGCTTGTCTAACTACGTGATGGGCACGCGAAACCAGCGATGTGAACTCTCGTTCTACGGGATGCTCTAGGCGTCGCGAAGCTTCACCTACATTGATGTTTTCCCTTTCGGTGAGAGACTCGATCAAAACCTCGGTCGGCGAATCCATACAGCAAAGCTGACTCTCAGGGAATCGTCTTTGAATCTCTATCCAGATACTCTGATGCCGGACCCCATCGATAACGAGTGACGAGCAGCCGCCGAGCCGCTTTTCTTTGAGAAGCATCTCTACAAACGCCTGAGCGCCATGTTCGTCGAGGAATGTCTTCCCGAAGTCCTGAAGATCAGCGCCGCGCCCTTCGCGTTTTCGAAGGAATTCGCCAAAACTCAGCATTACCGCTCCTGGATAATAACGAATCGTCCTTGCGACGCTCGAAGAGCCTGCGCCCGGCTTAGCTGAAAGTGCAATTACATTCATCGCGGATTTGCTGAAACAAACAGCCTCGTTGCATCCACAATGAGGGCGACTGTTGCCTCAACATCTTGGCCGCTTACGATCAAGTCGGCCAATTCGTAAAGTTTCGCCACTTCTCCCTCGACAGGATGGGAAAGCCGCGCGATTTCTGTTGTTTGCAACAAGTCAGACCGCTGGCGAAGCCGTTCGTAGAGCAGCTCAGTCGGAGTATTCAGGAAAACGAGGAGTTGTGACTCGGCCTTTTCTCCTAACGCGCGCCATACGCCGCGGTGGCGAACGCCCTCTACGACACATGAAGTCTCTGAGGTCACCGTGTTAAAGGCGAGGAAATCCTCTACGAAAGCCCTTTCGCCCGATTGCCTGACGTACTGCTGGCCAAAGGCTTGCAGATCGGGATCGGTAGTTTTTCTACGAATAAAAGCGCCAAAACTGAAAAGAGGAATGTTCAGGCGCCTTGAAAGCGCCCTGGCGATTGTGGTCTTTCCCGAACCAGGGAACCCGGAGATGCCAATCAGTGTTTTCATAAGGTTACAGGCCTAAGTTTAAAGCCTCCATACGACCTTTCAGGACGACCCAACCACGCATGTCTCGCTTGGGAATATTGCAAGGTTCGAAACGCCGCACATTACAGACGCGCATCAAGGTTGCATACTGTGCGCCTGCACGAGTACGCCAGAAAGTAGGATCTTGCGCTCGAAGCGCTTGCGTGAAGTTTGAGCGAACCTCGCCCCAAGAATTAGTGTCGAGCACGTACGACCACACTTGCGCAACCTCGAACGCGCCAACGATTGCACCTCCGCTTTTCTTCATCAGGACTAGATCTCCCACATCTACTTGTTTATAGGGTGCCCTTCGGGCCTTGGAAAAGCGAGATTCGACCGTTTTGGATCCGTCAAGGACGTACTCAAGGTACGGCTCGACAAACACTGCGAGATGAATAGCACTATACCTGGAGCTCTCGACCCCGAGACGACGGAGAACACCTGGGAGCGATGATCCCAACGCAGCAGCTTTTGGATGTTCCGCTTTCTTTGAAACGTCCTTGCCCCAATTGCTCCTACTTGCCATCTCAATTCTAAGCAAACACCGAAGTTGTCGGATTGCTCGCGCCGTTTGGTCGCGCTCCGTCTGAATGAGGCTCCGTTCGATATATGCTCGCACCGCGTTTATAGGTTTTTTGCCCCCGGCAAGTGCCTTAGCAATGGTAAAGAAAATACCGGGACCAAGGCAGTCAAAAATTCTATTTCCCGATGTCCAAACTTTGGCATTTCGCTTTCGAACGTCACGACGACTGACACCTACCGGGCAATCACCCTCAACTAGGCTAATTAAGCCTGGATCCTTGAACGCCCGGCTGTCGCTCGCCACAATACGTATCCGATCTTCGGAAAAACACACCTCCTGCCAGCGTGGGGCTAGGGCTTGCTGAGGACGAACCACTTGGCGTACAGGCGTCTGCGCTCTCAGGGTAAGTAAATCTGCCCTCCGCCAGTCGAGAGGATAGCGTCGTACTCCCTCCTGGTCCAACGCTTGTCGTTCAAAAAAGGGAGAATCGTATCTAACAACGTCACGTGCGAAGTCGTCCACCCGAAAATTCAGGTGCTCAATCCATGCTCTGAGCTGCTCCAGGTCGTGCTTTATCCCTGGACGCGTACCCACTTGCGGTACTACGAGAAGAGCTCGGCCACCGATCCTACAAAAACACCTTGCCGCCCAGACAAAACCAAGCATCTCCGAAAGATACCATGGCGGGTCCAAAACCACCAAGTCCACTAAAAGATGCGGCAACGGATCTCTTACGATGTCACAATGGACCAAATCGCCAGAAAGGCAGAGCTCGGAGTGCAACTTCCCAAGTGCGGGATTGGAATCGAGAAGAATCATTCGCCGGTTTAACTTGGCCGCAATCAGTGAAGGTGTGCCTAAACCCACGAAGCTGCTTCCGCTGGCGAGCCAGTGCTTAATATTTTTGCCCAGCCGCAAGAGCGTGCCTTGAGTGAAACGCCATTCGTAATCAAGCGGGTGCGGAAGAAGCCGAGAAGGATCTCGTTGGTTCTTCTTAACTAAACAACCCTTGCCCCCATCGGTGACGTTGGCCACAATCTTGGCAGCCGTTGCGATTCGAGGCGCCAAGGCGGCGATTTGCTTCAGGACGACGGCGGGGTAGACACTTGGAAGGCCACGAATCAAATCGCCAAAGCGGAGCTTCGGAGTTTCTGTTAGCTGTCTCGCAATGAGCGCAGATAGCCGTGACTCGAACGTTACGTCGTTATCACAGTCGGCGAGCGGATGAGTGAAGTCAGGAAAGTTGAACATCGCAAATGTTGCCGTCACGTTCAGCGGGTGAAAAGCGAGAGGCAATTTCAGTGATCCAAGTCGCCACTGCTGCCTGTTGTGTGGCCTCGGAACCGAACGGCATCCTTTCCATGCGTGTGTGCATCGGTGTGAAGGCACGAATTTCGAGCGGGATAGTCCGTAAAGGCAGATTTGGGTGAATATTTTGAAGACGATCAACAAATTGCCGAACGTTGCCGGGCACATCTTTAGTTGGTGGGCCGGTCAGAGTCGCGTAAGCATACAGATCAATACCTGCGGCCAGTAGTTGCCGGAAAACCGTGAACTGCTCGTCGAAAAGGTCGGGATGTGCCCGCGTATTAAAGGCAAACGACTGCGAATCGAAGCCCTTGAAGCAGCATACACGTGCGTAATTGCGGCAGGTCGCAAGGTACTCGCGTTGCGACAGCGTCAAGTAACGCGAGAAATAGTCATTGCTTAAATTGTCATCACTCCACACGAAGACGTCTTTGGAAAGGCCGCGCCGTTCTATGGCTTCGAGTGTCCATAGGATCCATTCAGGGACGAGATCAGGTTGACCACCGGAAAGGTCAATGACATTGGGACGATTGGTAAGTTGGCAATACTCTTCGACTAGCCTATCCGGGCTCACAAATGCTGAGTGCTTCGGGCTTGCCGAGAGTAGGTCGAAATCGACGAAGCAATACCAGCAGCGCCAATTGCAGGCGGCGTTCTGAAAAACCTGTACCCTGATTTCGTCCTGATGCGGAAGATTCAAGGCACGGAGAGCAGGGTCGATCGGCAGCGGGTTGGCTGGCCAGCCTCGGCCGGTTGCTCGACGAAATGTATGAACTCGACCGAATCCTCCGCAATTTGCAGGCGAGCTCGAATCTCGTTCCTGAGCCGAACCGTGGAAGTTTGTGATTAGGACTTGTTTGCTCGCCAGGTCAATCGCACGCTGCCGCAAATGGCTTGAGAATGCCTGGGTATTAATCACGGCAGTCTTCATGTCAGTAGGCGAACAGAGCGGGGGATTCTTGGCACATGCTGGGGAACAGTGGGGAGGCCTGGGAATTTATCGTCGATGTATCGCACAATCAGGGCCGCAAAATAGTCAATCTGGCGCTCGGACAAGGAGTGTTCGGGAGAAATGCCATACCAGGACTCCAAACACTTCCGGCAGCATGTCCCGGTTGCGTGCTGCGCGTAATGATATGGGTTCATCTTTTCCGGCGTTTTCTCTGGCCAGGGAACCCTTCTGCCATCAAACGCGTCTCTGGGCTGGCCTATTGCCTTACGCACGTGATTGGTCGCCCCTTCCCGCAGGGCTCGGCTGCCCTTTCGAATGGCATAATTTACAGCCCATTGGTTCGGCTGCATCACCCAAAAGTTTGCACGTATTAGCTCCTGCTTGAGTGAAGCGACAACAAATTCGCAATCTCCAATGTCGAGGTTTCTCAACCTTGACCAATCGATAATCGTGGCGCCGCAGCCGCGGCACTCTCCCTCTCGCCCCTCCCGTTTCATCGCTGGAGTTGGAATGAAACAATGAAGTGAATTGGGGCAGTCGCACTCTGTGCACGCTAGTGCGAGTTTTTCACGTATTTTAGGCATGGACATCCTCCTGAGTGATAACGAGGTCAGAACAAGCTCGCATGAGTATCTCTCGATCAACTTGATTTAGTTCCTGCAGCTTGATTCGACTGAGAAGCCCGTCTCTAGCAACACTGTATGGATCTTCATCGGATGCCTGTAGCGTGCTGGCAGTCGACCACCAGCGTTCTTGCTGCTGGGCGAGGCGAAAGGCCATGTGATTAGCAAGCACTCCTGGATGTACGTGTTCCTGGCGTGCTACGTCATGAATGACGTTCTTGAGGTTCCTCAGATTTCCGCGTGCCGCAGCGGCGCAGACTCTTTCGATCTCATCAGAGCGGCCGTGAAAGAGCACGTCTTCTGCGAATTCATTTGCAGCTTCTTCCTCGGATGATTCGCGGCGTTCCTGCGAAATCGGATGGCCCTCTACGACCTGAAACTGAGGTGCCAGCCCTTCTTTGCATCCGTGCTCCACCAAATGTGCAAGCTCGTGGATTAGATCAAACAGCCAACGAGCCAATAGTCGAAAGCCTTGTTTCACAACGATGATTGGTCGACCACGGATAACCCACACGGCACCATGAAAGGCTCCGGAGTCTTGGAGGGGCAACACCGGAATGCCTAAACTCCACACGTAATCTAGTGCCGCCTTCCAGGTTATCGTCTCGCAAGCCCCTCCCGCGAGAGCTTCATGCACTTCCTTCCACGACTCGGGTAAGCGAACTGCCGGCAGATTCATCGCGCATTGCTCCACCAACACCGCGAGATAGTGAGCATACAGGGTGTAGGCGCTAAGCGTCTCCTCGTTAGACTTTGCCGGAAGTTTGAACCTCCCTATAGCCAAGGCTTCTAGGTTCAACTGTGGTGGTCGCTCGCTTAGAAGCTCCGAAAGCGGGAGACCGAAGACCCTCGCAACGATGACTGCGCTGCGAAACAAAAGACCTGCCTGATCTTGGTCTCGGCCATCGGGAGCAAACGATGCAAACGCCTCCGGCGGAAGCAACCGTTTGAGCAGTTCACTTGATCGGAGACCAATGTTTTTAAAATTTCGCTGTAAAGTTTTTAGAGTGAATCGTTCGTGTGGAACGAAAATTTCCTCACGAACATGAAGTCCGAGCGCTGCGACTACTTCAGCAATTCTTGCGAAAGTCGTTGTTGCGTACGCTGATGACTCCCATCGCTGGATTTGTTGCTCTTTAAGACCCAAACGTTCGGCTAAGTCTTTTTGAGTGAAGCCACGCGCTATCCGCCCCGAAATAAGCGCATTAGGGAAGTCCGCGAGTGATTCCGCTTCGAGAAGGGATTTGTCCCCAGCTCGCAGGCGCTCGTACTTTCCAATCTCGTCGAGAAGCTCTTGATGTTGGCTACTGAGCGCATCCCGTTGAATCTGCAAGAGTTCGCCAGATTCGTCACTGCCCGAATCGGGGGATTCAAGCCCCCGCAAGGCCGTCTCGAACGTGTCGAGCTGAGACCGCGTGATTCGATATTGTCGCTCGTTTTTGATCATGGCTGATTTTTCGTACGGAGTCCGACAATTCCCTTTGGTACGCCTGTTGCCTTATCGCTTTGGAAGAAATCCAGAAATGTACGAAAAGGAGAGCGTGCTTCCGCCTTGTTACTAGAGGGGAAGAATTCGCCGAAAAATTTCGCCTTTTGAAGGGCTCGGAAATTACCAAAGGTAAGGAGTGCAGGCTCTGATTGACGCAACCGCGCCAGATCAACCCCAGCAGCATCCCAACATACATCGAAATCGTCAGGGTACTCCTTTGCGGTGACGAAACTCCCGTCAATGAACGCTTCCAAGCAACCGCAAGCCGCAAGTTCTCGCAACCCCAGTTCCATTCCGGCGAGAAGCATCCGCCGATGAGAATTTCCGCCGAAACGGCCTTCAATTTCGGGCCATGAGGCCCAATGGATTCCAGGGGGTAGAAGCCCGTCGGTTTGGAAATCAGGAAGCGTCACTTCCCAACCAGTGACACAACGCGTGTGTTGTGTCAATAATATTTTAATGGCCAAACCCCTCCGGTTCAAGGGGACCAGCTTTAAGCTCCTGATCCAACGTGGCTTTCATCCGCTTAGGCGGGCGTCCACCCCGTGACATGATTGAGAACTGTCCCCGCGGCGCGGTCGCCGACGCCATACTTGCGGAAGTGAGTTTCCACCGCGGAGAGTTTGTGGCCTGCGACGATGAGCTGCCATTGCGTCAGATCACTGCGCCCTACTCCGGCCTTGCTTTCGCTGGGAGGATGCCGTGCGCGCCCGCGTGGATCGCAGCGCAGATCGGCGGGCGCAGGCGCACGCGACGTGACGCTCTAGCTAAGCTAGCGTGCAGCGCGCAAAAGGAGGCGGTTGGAAGTGGTCGCGATCACTCTGCTCCACCTGCAACGACGCACGGCTTCTGCGCGGATTCATGGGCAGATAATCACTCCCCAGCCCACCAACTCTGGAGTCTGTGGGGCGGGCGGGCCTCCGTCGACCTTGAGACGGGCTCTCTGGCGGGTGTAAGCGCAGCATCAATTCGGAGATGCTCGCCGGTCAAACCCGATGCACGATCGCATGTAAGCGGCCGAAGCCAGAGCTTGCCAGAAACGACTCTCCTCTGGCAAGCTGGCGGTTCTAGGGACGTCCCAAGAGTCACCTGCGCGGAGCCAAGCGACGGCTGGCCTTCTGGCTGTCGTTTTCCAAGCCACCAGCTAGGGTCAGCGGACACCTCCGGCGATGGAGGGAATGTCCTGCTTTTATGGCTAACCCCTTTTTCGAGCATCCGATCCTCAATTCTCCCTACGGCTACCCTGTCCGGCATTGGGAATTGGATGCCCATGGCCAGCCGACGCAGCAAATCGTTGAGCGTCGCCGCCGGGCCGAGTTCATCACGCCGATCCCGAAGCCGCGGAAGCGAGGAGGCTCGCCTGAGCAGAAGCAGATCATTTTCGACGAGGGAAAGGGCCTTTCAACCGCCGCCCAGCAATACGATCCGACTTCGATCATCAACGAGCTGCGCCAGTATGTGGATCAATGGCGCGCGCTGCCGCATGCGAACCAGTGGCAGGTCAGCCCTGAAACCGTGCGGTTGCTCCAGCATTGGCGGAGCCATCCGTTCAGTAGCGTGCGACCGTTTTTCTGTCAGGTCGAAGCGGCGGAAACCGCGATCTGGTTGACGGAGGTCGCGCCCCAATCTCCGCGCGGCAAGCGCGTGCTCGATCACCTCGTGGCCGCGAACAAGGAGGCGAATCCCCAGCTCATGCGGCTCGCACTAAAACTGGCGACGGGTGCCGGCAAGACCACGGTGATGGCGATGCTTATTGCCTGGCAGACCGTCAACGCCGTGCGGCGCCCACAAAGCAACCGTTTCAGCCGCGGCTTCCTCATCGTCGCGCCAGGACTGACGATCAAGGATCGGCTCCGCGTCCTTCAGCCGCACGATCCCGACAGCTACTACGCCAGCCGCGAACTTCTGCCGGGCGACATGCTCGAGGATCTGCGCAAGGCGAAGATCGTCATCACGAACTATCACGCCTTCAAGCTACGCGAGCGTATCGAACTCACAAAAGGCGGCCGCTCTTTGCTGCAAGGCCGCGGTCCCGATCTCAACACGCTCGAAACCGAGGGCCAAATGCTCCAGCGAGTCATGCCTGATCTCATGGGCATGAAGAACATCCTGGTGCTCAACGATGAGGCGCACCACTGCTATCGCGAAAAGCCCGACGCCGAGGAGGAGGAGGAGCTGAAAGGAGAGGAACGAAAGGAAGCGGAGAAGAACAACGAGGCGGCGCGTCTGTGGATTTCTGGGCTCGAAGCGGTGAATCGGAAGCTCGGCGTGGCGCGTGTGCTCGACCTTTCAGCGACACCGTTCTTCCTCCGCGGCTCGGGCTACGCGGAAGGCACGCTGTTTCCGTGGACGATGAGCGACTTCTCGCTCATGGATGCCATCGAGTGCGGCATTGTGAAATTGCCACGCGTCCCGGTCGCCGAAAACATCCCCGGCAATGAGATGCCAATGTTCCGCAACCTGTGGGAGAACATCCGAAAGGACATGCCGAAGAAGGGCGTGGGCAAAGCGGGCGATCTCGATCCGCTGAAGCTTCCCACCCGCTTGCAGACTGCATTGCAAGCGCTCTACGGCCACTACGAGAAGACCTTTTGCTTGTGGGAAGAGACAGGCATTCGGGTGCCGCCCTGCTTCATCATTGTCTGCCAAAACACTTCGATCTCGAAGCTCATCTACGAGTTCATTTCCGGCTTTCAACGAAGGAACGAAGACGGTTCCACTACGCTGGAAAACGGTCGCCTCGCGCTCTTCCGCAACTTCGACGAACACGGCAACCCGCTTGCGCGTCCGAATACGCTGCTCATCGACAGCGAGCAACTCGAAGCCGGCGACGCGCTCGATACGAACTTCCGCGAAATGGCCTCAGATGAAATCGAGCGATTCCGGCGCGAGATCACCGAGCGCACCGGTGACCGCCGCCAGGCGGACAATATCAGAGATCAGGAGCTGCTCCGTGAGGTGATGAACACGGTGGGGAAGTTCGGCCAGTTGGGCGGCTCCATCCGTTGCGTGGTCTCGGTCTCGATGCTCACCGAAGGCTGGGACGCGAATACCGTCACGCACGTCCTGGGCGTCCGCGCTTTTGGCACGCAGCTTCTCTGTGAACAGGTGATCGGCCGCGCCCTGCGTCGCCAGTCGTATGAGCTGAACGAGGATGGACTCTTCAACGTGGAATACGCTGATGTCTTCGGCATTCCCTTCGATTTCACGGCCAAGCCCGTCATTGCTCCGCCGCAACCGCCTCGCGAAACCATTCATGTCAAGGCGGTACGCCCCGAGCGCGATGCCCTCGAAATTCGCTTCCCGCGGGTGGAAGGTTATCGCGTGGAGTTGCCGGAGGAACGGCTCATCGCCGAGTTTAACGACGACTCCACCCTGGTGCTCACACCCGACTTGGTTGGGCCATCCATCACGCAAACATCCGGGATTATCGGCGAGTCGCAGAACATGACGTTGGAGCACCTCGGCGACATGCGCCCTTCGACGCTGCTCTTCCACGTTACGCAGCGGCTCCTTTACACGAAATGGCGCGATCCCGGCGAAGAGCCGAAGCTGCATCTCTTCGGCCAGCTCAAGCGCATCGCGAAGCAGTGGCTCGACGGCTATCTCGTCTGCAAAGGCGATACCTATCCCGCGCTGCTCATGTATCAGGAGCTGGCGGACATGGCGTGCAATCGGATCACCGCGGGTATCACCCGTGCCTTCGTCGGTGAACGTCCGATTAAAGCGCTGCTTGACGCTTACAACTCTACCGGCTCGACCAAGTACGTCAGTTTCAACACGTCGAAGCCGCTTCGCTGGGAAACCAACGCGGGTCGCTCGCACGTCAATTGGGTAATCCTCGACAGCGATTGGGAAGGCGAGTTATGCCGCGTCGCCGAATCGCACCCGCAGGTACGCGCTTACGTGAAGAATCATAACCTTGGCTTGGAAGTGCCCTACCGCTATGGTTCCGAGACGCGCAAGTATCTGCCGGACTTCATCGTGCTCGTGGACGATGGGCGCGGTGAAGACGATCCGCTCCATCTAATCGTCGAGATCAAAGGCTATCGCCGCGAAGATGCGAAGGAGAAGAAGTCCACGATGGACACCTATTGGGTGCCCGGCGTGAATCACCTCGGCACGCACGGCCGCTGGGCTTTCGCCGAATTCACCGAGGTTTATCAAATCGAGTCCGACTTCAAGGCGAAGGTCGAACGCGAGTTCGCAAAGATGATCGAGTCCTTAGCCGTTCCAGAAGCCCACTGAACTTTGCCCTTGAAATTCCGCCCATGTTCCCCGACTTTCCATACATCCGCCCCTTGAGAGTAGGCCCGCTCGTAGATCCTGAGCGAATGCCAAAATCCTGGGGCTTTCCCTTTTCCGGGAGGGCTTTATGAGGATTCGGCGCATCGCGGTCCTCGTCGACGGCGGCTTTTTCATCAAGCGGCTATCCAGATTGGTCGCGCCGCAGTTCTGCAATTCTGCGGCTTCCGTTGCGGAGTCCGCTCGAATGCTCTGCAAGCGGCACGTTCAGAAACTGATCGGAGAACGGTGGGACATCGCCCACAGTCGCTGGCTCGATCACGTTTACCGCCTCTTCTACTACGACGCGAAGCCGTTTGATGAGGTTGCGCATCACCCGATCCTCAACCAGCAAATCCAGTTCGGGAAGACCGACGAAGCGAAATTTCGGGAACAGCTTTTCCATGAACTTCGCGCCAAACGGAAGTTCGCGCTTCGCCTGGGCAAGGTCACCAAAGAAGGCGGTTGGCAAATTAAAGGCGATCAGCTCACGAAAAAGCTGTTGCGAACCCGTGAATGGCTCAGCGTTTTCGATGCGGCAGTCGCTCAGGCACGCACCGGAGTTGCGGCGCCCGTTCTTACGCCGGAGCAAGCCACTCGCTTAGCCCAACTCGCAGACATCTGGCGCGGCATTACGCCGGATCAAATCCGTCTCGGCATGCGCCAGAAGGGAGTCGATATGCGCATCGGCCTGGACATTTCCACCCTCACTCTCAAGAAACAGGTCGACACGATTATCCTGGTCACCGGAGACAGCGACTTCGTGCCGGCAGCCAAACTCGCCCGACGCGAAGGCGTGGAGTTCATTCTCGACCCGCTGTGGCAGCAGGTGAATGACGACCTGCACGAGCATGTGGATGGCGTGATCTCCGCCTTTCGACGCCCCACGCCGAATCAACCACTTCCCAACAATCCTTTGGAGCCAGCCCCGGATGAAGAATAAGAAAGTCGCCGCCAAAACCGTCGAGTCGCTGAAGCACGGCGAAGCGACGCGGAAGAATATCCCGACGGCGGAGTTTCAATCCGTGCTGCAAAAGGAGGAGCAGAATCCGGTGCGGCTCGCGTACGAGCGGCGCAATCGCGACCTCGATCCGCAGCTCGTCTGGCGCGGGAAGGATGAGCAGGACTGGAGCGATCTCGTCGTCCACGCGCCGCCGCTCTACATTCAGGAAAAGGTTCACCCGAAGGTGTTGATTGACGATCTACTGCGTGAGACGCGGGAGCGCGAGCACGACGCCGGGCAAAGCACGCCCGATCTTTTCGCCGACTTCAACGGCATCCCAAAGGGCGTGGATAAGACCGAGTTCTACCAACACGATCAGAACTGGTCGAACCGCATGATCCTTGGCGATTCCTTGCAAGTGATGGCCAGTCTCGCCGAGCGCGAGGGACTGCGTGGTAAGGTGCAGTGTATCTATCTGGACCCGCCCTACGGCATAAAGTTCAATAGCAACTTTCAGTGGTCCACCACTAGCCGAGACGTGAGAGATGGAAACGTCACCCACATCACTCGCGAGCCGGAGCAGGTCAAAGCATTCCGCGATACTTGGCGCGACGGCATCCACAGCTATCTTACCTACCTTCGTGACCGTCTTACGGTTGCCCGCGATCTCCTCACCGACTCAGGTTCTATTTTCGTCCAAATAGGCGACGAAAACGTGCATCGAGTTCGGGCCGTTTTGGATGAAGTGTTCGGCGAAGCTAATCTTGTATCATTCATAACGGTCCAGAAAGCGGGTTCGACGTTTTCTCAATACCTCGGCGGGATCGCCGATTTTGTCCTGTGGTATGCCAAGGATTTTGACCGTGTAAAATATCACGCACTCTACGCAGATCGGAATGTTTCGGCAGGGGAAAGCGGACGCTTCACAATCGCGCAGGTAGATGCCGGAATACGAGTTCCGGTCTCCGAGCTTAAGAGGGCGCCCGCCCTGAACGAATTGGTGGCTCCAGATCCGCTTCAGTCAGCCTCAGCGGGAAGAGACAAGGGTGAAGGTGCTGCAAGCTGGTTCCCAGTTTCGATTGTTGGAAGAAGCTTCAAGCCCACGATGCAGAGCCGATGGAAGACTAATGAAGAGGGAATGGAGAGGCTTCTTCGAGCCGATCGCATTATCGCGCAGAGCAATTCCATTAGGTATGCGCGTCGTTTTAAGGACTTCTCCGTTGCCGTGCTTTCCAATATTTGGAACGATCTCGCGGGCGCGACGGATAAGGTTTACGTCGTTCAAACCAGCACTCGTATCGTCGAGCGGTGCGTCTTAATGGCAACCGACCCCGGCGACCTCGTGCTCGACCCGACCTGCGGTTCTGGCACCACCGCTACCGTCGCCGAGCAATGGGGCCGTCGCTGGATCACTATTGATACTTCGCGAGTGGCGCTGGCGCTTGCTCGAGCCCGGATCATGGGCGCACGTTATCCCTTTTACCTGCTCGCTGATTCCCGTGAAGGTCAGATCAAGGAAGGCGAAGTGACCCACACCGCGCCGAGTTCGCAGCCGGTGCGTGGCAATATTCGCCACGGCTTCGTCAATGAACGCGTGCCGCACATCACGCTCAAATCCATTGTCAGCAATGCCGAGATCGACGTGATCTGGGACAAGTGGCAAGCCGTAACGGAGCCACTACGAAATAAGCTGAACGCTGAGATAGGAAAGCAATGGCAGGAATGGGAGATTCCGCGCGAGGCGGTGTCGGGCTGGTCTGGCGGCGCGAAGAAATTGCACGCCGAGTGGTGGCAGGCGCGCATCGCCCGGCAGCAGGAGATCGACGCCTCCATCGCCTCCAAGGCCGAGTCCGAATACCTGTTCGACAAACCTTATTCTGACCCCAAAAAGGTCCGCGTGGCCGGGCCTTTCACCGTCGAGAGCCTTTCGCCGCACCGCGTGCTCGGCGTGGACGAGAACGATGACTTGATCGACCCCAGCGTAGCCGAGACCGGCGGCGAATATGCCGCGAAGCAGACTTTCCCCCAGATGATCCTTGAGAATCTCAAGACCTCCGGCGTGCAGCAGGCGCACAAGGAAGACCGAATCAGCTTCACCGGCGGCATCACGCCGTGGCCCGGCTACCTCGTCTGCGCCGAAGGCCGCTACCTCGAAGGCGACGCGGCTACCGGCACGGAGAAGCGCGCGGCCATCTTCATCGGCCCGGAATTCGGCACCGTCACCCGCCCCGATCTCGTAGCGGCCGCGCGCGAAGCGGGCGATGCCAACTTCGACGTATTGATTGCCTGCGCTTTCAACTACGAGGCGCACGCCACGGAGTTCAGCAAGCTCGGCCGCATCCCCGTGCTGAAGGCGCGGATGAACGCCGACCTGCACATGGCCGATGACCTCAAGAACACCGGCAAAGGCAATCTCTTCGTTATCTTCGGCGAGCCCGACATCGACATCCTCCCCGCCGAAGACGGCAAGCTGCGCGTGAAGGTCAACGGCGTGGATGTCTTCCACCCGAATACCGGTGAGGTCCGCAGCGACGGCGCCGACGGCATCGCCTGCTGGTTCATCGACACCGATTACAACGAAGAAAGCTTCTTCGTCCGCCACGCCTACTTCCTCGGCGCCAACGATCCCTACAGCGCCCTAAAGACCACGCTGAAAGCCGAGATCAACGAAGAAGCCTGGTCCACGCTTCACAGCGACACCTCCCGTGCTTTCCCCAAGCCAAAGTCCGGCCGGATCGCGGTCAAAGTCATCAATCATCTTGGGGATGAGGTGATGAAGGTTTTCAAACTTCAATAGAAACAACCCAATCGAACGTCATGGCTCTAAATTGGAAGACTAAGACGATCTCTCCCACCACTTTGCATCTGGATCCCAAGAATCCACGGCTTGGACGGGAACATACATCGAGGGCACCCCGCGAGATTCTGCAATACCTCTTCGATCACGATAAGGTCATTGAGGTTGCAGAGAGTATAGCCACACGCGGTTTCTTCGCAAATGAGCCTCTTTTGGCAGTAAAGGAAAACGGGAGGTTCGTGGTTCTTGAAGGCAATCGTCGGCTTGCCGCGCTGAAAGTACTTCGCGAGCCCGCGTTAATAGACGGCAAATTCCGTCGCCAGATCGAACGTCTTACCCGTCGCATCCTCGATCCGAGCTTAATTGCAACGGTTCCTGTCACCATTGCGCCAGACCGAAAGTCTACAGACCGCCAGATCGCCGGCAGACATGTGGGAACACCAGTACTCGCCTGGAGGGCGGAAAACCGGGCAAGCTTCATTTTAGACAAATTGGCGGAAGGGTATGACAACGACGCTCTACGCGATGAGCTCGGTTTCTCCTTAGCAGATATACAGTCAGCTCGCCAAACAAGGGCCATTGCAGATATGGCACGATCTCTCGATTTACCTGAAGAGGCGAAGGCCAAGCTCGAAGGCCCAACTGCGAAAGTCTTCACGACACTTGAACGCGTATTTGAGTCTTCGGCTGGACGGGAGTTCCTTCACGTTACTACGGACCCTGAGCATGGCCTTCGCGGACTGACCACAAAAAAAGAGTTTATCCGTGGCTTTCGACGGCTTGTCGAAGACGTTGCATTGGGAAAACAGTCGTCTCGCTCGCTAAATACCAACGATGATATTCGCGGCTACTTCGAGAGCTGGGAGCCTGCTGATCGACCGGCAAAGAAGCAGGGATCCTTTATCCCCGCCGATGTCGTCAAAGAACCATCCGTTGCCTCGCAACTAACTGAAGAAGTTGAACCTCAACCGAAACCCACTAAGTCAGAAAGCAAAACTGTCTTACCAAAGGATTTCAAGATCCGTCATGGAAATGATCGACTGATTGATATCAGAGGAGAGCTAATAAAGCTTAAACGCGAGGACTTTCCGAATTCGGGAGCTGTTTTGTTGCGCGTGTTCTTCGAATTGTCGGTACTTCACTATTTGCAGCGGACTGGTGAATTAAAGTCAACCATTGCCAGGATTGAAACAAAGGAAAATCGAAAACTCCCCTTTGGCGTACCAACAATGAAGCAGCTGGTACCGGAAGTGATTCGGATCGCCAAGGAGCACTTGTCTCCCGCAGAGGCTGCCGTAGTCGAAAAGGCGGTAAAATATGATCAGTCAGCACCCTTCACCATAAGCGATCTACACGGATTTGTTCATTCTCCCGATCTTCCCGGAGAACGAGATATTCATCAATTCTGGCTGAGAACGGAACCGCTGTTCCGCTTTATGCTGGAGCAGGACCCTAAGCCTGCTTCCAAATGAGGGCGGCGAGTCCTTTACGCTACCCCGGTGGAAAGTCTTCAATGGCTGGGTTGCTCGGTAGCATTCGCAATCTTAATGGCTTAGGCACTCATTCGATCGCCGAGCCATTTGCGGGTGGGGCCGGAGCATCATTATCGCTTTTGTTTCGTGAGGAGACAAACGAGGTCTTCATCAATGATGCTGACCCCGCCATCTACGCATTTTGGTCCAGTTTGGTAGGCCGGATCGGCCCCTTCTTGGAACTTCTCTTATCTACTCCAGTGGAGATGCAGGAATGGCTCCGGCAGCGCTCTATTTACAGGGATTCGCGATCTTCGCGATTGCGACGCGGCTTTGCTACTTTCTATCTCAATCGATGCAATCGCTCCGGTATTATAATGAATGGTGGACCAATTGGGGGTGTCGAGCAAACTGGAGAGTGGAAACTAGATGCGAGGTATAACGTGTCAGAGCTAGCAACCAGATGTGCAAAGGTTTACGAGTATCGCTATCGAATTCATGTATCCAACCAAGATGCAATTCAGTTCATAGAGGGCCGAGGGCAGGAAGAGCTTCTCTTTATAGACCCTCCTTACTACCACAAGGGGCAAACCCTCTACCTTAACAGGCTAGATCATTGTTACCATCAAAGCCTTGCCAACCACTTAGAACAAATGGCAGAGGCTCCTTGGGTACTTACTTACGACGACTGCCCGGAAATACGGCGCATGTATGAAGGCTGGGCGAATATCCACCCCTTTTTGCTTCGGTACGCAGCATCTGAACGCCGCAAGGGACGAGAAATACTTGTTGCTCCGCGGTGGATGCAACTTCCATCTAGGCAGACCTCAGGAGCAATAGAATGGTAATCGCCTGCTGGGACTTACTCTGAGCCTATTTACCGCTTTATGGAGTTTCGAATTGCTGACACCTTCACTGGGAGCCTCGCCCGTCTGACGGGCGATGAACAGAAAGCGGCGAAGACCACCGCGTTCGATCTCCAGATCAATCCCGCGAGTCCGGGGATGAGCTTTCACAAGCTCGATCAAGCGAAGGACAAGAACTTCTGGTCCGTGCGGGTCAGCCGCGATATCCGGCTGATTGTCCACAAGACGGCGGCGAGTCTGCTGCTGTGCTATGTCGATCATCACGATGAGGCTTATCGTTGGGCGGAACGGCGGAAGCTGGAGACGCACTCGAAGACCGGCGCGGCGCAAATGGTCGAGATTCGCGAGCGGGTGCAGGAGATTCTCGTGCAGAAGTATGTGGAGGCCGCTACTGCGCCTGCGGCAAAACCACTGATCTTCGCGCACCTGTCCGACGAAGCGCTCCTGAGCTTCGGCGTGCCCGCGGAGTGGATGAAAGACGTTCGTGCCGCCGATGAAGATGCCCTTTTGACCATCGCCGACCATCTTCCCGCCGAAGCCGCCGAGGCGTTGCTGAAATTAGCGACCGGTGGACGGCCGCTCGTGGCTCCTGCCGCTACCGCGCAAGTTGATCCGTTTGCGCATCCCGATGCGCAGCGCCGTTTCCGGGTGATGAACGATGTCGAGGAGTTGGAGCGCGCCCTCGAATTCCCTTGGGACAAGTGGACGATCTTTCTTCATCCCGCACAACGCGAGTGGGTGGAACGCGACTATAGCGGGTCGGCTCGTGTCGCCGGTTCCGCCGGCACGGGGAAAACGATTGTCGCACTGCACCGAGCGGTTTTCCTGGCCCGGACGAATCCGAACGCTCGGGTGCTGCTGACGACCTTCTCGGATGTCCTCGCAAATGCGCTTCGGACGAAATTGAGGCGCTTGGTAAGCAATGAGCCGCATCTCGGAGAACGGCTCGAAGTCGAGTCCATCACAGCGATCGGGCTGAGGCTCTTCGGATCGCTCCTCGGACAGCCAAGGATCGCCACCCGCGAAAATATTCTCGATTTTGTGCGGGATGCAGCGGGCACGGTCGACGGCCACAGATTCACCGTCTCCTTTCTGCTAACTGAGTGGGAGCAAGTCGTGGACGCCTGGCAACTGGAATCGTGGGAAGCGTATCGCAACGTGGAGAGGCTTGGGCGAAAGACCCGCCTGCCAGAGCCGCAGCGGGCAATCCTCTGGTCGATCTTCCAGAAGTTAAGGAGCAGTCTCGAAAGCAGAGATCTGATCACGGAAGCGAGCCTTTTCGCGAAAGTCGCCGCGGTCGTTGGCAAGCAGGCCCGAGCACCTTTTGACTTTGCTGTCGTGGACGAAGCGCAGGACATCTCCGTGGCTCATTTGAAATTCTTTGCGGCACTCGGTGCGAAAAGGGCCAACGCGCTTTTCTTCGCCGGCGATCTCGGTCAGAGGATATTTCAACAGCCCTTTTCGTGGCGCTCTCTAGGGGTGGATGTTCGTGGTCGTTCCAAGACTCTCCGGGGTCAACTACCGCACTTCGCATCAAATTCGGACGCAGGCGGACCGGTTGCTGGCATCCGAGGTATCGGACGCAGACGGCAATACTGAGGGTCGAAACGACACGGTATCGGTCTTCAATGGGGCTGCGCCAACCGTCCGCATCGTCGCGAACGAGGATGAGGAAATTGCAGCCGTCAGCGTCTGGCTTGCCGAAAGAGCCAGGGAGGGAGTGGCCACGCACGAGTTTGGCGTCTTTGTCCGTTCACCGAAGGAACTGGAGAGGGCGCGCGCGGCCGTGGAGAAGGCTGGACTGCCGTTTGAGGTTCTCGATGAGAAGGGCACCGGTTCGGGCGCTCGCGTCTCGATCAGCACCATGCACCTCGCGAAAGGCTTGGAGTTCCGAGCCGTCGCCGTCATCGCGTGCGATGACGAAGTGATTCCTCTCCAAGAGCGAATCGAGAAAGTCACGGAAGACTCCGATCTTCAGGAAGTTTACGACACCGAACGGCACCTGCTCTACGTCGCCTGCACCCGAGCACGGGATCACCTGCTCGTCTCAGGCATTAAACCGGCATCGGAGTTTCTCGATGACCTTGGTGTTTTGTTAAAATGAATCGGAGCGTCGCCGAAACAGCGCGGATTCTTCGGGTGGATTCCAGCCAAGTGAAAAGATGGGTAGTCACTTTCAAGGACTTCTTGAGCGCTCAAGCGAATCCTCAAAAAGGAACAACACGGGTGCTAAACGACTCGGATGTATTGTCCTTGGCCTACGTCTGTACGAAATGGGAGGCTGAACTCGATCTCGATTCCATCCGGGCCGGACTCAATGACAATGAGCATTACGAGGAAGAGTTTTGCGAACGTTTGTATTTTCACACCCCCCTTCTTCAAGAGCCACCGGATGACCTTGACGAGACTTGGCGTCATGGGTTTCTTCTCTGCGGTGCCGGGATGCAAGGATATTTGGAACTCGCGCGGAACTACCGGTATGTCGCGGAAAATCTTCTCGACACCGCTCTCAAGAGCGGAGAACCGCTCGACTTCGCCTACCCTGTTCTGTTCGCCTACCGTCACACGTTGGAACTGTATTTGAAGCTCGTGGGCGAGATTGACGAAGTTACGCACTCGCTCGCCAGATGTGTTCACTTGGGCGAAAAACATCACGGGAAAAAGATCGGTGTGCCCATCCGAAAATGGATTCTTGAATTAGACCAGATCGACGCCGGAGGAACGGCCTTTCGATATGCCGATGAGGAATCCGACGCTCTTAAGTATGCGGAGCACTGGCTGGACTTGGTGCAATTCAAGTTTGCCATGAGCCGGGTTTTTCAGATGCTCGACGACGCAATTCTCCACCTCGGCAGCACAGGTAAGCCAGCTAGGAAGCGCAAATGAACCGCCACCGAAACTTTGGTTTTAGCATCTACGCGAAACACGGGTTGCCGAAGCTGCTCTCTGGCGGACTGCGGCTGAAGGATGCGCAGAACGATCCGAGGTGAAGGCATGAGAAACCCTGGTTTCGGTATCACGCTCGATGACGTGCAACTCTACAACCGGCGAACCGTTGCCGCATCTCCCGAGGGGCGACATTGGGAAGAGTATGCGAGGCGCTTGATGGAGGAAGCCTACGATTCCGAAGACTTCCAAATTCTTGGGTCAGTGCCACACGGGACTCTTCGTATGAACAGCGGAATCTGATTATGTCAGCACGCGAACCGGCATTTAGCGAGGTAGAACTGTCTTCAATCGCCAAGGCGCTCGACGACGCAGCCAGTCATACAGAGCTTGGGGCATTGATCCGGGACTGCGGGCTAAGCGAGCCGAGTTCCATTGAAGGACTTTCAAAGTGGAAACGCATCTACAACGCGTTGGCGCGGGCGCAGAGCCAGACGCAGACCGGCAATTTTCCCATGAAATTCGTTCTGACCGCGCTCTCACCTAAGCGGTTTCTCAACCGGACATCCACCTTCGATAACTGCCGCTCACGGGTGAATGAAATCCTGGCCTTTCGCGGTTGGCACATCCTGAACAACGGAAAATTTCGGCGCGTGGAGCACGCGGCGACTATTGAGGAAGCAAAAGAGCGTGCCGATCGTTTGCGCTCAGCATTGGAGCGCCGGCAGGTCCACCAAGACGTGCTCGCCTTCTGTCGTGCGGAACTGCTCCAGGAGAATTATTTCCACGCGGTACTGGAGGCGACCAAAAGCGTTTCGGAGAAGATTCGAGCAAAGACCGGTCTTACCGGTGACGCCGGAGAACTGGCGCAGAAGGCGTTCTCACTTGGTCAGGCGGGGATGCCATTCCTCGCCTTCAACCCGCTAACGACGGACACGGACAAGAGCGAACAGTCAGGCCTGATGAATCTCTTCATGGGGATGTTCGGTGCCTTCCGAAACGTCACCGCCCATGGCCCGAAGATAAGCTGGGCGATCACGGAGCGGGACGCGCTGGATTTGATGACGCTCGCATCCTTACTGCACCGGCGGTTGGATGCCGCGGTGAGGACAACTAGACAGCCCTGATCCAAGTCCTCACGTGGGACCATCATACTGTGACCGAGGGCGCTTTCTCACGCTTCGGGTGGACGGCTTGCTGGGCCTTCTCATTTACGGAATCGAGGGATTGTTCCTCGCCTTCGTCGAGCTTGGCCGACGCTTGATTCTTCGTGATATCCAGTGCGGTAACGATCTCCTGCTGCCGTTTGGCCACACCCAAGAGCTTCTCCTCGTGCTCGAACGGCTGGCCAAGTTGCTTAGTCAGGTCTTCGCTTTGGCGGTGGTGCAGCCTCAGATCGGCTTCCCGCTCTCGCAGCCGATCTTCGAGGCTGCCGAGGGCGTGCTCGAGCGACGAAATCGTGCCTAGCGGATTGTCGCTGACGTTTGCATTGTATTCGGCCTTGCCGTGGATCACGAGGTTGGCCCGTTCGTCCAAGCGATGGAGGGAGACGGGGAAGCCGGCGATCGTGCCGATTGGCTTCGTCGCCTGGAACGGGTTCAGCGCCGCGGCCAGAAAGACCAACGCCCGGCCCGCCCTGGTGCGGTCCGTGAAGGTTTCCTTCTGCACTGTCATGGAAAAGTCGTCCCCTCGGGTGCTGGTTCTCGTGCTCAGGTCCTCGCGGATATTGGCAATATCGCGCTCGGCTCTTTGTGCGTCCTCAGCGAGCGTTTTCACGCGGTAACGCATCTGGTAGAGGTTGTTGGCGTGTTGCTTCTTTAACCGCGTGAGGCGCATGACTTCCGCGTCGACCGTGGCTTTCTCGATGACGAGCGGATTGCCGGAGGCGATGGCTTTCACCTCGGCATAGGTGAGTGCGGCGGCGTCAACGTCTTCGGCTTTTCGCATCGTCGCATCGCCCGACATTACCTGCGCGATGAAGCGGCACTTGGTTTCCAGCGTTTGCCACATGTAGGCGTCGAAGCTGCCCTCTGTGACGTAACGGAAAACCTTTACGTATTCGTTCGTGTTGCCTTGGCGAAGGATGCGGCCCTCGCGCTGCTCGATGTCGGCCGGGCGCCAAGGAGCGTCGAGGTGGTGGAGAGCAGCCAACCTCTTCTGTACGTTCGTGCCCTCGCCCATTTTAGGCGTGCTGCCGAGGAGAATCCGAATCTTGCCTTCCCGCACCGCTTTGAACAAGGACGCTTTGGCAGCGTCTTCGTCGTAGTCTTGGATAAAGGCGATTTCCGCCGCCGGAACACCCCTGTTGAGCAACTTCTCGCGAACGTCATCGTAGACGGAGAACGACCGATTGCCGGCCTGAGGAGTCGAAAGGTCGCAGAACACCAGTTGCGCCCCACGCTGCTCCGCTGAATCGAGCCAAACCTTGTGGATCTGGCCAACCGCGAGGTTCACCTTGCTGTCAGGGTTGTCGCGCGAAAACGGACTCACCAAACGCAGATCGAGCGCGGCTTTTCGGCCCTCTGTCGTGACTTTCAGCATGTTGTCGTCGCGGGGATCGACGCTGCCGTTCTTAATCCTCTCAACGCGCGCGACGAGTTGCTCCACGAAGCGCTTCAGCTCAGGCGTTGCCGGGGCGCTGACCGTAATCGGGCGCCCTTGCTCCAGCTTCGGTATTGGCAGCTTGAGCATATCCGAGGTCTGCACATCGGCGACTTGCCGGAATTGCTGCATCAATTCGGGCACGTTGACGAAGCGAGCGAAGCGGCTGTTCAGTCGATAGCCCCGGCCGTCGGGACTAAGTTCCATCGCAGTGACGGTCTCGCCGAAGGTTCCGGCCCAAGAGTCAAAGTGCTGGAGCCCGTTGGGTCGCAACGCGCCCATTTGGAGGTAGCGCTGCATCGTGAACATTTCAGCCATCGTGTTGGAGATCGGCGTGCCAGTGGCGAACACCACGCCGCCGCCGCGGTTCTGCGACTGGACATGCTGCACCTTCAGAAAAAGGTCGAACGCCCGCTCCGACGCGGTTTGCGGCAGTCCCGCAACACGGGTCATCTTAGTGACGTAGAACAGGTTTTTGAACTTGTGTGCCTCGTCGATGAAGAGCCGATCAATGCCCAGTTCCTCGAACGTGAGGGTGTTGTCCTTTTTCTGGTCCGCCGCCAACGTTTCAAGTTTCGCTTCGAGCCGCCGCTTCACCTTCTCCAACTCCTTCACGAGTCGCGTGCCTCGATCACTTTTCTGATCGAGGATTGCCTTCTCAACTTCTCGAATCTGCTCGTCGATAAAGCTGCGGCGAGTTTCCGGCGAGAGCGGAATTTTCTCGAAGCTCGAATGCGTCACGATGACCGCATTCCAATTTCCAGTGGCGATGCGGCTGAAGAGCCGCGCGCGCCGTGACGCCTCGAAATCTTCTTTCCCCGCGACGAGGATGTTCGCTGTCGGATACAGCGTGAGCAACTCGGAGGAAAACTGCCCGAGCATGTGGTTCGGCACGACAAACATTGGCTTCGTTGCCAGGCCGAGCCGGGTCAGTTCAATCCCAGCGGCGACCATCGTGTAGGTTTTACCGGCACCAACCGCGTGCGCGAGGAGCGTGTTGTCGCTTTGGATGATGCGCCACACGGCATCCTTTTGGTGCGGCCGGAGAGCGACAAACTCGCTGCTGCCAGGCAGCGTTAGATGCGAGCCGTTGAAGACACGCAATCGCACTGAGTTGAAGTCGTCGTTGTACTTGCGGCAGAGACGCTCCCGCCGTTCATCACTTTCCCAGATCCAATCTTTGAACCGTTCCTTGATCTTCTCCAACTTGTCCCGCGCAGCTTCGGTCTCGGTTGCGTTGACGATGCTGGACTTGGTGCGGGGGTCCGTGTCGTAAACGGTTGGTGTTTTAAGATTCAGCGCATCTTGGATCAGCTCCAGCGCTGAATAGCGACCGGTGCCCCATTCGGTCGAGTTCGCCACGGTGGAGCGAGCGCTGTAGTCACCTTTGACAAACCATGTGCCTACAACGGCCGCGTGAGAGACCGTGATGCCGTCCGCGCCAAGAATCGCGCGGGCAAACGCTTCGATATCGTGAGCGGGAATCCACGCCGCGCCCAGCCGTGCATCGATGTCCGAAGCCGCTAGGTCGACGGGCTGGACGGCTTCCAGCGCAGCTACATTGCTCCTGTAACTTGGGTCGCGCTCCGCCGCAGCCCGTGCGCTCTCCAGCTTGATGCGAACGTCTCCGGAAAGATATTGATCATCCGTTTCCCATTGTTCGCTCTGCGGGTTCCGATACAACAGACCCGTCAACTCGGGCAGAAACTCCTCCGGTGGCCGCCGAAGAAGAGCTTCCATCCTGTCCAAGTCAACGCGGCCGGTCTCGTTCAGAACCATCACGAGAGCGTCCTTCGGCGTTTCCGCGGCTTGCGGAGCGCGCGCCTGCTGGATGGTCCGCTCTCGAAAGATCGCGGTCTTCGCTGCTTGCTTGGTTTCCTCGTTATAATCCTCCAGCGAACAGAGCAGCGGATAATCTGGGTCCGTGCGGAACGCACGCCGGTTGGCGCTCTCGTTCACCGCCCCGAAGCGCAAGACGAAGCTGTCGTAACGGAGGTTCAACTGCCGTCGGGCATCGGTGATCGCTTCCTCGCCTTGTTCTTGGATCTGCGTGCGCAGCACGTCCCGAACGGCATCGCGAACTTTGATCAGGCCGCGGATTCGCCGTTCCGTTTCCTCCGCGAGTTTCGTGAGCGGTGTCAGCGTCGCTCCCGTTCGGATCGCAAGCGCGCCCTCGTGAAGCGTGAAGGCGTTCTCCTTCACAAAATCCGGAGCGAGAATTGGCTGCGCTTCTGCCGCTTGGGGAACGGTAACGTGCTGCTCGCGGTAAATGCCTTTTGGGAGCTTCGTGATTGCGTCCCGCAACGCTACGGTCAAATCGCGCCCATCCGGCACAAGAGCCGCCTCGTTCGCGCGATACATGGTGCCCGCCAGAGCCATTGAGCCAAGCATCATGTGCGGATTCGAGGCGAAGTATTCGTTGATCTGAAATGCAACGCCGTCGCCGTTAGTATGCTCACTCAGCTTTTGCCACGGTGGACCACCTGGCTTTTCGCCTTCGGCCAATTTGCGGAGGAAAATGATGTCTGTCGTAACTTCGGTGTTCGCGTTCTGTTTGAAGGCCGTGTTCGGCAGCCGAATCGCCCCGAGGAGATCGGCCTTGTCTGACAGGTAGCTCCGTAGGCCAGAGTTGACTTTGTCCAGTGTTCCCTTGGAAGTGATGAACACCATCAATCCTCCGGGACGGACTTGTTCCAGCCCCTTGGCGAAGAAGTAGTCGTGGATCAGGAAATTTCGGTCGTCGAATCGGGGATCTCGCAGCTTGTAGTCACCGAAGGGCACGTTCGAGATCGCGAGGTCGAACGAACCCTCGACCAATTTGGCGGTTTCAAATCCCTGGGCGCGGATATCCGCATCAGGGTAGAGGTGACGTGCGATCCGAGTCGTCAGCGGATCGAGCTCAATTCCCGTAAGACGCGAGCGAGCCGCCATCTCTCCGGGCATCAGCCCGAAGAAGTGCCCGATTCCGAGGGCCGGCTCCAGAACCCGGCCACCGGTAAAACCCAACTGCTCCACGGCATCGTAGATTCTGCCGATCACAGTGGCGGATGTGTAATGCGCGTTGAGCGTCGATGCCCGCGCTGACTCGTATTCGACGGGCGTGAGCAGCGATTTTAGCTGTTCACGTTCGGAACGCCATTCCTCCGGTCCAAAGTCCGCGAACGCCTGCGGGATACCACCCCATCCTATATATTTGACCAGGACCCGCCGTTCTGCGTCGCTCGCAGCCCTGCCCTCATCGTCGAGCCTTCCAACCAGTTCGATCGCTGCAAAGTTGTCGCGGGCCTTCTGCTTCAGCGAGCCCGCTCCAAGCTGATCCTCCGCCGTGATGCAATAGTTTCGGCCGTTCAGTCGTTCGGGCTCTCGGGCGGCAGGAGAATGTATTTTTCCCGCACCAACTCCCACGCCGCCGTCTGTGCCTGTCCTGGTGTCATCTGCTCCTCCTGCTCCATTTTCCGCGTGAGGATCTCCATCTCGTCCAGGGTCGTCTCCTGAGCCTCGTAAAGCATCTCCTCCAGCCTCCCCTCGGCTTCGAGTTGGCGGAATCTCTGCGGGCAGAATTCTTGCCAATGGCGCTTCGCCATCAATCCGTACGCGGTCAGTGATCTGTCGCTCATAACTGTGTTCATCTCCTGAGCCGAACAGGGAAAGCTGTCGGTCTATTACTTGACCGTTGCGCTTGAGCATATGGTCGTCAAATCAATCGCGACTTGAGATCGTAAATTCAGCGACAATCAACTCACACTGTGAGATGACCTCACCTGCCTTACCGCCGATAGTGGAGCCCCAAATATGTTTGCCATTGCGCCACCTTCGCCGCTCTGCAAAACGGGTCGGCTCCATGGTGGGCGCAATCCTCGAAGTAGCTTACAAAAACGGGGCGTTGCTCGACGGCTGGTGCAGCGACGTGAGCCACCCAGTTCACGGCCTCAGCGCGGCGGAAACCGCTCTGGGACGAATCGGCAGCCTGGGAAACGGCCAACCAGTCGAATCCTGCTGTCCTCCACCAGCGAGCACGAATTCTGATGGCGTTGGCGGCATAAGGAGGAAGAGACAGTGCGCCGTGTTGCCAATTCGCCCTCGCCTTGCGGAAAAACCCGCTTTCGATCATTTGGGCCTGATCCCACATTTTTGACTCTGCGGAACTTGCACTCATCAACCCGATAGTAGCCACCGGTTCAAAAAAGCGGTAATTCCAAGCTTGCCGAGCGGCGGAGCAATCGGTAAAAGTTGGTTCATGAAGTCCGGGACTGGCCGGGTAGGCCAGCGTTGGTAAAGATACCGGATTAAACGATCACCGTTCGCCTCATTCTGCGACTTTCGTTCGCCCTTTACTAGTCAGGCGAAACTGCACCTCCTGCGTATGATGGACACCACAACTGAACTTATCCGGGTCGCTAGTCAGATTCTGAGCAGTCGATTGCTCACGGAAGAGCAGATTCGCAGTATCAGCACCAACGTAGTAGGGCAGTATTTCTCTGACTGGTTCGCCACTCCTGCCCAAGAAAGAGAGACCAGCGAAAAAGTGGCGTTGGCTCAGCGACACATTTCCGATGCGACAGATATTATTTCTGCCATTCGGTCGGACCTCGACACACAAGCCAAGCAACTCATAAAGTTAGTCGAAGACATTGCTGCAAAGAAAAAGGATGCAGAGCACTACGCTATTCTCGCACAAACGAACCAAGAACTTTTCGCGCCGTTCAAAGCCGAGATGGAGCGTACTATCCGCGAACAACTTGTTGCCCAATCAAACAAGGACAAACATCTTCGTCAAGTTGTCTCGTTTATCTTCTGGGCTATCACACTCGTCGCAGGAGCCGCCTTGGGGGCGTATTTCCCCGAGCTTGTCGGACTCATACGCGCAACGCTTCACATCTGACACCGCTACGCCTTGCGTTGGTCGATTTGATAACGTTCAGACGTAAGAAAGCGATCATGGTATTCTGCCTCGCTGCGGTTAAAGTAGGATGCGAGCCACCGATACTTCCTCTTGATCTGCTCAGGCTCGCTTGCAGTCTGGTCAACCAATCTTTGAATCGCGTGACGGTGAGCGAAAAGCAGCTCGCGCTCGAGCGGAGCAGAGTCGATGGAATGCATGTAAGCGAAATAATGCAAAAATGGTACGGAATCACAAGGGTCGTGCTGAATGTGTAACTCTGGCGAGTGAATGTCGCGTCGGCAACTCCCCCACGGATCGAACCACTCCTCGGAAGGAATTGCTCTGACTGCTTCAGTAATGGTGCGATCAAGGACTATTCTGGCGAAAATAGCTTTTGTCGATTCCAACTCGTAAGCCAAGACGAGAGCTTCCGAGACCAGCAATCTGCTAGTGGAGCATTGGCGACCAATGCTCATACCACCTCTGATAATGAGGCCAGAATTGATGAGGTAAAACTGTAGTGCTTCTAGTGCACAGATTAATCGTATGAGATTAGGGGTCGAAAGCGGGCACGAAACCGAAATGCAGTCGCTAAACATTCGTATTGACGTGTGCTGCGCCACTCCTACTCGCCCACTCAACATTTTCTCTGCGATGTGAAGTAAATAATCTAGCTTGTCTATTCGATCGGCATTCGAGATGTTCTCGCGTGTGAATGCCTTGAATCCGAGAATGTCCAAGAACGCTACCACGCTGGTCTCGACGGTCGCTCGTTCGGAGCGTGAATCGACAAAACCTGAGACGAATGACGACACATTGGATAGGGTTAAATGCCTAACCACAAATAGACGAAACTTCGGTAAAAAGGCGAATACAATTTCGCCTAAATCGAGCTGCGGAGTTGGCCCGGCCGGTGAATCGTTGGAAGCGAGAGCCTGAGGGGGCTGAGAGTCGCCAGATGCTCGTGGGCCATTTCCCTTAAGAACGCATTGCGGTGGCTTGAGTATTTGAGCGCGCAAAGCTCATCGAACAGAACCGCTTTCTGGTTCGCTCGGACCACTTTCTCCTCGATGAGCCACGTCACGAACGCCGTCAGGAGCTTTTCCGAGGGTGACCGTTGACCGTTCTCCATCTTGATCCAACCCGGAGCCGAGACGAATCCCTGCGCTCCCATCGCCTCCTGCGACACTCCAGCCAGCTTCCGCAGTTCATGGAGCCTAAGCGCGATGGTGCGCTCCTCGCCGGCAGGTGATGCGCCAGACTTGTTTCGCGTCGTGTTTTTTCTCTTGGTCGTCATGCTCATGTTCCTTTCGGTTTCTCGGGTATTCGCGGGGTTCTGTGAATCCGGTTCGTTTTCCGGGGTTTTGGCGGCTCTGGCACCACGGTCGAGACTTCCGCGCGCAGCTTTTCCCAATCTGCGTCCAAGAGCGACGCTGCTTCCGTGCTACGAACATCCCTCTCGTTGGCGATGGCTGCGGCCATCCAGGTCAATGGCCAGTTGACCGCCGCCCAAGCTGCATCTGCGAGGGTCCAGCCGAGCTGTTGCAGGCAATGAGCCAGGCGCACAGCGTCGCTCCCGTTCGCCTTGATGATGTCGGCGTGGACCTGCGGCGAGTGCTTGAATTTCGGTTTCGCGAGTCGCACTGGATCAGAAATATGGTCGGCGTCCGGGTCATAACCTTATGGCTACAGTTCCGACCTGCGTCAAGGATCAAAGTGATTCTGTTTTGGAATCACTTGGCGTCAACTGCCAGCCTTGCGAGGGTGGCAGCTACACCCGCGAAGAAGAAATCGCTTTTCTCCCCTCGATATGACGAGTTTTTGAAACTGCTCAGAGAGGCGAGGATCGCTGCCGGTTTGTCGCAGCGAGGCGCGGCGAAGAAGTTGAACAGAACACAATCCTTCATATCCAAGAGCGAGTCCGGCGAGCGGCGAGTGGATGTAATCGAGCTGGTGGATTTCCTGCGTGCTTACGGTGTGCGGCCTGACCGATTCATAAAGAAGCTGTAGTTCAGGGATTGCGAAAGTTGGCTCAGAACCAAGGTTTTCTGAACCAAGGCGAGACATTTCCGTTCGGCTCAAGAGGCGGCAATAGCTTCCGTTTGTGCCCACCTTCGGAGTGGACCAAGATGCATGTGTGTTTGGGAAGGTTCCTCAGGACATGAGGCTTAATTTTGTGTTCCTCCTGCTCACTAAAGTTTCGGGACATTTTGCCTCCTGAATACCCCCACGACTTTTTGATGACGCTTTTCTTGCCGAGGAAGTCGGCGCTTTCCAGAGCACCCTCCTCGTCGGCGGCTTTGAAAATGAGGCGATTCCGGAGGTTTAGGGTGAAGACACGGGCCTTCTCGCGGCCGAGCGGCGGGATGAAAGAGGACGAAGATTGCGCGGCGGCAACGACGGTCGCCTGCGCCTCACGGATTACATCGACGCAGTTGTAGTCGCTCATTCCCTCTTCCGAGGCGGTGACGAAGCGCTGGGCTTCGTCGGCCCAGAGGACGATCAGGTTGTCGCGCTGGCGCTCCTCCTTCTGTTTGTCGAAGCGGCGAAGAGCGTGCGTGTAGAACAGCATTTTCAAGAAAGTGTTCACGTAACGGCGCTCCGTCTGGAACTTCTGCGGCATGGCGACACAGATGATCTTGCCTCGATCGATCTCGGCAAAGTCGAAAGTATTCGCGGCAGGGCAGAAGACCTGCGCGATGTTTGGTGTGACGAACGCCTGGAGGTAATTGGCAATCGTTTCTTTGACGCCCCCGATCTGCTCAGGAGGCTGATTGAGGAAGCGATTGCGGAAGTGGCTGACCAGTTCGAGCCGCGCCGAAGAGGCGGTGCTGGCTTCGAGATCTTCGAGAGCTTCCTGCAGATCGCGTTCGTCGATCAGCAGGTGGTAGGCATTCTCTAGCGTCACGTCCGCTCGGATTTCGCGGAGAACTTCCAGAGCACGGGCAATGTGGACCTGCGCCTGGTTCTTGAAGAAGCCCTTGTCGCCGGCCTGACCAAGGCTCGAAGCCGTATCGATCACGGCTTTCGCGAACGTGTTGTACGGAATGCTACGGTCGGACGTCAGATTGTATGTGTGCTGCGGTTGCCAAGTCGGCGCCGCGCCGTCGGGCCGGACTTGGAGCAAGATGAGGTCGTTCTCACGTCCGAAGTGGCGGGCCATCTCCTGAAGCGTCTCCCAGTAGAGCCCCTTGTCGTCAATGCAGAGGCCGCCCCAACCCGGCTCGTTCTTGAAAACTTGAAAAAGAAGCGGCGTGATGCCGGAACGTGTCTTGCCGGAACCGGTGTCGCCCGTGATCAGCCAGCCACGGCAGAAATCCGCGCGCGTCCAGCGAAATCCCGCAAGTTCAACGACGGCGGACTTGCGTGAGGCCCGGAGTGCCGAAAACGCGAGGCACGCAGCAGCCCCTGCAGCGACGGTCGCGCCGCAAACCAGCGGATCGATACTCATACCGGCAGCCGAGCCAGCAGATAACCGGCGGCAGCGGCCACGATCACAAGGAGCAGGAGCGCTGTGAACGACAGTTCGCGTTTGTTGCTGCCGCGATCAGCTACGCGCCGTAGCTCGATGATGAGGTCAAGTGATTGTTTGGCGAAGGAGTCTGCGCGGCGATCCAGCATCTCGACCGTCTCGCGGAATTCACCATAAGTTGGCGGCACTTCAGCAGAGTCGGGCAGCGGCCGCGGCGCGTGAGCTAGATAGACGCGAACGAGGTCGAGCGCGGCCATCATCGGATCGTCCTCGCGTATGTGGTGCTTCGTCCGCCACGACGCCACGGCGTCCTCCAATGCTTCGTCGCTGCTCACGTTTTCTCCTCCGGTTGTTGCGGCAGGAGCAGGTCGTCGACGAGTGCAAGCTGTTCGTGGAAGAGCCGCTGCCAGTGTTTCAGCCGTTGGCGGTCGATGAGCGAGAAAGCGGGATGAGTCAGTGCCGCGCCAGCGGTCACGTTGTTTTCGTTGAGAGCGGTGACCAGCCAGTCGTGCAGTCGCGACATCGTGATCTCTCGGCCTTGCAGCTCGCCTACGATGCGTGCGCGCGTCTTGCTCTCTTCGTAGATGCGGAACTGCTCGCTGTGCGCCTGGTTCTTGACGACGACGTAACGGCACATGTTGTTCAACCGCCCTGAAAGCAACCGCAGTTGCTCCACGCTGTCGGCTTCGTGGTTCACCGGCGTGACGAGCGTGAGCCGGGCGTCGAGCGTGCTGAGGACCTCGCGCAGATTGATCTCTGCAAAATAGTCGAGGAACAAATCCGTCGAAGCGGCGCGGCAGTCGACGATCAGCAAGTCCGTTTTTTCAACCAACGCGAACAGCCGGTCAATCTCGCGTGGCTTTTGGATGTTCACGAACTCCGCGTCGTCGTGGAAGCGAAGCAACGTCGAATTTTCGTCGTCAGTGTCAGCAGCGCGGAAGCTCCGTCGTTGGTCTTTCCACTCCTGCACGGCGTTGACGGCAAAGAAGCTTTTGCCGACGCCGCCCTTGCCGTTGAGGATGAGGTTTAGCTGCTTGGTCATAATCACGTAAGCTGACTGGTCAGAGGTTGCGCGGATCGGCGACGCGTGGGCCGCGGGTGCGCGGCGGCTCGGCGGAAATCGGTGGAACGGGTGCTTCGCCAATCGGCGACTGCAAAGTTGCGGAGCCTGACAGGCTTGGTGGCTGAGGCGCCACTTGTCTTTGGCGCTTTGGCGAAGGCTTCGTCGCCGCGCGTGGCTCTTCGATTACTTCTCGGTAAAAGCGCCGCACCGTATCGGTGGCGACTTCGATGCCGGCAATGGCGAGGAGTTCTCGGATCATCCCGAACGACGCGCCTTTCAGCCGCAGTTCAGCGACGCCATCGCGGAGCGGCAGCAGCGCCGCGAATCGCTTCGGCGGCACGCCAGCAAAACTGCGCACGGCTTCCGCGAAGCGCTGATGCCGCGCTTCAGCGGCTGCAACGTCGCTCACGATGCGCCTCCTCCGTAGGCGCTCAGTCGTTTTACCCAAACGGAAGTTCGGGGTAGGGCGTCCCTCAAATAAAAATGCACTGGCGATCCTTCGCCTCGGTGTTCACATGGCATGCGATATTCCTCGCACGGCATTGGATTAACCCGGCTCTCGCCATGGAGCATCGTGAACGTGGGCTCGCGCTAGAACTGCTGCGGATGCTATCGCCAAAGACACAGACAAATCTGAAGAACGCCGAGAGCTATTTTAAGGAGCATCTCGCGGTCGGTGACTATTACACTGAGGCGAACCGGGTGACTGGCGAATGGATCGGGTCAGGAGCTGAGGCGCTTGGTCTTTCGGGTGTGGTGCTCGAACCCGAATTCCTGAAGCTCTGCGAAAATTTACATCCGCAGACGGGCGAACGTCTGACGCAGCGAACGAAGGTTTCGCGTCACTCCGAAGATGGCAGCGATGCAGCCAACCGGCGCGTGTTCTTCGACTTCACGTTCTCGCCGCCCAAATCAGTCTCGATTGCTGCACTTGTCGGGAGAGATGAGCGCATCACGACTGCGCACCGACAAGCCGTGAAAGTCGCCATGAAGGAACTGGAGCGCTTTGCTGCGACGCGAGTTCGGAAATCGCTAAGCAATGCCGATCGTACCACCGGGAACATCGCCGCCGCACTTTTCGAACATGAGACCTCCCGCGCACTTGATCCGCATCTCCACACGCACTGCATCGTCTTTAACGCCACACACGATGCGAAGGAAAATCGGTGGAAGGCCCTCCAGAACTTCCAAATGCTGGCCGCGCAGAAATACGTAGAGAATGTCTATTACCATGAACTCGCTCGGGAGTTACGGGCGTGCGGTTACACGGTCGAAAACAACGCGCGAGGGGACTTCCGAGTGGCTGAAGTTCCCTCTGAGCTTTGTGCGCGGTTTTCCAAGCGTCACGCGCAAATCGATGATCAGACGCGGGAGTTTCTCGCCCAGCATCCCGAAAAGTCGACGGCGGATGTCCAATCAATTCGCGAGCGTCTGGCGCATAAAGAGCGTTCACGTAAACAGCAGGACATATCCGCTGTTCAGCTGCGGGCACGGTGGCAAAGCGAGCTTCAGCCTGGCGAGCAACCTGTGATGAAAACTGCGAATCAGGTGGAGACTACGCCGGTCTCCGATGCTGCGGGTGCCGTCGATTGGGCAGAGGACCATCTCTTCGACAGGCGCTCCCTCGTGCAGGAGCATGAGCTTTGGCGTTATGCACTCGAGTTTGCCCGGGGGAACCGCGTCATGATTGATGACATCAAGCGGGAAACGGCCTCGCGGCCCTACATTCGAGGAGAGTCGGGCAAGCTTACCCGTCGCGACGTGCTCGCTCGCGAATGGGAGATCGTGCAACTCGCCAAACAGGGTGCATACGCTCACGAGCCGCTCGTCAGTAATGGACGGCGGGAAGATGATGACGTGAAGGATGATCAGAAGGTTGCGCTGCGTCGGATCCTTTCGTCGCGCGACTTGATCACGCTTTTTCGCGGCGGCGCAGGCACCGGAAAGAGCTACGTGCTTCGGAAGGTTCAGGAAGCATTGCACCGGGACGGACAGGACACGAAGGTCCTTGCTCCGCAGCGGCAACAAGTCATTGATCTTGCCAAAGATGGACTTCAGTCGGCGCAGACTGTGTCCGAGTTTCTTGCTCAGAACTCTGTCAGCACCGGCGCGGTCGTTATCATTGACGAAGCTGGTCAGATTGGCGCGCGCCAACTTTCGGCTCTGCTCAAGCTTGTGACATCGCGCGGCGGGCGAGTCATCCTGTCTGGCGACACCCGGCAACACGGGCCAGTGGAAGCATCCGACGCCCTCCGCGCAGTGGAGCGGTACTCGGGACTTTCCGCCGCCGAACTAAACATGATTCGCCGCCAAGACCCCAAACATGGGCGCGACGAAGAAGAACGTCGCGGGATTCGTGAATATCGGGCCGCGGTCAAAGAGGCGTCGGATGGCGCCCCGGAGGCATCCTTTGATCGCCTCGAACAGGCGGGAGCAATCATCGAAGCGCCATCGGAACGCTTGCGCGAGGAGTTGGCGCGCACCTATGTGGAACTTGCAACGCGGAAGCAGCCGGCAATCGTCGTGTCGCAGACGTGGTCCGAGATCGATGAGTTGAACGAGAAAATTCGTACCGCCCTGCGCCATAGCGGCTTGCTAGGGGACGCTGAGCACGCCATTGACTCGCTCAGGCAGGTCGATCTTACCGACGCCCAGAAGGCTGACCAGCGATATTATCCAGCCGATCACATCGTCGTCTTCAACCGCACGGCAGGGAAGTGCCGGCGCGGCGATGTCGGCAGAGTACGCGGCATTACGAAACGCGGCGTCATCGTCGATACCGGCCATTCGTTGCACGTCCTAAAACCACCGCAACTTGACGTGATCAACGTCTGCCGGCGGGTTCAGCTCGCGCTGAGTTCGGGAGATCGTCTTCAGTTGAAGGCAAACGCCCTTTCTTGCGAAGGAGCCAAGCTGGCCAATGGAGAGATCGTTTCGCTGGCCAAGATCAAACGTACCGGGGAGATAGCCTTGACTGATGGCCGAACATTGCCGGCGAGCTACCGGCAATTTGTGCGCGGGTACGCAGTAACCTCCTACGGCTCGCAAGGCAAGACCGTCGATCATGTGCTACTCGCAGACTCCGCGAGTCGCCCCGCGACGAACGCGCAGCAATGGTACGTGAGCATTTCACGGGGGCGCAAAAGCGTTCGCATCTTCACGCCCAGCAAAGCGCAGTTGCGGAGGAACATCACGCAAGCGGGGAGCCGTCCGCTGGCGCTTGAGATGGAGCGGATTAAACGGGAGCGAATCGCGGTTCGTACCGGCAATTTACGAATCCTTCGCGGCCGCGCGTTGGCGAAAGCCTTATGCCTGATGGCAGCCCGAAAGCTCCGCATCGGTAGGAAGCACCGAGAAACGATCACCATATGAGCCTCAAACAATCATCCATCGATTCCGCCACTCCCCGTCCAAATGCGGGCTCCGCTCTTGAATGCTGGTGCCGCGAGCGAAACCGCGCGTGCCTGCGGGTCGAAACACGAGCAGCTGACGTTTTCCTGTTCCCGTATGCTCAACTTACTGGTGCAGAGTACACGCGGAAGCCAGAGGGCGAGTTCATGCGGATTCGGTTTTCGACGCGCGAAGTTGTCGTTTTTGGGCAGAACCTGGGCGAAATCGTTTTGGCGCTTCAGGAAATGGCCGTGGATTGGATCAGGCCCATCCCCACTCGGTATATCAACATCGCGAAAAGCGATGGGCTCAAAGTGATGGAAATTGAAGTCAAGGATCTTGACGAGAACGGCACTTCCTCGGAGTAAATGAAGCTACTTTTCGACTGCCCTTTCCATCCGAATCCTGCAAAATGATGCCGTGAAAAGCTTGATATGCCCACACTGCAAGGCTGCCGTTGATTCGGACGCTTTCGTCTGTCAGGGATGCGGTGCGGAGGTTGTGCGGGGAGCTTCTCCCCAGGAGCAGTCCAATGCCGGATGCGCGGTAGCGTGTATAGGCCTTTTGCTGGGTCTAGCGGCCATGGGATTGATCCTGCCGGTGGTTGGAGCAAAGAATCAATATGGCTGGGTCTTCATTGTGGGATTGATCATTTGCACGGTTACCTTTCATACTCTCGGCCAAGTAATTATCCGAGCACTGTTTCGTTCTAAGGTCCGATTCTTTCGCACGTATCGACACCAGTAGGTACGACGAGCAGAGAGTGCGCAGCTTCGCTAGAGAGGCGGGAGAATGCCGCTCAGATGCTTTCGCCCAACCATGGACGCCACAAGGTCCTCCCGGTGAGTTCCAGTGATATGAGCAAAATCAATTCTCGCGAGGCCGCGAGCGATGGCCCGAACGCTACGACGGGCAGATCAGCGAGAAGCTCGCTTGCAACGAATCTCGCTGGGCAGTCGGGCCGGCTCCTCACCGGCAAGTATGCGAGCATAGGCTCTCTCGACGGAGCTTGTGTCGACAAGCAATTCACAGCCCGGCCGGCCCCAGCGCACGATCCGCAGCCACGGATCCGGTTCCAGCTTGTGCCGGGTTGCGTAGAGCATTCTCTGCACGATCTTCACGCTTCCGAGGACCTGAATGAGGAGCTTTTTGGTCAAGACAAGCGGTCGAACTCCGTTCACGACAATCGGTTTGAAACTCGCTTCCTGCTCCAACATTCCCGGAGCGTAAACGCTCTATCGAAACGCTCTGCTCCGGGAATCGAGCGACAACGGGGGAGCGGGCAACTCAAGGATGCACTGGCGAGGCCGGAGTGACGGTCTGCTTCAGCTTCAAAAGGTACGCCGACAATGCCTTCAGATAATCTTTGGGCGGCTGAATTTTCCAGTAAGACTCCGTCTCCTTTGGTTTAACCAAGGCACGATAATGCTTGAAAATCACCTGTGGAGTGTTGCCCATTTCGGCGGCCGTGAGATTCTCGTTCTTGCTCCGCGCGTAAAAGAAACTGCCAAAGCTATGGCGCAGGGCGTTGTGCGGCCAGGGCGTGACCTTCGCATCATTGGCAAGCTCCTTCAGCTTTTCGCCGAAAGCATCGACGTTTGGCGCAACGGCACCTTCTGTTTGCGCGAACGGCTTCAACCAGTCGAGCAGGTTATCAGACACGGACACCACTCTCCGCTTTCGGGTCTTTGCCTTGGTCCCCTTCACGACGATGGTTCGTCCTTCGAGGTCGATTTCCGACCAATCCAGCGCGCAAATCTCCGAGCGTCGCAGTCCCCCAAAAAGCCCGATCGCCACGCCGGCAATCATCTCCGGGCGCGACTTGATCGCCTCCGCTAGCAGGGCAGTCGTTTGCTCAACGGCGAGGATGCCGGGCGGTTTGTCGTCCAAAATCGGGCGTTCAATCGTTGCGGCTGCATTGGTCGCGCAGTAATCCCGCTTTAGCGCGAAGTTGAAGATGGTCGTCAGCGTCACGAGGTAGTTTTTGCGGGTACGGGGCGACCAATTCATTTCACCCAGCCAATCCTCGATGTCGGCGCGCTTGAATTCGCTGAGGTTTACGTCGCCGAACTCCTCTTTGATCACTTTGAAGTAGCTTTCGTACTGCGTGAGGGTTCGCGCCTTGCAGTCCTTGAACGACCGTCTGTGCTGGATGAATTCCTCAGCGATTTCTGTCAGATTCCGAACTCCGCCCGCCGGCAAAGCATGCCGGAGGAAATAATCGACCGCTTCAGTCAAGGACCGGCCCACAGCGCCGAGCCGCTTCAAGGCATTCTGCGCCTCCCCCAGCTGAGAAGAAGTCAGGTTGAAAGCAGCCGCGCCCAACTGCTTTTTAATCGTCTCTTGACCAAGCTCCGTCGCTCTGGAACTCTCAGCTTGGTCGTCGCCGAAAATCCATTTCCGAGCGGCGTCCAGCGTGGAAAAGTTCTTTTTCAGAACCTTGCCTCCGGTAAATTTTTTGTTGAGACGTACCCGCCAATACTCCCGCCCGTTCCCGTTCACCGTCTGGAATACCGCGACGCCTCTGGGCAGTTTTGCGATGGGTGTCCGGGTCTTCTTTTCCGCCTTATGTGCATCTTCAATCGCGATCATGCGGAAAGTGTCCGCTTTTTGTCCGCCAGTGTCAACCCTAGAGGTAATATATCAGGCTCATAACCTGAAGGTCGTAGGTTCAAATCCTACCCCCGCAACCACTTTTCAGAGGGAAACGCGCCTGTAAACGGCGCGTTTTCTTTGCCCTGAAAGCTCGCGGATACGGCACAAAATTCCCACACGAACCGCAGTTGCTTGGAGACGCTGGATGCCACCGGTTTTGATTCTGGTTCAAGCCCCGCGCTGTTCCACGAAATAGCGGAGGGCCGGAGCGATGAACTCGGTTCGCTCCCAGGTCGGGTGCTGTTCGCGGACCTGCCTTTCAAGTTGGCTCACACCTTCTGCGCCGACCGCTTTGCCTCCGTCGAAGGCTGCCGCCAGCTTGCGGGTGTCTTCCAGGTAGGCGCGCACCTGATCGGCTATCTCCGTGCCGCCCAGGTTGCCGTGGCCGGGCACGACGATGCGAGGGGCTTGGGCGGCGATCTTCGTCAGAGCCGTTTGCCAGGTCCGCACGTTAATGTCGGCCGCTTCGATAAGCGGAGGAAAGAACGGGACGATGGGAAACATGCGTTCTTCGATGAGGTCCCCGGCAAATGTTACCTTTTGATCGGGGATGGTAATGACCTGATCGCCCGGACTGTGCGCGGTGCCCAAGGTCCAGAACTCCACCTGGCGGCCACCGAGATCAAGGGAAGCGTGGTCGCCCTCGTAAACGTCGTCTGCCAGCGTGACCTTGACCCCGTCAAGAAGGGAAGCCCGCTCGGGTGGCAGCGTGGTACGGAACCCCGCCAACAATTTCTCGCCGTCGCGTGCCAGGTAGTCGCGCTGGAGTTTATTGTAGTAGATTCTGGCGTGCCCCTGAAACACCTGCGCGCCGAAGGTGTGTTCGGGGTGCGCGTGCGTGACCGTCAGGATCAGGTCGCGCTGCCCCGCGATGGTTCGCGCGGCGTCCAACACGTTGCGCCCGCTCTCTAGAGTGAAGCCGCTGTCGATGACGAGCACCGCTTTGCTGCCCTCCACGATGCCGATGTTCGGCACGAGGGGAGTGCGCTTGTCGGGAATGATCCAGATGCCGTCGGCGATCCGGCAGGGAAAGCGTGCATCCACGATGGGCAAAGGCGGCTCGCTCACGGTGGGTGCGGGAGCATCCGCCGCTTGCGCGGGAGTGGCGTGCCATAGCGGTAAACTCCCGACGGTGCCCGCTACCCCCAGCCGCAGGAAGGCCCGCCGGTCCAACTTCGAGCCAGACAGGTTCTCTGCGCCTTGGGTTTGCGTTGTTTGCCGGCCTTGCTGTTTCATAGAAAGTAAGTCAGTCGAACACGGCACTTTGCGTACGAACAAGTCTACGGCGGCCCTCTACCACCAGCAAGTAGGGGACCAGGGTCCGTCTTGGCACCCGTGGAAAACAATCCCGGTCTCCTAAACACGGTCATCTACCGCGAGCAACGCCGAGGCGTGTGCCAGGTAATCAGTGATCGCGCGAAATTCCTCTTCGCTGTATTTTGCCAGCAGTTTCGACATGCGCCGATAGTGCGGCGCGTATAAGCGTGCGATCTCCCGAAGCTTTTCTGGAACGGCCCGGATGGTGACCCGGCGGCGATCTTGGCTGCCACGCTCCCGCGCAACGTAGCCCGAGTGTTCGAGCCGATCGATCAAGGCGGTCACCGCCGCGCCGGTCAGGCCGATCTTCTCCCCGATCTCGCCCGGCGACAGCGGTTCAGCGCCGAGGAGTTGAAGGGCCTTCAGGTCCGAGGCGTGAAGGCCCAGCTGCTCGGCAACGGTGGCGTGGAAGAGAAATGCTCTGGATACGAACCTCTGAATCAAAGGAACGTAGGTCACCATGCGTGGGCTTGACTTAGACATGTAATTCGATAATCTAAATATATGATACTTGAACTACACCCCGTTTGGCAACAAAAGAGTGAGACATGGCTACGCTGAACACCGAGGGCATTTCGCTCTACTACGAAATCAGCGGCGAGCCGGAACATCCTCCCGTCCTGCTCATCTCGGGCCTCGGCGGCATGGGGCGAAGCTGGGGACCGCAGATCGAGCGGTTCGCCGAAAAGTATTGCCTCATCCTCCCCGACCAGCGGGGCACGGGACGGAGCACCCGTGCGCAGGAGGGTTACACGACCGGGCAACTCGCCGCCGACTTGGCTTCCCTCGTCAGGCACCTTGGACTTGGCCCCGTGCACGTCGTCGGCTCCTCGACGGGCGGTGCCATCGCGCAATACCTGGCCTTGAATCATCCCGAGGTGGTGCGTTCTCTCACGCTGTCATCCACCTTCGCCCGCTTCGATGCTTTCACTGATCGTGAGTTCGTGGTGCGCCGCCAGATCGCGGCAACCTGGGACCGGCCAGCCATGTTCTCCGCCTATGCGCTTTTCCTCTTCTCTCCGAGGTACACGCGCGAGCATCCCGAGCGCGTGGCGGAATGGATCGAGAAGGCGGCGAACAGCCCAGCCCAGCCGCAGGACCGCGAAATCGCTCTCAAGCGGATCGACATGATCGCGGCGCACGATGCGCTTGCGCAACTCGGCTACATCGACAAGCCGACGTTGGTCATCTGCGGCGACCGCAATCTTTGTACGCCGCTGCCGCTATCAGAAGAGATCGCTCGTGCCGTGCCCGGCGCCGAGCTCGTCGTCCTCGAGGATGCCGGCGAGTTGATCGAACTGGAAAAGCCGGACCAGTATTTCGACATCGTGAGCGCGTTCATCGCGAAACACGACTCACGTGAGACGCACTCGAACACGGAGAGGGCGAAGGCCTGGGACGGACACGCTGTTGGTACTCAGGCAAGCCTGGCGGCCTCCGCGTCTCCTTTCCCTGCTTGAAAATCACGTTATGAGCCATTCGATCACAACTCCCTCGCCGGACGGAACCGGTGAGTTCACGCTGTACGTTGCCGAGCCGGCACAGGAGCCTCGCGCCGCGCTCCTGGTCATCCAGGAAATTTACGGGCTCAACGCGGACATCCGCCACAAATGCGACCTCCTTGCACAGCAGGGCTATCTCGCCATCGCGCCGGACCTCTTTTGGCGGCTCGAACCGGGCGTAGAACTGGATCCTTACGCCGCGGGCACAAGGGAGCATTCGATCTCGCTGGCAAAGCGGTTCGATTCGGAGGCGGGCGTTCGTGACGTGCAGGCCACCATCGACAAAGCGCGGGAACTCGGGGGCAAGGAAACGAAGGTTGGACTGATCGGGTATTCACTGGGCGGACGGATGGCGGCCTTCGCCGTCGCGCGCACGAACATCGACGCGGCCGTTGGCTACTACGGTGTGCGTATCCACCTCATGCTGGGAGAGGCCAGGAGGGTTTCCCGTCCGTTGATGCTCCACGTCGCCGCACTCGATGGTTACGTGGACAGCGATGCCCAGGCCGAACTCCATCGCGCCTTCGACGATCATCCGATGGTCACGCTGCACGACTACGCCGGTCAGCACCATGATTTCGCGTATGGTTTCGGGCCTCTGCGAGCGGAACGGGCGGCGAATCTAGCTGACCAACGGACGATGACCTTTTTGGAGGCCAAACTGGGGCTTGCCGCCGAGCCTTGAGCCTTTGAGCCGCAACGATGACTCTCTAAGCTAGTCGACCACTGACTCGCCCAAGCAGTTGACCCATTCAGGTCCCGCCGATTGTCCATCTGCCCCAGATCAATCGTTGTCGATGATTTTGACCTTCGCCGCGCTCGTCGCGCCTAGCGCGTAGCCGTTGCCGGGCTGCAAGATCACCTTCACCTTCACCGCACCGCCGTCGTTGATCCCTTCCTCCACGGGAAAGACGGAGATCGTTTTGCTTGTCTGCCCGGGTTTGATCCTGACCTTTCCGCTGAGCTGTTGATAGTCAAAGCCCGGGATGGCCGAACCCTTGACCGTGTAGTTGACGACCGTCTTCGTGCTTTGCGGGGCACTCAGGCTGACGATAAATGTCGCCGGTCCACTGCTGCCGTCCTCGTTCGTGGTGCTGACGCCCGGCGCAATTGTCGCCGTCAGGGTGCCCGCCGGGGCCGCGCCGTTGAGCAGCCGCGCCACCCCGGGAAAGGACGCGCCACCCACCTCGGAGAACGCCCCCCCGAGCACGATGCGGCCGGACGGGTCGAGGGCAAGGGCGTACACGTAGGAGCTGGCACCCTCGCCCGGGTCGAAGCTGGTGTCCGCGCTGCCGTCGCTGTTTAACCGGGCAATGCCGGGGGGGAGATCGGGGCCGAGAGAAATCCCGAACGCGGCGCCGAGCAAAATTTTGTCGTCCGGTTGGATGAGCATGCACTCCACCGTCGCACCACCGCCGCCCTGGGAGACGCTGCCGCTGGGAAACGTGTTGTCCAGCGAACCGTCCGGGTTCAACCGCAGCACCTCGCCGATGTTTTGACCGGCGTAGGGGCTGCCGCTGCCGCCGAACGCGACGAGGATCTTGCCGTCCGATTGCAGGCCGATGGCGATTGCGCCGTTGGCCAGGTTCTGGCTGACGAGGGGGACGTTCTTGGCCGAGCCGTCGGCGTTGAGGCGTTGGACCGAGGGATTGGGCACGTTGACCAGGTTGCCCCCGATGAAGACCGTGCCGTCTGCCTGCGGCAGAATGGTGTTGATGCCGTCGATGCCGCCCGTGGCCGGATAGTTGAACGTCGGGTCCAGGCTGCCGTCCGGGTTCAAACGGGCGAGTCCGCCGTAATAGAGGCCGTCGAACTGGATGAAGTCGCCCGCCACGTAGATGCGGTCGCTGCTGTCGACGGCCAGTTTATTGACCGTACCAGCGGGTCCGATCCCGATGTTGAAGGTGGTGTCCACGCTGCCGTCGGGGTTGAGCCGGACGATGTTGGGCACGTTCGTCTCGTTGAAACTGTCGAAGGGACCGCCCACGATGACCTTGCCGTCGCTCTGGAGCGCGACCGCGTTGACCCCCGCGTTGAAGCCCAACGCCGGGCCCAGGCCGACGTTGAAAGTGGTGTCGAGACTGCCGTTGGTGTTCAGGCGGGCGACGTAGTTGGCGGTGGCGTTGTCGAAGGTCGTGAATTTACCGGCGATGATGATCTTGCTGTCGCCCTGCACGGCCAGGGCGTCCACCTCGTCGTTGGTACCCGCGCCGACGTTGAAGGAGAGATCGGGCGCGCCGTCCGCGTGGAGGGTGGCGGGGGTAATCATTAGCCAGGGGAACGTGGCGGCGGCGAGCAAAGGAAGCAGTTTTCGGATGGGCATATATCTCCATTTCCGTAAATTCCGGCAAAAAGTTTCCCGCTTTATGGCCGGTGCCCCGACGGTTCTTGCGTCATGGCGTCCGGACCTTTAAATTCGCTGCCGTGCCGAACGGCGTCTTGAACTCGTCCGCCGGCGGGCAGGCGGGGTTCGCCAGCACGCAATGGGGATTGCTCCTGGCGGTCGGGGGGGCGGCCGGCGACGCCGGTTCGCGGGACGCCCGCGCGGCCTGGGAGGACCTGTACCGGACCTATTGCTATCCCGTTTATGCTTTCATCCGCCGGCGCGGGCACGCGCGCCCGCAGGCGCAGGATCTGACCCACGACTTTTTTGTCCACCTGATCGAACGCGGGACGCTGGGCCGGGCCGAACGGGAGAAAGGCCGCTTCCGCACCTTCCTGCTCGCGGCGCTGGAGTATTTCCTGGTCGATGTGGCTCGGCGCGAATCCGCTCGCAAGCATGGCGGCGGATCCCGCTTCGTTTTTCTCGACGATCCCGATACGGCGGAACGTGAATACCAGCTTGCCGCTCCAGTCTGGCAAACACCGGAGCGGCTTTTCGAGGCGCGTTGGGCGACGGCCCTGGTCGGTGCCACCTTCGCCCGTCTGCGCGCGGAAATGACGGCGGCAGGCAAGGGCGATCTCTTCGAGGTGTTGAAGGACTACGTGAGCGGCGAGGAAGACGCCTCCTATCAACGGACGGCCAACGCACTCGGGCTTTCGCTGGGCGCGCTCAAGAGCGCCATCCGGCGGCTGCGCCAACGTTACGCGGAGTTGGTGCGCGAGGAAGTAGCTCGCACGATTGCCAATCCGGCCGAGTTGGAGGCGGAGGTGAGTCACCTGCGCAGCGCGCTGCGTGCAAACTGAACACCGAAATTCCACCTTACGCGGATCGAAGCGTGTGGGCCTGCATTTTCTGCTAGTCGCTTGAACGTAATGGTTCAGCCCTCCCGGCCGTGGAACAGCCCATCCAACCCCCGGCGTGCCGCGCCTGTGGCGCTGCCTTGATCCCAGGCAGCGAGAGTTTGGGGTATCTTTGCTTGGACTGCCTGCTGGTGCCGGCCCTGCGCCACGACAGCCAACGTGGGTCACTGGCGGCGGAGTTTGCACCGATGCTAGCCTCCACCCGCTTCGCTCATTACGAGGTTGACACCGGCGTCGACGGCTCTCCCCTCGAGCTGGGCCGCGGCGCAATGGGCGTCACCTACCGCGCCACCGACACCGTTTTGCGCTGTCCTGTCGCCCTGAAGGTGATCAACCTCGACCTCGCCGCCCACCCGCGCGCCCGCGAACGTTTCCTGCGTGAGGCCCGGGCGGCGGCGGGCCTGCGCCACCAGCACGTCGCGAGCGTGTTCTTCTTTGGCGAGCGGCCGGATGACGGACGCCCCTTTTACGTGATGGAATTCGTGGAAGGCGAGACGCTGCAAGCCCGCGTCCGCCGGGCCGGCGGGCTGCCGGTAGGGTTGGCCCTGGACATCATCGCGCAGGTGGCCGATGCACTTAGGGTCGCCGAGGCGCAGGGGCTCACACACCGCGACCTCAAACCCGCAAACCTGATGTTGGTCGCGGGCGATGGCATCAACGTCAAGGTCATCGACTTCGGCTTGGCCAAGGCGGCGGCGGGAGACACTCAGGACCCTTGTTTGACCGGCAGCGCGGATTTCGTGGGAACACCGGCTTTCGCTAGTCCAGAGCAATTTGACGACTGGCAAGCGGTCGACATGCGCTCGGACTTTTATGCCGTTGGCGCGACACTCTGGTACGCGCTGGCAGGCCAGCCCCCGTTTCCCGGTCACAGTCTGGCCGAGATTCACGACCGTCAGATGCACGGTTCCCTCCTGCTGGAACAACTGCACGCCGCCCGTGTGCCGAAGCCCGTAGTGGAGCTGTTGCGCTCACTCCTTTCGCCCGATCCTGCCGGCCGGCCCCAGACCGCACACGACCTCGCAATTGCGCTGGACCGCTGCAAAAAGTGTCTCACCGCATCGCCACCAGACATCCCGTGGAAGGCTGCCGCCTTGACCGCAGCCGCCTTGGGACTATTGCTCGCAGCGACGGTGGTACCTTGGTGGGTTTATCGCGCCAGACAACCAACATCCTCCATCGGGTTGGTAGCGGACAAGTCCATCGCGGTGCTGCCGTTTGACAACCTTTCCGAGGACAAGGGCAACATCTTCTTCGCCGACGGCGTGCAGGACGAAATCCTCACCGACCTTGCCAGGATCGCCGAACTGAAGGTCATCTCTCGCAACAGCGTTCTCGGCTATGCGGACCCGGCCAAGCGGCCACCGGCGCGCGAGATCGGCCGCGCGCTCGGCGTAGCCTATCTGCTCGAAGGCGGCGTGCAGCGCACCGGTAATCGCGTCCGGCTCTCGGCCCGGCTCATCGACGCCGCGCACGACCGGCATGTCTGGGCGGACACCTATGACCGCGACCTAACCGACGTGTTCTCCATCCAGAGCGAGGTGGCCAATACCATCGCGGGCAAGCTCCAGGCCCAGCTCTCGCGCCTGGAGAAAGCCGTTATCGACGAACCGCCCACCCACGACCTGGCCGCCTACGAGCTGTATCTCCATGCCAAGGAGTTGATCTACAACTTCGACCCGAACACCTCGAACTGGGACACCATGCGCGAGGCCGCGCGCCTGCTCGAAGAAGCGACCACCCGCGACCCGGACTTCTATGAAGCGTGGTGTCTGCTCACGAACACCTACGGTAACATGCTCCACTTCAGCATCGACCCGGCGCCCGCCACGCGCACGCTCCAGGCCGAGAAGGCGCTCGCCACGATCCGCCGCCTGCGCCCGGACTCTGGCGAGACTCATCTTGCTGCCGCCCTCTACTTCTACAACGTCGGCAAATCGGACCAGGGCCGCCCCGAACTCGCGCTCGCCCGCGAGAAACTGCCCAATAACGCGCGGGTGCTTTACGTGACCGGCAGCACCGGCCTGATCGACAATCACCGCGCCGAGGCGCTTGTGGCCATGCAGCGGTCCCGCGCGCTCAATCCTCGCCACGTGGGCACCTTGAGCATCCTCATGATTATGTACTCGGAATTACGCCGCTACGAAGAGGCCAAACGCGTGGCGGACGAAGCCATCGCAGCGGGCATCAACCCGGATTACTTCAAGCTGCAGCACGCCATGGCCGTCCAGAACGAGACCGGCGACACCGCCGAGGAACACGCCGTGTTTCGTTTGCAGCTCAGTGGGGTTATTCCGGGCGGCCAGGACACCGTGCTGGAATGGTTCACCGCGTTGCTGGACAGGGACTTCGACGAGGCGGCGCGCGTGTTGGCCGCCGACCCGCGCCCGGAATTCGTCGCCCGGGGCCGCGTGATCGAACCGCGTGCCTTTCTGACCGGCTGTACCGCCTACGCGCGGGGCGATCTCGCCGCCGCTCGCCAGGATTTCGAGACCGTGCGCCCCGTCTACGAGACGGCGGTGCGCAACCGGCCAGAAGACCCGGAGGCCTGGATGGCCCTGGCCGATCTCGATGCACGGCTGGGACGCGAGGACGACGCCCTGCGCGAGGGCTGGCGGTGCGTGGCGCTGGTGCCGATCTCGCGCAACGGCGGAGCCGGACCGACCAAGTACCAGGACCTGGCGTGGATTTACGCGGCGGCGGGCGACAAGAAGCGTGCGCTCGACATGCTCGAATCGTTGGAGAACGTTCCCGGCGCTTGCTACTACGGATATATGAGCAAGCACCCAGATTTCGACGTCTTCCGCGGCGAACCGCGTTTCGCCGCATTCCTCCAAGCCATCCGCCAACCCGTGGATTTGGCCAAGTTTGATCCGGCGGCGTTCCCTCCGCCGGCGGAGGAACCGGGGCAGTGAAGGTGTGGCCCTTCGTCCTGGCTGCTTACGCCGGCGCACGCTGCGGCGCAGGCGGAACCCAACCCAAGCATGCCCACGCTCAGCAACGCCCAGGTGGACGGCTCTCTCCAGGCGGACAGCGGCACGGTGACTTAGTTGAGAAAGGCAGGTTTCAACACTTCCTCACACCACTGCCGGAAGCTCGTCGGAGTTGTGTTTTCAGCCGTCCGGAGTTCGGCGTTGTCCAAACCTTGATCCTTGGCCGCCATCATGTCCACGAGCCCCTGGGCAAACACCTCGGTGGACCCGTGCTGCATGAGTTGGGCTTTGTACGCTTCTCCGGGGATCGATCGGAACCGAATCGGCTTGCCGAGCACCTCCGTCATGATCGCCGCCAAGTCGTTGAAAGAGAGGTCCTCCGGCCCCAAGACCGCTATTCCACCTTGACCGGTCCACGATGAGTCAAGCAGCAGTTTCGCCGCGGTCGCAGCGATGTCCCGCGTGGCCACCAGGGGATACTTCTTATCGGGACTCGCCGGCAGGAAGAACGTTCCTTCGTGTTTGAGCGGCTGAAGCTGCATGAGCATGTTCTCCATGAAGCCGGGGCACCAGAGCGCACGGTACGCCACACCCGTCCGCTCGATCTCCTCGTCCTTTGCCAGGCAAGCGGTGATCGGGCCCGCGTTTTTTGCCAGGAAAGTTCCCCGGCCCAGCGCGGACACCGCCACGACTCGCTTCACCCCCTGGCTCTGGATGGCGCGGCGCGCGGGCCGGGCGAAGCGGAGATAAGATTCCATCACGTCATTTGCCGTAAAGGAAGGCGCGACGACGTGGAAGACGCTCTCAGCGCCTTCGAACGCCCGGTTGAGAACCTGCTCGTCGTCCATGGAGCTCTGGACGATCTCGGCTTTGACATGAACCTCCGGGGCGAGTTTGGCTGGGTCGCGCGCGATGACCCGCACAGAGGCGTTGGCGTCGAGGAGATTCTTGAGGACCTGTGAACCGATTTTTCCTGTAGGAGTAGTGAGAGCAATCATGTTGTATACTACACCGTACCGTTTACATTTCAACCTTAATGATGAGGGCTGACCATGCGAGGTGACAAACTCAGCGAGCATATCCTCTGGATCGCCAAGAACGTCTTTCTCGAGAGGGGTTTCGAGCGCGCTTCCATGGACGTAATCGCCAGCCGGGCGAACACGTCCAAGCGCACCCTCTACGCCCGCTTCGAGAACAAGGAAAAGCTGTACCTTGCCGTCATCGACCTGGTGCGCCGGCTGGTGGTCAACAAACTCAGAATGCCCGGCGATTACTCGGATGACGCCACGGAGGCCTTGGTGATGTTCTGCGGTCGGTTCCTGGAGATTTTGCTCTATGCCCGCACGATCCAGATGTGCCGGCTGAGCATCGCGGAGGCCACGCGGTTTCCGGAGGGTTCCGCCCGATACTTCGACGTGATTTTCTCCATCCCCCACGAACGACTGGCTGCCTACCTCAGCACGAACTTCGGATTGCCCGAGGAGGTCAGCGCACGAGAAGCGCAACGCCTGCTGGGCCAAATCATTCACCCACGCTTCCCACGGGCCCTGTTTGGCCTGGAAGAGTTATCCGAGCAGTTGGATGACGAGGTCATCCGGGCGGATTTTGATCTGGGGCCTGTCCGCCGAGGGGTCACGGGCTGGAGAGTGTCAATGGAAGCGCTACGAAGATCACATGCCTAGGTGGCCACATGAACCATGCCCTAGCCAATTTTAAGCCGCGGGTTTCGCATAGATGATCGGGTTTGCGTATTCGCGAATGGCCGCGCCCACTCCTGCCGCGTTCAGACGTTGAACAACACAATGGCCAGCACGATCAACAAGCAATGCACGTAGCTGAGGATCTGCTGGGGATTGAGCCCGAGCGGGCGAGCCGTGGCGTCCTTGAACTCCGGGTCGTACCAGGCCGTGCCAGGGAAAAACGGTGCCAAGACCATGGTCACCCAGTACATGGAAGCCGCCGCCGCGGCGAACAGAAACTGGCGTAGCGTCAGCGGGTGCGAAGTCAGGAGAAGGCAAAGCGACAGGGAACCGGCAAAAACGCCCGTGAGCATGGTCTGGGCGTTGTGGAACTTGGCATGTGGTGGCCATCCCGGGTTCCAGAGGTGCTGGCGGGAGACGGAGGGCACCATGGCGTCCGCGACCAACCCGCCAAAGCTGTAAAGGGCGACAAAGGCAACGATCCACTTGGCGATTTCTTGAGGCATGTTCATGCGGAGGAACTTTTTCCACCCGGGCGGTTGGTGGTATCAAAAAGTAGCGATGTTGTGCCGAGGTGGCGATCCGGGAGCAATGATTGACCAACCGGAATGACGCGGGATGCTTTGCAGCGTAGCTTCCAGCGTGCGCACCGTTGAAAGAAAATGACGACCGTCGAACGCTTATGCGCGGTGCTTGGCCCGCCGCAGGCTCTCCAGGAGGTGACGGACGACCGTGGATTTCTGGGCGCGGTGGGGCGCTGGTCCCATCAGGGAGCCAAGGTAGACCTCCGCGGCACGGACACCGTACAAGTCATCTTCAACGTATCGGGTGGCCAGCGCGTGAAGCAGCTTACCCAAGACGGTTCGGTCCACCAACGCACCGTGCAAGCGGGATCGATCGCGATCAGCGCGCCCGACCATGCGAGCCAGGTGGAAATTCAGGGCCGGGCAGATACCTTGCAGATGATCCTCGGCGGGAAGTTGCTAGCGTCGGTTGCGAGCGAGGCGGCCTCCTCACCGAGGTTGCCAGCGCCGCTCCGGCAAGCGGGCTTGCAGGTGGCGGCCGTGCGGGCCTTGATGTGCTTGGCGCAGGATAAATCCAGCCAGGGCGACACGCTGGAAGATGTCCTCCGACAGGTTGCCGGTCAGCTTGCCGCCCCGGTTCCGGCGTCTGCGCGTGGGTTTGTCAAAGGCGGATTGTCCCCGGGGGCGCGGAGACGAATACGCACCCTGATGGATGCGCGCCTGCGAAATGACGGGTGCGGTCCTTTATCCGTGGCCGAGCTCGCTCAGGCTGCCGGCTTGAGCGTCCATCACTTCATCAAAGCCCACGGCGCGACCGAAGGGAACACCCCGCACTGCCGCATCATCGCCAACCGCCTGGATCTCGCCTTAAGTTTGCTTCTGCGGACGAACGCCCGGGTAGATTGGATCGCGATGGACACCGGCTTTTCGTCGCCCGCCCACTTTGTCAGCGCCTTCCGCAAGCACTTTGGCACCACTCCCGGGATGTTGCGTGACACGGCTGTCCGGTCGTCTTGAAGAGAACCGGGCGTAACCCGCATCGCGATCGTCGAAAAGCTCGACGGCAAGAGTGCCAATTGGCTGGGAAAGGTCAGCGACGAACTGGATCAGGCTTGATCCGAGCGTCGCAACCAACGACGAACACCACCTTAGATGGCGGCACGAAGCCAAAGCGGAATCGGTTCCGCAAGGAAGACAGGATGACCGTCCCGAAACTCGGCGACGCGACGGAAAGGTGCGGCAAGAGAATCGTTGTCGAAAACTAAAACGATCGGGAGCGTGTGAATCGCGCCCCGAAGATTCTGTATCGTCCGCGGAAAGCGGGTCGCCAACTTTTCAGTGGGGACGTCGTGGCCGCCCTGGGCGACGCGCATTGCCACCCGTTGCTCGCACGTCTCCGGGTCGGAGACGCCAATAAAACAGAGCACGACATTGTAGTCCGCCGTCGCCGCGTCCTGAAGAAAGCTCAATTTGTCGCTGGCAGGATCGGAAAAGACCGTCTCGAAGACGAAACTCTCCCCCTGTCTGACGAGTTCCCGGCGGAGGGTATCCGCGATTCTTGCCGCCTCGTAGGCTGACACGTCCAGCTCGCGAGCGATCTCGTCGGCGTTGACAAAACGCAAGCCAGCATCTCGCAGATGCGCCTGAAAAAACGTCGTCTTGCCCGCGCCATTTGGGCCGGCAACCGCCACAACAACCGGCCGGCGATCCAGAGCCGGATCGATCATGCAGCGGCGATCTCGTCCGCCGGTACAAAGCGCCGGTTAATGAAGCGACCACGCGTGCGCGTCCCGTTCTCCTCGATCTGGATCAACTGTTCGGGACGGTCGGGGGCGGCCTCGTAGTGAGGAAACGGACGCGACTTCAAGTAGTCGGCGACCCGGCCGCGTCCTGCGGGCGAATCGACCGAGCCAAGACTTTCCGAGATCGGACGGGTGGTGGCGAACTTACGCAGAGCGTGCGCCTCGCGTCCGCGCAGAATCGGCTCGACCGCCCGTCCCAGCGCGGCCCAAAATTCGATCTGACCGGCGATGGATCGCTGCGCCACATCCGCGGTGAGTCGGGCTTCGAGGATGAGTGCATCGGATAGCTTGACTGGCTGGCTCATGCGCTTACGGTAGCGAAATGCTACCCCGGCGCAACTTTCCGTTCCTCCCGCCCGATCATACCAGCCCGCGGAAGTTTACGGCTACTTGCCCCCGTGCCGTCACTCTCCTGCTATTCCTTTGCCTGCTCCTGGTCCCGGCGTTCGCAGAGCCGGGTCCAGCGGACAATACCCTCTCCGCGGCAGAAAAAGCCGCCGGCTGGGCCCTGCTCTTTAATGGCACCGATTTCTCCGGCTGGCATAACTTCAAGCGGGAAAGCGTCGGCGCGGGCTGGCAAGTTCAAGGGGGCTCGATGGTCTGCGCCGACCCCCACACTGCCGGCGACATCGTCACCACGCAAAGTTATGGATGGTTCGAGTTAAGCCTGGATTACAACATCGCCACCGCGGGCAACAGCGGCATCATGTATCACGTCACTGATGCCGGCCCCAAGATGTGGTCGACGGGCCCTGAGTTTCAACTGCTCGATAATGTGGGGGGAGCCGATCCCCAGCGTTCCGGCTGGCTCTACGGTTTATATCAGCCGCCGCTCGACCCAGCGACCGGCAAGCCGTTGGACGCCACCAAGCCGGTGGGACAATGGAACCACGTCCGCCTGCTCGTCAGCCCGGCCAAATGCGAACACGAGATCAACGGCCAAAAGTATCTGGAGTACGTGCTCGGGAGTGATGATTTCAAGGCCCGGGTCGCCCGGAGCAAATTCGGCAAGATGCCGGGCTTTGCGACCGCCTCGACCGGTTGGATCGGTCTCCAGGGCGATCACGGTTCGGTCTCGTTCCGCAACATCAAAATCCGTCCGATACCGGCGGGAAACTAGCCGCGCGCCGGCCAAACAATATGCTGCGATTTCTCCCTGCAAACGGCGGCACGCCGAAAATGTTCAGTCTGGCGTTGGGCGCAGGCATCCTGCTCCTGGCTACGCCAGTTCGGGCGCAGGACGGCAAGGAATTTGTCTCCACGGCCAAGCCGGACGCTTCGATCGATCTGGGCACCGCGGATGGCGCCAAACTGGTGGCGGGCGAGTGGCGCTATAGCGACACGAAAATCATCGAGGTGGATTTCAAAGCACCGGATAAAACCCCGAACAAAACCTACGACTACGAACCGCACGCCGGGGCCGCGGATTTCGACGATTCCAAGTGGGAAATTCTGGACCCGGCCACACTCAAAAAGCCGCGCTCGACCGGCAAATTGTGCTTTAATTGGTATCGCATCAACGTGACCGTTCCCGCCCAGATCGGCGATTTCAAGACGGCTGGAGCGACGATCACGTTCGAGGTGACCATCGACGATTACGCCGAGATTTGGGTGGACGGCAAAATCCCGCACAGTCTGGGCCAGGCCGGCGGCTCGGTAGTCAAGGGTTTCAACGCCGCCAACCGTCTGATCGTCGCCCAAAACGTCGTGCCCGGGCAGCACATTGAACTGGCGGTCTTTGGGATCAACGGCCCTCTGAGCGTGGCTCCGGATAATTACGTCTTCATGCGTACAAGCCCGCGCCTGGACTTCTTCCGCGCTCCATGATCAGGACGGCTGTCGCCCGGGCACGAGTGCGTCCGTTCCCGGGACCGGCCATGAGCGGCGTCAACTATTGGGCAGCAAAGATTTTGACCTTCACCGGGGTGGTGGTGCCCACGGTGTAACCCGTGCCGGGTTCGACGATGACCTTGACAGCCTTATGCGCGGCGCCTTCCAGATCGCTCGCCGGATAGATCCTGATGGGTTTTCTGGTTTTGCCCGGCTTGAACTTCTTGGTGGTCCTGATCATCAGGTAATCCACGCCGTTGGCCGCGGTACCCTTGATCGTCAGATTGACAATCACCGTCGTTGTTTGAGGGGCCGACAGGGTAAGCGTAAATTCCCCCAGGCCGCCGCTGCCGACGGTGACCTCGGGCGTCGACGCCACCAAGGTAACGACCGGCAGGGCGGGAGCAATCGTAAGCGTTAAGGTGGCCGTGCTGGTCCCGGCGGCGTTCGTCGCGGCAAGCGTGATGGTGTAAGTGCCTGCCACCGCCGGCGTGCCGATGATCGCACCGGTCGAGGGGTTCAGGCTCAGCCCGGCGGGGAGACCCGTAGCGGTATAGCTATCGGGACCGTTGCTGGCGATGATCTGATAGCTAAAGGGCACGCCGGCTTGCGCGCTTGCCGTCGAAGCGCTGGTGATGCCGGGCGTGCCGACCGGTGTAGGCGTCGGCGTTGGGGTAGGCGTCGGCGTGGAAACGACCGGGCCAAACCCGGTCAACACGACGGCTGCCGGGGCACCGCTGCCGGGGCCGTAATCCACCTCGAACGAACCCAGTCCGTCCGTGGTGTTCAGTCGCTGGCCATTGGCGACGTTGGCAAAGCTGCCGGCCACCGGCGTGCCTGCCGCCAATACGGTGAGCGTGCTCGTGGCCGAGGGCAAGGTTGCTCCCGTGGAAAAGCTCAAGGCCAGGTCACCCGCCACGGTGGCATTGCCGTTCGCTTGCAGGACGCCGGGGCTTTGCGCCCCGCTGGTGGCGGTGCCGCCGATCACAAACGCGAGCGTCGAGGCGCCGGTGCCCGCAAAATCGCTTTGGACGTGGAGCGTGCTGCCCGCATCGAGGGTGAGCACACCTGCGTTCGTCAGCGTGCCGAGAGTGGTGAACTGCCGCTGGCGGAGCAACGAGAAGCTGCCCGTGTTCAGAGTCATCGCCGCGAAGGGATCGACCGTCGTATTCGTCTCGTAGATCAAGGAGTTGGGGCCGCTGTAGGTCACATTGGCGGAGTTGGTGGCGATGCTGCCGACGTTGAGATTGAGGAACGAATTATTGCCTTGATCGACCGCGCTGTAGCTGCCACCGGAGAGGGTTTGCTGGCTGGCGTTATAGTTGGCGAGCACGGAACTGGTGGCTTGCACCAACTGCGTTCCATCGGTCGCGCCCAACAGGCCGTTGTTGGTACAACTGGGGCTGTTGACGGTCAGGTAGCCGTAGCCCGATCCCCCGATGAAGCCGCCCCCGGCTTCGAGCGTGCCATTGTTGACGATGCTCGCGTTGACCGTGCCGCGGCCCGCCACGGTCTGGCCGGCGCCGATCGTGAGCACAGCGGCTTTTTTGGTGTCTGTGGCGTCGATCTCACCGCTAAACAGATCAAGGTAGCCGCTACCGGCCAGCGTGGCATTGGTCGCTAGGTCGATAGAGGACGGTGCGCCCGCGTTATAGTTGTACTCGGCGGTGATGCCGGCGTTGTTGGTCACCGTGCCGGCAATCGTCAGGGGATAGACCACAAAGACGGCGCCCGCGCTCAAGGTGACACCGGAGAGGGTGGCCGGTCCGGTCGTGATGATCGTGCCGGGCGTGTCGACACCGGTGCTGGCGCTGCTGAGCGTGCCGCCGGTTATCACGACGCCGCCTTGCAGGTTGAAGGTGGCGTTGGTGCCGTTGCCAATGATGCTGCCGCCCGTGTTGTTGAAGGTGCCGCCGTCGAGCACGAGGGAGTTGCTGCCGTCGACCTGGATCGTGCCGGAGTTGGTGACGTTGGCCGACTCGAAGGTCAGGGTGCCGGAGTTCGCGTCGATCAGCCCCGCATTAACGATTGTGCCGGCGATGGTGCCGCCTCCCTCGATGATATGGCCGGCCGCCTGGGTGAGCGTCGCGCCGGCGGCCGTGCCGAGTTGGGCGTTATAGCCGAGATTGATCGTGCCGGTTCCGTTGAGCGTAGCGTTGGAGGCGGCGTTGAGTGCGGCGGCGGGATCCCCCTGGCCGCCGGTGATGGTGGTCGCGCCGTTATCCGTGATCGTGCCATTCAGGTTCAGCGTGGTCTGGACCTCCGTGATGGTCCCGGCATCGAGCGTCAGGTTGGTCAGACTCGCGCCGGTTGTGAGCACCTCGAACGTGCCGGGGCCGGCCAGCGTCGTTCCGGTGCCGGCCAGATCGCCGCCGCTGATGCTGACGCCATTCTCGAGGATCACGCCGCCAAACCCGTTGCCGTCATTGCCCGTGTTGTTGGCGGAGATGAGGCCGCCCGTGTTGTTGACAGTGCCGCCTTCGAGGTAGAGACCGCCGGTGGCGGTCGCGGTGAGGGTGCCGTCGTTGGTGACCGTGGCCCCGGTGAGGTACAAGCCATTGTAATCGACATTGTCGCCGTTAAAGCTGCCAAAGCCGTTGGCATTGATCGTCGCGTGGTTGACGAGCGAGGCGCTGATCGTGGCGGCGCCCCCGCCGTAGATGGTGTGGCCGGCCTGCTGGGTGACGACACCGGGCCCCGCGAACGTGGCTTGAGCCACGCTGAGGCTGCCGGTACCGCTCAGGGTCAGGGCGGCGCCAGCCTCGAAAGTGGTCGTTGCCGCGTTTCCGCCCAGTATTTCGATGGTGCCGTTGTTCGCGATGTTGCCGACGCAGTCGACGGTGACGTCGGTATTACTTTCGCCCGTGCTGTTGGAGTCGTCGATCGTCAGCGCCCCGCCGTTGGTCAGATTGCGGAAGGTGACGTCTTCGTTGAGGTGAGGGCCGGCCGAACCGGTTCCGATGATGACGTCGGCGCTGGCGTCATTGGGGTATTCGGTATCGTTGGTCCAGTTGGTGACCGCCGTCACGGCGGGGTTGCCTTTGGAGTCGGTCCCATTCGTCAAGGGCTGGGTCCAGAGGTTGTTGTTGGGGAAAGTGACGGTGCCGCCGTCGCCATAGGTGACTTGCTGGCCGTTGTCGTTTTTTTGGAAGGTAAAGGTCCCCGCCACGTTTTGCGCCCGCGTTGCCACCGGCGCGAGAATGCAGGCCGCTGTGGCGGCCGTCATGATAAGATGATGGGTGACGCGATGCGGGAGTCGGCAAGTGCCGGAGAGCTTCATAATGGGATGTGGCAAGTGATGGGCTGTTCAATCGCGGCCAGGGCGGCGCGACATTGGAACTGGTCCTTATGAAGACATGCGCGAAAAACCGCCGTCACCTGCCAGAGGTTCAAAAAAAAGTTTCTCTGACCGACCGTCCCACCCTAGGATTCCGTGGCGTTGCGAGCATTCAAACCCCGCCATGAGCAGCGATCCTCCAGAAAGCGTGACCAGGCTCCTGCAGGACTGGAGCGCGGGCGATGAACGAGCCCCCGGGCGGCTGATGCCGCTGATTTATGAGGAGTTGCGCGGCTTGGCACGCGATTACCTGCGGCGGGAGCGGTCCGGACATACCCTGCAGCCCACGGCGCTCATCCATGAAGCGTACCTGCGCCTGGTCGACCAAACGAGTGTCTCCTGGGAAAACCGCGCCCACTTCTTCGGCAGCGCGGCGCGGGCGATGCGGCGGATTCTCGTCGATCACGCCCGCGCCCATCAGGCCGCGCGCCGCGGCGGCGGCGTCCCCAAGGTCTCCTTCGACGAAGCCGCCAACGTGGCCGCGCCGGAGACGGATTTCGTCGCGTTGGACGGAGCACTGGACAGCTTGGCCATCGATTACCCGCGCCAGAGCGAGGTGGTCGAATTGAAGTTCTTTGGCGGCTTCGAGATGCGGGAGATCGCCGAGGTCTTGCAAACTTCCGAGCGGACCGTGATGCGGGATTGGGATTTTGCCCGCCGCTGGCTCAAACGCGAATTGGACGGCGCTGACGCGCGGCAGCCATGAGCCCTGAAAGCGCCGCGCGGGTTGCGGAGCTTCTGGCGGCCGCCCTGACTTGCCCGCCCGAGGGCCGGGCCGCATTCCTCGCGCACGCTTGCGGCGATGATGCCACCCTGCGGGCAGAAATTGAATCGCTGCTGCGACTGGAGGTGACCGACTTCCTGGCGGACCCCGTCCGCGATCTGGCGACGGATCTGCTCGCGGACAGTGTCCAGGGTGAGTTGAAGCCAGGAGACACGCTCGGCGATTGCCGCGTGATCTCCCTGCTCGGCATCGGCGGCATGGGCGAAGTGTATCTCGCGGAGGATACCGCCCTCGGCCGGCTGGTCGCCGTGAAGGTGATTGGCCAGGGCCGGGGCGGCAGCCTGCTGGAGCGCTTCCGGCACGAACAACGCGTGCTCGCGGGCCTCAATCATCCCAACATTGCCCGGCTTTATGGCGGCGCGGTGGCGGCGAATGGCCGCGCTTACCTGGTCATGGAGTATGTCGAGGGCGAGCGCCTGGATGAATATTGCAACACGCGCGGCTTGAGCCTGGCGGAGCGGCTGGCGCTCTTTCGCCAGGTGTGCGGCGCCGTCATGCACGCGCACCGCAATCTGGTGGTCCACCGGGACCTCAAACCTGCCAATATCCGGGTGACGCCCGCCGGCGAACCCAAGTTGCTCGATTTCGGCGTCGCCAAGCTGCTCGACCCGGACCCGACGCGCAACGAGGACCTCACCGTAACGATGTACGGCGCCATGACTCCCGGGTACGCCAGCCCCGAACAACTCCGCGGCGACCCCATCACTACGTCCACGGACGTCTACAGCCTGGGCGTCATCCTCTACGAACTGCTCACCGGGCAGCGCCCCTTCGGCCACGATTACCGCCGCGCCGACGAACTGGCTCGCGCTATCGGCAACCAGGAACCGGTGCGCCCCAGCACGGTGGTGAGCCGCCGGACGGGCGAAACGGGCGCGCTGGTCTGCGGCGAGCCGCCTGCCCGGCTGCGCCGGCACCTGGAAGGCGATCTGGACAACATCGTGGTAATGGCTTTGCGCCGCGATCCGGCACGCCGCTACGCCAGTGTGGCCCAGTTTGCCGAAGACATCCGCCGCCATGGCGAGGGCCTGCCCGTGCTCGCTCGGCAGGACACGCTGGGCTATCGCGCCGGCAAGTTCGTGCAGCGCAACCGCACGACCGTCGCCGCCGCCGCTCTCGTGCTCCTGGCGCTGATCGGCGGGCTGGTGGCGACCAGTTGGCAGGCCCGCGTGGCCAAGCAGGAACGTGACCGCGCGCGACTGGCGCAAGCCCAGGCCGAACAGGCCCAACGCCGGGCCGAGACCGCCCGCCAGCAGGCGGACCGCGTCAACGCCTTCCTCCAGAAACTGCTCGGCAGCGCCGAACCGGGCAAGCTGGGCAAGGATGTGAAGGTGGCGGACGTCCTGGATGCGGCCGGCAAAAACATCGACACCGAGCTCGCGAGCGAACCGGAGATTCTCGCCCAGGTCCACAGCACGCTCGGTACCGCCTACGAAGGCTTGAAAATCCTGGCGCCGGCCGAGCAGCACAGCCGGGCCGCACTTGCCATCCTGCGCCGCCTGCATGGCGACGACGATCCGGCCACGCTGCGGCAAGCCTATCTGCTCGCGGCCGTGCTGACGCAGCGGCTAAATTTGGCGGCCTCCGAGCCGTTGCTGCGCCAGGTTATCGCCTGGCAGAGGCGGCAGCCCAGCCCCGATGCCAACATCCTGACGCACGCCCTTGGCCAACTGGGTTTCGTCCTGACCCAAACCAACCGCCCGGCCGAGGCCGAGCCGATGCTCACCGAAGCCGTCGCGCTGGCCCGGCAGCACTTCGGGGAGAACAGCCCGGAATATCGCGACAACCTGAACACCCTGGGCGTGCTCAAGCGGGCGGAGAAGGATCTCGACGGATCGACAGCGATCCTGCGCCATGTCCTCGACCTCTACGACCGGTTCGCGCCGAACGAACCTGGGAGCTTCGTGCCGCGGCTGAACTTGTGCGTGATGCTCTTTGCCCAGGGCAAACTGGACGAGATGGCGACGGTGGTGCAGCGCATGGATCAGGATCGCCGGCGCTTTTACGACGATAAGAGCCTGTATGCCGGCCTGGTCGCCGCGTTGTATTCCACGCTGGACTTCGCGCGGGGCGATTACCCGAAGGCAGCTCCCGAGGCCCGTTTAGCCCTGACGTTGGTGGGCGCGGTCTGCGCGCCGGACAACCTGACGGTGGTGCAGCTCGACGTGGTGCTGGGCTTGAGCCTGGCCCGGACCGGACACGCGGCCGAAGGCGAGTCCTTTTTGCGCGCAGCGGTGGCCAACGGCCAGAAAGCCGACAAAGTCGAGTTCATCCATACGTGCGGCAATCTCGAAACCGCCTTGGGCGAGTGCCTGCTGGCGCAGCAGCGTTACGCCGAGGCCGAACCGCTGCTCCTGGGCGGCTATGCTGAACTCAAGACCCGGCTGGGTGAATCGCAACCGATGGCTGTAGCCGCCGCCCGGCGGTTGGGCGCGTTGTACACCGCCTGGAACCGCCCGGAGGACGCGCGGCGTTTCGCGGCAGCGGGGACTCCGCCGTTTAGTCCGCCGCCGTAAGACGTTGTCGCCAGTGGGCAAAGCTCTCAGGGCGTTCCTACGATCCTGGTGTGGAAAAGACGATCCATTTCCGCTGGAGCGGTCTTCATTCCCTGCCGCACCCACCAGGTCAAAAGTGAGAACAGCGATCCCGCCAGCCCATGCGCGACGGTGACGCGTACGTCCACCGGCAGCGGGTCGCGTCGTGTTGACCTCTCAAGACGTCCGGCGATGCTCCGGGCGAAATGCGCCTCGCCAAGTTCCCGCACGTCGTGCATCCGGCCAGACTCTACCAGGACGGCGTAAAGATCACGGGCAGCGGCCACATGCGTGAATAATTCCGTGACCGGAGCGAGGCGGTTCGATGGATCATTCTTCCTCGTAAGCAAGGTGCTCATGCCGGCGAAGAACTGGTCCACCTCGCCCAGGAACAAGTCGTTCTTATCGCGGTAATGCTCGTAGAACGTGGAGCGGCTGACCCGGGAGTGGTCGAGGACTTCCTGCACGGTAATCGAGTCAAACGGCTTCGTGAGGAGCAACTCGATGAGCGCGTCACCCAACCGATCACGCGTCCGCACCGCTCGGGGATCCGGCTGGCGGGAGGTTGGCGAAACGTTTTCGGACATGGACGCAGGCGACTGTCCGGGAACGCGATGCGATGGCGCTAGACTCCGCAATCGCAGCCCGCCGACAGTCTCCTTCATGAATGATAACCGAACAGGTGGAGTCTTGCTAACAGCCGGCTGCGTGGCGGGATTGATTACGATGAGTCTTCATCCGGTGGCACACCACGGCGCGATCTTGCCCCCTCCCCAAGCGCTGGCCAGGCTGGCCCTGCTCGACCGGGCCGTGCACGGCCTGGCGCTGGCCGGCGTTGTGACGGTTTTCCTCGGAGCCATGACGTTGACTCAACGCCTGGCAGCTCCAAACCGGCGGGCGCTTGCGGCGCTCGTGGTCTTCGGGTTTGCGACGGTAGCCATCATGATAGCGGGTGCCATGAGCGGCTTTGTCGGTGCGGACATTCTGAGCAGAATGGTCGAAGGCGATCCAAAGCTGGAGTCGCGTTGGATGATGCTCGACTACTCTTTTCGGATCAATCAGGCTTTCGCCGCGCTGTACACGGTGGGTACTTGCGCGGCGATCTTCCTCTGGTCGCTCGAAATCGTACGAACGCGCCGGCTGGCGCCTGAACTGGGTTGGTACGGACTCTTGCTGGGTCCTGTGGTTGTCCTGACGTTGTTCACCGGGAATCTGCCTCTCAACGTGCATGGCATGGGATTGGTCGCGCTAACGCAGTCCATTTGGTTTATCGCGGCGGGATGCATGCTGATACGAACTGTGGACCCGGACGATCAGAGCGAGAAATTGAGCGTTCCCGGTGCGGGCGAGGAGTTCGAAGGTCAGGCCAACTAAGGCAACGCAGATCACATTCTAAGCGTCCGCTTTTTGGCTTGTGCTGAGATTAGACTCGCTTAGGTAGCATGATTGAACTTCCCGGGCTGGCTCCTTGCAGGACTTGTTCCACGCGCCGAGAACCGTGTTTCCGTGCCAACGGGCACTAGCGCGGCCGTTTTCCCAGCGGCACGTTTGTGGCCCGCCGTCGCCGCCATCCTGGCGATGGCCAGTCTGCTCGCCGGGGCTGATTGGCGGGCGCGGCATCGGATCGCGCGGTACGTGGCGGCGCTGGCTCCGCTGGAGTTGCCGGCCAAGCAGCATGGGAGCGTCCTCCAGGCCCAAGTCTTCCGCACACCGGGCCTGCTGCCAGTCTACGGCAGCTCCGAACTGTCTTTTCCGGAACCGACCCGGCCGGATCACCTTTTCCCCGCCTATCGAGCGGACTTCGAAGTTTTCCTCGTGGGGCAACCCGGTGAGAAGTGCCTGGAGGTCTTGCAATCGCTGGCCGCGGCCGGTCGGGACGCGCACGGGCGAAAGGTAGTCGTGTTCCTCTCGCCCGTCTGGTTTGTCGGGCCGCCGAACCCTCATCCGCATTATGCCCAAAGCGCTTTCGCCAGTAACTTTTCCCCGGCGCAAGCCGCCGCCGTCGCCTTCCAGTCGCCGCTGAGCGCGCCGCTCAAGCAAGCCATCGCCCGCCGCCTGCTGGACTTCCGGAAAATCCTGCAACGTGAGCCGCTCGTGGAATTGGCCTGCACCGGACTCGCGGATGGCTCCTGGCAGGGGCGATGCCTGCTCGGTTTGCTCAGCCCGTGCGGCGCACTGCTCAATACGACGTTCCGGTTGCGCGAGCGCTGGGAGATCTCGGATTATATCGTGGAACATCGCGACTTGCAGGCTGGCCACCGCCTGGAGGAACCCGAGGGAACGCTGGCCTGGTCGCGCCTGGCCCAGAAAATGGAACGCGCCTCGCGACACAATGGCCCAGGCACGCCCTACAGCCTGGATGTCGCCGCCGCGGTGGAATCCAGCCTGCTCGAGCCGGCGCCACCCGCGCGATTCCGAGATAACGACGTCGCTTTCCTGCGCCGGATGGCGGCCTCGAAGGAATGGGGTGACCTGGAGCTGTTGTTGCGCGTCATCAAGGAGCTGGATGCGCAGGCCCTGCTCGTCGGGCAGCCTTTCAACGGCTTGTACAGCGACGCCTGCGGAGTGACCGCGGGTGCTCGGCAACAGTACTACCAGAGGATTGGCGCCCTGGCTGCCCGTTACGGTGTGGCCCTGAACCAATTCTCCGCGCACGAACTGGAGCGCTCCTTTTTCCACGACGATGTCCACCCCAGCGCGACCGCCTGGATCTACTACGACCGGGCGTTAGACAGCTTCTATCATGGCGCCGCCCAGTTGCCCCCTTAGTGCCCCCCCGGGGAATGCACGGGATCGGGTCATGCAGGCGCGGGTCCGGCAAATCCGTGCACCCTCTGGCGGCGGAGCCTGCGAATCCGGGGAGCAATGAATAACGAACCCTCGCTAAACACCCCCACCCCATCCCCGCTGCCCGTGGCTGCAGCCACCCCAGCGAGCGGCATTACCCGCCGCGGCATGCTGGCAGCGTCGGCGGCACTGGCGGGCGCCTCGCTTTTTGGCCGCGAAAGCGCTGCCGCTGCCGAAGCCATCTCCGGCGACACCAGTCCGCACGTCAACTTCAGCCTGGCGGGCAAATCGGCTATTGTTACCGGCGCCGCGCGCGGCATTGGTCGCGCCATCGCGGTGGCTCTGGCGGCCGTCGGCGCCGATGTCATGGGCATCGACATCGCGGCGGTCGCGAGCCCCAGCGTCATCTACCAGGCGGCGACGCCCGACGAACTCGCGGAGACAGGCCAACTGGTGGAAAAGTGCCAGCGGCGTTGGATCGGAGTTCAGGCAGACATTCGGAATTTGGCCGCGCTCAAGGAAGCGGCGCAGCGCGCGGAGAAGGAGTTCGGCAAGGTCGATATTGTGGTCGCCAACGCCGGCATCCAAGTCTACGGGCCATTGGCGGAGACGACCGATCAGAACTGGAACGATGTGATCGGCGTCAATCTGACCGGCACGGCCAACACGATCCGCGCCGTGGCGCCTCTCATGATCCCGCGCAAAGCCGGCCGGATCATCCTGATTTCCTCCGGCCAGGGCCGGCACGGCTTCAAGAACGCGGCGGCGTATTCCGCTTCCAAGTGGGGCATCATCGGCTTGATGAAATCCGTCGCTCTGGAGCTGGGCGAGTACCAGATCACCGTCAACACGGTGGAGCCCGGGCTCGTCGATACACCGATGACCCGGAATCCCGGGCGTTGGAAGGAAGCGCTCAAGGAGGCCGGCAAGAAGGTGGAAGGGACGCTGACCGAAGAGGAGGTGATCGCCGCACGCGTGCCCACGGCCGTAATGAAAATTCCCTGGATGCAACCGGACGAAGTAGCGCCTGCCGTTGTCTTCCTGGCGAGCGATGCGGCGAACCGCGTCACTGGTGCGACTTACGACGCAACGGCGGGCGACAGCGCCAGATATACCGCCTGAGCATGGATTGATGCTCGCGCACCAGCCGTCATCCGTTGGATGATGGCTGGCGGCTTATGGCATCGGAAGCGGAGTGGCAGGTTTTGGCCAGGTTGTTTGCCGGCGAGGACACGCCGTTTCGGCACCAGCTCAGTTTGTCCAAAAGCAATGCGGCGGACTTCTATGCCGCGACCGCGGAGGCGAGCAGTTTGCGAGAGGCCAAGCAAACGATTCTGCAATCGGCCCGCTCCGCGCAGTACCTGTGTGCCGGCGCGGAAGGTCTGCCGCTATTTCAGGGGTTTGCCGGTACCGTTGGATATGAATTCGAGCCGGGGTTGAGCCTCGATGAGCTGAATCGGGCCGCCACCTTGGCACTGGAGCCGGATTTTGTCCTACTGGCGCCGGAGGACTGGCGGCTGGTTTGGGCGAGCGTCTGTTTTCCAACGCGCTGGTCCTTGGCGGGCAAGGCTAGGCAACCCCTGCCGCACATCCACGCCATCGTTCCAGGGCTGAACGAGGACCTCGGCCGCAAGATCGGCGTCTTCTTCGCGAAGCTTGCTCCCGGAGATGATTGGGCGCGCGCGAATTGGGGCCTCTCAACCAGCGCCGAGCGAAACCAACACCCAAGCCTGCCTTATACTCCCCTCTCCTGCCAGACACCGCTGGAAAGCATCTACGTCCGATTGGAGTCCCAGCACCTACAGAAGCTGCCGCGCACCGGCGGCATTGCCTTCGGCATCCGTATCCTTAATTTCCGGCTCCTGGAAGTTTGCGAGCACCGCGCGGTCGTTGCCGGGCTCAAGGAGCGGCTCCGCACCATGCCCGCCGCGGTATCCGCTTATAAGGGAATACCAACGGATCTCTGGCAGCGGCTGTAAGCGCCACCTCTGGGCCGAGCTTCTAAGATGTTTTGACTGGAGGAACGGCCTTACCTTGCCTTCCGCAAACGGGCTCTGAGCTTTTCCACCCGAGTTGAAAGCTCCTGTTTCCATCTTGGTAATCGCTCTCGAACAAAACTCTGAATCTTGTTGTTCGGATAATGTGTCAGATCAGGCCAGGGACCAACTTGAGGCATGTGCCCCCGAACGATCAGCTTTAGACCTGTACCGCTTAGGCAGAAGGCCATTAGTAATTCACAGGATTTAAGCAAAGCAATCGGCGCGGTGTCTTCCGTGCTTACGGCGATTTCTGTTAGGAATTCCCGCACCACCAATTGCATGATGGAGAAGTGCTTGCCATCTTGCCGATCGACCTGATCAAGCTCGATGAGGTTGTGCCCTTTAGCGATATATAGCTGCACCGGATGGATGACGTGCACGGTCTTTTCCCGCCATTCCATTTTGAGGGCAGCACTATGAACTTTGGCTTCCTTGAGCCCGTTGACGTGGCCAAGGATTTCCACGTCCATACCGTTGTGCAGGGGGATACGACCCAAGCTTAGACCCAGCATGCCTCCTTTTGTCGGAGCACGCACAAACTTGCAGTGCAGTGTTTGGGCCAACTTTATCGCGGCCGATTCGTCCGCCAGGTAATCGGCATCCTGTGACGTATACGGCATGTAGTTGTCCAACTCGGAAGCACCGCTGCCGATACTTCATTGCCCAGAAATGAACGGCCTGTCCACCCACAAGTACGGCATGGATGTCTGTGCGGCCTGCGGCCTCGATCACTGCCTCGTAATCGGAAAGCTCATAGATTCGCCCGTGCGAGCCTGGACTCACCTGGGATTCTATAAGGCGCAAGTCGCCTCAAGCAAATTGCGCGGCACCCAATCCTGCGGATTCGCAATCCAGGCGTTGTCCCGATTCACCTGCTCACGCGTCCGGCGGCCAGTGGGCAATGTCAACGACATCACGGCGACGCAGTTTTGCATGCCGCATGCGGTTGCTTCTCTCCGGGTTCATACTGACTCCTACGAATGCTTGGGTTCTGACGGAGGATGGATCAACAAGCCTAGCACATGCAAGCGAAAAGCGTTCAAAGAAGAAGGACTGGAGCGTGAGCAGATCGTATGCCACTTAAGAAAGCCCCATGGCTAATGCCTAGTAGCTCCTCGAATTCCGTCAAACAATCAAATACATTCCTCCGTGGCTGGTCTGGTGCAGTTCGGCTTGTCACCTCTCATACACATGATAAATTCATCATGTGAAAGCCACCATTACAGAACGCGGGCAAGTTTCCATTCCGGCCCAATTGCGAAGGGAAATGCAGCTGGAAGCGGGTCAAACTGTGGTATGGGAGAAGGTGTCTGCCACGGAATGCCGGCTTCTCATTTTGCCGCCGGAACCAACTTTACCCGATCCAATAGCAGCACTCGGTTTTGCGCGGCAACATGGCTTGGAAGAAGGTCTATCAAACGATTATCTCCGTGACCTCCGGGCTGACGAGGCCGAAGAAGGGACTGAATCCTGATGGCATGGGTGGTGGATACTTCCGTCTTGCTGGACATTCGGCTCAATGATCCAACCTTCGGGGTCACGTCGGCGTCTTGCTTGGCGAGCTATCATGACGATGGCTTGATACTTTGCCCGGTAACCTATGTCGAACTGGCGCCGGCCTTTCGAGGCGATCAGCCTCTGCAACAAGCGTTCTTACGACAGGTCGGTGTCAGCTGGCTGGAGCCGTGGAACTGGCAGGATACCGCCATGGCCCACAAACTTTGGGCTGGTCACGTCGCCAACAAGCGGGCGGGAAACGCGGGAAAACGCCCGGTCGCCGACGTGTTTATTGAAGCGTTTGCCTTGCGCTTCCAAGGACTGATCACACGTAATCCGAAGCATTTCACGGCCATCCGCACTCTGGTTCCGTGATTTCACTCCGCAGCGCTCAAAATACCGCCCGCGCTGCCTCTGCGGCCGCGATTTGTTTGCGCGAGGCCAGCAGCCGCCAGGCGCCTCCGATCAAGTCTGCCAGCGTTTGTGCGTCGACTGCCGGCAAGCTCACCAAGATACAGGGATAGTTGAGGTAATGATCGGTTACGGAGAGCACATCGGGCGACTTTTCAATCGCCGCCGCGCGCTCGGCCCGCGGGAACTTGACCACGAGCGTCTCGCCATCTTCCCAGAAGCGGAGCATTAGCTTCCGGCGCAAATAGAACGCCGGTGTGCCATAGCAAAGGCCCTCACTCACGTCCGGCAGCGCCAGGGCAAGCGCGCGCACCATCTGGTAGTCGGCCGGCATTGTCTATGTTCCTCGCCAGGCCAGAAACGCCCGCTAGCGCCACTCGATGACCGGCTCGACCAGCACCTCCGTGTTGAGGCTGTTGGCGATGTAGCACTCGTGGTGCGCCTTCTCCACCAACCGCCGAATACGCTCCTCGTCCGGTTCGGTTGCGTTCGGTGCCGCGCCGGGCATCGTTGCGAGCACGATGTGCGGGCGCAGCCGGATCGTCCCGATTCGCATTGGTCGTTCGCCTTCCGACATCTCGCCTTCCGCCGCGTCGGTATACGAAACCACGTTGATCCGGCTGCGGGCCGCGATCGCCAAAAAAGATAGTAACTGGCAGGAGGACGCCGCCATGACCAACAATTGCTCCGGGTTCAAGCGCGCCGGATCGCCCCGGAAGGCCGGGTCCGATGAAAGCGTCAGCCGTGTCGTGGCGGGCGGCGCTCCAACCTCGTGCGAGCGGTTGTACAGTTCATAGCCATCCCCGGTCGAACCGCTCCAGGTGCAATGAACCGGATAGCCATGGACAGTCGGAGCGGAAGCGGGCGCGGTGGTTTCCATGGCGGTTTGAGAACCATGGAACTTGTCCCCGAAGCGTCAAGTGAACGTGACGAGAAGTTTACCCGCGCCACCAAAGGCAACATTGGCGCGGGAGCCGAACTGGCCTAAATTATCCACCCGCCGCCTCTTGGCGCGCGACTTTGGCGCTATGACAGACCTTGCCCAGCCTCCGGAAACCGATTTGGAAACGCTTGCGGCCGTCGACCGGCCGGAAAATTTCATCAACCGGGAGTTGAGTTGGCTAGAGTTCAATTACCGGGTGCTGGAGGAAGCCATGGACCGGACCCAGCCCTTGCTGGAGCGCGTCCGCTTCCTCTCGATCTTCGGAACAAACCTGGACGAATTCTTTGAGGTCCGCATCGCCGGCCTCAAGCAGCAGATCGAGAACAAAACCGGGTTTGTCGGGCCGGATAACATGACGGCCGCCGAGATCTTCGCCGCCTCCGCCAAACGCGCCCGCGAACTGGTCGCGCTGCAATACCAGTGCTGGAATGAAGACCTGCTGCCGGCCTTGAACAAGGAGGGGATTTTCGTCCAGGACGTCCAGGGGTTGCCGGCCGAGGCGATGCGCTGGATCGACCACTTCTTCAACGAAGAGCTTTTTCCTGTGCTGACGCCGCTCGCCGTCGATCCCAGTCACCCGTTTCCGCAGCTTCTGAACAAGAGCCATAACTTGATCGTGCGGCTCAATCGCCCAGGCGAGAGCGAGATACTCACCGCGATCGTCCAGATCCCGCGCGTGTTGCCGCGGCTGATCCTGATTCCGGAGGAGCCCGCCCGCGCGCTCGGGCCGGGCATGCATTTCTTCTTTCTGCAGGATTTGATCAAGCACTTCCTCGACCGGCTTTTCACCGGCCTGGAAGTCCGCGAGGCGCATGCCTTCCGCATGACGCGCAATAGCGACCTCTACATCGACGACGAAGAAGCTGAAAATCTGCTGCACACGATCGAGGAAGAACTGCGCCGGCTCAGCCGCGGCAATGCCGTGCGCCTGGAAGTACAGGCGGACACGCCGGCCGAAATCGAGCGCTACTTGCTCGAAACCTTGAAACTCGCCGAGGCGGACCTCTACCGGTTGCCCGGTCCGATCAACTTCATCCACCTACAGCCGCTTTTTGCCAGCGACGCCTTCCCGAAACTGCGCGACCGGCCCTTCCAGCCCATCCAGGCGAAAACCCTGCCGCCCGGCGCCGATCCGTTCGATGTCTTGCGCCGGCAGGACGTGCTCCTGCACCATCCGTACGAGAGTTTTCAGCCCGTCGTTGATCTGCTCGAACGCGCCGCGCTCGATCCGCAGGTGCTGGCCATCAAGATGACCCTGTACCGGACCAGCGTCGGTTCACCCATTATTCGGGCGCTGTTGCACGCGGCGGACAAGGGCAAGCAAATCACCGTGCTGGTGGAGCTCAAGGCCCGCTTTGATGAGGCCAACAACATCCGCTGGGCTCGCCAAATGGAGGAAGCGGGCATCCACGTCGTTTATGGGTTGGTGGGATTGAAGACGCACTGCAAGATGATGATGATTGTGCGCCGGGACGAGGATCGCATCCGGCTCTACGCGCATCTGGGCACCGGCAACTACAACACGACCACCGCCCGGTTTTATACGGACTTGAGCCTGCTGACGACCTCGCCCGAACTGACCGCGGAAATGGCTGTCGTCTTCAATAATCTGACCGGCCCGAGCGAATTCGGCGGCGGCAAGCGGCTGATGGTGGCGCCGTTCGAGTTGCGCGAGCGGGTGCTCAAATTGATCCACCGGGAGCGTGAACTGGCCGAGACCGGCGCCGGCGGCCGCATCATCGTCAAGTTGAACTCGCTGGTCGACGAAGAGGCCATCGTGGCGCTGTATGCCGCCGCGGCGGCCGGCGTCCAGATCGATCTGATCGTGCGCGGCATGTGTTGTCTGCGGCCCGGTCTGCCGGGGATCAGCGAGAACATCCGGGTGGTGAGCATCATTGGCCGGTTTTTGGAACACAGCCGCATCTACTACTTCGGCAATGGCGGCAAGCCGCTGGTCTATCTCGGCAGCGCGGACTGGATGCCGCGCAACTTCGACCGGCGCGTCGAAGTGGTTTTCCCGGTGGAAGATGAGGCGCTCAAGACCCGCATTATTGACGAGATTTTGCCTGCGTACCTGACTGATAACGTCAAAGCGCGCGTCTTGCGGCCGGACGGGACGTATGAGCGGCGCCGGCCAGTCGGGGATGAACCGACGCATCAGGCGCAACTGACCTTCCGGCGCATGGCGCGCAAGCAAGGGGCCGCAGGCGTAGCTTAGTTGCTATCGCCCGGTGGCGCTGGGCCCCAAAGGCACGCTACTGGCCAACGATCCGGACCTTGACCTTGCCGGTTGTGCCAACGGTATAGCCGTTGCCCGGCGCCAGGACGAGAGTTACCGAACGCTTAACGCCGGTGCCCGCTCCGTCACCGATGGGAACGACTTTGATTTTGACGCTCGACTTGCCGGCCCGCATCTTCCGGACGCCACTGAGTTCCACGTAATCGCTCCCGTTGATGGCGCTGCCCCGCACCGTGTAATTGATCATCAATTGCGCGGAAAGATCGGTGCCGGAACGGGTCAGCATAAACGCTCCATCCTCACCGGTCCCAGCCGTCACCAGCGGCGTGGCAGCCGTCAGCGTGACCGTCGGCAGGGTTAACGCGGGAGCCAGCGTCAGAGTCAAGGTGGTGGTGCCAGTCCCGGCGGCGTTGGTGGCGGCCAGGGCCACCTGGAACGTCCCGGCCACCGTCGGCGTACCCGAGATCAGGCCGCCGGAGCTCAAGGTCAGCCCGGCCGGCAAGCCGGTGGCGCTGAAGCTGGTCGGCGAGTTGCTGGCGATAATCTGGTAGGTAAACGATTGGCCAGTCGGCGCTGAATCGGTCGTTGCACTCGCGATCACCGGCGCCGCCACGGCGGCGGCCGTGATGGTCAAGTTCAGCGTGGCGGTGCCGCTCCCGGAGGAGTTCGACGCGATCAACGTGATCGGGTACGTCCCTGGCGCCGCGTTGGAGCTGCCGGCGATCACACCGGTATTCGGGTCCAGGCTCAGACCGCTGGGCAGCCCGTCCGCCGTATAAGCGGTGGGCGCGTTGGTGGCGATAATCTGGTAAGTGAAGCGCGTGCCGGCCTGAACCGAGGCACTCGTCGCGCTGGTGATGACCGGCGGCGCGACGATTACCGTCAAAGTCAGGACAATCGGGTCCGTGCCGCCGGCGTTGGTCGCGCCGACCAGGACCTTGAACACGCCGGATTGGGCCGGCGTGCCGGAGATCAAACCGGTGGTGGGATTGATGGACAGGTTCGCCGGCAGATTGGCCGCGGCGAAGCTGGTGGGGTTATTCGTGGCCGTGACCTGGAAGGTAAACGGGGCGTCGAGGACGGCGGTCGCACTGGTAGCGCTGGTGATCGTCGGACTAGCGATAATCCGAAAGACCGTGCCGTCGCCGCTGGCGCCCCCTTCAACCGTGGTGCCGTACAACTCCCCTGCGCCATCTTCGACCAGGGCCGTCTCCGGGTAATTGCCTTCCGCGGCGGTGAAGTTGTGAATGGTGGTCAGGCCGCCCGAAAGCTGGAGTTGAAAGATGCTGCCGACCCCGTCCGGACCGCCGAAGATCGTGGTGCCGTAGAGATTTCCATCGCTTGCCTGGACCAGGGAAGAAGGGACCGGGGAGTACTGGCCGAAGTCGTAAAGTTTGGAAAAATTACCATCTGGCGTGATCTCGAAAACGGCGGTGTCCGCAGTGCCGTAGAAATTCCCATCAGACGCCAGGATCAGAGCTGTCGAAGTCGTGGCGAAATTGGTGTCGGCGAAGCTATGCAGACGGTTGAAATCACCGTTTGGGCCGATGGAAAAAATGGAGCCGTCGCCGTCCACGCCTCCGGAGGAGGTAGTGCCGTAAAACCGGCCATTGGGCCCCTGCACGAGGGCGGCGGAGGGGTTGGCGCCGTCCGGCCCCTGGAAATTGTGCAGGGTCGTCAACGTGCCGACGGTGCCGACGACCGTGAGTTCAAAAATGGTGCCGTTCTCGCTGGTGCCACCCCCGTCGGCGGTCCCGCCATTGTAGGTCGTGCCGTAGAAATTGCCGTCGGTGCCTTGCACGAGGGCGGCCGACGGGTTTCCCCCGTCTCCGTTACCCGTGAACGCATAAACAGTCGTGAGCACGCCAGCCGGCGTGAGTTGAAAAACCGTGCCCGCGCCATAAGCGCCGCCAGCCGCGGTCGTGCCGTACAAATTGCCGTCCGCGGCCTGGATCAGGGCAGCCTCCGGCGCAGCGCCGTCCGCGCCGCCGGTGAAGCTGTAGATGGTGGTCAGGACGCCGGCGGGCGTCAGGGAAAAGATGGTGCCGTCACCGCTGGTGCCGCCGCCGGAGGACGTGGTGCCGTAGAGGTTGCCGTTGGTCGCCAGCAGGAGGGCGGCATCGGGGTATTCGCCATCCAAAGTGCCGGCGAAGCTGTGCAACGTGGTGAGGGTCGCCGTCGCCTGGGCGTTTGCTTTCGGCGTCGGGATTGTCAGGGCCGCAAACGCCAGCAGCGTAAGTAAGGCAAAGTGGCGGCAGGACGGGCGCGTCGGGAGGGGTGCGGAGGTCATGAGGGGGATGAGAGCAGGCGTTCGCCTACGGCACGCGTTGATAGCAAAACGGCCCGGCAATTGCAACCTTTCTCAGGGTATCATCCGGGGGGCGACGGCGGTCGCTTCTGCCCGGGCTTGCGGGCCGGCGAGCTGTGTGCGAATCGAAAGCAATGACTTACCGGATCGTTCTCATCGAAAGTAAGGCAGATTTTGCGGTGGGCTGTCCCGCTCTACCGGGCTGTTGGAGCCAAGGTGGCACTCAGAACGAGGCCGTGGAGAACATCAGCGACGCCATCGCGGAATTGCTGGATGCGGGCTGTCTGCCAGAAAAGGACGAAGGTGCCCGCGCTGAGGCGGAAATCATGCGCGAAGTGGCGGAGGAACGGCTGAACGTGTCGGTGCGCGAGATTCAACTACCCGTTCCTGCATAGATGCCGAAGCCTCCAGGCATCCGCCACAAAGACGCTATACGTGCTCTGAAAAAGGCGGGCTGGCATGTCATTCGAGAAGGTAAACACACCATCATGGGCAAGGGAAGCGCTGCCCTTCCAATTCGCCGTCATAATCCGGTTGATGCGTTTACGATTGGAGGAATTGCCAAGGTGCGGGGCTTTCTGAGTAAAGCGGGGCGCGTCCCGACGCAAAGAGTACCCGAACTTTGCTGGCGCTTTCGACGGGATCGTCCGCAGGACAGTCAGAAAGTCTCCTGGGTCTGAAAGCTTCCACACGCCAAAAACATAAGCTCTTTGAAAACCTTTCCGACAAGCTCGGGAACAAGCATTGTGCCAAATTCCTCCTGAGTCAGGGCGAAACCCCACTTGGTCAAATGCGTCGATGGGGAAACAGCGTGCAATGGCTGATCTTAACCCATCACCATCCATCAGGCTTGGCGAAGCCGGTGATTCAGAATTCCCACTAACAGAGCAAAACTTGCCCCAATCATTACCCAAGTAGACGGTTCTGGGACGGAAATTCCGTCCGCCACAACCAACTTGTTGCCATCTCGGTCGAAAAGGAAGGTTGGGTAAGATCCGTTAGCGGGGGAGCATCCTCAAAGTCGGCGTTAGTCGTCAGCGTGCCCGCGTTGAGCACCACAATGTCCCCCACCGCCACACCGGACATTGCGCCAAAGAGGTAAACATCCGTGGCCGCAACGCCGCCCCCAGCAAATCCCGAATTGAAATAAGGGACCGACATTGGAGTGCCACCATCGACCGCGTAGGTGATTGTGCCCGTCACATAGGCTTTTTCGGCGAAGAGATTGCCGACGCCCTGGAAATCGAAGCCCAGCCCCACGCCGTCGGATGCAGTTGTCACCACGTAGGTGACTGGTGCATTGAGCGTCAGTTGAAGAGGTGCACCGTCGCCGCCACTAAACGTAAGGTCGGCCTGAGCGTGAACGTGTGGCACGAAGATGAACACTACGAGCGTGACTTCGGCGAGAAGAGCAAGTGAGTGGAGCGATCTCATGTTTTTATTTCGCAAATTGTCAGGAGGATGTGCAAACTTGGCCTTCGGGTCAATCCCCAAATCCCTGGAGTGCCGCCGCCGTTTCAGGGTCGATTACAATCTGCACGTCATCAATAACACGCTCAGAATGGCCCATAGACGCCTCCAAATGAATTTCGAGTGTTACCACAGCGGACACGGAGAGGAGGAACTTGCCAGCGACATGTGTGTTGCCCATTGATATTTTCTCCGTTTGTTGATAAAAAATCCACCGCTCCTGAAGGTGGCGGGTTGAGCAGGCTTTCCCGGTAGCGGAGAAGCTGTTTGTAAGCGGCGTCGAGATTGGCCCGCTTGCCCTTGTATTCCCACGCGAAGCAGCCTGCTTTCCACACATCAGCAAAGCCGCGTTCCTCGGAGGCGTTGACTACCTCCCCGGCGGGCGAAAGGCTGAACAACTCGGTGTCTTTGAGGACGTATTTTTGGAAGCAGAAGATGTCGTTGCCGGTTGGGTCCGCCTCGGCGGGCGTGGGAAGTCGGAGCAGGCGGCACAGGTCGTTAAAATGCTCTTGGTAGGCGGCGGTTTCTTTGCCAGAGAAACGCTGCCACTTGGTTTTGAACTGGGCGGGGGGCATGTCTGCTAAGGTTAACGCAGGTTCTCAGGAGCATTGCCTATTGTTTTTCCTCTTCGTCGCTTTTTTTACAACGGCAATAGCCTCTTCAAATTCACTAACAGCTTCCTTCAGCAGTACTAGCACCTCTGCGGCTAATACATCGTGTGAAAGCAGACTACCGGGATCGCTGTAAGAATCGTTGTTAATCCAAATCGCATCAAGACTCGCTTTATCATTGGTGAGAATATGTGAATGCGAATAACATTTGAACCGCGTCGATTCTTTGCGTTTATCTCTGTGGTCGGGACAGAAACATTCGACAAAATCCTTTAGGTCGTCAGATGTGATAGGATTTTGGCGCAGTGTGAAGTTCTTATTAGTACGAAGATCATAAATCCAAAGCTCATTCCTAAGACTTGGCTTCTTGTCGAAAAAAAGGACATTTGCCTTCACTCCGGTTGAATACCATATACCCGTTGGCAATCGAAGCAATGTGTGGACATCCGCTCGCTTTAGTAATTCCCGGCGAATCCTTTCTCCTGCACCAGCTTCAAAAAGCACATTATCAGGCACTACCATTGCCGCCTTACCTCCCTCATCAAGCATCGCGTAAACATGCTGCACAAAATTCAACTGTTTATTACTTGTTGTTGCCCAAAAGTCGTCTCGTGCATAACTAATATCATTCTTATCTCTTTTTCTCCCATCCGACACAACGGTAATGCTGCTTTTCTTACCAAAAGGAGGATTCGTTACTACCATCTGAACCTTTTCCTTTGACGAATGGCTAAGGCTGTCCTGAATCACTATCGGTGGGTGCTCTGGATCAATTCCAATGCCATGCAAATACAAATTCATTGCACATAGGCGAGCAACATTCGGGACAATATCAGCTCCGTGAAGGGCATGAGTCCGCAAGAATCTCTCGTCTATCTTAGTTTTTGTAACGGGCTTGAGACGTTCAAAGGCAGCCAGCAAAAATCCGCCGGTGCCGCACGCTGGATCGGCAATCGTCATACCTGGAAGTGGCCGCATTACCTCCATGATGGCCCTGATAACAGGCCGTGGCGTAAAGTACTGACCCGCACCGCCTCGTACATCTTCCGAATTGCGTGCTAACAAGCTTTCGTAGATTTCTCCCTTAACATCAAAATCTAATGATGACCAACTTTCCTCATCAATCATGTTAATGAGATGTCGAAGCTTCGCCGGATCATCTATCTTGCTCTGTGGTTTAGCAAAAATCAATCCTAACAACCCACGTTCTTTACTCAGACCTTGAAGTGCTTGCTGGTACTGTGTAGCCAACTCAAGGTTGTCTGAAATAGACCGCAGTTTTTCCCAGTTATAAAGCGCAGGAATTTGGAAAAAGAAATCCGTTCCCTGTTGTTCCCATGCTAGTTTCAAGAAAAGCAGATAGGTAATTTGCTCGGTATACTCCATGAAACCTAATCCGTCGTCTCGTAGAACGTGTGCATAGTTCCACACCTTTTGAACTATGCTAGAAGCTGTTTGATTCATTGTGCTTGAAATTAGTTTGCTTGTGCCTCGCTGGCTAGCCGATGCGCCCACGACATGTGCTTACGACTGCGCAGGCATTCACATGCAACAGACGAGAACTCCGCATCAAATTTCACCATAGTGCGTAATTTTTGAATTTGTTGTCTCACTTGTTCTCTTGTAGTGGCCGAGGGATATTTAGACAGTTCAGCCATCAGATTTTGGCATTTGTTCACCTCCAGCGCGCAAATTGCCCACACAGCCCTACGCCCATTTCGTAGTGGCTCATAATCTTGCAGACGGTAGCGTTTAATTGATTCCTCAACCCTAACTTTTTGCCACAAGTCTAGATCAGGCAACGGCGCTATGCTACCGTCAGAGTCAAAGGTTAAGAGAATCGGGTCTTCCTCGCGTATCGGATCAAGTAAGTACGGATGCTCATCTTTGATGTTTCGATCAGATTGTGTAGCGACGTGTGTATCCTTCCTTAGGGGAAAAAACTCACCTTTTCTTACATTTCCAACGCCACCACAAACACGCAGGTTTTTCCAGTCGAACGCTAACCACCAGTACCCACCAACGCACGCGGCCCCGAATGGGTTTGCCATCGCTTTCTTTGGCCGAAAATGCTCGACGTGCCAATAACTGTAGCTATCACGAGCTTCGGAGAACCAACATTTTCCACGCGATTGTTTCAGCAACCACGGCAATAGACGCTTCCAAACACCCTGATGCTGATCGATAACCTTGTCCCGGGCGGCTTTATCTACCGCGCGTTCCAGTTCTCGCGTTACCGATTTGGCCCATCGTAGCCACCGCCGTTTTGGCCGCCTGTTTTCAAGGGGAATGAACCTCATTTCTCAGCTTTTTCTGATGAAAGGATAGTATTTAAAATCTCGTCTGCAATTTGCTCCTGTTCCTGAATTTCTGCGCCAGTTAACACCGGCTTTCTGAACTCAGGTCTTCGTGCAATTGCACGAATGAAAGCCGAATAATCGGGGTCGCGGAATTCACGACCGAAACCGGCTCGATCTAGCTCATCTCCTAATAGACGGAATTCCGACTCTTGTGCAGCAGTCCGTTTGTCACCAAGCGCAGAAAGCTCTGTATGACGATCTAGCTTGTTTTGCGTTTCAGTTCCGATGGCACTGCGCACTCCAAACATGTTGCGCAAGATGCCTTGTACCCCCATGCCGAGCGGGTCTTCATCGGGTTCAGTGCTAGTCACATGACCAGTCGCAGAGTCACGCTCCAGTATCACGACTTGGTTGCGTCGAAGATTCGACAATACCAATGGATCGTGGGTTGCTAACAACAAGTGGCTATTCTGGCCGGTGTCAGCGTGCTTCTTTAAGATGTTCAAATATTCTAGCCCCCAGCTTGGATTTAGATGAGTATCTGGTTCATCTAGAAGAAAAAGCGAGTCATCATCACGGAGAAACCGCAACATGCCGACAACTGCAAGTATCTGCTGTTCCCCTTCACTAAATTCTCGGAAGGTAAGACCGCCTGCGTGACGAATAGAAACACGAACACGGATTTCGTGTATCAAATCAGACATGAACATACTCTCTAACAACTTAAAGAAGTCGGCAGCGATAACTTCTTTTTGATCAAACTTAGATCGAGCAATCTCCAGCGATCTCTTTGCGAGTTCACGCAAGCTTTTTAAGTCACGGAGAAACAGGTAGAGAAATTCTGTTCCTTCCACCTTATCAAACGACTCTTGAATTTCTCCCTCTAATCGCATTGGCGCTAACGCGCATTCATAAACTTCGGAAAGAAAATCACGGACTACGCCTCGTGCTCCCCAAAAGCGCGTATCTCCCTCTTTGCTGCGTTTACGACCTGCCGCCCAGTGTGGACGCCTGAGAACCAACAGCGCACTTTCAAAATCTTCGATCCACAGGTACTCCTTTAAGAAATCCATCGCTTCTTTGTCCTCCGTCATAAAAAACGCAAGTAAAGCAAATTGTGAATGAATCGGAATTGCATAAAAGAGAGGTCGCAGTGGTAGCGAACGTCCTTCTAACAATTCGTTACGGAACGCCAACTGTGATTTAAAGAAGTGATGTTGCAGTCTATTGCTGGTACCTGAGTAGTAAGTTACAACATATTTAGGCAGATATTCAGTTATCTTGTCTTTACTAATGCGACTTTCTTCACCGTTCTCGGTAACAGTGAAAGAGAACGTTTCTATAGCACTACCTTCTTTGGAAGCAAATGGAAGCGCAGCCCCATGTTCCTCATCCTCACCAGTAGGCGGTGGATTCCAAACTCGAACAGTCACCTTCCCATTGCGTAAAGTGTACCGCAGATCATAACCGAAATTCTTGGTTGACCTTCCTTCCAGAAGATCACGAAAGATTATGACTAGAGCCTCGTTTAAATTGCTTTTTCCTGAACCGTTTCGTCCTAAGATAACTGTTACGGGTTCTTTGCATGTCTCATCAAAGTTAACAGAAAAACCAACGAGATTCTTAAAGTTGCCAATTTTTAAATGAATCAGTCTCATGGAAGTGCTGTTAACGTGACTTTCTGCTTTGAATCCCTATACTCAACCAACTTCGACGGTGGTTCAGTCAACTTACGCAACTCCTTGTAGAAGGCGTCAACCACGTCCTGTTGTTCATCGCTCCCTTTGAAAACTGCTTCATATCCGGAATCTCTGAAGAGTACCTCTACAGCTACGGGCTTCTTGTATTCGCGGAGCACGTCAAGTAGTGGGCGCAGATGGGTCGTCAATTGAGATTTTGCCATACGTTTGGCTCTTGGTTTGCTATCTTCTTCCTCCCAGCGAGTGCGAATGCGATTGAGTAGCTGAATGGCAGGCTCGTCTTTGGAATTTTGAGGGATAAGATGTCCCTCGAACGCATCATGTAATAGTGATTGTCTTGTCACACGTGCGCGTTCAAGTTGAAGGCTCAACGTTTTCGATAAACGGGCTGCCGCCGAAAAACGGTGTTCCACTTCGCGGACAATCTCATTTTGTTCAACGAGCGACGGAAGAGGAAATTCAAGTCGTGAAAATCGCCTTGCGCCTAGATGAGCAATGTTTGTAGACCACTTTGCGATCTGCTGGAACCGACCCGAATGAAAATATGCTCTGAATACAATCAATGCATATGCAGGATTCAATGGTTCGTAGGCACGAAAACGTATCAGGGTATTTTGAAAGCAAGCCCCCTCGACCTCGCCTCGATACATCGCAGGCCGTCCGATTAGCTCTAAACTTTGACCTTCGTTGAGCAAAATATCCCCTTTTTCTAAATGAAACGAGTCAAATTCTGCTGGAGAGAAATTCATCCTCTTCACATCGCGCAAGTCGATTTTGTCCTCAAAAACATTGGCCACCCGGAGGTATGGGCGCATGAATTCCCCTTGGTGATTTTCAGGAGAACGCTGCCTGCCGAGTTGCACAAAACCGACTTGATCGACTGCCGCATAAGTCCAGCCCTCGGGGAGCGGTGACAGATCGGTAGAATCAATCGGTTCAGGTTCTCGATAATCCGCCTTCCAGTTATCATCGTCTAGCGGTTTGCCGGATTTGCGGCGGCGTTGGAGTTCACTTTCCTCCCAATTTGTTCTGCCAGAAGCAAGTATACGTTCCAGTAGTTGTTCGCCCGTTTCATCTGCGGTGTTGAATAGAAGTTGTCCATCGGTGTTGTCGGCGGGTTTGGTACTGTGCCAGACGCGGGTGAGATCGCCCGATACGGCGGATCGGAGAATGGCGGCACGGTATTTTGCTAATCGTTCGCTACCTCGGTGAGTTGCAGACTCGGAGGCATACATCCGGGCCAACGCTTTATTTAGCGTAGCAACGATTCGGCCTTGTTCGCTCAGCGGCGGCAGGCGGATGGCAAATGAACTCAGCCCCTTAAAATCGACTCTTGGTCGGTCGCCGCTCACCTGTTGATTTGCGAAGTTTACGAAGTCGTCAGCATTGAGTCGGAGTGCCAAAAACGAGTTATTTGCCTCCTCAGCGGCTGGAAAAACCAGAAACTCTGCTGAACACAGCCCTGAAAAGTCTGCAACCCAAATTTTGTTCAGATATGGCCGCATTTTGCCATAAAGAAGATCACCTTTTTCAAACAGGATGGAACTGCTGCGGATTGCACTTGCATCGCCCTTGCCTAAAAGGCGCATAGTTTGGCTTTCGACGTGTTCCAGTCCAATGTATGGAAGCTCTGGATATTCTCGTGGTGAGACGCGTGGGCGTCCTGGACGCACAATTTCGCCTAGCGCGGTCGCCACCCATCCTTTCGGGAGTTGTTCAGGCATCGGATGGAACTGTCGGGGATAGACAAAGGGCAAGTGAAATGGTCAAAATGCGATGAGTGTTTAGGGTCAATTCCAGTCTCTCCCAGCGCATTTTCACCCAAAAAGATATTCCCCCACACCTCGACGGTGCGAGAAAAAAGGGTACTACTTCTGAGCCGCCAGATTGCCGCTTTCCTCGACCGGAGATTGGAGCATCTAACGAAGTGAGCGAATAGGGAGGCTGTAACAAATGCAATCGGCGGTATTTTTCCGCCTAACAAGCACGGATTTTTGCAGGACAAAGCAGGACACTTTTCCTTCAAAAACCTTCGTATTTCTTCCTGTGCAGATGCACAAAGTCTACTCGTACTTCTCACGCAATTTCCTCAAAGAGAAGAATTTAGAGAGAAGTGGCTGGGGAGGGAATCGAACCCCCGACACGAGGATTTTCAGTCCTCTGCTCTACCGACTGAGCTACCCAGCCTTGCCCTCGGGCGAAGGGGTAGTTTGCGCAGCAGCGCGCCGTTGGCAAGTCTGATTTGGACCAGCGCAGGGGCGGGCACGCAGAGAAAAACTTTGGCCAGAGACAAATGGGAGTTCGCTCGGGAGAGCAATCCCTATCTTTTTTCGGTCAGGTTGCGGTCGTGGAGGCGCCAGACGGGGCCGGATGGCGCGCTCTCCAGCCAGGTCAGATGAGTCGTCGTGATCAACTGCTGCGCGCCTGGCGGGAGCGCCGCCAGCAGGGCGTTGCGGCGGGCGGGATCGAGCTCACCGAAAATGTCGTCCAGGAGCAGGGTCGGCGGCTGGCGCCAGAGCGACTCCAAAAAGCCCGCTTGAGCCAGTTTCAACGCCAGTGCCAGCGTGCGCTGCTGGCCTTCGGAACCGTAGGTGGCGGCAGGTTGGGCGTCGAGGGTCAGGAGGACGTCGTCGCGGTGTGGACCGACTAGCGTCTGGCGCAGGCGCGTCTCTTCATCCCGCGACGCCGCCAAAGCCGCGGCGAAATCCTCGCTGGCTCCGGCACGATACTCCAGCGCAAGTTGCTCCGGCGTCCCCGGATCGCCGGTGCGAATGCGGGCCTGGGCACGGATGACCCAGGGGAGCAGCTCCGCCACTAGACTGCGGCGCAGTTGCGTCAGCAAACCGCCTGCTTCCAGCAGGGGGACATCGTACGCGGCCACCTCGCGGGGACGCGGCGGGTGCGCTTTCAGGAGCCGATTCCGGGAACGCAGCGCCCGCTCGTAGGCGCGCAGGTTGGCGCGGTAGAGCGGCTCGATCTGGCTACCCAGGAAATCGAGATAGCGACGCCGGCCTTCCGCCCCGCCACGCACCAGGTCGACATCGGCGTTGCCAAAATAAACGACTTTGGCGAGGCGGAGATAATCGGCGGTGCCGGACTGCTCCACGTCATCGAGGAGCAGCTTGCGGCCGGCAGCGCCGCTGGAAAACTGCAGTCGGCTGGTGTTCCATTCGCCCTGGACGGAAAAATCTGCCGCGCCGAGACGGATCAGCGGAGCGAGCGTCGTCGAGCGCGGCGAGGCGAGGCGCAGGAGCACGCAAACGGCTTCAAGAATGGAAGTCTTGCCTTGAGCGTTATCGCCGATGAAGAACTGGATTCCGGGCTGAAACGTGGCCTGGAGGGAGTCGAAGCACCGGAAGTCGCGGAGCTTGATCTGCGAGAGCATGGGCGCCGCACCCGGCCATGGGGGAAAATCGCTCCCGGGCGAGCGAATCCAGCCTATTGCTGGAAGAACTTCGAAGCCGCTGCGCTCGGGCTCGGCGACGGCGTGGCGGCGGCGGCGGCCGGCGCCTCGCCTTGCTCTTTGCCCGCTTCCAGACCCTGGGTGTCCGAGAAGGACGCCGAATGATCGCGGCTATCGATCTGATGGTCGCTGTAGCTCTTGCGGTGGCTGGAGCCGTGGCCGTAGCCTTCGGACACTTCGGCGGCGCTGTGGCGGTCGCAGGCAGCAGTCAGGCAGCCGAGCGCGAGCAGCAACGCGGTGGAACGAAGAACAACGAAGCGAGCAGGGAGAGATGGGCGCGGGTCCGGCGAGTGCATGGATGGTGTGTTGTTCTAAAGCGGGGGGATGTTGGCTTGTCAATTGGCAAATGCCGGAGCGGCCCTGGCGGCCTCAGATCGCTAGAGCCGCAGCCTTCCCAACCTTGTTTACGAAGGCACGCGCTTTTGCGATGCTCGGGACACGTTGACTACCCCGCCCTTATTGGACGCCGAGGCCCGGCGGACCTTCACCGCGACGTTGGATGAGAACTTTTGCGTCTCCGCCGGCGCGGGCGTGGGGAAGACCACCGCCATCGTCGAGCGGATCGCCAACCTGGCCTTGCAACGGCGCGAACAGCCGCAGCTCCTTTCGCGGCTCGTGGTGGTGACGTATGGCAAGCTCGCGGCGGAGGAATTGCGCGTCCGCACCCGGGATCGCGTACTCCAGCAACTCGGCGCCAGCGCGGCGGGCCGTCAGACGCTGCTGGCGGACCTGCGCGGGGCATTTTTTGGCACGATCCACAGTTTTTGCCTGAAGTTGGTCCGCGACCATGGACGTTTCCTCGGCCTACCGGAGAGCGCCGGTTTGCTGGAGGGTCCCGAGGCGGAAAACCTCTGGCGGCGCTTCTGCGAGAGCGACGAATTACTGTGGATCGATCTCCCGGCGGTCCTGCTTGCCCAGGTCAGCCGCCATCTCACCTTCGACCAGTTGCTGGAGCTGGCGCGGCATTTCGCGCCGGCAGAGATCGAGCGGGCGCCCGCCGCGCCGGCAGAGGAGCTGCCGCCGCCACTGGACTTCAGCGCCGCGCTCGGGGCGGACGGGGGCAGAGCGGCCGCCAAGACCCAGGAGCATCAGCGCGTTCTGCGCGTCTGGCAGGCCGATTACGAGGGCGGCGCCTCGTTCCTGCCGTTGCCCGAGTTCGAGGGCGGGAGCAAGGAGTTCCTGCGCGCGGTGGACGCGCTGTTCCGGCCCCTGGCGGAGTGGCTGAATGCCGCGGCGGGGTCGCTGGCTGCCCGGCTCGCGCTGGCCTATCGCGATTACCGGCTGTCCCGGAGCCTGATGTCGTACGCGGACCAGGTGTTCTGGTGCGGCCGGCTGATCGCGCAGGAGGCGGTGCTGCAAAAGATCCGCGAGCGGCGGTATATCGTCATTCTGGACGAGGCGCAGGATACCGACGGCCAAATGTTCTCCATCCTGACCGAGATCACGCGCCCGGTGGGCGCCGCGCCGGGAGACTGGACCGCCTCGCCGGACGCCGTGCCGCCCGCGCCCGGCAGCTTTTGTTTTGTCGGCGATGAGCAACAGGCGATTTACAGCGACCGTGCGGACCTCGCCGTTTACCGGCGCTACGTGGATGCTTTCAAGGCGCAACGCGGCGGCCGGCACCTGGAGTTTTCCGTCACGATGCGCTGCCCGCAACGCGTCATCGGCGCGGTCAACGGCATTTTCGCGGCAGGCAGGTTGCCGCAACCGCACGTGGAATTTCGCGCGCTGGCGCCCCGGCCCGCCTGCCCGCCGGGGGCGGTCTGGCGCCTGGACCTGGGCGAGCTGCCCGGCGCCGATAAAAAACTCCTGCTGGACGCGCGAGTGGATTGGGAGGGCCGGCGCCTGGCTGATTTTTTACTCGAACAAGGGCTGGCTGGCCTCGGAGCGGCGCGTTGGTCCAAGGTGGCAATCATCTGCCCGCGCATCAAGTGGCTGGAACTGGCCGCGCGGGTATTCGTGGCGCGCGGTTTGCCCGTTTGCCTGTTGTCGCAGAAACGGATTGCCCGGGAACAGGCGCGGCACAGTTGGCCGGCGGCGCTCTTACACGTGCTGGCGCATCCGTGGGATCGCTTTGAATTGATCGGGGTGTTGCGCGAGATTTTCGCGGTTTCGGACGTGGACCTGGCGCGGCTGCATCAGCGGGGCGGCCCAGACGGAGGCAGCGGCCTGGTTTTCTGGCCGGAACTGCCGGCTAAACCGCTGCGCGGGGTGCCGTCCGCGCGGCTTTTCGCGGCCTTGGAGCTTTTGCATGATCTGCGGGCGGCGTGGCCGGATGGATCGGCCACGGCGGATGGCACCGGCGGGACCTTGAGCCGTTACGTAGACCTAGTCCTGGGAAAGACGGCGCTCGGCGACCGCCTTTCCGTGATCGGCGAACCGCCCGCCGCGCTGGATCACCTGCGCGCGGCGGCTTTGCAAGCCGAGTGCGCCGGCGGCACGCTGCGCACCTGGATCGACGCGTTGGTGGCAGCGCTGGAGGAGCCGACGGAAGCCCAGACCGGCAACCCGGACGCCATTCAGTTCCTCACCTGTCAAAAAGCGAAAGGGTTGGAATGGCCGGTTGTCATGCCGCTGGCGCTGGGCGCCGCGCTCAAGGACCGGTCGCAGAATTATCCCTCCATCGAACGCCATCGCGGCGAAGCGCAGATTCATTTCAGCAAAGGCACTCTGGATCCCACCTGGAAAACGGCTCATGCCCAGGATTGCGCCGACGAGTTCCAGCGCATGCTTTACGTCACGCTCACCCGCGCGCAACGGCTCCTGATCGTGCCGGATGGCAGCCGGCTCTATGACGGCAGCATCCCGAATTTCCTCAAACTCGCGCTCTGGGACGAACTCGACTTGCCCACGTTGTTCGATCCGCCGCCACCGCCCGGATCTGCGCATCCAGCGCCCAAGACGCTCCCTGCTGCCGGGGAGCCGAAGACCGAGGATCGCGTCTTCGAGGAGGACACGAGCCGCCTGCGCCAGGCCGCCGTTATTTCCCAGCGCATCCCGCGGCGGATGCTGCCATCGGGCGAGGTGCACCAGGATGACCGCGCCGGCCTGGAAATCAATCCTGTCATTCCCATCGATCCGCTGGAGGAGCGGGCCGAACTGATGCAGGAGCCCGGTGGGATGGATTACGGCAACTGGTGGCATGGTGTCTTGCAACGCTATCCCTGGAGCGCCCCCACCCCGGCGACTCGCAGCAGGTACGTCGAGGCCGAGAGCGCCAAGGTGCTGGCCAACGCACCCTGGGGCAAGCGGGGCGCAGCCGAGTTAAGCCGCCTGGCCGCCAGCCGCACGCACGGGGAACTGCTCGCCCACGGTAAAGTTTTTCTGCCCGAAATGCCGTTTTCTTACCCTCGTGACGCAACGGTTTGGATCGAGGGGATTATGGATCTGGTGATCATCCCGGCCGGGCAGGAGGGCATCTGGATCGTCGATTGGAAGACGGATCGTCGACCGGTGTCGGACGGCGATGAGCTAGTGTTTCTGGCGCGCCTGGCGGCGAAGTACGCGCCGCAACTGCGGCCTTACGCGGAGGTTTTCGCCCGGGGCATGGGGCGCACGGTGGCGCGCCTGCTGATCTATTCGACCGCCGCGGGCGCCGCCGTGGACGTGGAGCTGTAAGGGTGGACGGCCAACCGCTACGCGGCCTCGTTCCGATCAAGCCGCTCCGGCGTGGCCAGCAGCAATTCCACCGGCAACGCCTTGATCAGCACGAGCTCCGTCCCTTTCGGTCTGGCCCGGTAATAGGCGCTGTCGAAAGCCTGCCGGATCAAGTGCAAACCCAGGCCCCCGGGACGCACCACCTCCAGGCAGCGGCCGTTCAACTCGCAGGCGTTCACCCGCGCACCATAATCACGCAAGCGGCAGCGGAAAGCACGCGGCGAGCGCTCCATGGTCAGCCGGATCAACTGATCCTCGGCATTGCCATACGCGTACCGGATGATGTTCGTGCAAGCTTCGTCGATCCCTAGCACCATCAGGTCGATCAACGATTCCCCGCAGCCCTGGCTGATCAAAAACTGGCGCACGAAACGGCGTACCAGCGACAAGTTGCCGGCATGGCTCGAGAACTCTAGCGCGCGGTTGATCATGCGAGCCGGGACCGGTGGAGGCTGGGAGGTAACATCCGGAACGTGGGAGAACTCGGTCGCCCGCCATGGGGACCTGCCTGTCTGACTCTCGGGAGTGTTGCCATAGAAGCCGGGCGCGTGGCAACAACTTTCTTGAGCATGGAGTGTGCCGCCCCCGCCGAAACGGCCCGGGAGGATGCCCGCGTTTGCTGCAGCACAAGCCCTTGTCCGCCCCGCCGCGCCAATGCATTTTTCACTGGCGAAGCGCTCCGTGCTGCCTTCATTGCAGAAATGAAGAATCCGGTCCTCCCGATCAGCATCGTCATGGCGATTGCGGGCGCGCTCTTCGCCAGCGCTTTGCTCCCGCCCGTAGCGAGCGGCGCCCCGGCGGAAGCCACCCCGGACAACGCCACCGCTTACCGCGCCATCCGGGTCGCCCGCGGTGCTTTGGGCGCCGAGGCACTCGACCGTTTGGTGGAAGTGACCGGGCAAGATGGTGTTCCGCAGCCGTATGTCTGGAAAATCGTGCTCAAGGAAGGGGCCGCCGGATCCAAGGAGATCGATGTAGCCGACGGCAAGATCGTGGCGCAGCGCTCCCTGGGCCGGCCGCCGGCAAACAGCGGCCTCGTGCGGCTCAAGGAGCTCAATTTGGACTCCAGCGGCGCCTTCGATGCCGCCGATACCCAGTCCCGCAAGGCGCGTGTCCGCTTCGATTCGGTCAACTACACGTTGCGCGCCAATGAGACCGGCAAACCGGTCTGGACGCTGGAGCTCTTCAATCAAAACGGCGCCGGCGTCGGCAATATGCGCCTGACCGCTACGGATGGCGTTATCGCTTCCATTGACGGCCGCCTGGCGCAGGCGCCCGGACGCCCCGGTGAACCGATGACCGCCTCCACCAGCACGAACCCCGCACCGGCACGGACGATCTCGACAACCACCACCACGATCGAGACGGCGCCGGCCCCGGTCCCGCCACCGCCCAATGCGCCGCCACCGGTCCATGATGTCGATGTCGCCGTTGCGCCACCCCCGCCGGATAATGGCGAAGGGGGCTTTTTCACTCGCGCGGGCCGCACCCTGGATCACGCCCATGACAATGTCGCGCACGCGATTGATACTGCGCACGATAACGTTGCGCACACCCTGGATACCGTGCACGACAACGTGGATCACACGCTGCGCTCGACCGGGGCCAAGGTGCAGCGCTTCTTCACCGGTCATAGCGACCTCGATCAGGAGTAGCGTTCGCCGGGCGGGCGGTTCGTCGCGAGCGTTTCGCCTTCGCGGAGGCAGCGGGAGCCAGCGTAGTGCCGGACTTTGAAAAAAGCGCGGTGTTCTCGACCTGTACCTGACGCCTTGGTTCGAAGTCTGCTTTGCATGGCAGGGATGAAAATGTCGTCAGCCGTTAAACTGCCGGGTCGAAAGGCGCTGACGATCGCCGCTCTGCTGCTGTCGGGTACCAGCTCCATGCTGCACGCCCAGACCGGGCTCTATACGCTGGGCAGCGGCACGAGCACGTTGACCACTCTCAACCTCAATAGCGTCAGCACCGATCAATCGGGGGTTTATGTTTACGGCGACGCCTCCCTTAGTGTCGGTGTCCTCAGTGTCACGAAAAGCGGTAATGCCTCGAGCATCCTCAACAGCGACGAATATGGCGTGAACGCCGGTGTCCTCGCCGGCACCACCAATGCCGCCGGCACGGTGGTCATTACCGATCCCACGAGTGCCATCTCCACGACCGGCGCGGGCGCCAGCGGCCTTTTCGCGACCTATCCCGGCTCGTCCATCACGATGGATGGCGGCACGGTCTCAACGAGCGGCGCCAATTCCCAAGGGGTAGACGCCACGCATGGCGGTGCCGTGAGGTTGACGGGCGTGGACGTCACGACCACCGGGCCGAGCAGTACTGCCATCGCCACGGCTTACGGCGCGGGAGTCGTCACCGTCAACGGCGGGACCATTTCGGCCTCGGATGAGACGGCCGGCAGTCAATCGGCGGGCCTCTACTCCACCGGGACGATTTCCGTGACCGGCGCGACAGTATCCTCCGCGGCGGACTACGGCGCGGTGATTGACGGTGCCAATACCATCAATTTGACTGCATCCTCCGTCAGCGGCCTGCTCGGCGGGGTCAAGCTGTGGAACACCGGCGCGGCCGCTGGCAGCGCCGTTCTTAACGTGACCGGCGGTTCCCTGCGGGCCAATGCCGGCGACGCCTTCTATGTGGACGGCACCGATACCGGTTTGGCGGCATCCGCCGCAATCACGGTGCAAAGCGGCGCCGCCCTCAGCGCGAGCACTGGTAACCTGATCCGCGTCACCAGCAGCAACAGTGGCGCCGTGAGCGCCGGCACGATTACTTTCCTGGGCGAGACGCTCACCGGCGCCTTGCTGGCCGACGCCGTCAGCACCTTGACCGCCAATCTCAATAACGCCACCGAGTTGACCGGCGCCGCCACGCACGCCGCCCTGAACATCGATTCTTCCAGCACCTGGAACGTCACCGCCCCATCCACCCTCACAAGCCTGACCAACGACGGCACGGTAGCTTTCGCGACGGACGGTTTGACGCTGGACGTGGCCGGCTCTCTCTCGCAGGCGGCAAGCGGTAAGTTGGTCATTCTGCTGGACGGCACGACGGCTGGCACGAACTACGATCAAGTAGCCGTGGCCGGTGCCGCTTCGTTGGCCGGCACCCTGGAGGTCGATACTGTTAGCGGGTTTGCGCCGACGGCGGGAGAAACCTTCAACGTCCTGACCTATGGCAGCGCCTCGGGTGCGTTCACCACGTTGAGTTCCGCTTCCGGGCTGACCTATACGGTCAGTTACGGCGCCACCGAGGCCACGATCACCATCATGGGTGCCGCGACCCCGCCCGCCAGCAAGGCCCCGAAAATCACGACGCAGCCAGTGTCTCTAAGTATCGCCGCGGGCAACGACGCCACCTTTTCGGTCCTCGCCAAAGGCACTGTCCCGCTCTCCTACCAGTGGTACTACGATGGTGCGCCGATCGGCGGCGCGACCAACTCGGCGTACACCGTCTTCGAAGCGACCGCTGCTCGCACCGGCTCCTATGATGTCGTCGTCACCAATGCGCTCGGCAGCGCGACCAGCAGCACCGCGACCCTGACCGTGGCTGCCGCCAACCCCTCGGGCGCGCCCACGGTGACAATCGTGGTTCGCGGCGACGGCGAAATCGTTCAGGGAGGCGAGAAGGGCAAGACGCTGATCAGCCGCACCGGCAACATCGGGACCGGCCTGCGGGTTTATTACGAACTCAAAGGCACCGCCATCAACGGAACCGATTACGTAGGCACCGATGGCAAAGCCTTGCCCGGCTCCATCCTGATCCCCGCCGGCTCCGCCAGTGTGAAGCTCAAGCTCGTCGCCACTACCCGGTCAAAGGACGCGACGTTGCAGTCAGTGAAGATTCAGCTGCTCTCCGGCCCCGCCAATTCATACGTCTTGGGCACGGGCACCAAGGCCAAGCTTTCGCTGCTCAGCGGCGAGTGATTCCCGCGAAGAATTCAACTCGGGGCGTAAGCGTCGTGGCAGTTCCGCCGATATGGAGCGTAATGGTGACCGCCTCCTTCGGCCGGGAACTTTGCGCTTGCGGCTGGCAAAGACCGGCGTGAAACTCTGGCCTTGCGCTCGCCGGCGTGGCGGAATTGGCAGACGCGCTGGACTCAAAATCCTGTACTCGCAAGAGTGTGTCGGTTCGACCCCGACCGCCGGCATTCCTCCCCCAAGCGGCGTCCGCTTGAACTTCAATTGGCTGGCCGCCGCGGGTCGGGCCCAACGACGGCATCGACCGGCAATTCCGCCTCCACTTCGCGGCCGAGGAAGGTCAACAAAACGCGGACCCGTTCTTGGGCCGGTTGATAGCTCGTCACCAGCGCCCGGACGCGCTCGAAGGCGCCGGCGGTGATCGTCACCTCCTGACCGGGCGCCGGATCGGTAGGGATGACCGCGACCTCGTCCAGGGAGATGGAGGCCTGCAGTTGCTCCAACAGGGCATCCGGGATCGGCGGATACTGCCCGCCGAACTGCACGATGCCGCGGATGCCGTGCGAACTCTGAATTTCACGCGTCTGGGCTCCAATAGCGAAGCGCGCGAACAGATAGCTGGGGAACATGGCCTCCGTTACCCAGGTCTTGCCGCGGCCGCGGGCACTCGGCCGCTCGAAGCGGACCAACGGGGCGAAGACCTCGATGCCGGCGAGCTTGCGCAAATGCAGCGCCGCGATCCGCTCGTGCTTGGGCTGCGAGCGCAGGCAGTACCAGGCCGGTTCCGCGTTGGAGGCATCCTGCGGCTCAGGGGGGCGCCGTGCGGTCATTCGCTGTGTATAACCTGCCGGAGCCGCAAGTCCAGACGTCGCCGTCAAGCCAGCGCGGGGTCGGCCGCGCGGAGCATCGCGAGCGTGCGTTCGAGTTGAAAGCGCTCCCGGTACAACGCGGCTGCGGCCAACCCCAGTTGCGCCCGGCCCACCGGATCGTCCAGCAACGCGCCGATTTGCCCCGCCAGTTCCTTGTAGGAAGACGCCAGTCGCACCGCGCCGCTGGCCGCCCAGATCGGCTCCGTCAAATGCCCGGTGGTGGTCAACAGCGGCAGGCCAAGCGCCAGGCCGGCCATGGCGCTCGTGCGCCGGCTGCTGACGCCGTCGATATACGGTTGCACGAGGAGATCGCACGCTGCCAGATGTTCGGCTACCTCCGCCGGTTCCAGCGCGCCGACCGCTTCAATCGCCGCTGCCGTTTCCGGCTCGTCCCGCCGCAGGGCCTCGGCAAATTCCCGGCTGCCGCGCCCGATCAGCAGAAATTTAGCATCCTTGCCCGCGCGGACCGCCGGGCGGATCACGCTCCGCAAGCCTGCGGCAATGTGTCCGCTGAACGTCCCGAAATGCCCGACCAGTTTGGTCGCGGCGGCGCCCGCCAGGAGTTGGTCGCGCAAGTTGGCGACCCGCGCGGCATCGACTTGCACGGGCATCGTGCTCGGGATCGGCAGCCACTCGATCCTTCGGTGCACGCCCAGCGACTCCAGCACAGGTTCCCAGCCTGGAATCGACAAGAAGATGCGGCGCGCGGAACGGACGACCCGCCGCGCCATGGCCTCGGTGGCGAGGGCGTGCAGTTGGCGGCGCAATCGCTTCGGGCTGGGCCACCCGCTTTCCCGGTCGACCGCCACTTCATGGAACATCACGTCGAGGGCGCGGCGGCGGCCGGCGCCGTCCAGCCACGCGCAGAACGGATAGTTCATCGTGTCCCAACCGAAAGCCTGCGGGACGTACTGCACGAGGATGCGCGCGTCCGCGGGCGAGCGCCGTAAGGCTCCGCTCAGCCGCCAGAACGAACGGAGGCCGAAATGATCCGGCAACCGATGCACCGTGATCCCGCTGTCCGTGGCGTCGCCGCCCGGCGCGCAAGGAGGCGCCCAGACGTGGACTTCATCGCCCGCCGCCGCCAGTCCGCGGGCTACGAGGCGCGTGTAATCGCTGACGCCGCCGGTTTGGGGCGGGTATTCGCCCGTCAGGATCATCCAGTACATGGGTTCGGCGCGATGGCTGGCGAAAAATTCCGTTCGACCGGACTATGTGCAGGCGGCATGCTAGCCGCAACCGGCAGCCCCTCTATTATCCATTATGCTCAAGATTTTCGGACCTTTCGTTCCCGGACGCGGCGCCTTTGGGCTGCTGGTCATCCGCGTTGTCTTTGGCGTCGGCTTGATGGAACACGGCTGGGAAAAAATTCAGCATCCCTTTAGCTGGATGCAGTCCATGCCGGCCCCGGCGCCCGCCTGGCTGCAAAGTCTGGCGGCGTTGAGCGAGTTCGGCGGCGGTCTCGCGATGATCGTCGGTCTCCTGACGCCGCTCGCCATGCTGGGCATCCTCTGCACGATGGGGTATGCGCTGCTCAACGTCCATTTCCCGCATCACCAGCCGTACATCAACATTACGGGCGATCCGAAGGTCCATAGCTACGAGCCGGCGGCCCATTACTTCATTGTCGCCCTGGGGTTGCTGATTAGCGGACCTGGCGCCCTCTCGGTTGATGCCTTCCTTTTCAATCGGCCGCCCGGCGCGCAGCCTCCTTATACTCCCTAAGCAGGCTGGGGCCTGGCACGCGTGAATTTTAGCGCCGCTGAATTGCTGGCCGAATTGATCTTCGGTGCGATCGGGATGGCGGCGTTTGTTTACGCGAAGAAGCAGGGACAATGGAAGACGGCGGTGATTTCCGTGCTCATCATGGGCTACCCCTACTTTGTATCTGGTACTTTGCTGCTTTACGGAGTTGGCGTGGTGTTGACGCTCGCGTTGTTTGTCTTTCACGATTAAAGAAACTGAAAAAAGCGCTGGTTCTGTGTTGCACTTCAAGCCTCGCTGTTTACATTGCCGCGAAATGATAGCTACACACGAAAGTCAGCACTCCGGATCGACTGCCAATACAGAGGGATCAGAGTCAACCAATCTAAAGAATCTCGTTCAAGCTCGTAAAGCGGACCTCGAAGCGCAACTCAAGGCGCTGGATAGTTCCAATATCGAAAAGCTTCTGCAAGAACGCGAAACCACCGCCGCCAAGCTGGCGGAACTCGACGGCAAGATCGCCGATTTGCGCGAGCAACTGGGTTTGCCCCCACGGAAGGTTCGCCGGGCCAGTGCCGGCCGGGCCAGCGGCGCGGCGCCGCGCACCCGGATGGGCAGCCTGGAGATTCGCAACCGCGTCCTCAAGGCATTGGCGGAAGCGAAGTACGGCATGAGTCAAAAGGATATATCGGAACGCACCAGCATTCCTTACGGAACTGTCGCTGCCTATTTGAAGACAAACCAGGATACCTTTAAGACGACTGGCCAGTTAAAGGGCAAGCGTTATTTCCTGAAGTAGAGGTCAAGTACTATAGCTTCGCAGACAGAGGTAAGGATCGCGCTAAGGGGCGGTCGGAGTTTATTTTTAACCACGCGCGGTACCGCAAGTCAGGTCAAGTTTGTCTTGACAATTTGGGACGGCTCGGAGAGCCGTCCCTACCTTTGTTAACGACGCTGCGCGGCACTCACTCAAACTGTTTGCGGAACTGCGCGAACTCTTCTCGCAGAACCGCCAGTTCCGCCCGGACCTCGGCTAGCGAGTGATCCAGCGCTTCCACCGCTGACCGTAGGTCGCCGCGCGGCTGCGCCGGATCGGGGGTGCCACCGGGGACCTCGTCCGCCGGTTCACCGGTGAAGAGTTGCACGTAGCGTCGTTCCTTTTGGCCCGCGCGCGGCGGCAACAAACGCACCAGCGGCTCCTCGGCTTTGGCAAGGCCGCGAGCACGGCTTCCATCTCGGGCAACGAGGCGAACGGCGCCATCCGCTCGGTCCGGGCGCGCAGTTCGCCCGGCGTCTGCGCCCCGCGCAACAACAGGACACAAAGCAGCGCGTACTCCTGCGCCGTGAAGTTGTAAATGCCAGGCAAGACCTGCCGGTACTTTTGCACCCGCGCGCCGGCGCCGAAAATCACGCTGGCGAACTTCTTCTCGCGCAAACTATCGAGCGCTTCCTCGATTTCACGCTCGCCCAGATTGAGCACCGGTTCCCGGTTCGTCGTCTGATTGCAGGCCGCCGCCAGCGCATGCAGGCTCAGCGGATAGTTCTCCGGCGTGGTGCGCTCTTTCTCGAGCAAACAGCCCAGAACGCGCGCTTCCACGGAGGTCAGTTGCATCGATGAAGTTCGTTCCTACCGGAATTGCGCCAGCACTCGCACGTCGTTTTCGATCAACATGCGGACGTCGGGCAGGCCCGTCAGGATCATCGCCAGGCGATCCAGGCCGAACCCGAAAGCAAAGCCGGTGCAACGCTCCGGGTCGTATGCCGCATCCCCGCGCGCGTGGTTGACGGCGGTGAACACCGCAGGATCCACCATGCCGCAACCCGCCACCTCCAGCCAGGCTTCCCCACCCTTGAGCGAGGAAGATTTCACGTCGATCTCGAAGCTGGGCTCGGTAAACGGAAAGAAATGCGGCCGAAAGCGGCAGGCGGTTCGCGGCCCGAACAGCTCCCGAAAGAAAAACTCCAGCGTGCCCTTGAGGTCCGCCAGGCTGACGTCCGTATCCACGTACAAACCTTCCAATTGGTTGAACTGCGCCAGATGGGTCGCGTCCACTTCGTCGCGGCGATAGGCTGCCCCGGGCGCGATAATGCGCACCGGCGGCGTCTGGCTCTCCATGGTGCGAATCTGGACGGTCGACGTATGCGGACGCAGCAGGCGGCCGTCGGCGAGATAAAAAGTGTCCTGATCGTTGCGCGCCGGATGATCGGCCGGGGTGTTCAAGGCGTCGAACGCGTGCCACTCGTCATCGATGTCCGGCCCTTCGGCCAAGGCGAAACCCATGCGGCGGAAAATCTGGACCGCCCGATCCACCAGTTGGGTCAGCGGATGCAAACTCCCGAGCGCCACCGGCGGCGTTCCAGGCAGCGAGTAATCGATTTCCGCCAGGGAAGTCGCCTCCTTCGCGGCGGCGAATTGAGCCAGGCGCTCATCGAACGCGGCTGTCAGTCCCTGGCGCACCTCGTTCAGCCGGCGTCCCACCAGCGGACGCTCCTCCTTGCTGACGCTCTTCATCCCCTCCCCCACCTGGGAAAGTAATCCGCCCTGCCGGCCGAAATATTTGATCCGGGCAGCTTCCAGCGCGGGAACATCCGCGGCCGCCGCGATCTCGATCTGCGCCTGCGCGAAAATGGCGTCGATCTCCGCAATCATAGCGATGGAAATATGGAGGCTGCCCTCTGAGCAGGCCGTCAGGCAGCCTGAACGCGCTCAAGGCGCCGACGCCGCGCTCTGCCAGCAGCGGGCCTAAGCGGCCGCGCCGTGCTTGGTCTCGAGCGCGTTGACTGCCTGCGCCACCATGGCCTGGAACGTCGCTTCCTCGGTCACGGCCAGGTCCGCCAGGACCTTGCGGTCCAGCCCGACACCCGCGGCGCGGAGACCTTCCATGAAACGGCTATACGTCAGGCCGTGCAACCGGGCGGCGGCGTTCACGCGGGCAATCCAGAGCATGCGAAAGTTGCGCTTGCGCGTCTTGCGATCCCGATACGCCCAGTACTTGCCCTTCATCGTCGCGTCTTTCGCGTAGCGAAACAGCTTGGAACGGCGGCCACGATAGCCTTTGGCGGAATCGAGCACGCGTTTACGGCGCTCGCGGCTGGCGGGGGCATTAGTGGCTCTTGGCATGGCGGTCTTCTATAAAAAAGTGGAAAGGCGATGGCGACGGCTTAACCGAACGGCAGATTTTCGAGCACGCGCTTCATGTCCGTCTTGTGCACGAGACCGGCTTTGCCGAGCTGGCGCTTGCGCTTGGCGCTCTTGCACGCCAGCAGGTGACGGCGGGAGGCATGGGCGCGCACGATCTTGCCGGTGCCGGTGATCTTGAACCGCTTGGCGACGGACTTCTTCGTTTTACGGCGGGCAACAGATTTCGGCATAGGGGCAGGAAGTATTACTGCTTTTGACAATTGCTCAAATTCTTTTTTCTTCCCCGATGACAAACAAAGTCGGTCTGCTGTTTTCGGGGCAAGGAGCCCAGGCTGTCGGGATGGGCCAGGATCTGTGCGCCCACGCTCCCGCCGCGGCCGAACTCTTCGCCCGCGCCGACACAATTCTCAACCGCCCGCTCAGCCGGATCGCTTTCGAGGGGCCGATCGAGGAACTGACCCAGACCGCGAACTGCCAGCCCGCCTTGTTCGTGCACGGGCTGGCCGCCCTGGCCGCGTTGCGCGCGGCCGTGGGAGACTTCCCCATCGCCGGGGCAGCCGGTTTGTCCCTGGGCGAGTTTACCGCGCACGCGGCGGCGGGAACCTTCGACTTCGAGACCGGCTTGCGCCTGGTGGAAGCGCGCGGGCGTTTCATGGAAGAAGCCTGCGCGGCCAGCTCCGGTGCCATGGCAGCCCTCATCGGGGCCGATGAAAACGTGGTACGCGATCTGGCGGCGGAAACCGACGTGGACATCGCCAATCTCAATTGCCCCGGCCAGATCGTCATCTCGGGCGAAGCGGAACGCATTGCCCTGGCCGTCTCCATGGCCAAGCAATCGGGCGTGCGCAAAGCCGCTTTGCTCAACGTCGCCGGGGCCTATCATTCGCGCCTGATGAACCCGGCTTACCTGCAACTGGGCGAGAAACTCTTGCACACCATCCTGCTCCAGCCCCAATTTCCCGTCGTCTCGAATATCGATGCCGAGCCGGCCGGCGACTTTGACGCCATCCGCCGCACCTTGACCGAACAGGTTACCGGGACGGTGAATTGGACCCAATCGATCGAATACCTGCTCGATGAAATCGGCTGCAATCTGTTCCTGGAACTGGGTCCCGGGAGTGTGCTGGCGGGGTTGGTGAACCGCATTCGCAAGGGAACGGAGGTCGTTTCCGTCCACGATGCGGCCTCTCTCGCGTCGGCGGCGGACCGCTTGCAGGCATTCCGAGCGTAGTCCTGACGCGCACCTTGCGCTTTGGACCCTTAGGCGGCACTAGTCTGCTCTTGTTAATTTCTTTATGATGCGACGATTACTCCTCAGCCTTTGCTCCGTCTCTTTGCTCGTCGCCCTGGCGGGGTGCGAGTCACCGGCCATGAGCGGCATTCAAGCCGCCCAGCTGGCGCAGCGCCAGGCGGTGCTGAAGGAGCCGCCGGGCGACTACTTCGTTGGGCGCCGGTACTACAACGAAAACTACAAGTTTTGGGGTTATGTGCGCAAACCCGGCCAACCCTGGCGCACCGCACAGCTCGTGATGCTCAATGAGAAGCAGAAGCTCGCCCCGGACCGGGAGATCAATCAATTCGGCGTCGACGATAATTGCGAATATCATCTGACCGGCCGCTTCACCGGCGAAACGGTGTATGAGCCAGCCAGCAACCGGTTTTATCCGGAGTTCCTCCTGACGGGCTACGAACTGGTCGACCGCAATCCTCCCACGATTTTTCGTCCCGGCGATCGCCTGCCGCCGACCGTCATCAACGAACCACAGTAAGGCGGAAGCCTAATCTTGCAGCGCGTGCGCCTGGAGATCGTGCAGTTCCACGAATTCCAGGCTAGAGGTGTGGGTCGCCTCCAGGACGACCGCCGGCGCCACCCCGGCTTCCAGGGCCTCTTGCCAACGCGTCACGCACAAGCACCACCGGTCTCCCGGGTGCAAGCCGGGAAAGTCCCATTCCGGGTGCGGTGTGACGAGGTCATTACCCCGTGCCACGGAGAAGGCCAGGAATTCCTCGGTCATCACGGCACAGACCGTGTGCAGGCCGGTGTCTCCCGGGCCAGTCCGGCAGTACCCATCGCGGTAATAACCGGTCGGCGGGTTCCCGCAGCAAGGCCGCAACTCCCGTCCCAAAACGTTGGTGGGCATAAGATAAAGGATGACTTCAAGCGCTAAGCCGCCGGCGGTTCGCCGTGATGTGCCGTGTACGCCCGCAGCGCATTTTCGTCCTGCAACAATGCCTCGATGGCGGCAATGAGCGGCGCGGCCGTGGCCAGGCCGGAGATGACGATTCGATCGCCGATTGTATTCTCCAGGACGAAAGCAGGCCGCTGCGCTGCGCCCGCAGCCGTAAATTCCGCCGAAGACGCCCGAGCCCGGGCCGCCACTTCCGGCCCGCGCGCCGCACTGAGCAGAATATCCGCGTCCAAACCGGCGGCGGCCGCGGCAATCGAGCCGCTGACCTCCCAACGCCCGAGCGGACGTCCTTCCCGCAACGCGGCGTGGGCCAGGACCAGCCGGACCAGGTCATCCTTGACGCCGAAGTCCTTCGCCGCCTCGGCGATCAGGTTCGGAGCCGAATGATCGCTTTGTCCCGGCTCCAGCCACCCGGAATTCAGCATGTATGGCGAGCCGGTCAGGGTGCCGCTGCGCCGGTAGAACCAATCGCATTGCTCTCGCGATCGCGGGAGATCCTGCGGTCGCATGAGAGCCAGTTTCCAGGCGAACTCGACCCGGCCGGCATAGCGCTGTTTCACTTCGAGCCAGGCCGGCTCCGCCCAGTGGCACCAGGAAGAAAGGACGTCGAGATAGTAAGTGACCTTCAAGGTGCCAGGAGCGTACTCCTCCGGCCGGAAGAAGCAATCGCAACTAACCCTCCCTCAGCCCGGCTAAGCTTCGAGCCCCAGCTTTTGCAGCTTGGGCGTGATCACATAGGAGCAGTAGGGATTGCGCCCTTTGTTCTGCCGGTAGTAATCCTGGTGGTAAGCCTCGGCCGGATAGAATTCGCTGGCTGCGGTAATTTCGGTGACAATCGGTTGGCCGATTTTAGCCGCGGCCGCCTGGAGGGAAGCTTGCGCCACCTGCCGTTGCTCTTCGGTCGAGTAGTAGATCGCGGACCGGTATTGGGTGCCCACGTCGCCGCCCTGCCGATTGAGCTGCGTGGGATCGTGCATTTTCCAGAAAGTCTCCAGCAGGGTTTGCAGCGAGATCTGCCGCGGATCGTAAACGATGCGGGTCACCTCGGCGTGGCCGGTTTTGCCGCCGCAAACCTGTTCGTACGTCGGGTTGAGGACCTTGCCGCCCATATACCCGCTCGTGACGCTACCCACTCCCGGCAGTTGCTGGAAGACGCCTTCCGTACACCAAAAACAACCCGCGCCGAGTGTAATGACTTCGGAACCGGCCGGGACCGGAGGAATAGTGGCTGGTAGAGCGTTATCTTTCATATCTCGCCTCGAATACGGGGCGTGTAGGGGATTCTACTACGGGTGCAACTGCGCTCAAGCTGAGTCTACCACATATAGCAGTTTTCGCCTGCGCGCGCACGAGAAAACTCTTGTGGAACGTGGCTTTCGGAGGTAGGCTGAAACGATTCACTTGGTCGCTCTGGAAGCTCCTGGTGATTTCAGCGACATGCAAGAACCTCCTCTCCCTCCCGATTCGGACGATCAGCCGCTGCCCCCGGATGAAACGGCGGCGCGGAATGATGCCCCATCATCGCTGGAGTATGGCTGGCGTCAGATCGATAAACTCGAGGGCTTGGCCGGCGTCAGGCAGCGCCCCGGCATGTATATCGGCCCGACGGATGAACGTGGCCTCCATCATTGCGTCTTCGAGGTGCTGGATAATTCCATCGACGAGCATCTGGCGGGGTTTTGCACGAAAATCGACGTCACCCTGCATCTCGATGGCTCGTGCACGCTGCGGGACAACGGCCGCGGCATCCCGGTGGAGATGCATCAGAAATTCGGCATCCCGGTCATCGAACTGGTGCTGACCAATCTGCACGCCGGCGGCAAATTCGGCCAGGGCGCCTATAAGTACTCCGGCGGTCTGCACGGCGTCGGCGCCAAGTGTGTCAATGCGCTCTCGGACTGGTTCAAGGTGGAAGTTTCCCGGGACGGCAACCTCTACCACATGGCCTTCGAGCGCGGCGTGACCACCCAGAAGCTGGAAATCATCGGCACGCAACGCGACGCGAAGGCCACCGGCACGCAAATCACGTTTTTGCCGGACCCGACGATTTTTACGGTCACGACGGAATTCAAGTTCGAGCGGCTGGCGGCTCGGCTGCGCGAGCTGGCGTTTCTCAATCCCGGCCTCGTCATCAACCTGGGCGACGAACGGGGCGACGCCCTGCGAGCGGAGACATACTTTTACAAGGATGGTATCCGCGAGTTCGTCCATCAACTCGGCGAGAACAAGCAGATCATCCACCCGAAGCCGATCGTGCTGGCGGGCCGGCGCAAGGTCAAATTCAAGAACAAGGATCAGGAAGAGATCGAGGACGACATGCACGTGGACTGCGTCATGCAGTACAACGACAGCTACACGGACCAACTCCTGTTCTTCACCAATGCCATCCCGAACCCGGACGGCGGCACGCATTCGGTCGGGTTCCGCACCGCGCTGACCCGCGCGATCAACGCATACGCCAAGAGCAATAACCTGCTCAAGGAACGGGACCCGGTCATCACCGGCGACGACGTGCGCGAGGGCCTGGTCAGCGTGCTTTCGATCAAGCACCCGAACCCGAGTTTCGAGTCGCAAACCAAGGTCAAGCTGGTCACGCCGGAGGTAGAGGGCATCGTGTCTTCGCTCATCTACGAAGGGTTGATGCTGCACTTCGAGCAGAACCCGGCGGTAGCCAAGAAGATCGTCGAAAAAGGCCTGAATGCCGCCAGCGCCCGCGAGGCCGCTCGCAAGGCGCGTGAGACGGTCCGTAAAAGCGCGCTGACCGGCGGCGGGCTGCCGGGGAAACTCGCCGATTGCTCGGAGCGCGATCCTGATAAGACGGAGCTGTTCATCGTCGAGGGCGACTCCGCCGGCGGCAGCGCCAAGCAGGGTCGGGACCGGCGCACACAGGCCATTTTGCCGATTCGCGGCAAGCTGATCAACGTGGAGAAGGCGCGGCTGGACAAGGTGCTGGCGAATAACGAAATCCGCACCATGATCACCGCCATCGGGACGGGGATCGGCGATGGCGAGGCGGAGGGTTCGTTCAATCTGGAGAAGCTGCGTTACGGTCGCATCATCATCATGACGGACGCGGATGTGGACGGCTCTCATATCCGCACTTTGTTGCTCACGTTCTTCTATCGCCAGATGGGAGACCTGGTGCGCAAAGGCCACGTGTACGTCGCCCAACCGCCGCTGTATCAGATCAAGCGCCGCAAGCGCGAGGAATACGTGGACGATGACGCCCAACTCAACCGCATCCTCGTCAGCCTGGGCAGCGAGGAAGTGAAGCTGCGCCATCTGGCCGACGGGAAGGAGTTTAGCGCCGAGCACCTCAAGGAAATTTTGGAGCTGCTCGAGCGGTTGGATAAGTTCGCCACCGCGATCCGGCGCCATGGAGGCGATTTCGAGCAATACCTCGGCCAGCGGACGGGCGATGAGCACAAACTGCCGGCCTACCTGGTCAAGGTGCGGGATGGCAACCAGGAAAGCGTGCTTTACTTCAAGGCCGAGGCGGATGTGCGCGCGTATTCCTCCTCCAACCCGGACCTGAATCTGTATAATGACTCCGAAGTCGATACCAGCAATGCCGCCGGTTACGTCAGCCCGGGCAGCGAAGGCGTCGCAACCCCGGCCGGGGGCGAGGTGCCAGCCGCGGGGCCGGTCCACGCTAACGGCAACGGTCATACCCGGGCTCCGGGCCCGCGGGCCGGAGCGCAGCGTCGCCGGGCGAAGGTAGTCGAGCTTTACGAGTCGATTTCCATCCAACGTTTGATTGACGATCTCGCCCGCAAAGGGTTGCAGATCGAGCATTACGCCGCCCAGGAACAGCCGTTGTTCGAGTTAATCGACGGCGAGGGCGAACGGGCCACGCGACGTCCGATCTTCTCGATGCCGGAAATCCTCGAGCGCGTGAAGGAGAACGGCCGGCGCGGCGTGCAAATCAAGCGCTTCAAGGGCCTGGGCGAAATGAACGCGAAGGAGTTGTTCGCCACCACCATGGACCCGGAAACCCGCAAGCTCCTGCGCGTCAACCTGGACGACGACAACGCGATCAAGGCGGACGAAATGTTTACGATCCTGATGGGAGATGTCGTGGAGCCGCGCCGGCAGTTCATTGAGGATAACGCGCTGAACGTGCGCAACCTCGATGTCTGACCGCCCTTTTGGACAAACCGCCGCGGCATGATTGCTCGCTCAGCTCTGCCGGAGGTTTTTGGCGGAGCCAAACCGGTCATCGCCATGCTGCATGTGGCGGCATTGCCGGGCACCCCTCGAAGTACGTTGCCCATCCGCGAAATCGTCGCCGGAGCTTGCCGCGAAGCCCGCCTTTACCGCGAAGCCGGCGTCCGGGCGTTGATGATCGAAAACATGCACGACGTGCCTTATCTCCGCGGCGGCGTCGGGCCGGAAATCGTGGCGGCGATGACGCTGATCGCCCAAGCGGTACGCGCTGAGGTGGATCTGCCCCTGGGCATACAGATCCTGGCCGCGGCGGACATCGAGGCACTGGCGGTGGCGCACGTGGCCGCGCTGAGCTTCGTGCGGGTGGAATGCTTTAGCTTCGCGCACGTGGCCGACGAGGGCCTCATGCAGTCGAACGCGGCTAAATTGTTGCGTTACCGCAAACAGATCGGCGCGGAGAAAGTCCAGGTCTGGGCAGACATCAAGAAGAAGCACTCCTCGCACGCCATCACGGCGGACTTAAGCTTGGGCGACATGGCCGAAGCAGCCAGTTTCATGGGTGCTGACGCCGTTATCGTGACCGGCGCGTCTACCGGAAAGCCACCACAGGTTGCCGACGTAGTTGAAGCCCGTGAACGATGCCACCTCCCGGTTCTGGTGGGATCCGGCGTAAATGAAACCAACGCCCGCGCTTTCCAAACCGTCGCCGACGGGCTGATTGTTGGCTCTGCTCTGAAGATCGACGATCGCTGGGAGAACGAGGTCGATTTGGAACAAGTCAGGCGCCTAAGTGCGGCCTGCGATCGGACCTAAAAAGGAAAGGGACGGCTTTGCAGCCGTCCCCATCGTTCCCGAAGCCTTGCCGTAGCCGGTTACTGAGTATGCTTAGATCGCCGCCAGCGTGTGATCGAAGAACGGGACAGCCCGAGAGGCGCCAGGAGCCGCGATCCCCTCAAAGTGGGCCCGCACCCGCCGGAGTTGGTTCACCACAAAATGATCGCCGATGTTGAGCATCCGATCCATCAAGTTGAACATCGTGGAAGATGAATCGTAGTTCACCAGAAGTTCCACCTCCGTCAGACCGGCCTGCACTTCGCTGAAGGTGATCGAGCCAATCAGATCGAGGTCACCGCCGATTGAATGGAACAAAATCGTGTTCTCATCATCTCCCGCCAGTTCTTCCAGCGTAAAATCAGCCCGGAAACCGAGCGGCAAATGCAACTTCCAGTTTGACGTTCCATTCAAGCTGCCTTGCGCCTCGTCCACCCCTTCGAGGTGGTGCCGATAGCCGCCAATATTCTTCAAGCGGCGCTGCGTTTCGCCAACCGACTGATTCATGTGGAATATCTTTTGGATCATCATAGGTGGTAAAGGATCACTTCCAACATGGCTCCATTTAGCAAAGGTCATGCCTGCAAGGTTTTACCTCTGAATGCGCACTGCCGACATCCTATTTCAGTGTCACTATCCGCAGCAAAGTGTCCTGATTTGCTACAATCCTGACACTCAACGCTAGCCCAAAAGATTGGTCTGATTCCAACCGATCTCGTGCCGGATCTCCACGCCGAGCCACTCTTCGATCACCCCCTTATTCGTCACCCGGGCAACCGAGCCGGTTTCTTCGTCGGCCGCGGAAGTAGAGGGCGCTTGCTCGTTCAAGACGATCCCTGCAAATTCCAGCCCGCGTTGGCGGATGCCTTGCACGGTCAGCGCCGTGTGGTTCAAGGCGCCCAGCCGGTTCGCGACCACCACGAGCACCGGCAGTCCCAAGTCCGCTGCCAAATCCGCGACCGTGTACTCGCGCAGGATCGGCACCATCCATCCCCCCACGCCTTCCACCAACACCACCTGATGCCGGGCGCTCAGGGCCGCATAGACTTCGCGCACGAGAGCCAAATCGATCTGGCGGTTCTCGATCATGGCCGCCACGTACGGGGCCGCCGGCGTTCGCAGCCAAACCGGGTTGACCTCATTCAACGTGAGGACGTTTCCGCTGGCCGTCCGCAAGACCTCGGCGTCCTCGCGGGCACCACAACAGAGCGGCTTGAAGCCCACGGCGTCCACGCCCCGCGCGCGCCAGGCCCGCAGCAGCAACGCGGTGACGAATGTTTTGCCGACGCCCGTATCAGTGCCGGTTATAAAAGTGCTCGTCATTCCGTCTCAGGCGAAGAACGTGTCCTCGTGCGAGTACGGCGGCGCGCAGCAACAGAGGAGCCGCAGGGGCGAAAGCGCGGTGATCGTGTGCCAACTACCCGGCGGAATCAGGATCGCGTCCCCCGGCTGCACCAGCCGCGTTTCGCCGTTCAATTCCATTTCGGCCGAGCCTTCCAGCAGAAAGTAAAACTCCTCGCTCGTCTTGTGATAGTGGCGTTGCGTGGAAGCATCCGCCGGGAGAGTGGCCTCGGCCAGGCTTTGGTGCTCGACCGGTGCGTTCGCCCGATCGAGAATACTGCGGATGGTGGATCCGTCGCGCGTAACGAACGGGATTTGCTGCTCGAGCGCCTGGACGATCATGGGCTGGCTTCCTTATTGGATGTTCACCGTCAGAGTCTGGAGGGGCGCTTGCGCCTGCGGATTGACGGTATTCCGCAGCAAGCGCAACACCACTGGCGTGCCCGAGCGCAGGGACCGCCCGAAAGCCACGCTAAACCGCTCCGGCTTAAACTGCGTGACGGTGAGCGAACGCTTGACCGCCCCTTGCGCAATCAGTTCGAGCTCCTGGTAGCGATGCGGCATCCCGGCGCCCTCGGTCTCGCCGTCAGCGAATGTGACGCCCACCTTGTAAATGGCGGTGGAACCCGCCGTCACCGTCAACGGTCCGGTGATAACGCCGCCCGTAATCGCGCCGTGGGTATATTCCGCGTCGATCAGTAACGGTCCAACATCCGCGGTGATCGCGCGCGCCCCGGATTCGGCCCGGTGGGGCGGGTCGGTCCCCGCCACGTTTACCGCTCCGACCGTCATCTTACCTCCGTTGCTCAGATAGACCGGGCCACCGCTCATGCCTTCCTCGGTGTAAAACGACATATTCTGGTAGAGCCCTGGCAGGTCCAGCGTATACGGCGCGGCAATCTGGACGGAAGCGAGTTTATCGCCGGGAAAGCTTTCCGCCGCGTAGCCGAGCGCCAGGTAATCGCCGCCCGTCGTGAGCAGCGACGGATCATCGCTAAAGGCGGCCCACTCGTTCCCCGGGACGGGCCGGAGGAGCACAAAATAACCCATGTCGCGCGCAAAAGCCGCGTCCGCGTCCGGGTCGACCGCCGCCTCGGTCTGATAACCGCTCAAGACCGCGAAATAGCCGATCTCCTGCGTGGGAGGGCTATCGTTATAGAGGCCTTGCTGGAAATTCGTGCTGGCGGCAAAGCCGCTCTTGGGATCGTAGAGCAAGTGGCCGGCCGTCAGGCCGGTGTATCGACGAATGGCGGTCGCCGTCCCAAAGTAGTAATCCTGGCCGAACCGGACAGTCAGTTTGCCACTCTCCCGGTAGGGCAGTTCGAGGGACTGCGCGAAAGTGATTTCCTGGGCTCGCAACTGCGCGTTGGCCCGCTGTCCACCGCCCAGCATGGTCGCGCAGGCGAGAGAAAAAAGGGCGAAACACTGACGGACTGGGAATTGCATCCTGATTCAGTTTCAAGCAAGGAACGCGCCGGGCGAAATCTAAGATTGCCGATTGGCAACGGCAACTTAGAATGCGCGCTCAGCGTCCCCGCTCGCCCCCCCCGATCCACCCATGAGAGACTTTCTGGAATGCACCGCAGTCATCACCGGCGCCTCCGCGGGCATCGGCGAAGAGATGGCCCGCCAATTGGCCGGCTTCGCGGGCACGCTGATCCTGGTGGCGCGGCGCACCGATCGCTTGGAGGCTTTGCGCCTCGAACTGCTCGACATCAATCCGGGGCTGCAGGTGGTTTGCGAGACGTTGGATTTGGCCAACGTCGAGCAGGTGGAGGCCTTCGCCCAGCGCTTGCAAGACGAGGGCGTTGAGGTGGACTTCCTCATCAATAACGCCGGCTTTGGCGATTCCGGGCCGTTCGAATCCAGTGAATGGAGCAAGATCGAAAAGATGTTGCAGGTAAACGTTGTGGCCCTGACCTGCCTCTGCCACGGGTTGATCCCCGTACTCCGGCGGCATCGGCCCGGCGCCATCCTCAATGTCAGCTCCATCGCGAGCCTGTTGCCGGTGCCCAACCTGGCCGTGTACGCCGCCACGAAAGCCTACGTCAGCAGCTTTTCGGAGGGCTTGCGGGCGGAACTGCGCGGGACCGGCATCTCCGTGACCCACCTTTGTCCGGGCCCGGTGGACACCGAGTTTCAGGCTGTCGCCCGGCGCAACGGCCAAATCGCCCGCGCGCCGGCGCCCGGGTTTCTCACGGTCCCGGTCGAGGTGGTTGCTCGCGCCGGTTTGCGCGCGGTGGCGCGTGATCAGGCCCGCACTTTCCCGGGCACCTGGATCAAGCTTTCCGCGTTGCTGCTCGGGTTGCTGCCGCTGTTTATCCTGCGCTTATTCCTCATGCCGCCCGCCCGGCAGCCGCTCAACCCGCAAGGCGTGTCGCGGACAACTTCCTGAAGATAAGGTGATGCCCGACCTTCATGCCGTTCTGCACTTCGCGGGCATCTACTTCCTGTTGATGGGGATCGTGGTGGTCGTGGGCGGCGTCATCGGTTTTATCAAGGCCAAGAGCCTGGCCTCGCTGGTGGCGGGCGGGGTTAGCGGCTTTTTGCTGATCTTGAGTGCCGCGCTCCTGCCTGCCGATACGCAGGTGGGCTTGATTCTGGCGCTGCTGGTTAGTTTCGGATTGGCGGCCCGCTTCGTGCCGGCGCTGTTCCGCGGCAAGATAATGCCCGCGGGTTACGTTGCGCCGCTGGCGCTTTTGGGCGTGCTGATCGCGCTCTGGCTCCTGCTCGAGCTGGCGGGATTGCCGCTGTGGCGGCGATGAGCGACCGGGGTTGGGGCTGCCTGCTGGGCCTGGTGGCCGTGGTCGGCATCCTCCTGGGCCTGGCGTTGGGTCTTTATGTGCCGGCTCCATGGCGCGCGAGGTTCGGCGGCGTAAGATCGTCCGCGGACCAACGTCTCGGCAGCCCGGCACCGCTGTTCGCGCCGACGCCGCTCCCCACACCTCAACCCACGCCGGTGCCGACGCCACTCCCGGCGCAGTTGGTCATCCCCCCGAAGCAGCATGACGTGATCAAGATGTACAACGGCCTGCAGGTCCGGACGAATTTCGAGGCGGAGCCAGGCCGCCTGGCCAGCGTGGAACGGGAAACCGCGCCCGATTACGCGCTCGACCTGAAGCTCGCGATCAAAGTCCCGGCGCCGGGCAAAAGCGCCGCCGAACTGGCCCAGAGCGCGCCGACTCTTGCCACCCTGCTGCCGAAGCTGCCCGCCTTGTTGGAAACAGCCGCCGTTTCAAAGTTCTACTACGGCATTTATCAACTTAAGACCGATCTGTTGCGCCAGAATCTCGGCCACCTCGACGCGCTGCTGCCGCGAGACATCTTTTACGATACCGAGACGATCCTGGAAATTGAGGATCCCCAGAGCAAACGCAAGGCGCTCTTGCTGCAAAGCGACCTGGATGTGGACAGCGACGGCTCGGATCCCGATCGCAGCCTCGCCATCGATACCACCGATCCCACCTTTGCCCCGCTCACCAGCTACAAATGGCTCCGGCGCACGACCGTGCCCAGCCCGTTGCAAAAACCGTACGAGGATCGGCTGGCGCGTCTGCTGGCCGACGCCAAGATCCCGCTGCACAAGCCGAACACGGCCGCCATCGAGGCGACGAAGAACGATCTTTACCAGATCGAGCACTACAGTTCTCTGATCGCGCGGGAAGACCCGTACATCGTGCTGCCGGGCTTCATGGCTCGGCAGGCAGGCCACCCTTATCAACCGCGCCTGGGCGATCTGGCGGTGGTCATCGCGGACAACCGCCTTTTCCCCGCCATCTTTGGAGACATCGGGCCGAGCGATCAACTGGGCGAGGCAAGCGTGCGCCTGGCCCAGGCGGTCGATCCCCGAGCCACGCCCGAGCGCAGCCCGGTCAACGACCTGAAGATCACGTACCTCGTGTTCCCCGGCACGGCGGAGACGCCCTTCGGCCCGCCTGATCTGGATCGTTTGCGGCAGCGTTGCCAGCAAATGATCAACGACATTGGCGGCAGCCCGGCGGAGCTTTACGCCTGGTCGAATTTGTTGGCGCCGCCACCGACGCCCACACCTCCCCCGACTCCCATCCCCTCGCCGGCACCACCGGCTTCTCCCCTGCCTACCGCCACGGCTTCACCCGCCGCTACCGCTCCCGTTAACAGGTAGCAGCGATCTACCGGTAAATCGGGTCCGCCAGCCAAAACGACGACGCCACGCCCTCCCGATATGCCGCCTGCGCGCCTGGCGAGGAGTTTATCTTCAGGTTGCTATAGAGGAAACTGCGCGAATTCTGCCAGCGTTCATGCCAGTAAATCGCCGCGCGCAGGCGGGGGAACTCGTGCTCCAGACGGTTGAACGCATCCTTGATCCAGGCCGCCTTGTCCCCCTTGGCGGGAAACTCTCCCACGCCCCATTCCGTCACCATGACCGGCTTATCCGGATCCACCCGGCAAAGCTCTTCGTACGGCTTGCGCATCACGTCCTCGAGCAAATTCCACTTCGCATCGCTCTCGGGGAAAAGCTCGCCATAAACGCTCAGGCCCAGCCAATCCACGTATTTCGGCCCTGGATAAAATTGTTTGAACGCGTTCCAGTCCTCATCCGGTTCGGAATAATTATTGACGTGGAAGATCCAAAGAATGTTCGTGGCTCCCCGAGCGCGCACACGATCGACAATGTACCGGTAGGCCCGTTTGAATAACTCGGTCCCGACGTACTTGGGGGGCATGCTCCCGGCCACGGGCAAGCCGCCGCCGTAATATTTTGCGGACCACGGGAACCAGTCGCCGTTCATCTCGTTGCAGAGGGAGACGAAGATCGGCGCCTGCACGTCCCGGGCGCCATCCGCCCACTGGTCGATGTAGGCGTCCCATTGACCCGATAGAATGTGATCCAGCCGGAATTTGTCCGGGCCCTGGGCCAACACTTGCGCCTCGTCGTAAGGACGGTCCCAAGGCGACCAGAAGACCAATGGCACCGACCCGTGCGCTTTGATCATTTGCATCGTCTCCGCCGGGAAACGTTGTTCGCCCCAGAAGCTCGAAAACGCGATGATGGCCTGGTGCTTGCCGGCTTCCTGCTCGAATTCCTCGATGCCCTCGAGCGTAACGTCGTCCTCCGCCTCGCCGAAGTTGATGTACGCCCCCGTATACGCCCCCTGCACCGGCGCCACCAGGGTGGGTATGTTCGGCGCGGGCGTGGGAGCGTTGAGCGTGACGGGCGCCGCTGGCCTCCCGCAACCCGCGAGCAGGCCAAGCACCAGGACGGCCGGCAGCGCCCAAGGACCGTTCGCGCGCCCAGCCATGTTCAGGCGCGCGACGGCACGGTGGCTGATGCCGTCCGCTCGAGCTTGCCCCAGCCTACCAGCACGCCGCGGGCGGCATTGATAATCGATTTCCACACCACCCAGCTCAAGAGCGGCCGGTAAATCAGGCGCATGGGAATCATGATCCACGTCCGGCTCAAGGGCTCGCGTTCCAGCGCACAGGCCAGTAGCGCCAGGACTTGATCGAGCACGAGGAAAACAAGAAAATACGGCAGCACCGCGAGCCCATCGCCGAGCAACACCGAGGAAAGCAACAGCAAATCGACCATCGGCGTCAACGCCACCAGGATGATCTGGAAGAACCAAACGCTGGGCAGGCTAAAGAACCCGAGCGCCTTGAACTTCGGATTGAAGAGCATGTCCCGGTGCTTCCACAGGCATTGCATCGTGCCGAAACACCAGCGGAAGCGTTGCTTCGCCAGTGCGCGCAACGTCTCCGGCGCTTCGGTCCAGGCGACTGCGTCCGCACGATACCGGATCTTGTAGCCGCAGCGGTGCAAACTCAAGGTCAGGTCCGTATCCTCGGCCAGCGTATCCGAACGGAAGCCGCCCGCCACCCGGAGCGCATCCTTGTGGATCGCGCTGATGGCGCCGGGCACCACCGTAATGCAATTCCAATAATCGTAAGCGCGCCGGTCCAGGTTGAAACCGCAGATGTATTCCAAGGCCTGGCAGCGCGCGATGAAGCTGCGCACGTTCCCCACTCGCGCATGACCCGAGACGGCACCCACCGCGGGATCCGCCAACGGCGCGATCAGGCACCGGACGGTATCCGGTTGAAACTGCGTGTCCGCATCCAGGAAAACCAACGCGTCGTATTCGGCCAGTTCCACCCCGCGGCGCAATGCCTCGCTTTTGCCGGCATTCGTCTGGTGGAAAACCCGCACCCGCGGATCGGTGGCAACGACCGCCTGCACCACGGCCAGCGTGCCATCGTGGGAGCCGTCATCGACGACGATGACCTCCAGTTTGCCGCCGTAATCCGAGCGCAGGACGGACGCCAGGGTGGTCGCAATCACCTTTTCCTCGTTGAACGCCGCGATGATCACGCTGGCGCCCGCCACCGGTGTGCCGCCGGTCTCCGCCGCCGGGCGCTGGCGGGAACGCCGCCGCTGCCGCAACGCCATGGCAATGATCAACAACGTGCGTAGGACAATCAGCCCGGTCGCCACGATCATGAACGACCAGAGAAAACCGAACGCCGCGTGCAAGGATCGAAAACCCAGGCTGCTGGCGATACGCGCCAGGGAGCGGTCGCCGGATTTGAGCGGCGGGTTGAGCGAGTCGCGCGTGCTGCCCACCAGTTGGCTCAACGAGACGATCTTATCGCCCCGGGCGCGCAGGTAGTCGATGATCTTCGGCAGCGCCTCGACCGTTTGCGAACGGTCGCCCCCGGCGTCGTGCAGCAGGATAATGCTGCCGTTCCGCCGTTGTTGCTTGATCCGTTGGAGAATCACGTCCGCGCCCGGCTTCGCCCAGTCCTCGGGATCGATATTTTCCATCACCGTCAGGTAATCGAGATCCTGCGAGATGATCAGGGGCGTCACCTCGGACAATTGATCCGGCCGGGAATCGGCTTCGTAGGGCGGCCGAAACAGGGTCGTCGAACGTCCGGTGATCGCCTGCAGCAGGCGTTGCGTGGCATCGAGCTCGATCTTCTCCCGTTCCTCGCCGACCAGCGACAGGTTCACGTGCGTGTAGGTATGGCTGCCGAATTCATGGCCTTCGGCGACAATCCGGCGGACGATCCCAGGATAGTTTTCCGCTTGCTGGCCCAGGATGAAGAATGCCGCCGGCACGTTGTACTGCTTGAGAATGTCCAGGATCTTGGGCGTCCAGGTGGGATCGGGCCCGTCGTCGAAGGTGATGGCCACCTCGTGTTCGCCGCCGGCCCCCTGGTGATACAAAGTCGGGTATTGCGGAAACTTCTCGTAGGATGTGGTCAGGAGGCCTGTTTTATCTTCCACCTCGACCTGCCGTTTGCCCTCCTCGGGCGAAATATCGGCCGTCACAATTTCACCCTCGCCGATGTTGGTGATGGCGTTGCCCGTTTTGAGCTCCTGCAATTGCGCGAGATCGGCCTTCGTCACCTGGGGCGCGGCCACCATGTCCAGCGCGGTCCAGACCTGCGGATCTTCGGTCCCCAGGCGACTGATGGCCAGCCCGTTGAACCCTGCCGCGTGCGCGTCGCGGGCCTGATTGAGAAAGCTGACCGCGTCCAAAAACCACACCTCGTGATTGACGCCGGCCAGCGTGTAGTCAAAGGAAGGATTGTACTCCGGCGAGCCGCTTTCGGTCGTCCCCTGCCCGGCATAGGCGGCCCGGCTCATGGCATCCGCGAAACTGATCGTATCCGCCTTCTTCCAGCCGGTGCGGCTGTTCGGCGCGAGATCTTGCGGCCAGTCGTAGCCGTAATTTCCCAGGGAAATGACCCATTGGCTCGGCTCGCCGTAACTCGCTACGGCGTCCAACCAACTGCGGAACCAGTTTTGCGCCGCCACCGGCCCGGGCGGATCGTCTTCGGAGACCTGGTCATGCAAAGACGCGACGAAGTAATCGACGCTGTCGGATAGCGTGTCGATATCGTAGGCGTGCCGCTCCTCGCCGACCGGGACTTCCAGCCAGAGTTGCAGATGGGCGGCGTGTAACCCATCGGCGACCTTGGCGAGGAAGGCCGTCAGATCGTTTTCGTAGGCGGCATCGATCCCCTCCCAATCGATCAGGACCCCGCCGGCGTTGATGTCCGCCAGTTGCTTCTTCAGCGTGTCGATGAAGCGCTGCTGGGCGTCCGCCGGCCCGTGCGCCAGGTTTTCGACCGCCTCCGGCACGCGGGCGTCGCCGGAAAGGTTGGTCATCATCGGGAGCATGATCAACCGCTTGTTAGCGGCCAGAAACTGCAAGAGCTGGACATCGTTTTCCCCGGAAAACCTGCCGTCCGAGCTGGTCAGCGTGAACCACTCCGGGCAGACATGGGTGATCTTGTCCGCGTGGGCGGTGAGCGAATCGTAACTGCTCGGATCCCAGCCGACGGTAAAGGCGAGGCGAATCTGGCCGGGGGCTTTGACCGGACGCTGCGGCTTGGCCGTCAGTTGATCCCGCAAGGCCTTGAAGTGCTCGCTGCCGGTCGCGCTGCGGTAGAAATTGCGTACGGCGGCGGCGTTGGCGGCCGCGGTATTGGGCGCGGCCGGGGCCTGCTTCTGCAGGGTCTTGAGTTGCTCCTTGAGTTTCTTGAGCTTGAGCGGCAACACCAGCGGCGGCGCGATCAGCAGCGACTGCACGAAGAACACGGAAGCGAGGAACAGCAAAATGCCCGAGAGCACAACCAGCCGCCGCGCGCGCGGCCAGCGTTTGCCGCCCAGATCGAGGAAAACGAATTTATCGGGGGAAGAACTGCTCATTCGGACGGGCGGCTTCGGGGAGCCGTCACGGTATGCAATCAGTGACGGCGGACACCGCGGGGGTATTCACTTTGCGGGGTTTGACCGTGATGTGCAAGGCTCGCGAGCCCCGCGGAGATGCAGGCGTGTTGCCTCATTGAAGAGGACACCGAGAGGAAAAGTGTGGAGAGGGTGAAAAAGGTCCATTGCCTCATAATGATGGACACCATGGCGGATGCCCGCCGCCATGAGTCAAGAAGGTCTTCGAGAGTACATTCCGCGAGTTCGTAACCGCTACCACCGGCTGAGCGGCAAGCGGGCGCGCAGCCGGCTGCTGGACGAGTTCTGTGCGGTGAGCGGTTTGGAGCGCAAATATGCGAGCAAGGTGTTGAGTGGCGTGCGTCGCGACGGCGGCGGCCCCGGCCGTGGGGGAGCGCCCCGACGCTATGGCGAGGCGGAGGTAGCGGCGCTGACGCACTGCTGGCGGCACATGGAGCAGCCCTGCGGCAAACGTATGGCCGGGATGCTGGCGTTGTGGGTAGACCACATCGAGAACATCGAAACCAGCGTGCGCGCCAAGCTGCTGGCGATGAGCGCGGCGACGATTGATCGGCTCCTGGCTAAGGTGAAGCTGGGCGTGCGCAAGCAGCCGCTGACGCCACGGAGTGACTCGGCCATCAAGGCGTTGGTCGAGATCCGGGCCGAGCGCTGGGCCACGCGGGAGGTAGGTTGGACCGAGGTGGACACGGTGGCGCACTGCGGGACGGATATGAGCGGCAGCTTCCTATGGTCGCTGACAAGCGTGGAGATTTACAGCGGATGGACGGAGGTGCGGTGCGTGTGGAACCGCGGCCAGGCAGCGACCTTGGCCGGGCTGTGCCGGATCGAGGCGGCGCAGCCCTTTGCGTTGCGCGGCATCGATAGCGATGGCGGCGGCGAGTTCTTAAACCACCATCTCTACGGCTACCTCAAGGAACGCGGCATTCGCCAGACGCGCTCGCGCCCGTACCGCAAGAACGACCAGGCGCACGTCGAGCAGAAGAACTACACCCACGTGCGCCAACTGCTGGGCTACGAGCGGCTGGGGCAGAGCGAGTTGCTCGACCCCATCAACGAGTTGCTGGAAGAATGGAGCCTGTGGAAAAACCTGTTCTGCACCACGATGGAGCAGCTGAGCGCGACACGCGAGGGCAGCAAACAAAAGCGCCGGCACGTCAAGCTGCCGCAGACACCGGCCCAACGGCTCCTGGCGAGCGGACAACTGAGTGTCGACCAGTGCCGCTGGATCGAGGAGCGGCTCGAGACGAACAATCCGTTTGTGATGAAGGCCCGCATCGAAGCGCGCCTGGCCGCAATTTGGAGCAGCAGAAAACGGCTGCTCGAAGCCGAGCAGGAGGAGGACGGCGTTGCGTCTTTGGACGTTCCTACGCTACGCTCCGGAACGCCCAAAAACGCAGGTCACACCAACCAAAACCGCAAAGCCATGGTGTCCAGGTTATGAGGCAATGGAATCCCTCATCCGCTCACCCCTCGGTGTCCATCAGTTATGAGGCAACGGGCAGGATCTGCGGGCGAGGCCACTCGCCGGACGCCGCCTCAGGCCACTGTTGTCAGCGGCGCTTGTTTGATGCTGGCGATGAGCAGGAGCGAAAGAAAATGCGTTTCGCCCCCAGCCTCTTCGATGATGACCTGCGGGACGTCAGTCGACGAGGCCAGCACAAAGTCCGGGTGCTCGACGGGATACTCTCTCCCGTCGGCCAGGCTGATCGTAAACGGCTGAAAAGGGGTCGCTCGTAACAAGGCTCGAATACGGGCTTTCATGCGCGAATACCTAACCCGACGGCACGCTCCGTTCAACCTGGGTTAAGCTGAACGAACCAAACGCAGCCAGACTTCTTCGGGGGCGCTCGGAAGGGAAATACCTACTGGGGTGTCAGCACCTTCAAACGCTGCCGCGCCACCTGGAACGTCACCGGCGCGTATCCCACCAGTTCCCCGTCGGCCTCGAAGGGAACGTCCTCGCCCGAGAGGCAGCTCACCGTCATTCGCTCGGATTGGAAATACTCGACATCCTTGAGCGAAAGATGCGTGCCCATGAAAATGCTTTGGATATAGCGGATGATATCCAGGTACCCCAGGTTCTTGAAAACCAGCACGTCCAGCTTGCCGTCATCGATCACGGCCTGCTTGAAAACCGCCACCGGGCCGCCGTAGAACCGGCCGTTTCCCACCAAGACAAACGACCCTTCCCGCACCTGGCCGCCCTCGCTCTCGATGCGCAGCCGCGGCGGCTTCAACGTCGCCACCTTGGCAGCCGAAATAATGTAGCTTAGCGGTCCGAAACTCTTCTTGGCCTGCCAATCGACGCCCGCCACTGCCTGGGCATCGAAACCGATTCCCGCCAACTGCACGAAGCAATGCGCGTTCGCGCGCGCCAAATCCACCTGCCGCACGTGCCCGGCGCGAATGATGTCCCAGCATTGGCGCAGCCGGTTGCTCGGGATGCGCAATTCCGCCGCGTAGACGTTCATGGTGCCGAGCGGCAGCAGTCCCAGGGTCACCTCGGAATCGGCCAGGCCGTTAACCACTTCGTTGATCGTGCCGTCCCCGCCGGCCGCCACTACGATGCGATAGCCCTCCTCCACGGCACTCGCCGCGATGGCCGCGGCATCCCCCGGTCCGCCGGTCAGCCGGACGACAGCCCGCGCATCCAAGGCCTGAATTTTCTCGCGCAGGCGGCCCGCCCGCTCGCTGCGCGCCGCCGGGTTGAAGATCACCAGGATCCGCTCCGGGGACGCACCGCCTGATTCCGGCTTCCTTTCGGACCGCGAGCGATTAGGTTCTTTCAACGTGAGGAAACTTGGCTGGTACGCGGTCAGCGCCACTGTCATCGCACTGATCCTGGGCGGAGTGCTCTTGCTCGGCGCCAACCTTTATGTGCAATCCGTCACCGTGCAACACCGGATCCGGGAGGCACTGACGTCCAACCTGAAAATGCCGGTCACCCTGCGCAAAACCACCATCACACCCTGGGATGGCCTGCGCATCGACGGCATTGTCGCCCGCACCGGCATCGCGCCGGCAATTGGCCAGGTGCCGCCGCCGGATTTCCTCGTCGCGGAAAGCTTCCGGGTGCGTTTCGCGTTGCTGCCGCTCCTGGCGCGCCGCTTCGTCATCCGGCAGGTCCTCCTGGATCATCCCCAGCTCGCCTGGCCGCAGGACGGGGATGGCCGCTGGCAATTCCCGCCCCAACCTCGCATCGCGAAGCCGAAGGCTCCGCGCAACCGGCCGAAGCAAACGCCCCCGCCTGTTGTCGCCGGCCCGCCGGAAGCCACGCCCCCGCCCGGTGTGGCCGTGGCGGCACCCGCCACGCCGGAGGTCAGGGAAAAGAAGACTCACCCCGAGGTGGCGCGACAAGACTTCGCGGTCGCCATTGACCTGGTCAAACTGCGGCACGGCACGCTGAACTTCCTCGATTCCAAGGATCGCCTGATCGGCCGCTTTGAGGAAGTCAACGTGGACGGCCACTTGCCGGATATTGCCCACGTTAACGGCGAATACTGGTTTGGCCGCGCCGCCCTGCCGCGCGCCGACCTGGTGCTGACGAATTTCCACGGCAACTTCGCCTACGTGCAAGACACCCAGCTAAACCTCGCGGCGGGCCATGGCGAGTTGGCGGGCGGCGAGGTGTTGCTCACCTTTCATCTGCAGATGGACGAGCCGGGTTCTCCCTTCAACGCCGAGTGCCACCTCGAGAACGTATCCCTGGCCCGCCTGTTTGCCGAGGCCGGCAGCAAAGTTCAGCCCATCGAAGGCCGGCTGGAGGGGAATCTGACCGTCAGCGGGCTTTCCGGCGATCCCGCCAGCCGCGAGGCCAGCGGGCATTTTCAACTAGTCGACACGCACCTCAAGAATCTGCCGTTGTTGCAGGCTGTCGGCGGAGCACTGCGCATCGAGGATCTCAGTCATCTGGAGTTCCGCAAAGCCGAGGTAACGTGTCAGCTACACGGCACCACCCTCGACATCGAGCCGCTCATCCTGCAATCGCGCGATTTCCAGATCATCGCTCATGGCCAATACCTGACCGACGAGGACCGGCTCGATATTCATGGCAGGCTGATCATCGATCAGGCCGTGAGCCATCAACTGCCGCAATTCGTCGAAACGAACTTTACCGCTTGCGGGGATGATTCCCCCGACTGCCGCTACCTTGATTTCACCGTCACAGGGCCGTTGGCCAAGCCCTCGACCGATCTCTTCGACCGCGCGCTGGCCGGGCCAATGCAAAGCCTGTTCGGAAACCTCCTGGCGCCGAAACCCAAAAACGGAAACAAGAAAAACCCCAAGCACAAAGACAACTCCGAGCCGCCCGCGGACACACCCGCCAACAACACCTGATGATCCCATGCGCGTAATCGCCGGCGTCGCCGGGGGAATTCCCCTGCTTACTCCCCGCCACGGGCAAGTGCGCCCGACCATGGATCAGGTCCGGGGCGCCATTTTCTCCAGCCTGGCCGAACTTGTGCCCGAGGCGCGCGTGCTGGACCTTTTTGCCGGTACGGGCGCCTTCGGGATCGAGGCATTGAGCCGGGGCGCGCGCTCAGTCACCTTTGTGGAACAGGATCGCGCCGCCGCCGACGGCATCCGGCGCAACCTGGAAAAGACGCGGCTAATGTCCGCCGCCGCCAGCATCGTCTCGCGGGACGTCTTTACGTTCCTCTCGCACCGGGAGCGCCTGGAAGCAGCGGAAGGCTTCGACCTGATCTTCGCCGACCCTCCTTACACCACGCGCGATCAGCCGATCGCTTACGCCCAGCAACTGACGCTTTCGATTTCCTTGCAAAACACGCTCGAGCAGGACGGGCTTCTGATTTTGGAGAAATCGCCCCGGGATCAAATTGTGATCGACCCGCTGCGTTGGGATCTCACCCGCCAAAAACGCTACGGTAGCACGGAGATTTTGTTCCTACGCAAGGTCGGGGCTGCCCAAGGATCACTGCCGGACCCTGCATGAGCGAACCATCGGGGCGGCGTCATCCAGACAGTCACGGAATTGTTTGGAGAGCGATTTGTCGCCCTCTGCCCCTCGACCTGTCGCCAAGCCTCCAGTCACCCTTTTTCCGCCTTGCTGCGCTGGCTTTATAATCTTCTTTTCCCGTTCGTTTTCATCCTGCTGCTGCCCACATATCTGCGGCGGATGGTGCGGCGCGGGAACTATCGCGCCGGCTTCGGTCAGCGCTTCGGACGCTACTCGCCCGCGCTGCGCCACTGTTTGGCCAAGGGTCCGCCCCGTCCGTGGATCCAGGCCGTCAGCGTCGGCGAAATGTTCGTCGCGCTAAAACTAATCGACGCTCTGCGCGCGCGCTGTCCGGGAATCCGCCTGATTCTGTCCACCACCACGACGACCGGCTTCGCCTTGGCGCAGACGCGCGCCGATGCCGGCATCGAGGTCGTTTACACGCCGATCGACGGCCCTGGGTTTGTGCGGCGTGCGTTCGACACACTGCGCCCGAGCAGCGTGATCATCGTCGACGGCGGCCTGTGGCCCAATCTGCTTTGGGAAGCCCGGCGGCGCGGCTTGCCCGTCTCGCTGGTCAATGCCCGCCTCTCGCCGCGCTCGGAACAGCGCTGGCGCCAGTTCTCGTTTGTGGCCCGACCGGTGATGCGGCTGCTTGATCTCGTTTGCGTGCCGGAACTGGTGGACATTGCCCGCTGGCAAGTCCTGGGCGTCCCCCCGACCGCCTGCGTTGCACCGGCAGCGTGAAGTTCGATCCGTCAGCCCCCGCAACTCCCGCCGGGGACAGGACCGCCGCCTTCTGTGCCTATCTGAGCGAATTGGGCATCTCGCCTTCCTCCCCCATCCTGCTGGCGGGGAGCACCCATCCGGGCGAGGAACGCATTGCCTCCGCCGTTCTCCTGCAACTCCGGGCTCGCTTCCCCGACCTGTTCCTGATCATCGCGCCACGCCACGCGGAACGCGCCGGCGACATCCGCACAGAGCTGGCAGCGCTCGATCTACGCCTCGTCTCCCGCTCGGACGCGCTACCTCCGCCGGCCGCGAAACCCGATGTCTTGCTCCTCGACACCACCGGTGAACTCCGGGATTGGTATCCGTTGGCGACGCTGGTCTTCATCGGCAAAAGCCTGACGGCCCACGGCGGCCAGAACCCGATGGAGGCGATCGCGGCCGGCAAACCGGTCATCTTCGGCCCGCACATGGACAACTTCGGTGCGCTCGCCGCCCGCTTGTTGACAGTGCGAGGCGCGATCCAGGTCCAAGACGCCGCCGCGCTGGCCGAAGCCTGCGCCCGTCTCCTGGCCGACCCCGCCGCCGCCGCCGCCCAAGCCGCCGCCGCCGCTGCTGTCCTGGCAGGCCACGCTGGCGCCGCCCTGCGTACAGCGGATTTGCTCCTGGCAGCCGGGGGATTCTTGCCCGGCTCAGGCGGGTGAACATCAGGCAATGTTTGGCATCCGATTTGCACCTTGCCAGCCCGGGCAACTTCGCGGATGCTGGCGATCCGTTACGCCCACGCGGCGTTGCGCTCGCCAGACCCTATCGTCCAGTGGTTAGGACAATGGCCTTTCAAGCCATGAACACGGGTTCGAATCCCGTTAGGGTCACCACAAACCGCGATCTGGCCTGCCTGCCGCTTAATCAGCCATTTGGCCCGGCGCTGAATCCAGCGAGGTAACCCCAACCGAATCCGAGTCCAAGTAATTCATGGATCAGCCCAAAAATCCCAATTCCCCAGGCGGTGACCTGGCAGGCTCCAGCCGCAGGGAGTTTCTCCGGCGGGCCGGCGGCCTCTTCGGCGCGGTGCTGGCCACGCCGCACCTTGTCGCAGCTCCAGCCGCCGAGTCGCCTGCGGCGGAGAGTCCCGCCCCGGCTGCCACCGATGCCACTGGCGCGGCAGTCATCGATCTCGACCTCCGCATCAATGGCCAGCCCCACCAGCTGCGGGCCGAGCCTTGCGTCACTTTGCTGGACGCTCTGCGTGATCGCCTCCGGCTGACCGGCACCAAGAAAGGCTGCGATCATGGCACTTGCGGCGCCTGCACCGTCCACATCGATGGCCAACGGGTGCTCTCCTGCCTGACGCTGGCCGTCATGGCGCAGGGCAAGGAGATCACCACGATCGAAGGCCTGGCCAAGGGCGACGAGTTGCACCCCGTGCAGGCGGCGTTCGTCGAATGCGACGGCTTTCAATGCGGCTTCTGCACCCCCGGTCAGATCATGTCGTCGGTCGCCTGTATCAAGGAAGGCCATACCAAGTCCGACGGCGAAATCCGGGAATGGATGTCCGGCAACATCTGCCGTTGCGCCGCTTACCCCAACATCCTCGACGCCATTAAGAAAGCGGCAGGCGCCGCCAGCGTATGAAAGCCTTTACCTACACGAGCCCGCGTGATCTCACGTCGGCTATTACCGCCGGCGCCCAGCCGCAAACCGCGTTCATCGCAGGTGGCACCACGTTGATCGACCTCTGGAAGCTCGGGGCAGTGCCGGCGGAGCGGTTGGTCGATTTGAACGGCCTGGCCTGCCGCGGGATCGAAGCCACGTCTGCTGGCCTGAAGCTGGGCTCGCTCACGCGCATGAGCGACGCCGGGAGCCATCCGGACGTGACCAAGAATTACCCGGTCGTCGCGCAGGCCCTGCTCTTGAGCGCGTCCCCGCAAATCCGCAATATGGCCAGCCTTGGCGGCAATCTGCTGCAGCGGCCACGCAGTGTTTCCTATCGCAACCCCGACCCCACACTCCAGGACGGTCCCAGCCGTTTCGACGCGATCTTCGGCGTGACGCCCCACAGCGCTGCGCCGCACCCGTCGGATTTTGCCGTCGCGCTCTTGGCGCTGGACGCCTCAGTGCGCGTGCAGGGCGCCAAGGGTGAGCGCGTGCTCAAACTCGCCGATTTTTACCGAGTGCCGAAAGAGGACCTGACCTTCTGGACCATCACGCCGGACGAGGTCATCACCTCGATCGAGGCTGCGACGCCGTTCGCCGCGCGTTCGGCCTACGTCAAGATTCGCGACCGTGCCTCCTACCAGTTCGCGGTGGTCTCCGCCGCCGTCGCCCTCGATCTGGACGGAGCCAACGTCCGCGACGCGCGCGTGACGGCTGGAGGCGTCGGGACGGTCCCATGGCGCTTCCCACAGGTGGAAGCCGCTTTGCGGGGGAAACCCGCGGCCATCGACGCGTTCCATGCCGCCGTGGCCGATATCGGCGCCGGAGCCACGCCCAAGACTGAAACTCAGTTCAAAGTCGAATTGCTCAAGCGCACGGTCGTCCGGGCGCTCCTCCAAGCTCAAGCGATCGTATGACCTCCGAACCTACTTCTTTGATCGGCCAAGCCGTGAGCCGCGTCGACGGCGCGGCGAAAGTCACGGGTAAAGCCGACTACACCTCCGACTACAGTTTTCCGGGGATGGCCTGGGCTTTCGTCGTCAAAAGTTCGATCGGCTGCGGCAAGATTCTCTCGATCGACTCCGCGGCCGCGGATAAATGTCCCGGCGTCATCAAGACCTATGTTGCGGGCAATTTCCCGACCGTCCATCCGCCCAAAGAAGAACGCTCCGCGGGCATGATCGTCAATGAGACGTTCTTTCCGCTGGCCGGCACGGATGTGGAATACTGCGGGCAGGACGTCGCCTATGTGATCGCGGAGACCTACGAACAGGCGCGCCTGGCATCCACGCTGGTCCAAGTCCACTATACGCCCGAGCCGGCGGTGACCACGCAGGAAGCTTCCAAATTGAAGACGCCGCCGAAGGTCAACGGCGAGAAAACGCACCAGGAGAAAACGGCGACTGGCGTCAAGGACCCTGCCACGGCCTGGGACGCGAGCGTGGTGAAGCACGAGGCGGTCTATGAGACGCCGTTCATGCATCACAACCCCATGGAACCGCACGCCGTAGTCGCGAAGTGGGACGCCGATCACCTGACCTTTTACACGCCTTCCCAGTGGGTATACGGCACCCGCAACTTCCTGGCGAAAAGCCTGGGCATTTCCGATGACGACGTGCAGGTCGTCAGCCATTTCCTCGGGGGCGGCTTCGGCTGCAAAGGGTCGGCGTGGATGTACATGCTGGTGACCGCAGCCATCGCGCGTGAACTCAAGCGCCCGATCAAGTACGTGATGGAACGGGAGAACATGTTCACCTCGAACGGCTACCGGCCCATGACCGAGCAGCACCTGCAACTCGGCGCCGATCACGACGGCAAGCTGACGGCGATGCGCCATTTTTCGAAGACGAGCAACAGCACGGTGGGAGAGTTCATCGAAGGCACCGGCCACGCTTCCACCCACACGCTTTACGCCTGCGAGAACCGGGAGATCGATCACCAGGTTTACCCGCTGAACCTGAACGCGCCCACCTTCATGCGCGCTCCGGGCGATTCTCCAGGCGTCCACGCGCTTGAAACCGCGATGGACGAGCTGGCCGTTAAGCTCCAGATCGATCCCGTGGCTCTGCGGCTCAAGAATCTGACGCTCAAGAACCCGTTCACCGATCATCCTTACTCCTCGTGTAGCCTGGAGGAGTGCTACCGGGTGGGCAGCGAGAAATTCGGCTGGAACAAGCGCAATCCGCTGCCCGGGTCCACCGTGGATGGAGATTGGCTGGTCGGCTGGGGCATGGCGACCGCCACTTACCCGGCCCAGCGGTCGCAAGCCAAGGCGCGCGTCCGCATCCTGGCCAACGGTACCGCCGAAGTCCAGTGCGCCACGCAGGACCTTGGGACCGGCACTTACACGATCCTCGCGCAGATGGTGGCGCAGGAGCTGGCGTTGCCGATCGAGAAGGTCAAGGTGCGCATCGGTGAGTCCAAGTTCCCGGAAGGGCCGGTCTCGGGCGGCAGCCAATCGGCGGCTTCCATCATGCCGGCCGCCCAGGAGGCGTCCCGGTCGGCGCTCGAGGCCCTTCTCAAGCTGGCGGATGAGCAGGACGGCTCACCTCTCAAGGGGTTAAAACTGGACGATGTAGTCGCCGTGGACGGCGGCTTGCGGCGGAAGTCGGCGAGCGGCAGCAGCGAGACGTACGTCGCAATCCTGCAGCGGGGTGGTCAAGGCGCGGTAGAGGCGATGGAAAGCGTCAATCCGAAGGCGGAGCAGAAAATGAAGGAACAGCGCTGGTTTTTCCAGCCGGAGACGACGGCTTACCAATCGTTCGGGGCCTATTTTACGGAGGTACGGGTACACAAGCTGACGTGCGAGGCGCGCGTGAGCCGCATCGTGACGGCCATGCACATCGGTCAGCCGCTCAACCTGAAAACCGCGCGCAGCCAGATCTATGGCGGCGCGGCCTTCGCCATCGGCGCGGCCTTGACTGAGCACAGCATTCTCGATCGCGGCAGCGGACGTTGGATCACGCACGATCTCGGCACGTACCATGTGCCGGTCAATGCCGATGTACCCGACATTGACGTGACGTTCGTCGGACCGCCCGACTACAGCTTTAATCCTCTAGGCGCACGCGGCGTGGGCGAGATCGGCAATACCGGCCTGAGCGCGGCCATTGGGAACGCGATCTACCATGCCACCGGCGCACGTCTTCGCAGTCTGCCGATGACCCCGGACAAGATTCTGCTGGCAATGGCCGCCGCTTGATGGCTGGGGCAGAATGAAGGAACTACTGGCTATCGTCGCTGCCCGACAGGCGGCGCCGGATGTTCCGTTCGCGCTGGCGACCGTGGTCGGCGTCGAAGGATCGAGTTACCGCCGGCCCGGGGCCCGGATGCTCATCGGGGAAGCGGGGCGCATGGCCGGCTCCGTCAGTGGCGGCTGCCTGGAGGAGGACATTATTTGCCGCGGCCAGCAGGTGATGGCGTCCGGTTTAAGTGATCTCGCGCTCTACGATACCTCGAAAGAAGAAGACCTGGTTTTCGGCAGTGGCCTCGGTTGCGGGGGCCGCATTGAAATCCTGCTCGAGCCGGTGCCGCCGGGGACGGATTGGGCGCTGGCGGAAATCGTTCAGGAGGTGCTGAAGACGGGACGGGCAACTCCTATGATAACTCTCGTTCAAGCTGGCCTGCCGGTGCATGCGCGACTGGACCTCGGAGCTCTGGCCACCTCCGCCGGCCCCTACCCGCGCCGCGAGATGTTGACGGGGCAGGAAGGTCCCATGGACGTTTTTGTCGAGTGCATCGCGCCTCCGGTGCCGCTGGTCGTGTTCGGCGCCGGGCCGGATGTTCCGCCACTGGTGCGCATCGCGCGCGAGCTGGGCCATCACATTACCATCGTCGACCGCCGTCGCATTACGCCCGCCACCTTTCCGGAGGCGAATGCCCTCATCAGCGGTCGACCCGCGCAAATGACCGGGCGGGTGCGCCTCGGCCCCGAAACCGCCGTGGTCATCATGAACCACCATTACGAGACGGACCGGGAGGCGCTCGCATTCGTGCTGCCGCATCGGGTGGCATACGTCGGGATGCTCGGCCCGCGCAAACGCACGGAGCGCATCCTCCAGGAACTGGCCGAAGAAGGGACCACCTTCTCGGACGAGGAACTGTCCGCCCTGCACGCGCCGGCTGGCCTCGATCTGGGTTCCGAAATTCCAGAGCAAATCGCCCTGTCCATCCTGGCGGAAATGCAGGCGAGTTTGACCGGCCGAAGCGCCGGAAAACTGCGCTCGCGTTCGGCGCCAATCAATACCCAGTAACCGGGCCAAGTGATGGAGGCACAGGCTCTTGCGCCCGAAGTCGGTTTGATCCTGCTGGCCGCCGGCGCGTCCCGGCGGATGGGGCAAGCCAAGCAACTTTTGCGGTTTGGCGGTGCGACGCTCCTGCGCCACGCCTGCCAGGTCGCCCTGGCGACCGCCGCGCGGCCCGTCATCGTGGTGCTCGGCGCGGACCACGCCCGCTGCGAGACTGAAATCGCTGATCTGCCGGTCGAGCGCGTTTTGAATCCGCAGTGGGAGCAAGGCATGAGCGGCTCGTTACGCGCGGGGCTCGCCCGCCTGTCCGACCTCGCGCCCGCCGCGGCAGGCGTGGTCGTCATGCTGGCGGACCAACCCGCCGTCCAACCCGGCGACGTGGCAGCTTTGCTGGCGGCCTGGGATCCGCCGCACCGGCCCATCGCCGCCGCTGCTTACAACGGCATCCTCGGCGTACCGGCCGTAATCGGGCGCGCGCTCTTTGCCGAGCTGGCGGCGTTGCAGGGCCAGGAAGGCGCCCGCGCGCTGCTCCTGCGCCACGCCGGGAAAACTGTCGCGGTAGCGATGCCCTCCGCCGCGCAAGATGTGGATACCCCGGACGATTACCGGCGTCTGAGTGCCACCAATTGAAAGAAGCCTTCGCCGACGACCGACTTCAAGGAACGCTCTTTAGCAGTGTCTCAATATCGTCGACTTCCGCCAAGCCGATGCACTCGTCAGCGGCCCCGTAGTAAAATCGCCAGAGACCCTTAAAGAACGCAGCGCCTTCCGTGAAAGTAAAAACGTGGCGACCGTCCATCTCGTATTTGAACTGCGGCTCGATAAAAGGCGTCTCGCAACGTTTTAGAATCTTGCTCGGATCTTCCTTGGAGAACAAGACCCAGCCGGTCTTATGGACATGGGCGGGGTTCCAACCGTTATAGATAAGCAGGATGCCCTCCGGCAGCACAATGGGGCTCGGCCCGGGTTCAACGCCAAGGCTATCGAAATGGTCCGCCCGCGCACTCATGATGGAATGATCCAACGGCTGAGTCCAATGCAGTAGATCACTGGAAACGGCAAAACCAAGAGAGGGTTGCCAGGCCTGAGTTTGGCCAGCGAAATACATGACGTATTTGCCGCCGGTTTTCTCCGGTACGATGACAGCGGCTTTCACCTGGTTTTTATTCCAGCCCTTGGGCGTCAGGATGACACCTTTCTTCTCCCAATGCCTGAGGTCGGTGGAAGTGGCGAGGCATTGTGAGTCGTAGTCATTGCCCATGTTGCCCACGTACGTCAGGTAGTAGACCCCATCGAATCGATCCAGGCGCGGGTCTTCGCAACCGTTATGATCGAACGGGCTATCCGGGACCATCACGGGATTGTTGGCGGCGTCCGGCACAAAGGTTCTACCGTCATCGCTAAAGGCCAATTGGAATCGCGACTCCGTCGGACCATTGGTATTCCGCCGATAAATCATGGCCAATCGGTCACCCACCTGGATGACCGTCGGATTAAAGACCAGGTTATCGCCAAGGGCTTTGTCTGGAGATAAGATCGGCTCAGTATACCTGACGACCCCATTGGGCTGTTTGGCCTGAAATTTGGTGATGTCCTGTGCTTGCGCCGAGAGACATGCAAACCAGAGCACCAGGAGTGGGCAGGAAATATTTCGCACTGGGTGTGGCAAAAATGATGATTTCTGTTCGGACGCCATTAACTCACCTGGCCGTCGGCTGGGGCAAATTGGAAGTCGCCAGCATTTCGAATTCAGGGTTCAGAATGCCGTTCATGGCGGTGGCAAGACGCTCTGCTTCCAGGGCGGCTGCCTCGACAAAATCCGCGCCTCGCGAAGCGAAAGTAATCGAGCGCGAGGCATTGATCAGCAGGCCTCGCCCCCGGCTGTTCTTTGCCGCCGGTAAAATTTCCTCCAGACTCCCGCCTTGCGCTCCGATGCCCGGCACCAGGAAGTGACATTCATCGCCGGCCACCTCTCGGATCCGGCGCGCGGCAACCGCATCCGTGGCACCGACCACGAGCATCACATTGCGATTGCCGTTCCACTTCGTCGTGGCGAGACGCGCCACCCGCTCCGAGATGGTTTCGCCCGCCGTGACCAGGTCCTGGAACTCGCCGGCAGACGCATTCGAAGTGTGCGCCAGGATCACCGCCCCACGGTCGGGCCGTTCCAGGAATGGCATCAGCGAGTCGCCGCCGAGGAAAGGGTTGACCGTCACGGCGTCAGCGTCATACCGGTCGAAAGCCTCGCACGCATACATGCGGGCGGTGTTCGCCATGTCGCCGCGTTTTGCGTCCAAAATCGTCAGCTTGCCGGGACACGTTTGACGCAGATAACGCAATGTGTCCAGGAGCGCTTGCTCCCAACCGAAAGCGGAATAATAGGCAATCTGCGGTTTGTACGCGGCCGCCCAAGCGGCCGTGGCGTCGATCATCGCCTTATTAAACGCAAACACCCCGGCTGAATCACGGGGAAACTGCTCCGGCAGCAAATCTGGGTCGGGATCCAACCCCACGCACAGAAGGGACCGGGAACTCTCTATCGCCCGGGCCAGCTTCTGCTCGAACGGCCTGGCAGTAGAACCGGGAGGTTTCATCGCTCTCTAGTACGTATCCCCGCGAGATTATCTCGGCGGCGCCCGTGGTCAAACCGATTCAGCCCGCCAGGACGGCGAACCTCGGGAATTTGCCTGGCTTTGGGGCTGTGTTTGGCGTTGAATCCGAACGGCCCCAGAGGGCCCCGCTCGGTTGGGTGCTGCAAACGGCGTTGAATTTCAGCCTCCTGCTGCCCCTGGCTTACCCCTTTATGGCTTTCCGCCACTTGTACGGCGAAGGCCCGGTCCGGACCTCGATCAAGGTGCTCGTGTTAGGTTTCGTGCATCTGTCGACCCTCATGCTCGCCCTGATGTGGTGGGCGCCTTCGCGGTTTACTCCGCCACGCAGTGAGATTCGGAGGCGCCGACTAGGGGCGGCTTAAATTATGGCAGGATAATCAAGTGGCCCTGCTCGATCTGCACTTTGCCGCTGGCTGGCGAGCCCACCGTGTAACCGCTGCCGGATTCGAGGACAAGCTTGACCCCCCTCTTGGCCGCGCCATTGAGGTCGCTCATGGGAACGATCTTGATGTTGGCGCTGGTCTTGCCGGCCTTGATCTTCTTCGTGCCTTTGAGGAAGTCGTAGTCACTGCCGTTGACCGCCGTTCCCTTGAGGGAATAGACGAGGGTAAGATCGGACGTCGCCGCGGCATCCAGGTTCAACGTGAATTCAGCGTAGGTATCGCCGGATGTGTAGACAACCGCCTTGGCAATGGCAACCGTTGCCACCGGCTCCGCGGTGCTTTGCGCGTGCAGCGCCGCACCCGGCGAGATCAGGCCAAAGACGACCGCCGTCAGCAAAGCGGTGGCTAGCCGGACGGAACGGAGCGAAATGATGGAGTTGGAAGGTGTTTTCATGGTTGATCTGCTGTTTATAATTTGCTGAGCGGCGCTCACCTACATAAAAGGGCGCAAACGCCCCGGAAAAGAACATTTCCGCAAAAAGTTACAAGTTTTTGCGCCGGCGCCATCCGGCTAAACGGGCCGGCGGAGCGTCGGCCGCTTTTCTTTGCTCTGTGCCTTTCGTCTCGCGGTGCGTAAAGATGCTCCCGTGCACGTCCTGCGAATACTGGCAATCGGGCTAAGCCTGAGTTTCAGTTGGCCAGCGCGGGCAGGTTTGGTCATCGTTCCCGATCAGGCGGAGCTAGCCTTCGATGAGCTTGGACTCTATCGGGTCGGTTATCAATTGCGGGGCGAGCCCGCGGTGGATTTGCCGGCGGGCTGGATCGGCGGCTTGGATAGTCCGACAGGTGCGGCTTGCCAGCCGGCCGGCGTCCAAAACGGGCGGGAAGCCTGGCTCATGCATTGTCCCTGGCGCGGCAAAACCGGCGTTACCTTCCAGGAATTCACGGTCGCCTTGCCACCGCGAGTCGCGCGCATCACGCTACAGGGGGCGACGGCCTTGCGCTTGAGTGCCGTGGGAAAATCGGACGGGGTGACCTATCGCATCTTTGTCAACGGCCAGAAACGCTTTGAGACCAACCGCACGGACGCCGCTTGGCAACCGTTTGAGGTCGATTTGAGCGCTCTGGCTGACACGACGGCAACCATCCGTTTTGAAACCGATCCCGGGCCCCGCGACGACGCCAGCTTCGACTTCTCCCTCTGGGGCGAACGTCGCCTGGAAATCCCCGGTCTGACGGCGCACGAGGTCCACCGGCCCGAGCCGCCGGCGCTCGACTTGAGCCGGCTGATTTCGCGCCAGAACGGCAGCGTGGCGCCGCTCTCCGGGTTTCCGGACCGGACGACCGTCAGCGTGACCGGTGAGAAAGCGGTGCTGCGCTACCAAGGGCCGGACGGGAGCCTGGAATACGACTGGGAACCAGTCTCGCACGCCGCAACATCGTTATTGGGTGACCTCGTGCTGCATGCCGCCATGGCGGGCGACTCACCGGTCGAGCTGCCCCTGGGCACTCAGACCTCGCTGGACTGGACGGCAGCCGCCACGCCAACCGGCTGCGCCCTGGCCGCGGGACCGCCCGCAGTCGACGGAGAATCGACCGCGAAATTAACGCGGACCTACACGATCGGCGGACGGACTGCGACGGTCAGCGTGAGGGCAGCACTGCAAGGCAAGAGCCTGGTCCTCGACGTGGCCTGTGATCAGCCGGTCGTCCGCGCACTGGCCGGGGGCGGCTGGGGACCCGTGATGCGCCGCCGCAGCATCAACGTGCCCTATTACTCCCAGCCCATCGAGTTTTTGCCGGAGCAAAATCTCTTTGCCGGCTCGTTTCTCGATTGGACGCGCTCCCAGGCCTCCAGCCACGACGGCACTCGCGCGCTCTACGATCCCTTAATGGACGGCCGCCGCAATCTCTTGCAGGAGCGGCTCATCTACACGGCGGCTTGGCATCTGGACGAGACGTTCCCCAATCTTCCCGCGGCGCCCTCCGCCTACCGCACGGAACTGGCGGGACGCGTGTTGCTGGATATCTGGGGCGGTACTTTCGCGGGAATCCAGACGCAACTGCGAACCTGGGCCGCCAGCGGGCTGAGCCCGGCTGTGGCCCTCATCCACTGCTGGCAATTCGGCGGCTATGACAACGAGTTGCCCCAGCACGTTCCCGCCAACGCGGCGCTCGGCGGCGATGCCGCTCTGGCGGCGTTGGTCCGGGAGGCCAAGCAAGACGGCATCCTGCTGGCGCTGCACGAAAATTACTCGGATTACTACCCGAACACGCCCGGTTTCAACGCCCGCAACATCGCGCTCGCGGGAGGTGGCGTTAGGGTCCCGGCCTGGTTTAATCCCTCGACCAAAATCCAGAGTTTCGCCGTCCGGCCCGCGCAAGTGGTTGCGCTGGCGAAAACCCAGGGGCCGGAGATCCTGCGGCGGTACGGCACAAAAGCCAGCTTCATCGACGTAGACAGCGCGGTGCCGCCCTGGTTCCACGTGGATTTCGCGGTGGAGCAGCCGGGCGCGGGGCGCTTCCAGGAAACGTGGGAGGCCCACCGCGCGCTCTGGGCATACGAACGCGAACTGCACGGCGGCCCCGTCTTCGGGGAGGGCAACCAACATTGGCGCTGGAGCGGCGACCTGGACGGCGTCGAGGCGCAGTTCGGCCAGGGCTGGCCGGACGCCCAGGGGACGACCGCCCCGCTGCTCGCAGACTTCGATTTGCTCAAGATCCACCCGCTGCAACTCAATCACGGCATGGGCTATTACGAACGCTGGTGGCCGCACGGGCCGGACTCCACGCGGGAACTGCTGGGTTTGCTCGATCAGTACCGGATGCAGGAAGCCGCCTATGGCCATGAAGGCTTTTTGGGCGGGGAACAATGGCATGAGCCAGCGCCTGGCTGGCTGGAGTCGCACTTGCTGCCGCCGCTAACCGCGCGTTCGGCTCTCGCCCAACCCGTGGCGATCGACTACCGATTCGGCGACCGCTGGCTGGACGCCTCGGCGACGGTTCGCGCCAACGCCGGCTGGTCCCAGGTTCGGGTACGCTACGATGACGGCCTGACGGTCTGGGCCAATGGCGACAAGCAGCCGCTGGCCGTAAGCGACGAGTTCACGCTCCCGCCCAACGGCTGGCTCGCCCGCGGGGACGGCCTCACCGCCGGCACGATCCTCCGCCAAGGCATTGTCTGCGATCTGGCGAAGACGGCCGATAGCGTGTTCGTCAACGCCCGTTCCGCCCTGGACCGGGAAGAACCCCGCGGCATCCGCATCCGGCCAGCGGTGACGGGATTCACGCCGCTCAAACCACGCCTGTTTCGCGTTTCTTACGCTTGGACCGTCGAACAAACTCTCCAGGAGAACCTGCTCTGCTTCGTGCATTTCGTCCCGGCCGGCGCCCATCCCGCGGACGACGACATCGCTTGGCAGCAGGATCACCCGCTGCCGGCGCCAACGTCCCGCTGGCGGCCAGGGCAAACTGTGCAGGACGGGCCCTGGGAGATTCGCGCTCCGCCCAACATTGCTCCAGGCGATTATCGTTGGACCATCGGCCTCTATCATCAGGCGGGCGCGCGAGTGGATCTGCTCGGGCCGGCGGACGCCATGCACCGGCACATCATCGGGACACTCCACGTCGCCACTGACGGCGCCGTCTCTTTCACGCCGCTCCAGCCGGAGACGCGTGGCGCGGCGCCGGCAAATGGCAGCGCCCCGGTGGTGGACTTCGGCAGCATTCGCACGGATGGCGGCGTGTTCGTCCACCGGGAAGGCGCCGATTGGGTCCTGCGGCCTTACCCGGTCGACGGGGCATTCACGGTGGAACTGGCGGCGGCTCGCTTCGGCCAGCCGGCTGCGTTCCCGGCCAAGGACGGCTGGTGGCGGCTGCCACTCACCGGCGCGCCGGTTTATCGCTGGCCCGCCAACGACTGATTCCGCAGCGTTCTGCCGGCGGCATGGAAGCTCCCCCTGCTCAATCCCCTGCTCCGTTCGCGATTTCGCGTGGTGCCGCAGCCGGCCCGCCCCGGTTTACCTGGGTGGCTATGCTGCTGTTCGTGCTTGTACTGCTGCCCAAGATCGGTTCCGGCACGCTCTGGCATCATGACGAATTGCTAACCGCCAATCGGGCCCGCGAAATGGTGGTTCGCGGAGATCCTTGGACAGTCACTCTCAACTTCGCCCCCAGCGTCAAAAAGCCGCCGCTCCAATTCTGGCTCTGCGCGCTGCTGCTGCGCCTCCTACCCACGCATCCGGAGCTGGCGGTCCGGCTCCCCACGCTGCTGGCTGGCGCCGGGTGCCTGTGGGCGGCGGCCTGGCTGGCGCAAGTCTGCGACCCGGAAGGAGAGAACCGTGCGGCGAGAGTCTGGACGGTGCTCGCTTTGGCAGGCTGCGGTTACCTGATCCACTACTCGCGCCTCGCCCTCTTGGACGGCGGCGCGGCACTGCTGCTGACGCTGACTCTGGCCGGCTGCCAACTAGCTCGGCGGCGAGACGCGCGCTGGTGGTGGTTTGCTGCCTTGACCAGCGTGCTCGGCGCTTGGCAAAAAGCGCCTTACGGCCTCGCGGCCTGGATCATCCTGCGGGTGGCAAACCGCTGGCTCGCCACCCGCGCCACCGCCAATTGCCAAAGTGCGGCCAGCCCCGCGCGCTGGCGCTACCATCTGCCGGCGGCTCTGGCGGTGGCGACTCTCGGCGCGCTGAGCTGGTGGTTAATCAAGTGGCTGCGCGAGGATCACGCGCTGCTTTTCCTGGCCGGCTATGAACAGACGACGATGTTCCTGCGCGCCCACGATCCCACCGATGTCGGCATTCGCCCCTGGCTCTATTGGGGTTGGCTGATTCGCGACTGGATGCTGATGGGATTGCTCGCACCGCTCGCGGTGGTCGCGGCTCTCCTGGACGGCCGGCGCCACCGCTTAATTGGCGAATTGGGACTCGTCTGCGTCATTTTCGGCGGTATTACCGCGTGCCTGGTCTACCGCTCGGAACGCTATCTGGTCGTCATTACGCCGCTGCTCGCCTTGCTGCTGGTTCACTGTCTCCAACACTTATCCAAGCGCCTGCCACTGCTGGCGCGCCGCTGGCTGCTGCCGGCCGTGCTCGCCAGTACCATGCCGGGTGCCGCCTACCAATACTTTAAGCCTGCGCCCGCCCGCCCGGACCTGCTGGCCGCCGCGCGCGAGCTGGGCCGGACGGCTCAGGCGCAGGATCGCGTGCTGATTTGCTCGGAGGCCGAACGCGGTTTCGACACGCCCGAGTTCGTCCTGTTCTACGCGAACTTGCGCCGCCCGCTCGAGGAAGTGCCGCTGTCCGACGTGGAACAACTTACCGCCGCAGGCGGTCCTTGCCGCGGCATCTGTAACCGCGAGCAATGGACGCTGCTCCGCGTGGCCCAGCCATCCTGGCGGTGCCTGCTGGCATCGGGCGAGTGGGTTCTCTGGACGAACTAGCCGCAGCTTTTTGCGCGGAGAGCAATCCGAGCAATAGCTAACCCGGCATTTGTCCCCGGTAATCTGGCGCCAGCGCAAAAAGCAGCTTAAGTAGCGCCATGGCTCTCGATCACCGCTTGCTCACCGCTGCCGCTCTGGCCCTCTTCTGCTCGCAACCCCTCTCGCGGGCCGCCGATCCGATCATCAAGACTCCCCCACCCCTCGATCCCGCCAACTTCGATCCCAGCGTCAAGCCCGGCGACGACTTCTTCCATTACGCCGACGGGGACTGGCTCAAGAACAACCCCATTCCGCCGGAATATACCAGTTGGGGTTCCTTCAACGAGCTCGACGAGCGCAACAAGGCGATCCTGCACGCGATCCTGGACAATTGCGCGGCCGCCGTCACCGGCCCGTCCGGTGGCGCCAATACGTCAATGACGCAGAAGGTCGGCGATTTCTACGCAAGCGGCATGGATGAGGCCGGTATTGAAGCAAACGGCGTCAAACCGCTGGAGCCGGAGTTCGCGCGCATTGCGGCCTTGCACGATCGGAAGGATCTCGCCGGCGAGGTGGCCCACCTGCAAATGCTAGGCCAGAACGTCATGCTGGGTTTCGAGGTCGAACCCGACGAAAAGAACTCGGGCGCTAACATCATGCGCGTCAAGCAAGGCGGGCTCGGTTTGCCGGACCGGGATTATTACCTCAAGACGGACGAACAATCGAAGAGCTTGCTCGCGCAATACCAGGCGCATGTGGCCAAGATGTTTACCCTCCTCGGGGACACGCCACCGGTGGCGGCCGCGAACGCGGGCGTGGTGGTCGCCTTCGAGACGGAACTCGCCCAGGCGAGCAAAACGAAAGTCGAACTGCGATTGCCGGAAGCGAACTACCACAAGATGTCGCCGGTGGCCTTCGCGCAGTCGGCCCCGGGTTTCGACTGGACCGCCTTCTTCACCGGCTTGGGCGTCGCGAATCCCGGCGATCTGGATATTCAACAACCGGAGTTCTTGACCCGCGCCGCGCAACTCGCCGCCACCGAACCGCTGGAACATTGGCAGACGTACCTGCGTTGGCAGCTCATCCACGGAACCGCCCCATGCCTGAGCAAGGTCTTCGTCGACGAGAATTTCGCCTTCTTTGGCCGCACGCTGACAGGCGCGACCGTCATCCGCCCCCGGTGGAAACGCATTCTGGCTGCGACGGATCTCGCCTTGGGCGAGGACCTCGGCCAGCTCTACGTGCAGAAGGCTTTTACACCGGACGCCAAGGCGCGCTCGCTCGCCATGGTCAGTGACCTGAAGGCGGCGCTGCGCGAGAAGCTCGCCACCCTGGACTGGATGAGCCCGGAAACCCGGGAACTCGCCGTCGCCAAACTGGATGCCATGGCCGTCAAGATCGGCTACCCGGACAAATGGCGGGATTACGGCGCGCTCGAAATCAAGCAGCAGCCTTACGTGGACAACGTCCTGGCGGCGAACACGTTTGAGGAGAAGCGCATCCTGGCCAAGCTCGGCCAGCCGGTGGATAAGACCGAGTGGGGCATGACGCCGCCCACCGTCAACGCGTATTACAGCCCGGAACGCAACGAGATCGTGTTCCCGGCCGGTATTTTGCAGCCGCCGTTCTTTAGCGCGGCCGCCGATGATGCCGTCAATTATGGCGGCATCGGGGTGGTGATCGGCCATGAAATGACGCATGGCTTCGACGACCAGGGGCGCCAGTACGATGCCCAGGGCAACTTGCGCAATTGGTGGAAGTTTTTAGACGCCAAACGCTTTCAGGAACGGGGCGAAAAGATCGTCGCCCAGTTCAATGCTTACGAGCCGCTGCCGGGCGCGCACGTCAACGGCCAGCTAACTGAAGGCGAAAACATCGCCGACCTCGGCGGGACGAAGATTGCGTACGCCGCACTGGAGAAAGCTCTGGACCGGCAGGGCCCCGATGCGCGGGCCAAGAAAATCGACGATCTGACGCCGGAACAGCGTTTTTTCCTGAGCTTTGGGCAGATCTGGCGGACGAACATGCGCGAGGAAATGCTGCGGCTCCGGCTCAACACGGATCCTCACTCGCCGCCGCAATACCGCGTCGACGGCCCCTTGAGCAACCTGCCGGAGTTCCAGAAGGCTTTCAATATCCCGGCGGGGAGCCCGATGGTGCGTCCGGAAGATCAGCGCGTGCAGATTTGGTAGGCGCGGCGGTCGCACAGAGGCACGTCCAACAACCGCTGCCGCAATACGCCTTGGCCCGAGCTTCCAAATGCTTACCCTCCTTCGGGTCATCGCGGAGGAGGGCCAGCACCGTTGAGCCCGAACCCGAGAGCAGGGCGCCGGCTACTTCCGGCTGGGCCAGTAACCACATTTTCATCGCGGCGAGCGGAAGGTATTTCTCGAAAACGGGGCGCTCCAGATCGTTCACCAGCGTACCCCAGGGGAACTCCTGCGCGACGTAGCTGACGCCAGGCAGTTCCAGCGCGTCGCGCCAGCGGCTATACGCCCAAGGTGTCGGGACCGGAAAGGGCGGCTTGAGCAAGAGCAGAGGCAGCGCTTCGGCCATCGATAGCGGCTCGACTTGTTCCCCCCTGCCCCGGCAAATGGCGGGGCTCTGGTAGATAAAAAACGGGACATCCGAACCAAGCTCCGCCGCCAGCGACGCCAGCTCGCCGGGTGCCGCGCGCACGCCCGAAAGTTCATTCAGTGCCAGCAGCACCGTGGCGGCATCGCTGCTCCCACCGCCCAGTCCGGCGCCGTGCGGCACGTGCTTGGTTAACGTCAGCCGGACGCACTGATCGCCTGCGCTGTGCCGTTCCAGGAACAGGCTGGCGGCGCGGTAAGCGAGATTCTCCGGCCCGTTGGGCAACGATGGATCGCTACACGTCAACACGACACGCTCGTCCACACCGGAATTCGCCCTTACCAGCTCGACTTCCAGCTCATCCGCCAACGTCAAAGGCACCATGCACGTTTCGATCTCGTGGAAGCCATCGGCACGACGGCCGAGGACGCGCAGAGAAAGGTTGATTTTGGCTGGCGCGAGCCATTTCATAATTCGAAGGCTTCGCACTCTGTGTCCAATCCGCCCTTAGCAAAAGACAAATCCCCGGCGCGGGTGGACGATGCCTCGCAACGCCTTTTCACGCGGCTGGAAGTCATCGACGACCCGCAGCCGCACCAGGCCGCTTTCAACATGGCGATGGACGAAAGCCTGCTGGAACGGCTCGGGGACTCTCCGGTGCTGCGGATCTACCGTTGGTCGCGGCCGGCGATCTCGTTCGGATATTTCACCGATCTGGCAGCGGTGCCAGTCGGGGAATGGGAGCTGGTGCGTCGCTGGACCGGCGGCGGCATCGTCGAACATGGGAACGATTTTACGTATTCGCTGGTGGTTCCGCGCCACGCCCTCGCTGCGTGGGGCGAACCTTCGCGCTCTTACGAGTTGATCCATGGCGTCCTGGCGGACGCGCTGGCCGCCAGCGGGTTTGGCCAGACCGCCGGCCATCGGGCTCAGGCCGGACCGGCAGCGCAGGCGGGCGATTATTGTTTCGAGCACCCGGTTGCGCACGACCTGATGATCGCCGGCCGCAAGGCCAGCGGCGCAGCCCAGCGCCGGACCCGGCGCGGCCTGTTGCATCAGGGCAGCGTGCAGGCCCCGCCAACGGTGGCGGCGGATTGGCGCAACCGGCTGGCCATCGCGCTGCCGGCGGCGTTCAGCGGCGAATGGGAAACGCGCTCGTACACGCCGGCCGAAGAGGCCGGTGGCACGCATCTCGCCGCAACGAAGTACGCCACGCCGTCCTGGTTGCAACGCTTTTAGACGCCCAGGTCACGTCCCCAGATACGCCTTGCGAACCTGCGCGTTCTGCTTCAGCGCGGACGACGTGTCTTGCAGGATAATCTTGCCAGTCTCCAGCACATACCCGTAGCTGGAAACTTGCAGCGCCAGATTCGCGTTCTGCTCCACCAACAAAATCGTCATGCCGAGTTCCTTGTTGATCTCGGCGATCTTCTCGAAAATTGTTTTCACCAGCATCGGCGCGATGCCGAGCGAAGGCTCATCCAGCATCAAACACTTCGGCGCGCCCGTCAGCGCCCGGCCGATCGCCAGCATCTGCTGCTCGCCGCCCGAAAGCGTCCCGGCTGCTTGCCGCTCGCGTTCTTTCAACCGCGGGAAAATCGCGTAAACATAATCGAGGTCCTTCTGCCAACGCGCGTCGCCACGCGGCAGCCGGTAAGCCCCCATGCGCAGGTTTTCCAGCACCGTCAGATTAACGAAAACCATTCGCCCCTCCGGCACATGCGAGATGCCTCGGCCCACGATCTGGTGCGGCGGCAGGTTCGTGATGTCTTCGCCCGCGTACGTGATCGAGCCCGCCCCCGTTTTGGCTAACCCGGAGATGGCTCTCAAGGTCGTCGATTTACCCGCGCCGTTCGCGCCGATCAATGTCACGATACTGCCCTGCGGCACTTGCAATGAAATCCCATGCAACGCAGCGATGGAGCCGTAGCTCACCTGGACGTCCTTCAGCTCAAGCATGGCTCGCCTCCGCCGGTTCCTGGCCGAGATAGGCTTCGATCACCTTCGGATTGTGCGTGATCTCGGCCGGCGAGCCTTCGGCAATCTTCACGCCGTGATCCAAAACGAAAACGCGTTCGCACATGCCCATGACCACTTTCATATCGTGCTCCACCAGCAGCACCGCGATTTTGAACTTCTCGTGGATGAACCGGATCAGGCGCGTCAACTCGTCCTTCTCAGTCGGGTTCATCCCCGCGGCGGGTTCATCGAGCAAAAGCAACTTGGGCCGGGTCGCCAGGGCACGCACGATTTCGAGGCGGCGCTGGTCCCCATAGCAAAGGCTCTGGCAGGAGACATCCCGGAGACGCCCCAGGCTGAAGATCTCCAGTAACTCCATGGCTTCGGCGGCCACCGCTTCCTCCTCGCGATAAAAGGCGGGCGACCGGAATAACGCGTGCGTAAACCCATGTTTGAGCCGCAAATTACACGCCGCCCGAACGTTATCGAACGCACTGAGCGAACCGAACAACCGGATGTTCTGGAACGTGCGCGCGATGCCGCGCCCGGCGATCTTGTTCGGCTTGAGTCTGGCCAGCGGTAGGCCGGCGAAGTTAATGCAGCCGTCGGTTGGCTGGTAGACGCCCGTGATGATGTTGAAGATTGTCGTCTTGCCCGCGCCGTTCGGCCCAATCAGCCCGACCAGATCCTGCTCGCCGATGGTCAGATCGAGCGCTGACACCGCCGTCAGGCCGCCGAACTGCACGGTGCATTGTTTTAGTTCGAGCAGCGCGGACATTTTACAGTGATGCCTGTTCAGGCAGCCTTCGGCACTTGCCGGCTCGCGCGGCCGCCAAACGCCCGCAAGCCGCCAAAAAGGCCTTGCGGTCGCAGCAGCATCAACGCGATCAGCACTAGGGCGTAAATGATGGTGCGATTGGCGGCAATCCGGCGCATCCAATCGGGCAGGAAAGTATAACCGGCGACAAAGCGCAAGTATTCCCCCAGCACGGTCAGGAGCACGGCCGCGAACACAACGCCCGCGGTGTTGCCCATGCCGCCCAGGATGACAATCACGACGATTTCAATAGACCGCTGGAAGTCGAAGCCAACCGGCGTAATGAACGAGACCGTATGCGCGTAAAGACCGCCAGCGATCCCGGCAAAAAACGCGCCGACGACGAAAGCCACCACTTTGTACCTCGTCGTGTTGATCCCCATGGCCTCCGCCGCCACTTCATCGTCGCGCACCGTCAGAAAGCCGCGGCCATAGGTGGAATCGATCAAGCTGACCACGATGTAGATCGTTAGCGCGGCCAGCCCATAAGCCCAGAAGAAGGTGGTGTAGCCGGGGATATCATTGTAACCGCTGGCCCCTCCCACCGCGTCCGTATTCTGGATGATCACGCGGATAATCTCGCCGAAACCCAAGGTAACGATCGCGAGATAATCGCCCCGCAAGCGCAGCGAGGGAACGCCCACGATGAACCCGGCCAACGCCGCCGCCAACCCGCCCGTGACCAAGGCGAAAATGAACATCGTATTGACCGCCAGTCCGCCGCCGCCCAACAGATGCAACAGGCCAGCCGCTTTTTCCTTGGTCAGGTAGGCGGACACATAAGCGCCGATGGCCATGAAGCCGGCGTGCCCGAGCGAAAACTGGCCTGTGTAGCCGTTGATGAGATTCAAGCTGACCGCGAGGATGATGTTGATCGCGATTACCAGGATCACCCGCAGATAGTAGCCATTGATGTCGCCAGAAACATGCGAGATCAGCGCGCTGACCACGAGCGCGGCCAACAGCCAGAGTTTCTTGGAGGTCAGGTAGCGGCGCATGGCGATCCAAGAGGTTTAGACTTTTTCCACCTGCGCCTTGCCGAGCAAACCGGAAGGTTTGAACAGGAGAATGACGATCAAGACGGCAAAAGCAATGGCATCGCGGTAATTGGAGTAGGACGAGCCGGCCACGAAAGTCTCAACCACCCCGATCACCAGCCCTCCCAGGGCAGCGCCGGGAATATTGCCGATTCCTCCCAGCACCGCCGCCACGAAAGCCTTGATGCCCGGCTGCACCCCCATCAACGGGTCGATGGACGGATTGGAGATCGCCCAAAGGATGCCGGCCGCGCCCGCCAGGGCCGATCCGAGGCCGAACGTAAACGAAATAACGGTGTCCAGGTTCACGCCCATCAAGGCCGCCGCGGTGGGATTGTTGGAAAGCGCCCGCATTGCCAACCCGAGCTTGGTTCGCTTGACGATGAAACTCAAACCGAGCAACAACACCACCGTGACCACCAGCGCGATGATCTGACTGCGTTGCATGGAAAGCCCGAGGAAGTCCACATTGCTATCCTCGATCAAATCGGGGAACGATTTGGGGTCGGCCCCCAGCACGAACTGGCCGCCGTATTCCAGCAACAAGGACACGCCGATGGCGGTGATCAGCACCGTGAGCTTCGGCCGGCTGCGCAGCGGCCGGTAGGCCAGTTTTTCGATGAGCATGCCCAGCAGGGCGCAGGCGGCCATCGCCAGCAGCATGACCAGGCAGACCCCGACCGGAGCCAGTCCGCCCGTGAAGTGCGGCATAATCCGCGGCGTCAGCCAGTACCCGGCAAAGGCGCCGAGCATGAAGACGTCGCCATGGGCGAAATTGATAAAACGCAAGACGCCATAGACCATCGTGTAGCCCAAGGCGATCAACGCATAGAACGCTCCGAGCGACAGGCCGTTGATGAGTTGTTGGAAAAAATACGTGCCGCTCATGCGTCCCTTCGAGTCCCCCAATGTGCCGTGCCGCCGGCCGGTGGCCCGCACCGTTCGTGCCTGGCGCTACGGTGCTACCTTGGTCACAAACTTGTTCCCCTTGCCTTCCACTTGGAGCACGACGGCGGACTTCGTGGCGTTGCGGTTTGCATCGATCGTGATGTTGCCGGTCACGGCGTCGTAGTTCTTCACCTGGGTGAGCGCCTCGCGGATCTTATCGCCATCGGTCGAACCGGCCCGCTTGATCGCGTCGGCCAGGATCATCATGGCGTCATATCCCAGCGGGGCCATGCCGTCGGGCGCGGTCTTGAATTGCGCCGTGTAGCTCTTGACGAAATCCTGCACCTTCGGCGCCTGATCGGCGGGCGAGAAGTGGGTGGAAAAGTAGCAGCCGTCCAGCGCGCTGCCGGCGATTTCACCCAGCTTGGGGCTATCCCAGCCGTCGCCGCCCAGCAGCGGGACCTTGAGGCCCAGGATGCGCGCCTGTTTGCCGATCAGTCCCACCTCCGTGTAGTAGCCCGGTACGAAGACGGCATCCGGCTGCGCGGACTTGATGGCGGTCAATTGCGCGCGGAAATCCTTGTCCTTGCCGCCGCCGCTGTAGGAGCGTTCCAGCACGATCTCACCGCCATGCGCCTTGTAGTACTCCTTGAAGTACTGCGACAGGCCCTTGGAATAATCGCTGGTCACGTCCGAGAGAATGGCGACCTTTTTCGCGTGCAACGTATCGAGCGCAAATTTCGCCATCACCGTCCCCTGGAACGGATCGATGAAACAAACGCGAAAGATGTAGTCCCCGGTCTGCGTCACGGTTGGATTGGTGGAGCCGGGCGAGACCATGGGAATCTTGGCGTTCTGGCAGATTGGCGCCGCCTCGAGTGAACGGGAACTGGCGATTTCACCGACCACGGCCACGACTTTGTCGCTCGAGATGAGCTTTTCCACCGCCGACGAAGACTGGCTGGGCTTGGACTGATCGTCCTCTACCACGAGTTTGACCTTGCGGCCGAGCACGCCGCCGGCGCTGTTTATTTGCTCGGCGGCAAGTTGCACGCCATTATCCGAATTGACGCCGAAAGTCGCTTCGCTCCCGGTCAGGGACGCAAACTCACCGATGGGAATGTCCTGCGCGCTGGCGTCCGCCGCCGGCAGCAGCAAGCCAAGGATCACGGCCGCGGAAGCGGCCAGGGCGGGAAGCAGCGTGGGACGGGTCGGCATGCGGCCTGTTGTAGATTCTTCACGCGGCGAATGCAACTGTAGAGACATGCGAACATTCGGCGCCTTCCACACTCCCGCTGGCGAGCACTTTTTCGGCGAAGTGCTCGGTCTGGAGAGCGAGGGCGCGCCGCCGTCGGTGCGCCGGCTCAACGGCCCGTTCTGGCTGGGGACCGATCCAGCCGGGGGCGAAACACTATCCCTGACGGACCTGACCATCGGCCTTCCGGTGGCGCCCAGCAAGATCATCGCGGTGGGGCGCAACTACCACGCGCACGCCCAGGAACGCGGGACCGTCGCGCCCACCAGCCCGTTGACCTGGCTCAAGGCGCCGACCTCCCTGCTGCCGCCCGGTGGCGTCATCGAATTGCCCTACCCACAGCATGCCGTGGATTACGAGGCGGAACTGGCCATCCTGATCGGCCGTACGGCCAAGAACGTTACGCTGGCTGAGGCGGACGATTATATCTTCGGCTACCTCAACAGCATGGATATCAGCGACCGCGATATCCAGGACGCAGAGAAGCAGTTCGCACGCGCCAAATCCTTCGACACGTTTACGCCGGTGGGACCGTTCGTCTATAGCGGCGTAGGACCCGACGACTTGTCCATCACGCTGCACCAGAACGGCGTCCTGCGGCAGAACGGCCGGACGGGCGAAATGATCTTCAGCGCGGCCGAAATCGTCTCGTTTTGCAGCCAGGGCACCACACTGCTGCCCGGTGACCTGATCCTGACCGGCACCCCCGCGGGCGTCGGGCCGATCCAGGACGGAGATGCGCTGGAGATGCGAATCGGCCCGTTCGCGCCCTTGCGGGTCAGCGTCCGCGCGGCGTGACGCCCACGGAACTTGAATGACAGGCGGCCTGCGCGCATGTTCGCCGGGCACATGGCTCGCACGTACACGCTTCATCGTCCCGCCATGGCGCCCACGCATGCGCCGATCGATTACGAAAAGGAGCTGAATCCCCAGCAATGCGCCGCGGTCAAGGCCGCGCCCGGGCCGATGCTGGTCATCGCCGGCGCGGGTAGCGGCAAGACGCGAACGCTGACCTATCGCGTGGCGTATCTGCTGGAAAACGGGGTCGACGCCTCGAACATCCTCTTGCTGACCTTTACCAACAAGGCCGCCCGCGAAATGCTCGAACGCGTCTCGTTGCTAGTGCCCGAAAGCACGGGCGGCATCTGGGGCGGCACGTTCCATTCGATCGGGAACAAGATCCTGCGCCGCCATTCGGAGGCGATCGGCTTCCGGCGCGGATTTTCCATCATGGATCGCGAGGACCAGGAAGACTTGATGAAGACCGTCATTGTCAGCGCGGGCATCAACCCGAAGGAAAAGCGGTTCCCGAAGCCGGAGGTGGTCGCGGACATCTTCAGCATGGCGATCAACACCAATCAGACGGCCGAGCAGGTCATCGCTGAAAAGTACCCCTACTTTTCGCCGCTGGCCGCCCAGATCCAGGACGTCCATCGCCGCTACGAGGCCAAGAAGAAGGCCACGAACACGATGGACTTCGACGATCTGCTCGAAAAGACCGTCCGGCTGCTGCGCGAGCACGCCGACGTCGCCGACATTTACCAGCGCCAATTCGAGTTCGTGCTTGTCGACGAGTACCAGGATACCAACCACATCCAGGCGGAGTTCGTCGACCTGCTGGCCGCGCAGCATCAGAACATCATGGTCGTCGGCGACGACGCACAATCGATCTATTCCTGGCGCGGAGCGGATTGCCAGAACATCCTGCAATTCCCCCAGCGCTATCCCAAGGCGCGCACATACAAGATCGAGACCAACTACCGCAGCGTCCCGGAGATCCTGGGTGTCGCCAATGCCGCCATCGCCGCCAACGTGCAGCAGTTCCCGAAGAACCTGCACGCCGCGCGCCCCGCCCGGGAAATGAAGCCGGCGGTCATCGAACTCCACGACAGCAACCAGCAGGCGCTCTTCGTCACGCAGCGCATTCTGGAGTTGCGCGATGAAGGGATGGAGCTGAACGAGATTGCGGTGCTATACCGGGCGCATTTTCACTCGATGGAGCTGCAACTCGAGTTGACCCGGCACGGCGTGCCGTTCCAAATCACGAGCGGCCTACGCTTTTTCGAACAGGCGCATATCAAGGACGTGGCGTCCTTCCTGAAGTTCGGCGCCAACCATCGGGACGAGGTGGCGTTCAAGCGCATCGTGCGCCTACTGCCGGGGATCGGCGGGGTGGCGGCGGACAAACTGTGGGCGCAATTCGAGCGCGCTCTGGCCGGGGGCGAGGCGGTGAATTCGTTCGCGGACGCCTTCGCTGAGGCGCGGGTCGGCGCCAAGAGCGAGAAGATGTGGACGCAGTTCGTGCATACGCTGGAGGAGATCGCGCCGGGCGGGAAGTTGATCGCGCCGGCGGGAGCGATCGAGAGCGTCGTGGAAGCGGTCTACGAGGATTATGCGAAAGCGAAGTTCCCGAACTACGAGGCACGGCGGGAAGACCTCAACGTCCTGGCCAATTACGCGCGGCAGTACAGCGACCCGGCGGAGTTTCTGACGCAACTCGCGCTGGTGACGTCATTGGAGACGCAAGCCGAGGTCGCATCCAACGAAGCCCGCGATGCCGAGCAGGTGACGCTTTCGAGTGTGCATCAGGCGAAAGGGCTCGAGTGGAAGGTGGTGTTCATTATCCACCTGACGGAGGGTTCCTTCCCGAGCAGCCGGTCGCTGGAATCGCCGGCGGCGATCGAGGAGGAGCGGCGTTTGTTCTACGTCGCGGTGACCCGGGCGCGAGACGAGTTGTACCTGAGCCATCCGTACATGCGCTTGAACGCCGGCTACGGCGATATGTTCCAGCGGCCGTCACGCTTCCTGAGCGAGGTCCCAGCCGCGCTGGTGGAGAAATGGGAGATCGAGCGCGGCTATTGAGGCCGAGATGCCCCCCCGAATTCTCTTGAAACGCTTACCACGTTTCAGGCACCGGCCCATCGACGGGAAGTGCCGAGTGAAGGATGCCTCCGATGGTGTCGAACAACGAGGATGCGCACTGTGCTGTCGACGATGCGGAACAAAAAATAGTAAGGAAATCGATGGAGGTTGACGCGGCGAAGATCGCGCTGGCGGATGGAAAATGAGTTGGGCTGCTCTGCCACGTAAGAAATCAACTGCCGCAGTTCGGCGTAAAAGTCGTCGGCAAGCTCTTGGCTGGCGACCCTGTCGTAATAATCCATGATCGCGTCTACATCAGAGTGGACCTTCGGATGCAGGACGAGTCGCATCAGCGGCGGCGGTCCCGGACCCGCTGATCGAGTTGATCGAGCGTGATGCCCAAGTCAGGATCGGCGCCAAACTCCGCGTCTCGGCGTAATGCCTCGGCAATGCCCTCGTCGTCGTCGTGGAGAACGGAAGGGAGCGATCGAAGAAGATGTGCCGCAAGCGCTGCGCGGTCGGACTCTGGGAGATCGAAAGCGAGTCTTTCGACGTCAGCGATGGTGGCCATGGGAGACGAGTGTAGCGGACGCCGAGGTCAGAGCAAGAGACATCGAGGTGCCTAGACTTTATGGCTGTCGCACCGCTTTGGGATCGGCGCGCGGCAGCGGTTGAAGGGGTTGGTGTGTTTGCCGATTGGTTCTATCCACAGGTTTCTCAAGGCAAGTTGGAGCAGAGCCGCATCCTGGACTGGGAGGACATCGCGGTCAGCAGCAGCGCGTCGGCCGGGGACAGTTGGCAGAGCCGTCCCTATTTGTTGCCGGCCTGCCGCTTCGCCGCCTCGTTGCGGTCCGCCATGCCGGGAATCGGTCCGTAACCCGCGAAATCCGGGGAGTGATCCGGGGCCGCTGCCGTGGCGGCGTCCGCGGCGTCGGCACTGCGGGCGGCGGGCAGTTTGAAGTCGAAGACGCTCACGCCGTTGCGCTTCTCGCCATCGTACGGCCGGCCATCGCTCGCGCCGAGCATGAGCGGTTTGCCATCTTTCTTGCGCCGGCCAAGATAAAGCATCGTGTGCGTGACCGGCGGATCGTGATCGACGTTATACGTCCCGGTCCAAAAAAGCAGATCACCGGGCCGCAACTCGTTCAACTCGAACGAATCCTCCTTTTTGCTCAAGACCGCGTAAAACGTGGATCGCCGTCGCACCCAGGCATACTGCTCGCTGGCCGAACGCGGCACATCTTCGAAGCCGGCTGCCTTGAGGAGGTAGTAAATGGTGCCGGAGCAATCCAGGCCGCCGTTCGCGGGGTCGGCCGAACCGTAGGTGTAGGTCAGGTTGCGGCGGGTCAGATCGAGCCCGCTGTTCAACAGTTGCCGGACTGCCGCCGGCAAGGCATCGAAGTCACGCAGTTCGCTAGTTTCGATTGACGACGTGGCCGCCGGTGCGGGCGGGTGCTCTGGCGTGCTGCCCGAACCTCCCGCCGTATCTTTGTGAAAACCAGCCTCCGTCTCACTCTTTGTCGGCGTCGCAGAAGCCGCGGGCGTGGGTTGGCTGTCGTCGGCCTCGGCCGGCTTCGCGTGGTGATGCGCCGATTTTTTGGCGGCAGGGCTGGGCGTCGGCGTGGCGTCGGAGCCATCATCGTCCGTGTCCGCCGCCGGATGCTTCTTCTTGTGCGGCGTGGGATCGGCGAAACCGCTGGAGCCGAGCAAAAGCACCGCCGCCCCCAACACGACCAGGCCACGCCAGAAAACATTCGTTCGCTTCATAGAAAAAATTCGCCACTTTCATCTGCCACCATCTTGAACATGAAACGCCTGCTTGTCTCCCTCGCCTGCACCGTCTGCCTGGCCTCCGGGGCCTTCGCCGCCGAACCGACACCCGAGCCGTCGCCTAAAGACAAGCCCGCCGACACCGCGAAAAAGGATAAGGAAAAGGACAAGGAACCGCCACCCCCGGTCGTGACCGACCATTCCATTACCCTGCCCGGCGGCCGGGTGCTCAAGTACAAAACCACCGCCGGCTATATAACCCTGCGTGACACCGCCGAGCCCAGGGAAAACAAGCCCAAGGGCGATGACAAGGATGAGACGCCCGATCCGCTCAGTGGCAAGCCCAAAGCGCTGGTCTTCTTCGTCGCTTATACGCTCGACCCCGCCCCCGATGCCGCCACCCGGCCCGTGACGTTCTCCTTCAACGGCGGCCCCGGTTCGTCGTCGGTCTGGTTGCACCTGGGCGCCCTCGGGCCGCGCCGCGTGCAACTCACCGATGAAGGCGAGGCGCTGCCTCCGCCCTATAAGCTCGTCGACAATGAAACGACCTGGCTGGACGCGACCGATCTTGTCTTCATCGACCCCGTTTCCACGGGTTACAGCCGCGCCGCCGCCGGCGAAGGTGCCAATCAATTCCACGGGTACAAGGAGGATATCGCCGAGGTTGGCGAGTTTATCCGGCTTTACCTAAGCCATAATTCCCGCTGGTCGTCGCCGAAATTCATCGTCGGCGAGAGTTACGGCACGACGCGGGCGGCCGGCCTGAGCGATTACCTGCAGGACAAGCACGGCATCTATGTCAACGGCATCGTGCTCGTTTCCAGCGTGCTCAATTTCGAGCAATACGACTTCGGCTCCGGCAACAATGCGCCCTTCACTACCTTCTTGCCCACCTACACCGCGGCAGCCTGGTACCACAAACGCCTCCCGGCCGATCTGCAAGCGCAACCCCTGCCCGAGGTTCTCAAAGGCGCCGAGCAATTCGCCGCCAACGACTACCTGCTGGCCCTCGATCACGGCGACGCCATGCCACCGGAGCAGCGCACGAAGGTGGCGGACACCCTCGCGCGTTTCACCGGCCTGCCCGCCACCCAATGGAAGCAGCAGGATTTACGTGAAACCGACAACCAATTCTTTCAGGACCTGCTCAAGGATAAAAACCGCAATATCGGGCGTTTCGACGCTCGCTATACCGGCATTCGCTACAAACCCGGCACGAGCGATGGCGATTTCGATCCCAGCGACGAAGCCGTGAACGGCCCCTTTACCGCCACCTTCAACGACTATGTGCGCCGCGAGCTAAAATACGAAAGCGACTTGCCTTACAACGTCCTGGTTGATGTCGAACCCTGGAAATATCCGGACGTGAATTCCTATCTGGATGTGGCCGAAGATCTGCGCAAGGCCATGATCCGCAACCCGTACTTGAAAGTCTGGGTCTGCTGCGGTTACTACGACTTGGCCACACCCTATTTCGGGGCGGAACATATCGTGCACCAGATGTATCTCGATCCGGCGATCAGTTCCAATATTGCGCTTACCTTTTACGACTCCGGCCACATGATATATCTGCGCAAAACCTGCCGCGAAAAGTTCCGCCAGGATTTTGACACGTTTTTGAATGGCGCCCTGCACGCCCCGCCCGTGACGAGTACCGACCGCTAGGGCTCGCCTCGTTTTTGGCGGCTAGTGCGCCCGTGCTTGCCACGTTGGAGCCTCTTTGTTTTCATCGCTCCGTTTTCCGCAGTTCCCCATCTTATGAAGTCCCTCCTGAACCTCGTTGCCGCCTGCCTCGCGGTGTGCTCGATCCCGGCCGCGGCCGCCGTGCCGCCGGAACAACCCAGACCCCTCAACGAATTGCAACTGGACCTCGTGAACCTGCGCTTCGGCATGTTCATCCACTTCTCTCCCACGACGTTCCTGGACCCGCGAGACCACCTCCAGCCCGACCATGCGCCGCCGCACCAGGGCAAGGACGGCATCCTCGGCACGGCCGACGACCTCAGCCCCGCGCTATTTAATCCCACCAAGCTGGACTGCAACCAGTGGGCCACCGCCGCCAAGAGCGCGGGCATGCGGTTCGCCATCCTGACCACCAAACACCATGACGGCTTCTGTTTATGGCCGAGCAAATACTCCGATTACACCGTGGCCCAGGGCTGCAAGCGCGACGTGGTGCGCGAATTCGTGGACGCCTTCCGCCGGCAGGGCATTCAACCCGGCTTCTACTACTCCATTCGGGATCGCACGGCGGGGATCGCCGACGCAAAACACGGCGGCGTTTCGCGCGAAAAGATCGACCTGATCAAGAACGAACTGACCGAACTGCTCACGCAGTACGGCCCGATCCTCTACATCGTCTTCGACGGCTGGAACAACAACTGGCACGAGAGCCCAAGCTTCACCGACGTCCCGTACGCGGAGATTTACTACCACATCAAATCCTTGCAGCCGAACTGCCTCGTCTTGAACCACACGCCCGAGCGTACGCATGCCGACGTGCCGCACATCGAACTGCGCGCCAAGATGGCGTTGCCAGCGGGGTTGGATTGGCCGGCAGTGGCCGGAGACACGCTCCAGCCGACCTGGTTCTGGCGGACGAGCTATCCCACGGTGACGCTGCGTTCGGTCGATTGGATCGTGCACGAGAAGCTCATCCCGTTGAACCAGCGCAACATTGTTTTCCAGCTCAACTGCGCCCCAAACCGGGACGGTCTGATGGACAACAACGTGGTGGCCCGGCTCGCCGAAGTCGGCAAAGCCTGGACGCCACCCCCGCCGTTGGATCACGTCCCGGACTCCTGGAAGGATTGGCCCGTGCCCGCCGCATCCGCCAAACCCTGAACGCAGCTCCGGAGCCTACGGGGCTCGAACCCGCAACCTCCGCCGTGACAGGGCGGCGCTCTAACCAATTGAGCTAAGGCTCCAGACGCAGCCGAATCTCAGCCACGGGAACGCTTACTTTGTCCGCGCCCCTCCCCCGCTTCAATCGAAATCTTCGCTTTTCTCACTCGGGGCGCGCTGCCGGTGCCGGGGACGGAAAACAGACGGCCACCAGGAACGTCGTGATCGTGCCGAAGAAAATCCACCAGGGAAACTCCACCACCGGCAGCCAGCCCGGCTGGGCATACGGCTGCCCGCCAAAGATGCGCAGCACGTTATTGGGCAGGCCGCTCAAGATCGCCACCACCACGAACCCCACCAGCATGCCCAGCCAGTTACCGGCGTCGCAGCCGCGGCGTTTCGTCAACATACCCACGAAAAAGATGCCCAGGAGCGAGCCGTAGGTATACCCGAAGATCCCCAGAATGATCGGGATGATGCGCAGGTTGCCTTCCGCCGGATGCGCCGCCTTTTGAATGACCAGGAACGACACCGCGGAAGACACCCCCACCATCAGCACCGCAAAGCAAACCGTCGCCCAACGCACCGCCTTGAGCGACTCCCCCTCCGTGGCCGCCGGACGCACGTAGGGCAGGTACCAGTCGCGCGTGAAACTCGTCGCCAGCGCGTTGAGCGCCGTGCTGAGCGACCCCATCGTGGTGGCAAAGATCCCCGCCAGGAGCAAACCGCGCACGCCGGCCGGCAGCCGGTGCAGGATGAAGTAGCAGAAAATCTCGTTGGTGGCCTTGGGCAGACCGGGGTCCGGCCGCGCGTGATAATAGGAGAAGAGCAGCACGCCCACGCTGAGGAAGACGAAGGCGATCGGCAGATCGGCCAGCCCGGAAAGAATGAGCGAACGCCGGCTGCGGCGCACGTCGGGCGCGGTCAACATGCGCTGGACCATGTCCTGATCGGTGCCGTGCGTGGACATCGTCACGAACGTGCTGCCGATGAGGCCCGCGAAGATCGTGTACTCGCTCTCGAACATGCCTTTCCACTGCTGCCAACCGTGCTTCGCCGGATCGAGTCCCGTGGCGAAAAACTGGCTCAGCGGGTGCGCCGCGTGCAGGTCCGCGCGGATCGTTGGCCAGCCGCCGGGGATGGAGCAATAGAGGATGCCCAGCGCGAGAATGGCGCTGCCCATCATGATCGAAGCCTGGATGAAATCCGTCCAAATCACCGCCTTGATCCCGCCCAAGGTCGTGTAGATGGCGGTTAGCACCACGACAGCCACGCTCGCCAGGACGTAAATCAGCAGCATGCGGTGCGCGTCCGCCGGCACCGTCGGATCGAGCGCCCGGCCGGCGAAGAGTTCGTACGAGAGCACGAGGGCGATGGCCGCCACGTAAATGCGCGCGCCCGAGGCCAGTACCCGGCTGATAAGGAACACGGCGCTGGCGGCGTTCTTGGAGCCGGTGCCAAAGCGCACCGTCAGGTACTCGTAGATCGAGTAGACGTTCAGGCGGTAGTACGGCTGGAGGAAAATGAAACTGACGATGACGCGAGCCAGGATCGTCCCGAGCGCGAGTTGTAGATAGAGGTAGCTGCGCGTGGCATAGCCCTCGCCGGGCGTCCCCAGGAAGGTACCGGCGCTGGTCTCGGCGGCGATGAGCGAGGCCAGGACAGCCCACCAGGGAATTTTGCGGCCTCCGAGTGCGAAATCATGCAGGCTGTCCTCCCGCCGGCCCATGTACAGGCCGATGCCCATAATGAGCGCCAGGTAGCCGAAGATGACGGTAAAATCGACGGCCCAGGCGGCGTTCATCAGGTTGGCGGAGGAAGAGCGGGGCGCGGCCCGCACGATCTTATAAGGGGAATAGCACCCCGGCGCGACAGCATTTTCGGCCGGCGACGCAGGTAATCTGCGTGCATTCCGGCGGACGGTACGTTAGTTTGAGGTATGCGCCTGCCGATCCTTGGTCTGGCTATTGTTACCCTCGCGGCACAAACCTTGTACGCCGATGATCCGGTCAAGGCTTCGCCGTCTCCGACCGTCAAGGCGACCCCGCAACCTTCGCCTGGTCCGAGCCCCTCGCCCAAGCCCAGCCAGACTCCGGCTCCGGTGGCCAGCGAGGCCAAGCCTGATCCGAAGTTTTCCCGGCCACCCCAGGAAGATCACGCCGATAGCATGAAGACCGAGCCAGGGAAAACCAAACCGTCGCCCGCGGCCTCACCGTCTGCTTCACCCACCATTTGATTTTGAAGGTCAAAGCCCGCCTCGCGCAATTCGCCTGAGACCGGGTTCCGCCGGTCAGATGGCGCTCAGGCTGAGCAGATCTTGCCGGTGGAAATGAGGCTGAATTCGCCGTGCTTTATCACTTGTCCCTATGAATGCCAGGCTGGCTCGCATTTTCGCGGACAAGGGGAGATTCAGCCTGAGTCTGGGTGCGTCCGTCATCGGCATCTATCTTGTTCTGGCGCTCGCGAACTTGGCTGCCTGGGGATGGGCGCTGCTGGCGTTTCACGCGCACCCCGTCCTGTTGGGCACCGCCTTGCTCGCTTACGGTTTTGGCCTGCGGCATGCGGTGGATGCCGACCACATCGCGGCGATCGATAACGTCACCCGCAAGCTGATGCAGGAGGGCAAGCGCCCGGTGGCGGTGGGTTTTTTCTTCTCCCTGGGCCATTCGACGATTGTCATCCTCGCGTCCGTCGCGGTGGCGCTCACCGCGAGCGCCATGCAGGACAGGCTGGCGGCCTTCAAGGCCATCGGCGGAATCGTCGGCACGACCGTATCCGCGTTCTTCCTGTTCATGATCGCGATCATGAACATCTTCATCCTGGTGGGCACCTATCGAACTTTCCGGCGCGTGCGCCACGGTGGCCGCTATACCGAGGAGGATATGAACATGATCCTGGCGCGCGGCGGCTTGCTCGCGCGGATCTTTCGGCCGCTGTTCAGCGTCATCCGGCAAAGTTGGCACATGTATCCGCTGGGGTTCCTGTTTGGTCTGGGGTTTGATACGGCCACGGAAGTGGCTCTGCTGGGTATCTCGGCGGCGGAAGCTTCCAAAGGTTTGCCGGTCTGGGCGGTGCTCGTGTTTCCCGCCCTGTTTACCGCGGGGATGTGCCTCGTCGATACGACTGACGGCATCTTGATGCTCGGCGCATATGGGTGGGCTTTCCTAAATCCTATGCGGAAGCTTTTTTACAACATGACGATCACGGCGGTTTCCGTGCTGGTCGCATTGCTGATCGGCGGCATCGAAGCCTCGGGCTTGATCGCCGACCAGTTTAATTTGGATGGTGGCTTTTGGAAAGTGATCCACCGTCTCAACGATAACTTCGGCACCTTGGGCTACTTGATCATCGTGATCTTTGCGGGCAGTTGGGTGCTGTCGATGGTCGTCTATCGCGTGAAGAGATACGACGAAATCGTGGTTGCCGGGCCAGCCGAGTGATGGCGCCGTACGCCGGGAACTCTTACGGTTCGGCCGACACCCGGGATGGCTGGTAACTAAACCAAAAACAGAAACCCCCGCACCGTTCGAAAACGATGCGGGGGTTAGCTGAAACGAACTGGCCGGTTGGTTAGAATTTCACCGTCAAGTCGAAGAAGTAAACCTGGCTGGCATTGTAGTCACCCAGACCGATGTTCAGGTTCTTCTCGTCGCCGAGATTCTCGCTCAAGAAGCTCGTCACGCTCCCGATCAACCAGGGATAAAACCCATAGCTGGCCGCCAGCTTGATGCCGCGGAAACCCAGGCGGCTGAAGTTCCAATCCGAGTCATTGAGATTCGGATCCACCGAGCCGAGTCCCACCTGCCGGTACTCGGCCAGGAAGACGTAGTCACCCTTCTTCTTGATCGTATAGTCCGAGCCGAGGGTGAGTCCCGTCGAAAACGCGATCTTGTCGGTGATGCCATCCAACCCCGGCTGGCCGTACTCTTGCGAGTCGCGCGCACCGCCCTGGAAGTTGTAGGCGGCCTGGCCGTAAACCTTCACCTTGAGCGGCCCGAGCGGGAACTTCACGTCCCCGTCAAAGGTGCCGATGGAGAGGTTACGCGAGGAATTGGCTGAGTTGAACGCCGCGCTGTTCTGCAACACGTTGCCAGCCTGGCCCTGCCCGTTGCCCGCGCCGCGGCCCGTGCCGGCGGCACCCGAGGACGGATTGATCGACGAGGTAGGAATGGTCGTGCCCGTGGCGATCGTCGGCGAGCCCGTGCCGCCGTGGCCAGGATAGAACAAATAGCCGCCGGCCGCGGACAGCGTCAGATCGTTGGTCACCTTGAAGGTACCGAGGATCTGCTGGTAGGCCAGGTAAGCGTCGGTGTTGTTATCGCCACCGGGCACGTTGGTGCCCGTCGCCGTGGTGTTGTTGCCGTCGTACAACGCGTTCTCAGGATTGTCGTAAAAGACGAACTGTCCGGCAATCAAGCTGAACTCGAGTTGCGGGCTGACCGTGAACTTGACTTGCTCGGTCAAACCGTACGGGCTGATGTCCGCGTCCCAGAGCAACTCCGTTTCCTCGTAGAACGGGTTCGGTTGCTTGCCGGCGACGAACCGGAGGCTGTCATCCTTCGTATGCCAGCCGACAAAGAAACGCCAGAGATAGAGCGAGTAGTTGTCGAAGCCTTCCGAGACGGTGGTATTGCCGCTGTCGGATGCCACCGCCGTCTGGACGGCGGCTCCAGCGAAGAAGTTGTCGTTGAGCTTGTAATCGGCAAACAGCCGGAAACGAAAGCGGTTGGCATCGGACTGCGTGTTGTTCGGTGCCGTCTGGTTGTCGGTCACGCCGTATTCGTTGCGGAAACGCAGCTCACCGCTGAAGACGAGTTGTTGCACGTTGCCGGACGCGCGGACAAACGTCGGCACGTCAGTGCTTTCAACGTTTTTGCCCTTGGAATCGCCTTCCATGATATTCAGCTCTTTTTCCAGAGCCTCCACGCGGCTTTCCAGGTTCGCGTCATAGGGATCCGCGGCGCGAACGGCTGGAGCCTGCAGGAGGCTGGCGGCGAGCAAAGCACCCGCGGCAACCGCCGTCGGGTGGATGGGAATTTTGAACAGATGTTTCATACTTGGTCTTGGGATTTGGTAGGTTGAACGCGGAGAATTGCTGAACACTACTAACTCAGTCAAGATTTTTTCCTGCTTTTTTCAGAAATTCGGTTCGCTGGGCCGCTGTCTCAGGGCCGCGACGCGCGGTGCTGGTGCGTAACGTTCAGTCTCTCGTTGGGTTAGGCTTGTTTGGTATCAGGTGCGCCGGACAGCAGGTGAAAGCCGCCTGGCGTCCCCTTTCAAAGCGACTTAAGCGGGCAGAGACTAAGGAGAAATTGTGACGATTCTGTCACAAGCTTCGACCTTCGCGGGCAGGCTCATACCCCAGTGGTGACCAAGACACCGCGGCCCGGCTCGAGCTTTTCAAGTGCGCCCGCACCGAAAGCTGGAACCTTCGTTGGATGGAAACCAAGTCCGCACCGTCACCGTCCGGGCTCCCCGCGCCTCGCTATCCAACCTTCGGCGAAGCGGTCCGCTTTTGGATCAAGCTGGGTTTTATCTCGTTCGGTGGTCCGGCCGGTCAAATTGCCATCATGCACGAGGAACTGGTCGAGCGACGGCGTTGGATCGACGAAGGGCGGTTTCTCCATGGCTTGAATTTCTGTCTGCTGCTGCCGGGACCCGAGGCGCAGCAACTGGCCATCTATTGCGGCTGGCTGCTGCACCGCACGTGGGGCGGGATCGCTGCGGGCGCTCTTTTCGTGCTGCCCTCGGCCTTCATCCTCTGGGGCCTCAGCTACGTTTACATGGCCTATGGCAAGGTGGCCGTCATTGCGGCCGTCTTCTACGGGTTGAAGCCGGCAGTGATCGCGATCGTCGCTTCCGCCGTGTTGCGGATCGGCGGCAAGGCGCTCCAGAATGGGATGATGTGGACCGTGGCGGCCTTGGCCTTCGCCGCCATCTATTTCTTGCATGCGCCTTTCCCGGTCATCGTAATGGCAGCAGGTTTGTTCGGGTGGATCGGCTCATGGGTCGACCGAACGAAGTTCCCGGTGAGCAAGAGCCATGTGTCGGGCAAGACAGCCGCGCCAAACGAAGATAGACCCGGCCAGCCGATCTTCCTGGATCTGCCTCTGTCCGCACCCCCCTCCTGGCAAGGGTCGGGACAGGTTATTTTGGCCTGCCTCGCGCTCTGGTGGACGCCCGTCCTGCTGGCGGGGGTCTGGCTAGGCTGGCAAAGCACCCTCTGCCGTCAGGGCGTTTTCTTCGGCAAGGCTGCCCTGGTCACCTTCGGCGGCGCCTATGCGGTTTTGCCCTACGTTTCGCAACAAGCCGTCGCGACCTATGGCTGGCTGGCTCCCGGTGAGATGCTCGACGGTCTCGGTCTGGCCGAGACGACGCCAGGACCGCTCATCATGGTGCTCCAGTTCGTCGGCTTCATCGGCGGCTGGCATCATCCGGGCGGGCTGTCGCCGCTGCTCGCGGCGACGCTGGGCGCGGCCATGACGACGTGGACCACTTTCGTCCCCTGCTTCCTCTGGGTCTTCCTGGGCGCTCCCCACCTCGAACAACTCCGCCGGCAGGAACGGCTCAGTGCGGTTCTCTCCACGATCACGGCCGCGGTGGTTGGCGTGGTGCTCAACCTCGCGGTCTGGTTCGGCCTCCACGTGGTATTCCCACAGCCGGGTCAGTTCGATTGGTTTGCGGCGGCGTTAGCTGTGCTGGCTTTCGCCGTCATGCAACGCTTTAAAGCAAGTAGCGTACTTGTGATTGCTGGCTGTGCTTGCGTTGCGATCGTGTACCGTTCTCTAGTTGCCAGCTAACGGCAGATGGCAGGCCTTCTCTGTCCAGTGCCGAGAAATGGATACGCGCTTTGGAGCGGACCCTGGGGTATGTATGGACCGGGGACATAGGGTGTTGACCCCATCGCTTTTGAATTAGGACAAGATAGGCTCTCAACGCGAGTTGTTTTTCCGCCAGGTAAAGAGATCGCTCGCAATCGATTCGGTCGATGAGCGTCTCCCCTTCCCAAACGGTATCTCGATGCACCCTTCTGGCGCTGGCGGCCAGCGGTGGCGCGGCGGCCTGTGGTCTGATGGGGCTGACCGGTTGGGCGCTGAGCGTGGAGCGCTTGGTCAGCATCGTGCCCGGCTACATCACGATGAAGCCGAATACGGCGCTGGCTTTAATGGGCAGCGGTTTGGCGGTGGCCATCCTTTCCGCGCGGCGCCGGCGCGGCGCCATGGACTTGGTCGCGACCGCCATCTCCCTCTTGGTGGCGGTATTCGGCGTCCTGACGTTGGGCGAATACGCGTTCGGTTGGAATCCCGGCTTCGATCACTGGCTTTTCCGCGACCTGCCGCCTATCGGCGATTCGCTGCGCGTGGACCGGATGTCGCCGGCGACGGCGTTCTGCCTGGTGCTCGCGGGCAGCAGCACCTCACTGTATGCCAGGAAGATGACGTGGGACTTGCGCCTTCCCATGGTGGCGGCGTTGGCGGTCACCCTTGGCGGGGTTGCCAGTCTGGCCCTGGCCGGGTACGCCGCCGCCGCCTTGCTCTACTCTCATTGGTGGGACTACGCCGGCATGGCGATCCACTCGGCGGCGGCTTTTGGGTTGCTCGCGACGGGCCTGCTGGCGCTGCTGCAGCGGCAAGGCGCCCTGGTCTGGGCGTTGGACCGGGCGACAACCGCCGGTTTTATTCTCGCTGCCGTCGTCCTATTGATCGCGAACGGTCTCTCCTACAGCTTCACCAGCCGTCTCCTGCAAAGCGCGGGGTGGGTTGACCGCTCGCAGGAAGTGCTCAAGGTGATTGAAAGGGTATCCTCGGGCCTGGCGGCACTCGAAAGCGGCCAGCGCGGTTTCCTGATCACGGGCGACCCACGGCTGCTCGAGCCGCGTCAGGCGACCAGCGCTGGGGTGACTAACGACCTCGCGGCCCTCCGCCGGCTGACGGATGATAACAGCCGCCAGCGGCGGCGCCTGAACAGCCTCGAACCGCTCATCCCGCGGCGGATGGCCTTTGGCGAACGCACCATTCAAGTACGGCGGCAACAGGGCCGGGAGGCCGCTTCGGATTTACTCGCGACTGGAACTGGCATCGCCCTTTCCGCGCGGATGTCCAGCTTGCTCGAGGCCATGCAGGCAGCTGAATACGTGCTCCTGAAGGAGCGCCAGAGCGCTTCCAGCACTGTGTCGGCAGCCACGTTTTTGCTGTTGCCCCTGGGCGTATTTCTTAGCCTGACCATCCTGTCGGCTGGCTTGTTTTTCCTCAACGCCGGAGTGCGGTTGCGCGCCCGGGTGGAACGCGCGCTCCAGGAAAGTGAGCAGCGCATCGCCGGCATCGTGGGCTCCGCGATGGACGCAATCGTCAGTGTTGACCCGTGGCGCAACATCATTCTTTTCAATCAGGCGGCCGAGCGCATGTTTCGCATCCCGGCAGCGGATGCGCTCGGCCAATCGCTCGACCGGCTGATCCCCGGGCGTTTCGCTGAAAATGCTAGCTACGGCGAAATCTTCGAAGGGGTCTCAGCGGCGGCCGCGCTCAAGGGACTGCGCGCCGATGGCGAGGAATTTCCGATCGAGGCCTCGATCGCCCGCGTTGAAGTGGCCGGCCAGAAGATCGACACGGTTATCCTGCGCGACGGCACGGAACGCCAGCGCGCGGATGAAGCTTCCGCCTTGCTTGCGGCCATCGTCGAATCATCCTCGGACGCGATCGTCGGCAAGGATCTTAGAGGAGACGTGACGAGCTGGAACCGCGGCGCGGAACGCATGTTCGGCTACGCGGCCAGCGAGATGATTGGCCAATCCATCACGGTGCTCATCCCGCCCAGCCGGCTGGAAGACGAAGAGCAAATCCTGACCCGAATCCGGCGCGGGGAGCGGGTTGAACACTTCGAAACCGTGCGCTCGAGGAAGGATGGTTCATTGCTGGAGGTATCGGTGACGGTCTCTCCGATCAAAGACGCGCTGGGCAAAATCATCGGCGCTTCGAAGGTGGCTCGCGATATCACCGACCGGCGCAACACGGAAGTGGCGTTGCGGGAAAGCGAGCGGCTCCTGCATGTGACGGACCGCCGTCTAGCGGAGATCATGCAGGGAATGACGGAGGCGTGCTTCGCGCTGGATGCGGAGTGGTGCTTTACCTTCATCAATGACCGCTGCCAGACGCTTTTCTCCCACTCGCGCGAGGAGGTGCTGGGGCGCCCGATCTGGGACGTCTTTCCCCACCTGCTCGGGACGCCCGTGGAGGCGCGATACCGCCGGGTGATGCGCGAGCGCGCGCCGGCCGCCTTCGAGGCTTCTTCTCCCGTCGACGAACGCTGGCTGGACATCCGGCTTTTTCCCACGGCGGAAGGGCTGGCCGCCTTCCTCCTGGACATCCATGCCCGCAAGCTGGGTGAGGTGGCGCTGCGCGACAGCCAGGCGCGACTGAGTTCCGCCCTTTCCGCGGGTTTGATCGGGACCTGGACCTGGGACCTCGCCACCGATCTATTGTCCGCGGATGAATTCACCGCCGGGATGTTCTCGCTCGAGGTGGACGCAGCGGCCAAGGGCCTGCCATCCGCCGCTTATCTCGTAGCGGTTCTGGAGGCGGACCGGCCAGCCGTCGCAGCGGGTCTCGCGGCCGCCATCGAGTCCTGCGGCCAGTACGATCTCGAATATCGCGTGCGGCACATCCCGGGCGAACTCCGCTGGCTGCAAGCAAGGGGGCGGGTCGAATGCAACGCTGCTGGCCACGCCGAAAACTTTCACGGCGCGGTGCTGGATATTACCGAGCGGAAGCAAGCGGATGTCACGTTGCGCGAAGCGGAAAAGGAGAAGCAACTGGCCTTTGAAGCAAGCCGGCTCAAAAGCGAGTTCCTGGCCAACATGTCGCACGAACTGCGCACGCCGCTCAATTGTATTCTCGGCTTTACCGAGTTCCTCATCGACGAAAAGCCCGGCGCGCTCAATCCCAAACAAAAGGAGTATTTGACCGACGTCTACAATAGTTCGCGCCATCTGCTTCAACTCATTAATGATGTCCTCGATCTCGCCAAGGTAGAAGCCGGCAAAATCGAACTCATTCCGGCGGAGTTTCCCTTGGGGAAGGCCATGGAGGAAGTGTGCGCGGTGGTCAAAGGCATTGCCCAGAAGAAAAACCTGCACGTGGCTTTGCACGTTCCGATCGACTTGGACTGCGTCACGCTCGACCAGCAGAAGTTCAAGCAAATCTGTTATAACCTCTTGTCCAATGCGGTGAAGTTCACCGAAGCCGGTGGCAGCGTGCAGATCCGCGCCCGCGCTCTCACCGCGGGTCGCTTCGAAGTGCAAGTGGCCGACACCGGCCTGGGTATTCGGCCCGAGGACATCAAGCGGCTTTTCCGCGAGTTCGAGCAGTTGGACTCGGGAGCGGCCCGCCGCTTTGAGGGCACGGGACTGGGACTCGCCCTGACCAGGAAGCTCGTCGAGGCGCACGGCGGCACCATTTCCGCGCAGAGCACTTATGGCGAGGGCAGCACCTTCACCTTCACCATGCCCGTCATCCTCAACGCGGAACCCAGCCGATGAAAGAAACGCGAATTCTGATCGTCGATGATAACTGCGCCAATTTGAAGCTGGCGGCGGACGTGCTGGAATGGTCCGGCTACCAAAGCACCCAGGCCGTTGATGCCGAGCAGGCGCTGGCCCGCATCCGGGAAGCTCCGCCGGACCTGATCCTGCTGGATATCGCGCTGCCGGGAATGGACGGGCTGACGCTCGCCCGCCAACTCAAGGCGGCGGACGCCACCAAACACATCCGGATCATCGCGTTAACGGCCTTCGCGATGAAAGGCGACGAACAAAAAGCTCTCGCCGCCGGCTGCGACGGCTATATCGCCAAGCCCTTCGATACCCGCCACTTGGCCCATCAGGTCTACCAGTGCCTGGCCCGGCCAGGAACAACGCCCGAGGCCGCCTCGTCGTGAAAATACTGGTCGTCGAAGATGAACCCGCCAGCCTCAAGCTCGCCTATCTCGTGCTGGCCGCGAGCGGGCATGAAGTCACCAGAGCCGAAGCCGCCGAGCAGGCACTCGCCGAAATTGTCTGTTCCGCACCCGATGCCATTTTGCTCGATCTGGAGCTGCCCACGGTCAATGGCCTGGCACTGGCCCGCCTGCTCAAGGCCGATCCGCAGACCAGGCACATCGTCATTATCGCGGTGACTTGCTACCCCGAGCGTTATCCGCGCGCGCGGGCGCTCGCGGCCGGTTGCGACGGCTATCTCGTCAAGCCGATCGACACCCGCCAACTGCCCCAACAAGTCGAGGCCGAAGTCATCAATGCCGCTTGAAACTTCTCTGCCCCCTCGATGAAAATCCTGCTCGTCGATGATCTGTCCACCAACCGGAAAACCTGTCCGCATCCTGATCGCGGACGATCACGAGATCGTACGTGAAGCTGTTCGGGCTTTGCTGCTGCGCCAGCCGCACTGCGAGATTTGAACTCCGCAGGACGTTCGCGCTGGTCCTGAGAGCTACACACTTACCCGCGTTAAAAACACACAGACCTCGCCCAGCGAAGGGTATCCCGGCTGCTTTAGGGGAGGGAGACCATGATTGCTCTCGCCCCCTCGAAATTCGCTTCCATGCCCACCGGAAACATGCCTGCTCCCTTTCTTGATCGGCCAGCTACTCGTCCCACCCTCCTGGTGGTGGATGATGACTATGCGAACCGGAAACTATTATCGGCGGTTCTCGAGACGGAGGGGTTTAACACCGTGCAGGCGAGGGACGGGTTGGAAGCTTTAGCGCTATTGGCCAAGGGCAACATCGCCGGGGTAATCTCTGATGTACTGATGCCGAATATGGATGGCTACACCCTGTGCTCGCAGGTAAGGCGTACGAGTTCGTGCAGTCAGGTGCCGTTTATCATTTACACCAGCACCTATACGCACGCCGCCGACGAGCAACTGGCGCTGGGATTTGGCGCGGACGGCTATCTGCGCAAGCCCGCCTCCGGACAAGTGGTTGCAGCCATGATGAAGCAGATCATCGAGGAGCGCGCGATCGTGCCGGTCCAGATTCCGCCCCAAGGCGAACTGGGCGTGATGAAGCAGTACAGCGAGGCCCTCGTGCGCAAGCTCGAAAAGCGTGGTGATCAGCTCCTGGAACAGACCCAGGTGCTGCATCGCAGCGAGAACCGGTTGCGCGCGATCTTCGAAGCTGAGCCGGATGGCGTGCACGTATCAGGCCGGGACGGCAAAGTCACCGAGATCAACCCTGCCGGGCTCAGCCTGTACGAGGCGGATTCCATCGCACAACTCGCGGCAGATTCGATGGCCCGCTTTGTGGTGCCGGAGCATCACCAACTTTTCGAGGCGGCTACGGCGGCGGTTTGGCGCGGAGAGAAAAGCTGCCTCGAATTCGAGGTGGTCGCGCTGCGGGGTACCCGGCGGTGGCTGGAGCTGCACGCGGCGCCGTTGCTTAATCCGCAGGGAGACGTGGTGGCCATGCTGGGGATCACCCGCGACAACACGGCGCGACGCGAGTTGGAACTGCAATTTGTCCAGGCGCAGAAGATGGAGGTGGTCGGGCAGCTCGCCGGTGGCATCGCCCACGACTTCAATAACATGATCGGAATCATCATGGGGTATTCCGAGATTGTCCTCGGCCAACTGACCGACGGCACCGAGATGCACTCGGATTTATTGCGCATTTTTCACACCGCTCAACGCGCGGCGGCTCTCACCCGGCAACTCCTGATTTTCACCAGGATGGAAATGCCGGAGCCGACGGTAATTGATCTAAGCGATCTTGTTGCAGCCATCGATCCGATGCTGCGGCGCCTGATCGGCGAAAACATCACCATGCTTACCAGGCCCAGTGTGGGGTTAGGGACGATCGAAGCAGATCCCGGGCAGATCGAACAGGTTCTGATGAACCTGATCGTCAACGCACGGGATGCCATGCCGGCGGGCGGCACCATTGTTGTCTCGACGTCCGCTATCACCGTTGCGCTTGAGGACAGGCCGCCGGCGGATTACGTCGTGCTGGCGGTGGCCGATGACGGTTGCGGCATGTCCCCGGAGGTAAAGGCCAAGATCTTCGAGCCCTTCTTCACGACGAAATTACCGGGCTCCGGCACGGGTCTCGGGCTGGCAACGTGCCAAACCATTGCCCGGCGCTGGGGCGGCTATATCACGGTGGACAGCGAGGTTGGAGGGGGAACGAAGTTCCAGATTTATTTTCCGGTCGTACAACGTTCGTTCGATATGACCGTCGCGGCGGACCAACCCGGCACCCTCCCGGGAGGCACGGAAACGATTCTGGTCGTCGAAGATGAGCCGGGGCTGCTGGAACTCGCGGCGTCGGTGCTGGAACGGCAGGGTTACGAGGTACTCCGGGCCGGCAACGGACAGGAGGCGCTCAAGATTGTCCAGCATCACCGGGGCAAGCCCATCGATCTTGTCGTCACGGATATGGTGATGCCGGTCATGGGCGGCCGGGCCATGGCCGAGTGGCTTTGCGCCACAAACCCCGAGATCAAGATACTCTTCACCTCCGGCTACACCGAGTGTGGCCTCGATGACGAATTCGCCGCCGGCATCGCTTTTCTGGCCAAGCCGTACACACCGTCAGCCTTGACGCGGAAAGCCCGGGCGGTTCTCGACGCCCCCGTTCTCGCGCCCAAACCGGCATGCCGATGAAGCTCATTCTCCTCGCCAGCCTGTGGCTGGTGGCATGCGGCATGGGCCTGGCGGCCATGGGGTCGTACGTGAACTCCGCGGGTCCCGCGGGCAACCCGCCGGAAAAATGGCCCGGTTCCAGCCCACTCCGCCCTGCCGGGACGACTCTGGTGATGTTCGTCCACCCGCATTGTCCATGCACCCGGGCCAGCATTGGGGAGTTGGCCAAGGTGATGGCGCGCTGCCAGGGAAAAGTGGCGGCGTACGTCCTGTTGTTGCAGCCTGCCAACGCCGGCGCGAGCTGGTCACGCACCGATCTGTGGCGATCCGCCGGGGAGATCCCGGGTGTCGAAGTACGGGCCGACCTCGCCGGGCTGGAGGCGCAGCGATTCCATGTGGCCACCTCCGGTCAGACCTTGCTGTATGTCGACGGCCGATTGCGTTTTGCCGGGGGCATCACCGGCAGCCGCGGGCACGCGGGCGACAGCGCGGGCGAGGATGCAGTCCTGGCTATCGTGCAAACCGGCTGCGGCGCCTTTGCGGCGACGCCGGGGTACGGTTGCCCGCTGGCGGGTCCCTGCCCATGAGCGCCGAGGCTATGCCACTGCCGGAGCGTGCGGACGCGCCGCGCGCCCAAGCGATCTTCCGCGACTATTATCAAGCGATCGCCTGCCGCACCGACCGGCTGCTGCTGGGGCTGATGATTCTCCAGTGGGCGGCTGGCATCGGGGCGGCCATCGTGATTTCGCCCCGCGCGTGGGCCGGGCTCAGCAGTCGTCCGCATCCGAACATTTTGATCGCGGTTTTTCTGGGCGGCCTGGTCGTGTCGCTGCCGGTCTATCTGGCGCACTGGCACCCAGGCCGTCAAATCACCCGGCATGTGCTCGCCGCCAGCCAGATGATCATGTCAGCTCTGTTCATTCATCTGAGTGGTGGCCGCATCGAGACCCATTTTCATGTTTTCGGCTCCCTGGCGTTTCTTTCGTTTTACCGGGACTGGAGGGTGCTGGCGACAGCCTCCGCCGTCACGGCGCTTGACCACTTCGGACGGGGCATGCTCTGGCCCGAGTCGGTCTACGGCGTTCTCACGGCGCCGGTGTGGCGCGCGTTCGAGCACGTTGGCTGGGTTGGCTTCGAGGATGTCTTCCTGCTGATTTCCATTCGGCAAAGCATCCAGGAGATGCATAAAATCGCCACCCGCCAGGCCGCGTTGGAAACAACGAACGTGCACATCGAGCACACCGTAACCAAACGTACGGCCGAGCTCACCCGGGAGATTGCCGAACGGCGTCGGGCCGAGGTCGCCTTGCAGGAGTCCCGCTATTTCCTGCGTTGCACGGTGGACGCCCTCTCCGCGCAAATCGCAATTTTGGATGAAAAGGGAGTCATCATTGAAACCAATCAAGCCTGGCAGCGTTTCGCGCGTGAAAACGGCGGCGGCGAGTGTTGCTCCGTCGGCGAAAATTATCTCGGCGTCTGCACTTTCCCTCCAGGCGAAGCGTCACCGGCTGCCGAGGGCATCCGCTCCGTCATGGCTGGCCAAATCGAGGAATTCAGCCTGGAATACTCCTGCCACAGCCCGGCGGAGCAGCGCTGGTTTATCATGAGGGCATCCCGTTTCACCAACTCATCCCACCCCAGGGTAGTGGTGGCCCATGAGAACATCACAGCCCGCAAACTGGCCGAGGAAGAACTGTCGCGATCGCGCTCGACCCTGCGCGGAGTGCTCGACCATATTCCCCAGCGCGTCTTTTGGAAAGATAGCGACCTGGTCTACCTGGGATGCAATCGCGCGCTGGCAGCCGATCTCGGACTGCATGAACCAAGTGATTTGGTGGGTAAGACCGATTTTGATCTCCATTCGGAGGATCTGGCACAATCTTATCGTGCCGCCGATTTCGCGGTGATGCAGCAGGATCAGGCGCGAGTCGCCTTCGAGGAACCGGGCATCAGGCCCGACGGCAGTCCCATGTGGCTCAGGACCAGCAAGGTCCCGCTTCATGACGAGGCGGGACGGATCAGCGGCGTGCTGGGCACTTACGAGGACGTCACCGCGCACAAGCTGGCCAAGCTCGAAATCGAGCGGTTGGACGCGCAGTTGGTGCAAGCGCAGCGACTCGAGACGATCGGCAAACTGGCCAGTGGCGTGGCGCATGAATTCAATACCATCATGACGGCGATCATCGGCCAAAGTGAGTTACTCCTGAGCTACCTTCCCACCGCTGGGTCCCCCCGGAAAAGCGTCACCGAAATACGCAAGGCCGCGGAACGCGCGGCCAGCTTGACGCGGCAATTGCTGGCCTACGGGCGCAAACAGATGTTGCGGCCCGAGATTCTCGATCTCAACACCATCCTGGCCGGCCTGACCGCGAGCATACGCCATCTGCTGGGCGGCAACATCGAAATACGCCTGCTGGAAGGTGCCGGTTTGCATCCGGTCAGAGTCGACGCGGACCAGATCGAGCAGGTAATCATCAATCTTGCCATGAACGCCGCCGATGCCATGCCGCAGGGCGGGCGGCTGACTATCGAGACAGCTAACGCGACGCTGCTGGCGGGCGATCTCGGCGACAACGCCGAGTTGAAGCCGGGAGAATATATCTGCCTCTCCATCTCCGACACCGGCACCGGGATGACCGAGACGGTGAAGGCACATCTTTTCGAGCCGTTTTATACCACCAAGGAAGTCGGCCAGGGCACGGGCCTGGGCTTGTCCACGTGCTATGGCATCATCAAACAAACCGGGGGGCATATCAGCGTCCGCAGCGAGCCCGGGCAGGGAGCTACCTTTAAGATTCATCTTCCGCGCTTCGACGGCCCTGCGGCCAATGCTACCCCTGCCGCGCCAGCCGGCTCGACGCGAGGACGGGAAGTCATTCTCTTCGTTGAAGCAGACCCCGTTCTGCGTAATGCGACCATCAATGTCCTGAGAAAAGCAGGCTACGCCGTGGAGGCGGCTGCTGATGCCAGCGCTGCTTTGAACGTCGCGGGCCGCATGCCCCTGCTTGATTTGCTGATAACCGAAGGTGACATGCCCGGGATGAGTGGGACGCAACTTCGCGCGTGCCTTTTTTCGGATCAACCCGCGCTGAAGACGCTCTTCACCTCGACCCGGAAGTACGAGGCTTGCGTGCGGGACAACATGGTGTCCGCCGGCGACGAGTTCCTGCCCAAGCCTTATAGCCCCGTTCTCCTGTTGCAGAGAACACGCGAGGTCCTCGATCGCGCGGATGCCAGCCAGTGCAGCGCCGCCGGCAGCCGTGCGGCTGAGCCGCAATATACCTAATCGCCTTCTGCAAATCGTCGCTGAGGTGATTTGTTTGGGGGGGCGGTTGTTATCTTCCCCAATGCGTTGCGCTGTTTTTTCCGGCGGCCCGTGCTCACAAACCGGTTTCCGCGGCGGGAACTTGGGCTTGCGCTGCAATCCGTCATGGCAGGCTGAAATTACTTTACCCCGCGCCATTCCGCGCGACGCGACGCTCCGTCGCGTCGACCACCTCCAGAAATCGACGCACATCAATTGGCTTTGTCAGATAGTCGGTCGCACCAGTCACGCGAAGTTTCTCGATCTGCTCAAAGGTGGCGTCGGCGCTAACCATGATGACCGGAATAGGCGCAGTCCGGGGATCGTCGCGCAGTTGGCGCAGAATCTCGTCACCGCTGATGTCGGCCAGGTTTAGATCGAGGAGAATGACATCGGGTCGTTTCTGCCGCGCGAGGTCGAGCCCAGCGGCGCCCTGGGAAGCGGAAATCAACCTGACCGCCGGACGTCGCCCCAGGATACGCTCGACCAGCTTGAGGTTGGAGAGGTTATCCTCGATGTGCAGGAGGGTAATTGGAACGGGGGAGCGTGGCTCCTCGGAGACACCCGCGGAGGGAGCGTCGAGCGTTGGCGCGTGGGCCGGGGCCGCTTCCTGCATCAGTGGCAAATCCACCAGGAATGCCGTGCCTTCGCCCGCCCGGCTTGCAATGTCGATCTTTCCACCCATGGCCTCGATTAGCTGCTTGGAAAGCGCCAGGCCAAGCCCCGTGCCTTCGATGGTGCCGCCGGTGCCGAGACGCTGGAAGGGCACAAAGAGCCGGGCTTGGTCTTCCAGGGAAATCCCGCGACCGGTGTCCGCGACTCTAATGCGAACGCACCCGGCCAGTTCCTCGCATGAGACGCTGACCGTCCCGCCTTCGCGGTTAAATTTCACCGCGTTCGAGAGCAGATTGAGAATGACCTGCTTGAAACCTTGCGCGCTGGAAAATATCTTGCAGTCGAGCTCGCCGGCGAGCGGCTCCAGGCGGACGCCGCGCTCCGCCGCCAGCGGCTTAACCAGGGAGAGCAACTCCACCAAGGTTTCACGGACGTCGATGGGCTCCGGCGTGAAAGTGAGATTCCCCGATTCGACCCGCGCGAGGTCGAGTACTTCGTTGATGAGGCCCAGGAGGTGTTTGCCGGCTCGCCCAATCTGCTCCGCGTTTTCCCTGTCCTGGCTGTTGCTACTGTCCATCTCCAGCAGTTGCGCGAAGCCCAGCATGGCGTGCAGAGGCGTGCGCAGTTCATGGCTCATGCCGGAAAGAAATTCGCTCTTCGCGCGGTTGGAGCGCTCGGCTGCTTCCTTCGCCTGCCGGAGCGAGGCCGCCGCCCGATCACGCTCCGTTTCGTCGCGTTGCAAGCTGATGAAGTGAGTTATTTCGCCGTTCGTCCCGCGCAGCGGTGAGACAGTAATGCTGAAGACAAAGTCGCTGCCGTCCTTGCGGTAGTTGACCAGCTCGCCGTGAAACTCCTCGCCCCTGGCTAACTGGGTGCGTAGAACTTCCAGCACGGATTGCTGGGTTTTTGGCCCCTGCAAAATCTGTGGCGTTTTGCCCACGACTTCGCCAGCGCTGTAACCGGTTGCTTTGGTGAAAGCCGGATTCACGAAAACGATCTCCGGGCCGCGCGAGCCGAGTTCGGCCGTAGTGATCATAACCGATTCACGGCTTTGCTGCACGGCCACTTGCAGCAGACGCAGGCTTTCCTCGGCCCGACGGCGCTCGCCCATTTCGTAACGCAGTTGGATCTCGTCCACCACCAGGGATGCCAGGGTAGCCAGAGTGGCGATACCTTCCCCGCTTAGCTCGCGCGGCTTGGTGTCGCCGATCGTCAGCGTGCCAAGATTAAGTCCGTTGCTTGTCCGTAGAGGCGCCCCGGCATAGAAGCGGATATGCGGCGGCCCGGCCACCAGCGGATTGTTAATAAAACGCGCATCCTCGAGCGCGTCCGGTATGACCAGGATTTCCGGAGTTAGAATGGCATAGGCGCAAAAGGCGTAATTGCGCCCCACCTCGCGGGTTTCCAGGCCGATGCAGGACTTGAACCACTGCCGATCCTCGTCCAGCAGCGTGACCGTCGAAATCGGCACCTTAAAAATGCGGGTGGCGAGCGCCGTGATGTTGTCGAAGGCCTTTTCTGGCGGCGTATCGAGCAACGCGTAGCGCCGCAACTCATCGAGCCGCCGTTCTTCGTCGGGCGGTAACGGGAAGTTCATGGCGAAGGGTAACTCAGTGGACCAAAAACCCTTCCTTCGGTTGACACAAATCCGAAGGTACCTCCCACACTTAAGTTCTTCTGTTCCAGCTTCTCGTCAACCGCAAATCACACCAGTTAGAACAGGCGCGGCTTGTCAGTTTGCCAGCGTCGCTTCGCCCCCCGTCACGCTTAAAACCAGGGCCGGCGGCACCAAAGCATTACCTTGCCGCGGATGTGCCTGGGGGTGCCGGAAAGCGGCAAGGGCCGCATAAATTTCCGCCGTGTCCCGCTCGAGTGCGGCGAAGGTTTCATCCGTGTGCTCGAAGTCACGATCGTGCGCCTGGGTTGAAAGTTGCTGGGTGAGATAATGAGCGTTGTCCGCGCCGATCACGCCCAGGGAACTGAGCAACGCGTGCGTGACCCGGACCATTTCGGCGGAGTCGCGCCTCGCGACGGAATGGCGGACCGCCTCAAGGAGGGGCGGCGTGTTTTCGTTGAAGAGAGAGATCATCTCTCCCATCAGGTCCGCGTCACCGTCGAGTTGATCCAGGAGCGTTTGCCGGGGAAAGACCAATTGGGCTCGGCGTGGCGAACCCAGCGCCTCGGGCCGGCGCGAAACTCCGTCGAGCAAAGCCGTAACTGCCGAGGCGCCGGCGCTGAAGGAATGCAATAGGGAAAACCGCCTGATGAGCACGAGCAGCTCGGTTTTATCCAGCGGCTTGGACAAGTAATCATCCATCCCCGCCGCCAGGCAACGTTCCCGGTCACCAGTTAAGGCGTGAGCCGTCATCGCCACGATGGGGGTTTGCGGCCGGCCACCGGCCTGCTCCGCTTGCCGGATGGAACGCGTCGCCGCCAATCCATCCATTTCGGGCATCTGCACGTCCATGAAGATCAGGTCGAACACTTCGCATTGCGCTGCTACCACGGCTTCGCGTCCGTTGGCGGCATGGGCCAGCGAATGGCCGCGCTTTTCCAGCATGCCCACCGTCAGAGCGCGGTTGATCTCGTTATCCTCCGCCACCAGGATGCGCAGACCCACGGCAGCCCGCTCGATCAGTTCGTCAGTGGTGTCCGCGACGGGGGCAGCCGTCCCACCGAGGGCGACGAGGATGGCCTCGAGGAGTTCGGACTGCAGCGCGGGCTTCGTCAGATAGCTTGCCACGCCAAGTTCCCGGCAGCGCGCGGCCGTTCCGGGCGGCATGACCGATGAAAGCATCATGACCGTCGCTCGACAAATCTGGGGATGTTCGCGGATTTTCTCGGCCACCTTGAAACCGTCCATCTCAGGCATCATGCCGTCGAGCAGCACCAGGTCGAACGGTGTCCCTTCGTCCGCCGCGCTGATCATCGCCTTGAGCGCGGCCTCTCCTGCATCGACCAGGACGGGCCGCATCCGCCAATTCAGCAGTGTCTCCCGCAAGATGCGGCGATTGACCTCATTATCGTCCACGACGAGCACGCGCAGACCTGCCAAGCTGCCGGGAGGCGCCGCCAGCAGCGCATCCGGGGCGGGCGTTGGCCGAGTGGGCAGGCGCGTCGTGAAATGGAACGTCGCCCCCTGGCCCACCGCGCTTTCCACCCAGAGTTGACCACCCATCTGCTGGACGAGTTGCGAGGCGATGGCCAGGCCGAGACCCGTACCGCCGTAGGCCCGGGTGGTACTCCCATCCGCCTGTGCAAAAGCCTCGAAAATCAGCTTCTGCTTGTCCGGTGGGATTCCTATGCCGGAGTCGGCAACTGAAAAATGCTGGCACTGTTCGTCCCCGGCCACCGACTCAGAGACGACGCGCAGCATCACGTCACCGTGAGCGGTGAACTTGATGGCATTATCAATCAAATTGATCAGGATCTGCCGCAGCCGCGTGGAATCGCCGATGAGATGATCTGGTACATTCGCGGCAATGTCAGCGATCAATTCGATGCCTTTGCGGTCGGCGCGCAGCCCGAGTGGCCTGAGCGCCGCGCCGACGCAACGGCGCAGGCTGAAACCGACGGCTTCCATTTCCAATCTGCCTGCCTCGATTTTCGAGAAGTCGAGTATGTCGTTGAGCAGGCGGAGCAAGGAATCCGCGGATGATTTCGCCATGCTCAGATACTCGCGCTGCTCCTGGTCGAGTTCGGTTTCCAGCACCAGGTCAGTCATGCCGAGGATGCCGTTCATGGGCGTGCGGATTTCGTGGCTCATGTTCGCCAGGAACTCGCTCTTGGCCCGATTGGCTGCCTCGGCGGCTTCCTTGGCCTGGAGCGTTTCAATCTCGAGTTGTTTGCGCACGGTGATGTCGCGCGCCACACAAAAGAGGGTTTGGTGCACCTCCGCCCAGTTGGCGGTCCAAAGCATGGAAACCACGGCGCCATCCCGGCGGATGTAGCGGTTCTCGAAGTCGGTCATGCGTGCACCGGCGCCGAGCTCGGCGGCAGCGGCGATACTTTTTTCGCGGTCGTCGGGATGCACGAATTCCAAATACGTCCGGCCGATGAGTTCCGCCGCCGGGTAACCCCAGACAGTCTCACAGGCGCGACTGACCTGCAGGAACCGGCCACCGGCATCGAGGGTGCAGATCACGTCCAGCGAATGATCCATGATTTCCTGATAAGCCTGCTCGATCTTGGCCCGCTCCAGCATCTGCGTCTGCAGGCCGTTATTGGCTTCCGCCAATTCCGACGTGCGCTGGTGGACCCTCCGTTCGAGTTCTCCGTGCGCTCGTCGCAAGTCCTCCTGCACGCGCGCCTCGGAGCGCTCCGAAACCCGCAGGGACTTGGCGCCAAACCAGACGAGAACGCAAAATGTCACCGCGTTGGCCAAGGCGAAAAGCGCCGAGCCGAACTCCCGGGTGAACCAGCCGTAACGCCCCCCAGAAATTTCCAGCATGTCGAAGAGAAAAGGCAAAACGATCACCGCCAGACCGTATCTCCGCACCAGAGTGCCGCTTTTGCCGCTGCCAACGACCACTTTCATGAACCCAAATTGGCTTGTCGCACAGCACAACCCCGCGCTCAGCACCAGAAAGGTCACCGCTGTGTGCAAAGCCACCGCGGTAAAGTTGCCCGCCTGATAGAGCCCGGCTGCTCCATAGAAGTAGCCTGCCACGGCCAGCGACGACGTTGCCGCGATGATGGCGGCCAGCCCATGGACCAAAACAATTCTCCTGGGCAACCAAAGCAGGATCAAGGCGATCCCCATCGAGACAAAATTAAACGCCGTAATCGGGGACATCCGTCCCGGGGTCTTACTCAGGACGTCATCGTGAAACAGCCCTTCCATGCCAAGATCGTAGCCGGTCGCGTATTCGCCCAGGACGAGCACTCCGAGGAGCCCGGTCGCTCCCGCCAGCAGCAGCGCCAGTCGCCGGCGGCGATCGTCGCGTTCCGCTACGCGCCGCGCAAAGATAAAAAGACTGGTCCCGCCCAAGCAGAGGCCAATCGCGGTATTGGGCTTCATGGACACGAGTCCGGGCAGGACCGTCATCAAGGGCAGAAAATCGAAAGCCCAGCCGAGGAGAACGAAAGCTCCCATGACGATGGCAAATAGACCCGTCCCCCGCGCGACCTGAAGGCAACGCGCCGCATAGCACGGGTCGTCTGGGTCGTTGCTCGCCACGGGCGAACTCGGCGCGGCCTCCGCGCTGGCCGCCGGCGCGGTGACACTGGGACGCAGCAGCGGAAAGACCCGCTCCACGAGCGCCAGCAGAGCAGCTTTATCCAACGGTTTGGACAAGTAATCATCCATCCCGGCCGCCAGGCAACGCTCCCGGTCGCCGGTCAAGGCGTGGGCCGTCATCGCCACGATCAATGTGGGCGGCCGGCCACCGGCTTGCTCCGCCTGCCGGATGGAGCGCGTCGCCGCGAGTCCATCCATGACCGGCATCTGCACGTCCATGAAGATCAGGTCGAACACTTCGCGCCCGGCCGCTTCCACCGCTTCGCGCCCGTTGGCGGCGTGGGCCAACGAATGGCCGCGCCTTTCGAGCAGGCCCTTCGCCAGGGCCAGATTGATCACGTTATCCTCCGCCACCAAAATGCGCAGACCGGCCATGGGACCGGTTCTGCTCTTAGGGGATTGGCGCAAAATTGTCTTTTGTTCACGGGTGTTCCCGCCAGCCGGTTCCAATCCCACGAATTCCGCCGGTACTAAACCGAAGCAGGCCGTGAAGTGAAAGGTGGTTCCCTCGCCGAGCTTGCTCTCGATCCAGATCTTGCCGCGCATTTGCCGGATAAGTTGCGAAGCGATGGCGAGGCCGAGACCCGTGCCGCCGTAGTTTCGGGTGGTGGAGCCGTCGACCTGGGCGAAGGCTTCGAAGATCAACTCCTGCTTGTCTGGCGGAATACCCAGACCGGTATCGGCAACCGAAAAGTGGAGGGAAAGCTCACCTTCGCCGGCCGTTCCGGTGGCAACCTGCAAGACGATGGAGCCGCTCTTCGTGAACTTTAAAGCGTTATCGGTGAGATTGATCAGGATTTGCCGCAGCCGCAAGGCATCGCCGAGTAAAAGATCCGGTACCTCCGGAGCGATGTTGACGACCAAAGCGATCCCCTGTTGCTCCGCGCGAATGATCAGTGGCTCGAGCAACGCGCCAATGCATTCGCGCAAGCTGAAGGCAATGGATTCGAGCTCCATTTTACCGGCTTCGATCTTCGAGAAATCGAGGATGTCGTTGATTAGTCTAAGAAGCGATTGCGCGGAGCTTTTTACCATCCCGAGATAGCCGCGCTGGTCCGGACTCAAGTCGGTTTCGAGCGCCAGTTCGGTCATGCCGGTGATACCGTTCATCGGCGTGCGAATCTCATGGCTCATGTTCGCCAGGAATTGGCTTTTCGCGGCGTTGGCTCTTTCCGCTTCGTCCCGGGCGGTTTCCGCCGCCTGTTCCGCGGTGACGAGGTGCGCCATCGTCTCGCGCAGCCGCGTTTCCTTCTCCCGTCCCTCGCTGATATCGGTGGCGATGAGGCAGATCGCGGCCGCGGATGTAGCGGGAAGCGGGCCCAGCGCGACTTGCAGCGGCACTTCGCTGGCGTCGCCCGCCGAAAGCGTGATCTCGCCCGCGACGGTCCGGGTCTGGCTGGCCTGCAGCAATTCGGCAAAACGCGCCCGCTCCGCCGCGGAGACAAAGACGTCGAAAGTACGGCCGACGATCTGCTCCGGAGGCAGCTTCAATAAATGGGCGAATCGGCGGTTGCAATACAGGATCGAGCCATCGGCGGAAAGGCTGACCGCGCCCTGATTCATTTCCTCGATGAGCACACGATAGGGTTCGTCGGCGCCTTTCAACGTAAAGAGCTGATCTCCGTCCGGCCCGAGCGAGAGGACCGCGTCCACCTCCCCGTACCGGATAGCGTGCAGAGTGTCGTTGGCCTCGATCAACTGGAGGCGCAAATCGGCCACTTCACCCTTTAGTTGCTCGTAGGTTGGGCTCGCGGAATTCATAACACACGCACCACCGGTGGCAGGTCCAGCGCGGCGAGTACCCGATCGGTTTCCGACAAGTCACCGATCATCCTGCGCACCGGCAGAGGCATTTGCCGCACCAGCGTCGGGGCGACGACGATCTGGTCGTCCTTGGCGCGCTCCCGCTGCTCGTAAAGATCCACCACCGTCAAATCGTAGCGACCACGCAGATAAGTCTCGCAGATCGCCTTGATGTTGGTGATGGCGCGGCTCGATTGCGGCGTGCTGCCGGCGACGTAGAGCCGCAAAACGTAATTGACGGCCCGCGGCGCGGCAAATTGAGCGAGGCTGTCATTCTGCATTGCTGCCCCCTTTCGCGGCCATAGCTGGGTTCGCGTCTTGAGGGCGAAGATCCAGCCCGATCACGACCTTCTCGCTATTGGAAAGGGTCCCGATGATCTTGCGAATGGGAGCCGGCATTTTCCGCACCAGCGTGGGCACGGCGAGAATCTGATCGATTTGCGCAAGTTGCGGGTTTCTGGTCAGGTCGATGACCTCTATGTGATAGCGGCCGGCGAGGTGAAGTTCGCAAAGGTCGTGCAGATTGCGAAAGGCGACGACGGATTTGGGCGATGGTCCGGCGACGTAGAGCCGCAGATCCCAATGCTCGGGTCCCCCCGCGGCTTCCGTCTTATGAGGGATAAGCCTGGTTTTGCGCGGCGGAGATGTCGTTTTCACGAATGGCGCCCTCCGCCGATCTCGCGCTGCAGGCGCTTTCGCGGAACTTTGATATCTCCCTGGCGGCTGCGACCCATCTCGGCCTCGTCCAGCGCCAGCGACACCTCGCGTCGTTTATCTTGGCTGAAGATGCGCGCAATGGTGGCTTCCTCGGCGGCAAACTCCGCCCGCAAGGTGGCAATTTGACCTTCCAGCGCCTCCCGCTTGCAGTCGAGCGCAGTCTGCTGTCGCACCGCCTCCTCGTTCAACATCACGCGCTCCGCCCGCTCGTGCGCCTCCTGCGCTACCCGCGCGGAACCGGTCAGCATTCCGGTCGGGCCGATATAGACATCGGTCAGTTGGATGCCGTCGCTGGTGACCACGAATTCACGCACCTGATTCGAGTGCCCCATGCCCCGCGATTTGAGGACGTGCAGGCCGCGATTGCGTTCGCCGTTGCTTTCGATATCGCGCAGCAACAGCCAGGTGTCGACGAGCGAAGATAAAGCGGTATCCGCGTTTTCGTGGATGGTGCCGCCCATCGCGAGGTCGGTCAGCATTACCGTGATGTCTTTGAGTTTCAGCCAGTCCAGCAAGCGGATCAACGCGGCCTGGACTTCCAGGGGAGTGCCGCTCGTGTCCAGACCGGAGATCGGGTCGACGATCACTACATCCGGCGCGAATTCGGTGACAAATTTGATTTTGCGGGCGAGATGCATCTCCAGTCCGTGGTGAAACGGGCGGACGTTTTCGAACTTCAAATTCCCTTTCTTCTCCCATTGTTCGAGATTGAGCCCGATCGTTCCCGTATTGCGCATGATCTGGCTAGGGGATTCCTCGAAGGAAACGTAGAGACAGCGTTCGCCACGTTGGCAGGTGGCATCGGCGAAGGTCGCAGCCACGCTGGTCTTGCCCGTGCCGGCGGTGCCGGAGAGCAAAATGCTGCTCCCCCGATAGAACCCCTTACCGCCCAGCATCGTGTCCAGCCTGGCAATGCCGGTTGGGATGCGTTCGAGCGAAGCAGTATGTTTCAGGAGGATCGAAGTAATGGGCCAGATCGAGACGCCGTCCTTGTCAATGATAAAGGGATATTCGTTCGTGCCATGCATGGAACCGCGGTACTTGACCACTCGGATCCGGCGGGTTGTGACCTGGTCGACTACCCGGTGATCGAGCGAGATGACACAGTCGGAAACGTACTCTTCCAAGCCATAACGCGTCAGCGCGCCATCGCCCCGCTCGCCGGTCATGATAACGGTGACACCCTTTTCCTTCAGCCAGCGGAAGAGCCGGCGCAGTTCCGCGCGAACGATGGCCTGATTGGGCAGGCCGGCAAAGAGCCCCTCAATCGTGTCGAGCACCACCCGCTTGGCCTTGATGGAGTCAATGGCATAACCGAGCCGGATGAAGAGACCTTCAAGATCGTATTCGCCGGTTTCCTCAAACTCGCTGCGGTCCACGAAAACATGATCCAGCAGGAGTTTCTTATCGGCGACGAGCGCATCCAGATCGAAGCCGAGCGACGCCACGTTTTCCGTCAATTCTTCGCCGGTTTCCTCGAACGCCAGAAAGACCCCCGGCTCGCCAAATTGCATGGCGCCGCGCACCAGAAATTCCATGGCCAGCAACGTCTTCCCGCAGCCTGCGCCGCCGCAGATCAGCGTGGGCCGGCCCGCCGGCAATCCACCGCTGGTGATTTCGTCCAGGCCCCGGATGCCCGTCAATGCCTTCGGCAAGCATTGGGGAGTGAATAAAGGTTTTTTTCTCTTCATGGTCTTGTTCCTCAAAAGTCCTCCCCTACCCACCCGCCGCTGCGTTCAGCGGGTGTCCACCCACCTGGGGCGACGTTCGGTCGCTTTCGCAGTCTCCAGGAAATCCAGGTCGTCCGAGGCGGGCTCCGCCACGGCCAGGATGTGGTCGATCAACTGCAGCAAGCGTTGCCCGCTGGTCAGGATCTGCTGCACGCACTTCCTTTGTTCCGGCATCAACTTTTCGGACTCCAGCAACTGCGCGTAACCCAGCACATGGTTCATCGGCGTCCGTAATTCATGGCTGGCGCGGGAGAAAAACTGTCCCTTGGCGTGAAGCGCCGCTTCCAGTTCCGCGGTGCGTTCACCGACCCGGCATTCCAGATCGGCGTTCGCCGCCCGCAAGCTGGCATGCAGCCCGAGAATGCGCTCCGCCACACGCACGCGCGCCGCGACCGCCTCCTTCTCGAACGGCTTGGTGATGAAATCGTCGACTCCGGCGGTCATCGCTTCGAGATGGTCCATTTTCCCGGATCGGGAAGTGAGTAGGACAATGTAGGTGTAGTCGGAACACGACTCCGCGCGAATGCGGCGGCACAGTTCCAACCCATCCAGGTCAGGCATCATCCAATCCGAAATGACAAAGGTGAACTCGCCACTCCGCCACGCCTCCCAGGCTTCGCGGCCGTTCCTTGCCTCCTGCACGATATGGCCGAGCTTCGTCAGCATGGAACTGAGGAGCAGTCGGGTAATATTATCGTCATCGACAATCAACGTTTTCATTCCGAGCTTCTTATAAGCCGGTTATATGCCTTGGTGCGGACAAAGAAATGGGGATTTCCCCCAAGGGTAAACCCTGAGCCCGATGCATTTAAGTCACTCTCAAGAGGGTCTGTGCGAGACAGGGTCTTCCCGCGGGACTCCAGTGAGGGTCTCTCCGGCGGGGCAACCAATGAATTGATCCAGGACTTGCAGAAAACTGCGGACCTCCAGCGGTTTGGTCAGGCACGCGCGCGCTCCCGCCGCCAGCATTTGGTCATGCTGTTCCTGGTTGAGGTTGGTGCTCAGGAAGATCACCGGAATGGCGCAAGTACGCGGATCTTGCTGCAGCCGGCCGAGAATTTCGGCGCCATTGCTATCGGCCAGGCGCAGATCGAGCAGAATCAGGTCCGGCCGATGTTCGTAGGCTGCCTCCAGCCCGCTGGCCGCGGTCACGGCCGAAAGCAGTTGGAGGGCTGGCCGCCGTGCCAGGATGCGCGTGATGAGCCGGAAATTCGAAGCCTTGTCTTGAATGTAGAGAACCGTCGCCGCCTTGCGGCCAGCAACTTCGAGATCATCCACGATTGCCAGCTGCGGAAGCGGCACCGGGTCTGTCTTCGGCCGGTCCGCCATTGGTAACTCGAACCAGAAGGTGCTGCCCTCGCCAGGCACGCTCTCCACCCCCACACGGCCCCCCATCAACTCGATCATGCGCTTAGTCAGCGCCAGCCCGAGACCCGTGCCGATCGTATGGATCTTGGTGCGCTCCGCGTCCAACCGGTCAAAGGGAGTAAAGAGGCGGACGAGATTCTCGGGGCTGATGCCCGGGCCGCCGTCCCTGACCGTGAAGCGAAAGGCGGGCGGATCAGCCGCTTCGGCGGGAGCGCATTGCACGCTCACCCAGCCGGCCTGCCGATTGTATTTGATCGCATTGGAGAGCAGGTTCAGCAGCACCTGTTTCAAACGCTGGGAATCGGCCAGCACATACCAGTCCGGGTCTGGCGGGCCGCTCAATTTCAATTCCACCTGGTGGGCGGTGCAAAGCGGCCGGACCAGACCTACGGTTTCTTCCAGCAACCGGTCCACCGGCACCAACTCCAATGAGAGGGCGATGTTGCCTGATTCGGCGCCGGAGATATCGAGCACCTCGTTGATCAAAGCCAACAAGTGCCGCCCGGCAGCCAGGATTTGCGTGATGCTCTCGCGCGGTCCGGGACCGAGGTTTTTCTCGGCTTCCAAAAGTTGGCCGAAGCCCACGATGGCGTTCAGGGGCGTGCGCAATTCATGGCTGGTACGGCTGAGAAACTCGCTTTTGGCGCGGTTGGCGCGATTCGCTTCCTCCGTCGCGGCAAACAGTTCCTGGGTGCGTTGCGCCACGCGCTGCTCGAGCTCGGCGTTGAGCCGCGCGATTTCCAGGTTGGCGAGCTTATGCGCGGTCACATCTTCATAGGTCCCGAGCACTCCAATGACGTGCCCCTGCCGATCATGCAGGGGAACCTTGCTCGTCCGCGCCCAGGCCATCCGCCCGTCCGGATAAGTCATCGGTTCCTCAAAACTGATCTTGGGCGTATCGAGTCTCATGACGTTGTCGTCATCGGTCCGATAAACTTCCGCTCTACCTCGCCAGGGCGTGTCGAAATCCGTCTTTCCAATCACCTCGCTGGGGTCGCTATATCCCATGTCCGAAGCGAAAGGGCGGTTGCCGCCACGATAGGTCAAGGCGCGATCCTTCCAAAAAACACGTTGCGGGATATTATCCAGGATGCCCCGGAGTGTTTCGCGCGATTGAAACAACGCTTCCTCGGCCTGCTTACGCTCGGTAATGTCGCGGAACGTAAAAATGCGCCCGTAGTATTTTCCGTCCTTGCCCACAACCGGGGCTGAATAGCGGTCGAAAATCGTCCCGTCCGCGAACACAAGTTCATCCCGGCTCGTTTCTTCCGGATGCGAGCGCAGATAAATGACTTTCTCCAGGAATTCCCGGGGATTTTTGGTCTTGCTCATGACCCACTGGAGTTGGGTCTGGTCGACACTATCTTCCACGATGCATTGCGGGATGCCCATCAAATCAGCCATGCGCTGGTTTTGCAGAATCTTGTTTCCGTCTGGGCCGACGACAAGAATGCCGTCGATGGACGAATTCACCTGGGCATCGAGGAAAGCAGCCTGCCAGCGCAATCCCTCCTCGGTCCGTTGTCGCTCGCTCAGATCGATCATGCCGCCAATGATCCGCAAGGCGTTCCCGCGGGAGTCGCGAATGATGTGGCCGCGGTCCAGCACGTAGGCCTCGCGGCCGTCCAAACAATGGAAGCGATAGGTATCGGTCCAGGCTTCCCGGCCAAGTTCGATGGCGTGGTGAATGCCCTCCCGGACGCGCATCTGGTCGTCGGGATGAATATGATCCATCCAAGTGTCGACCGTCAAAGTGATCTCCTGGTGCCGGAAGCCCAGCAATTTCTCCAAACCCTCGTTCCACCAGACGGCGCCCGTGGCCAGGTCCCACTCCCAGATCGCGTCATTGGTCGCTTTGGCCAGGGCGCGGAACCGCTCCTCACTCATCTGGAGGGCTTTCCAGGACGTGCGTCGCTCGGTGACATCCCGGAAATACACGGCTAGCCCCTCCTCGGAGGGATAGGCACGGACCTCCAGCCATTTCTCCAGGGGAGGATAGTATTCCTCGAACGAAACCGTGCGGTTCTCTCGCATCGCCCAGCGCAACTCGCGCTCGAAGGGCCCCCCGACCGCCTCTTTGAATTCCTCCCACACCGGCCGCCCCACCAGGGCAGACCGGGCTCGCTTGTATAAGCGTTCCGCTTCATGGTTGACGTAGGTAAAAAGCCAGGCGCGGTCAACGGTCACAAACGCGTCGGTGATGCTTTCCAGGGTATTAGTCAGCCGGCGGGCGTCCCGCCGAATCTTCTCTTCGGTCTCCTTCTGGCCAGAAATGTCCTGAAAGGCGCCCTGCACGCCGATGATGTTATCGCGATGGTTGCGCACGGCTTCTCCCATGGACCGTACCCAAACGCGGCGTCCGCCGGTGGTATCGACCTGCGCTTCGATGTCAAACGGCGCGCCTGCACCCACGCAGGCCTCGAAAGATCGCGTGATGAGTTCCCGGTATTCCGGAGCGTAATGGCTGATGGCGTCCGCCACTGTGACAGGAGAGCCGGGCAAGCGCTCGTGAATGGCGTACACCTCGTCCGACCAGGTCAGCTTGAGTGCGGGCAGTTCCACCGCCCAGGCGCCGATCCGGCTGAGGCGTCCCGCCATCCGCAGCAAAGTCTGGCTGCGCTGCAGATATTCCGCGGCCTCGCGGCGTTCCGTGATGTTTTCGTGCGCCACGACCACCCGCAACACGCTGCTTTCAAAACGGGTGACCCGCACAATGAACCAACGCAGTTCGTGCTCGAGGCGGCACGGATATTCCAGGTGAAACTCATCGGTCTGCCCGGCGATAACCGCGCGGATGCCTTGGGCGATACTGAGGGTTTCCGGGGCAGAGCTGGCAAAAGCTGCCTCGCAAGCCTGGAGGTAATTGCCGCCTACGCCGCAGCGGTTACCCGCAAATCCGTTCTCGCCGGCGAAGCGCGACCAGGCGCCGTTGACTTCGACCACCTTGCCGTCTTCGTCCAGAATCGCGATCTGCTGGGTGAGAGCGTCGAAGGTGCCTTGCAGAAAACGTTTGGACTCGAGCAGCGGTTCCAGATGCAGGAAGCGGGTCTCCAGCAAATTGCCAATCCGGGCGATGATCTCGATGGTATCGTAGGGTTTGGTCACGAAATCGCTCGCCCCGCGGGCCAGGGCCTCCCGCCGGGTCTGCGCCGAGGAGGAGTCGTGACGACCAGGATCGGCAGGTACGTTCCCGCCGGAATGATCGCGCGGAGTTCCTGGAGGATCTGTAACCCGCCGGAACCTGGCATCACCAGATCGAGCACCACCAGGTCAGGGCCAAACGCCTGGAACAGCCGAATGGCATCTGTCGGATCGGTAGTCGTCGCAAATTCGCGATAACCATCCTGGGTCAGGATGAGGCGCAAAGCCTCTACGACATTCGCATCATCGTCGACGATGAGAATTTTGGCTTTTCGGAGAGAGGGCTCGCGCATCTTCAATTTCCACGGGAAATTCGTGGTCCGCAGCCTTCACTGGTTCTGAGAGCGACGGGAATGGCACCGTCTAACAATAAGGCAACGAAAACCCATCGTATCGAAGGAGAAGCGTGTATATTGCTCATCGGGACTCACCCCGAGGGCAACGGGCGGCTAGCCACCAAATCTGTCGTGAAAAAGCTCCGCATCCTGCTGGCCGATGACCATGAAGTGGTGCGGCAGGGCGTACGGCGCTTGATCGAGGCAGAGGCTCATTGGGAGATCTGCGGGGAAGTGGATGATGGCCGCAAGGCGGTCGCTCTGGCCGAGAAGCTGGCGCCCGACGTGGTCGTGCTGGATATGGGCATGCCCAACCTCAACGGCCTCGAAGCCGCGCGGCAGATCAAGCGGTCCTTACCCAAGACGGAGGTGCTGATTTTTTCCGGCGACGAAAGCGAGCAGTTAATCCACGCGGCTTTTGCCGCGGGAGCGCGCAGTTATATCCTGAAAACCGATATCGGCCGGCACCTGATCGCCGCCATCCTGGCGTTGGGCGAGCACAGATCTTATTTCACCAGCCGCATCTCCGAGATCGTTTTCGCGCGCTATCTCGACGATGCATCCGGGGCGCGCCGGGACCGGACCGAAGGCCTGACGCCGCGGGAGCGTGAGATCGTGCAGTTGCTTAGCGAAGGCCGGAGCAACAAGGAGACGGGTGACCTGCTGGGGATCAGCATCAAGACCGTGGAGACCCACCGCTCCGCCGCCATGCACAAGCTCCGGCTGGATTCGTTTGCCGACCTGGTGCGCTACGCCATTCGCAATAAGATCATCGCGGTTTAGACGCCGGCTACGGGCAAACCCTGGCGGGCATATACGTAGTCGCAGGCCACTCGGGGGCGCAGTGTGTGCTTGCAGTGGGAGGCTTATGACCATGATTGAAGCACTGCCGGACATCCCGGCAAGCGTCAGCCTCCCGGCGGCGTTTGCCGCTGCCGACCCAGACGGCTTGCACGATTGCAAGATCCTCATCATCGATGATGAGGAACCCAACGTCCGGCTCCTCGAACGCTTCCTGACCCGCTCCGGTTTCGACAACTTTATCAGCACGACCGACTCAACCGAAGCCGCCGCGCTCTTCGCTGATTTTCAGCCCGATCTGGTTCTGACGGATTGGCTCATGCCCGAAGTCGATGGCTGCGCCGTGATCGAGCAACTGCGCGAGTTGACCAGTACGGACGACTATCTGCCGATCGTCGTACTGACGGCGGATGTCACGCCCCAGACCAGGAAACGCGCTCTCGCCGCCGGTACGACCGATTTCCTCACCAAACCTTTCGACCAGGTCGAGGTCTTGCTGCGCATCCGTAACCTGTTGAAGGCGCGGCTCTCGCATCTCACCATTCAGAAACAAAACGCCACGCTCGAAGACTGCGTCCGCGGACGCACCATCGAACTGGAACGCGCCCTGGCCGAACTCCGCGGCAGCCAGCAACTGGTCGTCCAGCAGGAGCGTCTCGCCGCGCTCGGCGCCATGGCCGGCGGCATCGCGCACGATTTCAACAATTCGCTCAGCGTCATCATGGGGTTCGGCGAGCTGCTGCTGCACGACGTGGAACATGGCCTGACCAAGGAGAAAGCCACCCTGCCGATCACGACGATTCTGACCGCCGCCGGAGATGCCTCCAGGATCGTGCACCGGCTAAGCGAATTCTACCGATCCGACGATATCGAGAATCACCATCTGCCGGTCGATCTCAATGAACTCGTCAAGCAGGCGATCTCGTTGACTCAGCCGCGCTGGCACACCGAAGCCTTGGCCAAGGGACGCACGATCAAGGTCATCCGGGAGCCGAACAGAACAGGCTGCGTTTCGGGTGATGCGGCGGAACTGCGCGAAGTGCTCATCAATCTCATCTTCAATGCCGTCGACGCCCTCCCGGAGGGTGGCACGATCACGCTCGGCACGCGAGCGGAAGGCGGAGCCATTGTCCTGATGATCAGCGATAACGGGATTGGCATGAGCGAAGACGTGCGCCGGCGCTGCCTGGAACCTTTCTTTACGACCAAGGGCAAACATGGCACTGGGCTCGGCCTTTCGATGGTTTTTGGCATCATGCAGCGACACGCCGGCACCATTGAAATCAAAAGCGACCCGGGAGCGGGCACGACCTTCCAATTGCGCCTGCCGCTCGCCAACGTGCTGGCCGCCGCCCAACCGGCGGAAACCTCCTGGGCCCCCGCTCCGTTGCGCATCCTGGTCGTCGACGACCAACCCGTCCTCTGCCAGGTCCTTTGCGAATATCTGCAGGCCGACTTGCATATAGTCGAGACAGCGCTCAGTGGCAGCGCCGCTCTCGAGAAATTTGACGAGTCTCAATTCGATCTGGTCATCACCGATCACGTCATGGCGGAGATGACCGGAGAGCAACTCGCGATCGCACTCAAGGAGCGCAATCCTCAAGTGCCAGTCATCCTCCTCACCGGGTATCCCGGCGTTTCGGCCTCCGGCAGGAAATATGCTCCAGCAGTCGATTTGGTCCTCGGCAAGCCACTTTCGCGCTCCGCCCTGCGGGTGGCTTTGACGAAGGTAGCCGTTGTCCATTGAGGCAAGCCAAATGACCGATTCTGACCAGCTCACCCGACCGGGTGTCACCCAGGCGTCGCCTCTCCCGGCGGGAGCGGCGTCGCACGCGAAGGACCGGGTGTTGAGCGAGATCGCCTTGCTTGCAGGCATCGGCGGAGACGCGGTGGCGGTGGCCCTGGCTCTGACTTTGAGCCTCGTGCTACGGTTTCGATATGGACATTGGGAGCACCTTGGCGCCCACCCTGCCGGCGTGACCGGGCGAGATTACGCCGGGTATATTTTCTTCAGCGTTCTCACGATCCTCGGAAGTCTGGCTCACCAGGGCGCGTACCGGCGCAAGATGCTGCTCGATGTGTCCGGGGTCGCGGTTCAGGTGGCTCGCAGTTGCGTCATGTGGTTTTTGCTCTGCGCCGCGGTCATCTTCTTCTTCCGGTTGGGGCCAGTCATCTCCGCGGGTTTCCTCGCCGAGTCGGCCGTGGCGATCGCGCTTGCCACTCTGATTTGGCGGAAGGTTTATCACGCCGTCCTGCAATCACCCGCCGTGGTAGGGCACATGCGTCAGCGCGTGGTCCTGGTTGGCTGGACGCCGGAAATCGGCAGTCTGGCCCGGGAGGTCTGGAGCCGCGAGACGGATCCTTATGAAATCGTCGGGTATGTGGAGGTCGAAGCGGAAAGAGGAAGTCTGGAGACCTCAACGCCTAACATCCCCTGCCTCGGTAACGTGGCTGAATTACGGACGATTCTCACCTCCGAGCACATTGACGTCGCTCTGCTGGCGGACGTAAACACGCCGCGCGATACGATCAACGAACTGGTGGCGCTTTGCGAAATGGAACTCGTCCTGTTCAAGATCGTTCCCTCGTTTTTTCCCATTCTCGTCTCGGGATTAACCCTGGAACTGGTCCGCGGCACGCCCATTCTCGGCGTCGGCCGGCTGCCACTTAGCCAACTGCGTTACCGCCTGATCAAACGCACGCTGGACATCATGGGCGCCTTGATCGGCCTGCTCCTTTCATTGCCGATCCTTGCCACCTTCGGCACCCTTGTCTACCTGGAATCGCCCGGCCCCATCTTCTACCGCCAACGGCGGCTCGGCCGCCGGGGCAGGCCGTTTGAGATGATCAAAATCCGGAGCATGCGCCTTGACGCCGAAAAAGCCGGTACCGTGGGCTGGACGACCAAGGATGACCCGCGCCGCCTTCGGATCGGGACCTTCATGCGCCGCTGGAACCTGGATGAGATACCGCAGTTCTGGAACGTGCTCAAAGGGGAAATGAGCCTGGTCGGTCCGCGGCCGGAGCGGCCGGAACTGATTGCGGATTTCAAATACGATATCGCGCATTACAACGCGCGCCACCTGATCAAACCCGGTTTGACGGGGTGGGCGCAGGTCAATGGGCTGCGCGGAGATACGGATCTGGCCGAGCGGGTTCGCCTCGATCTTTATTACGTCGAACACTGGAACATCTGGTTTGACTTCCGGGCGATGCTTCTAACGTTTCGCCAGAACAAGAACGCGTGTTGAAAAGGGGTACGGGGTTTCAGCTTACATCTATGAAAACGATCAAGTCCGGAAGGGCGCCCGCGGCAGTGAGGTTGCCCGGAGAAACTTCGCCATTAGCCGTTTTGCTGGCCGACGATGAGCAGCACATGGTCCAACTGCTCACCAAAAACTTGCTGGCCCTTAATCACCGCGTGGTTGGCTCCGCCAATAACGGCCAGGATTGTATTGCGCTGGCGCAGCAACTCCAACCGGATCTGATTATCCTCGATGTCGATATGCCGCTACTGGACGGCATCGAGGCGGCGCGCGCGATTTTACAGACGCGCCAATTGCCCATCATCCTCAGCACCGGTTTGATCGACAACCACACTTTGCAGCGATTACGTCATGTCAAAATCGGTGCGTACCTGGTCAAACCGTTTAGCCCGGCTCAATTGAAGGCGGCGATACATGTGGCGCTCGCCTGGCATGAATAGGCGCCCGTTCACCCGCAACGTGAAAGGTCTTTGACGATCTGAATGTAGTCCTTGAGCGGTTTCGAGGGATTGTCCGCTCGCCACGCGATGATCGATTCGCGTTGCAGCGGTGGCGAGAGCGGCCGAAACACCACCCCTTCATGGGGCAGTCCGGCTACTTGCTTGGGCATTAATGCCACGCCTAGACCGTCGGCCACAAATCGGATCGCGGTGGTTTCAACGTCCGCCTCCTGCAGAATTTTCGCTGAAAACCCGGCCCGCTCGCAGGTTTCAAGCAACCACGCCAGGGCGCCAGGGTGGGTCTTCGTCGACATGCCGATGAAAAACTGCGTCGCGAGCTCGGCCAACTTGATCTTGGGCTTCTTGGCCAGTGGATGGCGACTCGAGAGCGCCACCTGGATCGTGTCGTACGCCACGCATTCCGCGCTCAGGCCTCGCCCGGAGAGCACTGGATGCAAACCAATAAAACCAAGGTCGATCCTGCCACCATCAAGCGCCTCATACTGGTCCGCGCTGGTGAGGTCGAACAGATTGAGCGCCACGCGCGGACTCAGCTTGCGGAAGGCCCCCAGCGTGGCCGGCAGCATCCCATAATGGATGTTTGCGATATAGCCGATATTCAGCGTGGAGTTTTCTCCGCGATTCATGCGCCGCACAGTGGCGATACTCTCATCGCACATCGCCAATATTTTCTTCGAGTCGAACAAGAACGCCCGGCCTTCCTCGGTCAGCGAAATGCGATTGCCGGACCGTTCCAGCAAACGCACCCCAAGCTCATCTTCCAGATTCCGTACTTGCCGGGTGAGCGAGGGTTGCGCCAGCCGCAGCTTTTGCCCGGCCTTGGTAAAACTCAACGCCTCGGCGACGGCCGCGAAATAGCGCAGATGTCGAAGCTCCATTGAACGATTATCGCTAGGGGCATAGCTAATAGCTATGGGAAATTGCGCTGCTGAAGAAAAGCCTAACCCTGGGTCGCATTATGCCGGTCGCACCTGATAGCTTGACGCTATAAGGTAAGAGCTTGGAAGTATTGGCTGGACTGTTTCCCTGGCCTGAAGTTGGGGAACCCGGAGCTGAGTGGTCGCTACCTAACGGTTCGGCCCGGCCGTTCCTTGGAGAGCGGCCCATGCTACGGCGTACTCGTCAGGCCAAGCCAATGAAACGCCACCCAACCCCCAAGAATCCGAAAAAACTATCCAGCGGCATCGACGGCTTCGATGAAGTCACCGCCGGAGGCCTCCCCCAAGGTCGGATCACACTGCTGATTGGAGGCCCTGGTTGTGGTAAGACCGTTTTTGCCTTGCAGGCATTGACCAGGGGTGCCGCGCTGGACGGCACCGCGGGCATTTTTGTCGCTTTCGAGGAGAACGTAAACAATGTGCAATCGAATGCAGCCACCTTCGACTGGAACATTACCGGGCCCGCCAGAAAGCTGCTTTATTTCGTCGATGGGCAGATTAGGCCCGACACGTTGAAAGCCGGCGGGTTCGATCTGACCGCGCTGCTGGCCGGGCTCGAAGCCAAGGCACAAGAGATCGGGGCGAAGCTGATTGTCTTCGATGCGCTGGACATTTTGATCGGCCTCCTCGACGACCCAGCGGCCGAACGCCGTGAACTGTACCGGATTCAGGCCTGGCTCATGCGCACGGGCCTCACCGGGATTCTCACGGCCAAGGTCGAGGAAGGTGAACCCACCGTCACCAGCCGGACCAGTGCCATGGCCTTCATGGCGGATTGCGTCGTCCTCCTGCGCCAGCGGGTGTTCGAGCGGGCGGCGTTGCGCGAGATGCGCGTGGTGAAATACCGGGGCTCTCCCCATTTGCTCGACGAGGTGCCATTTGTCATTGGAACGTCCGGCATTGAGGTGGGCAATGCCAACGGCGTTCACGCAGAGCCCCAGCCCTTCCAAGACCGCGTCTCCACCGGCGTCGCGCGGCTCGATCAAATGCTCCATGGCGGTGTCTACCGCGGCACGAACGCGCTGATCACGGGGAGTGCCGGCACCGGCAAATCCACGCTCTCCGGGCTCTTCATCGAGTCCGCCTGCCGGCGCGGCGAACGCGCACTTTTTATCTCCTTCGACGAAAACGCACTTGATATTATCCGCGACCTCGCCTCCGTGAGCGTCGATCTGACCCCGCACCTGAAAAGCGGGCTGCTGCGGTTGGAAGCCGTGCGGACCGAGGCCGCTGCCTCGGAAGATCATCTCGCCCGCATCAAGGCACTCATTCGCGAGCACCGGCCTACCTGCCTGGCGGTCGATCCGTTTTCCGCCCTAGTCAATGTGGGTGGCGAAGTCCCGGCGCGCCACGCGCTCGAACGGCTCATTCACCTCTGCCGCAACGAGCGGATCACCGTTTTTCTGACCAGCCTGCTGGAAGGAAGGGACGCGGCCATGGAAACGACGCCCCTGCATATCTCGACGCTGGCGGATACCTGGATGCAAATCTCGTATTCTCTATTCGGCGGCGAGCGCAATCGCGCGCTCACGATCATCAAGTCACGCGGTTCGAAGCATTCCAATCAAATGCGCGAACTGATTTTCAGCGATACCGGTATCACCCTGGCCGATCCTTACACGGCCGGGGGCGAGGTCCTCATGGGAACGTTACGGATCGAGAAGGAGAATGCCGTTCGGGCCGAGCGCGAGAACCTTCGCGATGAGATGGAGCAGAAGCGCCGCGAGATCGAACTCGTCGAGTTCGACCGCGACGCGCGCGTTAGAACCGCCCGCGGCGATTTGCAAAAGCTCGAACATCTCACCCGCACCAACAACGCGCTTGCCCGCGAAGGCGGCTTGCGCCAGGACGAAGCCGTCCGGTCCCGAGACCGCAAACTCGTGCACGAACAAGTGGACGGCACAAAACCCAATCCCGGCAAGACCCGCGCTCGCGCAAAAGCGGAGAAACCTCAATGAGCCAATCGGAGAGTACCTCGTCGAGTCCCATGGCCTACGGCGCGTACGTTTTCCGGATTTACCTCGCTGGCGGCGCGCCCAATTCCGTGCGTGCGCTTGCGAACCTGTATGCCATCTGCCGCAAGCATTTTCCCGAGAGCCATCGCATCGAGGTGGTCGACGTCTTGCAGGAACCGTTCCGCGCACTGTCGGACATGATCCTCGTGACGCCTACGCTGCTGATGATCTCTCCCACGCCCGTCTTACAGATCATCGGTGACTTGAGTGCGGAGGAGGAGGTTTTGCGCGCACTCGGTCTGCCCCGCCATTCTTCCGTATGAACACCACCCTGCAGACCTACGCTGCCAGCGAGACGCATCGCGCGGGCAACGCGATGGCGCTTGCCCTTCGTCTCGTCCATGCTGAAAACGCGCTGGACGCGCTTACCGCCGGCCAGATCGACGCCGTCGTCAATCCCAACGGCCAGACCTATCTGTTGCGTCCGGCGCAGGAACAACTACGGCAGAATGAAGCGCAAATGCGTGCGTTGATCGCCAGCGTCGCCGATGTCCTGACCGTCGTGGATCTCGATGGTTCGATCCTTTTCCAAAGCCATTCCGGGAGTCAGGTATTCGGTTATGAGCCGGACGCGTTGGTGGGCAACGATTTTTTTGCATTCGTCCACCAGGACGATGTCGAACGCCTGCAGGCCGCCTTCGATAGCGTCATCCAGGGTTTACAGGCGGAACGACCGCTCAGTTTCCGCTACCGGGCCCATAATGGCGCCTATCGCCTGGTTGAGGCTACGCTCGGGGCTTTGCAAGACAGCGGCGGGGAGAAAGTGGTTTTCAGCCTGCGCCCGCAGACGAGCGCGCACGTGGCTTAGGCTGATTGGGGGATGATTTCTTCGCCGCGTAGACCCGGGGAAAATACGGCTACCTTCGCTGAGCAGCAGCTTGTGATGTTCGCGCACGACGAGCACTTCCTTGTAATAGGAGCGATTGAAAACACCGATCACGCCGCCGGCCGGTAACTGGCGCGTCGTGCGCCATAAGAAATCATGCAGGCGCGCGGAAATCCTGGGGGTGAATTTTCAGGTGGGAATGTGCCGTCGGCAACAGGCCTCCGCTTGTATTCACACGGCGGACACTTGGCCTGCTTCATCGGCCTTTCTCTTTGGCCAGCGCTTCATAGCCGGAGATTACGTCGAAAAGTTCTTCGTCGATCTTCGTCTGCCGCAAACGGTGGAAGGTGCCGTGCAGAGTCTCCAATAGTTCGTCGATATTCCTGTCGGCGCGTTCCATCGCCGCCAGGCGGCTGGCATTCTCGCTGGCGAGCGATTCGGCGCACGCGCGGAAGAGCGAAATGAAAAGATATTCCCGAAGGTAAGCCCGTAAGGTTGTAGTACCGTCGCGCATTACCTCGGGCAAGTTATTCGTGGGCCAGCGGATCCTGGCCAGGTCTTGTTGCCACAGCGCATCGAGAGGCAACAACCGTTGGCTGACAGGCTCGTAGAGCGCTCCGGATTTCGGTCGATTATGGAAAACATATAGACTTTCGTACTCCCCTTTCGTGCGTCGGGCTTCGCTCGCCACTTGCATTTTTCCGACGAGCGGTGTGATGGCCTGAACGGAATTCGGCACGGAGAAAGTCCCCACCAGCGACAGACCCGCGTCCACCAAGCGCGCCTGCACACGTTCACCCACCGCCCAGACCCGCGGTTTACCAGGTAGAGCTGCGAGGGTTTTCACCGCGTAATCGGCCACCACCTCATTGAACTGACCGACGAGTCCCTGATCAGAACCGAAGACAATGGCGCCTATCGCCTCCGCATTGTTCCGATCTTTACCTCCCACCATCGCAGTCGTTGCCTCGCGATCCCGAAAACACGCGCTCAACCCCAGTTCCACTGTCCGAAAATAGTCGGCTAACGCACGCACCGATTGTTCGTATTGTCCGATGCTGGAGGCCGCCAAAGCTTTCATCGTGCGCACCACGGCTTTCAGCTCCCCGGCACTATTGATCTTCCGGCTCAGGCTCGCCGTGGTATCGCTCATGACTTTTCCTTGACCGCAGGTGACGGCTGAGGTTTGGCCTCGGGCGCGGCTTCAGGTCGGGGTTGAAAATGGGCGAGCGCCTGACGGGCTATTTCGATCACGGCCTGGCGATCCCTGTCGCTGAGTTTGGCAGCCGCTTCGAAGCGGGCGGATACCTCCGCGGCAACGTTCGCGACGGCTTGGCGCACAGCTTCCTCGGCGTCCTTCATCTGGCCAAGCGGCACGTTGTCGAAGAGCCCGGCGGTTAACGCCAGGAGCACCACGATTTGCTCCGCCAGGGACTGCGGCTGGGCTTCCGGTTGCTTGAGGCAAGCGCGGATACGCTGTCCGTGCTCGATGCTCTTGCGGGTACCCTCATCCAGGCGGGCGCCGAACCGGGCGAAGGTTTCAAGTTCTTCGAATTGCGCGTAAGCAAGCTTGAGGTTACCCGCCACGGCACGGTAAGCCGCCCGTTGCGCCTTGCCGCCGACCCGCGAAACGGACTTGCCGACATCGACGGCAGGCAGCACGCCCAATTCAAAGAGCGAGGGCGAGAGATAGATCTGTCCGTCCGTGATCGAAATGAGATTGGTCGGAATATAAGCGGATATGTCCTGCGCTTCGGTCTCGATAATGGGCAGTGCCGTCAGCGATCCGCCGCCGTGTTCTTTCCGCAAGTGGGTGGCGCGCTCGAGCAAGCGTGAATGGATGTAGAAAATGTCGCCGGGAAACGCTTCGCGCCCGGGCGGCCGCCGGAGCAGAAGGGAGATTTCGCGGTAGGCGCGGGCGTGTTGGGTCAGATCGTCGTAGACGATCAACACATCGCGGCCCGCTTCCATGAAATGCTCCGCGATGCTCGTCGCGGCGTATGGCGCAACATAGGATAGCCCCGGCGCTTCGTTGCCTTCTGCCACAACGACGACGGTGTAATCCATGGCCCCATTCCGCTGAAAGGTGGCGGCGGCCTTGGCCACGGCGGACGCGCGCTGGCCAATGGCACAATAGACGCAGAGCACGTCTTTTCCGCGCTGGTTCAAGATCGTGTCAATGGCAATCGCGGTCTTGCCGGTCTGCCGGTCGCCAAGGATCAACTCGCGCTGCCCGCGCCCGATGGGGATGAGCGCATCGATGACCTTGAGGCCGGTCTGGAGCGGCACGGTAACGGCCGCTCGCGCAATGATAGCCGCGGAGGGGCGCTCGATCGGCAGGCGCTCGCTGGTGGCCACGGGACCTTTGTCATCCAATGGGCGGCCAAGCGGGTCAATGATGCGCCCGAGCAACTCCACCCCCACCGCCACGTCCATCACCCGGCCGGTACGCTCGACAACATCGCCGGCGTGCAGCGCCGAGTCTTCACCGAGCAGGACAACGCCGATTTCGTCCTCGTCGACGTTGAAAACAATGCCATAAACGCCTCCGGGAAATACCACCAACTCCTCGAAACCGACGCCGGGCAGACCCGAGACCATGGCGATGCCGGTGCCCACACTGGTGATGGCGCCCACTTCGCGCGGCGTCAATTGCGGCACGAACGCTTCGCGCGCCTCGCGGAGAGCCGCAAACGTTCCGTCGAACACGCTCTGGAGGCTCTCCGGCGCGCTGATCATGAACCCGTTATTCCAGGTTTAGCTTCTTCGGGTTTCGAGCCGGGCGGAGGCGCCGGCTTGTCTTTAGCCTTTAGAAGTTCGCCAACCCCTTTTTCAAGCGACCCGAGATAATCCGCGATGCTCCACGCGACCTTCTGCCCATCGGTGGTGAGTTCGATGCCACTAACCAGATCGGGTGCGGTCTCAAACCGGAGGTGGATATCGGCCGAGAAAGTTTCGTTCAGCGCATTTTGGATCGTCGCGCGCTGCGCCCCTGCCAGGTCGAACGCGCTCCGCACCAATGCTGGATTAGAAGACGCCTTAAGGGCGCCACCGAGGCCGGTCTTGCTCTGCCCGTTCAGGTTACGTAGCCGGTGGCTGAATACCTCGGCCATGCGCTCTTCCAGACTTGTGCTGGCGAGATCCGTCAACGTTTTCCGCGCGATGGCAAACACTTCCTCCTGGGCCCGGCGCCTGATCGATTGATCCAGATGACCGGCGTCGCTTATTAGCGCCTCCTGTCTCTTAACGGTCAAAGCGTCAGCCGCCTGCCCGGTTGCGTCGAGAAGCCGCTGGCGCTCGACTGCGGCCTCTTCCGTCACCTGGCCCCAATGGGTCGCGCGCTGCTGGTCGAAATCCTGATTTTTGCGCTGAAACTCATCGCGTTCCTTCCTGGCTTCGGCTCGTTTGGCGTCCGCATCGGCGAGCTCGGCCGCGATCTTCTTCTCCCGCGCGTCGATGGCGTCAAGGATCGGCCGGTAAAGGAAACGCCGCAGCAGCCAGACCAGGATAAGGAAGTTCAGCGCCTGCACACCAACGGTAAACCAGTCAATGAGCATAGGTTATTTGCCACCAGCCGGCGCGATGACGTGGCTCCAGAACGGATTGGCGAAGATCAGGATCATCGAGACGACAAAGCAATAGATGGCCAATGATTCAATCATTGCCAGCCCCACGAACAAGGTTCGCGTGATGGTAGCGGAGGCGTCCGGCTGCTGGGCCAGGGCCGTCAAGGCGGTGGCGACCGATCTGCCTTCGGCAAGTGCAGGTCCAATACTTCCAATGGCGATCGTCAGACCAGCGGTAAGAATCGACGCCACCGCGATGATTGTCATGTTGTCCATAGTTCGTTTCTTTATCTGTTTCGTTGTGGTTGTCTCAGGTGCTGGGCAACGGATCAGCCTTTGGCTGGCGAGTGCGCGTGGCGGCCGCGATGTACACCGTAGCCAGAATGCTGAAAATGTAGGCTTGCACCATGCCGGTGAGCAGACCGAGCAACGTCATGACGATGGGAAAGATAAAGGGCGAGACGGTCAAAAGGATGCCGATAATCATCGTGCCGCTCATCATGTTGCCGAAGAGACGGACGGAAAGGGCCAGGGTGCGCGAAAGCTCGCTCACGATGTTAAACGGCAGCATGATCACAGTCGGCTCGAGATAGGACTTCAGGTAGCCGCCGAGCCCCTGATCCTCGGCGCCAAAAAGCGGCACCGCCACGAACACGCACAGCGCGAGTGCCACGGTGGTCGAGAGCGAGCCGGTCGGCGGCTGGTAGCCGGGAATGACGGTACCGAAGCAGGCCAGCGCCACGAACAGGAAGAGCGTGCCTAAAAAGTTCAGATACTTCCGCGCATCTTTCAGGCCGACATCCTCGATTTGCTTGACGATCGCCGAGACGATGATCTCCACGAAGTTTTGCCAACGGGAACGGGTCAGCTCGGTTGAAAGATTGCGTGTGATCAGTTTCGCACCGACAGCTAGGATGAGCATCAAGGCCCAGGTGAAGACGATGGTGCCGTTGAGCTTTACGAACCCGTGCTGCCAGAGGATCATCTCGTCGGAGCTAAGGTGCATGGTTACCCTCCAGCCGGGGAGAGAAGCCAATTTCCGTCGAGCGCCGCGTCAGATAAGTCACGATCCAGCGCGCCAGGATAAGTCCGAAGAGGCATGCCACCAGCCGCTCCCAGTCATTGCGGCCGACCCAATAAAAACCTGCCAGCACGACGCTCATCCTAACCAGCAAACTGCCCAGGAACCACAGCGCTGGGCTGGGAGACGAGATGCCCTTGTGAACCGTCCACCAAAGGCCACCGAAGAAGATGCTTCCCAGCATTCCTCCGGCCAGCCAGGCACAGACGAGATAGTAAGTCTCAATCATCGTCACTCCCTTGCTGTTCGCGCATCGCCTCGTCTTCCTTGACGACCCAACGCCACGCGTTGAAACAACCGAGCGCGAGCCCGGCCACCAAAAGCGCCAGGGTCCAGGAATGCGGGCTGGGAAAGTGTTTGTCCAACCAGAGTCCGAGCGCTACGCCCAGCAGCGTCGGGATGGCGACCGACCAGCCAATCAGCCCCATCATGCCCAGGCCCAGCCAAACGCCTTGCACGCCGTCTTGCCGCGCCTTGAGCTTGCGCGCTGCCTTGGTGGCAATCCCACCGGCAAAGGTCCGCTCGTCCGGCGAGCGGTGGCCCGTTGTCTCGTCATTCATGTTGAAAATTCGCCAGGCGGCGCAGAACTCCCGCTTCCAGTTTCGCCAGGACGAAGCGCACGCTTTGCTCTTGCTCGTCCAGCTTGGAAAATTCCCGGTCGACGGATTTCCGTAACTCTTCCAGATCCGATCCTGCGATGGCCCGCCGCACCGAAACGAGCACGTCAGAGCCGCTCTTGACGAGGACTCCCTGATCCACGGCCACGAAGACCTCGCCTTCGCCAGCCGGTTCGTAGACCAGGATTCCCGGCACGAGCGCTGCCACGCAATCCAGCCGGCGCGGCAAAATTCCGCGGGAACCATCGGGCGTTTCGGCTACAATGCGTGACACGCCGGTCTTTTCCGCGAAGACATGGGACGGCAGCAGTATTTTAAGATGCATGAGCGAGGCCGGCGTGATTGGTCTGCAGCCGCGGTTTAGTTGCAGAAGCTTGCGCGGGTTCTGCTTTGCCCGCTTTCGCTTTATCCTTAGCTTCGTCCACGGTCCCGATCATGTAGAGCGCGCTCTCCGGATAGTCTTTGAATTCATCGTTGAGGATTCGCTCGCAGCCGTCCAACGCGTCTTTGAGGCTAACATCCTTGCCCGCTATGCCGCTGAACTGCTCAGTCGCAAAAAACGGCTGGGTTAAGAAGCGCTCCAGCCGGCGGGCGCGGCCGACCACGTTCCGATCATCGGGAGAGAGTTGCTCCATCCCCAACATGGCTATGATGTCCTTGAGGTCCTCGTATTGCGCCAGCGTCCGGCGAATTTCTTGTCCCAGGAGGTAGTGCCGCTCACCGATGATCGTTGCCGTCGCCATCTTGGAGTTCGATTGCAGCAGATCGACGGCCGGGAAAAGGCCTTCGCTTGCCCGCTTGCGGGATAACGCAATCGACGCGGAAAGGTGGGAGAACGTATGCACCGCAGCCGGGTCGGTCAGATCGTCCGCCGGCACATAGACCGCCTGAATGGACGTAATCGCCCCGGTAGCGGTGTTGGCGATGCGCTCCTCCAAACCCGCCAGCTCCGTGCCCATTGTCGGCTGATAGCCCAGGCGCGAGGGCATTTGTCCCATCAAACCGGAGACCTCCATGCCGGCTTGGATAAAGCGAAAAATGTTGTCGATGAGCAGCAACACATCGCGATGTTCCTCGTCCCGGAAATACTCGGCCATCGTGAGTGCGGCCAGTCCGACGCGGAACCGCGCTCCGGGAGGCTCGTTCATCTGTCCGAACATCATGACCATGTGCGGGAGCACTCCGGCTTCCTTCATGTCATGGTAAAGCTCCTCTCCCTCGCGGCAGCGCTCACCGATGCCGCAGAACATGCTCACTCCCTTTTGATGTCCGACCATGTTATGAATCATTTCAGTAAGCAGGACAGTCTTGCCCACTCCGGCACCCCCGAAGAGTCCGGCCTTCCCGCCCCGTTCCAGCGGTACCAGGACATCGATGACCTTGATCCCTGTCTCGAAAATCTCCGATTTCGTGGAACGCTCCGACAGCGGCGGCGGCGCGCGATGCACCGAACGCCATTGGACGTCGGAGAGTTCCCCTTCCCCGTCGATGGTTTGGCCGAAGACATCGAACATCCGGGACAGGATTTCTTTGCCGACGGGCGCTTGCAATGGACCGCCCGTGTCTTCGACGGCCATGCCGCGCGCGAGACCTTGCGTCGGCGTCAACGCTATGCCGCGAACATGGCGCCGATCACGTTGCGCCAGCACCTCGATGACGATTTGCCGTCGATCCCCCGCGCGCAGCACGGAATAAATCGGCGGCAAATGCGCGTCGAAACGCACATCGACGACACTGCCGCGTACCGCCACAACCACGCCGCGGTTAGGAGAATTTGCCTGGCCGTTCACCCGGAAGTGTTCATCTCTTTGCTAGACGTGAACATCGACACGCACCACTGGGCATGCCAATACCTCCTAGGGGAAGCTGCTGATAGCCGAAAGCTATAGGCGTCCGGCAACAGCATACCGGTATGGCTCTGTGGCAAGACGGATGGCAACGTTCCCACGGGCAGCAAACTGGGCCTGCCGGTGCCGCGTCAGCGCAGCTTCAATTCACCAATGTTCCTGGCGATTATCCCGCAGGGGAATGACCTTTCCGGATAGCTCTGGCCATCGACGCAGAGGGACTCCGCGTCCGCTGCGTCGGCCGCGAGCCGGGTGACCGTGACGTGATAAACGGTTTCTCGCTAGCGGTAATGGATTTTGCAAGAAGGCCAGTTTTTCAGCAAACGTGGATTCAGCCGCAACTGCTCGCCCTCCAGGTTATCCCCCAAAGGGTTTCCACGAGCAGCCGATACATCCAACCGGCTGAACCCGTGTACCAAGTCCAGCCGCCCCTGCCGGTATGCGGTGCCACCGCGTAAACGTCCGCGGCAACCACATGCTTCGTTTGCTGAAGAGAGTTACAGAATGCGTTCACAAAGTCTTCGGACTATCGCGTTCAAGCAGGCGTACCCACCTCATCAGCTTGCAAGGCGGCCAAGGCCGCTTGCGCCAGGACGATTTCTTCGTCCGTCGGAATGACACGCACGTTCACCCGGCTGTCGGCGCGCGAAATCCGGGGGGAGTTGATCGCGTTCAAGGCACCGTCCAGGTGCACTCCGAGAAAGCCGAGACCCTCACAGATGCGGGCGCGCACCGTTGGCGCGTTCTCCCCGATCCCGCCGGCAAAGACGACGGTGTCCAGCCCACCCAGCGCGCCGGCAAACCCTCCGATCCATTTGCGCGCCTGATAACAAAACAGCGCGACCGCTTCGGCCGCGCGCGGATCGTTAGCTTCAGCCGCGAGCAGGTCCCGCAGATCCGAACTGGTTTCCGAGAGGCCTAGAAGGCCAGATTGGTGGTTGACCATGTTATCAAACTGATCTGCCGTCATTCCTTCGGTACGCGCCAGATAAGGAAGAAGGCCGGGGTCCAGATCGCCGCTGCGCGTGCTCATGGGCAAACCGGCCGCCGGAGTAAACGCCATGCTTGTGTCAATGCTTTTGCCCTCCTTGACCGCTGCCATGCTCGCGCCGTTGCCAAGGTGCGCGAGAACTATCCGGCCGCCCGCAACCTGCGCGCCGTCCAAGCGCCGCAACTCCTCCAGCAGAAAGGTGTAAGACAAACCATGGAACCCGTAGCGTTGCACCCCCATCGCGTGGTAACGCCGCGGGATTGGCAATAGCCTGGCCACGCGCGGCATCCGCGCGTGGAAAGCGGTGTCGAAACAGACGATCTGCGGCACCCCGGGGAAACGCAATTGCATGGCCCGAATCATCTCGATTTCCGCCGGGAGATGGTCGGGGTCCATGGACGTGATGCGATGCAGTTCCTCGAGCAACTCCGCGGTCACGCCCTGCGGCTCATGGTACTTCGGTCCCCCGTGCACCACGCGATGTGCGACGATGCGCACCGCGCCGAAGTTCCCACTCGCCTGGAACCAGTCCAACAACGCCCGCGTCACCTCAGCCGACGGTTTTGAAGGGAAGGCTTTGGACTGCATTTGCCCCGTCGCGTCTTTAAAATTCAAGACGGTTCCCGGCAAGCCGATGCGGTCCACATGGCCCGAGAACGCCCGTTGCGGGGGCGAACCGCCGTCAAAGAAGGCGAACCGGATGCTCGACGATCCCACGTTGATCGTCAGCAGGGAATGGGAAATCTGACGCTCCATATATCGATGCATTCTCAACCGCCTGGCGTGTGGAAGCTAGGATCATCGCCTGGATAGCGTCCCCGCCTATCAGGTGAAACCTTATTCCCCTTGTGTGTATGCTTTAGCACGTAGATGCCTTTGCGCTATCGGTCGCCTCTCGGACACGACGGCTTAAGTTCAACGTTGGCGTGGCAGGCTTTGGGGCTAAGCCCATGCTTCATGAATTCCTGACGCATATTCTCCGTCCGGCCGAATCCAACTACATGAACCACGATTTGATGGGCAAGTCCGTTCCTGCAGCAGTCGCTTGGCGCGGCTAAGCGGCCAGCGGCCAATTTTTCTGCGCGATGGTGCGACTCTGTGCGCAAATATGGCACTTTATCCCATGGTGTGCGTACTCGTATCCTGGTAGTTTCTATGCAACGGCACATGCCCCTGCTTGCTTCCACGCCATTACGCCTCGGCCTCTTCGGAGTTGGGCTCGACACTTACTGGTCGCAATTTGCGGGCCTGAAAGATCGCCTCGTCGGTTACCAGACGCGGATCGCGGAACGGTTGCGCGGCTGTTCGGCGGAGGTCCTGGATGTCGGCCTGGTCGACAACGCCGTGGCGGCTCGCGATGCCGCATCCGTTCTGTCACGGGGCGAGGTCGACATGGTTTTTCTCAACGTCTCAACCTATGCGCTTTCGTCAACCGTGCTGCCGGTGGTGCAGCGCCTCCGTGCGCCGGTCGTGGTCTTGAGTTTGCAACCGGTGGCGCAGCTCGATTACGAGGCTTTCAACGCCTTGGGCGACCGGGGCGCCATGACCGGCCAGTGGCTGGAACTTTGCCAGAGTTGTTCCGTGCCTGAAATCGCCTGCGTCTTCAATCGCGCGGGCATTCCGTTCCATCTGGTCACCGGCTATCTGGATGACGATGAGGCTTGGCGGGAAATCGAAGACTGGATCGACGCGACCCGCGTGGCCGCCGGCATGCGGCGCAACCGGGTGGGCGTGCTTGGCCACTATTATAACGGCATGCTCGACGTTTACAGCGACTTGACGCAGCAGTCCGCCGTCTTTGGCAATCATTTCGAGTTGCTCGAAATGGACGAGCTGACCAGCCTGCGCGAGGCGGTGAGTCCCGGCGAACTGCAACGGAAACTGGACCAGTTTGACACCGAATTCGATGTTTCCGGCGCCTGCGAAAAAGTGGAACTGGAGCGCGCCGCCAGAACGTCCTGCGCGCTCGATCGCATGATCGAAAAGCATGACCTTGGCGCGCTGGCTTACTACTACGAGGGCGAGGAGGGCACGCCCTCCCGCGAGGTCGCCACTTCTGTCATCGCCGGAAACACGCTGCTCACCGGGCGCCACGTTCCGGTGGCTGGCGAGTGCGAGATCAAGAACGTCCAAGCGATGAAGATCATGGATCTCCTCGGCGCGGGCGGTTCGTTCTCCGAGTTTTATTTGACCGATTTCAAGGATGACGTTGTTTTTCTCGGACACGACGGCCCGGCCCACTTTGCGATTGCGCAAGGCCGCGTTGGATTGGTGCCGCTCCAGGTCTACCACGGGAAACCGGGCAAGGGACTGTCGATTCAGATGAGTGTCCGCCACGGTCCAGTCACGCTCTTGTCTGTCGTGCAGAACCGCGCCGGAGAACTATCCCTGCTGGTGGCGGAAGGAGAATCGGTGCCGGGCCCGGTCTTGCACATTGGCAATACGAACAGCCGCTACCGGTTTTCCCTCGGCGCGAAACGGTTCGTGAACGCTTGGTCGGCGGCGGGTCCAGCCCATCATTGCGCCATCGGGGTGGGACATCTCGCGGCCAAACTGGAAAAGCTGGCCCAGCTTCTCGGCGTCGCGATGCAGCACGTTTGCTGATTCTCCCATTGAAGAGAATGTCCGTTCCTATGCCTAAATTCTTTGTTCTGATCATCGCCCTACTTCTTTTGCCGGAGATGGCGTCGCAGGCGGCTCAAGTCGAAAAGCCTCAATGTGATTACGTCCAAAATCCTCTCGGCATCGACGATCCTCGGCCGTGCTTGAGCTGGATCATCACGTCGCGGCAGCGGGGAGATAAACAGACGGCTTACCAAGTTCTGGTGTCCTCATCGCCGGAATTACTTGCCGGGGATAAAGGCGATCTATGGGACAGCGGCAAGGTCACCTCGGAGCAGAGTACCTACAATCCCTATGCTGGCGTTCCCTTGCGTTCGCGGCTGCGTTGCTTCTGGAAAGTTCGTGTCTGGGACAAGGACGGTACGGTCTCAGCCTGGAGTCCGACTGGTTCCTGGACGATGGGACTGCTCAAACCGACGGACTGGACCGGTCATTGGATCACGGCATCGAAGTGGTTTATGCCGCCCGAGTATCGGCCCAAGGGACTGGAACTAGGACCCAAAGGCGGCTGGGGCGATGTCGATCTGGGCGCCGCACTGCCCATTGATTCGATCAAGCTCTATCCAGAAAATCCCACTGATTTTCCCGTCCGTTTTACCGTTGAGGGAGCGGACAACCTGCAATTTAAGAATGCAAAGATCCTGGTCGATCAGTCGGCGCGGGATTACGTGCTGAATGGAACCGGAGCCCAAGAGTTTCCTGTTAGCGGCGCCACGTTCCGTTTTATTCGACTCGGCATCCCAGGTTCGTCTGGAAAAAAGGGTTCCGTAGTCCGGCAGATGGAGGTCATGTCGGGAGGCCGGAATGTCGCCCTGATGAAGTTTACCCAGGAATATGGAACGGATTGGTGGCACGGGCACGCGGCATTCCTTTTTGACGGCAGGCCCTCCCAAGACGACGGGGCAACCTGTCCAGCCAAAGCTTGTCCCACCACCGCCGCGCCTTTGCTGCGCAAGTCGTTTTCGATCGATCAAAACGTGGTGCGCGCCACCCTCTATTGCTCCGCGCTCGGCATGGCCGACGTCACCCTCAACGGGAAAAAAGTCGGCGATGAAGTCCTGGGCCCACCCTTTAGCGATTCTTTCAAGCGGGTGATCTACGTTACCCACGACATTACGTCTTTGGTCAATCAGGGCGAAAATGTCATTGGCGTGACGCTGGGCAACGGCTTTTTCAGCCCACCAGGGCGGGGCTCTGGCGATCACAATAGAGGCGATGGCGAGCACAACGGAGGCGATGGCCCGCCAAGTGCGCTTCTTCAGATCGAAATCGAATTCCGCGATGGCACCCGGCAGATCATTGGTTCGGATGAAACATGGAAGTGGTCCCGTAGCGAGATCACGTTCAACGACATCTGGCAGGGATACAGCGACGATCGCCGCTTGATCCAGCCTGGATGGAACTGCCCCGGATTTGACGATTCCGCCTGGCCAGTGGTTGGTCCTGTCACGCCTCCGGAGGGAAAGCTTATCGCCCCCATGGCTCCGCCCATTCGTGTCATGGATGAAATCAAGCCGGTCAGCGTGTCCGGTAATCGCGCCCATTTCGCAGTGGAAAGCGCAGGTTGGCCGCGGGTGACCGTGTCAGGCAAGGCGGGGCAAACGATCACCATTTCCGGCAAGGGTGTGGGCTTCGCCATACCGAAGCTCTCTTTCACGCTGGCGCAGGATGGCCCCGCCGTGTTGGAACCACGCTTCGTTTTCTTCTCCGGGCCCACCGATCTTCAGGTGGACGGACTGACGGGACCTCTTGCCCCGGATTCGGTCAGCATCGTCCATGTTAACGCGGACTTGACACCTGCAGGCGCCTTCACCTGTTCCAACCCATACCTGAACACCCTTTATCAGGTCACACTACGTACACACCACAATTATAACTTCGACCTTCCGATGGATCCGTCCCGGGAGAAACAAGCCTGGACGCAGGACGCGCAAAACATGTTTGACACGGCGGCCTTTCTCACGGACGCACGAGGACTCTACCTCCGCTGGTGGTGGGATATGGCCGACAATCAGGATAGCCAAGGTGTTCTCGGTACTGTGATACCCTTGGCCAATCGCCAGAACAATGACTGGAATTCGCCTTGGTGGAGCGGGGTGGTCGTCTTTCTACCGTGGGAGCATTATCAATATTATGGGGATCGGCGTCTTCTCGAGGAGGCGTATGAACCGATGCGCCGCTATGTCGATTTCCTCGGCAAAATGGTGGACGCCGGTTACGACGCCGACACGGGAAATCATTGGGGTGATTACCCGTACCTGACCCAGAATCTCAACCCCGCTGTCGCCAGTGAGAGGATGCTTATCTGGAACGGTGCGGGGGATTGGCATAATCCCGACGCGCCCGACAACCAGCATGTCGTGCCCACACCAATGACGACAATGCCGGCTTGGTACGACTACGCGACCATTGTCAGCCGCACGGCCGCTTTGCTGGGGAAGAAGGACGACGCAGCCAAGTACGCCTCCGTCGCCGAGGATGTGAAGAATCGTTTCAACGCCGCCTATTTCCATCCCGATACCGGTCTTTACGGGAACAACGCCGATAGCCAGACCGCTCAGGTTTTGCCGCTGGGTGTCGGAATGGTCCCGGAGGATAAGGTACCACTCACCTATCAGCGACTCCTCGATGCCATCCACGCTCGCAAGGATCATGTCGGAACGGGCTTCGTGGCGCTGCCCTGGCTTCTGCAAACCCTGGCAGTCCACCGGGAATCCGCTCTGGCCAACGTGATGATCAACCAAAAGGATTATCCGAGTTGGAATACCTTGATAAAGGCGGGTGTCCTGATGGAAACGTGGAAGGGCGGCGGAGCACAAATGCCTTCGTGCGGCGGCGCCATCGGCGCCTGGCTCTTTCAATCCGTCCTGGGCATCCAACCGGATCCGGACGGCCCCGGCTTCAAAAGGTTCATTCTCGCCCCTCAACCGGACCCGGCCACCGGCTTGATCTCTGCCCAAGGCCATTACGATTGCCCTTATGGCCGCATTAATAGTGCGTGGCAATGCGGTAATGGCCAGTTCTCTCTCCATGCCGCGATTCCCGTCAACACGACGGCAACGGTGTTCATTCCGACCTCGGATCGAGACTCCGTCCTGGAATCTGGCTTGGCGGCCTTGCATGCACCTGGAGTGCAGTTTCTGCGCAACGAAGGCAATGCCGCTGTCTATAGAGTCGAGGCGGGGACTTACGATTTTACCGCGAAACAGGCACCCTGATCGCGGTTCTGCTCGAATGCTCCCCCGAGCGGGAAACTACGCATGGTTGGGCTGCGGCGCCGTACCCGACGAAACGGGCAAAAGCTCGCAGGCCGGGCCACTGATCGAGTGGATCCGCGTCCTACTTTTACCGCTTGTCCTCGAGGCAGGCCACTTTGGCGAGACGTCGAACGTGACGCTCCGCGCCGCTGAAGCGCGCGGCCAAAAAGGTCCGCACCAGTTCCCACGCCAACGCGGGACCGACGACGAGGCCGCCAAGACAGATCATGTTCAGATCATCGTCCTCGACGCCTTGATGCGCGGAAAACGTCTCATGAATCAGGCAGGCGCGAATGCCCGCGACTTTGTTTGCCGCGACCGATGCCCCGACGCCACTCCCGCAGATGGCAATGCCACGGCCGACCTCTCCACCCGCCACAGCCCGGGCCAAGGGCACGACGAAGTCTGGGTAGTCATCGTCGGGCCGTGGTTGGCGGTCGCCGAAATCGAGGACCTCGTGGCCCGCCTCGCGCAAGCGCAGGACCAGGAAGTTCTTCAACTCGAATCCGCCGTGATCGGCGGCGATGCCGATGGGCTGCGACGTGCTCGATACGATGGTCAGAGAATCAGGCATGTTCGATGATATGGAACGGGATGTCAGGTCCGCATCAATTCGTTCGCGCACGGGCCCGGCCGTGATCGTCCCGTAGCCCTAAAATTGGGGGCTGATTCGCTTTTTTTCAAAGGTTTACGGCCTGCCCGGTTTAGCGTGAGCCGCTGGTAGGGAGGCGATGCTCGTCTGTGAGCTTGTGCATGGTCCAAGTATCGGCGGAAAGGCCCGCCCACCTATCAGGTGTTCTACTAATGCCGGTCCTATCGAATTCTGCACCCATCCCAGCTCTCCAACGCGCGGGATTTCACTCCCCCCACGAAGATTACGACCTCGGTCGCGCTCGGGGCGAGCCGACCGATGTTCCCAATTTGTTTGATCAATGGCTCGCCAGCAGAACGTGTTTCGTGTTCATTTCTACTGCCTACAACACTGCCAACCTACACCATGGAAGCTCACATGCATAAACGCCAATCTGCCGTTCGTGGCTGCCCGTTCACCACGAAAGCGACTCGCCTGCCGGGGGCAGCGAATCGACTTGTCCTCCTGCCTCTGGTTCTGGCAGGTCTTGCGCTCGCGCCGGTGGCTCGAGCAGAGAGCCCTGCACCGGGCGGAGGCTATCCCGGCAACAACACCGCTGTGGGTGACAATGCGCTGGCCGGCTTTTCGGGCACACCCCCCGCCCCAACCTACAACACAGCATTGGGTAATAACGCGCTGTTCAGCCTCACAACGAGCGGCAACAACAACACCGCCACCGGAGCTTACGCACTCTATAGCGAGACCACCGGTCTTGATAACACGGCCACCGGAACGAACGCGCTTTACGATGACACCGAAGGCAGCGATAACACGGCCGTCGGCTACGGCGCGCTCTATGGTAACGACAACGGTAGCGGCAACACGGCTGTGGGGGTGAACGCACTCACCAGCAGCACCGGAGACTACAACACGGCCGTCGGACTGGGGGCGCTGGCGGGTGGCGGCAGTGAAAACACGGCCGAGGGGTATTACGCGCTCTTGCGCAATACCGGCACAGGGAACACAGCGCAAGGGTATTTGGCGCTGTACACCAACACGTCAGGCGGTAGCAATACGGCCAACGGCTTTGGTGCGATGCTTCGTAACACGACTGCCAAGAATGGCACGGCGTCCGGTTATTACGCCCTGTATGGCAACACCACCGGCAACAACAACACCGCGCAGGGTTACAAGGCACTCTCGGACAACACGACCGGCAGTTTGAACATCGCCATGGGCTATTTGGCCGGGGTGAATCTGACCACGGGCAGCAACAATATCGATATCGGGAGCGAGGGAACAGCCGGTGAGGGGGCGACAATCCGCCTGGGGACAAGCGGCACGCACACAAAGACTTTCATCGCCGGGATCTCCGGCGTCACGATGACGGGCGCCAGCGTGGTCATCAATAGTAGCGGGCAACTCGGGGTGACGACTTCCTCGGAGCGCTACAAGGAGAACATCCAACCGATGGAGCAGGCCAGCGAAGCCCTTTACGCGTTGCAGCCGGTGACTTTCCGCTACAAATCCGAGTTGGACGTTGAGCATACGCCGCAATTCGGACTGGTGGCGGAGCAGGTGGCGAAGGTGAACCCCGATCTGGTGCTGCGCGACGCGCAGGGACAGATCTATACGGTCCGCTACGAGGCGGTGAACGCCATGTTGCTCAACGAGTTCCTCAAAGAACATGGCAAGGTCCAGGAACAGGCTACGACCATCGCTCAACTCAAAACAAGCGCTGGCATGGATGAAAAGACAATCGCCCGACTCGGCTCGATCGTGGCACAACAGCAGCAGGCCCTGGCACAGGTCCAATCTTCTGTTGCGATTCTCTCCGCCCAGCTCAAGGAGCAAGCAGCTCTGGTGGAGCGGATCGGCGCGCCAGCACAAGCGCGCCCGACCGAGACCGTCTTGGCCGTGAACAACCCGTAGTTCACCCCCGGATGAACGGCGGCGATTTCGAGCTCGTTGGCTGGACAAAGTGCTGGGCTTTGGACCTGAGCGGGTACGTTCCGCATCTTCCGGCATTAGCGCCGCGACTACCTAGTTTGGAGTATTGCGCGCGCAACTCCGTGCCCGTTATGGTGGTTTTCTTCTCCCCGTGAAACGCTGGAGCCCCCGCCCCCTTATCCTGCTGACGTGTTTTGCCGTCATCGTCCTCCCGACGTGCTCCGTGACCGCTGCAACGTCGCCAATCGCGACCGTGACCCGGCTCGGGGGCGATCCGGACGGCTACCATCCGCGAGCACCGCTCGTTGACGGCGGCGACGGGTTCTTTTACGGCACGACCGTGGCTGGCGGACCGCCCAACTGCGGCACCGTCTTCAAAGTCGCGCCCAACGGCACGTTGACGACGCTTTACGCGTTTGCGGGTGGCGGCGACGGCGCCAATCCCATCGGCGGTTTGGTGCTGGCCAAAGATGGCAGCTTCTACGGCACCACCTCCGGGGCGGGCAGCGGGGGCACCGGCACGGTTTTCAAGATTACTGCCGCGGGGGATCTGACGACGATTTACAGTTTCGCGCCTCTCAACCTGGCCGATGATTCCAACTCTAACGGCGCCTATCCCGAGGCTGCATTGATCCAGGGCAGCGACGGCAACTTCTACGGCACGGCTTATCTGGGCGGAACCGCGGCCGAGGGAACGGTGTTCCGGATCACCCCGGCGGGTAAACTGACTACCCTGGCGAGTTTTGGCGGCGACTCCGACTTCTTCTCCGGCACCACGACGTCTGCCTTGGTCGAGGGATCTGATGGGAACTTTTATGGTACGGAGCCCTTGGACGGCCCAGCGTATGCGGGTAGCATTTTCCAGGTAACGCCCGCAGGGGTGTTGACGACCGTTTATACCTTTACGGGCGGAAGCGATGGCAGTGCGCCCCAAGCCAGCCTGATCAGGGGCAACGACGGCAATCTCTACGGTACAACGGCGGGAGGCGGCAACGGCACTTTTTTCCAGCTCACGCCGGGGGGAGCATTCACCACCCTCCACACTTTCAACGCCAACACCGAAGGTCAGGCCCTGTCCGCCCCGCTGACCTTGGGCCGGGATGGCAATTTCTATGGCACGACGGGAAAGGCCGGTACCGCGGGTTACGGCACCGCGTTCCAAATTACTCCGGCCGGGGTCCTGACGGTGCTCGCCGCGCTCCCAGGCCCGGGAGGGTCCGAGACGCACTCGATCGGCAACGGCTTGCTGCAAGGCACCGATGGCGACTTCTACGGCACGACGTATTCCACCGGCAACGGGGATGCGGGCACGATTTTCCAGGTCACTCCGGCGGGCGCGCTGACGACGCTGCATCTTTTCCACGCCGGGGGCAGATCGTCCTTGGCCCCGCTCGCCCAATTCTCCGACGGGAACTTCTATGGCGTGACCGAGCGCGGCGGCGCGACAGACGACGGTACGATGTTCGAGGCGTCACCCTCCGGAGACATCACGACCATCCACAGTTTCAACTCCGAGGTCGATGGTTCATCCCCGGCGGCAGGACTGGTTGCGGACGGCACCGGTGCCTACTACGGCACTTGTGCGCTGGGCGGCTCGGGCGGCGGTGGCGTATTTTACGAAGCACTTTTCACCTACCCAGCCGTCCGCGCTGCACGCGTGACAAATTTGATTATCCCAGACACGAGCGTGACGACTCGCGTGCCCTCTCCTGGAGTGACAACGACTGGAGCCGGCGAAGGCCTCTCCACGGTTGTCGTCGTGCCGCCCGGATCGGGGGAGGGTCTGGGCACCTTTTATTCCGTCGCTGAACAGCACGGGGACTTTGGTGGGGGCGGGATTCTGATGTACCCGCCAGGGGGGCCGTTGAGTTATGTCTATCAGTTTGGAAGCCAGCCTAATGACGGGTATTCTCCGCGTGCGATCGTCGCTGGCCCAGATGGAAATGTCTATGGTGTCACCCTCTCGGGCGGAGTGGCAGGACTTGGCACGGTTTTCCGGTACACTCCGGGCGGAACGGTGACCGTCCTGCACTCGTTCGCCGGCACCGGCGATGGCGCGCTGCCTCAGGGCGGGGTTATCTTTGGAAACGACGGCAATCTCTACGGCACGACCGGCTCCGATTCCTCTGATCCGCAATCCGGGGCAGGGACCGGCAATGGCACGATTTTCAGGATGACGCCCGACGGCACCCTGACGACCATCCATACCTTTGCCAGCGACGGCTCTGAAGGTGTCGCGCCCATGGCCGCGCTACTCCAGGCCAGCGACGACAAGCTGTACGGCGTCACGAGCGCGGGCGGCAATCACCTCGACGGCGTCGTTTTTTCGATCACCACAGACGGAATGTTCGCGAAGGTGGGCGACTTATTCAGTCCCAGTCTTTTCAGCGACGATGGCGAGAACGAAATTTACGGTTCGGCGCCGGTGTCCCCGTTGATCGAGGGGAGCGACGGCAACCTCTACGGCACAACGTCGCGGGGCGGAACGGAGCAATCTGGCATCGTCTATCGGGTAACACTTAATCCAGACACCGTTCCCAACGGCACGCCGGCGGTGACGCTTGCCGCTGCCGTCCCGAGCGTGACGGTGGGCAGCGGCCAGACGGGCGTGTTTCTATTGACCATCCCTGCCGCGCAAACGACCGACCTGCACGTGGCCTACACCGTCAAGGGCACTGGCGTCAACGGCACGGACTACGCCTACCTGAAAGGCACGGCGAAGATCAAGGCGGGCAAAACGAGCAAGGCCATCAAGGTCACGCCACAGGGCGACCTCGGCGGCGCGAGCAAGAAGACCGTCGTGCTGGTGCTAGCGCCTGGCGACGGCTACACCGTGGGCACAACGGGCAAGATCAAGGTCAAAATCCTGGGCAATTAGCCGGGCGCATTGCAGCGTCGCTGGTGGGAATTGGCGGCTGGATCGGACAGCCTCCAAGTCCGCGCTCAAGCTTTGATAAATGCGAGCAAATCCGCGTTGATCAGCTCGGCATGCGTCGTGGGCATCCCGTGGGGCAAGCCGGGGTAGGATTTCAACGTCCCATGTTTCAGTAGCTTGACCGATTTTGCGCCCGTTGTCGGGAAAGGGCAAATCTGGTCGTCCTCGCCGTGCATCACGAGGACCGGAATGTCGATGCTGGCGAGGTCGTCGTAGAACTCGGTCTCGGAAAGAACCCTGATGCATTCATACTGGGCTTGGATGCTGCCCATCATGCCTTGCCGCCACCAGTTGCGGCGGATGCCCTCGGAGACATTCGCGCCCGGACGGTTGAAGCCGTAAAACGGCAGCGTGATGTCGATGTAGAACTGCGAACGATGGTTCGCCGTGCCGTCGCGAATGCCGTCAACGACTTCCTTGGGAACGCCATCCGGATTTTTTTCCGTTTTCATGAATAGCGGAGGGATCGCGCTGATGAGGACCGCCTTGGCCACGCGGCCCTGCCCGTGCCGGGCCACATAGCGCGTGACCTCGCCGCCTCCCGTGGAATGACCGATATGCACGGAATTCCTGAGATCGAGCGCAGCGACGAGTTCGGCCACGTCAGCCGCGTAGGTGTCCATGTCGTGTCCGTTTGCCGTCTGCGTGGATCGGCCGTGGCCGCGGCGGTCATGCGCGATGACACGATAACCGTGCGCCAGGAAAAACATCATCTGAGTATCCCAATCATCGGCGCTCAGCGGCCATCCATGATGAAAGAACAGCGGCTGCCCTGTGCCCCAATCCTTGTAGTAAATCTGCGTTCCGTCCTTGCTGGTGATGTAGCTCATCTGTTTTCCTTTTTTTGTTTCGTCCTGCCAAAGCTGACTAACGGCACTCTAGTCCTTGGCCGGAGCCCGACTGCAGCGGCCGACAGGGCTTTCACGAGGACATCATAAAGGAAAAATCTCTTGCCTGGCAACACTGGTTCGAAGCGGCGAAATGCTCGCCCAAGACTTGCTCGCGAACGCCGAAATGCAGCGGAAGGCTAGATCAGGAAACGCCCATTTTTTCGAGTGGGTACATTGAGCAGATGCCGTGAACACAGCGTTCCGTAAGCCACGCCCCGGCCAAAAGCCGAAATCTTCTTCTCAATCAGGACGACATAGCCACCGGCTGACCGGAACCGGCTTCCGCCAGCAAGTGGATGGCCGTCAGGCTGCCGCTGAAACCTGCGCCGATAATGGCGATATCGGGCACAGGCTCGAAGGCGCGCGTCCGCGGGTCCCATGGTTTTGTGGTGGAGCGTGCCACCCCGCCGGCATTCGGTAGTGCAAAAAGCAGTTGCAAATTCCTACAAGTATCCGACATGATGCCAAATCCTTACTGATTTGGTATAGATACTCTGAACCTGCTCCTCAAAGCCTACCGAAAGTCATCCATGCACCCTTCGCCGTTCCATTCCGATGTACTCAGCACCATTGGCCACACGCCACTCATCAAGCTCAACCGGGTCACGGCAGGGTTGGAAGCAACGATTGCACTCAAGGCGGATTCTTCAACCCGTTGGGCAGCGTCAAAGACCGCATCGGAGCCGCGATGATCCTGGCGGCGGAGCGCGATGGCCGGCTAACGCCGGGCACTACCATTATTGAGCCGACCAGCGGCAACACCGGTATCGCGCTGGCCTTTGTGGCGGCGGCGAAAGGCTACTCGTTGATCCTGACCATGCCCGAGAGCATGAGCGTCGAGCGCCGTACATTGCTGGCCATGCTGGGCGCAAAATTGGTGCTGACACCAGCCGTTGAGGGCATGAAGGGCGCCATCGCTCGCGCCGAAGCCCTGGGTCGGGAGACCCCGAACTCCTGGATCCCGCAACAATTCAACAATCCCGCCAACCCGGAAGTGCATCGCAATACCACCGCCGAGGAAATCTGGCGGGATAGCGACGGCCGGGTGGACATTCTGGTTTCCGCCGTTGGCACCGGTGGCACGATCACGGGTGTTTCGGAAGTCATCAAAAGCCGCAAGCCCTCGTTCCAGGCGATCGCGGTCGAGCCGACCGATTCTCCGGTGATCAGCCAGACGCGTCGCGGCGAACCGCTCAAGCCGGGGCCGCACAAAATCCAGGGGACCGGCGCCGGTTTCGTGCCCGGCAATCTGCATCTCGAGATTGTCGACGACGTCATCACGGTCACTAACGATCACGCCATCACCATGGCGCGCCGGCTGGCGAAGGAGGAAGGTATCCTCGCCGGCATCAGCACGGGAGCCAATGTGTTCGCCGCCATGGAGGTCGCCAAACGTCCCGAAAATAAGGGCAGGCTGATCGTCACCATCGGGTGTTCGACCGGAGAACGCTATCTCTCGACGGCCCTCGCCGAAGAAGCTCGCCAGGAAGTCAGCGGCTAGGCCGGCGTTATGCGTTCCGCTTACCAGCCAAGTACCTTTACCATCCCCAGGACGCTGACGGCTGCGGAATTCATTTCGGCACCGCTAGGCGGCCAGTGCGCGGGCACCAAGGTTTCGCGCCACTACCCCAGCACGGCTCGGCCGGAGAATCCGGTTGCTGCTCTATTGGCTCCTCTCGTCGAGCCAGCTGGACGGAAAGGCTCTCCATTAAGCTTTTCGCCCGTTGGTGAGTTTGACCATGGGTTCTGCCATTATCAACTGCCCCGTTTTGTTTTCGTCGGGCCGCCCGATGGAGGCGTTCCCATCCGGCTGGCGCTTTTTGCCGCCATTGCCGGAGATGAACCGGAGGCCGCTGTCGCCTTGCGCGACTTTCTGCTCGCGCTAGAAGGCGACCCGAGCCTCGGGCAAGGCTACGAGATATACGCGTACCCCGTTTGCAACCCGAGCGGCCTCGAAGACGGCACGCGGCATTCGCGGGCGGGCTGCAACCTCGAGCAAGAGTTCTGGCGTGGGAGTGAGCAGCCGGAGGTCTATTTCCTCGAGCGGGAGATGGGGGTGCTCAACTTCACCGGTCTTGTCACCTTGCACAGCGATCAAGCCGCCACGGCAACTTACGCCCACGTGCGTAGTGCCGTTCTCGCCGAAGCTCTCGTCCAGCCTGCGCTGACCGCGGCAGCCCGGTTCCTCCCGCCAGCCGAAGTGGATAGCCTTGGTCCCTCCGAGCAGGGCAAAAGGACCATTTCGGGCCGGAACAAAGAAATCCTCAGCAATGCCGCGGAGCTGACTCCACTGCCCTTTGAGATTGCCTTAGGCACCCCGCGCCAGGCTGGAGCCAAGCAGCAAAGCGCAGCGATGGTTGCCGCTTTAGAAGCCATTCTCCGGGAGTATCGTCAATTCCTTGCCTACGGCCGGAACCTCTAGCTAATTACCCGCCGTTTATGCTTGGCCTTAGCCGATCGTGTGTTGACCGAAACATTTCAGAGCCGACTCCTGCAAAAGCATGACCACTAAATGGGTAAATACGTTTGCGCTCTGCCTGGTCGCAAGCGCGGCCGCTTTGTTGGCCTACGGCAACTACGATTATAACAGAAGCCCAAACCTGCTTAATGTCTCTTACGATCCCACGCGCGAACTTTACGTCGAACTCAATCCGAAGTTTCTCAAAGCGTATCGGGACGCCACCGGCAGCCAGGTTCAAGTCGAACAATCGCACGGCGGTTCATCGCGGCAGGCCCGTGCAGTCAGCGAAGGCGTGGCGGCGGATGTCGTCACCCTGGCGTTGCCCTCGGATATCGAAATGCTGGTCCAGCGGGGCCTAATAGCCAAGGAGTGGCGGCAAAGGCTGCCCCATGACTCGCAACCATATTCATCAACCATCGTTTTCGTCGTCCGGAAGACTAATCCCAAACACATCAAGGACTGGCCGGACCTGATCCAAGCTGATGTTTCGATCATCACGCCCGATCCCAGAACCTCCGGCAACGGCAAGCTCAGCGTGCTCGCCGCGTGGGGTTCGGTCATTTCGCGCGGCGGAAACGAAGATCAGGCGCGTGAGTTCCTGCGGAAGCTTTACCAGCATACGTCTAGTCTAGGCCAGGGCGCCCGCGATTCGACGACGGCCTTTGCCTTGGCAAAGGAAGGTGACGTTCATCTGACTTGGGAGAACGAGGCGCTGCGGGAAGCGCGAGAGTCCGGCGGAGAGTTGGAAGTGGTCTATCCGCCCGTGAGCATCCTGGCAGAACCCAGCGTCGCTTGGGTGGATGTTAACGTCGCCAGGCATCAATCGAGTCAAGTAGCCAAGGCGTATCTGGAATATCTCTTCACCGATGAGGCGCAGGAGCTCTTCGCCCAGGATGGTTACCGGCCGATCAACGAGGCCATCCTGCGCAAACACCACGACAGGTTGCGGGACATCACCCTTTTTCCTGTCACGGTCGTGGCGCGGGACTGGGACGATGCGCAAACGAAGTTCTTTGGTGACAACGGCATCTTCAATCTGATCCACCCGACGAAAGCACCATGAACGTTCCCACCTTCAAACTTCGCCCCGGCTACAGCGGGGACTTTCTTCGCCGGGACCTGATAGCGGGAGCGACGGTCGCCGCCATTGCCATCCCACAAGCGATGGCCTACGCGCTGATCGCGGGTGTGGATCCGCGCTTCGGCCTGTACTCGGCCATCATCGTGACGATCATCGCCTCGATCTTCGGTTCCTCCTCCCATTTGATCAATGGACCGACCAACGCGATCTCGCTCGTAGTGTTCAGCGCGTTGGCCCCGTTCGATGCGGCCTTCGACGCCTATCAGGCAATGTTTCTGCTCGCGATCATTGTCGGCACCATTCAAATCCTCATCGCAGTCTTCAAGCTGGGTGATTTGACCCGGTACGTTTCCGAGTCGGTCATCCTCGGCTTCATGGCTGGCGCCGGATTGTTGGTGGCCATCGGCCAAGTGGGCAATTTCCTGGGTGCAGCCAAGAAGGGCACGGGCGACCAGTCGCTCTTGGTGCAGCTTTGGGAAACGTTGACCAAAGGGGGCCCCTTCAACGCGCACGCGATTGGTCTCGGCGTCGGCACCATCGTGGCGGTTCTGCTCTTGCGCAGAATCATTAACCGATACCGGCTGCCGCAGATGGACATGCTCCTGGCATTGATGGCGGCGGCGACCCTGGCCGCACTTTTCGGCTGGTCGATTCCGGCGGCCAACGGCAAGTCGCTCGTTGCCGTGGTGGGTAAAGTGCCTGCGGCGCTGCCGGTCTTCCACATCCCGGAAATCCATTTTGCCTGGGTGTCCAAACTCCTCGGTAGTGCCGTCGCGATTTCCTTTCTTGGCTTGCTGGAAGCGCTGGCCGTCGCTAAGTCGATTGCGAGCTACACCCGCCAGCCGCTTGACTACAATCGCCAGTGCCTGGCGGAAGGCATTTCCAATCTGATCGGCGGCTTTTTCCAGTCGTTGCCCGGTTCCGGCTCGCTCACCCGCTCATCCATCAACTATCAAGCCGGTGCGATCACCCGGATGTCCGGCATCTATTCCGGAGTAATCGTGGCTCTGGTCGTCCTGGTCTTCGGCCCCTATGCGCGCTTCATCCCCAAGTCGGCTCTAGCCGGACTGTTGTTTATCACGGCCGCTCGCTTGATCGATTGGAAACGTCTCTCGTACGCCGTGCGCGCTTCCCGCTTTGACGCCGGGCTCGTGCTGGTGACGGCAGTCGCGGCGATCTTCATCAGCGTCGATATGTCGATCCTGATTGGTGTTGCCCTCTCCATCCTGATGTTCGTGCCCCGTGCTTCCAAGCTATCGATGCGTGAACTAATCGTCACCCCCGAGCGAGTGGTGCGCGAACGCCAGCCGGATGATGAACGACTGGAACCGTTACTGATCTACGATCTGGAAGGCGAACTTTTCTTTGGAGCGGCTCCGGAACTCGACCGGCACCTCGAGAACCTCAAAGAGGAAACCATTCGTAATCAGGCCAGGTATCTCGTGCTGCGGGTGCGGCGCACACGAAACCCCGACATGGTAGCCATCGAACACCTGGAGCATTTTCTGCGGGAAGCCGAGAAGCGGGGAGTCACGGTTCTTCTGGCCGGGGTGCGGCCTGATCTCGCAGCGATTTTACGTAACCTGCGCTTCGAGGATTGGCTGCCCGCCGATCGGGTTTTCCCAGAGGAAGGCGAGAAGTATTCGGCGACCCTGCATGCGGTGCGTCATGCTTATCAACTCCTTGGGCGGAATGATCGAAAAGAAGGTCTGAGCGCTACGGAAGAACGGGCCGCTTATTACCTCGTGTCCTGACGTGTTGATGCGAAGAGCGGTACAGCGGCTCGCAGAGCAATCCGACGATAAAGGTCAGGTAGAGCTCTGCCTCGGTTTAGAGACCTAGCTCCGTAAATTGATAGTGTCCTGGGTTAAGTTGGAATTGGATCGAACCGGTCTCGCCCTGGATAGAATGAACACGCAATTCCGGCCGGCAGTTTCCCCGGTGGACGGTGACGCCTCAACAACACATCGCGCCACATCGCGTCGTGAGAATCAAGCAGTCTCATAAAGAGCCCGGCACGTCACGGTACGGGTCCGCTAAATTCGATTAAAGCCACCCCTGCCGGTAGGGCCGCGGCGTATCTTCCCGCTCCGGTTTCTAGGGGCCGTCCCGCTCTTTTTACACTGGGAACTTGGCAAGCCCCCCGATTAAACACGGGCCAAACGCGGTTCTGGCACACTTCCTTCTCTTGAGACGCTCCAGGGCGTGCGACTGGACCCGTCTCACGGCGTCCACGTTTCTCACGAAGCCGGGCGAAATCACTTCAAGCCGGCCAACTATGTTATTCCGTCAGCGACGCACCTCCGCCTCCCCTCCCCCTCATCAGCCGAGGCGACAAATTTTCGGATGGGCCGCGGTTTTTTGCTGGCTGACAGCCGGCCGCGTCTTTGGCCAGACGGCAGCCGTGGAAGGCCATGTGCAATTGCCGAAGGAAGCGGTCGTCGAACCCATCAACGCCACCGCTCATTATGGGATCGCTCCGGCCGGGCAGTCTGAACGGCCGCCCGATCCGCCTGTGGCGGTAGTGTACCTTGAAGGCCAGTTCCCGGCGCCGCAGCCGGCGTCTGGGCCAGCCGTGCAAATGGCGCAACACTACGCCCAGTTCGCCCCCGGCGTCCTCGCCATTCAGGCCGGGACTACCGTGGAGTTCCCCAATCTGGACGATTTTTACCACAACGTTTTCTCTTACTCGAAAACGAAGCGTTTCGACCTCGGGCGCTACCGGAAGGGCGAAAAACCCGCGACGCAGCTCTTCGACAAACCCGGCGTGGTCACCCTCCATTGCGAAATACACGAAGCGATGCGCGGGACCATTTTGGTCTTGGAAACGCCGTACTTCACCAAGACCGATGCGGCCGGCAACTACCGGCTCGCTCAACTGCCGGTCGGCCATTTTGTACTCAAAGCCTGGTTAAATGAGAAGACGACGCTGGAGCATCCCGTCACCCTCTCTCCGCAAGGAGTGGCCCATGCCTCATTTCCCTGAAGCCACCCGCCGGTGGTGGCGGGCGCGGGCCTTTCGCACGCGCTTCCTGCTGGCAATGATGCTGGTGGTCGCGGCGATCACGGCCGCGGTCTTCGTCTTCGTGCAAGTGCACGTCAGCGCCACCCAACAGCGGAACCTGGAGGAGCGTTTTCAAGGCCAGACCAACTATCTGCTCGCCATGCGGATCGCCCGCCTGACGGCGATTACCGATAAGTGCCGGTCGCTCTCGCACTCCGTGCGCATCCGGGCTGCCCTGGAAGAGGACGATGTGGATGACCTCTATAGCAATGCGCAAGATGAGTTGCGGGGCGTCATCGATGCCGGGGGCAACGGCGCGATTGATCCATCTATGACCAGCGGCAACAGCCCGCGAGGGCTCCCCCGGGCGAATTTCTTCGGCTTCGTGAACGCGCACGGTGAGGTGCTCGCGCCAACCGGCGCCCCCGATGACGGGAAAGTGGCCGGAGCCGCGGTTTTGGCCAGGTTCGCCGGGCTGGCAACGGCCGGGCGCCGCTTCACCAATCAGCAGGAGACGGGTTATCTCCTGGTCCCCAGGACACGCGGATCGGACATGCTGCTGGACGAGGTCATCGTCTCCCCCATTGAGAACCCCGCAGCGGGCGAGCCAATCGGCGCGCTGGTACTGGGGTTCCCCGCCGACATTTCGCGGAGCGAGCCCGCGTCCACCGATCACGCGACGACCGGCATTTGGGTGAGCGGCACCATCCGCGGTTTGAACGCTCCCGGAAATGCGATTCCCGGCCTGTTGGAGGCGCTGAATATAGGAGTTTCCGAGTCGCCGAGGGCCGGCCATTTCCCGGTCCAGGTGAATGGCGCGCCGGCCCTGCTCTTCTACCAGACGCTCGACGTGGGCGACTATTTTCCGCCTGCCTTTGGCGTCTGCCTTTATCCGTTGACGGCCAGCCTGCAGGAGCAACGGGCGCTACGCTGGCGAGTCATCGGCTGGGGCGGGGCTGCGTTGGGGGTGGGCTTCGTCTTGAGTTTCCTGCTCTCGGGCCACTTGTCCGCCCCCGTAGAGCGGCTCGCCATCGGCGCCATGGAGAATCTGGCGGGGCGCCGCCGGGCCGAAGCGGAGCTGATCGAAACTAACCGGCAACTTGAAGGCGCGCTCATCGAATTGAAGGCCACTCAAGCCCAGGTCATTCAGCAGGAACGACTGCGCGCGCTCGGCGAAATGGCCAGCGGCATCGCGCACGATTTCAACAACGCTTTGATGCCGATTCTCGGCTTCAGCGAATTGCTGGTGGGGATGCCGCATATCCTGGAAGATCACCAAAAGGTCATCGGCTACCTACAGATCATCAATCGCGGCGCCAAGGATGCCGGCAACGTGGTCCGGCGTCTGCGGGAGTTTTACCGCTCGAGAGAGGACGACGAACAGTTCCTGCCGCTATCGCTGGATCAGTTGGCTACCCAGGCCGCCGAGCTGACGCAACCCAAATGGAAGGATCAGGCGCTGGTGCGCGGCGTCGCCATCGAACTGCGCACGGCGATCGAAGCTGTTCCCTCCATTTGGGGCAATGAGAGCGATTTGCGCGAGGCCCTGACCAACCTCGTTTTCAACGCAGTGGATGCCATGCCTAAGGGAGGCATTCTCACCCTCCGTGTGCGCCACGGCGGCGACGCCGGAATAGTGGAAGTGAGTGACACTGGCACCGGGATGAGCGAAGCCGTGCGCCGGCGTTGCCTCGAACCCTTCTTTTCCACCAAGGGCGACGGAGGCACGGGGTTGGGTCTTTCAATGGTTTTCGGCATCGTCCAGCGTCACGCCGGCACCGTCGAGATCGACAGCCAGGAAGGGGAAGGCTCGACTTTTCGCCTGCGGCTCCCGTTCCGGAAGGCGGGAACTGAATCTGAGACTGCCATTGACGCCCCACCGGTAAACGGGGCCGTTGGACACCATGCGCTGCGCGTGCTCGCGGTTGATGACGAGCCGGCCGTGCGCGAAATCCTGACGCACCTGCTCGAGAGCGAGGGCCACCAGGTCGTCACGGCCGGCAGCGCACGGGATGCCCTCCATTGCATCCACACCAATACCTTCGACTTGGTCATTACCGATATGGCGATGCCCGGCATGAATGGCGAAGAATTAGCTTCGACGGTCAAGACCGTCACGCCGCGATTACCGGTCGTCCTGTTGACCGGCTTCGGCGGCTTTCTCGATTCCTCGCCCAAGCCGAGTGGAGTGGACGTGCTTGCGAGCAAGCCCATCACCTTGCAAGGGCTGCGCCACTGCATCCAGGCGGCGCTGGCCCCCCGGGAGCTTGCGGTATGAGGACCGGGCAATGCCACGGTATGGCGGCCGAAGCGGGCCGAGCGCTGGCCCTCATTATTCTGGCGCTGCCGGGCTGCGTCGCACTCGGCGGGGAATCGTCCGCACCAGTCCCGTCCGATGCTCCCTTGCCTGCGGTGGCCAATCGATCCTCTATCGCCTCTCCGGACGAGGCGCTCGACGCACTCGGGAAAGCACTGGGGATTTCCGCGTTCCAGGGAGAAATGCAGGTGCAAGTCAGCGGCCTCGCCGATCTGGAAGGTTATGCCTTTTCTCGGCCGGCTCCGGCGTTGATCGAAAGCAGCCACGATCCGCTTTTCGACCCACGTTTGTCGCTCTTCGCCGATCTGAAAATTGGGCAGAATTTAACGGGCTTCTTACAGGCCCGCTTCGACCGCGGGTTCGACCCGTCCGATCAGGATTTAATGGCCCGGCTGGATGAATACTTTCTGCGTTACCGTCTCCTTCACGGCCAGGATTATTCCCTTGCGGCGCAGGCGGGCAAGTTTGCCACGGTGGTGGGTAATTGGACGCCGCGCCATCTTTCCTGGGATAACCCCTTCGTCAACGCTCCCCTTCCGTACGAAAACGTCACGAGCGTCGCCGACACCGAAGGGCCGGATTCACCGGCCGATTTCAAGACCTTTCGCGCCACGCCAAACGAAAAGTACGAGCGGGTGCCGGTGGTGTGGGGACCGAGCTACGCCAGCGGGTTGGCGCTGGCCGGAGAAGTCGGCGGCCACTACGATTTTGCCTTTGAGGTGAAGAACGCGGCGCTTTCCTCGCGGCCGGAGGCCTGGGATGGCACTCAGCGAGACTGGAGCTATCCTACCTTCAGTGGGCGCATCGGCATGCGCCCCAAGCCGGACTGGAACCTGGGCGTTTCCGCCAGCCGTGGCGCTTATTTGGCCGACACGGTAGTCCTGTCGCCTGGGCAGAGTTTGGGTGACTACCAGCAGGACACGTTGGGCGAAGATCTGGCCTACGCCCACGGGCATCTACAGGTCTGGGCGGAGGCTTACGAATCCCGCTTCAAGGTGCCCAACGTGGGCAATGCGGACACCCTGGCCTATTACGCCGAAACCAAGTACAAATTCACTCCGTCATTTTGGGGCGGACTGCGCTGGAATCAGCAGCTTTTCGGAGACGTTCCCGATGGCAGTGGCGGGGAGGAAGCGTGGGGAAACGACCTCTGGCGGACAGACGTGGTCGCCGGTTACCGCGCCAGCGAGCATTTTCAATTGAAGCTGCAGTATTCCTACGGGCGCGAGCATGACCCGGGCGGTCAGCAAAACTCCCACCTCGGCGCGATTCAGATGACGACCAGATTCTGACGCGAAAACCTCCCGTTGCGCGAATCCTCTTCCGCGTCTGGGCCGCTTCGCTGAAGTTCGAGAGAAAATCGCCATGGCGCGACCAGTATCCTTGCACCAAGGTCGGGTGCTGATTTTCTCGGGGACGTGTGGGCTCCGCAAGACATAAGTACCTTCAAAGTCGGCGATTCGGGTGACGGAGAGCTTCGCCCCTATTGGCGCGTCCACACGGAGCCATGCGGATGGATGCTAAATTGAAAAGTGATACAGTACAATGCTACAGTGAATTTGATGAGGCCGTGGGGGGGGCGATGCATTCAGTCCTTCCGCAACGCAGAGTCCGAGCAGTTTTGAGTCATAAGGATGATGCAGTAGCCGACCGCAGTTGGCCACCCGGCCACCCTCCGGGCCCTCCAGCCTTGGCCCGTCGTTGAAATCTTAGGCCGCCTCAACCCTTGATGAATGCTGCGATGTCGACAGACTTTTGCTTAAACGTGGCAACGTTCAGGAAATACGCAGAATCTCGTAAACATCCTAGCTTTTCCGCCGCTGGCGTTCTATTCTCTTTCGGCGGTCCATCACCTTCGTCTGACAGGGTATCATGGATGGTGAGCCAGCAGACAAGATCACCGTTCTTAAAGTAGGACCGCTCCTCTTTTAGCTTGCCGGTCTTTCCCGGGTCAAGCGTTTCAGTCTTTGGATCCCACTTAAAAGAGCGATGTCTCTTAATCACGAGCACCAAAGTTCCTTTATAGTAGAGAAAGGTTTGGGTGAACTCGTAACTGGAAAGGAAAATACTGACGATCACCTCCACCGGCTGACCAGCTTTCGAGTAAATGGTCATTTCGCCTCCGCCGTCAGTGCCGGTCAGTAATTCCTTCGTGGTTTTGACAGCCGCTCCATTTGCCCGCACACGATGCTCAATCTTCGAGACATACGCCGGCAAGCCAAAGTCGTCATCTGCGGCGGCGGCCTGACTTGCTAAAGTTGCGCAAAAACCGACGAGCAGAAGTAATCGCATATCATTGATTGGGGATAATCGCCTGCCCATTGGCGATCCTCTCGCCAATTTGCTCGGGGGTCAAGCCGGTTCGATATTGAAAGTGTGGTCGATCCACAGGCGACTTAAAATCGCCGCCCCATTCCAAGCCTATCCGCTTCCCAATCGCCGCGGCCACATCGTACAGTGGACTGTTTTCTACCCAATGTTTCCCGTGATCGGTAAACACCCCGACGTCATACGCAAGGCCGAAATTGTGATTACTCTTACCGCCAACTGCATTGGTTACAATTGGACCGGGAGCGGTTCTCCCTTGCGCTTAAAGTTTGTCCTGTTCAGCGTAGGTTCTTGATCCGTCCGTTATTCTCAGGTCGATCCCGGCTTTCCTTGCCTCATAAATATGTTGTCGAGCCAGATCTTGCACCGGAGGCAAGAGTGTCGCTATGTTCCGCTCGGTTCTCGCATCAAAGACAGGGGGCGGATTTGGCTGCATCGTAAGGAGGTTGAATCCGAACTTTGCGTCTAAGATGCCAGTGCTCCCTGCCGTGGTGAACCGACCCAGTTCGTCATGGTTGGGGTTAAAATTTACGGCCATCTTGAGTGGGGTGCCCCTGTCATCGGCGATGGGTTGCAGAGCATCGCCGCTGGGGCCAATGGCCGAGACGAGCCGCGGATGCTCCGGGGTGCCTTCGATGATATGGTAGGGCAATGAGAATGGATCGTCTTTCATGGCGACAATGTCGCGGTGGCCTAGCCGAGTTGTCCAAGCCGCCTGACACTGCTGGCGCTCCTGGTGAAAAAATCTTTAGCGTGCCCTGGTAAGAAACGGGTATCTGGGGGCGTCCGGCGCCGGCATGGCGTCCGCCCTACCGTGGGAGCCGCCCCGGGGCGTGTACCGTTACGCAGAGCGGTTACAGCAAAAACCCACCGTTGTGTCATGGGTCGAAGAGGGGGGGCGAATCAGCGATGGTGCCACGTCCATCCGTTTACCGGCAGAAGTAAGGAGCGCAGTCCACCGGTCCTGCTTTCCCGCCGGCATGGCGTGAGGACTTAGAGTGCCGGTGGTCCTTCAACAGTCCTGCAACACCATCCAGGTCCTGACCAGGAACGTGTTGCCGCGGTGCGCAGGCTCCTTCACGCTGAGGTTCTTATTTAGCCAAGGCCAATTATATGGCGCCCCGCAGCCGGCTTGGCAACACGCGCTATCCGCCGCCCGCACGTACCTCGGAGGTACCTTCGGTGCTCTTTGAACGTCTATTTAGCGGCAGTTCTCGAGCCTGACCACTACCACGTTGCGGTAGTGGTCCTTCGATGGAAACTGCCGAGCCTGCGCTCTTGGCGCTCTGGAATTGCAGCGCACAAAGGTCGATTGTAACAGCCGAAAAATGTTACAAATGCCCGAACAGGGTCAATCATCACATCCATAATCTACTCCCGAACAGCATCTTACATATGCGCGATACAGGGTTCGAACCTGTGACCCCTACCGTGTCAAAGTGAATACCTGCCCTATGGAGGAGCCGGTTTCCCTCTGGTGGCGTGTCCACATGGAGCGATGCGGACCCATCTTAAATAGAGAAGTGTTACAGTGAAATGTTACAGCGAATTCGATCAGGCTTTGAGAGGACTAAGCACTCAGCCCACCACAAGACAGAGACCGAGAAGTGGTTTGTCGATAACTCCGCGTAGATGAAATCCTCCCGTTCTACCGGCCGCAACGTGAGATCAAAGGAAGGGTGACGGTAAAAGTTGCCCCTTGAGCGGACCCCTCGCTTTTTGCCTGGAGTGTTCCTCCGTGGATCTCCACGGCGGCTTTGGCGATGGCGAGGCCGAGGCCCAGCCCACCGAACCGACGCGTGACCTCCCGGTTCCCCTGCATAAACGCATCGAAAAGCCGTAAAGCCCGCCCGGGCTCGAAGCCGATGCCCGTGTCGCTGACCTGCACGATCAACTGGCCGCTGCCTTCGCGCGAGGAGACATAAATGCTTCCGCCGCGCGGCGTGAACTTGGAGGCATTTTTGAGCAGGTTCCAGAACACCTGTTGAAGTCGGGTGGCATCTCCTCTGACCTCGCGGCAATTCGCCTCCAGCTCCAGGGTGATTTGTTGGTTCTTGCGGGCAACATCGTCCGAGGTGACTTCCAGTGCGTGTGAAATCACCTCGTGCACATCCACCGGTGCACACGAAACCTCCAGCTTGCCGCAGTGGCTTCTGGTGAAGTCGAGCAGGTCGTCGATGAAACGCGCCTCGATACGCAGGTTGCGCTGGATCATATCCAAAGCCTCTCGGGCGGATACAGACGCCTCGGGATCGTTGGCAAGAAGATGCGCGGCCATGACCACGGGCGCCAGAGGTGAGCGCAGCTCGTGAGCAACCGCCGCGAGAAAGTGATCCCGGGCCGCACACGCATTCTCCGCTTCCGTCCGGGCACGTTCGGCCCTGAGCAACGCGGCGGTGAGTGCTCGGCGGCTCAACCCGTCGACTTTGCGGGTAACGTCATGATCGGCCTCAAGCGATTTCGCTTCGCCGGAGCGGATTTCTCCGCCAGCGGTTTCCGGTGTCCCGCAAGCTTGACCCGGTGCCGTGATCGCGGCGCATCCCACCCGGTGAGTTGCGCCGTTTGGTGGGAAAGGCCAGGAAGCGGCGCAGTCTTTTTGTCCCGCCCGTTTGCCGTTATACTTTTTTGTCGTGGTGAGTGGGTGCATGATGGAAAGGTGCTCCACCGTGCATCGCTCGTCCGCGCCTGACTACTGGACCTTGGGCCAGCCGCGCGGCCGACCCAGGCTCAAGTTCTCCCGATCTATCTTTTGAGTTGCTCCGCCATCCGCACCAGGGTGGCGACGGACTCCGCGCCCATCTTCCGCATGATGTGCGCGCGGTGAAACTTGATCGTTTTTTCTACCGTGCCGAGTTCGCCGGCGATCTGTTTGTTCAGAAGTCCAGTTACCACGAGCGCCATGACCTCGCGTTCGCGCCCGGTAAGGCTTTCAAAGCGTTCCCGAATGGTCGCGCATCTCGCCTGCCGCTCGCGAGCGGCGCGGTCTCGCTCCAGGGCCTGGCGCAGTGCATCGAGCAAGTCTTCGTCCCGAAACGGCTTGGGAAGAAACTCCACGGCACCGGCTTTCATCGCGCGAACCGACATCGGAATATCGCCGTGGCCAGTCATGAAGATGATTGGCAGGTGGTTGCCTTTCCTCGTTAACTCGCGCTGAAGATCGAGTCCGCTCAAGCCCGGGAGGCGCACGTCGAGCACCACGCAGCCGGGCGTCTGCGCGACGTTCGCCGACAGGAATTCCGCCGCGGTGCCAAACGATTGCACCTTGTGACCCGCGGAGCGGATCAGGCGCTCGGTCGAGCGTCGAAACGACGGATCGTCGTCCACGACGTACACGACTGGCTCCGTGGCGCTCATCACGCGTGGTCCCCACACGCGGGCAGCGCACAGAAGAAGGTCGCGCCAGTGCCATCCTCGTTTGAGTGCGCCCAGATGCGTCCTCCGTGTGCCTCCACGATGGAGGCGCTGATGCGCAGCCCCATGCCGAGGCCGTTCGCCTTCGTTGTATAAAATGCATCGAAGAGATGGGGCATCTCTTGCGCGGTGATGCCGGTGCCACGGTCGCACACGCAGAGCAGGATCGCCGGCCCTCCGTCGAGTTCATCGCGCTGCGTGCCGATGACCAGGAGCCGGCGGTCATCCGGCAAGCCACGCATCGCCTCGATGCTGTTCATGACGAGGTTGAGGAGCACCTGCTGAAGCTCGACCCGGTTGCCCAACGTATCCGGCAAGGCCTCTGTGAGTTCTTCGCGCAGGGTGATTCCGCGTTCGAGCAACTCGCGATTTGCCAGAGCGAGCACCTCGCCAATGATCTCGCCGATCTGGAGGCGGACTTTGTCGTGCGGCGCGCGCCGGGTAAGCGCGCGCATCCGCTGGATGACGGTGCTCGCGCGGTTCGCGTCGCGCACGATGTCACTCAACGCCTCGCGCACGTCGTCGCTCGCGCCGGGCAGGAGTCGCAGGCACGCGCTGCCGTTGTTGACGATTGCACCCAGCGGTTGGTTCAGTTCGTGGGCAATGGACGCGGCGAGTTCGCCGATGGTCGCCACCCGCGTCACGTGCGTCATCTCGGTTTGCAGCCGCTGAAGAGCTTCCTCCGCGCGTTTGCGTTGCGTGATGTACCGCACGAACATCGCCAGACCCCCATCCGGGCTAGGGTAGATCCGGCTTTCCACCCACTCACCCAGCAACGGGTCAAAGTGCTCGTGCGTCACCGTCACGCGCTCGGACATGGCGCGGCGCAGTGGCTCCTCGGTCGGCGGACAGGGAAACTCGTCCCACAACATCTTTCCCAACACCCGTGTGGGGTCCTTGCCGAGTTGCGCCAGATGCACTTCCGCCTGCTGGTTGAAGCGGGTGTAGCGCCAGCCTTTATCCACTGTAAAGAACATCTCGGTGATGCTGGCGAGGACCATCTCCAGGTGCTCGTTCATCTTCCGCAGCGCCTCCTCGGCTTCCTTGCGCACCGTGATGTCCTGGATGAGCCCGACAAAGTAATCGACCGCGCCGTCCGCCTTGCGCAGGCAGCGCGCGGACATGATGCTGTGAATGACCCGTCCATCCTTGCGAATCCAACGCTTATCGAGCGTGTAGCCAGTGATTTCACCCGCCAGCACGCGTTCGAAGCAGCGCAAATCTTCAGCGAGATCGTCGGGATGCGTCAACTCAGTCCAGGCCTTTTGCAGTAGTTCATCGCGCGGGTAGCCAAGGATGCGGCAAATTTCGTCGTTGACCTCGAGAATGCCCTTGGTGGGCGAGCTAATCGCCGCGCCGATGAGGCCCAGCTCGAAGTAGCTGCGAAACCTCTCCTCGCTCGTCCGCAACGCCTCGGTAGCGAGATGACGCTCGATCATTTCCGCCGCAAGCCGCGCATAAAGGTCGGTCATGCGCAGCTCACGCTCGCAGGGCCGGTGCGGCAGGCGGAAGTGCGTGGTCAACATGCCGAGCAAGTCCCCGCGATGGCTGAGAAGGGGCGTCGAGATCTGCGCGCGGTAGCCGGCCCGACGGAAGAGATCGAGCCTGGGCAGACACTCCGCATCCGCTTCCACATCTTCGATGATGACCCGGTGCTTGGATCGCAAGGCGCGGGCGCACGACGTGAAGCCGCTCGCCCGCACTTGTTGAAAGTTTTCCACTGCCCAGTCGTTGAAGCCCCGGTGCGCGACCAATTCGAGCGCATCGAGGTCCTGATCGTAGAGTTGGACCGAGCCGAAGTCGGAGTGTTGCAGGGCAACCGTGGCGCTCATGACCTCTTCGAGCAAGGGCCGCCACTCGTCACTGGTGAACAGCCGCGTGCTCAAATCGTGCAGGCGCTGCATCGCGGTTAGTTCGGCGATGAGTTCTTCTTTGGTGAGTGTTTCGGCCGTCTCGGCGGAGGCGCGCAGATCGCGCTCGCGTTCGATGGCCTTTGCCCCCGAGAGCACGCCGCCGAGGTGGCGGGCAATCAGATTGAGAAAGGTGCGAGCGGCCGGGCCAACCGGCAGCCTCGGGCTAACCCCGATGAGCACCAGTCCCGCGAGCCCTCCGGTTGCCGCGTTGAAGAGCGGTTCGACCACCGCCAGCCGCGTCAGATCGGGCCAGAGAGCCGCCGGCAACGCCAAGCCTGCGTCTGCAAGGTCGGCGGATTGCTCCGCGCGCCGGCTTTTAAGGACGGTCGCCAGCGGAAACGGCGAGGCATTTTCATCCACGACCGACACGAGTTGGGGAAAACACGCGGTCGCCTCGGGCTTGCCGGTCCAGGATTTCAGCGTGGCCGCCGTTTCGTCCGCGTTCACCACGTAAATCCCCGCGAACGTCATACACCACGGGTTCTGCGCCAGGACATCCGCCGCTTCCTGACAGATTGCGTCGATGCTCCCGCCGACCGTGGTTTCCGCGCCGAGCTTGCGTAGCGTTTCGAGGCGGCGCGCACCGACCACTTGATCCGTGATCTCGGTGCACGGACAGAACACGCCCTGCACCGCGTGCCCGCCGGAGGCGAAAATCGGACCGTAGGTAAAGCGCACATGCACTTCCTCACACGGCAGGTTGCGCGCGAAAAAGAAGGATTGGCTGTCCGACCAGGTAGCGCGCCCGGTCGCGTACACGCTCTCCAGCATTGGTCCGATCGTGTCCCAGATCTCGCCCCAGCAGTCGATCCCCGGCTGGCCGAGCATGCGTGGATGCTTCTTTTCGCCCAGGAAGGGGATGTAAGCGTCGTTGTAGAGCACGTTCATCTTTGGTCCCCACCAGAGCAGGATCGGAAAGCGCGAAGTGAGCGCGAGGCTCAGGGCGACGCGCAGGTTCTCCGGCCAGGTGCTGGTCGGCCCCAGATCGCTGGAGGCCCAGTCGAAATGCCGCATGCGGCCGGCCATTTCGCTCTCGCCGGGGAACAGGCGTTCGGATTCCTGCAGCTGTGGATACAACTCAGCCATTGCGGTACCTCGGCCCCGGTCTTGCCAACCGACTCTCGTGCGGGACGGGCGAACTCCTCGCAGGCTTTTGACACCGCTGATACTGGACCAAAGTCCAGCACCGACTACCCATTCGCCGTGACCCGGGCAGACGGATTGGAGAATCGGCGCACGGAAACATTTCCACTCACTCCAGTCCTGACCGCGCGACTTCCCTGATGCGACCCAAAGACTCTCCCCAACGCGCCAGCGCGGATACGCATGGGGCTGAGCGTGGGCTCGACCGCTTCGAGGGATTCAGCGACGCGGTTTTCGCCATCGCGCTTACCCTGCTGATCACCGAGATCAAAGTCCCCGGATCGTCCGAGGGTCCGCACGGCTACAGCAACCTGGCGAACGCCATGGCCGGGCAGTGGCGCGAATTTCTCGCCCTGTTTCTCTGCTATATCGTGATCGGGGCCTACTGGCTGCAGCACCATTATTCGGGCCGCATCTACGCGAAGACCGACCACTGGTTTGGCGCGCTGAATCTCCTGTTCCTGCTGGCCATCGTCGTCATCCCCTATCCAATCCGTGTCTGGTGCTTTCACCTCGGCACGGAGTTCGAGCCCGCCGCGTCGGTGACCCTGGTGGCCGGTTTCGCCCTGACCGCCTGCACCTGGATGGCGAAATGGTTCTACGGGTTGGCAGGCCGGCGGGTGATGGACGAACGGCTCGCCCCCGAATTCCTTGGGCAAATGACGCGCCGCTACGGCGCCGCGACACTGATCCAAATCGCGGCAATTCCCATCGCGTTCGCGGCCCCGCGCGCTGGGGTGGCCGTCGGGCTATTGTGCGTCTCCTTCTTCCTGCTGCCCCAGCCCAAGCCGCGCTACAAGCCCGCCGAGGAGCCGAGCGCGGAGGAGAAATCCGCCGACTAGAAGTTGCACCCACTTGTTATAAGTCTATGTCGTTGTCCCGGTCTTCCACGACAGATAACCTTGACGTAGAAACGACCGACCGCGTGCTCCCTGTCACCGGCCGCGCCTTCCGCGTTGCTTATCGTCCACGATCATCTGGTCATCCGGCATGGCCTCGCCGTGACGGGTGCCATCGTTGGGGCGCGCAACTCCGGCCAACTGGAAGGCGTGATGAACGCAGGCGACTGGCGGCTCAACCAGGAGGAAATCATCGAGATCGAGGGGGGCTGAGCAGTCTCACTTAGGCAACGATCACGGCGGTTCAGGATCAAGCATATGAAGACGACTCCATTACCAGACGGAACCCTGGTGCCAGTGCTAGGGCAAGGCACTTGGAAAATGGGCGAAGGGGAACGTCCGGCCAAGGAAGAGGTCGCGGCCTTGCGCCTCGGCATCGACCTGGGCATGACGCTCATCGACACCGCGGAAATGTATGGCGATGGGCGGTCGGAGGAAGTAGTTGGTCAAGCCATCGCGGGTCAGCGCGAGCGTGTGTTTCTGGTGACCAAAGTGTACCCGCACAACGCCAGCCGCAAAGGGCTGCCGGCCGCCTGTGAGCGCAGCCTGCGACGATTGGATACGGATGTGATCGACCTATACCTGTTGCACTGGCGCGGCAGCGTGCCGTTGGCCGAAACCGTGGCAGCCTTTGAACGCCTGCGAGAGACCGGTAAGATCCGGGCCTGGGGCGTGTCGAACTTCGACGTGGACGACTTGGAAGAACTCGGCGAAAACGCCCGCGCCTGTGCGACGAACCAGATTCTCTATAACCCGGAGTATCGTGGCCCGGAGTTTGACCTGTTGCCATGGTGCCGGGAGCGCCGGTTGCCGATCATGGCGTATTCACCGGTCGGCCAAGGTGGCAACCTGTTACGGCACCGGGTCATCGTGGACATCGCCCGCCGGCACGATGCCACGCCGGCGCACGTCTGTCTCGCGTGGGTGTTGCGGCAGGAAGACGTGCTGGCCATCCCAAAGGCGAGCGATGAGGCCCATGTGCGCGCCAACGCCGCCGCGGTCGACCTGCGGTTGAACGTCGAGGATCTGCACGCGATCGACGAGGTGTTCTCTCCACCTACAGCGAAACGCCGTTTAGCCATGCTTTGAAACGTCTTATGGACGCTTTCGCCCTTGCTGCCAGAAGGGGCGAGCAGGTGTGCGACCAATCTGGCAGACACCGGCCCCTTTTGGCGGCGCAAAATGTCCTGACCGGCTGGCAGAAGTCTATCTGCTTTTGCGCGCGGGCTGCGGCTGTCTCCCCAAGGCGACAACTGCGCCAGACCAAAGTTGCGGACTGGCGCATTCGCCGTCACGTCTTATGCGGCTGCTCCTTGTCGTCGATCTTCTCGTGTTTCTCCAGCGTGTCGCACTCCAGGTATGGCCGCAGCCAGAGGCGTTCCACAATGGGGTAGGAAGCGACTATAGGCAGAATGATGATCACACCGACGACTCCCGCGACCATTCCTGCTGCCAGACAGGAGATGAGCACCGTCAGCGTGGAAAGCCGCAGGCGATTGCCATAGACCTTGGGCACGATGAAATAGTTTTCCACGAAGTGATATGCGATGTAGAGCAACCCCACCAGCCCGGCGCTCGCGGAGGAAACCGTCAGGGCCATCGCCACCGCGGGGATGGCAAAGAGGAAAAACCCGACCAGCGGCAGCACGTCGAAGATGCCCGCCAACGCCGCCAGCAGCAAAGCGTTGGGCACGTGCAGCAGACTGAGAACAAAAAAGGCATAGACGGCGCAGAGGACCGAGGTGATGAACTGGCCGATCATGTAATGGCCCACGACGGAAGCGATTTCCTCTGAAGCCTCGCCCATTTTCCTGCGGTGCTTCTCGGGCAGAAAGGCCAGCAGCCACTCGTAGACCCGCTCCCCGTCCGCCACGAAGTAGATGGCGACGATCAACACCACGAAGACCCCGACGATCCCCTGCGCCGCTCTCTCGCCAAAATCGGCAAACTGCTTGAGCAGGGGTTCGGGATTGGAAAAGGAAGGCGAACTGAAAAGCTGGTTGGCGGATTCCCGCAGGGGACCAGAAGCGGGCAGGCGCTTGAGCAGGTCCTCCTTGAAGGCAGGAAGCCTTTGGATCATCTCGCCTCCCTGATGGCCGATAGTCGGCGCCAGCAGTCCAATTGCCAGCGCGGCGCTGCCGAGCAGCAGTAACGCCGACAGGAGCACTCCCGCCCACCTAGGCCAATGGCGGCGCCGGGTCCATTGCATCAGAGGCTTGAGAGCGATGGCGATGAGCAGGGCAAGCAATAGCAATTCGGCCAGGGGCCAGAGCCGCACGGCCACCAAGGCCAGCAGGCAGCCCAGAAGCACCTTGAAGATCGCAGTCCAGGCGATGGTGATCTCTACCCGCTGCCGCTTTTGGTTCGCTCCAGGCATGTTTTCAAATATGCCTCGAATTGAACGAGCGCAGGAGGACGGGCACCCGGGGAGTTGCGCCGGTTTGTGGGGAAGGCCATGGAACGGCAACGGTTTTTTGTCCTGCCCGTTTGCCGTCTCGCGTTTTGGTCGAGGTGAGTCGGTGCATGATAGAAAAGGTGTTCCCATCTTGCATCGCTCGTCCGCCCCCGACTACTGGACCTTGGGCCAGCTACGCGGCCGGCGAAAATCGGCCCGTGGGTAAAGCGCATGTGCACTTCCTCGCACGGCCGGTTGCCTGCGAAAAACGGGCCGCACCAGAGCAGGATCGGAAAGCGCGAGGTGTGCGCCAAGGCTCAGGGCGACGCGCAGGTTCTCCGGCCAGGTGCCGGTCGGCCCAGATCGCTCGTTGCCCGGTCAAAGTGACGCATGCGCCGCCATTTCGCCCTCGCCGGGACAGGCTTTCGGATTCCTGCCGCTGTGAATACAACTCAGCCATTGCGGTACCTCGGCCCCGCTCAAGTGACCGAACCAACCGCTGATGCTTCTGCTTTCACCGACCGGCGGCAAAAGATTGCGCTCCCGCCGCGTGAGCCCCGAAACGAGGACAAGATAGAATTCCCGCAGGCTTTTGACCCGCTGGTACTGGACCAAGGTCCAGCACCAACTACCCGCTCGCCGTGATCCGCGCGGACGGATTGGAGAATGAAACCGCAGAATCATTCCAACTAACTGCAATTCCAATCCTACCATCATGAAAGCACTCGTTTGGCACGGCAAAGAAGACGTTCGTTTCGACACGGTTCCCGATCCCAGGATCCAGGAACCCGGCGACTGCATCGTCCGCATCACCTCCACCGCCATCTGTGGCAGCGACCTGCATCTCTACGATGGACTGATGCCTACCATGGAAAGTGGCGACGTGCTCGGCCACGAGCCGATGGGCGTCGTCGAAGAAGTCGGCAGCAGTGTCACCCGGCTCAAGCGCGGCGACCGCGTGGTCGTGCCCTTTACCATCTCCTGCGGCCATTGCTGGTTCTGTGACCACACGCTGTATTCGCTGTGCGACAACACGAACCCCAACCACAAGATCGCCAAGGAGGCGATGGGCCAGTCGCCAGCCGGCCTGTTCGGCTACTCGCACATGCTCGGCGGCTACCAGGGCGGACAGGCGGAATACCTGCGCGTACCCTACGCGGACGTAGGACCCATCAAGATCCCGGATGGCATCCCGGACGAGAAGGTGCTCTTCCTTTCCGACATTTTCCCGACGGGGTACATGGCCGCCGAGAACGCCAACATCCAGCCCGGCGACACGGTGGCGGTCTGGGGCTGCGGTCCGGTGGGGCAAATGACGATCCGCAGCGCCTGGCTGCTGGGCGCGGGCCGGGTCATCGCCATCGACGACGTGCCCGAGCGGCTCTCCATGGCGCAGGCGGCCAAGGTCGAGACCATCGACATGAGCAAGGACAACGCCTACGACGTCCTCATGCAGTGGACCAAGGGCCGCGGCCCCGATTCCTGTATTGACGCGGTGGGAGCCGAGGCGCACGGCGCGCACACGGTGGAAACCGTCGCCGACAAAGCCAAGATGGCGGTGGGGCTGGCCACGGACCGGCCGGCGGCGTTGCGCCAGGCCATCATGAGCTGCCGCAAGGGCGGAACACTGTCGGTGCCGGGCGTGTACATCGGCGCGCCGGACAAGGTGCCTTTCGGCGCGCTCATGAACAAGGCGCTGACGCTCAAGACCGGCCAGACGCACGTGCAACGCTACCTCAAGCCGCTCCTGGAGCGCATCGAGAAGGGCGACATCGATCCCTCCTTCGTCATCACGCACGAGCGGCCTCTCTCCGAGGGGCCGGAGTTGTACAAGACCTTCCGCGACAAGCAGGACGGCTGCATCAAGGTCGTGCTCAAGCCGGGCATGGGTGCCGCCTCCTACGCCGCCTGAACCACCGGAGGTGACGCCCTATGACTTCCTACACCGAACACACATTGCATCGGGGGCATTGCGACGCGGCCGGGGAGAAGATAGCCCGCGGTCTGGGCTGGTTCAGCATCCTGCTGGGCATCAGCGAATTGACGAGTGCAGGCGCGCTGGCGCATTGGCTGGGAATGCGCGGCTGCCAAGGGCTGGTGCGCACCTACGGCCTGCGCGAGATCACCACAGGCATCGGCATTCTGGCTTGCCAGGACCCGACCCCCTGGATCTGGGGCCGGGTGGTCGGCGACGCGCTCGACGCCGGCAGCCTGGCGGCCGGGTTCAACGCTGAGAATCCTCACGAGGGTAACGTCGCTCTGGCTCTCGCGAACATCGTCGCGGTCACGGCACTGGATGTTTACTGCGCGCATCGGCTCAGCGCGAAAGAGCAGCCCATGCTGCCCGCGCACGACTACAGCCACCGCAGCGGACTGCCGACGTCCACGGCCCACTAAAGGAACAAAGGAGAGCATTACTTATGAAACAAAAGCTCAAGGGCCGGCACGTTGCGGTGCTGGCGGTCGACGGGTTCGAGATGGTCGAGCTGGCTGTGCCGGTAGCAGCGCTGCGGCTTGCGGGGGCAACGGTCGATGTCATATCGCTGCGCCACGGCCGCATCCGCGGGGTCAACCTGCACGAACCCGCCAGCCGGGTGGGTGTGGACAAGACCGTGGAGGAAGCCGATCCGGCCGACTACGACGCGCTGTTGCTGCCCGGCGGCTTCATCAACCCCGACCTGCTGCGCCAATCGCAGCAGGCGCGGGAGTTCGTGCGGGCCTTCGATCTGGCAGGCAAGCCCATTGCGACTCTTTGTCATGGTGCCTGGCTGCTGGCTTCGGCGGGGTTGTTGCAGGGCCGGACGCTGACCTCATGGCCAGGGACCCGCGACGATCTCGTCAACGCGGGCGCGACCTGGCTGGACCAGGAGGTGGTGCGCGACGGGAATCTGGTAACCAGCCGGGGGCCGCAGGATATGAAGCCGTTTGTTGAGGCTGTGCTCGCGCACTTCGCGGACGGTGCCCCGTTGGCGCGGGTCGAGAGAACAGAAGCCGGGGTGTCTTCGCCGCAGGCCAATGAGCCTCCGCGGGTGGTGCTCGAAGCGATGCGTTGGATGCCACGGCCCTCCCTGCGCACCCTGGCAGTGGTGGCGCTCGCCCTCGCCGTATTCATCCCTCGAACGTCGACGAAGTCGCTACCCCGACCCTGGTGAACGTAACCGGCCTTATTCGCGGCTCAATGAGGCCGGCGAATGGCAGTCGCTATCGCCGATCTCAGCCTTAGCGGAGAGGGAAGGCCGCGCGGCTCAGGGCGGTCCCTGAGCCCGCTCGGCTGCCATGCTCACATCCCATCGGGGTGCAAGAGACATTCTGTTCAGCGGACTTCCAACACTTCCGAGCAAAGGGCTTGATCAGGTGAAGGTAGCCTCCCGCCGCCGAGTTGGCGAAGTTGAGCGAGATTGCCCTCTTTGCGCACTAGGCGACCGAGCAGAAGCTAAACTCAATCGAGCCGCGCTTCGAAAAGCCTCCGGCAAGGTCCACCATCGCGCTCATTGGAGCCATCGGGGGGATTGAAGGCGCTTCGAATGAAGAATGACTTGGAAGGAGCTGCACGAGGGGTTGTTTATCTTGCCACCGCGATCTCGGCGTTGGGTGGACTGCTTTTCGGATATGACGTTGGTGTCATTTCCGGCGCGATTCTCTTCGTCCAGAAGGAATTTTCCCTATCGACTGGAACGGAGGAAATCGTGGTCAGCTCCGTTCTGATGGGTTCGTTTGCCGGTGCTTTCTTCGGCGGAAGTCTCGCCGATCATTTCGGCCGCCGCAGATTACTGATTATGACAGCGGTTGCTTTTGTCGCAAGCGGCATCGCGGCCGCTTTATCGCAGGACATCGATTGGTTGATCGTGGCCCGGATCGTGTCGGGTGTAGCCATCGGGATCGCTTCATTTGTCGCGCCGCTTTACATCAGCGAAATCGCGCCGGTGGCGCTCCGCGGGAGACTGGTGGCGGTTAATCAGTTTGCCCTCACCAGCGGCATCTGCGTTTCCTACTTGATCGATTATGCCTTCGCCGGGTCCGGTAGCTGGCGCTGGATGTTCGCGCTGGCGGCGGTGCCAGCCATCGCTTTCGGTGTCGGTCTCTGCTTTGTTCCAGAAAGTCCGCGTTGGCTGGTCGCACACGCGAAAATCGACAGGGCGCGCGAGACTTTGCAACGCATTCGCCAGCCGCAGGAGGTAGAGAGTGAGCTCTCCGAAATCGAGCAGAGCGCAACGGGACGCGCGGGACGCTGGTCCGACCTCCTCAGTCCAGCCTTGCGACGGCCAATGATCGTCGGCATTGGCCTGGCAATCTTGCAGCAAATCACCGGCATCAACACCGTCATCTATTATTCTCCGACGATCTTCCGGTTGGCAGGGTTTTCTTCCGCATCAGTGGCGATCCTGGGGAGCGTCGGCCTTGGGGTGGTCAACGTGGTCCTCACCGTCGTTGCCATGCAGTTGATCGACCGGATCGGCCGCCGACCTCTCTTGCTGATCAGTCTCGCAGTCATGGCGCTCAGCCTCATCGTGTTGGGTCTGGCGTTTTCACTGCCACGGGTCACCGGCAGCATGGGATGGATCGCGGTGGCCAGCCTTGCCACGTATGTCGCTTCCTTCGCCGTGGGGCTGGGACCGGTTTTCTGGCTGGTCCTTGCGGAGATCTACCCACTGCGCGTTCGCGGGCGGGCTATGAGTGTCGGAACAATGTCGAACTGGGGCAGCAACCTACTCGTGGCCCTGACCTTTCTGACGCTTATCCAGCTTCTCGGCCGCGCCCCGACGTTCTGGCTGTATGCAGTCGTGAGTGTGGGCGCATGGTTTTTCGCATTTTTCCTGTTGCCTGAAACCAAAGGAAAAACCCTCGAGCAAATCGCAGCGCAGTGGCATCCCGAAGGTAGACAACGAGCCAAGGACTGACAACTCACTACCCACCACTGGGCAACCACGAAATGTCCCGGGTTCTTACCAACGTCACCAAGCACGCACTCGACCCGCAGCTCCTTGAATCCATGTCACCGGTGCCCTTTACGTGACACAAGCAACTGCCGCGCTCCACACATCGGAGTACTGATGGTTGCCTTACTTTTCACAACCACTATGCCTGCGAACCCGCAGACCACCAGTGCTGTGAGCCCTAGCCCTGTGGGTAAATTTGCCAGCACTTTGACGGGTGGTTGGGATGGATTACGCGATGAACTCTTTGACCTAGGTCTGGATTTCTCCCTCGCTTATACCGGCGAATCAGCCGCCAACCCAGTCGGTGGTGAGGAACCCGGCGTCCGTTACGCCCAACAGATCAATTTGGGCCTGGACCTCAACTTGGCAAAACTTGTCAGCCTCCAGGGACTACAATTTCATTTTCTACTGATCAACCGCATTGGCCGAAACCTCTCTGCGGACAAAATCGGCAATCTCTTCCAAGTGCAGGAAGTTTACGGCGGCGGAGGTCCGCCCTACGCGCGGATCGTCTTTCTAACGTTGGAGGAGTCGCTCTGCGACGACCGGGTCAATCTGGTTGCGGGACGAACCAACGCAGGCGCGGATTTCGCCTTCTCGCTTCTCTACGGGAACTTCCAGAACGTCGCCATCAACGGTCATCCGAACAGCTTGCCGACCAACGGCGGTTTTAACGTCTTTCCTTTCTCGCTTTGGGGCGGTCGGGTACGGCTCAAGCCCACGGCAGGAATCTACTTCCAGGTGGGTTTGTACCAGGTCGATCCAAGTTTAGGGTATCGGTCCTTCTACGATTTTGGCACCGATTGCGCGACCGGCGAACTCATTCCCTTCGAGTTGGGCTTTATGCCCACTCTCGGGTCGGACAAGCTCCCCGGACAGTACAAGGCCGGGGGGTTTTGGGACACTTCCACTTACCGAGATCTGCGCGATGATGCACGAGGCAAGGCCTTCGTGCTCTCAGGGCTTCCGCCCGCCAGCCAGTCTGGCCGCGGTGCCGCTCCTTTTCCTCCAGGTTTACCGTGTATTTCCTGGCTGACCAGATGGTCCACCGCACCGGGAATGGGGACGGCGAGGGACTGATCCTGCTCGGCGGGCTGACTCTTTCAGACCCTCACACCGACTTTTTTTGATTTCTTCGCCTTCGGCGGGGCGATCTTCCGCGGATTTCTAGCCGCCCGCCCCGCCGATTTCGTCAGCCTGCTTTGCGCTTATGGGCACGTCAACGACCGGCTGAGCGATTCTGAACGCGACGAAGATCGCCTAGGCCAAAACATCGGGGGGCAATCAAGCGAAACAGTCGTGGAGTGCGACTACGGGTGGCAAGTCCGCCCTTGGATCCGGTTTACGCCCAACGTGCAAGGTATCCTTCGTCCGGGCGGGACTGGCCGCATCCCCGATGCCCTCGTTGCAGGTCTAAAGATGGACGTTGAATTCTGACCTCTCCACGATGGCCAGAAGCCTCAGCGACGCGCTGTCCTAAAATTTGCCTCCCGCTTTCATGTAAGCCACCCCCATAGGGCCGCCCCGAGCCCATCGCTGCAAGCTTCTCATTAATTTTCCCATGCCACCCGAAGAGCAAACTACGGTCGCGCGGCTTCTCGAGCCCGGCACCTGAGATCAAACGAAAGGTTGAAATTCGTCGCATGTTGACTGCCGGAGATAAGGGTGCGTTTGAACAAGAAAGCCTCGGCGTTCCCTACGCCGAACGGCCATTTTACCAGGTCTGATTTTCGTCTGAAAATCAAGGTTGACGAACAGAAGTACGCTCCCGTGATCCGCTGAGCCCTACCGATTCACGGTAGTGCTCCTTGAGTCGAAAAGTTTGAACCTCCCCTGTGGAAGAAAGGAAAAGTGCGAAATGAGAACCCAATGTAACAGCCGAAAAGTGTTACATGACCCAGTCTTGAAGTATAAATCCTGCCGGTAACTATCTGCGGCCGTAAGGATTATCAATGCGCGATACAGGGTTCGAACCTGTGACCCCTACCGTGTCAAGGTGATAACCTGCCGAGGGGAAAGCCGTCTTTCCTCTGGTGGCGAGTCCACATGTAGCCATGCAGCCGCATGCCGAACGACAGAATGCTACAGTAAAATGCTACATTCTCCATGGTTGGTGAAAGGAGTATCAGAATTCGCGACGTCGAGCCTTGTGGCTTTGGGTCACGTCCCAGCCCGGAGTGGTCGCTCGCCAGAAAACCTTTACGCCGCGCAGCACGCGAGAAAGCAAACTGCTCGCTGACCCCGGAACGTCTGGGGCCAAGTTCCCTTGATGACGAGTTCCAGAAGTAACGGCTCCAACAGTTGACTCCCATTCAACTAAGAACAATGGCGAAAGGACGGCGACCGCTAGGGTTTCCGCTCTTGCTTAGCACCATGGCGAGCTTGATCAAAAATCTTGCCTTTCAACGCGACCTGCCGAGCCTCCTCCTTGAGTTCGGCCGCACGCCGGAAACTCCCCGAGAGTTTGTGGATGTGGGCGCATTTGCGCAAAGCGCGCGCGAGAAATCCATCTTGGATTTGCAATAGACGCATTTGCGTCAACCCGCGGTCGGCCAGTTGTCGCGCTCGGATCCAATGGCCGATGTAGATTTGCCCGACAGCCAACTCAATCATGATTTGGCCTGTTTCTGGGCACTCGATGCGACCCTTCGGATGGAGCCTCCATGCCTTCTCGTAATCGGCCACCGCCCGCCAAGGATGGTAGAGCCGAAGCTCGATGCTGCCTCGCAAGGCATGCAGTCCAGAATCGTTGGGCAGATCGACAAGTCCAAGGTTCGCGTTCCGAAAAGCATGGAAATAAGCCTTGCGCGCCGCGCCGAACGGAAGCCGCTGCGCGATCGAATAATAGGCGCTGGCATATCCGCCATAGGGATGCAGCAGCGACACGGAATCCATTTCGAGTCGTGCTTTCCTCTCTACCCGCGCGGCCTGCCGCGTCCGCGCGATCGCCGAAAGCGCCGCGACGGGTCCCAAATAGACATGACCATGGAGGGAACTCCACGCGGCGGCGCCGGACCATGCGCTCAACGCACGATCCCACAAGGGCAACAGATCCGCGCGGTAGAACTTCCGATTCAGCGAATCTCCGGGATTGAAAGAGCAAGCCATCAACTCCCGCAACGCGATCCAGGCCCGTGAAAGTCTTTGCTGCACGTCGAGGGATTGATAGCCGCGAGCGCTTCCCGCAACGAAGCCGGAACCTTCAGCCAGCGCCTGTTCTACTCTTACGACATCGACTTCACCGCCTCGAACCTCGATTTCCCCACCGAGAAAATCAATTTCCATGCTGCCCGCCAAAGCAGGCTTACCTCGTTCTAGGAAGAAGCCGCGTACCATCTGTTTCATGACTTCTCCTCCCGTGGCTCCTTCTTCTTGAGCCTGATTTTGCAGAATGGCCTCGACGGCTGCTTCGATCTCGCTAGCCGTCTGCACGGCGGCCGAGGACCATTCGGGATACGCAAACTTCAAGCAGTCGAGCAGCGCCCTGAGGCGGGGGCCCGGATCAAATCCTGCGAGTTTGAAGAGGTGAATCGGCTTGCCTGAAACCGCGGCGGCCAAAAGCTCGATCTCAAAATGCGAGGTGGCGACCGCCTGCCCGCCGACCGCCAGCGGACTCCCTGTCTGGAAATCTTTTTTGCGTGCTCCGGCGAGTATCACCACCACGCAAGCGGACGCATTCAGCAGATCGACCAGTTGGTCTGCCACTGCAAGCGGATCGGTGATTGCCAATTCCGCGAACGCAGTCGCCGAGAATTCGGCTGCCCACACCCGTTGTCGGTCCATACTCCAGAGTGACTGGCGCAGACGCGAGAGTTTGTCGTCTTCGAGGGATTGAAAAGGGTCTTCACGCGAGAACGACGAAATGAAGACACGACCGGTTGGTTGCATTTATAACGAGTTCTAAGTCGAATTCAGATGTTTCAAGCTTTTATGATAGAATAACCCATCGCTCTGTCCTCGTTGACGAATTCAATGACTCCTCACCACGTTTTACATTCGCCATCACGCCGCGTCGCTTGGACGGCTGCTTCCGCAAACGCTTTATTATAGTGATAACTGATCAGAGCACAACGGGTTACAAATGCCTTGGCGGTTTTCGCAAACTTTCATCTCATTCCCACGAGAAGTGCCTCTTATGTAGTCGCTCGCAAAGCAGTTGCAACGACCTTCAGCGTTACGATTGCAAAGGTGATGAAGAGAACCTTCGCAGCCTGGCTTCGGTGACACGACCCACGTCTTCATGCGCAAGCGCCAATTCATGATGCAGCGTTTGGCTATCGTCGGCCCCCTTCCTCCCATTGAACGCACAGCCTCCGCCAGAACACTCCGCCAACCCCACTCAGACGTACTGTAACCCTTATCGCACCACAAAATGTGACATGGGAAACGTTCATGAGTTTCGTCTCACGATGATCGGTCGATAGCCATAATTCAAGGTGTTGGGTTAACTGCTGGCCCCGGTGCTGGTGGCAGGGGCCTTGGTGAAACGAGTAAAGGTGCAACCGGAATAGGTGCTGTCGTCGAGCTGGGAACTACCGCACTTTGCGGCGGAAGGGGGAGTGGCTGGCTACAACTACGAAATGTCGTCGTTGTGAAAGATGCCAACGCTAGCGTAACGAAAATCGCCATGACCCGATTTGTTTTTTCAATTTCGCTACGAAGCTCGTATCGCAGCGCTTCTAAGTCCTTTTCAAGGGTGAACGGCGAAGGCATCCGTGCGGCGAGGTTTGTGATGGTCTCATCAGGAAGATGGTCTTGCCCCTGATGAACACCGTCATACGATTTTTTCGTTTCACCATCCAGGGAGCAGAACCAAAGCATGAACAGTCGTGATCCCACACTCAAGTGAATGGTTTGCACGCCCGCGTTATACATTGAGAACACGAGTTTCCCCTTGAATCCGGGATCCACGTGGAAACCTGACACGTTGATCAGTCCACGCAGCTTAAAGTTGGATTTAAAGGAAAGAAGTCCGACCGCGTCGGGCGGGGCTGTTATCGTTTCTTTGGTGATGATCAAGGCCACCTGACCAGGCGGAATGATGACCGTATCCGAGTCTCCTAACAGCTGTTTGACGGACTTTTCACCGGTAACAAAAGCCTCCGAACCCACGCTAAGCTCGTAGGCGCATGAGACGAGAGCGCTCTCGTCGGGCGGATCGAGGATTTCGTCCAACCGATCTTTGAGCTTTTCATACGTCCAGAAACCGCCGGCCATCCCGAGCCCCTATCACTCAGAAGGATGCGAAGCAAGCCGTAAGATGTCATCCGTTCCGTTCGCCACGGCACCCCGCGGATGATCCGATTCTCGGCCACTGCCGTCAACGATGTGAAATCAGCTACTGCAATCCTAAATCCTCGTTCCGCCCCGCTGGCCACGTGCTGAGCTCCCCCAATAAAGGGAAGCCCCGCGCGAAATACATGCCTTGACCCGCCGATTACGGGTGGTAAGATATTCGTACACTCCTCCACTATGCTATCACCACTCGCCCCCGATTCCAACTCGGTCCGTCCGCACATCGTCGCGTGCATTCGCCAACTTCTCCCGGAGGATGTGCCCTCTCTTGACGACGTGCTCGACCCCATCCAGGACCTCGGCCTCGAAAGCCTAGACGGTGTAAACTTCGTCGTCCGCTTGAGCAAGAATCTTGGTTTCGACTTTCCCGCGGATTTTAACCCTTTCTACGGCGACGACGGTCGTAGCCGCAACATTGGTCGCATCGTCGAGTCCGTTTACCGCAAAATGCAATCCGCCTCAGAAATGGTCCAAACCGAAAAGGCCAAACGATGAATGCATCCGATCCAGCAGTGATCCGTATGGCAATTGCTACTCGCCTGCGCGCAGCCCGCGAACAATCCGGCCTCTCTCAAGGTCAAGCAGCCAGGCAGCTCGGATTACAGCGCCCCGCTGTTTCCGAGATCGAAGCTGGCCGACGTCGCGTCGCCTCCGAAGAGTTGACCCATTTTGCGGCTATCTATGAGGTCAGCACCTCCTGGCTCCTGAATAACGACTCGGAGGTTACCGATCCCACGGTCGAACTGGCGGCTCGGGAGTTGGTCAAGCTCAAACCTGAAGATCTAGACAGCGTCCTGGAACTCCTGCGCACCCTCCGAAAAGCAGCAGACAAGGCCGATCCAGAGGGTGCCAAGCCAAGCCAACCATGATCCGGCATTGCTCCCAGAAGATTGCGACTCGCGGGGCGCGCGCGGCTCTTGAACTGCGCTATAGACTCGGTTTGGAGGATGAAGACCCAATCTGTGTATATGAATTGGCTGCCCAACTCGGCGTGGGAGTTCGCTTCCTCGGTGGCAACAGCTTTGGAGGCATGTATGATAACCAATCCAAGACGATAGTGGTGCCAGCCCTGCGTCCACCAGGCCGACAGGTGTTTACCTGCGCGCATGAGCTAGGCCACTGGTATTTTGGGCACGGCACGCGCATTGACGTGCTGGATGATAATGAGGATCGTCGGGACGATCGGTTCTCTCCGGAAGAACGGCAGGTGAACGCCTTCGCCGCCCACCTGCTCATGCCCTCGCGCGCGATACGGGCGGCATTCTGCCGCCGGGGTTGGGAGGTGATGCACGCCACACCCGTTCAGATTTACACGGTGGCTAGCCAACTCGGAGTTGGCTACAGCACGCTAATCCAACATCTGCACCTTGCCCTTCAGCTCATCAGCCCCCTGGCAGCCGAAGCACTGCTAAGGACTACGCCCAAAAAGTTGCGGACAGCCTTGATCGGCGATGATCTGAACTTCAGACATCTAGTGTTAGTGGACGAGGCCTGGACTCGCGTGGCTGTGGATTTGCGCGTGGGGGATGTCGCCATCTTGCCCGCCGGTATCACGCTGGCGGGTACTACCAGCGTGGTCGTTGTAGGGGTGAACTCACAGGGGGTATTGGCGAAGGCGCTACGACCGGGCATCACCCAAGCTGAAACCAGCGGGGGCGGCTGGTCAGCCTTCTTGCGGGTGAGTCGGTGCGGGTATGTCGGGCTGAGCCCACACCGCTTCTTAGAGGAAATCGACGATGATGCATGATCCCTCCCATCTCATTGAGGAGACCAATCTCTCTCACGCTTGGGGGAGACTTTTTCTCGTACTAATGGCCCGGGGAAACCCGCACTGGCGCGCCCCCCTTACTCTATCAGTCTCTGGGTTTAAGGATGGAATTCCCCAAGAAGACAACCAGATCCGTAAAGCACTTGACCGGACTCTCAAGGCAGAGGGCAAGTTCTCCACACGCACCTGCGCGATGACAATCTTCCCTTTTGATTTCTGGCGGAACGAAGGAGAGCCGCACGTTGAGGAGCTCTCAGAGGCTTACCTCCTGCGCTACCTGCCCCGGCTCCAGGCTCGAGACCCAAGCCACAACGGGCGTGGCGTTTACTTCCAGCGCATGATCGCCTTCCAGGGCACCAAGCAGAAGGGCGGCTCGGTATTCCTTCAGGGCAAGAATCAACTCGCACACCTCGTTGCTATCTGGCACCAAGCGGCCAGCAAGGGCTGCCGTCCGCGTCGGTCCGCCTTGCAGGTCGCCATATTTGATCCTGTGCGTGACCACACAGGCTCCGCCTTGTCCGGGTTTCCCTGCTTGCAGCAAGTGAGTTTGGGCTACGATGAGAACGGGCTCATTCTGAATGCCTACTACCCGACACAATATATTCTCGACCGGGCCTACGGAAATTACCTTGGCCTTTCACACTTGGGATACTTTCTTGCCCGAGAACTAGGTTTGGAGTTTGTACGGCTGAACTGCACGGTCGTGCACCCGGAACTCGGTGACGTCAGCAAAACAGCCCTGCGAGAGTTGCAGACCGAAGTAGAACGCGCAGTTGCCGCTCCCACTGCCTTCCTCCCCGCTATCTTGGCACCCTCATTCGTGCCGGTGTTCGAACCTCAGGGTGAACCTGTGATCCGATGACCTCAACCTCTTCCAAAGGCCAGCTCATCGTGTTCGAGGGCGCGGACGGCTGCGGCAAGACCACCCTTGCCGGGCTCTTCACAGGATGGCTCCTTGACCAGGGTCTCCGCGCAAAACTCCTCGCTTTCCCCGGTGCGGAAGTGGGCAGCCTGGGCCGGCACGTTTACGCGCTCCACCATTCACCAGAAGATTTCGACATCCGGGGGCTGGCACCGGCAAGTCTCCAACTTCTGCACATCGCCGCTCATCTTGATGCGATTGACAGCTACATCCGTCCAGCGCTGGCGTCCGGTATCACGGTGGTGCTTGACCGCTTTTGGTGGTCCACCTGGGTTTACGGCCGGGTGGGTGGAGTGGCGCCTGCCACGTTGGACGCCATGATCGAGTTGGAACGTACCCACTGGGCCGAAGATCTACCAATAGCGGTATTCCTGATGGATAGACGTATCCCGCTACGGACGGAGCCGATGAGCCTATGGCATCGGTTGGTCGAGGAATACAAGAGCCTGGCCGCTCAGGAGGCCTCCCGCGGGCCGGTTTTCACTGTCGCCAACGAGGGGAACCCGGAAGACGCACTCGCCCAAGTAACAGCGCAGGTAGGCCAGCGTTTTTGTCGCGGCGGACGCCGCTGCTGAAAGAGAGCGCTATGCTATCGCCAATGAAGTTTCTCCTCTCCAACGACCATCAGCCCAGGTTGCCCCTAGACGCATGTATTCCCACAGTTCCCGTCCGTCCCTTTCTCCACATCTTCGTGCGACTTTCCCCAGCCAAGCCCACGCCAGTTTACGAGACCTACTGGCGCTTTGCCGCCGAGCGGCAGGCCATTTTTTTTCGTCGACTGGAAGGGCGGCCAGGGCCGTGGACACTTGATCCGACCCTCCGGGCTCACAAGTTTACAAATGCTTACCGCGCCTCTGACCGGGTCAGTCAATATCTCATCCGTCACGTCATTTACCAGGATAACCTATCGGATACGGAGATCTGCTTCCGAACCCTTCTCTTCAAGTTTTTCAACCGTATTAGCACTTGGGAGTTGCTCGTCCAAAAACTAGGGAGCGTTTCGTGGGCGGATTATCACTTCGAGGAATATGATCGGATTTTAAGCCGAGCGCTGGCGCAAGGCGACCGGCTCTACTCGGCTGCATATATAATGCCCTCCGGCGGGCGAGCCGTGGCCACGAGCCACGGTGGGCGCAAGCACCGGATGCACCTGCGCCTGTTGGAGACAATGATGCGCAACGGGCTCCCGGCACGCTTAACGGGCTGTTCCACGATGGCGGAGGCGTTTGCCTTGCTGCGCGCCTATCCCAGCATTGGTGACTTCCTAGCGTACCAGTTTGTCACCGATCTCAACTATGGCCCGCTGACCGATTTCAATGAGATGAGCTTTGTCGTTCCCGGCCCGGGCGCTCGTGACGGCATCCGCAAGTGCTTTGCTGACCCGGGCGGCCTGAGTGAAACGGATCTGATTAAGTTGGTTGCCGACCGGCAAGAGCAGGATTTCGCGAGCCTGGGACTTTCCTTTCGGAGCCTCTGGGGACGGCGTTTACAGCTTATCGATTGTCAGAACCTCTTTTGCGAGGTGGACAAGTACGCCCGCGTCCACCATCCGGAATTCAACAGTCTTACAGGAAGGACACGCATCAAACAACGCTTCCGACACACGCTAGAACCTATCTCCTACAGGTATCCCGCCAAATGGGGAATTAACGAATACGTCACCACTGGCTACCCGAAATGATCTTCAACTTTTCGATTAATGTTTCACCAATTCAGTAACCTTACCGCCGACGGGCTCTGGCGGCAGCTCTACTTGGCTCTACACGGCAGCGACGCTCAGGGACACGCTGGCAGGGGTGGCCGCACACACGAATTGCTGCATGCAACCCTTTGCCTCGAAGATCCGAGGCAGCGCTGGATTACCTCCCGCCGGCCCGCCCTTAATCTAGCTTTCGCTTTGGCAGAAGTGATCTGGATAGTGACCGGACGCAACGACGCGGCCTTCCTAACATATTTCTTCCCGCGCATCTCCGAATACATGGGCTACAGTTCAGCCTTTCCTGGTGCGTATGGCGAGCGGTTGCGGCACCGCTTCGGTCTGGACCAGCTCGACCGTGCCCACAGTGCTCTGCGAGCTGATCTCGAAAGTCGCCAAATCGTCCTTCAGATCTGGGATCCTGCAGCCGACCTCCCTTCCCTCGACGGTCAGCCCGCTGCAAGGGACATTCCTTGCAATCTGCTTTCCTTGCTCAAAGTCCGGGATGGACGTTTGGAGTGGACTCAGATTATGCGCAGCAATGATCTTTATCGGGGCTTTCCGCACAACATAGTGCAGTTCACCAGTTTACAGGAGATTACGGCTGGTTGGCTAGACCTCGAAGTTGGTCATTACCACCACTTCAGCGACAGCCTCCATTTCTATGATAATGCCGAGACGGAATTCGGTTTCGATGCCGATTCACTGAACAAAGCGACGAACACGGACTCTTTGGCTTGCAGTCGAACCGAGAGTGACCGTAATTTTGAGTTGCTGGCTCGACAGGTTGATCGTATCATTAACCCGATGGTCACTGTGGATGTTCTGGCCGCGGATTTCGATGTTTTGGAGTTGTCTCCGGCCCACCGCAATATTGCCTGCGTGCTTTATGCCGAGGGCGCGCGGCGGCGACACGCGATGACGGTCGCCTCACAATTCATGGAGCATTGCACAAATCCAGCGTACGTAGAACTTCAGAACCGATGGCTTCAACGCGTACATAAACCGAGCTGAACCAGCAGAACAGACGCAAAGTGACACTCCCCAAAATGGCTACACACCACAATCGACGGCACGTTTTTATTAGCCACCACCATCGGGATGATCAGGAGGTAACGAAGCTCACCAACCTGCTTGCTAAACAGGGAGTGGGCGTTCGAAACAGTTCTATCCGTACCCTGAAACCTGAAAATCAGCGCCGTTGGAAGGAAGGTCGGGTCAAGGACGAAACTATTCGTCGTCTTCTGCGCAAAAAGATCTCCTGGGCAGGGACAATGATCGTACTTGTCGGCAACGAGACGCATTCCCGAAAATGGGTGGACTGGGAGATCAAGCAAGCGCACCGTCAAGGCAAACGCATTGTGGGGATATACGTCCGAGGTGGCACCAAGGCGGACCTCCCCGTCAGCTTGGAGAAGTATGCGTCGGATATCCGGGCGTGGAACGCTGAAGGCATCTTGGCAGCCATAGATGGCAGCGACACCCCTTTTCAAACTCCCGAAGGGAACGTCAGCCCACCCATTTACGCGGCTACTTCCACAAACTGCTAAATACCATGTCCAGAGTCTACGTCTATGTGGTTGACCGCGACTTTGGTTTCGCGCCAAATCCTTTTCATGGCTACTGCACCCTTGCGACCTGTAAACCGACGCTACGACGGACCGCACAGCTAGGAGATTGGGTCATCGGTATAGGTGGGAAAAGGCTAAATGCCACTGACCGGTGCGTCTACGCTATGCGCGTGGGTGAGAAGATTTCATTCAATGAGTATTGGAATAGCCCGCGGCATCGCGATAAGAGGCCGATCCGCAACGGAAGTGCCACTCGGATGGTAGGAGATAACATCTACTACCGTGATCCACAGGCCTTTGCTTGGCACCAGGCCGATTCGCACCACAGTAATACAAACGGAACCCCCAATGTGGACAATTTGCGTGCAGATACGTCCTCCGATCACGTTCTTCTCTCACAACGCTTTTATTACTTCGGCCGGGAGGCTCTTCCGATTCCTAAATCTATTCTGACGCAGTTACGCTACCGCAATGGCCGCGGTTATCGAGTTTTCGAGCAGCACCTCTGCAGAGACCTGTTGCGGTGGTTGGAGGCGGACGGCCGTCACGCCTTCAACCAAGTTTTAGCCGATCCTTTCGACTTCGACCTGAGTGATGCGAGGTATTCTGGTGCTACCAATCGCATCCTCCTCGCTCCAGCGTCGACCATCTTTACACCAAAGGTAACGATTTTGACCGACCAATCGAAACAGGATGAAGTTTAAGCTCATGCCGGGTGCAAAGCGATTTGGTGTCGTTGACGTTCACTAGGTTAGATCAACACTAATACTCAGGCCGTGCATTCAGCGCCCACCAAACGCGTCAACCGTCTAAAGTGCGCAGGTGCAAATCACCCAAAAGATAGTGGAACATCATTCTGTCGGGCCGAGTAGAAGGATTTAGACACCTTGCACGTCAGTGCGCTCGATTTCCCCTTGTTCCTCTAAGTAGCAACCTTGTAATGTGCCTCTTGTCATGGTGCCGCCCGACGCGCTCGATGTATTAATCGTCTCGCACGAGGACGATCCGTCCGAAGGTGATTTCCCGTGCACGCGTGATTTTGTAGAGGTCCTCCGCACGGTTTTCCGCGGCAGCGGTGGCGATGAAGTCTCTCGTGAGCACTATCTGGTCGGCGGTTTATCAACGGGGGTTACGCCGAAGTCCTTCGTGGTGCGCGATGGCGTCACCTTGCCTCCGGATCCCGCAGCGCTCGACGTGGCACTGCACTCGCTGGTCATCGTGCTGGCCTCTGAACAGTTCACCGCCGATGGTGCTTGCATGACGGCCGTGGCGGCGGTGGCAGCTGCGGTCCGCGCATCTGGGGGACGCCACGAGTTGATCGTCTTTGGACTGTCGGATCGGGCTACCAAAGATTTGCGCAACCGCGCGCTGGTCGGCGATTTGGCTGCCCATCAGAGTATGGACGTCGAGCAACTTGGCGAGTACGCGCTACGTCCCGCCTATGCCGCTCTGTGGGCGCTCGCTCGCTCGCTACGGTTGCTCACCGCGGGAAGACCGAATCAGCCGATAAGGAAGCCTTGCTTTTTCATCAGTCACACGAAACTTGATGCTTTGCCTCTGGCTCAATCTCTCTTGCACATCATTGGCGAATTTCGTTGGTTAGACGCCTTCTACGATGCCCTAAACATTGAGCCGGGAGACGATTTCGAATCCGTGCTCCAACACGGCGTGCGCGATTCGCTCCTGCTGGTGTTGCGCACCGACATTTACGACCATCGTCCCTGGTGCCAGCAGGAAGTGCGCTGGGCGGAGCAGCACGACTGTCCAGTTCTGTTAGTAGAGGCACGTGCGCAATTGCTCTGCCGACCTAGTTCGCTTGGGTTCACTGGTGTGCCGGCGGTGCGCATCCCGGACGGCAATCTTGTGCGCGTTTTGGGAGAAGCTTTGCGAGAATGGGTGCGGATTAGCGTGCTGCGCCGGCGTTTCCAGGCTTTGGCTGCGATCCGACCCGCTATAACCAAAGAGGCGGCATTAATCTGCCGGCCGCCTACCAACACCGCGCTATTCGGCGCGGTGGACCGGCTTAAAGCAGCGGGCGCTGGGGAAAAGGCAATCCTGGTTCACTCCGAACCTGCGCTCGAACGCGTCGAGGCAGAAGCCGCACAGCGCTTGTGGCGCAGCGAGTTTCCGGAGGGAAGCGTGCTACGTTGGGAATCCTTTGTCGCTCATTTGCCATGAACCCGCAATTACCACTGGCTGGCTGTATGATCGGCGTTTCTGTTTCACCCGCCAGCGGCAACGGCAAACGCCGGACCGATGCGTCTGATGTTAACTACTTCGTTACCCATCTCACTGACATATTGCTAGGCGCAGGGGCGCGGCTCGCCTTTGGCCACGACTGGCGGCCCAGCGGCGTGATGAAAGCCGTGGCGGAATTTGCCGTACAGTACCAGTCGCAAGTGCCCGTTTCAGCACAATGGGAGCAACCGAGCGAACCCCTCGTCGTAAACTTCGTCGCGCCGCCCGACCGGCCTTATTTGGCGACGCCTGAGACCGCCGACGATTCGCTCAGACCCCTAGCCGACGAGATGCGCCAGCGTTTGCGCGGGATCGTGGATGCCCGGCAGGGACCTGCTCCGAATGTCGCGGTGGATGCTCCAACCTACCGGCCGGAGGCGCTCACCCTTCTGCGCGAGCATCTCAACGAGATTTGCGACGCCCGCATTTGTCTTGGCGGCCCACTCGATAAATATCAGGGTTGGTTTCCCGGTGTGATTGAGGAAGCTTACCTGGCCTTAGAGTCGCAAAAGCCGCTCTGGCTCAGTCCACTCTTCGGCGGAGCAGCCGAATGGGTGATCCACGCTCTTGACAAGAGCCGGAGTGCCGAACGCCACCAGGTGCCCCGCCCGATCGGCGACGATCTGTACGTGTTTCCTAAATCGTTGAATTTCGGCCAGTTCGAGCCCATTTGGATCGGTTTGGATACGGAAGAATTACAACTCCTCCACAACACGGATTCGCCGCAACGAGTCGCGGAATTGATTTTGCGAGGCTTGTGCAAATGGTGGGTGGATGCCAGACGCGGAAGGGTCGTCGAGTGACATTCATAATTTCAGCGCATGGCGTATCTCGGCCCCGAGTATCTGCAGAGATATCGGCTTGCGAATTCTATGATCGGCGGATCGCTCTCGCCAAGGCAAAATCGGCTTCTGCCAAGGCGAGCGTATTCCTCGCGCATTCCACCGCCGACGATGGTTCTGTGAACGTGGTTGTACTTTTCTTCCGAGATTCCAACGCTCACGTTTACGTGGATGACTACGACACAGCGATTCCAAACCGATCACACGTCGACCGCAAACGCACTGATAGCCCGAATCGGTGAATGCAGCGGGTTCGTCGTGCTTGTATCAGCCAAGCTTGGGCAGGAATGCAGGCCAGCAGGAGCCGCGTGCTCGATGATGTTAACAAACCGCCGAATACCCTCTTCTCATCGCGAGCGCGGTCGTCTGGCGAGTCGTCGAGGGGCGCGGTTCGCGGGTAGCTCTGAAGGATGTCGGCTGCGCTCGCTTCGGAGCCGGCTTCGGCACTTGGCCTTGCCATCCTTGGACCATGCTGAAGAGAAAAGGGAAACTGCGAGGCATTTACCTTCGGGGAGACGTTTATTGGTTTGGGAAGCAAATCAACGGGCGTCGCACCATCACGTCTCTCGAAACAGAGGACTATGCGGAGGCCGTCCAGCGCGCGCAGGAGATCCTTGATAGACCTGAGCTTCAACCTGCACAAGCATTCACGGCCGAAATTGAGCGCTTCCTGAAACACAAATTCCAGACGAATCGCTTTAGCAAGGCGAGTGCAGATACAAAACGCTATATTCTAGAAAGTTTCGCGGACAACGTTCGTGATGTCAGTCCTGCAAATGTTACATCCTATCAGTGCAAAGCTTTTTACCAGTCTGCAAAGTCGCGAGTGGCTCCGAGTACGGCAGAAAGTTACATGTTCACTATTCGTTCCTTCTTCAACTGGTGCGTTGCAGAAAACATAAGTCGTCGCAACCCGGCCGCTGAGGTGCAGCTTGACCGAGTAGATCATAAGGGCCGCGTCCATTTCGCGAATCTGGAAACCGCGCAGCGCTTAATCGCCAAGGCGCCCAACGATGATCTGCGCTTCGTCCTGTTCTGCGGTTTTCACACGGGCATGCGGAAGCTGGAAATCGTCGAGGCAGTTCCGGAGTGGTTCAACCTCGAGGCGCGAACGCTTGAGATTCGAACGACCGCGACTTTCAGGCCCAAGGATCGCGACGCAAGAACAGTTCCGTTAACCGATCAGTTTGTGGATTTTCTTAAAACCTACGGCTTGCGTTCCCCGTATGTTCTTCAACCTGACGTCGTCCAAGGCAATCACCGCTACCGATTCGATTTTCGACGGGCGTTCAACGACTACATGATCGCTCAAGGGGTGCCGTGGATCAGTCCGCACGTCATGCGGCATTCCTTCGCTTCCATCTGCGCAAGCAAAGGCATCGACATCTACCGTATCGCCACCTGGCTCGGCGACGATGTGCGCGTCGTGCAGAAGCATTACGCCAAGCTGCGGCCCGACGATCGAGAAATCATGAAGGCGTTCAAAGTGTAGAGCTATGGTTTCCCGTCTCGCGGCAAGGCCTCTCCCGCCTTCAGGCGGTCGATACAACGATCCAAGTCTTGTAGGTCATACCGAGTAAGGCGATTGCCACGAACGAAGGGTTTCACCCAACCGGCGGTTTCGAGCAGCCGAAGAATCTCTTTGCTGCCGAGGTATGCGGCGGCGTCTTCGGGTGAAACTCCGCGCCTGATCTGAGAATACTTCATACGTCGGCATCCTCAAAAGCGGGTGGACTCCAGCCTCACCATGAATTCACTGAGGCGACCAGCGCCCTCGCGACGCGGGAATAGTTCCTGAACAGGAACCCTAAGGACTTCAGCCAGGAACATGATTTCCTTGTCATCCACGCATCGGAGCCGAGCCTCAATTTTGGAGACTCCGCTGCGGCTGATGTCGAGACCACCCAATTGGAGTTTTGCAGCCAAGGTCGATTGCGACCAACCGAGTGAGTATCGTTTGCGCCGCACCTGCGGACCGATGTTGTTCTTGTAACGCATCGTCGTTTCCTCCGGGTTCAGGCAACGACGACCGCACGTTCGGTGGTCTCGAAACTGACGCGAGGCGCGCTGGCGGTCTCGCAGAGCTTGATCAATTTGTTCGCTTCGGCCTTGGGCAGCAGCGCTGCGGCTTCGGTTCGGAAGCCCTCAACGGGCTTGTAGCTGATCGTCGGCACGAACAGCCGGCTGAACGCGCTTCCCGCTAACTGCTTGACCTTCGCAATGGTCTTCCCGTCACCGTCGATCTTCGCCTTGAGCGTAGGCGCGGGGAAGTTGACCCGAGCGATGCAGCCATCGCTGCCTTCCGCTGTCCAGCGGGTCCCTCCACTCTCGGTCGACGCCATCTCGGTTTTGCGGGTTTGCGCCTCTGCGGCGAGGGTGGCTTTGAGTTCTTTTAACCTGTCGGTCTTTTCGTTGATCTCGCGGTCGAGCGAGACAGCTTCGGTTACAAGGTTTCTGAGCACGGATGCGGTCATTTTCTTTCCTCTCGCGTTTATGATTTCCGCGCTTTCCCCGGCTCATTTGCTCCGGCGGTTGCGCGATGCGAAAGGCTTTACACCCGGTTTTTTGTGGCTCGGTTTCGACTCTGCCCGTCTGTTCTCCAGCGTTCTTCAGCGACTTCAGGTGACCTCTCGTGGTCTGCGAAACTTTTTGACACGTTTTGGAGCAAGTCGCGGCAGGCCAGCGACATGGAATCGCCCAGCGAAAAATCGACGAAAAATCGGTGGAAATTCCTCTCTGTAGAAGTGGCCATTGACGAGGCGTTGCCCAGATTTCCGCGAGACGCCAAACTGATGGGCAGAAAGAAAACGGATCAATGAAAACAGCCTCCACCATCGAGCCACCAACGGCGGAGCAGGACGACTTCTGCTCTGCCACCACCATCGCCGCCCTGCTTCTCCTGGGAGCGCAATTTCCGCATCGGCAGTTCAACATCGCGGAACTTTGTGTCCTCTCCGGCGTCGGGCGCACCGCCATGTCTCAAATCAAGAACGCGCGGGACACGCCGTTCTCACTCGGCAAATGCACACTCCAGCGTTTGGACGTGTGGCTTGCAAACCACCCCGGCTTCAAGCAGGATTAAAATCGAACCTCATCCCCGAGTGAAAACCATGGAACGAGGAGTTCGCAAGAGCGTCACGATTCCCGGTCTCCTGGCCGGCACCGTGGCGAGGCGCTGCAAGGAGTTGGGCTACAGCAGCTTCACTCCGTATGCGGTTGATTTGGTCTGTTTCGATCTGCGCATGGCCTCAAGACACGAGGTAACGGTTGCCCTGGCGTCTGACACTCAGGCGGCGCACGATGCAGTAGACCGCGAGCTCGTCGTGCGTTATCACCCTGGGCAAAAACGTGAGGGACTTCTGGTGCAACTCGTCGGCCGAATGCAAGACACCGCCAATGGCGGCCGGCACGATGCCCGTCCAACTCCACTGAGCGCTGTGCCGGAGCGACTTACCTTTCCGTTTCGTCTGTGGGAAATTGTAGATTTGCGCTGGCAGGAACTCGATTACAGCTCTCTTTCTGCCTATCTCACGGGGCTGATTCGCTACGACCTGCTCATAGGCGGCCCACACCGTTCGATGACCGCTGACTGTCGCTCCAAGGTTCAACGTGCGCTGACGCGCAAGACTCTGGCTGCTCGGCGAAAAGGCGGGAAGCGTAAGATACTCCTGGACCATCTGATAGAACGGGCCGAAGGGCGATCACTGTCGGAGGCAGAGATGGAGCAGCTTAAATCGAGGATCGCAGAAACTCTCCGTAGGATTTCGCTCACGAATTGAAGGCTCTTCCGCTGGACAGCGATGACCCCATATGCATAATTATCCAAATATTTTGGATTTTATTGCATGCAATACCGAAACAATCAACAGGCGCTTCGCGCGCTCTACGCTGTAGCTACCACCCAAGGCGGCTACTTTACGGCAAAACAAGCCGGCGCCGCGGGGTACGGCATCCGTCACCTCGATTATCACGCCAAGAGCGGCAATATCGAGCGGGTCAGCCATGGACTGTACCGGCTGCCGACGATTCCACTGTCCGAGCACGACGATCTGATCCGCCTGAGTCTCTGGAGTCGCGACCGTTCCGACCAGCCTCAAGCGGTGGCCTCCCACATCACTGCGCTGGAACTCCACCACCTGAGCGACGTACTCCCAACCCGCATTCACCTCACCGTGCCGCGTTCCTTCCGAAAAGCCGTTCCGACCGAGGCAGTGCTGCACAAGGCATCACTGGAACCGCACGACGTGCAGGAATGGACAGGATTCCGTGTCACGAGTCCGCAACGCACGCTTCTGGATGTTGCGACCGACCACTCCATTGGTGAGGAACAACTAGACCGCGCGATAAACGAAGCCGTCGAGCGCGGTCTCGTGCGACGCTCCTGGCAGCTCGGAGCACCGCAGCACCTCCGGCACGCGGCGGCGAAAATCTGAACGAGACTTCCTCACTCTTAGACGTTCGCGGCGATGGCAAGAATCTTCGGCAGCCCAGCGGCTTTCAAAGCCTCTCTCGAAGATCGTCTGAAACGAGTCGCGGCAGAGCGCCACTTGCCGATCAATGCGCTACGGCTCAAACTCGTTATTGAGCGGTTGCTCGCGCGGCTCTTCCATAAGCCCAACCCGCCATGGTTGCTCAAGGGCGGTTATGCGATGGAATTGCGCTACCGCCCGCGAGCACGCACGACCCGAGACATCGATCTGACCGTAGGCCAGGTCATAGAGAAAGACACCTTGGCCGCTCGCCTGAATCAGGCCCGCGAGGATCTACAAGCCGCGGCCGACATCAACTTGGGAGATTATCTCACCTTTCAGATCTTAACTGCCCAGACGGAACTGCAGGGCGCTCCCTCGGGAGGAGCGCGGTTTACGTGCGTTGTATCGCTGGCTGGCAAGCCCTATGGCCGTTTCCAGATTGATCTTGGATTTGGCGACGCGGCAACCGGCGCGGCCGAACCTCTGACGGGCGATGATCTGCTCTCGTTCGCTGGGATTGCGCCGGCCCAAGTGCTGGCAGTCCCACACTCGCAGCAATTTGCCGAAAAGCTCCACGCCTACACTTTGCCTCGGCAAGATCGCATCAACACCCGCGCAAAGGATTTGGTGGACTTGGTACTCCTCATCGAGACCGAGACGCTGGATTTCGGTATGCTACTCCAAGCGGTGGAAGCGACGTTCTCCCGCCGCAGAACGCACCCCGTCCCCAAGGACCTGCCACCGCCTCCCGCATCCTGGGACGAAGATTTTGCGCGCATGGCCAATGAGGCGCAACTCGATGCGAGAAGCCTGAACACCGGCTTTGCTGTATTACGGGATTTTTGGGATCACGCTGGACGAAAATGACAAGTCACGCCTCGGATACTATCGTTTCGGAGAGAACGAAATCTTCGACGTGAACCGATAAAGACCCTCCGCATGCGAGCGAGCACGGTCATAGGTGGAGGCATAGCGCAGCGGAGCACTACCTTGACGGCGCACAGCAAGCAGTACAATCGAGGGGCGAGTTCACGTCATTTGTCGCAACTTATGAATCTGCTAAGCCATTGGTCGACGTCCTTGCAACTTTTCGCAAACAGGATCCGGCTGCAATCTCTCGGAGGGCTGCCTTGTGGATTCAGCTCTTCGGCGAAGCAGCTGGTCAATAAGCAAATACTGCCTATGAAATTCCTTCAACGCCGCATGAAGGAAAGGCGGCTCGCCGTGCAGCGCTGGACATCTGTTCAAAGACTCTTCGGTTTCGCCACACTCACCCGGTGTCCCAAATTAGCTCGAAAGCTGTTAGCAATTCCGTCGATTCCCTAAGTGTTTCACTCCAAATCGACCAAATATGGAGGACGCCAAACAGAATCTCCAACGAGTCCCGCAAATCGAACTTCCACCGTCGCTTGCGCCAAAGCCGCTCGGAGGAGCCCCAAAGAAACCAGACTCTGGAGATCAAGCGGGCAAAGATGAGAGACAACCGCCTGCCTCACGATCGACAGACACGAAAAGACCAGTAATTGAAAGCACTCCACACAAAACGAACGAAGAACGATTAGTTCCGGAGGCCGGAGGTGATACAAAGCCTGTGGATACGCATTTGCCACGGACATCTCAACCACCTCCTCCTTCGAGAAGGAATGCTTTGTTTGGGATGTTTCTGGCTTTATTCGTCGCTGTCGTTGTCATTGTTGTCGCGTCAAACAAGCCGGCTCCCGACACTGCGAATCTGGTTCAGCAACCGCCGGTCGCTACTAGTCCTGTGCCGAGTGCAGCAGCTTCAAGCGTTCCGAGCATTTCGAACGAGGTTCGCGCATTACCCCCTGCTGAACCAACGGTGTCTAGCGCGTCGGTTTCAGAATCACCCACTGCCTCACCTCTTCCAACCGTCAATAAAGTGGCATCCCGGAGACCTTCTCCCGCGTTAGCCACACGGAAAGAAGAGATTAGAAAACCGTACATTTGGAGGGATAGGACGTACTACGTTCCGGCAAACCAAATGCAAACATTCCATGCACTCAGAAAGGCTGGCGTGGCGAAAATGGCAGCTATTGAAAAGCTCACGGGCCAGATTGCAAATATCGACTTGCAAATGGAAACGGCTGATAGAAAGACGAGAGGACGCTTAGCGAATCAACGAGATTCACTGTCTGCACAACAGACAAAGTCCACCTCTGAGTATGCTGATCTCGTGTCCCAGATGGATCAGCTAACAGCGTCTTTTGCGGATCCCTGACTAACGTCGGCGCGGCAAGCGCTTTCTATTTTAATTGCGGCCTGACGCTGGCCTTTCGGTCACCGGCAATGGCATAACCTCACGTTGAGTCACCTTCCTCAAGCGCGAAGGCGTAACGTCGTACCGTTCTAAAAGGTCATCACGCTGGCTGTCCTTTGTAAGTAGGACCGCGTATAGCAAGTGAACCGGAAACACAATTGAGTTTGCGATCTCGGCAAAGTGCTCAGCGTCCGCAAATATTTGCTTCGTGACTTTGCTTCGACGAAGTCGCTTTGCATCTGACGGATCGAGCCGAGTGCCCGTGCTCTTACGCCGAAAGGCGCGTCGGAAAGCGCGAGCATCAAGACTCGCCGTCTGAAAAATGGTCCGCAGGCGTCGCACCTCGCGGAGCAATTCCTCCAAGACATCATCTCGAACTGGCGAATCCTTTCTGACGAGGTTGGTCAAATCCACATCCACCGACTTGCAAAGTCCTAGAAGTAGGTGGGCGGGTTCGATTGTGGAAGCGTTAAGCTGCCGAGCTTCGAGTTCGGCCAGCCGCCATATGAGGACGAGGCTATCGGAATGACGGACCCTCATTGGCTGTCCGGCGGCAACGACGGTGTGGCGGGCTGTGGCGTCGCTGTTGCCGGTTGTGTGTTTGGCGCCGGCTGTGTGCTTGGCAAAACCGGCTGTGTGTTTGGCGCCGGCTGTGTGCTTGGCACCGGCTGTTCGCTTGGCAAAACCGGCTGTGTGCTTGGCACTGGCGGTGCGCTTGGCGCAGGCGGTGTGCTTGGCACTGGCGGTGCGCTTGGCGCACGCGGTGTGCTTGGCACTGGCGGTGCGCTCGGCGCAGGCGATGTGCTTGGCGCGGGTGTGATTGGCGCAGGTTGGGGCGGTGCTGATGAAATACGCGCCTGCTTTTTAACTTCCGTTAATGAAGACGGAGATGGTCGATGAAAATAGCTCCAAACGCCTATGTTCACGGCGACCACGGTGAGACAAACGAGCGCAATCATTGCCGATTTGCGCAGCATTGCTTGGTCCCGTTCCGCGTCTTTCGTGTGCTGGATGGCGAGCTCGAAGTCCGCGTTGCCAGGAGAGTGTTGCAGGGCAGTCTCCCAAAGGCGGCGAGCGCGTTCGTATTGGTGCTGTTGCGCGGATATGCGCGCAAGCAAATCAAGGTCTTTCGGGACGGAAGATTCTCGTCCGTTCGGCGCGAGCAGACCCTCAGCTTCAAGGTAGCGACGGGACCGAGCCAACTCGGCAGCACGAGCATACCGAATCTGTTCGAAACACTCTTTGAGCGTATCACGCACTTGGTGCGTGCTATTTTTAGATGCATCCACAGGAGGAATGTTGCATCATCGCACCAAGCCAGACTGATAGCCGCGCTGCGCTGCCTCTGCGACCGCCGGTGGTAGCAAGGCCCAGAGCTGTCTGACGATACTTTGGAGTCCCGTGATATTGTTCTTGGCAATACAGTCGCGACCTTGGTCAAGCAGCCGGATCGCTCGGGATGGGTCGGTCATCCGGTTTTGTTCTTTTTCCATAAGTGGTAATTGACTGACCCAGAAGCCAGGCTGTGCGAAGATGACGTCCCAGTAGAGACGGAGCACTTGATCGAGCTTCTTGCGTAGACGATCCATCTTGTTTTCCGCAATAACCTCCTCGACCTCCTGCGCCAGTGTAGCCGCCCTCTCCTTTTGATCCTTTGCACCGAGACGGTCGACCACATCGGTTAGGACTTCGAGTTCCTTGCGGACTTCTGCAACCAGCGCGGGCCATTCGAGAGCATCAGCAGCTTCGTCGAGCTTGAGCTTGAGTTCGAGCAAGCGCTTCTCACGCTTCGCCGCTGCATCCGGGTCGCCTTTCGCCGCCGCACCAAGCTCCTTAACCTCCCGCATCAAGGGAGAGTTTTCAATATATTGGATCAACCCCTCGACAGTCTCACCTTCGGCATCAGCAGCCTTTGCCTTGACTTCACGGAATCGCTTCATTTCTGCTTGGTAATCCCGCTCAAGAGCATCGGGATTTGGCATGTGCCGCTGCATATCTATTTTCGCGGAAAACTCCTCGTCTAAGAACGGAACGTAAGCCGTGACTGTAACGATCCGAGATTCATCCATCTTCATCGTAACCTCAACCTCACTGTTGGCGGGCAAGTCCCGACGTATCATATCACCCCGAATTTCAAGCGCTCCATTAAGGCGATTGCGGTCTGCCAGATCGTTCTCTCCTTCTACGACAGGAATCCTAAAAACATCTTCTGCCTTGCCTTGTCTTATCGCGTGAGTGGTTCTGTAGTCTCCCGTAGCCTTGATTGGCAAACCACGCCCCTTTTCAAACAGTTTGTCGTACCCGTTATTCCCTAACGCGATCCCCATTGAGTTGATTAGCGGCTGCTCTTCGACGACCGATCCAATGGTGTAATTCAGTGTGTTCGGCGTCGTCTTCTGCCTTATGCCGCTCGGGTCAAAGAGCTCAATTGCGAATGTGTTCCGCTGACCACGCTCTGCGTGCAAGTTGGCAATAAATACGCCATCGGCGCGAAGCGAAATCTTGCCGCTTCGCCATTGCGTCTTCGAATTCACCAATTCGAGAGTGAAGCCAGTGAAGTCCTCCGTTGCTAGCCCAGAGACTTTGCCGCCGGCAATGGGAGCGCTATCCATCCCGACGGGCTTATGTCTAAGGTCAATCGAGTATTCCCCGGCAGCTACCGGAGCGCCACTGCGAGCGTTGAACCGCTGTGTGCCGGCGAATACAGCGGCGCCGCGAGCAACGACTGTAAGCGGGTCAACGCTGTGGTCGAGCGGAATGTCGAGGCTGCTCGCGAGCAATTCACGGAAGTAGGGAGCAAGCGTGGGACCGCCGACGAGGATGACCTTCTCCACTGCGTCCTTGCCGAGATTCTTTTCCTTCAAAACACGCTTACAAATATCCGCTGAGCGAACGATGAATGGCTCGGCAACCCTAAGCAATTCGCCCCGACTCAACTCGCAGTCGAATTCGATTTCCTCCCCGTTGCTGTCTTTGAACTTGCCTTCCAAGGTTGCGCGTTCGCTGCGGGAGAGATCAATCTTGCCGGTCTCAGCCGAGCGCTTCAGTATGGCGAACGCCTCACGCCACTGGGCGTTGCCGCGCGTGAAGTCTTTCAGGTTAAACTCTCCGAGCAGACGCGGAACCAAGATCTGCTCAACGATGGACCAATCTATGTCTGAGCCGCCCAGAAAGTTGTCGCCGCCATGATTGACGACGTGAATGGTACCGTCCTCTGCCTTCATTATTGCTGCATCGAACGTGCCACCCCCAAAATCATAGACGAGCCAGAACGCCTTCTCCTGATCCACTTGGAAACCGTGTGCGAGAGCAGCCGCAACGGGTTCTTGGAGCAGTGGGCTATCCTTGAATCCCGCCGCCTGCGCCGCTTTCCGGGTTGCGTCGCACTGGTGCAGCTCAAACGCTGCTGGGACCGTGACGACACACGCTTCCACAATCTCACCGAGTCGTTGTTGAACATCCGCACGAAGGGATTTCAGAACTTCCGTTGAGAGCTCCTCGGGTTTCCGATTTTGGCCGCTACTCTTAAAATGATACACATGATCCGTGCCCATTCGCCGCTTGAACTCAATGTAGGCATCGCCAGAATCACCTTCGATCTTATTCTTCGCACGTTGCCCTACAAGAACCGCTCCCTTTTTGTCGATGCTGACAGCAGATGGCGTAATGTCGGTGTCTGCGTTGTTCTTGATGATTTCCGTGGCGACACCCTTGAGAACAGCGATCGCGCTGTTTGTTGTCCCAAGGTCAATTCCGAAATCGATCGTTGTTCTGCTCATTTCTTGATTTCTGTTGAGGCCGGAGTTGCAATGACCACCTCACCCATTTGAATGATTTGCTGTTGCCAATAGATGGTTGGCTTGATCGTTTCGAACACGCTCTCTCGTGTGATACCCTGCGTCGGCTGCGTGGTGATGACCTTTAACGGCAAACCGTAGTCAAAAGCGTCACCGGTATGATCTTTCACCTCCAGCCCCATCTCCTGCAAGGTCGCGAGCACGCTCTCGATATGCCGGTAAACACGCTTCATCTCGGAGCGTACGTCACCAGAAGCGCCGTCGAGCATTTTGGCTTTGGCCTTCCAAACCTCCGTTGCTATGTCGGCCATGCCTTTAACGACGTTTGTAGGGATCGAAAAACGGACTTCCACCGGTTTATCCTCAGTAGCAAAAATTGCCTTCATATATGTGTCGACCGCTTCAATAACCCTCTGCTCGTCTGGCCAGTGAGGTGGTGGAATGTTGAATTCGCGTGGCATTGGCGAGTGGCGTTAATTGGCTGCGCTTTTTCCTAGGCGGGTGACAACCGCGTTGGCGATTTCTTTAAAAATTACGGCATTCCAAGTGTCGCGTAAGGCGAACGCTTTGGAAACCTTCGGATTCTGTGCAGAACTGATATTCAGACGACCGGCGTGGCTTCCAAAGCGGGCGTCGGCCCATGGAATAAGGTGATCCTCCTTCCAGAGTAGCACACCCTTCGTCATGAGGATCCCTTTATCGGTCATCGTGCAGTCCCCAAGCGCAATTTGCGAGCCCCCAGCGATGTTTGCGGAAACGCGTGAAACGAGCGGCGGTACGATCTGGTAATAAAGCGCATTCACTATGGCCTGGAAGTCGGCTGCCGCTTTCTGCTCGTTCCGAAAGAACCGCTTGCATTCGACGTCAACAGTCCCGTGCCGTGCGCTGCTGACTGCCACTTTGTAGGAGACGGAGCTCTTCACCCCGTTGGTATACTGAGTGAAAACACCGAAGCGGATTCCGTTAATGTCGCTCGCCGGAATGACCTGCGAGTTATAGCGGAACTTTTCACGTGTAACCTCGATGGCGTCGCCGCGGATTTCTAGTAATAGGTTGTGTCGCTCTGCCTCATTTTTGTTGCGTGTGATCTGCACCTTATCCTGGATCAGCCTTTCTTTGAGGTTGGAATCCCGGGCCAAGTCGCACGCCGAGTTGATTGCCTCCACGGCCGTGATCAAGTCGTCATGATCATTGTGTGCATCGATGGATATTGCACGTAAAGCGCTGGCAATTCTGTCCGCGAACTCGTTCGCGGTGAAAGTATCGAAATCTTCCACGCGGCTCATTTCCGCAAGCTTTGCTATGATTTCCTGTTTGACCCTTCCGAGTTTTACTTTTGGAAACGCTGTGCTCTCCTGAATGCTCCGAAGAACGGTTAGAACAGGTTCAAGCCGCGCGTAGGCGATGTTACCGTTCAGCGTGGCAATGTTCTTTTCGATCTGCTGCCGAAGTTCGGCTAATGTCGCCAGAGGCAGTGCTGCGTTCAATAAGTCGAGGCAGCCTTTGTTGTCGTTGGTTGCCTTGTGATAAGCCAGCTGAAGGCGATTGCAGAGGGTTACAACCTGATCCAACAGATCATCTCTTACTTCGCCGTGTTTACCGAAGAATAGTTCGAGAAGGACGAGCGATCGCCGTGTGTGATCAAGAAGTTCCCGAGCAGCAGGTAAAGCGTCCGTTACATTTGTGGCTGCGCGTTGCTGCGCACGATCCAATTGCTGCTTCAGCCTGGCAATTGTTGGAGTAAGAACCAGCTCGGCAGTCCTATTGATGTCATCGGCGCTTTGGTGGAGGTGCCGCATGAAGTTAACGTGAATCTCGGCTAGGCTCATCCGTCCGCTCTCCGCGCACCGTAGCGCAAGCGCGGCGTTAATTTTACCGAGTGCGCGCGGCAAAGTCGCGCGCATCTTACGAGCGAACCCAGTCGTCAGTCGTGCGTCATCGAGCTGCCTAATTCGAGCGCTGATAGTTTCCCAAAACAGGTCGTCCACGGCCAAGAGATGCCATCTTTTGAACGAGGCTCGCCAGTGACCTTCGATTTTCAAGCGGCGTTCTTCGTCAATTTGCTGCTGGGCGGCGTACTCTTCCCACTCTAGAGCCACCAACTGCCAGAGAACTGCGATGTTGTGCATCGCCGTCACCCCAGTCGTGGGATTCGTTTCCTTAAGCGTCCATATTTCCAATGCGGTCTCCCTATCACCGCCTGCCAGCGCCTGGATGGCAGGGTCCTGAGTGCTGCTGCCAAATTGTTCGGGCCAGAACCAGAAAAACTCATCAAGAAGTCTCCGTTCTGGTTCACGGAGGCATTGGATGGCGTCTCTAATCTGATCGACCGTAGGCGGTGGCGTGAGTGCAAATGCTCCGGTATGAGCACTTGCGCCGTGACCAAGTTCCTCCAACATTTTGAGTTTATCGGCATGCCGCGCGATTTCCCGCGCAGTTGCATCTACCGATAGACCCGTTATCCGGAATGCGTTGCCTTTAAACATTTCCGGGGTCGCCAATGCGAGGAGTGGTTTGCATTCTGCCTTTGTGCGGCGCTCCTCGTCGCGAAGAGGAGAAGTATCACTCCCATTGGCGCCGCTTGGCATACGCTGGCCATCAAGAGATTTGAGGAACGTAAGTTTTTCCTCGGGGATGCTCATTGTTGCCATCCAATGCAGGTTGGCGAGCCTCGACAGGGGACCCCACCGAGACTCGTCGGTTGGGACGATATCGCTGTCTTCCAACTCGCTCAAGATACAAACGGATGCTTTCGCTGAAATCTGTCCTGCTAGAACGCCGTCGATGATCGGTTCGATGCTCATCCCCCGACGAGCTATCGCGCCTCCATCACGAAGAAGAATGGTGAAGGGTCTCATTGTATGCCTACATGCTGATGCCGCATCGCCACAGCTTCACCTGATGAGAATATTTGGTTCTCGCTTCCTGCGACTTATTGAATGCCTCCTCCATTAAGTCTGCCGCCTCAGCGAGGCGCCCATCGCGCCTTGCTTTGAAGGCGCGCTCGACAAGAGATTCAGCGTCTTTTTTGTTCGCTGGTGAGTGTGCCCCAAGCACTGTCTTCGATGCTTCACTTGAGAGGAACTTCGCAGCCCTCGCCGTCTCCGGCGTCCCTGGCCTCCACTGTTCCAGTGCATTGAGGAGATCCTTGGCGGTCGCGTAGCGATCTTCCGGACGTTTCTCGAGAGCCTTGTGAACGATGTGGTCCAATGCCGTGTTCGCGTCCGGGTTGCTTTCCGATGGTGGCGTGACCAATCCATTAAACGAATCTGCGGCGTCCCACGTGGCGCCGACCGGCAACGGATACGGCAGTTTATCGGTGAGCAGAAGATACAGCGTGGTGCCGATGGCCCACACATCACCTGCGCAAGAGTCGTTCTTTTGCGGCACGAAGACTTCGGGCGGCTTGAACTGCAGCGTGCCGGCGGCGGTGGCAAGGAGAGTGAGAGGATTTACTTTCTTCGCCAGACCGAAGTCGCTCGCGCGCGCGCGGAGGCCATCTGCCTCGTAGCCGACGAGGATGTTTTGGGGTTTGATGTCCCGATGAATGATTGGCGGATTCTCCCGGTGCGCTTGGGCGATGCCGCGACACACCTGTTTTATCAAATCTAGCGTTGTTTGAATCGGCACGAGATGCGCACCATGCGAGTGCCAGAACTTGTCCAAACTGCCGCCTGGAACATTCTCCATCGTGAAATAGCCGCAGACGCCTCGCCTGGATTCAAGGACGTTCGCATCGAAAACGCGCACGATGTTCGGATGGCCAATTCGCGAAAGAAGGACGGCCTCGCCGAGCATCCCGTTGATGTCTTCAAGACTCATCCCGACACGCTTAAACACCTTCATTGCCTGGCGGCCAAGGAAGCGGTGTTTGACCCGGTAAACTTCGGCGAACGCGCCCTCGCCCACAAAACGCTCGACTTCGTAGGTGTCGCGAATGATTTGACCATCGTCGAGCAAGCGCATGGATTCGGTCTCGTGAAAGCCTCCCTTTTATCAATTCTGGGGGCGTAGAAGCAACACCGAAGTCCCTTTTTCGCACTGACAACAGCAAGTCAGCCCGGTCCCCTTCACGGCCGACCCCGATTTTCCACGGCTCGTGCCAGCCGCCCGCGTTGGAGGGAGCGACACCCCGCGCGAATTCGGACATCGGGTCCGGGGGAACCGCCCCGGCGAGGCAGTTCAGGTGTCCGCCCCTCGCGTTGATTATTCTACGAACGGGAACGTCAATTTCCCGGATCTAAGTAAAGCGAGAAGCAACATGCCTATCGAATTTGCGTCCGTGCATGGATGCCCAGTTGTTCTGGCGATGGCAATCGGAGCAGCGAGGCCCGCTCAAAACGGGCCGGCTCTAGCTGCGGAGATTGTGAGGAACTGCGGGGAGGCGGCGGGGCAGTTATTCAAATCGTCGGAAACAACTGAGCGTTACTGTATTGTCCAACCGATCACACGCTGCGGCGAGGTCCTGGTGCTACCACACATTGCTTGGCTGCCGAGGGGCGGCAAGATGCCGACGGGGTGCGTCCGAGGGCATTCGTCCCGCGTTTTCGGTACTTCTCGCGTAAACCTGGGACCGCTATCACGGGTTCAGACGGCGACCCTTGCTCATTTGGTTTGCAACCATTTCGTTGTCGCGGATTGAGGTCCATCGAGTCAGCTTCACGAGAATGTCCCGGGGGATTTCCGGCTTGGGACAGAGGTCGAGATTGTAGTCGTGAATCTCCTGCACCAGGCTTTTCGCCGCCTCGTTCTCCGCCTGGCTGAACTGCGCTAAGCCCATTCCTGTGTCGCCGCGCTTCATTTTGGAAATAATCGCGAATCTCGGATCGGTATCTTCCATGGGTTTCTCTTTCGATGTAGTTGGCTCGATGCTTCAGTTTTCCGCTGAGAACCACCGCGACTTCCGCCCGCAAAGAAGGCTCGCCCAGCTTGACGGCGAGGCGCTTGATGTCGCGCTCACTGACCTTGCGCATCTCTGCCTGGCCGAGCGAGGCGACTTCATTAACGCGTAGGCCCTGTCGATCGAGCGAATCTCGTAAGGCATCAGCAGTCTCGCCAGTTGTCACCACGTCGTCAACGAGCACAAGGTTACGACCACGCGCCGTCTTAAGGGACGATATCGCCTCAGGATCTTCCGCAAAGCGAACAGGTTCCCGAATCTTTCCGATGCCTCCTTTCTTGGCGGCCTTCGTCGTGGACAGGGGCGTGGCCCACCCACTCACTACATTTCCCCCAAATTTTTCGGCAAGTTTTTGTGCAAAAACGAGAGGAATGAGATTCGTTCGACTCGTCGACGGCGCGACCAGGAACGTGTTATCCCGGCCACGAAGGTGCCCGAACCTGTCGAGGTTTAGAAAGCGGTCAACAAATTCAAAGACTGAGGCCACCGGATATCCTTGTGCGCGCAACGCTTCCTTTTCTGCCTTGATCGCGCCAACGTCGAAAGACGACGTGGCGTAACCGTCACGACGGTGGGTGTTAAGCATACATTATCCACGATCTACCGCAGACCGAGGCGTTGGGGCGACGAACAAGATCAAACCCGCACCGCGGACCGCGTCCCCGTCTGGCTTTCTCCCCTGGTGACCGTCCGCTGCGTACGCATCGCGAGGTTCGCCATCATCTTCTCCTGCTGGTCCTCCGGCAGGTTCTTCACGAGCGTCTGATACGCCTTTTTGAGCTTCTGGGTTGTCTTCGAGCTTCTTCAAAACTCCGCTGCGGATGCGTTCCGTCCGTTCCTGCTTCTGCACGTCCTGAAGCACGATGGTCCGCGCCATACGCTCCGGCGACATCGCCTGGATGTACTCCCAGCGCTTCGGGTTGGCTTTGATGAAGTTGTCGATCTTGGCGTTGATATCCGGGTTCTCACGGAACTGCGGAGCATTGCTATCGCCGGCCGATGATTGGTCTTGTGGTTTTCCTTTGATCATAGTCATGGTTTGGTTAAGCGCGGTTTTCGCGAAGGCTCTGAACGATGGCCGCGCAGAAAACATCGATCAGAGTCATGGGGTCCTCTCGCTCAACGGCGAGAGACATGAGAAATTCTGGCCCGGGCGATTTGCCGAGGCGAAGCTGCAGTTCCTGGTCGGCTTCGACATACCGCGTGATGGTGTCGGGTGATACTTCGACGAGGGCTGGTTGCGAATATGACATAAGGTTGTTTTTAGAATGCAAATACCGATTACCAATTCTCCTCCTGCCCACCCGGGCTCTTGGTGGTCGAGGGAGCGGTTTTGCCTGCCCGCTCTGCTTCGACTTCATCCAAGCGGCTTTTCAGCGCAGCGATGTCCCGCTGCTGGAGCAACTGCTGCTGAGCGATCTGTTTCGTCTGGTTGACCGCGTCCGTCAGTCCCGCCAGGTGTTGATTGAGCGTGACCGCCTCCTCCGTGAAGACCTTTGTGGTAGCCTTCTGCTTATTGATCTCTGCGATCAACGCGTCGTCCGGCATAACCGCGCCGGCAGTAGGAACAACCTGTGCGCGTCCGGATGAGCTTGTCCCCTCAGGGCGCAGGTTCCAGCCCGCGGTCTGCTCGACCCGATAAACTGGATGTGCTTCGTGCATCACCAGGTGATCCCCGGGATCGACGTATCGGCCGAAGCGGTATTCCGTGACCTCTTCGGCGCGGCGGATGTTTGTCGAATCGGCGATGCGCTGTCCCACCGCAACAGCGGGAACGATGACAACCTTCTTTGGCGTGCTGCTTGCACAGGCGGCGAGCAGCGTAATGGGCAGGATGAGAGCGAGACGTTTCATGAATTTGGCTGGATGATGAATTTCGGTGAGATCGGAAGAATCGAGTTAAAGGAACCAGGCAGCTTGGAAGGTGCGGTCACGGGAGCTGTGGCTTCTGCGGCGCTCGGCGTTGGCGTAGGTGCAACGGGTTGGCCGCCAATCTTGGCATTGGCCCGGTCCAGGGTCTGGGTGACGTACAGGTAGAACTGCTTCCCTGCCGGGACGCGGACGTAGAAGCCGTCGCGCTCGATCCCCTGCTCGATCTGCTCAGCGTACCGGTCGAGAACGCTTTGAGCACCTAGCAGCGGCACATTCGTGAGCGACGGGCTAATGACCGATCCAAAGGGCGTCGATTGAGTTTCCGTAAAGGCTGAGGCAGCACCGCTGAGGAGCGTGGCGGCAAATAGTTTGATCTCCGCGAGATCGTCGGTCTTGATCAAGCGGCCGCGCAATCCGGCGCTGCCATCCGTGATTCCCCAGCCATTCCCATCAGCGTCCTGGTCGCGATCGAGTGCAAGACCGGTGACGCGCAGCTCTTCGCCGGTCTGCCATACAAGATTCCAACGGCCGTCGCTGGCGATTCGCTCGCGGGTATGATCGACCTGGGCGGTGCCGTGGACTTCGGTGCCGGCAGGGATGATGACGTGCCCGTGATGATAAACATCCTCGGTCACCAAGCCTATCACTGGCGTGTTGATCGACGATGAATCGACCGTCACGATCAGTTCACAGGGAATCAAGCGGCCGAAGGGGGCGAAATCCTCACTGAACTTTTTCTGCTTCCGTTCGTTCGACGGTGTCTCCGCAAAGATGGATATTGGCGGAAGACTTGGCGCTGCATCATCGGATTTCCTTGCTGTGCCGGTGCTCGCTTCGTTGTGTGTTTTGTCCTCTGGAGCTGGAGGCCGGAACGGGATCATCTGGCGCGTGATGCGCTGGAGAAGTTGGGGGTATTCGGCCGGGGCCGGACTCGCCGTCTTGGACCTGCTTCCGATCTGATTTTCCCCTTGGCCGGAACCCTTGCGGCTGCTGGCGATGATCAACACGGCGCACAGTGCGAGCATGAAAAGGAGCAACAGCCCGGTTTTAGAACGCAGGAAGTTGATGAATTTGCGGGGACTCATTTCTTGAAGCCCTCCTCGTCGTTCTTGGGCAGGTCGTCGTTTTCCACGGACGTGCGGTCCAGCAGGAAGGTGAAGTCATTCTTGAGCGACAAGTCGTTCCGCTCGCCGTCCGGGGAGGCCGTGAATGCCACATAACCCTCGGCGGTGCCCTTCGGCGGAATGGAGCCTGCGAGCTGAGCGACGGACGGGAAAAGGGTGTGTGTACCCACCTTTAGCTCCACACGCTCGGGAGCATATTGGATCACCTTCGCCGTTTTGTTTTCGAGCGTGAGACGGAAGATCAGCGTGTCATCCAGATTGAACCGGTACGCCTCCTTCACGTGCACCACATAGTCGCCACAATCTGTGATCGACTGTTTCGATCCATCGCGGTAGTCGACTCCTGCCACCGCCTCGGGATACTGCGCCTTGAGCAGCGGAAATGCCTTTGCTTTGTCCAGCAGCCCCAGCAAGCGCGCCGGTGTCAGCGGCCGTTGAGCCGTCGCCTTTTCGTCGTGCGGCTGGAAGATGACCGAGAGGCAGGGATCTGTAGATTCTTTCAGTTCCAGGACGTAAGTACGCCCATCCCACCGGACGTTTAGATTCGTCGAGGCGTTTTTCGCCAAGGCTCGCGCCGAGAAGTACGAAGTTCCTTCCGTGTGGGCGATCTGGAATAGACCCGCGGTCTTCCCATCGGTGGTGACCAGTGCCGCGTCGATGGCGGAAATGGCGCTCGGGAAGCTGACAGTCGTGACTCGCGTCCCGGAGACCGGCACGGAATAGACTGTGTGGTCGTCGAGGATCAGGTCCTGAATCGGCTTCGCGGCGTCCTCCGCCAGAACCCCGCGCGCGGCGAAGCACGCGAAGAGGATCAAGTTAGTGAGTGGTTTCATATTTGAAGTCTCTGATTGCGGTCGGGAACCGGCCGTTCTCGACCATGTTGGGGTTGCGTTGAAGTTTGAGCTTGAGTGTGAATGGCACTGCTTCGGTAAATGCCTTCTCCTGGAAAATGCCGCTGCGGATGAGTTGGCCGTTGACCTGCGTGAGCACTGCATCAGCTCGAGTTTCCAGCACGTCGATCCGGCTGATCTCGGGTTTCTGGTGGATCTGTTTTGCCTTGAACTCGGCGTTCTCGGATGAGCGCAGCGCGAGGGCTTTCTCGTGCGCAGTCTTCAGGAACATCTGTTTCAGCAGTTCCGGCTGGTCGAAATCCTCAGGATTTCGCTGCAGCAACGCGATGGTCGCTAATGTGCTTTGCTGCGCGTGGAGTTCGTTTGCTTGTTCAAACTTCAGGAGCGGAGATACGTAGTACGTGCCCGCAGGATCAATGATCACTACGTGTTCCTGTTGCCTGAATGCGGTCACCAGATAATACCGATCGACAGCCGCGCCGATCAGGACAGCCCCTGCACAGAGGAACCACCACCAGGCAAGCCGGTCACGCTCCACGAACAGTCGCGTCGGGTTTACACGTCGCTGGTTCAGACCGCCTGGCGGCTTCTGCGGTGACGTGGTGCGGAGAGTTTCTTGAATGGTGTCCATGTCAGTTCTTGGAGCTTGCGAGGAGTTCACCGGCGGCCTTGTCGCCCGAGAGGTCGTCCTTCTTTGGCTGTTTGGGCCGTCGCTGGCTGGCGAGCGAGGAGAGCAGTCCCGCGCTTGGGGAATGAGAGCTACCGCTGATCGATGACCCGACTAATGCAGTTCCCGCCGCGGCCGCGCCGCCGGCGAGACCACCGACTGTTGCCCCAAGGCCACCACCTGCACCAAGGCTTGCGGCGGTACTTGCTCCACTTGTTGCAGCCGCCACTCCAGCGGTGGCGGCTCCTGCTGCGAGCGATGCTCCGACCTGTGCGCCGGTCGCAATCGCCTTTTGCAAGATCACCGGCGCGGCGATCGTACTGAAAATCAGCCAGACGCCCAGGACGGCCACGCCGATCAGGTTTTGCAATGTGTAACCCGCAGAGCCGCCAATCACACCCGAGGCGAGGAAACTTTGATCGGACATGTAGTCGAGCAACCCTTGCGTCATGATCGACGCAGCACCCCAGCCGAGCGGCCAGAGCATGACGCCGGTCAGGCTCAGCAAGAAGCTTGTGCCGATGGATTGGAGTGTTCGGACTGCCAGAAATCCGACGAAGATCGGAGAGAGGGCATAGCCCAGATAAAGAATAAACTTCTGAACGAGATAAGCGTAGAAGACAATAATGCTGGCGAAGAGTCCAAGGGCATAGAGCACAGAGGAGATAACTGCTTCGAAGATCGCCTTGCCGTCGAACAGCTTGCCCCACCAGGAATCGTCAGTGCTGCTCGATCCCTCCTGCACCTGAAGCGTCTTATATTGCTCAAATACCTTCGTCGGATCAGCCTGCAACGTCGTCTTCACCGTCGTATCCACGACACTGCTGATTTGGTTGCCCCAAGTCGTGAGTTGGGTGAGAACTGCAAGCAGAACGAATGTCCTGCCGAACGTGCGGAGGTATGCACCGGGACTGCGTTGGCCCGTCACCGTCGAGGAGATCATCCCGATGACGATCAAGACAAACGCGATAGGTAGCAGCACGCGGTTCATGGCCGCGCACTGACTGGCAAAGTTCGGAAACAATGTGTTGAAGTCGTTCATCGGTTAGTGAGTCGGAAAGGACGCAGGCGCGTCGTTGATTTGGAAGGTCTCCGAGTATTTGCTCATGGCTTCACCGAACTCGGCCTTGCGTTCCTCCGCCCGCGCCAAGTCCTGCTTCTCGCGGTCGGAGTCGTTTTGCATCGTGAGCACGACGGACTCGCCTAACGCTTGGTCCACTTCCTTGTCGGCGGCTGCGAGTCCAGCGTTGTAACCTGTGAGGACTCCCGTGAGCTTCTGGGTCTCCGCGGCGGTAGTCGCCGCCTGGAGCTGTTGCGTGGTGTCGGCGATCTGCCGCTTCAGGACCTCGCGTCGCTGCGAGACATCGTTGTAGACCGTCTTGAAGTTTTGAATGGCTGCATCGCTGGCGGCGAACTTGCGATACAGCTCTTCGTCGCGGGGCAGTTCGGAGCCGTTCGGCGTGGTGATGTTCGACCCCACTTTTAGATAGAGGCCGTTCTGGTTGTCGCGGAAGGCTTCCGACCCACTCGCACCATTTTGCAACTGAATGAGAGGCTGCCCGACTCCGGGTGACTTCAGACTTCTAATTAGCTCGTCCGCGCCGACGATGTGTTGGAGCTCCTCAGGATTCCCGAACGCCTTCACGTAGGCCTGAGTTTGCTGCAACTCCTGCGTGAGGGTGTTGATCTGCTGCACCTGGTTGTTGATCATCTCGACTGTCTTGGCGATGTCCTGGAGGTGCATCACTTGATTGAGCACGTCAGACATCGGATCGGTGACGACGTATTGGGCATGCGCCGCGGATGCGACGCCAAGGACGGCCGCGAATGTGATAAGAGCCTTCATCGGATTATTCCTGAATGCGCAAAGTGCGGGTGCTGGGTTCGAGGATGGCGCCCCCGTCTTCTCGCTCGGGGAGCGGAATTTTGAAGAGGCTGACGGGTTCGTCAGCGCCGGCAGGTTGGCGCTGCTGATTGATGAGCAACTGGTATTGCTGTTTGGCGGTGTCGCTTCGTCCTTTTTCATAGCCGACATCGTAGGACTTGTGAGATGCAGCAGTGCTCCCAGCTTGGAGCGACTCGCTAACAAGCAAGCCGCCGGCCGCGCCCGCCGCGGTCGCGATGGGATTGCCGTGGCCGATTGCGGCGCCAATTGCCGCGCCTCCAGCGGCACCAACAGTATCGCCAATGACCCGCGTCGGGCTTGTGCCCGCGCACCCCGTTAATAGCACCGCGAACGTAGTCGCGATGATGACTGGTTGAATCTTCATGCCCGACATCTTCGGGCCTCTTTCGGCTATCGCTGCTCCATCGCTAGCGCGACATTGTTGGATCGACGGCACCGTCACTGACATTTTCGAGGGTTAGAACGCGGCCGACGGAGTCGTTTTCGCGCTCAGTATACCGAGGCAGAGGTTCCACTCTCCGCGTTGCGCAGCCGGCGTTACGTCAACGTCGTGGGAGGCAAACACCAGCGTCGCATTGGCTGACGATGGAGAAGGCTGCCGCGCGTAGAGAAACGGGCTAAGGGCACCGTATTCCGCTGACCAGCGATGGCGCTTCCGGTAGCCTTGCCGTCCTCCCCATCGCCTGACCGCACGCTCTGGCAGGCAGAGGCTGGCGGTCCGGGCATCCCGTCGGTCGGTCCGGACGAAGAGCATTCGCCTTGTTTTCCGGGAGGTGTTCACCTACGACGTGTTGGGCGGCTACGCTCCCCTTCACTTTGCCTTGCACGTCCGTCTCATAGGCACGACGACGTTTTCGCTGCGACGAGCCAACCTGATTTATGACGATCCCTCGCAAGCGCATCGTTATGGCGACGTTCGGCTCGCTTGGAGATCTTCATCCGTATCTTGCCGTAGCCATCGACCTCAAAGCACGGGGACACGAAGTTATCATCGCCACGCAGCAATCCTACTGCCAGAAAGTTGAAGCGGCTGGCGTCGGTTTTCATGCGGTCGGCCCAGACATTGCGGATTACGGCGACGAGGCGGCTCTCATGGCGCGGGTCATGGACCAGCGCAACGGGCCGTCATTCATCATTCGGGAAATGATCGTCCCGCGTCTGCGGCAAACCTACGAGGAAATTACTGCCGCCGTGCAAGGCGCGGACTTGTTATTGACCCACCCGCTGACGCTCGCGGCCCAGCTCGTCGCGGAGAAACAACGGCCACATTTGGCTTGGGGTTCGGTGGCGTTGGCCCCTAGTTCCTTCTGGTCTGCCTATGACCCGCCGGTGCTTGCCCCCTTGCCGGGTTTGCGCCATTTGCGTCCGCTCGGGCCTTGGTTCTTCCGATGGCTGTTCCGGCTGATGAAGCGCAGCGTCCGCGCATGGACGCAGCCTTGGCATGAGTTCCGGCGTGAGTTAGGTCTGCCTCCAGTCGCGCTTGATCCGATGTTCGACGGACAGTTTTCGCCGGACCTTACTTTAGCGATGTTCTCGCCTCTGTTGGCTTCTCCGCAACCGGATTGGCCGCCCAATACCCGCGTGACAGGGTTTCCGTTCTACGACCAGCACAACGAGAGCGCATCTCTCACTCCCGAATTGAGCGCGTTTCTCGACGCTGGCGAACCGCCGCTCGTGTTCACCCTGGGATCGTCGGCGGTGATGGATGCTGGCTCGTTTTACGCGGAGAGCTTGCAGGCGGCGCGGCTAATGGGCCAACGAGCCGTGTTGCTCATCGGACGTGATCCGCGCAATCGCCCCGCAGGGCCGTTGCCCGATAGCTTGGCGGTGTCTGAGTACGCGCCGTTTTCGAAGCTGCTGCCACGCACTGCTGCCATCGTCCACCAAGGCGGCGTGGGCACGACCGGACAGGCGTTGCGCGCGGGCCGTCCGATGCTTGTGATGCCTTACGGCTTCGACCAGCCGGACAATGCCGAGCGGGTCGTGCGGTTGGGGGTTGCGCGCACGATTCCCCGTCGGGCATATACAGCTCGGCGTGCAGCCGTTGAACTCGGTGCGCTGTTGCGGGAGACGCGCTACGCCGCGCGTGCCGCAGAGATCGGCGCAGCGGTGCAGAACGAGGACGGTGCCGCCTTTGCCGGTGACGTGATTGAGCAGCATTTGCAGCGGCACGCATAGCGTATTCCACCGGCAGACGTTGCGCCGGGTTGGCTTTTAAGTCGGGTCGAGGCGGGAGAGTAAGACTCGTCGACGAACGGTCGGCTACTGCCCTCAAGTTTCGGGTGTAGCCATCCCGACTTGAACAGCATTGGCGATACCTTCAACCACGCTCCGCGCATCTTTTAACTCGCGCGCCCGTCGTTCGAAATGCGCGCCCGTCGTACTCGAGCAATACAGCATTTCTGGTGACGCCACGTTGTGGACCGTGCCGCAGATCGGCCTGACCGCATCGGTGTGAAGGTACGTGAATGCGGCAAACTTGTCGGCAGGTTGCTGGTCCGGTAGCGGATAGTTTAAGATGTGTTGCTTGGTGGGTTCGGAGAGGTCGATGTCCTGACCAATATCCTCCAGATCGGCGCGGTCGTTTTGACGCATAAGGAAAAACTGCCGGCTGTTGCCGAATACGGCCGCGCGAATCCGGCTCTCTTTGAACCGCGCGTACTGCTGCACGATGGCAATATTCCAACAGTTGAACTTGCGGAGCTGCGCGTAGCTTTCCTTCACGATTTCTTCCCCGCCGGGAATGTCCATGAGCCGGGCTACTTCCTCGTAGATGTTTCGCTTTCGCGCTGCGCGCGGCAATGTGATGATGTGCTGCCGCGTGTAGTTGGTGATCAGAAAACCGGCCGCAGCCCGCAGTGCCTTGGCGGATTCGGGAATGTAGCCCAACTCGAAGTGCGCGATCTTGCCCGTTAGCGATACGTTGGATGTGCCGTCGAAAAGCGCTCCATAGTTGCCCTCGGCGCACCACGGCAACAAGCGGTCGGCGAGTTCCCGAATCTGCTCGTCCGATCCTTCAAGTTGCATCAGTTCCTGAAGCATGCGGTGCGTGGGGTATTCGCCAGCAGTGAAGCTGGCGAAGGCAAGGTTGCGAACTTCGCGGCTCGTGGCTGGCTCTTTGAGAAATCGGAGCACCTCCGACTCCTCAATGGCCCCGAGGTACGCACTGGCTTCATCTGCGTGCGTGCTCTGCCAGTCGCGAAAATCCACAAAGACCTCCAACGAAGTCGCCACGCCCTGCAATGCGTTCGCGGCGAAAACGGGCTAAGGCACACGCGTGGCGCGCCACGGATGTCAATGCTCCTTCGTTGCGTCTGCTCCAGTCCATGAACACATCGTCGTAAAGGAGAGACAGATACTTAGCGATTTGAGCTTGCCGGTGCATCTGCCGGTCTTCATCCGTGCTGACGCCGATCATTCGGGCGACGAGCGCAGTCGCCGTCGAGAGGTGGTCGGGGGTCAATGGAAGCTGATGCGTATCGAGGTAATTAATCGTCAGATTACCGTCCGGCTGGATGATGATGGGCCGGGCGTCTGGTTCGACAGTCTGGGTGTAAATCCCATACGAAAGTCCCTCCTCAATGATCACGGTGTAATCGAAATAACCTTCCGTCTGAGAAAGCAAGTCGCAGACGGTCACTGACTTTCCCGCTCCGCTCATTCCGAGCAGAACTGCATGTTGCGGAGTGGCATCCTGGTCGCTGCCGGAGAAGGTTTTGACGCCAACCAAATTCCGCATCGGTCCATCGTAGATTGCCTCGGCCGTCGCGAGATGACCGGTGAAGGTCGCGCTGATCGGTAGCATGTCGGCAACGTAGCGGTTCTCACCATACAGGTTCCGGTGAGCGTAGCGGCTCCACGTCCACCCAGGCCATGCCTGGAAGAAGACGTGTTTCGAGGTTGTGGGCAGCACACATTCGAAGTACTGCGCGCTATTCATGCTGTGGATGGCGTTCTTGATCGCGCCGAGCTTTGCGGCTAGACCATCTCTCGTACGATCCCACGCCCGGACGATGAACTGCACGTTGAAGGGCAGCGTGTGTCCCTGCATCAGCGCGGCGATTGCGCTGCTTCTTTTCCATAGAGGTAACAAGCGACAACTTCTTCTCGCTGGCATAATCGCCGGCCAAGCGGTCATGCGCCTTTTCCTCTCGCGCGATTTCCGCTCGGGTGGAAAGCGGTTGGACGTTTACCGTGATGGTGTAATCGAGCAGCGACAAATTCGTGAGCCGGTGAATAATTCCAGGAAAGGAAACCTTCGGCCATCGGCTCAGGACGAGCAGGCCATGATGATAGCCGTCTAGGATGAACCCGGCATCCGCGACGCCAACCGCTTCGCCATGCCAGCAGTTCTCATGAATGGAGAGGCTTGGTTCGAAAGCCTCCAGCGGATCGTAATCGAACCGTTCGGCGAAGGACGGGTTGAGGAAGCGCGCATAGTGCCGGTAGTGATCGGCGTCCTTCATCGGCATGATCCGCGAGTGCGGGAAGATGCCGAGCAGCATTTCGTGGATTTGCTTGAACTCAGCGTTTAGCTGGCCAAGCAGCAACTCGTAGTATTCACGCCGGGCTTGAACCGATTGCAGCGCTTTGGGTTCAACGTCGATGGAACGTGAGATGTACAGGACGAGCCGTTGGCGTCGCAGTTTGCGGTCGAGCATCGCCTGCCAGTAACGGGTAAAGCGCTCATTGCGAGAGCGCGTGTCCACAAATTCGAGGCACGCTCGGTTTCCTCACGATAGCGCAACAGCTCAGCGCGATAATCCGAATCGCAGAACCATTGCACTTGGAGCCGCTGGTGCTCGTGGAGCGATGCGAGCAGCAGTGAAAGTTGATCCTGGAATTCGTTCAGATGAACGGGCGAGGCATTCATCAGATCCTGAGGCTCAAAGATGAACCCCTTGGCGACGTAGCCGCCTTTGCGGAGCCCGCTAAAGACGATCAGGTCCTGCAAGAAGTGGCCGTTGGGAGCTTGTTCAAACATGTGCAGAGTCTTCGATTGGATGAATGAGTTTACCGGGCGCCCCCGGCACGAAGCCGGGGCCGCTGAACCAGAGTTCGAAAAGGTCTTGGTCGTAGCCGGCTGGTTTGCCCTGCCGAAAGCCAAATACGTAGAGCAACGATAATGTGAGGGGCACGGCGCCTGCGCCCAGCGATGCGGTGAACGTCCAATGCAGCATGCTGAAGAGCACGAGCAGGACGATGACGGAAGAGAAGACTCCGCCGGTCAGATACCAAAAGAGGGTTCCTTCGAGCCCCCAGGTTTTTCCGGCGGAGTCTTCCGCGCTGTTGGTTTCCGTGAAGCGCAGTTCGATCATTGGAACGCGCCCACGTCGACCGTGGAGCTATCGATACCGAACGCGGTGAACAGCGCCTTCACGATAACCGGCGCACCGGCGATGATGAGGCCGCCGATGATGGACAGCTTACCGGCATCGGTATCGCCACGTCGGATGGCGAAGCCACCGCCGACAACGCAGATGGTGCCGAAGATGAAGCCGATAAGCATAACGATTCCCATCGCTTTGCTCGCACCTTCGGAGAGACTTCCGGCGGCTTGAGCAAGGACGATGGCTGACTGATTGAACAGGAGTGTGGATTTCATGTGGGCAACGTTTTAACGCCTGCCGATGAACACGCTGCTCCACCGCGAGAGCGACCGTGCGGGCCTCCGCCTGCGACTCTGCGCGGATGAACCCGCACACCATTTCACCTCATAGACTCAAACATCTTCGTCACCTCGAAGCGCACCTCGCCGAGCAGATCCGTGGACAAGATCACGTGCTGCCACGCGTGGCTTCCGTGTTGCAGCGCGGCGAGTTGGGTCTTGCTCCTCTCTCCCGTCCGCGAGGCAGCTTCCTGTTCCTCGGCCCAACCGGGGTGGGGAAAACCGAGCTCACCATCGCGTTCACGCGCTATCTCGCTGGCGCCGACAAGCTGTTCCGCTTCGATATGTCGGAATTCCAGACGCAGGACAGCTTGGGTCTGCTGCTTGGTGGCAAGCTTGGCGAAATAGGCCTGCTCGGGCTTGCCGTGGCGAAGTCCGCGACGGGCACGCTGCTCTTTGACGAAATCGAAAAGGCGCACCCGCGAGTGCTCGATGTTTTCCTGCAAGTCCTTGACGCAGCACGCGTCACGATGGCCAACGGCGAAGCGCTCGATCTCAGCGGCTTTTACATCGTTTTCACATCGAATATCGGTTCAGCCGAGATTCTCAACCTTCAGCACTCGTCGTTCACGACGATGGAGCGTCACGTGCTGGCCAAGGCACAGCGCTCTTTGCGGCCTGAGTTCTATGCCCGAATCACCGAGAAAATCGTCTTCAACCGCCTCAGCTACGATGTGCAGATCGATATCGCCCGTCTTCACATCGGGCGTGAGCTCGCCTCCCTTCGCGAAAAAGGCTTCGATTTACTTGCTGGCGAGCAAATCGTCTCGTTTCTGATCCAACGCGGTTTCCATCCGCGCCTCGGTGCGCGTCCGCTGCGCGATGCGGTCGAAAAGTATCTGCGCGGCGCAGTCGCCGACGCGATGCTCGCGGAGGAGAATATAGTCGCGGCAGAGTTCGCGATAAGCGGCGATGAACTGATACTGCACTCGTTGATTCGGGAATGAGATCACTTCATTCAATTTTCTTCGTCGCCGCCACTGCATCCGCGTCATCTCAGAGCGGATAATGTGGTCGCGAAGCTGCAGAAGCGGCGACATCATCAACGGCAACGCGGCGGAGCGAAGTCTTTGCACTTCGTGAGCGCGCTCCCAAGTACGACATGGGCGAGCGAGCGGGGGAAGGCCGAGGGCTTTGCGCAGTGAGGCGCATCGCCTACATGTAGAACTTGTATTTGGTTTGGGGAGTCACGCCGACTGGCAGTTCGGCGATGATCTTGCCCACGCTTTTGGCGAAGCGGATGGTAATTGGCACTGAGCTGCCGAAAAAGCAGCTGTTCCAATTCACCTTCGTCAGCGACAGAATCTCGGAGCAGATCATTTCAGCGGTTGAATCCCCGTGGTGCTCCACAATCTCCAAAGGGTTCGGAATTCTCATGCCGGGATATGTGCGGAGAAACGGAACATAGCCCTGAGTGTAAACGACATGGTGTGTGTCGGTAAGGCTGATGACGGTGCCGCGCAGTGGCGGTTCCTTGCCGCAACGCATAAAGCGATGATCCAGGTACTCCAGCGCAAGGAAATCGGAACGCCGTATATCCCCCAGCGCTTTTTTGAAGCCCGAAAGTTCTTCGGGCCAATAACGACTCGTTTTATGAACAACAACGCGAGTAGGGCGGTTCTGATGCACGGCTTCGTAGGTCGCCAAGGCGCGACTGAGAAGCAGCTCCGCGCCCCGTTCATCCAGGTGCGCCTTTCGATCCCGTTTTTTATCGACGATTGCACGCTCGCCCTTGAGCACGAGACCCTCTCCCGCGCCCGAGAAAACCTGCGCCAGACTTGATTGCATGCCGGCATTCGGATGGGGACTTTCCTTGTAGAATGAGACTCCGACAAAGCAGGTGTTCTGCGGCATGCGCTCCAATTGCCAGGGAATATTGCCCGCTTTGTAATAAAGCGCGGTCATAAAGTTCCACGCCGTTGATGCGGGGTCCTGATTCCCGCTCTGGCCGCGAAGCGTGCTTTCCCATGCCAGCTGGGTGGTAAGCCCAGAACTCATCGCGTGAGCTTTGAGGGCATGATGAATATTCCAAAATCCAGTCTGACCATCTTGCGCTTCAGACTCGTCAAAGACCAATCCCAGAAGTTCCTGGCCGCTTTGTTTCACCTTTTCAAACTTGCGGTGTATTCTCTGAACGGGCGTGAGTTTGATTTTCAACGATGCGAATTCAGCACCGATGGTTTTGCATGCGGTTTCGACCTCTGGTGGCAGCACGATAGCGACCACATCGGGATTGGGCTCAGCTGTTGCGAGGGCACCCAGTTCTTTAGTGACGAGCGCAACAACATCCCGCAGCCGGGTTGCGGGATTGTTGGATATAACGGCGTTCTTGAAGTAATCCAACGGGATCGACCTCTGAATCCTTGGGTCCGTAATGAAAGTGACTCGAAAGGACTTATCAACGCCCGGAAAATCAGGAAAGCAGAACGTATCGAAGAACTTTCCTTTGGAATTGCGACCTGGTTCGATTCGCGCATGGGTTAGATCGAGGTAAGCGCGCATGGCGTTTATACCTTGGCCGGTGCCGATGACTCCGATGCGGATTTCGCGCTTGGATATTCCGGAGGCGATCGGTCCGAAAGCTGTGATTCCGGTTTTTGGATCGGCGCAGAGTTCGCCATCGCCGAAGACAAGCTTCGGCTCTTCAATAAAGAAGCTCGAAAACGTCGGTGGCGCTTGCTCGATCAACCGCTCTGTGAGCGAAACCGTGATTGCGGGATCTTGATCGGCAGCGCCTTGATCATCCCGGCTCGCCTGGCCGCTCCGCGGCTCAAGATGCTTCGGGTAGGTGAACGCGGGATGATTGCGTTTAGTCGCTTTCTTCCGTCTCATCTGATTCCTCCTCCCTTTCGACGAGTTCAATACTCTGCGCTGCTTCATCGAGGTCGTCTTCCACATCGGCACCGATGTTGAGAAGCGCGCCAATTGCCACCTCATCGACTTCAATGCCACGTTCCGTGCGCGCAGACGCAGGCACACCGGAGATTACAATTTCTTCACCGCCGGTGAAAATGGCGAAGTCTTTCTGACTTTTCGCGATGACCTTGATCCAGAAAAGTAGATTGCGAATGATCGTGTCGTTCCGCTGCTGCCCGCTCCACTGAATCGACAGTTTTCCGGTTGCCTTCGGAGTGAGCGGATTCTCGCCGTCTTCTGTGAATGTGTAGGTAGGCTTCACCTTTATGAAAAAGCGATTCCCGAGCTGCTCGAACTTTAGATAGGCGGCGGCATGGACGAAGAAATGAGAACTGCCGTCGCTACTTAGCTTCTTGGCTGCAACCTCGCGCTCCCGATCCCCTGGGTTAGTCCATTTGCGGGGCGTGCCATCCGTGTTTGCCCTGAAGTAGAAACGGCCTTTGATGTCTTTCCTGATCCCGACTCTGCCCATACGGTTCTTGAGCGCTTCATTCAGCAGCGCCATCAGCCAGCGGCGCTTATCATCATCGGCGACCCACGTTTTCACGGCGGTCGGTTCAACGGATGTAACCTCGACAGCTCCGCGAAGAGATTCTTCGCTGCGACCCAAGTCGGCGAACGTCCACAGACGATGCTCGCGAAGAATGAACATCGCAGAGTTAGGAACCGCGTCCCAGACTTCACGTGGCTTTTCGTGTTGAGTCGCGCCTGACCAAATCGTCGCAGGTAGCGACTTCACCTCCAACAGATTCCCCACGATCAACTCCTGAAACCGATCTGCTTCCCACGAGTTCGCTGGGGAACTTGTCGTGGCGAGTGGGTTTATTTGACCGGGCGTTCCAGTGTAGCGAGCAGGCCCGGTCGCACCACGCTCCGGAGCGAGTCCTCTCACACGTCGGAGAAGTTGCAAGAAGGCTCGCTCGAATTGCGTTCGCTCGCGAAAATCCACAAAGCGGCCGGTCTTGAACGGCATCGGGAGTTCAATTCGACCATGGCTGTCGAGGAACGAATCCCGATAGAGAACCGGAATAAGATTGCCTGCCTTTGGATCGGTCATGAACCAATGAGTCCATTCCTGATTCGCCCAGCTTGATTCGAGAAATTCGGGCGAAAGAATTGCCACGAGATACCTGCTTCGGCTCAGCCCCTCATTTAGGCGATTCACAATGTTTGCACCGTAATCAATATCCCATTCATCGAAGAAGACCTTGATCCGCCGGCTGTCGCAGTGATCTTCGATGCCTTCGCGCTCCAGCCGTTCTCCTAGATTTCGAACCCAATCCTTATCAGCACCTGTGTGGGACAGGAAAAGGTCGTGCTCCTTTGCTGGAGAAAGCGGCGATGGCATACGGCTATCATCATCCCGGATCAGATCGACCAACCCTTTTTGATCTGTTCAAGAATCTGGTTGGCCACGGTGTAGTCCTGGCCTGCCTGGGTTTTGATGCTCACGCGCACTTCTATTTCCGGCTCCATGCCGGCAAGAGCGGTGGTCAACTCGGAGATGTCGTCCGCCAAGCTTTGCACCTCGCCGACATCCAGAGTGACGGAATTCGAAAACTTCCGGCCCGGCGAAATCGGCGGCAGGTCAACGAGGACTGATTTGCCCTGGCGGATAACAAGCGGAACGGCGCCGTCATGCTGAAGCGACGAAAGCGGACCGGTCCCCTCAGCACGCACGAAGTAGCCCTGGCCAATGGCAGAGTTCACTGTCCCGAGAAAGAGCGCTTCAGGCCACGGCTTCCCCCGAATGGCCTTCACCGCGGAATAGAGTGAGGCCGCGGTTGCGCGCGGTTCGACATCCTTCGTCCATGCAGTGGGCAAGCTAGGTGGCAGGAGGTCCGCGACGGAAAGCGCTTCGGGCGGAGGATAGATTTTGGCTTCTGTGTCAAGCTGAAGGGCTGTCGGGATTTCTCCAAAAACGCTGCTGGTCCCAAAGACCAACCAAAGCCGGCGCTCTTTCACCGCGTCGGAGACCGCTGCATGCACTACCGCCGGAGCAGCTTTCGGAATTGGGCGTTGTTCGACATTCGTCGCGTCGTATCGCTCCTCGAATTTGTGAGCGCCGTCGAAACTGGCGCACAGGTCTTTCAGTGTGAGTCCCGAACCGTTGGCCGGCCACACGCCGGGCAGCGCTTCGTGAAGCACCGCGGAAGCTGCCAACCGCGTGAGGTTGGCCTTTTCTGGCAGCCAGGCTTCCGCTGTTTTTTCCCATTCAACGACATCAATCGCCGACTTCCAGAACCAGGACGAAGAACCGTCGGGACGAGTGCATCGAACCGCCAAGAGCCCTCGCCGAACTGCATCCTCTACGCTTCGCAGCACCGTCTGCTGGCTGAGGAGCTTCGGCAGCTTTGGATTGCGGGCGAACGTCTGGTAAAGGTCGGCCACCGCGACGTAATCCGCGCCCGAGGGCCAGACGGCATACAACGGCGCAGGAGGCATGATCTGCTCAATGTCGATACTCTCGCGAAAGAGCCGCAGCTTGTCTTTCTCGCGCAATAGCGCCGCCATCAGCGACTCGCCGCCCAGCGTCACGCGATGCGCCTTCACGCTTCCGTCTTGCTCCACGGCGAGCACGGTCTGATACGCGTCTTTCACAGTAGTTAGCGCGATGTCTAAAGCCGGTTTTTTGCGCTTCCGCACGCGCTCCTGATCTTCGGTCTTTAACTCTTTGAACTGCGGCGATTGCTCCAGGCGAACCCACCCGTCCCATTCCGCGATCATTTGCTCCGCATGAGCAAGGCCGACCGGACTCGGCGTGATTACTAGCACGACGTTTTGATGGACGCGGATGGTCCCCGGCTCCTTTTGCCTGAGAAACTTCTGCGCCTCTGCGTGAGGGGGATCATTGGGCGCGCCCGCGAAATCTGCGCCTAGCACGACGAGACGGAACATCCCATCGTCGCCCACGTCGGCCGGCGAAGTTACAATCTTGTGCGGGATCGCGTCTGTGGGAAGGTCGTAGTAAAGAGCGCTGCACTTGTTCTGCGCGAGGTCGTCGAATTTTGTGCGCGCGGATTTCAGCGCCTCCCTCCGATGGCCGTCGTGGAGCTGATTCAGGTTCGGTCGCGGGCCAAGCCGCCAGAACATCGGGACGTTCGTGACCGCCTCCTTCTTCTCGCACTCCTCCAAATACCAGGAGGCCTTTGCCCACGCGTTCAGCCCAAGGTTGATCGGCGCGGGCATGTCGCATGATGCGGCGAGCAGCCATCGCAACTCGGCAAGCTCCGCCTGTTCGTTTTGATCCAGCGGCTGCGAGTAGATGAAAGCCGCGACGCAGGCCGATTCGATCTCGCGCCCGGAGAGCGTGGGCGTCTCATTCTTCTGCACCTCCGCGACACGAGGCAATTCCGTTTTGAGCGCTTGGGAATAGTCGGCGTTCGGTTCGCCGCTTGAGCGCTGGGCGATGTTCGCGAGCTTCTGCAAGGCCGTACTCATGTCGCGACCTGGCGCCGGAAGGAGGATTTGCGTACTGATGAGCGGCGAGTCGTCCCACCCCTCGGCTTCGCGTAGCGCATTCGCGAACGTTTGGAGGACGCCACGCGTGCGCTGGAATTCCCGCACGCCTGTCCATTTGCCGAAGAAACGCTCTAGCATTTCGGGATGGAACGGATACGCCTCGACCAGATTCTTCATCGCCGATGGCTGCTTCGCTTTCGTGGGATCGATGGCTTCGAAGCGAGGCCAGAAGGCGAGCACATGCTGCTGCTTTTCGGCCTCCGTTTCGGGATAGCTGGAGAAAAGACGGCGCCGCAACAATTCAGGGAGATCGTTCTTCTCGACGGGAGACCGATCCTGCGCCACGCGGCCGAGACCCCCGTTGCACTGCGCGAGAATCTCGCGGCCGACTTCATCAACTTTCGCTGGCTCGGTCGCGAGTAACGAAACGACGAGGCAGGAGCGGTGCGAGGAGCCCACGGCTTGCGAGAGCCGCTGGAAGAAATTCTTGAGTCGCTCATACCAAACCGGCCCACGCGTCAGGTCCGCCGAATCTGGCGAGGCGGCGTCATGCGCCCACATCAGAAATTCGTCGAGAAGGATCAGCGCTGCGCCGCCCTCTGCTTCCAACTCCGCGAGTAGTTGAGACCAGAGTTCGTCTGACGGTGGAGTGTCATGGCCCGGCTGCGTCTCGTCCCGATTCAGGATTTCCAGCCCGCGAGTTCCGAGCAGTTGCCACGCGATAAGATTCCATGGCATTCGAAAGCGCCGCACCTCGCCGTCGGGCGAAATGGCCCGCCCGCCATCCTTCCAGTCGACATGATCGAACGATACTGCAGCTACGCGCGCGCCCGGTGCATCGCCGAGCTGCGCATTATTGAGGATTTGCGCGACCGTGTTGTCCGCGCGAGGTAGTTTATCGCCGAGTGTCGTGAGGTAATAGAGCGTCGTGAGCGTGTGCGACTTCCCGCCGCCGAAGGTCTGGCTCACATTGATGATCGCCTCGCCTCCCTTCTCTCCAGCGAGTCGTCGGAGCACCGCGCGGCAGAAATCGCGTAGGTTTGCCGTCGCGTAGCTCGTCGCGAAGAACTGCACAGGATCGCAGTAGAAAGGCATCGTCCCGCCAGGTACGCCGAAGATCACCTTGTTCAAATCGACTGCGAAGTCGGCCTCGCCCAACTCGCGGTCCCGGATCTCCTGCCGGAGCTTGCACGGCTCTTTCCATGGAACAATTACGCTTTTGGCTGCTTTGCTCATATCATTGGCTTTCTACGGAAGTTGAAATTGCGTCGCGGCTGCGGCCAATCTCTTTGTTCCAGCCGGTGAGCGTGGGTTCTTCGTTGACCACACCGGCTTCGACTACCTTGCGTCGGTTAAGTTTCAGTTGCGCCGCCAAAGCCTCGATCAGCTTTTTTTCTTCGGCACGATTCTCGCGGTCGGCCAGGCTATGGAGCGCTTGCAGCAAGGGCAAAAACGCAGGCTCTGCCGCAAGGCCCCAGTTCTCAAAACACTCCTGCACTTCTCCGGCGCGGTTGCTTGAAAGCAGAAACATTAGCCGATGCAGCCGATCGATGAGGGGCGCGGGCTGGCGGGCGCGCGCCTCGCCCAACGCATCGCGGAGCGCCCGCGTGCGCCAGTCGATGAGCCGGTATTCGTTTCCTTTGCTCTCCCCTTCATCGGGTTCCGCGTCCCCACCGTTCCGCGTCTTTCCGCCATTCTTGTCGCCTCCTTGCTCGGTGATCTGCCATACGAGCCTCAGCGCCGTTTCGTTGAGACCACATCCATTGGCATAAAGAATACACGCGCCAGACGGCGCGGGTTCGAGACCGAAAAAGGCGCGATGCAGCAGGTAATACTGAGTCACGTCATCGAGGTCGAGCGACTCACCGCGACCGCTTGTGTCGCGGCTCACGTCGCGAAAGCCGGGCAATTCTCCGAGGCTGAATTGCAGCACCAGTCGCCGGACATGCTGAAGGAATTCATCCACACTCATTGTCCCGCCCTCCTGCTTCTTGACAAAGCTATGCGCGCTGTAGGCTTCGAGCGCAGGCCCGAGCGCAGCCCAGAGGAAGTCGGGACCGCGAATGCCGAGGTCGAAGTAATACTGGAGGATGTTTCGCTCGCCGAGTGTTTCGCGCGGTTGAAAAAGGATCTCCCGCATCCGATCAAGGACGGACTTGTCCCACCCCGAATTCGCATTCGCGACCCGCTTCCGGCAGACAATCCAAACGGAGGAAGAAAGCGCCGCCGAACCGAGGCCACGCACGCGCACGGCCCGCTCGGATTGGATCGGCCAGCTCGCCGTGACGACTGCTCCGCCTTTAATCAACGCGCCAATCAGCGTTTCCCACGCTTCTACCTCCTTGTTCGCGAATACAACGACCATGCGCCCATCTGGCGTCAATGAGCTGAGCGATGCCTTGAAGGCCCGCGCCATGCCATCTTCGTACGAATCTTTCGAGGCTTTCTTGTTACCGGCAAACCGCGATTCGTCGTCGATCAACTCACCGTCACATTTTTCGCTGTCCCACTTGGGTGAAAGCTCGGACGCGAAATTGGCATCGAGTTCGGTGAGGCCGTGTCCGACGAGCACGCGCTTTAGCCAGACATAGAAGAAGTCCATTAAGTCGGAGTAGGGAATCGCGTCGTAATACGGCGGATCGGTTAGCACGAGGGCGTTTGGTCCGCCTTGCTCCTCGATGGCCGAGCGCTTGAGGACAGACGGCACGCTGGATTCTCCCGAACTCTCCGAGGCGTGGTCGCAGAACTGCGCGACAAGTTCCAATTGGCCGGGATAACCGCCGGACGTTTCGACAAGCGGATTCACCTCGCAATTGTCCCACGTCATTCCCAGCGCGAACCGGGCAAACGTGTTACGAACCTGATCGTAATCGATTGTCCACGAGCACAGAACGCTGTTTCGGTCAGCCACACGATCCAGGACGTTGGCCAGATAAGCTCCGATTGCTTCCGCGATTTCCGGTTCTTTTGGGTAGAGCGATTGAAGCTCGGTGATTGCTTGGCGCGTGTGCTTCACAAACGACCCGAGCGCGAGTAACTGGCGTGGGGTGTAGAGATTGCCCCATTTCTTCAAACCGTAATTGTGAAGCGCAAACGCCCGTGCCGCGCCACTGCCACCGCCGGCAGGTGTCGGTTCTGCGGGAATCCCGAATGGGATGTCGCGGAAAATCTCGTCCAAGTCTTCGACCTCGACGTTCGCTGCCTTCACCTCATCGGCGGTGGGCAGCCGATATCGTTTCCGAGTTTTTTTGCCCACCGTCTCTTCCACGACCACGACGGTCATCTGGCTCCCCAGCAAACCTTGCTGACCCTGCGTTCGGAGATCCTTCATGGTCAGTGCAATCATACCGGGACGGCCGCTGGCGGGACACCAAACACCCGACCGATTCATCGTCCCTTCATTCAGAAAGCTCGAAAGCGATTCCGCGGTAACTTCCCACCTCTCCAAATGCGGGTAGTTCGCGATGACGCGGGCAGGATTTGCCAATTCACTTTCACCCAAGAGCCGGAACTCCACGCCTGAGCCATCGTCGAGCGGAATCGGCAGGAGCGCTGCGCGCCGACCGTTCTTCTTCTTTAGCCAGAAAGTCTTCAGCAGCGGAATGCGCGCGAGGCTGATTTTGTCGCGAGCCGTCCGGGCATGCAGATAAGCGACCGTCTGTTCACCGCCTACGACGAGAAACCGCGACGCGAGTTCCGCCCGCGCGCGCTCCAACACCCAGCGGCCCCACGCCCGAACGTGCCATGGCAACGTGGCATCGTTGAGGGCGCCATCAAAGCACGCCGAAGATTTCTCCGACGATGCCTTCGCATTCGGAGAAATCTTCGCCGGATCGAGCTGCGGCTGGTGCGCATCGGTGAAGTGTGCGCGATTCGCGCCCCGACGCTTTTTCACTTTCCCTCCGAGGAAATCCGCGACGAAGTCCGGCCACTGACGCGCAAACTGCGGCAGCGGCCATTTCCTGCCCGCGAACCGCTGCGGATAATCGAGCGTGCATTTGAGAATGAACCAGGCCACCGGGTTCAGATCGCTGGCTGTGACCTTGCACCCGAGCCGCATCGCCTCCAGCGGGATCGCTCCGCCACCTGCAAACGGGTCGAGCACGCGCGGCGCACCGCCCGGGAACTCCGCGCCAATTGCATCGCGAAAATCGTCCATCGCCTCGTTGCTCTCATTCCCCCAAGCGAGAACACCCCCGACGAGAACTTCCTTTTTCTCCGCCACTTCACGTCCTTCTGCGTCTGACTCTGTGAAGTATTTCGTCGTCACCTTGCCGCCGATCTTGCTGAGCAATTCCGCCCGCTTCACCGGATCACCCGGATCCGGGAGCAGCGTCGCCAGCAAAGCCGCCCGACAAGCCGCGAGCGGCCTCCGCGCCGGCCAGATGTGCAGGGTCGAGATATGCCCCTGCCGCACGTTCTTCTCATGCACGCTGGCCAGCGACGCTTGCCGCAGGGGAAAGGCGACTTCGATGAGGCGGGGTTTGTCGGTCATATCGGTTCTGAAGAATTGTCAAAAAAATTTACCTGGTGCTTGCCAAAGGTGCGATTCCTGCGTTGTATTTCGCAGTCGGGTGCCGCTTGCCGGCTCGATATGGATAACCCAGCCCGACACCACTTTCCTGAAAACAGGATGCAGGGCCAACCGGAAACGGTTGGCCCTCGCTTTTTCGCGGGGCTTTCAAGCGCTTGCATTCGAGACGCACTCTGGCATCTTTCTTCGTGTCGGGTGCCCCTTGTCGGCTCGATATGGAGAACCCAGCCCGACCCCATACGGTTTTCGAAGGCCCGCCTCACAAGGCGGGCCTTCCCTTTTGCTGAAAGGCGGCGTATGCCTCTCTCGCGAAGCCGATCAGTTCCGAGTCGTCAGGAAATACTTTGAGACCGTCCAGCTTGCCGAGATACGTATTTTTGGAGTTGTAGATCGACGGGATTAACGCTTCGAAGAACGAATAATTGAAGTCAAGGTTCCGAAAAGCACGGTAAACATTGTAGCCACAGAGATCGGCGAGTTGGATCCCGTTGGAGAGGGTGCTCTCGGTGAAAAATGGATACTCCACGATATGGTGAAAGCGAACATTGATGTTCCCTTCCCGCTGGAAAAACGCGTGCTTGAGCGCAACGGCTCGATTTAATTGTCGCTGTGTATCATCGATAACGATTAATCCCTGGTGATTCGGATGATACTCTGCCAAATAGTGCTCAATACGTTCGAGAAGCAGTTCGTAGGCTTTCTTGTGAAGAATCTCTTGAGTGGTGTGTTCGCGCAGCTTCCGCTTATCAACCACCACCGCGAAAAGAATCATCTTTTGCTCCAATATCTGCCGGTAATAGGTTCCAACGAGGCGAACGCGCTGGGTATCCGAGAGTAGATGAAGGAACTGGCTGTGCGCTTCAGGCTCTTTTGGAACGCGCAGCCAGGTCGATTTTACTTCGCAGTGGGAAAGGTCAAATTGGACGTGATGAACGCGAAAAATGTCATGCAGAAGCTCCAGCTTGAGATTGGCAATCGCCCGCTCGAAGTGCCGCCATTTCCGCTCATATAGACCTACCGCCGTCAGGGTGTAGAGATGATCTTTTGTGAAGCTGGTGCCATCCGCGCGAGTGCCAACAACCGCTGGATCGCGTGAACCACTTTCGTCGATGTAAAAAAAATACATAAGAATGAACCGGGAGCTCAGCTTCTCGAGTGTGGGCTTTGTTTCGAGATGTGATTGGTGAGCACCGAGAGTGTCTGTAGTTTTTGATGCTGAGTTTCAGTCATACTCAGCCTCCCGGATGATGTCGCCGGCGTTCAGGACGAAGGATTGACGGGTAGAAAAGGCGAGACGGATGGGGTCCTGCACGCGGTAGAGGCGCGGTTGCGTGGCGCAGTTGAGGACAACGTAGAGCCAATAGCGCTTGCGGAGATTCGCCGCGGTGGGCCACTCGTTGTCGGTGAGCGTGACCGGCCCCCGTCCACTGCGCCCTTTCACTTCGATGGCAACCACTTCACCGCCGGGCCGGTGGCTTTCGAGGTCGTAGCCACGGGCGAGCGAAGGTGAGGACACGTCGAAGACGCGGGCGCGATGATGGTCCTGCTCGTAATTGAGGGCCAGCCGAACGGCGAGCCGCTCGACGTCCAGATCGTAAAGTTCGCGCGCTTCCGGACGGGCATCGGGTACCACGAGAGCGAGCGCGACGCGCTCAAACCCCGCGAGATCGATCAAGTCGGGACGGCGTTGCTCGAAAAGAAGCGCCTGCGCCTTTTCCTCAGCAAGTCCGGACTGCTCGATTTTGACTTTTTCAAGGCGCTCTGCGGCCTCGGCGTCACCCTCACGGGCTTTGCGGGCGGCGTCGCTGCGATCGCTCGCGAGCTGCGCCGCGCGGTAATCGAATCCGCGAAGAAGATCCTGCTGCCGCAGGTCGGCTTCGGCTCGGAGCTCGGCCCGAACGGGTTGCAGGATGGCGCTCTCGGCGCTCGCGCGGGCGAGCTTGTCGAGGCGCTCTACCCATTCAGGGCGGTTCGCGAGAAAATCTCCTGCGGTGGAGAACAGCGACTTCGGCGCGGCAGGCAGGGCGATGAGGTGATTGAACTCGAAGGTCTCGCTGGTGCCGTCGGTGAAGAGTTTGAAGCCGACAACGCGTCGATCAAGGCAGACGCGGCTGCCGGTTGCGACGGGAGTTGCGCCCAACTCACCGAGTTGAACGGAAAAAACTCCGGCAAGGTAGGGACGCTCGCTGGTGGGATCGCAAAGAACCGCGCCGCGCTGAGTATCGGGTGAAAACTTGCGAACGACCTCGTCGCAAAGAGCGTCGAAGACTGGTTCGCCCGGACGAAGGAAAATAATTTGCTCCGGTGGAACGTCCCCGTCGTTCGGGGGGTCGCGCCGCACAGTGAGAAAGGCGGGAAGCGGCTGACCGACACCTTCGGCGAGAGCTCTCGTGAGATGAGACGGTTCCCACGTGGCGTGCGCCACAGTGGCGACATCTCCATCGAGCCGGAGTCCAAGCTTCGGAGCCGCGCACTCGACAAAGCGCTGAACGTAAGCGGGGAGCAGGTGGCGAAGCTCCTCGACCCGCTGCTCGGCGTTGAGTGCGCCGAGCCGCTGGGCGACATCACCAAACGAAGTCGCCCGTTTCCGATCATCCTCTACCTGTTTGCGGAGATGGGCCGTTGCCAGTTCACCCGCGAGTTTCTGCATGGAACGATCCGACGAGTCAGAGAGCAACGAATCCCGCAGCAGGTCGCGAATGGTGCCACCGTCGATCAGCTGCCCGACCACATCGAATACCTTGTCGGAGCAAAGTTCGCGGCGCGCCTCATTCAGCTTCTCCAGGAGCGTGAAGAGAACGTCGCCCTCGCGGGTCTTTTCAGCCACGAGATTGAAGATGCGCACCTCCGTCGCGCGCTGGCCGAAACGGTGAAGACGCCCCATTCGTTGTTCGAGCCGGGCGGGATTCCATGGGATGTCGAAGTTCACCATCACCCATGCAAACTGGAGATTCAGACCCTCGCCCGCCGCATCCGTGGCGAGCATGAGACGGACGCTGCGTGCCTCTGGCTGGGGCAGATTTCGCGCTCGGCGAAACTCTGGCGTCATAAATCGGAAGCACTGATGGTCGCGCTCTTGCTGATCCATGCCGCCGTGAATTGTCGCGATTTCCTCGCCATAGCCGAGCTGCGCGAGACGCTGCTGAAGGTAATCGAGGGTATCGCGGTGCTCGGTGAAGATGAGCAGCTTCTGGTTTCGATACTCCGGCGACTCGATCACCTCCCGGACGCGGGTAAATTTTGCTTCCTGTCCCGATGCGCGCACCGCTTCGCCGTCCTGGATGAGCCGATCGAGATAGGCGATTTCCTTCTCCAGCTTTGCGCCGTCCGGTCGAGAGAGTGCAAGGGCGCCGTCCTCGATCACCTCGTCGGATTCGCGGCCATCGGCGAGCTGCTCCGATTCGTCTGCGGTGCTCCGATCCAGCAACTCCTCGACTTCCTGCTCAGTCGGCAACTGGGTCGGCGGTTTGAGCAGCTTTTGTTTACGGCGCTTGAGTGATAGAAGGACGGCGGCTGTGGAGCTAGCGAGGCGGCGTTGCAGAACTGCGAGCACCATGCCCGCCGCATTTGGATTGAGCGTGTTGTTGTTCTGGTAACTCCAGCGCAGGTAATCCGAGACGTGCTCGTAGAAATCCTGCTCACCCGTAGTGAGTTGGAATCGAATTGTCTGGCAGAGGCGCGGCTTATAAATGGGTTGCCCGGCGTAATCCAGCATCTCCTCCTTCAACCGACGGATGAAGTACAAACGGCGCTTCGCCGTCGGCAGTGCGGAGACGGCGGCACCCGTGGGAAAGAGATTCGGATCGAGCAACCGCCACAGCGCGAAATATGGATGCGGCTTGCCCATATGCGGCGTCGCCGTGAGCAAAAGCAAATGAGTGCAGCGGGTGGCGAGGGTCTCCGCTAGGAGGTAACGGCGAGTCTTCGGGCGTTTGGGATCGGGCCACGAAAGCTTGTGACATTCATCGAAAACAACGAGGTCAAAGCGGTCTGCCAGGTCCGATTTCAACCTCTCGCGAATTGCGGGCATCGCCCCCGTATCGACGCTGAGGATGAACAACCCGGTTTGCGCCGAATCGAGTGCTCCGTGCTCGATCCGGGCGCGATTGAGGATCGTCGTGGGAAGGTCGAAAAGCTGAGCCAGTTCGCGATGCCAGTTTGTGAGAAGACCGGCCGGAGCCACGATTAGAACCCGGCGGATTCTGCCGCGATTCAGCATCTCGCGAATGTAAAGGCCGGTCATGATCGTCTTGCCCGCTCCCGCATCGTCAGCGAGAAGAAAGCGCAACTGCGACTGCGCCAGCATGTGCTCGTAAACTGCAATCCGCTGATGCGGCAGCGGCACTACCCGAGAAAGTTCCAGTGCAAACGACTTGTTTCGGGTGTGGCCATTCCGCAGCCGGTGCGCATCCACAACCAGCTTGAGGCGCTCGGCGTCTCCCTCGAAATCGATGGCGGGTAGCACTCGGGCGGAAGGGACTGTCAGGCCGGCAGCGGATGCCCGCTCCTGTCGGACAGAGACAAGCTCTTTCATCCGAGCGAGCCGGTCGGGCTGAGGCTCGGCGTGCCCGCGTTCCCACCGGTTGACCGTTGTGAACGACACACAAAGTTCCTTCGCGAAAGCGGTTTGGGAGAGTCCCAAAAGCTTTCTAAAATCGCGGATTTCGGCAGGGGTCATCCCGGCGGAGAATCTTGCCGGCTGCGGAAATTGTCAAGACGATATAGCGGACGCTATATCGCGTCCCCTTAGGCGCCGTATAACATCTATCCGCGAAGCCAAAGACACTTTGTCGCGAATAGCTGCGAGTTTCGCCTTCTAATCTTCAACCAATGCTTCCACCGGCAAATCCGGCCTTGGCTTCCTTGTCACGACCTCGTTGGTCGAGATTTCCAGGTCCGTCCACGGATGGGCGGCATCACGCTGATGTTGTGATCGCCACTCGCCTGTTCACGAAGCGGGGCGTTTTTTGGATGATCTCTGATTCCGCCTGTGACCCCTCTTCTGTGGCGGCAGACGCTTGATTCTTCGTGATATCGAGCGCGTCCACGATTTCAGCCTGGCGCTTGGTGGCGGCCTCGAGTTGTTCGGAATACTCGAACGGCTGATCGAGGTGTCTGGCGAGGTCGGTCTGCTTGCGCTCCATGTCGGCGAGGTCGGAAGCCCGTTCGGTGAAACGCCGGTCGAGCTGAGTGATTGCGTGCTCCAGCGACGAGATGGTGCCAAGTGGAGTTTCGCTGATGTTGGCAGTATAGGCATTCTTGCCCTGGATCAGGACATTGGCACGCTCCTCCAGTTTTTGAATGGCGATGGAGAAGCCACCGATAGTTCCGATGGGTTTCGTCGTCTTGAATGGGATCAGCGCGGCTGCTGCGAATATGATGGCGCGACCGGCTTTCGCGCGGTCGGTGAAGGTTTCTTTGCGGAACTCCATCGTGAAGTGGTCACCCTGAGTGGGGAGGCGCGTCTTCAAATCTTCCAGCATGTTGGCGATCTCGCGTCGACAGATGTCGGCGCTTTCGGCGAAGGATTTGATCCGGTAGCGAAGCTGATACTGGCTGTCGAGGTGCTGCTTCTTGAGTCGGCTGAGACGGATGACTTCGGCATCGACGGACGCTTTCTCGATGACGAGCGGATTGCCGGAGGCGATGGCTTTCACCTCGGCATAGGTGAGTGCGGCGGCGTCTACGTCTTCGGCTTTTCGCATCGTCGCATCGCCGGTCATTACCTGCGCGATGAAGCGGCACTTGGTTTCCAGCGTTTGCCACATGTAGGCGTCGAAGCTGCCCTCTGTGACGTAACGGAAAACCTTTACGTATTCGTTCGTGTTGCCTTGGCGAAGGATGCGGCCCTCGCGCTGCTCGATGTCGGCCGGGCGCCAAGGAGCGTCGAGGTGGTGGAGAGCAGCCAACCTCTTCTGCACGTTCGTGCCCTCGCCCATTTTAGGCGTGCTGCCGAGGAGAATCCGAACCTTGCCTTCCCGCACGGCTTTGAACAAGGACGCTTTGGCGGCGTCCTCGTCGTGGTCCTGGATGAAAGCGATTTCCGCCGCCGGAACACCCCTGTTGAGCAACTTCTCGCGAACGTCATCGTAGACGGAGAAAGACCGATTGCCGGCCTGAGGAGTTGAGAGGTCGCAGAACACCAGTTGCGCTCCACGCTGCTCCGCCGAATCGAGCCAAACCTTGTGGATCTGATCCACCGCGAGGTTCACCTTGATGTCAGGGTTATCGCGCGAGAACGGACTCACAAGACGCAGATCGAGCGCGGCTTTGCGACCCTCTGTCGTGACCTTCAGCATGTTGTCGTCGCGGGGATCGACGCTGCCGTTCTTGATCTTCTCCACGCGCGCGACGAGCTGCTCCACGAAGCGCTTCAACTCGGGCGTTGCGGGTGCGCTGACCGTGATCGGACGCCCTTGCTCCAGCTTCGGTATCGGCAGCTTAAGCATATCCGCCGTCTGCACATCGGCGACTTGGCGAAATTGCTGCATCAATTCAGGCACGTTTACAAACCGGGCGAAGCGGCTGTTCAGTCGATAGCCCCTGCCGTCTGGACTCAGTTCCATCGCCGTGACGGTTTCGCCGAAAGTTCCGGCCCACGAATCAAAGTGCTGAAGGCCATTCCGCCGCAGCGTGCTCATTTGCAGGTAGCGCTGCATCGTGAACATCTCCGCCATCGTGTTGGAGATTGGGGTGCCGGTGGCGAAGACCACGCCGCCCCCGCGATTTTGCGACTGCACGTGCTGCACCTTCAAGAAAAGGTCGAACGCCCTTTCTGACGCAGTCTGCGGCAATCCCGCAACCCTGGTCATCTTCGTGACGTAGAACAGATTTTTGAACTTGTGCGCCTCGTCGATGAAGAGACGATCAATGCCAAGTTCCTCGAACGTAAGGGTGTCGTCCTTTTTCTGGTCCGCCGCCAACGTTTCAAGCTTGGCTTCGAGCCGCCGCTTCACCTTCTCCAATTCTTTTACGAGTCGCGTGCCTCGATCACTTTTCTGATCGAGTATTGCCATCTCAACTTCACGGATCTGCTCGTCGATGAAGCCGCGGCGCGTTTCCGGCGACAGCGGAATTTTCTCGAAGCTCGAATGCGTCACGATAACCGCGTTCCAATTTCCGGTGGCGATGCGACTGAAGAGCCGAGCGCGACGTGATGCCTCGAAATCCTCTTTGCCGGCGACGAGGATGTTCGCTGTCGGATACAGCGTGAGCAACTCGGAGGAAAACTGCCCGAGCATGTGGTTGGGCACCACAAACATTGGCTTCGTTGCCAGGCCGAGCCGGGTCAGTTCAATCCCAGCGGCGACCATCGTATAGGTTTTGCCGGCACCAACCGCGTGCGCGAGGAGCGTGTTGTCGCTTTGGATGATGCGCCACACGGCATCCTTTTGGTGCGGCCGGAGAGCAACAAACTCGCTGCTGCCAGGCAGCGTTAGATGCGAGCCGTTGAAGACACGCAACCGTACCGAGTTGAAGTCGTCGTTGTACTTGCGGCAAAGGCGCTCCCGCCGTTCGTTGCTCTCCCAAATCCAATCTTTGAACCGTTCCTTGATCTTCTCCAACTTGTCACGTGCGGCTTCTGTCTCGGTCGCGTTAACTACGCTGGCCTTGGTGCGTGGATCAGTGTCGTAAACGGTCGGTGTCTTGAGGTTCAGCGCATCCTGGATCAACTCCAGCGCGGAATAGCGGCTGGTCCCCCATTCAGTCGAGTTTGCGACTGTCGCGCGAGCGCTGTAGTCGCCTCTGACGAACCATGTGCCGACGACAGCCGCGTGAGAGATAGTGATGCCGTCCGCGCCAAGAATCGCGCGGGCAAACGCTTCGATATCGTGAGCGGGAATCCACGCTGCACCGAGCCGTGCATCGATGTCCGAAGCCGCAAGGTCGGTGGGCTGGACGGCTTCCAGAGCAGCTACGTTGCCCCTGTAGCTCGGGTCGCGCTCCGCCGCCGCCCGTGCGTTCTCCAGCTTTATGCGAACGTCTCCCGAAAGATATTGATCATCCGTTTCCCATTGTTCGCTCTTCGGGTTCCGATACAACAGACCCACCAACTCGGGCAGAAACTCCTCTGGTGGCCGCCGAAGAAGAGCTTCCATCCTGTTCAAGTCGACGCAACCGGTCTCGTTCAGCACCATCACGAGAGCGTCCTTCGGCGTCTCCGCGGCTTGCGGAGCGCGCGCCTGCTGGATGGTGCGCTCTCGGAAAATCGCGGTCTTCGCTGCTTGCTTGGTTTCCTCGTTGTAGTCTTCAAGCGAGCAGAGCAGCGGATAATCTGGGTCCGTGCGGAACGCGCGCCGGTTGGCGCTCTCGTTCACCGCCCCGAAGCGCAAGACGAAGGTGTCGTAACGGAGGTTCAACTGCCGCCGAGCATCGGTGATTGCTTCCTCGCCTTGTTCTTGAAGCTGCGTGCGCAACACTTCGCGGACGGCATCGCGGACTTTAATCAGGCCGCGGATTCGCCGTTCTGTTTCCTCCGCGAGTTTCGTCAGAGGTGTCAGCGTAGCTCCCGTTCGGATTGCAAGCTCGCCCTCGTGCAGCGTGAAGGCGTTCTCCTTCACGAACTCGGGAGCGAGAATGGGCTGCGCTTCTGCCGCTTGGGGAACGGCCACGTTCTGCTCGCGGTAAATACCTATTGGGAGCTTCGCGACTGCGTCCCGCAACGCTGCGGTTAAGCCGCGACCATCCGGCAGAAGAGCCGCCTCGTTCGCGCGATACATGGTGCCCGCGAGAGCCATTGAGCCAAGCATCATGTGCGGATTCGAGGCGAAGTATTCGTTAATCTGAAATGAAACGCCGTCGCCGTTCACATGTTCGCTCAGCTTTTGCCATGGCGGGCCACCCGGCTTTTCACCTTCGGCCAATTTGCGGAGGAAAATGATGTCCGTCGTGACTTCGGTGTTCGCGTTCTGTTTGAACGCCGTGTTCGGCAGCCGAATCGCCCCGAAGAGATCGGCCTTGTCTGACAAGTAGCTCCGTAGGCCAGAGTTGACCTTGTCCAGTGTTCCCTTGGAAGTGATGAACACCACCAATCCGCCCGGCCGGACTTGTTCCAGCCCCTTGGCGAAGAAGTAGTCGTGGATGAGAAAATTTCGCTCATCGAATCGAGGATCGCGCAGCTTGTAGTCGCCAAACGGCACGTTCGAGATCGCCAGGTCAAACGAACCCTCGACCAATTTGGCAGTCTCAAATCCTTGAGCGCGGATATCGGCGTCAGGGTAAAGGTGTCGTGCGATGCGGGCCGTCAAAGGGTCAAGCTCGATTCCCGTCAAGCGCGACCGAGCCGCCATCTCTGTCGGCATCAGCCCAAAGAAATGCCCAATCCCGAGCGCCGGCTCCAGAACCCGTCCTCCGGTGAAGCCGAGCCGCTCCACGGCGTCGTAGATGCCGCCAATCACGGCGGCGGATGTGTAATGCGCGTTGAGCGTCGATGCCCGCGCCGATTCGTATTCGGCGGGCGTAAGCAGCGATTTTAGCTGTTCACGTTCGGAACGCCATTCCTCGGGTCCGAAATCCGCAAATGCCTGTGGAATACCGCCCCATCCCACATACTTGACCAGAACCCGCCTCTCTTCGTCTGTCGCCATCCCGCCCGAAACGTCCAGCCTTCGAACCAGTTCGATCACCGCAAAGTTGTCGCAAGCCTTCTGCTTCAGCGGGCCCGCTCCAAGCTGATCCTCCGCCGTGATGCGATAGTTTCGACCGTTCAGCCGTTCGGGATCTCGGGCGGCAGGAGAATATATTTCTCCCGCACCAATTCCCATGCCGCCGTCTGTGCCTGTCCCGGCGTCATTTGCTGCTCCCGCTCCATTTTCCGCGTGAGGATCTCCATCTCGTCCAGGGTTGTCTCCTGAGCCTCGAAGAGCATCTCTTCCAGCCTCCCCTCGGCTTCGAGCCGCCGGTATCTCTGAGGGCAAAATTCCTGCCAATGGCGCTTCGCCATCAGTCCGTAAGCGGTCAGTGATCTGTCGCTCATAACTGTATTCCTCTCCGTGGCCGAACAGGGAGAGCTGTCGGTCGATTGCCTGACCGTTGCGCTTGAGCATACGGCCGTCAAAGTCGTGGCCGGATCTTCCTCGGAGAGCAAACGAACTCCTCCAACTGTTGAACTGCCGTCTGCAATCGGCACATCACCATCGCTACCCCACCGCTCATTTGATTTGGCATTCCTTAATTTCATAAACTTCGTTCAAACGTCGGCTCCACGGCAGGCGCAACCGTGCGGAGTCAACTTATTAATGGTCTCGCCAAAAAGCATAAAATGTCTTAGGAAAATGCTGAGTATGGAGGTTTTTCTCGCACTTGGTCGCTTTTTGGGACGCTTCACGGCCGTTCTGGTGTGTCTTGGGTTTATTCATACGGCAGTTGCTGCCCCCTCGATCAGCAGCGTGAGCCCGAACCCGGTCCCCGGCTCCGACAACGCTCGGCCGTTGACCATCAACGGGAGCAATTTCACCTCCAGCAGCGTGGTCAACCTGCGTGATCTCACCACCGGCGTGCCCTACCTCAACCGCACGATCAGCTCTTCGAGCAGCACACAACTGGTCATCAACCCCGTTTTCGGCACGCCGACAAATACGTGGAGTGTGGAGGTCGTCAACGGCAGCGCCTCTTCCGGGCAGTACTCGTTTCAGGTGCAGGCTCCCGTGACCAATCCCACTCCCTCGATCAGCAGCGTGAGCCCGAACCCGGTCCCCGGCTCCGACAACGCTCAGCCGTTGACCATCAACGGGAGCAATTTCACCTCCAGCAGCGTGGTCAACCTGCGTGATCTCACCACCGGCGTGCCCTACCTCAACCGCACGATCAGCTCTTCGAGCAGCACACAACTGGTCATCAACCCCGTTTTCGGCACGCCGACAAATACGTGGAGTGTGGAGGTCGTCAATGGCAGCGCCTCTTCCGGGCAGTACTCGTTTCAGGTGCAGGCTCCCGTGACCAATCCCACTCCCTCGATCAGCAGCGTGAGCCCGAACCCGGTCCCCGGCTCCGACAACGCTCAGCCGTTGACCATCAACGGGAGCAATTTCACCTCCAGCAGCGTGGTCAACCTGCGTGATCTCACCACCGGCGTGCCCTACCTCAACCGCACGATCAGCTCTTCGAGCAGCACACAACTGGTCATCAACCCCGTTTTCGGCACGCCGACAAATACGTGGAGTGTGGAGGTCGTCAATGGCAGCGCCTCTTCCGGGCAGTACTCGTTTCAGGTGCAGGCTCCCGTGACCAATCCCACTCCCTCGATCAGCAGCGTGAGCCCGAACCCGGTCCCCGGCTCCGACAACGCTCAGCCGTTGACCATCAACGGGAGCAATTTCACCTCCAGCAGCGTGGTCAACCTGCGTGATCTCACCACCGGCGTGCCCTACCTCAACCGCACGATCAGCTCTTCGAGCAGCACACAACTGGTCATCAACCCCGTTTTCGGCACGCCGACAAATACGTGGAGTGTGGAGGTCGTCAACGGCAGCGCCTCTTCCGGGCAGTACTCGTTTCAGGTGCAGGCTCCCGTGACCAATCCCACTCCCTCGATCAGCAGCGTGAGCCCGAACCCGGTCCCCGGCTCCGACAACGCTCAGCCGTTGACCATCAACGGGAGCAATTTCACCTCCAGCAGCGTGGTCAACCTGCGTGATCTCACCACCGGCGTGCCCTACCTCAACCGCACGATCAGCTCTTCGAGCAGCACACAACTGGTCATCAACCCCGTTTTCGGCACGCCGACAAATACGTGGAGTGTGGAGGTCGTCAACGGCAGCGCCTCTTCCGGGCAGTACTCGTTTCAGGTGCAGGCTCCCGTGACCAATCCCACTCCCTCGATCAGCAGCGTGAGCCCGAACCCGGTCCCCGGCTCCGACAACGCTCAGCCGTTGACCATCAACGGGAGCAATTTCAATGGAGCGAGCGTTGTGAATCTGCGCGACATAACAAAAGGTGTCTATTATCCCACCCGCGCGATCATCTCGGAAAATGCCAATCAGATTGTTCTGAACCCGGTGTTTGGTTTGGAAGCGGACACATGGACAGTTGAGGTAGTCAACGGCCAGAGCACGTCAGGACCGTTCCAGTTCACAGTACAGCCGACGACGACACCCGTGCTGGCGGCCCCGGTTTTAGTCTCACCCGGCAGTAGCAGCATGCCGGGTATAGTGCTTGGACGGAATGATGCAACTTTCACTTGGCAAGCAGTGTCAGGTGCTGATCGCTACGATCTGTTCATCAGCAAAGTGAACACGAGCGGCGGATACGACACAGTGTTTAATACACAAACAAGCGGCGTGACGATTGCGGGCAGTTCAACTGCTTTTTCACTTTCCGGAGGAGTCTTACAAAGTGGAGGGATGTACCGCTGGAACATGAGCACGCACAACATTGCGGGTTCCGGTCCCGTCAACGCTGCCTCGCTTTTCTTTCAGACTGCGGCAGCGACTTCCGCGCTCCCGCCACCGAATCTTATCGGCCCCGGAAGTAACGCGTCACCGGGTCAGAGTGTTTCGGCGGTGACGCCCTCATTCTCATGGCAGAGCGTGCAAGGTGCCGACCGCTATGACCTTTTTATCAGTCAACTGCAAAGCGATGGGAGCTATGCCGTGGTTTTCAGTACGCAGACCTCGGGATTGACCATTTCCGGGGATACAACCTTCTACACTCTGCCAGTTGGTTACCTGCAAACCGGGCAAAAGTACCGCTGGAACATGAGCACGCACAACAGTGCAGGATCGGGTGCGGCAAATTCCGATCGGCTTTATTTCCAAACCGTCGCCTCCAATTCGAACCCATCCCAATGCACTATCTCCGCCATTCCGAACACCACCCAGCCCCTGGATTGGGGACAAGTGCTGACTTTTTTTATCTCCGTACAAGACGCTGCTCACGCTCCTGCAGTCGCGGTACCGGTTTCGGTATCCGATAAACTCGCCTCACGTTCGTTTACCACACCCGTTACTAATGTAAGCGGCGGAATCAGCTACCAAACGCAGGTGCCAAGCGGCGTTCAAGATGGAGAGTATTCAATTACGTTCCAGGTTCCGCCCTCAAACGGGAGCGCGGCGGTCACGGAGCAGGTGCAGGTTCACCACGCGCCAGCTACACCCACTCTTAACATTACATCGCCAGCGCCAGGAGCGACTTATCAGATCGGGACTACGCAAACGATTACAGCGGTTACAACGGGTGCGGTTACATCCTACAGTTTTGATTACTCGATAAATGGAGGAACCACCTGGGTGCCATTACCCAACAACAATAATGGCTACGCAACCACCAAGAACTCCGGAAGCATCAAATGGAAGATCGCCGCGCAACCTTCTACCCAATGCCTCGTACAAGTAACGGCACAATACGCGGGTGGAAGCGTCACTGCCATCAGCTCCGGTACCTTTAGCATTGTGACAGCTGATGCGGGCGCAAATATCCCTGTCTTGACAGCGGTGCCACGCCAAACAATGCACGACTACCACAATATTAGCCTCGGAGACACTGGATCGAACAGCACAATTTCTGCAGATGGTTGCGTTCTGACGTGTCTATCTATGTTGCTGAGTACTGATTATAAGCCATATAATCCTGGTACTTTGGAAGCGGCACTCAAGGATCAGGGAATCTTTACGCCTGACATCCCAGGCGGGGTTCGCGACAACCTCGATCCCGGCACTGTTGTTAAATTTATCTCAGGGCCTAAAAATCCGTTGCTTTCGTTTATTAGTGAACAGAGTAACTACAGCTATAACTATAGCGATATCAATCCAATCGATAGTCAGGCCTCCCAAAATAAGGAAGCTTTCGATTCGTTCGTTTCCTCCACGCTGTTGGATAGTATTCCCGTGATGATCCAAATCCATGGTACCTCAGGTGGTACGCCGGGATCACACTACGTCCTGATAGTCGGGCGTGACTCTGAAGGATTTATTCTTAATGATCCAGCGCAATGGGATACTACTGCATCAAGATGGCATCTGGAATCGCAGTATCCCTTGGGCGGAGACAGTGGCAAGAATCCTGGTTCTACCAATCCTCCCTTTTTGACTAATATCGATCGCTATTACGTGAGGGGTTACATTCCGACGTCCTCAACCGGAGCGCTTGCCCTAAATAGCTATCGAGCGAACGCTGAAAGCGAGATTTCCGGCTTAGGCATGCATCTGTCGGTTGGGACCAATGCCGAATTGCTCGTTACCTCTCCGAGCGGAGCGCAAACGGGTTATAACGTCGCCGGCGGTGACGCCATCGACCAAATTCCCGACGCTGCCTACTTCGTGGATTCCCACGTTGATCCGGAAGGCGACGTTTTCGTAAATTCTCAGATTCATACATGCGATCTGGCTTCCACGGTGACTGGTTCGTACATCGTGAATGTTTACGGCGTGAATTCAGGCGGGTATACGCTCCAGATTAACCGTGAACAAAGCGATGGAACAACCACAGCCTGTTACATCAATGGCATCGCCACGCCCGGTTCCATCGATTCCTATTTGCTGAGCCCCGGCACGACCACCGATCTCTCACTGACTACTCTCGCTTCGAGCAACGCACTGAGTGTCGGAGACACAATCACGTACACGCTGACCGCAATAAACAACAGTGTGACAACCGCTTCAGCAGTGACGATCCTTGATACGCTGCCAGCCGGGTTCGTGCTAATCTCCGCATCGCCAGACCAATATGTGTACGATTCTGTCAATCAGACGGTAACCTTCACTTATAACAGTTTGGCACCCGGAGTGAGCGCGACGGCTTTGCTGGTAATGACACCCACTGTTGACGGAACAGCCGCGAACTCAGCAACCGTCTTCTCTTTTGAGGATGATTCCACTCCGTCAGACAATTCCAGCAGTCTCCAAACTGTCGTCAATTCCGCTGCGTCTGCTACTTTACTCACCCCGGCCTCCGGAGCAGTTTTATCGTTCCCACAGACGTTTACTTGGTCTTTTAGCGGCAATCGTGATCAAAAGCTATACTTTGCCACCAGCCCAACGTCCGGCAACGTTGCTGTTTCTTCAGAAACATTCTCCGACGGCCGCTCGCTTACAATTGATGCGACCCGATGGGCCGACATAGCCGCCTTTCTTGGAACTTCGTCAACTTACTATTGGACGATTGGCGACGCCGACGAGCAACTCCTAACGGCTTTTGCTCAATGGCAACCGTTTACGCTCGCCTCTATTCTACCTCCGCCTGTCATCAGTAGCGCGGTGGTTGCCGCAGCACAAGTCGCGACCCCTTTCACTTATCAAGTTACCGCCAGCAACAATCCTACCGGTTTTGAGGTAAGTGGACTGCCCGGAGGCTTGAGCTGGAGCGCCAACGGCCTGATTTCGGGAACGCCCACCCAAATAGGGATTTTCCTTGTCAGCCTCAGCGCCACTAATAGTGGCGGTACCGGCACGGGTGTATTGACGTTGACGGTGTCCTCCGCCCCTGTACAAGCACCTGTAGTCAGCAGCGCGAATGTATCGGCTCAGGTGGGTGCAATCTTTAGCTACCAAATTGCTGCAACGAACAATCCGACGAATTTTGAAGCCAGCGATCTTCCGGCTGGTTTGAGCGTGAACTCCGCGGGATTGATATCGGGAACGCCTACTCAGATCGGCACGTTCACAGTCGGTCTTGTCGCCACCAATGCGGGCGGCAAAGGTGCTGGAATCCTAACGCTCATCGTTTCATCTGCTCCGGTACGACCGCCGGTGGTCACCAGCGGCAGGGTTTCAGGGCAAGTCGCCACATTATTCAGCTACGAGATCACTGCAAGTAATAACCCTACGAGCTTTGGAGCCAGTGGTCTGCCTAGTGGGTTGAGCGTCACAACTGCCGGTTTGATCACGGGAATACCAACTCAAGCTGGCAGCTATTCGGTGGGACTCACTGCCACCAATAGCGACGGGACCGGCACCGGAACTTTAGGATTGGTTATTGCTGATGCACCGCCCGTCTTACCAATTATCACTAGCGTACTGACATCTACAGGCGCTACGTTTCAACCTTTCGCCTATCAGATCACGGCAAGCAATCTGCCAACAAGTTATAGCGCCACACCACTCCCCGCAGGCCTAAGCGTAAATCCAACAACGGGCGTGATCACGGGCACACCGACAGTTGCTGGGTCTTTTAGCATCACGCTGGGGGCGTTAAACAGCGGAGGCCTCGGAACCGCCACATTGACCTTGAGCATCGCGGAAAGCCGGCCTGTCGTATCACTGTCGGCAACGCCCCTAAGCACAGTGATTGCCGGAAGCGGCAACGTGGGGGAAATTCTTGTAAGCATATCGGCAGCTCAGAGCAGCGATGTGGTCGTCAATTATAAGATCACTGGCAGCGCGGTTTCTGGCACTGACTACGTGAAGCTAAGCGGAATCAAGAAATTCAAGAGCGGTAAAACCAGCCGGTTCATCAAGGTCGTTCCGCTTGGCGACTTAGGCGGTGCAACGAAAAAAACCGTCAAGATTGCCTTGATGCCAGGCGATGGCTACCTAGTAGGCAGTAATGCGCCTCTTAAGATTAAGATATTGTCCTCTGGACAGTAACTGCGAAAGCGCGGCTGAGGAATATGATGTACGCAAGTCACAAAAACTCCGAATATGCCGCGGAATCATAAACGAAACCAAGAGCAAATTTCTCCATGCGAGTCCAGCGGGGCCAAGAGCTTTCGCCTATGTCCCTGCTCGCAATGAATTACGATGGCGTTGTACTGCGGTAGATTCCGTAATAGATGCGGCTTGATTTTGTGTTCCTCTTGTTCGGTGAAATTCCGCGACATCCTGCCTCCCGAATGGCCCCATGATTGTTTGACAATGCTTTTTTTCCCAAGGAAATCGGCGCTTTCCAGAGCGCCCTCCTCGTCGGCGGCTTTGAAAATGAGTCGATTGCGGAGGTTGAGCGTGAAGACGCGCGCCTTCTCGCGGCCGAGCGGCGGGATGAATGATGAGGTAGATTGTGCTGCGGCGACCACAGTAGCTTGTGCTTCGCGTATCACGTCGATGCAGTTGTAGTCGCTCATGCCATCTTCGCTGGCGGTGACGAAACGCTGGGCTTCGTCCGCCCAAAGGATGAGCAGGTTGTCGCTGCGGCGCTCTTCGGTTGGTTTGTCGAAGCGACGAAGGGCATGCGCATAGAAAAGCAGTTTCAGAAAGGTGTTCACGTAGCGGCGCTCTACCTGGAACTTTTGCGGCATCGCGACACAGACGATTTTGCCACGGTCGATATCGGCGAAGTCGAACGTATTCGTACCCGGACAGAAGACTTGGGCGATCTCCGGCGTGATGAACGCCTGGAGGTAATTGGCGATGGTCTCCTTTACACCACCGATCTGCTCGGCTGGCTGAGAAAGAAAGCGGTTGGTGAAATGTTCGACCAGCTCGTTCCGACGCGTCGTCTGGCGGCCGGAGGCCAGGTCGGCCATTGCCTCGTCCAAGTCGCCCTGGTCGAGCAGCAGATGATAGGCATTCTCCAGCGTCACGTCGGCGCCGATTTCCCGGAGCGTCTCTAACGCAACGGCGATGTGTATCTGCGCCTGATTGCGAAAAAAGCCTTTGTCGCCGCTTTGTCCAAGACTGCCGGCGGTGTCGATGACCGCTTTCGCAAAGGTGTTGTAGGGGAGGCTTCGGTCGGACGTGAGGTTGTAGGTCTGGCGCGGGCGCCAGACACCGTGTGCATCGTCGGGCCGCACCTGGAGCAGGATGAGATCGTCCTCGCGGCCGAAGTGTTTGGCCATCGCCGAGAGCGTCTCCCAATACAGGCCTTTATCGTCAATGCAGAGGCCGCCCCACGTCGGTTCGTTTTGGAATATCTGGAAGAGCAGGGGCGTGATGCCGGATCGCGTCTTCCCTGAGCCCGTGTCCCCGGTGATGAGCCAGCCACGACAGAAGTCGGCTCGTGTCCACTTGAAACCTGCCAAGCGGACGATCACCGACTTCTCGGAACTCCGGAAAAAGCGAGCGATCAGCATCAATGCCGTTCCTAGCCATATAGCGACGGCAATCAGGAGTGAGGTATCACCGCTCATAACGCGCGATCAATCAGACCGCCCACGATTGCGCCCAAAACGGCCAGGAGCACTTGCGTGAAAAAGCGGCTTTGGTTGAGCCGCTCCACAGATTGGCCGAAGCGGCGCAGTTCGGCGACGAGGTCCGCCGCTTGCTGAATGAAGTTCTTCGAGCGGCGGTCGAGCAGCTCTATGGTGCCACGGAAATCCTCGAAGCTCGGAGGCGGGGCGTCGGGATCGTCATCGATCTCGCGCGTATGACGCAGGTAGATTCTTACCAAATCCAAGGCCGCGATCATCGGGTCACCATCAGCAACGCGATGCTTGCGCTGCCAGTCGGCAACAGCGGCCGCCAAGCGATCGTCAGCGGTCATTTGTTGGCGCTCGGTGATGTCGGCAGGAACAGGTCAGATGCGGTCCCGAGCTGCTTGTAAAAGCCGGTCTGCCAATGTTTGAGACGCTGCCTATCGAGCAGGTTGAAACCAGAGTGCTGGAGCGCAGCCGTGATTGGAATGTTGTGTTCATTGAGGGCCGTGACCAGCCAATCGTGGAGACGCGCCATCGAGATTTCGCGCGCGTGCAGCGCGTCGAGCAAATGGCGGCGGGTCTTGCTGCTCTCGTATAGCTTGAACGTCTCGCTATGCGCCTCGTTCTTCACGATGACCCAGGAGCAACTGCTGCCGAGAGCGTCGGAAAGAGTGCGGACCTGCTCCACGCTGTCGGCCTCGTGATTCACGGGACAGACAACCGTCAGCCGCGCGTTGAGAGTGCGAAGCACATCGGACAGCCCAACTTCGTTAAAGAAGTCGATGAATAGATCGGTTGAGGCCGCGCGGCAGTCGATCACAAGCAGATCGCTGACTTCCGCCGCGGTGAAGACGCGCTCGATCTCGCGACGATGCTCAAGGTTGATGAAGTCCGACTCGGGGTGGAACCGCTTGAGCGTCGAGTTTTCGTGGTCGCTGTCGATGGCGCGGTGAACGTGAGTATGGTCCTTGAGAAATTGGACGAGGTTCACGGCGAAGAAGCTCTTGCCGACACCGCCTTTACCGTTGATTACAAGGTTGATCTGTTTCTTCATTGGGTGACGCGTGAATCAGAGGTTGCGCGGATCGGCGATGCGCGGTCCGCGGATGCGTGGACGCTCGGTGGACTCTCCATCGCGCGGTGCGAGTTCCGGCGCTGAAGGTTGGGTCAGCGGGAGAGCAGTAACGCGTTCAATGGCAGGACGTGGAGGCTCGTCTCTCCGCGCGATCCCGCGGCGACGACGCGTTCGCTTCGTGGTTCGTTCCTGCGGCGACTCTCCAGTCGATTCGTCGAGGAATCGCGCGATGGTGTCCGTCCCGACCGCCACGTTCACTGTGGCGAGCAGCTCGCGGATGAGCCGAAGCGAACCACCCTTTTGCCGGAGCTCGACGATGCCCTCTTTGAACGGTGCGAGCTTCGCGTGACGGCTCGGCGATGGCGGAGTGTAAGTTCGCGCGGCCTCATTGAAACGGGCAGTACGCGCAGTGATGTCCATGGGCTCGCTCATGAGGTTGCCTCCAGGTCGTTCCCGGATCGGCTTCGTAAGCGAATGCTTAGGAGTAGGGCGTCCAATCCTATAAACCCACGGCTCTTCTGCCGTGGGTGGCAAAGCTTCGTGCGACACTCTTGGCAGTATGTTGGGGTACAACGTTGTTTCATTTACGTCTGTTTTGACATCGCATTGCTTCTCGTCGGCTCCATGTCGGGAGCAACAACTTCGCAGTCGTTCGGCAAACTGGCGGCGTAATGCTTTCGCCGAAGACGCAGACGAATCTTGCCAACGCAAAAGGCTATTTTGAGGAGCATCTCTGTGCCGGAGATTACTACGCGGAAAGTGGCCGAGTGGAGGGCACTTGGATGGGGGAAGGCGCGACCCGGCTCGGGCTTGCGGGTGCAGTTACGCGGGATGCTTTCGTTGCCCTTTGCGACAATCAACATCCGTTCACCGGCCAACGGCTCACTCAGCGGCAGAAGACAACACGCCACGACTCCGCAACTGACGGCGAACGAGCCAATCGCCGCGTCTTCTTCGACTTCACTTTCTCCCCGCCAAAATCCGTTTCCATCGCCGGGCTTGTCGCGAATGACGTGCGGATCGTCGAAGCACATCGGGCGGCGATCTTGGTGGCAGTGGCGGAGTTGGAGCAATTCGCGGCCGCCCGATTGCGCCAGGGCGGTGTCTATTCTGATCGGCAAACCAGTAATGTCGTCGCGGCGCTATTTGAGCACGAAACGTCGCGGGCGCTCGACCCGCATCTGCACACACACTGCATCATCTTCAACGCAACGCATGATTCCACTGAGCAGCGATGGAAGGCGGTGGAGAATCAAGGCATGCTCGCGGCGCAGAAATACGTCGAGAACGTGTATTACCACGAACTGGCGCGTTCTTTGCGGGGCTTCGGTTACACGGTCAGTAATTCCGCACGCGGCGATTTCGAGCTCGCCCAGATCGCGCCTGCCTTGCGAGAGCGGTTTTCAAAGCGCCATCGTCAAATCGATGAGCAGACTGAGGAATTTGTGGCCGCTCATCCATCACTTCAGGGCGCAAATATCCAGGCGATTCGCGAGCATCTGGCTCATAAGGGGCGTGATCGGAAGCAACGCGGTATCTCCGACGATCAGCTCCGCAGTCATTGGTCGGAGCAACTCACCGAAACCGAGCGATGTGAACTGCGCATTCCAACCGCCGCGGGAGAACCACAGCTCCAATACAGGACTGCTGCCGACGCTGTTTCCTGGGCGGAAGAACATCTTTTCGAACGCCGCTCCGTCGTTCGAGAACACGAGCTTTGGCGGCATTCATTGACAGCGGCTCGTGGCGCTGATTTGACAATCGCGGAACTGAAGGACGAAACCGGTTCGCGTGGCTATCTGCGTGCGGGGCGGGATAAGGTTTCACGGCGTGATGTGTTGGCCCGCGAGTGGGCCATTGTGGAAGCCGCGCGAACCGGCGTCGGTCGATGCGTGCCGTTGGCATCGACACCGGCCATGGAGGAAAACGAGCTTGCTCCAGATCAACTTCTCGCGTTCCGGCGAATTCTTCGGTCGAGGGATTTCATTACGCTCTTTCGGGGCGGTGCCGGCACCGGGAAGAGCTTCGTTTTGCGGCGCATCCAAGATGCGGTCCGCCGAGAAGGGCGTATTACCCGTGTCGTCGCTCCGCAGCGGCAGCAAGTTGTCGATCTCGGACGGGACGGCTTACGGGACGCCCAGACGGTAGCCGAGCTTCTGCAGCGTGGAATCTTAGCCGAGGGCACAGTGCTCATCGTCGATGAGGCCGGGCAAATCAGCGGGCGTCAAATGTTCGACCTGATTCGACTCGTGCGGGAAGCAAGCGGGAGGGTCATTCTCTCGGGCGATACGCGGCAGCATGGGCCGGTGGAAGCCTCGGACGCGCTTCGAGCCATCGAGCGTTACTCCGGCCTGCAAGCCGCCGAACTCGGAGAAATCCGTCGCCAGGATCCCAAACGCGCCGCAACCTCGCACGAACGAAAACGGATTCTTGGGTATCGGCAATCCGTGGAAGCTGCGGCGCAAGGTGACCTGGATACGTCATTTCGACGATTGGAAAAGCTCGGTGCGGTGGTGGAGTGCGGGCTCGACAACCAACGCGAGCAGCTGGCAGAAGCGTATCTCGATCTGACTGCACGCGGAGAATCGGCAATCGTCGTTTCGCAGACGCGAGCTGAGGTCCGGGACATCAACGAAGTCGGTGAGGAAGCGGCTGCGCGCAGGCGGCGTAATCACAGGATCGGAATTCAAAGTCGACGCACTCGAAGCAATCGATCTCACGACAGCGCAGAAAGCGCAGGCGCAATCCTACCCGCCCGACGCCGTCGTGGTCTTCAATCGTGAAGTGCGCGGATGTCAGCGCGGATCGCAGGGGAGGGTCGTGGGTGTCTCACCGACAAGCGTCTCCGTCGAGGTAGCCGGCCGAATCCACCGCATTTCGCGCAAAGTACTCGATAGGCTCAGCGTATGTAGGCCTGTACCACTTGATCTTTGCTCCGGCGATAAACTCCAGCTCAAGGCCAATGGCACTGCATCACGTGGAGAGAAGCTCGCAAATGGCGAAATCGTGGGAGTTGCCGCTGTTCTGGAAACGGGAGCAATCAAGCTGGCGGACGGGCGCGTTCTACCGGCTACTTATCGGCAGTTCAACCGAGGCTACGCCGTGACGTCCTACGGTTCGCAGGGCAAGACAGTAGATCACGTTCTGTTTGCGGATGCGGCCGTGCGAGCGGCCACAAATGCTCAACAGTGGTATGTCACGATCTCGCGCGGACGGAAGGGGATCACCATTTTCACCGCCGACAAAGAGCAACTCCGCCGCGCAATTGCGCGAACCGGCGATCGCGAACTGGCGCTTGATCTCGTCCCCTCTCGCGCCAGGAGCCTTGGCGTCCGCAGGAATGCGTTGCTTGGCCTGCGACGCGGCCGTGAATTTGCGCGGCGCGTGTGTCGAATCGCCATGCAGAGGTGGACAGCCGCTTTCGTCAAAAAACAAATCAATAATCGAAATGAAACACCGCTCCGAAACCGACAAACAAACCGTCCCGACCGCGCCAATGTGCTGGCAACGTGAGGCTCCGTCCCCGTGCCTGCGAATTGAACCGGCGGCGGGCGAGGCCCACATCTTCCCGTTTCAACACCTCGTCACCGCTTCCCTTGTTTGCTCCCAGGATGCCGAAAGCCTGCACTTGGTCCTCTCCAACCACGAAATCGAAATCGCCGGGCGTAATCTCCGCGAAATCTTGGTGGCGCTCCAAGACTTTGCCGTGAAGTGGGTGCGAACCGCGCCGGAGCGATACCAAACACTGGCTTCTGGGGACGCTGCAATGGTATCGAGTATCCGCATCACAGCGGTTGACTGACGGCGTTCCCTTCGCACCGATCAACTCGCCTTGGCACTTTCGGGTTTCATGATGGAAACGCGTGGCTGAGTAGTCCCAGCTTCCAAATGCGTTTCCGGACAGGTTCATTTCAGCAGTCAACGCACGGATCGCTCCATTGCCGGAGCAAGGCGACCACCGCAACACGTAACGTCGGGTTTCAATTATGGAAACGCCCGCTCAGCCCTCGAATAACCAAGCAACCGCAACAGAGTCGGAACGACTTGCCTACTCCATTCGCGAGGCTGCAAGCCTGCTCGGCGTTGATTACTTCAGTGTCTATCGACTGATCCAACGCGGGAAACTCCGCGCTTGTCGTGCCTTGCGAGGCAAGCTGCTCGTTCCGCGCTCGGAACTGCTCCGGTTATTGAGTGATAGGCCCTGAACATGTGAGAGGTCGGAGAGGACCGAGTCCGAAGGCGGCCCGGTCCCGCCGATGTCCGCCCGTTCAAGGTGGTGCGACCGTCTGTCAAAAAGGAACGCAACCTTTCCTGTTGCCTCAATTCATGGTTTCATGAAAACTGGCGCAACAGGCCGAACACCGGCGAGGATAAGTATAGAAAGCTCGATCCGCGACTCGGCGCTGCTCTAACCGCGGCCTCCTCGGCCGAGGCGTGGTCAGGGTCTTGGCTCAGTTGCAGGAGATTTCAAATATGAAACACGGCAGCCTCACATTTTGTCTCGGCACGGTTGCGGTATTGATCGTGGCTGGGTGCGGCAAGCGGCAGCCGGCTACTGAGGAGCCACCCATCAAGATGTCATCGCCCGCCACCGCTCAGCCTTTTCAGCGTCAGGTATATCAGAGTTTCGATGGTGGGCACACGTTGACGTTAATATCGCCAGAAGAGTGCGAGCTCAGCGAAGGAAACACAATCTTGCTGTGCAAATACAACAAGCAAGCAGGGGACCTGCGCGTTGTTACTACCGTTATGGGTTCTAATCAAGTGCTTTACTACCATCAGGCGGGCGAGAACCTACAAACGAATGACGGGATTGTGTTACTCTCGGCGAAGGAACTAAGCGCTGCCAAAGAGCATGCAATCCAAGTGGAACGTCAGCGGCAACAAGAGCAGGATCGCCGCCGCAAAATAACGATTGGATCGCGCATTGTGAGCAAGAAATTATTCACCTTCGACAAGTTGCGCGACGATAACGTCATCTCCGCAGTTGTCTCCGACACGGAAGTGATGCTACACTTTCGGGCATCTTCCACGGACAAGCATGTTTGGTTTGGGGATATTTATAGTCTCCGGGTTGCGGACGGGAATGCGAAGAATGTCGTTGTATTTTGGCTGGGGGATCCTTTCAACGGCGGCGGAATCGGCCAAAATCTGACGTTTGAGGATGATGCGACGGCCGCGCAGTTTTACGATGTAATTATCGAGGCGATGCTCGCTTGGCGGAAGAAATTTCCCGATGCTCTGTTGCCTGAGACAATCGCGCGATGGTACGATCAAACGGCGCGAACGTATTCCCCGGCCACGGAGATCGCGCCGGAAGATGGATCGGGAGTTGCTGCCAACGAATCAGATGACGGCACCGGCATAAACTTTGATTTTCGGCTAAATCGCTTTGGCGGCATCATTCTTTCCACGGTCAAGGGAAGCGAGCACGTTCGGGTGTATCAAGGGAGCAAGCAGGGCGAGGAGACGGTCTTTGAGGCTGCTCTTTCACGCATCGGCGACAAAGTTTATTCGACTCCGGGTGGCACTCAATTCGCCCTAAAGCACCTTGATATTCCTGTTATCAACGACGCCAACCGCCATCTAGACAGCGGCGATTGGGAAGTCATCGTTTCCGGCCGCGGCAGCGAGTTTGAGGCGCTAAAGCCGAAAATGCCCAGCGTCACATTTGGAAGCCTTCCGCCGCTACAGTATTTGGGCGAAAGGGTCACTGATACAGTCAACAACGGCGTTTTGACGCCGCCACCGGATAAGACGGCTGTGGAATTGACTTTCCGCGCCCGACGGGCGGAGGCGAAGTTGAATGAGCTCTATTCCCGCTTGCGCGCAGGGTTGAACCCAGCGGGAAAGACTGCGCTAAAGCAAGAGCAGCTCAAGTGGTTGCGCGATCGCGAGAGCGTAAAGGCGGATTTATTGCGTCAAACCGAAATGACCGAGGCGAGGAACGCCGAGTTTGAGCGCGCCTTGAAGAATTCATCACGATAGTGGGGTAGCGACCGTTATGGGCGGCTGGGCGGCGAACGGCCGCGAAGTGTTCAAAGCGTAAGGGGAGTCAAACGTAGAATAAACCCTGGATGTCGCGCACGCCCGGTAAGGTCTTCGTTCCTGGGGGTACGTCCAGCATCTTCGTTAGGTCCATGGGATCGGCGTACCTCAGAGGGTGTTGCATCGCCTCATGGAAAAGCTTTCGAAACCATGCCGGCAAGGTCGCCAAATCTCGCACGACATCCTTCTCGATGCCTTCCCCACCATGCACGCTGCCGCCGCTGGTGTTCACTTGGTGCGAAACCGGACAAAGACGCAGATACGGATGGGAGTGGCCGCGCAGCCGCACCGCCTCCCGGTTTTGCACATGGTCCAAGAAGTAACCATTGGGAAGCGGGGGCATTCCGAAAAACTGGTATGCCCTGCGGTAGGCAGTGTAATCAACGTGAACCCACACCTGGGCGTTCGGATGCAGGCGTGCTTCGATGAGGTCAGCGTCCGGCTGCGACCATAACTTCACCCCGACAGTTCTCGTGATGGGATGCTGATGCGGATGCACCAGCAAGGCATCGATTCTTCCGGTGCGGCTTGTTTTTGCCTGCGAGACGCGGCCAACACCTTCTTCGATGGCTTCCCGGCTCTTGGCCGCGATCGGAACGCACAAGCACGGCGGAAGGCCGAACCGGAGCATGTCAATCTGACCGTCGCCTCCCATCAGGTGTGGATTTTCGTACTTAATCTGCCCCCGCAGGTGATCTTTCTTTTGGATAATCCCCCGCATTTAGGCGGTCCCCCAACCGGTTTCCGATACCATCCGAATTACGGCGAACGCTGGCGGATTTCCTGCCCGAGGTTTAGTTAGTTTTCCTGCGCGGCGGGCTATCTCATTTTGCCGGAGAGGGGAATTGCGAGGGACTGCCATCGTTCCGGCACTGCTGATCGTAAGCTTCGCCAGGTGGAGGGTACCCGGCCAGCCGGGCGCAAATTGACGACTGCGGCACGGGTACGCTCGCGCCCCCATTTGTAACGTCCGGCCGAGGATCAGCGCACGTGCGGAGGCACCGGACAAGGGATGATTCGAGAGAGCCAGACTGGCATGCATTGCCCAAATTGAAGAGGATTTGAACGATGCGAACGCCTACTAAAAGGAAGTGTCGTCCAAAATGCTACAGTGGAAATGCTACAGTGCCCGCACGCCTCGGATTTACGCTCGTGTAACATCCTTAAAGTGAGGCACTTGCAGAATGCGCGATACAGGGTTCGAACCTGTGACCCCTACCGTGTCAAGGTAGTGCTCTACCACTGAGCTAACCGCGCCTCGTTGCCCTTTGCGAGCCCGTGAACTGCCAGAGTGGAAGCTTACCGGGATTTGCGGCCGTGGCAAAACTTTTTCCCGGCTGCGACGCTCCAGCTGCCTTTCGCCGCCTCTCTTTTGCGGGTACAAACAGCGAATAGGCGCCTGCAACCGGCTCCTCGCACCATGAACATCCGTCTTTTTCTGCACCTCGCGTGCCTCTGCTTTTGCCTCGCCAGCCCTGTCCGCAGCCGCGCGCAGACGCCGGGCATGACCGCGGACCAACGGCAGATCGAACAAGTGCTCGACGCCCAGGCCGCCGCTTGGAATCGGGGGGACATCGACGGCTTCATGGAGGGATATGCCAAGATCCCGGCGTTGCGCTTTGCCTCGGGCGGTGCGGTGACCTTCGGGTGGCAGCAGACGCTCGATCGTTATAAGACGCGCTACCCGGATCGCGCCGCCATGGGCACGCTGACATTCTCTGAGCTCGATATCACCGTGCTGGCGCCTGACGCGGCCCTGGTCTTTGGGCACTGGCGACTTAAGACGGACAAAGGCGGACCCAACGGCCTTTTCACGCTGCTCTGGCGCAAGAACGACACCGGGTGGCACATCGTGGCCGATCATACCTCGGCCGCCGGTAGCTAGAGAGCCGCGCCGCGACCACCACGGGCTTGTCTGTTTTGCGCAGGCGAGGCTAGAGCCGTCGCTAGCGGGCTCGGAGCGGCAGGGTCCCCTGCTCCGCCTGCCAAAGGCGTTCAAACTCGCGCTTGGTTTCCTCGGTGCCATGCTCACGGAGATGCTGGGCTTGCACCACGTTTTCGCATAGACCCGCGAAGCGCAGCAAGGCAGCCTCATCGTTGTCCACGGCGTCTTCCGCGTCCTGGTAGGCTTTGTCGGCGGCGAGGAGGCGGCCGGCCAAATCTTTGTTCCGGGCCAGCTCGCTTGTAGCGGTCACGGCGGCATCAGCGTAGCCATCGGTCTCGGTCCAGCGCAGGAGCGGCCACTGTTTGAAGAACGTTTGCAGGGTGTCCTGGCGGAGCGTATTGAGCGCCTCGGAAGCGTCGTTATCCGCTTTGATCAGAGCGTTGTTCGCGATGGGATCGCTGAAGTTGAGCCGGTCGAAAACAGCCAGGGGCCGCTGTTCGCCGCTCAGGTGAAGTTGCAGAGACAAGGCTTCGAGGGCAGCGCGCTGGGCGGGAGTCGCCGCCTGCAGGATTTTGGCATACGGCTGCATGTAGATTTCGGCTGGCGGCAAGGGCGCAAAGCGCTGCAGAAACAAATCCGACGTGCAAACAGGCGTGTCATTGGAGGCGTCGTGGATCAGCGCGTAGCAAAAGGCCTCGTGCAACGTCACCTTTCCGTCGCCGGCGAAATCGGCGCTCTCGATCGCGTGGCCGAAGCGGTCGTGACCGCAAAGCGCCCCGAAGAAATACGACGAGAAATCCTGATAATCAGCCGCCGTCGTCTGCAGTGAGCAACCCGAGGCGGTCCGATCCTTTCGCGCGGAGAAAAAGCCGGCGAGATCACGGTTCACGAACGGACCATCCGGCTCGCCGCCCTTGCAGAGCACGTTCGCGAACGCGCCGCTGAAGCATTGCGCCATGACCAGCACGGTCGGGGCCTGCGCGGGGAGGCGCGCCAGCTCGGCGGCCAGTTCGCGCACGCTCAATGCTTCGCCGTCCCAGAGATCGTATTGAGTTTCTGCCTCTTTCTCTTCGTTCTGCGTGCCGTGCCCCGCGAAGAAAAGCAGCAACGGCGCGGGCTTGGCCGCCAGTTGCGTGGCCAGCCGGCCGATGGCCCGGCGGAAGTCCGGCAGGCGGGCGGGTCCATCCAGCTTCAGGCCCAGATCGGCCACGCGGACGGGCGGTTTCGGTTCGAAGCCGTTCTCCGGCAACAGCACGGCCATTGCGCGCTTTTCGACCGGGATCGTCTCGAGATTCAGATAGGAAACCGATGCGCTATCGGCTTTGCCATCCGCGAAGAGAAGGGCGTGTTTGGCGGCTTCCGGCAGGAGCTGCCCGACGAAACGGACATGCCCCTCGATCTGGGCGGCGTTGCTGTCCCGGTCGGGCCCGCCGCCCACCAGCAACGCGTACAGCGGAGGAGTCGCCGGGCCGGCCGGGTCGGCGGCGAAACCCGTCAGCCCGCCAAGGCCCATGAGCAGGACGAGGCCGGCTACCTTGCGTCCGAACTTTACCCTTGGGGCCGGGGCCGTCCAGGTGCGGGGCCGGACCCAGCCACCTCGGCGTTGTGTAGTCATGCGTGGGTTAGTTGACTTTGCCTCCATCCAACCTTCCTTGAGCGGGGCCAAGAAGGGAAGCCGGCAGCAGCACTGAATTTGCCATGAAAACGGATTACGACATCATTATTATCGGCAGCGGTGCCGGTGGCGGCACGCTGGCCCGACATCTCGCGCCCTCAGGCAAAAGCATCCTGATCCTCGAGCGCGGGGGCTGGCTCAAGCGCGAGCCGGAAAACTGGAGCGCGAAAGAGGTTTTCCAGGAGAGCCGCTATGTCTCGCCGGATATCTGGAACAACGAAGCGGGCAAACCATTTCAACCTGGCACGTATCACTACGTCGGCGGCGCGACCAAGATGTACGGGGCGGCGCTTTACCGTCTGCGCAAGGAGGATTTCGATAGCCGCCGACACGTGGACGGTCTGTCGCCCGGTTGGCCGCTTGGCTACGACGACCTGGAGCCGTATTACACCCAGGCGGAGCAGATGTACGAGGTACACGGCATCCGCGGCGAAGATCCAACGGAGCCGCCGGCCAGCGCCCCCTACCCTCATCCGCCGGTCTCCCATGAGCCGCGCATCCAGCAGCTTTCGGACGACCTGGCCCGCGCGGGTTTTCATCCGTTCCACTCGCCCTGCGGCATCATGCTCAATGAGGCGAACATGCCCTATAGCCGCTGTGTGCGTTGCATGGACTGCGATGGCTTTCCGTGCGTGGTACACGCCAAATCGGATGCCGAAGTTCTGGGCGTCCGGCCGGCGCTCGAACATCCGAATGTCAGCCTGCTGATCCACGCGAAGGTCCTCAAGCTGAACACCAACGGCGACGGTACCAGCGTCACCGAGGTGGTGGTCGAGGTGGATGGGCACGTGGAAATGCTGCGCGGGGGCATCGTGGTGGTGGCCTGCGGCGCGGCGCATACGGCGGAACTGCTGCTCAAATCGGCCAACGACAAACATCCTCACGGGCTAGCCAACGGCTCGGATCAGGTGGGCCGCAATTACATGTTCCACACGAGCCAGGCGGTCCTGGCCATCTCACGCGAGCCTAACCCGACCAAGTACCAAAAGACGCTGGGCTTGAATGATTTTTACTTCGGCGTGAAAGACTTCGATTTCCCAGTCGGCAATATCCAGATGGTCGGCAAATCGCAGGCGCCCATGTACCGAGGCGAAAAGCCGATCGAGACGTTATTGGCACCGGATTTCGTGCTCAACAAGCTGGCCGATCATGCCGTCGACTTCTGGCTGATGACCGAAGACCTGCCCCGGCCGGAGAACCGCATCACGGTGGAGCCGGACGGCAAGATCAAGCTGACCTATCACGCCACCAATCAGGAGGCCAGTAACCGGCTTTATTACCAGTTGAAGTCAATGCTCGACGCCCTGGACATGCACGAGCATCTGATCCCGCGCAGCCTGTACATGAAGAACGACGTCGGCGTGGCGGGCGTGGCGCATCAGTCCGGCACCTGCCGCTTCGGGACGGATCCGAAGACGTCGGTGCTCGATCTCAACTGCAAGGCGCACGAGTTGGATAACCTGTACGTGGTCGATACCAGTTTCTTCCCGAGCATCGGGGCGGTGAATCCCGCCCTGACCGCCATGGCCAATGCGCTGCGGGTGGGCGATCACCTGCTGGCCCGGCTGAAGTAAGAGACAGATAGGGCCAGGCGCACACCACGACGTGGCGAGTCCCAAAGAAATCGCCGCTGTTTACACGGCGGCCGTAGTCCAGGGAGTGGTGCTGGTCACTTTTCCCGCGGTTAGCGCCATCTTGACCAGCACCGCGCACTATGGGCTCTCGACCACCCAGTACGGCGGCATGTTCGTGCCCCAGGCGGCGACGGCGATTGCAGCCTCGCTGCTCGGCGCCGGCCTGACGCATCGTCTCGACGGCAAGCGGGTGTTCCTGGCGGGTTTGGCGGCTGATTTGCTGGCCATGGCGCTCCTTTTTGGCAGTCAATTCGCCACCGGGACGCCGGCAATCGCTTATGGACTGCTGCTCGCCGCGACGGCTTCCTTGGGTATCGGGTTCGGGTTCACGGTGCCCGCCCTCAACACCTTTACCGCGGGGTTCTTTCCAGAGCGCGTCGACGGTGCCATCCTGACGCTGAATGCCTTACTGGGGTTGGGTACGGCGCTGGCGCCGATTTTCGCGCTGATCTTCGTGGGTCTCGGTTTTTGGTGGGGCTTGCCCCTGCTCATGCTGGTGCTGACGTTCGCGCTGCTGCTTTTCAGCGCGCGTCTGCCGCTCCAGGACGGCGGCCGCGGCGCGGGACAACCGGAGAGCAGCCGCCGCTTCCAGGTGCCGCCACGGTTTTGGCTCTACGCCGCTTTTGCCCTGCTTTACGGGATTTGTGAAACCATGAACGGGAATTGGGCGACGGTTTACCTTTCGGTCAACCTCGGCGCCTCGGCCGCCGTTGCCGCCTGGGCGCTCACGATCTTTTGGGTGACGGTGACGGGCGGGCGGGTGTTGTTTGCCGCGCTGGGCAGGCACTTGCCGCCAGCGTGGACCTACCGCTTGCTGCCGCTGCTGCTCGCCCTGGCTTTCGCGGCGACTGCGCTGGTCCCGAAGTTGCATCCCTGGCTCGCGCTCGCGGCTTTCGGCCTGGGCGGGCTGGGCTGTTCGGCGCTGTTGCCATTGGTGATCAGCTTCGGGCAGGAGGAACTGACGTCGATGGCGGCGTCCGTGGCGGGTGGGTTGATCGGCTGTTATCAAATGGGCTACGGAATGGCTGCCTTTGGGGTCGGTCCGCTGCAGAGCTGGGCGAAATTAGGCCTGGCGGGTATTTACGGGTGGATGACCATCGGTGCGTTGGGCTTGGCCCTGCTGGCGTTCGGCATTATCGGCGGGCGCCCGCGGGCGAAGCGGCAGGAGTCCTCCTGAACCATGTCCGCACCCGACGAGCCCAAGCCTCTTCCCTCAGCCACGGTTTGGCTGATGGCCGTGATGGTCGCGGTGATCGTCGCGAACATTTATTACATTCAGCCTTTGCTGGGCGTCATCGCGCACGAATTCGGGCTGACCGTGGCGCGGGCCGGCACCCTCGCCATGCTCAGCCAGGGCGGCACGGCGCTGGGCATGCTGTTCTTCGTGCCGCTGGGCGACAAATTCGAACGGCGCTCGCTCATTCTGGTGCTGCTGGCGGGGGATATCGCCGCGCTGGCGCTGATGGCGCTCGCCCCGAGTGCACTCTGGCTGGCGGTTGCGGCGTTTTTGGTCGGGGCGTTTTCCGCCAACGTCCATGTCGTGGTGCCGTTCGCGGCGCATCTGTCGAGTCCGGCGCAACGCGGGCGCGTGGTCGGCACGGTAGTGGCGGGCATTCTTTTCGGCGTGCTGCTGGCGCGGACCTTTAGCGGCACGGTCGGGGCGTGGTTGGGTTGGCGGGCGGTTTATGGGCTGGCGGCAGGGGCAATGCTCGTGCTGGCGGCCGTCGTGCGCGGGCAACTCCCGAAGAGCCACGCCGCGACCGTGCTCACCTGGCGGGAATTGATGGCCTCCACTCTCGCGCTCGTGCGTCGGCACGCACTGCTGCGGGAATCCGCGCTGTTGGGCGCGCTGCTCTTTGCGGCCTTCTCCGCTTTTTGGACCACGCTGGTCTTCTTTTTGGCCGAGCCGCCGTACCAGTTCGCCAACCCGAGCGCGGCAGCAGGGCTGTTCGGCTTGGTGGGGGCATTGGGTGCGGTGGCGGCGCCGAGCGTCGGCCAGTGGGCGGACAAACACGGGCCGAGGTTTACCATCCGGATCGCGTTATGGCTGACTTTGCTTTCTTTCCTGTTGATGGGTTGGTTCGGCCGACACCTCGCCGGACTAATCGGCGGCGTGATCTTGATGGATTTGGGAGTGCAGAGCGGTCATGTGTCCAATCAAACTCGCATCTACGGGATCGATCCGGCGGCGCGCAGCCGCTTGAACACGGTATACATGTTTTGCTACTTCGTGGGCGGAGGGCTGGGTTCCTTGGCCGGCGCGCTTTGCTGGCATTGGGCGGGTTGGTGGGGCGTTTGCGCCGTGGGCGGCGCGGCGATCGTCCTGGCTTTGGGCGTGGAATTCTGGCATGGACGGTCCGCTTAGAACGCCAGCGCGAAATAGTTGTTTACATCCGTAATCGACGTATGCGATTACAGATGTAAATGAAGAGCGTGCCGCGTGTTTCCGAGGCCGAATGGGACGTCATGAAGGTCGTGTGGAAGAAGTCTCCCTGCCTGGCGCAAACCATTATTCAGGCGCTGGCGGGACCCCAGCGAAGCCCGGCTACGGTCAAGACCATGATCAACCGTTTGGTCTGCAAGGGCGCCCTGCGGTTCGAACGCGCCGGCAAGTCCTACCTGTATTCTCCGGCTGTTACCGAAGCCGATTGCCGCGCCACCGAAGCCAAATCCTTTTTAAAGCGCGTTTTCGACGGCTCGCTCTCGCCGTTGCTCTCGCATTTCGTCCAATCGCGGCGACTGACCGCCAAGGAACTCGCCTCCCTGGAGCAACTCCTGCGGGAAAGCAAAAAGATGCGATGAGCCTGCTTTTCTATCTCACGTTTCGCGGCTCGCTGCTGTTCGGCCTCATGGCGGTGCTGGACTGTTGGCTGGCTAGGCGAGTCAGCGCCTCCGCGCGCCGCGCCGGGTGGCTGCTCGTGCCTTGTGCCTTTCTGCTCGTTTTGCCTATCGCGAAGCTGCTGCCGAAACCGGCGGCCGCCGCGGTGACACAAACCTGGGACCGATGGGTTCCGGCCGGGAAGATGGATGCCCTGGCGCGGGTCTCCGCCGGCTACCTGCTCGCGGCCAGCCCGCGGCCGGCGGCGAAGTTCCCGCCGCCTTTGCTCCTGCTGGGCTGCGGGAGCCTGGCTTACTTGCTCACGGTCTTACTCCGGACACGGGCCGCGGTTCGCCGTTGGGGTCGCGGGCGCCTCTCGACCGACCCGGCACTGCTTGAGTTGCTGGAGGACTGTAAGGCGACGGCGGGCATCTCCGCGCCGATCGGGCTGGTGGTGTCCGCCGATGTGGCGGGGCCGGTCTTGCTCGGCTGGTTGCGCCCGCGCATCCTCTTGCCGGCGAACGCGATGGCAGCGCTATCGCGCGAGCAATTACGCAGCGTTCTCTTGCATGAACTGGCGCACTGGCGCTCGCTGGACATCCCGGCCGCCTGGTTATTTACCGTGGTACTGGCAGTGCACTGGTTTAATCCCCTCGCCCATTTGGCCTTGCGCGCCTGGAGCCGTTTCTGCGAGGAAGCGGCCGACGAGACCGCGCTGGCTTGGTTGGGACCAGCGTCGGGCGTGGCCTATGGCGAAACGCTGCTGCACGTCCTCAGGCAAACCCAGGGCCAACCGGCGCCGTTTGCAGCTTTAGCCGTTGTCGAATCCAGCAGTCACCTCAAGAAACGCCTCACCATGATTAAATACAACCAAGACAAATCGCACCACTACCTGTTAACCACCGTTATCGTCTTCATCCTGGCCATGGCAATCATTCTACGCCCGAGCCGGGCCGGTGAAAGTACCGAAGATCCGAAAGCGACGGCCAACCAAGTCATGATTGGGTGGCTGCAGGAGATCGACCAAGGGAAATACGCGCAAAGCTGGACCGACGCCGCGCCTTCCTTTCAACAGGCGCTGACTTCTGACAAGTGGGTGGCGGCGCTGCAACAAGTTCGCACACCCTTGGGCGAATGCACGGCGCGCACGCTGGCTTCTGCTTCGCGCCAAACCGATTTGCCCAGCATGAGCGGCAAAGTCCAAGGCGATTTTATCCTGGCGCAATTTGACACGTCGTTTGCAGGCTTGAAATATGCCGTGGAAACCGTGACCTTCCAAAAGGCCGCAGATGGGACGTGGAAAGCTGCCGGCTACTATATCAAGCCCAAGTAGTCAGAGCGTCTCGTGATGAACTCGCCAACGCAAAAAACACGCAGTTGATGATCCCGGTGGATGATTTCGAGAAGGGCGCCGCCTTTTACCGCGACGTCCTCGCGCTCATGAGCGAGGTGGCTCTTGCAGGCTCAGTTTAGTGCCAAACAGAACTGGTCTTGGGGCGTTGTGGCCCACAGGAGAGGCTTCGCAAGGTCCTCGAGCCTTGAGACTGCGAACTATTTCTTGGTCTCCACGGGTGCGGTGGCCAGGCCGACATTTCGGTCGCCGGCACCATAGTACATCATCCACTGGTTGTTATGCTCGATGATGCAGTTCATCCAAAGACAGTTCCTGAAGGTGCCGCTTTCATACGGTTCGCGGGCGGTCATAATGCAATCATCCAGTTGATCAACTTTCTGGGTCAGGTCAGCTTTGGAAAACAGAGTCTCGGAAATACCATAGAACCACTTGCCTTTTCCGTTCAATGTACCGGCAATAAAAAGTACGACGTCGTCCGGGCGGGCGGCTGAATAGTTGGCAACGGCTACACATGGCTCATAAGGCCTGACCCAGTCCGCGGGGAGTTTCATGTCGAAATAAGTCACCGGACTCCACTTCAGCAGGTCATCGGAATAACAGACGCCGAATTTGGAGTTGCCGACAAACATGGCAAACTTGCCGTTGATCTGGACCGGAGTGCCGTTGGGATCGCAGATCATCGCTCCGTTCTTGGTACTATCCACGACCGGGCCCAATTTCTTCCAGTTCAAGCCATCGGTGGAAGTCGCCTCGCAAAGCGAGATACTGCCTCGGAGATTATTACCGGTGTAAAAGGTGTAATAAACCCCGTCCCGCTTGAAGAAACGTGCATCTTCACAGCCATATTTCGTTTCAAAAGGTTCCGTCGCATCGATCAACGGCTCCGGGTTCCGGACAAAGGTGACTCCGTCCGCCCCCTCCGCGTAGCCGACCCGCGAGATCCGATCCGGCTTTATCCCAGGGGCATCTTTAACCTGTCCCTGGGCGCGATAGAGCATGCGAAATTTTCCGTGATCGAAGAGGACACCGGGATTGTAGGTATTGACCGCCTCCCAGCCCGTGCTTTGCGGCCGAACCAGCGGATTTTTGCCGTAGCGGACGAAAGGTCCGATCGTCCACGCCGGCCAGTGGCCCGGAGGCTCGACCGTGAACGTCGAAGGAGCGGAAGAACTCGCCTCGCCCGCGGCCCCGACGGCTTTGACCATCCAGTGATGCGCACCTGGCGCCAATGGGGTGGTCAGCCCGAAATTCAAGACGGGTCCGGCGCCGGCAGGCGTAGCACCAGCCTTCGCGTCGTCGACATAGATTTCGTAGTTTTGCGCTCCAGGGGTGGAATTCCAGAACAAGAGCGGCTTGGTCACCTCGAAATGATCTCCGTCCTTGGGTGAGTTCAACTCCACCGCGGCCAACGGCGTCCCAGCCGAAGCGGGCTGAGCGCAAAGAAATAGACCGGGGAGCAAGAAAGAGAGCAAAGAGGTTGAGACTGGCTTGAGTTTCATTATTCGACGCAGTGGGGTGAGGTGTGTCTGGCGGGGGCCTTTATCTAGAATCAATCAGGCGAGTTCGTCAACACAATGGATGCAGCGGTAGTGGCGCTGCGCGCTTGGGCTTCCTCGACCGCTCCGAAAGACGTCTCCCTAGGGAAACAATTTAGACGACGCCCTCAACTTCCGCGCGAACCCCTGCCCCAAGTAACTGGATCGCCAGCAATGCTGGCACCACACCGCACAAGAAGATCGTCGTAGCGGCACCGGCGACCTGGAAGCTGTTGGACGTGTAGGTGGCGTATAGGGCGGCCGGAAAAGTCTGGTGCAGGGGGGTATTCAGCAGGTAGCTGACGTTGAATTCGCCCCAGGAGACCGCGAAGACCATCAGGCAGCCGGAGGTCATCGCGCGCCGCAGATTCGGCAGAACGATCCAGGCGAAGCGCTGGGGGAAATTTGCCCCCAAACCACGGGCACAGAGATCGAGTTCGGTGCAGTCGAAGCTGCGCAACGCGTTGATGACGATTCGTACCATAAACGGAAGGGTGTAGATCAAGTGGCCGCCGAAGATCAGCCACCAGGAACCGCGTACAGCCGCATAAGCCTGGATCAATGCGATCGACAAGACGATCCCCGGCAACGCGAGTGGCAGCATGACGATCGCCTCGAACAGCCGGCGAGCAGGGAAATTCTCCAGCGCCAAGACATAACCGCCCGGGACACCAAGGATCAGGCAAAAGAGCGTGCTCAGCAGGGCCAGGCGGACACTGAACCCTAGCGATGCGTGGTATAAGTCCCAGACGTACCCGAACCAATGAAACGACACCAGCGATGTCCCCGCACCGCCGGCCCATTGTTCGGTGGACAGGCCGAGAAAGCTGGTGTTCAGCATGGAGCCAGCGACGACGACGACGAAAGGCGCCAACACGACGGTTAGCATCAACAAGGTGCAACTCGCCCATAGCCAAAAAACGCCGCCTCTTCCGCGCCGCTTCATGGGTTCATCCACCGCCGGCTACTCTGCAAAGCATACTGCACCGCCAGCGCAATCAGTGCGAGCGTGACAGCCATAGCCGCCGCCCGCGGAGCGTCGGCTACCCCGGTGAACCGGTAGAATATTTCCAGTGGCAGGACCGAGAAGCGCCGGGATAGGATCAGTGCCACGCCAAACGAGCCCAAGGAAACGCTAAAGGTAAGAGCGAACGCCGAAAATAACGCGGGCCGGATCAGCGGCAGCACCACCCATCGCCAACGCTGCGCACTGCTCGCGCCCAGCGAAGCCGCGGCGTCTATCCATTGCGAGTCAAACTTGTTCAGGGACGCCTCCAGCGAGAGCACTCCGCGCGGAATCTCAAAGTAGAGATAGGCAATAATCAGACCTGTCATCTGATAAGCTGCGCCGGCGAGCCAGGGAGTTCCGAACCACCGCGCCGTCAATTGCGGCACGAAACCCACCCGGCCGAGCATGATGATGGCCAGAAATCCCACCATAATGCCGGAGAGCGAGGCCGGCAGAGCGAACGCCGCGCGCACCAGTCGCTTTCCCGAAAACTCATATCGGGCCAGAAACCAGGCCGGCGCAAGGGACAGCAGCGTAGATACGGCCGCCACCGAAACGCTCAAGAGGAGGGAATGCAGCAGCGAAACCAGATAGCTGGAATCATGGAGCAGCCCTGCATAACTGGCCCAGTTGAAGACGCCGGTGGGATGCCAACTCTTATAGCCCAGCACGCACAAGGGCCAAACCAGCAGCCCGAATACGGCAATCAGCGTGGGCAGAACCAATAGGACGCGAAGCCTTCTGTCCATGGTATCCGCTCGCTCAATTGCGTTCAGCGTGTCCCGCGGATTTCCTTCGTCCAGCGTTCCTTGACGGCGTCGGCCTGGGCTGCCATGTCGGCCAGCGGTAACACCACGGTCTTAGTGTACGCTGCATCGGGCAGGAATTCCTTGGTGAGCTGAGGTCCGAGATTGACCTTCATAACCGGCCGGAAAAACGCTTCAGCGAAGAGCGCCTGGGCTTTATCCGTCAGAAGCCAATCGAGATACTTCTTCGTCTCTTCCGGATGCGGATCGTTTTTCACCATGCCAACCACCAGCGGCATCGCAATAGTCCCTTCCTCTGGAATGATCGTCTCCACAGGAGCTTTGTCCACGTACTTGGCTTTGAGGCCATTGCCATCGGCATTGATCCAGACGGGAATCTCGCCGCGTAACAGATCGTTATAGATGTTGTCGCGAGGATAGGTGACGACGTTGGCGTCAAGCTTTTTCAAGTACTCGAAGCCCTTGTTCAGGTCTGGGCCGCCGCCGAGGACGGCATTGATCCCGTCCACAAAGGTGTAGCTGGTGCCGCCCCAGGTGGGATCGTCGTAAGCAATCATCCCCTTGTAGCCGGGTTTGAGCAGGTCCGCGAAAGATTGCGGCACCGGCATTCCTTTGAGAGCAGTCGTGTTGACCAGAATGGCGATCGAAGCTGGTATGCACCGTCCACCATTTTCCCTCCGGATCTTTGAGGCCCGCCGGGATTTTGTCGAACCCCGCGGGTTTGTAAGCCTGGTGCAATCCCTTGACGGTCGCCGCATAGCCAATCGCCCCGGAATAGTACGCCAAATCTGCCTGCGGGTTGGCCGCTTCGGCTTCCAGCGCTGCCATGGCCACCGAGCTTCCTTTCATGTCCGGCGGCACCCGGACACCCGTTTCCTGGAAGTATTCCGCGGTGACGCCGCCCCAGTTCGCGTAATTAGGAATGCAATCATATTGGATAACGACCTTGGGGTCCGCCGCCAGAGAGCTGCCAGCCAGGAGCAAGAGGCAGCAGAAAGGTCCGGCGAGCTTTGGATTGTTCATGAGTTGTTTGGATTTCCAAGACGGTTTGTGAGATGACAACGCTATTTCGCTTCCGCCGCACAGCAGGGTTTGGATGCGTCCACATCGCTGAAAGCTGCTTGCCGGGCGCCGGCCAGAACGCTCTCCGCGCAGCAAGCGCCACCCCGGGCGCGTTCCTCGGGCGGCAGGCTGCGGAGGCCGCAGGTCCACGCCCCAGTCCGCAGTGACGTGGTGAAAATCTCGTCCACCCCCTCGCCGGCAAGCTGGTTCGCCCAACGGACATGGTCATATGCCACGCGGGCGATGTGCACCGCCGGCGCCGTTCCCAGCCGCAGTTCCACGGTGGCATAATGCACCGCCGGGTCGCAGTCGTGATCGGGCTTGCCGCAGACACCGCAATTGGCGGCAAAGCGGAGCTTGGGCAGATGCCGTGTCCAAGGAAAACCGGAGTGCGTACAAAGCAGGCCGACCGCGCCAAATTGATCCAGCCAACCCTCCAACGTCGCGTCGTCGAGTTGCGACTCGTAGAGGAACTCATTAGTCCGCGCCGGGCTGCCATGGCAGAGCAGAAGCGGGCCGCCGACAGTTTCGAGCAAAGCCAGATCCGGCCAGGTACTGACCCAGATGCGGTTGGCGTCGCTCAGTGAACGCATCGCCCAACGGTGCGCCACGCTGCCGTAGTGGTTGTCCTCGTCATCGGCGTAGTTGCAGCCGCAGTCTTCTTCCCGAGCCGCCGCCTTTTGCTCGTAATTGCCCGCCACGAGGATGGAGCAACTTTGCCGGATCATCTGAATCGTCTCGTCGCTATGACCGCAAAAGCCAGTCGCATCGCCCAGGAAGGCAAAGGCGTCACAACCGGCGCATCGGGCGTGTTGTAGGCAGGCTTCGAGGGCGGGCACATTGCCATAGGCACCGCCTAGAATCGCCAGCCGCGTGATATCTCCGCCCTCGTACCGAGCGGGCGGCTTCGGCAGACCTACGGCGGGCAAACACGCGGGACCGGGCGGCGAAGCGTCCATCCCGGCAGGCTATCGATTGTGCCGCCGCGCGCAATCTTCAAAGCACGACGCCCAAGCCGCTAACATTTTCCCGGCAGGCTGCATCCGGCGGCGCTTGCAGGGCGGAAGACAGCGGAATCGCGTTGACCCCTTCAGCCGAAAACCTCTATCACACGGAATACATCCAGCCATGCGCCGCACCAGCCTTCTCCTTCCTGCCGTTTGCTGTCTCGTTGGCGGATTCGCCTCTCTATCCGCCCGGGCAAATCCCGCCGCCGCCATCGGCACGCCCGCCCAACCGGTGCCCACCGGCACTTCCCTCGGCGACTACGATACGGTGGACGGTTTCCTGCTGGGGCGCGACAATGCGATCGACTCCACCTACGAGCACTTCGAGGCCTGGAAGAAGGCGCATAATATTCCCATCACGATCGGCGCCCAGAATTGGTTTAACCTGGACCGCAGCGAGCATGTCTATGGTCACGGCTATGGCGTGCCCGGCGAACGCGGCACTTACTACTATTTCCTGGACTTCGATCCTTCCTACACCCTGCCGGCCGGTAACTTTGTGCACGAGGTCGGCCTGCATTTTGAAGGGCGCATCCGGGACGGGGGCGAGAAACTGCGCGCCTTTTACAACGACACACTATGGACCTACGAAACCTACCTGTACGCGAAGACCGGGCTGGGCACTTTCAAGGTGGGCCAGATCGTGCAGGAGTTTTGTATCCCGTGGGATAACAGTTGGTGGGAAGGTGTTTCCTACTTTGATGAATATCGCTTCAATCCCTCGTACGGGATTGATTGGGATAACGCCTGGAAGGTTTCAGACCGGGTGACAATCGACACGGCGGCGCAATATTATCTGCGTAGTGACCATGTCAGCGGCGGGTTGGTGGATGCCTCGGCCGCGGCCACCCGGGGAGAGCGGGAGCGCAACACTTTCATGCTGCGCGCTGGACCGACCTGGAAAATCACCGATGATTTGAAACTGGCCGTCGGCACCGGCGCTTTCATTCGTAAACTCGAAGGGAACAGGGATCGCGACGTCTCGGACCACCAGAAAGCGTGGGACGGTGACTTCACGCTGACCTACAAGAATTTCGACATCTGGGCGCAGTATATCGATTCTCACGGCGTGCTGACGCCCACCCGTTACGTCTCGGGCGGCCCCAGCAACCGGCAAAACAGCATCAGCGAGGGCATCCGCTACCAGTACGGGCCCGTCATCGCGCACGTCGATTACTCGGAGGAATTCGACCACAATCCGAGCGGACATCAGTGGATCTTCGATCCCGGGCTGTCGATTCAGCTGACCAAGAATGTGGATCTCTACGTCGAATACGTGCGGTGGAACGTGGTCAACCGAAAAGGCGATACGTCGATCTTTGCCGACGGCTTCGAGTTGGCGTTCGTCTGGAATTTGTGACCAACGCTGCTTCTGACCGGCGGTCGCGGGAAGCCAGGGCATGATTTCTCTGCGCCTGGAGCATTTGGGGTTCGCTTTTCCCGGCGGTGGCGCGCGGGTCGTCGACGATATCTCGCTGGAGCTTTCTCCGGGTGAGTTCTTCTGCCTGCTGGGACCCAGCGGCTCCGGCAAATCCACGTTGCTGCGTCTGATCGGCGGATACCGTGCGCCCGACGCGGGCCGGGTCTGGATGCATGGACGTGAGATCACCAATTTGGCCCCCGAGAAACGGAAGATGGGAATGGTGTTTCAAAACTATGCGCTGTTTCCCCATTTGGCTGCTTTGGAAAACGTCGCGTTTGGTCTGCGAGTGCAAGGGATGAGCAGGCTAGAGCGTGACGCGAAGGCTAGGGAGATGCTCGGCTGGGTTGGTCTAACGCCTGCCGAGTTTGAGCGACTGCCGGCGCAGCTTTCCGGTGGCCAGCAGCAACGCGTGGCGCTGGCGCGGGCACTGGCATTTGGGCCTGATCTGCTCATGCTCGATGAACCGTTTGCGAACCTTGACCGCACTTTGCGCGAGCGGCTGCGAGAGGAGTTACGCGAGCTGCAACAACGCTTGGAAATCACGACAATCCTGGTCACGCACGACCGTGATGAGGCGCTCGCACTAGGCGATCGATTGGCCGTCCTGCATCAGGGTGGGATCTTGCAGGTGGGTACGCCCGAAGACGTTTATCGGCAGCCGCGTAGCGCTACCGTCGCCAGGTTCCTCGGTCATCACAACGTTCTGGAAGCGGAGACCGCCCGGCGCTGCGGCTTGGATGGATGCGTGCTGCTCTGGCCGGACAAACTTCGGCTGCGTGAGGCTGGCCCGTTGGGAGGGCTGGTGCGACGAACCACATTCGCGGGATCCCATCGGGTGATCACCGTGCGGTTGGATGCCGGCCCAGAGCTAAACGTACAAGTCGCTCATGATAACGGCTATCGGGTTGATCAACCGGTCTCGCTCGAAATTCCGCCGGAGGCCGTTACCCATATCGACGAACGATGAGTGCAAGGGCTGACTTCCAGGCTGAGGTCGGATCGATCTACTTCCTCGATGCGGGCGACCTGCCGTCACTTGAAGCGTACTTGCGCTCGGTGGATCGTTTAGCCGACGGCAGTTCGCTCCTCGGCGCGGAGAAAGCCGGCGAGGGAAATATGAATTGCACGATCCGGGTGAAGACGGATGCCGGCGCGTTCATTCTCAAGCAATCGCGGCCTTGGCTGGAGAAGTATCCCAGCGTCCGGGCGCCATTCGATCGCGCTTTGACGGAAGCGCAGTTTTATCGCCGGATTGCCTCCGCCTCCGCGGTGGCGGGACGCATGCCGCGCTTGCTCTGGAGCGAACCGCAGGCACGCACGCTGGCCCTGGAGGACCTCGGCGCCGCCAGCGACTACTTTCCCATCTATGCGGGAGAATTGACGCTGAGCCGGACAGTCCTAAGTGAGTTAACGGCGTACCTGGCGGCGCTGCATGGACTAATCCTCAGCGGTCCGGAACGAGACGAGTTCCGCAATCCGGAAATGCGGGCGCTCAATCACGAACATATCTTCGCGCTGCCGCTCCGGCTGGATAACGGGTTGGATCTGGATGTGTACACGGGCACGCCCGGCTTGCAGGCGCTGGCTAAACGCTTCAAACAGGATACGGCCTACGTCGCGGCGGTGACCGCACTCGGCCGCAGGTATCTGCACGGCACAGGTTCTGTGCTCATCCACGGCGACTTCTTCCCGGGAAGTTTTCTGCGGACGAGCGCGGGAGTCAAAGTGATCGACCCCGAGTTTTGTTTTTGCCTGGACGCCGAGTTTGACCTGGGCGTCCTGGCCGCTCATTTGCTCCTGAGCGGCGCCGGCGGCCCGAGGGCGGAGAGTATCTTCGCAAGCTACGCTGCCGCCGGCGGCCGGCCCTTCTCCCACGAGTTGGCGCGGCAGCATGCCGGCGTGGAGATCATGCGGCGGCTGCTCGGCGTCGCCCAGATTCCGACACTCCGCGTCGGCCAAGCGCGCAAAGCCGCACTTCTGGAAACGAGCCGGCGGGCCGTGCTCACACCGGAGCGTGAGCTTGCCTCAGAAGCGTTAGCATGTCTTCAAGTGCCGTTCCTACCTTGAGTTGGAGCTTCACTGCCGGTAGGAGCGCGCAGGCAGACGCTGGGCGACGGCGAGTCGCCCAACACGTCCTGAGCACAGCATCAAACCATCAAGCACCGTGGATGCTTGCTATGATTTTGTCCCTTCGATGAGTGCGGAAGCGACCGCGTCATCGAGTTGCAAGCCCGGAGCCCATTCTCTGATGAACTCGCGGCTCTGATCCTTGGGCTCGATTCGGACAAGCGAAAAACCAGCCGCTTCGATCGCTTCTCGCAATTCACCCACAATAGACGCGCCAGCCAAGCAGCCGCAGTGAAGCGCCAAGTCTTGCCGCACTTCTTCGGGAAGCGGAGCGCCGGTAACGACATCGGAGATGCATAGCCTGCCGCCGGGCTTTAGAACCCGGTACGCCTCCCGAAACACTTGCGCCTTGTCCGGGGAGAGATTGATAACGCAATTGGAGATAATGACGTCGACGCTCGCGTCGGCGAGGGGCAAGTGTTCAATTTCACCCAGGCGAAATTCCACATTGGAATAGTTCCCCTTCTCGGCAGTGCGCCGCGCTTTTGCGAGCATGTCGCCGGTCATGTCTACGCCGATCACTCTGCCGGAAGGTCCGACTTCAGCCGCCGCCAGGAAGCAGTCGAAACCCGCGCCGCTGCCCAGATCCAACACAACATGTCCGGGTCGCAGTCCAGCGGCTGCGATAGGATTACCACAGCCAAGTCCGAGATTTGCACCAGCGGGAACCGCGGCCTGCTCCTCGGCCGAGTATCCCAGAGCGGTCGAGTAATCCGCAGTCGTCACCGTGCCGCCGCAACACGCGCCGGCCGTGGCCGGGGCCGAACCGCCACAGCAGCCGTCCTGTGCTGCTTCGTCGTCTTTGCGCGCCAGGGAGCCGTAGCTCTGACGCACGGCATCTCGTATGGTGTCGGATTGGTGGAGAGTGTCTGTTGCCATAATCTGAGTTCGGTTGGTGGTTGTTGGTTCAATTGGATTTTGCGGAAATATGAGAATCTGCGCAGCAGGCTTGCCGAGGCCAGTAATCAAGCACACGCCCCGCAGTCGAAACCTCGAACTCACAACATTGCAGGAGCGTTTCCTTGAGCAGAGCACGACCGCGTCGTACGCAAGACTTAAGCGCGGTCAACGTAAGCCCGAGCCTTTGCGCCGCCTCCACTTGTGGAATTTCCTCAAGCTGCGTTAGCGTCAGGGCACCAGCGTGCATGGCGGGAAGACTCTCGATCATTGGGCGTAGACAGGGAGCCAGCGTTGCTCGGATGCTTTCGTCTGTGGGCATCTCGTTGTGAGCGAAGTCGTCCGTCACTTCCGTGGTTTCGCGCCGGCGCCGCCAGTGGTCGATGACGGCATTCCGAGCGACCTGGTAGAGCCAGGCTCGCGGTGATTCTTTCTCCTGCAAGCCGCCGCCTCGGCGGTAGAGCTTTAGAAACACATCTTGAAGCAGATCGTCGGCGATAGCCGGTTCTCCGACCTGACCCAGGAGGAAACCGCGCAGTTCCCCGCGCAAGTTCTTCCAGGCCGATTCGAGCAGTTGGTCGGGTTTCATTTCGCAGCTTTCAACCAGGAAGACGGAGCACAGACCAAAAGGACGCAGAAAATCACGTCGAATTGCAACGCTTCAAAGCCGCTTGCTCAGGCAGACCGCGCTCGCCGGGCAAAGACTCTGAAACTCCGTGGATTGGCGGATGGGTTCGGGTGCGGCATCCCGTTGCGTCACTTCGTACCCGAGCTGCCGGAAGAACTCCGGCGCTGTCGTGGTGAGAATGAACAGACGCTCAATCCCGCCCTGCCGGGCGCTCGCCTCAAGCTGACTAACCAGCAACTCGCCCAGACATTGACCTCGGTAGGCCGAAGCAACAGCAAGAGAACGCAGCAACCCGTCCCGGCCAAACGGTTCCAGGCCAATCACTCCAAGAAGCTGCTCTTTGCTCTTTCCGGTTTCTGGATCGCTGACCAAGGAGCCAAGTCTCAATACGAGGAAATTGACGAGATGCTCGGCTTTTAGGTCTTCGTACGGCAACTCGCACGCAGCTAGAAGCCGACAGATTAAGGGCAGTTCGTCTGGTTCGGCGTGTTCTGGAAAAGGCATTTCAGTAAAGTTAACGCGATCGTCTTCCGCTTCGTCCACGATCTTGAAACGATTTTGATCAGAATAGCGGGTTCGTTAGCATCGTCCTTTTCTACGCTTCCACCACTTCGCCTCGGACGCTTGCCCGAGCAGGCGGGACCACCCCGTTCTTGGGGAGCAGCAGCGAAATGGTGCCGGCAAGCAGCGCCATCGCCGACGAAGTCCAGAGACAACCTCGCAAGCCTGCGAGTTGAAAGAGCCAGCCAGAAAGCACCGTTCCCGCCAACCTTCCGCCTGCATTGGCCATATAGTAATACCCGACGTTCAGCGCCACCTTGTCTCCATCCGAGTAGGAAAGAATCAAGTAGCTGTGAACCGCCGAGTTGATGGCAAAGATGATGCCGAATACCGTCAGGCCGACGATGATCACGGTGGCCGGATTTCCGAGCTTCCAAAGCGCAAGTGCCATAAACGCCGGGACTCCAGCCAGCAGAAATGTCCAGAATACCGCAGCGGGACCCCCCGGCGATTGGGTTCGGTCCCGTCCACGGGTGAGCGCCGGGGCGCTTGCTTGGACGAAGCCGTAGCCAATGACCCAAGCCGCGAGGAAGCCGCCGACCTGATAAAAATTCCAGCCCAGCCGGTCAGCCAGGAAGACCGGCAAACCCACCACGAACCAAACATCCCGCGCACCGAAAAGGAAAAAGCGCGCTGCCGACAGGACGTTGACCGCACGACTCATCGAGAACATTCCTGCGAAGCCGACCTTTTCTTTTGCGCGGCCGATCTCGGATGGCAAAGCCAGGACGCAGCCGAGCAGCGTTAGCGTCAGTGCGCCGGCCATCGTCCAAAGTGCCATCGGAAAACCGAGCCAAGCCAGGAGCGCGCCGCCCAGAAAGAAGCCAACTCCCTTGAGCGCGTTCTTGCTGCCAGTCAGAATGGCAACCCACTTATACAGCGAGCCTTCTTTTGCATCCACTGGTACGACTGCCTTGATGGCGCTCTTGCTGCTCATCTTCGTCAAATCCTTCGCGATTCCGCTCAGCGCCTGTGAAGCCATTACGTAGGCGACGGCAAGTGCCGCAGGCCATGCAGAGTCGAGCAGCGCGAGCATCGACAGCGCAACGATCTGCACCGTCAAGCCAGCGAAAAGCGTGACCTTCAGTCCAAGACGGGCAGCGATCCAACCACCCACGAGATTAGTGACGATCCCGAAGAACTCATAAAACAGGAATAAGGATGCAATTTGGAGCGGCGTGTATCCTAGGCGGTTGAAGTGCAGCAACACCAGCATCCGCAATGCGCCGTCGCTCAGTGTCTGGCCCCAATAGGCACCCGTCACCAAGGAGTAATTTCGCAGGCCCGCGTTCACGGTGGCGGCCCTTTCAAGCTAGCTCCGACCTTAGCGGCCAATTCTACGAAGCGGTTGCTATATCCCCACTCGTTGTCATACCAAGCCAGCACCTTCACCTGTGTTCCGTCGACGACCATCGTCGAGAGGGCGTCCACGATGGATGAACGCGGATCGCCCTTGTAATCGACGGAAACTAGCGGGCGCTCCTCGTAGCCCAGAATACCTGCGAGAGGCCCTTCGGCTGCGATCTTGAGCGCCGCGTTGACTTCCTCGATAGATGTAGGCCGTTGAACCTCAAATACGCAGTCTGTCAGTGAAGCGTTAAACAGTCCCACGCGAATGGCCAAGCCGTTGAGCTTGCCGTTCAATTCCGGGTAGATCAAACCGATGGCCGTGGCCGACCCAGTGGAAGTCGGAATGAGAGACAGTCCAGCCGCTCGTGCCCGGCGCAGGTCATTGTGCGGCGCGTCCACCACAGATTGCGTGTTCGTCGCATCGTGGATCGTAGTGATAACGCCGTGCCGAATGCCCATGCTCTCGTGAATGACCTTGACCACTGGAGCCAGGCAATTCGTCGTGCACGACGCGGCGGTAACGATACGGTGCCGAGCTGGATCATAGAGATAATCGTTGACTCCCATGACCACGTTAAGAGCGCTCGGGTCTTTGACGGGCGCAGCCACAATCACCTTTTTGGCTCCCCCGGTGAAATAGGCGTCCAGGGTTTCCGGCGTTCGGAATTTGCCCGTGCTTTCAAGGACCACATCAACCCCGGTCAAATCCAGGTCCGCAGGTTTTGCTGCCTCACTGAAAGTCAGGTGTTTGCCGTCAATAGAGAGGCTTTCCTCACAGCCGAAAATCTCGTGGCCCGACCAGCGTCCCTGCACGCTGTCGAACTCCAGGAGGTGCGCGGCGCTCTTGGTCCCGCCCTTGATTTCGTTGATGCCAACGAAGTGCAGTTCCGGGCGGTTCCAGCCTGCGCGCAGAGCCAGCCGACCGATGCGACCAAACCCATTGATGAGGACCTTAGTACGCGGCGTATCCATGCAAGTAGAGGGTCAAAAAGCCGCCGCCAGCCACGACTCGATCTTCTCGCGCAGGGTGTCGCGGAGCACCAGCATCTTCTCCAACTTGGCCCCTTCCGAAGCGTCGTCGGGTAGCGTTGGCGCGGGGAAACTCCAATCCAGCCGCTCGGAGCCAAAACCGGGATGGGTCGGGCACCGCTCCAACGTGCTTTCCTTATCGCAGACGTTGATGATGTAGCCGAAATGGCGGCCTTGGCCGAAAAGGTCCAGGGAGGCTTTCGCTGTGTGGTGGGCGATGTCGATGCCAACTTCGGCCATCGCCTGCACCGCCGCTGATTTGATCGTACCTGCCTCGAAGCCGGCACTCTCGGCTTCAAAGCGGTCCCCCGCCAAGTGGTTGAGCCAGCCTTGCGCCATCTGGCTACGCGCGCTGTTGTGTGAGCAGATGAAGAGAACCTTTCGTTTGTGCATATTTATCAGAGGGGTTGAGGGAGAGGACTTGGAACCACAGGCGGGGCGAAGAAGCGGCCCTTGAGCCGCAGGGCCACGCCGACGAGCAAGATCAACACGGGCACTTCCACGAGCGGCCCGATCACGGCTGCGAAGGCCGCCCCGGAGTTCAGGCCGAATACGGCCACGGCGACGGCAATCGCCAACTCGAAGTTGTTGCTGCCCGCTGTGAACGCCAAGGTGGCCGACCGTTCGTAATCCGTGCCCAAACGGCGGCTCATAAAGAAGGACAGGAAGAACATCACCAGGAAATAGATGCACAGCGGCAGGGCCACCCGCAGCACGTCCAAGGGGATGCGGACCATTTCCTGTCCTTTGAGCGAGAACATGACCACGATGGTGAAAAGCAGAGCCACGAGCGTCAGCGGCGAGAGGCGCGGGATGAACTCGTGTTCGTACCATTGCCGCTCCTTTAAGCGCAGCAAACCAAAGCGGGTGGCAAGTCCCGCGAGGAACGGCACGCCCAAGTAGATAAAAACGCTCTGTGCCACGCTGCTCATCGTCAGCTTGGAAAGGTCCACGTTGCCGAAGTGGATGCCTAGCGCGGGCGGCAGCACCTTGAGAAACAGGTAAGCGAGCGGCGCGTAGAAAAGCACCTGGAAGACCGAGTTGAAGGCCACGAGGCCCGCGCAATATTCGCTGCTGCCTTTCGCCAAATCGCTCCAGACAATGACCATCGCGATACAGCGGGCGAGGCCAATAAGAATAAGGCCCGTCATGTAGTCGGGGCGATCCCGCAAGAAGGTGATGGCCAGGACGAACATCAACATCGGGCCGATCAACCAATTTTGCAGAAAGGAGAGGCCCAGAACCTTCTTGTCCCGGAACACGTCGCCCATTTCCTCGTAGCGCACCTTCGCCAGTGGCGGGTACATCATCAGGATGAGGCCGACGGCAATGGGAATGGAGGTAGTGCCGATCCTTAGGCTGGTGATGGCGTGCGTGAGGGCCGGAGCAACATTGCCGATGGCCACGCCGACCAGCATGGCCAGGAAGATCCACAGCGTCAGGTAGCGGTCCAGGAAGGGTAAGCGGCGTTCTCTGTCGGTGGGAGCAGGCTTCATTTGGCAGCTTTCACGTCTCTCTTTTTGGTGACGGAGAACGTGGGCAACACGCTTCCAATCCAGCAGCACTCGCCCTCAATGTCGGAGAGCCGCTTCAAGTCGCCCCGAAAGACGGCGTGCGTTTGAGCGCAGTCCTGCAGGCAGCCCAGTTGCAAATCGAGTTCCTTCGAAGGTTTCCCCGGCAGGGAGTAGATCATCCACTGCTCGTGCCGCGTGGCCTCGGCCAGACCGTGCTCACGCAAGTAGGCCAAGTGCTTGGAGATCGCCACCTGCGGCAGCTGCAATATCGTCTGGAAATGGCAAACGCAGAGTGGACCTTTGGTCAACAAGTGAACGATCCGCAGGCGCGTTTCATCACAGAGACACCGGTAGATTTGGATCAAGGGAGAAGCAGTCACGTGCTTGCACGAGTATATGCAAGGTTAAGTATATGCACGCAATCGCTGATCTGCCCATCGACGCCATCGCCGCCCACCTCAAGGAACTCGGCCCGATCGACGAAGCCGCCACCGCCTCCGACAGCGTAGGAAGCGCTCTTACCTTGGGCTGGAGCTTTGCTGGCGGTAATAGCGCGCGTGGAGACGCTCGGGCGATGCACCCAAGACGTACATGAGCAGCATAAGACCGTTCCGGATGGTCGTGCGCCAGCATCCCTGCTGGAGGTGTTTGCGGGCCGAGGTGCGGATGGCTGGATCGAGAATCGCCACGCGCTCAGATCGGCGCAAGCGGCACGAAAACTCCACGTCCTCCATGAGCGGCATGTCCGCGAAGCCGTGCAAAGCTTCAAAGACGGTGCGCCGCACGAAGATCGACTGATCTCCAAAGAGCGGCCCCCAGTAGCGACACCGCAGCGCTTCCCAAGGCTCGAGCCAACGCAGATGCGGATGCCGCTCGTCGAATTGCCGCCGGAAGGCGCCTCCCGCCAACGCGGCGTTATCCATCGCTTGACGCAAACTTTCAACGTGCGCGCCGGTCAGCTCGGTGTCCGCGTGTTGGAACAACAGGATGTCGCCCGTGGCAAGGCGCGCGGCTTCGTTCATCTGGTTGCCACGTCCGGGCCGGGAGCATTGGACCACGCGTAAATCCTTGCGGGCGCGCCCGCTCTCCGTCCGATTCACGGCAGCAACGAGGACCTCCCGAACCGCGCCATGCTCGAGCCATTGTTCCGCCGTTCCCGCGGGAATGGCGTCATTGCGCCAGCACGGGACAATGATGCTGATGTTGCCTGAACCTGCGACCTTTGCCCTCAATGGAGTATACCCGACCGCTGATCCGCTCCCAGTCGCTCCAACTCCAATTCGTCGGAATCCGTTGTGCGGCGTACCACGGCCTGGGGCTCACGCGCGAGCGTCGGATCTTGCAAACGCTCCTCGTACACGTCGCTCCAGCGTTGCTGATTCATGGCGCACATGGGAATTGCTTCCCACTCGCCGTTCTGGCGGTTCTTGACCGCTCCCTTGAACACGCACGCATCCAGCCGCGCCTGAATCTTGGCATCATGGGGAGCGTCGGCGACCTGCGCGGCGTCCATGAAGTTGTGGATACCGAAACCTACCGTATGCGCCTGCCCGGCCAGCAGAGCGCCAACGAACTCCCACGGAATCCTGCCGCTGGCCAGCAGCCGCCCAACATGCGCCAGGAGGCGGCTGATGAGCAGCGGGTTTTGCCAGAGAATGCCCAGGAGACGCCAGGGAGTCGTGTGCGCATCATCGGAGACAAAGGAAACGCCGCCCACACTGGCGAGCAACTCCTCGTACAGCGCCTTGGTGCGCGCATCCTGCGGCGGGAAAACCATGTATTGGCCGGTGCGGCGCGAGACGAGCAGCGGGGACCACGAGTTGCAATCCGGATGCCCGAAGATGGAGAACTCCCGCTCCAGCGGCAGGCCCGTGCCTTCGCAGAGTTTTTGCCAGGCCGCCGCAGGCGTGGCGGGCGTTTCGGAAAACAGCGTCCTGCCTGTGTCCGCTTCCGGTTGGAACGAGAACAGACGCCAAAGATACGTGCGTTCCGGCTTCTCCAGCGCCCAGCGAACGATCTCCGGCACGAACGCTACGTTGCGGCCGGTGACCGTGCAGTTATGGGCAAATTCCAGCGGCAGCTGAGTTTTCTCCCGCAGGTCGAGCCCGAGCTTGGTGAAAGCGTCGCGGACAGGATGCAGACCGGCCTCGCTCTTGATCCGGTTGATGGGATAGCCGTGCCGCCCGGCCTGGGTCATGTCGATGTGCACGGCGACCTGCCTCAGCCCGCCCTCGACCATCAGTTTCTCCAGAAATTCCGGGTGCTCGATGAGCGTCTGGCCGTGCGTCATGAGCATGGGCACGAGGCCTACCTTGATCGCGTATTGCACGATCTCGACCAACTCATCTTGCCGGCCGCTGCGCCAATAGGCGTCCGCGACATCGCCGCCCGTGAGCTGCAATCCACCGCCGGGCCCCTGGAAGCGCCGGTTCGCGTCGATCTGTTCCTTCATCTGCGCCAGGGATGGGATGGGCACCTGGTTGGCGTTGCGCGGCAGATAACAGTGCGTGCAATGGAACGAGCAGTAGCTCGCGCCCGTCGTAAAGCCGCAATGAGTCAGATGACGGCCGCTGATCTGGTTGGACGTACGCAGTTCGGCCGGCAGGGAGGCCCAACGTGTGCGCAACAGTTCGGCCTTCTCGCCGGCAATCGGACGACGAAAGGCTTGCCAGCGCGCGCGCCACCGGCTACCGCTGCCGCGAACCGCGGGCGTGATGTTAGTTGGCAGCATTGAGGCTCCAGTCGTAATCCTGATAAGTGATCTTGACGTCTTTTGGCAAGGGCGGCTTGCGATAACGATTGATGAATCCGGGCACACCGTCCGTTCCCTGGAAATCACCTGCGTTCCAATCGAAAATCTTCGACACAGCCGCATCGTGGCCGCCGTTCGAGACGCTCACGCCCTTGGGGTTGCCGTTCAGAAAGGCCGTCGTTTGCACGTCCATCTCGCCGTCGAGCTTGCCAGGGGTGTAGGCCTTGTTCAGCAGTGGCGGGCAACTCGCGCTCGCGCAATTGAGCACGAAGTGCATCCGTGGCTCACCCAACCCGTGAATGATGTCCTTTTCTAGATGATTGAAGCTCATCTTTTCACCGGCGACCGTGATGCGGTTCTGCGTGAAGAAACCGAAGAGCAAGGCGATATCGCGCACGCTCTGGATGGGATATTTCTCCATGACGCCCTCCAGGATGTTGGCATTGTAGGCGTTGATGTAGAACGCGAGCTTTTCGTCCCGGCCACCGGCGGGTTTCTCCTGGGCGATGGCGCCGACCACCTTCTTGAGTGTTGCCAGATCCGCGGCGTTATTGTGCCAGTCGGCATACTTGACGCCGCTGGGCGTTACGTATTTCCCGAGCAGTTGGCTGTAGTCTTCCGTCCACGTATCGGCCCGGCAAACTGCAGCAAGCAGCAGCGTAACCGCAGCGGCCAAGAAGGTCCTTCTCATGATGGTTCGGCGAGCCCCGGTGCCAGCATAGGCGCGCGGGGCAAAGGTGTAGCGGAGCTTCGCATGGATCGAAGGCAAGTTAAAGGAAAGTCACGGTCAGCACGAGGGTGTCCGCGCCTCGAGGCCGGGCGGACGCACGCATACCGGAAAAAGCACCCGGCGCCGCCATCGTTGCTGCGTCCACGGGCCGATTACACGCGGATTGCTTGTTGGCCCCGCCAAGGCCATCTTTCGACCTTGTTCCGATGACCCGTTTCGCCGCTACCCTTGACGCGCACCAATTGCCGTTACGCCATACGCGGACGCGTGTGCTGCAGATCAACGTGGGCAAGCTGTGCAATCTCACCTGCGCTCACTGCCACGTGAACGCCGGCCCCAAACGCAAGGAGATCATGACCCGCGAAACCGTCGACCGCATTTTATTTTGGCTGGAGCAAACGGACATTTCGGTCGTCGACCTCACCGGCGGTGCGCCGGAGATGATTCCGGATTTCCGGTACTTCGTGGAGCGGCTCGCGGCGATGACGCCGGCCCGGCATGTCATGGATCGCTGCAACCTGACGATCCTGCTCGACCCGGCGCAGGACGGCCTGGCCGAGTTCCTGGCCGAGCATCGCGTCGAGATTGTCGCCTCGATGCCGTGTTATTCACCCGCCAACGTGGACGCCCAAAGGGGCGACGGCGTATTCGACGCCAGCATCAAGGCGCTCCAACTCCTGAACCGCCTTGGCTACGGGCGGGAAGAGTCTTTGCCGCTCAACCTGGTCTACAATCCGCTCGGCGGTTCCCTCCCCGGGCCGCAAGCCGAGCTGGAGGCGGACTACAAACGGGAGCTGTGGGCCCACTTCGGCATCGTTTTCCACAAGCTCTACACGATTACCAACGTGCCCGTGAGCCGCTTTGCTTCCTACTTGCGCAATAATGGGCAACTCCAGTCCTACCTGGATTTGCTGGTGGAATCGTTCAATCCGCACGCTGTCGCAGGGCTCATGTGCCGGGATACCATCAATGTCAGTTGGACGGGTGAGGTCTTCGATTGCGACTTCAACCAGATGCTCAAGTTACAATGGCGGGAGGGAGACCGGGGACTTTCCTTGTGGGACATCGACCCGGCTCAGGTGGAGAATCGTGAGATCCTCACCGGCGACCATTGCTTCGCCTGCACCGCCGGAGCCGGCAGCAGTTGCGGCGGCGCACTGGTGTGAGAGGGAAAGTAATCCGAGTGTCCATCAGTGACTGCTCCTGCCGATCAGGCGCTCCAGCAACATAGCACGGGCGCCGGATAGCGGATTTAGGCAATAGAGAACATCACGCACGGGTTTGTCGCCCATTTCCACTCGGGCGAGCAGGTGGACGTGGCGCGGATTGGTAGTGCTACCCAGTGTTAGGTCAGTCTCGATCGAGACGCCCCGGCGGTCGGTTTCCAGCAACTGCGGGTGCGTCGCGGCGAGTACGGCGAAGCAGTCAAAAACAACTCCGCCGCTCACGCCGAAGCACAGCCTCCACAGATTCACCCAGAGCCGGGCTTTCCTGGCCAGGTACTGGCCTGCGGCGCCGCCTTCGCGGCCAATGCGCGCCAGCTCGGCTGGGGTGAGAAGCAATTGGAGCGCGCACTCCACGGGAACCAACGTCAACGCGGGTCCCACGGTGAGCAGGATCGCGGCGGCGGCATGGTCCTTATGGAAGTTGCCGTCGGTGAACTCGTACGGGTTCCAGCGGCCCGCGCGGAACCTTACCCCCGGCGACCGGCCGCCGACGAAGATTACGCGTTCAATGCGCTGGGCTTCCTCGGGGTGCAGCATGAGCAGCGTGGCCAGGTTGGTGAGCGGCGCGAGCGCCAGGTAAGTGAGTGGGCGTTCCTGCAACGCGGCGCGCAACGCTTGCGTGGCGGCGGTGGCATGGCCGAGTTGACGCGCGGAAGCTGCGCCGGAAAACACATGCTCCACCGTCAGTCCCGCCTCCTGGCCGAACAGCCCGACCATCTCCCGCGTGATCCGTGTCGTGGTCGCCAGCCCGGCGTTTCCGTATGTGGTGCTGATCCCCCGAATGCGGAGTTCCGGGCTGTGGAACGCCTGGATCAACGCAAAACCGTCATCGGCCTCGTGGAAAGGAATACCGATGGACGGATCGGTATCGATCCAGACATCGGTCATTTGGCGTGGGACTGCTCCCGCAGGATGACGGGCGAGGCGGGCAGCCGGTCGAGCAGGATTTCCTCGCCGCCAGGGCCGCCGTAGCGCCCGAACGAGAGCACACCGGTCGGACACTCCTGCACGCAGGCCGAACAGCGCACACACTGGGGATCGGCCATCGGTATGCCTTTGTTGGCAAAGCTCATCACATCGATGCCTTGATGGCAGACGCTCGTGCAGACATTGCACGAGATGCATTTCTTCTTGTCCGGGAAAATGCGGAAGCGCGAAAATCGGGCGTAAATGTGCATCAACGCCGCGAGCGGACACGCGAACCGGCACCAGACCCGTCCGCTGAACCAAAAGTAGAGTCCGAGGCCAAGAATGCCGGCGAGGAACAGGTCCACGGACCATTGGTAATTGAGGTAGGGAATCGTCTCGAACGCCCGATTGAACCAGCCCGTCGGCGCCGATTGATCCCCGAGTGCCCATCCGGCGATACGAAGTCCCAGCAACGCGAAGACCATTGCGAGGATCGCCTGCCCGAGCATATTCAGCCGATTCCAGCCCGGTCCATGCGGCATTTTGCGACGCTGCTCGTCGCCCAAAGTCTCTGCCAGCGCGCCGCAACTGCAGATCCAACCGCAGTATGCGCCTTTGCCCCACCGCCAAACGATCAGCGGAATCAACACGAACGTTTGCACGAAGCTGATCAGCAGCCAGGCAGGATTCGGGTGGGCGGTGAACACATTGTGCAGGAACAGCGGCCAGGCCAGGATGAAGCCGAAGCTCCGCCAGTAGGCGCGTTCGTGGCCGCGGGCGCCATCGTAGGATTCGAAGAGTTGATCTGCTATCCATCGCAACGGATGCCCCGGTTCAAACCACCCATTGCGACCCATCCATGGCAGCAGGATTTCAGGCAATAGGAACAACGGGACCAGTTGAATAGCGGTAAGGACGATCGTCTGGCAGGTCACGTACGGAGTCTTGCGCCGATGGATTCGCCGAATGCCAAAGCCGAGCACAATCCCCGAGTAAGCCAGGTTGTAATACCAGCCCGCGTTTCCCATGTCCTGTTTGAGCGTGTAGAGCAGGTTGCCTTCGTGCTTCGACCACTCTGCCAGTCTCCCGCCGGAGCGCTCCAGCAAACCCGGGAGATTCAATGGAAACCAGTGCTGCTCTCCCGCGATTTGCTGGAGGGATTTCCCGCCAAGGGAGAACTCCCGCGGATGGCCACCCTTCCAATGGTAAAGGAAGAAACAGAACACCACGAACGCGAGACAACCCAGCATGCGCCACCAGGTCCACTCGTTGCGAATAGCCAGCCCCGACCTCCGGAAAAACTCGAGCGGCGCGTCGCGGCCGATCATCGTGAAGACCGCGTCGTTCTCGATCGTTCGCTCACCGCTTACATCCTTAAGCGCAACGCGCTCCGGCTCGATCCGGACCAATTCGCTACCCAGCGCCAGTTCGACCGACCCTTCCGCCTGTGCATGTTCTGTTGTCGCTTCAGTAGCGGCGGTTGCGCTCTTGTTGGATTGAGGCTGCTCGACTTGTACGCCCGCCCGCGGATCGCGCTCCAACGCTTTGAGCTTCTCCACGTTCTCGCTCTTTGGGCGGCTAAATTCCTCCTTGCGGTAGCTCAACGTGACGTGCGCCCCCGCTCCGCCCAGCGCGATGGCCGTTTCCAACGCCGAATCGCCGCCGCCGACCACCGTGACCTTCTTGCCCGCGAAATCAGCCGGGTCATGCAGACGGTTGAACACCTTGTCCGAGTCCTCGCCCGGCACTCCCAGCTGACGAAAGTCGCCACTGCGCCCGATGGCGATGATCACGCGGCGCGCATGCACATCCGCCGGCGGATCTTCCCCGGCGAAGTGAACCGTCACGCCTTCACCGTCTGGCGCGACCGCGTCCACGCGGGCGTTCGTCACCTCAATGCCGGCCTCCTGGCGCTGGTACTCCAGTTCGTCGAGCAGCGCCTCCTTCACGTCGGCGTGGAACTGCATCTGCCCTGCCGGGGTCATGTCGGTCGGATAGGTATAGATCGGCTTCGCTTTGGGGAAATTGACGATGGTCGTAAACGGTTCGGCGGCCTCAAACACCTCAAACCTCAATCCCGCCTTCTTTGCTTCCAACGCCGCTGAGATGCCCGAGACGCCTGCCCCCAGAATCGCCAGATCCAGCGTGTCGTCACCGGCCTTGCCATGCTGCTGAAAATCCTCTTCGCGCAAGATCGCCTGCACCGCGCGAGCTCCGGTGTCGGCGGAAAACTTCAGGAGCGGAATGCCGGTCAGATCGCCGACGATGCGCACCCCGGGAAGGGCCGTCTCACCATCTGGCCCGACTGCGGGCAAGTGTTCGACCGTCCCTGCGGGCCAGCGCGTGTGCAGCCAGCGCGTGTAACCGGTAAGAGGCGAAACGACCTTGGCAAGAAAAGCGGTGATGGACATGCCAGAGAGAAGGATCATCCCACGTCGGCTGTTTCCGGGGCCTTTCCCGAAGGGGCTGGCGGCGGATGCGTCGCCATGCCGCGCCATGGCTCCATTGCCAGTACCCGGCGCCGTGTCCGCCAGCCGGCAAGCGCGATCTGCCAGCCGATAGAAAGCGTGCGGCGCCAACTGACCTTGGAAACCTTCTGTTCGCCGGCCAGACGGGGGCGTTCGCGGACGGGAATCTCGACCATCGCCGCACCAAGCCGGATCGCCATCACCTGGGCCTCGATCGTCCAGCCAAAGGTCCATTCACGCAGTTGTAGACGATGGAACAACCCGCGCTTGATCAGGCGCAACGGTCCGATGTCCCGGCACAGACGGCCGGTCAGCAACCCGCAAAAGGCGCCGAGCGCGCGATTTGCGATAACGTGCGTCCAACCCATAATCGCCAGATTCTTCCCGAGCCACGGGGAAGTCCGGCAGCCGAGCACGAAGTCGAAACCGGCTTCGCGCGCGTCGCGCAGCCTCGACAAGTCGGCCGGATCGTTGGCGCCATCGGCGGCGAAAAAAACGTAGGCATCGGGCGCGAAGCCGAGCCGTTCCACCAGTTCGATAGCCGCCTGGCAGCCGAATCCATAGCCCCGCGCCGGTGTTTCTGCCACGAGCGGAGCCAACGGATGCTGCCGGGCGAGATCGGCGGTGCGGTCGGTGCCGATTGGCGAGCCGTTGACCCCCACCGCCACGATCCAGGCGTCCTCTGGCAGCAGAACAGCGCGAAGCTCATCCAGCACTGGGCGAATGGCCTCCTCTTCGTGGCAAGCCGGCAGGATCAGCGCCAGTCTTCGCAACGGAATGCCCTCACGGATCAAAGGACGGGGCGCGCGCATCATCGACTCGGTAGCCTCCTTACCACGCTTCCACCCGGCTCGCATCCCAGCGAACGTTCGCAAGATGCCGCCAGGCCAGAGCAGCGACTGGCGGAACATAGATAAATAGCCGCAGCCAAAGAGGTTCCAGCCACGGGATGCCGTGCCAATGATTAATGTCCCAGAGCAGGAAGTAGCCAAAGATGGTGATCGAGAGCACAAACCACGCTCGTGCCGCCGGACCGTGCCACGCCGCCAACGGTAGCAGCCAAACAAGGTACCACGCGTGGAACTCGGGGCTGAGCAATAGGGCCGCGCCCATGACCCAAAGCACTCCGCGTCGCCAATCGTGGCGAAACCACAGGGACAAACCACCGCAGATAAACAAAGCGACCAATGCTTCGGTTCCGTTCACCTGCGCGGACGGATTGGTCCCGCGGACGGCGTCTGCCAGCCACCAGAGCGCGTCATTGACTCGGAAGTTGAGCGCGAAGCCTCTCAACCCAGTGAACACAGGCACATGCGGAAAGCCGTAATAAAATGCCGGAATGAGCAGAGCTGCCACGCAAATGGGGAGGGTGACCAGCGCCCGTCGCCAGCCCAGCGCCAGGAGCCAGGCCGGCAGCAAAACCGCGGGGACGATCTTGATCGCCACAGCGCTCCCAAGCAGCAGCGCACTTCCGACAGTCGCCGGTGCGAATAGCGCTGAGTCGGCGTTCTTCCCCGAGGGGGACGCAGTGAAAGAGTCCAACAACAGAATCGCTCCCAGCAGAGGCAGCACCATCAGGCTATCAAAATGCGCCGCGCCCGCACTGACATACACGGCCAGGGGATTCCAGGCATACCACGCCGCGGCATCTGGCGAAGAGCCGCGCCGAAGGAGCAACCGCCTGAGAACAGCGACCCCAGCCAAATCCACAGCGCCGAAGAACAATTGATATCCAAGCACAGGAACGCCGCATCCGGCCAGCGCGGCGAAAACAAGCTCGGTCAAGGGAGGATAGATCGCCGGGTAGTCACGGTGATTTATCTTTGACCAATCGCCGTCCCGTAGACCGGCGAGCGCGGCCGAATCCGGGGCAAGCTGGTAAGGGTTGAACCCGTGAAGCTGGATTTTGCCCTCCCACCGGTATCGCCAGATGTCGTCTCCAGCAGTTACCGGCAAAATCGCCACCCGCAAGGCAAGCGCTGCACCCCAGAACAGCCAGGTCTTCTGAGTCGTCGTCAACGGGACGCGCTCAAAATTGCAGGCGCCAAACCAGTAACACATCCCGGCCGCCAGACTGAGAAGCGTGAACTTCAAAGCTTCACCGAACTGCGGGAAATCCCCGTGTTGGGACATCCAGCCGACGAAGAAGACTTCGGCCACGATGCCAATCAAACATGCTTGGAACTTCCGGTTAGTCATGCATCAGAGCGGCAAACCAATTATTCGTACATCGGGGGCAGGAAGTTCTCGCAGCGGTCAGCAACAGCCTTATTTAAGAAGGGCCAGCCGAGCCCAAGTGCAGGGAGAGTAAGGTGGATTAGGGATCTACGCACACCGCGGCAGGGCTGATTTAGCAGATTTGCTCGGGATCAGAACGCGCGAACGAAAAAATTTACCGCGAGGGATACACATCAACTTTAGTCCAGAGACCCCCCGGGGGGGACAGACCACCCAGCGCCCCTTCCCGCTACAATCGAAGGATTCTCCTTCAACTATCTCGCAAGCTCTCGAAGGGCGCTAGGGCGTCGCCTCCAACTCGCAACCAGCCGCGCTAACGCATCAAAGCCGCCGAGGAACGTTGCCGTTTGTTGCCGGATTGTCCGGTTCAACGCTGCAAATCGATGCGAATCCTTGCGTGTTGTCAGCGTGCAACGCTGCTATTTAAGTTGCTGGTAATAAGCGTTTGTCGTGGCGCCCCCGGGTGGGATCGAACCACCACTCTACGGTTTAGAAGACCGTTGCTTTATCCATTAAGCTACGGGAGCAACTAGCTGCGCTGCAAGCACTTATAACTTTGATAAATTTTCTGTTCCGGACTGTACTCGCTCCTTGTACCCTTTGGGTTCCTGGCAAACATCAAGAGCACCGAGACGAACTAGGCGAAGAGCCTTGGGAAAGCACCAAAACTCAGTACCTGATCCGCTACATTCCTTTGGGGGTATACTTCGCAAAGTTTTAGGCTGGCGCAAACAGTTTCGGTTCAGCCTCAAGACGACGGTTTGACCGTCGCCCAAGTTCGGCTTGTCGAGGAGCTCCGCACCCAGTTGGCGACCGCCAGCAAGCCGAAAACGTCCGGTGGTGCCGTAGCCGCCTACCGCCAGCAGTGTGAGGCCGAAAGTAACCTGAAGCCAGATACGAAGCTGTGCAAGGAGGAGACGCTCATCGCCCTGAAAAGGTGTGGCCGGAACCGCCGGCCGTCCACATGGCGAAGATCACCCCAAAGCAGTGCAGGAGTGGGCGCGCCGCTACGGTCGTATGTCGCCTGGATGCTCGTTGTTCGCAGCCGTTCGTTCAGCGTTCATCGTGTTCCTGACCAGGAACAATGACGACACGACCTGCGCCTACGTCAAGCTCTCGTTCGGGAGCAAGGACCGATGATGCACATCCGCAACCTCGTTGGTCCGCAGGTTCAAAAAGCGCGTTATCGCCCCGGCCTGAGTCAGGACGAATTCGCCACGAGTTGCAAGTGGCTGGTTGGGACGTGAGCCGAACCTCCTATCGAAGATCGAAGCGCAGCTACGCTGGGTGGCGGACGCCGAACTTTACATGCTCGCAGACGTGCTCGGCGTTGCAATGACTGAGCCTTTCTCAAAGGTTGCCGGCGGTCGCTGCTTTCATCAGTTCCCCTGATTCTAAGCGATACTGACGGATTCCCTTCGCGTCGCTTCTAGACGTCTCTTTCACTCTAGCCGGTCCAACCAAGTTGGTTGCGACCCTTTCGACTAACTGAGCATTGACCGCATTTCCTAGTGCCTTGTAGGCACCCGTGTCCGAAGCAGGAAGTTTTTTAAGGCTATCTAGGCTTTGGAGTCTGGCGCACTCGCGGGCGGTCATATACCTCCGCTCCCAACCAATAATAGGAACCTGCGTCACCGTCATCGCGATCAAAGAAGGAGCTGTTTGAGGCCGCTTCACACGAACCCCAGACGCTCGAAACTGGAGAACGTATTTCCAGATGTCCCTCTCCTCGCCTTTACAGTTCCACTCAAGCTTTTGCAGGCTGGGAGGGAAACGCAGAATCTGAGGCATCCACTTGTCAATCCAACGCTGGTGACGTGCATAAAACTCCCGATTTTGTCTTATGAATTGCGCCTTCCAAGCAGGAAATTGCTCCTGTGGGGTTCTAGCGTGGGACGGCAACTTCGCCAAAATCGCGGCCTTTGTTAGAGCTTTTAGCGGTACACCGTGCGATCCAAAGCACTTTTGTAGATCGCGTTGAGACGAAGCGAATGGCGTGAAATCTTCGTACGGATATGACGCTCCAAATTCCATCGACCAAATTGGAAATGACGGTAGTTCCTCTTTAGCAGGGAATCGCTGCACAAATTTTTGCCATACTTCTAGACATTCGACAACCTGGGAGGAAAGCGGTCTTGCCGTGGCGGGACAAACTTCTAGAACGCTGCGTAGGTCCGGTTTCGCCGAGTTCGGCCTCTCGGGCCATTTGAAATTTCTAAGACCGCCATGTTGAGCCACAATGAATACACGATCTCGAATCTGGGGGATACCGAATTGGTGAGGCGAAAGCCGCTTAGATTTTACTTCGTAGCCGAGTCCGGTCAGCCGCTCGTAGAGTTTCTCGAATGTCTTCCCTCCCTCGTGGCGCTCGAAGTTGGGAACATTCTCCAGCATCAAAAACGTGGGACGATGAACGTCGACAATGGTTGCCACTGTCTCGAAAAGCTTGCCCTGCTTTGGGCACTCATATCCGAGTTGATCTCCCGCTTTCGAGAACGGCTGGCACGGAAATCCTGCGCAAAGAATGTCGTGCGATGGTATCGAATCCGGGTCGACGAGCGTCAAATCCCCGTCCGGCAGCAGTCCGTGGTTTTCTTTGTAAAGAGCGCGTAGCGCTGGGTCGAGTTCGCAGGAATAAACGCATCGGTGGCCAAGCCGCTTAAGCGCTACGTGAAAGCCGCCAAGACCGGCGAAAACATCGGCGAATCTAAGAGGTGCGTTCATGCTTTCCATTCGTCGCGTTGTTCAGCAGTCCAGGCTTGCAGATCGGTCGAAAGCGCGACTTCACTGACCCCGTTTTGTAGTAAATTCATCAAACGAATCCGGTCAAATAGAATACCCCTTACTTCGCGGGCAATATCGTGCCAAATATCATCGCCGATTACACAGGGAACCGCGAAACTCACCCCTGGGTCAGCCGCCCAATGAATATATTGAATCCAACTTCCCAGCGGCAACTCGGTAGTCTTCCCCTTCCAATCATGCCCGGCTGCGCACTGTGAAAGTAGCACGAACTGACACGTGCGCCGCGAGGCAACGTCCGGCTCCGCGAACGGCTTCCATGTGATAATGTCGACGCCCCTATCCTTGTAGCGCTTCAAAGGAGCCTCAGCAAATCGTTCCAACGTGGCAGCAGCCACTTGCCGGACACGCTTCTCGATGTCGACTGCAACATTTGTAAGGACCGGCCAGCCGAAAACAAACGATTCTCCCCCCACGTACTCGCGAATCGCTTCAGCAGACAGTCGTTCAAACAGTTTTGGATCGCTTCTGTGCTGCGACGACGCACCGAAAAGCGAAAACAATAGACACGCTTGGAGAACAAGAATTGTTCCAGGATTAGCGCCGATTTGGGAGGTCGCTACACCCCCATGTAAATCGTAGAAATCGGTGGAGTAGCGTTTCTTCCGATCGCCCAGGTGTCGCCAGACATCCGACAAGAAAGCCTCACCGGGCTCGGCGCCTGTACTTTGATCTATAATGGAAGAAATTTTGGACTTCGAAATCGATGTTTGACCGGTGCATAATTCGAGTTCGACCCAATCTGCGACTCGTTCCGCATCCTCGCCATCGGGTAGCTGAAACATGCGATTATTCCGAAACAGTGCTAAGGACACGGCTAGCCGTCTCGTGACACTTTTCGGCTTCGGCGATTACATCCTCGGTTTTGTGCCGATGAGCTATACTCAGAGCCTTTTCCAGCTTTGTATTAGCCAAGCGCAAAAGCTTACGCATCATATCTTCCTCGCCGCTGGTTAAATCGAATGCCTCCTTCAAATCTCTCGTGTTCCGCAGATAGGTCACGGCATCCGGACTTGCCACCACGTGACCGAGATAGTTGGTGATGTCGCGTGACTCCTTGATCACAGGCAAGACCCGGCTGCCCTCACCATATATCCAAGACAAAAAATCCTTTAAGTTGTCAAGGTGATCATCAGGGACAGGCGCATTCAGGTCGACCTCGTTCAAGGGCAGCGTTTTCGAGCGATCTGGCGACGCACCGTGTTTCGTCCAACCTAAGAAATTCTTGATGTCGCGCTGCCCGATAGCGAGAAGCATATACGAAAAGTCCTGCTTCGCCCGAGTTAGATCCACATTGAACTCGTCGCGGGCCTGCTGAAGAGTTTGGTATGCGATTGCGTTTTTTAGAACCGCCTGCGAGCGATCTCCCACTTCCCGCTCGATAGTTGCGATGGTGTGCCCATCGGCAAGCATCGAGGCGATGTACCGAGCTTTCGCATAACTATCCCATTTCTTGTTGCCAGTGATGTGTCGAATCCCGAGATAGGGAAGCACTTCGTGCCTCGTTGGATAGATGATAACGGGGAGAAAGTCGAGGTCCTGTCGAACAAGCTCCGAGATCTGCGGCCAGGACCGAATGCGCAATCGCCGTCTTAGCCCGTCACCCCGCAAGATGCGCGCCGTTGCCAGTCTGCGATTGCCTTCCACGACCGTGAACTCTGCAGTATCAATAAACTCTTTATAGCCTGCCGGTTCGAGTTGGCCACGCGCCGGCACCAACTCTGACGGCAAGCCAATGGGTACGGCCACTAGGGGTTCTTCGTCGAAGTACCCGTTTTCCGCCATTGGGCTGGCAATCTCCTCCAGATCGAAGTTTTCAAAGAGATGCTGTAACAGTTCGTCTTCCGTCCCGCCCTGAACCTCCTCTGGTAAACGGGGATTCGCGGGGTCGAGGTGGAGTCGCTCAATTCCGAGATTTAGCAGCAGACGCTTCCGACCAACGCCAGCAGGCATGGTAGAGGCGGGGTCGGGGGCATCGGCGGGCATCTAGAATCCATATCCTGCCAGACCGCCCGTTGGCAAGCGACCTGGTGATCAAACTGCTGCCGCCGAATCCCCGACGACCGAGACTCCACTACTGACGAAGGGCGCGGGGCTAGGATCTCCGCTCTTCTACGCCCGCTCGGACCGCCTGTCACCTTGCCCCGTGCAGCGACCTACGTTTGTACCCCTCATTGTACTCCACCGGGGAAAAATGGTATTTCCAGATACATCCCGAGCCTCCGCCTGCTCGATGCGTGCTTCCTAGATACACTCAGATACGCCCTGACAAAACGGCTCCTTGAAATTAGAAGACCGTTGCTTTATCCATTAAGCTACGGGAGCTTTGCTCGGATGGAGAACTGCTACTTTGCCAGCCATTTTCCGCTTGGTCCATGGTCATTTCTGCGCTGGAACCGGTCGACGGCCGGGAACAGGGCGCGATATCAAGAAATAGCCCTGTAAAATGGCGTTTGCCCGTGGGCTTCGTGGCGCTAAAATGCCTGACTCTTGCCTCAAACGGCTTAGAGGTAGCCACCCCCAAACCCCTCGTTCTTCGCCCGTCAGGCCGCAGGTGCGGCTTTGTGTAAACCCTATGAAAAATCTCGTATCTTTTTGGCATCCCGCCGCTCTCCTGGCGGTTGTACTCACCGCACTGTCGGCGCGGGCAGCCGCAGCGCCGGCGGTCCCGCCCATCGTGCGGGAAGGCCGGGCTGCTTATCACCTCCTGGACCCGGCCAAGCTTCCGCCCGGCGCCGATCCCAAGCTTTTCGCCGCCATCGTCAGCGGCAACTCCTTCGATGTCTTCGCCCGAGACGTCCCCGCCCAACAGGTCACCATTGAACTGGGGTTCGTCGACACCCAAAGCAAAGGCCCGGGCGAGAATACGTTTTCGCTCGACGCAAACGGCACCCCGCTCGACGCCAACCTCGATGTCTGGAGCAAGGCGGGCGGCGCGTTCAAGCCGTGGGTCTACAAGACCTCGTTTGCCCACGCCGGGGGCGCTCTGGCCGTGCACTTTGTCAGTCTTAACCGGCCGGCGTTCGTCAGCTACGCGCGTTTTACCGACGCGGCGGGCAAGGAATTGGCGTTTGGCGGCGGCAAAACCTGGGAAAAAAGCGAGCGGCTGACGCTCCTGGATTCGCGTTCCCGACCCTTCCACTCGGTGCAAGTCGGGGAGGTGCCCTTCTTCGATGTCGATCATAGCCCGGTCGGCGCTTGGTCCACCTTCATCTACGGGATGGAAAACAGCGGCGGCGTGCAGGTCTGCAAGCAGCCGGGAGGCGACGGAACCCTGCTGCCCAATCAGGGGGTGATCATGGCCGTGAAGAACGGCCAGTCCGAACGGGTGATGCCGTTTACCTCCAATCAGAAAACGCTCGCTGCCGGTGTGCTCGTGACCGACCAGGAAACCAACCGCACGCTCGGCGCTTGTACGGATCACTGGCAAATGCCGCTGGGCGTGAGTTGGACACACTACACGCCGGCGTGGGCCATGAAGGACTGGGCGACGGCCACTCCGGAGGAGAGGCGCCGCTTCGTCCTGCCCGTGACCTGGATGCAGTTTCACTTCGACAACCGCACGGGCAAGGAAGAGACGCAGTTCCTCTTTAGCCTGCAACAGGACGCGCAACGCGCCCAGGGCTGGACGGGATTCGATGGCTACGTCGTCGATGGGGACAGCGCCCTCGCCGTGCCGACGGGCGAGGCCGAATTGCTGACCGCGGAGCAGGCCAAGGCAGCTTTCGGGCTGGACGGCGCGAGTTCTGCCTTTTGCGTCCACGTCGCGCCCGGCGCGCAGAAGGACGTGACGTTCTACGTGGCCCATTACAAGCATGGGGTGGAATCCGATTTGGAGAAGCAGCCGCTCACGATGATGTACGACGCGCTGTTCACCGATTTGAACGATATCCTCAAGACGGCGCAGACGAGCCTGCCGGCGGTGATCAGCCGTTGCGAGGAGATGGACCGGAAACTGGCGGCCAGCCCCGAGGACAAGGAGCGCAAGTTCCTCGCCGCGGATACCCTCCACTCCTACCAGTACAACACCATCCTGCATGCGACGCCCAAACAGGAACCTGTCTGGGGCGTCATCGAAGGCGAATGCTCGTGCATCAACACGTTCGATCTGACCGTCGACCACGTCTTCTATGAGCTGGCAATGCACCCCTGGACGGTGCGCAACGAGCTGGACAACTTCCTCAATTACTTCTCGTACACCGATGAACTGTCGCTGCCGGGGGCGACGCAACTCTTTCCGGGCGGGCTCGGGTTCTCCCACGACATGGGGTCGCGCGTCAAATTCACCAATCGCGAAACCGGGGCCACGTATCCCAACCTGATGACGCAGGAGGAATTGCAGAATTGGATCATCTGCGCCGCGCTCTATTGGAAGTCGACCGGAGACAATGCCTGGCTGGAGTCGAATAAGGCGGCGTTCGGGCACGCCCTCCAGTCCATGCAGTTGCGGGACGATATCGACCCGGCCAAACGCGATGGGATCACGACCTACATGTCGCACCTGGGCACTCGCAGCCGGGAGATCACGACCTACGATGCCATGGACGCTTCCTTGCAGCGCCCGGTGGAGAGCCTTTATATTGCGGGGAAATCCTTCGCGGCGTACACCATGTTGAAGCCGGTGTTCGCGGCCCTGCACGAACCAGGCGAAGAGCAGCAGGCGGCGGCCGCCGAGGCTTATACCGCCAAGGGTTTGATGTCGCATTGGGACGAGAGCCGCCAATGCTTCCCGGCGGCTTTCAATGGCACCAGTTCCTCCGCCATCATTCCGGCCATCGAAGGATTGGTCTACCCCTACATGATGGGTTTGACCAAGGACGTAGCGCTGGATGGGCCGAACGCGGATTTCATCCGACACCTCAAGACGCACATGACGTCGATCCTGGTGCCGGGGGTTTGCATCGACGCCAAGACCAAGGGCTGGAACCTTTCCTCGTCCAGTTCCACCACCTGGTTGAGCAAGGTGTATCTCAACCAATTCATCACGGAGAACATTCTTGGCTTGAAAAACGCCGCTACCGGCCACGATGCCGATGCGGCCCATTATGCGTATGAGGTGCTCGGGGCACCGGCGGTGGGTTGGACCGACCAGATTTACACCAGCTCGCACATTGCCTACGGTTGCCGCCACTATCCGCGCGGCGTGACGAGTGCCCTTTGGTGGCTGTATGCGCCGGATGGCAAGCCGCTGTAAGTGGCGACGCGCTGGCAGACAGCTTCGGAATTGCTCGGAGAGCGATCCCTACCTTTAACGAACGGCAGCGGCGCTGCCTCTTATGGATTCACCTGGAGGGCACAGGTGGCCTGATGCCGCGCTTCGCCGACGGTCATTGCTACCGGCAGAGTCGCCGGGGCGGAGGGTGCGTCCGGCTCGACAAGGTGCTGGCGCTTGAGTTCATCCAACCAACCGGCGCCTTTGAGCGTCAGCTCGAAGTTCAGCGTGCCACCGCTCACCACGCCAATCGAGTTGAGGTTCTTCACCAGCAAATTGCCCTCCGGCGTGACGGCCAGGCCGCTGGCGTCCGGCTGCAAAGCCAGAGATTTGTCGCCTATCTTGACGGAAAAAGGCGTGCTGCGGACCGGGAGCGATGGCGGCACCGTCACTTCGCCGGCGAGTTTTAGTTCGCTGCGGCTGGCGTCGTTTGGATCCAGTTTCAGTCGCGCGGTGGCGAGGTGAAGAGTCACAAGGGATTGCGGCAGGCCGAAGAAGGCGAACTCGGGCGCGCGGCTCACGCCGGGGCTGCCGGCCGGGTGGACCGTGAAGCGCGCGAACATGCCGTTCATCATGTGCTCGGCGACATGGCAATGGAAGAGCCACTGGCCGGGATTGTCCGCCACCATATCGGCGACTTTCATGCTGGCGGGCTGAAGCTCGACAATGTCGGTCCGGCGGCGGCCGTCCTCGATCACCCGCGCTCCGTGCCAATGCGCGCTATGCAGATCGCTTTCCGACCCCAGACCGAACAAGTACCAGCGCACGCGTTCGCCTTCGTTCATCTCCAAACCGCGTAGATTGCCGAAGACGCGGCCGTTGATGGTGTGGCGCTGGCCTTCTTCGGCCGCTTGGGCGGCCTGCGCCCAGGTGGGCGGAGCGGCGGCGGCGACCGGAGCGGTCGGCTTGACCGGGAGGTCGTCGCTATCCTCGGCATCGCCGCTGGTATTACCCTCGTTGAAGATCAGGAACAGGGCGGCCATTTCGCGGTCGACGTCGCTGGGCGTGCCGTCGGGCCGGGCGCGGGCGGGATCCGTGACGATGATGGAACCGATCAGCCCCAGATTGATCTCTTCGTCGCCGGTGACGTGGCTGTGGTAGAGCCAGGCTTTCGAGCTGGGCTCATCCGGCAGCGGAGCCGACGCCGCATCTAGGTGCCAGACGTAGGTAAATTTCGCGCCCGGCGCCACGGCCGAGCCCAGCCCAGGGGCAGGTTGATAGAACGAGCCTTCGCTGTCTTTGTCATATTTCACGCCATGCGGATGCATGGAAAGGGGTCGCCAGGCACGGTTGAGGAAAGTCACCGCCAGGAAATCGCCGGTCGTGCCACGCAGGACCGGACCCATGATGCCGAGACGCTCCGTCGGCAGCACGCGTGCGGAGAAATCCGCATTCGCGTACTGGACATAGCGGATTTTCCAGGCCACGCGCTTGAGCAATAAGGCCGGCGGGAACGCCTTGCCGCAAACCGGGTCCAAACCTTGCGGGGCAAAGTTCCAGAGTTCCGGTTCGGCGGCAATGTAGTAGTGCCGCGTGTGCGCCGGGTCGGGCACGTGGCCGAAATACTTGCCGCCGACATCGCCCATTTCCTTGGTGACGGTCGGTTGCACGTAAAGAGGCGGGGGCGCGCCGTCGGGAGATGGTGGTGCTTGGGCCCGGAGAGCCGGTGCGCAACCAACGGAAAACAAGAGCGCGGCCGTGAGCAGGCACTTCAGACTAAAAAACGGGAGGCGATGCATGACCCGACGCAACTTCAGGCACGGGGGTCTGCCACGGGGGTTTATGTGACGATTTCGTTTCTTGCCGGCAACCGGAGGCGCTTCGAGTCTGCGGGCTCGCGATGAAGCTCATTTTCCTGCTGCTCTGCCTGGCAGCCGGTCCGGGGCTGGCCGAGCCGGTGCCAGAGCCGGTGGCCAACTACGAAGTGCGCGGAGTTCTGCAAAGCGTGAATTTGACGCGCCATTCAGCAGTGATCACGCACGAAAAAATCGGCGATTACATGCCGGCGATGATCATGAGCTTCGACGTGCGCGGGCCGGCCATTCCGCCCAGTCTACGTCCGGGCGATCCGGTGCTGTTTGAGCTTTGTGTCGGCACGCGCGCCGCCTGGATCGAGCACATCCGCGGAACCGGCGGGCTGCCGGAGCCGGTCTTTGAGCCGGCGGCGGCTGCTCGGGTGCCGGCGCTCGGGATCGGCGACCGGGTGCCTGATCTTGAGGTGGTGGATGCGCAAGGGCGCGCGTGGCGGCTGCAAGATTTTCGCGGCCAGGCGTTGGCAATTACCTTCGTTTACGCCCGCTGCCCGCTGCCCAACTACTGTCCGCTGCTGAACCGGAATTTTCAGGTGGCGCAAGCACTCCTGACACGGTTAGGCGCGGGCGAGAACTGGCATTTCTTTTCCATCAGCCTGGATGCCGCCCATGACACGCCGGAGATCCTGACGGCTTCGGCCGAGAGTTACGGGGCGCTGGCGGAGCATTGGACTTTCGTGACGGCGCCGGAGGCAAAGGTGCGCGTGTTCGGAGGCGCCATGGGGTTGGAGTTTACGCAGGCTGCCGGGCAGATCAGCCACAACCTGCGCACGGTGGTGGTGGACGCGAGCGGCCGCATCCAGCAGATCCACGCGGGTAACACCTGGACGCCGCAGGAGCTCGCCGCCGAGATCCAGGCCGGAATGGCGTCTGCCGGCGCGCCGTGACCCGCGGAGGCGCGGGGAAATTGTAACCGAAACGTAACGATTCAGCAGTTACCAAAGCCGGCGCGGAGCGGCAGTTTCGGACGCGGTCTCACGCAACCGGCCAGTCTGCCGGACGCGTGGACCCTTTATCATTACACCTCACCCTCGTATGCAACGAACCCGAATCTTCTCTCACCCGAACACCTCGACCGTAGCGACAGCCGTCGCGAGTCTCTTGAGCCTAACCCTTGGCGGTGGCGCGGCGCTGGCCGCCGATAACACAGCCGCCAAGATTAACGCGGATGCTATCAACAGCATCGATCATATCATTGTCATCTATCAGGAGAACTGGACCTTCGACGGTCTGTACGGCTCCTTTCCGCGGGCGGACGGCCTTGCGAACGCGGCGACGGAAAATCCCGCTTCGCTCATCCAACTGGATAAGCTCACCGGCACGCCGCTTAGCGCCGAAACGGGGGTGGGCACTTATAACGACCAATCGAACACGGTCGTTGTCGATAATCCGCCGGCGCCATTAAGCTCAAATTCGAGCATGCTCGACGCGCACTTCCTCAATAGCGACGGCACCACCAAGTTCAACACGCTGGTACCTTACGCGCTGACCGATCCGGTGCTGTCGCTCGGGATCGATCCCACCTATATCACGGGAGATATCTACCATCGCTATTGGCAGGAACAATTTCAGATCAACCATGGCGCCAATAACCTGTTGGTGAGCTGGAGTGACAATCCGGGGTTGGTCATGAGTCACTTCGACGCGAGCAACCTGCCTGAAGGCCTCCTGGCGCAGCAGTACACCATGTTCGACAACTTCTTCCACTCGGCTTTTGGCGGTTCATTCCTGAATCATCAATTCCTGGTCGCCGGGGCGGCGCCGGTTTATCCCAATGCCGCGACGGTGAATGCCAAAGCGGTCGCCACGCTCGATGCCAAAGGCGTTCTCGCGCTGGATAACAACGGCAAGCTTGTGCACGACGGCAGCATTACGCCGATCGGCGGGGTGGCTTTTACAAATCCTACCGTGACGTTCGACCAGAATTATGTGGTTAATACCACGTACTCCGTGAACCTGGCGACCAGTACGACGTCCTTTACCAACGGCGCGCCGCCCGCGAGCCTCTTGCCTTCGTTGAATGATAGCAATGCCACGGCGGCCAATTACGAGCCGAACATCGGCGACTTACTGGATGCGAAGAGCGTAAGCTGGAAATGGTATTCCGGCGGTTGGGACAATGCGCTGGCCAGTTCGCCTTCGAATCCCGCGCATTACGGGAGCAACGGGCCGAACACGGTCGACCCACTGTTCCAGTGGCATCATCAACCCCTGGCTTATTTCGATCACTTCGCGCCCTTCGTTTCGGTGGCGGCTTACACGGCCAACCCGAGCGCCGGTCCGTTCAATCCGACTTCGGCGGCTCACTTGCAGGATGAGACCCAGTTCTTCTCGGATGTGACGAACAACACGCTGCCGGCGGTGAGCTTTATCAAACCGGTCGGTGAGAATAACGAGCATCCCGGCTATGCCGCCCTGCAAGTGGGTCAGAACCACGTTGCGTCCCTGGTGCAGGCGGTGCAAGCGAACCCGGCGCTTTGGGCGCATACGGCAATCATCATCACCTATGATGAGCACGGCGGCCGCTGGGATCACGTGGCGCCGCCTGCGCGCGATATCTGGGGACCGGGCCAGCGGGTGCCCGCCATCCTGATCTCGCCCTACGCGCAGCCCGGGATGGTGGACCACACTTCGCACGATACTTCAGCCATCCTGCGCACGATTGAAGATCGTTTTGATCTGGGCACGCTGAGCGAGGCGGGCGGCAAGACCATGGTGGATGCGAACTCGACGACGCTGTTCGATTCGCTGACCACCTTGAGCATCGCCCGCAGCAGCCTGACGCAGAAGAAGAGCGGCAAGTTCGTGCAGACGCTGACGGTGACCAACATCGGCAAGAAGGCGGTGGCGGGCCCAATCAGTTTCGTACTGGTCAACCTGGCGCCGGGTACGACCCTGGCGAACGCCACCGGGACGACGCTGACGACGGCACCGAAAGGCAGCCCGTATATTACGGCCTTCGCGGATGGCAAGCTCGCGCCCGGGGCATCGGCGTCGGTCAAGCTGCGGTTCGACCCGCCGACGAGCGGTGGGCTGGATTATCAGATCCAGACGGTGGTGGACACCGCCACGCCGTAGCAGAAAAACGCGCAAGTTCAGGCCTTGAGCCGGGCCGGTTGCTTCCGTGAGGAGGCGACCGGCCTTTTGCGTTTGGGGGACGAGTGCTGGATAGGCGCATCTGCAGACAGCTTCGGAGTCGCTCGGAGAGCGATCCCTACCACACAAAGGAAAGCTGCCTCAGCTTTCGACTGCTTTGGCGGACTTTTCTTCCTCGGCGTGCTCGGCTTCCTCGGCGGCTTCAGCGGCCTCGGCGGCGGCGGTCTCGGCTTCGTCCATCGGGGTGAAACGGCGCTTGCGGCGGGCTTGCGGCAAGGGCGAGAGCGTCATGTTGATGCTGCGGCCGGCGTGCTTGGGCTCCATCTCAACCTGGCTCATGCCGTCCAGGTCGTGTTTGACCTTCTCCATGAGTTGCTCGCCGAGTTCCTTGTGCGCCATTTCGCGGCCGCGGAACTGAAGCTGGACCTTCACCTTGCTGCCCTTGTCGAGGAACTCCTCGGCCCGGCGCACTTTCGTCGTGTAATCGTGCTCGTCGATATTGACCCGGAATTTGATTTCCTTCAGCCGGGCGACGCTGTGCTTGCGATCCTTATCCTGCTTCGCCAGCTCGTAGCGGTACTTGCCGAAATCAACGATTTGGCAGACCGGCGGATTGGCGGTCGGCGCAATCTCCACGAGGTCGAGCCCCATGGTGTTGGCCCGGCGAAGCGCATCGGAAGTGCGCATGACGCCGAGTTGTTCTTTGGTCGAAGCGAGGATCACGCGCACTTCCCGCGCGCGGATACGTCCATTGACGTTAATGCGGTTCTGCTGTTGAAATGCCATTCGGGTCTCGCCATCCCCCGGAAGCTGCTTGGCGAGGAATGGCTATATCTGCATCGGGTAGGTTGTTGACTCTCGCGGGAAAGGAGCGGCCCATCCGCTTCTCTCCCGCCTCCGCAAACCAGTGCGCACGAAGGCGTAGCAAACGCCTGCCTGTCAACGCGCACCAGCCGCAAGCCAACGTGTAAGCGCTCCCCTCTCCCAGCGCAAGGCGAATCTGCTCCTAACAGGACGCAGCCGTGTTCCGCCCGCGCATGAATTTTTGACAAATGCCGCAACCATGGCTCAGTGAGGCCCGCACCAACGCCGTCCCGGGCGTCACCCGGACCGAACCCAAAGACGTAAACTGCCCCTATATCCCACCGATATGAAACTCGCCCTGCCCGTCTCCATTTTCCTGCTCTCCGCCGCCGCGGCAGCGCCCGCTTTCGCCCAAACCTCCGCCGCACCGAAGACCGACCAGGAGAAGCTAAGCTATGCGCTCGGCATGGATGTGGGCACCACGCTCAAAAAACAGGGGTTCGACCTCGACCAGCCAACGTTTTTGAATGCCGTCCGTGATGGCCTCACTGGCGCGACGCCGCAGATGTCCGAACAGGAATCGCGCGACGTCTTGATGGCTTTCGGTAAACAACTGCAAGCCAAGCGGCAGGCCCAATCCGCCGCCGCCAGCGAGGCCAGCCCGAAGAACAAGCAGGACGGCGAAGCTTTCCTGGCCGCCAACAAGAGCAAGCCCGGCGTCCAGACCCTGCCGGACGGATTGCAGTATAAGGTGCTCAAGGAAGGCACCGGCCCGATGCCGACCGCCGCCGATACCGTGACCGTGAAATACAAGGGCAGCCTGATCGACGGCAAGGTGTTCGACAGCTCGGACGCGCAGCCGGGCGGCACGCTGAGCTTTCCGGTCAGCGGCGTGATTCACGGCTGGACGGAAGCCTTGCAGAAAATGAAGGTGGGTTCGAAATGGCAGCTCTTCATCCCGTCCGACCTGGCCTACGGCGAGCGGGGTGCCGGGACCGATATCGCGCCGGGCTCGACGTTGCTGTTCGACGTCGAATTGGTCTCGATTTCGAAGTAGCCACGGCCGGCCGGCGTGCGCCGGCCGCTCCGTCCGGGCTCACGGCGCAGGAGGTTTGCCGCGCGTGAAAATCGGGTACCTGTTTTCGCGTTATCCGGTGCCGTCGCAGACGTTTTGCGATACGGAGATGCGGGCGCTGGAGGAACGCGGCTTTTCCATCGAGATTTTCTCGTGCAGCTCGCCGCTGACCAGCTTCCGGCATGACGCCGGGGGACGTCCGCAAGCACCGGTGTTTTATGCGCCGCCGGCGTTCGGGCTGGAAGCCGCGCGCCAGGAGGCGCTGGCGCAGGGTACCTGGCCAACGGCGCTGATCGCGGCCCACGAGGAGCGCTTTGGGCCGCAATACGAACCCGGCCGGCGGGCCTTGCATGCTGTGGCGTTTGCCGGCCTGCTCCAACGGCGCGGAGTCGAGCACGTGCATGTGCATTTCGCCAATCGCGCCACGCATGCGGCACTTTTCCTGAAGGCGCTGACGGGAATCCCGTTCAGTTTCACGGCGCACGCGCAGGACTTCCTGGTGGACCTCGGCAGTGATGCCTTGTTGCAGGAAATGTGCGCCCAAGCGGCCTTTGTGGTGACCGTCAGCGATTTCAGCCGCCGGGCGTTGCTGGAGAAGTGTCCGGAGGCTGCTGGCAAGACGCACCGGGTCTATAACGGCCTGCCATTGGCCCGCTGGCCTCTGCCGCCTTCAGCCGCGGCCGCGCCGGCGGCACGCACGCTGCAAATCTTCAGCGCCGGACGCCTGATCGATTTCAAAGGGTTCGATGACCTGATTACCGCGTGCGCTCTCTTGCGGCGCGGCGGGGTAGCGTTTCGCCTCGAAGTCGCCGGCGAAGGGCCCGCACACGCCGCGCTGGAGCGTCAGGTTGCCGAGCTTGGGTTGGCAGCGGACGTGCATCTGCTTGGGCTGTGTACGCAGGCGGAAATCCGGGGCCGAATGGCCGCTTGCGATGTCTTTGCGCTCGCCGCGCGAGTTGACACGAAAGGGGCGTCCGACGTCCTGCCGACAGTCATCCTCGAAGCCATGGCGGCCGGCCGCGCGGTCGTTTCCACCCGGCTGGCCGGCATCCCGGAGATGGTCGGTGACGGGGAAACGGGGCTCCTGGTCGAGCCGGGCGAGACGGCGGCGTTGGCAGCGGCCATCGCCAGCCTCGCGGGAGATCCCGAGTGGCGGGGAAAGCTGGGCGCTGCCGGCCGGGCGCGGGTCGAAGAGCAATTTTCGGCGGAACGCGCCAGTGCGCAATTGGCACCGCTTTTTGCCGGCACCCGGGCCACGGCATCGCCGGCTGTCCCGGCTTTGGCCACAAAGCAGGATGTTTTGGTGGTGCTGCTGGACGGGTGGCCGGAACAACCCGGCGGCGAACCCCCGCCTTTCGCCGCCTTGCTGGGAGTGCAGCCGGAGACGCACTTCATCGCCCTGCGTTCCGCTCCGCGCCTCCCAGCCTCCCAAGTCGAGTATCTCCCGGACGCCATGGTCCTGGAAGCAGAATGGCGGGAAAGTGCCGCCATGGCTCACCGATTGGAAGGCTGGCGCAACGGCCTTGGGGCCGGCCTCGAAACTGGCGACTTTTTGTTGGCCGCGAAACGCGCGCTTTACCTGCACGAGCGTTGGCGGCGGGAACCACCGGCCGCTCGCTGGCATTTGCACGCGGCCGGACCCGCGGCATTGCTTTGCGCCTGGCTGCTGCTGCGACTCGACCTGTCCCCCCAAGCGAGCTTCCTGCTTCCGCCCGCCGGCCAGGGCGCCTCTGACGGAATGATACCCAATGCCGTTCTCAAGCGCCTGGTACCCGCTTTCGTGGAGGGTTGGTTGCTGGGGAATCCGCGGTTGGCGGCGGAATTGGGCACGGCTTTTCACGGACCCGGCCAGGTTCCGTCGGCAGAAGATTGGCACGGCTGGCAAACTGCTCTTGTACGCTGGGCCGCGCTGCCGCCAACCTAATCCCCCTCGCGCGTGAAAGTTGCCGTTCTCATTCCGCTCTACAATCATGAGCGCTATATCACGGCGGCCGTCGACTCCCTCCGCGAGCAGACGCGGCCGCCCGAACGCGTGATCATCATCGACGACGGCTCGACCGACGGCAGCCTGGCGATCGCGCAGACGATGGCGCGCGGCACGCCGTGGATCGAGGTCCTCTCGCAATCGAACGCCGGCGCGCCCGAGACCATCAACCGCGCCGTGGCTCTGGCCGGAGACTGCGACTATCTCGCCATTCTGAACTCGGACGACTGTTATCATCCGGGCCGGATCGAGGCGAGTCTCGCTTATCTGGAGCAGCACCCGGATGTCGATCTCTGTTGCAGCCGGCTGCGCTTGATCGATGAATTCGGCGAACCGCTCTCGCCCGACACCCCGCGCGCGCAGTGGTTTTCGGCCGCCTGGAGCTATCGCGCGCCGACGGCGGACGAGGGCGACGCCACGGACCTGCCCGCCTGGCTTGGGTTCGCCAACTTCCCGGGCACGACCAGCAACTTTTTCGCCCGGGCTGACTATCTGCGCCAGCGTCCTTTCTCCGCGCACTGCTTTGCGCACGATTACCATGCTCTCATCCTGGCTGCGCTGGAAGGCCGGCTCGGCATCATCGAAGAGACGTTGCTTGATTATCGCGTCCACGCCGCCAATACGATTTCCACCGCCCCGGAGCGCTTGATTCGCGAGGTCTTGCATGTTCACGTCGACCTCGCGCGCACGCTCGCCCCGCGCCTGCCGGCCGACCCCCAATTGCGCGCCCGTTATTCCCGGTATCAGCGGGCGGCCTGGGACAATATCAGCGCTTTTCGCGCCGATCTGTTCCAGGTGCTCCTGGTGGAAGCGCTCGCGCTGCTGCCGTCGGACGCCGTGGCACTGATGCTCGCCGGTTTCGATACGAACCGTTACCCGGAGATCGCGGAGTTCCCGAACAAAGCCATCGTCAATACACACAGCCCCGATTTGCCGGTCCTCGGCGCCGATTCCGGCCTGGCTGACAAGTTCTACGCGCTCAAGGCGCAACTTTCGTCTGTCCGCGGCACCGCCCGGCAGTGGGCCGAATACCGGCAGATGCAGACCATCCTGCTCGGTTCGCGCTGGTTTGCCTTGGGGCGTCTGCTCGGCGCTACGCGGGCGATCACGCGCGCTGGCGGCAAGACGGGCAGCGATAAACTGGCCATCGTGCGCGAGCGCCTGGCGGCATCCTGGTGGGTGCGGATGGGTTCGCGGTTGGGTATCCCGTCCGCCCGCAAGCTCCGCGCTTTTGGGCAGACCGGCGAGATATCCTGATTGGGGCCATTCGGAGAGCCGCCCCAAAATTTAGACTAGAAGCCGCTGCGCCGCCGGCGCCGCTTGCGCAAGACTGCCTCCACCGGCGGCGCCGGTTCATAGCTCCGGACCGGAGCGGAAACCGGCGGGAGCGCGGGACCGCGAATCGGCTCGGCCGCCGGCGATGGCGGAGACGACGTCACCAGCGGCTGCTGGGCCGCCGCGAGCTGGGCAGCGATCGAGGGGGGCACCGTGCCGCGTAACCTGGCTAACTGATCCACCAACCGCTGGCGCTCCGCGCTATCCAGCCGCGCGCGCGGCTTCATGCGCGGCTTGATGACCTCCAGATCGCGCGGCGGGGCATAAGCCTCGCGCTCAACGGGCGACAACTTGGGCGGATTAAGCCCGTCCGAGGCACGTCTCCAATAAATCGTGTTGTAAAACACGATCCCGCGAAACAGCAGTTTCAGTCGGGTCCAAAAAGTGTCTTGGAGCGGCTTGTTCAAACGCGTCGGTCGGGTGATGAAATGGCGCCGCGGAGGCCGGAGGAGTTCAGAGGCCCTCGTCCTCCACCGGCAGGAATTTGCGGAACCGGTTTTTGTCGATCGCCTTCATGTAGGCTTCATGGGGGCTGACGATGCCCTGCTGCATGACGTGCCAGATGGCATCGTCCATGAATTGCATCCCCTGCCCTTTGCCGCCGACGATCACGTCCTCCAGCTTCTGCGTGGCGCCTTCCCGGATGATGGCGCTGACCGCGTTGTTGACGACCAAAATTTCGTTGACGGCCACGCGCCCGGACCCGTCCGCCTTCTTCAACAGCAATTGCGCCACGACGCCGCGCAAGCTGGACGAAAGCATGGTGCGCACCTGGGACTGCTGATCCGCCGGAAAGGCGTCGATCATGCGGTCGACCGTTTTGCGCGAATTGTTCGTATGCAGCGTGCCAAAGACGAGCAATCCCGTCTCCGCGGCCGTCAAGGCCAGGGAAATCGTCTCCAGATCGCGCATTTCGCCCACCAGCACAATATCCGCGTCCTCGCGCAAGGCCGCCTTCAGGCCGGCCGGGAAACTGATGGCATGCTCCGGCACCTCGCGCTGGGTGATGATGCTCTTTTTATTCTGGTGAACGAACTCGATGGGTTCCTCGATCGTGACGATGTGGCGGCTGAAGTTGGTGTTGATGTAGTCGATCAGCGCCGCCAGCGTGGTACTCTTGCCCGAGCCGGTCGGGCCCGTGACGAGAACCAGGCCGCCGCGCAGGTTGCCGAACTCCTTGATGACCGGCGGGACCTTGAGCTGCTCGAGGGTAGCAATCTTTGTCGGAATGAGCCGGAAGACCGCGCCGTAGCCATTGGTCTGCTTGAGGAAATTGCAACGAAAACGCGAGTCCTCGTTCATTTCGTAGGCAAAATCGAAATCGCCGCGTTCTTCAAACTGCGCCCAGCCATTGGGGCCGCAAATCTCACTCATCATGAAGCTCGCCTCTTCATGGCTGATGGGTTCCTCCCGGATCGGAGAGATTTCACCGTGGATGCGGATCTTGGGCGGCTCACCCTGGCCGATGTGCAAATCGGAAGCTTTCGCCTCGATGAGCACTTCAAAAAATTGATCGATATACGCCATGTCGGAAGAACGCCGGTCCCGGCTACAGGCCCAAGGCCGTTTTCATTTGCAGCTTTTGATCGGCGCGCGCCATCGCCTCCTCGGCGCTGATCGTGCCGGCGACGCAAAGCTCGCGCAAACTCTCGTCCATGAGCTTCATGCCTTGTTTGCGGCCGGTCTGAATGATGCCCGGCAGCATGAAAGTCTTGGCTTCGCGGATGACGTTGCCGACCGCGGGCGAGTTATAGAGGACCTCCAAGGCCAGGACCCGGCCCGTGCCGTCGGCGCGCGGCACCAGTTGCTGGCTGACGATGCCGCGCAAGCTCTCGCTCACCATGACGCGGATCTGGTCGCGTTGATCCACCGGGAAAACGTCCAGTACCCGGTCCAGGGTACGGGCCGCGGTGCTGGTGTGCAGCGTGCCCATGACCAGATGCCCGGTCTCGCTGGCCGTGATCGCCAACGAAATGGTCTCGAGGTCACGCATCTCTCCGACCATGATGACGTCCGGATCCTCGCGCAAAGCGCCGCGCAATGCAGCCGCGAAGCTGCGGGTGTGGCTGTGTACCTCCCGCTGGGTAACGTGACAGCCTTTGGCCTTGATGATGTACTCGATCGGATCTTCGAGCGTAATGATGTGGTCGTGCCGGTTGAGATTCACCTGCTCGATAAACGCCGCGAGCGTGGTGGATTTGCCGCTGCCTACCGGGCCGGTCACCAGCACCAGACCGTTGTGATACTCGGTCAGCTTTTTGAGCGTCTCGGGCAGCTTGAGTTCATCCATCGTCCGCAGGTTCGTGGAGATGACCCGGAAAACGAGGTCGATGCCCAGCCGCTGCCGAATGACGCTGGTTCGGAAACGGCCGAAGTCAGTGGCGTAGGCGAAGTCCACATCGCCCTGTTCTTCCAGCCGGGCCAACTGCGCCTCGTTCAGAAAGCCGCGCGCCAGGGCCAGGGTATCCTCGGCCGTTAACCGCGGCGCCCGACGAAAGACCGGCTCCAGGCCGCCGAAACGCCGCCAAAGTGGCGGCATGTTCACCCCCAGATGAATATCGGAAGCGCCGGACTCCTGTCCGATCAAGAGATACTGATCGACATGGCCGAAAAGCTCCTGCTCTTCACCCAGGACGACAGAAGCTTCCACGGGTACGGTCGTTGGTTCCAAAGGGGGCGCAGCGACCACCGCGGTGGTCGCCGCAGACGGCGCGGACATCCTTCCATTAACGACTCCGACCAGAGGGTAAGTCAAACGCAAATGTCGCTGGCGCCCTCAACTGGCGCCAACCGCTGCCTGGGTCGTTTCCTCTGCTGCTTTCGTCGTCTTTTCCGCGGATTCCTGAGCATCCTTTGCTCCGCCGACAATATTGGCCAGTTGCTTGGTGACGAAAGCGGTTAAAAGCGGCTTGAACAACGGCACCAACGCGCGGAAGAAAGACGCCCAGAAGCCGCTGCCACCCCCTTTGGGAGAGGCGAGTTTCTCCTTGCCGTCCTTCGACAAGGGATTGACGTAAACCTTGCGTTCCCGCCGGGGCAGCAGGGAGATCGCGCCGCCGGCCACGAGCGCACCGGCCATCCAGCGGCCGACGTTCTCCCTCACGGAAGATTTCAGCCGGCGATTGACGTCCGCCTGGTAGCGGATCTGGCCAGCATGCAGCGTCATGCCCGAGCGCGCCCGCGCCAACTCGGCTATCAATTCGTTCTTACGACGCTGAGTTTCGCTGAGCGCGTGGGAGTGTTCTTTTGGCTGAGCCATTCCTTGTCCTTTTTCAATTCCGCGAGTGTCGCGGGAAACCCGGCCGTGCCGAACTTCGATTTGGCGATCAACAGACACGCTACCGTCAGCACCAGGTGTCCTAGTCCGAACCCGAGGGTGATCCAGCCCCAATTCCAGTGGAAGAGATACGCCACCAGGAAAGCCGCCGCCAGCACCAGAAAGACGTAGCCAAAAATGAGCCCGATGACGGAGACCACCAGCAGGATCGCGATCTGCAGGTAGTTGACGAACGCTCCCTTGGCCTCGAGCCCAAAAAGCTCCAACCGGGCATGAACATACCCGGTTGCTCCGGCCAACCACAAGCGAATGCTTTCCGGCAAGCTGGGAGGTTCCGGCAGGTCCGGATCAGTCTGGTAAGGAGGAACGCTGGGCATAATGCCTGGGCGAGCGAAATACTCGCCCTTCGGCCGGCGAACCGGCCGTCCTTGTTACTTCCGCACGAGCAATCCCAGCACAAAACCCGCCGCAACGCCCAGGACCAGCGCCCGGGTTGGATTTTCGCGCACGTAAGCTTCGCCGTCTTCCTGGTAACTGCGCGCCTGAACCTTGACATCGCCCCAGGCTTCTTCGGCCCGGCCGCGGTATTCTTCCGCTTTGGCGTTCGCGACGCCACGCCACTCGTCGGCTTTGGCGCTGGCAGCGGAACGCAACTCATCGCCCTTGGCCGCCGCAGTGCTGCGTAACTGGTCAGCCGTGGCACTCGCCTTCGCGCGAAGATCATCCACCTTGGCGGCAGCGGCGTCTTTCAGGCCGCCGACGGTCTGTTGGATTTTGCCCTGGATACCGGCGGCATCGGGCGCGGGCGCAGGTTCAGAGGATTCGGTGGCGCTGTCGTTTGTTTCGGAGATGTCGTCGGCCATGGCTGGATTGGGTTAAAGTGTTGGTTGATCTCAGATTCGCAGGGGCTGCCGGCTTTGTGCGTATGGCACACCGGGAATTCCCAAATTACTTCTCGCGGAAGGTGATTCGCGCCTTGGTCAAATCGTAGGGAGAAAGCTCCACGTTGACTTTGTCGCCCGGCACAATGCGGATGAAGTGTTTGCGCATCTTGCCGGAGATATGGGCCAGGACGTTGGTTCCATTCGGCAAATCCACCCGGAACATCGTCCCCGGCAACACCTCGGTGATGGTGCCTTCGCTGATGATTTGATCCTGTTTAGCCATCGAAAGATCCCCCTGCCGCCATGATGCCCGCGGGCACGCTACCTGGCAACTGGGTTGTCGCTCTCCAATTCCAAATCCACCCAACGCACCAGGCTGGCGAGGCTGGCGAACCCATCCTGATGCCAGGTCAGGGGCGGGAACTGGAGCGCCTCGAACGGGCAGAGGCGTGTGGCTCCCGTTCCTTGCGCCGCCACCCAGTCGCCCCACGCACGCGTTGCCGGCCATAAACCGATGGCGGACACATGGCCGCGCACAGCCGCCAGGGCCGCGCCGAGGTCCTCCGGCAAAGGTTTGACGAAGACCGTCCGATGCAACGGCGAAGGCTGGAAGGCCGGCTCGGCGCCGTCGTACAAAACCGTCCAGGCCGTGGAACCCGCACTTTGCCAAACCGCGAAGCTAGCGGGATCGTTCGCCGCCCGGAAGCGCCAATCTGCACGCAAGGCGTGTATACCGGCGGCTTCCGCGGCGCTGGCGGGCGACCCAGGCAACGCTGCGGCGCAGTGCGCCATTTGCACGGCCAAACCTGCCGCGTAGGCCCGGGCCGACAATGGCTTGCGGACGTAAAGCAAGTGCGGCGACAGGCAGCCACGCTGTTCGAAGAGGGAAACCGCCCGCGCGGCGGCGGGGAGAGAGGCAGAATCCGGGTCGTCCAGAATCAAGCCCAGGCTCAAGCGGTGGCCATGGCCGCTAAAGCGCTGCCCCGGCCGCACCCGCGCTTGCAACTCCGCCAGGGTGGCATCCGAGCCGAAAACGATGACGGCCTCCGCCTGTTCCAACCAGTCTTCCCGCCAGGTTTCGGCCTGTTCCACCTGTCGGGCCAGCTCGGCCGGGAGCGCCGCGACAAACGCAGCCACCTCCGGCAAACCGCCGGCCGGCAATTTGCAAAAATTGTGTGCGCCCAGCAGCAACCCGCGCAGCAGGCTCTGCAAACCGGCATGGGGTGTGTTGCCGCTCAGCACATGCAGGATGGCGCGTGGCGCCACCGCCCGGGCGAGGTGCGTGCCGTGGATTTGAAAGCCGTCCAGGCTGGCCGCGTGCCCCAGCTCGCTCGCGACGTAATCCAGCAGGCCCTCCGCGGTTATCTCACCGAGCAGGGCGGCGAAGCCGGCGGAGGCCTGCGCCAACTGGCGGGCCCGGTGTGCTGTCGCGTTCATCCACCGGTTGGCGCCGGCGGGTGGGCTCGGAAACGCCGGTAGACGCCGCGCACCCCGAATTGGCCGGCGGCATTGGCAATCAGGCAGACGCCCAGCGCCAGCGGGGCGACGCGCAGCGCATAGAGCGGCAGAAAATGCACCGGATCGTCCGGGATGCTGGGAGCGGTGTGGCCCGGCAAGGGTGCCATGCGTTTGTGTTCGTAGCGGGAAGAAACGAGCAGCGTGAACGCCAGAGATACCAGCAAGGGCAACAGAAAGAAACGGCGCCCCAGACGACGGCCCCGGATGGAAAACCAGAGACCGAGGCCGTAGCCCACGACCAGGATGACCGATGGAATGAGAAAAATGAGCATGGCTGTTAGTGAGTGAGGCTGGCGGTAAGCCATTCATCGGCGGACCGTGAGCAACCGCGCGGCAATGCCGCCGGATCGCGCCCGATCAACTCGAACGCTCCACCGGCGCGGCGGACCGCCAAATCCTGCGTCTGAATCGCCAGCACGCTGCCGAGGTTAGCCAGATCGAAAATGCGGACCAGGCCGGTTGCGCCGACGGCCACTTCGGCCTCCGTTTCGGGATCGACGACGAGGACCCGGGTCCACGGCGGCCCTTGATGCGCTTCCCCCAACCCGCGGGTGTAAAATGGTGAACTGATTTCGGTCATGCCGTATTCGTTGAAGACCGCGGCCGGCGGCAGGTCGAGACTCTGCTGAAAACGCTGGTATAGCTCCGCCTTGGAGAGAGAGAGGGCGACGCCTTTAAAGCCGCCTGTCTCCATGGCCTGGCTGCCGCCGGGCAGCGAGAAACTCCGGCCGGCCTGCGCCAATCGGTCGCAGAGATGTAGAAAGGCAAGCGCCGTACCCAGCAGGAGCACGGGCTGTCCCGCCAAAGTCCAGGCTGCCAGCAACTCGGCGATGCGCGCCATGTCCAATCCTTGCAGTTCCCCCTCTGCCCCCAGGCCGTAATGCTGCCCGCCATCCGGCGCGACCTTACCCAGGACTCCCATCATATACGCAAGCGAAGACTCCGGTGCGTCTGCCGGGGCCGGTGTCAGGATGAGTTGCGGCAGGCCTTCCGGCAGACCCAACCGGCGCCAGCCCTGTAGAATGGAGGCCTCGTAAAGCGCGAGCGAACGGAAGTGGTGGCTGCCGCGGCTTTCGCCGGTGGTCCCGCTGGTGCGGAAGGTGCGCAGCGTCTCTTCCGCCGTAAAAGTCCGCAAGGCAAAGCGCTTGAACGCCTGCTGGGGCGCGGCAGGGATCTGCCGCCAGGAACCCGGAGCGTCCGGGCTGCCGAGCGCCTCGCAGTAACGGGCGTAAGGCAGGTTGTAACTTCGCTGGAACCCGTGGATCGCGAGAGCCAAGGCGGCGAAGGAGTCTTCGTCCGCGGTGCTCCCGGTGGCCAGGGCGGCGAGAATACGTTCTTCCAGCACGCCGTAGCCGACGGCGGGACGTTCTTCGAGGCAGGGGTTGAGAGCGGCGGACGGCATCTGGTTGCGGGTAGCGCCTATAGTAGAACAGGGCGCACCGGGCTGCAAAATAGGCCGTATTTTCCTTGCCCGGCTCGGCGAAAAGGCTCGCCGGTTGCTGTCCAGAGCATCTCGCCGCCGTTTCCACCCGTAGTGTCACGATTATGACCGCTTCCCACCTCCGACCGTTGTGACTAGGATGGTCAGCGCGATGAAAACCCCCACCGGGCATTCCACCCTCGCACGCTACGGAGTGGCACTTGGCTGTGTCGGAGGCGTTCTGGTGGTCAAGCAGTTGCTCGATCCACTGGTCGGAGGAGGGGAACACCCTTTCCTGGCTTTCCTGGTGGCCACCCTGTTGAGCGGCTGGTTCGGCGGCCTGGGACCGGCGGCGGTCACCACGGTTCTATGCGGCCTTTGGGGCACTTACTTTTCCTTGCCGCCGGTACACAGTTTCTTCGGTCATTCCCAGGAACAATATGTCCGCATCGTCATCTTCCTGGCGGAAGGCCTGATCATCGGAGCGTTCTGCGGCAGCGTGCGCCAGAGCCAGCAAAGGCTCGCGCAGGCCCTCGAGGTCTCCCAGCCGTTCATCACCATCGAGGGGATTGAAGAGCGCATCCGCCTGGCGCGGCTGGAAGCGGAAATTGGCAACCTGCTGGCCCGGGCGGACGCGCTGCAACCGGTTTTGCAAGGCTCAGTGGAGGCACTGGTCAACTTCGCCGGCGCGGCCTTCGCCCGGATCTGGACCTACAATCGCGCCGAGCAAATGCTGGAACTTCAGGTCAGCGCCGGCCTCTACACCCACGTGGACGGCCCGCACAGCCGCGTGCCGGCCGGCAAGTATAAGATCGGTTTGATCGCGTCCGAACGGAAGCCGCACCTGACCAACCAGGTCATCGGCGATCCCCGCGTCAACAATCAGGAATGGGCGATCAAGGAGCATATGGCGGCCTTTGCCGGTTACCCGCTGCTGGTGGGGGAAGAGCTGTACGGCGTGCTGGCCATGTTCTCGCGGCACAAGCTGTCCGAAGCCACGCTTTCGGCCCTGGAGCTGGTTTCCCATGCCATCGCGCTGACCATCCGGCGCTGCGCCGCCGACGAGGAGCGCTCCCGCCTGTTGCGGGAGACGCAGGCGGCGCGGGAAGCCGCGGAGGTGGCGAATCTGGCCAAGGACGAGTTCATCGCCACCGTCTCGCACGAACTGCGCACGCCGCTGAACGCCATTCTCGGCTGGGTGCGGCTGCTCAGCTCAGGCAATCTCGGGGCGGAAGACCTGGCGGAAGCGGTCGCCGTCATCGAGCGCAACGCCATTTCGCAATCCCGTCTGATCGAGGATTTGCTCGACGTCTCGCGCATCATTTCCGGCAAGTTGCGCCTGAACGTCCGCACGGTGGATTTGCCGGGGGTGGTCAAGGAAGCAGTCCAGACCGTGCAGCCGGCGGCGGATCTCAAGGCGATTCGCGTCGAAACCGTCCTGGACCCCAATGCGGCGCCCGTTTCCGGGGACGCCGACCGCTTGCAGCAGATCGTCTGGAACCTGGTCTCGAACGCCGTCAAATTCACGCCCAAGAAAGGCCGCGTGCAGGTACTGCTGGCCCGCGTCAATTCGCATGTGGAACTGCGGGTCAGCGATACGGGCATTGGGATCGATCTCCAATTTCTGCCGCACGTGTTCGAGCGTTTTACCCAGGCGGATACCTCCAGCACGCGCAGTCATTCCGGGTTGGGCCTGGGCCTGGGTATCACGCGCCATCTCGTCGAACTGCACGGCGGCTCGATCGCCGTCTTCAGCGATGGCGAGAACCAGGGAGCGACGTTTGTGGTGACCTTGCCGATCATGATCCTGCACTCCAAGAGCGACCGGCCGGAGCGTGCTCATCCGACCGTGGCGCCGGGGCTCCCGTTCCAGCCATCGCGGACCCTCGAAGGCGTCCGGGTGGTGGCGGTCGACGACGATCCCGACGCGCGCAAGCTGCTGGAAGTGGTTCTCACGCATAGCCAGGCGCAAGTGACGGTGGTCGCAACGGTCGCGGAAGCCGTCGACGCCGTGCGCCGCCTGCGACCGGATGTCCTTTTGAGCGACATCGAAATGCCGGCGGAAAATGGCTATGATTTGATCTCGCGCGTTCGAGCGCTGGCGCCCGAGGAAGGCGGTAACACCCCCGCCGCGGCGCTGACGGCTTATGCGCGGGTGGAAGATCGCACCCGCGCCCTGCGCGCCGGCTTCCAGACCCATCTGCCGAAGCCCGTGGAACCGGCGGAGTTGGTGGCTGTGGTGGCGAATCTCGCCGGCCGGGAGTGGCGGCGGTAGTCTTCCGCCTGCCAGGGCCGGCGCGGCGAGCGCCGCGGCGTGGCGGTCACGCCGGCTGCAAGACGACCTCCCGCCCCAGTTCGCTGGAGCGGTAAGTCGCGTCCAGCATCTCCATCAGGTAAAGCGCCTGGGTGGCGCTATTGATCGGCACGCTCCGACCCAGGATCGCATCGACGAAATTGCTCATCTGGGCCGTGAACTGGTTCACGTCGCCCGCCGGCACAACCTCCACCGCCACGACTTTGCCGGCCTGCTCTTCGAAGAGCGCGAGCGGCTCCAGCCGGATGGTCGCCTTGGGTCCGTAAAGGGTCGTATTGAGCAGTTCGCGCGTGCCGAAACTGGCGCTATAAGGAATGTCGTCCGTCAGGTTCGCGGCCCAGCTCACTTCGAACTGCACCTGCGCGCCGTTCTCGAAGCGAATCATTCCATAAGCCGCGTCTTCCACGTCGAAGACCGGAGCCGTGGTGGTGTGCCGGAAGTTCTGAAAAACCTGCGCCGAGACCGAGATGGGCCGGGGATTACCCATCAGGTACCAGGCGGCATCAATGGCGTGCACGCCCAGGTCAATCAGCGCGCCGCCGCCGGCCCGCGCCTTGTCGGTAAACCAGCCGCCAACCCCTCCCGGGGTGCCCCTCTCCCGCACCCAGACGGTCTTGCCGAAGTAAGGCTCCCCGAGCCGCCCCGCCTCGATGAGCTGCTTGGCGGCCCGCATCTGGGGCGAGAAACGCATTTGCCGGCCGAAAAAATAGATCAATTCCCGCGCCTCGGCTTCCGCGCGCACCGTCCGCATTTCGGCCGCGTTCAAGGTGGGCGGCTTTTCGCAGAGGACGTGTTTGCCCGCCTGCAAGGCAGCCAGCGAGACGGGGAAATGCAGGGCGTTCGGCAATGCAATCACAACGGCATCCAGCGCCGCATCGGCCAGCAGTTCGAGATGGCTCTCCACCATCTTTTCGACGGCGAACTCGAGCGCGAATTTGCGCCGGCGTTCCTCGCCCAGATCGCACGCGGCATACAACCGGGCGTCCGGGTTCGCCAGAATGGCTTCCGCGTGCCGCGCCCCCGGCCATCCCAGGCCGATAATGCCGAAGTTAAGTTTTGCCATTTCTTTTGGCTCCCACGATATACCGCCGAGGGCGCGCCGCCAGCATCCTTGGTCTGGCTGTTGGTCCAAGCCACGAAAATCATGCCTGCTTTTGCTGTTCGCCTGCCTCCGCTCTTGGCCGCGCTTTTACTGGCGGCTCAAACCGTCACCGGCCAGACGCCGCCCGCACCGGCCCCAGCCGCCTCCGCGCCGGACGACGCCACGCCGCTCTGGCTTCGCTACCCGGCGCTTTCACCGGACGGCAAGACCATCGCGTTCGGTTATCGCGGCCATCTCTTTACGGTCCCGAGCGCAGGTGGCCCGGCCGTTCCCTTAACCCTCGGGCCTGCGCATGATTTCGGGCCGGTCTGGTCGCCGGATAGCAAAACGATTGCCTATGCCTCGGACGCTTATGGCAATTTCGACGTTTACGTGATCGCGGCCGCTGGCGGCACTCCCCGGCGATTGACCACCTTTTCCGGCCACGAAATCCCCACGGGATTCGCTCCCGATGGCCGCAGCGTTCTTTTCACCGCCCATCGCCAGGACGCCAGGACGAACGCGCAATTCCCGGCCGGCAACCTGTTCCCGGAGCTTTACCGCGTCTCCATCGAACCGGGTCATGCTCCCGTCCAAATCCTAACCACTCCGGCGCTGGCTGCCCGCTATGATCGCGCCGGGGCCCGGATCGTTTACGAAGATCAAAAAGGCTACGAAAACCGGTGGCGCAAACACGAGAAATCGAGCGTCAGCCATGACATCTGGCTTTACGACATCAAGGCAGGAACGCACACCCAGTTGACCACCTACGTGGGCGAGGATCGCAACCCGGTCTGGGCGCCGGATGAAAAGGCGGTCTTCTATCTGAGCGAGCAAAGCGGCTCTTCTAATGTCTGGAAGCTGTACGTCGATCAGCCGCGTGAGCCGATCCAGGTCACAAACTTCCACACCAACCCGGTCCGCTTCCTGAGCATGTCCGACGCGGGCGACCTTTGCTTTGGTTATGACGGCGAAATCTACACCTTGGCCAACGGCGCCATCGAACCCCGGAAAGTCCCGATCCAGGCTGCCTTCGGCGCCGCGGAACGTAATACGGAAGCCGTTAACCTGACGGACGGCGCCACCGAGATCGCGCTCAACCCCGATGGCAAGGAAATCGCCTTCGTGGCGCACGGCGAAGTCTTCGTCACCTCGACGGAATTCGGCAATACCAAGCGCATCACCAACACGCCGACCCAGGAGCGTAGTGTCTCCTTCAGCCCGGATGGCCGGCGCCTGGTTTTCGCCGGAGAGACCGCCACCTCCTGGAACCTGTACGAAGCCGCCATCAAGCAAGGCAAAGCGGATGAGCCGTACTTCTTTAATTCCACCGAAGTGGACATCAAGCCGATCCTCGAAAACGGCCAGGAGAACTTTCAGCCGACTTATTCACCCGATGGCAAGGAAGTCGCCTACCTGGAGAACCGCACCACGCTTAAGGTGCTTAACCTCGCTTCGCACCAGACGCGCCTGATCCTCGCCGGGGACAAGAACTACTCCTATTCCGATGGCGACCAGGCGTATGGCTGGTCACCGGACGGCAAGTGGCTGACCGTCATGTTCCTGGATCCGAATCGCTGGTCGGCGGAGTGCGGCATTATCGATGCGGAAGGTAAGCAGCAACTCGCCAATTTCACCAACAGCGGTTACGAAGACACCAAGCCGGCCTTCACGACGGACGGCAAGGCGATCCTTTGGTTCAGCGACCGGGCCGGTCTGCGCGGCACGGGCTTTGAAGACATTGAGCAAAGCGATGTCTTCGCGCTTTTCCTGAACCAGAAAGCGCTGGATCGCTTTCATCTCACCAAGGCGGAATACGAAATCGTCAAGAAGGCCGAGGACGACGCCAAGAAAGACAAGGATAAAGACAAGGACAAGGACAAGAAGCCGGCGGACGACAAGCCCAAGGATGATGATGCCGGCAAAAAGGACGCGGAGGAAAAGAAGCCGGACCCGGTAGAAATCGAGTTCAAGAATTACGAAGACCGCACTCAACGTCTGACCATCAATTCAACTGACTTGCAAGCCGCCGCCCTGACCCCCGATGGCGAACAACTCATCTATTTGAGCAAGGACGAAGAGGGTTACACCGTTTGGCAGAACAAGCTGCGGGAGAAGGAGACCAAACAACTGGCCAAACTCGCCGAGGAACAGAAAACCGCGGCTGGCGATGATTACCCCACGCGCCTCATCATCGATGCGGAGGGCAAGACCGTTTACGTGCTGGCCGGCGGCCACATCGGCAAGATCGGGTTGGACAGCGGCAAGCTGGAGCCGGTGCACTTCTCGGCGGAGATGTACGTGAACCACCCGGCGGAACGCGCCTACATCTTCGACCACGTCTGGCGGCAGATGCAGGAGAAGTTCTACGTCGCGGACATGAACGGGGTGGATTGGGCCGCGTACAAGGCGATCTACCAGAAGTTCCTGCCGTTCGTGAACAACAACTATGATTTCGCGGATGTGCTCAGCGAAATGCTGGGCGAGCTGAACGCCTCACATACCGGTTCGGGTTATGACTGGCACCCGCGCGACGGCGATGACACCGCTTCGCTCGGCGTCTTTTACGATCAGGCTTATCCGGGCGCGGGGCTCAAGGTAGACGAAGTCATCGAGAAAGGGCCACTGGACAGTTCCAAGTCAAAGATCACCGCCGGGATGATCATCGAAAAGATCGATGGAACGGTGATCGAGGCGGGGGCGGATTGGTGCCCGTTGCTCAATCGCCGCGCGGGCAAGCCGCTGCTGCTTTCGGTCTTCGATCCCGCCAAAAACGCGCGCTTTGACGAGACCGTCAAACCGATCAACCTGGGCGAGGAGGGGGAACTGCTCTATGAACGCTGGACCAAAGCACGGCGCGAACTGACAGACAAGCTATCCGGCGGCAAAATCGGCTATGTCCACGTGCGCGGCATGGATGACCCGAGTTATCGGCAGGTGTTTTCGGAGGTGCTCGGGCGCGAAAGCGGCAAGCACGCGTTGATCGTGGACACTCGCTCGAATGGAGGCGGCAACTTGCACGACCAACTGGCCACGCTGCTGAGCGGTAAGAGCTATCTGCAAGACGACCCGCGCGGGCAGATCATCGGCGAAGAACCGAACAGCAAATGGACCAAGCAGTCCGTCGTGTTGATCGGCGAGAACAACTACTCGGATGCCCACATCTTCCCGTGGACCTATCGCGCGCTGGGCATCGGCAAACTCATCGGCATGCCCACGCCTGGAACGGGCACGTACGTTTGGTGGGAAACGCAGATCGATCCCACCCTGTTCTTCGGCATGCCGGAAGTGGGCTTGCGTCCGCCGGATGGCAGGCTGCTGGAGCACACCGATGTCCAGCCGGACATTCAGGTAGCGAACGATTATCAGTCGGTCGCCACCGGTGAGGATAAGCAGTTGGAGAAGGCCGTGGAGTATCTGCTTAAGCCTTAATCGGTCGGAAGCACAGGCAGGGATCGCTCTGCGAGCGACTCCGAAGCTGCGGGATGATCTCTGCCACGAAACAGCGCCTCAAAGGAGGATTGCGCGCTTTTTTCAGACAGCTACGGAGTCGCTCGGAGAGCGATCCCTACCTTTTTTTGGAGCCGCTACGCGGCTAGGAACTACCGCGCTTTTTCAGCCCGGCGGGCTTGTGCGCCGCCAGTTTTTTGGACTTGTCGGTCTCGACCAGATACTCCGGGTGAGCCGGCGAAGCGGCCACTTTGTGGGTCTTGATCTTAGTGGGGCTGGTTAGCTTTTTCTTCACCGTGCCACTGGTCTTACCTTGTGGGGTATTCCATTCCACGTGATCACCGATTGAGAGCTTTTTTGTCGCCATTCTGAGGATTCGCAGCCTTCATTAGAGGTGGTCTTGCCGTTATGCGGCAGCACGTTCGGAACGCGAGTTGCTAATACAATGTTGTCAGCAGCGGCAAAAATGCCTAGCTTCAGCATCACGGAGCGTCCATAAGCACCCGAACAACAGCCGAATAGATCACCACTACCGCGAAACCTATGCGTGCAATCTGGAAGGGCAGCGTCAATTTCGGGATGGTGTACATCCCAGTCTCGGTCTACCCGGCGACCCGGGAGGAGAAGATCAGTTTCAAGCAACTGCGAGCCACGGATTTGAGCCCGATCCGCTATAAGAAGGTGGCGGAAGTCGATCAGAAAGAGGTAACCGCCGACGAGATCGTAAAGGGTTACGAATATGAAAAGGGACGCTGGGTCACGTTGAAGGACGAGGATTTCGAGAAGGTCAAGATTGAATCCACGCGGTCCGTCGAGATCACCGACTTCGTCGAGCAAGCGCAAATCAACCCGAAGTTTTTCTATAAGCCCTACTTCCTGGAAGCGCAGAAAGGCGGCGAAAAGGCCTATTCACTTTTGCATCGGGCGTTATTGGATAGCGGCAAGATCGGCGTGGCCAAGGTGGCCATTCAGAGCCGGGAATACCTGGCCGCCGTCAAGCCCGATGGGCTTTTCCTGATCCTGGAACTCATGCATTTTGCGCACGAGGTCCTGGAGCCGGAGTCGCTCAAGAGCGCGGCGGAAAAGGATGTCTCGCCCAAGGAACTGGAAATGGCGAAGGCTCTGATCAACGCCATGACAACCGAGTGGGAGCCGACCAAATATAAGGATCAATATCAGACCGCTGTGATGGCCATGATCGAGGAGAAGGCACAGAAGCGGACGCTTACCGGCATGCCTTCCGCGCCGCGGCCGCCTTCCAACATCGTGGATTTGGTCTCCGTCCTGCAGGAAAGCCTGACTAAAGCGGAGGCGCAACGCAAACCCTCGAAGGCAGGGCGGACGACGGTTCCGCTTCCCGAGAAACCGAAAAAGCGGCGCGAGGCAGCTTGAGGGAACCGGCTGAAGCAGGCGACCGGAGGTCTCCCTGGCTAAACAGGCGGCTGGCGAACAGCCGCGCCCGCGCTGGCGGCCGGCTCGGCCTCGACCGGTTTGCCGGCTGGTTCGTGCCGGCGGGTAACGATCCGTTGCGTCTGCGAAAGCGCTTTGCTGGCGAGTTGCCGCCCCTCGCGGAGTAAGTAGCGCGCCCAGGCGTATTCCGTCCCCAGGATGGCCAGGCCGGCGAGAATGACCAGCACCTGGCCAGGCAGGACGATGAGCGCGAGGCCGAAGATCAGCACCGTGCCGCCGACCACTGTCACAATGATGCGCTTGATGTGCGGCACGTCCTGCACCTTCAAGCGGGAAAGGAGCCGGAGAAGCGCCCGGTTAAAGCGGGCATTAAAACCGGCCGGATCCTCATCGGCGGGCGCGGGGCTTTTTATCGGGGCAAACATCGGACGGGGAGAAGGGTCTGCATTTTAGCCAAACCGGCGCGGAAAGCCAAAGGTGATTAGAACATCAGACGGTGTCAGGTCTGCAAGCGGGAGCGGAGACGGTCGGATTCGGCCGTCAAGGCGGCGGGCACGCGGGGGCCCAGTTGCCGGAAAAAGTCCTGTTGGGCGCCGAGTTCCGCCTGCCATTCGGCGCGATCCACCGCCACAAGAGCGGCGAAACGTTTGGCGGAAAAGCCGTCCAGTCCGTCCAGGTCGAAATCCCCGATGCGCGGCAACCACCCGATGGGACTCTCCTCGGCGGCGATGCGGCCCGCGCAACGCTTGATGATCCAATCCAGCACGCGCAAATTCTCGCCGAAGCCCGGCCAGAGCAGCTTGCCGGCCTGGTCGCGCCGGAACCAGTTGACGCCGAAGATCAGGGGCGGGCGGCTCAGCCGGCTGCCCATCTCAAGCCAGTGCCCGAAATAATCCCCCATGTGATAGGCGCAAAACGGCAGCATGGCCATCGGATCGCGCCGTACCAAACCCACGGCGCCGGCGGCGGCGGCGGTCGTCTCGCTCGCCATCGTGGCACCGAGGAAAACGCCGTGCGCCCAGTCGAACGATTGGCAAACGAGCGGGACCGTATCGCGGCGGCGGCCACCGAAGATGATCGCGCTGATCGGCACCCCCCGCGGATCGTCGGCCTCCGCTGCCAGGGCGGGATTATTGGCCATCGGGGAAGTAAAGCGGCTGTTGGGATGCGCCGCCGGCGTGTCGCTCGCGGGCGTCCAGGGATCCCCCTTCCAATCCGTGCACCGGTCGGGCACGGGGCCATCCTTACCCTCCCACCAGACGTCGCCGTCGTCCGTCAGCGCCACGTTGGTATAAATGGTGTCGCGGGCAATCGTGCGGACGGCATTCGGATTCGTCGTGGAGTTCGTGCCGGGAATGACGCCGAAGTAGCCGCTCTCCGGATTGACGGCCCAGAGCCGGCCGCCGTCGGCGCCAACCTGCATCCAGGCGATGTCATCGCCGATGGTCCGGATTTTCCAGCCAGCAAAGCGCGCTGGCGGGATAAGCATGGCGAAGTTGGTCTTGCCGCAGGCGCTGGGGAAGGCGGCGGCGATGTAATGCTTCTGGCCGTCCGGCGCTTCGGCGGCGAGCAGCAGCATGTGTTCGGCCATCCAGCCTTGTTGCCGGCCCAGATAGCTGCCGATGCGCAGGGAAAAGCATTTCTTGCCCAGGAGCGCGTTGCCGCCGTAGCCCGAGCCGACGCTGATGATCTCGTTTTCCGCGGGAAAATGGCAGATGAAACGGCGCGCGGGATTGCAATCAAGGGTGGAATGCAGGCCACGGTTGAACTCGCCGTCCTGGTCCAGGTGCGCAAGCGCCGGCGCGCCCATGCGGCTCATCAAGCCCATGTTCAGGACAACGTAGAGCGAATCGGTCAATTCCACGCCAACCTTGGCCAGGGCCGCGCCGGGCGGCCCCATCAGGTAAGGCACGACGTAGAGCGTGCGTCCACGCATGGCGCCGGCCAGCAGCCCGCGCAACTCCTCGCGCATGGCCGCGGGTTCGCGCCAGTGATTGGTTGGGCCGGCTTCGTCCGCCGTCGCGGTGCAGATGAAGGTGAGTTGCTCGACCCGGGCGACGTCGTTGGCATTGGAGCGATGATAATAGCAGCCGGGAAGCTTTTGCTGGTCGAGCTCGAGCAGGACGCCACTGCGGCAAGCCTCGGCCAGGAGACGGGCGCGTTCGGCGGCGGAGCCGTCGCAATAGTAGACGGTATCCGGCTGGCAAAGGCGGGTGCATTCTTCGATCCAAGCCAGGAGCGCGGGGTGCGTGGGAGCGCCGGGCGAGGAGGTCTGGTTCATGGAGAAGCGGCGGGCGCTGACAGCGGATTAGCAGTCTCCCATTGTCGAGCGGAGATTGTCAAACCGGGCGAAAACGCAGTTGAATGGCGTCGAGATGCTCATCGCTTTGCACAAGCCGTACGGCGTGCTGACCCAATTCACACCGGAAAAGGGTTCGCGTTATCGGACGCTGGCGGAGTTCGGCTTACCCAGACAGGTGTATCCGTTGGGACGTCTGGATGCCGATTCCGAGGGCCTGTTGCTGCTGACGGATGAACCCGCCCTGAACGCCACTCTCCTGCCACCAGAGCGCGGCCACACCCGGCGCTACTGGGTGCAGGTGGAAGGCAGGCCGGGCGCGGAAGCTTTGCGGCGGCTGGAAAACGGCATCGTCTTGCAAGACAAGCCGACGCTGCCTTGCCAGGCCTGGCTCCTCCAGCCGGCGCCGGTTCTGCCTCCCCGCGATCCGCCGATCCGCGTGCGCCAGCAGATTCCGGATACTTGGATCGCCCTGGAGCTGATCGAGGGCAAGAACCGGCAAGTGCGCCGCATGACGGCGGCGGTCGGGCACCCGACACTCCGGCTCATCCGCGTACAGATCGGGGACTTCGCCCTGGGCAACTTGCCGGCGGGTCAATGGCGGGAACTGGGCGCGGCCGAACGCCGCCAGGTGCTGGCGGCCTGGCCCAGGTAGGCAAGCCGCTTACAAGATGCTCCAGACCGCCTTCAAATCCGGATCCGTGCGGGCAAACTCGCGGAACTTCTTGTCGAGCTTGAAGCTCACCCGCAGGTGGGCTTGCGCCTCTTTCAGGTTGCCCAAAGCCGCATCATAACAGCCGAGATTGTAGTGATAGGTGGCCTCGCTCAGGAGCGTGGATGGACCGTTGAGCAGCAAGGCCTTGGCTTCCGCCGTGCGGCCGAGTTCGTGCAGGCAGAACGCGGCGTGAATGAAGCCGAGCGCCTCCTCCGGGCTACGCCGGTAAAGGGCCTCGCTAAAGCGCAGCGCTTCCTGCCAGCGCCGGGCCCGCATGTGGATGAGCAGGCGCATTTGCAGCACCTCGCTGCGCTCCTGCCGGGCCGCTGGCAGCGAGTCCAGTTCCGCCAGCGCGTCCGCGACCATGCCAAGCTCGAAATAGCCTTGCGCGGCGAGCAAGGTGCGATTTTCGATCCGGCTGATCTCCATAAGTAATCAGGCTTAAAGCAAAAAATCCGCGGCCAGGCAACTGCGGAGTCGTGTCAAAGATGGCCAGCAAACCGGCTTGTCTCGTCCGGACCCGCTTGCTAGCTTGCCGCAGCGAGCAGCGGCAGCCATCTTTTCGCCCTGCCCGCCCCGAGGCAATCTCTATGAATACCACCGGACAGGATGCGGGCGTCGGCTCCGATAAAAAGGCGCTGCAAATCAATCTCGACGCCACCAAGTACGGCACGTTTGCGGAGATCGGCGCGGGCCAGGAGGTGGCGCGGCAATTTTTCCATGTCGGCGGCGCCTCGGGCACCATCGCCAAGACGATCTCGGCTTACGACATGACGTTCTCGGACGCGATTTACGGTCCCTGCCCGCGCTATGTCAGCCGGCAGCGGCTCCAGCAAATGCTGGATTACGAATACAAATTGCTCATTGAACGCCTGGCGGACAAACGCGCCGGCCGCACGAGTTTCTTTTGTTTCGCCGATACGGTGGCGGCGAAAAGCTACAATCATCCCAACGAAAGCCACGGCTGGCTGGGCATCCGTTTCCAAGCGCATCCGCGGGCCGAGCCGAACCAGATCATCATTCATTTGCGCCTGCTGGATAAGGAGAACGTCCAACAGCAGGAAGCGCTCGGCGTCATCGGCGTCAACCTGATCCACGGCGCCTTTTACAACTACCAGAATCCCGATCTGCTCATCGGCGCGCTGCTCGACAATCTGAGTGTCGAGCGCATCCAGGTGGACATGATCAAGTTCACCGGTCCCGATTTTCATTATATCGATAACCGCCTGATGTCGCTCCAGTTGGTCGAGCAAGGGTTGAGTGACGCTGCGGTCTTCACGGCCGACGGCGAGGTGGTGCGGCCGGACGAGCTGCTCTACAAGAAAGCCGTCCTGGTCGAACGCGGCAGTTTCCGGCCGGTGACGCTGACTACCCAGGACATCCTGGATTGCGCCAAGGCGAAGTTCCTCGCGCAACCGAAAGTCGTGGGAGAAGAAACCGTGGTGCTGATGGAGATTACCATGCAGAACCTGGCGGCCTGGGGCGGCCCGAGCGGAAAAATCGACCACACGGATTTCCTGGATCGGGTCGATGTGCTCGGCAAGCTCGGGCACACGGTGCTGATCTCGAAATTCGGCGAGTATTATCGCCTGGGCGCGTACCTCTCGCGGTGCACGAACAAGGTCGTGGGCATCGCCATGGGTGTGCCGTCGCTGATCGATTTATTTCAAGAGAAGTACTACACGAATTTGGAAGGCGGCATCCTGGAGTCCTTGGGGCGTTTGTTTAAGAACGACCTCAAACTCTATGTTTACCCGGTGTTGGACGAGAAAACGGGCGAACTGCTGACCGTCGAGAACCTGAAGGTCGCGCCCAACTTACAGAACCTCTACGATCACCTGGTCGAGAACCACTTCATCGAAGGCCTGGAAGGCTATAAGCAGGAGTACCTGCACATTTTTTCCCGGGCGGTCCTTAAGCTGATCCAGTCCGGCGATCCCGACTGGGAAACGATGGTGCCGCCGGCCGTGGCGGAGATGATCAAGAACGGACGCCTTTACGGGTACCAATCGCCCGTCGAGCATTGACGGCCGGTTCTTTTACGGCGTGGGCGCCGGGGAGGACTTCTTAAAGAAGGAGTCGAAATCATCGCCGCTGTCCGTCGCCTTCTTCACGACAGGAACAGGCGGGTGAAAGCCGGTCAGCTTGGCAATGAAAGCGGAGGGGCCACCGGAGAGATAACCCACTTGCCGCCCCAACTCGCGGCCGGAGCCGTCGACCAGGATGAAGGTCGGGAAGCCTCCCGCGCCATACTGCGTCTTCAACTTGTCGTTTTGTTGTCTGACTTGTGGCGTAAGCAGCGTGCGTTGCGGGAAGTCCAACGTCACCAGGACGAGGTTTTGGTGCGCATAGGTAGTGAACTGCGGCGTGTCGAGAGTCTCCTTCTTCATCTTTATGCACCAGCCGCACCAATCCGACCCGGTAAAATCCAGCAGGATCGCCTTGTTCTCGCTCCTGGCCTGCTGGACCGCCTTGGCATAGTCGGTGCCCCAATCTCCCTGTTGAGCAAAAGCAGGGGCGGTCCAAAGCAAGGCAGTTGCCGCCAGCACGAGAAGAGAGAGATGTGCCTTCATAATAGACTGCCGTTGAGATAACAGAAGTCGGGGGCAGGAAACAATCAATTTCCATTAGCTACCACGCGGCCAGCGCGGAGGATCCGGAGAAACTCGCGCAGCTACGTAGGCTTGGCCTACCGAAGAGCTTGGGAGTCGCTGCGGAGAGCGATTCCTACCTTTTCTGGAGCCGCTGAGTGGCGAATGCGGCGGGAGCAGCTTACCGGCGCTTTTGGAAACCCGGCAGGGCGCGACGCACGTAAAAGGCGACGCGACCCGGGCTATGCCAGACTTCGCTGCGCAACTTGCGCCACAGGACAACCAGGGCGCCCCCGCGCCGCCGCCAACGGCTGCGCCTTTGCAGGCTGGCCGTCTTCTTATTGCGATTCCAATGGAAGTCCCGCGCCACGGCCCGCGGCTTGGGCGGCGCTTCAAACATCAGCACATACGCGTAACGGGAGGTATCGGTCCGGTTCGGGCCCGCGTAATGCAAGGTGCGCCCGTGATGAATAGCGGCACCACCTGCCTCCAGCGGACAGGCCACCGCGTCGGCGGAATTGAATTCCCCCGCGCACTCCAGCGCGTGCACACGCGGATCGTTCCCTGGCGAACGGTGATCCAGCACGCCCGTCAGATGCGTGCCGGGCACATACTGCATGCAGCCGTTTTCCAAAGTCGCCTCTTGTAGCGGCATCCAAATGCTCAACTGTTCGTACTCAAAATCTTCCTCGCGAAAGGCCTCATCCTGGTGCCACGGGGTCGCCGCGCCGTAACCGGCGGGTTTTAAGATCGCGTGTTCGGACACCTGGATGACATTGGGCCCCAAAAGCTGCCGGGCGACGGCAAGGCCATTCTCCCGGAACTGGGTTTGCAGAAGTTCCGGCGCGAAATTCGCGGGTTTGATGATCTGCGAAAGCTTGGGCGCCGCGTCATCCTCATCATGGGTGACCATGTCGAATTGCGCGCCTTCATTGCGGCCGGCGCGCTCGGCGAAAAGGCGTTCGAAGATCCGGCGAAGGGACGCGACCTCTTCCGGCGGCGAAATCTGGGGCAGGGTCAAAAAACCCTGGCTCTGAAAGGAAGCGATTTGCACCGAGGACAACATGATGGCGGCGGATTCGGATGGAGTCTCCGTGACCTGCACCGGCTCATCTAAACAGATTACCATGGCGATGAAAAGCTAGAAGGATGGGAAATCGTAAATTGCTCCCGGACAACGGCGTACGCCCTTACTCCACTTCCGCCAGCAAGGCGACCCGGACCCGCTCGAATTCCAAGTGCAACTTCTTGATCTGCGCGCCGGTTTCCGTCATGCGGCCAGCCCGGCCGATTTTCTCGATCTCGGCGCACAGATGATGCAAATCGTCGGCGCCGAAGTTGGCGCTCGCGCCCTTGATGCTGTGCACGGCGCGCACGAAGTCCTGCTGGTGGCCGATGGTCAAGGCGGCGTCCATGTCCGCGAAGCGTGAGGGCGTGTCGGTCAGGAACAGCTCGATCATCTCCTTGAGGAACCCGTTGTCGCCTTCGGATTGCAGGCTCTTGAGGGCTTCGAGGCTGTCGCGGTTTAGCTCCGCGGGCAGGATCGCGGGTTGGGAGCCATGGCGGGCAGGAAGGGTGGCTGCGGCCGCGACGGCGGCACGCAACTCGCAGCATTGTTCTAGTGCGGTTTTCAATCGATTGGCCTTTACTGGTTTGGTGATGTAGTCGTCCATGCCTGCATCCAGGCACTTCTCGCGATCGCCGGTCATGGCATTAGCCGTCATGGCGATGATGTAAGGCCGGCGTGGGCCATCGGGCCAGCGGCGGCGGATTTCCCGGGTGGCTTCGAGGCCGTCCATTTCCGGCATTTGAATGTCCATGAGGATGACCTCGTAGTTTCCCGCTTCCAACGCGACCAAGGCTTCCAGGCCGTTGTTCGTCGAACGCGCGGTACAGCCGATCTGCTTGAGCAGCCCCAGGGCAACGCGTTGATTGACGGGATTGTCTTCCACCAACAAAATTTCCAGGCTGGAGAGGCGGTTGCCGCCCGCCGCGCACGCGTTGGGTGGAACCCCGGGACCGTCCAGCGGATGATCGGACAGGAGGGGCGCCCGGCGGCTATCGGCCGCGGCGGCGTCAGGAGGTCGGTTCGAACCATTGACCTGCGGCGTGCCATTCACTCCGTCGGCCGCCGCTCGATCAAAGGACAAATCAGGGGGCGCGCCGTGGTCTCCGCCGTTGAGTTCGGCCCGGTCGGGCAAGGCCGCTCCGTTAGCTGTAGCGAGCGCGGTGCCGGCGTCTTCAACCACGGCTGCCGCGGCGGGAGCGTTCGGCATGGCCGCCGCCTTGATGGTAAATTCGAAATTCGAGCCCATGCCCGGTTCGCTCTCCAGCCAGATCGCCCCGCCCAGCATCTCGCAAAGCCGGTGGCAAATTGCCAGACCCAGCCCGGTTCCCCCATGTTTACGGCTGACCGAAGCGTCGACCTGGCTAAAAGGCCGGAACAACCGGTGCAGTTTCTCCTCGGGGATCCCCTCCCCCGTATCGCGGACGGTGAAATGGAACATCCACGGATCGACCGCGCCCGCGTGGCCGTGGTTCTCCACTTCCTCATTGAGTTGATGGCCCGTGACAACGACGTCCACGGTGCCGCCCGACGGGGTGAACTTGACCGAGTTCGAAATCAGGTTGAACAGGATCTGCCGCACGCGCGTGACGTCGCTGACCAGGACTTCGGGGATGCGCGGATCGACTTCGCAGCCGAGGCGCACGCCACGGGCCGCCGCTTGCACGGAGAGCAAATCGGTCACTTCCTTCAGGCACGGGCGCAACGAAAACGGCTGGTTATCCAGTTCCAGGCAGCCTGCTTCGATCTTGGAAAAGTCGAGGGCGTTGTTGATCAACCCCAGGAGGTTATCGCCACAGGAGGCGATCAAACGCACGAGTTCTTCCTGCTCCGCCTTGAGCTCGGTATTGAGCAAAAGGCCGGTCATGCCGATGATCCCGTGCATCGGCGTGCGGATCTCGTGGCTCATCATGGAGAGAAAGTCGCTCTTGACCTGGGCGGACCGGAGCGCTTCGTCCCGGGCCTGAGCCTGGGCCGCCGCCGCGTAACGTTGGGCGGTAATGTCGTGCACCGTGCCCTCGTAGTACTGGCAAATGCCGGCCTCATCCCGCACCGCGTGGATGCTTTCACAAATCCACGCCGTCGTGCCGTCCCGGCGGAAGATTTCGCTCTCCTGATCCTTGACGCGGCCGAACTGTTCGAGTTCCTGCAACATCTGAGCGCGGCGGGCGGGATCCACCTGCTGCTCGCGCCCGAAGTTCTGCACCTGCGCCATGACATCGGCCGGTTTTTCGTAACCGTAAACGCGGGCAACCGCCGGATTCGCGTGGCGGAACTTGCCCTCGATATCGATTTGGAAAATGCCCTCGGCGACGTTCTCGAAAATGCTCCGGTAGTTTTCCTCCGCGGTTTGCAGACGATCGAGGGCCGTGTTCAACTCGGTCGCGCTTAATTCCGCCTCGGCCATTTTCGCGAGATCGCGCAGGGCCGCCGCATTTTCCTCCGCGAACTCCCGGCTCTCGTGATCGCAGATGCAGAAGGCGCCGACCGCGTGGCCGTCTGGCGACAGGAGCGGCTGCCCGGCGTAAAACCGGATATTCTCCGGCCCCAGGACCATGGGGCTGTCCTTGAACCGCGGGTCGAGCAGCGTGTCGGGCACGACCAACGTTGTCCCGGGCTCGAGGATGGCGTGCGCGCAGAAGGATTCGTCCCGCGGAATTTCGACATTTAACAGTCCCAGGTGGGACTTGTTCCACTGCCGCTTGTCGTCGATCAACGTGATCGATGAAATCGGCACGCCGAAGACCAGGGTGGCGAGACGCGTGATGCGGTCGAAACGCTCTTCGCGTTCCGTATCCAACATCCGCAAGGCCTCGAGCGCGGCCACACGGGCGGCGCTGTCGGGTGGCTGGGCCGGTTTGCTCATGGGGAAGCCAGGCTTACGCTACGGCCGGCTCTGGCTGGGCCGGCAGCTTGCGCGCGGGGCTAGGGCTTTTCTCGTGCAGCGAGCCGCGCAACACGTAAATCAGCGCCTTGACCGCCAGCTCGATGTACGAAAAAGGCTTGCCGATGAAATCATCGCCGCCGCTCAGGCTGGACTTGGCTTTGCTCTCGAAGCCGTTCAACGCGGTCACGAAGATCACTGGCGTCTTGGCATGCAGCGGCATACCGCGCAACCGTTTGCAAAGCTCGAAACCGTCCATCCCCGGCATCTCCACATCGAGGAAGATCAGGTCGAACGCCCGCTCTTCCAACAAGGCCAGGGCTTCGTCCGGATGGCTGACGGCGGTGGACTTCAACCCTGCCTTTTCCAGCGAGTGGCCGATGACCCGCCGGCTGATGATTTCGTCGTCGACGACCAGAATTTGCTCATTGAGCGGCCGGCCGCTCTCATGAGTGGCCGCGCCGGTAAAGAGGATGGCGAGGAAATCGATGGCCTGGGTGAGGGTGCGTTTGGTGGAGGCGTTGATGCCGTCCGGGCGGGCCTGGAATTCGCGCAGCATCGCTTCCAGCGCGCCGGCGAGCCGGGCGACCTTGGTGAAGCCGGCGATGGCTGCGTTGGCGGTCAGCGAATGCACCCGGGTGTAGAGCTCGAGGATCTGGACCGCCTGGGTTTGCGCATCTCCCTGGCTGCGCAGCAGGACTTGCAGCAAACCGCGGAGGGATTTGACGTCCTCGGGCGCGCCTTGCAGCATCGATTCACGGATTTCCATCTGGAACTCGAGATCGTTGCCGCCACCGTTGCCGCGAGCCGCCGCCAGGGCGTCGGAAGTCATGGCGGAGCCGCGAGCCGGCGCCGCCTCGTTGTCACTGGCCCCATTATCGAACTTGATCGACGGCCGCGAGGCGTTGCCGCCGAGAACCGCGCCGGTGGGCTGAAAGATTTCGTTGAGCGCGTCGACCACGTCCCGCGGGGTAGCGGCCGCCTTGTTGAAAAGGCGCAGGGCGCCGGCCGCCTTGGCTTCCTCTTCCACATCGCGGGTGTAGATGTTCGTGAAGACCAGGATCGGCGTCTTTTCGAACTTTTTCTGCGCGCGAGTCTTCTTGAGGATGTCCGAGCCGGACAAACCCGGCAGCAACAGATCGAGCAGGAGGGCGTCCGGATTGATCGTGTATAAGTCGTGGAACCCAGTCTCGCCATCGAGCGCGACCTCGACCTCATAGCCGGCCGCCTCGATCTGGGCGCGGTAAATGCCGGCCACGGACTCATCGCCATCGATGATCAGAATCTTCTTCGGCGCATTGGCCGGCTTGGCGGGAAGGCCCACGCCGCCATCGGTCGGCACGCGGATCGTCATGCGGGGACGCAGGGCCGCGGCGCTTTGATCCAGGGAGCCGCCATCGAGCTTAATCGGTCCCGGCACGGCCGGGGCCGGCTTGGCGGACTTGATCATCGGGGTCTGCTTGGCGCGCGGCTGAGCCTGGAGAATGCGGGGAAAGAGCGCCGTCTTGAGCGCGGTGAGAATCTCGTCCGGCTTGACGGTCTGGCGGTCGAACACGCGGTTGGCGCCGGCTTCGATTGCCGCCATCTCCTGTTCGGAGCCGCGATCCTGGTCGCGCAGGAAGACGCCCACGAACAAACCCTTGAGTTCGTCATGCGTCCGCAGTTCACGCAACAATTCCAGGCCTTCGATGCGCGAGGCACTGGAATCGATCAACAAGGCGTCAAAGGCGAACCCATAAAGAATATCCAGGCCTTTGATTCCGTCGTCGGTGCTTTCCACGCCGTAACCCCACTGCTCCAACTCGTTGCGCCAGCGCTTGCTCGGGCCATCGGTGGCGACAATCATGAGCACCGTCTTGGACTTGGCCAGGCGGCGGCCGGCCACCTGCTCCATCGTGGGCGCCATCGCAATGGCTTCGACGGTGGAAATCCTCGGCGGGGGCGATTGCTCGACTTCGGGCTTCTGGAAAAAGCGCCGGAGGAAACCGCCTTTCGGACTGTCGTCGTTGTTGCTCATAAAAAGTGTCTGCCGATAGGAAGAGCACGAACCTCGCCCAGCACCTGGACTCAGGCGTTGATCATGCTTCATACCGGTTAAAGCAAGTTCCCGGCCCAGCAGAACAAATGATAGATTTTGATCATAAGCAGCTCCCGGTCAGCCGATTAGAGAATCAGCACCGTTTGCTGAAGAGCGGTTATCTTCTGGCGCTCGGGCTGAGCGGCCTGCTGGCGCTCGCCTCTCTGGGGCTTCTCATCGCCCAAATCGATTCTCAAGGACGATACGCGAGAATGATCGACTACCGGGAGACTCAGCGGGTTCTCACATTGAGAGCGGCCTTGTTCTCGTTGCTGCTCGCGCCAGAGCCCGATGCACTCCGGCGCCAACAATATCATCGGACCATCGTCGACTCGTTTGCGGAGGTGGAACGCTTGCAACAGCTTCTGGCCGGCAGCGCGCCGGACGATCGCGCCAACCTCAACCTGGATCGGCAACTCCGCTGGTTCGCCAACTCGGAACGGGCGGCGCTGGCCCAGAGCGGCCAGCCAGTGGCTTTGGCCGGAGAGAGGCCCGCAGCCGCCGACCTCCTTTTGGCGGTCCCGACGACGCTGCGCGATGCTTTCGACGACGCCATCGAAAGTGAGCGGGCGGCGAGCCTGCGGCAAACCCACTCCTACCAAGGCCTGGCCACCGGCGCTGTTTGCGTGCTGCTGCTGACCCTGCTGGCGGAAGCACGCTGGATTTTTCACCCTTTGGTCGCGGGAATTCGCCGCGAGACGGAGGCTTTGGCCGAGAGCCGGCAACGCCTCGGCGCGGTGCTCGCAACGGTGGGCGAGGCGATCATCGTGGCCGACGCGGAAAACGTCATCCGGAGGGCGAATCCGGAGGCAGCCCGGGTCTGGGGGTATCCGCCGGATGACCTGGTCGGCCGCAAGCTAAACGCCCTGGTCCTGGCGGGCCGCGAACTGGCTCCCGAGGCCTGGCGCGCAATGTTTTCCGCGCCGGGACGGCATGAGACGGTTGGCACGCGCCAGGACGGTGCGCCTTTCGGGCTGGAGCTTTCGCTCACGAGCACCTGCCTGCATGCCGCCGCGGAACGGACGCCGGAACTCGCGCCGGACGCGCTGTTCTTCACCCTCTGCGCCCGCGACATTACCGAACGCCTGGAAGCAGCCCGGCAGTTGGCGAACGCCCGGGACGCGGCCCTGGACGCCGCCCGGGCCAAAGGCGCGTTCGTGGCCAACATGAGCCACGAGATCCGCGGTCCTCTCGACGTGATGCGGGCGAATGCCGGGACGCTGGAAAAGAGCGCCCTCACCGCCGAACAGCGGGGCGCGGTGGAGAGCATCCAGCGGCAAGGGGAAGCGTTGCGCGCCGTGCTGGATGGTCTGCTCGATTTTTCCAACATCGAAAGTGGCAAGCTGGTCCTGGAGATGGCCGATTTCGATTTGCGGCAACTGGTGGAAAGCGCCGCCGAAGTCCTGGCCGGGCGCGCGGTGCAAAAGCAACTCGAGTTGATCGCCTTTGTTGCGCCGGACGTACCCACGGCGCTGCGCGGCGATGCCGCCCGCCTGCGCCAGGTGCTGCTCAACCTGCTGGGCAACGCCATCAAGTTTACCCAGCATGGCGAAGTAGCCGTGGAGGTCACGCTCGAGGCCGAGGAAGAAAGCGAGGCTGTCCTGTGCTTTTCGGTGCGGGATTCCGGCCCCGGCATCAAACCGGAAGACCGTCCCCGGCTTTTCCACGCCTTCGAGCCAGAGGAAGAGATCACGGGTTCACCGGCTGGCGGCCGGGGCCTGGGTCTGCTGATTTGCCGGCAGTTGGTCGAGCGGATGGACGGCAGCATCGACGTCGACAGCGTCCCGGGGAGCGGCTCGGCCTTCTGGTTTACCGCCCGGCTGCAAAAACAAACAGCGATTCCGGCGAGCGCGCGCGCGGAAGAGGTCCACATCGCCCGGCTGCGCGATGTCCGGGTGCTGGTCGTCGACGACAACGCGACGTGCCGCAGCCACGTCAGCGCCCGCCTGGAAGCGTGGGGCATGCTGCCGGCGACCGCCGCCAGCGGCGGGGAGGCGCTGGCGCAACTGCGGGAACAAGCACTGGCCGGCGAGCCTTTCGATATCGCGCTGCTGGACCTGAACCTCGGCTCAATGGATGGCTTTACCCTAGCCTGGGCGATCCACAGCCAGCCGATGCTGGCCTCGACCCGCCTGGTACTCGTCACGGCGCTCGGCCTGGAGAACGATCAGGTGGCGGACCGCCAGGTCGGCATCCGCGCCTCGGTCAGCAAGCCGCTCAAGCACACCGCCCTCCTGCAAACGCTCGCAAAGGTCATGGCGGATGATGAACCGCCCGTGCGCACGGCCGATCTGGCCCGGCTGCGCGCCCAGCAGCCGGTGCGGACCAACCGCATCATGATGGTCGACGCCCCCTTGCGTACCGGCGGCCGGCGCATCCTGCTGGCCGACGATAACCCGATCAATCGCAAGATGGCGCTGCGCCAGCTCGCCAATCTCGGCTTCCCCGCGGATGCCGTGACCAATGGCCGCGAGGCCCTGGCCGCCCTACGCGCGCAGCCTTACGGATTGGTCTTCCTGGACGTGCACATGCCGGTGATGGACGGCTACGAAACCGCGCGTTCGATCCGGCGGCTGCTCCAGGGCAAGAATGACGATCACCTGGCGTTGATCGCCATGACCGCCAATCGCACCAATGGTGATCGCCAACGCTGCCTGGATGCGGGCATGGACGATTACCTGCCCAAGCCGGTGCGGCAGGAAGAGCTCGGCCGCATGCTGACGCGCTGGAACGTGGCCGCGCGCTACACGCCGGATGACGCCGCGGCGGGGAGTTTCGCCAGCGAGACGGTCTAACGCGGTGGCGTTGCGAAAAGCGGACCGGCCTACTTACGGGCGAGAACCTGTTGAGCCTGGGCGCGTTCTTCCGGGAAAGCGGCCGGAGTCAGGAAATCCCGCAACGCTTCGGCGGCGCGGCCAGTCTGCTTCTTTTGCAAGTAAGCCTCCGCCAGGAGCCGCGCCGTGGAGAAGTCATCCGGCAGCAGTTCGTGCGCGCGCGCCAGGTGCAGCAAGGCTGCCGGCGCTCGCCCGGGCGACGGGCGTTCCGCCGCCGCCCAGCGCACATAAACGCCGGCCAGCGAGCGCGCCAGTGACCGGCTCGGCGCACTGGTTTGCCGTAGCGCGTCCTCGAGCGCCGCCGCCAACCCTGGCCAGTCATCGGCGCCGACCTGGGCGCAGAGATAGTCCACCACGCCCGGAGCGGCGCTCCATAGCTCCGGGTGAGCCAGCGCCAACCGCCGGGCGTCGGCCGCCTGCCCGGCTTTCTCCAGTTGGTCGCAAATGGCTGTCAGCAGCCGGGCGCGGCCTGCGGCGTCCAGCGGGAACTCGGCGCCCGGCAGCCGGTTGGCGACGTCGGGGCTGAGGCGGGCGGTCGCCGCCAGGTAGCCCGTCAAGGGAGCCAGATCGGTGGCCGCGGGATTGCGGTAGGCCACCAGCAGCAGGCGGCGGGCGGCGTCGTACTGCTTGTCTTCGATGTCCGCCTGCGCCAGGTGCAGGTACATTTGCGGCGAACGCAGCGCGAAAGGATCCCGTGCCACCGAGCGGGTCAAAAACTCACGGGCGCCGGCGCGATCCCCGAGTGCCCGGTACAGGTCGCTGATCTGATCCGCGATATTCGGACGAAAGACGAAGGTGAGGTCCAGCGCCTCCAGCAACCCGCGCGCTTCCTCCGGCCGGCCCGCCTGCCAGCAGGTGCGTGCGCGCGCCAGGGCGTAGGCTTCCTTTTGCGGAAAGCGGCGGGTCAACCGCTGCGCCACCGGCAACGCCAGGCTGGCGTACTTCGACGAGCTCAAGTCCTGCTCGACGGCAAAAAGCGGCAATTCAGGCAAATCCGCGTGGCTATCGATCTCCGCCACGACCCGGCGCAAATCCTCGGCGCGGTCTTCCTCCAGATAAAGCCGGACCAGCATTTCTCCGGTTACCACCTCGCCGTCCCCAGCCCGCCAGGCACGCTGTAACTCGCCTTCCAGCCAGACCTTCGCGCCCCGCTCCCGCGCGATGGCGAAGCGCTCATCGACAAACTGCGCGTGCAAGGCCGGGTTCATCCCGGCAATCCGCTCCAGCCGCCGCATCTCTAGCGCAAAGGCCGCGTCATCGCCCTGCGGGAGGCGGTAAAGGTCCAGCAGGCCAAGCTCGGCCCGGAACCGCTCGGCCGGCTCGCGTGCCCGCCGCACGGCTTCCGCCAGGACTCCGCGCAATACCTCGCGCGCCGGTTTATCCGCCACGGCGGTGGCCAGGTGGATGAGGGCGTTCAGATCGCCGGCCTGGAGACGTTCGGCGGCGAGCGCGCTCATGTCGTTGGTTTGCCCGGCGGCCGCATAGAGCCGGCCGAGTTCTACCGTGCTCTGCAAATCACCGGGGACGTGCCGCAAGCGCTCCTTCAGCACCGCGATCGCCTCCGGGCGATGCCCACGTTTCAACTCGAGCGCCACGAGAGCCAGGGCCGCGTGGCCCGCGAGATCAAAGGGCAAGGCCTGCCGCCAGATGGCGGCGGCGGGGTCCGGCTGCCCGGCCAACTGATAGCTGCCAGCGAGTTGCGCGAGCAACGGCACGGAATGCGGGTCGGCCGTCAGGGCGCGCGCGAGCAAGTGGCGCGCACCCGTGCCATCGCCCGCGTCTTCCCGCAAACCCGCCTCGTGGCAGACGAGATCGACCCGGCTCAGGCCGGTGGGCAGCGGTTGGGTACCGGCCAGCAAAGTGGTGAGCGCTTGATCGCAGGCGGCATTGTCGCCACTGGCCTGGAAAGCGGCGAACAGGTCGCGCCAGTGTTCGACATCGCCGGGCTCCACGCGGATGAGGTACTCGTCCAGCAGCGTGGCGGCAGCCCATTGGGCGCTCTCGCGGAACTGCGCGGCCAATTGCGCGACACTGCCGGGTTGGGGCTGCGACCGCAGATAATCCTCCAATTCCTGGCGGGCCTTGGCGGGATCGGGCGCCAGGGTGACCTGGAGGCCGAGCAAGCGCGTGCGGATATCCTCGCGGACCGAGAGCGTCTGGCCGTCCTGGCGCTCGAAGGCGCTGGTGGTGCGCAAGGCCCCACGCCAGAGGTGCACCGCCACGGGTTCCAGGCCCCAATCCTGCAGTTGCAGACCGTTGTTCAGCAAGTACGTCCAGCGCCGCAGATCGGCCGAGTTGCTGGCGCTGGGATCGGCCGCCAGCATGCGTAAGGCGAGCAACTGATCCGTCGCCGCGAACGCCGCGTCCCATTCACCTGCCAGCCCGTGCAACAACACCACCGACAGCACGGCGGGGGCGGGACCGCCTCGCTGCCCCAGGCGGCGAAGGTACTCGTCGGCAAAACCCGCGCGTTCATTCTCGGGCAAGAGCAGGAAGTACTCGCGCAACACCGCAAAGACCGGGTTCGTGCTCGTCTCGAACGATTCTCCCCCGCCCTCCTCCAGCGCCGCGCGCAGAACGGACCGGGCCGCCTCCACGTGCCCGAGGTAAAGCTCCCATTGCGCCACGGGCAGGGAAAAGTCCGCCCGGGCGCTCTCCGCCATCGTCACGACCCGCTCGCCCAATTCGACCGCCTCGGCATAACGATCCTGCGCGGCGAAGCCGTCTTCGGCCGCTTTCCAGAGCAACTCGCGGACGGTGACCTGAGGCGGAAATAACTCCGCCACCATGCCGGGCTCCGGTTTACCCCCGTCTTCCAGGTAGCCGAGCAACGACGCGACGAGCCGCTGGCCATTCGCGGCGGCGCGCGCGCGGTCCGTCTCATCCCAGGCCCAGTGTGCCAGCACACGGTAGGCTCCCAGGTGCAGACCGGCAGCCGTAAAAGCGTCCTGGTACGCCTCGTCCTGGGGCGAATTTTTCATCCAGCCGGCGAGGGTATCCAGGGTGAGCGTCCGGTCTCCGGCGAAGTAAAAAGCCCACAGAGGTTCGCTGCGGGCGCCACCGGCCGCGGCCGTCTTCCACCGCTCCCGCCATTGCTGCCGATCCCGCTCGGTCCCCAGCGGAGCGGCTGGCTTCTGGCCGGGCGGTTGGGCGGCGGCAGGAGCAAAAAGGAGCCGCGCCAGCTCGCGGATCGCCGCCAGGCGCCATTGGCGATCGTCTTCCGGCGGAGCAGGCGGCTCGCGGGCAGGCTCCGCCACCCCGAACCGGGTGCGAAAACGGGCGACAGCCGCGTCGAACGCCGGATCGGGCCTGGGCGCCGACGCCTTGAGTTCCGCGGGCAGCAGAAACGGCTGGCCCGGTTTTTCTGCATCCGAGCGGTCGAGAACGTGCTCGAAACAGGTGCGGGCGCCGGCGCGATCTTCCGCGGCGAGGTCCAGTTCGCCCAACTGGAAGAGGCGCTTGAGCCCGGTGGGGTCAAGCGCCACCAATTGGCCGAGCAACTCGCGCGCGCGCCCCGGACGGCGGGCTTTGACAAAAAAATCCGCCGCCCGGTCGAGCACATCCGTCTCGCGTGGGAAACGCGCCACGGCTTGTTCCCAGGTTTGAGCCGCGTCGTCCGTGGCCAGGCCTTCGTCTTGCAAAGCGGCGAGCTTTTCGAGATTTTCCGCCGTGTCCTGCCCGGGCAAGGCGAGCAACCGGCGCTCCCATGAAACGGCCTCCCCGGTTTCGCCCAGGCCCTCCGCCGCCGTGGCCAGTTCCTGCAGCGAGTGTACGGGGTCCGGGGCGGAAAAATCTGCCTGGCGCAGGAGACGGTAGGCTTCGCGGTCATGGCCGGCGGCCTTGGCCAGCGTGGCCAAGGCGGTGAGCGTGAAGTAATCCGCCGGCTGGGCCGCCAGGCGGGCGTTATATTGTTGCTGTAGCTGACCCGATAGATCGTGCTGCTGGCAGTAAGCCGCCAACTCGCGGAAGAGGCCTTCCTTGGTGGCAAGATCGCTTTGTTCATCGATGGCGGCCTGGAGGATCTCGGCGCCGCGCGGGTATTGGCCGAGCCGATCCAGCGCGATCAACATGGGCCGCCGCACGTCCGCGCGCTCCTTGGCGGTGGCGCCCGGCAGCGCGTAAGCCCGCTCCCAGGTCGTCAAGGCATCGTACCAGCGGTCGACCCTTTGTTGGGCGAGCGCCAGGTCGGTCAGCGCCGGGATGGAACCCGGCTGGTCCTGTTGCAACGCCCGATAGAGCGCGATGGCTTCGTCCGAGCTGCCATCCTCCATCTTCAACTCCGCGATCTGGCGGCGGCAAGCCAGGTTGCGCGCCGGGTCCAGGGTCATGATTTCGCGCAAACGCTGTTCGGCGAGATCCCGTTGATGGGTCTCCCCGGCGATGCTCACCTGCAACTCGCGCGCGGCAATATTGCGGGGATCGAGAGTAATGACCTTGTCGGCGGTCGCCGCGGCGGCGGTGGCGTCGTGGTTCCAAAACTGCCAGCGCGCCAGCCGCAGCCAGGCGTCCGGGCTGGGGGTGGCCTGGGCGGTGGCGGCCAGTTGCGCCAGATATTGCTCCAGCCGGTCGCGGGCGCCGGGCGCGGCGGCGACGCGGGTCTGGGCGGTTTGCAGCAAGTCGAAGAGTTTGTGCTCGATCTCCACGTGCTCCGCCGGGTCTGCCGCGACTTTGAGCGCGTGTTCGAAAGCGTCCTGAGCCGCTGCCGTCTGCTCCTGGCTGGCGAGAGCGTCGGCGGCGGCCAGCCATGGGGCGGTTGCGCCGGGATCGAGCTCCGCCGCCTGCCGCCAGCAGCGGAGCGCATCGTCGAGGAGGTGCTCCGTGAGGTAGCAGTCCGCCACCCGCAGCAGCCGGGCTATTTTTTGCGCCGATTCCGCCGGCTGCCGCAGCAGCGCGTCCAGCGCCGCGCGCGCCTCGGGTTCCCGCCGCCGCCCGAAGTAAAAGTTGGCTAGCGCCAGGGCGGGTTCGTCGGCTTGGGGCTGACGGGCGGCATCCGCTTGCAAACGGCGTTCCGCGGCGGCGTCGAGATGATGCGAGAGAAAGAACTGCAGCGCTGGCGTGGTGACGCTTTCGTCCGCCGGATGAAGGGCAACGCACGCCTCGATCCGCTCGACCGCCGCCGGGGCATGATCGAGTTGCAGATCGAGTTCCGCCCGCGCCAGAACGAGGGCCAGATTGGCGGGCTGGCTCTGGAGCAAGCCATCGTACAGGGCCGCCGCGCGCTCGCGCTCGCCGGCATCCGCCGACAAACGGGCTAAGGCGAGCGTGTCGGCGCGATCCTGTGGCGCCAAGGCCACGATTTGCTCCAGCCAGGAGCGTTGCGCGGTCGTGTCGCCTTCGTCGGCAGCGAGGTGGGCCAGGCGCAGGTAAGCGTCGAGGTCCCGCGGGGACTTGGCCACCTCGCCGCGCCAGCGAGCGGCCAACTCGGCGATGCGGCCCGCGCGCTCATAGAGCCGGATCAGGCTTTGCTCGAGCTCGCCATGCAGCCAGTTGTCGCGCGCGGTCAGGGCGAGGCCGCGCTCGAGAGCCGTGCCGGCGGCGTCGATTTCGCCCCGCGCCTCGTGCAGCCGCGCCAGCGCCCGCCAGGCACCGGCTTTTTGCTCGGGCTGGGCGTGCTGCTCGATCCATTCGTAATGCGCGATGGAGCGCTCCGGCAGATGGTTCTTCTCGTAGTTTTCCGCCAGGCGTTGGTGCAGGGAGACGTCGGTGGGATTAAGCGCGACGATCCGTTCCCAGGCGTCCGCGGCTAGTGACGGCTCGTTCGCGGCGAGCCAGGCGTTGCCGAGCTTGAGTAAAACGTCCGGCAGCCGCCGATCGGCCGGCGGCATTTTGGCCACGGCGGCGGCATACGCGGCGGCCGCGGCGCGCGGTTGGGATCGGGCGGCGGCGAGATCGCCCAAGGCGAGGCGGGGCAGAGCATTGCCGGGCTCCAACGCGACAGCCTGGGTGAAGGCGGCTTGGGACTCGTCCAACCGGCCCGCTTTTTGCAGCAAAAGACCTTCGACCAGGAGTGCGGCGAGGTTCGGCGGCTGTGCCTGCGCCGCGCGCCGGTATTCGTCGAGCAAAGCGGCGGTCTGACCCTGGTCTGAGGCTGCCTGCCACAAGCGATCCAGCGCCATGCCCTCCACCGGGTTGGCGGCCAGCATGGACTTGTAGCGCGCGATCAGGCGCGCGCCGCGCTCGTCCGTGGCCAGGGAGACATTTTGAGCCGCGGCGGGCCGCTCCGCCAGGATCGTCGCCAGGAGCAGCACCACCACCACGCAGCGCGGCAAAATCATGCGGCACGCAGTTTACGCCGGGGGCGACGCAGCGGCAAGGCAGGCGTTCCGCAGCGCGGCGATGAGGCGAAGTTGCAGCGCCTCCGCCGCGCGCTTGGCCGGCAGGCGGTCGTCGCTCGGCGGCGGGAGCAGCGGCGGAGTGAAGATCACGTCTACCTTAAAGGCCTGGCGCGGCCAGAGCCATCCGCCCGTTTGCGTCATGGTCTCGGAGCCCAGGATCACCACGGGCACCAGCGGAACGCCCGCCGCCAGCGCCAACCGGCAGGCGCCGGAGTTGATCGGACCGCCGGAGAGCACGCTGGCGGCGTCCGCGCGAATCCCCCCCTCCGGGAAAATGCCGGCCACACGGCCGGCGCGGAGCCTCGCCAGGACGGTGGCGGCGGTGGCACGGCCGAGCTTCGCGCGATCCACCGGAATAGCCGCCATTGCCCCCCAGTACCACGCCAGCAGCGGACGACGGTAAAGTTCCACCATGGCCACCCAGTCGACCCAGCGGCGGGCGGCCAGGGTAAGGAGAAAAGGGTCGAACGGGCCGCGGTGATTCGCGGCCAGGAGATACGCGCCAGTGCGCGGAAGATGTTCGCGGCCGCGGACCCGCAATTGGACGAACGCCCCGAAAAACGGCCAGGCAAGGCCATAACTCAGCCATTGCACCAAACGGTTGCCGGCCCGGGACGCGCTCATCCTCTGAGCTTAAGGTAAAATCCGGCGGTTGCAGAGGCGCCGGGCGGGATGTTCATTCTGCGCTCATGAGCCTCCTGCTGCCTTCCGCGCCCAGCCGTCTGGCGAGTTCAAGCTGGTTGCTGGCAGCCGTGCTGGCCTGCTTCCTTTGCGCCATCGCCGCGCGAGCCGGCGAGAACGCGCCGCCTCCCCCCGCCCCGGTGCCGGAGCCGCCGGAGTGGAACCGCTTCGAATTCGCTTTCGAGACCGGTGTTTTGTTCGGGTTGAACAATCCGAATCATTACATCACCACGCCGGAAATCCTGTCGCTGCGCTGGCAACGGAAGCCGCCGGAACAATTCTTTCATACGCCGTTTACGTTCAGTCAGGTGTGGGTCTTGAGCGCCGTCATCGTGGCTTTTCCCCACGGGCCGGAGAGTCACTATTTCGGGTTGGGGCTGGGGCCGCGCATCGTCCTGGGGAAACCGGGCAGCCACTTTTCCGTCTACGTCGATGGCCGGTTCGCGGTTGGCGCGATCGACAGCAGCGGGCCGCCGTACGGGCAAGGTCAGGACCTGACGTTTAGCGCCTTGGTCGGCACCGGGGTGAACTACGAAGTGAACCGCCGCACCAAGGTGAGTCTCGGGTTCCTCTACGAGCACTTCTCCAATGGCGGCCTCAGCGAGCCGGAAGTAAAGAATGTCGGACTGAATACCGTGGGTCCGAAGCTGGAGTTCAGTTACGCGTTTTGAGGCGGACCGCCTAGCTGCCTGTCTCGTACTGCTGGATTACTTCCAAAAACGCCGGCAAATACCGTTCCGCCTTGATCTCCCCGACGCCGCGAATGCGCCGGCCGGCCGCTTCGTCCTTCGGGCGCAGGCGCGCAAAGGCCCGCAGCGTCTCGTCCGGGAAAATGGCGTAGCGAGGCACATCGCCGTTCTCGCGCGCCAGTTCTTCGCGCTTTTTCTTGAGCGCGTTCAGCAGGCCCGGGTCAATGGAGGCATCATCCACGCCCGCCGGGATGAGCGTCCCGCCGGCGGACGCCCGTCGCGCCCGCGGAAGTTGGCCAAACGTCTCGGCGGCCTGCTCCGGCCAGGAAAGCTGGCCGGTCGCCTGGCCGCGCATCACCTGGTCGCCTAGTGGCGTCAGCGTCATTAGCTGGTAATCCTTGCCGTCCGAGCCGGTCTGCCGGGGTTGCGCCAGCAGGCCGGCATTCTGCATCTCCCGGAACAATTCGTTGACGTAACTGACGCCCTGTTCCCGCAGCAGCCCGTAGGTGGAAAGCTCGTCCAACCGGGCATCGAGCACGGCGCGCGTGCGGCTGCCGAGCAACGCCTGCACGATGCGGCCCTTGCCGAAGCGCCCGTGCCAGCCATCGGGGCGGCGCAGGCTCATCCGCGCCACGCCACTGAGCGCCTTACGCATGATGATGACTTCTTCCTCCGTGCCTTCGCGCCGCCGGCTGCTCGTGTGATCGGCACAGATGTCGCAAATGCCGCAACGCTCCGGGTCCTCCTCGCCGAAGTACCGCAAGATGCTTTCCTGCCGGCAAATGCGCGCGTAGACCAGTTCGACCATCGTCTTGAGCTTGGCGCGGTCGCGGCGCTCCTTTTCCGCCAGCGCTTTCCAGTCCAGTTCGATGCCGGCCGGTTTGAGCGCGAGCTGCATGATGCGCGTGCCCCGGGTGCGCTGCCCGGGCAGGTCGACGCGGTCGATGTAGTCGGCGCGATGCAAGAGGCTCATGGCCGCGCTGACCGCCATGTCGTTGATGCCCGCTTCCTTGCCGCCGAGCCGTTCGGCGATATCGCGGATCGGCAGGACGACGTCGCCCTCTGCATCGGCGGCACTGCGCAGCACTTCGTAGACGTCCTGAATCGCCTGGCGGCTGGGATTGCTGCCATCGATGAAAAACTCCTGCACGCGCGTGTCCGCGTAGTTGAAATACAGCTCGCACACGGCCGGTTCGCCGTCGCGCCCGGCCCGGCCCGCTTCCTGGTAGTAGGCTTCGACGCTGCCGGGGATTTCGAAATGTGCCACGAAACGGATATCGGACCGGTCGATGCCCATCCCGAAGGCGTTCGTGGCCACGGCGATATCGTAGCGGCGGCTGATGAACTCGTTTTGCGCCGACTCCCGCTCGGCGTCGCTCAGGCCGCCATGGTAGGAGATCGCCTTCACCCGCCAGCCGGCGAGCATGGCCTGGACGGCTTCCACCCGCTTGCGGGTGGCGCAGTAGATGATGCCGGTTTTGTGCTCGTCGATCAGGGCGCGCAGCCGTTCGTATTTGGCCGCCTCTTTTTCGACGTGGTGAATGCTCAAGCGCAGGTTGGGCCGCGCGAAGCCGGCCACGAATTCGCGCGGGTCCTCCAGCCGCAACTGCTGCAGGATATCGCGCCGGACCTCGGGCGTGGCCGTTGCCGTAAACGCCGCCACCTGCGGGCGGCCGAGGCGCTCCAGGACTTCGCCAAGGCGAAAATAATCGGGGCGAAAATCGTGGCCCCATTGCGAGATGCAGTGGGCCTCGTCAATGGCGAAAAGGGCGATGGAAGTCCGCCCGAGCGCTTCGAGGAAACTGCGGCTGCGGAAGCGTTCCGGCGCGATGTAAACGAGCTTGAACTCGCCCCGCGCCAACCGCCCGATGCGGGCCTGTTGTTCCGCCGGCGAAAGACTGCTGTTGATCAGCGCCGCCGGGATGCCGCGCCGCTCCAGGGCGTCCACCTGGTCCTTCATCAACGCGATGAGCGGGCTGACCACGACCGTGACCCCCTCAAGCATCAGTGCCGGGAGTTGGTAGCAGAGGGATTTGCCGCCGCCCGTCGGCATGACGACGAGGGCGTCCTGCCGGTCGAGGATGGTGGCGATGACCTCCTCCTGGGCATCGAGAAACTCGCGGAAGCCGAAATGCTTTTCGAGGAGTTCGCGGGCGGTAGGAGTCATTGGAGCAGCGGCGGAGCCAGGTTAGCGTACGGGGGTGCCACGCGGCAACCGGGAATGGGCTGGCGCCGTCCTTGACAGCTACGACGGCGCACCGGATGGGAGCGGCCCCGCGCCCATGTTTGCCGCTTTTCTTGCCGCGCTCTGTTTTGCCATTTCAGCCATCCTGGCCCAGCGCACGACCCGCCTGGTGGGCGTGCTGGCGGCGAACTGCGCGCGTTTGTGGGTCGCCGCCTTCCTGCTGGGCGCCTGGGCTTTCGTTTACGGCAGTGGCTGGCATGGCGTCGCGTTGCCGATTTTTGTCGCCAGCGGCGTGGTGGGCTTTGGGATGGGCGATCTGGGATTATTTGCGGCTTTGCCCCGGCTCGGAACGCGGCTGACGGCGCTGATGGTGCAATGCCTCGCTTCGCCGCTGGCCGCTTTGATCGAGTGGCTCTGGCTGGGCACCAAACTCGACGCCCGGGAACTGCTTTGCGCGGGCTTGATCCTGGTGGGCGTGGCCCTGGCGGTGGCGCCGGACCAGCGGGCGTTGGCGGCCGCGGGCGAGGCCCTGCCGGGAAAGGACCCGGCGGAACGCCGGCGCGGCCTCGTCTACGGGTGCATCGCGGCGCTCGGCCAAGGCGGTGGCGCCGTCATCAGCCGCAAGGCGTACGTCGTCGCGCAGGCCGCCGGGGAACACATCGATGGCGGGACCGCGGCGTGGCAGCGGGCCATCGGCGGGCTGGTCCTGGTGACGGCGGCTTACGCGTTCTCCGCGCGGCGTAAGAAGCCGCTCCCTGCGGGGCGCTCAGCCCAATGGCGAATTGCCTGGCCCTGGATCGTGGCGAATGCCGTCTTCGGCGCCGCGCTGGGGGTGAGTTGTTACCAGTGGGCCTTGTCGACCACACCCAGCGCCATCGTGCTGCCGATCGTCGCGCTGACGCCGTTGCTGGTCATCCCGTTCGCGTACGTGTTCGAGCAGGAACGGCCCAGTCTCCGTTCGCTGGCAGGCGGCGCGCTGGCGGTGGCGGCGGCGGCCGCGTTGGCGCGCGTGCGCTAGCGGGGAATACGTTTACCTTTTGGTTCGCCGGCTGGCCTTGCGCGGCTTGCCGCCGCTCGGGATAATGACGGGTGTCGGGATCTCCTGCCAGCGCCATTCGGGCGTGAGATTGATATCTTCCGCCTGCACGTTTTCAAAACCGGCGGAGCGCAACAAATAGAGCACGCCTTCCCGGCTTTCCATGGTCTCCCGCAAGCTGCGTGCGAACAGCTCAATGTATTCCTTGTACGATTCCAGGGACAACTTGCCGTCCGTCACGTACGCGGCCAGGGCATCGTCGTGATGGTCGATCAGATCGAACAATGCCTTGCGAATGGCCGCGCGCATCTCCGGATCCACGACCACCTTGAAGGGGCTGGCGGTCGGATCGCTCGGCCCGCTTTCGCTTAGCTCCATGCCGCCCACTGTCATCAAGGCCGTCTTCGGATCCGTTTCCATAATATGGTTGGCGATATAGCACCGGGCGCTCGCAACGTCGAGTGTTTTCGCGCGCGTTGTATCACATCATAAACACCTGTCTTGCAGTAATTTATGTATTCCATACTCTGAGCGTGAAATTACGTGCTTGCCTGGCGGCGGGATGCTAACCTTTCCGCCATGATCCGTGCGCTCCTCGCTCTTTTTTGTGGCCTTTTAGCTCTGTCGCTATCGCCCTGCGCGAAAGCCGGTTCCGACGATTTAACCATCGGCATGGAACTCTCCTATCCGCCGTTCGAGATGACCGATGAGAACAATCAACCGACCGGGATCGGCGTCGAATTGGCTCACGCGCTGGCGGACGCCTTGCACCGGAAACTGATCATCCAGAATACCGAATTCACGGGCCTGATTCCCGCGCTGAAAACCGGCAAGATCGATTTGATCATTTCGTCGATGACCGCGAACGAAGAACGGGCCAAATCCATCGACTTTTCCGATCCGTACCTCCGGACGGGCATTTGCATGCTGGTCGGCGCGCACTCGGATGTGCAACACGTCGAAGACCTGAACCGCGCCGGCCGCAAGATCGTCGTCAAGGACGGCACGACGGGCTTTTTGTATGCCCGCGACCACCTGCCGAACGCCGAATTGCTGCCGATTAGCGAGGAAGCGGCCTGTGTGCTCGAGGTCATCCAGGGCAAGGCGGATGCCTTCATCTACGACCAGATGTCGATCTACCAATTCCACCAGCGCAACCCGACTACGACGCGCGCCATCCTCAAGCCGTTCCAGCAGGAAAGTTGGGCCATCGGCATTCGCAAGGGCAACGATGAGTTGCGCAAGCAGGTGAACGCGTTCCTGGCCGATTTCAAGGCAAAGCATGGCCTGGAGCAACTCGGCGAAAAGTACCTGAAGGCGGATAAAGAAGCTTTCCGCGAAATGGGTTACCCATTTTCGTCCTAGCGGCCGGGACATGATCACGGATGCCACCCGCCGTTTCTCCAGCCGGGTCGACAATTACCGGCGTTACCGGCCCGGCTATCCGGCGGAGGTCCTGGATGTGTTGCGGGCGGAATGCGCGCTGACGCCCGAGACTCGCGTGGCGGATATCGGCAGCGGGACGGGCATCTTCAGCGAGTTATTGTTGCGCCAAGGCAATCCGGTCTGGGGCGTCGAGCCCAACGCCGAGATGCGGGCCGCCGCCGAGGAACTGCTCGCGGCTTACCCGAACTTCACGAGTGTCGCCGCGACGGCCGAGGCGACGACGCTGCCCGGGCAAAGCGTGGACCTGATCACGTCGGCGCAGGCCTTTCATTGGTTCGAGCGCGGCCCGACGCGGGTGGAGTTCGCGCGCATCCTGCGACCCGGTTGCTGGGTCGTCCTGCTTTGGAACGAACGCGAGACCGGGAGCACACCGTTTCTGCGCGGCTACGAGGATTTGCTGCGCGAGTTCGCGACCGATTACTTGCAAGTGCGGCATCAGGAACTCGATCTGGCGCGCGTGCGCGAATTCATCGGCCATGACCGCGTGAAGCTAACGGTATTGAAGAACAGCCAGGTATTCGATTACAGCGGCTTGGAGGGGAGGCTGCTTTCGTCGTCTTATGCCCCGGAGCCTGGCCACCCGCAACACGCGCCGATGCTGGAGCGTCTGCGCACCTTGTTCGCCGCCAACGCGGTGCAGGGGACGATCAAATTTCGGTACGACACGCAAGTTTATTGCGCCCAATTGTAGGCACATATCGCTGGCCGAAAATGGCGAGCCGGCAGGGGCCGGATGCGATAGTTTGCCTGCGTGCTACCGGACTTCGACGCTTGCTATCGCGCGCTCTGCGCCCGCAATTCCCGTTTCGACGGCCTGTTCTTCGTCGGTGTTAGAACGACCGGCATCTATTGCCGCCCGGTCTGCCCGGCGCGGACGCCGCGGGCCCGTTCCTGCCGCTTTCTGGCCACGGCCGCCGCCGCCGAACGCGCCGGGTTCCGGCCTTGCCTGCGCTGCCGGCCGGAGCTTCGCCCCCGCGCGCGCCGCTGCCGCCGGCGCGCCGTTGGAGCACGCCTTGTATGCGCACGTGCAAGCCGAGGCGTTGACGGGCCATTCGCTCAACGAAGTGGCGCGCACGGCCGGGTACAGCAGCCGGCAATTGCGCCGCCTGCTCGTCCGCAGCTACGGGGTCACGCCGGTTGAGATCGCGCAAACGCAACGCCTGCTGTTCGCCAAGAAGCTGCTAACGGAAACGACGCTGCCAATCATCGGCGTGGCGCTCAACGCGGGTTTCGGCAGCTTGCGCCGCTTCAATGCCCTCTACCGGAGTCGCTATGGCTTGACGCCCTCCGACAGCCGGCGAGCGCGACGGCCCGGAAGGGCCGCGGTGGCGATAAGGGCGGACGATCGCCTGACCTTACGCCTGGCTTACCGCGAGCCGTTCGCGTGGGGCGCCTTGCTGGCCTACGCGCGGCGCCGGGCCACGCCCGGGGTGGAGCACGTCATACTGCCGGACGCGACAAACCCGGGGATGTACCTGCGCACCGTGGAACTCGGCGGCTTGAGCGGCTGGCTGACGGTCCGGCCCGCGCCAATGGCCGGACATTTGGAAGTCCAGGTGCCCGCGCAGCTCGCGGGCGTGCTTTTTACAATTCTACAACGGCTGCGCGCCCTCTTCGACCTCGACGCGGACCCGCAGTTGGTCGCCGCCCATCTCGGCACCGATGGGCGTTTTGCGAGTCTGCTCGAAGCGCAACCCGGCCTGCGCGTGCCCGGCACCTGGGACACGTTTGAGCTGGCGGTGCGCGCGGTGCTCGGCCAGCAAGTGACTGTCGCCGCGGCCACGACGCTGGCCGGGCGGCTCGCGGCGCGGTTCGGCCGCGCGTTGGAGACGCCGTTCGTGGAGCTGCATCTGCTCGCGCCGACGGCCGAACGGCTGGCAGCCGCAGAGCCGGCGGAGATCGCGGCCATTGGTTTGCCGCAACCCCGGGCGCGCGCCATTCACGGGCTGGCCGAGGCGGCGTTGCGCGGTGCGCTAACCTTTGCGCCGGGAACGCCTCCCGCCGCGGCTATCACGGCGTTGCGCCGCCTGCCGGGCATCGGCGAATGGACCGCGCAGTATATCGCGATGCGCGCCCTGCGCTTCCCCGACGCTTTCCCAGCCGTCGACCTCGCCTTGCGCAAGGCAGCGAGCCGCGGACTTGCGACGCTCCTGCCGGAGGCAAAGCTCCTCGAACTTTCCGCCGCCTGGCAGCCCTGGCGCGCCTATGCGGCGCAATACCTCTGGCACTCCCTTTCCTGACCTCGCTCAACCTAAATAGAACCATCCAGCCATGCTCTCTCCCATTTACTTCAGTGAATTAGATTCTCCCATCGGCAACCTGACGCTACGCGGCTCGGAGCACGGTCTTTCCGGCGTTTTCATGGAGACGGCGCGAAACGCCACGGCAACCCGGTCCGGTTGGACACGCGCGGACGAACGGCTAGCCGGCCCGCGCGAACAATTGCGAGAATATTTCGCCGGTGCACGCACGGTCTTCGATCTCACGCTCGATCTGACGAGCGGGACCACGTTTCAGCAGCGGGTCTGGGCCGCCTTGTTGACGGTCCCTTACGGCGAAGCGGTGAGCTATGCCGAGATCGCGCGCCGCATCGGCCAACCGGCGGCGGTGCGCGCCGTGGGCCTGGCGAACGGACGCAATCCGGTGGCGGTCATCGTGCCGTGCCATCGGGTGATCGGCACGAATGGGAGTCTGACGGGCTACGGCGGCGGTTTGGAGCGCAAGCGGGTGCTTTTGGCGCACGAGCAGAAGTATCGTCCGTCGCCCGTGGGCGCCCGCGCGGATGGGATGCTGCTGTAGCACGCAGGAATGATTTCACGCAGGACGGTTCCTCAGGCATGCTGCTGGGCACCTTCCGCATGATGTCCCCCGCCCCGCTCGACCCACCTGCCGCCGAGCCCAACCCACTCGACACGCTGGCAAACTTCGTTCGCCTCGCCGCCGGCAGCGTCCTGCGGCTGATCTACCGCGTCCGCACCCACGGACGCGAGCATCTCCCGGCCACCGGCGGCGTCCTCTTGCTGCCGAATCACATCACGTGGGTCGACGCCATCATTCTCCAGCTCGCTTGTCCAAGGCCGATCCGGTTCATGGTCTTCGAGGCGATCTACCAACAGCCGTTCCTCAATCCGATCTTCCGGCTTTTCGGCGTGATCCCCATCTCGCCCACCCATGCCCGGGATGGCGTTCGCACCGCCGCGGCGCGGTTGCGGGCGGGCGAGGTCGTCTGCCTGTTCCCGGAGGGCGAACTGACGCGCACCGGGACGCTGCTGCGTTTGAAGAAAGGCTTCGAGTTGATCGCCCGCCAAGGAGACGTGCCGGTGGTGCCGGTCTGGCTGGATCAGCTTTGGGGGTCCATTTTCTCGTTTGAAGGCGGCCGCTATTTTTCCAAGTGGCCGCGGCACTTTCCGTATGAGGTGACGGTGGCCTTCGGCGAGGCGCTCACCCCCGCGCAGGCGGATGCCGCCACGGTGCGCGAGAAGCTCCTGGCGCTCGACGCCTTCTGCTACGGCGAACGGCCCAAGCTCAAACGTCACCTGGCGGAGGCGTGCATCCGGGGCCTCAAGCGCGGGTTGGGCCAGATCGCGGTGGTCGACGGTCTCGATCACAGCACGCTGACCCGCGGCACGCTGCTGGCGGCGGCCATCGTGCTGGCCCGGTACCTGCGCGCGCACGCGCCCGCGCGGCGGATTGGCGTCGTGCTGCCGCCGACCAAAGGCGCGGTGCTGGCCAACCTCGCCGTGCTTCTGGCGGGCAAAGTGCCGGTCGGCCTCAATTTCACGGCGGGCCGAGATGCCATCAGCGCCGCGATTCGCCAGGGCGAAATCGACACCGTTATCACGGCGGGCGCGTTCGAGAAGAAGCTCGAGCAGTTTCCGTGGCCCGCGCAGGTCTTGCGGCTGGAATCCTTGCTGCCGCCGCTCAAAAAACGGATCGGGCTCTGGCGCGTGCTGGTGACGATCCTGCCCTGGTGGGTGCTGACGCGTCTGCTGAAAATTCCCGCGCGGGGCGACCACGAGGAAGCCGTCCTGCTGTTCACCAGCGGGAGTTCGGGCGAGCCGAAGGGCGTGGTATTGAGCCACCGCAACCTGCTGGCGAATATCTCGCAGTTTCGCGTCATGATTAACCTGCTGCCGAATGACGCCGTGCTCGCGTCCCTGCCGTTTTTCCACAGCTTCGGCTGCACGGTGACGCTCTGGTTTCCGTTGATCGAGGGGATGCGCGCCGTCACCTATCCGAGCCCGCTGGACGCGGCCAAAAACGCCGAGCTCATCGAGCGCTACAAGGTGTCTCTTTTCCTGGCGACGCCCACCTTCCTGCGCGGCTACTTGCGCAAAGCCGAGCGCGCGCAGCTCGCCAGCGTGCGCCTGGCGGTCACCGGCGCCGAAAAGCTGCCGCGCGCGGTGGCGGAGGCGTTCCGGGAGAAATTCGGCCAAGAGGTCATGGAAGGCTACGGCCTGACCGAGACCTCGCCGGTGGTAAGCGTCAACCTGCCGGATGTCTCCCTGAACGACGCCGGGCATACGGTGCAGCTTGCCTACCGGCCGGATTCGGTCGGCAAACTGGCGCCCGGCCTCGCGGCGCAAATCCGGGACCCGGAGACCGGTGCGCCGCTGCGCTTGCACGACACCGGGATGCTCTGGCTGAAGGGCGCGAACATTTTCGAGGGTTATTTGGGCCAGCCGGAGAAAACGGCGGAGGTCGTGCAGGATGGCTGGTTTCGCACCGGCGATCTGGGGCGGGTCGATGAAGATGGTTTCCTGTTCATCGAGGGGCGGCTTTCCCGGTTTTCGAAAATCGGCGGCGAGATGGTGCCGCACGAGACGGTGGAGACAAAGATTATGGAAGCGCTCGAGCTGCCCTCCACCGGCGACCGACTGTTCGTGATCGTGGGCGTGCCGGATGAGGCGAAGGGCGAGGCGCTCGTGCTGCTCACGACTATTGAAGTCAATCAAGCGGATTTGCGGGCGCGACTGGCGGCGCTGGGTGTGGCTAATCTGTGGGTGCCCCGCCGGATCCAGCAGGTGGCCGCGCTCCCGGTGCTCGGGACGGGCAAGCTCGACCTGAAAGGTTGCCGCGACCTGGCGCTCGCCGGGTAGCCTTCATTGCGCGGCAGGGAAATACGTTGCCACGCACGGCGCGTGCTGCTAGAAAGTAGATGAAGGCGGTTTCCAAAATGTTGCGAGCAATCCCGCGGGTATTGGCGATCTGCCTTACCGTGGTCTGCTTTCATCCGTCGGCTGCGCGTGCTGGTGCCAGCGTCTCCAGCGTCGCGGAACCTCCGCGCTACTTGACTCCCACGCCGGCGTTCTACGCCGCCGCGGCCACGGGCGACCTCGACGGTCTGAACAAGGAACTGGACGCAGGCGCGGCGGTCGACGCTCCGGTTCCCCAGCCGCCGCCAGAGGAACTGGCGGACCTCTTCGCCCCGCGCACCCGGGGCGCTTTGCTGCTGCAGGAGCCGGGCACAACCGCTCTCATGCTGGCGGCCGCCGCCGGCCAAACGGAGGCCTTGAGCCTCTTGCTCGCTGCCCACGCCAACCGCGAGGCCCACACGCCCGCCGGGCTGCATCCGCTCGACATCGCGGCGGAGCGCGACGATGTCCCGGCCATGCAAGTCCTCCTGGGCGTCACCCCGGGCAGCGACGCACAACGCCTCTCCATCCTGATCGATCTGGCCGCGCAAAAGGCGATCGTTTCCCGGGACGGCGCGCCTTTCCTGACCACCAAAGTCTCCAGCGGCCGCAAAGAAAAACCGACGCCCCGGGGCAAGTACGTCGTCACGCAAAAGTATACCGAGTGGCGCTCCACGCTCTATCACAACGCTTCCATGCCCTTTTTCCTGCGGCTCTCCTGCTCGCCCGTGGGCCTGCATGCCGGGGTGATCCCGGATTACCCGGCCTCGCACGGCTGTGTGCGCCTGCCGGCGGCGATTGCCAAGCAGTTGTACGCCATGGTGCCGCGCGGGACGATCGTCGAGATTCGCTGAAAAGACGCGGCGGCCCGCCGCAATGGGCTTGCGGCGATCCGCGGCTGCGGCAACAATGCGCGCCTCGCATGTTGCCCGACGAAACTCTGCTCCCCCCCGGCAGCGCGCCCGCGGCCACTCCGCCTCCCGAGCGGTCCGATTGGCGCACGCTGCTCGACCTTTTTCTGGTCAGCTTCACGCTGCTGTTCTTCGAGCTGACCTGCATTCGCTGGTTTGCCAGCACGGTCATTTTCCTGACGTTTTTCACGAACATCGTGCTGATGGCGTGCTTTTTGGGCATGAGCGTCGGTTGCCTGGCGGCTTCGCGGCGCTACTCGTTTGTGCGTTGGGTACTCCCGCTGACGCTGGTCACCGTAGCCGCGGCCTTGGGGGTGGCCTGGGTTTACAACCACAATTGGCACCTGGCGCTGGATGTCGGCAGCCAGCATTCGCCGCAGATGGTGTACTTCGGGACCGAATACCGGGCGAACGATCCGAGCAAATTCCTGATCCCGGTCGAGGCTGTGGCCGCGGTGTTTTTCGTGCTGATCGCGCTGATGTTCATCGGGCTCGGGCAAACCCTGGGCCGCTGCTTTAACGCCACGCGCAATCGCACCGCCGCGTACTCGGTCGATCTTCTTGGCAGTCTGACGGGCATCGGCGCGTTTGCCGCCGCGTCCTACCTGGACACGACGCCGCACCTTTGGTTCGCGCTGGCGGCGTGCCTCTGCCTGTATTTCGCCCGGCCCTGGACCGTCTGGCAGGTGGGCAGCCAAATTGCCCTGCTGCTGCTGGTGGCGATCTCCGCCTACGGCCTGGATGAACCGCGCGGCCAGACCTTTTGGTCGGCTTACTACAAGATCCATTACGAGCCGCTCAAAGGCTTGATCAACGTCAACAATATCACCCACCAGGGCATGCACGACATGCGCACTTTCCAGGGTGCTTACTCGTTGCCGCATGAACTCCTGCAGCGGGCCGGCGAACCGCCGGTGGACCAGATGCTCATTATCGGCGCCGGCTCCGGCAATGACGTGGCGGCGGCACTGGCGGCCAACGTCAAGCACATCGACGCAGTCGAGATCGATCCACGCATCAGCCGCATCGGCCAGGAAGACCACCCGAACCGTCCTTACGACAACACCGCGCAGGTCACGCGCTACTTCGATGACGGCCGCAGCTTCGTGCGGCATACGGACAAGCACTACGATCTCGCGCTCTACGCGCTGGTTGACTCGCTGGTGCTGCACTCGGGCTACTCGAGCCTGCGGCTGGAGAGTTTTCTCTTCACCCAGGAAGCGTTCGCCGACGTGAAAGCGAAGCTGAAACCCGGCGGCATCTTCGTGATGTACAATTATTATCGCCAGGGGTGGATCGTGGCTCGGTTGGCGAAAATGGCGGCGCAGGTTTTCGGGGTCGAGCCGGTGGTCATTTCCCTGCCTTACCAGGCGAAGATCGAGCCGGGCGACAATCAGGCGGATCATTTCACGGTCATCATGGTGACCAACGGTCCCTCGCCCGTGCTGGAAGAAATCCGGCACTTGTTGATCGTCGACCCTGCCGCCGCAGTGGCGCCGAAGATCGGCCTGGCGCAGGTGGACACGTCCACGACTTCCTTGCTGCCCTCGGATGACTGGCCTTTTCTCTATCTCAAGACGCGCGGCATTCCGTACAAACCGAGCGCGACGGGCATGATGTTGATCGCCGGGTTGTCGGTGCTGATTTTATTGATCTTCGCGCCGGTGCGGCGGGTGCGGCCCGACGGCCGGATGTTTTTCCTCGGCGCCGGGTTCATGCTGCTGGAGACCCGCGGGGTGGTGCAGATGGCGCTGCTCTTTGGCGCGACCTGGATCGTCAATTCCATCGTTTTCGCGGCGATCCTGGTGATGGTGCTGCTGGCCAACCTGACCGTCCAGGCTTTCAAGCCGCGGCAATTACGGCCGTTCTACGTGGCCCTGGCCGTCGCGTTGCTGGTGAACTTTTTCGTGCCGCCGTCGCTGTTCCTCGGGCTGGGCGCGAGTGGGGTGCGCGCCGTGCTGGCGTGCGCCATCGTGTTCGTACCCGTCTACTTCGCCGGGATCATCTTCAGCACGGCGTTCCGTGACAGCGTGCAGCCGGACATTGCTTTCGGCTCGAACATCGCCGGGGTGATCCTCGGCGGCTTGAGCGAGTATTTGTCGCTGGTGCTGGGATTCAAGTGGCTCTTAGTCGTAGCGCTCGGCTACTACGCGTTTTCCTATCTGCTGCGGCCGAAGGCCGCCGTGAGCTAAGGGAGGGACGACTCTCCGGAGCCGTCCCAGGCACTCTTACCGATCCACCACCGTGATCCGGGCTGAAGATGAGACTCGCTTGAAATTTGGTCGCGTCCGTCATTTCCAGTCGCAGTTCCGCACTGAGAAGGTCGGCGAATTTCTGACAGATGGCCAAGCCCAAACCACTGTGGGCTGAATCATGGCGAGCCATATCCTTTCTCCAAAAGCGTTCGCAAAGGTGTTCCATGTCTTCCGGCGTAAGGTCGGCGTTGGAATTACTACAGGTGATCGTCACCCGGCTGTCTCGAAGCCGCGCGCAAACTTCGATTTCACCGCCTACAAGAGTATATTCCAAGGCGTTGGAGAACAAATTTGTGAGAATGATCTCCACGGCGGCCGGGTCGCTGCGCACGACAAGGTTGTCTGGAACCCGAAGCGCGATCTTCAAACCTTTGCGGTCGGCCCGTGAAAGAAGGGGAGTCCACGTCTTCTCAACCATCGGTCTGACCTCGCATGGCTCCTCCATGAGAGATTGCCGACCTTCTTCACAGCGAACCAGCGCAAGCAGGCCGCTGACGATACCATCCATCTTCTGCGCAATGTCGCGCGCATCCTGAAACGCCTTGGAGGTTTCTGTCTCACCCGGCGGCCATTTTAGAGCGACTTCCGCCAGCGAGCGTAATTCCGCCACGGGAGTACGAAGCTCGTGCGCCACGTCTGCGCTGAAGCGTTGCTCCCGGCGGAAAGATTTATCCAGGCGCGCTAACAGATCGTTCAGTCGGTTGCAAATGGAGCGCAACTCCAGCGGGACGGCATCCACCGCGAAGCGTAAATCGAGGGTGGACGCATCGATCTGCATGGTCTGCTGACCGATGTGGTTGAGCGGTCGGAGCCCGAACCTTACCGTCGCCGTGATCAGTAGGACGGTGCCTGCAAGAGTGATCAGACCCACTCCAACGAGGACGGCGGAAAGTCGCTGCAACGTGTGGTTGAGTTCATTTTGATCGCGCGTCAAAATAAGGCTCAAGACGGGAGGTGCAGTCGAAGATCGCACTCCATCTTCTTCACTCTCCTCCTGCCGTGGAGAAAACAGAACTCCGACCGACCGAGCGGGATGCCTTGCCATTGTGGTGTCCCAAAATGCTGGCGTCTTCCGCAAAAGTGGATGGGTAGACCCCTTCTCCGTACTTTCTTGGTGGGAGGCTCGAAGGAGCCTGCCGTCGGAGTTACGAATCTCAAAGCGTCGCCCGTCTTGCCGCAGTGAAAACTCGGCGAGAAGGTCCTCCGAAAAATCATATTCGGTTTTGCCGTCGTCCTGTTTTACCAAAGCCGCGATGGCGTTCGCTTGAGTGAGCATCACGGCATCGGATTCCGCCACGAGAATAGTCCGGGTGACGAAATAGACCGCCATGCTTCCTGATCCCAAGAGTACGACAAACCCGGTCAGCAAACCAAGCAACAGCCGCTGACGAATGGAGTTCATGACGGCGGCTGCGCAGCGAAAACATAGCCCATCCCACGCCGGGTAAGGATCAGGGATGTAGAACCTGGCGGCGTGATCTTTTTGCGCAAAGCGCAGATGGCGGAGTCCACCGCATTGCTGCTGGGGTCTTCGGTTTCATCGTAGATGTGTTCCTCGATCTCAGTACGGCTAACGACCTCCCCGCGTCGTTGCACCAGATAGGCGAGCAGCATGTATTCCCTCGGTGCGAGCGCGATATTTTTCCCGGCTCGACTGATGGTTCGACTGCCGGTATCAAGGGCAAAGTCCTCCAGCAACACCAAGGGGTCTTTCTTGCCGTAAGCGCGCCGGCAAAGGGCCTGGACACGCGCAAGCAGCTCGTCGAAAGCAAACGGTTTGACCAGGTAATCATCCGCCCCGCGTTGTAGACCCGACACCCGGTCTTCGACCTTGTCTCTAGCGGTGAGGATCAGAACATGGGTCTGCTTGCCCTCCGCCCGCAGTCGCCGCAGCAGCGTCAGACCATCCAATTTGGGAAGCATCAGGTCGAGGATTATCGCGTCATAGTCATGTGATTCGGCGTACCAGAGGCCTTCTTCACCGTCGCCGGTGATGTCCAGAGCATAACCGGCCTTTCTCAAGCCGGTGCCGACCGAACGCTGTAGCCGCTCGGAATCTTCAATGAGAAGGAGGCGCATCGTCGCGCATCATTGCTTGAAAAGCACCTCCGGGGCAAATGCCGCCCCGGAGGTGCTCGTCGAAACCGTCCGAGAAGGACTAATCTTTGTCTTCCTTGCCTTCTTTCTCGCCGTCTTCTTTCTCCATGACTTTGCCGTCCTCGGCGAACTTGTATTCCTTTTTACCGACCTTCGCCTCGTAGGTCACCTTGCCCTTTTCTTCAGCACGCTCCACCTTTTCAAGCTTCTTTCCGCCCGCTTGTGTCTCGATAGCGGCCTTGACGGCCGCCGGTGCGTCTGAGAGCGAGACTTCTTCCTCTTTACTGGTAACGGTCCCCTCCGCAGTCACCGCTACCTCGTGCTTGTGACCTGCGACGGTAAAGGTAGCCTCGTATTCCGTTTTCCCATCTTCGTCCTCAGTCGTTACACGGGTGATCGCCGCTCCGCCAGCGGCAGTTTTGAGCGCCGTCGCCGCCCCGGCGGGAATTTGATCGATGGACACTGGCTTTTCGTCGTCTTCGGCGCTGGCAATCGTCGCCAGGCAAAGCGCGCCGGCAGTGAAAAGCGAGAATCCTAGAACGGTGGTGTGTGATTTAATCATGGTGTGTATCTCTTTTTAGTTTGGTATGCAGGTGCGGATCTGACCGCGGGTTTGAATCAGCAGGCTATCGCTGACGAGTTACACCGTGGCATTTTGAACATGACAGGAAGATGAGGGCGGGAAAGAATCGACTGCCGCGCCCTCTGCCCCTCGACCTGTGGCCAAGCCTCCGGTCTACTTCGGGTTAGACCAAGGCGGCCAAATCCACGCCGCGAAACGCGAAGAGCCGCTTGATCGTCTCCTCGATCAAATGATTCGGACACGACGCGCCGGCCGTCACTCCGACTACCAGATTACCGGGCGGCAACCAGCCCTCGCTCACCACTTCGTGGCCCACGTGCAGATCGAAATGCGTGATCCGCTGTTCGCTCTCCAGGCGGCTGGCGTCGCGAATGAAAAACGTCGGCAATTGCGCCGCGCCCATCTCGGCCAGATGGGAAGTGTTCGAGCTGTTATAGCCGCCGACGACCAGCAGCAGGTTCATCGGCAGCACCATCATCTCCCGCAACGCGTCCTGCCGCTCCTGGGTCGCGCCGCAAATCGTATCGAAAAAGCGGAAATTGTTCGCGCCGGCCTCCGCGCCATCGCGGTCCATGATCGCCTGCCGGATGCGGCGCTGTACTTCTTCGGTCTCGCCCCGCAACATCGTCGTCTGGTTCGCCACGCCGACTGTTTTGAGATGGAGTTCCGGATCGAACCCTTCGGAGTGCGCCTGGGCGAACTTCGTCAGGAACGCCGCCCGGTCGCCCCCGTGCCGGATGTACTCGCAAACGTAATCCGTCTCCTCCAGCGTCAACACAACCAGATAATGGCCACGCCCCGCTTTGCTCCGGGCCTGCGAGGCGGTCGCCTTGGTTTCCTCGTGCTGCGCCTTGCCGTGAATGATGCTGGTGACCTCGTCCGCCGCGTATTGCCGGACGCGCCGCCAGACGCTCATGACGTCGCCGCAGGTGGTATCGACAATGAAGCAGCCCAGCGACTTGATCTTTTCCACCGTCGCCACCTCGGCACCGAACGCCGGGACAATGACGACGTCTTCGGAAGTCAGGTCGCCGATTTCCGCTTCACGTTTCGGTCCAATGAGGTTGCGAATGCCCAGAGCGGCGATTTGCGCGTTCACCTCCGGATTATGAATGATCTCACCCAGGATGAAGAGGCGCCGCCCTTCGAACTCCTTGCTCTTGCGGGCCGCGTACGCGAGGTCGATGGCGCGCTCGACCCCGTAGCAAAAGCCGAATTGCTTGGCCAGCCGCACGGTCAGGCCGGCGGCCGAGACGATGCCGCCGCGGCTGCGAATCTTCTCGACCAGCTCGCTGCGGTAATGGCTTTCCACCTGCGCCTGCACCGCCGTCATGATGTCCGGCGTGCGCAGGTTGATGCGCTTGCGTGGCTCAACTGCGACCGCGGGCGCGACGGGAGGTGGGGCTACGGTGCTGATGTCCATGGATGGCGTTTACAATAGCACAGCGTGATGGAGCCCCGCGCCCAAGGCAATCCTAAAGGCCGCGATACTGCCTCAATACGGCGTCAAACCTCCGCCGGGAGGCGAGGCGAAAACCTTCGGTGAAGCCATGAAAGCGGCGGGCGGATCGGGATCGTTGTAATCGGTCGGATGCTGGATATTGGCGCCGAGCGTGGCGTCTTCCGGCTGGGTCTGCGCGATGTTCACCGGCGTGCCGACATGGACGAGGGCGAAGAACTTCGGCGCCACGTTGTGGTGCAAGCGCAGGCACCCGTGGGTCCGCGCCACCGGCCAGACATAACCTTGGTGGAAGCCGAACTCAGGCTTGAATTCGCACCAGAACGCCATCGGATAGCCCACGTAATGGCCGCCCGGCAGCGTGCAATGGCTGCTCTCGCCCGCGACCGCCTGGTCGCCCTTGACCCAAAAGCCGTAGGTGCCGCTGCGCTTGCCGGCTTCCTTGCGTTCAATGGTAAAGCTGCCGGTGGGCGTCGGCTTGCTGGGGATGCCGACGTTCGTGGCGGCAACCATGAGCGGCTTGTTACCTTCAAAGACGTACACGATTTGCTTGGAAAGGGAGACCTTGACGCGCACGGCGCTCGGGTTGTGCGGCTTGAGGGCGGTGACGTTGTAGTTGCTGCTGCCACCCTGCTGCTGAGTGGTGCAGCCGGTGAGGAAGTTCAGCGCGCCGGCGGCGGCGGCAAGACCAAGGAAGAGGGCGAAACGGGATTTCATGCGGTGAGTCCGAAATGGAGCAGGGTTTGCGCCCAAAGAAAGCAGAACCCGGCCTGCCTCGCAAAGGGCATCTTGCAACTGATCCGGCGTCGGCCGCCGCCCCGGACTTGCCGGCGGCACGCAAACAGAGTCACATAGGCCCGTGCCTGAATCCGCCGCCACGCGTCCCAAGATGCTGACCGTTTCCGAGTTGACGCGTTCCATCCGTTCGCTGCTGGAAATGGAGGTCGGCCGGGTCTGGGTGGAAGGCGAAATTTCCAACTACCGCAAACAAGGCTCAGGCCACCAGTACTTTACCTTGAAGGATGATCGCAGCCAGCTCCCCTGCGTGCTCTTTAGCAATCGGGGCGCGCCGGTGGTGGTGGCGGCAAATCTGGCTGACGGCCAATGCGTGCAGGCCTTCGGCCAGGTGACCGTTTACGAGGCGCGCGGGCAGTACCAACTGATCGTCGAAATCGTGCAGCCGCGCGGGCTCGGGGCGTTGCAGGCGCGTTTCGAGGCCCTCAAGCGCAAACTGCAGGCGGAAGGGCTCTTCGAGCTCAGCCGCAAAAAACCGCTGCCGCGTTTTCCCGTGCGGGTAGGTCTGGTGACTTCGGGGACGGGCGCCGCATTGCAGGACATGCTGCACGTGCTCAACCGCCGGGCGCCCTGGGTGGAAATCCTGCTTTACCCGGTGCGCGTGCAGGGGCAAGGCGCCGCCAGCGAGATTGCCGGCGCGATCATCGACTTCAATCGTTGGGCGGCCGAGGCTCGACTGAAGTTGGGGCAGCGCCAGAAGGTGGATCTGATTGTCGTGGGGCGCGGCGGCGGCAGCCTGGAGGACCTGTTCGAGTTCAACGAAGAAGTGGTGGCCCGGGCCATCGCCGATTCCGCCTTGCCGGTGGTCTCGGCGGTCGGACATGAGATCGATTTTACGCTGGCCGATTTCGCAGCGGATGTGCGCGCCCCGACGCCCAGCGCGGCGGCGGAGGTCATCGTGCCGGACCGGCTCGACGTGGCGAAGCAGTTGAACGGCATCCTGCAGACGCTGGGCCGGCGTTTGACGCAGCGTTTGGAGCGCGCGCGGGAGCGGCTGGCGGGATTGGCGCGGGGGACGTTGGAGCGGGAACTGCGGCGCTATGCCATCGACGCGCGCCAGCGACTGGATGGCGCGGAAGAACGGCTGCGCCGTGTTCCCGCCGACCGCGTCTACAGCCTGCGGACGAGTTTGCAGGGAAACCGTTACCGGCTGCTCGGCGCCAACCCGCAGCGTGCGTTGGATGGAGCTCGCCACCGCTTGCGCTCCACGCAAACTCGGCTGGACGCTCTGCTCAAGGGCCGGCAGGCCAACGCCGGCGCACGGCTGGCGAAAATCTCCGACGTGCTGCGTCTACTCGGACCGCAGGGAACCCTAGAGCGTGGTTATAGCATCACGCTCAATGCCAGTGGCGCGATTGTCCACTCCGCTGCGGTGGTGCAGCGGGGTGAGCGTTTGCTCACAAGGCTCCGCGATGGAATCATTCACTCGACGGCTGATTGATCATCGTGCGGCCCGTTTTAACCCCATTCCGTGAAAGCAAAGAGGCCGCAGCGTTACACTGCGGCCTCTGCCTAAACAGAACTGGTCAGCTTAAACCACTTACTGAGGATTCAGCAGCGTGCAACCGGTCAAGGTCGGCACGTTGTTCGTCGTGCTCAGAAGGCTGACGGGACCTGCCGCAAGCGTCACCAAGACCTGGTACTGAGTCGCTGCCGCCTGGCTAAGATTTTCCACGGCGCCGGAATTATCCAGGCGGATCACGACGGCTTTCGTGCCAGTCCAGACACCGCCCTTAGAGGTCTGGATATTGGTGTACGCGCCTACGGTATCGCCCGTACCACCCGCCGTTCCGTCAAACACCAGCGGGGCAGAAGGCGTGCTCGAGTCCGTCAACCCCATCATGTACCCATAGACGTTTTCGCCCGCTGCCAGAGTTTTGCTCTGAGGCGCGCCGGCGGCATCAATGACGTCATCAGGTCCAGTGCCGGCTTGATAGGCCGAGGCCTTGTTGCCGAAAATCTTCTCCGACTGGGTGTAAGACGGGAAGAGCGCAAAGAAGGCCATGTTCGAGTTGGTCGGCGCTACCAAACCCGTCGGCACGTTGGCCTTCGGATAGACGCCTTCGTTATCACTGGCGCAGACTTTCAGGGCCAGACCGATTTGCTTGGCTTGCGCCAGCGCCTTGGTCTGGGCGCCTTTGGTTTGCACGCTGTTGAAAACCGGCAGGGCGATACCGGCCAGGATGCCGATGATGGTGATGACGACGAGCAGCTCGATGAGCGTGAACGCCGCGGTAAACGACTTTTTCTTAATCATGTGGGGAATTAGTTAACTAACTTGTTTCTAACGGGTCTCTGACGCTAGCCCGCTACATTGGGGCGGGTCAACGAGAATCAACGTGAAAAACGCGTTATTTTCCGCTGCGCAAACGTTTCCTTTTGAGCCATTTACATATTCTTTCGCATCGCCGAAATTCAGCCGTAACACAACGGTAACAATCCCAGCGGCGAATGACCGCACTGCGTGAGTCGCCTTTAACCTTCCTGGGCGTCCGTTGCCGTTGGCAACAAAGCCGGTGCATCGGCCAAACGCTTGAAGCCGATGACACTCAACGGCGGCAGCCGCAGTTGCAGGGAATACTGCCGGCCCTGCCAGGCATAGTCCTCCGTGGACAAGCCGCCACAGTTGCCGGCATTGCTGCCGCCGTAGGTCTGCGCGTCCGTGTTGAGAATCTCCTGGTAAAAGCCGGCCGCCGGCGCTCCCACCCGGTAGCCCTCGCGGACCACGGGCGTGGCGTTGACGACAAAGAGCAGCGCATCACCGTTGCGCGCCTTGCGCAGGAAGCTGATGACGCTGTTGTCCGAGTCACTGAAGTCGATCCACTCAAAACCCTCGTAAGTATCGTCGAGCTCGTAGAACGCCGGCTCCTGTTTGTAGAGATAGTTGAGATGTTGCACGAGCCGGCGCAAGCCGTCGTGCAGCGGATACTGCGTCAGGTGCCAATCGAGGCTCTGGTTGTACTTCCATTCCTGCCATTGGCCGAACTCCGAGCCCATGAAGAGGAGCTTTTTGCCGGGATGGGCCCACATCCAGGCGTAGAACATCCGCAAGTTGGCAAATTTCTGCCAGACATCCCCGGGCATTTTGTCGAGCAACGAATGCTTGCCGTGCACCACCTCGTCGTGGCTCAGCACGAGGATGAAATGCTCGGTGAACGCGTACATCAGCGAGAAACTGGTGTCCCCGTGGTGAAACCGCCGGTAAGCCGGGTCGAGCGCCATGTAACGCAGGCTGTCGTTCATCCAGCCCATGTTCCACTTGAAGCCGAAGCCCAGTCCCCCCACGTAGGTCGGCCGGCTGACGGCCGGCCAGGCGGTCGATTCCTCGGCGATCGTCATGACGCCGGGAAACTCGCCATAGGCCAGCTCGTTGAACCGCTTCAGGAAATAGATGGCCTCCAGATTTTCGCGGCCGCCGAAGACGTTCGGGATCCATTCCCCGGCCTTGCGCGAGTAGTCGAGGTAAAGCATCGACGCGACCGCGTCCACGCGCAGACCGTCGATATGATAGCGCTCGAACCAGAAGAGCCCGTTGGCGGTCAAGAAATTGCGGACTTCGTTGCGGCCGTAATTAAAGATCAGCGTGCCCCAGTCCGTGTGTTCGCCCTGCCGCGGATCGCTGTGCTCGTATAAATCGGTGCCGTCGAATTCCGCCAGCCCGTGGGCGTCTTTCGGGAAATGCCCGGGCACCCAGTCCAGGATCACGCCGATGCCGCGCTGATGGCAGCAATCGACCAGATAGCGGAACTCGTCCGGGTTGCCGAAGCGGCTCGTCGGCGCGTAGTAATTCGTGACCTGGTAGCCCCAGGAACCGTCGAAGGGATGTTCGGCCACGGCCATCAGCTCGATGTGCGTGAAACCCATCTCCACGACATAATCGAGCAGTTGATCGGCGGCTTCGCGGTAGCTCAGAGCGCGGTCGCCCTCTTCGGCGATCCGGCGCCAGCTCCCGAGGTGCACTTCGTAGATGCTGACGGGTTCGTGTTGCCAGTTACGGCTGCCGCGCCCGCGCATCCAGGCCTCATCGCTCCAGCGGTAGCGGCCCAGATCGAAGACCAGGGAAGATGTTTGCAGACCGTGCTGGTTGTAGAACGCGAAGGGATCGCTTTTGAGGACGATGCCGCCATTGGCTCCCAGGACCTCGTATTTGTAATGCACGCCTTCGACAATGCCGGGCAGGAAAATCTCCCAGACGCCGCCGCTCAGCAGCTTGCGCATCGGGTTGACCCGGCCGTCCCAATGATTGAAATCGCCGACGATGCTGACCCGGCGGGCGTTGGGCGCCCAGACCGCGAACGTGCAGCCCGCCACACCGTCGACGGTGCACAGATGCGCGCCGAGTTTATCGTAGAGCCGGTGATGATTGCCTTCGGAAAAAAGGTGCAGGTCCAGTTCGCCCAGAATGGGTCCGAAAGAGTATGGATCGGCGCTGATCGTCTCGGCCCCGGCGTCGTCGACGCAGCGTAGTTGATAGACGGGACGCACCCCACCCGGCGGGAGGATCACCTCGAACAGGCCGGCCGGATCGACTTTGTCGAGCGGCAGGGGTTGCGCGCCCGGGCGGGTTTCCAGCAGCGTGACCTCCCGCGCGTAGGGCGCCAGGACGCGGACGGCCCAGGATCCTCCTACCTCGTGTGGCCCGAGGAAGGCAAACGGATCGCTATGGGTCGCATGGAGAATGGCGGTGAGCTCGGCGCTGGAGTAGGTGATTTGGCGCAGTTTCATGGCGGGGAAGTCTTCTAGTGAGTAGCACCGACAGCGCTTTCCACCAAGCGGCACCTTCCGAAAAGCGCGGTAGGGGCGCCCGCCCGCAGCGGAGGTGGCGCGCATTTTGCTAGATCAAGGACCATGCAAACTTTGAGCGGCTTGGGTCTATTGGCGGCGTTGGTTTTATGCTACGTGCTTTATTTTCGTTCGGAGCCGGTTCCGGCGCAGGTTGGGTCCGCCGCTGCTCCGCATAGCGTCTACAAGGCGGATCTCGACCGGGCGCACGTCGCCGCCGGCCAGATGCGCGCCGGGCGCGACGAGGCGAACCAGTACTGAGCCGCCGCCGCTACAGCACGTGCAGGCCGAACAAACCTTCCGCCTGCGAAAATAGCATCACAGCCACCGCCACAGTAATCAGCACCAGCGTGCCGATCCCGAGCACATTGCAGGTTCTCGTGTTCTTCAGGTCACCGGTCAGCCGTGGATCGTTGATCAGCAACAGAATAAAAACCAGAATGACAGGCAGGAGCACGCCGTTGAGCACCTGCATGACCACCAGGAGCGAAATAATCGGCAAATTCGGGATCAGGGCCAAACCCGCTCCCAGGATAATCAACGCGGTAAAGAGGCCGAAAAAAAGCTGGGCGTGCCGGAAGCTCAGGTTCACCCCTTTCGGCGCACCAAACGCCTCGCTGACCGCGTAAGCAGTCGCCAGCGGGAGCACCGCCCCGGCCAACAACGACGCGCCGAGCAAGCCGATGGCGAAAACGGCTTTCGCCGCATGTCCCATGACGGGTTCGAGCGCGCGTGCCGCGTCGGCGGCGGTATCGATCTGGGTTTTGCCGATGACATGCAAGGTCGCCGCCGTCGCAATGATCATGCAGATCGACATGGCATTAGAAACCATCGCGCCCGCGTAGGCGTCCAGCCGCTCCGCCCCGTAGTGGCGCCGGGCCACACCCTTTTCGACCACGGAACTTTGCTCAAAAAGCTGCATGTAGGGCGTGACCGTCGTGCCCAGCAAGCCGACGAGCAGAAAGATATAGTCATGGTCGTGACGGAAGGAGGGAGTGACCGCCCCGTGCAGTACGGCGCCCCAGTGCGGGTGCGCCATGACCGCGGCGAGCGGGTACGCGAAGAAAATCAGCGTCATGCAGAGGAAAACGCGTTCAACCCAGCCGTACGAACCGTAGATAACCAGATACCACAGCAAAGCGGCGCTGAGCGGCACCGCCACATACCGATTGAGGCCGAGCAAATCCGCCGCCGCGCTGATGCCGGCGAATTCGCTGACGACGAGCCCTCCATTGGCGACGAGCACCACCCCCACGGCAAACAAGGCCCAGCCGATGCCGAAGCGTTCGCGGATCAGATCGAGCAAACCGCGCCCGGTGGCGGCGCCGAGCCGCGCGCACATTTCCTGCACCACCGCCAGGGACACCGTCACCACGACCATGACCCAGATCAGGTCATAGCCGTAAGCGGCGCCGGCCGAGGAATAAGTCGCGATCCCGCCGGCATCGTTGCCTGCGGCAGCCGCCACCATGCCTGGTCCGAAGATCAGCAACAGGCGCCAGAGGCCCTTCGGGGTGCGCCGGAGGCCGCGCAGGCGCACGCTGCGGCCATTGATGTTCAAGCGCAGGCTGGCCTGCACGCTGCCCCGGGGATGCACTGGCAAAGTGCCGAGATCGACCGCGTCGAAGGGCTCGAGACCGGCAGGATGCGCAAGAGGCTTGTCCGGCATGATGGCAACGTCCTTTAGGAGAAAACGCGCATTTCCTGGCCACCCCAGGCGCCGGGTCCAAGCAATGCCACGGCTTCGTCGATGGTTACGACTCCCAGCAGCCGGCCCTCGCGGCCCACCACGGGCAGCGCCACGAGCTGGCTGTTGAGCACCCGGAAAGCACCGGTGCGCGCCTCGTCCAGCGCGTGCAACGTCACAAGGTACGAGTTCATGATGTCCCGGACCAGCACGTCATCACGCGCGTTGATCAACAAGCGCAACGGCAGGACGCCGCGCAGGCGGCGATTCGCCTCGTCTTCGACCACGTAGATAAAAAGAATAAAATCGGGTTCCGCCAACCGCTCCTGCAGAGCCAGGCGAGCCTCCGCGACCGTGAGCGCAGCCGGCACGGTCAGGATGTCATTGGTCATGATGCCGCCGACGGTATCTTCCGGATACCGCAGCAGCTCGATGATGCGGGCGGCTTGCGGCGGCGCGAGCGCACTCAACAGCGCCCGTGCCGCGTCCGTATGCAGCCGCCCGACGAGATCGGTGGCCAGATCGGGCGCCATGAGGCCCAGCAAGGAGAGTTGCTGGGCAGGCGCCAATTCTTCGAAGACCTGGAGCTGCCGCTGCGCCGACATGCATTCGAGAGTGTCCGCGGCGAGTTTATCCGGCAGCAGCGTGAGCAATTCCGCCGCGTGCAAGTAGGGCAGCGCGTCCACCAGGCGAGCGATCTCGCCCGCCGGCAAATGGATGATCCGCCGGTGATAAACCGCGCCTGCCGGCACCGCCGCGGGATCGCCGCGCAGGAACTCGATGTATTTCCAGTCCGAAAGCTTTCTCTCCACCACCCGCCGGCCCAGGTGGTCCCGGGTGATCCGGCGCAACATGGCCATGAGACTCAGGTCCGCCGCGACCAACCGCAGTCCCTTCCCGTCCGCTTCCACCTCCAAAACCAGGTCGTTCGCGCGCGAGGCCCGCCGGTTCTGCAGGTCGAGCATGAGCGCATCGAGGACATCCCGATGCAACAACACATCCTCGTTCGGCGGCGGTTTGTGTTGCGCCGAGACCGTGGTCCCCGCAGCCAGATCGGGCACTTCGAACAGGCCGCCTTTCCAATCGATGGCCGTCAGCGCCGGCCAAGGGAGCGCCTTTTCCTCGCCCAATGCGTGCTCGCGGTAACGCAGATGGGTGACCAGCGGATGATCGCCGTGCAAAAGATCAATGACAAAATCCCCCACCCGCACGCAGCGTCCGGCGGCATCGCGGATCCGGAAACGCCGCAGCGTGGAAAGCATGATCATACGGCGCGGAAGCGAAAACAAACGGACCGCTCGAAGCTGGTTGTTTGTACCGGGAAAACGCCGCTTGTCGCCATATTTCTTGCAGTCGGCGCGGACGTGCTAAAATGATGGGCCGCCTAGAGCCTTTGCGCCGGCCGGTTTCACTTTGTTTCCCCCTCTAACGGCCTTGAAAACTCACCCCATCCTACTTTTCGCCTGCCGCAGTTTCTTACGCCTGGGAGGCTGCCTGGCCCTGCCGTTTATCGCCTCTGCCGGCGATTTGCCCCTCTGGCCCATGCCGACCGTCGCGGCCGGCGCCAACCCGGCGATCATCCCCGCGCCTCGCAGCGATTGGATGGCGCATTTCCAGCATAATGTGGACGCGGCCAAAACCGGACACGCCGAGCTGATCATGGACGGCGACTCGATCACGGATTTCTGGCCCGGCAGAGCGCCTGAACTCTGGAAAAACTTCGCCAAGTACGGCGTCCTGGATTTTGCCATCTCCGGTGACAAGACCGAAAATTTGCTCTGGCGCCTGGAGGACGGGCAGGTCGATGGGCTGAAGCCAAAAATGGTCACCCTGATGATTGGCACCAACAATCTCAGCCGCGACACGGATGAGCAGATTGCCGCCGGCGTGGAGAAGATCGTGCAGGAATATCAGCGCCGTTGCCCGGACGCGGTCATCCTCCTCCAAGGCGTGTTTCCTCGCGGGGCGCAGGCCGGGAATCCGTTGCGCCGGCGCATCAAGAACATCAACGGCATGATCGCAAAGCTAGGCGACGGCAAAAAAGTGATCTATCTGGATTTCGGCGATAAATTCCTGCAGCCGGACGGCACGTTGGGCGCGGACATCATGCCCGATGGGCTGCATCCCAGCGCCAAGGGTTACGAGATCTGGGCCGCGGCCATCCAGCCGGTGCTCGATCAGGTGCTCGGCGATGGAACGGAACACGCCGCGCACCCGTAGCCAGCGTTTCGGGCAGTCACCACTCGATCGCGACGCGCTGCCGGTTGGCGAACCGATCCTGGTAATAAAGCTCACCCCGGTGGCAGGCGTGCTCGTGGATCAGGCGCGTCACCTTGACGTCGAGGCAGCAGTACTCGGCAATGTCCATGATCCGCCCTTGGCGCCACCACTTGATGGCGTCCAGGCCTTCGGCCGATTTGCCGACGCCCAAGGTCGCCTGCGCGAGTGATTCGAGCTTGAGCCGATGGCCGAGCACGCGTTCCAGATGAACCATGATATCCAGCGTGGGCACCTGGCTGGGCAGATCGAGGATGGTGTAGCCCATCAGGACATGGTAATCGAAATTCAAGATATTGAATCCGATGACGAGGTCCGCCCGCAGGAGTTGGCGGACGAGCGCGTCGACCTGGCTTTCGCCGTACACGCAGTACTCGCCGGTGGCCGTCGAGTAGGTGACACCGACGCTCATCCCCATGTCCCGTTTGCAGTCCCAACCGCCGACGTCGTTGGCGGTCCGCTGAGTTTCGAGGTCGAAATAGACTACATTTCGTGGGGACGGCATGGTCCGACTACCATAAGCAGTAGAACCGCTGCCGGGAAAGTATAATCCGTCCGCGGCGAGAGATTAGCACTCAGCCGCGAAGCGGTGCCTAAGCCCGAGGTAGGGACGGCTCTCCGAGCTGTTCCAAATTGTCAGGAGGGTTCCCGAGGAACCAGCGCGACCATCCAGACAGATGGGACAGCCCAGAGGAGCCGTCCCTACCTTGGTTTTAGATGCGCTACACGGCTGAGCACGCCCGGGAAAAAGTTTTACCCCGCCTGTGCCGTTTGGCGCTTTTCCCGTTCCCTCATGGAAACGGCGGATGACCGTCGGCAGAGCGTCTGACTTCCAATCAAGGCCTGTCATTCCCTCTACTCAACCAAGCCTCCTTGTTTTTAGCTTATCGGTCCGGGATGATACGCCTTATCTCGAACACCGCAGGGTAAAATCAGCTCCGCGGCCCAGCATCGGGATCGACGCGGGCCGCGAGAAATTCGGAATTTTAAAGAACCGTTGGCACCGCCCCGGCCGTCGTCTACTCCCGGAATTGCAAGCCTTGGAAAGCTGTCTGCAACACCGTCTTCAGCCGCGCCTGGGCCGCACTTACTTCCTCTGCCCGAAGTGTCCGGTCATCCGCCCGGTATGTCAACGAATATGCCAGCGACTTTTTGTCCGCCGCGATCTTCTCCCCGCGGTCGTCAGCGAAAACATCGAACAACTCCACGCCCGCCAGGAGCGACTCGCGGCCGGCGAGTAAGGCCCGCGCAATCTCTCCATGAGCCAGGCCCCGGTCCGCCACCACCGCCAGGTCACGCGTCACGCTGGGAAAGCGCGGCGGCGCGACAAACGGCCGCTCCGCGGTCGCCGCGGCTCCCAGGGCCGCGACGTCGAGTTCCGCCACCCAAACGGCGGCTCGCAATTCCAGCGCCTTGGCTTCCCCGGGTGCGACCTGCGCGAGCCAACCGATGCTCGAGCCGTTCAGGCGGACCTCCGCGCCACCGGTCAAGCCCGGTGCGGGCGGTTCCGCGGGGGCGGACAGTTCCAGCCCCGCAGCCGGCGGCACGATGCGATCGAGCACGCCACGCAAGTCGTAAAGGTCCAGGTCGCGGCCGCCGCCGGCGGGCTGACGCCAGTCGCGCGGGGCAGCCGGTCCCGTCATGAGCAGGGCTAGCCGAAGCGGCTCGGGCACTCCCTGGGGAAGGTCAGGCGAAAACACGTTGCCGACCTCGAACAAACGCAGGCTGACGGCTCCAAGCCGCGCGTTCCGGCTGGCCGAAGCGAGCAAGCCACCCAGCAAACTGCCGCGCAAGGCCGCGTTCTCTTCGCTCAGCGGGTTTGGCAAGGGCACTCCCGGCGCGCGCGGCGTCGCTGCGCTGGCGCGCACTAGGGAGACGCTGCGGCACTCGTTGAAGCCGAGCCCGGCCAGCCGCCGGCGCAATTCCAGCAGGAAGTCATACTGGCGATCAACCGCCGAAGCGGCCGCCGGCGTGGCGGCGGTACGCCCGGGAATGCGGTCCAGCCCATAAACTCGCGAGACCTCTTCGATCAAATCGATCTCGCGCCGTAGATCGGGCCGGAAAGTAGGCACTTGCCAAGCGGAGTCGGCCGCGGCCGGCGTAAGGCCGAAGCGTCGCAGAATCCCGGTCATTTCGTCTTCCTCGATCGAGGTGCCAAGGACCTGTCGGCAGCGGCTCAGGCGCAAGGGCACCGGCTCGTCCGCGTCAACCGGCCGCCCACCGCGCGACGCCAGCTCCCCCGCCGCCACCGCCGCCCGCGCCCGGCCGCCGGCCAGCTCGAGCAATAGCCCTTCCGCCCGCTGGGCCGCTGCCTGCACGCCCGCCGGATCGACGCCGCGTTCGAACCGGTAGCTGGCGTCGCTGCTCAAGCCGAGCTCGCGCGAGGTCCGCCGGATGCCCCTGGCCGCAAAGCAGGCCGCTTCCAGAATAATCCGCCCCGTGGAAACTGTGACGCCGCTTTCCTTTCCGCCCATCACCCCGCCAATTCCCTCCGCGCGGCCCCCGGCCCGGGCGATGACGAGATGATGCGGCGCCAGACGGTAGGTGCGGCCATCGAGAGCCAGCAGTTCCTCGCCTGGCCGCGCTAGGCGCACTTCAAGGCCGCCCTCACCGATGCTCGCGGCGTCGAACGCGTGCAAAGGTTGCCCGAGTTCGAGCATGACGAAGTTCGTGATGTCGACCACGTTATTGATCGAGCGCAGGCCCACGGATTCCAGCCGCTGCCGCAGCCACTCCGGGCTCGGGCCGACCTGCACGCCGTCGATCACTCGCGCGGTATAGTAGGGACAGGCCTCGCGCGCGGCTTCCGCAACGCTGACCTGCAACCCGGGCGCCGCTGCCTCGCCAGGAGCAAGCGCGACCGCGGCAGCCGGCCGCAACGCGCGGCCGCTCAGCGCCGCCACTTCCCGCGCCAGGCCGATATGGCTGAGGAGATCGCTGCGATTAGGGGTGATCTCCAGATCGAGCACCGTGTCCGCCGGAAACAACTCGCTGAGCGGTGCGCCCACCCGCGCGTCCGGCGCCAGGATCAGCAAGCCGTCGCTCTCCTCGGAGAGCCGCAGTTCGCGCGCGCTGCAGAGCATGCCATCGCTCTCCACGCCGCGCAGCTTGCTGGACTTGATCCGCAGGTCACCCGGCAGGACCGCGCCGGGCAGCGCCAAGGGCACGCGATCGCCCACCTGGAAATTCTTCGCGCCACAGACGATCTGGCGCGGCACGCCGGAGCCGTCGTCAACCTGGCAAACGCTCAGCCGATCCGCGTTCGGGTGCGATGCACGCGCCAGGATCTGCGCGACGACCACCAGCGGCAAATCCAGCCCGCGCACGATGATGTCCTCGACCTCGACGCCGGCCATGGTCAGGAGTTCGGCCAGGGCGGCGGGCGTGCCGTCGTAATCGCCGTACTCGCGCAACCAGTTCAACGAAATCTTCATGCGGCTCCCTATTTCACCGGGGATCAAGCCGCGCGCAAGCAACAACGCAACGCGCTCAGCCTCCCCACGGCGCGAGGTGCCACAGCCATTGCGAGAAGTTTGTGGCGTTAACCAGCAACTCCGCCGCAAACCGCGCCCACGTCACCTGCGGACAGGCGGCGACCAGCAGGACGGCCAGCACGCAGAGATTCGCCAGGTAAATGACCACCAGCGAAAAAAACGTCCCGTGCAGCAACAGATCGGTCTGCTGTTTCGGGATCATCCAGCACGTGAAGCTGAGATGAAAGGCCCAGGTTACGCCCAGCAGCGCGAAGAGCCAGCGGTGATAGAGCCAAACATCCGCGTAGAACAGCCCGATGGCGCCGTAAAGCCCAATGACCGCGATGCTGTAGATCGGGAAAAAATAGGGTGCCAGCGAGACCACGAAGTCCCGCCGGTCCGCGATGATGTAACCGCCGTCCCGCCGCACCTGGAACGCCATGACCTCGCCGCCCTGCGCCCAGACCCAGAGCGCGTGCGTCAGCTCATGGCCGAAGACGTAAATGACCAGCGGCCGCGGCAAACCGAGGAAGGCAATCAGCCACAGGACAGCGCCTAGGGCGAAAAAGTAAAATTCTTCGGTTCGCCAAAAATGATGCGTCAGGGTCGCGCGGGTGAACTCCTCGAAAAATGTCCGACTCAAGACCCAATCCACCGGCAGCAACAAAAACGCCGCCACCAGTTTGACCCAACGGGTGGGTACCATCCGCGGCTGCACTACGCCTCCCCGGACGGCAGCTCCCGCGACGGCGAAATTTTTCTGGCCGGAGCGCGGTCGCGGCCGGGCGGCGGGCCGGGATGAGGGGGAGCGAAGCGGGCGCGCCATCGGAAGCCCGGACTCTACGGAAAACGAGCCAGTCCTCCCAGTGCTTTCTCGCCGGACCGGCGACCACCCGAAAAGTCAGACCGCCACGCCCAGGCGGCTATCCTTGTCCAGCAGCGCGAAGTGCCCCGTGCGCAGCAGTTCCAGCACGGCCTTGTAAAACTTGAGTTCGCAGACATCCATCTGCTCGAAGACGTCGCCCAGGGGCAGGATCGAACTGTAACAAACCTGCCAGATATTTTCGGCTACCGCGCGCAGGCAGTCGTCCGCTTCCGCCGGCCAGGCCAGGTTCAGCTTTTGGCGGCGCAAGAGGCAGGAAGGGTCCGGCGCCTCGGCGCTGACCTGCTTGAATTCATCCCGGTATTGCAGCGCTGTGATCAAAAGATCAGTCGGATTCCGCCGCACCACCTTATCCGACGTCAGATGCTCACGGCCCGCCTCGACGATGGAGAAGGCGAACGTGCCGCTCAGTTTCTCGTGCAGGAAAAGCTGCCAGAACGCTTCTTCGCCGCCGAGGTGATAGTAGGTCGCGTAACGCGTCTGGCCTTCCTCGAAATAGAAAATGGCCACCGTCTCCTTGTCCTCCCCAAAGATCGCCAGTTCCCCGGTTTGAGCGGAATTGAGAATCGTCTGGTAAATGGTCACGAGATCGAAATTTGCCAGGTTGCCGCTCAGCTCGAGGCAATTGCTCTGCACGAAAGCGAGGTCCGTCATCTTGGTCACCTGGCTGGCGATCTGCTGGCTCAGATAAAAGAAGAACGCCGGCACCCGCCGGATCAGTTCCGGGAAATCTTTCTTCTTGAAGCGTTGCACGCTGGCCGATTCACACGTGCGGATGGCATTGAGACGGCAGATGTCGCTCAAAACCTCCGTCTCGCCAAAAACATCGCCCCGCGAAAGATAACTGACCGGCGTGCGGCCGTGCCCGGCATCCTCGTGCACCACCTCCAATGCACCGCGGTTGATGATGTAGAGGGCGTCGCTCTCATCGCCGCTGCGGTAGATCGTGACGCCCTCCTCGAGGTGCAATACCTCTGAGAGTTGGCCCATGGCCTTGAGTTCGATGGGCCGGAGCGACGTGACAAAGGAAAAAAAATCGTTCTTTGGCATGGGCCGGATCTCGCTTGGACGTGAAAAAGAGCCTCTGCGAGAAAAAGCAGGAACCAGTCCACACGGGAAGTGCCGGGAGCGGGATAATGAAACTTGATGCAACGGTAAATTCCGCCGCGATTTTCTGCTTCCGGCGCGCGCGCAGGTCCGGCATGCTCCCGGCTCCAACTTTCCTTTCGCTTGTGCCGTGCAGTGGGCCTACCTTTTCGAACGTTTCCCGTCCTTTACGCAGACTTTCTGCTACCGGGAGGTGCTGGCCTTGCAGCGGCAGGGCCTGGCGCCCTGGATTTTCTCCATCCGCCGGCCGCGCGCTGAACCCGTCCAGGATTTCGACCCGGCGCTGATCGAGCGCGTCCGCTACCTGCCCGAGGAAGGCGATTTGGCGGAGGAATACCGCTGGCTGCGGCGTTGCGATCGCCTGCCCGAACCCTTGCGGGCCGAAGAACAACGCCTCAAGGGCGCCCGCGACAAAGCCCGCCTCCAGGAAGCCGGCTGGCTCGGCGCGCAGATGAAGACCATGGGGATCGGCCATGTCCATACGCACTTCGCCGGTATCGCCGCCCGGACGGCCTACTGGCTGCGGGAACATTATCGCATCGGCTACAGCTTCACGGCGCACGCCAATGACATCTTCGCGCCGCCCGATCCCGAGCTGTCGCTGACCTTGGACGATCTGATGCGCACCGCGCGGTTCGTCGTAACGGTGAGCGATTTCAGCGCGAACGCGTTGCGCCGGCGCTTTCCCGCGGCGGCGGCCAAAATTCACCGGGTCTACAACGGGATCGATGCCGGCTCTTTTCCACCCGCCGCGCCCTCTCGCAACGCGCCGCTGATTGTCAGCGTCGGGCGGTACATCGAGAAAAAAGGTTTCGCCGATCTGATCGCCGCCTGTGCGCTGCTGCGGGATCGCCAGGTTCCGTTTCAATGCAAGATCGTCGGCGAAGGGCCGCTCGAAGACGTCCTGGCCGCCGCCATCGCGCAACATGGACTCAGCGCCCAGGTGGAGTTGACCGGTCCGAAATCGACCGCCGAGGTGGCGTCGCTCCTGGCAACGGCGCGAGTCTTTGCGCTGGCTTGCGTCGAGGAAGCGGACGGCGGCATGGACAACCTGCCTACGGTCATCGCCGAAGCCATGGCGGCAGGTTTGCCGGTAGTCTCGACGCAGATCGCCGGCGTACCGGAGATGGTCGTCACGGGCGAGACGGGCCTACTGGTCCGCCCCGGGGAAACGGCGAGCCTCGCGGAAGCACTGGCCCGCCTATTGACGGAGCCGGCCACGGCCGCCCGCTTCGGTCAAGCTGGCGCGGCGCGGGCCAGGAAGCTGTTTGCCAGTGCGACGACCGGGCGGCAGTTCAAGCGGCTGCTCCTGACTAACACCGCCATTCAACCCGGCCGCGCGGCGCTCTGGAAAGATCCGCGCCTGTTATGGCTCCTGGCTCGCCGCCAGCCGTCGCCGAGCGGTTGATCACACCACGTCGCCAGCAGCCGCGGGCACCGGGACGAGGACTGGGACGACGCGCGCCTGCGTCTTCCAGAAAATCAGGCCCATCCCGACCAGGATGAAAGCAGCGCCCAGGATGGCCCAGGGGGACAACTCCTCGCCCGCCAGGAACCAGCCCACCACCAAGGCCAGGGGCGGCGTGATCAGCGAGATGGTTTGCAACCGGGTGACCGCGATCCGCCGCAGCAGCCAGTAGTAAAGCAGAAAAGCCACCGCCGAACCCACCAGCGCCAGATAGAGCAGGCAGGCCACCGCCGACGTATCCCAGTGCAGCCGGAACGGACTGCCCTCCAACCAGAACGCGAGGCCGAGTAACGGCACGCAGCCGAACAGCATTTGCCAGGCGGCCAGCACGGCGGGGGCGAACCGGCCCCCGCGCATCTTCGACCAGGTATTCGAGTAGGCGGCGGCCGCCGCGCCGACGATCACCCCGAGCCCGCCCCGGAATGCCAGGCTTCCTTGCACGTCGAGCACCTTCCCACAAATGATCGCGACGCCGGCCACCCCTAGCGCCGCCCCGAAAAGCTTGGCCCAGTGCAGCCGTTCGCCGGGCAAGTGCAGGTGGGCGAAAAGCAGTCCGAAAATGGGAATCGTTGCTTGCAGGACCGCCGCCAGGCCGGAGGAAATGTGTTGCTCGGCCCAGAAGAGCAACGCGTAGTTGACCGTGAAGACGAGCAAGCCCGTCCCAGCCAGGAAGAAATACTCTCGCCGATCCCGTGGGAAGATCGGGTACCGGCCCGCGCAGACGGCGAACAAAATGGCCGTGGCCACCACGAAGCGCAGCGCCACGAACCAGAGCGGCGGCAATTCGGCCAGACCCACCTTGATCACCAGCCAGGTCGAACTCCAGATGAGACAAAGCGCCACCCAGGCGGCAATCACCTGGAATAAGGCAGGCGCCGCCGCCGCCGCCTCGCGCGGCGGACTGGAGGGTGAGTCAGTGTTCATGCGCGGTTCGGTGGATTCGCGGCCATCCGGCTCCAGCATACACCGCGCAAGCCCGGCGCCTGCAAGGTACAGAAGACGCTTCGTTCCCCCGGTACAGAAGGCGACCTGCCCTTCGGTCTCTTCGGCCCCCTCTACGCCAGCAAAGGCGGGACATCGACCCAGCAACGCTTTTGCCAGCTTTCCAGGCCCTTCTCCGCCAGCTGCACCCCTTTCGCGCCCTCCAACAGCGTGAAACGCCAGGGCTCATCCTTGACCACGTGCCGCAGGAACATCTCCCATTGGATCTTGAACGCGTTGTCGAAAAGCTGGTAATCCGGCACCCGCGTCCAGCCCTCGAAAAACTTGATCGGGCTGTCGATATCCGGGTTCCACGTCGGGCGCGGCGTCGCGCTGGAGTGCTGCACCACGCAATCGCGCAATCCTGCCACGGCGGAACCTTTGGTCCCGTCCACTTGCAACGTCAGTAGGTCATCCCGCCGGACGCGGACCGCCCAGGATGAATTGAATTGCGCGACGACGCCGTTCTCCAGCTCGAACGTAGCGTAAGCCGAGTCGTCCGCCGTGCATTGGTAGGGCTTGCCCTGCTCATCGACGCGTTCCTCGACGTGCGTCGCACCCAGGCAGGAAACGCTTTTGACGGCGCCGAAAAGGTTGTCGAGCACATAGCGCCAGTGGCAGAGCATATCGACGATGATGCCGCCATCGTCTTCCTTGCGGTAGTTCCAACTCGGCCGCTGCGGCAAGACCGGCGTATCTCCCTCGAAGACCCAGTATCCGAATTCCCCGCGCACCGACAAGATCTTGCCGAAGAACCCGCTGGCGATCAGCGTCTGGAGCTTGACCAGCCCGGGCAGCCAGAGCTTGTCCTGCACCACACCGTTCTTGACCCCGGCCTTCTTGGCCACTTCGTACAATTCGTACGCCGCCTCGGTGGAAACCGCCGTCGGTTTCTCGCAGTACACATGCTTGCCCGCGGCGATGGCTTGCTTGACGGCGTCGGCGCGGCGGCCGGTGGTCTGGGCGTCGAAGTAAATGATGTTGTAAGGATCGGCCAGGGCGCCCGCCAGATCGGTCGTGGTGCGCTCGATACCCTGGGCTTTCGCCAGCGCCGCCAGCTTATTGGCATTGCGTCCCACCAGAATGGGGTCGGGCAGAATGAACTCGTCATCGCTGACCTTGACGCCGCCTTGTTTGCGGATGGCGACAACCGAGCGGATCAGGTGCTGATTGGTGCCCATGCGTCCCGTGACGCCGTTCATGATGATGCCGACTTTATGGATGGTGGGAGTGGTCATAATGGTTTCTCGGTGCACTGCGGCCGGGCGCCGGCGGGCAGGGGCGGCACGTCGACGCCCGCCTTCGGCAAGGTCCCCGCCAGTTCCTGCCGCCAATGCGCGACATCGCCGCCCGGCGCATAGGTATAGATCATGCGCAACGGGGTCTGCCCGATGTTGGTGAGCTGATGGAACACACCGGGCGGGATGTAAACCATCTGCCCGCCCGTCAGCGTCTGGCGTTCCTCTCCCAGGCACATTTCGCCCGTGCCTTCGATGATGAAATAGGTTTCCTCCTGCTCCTGGTTATGCCACGGCACCTGCCCTCCATCCGGATCGAGCGTGACGTGGCCGAAGGAGAAGTTCCGCGCCTGGATGGGCTGCGTGTCTCCTACCAGGCTTTGGGTCAGGCGGCGCGCGGGATAGCGGCGGCCAGCGATTTGCGCGAGGTCTGCGAGGATCATGGGTAAAGGCAAGTGCGAACGGCTGCTAAGCGGCGGCGCCGAAAAACGTGTAATAAGGTTTATTTTCGGCCAGCCGCTGCACGTAAAGAGCAGCTTCGCGGGCGTGATAATCGCCCCACATGCTTGATTCGCCGAGCGGAATCTTCGACCCGGGCGGAATGCGGTCCCAACCATTGGGCCGATGGTAGATCGAATGCAGGATCAAGCCCTGGTGATCGGCGCTCGTGCTCAGGTAGGGCTCGTCGAAGAGCGTATCCAGCACGGTCAATCCCGCCTGGAAGTAGCGGTCGCCCGCCGCCACCTCGCCCTTCGCGCGCAGATAGTGCCCCAGGCGCAGCAAACCTTGCGCGGCGATGGCGGCGGCACTGCTGTCGACCGGCTCGAAGTCGTTGTGCACCTCCGCGGGCCGGTCCAGGTACTGCCCGAGCTCGCACAGATCCGGCGCGCCGGTATCCCAGTACGGGATACCGTCCGTGGGCGTATTTTGAATGTAGAAATCGCAGCTGGCCCGCGCCGCCTTGAGCATCAGCCCTTCCACCTCCCCGCGCCCGCCGAACGGCTCCAGCTCGTCTTCCCCGAGCGTCGCCAGGAATTCGAGTTGCTCCGGGTACCCGCACATGATCCAGGCCAGCCCCCGGGTCCAGGTGGTAAACGGTGAGAATCCTTGCTGCGAATTCGGGCACCGGTAATCCCCGTTGTTCTTGTTGAAGACACTCTCGTGCGCGACCCGGCCCGGCACGTCATAGAAGTCCCGGCCCTCCCCGTAATAGACGGCGTACTTGGCGGTGGCGCGCGCATGCGCGATCAAGCGCCCCAGTAGCGAAATTTTCGTGTCCCGCTCGCCCATCAGCAGATGGCCGAGCCGATGCGCCAGCGCCAGCGCGCGCAACGAGCGAATCGTATCGGCAAAAAGCGAGTGCGGCCCGTTGAAAGAATAAATAAAACCCGTGCCGTCGGCGATCTCCGTCCATCGATCCGCCTGCACCGCGCCGGAACATTTCAGCGCGAGTTCGTAGAATTCCTGCTCGCCGCGTCCGGTCTCGCTCAGGCGCCCCTCGTGCAGCAGCCGCAGAAGGTTCCCGTACGTGCTGACGTTATTGAAGCCATGATCGTGCACCCCCACGTTGGTGATGTGGCTGGCCATGCGCACGAACGTGCGCTCACGCCCCAGCGTCAGGAAGGTTTCGTCACCAGTCGCGTCATATTGCAGCAGGGCCGAGCCGTAGACGAACCCTTGCGTCCATTCGGTCCAGCCGCGCGCCGTGTATTTGCCCTCAATGGTAAAGACCGGCGCGGTTTGCCCCGGCTTGTCGTCCTGGTCGATGGCGACGATCTTCGGCGCGGATACTTCCCACAGGCGGGTAATCTTCCTGGTCAGGTCGGTTGGCTTTAGCTGGGTACGAATCTTGATCATGAACGGTGGTGACGATTTTTTACAGCCGATGCAAGTGAAAGCCGCCGTCCACCTGGATCACCTGGCCCGTGCTGTAAGGAAAACCGCCGCGGGCGATGGCGGCGACGGCCTTGCCGATGTCCGAGGGCTGGCCCCAACGGTTGATTGGCGTCAAGCCGCCGGCAAAAAGCTTGTCGTACTTCTCCTGCACGGCGCCGGTCATATCTGTGGCGATGACGCCCGGCTGAATCTCGAAAACGTTGATCCCGTCGCCCGCCAAGCGCGCGGCATACAGCTTGGTCATCATGGAAAGTCCCGCCTTGGCCACGCAATAGTCGCCACGATTGGTGCTGGCGGTGAAAGCCGAGATACTTGTAATGTTCACGACGGCACGCGGCGTCTCCGGCAGCGGCGGACTGGCCAGCATCAGCGCCGCGGCTTTTTGCGTGAGAAAATACGGTCCCTTCAGGTTGATACCGATCAGCCGGTCGAAGCTGGCTTCCGTCGCCTCCAGCATGTCCGCGCGCACGTCTGGCGCGACGCCGGCGTTATTCACCAGCAGATCCAACCGGCCGCAAGAGTCGCGCACGAAATCAACCATCCGCTCGCGGTCGGCGGTCACCGAAATATCCGCCTGCACGATCTCGACTCGCCGGCCGGCCGCTACGCCGCGGCAGGCACTTTGCGTCTCGCGAGCCGCCTGTTCATTGCCGGCGTAGTTGATGAAAAGGTCGTGAGTTCCCAGCGCCGCCAATTCCAGGGCGATGCCGCGACCGATGCCGCGGGACGCGCCGGTAATGAGGGCCACAGGAGAGGGAGGCATAGGAGGAAAACGCCACGCGGGACGGCACTTCGGACGCAGGACGTAATCCTATTAGTTGCGGCAAAATTCGTCAGTGTCTAGTATCGGTTTCAGCGAGCGCGCAGGGCGTTGGCTTGCTCTTGCCGCTCGCATCTGTCTTTCTTGCTGCCCCAATCCCGTGAAAACTCCCTTCGAAGCAATCGCCGCCTGCAAGCTCGTTCCGGTCATCATCCTGCAAAGCGCGGCTCACGCCGGACCTCTGGGCGATGCCCTTGTGGCGGGTGGTCTGCCCTGCGCCGAGGTGACCTTCCGGACGGACGCCGCCGCCGCCAGCATTAAGACGCTGGCCACCCGGGGTGACATGCTGGTGGGCGCGGGGACGGTCTTGCGGATCGACCAGGTCAAACAGGCCGTCGATAACGGCGCCAGCTTCATGGTTTCGCCGGGCTTTCAGCCCAAGATCGTAGCCTACTGCGTGGAGAACGGGATTACGATCGTCCCGGGCATCAGCAGCCCGAGCGATCTTTGTCAGGCGCTGGAATTTGACCTGCGCGTTTTCAAGTTTTTCCCGGCCGAAGCGGCTGGCGGGCTCGAGGCACTCAAGGCCATCAGTTCGCCGTTTGCGAGCCACCTGCGTTTCGTGCCGACCGGCGGCATTACCGAGGAAAAGCTCGGCCGCTACCTAGCTTGGCCGAAGACCCTGGCTTGCGGCGGCAGTTGGATGGTGCCGGATCCGTTGATCGCCGCCGGCAAATTCGACGAAGTGACGGTGCTGGTGCGTCAAGCCGTCGCCGCTGCTGCCGCGGCCGCGTCCCCTGGCGCCAAAGCCCAAACCTAAGCCCGGACCCGGCCTCCGCTTTTCCTGACCCCATGTCTATTGTCCTGAGAGAACCTGCCGCCTGCCGCTACGATCTATTGTCCCTGGGCGAGGTGATGCTGCGCCTCGATCCCGGCGAAGGCCGCGTGCACACCGCGCGCCATTTCGCCGCCTACGAGGGCGGCGGCGAGTACAACGTGGCGCGCGGGCTGCGCCGTTGCTTTGGTTTGCGCACGGGCTTACTAACGGCTTTCGCGGATAACCCGATCGGTCGCCTGCTGGAGGACTTCATTCTCCAGGGCGGCGTCGATGCCTCCATGATCCGCTGGGTGCCGTACGACGGCATCGGCCGCAACGTGCGCAATGGGCTGAACTTCACCGAACGCGGCTACGGCGTCCGCGGCGCGGTGGGCACCCCGGACCGCGGCCACACCGCCGCCAGCCAGCTCAAGCCCGGCGATTTCGACTGGGACTATATTTTTGGCCGCTTGGGCGTGCGTTGGCTGCACACCGGCGGCATTTTCGCGGCACTATCGGAGACCACGCCGGCCTTGGTGATCGAGGCGCTGCAGGCGGCCAAGCGCCACGGCACGATTGTCTCTTACGACCTGAATTATCGACCATCGCTCTGGAAAGGCATCGGCGGCAAAGCGAAGGCGCAGGAGGTCAACCGAGAGATCGCCCGGTATGTCGACGTCATGATCGGCAACGAAGAGGATTTCACCGCCAGCCTCGGTTTCGAGGTGGCAGGGGTCGACGAGCACATCAGCGCGGTGCCGCTGGCGAGTTTCGAAGCCATGATCGAGCAGGTGGTCGCCGCGTACCCGAATTTCCTGGCCATCGCGACGACCTTGCGCGCGGTCAAGAGCGCCACGATCAACGACTGGAGCGCCGTGCTTTGGCACGAGGGCGCGTTTCACTCTTCCCGCGCTTACGAGAACCTGGAAATCATGGATCGCGTGGGCGGCGGCGATAGTTTTGCCAGCGGCCTCATCTATGGGTTCCTGCAAGGCCGGCCGGCGGCGGAGGCGGTCAATTACGGGGCGGCCCACGGCGCCATCGCCATGACCACCCCCGGAGACACGTCGATGGCCACGCTCGATGAGGTTGAAAAACTCATGCGCGGCGGCAGCGCCCGCGTGGTGCGCTAAAGGCGCTTTGCCGCCGCGATTGCCTCGATGAATAAAGGCACTGTGGCGATGAATTCCTCTCCCGCTTGACGGCGCCTCATTGTCGTTTCAATTCGAGGCACTTCGGGACAAGGCGAAGTCGCCAAAAAACGGTTGTCCTTTTGTCGTCACGTGGATACAATCCGCGGCGTCCACGGCTCGCGGCCGCCCGCCCAACGTGGACAATCGCCGCCGTCCCTCTGGTATGTCTGCGTCCCCCCGCAACGTTCGCACTGCCCCTTCCATCCTCACCACCGGAGTCGTTTCCCGCGCCGCCCGACCCCGTTTTGCGATCCCGGCGATCGCCCTGTTCGCGGGGATTTCGCTCTTCGTCGGCCGCAACGCGCAGGCGGCGAACACGGAGTATGACGTCACCAACGGCCAGACCGACCTGACCGCCATCGCGACCTACACCACCGGCGGTACGTCCGGCACGGGCGTGGGCGGCACGGCGGCGATTACGGGTCCTACCGTCACGAGTGACGTCACCTTTGACAGTGGCGTCGCGTATTCCCCGGTGGCCTTTACGCTCAACAGTAGCTTGATCTTCGGCTCGCTCGATGACCTGAGCACGACGGCGTTGACGCTCGATAACACCAGCGGCACCGCCGACACGCTCACCCTCGGCGGCTCAGGTGACCTCGGCGACGGCGTCACCGGTTCCAGTGCGGCCGACCTGCTCTACGTGGCGACGGGGGCAAGCCTGAACATCGGTTCGGCCAGCACGTCGGCGCTCGGTCTCGTTCTGGGCCAGAGCGGCAACTTTGACATCGTCGGCACGGCAGCGATTAGCTCGATCATTTCCGATGGTGGCGCGGGCTTCGGCATTACGAAGACGGGCACGGGCACGCTGACGCTCTCGGGAACCAATACGTACACGGGTGGAACCAACATCAATGCCGGCCAGCTAACGTTCACCACCGGGGGGCTGGGCACGACGGGTGCCATTACGTTCACCGGGAATGCTACCCTTCAATACGGCACCTCCACTGCAACGGATATCTCATCTCGTCTTGCGATCAACAACGGGGTCACGGCAACGATCGACACTAACGGCAACAACGTGACGTTCGCCACCGGCTTCGGCGGCAGCACAGGCGGGGGTTTGACCAAGATCGGCGCCGGCGCGCTGACGCTTTCGGGTGCAAACACCTACACGGGCACCACCACGCTCTCGGCGGGTCAGTTGAACATCAACAATGCCGCGGCGTTGGGCACGGGTGCATTCACGATTGGGGGCGGCTCGATTGACAACACCAGCGGTGCCGACCTCACGTTGACAAACAACAACACGCAGAATCTGAACGCCAGCTTCACCTACGTGGGTTCGGCCAATAGCCTGAATCTCGGCACCGGCGCGGTGACCCTGGGAGCCACCCCGACGATTACGGTGACGGCCAAGACGCTGACCGAAGGCGGCGCCATCAGCGGTGGCTTCGGCCTGACGAAGGCTGGCGCGGGAATCCTGACGCTTTCGGGTGCGAACACCTACACGGGCACCACCACGCTCTCGGCGGGTCAGTTGAACATTAACAACGCCACGGCCTTGGGAACGGGTGCATTCACGATTGGAGGCGGCTTGATTGACAACACCAGCGGTGCCGACCTCACGCTGACGAACAACAACACGCAGAACCTGAACGCCAGCTTCACCTACGTGGGTTCGGCCAACAGCCTGAATCTCGGCACCGGCGCGGTGACCCTGGGAGCCACCCCGACGATTACGGTGACGGCCAAGACGCTGGCCGAGGGGGGTGCCATCGGCGGTGCCTTCGGTCTGACGAAGGCTGGCGCCGGAACCCTGGCGCTGACCGGCGCTAGCGGGTATACCGGCACGACCACGATCAATGCTGGCACGCTCCAGCTCAGCGGTGGGAATGATCGTTTGCTCAACACCGGCACCGTCAACTTCTCGGGCAACAGCACGCTTAACCTCAACGGGGCCATCAGCCAGACGCTCGGCAACATCACCGTCGCCAACGGTTTCACCGGTACCGTCACCGGGCCCACCGGCACGCTCACTATCACCGGCACACCGGTGACCATCGGCGGCACCGCCATCGGCACCACGCAGACGCTCGACTTGTCCGGGCTGGGAACCTTCAGCTACAACAACGCTGCCGGAGCGTTCAACGCGAGCGGAGCGGTTGTTAATAACACCTCGACGGGAATCGTCAAGTTGGCCGCGGTCAGCACGATCACCGCATCGACCGTCGGAGTGGGCAACGTCGGCAACGGTAACGGAACCGGCCAAATAGATAATGGAACACTCAACTTGGGTGCCACTGCCAAGATCAACGCCAACACCATCACGCTCGGCACCAGCCAAGGCCAAGGCACGATCAACTACGGCGTCAGCACCGCCAGCCCGTCGCTCACGCTTCGCGGGAGCGACGGCAGCAGCCGCGTCACCAGCCTGACGATCGGCAACAGTGCGGGATTCACAGGTACGTCAAGTTCTTCGGTCGATCTCACCACGAATGTAACCGGCACGAGCACCCTCGACGCGATGATCACCACCTTGACCATCGGCAACTTTGGAAACCGCGGGACCTCACCTGCTGCTTCTCCCACTGTAACTGCCTCGCTCCTGATGGGCAGCGGGACGCTCGACGCCACCACGATCATTATTGGTCAGAACGGCACCGTCGGCGCAACCAACGGCAGCACCATTACGACGAACGGCACCCTAACGGTCACTGGCGGCACGGTCAAGGTGCAGACCCTGTCTCTGGGCAATCAGAACGCTACCACTTCAGGCACAAACAGCGTGGTCACCGGGACTTTTAATCTCAATGGCGGAGCGAATCTCTACGCGGGAACGATCGATAAAGGCACCGGCACCGGAAACAGAGCGGCCACCCGCACCTTCAACTGGAACGCCGGCACCATCCACAATTACGACGCCAGCACGGACCTGACGATCAACAACAACCTCACCACTTTTGCCCTGCTGACCGCAGGCACGCATACCTTCAATATCGACGCCAGCCGGCAGGGCACCGTCGCCCAGGTTATCAGCGGCACCGGCACCGGCGGCCTGACGAAAGCGGGAGCGGGCACCCTGACGCTCTCGGGGGCGAACACCTACACGGGTGCGACCACCATCAGCGCCGGCATCCTGAGCACGGGCGCGGGCATTCTGGCCAACGGCGGCACGGCGAGCAGCATCGGTGCGTCTACGAACGTGGCCGGCAATCTGGTGCTGGCTGGCGGGACTTTGCAGTATGCGAACACGGGCGCGGCGGAGTCGACCGATCATCTGTTTACCCTGGCGGCGAGCAGCGTACTGGACGCTTCCGGCACCAACAGCATCACCTTCTCGAATCCGGGGACGATTGCGGAAAGCGGCCTGGGAGCGCAGGTGCTGACGTTGACCGGCTCGAACACGGGCGCCAACACCCTGACGCCCATTCTGGGTGACAACACCAACGGCATGGGAGTCAACAGCGTGGACAAGACGGGTGTCGGCACCTGGATATTGGCCGGCGCGAACACCTACAGCGGCGGCACGGCGGTTAACGGCGGGATTCTGACCTCAACCGTGGCGGGTGGGTTCGGCACGGGTAATGTGACGGTCAACCCGACCGGCACGACCGGCACAGCGACGGACGCGGCGACGCTCAACTCGACCGGCAGCATCTCGTCCACGGCGGCGGTGACGGTAAACACGAACACTGCGACCGCCATCGGCACGGTAAACTTCAACGGCACGACACCGACGATCGGGAGTCTGACGGGTAACGGCAACGTGGTGCTCAATAACGCCGCCGGTACGACATTGACGCTCGGTGGAGGAGCCTTGGGGAACTTGTCCTCGACGTTTAGCGGGGGGATCAGCCAAGGAGCGGCGGCCGGCAATTTCGCCACGAGCACGACGGGGACTGTGACGCTAACGGGAGCGAATACCTACACCGGGACCACCGGGGTGAGCGCGGGCACGTTGCTGGTCAACGGGAGCATCGGCTCGGCCGGGACGCCGAGTGGAGCGGTGACGGTGAGCGGAGGCACGCTTGGTGGAATGGGAATGTTGACGGTGGCGAGTGCATCCGTGAGCGGGACCCTGGCACCTGGGGCGACATTGGGCGCCACCAGCGGCACCCTGACGCTGAACACGACGAGCGGCTTGACGCTATCGGGCAGCCTGGTGATCGGCATCGGCGGAGCGGGCGACACATCGCTGGCCACGAACAACCTGCTGACGCTGAGCGGCGCGACGCTGACCCTCAACGGCACGCCGAACGGCACGTCCAATTACGATATCGCCAACTACGGCAGCCTGTCCGGCACCTTCGCTGGCTTCACGCCGCCATCCGGCTACACGCTCAACTATGATGGCACGACGTTCAGCGCCTCGGACATCGAGTTGAACCCGGTGCCGGAGCCGTCGGCTTATATGCTTAGCGTTCTCGCGCTAACGGGACTCGGCTGGCAGTATCGCCGCCGCCAGTCGGCAACTCGCTTTCGCAAGCCCTGTTGACCCGGTACCCGATCAGCGCGGGTTCCGGTCCGCTCCACTGGCGGCGCGCCGCACCGCGCTCGATGGCCCACCGACGCCCGGCAGGGCTTGAGGACACCTCCCTCGGTGTCTTTTTGGCTGGGGCAATGAATCCTTTTGCCTCTCCCGCTTGACAATGCCGCGATGTCTTTTCATTTGAGGCAATTCGCGCCTCGGTACTCTCCGCAAGAAAAACTTTCCGTCACCATAACTTAACGTAGAATGCGGCGAGCGTCCGTTTCGTCCTCCCCCTCCCCAGTCCTCTATGATCGTCCCCCGGCACCTTCCCTCCCTGACCGCGGCTTCCTTTCTAATCCTCGCTTCGCTTGCCCTCGGCGGCTGCGGCAAGTCCGGCGATACCGGCTCCGCCACCCCCAAGCCGGGTGACGCCTCCAAGAAGCTCTCGATTGCCTGCATCCCCAAGGCCACCACTCACTCCTACTGGAAAGCCGCCGAAGCCGGCGCGCGCCGGGCCGCCGCCGAATTCAATGTCGATCTGCAATGGCAGGGGCCGTTGGACGATTCCAAAGTGGCTGACCAGATCGGCATTTTCGATAATCTGGCAGCCAGTGGCGTGGATGGCATTCTCCTCGCGCCATGCGACGACAAAGCCCTGGCGCCGCATGTGCGCACGGCGGACAAACGCGGCATTCCCATCGCCATCTTTGACTCGCCCCTCGACGGCACCGTGGGCACGGACTTCGTTACCTTCGTCTCCACGGACAACAAGAAGGCCGGCGAACTGGCAGCCCAGACTTTGACCAAGGAGATCGGCGATACCCCCCTGTACGGCGACAAAGTGCTGATGATTCGCTTTACGGAAGGGTCCGCCAGCACCCGGTTGCGGGAGGAAGGCTTTTCCGGCGTCCTCAAGTCTGGCGGCAAACTGCAAGTCGCCGCCGAACAGTTTACGGACGGGTCGATGGCCGGCGCACAGCGTGTGGCGGAGACCCTGTTGGGCAATTACGTCCAGGATAACAAATTGCAGCTCGACGGCATTTTCGCGTCCAACCAGCCGACAGCCGAAGGGACTTACAACGCCGTGCGGGCGCTGAAGGCGAAGGGCGTCGAGATCAAGACCCAGTTCGTCGGCTTCGACGATAGCGACCTGTTGCGCCAGGGTCTTACGGACGGCGTCATCACGGCTCTTGTCGTACAGGACCCGGAGAAGATGGGTTATCTGGGCGTAAAATCCCTGGTGGATTTCATTGGCAAAAAGACCGTCCCGCAGTACGTCGACACCGGTGTGACGGTAAAGACCAAGGCGGACATCAAATAGCAGGCTGCGCCCCGGTCCGTTCACCGCGCCATCACTCAGCCGGGCTTCCTTTTCCCACGATGAATCAGCCCGCCGCCGCCCAGCCGCCGCCGCTGCTGACGATGCGTGGCGTGCAGAAACGCTTCGGCGCGACCTATGCCTTGCGCGGGGTGGACCTGAGCGTCGAGCCGGGTTCCGTGCATGCTTTGATCGGTGAGAACGGGGCGGGCAAGAGCACGCTCATGAAGACGCTCTCCGGCGCGTACACGGCCGACGCCGGGGAGATGACGCTCGACGGCCAGCCGTACACCCCCAGCGGTCCCTTGCACGCCCGCGCGCTGGGCGTGTGCATGATTTACCAGGAACTCGCGCTCGCCCCGCACCTGAGCGTGACCGAAAATATTCTGCTCGGCATCGAACCGGCGACGGGCGGGGTCTTTCTGCACCTGAACGAAATGCGCGCGACCGCGCGGCGCGCCCTCGATGAGGTGGGACTGGAAGACGTCGATCCCAACGCGATCGTGGGCCAGCTTTCCATCGCGGAACAGCAGCTCGTCGAGATTGCGCGCGCGGTGGCGGTCGGCTGCCGGCTCCTGGTGCTCGATGAGCCGACCAGTTCGCTGACGCAAAAGGATGTGCGCAAGCTCTTCGCGCTGGTGCGCCGGCTGCAAGCGCGTCAGGTCGCGGTCGTTTACATCTCGCATGCACTCGAGGAAGTGCAGGAACTTTGCGACCGCTACACCGTCCTGCGCGACGGTGAGACGGTCGGCGCCGGCGCGGTGGCCGGCACGTCGATGGACACCATTATTTCGCTGATGGTCGGCCGGGACGTCGACGAATTGTACCCGCGCTCCAACCGCACGTTGGGTGAACCGGCGCTCGAACTGAGCGAGATCGGCGCACGTCCGCTGCCGCACCGCGCGAGCCTGACGCTGCATCGGGGCGAGGTCATCGGCATCGCGGGGTTGATCGGGGCGGGCCGCACGGAGACGTTGCGGGCGGTTTTCGGGCTGGAGCAGGTGCGCTCCGGCAAAGTGCGGCTGCACGCGCTGGCCGGGCCTTCGTCCCCGGCCCAATCCTGGCGGGGCGGCCTCGGGATGGTCAGCGAGGACCGCAAGAATGAAGGCCTCGCGCTCGGACTTTCCATCGCGGATAATCTGACCCTGCCGGGCCTGGGCTTTTTCGTGGACCCGAAGATGCAGGACGTCTCCGCCGCCAGTTGGATCAAGCGGCTGCGGGTGCGTTGCGGCGGGCCACGCCAGGACATCGGCGAGCTTTCCGGCGGCAACCAGCAAAAGGTCGCCATCGCGCGGCTGCTCGATCACGGCGTCGACGTGCTGCTGCTCGACGAGCCGACGCGCGGTATCGATGTCGGCAGCAAGGCGCAGATTTACCGCCTGATCGATGAACTGGCCTGTGCTTCCAAGGCGGTGCTCGTCGTCAGCAGCTATTTGCCCGAGTTGTTGGGCATCTGCGACCGCATTGCCGTGATGGCCCGGGGAGTTCTGGGTGAGGCCCGTCCGGTGGCGGAATGGAATGAACACACCTTGATGATGGCCGCGACCGGTCAGCAGCCCCCCACCCCCGCTGCCCCTCCCGCCGGCATCCCGGCCGTGGCGGCCTAACTTGGCGACAATCTTTCCAACCGAAGCACGCTCATGTCTGAAGCCACCGCTCCTCCCGCCACGCCCTCCCACTCTCCCCCGGCGCCGGTGCCGCCGCCGGCCAGCCCGGCCGACGCCCTGCGTTCCAAGCGCATGAAGCGCTTTGCCAATATGGCCGGACGGCTGGCGGCGCTGGCATGCGTGTACGGGTTTTTCGCGCTGCTGACGAGCCACGGCAAAGGCTTTACCTCCGACGCCAACACCCAGTTGATGCTCCAGGACATCGCCGTGGTGGCCATGGCGGCGATTGGCGCGACGGTCGTGATCATCGCTGGCGGGATCGATCTTTCCGCCGGCTCGGTCATCGCCCTGTCGATGATCACCTGCGCGTACGTTCTGGACCTGGGGCCGGCCAACGCGAAGCTCGTGGTGGCGCACCCGGTTTTCCTGCCAATCGCGGCGGTATTGGCCGCTTCCCTGGTCGCGGCGCTCGTCGGCCTGCTGAACGGCTTGCTGGTGACCAGCCTGCAACTGGTGCCCTTCATCATCACGCTGGGCACCATGCAAATGGCGCGGGGCATGGCCAAACTCGTGGCGCGCGAACAGAACATTTATCCGCCGGCCATCGTACAAAACCTCTGGCTCGCGACGCTGCTCGATCCCGCGCGGACCGTGTTTACCTGGCCTTTCCTGCCCATCGCGGTCTGGCTGGTGATCGGTGCGGCCATTTTCATGGCGTGTTTTCTGCGCTTCACCCGGCCCGGGCGACACATCTTCGCCATCGGCTCGAATGAGAAAACGGCACTGCTGTGCGGCGTGCCCGTCCAGCGCACCAAACTGCTGGTGTATCTGATCGGCGGCCTGTTTAGCGGATTTGCCGGGATCCTCTTTTTCGCCCGGCTCGGCGCCATCGGGCAGCCGACGGAAGCCATCGGCTACGAGTTGTTCGTCATCGCCGCCGCCGTCATCGGGGGCGCCAGTCTGCTTGGCGGCCGCGGCACCATTTTGGGCACGATGATCGGCGCCCTCATCATCACAATCCTGCGCAACGGCGGCGTCAAGATGGGCTGGCCGCAGTACGTGCAGGAGATCGTCATGGGCGCCGTCATTATCGTGGCCGTGGCGATTGACAACCTCCGCAACCGCCAGAAGAACTGACGCCGGCCGCTTTTGCTCCGGGCTCGGACCGGCCTCCCTTTACCGTATGAAATCAATTGCCAAATACACCATGGGTATGGGCGACCGTTTTGCCCATCAAGGCGAAGCGCAGCTTCGTGCCGTCATGCAGGCCCGCGTCGACGGGATGGAGCTTTGTCCCGTCTGGAACAAGTCCAATCGCGAACATACCATCGTCAAAAGCGTGCCTGACGATCTGCGCGCGGAAGCCGACGCGGCCGTCGAGGCGCTGGGCTGGGACGACGAATATTACGTCGATGCCGACCATATCGGGCTGAAAACCGTCGACGGCTTTATCGCCGCCAGTGATTTTTACACGCTGGATGTGGCGGATTTTGTCGGTCAGCCCGCGACGGCGGAAGCCATCGAGAAGTTCGTCGGCTCGGTCGAGCGCTACCTCGGCACCCTGGAGATTCCGGGCCTGGAGCAGCCCTTCGAGATTACGGCCGATTCGGCGCGGGCTGTGGCGGGCAAGTTCCTGCTGGCGGTGCAGGAGGCCGGCCGCATTTACCGCTACGTCGCCGGCAAAAAGGGCGATGATTTCGTCACGGAAGTCTCCGTCGACGAGACCGACTCGCCGCAAACGCCGGTCGAGTTGTTCCTGATCCTGGCCATGATCGCGGGAGAAGGCATCCCGGCGCAGACGATCGCGCCGAAGTTCACCGGGCGTTTTAATAAAGGCGTCGATTACGTGGGCGACCTGGCGCAGTTCGAAAAGGAATTCGACGCGGACCTGGCGGTGATCGCTTTCGCTATCAAGGAATTTGCTTTGCCGGCGACGCTCAAACTCAGTGTGCATTCCGGCAGCGATAAATTTTCGCTCTACCCAATCATCAACCGCCTGATCAAGAAGCACGACGCCGGCTTGCACGTCAAAACCGCCGGCACGACGTGGCTCGAGGAGGTCATCGGGCTGGCGGAAGCGCGCGGCGACGCCTTGCAGATCGCCAAGGACATTTATGCCGGCGCGCACAGCCGGTTCGCGGAACTGACGGGGCCTTATGCCACCGTCATCGACATCGATCCGGCCAAGCTGCCGCTCCCCGCGAAGGTCGCCGGCTGGGGTTCGAGCCAGTTCGTCGCCGCGCTGCGGCACGATCAGGGCGATCCCTCGTACAACCCGCATTTCCGGCAGCTCATCCACGTCGGCTTCAAAGTGGCGGCCGAGATGAAGACGCGCTACACCGACGCACTTGATGAGCACGCCGACATCATCGCGCACAACGTCACGCGCAACCTGTACGAACGCCACGCCAAGCCGATTTTCGGTTAGCCGCCATGAATTATCGCAAGCTGGGTTCCACGGGCCTGGACGTTTCCGTGCTGGGCTTCGGCGGCTCCTCGCTGGGCAGCGTTTTCAAGGATATCGAGGAGAGCGAAGGCATTCGCACGGTCCATGTGGCCGTCGATCACGGCATCAACCTGATTGATACGGCGCCCTACTACGGGCTGACCAAGGCGGAGACCGTTCTGGGCAAGGCCTTGCGGGAAATCCCGCGCGAGAAATACCTCCTGGCCACCAAGGTTGCCCGCTATGGCGCCACGGAGCAGGACTTCGATTTCTCGGCGGCGCGCGTCACCCGGAGCGTGGACGAGAGCCTGGCCCGGCTGGGGGTGAGCTACGTGGATTTCATCCAGGTGCACGACATGGAGTTCGGTGACCTGGAACTGATCATCAACGAGACGATCCCGGCCTTGCGCCAGGTGCAGGCGGCCGGCAAGGCGCGTTACGTCGGCATCACGTGCCTGCCTCTCAAGCTGTTTCCGGCGGTCATGGATCGGGTCGAGGTGGATCAGGTCCAATCCTATTGCCACTATTGCCTCAACGATACGGCTCTGGCCGGTCTGCTGCCCTACCTGAATGAGAAGGGTGTCGCCATCTTCAACTCGGCGCCGCTGGCAATGCGCTTGCTCAGCGCGGACGGCCCGCCGGCGTGGCACCCGGCCCCGGCCGAGGTCAGCGCGAAGTGCGCCGAGGCCGCCAAGTTCTGCCGGGAGCGCGGGGGCGATTTGAGCAAACTCGCGCTGCAGTTCTCCGTGGCCAACCCGGACATCCCCACCCACATCGTCGGCACGGCCAACCCCAAGCGCATTTTGCAAAATTTGCGCGAGATCGAGGAGCCGATCGACGAGGAATTGCTTGCCGGCGTGCAGGCGATTCTCGCGCCGATCCACAACGTCACCTGGACCAGCGGCCGCCCCGCCAACAACTAAAATCCCCCATGCAAGCCATCCGTCTTGAAGAACCCGGCCGCCTGGCCGATTTCCAGCCCGCTGCCGCCGCCGCTCCCGCCTCCGGCGAGGCCCTCGTCCGCGTGCACCGCATTGGCGTGTGCGGCACGGACATCCACGCCTTCAACGGCAAGCAGCCTTTCTTCTCTTATCCACGCATCCTTGGGCACGAGTTGGGCGTCGAGGTCCTCGCTTTGGGCTCGGACGTCACGAACGTCAAACCGGGCGACCGTTGCGCGGTCGAGCCGTACATCAACTGCCAGAAATGCATCGCCTGCCGGCGCGGCAAACCGAATTGCTGCACGGATATCCGCGTGCTGGGCGTGCATACGGACGGCGGCATGCGGGAACAGTTCGTCTTGCCCGCGCGCAAGCTGCATCCTTCGGCCAAGCTGCCGCTCGATCAGCTCGCGCTGGTCGAAACCCTGGCCATCGGCGCGCACGCGGTCGAACGCGGCGCGGTTGAGGCAGGAGAATTCGTGCTCGTGATCGGCGCGGGGCCCATCGGTTTGGCCACGATGCAATTCGCGGTCGAAAAGGGCGCGCAGGTGATCGTGCTGGATATCAACGAGGAGCGGCTGGAATTTTGCCAGCAGCAGTTGGGCGTCGCGCACGCGATCAACGGTGCCAAGGAAACACCGCTGGCGGCTCTCAAGCGCATCACGTCCGATGATCTGCCCACCGCCGTCTTCGATGCCACCGGCAGCCCGCGTTCGATGGCGGGGGCGTTCGAATATCCGGCCAATGGCGGGCGGATGGTTTTTGTCGGCCTCTTCCAAGGCGATGTGACCTTCAATGATCCCAACTTCCACAAGCGCGAAATGACGCTCATGGGCAGCCGCAACGCGCTCCCGGCGGATTTCACGCGCATCATTTCGCTGCTCGAAGCGGGCCGGATCGATACGTCCCCCTGGATCACGCATCGTGCTTCGTTCGCCGATGTGGCCGCGGAGTTCCCCGCCTGGACGAAGCCGGAGACCGGCGTCATCAAAGCGATGATCGAGCTCTAGAGCATGTCAAACAAACTCGTAGCCTGTTCGTTGGTCTGGCAGGCGGCGAAGCCGCCGCTCGTGATGACGGTAGGGATCGCTCTCCGAGCGACTCCGAAGCTGTCTGGAAGAGCACGTGTCTGGGGGCAGCCGCTGCGTGGTAGCTTGGGTGCTTTCAAACAGCTACGGAGTCGCTCGGAGAGCGATCCCTACCTTTTTTGGAGCCGCTGCGCGGCGGCTACCTCATCATCTAATTCGCTCTAGCCTGGCCGCCGGCATGATCGACGCCCACCACCACTTCTGGCGCTATGACCCGGTCGAGTATGACTGGATCAACGAGGAAATGGGCGTCTTGCGGCGGGACTTTCTGCCGGGCGATCTGCGCGCGGAAGCTGCCGCCGCCGGTGTCACGGGTGTGGTGTCCGTGCAGGCGCGGCAAACTATTGAGGAAACGGCCTGGCTGCTGGAGTTGGCACGGCAGGACGAGCTAATCAAAGGTGTGGTCGGCTGGGTGCCGCTCATCTCCCCCACGGTGCGCGAGGATCTGGCGCGCTTTGCCCCGGAACCAAAGTTCAAGGCGGTCCGTCATGTCCTGCAAGGCGAAGCCGACGAACGCTACATGCTGCGCGCGGACTTCAATGCCGGCATCACCGCACTAGCCGAGTTCGGGTTGGTCTACGACATTCTTATTTTCGAACGCCACCTGCCGCAGACCATCGAGTTCGTCGACCGCCACCCCACGCAGGTGTTCGTCCTGGATCACGTCGCCAAACCGCGCATTAAGGACGGCCTGGTCGAGCCTTGGAAAACGAACATCCGGGAACTGGCTAGGCGGCCGAACGTCTATTGCAAGGTGTCCGGCATGCTGACCGAAGCGAATTGGTCCGCCTGGCAGGAACAGGACCTCGCGCCTTACTTTGAGACGGTTTGGGAGGCGTTCGGCCCGGAACGCCTCATGTTTGGGTCGGACTGGCCCGTTTGCCTGGTCGCGGTGCCGTATCGGCGCTGGTCCGAACTGGTCCGCGGGATGTTGCAGCAAGCTTCCGCCAGCGAGCAGGCGCGCTTTTTTAGCGGCACGGCCAGAGAGGCTTACCATCTGGCGGGCTGACGGCCGGCGGCGACATTCCGCGCAGCCCACCAGGCGGAACGGTTCTTGCGGTAAGCTGCTGAATCGGGTTAGATACGCCTTGTCGATCCTCCCTCCCCCGTGAACTTTTGCCAGCGCCATCCCCGGTTCACCGCGGGCATCTTGCTGGCGGCGTTGCTCTGCACGGCGGCCGGCCTCGCCCACGCGCAATCCTTGCAAGCCATCGGCACTCCGCTCAGCGCCTGGCTCGATCTCCGGCCGGCCGCGCCCAACGCCGCGCCCCAGACGGTGCCGGGTTGGGTGGAAAGCTTCGACTTTATCGCTGCTCGCCCGGCCGCGCCGCAGGGACGGTTGCCCCGGCTGGAATTCGGCGCCAACGGCGAGGCAATCACCGCCAACGCCATCGACCGCGATGCGGACGACGACGACGGCCGCGCCCGCTCGCTTTTTCGCATCCGGCTCGAGCGCCCGGCAGGGGCGACCGACGACCTGCAGGTGCGCGTTTTCTTCGATGACCGGGTCGGTGGACCGCGCCCGCGGGTGACCGCCTGGGATGAACTCGGCAACGAATTGATGCGCTCGCGCCCGCTCGGGCAAGGCCTGGGTCTGCCGTCATCGGAAACCCTGACCGTGCCCATGACGGGCGTAAATTACCTGGAGATCGAATCGGCGGAAGACGGCACCCAGGTCCGGGGCGTGTTCTTGAGCTGGCTGGATCGCGCGGAAGTACGCCAGCCAGCGGACTTCGCGGCCGCCGGCACGGTGCGCGAGCCGTTTCACATCCTTTCGGCCACCAAACGCGGCAAGAGCGGCGACACCTACTTGTATGGGGTAGTGACCGCCAGCCTGCAAAAGGCGCCGCTTGTGCTGCAGCCGGCCACCGCGCCGCTGGCGACCTTCGAGTTCCCGCTGGACCGCGTGCCGCTGGTCGCCGTGCTCACCTATCAGGTGCTGGGTGCCGACGTGGCGGCGCCACCCACCACCGCCGTCAACGGCCACGATGCCCAGGCTTCCACGCTCTATCTGCCGGACCTGGCCGATCCCGCCTACCAAGGAGCAGCCCAGGGGCCGGACACAGCCATGAGCTTCCGCTACACGGGCTGGCTGCGGGCGCAAACGATCATCCCGGGCGAGTGGCTGAGCGCCGGGTTGAACACTTTGACGCTGGCACTGTCGAATGGATCAGAAGCCGTGGCGGTGCGCTCGGTCGAAATTCAGCTCAAGTACAATTGGGAGAAGTTCGACTATGTTCTGACGCCGGCCGCCACGCCGCCTCCCCCATGAACATTCGCCGCCGCCGCCGCTCGGGCCACGCTTTTACGCTGCTGGAGATCATGCTGGTGGTGGCCATCCTGGTGCTGCTGCTGGCCACGGGATTCTCCTATTTCGGCAAGACGATCGGCATCGGCCAGGATGCGCGTTTGCAGGCGGATTTCGCCTCGTTCGATACGCGGCTCAAGACCTACGAAATGCTCAACGGCTTTTTGCCGACGACCGAGCAGGGCTTGCAAGCCCTCGTGACGCAACCCACGACCGACCCGGTCCCGACCAAGTGGTATCAGCAGATGGAGAAATTGCCGAAGGACCCGTGGGGCAGCGACTACATTTACGAGCAGCCGGGCAAGCACAACACGGACTCCTTTGATATCGTTTCGCCCGGCAAGGACCGCATTCCCAACACGGCGGATGACCGCGGCAATTGGGAGTTCAAGTAGCACCCAAATGGTCTCTGTCAGGCTGGCTATTCTCGCCCTGGCGGTGCCGCTGCTGCTTTCGGGTTGCGCCGTGGTGCAGTCGGAACGGCCTCTTTCGGCGGCCAAGGTCGCCGACCGCGATCCAAGGCTGGAAGGGATCTGGCGCGAACAGATAGCCGACCAGGAGACTGACTACTTTTGCGTGGCTTACGGCGCGGACGCGCATGGAACCATCCTACAGTTGAGCAAAGACAAGGCGGGTGCGGCGGCAACACCCATCGATTTCTTTGTGACGCGGACTCCGCGGCACTCCTACCTGAACCTGCTGCAACCGCCTGCACCCGGGCCAGGCCGCTCCCATTCGCACGGCCGCAGGATGTATGAATTCGCGGAGTATCATTTCTCCTGGCGCGGTCAGTTGCTGATCTCGCCGGTGGGCGGCACCGGCTTCGCCGAGGCACTCAAGCGCGGGGTCCTGCACGGCAAAAACGATGGATCGACTGTGACGATCGCGCCTGCGGATGCCGGGCGCATACCTGCCTTCATCGAAGGCTCAAAGCGGGACGATGTTCTCTGGCCGCCCTTTGTCGCGACGAAGATCGGCAGGCTGTAACGTGCCGCGAAGCGCGCTGTCGCGGCCGGGGCCTTCAGGAGCCCACGTATTCCGCCGAGTAGCTGTCAAACTTCGCCGTTGAGCCCGTCTGCGGCTTGGTCTTGGTGTCGTAGACGTTATTGCCGACCAGTTCTTGGTTCTGCGTATCCCAAACCATGCAACTCGCCTGCCCCTGGCTCTGCGAAGTGCGGCTGGTGCGGACTGCGATATAACGCACATGCTGCCGGCGCAGTTCCGCCCGGTGCGCGGCGTAGGCGCGGCGGGCGTTCGCCTCGGCAATTTCGCGCTGGCGTTCGTTGGCCTCGTGTTTGGCGACCGCATAGGTAATGCCGGCCGCCAGCAGGCCCACGCCCGCGCCCAGCGCCGTCGCCTCGCCCGCGTTCATGCCCGCCGCCGAGCCGAGCAACCCCGCCGCCAGACCAGCCCCGACTCCCACCGTGCCCGCGCTTTCACCTGGCGTCATCCCCTCGCACCCGGTGAAGAGCACGAGAGCCGAAAGGGAAACGGCGGAAAGCCTGAGCGTGGCGGAATTCATCCGGGCAGCATAGGCAAGCCGCCCGCCACTTGGCAAGCGTGCAACGCCAGCCGATTCACTCGCCGCCGGCAAACGTCACCCGGTTCTGCTGGCACCAAGCCTGGGCCAGGCGAAAACCGCGTTCCGCCGACGCCCGGAAGTAGCTGGTGGCTTCCGCGTGATTGACCGGCGTGCCCCCGACGCCATCATACAAACACTGGGCGTAGAAAAACATGCAGGCGGCATTTTGCTTTTCCGCGCCTTCCTTGAAAAGCGCGGCCGCCTTCTTCGGATCCTTCGGTCCGCCGGAACCGTTCATATAGTAGACTCCCAGGTTGGCCAGGGCGTTGGCGTCGTGCAACTCGACCGCCGCGCGCTGGGTGAGTGCGAACGCTTTGCGCACATCGACGGAAGTGCCCCGGCCGCGCTCGTAATCGACGCCCAGCTTTTCCATGGCCACGGCGTTGTTCGGCTCGAGCACGAGCGCTTCGTTCAAGAGCGCGAAAGCGCGGTCGAAGTTGCGCGGCACGCCGCCTTTGCCTTCTTCGTAACACTCGGCCAGATAGATCTTGGCGCGCACAAAACCTTTGTCGCTGGCCAACCGGAACCATTGCGACGCGCGCTCCGGCTCCTCCGGCACGCCCACCCCCTTAAAGTACAAGTTCCCCAGCGCGAACATCGCCTCCGGCGCGCCGAGGTCCGCCGCTTTCTGGTACCACCCGGCGGCTGTGGCTGGATCGGTCGCCAGCAGGTGATCTCCCAGGAAAAGCATCGCCAGTTGCGAGCCGAGGCCGGCGGCGCGTTCCATCGGCTCACGTAATTTCTGCGCGCGCCCCTGCTCGAGGTCCGGTGCCAGCGGCGCCGCCCGGATGGCGCCGACGAAGGAATCCACCCGGCTCAACCCTTTGTCCTGTTCCGGGTAATCCTGGGCCAGCGTGACGTAGCCGTCCAGCGCGCCAGCCACGTCCCCTGCCCGGTCCAGATCCTGGCTCTTGGTCAGCAGCTCTTGAAAACGCGCGCCGCGGTCCGGTGCCGGTGCGGGCGTTGGCGAGGCCACAGTGGGCGTAGACGGCGGGATCACCACCGCCACGGTTGGAGTGGGTGCGATCATCGCGGCCGTCGGGAACGGCACCGGTGGCGCGACCGGCGGCAGCGCGGGCGCGGCGGTGGCTGTCTCCACCGGCAGCGCGCGCTGGACCACGGCGGGCGTCGGCTCCGCCGGCGTCCCCGGGCCGGGAGCGATGGCGGTTTGCCAGGAGGCCAGGCGCTCCTTGACCTGCGGCAACAGGAATTTCCAGGTGGCGAAACCCAGGCCGGCCAGCAAACCCAGAAAGACAAAGAGGATCAGCAGGACAATAAAAGTAACGAGTGGCCCGCGCGAGGGTTTGCCGCCCGCGGTGGCAACGCTCTTTGCCGTTGCACCCGGCCGCGGCGGCACCGGAGGCAAGGCCGATGGTACCGCCAGCGCCGAGGCCTCCGGCAAGCTGGCGGCCTGGGCGAAAGGCAGAGATTGTGGCAGCGCTGGCGGCGGCGTGGCGGCGGCAGCCGGGAGCGCCGGCGGGCCGGACACTCGCCCGATCGTGGCAGCCGCTGCCCGATTGGGAAAATCGACCGGCTTGGCCGTCAGGCTGGCGCGCAACGCTGTCGCGAAAGCGCCCGCCGAATCGTAAACAGCCGGCTGGCCCGTCTGCAGGGCGTTGCGCAACACTGTGTTGCCTTCTTCGGAAAGCGCGGGCAGAGGCGCCTGCTGCGCCGCCCCGGCCGCATTGGCGATGGCCGCCGGCCTGCCCCCGAGCATCTCGTATGTCAGCAGGGCCAGTTGCCGTAGGATGCCGGGCGCCACCTTCGCGACCGGCACAATCGTCTGCTGCCCCGCCCAGGTGACGGAACTGGCCATTTCCGAGCGCAGGTTCAGCGGCAACACCTTGGGACCGAACGGCGGCCAGGTCCCCAGTGGCACCGGCAACAGCGACGTGCGCGAGGGCAAATCCAGCGCCGCATCGAAAGCCAGCAGAATATGCGCGGGACCAACGTCCAACTCCGGCAGCCCGGCCGCGCGCGCCTGATCCGCCGCGCCGGCAATCGGCTCCAGGATTTGCAGTGCTTCCGGCACCGTCAACGCGTGCCGGTGGCGCAGGAGATCGAGCACGGTAATGGCGTTGACCCACTCGAAGGTCAGGAACGGGTGGGCGCCCTCCCGTTCCAGCGCGTAAATCCGCAGAAGCGCCGGGTGGACGACGCCGCGCGCCTTGCTCACCTCCTCTTGCGCCTGCCGGAGGAGCTCGGGTGCGGCCAGGCTGTCCGGCGCCAGAATCTTGACAGCCACCGCCCGCCCGGTATCGAGCTCCATCGCTTGAAAGAGACTGCCGTCCTCGCTGTGCGCGGCCTCATGCAGCAGGCGGTATTTCTTCGCCAGAACGGTCCCGCTGGCCGGCTCCCCGATCGGCGCCTGGCTCGTATCGTTCTTGCCCAGGCCTTCTTCGGTAATCGCCTCGGTGGGAAAGGAAGTATCCACCTGCCCCTGGGCCGCCGCCGAGAACGGACCGGCGACGGTAGCAGCCGGAGCGGCCGCGCCGGACGCTTGCAGCGCGTGCATGACGTGTTCGATCTCGCGCCGCAAATCGGACGCGGTCTGCGGGCGCTTGGCGGCGTCCTTTTCCAGCAGATGCTCGAGCAAATGCACGACCTCCGGAGGCATTCCGGCCATTTGCTGGAAGGGCGGCTTGCGCGTCAGATGCTGACTCATGATCTGCACGACCGTCCCGCCGAAGGGTGGCTTGCCGGTCAGCATGTACCAGAGGCTGACGCCGAGCGAATACATGTCCGAACGCACATCCAGGTCTTTTTCTTCGAGCTGCTCCGGACTGGCAAAATGCGGCGTGCCGACGAAGCCCGCCACCGTGATCGTGGCGGACGCCTCTCCGTCCTTCGGCGCCACCTTGGCCAGGCCGAAGTCGATGACCTTGACGTGGATCTCGTCCTCGTCTTCCTCGCGCAGCAACATCAGGTTCGCGGGCTTGATATCGCGATGGACCAGGCCCTCGCGCGATGCCGCCCGCAAGGCGCGCGCCACCTGCAAGGCGATGCGCAAGGCCAGCAGCGGCGCCAACGGCCCGTGCCGGCGCACGAACGCCTCCAGGGTCTCGCCGTCGATGAACTCCATCGCGTAGAAATAGTTGCCGCCGCTTTCCCCCAGGTGAAAAACGCTCGCGACATTGGGATGGCTCAGGCCGGCGGCGGCGCGGGCTTCCCGCAGGAAGCGTTGCTGCGCCATGTCGCTGTCGAGATAGGCGGCATTGATGACCTTCAGCGCGACGTTGCAGCGCAGGCTGGTATCGAACGCCTTGTAGGTGACGCCCATGGCGCCGCGGCCCAGCTCCCAGAGGGTCCCGTCCGCTCGCTTGAGCACCTGGTAGTGCTGGAAGTTTTCGGGGTCAGCCATGCACGGTAAGCGGCGAGAGTTGCGGCGGGAGATTATCGGTTCAGCGTCCCAAACCGCAAACCGTAATTATCCCATTGCCCGCGTTGGACGATGCTTGTTTAATGCCTGAGAAACAGGAGCCCGCGTCCGCCCCCTGAGCCCATGGCCGCCAAAATCCGCGTCATCCCCGCCCAGGCGCCGGCTTTCGAAGTCCCGATCCTGTATACCGCGACCGTCGGACGCACGCCGGAAAACACGGTCTGCCTGAGTTTCAGCCCGACCGTCAGCCGGCAGCACGCCATCATTCGCTGCCACAACGGCTACGAATACCAGCTCATGGACTTGGGCAGCCGCAACGGCACCTACGTCAACGATCAGCGAGTGGTTATGCCGGTGACCCTCCAGAGCGGCGCCAAGATCCGCATTGCCAACAACGATCTCATCTTCGAGCAGGAGTCCGAGTTCGAGAGCGGCGATGGCGCCGCGGTGACGCTGGCCGGCAGCACCGATCCCGCGCTGCAAACCGTCCATAACGCCGCCATCCTGGTTTGCGACATCCGCGGTTTTTCGGCCCAATCCGAGATTCTGCCGGCCGGTACGCTGGCGCAATTGCTCGGCCAATGGTTCCGCGAGGCCGGCAACCTAGTGCAGAAGAACGGCGGCGTGATCGACAAGTTTATCGGCGACGCCATCCTGGCTTATTGGCAGGAGAATCCCGGCCCCCCGCGCGAATGCGAGAGCGCGCACCAGAGCGCGCGGGATTTATTGCACTTGGCCGCCAAGCTGCGCTGGCCGGAATCGGGCAAGCCCTTCACGGTGGGCATCGCGGTGCATTTTGGCCGGGTGGCCTTCGGCAATATCGGGCTGGTCGCCCAGCGCGACGCCACGATCATCGGCAACGCGGTGAACACGGCATTCCGCCTGGAAACCGTCATGAAGGAACTGGGGCAAAAGTTGCTGGTGAGCGAACAATTGGTCCTGGCGTTGCCGGAGTCGGAACGCGCGCAATTTTCAGACTTGGGCGAGAAATCGCTCAAGGGCAAGCACGAGATGGTCCGCGTCTTCGGCTGGAACGGCGATTAAGTCGCGCCCGCACGCCTGCGGCTTGCGGTAAGATGATTCTGCTGAACTCCGGACAGCTTAGACACCAAACTGGACGGAAGAGAATGCAAACTTCGCAGACAGCGCGGATATTCACCTCGCAGAACGTGTATTTGTTCAAACCTTCTAGATGGTGGTTGTAGTACGAATCCTCTAGATGTTTAGTCTCAACCTCAACAGTGCGAGTCCAAACTTATATCGTATGAAGACATTTCGCCTCAGAGTGGCGATACTTAGCATTCTATTATTCGGTACTTTGTGTATCGCCAACGCGAGTTCCCAAATGACCATAGTTAGCCCAGACGGTCTGCCTGGTAGTTGGCTGAGAGAAGAGACATTGATATCAAAGTCGGACGTGATATTCGTCGGGAAAATATTGAACCTCAGTATTCCCGACTCTGTAGCCGCAGGAGGATCACTTTACGGAGCAAACGTCGAAGTTGCGCGGGTTCTAAAAGGGGTAACCGTGGGGGAAGTTGTGGTCTCCTTGAGGGTTGCAAACATCGGGCCGATCAAGGAAGGCGAACCTAAGATTGATCATGCCTATGTATTCTTCGCTACAGTTACAGTATCGGGGGCAGAAAGGCGGATTGATGCTTTGAAGCTGATCGATGCAACGAATGCCGCCGTTCAACGTGTGGCAGATTCGCTCAACCAAGGACCAAGGTAGCCCGTGACGGCTGGGGAGAGCAGCAGTGGTCATAAGGGTGGGTCAATCCGTGTGGCCGAGTCCTTGTCCTGCTCAAAGTAGTTAGTAACCGAATCCAAGGTTTCTTAATGTAGACATCCGCCGCGACCACCAGATCACCGACGGAATCATGGCAACGAGAACGCTGCAGGCAATGAGCGCTAGGTTCAGATTAGTAACGATGTGCATACCGACAAAAACAGAAGAGATAGGTCCCAGGACGAACGGGTAAACAAGCAAGCTGCTCACAGACGCCAGTCGACGCCGCTTTCTGAGGTCGTGCTTCGAAGCCAAGCGAACAAGAAGTTGGTACCACCAACAGATAAACAAAAACGTCCAAGTTCCCAACACAGTGACCGCTATCGCCGCGCCAACATACTCTATGGTAGGATTAATGACGTTGAACTGCCGAATCGCTGTTAGCTCGCTATGCATATAACTTGCGCAATCCTTTTTCGCCGTGACGTAGGACTTCAGATACGGAGGAGAATCGCCCGACAGGCGGATCGCCCCCGGCGACTTTGAAGCGGTCTACAACATCAAGCCGCTGAGGCGCTCGCCGGCGGGCCAGCCGGGGATCGGCTCGCCGTGATCGATCTTCCAATCGCCATCCTCGTAGAGGAGCGTGTAGGTCCAGCCGTTGGCCTCGCCGTTGCGCGCGATGAAATACACGTCGACCATGGCCCGTTCCGCCTGCGCCCGGGAATGCCGGACCGCGCCGTATTCAATCCGCTGCGCCGCCGCGACCGGCAGATAATCGCGCCGCAGCTTGCGCTCGAACTCCACCAGGGTAAACCGCTCCTGCACCGCGCTCGCGGCGGCATGATACGCCAGCGGGAAATCCGCCGACCGGCAGGCGGCCAGATGTTTCTGCACCACGGCGTAAAGCTCTTGCGGCGCGGCGAGTTCCGGCCGTGGGCGCGTGCTGTACTCGTACAGCGCGAGGGTGCTCGCAAAGGAGAACACGCACGCCAGCCACGTCACTCGCTGCAGCCACTTCATGCGGGGAGCGGGTTGACCAGGTGGGCCTCGCCGAGCCGGCGCAGCAGGGCGAAGGAGTACAACCCGGTGGCATGGCCATCTTCCCAGGCCGGCTGCAGCGCGTAACCGCCGACCACACCGTAGGATCGCAACGAAAAACTGCGCGCCGCATCATAACTCACCTGGGGCTTGTCGACGTGCCCGAGCGCGTCCGGCTCACCGCAACAAGTGGCGCACGGGCAGGCCAGGCGCAGGTTTTGCAGCGGCAGGTAACTCTCCTGCTCATCGCTCCACCGGATGGCAAGCTCGTTCCCAACCAACTGAATATCAACGGGGACCAATTGCATAGAACCGCGCTGCGAGGAGTAAACGGGGATTGCCTGGCGCGGTCAAGGCCGCAAATCGACCCGCGAACGCCGCCATTGCGGCGCCGCGCGCGTCTGGTTACAACCACTCGATGCCAACGCCGGCCCTCCCCACCGCGCCGAGCCGGACGCCACGCAGTCCGGCCGACTGGGTGTGGCTCGCCTTCGTCGCCTGGACGGCCATCGGCGTCGTGGTCCTGCCGCTGGACCTCGGCGAACGCCAGGTGCACGCCTGGATTGGCAACGAAACAGGGCGGCGCTACGCCAACGCGTTCCTCCAGGAATCGGACGCGATCTGGATTCTCCTGGCTGCCTGCAGCGTCTACCTGCACACCGCCGCCGCCGAAGGTTTGGCGACGGCGCGCCGCTGGGCTCTGCTCATCCTGCTTGGCTCCGCCTGTTTCGAGTCAGTCGGGGTGCGGACCGGCTTCCCTTTCGGCGCGTACCGGTACACGAGCCATTTTGGCTGGCGCATCGCCGGCGTTTTGCCCGCTGCCATTCCGCTGGCCTGGTTCGTGATCCTGATTTGCGGCCGTTATCTCGTGCTGACGCTCCGGCCGCAGGCCACACGGACGGAAGTGGCCTTGGGCGTGGCCGTCGTGGCCCTCTTGACTGATCTGAACCTTGAATTCGTCGCCTGGAAAATACGCGGCTATTGGATCTGGTACCCCGGGCTCGCCGCCGCCGGAACCCCCAACTGGCCGCCCTGGCAAAACTACCTGAGCTGGTTCTTGCTCAGCGGGTTGCTCAGCCTGCTGCTGCCGCCGAATTATGCTCTGCGCACGAACCACCCCCCGTCCACCCGTCCGGTGATCATCCTGGTGCTGATGAACTTCCTTTTTGCCTGTGCCCAATTGGTCTACTGGCTCCGGGGAAGCCCCGCGCCCTGACTCTCCTCGCGCTTACGGCAGGGGCAGCACGGGCAGGGTGACCGTCTTGTCCGCCAGCCAGAGGGTATTGTTATAGTCGGTCTGCTTGAGAAAACGGATGCTGCCATCCACGAAAAGATAGTTGGCGCCGCCATCGTAGACCGTCGGGTTCAATAGATTCACCAAGTTGGTTAGCGGCTGAAAAAGGAGATCGACGCAAAACGTGGCCGAGCCCGGGACCTTTTGCCCCAGCAGGACCACCTCCGATGGATGATCGATCACCTGCAGGCGAACCGTCGCCGGCGGCTGATTGTCGGCGCCCAGTTCGTCGAAACCGTTGTAGACAAAGCCCGTATTGTTCGCCGCGTTGGAAACGACCAGGGCGGGCGCCAGTTTCAGCGAGTTCGGATCGTTTAGATCCACAAACACGCGCGGATCGACCGGGCTCAGATAAGTGCAAAAAAGCGCCGGCCATTGATCCGGCGGCGGGCTGGCGGGATCGACGCTTGTCGTATGTCCCGGGAGCTGCTGGTCGTGATCGTTGGCGTAGAGCCGCGCGGCCACGCCGAGCTGGCGCATATTCGAGACCGATTTAACCTGCGTCGCGTAGGCGGAAAGGTGCGACGTCGCCGGGATCACGAGCGCCGCCAGTACGACGACGACCGCAAAGGCCAACAGCACCTCGACTAATGTGAAAGCAGCTCTCACGCAGGGAAGGGTTGGGCCAAAGTATCCAATTTCGCGGTCGTTGACGAGCAAGATTAAGGCCCGCGAAGCCGTTGGAGTGCGTTTGCTCGCCTGATCGGGCGTATTCGGACAGGAATCGAACTCCGCAGTCGCTTTTCCTGACCGGGCGTTTAGCTTTTGGCGCGCATGGATGTGTGGCCGCAAGTTCGTCATTCCTGGAAGTACGTTCGTCTGTTTGTACGGGTCGGATTGACGACTGCTTTGATCCTCGGGGTCAGCGTTTATCTGGCGGCGGAAAGCCGGCAGTCGGAGCGCCAACTGCTGGAGGCGGAAACGTCCTGGGCGGCGGACGACGCGCTGGCGCAGTTTCAAGGCTTTGTCTCGGCCCGCATCCAGGCCCTGCAAAGCATCGCCAATTTCGTTTCCAGCACTCCGCCCAACGCGGTGCCGGCGGCGTTCTTCCCGTTCAGCAGCCGGATGATCGCCTATGTCCCTAATTTCGAGGGCATCTCCCGCATCGACAACTATGGCGTGCCGGTCCTGACGGTCCCCGCCCCCGGCATGCCGGGCACCTTGCTGCCGGGTGAGACGACCATCGCCCCGACCCTGCGCGCGGCCGCCAGTTCCCGGCAGTCGGCGGGCACCGCCAGCTTTTCGATCAACCCGGGTGAGGAGGGCCTCACTGTCGTGGTGCCGGTTTTCCGCGGCGGCGTGCAGGACGGGTTCGTCGCGGGCACCATTCGCATGACGCAGGCGTTCAAGAACCTCTATGGCTTCGACGCGCTCGACTGGCACGTGGAGATTACCGACCGCACGGGGCACGTCGTCTTCCGCTCGACTGCCACTCCGGAGGCCGCTCCCCCGGCGAGCTCGCTCATCGTGGAACGGTACGCCCCCGTGGCGGACGTCGCCTGGAAGATGCGCATGTGGCCCACGCCGCAACTGATCCGCACCCTGGGCACCACGGCGCCGAATCGCATTCTGGGCATCGGGCTGCTGGCGGCCTTGATCACCGGCGCCGCCAATTTCCTGCTCTCGCAGCGGCAACGGCGGCTCAGCGAGTCTTTGCGCGAGAGTAAACGGCTGGCTGCGGCGGTCGAAGCCACCCGGCGCCACCTGACCGACCTCGTCAACGGCATCGAGGCCGTTATTTGGGAAAGTGACGCCGAGATGTACCGGTTCACCTTCGTCAACGATTACGCGCGCAAGCTCCTGGGCATGGAGACCGGGAACTGGGTGGCGGAACCCGCCTTCTGGTACGAAAACGTGCATCCGGACGATCGCGCCCGCGCCCGTGAGAACTCGCTGGCCGCGCGGGAGCCGGGCAAGACGTATCCGCTCGAATACCGGATGATCGACGCGGCGGGACAGGTTTTGTGGGTCCGCGAGATTATCACGGTCATCAGCGACGGCGGCCGTGTGCTCGGGCGCCGCGGCGTCGTGGTCGACATTACGCCGCGGGTCCTGGCGGAGGAAGCCGTGCGCCAGAGCCAGAAATTGGAGAGTCTCGGCGTGTTGGCCGGCGGGATTGCCCACGATTTTAATAACCTTCTGACGACTATTTTAGGCAACGCGGAGTTGCTCAATCCGATCGTCGCCGAGCAGGCCCCTGCCGGCGTGGAGCCATTGGAAAAGATCGAACGCACCACCCGCCGGCTGGCCGAGTTGACGCGCCAAATGTTGGCCTATTCCGGCCGGAGCCGGTTCTCGGTCTCCGAACTGCACCTGAACACGATGATCAAGGAGATGGGCGAGTTGCTCAGCGTCTCCATCCCGAAGAACGTTCGCGTCATCTACGAACTCGAGCCCACTTTGCCCCCGCTGGAGGGGGACGCGGCGCAAATCCGGCAGGTCGTGCTCAATCTGCTGGTCAACGCGAGCGAGGCCATCGGCGAGCACAATCGCGGCGAGATCACCGTGCGGACGGAGTCCTGTGTGCTGGGCGGAGCCGGCGCCATGGACCTTTTCCCAGGCCAGGACCTCGAATCCGGCCGCTACGTCCGGCTCGAAGTCAGCGATAACGGCTGCGGCATGACGCCCGAGACCCTTTCGAAGATTTTCGACCCCTTTTTTAGCACGAAATTCACCGGGCGCGGCCTGGGGCTGGCGGCCTTGCAGGGCATCGTGCGCGGGCATCGCGGCGGCATCAAGATTTTCAGCCAGCCGGGCGAAGGCACGGTCTTTACCATCCTGTTTCCCGCCGGCCGCAAGCGCGCCCGCAACCCGGCGGTGGACGGTGCCGCCGCCACGGCCCCCTCCGATATGGCCGGGACCCGCGTCCTCTTGGTCGATGACGAAGAAGGGCTGCGCACGTTGATGGCGCAAGCCCTGGAAGCCGCCGGCTGCACTGTCTACCAGGCGGCGGACGGCGAGGAAGGCATCGAGCAGTTTCGCGCGCATCTGTATGAGATCGACGTGATCGTACTCGACCTGACCATGCCCAAGCTCAGCGGCGAAGAGGTGTTCCAGCAAATTTTGAGCAGCCGTCCGAATGCCTGCGTCATCGTTTGCTCCGGCTATGCGGAGGAAGATGTCGTCCGGCAATTTGCCGGACGGCGGTTGGCAGGCTTCATTGAGAAGCCGTTCCGCCCGTCGGACCTGATTGAAAAGATCCGCATCACGCTGGAGGCGAGTCGCTCATCCCGCCTGCCCCTGGCTTCCTGACCCTGCCCATGAATGTTTCCAGCCTGCGCCATCTCTTCACGCGCATCCTGCTCCCGCGTCCGCCCGAACGCCCGCTGCACGAGATCGACCGGCGCATGGCGAAGGAATGGATCAAGAAGCGCCTGGCAGCCTTGTACCCGGAGTTGCGCGGCGATCCGCTTGCCCTGGAAGCGGCCTACCGCGAACTTGGCCTGGAACACATCGGGAAGGTCCGGCGCCCGGATGGCGAGGTGGAGTCCTACGCCATGCATCTCCCGAGCGCCGTCGCGCGCGGTTTCGACCGGCGCTAAGGTGAAGCCAACTCACCGGCTGATTTCCGGCCGGTGCGCCAGGACCTGCGTGATCTGCCGGATCAGGCGCTCCCGTTCATAGGGCTTCGGCAGAAAGCCGCTTAGGCCCTGGCCGAGCATTTGTTTGAGCTTGTCCGGATGGGTGAAGCCGCTGCTCACGACCGCCGCCACCTTCGGATTGATCGCCTGCAACTCATCAAAGACCAGATCACCCGCCATTCCCGGCAAGCTAAAATCCAGGATGACCAGATCGATGGCCGCCCAAAGCCGCGCGTAAATCGAAATCGTTTCGAAACCGTCCCGCACGCTCAAGACGCGGTAATCCTCGTCCGTCAGCATGCGTTCCATCTCCGCCAGGTCGGCCTGGTTGTGATCCGCGATCAGGATCAACTCGCGCATGCCCGTGGGATTGGCCATCGTGATCTGCTCCAGATGCTCCGGAGGCCGCACGATCGGCACCGGCGCCGGCGCTACGACTGGCTCGGGCGAACCCGCGGCCACCATCGACGCCGTGTCCGCCAAAGCCGTCGCAGCGCTATCCGCCGCGGCGATCTCGGCCAGAAGGTCAGCCGTCAAGGCGCGGGCAGCCCGCACACTAATGACCGTGCGCTCCACCAGGCCTTGCACCTGCGGATCGTCGTCGGTGAGCAGGCCCTGAAAGTCCCCGAAGTTCGCCAACCCAGCCAGGAGCCGGTCAATTTCCTCAACAGTCGGACGGAGCCGGGAAGGGAAATCGACGAAGGGCATCGGGAAGGCGGGCTGCGGTTGGGATGGAATCCTTCCTCTAACCCGCTCAAGAAAGGTTCAGCCCAAAGAAATCACTGAATACCTGCTGGTAAACCTTGCGCTTCATCTCCGGCAGCCACGCCAACTGGAACTCCGCGGGCGTAATCCAACGAACCGCCCGGAATTCAGGAACCCCTCTTGCAATTTCAATCTGTCCGGACGGAAGCAACGACAGGAGGAAATAGTGCTGCTCCTGTCCATTAAAACCGTGCTTGGTCCGGCCAGACGGAAAAAGGTACCGATACGGTCCCTTGCAAGGTCCCAACTCGTATCCGCCGGGCTCCAGGCCGATTTCCTCGACGAGTTCGCGCGCCAGCGCTTCCTCCCGGGCTTCACCGGGCTCCACGCCACCTTGCGGAAATTGCCAGCCGCCAGGCGTGTCGCCACGCTCACCGATCAAAACCCTGCCGGCGGAGTCCCGAATGATCGCCGCGACACTTGGCCGATAACGCGGAGACTGCCGCTCGTCTACCGTCACATCGCGGGAGCCCATCCAATGAACGTACGGGGCAGGCAGACCTGACGGCGAGATCAAACTAGCGGCCGCTGAAATCGCTCGAACGAGCGACCCCTCCTACTTGGCGGGCGCGGTCACGTAAGCCACCTGGGTCGACGAGTCGACGCGCGTGGCGTCCGCCTTATGCACGCTGGCGCTGGCGGAGCAACCGGCGTTGAGCATGGCGATCGAGGCAACCAGCAAGGACAGAGCAAGAATAGTTTTCATGTTGTGTTGGTAAGTTACTGCGAAAAGATTCGGAACACGCGGCCTGAGCGGATTTACCGAACCTTCACTGTTTTGCCGGAGTGGGGCGGCCGATGCTGCGGTACTGGAACCCCAACGTCTCCATGGTCGCCGGATCGAGCAGATTGCGGCCGTCAAAAATAATCGGCGACGTCATCACCTCCTTGAGCTCCGCAAAATCCACCTTGGCGAACTCATGCCATTCGGTGGCAATAATCAACGCCTCCGCCCCCCGGGCGGCTTCCAGGGCAGACTCCGCCAGGCGAGCGCCCGGGATCAGCTTGAAGTTGCGGACGTTTTCCATCCCTTTCGGATCGTAAACAGTCACGTGAGCCCCGTCGCTGAGCAACTCGTCCACCAACTCGACGGCCACCGAACAGCGAATATCGTCCGTGTCCGGTTTGAAGGTCAGGCCCCAGACGGCAATCCGCTTATCACGCAAAATCCATAAGGCATCGCGCAGAGCTTTGAGGAAGCGATTGCGCTGACTGACGTTGATGCGTTGCACTTCCTTGAGGAGGTCGAACGGGACGCCCAACTGGTCGCTGATGGCGATAAAAGCCGCCAGGTCCTTCGGAAAACAACTGCCGCCGTAGCCCAGGCCCGCATTGAGAAAATTGCGCCCGATCCGGCGATCCATGCCGATGCCATCCGCCACCTTTTCGATGTCCGCGCCGCTCGCCTCGCAGATGGCGCTGACGGCGTTGATGTAGCTGATCTTGAGCGCCAGGAAGGAGTTGGCGGCATGCTTGATCAATTCCGCGCTGTTGATATCGGTGACGAGAATGGGCGCCATGAACGGCTCGTAAAGCTTCTTCATCAGCGCCAGCGCGCGATCGCTTTTCGAGCCGATGACGATCCGGTCCGGGTGCATCAGATCGTTGACCGCGCAGCCTTCCCGCAAAAATTCCGGATTGCTGACGACGTCGAAAATCGCCCCGGCGCGGCCGTAGCGCTTGATCGTTTCGCTCACCTTGTCGCCGGTTTTCACCGGTACGGTGCTCTTGTCGACCACCACGCGATAGGCAGCCGGCTTGAGCACGGCGGCGATTTCCCGGGCGACGCGCTCGATGTAGCTCAAGTCGACGCTGCCGTCCGGCTGGGGCGGGGTCGGCACGGCGATGAAGACGACCTCCGAATGATCAACGCCATCCTCGATGCTATGGGTAAAACGCAGGCGCCCGGCCGCCACGTTGCGCAGGACGAGTTCCTCGAGACCCGGCTCATAAATGGGAATGCGCCCGGCCTGTAGAGACTCCACCTTGCGCGGATCGTTATCCACGCAAACCACATTGTGGCCGACCTCCGCAAAGCAGGCCCCGCTGACCAGCCCGACATACCCGCTGCCGACAATCGATAGATCCATAACTGATTTATTAAGTATTGCTCCCCGAGCTAAGAAGGTCGAGCAGGACTCGTACTAATCAATTTCCATTGCTTCGACAATCGGGAAAATCCGCCCCTGGGCTAGCCAGCGACCGCCGCAGCCGCATCCCGGCCCTTTACGCCGGCTTCGGCGTGGTCGAACGCAGCCGCCGGGCCCGCGGCGCCACCGGGGGTGGCGGCGGCGCGATGCCCACCCGCTTTTTCTCCGGCCGGAACGGCTGCACGAAGGCCTCCTCGAAATCGAACCCGCCTTGGAAGTCCGCGATGGTGTCCTGGTCCGTCTTCCCGAACTCGCCGGCATCGATGAGTTTGAAAACTATCGTTCCGATGTCCGCGCAGGAACTTACCCGCCAATGTGAAAAGACGCTTGGCACCATTGGCCCGTACTGCTCGAGCGCATAACGTCGCACGCCATCGAGCAGTTGTTGCCCCGTCACGTGGCACTCCATCGGCACGGTGCCCGCGGCTAGCCTTTTCTTTTGTTGCCGGACGGTGAACATCAGCGCCTCGCGCACGAACAGATACGCGTCTGGCTCAAAACGCTGATCCAGCTGGCAAATGGCTTCCACGACGGCGGCGAAATGATCTTTTTCCATAAAGAACTGAGGTTTCAGGGAACCATGGAGGCGCCCGCTCGGCCGGTTGCCGGCTGCTGCCGCGAGTAAAAGGCTGACCCTACTCCTGCCGGCGCCGGCCTTTCCCGGCGCGCATCCCGCCAGTGCCTCACCGCCGCGCCCACCAGCGCCGCCGTCAGAATGCCGACGACGAGAAACTGTTCGCGGGAGGTCAGGGAGAACATCAGGCGGTCTTGCGGGAGGAGCACGGCGCGTGGAAGCTCCCCGGGGAAATGCATATCGTCGCACGGCCCCGGTGTCAACGCCCTGTCTGGAGCGCCCTGGCTGCTTTTGGCCTGATTTGGCCGCTGGCGGGTGCGCCGGCCGAGGCATTCTCCCAGGCGGCGCCGGCTGGCACGCCCAGAGAGACAGCATCACCGGCATCCGCGACGACGGCGGCTTGGCAGCAAGAGCTCAACGCCGCCGTCCTCCTGGAAACCGCCGCCGCTTTCGCGCCAAATCAGGAGGCCGCCGGCGCGCCGGGCCGGGAGGAGCGTCTGCTCAAGATTTACGCCGATCTCGCGCGAAAGTATCCGGACCAGGGTGCCGTCCAACGCGCCGCCGGCGACTTCTGCCGCCGGATCGGCCGCGGAGACCTCGCGGTCGGGTATTGGCAGCGCGCTCAGGCGCTGGACCCGCACGACGCCGCCAGCGCCGAGTCCCTGGGCAACGCGGCGCTCGCCCGCGCCGACGTCCGGGAGGCTCGCCGCCAGTTCCAATGGGCGGTGGACGCCAGCCCCGGCGAAGCCGCCTACCATTTCGACTTGGCGAACACGCTTTACCTCTTTCGCCATGACTTCGCGGATCCGCCGGGCGACGCGGGTTCGGAAGCGGTGCTCGTCGACGCCTTGGAGCAATTCCGCCAGGCTGCCAGCCTCGCCCCGTCGGACGCCAGGCTGGCGGAAGCTTACGCTGAGTCCTTTTACATCCTGGCCAAGCCGGACTGGAACGGCGCCCTGGCTGCCTGGGACAAGGTTCGCGTCCTGCATGCGCCCGACTCCGACTTCGCCAACGGCCATCTCGCGCGCGTCAGCCTTCGCCTCGGCTTGCCGGATCAGGCCGAGCGGTACCTGGCAGCGATTCACAATCCGCTGTACGACCCCATGAAGGCGAAGCTGCGCGCCCAGGCCGAGAAACTCCGCCAGGCTCCCGCCAATCCACCGTAGCTAACGGAACTCGTTCTCGACCGAATCCACATACGCCGAAATGGCGTCCGGCCGGTGCACCCGCTTCGCCGTCTCCAACTGTTGGGCGGTCCGGAAATACTCGTCGAAGGCGTCGCTCCGGGTCGCCACCTGCGTCGCCTCGTACCAGTTCATGTAGTCGGCAATGTGCTCGCGCCGCTTCAGTACATCCCGGCGGGCGTTATCCAGATTGTCCAGCAGTTCGGCGGCGCCATTGACCTTGTGGCGCTCGAGATCGGTCAGCGCTTCCTGGTAACCAAGAATGATTTGCCGGTAGAGAGGGTTGGCCTGGCCGCTCAACGCCAGCAGGCCCGCGCGGATGCCAACCAAAAGTTGCGGGGTTTGCCGGCGGTGCGGCAATTTGCGGTAGTCCGCCAGCGTGTACAGCCGCGGATTGCCCGGCTCGCCGGTTCCCGCCGGGGCGCGGAACGTGAGCACATCGTTCAAGCGCCGCTCCGTTTCCTCGACCGACAGCGCCTGGTAATGGTCCGACTGCGCCAGGCGCGCCAGCCCGAGGGTCCACCACTTTTCCAGGCCGTCCGGCGACTCCGCCAACTGCGGGAAATGCCGGCTCAGCGCCGCCGCCGTGCGTGCTTCCTGGTCGGACGTCGCGGGCAGATCCCGGATAAACGCCACCAGCGCCTCGCGGCCGCCGCTCATGTCCTGCAACAGCAGGCAAACGAGGCTGTAAGCGTAAGCCTGATAGACCCCGCGTGAAGTCGCATCCATGGCCGCCGGATCCTTGCCCAGGAACTCGTCGATGGGCAGGGCCTGGGTGGTGGGCAGCAACGCCCCGAGCAGATGCGCGGACACCCCGTCTTCCTCGTTCGCCAAGTACGCGGAAAGCCCCGTCACCAGCCAGGGCGGCGGCGCCGTGTAGCCGTTGCCGGCCCGGAGCGCCGGATGATCGCGGTAAGCCAGTTCCAGCAAGAGCGCGCGCACGATTTCATCTTCGATCTTCGTGTTGCGCCCTTCTTCGCCGGTGAGCAAATCGAGCTCGATCTTCAAGCCCGCGCCGGTCTGGCCAAGCGTGAGTTGCACCGGCGGCCGTCCCTCCGGCAACCCCGGCGCCGGCGCGCGCAAATCGATGACGATCGGCACCTTCCAGTCGTCGCGCAGGCTCAGGACGTTGAGCAGCCCGCCCTTGATGTCTTCGGCCAGGGTACCCACCCCGCCGCGCACCGACCCTTCCTGGGCGTAAACCACGAACTGCTTCGAGCGGCTGAAACTGTGCGGCAGGAGGTCTAGAGCCGGCGAGCGCGGCGCCGCCAGCAGGAACAAGCCGGCCGCCAACGCCCGCGTCCAGCCGCTGCCATGCCCGAGTTGTCTCACGGGTCAGGGCACCCCGGCCGATTTCCCGACGATCTCCACGGACCCCGGGTGGAAATTCACCGCTCCCGTCCGGGCCACCAGCTTCTTATAGGTATCCAGCGGCGCCCAGAGGGTAGCGAGCGCCTTCTCCACCCCGGGCATGATTTTGCCCGGCAATTGCAGCCGGCCGATGTTGCCCCCCACGGGATGGGTCACCACTTGCCCGTTGCGGATCTCGACTGCATCGGTGCTGCCCACGTAAAAGGAATGGCCGAAAGCCGACTCCTGCAATGTCGCGCGGCACAAGCCCTCAGCGAAATGAACGAAGGTGCGCTCATACTTCACGGGTAGCACGCTGTTGGGATCGTCTTTGGCGCGGATGGATGATTGCAGGAACGCGTTTACTTGATCTTCGGTGTAGCTCAGTCGCTTGCCGGTTGGCGTCTGCACCATGTCCTCCAGATCGTCGGAGATGGCGGGCGCCGCTGCCAGGGCATCGACGCCTAGCGGCGCTGGCGTCTCCACCGGAGCTACAGTCATCAAGAAGAGCGCCGCCAGCACTGCGGCCACGGCCAAGCTGATCGCCAGGTTCCTGAGCAGCGGGATCAGCGCGAAACGGCTCGGGCGGACCACGGCCCGCACCCGGTTTTGCATCACCTGCGGATCTTCGCGTTTGGTGGCTTCCGGCGGCAGGAGCGCACGGTCCAGCTTGGCGCCGCAGTTATGGCAGTAAACGCGCTCGGGCTCGTTTTCGAAATTACACTGCTTGCAGAGGAGCGTGGCGGTGGCCATGGAGGTCTGAGGGTCGGGTGAAGGACATCAATTTTCCGGCGACAAACATAGCAGCTTCCAGTCCCGCTCTGCCAGAGATTGTTCCGGCCGAGTTGGTGCTAATCCCCGGAGGAGGCCGGCTTGGGCGGCGGCGGGCTGGGCTTGGCCGGCTCGGACTTGGTTCCCGCGGCGGGGGCATCCGGCTTGGGTTTTGCTCCATCCGCGGCTTTGCTTTCGCCGGCCTGGGCCGAGCCGCCGGACTCACCGGCAGGCGCGTCTTTTTTGGCGCCAGCCTTGTAGTTTTCACTCCGATAGTCGGTGATATAAAAGCCGGAGCCTTTGAAAATCAGCCCGGCGCCCGTGCCCAGTTGCCGCTTGACGCAGCCTTGTCCCCAAGGCGACACCCGGCAGAGCGCTTCCGGGCAGACTTCGAAATGCGGGTCCTTCATTGACTGGACCGCTTCGAACGATTGCTCACACTTGGTGCAGAAGTACTCGTAGGTCGGCATGTCGGGGAGGGAAAGTAGAGACCGATAGCAGACCCGACCTACAACGCAAGCCGGACAGCCCCGCTGGCGGGCCCGAAGCCTGCTTTGGTAGTTGACTCAAATCGCCCTCCTCGTATTAGTACTTCCCTCTTCGGTCCTCCTACCATCCCTATGCTGCCGCTCTCCACCCTTCGGGCCCTCGCCCTGGTCCTTTTGGCCTGCGCCGTCGCCGGCTGTGGCAGCAGTGATCCCCGTTTCGCCGGCGGCCGCACCGAGTACATGGCGGGGTTCGGCGGCAACACCGCCAATAACGCTTACAATCAGCACACCCAGGCCAACGACTCGGTTTCCTTCTGGGACGGCGACGGGGTACCAGGCACGCCGCACATCGAGGTCAAACTGGGCGAACAGCGGGCGTACTTTTATAAGGGGGACCAACTCGTGGGCGTCTCCCAGGTTTCCACCGGGAAAGAAGGGCACAACACCCCCACCGGCAATTACCACGTCCAGCAGAAGGACAAGGATCACCGCTCCAGCTTGTACGGCGATTATGTCGACGCGAACAATCAGGACGTGGTGGTGAAATCAAACGTCGAACTTGCCGTCGATCCCAAGCCGCCGGGCACGGTCTTTCTCGGTTCCCGCATGCCGTATTTCCTGCGAGTGACGAACGGCGTCGGCTTGCACGCCGGCTATCTCCCGGGCGTACCCGCAAGCCACGGTTGCATCCGCATGCCGGAGTTCATGGCCGAGAATTTCTTCTACAACACGCCGATGGGCACCCCCGTGTCCATCAGCAACTAGGCCTGCTTCGCGTGGATACCGGCGGAAAGTCCATCGATCCGCCGTTGGAAATCACCGGCCAGGAAGCGCAACGCCTCCTGGCGGAGAAGAGCGCGAATCTGCGCCTGATCGATGTCCGGGATCCGGCGGAATACGCCGTTTGCCGGTTACCCGGCGCCCAGTTGATTTCCTTGCAGGTCCTGCCTGCGGAAGCGCCGGTCAAGCTCCTGGACAAAGAGGCCGAAATCCTCCTGTACTGCCACCATGGCATGCGTTCCCTGCGCGCGACGGAGTATCTGCGGGCCCTGGGTTATCGGAACGCGCGCAGCATTGCGGGCGGCATCGACAAATGGTCGACGGAGATCGACCCCACGATTCCTCGCTACTAGGACTATGCTGGGATAGTGCCTGGTGAAAACGCTTGCAGCCGGCGACCGCTGATTGTTCAATCGGCCGCAACCTTCCATCCTTCCTCCCGTGCAGAATTTTTCCTCCGTCCGCGTGCTGGCGTTGAGCGTTGCCCTTGTTTTCGGGCTGGCCTTGTCCGCCCGCGCCCAGGACGACTTCAAGATTCTCGGCGTCAGTTCCTTTCACTCCAATGACCTGATTTGGGTGAAAAACGCCTGGCGCAAGGACCTGCCCAATCGCATTCAGGCCACGCTCCGTGTCGAAACGGATACCCCGGCCAAGTCCATCTTTGTGAAGGCCTACTTCTATGACTCGGACGACAAACTGGTCGCCACCGTGGGCCAACCGAACAAAATCTGGACTGCCACCGGCCGCGGCATGGAGGAAGTCGGCCTTCCCTCCACGCTTTCCCACGTCAAGACGACGGAAGTTTACTTTGCTTTGCCTGAAGACATCGTGGCCAAGAAGTGGAAGACGGTCCTGGTCGTCTTCGGCAATTCCACCAAGGCAGCGGCCTGCGCCAATCCGGCGACCGAGATGGAGAAATTGAACTATCCCGAGAAGGCAATCGTGCCGCCGCCCGCGCTCTGACGGGCCGTTAGCCCATCCTGACAGCTTTACCGCGCTTCTGCGACGGCTGTCGGAAACGTATCCGCCGGCAGCCAGCGGCGCAGGACGCGCTCCAGGTCTTCCTGCTTGACGGGCTTGCTCAGGTAATCATCCATGCCGGCAGCCAGGCAGGTCTCGCGGTCCCCTTCCAACGCGTTTGCGGTCATCGCAATGATCGTGACCTTCGGCCCGGCGGCGTGCCGCGCGCGGATTTGCTTGGTCGCCTCATAGCCGTCCATCTCCGGCATTTGGCAATCCATGAAAACCACCCGGTAGGGAATTCGCGCCAGGACTTCGAGCACCTCGCGCCCGTTCGCGACCGCATCCGCGCGGAAACCCAGGTTTAAGAGCTGTTTGAGCGCCACTTTCTGGTTGACCATGTTGTCCTCGGCCACGAGCACCCGGCAACTCGACATACGCGGGCTGGCCACCGGGCGCGCCATCAGCCGGCTGAGCTCGGTGGTCGTCTTGAACGATTGCACTCTCGGCGCCGCCGCACCCAAACGCGGCGCCGAAGGCGAGGCCGCCGCGTCCATGATGGCGTCGAAGAGGGCCGACTGCTTGACCGGCTTGGTCACGTAGCCGCTGATCCCGGCTTCCGCCCACGAGGCCGAACTGCCCCGCCGTCCGACCGTGTGCATGATAATGATCTGCGTGCCGGCCAGCACCGGGTCGCTTTTGATTTCCTCCGTCAAGCCGAAGCCGCTCATCCCTGGCATCTGCATGTCGAGCAATGCGACCTGGAAAGGCTCTCCGGCCGCGCCGGCCGCGCGCAGGAGTTGCAGCGCTTCCCGGCCCGTCGGCGCGCCTGAGTACGCGATATTCCAGGAGTCCAGCATTTTCCCCAGGATGTCCCGGCAGGGAGCGTTATCGTCCACGATCAGGACGCGCAGGGTGGCTGGCGGCTGCCGCAGTTGTCGCCGCGCCGGGGCGGCCTGCTTCTGGAAGCGCGCGGTAAACCAGAACGTCGAACCCGCCCCGGGTGCGCTGCGCACGCCGATCTCGCCTTGCATGCGCTCGACCAATCCGCGGCTAATGGCCAGCCCGAGCCCCGTGCCCCCGTACTTGCGCGTGGTCGAGCCATCCGCCTGGGCGAACGGCTGAAAAATGCGGCCCTGCGCTTCCTGGCTCAGGCCGATCCCGCTATCGACGATCTCGAAGAGCAGCCGCACATCCCGGTCGGAGACATCCTGCGCCCGCACATAGAGCGCGACTTCGCCTTTTTCGGTGAACTTGATGGCGTTGGCGATCAGGTTGAGCAGGACCTGGCGCAAACGCCCGGCATCGCCGCAAAGATCCGGCGGCACTCCCGGCTGCACCAGGCAGAGCAACTCGAGGCCTTTGCTCTGCGCCCGTTCCGCCAGGATTTCGACGGTGCTTTCCACCGTCTGGCGGATATCGAAATCAAGCACCTCGAAAGTCAACTTGCCCGCCTCGATCTTGGAGAAATCCAGGATGTCGTTGATGATCGTCAAAAGGGAATCCGCGCAATTCTGCACGGTGGCGGCAAACTCCCGTTGTTCGACGTTGAGCTTGCTGTCGATCAATAAGCCCGACATGCCGATGATCCCGTTCATCGGTGTGCGGATCTCATGACTCATGTTCGCCAGGAACTCGCTCTTGGTCCGCGCGGAACTCACCGCTGTGTCGCGGGCCGTGGCAAGCTCTTCTTCCGCCCGGCGGCGCGCCCGCAACTCATGAAAGATGACCAGGTAGACGCCCCCCAGCAGGAGGACGAGCGATCCGGTCAAAGCGCAAAAGACATACAAGGCGGTATGCAGCGTCTCGTCCCGGCGGACGGAGCGCTCATGCAGCAGCCGGTTTTCGTCGCCCATCATTTCCGCCGTAAGTCTGTCGACCACCGCCATTGCGTCGCGGCCCACGCTGGAGATCAACGGCGGGGCCAGTGCGGCCGCGCCCAGCCGATGACGCTCTTCGATGCGTCGCAGGATGATCTCGACCCGTGCCTGGATAGCGGCGCGCAGTTGATGGGCGCGCTGCTCCTGCGGGGGATTGTCCTGGACCAGGACCTCGAGCTGGTTCAACTGCAAGGGCAGCGTTTGCTGGTCGCGGCTGGCGGTCTGGAGATAGGCGGCATCCCCGGTGATCGAATAGCCGCGCTGATTGGTCTCGAAGTCCTTGATCGTGACCGAGATATTGTTGATCAGTTCACGCACGAGATGGGTGTGCTCGACCCAGCCGTCGCTATTCAGGAAGCCGCTGGCGGCGCGATAAAAGCCATATCCCATCGCTAGGACGAGCAGCGCCGCGGAGACAAAGCCGATCGCCAGCTTGCGTTCAATGGAGGGCATCCCCCCACGGAGAAAGCTACAATCGTGCCGGTTGTTGCGAGCGGCCAGTTAGCGGGCCAGAATTACGCCAGAAAACTACTTTTTCCCCGAATGCTCCGCTTGGAACGCTAGCCGCTATAGATCGGTGGTTGCCAGGGCCTTAAGTTCTGCTGATGCTGCCAGCTACGTTTCACCTTTTCACGACACAGTACCATGCCGGCCGATCTGAAACGCATTCTCGTGGTCGACGATGATCAGGATACGCGCCGCATCCTGGCCCATTACCTCTCTGGCTGGGGTTTCAGCGTGCTGACCGGGTGTGACGGGAACGAGGCGGTGGACATCTTGACCGCCGATGACTCGCCTTCCATTGCATTGGTCGACTGGATGATGCCGGGCATGGAAGGAACCGAGGTCTGCCGGTTTCTGCGGGCGCTACCCGACCGCCCGTATACCTACGTCATCCTCCTGACCGGTCGAACGAACAAGGAAGAGGTCGCCGCCGGCCTGGAAGCCGGCGCCGACGATTACATCACCAAGCCTTGCGACATGCTCGAGCTGCGGGCGCGCTTGCGGGTGGGCGAACGCATTGTCGCCCTCGAACGGGCCCAGGCGGAGCAGTTGGTGGCGTTGCGGGAAACGCTGGACCAGGTGCGCAAACTCAAGGAACTCATCCCGATCTGCGCCTGGTGCAAACGCGTGCGCGACGACGCGGATTACTGGCATAGCATCGAGGAGTATCTGTATTTGCATACCGGCTCCGATTTCACCCACGGAATCTGCCCGAGTTGCCTGGAAGGCCTGCGCGCCGATCTGCCCAGCCGCCACGCTGTCTAGGGCGGCTGTTCCCCGGCAGCGACTAGCCGGCAGCCGGCGTTTGCAAGCGGGACTCTTTGCGGCTTCCTTGCCTGCATCATGTCCGTCCCCCCCAGCTTGTCACCAGAGCAACGCATCGCCGGCGTCCTCATCCCGGTCTTCGCCTTACGCTCCGGCGAGGATCTGGGCGTGGGCGACACCGGCGGGCTGCGCCGCTTCATCGACTGGGCGGCGGCAGCGGGGTTCGCGCTCGTCCAACTCCTCCCCATTAACGAGACTGGGGGCGACAACAGCCCCTATAACGCCATCAGTTCGATGGCGTTGGATGCCACGACGCTCGAGCTCAACCCGCAGGCGCTGCCCGACCTGTCCCAGCGCGCCTACCGCGACGCCCTGCGCGGGATCGATCTGGCGGCACTGCGCACCGGCCCGGTGCAGTATGCCGTGGTCAAGCCCCTCAAGCAAAAGCTGCTCCGCGCCGCCTGCCGGCGTTTCACCGCCCGCGCCGGGCGGGAAGGCGCCGAGCGCGCCAAGGCGTTCGCCGCCTTTCGCCTGCGCCACGCCGCGTGGCTGAAGCCGTACACCCTTTTTCGTGCGCTGATGGATCGCAACGGGGGCACGGAATGCTGGGATCGGTGGCCCGTCGAACAGCAAACCGCCGCGGCCGCCAAGGCCTGGGCCGCCAGCCTTAGCGGGCCGGAAAAGCGTGCCCTGGCGCACCAGCGCCGCTTCTACGCCTACGTGCAATGGGTGGCCTACGGGCAATGGGAGGAAACCAAACGCTACGCGCAAGAACGCGGCGTTTCCTTGATGGGCGACATTCCGCTGGGCGTCAGTTACTACAGCGCGGATTATTTCGGCAACGCGCCGGAGTTCGAAAAAGGCTGGTCGGGCGGCGCGCCACCGGAGCCCTACTTCAAGGACGATCCCTTTACCCAGAAGTGGGGGCAAAACTGGGGAATTCCCGTCTACAACTGGGCGGAAATGCAGAAAAACAATTACGCCTGGTGGCGGCAGCGCGTCCAAGGCGTGCAGGATCTCTTTCACGTCTTCCGCATCGATCACATTCTCGGCTTTTACCGCATCTATAGCTTTCCCTGGCGGCCGGAACGCAACGCCGAATTCCTGCCGTTGTCGCCGGAAGACGCGCAGCGCCTTACTGCCGGCAACCTCCCGCAATTCAAGCCGCACGACGACTCGACGCCGGAGAACCGGGAAGCCAACCGCGCCGCGGGCGACACGCTGTTGCGCATGGTACTGGAGGCCGCGGGCGAAACGCGGCTGATCGGCGAGGATCTGGGCACCGTGCCGGATTACGTGCGTCCCAACCTGACCGCGCTCGGCATCGCCGGCTTCAAGATCCCTATTTGGGAGCCAGACCCGCAAACGGGTGGTCTGCTGCCGGGTGCCCAATACGCTCGCCTTTCCGTCACCACCTACGGAACGCACGATCACCAGCCGCTGCGCGCGCTCTGGCGGCAGTTGCAGGAGACGCCGGCCGATTTGCAGAAGTTCGGCGATTTCGCCGGCCTCCCTGCCGAGCTGCGGGGACCCGAGTTCAACCCGGACCTGCGGGACCGTTTTCTGACGGCGCTTTTGCAATCCAACAGTTGGATTGCCATCTTTTCGATCACCGATCTTCTCGGCAGCGAGGAACGCTTCAACGTACCAGGGACCTCCGCCGGCTCGAATTGGAGTCAGCGCATGCTCCTGACCGTCGACACCCTGGCTGCAGATTCCGACCCCGAGCACAGCAGCGGGCGCTTCCGCGGCCTGGTCGCTCAAAGCGGCCGCACGCTGCCGGGCAGCGTCTAAGCGGCGGCACAGGAACGCGATTTGCTTAAACCGCTACCCGTCCTGGTTTCCATCCCTAATTTGCTCCCACCCGTGAGAAGCCGCACTACCCGCCTCGCTGCTCAACTCGGGGAAGTCATCGTCGGCAAGGAGGAAACCATTCGCCTGGCCGTGGTCTGTCTCATTGCCGGCGGTCATCTGCTGATCGAGGATATTCCCGGCGTCGGCAAGACCACGCTTTCGCAAGCGCTGGCCAAGTCTCTCGGCGTGCAGTTCCGCCGCATCCAGTTCACGAGCGATCTCCTGCCCGCGGACATCATCGGCAACTCCATCTTCGATCGTGAGCACAGCCGCTTTGTCTTCCATCCGGGGCCGATCTTCGCGCCGGTGGTGTTGATCGACGAGGTCAACCGCGCCACGCCGAAGACGCAGAGCGCGCTGCTCGAGGCCATGGAGGAAAACCAGGTCTCCGCCGACGGCATCAGCTATCCGCTGCCCCGCCCGTTTTTCGTCATTGCGACGCAAAATCCGCGGCAACAGATCGGCACGTTCCCGTTGCCGGAAAGTCAGTTGGACCGATTTCTCATGCGCCTGGAACTCGGCTTCCCGGATCGCGCCAGCGAGCGTGAGATGCTGACGGGCCGCAGCCGGCGCGATCTTCTGGCCAACTTGCCGCAAGTACTCAGCAACGAGGACTTGAACGAACTGCAAGCCGAAGCGCGCCAAGTACACGCGTCCCCGCCCCTGCTCGATTACCTGCAAGACCTGCTGGAAGCCAGCCGCCGCGAGCACCTCACCGGCCTCTCGCCCCGCGCCGGGCTGGCTCTGCTGCACGCCGCGCAGGCTTGCGCCTTGCTCCAGGGGCGGGCCATGATCCTGCCGGAGGACGTCCAGACCGTCGCGATCCCGGTGATGGCGCACCGGCTGGAAGCCGGCACCGGCTCGGGTCAGCGTTCGGGCCGCGATCTGGTCCGCTATCTTCTGGAATCCACGCCGGTCAGTTAGCCTGGGACTCCGCCGCGGCCATCGTGACTCCGCAACGCATCTACATCCTCCCGACCCGCAGTTGGGCGATCCTCTGCGCCGTCCTGCTGGCGATGTGGTACGCGGCCATCAGCCAGGGCAACAGCGCCGCCTATCTGCTCATGTTTTTTTTGAGCAGTCTGGTCATGGTCAGCGCGATCCACGCGCATTTTGCCTTGACCGGGCTTTCCCTCCAGGTCGGCCGCATCGAGCCGGTTTTCGCCGGCGAATTGGCCCATGTGCCGGTTGAGGTGCGCAACGCCTCCAGCCGCAGCCGGGTCGCACTCGAAATCGCGCCCGATGGGCACGTCTTCAAGGAACCGGCCCACGCCCCTTTTGCTGAAATCACCCCGCAAGGCACCGCCGAAGCCGACCTCACCTATCGGACCTCACAACGCGGTCGCCTGGCCCTGAACCGGCTGGCCCTGACGACGATCTATCCGCTGGGCTTCTTCCGCTCCTGGCGCTACGAAACCACGGACGCCTATTGCCTGGTGCTCCCGCGTCCCGCCGGCTCGTTGCCGCTGCCAGCGGGTCCTGCCTCCGCCGCCATCGAACTCGCCGGCGGGACCGGCGTGGGCGGAGACGATTTCGTCGGCGCGCGGCCCTACCAGCCAGGAGAAAGCCAGCGGCACGTGGATTGGCGCGCGGTCGCCCGCGGCCAGCCGCTTCTGGTCAAGCAATTCTCTGGCGCGGGCAGCCGCCGCTTGTGGTTCGAGTACGCGCTGGTGGCCCAACTGGGCGATCTGGAAACGCGCCTCTCGCAATTGAGCCAATGGATCGTCGAAGCCGAACGCGACGGGTACACGTACGGTCTGCGCCTGCCCGGCTTCACCGCCGAGCCTGCCCGGGGAGACGCGCACTACCAGCGCTGCCTGGCTGCGCTGGCGGAATTCAACCCATGAATCTCTTCGGCCGCCAACCCAGCCTGCCGACGGCGCTGGCAGCCCCACGGCCAGGCCCGACGTTGCGCCGGGTCGCGGTCTCCCCCGGTTTTCGCGCGGCCCTGCCGTGGCTGTTGGGGAGCCTCGGGATCGCGATGACGGCCTTGATCGGGCAGGTGCCATTTTGGGCGCTGCTGAGTTTTGCCGGCTGCGCTGCCTGGCGGCAACTAATTGAGAACCGCGACGGCCAGATGCCTTCGCTCGGCGCGCGCCTGGCCATTTTCCTGCCGACGACCCTGGGTATCTTGATGACTTACGGGCCCCGCCCTGGCGCCGCCGGCATGCTCGCCTTTCTGGTGGCCTTGCTTTCCTTGAAAGTGCTCGAATTGCGCACGCACCGGGACTTCGTCGTGGTCGCCTTGCTCGGCTATTTCATGATCTTGAGCGCGTTCTTCTATAACCAGGGGCTCGCGCTCAGCCTGTATCTAGCCTTGGCTCTGGCGACGAATACCATCGCGCTGATCCGCTGCCATGACGGCGGCCGCCGGGACGCCCGGCGTGCCAGTGTGCGTCTGGCCCTGGCCCTCATGCTCCAGGCCGTGCCGCTCGTCGTCCTGCTCTTCGTCGTTTTCCCGCGCATTCCTGGCAACCTCTTCCGGCAGATTGGCGGCGCCTCGACCGGCCTGACGGGCATGAGCGAACATCTCCAACCCGGGTCGGTGGATTCGCTCGCGCAATCGGATGCAGTCGCCTTCCACGCCCGGATTGGCACCGGCGGGGAACTGGCGCCGCGCTATCTTTACTGGCGCGGTCTGGTCCTCGGCGTCTGCGAGACCGCTATGTCCTGGCGCGCCGACACGGGTTACACGTTCCTGCAGGCCCAGCCGCCCGCGCCCGGCGAAAAACGGATCGAGCAGTTGATCACGCTCAATCCCCAAGGCGAACGCTGGCTCTTTGCGCTGGACCTGCCGGTCGCCGTGCGGCCCTCCTCGTCCCTCCGGCCGCAGTTGATGAATGCGAACGTGCTGCGCAGCCCTGCCGGGGTATTCAGTAAATCGATCTATACCGCGATCTCGAACCTGAGTCCTCCGTTACCGGCGGAATTGACTGACGGCCAGCGTCTCTTCTATACGCATGTGCCCGCAAATCTGAGCCGGCGCGTTCTCGCGCTGGCGCAGGGCTGGATGAACGCCGCGCCACCGCTACCCGGCGCGGCGCGCGACTACGACATCATCCGCCAGGCGCGCCTCTACTTCCGCGACGGCGGCTTTATCTACACGCTTAGCCCAGGGGCCTTGCCGGCCGATGGAGCCCTGGATTATTTCCTGTTCCAGTCGCGGCGGGGATTCTGCGAGCACTACGCGGCGGCCTTCAGCACCCTGTTGCGCGCGGCCGGACTGCCGGCGCGCATCGTGGTGGGCTACCAGGGCGGTGAATACAACTCCTGGAATGGGCAGTATGCCGTCCGGCAATCGGACGCGCATGCCTGGTCGGAAGTCTGGGTGACGGGGCGCGGCTGGCAACGGGAAGACCCGACGGCGGTGGTAGCGCCGGAACGGGTGAGCTACGGCGCCGAGAGCTACGAGGCCCTGACCGCCGACGGCCCGCTGACGGCGGAGACGCGCCTGGAACGTTTTACCATGCTGAATTCGCCCGGCACCTGGCACTGGCTCATCCGGAACTGCGCCCTCGCCTGGGACGGGATGGACCAGCAATGGAACCTGCTGGTGCTCGGCTACGATTCGGAGCGGCGCGAAGATACGCTGCAAAACCTGGGCCTAGGCAGCCTGGACTGGGTGGAAGGCGCCGCGCTCGCGCTGACGGTAGCCTTTGCCTTGCTCGCGCTGGGCGCCTTGAGTGTCCGCGCGCTGGACCGGGTGCAATCGGCCGGGCTCGATCCCGCCGCGCGGCTCTACGAGCGCTTCTGCCGCCGCGTGGCGCAGGCAGCCGGGATCGAACGCGCTGCCGCCGAAGGGCCGCTGGACTTTTCCCGGCGGGCAGTCACCGCGCTGCCGGAACAGACTCGCGCCATCCAGGCCATCACCGATTTATATGTGCGTTCCCGTTATGCGCCCCCGGTGCACGATGATCTGGCGTCCCGCACCCTGGAAGCCTTGCGTGAAGCCGTCGAAACCTTCCGCGCGCCCAAACGCACGGCCCGGTAGGTTCGCGTGAAATCTTTGGACGGCGGCGCGATCTTCCCTTACGTCAATCTCCTCCATGCAAACCCCTCTTCACGTCGCTGTCACGGGTGCCGCCGGCCAGATCGGCTACTCGTTGCTCTTCCGCATCGCCTCGGGCTCCATGTTCGGCCCGGACCAACCGGTCATTTTGCACCTGATCGAGATCGCGCCGGCGCTGCCTGCCCTGGAAGGCGTCGCCATGGAACTCGATGACTGCGCCTTCCCGCTCTTGCAGGGCATCATCCCCACGGCGGACCTGGCCGAGGGCTTTCGCGGCGTTAACTGGTCGCTGCTCGTGGGAAGCGTACCGCGCAAGGCCGGCATGGAACGCAAGGACCTGCTCGGCATCAACGGCAAGATTTTCACCGGCCAGGGTCAGGCCATCGCCGGGAACGCCGCCTCTGACGTTCGCGTGCTCGTCGTCGGAAACCCATGTAACACGAACTGCCTCATCGCCATGCACAACGCGTCCGGCGTCCCGGCCGACCGCTGGTTTGCCATGACCCGGCTCGACGAGAACCGGGCCAAGGCGCAACTGGCGAAAAAGGCCGGGGTGCCCGTCACCGCGGTGACGAACCTCGCCATCTGGGGCAATCATTCCGCGACGCAGTACCCGGATTTCTTCAACGCCCGCCTCGGCGGCCAGCCCGCGCCGCAAGCCTTGCCGGACCAGGAGAGCTGGCTGGCTGAAAGCTTCATCCCGACCGTGCAGCAACGCGGCGCCGCCATCATCAAGGCGCGCGGCCAATCCTCCGCCGCTTCGGCCGCCAACGCCGTGGTCGACACCGTGCGCTCGCTCGTCACCCCCACCCCGGCGGGCGATTGGAACAGCGTCGCCGTCGCCTCGGACGGCAACCCGTACGGTGTGGCCGGCGGCTTGATCAGTTCGTTCCCCATCCGCACCGATGACGGCCGGGCCTGGGAGTTCGTGCCCGGCCTGGAAATCAACGCATTCAGCCGCCAACGCATCGACGCGAGCGTCGCGGAGTTGCAGGAGGAGAAGTCTTTGGTCGCCGACCTCCTGGGCGGCTAGTCCGCGGCGGCAGCAGCAAAATCCGCTTTACAGCAGCGGGTCAGCCCGTCAGTCTGCTCCCCTCGCCATGTCAGCCCTCCGCCGCCAAAGCCTCCCGACCCGGGGATGCGCCTTTGCCGCCGTCCTGCTGGCGCTGATTGGCAGCGCCGCCGCCGTGCAGGCGCAGGAGCAGGAAAGCGTCGCCATGCAACGCATGCTGCACCCGGACCAAACCCTCAAATTCAACGATGCCGACCGTAAATTCGACGGCTCGGCCGCGGTCGGCAGCAAACAGGCCGTTGTCCGGCCCTTTCTCTTTAGCCATCCCGCCTCGACCAAGGCGGGCGACGGCACGTTCCGCACCCATGATTTCGGCGTCGCGGATGTGAAAGGCTATCACACAGCCGATTTCACGACCAAGCCCTCCGCCTTCGCGGGCCGTGATGAATACGATCAGAACGGCAAGCTCTTCGCGGTGCGCGCGGTGGCGGTCAACGATGATCGCGCCACCGGCAAGACGCTGGCGGGCACCCGCGCGTACGTCAGCTCGGAAAAACCGTTCCTGGGACGGGGCAAACGGCAGGACGCCATTGACGATCTGCGCAGCCAAAAGCAGATGACGATCGAGCAGGTGCGCGAGTTGCTGAACAAAAACAATTGAGGGAAATTGCGCGTGCCCGGCCGGCACCAGCGCTTTGCTGCCCCGCTCCGCCCGTTCCTTCATGAGCGTTTCGAGTCATCGTTCCCCGCTGTCGCCTGCCAACCTCTCGCCCGCGGAAGCGCTCGCGCAGCTCTGCGCCGGTACCGCCCAGGTCATCAACACCGCGGAGTTGCTGGAAAAGCTGCGTCTGGCGCGGCCGCTGCGCATCAAGCTGGGCGTCGATCCCACCACGCCCGACCTGCACCTGGGCCACTCGCTCGCGCTGCACAAGCTGCGCCAATTCCAGGATCTCGGCCACACCGGCATCCTGATCATCGGCGATTTTACCGCCATGATCGGGGACCCGAGCGGCCGGTCCGTTACCCGGCCCGCGTTGTCGCACGACGAGGTCATGGCCAATGCCGAGACCTATCAGCGGCAGGCTTTCAAGGTGCTCGACCCCGAGCGCACGCAGATCGTCTTCAATGGCGAATGGTTCGAACTGATGCACTACGAGCAGATCATCCGGCTCAACAGCCGGGTCACGCTCCAGCAGATTCTCCAGCGCGAGGATTTCAAACAGCGCGTGGCCGCCGAGACTCCGGTGAGTCTCCATGAATTGCAGTACCCGCTGCTGCAAGGCTGGGATTCGGTCATGATCCAGGCTGATGTGGAGTTGGGGGGCACGGATCAGCTCTTTAACATTCTGGTCGGCCGCGATCTGCAAAAGCAGGAAGGTCTCGCGCCCCAGATTGTGATGACGGTGCCGATTCTGGAGGGTTTGGACGGGACCCAGAAGATGAGCAAGAGCCTCAAGAACTATATCGGCCTCGCCGAACCCGCGGCCGAGATGTTCGGCAAGGCCATGAGCATCTCCGATGCCCTGATGGAACGCTATTACCCGGCTCTGCTCAATGAGCCGTACCCTGCTTCCGCTCACCCGATGGAAGCCAAGAAAGGCTTGGCTGCCCGGCTGGTCGCCCGTTACCATTCGGACGCCGAGGCCCAGGCCGCGCGCCAGGATTTCGAGCAGCGCTTTAGCCAACGCGATCTGCAGCTCCGCGGACCTGCCCACGCTTTCACTGGCTGGACTGGCGCCGGACATTGTCTCGGTCGTGACGGCCGCTTTCGCCCAGGCTCACGGCCAACCGAAGTCTCGCGGTGAAGCCCGCCGGCTGGTGGAAGGCGGCAGCATTCAACTGCGCGGCGAAAAGGTAACCGATCCCAAGAGCGAGCCGCCTTTAGCTCCCGGCGACATCCTCAAGCTCGACAAGAAACGGGCGGTACGCATCGTGGCTTGAATAGCCGCGGGAGCGCGTCAAACCTGTAAGCCCAGTTCGCGTTTCACTTCTTCCGCGGAGAAAGTTTTTGCCGGACGTTGCAAGCGCCGGACGGCCAGATACGTGTCTTCGAGATCTTCCAGGTGCGCGAGAATAGCTTCATGCGCATAAAACGTCTTGGTCCGGCCGGTTTTTTTGGCCAGTTGGTTCAGACGCTTTTCGATCTTGGGGTCAAGGCGGATGGGCGACATGCCCGCAAATGTAGCAACGCTATACACGTCTAGCGAACGGATCCCCGGCCCATTGACTTGGCACGATTTAGCCTGGTGGCGAAGGCGGTGGCACCTAGGATTGATAAGCAAATCGCCGCCGAAACGCCTCCGAGCCACACCGCGCGCGGGCGGTAGTCCAGGCTCAAGCGTCCATGGCTGCCTGGCGGCAACTCGACTTCCGGCGAGAAGTTCGCGAAGGAGCCAACGGTTAGCGGGCGCCCATCCAGCGTAGCCCGATAACCGGGGAAATACGGTCGCCGGAAATCGATCCAGGCCGGTGGTCCGTCCGCCGGCACTGCGACATCCGCGCTGACGCTCTGCCGCGTCTCGACAACACGAGAAACAGAAACCGGCCGATAGCCGCCCATCCGGATTGGGAAAACCGCCGGAAGTGGGCCGCCGCGGCGATGATACACCGTGCCTTCATTGGACTGGTAGACTTGTTCCCACTGGGCAGCCGGTGGCGTGGCCTTTGCCGCATAGTCGAAGGCAATAATCAAACCATCCACCCCCAAGCGTTCGAGCAAGCCGAAGCCAAGCTCATCGGAAGCTCCCGACAACAAACTCGTGCCAATCTCGACCGGCAGGATGCAACCGTGAGTCTCCATGTTGAGCTGCCGCCCGATCGCGGCGGACATGATCGGGCTGTAGCCATTGATCAGATGCACGCCGGCGAACATGGACGTGCTCCCCGGGCGAACCACCGCGCCGAAGTTCGGCCAGGTCTGCCAGGCGCGGTAGCGCAAGTAGGGCTCCAGATAGAAGCTTAGGTAAAGGCGATCTGGCGAGAGCGGCGCCACGGCCAGAATGTTCTCGCCGATCGCATAAACTGGCACTCCTGGGTTGGTTGGCAGCGCGGTGTAACACAGCCAAAGCGAAACCAACGCCACCAAGCCAGGCAGCCACGCCTGGAAACGTCCGGCCACTGGCAGCAACCTTTCACCGGCTGCCCAAGCCACCGCCAGCAAGAGCGTGCCGGCACCTAGCAAAACCGGTGTGGCCCAAGCCTCCCGCCGCGCCGACGCGACGGCCCAAACCAAAGCGACTAGGAGCACGGCCCAGGCCCCGGGATTGCCAGCCAACCGCCGGACCCGCTTGCCAGCGAAATCAGGTCCTTCACATGACCGCACCGCCGTGATCGCCAGAACCAATGCAAACAACGGCAGCCAGCGAAAACTCCAACGAAAGAGGCCGGGACTGGGCAGCATGCAAAGCAGAAACACCGCCGCCAAAAGTCCGAGTTCCCAGCCGGACTCTCGCAGGAACCGCCGAGCGCCAGACCGTGCGAAACCCGCCGCCAACAACGCCACCGGCACCAGCCCACCCGCCAATTCCACTCCGTACCGGAGCACCGGCTTCCCGGCGAAATCCGGCCAACCCACGCTCCAGGACGGCAGCAACAAGGCCGGCCACGCGGTCCACGGCACATTCCAGGCGTTCCGCACCACATTCACCCCGTGCGCCCGATCCGACCCTGGAACGTATTCCAGCAAGGAAAGCCACGCCGGCGCCGCCAAGCCCAACCCCAAGAGCCACCCCGCCGCCAGCGGCCAGAGCGCGAGCGTTCTCGCCCCAATCGACTGATCGCCGCCTGCAACCCAAGCCCGGACTGCCAACCACACCGTCAGCAGGCCCAGCATGCCAACCGTGTACGGAAATCCCCCGGTCAGCAGAAGAAAAACACAGACACCGGGCATGAGGATGCGCCGGCGCCAGCGGCCTAACGGCGTCTCGGCCACCGCGTCCACAGGTTCCAGGGCTTCTTCGAAAGCCCACCAACACCACGGCAGCCAGGCGTTCGCCGCTAGCGCGCCGAACCAATCCGTCGCGCCCCACTCCACGTTCCAGCCACCGAGCGCCGCCACCACCGCCACCAGCACGCCGCCGCCTGCCACCAAGCACCGCCGCCTCGCCAGGAGCGCCGCGCCGATGGCCAGCAGGATCAATTGAGAGAGCGAAAGGGCGGCCGCCTTCGCCGGCAACGAAAGCGGCAGGGCCTCGACCAGCACGACCGCGAGATTCACCACCGGCGAAAACGTGCCGTATTGATATTCGCCGGCCAGATTACCGCACGCCCAGGAGTATGGGCTCAGGAGCGGCCATTCTCCGTGCCCCCAGGCCCGGGCCACGTCGGCAAAAACGGGCATGATCGAGATGGCATAATCATCGCGCCAGCACAAAAGTGGGTCGCGCAGCACCAGCAGCAGAAAGAACCCTGCCACCAGCAGCCCCGCGCCCACCGGGGCAGCGAGGGCGCGCCAATTGGCCCGCCGCCGGCCCGGATTGGATTCCTCTGCGCGCGGCGTCGACATCAGTGGCGCCGGGGTTCCAACAACTCCACCAGCCCCGCCACCGGTACGTGGCTGGGAAGCTGCGCCACCGCCACGGCCGCCCGCGGCAGGTGGATCGTGACTTCCAACCCATGCGGCGAGCGATTGCGCGCCGACACGGAGCCGCCGCAGGAAGCCACGCAGGTTTTGACGATGGTCAGCCCCAGGCCGATGCCGCCGGTTTCTCGCGCCCGGGCCGCATCCACCCGATAGAACGGATCGAAAATCTTCTCCAACTCCGCCACGGGCACCCCCGGACCGTTGTCGCCGACGCTGATAGTCACGCCCGTGGCATCGCTGCCGCCTTGCACCGTAACAACGGCGCCGCTGGCCGGGCCGTGGCGCACCGCGTTGCGCAGCAGATTCGCCAGCGCTCGGATCAGCAGCTCCGCGTCCGCTGCTGCCATCAGGTCCGCCGGTACCGAAACCCGCATTTCCACCTCCGGCGTTGTCTCGCGGTGGACGGCCTCGGCGACCGCCTCCAGCACCGGCACCGGGGCGATCCGCACCGCCGCCGGCCCAAATGAAGCGCGTGAGAAAGCAAGCAACTGATTGACCAGTTCGGCGATCTGGCCTGCTTTTTCCGTCGCCTGGCGGGCGTACGTGCGTTGCTTCTCGTCGCCCCGTTGCTCCAGAATGCCGAGCGCGATCTGCAGCTTGGCCAGGGGCGCGCACAGCTCGTGGGCCACATCACCCAAAAAGCGCTTCTGCCCGTTTACCAGGCCATCCAGACGCGCCGCCATCCCGTTGATGGCCCCGGCCAGCGACCCGAGTTCGTCCTGCCGGCGGGTTTTGACGCGCGCGTCGAAGCGCCCTTCCGCGATCTCCCGCGTGGCATGCGTCATTTGCCGGATCGCACGCGTCATCCCGCGCAGCAGCGGCCACCAAAAGAGGACGCTCAGCAAAACCGCCGCCGCGCCGATCTCCAGCCAGCGATTGAAATCCAGCAGCAGTCCCCCCATGCGCGCCGAGGTATCTTCGGCCAGCAAATTGACGTGCATGGCGCCGCCCGTCTGCACGTTGTCCACCGTGAAGCCGACCAATAGCCAGTAACGCGTGGGATTTTCCGTGCGCGCAAAAGCTCGGGCAGGCCCCACCCAATGGCCCGTCGCTCCGGGTGATGCCGCATGGTAATGCCAGATCATCCGGCCGTGGACCTCGGCCGGCACGTCGTCGACCGCGCCGATCAGCCGGTTGCCCTTTTCATCGTAGAGCGCGAACCGGACATGGTAGGCGCTCTCGAAGCGGTCGATCACCTGATCCCACTCCTGCGGCGAGGTCGTTTCGAGTTCCCCCTCGACCAGTTCGCGCATGGCATCGACCCGCTCGCGTGCGCTCGTCGCGAAGACCCAGTTCGGGTCGAAGCGAATTTCCGCGCTCGCCAGTACCACGAACACCGCCACCAGCAGCGCGACGTTCAGGAAGAACCAGAGCAGGATCTTGGCGGGAAGAGGCAGGCGCGGAGACATGGCAGCGTTACTCCGCCCGCGGGTCGATGAGCATGTAGCCGACGGCACGCACGGTGCGAATAAAGCGCGGATTCTTGGGATCGTCGCCCAGTTTGCGCCGCAGGGACCAGATATGGACGTCGATGGAACGGTCCAGCCCGTCGTAGGCGCGGTCCCCAAGCAGATCGATCAGGTGTTCGCGGGATTTCACCCGGCCCCGGGCGCGCGCGAGACTCTCGAGCAGGTTGAACTCGAGTGCCGTCAACTTCAGCGGCTGCTCCTCGAGCAGCGCCAGGCGCGACGCCGGGTTGATGCGCAGGGGACCGACCACCAACTCATCATCCGCGGCCTTCAACCCGCTGCCCTGGCCCCGGCTGCGGCGCGCCACGGCCCGGATGCGCGCCAGGAGTTCCCGGGAGGAAAACGTCTTGGGCAGGTAATCATCCGCGCCCATTTCCAAGCCGACGATGCGATCGGTCTCATCTCCGCGCGCCGTCAGCATCAACACCGGTACATGCGAGCGGGCGCGGATGCGTTTGAGGACTTCAAAGCCGTCCATCTCGGGCAGCATCACGTCCAGAATGATGGCGTGAAACTCTTCCGCCAAGGCGCGCTCGACCCCGGCCGGCCCGGTATGCTCGGCCAAAACGGCATAACCCAGCGGCTCGAGATAATCCCGGATGAGGGCACAAAGCTCGGTGTCGTCGTCGATGACCAGGATGCGCATGGCGAATTAACCCACTCTTAACAATTTAGCCGGCCGGGCGAAATACGCGCTTAACAATCACGCCCTAGCGTTCCTCATTGTCACCCAGTTTTAACTCTTAACTATGACTGCTCGCTCCACCATGAAATCCTCAAAAATCGCCGCGGTTGCCTCCCTTTGTGCCGGCTCACTTTACTTGTACTCACCCCGCGCCGTCGCGCAGGACGACGGTGCGCCGCCCCCTCCTCCGCCCGAAGCCGCCGGTACTCCTTCGGTCTCCGCGCCGGCTCCCGCGGCCGCACCTGGCGCCCCCGCAGCGGCAGCAGCGCCTGGCGCCCGCGGCGCCGACCGCATGGAACAATTCCGCCAGCGCATCGACGAACACATCAAGACGGCCCTGAAAGCCAGCGACGAGGAATGGAGCGTTATCCAGCCCCTGCTGGACAAAGTCGAAGACAAGATGCGCGACACCCTGCCCAATCTGGGCCGGATGGGCGGCGGTCCCGGCGGCCCGGGCGGACCTGGTGGCGCTCGCCAGCGCCGCGGCGGCGGCGGCCCGGAAGGCGGCCCGACAACGGAGGCGGCCAATGCTCCCGCCCGTCCCGAGCGCCCGGCCGGCGACCGGCCGGAACGCCCTGGCTCGGCGGAAAACCAGGCTCTGCGCACCGCCCTGGAGACCGATGGCACGTCCAACACGGAGATCAAAGCCAAGATGCAAGCGGTGCGCGACGCCCACAAGAAGTCCGAGGCGGACCTCGCGCAGGCCCGCGCCGACCTCAAAGCCGTGCTCAGCTTGCATCAGGAAGCGACACTCGTGATGATGGGCATGCTGGACTAGGCTGTCCCTCCCCCACCCCCTGCTGCTCGCCCCCCTCATGGCCGCAACCGACATTCTTCCTGCCTCGACTACCCAGCCGGGCTCCGAACTGGCTGCCCGCCTGGTGGCGAACCACCAGCTCTCCGCCCTTGACGCGGACGCGCTGGAGGCGCTGACTGCCGCCGGGCTGGTTTCCGCCGAGACGGAGGAGGAGGTCTTGCAATGGCTGGCCACGGAGTACGGCCTGGCTTACACGGGCCTGGAAAACGTGGAGCCGGATCGCGCCGTGCTGGCGCGTTTCCCGGCCCGCGTGCTCCTGCGGGAGGAGATGTTGCCGTTGCGCGAGGAAAATGGCCGCATCCAGGTTGCCTTGAGCCGGCTTTTCGCCGCGCCAGGCCTGGACGGCCTGGCGGCCTTTAGCGATCTCAAGCTGCAGCCGGTGCTGGCGCCCAGCCACGCCCTGCAGCGCGAGATCAAGAAGCACCTCGGCGTCGGCGCGGATACCCTCAACCTGCTCGAGCAGGAGGAAGGCTTCCAGGTCGTCGCGGATGAGCACGCGCAGGACGGCGACCTCGATAAGGCCGCCGAAGATGCGTCCATCATCCGGTTCGTCAACCAGATCCTGGGCGACGCGCTGTCCATGCGCACCTCGGATATCCACGTCGAGCCCTTCGAGCATGAGTTGCGCATCCGTTACCGGATCGACGGCTTGTTGCAGGAGGTGCCGGTGCCCGGACAGATCAAGCGCTTCCAGCCGGCGATTGTTTCGCGCATCAAGATCCTCAGCAACCTCAACATCGCGGAGAAGCGCGTGCCGCAGGACGGTCGCATCAAAATCCGGGTCAAGGGCAGCGACGTGGACATCCGCGTCTCGGTCATCCCGATGCTGCACGGCGAGGCGGTCGTCATGCGTCTCTTGCGCCAGGATGCCGGCTTGATCGGCCTGGAAGGGCTGGGCATGGCGCCGCGGGATCGCGAGCTGTTCGAGCGGGTACTCGGCATGCCGCACGGCATCGCTCTGGTGACGGGTCCGACCGGCAGCGGCAAGACGACGACCCTGTATAGCGCGCTCACCCAGATCAACGACTCCATCCGTAAGATCATCACCATCGAAGATCCGGTCGAGTACCAGCTCAAGGGCATCAACCAGATCCAGGTCGCCGAAAAGGCGGGCCTGACTTTCGGCCGGGGCTTGCGCGCGATTCTGCGCCATGACCCGGATGTGGTGCTCGTGGGCGAAATCCGCGATCAGGAGACCGCGCAGATCGCGGTGCAAGCTTCGCTGACCGGCCACATGGTGTTTTCCACGCTGCACACGAATGACGCGCCCGGCGCCCTGACGCGCCTGGTCGATATGGGCGTGGAGCCTTATCTGGTCGCCTCCTCGCTGGAAGCCGTCATCGCCCAGCGGCTGGTCCGCGTGCTCTGCCCGGATTGCCGGGTGCTGGATACCACCGCGCGGACCAAGGCGCTGCGCGAAAACGTGCGCGCGCTCTCGGATGCCACGATTTACGGCGCCGTCGGCTGCCGCACGTGCCGAATGACGGGCTATACCGGCCGCCGCGCGTTGTTCGAGTTGATGAACATGAGCAGCGGCATCCGTCAGGTATTGTTGAAGGGCGGCTCGAGCATCAACATCCGCGATATCGCCCGGCAGGAGGGCATGCGGACGCTGATCGAAGACGGCTGGCGACTGGTCTGCGAGGGCATTACCACGCCCGCCGAGGTGTTGCGTGTCTCGAAGGAAGAAGATCCGGTGGAAGCGGCCGTTCCCGTCGCGGCCTGAGCCCGGCCGCAGGTGTTAGATCATGTCTTTCTTCGAATACAGAGCGTTGCAAGCCGATGGCGCCGTCATCCAGGGGCGCCTGGAAGCCGGCGGTCGCCAGGACGCGCTGCAGATGATCGAGAGCCGCGGCCTCACCCCGGTAAAGTTGTCGGAGACCGATGCGCCCGCGCCGAAATCCGCGGCGGGCGGGGGGTTCAAGTTCCCGGCGCTTGGCAAGCTGGGCGGCGGCTCGACCAAGGTGCCGTTTGCCGCGCTCGAGGATTTTACGCGCTCGCTGTCCAGTTTGCTCACCGCCGGGGTTCCGCTCAGCCGCGCCCTGACAATTCTCTACAAGGAAACCTCGCAACCGGCGGCTACCGTCCGCTGGAAAGAGTTGCATGACCGCGTGGTGGACGGCGCTTCGCTGGCCAACGCCATGAGCCGTTCGCCGGACGTGTTCCCGCGCATCTACGTCGCCATGGTGGAATCCGGCGAGGCGGGTGGCTTCCTCGACGTCGTTCTGGCGCAAATCGCGGATTTTCAGGCGCGCGAAAAGGAACTGCGCGCCAAGGTCCTGGCCGCGCTCATGTACCCGGCCGTGTTGCTGTTCCTGGCCGTCAGCGTGCTGATTTTCCTGCTCGTGTTCTTCATCCCGCGTTTCCAGACGCTCTTTGAAGGCTTCGATGCCGCCCTTCCGCTCCTGACGCAAGTCATCGTCGGCGTCAGCAATGTCGTGCGCCACTACGGCATCTACCTGGTGATTGCTTTGGGGGCGGCGTTTTACTTCCTGCGCAACTGGTTCAAGCAAGACAGCAGCCGGCGAGCCTGGGAAAAAGTTCTGCTGCGCCTGCCGGTCGTCGGGCCGCTCGCGGCGCAACTGGCCATGGCGCGCTTTTGCCGGATGCTGGGCACGCTGCTGGGCGCCGGCGTCTCGCTGGTCAGCGGCCTGAACGTCGCGCGCCGCTCGCTCGGGTACCAGACGCTGATCGACCTGGTTTCCGAATCGACCGAACGCGTCACCAAGGGCGAAGCGCTGGCCGCCAGCCTTTCCGGCGCGCGTTCGATTTTCCCGGGTTCAACCCTGGAAATGATTTCCGTGGCCGAAGAAAGCGGCCGCCTGGATCAGGAACTGATTCGCGTCGCCGGCACGACCGAGGTCACGTTGGACCGCAACTTGAAAACCGCGGTCGCACTGGCCGAGCCGCTCATGCTCTTCGCCATCGCGGGCTTTATCGGCGTCATCTTCATCGGCATGGTCATCCCGATTTTTACCATCCAGGACTATATCAAATAACCCTTATGCTACCCACCACCACCCCGTTCCCATCCTCCCGCCGCCGCCGCCGTTCCCAGGGCTTTACCCTGGTGGAAATGCTGCTGGTGCTCGTCATTCTGGCGACGCTGGCTGCCATCGTGATCCCGAAGTTCGCCGGCCGCAGCCAGCAGGCGAAAATCACGGCCGCCCAGTCGCAAATTTCCAGCATCGAACTCGCGCTCGACTCCTTTGAAGTCGACAACGGCTACTACCCGAAAAGCGGCGCGCTGAGCGAACTGACCGATGCGCCAGCCAACGCCACCAATTGGAAGGGGCCTTATCTGAAGAAAGGCGTACCGCCCGATCCTTGGGGTAACCCCTATGCGTACGACTACCCGGGCAAACACAACCCGAGCGGCTACGACATTGTCTCGAACGGGCCGGACGGCCGCAACGGCACCGATGATGATATCAACAACTGGGATGTCGCCAAGAAGTAGACTCAGGCGTCCGACGCCGGGGTTTACCTTGATCGAGCTGGTGGTTGTCATGGCGGTTCTCACGATTTTGCTGGGCCTGGCGGCTCCGTCGCTTTCGTCTTCCTTCCGGGCGCACCACCTGGCGCAAGCCGGGGCCCAGGTGTTGGCGGTGACCGAATACGGGCGGGACGAAGCGGTCTCCCAAGGTGTTCCCATGGTGATCTGGCTCAACGCCGCCACCGGCGAATATGGCGTGAACGCCAAGCCGGGGTTCCCGGGAGATGCCACGCGCGACAAGCGATACAGCCTTGGTTCCGAGCTGCACTTCGACTCCGCCGCATCAGCCGCGCCGAGTGGCGATCAGCTCAACGCCGCGGAGTTTTCGCCCGATGGAACGCTGACGCCCGCCAGCATCAGCGCCGTGCGGATCGTCGATGACAACAAAGCCAGCGTCGCGGTCACGCAGACGCCCGATGGCTACGGCTACGAACTGGGGAAGGAGACCCGTTGACGGCGCGCCGGTCTTCTTTCGCCCGCGGCCTGGCCGGCCAGGACGCGTTCACCTTTGTGGAAGTGCTCGCCGCGCTTTTGTTCCTGGCAATTGTGGTGCCCGCCATTTTGCAGGGTCTGACCCTCGCCAATCGCGCCTCCGTCATGGCGGAGCGCCACGCCATCGCGGGCGAACTGGCTGAAAACAAGCTCAACGAATTGGTGATCGATAACGCCTGGAGCAATGCGCCCGCCCCGAGCGGAGATTTCGGCGCCACGGCGCCGGGTTACCGCTGGCAAATGCAAACGTTGAATTGGGCGGCGGACACCGTTAACCAGATGACCGAGCTCGCCATCGACGTGTTCTTCACGGTGCAAGGCCACGAATACAACGTGCATCTGAGCACGCTGGTCTCACAACCCTCCACCACGACCACCGGCACGACCGGCACCGGGACCACCGCCAAACCATGACGCCCGGGTTGCCCCATCACCGCCGGCGGCACCCCGCCGGCTTTACCCTGATCGAGGTGATGCTCGCCTCGGTCATGGCCGCGCTGATTCTCCTGGCCGTCTACGCGGTCTTTTCCCAGGCCATCAAACTGCGCGACAACGGGACGCAGCGGATGCACGCCTACCAGCTTCGCTCCCGCGCCAGCCGCACCATTCGCGACGACCTCCAGAACGCCTGGGTTTCCGGCGGCGTCCTCGCCAGCGTCCTGGAGTACAGCCCCAGCGGTTCGGACGGGTTGGATTCGGCCGTGCCCGGGTACTTGAAATTTACCACCACGACCGGCAAGGACACCGCCGATGATCTCTACGGCGACGTGCAAGAGGTCGAGTATTACATCGCCAAGGACGACTCGGCGGTGGCGGGCGCGACCGCCAGCGGCAACCTCGTGCGGGTGCTCACCCGGGACTTGCTCGATAGTACCTTGCAATCCCCGGGCGAGGAGGAACAGGTGCTGGCCGGCGTGCAATCGTTTACCGTCTCGTTCTGGGACGGGACCACCTGGCAAACCCAATGGGACCTGACCGGCACGGCAGCGGGTGTGGCGGCGGCAGCAACGCCTACCCCCACCCCCGCCACGGGCGCCACCGGCAGTACGGCCGCCAATATTCCCGAAGCGATCCGGATCGACATCCAGCAGACGGCGTCCTCCCCGGACGGCGCTCTCCCGCCGGTGCTCGAAATCACCGTCCCCTGGACCGCGCAGCCGTTTACCGTTTCCTCGTGATGCGCCGCCCCGTCTCAAATAAGGTCGCGGCCGGTGGTTCGGTCCTGATCGTCGTGCTGGTGGTCTGTCTTGGGTTGGTCAGCCTGGCGCTGCTCTTCGGCCATTCCATGCTGATGGCCTATCGCGGCTCGGACGATGAACTGGCCGGGCGGCAAGCCGGGCACGCCATCGAGGGCGCCGCGCGTTACGCTCAATATCTCATGACCAACGTCACGAATGACGGCGACTTGCCCGACGTCACCACCTACCAAAGCGCGGCGGTCCCCGTCGGCGACGCCCTTTTCTGGCTCATCGGCGTCCCGCAACCGACCGATCCCCCGGGCATCCCCGTCTACGGGCTGGTCGATGAGGCTTCCAAGCTCAACCTGAATAACGCCACCGTCGCGATGCTCGAGAATCTGCCCGGCATGACCGAAGACCTGGCGGAGTCCATTCACTCCTGGCACTCCCCCAACGGTTCCGGCATCAGCCTGGAAGGCGGCCTAGCCGCCACCACGGTCAAGAGCGCGCCCTTCGAGTCGGTCGAGGAACTGGCGCAAGTCAACGGCGGCACGGACCTGGACACGCTTTACGGCAATGACACCAACTTGAACCACGTCCTCGACACCTGGGAAGATACCGGCAACGGCCAACTGGCTTCCGGTTTGCTCGAATACGTCACCGTCTACAGCCGCGAGCCGAAAACGCGGCGCGACGGCACGAACCGGGTCAACGTCACGGGCACGCCGCAGTCGCTGGCCCGGCGGCTGGAAACCATCTTCCCCGGAGGACGCGGCGCGGAGATCGAGCGCAACCTGCTGCTGGCTGACCGGCGCACCGGTCACCCCTCCAACAGCGTGTTGGATTTCTACTTTAACGGTCAGTTGACCGCGGACGAGCTCGGCCAGATCTCGCCCTACCTGACGATCGGCACCGGCACCTACAAAACGGGCTTGATCAACGTCAATACCGCCAGCCAAATCGTGCTTGCCTGCGTGCCGGGGATCACCACCGAGTTGGCCGCGCAACTCGTGGCTGCCCGGCTCAAGCTAACCGCACCATCCAGCGACTTGTCGTGGGTCGGGGCAATCCTCGGTCCTGCGGCGTCCCATCAGGCGGGTCCGTACCTGACGACCCGCAGTTACCAGGTCAGCGTGGACGTCGCCGCCGCTGGCCGCAACGGGCACGGGTACCGGCGCACGCGCTTTGTGGTCGACTCCAGCACGATGACTTCCAGCGGCGCGACGCCGCAGATCGTGTACCGGCGCGATCTCGCGAGCCTGGGCTGGGCTCTGGGTACAGCCGCGCGGCAAAGCTTTGTGGTGAAAGGCGGTCCGCAGTGAAACTGGATCTGGCCGAGGTGAGGAAGCGGCTCGATCCGGCCGAGCTCAAGAAACTGGCCGATCCGGCCGAGTTGAAGCGGCGGTTTCAGGTCCGGTCCCTGTTGACGTTGACGCTCGAAGCCGAACGCATCGTGGCCAGTGTCGTGCGCAGCGACGCCACGGACGTCGCGCCTCGCGCGCCGATCACGATCGCGGTAGGCGCGGATGAAGTCGTGCGCCAGCCGGAGAAAGCCGCTCAAACCGTGGCACTGGCGTTGGCAGAGGCCGGTTTGCGGGAGCGCCGCTGCGTGGTTTGTGTGCCGCCGTCCTGGGCGCTGAGCACGGCGACCGATTTGCCCGCGCTGGAGCTGGATGATTTGCGCGGCTTCTTGGAAATCCGGGCGGAACAGGAGTTTTCCCTGCCGGCGGGCGATCTGCGGCTCGGCTACTGCGTTTACGCACTGCCGGACGGGCAGCCGCGCGCCACCCTGGCTGTCGTTTCCGCCAAGCGGTTGAAGGCGGTGGAAACGCTGGTCGAGACGCTCGGCCGCCGCCTCGTCTCCGTTTCTCTAGCGCTGGAGGATGCGCTCGCCGATCCGCGGCCCACCCTCCATTTTCAGGCCAACGGCAGCCATACCGATGTCATCATCACCGGTGGCGGCGGCGCCATTGCGGCGTTGCGTTCCCTGGCCAGTCCCCTGGGCACGGAGGAGGCGCCGTTCGACGCGGGCGCATTTTGCCGCGAGGTCCGGATCACCCTGGGGCGTTTGCCTATGGCCATCCGCCAGCAGGTGGTGCAGGCGCAATTCGGCGGCACGCTGGCTTCCGCGCAACGGCTGTGCGCGGAAATCCATACCGACTTGCAGCGGATGGGCATCCAGAGCCCGGCCTGCGACGCTCCCCTGCCCGGGCGCAGCGAGAGCGAAGCGCTCGGCGCCGGCGCGGCCGCGGATGCTGCCGGCCGCCAGTTGCGCGGGGAACCCGTGCCGTTCGAGTTCGTGGTGCCGGAGGTGCGGCGCTGGCAGGCGGTGCTCACCCGGCTGGATACGAAACGGCACCGCGGGATTGCGGCCGGCGTCGTGGGGCTGATCCTGCTGCCGCTGGTGATTTTCTTTATCCGCTCAGAGATCGAAGACCATCTCAATACGGAGTGGAACGGGATGCGCGACAACGTCTCGGCAGCTCGACGCGTTGACCCAAAAGATCCACCGCTTCCGCCCTTGGTTCGATCCCGTGCCGGAGACGTTGCAAGCGGTCGAAAGCCTCATCGCCGCTTTCCCCGATCAGGGCGACGTCTGGGCCAAGAGCATCCAGTTCACCCCCGGCTATCACGTCACCTGCACCGGTTTCGCCCGCAGCCAATCGGCCCTGGTCTCGATGGTGGACCGCTTGCGGGCGCGGCCAGGCATCACCGGTCTGCAGGTCCCGCAACTACGCGGCGGCGACAAGCAAAACGTGCAGTTTTCCATCACCTACGTCTGGCAACCACCCCATGAAGGCTAACGAACGCCAAGCGCTGCTCTGGCTCGCGGTTTACGCCGTGGTCGGCCTTTTCCTGCTCGACCGGTTCGTCCTCGAACCGTTCCTCGACAGCTGGCATGACCAGGGCGAGCGCATCGAGGAGTTGCACAAAAAGGTGGATCGCGGCGAGCAACTCGTCGCCAGGGAACCCGCCACCCGCGCGCGTTGGGCGGACATGCTGCACGCCAATTTGCCGGCCGATAATTCCGTGGCGGAAGCCGCCGCCGACAAGGCCATCTCGCGCTGGATCGCGGAAAGCGGCATCAGCCTGACCAACCGCGCTTTCTCGCCCTGGCAAATCCACGACGAGGGCTACGAGACACTCGAATGCCGCGTGACCGCCAATGGCGAACAGGCCTCGCTGGCGAAATTCATCTATGCGCTGGAGACCGATTCGATCCCGGTCAACCTGGAGGAGTGCGAGCTCTCGGCCCGCGATACGCACGGCACTCAGCTCGGGTTGACCGCGCGGTTTACCTTCATGCGCCTGGCGGCCGTGGCGAACAACGGAAAGGGGACGCCATGAGGGCTATCCCCCAGCTTTATCACCTCAGCGGGCCGCTGCGTCGTTGGGTCCTGCCGTTGCTGGCTGCCGCGGTCATCCTCGGCGGTACGGCCCAGCTCTCAATCGCGCAAAAGACGGCGGCCCAGAAACCAGCGGCGCAAGGCTTCGAAGCCTTCAAACTGGTGCGTACGCGCAATATCTTCGATCCCGAGCGCCACCCTGCCTCGGCCAAGGCCACTGGTCCCGCCATCAATCCGGCCTCGGATTACCTGGCGCTAACCGGCACGCTGCTAAGCAAGGACAAGGCGTTGGCTTTCTTTTCCGGCTCGCGCCCCTCCTACGACAAGGTCCTTCCCCTGCGCGAAAAGATCGCCGGTCTCACCATTACAAAAATTACGCCGGAGAGCATCACCGTCGACCGCGCCGGCAAAGCGTTGACAGTGCCGGTGGGGTGGACCATTCCTCTGACCGGCGGCGCTTCCGCGCTGGCGCCCGCCGCCGCGCCGGACGCTCCAGCCGGGGGGCTTTCCGCCCCTCCCGCACCCGCCGCTGCCGCGCCCGCGAGCCCCAATCTGGCCGCCGGTCCCAATCCCGGCGGAACGCCTCCCGCGCCGCCCCCGGCGAATGATGAAGTCGCTCGCCGCATGCGGGAAAGACACCTCCAGGAATCTAAATGAAACTCCCCGCCTCCCTTCTGACGCTTCTATTGTTGCTGCCCCGCCCGGTTTCCGCGCAGTCAGCCGTACCTCCGGCCACGCCGGCGCCGCTCAGCGCGCTGCCTGCGGCCCCGGCGCCCGCGGCACCTGCGCGGGACGCCGCCAGCCCGGCTCCATTCAATCCTTCGCTCCCAGCCGTCACTTCCCTGCCGACGCAGCCCTCCGCCCCGGCGCCGTCCGCCAGCCCGGATCCTGTCGATACCATCCGGCTCAACTTCCAAAATGCTTCCTTGGCGGATGTGCTCAGCTATCTGAGTTCCGCCGCCGGCTTCATCATTTTGCAGGAGGCGCCGGTCGCCGGCACCGTCAGCATCGTCAGCGCGCGGCCGGTCACGCCGGATGAAGCGGTCGACCTGCTCAACGCCGTGCTGGTGGAGAAAGGCTACATCGCCATGCGCAGCGGCCGCATCCTGAAGATCGTCGCCCGCCAGGATGCCGAAAAGCGCGATTTGCCCGTCATCACCGGCAGCGATCCCACGCAGATTCCACGCAAGGACAACCTCGTTACCCAGATCCTGCCCGTGCGTTTCGCTGACGTCACCAAGCTGATCGACAACATCAGCCCGCTGCTGCCCGCGACCGCTTCCATCACCTCCAACACGAGCAGCAACGCCATCGTTCTCACCGATACCCAGACCGACATTCACCGCGTGGCGGAAATCATCCGCGCGCTGGACACTTCCATCTCGGGCATCTCCAGTATCCACGTCTATCCGCTGCGCTTCGCGGATTCCAAATCGCTCGCCGACACGTTGACGCAGCTTTTCGCCACCAATACTTCATCGAACCAGAACCAGAACCAGGGTTTTCTGCCTTTCCTCTTTGGCCGTGGCGGCGGCGGCGGGCCCGGTGGCGGTGGTGGCGGCGGCGGCGGGCGGCAGAATGGAGCACCGGAAAGCGAGGCACGCCAGGCCGCCCAGCGCATTGTTGCCGTCTCGGATGACCAGAGCAACTCCGTCATCGTCAGCGCTCCGGAAGAATACATCACCACCATCGCCGGCATCGTCGAACAACTCGATACCCCGACGAGTGACATCACGGAGACGCGCATTTTTCCCCTGCAACACGCGGACGCAACCGAACTGGCGAACATTCTCTCGACCCTCTTCACCACCACGGGCACCACCACCCCGACCTCGTCCGGAGGCAACCAGCGCGGCAATCAAGGCGGCGGCCAGCAGCGGCAGGGTCAGGGCGGCCAGGGCGGGCAGCGTAACAATCAAGGCACTGATCAACGCAGCGCCCGCGCGTTGCAGCAGGCGCAAGTCGCGGTCGTGGCGGATCCGCGGACCAACGCGGTCGTGGTGTCCGCCTCGCACGACACCATGGCCCAAATCGCCATCACCATCGGCCGGCTGGATGCCAACGGCTCCAAAAAGCAACACGTCCACGTTTACACCCTCAACCATGCGGACCCGGATAACGTCGCCGCGATCCTCAAAGGCATGTTCACGGTGCAAACCACCTCGGGTACCACCAACCCGCAGCCGTCTCTCATCCGCCTGCCCAATCGCACCACCACGGGAGCATCCAGCGATGTCTCGGACACCTTGAACACCAACAGTAATAGCTCGGGCGCCCGCTAGCGCCGCTGCTGAACTTCTACTCCCATGAATTTCTCCTCCCAGCGTTCGCGCGGTGCTCTCCTCTTGGCCAGCGTGCTGCTGCTTGCCGCCGCCGCCGCGCGTGCGCAATCGACTGCCCGACCCACCACTGGATCAAGCAGCTCGAACAGTTCCACCAATCGCTCCACCAGCACCAGTTCCGGCAGCGGCTCCAATTCTTCCGCGAATATCGCCAGTGCCACCCGCCAGTACCGTAACAATACCCAACTGGGTGACGCCCTGGTGCAAATCGATCCCGAGACCCGTTCCCTGATCATCGTGGCGGATGACGAAACGCAGGGGGAGATCGCTCGGGTCATTCAGAATCTGGACCGGCCCAAAGCTCAGGTACTGATCAAGGTTCTGTTCGCCCAAGTGACTTTGGACGCCACCACCGATATCGGCGTCGAGGGCAGTTACCAGTTCAATGTCGGCCAGCCCCTCGTCTCCCAACTGCTCTCTTCGGCCACCAATGCCACCACCGGTACCAGCAGCACCACGTCTCCCAGCGTCACCACGGTTAAAACGACGACCAACGGCAACACCCAGAAAGTCACCACCACGACTCAGGGGTACCCCGTGGCGACCACCGGGACGGCTGGTCCGCAGACCCTTTTCGGCCTCTCCAGCGAGACGACCGGCGGCTTCTTCAAACTCAACACGAACGCCGCGACCGCCACACTCTACGCGCTCGAGCAACGCGGCAAGGTCTCCGTTTTATCGCGTCCTTCCATCCTGGCGCGCAATAACCAGGAAGCCGTCATGGTGGTCGGCCAGGAAATCCCGTTGATTACCAATAGCCAGATCACCGACACCGGCCAAACCATCAATACGGTGTCCTATCAGGACGTAGGCATTATCCTGCGGGTCACTCCGTTCATTACCGCCAATCGGACCGTGGAAATGATCGTGTCGCCGGAGATCTCGTCGCTCTCCAGCCAGACCATCCCGATCTCGCCGACCGTCAACGCTCCGGTGATCAACAAGACGTCCGCCGAGACCGTGGTGGTAACGCCGGATTCCACGACGGTTGTGATCGGAGGCATGATGCAGAAGCAGCAAACTTCGACCATCAACAAGGTGCCGCTGCTAGGTGATATTCCGCTGATCGGCTATGCGTTCCGGCATACGGTCAAGGCCGATCAAAAGACGGAACTACTCATCTTCCTGACGCCCTATATCGTCGACGGCACCGCCGGGCTGACGGACTTGAGCCTGGATCAAGTCAACCGCACCGACCTGCCGCAAACCGCGTTGACACCACCCGACGTGAATACCTATCTCGATAACGACCTGAAACTGTTCCCGCCGGTCGCGCCGAATACCACGGTACGCAAGGCGACAACAGTCGGGAAGTGAAAGCCGCGGCGGCGGCAACCCTGGGCTGTCGCGCTGGTGCCCATAATATGTCCCTCTTTTGGGCGATGGTTTGTCCGACTTTTGGCTTGGTCTATGCCGGGTTTAATTATTCTGTTTCCCCATGCACCGCCGCAGCGTCGCCGCTCCCGGGCTGGCTGCATGCGTTCTTCTGGCGACGTTCGGCTCATGGGTAAGAGGCGCGACCATTAACCAGGCCGCCGATGATCCCAGCGGCACGTCCAGCTTTACGACCGGCTCGAATTTCGGCAGCTCCGGCGCGGGCACGCCACCGGCGGCGGGAAACAATTACGTTTCGACCGATTACGTTCTGCGCACTCCCGCCGACTCGAGCAGCAACACCTTCGGCGGTGACGCGCTCACCTTGAGCGACCTGACCACCGCCGGCAAACTGCTGCTCCTGGGCGACAACGGCGGCACGCAGACCGTTGGCCATCTGCTCCTGGGCAGCGGCTCCAGCGGCGCTTACCTCCAATACGCACCCGGTCCCAATACGACCAATACCAATACCCTGGCGGGCAACATCACGCTGAGCGCCGGCACCAACAGCAACATCGCTTGCAGTAGCCTCAATGCCGGCACTGGCGGGAACGTTCTGACCGTCTCGGCCGCCATCGGCGGCACGGGCAGCCTGACCATCAATAACACGGCCTTTAGCACCACGGATACCTCCACGGTGGTCTTTTCCGGCGCTGACAACTACACGGGCACCACGACGGTCGCCGCGGGCATGCTGACCTTGAGCGCAAACGCTTCGCTCGGCGGCACCTCGACGGTTATTGTGGCCGGCGGCGCCGTCTTGAACCTCAACGCCCCGGGAGTGGTCAACCCCACCCAGCTCAACGCCTTCGCTACGATCCTGCTGAGTAGCAATGCCACGGCTTACCTCAATTTCCTTGGCAATGAGACCATCGCGCAGCTTTCCCTCGATGGCGGCAAGACCTTCCTGGCTCCCGGCTTCTACAGCGCGATAACCGAGCCGGAGTTGACCGGCAATGGATCGTTTGCGGTCACCGGCGTGCCGGAGCCGGACGCGCGGACATCGGCTTGCCTGGGCCTGACAGTCCTCGGCCTTGCCCTCAAGCGGACCCGGCGCCGAGCACGAACTTGTAGCCGAACTCCCGGGCTGTCAGGATGAACTCCGGGTGGTGCGGGTCGCTCTCGATCTTGCGCCGCAAGGTCGCCACGAAGCGATCGATGCTGCGCGGCGTGACGCTCACATCGTAGCCCCAGACCCGGTTGAGGATTTCATCCCGGCTCACTGCCTGCCCGGCGTGTTGCAGGAAATAATGCAAGAGCGCGAACTCCTTGGGCGACAGCTCCACCGGCTGGTCCGCGCGGTTCAGCGTGCGGGCCGCCACATCGAGCACATAGCTCCCGAAGGTCCAGCGCTCCGGCTCCGCCTGCCGGCGCCGCCGCAGCAACGCCTCCGCCCGCGCCAGCAACTCGCGCACGCTGAAGGGCTTCTTCATGTAGTCGTCCGCCCCCAGTTCCAAGCCCAACACGACATCGGACTCCTCGCCCTTGGCAGTCAGCATGAGGATCGGGGTGGCCACCCGCGCGCGGCGCAACCGGCGGCAAATCTCGTAGCCGTTCATCCGCGGCAGCATGATGTCCAGCACGATCAAATCCGGCTGGCGGTCGACCGCGGCCGCCAAACCGCTGTCCCCATCCGCCGCCAGCAGGACCGTGTAACCCTGGAAGGCAAAATTATCCTTCAGCCCGCGGGAGAGCGCCGCGTCGTCTTCGATGATCAGGACCGTCTCCATGCGCCGGTGAATTTACCAGTGTGAAGGCCGCCGCCGGAGCAGCCACGAGAACGCCCGGGGGCTATCCACCGCAACCGCCGGCGCCGTTCCCCCGGAGCGCGGCAGCCGCACGGTAAACGTGCTGCCGCGACCGGGCGTGCTCCGGACCGCCACCGTGCCGCCGTGCAACCGCACCACCGACTGCACAATACTCAAGCCGAGCCCGCAGCCGCCGTAGGTTCGCGCCAGCCGTTGATCCGATTGATAAAACCGCTCGAAGATTTTGTCCTGCTCATCCGCCGGAATGCCGATGCCTTGATCTTCCACCTCAAGCAAAATGCCGTCCTCATCGGCAGTGGCGCGGACGGAAATCGGGGTTCCCGGCTCCGAATATTTGACGGCGTTATCCAGCAGGTTGACCAGGGCGGCCGTCAGCGCCTCCCGGTCCGCCAGACAGATGGGAGGCGGGTCGGCGATGTGGACGAGCACTTCCCGCTGCGTCTCTTCCAACCGTGGCGCCAGTTGCGCCCGGGCTGCCTCGATCACTTCAGCCAATGGCACGGGCACCAGCCGCAAATCGGACCCGCGCCGGTGCGAGTGTTCCAGGCGCCCGAGCATTTGGAAACCGTTGACGAGCCGCTCCAGCCGCTCGTTCTCGCCCACCATTAACCGGAGGTATTCCTCGACCTGGGCGGCACCGCCCTGGTAACGCCCCTGCAGCAGCGTCTCGAGCAACATCCGGGTCGAGGAGAGCGGCGTTTTCATCTCGTGGGCGACCGCCGCCAGGGCGTCGTTGCTCAGTTCATTGAAGGCGATCCGCCGGCTCAAAGTCCAGCCGGCCACTGCCGCGATCAGGGCCGTCAACGTCAACATGGCGCCCAGGATCCGGGTGTAGGAAACGATCTGGTCATGCATGATCCCCTCGACCAACGTCGCGTCGACGCTGAAAATTTGCACTCGCCAGGCCGGCAGCGGAGCTGGCAAGGCCATCTCAGCCAACTTCTCGCCGGCCGGAGGCGTTTGGACGTCAGGAGCCGGCAGGTTGACGGCATCGCCGTTTTCGTCCATCACCCGGACCAGGGTCCGGGCATCCAGCCGCTTGCGGTAAAACGTGCCGATCTCGTGCAAAAAATGGCGGCGTGTTGTCACCAGCAAAAACGCGGGCACCGCCGGAGCGGTAGCCACCGTGGGCACGACCAGTGCAAATAGCGGCTCGGGAGTCTCCGAGAGGAACCGCCAACGCATCCGGGCGGCATTGGTCACCGGGATGCGGTTCAGGCCGGTGTCCAGCAAGCCGCGGCTCAATTGCAACGCCGCGGTTTCCCTGGCGGCCAATATGGGGCTGTCCGGGGCCGCCGGTGCCGGGGGCAGAGCCAGCTTGCCGCGTGGCCCGATCACCAGGACCGCGTCCGCCGCATCCGCCGCCGCAAACACTTTCCAAGGGTCGGCCGCGTCGGCCCCCGCCAGCCTGGGAATTTGCTGCCAGGTGTCGTTGGCTAGCGTGGCTCGGTGATCGGTCAATAATTTCTGGTAGACCTCCTTGGCGCGGACCCGCGCCTCGGCGCGCTCGGTGCGGACTTCCTCGTAGAAAAAGCGGATGACAAAAGCCGTTGGCACCAGCGGCAACAGGGCCAGGAGCAGGACCAAGGCGCGCAACTGCCGCGGATTGACCTCGTAAGGAGCGACGGTGCGCATGGGGGGAGACCTGTCAGTCGAACATCGCTGAAAGTACGGGCGTTGGCGAGAGCCGCGGCGCGGCTGCACCGGCCGCCAGGTTTCATCCCTCCGCCCGGAGGGAACATGACAGTCCGGCGCAGCCCCCGCAACGTCTCCAGCGCGACGACCCGTTTTTCATCGCACCGTCAAGACGTTGAACATTTAGGCACTGGCCTGAACCCATGAGACAGAGGCCGCGTTACCAAATGATGACCGCGGCGTCCTTTTCTGTTGAAAAGGGCGGCAGCGCGGCGGAAGGGCGTTCGCCATGAAATATCGCGCCGCCATCTTCGACATCGATGGCACCCTGCTGGACTCCGTCGACCTCCACGCGGAATCCTGGCGCGAGGTTTTCGAGCGGCACGGCCGCGTCGTCGCGCTCGACAAGATCCGGCTGCAGATCGGCAAAGGCAGCGACACCTTGCTCCCGATGTTCTTCTCCAAAGAAGAGATCGCGGAATTCGGCAAGGAGATGGAGTCGGAGCGCAGCAAGCTTTTTCAGGAGAAGATGCTGCCGAGCGTGCGTCCTTTCCCCGGCGTCCGTCCGCTCTTCGAGCGCCTGCGTGCCGATGGCTTGCAGATCGCCCTCGCCAGCTCGGCCAAGCGGGAAGAACTGGAGAATTACCTGAAGATTCTGGGGATTGAGGATCTCGTCGAGGTCAAAACCTCGAGCGATGATGCTGCCCAGTCCAAGCCCCACCCGGACATTTTCGCGGCCGCCCTGGGCAGGCTGGAACGCGTTTCCGCCCAGGAAGTAGTGGCGATTGGCGATACGGCCTATGACATCGAGGCGGCCGGCAAAATCGACATTGCCACCGTGGCAATGCTCTGCGGCGGCTATCCCGCCGACGATCTCCGGCGGGCCGGAGCCCTCGCCCTCTACCAGGATCCCGCCGATTTGCTGGCGCGCTACGAAGACTCGCCGTTCGGCGGCACCGGCGGCGGCTCACATAATTTAACTGCGGCAGTTCGCGTATAGCCGCGTAGCGGCTCCAAGAAAAAGGTATGGACAGCTCGGAGAGCCGTCCATATCCTTAATTTCGACCCGGCAGCCAACGCTGCCTCAGCTACAAACGATCGACTTCCTGCGGCCGGCTGCGGCCGGCGATGAAGTCCTGAATATCCTGGTCGGGAGACGCCTGCAACTCGGCGGCGCTGCCTTCGAAGTAAATCCGGCCGAGCTTCAAGTACGCGATCCGATCTCCCACATCGAACGCACTCTTCATATCGTGCGTCACCACGATCGACGTGACCGCAAAACGCTCCTGCAAACGCCGGATCAGTAAGTTAATGCTATCGCTCACCACCGGGTCTAGCCCGGACGTCGGTTCATCGTAGAGGATACATTGCGGGCGGTTGATGACCGCCCGGGCCAGTGCCACGCGCTTTTTCATGCCGCCGCTCAGGCTAACCGGCATCTTCTTCTGCTGGCCGTCGAGATCCACCACCTCGAGCGCCTCGGCCACCCGGGCGCGCACGCGGGCCGCATTGTGTTCCCCGCTTTCGCGCAAGGGAAACGCCACGTTGTCCTCCACGTTCATGGAATCGAACAACGCTCCGTGCTGGAAGAGGATGCCCACCTTGCGCCGGATCGCGCCCAATTGGCGCTCGGTCAACCCGATGATGTTCTGACCTTCCACCAGGATCTCACCGGCATCCGGGCGCAACAGGCCGATCAGGTGCTTGAGCAAGACGCTCTTACCGCCGCCGCTGCGGCCGATGATAGCCAGAGTCTGCCCCGCCGGCACCTCGAGATCCACTCCGCGCAGGATCTCCTGGCTGCCGATGCGTTTAAACAATCCGTGCACCTGCAGGAAGGGCGCGGTCGAGTCGGTGGCCGTCATCAAACGCCGCCCGGGAAAAAGATGTTCAGGCACATTGTCAGAAAGAAATTCGAGATCAAGATCGCCAGGGAACCGGTTACCACCGCCTCCGTCGTGGCGCGCCCGACGCCGACCGCGCCTTCCCGTGCGTTCAGCCCCTCGTAGCAACTGATAAAAACAATCAGCATGCCGAAGACGAGTCCCTTGATCAGCCCCATTAAAACGTCCTTCGCGGTCATGAACTTGATCATGTTCGCGATATAGTACGGCCCCTGGATATCCAGCATGTCGACGCCGACGAAGTACCCGGCCAGCATGCCGAAACCAATGCATTCCCCCGTCAGCAGCGGGACGGATATCAGCATCGCCAGCGCCCGCGGCACCACCAGGTAATCGACCGGGTAAACCGCCAGTGCCCGCAAGGCATCAATCTGCTCGGTCACCTTCATGGTGCCGATTTCCGCCGACATCGACGCGCCCACGCGGCCGGCCAGCATGAGACCAGTCAGGACCGGACCCAACTCGCGGCACATCGAAACGGAAACGACCGCGCCCACGGCCGATTCCATCCCCAGCACGCGAAACTGGAAAAACGTCTGTGCCGCAAAGACCGCGCCCGTGAAACCGCCGGTGATCATGACGACCGGCTGGGAACGGAAGCCGAGTTCCACCACCTGGCGCAAAACCATGCCCCAGCGGATCTTCGCCAGGAAGACCGCCCGCGCGGTATCGAACGCCAGCAGCGTCAGGCCGCCCAGATAGCCCAGCAGGCCGCTGCACGATTGGACGACGAGGTGGCCGAGAGAGGCGATCAAGCGGCGCATGGCCGGGAAGATGGCACCGATGGTGCCATTTTCCTAGACCCGCAGGCGCTGGGTCTTGCTCTTGGGCCGCAGATCGGCCGAAACGGCTCCCACGAAGCGCGCCTTGAGATTGATCTTGCCGAAGGTCTCGCGCACGGCGGAACTCGTCATGCTGACCGGCTCTTCAAACTCCATGTACACGATGTCATGGTTGCTATCGACTTTGTAGCGCAGGCCGGGCACTGCCTCGAGCAGATGATCGAGCTGCATGATCTTGTCCAGATCACGAACTCCCGCGGCGTAGACTTCAAGTTCGATCATAAAGACCACGATTCTAGGAACAAACCAAGCGCAGGGAAAGCAGAATCTCGGTGAATTATCGGGCAGCTTTCGACTCCTTGGCGGCCGGGCCTGCGCTGAGCCTGACAAACCGCTGGCCAGCCACATTTTTCTGCCGGAAAACTTTGTGTTTTCCTCGCGTTTAGCGTTTAGGAGGGCAAACTTTCCGTCCCGCTGTGCCTAGAAATCCCGCTCTCAAGAAAATCCTCCTGCTCGGCAGCGGCCCCATCGTTATCGGGCAGGGCTGCGAGTTCGATTACTCCGGCGTGCAAGCCTGCAAGGCGCTCAGCGAAGAAGGGTACGAGGTCGTCCTGCTCAACTCGAATCCCGCCACCATCATGACCGATCCGGAGTTCGCCTCCCGGACGTACATCGAGCCGATTTCGGTCGAGGTCATCGAAAAAATTATCGCGCGCGAGCGGCCGGACGCCGTCCTGCCGACGCTCGGCGGGCAGACGGCCCTAAACGCCGCCATGGACCTGTGGCACGGCGGCATCCTGCAGAAGTATGGCGTGCAATTGATCGGCGCCAACGCGGAGGCCATCGCCAAGGGTGAGGATCGCCAGCTTTTCAAGGACGCCATGCTCAAGATCGGCCTCGATGTGGCGCGGTCCGGCGTCGCGCACAACCTCGACGATGCGCGCCGGGTGGCGGCGGAGATCGGCACGTTCCCGCTGATTATCCGGCCGGCGTTCACCCTCGGCGGCCACGGCGGCGGGATCGCGTACAATCGCGAGGAGTTCGAGGAAATCGTCTGCCGCGGGGTGGACCTGTCGCCGGTCAGCGAGGTTTTGATCGAGGAATCGCTTCTGGGCTGGAAGGAGTTCGAGATGGAGGTGATGCGGGATCGCGCGGACAACTGCGTGCTCGTTTGCTCGATCGAGAATTTCGACCCGATGGGCGTGCATACCGGCGATTCGATCACCGTGGCGCCTGCCCAGACCTTGAGCGACCGGGAGTTCCAGCTCATGCGCGACGCCTCGTTCGCGGTCATCCGTGAGATCGGCGTCGAAACGGGCGGCTCGAATATTCAATTTGCGGTCAATCCGCGCAACGGGCGCATGATCGTCATCGAGATGAATCCGCGCGTGTCGCGCTCCTCGGCGCTGGCGTCGAAGGCGACGGGTTATCCCATCGCGAAGATCGCCGCGAAGTTAGCGGTGGGTTACACGCTGGACGAACTGAAAAACGACATCACGCGGGAGACCCCCGCCAGTTTCGAGCCCACGATCGACTATTGCGTGGTGAAGGTGCCGCGGTTCACGTTCGAAAAATTCCCGCAGGCGGACAGCGTCCTCACCACGCAAATGAAGAGCGTCGGCGAGGCCATGGCCATTGGGCGGACGTTCAAGGAGGCGCTGCAAAAGGCACTCCGTTCCCTCGAGACAGGCCGGTTTGGCCTGGGCGCGGACGGGAAGGATCAGTTCCCGAAGCTCGCCAACGGGGACTGGGACCGCGAGACGATCCAACAGCGCTTGAGCATCCCCAACGCGGAGCGCATTTTCTCGATTCGCGACGCGCTGCTGGCGGGTTTTTCAATGGACGAAATCCACGAACTTACGCGGATCGACCCGTGGTTTTTGCAGAATTTGCGGCAGCTCGTTGACGAGGAGAAGCGCTACCAGGCTGACCCTGGTAATATTCCCCTGCGCCGGGCCAAGAAACTGGGGTTTTCCGACCGGCAACTGGCGCATCTTTCCGGCCCAGGTGTGACGGAAAAGGACATCCGCGCGCGCCGGAGCGCCGCGGGCGTAATCCCCACCTACCGGCTGGTGGACACGTGCGCGGCGGAGTTCGAGGCGTATACGCCCTATTATTACTCGACCTACGGCGATGAAGACGAGACCCGCGGCGGGGACCGCAAGAAAATCATGATTCTGGGCGGCGGGCCGAATCGCATCGGCCAGGGCATCGAGTTCGACTACTGCTGCGTACACGCGGCCTTCGCGCTCAAGGAGGAAGGCTTCGAGACGATCATGGTCAACTCGAACCCGGAGACCGTTTCGACCGATTACGATACCAGCGACAAACTGTACTTCGAGCCCTTGACGCTCGAAGACGTCCTGAACATCTACGAGCGCGAGGCGTGCTGGGGCGTGATCGTGCAGTTCGGCGGCCAGACGCCGCTGAACCTGGCGGCGGCCCTGCAGGAAAACGGCGTCAACATCATCGGCACCCAGCCGCGCAGCATCGAGCTGGCGGAAGACCGCAAACACTTCGCGGCGCTACTGGAGAAACTTGGTCTGCTCCAGCCGCCCAACGGTACGGCCGTCAACGCGGATGAGGCGGCCGCCATTGCGACCCGGATCGGCTATCCGGTGCTGGTGCGGCCGTCGTTCGTGCTGGGCGGGCGGGCGATGGAAATCGTTTACGCGGAAGACGATCTGCGGCGTTACATGCGCAACGCCATCGCGGTCAGCCCGGAGCGCCCAATCCTGGTGGACCGCTTTTTGGAGGATGCAACCGAAGTGGACGTGGATTGCCTGAGCGACGGCGAAACGATCGTCCTGGGGGCGATCATGGAGCATATCGAGCAGGCCGGCATTCACAGCGGCGACAGCGCGTGCGTCATTCCGTCGTTTTCCTTGTCTGGCCAGGTGCGCGAGACCATCGCCCGGGCGACCAAGTCCCTGGCGCGCGAATTGGAGGTTTGCGGCCTGATGAACGTGCAGTTCGCCGTCAAGGACGAGCAGGTCTATGTACTCGAGGTCAACCCGCGGGCTTCGCGCACCATTCCGTTTGTGAGCAAGGCCATCGGCGTGCCCTTGGCGAAGCTGGCGGCGAAGGTAATGGCCGGGCGCAAGCTCGCCGATCTCGGCTTTACCGCGGAAATCACGCCCCGGCATCATAGCGTCAAAGAGGCGGTGTTCCCTTTCGTGCGGTTTCCGGGCGTGGACATCACCCTCGGGCCGGAGATGAAATCCACCGGGGAGGTCATGGGCATCGACGACGATCTCGGGCTGGCTTACGCGAAGTCGCAGATGGCGGCGGGTTCACCGCTGCCGCGAAGCGGGAATTTGTTCATCAGCGTCAAGGACGCGGATAAACCGCAAGCCGTGGCGTTGGCGCGGGAATTCGTGGAACTCGGCTTTCATTTGTATGCCACCGGTGGGACGGCGGCGGCGTTGGCGGCGCAGGACATTCCGGTCAAGAAGCTTTTCAAGTTGAACGAGGGCCGCCCGCACGTGCTGGACATGATCAAGAACGGGGAGATCGCGTTCATCATCAATACGCCCAGCGGCAAAAGCCCGCGCCAGGACGAGGTGAAGATTCGCGGCGCCGCGGTGGCTTACCGCGTGCCGATCATGACGACCTTGAGCGCCGCCGCCGCCAGCGTGAACGGCATCCGGTCCTTGCAGACGAAGGGGCTGGCGGTGCGGACGGTGCAGGAATACCACGCCAGCATGTCGCAGAAGTAGGCTACACCGCCAGCGTCACCACCGGGCCGCTCGCGACCAGTACGCTCTGCATGCCGGCAGCGGTCGCCGATTCAATCCCCAGCGGCGTGTCTTCAAAGACCAGGCATCCCGCCGGCGCCACGCCCAAGAGCCGCGCGGCCTCCAGATACGTGTCCGGCGCGGGTTTGCCGTGTACCACGTCTTCGTACGTCACGACGGCTTGAAAATATTGCCGGATGCCGAGCGCCTCCAGCGTGGCCAGGACCAGCGGCTTCAGCCCGCCGGAAGCTACGGCCAACGGATACCGCCCCAGCATACTCTCCGCGAACGCGACCACCTCGGGGATCGGCCGCACCTGCGGGATCAACTCCTCGAACAACGCCTCCTTGTGCGCGGCCGTCTCCGCCACCGGCATCGCCAGGCCGGAGCGCCGGTTCAAGAACTCGATCACGCCCGGCGCCGGCACGCCCCCGAGCGAGTAAAAGAGCTCCTCCGGGAAGTCGCAGCCCAGCGGCTCGACCGCCGCCACCCAGGCCCGATAGTGCAGCGGCATCGTATCGGCCAGGGTGCCGTCGCAATCGAAAATGTAGGCCTGGAACTCGCCCGGCGGAATAAGAAGGGTCATGCGCGGCGCCGATCTAAGGTCATTTTAAGGTTTGACGGAAGGTCTAAATCACCGGACGATTCCCGCCCCGCAATCTTTGCTGTAACCCGCCATGCGCCATACTCTTTCCGTGCTCGTCGAAAACAAGTTTGGCGTGCTGGCGCGCATCGCCGGGATGTTCAGCGGGCGCGGGTTCAACATCGATACCCTCAACGCGGGGCCCACCCTGGACCCAAACACGTCGCACATGACCATCGTCGTGCGCGGCGACGATGCGGTGCTCGAGCAGGTGACCAAACAGCTCAACAAGCTGGTCGACGTCATCTCGATCCAGGATTTCCACGACGATGAATACGTGGATCGCGAACTGGTCCTGATGCGCGTGAAAGTCGACTCCGGTTCCCGCTCGGAAGTCATGCAGATTTGCGACATTTTCCGCGCCAAGATCGTGGACGTGCAGCACACGAATTTCCTGATCGAAGTCACCGGTCATGAGGGCAAGATCAACAAATTCATCCGGCTGATGCAAAACTTCGGCATCAGCGATCTGACCCGCACCGGCAAGGTGGCCATGTCGCGGCAAGCCGCCGACAAGTCCTACCCTGCCGGCGCCGAGGGCTAAGCTTTCCTGTTGTTATCCATTCACTCCCACCGTTTACCTCTCCCACTCCCTGCCATGCCCGCCAAAGTTTACACCGATAAAGACGCCGACCTGAAAGTCCTCGCCGCCAAGACCTGTGCCGTCATCGGGTTCGGTTCGCAGGGTCATGCCCATGCGCTCAACCTGAAGGATAGCGGCATGAACGTGGTGGTGGGCCTATACCCAGAGAGCAAATCGCGCGCGGTGGCGGCGGAAAAAGGCCTGGCGGTTCTCGATACGGCGGAAGCCGTTAAGGAAGCCGACGTCATCTTCATGGCGGTGCCCGATCTGAAGATCGCCGAGGTCTACGAGCAGGACGTCGCGCCGCATCTGGCCAAAGGCAAGACGCTGCTCTTCAGCCACGGGTTCGCGATTCACTTTAAGACAGTGGTGCCGCCCGAGAATGTCGACGTCATCATGGTGGCGCCGAAAGGCCCCGGGCACATCGTGCGCCGGCAGTACGTCGAAGGCAAAGGCGTGCCGGCGTTGATCGCGATTTTTCAGAATCCCAGCCGGCAGGCCAAGAAGATCGCGTTGGCGTGGGCCAAGGGGATCGGCGGCACGCGCGCCGGAGTCATTGAGACGACGTTCAAGGAGGAGACGGAGACGGATCTTTTCGGCGAGCAGGCGGTGCTTTGCGGCGGCGCCACGGCGCTGATCCTGGCGGGCTACGAGACGCTGGTGGAAGCAGGGTATCAGCCGGAGATGGCGTACTTCGAGTGCCTGCATGAGTTGAAACTCATTGTGGATCTGATTAATGAAGCCGGCATCAGCGGCATGCGTTTCTCCATTTCCGAGACGGCCAAATACGGCGACGTGGTGAGCGGCCCGCGCGTTATCGACAAAGGAGTCAAGAAGGAGATGGGCCGGGTGCTCAAGGAGATTCAGAACGGCAAGTTCGCCAAGAACTGGATCAACGAGCACAAGACCGGGCGCAAGAATTACACGGCCTTGCTCAAAGCCGGCGAGAAGCATCCGATTGAAAAGGTAGGCTCGCGTTTACGCGGCATGATGCCCTGGATCGGAACGAAGAATTTGAAGGGCCCGCAAGCGGCGTATTAACGCGCGAAGCGCGTTAAATGTTCGAACTCCTCCACCAGGAAACAACCTCCCGCGCGCGCCGCGGGCGGTTGACCACGGCGCATGGGGTCATCGAAACGCCGATCTTCATGCCGGTCGGGACGCAGGGCACCGTCAAGGCCGTCAGCCCGGCGGAACTTCGCGATTTGCAGGCGCAGATCATCCTGGCCAACACCTACCACCTGTACGTTCGGCCCGGTCTCGACGTGCTGCGCCACTTCGGCGGCTTGCACGCCTTCATGCGTTGGGATGGACCCATCCTGACCGATAGCGGCGGCTACCAGGTCTTCTCGCTGGCCAAGATTCGGCGCATTACCGAAGAAGGCGTCCATTTCCAAAACCACCTCGACGGCACGCCCACTTTCATCGGTCCCGAAACGGCGATGGAAATTCAATCGGTGCTCGGCAGCGACATCAACATGGCATTCGATGAATGCCCGCCTTACCCCTGCGAACACGATTACGCCGCCAAGTCGCTCGAACTGACGCTGCGTTGGGCCGGGCGCTGCCGCGACTGGGCCGCGGCGCATCCAGTCAGTGAGACAACCGGCCGGGCGCAACTCCGCTTCGGCATCGTGCAAGGCGCCACGTTTGCAGACCTCCGCGAACGCAGTGCGCGGGAACTAACCGCCCTGGAATTCGACGGCTACGCGATCGGCGGTGTCTCCGTCGGCGAGCCCGAAGAGGAAATGATGCTGGCGGTGGAACGCAGTGAGCCGTTCCTGCCGGCGGACAAGCCGCGCTATGCCATGGGGCTCGGCACTCCGCCGCAAATGCTGGAGATGATCGCGCGCGGCGTGGACATGTTCGATTGTGTGCTGCCGACGCGCATCGCCCGCAATGGCACGGCGTTCACCGCCGCCGGCACGCTGAATTTACGCAACAGCACGTATATCAGCGACCAGCAGCCGATCGAGGCGGGCTGCGTCTGCCCCGCCTGCCGGGAGTTCAGCCGGGGTTATTTGCGCCACCTGCTCAAGGCGGAAGAGATTCTCGGCTTAAGGCTCGTGTCGCTGCACAACCTGCACTTCTACTTGAACCTGCTAACGCAAACGCGCGCGGCCCTGGATGCGGGGACATTCCCGGCCTTCCGCGAAAAATTCGTGGGCAATTATCGCCGGCAGAACTCGCCACTGGAAGGCGCGTAGCGCCACGCGCTAATGCAGCCCCAGCACGTTGAACACGATGAACAAGCCGAACGCGAAGAGTCCCGCGCCCAACAGCACACAGACCGGCAGCGTCAGGACCCAGGCCAGCAAAATATTGCGCAAGGTCTCCTTCTGCAGCCCCGAGTGATTCGCCGCCATCGTGCCCGCGACTCCGCTGCTCAGAATGTGGGTCGTGCTCACCGGCAACCCGAACCGGTCCGCCGCCAGGATCGTCCCCATTGCCACCAGTTCCGCCGACGCCCCCTGCCCATACGTGAGGTGGCTCTTGCCAATCTTCTCGCCCACCGTCACGACGATCCGCTTCCAGCCGATCATCGTCCCGAAGCCCAACGCACACGCGACCGCCACCTTCACCCATAGCGGGATGTACTTGGTCAGCTTGTCCGCCTGGGCGCCGTACGCCAGGGCGCTCGCTTTCTCCTTCGGATCGCTGAACTGACCGGACTTGGCCGCCTTGCCCAAGGCGGAACTTGCCAGATAGAGGTCCGTCCGCACCGCCCGGCGCTGCTCGACGGGAATGTCGCTGAACGACTGCTTGCCATTGAGCTTTTCGTACACGGCGTGGGTCTTCTCCGCCAAGGCCGGAAAAGTCTGGGCGCTGAACTTGCCGTCGCTCTTGATGTAGTCGGAGAGCAGCTTGTCCGCATCCACGTTGGAGACGGTGACGCCGGGCGATTTCTTGCCCAGCGCGTCACTGGTCTGCTGCGACGAGGTCACCACAGCCTGGATCGTTTGCGCGCCGGACTGCATTTGCAGGGCGTAAGTACCCGGCAGCACGCCAATGAGAATGAGCATGAGCAATCCCTGGCCTTTCTGGCCGTCGTTGGACCCGTGGGCGAAGGAGACGCCGGTGCACGTCAGCACCAGGAGTCCGCGCACCCAGGGCGGCGGCGGCTTCTCGCCTTCGGGAGCCTGAAACAGGTCCGGCTGTTTGACGAAAGCCTTAAGCAAAAGCAACATCGCGCCCGCGCAGACAAAGCCGATGATCGGCGAGACCAGCAACGCCGTGAAAGTCTCGCCGACTTTGCCCCAATTGACGCCTTCCCCAAAGGAGTGCCCCGGCGCCATCATCGAGTTCGCCAGCCCGACGCCGACAATCGCTCCGATCAGCGAATGCGAGGAGCTGGCCGGCAAACCCATGTACCAGGTGCCGAGATTCCAAATGATGGCGGAGATCAGCAGCGCGAAAACCATGGCGAAGCCTGCCGCAGACCCGACATTGAGCACCAGCTCCACCGGCAGCAGCGCCACCACCCCGTAAGCCACCGCGCCTGAACTCGTCAGCACGCCGATGAGATTCCAGAGCCCCGACCAAATGACCGCCATCCAGGGCCGGAAGGCATGCGTGTAGATGACGGTGGCGACAGCGTTGGCGGTATCGTGGAAGCCGTTGACGCACTCGAAACCGAGGGCGAGTGCGACCGCGAGCACCAGAAAAAAACTCTGACCGGCGGCGAGTGATTGTCCGAGAAAATGCATACTTTGTGTTCTGGTAGATTGGAGACGGGTTTTTGGCGGAAAACACGGGTAAGCCGCAAAATGAGAATTGTGACGATGCCGTCACGCAACGGCAGCGGGCGGCTAGCGCTTCGGCTCAGCCGCCATTCTACCGATTTACGAATCCCCGACGCGCGTCGATAGTGCCCGCATGCCCCTTCCTCCAAGCCTGCGCCGGCTGGGCCGCGCCACTGCCACGGGCGTTGCCGCGGCTTGGCTCATCTTGTCTTGCATGTCCTCGCCACTCTCCCGCGGCCAAGCGGCCGGTACCCCACCCGCAGCCGGCGCCCCGAAACGCACGATCCTGTTCTTCGGCGATAGCCTGACAGCCGGTTACGGTCTTGCCGACGCCTCCACGGAAGCTTTTCCGGCGCTGATACAGCAGCGTCTCGACGCGGCCGGCCTCAATTTCAAAGTCGTTAACGGCGGCCTCAGCGGGGATACGAGCGCGGGCGGGTTGCGCCGGATCGATTGGGCGATGCGCCAGCCGATCGACATCCTGGTGCTGGAACTCGGCGGCAACGATGGCTTGCGCGGCCTGCCGGCTGCAGATACCCGCCGCAACCTGCAGGGGATTATCGATCGCGTGAAGGCACGCAATCCCGGAGTGCGTGTGGTGGTGGCGGGAATGCAGATGCCGCCGAACTTCGGCGCGGAGTATGTGGCACAGTTCGCGCAGACGTACCCGGACCTGGTCAAGGCCAACCCGGGCTCGACGCTGCTGCCGTTCTTATTGCAGGGCGTCGGCGGCATCCCGCGCTACAATCAGCGGGACCAGATTCACCCGACGGCGGAAGGCCACCGGCTCATCGCGGATACGCTCTGGGCTGTGCTGGAGCCGCTCTGCCGGAGCGCGCTACCCGGTGCATAACGGCAATCCGCCGCGAAGCGGCTCCAAAAAAGGTAGGGATCGCTCTCCGAGCGACTCCGAAGCTGTCTGGGAGCCGTTGAGACGGCGGGGGGCCGCTGCGGATTAGTGAGAATCCCCTGACAGTCACGGAGTCGCTCGGAGAGCGATCCCTACCTTTCGCATGAGCGGCGGCTACCCGCCGCCAGTTTTGGGCGCGGTGTTCTGGACAAGTGTTTGCAAAGGAACCGCCAACGCCGGGAACGCACCGGAGGCCAGCCAACTGCTCGCCGCCTGATTCACCGTCGTCCGATGGGCAAAAATCGACGTCGTGGCGATGTCGGGCGGCGTCAGCAGGTTATTTGAGACAAAGCCGGCCGGAGTGGCGAGGCGGGCCAGGAATTTCTCCTTTTCGGCCTCGGTCACGTCCGAGCGCCGCAAGTACGCCTCCGCCTGCGCTTCCTGCGCCGGATCCGACAGGTCCACGTTGCCCATGTAATCGGCGCGCAACAAGGGCAGGTCCGCCAACACTCCAGGGTTGGCGTTCAGGTAACTGGACACCTGGGCCGGCGCCAGCGCGCTCAACCGCTCTAGGGCTATTTCGGCGGCACGCTGCAACGGGGTCGCCGTCTTTGCCAACGGAGCCAGGTCGCCGACCAGACTCGCGTCCCCGGAATACGCGGCGACATCGAAGGCCTCCAAATAACCGCCGCTCGGGTTTTGCTGCCAGGGTTGGTATCCGATCATCTCCCGTGCTTTGGCCGCCAGAAGCGTCTTCGAGCCGTTTGGATCGGCCCAGGCGATGTTGCGCAGCGCCAACGCCCACTCGTCGGCGGAAGTCTTCGACCCCAGGATCTCCTGCGCGACGTCGGCGGCATCCGAAGTCTTCGCCTCCGTACTGAGAGTGCCCAGCTGATCCAGCAAAAACGTGCGCAAAGTGGGTGCCTCGGCCAACACGCCGCCCTCCCCGACTTTGAACCTCAAGCCAGTCTTGCCGTCCTGCCCCGTCTGCAAGAACTGGCGAATGGCCGCAAGCGCCACTTTCGGATCGGCCCCGGCCAAGGCCGACCGCAAAGCCGCCAAAGCCTGCGCTTTGTTCGGGTTGTTGGGGTCATTGAGCACCGCCAACGCCGCCGCAATCGACCGGCCCAGTTCCTCCACGGTCGGACCCTGGACCACGAGCGCGTTCGTCGGCCGGGAACTCGCGCCACCCCGCTGGCCGGCAGCGTTCGCGGGCATGGTTTGCTGCCCCGGTTTGCCCGCAGGCAGCCACTTCAGTACGCCGAGCAGGCCGAAGATGATCGCCACTCCCGCCAGCAACAGGAAAATGCCGAGCCGCGTTAATGGGCTGAGAACGGGACGTTCCATCGCTTCGCTAGGCCTGCCCGCGACGATCCGGCCACCGCGGCAGCGGCCGGCCTACTGCAGTCGCACGGTCAAAGTCGACTTCGGCGCGGGCGAATTCTTATCGTACTGAACGCTCAAGGTTACCAACGATCCCGCGCGCAGAGTCGGCGAGTAAGTCACTTGGAACTGGGTATTGGAGATCTTGGTAATCACCACCAGAGGCACCTTCCCCACCCCGGCGCTGTCGGACACCACCTTCAATTCCGGGTAGCGATTCGTCGTCGCAGCCGAGCCGTCCGGATTAGGCTCGGTGAATTTGATCGTGGCGGTGTAAGTATAGCCGGTTCCCCGCGCCGCGACGGTCGGACCGGTGAGCTTGACCTTTCGGATGAGGCCGTTGGCGTATTCGGCGTCTTGTAAAAACTTGGCTGCCTCCTTGTCGACCGCCCGGACGGACTCCACATTGAACTCACCGGTGGTGTCACTATTACCGGCGGTCAGTTCGGCCACCACTTCTTGTGCGCCATTGACCAGCGCATAAACCGGCCCGCCGCTAAAGCCCGGCTCCGCCACATACAAATCGTTGTTGAAAGCGCCGGTGGCACCGGGCCCAATCTCCACGTAAGGCGATTGCGGTACGATGTAGGCCATCGTTCGCCCATCGAAAGTCACTCCCGGATAGCCCAAAATAAAGCGGCCGGTGCTGTTGGTGAGCTGGGTCGGATCCGGATCGTATACGCCCCAATCCCCATCCACGGGTGGATCGTCGATCAAGATATAGCCAAGATCTCGGCCGAAAGCGGCGAGGGTCTCCACGTCAGTCGTGCCGACATCCGCCTGGTAGCCGCTGAGGGCGTTGACGGCGCTAACTTGCTGGTTGGAAAGGACGTAGTTGCCGTACAAGCCCCGGCTAAACGAGAGATTTGTGGCGAAACCCGTGGTCGGATCAAAAACCACGTGCGCCGCCGTCAAGGCCGTGTGCCGGCGCAGCAGGGTCGCGCTCGCAATCGCTTCCCCGGTATCGTCAAATTCAAAGACGCGTCCCGTAAAGTTGTACGGCTTGCTCATGGCATGCGTCAGACCGATCGCGTAGAAGGTCTGCACCGAGGTATTCGACTGCGCGGCGGCGTCGCGCATCAGACCGGTAGCCAGCAAGCCGCAGAGGGCAATCGAAAAGCGAAGGTTTAGGCGGGGGATCACGTTAAACGATGGGAGGAGGATGGTTGTGAACAATTGGCCGCCGAGCTAGCAGGCTAACCCGCGGGCAGCACCACAGGACATTATTGATCAAACCCTCCCAGATGTAAACAGTTTCGTGCTATCCACCGAGGGAAAACAGGGGTTGTCGATAGCTGCTTGAGCCGGAGATATTTCGAACGGTTGGGCACCCTTCCAGGCGCCATCCCAGGGGCCGAAAAGATAAAAAAAATTGCGCTCAGTGGCCGAACAATCGGCCCAAGGATCGGAAAATGCGTTTGGGCAAAGCATCCGTGCGCTGTTCCGGGGTGGGCATCGGCGCGGGCGATTGTCCCGGCAGGAGCGGCTGACCCGGCATAAGTTCCTGCGCGCCCTGGTGTTCCGTGCAGACGGCATGAGGCACCCGGCTGACCGGCAGATCAATGGTGTAGGCGTTTCCGGCTGCCTCGCAACCTTGATTGGCGAGTTCATTCGAATAGGAGCAGACGCGGACACGCTGCAGCTTCTCCGGCGGCTGGAAGGTCTCCGCCGGATAGCGCTGCGGAGACGCCTTGGCCATCACCCGGCACCAGATCGGCAGCGCCAGAGCCGCGCCATAGCCTTTGGTCATGATCGTCTGCGGATGGTCGAACCCGACCCAGACTCCGCAGGTCAGGCTGGTCGTATAGCCAACGAACCAGGCGTCCTTGAAATCGTTCGTCGTTCCGGTCTTGCCACCGGCGGGCTTGGTAAAGCCCAACGATTTCGCCTCCGCGGCGGTTCCTTTTTGGATCACCTGCGTCAGAACGGTATGCGTCAGCCAGGTGGCGCTGGGCTGGAGCACCTGCGTCTCGCCATGCGCGGCCCGGTAGATGGTGTTGCCGTCCACGTCGTCGATGCGTTCGATGAAGTAGGAGGGCCGGCGTAAACCGTTGTTCGGAAAGAGGCTGTAGGCTTCGGTCAGACTCTTGAGCGTGGTCTCGAATGCGCCCAGGAAGATGACCGGCGTCGCGGGGATGTTGTTTCCCAGACCCACGGCTTGCGCGGTATCCCGCACGTTTTGCAAGCCGGCCAGTTCGCCCACGCGCACGCTCATGGTGTTGCGCGAGCGGATGAGCCCGATTTCCGCCGGTTGCACGCCGCCGAAAGTGCTATCGGAGTTGGCTGGGCTCCAGTTAGGAGCGTCCTTGATTTCGCCGGGCTGGATGGCGCCGTCGTCGATGCTGGCGCCCGGCAGCAGGCCGCGTTGCCAGGCCGTCGTATAGACAAAGGGCTTGAAGGTGGAGCCGACCGGGCGGCCGGGATTGTTTTCGCCCGTCAGACTCATGGCGCGGTTGAACGCCTTGTTCTTGTATTCGCGGCCGCCGACCAGCGCCCGGATGGCGCCGGTGCGGTTGTCGATTACCACCAGCGCGCCTTGCAGATAATCCGTGCCTGCGCTGTCGTCCCGGCCGCTATTCTGGCCTTTCTTCGGGTGTTCATAGCCGGGGCGGTTCTCGATGCGTTCGAGCTGGGTTTCGACTTCCTGGGTGGCGAGATTCTGGAGCTGCGGATCGATCGTCGTATATATCTTGAGGCCGCCCTCGCCGGTCTGTTCCTCGTTGAGCAAGGTGCCCAATTCGTCTTCCACCGCCTCCATGGCGTAGTTCTCCTGCTGGCCGCCTTGGTGCGCATGGACCACCTTGATCGGCTCGCGCTCCGCAGCGTCCGCCTGCGCCGGGCTGATGACGCCAAGCTCCGCCATGCGCGCCAGCACCGTATCGCGCTCCTGCGCCGCGCCCCGCGGATTGGTCAGCGGCGAGAACCGGTTGGGGCTGCGGATCAAGCCTGCCATCAACGCCGCCTCGGAAAGGTCGAGTTGCGAGCTCGGCTTGCCGAAATACGCCTGGCTGGCCGTCTCGATCCCGTAAAGCCCGGCCCCGTAAAAGATGCGGTTGACGTACCATTCCAAGATTTGCTGCTTGGAGAAATGGCGCTCGATGCGCACAGCCACGAACGCCTCCAGGATCTTGCGATTGAGCGTCTTGCCGCCGAGCGGCAGGCTGTTGCGCGCCAGTTGCTGGGTGAGCGTGGACGCTCCCTCCGCCGCCCGGTGGCGCAGCAGATTACGCAGCACGGCGCGGGCAATGCCATGCGGATCGACGCCGTGATGCGAATAAAAGCGGGCATCCTCCCGCACGATCAAGGCGTCGAGGAAGTTCTTGGAGACCTGGTCGAGCTTGACGACGGTGCGATTCGCGCCGCTGTAACTCAGGCGGCTGTACGGGTTGCCGTCCATATCGCAGACGACGGCGCGCTGGGGCATTTCGCCGAGCTTGCTCAGGTCAAACGTGCCCGCCCAGAGCGCGTAGTAGCTGAAAACCGCGACTACGGGAGCCAGCAGAAGCAACAAGGCCCATTGCCAGAGGCGCACGCCCCGCAGCCGCCCGAAGAACCCCCGCCGGGGGGCGGGCGCGTTGCCGGCGGGGTGGGTCGGACTGGCGGGATTAGGCGGCTGGAGATCCAAGGGAGTCAGGCTAGGCCAAAGCACAAATGCTGCCCCAGCAAAATCTGCCAGGAAGTTCGCGTGCACAAAAAACGTTGCAATGGAGGGGTGCGCACCTAAGTTTTGCGCCCAACCCTGAATTTATGGCCGATCTAGCCAACAAGTACTCCGAGAACACCGGCGGCGAGTTTTACGTCGACGACCAGTGCATCGATTGCGATCTCTGCCGGGAGACCGCTCCCGCGAATTTTACCCGCAATGATGACGGCGGCCACTCCTACGTCTACAAGCAGCCCGAGACCGACGAGGAAAAGAATCTCTGCCGCGAAGCCATGGAAGGCTGTCCGGTCGAGGCGATTGGGTCGGACGGGGTTTAACTCGGGCGGGATTTAGGCGAGAGTCGCGCCTTGCATCTCTCTCCCCAACCTGGCCGCGGCGCACCGGGCAACCCGGATAACCGCTTCGCCCGCCTGCGCTACGAACCGGACCCGGAGGCGCTCGCCGCAGCTGCCGCGGCGCAGGATTTCGACGAGGAGCCGCTCTCGCCGTTGACCCAGCTCATCCCCGACCGCACCCGGGCCATCCTGGCCTCCAACGACAGCCCGGACGTCGGCTTCGACACCTCGATCAATCCGTACCGCGGCTGCGAACACGGGTGCATCTACTGCTACGCGCGGCCGACACACGAATTTCTGGATTTCAGCGCCGGGCAGGATTTCGAGACCAAGATCATGGTCAAACACGACGCGCCGGCGCTGCTGCGCGCGGAGTTTTCCTCCCCGCGCTGGCGGCCGCGCGTCGTCGCAATGAGCGGCGTCACCGACTGCTACCAGCCGGCCGAGCGCCGGTTGCGGCTCACACGCGGTTGCCTGGAAGTGTTCGCGGAATTTCGCAACCCGGTCGGGGTGGTCTCCAAGAGCCACGGCGTCACGCGCGACGCCGATTTACTGGCTGACCTGGCCCACGACAACGCCGCGATGGTCTACCTCTCGATCACGACTCTCGATCCGGAGCTGGCGAAGAAAATGGAGCCCCGGGCTTCTTCGCCCCAGCGCCGGTTGGCGGCGGTGCGGGCATTGGCGGAGGCCGGAGTGCCGGTCGGGGTGTTGGTCGCGCCGATCCTGCCGGGCCTGACCGATCACGAAGGGCCGGCCATTCTTTCGGCCGGCGCCGAGGCCGGGGCGAAGTATGCCGGTTGGACGATGCTGCGGCTGCCGTATGGCGTGAGCGATCTCTTCAGCGCCTGGCTCGACGTGCATTTCCCCCTCAAGAAGGAGAGGGTCCTGGCCCGCATCCGGGCCGTCCGCGGCGGTAAGCTCAACAGCGCGGAATTCGGCGCGCGCATGCATGGCGAAGGCGAATATGCGGAACAGATTTCCAATCTCCTGCGGGTCCGTGCCGCGCAGTTGGGTCTGTCCATTCAGGGACCGAACCTGTCGACCGCCGCGTTCCGGCGAGCGGGCGGGCAGCAGCTTCCGTTGTTCGCCTGACGCAGGGCGTTGGCCTGGCCAGGCGCCCACGTGAGGGGTGCTAAATTGCTCGCACCGCGTCGCGCTTCGGCTAGGCTCGCAGCCATGGCCAGGTCTCGCTCCGCTACCTCTTTGCGCGGCCAGGCGCTGGCGGAATGGCGGGGTTACGCGGAACCCCGGCCGCTCCTGGACGGTGTGCAGGCCCTAAGTGCCTCCCTGGCCAAGGCCATGCTGGGCCTCGGGCTGGGTACCCGGGTGCAGGAAGCGGAGGTGCTGCAGGCCTGGGCGGAAATCGTGGGACCGTTTATCGCTTCGCATTCCGCGCCGAGCCGGCTCAAGGACGGCATCCTTTATATTGGCGTTCTCCAGCCGACGATTCACTTCGAATTGGAACGCGTTTGGAAACCCGAGATTATCCGCAAGATGAAAGCCCGCTTCGGCGCGCGTGTGGTGCGCGATCTACGCTTCCGGTTGGGCTAAGGCCGCTTCAATCGATGATGAATGAAGAAGCAACCCCAGCCGACACCGTCATCGTCTCGCAGCTCGAGGTGCAATCGCGCATCGGCGTGACCGCCGCCGAGCGCACGACGCCGCAGCGGCTGACGGTGTCACTGGTGCTACAGCCGATCCCCGGGTTTTCCGATTTGAACGACGATCTCGATCGCACCGTCAACTACTCCGCCGTTTGCCGGCTGGTGCGGGCTTTGGCGGACTCCGAGCCGCGGCACTTGATCGAGACGCTGGCCGGCGAGATTGCGGCCGCCGTGCTGGCGCAATTCGCCTGTGCGTCCGTGGAGGTGGAGTTGCGCAAGTACGTCCTGCCGGATACAGCATACGTCGCCGTGCGTCTCACCCGATCCCGGCCTTTAACTATATGAAGAAATCTGCTGCCGTGGCGAAGAGCAAACCGGCCCGTTCCGCTCCGGCGAAGGGTGAGCCGGCACGCTTGATCATCGCCGCCAGCGAAGAAAGCGCTGACATGCTCTATGGCTCGCGCTTCTTCGCGCCGGACGCGTTTTTGCTGCTCGTGCAGCAGGGACACTCGACGATTTTGCTCAGTGACCTGGAGGTTGATCGCGGCCGGCAACACGCCGCTGTCGACGAAGTACTGAGTCTTTCGGACTACGCACGGGAGAATAAGTCAGACCTCGGGGCGCACCCCACCCTGCCCAAGATCTGGGCGCATTTTCTGAAATCACGGCGCGTTCGCCGGGCGCTCGTGCCGGCCAACTTCCCCTTTGGGCTGGGTCTCGAACTCGGGGCTGCGGGCGTGCAATTGAAGCCGCCGCGCCAGGGTGGCTTCTGGCCGCAACGTCTGCACAAAACCGCCACGGAACTGGCCCAGTTGCGGCGGGCGCTCGAGATCACCCAGACCGGCATGGCGCGCGGGTTGGATGTCTTGCGCGCCGCCAAGGCGGCCGGCGGCAAGAAAGCGCCCAGAGGAACCGAATTGACCTGGGGCGGGTCGACCCTGACTTCGGAGCGGCTGCGCGCCGAGATCGACAGCGCCATTCTTTATCAGGGCGGGGCGGCGGCCAACACCATCGTGGCCGGCGGCGAACAGGCCTGCGATCCGCACGAGCGCGGCAGCGGCCCCTTGCGCGCCGGCGAGTTGATCATCATCGACATCTTTCCGCGGCATAGCGCCACCGGTTACTACGGTGACCTCACGCGCACGGTGGTCAAAGGCCAGGCAACGGACGCCCAGCGCCAGTTGTGGTTGACGGTACAGGAAGGCCAGCGGACGACCATCGCGGCGACGAAAGCAGGCGCGGACGGCAAGAAACTGCACGAGAACATCCATCGCCTCTTCCTCGCACGAGGCTTCCCGACCGAGTTGCGCGCCGGCCGGCACGTCGGGTTTTTTCACGGGACCGGGCATGGTCTCGGGCTGGATTTGCACGAGGAGCCGCGTTTTCAGCACACGCGCAGCTTCGAGCCGGGCATGGTGTTTACCATCGAGCCGGGGTTGTATTACCCGGGACTCGGCGGCGTGCGCATCGAGGATGTCGTGGCGGTGACGAAACGCGGTTGCGAACTGCTCTCTAATTTCGAGCAACGGCTCGAAGTGTAGGCAGTGGAAACTGTGCTAGCTTGCCTGGCCGCCCCATGGTCCAGCCTTACGCATTCCCTTTCCCGATCTCTGCTGGTATAAGCCCGTCCACCAGCATGGACCGGGTCAAGGCAGCCAGCCACGAAGCGGCGCAAGAAAGCGACGAGAGCCTCGTTGCCCGTGCCCAAACCGGTGACGTGGAAGCGTTCGATCAACTGATCGTGCGCTACAACGCCCGGCTCTATGGCCTGGTCTACCACATGACGGCCAACAACGAGGACGCCCGCGACCTCGTGCAGGAAATTTTTTTAAAAGCCTACCGCTCGATCGGCGGTTTTCGCGGGAAATCGAGCTTCTACACGTGGCTGCACCAGATCGGCAAGAACATGACGATCAATTTCCTGAAGACCCGGGGAAAGCGCTTTCGCCTGAGCCTGGACGACGTCGAATTGAACATTCAGAACGACAAGGAATTTCTCCAGCTCACGGCCAGCAGCGACCCCGTGCGCGAGGCAAACCTATCCGAGCTCCAGAGAAGATTGAACGAGGCGATGATGAAGCTGTCTGTAGAGCATAGAATGGTGGTCACGATGTTCGACATCCAGGGTATGCCGCACGCGGAAATCAGCAAAATTCTCGGAGTTTCGGAAGGTACCGTTCGTTCCCGCCTTTTTTACGCGCACCGCCAGTTGCAAAATTACCTGGAAGAATTCCGCAGCTAACCCTTTCCACTTCGCTTTGCTTCCCGCAGGGCCTTCTACTGACTCGCTATGGATGATCTAAACGATGTGCAACGCCTGCTGCGTCTCAAGCGTCACGAAGCGCCTGCACCGGAATACTTCGAGGATTTTCTGTTTGAATTTCATCAGCGGCAGCGCGCTGAACTGCTCAAGCGTTCGCTCTGGCGGCTGGCGTTGGATCGTCTCGAAGGCGCGCTCCCGAGTTTTCAGTTGCCGCAGTATGCCTACGCGGCCAGTTGCGCGCTCGCCCTGGTGGTGGCCGGCGTGAGCGCGGAGCGGATCCTCACTTCGCCCGTGGGGAGTACCCTGGCGGTGGCCTCTGCCGGAAGCCGCGGCTACCAGCCGGCCGCACAGCGGGTGGCGGCGCGTCCGATGATCGATTTTTATGCTTCGAAGCCGGCTTTCCGTCTTTCGGAGCTTGATTTCAACCGGCCCCGTCCGACCGCCGCTTCGTACAATCCAGGCGCGAGCCCGCGGTACGTGCTCGATTCCCAACCTGCCAGCTATGGGCAGCCCAATAGCTTTTAGGCTGGTGCTAGCGCGCTCTCCTCTGGCCGCACTCCCGGCACTACCCTTCGGTTTGTTCGTCCGCCTGGCGGGCGGCTTATTTTTACTGCTGCCCCTGGCGCGTGCCCAGCAGCCCTCGCCGCCGGCCGCCGCTGCCTCGCCGGTTCCGGACACAGCCGCCACCGCCGCCCATCGAGAGGTCGAGGCCGGGCACGATGCGGCGGTGTTTGAATCCATCAGCCAGGAAGTGGCGGCCATTTTTGCCAAGACGAAAGATGCCGTGGTGCGCATTCAGGCGACCGATAGCTACGGCCCGCACTCCGGAACCGGTTTCCTGATCGATCCGGCCGGGACCATTTACACGCATTACGCCGTGGCGGGGCGATCCTGGGATCTGACCGTCGAGTTTGCCAAGAAACGGTACCCGGCTGAGTTGTTGTTGGCCGATCCCCGCAGCGGCGTGGCGCTCCTGCGCATCCAGGCGGCGCCAACCCCGTATCTGCCGATCGGACGCTCGCAAGATGTCCAGATTGCCTCGCCCGTGGTTACCGTTGGGTACCCGATGGATCTGCCCGCCTGTCCGAGCTTCGGGTTGGTCGCGGGGCTCGACCAGGAGTTTGCCGGCGTGCTGACGACCACTCACATCCACGCCAACATTCCGGTCCAGTCCGGCGAACAAGGCGCGCCGATGCTCAACTCCAAGGGAGAGGTCATTGGCATCCTGGTGTGCCGGTTGGACTATGGCGCCAGTTGCCTGGCGCTGCCGATCCAGGCCGCCGAAAAAGTCCGCGCGGACTACCTGCGTTTCGGCGAACCGCGGCCCGGCTGGATTGGGGTGACGGTGCAGCCGGTGAGCGGTGACTTGAATGGCGCGGTGGAAGTCGCGCAACTCGACGACGATACGCCGGCAGCCCATTCCGGACTGAAAGCAGGCGATATTCTGGAGCAGGTGGGCGAGACGAAGATTCACTGGTTCGGCGATCTGCGAGACGCGTCCTTTTATCTGACCGCCAACGAGATGGTGGCGATCAAAGTGCGCCGGGGTGACCAGGAGATCACAGTCAAGGCCCTCGCAGTCGATCTGCCGGGTGCAACCCCGCCGATGCCACAGGCGCCCCACGATCTCTTCAACAGCAGCGCGAAAGTGGCATTGCCCACCGCCCGATAATTCTGCCGCTCCGCTCTTAAAGCATCGCGCGGAACTCCGCCTCGGCGACGACCTTCACCCCTAGCGTCCGCGCTTTCTCCAGTTTGCTGCCGGCTTCGTCGCCGGCCAGCAGGAAATTCGTCTTGTTGCTCAGGCTGCCGCTCACCTTGCCGCCGCGTTCGAGGATCAGCTCCGCGATCTCCTCGCGCGGCTGGCTCAAGGTCCCGGTGATCACCCAACGCGTCCCGGCCAACGGCGACCCGCCCGCACCAGGGCCCGCGGGCGCGGGATCGCGTTCGCCGAAATTCAGCCCCGCCGCGCGCAGTTGCTCCAGGCTCTCGCGGTTTGCCGGATTCTGCACGAACTCGAACACGCTCAGGCCCACCACCTCGCCGATATCCGGCACCCGGCGAATCTCCTCCAGCCCGGCGGATAGCAACTTGTCCAGCGTGCCGAAATGCCCCGCCAGCGCCCGCGCGCCCGTCGCACCCACGTGCAGAATGCCCAGGCCATGCACGAGCCGCCAGACGGGTTGTTCCTTGCTCGCCGCGATGCCGGCCAGCAGGTTCGCCGCGCTCTTCTCACCCATCCGTTCCAGCGACGTCAACTGCTCCTGGGTCAGCGCATAAATCTCCGGTACCGTGCGCACCAGCCCCTGGCCGACCAGTTGCTCGACCATCGCCTCCCCCAGCCCCTCGATGTCCATGGCCCCACGCGAGGCAAAATGCTGCAACCGCCGTTTCACCTGCGCGGGACAAGCCAGGTTCTGGCAACGGATGGCCACGCCGGCCGGGTCCTGCACCACCGGCGCCCCGCAGACGGGGCACTCCGCCGGCATCGCAAACACCCGCTCGGCGCCTGTCCGTAGATCCGTTCTTACCGCGACGACCGCCGGAATGATCTCGCCCGCTTTTTCGATCGTCACCATGTCGCCGATCCGGATGTCCTTGCGCGCGATTTCCTCCGCATTGTGCAAGGTGGCGCGGGCGACCTTGGTGCCGCTGACGGTGACCGGCTCGAGGTGGGCCACCGGTGTCAGCACGCCGGTCCGCCCGATCTGGATTTGGATGTCGAGCAGCCGCGTGTCCGCGCGCTCGGCCTGGTATTTGAAAGCCATGGCCCAGCGCGGTGACTTGGAAGTCATGCCCAGGCGGACCCGCTGCGCAAAATCGTCCACCTTCACCACGGCGCCGTCGGTCGCGTACGGAAACGAGTGGCGCACGGCGTTCAGTTGACGGATCGCCTCGAGAATGCCTTCCGCCGTCTGGGCGGTCCAAAGCCGTTCGCTCCGCTTCAAGCCGCACGCATCGAGCAAGGCGAACATTTCCGATTGCGAACGCACCTCCGCGCCTTCCAACAGGCCGAAGCTGTGCGCGATGAACGCCAGCGGCCGCGACGCCACCATGGCGGGATCGAGCTGCTTGAGCGAACCGGCGGCGGCATTGCGCGGATTGGCGAAAACGGCCTGGCCGGCTTCAGCGCGCGCCTCGTTCATGCGGGCAAACCCGTCGTTGGGCAGGTAGACCTCGCCGCGTACTTCCAACTTGGCGGGGACGTTGCCCTTGAGCTGGGCCGGAATCGTCCGGATGGTGCGCGCATTTTGCGTAATGTCGTCGCCCGTCACACCGTCGCCGCGCGTGGCGGCGTATTGCAGGGCTCCGCCGGCGTAGAAAAGCGACACGGCGACGCCGTCGATCTTCGGCTCGATGATGACTGGCACCTCGCGGTTCGGCAGCGCCTTTTGCACCCGCCGGTAGAACTCGCCGACTTCCTCCTCCGAATACGTGTTGTCCAGGCTGAGCATCGGCACCTGATGCCGGATTTGGGTAAACTCCGCCAAGGGCGCGCCGCCGACATTTTGCGTGGGCGAGGCAGTGCTGGCGAGCTCGGGATGCGCCGCTTCGAGGTCGGCGAGTTCGCGGTAGAGGGCGTCGTACTCGCGATCGGAAATAGTGGGAGCGGCCTCCTGATAATAGCGCCTGTTATGCGCCGCGATTTCGGCGCGCAGTTCCGTGACTCGTTGCGCTGGATCAGAGTGCGTCCTCATGCGGGAATAGGGTAGTCTTGGACGCTCAGCGTAGCACTTCGGGAACGGGCGAGCCAATGGAGCAGAGGCTTTGTATTTCTGCGTCAATCAGCCACTTGGCGTGTTCACTCTGAGCAAAAGAAGACACGTTTTTAACCAGTGATCCCCCTGTCTCCGGACCAGGTAGCATAATAAAAAGAAATATTACAACCATCTCCTCCGGAGGGCTTTACGAGTGAAGTTAATCGGGCGGCGGCGACAGCTTGCCTAGGGAGAATAGTAAGTCTGAAACGCCTGGCACACCCGGTGCTAAGAGAGCAGATGTTCGTAAGCACGAACGGGGGAAAGAACCAAAAGGGGCAGCCTGGCTGAAGGGCTTAGTTGAAAATCCGGGGGGAATTTTCAACCGGGGACAGCCAGGCTGCTTTTTTGGTCTTTAGGGAGGCAGCTTCGCTGCCTAAATCTCCTTCTCCAGCCTTTCGCTGAGCCACTGCTTGATCATGCTCTGGTAGTTCAAGTACCGGGAACGCGCCAGACGCTTGATGCGCGCCAGCATCCGCGGATCGAAGCGCAGCGTCACGGTGGTCGATTCCCGCGTGTCGGACTTCAAGATCGCCGTGTTCATCAAACGCGGCTCGATGCGCGTCTCCTGCCAGTAAGCGACCTCTTCCTCTTCGCTATCGAAAGCCGGCACCTCCGCCCAAAGGCTGATCACCCGCGTTATTTTGGATGGTTCTTCCACTGGCAAAGGTTGGGGGCAACGGCACGACTTCCGCGGCTACAAGTTGAATTCCGAATTCTTGCGCTCGTAAAAAACTTCTTCCTCGGACGTCATCTCGCGCGCCAGGATCACGCGGTACCGTTTGCCGTCCGTCCAAAATACGCTGAAAACGCCGCGGCTGCCCGCCGTCTTCCCCAGGTTGAAATAGCGGGCGTCCTTGGCGGAGGCGGGCAAATCCGGCAGCAGACGCAAACTGAAGGGATCCTCGAAGGTTTCCTCGATCTCCTTGGGCGGAATGCGGCGCAGATCAAAGGAGACGTCCAGCCAATCGAAATCCATAGGCTGATTCCAACGCTCACGAACCGCGGCCGCGCTGGATCAACTCGATCTCATAACCGTCCGGCGCATCCAGAAACGCAATGATGCTGCCGCTGCCGCTTTTCTCCGGCGGATCGCTGAAAGGATGCCCCAGCGCAGCGCAATGTTTGCCAAAAGCCTCCATATCGTCCACTTCGAAGGCCAGGTGGGTTAAATCCGGCCCCACTTGCACCGGTCCGCTCTGCTCGAACTGGCAAATCTCGATCTCCTCCTCGCTGCCCGGTGCCTTGAAAAACACCAGCTTTGAACCGCGTCCCGACGTGTGCCGGCTGGTTTCCTCCAGGCCGAGCACGTCCTTGTAGAACGAGACCGTCTTTTCCAAATCGGAGACGCGGTAGCGGGTATGCAGCAGTTTCTTGATCATGCCGGATAAATGGTGTGAAATGGTCCCGCAGTCGCTTTCGAGCCGCGAGGGAGTCTAGAGCAGATCGGTCGCACCGGAAAACGAAAAATGGTCTACCTCGGTCTTGATTGCGGTACGCAGAGTACCAAAGCCATCGCACTCGACCTGGAGACCGGCGCCATCTTGGCTTCCGCGCAGAGCGCCTACGGGCTGATCGAGGGTTTGCCGCCCGGCCATCTGGAGCAGCATCCGGACACATGGATCGAGGCGGCGGAAGCGGCGGTGCAGGGTTGCCTAGGCCAGTTGGGCAAGCGCCGGGCGGACGTGCGCGCGCTGGGCGTCAGCGGCCAACAGCACGGACTCGTCGCGCTCAACGCCGATAACGAACCCGTCCGCCCCGCAAAGCTGTGGTGCGACATTTCCACCGCGCCGCAGTGCGAAAGCTTCAACCGGGAGTTCGGCGCCGACGAGATCATCGCGATAGCCGGCAACGCCATGCTCCCGGGCTACACCGCGCCCAAGATCCTTTGGCTCAAGCAAAATGAACCCGGTAATTTCCGCGCCACCCGCTCGATCCTGCTGCCGCACAATTACCTGAATTTCTGGCTGACCGGCGAGAAGCACATGGAGTACGGGGACGCCTCCGGCACCGCCCTGCTCGACGTGCGCGCCCGCAAGTGGTGTCAACCGTTGATCGATTTCATCGATCCCGCGCTCGCGGACATGCTGCCGCCCGTCGAGAGCTCGCGCCGGCCGGCGGGCTTGCTGCGGGAAACGTTGCGTACGGAGTGGGGCCTGGGCGCCAATATTTTGGTCAGCTCCGGCGGCGGCGACAACATGATGGCGGCCATCGGCACGGGCAACGTGGCCCCGGGCGGCGCCGTCACCGCCAGCCTGGGCACCTCCGGCACCCTGTTTGCCTACAGTGGCCAGCCTATCGTCGATGAGGAAGGGGAATTGGCCGCTTTTTGCGATAGCACCGATGGCTGGCTGCCGCTCGTCTGCACGATGAATGTGACCGTCGCCACCGAGCAGGCGCGCGCGTTGTTCGGCTGGGACCATGCCCAGTTGGAGGCGGCTGTCGCCGGTACGCGGCCAGGGGCGGGCGGACTCCTTTTCCTGCCCTATCTGACGGGGGAACGCACGCCGAACCTGCCGCGCGGCAGCGGGGTCATGCATGGTTTGACGACGCAGAACATGCAGCCGGCCCTCATGGCGCGCGCCGTGATGGAAGGAGCGACCCTGGGGCTGGCCTATGGGCTGAATCGTTTTCGTCAGCTGGGGCTGCGCCCGGTCGAAATCCGGCTCACCGGTGGCGGCAGCCAGAGCGCCGCTTGGCGCCAGATTTGCGCGGACATTTTCAATCTGCCGGTCTTCGCCTTGGAAACGAGCGAGGGGGCGGCGCTGGGGGCGGCGATTCAGGCGGCCTGGACCGATCTGGTGGTGCAAGGCAAAGGCGTGTCCCTACGGGATTTGACCGAGCGGCTGGTCAAGCCTGCTCCGCAGACGCGGGCGGAGCCGCAAAAGCACAAGCAACTTTACCAGGAACTCCTGGCGCGTCAGACCGAGATGACGCGCAAGCTGCATGCCGGCGGTTTTCTCTAAGGTCAGAGAGTTCCACATGAAACTCGTTCTCGCCGGCACCGGCGCCAGCGGCACTATTTACTTACAGCGGCTCCTGGCGCGCCTGGATCCCGCCGCGCACGAGATCCACCTGGTCATGAGCGAGCATGCGCGGCAGGTCGCCGCCGAGGAATTGGCCGGTCCGCTCCAGGTGCCGCCCGGTATCCAACAACATGCTGAACGCAGCATGCACGTGCCGTTTACCAGCGGCTCGGCCCGGTTCGACGCCATGGTGATCGTGCCGTGTTCGATGGGCACGGTGGGCCGGATCGCCGCCGGCACGAGCGAGACGAACATCCTGCGCGCCGCAGACGTCTTCCTCAAGGAGCGCCGCAAGCTGATCCTCGTCCCGCGCGAAACGCCCTGGAGCCTGGTCCACGCACGCAACATCGTGGCCGTGATCGAGGCCGGCGCCCTGGTTTTGCCGGCCATGCCGTCATTTTATCACCGCCCCGCGACGGTGGAAGAAGTCGCCGATACGGTGGTATTCCGCATCCTGGATCACTTGAATTTGCCGGTGCCGGGCGCGCCCCGCTGGCAGGAGGCGGGTGCGGAGTAGGCGGACCAACGGCTTTGCCGCCAACGCGGAGCGGAAAGGATTCAGCCAACCGGTCGTCGATCATAATTCTCGTCGAGCGGTCGACGGAGAAAATGTGCTTGTCCACGCCGAAGTCTTCCGGGGCGGAGCTTTGGCGACCACCGTTCTCACGAGACGGCTACCGAACGTAGTCCGGGCACCACTGAGAAATGTTTGTCGTTGTGCAGCAAGGGCAGCTTCCACTCCACGGCCACGGCAGCAATCCACAGGTCGTTGACGGGCAGCGGTGTACCGGCAGCCTTCATCTGCGCACTCAGTTCAGCGTAGATCAACAGCGTACGGGGCGTGGGATACACGACACCCGCCGCGGCGGCCAGGGTCAGTTCGATGCGCCGCCACTCCCTGGCCCGATCTGCGGCACGAAAGCCGCCGATGCTCAGTTCGGCGACAGTGGCAAGGGCAGCAGGGCACGAGAGCTTACGACCCGGCGCTGCCGCATCATGGCTATCACAGCACTGGTGTCCAGAAAGTGCGGGCTGGCGTTGTCGAAGGTAATGGCTGCGCTGCCCGACCCGTTCACAGCTCAATCTGCTCGCAGACTTCCTCAATCGTACGTTCAAACGCAGCAGCCTCCTCCTGGCTCCACGGGGGCAGGTCGACGAGTTGTTCGGTGGGTGCGGTCTCCAGGCCCATTGCTTGGCCGATCTGACGCAAGATCGGCGCGACGGGCTGGACGGTCAGCCCAGGGGCGTGCACGGCAGCGCCGTCGGAGCTAACAGCTGCACTCATACCGTTTAGGATGTAACCGCAACGGAGCGAAGGGGCAACTCCTTTCGACCACTCAAATGAGGGTCTTTACGATCACGCCAGGCGCAACTCAATTTTCCTGGCCAGGCGACGGCCGCGAGTTCATCCTGCCCGCGATGTTGCTCAGCGGGTTGGCGTTGGACGTTTCTTGAGACTCCCACCCCCTGGTTTGCTTCCGGGCGAGATGGTGCGAGGATGAACTTTGATGACACCGACTTTGCTCGAATTTGTCGTTGCCGTCATGTTGCTCTGGCTTGCGTGGCAAGCCGGGTTGCTGCTCGCTCCCCATGTCCGAGCGTATTTCCGCCGCTTGACCCGCCCGGAAAAACCGGCGCCAACGGCCACCGACCGGGCGGCTGCTGCTTTCCGGACCGTTTCCCAGGAACCTCCCCATGCCAACGACAATTGATTTTCGCCCTCCCACTATGATCCGTCTCGGAACCATTTTTATCGTCGCCGTCATCGCTTTCGTGCTGCTGGTCTTCACGTTCACGGCCTGGCGCAGCATCCGTCCCGGGTATGTCGGGATCGTCTTCGATAAGATCAACCATAAGGTGACCACGGGCGCGCTCGACCCCGGTTGGGCGTTCATCAATCCGTTTACCCAGGCGATCCAGGAATACCCCGTCACCATCCAGACCTACCAGATGGTGCAAAGCTCGGACGAGGGAACGGTGCGCGGCGACGATTCCATCAAGGTCCAAAGCTCCGAAGGCCAGCAGATCAATCTGGACGTCGTCATCCAATACCAGGTGGAGAAATCCAAGGCGAACCTGCTGTATACGGATTGGGGCGGCGCGCCGATCGCCGTGGTGCAGGATGGTGTGGTGCGGCAGTACACGCGATCCGAAGTACCTGTGGTGGCCGCGCGCTATACCTGGGAGGAAATTACCGCCTCCAAGCGCGCCGAGATGATCGATGAGATCACCAAGGCACTGACCGCCGAGTTCGACCGCCGGCATTTGACGCTGGTATCCTTCGGCGTGCGCGAGGTGCACCTGCCCGAGTCGCTCCAGCGCGCGCTGGAAACCAAGATTCAAGCGCAGCAAGCCTCCGAGCAGCAGCAGTACCAACTGGCCCAGGCGGAGGTGAAGGCAAAACAGGACGTCGCGCAAGCGACCGGCCTGGCCAATGCCGCGGTTGCGCAGGCGGAGGGCGATGCCAAGGCCACGCTGACCAAAGCCGAGGCGCAGGCCAAGGCGAACGATCTGCTCGCCAGGAGCGTCACCCAGCCCTTGATTCAGTATGAGCAAATCCAACGCTGGGATGGCCGCCTGCCGTTGCTGACGGGTTCGGAAGGCACGCCGTTCATCGATGTGGCCTCACTGCTTCGCAATGCTAACGCGGCCCGGCCCGCCGCCGGGCCGGCTCCTACTCCGTAGGCCCGCCGCGCCAGGTCGGGATCGCTCTCCGAGCGAATCCGTGACTGTCTGTGAAGCGTCCAACATCGGGAAGCCGCCGTCGTGGGGGCGAGTTTCCCAGACAGCTTCGGAGTCGCTCGGAGAGCGATCCCTACCTGTTTTTGGAACTGCGGGCAGGTCTGTGCAGATGAATCAGCCATCCCGCTAGCAATAGCGCCGGGATATTCAACCAGGTCGTGTAGTTCCAATCGAACCCCGCCATCTGCGCCACGCTGACCGGTCGGGCGCCGCGCGGCACCAAGCCCAGGGCGTTGAACAGCAGGTCCACCACCAGCCCGGCGCCCACCATCGAGAGAAAGAAAACCAACGTCATGTAGAACGCCGTTCGGCCTCCGTAATATTTGCGATAGGCCGAGACCAACGGCAGCACCAGCAGATCCCCGTACAAGTACGCGATCACGCCGCCGAAGGAGATCCCGCCGCTCCAGAGCAGGCTCGCCACCGGCACGTTGCCGATCGAGCACACAAAGCTCAAAGCCGCCAGGATCGGACCCGCCACCACGTTTTCCACTAAACGCACCGGCCCCGGGGCGCTGGTGAGAAACAGCGCCCGCCACCAGTCGTCCGGCACCAGTGCCGCCAGGAAGCCGCCGATCAGAAACCCGATGGCGATCTCTTTCCAGAGCATCTGCCAGTCCATGACGAACGAATCGGCCACCCGCTGCCAACTCGTCCGGGCGGGCGCGGCGTCGGACTCGTGCCCGGCGTGCTCCCCATGATCGTGCTGCTCGTGCCCGCAACAGCCAGCATGTTCCTCGCCCGTCTGCTCCGCGTGCCGGCGCGCATCCTCCTCCAGATCGCGCGGAAAAATGAGCCGCGCCAGCACCCATAAAAACGCGATCAGCACCACCGAACCTACGGCTTCCGCCAGCACAAAGCGCCATCCCAGCACGATCCACAGCACCGCCCCGAGTTCGATGACGAGATTCGTCGAGGCGAACATGAACGCCAGCGTCGGGATCAACGCGGCGCCTTTTTGTAAGGCACTGCGCCCCGTCGCCGCCGCGGCATAGGAGCACGAACTGCTCGCCCCGCCAAAGATCGTGGCCAGCGCCATGGAACGCAGATTCGTCCGCCCGAAGGCACGCGTCATTTGCTCCTTCGAGACGAAGACCTGCAACAAGCCCGAAAGCGTGAATCCGAGCACGAGCGCCCAGAGCAATTCCCAGCCCATGGCCGCGGCATGGTAAAGCCCCAGCCAGAGCCAGTTGAAATGTTCCATGGAAAATCGGGTGAAGCTACGGCTGCGGTGCTTCCGCTCGCGCCAACCCGGCGCGGCGCGGCAGCAAGCGGCGTCGCCAGCCTGTGCACGCCGAGCGACAAGATCACGCGGCAGCGGTGGCCGTCAACAACAGCTCGCGCGCCGCGAACCAGAAACTCCGTTCTTGCCTGCCCGCGCGACCCGGCGTCATGTAGGCACCGTCCAGCTCAGCCATCGCTTCTCCATGCCTGCCGCCCAGCTCGAAGAACAAGCCGAGGGAAATGATCTGCGCATCCGGATCGGCGGCGAATGGAAGCTCCAGGGGCAACGTCCCGATCCCGCTCCGGTGCTCGCCGCCATCGATCAACAGCCGGGCGGCGGCTTGCTCTTCGATACCGCCGAACTGGCGGATTGGGACTCGAGCTTGCTCATTTTCCTGCTCGACTGCGAGGCACACGCCTGCGCACACCACCTGCAGTTTCACAAGGAAACGTTGCCGAGCGACATCGCGTCGTTGATCGCCCTGTCCCAGGCGGTACCGGAAAAACAAACCGGCACCCGGGCGCCCCTGCCAGGCACCGTGCTGGATCGTCTCGGCAAATTCGGCGTGAAACAGTGGAATGGCGCGACGGAAGCCATGACGTTTCTCGGTGAGTCGATCCTGAGCCTGCTGCGCGTCGTGCGGCACCAGGGTGCGTTTCACTGGGTGGATTTTTGGACCACGATCCAGGAGACGAGCATCGGCGCTCTGCCCATCGTGGGATTGATCAGCTTTTTGACGGGATTGATCCTGGCCTTTGTCGGCTCCACGCAACTGGAAAAATTCGGCGCGTCGATTTACGTGGCGAACCTGGTCGGCCTGGGCATGGCCCGCGAAATGGGAGCGTTGATGACGGCGATCATCATGGCCGGGCGCACCGGGGCGGCCTTCGCGGCCCAGCTCGGGAGCATGAAAGTCAGCGAAGAAATCGATGCGTTGAAGACTCTGGCGATCGATCCGCAGGATTTTCTGGTCACGCCGCGTCTGCTGGCGCTCTTCGCCATGATGCCGTTGCTCGGGCTGTATTCCGATCTCATCGGGATGGCGGGCGGAGCGGTGGTCGCGCTCGGGTTGATGAAGCTTAGTTGGGCGCAGTATCTCACCCAGACGCGTCACGCGGTCGCCTTGCTTGATATCGGCACCGGCTTGTTCAAGAGCGTGGTCTTCGGCGGCATCGTCGCCCTGACGGGCTGCCTGCGGGGCATGCAATGCGGGTCCGATGCGTCGGCCGTGGGCGTGGCCGCGACTTCGGCGGTCGTTTCCGGCATTACGCTGATCGTGGCGACGGACGCCGTCTTTGACGTGCTTTTCAACATCCTGAAAATCTGATGGCGACCGCCAGCCCAGTCCCAGCTCCGGCCGCCGCACCGGACGCCCCCAGCTCGCCCTGTCCCGCCATTGCGGTGAGCCATCTCGACCTCGCCTACGGCAGCTTTGTGGTGATGCAGGATCTCACCTTCGAGGTGCCGGTCGCTAAGATCATGGTCATCATGGGTGGGAGCGGCTGCGGCAAGAGCACCTTGCTCAAGTACCTCATCGGCCTGAAGGAGCCGCAACGCCAGAATAAGGGCGTGATCCGTTATTTCGGCGAGGCATTCACCGGCGCGGCCGACGGGGAGCGGGTGAAGATGCTGCGCCGTTTCGGCGTGCTTTACCAGGGCGGCGCGCTCTGGAGCTCCATGACCCTGGCCGAAAACGTCGCGCTGCCGCTCCAGCAATATACCAGTCTCCCGCCCCGTGAGATCGCCGATGTCTGTTCCTTGAAGCTGGCCCTGGTGGGGTTGAAGGGCTACGAGGATTTCTATCCGGCACAGATCAGCGGCGGCATGCGCAAACGCGCTGGGCTGGCGCGCGCCATGGCGCTCGACCCGGATATTCTTTTCTTCGATGAACCCAGCGCCGGGCTGGACCCGATCAGTTCCCGCCACCTCGACGATTTGATCCTGCGCCTGCGCGATGGGCTGGGAACCACCGTGGTGGTGGTGACGCACGAGCTCGCTTCCATCTTTGCCATCGCCGATGACTCCATTTTCCTGGATATCGGGACCCGCACGCTGCTCGCCCGGGGCAACCCGCACGATCTGATCGAAAACGGCCCGCCCGCGGTCCGGCAGTTCCTGCGGCGCGAAGAGTGGTCCACGGACGAGCCCGCCAAGTTGCAGCCCGCCTAGCCCCACGTACCATGGTCATCCGCCGCGTTTGCCTCTCCAGCCGGTCATGAGCAAGAAAACCAATCCAGCCCTCATTGGTGTCTTCGTGCTGGGCGCCCTGCTCATTGCCGTGGGGGCAGTCGTCTTCTTTGGCACGACCAAATTGTTCACGCGCAACAAGACGTTTGTCTGTTTTTTCCAGCAATCGGTGGCTGGCATCCAGGTAGGCTCGGCGGTGAAGTTCAAGGGCGTCCCCGTTGGGCAGGTCACCAAGATCCAAATTCGCTTCGACGAAGATCATCCCACCTATGTGAAGATTCTTTTCGATCTGAACGCCGATCTGATCGTCAATAGCCTTGGGGCCGACATCGATCTTTTCAACGAGGACTTCAACCGCCGGCAAGTCGCGCGCGGCATGCGCACCAGTCTGGCCTACGAAAGCTTTATCACCGGCCAGCTTTATCTTGAACTCGACTACCACGCGGACGCACCGCCGCCGGTCTACTTGCAGACGAAAACCAACTATTCCGAGATCCCGTCGCTGCCTTCCAACATCGAGGAACTGGTCGAGGAAGCGCAGAAAGCGATCGGCAAACTGGGCAAGATTGATTTCGAAGGACTGAGCCGCGACCTGGAGGATCTGCTCACCTCCCTGCGCAAGAGCATCTCGGAAATTCAATTCGATGAGTTGAGTTCCTCCGTGCGCCGCACCGCCGATTCAATCAGCGGCCTGGCGGCCTCACCGGAGGTCAAGGACGCGCTGGTCAGCATCCAGCAGGCCTGCGATCACCTGAGTTCCACCTTGCAAACCTTGCAGGTGCAGATCGACCCCTTGAGCAAGGACCTGCAGCCAGACCTCGTGGAGCTGCGCAAGACCCTCGTCAGCCTGCAAAAAACCTCCGGCTCGCTGACCTCGACCCTCGCGCCGGAAGGTGACCTGCGTTATCAACTCAGCGGCACGCTCGGCCAGTTGAATGAGATGGCGAAGTCCTTGCAGCAGTTGTCGGACTTCCTCAAGCGCAATCCGAACTCGCTCATCTTCGGCCGCAAACCCGCCCCGGGCACCAAGCCATGATTTTCCGCCGCCGCTTTCTCGCCGCCGCCCTGCTGGGCGGCCTGGGCTTGCTCCTCGCCGGCTGCGCCTCACACGAGCCGCTCACCAGCTATTTCGTGTTGACTTCAGCCGCGTCCGCCGGAACGAAAGGCGGCTCGCCGGCCGCGGTCCAGGGCCAGCGGGTTTTCATCCGGCGGGTGGACATGCCCGGGTATCTGCAGACGACAAGCCTCGCCAGCCGGCGAACGGATAATCAGATCGAGTACGCGCCCACTGCGCAATGGGCGGAGCCGCTGAGCGAAGGCGTCGCGCATGCGGTCGCGCAGGCGATGGACGGCACCTCGCGCGCGACGGTAGTGGGGGTGATCGGCGGGGGGATTCCGCCCGCGCGCGACTACGATCTGAAGATCGAGGTCGAGCGTTGCGAGGGTGATGATCAGGGCGAAGTGGTGCTGCTGACGACCTGGACGTTGTTTGCCCCTGAGTCCGCCACGCCGGTGCTGACCCGGCGCAGCCGTTTCGTGCAGAACGGTTGGAAATACGGCGACAACCCCGGCTTGGCGAAGTTGCTCGGCCTGGATTTGAACGCGCTGGGAGCGGAGATCGCCCGGTCCATCAAATAATTGTCACGGGTTCGCCAGAACATTAGCCTGGCGCAGATGGAATCCTCCCTCTCCTGCCTGTCTGTCGCGGCGCTTCTGCTTGCGGCTTCGGCCGACGAACCACATGACATAATCAAGAAAGCGGAGATGGCCCAGCCCGACGCTCCGGCCATGCGCATGACCATGGACCCGGGCAAAATTACGCTGCCAACTACCTGAAGGCGGCTCACCTTTCGATCTATCGAACAGCCTGCAAATTCCGGCCTGGCCCGCTTTCGTCTGGCCGTGAGCGACCTAGACGGTACGCTGCTCGGGCCGGATAAGCGCATCTCCCCGGCAAATGTTACCGCCGTGCGGGCGCTCCGGGACCGCGGCCTGCTCTTTGCGCTGGGCTCCGGCCGGCGGCACCAGAACAGCTTGCGCTATTACGAGGAACTCGCCTTGGACGGCCCGCTGATCAGTTGCGCCGGTGCGCTGGTCAAGGATCCGAGTACGGGAGAAACGTTGCGCGAGGTACCACTGCCGGCGCCCCTCGCCGCCGAGATCGTGCGCGAAGGGGAGGCGGCCGGATTCTCTGTCGTGTATTATCATCGCGACCATTTGTTCGTCGCGCGGCGCGATCACTGGATCGAGCTCTACGAGTCCCGGGTCCAGGAACGCGCTGAGATTTGCGATCTTTCCTCGCTGGACGGCGCCGCCGCGCTGAAAGTCGTCTGGTATGGCGACCCCACCCAGATCGCGCGGTGCCGGCCCGCCGCGCAAGCGCACTACGCCGGCCAGGCAACGATTGTGATGACCGATGCGGAGAATCTCGAATTCCTGGCCCCAGCCGCGAATAAAGCCGAGGCCATGGCGTGTCTCGCCAGCTTCTATGACGTGGCCCAGTGCGCGACCGTCGCTTTCGGCGATGGCGAAAACGATGTGCCGATGTTGACCTGGGCGGCTTTGGGCATCGCCATGGATCGTGGTCCGGCGCGGGATAAATGCCCGCGCGCCCTGATCACCCCGCCCGGTCCGCCGGAGGATAGCTTTGCCCGCGCCGCGCAGGTGTTGTTAGCGCGAATTAATTGACGGTGTAGCCGCCGCGTAGCGGCTCCAAAAAAGGTAGGGATCGCTCTCCGATCGACTCCGAAACTGTCTGGAAGCGCGCGCGACGTCGCAGCAGGTTATTCAAGCCTTAGCACGAATGGCCACTCCGACTCCTTCTGTGCTAGCCCGGCGCGGATTGGGTTCTGCATAATGTAGTCCGCCTTCTCCCAGACGCTTTCCGTCCTGGCGCAACCGTGATCGAAGAAACCATCCCTGCCATTGGCTCCCGTGTCGGACAGCGGCATAGCGCTTCCACGCCGAAACCACCTTCCTCATATTCTGTTCTCGCCCGAAAGTGACGAGCATGTGCAAATGATCAGGCATGAGCAGGAACAGGGTGGGGAACCACTTGCGCTGAGCGTAGTAGAAGCGCGCAGAGTTTAGCAGCCCCTCTGCCACGGCGGGCTGGCATAGCTGGTTTTGGCCGCGCCTGCGGCAGTTGATCGTCACGAAGTAATTGGTATCCGACGGCTCGATCCACGAGGGCGGATCGTGCGGTAGCGTACGCCGGCCAATTTGATCCATTTCGACAGCAAGATGACCGGACAGCTTCGGAGTCGCTCGGAGAGCGATCCCTACCTTTCTTGGAGCCGCTTCGCGGCAACCTACTCGAATCGCAGCGCCTCGATCGGGTCCAGCGAAGCCGCCCGCCAGGCGGGATACAGGCCGAAGCCAATCCCGATCCCGGAGCAAACCGCCAGTCCGGCAATGGCCCAACCCCACGGGAAGAAGACGTTCGCACTCAACACGGCCGCCAGCGCGTCCCCGCCTAGCACGCCGAGAAGAATGCCGGCCAACCCGCCGAGCTCCGAAAGAAACACCGCTTCCACCAGGAATTGCCGCAGGATGTCGCCCTTCTTGGCTCCGATGGACTTGCGGATGCCGATCTCCTTGGTCCGCTCCGTCACGCTGACCAGCATGATGTTCATGATCCCCACCCCCGCCGCCACCAGCGCGATCGAGCTGATCACAAAAGCGCCCGCGCGCACGGCGTCGGCCACCGAGGCGAAGGCCGCCACCAGCGAGTCGTTGGTGAACGTCTCGAAATCGTCGTCCATCCCCGGTTGCAACGCGCGCGCCATCCGCATGGCGCCAACCGCCACGTTGAAGGTGTGCTCGTAGCTGGCTTGCGAACTCGATTGCGTGGCGATATTCACCGTCCGGTTAACGTGGCCGTAATCCTCGAAATACCGGGTAATCGGCACGAGCACAATGCTGTCCTGGCTCTGGCCGAAGGAGCTCCCCTTTTCCGCCAGCGTCCCGATCACGGTGAAATTCTTGTCGCTGATCTTGATCGTTTTCCCCAAGGCGCTTTCGACCGGGAAAATTCGCGTCCGGATGTCGCGCCCGATGATCACCACGTTGCGCGCGAGTTCCACATCGGCCTCGTTGAAATTGCGGCCCTCCCCGATCTGGTAGTTATTGGAGACGATGAAGTACTGATTGGTGCCACAGATCTGGATATTCGGATTCGTGCGTAGCGCTCCGTAGGTGACGCGCTTGCCGTCGTTGAAGACTTTAAGGCTGATCGCCGCCCCGGTATCTTCCATCAGATGGCAATAGCGCTGCGCCTCCTCGTAAGTGACATCCTTGCGGTTGGCGTATTTGGCGTGCGCCCGGGGACCGCCGCCACCCATGGCAGGGTACTTGGAGAATTGGAAGATATTAGAGCCCAGGAAACTCAAACCCGTCTCGATTGAGCCTTGCAGAGCGCCGGTCGCCGTCATCACGCTGATGACGGAAAACACCCCGATGGTGATCCCGAGCATCGTCAGGCCGGAGCGCAGCTTGTTAGCCTTCAAAGAGGAGAGCGCCAGGCGAAGGATTTCCTTGAAAGGCATAAGCGTGCAACTGCGATGCTACTCGTAGCGCAGGGCGGTCACGGGATCGAGCCGCGAGGCGGACCACGCGGGGGCGAATCCGGAGATCACCCCGGTCAACACCGAAACGATCAATCCCGTCAGCACCAGGCCGACGGAGAACTCGATGGGGAAGTTCGGGAAAGCGAGGCCCACGACCTGAAAGAGCAGATAGGAAAAGAACAGCCCGGCGAGGCCGCCCAGCACACAAATCGAAACCGCCTCGATCAAAAATTGCAGCAGGATCGTGCGCCGGCGCGCGCCCAGCGCCTTGCGCGTGCCGATTTCCCGGGTGCGTTCCCGCACACTGACGAAGGTGATGTTCATGATGCCAATGGCCCCGACAAAGAGCGCCAGCCCGGTGATAAACAGCCCGGCGATCGCGATCCCCGCAGTCACCGGACCCAACGTGCTCTTGAAGGCATCCTGGGTGTTGACGGCGAAATCATCCGCCTGCTCCGGCAACAAGCCCCGCACCCGCCGCATGTCCCCGGTGAGCTCGGCCTTCGCATCGTCGACCCGCTCTTTGTTGGTGACCTTGACGCGAATATCCATCTGACTGTCCTTGCGCGAAAAATATTTCCGGAAAGCCTCCAGCGGCAGCACAATCTGATTGTCGAAACTGAAAAGGCCCAGGAAGGAGCCCTGTTTGGCAAAGACTCCGATGACGCGAAATTCAGAATCCGCCATGCGCACGGTTTGCCCGATGGAGGAACCTTGCGGAAAAAGCGCATCGGCCACGTCGCAGCCCAGCACGCAAACATTGCGGCCGCCGCGGCTCTCGGTGTTGTTGAAGAAGCGGCCTTCCCGGAAGTCCGCCTTTGTGATGTTCACGAAATCATCCGTGGTGCCGAGCGTGAAAACCGAAGACGCCTGATACTCGCCTCGCACCACGTTGCGGATGGTATTGGCGGTCGGAACGGCTTTGAGGAGCAAGGAGTTGCGCGTGCCATCGATGATCGTTTGCAGCCGATCGGCGTAATCAATCTTGATGTCTCGGCGGTTGCGGAACGTCCAATCGTCCTGATCGCTCGCCCACGGGATCTTGCTGACGTACAAAATGTCGTCGCCCAGCAAAGCCATGGAGTTATTGAAGCCGGTGTTGATGCCGTTGATGGCGGTTCCCATCAAGGTCACGGCGATGATGCCGATGATCACGCCCAGCGCGGTGAGCAGGCTGCGCGTGCGGTTGGCCGCGATTTGCGCGTAGGCAATCTTGCAGCTCTCCACCACTTCAAAGCGCAGGCGAAACATAGAGGCTAAATGTCGCTTTCGATCAGGCCGTCGCGCAGGCGCACGATGCGGCGGGCGTGCTCCGCGATATCCGGCTCGTGCGTGACGACGATGATGGTATTGCCCTGGTGGTAGAGGTCCTCCAGCAAAGCCATGATTTCTTCGCCGGTCCGGCTGTCCAGATTGCCGGTCGGCTCGTCGGCCAGGATGATGGACGGGTTGTTGACCAGGGCGCGCGCGATCGCCACGCGCTGGCGCTGGCCGCCGGACAGCTCATTCGGCCGATGATGCATGCGCTGGCCCAGGCCCACGTTTTCGAGCGCGTGCCGGGCCATCTCCCGCCGCTCCTCCGCGGCGATGCCCGCGTAGATCAGCGGCAGCTCGACGTTGTGCAAGCTATCCGAGCGCGGCAGCAGATTGAACGTCTGGAAGACGAAGCCAATCTCCCGATTCCGGATCGTGGCGAGTTCGTCGTCGTCCATCGTGGCCACGTTCTTGCCGTTGAACTCGTACCTGCCCGTCGTCGGAGTATCGAGGCAGCCGAGCATGTTCATCATGGTCGACTTGCCGCTGCCGCTGGGTCCCATGATCGCCAGGTACTCGTTGCGATGAATGCGCAGCGAAACGCCGCGCAAGGCGTAAATCGTCTCGCTGCCCATCACATAACGCTTCGTCACATCCTCGATGTCGATCACTAGCGCGCCCGGGGGGCGCCGGGCAGAGCGGGCGACGGGTTCGGCCAGGGCGGAAGTGCTCATCATGAAAGACAGCCGGCAACAAACGATTACTGACCCACCTTCTCGAGCACCACCTTGGCGCCATCCTTCAGCAATCGGCTGATCGCGCGATAAGGCCCGCTAACGATGGATTCACCGGGCTGCACCCCGCTCTTGACCTCTAGATAGGTGTTATCGGCGATCCCCGTCTCGACCGCGCGCACGTGCACCACGTCGCCGTTCTTGACGAAGACCACTTTCTGCAATTTCTTCGCCTCAGCCTTTTCGCGGTCGGTGGCCGCTTTGTTCTTCTCCAGCTCGACCGAATTCGAGTCGGCGGCTTGCGCGGCGGCGGCGGCTTTCAACTTCTCCTTGTCCCGCTCCTCGGGACTCAGTTTATCGTTAAGATTGCGCACGGTTACCGCCTGGATCGGCACGGCGACCACATTGGCGACCGTGGCCGTCTCGACATCGGCGGTCGTGCTCATGCCGGGGCGGAGGCTGGCGCCAGCCAGGCGGATGTGGATGCGCACCTCGAAGTTGGTGACTTCCTCGGTGGTATTTTCACCGGTGGTGACCGCGGTATTCGCGATCTGGTAGACGTCGCCGCGAAAGACGCGGTTCGGGTAGGCGTCGATGCCGATGTTCGCCTCATTGCCGGGCTTGACGTTGACCACATCGTTCTCGTTGACGTTGACCCGCGCTTCCATCTTCGAAAGATCGGCCACGCGCATGACTTCGGTGCCCTGAAATTGGCCGGTGGCGACCACGCGTTCGCCCAGCTTGACGCTCAGAAGGCTGATCATGCCGTCGATCGGCGAGTAGATGGAGGTTTTCGAGAGAAGATCCCGCGCCATGTTCAGCGAACTTTCCGCCTGCTCGACCTGCGCCAGGCTGCCTTTCAAGGTCGCGGCCGCGACTTCCTCGATGGTGCGATAGGAAATGATGTCGCTATCGTTGATCACCTTGCGGTTGTAGAGGTCCGTATAGCGTTTCAAGTCTTCCTGGGCCTTGGCGAGCTGGGCCTGATTTTGCAGGCTCATGGCTTTGGCCGAGCTGATGGCGGCTTCCTGTTGCGCGACCTGCGCCTGATAGTTGTCCGGCTTGATGCGGATGAGGAGATCGCCCTTTTTGACCGATTGCCCATCGACGACCGGCAATTCGATGATCTCGCCGGCCACTTCCGGCGAAATCTTGACTTCCGTTTCCGGCTGGATTTTCCCCGTGGCCGAAACCAGCTGGATGATCGTGCGCCGGGTCGACGGCTCGACGGTGACGGTGATCGGCTTTTCCTTTTTGCTCTGCACGTAGCCGTAGGCCATGAACCCGGCGAGCAAGAGGAAGGCGATCAGAAAATACCAGCGGCGGCGCGATTTGCGTTTGCGCTTGGGCAGGGTCGCTGGGGCGGACTGGTGTCCGGTTCCCGGCACATTGGTCCCGGGCGTTGGTACAGCCGACTCAGGCGGAGGCGAAGAGAGCATAAACAGGTTAAGTCAAAGCAAAGCAGTTAGTTGGAGTCAGAGGAACGCGTTGGCGTTCATTCCAGAAGAGCGAATTGCCTGGCGACAATAGCAGCAGGGATGCCAGACAATTATCAATATTCGTTAGTCACTTCCTATGAGGTACTTACAGAAGTCTAATGCCTCACTCCATCTCGCCGGAACCGCCGTTTATTTGGCGTAAATTGCCTGGGACGGCGAATTTCGCCAAACAGACCTGCCTGCTACTTCTTCAGCGAGCCGGCGTCATGCATGGTTTGGCCCATATACGGATTGTCCACCGTTGGCGTCCGCTGGATCCAGTCGCCGCCCATGCCATTCGGCGAAGTCATGATGTAATAGCCGTCCACACCGGCCGCCAGGGGCTCGAGGCTGGCGCTCAGCGGCTCGAACCATTCGCGCGCGATGTCGAGAGCTTTGGCGTCCGCGACGGCCTGGACCTGTCCGAGCAGGCGAGCGGAAGACGCATCGTGGCTGTCGCCCTTCAAAGCGGTGGCTAAGGCGGCGGCACTCCGTTTCGCCAGCCGGAAATCATCGGTGGCCAGGCCGGCGCGGATCTGCTCGTACCCGTCCAGCACCATGCGATCGTGGTCCGAAAGGCTCGCCGCCGGACGTCGCGCGTGCCCGCCGCAGCCCAGCAGCAGCGCAGCGCCTGCCGCCAGCCAACACCCACCGGCAAGGGATCGAGGGAAGGACCTCATGCGCGGCAGGCTAACACAGCACCACGGGAACGCGGAAACGGAAACACACGCCGCCTTCAACCCGCGAAGGAAAGCTTCTTCGGCCACTTTTGCCGTTGCGTCAGGACCGGTGCGAAAAGATCGCCGAATTCCGCCACGCGCGCGAGCACTTGGTCGGAGGTAAATGAGAGATCACCGGCTCGGCCGCTCTTGAGTGTTTGCGCGACTTCCTCCCAGGTCACCGGCGTCGAGACGGTCGGGGTCTCTTTGGCACGAAGCGAATACACGCAAATCGTCGTCTTGTGGTCGTCGTTCTGGCTCCAGTCGACCAACACCTTGCCGGTACGTAGCGCCTTTTTCATGTCCGAAACGACCAGGGTTGGATGCGCCGCGGCGAAGTGCTCGGCCACCTGCTTCGCGAACGGTTTGGTCTGCTCGTACGTCAGCTTGGGCAGGTTGAACGGCACATAGACCTGCAAACCTTTAGATCCCGACGTCTTCGGATAACACTCCAACCCGAGCTTGCGCAGAAGGGCGCGCAACCAGAGGCCGACCTGACAACAAAGCACGATATCCGCCGGCGGTCCGGGATCGAGATCGAAGACGACCATGGTCGGCCGCAGCACCTGCGGCGCGCGCGCCATAAAAGTGTGCAGCTCCAGGTCAGCCAGGTTCGCGGCCCAGACCAGGCTCGCCACGCTATCGATGGTGCAATAGTGGATGTGATCGTTATTATGTTCGCTCCAGACGGCCGTCGTCTTGATCCAGTCCGGACGGCTGGCGGGACATTTCTTCTCGTAGAAATAAGGGCTGTCGACGCCGTTCGGATAACGCTTGAGCGTGAGCGGGCGATCCTCCAGATGCGGCAGCAGCACGCCGGAAATGCGGGCGTAGTAGTCGATGACGTTCGCCTTGGTAAAACCGGCCTTCGGATAGAGCACCTTCTCCAGGTTGGAGACGGAGAGGGTGCGATCACCGATCCGCAATTCCGCACGGGCTGCCATGCGGGGAATGTGCCCCGGCCTGGCGATGGAACCAAGCAGCATCTGCTTTCAGATTGCTACCTGCAGCTCCGTCTGTGTAAGTAACGGCGCTACCAACCCGTTATGTCTCTTCGCCAGGCGCTCACCTACTTCTCCGTTGCCTGGCTCGCGGTCATCTCGCTGCTGCACGCCACGCTGAATTGGCACGCCTTCGACCGCTCCTCTGCCCTGGCCAACAGCCCCGCCGGGGAACGTTTCCGCGTCGGCTTCCTGCCCGTCACCTGTCATCTGACCTGCCCGGTGGCGGACTTCATCAACAAGAACCAGACCGGCGCCAGCTTCTTCGATCCGGTGCGCTTCAACGGCTGGGCGGAACTGAAGGAAGCGTTTCTGGCCAACTACCTCCCCGCGTCCTTCATCCTGGCTCCGATGGCCATGGCGCTACGCGAGCAGGGCGTGCCGATCAAGATCGTGTACCTCGGCCATCGCGATGGCACCGCGATGATGGTCCACAAAGATTCCCAGATTTTCCGCATCGAAGATCTCAAAGGCAAGACCGTGGCCGTGCCCAACCGGTTCTCCAACCAGAAGCTGCTTCTTTACAAGGCGCTGCGGGAACGTGGTATGTCCATCAATGACGTGCACGTGCTGGAAATGCCGCCTCCCGACATGCCGGCAGCGCTTTACTCGAAAGCGGTCGATGCGATTACTTCCGGCGAACCTTTCATGGCGCAGGCGGAAATGGGCGGCTATGGACGCGTGCTCTACCTGACCAAGGACGTCTGGCCGAACTTTATTTCGTGCGTCCTGGCGGTGCACGATGACGCCATCCGCGATCATCGCGCGGCGGTGCAGCAGTTGGTCGACGGCATCGCCCGCAGCGGCAAATGGCTGGATCAAACGATGAACCACCGGATGGAAGCGGCGCAATTTGTCGGCCGGCAATATTACAATCAGGATCCTGCCCTGCTGGCGTTCGTCTTGAGCAAACCGCCGGACCGGGTGCGGTATACGAACTTGCTGCCCATGCGGGGCGAGTTCGAGGAGATCGAGCGCCTCGGGCGCGAGGCCGGGATCCTCACCGGCAAAGCCCATTTTGCGGATTACTGCGACCCCTCGTTTGCCGAGGCCGCCACATCGCTGGAACCGTATCATTGGGAGGCGCCACGATGAGAGCCGGCGCGTACTGGCGTCCGCTGGCCGTCGGCGCGGTCTTCCTGCTCGCCTGGCATTTGCTGGTGCGCGCCTCGGGCAGCGACCTCTTCCCGGGTCCGTTCGCCGTGGTCCGCGGGATTGTCCAGTTGCTGGGCGAAGGGCTGCTTTTCAAGTACATCGCCGCCTCCCTCTTCCGGGTTTCCTGGGGATTTGCGCTGGCGGTGGCCGTCGGGATTCCGGCCGGGCTAGCCTTGGGTTGGTCCGCCAAGGCTTTTCAGGCTTTCAACCCGCTCATCCAGGTGTTCCGGCCCATTTCGCCCATCGCCTGGATTCCGATTGCGATCCTGTGGTTCGGCGTTTCCGATCTCGCGCCTATATTCCTGATTTTCCTGGCCAGCGTCTTCCCGATCACCGTGGCGGCCAGTTCCGCCGTACAGAATATGCAACCGGTCTACCTGCGCGCGGCGGCAAATTTCGGTTTGAGCCGGGGGGAGATGTTCCGCCAGGTCATTTTTCGCGCCTGCCTGCCGCAGATCATCACCGGAGTACGGATCGCCCTCGGGATTGCCTGGCTGGTGGTGGTGGCGGCCGAGATGATCGCGGTCAACAGCGGGCTCGGCTATCTGATCATCGACGCGCGCAACGCGGGCAAGCGCTACGATCTGGTGGTCGCCGGCATGGTGCTGATCGGCGTCATCGGCTTGCTGCTGGATTCGCTGGTCCGGCGGCTGGAGCGCTTCGACGAAGTGCGCTGGGGTTACTCGCAACGCGGATGAACGGCGCGGTCACGGCCATCAGCGTCCGCCATTTGTGGCTGAGCTATCCCGCACCCCAGCGCACCGGGGCGCCTGTCGACGTGCTGGTGGACATCAACGTCGAGGTGCAGCCCGGGGAACTGGTTTGCATCGTCGGTCCCAGCGGCTGCGGCAAATCGACTTTGCTCAACGTGATCGCCGGGTTTCTAACGCCCACTGCCGGTGAGGTCCTGGTCGAGGGAGAACCCGTACGCGGACCGGACCCGCGGCGCATCTTCGTCTTCCAGGAGAACGGCGTCTTTCCATGGTTGAATGTGCGCGAGAATATCGGGTTCGGCCTGCGCGGCCGGAGCCCGGCCGAGCGCCGGCCGATCGTCGAGCATTACACGGACATGGTGGGGCTGAGCGGCTTCGAGAATGCCTACCCGCGAGAGCTTTCCGGCGGCATGCGCCAGCGGGTGGAGATCGCGCGGGCGCTGGCGGCGAACCCGCACATTATCTACATGGACGAGCCCTTCGGCGCCCTGGACTTCATCACGCGCCTGAAGATGCGGACCGACCTCGTGCGCATCTGGCAGGCGGAGCGCAAGACGATCCTTTTCGTCACGCACGATATCGAGGAAGCGGTGCAGTTGGCCGACCGCGTTTTCGTCATGAGCCAGCGGCCCGCGCGGGTGCAGGAGACGGTCGTGGTCGATCTGCCGCGGCCGCGCGATCTGGACTCGCCCGGGTACCTGGAGAAGCGGGACGAGATTTTCCGTACGATGGGGATGAGTTTACGGGTGGGAGAAAAAATGAGTGTAGCAGATTGAACTAGACTTAGCTAAGGCTGTGATACCTTGAGGGTATGATCACCGTAAACACGCATGAGGCCAAAAGCCGGTTATCGGCCCTGCTTGCTGAAGTCGAAGATAAAGGCGAGATCGTCCTAATTTGCCGGAATGGGAAGCCTGTCGCTGAGCTGCGCACGGTGAGCGGCCGCACCGCCGGCCCCGACCCCTTGCAAACGCACCCTGAGCTTGCAGGCTCCATCTTGTACGACCCACTTGAACCGGCAGCGGAAGACGAATGGCCGTCCGAGTTTCGGTAGAGCGTTTCATGTACCTGCTGGATACCTGCACATTGCTGTGGCTGACCATGGAGCCGGGCAAACTCTCCGCCGCTGCGCGGCGAGCGGTTTCTGGTAAGGCTGGACATCTTTATATTTCCGCCGTCACCGGATTCGAAATTTCGCAGAAGGTAGCCCGGGGCAGGCTGATCCTGCCGTTACCACCCTCGGAATGGTTGAATTTGGCCGCGCGTTTGCACGGCCTGAAAGTGGTGAGCCTGGACCTGGCAAGTGCCGTTGCGGCGGGTGTCTTGCCGGCGCTACATGCCGATCCATTCGACCGGCTGCTCATCGCGACGGCTAGATCGCTTCGTCTCACGCTCCTCACGCCTGATCCGATGATCCGGCAGTACCCCGCGCTGGACGTTTTTTGGTAACGGATCAGCAGAGCCGAAACAATCGAGGCAAGCATGGCCTGATCAAGCAACTGCCTCTCTTGGGCATCACCAGGTTTATGGAACTAACGCTGGTTGACGAAGGAAACGGCACGCCTGTCGCTGATGCGACGGTTCACGCAGGTGCGCAGGAGGAGACAGACTCCTTTGCGAGTGATGCGCGCGGTGTGGTGTCCATGGCAATGCCGGACCGGCCGCGCCATTTCTGGCTGAGAGTGCGAAAGGAAGGATTCGTGCCCAAGCTGGTGGTTTGGGATTTCAGGAGTCAGGAGCTCGCCGTGCCTGATCAATTCACGCTGAAAATGGAGCGAGCCAGGACGATCGGCGGAATCGTGCGAAACCAGGATGGCGAACCGGTCGAAGGTGCCAACGTGCTGATCTGCGCACGTGGCTCGAAGCTCCCCGGCCGGACAGCGCCTCGCATCGAGCATGATCTTTGGGAAAGCCCGGCCTTAACCGATGCCGCGGGGCAATGGAAATTCGCTGCCGCCCCGGAAGACCTCGAATTTCTGCGGGTGCGATTAGAGCACCCGGAATATGTCAGCAATGAAAACATCGAAAGAATGCCGCCGGCGGAAGATTTCAAGAACGGGCAGGCAGTCTTGACTCTTTACCGGGGTATTCCTTGCGCCGGGAGCGTCAGGGACGAGACAGGCCAGCCAATTGAAGGGGTCGAGGTGGTTCACGGAGAGTTGGGTGCAGGCTCACCTGCGAAGCCGAGACGCTTGACCGACGCATTGGGCAATTTCCGCTTTGGAGGAATTGCCATGACGCACCATGGGATGGCCGGGATCCTAAGCTTTCGAAAAGAAGGATACGCACCCGAGTTGGTCGAGATTCAGCCAACTTCGGCCGCAATCGAAAAGATCATCGTCCTGCCTGCGAGCCGCGTCTTGCGCGTACGCTTTACGGACAGAGTGGGAACACCGATAGCTGGCGTGAAAATGTGCGTAAATCATTGGAGGGAGCATCGCCCCTTTCATTTGAGCTTCGTGTCCGATGCAGCCGGGCTCCTGACGTGGGCAGATGCACCGGGCGACGCGGTTGGATACTCGGTCCTGCACGAGTCTTATCAGCGGCAGGAGGTTAAGCTGACCGCGATGGACGAGGTGCAGACGGTCGTCTTGCAACCGTACATGCGTATTTCCGGCCGAGTGGTCGATGCGCAAACCGGTCGACCCGTTGTCGCCTTCCGTGTCACCAAAGGGCGGATCTTCCACGAGCCACGCGAATGGTCGGACTGGAGTTACCCGCAAGCGAGGACTTTCCGCGACGGGCAGTATCAGGTTTCCATCGGAAGTCCCGCCGTGATGATGAACCGCCACGGCGGACCGGGGGAAAGTGGCTTTCATCGGCTACTGGTGGACGCTGACGGCTACAGACCGGCGGTTTCCCGGGAGATTGCGAACGAGGAAGAATCGGTCGAATGCAATTTCGAGCTCGAGCGCGCGCCTGGAGTCGAGGGTACGGTAAGCGACTCGGAAGGCAGGATTGTGGGCGGTGCCCATTTGATTGTCCTTGGATCGGGCAATCCCGTCATGCTGCGCAACGGGGAAGTGAAGGGTAACCATCATTTCACGGTCACCACGAACGCCCAGGGTCGTTATCTTCTACCTGCGCAAGACCAGGACGCTCGCATCCTGGTGGTGGACCAGCGCACGGGCTACTTTGTCACAAAATGGACCGAATTGCTGGCCGGGCCAAACCTGCGACTGCGCGCGTGGGGAGAATTGGTGGTAGCCACCACGGCGGGAGAGGAGTCCGAAGCGAAATACTTCGTTCGTTGCGCTGACGCGGGTTCCGACGAGTACCGCGGTGTCCATTTCGACAGCGCACCCGTTTTGAGCCCGGACGGTTCGTGGGTTTTTAAAGGTTTGCCCGCCGGCTCATGCCAGTTGGCAGCCTATCATGAACCGATGGATGCCGGTCCGGTGGTGACAATTGAAAACGGGCAAACGGTCCGCCTCGATTTTTGCTCCGGGCGGCGGACCGTGCTGGGCCGTATCTTATTGCCAGCGGAAAGAATTGCGACGGAAAGCCCTCTGGCGCATCTGAGGCTGAGACGAATACTGCCCGATCCTCCTGAAATGCCGCCAGGGCTGGACGATTCGAAACGAAGGGATTGGTACCTCGCGTACAGCGAGACGCCCGCCGGCAAGCAGCGACGGACGGAATCATTTGAACGGACGTTCAAGATCGATTTACAGGGACGATTTCGCATTGATGATCTTGAGCATGGCTCGTATCAAATGGTGGCCATCTTTTTCCGCTCGATGCCGCAGGAGAGCAATGCCCAACCCGATGTAGCCGGTGCGGCGACTAAAAAATTCGAGCTGGTGGGCGGCGAAGCGGAATTCGATCTGGGAGATTTGCCGGTGTTGCCGCCGGGTGAAATTCATCTGAGATAGGCCGCCGCCTAGGTGACAAAGCCGGGCGGCGGTTGGTGGCAGGCCCGCACCGTGTCCGAGCACGGATAGAGGTGGACGGATTCGCCGTCCGGACCCAACTCGCGCAACGTACGATTGCACCAGTAGAACGGCGGCTCGGGCGCGTCATCGCCGGCGTCGCCGCCCAGGCCCGAGATATACATCGTCTTCGCCCGCAGGTGCGCGCAACGCGGCCCCGCTTTGGGCGCGTCCTCTGCCGGCGACGATTGGTCGGACATGGAAGGCTAGGCAAGCGCCTGCGCCACCACGCGCGAAATCAGCGCCCTGGCAATCGCCACTTTGTAGGCGTTGTGTTTAAGGGGCCGGGCGCTCGCCAGGGCGAGGTGCGCGGCTGCCTGGAGATTGGCGGCCGTGGGCGGTTTGCCGCGCAACGCATCCTCCGCCGCCTCCAGTCGCCACGGCGTAGGTGCGACCGCGTTGAGCGCCAGGCGGATATCCGCGATGGTCCCATCCGCGGCCAAGGTCAGGCTCGTGGCCGCGGAGACCAGCGCCCAGTCGAAATCCGCTTTCTCGGAGATTTGCAGGTACGCGCTGCGCCGGTTTTCCTGCGCCGGAATGGACACGCCGCTGACCAGTTCGTCCGGCTCGAGGATCGTCTCGCGCCAGGGATCTTGCGCCGTGGGCAGCCGGTAGAAACTCGCCGCCGGCACTTCGCGTTCGCCGTCCCGTCCGTACACCCGGACGGCGCCGCCCAGGGCGAGCAGCGCCACGCCGAGATTGGTGCCGCTCACCATCACACAGGGCGCGTCCACGCCGAAGATGGCGTGGTACTTGTTCTCGCCCTCCCGCGCCAGGCAGGCGCTCCCCCCTTTTTTGAGGCAAACGGTATCCACGTTCCGATAGTACCAGCACCGGGGCCGCTGGCAGAGATTGCCGCCCACCGTCCCCTGGTGGCGGATCTGCGGCGAACCGACGTGGCCGGCGGCGTCGGCCAAGGCGGCACAATGCGTGCGCACGGCGGCGGAAGCCGCCACGTCCGCGATCGCCGTGGTCGCGCCGATCGCCAGCGTGCCATCCAACTCCGGCCGGATGCCCTGCCAGGCGGCAATGGGCTTCAGGTTGACCAGGTTGCGGGGGGCAATCAGGCCATCCTTGATTTCCCCGAGCAAATCGCTGCCGCCGGCGAGCGGGCGCTGCTCGTTGAGCCGAGCAAAGGTCAGGGGAGCGCCGTCCGGCGGCAGCCGCAAGGCGGCGACGGCCGCCGTGGGGCTTGAAACGTTGGTGAGGGCAAATTGATTCATGGCATTCCCCGGCTTTAAACCGCGCCCAAAGCCGCCAGCACGCGCGCCGGGGTCATCGGCAGTTCATACACCCGCACGCCGATGGCATTGTGCACGGCATTGGCAATCGCGGCCGCGGCCGGGATGTGGACCGCCTCGCCCAAGCCCAGCACTCCGCGGCTGGGCTGATCGAGAAAATGCACGTCGATGGTCGGGATATCGGCCAGGTTGGGAATCTTGTAGGTATCGAAGCTCGGATTGAGCATCAACCCGCTCTGCTCGTCCATCACGCGCTCCTCGAACAACGCGTACCCGATCCCGCAAATCAGACCGCCATGCGCCTGGTTGGTGGCGGCCAGCCGGTTGACGATGATGCCTGCGTCCTGCACGCAAGTGACGTGCACGACACGCACCTGGCCCGTCTCGACATCGACTTCCACCTCGGCAAATTGCACGCCGCCGACGCCCGAACTGCTCAGGCCCGGCTGCCAGGCGCCCTGCTCGACAACCGATTCCAGGCCCAGCCGGCCGCAACGCTGTTGCCAGGTGCCGTCCTCGCCGACCTTCGCGTTCAAGGCATTGAGCGCATTGACGCAAGCGACGCGGATGGCCGGCGCGACTGACGGTGTGGTCGTACTGCCGCCGCTGCCGCCGCTGGCCGGAAAATTGGTGTCGCCAATGCGCGCGGTAATCTGGTCCGGCCGCAGGCCAAACGTTTCCGCGGCGACAATCGCCACCACCGTCCGCGAACCTGTGCCCAGGTCCTGCGTGCCGCATTTCACCTCCACGCTGCCATCGGGATGGATCTGGCATTCCGCTTTCGTCCCGGACCCACCGGAGCCCCAATTGGCACAAGCCAGCCCCACGCCGCGGCGCAACGGTCCAGGGCCGCCCTGGCCCGGCAAGTGGTATTTGTCCTTCCAGCCGAAACGTTCCGCTCCCACCCGGTACTCTTCCTGGCGATGCTCGTTCGGGTCGTTGCGCTGGCGAAACTCGAGGGGGTCGAGGCCCATCTTGTAAGCCAATAAATCCATCATCGACTCCATGCCGAAGCTGGCCGGAGGATGCTGCGGCGCGCGAAAGGCCCGGCCCGCGCCGGTATTCGTCAGCACCCGCACGATGTTCGTGGCCGCGTTCGGCACCGGGTAGATATAAGGCGCCGGCCAGGCGACCCCGCCGCCGCCGCCCTCGCTCTGGCTGCCGCCGCTCAAGCCGCCTGTGCCATAGCCGTCGCACTGAAAGGCCAACAGCTTGCCGTCCTGGCTGGCACCCAGCTTGAGTTTCTGCACCGTATTCGGCCGGTTGCCGACCGCCAGAAACTCGGCCTTGCGGTCCAAGAGCATCTTAACCGGGGCATTGGCTTCACGGGCCAGCTTCGCCGCGACGCCGCCTTCGACTCCGGCCCCAAATTTCGAGCCGAACCCGCCGCCCATTACATCGCAGATGCAGCGCAATTTGCTCAACGGAATGCCCAGATGCGAAGCCAGGTCCTCGCGCACGCTGGAGATGCCTTGCGTGCTCGCCCAGACCGTCAGTTCGTCCCCGTCCCATTTCGCCGTCAGGCCATGGGTCTCCAGGCACGCATGCAATTGGACCGGCGTCCGGAACTCCCCCTCGACCGTGGCGGCTGCTTCCGCGAACGCCTGTCCCACATTGCCCTTACCTTTGGTATTGGACGTCCCGACGTTTTCAGCCTTCTCGAAAACCTTGGGCGCTCCCGGCGCACGCGCGGCCTCCACGTTGACGACGTGCGGGAGCACCTCGTAATCAACCTGGATCAGCCCGAGCGCATCATCGGCCACCTGCTTGCTGACGGCCGCGACCGCAGCGATCTCCTCGCCCGCGAAACGCACCCGGGTACCCTGCGCCGCGAGAATGACGACCCCTTTGACCCCGGCCAGCGTCCGCGCTTTTTCCACGTCGATGGATCGGATGGAAGCGGACGCGTGCGGCGAGCGCAGAATGCGCCCGTAAAGCAGGTTGGGAAACTGGATGTCGTAGGCGAATTTCGCCCGGCCGTCGACTTTGAACGGGGCATCGACGCGCGGCACGTCGGTCGAAAGGACCTTCATCTCCGCAGGCCAGGCGTAATCGATTTTGTTCACGCCGGCACGTCTCCTTTGGCGGCCCTTTCAATGGCCTGCACGATGTGGGCGTAAGCCCCGCAACGGCACAAGTTGCCCGAGCAGGCTTTCACGATCTCGGCGCGATTGGGGGTGGGATTCTCATCGAGCAACGCCCGCGCACTCATGACAAAGCCCGGCGTGCAAAAGCCGCACATCAGAGCGTCGTTCGCGATGAAGGCCCGCTGCACGAGATCCTGCCGGCCGTCCCGCACAAGCCCTTCCGCGGTCCGGATCTTTTTGCCCACGGCATCGACGGCCAGCACCATGCAGGCGTAAAACGTTTTGCCGTCGAGCTGCACGGTGCAGGCGCCGCACATGCCGCGATCGCAGACTTCCTTGGCGGCGGTGTAGGTAAGGCGGTTGCGCAACACGTCCAGGAGCGTCACCCGCGGCTCGACGCGCAGCGTGTGCGGCGCGGCGTTGATATCGAGGGTGATCTCGACTTCGCCAGGCCCGAGTGTCTGCGAGTCCGCCGGTTGCTCCGTCGCCAGGCCGCGCAACCCGGCTGCCGCGGTGGCCACGGCCCCGGCGCCGAGTCCTTTGAGAAAAGTGCGTCTGGAAAATGGATTGATCATCGCGACGAGACTGCCCTGGCCCGGGCGGGGGGAAACGGCGGCCGGCAGACAGGATAGCAAGCGGCCACGGTCTTGACAACATCCAAGCGCGTTTGGATCGGCGGCAAGATGGCCGTCACTGCAACCGGCCAAGAAGATCATGACCCGCGATTTTCCTGTATGCTCATGTCATTTCGTCTTCCTGCCATCGCCCGCCTGGGCGTTTTCGCCCTGTTTGCCACCACTGCCAGCCTCCTGGCCTGTGCCCCAGCTTTTGGCGCCGATCCCGTCGAGCCTGCAGCCGGGCCGGCCCACGGCAAGGAAGTGTTGGTGGTCAAGGGCGACGGGGAGACCAAGACGATCGATGCCAAGGGCCAGGACGTCACCGTCAACGGCAGCAGGAACAAGCTGACGATCACCGGTGAGTGCCACGCCCTGACGGTCAGCGGCGACCTCAACTTCGTCAGCGTGGAGGCGGTGGCCAGCATCGCCCTGGCCGGGGGCGGCAACCAGGTCGCTTACCAAAAGACGGTCGACGGCGAAAAGCCGCAGATCACGGACAGCGGCAAGGACAACGTCGTTGCCAAGAAGAAGGTCGAACAGTAGAGGCAGCGCCTCAGGCAAAGGCCGGCAGCGGGTCTAGCGGCTGGGCCTCGGGCGGGAAAGCGGCGGTGCCATCCAGAAAGCTGCTTTCGCAAAGCTGCGCGTAAAGCCCGCCGGTCGCAAGCAACTCCTCGTGGCGTCCGCGCTCGATGATCCGGCCGTGTTCCATCACTAGGATTTGATCGGCGCGCCGCACCGTGCTCAGGCGATGCGCGATCACGAAGCTCGTGCGGCCCTCCATTAAACGGTCGAGCGCCAACTGGATTGCCCGTTCTGTTTGCGTGTCGACGCTCGCCGTGGCCTCGTCCAGGATCAGGATCGGCGGGTCCTTGAGCAACGCGCGCGCAATGGAAACGCGCTGCTTCTCCCCGACGCTCAGCTTCACACCCCGTTCGCCCACGACGGTGCTCAGGCCCTCCGGCAACCGGTCGATAAACTCCCGCGCGTGCGCCGCCTCGGCCGCCTGGAGCAACTGTTCATCGGTGGCGGCCGGCCGGCCCAGGCGCAGGTTATCGCGCACCGAGCCGTTGAAAAGAAAGCTTTCCTGCGTGACCAGGCCGATGGCCCCGCGCAGTTGGGCTCGCGGAATGTCCTTGAGCGGGCGCCCGTCCAGCGCGATTTCGCCCGAGCTGAACTCGTAAAAACGCGTTAGCAAGTTGACCAGGGTCGACTTGCCGGCACCGGTCGGCCCGACGAGCGCGATCGTCTGGCCGGGCGCCGCGTGCAGCGTGATGTTCTTGAGCACCGGGCGCTCTTCATCGTACGCAAAGCTGACGTTCTCGAACAGGACGTCGCCGACAATGCCCGCCGGCTGCTCGGCGGCGGCCAGTTCGGTCAGCGGGTCCGCCGTTTCCGCCGGCGTATCCATGATCTCGAAGACGCGCGCCCCCGCCGCGCGGCCAGCTTGGAAGAGTTGGTTCAAGCTGTGCAACTGCCGCACCGGCTCATACAAAAAACGCACCAGCGTGAGCAGGAAGAAGAAGTCGCCGAGCGTCAGTTGCTTCGAGAGCACCGCGCGGCCGCCGTAGAGCAGCACCAGGGCGAGGCCGGCATTCGTAAAGAAATTCATCGATGGGCTGTACAACGCCCAGGTGCGCATGATGACCAGCGTCGCGACGCGCAGGCGGTCGCTGACGGCGTTGAAGCGGCGATGCTCCTCGTCCTCTCGCACGTAGGTCTTAATCTGGCGGATGCCGGCCAGGTTATCGTGCAACAGCGAGTTCATGGCGGAGGACGCCACGCGCTGCTGCTTATAGCGCAGGTGCGCTGTTAGGGTGTAGGCCAGGGCGCCCGCCAACAAAAAGGGCAACGGCGCCAGTGATACCAGCGTCAGCATCCCGCCGCTGTAACGCAGCAGCATGAAGACAACGACGGCGATTTGCAGCAGGGAAACGACGCCCTGTTCGATGCCGTCGATCAGCACGCGTTCGACCGCATTGACGTCCTCGAGGATGCGCGTCATCAGGTCGCCCGTGGCGCGATTGTCGAACCATTGCAGCGGCAAGCGCTGGATATGGGAGTACAGGTCGCTGCGCAGATCGAAGATGACGCGTTGTTCGAAGACGTTGTTGAGCAGGATGCGGCCGGCGTTGAGCAGTTCCTGGATGAAGAACGTGGCCAGGCCGATTAACGCAAGCGGCACCAACCTTTGCGGGTGGCCGCCCAGGATGGCGTCGTCGACCACGCGCTGGGTCAGGCCCGGGAAGACAATGACCGCCAGCGTTCCGCCCACGGCGCAGAGCAGCGTGCCGGCCGCCAGCCCCGGATAGCGGCGGACGTAGCTGAAAACGCGGAGAATGGTGCCTTGCATGCGGGAAGTGGCGGGGGCACGCAAGATGCAGGCGATCCGCGCGGCTGGCAAGGTACGGTCGTGCCCCGGTAGGGCGCCGGGACCTCGGAAGCAGCCGCTTTTTTCTTGCCGGGCGCCGCCCAATGTGTTGCGCTGACCGCTGGTTCACTTGCCGCCACTCCCATGAAAGTCCCCGTTGCTGCCTGGTGTGTTTTCGCGTTGGCCACGGCGTTGATCTATGAGGTCGAGCGGACCCGGCAACAGGCAACCAGCCTCGCGCAGATGCGGCAGAGCGCCGCCGTCGAGCGCAACGCGGCGCAGGAGCAAAAGGACGCCATTGACGCCCTGCAGCAGCAGAAGACGGCGCTCGCCGCGAAATTGGCCCACGATGAAAAAGCGCTGACCGCCCTGCGCCAGCAATCCGCGCCGGCAGACGCGGCGCCCACGCCGGACGCCGCGCCGGCCGCGTCAGGCACACCCGACGCCACCGCGACCGCGAGCGATCCGAAAGCCGGGGCAGGCGGCATGGGCAAGTGGTTCGGACAAATGTTGAAGGATCCGGCCATGAAAAAGGCATTGCGCACCCAGCAAGGCGTGGGGCTCCGGATGATGTACGGCGACCTGGTCAAACAGTGGGCGCTCTCGCCCGAGGAAGCGGACACGTTTTACAACGAGTTGCTCGATAAACAAATGGGCGCCCTGACCGCCGGCCAGGCCACGCTCCAGGGCAACCCCTCGGGGGCGGACGCGGCCAGCAACCCGGCGCCGGATTACGAAGCCCGCCTGAAGACGTCGCTCGGGGACGATCTTTACAAACAGTATCAGGATTACGAGAAGACGGTGGCGGACCGTCTGGTGCTCAATCAGTTCCAGCAACAAAACGCCTCGGTCCAGGGCTTGGCACTGACGCCCGACCAGACGAGTTCCATGCTCTCGGTCATGAGCGAGGAGCGGCAGGCCCAGAGCGCCAACGGGGGCGGCGCGGCACTGTCCGGCAGCATGATGAACGGCGGGGTGATGGACGATAAATCGATCGATGCCTTTGCGCAGAGCCAGGCGGATCTTAATCAGCGCGTCGATCAACGCGCGGCCACAGTGTTAAGCGCGGCGCAGCTCGGAGCGCTCAAGAGTTACCAGACGCAACTGCTGGATATGCAGAAAGCCAGCATGCAAATGGCCGCGAAGATGATGGGCGGCGGGAAGGGCGGCCCCTAAAGGGAGGGATCGCTCTCCAAGCGACTCCGTGACTGTCCGAGAACCCGGCAATCAAGCAACGGTCACGGGCGACTCAGACGCTGCCAGACAGCTTCGGAGTCGCTCGGAGAGCGATCCTGAGAGCGATCCCTACCTTTTGACGAGTCTCCGCGCGCGCGAAGCGAGAGCTTCACTGTATATTGCGCTGTCTTCGGCATTCAGTTCCGCGATTTCCGCCCAGATCGCGTCCCGCAGTGGTTCCCGCCGATAAGCCGCCTGCAAATTGCGGTTGGCTTCTTCGTAAACCAACGGTCGGGCCCAGTGCAGCAACCGAGCCAGTTGCGTTAGGTCTGACTCGAAATGTTCCTGGAGGCCGACAAAGGCAAAATCATTAAGACCGGTATCGGGCAGAAACACGCGTGAGAGGATGTTGCGCATCGGTTCGAGGCGCGCGAACTCGAGCAGAGACAGGTTCTCACCCAGCAGACGCCGGTGCAACGGATGCGGGGTAACCGGCAGCTCCCGCCAATAGTGGTAGTGCGAAATCAAACGCGCCACGGGTTCACGCAGCCAGATCACCTTTTGGGCGGCGGGGAAGACAGCATCGTATTTGGAACTGGAGAAATGACCGTGCACAACGCGAACGGCCGGGGGCAGCGTGCGTACCCTCTGCTGGGTCTCCGCGGCCCACGCCGCTGGGTCCACGCGGCAAGTGGCCTCCGGATCCAGCGCCCGATCCCCGTAGTCGAAGTTCACCGCGGCCGCGCCATAGACGTGCCGGAGCACGTTGCGAAACGTCACGCCCGCGGTCTTCGGAATGTGAACGGAGATCAGCTCCATCTTGTTGGATGATGATCCAAATTGGAGGAAGCGCGCCGGACCGGGCAAGTTCTGGCCGCGGCAGACAGAATGGGACCGCTCGGAGAGCGGTCCCTACCTTTAACCGACTAGTTTTTGCGCCAGTATCTCGCCGGTCAGGACCGGGTTGGCCTGGCCCTTGGAAAGCTTCATGACCTGGCCCTTGAGGAAGTTCAGCGAGGCGGCATTGCCCGCTTTGAAATCCGCCACCGGTTTGGGATTGGCGGCGATCACCTGATCGCACAACGTCTCGATCGCGCTGCTGTCGCTCAATTGCTCCAGGCCCTTCTCTTTCACGATCACCGCCGCCGGCCGCCCACTGGCGAACATCTCCGCGAAGACTTCCTTACCTTGCTTGCCACTGATCTTGCCGCTCTCGATCAGATCGACCAGTTCCACCAGCCCGGTCGCGGGCAAGGGGCAATCGGCGATGCTGCGGCCAGCGCTGCTCAAGGCGCTGAGCAAATCGTTGAGAATCCAATTGGCGACGCCTTTTGGCTTGGCGGCTTTGGCGGCGGCGGTCTCGAAGTAAGCGGCCAACGGCTCATCGTCGGCCAGCACCGCGGCGTCGTAGGCGCTCAGGCTGTAAGCGCTCTCAAAACGCGCCCGTTTGGCGGCGGGCAGTTCCGGCAGAGCGGCGCGCGCCGCGGCCACCAACTCCGCCGTGCGCACCGGCATCAGATCGGGATCGGGGAAATAACGGTAATCATGCGCGTTTTCCTTGGTCCGCATCAGGAACGTCTGCCCGGCGCCATCATCCCAACGGCGGGTCTCCTGCTGCAGCGGTCGGCCCGCGGCCAATTCCGCGCTCTGGCGGGCGACCTCGTAGGCCAGCGCCTTGCGCACGCCGCTAATGGAATTCATGTTCTTGATCTCGATCTTGGCGCCGAATTCCGCCTGGCCTTCCGGGCGAACGGAGACGTTGCAATCGCAGCGGAGTTGCCCTTTTTCCATGTCCGCGTCGCTGACGCCGCCGTAGAGCAAAATCTGCCGCAAGGCCGCCAGGAACGCGAAGGCCTCGTCCGGCGACTCGATCTCGGGTTGGGTGACGATTTCCATCAGGGGCGTGCCGGCGCGATTGAAGTCGATGCCGGTGCTGCTGTCGTAATGAAAGCTCTTGGCGACATCCTCTTCGAGGTGGATCCGGACCAGGCCCACGCGTTTGCCCGGGGTGGCGATGTGCTTCTGCGCATCCTTCGGGTAAGCCAGATCGTGCAACGGCACGGCACCGCCGAGACACAGCGGCAGATCGTACTGCGAGATTTGATAATTCTTCGGCATGTCCGGATAAAAGTAATTTTTCCGGTCGAACTTGCAGAGCGGGGCGATGTCGCAGTTGAGCATCAAGCCCGTTAGCGCGGTCAATTCCAGGGCGTGTCCGTTCATCACCGGCAGGGCGCCCGGCAGCCCGAGGCAGGTCGGGCAGGTGCGGGTATTGGGCAGCGCGCCGTATTCGACGGCGCAGCCGCAGAACATCTTCGTGCGGGTCTTGAGCTGGACATGGACTTCCAGGCCGATGGTCGTCAGGTATTTCATGGGCAAAAAGCGGTTAGTCCCAGCTGGCGTCTTACTTCAAGGCACGGCCTCGTTCAAGACCTTGGTAAAGTCCACCCTTTCCAGCCGCCGCGCCACTTGCGGATCATTGGCGGCGGCGAGCAAGCGCGGGTTGCTGGCGAGGCTCAGGTAATCGTGCCGTTGCAACGCATCCAGAATGGACGGGTCCTGACGCAAGGCCGCGGCCTTCGGCGCCTGGAAGACGTCCCGGAGTTCGGGCGCGTTCCAGACGCGCTCCTGCAAAGCCGTGTCGCCGGCGACGCGGGTGATCTTGTCGAGGTTCGTGTAAGTCGAGCGGGCAAACGGGTCGGTCCAGCGCACCAAATCCCCCACCAGGCCGTTTTCGACGGAACGCTGGATGAGAATGAGCCCGGCGGCGGCCGAGTGCGGCACCTGCGCCGCGGCACGGAGCTGGCGTTCGGCCTCGGATTGCTTGCGCCCGCTAGGGCCGCCAGTTTCCGTCGCGTTGGCTGCTTCGATCCGGGCCATTGTCACTGTGCCAGCCAACCGCTCCGTCACGATAATCAGCCAGACGCTGAACAACCCCAGGAAAAAGGCGACGAAAGCTCCGCTGGCGCCCAGGATGATCCGGGTCGGCCCGAACGAGTGGTCACAGGCGCGCTTGAAGAGGATGCGCCCGGCCACAACCGCGAGTGCATAGACGATGATCCCCAGGAGCAGCGAAGCCAGGGACGCGGCAAAATATGAGTTCGCTTTCGAGCCCGACCAGAATCGCGCCAAAAACGCCGGCCCATGCGTATTGCCGATGATCCAGCCCGCGACGAGGCCGACAACCGAAGCCATTTGCCGCCCCACCCCCTGGCGCCAGCCATGCCAGAGGTGCAGCAGCAGAATGCCCGCGCAGACCAGCCAGAAAACGCCCACGCTCGAGGCCGCCAACAGGGGTGCGACTGGCCAGCGGCTCCATACCACCGTCATGAGGCAGGGAAGGCGTTCACCAGCGCGCTATGCCGCAGGGCATGATCGAGCAGGACCAGCACGGTCATGGCCTCGACAATCGGCACGGCGCGCGGCAGCACACACGGGTCGTGCCGGCCGCGCGCGGCGAGCTCGGTTTCCTCGCCTTGCGCGGTCACGGTCCGTTGGCGGCGGGCGATGGTGGCCGTGGGTTTGAAGGCGAGACGGAAAACGATGTCCTCGCCATTGGAAATGCCGCCCTGCACGCCGCCGGAGCGGTTCGTCGTGGTGCGGACGCGCGTGCCTTCCATGGCGAACGCGTCGTTGTGCTCGGAGCCGGTCAAGCGGGTGGCGGCGAAGCCGGAGCCAATCTCGAAGCCTTTCGTCGCGGGCAAGCTGAGCATGGCCTTGGCCAGATCGGCTTCGAGTTTATCGAAGACCGGCTCCCCCCACCCGGCCGGGACGCCGCGCGCCACGCACTCGATCACGCCGCCGACCGAATCGCCTTGGGCGCGCATGGACTTGATCAGGGACGTCATTTCCGCCGCCATCTCGGCATCGGGACAGCGCACGGGATTGCTCTCGACTTCCGCGAAAGTGACCGTGGCGGGGTCGACGAGCGCCTCTAGCTGGTAAATGCTTTTGACGTAGGCAACTACCTCCACGCGCGGCGCGCGCACGGCGAGCACCTTTTTGGCGACGGCCGCGGCAGCCACGCGGCCGATGGTCTCACGGGCGCTGGCGCGGCCGCCGCCCTGCCAGTTGCGGATGCCGTATTTCGCCTCGTAGGTGTAGTCGGCGTGGCTGGGGCGGAAAGCGGTCTCCATCTCGGCGTAGGCTTCGGGCCGGGCGTCGGTGTTGGGGACGAGGATGGCGATGGACGTGCCGAGCGTGCGGCCTTCGAAGACGCCGGAGAGGATGCGGCAAGTATCGGCTTCCTTCCGCGGCGTGACGATGTCCGATTGGCCGGGGCGTCGGCGGTCAAGATCGCGCTGGATGTCGGCCTCGGATAGTTGGATCAATGGAGGGCAACCGTCGATGACCACGCCGACCCCGCCGCCATGGCTTTCGCCGAACGTGCTGATGCGGAAGAGCTGGCCGAACTGGCTGGACATGACGCTCCTATCCTAGAGCAGTCACCGAGGGCGGAAAGGCAAAAGGTAGGGAGGGCTCTCCGAGCCCATCCATGACTGTCTGGAGGGCGTTGTGCTTGATCGGATCGAGCCTATCGTCCAGTGCGCTCGCCGACAGTTTGGGATGGGCTCGGAGAGCCCTTTGTCGCCCTCTGCCCCTCGACCTGTCGCCAAGCCTCCAGTCTACCTTCTTTACGGCGCAGCTTCGCTGCGGGAAGCCAGACGGCTGTCGCGCGCGGGTGGAGCGGGTGGATCGGCGGGGGCGTACTGCCAGACCCAGTCGCCTCCGTCCCGGGCGGGACCGGGAAGCTTTCGCTCCATGCCGGGTGCTGGAGGTCCAGCCGCGCGCCATGCGTCGGGCGCCCAGGCGATGGCGCCGCCATCGTCGTGCCCGTCCCAGCCAATTGAATAGAGCTGGTAACGCCCGTCGACCGTCAACCGGTAGCGCATGGGGGCGCCGTCGATCACATCGCTGGGCACGCGCTCGAGATAAGCCGGCACGAGTGCAGCCAACGTCGCAGGATACGTATGATGATCGAGATAATATTTCTCCAGGGCACAAGCGGTGACCGCCTGATCGAGCGTCGTCTGGGTCTGGGCGAACTTCGTGATGATGCTGGTGAACACTTCCAGTGAGACTTTCGCCAAAATAGTTTTCGGTGTTAACGCCAGGGTCTGTAAAGCTCGTTCATTGCTCTTGATCTTGGCGACTGCCACCCGATGCTCGGCCGGGTTTACGGTGTCGACCCAGTGTTCCTGGATATAACGGCTGGCAATGGCCGCGTTCTGCTCGTACCAACCGCGCGGCCAGTAGGGCAAGGCATGCCAGAGCAAGCGTTCCGGCGAATACGCCGATGTGCCTATTTGCTGATCGCTCATGATCGGCACGATCCTGGCAAGTTCCTGCGCCTGGGCCGTGTCTTGCAGATCTTCCGGCCAGCACGCCGCGTCGAAAGCCCTGTCGCCGCGCATCGATTGCTGAAACTCGCGCAGCACATTGATGCCGCGTAGCACGTCGCGCAGAGCGTCCAGATCCTCCGCCGACCATTGGCGCGCGGCCAGTCCTTCCCAGACAGGTTGCAGCAAAACACGCAGGAAAGTGCTATCCACCAGAGGAGCAATCACGATTGGATCGCCTTCGATGGCCCGGCGCAAATGCAGCATCTGCATGATGTCACCGCGCGCGGCGGCGGTCTGGCCCGCGGCTAGTTCCGCCACGGCGCGCAGCCGCAGGGTGGCTCCCAACGATTGGAAAAAAGCGTAATGCGGCAAGGCAATGCCCCAACTCGGGCGTAGCGTCCAGTTCACCGGAAAGCGCGTCTGCGGACGCTCGGCCTCGTCTCTCGCCAATTCATCGAGCACGGGCGTATAGCGGGTCAGCGCCAGGAGCACCTCAGCCGCCGGCCCCTGCGGCTGCCCGGGGTGCGGAAACTCCGGTCGCTGCCGGAAGTAGCGTTGCACCACGCTCAGATCGCTCGGGTGTCCCGTCATCCAGTTGCCGTAGGCTTCGGGTCCGTGATGAACATAGTCCTTCTCTCTGCCCCAGGGCATCTCCTGCAATTGTTTGTAGGCGGCGCTCAGATACCAGCTCGACCCACGATTGAAGGTGAGGACATGGGTCCGTGGATCAATCTCGTATTGAAAGACGCGCACGAACAGCGGAGCCATGGCCAGGTTCTGGTCGTCGGCCACCGGCGGCGGCAACAGGTCGTGAAAGTCGAGTGTTTCGCCGCGCGCTAGCAGTTCGCGCCGGGCGGCGGCCCAATCGCGGGCGCCTCGCCAGTCCTCCTCGGCGTAAAACAGGGCCACCGCGGTCGTCAACGCGGCGCAGGTGAAGAAAAGCCAATGGAGAATTCGGCGCCGTATCGTCTTCATAGTCAAAAGTAGTTGGGGTCGGTGCGGGCTAGAGCCAGGGTGCGTTCGGTAGCCAGCATGCTCGCGACCGCCGGGGTGTTGTTCACGGTGGAATCAATCGCGACCGCGTTCGCGGGAGCCACAGCCAACGGCTCAACCGGGGTGAGCAGGCGCAAAGCCAGGATCAGCGCCCAGGCGGCCGCCAGTCCGGCATAAGCCAGCGGCCAGGGCCGCCACAGCGACCCGGCCACGCTGAACGCGGCACGCCACCATGGGGGCCGCGCGACTGGCACCATTGGTACGGCCGAGTGCAACCGCCGCAACAAGTCCGCCGGCGGGGCAGCGGGCTGCCATCGGCCAAGGCGGGCGGCGAGTTCCTCGTCGTTCATGGGTGCACCTCCGGGAGCGCCTTGCGCAATTGTTCAAGGGCGTAGCGGTAGCGCGAAGCAGCGGTCGCCAGGGGCACTTCCAGAGCTTCGGCGATTTGGCGGAAGGTCAACTCACCCCAGATTTTCAACAGCACCACGTCGCGGAGCGGAGTTGATAACTGTTTCATGGCGTCGGCAAGTTCGGCGTCGCGGTCCAGAGCCTGATCGGCGGCTTCCCACCAGGCGGGCGCGGCTTGTTCACGGCGTTCGCGCCGGCCCAGGCGGCGGCCGAGGTCGACGGCCCGGCGCCGGATCGTCTGAAAAACGAGGGCGTCATCCGGCAGCCGGCCGGATCGACGCCGCCAAACCTCCACCAGTACTTCCTGCAGGACGTCGTGCGCGTCCGCCTCGCCGCGCGTCTGGGAGCGGGCGAAGAGCAGGTAATGCGGCACGTTGGCTTCCAGCCAGGCGTGCCAGTCTGGAGCGGGGGCGGAAACGGCATCCACGTGGCGGCGAGCATTGCAGTCCTCCCGCATAAAGCGTTGCCGCCGGGCCTTTTTATCTGCGCGGCGTCATTCGCCGATGATTTTCACCAGCACGCGCTTGTCCCGCTTGCCGTCGAGTTCGTAATAAAAAATCTGTTCCCAAGGCCCGAGATCGAGCCGCCCGGCGGTGATCGCCACCACCACTTCGCGGCCCATGATCGTGCGCTTGAGATGCGCGTCGGCGTTGTCCTCGCCGCCGTTATGGGCGTATTGCGCGTACGGCTTTTCGGGCGCGAGTTTTTCCAGCCAGCGTTCGAAATCGGCGTGCAGGCCGCCTTCGTCGTCGTTGATGAAGACGGACGCCGTGATGTGCATGGCATTCACCAGCACCAACCCCTCCCGCACGCCACTCGCGGAGAGCGCGGCTTCGACCCGGGCGGTGATATTGAACAGCTCCCGGCGCTTGGTGGCGTGGAACCACAGTTCCTGGCGGTGAGATTTCATTGGGGGGCGAGGCTGCCAATACAACCGGGTGGCCGGATGGACGTCAACCGCGGACCGCGGGACCGAACGGCCAGCTTGAGCCGATTGAACTCTCATGGAGCAATGGATCGGCACCTCAGGGTATCAGTACGCGGAATGGAAAGGCACCTTCTATCCCACGGACATGGCCACCGCGAAAATGCTGACCTATTACGGCGAACGTTTCGCCAGCACCGAGGTCAACTACACCTTCCGGCGGTTTCCCAGCGCCAAGACCATCGCGCGCTGGCTCGAGGAAACGCCCGCTGCTTTCAAGTTCAGCCTGAAAGCGCCGCAGCGGATCACCCACTTTGCCCAGTTGCGGAACTGCGAGGAAATTGTGTACGCCTTTCAAAACGCCATCGCTCGCCTGGGCGAAAAGCTGGGGCCGGTGCTGTTTCAACTGCCCGGGTCGATCAAGAAGGACGCGCCACGCCTGGCGGAGTTCCTCCAGCAGCTGCCGCCGGAGATGAAGGCGGCCTTCGAATTCCGGCACGCGTCGTGGTTCGACGACGAGATTTTCGCCACCCTGCAAAAGTCGAACGCGGCCCTGTGCATCGCGGAAAGCGCGGACCTGGCGACTCCGGCCGTAGCCACCGCTAACTTCGGCTATCTACGCTTGCGGCGGGAGGATTACGCCAGCGCGGATTTCGCGCGTTGGGCTGAATTCGTGGCGACGCAGGAGCAGAAGTGGACGTCCGCCTACATCTACTTCAAGCACGAGGAAAGCGGCATCGGGCCGAAATTCGCCGCCGAAATGCGGTCTCTCACTTCGGCTGGACCTGCTTAGCTGGCGCGACTTGCACCTTGGTGCCGTCGGCTAGCGAGTCAGACGGATTCACGATGATGCGGTCGGCCGGGGTAATGCCACTGGTCACTTCCAGGCTCGTGCCATAATCCTGCCCGACCGTGACACTGCGCAGGTGCACCACGTTATCCGGGCCCACCACCGCCACCTGTGTCCCTTCACTGCGAAAGATCAGCGTATTGATCGGGATCACCATCGGCGCCTTCTTCAGCGGCAGGCTTAAATGAGCGGTGGCAAAGGCTCCCGGGAAGAGCCGGCCGTCCTTGTTGTCGACCTCAATCTCGGTCTCCAAGGTTCGCGTGGCCGGATCGATGGCGCCGGCGATGTGCGCCACCTTGCCCTGGAACTTTTCGCCGGGGAATTCCGCGAAGTCGAGATAGGCGGTCGAGCCTTCCTGCACGAACGCAGCGTACGCTTGCGGCACGTACACGTAGACGCGAAGGATATCCGTCCGGGCCACGCGGAACAACTCCTGGCCGCCATTCGACGCGCTGATCAACGCGCCGACATCCGTGTTGCGCTTGGTGACGACCCCGTCGAAAGGCGCCTTCAGTTCCTGGAAACCTTTGGAGACGGTCAGGTTCTGCATGTTGGCCTGGGCGGCTTGCACCGCGGCCTTCATTGCGTCCACATTGGTGCGGTTCTGATCGTACTCTTGCTGGCTGGCGACCTTTTTTTGCAGCAGATCCTGCTGCCGGGCGAAGTTGAGGTTGGCGATATCGAGGTTCGCCCGCGCCTGGCTCAGGGCGGCGTCGGCTTGGCGCAATTGAGCGTCCACATCGGGCGCCTCGATTTCAGCCATGACCTGGTCCGCCTTGACCTTTGTGCCGATATCCGTCGACCAGCTTTTCAAGTAACCATTGGTCCGGGCATAGATGGACGCCTCGCTGTACGCCGTCAGATTGCCGGGCAGCACGATTTCATTCTCGGAAGGGCCAGCCGTTGCGTGCGTGACGCTGACCGTGGTCACGTTCAACGCCGTGGTCTCGGCGGCGAGTCCCTTCTGCGCCTGTCCCCGGCGCCATATCAGGAAGCACACCAACACCAGCGCCAGGCCGATAAACAGGAGCAGCCAACTGCCGCCGCCGCGTGCCGGTCGCCGGGTAGAGGTGGCGGCCGGGTTGCCGGGTAAGATGGCGCCTTCGGAGGGCGGCTCGTGGATGGTCGCGTTCATAATTGGGAAGATTGATCAGACGAATTGGCGAGCGGTTACGAAACGAGCGCCGCTTCCTCTTGGCGCCGGTAAGAGGCATCGCCGGCCCGGTCGACCGGGGCCGAGCGCCGCCCACGAATAACGGAAAAGACCACCGGCACGAACAGCAGCGTGGCCAGCGTCGAGATGATCAACCCGCCGATGACCGCCCGGCCGAGCGGAGCGTTCTGCTCGCCGCCCTCGCCGAGCCCCAGGCTCATCGGCACCATGCCGATGATCATGGCGAGCGCCGTCATCAGCACGGGGCGCAAGCGCGTGCGGCCGGCTTCCAGCGCCGCCCGGAAAGCGTCGCCATGTTCGGCGAGTTGCTCCCGCGCGAAGGTCACGACCAGAATGGAATTGGCGGTCGCCACGCCGATGCACATGATGGCTCCCATCAACGCAGGCACGCTGAGCGTCGTACCCGTGAGGAACAGCATCCACGCGATACCCGCCAGCGCGCCCGGCAAGCCCGAGATGATAATGAACGGGTCCACCCAGGACTGGAAGTTCACCACAATAAGCAGATAGACCAGCACCACGGCAAAGACCAAGCCGAAGGCCAGACCGCGGAAGGACGAATGCATCGTCTGCACCTGCCCGCGGACGACGAGCAAGCTGCCGCGTGGCAGTTTGGAGGGCGGCAATTTGAAAAAATCGTGCAAACCGGGCAACGTGCTGATCCATCCTTGGGCGGGCAGGAGCATTTCCTTGTACCACGGCAGCTCCGGCGCATAGGGCTCGGTGATTTTGCGGATGTCCTTGGCCACGCCGCCAAGATCGCGTCCCTGCACGCTGGTCAGGATGTCGATGACCGGCTTGATATCGTAGTGCGTGGCTACGGCCGCACCCTCCTCCCGCTTGAACGTGGCCAGATTGATCAGCAACTGATTGCTGGCCCCGTTGGCGCTCGTCACGGGAAGATCTTCGAGGTCGGAGAGGGATTGCACGCGATACTGCGGCGCCTGAGTCGCCAGGTTGTAGCTGACGCCGTTGACCGGATTGAGAAAGAAGCTGGGCGACGTCTGGAAGCTGTTGCTCAGCGAAACGAGGACGCTGTTCGCCACGTCGCGCTCGGTCAGGCCTAGCTGTTCCGCCTTCGACCGGTCCACGCTCAGGTGCAGCTTGGGCTGATTGTAGAGCTGCTGAATGTGCGTATCCACGGCGCCCGGCACCTGCCGGATCTTGGCGGCTACGTCGCGGGCAGCGGCCAGATTGCCCATCAGGTTCTTGCCGACGAACTGCACGTCGATGGGCGCGGACAAGCCGAAGTTGAGAATCTGGCTGACGATGTCCGCCGGTTGGAAGAAGAACTCCGTCCCGGGAAAATGCTTGGGCAATTCCCGCCGCAGCTTCGCGATGTACCCGGCCGTCGGGCCGTGGCGCTCCTGATCGAGGGAGCAAAGGATTTCCACGTCCGCCGCCCCGATGGTGCCGTTGTTGGCGTAGGAAGTATTGATTCCGCTGTAAGGCAACCCGATGTTGTCCAAGATCGTGGCAACTTCATCCCGCGGGATCTGCGTGCGGATGAACCGCTCGACCTGATCGGCCAAGTTGGCCGTTTCCTCGATCCGCGTGCCGGTGCGGGCGCGCATGTGCAGCTTAAACTGTCCCGCATCCACGGCGGGAAAGAAATCCTGTCCGATCGTCAACAGCAGGAGGGTCGAAAGCACGCAGAGGCCGAAGAACAGCGCGATAAATGATCCGCGCAGATGCAGGCAGGCTTCCAGTCGATCCGCGTACCAGTCCCGCAACCGGGCAAAACCGCGTTCGAAGCCATGCTGAAACCGGGCGAAAAAGCCGTCCGGGATAACGTCCGGGTCGTGGGCATGATGCGGTTGATCCCGCAGGAAATATTGCACCATGGTGGGCACCAGCGTGCGGGACAGGACGTAGGAAGCCATCATGGCGAAGACCACCGCCTCCGCCAGCGGCACGAAGAGGTAACGCGCCACGCCGGTGAGGAAAAACATCGGCACGAAGACGATGCAAATACAGAGCGTCGAGACCAGCGCGGGCAGGGCAATCTGCTGCGCGCCATCGAGGATGGCCGTGGTGATTTCCTTCCCCATCTCCAGGTTGCGATCGATGTTCTCGATCTCGACCGTGGCGTCGTCGACGAGGATACCTACCGCCAGCGCGAGACCGCCCAACGTCATGATGTTGATCGTTTCTCCCAGGGCGCTGAGGATGCAGATGGAAGCTCAGGATCGAAAGCGGGATCGAGATGCAAATGACCACCGTGTGCCGCCACTTGCCCAGGAAAAGCAGGATCATCAACGCCGTCAAACACGCGGCGATCACCGCCTCCTTGAGCACGCCTTCCACGGACGCGCGGACGAAGATCGACTGGTCGAACAGCGGCTTGATGTGCAGATCGGCCGGCAGGGTGGTTAGGAGCTGCGGCAAGGTGTCCCGGACGCCCTTGACGATGGCCAGGGTCGACGCGCTGCCGGTCTTGTAGACCGAGAGCAGCGTGCCGCGCTGGCCGTCCTGATGCACAATGTTCGTTTGCACCTGGAAACCGGCACGCACGCTGGCCACATCGCGGATATAGATCATGGCGCCGTTGACCGATTTGACCGGCAGGTCGGCGATTTCGGCCAGCTTTTGCGGGCTGGCGTTCATTTCAATATCGCTCTCGAGCGAGCCGATCTTGGCCGTGCCACTCGGCAGGATGAGGTTCTGGACGCTGATCGCGTTGACGACATCGGTCGGCGAAAGTCCCCGCGCGCTGAGCTTGTTCGGGTCGATATCGACCATCATCTGGGGCATCTTGCCGCCGTAGGGATACGGCACCGCCAGCCCGGGAATGGTGGACAGGGCGGTGCGCACGAAGTTGAGCGCGTAGTCGTTGAGTTCCTGTTCGGATAGCGAATCGCTGCTCATGCCCAACTGGAGGATGGGCACGCTCGAGGCATTGTAAGTGATGATGAGCGGCGGCGTGGTACCCGTCGGCAACTGCTTGAGCAAGGTCTGGGAGATGGCCGTCACCTGCGCCAGCGCCATCTCGATCTTGGCGTTCGGCTGGAAGAAAATCTTGATGACGGCAATGCCGTTGAGCGTCTGGCTCTCGGTGTGCTCGATATCATTGACCGTGGTGGTCAAAACCCGCTCGAACGGGGTGGTGATGCGCCCTTCGAAGTCGGAGGACGCCAGCCCGGTATACTGGAAAACCACCGAGACGATCGGGATGTTGATGTTCGGAAAGATGTCAACCGGCGTGTCGAGGATGGCCAGCGCGCTCAGGATGAGCAGCAGCAAGGCGGCAACGATGAAAGTGTAAGGCCGCCGCAAGGCGAGTTGAACAATCCACATGGCGCTTCAGATTCGTACCGAGCCGCAATCTAGCGCGTCCCGGCGCAAACGGAAGCGGCGGGCCTGCTGGAACGGAGCGGAGCGGTCGCTTGCGATTGTGGTATCTTCCGCCCGTGCAGCCAGCCACGCTCGACAACGCTCCATCCAAGGAGCTGATTACCGCCCTGACGCGCGAGGAGCTCGTGGAGCGTCTGACTACCGCTGGCCAGCCGGCTTTTCGCGCGGGCCAGGTGCTGGAATGGCTTTACCGCAAACGCGCCGGGTCGTTCGCGGCCATGAGCAACCTGCCGGCGGCCCTGCGGGACGCCTTGGCCACTCAATTTTCGTTGGCGTCCATCGAGCCGGTGCGCAAGCTCGGCTCGGCGGACACGACGCAGAAGTTCCTCTTCAAACTCACGGACGGGCAATTGATCGAGACGGTACTCATTCCCGCCTCCCCCGCGCTCTATGGGGAAGCCAGCGACCGGCGGACGCTCTGCATTTCGTCGCAGGTCGGCTGCGCCTACGGCTGTAAGTTTTGCGCCAGCGGGCTGGACGGCTGGACGCGGAATCTGCACGCCGGCGAGATCGTCGAACAAGTCCTGCAGGTGGAGGCGATCTCCGGCGAGAAGGTCAATAATCTCGTCTTCATGGGCATGGGCGAGCCGCTGGCCAACTTCGATAACCTCTTGCGCGCGATCGGCATCATCAACGCCCCCTGGGGCATCGGGCTGGGAGCGCGCCACCTTACGGTTTCCACCAGCGGCCTGGCGCCGCAAATTCGACGCTTGGCGGATCAACCGCTGCAAGTGCGGCTGGCGATTTCGCTGCACGGCGCAACCGACGCGGTGCGAACGCAGATCATGCCGGTCAATCGCAAGTATCCGTTGGCGGAGCTGATGGACGCGTGCCGTTACTACCGGGCATCGAAAAAGCAGAAACTGACGTTCGAATATATCCTGATCGAAGGGATCAACGACACCGAAGAGCAGGCTCGGGCGCTGGCGCCGCTGGCTTTGGGGCTGGACGCGAAGGTCAATTTGATCCCATACAATGCGGTCGAGGGCCTGGCGTGGACGCGGCCCAGCCAGGAGAGGCAGGAGGGGTTCTTGCGGTCGCTGCGCTCCAGCGGCGTGTTCGTCACGCTACGGCGGGAGAAGGGCCATGATATCGACGCGGCTTGCGGGCAGTTGCGCCGGCAGACGCTGGCGGTGGCAGCGGCTGCGGCCTAGCGCCGGGAGCCTTTAGCGACGCCGCCAGATGCCGGCGTGGCTGACGCTCCACTGAAACTTGCGCTCGTGTTCGCGAATCAGGAACGGCAGGTCCAACTCGCGTACAAACGCGAAGTCGGGCTCGAGGATCTCCCGCAACACGGCAAAACTCTCCACCCGTCGGCCGTCGCGCTCGAAACCGCCGAGCCAACACTCCGGCGGCGTGTATTCCTCCAGCCAGGTAAACGGAGAGGCGATCACCAGTTGAGCGCCGGGATTGAAGAGCCCCGGCAGGCGCGCCAGGCAGCGCCGCGGATCAGGCAGGCGATCGAGCAGATTCGCCAGCAGGCCAACATCGAAGCTACTCAAGTGATCACGCAGATCACAGGCATCGCCGACTTCAAAGTGGACCCGCTCGCCGTCAACGCCAGGCGGAACCAACGCGGTAAGTGGTGTGGTCAGCCGGCCTTGATCGATGCGGGTGTACGCATGCTGCCCGGTGGTACGAAGCTGCTCGGCCGCCCGGATAAAATTGGCCGAAAAGTCGATTGCCACTACTTCCCGGCAATGCCGGGCCAACTCGAAGCTGGACCCGCCCACCGCGCAGCCGAGGTCGAGCCCGCGCGCGTTGACCGGCAAGCTCGCGAGGTCCACGCACTCAGTGACTACGCGGCGCGCAAACCCGAGCGCCGTGACAGGACCCGCCGGGTACGGCAGGATTTCTTCGTCGCGGCCGTAATGGAAAAGGAGGTATTCGCCCAGCGAACGCTCCGTTTCATACGGGTTCTGCATCAGCGCTCCAACGCCGCGCGCAAGTAGGCGGCAGGCTGGAAGTTCTCGATGATCGTCACCGTTTCGCCGTTTCGCGTCATTTGCACGCGCGGCGCCTCGATATCTGGCGTCTTGGCGGGCGAGAACAGCACATCGTCATGCGTCGCATTCAGGCGATTGGCGAACATATCCGGCGTCAGGTTGCCCCCCAGATGATCGCTGCGGCCCGTCGCGACGTGGAAAGTGCCCAAGACCTTCTCGTCCTGGATGTCGCGCCCGGAGACGGGCAGCACCTGCGTGCCGAAGCCGAGTTCGCCCAGTTCACCCGTCACGGGATCGCCGCGCAGCTTGTCACGATGGGCCGCGACGATGTCCTCCTCCCCGGCCAACAACGTGGCATCGACCACGCGGCCGCCATGGACCGTCAGCAAACCCACCGTGCCGTCCTCGTATTGCATCGGGAATTCGCCTTCCGCGCCCGTGGGCACGAAGTAAACCTCGCCCGCCGGCAGATTGGCCACATCCGGGCCGCCGCGACAAAGGCCGTGGCTCTTTTGGGCTTCCTGCCCGCCGAGCGCCAGCGTCAGCGTGTACGTCTTGCCGGCATGTCCGAAGTCAATCGTCACGGATTCCGCGCGGGTCAAAGCCAGGCGCAGCTTTTCCGCCTGGCGGCTGACCTCGTCGTAGTCAACTGCCAGGCCGGACCCAAGGATAATGGGATTGACCCCGTGTAACGTCGCCCCGCGAAAGCCGTACTGCTTCGCAAACGCAGTCAGGGGCGCGGTCGCCGAATACGTCGAAATGCAGAGAATGAGGTCGTAATTGGGATAAATATCGCGCTCGAGGCTCAACTCGCAACCCGTTGCATCCACAGCGAGATCCGGCATGTCCAGGTTGCTGCCGCCGGTGATCTCGAAGGCGAACATGTCACCGCCGCGCAAGTCGAGTTCCGCCATGACATCGTGCTTGAGTCCTTGATAAAAAGTATCGTAGGCGATGCGCTGGACGGTGAGGTCCGGATTGGCCAGGAAAGAGTAGTCCTTCATGCCGTGCGGATCCTGCAAATCGATCAGAATGCAGACGCGTTCGCCCGGACGCGGCGCGAAAACGGTGCGGAGCAGGCGGGCCAGGCTGAACGGCGGGAAACCCGCTATGGTTGGTACGCCTGAGGACGCTACGTTGGCTGGAATTGGTTCGGCAATCATGGACTTTGAATGAGCATTACGGTAGCGCCGGGTGCGGGGATGCACAAGCTAGCCGGGTTCCCTTTCCGCCTTGGTCTTCTTTTATAGTTGCCTGAGCCTTTGCTATTTGCAACGAGGCGCAATCGTTTATCCTCGCCGCCGACTCCCTCCAGAGATGCTCATCCCACTACCTATCCGACTCCGCCACCGGCTGTTTGTGGCCGCGCTCGGACTCGTCCTCGGCGCGGCCGCTTTGCAAGCACAAACCCAGGGCGGGTCCAACGGCGGGAACGACTTGCTTACCTCTCCGACCGAGCAAAAACCTGCCGTGTCCATGTTCGAGCGGCAGCAGTTGACCGGTGATTGGGGCGGATTCCGCGGCTACCTGCTTGATCACGGTGTCACCGTTAACGCCATCTACACGGGCGAAGTGTTTGGCAATCCCACGGGGGGACGGCGCCAGGGAGCCGTTTATGATGGGCTGCTCGACTCGGGCCTGGACGTCAACCTGGAAAAACTGGCCGGCTGGACGGGCGCCAGCTTTCACTTCAATACCTACGAACTGCACGGCGGCAGCGGCACCGATAACTACGTGGGCGATTTCGGCCGCTTCAGCAACATCGACTACTACGACAGCTTTCGCTTGTTCGAGTTGTGGCTGGAGCAGGATCTTTTCAACGGCAAGTTGTCGATCCGCTTCGGTCAATTGGCGGCAGACAAGGAATTCTTCGGCTCGGCCACCGCGGCACTGTTCATTAACAGCGACTTCGGTGTCCCCCCGACGCTTTCGGGGAACATGCCGATACCCGCCTTTGCCAGCGCCGCGCCGGGTCTGCGGGTCCGGGTCCAGCCAACCGAGGCGTTTTTCGTGCAAACCGCGGCTTTTGATGGCAATCCCGATCCCGACAGTCTGGGCGACCCTTCGCCCAGCTTTCATCGCGGGACGAGCTACAACCGGCACGGCATCGACATCAACCTGAACTCCAAGGAGGGTGCCTTTTGCCTGTGCGAGGCCAATTACCTCCGCAACCAGGCCAAGGACGCCACGGGTCTGCCGGGCACTTATAAGCTCGGCGCCTGGTATCACACGGACACGTTTTCCGACCAGCGGGTCGACAACAATGGACTGCCCTTGAACAATCCGGCGTCGACGGGAGTGGCGCGGGCGCATGGAGGGGATTTCGGCGGTTATCTGATCATCGACCAAAAGCTGTATCAACCCGCCGCCAAAGCGCCCGCAGCCCCGGCCAAGTCAGAAGGGGGCAAAGCCGCTCCACCTGCTCCCGCGGATAGCAGCACGGACGCCGGGCTGACCGGTTTCCTGCGCTTGAGCGGCGCGCCGGGGGATCGCAACCTCGTCTCGTTCTACCTGGATACCGGTTTCAACTACAAGGGATTGATCCCGGGACGCGACAAGGACCTCGCCGGGCTGGGCATGTCCTACACGCGGTTCAGCGATTCCATCACCCGGTTCGACGAGGATGCGGACCACTTCGATCATCTGTCTTATCCCGCTCGCGACGAGGAAGTCGTGCTCGAATCCAGCTATCAGGCCGTGCTAACGCCCTGGTTTTCGCTGCAACCCGATGCCCAGGTGATTATCCACCCGGGCGGCTCAGCGCGCTACCCGACGGCTTTGGTGACCGGGCTGCGCTCGGTGGTGACGTTTTGAAGCGAACGGGTCATCTCTTTGAGCAGTTGCTTCATCTCGTGGGCGGCAAGTAGCGCCGAAGCGCCAATTTGCGAGACGACCTTCGCCTGCCCTGCGGCGTCGGCGAAAGCCTGGCGTTGGGAAAGGCCGGCGAGAACCGGGATTTTCAGCTTGTGAACGGCATCAAGCATTTCGCGGCTCAAGCGCCCGCGTTTTTGCAGCTTGTTTGGGATCAAGGCTCCTTTCGGGAGGCCCTTCCCTGCTTTTTGCGCTTCATGTAACAAGTGGACGGCCTTCGAGGCCGCACGGAGGTCGAGAATGGACGGCCCGCATGGAAGAAAGACCCGGTCGGCGCGGAGCATAATTATGCGCGTCGTCGCGGATAATCCCGCGGGCCCGTCGATGACGATGTCATCTGCGTCAGCCGCAAGTTCCGCGCCTCGACGAAATATCTCCTCCGGGTTGTCGAGAGTTTCGAGCTGGATGGGCAGCCCAAGTTCCTTGATCCAGGCGGAAGCGGATTGCTGCGGGTCCGCATCAATGAAGGTGACGCGGCGCTTTCGCGCTGCCAGAAACGCGGCCAAGTGGACCGCAATCGTTGTTTTGCCCACCCCACCTTTGGAATTCGTCAGCCCATAGATCATCTGCCCTCTCCTGCCCTAAAGAATACGCGTCCGCGCCTCTGAGGGTTAGCGAGGTGATGAGTTTAGGACGTTTGCCAGGCAGAATTCTAAGAATGGTTGCTGTCTTGCAACATTGCTGGCCTGCTGGCTGGCCAGTTCTCTGGCTCGTTACGCACCGCGAATTGCTTCCCAGCCGCTGATGGCAGGCGAGCCCCTTATGCGGCTCGCCGGCCTGCCGACGGCGTTTAAGAGTTTAAGTACTTAGAAGGTTTAAAGTAAGTTTCACTTCTGGAGAAGCGCGGCCACGGGGTCGCTGAGAGGGTTTTCGGTCGCTGGAGCCCCGATACTGGGTCGTCGATTGTACGATAACCGGGTGACTGGACCCCCGATAGCTGGTCAGTGAGCCCCCGATAGGGTCGCTGGAGCCCCGATAGGCATGGTCGCTGCCCCCACGATAGCGAAAATGACACACGCTCTCGTCGGGCGGGCGAATTTCAGGGTAAAACTGGTAGGAGAAAGGTTCGATCAGCGTGGTTCGGGTCGCTGGAGCCCCGATATTGTATTCTAACCAAGTATCTGTTACACAGACGTTTATGGTTCTGAGGGTGGACGGTGGAATTGAGAAATATCAAGACCTTAAGCGGTTCACGGCTTCTGCATCCGACATTTCGGCAAAGGATCAAATCGATTTGATGTCCCGCTGCTGGTTCAGCCTTACTCCAAACAGGACGGACCCGATTGTCCACGAATTCATTGACCTTCGGACCAAGCGCAAAGAGACGTTGACCGTAACTGGGGATTCCAACTATGGAATTGCGACCGTTCACGATCAGGATGTGATCATCTTCGCGATTTCGCAATGGATCGAGGCAAAGCAGAAGGGCTTGGAGCCATCCCGGCGCATCTACTTCACTCCCTACCAGTACTTCGCCTGGACTAATAAAGCGCCGCACGGAACGGCTTACGCGCGGCTGGGGGACTCGTTACACCGGCTCAAGACGACGAATATCGAAACGACGATCCGAAACATCAACACCGGCAAAGCCAAGACCAAGCAGTTCTCCTGGATTTCGGAATGGGGGACCGTGGAGGAGGAAGGTAAAGTTCGCGGAGTCGAGGTGGTGCTGGCCGAATGGCTTTTTGAGAGCATTCAGGACTTTCATGTCCTGACGCTCGACAAGCGCTACTTTGCCATCCCTGGCACAGTCGAGCGTTGGCTGTACCTTTACGCGAGAAAGGCAAGCGGCAATGCCAACGGCAGGTGGAAGGAGTCGTTCAAGAGCCTGTACGAAAAGTCGGCTTCCCAGCAGCCGTACAAGCATTACGCCCACGCATTGCGGAAACTGGTGGAGAAGAACAACCTGCCGGGATTACGATTGGCCCGTGAGGTGTCCCTGGGTGGGCAAGACATGCTCTTGATGGAGCAAACCGAGAGGAGAACGCCAGCCGTGGCAAAGCAAGAGCAGCAGTTGCCACTAATCGAGTCCACCCCGCTCGAAGAGGCGTGGGAGAATGTGTTCGCCATTCTGTGCAAGCAGCTTGGGAAAGCGACGGCTGATGCGTGGCTGAAGCCGCTTCAATTCGCCGGGGTGAATGACGGGATTTTTACCTATATCGCCCCGACGAAATTCATCGGCGATAGGGTACAATCCACTTACGCGAGCCGATTGCGATCGGCGTGGGAAGCAACCGGCCACGAGGTGAAAGCGCTCGCCATCGAGACTCGCGGGAAGTAAGGGCAGCCGTTCAAACGGCTTGTCGAACTGCCTTTGTGGACACTATGGCACGCAAGCCGTGTTGTTTAAGCGGACTGCGGCCATTCCGCCTATAGTCCCTTGAACCGTAAGGCCTTCTGTCGAGGAACACATTGATGGCGAGAGGGGTGGTCGCCTCCGGGATGTGATGAACTTGTATGATGCATAACCAACAAGAAAGTTTAGAAGGCAACAATTAGATTTAGGGCGAATCGGGAGGGACTCTGATACGGCAAATAACCCCTGGAGTTACGTGAGTGCTCCGAGAATGGTATTGGAGTCGGGATTCCCATACCGTGATCTCGGCCCGATTTTCTCCAAGGTATGAAACACATTATTGCGCCACGAGCCAAGGAACAAAGTAATACCAATTGCTTTCATAACAAACCAATGTATGTGGTGGCGCACTAAAACTAGTGATTGACTACCTGTAGATTTTAACCGCTCTGGCATACGCCTTTACGTCAACACCCGCCCCTACCGCCTCCAGCTGCGATCGCCAAGGTCCTTCGCTAAAGAGCAATGCTTGATACCTATTCAAGGCTTTCAAAGACACTCGCAGCCTTTTGCACTCTGATTGCCGACCATACAGGATCCGTCTTAATGTCCCGCTCTGGAATTGGCCCGATGCTTCGTCCGTCCTCTTCGTTAAGAGCATACCAGCCTCTATTATCTTCGAACGCTCTGGCTACGTTTTTGTGAACGTAAGCAAGAATCCATCTCCTTGTAAACCCGAGTTGCTCTACGGAACCTGCAAAAACGCCTCCTGCCTCGACATCATGTCTTGCATCCACGACGAAATAGAGTTCGCCATCTGTAAGCATTGTTAATTTATAGTTGCCAAGTAGGTTTCTTGTTGGGTCCCCACACCCGGATAACAAGAAGCTAATTACAGCACTTGCAAGGAATAACCGCAGTCCATTCATATGTTTGCGTCCAGTTAGAAAAGGGTGCGCCCGACTTTCCAACGTTTAAAGATTCTGGAATAAGTCCACCTGACAACGAATTAATGTCCGTTGTATTTGTCAAAATGAACTTCACCGTTACCTTACATTTAAGAAGATCAATCGCTGTTATCTGGCCCACTCCGGTGGCGGATCCGACGAATTCTGCGGTTCCATTGAACAAATCAACAATCGGACCAAACTGCCAAATTGGTTTCCGTGCACTGTACTTGCACGAGACGTTGTAGATGGACAACCAGTCCTTGCATCGCTTCCCGAAGTTTTTCCAGGTGAAGGCGTTTTGCAAAACACTTCCATCGTAGGATTTTGACATTTGTTGCGACTGAAGGCTCCCGGGACCATAAGCGGTGTTACCGCCCTGATGCCCCAATCCCCAGGCTCCGAAGTCGCCTGCAGCGCCTACGAAACCCGCAGATCCTTGGCCAGAGAGTCCTAAGGGGTCGTTCTGATTCAAAGAATCATTCGCACAAAGGCTATAGAGGTTGAGACCACCACGTTCTTCAGCGGGATCCCGACCAATGAACCTTCCGGTGCTTGGTTGATACGGGCGGAATACATAGAGATCCAAGCCAGTGTCCGCGTCGGGGTATTTACTCGAAAGGTGAAAAGGATCGACCCCTCCGGCTGTCGCGATAGGCTCCCCGAACGGACCGTACGCATATTCAGCCGTTCTGTTGCCACCGCTGATTGACTCGAGCGCTACAACATTCTCAGTACCATCGTAGACGACAAAGGAGGGTTGAACTTGCTTTGACTGATCGGTCGCAATCAACAAGTGTTCTGCTTCCTTATCTTCTCCCGAACTTATTTCCCATACGTATGCACGTGCAACAGTGGCCACGTCACCGCCAACTAGTTCTGCCGTTAAGTGCCAGCCATCGCTAATCAACAATGTGGAGGAAGGTGCTTGGTAACTGGTGCTCGCAGCATCGTAACCCCAAACCTGCTTTTGCACTCTTCTGCCCCTATCGTCATATACAAAACCTAGCTTCTTGCGGTCGGAGGCGGCGAGGGTACTCAGTGCTTGCACGCCCACCAGTCTGTTTTCTCCATCCCACACGTAGGTCCAGTGGCCATCCTGCGTCAGGTTGCCGTCCGCATCGTAGATAAAGTGCTCCGGAGTTTGCGGAACGAAGATGTTCCCCTGTTGAGTCGCTAGCGCATTGTTGGTGCTGTTAATGCCAAGCTGCACTGCCGTCACGCTCACGGCCGCATCGGCAGCGGACTGCGTGTTGTTCGCTGGTGCGGTGCCATAGAAGTAGCCCCCGTTCTGTCGCGTCGCTGTTTGGTTGTTGATCGTCACTGTCGCAGCGGGGTTCGCCGTCCCGATCACGTCTACTGCGACTGGCACGGTTCGTTGGCTATACTGGTTTAGGGCGTTTGAAGTGTACTGGCTTTGCCGGCCATTGACCGTGATGCTCGTTCGATTGCCGACAGAATCGAAGCTGTAGCCGAACTGCTGACCGCCGACCGGGCTATTATCGCTCCACTGCCGGCTGCCCAGGGTCACCTGCCCCGAACGATCGTAGCCGTACGTCCAATGCGAGCCGTCAGTCGCCACGTCGGCCCGGATGCGCTCGTTGGCAGCGTTGTACGTGTAGTTGAAGCCGCTCACCGGCGCCGTCGCGTTTGCCACTGTTGACACGGTGCTGGTGAGCCGATCCAGAGTGTCGTAGCTTTTGGTCGTGGTCATCACAGGCTGCGTGCTGTTGCTGAAGGTGATCGTGTGCACCAAGTTTGATCCGCTGTTCGCCCAGTAGGCGTAAGTAGCAGAGGCTGTGCCTTGGCTCGCACTGGCCAGTCTGGAGGCTGCATCGAAACTAAAGTTCTGTGAAAGCAGGCTCGTCTGGCCTTGGCTTACCTGTAGGCTGCTGCGGCGCAACAGGCTGTCGTAGCCGGTACTGACCAATATGCCGGCTGTCGGCCCGGCGGTAGCAGTTTCGCTCGCCATCAGATTAGTGTTCCCTTGGTAGGTTAGCGCACGCGCGCTGCCGCCGCCAGCCGCGGTCGCCAAACGGCCCAAACGATCATAGCTGTAGCTGGCAGCCGGGGTTGTTCCATCCGAGTAGACTATGGCTTGGAGTTGGTTCGCGTTGTCATAGCTGTAGGTTGTCACGATCCCCCGCGCCCACGTGCGCGTCGCTAACTTGCCTCCCGCTGTATACGTGTAGCTCGGTCCGTTGCCATCGGCAAACGCCTTGCCGGTCATCTGGCCGCTCTGCGGATCATAACGCCACGTTGTGACTTCCGCACCGGCTGCTCCCGTCGTCGTCAACGTCTGCAGTCGGCCCACGATATCATAGGTATAGCTCTGCGGATAAGTGCGCACTCCACTGACATTTGCAATCTCTCCAGTGGGCCAATACTTGGTCTGCACCTGACCGCCGTCCGGCGCGGTCTCCAGCATCTTGCGGCCCAGCGCGTCATAATCGTAGCCCGTAGTTTGACCCGCACGGCTGACGCTGCGCAACTGGTCCCCGTTGTCGTAGGTGAGCGTTGTTACGCCGTCCCGCAAATCGGTCTGGTGCCATAGCCGCCCTTGCGCATCGTAGTCCAGCGTTGTCCCGCTCACCACCTGGGCATTGGCATCGTAGCGCGTCTGCGAAATTGTCTGGCCGTTTTGCGTAACGCCAACCGTGTACGAGCCGTCGGGCGCTGTCGTGGTCGTCGTGCAGGTGCCCGCGCCGTCACAAGCCGTGCTGCTTTGCGTCACCAACCCGCCGGCGTCCGTGCGCCACGAACTGCGACCGTCCGCGCTCTGATCGTCGACCCCGGCCACGACGGACGCATCGGTGCCGTTGGTGTTCCAAGCGTTGGTGGTAGTGCGAGTCACGGTGGTGCCGTTCGCGGTAACCACCGAGCGCGTTAAACGGGTGATCCGGTCCGTCCCGCCGAAATCGATCTGACCATTGCGATCCATGTCCAAGGCCACCGTGTCCTGTTCCCCACGCGCATCGTAGCTGTACAAGATCGTCACTCCATCCGGGTCCACGCTGCGGATCAACTGGCCCTGCGGGTTGAAGAAGCTTTGTGTCGCGGCGTCCGCCGCGCTCTGTGTTTTATAAGCGCGGCCAACCGCGTCCGTGTAGGTCTTGATCCACTCGGTGGCGCTGATATCGACGCCGCGAAACTCCTGCTGCCAGGCTCCCGCAGACGCGTCCACTCCGTAGGCATAGCTTACGGGATGCACGCCCGTGCCAGCGACGCTCAAGAGGCTGCCGTCTTGCGCGTGCGTTTCGATCTGCGTCGATTGATCGGGCATTGTCGTGGTCCGCACCGTGTGGCCGGTCGCCGCGTCGATAGCCTCGCTGTACGTACTCGTCCTGCCCAATGTATCGATGCGCGAGGTCTGCCGCCCGGCCACGTCATAAGCCAATTGGTCGATGCTAAGTGAGGGCTCTGGCGTTCGGTACGACGGAGGATTGCGCGTGGGCGCTTGTTCTGACACTTTCCCCGCGTGTCCAGCCTGCAAACATCCGACGCGCTCCCGCAAACGCCCCCCGCCCAGTCCCCGCCCCTGACCGTGCAGGAGTCCAGCAGCACCCGGGCGGCCGGAATCGTCGGTATCGCCGTGATGTTCAGCCGGGTGCTCGGCCTGGTGCGGGAACAATTGCTGGCCGGGCTTTTTGGCGCCGGCTTGGGCCTGGACGCCTTTTATACCGCGTTCCGCGCGCCCAACTTGCTGCGCGACCTCTTCGCGGAAGGCGCGCTTTCCACCGCCTTCATCACGACGTTCTCCAAGAAGATTCAGCTCGAGGGCGACGCCGCCGCCTGGAACCTGGCCAACAAAATGGCCACCCTGCTGGTGGTTTTTATGAGCGGCGTGACGCTCCTGGGCATCCTGCTTTCACCGCAGTTGATCGATGTGCTCGGGGCCGGCTTTCACGCCGTACCGGGCAAGTTCGAGCTGACCGTGACTCTGACGCGGATCATGTATCCGTTTATCCTGCTCGTCTCGCTTTCAGCGCTGGTCATGGGGATGCTCAACGCCAAGCACGTCTTCGGCGCGCCCGCCCTGGCTTCGAGTTTCTTCAACGTGGGCTCGATCGTTGGCGGGGTCGGGCTGGCCTGGTGGCTGGACCCCACTTTCAAGACGCCCCGCGCGCTGTATGGCGTCGCTTTCGGCACGCTCATCGGCGGGCTCCTGCAACTGGCTTCCCAACTCCCGGCCGTGGCCCGGGCCGGCTACCGTTTCCACATCGATTTCGGTTGGCGCGACGAAGGCGTGCGCACGATTTTGCGCCTGATGGGCCCGGCGGTGATCGCGGCGAGCGCCGTGCAGATCAATGTGGCGGTCAATGGGTGCTTCGCCAGCTTTCAGCCCAATGGCGCGGTGACCTGGCTGAACAACTCGTTCCGGCTGATGCAGTTGCCGCTGGGCATCTTCGGCGTGGCCATCGCAACGGTGACCTTGCCGCTGGTGAGCAAGAGCGCCGCGCGCGGCGATAACGTGGCTTTTCGCTCGACCCTGGCGCGCGCGTTGCGGCTGGCGTTTTTCCTCACGGTGCCGTCGGCGGTCGGCCTGATCTGCCTGGGCGGCCCGATCATATCGGTCATCTACCAACATGGGCGCTACACGGCATTCTCGGCTGAGAAAACGGGCGCGGTCTTGCAGTGTTACGCGGTCGGCTTGGTCGCGTACTCTGGGATCAAGGTGCTGGCGCCGGCGTTCTATGCCATCGATGCCCGCAAGACGCCGATGACGGTGTCGTTTGTTACCATCGGCATCAACGTGCTGCTTAACGGCGTTTTCACTTACGCGCTTGGCTGGGGCGCGCAGGGGCTGGCCTTCTCCACGAGCCTAACCGCGATCATTAACTTTACCCTGTTGTACATTTTGATGCGCCGCCGGACGGGGACCTTGGAAACAAAAGCGCTGCTGCCGGCCCTGGCCAAGCTGAGCGTCGCCGCCGGTACGTTGGCGGCGGTGTGCCTGCTCGGCCGTCGGCTGCTGATGACAGGGTTTTATCATTTCACGTTCGGCCATCGTTGCATGAGTCTGCTGGGGACGATCGGCGTGGCGGTGCCGGTGTTCTTCGGCGTGTGCTATCTGCTGAAACTCGAAGAGATGCACGAGGCTGTCGGCATCTTCGCGCGCAAACTGGGCCGGCGATGAAAACGAGGCATCGGCAGTGCGGCCGTTGGTTTCTGGCGGCTTGGGTGGCCGGTCTGGCGGGACTGGCCGTAGCGGTGTGTCAGGGACAAACGACGGTGGCCGAATGGCAGGCGGTGGCCGTCCGGAAGTACCCGGAATTGTCCGTTGCCGGCTCGCCGTTCAACCAGAAGTTTGTCCAGGCAGTGACCGCACGACGTGGGACCAATCCCGCCTACTTTGCCGATCCTCGCTGGCCCCTGGCGCTGGCGGATGAACTTGCCTCTGCCCGGGCGGTTGCGCCCGCGCCACTCCCGGTGGCGGCGTCGCCGGTTCCTTCCGCGCCGGCCCCCGTTCCGGTCCGAAGCACCACCCCGGCGCCGCCACCGGCCGAGTACGACGCGGGGCCACCTCCGAAGATCACGGGCCTCGAAGCCGCCCGTTTCCGTTGGTGGGCACCGGCGCAAACGCAGGTGCGCGGGGTCTTGGTGCTCCTGGCCGGCCGCGGCTCCGATGGCCGGGGAATGACCGGCGATAGGCATTGGCAGGAACTCGCCACCAAGGCGGGCTTCGGCTTGCTCGGCTGCGATCTGGTCAATCCGAAGGACGACCTCTACTCTTTCCAGGGCGATCCCGGCGGCAGTGTTTCCGACCTGCTCAACAAATCCATCGACGCCGTGCTGACCCAGGTTGGACAGAAGATCAAGGATCCGCCGCTGGCTTTCTGGGGCCATTCCGCCGGCGGCAACGTGACCCAACAATACCTTAGCCGCCATGCCAACCGGGCCGTCGGCGCTGTGTTGATGCGGGCGACTGACGGCCCCGGCGGCCTGGCCCCCGGCAAGGACGAAGTTCCGGTGCTGATTTGCGTCGGGCAAAAGGACAAGCCCGATTGGGTGGCGGCCGCCTTGGCCAGCTATCAGAGAGGGCGTTCGGTGCGCGCGAACTGGACGCTGGCGCTCAACCCCCGGGAAGGGCATGAGATCGGCAAGACGCAGCCGTTGGCCTTGGCTTACCTGGCGGCGGTGATCAATCTGCGGCTGCCGGCACCGGCCGGCGCTTCTTCATCGTTCTCGAGTGACGAGGAATCCGCGCGGATCACCCGTTTGAACAAGCAAACCGGCTGGCTGGGCGACCCCCAGACCTATGAGATAGCCGCAGCCGAAAACTTTTCCGGCAAGAGGCAGGACGCCGTCTGGCTGCCGGACGAGACGAGCGCAAAAGCTTGGCAAGAGTACCTGCGCGGCCCGTAGACGAGGCCGGCGGGTGGCGGCTTTTTCCTTGCGTAGTGAGTGCCAGGACCGTCCGGGATACGTGTGCGCCACGGCCCCGGAGCAAACACGCGAATTGCTCCCCACCCGGTCCAGCGTAGCTTTGACGATGGATATACCCCCCGCCATCTATGCCGATCCCGCCTTCGACATGGCGTGCGAACAGTTCCGGCTGATCGCCGATCACCTGAACATCGAGCGCAACGACCGCGACCGGCTCCTCCTTCCCAAACGCGCGGTCATCGTCTCCCTGCCCATCCATCGGGATGATGGCTCGGTTTCCGTCTATACGGGCTATCGTGTCCAGCATCATTTGACCATCGGGCCGACCAAGGGCGGCACCCGCTTTGCACCCAGCGTCAACCTGGGCGAAATCGCCGCGCTCTCGATTTGGATGAGCTGGAAATGTGCGCTCGCCGGGCTTCCCTACGGCGGCGCCAAGGGCGGGATCACCGTCAACCCGCGCGACCTGTCGATCCGGGAATTGGAGACCCTTAGCCGGCGGTACATGCAGGAGATGATTCCGTTCATCGGGCCGCACACTGACATCATGGGGCCGGACATGGGGACCAACGAACAAATCATGGCCTGGTTCATGGACACTTATAGCGTCTACATGGGACACACGGTGAACGAGATCGTGACGGGCAAGCCGGTCTTGCTCGGCGGCTCGGCGGGGCGCCGGGAGTCGACCGGACGGGGTGTCGCTTTCCTCGTGGAGCGCGCGCTGGATACCTTAAAAATTAAGACGGCCGGGTGTACGGCGATCGTACAGGGCTTCGGCAACGTGGGCTCGGTGGCGGCGGCGGCGCTGTATTACAAAGCAGGGGTTAAAATCGTCGGTCTTTCGGATGCCTACGCCGCGTTCTACGATCCCAAAGGCATCGATCTCAAGGCCGTTGATGCCTACCTCGCGCAACATCAGGATTTATCCGGCTTCACCGGCGCGGACCGCATCGATCCGGAAGAAATGCTGGTGCAGCCTTGCGATATCCTCATCCCCGCCGCCGTTGACCGCGTCATCAACGGGGAAAACGCCGCCCAACTCAAATGCCGCGTCCTGGCCGAAGCCGCCAACGGTCCGACCACGCCTGAGGCGGACGTGATCCTGGATCAAAGGCAGGACGAAATTCTGGTTATTCCCGATATCTTGTGCAACTCCGGCGGCGTGATTGTCAGCTATTTTGAATGGGTGCAGGATTTGCAAAACTTTTTCTGGAACGAGTCGGAGATCGCCGACCGGCTCTTCCGTATCCTGGATACGGCTTTCGCGGCCGTCATGAAGCGCGCGAAAACGGACGCCATTCCCTACCGGCGCGCCGCGCTCGCCATCGCGGTCGAACGCGTGCTCAAAGCCAAGCAGACCCGCGGCTTGTTCCCTTAAGGGCATCCAAATTCAACCGATGACCAACACACCCGCTTCGCCTTCAGCCCCCGATCCCAGCCTGCGAAAGGCCGCCTGGATCCTGGCCTTCTTCGCGATCGTCGAAAGCAGTTGGGTGCTCGTCGACCTGCGGGTAAATGGCTGGCGTTTCATCCGCTATCTGGGGTTTGCACCCGGTGCCGAGGGTGCGCCCGCGGGCTGGGTGGCGGCGGCGTTGGTTGCCGCCATTTATACTGGGCTGGCTTGCCGGCTGCCATCGGTGCGCGCGGAGTTGCTCCGGCCATCTTGGCTCAAGGCGCTCGCTCTGGTGGTCGCGGTTAGCGCGGGCGTCCTTGAGGAAGTGATGTTCCGGCGCTGGGTGATAAACTACGTGCAGGAGCATGGCTACGGCGTGCCCCTTCAGGTCATTGGCTCCGGCATCGTGTTCGGCTTCGTCCACGCGATCTGGGGGCTGATGGGCGGAAAATTTGCCTCCGCGCTAGGTGCCATGCTGGCGACGGGCTTGCTGGGCGGCATGCTGGGCATCGTCTTCGTGCTGTCGGGCCGAAGCCTCGCTCCCTGCGTCGCAGCGCACTTCCTGATCAACGCCTTCATCGAACCCGGGCTGGTGCTCGCCGCCACGCGCGGTGAGATGAATCGCGGCAAAGGGTAAGCCGCTAGTAGATGGTCTTTTCCTTTTCCTGCCGACGCGGATTTTCGGGGCCGAGGAAGTCGGGATTTTCCGACATGCGATACATCGTGGTGCGGTAAAAACCGATCGCCCAGGGCGCCATCTTGTCGAACCACTGGGAAGCGCGGACGTAGAGCGTGCCGGCGGCCAGCAGACGCGACGTGGCCAGGATCGCCGCCATGCCTGCCGTCCAACCCACCAGGGATCCCAGCGCCACGGAAACCGCTGCCGGCCAGCGCACGGCGATGAACCAGGTTGTTCCCACCACGAGCGGCAGGAGCGCAACCACATGCCCCAATTTGCTCTTTTGCAGCGTCCAATAAAACCGTTCCGGCGGCACCGGCAGCCGGTTTTGCACCAAGCCTTCCAAACGGAACCGCTCGCGTAAGTCCAGGTAATCGACCCGCGCCAGCACCGGCACGGCGAAGAACGCCGTCAGCAAAGTGGGGAACGAGGGGAGCGCGGAGAGGTACTCCCAAAGGTGCCCAAGCAGTAAACCCAGGACGCCGAAGATGAAGAGAATCTCGAACATGACGAATCGCCAGTAGACCGTCCCGGAACAGTTCCAGTATGCATCCGGGTCCCGCCTGTGGCAATGCGCCACTACCGCCCCGCGCCCGCTGCCGCGCGCCGCAGACGTTCCATGATCGCCCGGCCCAACCCTTCTTCCGGGACGCCTTCGGCGATGATCCGGGCTACGCCGCTTTCATCGAGCCGGCGCAAGGCGCCGAAAAGATTCGCGGCCGCCTCCCGCAAGTCACCGGCGTCCGTAAGATATTCGGTCCGGGCAAAAACGGCGCTTGCCGGAGGCTCGTCGCGCCGGAAAGCCAGCAGCCCCCATTTCCTGCTTGGCCCGAGCGCAAAATCGGCTTCCAATTCCCGCCTCTGCACCAGCACGAGCGGCGTCCTTGGCGCGTAATGGTTCTCCATCTGCCCTGGAGCCGCCGCCGCGATTGCCCCCGCCGGCGGCCCCGACACCGAACCGAACGCACGCAGCGTTTCGACGGTGATCGGCCCATGCCGCAGGATGCGCAAACTCTTCCCGTCGGCGGCCAGAGCGACAATCGTCGACTCCAAGCCATGCTCCGTCGGCCCGCCATCGAGAATCAGCGGAATACGGCCGCTCAGCTCCGCAAGCACATGCGCCGCCGTCGTGGGACTGATGCGGCCGAAGCGGTTGGCGCTGGGCGCGGCCAGCGGCCGGTCCAGTTTTTCAATGACCGCCCTGAACACCGGGTGTGCGCTCATCCGCAACGCGACGTGCCCGCTGCCCGCCGTGACATCCGCACACACCGCCGCCGGCCGCAGCGGCAGGATGAGGGTCAAGGGTCCCGGCCAGAAGCGCGCGATCAACTCCTGCGCCAACTCGGCCTGCCCCCCCGCCAGCCGCGCGACTCGCCCCAGCCAATCTTGCGCTGGCAGATGGACGATCAGCGGGTCGGACAACGGACGCTCCTTGGCCTGGAAGATCGCGGCAACGGCTCGAGCCGAACCCGCATCGCCGGCGAGCCCGTAAACGGTTTCGGTCGGCAGCCCCACCACTTCGCCGGCCGCCAGCAAGGCGACCGCCTCAGCAACTGCCGCGGGGTCGGCGGCGAGAACCGGCGTCTGCCTGAGCGCGTCGGCGTTCATCCAGCCGGCGGAGGTTGAGCCAGGACCGCTTGAGTCTGAGCTTCGCGGAAAGTCTTCCAGGCGGCCCGCAAGCGCTCGTCGGTCAGCGCCAGGATCGACACCGCCAGCAAGGCGGCATTCCTGGCGCCCGCCTCGCCCAACGCCACCGTGGCAAAAGCGCCTTCATCAGTCGCGTCCGTTTCCGCTCCCGGCCCAGCGCCCTCCAGCAGGACCGCCAGCCCCGCTTCCGCCGACGCGTCGACCGCCACCGGCAGGCGAATCACGGGCAGGGTCAAATGCGCCGCCAACGCCCGCACCAGACGCCCTTCCGCCGCGGCCACGATGACGAGGCGCACGCCACCGCCAGCCACTTCGTTGGTGAAGGCGGAAAAATCAGGGATTTCCCCGGGTGTTCCGCGCAGGACCCGCTCCAGGCAGATCACTTGAAATTCCGCAAGTACTTCTGCGGTGGTCAATAACGCGGCACGATCCACCTCTCGAAACGCCACCAACGCAACCGCAGCGGCTAGGCTGAAAGGTGAATCGGGTGGGAGCGGCATCGTTATCTTCCTCGCGCCCGCGCATCTGAAGCCGGGTGGTTACCGTATTCCCTTTAACTCGCCAGCTATGAATAACCAAGTTCTCACTATGTCGAAGGGTACCGTCAAGTGGTTCAACGAGAAAAAGGGGTTCGGCTTTATCTTGGACCCGGAGGTCCAGTCGGATATCTTCGTGCATTTCTCCGCCATCCAGTCGGATGGCTTCAAGACATTGCAAGAAGGAGATCAGGTCGAGTATGAGCTTTACACGGACGATAAGGGCGCCAAAGCCCGCAACGTGGTGCGGGTTACTGCCTGATTTCCGCCTCGCAGTGGCGGTACTGGCTGGCCGCCGGGATTTGTGACTTCGCCGGCCGGAAAAGCCGGTGGTCGTCCGGCAACAACCAGCTTCGTGCTCATCGGCCCGATGGGCAGCGGCAAGAGTTCCGTCGCCCGCGAACTGGCGCGCCTTACCGGATTGCGTTGGGTGGACACGGACCGCCTTGCCGCGCAAGAAGCCGGTCTGTCCATTCCGGAGATCTTCGCCACCCACGGCGAGGACCATTTTAGAACGCTGGAAGCTGCCGCCGTCCGGACGCTGGCCGGGCTGGCTCCGGTGATTGTCGCCACTGGGGGCGGCGTGGTGTTGCGCCCGGAGAACATCGCCCTCTTGCGTGAGCTTGGCCCGGTCATCTGGCTGACGGCCACCGAGGAAGTCCTCTACGAGCGCGTTTCCCGCACCCGCAAGCGGCCCCTGCTGCAAACAGCCGACCCGCGCGCCACGATCCGTGACTTGCTCGCCAGCCGCGAGCCCCTCTATGCCGCGTGCGCCCACCGGCAGATCGACACTTCCCGGCTCAGTCACGCCGAGGTCGCCGCCGCCGTGCTCGCCCACGTCCCCACCCCGTGAAAGCCGCGCTGGTCGAGCAAGCTCAGGCGCTGGGTTTCTCGCTCTGCCGGGTAGCTCGCTGCGCGCCGCCCGTCCACGGCGCCAGTTTTGTCACCTGGCTGGACGACGGCATGGCGGGAGAGATGACGCCCTGGCTGGAACGCGGCAGCCAAAAACGCCTGGATCCGCAGGCGGTCCTGCCCGGCGCCCGCTCCATGGTCGTCCTGGCCCTGAATTACTGGCAGGGCGAGCGGCAAACCTCGTTGGCGGAAATCCCTGCTCGCGGCCGCATCGCGCGTTATGCCTGGGGCGATGACTACCATGGCCTGATCGAAGCGAAGCTCCAGGCGCTCGATGCCTTCCTGCAAACAGCCGGCGGCGTGCAGCGTTGGTACGTCGACACCGGCCCGGTCTTGGAGCGCGATTTCGCCGCGGAAGCCGGCGCGGGCTGGCACGGCAAAAGTACGATGCTCCTGCATCCCGAGCTGGGCACCTGGTATTTCCTGGCGGAAATCCTCACCACGCTCGACCTGCTGCCGGATGCGCCGGTTCCGCCGCGCTGCGGCAGTTGCACCCGCTGCCTCGATGCGTGTCCCACCGGCGCCATTCGCCGCGACCGGCCTTATCATCTCGATGCCCGGCTCTGCATCTCCTATCTGACCATCGAACATCGCGGCGCCATTCCGCTCGAACTGCGCCCGCTGCTGGGCGACCGCATCTATGGCTGCGACGATTGCCTGGACGCCTGCCCGTGGAACCGCTTCGCGCAAGTCAGCCGCGAGGCGGCCTTCCAGGCGCGGCCGGGCACCGCCGGCCTGGCCTTGCGCGACTACCTGCGCTTGAGCGAGGACGACTTCCGCGCGCTGTTCCGGGGCTCGCCCATCAAACGCACCAAGCGCCGCGGTTTGCTGCGCAACGTCTGTGTCGCGCTGGGCAACGTCGGCTCACCCGCGGACCTGCCAGCCTTGCAGCAGACCGCGGCCGGCGAGGAAGAAATGATCGCCGAGCATGCCCGCTGGGCCATCAGCCGCATTGCGGAGCGTTTTCAGGGCAGGACGCCGCCAACGACTCCCTTGACGGTAAGCGACGCGGCAGCTTGACCGGCGGCGAAGCTGGTGCCGAAGGTCGAGTTGAGCGTGTTGGCGGCATACGGACTGAGCAGCGCGGCAATGCCGGAGATTTTGACCTTATCACCCGCCGCCAGGGCGCCCGGCGTGGTCGTCGGCACCTCCAACGTAAAAATGGCGAAGCGTCCTTGCAGATTGCCGTTGACCGTGACGAGGAACGTCATGATCGGCTGCGAGGAGGTCGTGTTCACAATCGGGGAGTTCAAGGTTACTTCGTTGGTCCCGTCCGTGACGAGAAAACCACCCACGCTGACCGACTCCAGAATGAACGTCCCGGCGTCCACGGCTCCGCCAATGATCGGAAAGGAGAACGTGGTCTCGTTCTTTACCTTGGTGCTGCCGAACGGCGTCACGGTCAGGTTCAAAGAGACAGCCGCCGAGGCGAGGTCGGTGACGTCCAGCTTATTGGAGCCGGCGTCAGCAAAGAAGTAGCTGGGAGAAGCTTGCGCCGCCTGGGGCGCCACGAGACAAACGACGGCTAGAACAGCCCCCAGGAACGGAAGGAATTGTTTTTTCATGCGAGATACGGTTGCTTGGTTACAGACGGTTTTGCCCATTATGGGCGGCCGCTCACGGTCTCGCGGCGGCTCCTGCATCAGAAACCTTCCGCGCGCGAGATGCACGCTTTTTCGCCGGGTCCATTTTCCGTGCAAAACCCTTCAACGCAACGGGCTGCGATCATCGGTGGCGGCGTCGGCGGGCTCGCTTGCGCGGCTCTCCTGGCCAAGGCGGGCCTGTCCGTTACGCTTTTCGAGCGCAACGCCACCATCGGCGGGAAGCTGAACTGGCTGGAGGCCGGCGGCTACGCCTGGGACACCGGCCCCAGTCTGCTGACAATGCCGTACGTCTTCGCCGACCTCTGGCGCAAGCTCGGGCGACGCCTGGAAGACGACCTCACCTTACTGCCGCTGCCCGTCACCTGTCGCTACCACTGGACGGACGGCACCGTCATCGATGAGGACGCCGCGTTCTGGGCCCGGCCTGACGTGGCTAAATTCCTGGCCTACGCCCGCGGCATCTACGAGCTCAGCGCGGACGCCTTTCTCCACCATCCACTCGACGAATGGTGGCGCCAACTCACCTTCGCGAACCTCCCGAAGCTTCGCCACCTGCCGAAAATCGCGTCCTTCCAGTCCATGGACCAGGTTGTGCGGCGCTTTTTCGGGCATGATCCGCATCTGGTCCAGCTCTTCGACCGTTTTGCGACCTACAATGGCTCGTCCCCGTACCAAACGCCCGCCGCGTTCAACATCATCCCGTACGTCGAGGCCCGTTTCGGCGGCTGGTATGTCAAGGGTGGCCTGTACAAAATTGCCCGCGCCCTGGGCCGGATCGGCGTGGAACTGGGCGTGGAAATCCGGCTCAACAGCGAGGTCACCGCGACGCAACTTCTGGAAGATGATCCAGCATCGGGCGCGTATTCGGTCGATTACAATGGCGGTTCGGAGCGGTTCGATTGCGTCGTTTGCAATCAGGATGTGCTGAGCGCCTATCCGCGTTTCCTGCCCGCGCCGCTGGCTGAAACGTTTCGCCGGACGCGCCTCGACGTGCTCGACCCCTCGTTTTCCAGCTTTCTGCTGTACCTCGGCGTGGGCCGGGAATTCCCCGCGCTCGCCCAGCACAACATTTTCTTTTCGGACGATTACCCGGCGGAGTTCGCCGCGCTTTTCGGGACCGGTAAACAGCCGGCTGATGCCACAATCTACGTCGCCATCCATGCCAAGGCCGATCCCACCCGCGCCCCCGCCGGTTGCGAAAACTGGTTCGTGCTGGTCAACGTCCCGGCGCTCGACCCCACCTATCCCGTCGATTGGCCGGCGCTGGCTCCAGCTTTTGGCGACCGGATCATCGACCGGTTGGAGACTGTTTTCAAAGCCGGTGGGTTACGTAGCGCCATCCAGGTCCGCCAACACTTCACTCCGGCGGACTTCGAGAGCCGGTATTGCGCGCATCGTGGCAGTTTGTACGGGTTTGCGAGCCACGGACCCTGGGCCGCCTTCCAACGTCCCAGCCTGCAACCCGAAGGCCTGCCGAACTTCTATTTCGTCGGTGGCTCCACTCACCCTGGCGGGGGGTTGCCTCTGGTCTGCTTGAGCGCGCAAATGGTTGCCGACAAGATTCTGCGCCGGCTCAAGGATGGCCGCCGCCGCCGCACAACGCCAGATGACAATCCACCGACTTCGCCCTAAAATGCCGCCTGCCCCATGATGCCTTCAAGCCGTTTCCACGCTTTGACCCCAGCCCCGCGCCGGCGCACCCGTGAGGTGATGGTCGGCAAAATCGGCATCGGCGGCGATAACCCGATCCGCGTCCAGTCCATGATCACGTGCGACACCATGGACACGGCGGCCAGCATCCAGCAGACGCTCGACCTCGTCGCGGTCGGCTGCGAGATCGTGCGCATCACCGCGCCGACGATCAAGGACGCGCGCAACCTGGAGTTCATCAAGAGCGGCCTCCTCGCTCGCGGCTGCGACGTTCCCATTGTCGCGGATATCCATTTCAAGCCCGACGCCGCCTTGGAAGCCGCCCGCTGGGTGGAAAAAGTGCGCGTCAACCCCGGCAACTTCGCCGACTCCAAGAAGTTCGCGGTCAAGGAATACACGGACGAGCAATACGCCGCCGAGTTGGAGCGCATTCGGGAACGCTTTACTCCCCTGGTGCAGCTTTGCCAGCGCCGGGGCATCTCCATTCGCGTCGGCACGAACCATGGGTCCTTGAGCGACCGCATCATGAACCGCTACGGGGACACCCCGCTCGGCATGGTCGAAAGCGCACTGGAGTTCGCCCGGATCGCCCGCGACAACGGTTTTCACGACCTCATTTTCTCGATGAAGGCCAGTAATCCCAAGGTCATGATCGCCGCCTACCGGCTGCTCGTGGACCGGCTGGAGAAGGAAGGTCCGGACTGGAATTACCCGGTGCACCTGGGAGTCACCGAGGCCGGCGATGGCGAGGACGGCCGGATCAAGAGCGCCATCGGCATCGGTTCGCTGCTTTATGACGGCATCGGCGACACCGTGCGGGTCTCGCTGACCGAAGATAGCGTGCACGAGATTCCCGTGGCGCGCGCCCTGGTGGATCTCGCCGCGGCCCAGCGCACTGCTGCGTCGGCTGCCGTCAGCATAGCGCCTGCCGAACCCGCCCCGGTGCGGTTGGATCGCCCGGAAGATAGCTGGGTGGCGGAGTTGCGTTTCGATCCCTTTACCTACCGGCGCCGGGATTCGGCGCATAAGCGGGTCGGGGAAGTGGCGCTGGGCACCGGCGAGGTGCCGCGCGTCGTCGTCCGGCAGGCCACGTTTAATCAGGTGGCGCACAAGCTGAAGCAGATGGGCGATTTCCAGCCGGAGATCGTCTACGAACAGGCGGATATCTGCGCGCTTGACCCGCGCGATCTCGCCGCGGTGGAGGAGGTCAATCACGGCCTGGAAGCCCGCCTCGTGACCGTGCGCGATGACTTGGACATGCCGCTGATCGCCGCCTATCGCCTGCTGGCAGCCCGTTTGGCTCCGCGCCATCTCATCGTCCTGAAGGATACCCTCACCCCTTCAAACGACCCCCGGAAAGACTTTCTCCACACCCTGCTGGTGGCCGCGACGAACATTGGTTCCTTGCTTTCCGACGGCATCGGCGACGCCGTGCTCGTCCAAGGCGAACAGGCTCCGGGACAAAGCCTGCGCCTGGCTTACAACATCTTGCAAGCCGCCGGTTCGCGCGCCTTCAAGACCGACTACGTCGCCTGTCCGTCCTGCGGCCGCACGCTGTTCAACTTGCAGGATACGACCGCCCGCATCCGCGCGGCCACCGGCCACCTCAAGGGGGTAAAAATCGCCATCATGGGCTGCATCGTCAATGGCCCGGGGGAGATGGCGGATGCCGATTTCGGGTACGTCGGGGGCGCTCCGGGCAAGGTCAATCTGTATGTCGGCAAACAGGCGGTGCGTTTCAACATTCCCGAGACCGAAGCGGTGGCCCGGCTAACCGACCTTGTCCGTGAACACGGCCGCTGGATCGAGGCGCCGGTCCCCGCGCCCGCCGACGCCGTGGAAGCGGGTTGACTCTCCGCCCGCCTGGATGGATTTTGGGAGCGTGAAATCCCTCCCGTTCGCCATCCTGACAGTTCTTGGTCTCGCCGCCGCCGGAGCGGCTATGGCTGCCGATTTGACGCCGCCAGTCGTGGCAACTCCCATCCCGGATCTGACCGTCAGCGTCGGCGCGGCTCCGACGGTGATCAAGCTAAAGAAGACCTTCGCGTTGCAAGGTGTTACCGGCCAGGTGGTCCGCTTCGACACGGTGCTGGGCTCAATGGATGTCGAGTTGGATGCGACCGATGCGCCGCTGACCACCGCCAACTTCCTCAACTATGTCGCGCGGCCGGCGTACGATCCGACCGTCACCCCGGTGCAGCCCAACTCGACCTCCGGGGCCGAGCAGGCGACCTGTAATTACGATGGTAGCCTGATCCATCGTTCGGTGAACGAAACCGGCCTCGATATCGTTCAGGGTGGCGGTTTCTTTTACGCCACCAAGACCAACATTGCGCCATCCGGAGAGCCCCCGGGCATCTACACCGGCCAATACATCTACGGTATCAGCCCCGCCGCGCCGGTGACGAACGAGTTCAAGGTCTCGAATACGCGCGGCACGATCGCGATGGCGCTGGCCGCCCACAGTCCGAATAGCGCGACCACCGAGTGGTTCTTTAACGTGCAAGATAACTCCGCCGCCCTGGATCCCCAGTTGTTCACGGTCTTCGGACGCGTGATCGAGGGCGGCTTGGCGACCATGGATGCGCTCGCCGCCGTGCCGGTGCCGAACCCCTCTCCCTTCTCCTCGCCGCTGGATTCGGCTCCGCTGATCAATTACACGAGCGGTGCCGTGGAGGCGAATAACCTGGTGCTGATCAACAGCGTGGCCGTCATTCCGCTGGTCCCGTCGGCCAAGAACAGCACGGCCCTGCTGAAACTCAAGGCGACCAGTTCGAATCCTGGCCTGGTGCAGGCGGTGGTCACGGGCCGCCATGTGACGCTTACCTTTCTTGGTAACACTGCTGGCACCGCAACCATCACGGTGCAGGCGAAAGATGCCGCCAAGACCAAGGTGACGACGAGCTTTAACGTGACCGTGCAGTAGGCGCGGAGCGTTCGTCCGGCCTTTGGGACGCCGGGGATCGGGACCTTGACGGCGCCTCTCGTTCTAGCGCACAATCGCGGCTGTGAAACCCCTCTCGTTCACCTCCTGCACCCTCCTTCTTTTTGCCGCACTCAGCCTCTCCGCGGCAGCGGGCGCTGACTTGACGCCGCCGGTGGTAAACACTCCGATTGCGCAGGTTAATCTTGGCACGCAAGATCCGGCTTCCCCTTCCAAGGTCGTCATTCACCTCAAGAAAACCTTCGCGTTGCAGGGGGTGACCGGGCCGGTCGTGCGCTTTAGCACTTCCGTCGGGAAAGTGGACGTGGAACTCAACCCGGCCGCGACTCCAAACACGGTGGCGAATTTTTTGAGTTACGTGAACAAGGGAGACGCCATCAACGATGGCTATAACGGAACGCTAATCCAGCGCGTCATCCCGAATTTCATTGTGCAAGGCGGCGGGTTTTTCCTCGATAACAGCGATACCGTGGAGCAATTGCCAAGTGGGGCTCCGATCGCGAGTGAAGCCGGTATCAAGAACACGGCTGGAACGATCGCCATGGCACTGAGCTCAGGACCGAACTCCGCCACCAGCGACTGGTTCTTTAACCTCTCCGATAACACCTCGCTGGACGATAGCAGCGACGGCGGTCCTTTCACCGTGTTCGGCCGCGTCATTGAGTCCGGAATGGACACGCTCAACTCCATCGCCGCCTTGCCGCAGGAGAACCTGAGCGCCAGCCTCGGCGCTGCCTTCACGAACGTGCCTTTGGTGAACTACGTCTCGCCTGCCGCCATTCTCCCGGCGAACTTGGTGGTGACTGAAAGCATCGCGGAAATCCCTTTGACGCCCAAGAACGAGGGCGATGAAGCGCTGCTCAAGTTGAAAGTCGTCGGCAATACGGCTCCCGACCTGGTGACGGCCTCGATCTCAGGCCGCCGACTGACCCTAACCATTCATCACGGCGGTGGCGAGTCGATGATCACGATCCAGGCCAAGGACTCGGCCAAAACGAAGGTGACCACCAGTTTCAAGGTGCTGGTGCAATAATCCTCTGACCGGCGCGCTTCGGCACCCCGAAGCGATTGACTCCCATGCCGGTAGGGAGGAAGCTTCGCCCACCGTGAAAATTCTCCCCCTCGCCACCTTGGCGGCTCTTTTCCTGGCGGCCTCAGGTCTCGCCAAAGATCTGACGCCGCCCTTCGTCGCGAAGCCTCTGCCGGACGTAACCGTCAGCGTTGGCGAGACGGCTCCAACCGTCATCAAGGTCAAGAACGTCTTCGCCCTCAAAGGCGTTACCGAAGAAGTCGTGCGGTTTACGACGACCCTCGGGAATATCGATGTGGAACTCTACGCGTCTGAAACGCCCAACACCGTGGCGAATTTCCTTTCCTACGTAAACAAGGGCTATGCGACAAACGGTGGCTATGACAACACCCTGATCGAGCGCGCAATCCCGGGCTTTATTTTGCAGGGCGGCGGTTTTTATCTGGATAACACGACGATCGACCATATTGCCGTCGACCCGACCATCGCCAGCGAAGCCGGCATCTCGAACACGAAGGGCACGATCGCCATGGCGTTGAGCAACGGGCCGAACTCCGCCATCAGCGATTGGTTCTTCAACGTCGCCGATAACGTCAGCGGCGCCAAAGTCGATCTGGACAACACCAGCCATGGCGGTCCATTCACCGTTTTCGGCCGCGTCATCGAAGACGGCATGAAAACGATCAACACGATTTTGGCACTGCAAACCGTTGACATCAGTTCCTACCTCGGCGGTACCATCGGACCTTCTTTTATGAGTTTGCCCTTGCTCGTTTACGCCAACGGCGCCAACCCGCAAAACCTCGTCTATACCAACAGTATCGCCGCAATTCCCCTGACTGCGACCGCGGGCGGCGGCGCCGCGCTGCTCAAGCTTAAGGTCACCAGCTCCGATCCCACGCTCGTGCAGCCCCAGCTGAGCGGACACAGGCTGACTTTGACGTACCCAGGCACCGGCACCGGGACGGCAAGAATTACCTTGCAGGCCAGGGACTCCGCCAAGACCAAGGCGACGACCAGCTTCACCGTCACCGTGCAGTAGGCGCAGCCGGCAGAGGCGGGCGATTGCCAGCCGGATAGGCTGCGGCTACGGGCGGAGGCATCTCTCCGGCTGGCGGTGGTAAGGCCGGCGGCGCCGCGATGGTGCTGCCAGCCGCCAGGTAAGGCTGCGCGGCGGCGGTCAAAGGTTCATCGCGGATGATCACGCGCGCCCCTTCACCGACGGTATCATACAGCGCGACGATATCGCGGGAACGCATGCGCACGCAGCCATAACTCACAGGACGGCCGATATTGCGCTCTTCCGGCGTGCCGTGAATGTAAATGAGGCGATCGTAGGCATGGCGATTTCCCGCCTCCAGGCCGCGCAGCCAGAGGATGCGCGTCACGATCGCGTCGCGCCCCGGCGCATCGACGGCCACGATCTCGCCCGTCAAGCGCCGGCTCTTCATGACCGCCCCGAGCGGCACGCCGTCGCCGATTTTGCTGGCGACCTCCAGTTCACCCAGCGGCGTGTAGCCGCGCCCCGGAACATCGCCCAGACCGAACTTGGAGGTGGAAACCGGGTAGACCGCCAGCGGCACTCCCCGGTTCAAAACGACCATGCGCTGCTCCGGCACGCTCACGACCACCTGGTGATCCGTGTCTCCCGCGCAGCCCCCGAGCAGGACGGCGGCCAGGGGCCACAGGACCCATAACCGCATGTCGACCCGGCGCTGAAATGTGTACTTCCCGCTCACCCTTCCATGCGCCGGTCCCAATCGTAATGCCGGTCAGTGACGATCCCTTCCATGCGCTGAATGCGGCGGTCCAGACTGGTGAGTTGCTGGTCGAGGGCGGCGAAATCCACGCGCGGCATGGGTGCAACCTGTTGATACGGCACAGCGGCCGGGCGGCTGGGCGAATGCCGGGACAGAGGCGGTGGCATGGCCGTCCGGCCTGCTCCGAAATCGCCCCGGTCCATGGGACTTTCCGGCGGGACGTCGCCGGCGAGGCTGTGGGGCCTTTCGCTGGGCCCGCGCATCAGCACGGCGATGAGGAGATAAAAGAAGCCCGCCACGAGCAGGCTCACCCGGAACCCGTCTGCCCCCAGGCTGCCGGAAATCATGAGCAGGAGGACGGTGCCCCCCACCCGGGTCCAGAACACGCACCAGCCGAGGCTTTCCGCGATGCCGCGAAAGACGCCGAGCGCCAGGCCATTCGGCGAGCGATACAAACGCAGGCGCAAGGCATTGAGTTGGCGAGGCACGTGTTCAAAGCGGTCGTTCAAGCGGTTCCAGCGTTGCTCGCGGCGCTCCCGCCGGCGGTCAAAGTTTAGTCCCATAATTTTCCTTCGTGCGTTGCGTTTCGATTAGGATCGTTTCGAGCGACTCCACGCGGCGCTCCATGTTGGCCAGCGTGCGCTGGAGATTGCTCAAGGCGGTGCGCTCCTCGTCGCTCAGACCCGTCTGCTGAGTCTCCGCGCGTTGCTTTTTGGACCGCCCCTGGGTGAATGGCGCCATCAGCGCTTTCACAATCAACCAGATAAAGGTGAAGACGATCGCGACGATGGGAACAACGTCTCCCGAGGCCATTTCGGCGGAGTGCGCGAGCAGGATTGGCATAGCAGGTTCTTTCTGGTCTTAGCAGCCGGCGCGCGCAAACTCACGTTAATTCCGTGCACCGCGCGCCGCCGGCACAAGTCTCCGGTGGGTGGAATCTGACCGATTTAGGAGGCCGGGCTGGACGCGGGCGGCTGCTGGTCAGCCGGCTTGCGGACGGCTTCCTTGAGCGCGTTGAGCTCGCTTTCGATTTCCTCGTCGCGTTCGAGTTGGGCGAACTGCTCTTCCAGGGATGGTTTGCGCCCGAAGTTGATCAGGTCTGCGCCGGCTTCCATGCGCTCGACCCGGCTTTCGAATTGCTCGTAGCGCAACAGCGCGTCGCTAGTCTCCGATCGCCGGATTTGCTCTTGCGCGCGGGTCTTGTGCTGGGCGTGGATGTGGCGCTGGACGAGCACGCGCTGTTTCTCGCGGGCGGTGGTCAGCTTCTCCTCGAGCTGCGTGATGTCCGCCTGGTAATTGCGGATCACTTCATCGAGTTGGATGGTTTCCTTCTCGAGCGAAGCGATGCCCTCGGAACTGCGGCGCTTCTCCAGCAGCGCTTCGCGCGCCAGCTCTTCGCGGCCTTTGGCGATGGCCAGCTTGGCTTTGTTCTCCCAACTCGCGGCTCGGGCGTGCACTTCGTCGAAGCTGCGGCCCACCTTCTTGCGGGCGGCGATGGCGCCGGCGCAGGAGGCTTTCAGGTCGATGAGAGTGTCCTCCATCTCCTGGATCATCAGGCGCACGAGTTTCTCAGGATCTTCGGCCTGATCGAGCATGGCGTTGATGTTGGAATTCACGATATCGCGGAAGCGGCTAAAGATGCTCATGTGAGTAGTTTGGGAAGGCGGCGTGGGCCGCGTTGGTTTGCGAGTAGCGGTGCGGTGGATTGGTTAGAAAGTGGCGAGTTGCAGGAAGCACTCGAAGAAGGCGAAAGCCAGGCTGAGCCCGAGCATCGCGCGGCAGATGACTTCGGGCGCATGGCCCGCTTCATCGTGGATGTCAAAGCGGTCGGCCCTGCGAGGCTTGGCGGCGGCCGCCTCGGTTTGCGCCAGGTTGAACCCGCCCCACCGGGGAGGTGTCGGCACGGCCGCGTGAGTGAGGAAGAATCCGGTCTGAATGGCGTTAGTCATTTTCATTGGAGTAGGTCAGTGCTTGGTGAGTCTTTGGATGTTGGTGGACGAACTCCTCCTTAGCACCGGCGATGCCACACCTTTTTTTGCTAGGACTTAAGTAACTGAAGACAAATGAGTTATAATTTTTCTTTTCGCCTGCTATTAAATTTGCCGGCCGGAAGTTTGGCGGATATAACCTAAGTGCGGTGAAAACCACCACCCCCATCTACAGCCAGCCGAACCAGGAAGCGGAGGACAACAACTCCCGCGAGGCTTTGGGCCGCGCGGACATCTTTCTCGACTTCCAGCAGCAGCTCGCGCGCGTCGCGAAGGTCCAACGCCCGGTCCTGCTGATCGGCGAACGCGGCACTGGCAAGGAGTTGGCCGCCGCCCGGGTGCACTTCCTGTCCCCGCGCTGGGGCGGGCCGCTCATCAAGCTCAATTGCGCCGCGCTCTCGCCCTCCGTGCTGGAAAGCGAACTGTTCGGCCACGAGGCGGGCGCGTTTACGGGCGCGGCGCGCCGGCGACTGGGGCGGTTCGAGGCGGCCAACGGCGGCACCCTGTTTTTGGACGAAATCGGACAGATGCCGATGCCGGTGCAGGAGAAGATCTTGCGGGTGGTCGAATACGGCAGTTTCGAGCGCGTCGGCGCCAGCGAGCCGGTGAGCGTCGATGTCCGGATTGTCGGCGCGACCAATGCCGATCTGCCCGCCTTGGCGGCCGCCGGGCAGTTCAAGGACGATCTGCTGGATCGCCTGAGTTTCGAGGTGCTTTTCGTGCCGTCGATGCGGGAACGCGGCGCGGCGGATATCGATTTACTGGCCCAGCATTTTGCCACGCGGATGGCAGCCGAGTTGGGCCTGGCCCGCACTCCCGTTTTCTCCGCGCGGGCGCAGGAAGCCTTGCGCGCTTACCCGTGGCCGGGCAACGTGCGCGAACTCAAGAACGTGGTGGAACGCGCCGTCAGCCGGGCGGAGGGAGCCACGATTTCAGATGTGATTTTCGATCCGTTCCGCGGCCGGCCCGGCGGAGATCCGGCCCCGCGCGCGAATGCGTCCAGCAGCGGGAGTGAAACCAACCTACCGCCCTCCAACGGCGCCACTGGGACCGCGCCCGCGCTGCCCGCGAATCTGCCCAGCGTGATCTCGGAGATCGAGCAGCGTTACCTGCGCCAGGCGTTGACCCAATCCCGCTTTCGGCAGCGGGAGGCCGCCAAACTGCTGGGGCTCACCTACGACCAATTCCGCGGCCTCTATCGCAAGTTCCAGGGCGCTGCCGAGTAACCGGATGGAGCGCGCTCTTCATAGAGCGGCTAACGATTGCGACGCCCCCCTTGCGGTGAGGAGGCTGCGCCGCAATAGTCACCCACCCGTTTCGGGCACCCGCAACCCATCATGCGCACCTTTTTCCTCGCCGCTTTTCTCTGCCTGGCCGCTCCGCTTTGCGCCGAGGAGATTCCCCCGCCCGTCGAACCGGCCTTTCGCGACCTTTCCGTCAAACCCGGCGACGATTTTTTCCGGTATGCCAACGGCACCTGGATCAAGCAGACTCCCATTCCCGGCGATCATGATGAGTGGGGCGTGACTGAGGAACTCGAGGAACGCAATCAGGTCATCCTGCGCAAAATCGCGGAAGACTGCGGCCATGACGCACCTCCCGGCAGCATTCGCCAGAAGGTCGGCGATTTCTACGCCAGCGGCATGGATGAAGCCGCCATCAACGCCGCCGGCGCCACCACGTTGGCGCCGCAGTTGGCGATGATCAGTCAGATTTCGGACGCCCACAGCCTGGCGGTGGCAATCGGCGCTCTCCACAGCCTCGGGCTGGACGTTCTGTTCGAGGACGACGTCGACCAGGATGAGAAGGACACCAACAATCAAATTGCCATCCTCCAGCAAGGCGGCCTCGGCCTGCCTAACTGTGAGTATTACACCAAGGACGATCCGGCCTCCAAGGAACTACGCGGCCAATATCAGCAACACGTCGCCGCCATGTTCCACCTCGACGGGGAGCCCGCTGCCACCGCCGCGACCGACGCCGCTACGGTCATGCGTGTGGAGACCGCGCTGGCCAGAATCTCCAAGAACCCGGTCGAACTGCGCGATCCCGAATCCAACTACCATCGCATGCCATTGGCCGATCTCGTCAAGCTGGCGCCGGGCTTCGATTGGCAGGCTTGTCTCGCCGCCTGCGGGCTGCCCGACCCCGGCCCGATTGACGTGCAACAGCCGGAGTTCCTCACCGGCGCCGCTAAGATGGCGAATGAGACGCCGCTCGCCGATTGGAAGACGTATCTCACCTGGCATTTGCTGCATCACTCGGCCCACGAGCTAAGCGCGCCGTTCGTCGACGAGAACTTCCATTTTTACGGCATGATCCTGACTGGCGAAAAGGAGCAGCGGCCGCGTTGGCAGCGGGTCTTGGCGGAACTCGATAGCGACATTGGCGAAGGCCTGGGCCAGCTCTACGTCAAAGACAACTTTCCGCCGGAAGCCAAGCAACGGGTTCTCGCCATGTGCGACGATCTCAAAGCCGCCCTGGCCGACAGCATCACGAAGCTGGATTGGATGAGCCCGGAGACCAAGCAAGCCGCCTTGCACAAGCTATCGGTGCTCGGCGTTAAAATCGGTTACCCGGACAAGTGGCGGGATTATAGCGGCCTGGAGATCAAGCGCCAGGCTTATATCCTCAACGTGTTCGCGGCCGATGCCTTCGAGGTCAAGCGCCGCCTGGCACGGCTGGGCCATCCCCCGGATCCCACCGAGTGGGACATGACGCCGCCGACCGTCAACGCCTATAACAATCCCACCCGCAACGAGGTGGTTTTCCCCGCCGGCATTCTCCAGCCGCCCAACTTCGATCCCAAGGCGGACGATGCCGGCAACTACGGCAACATCGGCGCCACCATCGGCCACGAGATGACGCATAGCTTCGACGATCAAGGCCGCCAGTACGATGAACACGGCAATTTGAAGAACTGGTGGAAGCTCCTGGATGCCAAACGCTTCGAGGAACGCGCCGCCAAGATCATTGCGCAGTTCGACAAATTTCCCGGTCCCGACGGCCTGCACGTCAACGGGCACCTGACCGAAGGCGAAAACATCGCGGATTTAGGTGGCTTGAAAATCGCCTATTCAGCCCTGCAAAAGGCGATGCTGCGGCATCCGGCAGCCGAGCGCGACGCCAAGATCGATGGCTTGACACCGGAGCAGCGTTTCTTCCTCAGCTACGCACAAAGCTGGCGCGAAAGCACCCGGCCCGAATCGCTCAAGTTGCTGATCCAGTCGAATCCGCACAGCCCGGCGGAGTACCGGGTCAACGGTCCCGTGACCAATCTGCCGGAGTTCGCGCACGCATTCGGCGTCGCCCCCGGAGCGCCGATGACGGCACCCGACGCGTTGCGTGTGAATATCTGGTAGCAGGTAGGGATCGCTCTCGGATCGCTCTCCGAGCGACTCCGTGACTGTCTGGAAGCGCCTGCCCCGATGCGGCCCCGCTGCGAGATAGTGGGGTTCTCCAGACAGCTTCGGAGTCGCTCGGAGAGCGATCCCTACCTCTCGCTAACGATCGCCTCCGGCTCTGAAGAAATTCTGCAAACCTCGTTCCCTCTTGCGCATCCCCCTGCTACGATCCTCGGCCTATGGCAAAACTCGTTCTCGGCCGCGGTTTGGGCGCGTTGATCCAACCGCGCCCGAACGCCGGCGAAAACGCCGCCCACCCCGATACCGCTCCAGGCGAGACGGTGCAGCAGATTGCCCTCGATCAGATCCGCAGCAGCCCTTTCCAGCCGCGCAAAGAGTTCAAGCCGGAGACGCTCAATGAACTGATCGAGTCGATTCGCGAGCAAGGCATCATTCAGCCGTTGATCGTCCGCCGGGTGGACAGCCATTTTGAGTTGATCGCCGGCGAACGCCGCTGGCGCGCGGCGCAGTCGCTTGGACTGGCCAAGGCGCCCGTCATTCTGCGCCAGGCGACCGACCAGGAGGTGCTGGAACTCGCCCTGATCGAAAATCTGCAGCGCGCCGACCTGAACGTCGTCGAAGAAGCGCGCGCTTACGAGCGGTTGGCGGGCGAATTCAGCCTGCGCCAGGAGGATATTGCCCGCAAAGTGGGCAAGAGCCGCGCCGCCGTCGCCAATGCCATGCGCCTGCTCGATCTTGATCCACAAGTCCAAAGCTGGCTGACGCAGGACCGCCTGAGCATCGGCCACGCGAAGGTCCTCCTGGCGCTCAAATTGCCCGATGAGCAACGGCTCCTGGCGGAGATCGTCATTCGCCAACGCAGCACCGTGCGCGCGGCGGAAAAGCTCGTCGAGGAGCATCTTAAGAAGCAGGGCAATCAGCACATCGGCCCGGGCAGCCGCACCCCCGGTCCGCGCGGCCAAACTGCCGAACTGACGCCCGTCCTGCAACGCGTGCAGAACCGTTTGCGCGAACACCTGGGCACGCACGTCGCGCTGCGGCACGGCGAGAAGAAGGGCGTCATCGAGATGGAGTATTACGGCAATGACGACTTGAATCGGCTGCTGCCGTTGCTCGGCGTCCCTCCGGAGAAAAGCTAATGAAAAAACGACTGACCTACGTTAGCCCCCTGCAAGTCGGCAAAGTGCTGGCCGCGCTTTACTTCCTCCTTTCGCTGCTCTTCGTGATTCCGATGCTCCTGTTTGGCGGCTTGGCGGCGGCCTTGACGCACAACATGCAGCCTCCCAATCCATCCTTTCATCAGAACGTGAACCCGGTTTTCGGGCTGCTGTTCGGGGGCATCGGCATAATCATTTTCCCAGTGATCTACACGGCCTTCGGCTTCATCTTCGGCGTCCTCGGCGCCGCCGTCTATAACCTGGTGGCCAAATGGACCGGCGGCATCGAGTTCGTCGTAACGGATGTGCCGCCGGACACCGCGCCGCCCACCCTGCCCTCGTCCTCCTACGCCCCCCTTTGATGTCGATTATCGCCGGCATCATCTGCGGGTTCCTCGTCTGGTTTTTCGTGCGGTATCTGCTGGGCGGATTCTACACGGTCAACCAGAACGAGCGCGCCGTGAAGACCAGCTTCGGGCGCGCGCAACGCATCGGGGCGGATCGCACCACGCTGGACGATCCCATCGCCGAGTCCCTGCGCGACGATGAACGCCAGCGCTACGTTTATCCCCAGGTGCGGGTCATCGCGCCGGGCGGTCCGTACCTGAAGATGCCTTGGGAGCAGATCCACAAGATCTCCGTCGCCACTCAGACCCTCAACATGGCGACCGATCTCGAAGATCCGCGCGCCAACGCCAACGGCGCCATGCTCGAAGCCGTTACCAAGGATCAGCTCAACACCGGCCTCACCGGTCAGATTCGTTACCGGGTCAGCGAGAGCAACCTGTACGCCTATCTGTTCGGCGTGAAGAAACCCGTCGTGCACATCATGGCCTATTTCATCAGCGTTCTGCGCGAACGCATCGCCAACTTCGAAGCCAAACCCATCGTGGTATCCGCCGTCGTTCAGGATGAGGCGTCGTCCCCGGACGCCCCGGTGCTCCTGCCCACGCGTCAGGTCACGGGCGTTTCCATCAACGATCTGCGCAAGAATCTGCGCGATCTCAACGAGTTCATGGACCGCGAATGCCAGTCTTCCGCCGCGCGTTACGGTGTGGTGCTGGATGCGTCGCTGATCACCGGGATCGATCCACCGGTGGAGGTCGAGTCCGCCCTGGCCGCCATCAACACCGCGCACAACCAGGTTTCGAGCGACATCAGCCTGGCCCAGGCCGGCGCCGACCAAAAAATCGTCCAGTCCAAGCGCGCCGTCGAGATCGAGACGTTGCGCGCCCAAGCGGAGGTCCAGCCGCTGCAATCCCTGGCCGAGCAGTTGACCCAACTCCGTGCCAGCGGGCCGGAAAGTCTCACGTCCTATTTGCGCAACGTGCGGCTGGGACTGTACACCAAAGCCCAGCAGATTTTCCTGGCCACCCAGGACTAACGCCATGCTGTTCCTTTACGCCGCCATTATCACGTTCTGCGTGGCTTTCGTGCTCGAGCCGCTCTTTTTGTTCGTGGTGCGCACGTTCGGCTTCTACGCGATCGTCGAGGAACGCACCTGCCGCGTTTACATGCTTTTCGGCAAGGTCATCGGCACCCTGTCTAACCCTGGGTTGCACCTGCTCCCGTTCCAACTCGGGCCAGCAGCGTTCATCGTCAATTTCTTGGGGCGTTGCCATGTCCTCGATTTGCGCCTGGATCAGGAATACCTCCGCAGCCAGCCGGTCAATAGCGAGGAAGGCGCGCCCATGGGCATCGGCATCTGGTACGAGATGCAGGTGAGCGACCCGGTGGCGTATCTCTTCAACAACATGGACCCGCGCGGGTCGCTGCGCGCCAATATCAGCAATGCCACGGTGCGTTCGCTCTCGAACCTGCCCCTGGCGGAGATGCTGGAAAACCGTCACGCCATGAGCAAGACGGTGCGCGACGAGGTCTCGCCGAAGTCGACCGTCTGGGGTTATCAACTTGGCTCGATCTACGTGCGCAAGGTGCATTTCCGGGACGCCGATATGATCCGGCAGATCGAGGCGAAGGTGGTCAACCGCCTGCGGCAGGTGACCAGCGCGATCCGCCAGGACGGCGTGAACCAGGTCAGCATTATCACGAGTTCCGCCGAGCGCGAAGCCGCCGTGGAGTTCGCCAAGGCCGCGCAGATGCGCCCGCATATCGTCGGCCAGGCGCTGCAGGAAGTGGCGCGGGATCCGGAAGTGGCGGCGGCGCTCTTCGAGATTTTGGAAACGCAGCGCATGCTGGAGTCGAAGGCGGCGTTGACACTCGTTCCGGGCGGCGGGAGCGGAGAATTGCTATCCAGCCTGCTGGCGGCGTTCGCTAAAGGCGCCCCGGCACCGTCAGCCAGCGCGAGCCCGGCCAGCCCCGCCCCCACCCACTGAAGATGAGACGAGGTCTGGGATGGCTCTGCGCCACGATCGCGGGTGCGGCGAGCCTGCTGCTGGCGCCGGGCTGCCATTCGGACAATCTGCCGCCGGGCGCCAAGCTTTGGCAGGAGTTCTCGGGTGGCCGCGCTTTCGAGCAGGTGCGGCGGCTCGTGGCGTTCGGCCCGCGCGCCAGCGGTTCGGCGGCATTGGAACAAAGCCGCCAATATCTAATTGGGCAGCTCGAAACCGCAGGCTGGCAGGTGGAACGCCAGACCTTTGCCGACGACACACCGCACGGGCGCATTCAGTTCGTGAACCTGATCGCCCGGCTCAAGGGGGCGAGCGCCACCGATCAACACGCCATCGTCTGCACCCACTACGACACAAAGTATTTCGAGTTCGAGACCTTCGTGGGCGCGAATGACGGCGGCTCTGGCACCGGTGCGCTGGTCGAGCTGGCGCGGGTCCTGGCGGAATACCCGCGTTTCGCGCGCCGCTTTGAACTGGTGTTCTTCGATGGCGAAGAAGCCATCCAGGAGTTCCGCGTGGACCAGCCGCCTTTCGACGGTCTGTACGGCAGCCGGTATTATGCGCGCAGCCTGCGGGAATCGGGCCGGGCGGGCCAGTTCAAGTTGGGGATTCTCTGGGACATGATGGGAGACAAGGACCTCGACGTCACGCTCCCGCCGAATTCACCGCCCAAGCTCGCCAAAGGCCTCTTCGATGCCGGCGACGCACTCGGGACACGGGATCATTTCGGTTATTTCCGCAGCGACGTCCTCGATGACCACGTGCCGCTGGAAAAGGCCGGCATCCCGACGATCGACATCATCGATTTCGATTTCCCGGCCTGGCACACCCCCGCCGACACGTTGGACAAGGTGAGCGCCGAAAGTTTACAGATCGTCGGCCAAGCCACGCTTTACCACTTGTGCAAAGTAGCGCCGGATCTCCGCTAGCGGCCTCTTCTAACGCTCAAAGCCCGGCAGCAGTTCCAGCCAGCGATTCACTGGCGCGCGCAACTCCTCCGGCAAACGCCCCGGCAGAACCACCAACTCGTCAAACGCCGCGATGACCGCGTCCGCCGTCTTCGTCATCAAGCCCATTCCCGCGGCGGAACTGTCATTGGTCACCGCCAAGCTCTCCTGATAAACAGCCATCGCGTTGATGACCACCACCGCCGTGCGCGGATAAAAACTGCTCATCAAATTCCACGGGTCGCCACCGAGCATCTGGTCGCCCCCAACCCGAAAATCCGTCCGCAGCAAGACGGCCGGCAGATCGGCAAACTTCGCGAACATGAACTCAACGACGGTCCCGGCGTCCAGTTCGGGGCCGTCGTAATTGAAGAGCCCCAGATCGCAGGCGAGCAATTGGCGGATGTCCTGATCGCGAATGGCGTGGGCCGAGAGATGGCGTTGCTCGAAGTCCTGCGGCAGCAGCGGCAGGTATCGCCCTTGCGAGCGCTCGCGAATGGCGGCCGCCAGGCCGGCGTTGCCGAGCAGATGTTTGGCGCTGAACAATTCACCGCCGAAATAGACGGTGTAGGCAGACTTGGCGGTACTCATCGCGAGAACGTGACGGCGCCCGGCACCAGCGCCAGGTTTGGATCGATATCCTGCTCGACTGGCGTCGACAGCCCCGCCGCATAAGCCTGTTGCGCCACGGCCGCGATCATGGCGGCATTATCCGTGCAAAGCATGGGCGCGGCGAGCAGGAGTTCGAGACCCTGCTCCTGGCAAGCCTCCTGAAAACGGGCGCGCAACCGCGAGTTCAGACTCACGCCGCCGCTCACCGCCACCCGCGTCCGCCCGGTGGCGCGCGCCGCTTGCAGCGTCTTACCCACCAGCACATCCACGACGGCTTCCTGAAACGAGGCGCAAAGGTCCGCTAGGAGTGGCTGGTCCTCGGCCGCGCCGGTGCCCGGCGTGCCGCCAAGCCCGAGCTTTGGCAACAGGTAGCGGACCGCCGTTTTCAAGCCGCTAAAGCTGAACTCGTAGCCGTCTTCCCGCAGCATGCTGCGCGGGAACAGGAACCGTCGCGGGTCGCCGGTCCGCGCCAGCCGATCAACTTCTGGCCCACCCGGGTATGGCAAGCCGAGCAGCTTGGCCACCTTGTCGAAGGCTTCGCCCGCCGCATCATCCCGCGTTCCGCCCAGGCGCTCGTATTGGCGGAACCCGTCCACCGCAATGAGCAGCGTGTGACCTCCGCTCACGATCAGCCCGACGCTCGGCGTCACGCCCTCCGGCCGGCCGAAAAATGGCGAGAGCAGATGGCCCTCCAGATGATTGATGCCGAGGTAAGCCTTACGCATCCCAAGCGCCAGCCCCTTCGCCACGGCGGCACCGATCATCAGCGAACTGGCCAAGCCCGGGCCAGACGTGGCTGCGAAGGCGTCGATCTCCGGCAGGGCAACTCCGGCCTCGGCCAGAGTGTGGGCGAGCAGCGCGGGTAACTCCCGCAAATGCTCCCGGGAAGCGGCTTCGGGTACCACTCCGCCAGCCGCCTGGTGCAGCGGGATCTGCGAGGCGACGGCGGTGGCAAGTAGTTCTCCCCGTCCCCGCAGGACAGCGACCGCCGTCTTGTCGCAGGAGGTTTCGATGGCCAGGATCAGCGACATTGCGCGACAGGTCCCGAGAGTGCAGGAGCTTGGCCGGTGGCGGCGGCCGGCAGCCAGTCTACGACCGCTTCTCGCCTTCCTTGCGGGAGGCAAGCTGCTGCTTGTAGATCAGCATTCCCTTGAGCGCGTCCAACGAGCGCTCCAATTGCGGGTCGCCACTGTCATCGAACTGGCCCTTCGGCTCGTCGCCCTGGTCGATGTTGTTGTGGCGCGCCATCAGCGCCCGTTCCTGTTCCAACGTCAGCGTGGCGCGAATGGTTGGCGTGACACCGTGTTGATGGATCACCTGCTTGCTGGGCGTAAAATACTTGGCCACCGTCAGACGCACGGCCGAACCATCCGGTAACTGGATGACGCTTTGCACGCTCCCTTTGCCAAACGTCGTCTCCCCCACCAGGATGGCACGGTTCAGATCCTTCAGCGCACCCGCCACGATCTCCGCCCCGCTGGCGCTGCCGCTATTGATCAGCACCGCCACCGGGAAATCCCCGCGCTGCTTGGAATTGTACGGCGTGGTGTAGCGATGCAGCGCCGAAGCCGAACGGCCTTCCGTATATACGACCATCGTGTTCGGCGGCAGGAACTGCCCGCACACGTCCACCGCGCTATTGAGCAAACCGCCCGGGTTATTGCGTAGATCGAGCACCAGCGCCTGCATCCCTTGCTTTTGCAGGTCGTCGAGTGCGTGGCTCAGATCGTCCGCCGTCGGCTCGTTGAATTGAATGATGCGCACGTACCCGACTTTGTAGCTCCCGGTCAGCGCCGGATCGATCAGGTGCGCTTCCTTGACGCTGTCCACCTTGATCTCCGTTCGGACCATGGTGAAATCTCGCACTTCCTTGCTCGCCGGACGCAGGATCTGCAGCGTGATGCTCTCCCCCGGCTTGCCTTTGAGCGCGGTCGTCGCGTCGGAGAGCTGCATCTTCTCGGTTGTGGTGCCGTTGATCTTCAATATCTGGTCGCCGCTCATCAACCCGGCTTTCGCCGCCGGCGTGTCCTCCATGGCGGATTGAATAATCAAGAACCCGTCCTTCGCCGAGACAACCAGGCCCAGCCCGTCGTAACGGCTGCGGGTATCGTCCTGCATGTCCTTGAAGTTATCCGGCTCCATGAACTGGCTGTGCGGATCGAGCCCGCTCAACATGCCGCGCAGGGCGTTGTAGGTCAGCGCCCGGAAATCCACCTTATCTTCGTCGACATAATCCTGGCGGACGAGCTGCAGGACCTTGGTGAAAATCGCCAGGCAGGAGTAGACGGAATCGTCCTTCGCCGCGGAGCCGTTCGCGCCGGGCGGCTGTATTTCGGACGCCGGCGCATCTTCCTGCGCCCGTGCCGGCGGCAGGCCAACGGCCGGGAAAAGGCCGGCCCCCAGCAGCCAGAGGAGAGCCGCGCGGGTGGCAAAAGAGCGTGTCATGCTGCCGCAAAGCCTAGCATGCGCACCCCGGGAGCACAAAGGGCTCCAATGCCCCTCAGGCGGCATCTTGATCCTGCTTTTTGCGGATCAACGGCGCTTTGCGCCCCTCGACGACCGCGCGGTTGACCGTGACATCGGCGATATCGTCCCGGCTCGGCAAATCGTACATGACGTCGAGCATGATGCGCTCGAGCAAACTGCGCAGCGCCCGCGCCCCCGTCCCCTTCTTCACCGCCTGGGCCGCGAGCGCACGCAAGGCGTCCCGGGTGATCGTCAAATTGACCCCTTCCATGCCGAAAAGCTTGCCATACTGCTTGACCATGGCGTTTTTCGGCTCGGTCAGCACCAACATCAGTTCTTCCTCGGTCAGCGGCTCGAACGTAGTCAGCACCGGCAAACGCCCGATAAACTCCGGGATCATCCCGAAGGCCAGCAAATCTTCCGGCTCCGGCTGAACCAGCAATTCCCGGGTCTGCTCCGGCTCCACCACGACCTGCGCCAGACCGAAACCCAGCGTTTTCCGCCCCAAACGGCGCTGCACGATTTTATCCAGGCCGACAAACGCGCCGCCGCAGATGAACAGAATCTTCTCCGTGTTCACCTGGATATACTCCTGGTGCGGATGCTTGCGGCCGCCTTGCGGGGGCACATTGCAACTGCTGCCCTCGAGAATCTTCAGCAGCGCCTGTTGCACACCTTCACCCGAAACGTCCCGCGTGATGCTGACGTTGTCCGTCTTGCGTCCGATCTTATCGATCTCGTCGATGTAGACGATGCCGATTTCGGCGCGTTTGACGTCGTAATCGGCGTTCTGCAGCAGCCGCAAAATGATGTTCTCGACGTCCTCCCCGACGTATCCCGCTTCGGTCAGCGTGGTGGCGTCCGCGATGCAGAACGGCACGTCCAGGATCTTAGCCAATGTCCGGGCCAGCAACGTCTTGCCGGAACCCGTCGGGCCGATGAGCAAAATGTTGCTCTTCTCGATCTCGACGTCCGCCAACGGATCGAGCGGCAGCGAACCACTGGCATCTGCCCCCGGGCCGCTCTGGGTGATGCGCTTGTAATGGTTGTGCACCGCGACCGCCAGGACCTTCTTGGCCATGTCCTGCCCGATCACATACCGGTCCAACTGCGCGCGGATCTCCTTCGGCTTCGGCACCCGGATGACCGTCGACTGCCGGCGCGCGTCATCGTTGAGTTCCTTATCGAGGATGTTCTTGCAGACGTTGATGCAACTGTCGCAAATGTACACGCCCGGTCCCGCGATGAGTTTGCGCACCTCCGCGTGGCTTTTGCCACAGAAGGAGCACATGGTTAGATTCGAAGCGCGGGCCATGACAGTGAATCCGGACTCCTAACAGCCAGCGGCGTGCCAGAGCGCGCCGCGCATGCGTGGATGGGTCGCCCTAGGCTTCTTCACCTTCAGGGACGCGAGTAACCGCGGTGGGCAGACTATTGGCGGCGTGATCGAGCATCGCCTGCGTGCCGGCCGAGGTCAGTTCCGGTTTGCTTTCGGGCTTGAGTTCCTTCCGGGATTCCACCACCTGATCGACCAGCCCGTAAACCTTCGCGTCCGCCGCGCTCATGTAGTAGTCGCGGTCGGAATCGTTCTTGACCTGCTCTTCCGGCCGGCCGCTGTGGTAGGCCAGGATGGAGATCAAGCGCTTCTTGAGCTTGAACATGTACTCGACCGTGCGCTCGACGTCGCTCGCCTGTCCCTGAGCGCCGCCGCTCACCTGGTGGATCATGATGTCCGAGTTCGGCAGGGCATACCGCTTGCCGCGCGTGCCAGCGCACAAGAGCACCGCGCCCATGCTCGCCGCCATCCCGAGGCAGTAGGTCGTCACGTCGCAGGTGACGAACTGCATCGTATCGTAAATCGCCAGCCCGGCCGTGACCGAGCCGCCGGGCGAGTTGATGTAGATGTGGATGTCCTTCTTCGGATCCTCCATCTGCAAAAAGAGCAACTGGGCGATCACGGCGTTCGCCACGTTGTCGCTGATCGCCGTGCCGATAAAGATGATGCGGTCCTTGAGCAGCCGCGAGTAGATGTCATAGCTCCGCTCTCCCCGCCCGGTCTGTTCGATGACCGAGGGGATCGGATAGTAATCCGAGTTTTGCGGGCTGAGCTGGTTCCGGCTGAAATTCATAAGGGATTTGGGCAACAAAAACGTCTATTCGACGTCCGGATCGGAGTCTTCCGGCACCGGCGCCTGGACGGTTTCCAAGCTAGCATTCGCGCCTATAAACGCAAGAACCTTGCCGATCAGAAGCTCCTCCTCGACCTGCCCCGTGGCGTGGCGTTCCTCGAGTTGATGCCGCAGTTTTTCCACCGTCATCTGGTGCCGCGCCGCCATGTTGGCCAGGTGCCGGTCGAACTCTTCGCGCGTGATCCTGATGCCCTCTTTTTCGGCGATTCGCGTCAGGATAAAAGCGCTCTTGAGCCGTTCGCGCGCTGCCACACTGGCGTTGGCCACGATGTCATCCTGATTGCTACGAATCTCCTCGTCCGCCACGCCGCGCTCCTGGTTCTGGCGCACGATGTCGTTCATGATCCGCCGGGTTTCGCTCCGGACGAAATCCACGGGAAGATCGAACTCGGTTCCGTTCAGCAATTGCGCGATGATCTGCCGCCGTTTGGCTTCTTCGATAAAGCGGGCGCGCTCCGTCGCCAGATCGCCCCGGCCGCGCTCGCGCAAATCGGCGAGCGTCTTGCCGGGAAGTACCTTCTCGGCAAAAGCATCGTCGAGTTCCGGCAGCACCTGGCTCTTGAGTTCGCGCACCTTCACCGTGTATTCGATCCGCTTGCCCAGCAGCGCCGGCAGCGGGAAATCGGCCGGGACGTCCAAGCCGAAATCGCGCGTCTCACCTGCCACGGCGCCGAGCAAGGCTTCGCTGAAACCCGGCAACAGCGTCTCGGGCGCAAGCTTGACCCAAAAGTTCTCCCGGCCCGTCAGTTCCTTGGGCGCTTCGGGTACGGCTTCGTTGAGCGGCTTTCCGTCCAGGCGCCCCGCCAGATCGAGCACGGCAAAATCCCCCATTTCCAACCCGCGCCCTTCAATGTCGGTGAAATCAGCCAACCGGTTGCGCAAGCCCTCGAGCGCCTGCTCCAGCTCGGCATCGGTAATCTCCGCCGGCGGCACCTTGAGCGGCAAACCCTGGTAGGGCGGCAGCTCGAACTCCGGCGCGGTAATCAACTGGGCGGTGAAGCGTAGCGTGCTGTCCGGGGCCAAATCCACCTGCTGGACGTCGCCGATTGAAAGCACTTGCAGCTTCGCTTCCGCGATGGCCTCGCGCGTGCCGGCGGAAACCAGTTTACGGCGCAGTTCCTCGGCGATTTCCTTCTTGAAACGGGTCTCAACCAGATGCCGCGGCGCCTTCCCGGGCCGATAGCCCGGCAGCCGGGCCGCGGTCTGATATTCTCCGACGATTTGCTGCCGTTCCTGGGAAACGCGGTCGGGCGGCAACTCGACGCGCAGTGTGGTGATACAGTTGGGGAGTTTTTCCGTTTCGATGTGCATCGCTTCGATTCTCTGAAGCACCAGCGGGCAGTTTGCCTCTCAAGGGAGGTCCTTAGGGCTGGCGCGGACGCAACTGTTCACCAGGAAACAGCAAACAAAAACCAAAAGATGGAAAAAGTTGAGGGTAAGGACCTGCTTGCTTTGCCTCCAGCAGAGCCCCGGCGCGTCGCCCCAGGTACTTCGCCGTTAGCCACTGTTTCACCTTACAATTTTTTGACAAAGATCGCAGGCCGTTCTGACAACTCTCCTGCCGCGCCGCCTCAGAGTGGCAGGCATGAAAACACACCTGTTTGGTTATCACACGGTCGCGGCGCTTTGCGCTTTGGCTCTCTTCACCACCGCTTCGGCCGCCAGCGCCGCCGACCCCGCCCTCAACCTCCGGGTGACGCCGGAGCGCGAGTTCATCTACCGGCACGGCCCGCATGAGATCGTGCTGGAAGTGGAAGTTCAAGCCCGGCCGGCCGAGGGCGCGCGGCGCTTGCCCGTAAACGTCTCGGTGGTGCTGGACCGCAGCGGCTCCATGGAAGGCGCCAAGATCGAGAAAGCCCGGCAAGCCGCTTGCGCCGCGCTCGACCGCCTCGAACCGGACGACGTCTTCTCGCTGGTGGTCTTCGACAACCACACCCAATTGCTGCTCGAGCCCGCGCGCGCCGGCTCCCGCGAGCATCGCGAGGAACTCAAAGCCCGCATCAACGGCATTCGCCCCGGCGGCGGCACAGCCATTTACGCCGGAGTGCAGCTCGGCGCCGAACAAGTTCGCAAGTTTCTCGATCCGGAACGCGTCAATCGCGTCATTCTCCTCTCCGACGGCCTGGCCAACGTCGGCCCCAGCCGCACGAGCGATCTCACGGCACTTGGCCGCGACTTGAGCGCGAACGGTCTCAGCGTGACAACCATCGGGCTGGGCGACGACTTCAACGAGGACCTGATGACCGGCCTGGCCGAAGCCAGCCACGCGAATTACTACTACGTGCGGGACGCTGAAAAGTTGCCTGGCATCCTCAGCGAGGAATTCGGCGCCGCCGGCACGCGAGTCGCCGGCGATATCCGCATCCGGATCGAGGCCCCGGCTGGCATCCGGTTGCGCGAAGTGTTGGGCCACCCCGAGATCGCCTGCCGCGACGGCGCCGCCGAAATCGTCCTGCCGGAACTGTTCGGCTCGGAGCACCGTCTCTTCCATCTGCGCTGCGCCGTCGATGACGCTTCCGCCGATTCCCGGCCGCTCGCCAACGTGGCCTTGAACTACCAGGACTCGAGTTCCGGGCAGCACGAAGCACGAAGCTGCACTGCCAGCGTGCGCTGCACAGACGACGCCAAACAGTCTGACGACAGCGTGCAGAACGCTGTCGCCCAGAACGTCGCCGTTCTGTCCAATCGCCTCGACAAGGAAGCCGCCGTCAAGCTGGCCGATGCCGGTCGCGCCCGCGAAGCCGCCGACCTGCTTCGTCAGCGCATGAGCATCAATGCCGCTGCCCCCGCCGCCCAGCAAATGCCCGGCGTCGCGGTTGAAAACAAAAAGTTGGACGGCCTTGTCAACGAACTCGCCACCGATGGCAGCCTGCAGAATACCACTCGCAAGGCCGCGCAGTGGGACAACTACAAGGACCGCAACCAAAAAGATTGAGTGGTCCCGTGGCAACCCGGGTGTCCTTGAGCGAGCGTACCGGCGGCCGTCCGCCCTCGCGGAGCGCCTGTAGCCCGCCGAACCGGGATACCCTGCCGTTGCCCATGAAGAAAAGTCTGCTGGTCCTCCTGCTCGCCGTGCTCCTCCCCAGCCTGCTCCTCGGCTGGCTGGCGTGGCGCGGCGCGCAGGAGCAGCAGATCGTGCTGGAACGCCGCACGGCCGAGCTTTACCAGCAGCAGACGGACAACGTGGCGACCTCCGCGCGTTCGCTCATCAGCGAGCAGCGCCAGGCCTTTGCCGAAACCTTGCGTCAGATGCTGGCAGGCGAAGCAGCGTCCACCCTGGCGAGCCATTTCTCCACCGCCTTGCGTGACCGCTGGACTCAACCCGCCATCGGTTTCGCGCTCGATGATACCGGACGCCTGCTTTCCCCCTCGCCGCGCGAGGCCGCGAACGATGCCCAAACCCGGCAGTTCCTCTATGATAACGGCGCCTTTCTGGGCAATAAGAGCGCCGCGACCGCCTACATCGTCGCCATGGACCAACTGAGTCGTCCCGAGCTATCAACCCGGTACCGGGCGCAGAATGCCGCATCGCCAAATACCGTTCAGGCGGGCGCGCCCAGCGACCTCCTCGCGCAAAAGGCGCTGCAGAAAGCCGTGAAAAAGGACGCCGCCGTTTCCCAGGATCAAAGCGTCTCCCTGGCCGAGGCCCCGACCCAGCGCAACGTCGCGCCGCTATTGCAAAATGGACCGGCGGAATCGCAGGTCGTCGGAGCCAGCGCCGAATTCCGGCAATTTACCGCCGAAGGAGACGAGGGCGTCGTCAACCGCTTCGTGCAGGACCGCTTGAACATGATCTTTTGGGTGCGTCCGGCCTCCGCGCATACTTTGATCTTCGGTTGCCTCCTGCACGGGGACGATCTCCGTTCCCACTGGTCCGGGTTGTTCGATGCCACTGGCGACGTCGCCAGCCGGACCGGCAGGGCGGCTGCCCCGTCTAACGGGGACCCGGATTACATCCTGGCGCTGCTCGACGACAAAGCGCAGCCCGCGGCGGTTTCGCCTGCAGGCAGCAAAGTGGCGGATTGGAAGAAGCCGTTCGTCGCCACGGAAATCGGCGAGGCGCTGCCCCACTGGGAAGCGGCGCTTTACCTGCTGCACCCCGAACGGCTTCAAGCCGCCGCCCAGCAGGTCCGTCGCAATCTCGGCCTGCTGACCTTCTGTGCCCTGGCCGCGATCGGACTGGGCGGCTGGTCGGTCGCCTCGGACACCCGCCGGCAGCTCGCCCTGGCGCAGCAGAAAACCGATTTCGTCTCCAATGTCTCCCATGAACTGAAGACTCCCCTCACCTCCATCCGCATGTTCGCCGAGATGATGCACAGCGGCCGCGCCGCGCCCGAGCGTCAGCCGCAGTACCTGCGCATCATCATGGTGGAAGCCGAGCGCCTGACCCGGCTCATCAACAACGTGCTCGACTTTGCCCAGCTCGAACGCGGTGAACGCCGGCTCAAGCAGCGGCCCCTCGATCTGCACGAGATGCTGTCCCGCGCCTGGCCCGCGCAAGAATTCCGCCTGCGCGAAGCCGGCTACACGGCCCACTGGGAAAGCGCGCCGCCTCCGTTTTCCATCCTGGGCGATGAAGACGCCCTGGCCCAGGTACTCATCAACCTGCTGGCCAATGCCGAGAAGTACGGCGGCGACCGCAAGGAAATTACACTGCACACCTTCCGGGAGGGGCGCTTCGTCTGCTTGAGCGTGCTTGATCGCGGCCCGGGAGTCCCGGCCGGCGAGGAGAACAAGATCTTCGAGCCGTTCTATCGCGCGCACGACTCGCTCTCCAGCGCCATTCCCGGCACCGGGCTTGGCCTGGCCTTGATTCGGCGTGTCCTGATCGAGCACGGCGGCGAGATTGCCTATTGCGCCCGTCCCGGCGGAGGCGGCAATTTCACTGTCCGTCTCCCTCTTGCCAGCGCTTAGTCAGCCATGAAAAAACGCATCCTGGTGGTCGAAGACGATCCGCATATCCGCCTCGGCCTTTGCGACGCCCTGCAAGCCGAGGGTTACGACGTGATCGAATGCGCGGACGGCGGCCAGGCTCTGCCATTGTGGCGCCAGCAGCGGCCAGACCTCGTCGTCCTGGATCTGATGCTCCCCCACAAAAGCGGCTACGATCTTTGCCGGGAGATCCGGGCCGCCAAGAGTTCCGTACCTATCCTGATGCTTTCAGCCAAAGGCCAGGAGATCGACAAAGTGGTTGGCCTGGAATTGGGCGCCGACGACTACGTTGTTAAGCCCTTCGGCCTTAGGGAACTTCTCGCACGCGTGCGCGGCCTCCTTCGCCGGGCGGACCCGGCCGCGCAGCCGGCTTCATCGAGCGCGCCGGAGTTGATACGTTTCGGCGAGGTCACGGTTGATTCTCGCGCTCTCCGGGGCAGTCGCGGTGAACAGCCTTTCGAGCTGACGCCGCGCGAGTTGAAAGTCCTGACGTTGCTTTACCAGCATCGCGGCCATGTTGTGGCCCGCGACCACCTCCTCAACGAAGTCTGGGGTCTCGATTACTACGGCACGACCCGTACGCTGGACCAGATGATGGTCAAGCTGCGCCAGAAAATCGAGAGAGCGCCCCGCCATCCTCAGCATCTGCTCACAGTCCACGGCTTCGGCTACCGGCTCGAGGCGTGAACCGTGCCAAGCGCGGCCGGGAAAACAACCTCGCGTTCTATTCCGCCCCGACGAAAACGATCGGTCCCGTTTTCTTCGGCGAGCCGCCGGCCGGCTCCACGCTGATCGCGAAAGCCGCCGCGTGCGAAACGGCTGCCTCCGGCTTGAAGACCAGCTTCGCATGCCCCTTGGCGTCGATCTTCACCACGCCCGCGCTGATCGGGTCCTTGCTCGCCGGATCGACCGCCCAGAGCTGATAATCCTTGCCCGATTTCAACGCCGTGGCCCCGCTCAGATTCAACATTCCGCTCTGGCGTGAGGGCGCCCAGGCCACCGAAGCCGCTCCAGCGGACGCATTCCCGGTCGCGTCGAGCGTATAAACCGCCACCTGTGAAAGCGGATCGACCGCCTGCAGCGCCGCCAATTCCCGGCGCAAATCCGCCCGTTGCGAACCCAGCAACCCACAGAAGACCGCCAGCGCCGCCGCGATCGCCCACGGCAACCAGGCCAACGGGCGAAATGGCACGATCTTGCCCGCGACCGGCGCTGGCGCGGGACGCGCACCCGCAGCCTCGGCCGCGACCAGGTCCAACACGCGCGCCTTCAAAGCCGCCGCTGGAGCGATCTGAGGTAACCCCAATACCGTTTGATGCGCCGCTTCGCGCAATCCCCGGACCAGCGCCGCCAACTCCGGGTCAGCGGTCATGGCCTCTTCCAGGGCCGCCGCTTCATCGGCAGTCAATAGCCCGAGCGCGTAAAGCGCCGCGTGCTCTTGCTGTTCTTCTGCACTCATATCCATTTGTCCAAGCTTCCCCTCATCTTCAGCAGTCCCCGCCTGATCCGGGCCTTTACACTCCCTAATGGCTGCCCCAGGCGCTCCGCGATCTCGTGATGGGTGAGATCGCTAAAGAAGGCCAACTCAATCGCCTGTTTCTGCTCCGGGGGTAATTCCTCCAACGTGCGGCGAACCGAATTGGCTCTCTCGTTCCTCGTAGCGGAATCCGCCGCGTCTGCCCCGGCGGATGCAATTTGCACCGGCGCCTCACCGCCTTCGTTCTCCGGCACATAGAGCCGCAGACGGCGTCCGCGGGCCCGCAGCCGGTCGATGACTTTGCAGCGCGTGATGTGCAGCGACCAGCTAAATACGCTGCTTTGCGCGTGATCATACCGCGCCGCATTGCGCCAGATCTGCAGGAAAGCTTCCTGGAGCACATCTTCCGCTTCCGCGGCATCGCCCAGCATCCGCAGACACAAGGTGTACAACGGGTTGGCTAGCCGATCGTACAGCGCCGCGAACGCTCCTTGGTCCCCCCGGCCGGCGGCCTCGATCCACGCCCGGTCCGTGTTCTGTTGGGCGTTTTCTTCGGGCATCGCGGAGGCGGCAGCTGGTGTTTCACCCTCCCATACGGCGGAGAACGCTTGCGTCCACGGTAGACGAGTCGCGCCCCTTCTTTCAAGGGTGAAAGTACACCGATGCGCTGAAAATCCGCGCCACGCCCGCAGACCCTGTTTTGGGCAACACCGCCTCCCTCGCGGCAGCAAAAGGGCGGCATTCCTTGGCAGAATGCCGCCCGTCGTGCTTAGAACTAGTTTCGCCTTTAAGGCATCAACACGCTGTCCACCACATGGATGACACCGTTCGACTGGATGACGTTTGGAATGGTGACGAGCGCCGTGCCGCCCTTGGCATCGGTCAGCTTGATCTTGTCGCCGTCCATCGACGCCGTCAGCTTCTCGCCGTTGACCGTCGTCAATTCAGCCGAGCCGTTGCCCTTCTTGATCTCGCGCGCAAGCTTGCCGGCCGTGTAGTCGCCCGCGACCACATGATAGGTCAGGATCGACGTCAGCTTCTCTTTGTTCTCGGGCTTAACCAAGGTGTCGACCGTGCCGGCGGGCAGTTTGTCGAACGCCTCATTGGTCGGCGCAAAGACCGTGAAAGGCCCCTTGCCTTCCAGGGTGTCCACCAGGCCGGCGGCCTTAACCGCGGCGACGAGCGTCGTGTGGTCCTTCGACTTGACGGCGTTCTCGATGATGTTCTTGGTCGGATACATCGGTGAGCCACCCACCATTGGGTCTTTGGCCAGAAGGCTGGTGGCGGTGAGGGCGAAAGTGGAGATCGCCAGGAGTTTGTAAGTTAGCTTCATATTGGATTTGCTTGGGTTTATGAGATTACCCGGCGCTCAGGATAATAACGCCGGGATCGCAAACGGCTCGCTACTCGATATTTGCAGCGCCGCTCTTGATGTGGAGAGGACTCCGCGCACCCACCCCGCTTGGATGCGAAAATAATCCTTAAGTATGCGCGGCCACGCCGAAAGCGCGCAGCAACTCCTCGCCCGTTCGCTCCAGCGGTCCCACGGCCACCAACGCCCGGAACCCTTCCCGCCAGCAGTGGCAGGCCGCTGCTTTGACGGCCTCGCGCGTCACGCCGCCAATCGCGGCCGTGATCTCGGCGGGATCGACGACCCGATCATGTCCCAGCAGCGATTCACCGAGCCACATCATCTGATTGGTCGTGCTTTCCAAGCTGAGCCGGTGCTGGCCGATCAAGTAATCGCGCGTCTCCCGCAGTTCCCGCGTCCCCACTTCAGTCCGGCAAAGCCGATCCAGTTCACGGCGGATTAACTTGAGCGCGGCCGGCACGTGTTTGACTTCCAAACCCGCTGAAATGCCCAGCAACCCGGTCTCGGCAAAAGTGCTCATCTCGCTTTGCACGGAGTAACACAAGCCGTGGCGTTCGCGCAGGCTTTGAAAGAGGCGCGAATTCATCTTCTCACCCAAAAGTGTACTCAAGACGCGCATGGCGAAGCGGGCGGGATCGTGCCGCCCCGGTCCGACGAACCCGAGTGCCAATTGCACTTGTTCGCTCTCGCGCTTGGCCACGACAGCCCGGGGCCGGCCCGGCGTACCCTGCCGCCCGGGCGTGGCTTGCCAGCGGGTAAACGGCCGCTGCCGCGCCGCGGGCATGGCCGCCAGCATCGGCGCGACTTGCGCCATGACGTCGGCATGCCGCACGTTGCCGGCGACCGTCAGTACGCTGGAGCGCGCGTGATAAGCGCCGCGCCAGAACGCGAGCAAATCCTCGCGCCGCAAAGCGGCCACGCTGTCTTCGGTGCCCGCCAGCGGCCGCCCCAGCGCATGCGCTGGCCACATGACGCCCGCCAACAGCTCTTCCGCGACTTGCGCGGGTTGATCCCGGTACATCATGATCTCCTCGCGGATAACACCGCGCTCGCGTTCCACCTCTACCGCCGGCAGTTGCGAATGCTGATAGATATCGGTCAACACGTCACCCAAGGCAGCCAGGCGGGTCGCTTCCGCCTTGGCGTAATAACAGGTGTGGTCTTCGGCGGTAAACGCATCCAGGTAGCCGCCCAGCGCCTCGACTTCGCCGGAGATCCGCCGGGCCGTCCGGCGGCGCGTGCCCTTGAAAAGCAAATGCTCCAGGAAATGAGCCGCCCCGTTCAAGCGCGCACTCTCGTGCCGGCTGCCAACGGCCGCCCACAATCCAACGCATACACTCGCCATGTGCGGCATTTCCGCCGTGGCGACCCGCAAACCGTTGGGCAGGGTGGAAAGATGGTACATGCGGGCGAGTCAGCGGCAGCTTAATCCACAACCTTTCCTATTAGCAGCCAGGAACAGCTTGGAGCACTCTTCCTAACCTAATTTGCTTCTCTTAGCATCAGCAAATGCCGCGCAAGATCCAAATCTTCGGGATAAGTGATCTTCAAGTTGAAATCCCCGCTGTTGACCAGAGTGACTGTCTGCCTCACCTGCTCCAGCGCGGAAGCTTCGTCCGTGATCGTCAGGCCGGCATCCATCACGCTCCGGTAAGCTTTGCGCAGATCGGCCAAACGAAATATTTGCGGCGTTTGCATGGCCCACAGATTCTCCCGCTCCACGCTGCCCGTGATCCGGCGTTTGGCGTCGGCGCGCTTTAACGTATCGCTCACCGGCGCCGCACAACAGGCCGCCCCGTGTTCCCGTGCCTCTTCCAGGCAGCGCTGGATGATCGCCGGCGTCACCAGCGGCCGGGCGCCATCGTGGACCGCCACAAGAATGTCCTGGTCATCGTTGCCACCGGCCAGACTTTGCAGCCCGTTCCAAACCGATAAATGCCGCTGCGCTCCTCCCGGCACGATGGTGCGCAATTTGGTCCACTGCCAACGCTCCGCCAATCCTCGCAGCGCCGCTTCCTTCTCCGGCTGAGTCACCAGCACGATCTCATCGATCTCAGGGCATCCCTGGAAAGCCGCGATGCTCCAGGCCACGACCGGGCGTCCGCTCAGGTCGGCGAAGAGCTTATCGAAACCCATCCGCTGGCTGCTGCCCGCGGCGACGATCACGGCGCTCACCATGACGCGTCAGCTTGCCAACCGCTTCTGTACTTCGAGGCTCAAGGTCTTGCCGTCGGCACGGCCTGCCACCTTGGGCCCGAGCGCCTTCATCACCGCACCCATCTGCGCTTTGCCCGTGGCGCCGGTTTCCGCGATCGCCTCATCCACCAGCCGGCCCAGTTCCTCGGCGGAAAGAGCTTGCGGCAGATAGGTCTGCAGAGTTTCTATTTCAGCGCGCTCCTTGGCCGCGAGTTCGGGGCGGCCGCCCTTGTCAAAACTCTCCACGGAATCCTGCCGCTGTTTGACTTGCTTGCGGATGACCGCGGTGGCTTCCACATCGTCCAGCACGCCGGCTTGGCCGCCCTTTTCGATTGCCGCGTTCTTGACTGCTGCCTTCAGCATCCTTAACACGGAAAGCTTATCCGCCTGCCTGGCCTTCATGGCCTCTTTGATGTCATTATCGATTTGTTCGGGGATAGTCATATATACACAGCTAACCAAACGGACCTCAGGCGCGGCGCTCTTTAACCGCCGCCAGCAAGTCGGTCATGACCTCGCGATGTGCCTTGGCGCCGACGTTGCCCTGCCCGTGCACGCGGACGCTCACGTTGCCCACTTCCAGGTCGCGCCGGCCCACCACCAACATCGTGTGCACCTTCATCTGTTCAGCCCGCTGCACCTTGCCATTAATCTTATCGTGCGTGAGATCGAGGGTCGCGCGAATGCCTTCGGCGCGCAGCTCGTGGTGGATGGATTTTGCATACTCGAGCAGCGGATGCTCGTCCTCCGCGCCGGTCAATAAAGGCAGCACCCGCACCTGCTCCGGCGCGAGCCAGAACGGGAAGTTGCCGCCGTAATGCTCGATCAAGAAGCCGATAAAGCGCTCATGCGTGCCCAACGGCGCGCGGTGAATACATAAGGGGGTCTCGTCCTTGTTCTCGCGCGTCTTGTACTTTAGCCCAAACCGCTTGGGGACCGCGAAGTCCACTTGATTGGTCGCCAGGGTAAATTCACGGCCGATGGCGCTCCACACCTGGACATCGATCTTCGGTCCGTAAAAAGCAGCTTCATTGGGCACTTCGATGTAATCGATGCCCGAATTGCGCAGAACGTCCCGTACCATGTCTTCGGTTTCCCGCCACAAATCCGGTTCATCGACGAACTTCTCCCCAAGTTTAGCTGGATCATGCGTCGAGAACCGCATCCGATACTTGCCGATGCCAAAGATACCGAAGTACTTGAGGTACATTTCGTTGACGGCATTGAACTCGGCCGCGAACTGCTCCTTGGTGCAGTAAATATGCGCGTCGTTCATCTGCATCGAACGCACCCGCATTAAGCCGAACAGCTCGCCCGATTGCTCGTAGCGATAGCAAGTCCCGTATTCCGCGAAGCGCAAAGGCAGATCGCGATAGCTATGCGGCACGGCCGCAAAGAGCTTATGATGATGCGGGCAATTCATCGCCTTGAGGTAATAGCGGTCGCCGTGTGCTGGCGCCTCGCGCGGAGTCTCCTCGGAGTCAGCCGTGTCCTCCAAGGTCATCGGCGGGAACATGCTATCGGCGTAGTACGGCAGGTGCCCGCTCGTCAGATAGATGTTTTCGCGCGCAATATGCGGCGTCCTGACGCGTTCATACCCGGCGGCGAACTCCGTTTCCTTGGCCAGCTTTTCGAGCTCCTCGATAATCGCCGTTCCCCGCGGCAGCCACAACGGCAAACCGGGCCCGACATCCTCGTCGATGGTAAACAACTCCAACTCCTTGCCAAGCTTGCGATGGTCGCGCTTCTTCGCCTCCTCCAGCATGGCGAAGTACGCGTCCAGTTGCGTCCGGTTCTTGAACGCTGTGCCGTAGATGCGCTGAAGCTGCGGATTTTTCTCGTCCCCTTTGTAATAGGCGCTCGCCACATGAGTGAGCTTGAACGCCCCGATGTTGCCGGTGCGCGCCACATGCGGACCGGCGCAAAGGTCGGTGAAATCGCCGTTTCGAAACAAAGTGATCGCCTCGCCCTCCGGAATGTTCCGGACAATATCCAGCTTGAACTTGCTGGGAGTTCCCGCCCGCTCGCCCAAGGCCGCCAGCGCTCCGCGCTCCGCCAGGCTGACGGCTTCCTCCCGCGTCACCTGCAACCGTTCGAAGACATGGTTCGCCTTGGTCTCGAGTTTCATCTCCGCCTCGATCCGCGTGAAGTCCTCGGGTGAAATCCGGTGCGGCAGCTCGACGTCGTAATAAAACCCGTTCTCCACCGGCGGCCCGGCGGCGAACTGCGCCTCCGGCCAAAGCCGCAGGATGGCCGTGGCCAAAACATGCGCGCAGGAATGGCGGATGCGCTCCAGCTCCGACATCGGCTTGCCTTCGGCGTGGCTCGGCCCCGCCCCGGCGGCAGGGTCTTCGGCGGCGTTCATTTCGTCGGCTTGATCGGACATGGCGGCAAGTCTGGGGGAGCGCACCATACAATTAAATGGTCCCCTGGCAAACTCCCGGCTTGCGGCGGCGGCCGGCAAGGTTTACGCTCGGTGCTCTCCATGAGAACGGGGGCGCACTGGTTTCGACTGATGGTCGGAAGCCTGGGTGGCATGCCGAGGATGACTCGTTGGCCTCGTTAAACTCTCGAGTCAAAAAAACAAATGCAGATCGTAACGATCTCGCTCTTGCGGCTTAATTGACTGCAAGCGTTTCCGGCCTGACGCCCGCTGGGGCCGGAAGCGAAAACAGCGGGCTAGTCTCAGGGTGGAGTGACCGCGCCCGGGGCGAAACATATTCCGTGGTCGCTCGGGGAGACGTACCGTGCCGGCGCCAATCGCCTCCCCTAAACCCATCACCGGCTACGCATGTAGAAGTCCAGATTGACAGCCGTTAGGACAGGGGTTCGACTCCCCTCGCCTCCAGTTGTAAGTATGTCCCCGGTCGCATACTTAAAGTTCTTCGATGTCGTCACGAACTGTCAAAGTGCGCATAACCTGCGGAGAATTTTCTGGATAGACACGCATAAAGATATATACATGTATCTGCGTTCTTATCCAGCATGCAGACATCAGTCACACAGGCTCGCAGGATCTTCAAGCAGGGCCAGGGCACCCTCCGCACGGCAGAGGCTCTGCGCGCCGGCATTCATCCGCGTACGCTGTACGCGCTTCGGGATAGCGGCGAGATCGAACGAGTGGCACGTGGTCTATTCCGGCTGAGTACACTGCCACCTCCGAGCGAGCCCGATCTGCTGACCGTCGCAAAGAAGGTGCCTCACGCAGTATTCTGCCTAATGACCGCGCTGGTATTTCACCGGCTGACGACTCAGGTGTCGCACGCCGTAGAGATTGCACTCTCTCGCACGGCGCGGACACCGCGCCTCGACCATCCACCGCTACAGGTGTTCCGATTCTCCCCCGCCTCCCTTCGGGCGGGGATCGAAACTCATGCGGTTGACGGTGTGCCGATTCAGATTTACTCCCGCGAAAAAACTCTTGCCGACGTTTTCAAGTACCGCCACAAGCTTGGCCAAGATGTGGCCATCGAAGCGCTTCGAACTTACCGCGGCCAACCCAAACAAGATTACCAGAAGGTGCTGGAGTACGCACGCACCTGCCGCGTGGAGAACATCATGCGTCCATATCTGGAGGCCGTGATGTGAAGCCGGTCAAAAACGTTGCCGCTTCCGTACACCAGCGGTTGCTCAACCTCGCGCGCGAGTCTGGCCGTCCATTCAATGAACTGGCGCAATATTATGCCTTGGAACGCTGGCTTTATCGTTTGGCCCAGTCGGAACATCGCCGCCACTTTGTGCTTAAAGGCGCTTTGATGCTGCTCGTTTGGAAACTGCCTGTCACGCGGCCGACGCGGGACATCGATCTCTTAGGCCGCATCAGCAACGATCTTGAAGAGGTTCGCGAAATTATAGCATCCATTTGCCGAGCGCCCGCAGGGGAGGACGGCATGAGCTTCGGCCCGGAATCTGTCACAACACTTCGGATCGCGGAGGACGCCGACTACGGGGGTGTGAGGGCGACATTCCAAGCGGCGCTGGGAAACACCCGCCTGCCGATGCAGATCGACATCGGCTTTAGCGATGTCATGACGCCTGGACCGGCAACTATCGTTTACCCCATTATCCTCGAGAATCCCGCGCCGGAGTTGTTAGCCTACAACCGGGAGACCGCCATCGCCGAAAAGTTCCAAGCCATGGTGAAGCTGGGCGAACTCAACAGCCGCATGAAGGATTTCTTTGACGTTTGGGTACTTGCGCGCACAGAAAACTTTCATGGCGTAGAGCTCGCCCTCGCCATTCGACAAACGTTTCAGCGTCGTCGCACACCTCTAGCCATCGACCCGCCATGCTTTGCCGAATCCTTCGCAACGAGTGTCGCCAAAACCACCCAGTGGCAAGCGTTCATTCGTCGTGGTCGGTTTGGCGAACCCACGGCAACGTTCACTGACGTGGTGAAGTCAATCGCGGATTTCCTGGGACCGGTCAATTCTGCCCTGATTTCAGGGCAGACGTGGAGTTCGACCTGGCAAGCTGGTGGATCATGGACGTCAGAAGCGTTGGGAAGAATTCCTCGCGCTATCTGATCGATCAACTGGTCACTCCCGCCTCGGATTCCCCCGGTGACAGCATGATTTCGCATTCGCATCTCGTGTGACAATTTGTGACAGACTTCGCCGAACCAAATCGTGCTGGATGATGGGGCACATCAATTCTCCGTGGTGAACGGCATCAAATGGTGCGGTTTACCGCTGGTTCGACGTTCCTGGGTCACCTTGGTCTATATCTCCGGCTACAGGCGCAGGATTGCCCGTTGCCTGAAGATGGAAAATGAATGACCATCCCTTCGGAATGCGTCTGCTGACTTGCACGGTTGCCCTTTTGCTATCTGGACTCGCGGCTGCATCCGCCAACCTCCCGGGCGGCGGCACCGGCAAGGGGCCGGACGTGTCGGTGCGCGACAATGGCTATGGAACGGTCACGATGGCCAACGGCATCGTTTCCATCGTGATCGTGACGCGCACCGGGTCGCTCGACTCGGCTGTCTACGTCCACTCGAATGGCGGCACACCGGTGACGACCGAAACACTGAAGGGTAAAGGACAGTATCGGATCGGCGGGTTCAGCCTGGGCAGCCAATCCTACGAATATTCGCTCGCCACCGATCCGGCGAGCAATGGCGGCGGCTACGCGGACGTCAAGCTGACGAGCGCGACGCCCGACCACGGAGTCGCGGTGGTCCATTATTCCATGTTGCGCGGGTCGCAGGGTTTTTACACGACGGGAACCCAGATTCACCGCCGGCAAGATGCCGCTGGCGGCGTTGGCGCTTGGGGTTTTCTTACGCGCGTCCCACTGAATTTCCAGTGGGTGACGGTGGACCCGCGGCGCAATTTTTCCTTGGGTGAGATGGGGACGCAGAAGGGCGCGCGCGTCCCGGATTCCGCGCATGAGGTCTTGGTTCTCCAGGACGGTAGCCAGCAGGGCGAGTTCGACGACAAATTCATTTACGCGCAGGATAACGCCGATGCGCTGGCCTGGGGCTGGAGCAGCGTCGGCCAAGGCGGCTTGAACGTCGGCATCTGGCTGATGACGCGGATCGAATTTAACGACGGCGGACCGCTCAAGCGGGATGTCGCCACCTCGCACGATCACGGCCTCAATCAGCCGCTCCTGACCGGGGAAGTGGGCATGGGTTCGGATGGTTCGCTGGGCGAGGGAGAGCTGTGGACGAAGACGTGCGGCCCCTTCTTCTACTATGTGAACAGCGTGCCGGCTTCGGTCACTGATCCGGCTGAGGCCGCGCGCGTGCTTTACCAGGATGCGGTGGCGCAGGCCATGGCCGAAAGAGAGGCGTGGCCCTACCCTTGGTTCAAAGATGAAAACTACGTCCCGGCTTCCGGTCGAGGCACGGTCACGGGCAGGTTCGTCATCAATGATCGCGGCAATCCCGCCGCCTCCGCTGCCCGGCTCTGGGTGGGACTGGAACAACAGCCGATCACCGGCAGCGGGACTTATGACTTTCAGAAATGGCTAAAGCCGTACCAATATTGGGTGCAAACGGATGCAGCCGGCAATTTCACGATCCCTCACGTCATCGCGGGCGAGAACTATACGCTCTGGGCTTATGGACCGGGAGCAGCGGGGACATTCCTTTCCCAAAACCAGCTTGGAGGCAACCCACCGTTGGAAGTCGACGTACCAGCCAAACCCTTTGGGGTAACTGTCAACGGCGGCAAGACGACGGACCTCGGCATCGTTTCTTGGACACCTGTCCGGGTGGGATCGACCGTGTTCGAGCTTGGTTATCCCAGTCGCAAATCCGACAAATTCCGTCACGGCGAGGATTTTTGGTCCCCGGCCAAATCGCCGAAGCTTGGCTACCCGACCCCGATATGGGGTGGACAGATGTATTACCCATCCGACTTTCCCAATGGCCTGACTTACACCGTGGGGCTCAGCCGGTGGTCCACGGACTGGAATTACGTCCTGCCTTCTTCCCCGGACCCCGCGGGGAACTACCAGTCCTGCACCGTCACGATCAACTTCGATCTGGCGCAAGGGCCAGCTGCTGGCTCGACGGCTTCGATCTATCTGGCATGCGCCGGCGATGAAGGCGGCCATATCGTGCTCGGCGTCAATGGCCACAGCCTTGATGAAACCAGTGGAGCGACGGCTGTACCTAACCCATTGAACGGGAGCACAGCGAAGCCTTACGGCAGCGGCACCGGTGGCTTCAACCCGCCCTACGTCGATGACAGCAGCCAGCACTACAGCGATCACGGCCCGTTCTCCGACGAGCGGGTTTCCTTCCCGGGCAGCCTTTTACATGTGGGCAAGAACACGCTCACCATTACGATGAACGCCAAAAGCGGCATCGCTTACCTGATGGTCGATTATCTCCGGTTGGAATTGACCGGCTACGTCCCTGCTCCCCCAGCTAGCGTGACGGCTTATTCAGGCAACAATCGAATCCTTGTCCGCTGGCCCGTGGTCCCGGGAGCCACCAGCTACAATGTCCTGCGTGCTGCCGCAGGCAGTGGGTATGTTGCCGTGGCGAGCGGCTTAGTGAGTCAGGTGTGCGGCAGCGATGCCGGGATGGCGAATTATACCGACCAGACCGCCGTTAACGGAACGCCCTACTCTTATGTCGTGCAATCGGTCAATCCCGCGGGACGCAGTGCCGCCTCGTCCCCGACCCCTCGTGTAACTCCTGCGTTGACGACCCTTGCCAGCGCGCCGGGCGCTCCGATGGGGTTGAAGGTGGCAAATTCGGGCCATCATCAGGTTGCGCTGATCTGGAACGCCTCGCCCGGGGCAAATATTTACCGGATCGAACGCACCACGCTGCATGAGAATGGCGTTGGCGGGTTCTACCCGTTGCGATCCACCATTCTCGATGACGCCGTGATGGGTACGAGTTACGTGGACAAAACCCCCACGGATGGTACGCGCTACAGTTATTCCGTGGCAGCGGCGGACGCAGCCGGCTTGAGCGGCCAATCGTCAGCCGTGATGGCGGTACCGTTGCCTGCTCCGCCCGTTGCGGCACCGCAGTCGCTGACCAGCACCTGGGTCAAGTCACGCCAGGGTCCCGCGATCACCCTCACCTGGTCACCTGTGCCCGGTGCGGTGGGTTATACCATCTATAGGTCAACGCAACTGAACGAACAATCCCGTTGGCCAGAAAATTTTGTAACTACTCTCGTTGAGACTACGTACACCGACCGAAATGCTCCCAAAAGAGGCACCCAAAAGGAAGACGACCACCTCAAGCCCGGGAGTGACTATTATTATCAGATTACGGCAGTAAATGCGGCCGGTATCTCGCCGTCGGCCAGTGTTCACGTCAACAAACAAGCACAATAACTCAACCTTTGTAGCTGACAGGGACGAACAAATGCAACGCATTCGGCAACTGCATCTCTGGCTGGGCGTTTTTTTCTCCCCGCTAATCATTTTTTTCGCTTTCAGTGGCATGTTGCAGACCTTCCGCTGGAATGACAGTGGGAAGAATGGCTCGTACACGGCTCCAACATGGATAGTAAAGCTTGCCGCCATCCACAAGAACCAACGTCTGGCGCGTGGCCCTGGTGGACCGTCACCTATGCCTTTGAAAATATTGGTGGCTATTATGTCCGTGGGGCTCGTCATCACGAGCATCTTGGGGATTTACATGGCATTTAAATACGAACGTCGCCATTGGGCAGTATGGGGGATGATCATCGGGGGCATCGTGCTGCCCTTGGTGCTCCTATTTATCTAACTGTCGCTTGGATCTCACACAGCAAGCACGATCTCAGGCTGCAAACTACCCGCAAATAGACCTATGACAAAACCGATCCGCATTCTTGGCATCGCAGGCAGCCTGCGTCGCCAATCATTCAACCGTGCGGCTTTACGCGCCGCCACAACACTCGTGCCTGACGGAGTGACACTCGACATTTTCGAACTCGACGGCATTCCCGGGTTCAACGAAGATGACGAACAGAATCCGCCTGCCAAAGTGGTGGATTTAAAGCAGCAGGTGCGGGCGGCAGATGCCCTGCTGTTCGTGACACCGGAATACAATTACTCCATTCCCGGAGTGCTCAAGAACGCGATTGACTGGGGCTCACGGCCGTATGGAGACAGTGCGTGGAACGGTAAACCGGCGGCGATCATGGGCGCTTCGATCGGCAACATCGGGACAGCGCGTGCCCAGTATCATTTGCGGCAGATCTTCGTCTTCCTCAATATCTTCCCACTCAACCAACCCGAGGTAATGATCGGCAATGCGGCGCACCGATTTGACGAAGAAGGGAACCTGATGGACGAGGCGACAAAGGAGCACATCCGAAAGCTCCTGCAGAATCTCGCTGAATGGACACGAAAACTCCAGCGGCCAGCGGCGACATAATCCGCACCTCTGTTTTATTGGATAATGAAAACATTGATCCCTTTGCGCGGGTGCTGAGTTCCAGACAACATCGGTAAACCAGCCGGCAGCAGAATCGGTCAGGGTCTAATTTCTCCCTCCGTGTCGCTGCGTACCATCCTCCAGCGTCATCCCTTCCCGGTGGTGGCGTGGTTTGAGCGGGTCGTCGCGATCTCGTTCGCCTTTCCCACCGAGGTTCTGCGGCCGCTGGTCCCAGCCGTGCTGGAGATCGATGCTTACCAGGGGCTCGGGTTTGTCACCGTCGCCTTGGTTTGGACGAAGGGGATGCGACCGGCTGGGTTTCCGGCCATCCTGGGCCGGGACTTTTTTCTCGCGGGTTACCGCGTGTTCACGCGGCTTAAAGACGGTGGCCGCCGTCTGCGCGGACTTTACATCCTGCGCAGCGAAACCGATCGGCGCTCCATGGTTCGCGTCGGGAACCTGTTTACCCGTTATGACTATCGCTTGGTGAAGGTGCAAGTCGATGGGGACGCGTCCACCCGCGTCGAGACGTCGCTGGCGGATGGGAGACGCACCCTGGCGGTGAGCTTCGCGGCGGCGGACGATTCGCTCGCCATGCCGCTGGGTTCGCCTTTTCCCGATTGGCATACCGCCAGGCTTTTCGCGGGGCCGATGCCGTTTACGTTCAGCGCGGAAGGCGCCCACTCCTTTGTTGTGATCGAAGCCAAGCGGCAGGATTGGGTGCCGGAGCCGGTCACGGTAGCTGAGTGGGAGGTTGGATTGTTCAACGAGGAGCCGTTCCGCGGGGTCAAACCGGTCCTGGCGAATGCCTTCAGCACCAAAAACGTCGCCTACCGCTGGGAGCGTGGGCGCATCGTACGGACGGGAGGGACGGATTGAACGCGCGCCGGCCCTGGCAGGGAATGGTGGCGATCGCGCGGTTCAATTGGCCGTTCTACGTGGCCGCAGCGATTGTCCTCGTTGGAACGGGTGCCGCCTGCGTGATCGTCCCGGACGTGGCGCTCAGGCTTGTGCTGGCGGCAGCGTTAGCCGGCGCAGCGTACTTCATTTTCGGCTCCCTCGGCGTTTCGCATCTCATCTATGATCGGTCGGACCTTTACCGTTGGCGCTGGCTGGAACGCGCCTTATCGGGACCGGAGCCGCGCCGGGCTGTATTTTGTCACTGCGGCTTTGACGAAACCTCCGCTGCTTTGCGCGCGCGTTTTCCCGGCACCGACTGGATCATTCTTGATCACTATGACCCGGCGGTCATGACGGAGCCGTCGATCCGGCGCGCGCGCCGGCAGTTTCCCCCGAGCGCGGATACGTTGGCGGTCTCGTATGATCATTGGCCGGTGGAGTCGGCAGCGGCCGAGGCGGTGTTCGGCATTCTTGCCGTGCATGAACTCAGGAGCACCAGTGCCCGCACGGCGTGGTTCGCGGAGGCGCGAAGGTGCTTGCGTCCCAATGGCCGGGTCGTGCTGGTCGAGCACATGCGGGACTGGGCGAACTTCCTCGCCTTCGGCCCTGGTTTTCTGCACTTTCATTCGCGGGCGAATTGGGCGGCCGCATGGGAGCCAGCCGGGCTGAAATGCGCGGACGAGTTCCGGGTGACGCCGTGGGTGCGAGTCTGTGTGCTTATCCCGGTATGATCGCGGCATTGCCTTGGTTGCTGCGGTCGGCGGGGGCGGGTTTGATCTTATTGGCAGTTTTGCACATCCCCGTCGGGCGGCATCTGCAATGGGCCAGGGATGCCGCCCGGTTAACACCCGTGAACGCCGCAATCTTCAAGGTCCACAATTTCTTCATCTGCGTGGTGCTCGTTATGATGGGCCTGCCGTGCGTCTTCGCGCCCATCATTTTCCTGGCGAGAACTGGCGCCGGCGCCTGGCTGACGTGGTCGTTCGCGGGTTTTTGGACCCTCCGGCTATATTGCCAATGGCTGGTGTACCCGGCCACCCTATGGCGCGGTAAGCCCATGGAAACCGGGTTTCATTACTGGTTTACCCTCGTCTGGCTCGCGCTGGCTTTGCTCTTTACGTTTTGCGGGCTGGTGCAGATCGGCTGGTTGACCTGACCGCCCAAGGGAGCGGGCGAACCGTCAGGCGAACGTTGCCCACCGCCAGATGGTGGCCAAAAAAGCGAGGTTAAGAATCACCATGCCCGAGGCAGAGATCAAGAGGCTCCGGGCGAGCGCTATTTCCAAGGCGTTCATCGACACGATGGCCAACGTCTGCGCGGCTGCGCAATCCGCGCGCGCGAACCCGCTGAAGGCCCACACCCCCACCAGCACCTCCAGGCACCCGATGATCTTGGTGGCGGGTCCGGCTACCTCGTCTCCCAGGACTTTTCCGACAATCAGGCGATGCCGCGGAATCCCATTGAGCAATTTGCTATAGAGGCCGTGGAAAACCCAGACACTCCCAATCACCGCTTGCAAAATTGTCTCCAGATTGAACGAAGGCATGTTTATCCCCAAGGTAGCAGGTAAAAACCTGGACATTAGATCAAGCCGAACATTAGGACAGCCCTCCCCAAGCCCGGGCTGCGAGCGGGACCAACCGGAGGATTAGCTCGTTGACCTGCGCACAGACCGCACTTGCTTCGAGACTTACCGTGGCGTGTTTTGCTTCCTGCTTGGGCGCCAGGATGTCAATTGACCATTATTTCGGGCTGGAAGGTGCCGTCGGGCTCTTTGGGCTGGCAGAGGAAACTGTCAATCTGCATGGGTGTCATTCGACCTTTGATCAGCCAGTGCTCTACAGCGCCTCGGTTGGTGAGCACATTCACATCCACCGTCCAATCGTCCCCGGTCACCACGACAAGTGGCCGCGACGGCGCGTAACGCTGGATGCGGGCCTTGCGCCACGCACACTTAGCCGCCCACCGCGCCCCATGGTGACGCTCCTCGGCAACTCCCAGCCCATCATCAATGTCCTTTCGGGTGATGGCAGTGGCGGGCATCTCAGTCAGGTTTTCCACCAAGAAACGCTGGAGGTATTTACTTAGAAATGTTTGGACCGTGCGAGGCCGCCGAATCTCGGCGGCCAAAAACACGTTCATGGCAGTCACGTTGCGTTGCAGAAAGACTCCCAGATCTTGGCCATGGGGGAAGTAGGCAAGAGTGGCCACCTCGGTAGAAAACATGTTCTCATAAAATCGTTGAAAGAAGAGCTTGCCGTGACCATCGAGCTTGCCGTACCCCTTCTCGGGGATAGTGCGCAGCTCATATTCTTCGCTGGCAGGGGGCAAGTAGGCACCGGCAGCCGTAACGCGCGCGCCGAAGCCAACCACCAGCAGCAGGCACAAGATGCGCGATGTCTGCAGGCGCAAACACGTCAGAGACATAGCGTCGACAGAAAAGTGCTTTGGATCGAACCCCGATTTAGATCATCCGACCAGCAAGAAGTTCCAAGCTTGGCCGAGTATGTCAACTCTGTTCATCGCCTCTTGGCGAAGACGACGGCATTGTGAAGTTCCAACTTGACGTAGCCTAGTCTCGGCAGGCCTCCGGGGCCGCCGAAAGGATACCAAAGTTCTCCACTTTCAAATTGACTCCGCGTGTACGATCTCGTCGTCCCAAGAGTATCGATGTTGTCGACCAGGAATTTCTGCTGGTCTGTGTCCCATTGCATAAGGACGGCATGTTCGTAGGAAAATTTACCCTGTTGGGCTACGATGACGTTGGCGATGGCGGGCATGCCAGAGGTGACAAGGTCATCGGCGAGTGCCCGGGCCGAAGGGTAGTCGTAATTGGCGGTGCTGGAGATTCCATTCTGCGTGAGCACGTCTTGCACAATTTTTGCGAACGTTGCAGGTTTGTTGGTCACTAAGCCAAACTTATTCCAATCGATCGCCGTCCCTGCGGCGGTCGCGAACTGCATTTCTGTCTCGTCATCGTTCGGCACCGGTTTGTCATTCAGGGAAGCTGCTCGCATTGTCTCAATCATGGAACGGACGGCAGCTACCAGACAGGTTGCGGCATTCCGACTACTTTTGGCATGGGCCACGATGCTGACAACGGCCCCTTGGCTGGTAGTAATGCGTCCCGCCTGGCACTCCTGACGCTATCGGCGACTCCGATTCGCGCATTGCGTTAAGCGACAACGGCGGATCTCGACGGAAGTCGCTGCTACCTTTGAGTTTATGCTTTACTCCGCCGCGACCATTTCGTTGTCTAACGGCATGGATCCCCACGTTACGACCGGCTTGGACATCAGCGCCGAAGAGGCCCAGCTACGCTTCGATAAGCTGCAGAAAAAGCTGGTGCCCTTGTGGCATTCCATCGAAGCCTTTAACCAGGACGAACAAACCATCGTCGTGGTCCCGTCCATGACGGTGGACACAGCCGGCACGGGCGCGGAGATCCAAGCCTACGAGGAACGCTTTCTTTTCCTCCTCCTGCTCCTTTCTCAGCCGCGCGCCAGGCTTATCTATGTCACGTCGCTGACGATCCTGCCCAGCATCATCGAGTATTACCTCGATCTGCTGCCGGGCGTCATTCCCAGCCACGCCCGGAGGCGCCTACACCTCGTCAGTCCGCTCGACGGCAGCGCGCAGCCGCTCAGCGAGAAACTGCTGGCCCGCCCTCAACTTATCGAACGCATCCGGGAACTGATTCCCGACAAGGACCGCGCTCATCTCGTTTGCTACAATACCACGTTCCTGGAGCGCAACCTGGCCCTGCGCCTGGGCATCCCACTCTACGGCGCCGATCCGCAGTTCTTTAGCCTGGGGACCAAGAGCGGCTGCCGCCAGCTCTTCGCCCGCGCCGGCGTCTCCTACCCCCTGGGCACCGAGGATCTGTACGATGTGCCCGGCATCGTCGACGCCATCGCCGGGATGCGCGCCAAGAAACCAGGCATGCGGCAGGTGATCGTCAAACTGAACGAAGGCGTCTCCGGCGGCGGCAACGCCGTGCTGGATCTGGACGGTTTGCCGGCCCCCGGCGACGCGGAGGAGAAGGCGTCGATTTTAACCCGATTGCATGAGATGCGTTACGAACTGCCCGAGATTACTTACGACCACTACATCGCGAAGTTCGCGGCGCATGGCGGTGTGGTCGAGGAACGGGTCGGCGTCGGCGCGGCCCAGGTGCTCAGCCCGAGCGTCCAACTGCGCGTGACGCCGTTGGGCAAGGTGGAACTGCTCTCGACACACGATCAGATGCTCGGCGGCCCGAGCGGCCAGAGTTACCTGGGGTGCATCTTCCCGGCCGACCCCGGCTATGCCGCGGCGATCACGCGCGAGGCCGCCAAGGTGGGCCAGTTGTTGGCCGACGCCGGAGTCATCGGCCGGTTCGCCCTCGATTTCGTGGTGACGCGCACCGAGGACGGCGGTTGGGACCCGTATGCGATTGAAGTCAACCTGCGCAAAGGCGGTACGACTCACCCCTTCCTGACGCTGCAATTTCTGATCGGGGGCGCCTACGATCCCGAAAGCGCCACCTTCCTCACGCCCGGCGGTCAGCAGAAGTTCCTGGTTGCCACGGACCATCTGGAGTCACCCGATTTCCGGGTTTTCACGCCGGACGATCTCTTTGACATCGTGGTGCGCCACGGCTTGCACTATGGGCAAGCCACGCGCACTGGCATTGTCTTTCACATGTTGAGCGCTCTAGGCCAATGCGGCCGCTTGGGCCTGACGGCGGTAGGCAACACGCCCGGACAAGCGCGGGAGATTTATGATCGGGCCGCGACCGTGCTGAGCGAAGAAGCGCGCGCCGCGCTGCAGCCTGTGCCGCTGCCTGTTTAGTTCAACGGTCACGCAAACAGCGGCCCTCGATTAAGCGAATAGAAGTTGTGGCAGATGTTGTACCGCCAAATGGAAAAAACGATCCCCTGTTCTCTCAAGCACAAAGGCGCTTGTCCGAATGGGATAAAATAAATCCTTCGGACGCAACCGAACAGGAGAAGAGATTGGACTTGGCCAAGCAAGCCTGCTGGACCGCTCGGACCGAGGAGGAATACGCTACAGCGATCAAAGCGCTGGCTTATCTGTGCAGCGAGAAAGAGCCGTTGCCGGAATAAGAACCCGGCCGGACACGGTTCAGCTTGAGCGCCGCTGCTCAAGCCATAAGTAACCGGCGCTCGCCAGAAACAGGGCAAAGAGCCCACCCGCCAGCCACCGGGTATCTGCCGTGCCATGCGCCGGGGCCTTGGATGTAGCACCGGCGAGGTTGGCGGAACTCGCCGCGAAACGCAGCGTCGCGGCCCGGCGTCTGGCGGCTTGCAGCGCGGGCCAGGACCCGGCTGCCTGCACATAGAAATCAGCCGTGGCCCTGCCGGCGGCGGCCCCGGGCATGATCACCCGGTGCCAGCCCGCCCGCCGGGGCCAGAACGTCCCCCACGCGCGTCCCGGCTCGGCTGGGTCCGCCGCCAAGTGAACCTGCGTGGCGCCTTCCACATTGTCCTCGGCCATCACCAGCCCCGGCCCGGATGTGTTTGCAAGGTCACCCAACCAGACCAGGTCCACCGGTTGATCCACAAACGCCGGTGCCGCGTCTCCGCCCGGCAACATCCAACGCCCGCTCTCCGCCGCCTTCCGCGCCACGCGCGAAAACAGCTCCGACCAATACGCCGCGAACTGCGCGAGATCGTTGACGCGTTGCCAGCGACCGGTCTCCCGCACCAGCGTCAGCGCAATTTGGCCCCGCCCGCGTGCCGCCGAGACTGCCAGGGTGTGACCTTGGCCATCCTGCATGAGCGAGATTTGGCCCGTTTGCGGGGCGATATCGAAGGGCGCGATCGGCAAAGCAATCTCACCGGGCAGCGCCTGCCCGGGCCAATGCACTCGCGCCAGGCGATTGCCCGCAGCGGTGGGATCTGCGGCCGATTCGGTCAGTTTCCAGGGGAAGAACGCTGCCGCTGTCTCGGGTGGGACCTTGCTCGCGCTGGGCAGAGCGGCGTCGTCCGCCAGCGCGAGGACACCCAGGCCGGTCCGGGTCACAGCTTGCGTCACGGCGTCGCGTTCCGGCGGTGCGAGCGCCGCCAGCGCGCTGGCATCGGCGAGCACGAGGTCGAACCGGCTCAAGAGCGGTGCATCGATGACGGAGAACTGGTCCGAAGGGTAGTGTTTCGACTCAAATTGATAGCGGTCCCGCCCGATCAACGTGCGCCCGGTCAGCGTACCGCCCGCTCGCCCAAACCAGCGCCGCAGCGCTGCCGTGTCGAAGCGAGGCGCGCTTGCCAGCAACAGCACGCGCGGCAGGTCCGGCGCGACCACCGCGACGCCCAGCGGCTCGCCGGCGCTCCCGGCCTGCAAGCGCCACAGGAAATGTCCCACGGCGGGAGTGGCCCTATCCTGCACCGAGAACTCCGCCTCGCCGTTGGCATCCGCTAGTTTTGTGGCGCCTTCGACCGGATTACCGCCGGGGCCGGTGAGCCTTACCGTCACGGTGGTCCCGGGCGCCAATCCGGCGAGCCGGCCTTGCACGACCAAGGCATCGCCCACTGGCAGTTCGCGCGGGCAACGCACAAAGGAGAACGCCGGACCCGGGAGCCGCTCGCGCCCGGGCGTAAAGATAAGCCGGCAGTCGCCCAAGGTGTCGCGGTCGAACGGTTCCAAGCCATCGCCATAGACGTGCAACGTCCCAACCTGAGGGAATCGCCGCCGCCAGGTGGCCACGTCCGGCAAAACCATGGCGCCAGCCGGAGCGGCGGTCGCGCCCGGCAGCGCGAACCGGTAGCCCGGTGCGACGCGGTCATCAGCGTCCCCCGCTCCCGCGCCCGAGGTCCAAAGCGCTGCTTCCACTCCGCCTGCCGTTGACGCGGATTTTCGCCAGGCCGGACCCCAGCCCAGCAGCGCCAGCGCTGCGACCGCCAGCAGCGTGGCCAGGCTGCGAGCCACGAGATTCCGCCGATCCGCCCGCCGCCACTCTAGCCAGGTTAAGCCGCCCGCCACTACGACCGCCGCGAGCACCCGCCAGGGAATGCTCATCGCCGCACCTCCGCCTTCTGGAGCGCCTGCTGATAAGCCTCGCCCAGCGCAGGCGCCGGGTCCGGCTGCCGGTCCGGCAACGTGCCGGCCGCGGGGAGCAGTTGCCAAAGGCCGCGTTCGAGCGGACGGAGAGCGTCGGCGCTCAAAGTGAGCTCACCACCCCGCACCCGTCGGAGGGTCTGCAAGGCGTCGAGATACATCTCCGGTCGGTGGGTAGCGGCAGCGGTCAACGCGGGTTCAGCGCGCCCCAACAAGTCGAGCGACTCCGCGCTGAGCCGGACCGGAGGCGAAGCCCAGGGGAGGTCCTCTAGCACCTGGCGCACCGCGAGCATCGCTGCATCCTGTTTCGGCAATAGGTCCTGCTCTGGCGTCAGCGCGGGCGCACCGCTCACGTCCCCTTGCAGGCGCCGTTCCGCCACGTTGAGGGGTGCCGGCTCGAAACCGACGTGTTGTACGTAGGCCCGCGCGCTCTGCTGGACAGCCTTGAGGATCTCCAGCGCGCGGTGCTCAGGCGCGAGTGCCTCGGGCGGCCGGGCGGTCCGCAGGAAGCCTTCGGCATCCCACATGGCCGCGAGCGCGTCCTTCATTGTGCTCTTGGTGTCGCGGTCGAAAAGCGTGGCGGCATCCTGCGTGTCATGCGAGTCCACAAACGGCTTGCGGACCGCGGCCGCGTTCAGGGGCTGTTCCGGCGCCGCGCGGGGCCCGCCGGCCTCCGCCTCGCCGCCTTCGCGGTCCTGCTGGGCGTGTTCCTGCAAAAAGCGTTGCGCAACGCTCGCGGCCGCATGAGGCCCGGTGTTTTCGCGCGGAACGGCCTGCAGCGGATCCAGGTTTACTCCGGCGTGGTCGGTCGCTGCGTCTTGTTCTAAGTCTTCACCAAGGAACTGGCCGTAACGCAGCCGCAAAAGCTGCTGGTCGATGCCGAGATCGTTAGCGCGGTGGCGGAAGTCGTGGTCGGAGATCGCCGGTTGGTCGGCGATGAGTTTCTCAGTGTCGATGATGAGTTGCCGCTCGCTGCGGAAATATTGCGGCACGAGGTTGACCCCCGCCACGCCTCGCCCGCCTGGGGTTGCCTGTCCTGTCGGGCCTCGCAGGACCAGAAAGCGCGTTTCCGAACGCGCACGGTTGGGCGTGGGCTGCCGGTTGTCGTGCGCCTCGACGTAGAAGTACAACTCATCGCCCGGCTCCAGGCCCAAGGCGCCGAAATCAAGCGCGCGCGTGAGCAGGTGGCCATGCGGTGCTTGGTCCGAGGGAATGTCTGAATCGAAGGGCAGCGCTTGTTCGCGGAATTTGACCGCTTCGCCGGAGCCTTTCGCCACGGTGACGACCAGATGCGCTTCGCCCACCCCGTAATCGTCGCCCGCCAGCACCTCGACGCTGACACGTGGTGCCGGGACCGACGGTTCGATGATCGTCCTGGATTCCCGGGGCTGCAGCACCCGCAGAGTCGGCGCCAGGTCCTGGTTGACGGTCAGCGCATAGAGCTCGGGCGGGTTCCAAGCCTCGCCGGACGCCAGGACACCGTTGAGATGGTACAATCCGGGTGCGGTGACAGGCCGCGAGCCGCTGAGTTGCAGGCCGTTATCGGCGAGTTGCAACGGCATGCCGCCGGCGCCCTCTTCCCCGGTGACGAGCGCGGCCCGCCGAACGGGACGATCAAGGGTAAGCGCCCAAGCCACCGTTGCGCCTTCCTCGACCTCGGTGCTGAGACGCCGCACCCGGCGCTCGGGCCGGCCCGTGTAGGCGGGGGGCGTGATTGTCAGCCAGGCGCCGGCAATCCGTGGCCAGCGCGGGGCGGCAGCGGCCAGGGACGGCTTCGCCGCCAGGTGACGCGCCGTGGTGACAGTGACGGCTTGATCGCGCGCCCGTGCATCCTGGGCAAACGTCCAGGCCAACACGACCAGCCAGAGCAGCAGGCCGCTCAGTCCGCACCAGACGGCGGCACGCAGGAAGTGGCGCGGCGGGTTGCCCGGCGGTGGGTCGTCGGGCAGCAACCAGGCTAGAGCCGTGTTGATGCGGGCGAGTTGCAGGCGCTCGAGCGCGGTGAGGCTTTCCGGCGGGCGCAACCACAGCGCGCTGCTCTCTTCCAGTTCAGGCTGGGTGCGGTCGAGATGGCGTGCCATCGCCCCGGCGTCCAACGTCCAAGGCCGGCTGAGCGCCAGCCGCGCTCCCAGGGTGGCGGCGAACGCCGCCATGGCCAGCCAAAGCCACGAGGTGGTCCAAGCCAGGGTCAAAGCCGCCGCGCCGCCCGCCGCGCCCAAGGCGAAAAGGCCCTCGCGCAGGCCGAGCCGCCAGCGCCAGCGGCTGGCGAGCCGTTGCAGTTGGGGCGGGTTCATCGCGCGGTGGCAAGGTTCGCGGTCGCGCGTTCCGGTTGCGCGACCGCCACACCGGAGGGCCGGCGCCGGCTGCTCAATAGCCGCTCCAGACCGAAGAGAACAGCGGCCAGCGTCCAAATGAACCCGTGCAAATCGACGGCACTTTCTCCCGCCGGGAGCAAGGTAGTTGCTTTGGCGTTCGACGTGTCGGCCGGGCGACACTGCGCTGGGTCTGCCAGACGGCGGTCGCGGGCGGGATCGAGGCGCGGTTTGTCGCCTTGTTGCCACAGCAGGGCGCGCAGCCAGGCTGGGAAGGCGCTGCTCAGGGGCAGATCGGTCCAGGTGGGATCGAACCGCCCAAAGAAGCGCCAGTGCCGCCCGCGTCCCGCGCCGGAGACGGTCAACAGCGGTTGGCCGAAGCCGTCGGTCCACTCCACGGCGGACGCAGCTCCAGCCGGTGGCGCGACCCGGCGCCACAGCCGAAACGGGCTCGCCAACGCGGTCGCACCAGGCGCATCCGGTGCAGCCACGAGCCAACTGGAGGGGCCATCGTCCGGTAATCCGCCCGCTTCGCTCACGATGTTTGCGCCGCTTTCGAGCCAGGACGGGGGCACGGGTTGCGCGCTCAACCAGAAGAGCCACGCCCAGCCGGGGACCGCAGATGGGACCGGGCCGGCTGCCGCAGTCTTGACGGTGATGGGCCGGCCGCTGACTTCGGCTGCGGCGCGCAGCGCAGCCGCGACGTAGTGGGCGTCGGCGGCGCGCTCGGCGTCAGACAAGACCAGAACTTGCAGCGGCGGCGGTGTGACGCCCGCCGTGCCGGGCACTGGGAGAGTTGCCACCGGGGTGTCGGGAGTCTCGATCCAATCGACGCGGCCAGGTTGCATGGCCGGACGCGAGCCGCGCAACGACGTCAACCGCCCGGGTGAAAACACGGCTAGCGCAGACCCCGGCGGCAATTCCGCTTCCGCCTCGCGCAACAGCGACCAGACGTCGGGGACAGGCCCAGCCGCGGCCTCCCTCCCGGAGGAAACGAACGGGAAGCCAGGCGCCAGCCGGCGGGTTTCGTAGCCGGCGGCTTGCAGCGCGCGCAGGCGGTCCAGCGAGCTGCCGGCAGGGACGGCGTTCGGATCCAGGAGGAGCCAGCGCCGCGCCCCCGTGGGCGGCGGCCGTTGCCAGCGCGGACCGGCCAGCAGTAGCGCCAGCAGGGCGAGCAAGACCAACCGGACCGCGAGCAGCCAGCGCTCGCGCCAGCGCAGATCGTGCAGACGGCGCGGCAACGTTTCCAAAAAGCGCAAGCTGCCCAGCCGGATCGTTCGCGGCGGACGGTGCCAAAGGTGGATCGCCAGCGGCAGAGACAATGCCGTCAGCGCCCAGAGGCCAGCCGGGGAAAGCAGCGTGAACATGGCCCGAGTAAACGCGACATCAACGCCCCGCCCGGCGCAGCAGATAGGCGCGGAGCGCCTGGTCCAACGGCTCATCCAACCGGAACCGCGCATAGGCGAAGCGTCCGCCGCCCTGCCAGGCACAGCGCCAGTCGCGCACCAGTCGCTCCTGCCCTGCCAGCCATGCCTCGCGCACGCCACCGGCGTCCGTTTCGATGGTTGCGCCCGTCTCCCAATCCTCGAATTGCACCGGCCCGTCGAAGGCAAAGTCGATCTCGTCCCGGCCGGCCAGATGGCAAAGCAACAACTCGTAACGTTTCGCCCGCAAGGGCGCCAGCGCCGCGCGGATTTCGTCCCCGTGCTCATGCAAATCCGAGAGCACCACGACGATCTCCCGGGACTCCCCCGCCCCCGCCGCCAAGCGTGGCCCGGCGGTCAGCGCGTTGCCGAGGGCGCGGCCATCCTCCGGCCAGCGGCCGGCGGGCTCGAGGCGTTCCAGGGTGCGCACAATGCGCTCGAACGGCTGGCGATGCTGCCCGGGTGGCGCGGAGATGACCCGGCCGTCGCAGATGGCGTGCAGACCAACGAGATCGCCTTGCGCCTGCACGACCAGCGCCAGCGCGGCAGCGAGCGTGCGGGCGGCGTCGAACTTACGCAAACCCGCGCCTGGGCCGGACGCGTCCACATGGCGCATGGAAGCCGTGGCGTCCAGAATGATGCGCACGGTGACCGCGGTTTCCACCTCGCTTTCGCGAACGAAGTAGCGGTCGGAGCGCGCGTACAGTTTCCAATCGACGTGCCGAAGATCGTCGCCGGGTTGATACACCCGGTACTGGCTGAACTCCCGCGCCAGTCCGGCCTGCCGGCTGGCGTGCAGCCCCGGCAGCACTCCGGCGGCCAGCCGGCGCGCCGCGAGGGTCAGGCCCCGTGTGGCGGCAAGCAGCTTGGGCTCGAGGACGACGGGCATAGGCTTAACCGCAGCGGATCAGGCGTTAACGCAGCGGGCTCCTGGGCTCCGGCACGAGGCGGAAAAGTTCGGCCGTTACGTCGTCGGGCTGCACGTTTTCGCTTTCGGCCTCGAAGTTCAGCAGCAGGCGATGCCGCAACACGGGCGCGGCCAGCGCCCGCAGATCGTCGAGCGTTACGGCGAAGTGGCCGGAGAGCAACGCGCGCGCTTTCGCGGCCAGGATCAGCGCTTGACCCGCGCGCGGCCCGGCGCCCCAGCGCACCCATTGGGCGATGTAAGGCATCGATTTGTCCCGCGTCGCCCGCACCAGCCGCGCCACGTAGCCGACGAGTTCCTCGCTGATGGCGACTTCGCGCGCCAAACCCTGGAGCCGCCGCAACTCCGCCGCCGTCAGCACCGGCGAAACCGGCTCCGCACGCTGACCGGTCGTCTGCGCCAGCATGGCCATCTCGTCAGCCTCCTGTGGGTAACCTATTTTGACAAAAAGCAGAAAGCGGTCGAGCTGCGCCTCCGGCAACGGATAAGTCCCCGCCTGCTCGATCGGATTCTGCGTGGCGAGGACGAAAAATGGCCGGTCGAGCTCGTACGTCTTGCCGCCGTAGGTGACGCTGCCTTCCTGCATGGCCTCGAGCAGCGCGCTCTGCGTTTTAGGCGGCGTGCGGTTGATCTCATCGGCCAGGATGATCTGGCCGAACAACGGTCCCTTGTTGAATTGAAAGAAACGCCGACCGGTGGCGTGGTCTTCCTCCAGGACCTCCGTGCCGATGATATCGCTCGGCATGAGGTCGGGCGTGAACTGGATGCGGTGAAAGACCAGGTCGACCGCCTGCGCTAGCGTCCGAATGAGCAGAGTCTTACCCAAACCTGGCAGCCCTTCGAGCAGGCAATGGCCACTGGCCAGTACCGCCGTCAACAACTCTTCGATCACCGGTTGCTGACCAATGATAACCTTGGCGATCTCCGCGCGCAGGAGGGGGAGTTTCGCCAACAGGCCTTGGATCTCCTGTTCGCCGGTGTCTGACGCGGGAGTTGGGCTCATTTGTCTCAAGCGGTCATCGCATGGACGATGATGTTGACGCCGAATTTCGTATTGTCCTCCGCCAGGAAACGCTTGTTGCGGAAATCATAGTCCCACTCGCAGCCGTAGTCCTTATTGCTGTAGAGCACGGCGAGGCGGCCATCGATCTCGAGGCCGCGCAGATAGTCGTGCACGAGGTCGTCACCCCAGCCGTTGAGCTCGAAGCTGGTCGTCGGCGGCCCTTTGTCGAAAGTAAAAAAGGCGCGGTAAAGCGGATGATCGGAGGGGATCTTCGGCAGCGCGTCCGGACCAAAGATCGCGCTCATCTGCGCTTCGAAGGATTTGGCGAACAACCCGTCGATGTCATGGTTGCAATCGTCGGCGAAGACAAAGCCGCCGCGCCGCACGTAGGCCTCGAAGTTCTCGCGCTCGCGATCGGTAAACTGCACGAGCTTATGGCCGCTGAGGTAAACGAAGGGCGCGTCGAGCACTTCCTTGCTGCCGAGCGGCACGACCGCTTCCCGCGGGTCGAGGCGGATCGTCGTATAGGCAACCAACGAATCGAGCAGATTCGACGGCATCCGCTGGTCGACCATGTCCCAGTCGCCGGAATCGTATTGCAGCCGGTGAAAAACGAAATCAGCCAGGTCCATGCGATGAAATATCCCCCCTTCCCGCCCAAATCGTCACCGTCCCGACCGCGATCAAGCCTGCATTAGACTGCGTCCGAGAGACTCGAAAAAGTGAAGTCGCGCACGACCATGGGCGGCACCAGGCAGCCGTTGGCCCGCTGCGGTTTGCCCAGCGCTTCGATGTTGTTGAGCATGATCACCGGGCTTTCGTTGAAGCGGAAATTTTTCACCGCGTACTTGATCTCGCCGTCTTCCACGTAAAACGTGCCGTCGCGCGTCAGCCCGGTGTACAGGACCGTTTGGGGGTCGACCTCGCGGATGTACCACATGCGGGTCACCAACACGCCTCGCTTCACGCTCTTGATCAGTTCGTCCAGGCTGGCGCTGCCGCCATCCATGATCACGCCGGCCGGGCCCTCGAACCCGCCGATAACGCGCGTGTTCGGTGCATTGCGAAACCCGCTACCGACCCCAGGTTGGGCAACGTCGGCGGGCACGCCTTTCTTCTGCGCCCAGTACCGCGAATAGCCGACGTTGGCCACCACGCCGTCCTTGATCCAATCCACCCGCCGGCGCGGACGGCAATCAGGCGCCCAGGCGTTGCCAGGCACCTCCGGGTTCAGTGGGTCTGAATACAAATGGACGCGCTCGTCCACGAGCTTCTCGCCCAGGCGCGTCCCGCCGCCGGACTTAGTCAGAAAGGAGCGGCCCTCATCCGCCAGCCGCGCGTCCATAGCCCGGACCATGTATCCGATCAGGTCGACGGTGGCGGCCGGCTCCAGGATGACCGTATATTTACCCGGCTCGATGGCCCGTGTTTCCGCGGAGCCCAAGGCTTTCTGGATGGCGACTTCGCTCACGGCGCCCGTATTCATTTTCGCGGCGTCGTTGAAATCCGCCACGCCGTAGCCGCTGCCCTTGCCATCGGCACTGCGCACCGTGACGGAGAAATCGACGCCCGTGGTGCGCTGGTGACCGACCAGCCCGCGCGTATTGGCCACGGCACTGAACGAGGCGTCGTGTTCGAGGAAGCCGGCGGAAAAAAGCTTCTTTTCCTTGCACGCGTCCATGCTCACGCCGGCGGCTTGCGCCCGCCACTCCGGGGTCAGGCCGGCCGTGGACTCGAAGTACGCCTTCGGCTCCTCGTACTGCTGGGGACCCAGGAACGGGACATACTCCGGGTTCTCCGGGGCCAGCCGCGCCAGCTCTTCCGCGCGGCGCACGACTTTCTCCAGGGACGCGTCATCCAGTTCGTTGATCGTGGCTGTACCCGTCTTTTTACCGAAGCTGGATTGCACGCTCAGGCTGAGGTCGTCCGAGCCGCCGCTGGTCGAAACGGCATTGCGCGCGAAGCGCAGGTTGGCCTTGCGGCTGCCGGAGAGAGTGGCCTGGGCCTCGTCGGCCTTGGAAAAACCGAGGACCTTTTGAAAGATGGCCTGGGCGTCCGATTCGCTGAGTTGTGCCATGAGTTATTTGGAAAGCTGCTGGAAGGTTCGGGTGCCGCGCGGGGAACGTCAGATCTTCCGGGCGGTGTTCAGCACGTTGACCTTGTTAAAGCGCGCCGTGGAGGCGCCGTGAGACACCGCGCTGACTTGCTCCGGCTGGCCCTTGCCGTCGAAAAACGAGCCGCCGACCGCATAATCGCTCGGACCGCAAACCGCCGCGCACGAGTTCCAGAACTCCTGCGTGTTCGACTGGTACGCGACATCGCGCAACATGCCGGCGATTTCGCCGTTCTTGATCTCGAAGAAAAGCTGGCCGCCGAATTGGAAGTTGTAGCGTTGCTGGTCGATGGAAAAAGAGCCGCTGCCGACGATGTAAATGCCGCGCTCCACCCCTTTGATCATTTCCGCGGTCGTGAGCGGGTCTTTGCCCGGTTGCAGCGAAACGTTGGGCATGCGTTGAAACTGCACATCACTCCAACTATCCGCGTAGGAGCAACCGTCGCTATATTTCTGCCCGATGATGTGGGCCTGGTCCCGGGTTTTCTGATAATTGACGAGGATACCGTCCTTGATGAGATCCCATTGCCGGCAAGGGACGCCTTCATCGTCATAGCCGACGGCTCCCAAGCTGCCGGGCTGCGTTTTATCGGCGACGATGTGGACCTGCGGGCTGCCGTACTTGAAATCGCCGCTCTTCCACTTGTCGAGCGTCGCGAAACTCGTGCCGGCGAAGTTCGCCTCATATCCGAGGACGCGGTTTAGTTCCGTCGCGTGGCCGATGGACTCGTGAATCGTCAGCCAGAGATGCGAGGGATCGAGGACGAGGTCGTACTGGCCGGCTTCGACAGACTTGGCCGCCAGCTTTTCGTGCGCCTGGGTTGCGGCGGCGGCGGCGTCTTCGATCATGTCGTAGCTTGTCGTGTAGCGGGTCACCACGCCGGGCAGCTTGCCCTCCGGTTTGGGGTCGAGGTACTCGTAACCACGCCCGCAGGGAGCGCTGAGCGCCCCTCGCGTCTGGAACTTGCCCGTCTTGGCATCGATAGCCGTGACCCCGAACGTCGGCCAGATGCGATGGACGTCCTGGTCCACGTAGGAGCCGTCCGTGCTGGCGAAGTATTTCTGCTCGTTGACCAGGAACAGGTTCGAATTGACGAAGTTGGCGCCGTTCTTGAGCGCAGCCTGGTTGGCGGCCATGAGCAAGTCGATCTTCTCCGCCAGCGGCACCTCGAAGGCATTCTTGACCAACGGCGTCTTCCAACTCACCTCGCCCAAACCCTGCTGCGGCGCGAGTTCGACGGGCGACTCCTGCAACTTCGCGTTGGCCTTGGCAATGGCGACGGCCTCCTCGGCGGCGGCGGCGATGGAAGCGGGCGTGAGTTGATCGGTCGCCCAGAAGCCCCAGGCACCGGCCGCGATGACGCGCACCCCGGCTCCGTAGCTTTCCGTGTTGACGATGTTTTCAACTTTGTCTTCCCGCGTGATGAGGAACTGGTTGAGGTACCGTCCGATGCGGACATCGACGTAAGTGGCGCCCTTCTTGGTGGCGGCGTTGAGGGCGGCATCGGCGAGTTTTTTCTTATCCGCCGCGGGTATTGGAGAGGTGTCGGCGAAGGCGGTAACCGATTTGCCCCAAACGGGGAGCAGGAGAGAGCCGGCGGCCAGGCCAGAGGCTTGGAGAAATTTGCGTCGATGCATAGAAGACAATGCGGACTGCTTCGCCACCCCGGGAGCGAAATGGTTGCGCAGAATCTATGAAAGGCGCTGACGGTGTCCACGGAAAGCTTGCGCAAGAATCCCACGGACGGCTTCTTCCTGCGAGGCAGTGGCGTTTGCTGTGAAATCGAATCGCTCCCTGTTCTAATCAGCGCTCCATGGCTTCGCCCGGACTGCTTTCTGCCGCCGAACTGCAGGAGATCGTCGCCCGCTCCAGCAACTTGACCGAACGGCTGACGGGCCAGGTAGTTCCAGTGCCGGGGAAGGAGGCGGTCGCGGCAAAGAGGCTAGGGCGCTGGCGGCAGGTGGCGGCCAATGGCGAACAAAACGCGTTCGACGAAATCCTCGGCCAATCTGGCCTGCGCGGCGCTTCCGTCCCGCACTTGTGTTCTCTCCTGGGGGAAGTCCAGCACCCGTCCGGAGTTCCCTTGCCTGCCTGGGCGGATCTCTTGGCAGAGATTGCGCAGGCGGTTCAGGCTGATTTCGCGCGGGTGGATAGCCCGCCCGCGACCAGGGATCGAACCATCCCGTTCGCGCAGCTTTACCGGCCGATTGTCGCCCTGGCGCGGCGGAAAGTCGCTGCGGACGCCTCGGGGCTGGCGGCGCGGATGCTGAATAGAGCTTGGGCCGGTCTGGAAGGACATTTGTTGCAGCGCCTTTCGGATGTTTGCTCGCTGGCGCTGCTCCCGCGGTTCCAAGCCTTTCTGGCGGTGCGGCAGTCGGGCCTGGTGCCGGACTTTTTCGGAGAGGGGCTCCCTGCGCCAGGAGAGGACGCCACCGGCTCTCTGTACCCGGCTTTTGTCCGGGAGCTGGGCAGCCGAGGCTTGGCTCCGTTTTTCAAGGATTACCCGGTAGCCGCCCGGCTCACCGCGCAAGTCACGCATATGTGGATCGGCTTCGTGCTCGAATTCCTGCGTCGACTGGAAACGGACGCCGCCGAGATCTCTCTCCGTTTGCTAGGCGGACAGCCCTTGGGCAAAATCCTTTCCATCCAGGCTGGCATCTCGGATTGCCATGGCGGCGGCCGGTCGGTCCTCATCCTGCACTTCGCATCTGGACTAGCCGTAGTTTACAAGCCGCGCCCGCTGCAAATCGACGCGGCCTTTTCCGGTCTCCTGGCCTGGTTCAACGCCCGAGGCCGGCTACCTGCTCTGCGCCCGCTCAATATCCTGGCGCGGGAGGCCTATGGCTGGGAGGAATTCGTGGCCCACGCGCCTTGTCCCGGACGGCACGCGGCCAAACAGTTCTACCGCCGGGCCGGCGTGCTGCTCTACTTGGTGCACGCCTTGGGCGGTATCGACTTTCACTACGAGAATATGATCGCTTCGGCCGACCAACCCGTTTTGGTGGACCTCGAGGCGCTTGGTCATCCGATCCTACCGCGGACTTCCACCGCCGGCGAGCCCGGCGCCTGGCTGCTGGAGGACTCCGTCCTGCGCACCGGCATGTTGCCCGTGCGGGAAAGGTGCTTCGGTGAGGATCGCTTCATCGTGCGCAGCGCTTTAGGCTCACCCGGGCGGCAGGTATCCGCGCTGGCCGGGATTCGCTGGCGCCAAGTGAACACCGCTAGAATGACGGCGGAATCCAGCCTGACCTGCCGCACGCGGGCCAGCCATCAGCCGCGTTGGCGAGGCAGGCTGCTGCCGTTGCGCAACTACCTGCGAGAGGTGGTCGCCGGCTTCCGCCAAACCGCCCGCGTGTTGCACTCCGATCCCGCTCTCACCCGAGAGTGGCAGGAGCAAATCGCGGCCCTGCGACAGATCGCGGGACGCTTAATCATCCATCCGACGCTGGCTTACGCGGTGCTGATCGAACAGTCCTTGCAGCCAGGTTCGCTTGTGTCGGGTGTGGATCGCAGCCTGGGCTTGCAAACGCTGCCTGCCGCCCCAGGCGATCTGGCGGACCGCCAAGCGGCCATCGCCGCGCTGGAGGCGCTGGACGTGCCGTACTTTCAGCGGAAGCCAGCCACGGCGGAAATGAGCCGGAAACCACCTGCCAAACTCCCGCACGATCTGCCGCGCCAGCTCGCCGTCATCCAGGCCGCGGCTCAAGGCCGGCTCGTACTGGAGCAGGGGCGCATCCGCAGTGGAGGCGGGAAGTTCGAGTTGCCTGGCTAACCTGCTAATGTCCGGTGGCCTGCGTGCAGTGGCAGAACCACTCGATGATATCTTTGATGGCTTTCTCCTCCCTGGCACCCCGCAAAGGCGGGGGCAACAGCGGCGGCAGCGGAAACGAGTAGAACATTTCCCTTTTATCTTCGACGAAATCGAACTGGAAGTCAGGTGGCAAGATAATGTCACTCACCGCTGCCACGGCGGCGCGCGGGTCCGTCAAGCAGAGTAACCGGTAGGCCTCGTCGACACAGGCTCGGGCGTAAACGTCAGCCAGGACCTGCTGAAAGTTGGGTATGGTGAACTCATTCATAGCTTGGATGACCGATGTTGCACGCCGCCCATTCTACAGAACTCGTCAAATGGGTCAATCAAAGGAACTTCCGGCGCGAATCCCTAGCGCGTGATAGCCGCCACCGCGTCCTGGAGATGATTGCCGGCCATCAGCGTGTAAGTGATCCAGGCGGCATACGCCAGGCTGGCGACACTCAAGGCGGCAATCACGCCGAAGATGCTCCGCACCGCGCGATGATAGCCGAGGTCGCAAGCCTGCTCGTCGAGCGTATAGCGCCAGAGGCTGGCCTGCATCGGCGCCGCGTGGCGGGGCACGGCGGCCACCCGCGGGGCGGCCGCGGCGGCGATGGCCAAGGCGGGAGCGGTTTCGCCCCGGCTCAGGATGCCGGCATCGAAGGAGAGGTTGGCTGAGGTGTTCATAAGTAAACGTCTGGTTGGCTGGTTTTGATGTTGTTTGGGCGGAAGCGATGGTTGCTTTCCCTGTACAAACGAGGTCCTGGCGCGGTGCTGCACGAAATCGCGGTTTTTTTCCGGCTTGCGAGCGGCGGGGAGCGCTGGTACACCGGGACTCGTGCCGTCGTTGCGGGGAATCGCGGAGGACCAGAACGATCGCTTCGCCGCGACGCGCTGGAGCGTGGTGCTGGCGGCCGGAGCGCACGAGACGGACCCGGAGGCCGCTCACGCCGCTCTGACCCAACTTTGCTCCAGCTACTGGCCGCCGTTGTACGGGTTTGTGCGCGGCCGCGGCTATGCCGTGCACGATGCCCAGGATCTCACGCAAGGCTTCTTTGCCCACCTGATCGAGCACCAGATCTACGCGCGCACCGATCAGCAAAAGGGCAAATTCCGCTCCTTTCTCCTGGCGTCGCTCAAGAACTTCCTGGCCAACGCGCGCGCGCGTGAGCAGGCGCTCAAACGCGGCGGCGCTTGCGAGTTCCTGCCCTTGGAGCCGGAGCAAGTCACGGCCGCTGAAGCCCTCTACCAGAGCACGATCGTGCCGGGCGCCCTGGCCACCGAAGACCACTGCTTCGAGCGGCAGTGGGCCGAGACGCTCGTCAAAGGGGCTTTCGATCTGGTGGCCGCCGAGTACGCCGCCGGGGGCAAGAACGCGCTTTTTGGCGTCCTGGAGGTGTTCTTGCGCAGCAGCGCCAATCCCCTGCCCAGCTACGAGCAGTTGGCCGCGCAACTGCGCATGCCGGCCGCCACGATCCGCAGCCACGTCACGCGGTTGCGCACCCGCTACCGCGAAGCATTGCGCGCCGAGCTGCGGCGCACGGTGGATTCCGAGGCGGAGGTTGACCAGGAACTGCGGGAGCTCCTCCGGGTTTTGACTCTACGCTGAGGGAGCACACCATGGAGACGAACCCGGAATCGGGCGCGATCTGCCAGGCGTGCCAGGCGCCGCTGAGCGCGGACGGCACCTGCGTCCCCTGCCTCTTGCGCGCCGGCCTGCATGAGACCCTGGCGGAGGAGCAGCCGCGGAGCTTTGCGCCGCCTTTTGTCTTCGGCGACTTCGAGGTCGCGCGTCGCGAGGACGGTTCGCTCTGGGAACTCGGCCGCGGTGCAATGGGTGTGACCTACCGTGCTGTCGATCGGGTGCTGCACCGGCATGTCGCCCTGAAGGTCATCCAGGCCACCCGGGCGAGCGATACCCAGGCGGTGCGGGAGCGCTTCCTGCGCGAGGCGCGCGCGGCCGCGGCACTGCGTCATCCAAATGTCGCCGGGGTTTTTCAATTCGGCGCGTCGAGCGCCGCCGGGCCTTGCTACTACGCGATGGAACTGGTCGAGGGCGAAACGCTCGAGCACCGGCTGCGCCGCGACGGCCCGTTCGCGGTCGAAACGGCGCTCGAAATCGCGGAGCAGGTGACTGCGGCGCTGGTAGCGGCGGCGCTGCGCGGGCTGGTCCATCGCGACTTAAAGCCGGGCAATCTGATGTTGAGCGGGGGCGAGGGCACTGGGCTTCCGCTGGAGGTCAAGGTGATCGATTTCGGCCTGGCCAAAGCGGCGGCGGCTACCACGGGCGAGACCGATCTCACCCGCGGCGGATTCATCGGGACGCCGGCCTTCGCCAGCCCCGAGCAGTTCGATCTCGTCCCTGTCGATGCGCGGGCGGACATCTATGCCCTCGGCGTCACCCTGTGGTACGCACTGACCGGCAAGCTGCCCTACGCGGGACGGACGATCACCGAACTGCGCGATCTCCAGGCGCGCACCGTCTTGCCGATTGAGCAGTTGACCGCGCGCAAGGTGCCGCCGCCGCTGGTGGCGCTGCTGCGTGCCATGCTGGCGGAAGATCGGGAGGAACGCCCGGCCTCGGCCCGCCATCTGGCCAACGCGCTGGAGACTTGCCGCCGGCAATTGGGTCTTAGCGCAAAGCGCGGATTTTCCCAGCGTGCATGGTACCGGGCGGCGCGCAGGCGACCAGCCGTGGCGACCGTGGCCGTTGTTGGGTTGGGCGCGGCGCTTTGGTGGGCAGCCGTCCACCTCGACGCGTTCCGCCGGGCAGACGCGGCCGGGCCGCCGGACAAATCCATTGCCGTGCTGCCGTTCGCCAACTTGAGCCGGGACAACGATAACGCCTTCTTCACCGAAGGCGTGCAGGACGAGATCCTGACCGACCTGGCAAGGGTGGCCGATCTCAAGGTCATCTCGCGCACGAGCGTGCTGCCGTATCAGAGCGGTGCCCCGCGCAAAAACCTGCGCGAGATCAGCCGGGAACTCGGCGTGGCCAACATCCTGGAAGGCAGCGTCCAGCGCTTGCACAACCGGGTGCGCGTCAGCGCCCAGTTGATCGACGCGCGCACCGACACTCATCTTTGGGCCGAGCACTTCGATCGCGACCTTTCGGACGTGTTCGCGATCCAGAGCGAGATCGCGCAGGCGATCGCGGCCCAGTTGCAGGCGAGACTTTCGCCCGGCGAGCGCGAGGCCATCGAGACGCGGCCGACCAAGGACGTCGCGGCCTACGACGCCTACCTGCAAGGCAATAAACTGCTCCGGGCCGCCGAACTCACCAAGGAAGAAGCGCAGCTTCGCCAGGCCGCCCGCCAACTGGAAGAGGCTACGACCGACGATGCCCGGTTCTTCGAGGCGTGGTGCGCGCTCTCGCGGGCGCACCTGAACCTCTACTGGTTTAATTTCGACAACGCGCCCGAGCGGCTCGCCCTGGCTGAGACGGCCGCGGAAACGGCCCGTCGCTTGCGGCCCGAGGCCGGTGAGTCGCACCTGGTCGAGGGCATGGTTCTCTACATGGGACACCACGATTTTCCCGGGGCGCTGGCCGAGTTCCAGGCCGCCGCCAAACTGCTGCCCAACAGCTCGGAAGCGCCCTACTGGCTGGGGCTCGTCCTGCGTCGCCAGGGGCGCTGGGCTGAAAGCATCCGCCAACTGGAACGCGCCCACGAGTTGGATCCCCGCAACGCCTTTCTCCTGACCGAACTGGCCGATACCGATCAATACGTTTACCGCTACGCGGCAGCCGGGCAGGCCAACGACGCCGCCGTCGCGCTCGATCCCCACAATCTGGATTATGCCTACTGGAAAGCGGCCTGCGCGCGCTGGGAACGGGCCGATCTCGCTCCCACCCGCCAATGGCTGCGTCTCTTGCCGGCCGACAGCGAGAAGTGGAGCGACACCGCCGCGCTCGTGGCCGCCAATCTGGCCCTGGATGACGGCGACTACGCCACTGCTGCCCAGGCGCTGGCTCGCTACCGGCCGGAGACCATCTCCGACGCGGACTTCATCTACCCGCGCACGGAACTGGCCGGCTGGATCGCCTTTCTGGGAGGGGACAAGGAGGGAGCCAAGAGCGCTTTCGAGGCCGCCCGTGAACGTACCGAGGCGATCGTCCGCGCCCGGCCGCAGGATGCCAAGGCGTTGCTGGTACTGGCGAGGATCCACGCCGAACTGGGCCTTAAGGCTGACGCCATCCGCGAGGGTTTGCAGGCCAGTGCGATGCTGCCGGTCTCAGCCGATGCCATCGATGGACCGTATATCCTGCGGGAGCTGGCCGGCATTTACGCGCAGAGCGGTGAACCGGATCGCGCGCTCGAGACGTTGCGGTCCATCGTCGGGCAGCCTGCCGGACCCAGCTATGGTCATCTCCGGCTCGAACACGAGTGGGATCCGTTGCGCCGCGAGCCGCGCTTCCAGGCGCTGGTCGCCGCCGCTCTGCACGCGAGCGACTCGAAATAGGCAGGGCTACCAGTGATGTTGCAAGTAAGGATCGTCGCTATGTTTGTAGGTGCCGACGTATGGGCTCTGCGAGGCCGGCAAGTCCAGCGCAACGCCTAAATTTGTCAGGACTTGCGCGAGCACGCGGCACTGATGGGCGTAGCTGAGCCGCAGCCAGGGAGCGTCCGGCAGGTGCAAGCGCCGGGGATCGAAGCCGAGCAGAATCCAATGCCCCTGCCCGGCCGGAATGTCCGCGGCGTCGCCGCCGGTTCCGTTGAAGGTCAGCAACGGCAACCTCTCCCGGTAATGGAAATCCCCCTGGCCTAGCCCGGCGAAAACGGCCCCGGCCGGTACGGGCAACAGCCAACCCACCTTGGGTGTGACCGCCACGGCCGGCAGACAGGCTGCATAAAACTCCGTTGGCTGCGGCAGGATGATCGCCGTCCCGCCGTGCTCGACCCAGGCCTTCAGCGCCTCGGGATGCGGTCCAGCCTGACCAACCAAAGCCACTTTGACCGTGCCCAACGCGTCCGGCGTCAGGATTCTGGGCGCCGCGGACCCGACTTCATGTGCGAGCTCCGCGTCCGCCTGACCGCCCAGGACGCCAAATGCCGCCAGCGGATGCGCAGGCTCCGCGGCCAGCTCCGCCACCAGATTGGCCAGCAGGCGGGCCCCAACCGGGTCCCCGGGTTTCGGCGCGGCCCCCGGCAGAGGATCGACAACCGAAAGCTGGCAAAACACCCAGCGGCGGCCCTTGAAATTCGCTTCCAGCAGAGGCGTTTCCCGCAGATCGAAACCGTTTTGCAGCAGCGGCGTGTAGTTGCCTCGCGTCGGGGTCTCCAGCGTCACGGAGGCGACCGTGCCAGCATAGTCCGTGTGGTAGTTGTAACCGTTGCGCAAAGGCTCGACTCCGGCTGGCAGCAGCCGCGGCTCCACGCGCCAGTCGCTGAGATCAGGCGCGCCCAACCCCCGCAGGAGCGGAGACTCCGCCGGCAAGGGGAAAACCGTGCGCGTCCGGATCGGGTACGTGCGGAGGCCCCATTTTTCGAGGGTGTTGCCATCCTGTTCCAGGACCAGAATCGGCACGGAGGCGGGAACAGCGCGCAGGGCCAGACCGTCCGGTTCGCCGAGAGCACCCAAGGCGCCGCGTCCAATCACCAGCAGGTCGCCCGTTTGCCAGGCTTGCGGAGAGCTAAGGACCGCCGGCTGGAAACCGAGCTTCCGCAAGGCCGCCACGCTGTCGCCGGCAGGATCGAAGATCGCCAGGCGCGCATTCCTCGCCGCCGGGGGCAAAGCGAACGGCGGATAAATCTGGAAATCAAAATCATCGTGCGCCACGACGACGCCGGCGGGACCGTCGGTCGCGGTCAGCTCGATGGTGCCCGTGGCGCGGGCCGTGACCATCGGCGCGGCAAACTCCAACGGGAGCAACTGAATGTCGCCACTGGACAAGATGACCGGCAGCTTGCCTTCGCCGACCGTCTGCCCGGCGATTTGAGCCTTCCACGCCAGCTCCAGATGACGCTCCGTAAAGCCGTCCCAGATCGCGGCGATCTGCTTCGAGATTTTCTCACCCGACGTGAAAACGTGATCCTTCGCCGTGGGATGTCCCGCCGCTCCGGCGATGTACACCAACAGCGGACTATTCACCTCGTGCAAGGTCTGCCCGAGGGGGGTCAAGCCCGCCGGCATGCGGCCCGTGGGCGCGGCGGGCAACGACGGCATCGCCACGCTGGGCCAGTAGCTGAAGTAATTCCAATGATCCAGCTTGGCCCCGGACGTGCGCAATTCCACCGTGGGATTCGCAAGGTATTTGCCGTTTTCTTTCTTGAGCAGGGCGGGATCGACCAACTCCGTGAGTTGGCCGAATGGCTCGAGTCCCATGGGTACGCCATAGGTGCGCCAGGCCCGGTAAATCGCCTTGTTATAGTAGCTCCACACGCCCTGGGTGTTCTCCAGATTCGCGTCGATGGCCTCATCGGTATTCACGTGCACCGGCCCTTTCACCGCGCGCCAGGTGCCGCTCGCTTTATCGTACATGGTGCGCAGAAGATCTACGTAGGCAGCGGACTCATGCGCGTACGCCTGCGGCCCGAGCACCATGGCGGCGTATTCCGTCACCCAGGGCTCGAACGTTCCGTCCGGGATGGCGTGATTGAGGAAGCTGGCGGGATAAGGCAGGCCGTGCTCGGTCGAGCCGATGGGCATGATGCCCGCCTGCGACCAGCGCAAAGGCCAATCCGCCCATTCCTGCACCGGCGTCCAATTGAAATAATCGAAAATGCCCCAGCCATCGCCCTCGCCCGTATCCAAGTGCGAGAGGAACGGCCGGGAGGGATCGAGCGCCTTGAAACGCTGCACGAACTCCCGGCTGCGCAGCATGTTTGGCAGGGCTTTGGCGCGATCCTCCGGCGAGGACATGGCGCGGTTGAGGGCATCCCCTTGCGCCAGCGGCTCGACTCCCCATGTATCCGGCCGGGGGTTGATATAATTGACTCCTTCGCGGTACCCACCGCCGAAACCCGAATAGGCGATCACGCTCGGGTGGTTGGCTAAAAGCTCGACCTGGTTCTGGCGCAGGTAAGGGAGCAAGACGTCCAGGTCCGCGCTGCCCGCACCCGCGGTGCCGAATTGGCCGCGGCAAACCAGCGCATAGGGCGTATAGGGGATGACTAACATCCCGAGTTCATCCGCGGTGTCGTAGTAATCCGTGGTGCTTTGCTGGTTGTAATTTTCCAGCTCCTCCGTCGTTCCAGCCCAGGGTCGGGGCAGACAATTGAACCCCATATCCTTCAGAAAGCTGAACTGCCGCCGCAGCGCGGGAGCATCCAGGTAGGAGGTAATGGCCAGCTTCGGACGCAAATGCAACGGATGGCCGTTCAACATGAGTTGCTTGCCCTGCACCCAGATTTCGCGGAAGCCGAAGGTAACCGGCAAGCTTTCGTCCAGCACCTGGCCGGAGGCGTCGGCCGCTTGCACCGTCAGGCGGTACAAATGCGGGTCGTCCGGCGTCCAGAGCCGGGGATTGGGCCAGGGAATCTTCAACTCCCAACCAGTCCCGCGCGGCTCCGCCCGCAACTTAGCCTGCTGCCAGACCACCGCCCCGTTCGTCTCGCGCACATCTACGGCATAGTTGAGCGCACTACCGCCCGCCGCACCGGTGAGCCAAAGTTCCAGTGCCCGCTCCCGCGTCGAAGGCACGGCCTGCACGGTGGCAAACACCGGTTTGGCCGGCCCAAGCTCCAGGTAGATGTCGCTGAGCCCACGGATGTACAGGTACCGGTTCGGCTCCTGCGCAAACCGGGTGGCGTCGACCTCCCGCGCCATCTGCCCGGCCGCCATCATGTAGGCTAACTGGGTGTCGGGTGGCTGAGCTAGCGCATAGATCGCCAGTTGGCCCTTTTCACCCGGATGCGCCCAGGGCGAGAGGTCCAACTTCGCCCCCAGTTGACTGGAGGCATTGCCCACGCGCCGGCCATTCCAGTAAACAGCTACGGCTAAACCGCGCAGACCTGAGAGCTCGAGCTGGATGGCCGGGCCGGGCCCCGCCGGAATTTCGACATCCCGCACGAACCAGACCGCCATTGCGCTGGCGAACAGATCGGTTCCTTTCCAGGACGTTTTTGCCTCTCCGTAGATGGAATATGGGTTATCCGCCCGCAGGACATCCGGGACTTTGATAAACGCCCAATCATCAGCCTTCGGCGGCAGGTTTCCGGTGGCTGGCTGAATGGCCCAAAGGCCGTTGAGACAAACCCGGCTCCGGGCTTTGGACGTGATCACTTCCGCGCCGGCCAATTGCCAATTGGGGGTTAGCCTGGTGCCGGCCGATTCGACCGGACCGAGGCTGATTTTTTGCACGGGAATCTGTGGCGGCAAGCGGCCGAGTACTTCCGGCAGCGGGACGCTCCGCCGGCGCACCGAAACGTGGCGAAAGGCGGCTTCCGCCGGAGCGCCGCCTTCCAAGGCTAGCCGGACGCTGAAATAATGGGCGTCGAGCGGCACAGTGAAATCTTCTGCGAAAGGCTGCCAATTGTTTACGTCCGGGACGGTTGTGCCGGGGAACTTGGGATTACGGTAAGCGACCTTCTTAATCTCTTTGAACGAGATAAATTTCCCGTTCGCGTCCAGGAAATCGACCCCCACGTAAACGGAATGGTCCTCTTCGCCTTTGCCCCTCGCTTCGAAGGCCAGGTGATAGACATCCCCTGGCGCGGCGGCGACCCTTTGCCGCCACCAAACGTGATCGTTCGGCACCCGATCCGTTTTGCGAATGGACAGTTGCCTGCCCTGGTCCGTCGGGACGCTGTCCTGCTGAATACTGCCCGCGACGTGATTGCGATTGAACTCCCAGTTTTGCTCCTGCAACAGATTGTCGCCGGACGGCGCCGCCTGAGCCTGGGAACGGTTGCCCCCGGCCAGGATCAGGCACAAAAACGCCAGTAACAGGGTCGGAAAAACGCGCATGGGATCGAAGTAGTCACCCGGCGAACCCTTCGGAGTGAGCTGCGACTAAGGCTTCAAGCCGCCGGTCCAAAAAACGTCGGTGGCGCTCGTGGGGATCTGGGCTTGGGACAAGGACTCCACATGGCCGTCCACGTAGGCAAAGTTCTGCCTGCCCAGGTGCGGGTACCGGAAGAAATTCATATCGGTCCGGGTCAGCGAGTAAGAGGCGTAGGCGAAGCTATCGAGATCGGTAAAAAGCGAGGTTCTGGCCGGTTGGGTGAGGTTGGACAACCGCACTTGATTGCCCCCAATGGTCAGATCCGTCAGGATGCCAGTGTTCGCCGCGTACGTACAATTGAAACCCGCATTGGCATAGGTCACAGCGTAGCTGAACGTCTTCATGACCATCGTGGGACAAAGGAACGGGGATTTGGTGGTGAATTTTCCCACCGGCTGGACAAAAGGGTTCGGGTCAGTCGTCGTGGTGAACAGCGTCCAGGGCCAGTAAGTGCTATAGGATCCGTTGACCCGCGAGGCCGGAAGCAAGCCGTTGTGATCCTGGGTGTATAGCTGCGTTTGGACGCAAAGCTGCTTCAGATTGTTCAGACACTGGGTGCGGTTACCTGCTTCGCGCACGCTCGCCAGGACGGGAAACAAAATGGCGGCCAGGATGCCGATGATGGCGATTACCACCAGGAGTTCGATCAGCGTGAAGCCGCGCGGCCTTCGAGGCGCCGCGTGCGTCCGCGCAATGATGAGATTCCGAGCCACTGGAGTAATGCCTAACTTGAAATAATGGAGGTTGGTAGCCCCGTCAAAGCATTCCTGTCCGCGCACAACCGGCGGCCCGAAAGTCACTGGGCGCTTGTGGTCACCATGGTGACGATCATGACGGCCGCCAGCAACACCACCAGCACCGACACCAGGATGATCAATCCGCGATCGGCGCTTACCTTTCCGCGCTCGATCTGACCGTTCACCACGTGATAGCGCCAGGCCGCCAAGAGGGTCAGCAAGCCTCCGAGCGCCATCATCCCGAGACCGATTTGGAAGGAGTCGCCCAACTTCGAATGTGGCGCCGGAGCGAAGCCCGCGCGGCCGGAGTCCTCCAGCCAGATCCGGAACTTGGCGATGACGAAACCCAGGCTGATGACGGAAACGCTGGTCCGAATCCAGGCCAGGAAGGTGCGTTCGTTCGCCAGGAATTCAGTGGCCTGTTTGTCTTCCGGTACGCTGGCGTGATTGTCCATGAGAGGCTCCGTTCGGTGGAAAAGATCGAAGCGCAATCATCCGGCGCTTACGCTAATCTGTCACAACTTCTTTCCTTAATGACCAAGACGCTCAACGATCTCAGCGGGCAGGAAATTCTCGCTCTGGCCATCCAGTCCGAAGAGGAGGATGGCCGCATCTATGCCGATCTGGCGCAGCGGATCAGCGGCGACTTTCCGGACACCGCTCAATCCCTGACCGCCATGCACGACGAGGAAGACGGCCATCGGCATCGTCTCATCAGCCTGTACCGGGAAAAGTTCGGCGAGCACATCCCGCTGATCCGGCGGCAGGATGTCAAAGGCTTCATCACCCGCAAGCCCTTGTGGGTCAATGCCATTCTAACCATCCCGATGATCCGGCGGGAAGTGGAGACGATGGAGGCGGAAGCGCGCACGTTCTACACCGCCGCTATCGCCCAGACGAGCGACGCCGGCGTGCGGCAGTTGCTCGGGGATCTGGCCGCGGAAGAAACCCGGCACTACGAATTGGCCGGAGCGATGGACGCGCAGCAGAAAGTCTCCGGCGCGCGCGACCGCGAAGACGAGACCGATCGCCGGCGCTTCGTCCTGCAAGTGGTGCAACCGGGGCTGGCCGGCTTGATGGATGGCTCGGTTTCGACGCTGGCGCCCGTGTTCGCGGCCGCCTTCGCGACCCACCGCAGCCGGGACGCTTTCCTGGTGGGCATGGCGGCCTCGATCGGCGCCGGCATCAGCATGGGCTTCGCCGAGGCTCTCTCGGATGACGGCGTGATCAGCGGCCGGGGCCGGCCACTAGCCCGAGGTGTGGTTTGCGGCCTGATGACAACGCTGGGAGGCATCGGGCACACCATGCCGTTCCTGGTGGGCAACTTCTATTACGCCATGTACATCGCCGTGGCGGTGGTCGCGGTGGAATTGGCCGTGATTGCCTGGATCAGGCACCGGTACATGGACACGCCGCTGCTCGCCGCGTCTTTTCAGGTCATCGTGGGCGGCGTGCTGGTGTTCCTCGTCGGCATCCTGATTGGATCGGCGTAGCGATCCCTGGTCAGAAGGTGTAGCTCAAGCCCAGCAACCCGCCGATCCCGTTCGTCCCCAGGTTGCGCTCCGCCAGGCCTGCGTTGGACAGGTGCCGATAGGACGATTCCACATCCAGGGAGTACCGGGAACTCAGCCGAAAGCGGACTCCCACGCTGCCTTGGAGATAAAACTCGAATTTGGAGCCCAGGGCCTGCTGCGCCTGATCATGGTAGGCATCGCTATACGCGCCGCCGGCCCCGACATTGATATAGGGCGCTGCCCAGGCGTTCGGCGCGAGGAAGTTGCGCCGGTAAAGCAGGGAAAGGCCGCCCAGCGCCGTGCCGGGTCCTTCGAAGATCACGCCGCCAGCGGCTTCGAGCAGAACTTCATCGTTGCCGCGCAGAAAACTCCCCCCGGCGTGCGGTGAATCGAGCATGTAGCCCAGGCGCACGGTGGTCAGCTCGTAATCGATATTCGGCCGGCGCAAGCCCGTGTCTTGCACCGAGTACTCCGCCCCGTCCATCACCTGCAACTCCAGCGCGCCGCGATGGAAAATGGGGTCCTGCGCGGCCGGCATCTGGGCGGACGCTTCCAGTGGACCAGCCCGCAGGCGTGGCGTCAGGATCAGGCCGAAAACCGCGGCGGAAAGCAGGAGGAAGAGCCGTTTGCAGTGCATCGTAAGGGGAAGTTTTACCCGTGCAGGCAAGTTGGGCAAGCCGGCAGCCGCGGTGGGTGCGGCAACAGTGCCGGCCAAGTGTGGCGGGATCCTCTTTCCTGGTCAAAGCTGTGGGGCGTGACGCTCTACGATCTGCTGCCCCGTGCCGGCGAAGCGCCGGACAACGATTTTCTCCTGGGGCGCTTCCTGGAGTACGTGGCCGCCGTGGGACTGAGCCTCTACCCCGCGCAGGAGGCTGCCATCCTGGAGCTATTCGAGGATCACAACGTCATCCTCAACACCCCGACGGGTTCCGGCAAATCGCTCGTGGCCCTCGCGCTCCAGTTCCAGGCGCTCGCGCAGGGGCGGCGCTCCGTTTACACCTGCCCGATCAAGGCGTTGGTCAACGAAAAATGGCTGGCGCTCTGCCGGCAATTCGGGCCGCAAAACGTCGGTCTGGCCACCGGCGATGCCACCGTCAACCGGGACGCACCCGTGCTCTGCTGCACGGCCGAGATTCTGGCCAATATGGCCTTGCGCGAGGGTGCGCGGGCCAACGTCGGCGAGGTGATCATCGACGAATTCCACTACTACGCCGACCGGGACCGCGGCGGCGCCTGGCAAGTGCCGCTCCTGACCCTGCCGCAGGCGCGCTTTCTCCTGATGTCCGCCACGCTTGGCGACACCACCTTCTTCGAGGACGAACTCACCCGGCTCAACGGCAAACCCACCGTGACGGTCAAGGCCGGCGAGCGGCCGGTGCCGCTCGAGTACAGCTATGTCCTGACTCCCCTGGCCCAAACGCTGGAGAACCTGGTCACGGGCGGCAAGGGGCCGGTTTATGTGGTCCACTTTACGCAAGCCGCCGCCGCGGAAAACGCGCAAAACTTCACCAGCCTGAACGTCTCCAGCCGCGAGGAAAAAGCCGCCATCGCGGACACCCTGGCCGGGTACCGTTTCAGCAGCCCCTACGGACCGGAAATCAAACGCTGGCTGCGCCATGGCATCGGCTTGCACCACGCCGGGTTGCTGCCGAAATATCGGGTGCTCGTCGAAGGGCTGGCGCAGCGCGGCTTGCTCAAGGTCATCTGCGGCACCGATACCCTGGGCGTCGGCATCAACGTCCCCATCCGCACGGTGCTCTTTACCCGGCTCTGCAAGTACGACGGCCAGAAGACCGCCATCCTCACCGCGCGCGATTTTCACCAGATCGGCGGCCGGGCGGGCCGCAAGGGCTATGACGATATCGGCTACGTCGTCGCGCAAGCGCCCGAGCACGTCATTGAAAACCTGCTGCTGGAGCAAAAAGGGAGCGGGAAGAAGTTCGTCCGCCGCAAGCCACCCGAGAAAGGGTATGTGGCCTGGGATCAGGCGACTTTCACGCGCCTGATTTCCGCGCCGCCCGAGCGGCTCCAGCCGCAACTCCAGATCACGCACGGCACCCTCCTCAACGTCTTGGGCCGCACCCACGAAGACGGCTGCCGCGCCCTGCAAAGCCTGATCCGCCGCAGCCACGAACCGGCCAGGGCGCGCCAGGCGCATTTCCGGCGCGCCTGGCAACTCTTCCGCGCGCTGGTCGAGCACAAGATCGTCGAATTCATCCCCCGCGACGCTGCCGGCGTACACCTGCGGCTGAACGTCGGCTTGCAGCAGGATTTTTCCATGCACCAGACGTTGTCGCTTTACGTGCATGACACGCTCGCGCTGATGGACCCGCCCGCGCCGGATTACGCGCTGGTCCTGCTGACGCTCGCCGAGTCCATCCTGGAAGATCCTGACCTCATCCTGCACCGGCAGCTCGCCCGGCTCAAGACGCAGGCGATGGCCGAGATGAAGATGGACGGCCTCGACTACAATCAGCGCATGGAGGAACTCGAAAAACTCGAATATCCCAAGCCCAATCGCGAGTTCATTTACTCGACCTTCAACGCGTTCGCGGAGAAATACCCCTGGGTAGGCCAGGAGAACATCCGGCCAAAATCCATCGCGCGCGAGATGTTCGAGGAATACCGTTCGTTCGCCGATTACATCAAAATTTACGAACTGCAACGCGCCGAAGGTTTGCTGCTGCGCCACCTCGCCGGCGTGCACAAGGTCCTGACCCAAACCGTGCCCGCGGCCGCCAAGAACGACGCCGTCCGCGAGATGGAACTCTACCTGGGAGCGATGATCCGGCAGGTGGATTCCAGCCTGCTCGAGGAATGGGAGCGTCTGCAAGATCCCAACTACCGTGCCCCCGGCGAGGAGGCGCCCGAAGTGCGGCCACCCGGCTGGGAGGAAGCCGCCCGGGACATCACGCGCAACGTGGAAACTTTTACGGCGGCGATTCGCACCCGCATGTTCGCGTTCCTGCGCGCCCTGGCCGGCGACGATGTGGAAACCGCCCTGGCCACGTTGGTAGCCCCCTCCCCGTCAGCTGAAGCATCCGCAACGTGGCCGCCTGAACGCCTCCAGCAGGCTCTGGATGAATACCTGCGCGAACATCGCCGCATTCAGCTCGATCCGGCCGCGCGCAACCGGCGGCACACGTACGTCGTCCCGCGGGAAGACCCGCACCGCTGGCGCATCCAGCAGATGGTGGTCGACCCCGACGAGGCCAACGACTGGGTCGCCGAGTTCGACGTGGATGTGGCCGCGTCCCGCACGGCTGGAGAGCCGGTGCTGACATTCCTCCGCTTCGGTCCACTGGTGGACTAGTCTAGTCCGTCAAGCAGCAGGTGGAAACACGGATTGGGGCAGGCAATCAAGCTTCGCTTAAAGGAGATCAGCCAGATCACCCCCGCCAGGCCGCCCGTCTGCCTGGAACGGCATCCGGTCGCCCGAAGTCCAACAATCCGCCGCCAGGAGCTTGGCTACGGGGGAGTTACTCCAGGCGCACTCGACCTGGGTTGACTCGCCTTTTGCGCAGCGGCGCCGGACGCCGCGACCACGATTTCGAACGCAGTGCCGTTCCCGCCGCCATCGCTATTCTTCCCGCCCGCGATCGTGGTACCGTAGAGATAGCCATCGCTGCCCCGAAGCAATCGGGAGTAAGGGAGGGCGCCGTCTTGGTTCCAGCCATGACTGTCGAGCGCACTGAAGCTATACAGGGTGGTCACGGTCCCGGCGGGAGTGACCTCGTAAACCGTACCGTTCCCATATGTGCCGCCGTTGCCCGTGGTGCCGTAAAAGTTACCATCGCCGCTCGGGGTCAGCCCGCAGCGGGGTTCGGCACCATCGCTGTTTGCGCCGTCGGTTAAGGCGCTGAAGGCATGCAAGGTCGTGAAAACACCCGCCGGGGTAATCCGGAAGATCGTGCCGCCTCCTCCCCCATGGCCATTGGGACCGCCCATCAAAGTAGTTCCGTAGAAGTTGCCGTCGGCGCCCTCGAACAGGGGGCTGTTTGGGGTTGAGCCGTCGCTGTTGACGCCAGAATTGGCGCCGGTCCCAGTTGCACTGAAGTTGTACAAGACGGCGAAATTGCCTGCGGCATCAATTTTGAAGATCGTGCCGGTATTATTTGGACCGAGCACTGGGGTCGTGCCATAGAAGCTGCCGTCACTGCCCTGGACCAGGGTGGACGGGCCTTGCCCGTCCTGATTCAGGGCGAACCCGATTTTCGAGCCGAATTGCCCGACGTACATACCATCAAAGGAGTGCAGGACACTCAGAACGCCATCCGGAGTCATTTGGAAGATCGCGCCGGTGCCATGGGCGCCACCGGTCGAAGCCGCGCCGTAGAAGTTGCCGTCGCCTCCCAGAATCAGGGCGCCCGTGAGTTCCGCGCCATCGTTATTGACGCCAGCCGCCGTGGTCGCGCTGAAGCTATGCAGGATGGTAAAAGTCCCCGTGGGCGTTATCCGGAAGATGGTACCGTTGCCGCCGGAGCCTCCGAACTCGGTCGAGCCGTAGAAATTGCCATCGTTGCCCCCGACGAGAGCGGCGAGCGGATAGGCGCCATCGGGGTTGGACTTGGAGCTATCCAGCGCGCTGAACGTATGCAGGACGCTTAAGGCGCCAGCGGGAGTAACCGCGAAGACGGTGCCGCTATTATTGCTGCCCCCATTCGTGGTGGTTCCGTAGAAAACGCCGTCGCCACCCTGCACCAGCGCATTCGGAATCACTCCTTCCGAGACGCCATCGAAGCTGTGGAGGGTCGTAAAGGTCGCGGTCTGGGCCAGGCCGGAGGTCAGCGCGGCAGCCACCGCCATGCTCAAAGAGGTCAGTCTGAAAAAACGCATACGCCGAAATGGGTTACTCACCGGATAGGATTTTCACTTTGCCAACGTTAGGGGTGCCTAGGGTGAAACCGGAGCCCGGCTCCAGGGTCACCTTCACCGTCTTCTTGGACGCGCCTGCCAGATCTCCCAAGGGAAAGATCTTGATGGGCCGGATGGTCTTGCCCGGTTTGATCCTCTTGGTGCCTTTCAGCAGCAGGTAATCGACCCCGTTGTCCCCGGTGCCCTTGACCGTATAATGCACCAGCAGCAGGCCGGTCTGCGGCGTGGACAAATTGACGGCAAATTCTCCGAAACCGCCGCTGCCGAGAACCACCGTTGGCTTCAGCACGCTCAGGGTGACGACGGGCAGAGCCACCGTAATCGTGAGGGTCGCCGTCCCGGTGCCGTCGGGGTTGGTGGCGCTCAGGGTGACCGGGTAAGTGCCGGCCGCGACCGCTGTTCCGGAAATGATCCCGCTGGCGGGCTCGACGAGGAAGCCATCGGGTAGGCCGGCGGCACCGAAGCTGGCTGGGGTGTTGGTGGCGGCGATCTGGTAGCTGAAGGCGCCGTTTACTTCGACCTGCGCCGCCAGTGCGCTGGTGATGACAGGCACATTGGCGGACGGGGCGGCCGCTGTGACGGTGAGGGCCAGCGTTCCCGTCCCGGTCCCGCCCGCGTTGGTGGCACTGAGGCCCACGGAATAAGCGCCCGCCGCCGTGGGTGTACCCGAGATCAGGCCCGTCGCCGCATCGAGGCCGAGACCGTCCGGCAGGCCGGTGGCCGCATAGCTGAACGGAGCGTGACTGGCGATGATCTGGTAGCTGAAGGCCTGGCCGGCGGGGGCCGTCGCACTCGTCGCACTCGTGATCACAGGACTCAGTTCCGCCGTGGCCAGCATCAGGGTGAAATTTCCTCCCTGCCCGCCGTACAAGCCCTCATCCGGGCCTTCTTGCGTGTAAAAGCCATACACCTGGCCATCGGTCACGGTGGTCTGCGAAAGGTATGTGACCTGCGGCAACAGGGTAAAGTTGGCAAAACCGGCCGGGCCAAACTCGGCCGGGACAAATCCTTGATCCGCGGTCGCCGCCAAACCGTGTTCGCCGGTCGGATCGTCGGGATTGAAGAAGCGGGCGACCGCCGCCCAATTGGAGCGTGCCGTGCCACCGTTGGGATCCGCCAGGAGCACGAGATCGCCGGGAACAGCGGTGGAGATAAACGCGTTCGGAGGCGTGACGATGCCTCCTCCCACGAAACTCCTGGGGATTGGCTGCACTTCGAGACTTAAGGATGGGCTGATGGCAAGGGTTGCACCTGGCGGATTCGAGTTCCAATTCCCGAGATAAGGGGTGCCAGGGTAGCCCTGCGCCTGACCGGTGGACGTCGCCAAGGCAAACAGGGCGCAGAGCAAGATGAGACGGGCCGCGGATGCTCCGGGCGGTCTCGAAGGCGAGGCGATTTGGCCGATCATGTCAGATGTCAAGTGAGGCGGGATTTGAAGGCAGATCACGTCACCCGCAAAAGCGCTCCCGTAAGACAACGCGCAACCGCCGGACAAAGAGGACATGAATTCCGCGCGGAAGTCTATCCCGGATATTCAGCAAGCCTGCCGGCGGACCACCACCACCGGAGCGGATTTTACCGCGCGGAGAGGAAATTCGAGGCCCTGAGCGCTCGGGCTGGCCAGGACGGGGACTTCCGCGCGGAAGTGACTCCACGCACTGCGCACGTTTTTGCAGTTTCCGACATGTCAGGACAAGAAGGCCGAAATGGCTCCAGCGGTACCGCACCAATTTTAGGGTCGGGAAATCTGCCCCAATCGGATCTGGACCGCACTCGTCGCGAGTTTCTCGAACCTCGGATCTCGCCGGACGGGGTCCCAGACCGGATCCAGACGTAGCAGCGCGGGCGTCAGGCTACTGCCAGGCGTTTGCAGCAGCCGCGGCAGATTCCGCAGCGCCCGGTCGATCTCTCCGACCTGTGCGCAGACCTGCGCCAACATCACCTCCCGGGAAGGTGCCTCCATCGCGTCGGCGCGGACAACGGACACTGCCTGTTCGCCCTCACGCAAGGCCGCTTCACGGTTTCCCAGGCCCGCATCGATCATCGCGGCGTCGCCGAGCAGGTTACTGTCGCCGGGAGACGCCGCCAGGTACGGCGCCAGGGCCGCACGGACCTCCCGCAATGTGGCCATCCCAGCCGCAGTGTCCCCGGACCACTTTTGCGCAAAAGCCCACATCGATCAACACTTCAGGAAAGCCATCGGTCGGCACATCCGGCTGCGCGAGAGCAAACCGGCAGGAGTCGATCACCCGCTGATACTGCCGTTCGTAGAACCACTGTTTGAGTTGAATTTCCAGGCTCTCATTGACGACCGGCTGCAAAGGCACCGTGGCCAACAGCTTTCCCGCGGCCGCCAGGTCGCCCTCGAACTGATAGGTTTGGGCTTTCAAGATGAGGAGGCGCGGATCCCCCGGCATGAGGACCAGCTCATGCTCCAGAATTGCCCGGGCCTCTGCATATCTTCCTACCAGATAACTCGTGGAGTGCCACGCGTCGAAATAGGCGGGATTCAACGGATCGATGCGGGCCGCCTGCGCGAAGTTGAGCAGAGCTTTTTCCCAGACTCCTTGCCGCCGCTGGACCAGGCCAAGGGCCATAAACCCGTTGGCACTGTTGGGCAGACGTTGGGTTGCCTGCGTAAAGTCCCTGATCGCTGCGTCGTAATTGCGTTCTCCGTGATAATGGTAGAACCCTCGCGCCAAATAGACCTCCCCGAGATCCGGCTCCAGTCTGGCCGCCGTATCGAGCGCCCGTTTCGATTCGGCAAGTTCCTGGGCCGGGCCATGTTGCGCCCAGTATACATCACTTTGGGCCGCGGATAAGTGAGCCCAAGCCAGGGCAAAGGAAGGGTCCAGCCGCACGGCTTCGGCAAAAGCCTTGGCGGCTTTTTCTTCGGCGGTCGGTTCCCCAAAAGCACGCGAGTTGAGGGCCAGCCCTTCTACGTAGGCTTCGTAGGCAGGCGCGCTATCCGTCGGAGGCCGGGCAGGGTCAGGCGAGAAGCGCTCGTCGGGGGCCCCGCCACTTGAGCGGAGGTGCGCCGCAACCAGGCCGGCGATCGCTGTCACGATCGCGGCAGCCGCCAACCCCGCCGCCGGCGTCAGCCGCCGCTGACGGGAGGCCCCCGCCGCCGCAGCGCGACAACGTTCCAACTCCAACAGGAAGGCCCGGGCCGATGGTGGCCGATCCGCCGGAGTAACCGACAGAATCCGGCGCAGAAGCGCGATCACTGCCCACGGAATTCGCCTCAAAACTAATTGACCAACCGGCAGCGGTTCCTCCCTCTGAGCACGTCCGATTTCTTCGATTGACCGGCCCGAGAACGGCACCCCACCGGTCAACGCGTACCAGAGAGTTGCCCCAGACGAATAGATGTCGGACCGCGCATCAGCCGGTTCGCCCCGAAACTGTTCCGGGCTGGCAAAGGCGGGCGTACCGACAAAACCTCCATGCGTCAGTTTCATCGCGTCCTCCGTGCCGGCGATCGCCTTGGCAAGTCCAAAGTCGATCACCGTCACTTTCATGGGCGAGCCGGAATCCCCGGGCGAAAGCATGATGTTCCCTGGTTTCAGGTCGCGATGCACCAGGCCTCGATCGGCCGCCGCTACCAGGGCACGGGCGACCTGGATGCTAATCTCCAGGGCAGTCTCGGCCGAAAAAGGCCCGTCGCGCCGGACCCGTTCTTCCATGGTCTCCCCGTCGATCAACTCCATGGCGATATAGGCACGACCCATCTCGGGCGACGTGCCGAATTGATAGACCTCCGCCACGTTGGGATGATGCAACCCCGCCGCTCCCCGCGCCTCCCGCAGAAAACGCTCGTGGATGGCGGGAGCCTTGGCCGGCTCGCCCGGTACCCTGATCACCTTTAAGGCGACGGGGCGGCGCAGGATGCCGTCGATGGCACGGTACGTCACTCCCATGCCGCCGCGGCCTAATTCCCACAGCGAACCGTCTTCCCGCCGCGCGATCTCGAAGTCTCCGCACACCGGAGCAACCTCGTTCTTGTCCAGTTCTGGTTGGGCTGCCGCCTCCAGACCAAGGTGCAGCAGGCAAGCCAGGCATTGCCCTCCCCCATTCAATCCGGTGCCGCAGGTCTGGCAGTGCGACCGGCGCACGGCAACCTCTTCCGTCAGTTGAGCCAGCATTCGAATACCTCTTGGAAGGCGGCCGGCGCGTCTCAACGCGCCGTCAGAACCCGGATCAACTCACGCAATTCCTCCTCGACCCCCGCCGCGGTGTTTACCGTCCGCCGCACCTCCGCGCGCAAGCTCTCCCGGAAGCGCGCTCGCAGCCGGGTGACGTGGCTGCGGATGGTGGAAGCCGGCATCTCCAGGTTGGTCACCAATCCATCGTAGGAGGATGCGGAGGCCGCGTCCCCGATGCTGATGAACGGCTTCAACGCGTCAAAGAGAGCCTGCTTGTCTTCGGCGAGGTAGGCTGCCGCGACCCGTTCCAGGGCGGCATCTACCAGCGCCTGTGCCCACGCCTGCTCAAAGGCCCGATCTTCGCCGGAGGCCACACTTTGTTCCTCGCCGCTGGGAGGATAGTAGGGTTCGATCGCCCTGGACTCAGGCGGCGGCATGAAATGGTACCGGCCTCCGCGTTTGGCAGCCTGCTCACGTGCCCTCGCGTCCAAGAGATAATGCTTGATGGATGCGAGCAGGTAGGAGCGAAACTTCCCTTTTCGCGGATCGAGCCGACCCGAAAGCTTGTGTTCGATCAGGTGGGCGAAAAAGCCTTGGGTCAAATCCTGGGCGTCGTGCGGGCTGTAGTTGCGGCCGCGTACGAAGGTGTAAAGCGGCGCCCAATACGTTTGGCACACCGCCGCCAGCGCCGAGGCGGCTGCTTCAGGGCTCTCGGCCGTCCGGGCCGCCGCCAGTACCACGCTCCATCGGGTCGGCTCAAAAAGCTCACCTCCGCCGTGGATTGTACGGGGCAAAGTGCGCACGCTCCTTTTTATCGCGCTGAATCAAAAAGAAAAGCGGCGATTTCCCGCGGCGGCGAGATGCGAATGCCGTGGGTCGGTAAATGACGTGCTGCCCGCCCGCGTCTCCGCGGACCCGCCGCTGTCCGCCGCGAAAGGAGCGCCTCAAATTCTTTGCAGCGGCCGCCGAATTTTCCCGTTGTAGATGGTGTCGGACTAACAAACACGCATTCAACCATCCACTCCATCAATGATCCACATCCCTGCTAAAACCAGCCACAAAATCGCCCACTGCCGGCCCACCGCCCTCGCCCTCGTCGGCCTGCTCATTCTTGGGCTGGCCTCGTCCAGCCTGGCGGGCACCGTCACTACCTTCGCCACGGGCTTGAACAATCCTCGGGGCCTGAAATTCGGTCCCGACGGCAATCTGTACGTCGCTGAAGGCGGCACCGGCGGCCTTAACTTCAGCTCCACCGGCACCCAGGTGGCCGCACCGGTTGGGCCGTATTCCGGCAATACGACCGGGTCGCGTATTTCGAAGATCGACGCCACCACCGGTCTGCGCACCACGGTCATCGACAACCTGCCTTCGAGTCAAAGCACACCCGACACCGGCACAAACGTGAGTGGCGTCGCCGACGTCGCGTTTATCGGAGATACCCTGTACGGCCTGCTCACGGGAGCGGGCGCTTCCCATGGCGTTCCGACGATCCCCAACGGAATCTTCCGGGTTAATCCCGATGGCACCTACACGATGATCGCGAATCTCAGCGCGTACTACATGAGTCACCCGGTGCAGAACCCGAGCCCGAACGACTTCGAGCCGGACGGCGTCCCGTACAGCATGATCTTCCACCAGGGTGCCTTCTATGCCCTCGAACCGAACCGCGGCTCGTTCGACCGCGTAACCCCCGACGGCCAGATCACCCGCGTTCTCGACACCTCCATTCAATTTGGCACGGTCCTGGTACCGACGGTCGTGGTCGCGCACAAAGGGAGTTTTCTCATCGGCAACCTGGGCTCGTTCATCCAGGGCGGCGGCAAAGTCTTGCAGGTCGATTCCCAAGGCAACACCACCGTTCTGTACGAAGGCTTCACCGATATCCTGGGCATCGCGATCAAGCAAAACCGGCTCTTTGTGCTGGAAGCGAGCACTGGTGATCAGAGCATGGGCCCGACCCCGATGACCGGCGATGTGATTGAGATCAACACCAAGACCGGCGCAAAAACGACCGTTGCCTCTGGGCTATTCTTTCCGTCCGGCATCACGGTTGGCCCGGACGGCGCTCTCTATGTTTCCAACGTTGGCTTCGGCCCCCTGCCGAACGGGTTGGGACAGATCCTGAAGATCACGCTGCCATAAGAGGTGGCTCCGGAGGGATGCCGCCGGGGTTCCCTACCAGGGAAAGCCTCCGGCGGCACACCTGTGTCGGCCTGCGGGAAGACCGAACCGCTGGCACCACCGCAAGCCCCAGAACTCTTCTTCATTGAACACGCGGCGCTTGGTGGCGGTCTCACTGCCCGAGGCAACGCCTTTCCCTGGCGCTTCCCGGACTAACCAGCGGATCAAAACACCCATGAATCGAACCAAGACTACCCTCACCATCATCGCGGCCTCGTTGCTCGGCGCCTTGCCCCTCCTGGCCCAGAATGCCCGCGTCAGCCCGCACGAGACTGTCGGCACCGTGGTGGACGGCGACCGGGTCACCGTCGTCTACGGGCGGCCTTACACGAAAGACCCCAAGGCCGGCACGCCCCGCAAAATCTGGGGAGGCCTCGTGCCTTTCGACAAGGTGTGGCGCACCGGCGCGGATGAAGCCACGCTCTTGATCGTGCAAAAGCCGGTGACCATCGGCGAAACGGTGGTCCCGGCGGGTGCGTACTCGCTTTATACGTTGCCGAAGGCCGATGGCTCGGCGCAACTCATCGTCAACAAAGAGATCGGCCAGTGGGGCACAAACTATGACGAGAAGCAGGATTTGGCGCGCTTCGACCTGGAGCACGGGGCGGTGGAAAAGCCCGTCGACCAATTCACGATCAAGGTCGAAAAGAACGCTCCCGGCGGTGGCGGCGTCTTGAAAATGAGCTGGGAGAACGTCGAGTACTCGCTGCCGTTTACCGTCAAGAAATAGACGCGGCAGCCGGCCCCTGGCTGAACCTGCGCCATGGCATTTTGCGTTGACTGGCGGCCGCGCCTGCTGGCGGCGACGACCGTTCTCGCCCTCGCCGTGTCCCACCACGTGATCCAAGCCGCCGAGCCGCCCTCCGCCAGCAACATCCTGCAGGAACTGCGCGAATTCCAGGACTGCGGCAGCGTCCTTTACATCGCGGCTCATCCCGACGACGAAAACACGCAGTTCATCGCCTATTTGGCGAAAGAACGCGCGGTCCGCGTCGGCTATCTTTCGCTGACCCGTGGCGAAGGCGGCCAGGACCTCATCGGCCCGGAATTGGGTGATGCACTGGGCGTGATTCGCACGCAGGAATTGCTGGCCGCGCGCCGGATCGACGGCGGCCAGCAGTTCTTTACCCGCGCGCGCGATTTCGGCTTCTCGAAAGATTACGAGCAAACCCTGGCCAAGTGGGACCGCCAAGGCGTGCTCTCGGATGTGGTGCGCGTCATCCGCGAGTTCCGTCCGGACGTCCTGGTCACGCGTTTTCCGCCGGAGCCGGGCGGCACGCACGGCCACCACACCGCGTCGACCGTGCTGGCGGTGGAGGCATTCAAGCTCGCGGGCGATGCGAAAGCCTTCCCGGAGCAACTCAGCGGCCCGGACGCTTTATTGCCCTGGCAGCCGAAGCGGATCTTCTGGAACGCTTTTCGCGGCGGCGGCAACGATCGCCAAACCCTGCGTCTGGACATCGGCGGGTATATACCACTCCTGGGTGAGTCCGTGGGAGAAGTTGCGGCCTTGAGTCGCTCTTCCCACCGCAGCCAGGGTTACGGCAGCATTGCGACGCCTGGATCCCGCCTTGACGAGTTCCAGCCGCTCGATGGCCAACCGGCGAGTCACGATCTGTTCGACGGGATTGACCTGACTTGGGGAAGATGGCGCGGCCTGGTGGAAGTTGGGCCGATGGTGGCTGACGTTATTGCCCGTTTCAATCCGCTGGCGCCGGCGGCCAGCGTCCCCGCGCTGCTCGCCATCCGAGCCCGGCTGACGGACGAGCAAACGAACACCGATCACTCCAGCGTCGTTGATGGTGCGCTGGTGGACGAAAAACGTCGCCGGCTCGATGCGATCCTCCAGGCTTGCCTGGGCCTTGATGCGCAAACGACCTTGCCGCAGGCGGAGGTTGTTCCCGGTGAGACACTGACGCTGCGCCACGCTGCCATGACCGGGGCGAATGTACCCATTCGCTGGCTGGCGGTTCTGTACCCCTACGGCGGGAAAGAAAAAATCGGCACCGACCTGCACGCCAATCAACCCGTCGTGCACGAATCCACCCAAGTCCTGCCGGCCGATACTCCCCTGAGCCAGCCTTACTGGCTGCGCGCGGAGGGCACTCCGGGCATGTACCGGGTCGATGATCCGGGTCTCATTGGCCGGCCCGAAAACCCGCCCGTATTACCTCTCGCATTTACCTTCGAAGTCGGCGGACAGGAACTCACCATCCCGGTTGAACCGCAGCGGATCTCGGCGGACCCGATCAAGGGCGAGATTCGGCGTACGCTGGAAGCCATTCCCCCCGTCGCCTTGGCGCCGGCAAGCGATGTGCAACTTTTCGCGCCTGGGGCGGCGCGATCGGTGGAGGTGGGGATCAGGGCGTATCGAGCGGATCAGCGCGGGGAGTTGCAGTTGGACGTACCGAGCGGCTGGAAGGTCTCCCCGGAGACGCAGCCGTTCGCGCTCGCGGCGCTCGGAGACCACGCCAGGTTTACATTCACCGTCACCGCGCCGGCTCAACCGGAAACGGCGGCTCTCACGGCCCGCGCCATCATCGGCGGCAAGACCTACGATACCTCGCGCCAGGAAATCCACTACGAGCACATTCCGCCGCAACTCCTCCAGCCACCCGCGCGAGTAAAAGCCGTCTGCCTGGACCTGGCCATCCGGGGCAAGCAGGTGGGATATCTGCCGGGCGCGGGCGACCGCACGGCGGACGCTCTGCAAGCCATGGGCTACGTCGTCACGCCGTTATCCGGCGCGGATCTCACGCCGGAACGGTTGGGTGCGTTCGACGCCGTGGTTATCGGCGTGCGCGCCTTCAATGTCCGCACCGACCTCACGCCCGGGTTGCCCGCCCTCTTCGCGTATGTCGAGGCGGGCGGCAACGTCATCGAGCAGTACAACACGCCCGGCGGTCTGATCAACCCGACCTTGGCCCCTTATGAGCTCAAGCTTTCGCCGAACCTGCCGCAAAATCGCGTGACGAACGAAAACGCGCCGGTCGTGCTGCTGGCGCCGGATCACCCGGCCTTGAACACGCCGAACAAGATCACGGCAGCGGACTTCACCGGCTGGGTGCAGGAACGCGGACTGAACTTCCCCAGCGCCTGGGACACCGCGCATTTCACGGCCTTGCTGGCGTGCAGCGATCCCGGCGAAGCGCCGCTCCAGAGTGGCTTGCTGGTGGCACACTACGGCAAGGGCTATTTCGTCTACACGGGCTTGTCGTTCTTCCGGCAATTGCCGGCCGGCGTGCCCGGGGCCTACCGGCTCTTCGCCAACCTTGTTTCGCTGGGAAAATGAAGGAACCCCAGCCTGAGCCCGACGAGGCGGACACCGGGTTGCCTCTCTTGCACTCCTGGCGGCAAGTTTACCTCTGCGTCCTGGGCACGCTGGTCTTGTGGGTCGGCCTGCTAACGATCCTGGCGCGGCTTTTCTCTTGAACGCGCTGGATTACCTGGTGTTGCTCGGGACGCTGGTGGGCATCGCCGCCTATGGCATCTGGCAAACCCGCGGAGGCGCCAGCCTCGACACCTATCTCAAAGGCCGCGGCGACACGCGATGGCTGACCATCGGCATCTCCGTCATGGCTACGCAGGCGAGTGCCATTACCTTCCTTTCCCTGCCCGGGCAAGGGTATGAGGACGGCCTGGGCTTCGTGCAAAATTATTTTGGCGCACCGCTGGCGCTCATCATTGTGGCCGTCGTCTTTTTGCCGATCTACCGGCGCTTGCGCGTTTACACAGCCTACGAATACCTAGGCCGCCGCTTCGACGCCAAAACCCGGCTGCTGGGAGCAGCCTTGTTCCTGCTCCAACGCGGGTTGGGCGCCGGGATTACCATCTACGCCCCCGCCATTGTGCTCTCGACCGTGCTGGGCTGGCGCCTCGATGTGACCATTGTCTGTAGCGGTCTGCTGGCCGTGGCCTACACCGTTTTCGGCGGCAACGAGGCGGTCAGCGTGACTCAGAAGTATCAGTTCGGCATGATCTTCGCGGGACTGTGCGCCGCCGGATGGGTGCTGATTGCCCGGTTGCCAGCCTGGTTGAGCTGGCACGATGCCCTGGTCATCGCCGGCAGTTTCCACAAGCTGCAAGCGGTGGACTATTCGCTCAACCCGCGGGTGCGCTACACGTTCTGGTCCGGCCTGCTCGGCGGCATGTTCCTGGCCCTGGCCTACTTCGGCACGGACCAGTCGCAGGTCGGCCGTTATCTCTCCGGCGCATCCCTGCGCGAGAGCCGGCTCGGCTTGATGTTCAATGCGGTGCTCAAGATACCGATGCAGTTCCTGATCCTGCTGCTGGGTGTATTCACGTTCGTTTTCTACCAGTGCGAAACGCCACCGGTGTTCTTCAATGAGGCGGCCTGGACACAGCAAGCCGCACACGGGTCGGGCGACCGCTTGCGCGCGCTGCAAAGGGACTTCAACGCGGCCCATGCCGGCGAAAGGCAACATCTGGAGGCCTGGATGAGCGCGCGGCGAACGGGCGATACGTCAGGCGCCCTCGCCGCCCGCGACGCGGCCCTCGCCGACCGCGCTCAAGCCGAAACCGCGCGTGCGCAAACCAAGGCCGTGTTGCAAGCCGCCAACCCGCGGCTGACTACCAACGACGCAGATTACGTGTTCATCACCTTCATCGTGCACCATTTGCCGCATGGCATCGTCGGGTTGCTGGTCGCAGCGTTTTTTGCCGCCGCACTCGCCTCGAAGGCGGGGGAACTCAGCGCGCTCGGCTCGACTACCACCGTGGACATTTACCGGCATATCGTCCGCCGGGAAGCCAGCGATGCGCACTATGTCCGCGCCTCGCGCTGGTTCACGGCCCTGTGGGGGTTGCTCGCCATCGGTTTCGCGCTCAGCATCCAGATGGCGGAAAATCTGATCCAGGCTGTCAATATCCTCGGCTCGATCTTTTACGGCGTGGTGCTCGGATTGTTCCTGGTGGCTTTCTTCCTGGCCAAAGTCGGCGGGACGGCGGTTTTCTGGGCCGCGTTGTGCGCCCAGGCGCTGGTCATCGTGCTCTACTGCAACCTGTCGATTTCGTACCTTTGGTACAACGTCATTGGCTGCGCGGCCTGCGTACTTCTTAGCTTATTATTCCAAGCCCTGCCCGGCCGCGGCCATGGCTCCTGGCCCGCCGCTTCTGTCCCCACATGAACACGCCTTGCATCTGCTTCGGGCAGCAGCCTTGCGGTTTTTTCCCGCGCCGCTTTCTGTATGCCAAGCTCGTGACCGCCCGCCGCTTGCGTGACGAACTGGGCGGCGAAATCGTCTTTTTCTACCACGACAGCGACCATGACCCGCGCGAGACGCACACGATCCTCACCCAGCAGCGGACCGGCGAACGCGCGCAGCTCAACTTCTCCTTTGCCAACAAGATCCAGCGCAAGTGGTCGCCGCTATTCTTGAAACGGGTCGCCGCCGATTGGCAGGCCAACACCGCGCGCCAACTGCCGGCTTACGTGGCTCACTGTTGGGTGGAAGCTTTTCAGCAGATTCACGCCACCAATGTCGCCGATTTCTGCCTGGAGATGTACTGGCGCATGGGTTTGCTCGAAGGCGTGCGAGTCGTCCGCTCGAGCGACCCGGCCGTCCGCCTCGCCGCCTGCGAGATTGACGATTTCTTCGTCGATCTCCCGTACGAGGGAGAAACCGTCCGGGCGCGCTGTCAGGGCGGGCGAGGCGGCGCGCTCACGTTGCATGCGGGGGGCGACAAATACCTGACGCTGCCGGCGGCGGACTACGGCCGGCAGCAGATCAGCCCAGCGCGCGACACACGGCTGCGCTGGATGCAATCGGTGGTGCAATGCACCCACTACGTCGCCGGCGCCGGGGAAGCGGCTTACCTGCGGCCGGAGGCGGCGCCCGGGATCGCGTTCATCAACCGGGACGCGATCGAACGCGCGGAGGAGGCCTACACCGCGGCTCCGGCATGAATATCGGCATCACCTGTTATCCTTCCGTCGGCGGCAGCGGCGTCCTGGCTTCGGCTTTGGGGGAAGAGCTCGCGCAACGCGGGCACGCGGTGCATTTCATTGGCTATGAGCGCCCCTTCCGGCTCCCGGCGGATGCGCCCGGCTTGTTTTTTCATCCGGTGGCGGTCAACGATTACGGCCTGTTCAAGTACCCCGACTACACCTTGCCACTCTCGGTGAAAATGGCCGAAGTCAGCCGGGATCATGCGCTGGACGTGCTGCATGTGCACTACGCTGTCCCGCACGCGACCGCCGCCATTCTCGCGCGCTCGATGCTGCCGGCCGGCCGGTCTCCGCGCATCGTCACGACGCTGCACGGCACGGACACCACCCTGCTGGGCCGCGACCCGGGTTACGGCCCAGCCATCCAGCACGCCTTGGCGCACTCGGATGCCGTCACGGCCGTCTCCGCTTTCCTCGCCGAGGAAACGCGTCGGCTGCTGCCGTTGCAAGACCCGGTGCACGTCATCCACAACTTCTTCAGCCCTCGGCCTCCACAACGCTCCCGTGCCGAGGTCCGCCGCGAACTCGGTCTGCGCCCGGACGAGACGCTGCTCCTGCACGCCTCCAACCTGCGCCCGCTCAAGCGCATCGACCTGCTGTTGGAGACGATCGCCCGGCTGCGGCCGCGGCAGCCTTTCCGGCTGCTGCTGCTGGCCGGCGGCGACTTTGCGGCGTACGCCGGGCTGGTCGACCAACTCGGAGTTGGCGAAAAGGTGCTCGTGCGCGAGCAAGTCGTCACCATCGAAGACTACCTGCAAGCCGCCGACCTGGCGTTGTTCACGTCGGAGTCGGAGAGCTTTTGCCTGGGTATTTTGGAGGCAATGTTTTTTGGCTGCCCCAGTGTCGCCATGGCAGTCGGCGGCATTCCGGAGGTGGTGGAAAGCGGCCGCAGCGGACTGCTGGTGCCGTTCGGCGATGTCGCTGCCATGGTGCGAGCCGTCGAGACCTTATTGGACGATCCCAGCCGCCGCGCTGCCTTGGGTGCTCAGGCGCGCACTCGGGCGATGGCCCATTTTTCCGCCGGCGTCATCGTGCTGCGGTATGAAGCGCTCTACCGGATGGTCTGCGCGGCCGAACGCACGCCGGCTAGCTAGAGGATGTGGACTTGCCGCCGGCAGCGAAGCTGCCGATCGTCAGCACAGGTAGATGTTCTCTGTGCTGCAAATTGATTTTTGATTGAAGTTGTTGGCATCAAGAAGGGGGGTTTAAGCGGGGTTAAGTTTGAGTACCCAGGAGCCATGCTGGAGCTGGTTACGGGTGTGGAGGTCTGCCAGATACGGCTGGTGGGTCTGCCACATTTTCCAGAGGATTTTGAGCCAGCGCTGACCGAGGCAACGCAGGGCGCAGGCGTGGCTTTTGCCCCGTTTTCTTAGTGCCTGGTAGTAGACGTCGGCCCAAGGACAGCAGCGCCGGCTCAGATCGGTCCAGAGATGGACCGTCGCGCGCAGGTGTTTGTTGCAGTGCCGGCGCAGATGCACGCGGTGGGCTTGGCCGGACTGATAGCTTACCGGGGCGGTGCCGGCCAGGCACTGCAGAGCCTGGGCGTCGGCTAACAGGGAGCGATCGGAGCCCAGTTCGCTCAAGAGTCTGGGGGCGAGCTTGGCGCCAGCGCCAGGCAGCGAGCCAAAGAGATCATGATCGGGGTGCTCGGCAAAGAGCTTTTCGATCTGCGCCCGATAGTCGTTGAGCTGGTTCTGCAGCACGCGCAGCATCCGCGCCCGGGTCAGGGCCAGGCGGCTCTTGGCGCGGGTGACGGCCACACTGGCGCCAAACTGGCCTGCCCGTGCAAAACTCTCCAGGCGCGCGGCGGCGGTCTGAGGCCGAAAGAGTTTGTGCGCATGGAGGAACTTCTCCCAGCGGCGCTGGCCGGCTTGGCGCAGAGCTCCGGCGCGGGGAAGGCTTCGACAAAGGCCCAGGCCGCCGGAGAGCTCCAGTCGGTAAAGGCCTCGAGCGCGGTGGGATAATACTCGTAGAGGGCTTGTTGGAGTTGGTTGATCAAAGCCGTGCGTTCTTCGATCAAGGCGACCTCGTCGCGGCAGAGCAAGCGCAACTCGGCCAGCAAAGGGTCCTGTGGCGCGAGCGGCTTCCAGCCATGGCCATCGACGCGCAAGGCGTCAGCCAGGCTCCAGGCGTCGAGTCGATCGGTCTTGTTGCCACTTGGCACCTTGCGTTCGCGATAGCGTTGGGCGCTTTTTGGCTGCACCGGGTAAAGCGTGCAGTGGCTGGCGAGGAGTTGCTCGATGGCAGCTCCCTGGTTGGTCTCAATGGCCACGGCCAGGCCAGGATAAGCCGCGATGCGCTCGCGCCAGCTCTGCCAACCAGGGCCGGAGTGTTCGATTTGGAAGTCGGCTACGATCTGGCCTGTGCGATCAACGATAATGATATCATGCTGGTTTTTGGCCCAATCGAAGCCGGCGTAGTGCGTGATGATAGTCCAGTCTGACATTTGCTTGGTGGGTGGAGGAGTGGAGGTGGTGGGCACGCACCGCCGTGGCTCTGCCGCCAGTCGACCTGATACAGGATCCTCGTGGGATGTAGTTCTCTCAGACTTCTGGGCAGAGGCCAAAGCGCCGCCAGTCAGTGATCTACCCAAAGCTCTCGAGGAGCTCGGATCGCTGGACTGTCCTGGCGGCGTGGCCATGCGAGCGCCCTTAACTTGCGGCGAACGCAAATCGTTGACAGCACTTTTTGACGCGGCGGCAAAGTTATTCACCGCCGACGCGGCTGCTGGGGCAGGCTTCGGGCTAGCCTTCCCACGTCGCCGGTGATTAACTTTGGAGACGGTATCAGGGATCGCTCTCCGAGCGACTCCGAAGCTGTCTGGGAGCGCCTGCATCGGTGCGGCCGCTGCGAAATAGTGGGGTTCTCCAGACAGCTACGGAGTCGCTCGGAGAGCGATCCCTACCTTTTTTTGAAGCCGCTACGCGGCGGTTGCACCGTTGCTTAACTGGGTTAGCTCTCTTGAGGCATCCTACGGTTGCCGCTTTTGGGTCTCGGCAATCCAGGCGTCCACGCGCAGTTCCAACTCGTCCAAGGGCAAGGCGCCACCGCTCAGCACGGCATCGTGAAAATCCCGCACATCGAATCTGGCGCCCAGCTTCGCCATGGCGCGCGCCCGCAGCTCCTTGATCTTGAGCTGGCCGATCTTGTAGGCCAGCGCTTGACCCGGCCAGGCAATGTAGCGATCCACCTCATTTGTAATGTCCAGTTGCGACTTCGGGGCATTGGCCATGAAATAGTCGATGGCTTGCTGCCGGCTCCAATGCTTGTGATGGATGCCGGTATCCACCACGAGCCGGACCGCCCGCCACATCTCGTAGGTTAACTCGCCGAACCTGGCGTAAGGATCGTTGTATTCGCCCATTTCTTCGCCCAGGAACTCCGCGTACAAGGCCCAACCTTCGGTATAGGCCGTGTATTCGGCCAGGCCGTTGCGGCGAAACGGCGGCAGTTCGCCTTGTTCCTGCGCGAGAGAGAATTGCAGATGATGCCCCGGAACGGACTCATGCAGAGCCAGCGCCGTCATCTCCCAAATGGGCCGCGTCTCGGGTTTGTAGAGATTCACGCAAAACATGCCCGCGCGCGATCCATCTGCCGCGCCCGGACGGTAAAAGGCCGTGTAAGTGTCCGGCGCGATGGCACTGGGGATCGGCTCGACGCCATAAGGCAGGCGCGGCAGCGTCTTGAACAGCTTGGGCAGCAATGGGTCGGTCGTCTTGGCTTGGACCTTGTAAGCATTCAGGAGTTCGCCGGCCGTCTTGTAAAAGAACCTCGGGTCGGTGCGCAGGAACTGGAAAAACTCGGGCAGCGTGCCGGCAAACCCGGTGTTGGTTTTCAGGGCTTCCATCTCGCTCTTGATCCGCGCCACTTCGTCCAGGCCAATCTGGTGAATCTGCGCGGGCGTCAGCTGCGTGGTGGTATGCAGGCGCGCGTAGTAGGCATAGGCTGCATCGCCATTGGGCATCTGCCACATGCCGACTCCATCGTAGCAGGCCGGCAGGTATTCCCGGCCGAAGAACTCCTGAAATTGGCGGTACGCGGGGATGATGTGGTCGCGGATAACTGTGGTCGCGTGGTCGGTAAACGCTTTGGTTTCCTCAGGGGTGAACCCAGCGGGATAGTTCTTGAATGGCTGGAAGAAAGGACTGTCTTCCGGCTGGTCGACGAGTTGCTTATCGATCTGCGCCGGGATGCGGCCCATGACGATTTTCGGTAGCAGGATCTTCTCCTTCATGCCCTCGCGCATCAGAGCCGTCGTCTGCTCGAGCAACACCGGCAGCTTGTCCAACCGGGCGAGCCAATCCTGATAATCCTTAGCTGTACTGAACCGCAGCGATTTGATCAGATCATCGGCGGTCTGGACCCCGCCTTGCTGGCTCAGTGGACACAGATAGAAGCGGTAGCGGTCGCGTTCGATCTCCATCTCCAGGTTACGCGCATAGAGGTCGTCGTTGAGTTGATTGGCGGGCGAGAGCGCGGCGCGGTCGACGGCGCGTAGCGTCTCCAGTGCTTTCTGCGCATGCGCGTGGCGCGCCGCGATCGCGGCCAGCGACACGTCTTCCCAGCGGTCAGCAAAGCGCCGGTCGCCGAGCTCGGAGGCCCAGGTCGGCTTTTGCTCCATGGTGTAGTCCCACTCGGACGCCAGGAAATCCGTGAGCAGCTTGTCGGCGGAGTCGGCGGCGCGGCTGGCAACAGAGAGCATGGTGCTGGAAAGGCAGAAAACGAGCAACCAGCGGCAACGGTAAAGGTGTTGATGGTGCGAGCGCATGGAATTAAGCCTTGAAATCGCGCTGGGCGAAAATCGCGGTCGCGATCACCAGCAAGGTGGCATCGAGGCCGAGTAGATAAGCGTAATCCTCCGTCATCTTCCACCAGGGGATGTAGTTGATGAACACATTGAGCCAGGTCGACATGTGCGTGGTGATGAAATAAGGCTTCAAGGTCTCGAAGTACGGGATGTTGCGAAAGACCGAATCCAGGAAGAAAATCGAGAGCGTAATGATCGTCGCCGCGGCCGGCTTCATGTCGCAGCAGGAGAACAGGAAACCCAGGCTGGTCACACTCGCCAGGCACAAGGCCAGCAACGGCAGTGCCGCCAGGTAACGCAGCAACCCGACTCCGGGCGGGTACAGGGCAAAGATTTGTTCAAACGGCGCCAGAACGAAGAGGCCGCCCCAGCCATGCGCCAGCGCGCCCGTGGCCAGAGCGCTCAACCCGATAAAGAGCGTGAAGGCCAACGTATAAAGCAGGCAGGCCGCATACTTCAGCCCGATCAGCCGCTGGCGCGAGACAGGCCGGCAGAGCGTCATCCGCATGGTCCCCTCCTCGACTTCCTTGGCCACCACGTCTCCGGCCACGAGCGCCAGATAAAGGCCGCCCAGGAAAAACGTCGTCCACATGACCATCTGCAATCCCAGCGTCAACCCGGAGAAGTATTGCTCGAAGCCATAGCCGTTTTGCTGGATCATGCGCCGGAAATGCTCCTTGGGACCCGGCCGGTTGAGCAGGAAAAGGATCAGGAATTCCACCAGCAGGAAAAAGGCGAAACCAAGATGGGTCCGTTTGCGTGCAAAGAGCTTGAGCAACTCGTTGCCCAACTGGTTCAAAAACAGGCTGTTCATGGCCGAGCGATCTTTTCGAGGTAAACCTGCTCGAGGGTTTGCTCCAAGGGCACAACGGCCCGCACGCGCACTCCGGCGCCGACCAGCGCGGCCACGACGCCGGCTACATCCTGGGCAGGTTCGAGAGAAAGCAGGCCCCCGTCCGCCAGCGTGCCACCCGCCGCGGCGATCACCGGGCCGGCTTTGTCCCAATTCCCCACCTCCAGCCGCCAAGTAGGCTTCTGCCCGCGCAATTCACTCCAGCGTCCTTGATAGATGAGACGGCCCTGATTGAGAATGGCGATCCGGCTGCACATCTGCTCGACCTCGGAGAGGATGTGCGAGGAAAGCACAACCGTCATGCCCTGCTCGCGGTTGAGTTGGAGGATCAGGTCGCGCATCTCGTGAATGCCTTCCGGGTCCAGCCCTTCGGAGGGTTCATCGAGCAGCAATAATTGCGGCCGTGGCAGCAGCGCTTGCGCGAGCGCCAGCCGTTGACGCATACCATGGCTGTAGACGCGCACGGGGTCGTGAATGCGGCTGGCCAAACCCACGAAACGCACGGTTTCCATGATTTCGGCGTCCGTTAGCCGGGCCGAATAGGCAATCAGGATGCGTAGATTCCTCCAACCACTCAGGTAATCGAAAAAAGCCGGCGCCTCGAAGATCGCGCCGACCTGATGCAAGGCGCGCAGCCGGTCGCGTTGGACGGAGACGCCGCGAATGTACGCCTCGCCGGCGTCCGGATGGACTTGCCCCAGCAAGATGCCGAAGGTCGTGCTTTTGCCGGCCCCGTTATGCCCCAGCAGGCCGAAGATTTCACCGCCTGGAATCTCGAGCGAGAAATCGTGCAGCGCCGGGCGGCCGCCAAACTTCTTTGCCAGGTGATCTAGGCGGATCATCAGTTGCCGGCCGTCATAAAGGTCAGGTCCTGGGTGCCGTGGCCATCCGCGTACAGCAGGTTGACCTTGTTTTGCGTATAAGGGTGAAAAGCCTGCTTGTCCGCCAGCAGCGGTATGTGGCTGGCTTCACTCGAAAGCGCCAGGAAGTGCAAGGTGGCAAGCGATTGGCCATTGAGTGCGACATTCCAGTAATAACTGGTGCCGGTGGTTTGCAGCAGATGTGCATTATCCGCCGGACAGCCGAAGACGGCTGCATTCGCCGTATACACATTCAACGTGTTATCGATGACCGGGACATCTTCTGCGACGCTTTTGCGGCCGGCTTGCAGCACCGGCAGCGTCAGGTTGTGATCGGCGACGTACAGGTTCAGGGCGGTGCCGAGCTGGCGCAGGCTGGACAGGCAAGCCGCGGCGCGACCGCCTTGGACGACCCGCTGGTAAACCGGCAAGCTGACACCCGCCAGCACGCCGATGATCGTGATGCTCACGAGCAGTTCGAGCAACGTGAACGCGTGTCTCATCGGTTTTGCGAGTTCTTCTGCATCTGCTCGATCAGCGGCGCCAGGTCCAACTTTGTATCGGCGTCCGCATCCTTGTAAAAGGACTGCATGCCTTGATTGACGAAGTGTTGGGCGATCTCCGCCTGCTCGCCCTGCGGCCGGGCATCATCGGCATGTGCTTTCATCTCGGTCAGGGTGCGCTCCACGATCTGTTTGCGGCGGGCGGGATCCATTTTATTGAACGCATCCATCCATTGCTTGAAGCCGGCCGGCAGCGTGGCGTCGAGAAAGGCGAGCCGCTCGGCCGGAGTGAGGGAAGTAAAGAACTGGCGGGTGGCGCCGGAACGTTGCAGCCGCTGGCGATCCTCCAGGGAAAGTTCGTTGAGCTGCGTTTCTACCGACTCGATTGTCCGGCTACGGGCCGAGCCCGTCTGACTGGCCAGGCTGGATTTCCGCAGATAAGCCGCCACGGAATCCGCCGTCGGCGTCGCCCAATGCGACCAGTAGATGACCGCGCCCGCGACCAGCCAAACGCCGGCCAGCGTTAGCGCACATTTCGCCCAAAAAGGCATGGGCGGACTCTTACCACGAAGCTCGCTCCGCCGCCATGGCGAGTCGGGAGGATTTAGCAAGCGCCAGCGCTACGGCGCGGTGCCCCAGTCCTTGTTCGGTTGCGGGCCCAGCACCAGATTCAGCGAGCCGCCGGCGACGATTTCCCGGTAATCCAGCCAGCAGCGACGCAAAACTTTGCCGTTAAGCGTGGCCGATTGGATATAGACGTTGGCCGGCGAATTGTTCTGCGCGGTCACCACGAAATTGCCGCCCTTGGTATATTTCGGATCGAGCCGGAATGAGATTCGGTCAAAAAGAGGCGTGAAGATTTCATAGCGCGTGTCCCCGGGACAGGCCGGATGCAGTCCGCTGGCCGCGAGGATGAACCAGGCGGACATCTGCCCGACATCCTCGTCTCCGCACAACCCCTCCGGACCGGCCCGGTACACGTTGTCGATGGCGCGAACCCATTTTTGCGTCAGCCAGGGAGCGCCCGCGCGGTTGAAGAGAAATGGTATCAAATGACACGGTTCATTCGGATGATTGTCGTACGCGTTCCACTGGCCGAAGTCCGGGGTACGGGTAAAGAAATCATCGAGCTTGGCGACGAAGAGTTCCGGGCCGCCGAGCAACTGAATGAGCCCGGGCACATCCTGCGGCACGGACCAGCCTTGTTCATACACGGTTGCTTCCGTGCAGGTGGCGCTGGAAGTCAGTCCCGCCCACGGGGCGAACTCGCCCTTGGCATTGCGGGCGCGAAACCAGCCTTTCCACTCGGGGCGATTGTCCTGACCGGCTTTGTCGTAGGTCCAATCTTGGGTCGGGTCGAAAAGGGCGTGATAAATCTGGCTGCGCTCCGCGTATTTTTTGGCGTCGTCCGTCTTCCCGAGTTGCCGCGCCAGTTCGGACAGGTTCCAATTGGCATTGGCGTCTTCCAAGGAAGAGGAAAGCCGGCCCGGCTCATAGTGCAAGCCGGCCCCATCCGTCTTTTCACAGGTATTAACGGCATACTCGTATGCCTTGTTCATGTCGTAATTGCGAATGCCTTTCTTGTAGGCGTCGTTGAGCACCACCACGGCAGGATTGCCGTTCATGCAGCCGCTGTAGGCGTTCAAGAACTCCCAACGATCATAGTAATGCGTCTTATTCTGCTCGGCTAGTTCCACGAAGCTGTTGATCAGGTCGTTAACGTTCTCCGGCGCTATGATCGTCAGCAGCGGGTATTCGCTGCGATAAACATCCCAGCCGCTGAAGATGGTGCGCTTGATGAACTTGCTGGTGCTGTGCGGCTGGCCGTCGCCGCCGGGGTAGTCGCCGTTCAAATCCGCGAAGATCTGCGGATCGAGCATGGAGTGGTACAGCGCCGTGTAGAAGGCCGTCTTCTGGTCCTCGCTGCCGCCTTCCACTTCCATGCGGGCGATTTCGGTGGCCCACGCCTGCCGCGCCTGCCGGCGCACCGCGTCGAAATCCCAGCCCGGGATTTCCGCGGCCAGATTGGCCCGGGCGCCGGCCACACTCACGAAGGAAATGCCCACCTTGAGCTGCACCACCTCGGCCGCCTTGGTGGGAAACTCCGAGAAAAAGCCCAGATGCTGCCCCGCCATCTCCCGGCAGCCCGGCAAGACCTGGGCGTTCTGACAGGCGGCGATAAAGGCCGGCTGGTTCAGGGCGTTGCGATAAGAGCCCGGGGGCAACGTGGCACTCCAGACGCCCACCTGGCCAAACGGCCGGCTGAACTCCGCGTGATAATAGAACGTGTAATTGGCCTGGCCCTCGCCATGACCCCAGCCACCCCCGTCCGGCGTGCACTCGATTTGCCCTTCAATCGTGTGGTCGTCGATGGCCTTGACCGTCTGATGCAGCGACGTACCGCCGACCCGCCGCGCGAGGTCGATCTGGATGCGCGACGTTTGATTCTCTGGGAAAGTAAAGCGCAGCACGCCGCTATGCGGTGCGGCCGTCATTTCCGCCCGGACGCCGCTATCGGCCAGGGTCACGGCATAGTAGCCGGCTTGCGCGGTTTCGGTGTCGTGCGAAAAGGACGAGAGATAGCCCGTGCCGGGTTTATCGGTGGTACCGTAGTAGGTCTTGAGCGGACCGGTCGTCGGCGTGACCAGGAAGTTGCCCAAGTCGCCAAACCAACCCACCCCGCTCATGTGGGTGAAGCTGAAACCCTGGATCGTTTTGTGATAGTAGCGGTAGCCGGAGCCGTTATCGCCGCCAGTCACCGTGTCCGGGCTCAATTGCACCATGCCCGCGGGAGTGGCCGCCCCGGGGAAGGTCTTGCCGTGTTTGCCGGTGCCGATCAGCGGATCAATGTAATCGACGGGTTCCTTGGCCGCCGCGGCAGTCGCGGCCAGCAGGCAGGCCAACAAGGCGAAACGATGCATCGGGAAGACCCTCGTTTCTAGAGTGAGGCCTGGGTGAGACGGCGCCCGATCCGGTGACCCTTCCATCCGTAAAAAGCGACGTAGGCGTAAGCCACCAAGGGCACTAGGAAAGACAGGCGGATGCCAAGGTTGTCCGCGCAGAGCCCTTGCAGCGGCGGCAGGAGCGCGCCGCCGAGGATCGCCATGACCAGCAAGGAGGACGCCTGGCTCTTGTAGATGCCAACGCCTTCAATGGCCAACGAGAAGGTGTTCGACCAACCAATGGACGTGAAAAGTCCGACGCCCAGGACGCACCACATGGACAATTCGCCATGGCCCAGAATGGATATGGCCAGGAGGGCCGACGCGGCCGAGGCGAACAGGAACAGGGTCCGCCCGGCGAGCGAGCGCCCGAGCTGAAACAGCAGCCAGCACAAGGCCAGCAGCGGCAGGTAATGGCTGACGGTGGCCCAACCGGTCACGGCAAACAGCACGGCCACGGCAGCCAGGGGAATCACGGCGAGCAGCACTTGTTTGTGCGACGCTTTCAAGTCACTCAGCACGACGGCCCCCATAAAGCGGCCGATCAACAGGCCGCCCCAATAAAGGGAGACGTACTTGCTGGCGGCCACCGCGTCCAAGCCCGCGATGGACGGCTGGTGCAGGAAGTTGATGATGGCGCTGCCGACGCAAACTTCACCCCCGACGTACATAAAGATCGCCAGAATGCCTAACACCACATGCGGATACTTCAGGGCGCCGGCGCCGAACTCGATTTTCTCCGCCCCGACATCCGGCAGGCGGATAAAGAAAAATATCCCCGCCAGCACGACGAACACCGCGCAAAAGACGAGGTACGGCACCCGGACGGATTCCGCGCCATGCGCGCCGGTGCGGGCGAAGTATTGATAGATCAGATAGCCGCCGACGAGCGGCCCAATCGTCGTGCCGACCGAATTAAAGCCTTGCGCCAGGTTCAATCGGCTGGAAGCCGTGCGCTCCGGGCCCAGGATCGTCACGTAAGGGTTGGCGGCAATTTGCAACATGGCGAACCCCAGCCCCACGATGAAGAGCGCGAGCAGGAAGAGCGGGTACGAGGCGATCTGCGCCGCCGGCCAGAACAAGGCGCTGCCGAGGGCGGAAATCAGGAGACCAACCACCACGCCGTTTTTATAGCCGATCTTGGCAATCGGGTCCCCGGTGGTGGCGGAGATGAGAAAGTAGAGCAAAGCCCCAACGAAATAGGCGCCGAAAAACGCGAATTGGACCAGCATCGCCTGGAAGAAGGTGAGCGCGAAGGCCTCCTTGAAGCGCGGGATGAGGATGTCATTGAACACCGTCATGAAGCCCCAGAGGAAGAACAGCACCGTCATGATGGCAAACGGCCGGCTGTAGCTCTGGCTGGCGCCGGTCATGGGCAAATCGGCGGAGGACTCTGTCTGGGGTGTGGTGGTGAGCATTTCGGGAGGGGAGATGGGTTGGCAGCCAGCTTAACGGGTCGAAATTAGCTTTCCATGTTTTTCTCGCGGCGGAGAGTGGGGGCAGATTGATGAACCGGCTGAATTTTCGCATCGAGGCCCAGGCGGCGGGATCGCGGGCCCGCGCGGCGACGTTCGCGACCTTGCACAACGTCGTGCAAACACCGCTTTTCATGCCGGTCGGCACCCAGGCGACGGTCAAGGCGCAGCTCCCCCAAAGCCTGGAGGACGCCGGCGCGCAGATTCTGCTGGCCAATACGTATCACCTGCTGTTGCGCCCCGGCGCGGAAGTGTTCCGGCGGTTGGGCGGGATTCACGGCTTTATGAGTTGGCCGCGGACGGTGCTGACGGATTCCGGCGGCTTCCAGATTTTCTCGCTGCCGCATTCGCGATCCCTGACGGAAGCCGGCGCCGTCTTTCAAAGCTATACGGATGGGCGGACGATCCTGCTCAGCCCGGAACTGAGCATCGAGACGCAGCGGGCCATCGGCAGCGACATCATGATGGCGCTCGACCAATGCGTCGCCTCGACCGCGGACGCCGCGACGGCCCGCGCCGCGCTGGGGATCACCCATCGCTGGGCGGCACGCAGTCTGGCCGCCCGCGGCGACTCGCCGCAAGCGTTGTTCGGCATTATCCAGGGCGCGCTGGATCTGGAAATGCGCCGGGAGAGTGCGCTCGCCTTGTCCGAGATGCCCTTCGACGGGCTTGCCATCGGCGGACTGGCGGTAGGCGAAAGCAAAACCGAACGCGAAGACACCTGTGCGTTTACGACCGATCTGATGCCGGCCGATCGCCCGCGTTACCTGATGGGCGTAGGCACCCCGCTGGATATCCTGGAAGCGGTCCATCGCGGGGTGGATATGTTCGATTGCATCATCCCGACGCAGGTGGCACAGCGCGGCGGCGCTTTCACCTCGCGGGGTTACCTGCAATTGCGGCGGGGGGTGTACAAGTTTGCCACGGACACGCTGGATCCCGCCTGCGAATGCCCGACGTGTACCCGCTATTCCCGCGCCTACTTGCATCATCTCACCAAAACCAAGGAGACGCTCGGGTGGCAGTTGCTGGGGCAGCACAACCTCTATTTCTATCATCGGTTGCTGCGGGAGATCCGCGCGAGCATTCTGGCCGGCCGGTTCCTGGAGCTCTATCACAAAAAACGGCTGCTCCTGCACGAGGATGATCTCGATAACCCGTCTTTGTACCCCGTGGCGAATCCCGTCAAGCCGCGCCGGCTGGGCGACTACGAAGTCGTGGACGCCCTGGCGGGTTTTGCCAGCATCCGGCAGATTTCCTCCGGGGAAACCATGCACGCGCGCCTGCCGCCGCTAGAGGAAGCGCGCCGGTTGTACGTCGAGCAAGGGCGTCTGGCCGAGCGCCTGTCTCACTGCGGCGCCGGGAGCAACGAGCCGTTGATCCTCTGGGACGTGGGACTCGGCGCGGCGGCCAATGCGATGGCGGCGATCGGTTGCTATGAAGCGTTGGCGGCTGCCGGCGAGCGCGTGCGTCCGCTGCGTATCGTCAGCTTCGAAAACGACCTGGATGCGTTGCGTCTCGCCCTGCTCTATAACCGGGATTTTCCGTATCTTCGCCACAGTGGACCGGCCGGCATCTTGCAAGATGGAAGTTGGGCTTCACGGGAGTTCCCAGGTCTAAGCTGGGAGTTGCTGGCTGGAGATTTTCTCGAGAATATCGCCTCGTCGCCGGCGCCGGAGTTGATTTTCTACGATGCGTTCTCGAGCAATTCGGATGACCGCCTGTGGACATTGGCAGCGTTCCGGCAGGTGTTCGCGGCGTGCGCCGAGCGGGATGTCGAACTGATCACCTACTCGGCGTCGACCGCGGTGCGCGCCAGCTTGTTGGCGGCGAGCTTCTTTGTCGGCCGAGGCCATGGCAGCGGAGATCGGCTGGAATCAACAGTGGCCTTCACGCCGGAGGGGTGGTCCGGTCAGACGAATCTGCTCGGCGCCGATTGGCTGGCGCGCTGGGGCCGCTCCCAAGCCAAGGTCCCGGTGTGGATTCCGCCACAGGACCAGGCAGATTTCGAGGCCGCGATCCTCAATCATCCTCAGTTTCAATCGCCGCAGGAGGCGGTTGTCCGGGGCTAAGGCGCGTGGCAAGCTCTGGCGATGAAAGCCCTGGTCTTTGCGCTTCTCTGCCTGTGCTGCGCGAGCAGCGCAGTATTTGGAACCGAGCCGATCTTGCTCGACATGGTGCACAACAATCCGGGCGAAGCGCCGTTCGACACGCATTACAACGATCCTGCCTTCCTTAAAAACCTCGGCTACACGGGAAAGGTGTTTGAACTCTTCCAGAGTGCGCAGTTCGGCATCAACTGGGACTCGGTTGATCCCGCGATCCTGCCGGTTGGATCACCGGATCGCGCCTGGGTGGACGCGAAGGCGGCGGAGTTGGACAAGCTATACTCCGCCACCAAAGCGGCTGGACTGAAGGTGTATTGCCATACTGACATGGTGATTTTTCCTCAGCGTTTGGTGCAGAAATATGATCTGGGAAGGACTTTTGGCGATATATCCAACGCCGAGACCCAGCGCTACCTGCGGGCGGCCATCGAGCAAATGTTTGCACGTTTTCCGCAGTTAGACGGCCTGGTGGTGCGGATTGGGGAGACTTATTTGCAAGGCGCGCCGTATCATCAGGGAGCCATCGCTGACAAGGCCGATCCGGCCAAGACGATTATCCCGCTCATGCAGCTCTTGCGGGATGAAGTGTGTGTTAAGTTGCACAAACAGGTTTTCTTCCGCTCCTGGCTGAGCTTCGATACGGACAAGAGCAAGTATTTACAGGTCAGTGACGGCGTCGAGCCCGACCCGAATCTCTTTATCGTGGTCAAGCATTGCGAAGGGGACTTTCATCGAGGCGATCCGTTTAGCAAGGTGTTGGGCATCGGCCGGCATCGGCAGCTAGTCGAAGTGCAGTGCCAACGGGAGTATGAGGGCAAAGGCGCCTATCCTAATTACATCGCGCACGGTGTGATTGACGGCTTTGAAGAGACACCTGGGCAGAGCTTGCGCAGGCTTTGGTCCAATCCGCTGATTGCCGGCTTATCCACCTGGAGCCGCGGCGGCGGTTGGAAAGGTCCTTACATCGCCAATGAATTGTGGTGTGATTTGAACGTTTACGTGCTGGCGAAATGGGCGCAAGCGCCGGCTCGAAGCGAGGAAAGCATTTTCGATGAATACTGTACTACCGTGCTCAAGCTGGACACGGATAATACGAAGAAGTTCCGCCAACTCTGCCTGCTCTCGGCGGACGCGGTTTACCGTGGCATCCGTTCCACGCACAACGACATCTCTCCCTGGTGGACGCGTGACCAGTACATGGGCGAGCCCCCCCTGCCCTCACCGGGAGAAGCGCGGCAGCGCGTTCTGGCGGAGAAAGACGAGGCTGTCCGCCTGTGGGAGCAAATCGTGGCGCTGGCGAAAGAGATCAACTTCCCTGATCTCAAGACCAAGGATTATGTCGTGACATCGGCCGAGTACGGCGCCGATGTGTATCGGATCTACCGGGATGGATTTCAACTTGCCGCGTTGGACCCCGACGCGGACAAGGCAACGGTCGACGCTTTGTTAAGTGATTACGACCAGACCTGGAAGGAATACCGTCAACTCAAGGAGGAACATCCTGAGTGCGCGACGTTGTATACCGACAAGGCGTTTGAAGATAAGCCCGGCCTGGGCGCAATGGTCGATGCCATTCGACCGCGTGGGTAAATATCCCGTCTCCTAGAGCATTGTTCAGCAAATCTGTAGCTTTTCCGTTGGTCCGGCAGGCGGCGAAGCCGCCGCTTGTAGTCACGGTAGGGATCGCTCTCCGAGCGACTCCGAAGCTGTCTGGAAGAGCGCGTGCTCGGGTGCAGCCGATGTGCGTTAGCTGGGGTTCTCCAAACAGTCACGGAGTCGCTCGGAGAGCGATCCCTACCTTTTTTGGAGCCGCTACGCGGCGGCTACTTATTATTTAGATCGCTCTAGACCTAAGACGCTTGCAATAACGCCAGCAAGGCGCCGTCGAGTTGATGGCCGTGCCAATTAGTATAGCTAACGTCCGCGCGATTAGAATCGAGCAAGCCGAAGTCGCCGCGAAAGTTCCAGAGCGCCCAGCCGATCTCGCGCTCGCGCAGAACCGCAAGCACGTCGTCGAGCCAAGCCAGGAAAATTGGGTGCGGAGTGTGGTGATAACAGCCCGCCTCTCCACAATGCACGCCGACGCCTTGCGCCAGCAGGGCGAGCCACGGCGCAAAGGCCGTTTCCAGCCGCGCCCGGTTCCAGTCGCGGCTGAATCGGCCACCGGACGGCAACGGCCAGGCCGGCTGAGTCCAACGATCCGCACCGGCCAGCCAGGGAGCGCGATAATGGCTGAGCGCCAGCGGCTCGTAGGCCCGGCAGCTTTGCGCGACATTAGGCAAATCCGCCAACTCGGGGCAGGGCAGGCGGCCGTGGTTGAGCCCGTCGAGAATGATCAGCCTGGCCGGGTCCACCTGCCGGATGGCGTGCACGGCGGCTCGCATCACCTCGGCGTGGCGCGCCCGGGTCAAGGCGCCAGTGAAGCCCGCGACGAGGCGCGGCCTGACCGGTGGCGGCTCGTTGAGCAGATCGAAGCTCATCCGCGGAGGGGATATGCCCTGGTAACGGCGGGCGAGGCTCTGCCAATGCTCGCAAAAAGCGTCGAGCGCGGCGGCATCGCGCCACAGGTTGAAGGGCTCCGGCTGATCGGCGTTGACGCAATAACCGGGGGCCCGGTGCAGGTTCAAACAGACGTGCAGCCCGTGCTGGACGGCCAACTCGACCGCGCGATCCAGGCGGGCCAGAGCGGGACCCGACTCGTCGATTTGCGCCGGATCGCCTTGCTTGATCCAGAGCGGGTAAGCCAGCGGCAGCCGGACAAAATCGAAGCCCCAATCCGCGATCCAACGGAAGTCGTCCGCTCGGAAAGGCGCCAGGCTGCGCGCCGTGTACATCTCCAGCAGATTGAAGCCGCGCCAGCGGGGCAACGGATTGCGCAGGAGTGCCGGCGGCAAAGCTTCAAGGCCTGGTTGGAGCCGGGACGGCCGGGGCTCCGCTACACATCGAGCGACGTGGTGGAGGATTGATCCCAATAAGTCACCGCGCCGCCACGGTTTGTGACGAAGCGGACAGCGCCATCTTGAGAGATCACGATGGCGATCATATTCGGCACCGCGAGGCAGAGCCGGTAGGCGGAACGATGGCGGGTGCCAACGCTCTCAGTGAACTCTTCTTCCGCGATCTCTCCCTCCAGATCCATGGCCTTGCGCACGGTGACTACTCCAGGCAACTCGCCGCTGATTTCGCCCCCGAAGCCCAGCAACTCGAAGCGCTTGGTCAACACCACCGCGCCGTCGACCTCCGCGCAACCGGCCACCAGGTAGGCCATCTCGAAGATGGCTTCGTCGAACGCGGCCAGGCATTCATCCGTGCTCAAGGCGTACTCGGCCCAACCCACCGGGCCGCTCGCCCCGGCGTGGACTTCGGCCACCCGGTTCATGATCCGCTTGACTAGCGTACGGAAGCGCTGGCGCGGCTCGCCAACCTCGAAGCGGTACTTTAAATTGATGTAGCGATCCACTTCGTCGCCGGTCTCGGCCATTTCCGGCGGCAGCAGCAGGATCGTAGCGCCATGGTGCGCACCGCGCAGAGCGGAGATCAGCCGCTTGATGGCGTGCTGCGAGATGACCCGGATCAGCATTGGGTCCAGGGTGGCCCACGGGACCCCCGCGGTACTGCGCGCCTGGTCGTGGAAGGCGAGCAATTCCGCCCGAACGGGATCGAACGAGGCGCGCATCCAGGCAGCTTCGAAGACGTTCAAGGACGGACCCGCAATCCGGCCGCCTTCCATCCGCGCCACGACCTCCGAGCCGAAGCCGACGGTCAGCCGGCCCGGCCCGGTGACGCTCAACACGAGCGCCGCCGGCAAAGTCTGGGGACGGCCGCGACCGCCGTGGGCGTTTTGCAACCAGCGGAGCCCCGAGTGGAGAATGCCCCAAATGCGCGGCATTTCGCGTTTGTCATCCAGGCACACTCCAATCAGGGACCGGTAAAAATTGGCGGCAGGCGAGAGGCGGCGGGTCTCGAGGGCATTGAAAGGCCGCGTTTCCGAAAAGCGCAGGCAATGCAGGCCATCCGGCGGGCCTTGGTCGACCGGGAAGAGGTCCGGCTCCGCCAGAATGAGGCGGAAAGTGACGGGGCGCAGTTCTTCGCGCAACAAACTCGCCTCATAACAAATATGCACGATCCGCTCGATGGCCTGAACACTGGGCGCGTCCTCGTAGCCGTGGGCTGGGACGGCAGCCGGGTTCCCAAGCATCCCGGGCCAACGGCCCAGGATGTAGGCGGCCACGTCTCGGGGGTAGGCCAGGTCGCTCATCGGAAGTATCACCGGCCGGAACCAGCGTGGTGCCGCACCGTTCGGCGAAATCTGGCACAGCGGCGGGGGAGCTTCAATGCTTGTCTCGTTCCCAGAGCTGAATAGCGGCGGCGGCGGCGGCCCGCCAAAACTCCGCCCAGCTACGGAGCGGGCCAGTGCGCCGTGGGCAGATCCCGCAAGATCCGCTGTTGGCGAGCCAGGAGCCGCTTGGTGGGATGGCGGGGGTCCCAGCGGCGGGGGGCCGGCAGCATCGCCGCCAGCAGCGCGGCCTGATCGCCGGAGAGGCGCCGGGCAGGAAGGCCGTAATAGTAGCGGCTGGCGGCTTCGACCCCATACACGCCCCGGCCCAGCTCCACCACATTCGCGTACAGCTCGAAGATGCGGCGCTTCGAGAGCAGTGCCTCCATCCAGAGGGTATAATAGGCTTCCAGAGCTTTGCGGACATACGAGTGCCCTTGCCAAAGGAACAGGGAACGCGCGCATTGCATGGTGATGGTCGAGGAACCCCGCGGGTCGCCGCCGGTGGCTCGCGCCCGCTCGATGGCGTGATGCATTTCGATCCAGTCGAAACCGTGGTGCTGGAAAAAACGCTGGTCCTCGGAAACCCAGGCGGCCTTGAGGAATGCGGGCGGCAACGCCGCCCAGCGCTGCCAGACATAGAAAAGACGCGGATGCGGATTTCCGGCCGCGCGATCCTGCAGCCAACGAATAGCCATCAGCGGCGTGGCCGGGGGATCGACGAAGCGGATGGTCAAAACCTCCACGGCCGGCGCGGCCAAAAACAATATCATCAACGTGACCAGCCACTTGCGCCAATGCCAGGGTCCGGCCTTGCCACCGGGTAGCCCAGGACGGGCGGGAGCAGCAGTTTGTTGGGAGCGCGTTTTGGCTTTGATCCGGCCACTAAACAGTTCGCTGGATAACTCCGCAAATAGGCATCCACGGGGCGAAAACGCGCGAATTAGCTGACCAACACAAACGCCCGTCTGGATGCTTTTTTGGGTTTGGGCTCGGCAGCGACAAAGAGACACTTACTAACACATCCAATGAATCCCACTGACACAAGCAACGACTTAGTTTCCGGCATTATCAACCGCCGCAGCTTCTTACGCCGGGCTTTGGCGACCGGCGCTGGAGCGGCGCTGATCCCGGCCTTGACGATCGGAGCCCGCTCCGTGCTGGGCGCCACCACCGCGCCCACCGCCGGCCTCGATGATGCGGACGAACTGGACTACTACGTCCTGAACTTCGCCCTGAACCTGGAATACCTGGAGGCTGAATTCTACAGCCTGGGCACCACCGGGATGACGCTCGCGCAGCGTAACGCCACCGGGCTGGACGGTTTCGGCACGCAAGGCACCACCGTCACCAAAACGACGAGCACGCTGGTGCCGTTCGAAACACCGGCGATCCAACAGTATGCGAACGAAATCGCGGCGGATGAACTCGCGCATGTGATTGCCGTACGCGGGGCGATCCAGGAGATCGGAGTACCGGCGGCTATTCCTAATCTGGACCTGTTCACCAGCTTCAATACCTTGGCCACCGCGGCGAACATTGGTGCAACGTTCGACCCCTTCATGAGCGAGACCAACTTTCTCCTCGGCGGATTCATCTTTGAAGACGTGGGCGTCACAGCGTATCACGGCGCGGCGCCGTTGCTTACGTCCAAAGCGATTCTCGCGGCGGCGGCGGGTATTTTGGCCGTGGAGGGCTACCATGCCTCGCTGCTCCGGACCAAGATCTTCGAGGCCGGTTCCGCTGCCCAAACCACGGCGCAGCAGATTTCCGATCTGCGGGATTCGCTCGATAACCCGAACAAGGACAAAGACCAGGGTGTGGTCGACGGTCACGGCAATGCGAACATTGTGCCGACGAACGCGGCCGGTATCGCCTACTCCCGGAGTGCTCGCCAGGTCCTGAACATCGTTTATGGCGCGCGCGGCGCCACCAGCGGTTTGTTCTTCCCGTCGGGAATGAATTTGCCCGCGGCGTAAGCGAAAGACGCGGCGACTTCAAGCGGCCACCGGCGAACTGCCGGTGGCCGTTTTGCTTTTCAGGTGCGCTACCACTTCAATTTGGGCGGTCTGGGGGAACATATCCAGGGGATAAACCCGCACCGGCTGCAGGGTATTCGTCAGCACTGCGATGTCCCGGGCGAGCGTGGCGGGATTGCACGAGACATAGATCACTGCCGCCGGGGGATGACTCTCCAACGCGCGGCAAACCTCGGCGCTGAGGCCTTCCGCCGGCGGGTCCAGGATAACCAGCGTGCCGGCCAGGGGACCGGCTGCCAACTCCTGCGCCAAATGCTGCGCCACGTCACCGCGCAGATAGCGCTCGTTGGCGGCTTGGTCGCGCTCGGCCTCGGCGACAGCCCAGCGGTCCCATTCCAGGCCGACAGCCTCCCCGAAACGCTCACGCAGGTGCTTCAAGAAAAAGCCGGTGCCGCAATACGCGTCGATCAGCCGTTCGCCGCCGGGACCGGCGAGTCGGGAGACAAGTTTCAATAGCTCGGCGGCCGCGCCATCGTTCGTTTGCTGAAACGTGCGCGGCGTCGTTGGGGAACGCAGCGTCCGGTGCCCGCTGCCCGCCCGGGAACCCGCCCGGAACGCAGCCAGCGCCGCGTTGACGGCCGGTTCGGCGATGATGCAGCGGGCCACATCCACGATCTCGCGGTCGCCCTGGCCGTAGAAGCCAGCGTCGTCCTCATCGAAATGGACGGTGATGCGATTGCGGTACTCGTAGTTCCGGGGCGAGGCGATGGCCGGTTCGATGGGGACGCCGGCACATTTCCCGATTCGCCGGATAGCCTGCGCCACTTGCTGCTCCTTGACGCGCAACTGCTCCGCGGACGCCATGTGCTGATAGCTGCAACCGCCGCAACGGCCGAAATAGGGACAGGGCGGCACGACGCGCTGGGGGGACGGGGCCAGGACCGCCAGCAGCCGCGCTTCGACGTAGTTGCGCCTTTCCCGCACCAGTTCGACCTCGACGGTCTCGCCGGCGATCACGAACGGGACGAAGGCCGCTCGGCCATCCGGGAGGCGGCCCACTCCGCGGCCGCCGAAAGCGACGTCGTCAATGCGGAGCTGATGGGACGCCACTAAAAACCTCTGCAAGTCAGGCGGTCCAGCAAAACGGGCCGCGCTCAGGCGCGTTCTTCAGCGCACGTAATTGTACCGGCTCTCGAAGCCCAACTCGGGCGGAAATTCTTCGAACCCGCTGTAGATCCACGGGACCTCGTCGCGCAGGATCGGCGTATATTTGCCCTTATTGGTCGGAAACGGGAAAGTGGCAATTTCAAATAAACCGACGCCGGTTCGCTCGAAGAAGCGGCCCCCGCCCTTGATGAAGCCGTAGGCGATGGCGGCGTTGCCTTCGTCATCATTGACCGTGGCAATGGTGTTTTGCCAGTCGGTGATGGCAAAAAGAAGGTTGGCGAACCCGCGGCCCAGCTTGCGCGTCGGGCCTTGCTCACTGATCGGCGGAGCCTGAATATCCGCGCGCACGGACACGGCGGCAGGGAGGGTGGAGGCGGCGAGGAGGAGCGAGCAGAGGAGGGTTTTCATCGCGAGCTTTCCTTTTAACCTGTTTTTGGTAGGTTGAGCAATCAAGAAGTACATCCCAGCCCTAAAATAAATACATCCGGCAAAAGTGCCGAACTTATTTTATACTGGCCGAGGTTCCGACCGCCCTTATCGTGAACCCCTTACCTATTTCAGCCTATGTCCACCCTCGCCCCTGCCGCCCCCGCCAACACTCATGCAGAGCTGCAAAAGCTCGTGGAAGAGGGCCGGCTCAATGCCTCCGCCGCCCGCGCCCTGTCCGCCCTGGAGCCCGGCACCTATTGCCAGCACAAGAGTTGGGGCTTCGGCCGCGTGGCCGGTTGGAACCTGGAAGCAAACCAGATTCTGGTCGATTTCGGGCCGCGCAAGAGTCACCCCATGCAGTTGCAGTATTCGGCCGAGACGCTCAAAGTCGTTTCGCCCAACCACGTCCTGGCCCGTAAGGCGGCGGATCTTCCGGCCGTCAAGAAGCTGGCCGCCGACGATGCCGTGGCGCTGGTCCGCACCATTTTGAGCAACAGCCCGGGCCTGAAAGCCACCGCCGCCCAGATCGCCGCCTTGCTCATCCCGGACGTGCTTTCCGGCGACGCCGAATTCAAGCGGTGGTGGGAAGCGACGAAAAAGCTGTTGAAAAAGGACGGCTGCTTCGTCGTTCCCGCGAAAAAAACCGATTTCGTCGAGATGCGCGATGAGGCCGTCGGCCAGCACCAGGCGCTCTTCGCGCAGTTCTATCAGGCCCGTCAACTCAAGGGCCAGCTCGCGGCGCTCGACGAGATCTACAAGAGCATCGAAGAATTCAAGGACGATCCAGCCCAGTTGGCGCCGGTTTTGAGCGCCGCCGGCCAGGGCGCGGCCCGCAACCAGCGCCTCGACCTGAGCGCCGCCTTCGAGTTGCTCGTCACCCGGGATGAAATCGCCGACGCGGTCGCGTTACCGGCCGCCAAGGAGTCGCCTTCCCTGACGACGATGATGCGCGACGAGGAGTCGCATCTGAGCGAAATCATCGCCGATTTGCCGGCCGCCAAGCAACGTTTTGCCTTGCATCGCCTGCCTGAGGCGCTCGGCGAGGAACGTTGGGCCTCCCGCGCCCTCTCGCTCCTGCCCCAGACGCACAACGCCCGCGTGGTGGGCGAAATTGCCCGCCTGTTCGACACCCGCGGCCGCACGGATGATCTGCGTGGTTATCTCGACCGGTGCATCCGTGATTACTCGATCACTTGCGAAATGCTGTTGTGGCTTTGCAAGGAGCGCGCCGATCCCAAGTACGCGAGTTTTGCCAATCCGCGGCTCTTTAGCGCCATCCTCTCGGCGCTCGAGCGCGACCAATACAGCGATATCAAGCGCAGCACCAAATTGCGCGATCTGCTCTCGAGCGACCGCGAACTCGTCACCGAGTTGCTCGGCGAGGCGGAGCCCAGCGAATTGCGCGCGGCGGCCCGGGCGCTGCTGGCCACTCCGAGCCTGGAGGAGCTGGACAAGCGCTCGCTCATGGCCCGGCTAATCAAGATGCACCCGGATTTGCACGTGCTGCTGACCGGGGGCGGCGAAGAGCGGCCGACGACGCTGATCGTTTCCTGGTCCAGCCTCGAAAAGCGCAAGCTGGAGCTCGATGACTTGGTGAACCGCCAGATTCCCAAGAACATCGAAGAAATTTCGATTGCGCGCAGCTACGGGGATTTGCGGGAAAACTTCGAGTTCAAGGCGGCCAAGGAAATGCAGACGGTGCTGGCCCGGCGCCGGTCGGAACTGGAGCAGGATCTGGCGCGTTCACGCGGCACCAATTTCGAAAATCCGGACGTGAATATGGTGTCCATCGGCACGGTGGTGGATTTGCAGGATATCGCGAGCGGCAACGCGGAGAAATATACTATTCTCGGCGCCTGGGACGGTAATCCGGAGCAGGCGATTCTCTCGTATCTGACGGTGATCGGGCAGGCGCTGCTCGGGCATCGGGTCGGTGAGACGATCGAACTGCCGAGCGAAACAGGCCAAGGGTCGCGCGCGGCGAAGATCGTGGCGATCGCGGCGTATCAGCAGCCGGCGTCCTGATCGGGCGGTCGGGCGCCGGGTTGACTCGAAGCGAGGTGGAGCGTCCCCCTGCTGAGACGCACGTGCCAAGCAGGCGTGTCTGCACCCGCGCTTTACTTTTGGCACGGGACCTTTCACCTTGCACGTCCTCATTCTTATCAACTACGTCCATGGCTGACTTCACCGAAATTACTGACATCCGCGCGCGCGAAATTCTCGATTCCCGCGGCAACCCAACCATTGAAGTCGAGGTCTATCTCGAAGCCGGCGTGCATGGCCGCGCGGCTGTCCCCAGCGGCGCCAGCACCGGTCAGCACGAGGCCTGGGAACTGCGCGACGGCGACAAGAAGCGGTACCTCGGCAAAGGCGTCAGCAAAGCCGTCGAGGCTGTGCATGATACGATCGCCGGCGCCTTGCGCGGGATGGACGCGCTCGATCAGGTGGCCCTGGATGCGGCGTTGATCGAGCTCGACGGCACCGCCAATAAAAAGAAGCTCGGCGCGAATGCGCTCCTTGGGGTTTCGCTCGCCAATGCCCACGCGGCGGCGGCGGCGCTCGGCATCCCGCTCTTCAAGTATCTGGGCGGGCCCAATGCCAAAGTCCTGCCCGTGCCGATGATGAACGTGATCAACGGCGGCGCGCATTCGGACGCCCCGATCGACTTTCAGGAGTTCATGATCATGCCAAAAGGCCTGCCGAGTTTTCGCGAGGGGTTGCGCTGCGGCGTGGAAGTCTTTCATTCGCTCAAAGCGGTTCTGAAAGGACGCGGGCTGTCCACCGCCGTTGGCGACGAAGGCGGTTTCGCGCCCGCTTTCCGCTCGGCCGACGATGCCTTGCAAACGCTCGCCCAAGCTATCGATCTGGCGGGCTATAAATTGGGCGAAGACGTGTTCCTCGCCCTGGACGCGGCTTCGAGCGAATTCTACGATGAGGAAGCCAAGGTCTACCGCTTCAAGAAGTCCGATGGCTCGGTCCGGACGGGGTCGGAGCTTGTCAGTTATTATCAGGATCTGGTCAGCCGCTTTCCCATTATCTCGATCGAGGACGGCTGCGCGGAAGGTGACTGGGAGACTTGGAAAGAACTGACGGTCGCGCTCGGCAACAAGATCCAATTGGTGGGCGATGATTTGTTCGTGACCAACGTCGACTTCCTGCGCAAGGGCATCGACCTGGGCATCGCCAATTCGATCCTGGTGAAAGTCAACCAGATCGGAACGTTGACGGAGACGTTGGATGCGATAGAACTGGCCAAGGAGAACCGGTATACGGCCGTCATCAGCCATCGCTCGGGCGAGACCGAAGACACGACAATCGCCGACATTGCGGTGGCGACCAACGCGGGTCAGATCAAGACCGGGTCACTCTGCCGGACCGACCGCGTGGCGAAGTATAATCAACTGTTGCGCATCGAAGAAGAATTGGGTGACAACGCGCGTTATGGCGGTAAGATGCGGTAATTGAGCACGGGCTACTATATCGAAGAATATGAGCGCCCGCCGGTTAGCATCTGGCAGCGCATCAATCGTTTGTTGTGGGTCCTGCTGATCCTGACGACGGTGGGAATCATCATTGGAGCTTTCCTGCCGGAGTTGCAGAAGCAGCGCAATGAACGGGACGAGCGCGCGCGCTTGCATCGCTTGATCGACGAACAGCGCACGATCCATTCGCGGCATGAACGCGAGATCAACTGGCTGACGAATGATCCGGAATATCTCGGCATCATCGCGCGCGACAAATTGGAGATGATGAAGGAAGGCGAGACCATCCTGCGGGTCGAACCGGCAAAGTCCGCCGGCGTGCAGATCGCGCCGCCCCTGCCCGCGCATGCGGTGCCTTTGAATTAAAGCAGTATGTCAGACGATCCCAATACCCTGCAGACGGAAGAGTTGAAGGCCCGCGTCGGCCAGTTGCGGAGGTATCTTTGACTTACCCGCCCTGCAAACTCGTCTGAGCGAGATCGAGTCGCTCATGGCGGAACCCAACTTTTGGGACCGCAAGGAACAAGCGCAAAAACAGGTCGAGGAAGTCTCCGCGTTGCGGGCTCGTATTCAGCCGCTGCTGGCGCTTGAAGGCCAGGTAGCGGACCTGGAAACGCTCAAGCTGCTGGCGGATGAAGAGGACGACGCCAGCCGGCAAGCGGCGGCGTACACGGATTTCGCGGCGGAATTTGCCCGCACCCGCGGTGACCTGGAAGCGTTCGAGTTGCGGCAACTCCTCTCGGGCGAAAACGACCGCTCGAACGCGTTCCTCACCGTGCATAGCGGCGCCGGCGGCACGGAGTCCTGCGATTGGGCGGAGATGCTCCTGCGGATGTACGAGCGCTGGCTGGAACGGCACGGCTTTGAACGCCAGGTGGTCGATATTCAACTCGGCGACGAGGCGGGCATCAAGTCGGCGACGGTCAAGGTCGCGGGCGAATACGCTTTTGGGTACCTGCAGACCGAACGCGGCGTGCATCGGCTGGTGCGCATCTCGCCGTTCGATTCGAACAAGCGCCGGCACACGTCATTTGCAAGCGTCGACGTGACCCCGGAACTGCCGGACGACGTGCCGATCGATATCGACGAGCGCGACTTGAAGCTGGACACCTTCCGCAGCGGTGGCAAGGGCGGCCAGAACGTCAACAAGGTAGAAACCGCGGTCCGCATTACCCATATACCCAGCGGCATTGTCGTTGCCTGCCAGGCCGAGCGCAGCCAGATGAAGAACCGGATGACCGCGCTGAAGCTGCTCAAATCGAAGCTGATGCAAATCGAGGCGGACAAGAAACGCGCGGAAATCGACCGGCAATATGGCGAGAAGGGCGATGTGGCGTGGGGCAGTCAGATCCGCAGCTATGTTTTCCAGCCGTACCAGATGGTCAAGGATTTGCGCACCGGAGTGGAGACCGGCGATGTGCAGGCGGTGATGGACGGCGAGATCGACCCGTTCATTCACGGCAAGCTGCGCGGCTTGAAGAACAAGAAAGGCGCGATGGACGCGGAGGACCTGGATTAAGACCGTGTTGATCCGGTTGCATGCTGCCGGAGCGCGGCGATTCGTAGGCATGAAATTTCCGAGCGGCCGCCTGGCAGCCTGCTGCTTGTCTGGGCTGGCGATGTGGTTACCAGCCGGGAGGGCAGAGACGGCGCCCGTCCACCTCACGATCAAAGCGGATCAACCGGGCATAAAGATCAGCCCGGTGCTTTACGGTCTAATGACCGAGGAGATCAATTACTCCTATGACGGCGGCATTTACGCCGAGCTGATCCAGAACCGCGACTTCAAGCAAGACAAAGGGCCGTCCACCGCACACTGGTCGCTGGTTCGCGCGGACGGCGCGGCTGGCACGATGAACCTGGACGCGGCTCAACCCGTGAACACCACGGCCCTGACCTCCAGCCTGCGCCTCGACATCACAGCCACGGCCGCGGGCGCACGGGTCGGCATAGCGAATGACGGCTACTGGGGCTTCCCGGTACGGCCGGACACGGATTATCAAGCCTCATTTTACGCCCGGAGCAGCCCCGGGTTCGGCGCGCCGCTCACGCTCAGCCTGGAAAACCAGGATGGCACGACCACTTTCGCGCTGGCGCAAAGTCCGGCTCTAACCGGGGAATGGCAGCATTACACGGTGACGCTATCGAGTGGCGACATCGTGCCGGCGAAAGCGAATCGGTTCGTGATTTCCGCAGCGCAGAAGGGGACCGTGTGGTTGAGCCAGGTTTCGTTGTTTCCGCCGACCTACCATGACCGGCCCAATGGCAACCGGGTCGATCTGATGCAAAAACTGGCGGCCATGGCGCCGTCCTTCCTCCGTTTTCCCGGCGGCAACTATCTCGAGGGCCAGACCATCGCCGAACGCTTTGATTGGAAGAAGACGTTGGGCGCGATTTCCGATCGTCCCGGGCATGGCAGCCCGTGGAAGTATCATTCCACCGACGGCCTCGGCCTGGACGAATTTCTCGGTTGGTGCGAGGACCTGCGCATGCAGCCGGTGCTGGCTGTTTTCGCCGGTTTTGCGCTCGGCGGCGAACACGTGACGGGGGAGCAATTGGAACCCTTCGTGCAAGACGCGCTGGACGAGATCGAATACGTCACGGGCGACGCGAGCACCCCCTGGGGAGCCAAGCGGGCGGCGGCCGGCCATCCGGCGCCTTATCCGCTCGAATTCGTGGAGATCGGCAACGAGGACAACTTCGATCACTCCCACAGCTACGACGAGCGGTTTACCCGCTTCTACGACGCGATCAAGGCCAAGTATCCGCGGCTCCAGATCATCGCCACCGCGCCGGTCAAAACCCGGACCCCGGACGTCTACGACCAGCACTTTTATCGCTCGGACGAAGGCATGCTGCGCGATGTGCACCACTATGACGATTTCAGCCGCACCGGACCCAAGATTTTCGTCGGCGAGTGGGCTTCGCAGGATGCGCCGCAGCCCTGGAAAAACCCCGAAACCAAGGGGCCGACGCCTTCGTTGCGCGCCGCGTTGGGCGACGCGGCCTGGATGATCGGGCTGGAACGCAATTCGGACGTGGTGCTGATGCAATGCTATGCGCCGTTGCTCGTCAACGTGAACCCGGGCGGCCGGCAGTGGGCGGTCAATCTGATCGGATACGACGCGCTGAACAGCTTCGGCTCGCCGTCGTATTATGCCGAAACGATGTTCTCCAATAATCGTGGCGACGTGGTGCTGCCGGTGAGTTTTGTGGGCGCGGCTGCCCAGGCGGCCGAGGAGAAACCGCAGGGGTCGATCGGCGTCGGCACGTGGAAGACGCAAGCTGAGTTCAAGGACGTGGAGGTGACACACGGCGACGATGTTTTGTACCGGAGCGACTTTTCCCATGGGCTGGACAACTGGCATCTGACCCGCGGCGAATGGCAAGGCACGGATGGCGCGCTCCGCCAAGCGGCGGACCAGCCCGACACCGTGGCAACGGCGGGCGACCCGGCTTGGGGTGACTACACGGTGCGGCTCAAGGCGCGCAAAATCAGTGGCGAAGAGGGTTTCCTCATCCGGTTCCATGCCCGGAACGACGCCAATTATCTCGATTTCAACGTGGGCGGCTGGGGCAACCGGCAGCACGGCATTGAGAAAGTGCACGACGGCGAAAAGCGCATCCTCGGTGGGCAGGTACCCGGCGCGATCGAGACAGGCCGGTGGTACGACATTCGCGTGGACGTGGCGGGCACGGACATCCGTTGTTATCTGGACGGCAAACTGATCATCGAGGCTCAGGACGCGCTGGGAGCGCCGGAGCCGCTCATTGCGACAGCCAGCCGCGAACTGGCAAGCGGCGACGTAATTCTCAAGGCGGTGAACACGACGGCGCAGCCGCAGCAGTTGCAGATCGATGTGCAGGGCGGGCCGGAAATCGCGGCGACTGCGACCGGCCAGGTCTTGGCGGGTCAGCTAAGCGACGTCAACAGCCTGGAGAATCCGCGGAAGGCAGCGGTGAGGACGTTTATTATCAGGAATGCGGCGCGGAGTTTTCCTTACGAGTTCGCCGCGAACTCGGTGACGGTTTTGCGCTTGAAAACAAAGTAGCGGCGGCGCATGACCGGGCGCCGCGGAGCGGCTTTAGGGTAGGGATCGCTCTCAGGATCGCTCTCCGAGCGAGTCCGTGACTGTCTGCGAGACCAGCCTACCACGCAGCGGCTGCGCTGACCCGCCAGCGCGTCCAGACAGCTTCGGAGTCGCTCGGAGAGCGATCCCTACCTTTTCAACGACCGGCAGCTTCGCTGCCTGCCAAGCCAACGCCGGGTTACGGCAGCGCGAAGTGCGGGTTGTGGATCAAACCGACCACGTTCCCAAACGGGTCGGTGACCGCGGCCACCAGGATGCCGCCGCCGACATCCTGGATCACCTGATGCTCCACCGCTCCCAGGCCAATGATGCGCTGGTAAGCGGCCTGGATGTCCTCGACTCCCCAGTAAGTGATGGAGGCGCCCGGCGCGATCCTCTCGCCGTTTTCTGTCTCGGCGGGATGCAAACCCAACTCATAGCCACCCACGTTGAACCCGACATAAAAGGGTTGGTCGAAGTACGGTTCCAGGCCGAGAAACTCCGTCCACCATACCTTTGCCCGCTCCACGTCACCCACATGATAGACCACTGTGCGAAGGCCCAAAAACATCTCTCCTCCTTTGTGTTACCGCGCGGTTAACTCTTGCTTATTCAATGATGACCCTGGTGCCCTTGGCCACGATGCCGTATACCTTGAAAGCATCCCAGTTCGAAAGCCGGATGCAACCGTGGCTCGCCGAACGGCCGATCGAGTCCGGGTCGCTCGTGCCGTGAATGCCGATGCCCGGCCGGTTCAAAGCGATCCAGGCAATGCCGACAGGATTGTTCGGGCCCGGCGGTAATTGAAAATAATTGTTGCTGCGGACGCCGGATTTGAGCATCGATTCGTCCCAGCGGAATTCGGGCAGCAGCGTCTTCTCCAGCACGGTCCATTCGCCTTTCGGAGTCGGGATCGCGGTCGAACCGGGTGTCACCGGAAAGCAGGCGACCAGTTTCTCGCCATCGCGGATTTCCAGGTAATCGTTTTCGGTGCTGACGTGCACGACCAGGCGGTCGTTATCGGCTGGGCGCGCGCGCAGGACCGGACGGTTATCCAGGTTGCCAGTCTCTGGCGCCGGCGTGGGCGCGACGATATCCGGCACCGCCTGGCCTTCCGGCGCGGGGGTGGCGGCTGGCATGCCCGTCTCGCCGGGAGCTTTGGCCGCGGCTTTGCGGGCCTTGGCGCGATCGGCGGCGTCCTGGCGAAGCGCGATTACGGCATCCAGATAGAACGGCGGGACGATATTCGGCACCTTAACGGTTTCGCCCTCCTTGAGCTGATCCAGGTTCTTGGGAGCGTTCAACGCCCGCAGGAAATTGACGCTGACGTGGTAACGCTCTCCGAGCAGTTCCGGCATGCTGGTGTACGGGAGCACCTTGTTCTTCGCCTGGAGGGAGAGTTCATGCGGCACGTCTCCGAGCGAAGACAGATCCTGGGCGGTGACCGTGTAAGTGGTGTAAATCGGATCGATCAGAGTGAACGGAGCCCCTTTGGCGTTGAAGACATCGGTGGGCTTGGCGCCCTGCGACTCCTGGTAACGTTGCCAGGAGGTGCGGGTGAACCCGCCGTACTGGCCATCCACCTTGCCCGGGCTGAAGTTCTGTTCATCGAGATAGATTTGCAGCCGGACGACATCGTCCCGGGTCACGCCGGGCAGCAGCTTGACCGGTTCTTCCTTGGGGCTGGCCGCGCGGAGCACGGTACTGAGACTAACGGCGGCGAACAGGGGGAGCAGGAGAGACTTCATTGCAGGTACGGGGGGGAAGTTCTAGCACCCGGGGGTGCCGGGCGCCAGAGAGGACACGTTTATTTTGGCGCGGCGGCGGCGCGGAAGAATTGGGTTGCATTCCGCCCGGGGCCGCATGATAGAACCCCTCGCTCTGAAGCACCGCCTCCTCCTGAGGCATACCCACTTTGTTATGCACATTCTCGAAGTCATCGAAAACGAACAGAAGAAAACCAGCACGCCCTCCTTCAAGGTGGGCGATAGCGTGAAGGTGCACACGAAAGTCATCGAAGGCGACAAGGAGCGCGTCCAGCTCTTTACCGGGATCGTGATCGGGCGCAAGGGCACCGGGTTGAACGAGAATTTTACCGTCCGCCGCATCTCCTACGGCGAAGGCGTGGAGCGCGTTTTCCCGATCCATTCTCCGCGTATCGCCAAGATCGAGGTGGAGAAAGCCGGGACCGCGCGCCGGGCGAAGCTCAATTACCTGCGCGACCGCAAGGGTAAGTCCGCCATGGCCGTCCGCGAAGCCAAGTAAGAAGGCCAACTCCCATGCCGGTGAGCCGCCGTCCGCGCAAAGCCGGGCGCCGGGTGCGCCAGATGCGCCGCATGCCCAAGGGGAAGAAGGGGCGCGTCAAAGTCAAGATTGTGCTGCCTCCGCGGCCGCACCTTGAACATGAGGCCCGGCTGCTGGGCACCGGCCGCGTGCTGCGCGTGGCAGGGATCGATGAGGCCGGACGTGGTCCCTTGGCCGGCCCGGTGGTGGCGGCGGCGGTAGTGCTGCCCGCCGGATTTTCGCACGAGATCCTGACGGACTCCAAAGTGTTGCTGCCGGCGGTGCGCGCAGCGCTGTTCGTTGAACTCACGACGAACCCGGCGATCGATTGGGCGTTCGCGGTTGTCGACTCGGCGGAGATCGACCGCTTGAACATCCTGCGGGCCACGCATGAGGCCATGCGCCGCGCATTTGCGGCATTGCCGAGCCGGCCGGAGCACGTCTTGATCGATGGCCGTCCGGTGCATCCGTTCCCGGTCGAACACACGGCGATCATCGATGGCGACGCCATCAGCCTGAGCATCGCGGCGGCCAGTATCATCGCCAAGGTGACACGCGACCGTCTGATGGAGGAGTGGCACGCGCTGTACCCGCTCTACGGTTTTGCGCAACACAAAGGCTATGCGACGCCCGATCACCTCGCTATCCTGGCGCGCGATGGCCCTTGCCCGATCCATCGCTACTCATTTAGCCCGGTGGCGCAGCCGCGTTTTCCGTTCGCGGTCCGCGGCCGGCGCGCCCGACCCGCGGCAGACGTTGGGGCGGCAGGGTGAGGCTTTGGCGGCGCGTTTTCTCCGCCGCCGCGGCTACAAGGTGCTATACCGGCGGTTTCGCGGGCCGCGCCGCGGCGAGGTGGATCTGGTTTGCCGGCACGGGGACACGCTGGTTTTCGTCGAGGTGAAAACGCGGGCGAGCGTGGCGTTCGGCTTTCCGGCGGAAGCGGTCAATGCGCCGAAGCAGGAGTTGATCACGCGCGGGGCGCTGGCGTGGTTGCGGCTCTTGGACAATCCCGAGGTGCTGTTCCGGTTCGATATCGTGGAAGTGGTGCTCGCGGCAGGAACGCCGGCGCGAATCAATGTCATCCAGGAGGCGTTTACGTTGCCGGACTCCTATATCTATTGAGCGCGCGGGCCTCTGAGGCTTTCATAACCGGGCTTGCAAGTTCCGAGTAGGACTCCTAAGATCATCAGCGTGAAGGCAGTCCATCCGTTCGTGCTTTGCTCCGGCGCTTGCTCGCGCCGCCTGGGGCTGCTTCTGCCGCTAGGGTTGGCCCCCCGCCATCCCTTCTCCCTCCTACCAGCCTGATCTTCGGCGGCCTGCCTTCACGCGGGCAGGTGGCGAATTTCCATCCGCGGCCGGCACTCCCCAGGCTCGCACGCTCACTCCTTCCGTCAGCTTTTATCCTTAACTCTTAGCTTACCCATGTCAGACCAAGTCATTATTTTCGATACCACCTTGCGCGACGGTGAACAGTGTCCCGGCGCTTCCATGAACCTCCGCGAAAAGATGGAGGTCGCCCGCCAGCTGGCCCGCCTGAACGTCGACGTGATCGAGGCGGGCTTTCCCGTCATCAGCAAGGGCGACTTCGAAGCGGTGCAACAGATCGCGACCGAGATCAAAGGCCCGATCATCGCCGGCCTGGCGCGCTGCGTGCCGGGCGATATCGATGCCGCCGGCGCCGCCGTCGCGCCGGCCGGGGAGCGCGGCCGCATCCACGTTTTTGTCTCCAGTTCGGAAATCCATCTCGAGCACCAAATGCGCAAACAGCGGGAGCAGGTCCTGCCGCTGGTGACATCGAGCGTGCAGCGCGCCAAGGGCTTCGTGCGGGATGTGGAGTTCTCGCCCATGGATGCCACGCGAACGGAGCCCGAGTTCCTCGCGCTGATGGTGCAAACCGCGATCGAAGCCGGTGCCACGACGGTCAACATTCCCGACACGGTGGGATTCGCGGTGCCGGAGCAGTTTGCGGAACTTATCGGCTATCTGCGCGCCAACGTCCGCAACATCGACGATGCGATCATTTCCGTGCATTGCCATAACGACCTGGGCATGGCGGTCGCCAACTCGTTGGCGGCGGTGCGCGCCGGCGCACGGCAGGTTGAAGGGACGATCAACGGCATCGGCGAACGCGCGGGCAATGCGGCGCTGGAAGAGGTGGTCATGGCGCTCAAGACGCGGCCGGATGTTTTCGGAGGCGTGGGCACGCAGGTCAACACGCGCGAGATCGTCAAGAGCTCGCGGCTGATTGCCCGCATGAGCGGGCTGCTGGTGCCGCGGTCGAAGGCCATCGTGGGTGAGAACGCGTTTGCGCACTCCTCCGGCATCCATCAGGACGGGATGATCAAGAACCGCACCACTTACGAGATCATGGATCCGCACGAGGTCGGTTGGGGCGATACGGAACTGCCGCTGACCAAGCATTCCGGCCGCGCCGCCATGGTGCAGCGGCTCGTCCACCTGGGCCACGACGGACTGGAGGCCGGCGAGATCGATCAGATTTTCCGTCGCTTCAAGGAAGTCGGCGACCGCAAGAAGTTCGTCTACGATGACGACCTGGCGGCTTTGGTCGAGGATAGTGCGTCAGGCGTGGGCGCCAGTGAAAGCGCCTATGAACTGGAGTATCTCCACGTTACGACCGGCACGACGACCGTGCCGACCGCCACGGTGCGGGTGCGCAAAGGCGCACCGGCCGGTCCCGACGGCGAAAACGGGGGGGAGACGTGGCAGGACTCGGCGCCCGGGAACGGGGCGGTCGATGCGGCTATGAAGGCGATTGATCGCGTGCTCGGGCGGCAGGGCGAGTTGGTGGAATATCACGTCCAGGGCGTCACCGGCGGCAAGGATGCGTTGGGCGAGGTCACGATCAAGGTCGATTTCGGCGATGGCAAGCTCGTGACGGGCAAGGGCGCGAGCACGGATGTCATCGAGGCGAGCGCCCGGGCGTACCTGCATGCGGTCGGGCGGGTGCTGCTGAGCGCGCCTAGGAGTGGCGCCAGCCAGGCAACCGCCGACACGCCGTGACGCTCGCGCCGGCTGCGGCAGGTCGGCCTTTTTGCAACGCCCGAGGCCAGCGGTAAAAATCTGGACAGGTATGCCCTCACAGACATAACCTGCGTGGTTCCCTTCATTTTTTTATGAAGACATTTGCGTGGCAGCTGTCCCTGCTTTTCTGCGCTGCTTCCCTGCTCTCCACACCGGTCCAGGCGAAGAAAAAGCATCACTCGAGTCCAACACCCGGGCCGTTCGCGACACCGGCCAGCGAGCCGCCGGCGCTGCCCGCTGAAGCGGCGCCGCAAATCAACGCCGACGCACCCCCGTCCGCCAGCTTGCAACCTTTCGTGGACGCGCATCTCGCCGCGGCGCTCGCGCCATTGGGCCAACCGGCGTTCGCTCAAGCCGAGCTCCCGGCCAGCATGAAAGCCAGCTATGCCGATGGCATGGTGAAAGCCGCCGATAGCCATAAGCCTCCCTTCCAATTGGCTCAAAACGTGTGTGACGCGCTGATCAGCGCGATGAACGAGCGTCAAAATGCCGTCGCGGCCTTGCGGGGAGCACTTGCCACTCGCAGTTCCGAGGCGGCGCAACCCCGGGGCGGCGGTGAGGCCGTGGAAGAAGCGCGGGATAAAGACGCTTTCTTTGTCGATAGCATGAAGAACAATTGGCTGCAAAGAGCCAACGTTTTGCGTCAGAGCATCACGGCACTTAATCTACAGGAGCGCGCCAGCGAGCGTCAGATCGGGGCGTGGAGCCCTCCGCCGGTGGTCGTCGCAGCAACGCCGGCGGTGAGCGGGCCCCCGGCTCCCGCCGTGCCCCAGAGTACTCCCGACCCCGTGATCGGATCCTGGACATTTCATAACAACTCTGGCTTGACCCTGGCAGCCGACCATTCCATCAGCGGAGGAAGGCATGGCACCTGGAAGTACACCTGGACTACCAACGCCGGCCGCAACTACGAGTTTTCCTATCCGCCGCCCAAGAATTGGACCGACTACGTGGTACTTTCCGCCGATGGGAGAACCCTGGACGGCCACACCAGGCATGATGAATTCATAGAATTCGTCCGCCAGTAGGTGCCGCGAGGATAAGTAGAAATTTTTGGCCCGCGGCGCTCCTGAGCGCCCCGCAGGGCCGGGGATGGTGAGGTCCGAGCGGACGTGCCATAATCCCGGAGTGAGATGCTGATCCAGAACGTCACGTTGGTTTTGCTGGATCGGCTGGTCCCGCGGGGCGCGCTGCGCCTGCGGGAAGGCATTATCCTGGAGGTCTCGGACGGCCGATCGCCCGGGCCGATCGCGGTCGGGGACGAACCGGTCGTCGACGGGCGCGGCGGGTATCTCGCGCCCGGGTTTGTCGATTTGCATGTGCATGGCGCGCTGGGGCGGGACGCCATGGAAGCGACGCCGGAGGCGTTTGCGGAGATCCTGGGATACCACCTCACCGGCGGCACGACGTCGCTGGTTTTGACCAGCGTGGCTGCCCCGCGCGAGGATCTGCTGCGACTGCTGGACGCGGCGCGCGTCTGGAATGGACAGGTGAGCCATCACGCCGGGCTGGGACGGCTCTTGGGCGTGCACCTGGAGGGACCGTATTTCGCGGTGAGCAAGGCGGGCGCGCATGATCCCGCGCAAATCCGGTTGCCTGAGGCTGCGGAAACTACGGCTTTGCTCGAGTATGCGGACGTCATTACCCAGATGACACTCGCGCCGGAGCTGCCCGGGGCGCTGGAACTGATCGCCGCCTTGCGCGCGCAGGAAATAATCGCCAGCGGCGGCCATAGCGACGCCTGGGATGAGGACGCCCGCCTGGGCTTCGCCGCAGGCATGACCCACGTTACGCACGTCTTCAACGCGATGTCCGGCGCGCGGCGGCGCGGCCCCGTGCGCGTGGCAGGGCTGCTGGAATACGCGTTGAGCGAGCCGGGCATCCGCTGCGAGGTGATCGCCGATGGACACCACGTCTCCCCCACCCTGCTGCGCTTGCTCAACCGCGCCAAGGGCGCCGATGGCATCCTGCTGGTCACCGACGCCACGGCCGGCGCCGGTCTGCCCGAAGGCGCGAACTACCGGCTCGGCCGCGCGGACTGCGTCGTGCGCGATGGCGTCGGGCTGACGGCGGATGAGACGGCGCTGGCGGGCAGCACGTCCACGATGATTCGTGGGGTCGCGAACCTGGTGCGGCTGGCGGGCATGTCGCTGGTCGAGGCGGTGCGCGCGGCGACGTGGAACCCGGCCCGGGCACTGGGCATTCAGGGCCAGCTAGGGTCTCTCGGCGCGGGGAAAACCGCGGATCTGGTGCTGCTCTCGCCGGAACTCGACGTGGTGGCGACCTACGTCGCCGGAGAATGTGTCCACGGGGAAGATAACCTTCTGCTTCCCCCGGCCCCGCCGCTCCCTTAAAGTCGCCCGCATGAAGATCCTTCTCGCCGCCAGTGACCTGACGCCGCTGATCTCCACGGACCCCCTGGTGCTCGCACAGACCATTCCTGCCCTGCCCGTTGCCCTGCAACGCGCCGGGCACGAAGTAAGCCTGGTCGGACCGCTCGTGGCGGCGTTGGAGGCGTGGCCGGAACTCAAGATCAAGGCCACCGGCGTCAAGATCACCGTGCCGCTGGGGCCGGAACGCCTGATCGTCGAAGTGCGCGAGGCCCGCTCGCCCCAGGGCCTGCAGCTCTTCCTTTTGCAGGAAGAATCGACTTTCGGCCAGTGGGCCGCCACCTCTCCGGCCTTGCCGCTGAGCGCGCGGGTGGCGACGCTCTTCTCGAAGTTGATCGTCGAACTGGCGCGGCGGCTGAGTCCGGCGCCGGACATCGTGCAAATCCAGGATTGGGCTGGGGCGCTCGCGCCGGTTTTCATGCAATCGCAGCATCTGCCGTTTACGAGCGTCCTGGCGATTGGCGATCCGGCGGCGCAGGGCACGTTTTCGGTGGACGATTTCGGGTTGCTCAATCTTGGCTGGGAGTATTTCCGGCCCGGCACGGTCGAGTTTTTCGGCCGGGTGAATTTTCTCAAGGCGGGCATCCTGCATTCCACGGCGATCGTTGCGGAGGGCGACCTGGAACGGGCGGCTTTGCAGACGCCGGAGCACGGCCAGGGGCTCGACATGATCTTCCGGGAACACGCCGGCCGTTTGCACGGGATTCCGGCCGGGCTGGACGAGCAAACCTGGAATCCAGCCAAGGACAACCTGATCGCCCGTAAGTACCGCCCTGCGGCGCTCGGGGGCAAGGACGTTTGCCGCAATGTGCTGCTGGCGCACGTTGGCCTGGGCAAGAATCCGGCCGGGCCCGTTTACCTGCTGGACCTCACGAGCGGCCATGAAAACGTGTCGTTCGATGCGTTGGCGGCTAAACTCGATCAACTGCTGGAGGACGATCTGCGTTGCGTCGTGCTGGGCCAGTTTACGGAGGATTCGACGGCGGCAGTCGCTTTCGATATTGCGGCGCGGCGGCACGCCGGAAAACTGGCCATCGTGCGGGAGGTGGACGATCGCACCATCCACCTCGCGCTGTCCGGCGCCGATTATCAACTTTTCCTGGGTCGCGGCCTGGGGTTGACCGCCCGGCTCTTGCGGTCGCTCAAGTACGGGACGGTACCGATCTTGCCGGCCGGACCGGGCCTGCGGCAGGTGATTCAGGACTACGATCCGAGTGCCGACGCCGGGAGCGGTCTGGTTTTCTACGCGCCGGGCGAGGCGGCGCTTTTTGATGTGTTAGCGCATCGGGCGCCGAGCTTGGTGGCGGCGGCGGAGCGTTGGGAGTCGCTGCGGCAACACGCCATGATCCAGGCTGGGAAATTCTCCTGGGCACGCACGGCCGCTAGTTACGTGGCGCTGTATGGGCGGCTGGGGCATTGAGGTGACCTGTGTCGCATGAGTTTTGGAGACCGCCTGACAGGCTGCATGAAAACGATTTCTTGCTTTCTGCCCTGGCTCCTCCTGTTTTCGAGCAGCCTTCAGGCGCAACATAAGTATGGATTTATGGCCCATACGGATGAGGAACTGCTAACCAAAGCTCGCAGTCCGGAGATTGACGCGGTCGTTCTGGCGTGTGTCTACAAGCTGACGCCGCCACCGAGGGCAAGCAGCAAGGCACGCACGTCTTACGCAACGGTAATCGAGTCGTACAAAGGCCCGCTTGCTGTCGACCAGAAAATAGCGGTGGTCATCTACGCCGAAGGCGGACCCACGCAAGAACAGGAACTTGGAACACTTCGTTTTTTCTTCCTGCGCGCGAAAAAGCCGGATGAGATCCAGCTTCCGGACGGCGCATTTTCTTGCGAGTGGACGGATGCCGCCAGATACGACGAATATGGAGAGCCCATGCGCAAGCTCCTGCGCGACAACCTGACTCCCACCGCGAAATAGCCCTGACCGACGCTGCAGACTCGTGGTTAGTCGCGGCTCGGGAGCTGCCGAGTTCCAATGCTGCCTCAGCTTATCACTCCAGTTCCTGGGCCGCGTTCGCGGGAGCTGGCGGCCAGGCTGCGGGCAAGTGAGTCACGCAACGTCACGTACCTGGACGCGGAATTCCCGGTTTTCTGGGAACGTGCCAGCGGCACCAACGTCTGGGATGCCGATGGCAACCGGTTCCTGGATTTTACCAGCGCTTTCGCGGTGGCGGGACTCGGGCATAACGCGCCGGTTCTCGAGCAGGCGATCACCACGCAGGCCGGGAAGCTGATCCACGGCATGGGCGACGTGCACCCGACCGAGTTGAAAGTACGGCTTTGCGAGGAATTGGGCGCCGTGACCTTCGGCCGGTGGCTCGGGGCGCCGGGTAAGACGATCCTGACCAGCTCCGGCTCGGAAGCAATCGAGGCGGCGCTCAAGACCTCGCTTCTGCACAGCGGCAATGCCGGCGTGATCGCCTTTAGCGGCGCCTACCACGGGCTCGGGCACGGCGCGTTGAGCGTGAGCGGGCTGTCGTTTTTCAAACAACCGTTTCGCGCCCAGCTCAAGGATTTTGCCGCCATCCTGCCTTACCCCTATTGTTGCCGCTGTCCTTTCAACGAGACGGCGGGGTACCGGCTCGAAGGCGGCGACTTCCCCAATTGCTCAACTGCTTGTCTCGAAAAGCTGGAGACGCAGATCCGCCAGACGATCAAGACGCGGCCCATCGGCTGCATCCTGGTCGAGCCCGCGCAAGGCCGAGGCGGCGAAGTGTTCCCGCCGCTCGACTTTCTCCGCCTGCTGCGAGGAATCTGCGACGACTACAAGATCCTCCTAATAGCCGACGAAATCTATACGGGCTTCCATCGTACCGGCGCGCTGTTCGCCTGCGACCATGCGGGCGTCGTGCCGGACATCATCTGCCTGGGCAAGGCGCTGACGGGCGGCTTTCCGCTTTCCGCCTGCGTCGGGCGAGGCGACGTGATGGAGGCGTGGCCACCCTCCGGTGGTGAGGCGCTCCATACCAGCACGTACCTGGGCCACCCGATCGGTTGCGCCATGGCGCTGGCCGCTTTGGCCGAGCACGCCAAGCCGGGGCTGGCCGAGGCGGTGCGGGCGACGGGCCGGCGGCTGAAAACGGCACTCGAGCAACTGCGCTCCCCCGCCATCCTCGACGTGCGCGGCGCCGGCCTGATGCTGGGGTTGGAACTGAAGACGGTGCCGGGTGCCGCGGCGCCCCCGGCCGTGCCGATCGTCAAAGCCGCGTTGCGCGACGGACTGCTCCTGCTCGCGGGCGGCGCGGAGGGCAACGTTCTGTCGTTCACCCCGCCCTTTGCGCTGGACGACGAGGAGATCGGCTTCCTGCAGGCGCGCCTTCAGGAATACCTGACGTCCACGTCCGGGTCCACTTCGTAGCTGAGCGCCAACTGTCTGGCGACGTTCGGCTCGATGACTTCGCGGACGAAGGCATCGTAAACGGGGTCGTGATGGCAATCGGCCAGTTTTTCCATCGATTCACAATCGACCGCGAAGAAAAAGCCCCATTCATTGAGCGCGTCGATGCGCTTGCCGCATTCCATCGTGCGGATTTCCGCGATCTTGAGGAGCCGGATCCGCGTCTGGCGCATGATCCACTCGACGCATTGGTCGTCGGTCCCGCCCTGGAACTTACAAAGGACGATGTGATGAACCATGGCGCGCCGGGCACTGACCGCGCAGACCCCTCCGGCTCCGCGCAAAAGCTATTTGTTCCACTGCAAGGCGCCCTTCTTGAGCGCGTAGACGTAGCCAACCGTCAAAATAGAAACGAAGCTCAACATGCTCCAGAGGATGCCGGAACTGCGCTTGATCATATCCGAGTACACCACGGCCCAGGGATACATGAAGACGATCTCGATATCGAAAAGGATGAACAGCATCGCCACGAGATAGAACTTCACGCTGAAGCGCGGCTGGGCGCCGCCTTCAGCGACCATCCCGCACTCGTAAGCGGAATCCTTGACCGGCGAACGCCGGCCGACTTTCCCCATCAGCACGCTAGTAATTAGCGCACCGGCCGCGAAACCCACCGCGACGATGGCTTGCAGCAGAATCGGCAGGTAATCCCGGATCATGTTGGCACAGTGGAGCGCTGCAACGCGAAAGAGCGTCTAAAAGGCCGGCTACAAGCGTTTACGCCACCGGCACGGGAGCGGCCTCGGCGGCCGCGCCGACACCCACGGGCGCCGTCGGGACGGTAGGCAAGGCATTCGAAAGGGACGCGAGGCCCTTGTATTTCTTGCCGGTCTTCTTGACCATGCCGCGGGAAACGAGGGTCTGCAGCTTCTCGTAAGCGCGCAAACGGAGCATCTCCTCACCGCCGCTCGCGGCGTTGCGGGCGCGCAAGCTCGCATGCACGAGATCGAACAATTCCTTAAACTCATAGGAATTCTTCTGCATGAGGACGGCAACCAGTTCCTCGGTAACGAGATCGGGCAAGCGACGCGAGAAGGCGTTTTTCTTTGTCATAGCCATAGGGTGGCCTTGTTATACCACACCTTTACGGGCTCTGTGCGTTTTTTTTTTCACAAACCGGCACTTGCCAGGACGCAAGTCACGGCGTGGCACCGGGTTGCGGCGCGGGCGGGGCGACCGGGCCGGTGCCGGGATCTGGCGTCGCGGCCGCCCCCGGCGAGCCTGGTCCAGGGGAGAACATATTGCCAACCTTGCCCAAAAACGGCACGGCCGCCGCGACCGAGGCCGACGCCAGCGTCGCCCCAGCCTGGAAAAACGTGACTGAGCCGGTCGACTCCACCAGCGACCCCTGGGGATCGAGCGTGGCGGACATCACCGTGGGCGAAAGATGCTTCGAGATCGCCTCTGCCGGCGGCAGCTTGCTCAGGTCGACATAATCGTTGGCCTGCGGATACATGAACGCCGCGCCCATGATCGCGGCCGGCTTCGCCACGCCATAAACGCGTTCAAACAGGGTCCGCGCATCGAGGTAGGAGAAGCCGTAGTTGGGCTTGGCCACCTCATTGGTGGCGGTCTTATAGGCCTCGGTTTGCGTGAAGTTTGGACCATTGGCGCTCTCGCGAGCCACAGCCTCTTGCACGCTGGCCGGATTGAGCCCTAAAATGATATTCTTGGCCGTCAGCGTCAGGGCCGGCTGCACCGCGTCGATGCCTGGAAGCGTCAGGACGCGCAACGGGAACGAGCCGGCGCCCGGTTTGACTTCCCAGACCGATTGCCCCAGCGGAATGGAGGTCAATCCATCGAGCAGCTTGCCGGCGGCCGCGGCGTCCTTCACGTCCACGCTCCAGAGAATCGTCGGTTGCGCGCGAACGGCTGGCCAATCGAGCTGAAAGGCGAACTCGCCGCCGAGCGCCGCCCGGACAGCGTCGAGCGTCACTCCCTTGGCCGCGAGTTGCTGGCCGATCGAGTCAAGAACCGCGAGCGGTCCGGACGCAGCGCCATTCGCGCCGCCGGCCCCCGGCAAATCCAGCTTCTTCGGGATGCGCATGACCTCGGCGAGGTAGAGCAGCGTGGCCGGAGACGTCAGCGCCACCGAGCCCAGTTGCAGATGCGCCACATCCTGTTTGAGGCCGGGGGCCAGCGTGTAGACCGTGTCGCGCATCTTGCCATTCTCGATCTTGGTCGTGGCGCCGAACGCGCGCACCTTCTCGGCTTCGGTCCGCGCCTCTTCATCGATGGTCTGGCCACTGGCGGCGACCAGAGCCATCAGCCGCCCCATAAAGGGCTGCCAGCGCGCGTAGATGAGCGTTTCGTAGCCGGCCGGGAGCTTGGCATTAACAGCCTGGAAATCGCCGTCCTTGTCGAGGGCAGGCGTGCCGGCCGGCGTGCGTTTGTCCAGGCGGTCGAGCGTGGCTTTGAGGAGCGCCACATCATTGGAAAGGAGGTACCGATCGCCGGCGTAGACGCTGGCGACGGTGTTGCCGCTGTCGCCGGTATCGAACGTCTCGAGCGAGTGCCCCTGATAATTGACCAGGTCCGCCTTGCCGGCCGGATACTGTTGGCGCAGCCGGTTCTTGGCGGGGGCGATGAGTTGGTCGACATCGCTGCTGGGGCCTTGGAACTGGAACCCGCCGATCAGGTGCGGCTGATTCGATTTTTCGTCCAGCGCCGTCAGGGCGATGAACAGGTTCTTCGGCTGCACCTTGGCGAGCTGAGCGAGGAGATCGTCGCGCGTCTTGTCCGGCGGGATGAGGGCAAGCGGCTTGGCCAGGAAGGACTGCACATCCGGCTCGGTCCAGATCTTGTAAAGATCGGTGGTTTTCCAGTTCGCGGCGGTCTGCGCGGGATCGGGGATGGCCAGCAAGGCCAGCGTATCTCCGGGCAGATTGGCGGTGGCGGCCATGGGCGCCCCCCCGGCGTGCAGGGGTTTTTGGACGAAGTAAACCGCGGCTCCACCCGCCGCGAGGGCGAGCACCAGGATCAGCGCGGGCAGAATTCTTTTCATAGGATGGCTGGCAAAAGTCAGCGGTGTATGACAGCAGCGTGGGAGACAGGTGTCAATGGCGGCGCGAGAACGGATGCCTGCCGTACCCAGGGGTATTCACCCCGTTTACTTGCGGCGAAAGAATGGTAACAGTCGAGGCATGGACATCGACGACTATAAGCTCACCAAACAGCACCTAATGTTGGTCTCCGATCTCAGCCTGGCACTCGGTTTTTTGTCCATCCTGGGCTCGATCATCACTTGGTTCACCGCGCGGGACGGCGGCACGGGCCACCGCGAACGCTCGGCCATCTTCGTCGGGCTGTGGGTGCCCAGTTTCTTCATTCTCTCCAATCGGCTGGCCCGCAAGGCGGAAGAACTGGAAGATTGAGCCTGCCAGCGGGTGCCCTGGCTCCCGTCTTCGATCCTGCGGCCGCCTTTCTTGTCCAGCCGGCGTGATTACTTTCCTGCAAGGGATTCTGACGGAATCGCTGCCCACGCAGATCGTCGTGGATGTCGGCGGCGTTGGCTACCAGGTGTTCATCCCGCTCTCCAGTTACGACCGGCTGCCCAAGCCGGGCGCGCCCGTCCGGGTGTTGACGCACCTGCAGGTGCGGGAAGACGCGCACATCCTCTACGGCTTCATGACGGTGCCGGAGCGGGACCTGTTTCGCCTGCTGGTCAATAACGTCAGCGGCGTTGGACCCAAGCTGGCGCTGGCGCTGCTCAGCGGCATGACGGTCGGGCGCTTCAAGGAAGCGGTCGTCGGCAACGACATCGCGGCGTTGTCCAAGGTCAGCGGCGTCGGCAAGAAGACGGCCGAGCGCGTGGTGCTCGAACTGCGGGATAAGCTGGGCGTAGCCGCGACCTGGGAAGCCGCCAGCAGCGCCCACGCGCCGGGACCGGAGGAAATCGCGGTCAGCGACGCGGTGTTGGCGCTTATTTCGCTCGGTTATAAACAAGTGGAAGCGCACAAGGCGGTCAAACAGACGTATCAGACGGGTGGCGAACCGCCGAAAGCCGAGGATCTCGTGCGGATGGCGCTCAAGCTCCTGGCTTAACCAAACGCGCTCTCCCGGCATGCGGCATGATCGTTAACTCTTATCCGAGCCCGGATCAGGCACGCGTGGACCGGATTCGCGCGGCCTTTCCGGCGGAGGGGCTCTTTGCGGAAAAGGAATGGTTGCCCTCGCCGCGGGGCTTCGCGCTGAGCCCCGGGTTCGTCGACGAACTGGAAAAGCTCGGCTACCGGCTCAATCTCTTCCAGCGCGCCTGCAATCTTCTGTACCAGCTCAGCGTCAAGGGCAAGCAGCCCGCCTGGATCGCCGCTTATCTCGACGCCGGCAAGCCGCCGGAGCTCGTCGCCTTGAGCCGGGAACGCATTTTCCGCGATGAGGTCGCCAAGGTCATCCGGCCGGACATCATCCCGACCGAAACCGGGTACACGATTGCCGAACTCGACAGCGTGCCGGGTGGGATCGGGCTAACGGCGTGGTTGAACCAGACCTACGCCGCGCTCGGGGATGAAGTAGTGGGCGGCGCCAGCGGCATGCTGGATGGCTTCGCCTCTATTTTCCCCGGGGGGGATATTGTGGTGAGCGAGGAGGCCGGCACCTACCGGCCGGAGATGGAATGGCTGGCCGAGCAACTCAACGGCCGGATGCCAGCGAATGGGGCGACAGCGAAGACGCCGTGGCGGGTGGTGGGAACCGCTGAAGAGCCGGTGCGCCGGGATTTCGAGGAGGCGCGGAACCAAGGGCATGGACTGAATGTTTATCGGTTCTTCGAGCATTTCGATCTGGCGAACGTGCCGGCCGCCGACTGGCTGATGGCGCACGCCCGGGAGGGCGGCGTGCAGGTGACCCCGCCCTTCAAGCCTTACATGGAGGAGAAGATGTGGTTCGCGCTTTTCTGGCTGCGGCCCTTGTGTGATTTCTGGCGGCGGGAGTTGAGCGAGCGCCATTGGCTCAAGCTGCAGAAGGTGATCCCGCGCACCTGGATCATGGATCCGGAGCCGTTGCCGCATCACGCGGTGGTGGCGGATTTAGAGATCAACGATTGGCGCGAGCTGGGGAAGTTCAGCCAGCGGCAGCGGGATCTGATTTTAAAGATCAGCGGCTATTCGGAAGTCGCCTGGGGCAGCCGCGGCGTGGATCTCGCCCAGGATTTGCCGCATGCCGAGTGGCAGCGGGCGGTCGAGCGGGCGCTGGAACGGTTTCGGACGAATCCGATGCTCTTGCAGCGCTTCCATAAAGGACGCTTGGTGGATCAACCGTACGTTGACCCGGCCACCGGCCAGATCGAGATCATGCGCGGGCGGGTCCGGCTCTGCCCGTATTATTTTCTGGACGGCGGGAAGGCGAACCTGCGCGGCGTCCTGGCAACTGTCTGCCCGCCCGACAAGAAGCTGCTGCACGGGATGAAGGACGCGATCATCGTCCCGGCGCGCGTGGCCGAAGACGGCATCTGAGGCCGCGTAGCGGCTCCAAAGCGAGGTAGATGTTCTCTGTGCTGCAAATTGATTTTTGATTGAAGTTGTTGGCATCAAGAAGGGGGGTTTAAGCGGGGTTAAGTTTGAGTACCCAGGAGCCATGCTGGAGCTGGTTACGGGTGTGGAGGTCTGCCAGATACGGCTGGTGGGTCTGCCACATTTTCCAGAGGATTTTGAGCCAGCGCTGACCGAGGCAACGCAGGGCGCAGGCGTGGCTTTTGCCCCGTTTTCTTAGTGCCTGGTAGTAGACGTCGGCCCAAGGACAGCAGCGCCGGCTCAGATCGGTCCAGAGATGGACCGTCGCGCGCAGGTGTTTGTTGCAGTGCCGGCGCAGATGCACGCGGTGGGCTTGGCCGGACTGATAGCTTACCGGGGCGGTGCCGGCCAGGCACTGCAGAGCCTGGGCGTCGGCTAACAGGGAGCGATCGGAGCCCAGTTCGCTCAAGAGTCTGGGGGCGAGCTTGGCGCCAGCGCCAGGCAGCGAGCCAAAGAGATCATGATCGGGGTGCTCGGCAAAGAGCTTTTCGATCTGCGCCCGATAGTCGTTGAGCTGGTTCTGCAGCACGCGCAGCATCCGCGCCCGGGTCAGGGCCAGGCGGCTCTTGGCGCGGGTGACGGCCACACTGGCGCCAAACTGGCCTGCCCGTGCAAAACTCTCCAGGCGCGCGGCGGCGGTCTGAGGCCGAAAGAGTTTGTGCGCATGGAGGAACTTCTCCCAGCGGCGCTGGCCGGCTTGGCGCAAGAGCTCCGGCGCGGGGAAGGCTTCGACAAAGGCCCAGGCCGCCGGAGAGCTCCAGTCGGTAAAGGCCTCGAGCGCGGTGGGATAATACTCGTAGAGGGCTTGTTGGAGTTGGTTGATCAAAGCCGTGCGTTCTTCGATCAAGGCGACCTCGTCGCGGCAGAGCAAGCGCAACTCGGCCAGCAAAGGGTCCTGTGGCGCGAGCGGCTTCCAGCCATGGCCATCGACGCGCAAGGCGTCAGCCAGGCTCCAGGCGTCGAGTCGATCGGTCTTGTTGCCACTTGGCACCTTGCGTTCGCGATAGCGTTGGGCGCTTTTTGGCTGCACCGGGTAAAGCGTGCAGTGGCTGGCGAGGAGTTGCTCGATGGCAGCTCCCTGGTTGGTCTCAATGGCCACGGCCAGGCCAGGATAAGCCGCGATGCGCTCGCGCCAGCTCTGCCAACCAGGGCCGGAGTGTTCGATTTGGAAGTCGGCTACGATCTGGCCTGTGCGATCAACGATAATGATATCATGCTGGTTTTTGGCCCAATCGAAGCCGGCGTAGTGCGTGATGATAGTCCAGTCTGACATTTGCTTGGTGGGTGGAGGAGTGGAGGTGGTGGGCACGCACCGCCGTGGCTCTGCCGCCAGTCGACCTGATACAGGATCCTCGTGGGATGTAGTTCTCTCAGACTTCTGGGCAGAGGCCAAAGCGCCGCCAGTCAGTGATCTACCCAAAGCTCTCGAGGAGCTCGGATCGCTGGACTGTCCTGGCGGCGTGGCCATGCGAGCGCCCTTAACTTGCGGCGAACGCAAATCGTTGACAGCACTTTTTGACGCGGCGGCAAAGTTATTCACCGCCGACGCGGCTGCTGGGGCAGGCTTCGGGCTAGCCTTCCCACGTCGCCGGTGATTAACTTTGGAGACGGTATCAGGGATCGCTCTCCGAGCGACTCCGAAGCTGTCTGGTCTGGCCGCGCCTACATCCGCGCAAACGCCGCATCAGTGCTCGAACTATTCAGACAGTCACGGAGTCGCTCGGAGAGCGATCCCTACCTTTTTTGCAGCCGCTACGCGGCCAATGACTCAGGTCAGGATGCCCTTGACGAGCTTGCCGTCTTCCACGCCGACCAGACGCTGACCCAGCCCCTGGTACTCGTAGGCGAAGCTGTTCCCTTCGATGCCGAACCGGTTGAGGATCGTCTCGTTGAGATCGCGGATATGCACCGGGTTTTCCACGATGTTGTAGCTGAAATCGTCCGTCACACCGTAACTGATGCCGGCCTTGATGCCGGCGCCCGCCATCCACATGGTGAAACAACGCGGATGATGATCCCGGCCGTAATTCGTCTGCGTCAGGGTGCCCTGCGAATAGACCGTGCGACCGAACTCGCCGCCCCAGATGACAAGCGTGTCTTCCAGCAAGCCGCGTTGCTTCAGGTCCTTGATCAAGCCGTAGCAGCCATGATCCACGTCCCCGCATTGCAGGCGCATGCTATCGGGCAGGTAGGAATGCTGATCCCACCCGCGGTGGAAAACCTGCACGAAGCGCACCCCGCGCTCCATCATGCGGCGCGCCAGTAGGCAATTGGCCGCGAACGTACCGGGCTCCCGCGCTTCCTCGCCGTATAGCTCGTAGGTGGCGGGTGGCTCGCCGGAAAGATCGGTCAGTTCCGGCACGGCCGTTTGCATGCGAAACGCCATCTCGTACTCGGCAATGCGCGTGGCGGTTTCGGGGTCACCGATGCGGTCGTGTTCCAGAGAGTTCAAGGCGTTGACGCCGTCGAGCATGTCCCGGCGCACGTTGCGGTCGACTCCGTCGGGATCGGTCAGGTACAAGACCGGGTCTCCCCCACCCCGCAGCGAGCAGCCGGCGTGTTCGGACGGCAGAAAACCAGCGGACCAGAGCCGGGAGGAAATCGCCTGGAGGTTGCGCATGTTGCGGAACTTCGAGGTCAGCACGACGAACGTAGGCAGGTTCTCGTTGAGCGAGCCGAGACCGTAGGAAATCCAGGAACCGAGCGAGGGATGACCCGCGTTCATGTTGCCGCTCTGGATCAGGGTGATCGCCGGTTCGTGGTTGATGGCGTCGGTCCAGACGGTCTTGATGAGCGCGATGTCATCAACGATCTGGCTGGTCCAGGGAAGCAACTCGCTGACCCAGGTGCCGCTGCGGCCGAACTGCTTGAAGTTGAAAATCGTCGGTGCGACGGGGAAGCGTGATTGCCCGGAAGTCATCCCGGTGAGCCGCTGGCCGTTGCGGACGGAGTCGGGCAGGTCCTTGTCGAACATGGCCTTAAGGTTCGGCTTGTAGTCCCACAGGTCGAGCTGCGAGGGCGCGCCCGCCATGAACAGGTAGATGGCGCGTTTGGCCTTGGGCGCAAAATTCGGCAACGCGGCGGTCAAGCCGGTGGTATCGCCGGTGGCCGCCGCCCGCGCCAAGGCAGAGAAAAACGTGCCGCCGAGCAGGGACGTCAACGCCACGCCGCCGAGGCCCTTGGCGGTCTGGCCGAGGAACTGCCGCCGAGACTGTTGCTGACAGAAATGGTCAAACGGGTCCATGGAGGGGGAAGAGGAAAAACGGAGCGCTTACTTGTTGAGCGTCTCGTCCAAGTTGAGGAACTCACTGGCCACCATTGTCCACGCAGCTTGCTCGGCTACCGGTGCCGGAGTGGGCGCGGGCGTGGGAACATTCGGGCTGCCGGCCAGTCGAGCGGCCGCCGCGGGTTCGCGGGTGTAGATACTATCGAACTGTTGCACGCTCTTGAGTAAAACGGCTTGTTCCTGCTGATCGAGCGGGCGGGCGAGCAAACGCTCCGACATGTAATCCAGCCGCCCGGCGGGATCACCGGTCGAGGCAATGGCGTGCAGCGCGAGTTGGCGCGCGGCCTCGATGTACTGCGGATCGTTTTCCACCGCCAGAGCCTGCAAAGGCGTATTCGTGCGTTCCCGCCGCACCGTGCAAAGCTCGCGGGTCGGCGTGTCGAAGGTAGTCAACTGCGGGTTGGGCGCCAGGCGCTTCCAATAGGTATACAGGCTGCGCCGATGCAAACCGTCGCCGGTATCGGCCTGGTACTTCTCGTTGCTCATGCTGACGACTTCCCAGAGACCCGGCGGCTGGTAAGGCTTGACGCTGGGTCCACCGATCTTCGGCACCAACAGACCGCTGGCAGCCAGCGCCTGATCGCGGATCATCTCGCCATCCATGCGGAAACGCGGACCACGCGAGACGAGGCGGTTTTCCGGATCCTTGGCCAGCTTCTCCGGTGTGACGCGATCCGATTGCCGGTAGGCGGCCGACGTGACCACGAGGCGCAAGGTGTGCTTCACGTCCCAGCCGGATTCACGGAGCTCGACCGCCAGCCAGTCGAGCAGCGGTTGATTGACCGGGCGCTCGCCCATGATGCCGAAATCCTCGGACGTCCGCACAATCCCGACGCCGAAGAACTGCTGCCAAAAGCGATTCACCGTCACCCGCGCCAGCAACGGGTTGCTCGGAGCGACGAGCCATTCCGCCAGACCCAGCCGGTTCCGGGGTGCTCCAGGCGGCAACGGCGGCAGGACCTTGGGTACGTCCGGCTCAACCTTCTCGCCCGGTTGGTCGTACTGCCCGCGCTTGAGCACGTAGGCGAACGCCGGGGTCGGCTTGTCGTTCATGACCATCGTAGCCGGACTGCGCTCGACCAGAGCGTCGTATTCGCCCTTCAGGCCGTTGACCGCAGCCTGGAGCGCGACCATCTTCGGGTCGTCCTTGAGCAGAAAGTTCGTGGCCCATTTGCGCTGCGACTCGGTCAGCTTGTCCGGCGCGGTGGCGCGGACGACCGGCAACAGTTCGCTGCCGCACAGCGCCTTGACTTCCACCGGCGAGAGCACGCGGCGGTAGACCCGGAGGTCCTGCAAGGCGACGGGGAACGCGCCCTCGCCACCATTGCGCCGCCCGAGCGTGGCCTGCGCAGGCGAGCGAATGGATTCCGTGAGGCTGTCCTCCTCGGGTTTGGCGGATTGCAACTCGCCGTCCACGTAGATTTTCAAACCCGCCGCCTTGGCACTGCCGTCGTAGGTAATGAAGACGTGCTGCCACGTCCCGACCGTGAGGGCCTTGGCGGCCACCTGCTTGATGGCGTTGCGGGGCCAAAAGTTGATGAGGTGAACCGTCGGCCGGCCGTGCTCGAGGTACAGGTCCCAGCCGCGCTCGTTGTTATTGCGGTCCATGCGGGCGAAGAGCGCGCCCGAGGACGTGTAGTTCGTGACTCGGACCCAGGCGCCGTAGGAAAAGGCATCGGCCGTGTCGAAGTCGCCGATGTTGCCCAGCTCGGCGTAATCGCTGCTGTCGAAGTTCGGCGCGGCGCCGAGCAGGCTGTTGGCCGTCCACTCGGGCTTGCCGGTGAGTTGGTAGCTGACGCCCTGGACGCTCTTGATTTCGTTGCCCGCGCCTTCCCGGAGTGGCAACTGTAGCTCGAGTCCCTGCGTGCCGACCGGCGGCGCGACCGGGTGGGCGGCGAGTTTTTGCAGCAGGACGGGCGCGTTGAGCTTCTTGTCCAGACCGGTGGAGGCCAGGTAGGCATCCGCGGCTGCCTTGGCCTCATCCATCTGCTTGGAGACGATGTTCCAGCGCGGCTCGTCCTCCTTGGCCGGCACACGGATGAAGGGCGGTACGGCGGCGGCCGTGCGGGGGCCGATGCCCTTTTGGGTCGTGTTACGGAAGAAGGCGGAAAACTCGTAGAATTCCTTCTGCGACACCGGATCAAACTTGTGATCGTGACAGGAACAGCAGCCCAGGGTCAGGCCCAGGAACGTGGCGGAATTGGTTTCCACGTATTCCTTGGCGTAGCTGGCAAGCACCTCGGCCTCGATGCTGCCGCCTTCGCTTGTGGAGATGCCGCAACGGGTGAAGCCCGTGGCCACCTTCTGCTCCAGCGTGGCGTCGGGCAGCAGGTCGCCAGCAACCTGCTCGATGGTGAACTTGTCGAAGGGCTTATTCTCGTTGAACGCCTTGATGACGTAGTCGCGGTAGGGGTAGATGGAGGTCGGCTCGTCGAAGTGCAGCCCGACAGTTTCCGCGTAGCGGGCGGCATCAAGCCAGTAGCGCGCCTCGTGCTCGCCGTAATGAGGGCTTGCAAGAAGGCGGTCGACGGCTTTTTCGTAGGCGTCCGGCGCTTTGTCGTCGACGAAGGCGGCAACTTCTTCAGGCGTCGGCGGCAAGCCGGTCAGGTCGAGCGTCACCCGCCGCAGGAGCGAGCGCCGGTCGGCCGGAGGTTCCGGGGCGAGGCCGTTGGTTTCCAGTTTGGCCAGGACAAAATTGTCGATCGGGTTCTTCACCCAGCCGGCCTGTTTGACCGCCGGTGGCTGCGCCCGCTCCGGCTTGACGAAAGCCCAGTGCTCTTCATAGCGCGCCCCTTCCTGCACCCAACGCGTGAGCACGGCGATTTGCGCCGGCGTCAACGTCTTGCGCGAGGCCGGCGGCGGCATCATCTGGTTGGGATCCTTGGACGTGATTCGGGCCACCAGGGCGCTGGTTTCCGGATGGCCCTGGACGATGGCCGGCAAGCCGTTCTTGCGCGGCGCGAAAGCGAACTCCGGCCGGTCCACCCGCAGATTAGCCTGGCGGGCGGTGGCGTCCTGGCCGTGGCAGTAATAGCAATTCTCCGAAAGGATCGGGCCGACGTTCTCGTTGAACGTGATCTTGGCCGGCAGCGAAGCCTCCAGCGCGATGGTGGCGGCGTCCTTGGCGGGCGCGCCCCGATGCCGGAACGAAATGAAGGAAGTCTTCAGCAAAACGGCCGCAACTCCGATGCTGAGGAGCAGCAAAATGCCGGCGACGTAGAACGGGCGCTTCATGGCTGGGGAGACTGCGCGGGAAGTGTAGCGGATTTCGGCTCCGCTGACAAGGCCCTGGGAGTGGACGTAGTAACGGACAGCGGGGCCTTGGGCAAAGGCGTGCTGGCGGGCGACGCCTTGGGCAGAGGCGGGCTGGCGGACGGCGGGGCCTTCGGCACAACAGGCGCGGCGGCAGGCGACGCCTTCGGCAACGGCGCACTGGCCGCAGGCGGCGTGGCGTTCGTGGTTGGGACAGGCGTGATTTTTGGAATCGGATCCGCTTCGATGATTTCGAGCTTCGGCAGGAGCTTGTGCAGGCTTTTCTTGCCGGACTCGGTTACGGCCGTGCGCCAGAGGTAGAGCCGGCGCAGCTTCTGCAACGCCGCCAGAGAGGCGATCCCGGCGTCGTCCACCTGGGTGTCGTACAGGTTGAGGACTTCCAGCGCGGATTGCGCCCGGATGCCGGCCAGCCCAGCGTCCGTCAGATGGGTCTCCTGCAGCTCCAGCCGGCGGAGCCGGGGCATTTTGACCACCTTGGCCAAGCCGGCATCGGTGACGGCGGATTGCCGCAGGTCCAGCAAAACCAGGTAATTCGCCACGGGTGCCAGGGCCTGGAGTTGCGCATCCCCGAACCGGCCAGGATCCGGCGTGGCGGCGAATTCCAGGTCCGTCTCGCCAGGAGCGAGGGCGCGCAAGGATCCCGGCAACTGCTTTTGCAAGGCGGCGACGGTAACCGCCAGGCGGGCAACCTCGGCGTGCTTGGCCGCCTCCTGCTTGGCGCGGATGGCCGGAGGGACGTTGCGTTCCAGGGCGAGTTGGACATCGTCCGGCAGGGTCAGTTCTCCCACCGTGCGCTGCTCCGGCGCGCCCACCTGCACCCACCAGTTCAGGATGAGCTGTTCATCCTCGGTCGGCTGGGTCTTGCCTTTTGGAGGCATGTGTTTGGGATCGCTTTCCGGCAAATCGAGATAGCGGATCAGGTTGCTCTTGGCGGGGTCGCCCGCGATCACCACCGCGCCGTTATTGCCGCCCTTCATCAACTCGGCGAAGTTGTCGAGCCGCAAGCCGCCTTTGGCCTTTTGGCCGCTATGGCAGCCCACGCAACGTTCCGTCAGGATCGGCGCGACCTCTTCGGCAAAGACCACCCGTTGCGGCAGCGGTTTGAACGGTTGATCCGCCGGATCGACATGGATCGGCAAGCCCAGGGCGCGGCGGATCGGGTTGGGCGCGTACTCGGTCAGATAATCCTCGCCGTGGGTGATAGATGCGCCGAGATGACCGGCCAGGGCCAGGGACGCGCCGGTCAACAGCAGCACGGCCTGGTAGGCCCAGGCCGCCGGCCGGCTGGTGGGGTAGGCGTCGGAGATCAGCTTGAGCATCAAGGCGACATTGGCGCCGATCGCCGTTACCAGGCCGGCGGTGAAATGACGCTGCAATAGGACGGGATCGTAGCCGCCGCTGAAGGACAGCATCCAACCCAGGACGGTCGACACGAGCGCGCTGAAGGCCGCGCAGAACATCAGGAAGGTGGCGGTCTCCGGCGGCACCTTTGGAATCCATTGGCGCAAAGCCCGGACATGGGCGTGCTCCAGGACGAGCGCGAGCAGGATCAGCCCGATCGGCACATGCAGGATAACGGGATGGAACCGGCCTAAAAAGAGCGCGAAAGGCGGGATGTTGGTGCCGTCCCCGATTTGCAGCAGGGGCAACAACGCCAACCCGGCCACGCTCAAGAAGCACAGGCCGAACAGGCCCCGTGGAATGCGTCGGGGCGGCCGAAGGTGCCCGTGAGTGCCCTGGACCGGTCTTAAAGTCTCCGGCAGCGGCATGCTGACATGGGGGGAAGGCCGAGGTGGGGGGACATGAACGGGCGATCTTAATTCCTTCCTCCCGCCAGAACAATGCCGAATCGCCGGGGCGCAACGAAAGAAATTAACAGGCCGGATCGCTCGTGATACCGTGCCATCCCCTCCATTAACATCCCTCCCGTTCTTCGCATGACGACTCGCCGCCAATTCATCCGCCAAGCCACTCTGGCTGCCGCAGCTTGTTACGTCCTGCCAGGACAGGTCTCCGGCGCCGACGACCCTGCCATTCTCGGGCAGGGGAATTATCGCTACCGCCTGGTGCCCAACTGGGGAGTCCTCGGCAACGATACCCCGGTCAACGATTGCCACGCCATGGTGCTGGACAAGCGCGGACGGCTGCTGCTGCTCACCAATGAGTCGCGCAATAACGTCATCATCTATGACCGGGGCGGCAAATTACTGGGGACCTGGGGCCACGACTTCCCCGGTGCGCATGGGATGACGCTCGTCAATGAAAACGGCGAGGAGTTCCTCTTTATCACCGATTATGCCCGGCACCAGGTCTTCAAGACCACCCTCGACGGCCGCATCCTGCTGACGCTCGACGCCCCGTTCGCCTCCGGGCACTTCACGCATGCGGACCAGTATAAACCGACGCACGTCGTGCCGGCGCCGGACGGCAGTTTCTACGTGCTCGACGGCTATGGCACCTCGCTGATCCTGCATTACGACGGGCGCGGCGAATTGCTGCACGCTTTCGGTGGCAAGGGCAAAGGGCCGACGAACGTCAACGAGGCGCACGGCGGCGCCATCGATCCGCGCGATCCCGCCAAGCCCACCCTGCTGGTCACTTCGCGGCAGGACGGCTCGATCAAGCGCTTCGCGCTCGGCGGCGAGTATCTCGGGGAACTGACCCTGCCGAACACGCTGCCGTGCGATGTGGTGTTCACACCGGACGCCATTTACGTCCCCCAACTCCGCATGGCCGACCCCAAAAGTATGGGCTTCCTCACCATTCTCGACTGGCATGACAAGGTGATCTCCAATCCCGGCGGCGCCGCCCCGGAATATGACGCGGCTGGCAAACTCCAGCCTCTCCGGGCGAACGCCCCGGACGTGTTCCGGCATCCTCACGGTATCGTACTGGATGAGGAGGGCAGCATCTACGTCGCCCAGTGGAATTCGGGGCAGACGTACCCGCTCAAGCTGGCCCGGGTTTGAGACCGCCGCGGCGTTTTAGGGGTAGCCCAATTCCCGCAGCAGCATCTGCTGCACGAAATCGTAAAAATGGATGCGGAAGAGATCCAGGTCCCGCTCCGATAGCGGCGGGAAAGCCAGATCTTCGTCCATCTCTCGCTCGCCGAACTTACGCCGGGCCGCGATCACCAGCCGGGCCTGATTGAGCACGCCCAACCAGGCGTCGGCGTGCTCCCGGGGGATTTCCAGCCGGTGTTTCGTCGGGTAGAAGGCCGGAGAATCCAGGGGGCCGAAACGCGCGTCGATTTTCGGGTCTGCGGCGGGTAATTCCTGCAAGTCTTCCAGCACGACCTCCCGCGCGGAACGGAACATCTCGCGCAATTCTGGTTGCACGTAATCGCGCCAATCTTGCACGAAGCCGGCGTCGTCAGCCGCCATGGGCGCGCTGAAAAGCCGCTCGCGGGCGGCGGCATCATCCCCGGGGTCGGCGCTGGCGGGAATGCCCCGCAAGAGCTAATGTAGAAGGGCTCGATTTCCTCGAGCACGGCCACGGCCCGCCCATCCCTGGTGCTGCGCAACTTCATCCGGTTTTCAGGCGGGTTTCTCCAGGGTCGCGAGCAATTGAAAAGCGTGGAGTTGCTGCACGTAGAACTCCGCCCGCTCCCGGGCGCCCGACCAGACGATGGAGCGGCCGGCCTGATGGACCTCAAGCATGTGCTTTTCTGCCTTGGCCCGCGAAAAGCGGAAGACCTTTTGGAACACCATGGTGACGTAATTCATCGTGGTGATGGGATCATTGTGGACAATGACGTTCCAGGAGACATCCAGGTCCGCGCCAGTTTTTTCGGCTACCGAGGTACCCGGGTCGGTCGTGGCGGTTTCCAGCAGAGGCTTATCCGGCATTGGGCAGCGGATCGACGGCATTGAAAAGCGTCGGCGACAGCGTGGCGTCGACCAGGCGTTGCCATTGAGCGGCGTCCGCGGCGAAATCCGGCAGCACCCCGCTCAGACCGGACGCCGCCAGGGCAGCCGACCACTCCCAATATGCGTACGTGGGCAGCAACAGCCGGAGCGGCAAATGGAAAAACGCACTTTGCCCCGCGTAGATAATCGGGAAATGCGCGGCGGCGTTGCCGTTGGCCACCCAGTCCGCGAACTTGTTCAGCCAGCGGTCGCCCCGCGCCTTGCACAGGCTGCGCAACAACCGGCGGCCGGCGGCGGCGCTCCGGGCGGCGGCGGCGGGCTCGAGGCGGGCGCTCAAGCCTTCATCCAACGTCAGCATTTCGCGCGCGTGCCCCTGTTGCGCTTGCGCGGCAGCGGCAGCCATGGCGGGCGCCAGCACTGGCTCGAAGACGGTCTCCCGCCATTGTTGCCAGGCAGCCAGCCACGTTTCCCGGGTGGAGGCGGCGCGCCCCGGATGGAAGGTGAGCGGACCTTCCAAGGCGAACCCCGGATCGCAGATGCGTAGCAAGCGGCCGAACTCCGCATCGCCCGACGCCTCCGGAGAGACGGGCTGCGGCAGGCTGGCGGCGTTTGGCATCGGCTCGCAGACTAGCACACCGCAGCCACCTGTTTCAACGCCCGCCGTGCAGACCTACGATTTTCCGGCGGCGGCAGCTGGCCAGAGCTGATGCAGGATGGCTTCCTGCACGCGCCACATCCTGGCGCGGACGGCGGGCGCGGCGTCGCTGTAGCCACGAAGGTGCAGCAGACCGTGGACGATGTAGCGGGCGACCTCGCGCTCCAGCTTTTCACCGTGAGCGCGGGCGGCGCGGACCGCGGTTTCGGCGCTGATGACCATCTCTCCGTGCTCGAACGTCAGCACGTCCGTGGCGCCGCGGATTTGCAGAAACTGCCAGTGCAAAGCGGCGATACGGCGGTCGGAGACGAGTGAAACTTCCACTTTATCCAGGCTGGCTGGCGTGGAACCGGCGGAATGTTTCCGGCGGGCGCAGGCGGCACCGGCCTCCTGAGCGAAAGAGAGCAATTGCGGCAGATCCAAGGCAACCGCCCGCTGACGGTTGAACACGGTGACGTTCATGCCCGGGAACGAGCACAACCCCGCCCTAAGTTGCCACCTGAGCGGTGGCAGCGGCGGGGGCGACGACTTCGCGCACCCGCATCGGTTCGTGCTCGCGCCCCCCGGCGCCAAACCCGTTCGATACCGTGCTCGCCGTCGGCTTCTTCGGATAGGCAATCCGGCGGTGGAGCATGCTGCTAAGCGTAAAGCAGAAGCTTTCGACCACCTCGCGCAACTCGTGAAATGTTAGATCGCAGTCGTCGAGTTGATGATCGCTGACCCGTGCAGCTACGATGTCGTTTACCAACTCCTCGATCCGCTGCGGCGTCGGCTTCTCCAGGCTGCGTGAAGCGCTTTCAACTGCGTCCGCCAGGCTGATGATGGCGGTCTCTTTCGTCTGCGGCAACGGCCCGCTGTAACGAAAATTGGCTTCGCGGACCTCCGGGATGTCCTCTTCCCGGATGTTCATGATCTTGCCGCCGGCCCGGGCGTCTTCCTGCTGCTGGAGCGCCCGTTTGTAGAAATAGTAGACCAGCGAGTTGCCGTGGTGCTGCTGGATGGCCTCGATAATGTGCGGATTGAGGTTGTGCTTGAGCGCCAGATCGACCCCCTCCTTGACGTGGGCGATCAGGATCAACGCACTCATGGTCGGCGCCAGATCGTCATGCGGATTGCGCTCGGAACGGATGTTCTCGGTGAAATACTCCGGCTTCACGAGCTTGCCTATATCGTGGAAATACGAGCAGGTCCGGCACATCGCGGCATTCGCATGCACCTTTTCGGCGGCAGCCTCGGCGAGCCGCGCGACCGCCTGGCTGTGTTCGTACGTGCCGGGGGCTTCCAGCGAGAGGCGCATCAGCAGCGGATGATTGAGATCGGTCAGCTCCAGCCACGAGATGCCGGTGGTGATCCGGAACATTTGTTCCAAGGCCGGGAGAATGCCGCTGACCAACACCGCCGTGAAGACACTGCTGCCGATGGCCGCCAGGCTCTGGAAACCCGCCAGGCGCCAGTTCGTGTCATCGGGCGACATCCAATTGACCTCAATCAGGCCGAAACTCAGCGCCAGCAGCCAGGTGGCCACGCCGACGTAAACCCCGGCGCGGATAAACTGCCCGCGCCGGCGCACGTGCAAGGTCACGAAGACCGCCACGAAGCCGCTGATGAGGCTCATGGCCAGCGGGATCGCGTCCACCAGCATCCAGAGGATGGAGCCCCACAAACTGACGAAGATGGCGACGTAAATCCCCTGGTTTTTGCCCAGCAAGGCTGAAATGACCAGCGGCGCCAGCGCATACGGGAAGATCAGGCCGCCAATCTCGTGGCGGATCGAGCCGTTATGAATGCAGACCAGGAGCACCTTCACGATAAACAGGTGCACCAGCATGGTCCCGAACATCAGCACCACCCGTGAATTGCGGGCAAAGGTCAGCGGGTGGTTAATCCAGAGCTGCGCCAGGGCAGTGAAGAAAACCAGCAGCGCGAAAAGGAACTGCTTGGCCTGTTGCGAACCGACGCCTTCCTGATCCGGGCCCGTCCCATAAAAGATGAGCAGGGCCAGCCCAAAAAGGAACGCCAGAAAGATCAGCGTCTTGACCTGCCCGCTCGACTCTAGCGAACGAAGAAACTGGCTGTTCGCGGGGCGCCGGCGGGTCTTTCCGCAGCACCAGCCCTTTTTTACCAACTGATTCTTCTTTAACGAAGACAGTACACCCAGTGGGTCGACCATATTTACAATACGCGCGGTTGAGAACATGGCCCGGAAGCGGCCCCCGAGCCAGTCATTTCTTGCGCCCTCCCCGCTCCTCTGGCACAGGCGGCGCCCCATCTCCATAGCGATGCTGCCGGTAAGCCCGGATGATCGCCTGCACCAACTCGTGGCGCACGACATCGCGTTCCTCGAAATAGGTGAACCCGATGCCACCGACATCCTTGAGCGCCTGGATGGCTTCGACCAGGCCGGAGCGCTTGTTGGCCGGGAGATCGATCTGCGTGCGGTCGCCCGTGACCACGCACTTGGATCCCTGCCCCATGCGCGTCAGGAACATGAACATTTGCTCGGTGGTCGTGTTCTGGGCCTCATCGAGGACGATGAAGGCGTGATCCAGCGTCCGCCCGCGCATGTAAGCGAGGGGCGCGATTTCAACCATGCGCTTATCCATGAACCGCTGCAGTTCCTCGGGCTCCAACAGGGTGTGAAGGGCGTCGTAAAGCGGACGCAAGTACGGGAAAATTTTCTCCTGCAAATCGCCGGGAAGAAACCCGAGCGCCTCGCCGGCTTCGACCGCGGGGCGCGTCAGGATAATGCGGCTGACCTCTTCCTTTCTCAAAGCTGCCAAGGCGCAGGACATGGCCAGGAACGTCTTGCCCGTGCCCGCCGGACCGACGCCGAAAACGACATCGTGGCGGGCAATCGTCTTGAGGTACTCGAGCTGGCCGGGCGTCTTGGCCACCACGGGCGGCTTGCGCGGCGAAGTCACGATCTTGATGCTGGCCAGCGCGGCGAGATCCGGCGCGTCACCCGGTGTCTCCAGGACAGAACGCAAGGCGTAGAGAAACTCATGCCGGCGAATGACGGTGCCGCTTTGGCGGGCGGCTTCGAGCTGCTCGAAGACGCGGCGCGCCCGCGCGACATTGGCAGGGTCGCCCTCGAAGCGGATCCAGCCTTCGCGCGTGGTGGCGCGTACTTCGAGCTTCTCTTCGAGGACCTTGAGCAGGTTCAGGTCGTTGCCGCTCAACTGCAGCAGCACCCGGGCGTTCTCATACTGCAGAGTTTGGGTCTCGCCGCCGCTGCCGCCGGGCCCGGGCGCGCCCGGCTGGGCAGCCACCGCCGCGATTGAATGATCCTCCGCCACGGAGAGTTATGCGCGCTGCCTCACAGGGTGGTCCGCTCGTGTGCCGGCTACTTGTAGCCGTACACCAGGCCCCAGGCCGTCCGTTCTTCGGTGGATTTCTCGATTTTAACGATCAAAAAATAAGTGCCAGTGCGCTTGCAATGAATTTCCGCGCCGGCGAACGCGCCGTCGGTCTTGGCGTTCTGCCAGCTTTCGCCTTCCACCAGATTGCCGTCGCTATCGTAAAGATGAATCGAGATCGTGGCGCCCTTGGTATCGGTCCCCATGCAAAACCAGTAATCGTTGCCCTTGAAAAGCTGGTGCGTGATGGCTTTGGCCTCGCCCACGGGCAAATCCCCGCCCCACGTGTCTTCGCGCAGGGTGTAGCCCTCTTTGATGTACTTATCCATCCCCTCCAGCGCGAACGAAAGCGCGTCATCCACCGTCGCGCGGGCTACCGGCAGCAAACCGCCGAGACCCAGGACAATGGCCAGGAACAACAGGATGAGTTTCTTCACGGCGGGCAGAAGCAAAGGGGACAGCTGCAAATGATGCCTGTGACGGCGTTTGTTTTCAAGGAGCAATGGTCTTGATCAATCCGCCGGCAATCTCGTTGACCTGTTCGACCGACTTTTGCGGAATCGCGGCATCGCCTACAATCGTGATCAAAGGCCGCATCTTCTTGAGGCCTTCCTGCAGGCTGAGAATGACGGGATCCTTGCGCAACTTGGGATTGCTGGGGTCCTTGATCATGTCCGCCAATTGCCGGTCGAAGGTATCGAGCATCTCCGGCTGATGCAGCAACTCCGCCCGGTCCGGCTTGTAATCCAGGCTGATGAGGGACGTGAGCGCCTGCGTGCCACGCAGCCAGCCGCCCATGCTGACGAGCTCGGATTCGTTCTGGCTATTGAGCAGGTCCATGGCCGAACGGACGCTGCTTTGCGCCTTGTCCAACTCATTGCGCACCGAAGTCCAATCGCCGTCCTTGGCCGCTTCACTGATGCTGTTGCAATGACTGATAACCGCCTTGCCGACACTCAGCGCATTGGCCAGTTGAATAACCCGCCGGCCGATCTCGTTGACCTTGTCGCTGTTCTTCGCCTGCACCGCAATAAACCCGTTGGCGATCACCGTGCCGAGCATCAGCGCGATCTCCGGTGGCGAGGACGGATGGTACTTCGATTCCGGCTGCACCTGCCCTTCCCAATTGGGATTGCCGCCCAGTTTATCGAGCGCATTAAAAATCTCGCTCGGCACCGGAATGACGACATCCGATTCCTTATAGGTCAGCTTGGAGACGTCGATTTTTTGCGGCGGATTCTCCCCGGCGGCGACGAGCGAGACCGGCGCGGCCAAAAGGGCGGCGAGCGGCAAAATGGGGGCGAACTTGAGCCAAAAGCGCTTCATAGGCATAGCGGGCAGCACGTAAAAAGTGGGGGCGGGTGAGAGGATAGAGACCATGGCGCGGCGAAACCGTCAACTTCAACTTCCCGCCGGCGTCGCGGGAAGACGCCGCGTTTTTCGGCAGCTTACTTGCCCACCGCCGTTTCGATGGCTTGGACGACTTCCGGCGAGTCCGGCTTGGTCTTCGGTTCGAAGCGGGCGACTATTTTGCCGTTCCGATCGATGAGGAACTTGGTGAAGTTCCACTTGATGTCGCCGGGGAAAGGCGAGTCGGGGCCGGCGAGTTGCGCGTAAAGCGGATGCCGGTCGGGGCCGTTGACGTCCAGTTTATCAAACAACGGGAAGGTGACGCCGTAGGTCGAAGTACAAAACTGCTTGATCTCGGCGTTCGTGCCGGGTTCCTGACTCTTGAACTGGTTGCACGGAAAGCCGAGCACGACGAAACCCTTGTCCTTGTACTTCTCGTAGGCGGCTTCGAGGGCCTGATATTGCGGCGTGTTCCCGCATTTGGAAGCGACGTTTACCACCAGGATCACCTTCCCCTTGTACGCCGCCAGGGAGGCGTCCTTGCCGTCGATGTCCTTGACCGGAGTGTCGTAAACGGTACCGGCGGCGCTGACATTTGCCGCCTGCAGCAGGAGCATCGCGCCAAGGAGAAGAAGGGGTTTCATGTGCCTCCACTGCTAACAGATGCCTACCCATTGTCAAAAGGCTCTCCCGGCGGGAACAAGGGTACCTGACGGCGCACGACGGCCGGATAAATCTTGACGGGGGCGCAAGCCACCGCCTAAGCCTGACCCATGCGCATTTCCCTTCTTGCTCTCGCCGCCGCCGCTTCCCTGGCGACGGGTACTCTCGCCCTGGCTCAAGCTCCCACGCCCGAAGCCACTCCCGCGGCCACATCCGCGCCGAGTGCACCTGTGGTCAGCCCGACCCCCAAATTGACGCGGGCGCAGAAGAAGGCGGCGCGCGAGGCGGCCAAAGCCGCGGCCGAACCCGCCACCGCCTCGACCGCACCGGGCGCGGTTTCCGACAGCGCCACTCCGACGCCGGCCAAAATGACGCGGGCGCAAAAGAAAGCCGCCAAGGCAGCAGCCGCCGCGGCAGCTGCTACGCCGGCAACGCCAGCCCCTGCCACCACCCAGGCCACCCAGGCCACCCCGGCGGCAGCCCCGGCCACGGCTGAGACACCCGCCACTGCGGCAGCGCCTACTCCGGCGCGGAAACGGGGCGGACCGATGCCCAACGCCACCCCCGCGCCGGGCGGCGGCCCTGGCCTGGTTTGGGTCAACTCCAAGAGCCACGTTTATCATCAATCCACCTCCCGCTGGTACGGCAAAACCAAGGAGGGCAAGTACCTCACCGAGCAGGCCGCCCAGGCTGAGGGCGACAAGGCAGCCGAGGACAAGGATTAATCGGGCAGATTGGCGTTCAGCGGTGACCCGCAACCGATCCGGCCCTTGTTCCCAGCGCCGGTTCCGGCCGGGATGATTGGGAATCTCACTTGTGCTTTGCGGCGCCACGTTTCAGCATGGCTGCTTCTAGCTGTCCATGACCGATTTGCGCTGGCTTCACGACCTGATCACGCGCTGCCGCTCCCGGCGCATTCTCGTCGTCGGCGACCTGATGCTCGATGAGTTTATTTGGGGCAAAGTCAGCCGCATCTCCCCGGAAGCGCCCGTCCCGATCGTCGAAGTCAGCGCCCAGTCGTATTATCCCGGGGGCGCGGCCAACGTCGCCCGGAACTTGCGCGAGTTTACCGAACATGTGGCGGTGATGGGGGTCGTCGGGACCGATGGACCGGCCGAACATTTGCGCGGCTTGTTGACGGGCAATGGGATCGACATCGCGGCCATCCAGCAGTTGCCGTCCTATCAAACGATCGTCAAAACGCGCATCATCGCGCGGCAACAGCATGTCGTGCGCGTCGACCGCGAGAGCGCGTTCGGGCCCGACCCCGCCTGTCACACCGCCGCCGTCGCCTGTTTCCAGCAGATGCTGCCGGAGATCGACGCGGTCATCATCGAGGATTACGCCAAGGGCTTCCTCAATCAGGGGTTTGTCGATGAGATCACGGCGCTGGCGCGCACGGCCGGCAAAATCGTGACCGTCGATCCCAATCCGCGCAACGATCTGCGTTGGAGCGGGGTGACAGCCATCAAGCCCAACCGGGCCGAAGCTTTCCACGCCGCCGGCCTGCCCCTGACGGACCCAACCGAGCCGGCCGAGCAAGACGCAGCCCTCCTGGCGGCCGGCGAGCGGCTCCTGGCCAAATGGCAAACGGAGATGTTGCTCATTACGCTCGGCGAACAGGGCATGCTCCTGCTGAGGCGAGGCGTGCCGCCTCAGACGTTGGCGCCGTGCAGCCGGGAGGTGTTTGATCTTTCGGGCGCGGGCGACACCGCAATCGCTCTGTTTACCCTGGCGCTGGCGGCGGGCTCCCCGGCGGAACAGGCGGCCGAAGTCGCCAATCATGCCGCCAGCGTCGTGGTCGGCAAGCTGGGCACGGCGACCCTGACGGCGGACGAATTGGTCGCGAGCTTCGAACAGCCGGTCCACTAGAAGAGCAATGCTGCGGCCGGCCATTTTCCTGGATCGGGACGGCACCTTGATGACCGATGTCGCCTACTGCGGCGATCCGGCGGACGTGGCGGTCTTCGCGGGGGCGGCCGAGGCGCTGGGCCGGCTGCGGGCGCACGGTTATTTGCTCGTCCTGGTGACGAATCAAAGCGGGCTCGGCCGCGGCTACTTCACGGAGGCCGCTTTCGCCGCCGTTCAGGAGGAATTCCAGCGCCAACTCGGCCCCGGCTTGCTTGACGCCACCTACCACTGCGCCGATGCGCCAGAGGCCGCCACCGAGCGCCGCAAACCCGGCGCGGGCATGATCCTGGAGGCAGCCGCCGAACATGGCCTCGACCTCGGCCGCTCCTATTTCATCGGTGATTCCGCGGTCGATCTCGCCTGCGGACGCCGCGCCGGTCTGGCGGGCGTCGTGCTCGTGCGCACCGGCAAAAATCCCGCCGAGGCGGAGCAAAGCGAACCGGATTTTCTGGCCGGCGACCTGGGCGCCGCGGCCGATTGGATCCTCGCACAGACCACCACCTGAACGCCAACCACATGGGCAAGATCATCGGCATCATTCCGGCGCGTTGGGGCGCGACCCGCTTTCCCGGCAAAGCCCTCGCGCTCATTGCGGGGAAACCGCTCGTCCAGCGCGTCTGGGAGCGCTGCTGCGCGGCCGGGAAACTGGCTGGCGTCATCATCGCGACGGACGACCTGCGCATCGCCGAAGCCGCCTTCGCCTTCGGCGCGGAAGTGGCGATGACCTCGCCCGCGCACCAGAGCGGCACTGACCGCATCGCGGAAGTGGCAGCCAAGCTGCCGAAAAACGTCTCCCATATCATCAACATCCAGGGGGACGAGCCTGCCATCTCCCCCGCCCTGATCGACCGCCTGGCGGCCGAACTGCGCCGGCATCGGCGCCTGGCCATGGTCACGGCCGCGAACGCATTGACCGATTTGGCGCAGGTGCAAGACCCGAATTGCGTCAAAGTCGCGCTCGCCAAAAACGGGGATGCGCTCTACTTTTCCCGGAGTGTGATTCCTCATCCCTTCGGTTCGGACCGGCCGGCTGCTCCCGTCACCTACTACCGCCACCAAGGCATTTACGGTTACGAGCGCAGCTTCCTCGCCCGGTTCGTCCGCTGGAAGCCGTCGGGCTACGAAGGAATTGAGAAATTGGAGCAGTTGCGCGCCCTGGAACATGGCGTGCGCGTCCGCGTGCTGGTGACCGAGCACGCCTCGCATGGTGTCGATTCCCCGGGCGATGTGGCGGACGTGGAAGCGCAATTGGCGGGCGAAGGAACCGCAGTGATTTGATGAAATACATTTTTGTGACAGGCGGCGTGGTGAGTTCCCTGGGCAAGGGACTGGCGGCGGCGGCGCTCGGCGCCTTGCTGGAACACCGCGGCCTCAAGGTGGTCCTGCAAAAGTTCGATCCGTACCTGAACGTGGATCCGGGGACGATGAACCCGTTCCAGCACGGGGAAGTTTACGTGCTCAACGACGGCGCGGAGACGGACCTGGATCTTGGCCATTACGAACGCTTTACCAATTGCGTCCTGACCCGCCACAACAGCCTGAGCAGCGGCCAGGTCTACGAAACGGTCATCTCGAAGGAACGGCGCGGGGATTATCTCGGCAAAACGGTGCAGGTGATCCCGCATATCACCGACGAGATCAAGGCGCGCATTCTCCTGGTGGAGCGCGAACAGCCGGCGGACGTCTTGATCACGGAGATCGGCGGGACGACGGGCGACATCGAGGGGCTGCCGTTTCTGGAAGCGCTGCGCCAATTCACGTTGGAGGTGGGGCCGACCAACGCCATCGTCATCCATGTCACGCTCATCCCCTTTATCAAGGCCGCGGGCGAACTGAAGACCAAGCCGAGCCAGCAAAGCGTGGCGCGCCTGCGCGAGATCGGCCTGCAACCACAGGTGCTGATTTGCCGCACGGAATACCCGCTCGACAGCGACGTGCGCGGGAAGCTTTCGATGTACTGCAATATCCCGCTCGGCGCCGTGGTGGAAATGCGGGACGTGGCCCACACGATTTACGAGGCGCCGCTGATGCTGCAAGCGGAGAAGCTCGATGACACCGTTTGCGAGCTTTTGCGGTTGGACGCGCCGCCGGCGGACATGCGGGACTGGGCGCGCTTTGTGCAACGGGTGGTGCACCCGAAAAAGAGCGTCAAGGTGGCGATCGTCGGCAAGTACATCGAGCTGCAGGACGCGTACAAGAGCATTTACGAGTCGCTGACCCACGCCGCGGCGGCTAACGATTGCGGCATCGATTTGCGGCGGATCGACGCGCAGACGCTGGAGGTTGGTGGCGCCGAGGTGGACGAGATTCTCAAGGACGTGACCGGCATCGTGGTGCCGGGAGGATTCGGCGAACGCGGTATCGAGGGAAAGATTCAGGCCGCCGGTTACGCGCGCCGGCACCAGGTGCCGTACCTGGGCCTGTGCCTGGGCATGCAGGTGGCGACGATCGAGTTCGCGCGCAACGCCTGCGGCCTGGAAGACGCCAACAGTACGGAGTTCGACCTGAAAACGCCGCACCCGGTGATCTCGCTTTTGGAAGAGCAGCGCAAGGTGCGCGGCAAAGGAGCCTCGATGCGCCTGGGCGTCTGGCCGACGAAGCTCATCCCGGGGACGCTGGCGGCGCGGGTGTACGGGCGCCTGGAAATTCAGGAGCGGCACCGGCACCGGTACGAGTTCAACAACGGCTACCGCGAGATCATGACCGCCAACGGCATGGTGATCGCCGGCACGTCACCGGACGGCGCGCTGGTGGAGATGATCGAGTTGCGGGACCATCCCTGGTTCCTGGCGAGCCAGTTCCACCCTGAGTTTCTCTCCAAGCCAAACGCCCCGCATCCGCTTTTCCGGGGCTTCATCGGGGCGTGTCTGGCGCATCAGGGCTAGGCCAGACTGTAGCCGGTGCGCCGCGGAGCGGCTCCAAAAAAGGTAGGGATCGCTCTCCGAGCGACTCCGAAGCTGTCTGGAAAGCGGGTAAGGTTAGACCAGCCGCAGCAGCGTGGCTGCCACGTTTATCCAGGCAGTCACGGAGTCGCTCGGAGAGCGATCCCTACCCTTTTTTGGAGCCGCTCCGCGGCAATTTTGACGCGCTCGCAGGCGGTGCATCCGCGCCCCGCCAAGAGACGAATACCTTGGGACGCGGACGTCCCATGCATCGCTGCCCATTTGTGCCGGAATAACAACTGTCTTACCCTACTGCTATTGAATGTGACTCCTATCCGTTCGTTGTTCCTGTTCCTGGCACTGGTTGGTAGTGCGGTCGTTTCCTTGCCGGCTCAAACGCCCACGCCCGGGGCCTCCGCGGCGCCGGCCGCCACGGAACTCCAGCCTGCAATTTTTGCCGGCGGCTGCTTCTGGTGCATGCAGTACGCGTTCGACCGGGTCAAGGGCGTGAAAAAGACGATCGTCGGTTACACCGGCGGCACGGCCCCGGCGCCGAGCTATGACGATGTTTCAGGCGGTGATACCGGGCACGCGGAATCCATCGAGGTCCTCTTCGATCCCAAGGAAACTTCCTACGACAAGTTGTTGCAGGTCTTCTGGATGAATATCGATCCCACTACCGTAAACCGCGAGTTCGCCGACGCCGGTACGCAATATCGTACGGCGATCTTCTATAAGAACGACGAGCAGAAAAAAGCCGCCGAGGCCAGCAAGGCTGCGCTGGCCAAATCAGGCAAGTTCCCGGACCCGATTGTGACGCAAATCGTCGCCGCCGGCACCTTCTATCCAGCCGAGGATTACCATCAGGAATATTACAAAAAGAACCCCGAGCATTTCAACGCCTACGAGATCGGCTCCGGGCGGGCAGGCTATCTCAAGCAAACCTGGGGAGACTCCAAACCATGAAACGTCCGTCCAACCTTTCGCTTATCCTGGGCTTTACCGCTATGTTGGCCGTTGTCTGCGTGGCGCCGGCTCTTTTAATGCGCGCCCAAGCTCCGGCCAAGAATGACGCCTCGCCCTCGCCCACCGCTTCTGTCGCTCCGGCCGACCCCGCCGCCAGCCCTGACACCAACACGTCTATGCAAACATCCGATCAACCCAAGCAATTCGTCAAACCTTCCGACAGCGAGCTGCGCAAGAAGCTGACGCCCATCCAATACGCCGTTACCTGCGAGGCCGGCACGGAGCCCGCCTTCCGCAACGCGTATTGGGATAATCATCAGCCCGGTATCTATGTCGATGTCATCAGCGGTGAGCCCCTCTTCAGCTCGCTGGATAAGTTCGACAGCGGCACGGGTTGGCCGAGCTTTACCAAGCCTTTGGTCAAGGAAAACGTGGTGGAAAAAACCGATAGCACCTTCGGCATGGAGCGCACGGAGGTGACTTCCAAGAGCAGCAATGCGCATCTCGGGCACGTCTTCGATGACGGTCCCGCCGAAGCCGGCGGTCTGCGCTTCTGCATGAACTCGGCTTCGCTGCGGTTTATCCCCGTGGCCAAGCTCAAGGAGGAAGGTTACGGTCAATATCTGCCGCTTTTCGAGAAGAAGTAAGGACGGCAGGTGCCGTCGGTCGCCTCGACGGAAACCGATGGCTTTGCCGTGTCAGGCCGGCAAAGGTTCGAGCGCATACGCTTCCTCTTCCACGTACTCTTCGGCTTCGTAGTCGATGGTTTCGAGCGGCGCGAAGCGTTCCGCGTTGAAGCCATACTCCACCCCGTGCCGATTGGCGGGGTTGACCAGCTCGACCAAGTAGAGCGCGGTCTCGCCTTCGGTGTTTTGCAGGCTGACGCCGGGCAGGAGATCACGCACCGTGTAGATGACGTCCTGTTTGGGCAGGGCGGTATAAAGTTTTTCGATGCCCAACGGGAATTTATCGTCGATGCAGGCAACTTTCTGGCCGGGAGCAAACATGCCGGCAATAAACGCTGTCGGCGGCGTGCAGGCAAGGGGGCAGAGTCACGCTTCACTGGCCCGGGCACACGCGGCCCGGAGTTCAGAGCAAGTGCTGGACGTTTTCGTGCCTGGCGGGCATGATGGACAGCCGTGAAAATCGTCTCGAAAGATCTCCAGCGGATCCCGGGAATCGGCCCGAGTCTCGCCCAGGATTTGATCGATCTCGGCGTGACCAGCGTGGCTGCGTTGCGGCAGCGGGACCCGCAAGAGCTGTATGACCGGCTTTGCCGGCAAACGGGCGAGCGTCAGGACCGTTGCGTGCTTTATACCTTCCGCTGCGCGGTATACTTCGCGACCGAACCGGAGCACGACCCGGAACTGCTCAAATGGTGGAACTGGATGGACTCGAAGCTCCCGGCCGCGGCCACCCGGTAAAGACGCCGGCCGCCGCCTGGCTCTTGCTCGCGCCGCTGGCGGCTTGGCTGCTGCTGTTCGTGGTTGCGCCGACGCTACTGCTGGTCGTCATCAGCTTCTGCGAGCGCGATTTCATCGGCCGCGTCGTTTACCATTTCACCTGGGACAACTACGCCCGGGCGTTTCAGCCGGTTTACCTCTCGATTCTCGTCCGCTCGGTGGAGTACGCGGCGCTGACCACCGCTATTTGCCTGCTGCTCGGCTATCCGCTGGCGTACTACATCGCCACTTGCCGCGAAGGCGTCCGCGATGGCCTGCTGTTGCTGGTGATGATCCCCTTTTGGACCAGCTTCCTGATCCGGACCTATGCCTGGATCACGATTCTCGGGCACGACGGCCTGCTGAACAGCCTCCTGGTCTCGCTGCACGTGCTCGCCACGCCGGCGGACCTGCTTTACACCCCCGGAGCGGTGGTGCTGGGGCTCATCCATAACTACCTGCCGTTCATGGTGCTGCCCATTTACGCCAGCCTCGAAAAACTGGATCGTTCGCTGGTCGAAGCCGCTTACGACCTCGGGGCGGGACCGTGGCGCGTCCTGCGCGAGGTGACCGTGCCGTTGACCTTGCCCGGCATCGTGGGCGGCGCGCTGCTGGTGTTCGTGCCCTCGATCGCGATGTTCGCCATCGTGACGCTGATGGGCGGCGGCTCAACCGAGTTGATCGGCAACACCATCCAGAAGCAATTTACCAGCGGACGCAATCAGCCGTTGGGCGCGGCGCTCGGAACGCTGTTGCTGCTCGTCTTCCTGGCGGCGTTCGCGGCGGCGGGCCGCTATTCCTCCGCCCGCAGGATTTCCAGGGGCGGGTGATCGCAGACGCCACGGCTGGCGAGCAGGCCGATGGAGACGGTCAGGGCGGCTACGATCAACCACGTCCCGGCCATGGCCAGAGGCGAGGGCACCCAGGGGACCTTGAAGACATAATTGGCCAGCGCCCAGCTTCCCGCCGCCGCCAGGAGGATCCCGGTCAGCGCGGAGAGGGTGGCCAGGCAGAGATATTCGATGGCCAGAATGCGGAAGATCTGCCGCCGGGTCGCGCCAAGCGTGCGCAGCAAGACACCTTCCCGCACCCGTTCATAGCGCCCGGTCAGGATGGCCGCCGCCACGACCAGGATGCCGGTGCCGACCGTGAAGATGGAAAGAAAACGCACCGCCGCGGTCGCCTTGTCGACGATGCCCTGGATCGTGGCCATCACCAGCGACAAATCGATCGCGGACACCGTTGGGAACTGGCGGACGACATCCCGTTGCACCGCCGCCGAGGCTGCGGGCGAATCCGTGCGCGTGACCACGCTGATGAAGGCGGGTGCCGCTTCCAGGACGCCGGTCGGAAAAACAACGAAGAAGTTCGGCTCGAAATGCGTCCAATCCACTTTGCGGATGCTGCCGACAACCGTGTAGACCGGCACCCCCTGGACGTCGAAAACCAGCGCGTCACCCACTTGCAGGCGCAGTTCACGGGCCATGTCCGCCTCGACCGAGACCGGCACGCGGCTGGCGAGATCGGCTCCGCTCCCGGCGGCGACACTGCCTTGCCAACGCCCCGCCGTGATCTCCTCGGCATCGTTGAGGTGGTCCCGGTAGGTGGAACGGTATTCGTGCCGCAAGCGCCAGTTCGGCATGGCCGGGCTGCCCTTAACCGGCTTTTCGGCCGCCAAATCGTTGATGGATTTGCCCCGAATGGAGGTGAGGCGCATGGTCACGAACGGCAGCGTGGCCATCACCGGCAGGTGGTGCGCCCTGATCACCTGGGCAAGCGCTTCGGTCTGGTCGGGTTGGATGTCGAAAAAGACAAGGTTCGGCTGGCTGGCCGCGCCTTGTTTGAGCGCGAACTGCCGGAGCATCGCGTCTCGCGTCAGATGCAGCCCGAGCAACAGAAACGTGCTCAACCCCAGGGTGAAAACGAGCACGCCGGTGCGATTGTTCGGACGGTAGAGGTTGGCCAGGCCTTGCCGCCACTCGAAGGCCCAGGATCGGGGGAAATAACGCCGCGCGGCCACCATCAAGATCTTCGCCACCGCCGCCAGGAGCGCGAAGGCGACCAGCAGCCCGCCCGAAAACCCGAAGCCCAGCCGCGGATCGCGGCTCTGGAGCCACGGGAAGCCCAGCAGCGCCGCCCCCAGCAGAGCGTACGTTAGCCACAGAAGCGGATCCGGCCGCCGCAGCGCCGTCCCCGCCGCTTCGTAGGCCGCGCGCAACGCGAGCAAAGGCGGAGTCCGGCGCACTGGCAGCAGCGGCAGCAACACGAAGATTGCGCACGTCAGAAAACCGATACCGATGCCTTCACCGACCGCCACCCACGAAATGGCAAAGCCGAGTTCCACCGGCAGCGCATTTCGGAGGAACCAGGGTGCCAGGCTTTGGATCAGGATGCCCAAAAGCGCGCCGCTGAGCGCTCCCGCCAAGCCGAGTGAAAGCGCCTGGATGAGATAGATGGCCAGCGTCTGCCATGCCGATGCCCCCAGGCAGCGCAGGACGGCCACCGTCCGCAGCTTTTGCTTCAAGTGCGCGTGGATGGCGCTTGCCACCCCGATGCCGCCGAGCAACAGCGCCACGAAACTGACGAGGTTCAAGAAATGTGTGACGTTCTCGAAGACGCGCCCGAGCTGCTGTTTGCGGTGCGAAACGGTGTCGGTTTCGAGATCGGCGTTTTTGAGCGCGGGTTGATGCCGCGCCAGGAGCTTGTCCGCGTCCACCCCGGGCGGCAATTGGAAGTACGTCAGGTAATGCACCAGGCTGCCGCGGTTCACCAGTGCGGCCGGCAACTCGGCGCGCGGAATGAGCACGCGCGGGGCAAGGCCGGCCAGCGGATTGGCTTCACCCGGGATCTTGCGCATGGCGCCGAGGATCGACCAATTGCGGTCGCCGATGCGGATCTGGTCGCCCGGCTGCAAGCCGTATTGCAGCAGCAGGCTCTCCTCGACCAGGGCGCCGCGGCCGGCGGCAAACTCCCTCGCGGCCGCCGCCGGAGCGGTGTCCAGGGTACCGTAGAACGGGAAAGCGCCTTCCATGGCGCGCACTTGCACCAGCCGCGAAGCGCCGTTTTTCGGGAATTGCGCCATGGAAACCAGCCGGGTCTCGCCGGCGCGGGTGGTGCCGAGTGAGTCGATCAAGGCCTGGGCCGCGGCATCGGGCTTGTGCCGGGCGTCGATCTGCAAATCCGCGCCGAGCAGCGTGCGGGCTTGCTGCCCGATGGCGCGCTCGAGATTCCAACCGATCGAGCCGATCGCCACCAGAGCGGCCACGCCGAGTGTCAGGGCGGTGGAAAAGACGAGCAGGCGCCCGCGGCTGCTCCGGCTGTCGCGCCAGGCCATGCGCCAGACCCACGGGTCCAGGACGAACCACGGGCGGCGGTTGCTCGGCAAAGAGGGTGGCGGGCTGGAGGTGGTTTCGTGCACGATTTTTCTTGCCAACAAGTGAGCACGGCGGTGTAATCCGCACGCCATCAGCATGGCCTGAGCGGCGCTCTCTTATGTCGACCCCCCGACTTTGGTTTGCCAGCCTGATCTGCGCCACTGCGATCTTTGCAGCCGCGGAAATGCCTTCGTTTGCCGCGGATGCTGCCAGGGGCGGTCCTTCGGCGGTTGCCGCTGCCAGCGTCGATCCCACCCGCGGCGCCCCTGCCGCGGACCTAGCCAAGTTGAACCCGGCCCTGGTCGACGTGCAGTCAGTGCCCGTTCCCGAGCCGACGGCCCTTTTCTTTGCCGGTTTTGCCGGATGCGTGCTGTTGGCGGTAGCCCAGCGGCTACGCGGTTCCAAAGCGCGGCAGGGATAGATCCATTGGGCTGCTTTGCAGCACATAAACTCACTATGAAGCTCCTGGTCCTTATCATCTGCTCGCTAGGCTTCATCACCTTGGCGCTCGGGGCAGAGCCAGCCAGCTTTGAACTGCGCGCTGTTGCCGACTCACCCAGCACAGTCACCCAAGAGTTTATTTTACCCACCCACAATGGCGGCACGGCAGAGAAGATTTTGTTGGATTCGGCGATCCTACTCGACGCCACCGCAGTCCGTTCCGCCGCCGTCGAGTCAGAACCCGGTGGAGCTGCGGGTGTTTCCATCACGCTGACCGATACCGGCGCAAAGCGGTTTGCCGAGATCACCACGGAGCATGTCGGCCAGCGTCTCGCCATCATTCTCGACGGCCAGGTCCGTTCCGCGCCAGTAGTCCGGCAAGCTATTCTTGGTGGCAGCTTGACTATCAGCGGGAACTTTACACCGGAGGAAGCGTTGGACCTAGCTCAGAAGGTAAACGCTGCCATCACCCACAAACCAGCACCCTAAAAAGGCGCTGGAGCGAACGGAGGCTTTCTCTGCTTGGTCCGCCGTTGCCTCGCCAGCCTCAATCGTTGATGCGATTGACGCTGGACCACGCTTCGGCCCAGCAGTACGAACGTCGGTTTCGGTCTGCCATGCTCCCCGGCATGTTGCTCGCCTTCAGCTTTCTTCTGGCTGGGAACATCTTGTATAGTTTCGGCGTCGTCAGCCAGACGTGGGGAGGTGCCTTGTGCTTTGCCGGTGGAGTGCCGGGTTTGCTTCTCAGTTTTTTAGGCTACCGCCGCGTTTTGAGCAGCCGGCCTCTTCCATTCCGGGCTTAACCTCGCCAGCGTCGTAGTTGAGCTTGGGTCCATCGGGGAACTACGCCATTGCGCCGTCCCGCAGACGGATGGTCCGGCCGGTCAGGGCCGCCAGGTCCGGATTATGGGTGACGAGGACCAACGCCGTGCCGGCTTGCGCGTTCAGCTCGAAGAGTAGTTCCACTACGCGAGCGCTCGTTTCGGCGTCCAGATTGCCCGTGGGCTCGTCGGCAAAGAGAATCTTGGGCTGGTTGATAAAAGCCCGTGCCAGCGCCACGCGCTGCTGCTCGCCGCCCGAGAGTTGGGCAGGATAATGCGCCGATCGCGCGGCCAACCCCACCCGCGCGAGCAAAGCGCCTGCCGCCGCGGCCAGCGCCGCGCCGTTCCCCCGGCCAGCGGTGCGGGGGCGGAGTTCCGCCGGAACCATGACGTTCTCCAACGCGGTCAGAGTCGGGATCAGTTGGAAGTTTTGGAAGACGAACCCCGTCTGCTCGTTACGGACCCGCGCCCGCTCGTCTTCGTCGAGATCCTCCAAGGCCGCCCCGGCCAGCCGGACCGAGCCAGAACTCGCGCGGTCCAGGCCGGCGCAAAGCCCCAGGAGGGTCGTCTTGCCGCTGCCGGAGGGTCCGACGATGGCGCAAGTCGCGCCAGGTTGGACCGCGAAGCTGACGTCCCGCAGCACGGTCAGCTCCTGGTCGCCGGTCCGGTAGGTCTTCGTCAGTTGCCGGACTTCGAGCACCGGTTGGGCGTCGGCCGTGCTGCTCATGCGCGGTCGAATGCCTCCGCCTGGTCGACGAGCACGCCGGCAAACCGCGGGTCGGTGCCGATGGCGCGCGCATAGTAGAGGGAGCGGCCGTGGATGTGGCGCGGATTTTGCCCGAAAACTCCCCCTTGCCGTTTGTGCTCGCTGGCCGCGGCGGTAATTTCGGGCTCAATGCCCAGCAGGACCGGAATGTCCTGGTAGCTGTGCAAGCCGTCCGAGATGAAAAAGGGCACCACCACGACGTGGGGCGTGTCCGTCAACTCCGCCCAATCCGCTATGAGCGGCGGCTCTTCCATGTAGGTGCTGATCACCGCGGCATACCGGCCTAAGGCGGCGATTTTCTCGACCTGCTGCTTGGCGGCGACAGCCGAGTTATCGTTCAGGCTGGTGCCGTGGCCGACGATCAAGAGGCTGGTTTCCTCTAAAGGCACGCCCGGCGCCACCTCGGCGGCACGTTCGAGCAGCAGCTCGGTCATGGCGGGATGGTTGCCAGCCGGGGCGCAATACTTCCAGGTCTGGCCATCGGCGCGGACGGTGACCGGCGCCGGCGAGCCGTCGGGCAAACGCGCCAAGTCCAGCTCACGCGGGATGACCGTGCGCGTGAAGTAGCCTTCGCTGATGAAATTGGGCACGACGTAAATCGTGGACAGCCCCGGCTCGAAGAGGAGCGGCCAGTCGCGCAAACCCGGTTCTTCCTTCCAGAACGCGCAGGCCACTTCACGGAAAGTCCCCGCCGCGCGGATCTCGGCGGCGCGGGCGAGGCTCGGCGCGCTGGAGTCCGGGTTGACCGTGGAACCGTGGCCGACGATCAGGAGCGCGCTGTCGCTGGGCGCAAAGGTGGACATTGCCACGAATGTGGCTGCAATGTCCGGTGGACGCAATGCGCCAAGGGCGTAATCGCCCCAGCCGTGTAGTCCGAATCTTTGAAATCACCGGCCAACGGTGTCGCCGGGAAGCAGCCGTGCATGCCGCGGATGCCCCCCAATAGCGGCGTCGATGACCGCGACATGCCTTTCGCATGAGAAGGACGTTGTCGTAAACTTCTTGCTAGACCATGTGCGCCACAGAAAGTAACGGGGGTGAGCTGACCTTCTCATGACAGCTGGGATCGACTTCGGATGCGGGCACAAAAAAAGGGGGCAACCCTTTCGGATCACCCCCATCACCGTTGCGGTGAGAAGTGGGACAATCTTCCCATTCCGGAAACATGCCGTCAACAGAAACTTCAGTACCCCTCCTCGAACGGATGGAAACCGCTACACCAAAACCACCAAAGAAGCGCTGCATCGTTTACGTGGATGGATTTAACCTCTATTTCGGGGTTCTTGAAGACCATCCGGAGTGGAGATGGTTAAACCTGCAGACATTTTGCGAGTCGCTCCGACCGGACGAGGATGTGGTCGCAATCAAATATTGCACCGCCAAAATTGACCCCAAGAAAGCCAAATCTGATCGTCGAGACCGGCAAGAACTCTACCTGCGCGCCTTGGAAACTCTTCCGAAAGTGAAGCAGATCCTGGGAAGATACCAAATGAGAAGGGTAACCTGCCGGGCGCCAGCGTGTAGCCTATCCGCGCAATATGACAGTCCAGAGGAGAAAAAGACCGATGTTAACCTCGCCGTACAAATGATCTCGGATGCAATCGACGGCGCGGCCGAAACCATAGTGTTGATCTCGGGAGATTCCGATTTGGAGCCAGCTGTGGAAATGGTCAAAAGGCGCTTCGGCCACATCCGTATCATTGTCTATATCCCGGTACTACCAAACCCTAAGAACCCTCGCTCGAATTTCTTCTACAGGGGAATTCAAGTGCCATGCGGCGAAATGCCCATCAAAGGCATACCGGAAAACCAATTTCCTGCCGTAATTCAGACTGCCAATGGAGGAAAAATAATCCGTCCTGCGGAATGGATTTAAGTGTCCGTACAATTCAATTCCATTAGGCCACCCTCCCGCCCAGAGCCGGCGTCCCTTGCGCCGGGGGGCGCCGTCGCGTAAATAGCCGGGGGATGAAATTTCGTACCTATCGGAACACCGATCTGACGGTGAGCACCGTCGGCTTCGGCCTTTGGACGATCTCCACCGGTTGGTGGGGACAGTTTACCGAAGGCGAGGCCATCGCCCTAATGCACCGAGCGTTCGATCTGGGCATCAACCTCTTCGACGCCGCGGATACTTACGGAAACGGCTTGAGCGAGGAATTGATCGCCAAGGCGTTCCCCACCCGCCGCGACGAGATCGTCATCGCCACCAAGGTGGGCTATGACGTGGCCCAGCACGGCGGCGATGAACGCCGCGGGCAACGCGCCATTCCGCACGATTTTTCGCCTGAGGCCCTGGTGCGTTCCACCGAAGCCGCGCTCAAGCGGCTGAAAACGGACCGCATCGATCTGCTGCAACTGCACAACATCGGCCTGGAACAGGTGGACGACGATGCGATCTGGGAGACCCTGGAACGCCTGGTGGCGGCCGGCAAGATCCGCTACAGCGGGTTTGCGCTCGGGCCGGCCATCGGCTGGCTGTACGAAGGCATCCGCGGGATCGAAAAGCGCCCGGTCACGAGCGTGCAACACATCTACAACATGCTGGAACAGCACCCCGGCGCGGTTTTGCACGAAACCGCCCGGGCCGCCGGACGCGACACCATGTTCCTGGTGCGCGTGCCGCATTCCAGCGGCATGCTCGAGGGCCAGTACACCGAGGACACGACGTTCCCCGCCGGAGATCATCGCAATCACCGCCCCCGCTCCTGGCTGCTCAACGGCATCAAGAAAGTGGCGCAACTGCGCTTTTTGGAAGGTCCGGATCGCACCCTCGGCCAGGCGGCCCTGCTCTGGCTCCTGGCGGACGACCGTGTAGCATCGACGCTGCCGAATATCTACGAGGAGAAGCAATTGGTGGAATTTGCCGCCGCGCCGGATGCGCCCGCCCTGTTGGACGATGAACTGGCGCGCATCGCCGAGTTGGCGAGCGCGAATTTCGGCGTCGAAGAGGAGCCGCACCGTTACAAGGGCACCATGGAGCCTCCCGGCGAGGAAGCCGAGGAAGCAGCAGCCACGGCCAACGCCGAACCCGTCCATGCCTGAGCGCCACCAGCAACCCAACCGCCCTTGGGATGGCCGCGATGGTTGCGTGCCGGGGCACAGCCGCTATTCTCCAGGAACATGAGCCACGACTTGAACGACTTGCTGGCAGGCTGGCCGCACGAGCCCGGGCAAATCAAGGTGCGTAAGATCCCGGGCAGCGACGGGAGCGAGAAACTGCAACTGCGGCTCGATCTCGGCTTGATACAGATGGAGATGGAGGGCCGGCCCGACGGACAGCGCCCGAAAGGCTGCGAGTCCCTGCTCGTTTATCATCAGGAACGCGCGGAGGAAGCGGAACGGACCGGGGACAATTATCAACTCTCCGCCGAGGACTGCGGCGAGCTCCAGCAGGAAGGCATTCAGTACTACCATCGTTACCTGAGTCTGTTTCAGCTCGACGATTTCCCGGCCGTCATTCGCGACACCCAGCGCAATCTCGATCTTTTTACCTTCGTGCGGGAACACACGGACCGGGAGGACATCATCTGGGCTTTCGATCAGTTCATCCCTTACGTGCAGATGATGAACACGCGCGCCAAGGCTTCCATCGAGGTGGAGAGAAAAAGGATGGATGCCGCCTTGCGCGAGATTGACCAGGGCCGCGAACGCATTCTGGCGTTCTACAGCGAACACGATCAGGCGGAGGCGGCCGAGAAAAGCGCGGAGCTATCGTTCCTCGACGAGTGGCGGGAGGAACTGAGCGCCAAGCGGCCGGTCAGCAAGCTCGAAAAGATGCGCCGCGAGATGGAGAGCGCGATTGCCCACGAGGCGTACGAACGCGCCGCGCAATTGCGCGACGCCATCCGGGCGCTCGACGCCAAACAGCGGAAGTAAGGCCGGCCTGGTCCGGCCGCCTGATCGTCCCCTTCGCCGTCGCTGCCAAGCCGAGCGCGCTGATTCTTCCATCCTCCTGGTGGAGGAGCGGCGATGTCTCATTACCTATGACATCCCTTGGCGAGAATATCTGGCTGCTGACGTACCCCATGAAGAAACTGGGCGTCGACATGAAGCGCAATTGTACCGTCATCCGGCTCGATGCGGGTGAACTGGTGATTCACTCGACCGCGCCGTTCACTCCGGAAGATGTAGCCGCCATCACCGCGCTGGGACGCCCGGCCTGGCTGGTAGACGCCATGCTGCACCACGACACGTTTGCCAAGGAAGGCCGGGCGGCGTTTCCCGCCGCCATTTATCTGGCGCCGCCTGGTTTCGAAGAGTTGGTGGATTTTCCCGTCCAGCCGATCCTCCCGGCGCCGCCGGCCTGGGGTGCGGAATTCGAGGCTCTGGCCATCGAAGGCATACCCAGCCTGGAGGAATACGTGTTTTTCCATCGGACCTCGGGGACTTTGATTACAGCCGACCTGGTTTTTAATTTCGGTTATGACGAACCGGCGTGGAGCGAGTTTGTTTTGAAGCTAGCCGTCGGCTCCGAGCATCATCCCGGCATGTCGCGGCCGTTTAAGGGAGCGATCAAGGACAAGGCGGCTTTCGAAGCATCCATGGCGGCGATGCTGGCCTGGGATTTTGAGCGCGTGATCGTCGGCCACGGTGAGCCGATCCTGTCGGGTGGCAAGGAGAAGGTCGCCGCGATGCTGCGGCACGCCGGGTTCTAGCCGACGAGTTAGTGCTCGTCGCCCTGATGGTCAGCGGCTAAACGTCAGGCAACATCCGCGATGCTCGACGTGCGCCATCTCACGATCCGGTTTGCCGGTGGCACGGACGGCAGCGCTCCGGCCGCCCGGCCAGCCGTCGACGATGTCAACTTCCGGATCGATGACGGCGCCACCCTGGCGGTCGTCGGCGAAAGCGGCAGCGGCAAGAGCGTCACGGCCCTGGCACTCACCCGCCTCTTGCCGGAACCGCCCGCCCGCTACGAGCGCGGCGAAGTCTGGCTCGACGGCCGCGACCTGCTCACCCTCGGCGCCGAGGAATTGCGCCGTGTCCGCGGCGGGCAGATCGCCTACGTTTTTCAGGATCCAGCCACCTCGCTGAACCCCGTTTTCACCGTCCGCCAGCAAATGGCGGAGGTACTGGCATTGCACCGCCCCGACCTGGGCCGTGACCGCCGCACCCAGGACGAGGAAATGGTCCGCGCCTTGGCGGAGGTGCGCATCACCAACCCCGCGCAACGTCTGCAGGCCTATCCGCACGAGCTGAGCGGCGGCATGGCGCAACGCGTCATGATCGCCATGGCCCTGGCTTGCCGGCCCAAGCTGCTGGTCGCTGATGAACCCACCACCGCCCTCGACGCCACGGTGCAAAAGCAAATCATGGATCTGCTGCGCGAGTTGAAGGCGAAGCTCGGCATGAGCATCCTGCTCATCACGCATAACTTTTCCATCATCGGCGGCCTGGCCGACCAGGTGGCGGTGATGTTTCGCGGGCGGATCGTGGAGTCCGGCCCGACCGCGGACGTCTTGAGCGCGCCGCAACATCCGTACACGCGCGCGCTGATCGACTGCATCCCGAAGCTGGGTGCCCATCGGCATCGGCTCGCCACCATCGATCACGCAGCCTTTTGACCTCGATGGAACAGGCAATCGAGCACTTCATCCGTTATCTGGCGACCGAACGGGGCTTATCCGCCAATTATCAGCTCTCCGTCCGGCGTTCGCTGGAAGGTTTCGCCCGGTGGCTGCGTGAGGCCCAAACGGTCACCGAGCCCGAGGACGTCACTCTCGCGCAGATCACCGATTACCTGGGCTCGCGCAAACGGGCCGGCTTGGCCGCGGGTTCGATCAAGCTGGTGCTCGTGGCGGTGAAGACGTTCCTGCGTTACCTGCATGCCGCCGGACAAATCCCGCTGGACGTGGCCGAGACACTGACCCTGCCGCGGCTGGAACGTTACCTGCCGGAGACGCTCAATGAACTGCAGGTTGAGCAACTGCTCGAAGCCGTGCCGAAGCAGGCGGACGATCCGCTGGCCTTGCGCAACCGGGCCATGCTGGAGCTCTTGTACGCCAGCGGCCTGCGCATCTCGGAGCTAACCGGCGCCCGGATTGAGAACGTCAACGTGGCCGACGGCATGATCCGCGTGCTGGGTAAGGGCCAGAAGACTCGCCTGGTCCCCGTTGGCGCACAAGCTCGCGCCGCGCTGGGCCAATACCTCGAACATGGCCGGCCCAAGCTGGTGCGGCGGCGCACGGGGGGCGAGTTATTCCTCTCCAACCGCGGCACCAAGCTGACCACCCAGCGCGTCTACGACATCGTCAAGCAGATCGCCAGACTATCGGGGTTGGCGCCTAACATTTACCCGCACCTGTTGCGGCATAGCTTTGCGACCCACCTGCTCACCAACGGCGCCGATCTGCGCGTGATCCAGGAGTTGCTGGGCCACGCGGACATCGCCACGACCCAGATTTACACCCACGTGGACCAACGCCGGCTCAAGACGGTCCACCACAACTTCCACCCGCGCAGCGGCCGGTAAGCCGCGGCTACTGCACCGAAAGCGGGCCGATCACAATCGGGGTGCTGGTAGTCTCCACCGATTGATCGGCCGCAGCCAGCACGATGATCACGTATTGGCCGTTGAGCGAAGACGCGAGCAACGCGGGCGCTTTGTACTTGAGCGGCACGTTGACGGATTTGCCTTTGCCGATGTTGCCGTCTCCATCGAAGAAGGTTGCCAAATCAAGAGTGGTCACCTTGAAATCGCCGGAGTCCAGCGTGTTATCGGACGACAAATAAACCGTCGCGGTGACGTCTTTGGCCGCCTTGTTGCCGGAGTTCAGCAGCGTCAGCAAGGCCTTGAGTTTGACGTACTTGCCGTTGGTGGTCGGCGCGATCGACAAACCGCTGAAGGTCCCCGAAAGCAACGGCGCTTTGTTCGGGGGGCTGATTTCTGTCGTCTGGGCCCGGACCACGGAAACGCCGGTCAAAACGCAGGCCGCACAAAGCAAAAAAGTCGGTCGCAGCAAGGCAGGGAGCAGCTTCATAGGAGCCGATGATGCGCCGCGACAGAGCCGTTTGTCCAATGAAATCCGGCGGGTGGCCTTGGGCGTAAGGCACGCCCAGCGAAGCGCCCGGCCTACAATTCGCGCAGGAAATTGGTCAGGTTGTCCAAGGTGGGGCTCTGCGCGTTGCGCACGTAGAAGCCGCTCGTGGCAACCCCGAGTTGCAGACTTTCGGTCAGGTCACCGCCGAGCATCCGGCCGAGGCAAAAACCCGAATTGAAGTGGTCCCCTGCTCCCGTCGTAATGATCGGGTTCGGCGTATACGGCCCCAAGACGGAGGCCGCCCCGTTGGCGTCCGCCGCGGCGGCGAAGTGGGTCGGATGAACCACCACCGTCTCCAACCGAAGCCGTGCCTGGATGCGTTCCGCGTGCGAGGCGACGGCATCGGGTGTCTCCCCCGGTTCGCCGAGCCCCAGCACGGCACCGATCTGCCGGCCTTCCTGGAAATTCAACCCCAGAATCACCCGGAAATGCTTTTGGAATTCGATCAACACCTCGAGCAGTTCCGCGATGTCTTCCCGCGTGCGCTTCGCTGGGTCCGCCAGATCGAAGAAAATCCAGCGCTTGGCCCCGTCGGCGGCCGCAGGCAATTGCGGCACGATTTCTCGCAGGATCTCCCGCAGAATCGCGGTCGTGTGCAAGATCATCGTCCAGTTAACCAGGGCGATGAGCGAACTGGCGGCAAAGATTTGGGTCAACTCCGGCACGGGCACCAACCGAATGATGTTGTCCCAATGCACGTCCTTGAGGCTCTCGTTCTTGCCGCACATCAATTTGCCATCCTCAAACTCGATCGCGTCCGTGAACCCTGGATCCGCGACCGAGATGACGCGGGCGCAACTGGCCGCGAAGTCGTTAAAAATCGGATGCAGGCCAGCCGCGCCGAGGTTGCCCAGATAGGTGACCGGCGCGCCGAAACGGCCCAGCGCATTCGCCATGATCGGCCCGTTGCCGCCCAGTTTGACCATCTTGGTCACGAACTCGAAGTTGGCGCTAAAGCCGGCGGCCGCGCCCACCCGCTCGGCAAACTCCCGCGTTTCCGACATGCGCGTGTAGGCCGTCGCGGATTGCCGCTGGGCTACCACATGCAGGATCGTATCGACAAAGCCGTCCAAACCGACCAGGACCGGCGAAGCGGCCACCCGGCTGACGGCAGCCGGCGTTAAGAGAGCAAGAACACGTTCGGCAGTCGTCATAGTTTTGGGGGGGCAATGCGCGGCAGGCGTAAGAGACGGGTAGTTAAGCCACTTTGCGTCAGCCTCGCCAGCGGAAAAGCAAACGGCGGCTGGCGCGTTCATTCGCGCCAGCCGCCGTCCAGAAACGCGCTGTAAAAGCCGTCCTTACGACTTCTTGGCCGCCATCATCTTGGTCTTGATGTCTTCAATCATCTTGAGATGGCCGTCGATGATCGTCTCGGTCTTGTCGACGTAAGCCTTCAGATCGGCGTCCTTGGCTTCGCTCTTCTCCATCTTGTATTCGGCCAGGTCCTTTTTGTGATCGGCGACCATGCCCATGACGTAGGCTTTATCGAACTCCGCGCCCTTGAGCTTGCTCAGCTTTTCGTACATCATCTTCTGCTTCTCCGTTTCGGCCGGAGGGAAGGTAATGTCGTGGCTCTTGGCGATGGTGCCCAAATCCGTGTTGGCGTCACCGTGATCCGACACCATTTTGGCGCCGAAATCCTTGACGTCCTGGCTTTCGCCGTTGCTCTGGGCCAGTTGACCCGCTTTGACTTCCGCCGCGTTGCCCGCGCCGGCTTTCTTGATGAACTCGACTTCCTTGTGACTCAGCTTGGCAGCCGTGGTGGTGCTGGCAGCGGCGGTGGTCGTGGTGGCGGTGGACGTCGCGGGGGTGTCCGTTCCGGCCGTGGCGCCGGCAGCGTTGGCGGTATCGGGTTTGCTGGGCGAGGCAGCAGGATCCTGCGCCAGGGCCTGTCCGAGCGGGAGACACGCCAGCGCGCAGCCGACCGAAAGGGTCAGCAAGGAGTGAGTGATAGTGGTCGGTTTGGAAACAAGGGTTTTCATTACTTTTCGGGGTGTTGGATGACTGCTCCAGCGGCAGCATGCCACCGGGTAGTGGTAGAATCGCACGGCACCCGCCCTGTGGATGCGCCGGGACAGTGACGCAAACGCAACTCCCGCCTGGAACGCGGTCCAGGTTTGGCCGGCGAAGCGAACCCTACGAGCGCCCCATGTACGCGCCGTTGCGCGTATCGATCTTGATCGTTTCGCCCTCTTTGATGAACAAAGGGACGTGGACGATTTTTCCCGTTTCCAGCGTCGCCGGCTTCTGCACGTTGTTGGCGCTATCGCCGCGAACGCCTTCGGCCGATTCGATAACCTTCAAGTTGACCGAACTCGGCAGTTCCACTTCCACCGGGCGCCCTTCCGCGTAGAGCACGGTTACCGCGAGGTTTTCGGTCAGATAGTCCTTGGCATCGCCCAGCAGGTCAGCCCGTAGCGTGACGTCATCGTAGGTCTTCGGATCCATGAAATGGAAGCCGTCCTGATCCTTGTACGAGTATTCCAGCGTTTCGCGGGACACATCGACCAGTTCCACCTTTTCGGTTGAGGAGAAGCGCACATCGGCGCTTTTGCCGGTCTTGATCGAGCGGATGATCGCCTGGACGAACGCGCGCAAATTGCCGGGAGTGCGGTGCATGACTTCCAGCACGACGGCGATGTCGCCATTGTAGCGGATAGCCTGGCCCTTACGAAGATCATTGGCTTGTGGCATGGGAAAGAAGGGTAGAGGGGGGATAAAGTTGCGGGCAGGCAACTTACAGCAATTTCAGACGGGTCAAGTCCTGTGTATCGATCAAGCCAATGGGGCGCATGTCCGCGTCGACCACCACCAGATCATCAATCCGGGAGTGTTCGAGCAACTGCAACACCTCCACGGCCAAGCGGTCCCCGCCGATCGCCACCGGCCGCCGCGTCATGAATTCTCCCACCGGCTTCTCGCCCAAACCGGCGGCGTTTAGTTGAAAATTGCGGGCAAAATCGCCATGGGTGAAAATGCCGGCCAGGCGTCCGTCCGCGTCGACGATTACGGCCGCGCCGGCCCGGCAGCGGGCGATTTCGCCCAGCACGGCGCCGATGGGCGTCTCCGGCCAGGCGAACGCCATCTCCTCCGCCGGCCGCATGACCTGCCGCACCTGCAAGAGCAAGCTGCGCCCCAATTGCCCGCCGGGATGGAAGCGGGCAAAATCCGCCTTGTCGAAGCCGCGCGCTTCCAGCAACACCATGGCCAGGGCGTCGCCCAAGGCGAGCATGACGGTCGTGCTGGAGGTCGGCGCCAGATTGAGCGGACAGGCCTCCTGGGTGACACTCACGTCGAGGCAGACATGGCTGCTCCGCGCCAGCGTGCTATCCCTCCGGCCGGTAAGGGCGATCAAGGAAATATCGAAACGCAGCAGCGCCGGCAGGAGGTTGACCAGTTCGTCGGTCTCCCCGCTCGCGCTCAAGGCCAGGACGGCGTCGCCATCCGCCACCACGCCCAGATCGCCATGCAGGGCATTCAAGGAATCGAGCACCACGGCGGGCGAGCCTGTGCTCGTCAGCGTGGCGGCGATCTTTTGCCCGATATGGCCGCTCTTGCCAACCCCGACCACGACGATCTTGCCGCGCCGCTCCAGGCAAGTCAGCAGCAACTCGATGGCCCGGCCGATCGCCTCGCCATCCAGCCGGTCGTGCAAGCGGCCGAGTTCGGCGGCTTCCAGTGCGATGACGCGCCGGGCTTTATCGAGGTAATCCATAGGGAGATGCCTGAACAACGCCCGCCAGGAAAGTCAACCCGGACGCTCTTCTTCGCGCAGGTGAATCATCAGGTCCGCGAATTCTTGCAGAGCCTTATCGGCGTCGGGACCATCGGCCTCCACGGTAAATTGAGCGCCTTGTTCGAGGCTGGCGCTCAATACTTCGAGGATGCTCGTCGCCTTAAAAACCTCGCCATCGCGTTGGATGGTCAGCCGGGTGCCGGTGAATTTGAGCGCGCAGCGGACAAATTCCGCCGCGGGCCGGGCGTGGATGCCGAGCTGGTTGAGCACCGTCAGTTCAATCGTTTGCGGCATCGCGAGTCCGGTACCTTAGGAGAGGAAGGCCTGACGGGCAAACCCGAGCCGCCACTGCCCGAAGCCACTGGTGTGAAATCTCGGGTGACAGCGGGGCAGGAATTGCTATGCTGGCGAAATTCAGACCTGAAACACTTATGAAGACCATCCCTTTGCTCGTGACGGTCGGCGCGGGCCTCTTAACCGCTTCGGCCCTGCACGCTCAGGACGCGAGCTTTGCCGCTCCGGGCACCAAGGCCCGCAACCGCAACGCGCCCGTGCACCTGGCGCCGCGGACCGATGGAGTCGTCCCGCGGGCGGTGCGTTCCGGGCATCCTTTGCAGATGATCAACCCCGGCGCGCCCGCCGAATACGGCACCGGGCAGGATACGGTCCGGCACGAGGCGAATGATCCGTATCAGCGCCCCCAGGGCATCAAGCTTTTTGTCCTCGAATTCTAGCGAGCCCGGGCAGGGCCGCCGCCGCGTCGCGGCCTGTTATTGCGCGACGTTCCTGAAGCCGGAGATGCAGCACATCTACCGGCAATTGAGCGCGGTCAAAAATTTCCGGGTCAAGGTAGTGACCCAGAAGCGGGAAAACGAGGCGCTGTTTCCGTTCAAGAAGGTCACCGTCATTCCGCGGGACCGGTTCCGCTGGGCGCGCCGCATCCTCTACCGGCAGATCCTGCGCCGGCCCCTGCCCCTGACGGCGGCGGAGGTCCGCCAATTGGGCGAGGCGCTCGAGGAGACCCGGTGCGCCGTCTTGCATATCGTCTTCGGCAATACGGCCGTGCAGTTGCTCCCGCTGCTGGCTGACCCGCAACGCGTGTTACCCGTCGTGGTGTCCTTCCACGGCGCGGACGTGCTGGTGGAGTTGAATCGGCCGGCGTTTCGGCAGGCTACGCTCGATGTGCTCGGGCGAGTGGACCTGGTGCTGGCGCGCTCGGAATCTTTGGCCAAGGCCTTGGTGGACCTGGGCTGCCCCGCGGAAAAAATCCGGCTCAATCGCACGGGTATCCCCTTGGAAGCGTTTCCTTTCCAGGCGCGCGCGTGGCCGGTGGACGGCCATTGGCGGCTGTTGCAAGCCTGCCGCCTGATCCCGAAAAAAGGTTTGCCCACGACGCTGCGCGCCTTCCAGAATTTTCAGCGCACGTATCCCGCTGCCAGGCTGGTCATTGCAGGCGACGGCCCCCAGGAAGCGGAATTGCGCCGGCTGACGGACGAACTAGGGCTGGTCGCCAGCGTCGAGTTTGCCGGGTTCCTGACGCCGGCAGCTTTGCGCAGCCAACTGGAGGCCGCGCACCTCTTCCTGCATCCCAGCGAACTGGGCGCGGACGGCAACCAGGAAGGCGTGCCCAACGCGCTGCTGGAAGCCATGGCGACGGGTCTGCCGGTGTTCGCGACGCGGCACGGCGGCATTCCAGAGGCCATCGAGTCCGGCGCGAATGGCTGGCTGGTAGCCGAAGGCGATCACGCCGCCCTGGGCGCAGCCTTGACGGCCTGCGCCGCGCAGCCGGAACGATTGACGGCTTTCGCGGTAGCCGGTGCGAAGACGGTGGCGGAGAAATTCGAACTCAACGCCCAGGCGGAAAAGTTGCAGGAATACTATACGGAAGCCATCGAGGAAGCCTGGATCAGCTAGGAGGATCGTCGCCGGTCTGGACAGGTGGCGAAGCCGCCGGTCGTAGCCGGTAGGGATCGCTCTCCGAGCGACTCCGAAGCTGTCTGGGAGCGCCCGCACCGGTGCGGCCGCTGCGAGATAGCCGGGTTCTCCAGACAGTCACGGAGTCGCTCGGAGAGCGATCCCTACCTTTTTTGGAGCCGCTGGCGCGGCTAATTCGCTCCTCACCCTATTGATTGACGCAAGACCTCCAAGGCCCGGTCGAGTTCGGACTCCACATTGTAGAAATGCGGCGAAAAGCGCAGATACTTCCGACCCTCGCGATCCACGCGCAGTGAGGCCGTCACCCGGTTCTCCTGCAGGACATGGAAGAGCCGCGGGTGATTGGCGCTCGGGTGTGCGGCGCTGAGAATGCCGGAGGCATGCGGCCCGGACACAGGCGAAATCAGCTCGAAATCCAGGGCACGCAAACCTGCCGCCAAATACTGCACCAACGCGCCGATCCGCTCCGCTACCACCACGGGCCCGACTTCCAAAATCAGGTTGAGTGAGGCCTTCATCCCCAGCAGTGGCCCGAGATTGAGGACGCCCGACTCGTACCGGGCGGCGGTGTCCGTGAAGACGAGTTCCGGCTGCGCGACAAAATCCGGCGAACGGACGTTCGACGAGCCGATCAGGATGGGCCGCAACCGCTGGAAGTGCCGCTTCTTGACGTAGACGATGCCAATGGCGAGCGGCCCCAGCATCCACTTGTGCGCGTCGGCGCTGAGGAAGTCCACGTGCTCAACGGACAGCGGGAACGCGCCCAACGTCTGGATGGCATCGAGCGAAAACAAGACGCCCCGGGCCGCCAGCAGCCGGCCAATCGCGTCCACATCGATGCGGTAGCCATTGACGAAATTGGCCGAAGCCAGCGCGACCAGCCGGGTGCGGTCCGTCAACGCAGCGGTGATCAACTCGGGGGTGAGCTCGCCGCGGCGCTCCGGCTGCAAGGCGCGCGGCACCACCCCGCGGCGGGCCAGCTCCAGCCAGGGATAGACGTTGGCGGGGTAATCGTCGGCGTAGTAAAGCACCTCGTCGCCCGCGGCCCAGTCGAGCCCTTGGGCAAAGAGGCTTAGCCCCAGCGAAGTCGGACCCAACAGCGCGATTTCTCCCGCCTCGGCGCCGATCAGACGCGCGGCGGTTTCCCGCGTGGCCCGAATCTGCTGGAGCGCGACTTCGTAGTCGTCCGGACCGGCCACCGTGGCGGCCTGGGCGTGCTTGATGAGGGCGTCCGCCGCCACCCGCGGCAGCGGGGTGACGGCGGCATGCGCGAGGAACACCTTTTGCGTGACCACCGGGAACTGGTGCCGGCGCAGTTCTTCATCGGCGAGTTCGGCGAGTGTCATGGGATGGGTTCTTCGAGCAGGAGATCGGCGAAAGGTGGCTGGGAGGCGCGCGCCGGGAGCAAGTTCGTCTCTCCTTCGGACCGGGCGATCACGGCGGCGGCACACGTGTGACTAAAAACAGTGACGGCATTCCCGACCGTGCCGATGGCCAGCATTGCCAGCACGAGTTCTCCGTTCCGGGCGCCTGCGAAACCTAGGACGCTGCCTGCCACCACGATGTACGCAGATGCTCCGGCCCAGACGGCCAAGCCGCAACCGAGCAGCCAGCCGCTCAGTAAAAAAGGCAGCAGCGCCGCGCCATGCCAGAGGCCGGCAGGAAGGAGCCAGGTAGCCAGCAAGGTCCACCCAAGTGCCTGCCCGTCCCGCAACAAAGCTGCGCATCCAGCCAGGGTCACGCCGACGACTCGGTTGGAGATGCCCGCCTGGCCGTGCGCCCCCTCGAGCGTCAGCGCGAAAACTTCCACTGGCGATCCACCCGCCAGACCTGCCAGTACAGCTGCTCCGACGGCGCGCGTATAACGCCAGGGATTGACCCTGGCGAACACCAGCAGCGACAGGGGCAGCAACACGCAACCATAGACAATCCAGCCGGCCGCCAGCGCGCGGCAAAGGGCCTTCTCTTCCTGCCAGTCAGAGCCGGAATACAGCGGGAATTCGGCGCTGGTGCCGAGCGCGAGACAAAAGACAATGGCCGGGATGAACGCGGCCGCCCAGTCGAGCAGCAGGGTAAGCGTTTCGTTGATCGCCATCGAGAAACGTAGAAGCAGCCGCCCCCGGCTCTCTTCGATCTGATTGCGGTAGACGCCCAGGGCGAGTGCCACCAGTATAAGGCCGAGCCAAAACTCACCGCCCCACGCCCCAATCTGATCGAGTTCCCCGTGGTATCGGGGCAAACTGGCCGCTATTCCTCCCCGGGGTCGGGTGAGCAAACCGGTGATCAGACCCGTGAGCACCGCCAGGGCGCTGCTCCCGGCGATCCACGCACCGGTCTTCCAGGTCAGGCGCGCTACTCCCCGCATCGCTTCCAGTCCGTTCGCACCCACGATGATGCTGGCGAGCATGAGGGGCGCGGCCAGGCACTTGCCAGCGGCCAGCACCGCGTGCGCGAGCATCTGGGCGCACAGCGCGATCAACTGGCCGGCTGCCGGCGGCAAGTAACCCAGCAGCCGTCCGGCCAGCAAACCCGCCAGGCAGGCCACGACCGTCCAGAGATGCAAGCGGTTCCTGCGCGGCAGGAAGGCTTTAGGGGCGAAGGCGGCTGGAACGGCGTTCACGGCAGTGATGCTGGCGTGCCCATTGTTGCCTGCCTGGTCTCCCGCGCCAAATCTTTTCCCGTCGCCGACTCTGTCCCCCGGCCACGATCCACCTTATTGCCAGTCGGTAGTTTCTGCGGCAGGGTGCCGCTTCCAACCCGCCGCCAGCCATGAGTACACCCGTCCGCGTTCGTTTCGCCCCCTCCCCGACCGGCTTTCTGCATGTCGGCGGCGCTCGGACCGCCCTTTTCAACTGGCTCTATGCCCGTCACACCGGCGGCCAATTGGTCCTGCGCATCGAGGACACCGACCGCGCCCGCAATACCGTCGAAGCCGTGCAGGTGATTTACGACGGCTTGCGTTGGCTGGGACTGGACTGGGATGAAGGTCCGGGCAAGGGCGGCGACCACGGTCCTTATTTCCAGAGCGAGCGCAACGCTATTTACGAGCGTTACCTGGCCAAGCTCGAAGCCGCCGGCGCGGTTTATCTCGATGCGAAGGACGCCGTGCGCTTCCGTCTGCCGCGCCAGTTGGTGGTCATGGAGGACCTCGTCTGCGGCCACATCGAGGTGGATCGCTCCAAGCCCATCAATCCGCTCGGCGACCTCGAGCCGGACATGACCATCCGGCGCCCGGATGGCTCGTGGATTTTCCATTTCGTCAACGTAGTCGATGACATCGAGATGGGCATCACGCACGTGATCCGCGGCGAAGACCATCTTTCCAATACGCCCAAACACCTCGAGCTATACGCCGCGCTGGGCGCGACGCCGCCGCGTTTCGCGCATATCCCGCTCATTCTTAATCGCGACGGCTCGAAGATGAGCAAGCGGGACACGGGCGCCAGCGTGCAGGGCTACATCGAAGGCGGTTACGTGCCGGAAGCCGTGGCTAATTACCTTTGTCTGCTCGGTTGGTCGCCCAAGGATAATCGGGAGAAACTAACGCTGGAAGAGGTGGCCGAGCTTTTCGAACTGGAGAAGATCAATCGGCGCAATGCGGCCTTCGACCCGGAGAAATGCTTTTGGCTCAACGGCCAGTATATCGCGTCGATGTCCTTGGAACGCTTCCGTGAACTGAGCCTGCCCTTTATGCGGGGCGCCGGCCTGGCCGTGGATGCCGCCTCGAACGAATATCTGGATCATGTTCTGGCGACCGTTAAAGAGAAGGTCAAGCTGCTCAAGGATGTGCCGCCCTGGACGGCTTACTTCTTCACGAATGTGTTTCCCTTCGACGAGGAAGCAGTCAATAAGACCTTAAAGGCGCCCGGGGCCGGCGAACGGCTGACGCAATTGGCCGAGCGTCTGGAAATGATTCCGGCAGAAGCATGGAGTGCGGAAAGTATCGAGGCAGCCTTTAAGGAATTGGCCCTTACGCATGGAGTAAAGACGGCGGCCTTTATCCACCCGGCACGGGTGGCGGCCAGCGGGCGGTCCGTCGGTCCGAGCCTTTACCACATGCTGTTGATCCTGGGCCGAGACCAAACAGCCGCTCGCCTGCGCCAAGCAGCGGTAAAGGTAGGGATCGCTCTCCGAGCGACTCCGTGACTGTCTGGTGAACCCAGCTACTGCGCAGCGCCTGCACCGTCCCAGTCGTTTCCCGACAGCTTCGGAGTCGCTCGGAGAGCGATCCCTACCTGTGATTAGGACCGGCTGCTCGCCGCCTGCCAAAAACATCAAAACGGCTATCCGTTTATTCCGCGCGCTACTGCGTCGCCTCGTTAGCCACCGAATTCACGTCAAAGCCTACCGGCAAGCTAACCTTCGGCACCCCCTTGAGCGTAAAGCTAAGCAACAAGCCCACGTCATCGATGCCGCTATTATCGCGCACCGTAAAGCCCAGCGACGCCACGAAACTGCTCAAGTCACGATACACCGTATAACTCTGCGCCTGGAGTTGATGATCGGCGAACTCGTAGCGTTCGGTAAAGGCCGCGGCCCAGTTATCATTAAGCCGGTAATAAGCGCCGACGCTCACCAGGCTGCTGTTCATGAAAAACGGGTTATTATCCAGATAACGATGCGTCACGTTGAATTCCAGGTCTGACGTCACCTGAAAATTGACGGCAGTATTCACCTCGGTGAAACCTGACTTGCCGTTAAACGCGGGCAGCTGCGAATCCACGGTCATGGACACCCAAGGCAACGGCCGGAAATCGATGTTATTAAAAAAATTGCTGAAGCGACTCGGCATCAACGGATCGTAAGCCGCCACCTGGAAGAACGAATCCACTTCCAGCCAATCGAAAGTCAAGGCGTCGCGCTTGGTCTGCAAGCGGTTGCGCACCCCGACCCGCACGACCGTGTTCTCGTCGATGGAATCAATCGAGGTAAACTCCGGAAACTCGATCGGCTGCAACTGGGTACTCGGCACCAGGCGGTCGAACTGCAGCAGCCGGCGCGAGCCAATCCCGAAATCTTCCGTAAACGAGAAATCCATGTACGGCTGAATGACGTGCTGCAGGCGATCCAGGCCAAATTCGCGGCTTTCCACGTTGTCGTAGACCCGCGTCAGCTTGAAGGAGGCTTCCACGCCGGCATCTACGACCGGCCGGATCAAACTGCCTTCGGGCTGGAAGGCCGCGATGGTCCTCTGCAGTTCCTGCCGCGCCTTTAGATCGGTGGGATCGGCGTCAATCGGATTGAGCGCGATCAGACTGCGCAACGCCGTATCGTCCGCCGTATTCTGCAAGCTATAGGCAAAGGAATTGGACGGAGCCGACTGCGAATAGTAAGTCGCGCGCGCCCCGAGCCGCGGCACGACGCTCAGCCAGCCGAAAAGCGTTTCCGGCATGGTAATCTGATGAAAGGTGTCCAGCCGGTAGGCATCATATTCCGGCAAAGGACTCTCGGTGTCGAACGCGCGCTTGTAATAGCCGGCGCTGTTCTCACTTTCATAGAAAAGCCCGGTGTGGAAAATAGGCATACGCGGCACATCCAACGCCAGTTCCGGCAGACGTTCGGTGGCGTTGAAAAACGTGTTGAGTTGCGCGCGCGCCGTCAGGGTGGTGATAAAGGTGGGCTGATAGAGGACCAGCGAGGCGTCGTTATCCGGGTTCGGATTGCGCGTGAACTCACCTTCGTAGAAATCCTGCAAGAGGTAACGATCGCTGAGTTTGTCCACATCGACCTTGGCGAAGAAGTCGTCGGTAAAGAACTGCGTATCCTTTAGCTCCAGCCGGTACCGGTTAGGATCGACGGGCAACCGATCCAGCGCCGTGCGATTGAGATCCGGCTCCTGGTCATCAATGAAGTAACTGACGAACTGCGCGCCTTCGTGGTTGCGGATCTGCCGGGAGAGCGCCTCACCGGTCAACGCATAGCCGCCCTGATGGACCACGCCGCCATTGTCGCTGGCATTGTCCGGGTTCGCGCTGTTCGCTGAGGTGGTAGAGTTATTCGGCGAGGTCAGCGGCGTACTGACAATCGCGGCCTCGGCCGGATTATCTTCAGAGGCATACGGGGTGATGTTAGTCGCCGCGGGCGGAACCTTGGCTTGGCGTTGCGGCTTATACTCAAAGCTCAAGCCGGCGGCGGCGCCCCGGGTCGAGCGATAATCCAGGCGCACGAGACCCGTGATCTTTTCCGTCACCGGGAAAGTCACGCCCGTGAGCAGGAACTCACCGTACTCGCTCGTATACCCCGGCGAGACCGTATAGCCGCTCTGCGCATCCAGCGATTGATAGAAGTAAGGAAAGTAAAAGACTGGTGTGGTGCCGAAGTACAAGGTCGAGCCGATATAGATTACCCGGTTATCCGGATAAATGCGCACCCGGCGGGACTTGAGGTAGTAATCTGGCTTGGACGAATCGTCGGTTGTGAAACGCGACTGGCGCAGGTTGTACTGCGTGCCGACGCCGGGCGAAAAGACGCTGATACCGCCGAATTCATACGGCACGCGCGCGCCCTGGAAGTTCAAGGCCCGGATGCCCTTGCTATCGAAGTTATAAACCGCGCGCTCCGCGAAAATGGAGGTGTCCAGGCGGAAAATACGCACGTTGCCGACGAGCAGCGCTTCGTGCGTATCGAGGTTATACTCCGCGTGATCGCAATAAATGCTGGCATCCGACGTCTGGATGCTGACGTTCTTGGTCGCCGTCGCGAGCCGGCCTTCGGGCAACTGGGCGTACGTTGTCTCGCCGTCGGACGATATCTCAATCGGGCCTTCCTGGGTACGCTTGATCAGCCCGGAGGTTTCAGCGGAATTATCGCCGGCCGGCGATTGTTGATTGTTGCCGGCCTGGGTACTCGCGACCGTGTGGCCGGTGGCGGTCTGGCCGGAATTACCCTGCGCCAGCACGCTGGCCGCGCCGAAGCTGAGGCAACCCGCCACAGCCAGAGCCGCCGTTAAGGCGAACGTGGCCCGCGAGCACAGGACTGAGAGGGATTTCACCAATTAATCTCCGTACCCGGCCGGATAGCGCTGGTGCCAAGCCCAGGCGCTCGCGACGATGGCGTCCAACGACTGATAACGCGGCTCCCAACCCAAGGCCGCTTTGATGCGGGCGGAAGCGGCAATCAAGCGGGGCGGATCGCCCGCGCGGCGCGGCTTCTCGACCACCGGGATTTCGTGGCCCGTGACACGGCGGCAGCAGGCGATGACTTCGGAAACCGAGTTGCCGCCGCCGGTGCCCAGATTGTAGTAGGCACTGGAACTCGCTTCCAAGGCCAGGATGTGCGCCTGCGCGAGGTCGAGAATGTGAATGTAATCACGGATGCAGGTGCCATCCGGCGTTTCGTAGTCCGTCCCATACACCTCGACGTGCGGACGCTGCCCGAGCGCGACTTTCAAGATATTGGGAATTAGATGGGTTTCCGTCCGATGGTCTTCGCCGAACTGCTCACTGGCGCCGGCGGCGTTGAAATAGCGCAAGGCCACAAACTTCAAACCGTGGATTTCATCATACCAGCGCAGGATTTTCTCGAAAAGCAGCTTGGATTCGCCATAGGGGTTGATGGGCCGCTGCGGCAGCGTTTCGTCCATCGGCAGTTTGTCGGGTGGCCCGAACGTCGCACAAGTCGAGGAAAAGACGAGCCGCCGCACTTCGCTGGCCACCATGGCATCCAGGAGGTTGAGGCCGCCGCAGACGTTGTTGTGGAAATACTTGGAGGGATTTTCCATCGACTCGCCCACCAGCGCGTTGGCCGCGAAATGCATGACCGCGTCCGGGCGGGCCGCCGCCAGGGCGAGCCCGATGCTCTCCGGCTGGCGCAACTCGCCCGCCACGAAAGTCGCGCGCGCGTCGATGGCGCGCCGGTGGCCTTCGGTCAGGTTGTCGAAGACGATGACTTCATGGCCGCGGTCGAGCATTTGCTCGACGCAAATGCTGCCGATGTAGCCCGCGCCGCCGGTGACAAAAATCTTCATCGCGGCCACGTTAGCGGGGGGGGTGGCGGGTATCCAAGCGCAAAATTGCCGCCTAGACCGGGTCGGAAACGGCTCGCGTGCGCCCAAATCCGCACAGGCCGCGCCGCCGGGCACCCGCCGCGAACTCGAAGAAATGCGTCGCCAGTGGACCCCAGGGCCGCTGCCGGGAAGCCGCCAGCGCCTGGGAGACGTTCAGGCCGCTGGCAAACAACAGCTTGAAGGCCGCCTTGATCTCCGCCCGTTCCTCCGCCGGGCAGCCCGCCCGGCGCAAACCCACGACGTTGAGCCCGAAAACGAGGTTGCGCTCGGCAGCCAGCGTAAAGGGCGGTACGTCCTTGCTGAAGGCGCTCAAGCCCTGCACGATCGCGCCCCGGCCGACACGGACGAATTGGTGGAAAACGCTCCCGCCGCCGATGAAAACGCGTTCCCCCACCTCCACGTAGCCGCCCAGCAAAACGCCGTTGGCAATGACCGCGTCGTCGCCGACCCGGACATTATGGCCGAGGTGCGCGCCAGCCATCAGGAAGCACCGGTTGCCCACGGTGGTCGAGGTGCCGGCGGCCGTGCCGCGATGGATGGTGCAATGCTCGCGCACGATGTTGCCCGCGCCGAGTTCAACGCCGCTCTCGGTGGCCGGATCGTAGGCGAAATCCTGCGGCCAACCGCCGATGACCGCGCCGTGGCCGATCCGATTATCCCGCCCGAGGCGCACCCGGCCGGTCAGCACGGCGTGAGCCTGGATTTCACAGCCCGCGCCAATTTGCACGGGGCCCTCGATGCAGGCATACGCGCCGATTTTCACGTCTGGCGCCAATTCCGCCGCGGGATCGATGACGGCTGTCGGATGGATCACGAGAGGACCCCGGCCTCCTTGAAGCTGTAATAGGACGGCTGCCCCGCCTGCATGCCGCCGATGATGATGTGGTCCAGCAAATTGACCTGCAAAAGCGTGCCCACCTCCGCGACCCGACGCGTCAGCCGGCGGTCCGCCTCGCTTGGCGTCGGATCGCCGGAGGGATGGTTGTGCACCATGATGATGGCGTAGGCCGAGTGGATCAGGGCTGGGCGGAAGATCTCGCGCGGGTGCGCGATGCTTTCATTGAGGCTGCCGAGCGAGATTTCCTCGATGCGCAGCAGTTGGTACTTGGTATCCAGGAGCAGCGCGCGCAGCGATTCGCGGGTCAGGGCGCGCAGATCCTGGGCGAGCAATTGGCAGACGATTTCCGGGCTATCGACCTTGAGCTTGGCGATGGTCTCGCGCGCCACCCGGCGGCCGAGTTCGAACGCCGCCGCCAGCGCGACGGCCTTCGGCATGGAGACGCCCTCGACGGAGACGAACTCCCGGGGATCGCAGCGCGCGAGCGTGCGCAGGGAGCGGAACTTGGCCAGCAAACGGCGCGTGAGTTCGGTCGCATCGGTTCCGTCGGAGTCGGAGGCCAGGAGAATCGAGAGCAGTTCGGTGTTGCTGAGGGTATTTGCGCCGAGACCCGCCAGCCGGACGGCGGGTTGGTCCGCCTCGAGCAGTTCCTGGATTCTGGTGGGCTCCGACTCCATAAGGCAGTGGCAGTCTGGCGGAGAACCCGCGCCCCTGGCAAGCCGTGTCTGCGGGCCCGACGAGCGCTCCGGCTGCCCGCTGCCAACCGCTTAGAACATCTACAGTCGTAGCCCCGTCAACTCGTCTAGCCCGAGCATCAGGTTGAGGTTTTGCATGGCGGCCCCGCAAGCGCCTTTGCCGAGATTGTCGAGCCGCGCGACCAGGAGCGGCTCTTCCGGGTTGCCATGCACAAAGATTTCGGCGCGATTCGTGCCGTTGCAAACGGTCGGCAGGATCCGGTCGGGCGGGTAGGCCGGATCGTCGCAGGGCACCACCCGGACAGACGGCTCGCCGGCGTAACGCTCACTGAAAATGGCGGCGATATCCTGCTGGGACGCCGCGCGGGTGAGCCAGGCCTGCCGCAACGGAATCGAGACCGCCAAACCCTGATAGAACGCGCCTACCACAGGTAGGAAAAGCGGTGCGGCCGTCAGACGCGAATGCGTCATCATCTCGGGCAGGTGCTTATGCCGCATCTCCAAGGCGTACGGAAACGCCGCGCCGTCGCCGAACTCGCCGGCTTCGAACCGCCCGATCAACTGCTTGCCCCCGCCGCTGTAGCCCGTGACGGAAGCGGCCGTCAGTTCCTGTTCCGGCCGGAGCAACCCGGCGTCAATAAGAGGCCGGATCAAAAGGACGAAAGCGGTGGCATGGCAACCCGGCACGCTGACCCGGCTCGCTTGCGCGATACGCTCCCGCTGACCGGGCGCCAGTTCCGGCAAACCGTAGGTCCAATCAGGAGCCGTGCGAAATGCCACGCTGGCGTCCAGGATCCGAGTCCGCGGATTTTCCAAGAGCGAGACGCTTTCGCGCGAGGCGGTGTCCGGCAGGCACAGGATGGCGACATCCGCGGCGTTGAGCAGGCGGGCGCGCGCGGCACGATCCTTCCGGTCGGCCGAGGCGATAGCCAGGACTTCGATGTCCGCGCGCTCGCGCAGATAATCGTGGATCTTCAGCCCGGTCGTGCCTTCCGAGCCATCGACAAAAACGACAGGCATGGTCTTCACCTTCCCGCCGTGTTACGCGATTTCACCCAGCATCGCACTCAAACGCTGCCCTACGCCCGACATCGCCTCCCGGTACGGGCTGGAGGGCAAAACCTCGAGCTGCTGGACGCCTGCATCGATCAAATCGCAACCAGCCCGCGCCGCGCTCTCGATGGCCCCAGCCTCCCGCGCCGCTTCCCGCAGGCCGCTCAGATCCGCTTCCTCGCCCCGCAGAATCATGCGGGTGAGGTGTTCGTGCTGGCCATTCTGGGCGGCATGCAGGAGCTGGAGCATCGGCAGGGTCAACTTGCCCTTTTTCAGGTCGGTCCCGAGGGTCTTGCCGGCGCTTGCTTCATCGCCGGCGAGGTCCAGCAAATCGTCGTAAATCTGGTAGGCGACGCCGAGCTTCAAGCCATAGCTTTTCAGGGCGGCGGTCTGGGCGGCATCCGCGTGATTCAGCCGCGCGCCCAACTCGGCGGCGGCGCCGAAAAGCGCGGCGGTCTTCAGCTCGATGATGCGATAATATTCCGCCAGGCTGAGGTTCAGATCGAACCGGCGCTGGGTCTGCAATATCTCCCCCGTGCACACGGCGGACGACGCACGCGCGATGCGCCGGCTGACCTCCGCATCGTCGAACTGGGTGGCGAGATCGAGGGCGTGCGCGAACAGGCAGTCTCCCAGGAGCACGCTGATTGTGCTGCCCCAACGCGAGTTGGCGGTCGGTTGATCGCGGCGGATCTCGGCGCCGTCGAGGATATCGTCGTGCACGAGCGTCGCGAGGTGGACGAGTTCGATGATGACGGCGAGCGACTGATGGCGCTCCGAAATCTCACCCGTGGCACCCGCGCTGAGCAACGCCAGGGCCGGCCGGAGCCTTTTGCCGTGGGTCTGACAGGCATAGAGCACGTAGCCGCGAATGGCGGGATCGAAAGCCTCGGTTTGCGCGTGCACGGTCGCCTCGACTGCGTCGAGTTGCGGCTTGATCAACGCGAAAATTCGCGCAATTTCCGGCAGCGCGGGAGAGGCCTGCGGCGGCGGAGCCTCGGGCTTTGTGAAATATTTCACAAACTCAGGGTAAGCGAAGTTTAGGGTGAGTCAACGCAGCCGCGGTTTGTGCTTTGCGTTCGGGCGTTGGTATGCTCGGATGGACGCCCCTCCCCCCCTTGTGCGCTACACCACCCGCATCATCGTCCCCCCACGGGTCAAACGGTCCAGCCTGCCCGGCGGCTACGGCAGCAAGCCCAAGCCGCAGGTGATCGGGGTACGCAAGACGTTCGGCTTTGGCGACCGGCTCGGCGCCGCGGCTGAAATTCACGTGGCCATCGCGATGGCGCAGCCGAATTTCGCGCCGGTTTTCGCCCAACAGTCCGCCGCCGAACTGGCCGCGGCCGGCCGCACGATCCAGGAAGTGATGACGGGCGCCGTCCGGGCGGTGGATCACGGCCATTTTCGGGCACCCTGGGGAGCAGACGCCGACCGGCTGCGCACGCCCCAGGAAGTGGAACGAGCCGCCGAGGCCGGCTTCACTTATTTCACGATCGACCCGGGCGAGTGGATCGCGCCGCGTACCGCGGAACTCGCGCCGGACGAGATCGTGGCCGGGTTGGATCGCCTCATCGCTGATGGCGACCTGCCGGACGACTGGTTTGAGCCGTACCTGAACCGCACGATCGAGTTGCCGGGCAACCAACGTCTGCAATTGGCGCTCGATCCTCTGCAGCGTGCGGCGGCAAAGTACGGCCGCGCCATTCGCCACTGCGCCCGGATGGCGGAAACCGCGGCCCGCGCCAGCCATGGCAGGCCTTATGAATTGGAGGTGATACTCGGCCGCCCGGGCATCGCCACCACGCCGCTGGAGCACCTTTTTGTCGGTCTCGAACTGGAAGCGCGGGGCGTGCGCATGGTCAGCGCCGGGCTGCAATTCGGGCCAGGCTTCGAGCCGGCCGCCGATTACGGTGACCAGGTGGGTCCTTTCGAAGCACGCTTGCGGGCGCACGCGGCCGTGGCGGAGTTCTGCGGTCCGCACAAACTCAGCTTTCATGAGGCGTCGGATAAAGGCAGCATTTATCCGGTAATCGGCCGTTGTTGCCGGGATGCGCTGCACCTCAAGACTTCGGGGTTGAGTTACCTGGAGGCGCTGCGCGTGGTCTTGCGCGTGGAGCCGGACCTGTTCGAGGCCGTGCTGCGCGTGGCGCGGAGCCATTTCGAGATGGATCGCATTGCGGCGGATATCACCACGACGCCGCGCGAAGTGAACGCCCTGCCGGCGTTCGATCCGGCCGAGGCCGAACTGTATTATTTGGAAGGGCGCGTCGGGCGGCAGTTGTTGCACGCGACGTTCGGCTCGGTGGTGACCGGCGGCCGCGATGATACGGGCCGACCGCTACGCGAAGCCATTCTGGAGGTGCTGGAGCGCTACGCGGACATTTACCGCGAGGTCCTGCAACGGCGGTACGAAGAGATTTTTCGCCTGTTGGCGTCCGGCTAGGCGGGTTATTTCCCGCTGTAGATGTCGATGATCGTCCCGAGCAGCTTGAGCGCGTCTTCCTTTTTGCGCGTGAAACTGTTCCGGCCGATGATCGAGCCGAAGCCACCGCCCGCCTGAATGCCGCGCACCTGCTCGAGCAGTGCGTCATCAGTCTCGGCCGCCCCGCCGGAGAAGATCACGATGCGCCGGCCGGCGAACGTGCATTGCACGACATGGCGAATGCGCTCGGCGATGGTGGCAATCGGGATCTTTTGCTCCAGATACACTTTCTTGGCGGCTTCCTGCTCGAGGTGGTCGCTGGGGATCTTGACCTTGATGATGTGCGCGCCGAGTTGGGCGGCGATGTGCGCCGCGTACCCGCAGATGTCGATGGCGGTTTCGCCTTCCTTGCTCAAGCCCGTTCCCCGCGGATAGCTCCAGATCACGACCGCCAGGCCGTTGCGCTTCGCCTCTTCCGCGTAGGCGCGGATTTGGCCGTACATCTTTTGCGCGTGCGCGCTGCCGGGATAGATCGTGAAGCCGATGGCCGCCGCGCCCAGGCGCAAGGCATCGGCCACACTGCCGGTGAGGGCCTGGCCGGGATCTTTGTCGTCGCCGTGGACGAGATCATGGTCGTTGACCTTGAGGATGAGCGGGACGTCCCCGGCAAACTCCCGCGCGCCGGCTTCCAGGAAACCGAGCGGCGCGGCATACGCATTGCAGCCGGCGTCGATAGCCAGTTGAAAATGATAGCGCGGATCGTACGCGGGCGGGTTCGAGCCGAACGAGCGCGCCGGGCCGTGCTCGAAGCCTTGATCGACCGGCAGGATGAGAAACTTGCCCGTCCCCCCGAGCCGCCCATGATTCATGATGCGGGCCAGATTGGTCAGCGAACCCGGATTGTCGCTGCCGTACCAGGAGAGGATTTCTTTGACGCGATTTGTCTGTTCCATAAGTCTTTGGCCTGGGGTACTGCGGGACACTAGCTAGCTCGGGCGTTTCAGGATGAAATCTTCAATGGCGCGGGCGAAGCCCTCGTCTTCATAGGACGTCGTCACCTCGTTGGCGGCCTTTTTTACTTCGTCGGAAGACTGGCCCATGGCGATTGCCAGACCGCCGCGCTCGAACATCGAAATGTCGTTGGGCATGTCGCCGATGGTGGCGATCTCCGCCTCCGCCAGGCCCAGCATCTTCGCCAGCGTGGCCACGACACCGCCCTTGTTCGCCTCGGGATGCGTCACGTCCAGATAGTAGGGCTGGGAACGCGCGGCGGACACCGCCGGCTTGCCATCCCGCCCCGGGCTCGATTGCGCCGCGCCGACCTGCTGCCCGTAGGCCGCGCGCACCGCCTGTTCGCAGCGCGCCACGGCGTCCAAATCATCGCTGACGCCGACCACCTTGGCGACGCCATCCATCTTATCCTCGTAGCTCGCCACCACGATGGGCGGGAACTTGACCGTCCATTCCTCGCGGTCCACGTGCGCGCCGTGGCGCTCGTGCACGAACCAATCCGTCCCCCGGTAGATCCAGGCGGCGAGTTGATGTTCCTCGATCAGGCGGATGACCGGTTCGACGACGTCCCGATTCAGTGTGTGCTCGGAGATGATGGACAGGTCCGGTTTGACGAACAGGCCGCCATTGAAAGCCGCTAACGGCGTGCTGATGGCCAGCGGCTCGATGAGCATCTGCATGCCGCGCGGCGGCCGTCCGCTGGTCACGGCGAACTGGATGCCAGCCTCGCCTAACCGCTTGACCGCAGCCTGGGCGCGGTCGGTCAGGATTTTCTCCTTGGTGACCAGGGTGCCGTCGACATCCGCGAGCAGCAGACGGACGGGCGCGGTTTTCTTTGGATCGATGGGCATCGGGGGCCGCTTCTAGAGATGAAAGCCGAAGATGCCGATCAAGCCCACTATGATCAGGTAAGCCGCCACGACGAAGTTCAGCAGGCGCGGCATGACCAGAATCAAGATGCCGGCCACCAGCGCCAGGATCGGCTGCGCAGACCAGCCGAAGTGCAGGGTCAGGTCGTGCTTTTTCGAGTACGCGAGCAGCGGGAAGGAAGCGTGGAGAGCACTGGAAAGGAAATACATTGGCTGGCAGTTTGAGAGCGAATGGCGACGCAGCCAGCAGAGTAATCGCCGAGTGGTTGAAATGCCAGCCTGAAGCTGATAAGCAAGCCAGCAAGGTGAGCGTCTCCGAGTCCATTTCAGCAACCTCCCAGCCGACGTTGGTTGGGATTATCATGGGCAGCAGTTCGGACTGGCCGACGCTACGGGCGGCGGCGGAAGTCCTGGAGCGGCTTGGCATTGCCTTCGAGACGCGGGTGGTGAGCGCGCATCGCACGCCGCAGCTCCTTTTTGAGTACGCGAGTGGCGCCGAGGCGCGCGGTTTGCGCTGCATTATCGCGGGCGCGGGCGGCGCGGCGCATCTGCCGGGGATGACCGCGGCGTTGACGCCGTTGCCGGTGCTGGGCGTGCCGGTGCGGTCCCGGGCGCTGCATGGCGTCGATTCCTTATTATCCATCGTCCAAATGCCGGCCGGCATTCCGGTGGCGGCGTTTCGCATTGGTCCGGCCGGGGCAGCGGATGCGGCGCATTTTGCGGCGGCGTTGCTGCGGTGCTGATCTGGAGGCTCAGTCCGCTTCGAGATTGCTCCTGACCCGGTCACTTTGCAGGCAGCGAAGCTGCCGATCCGTCATCTAGGGTAGGGATCGCTCTCCGAGCGACTCCGTGACTGTTCCGAAAACCCTTAGCTGCCGCGTACCGCTGCCACCCGCTTCACCCGCGCAGCCAGACAGCTTCGGAGTCGCTCCGGAGAGCGATCCCTACCTTTTTTTTGAAGCCGCTACGCGGCGGTTACGCCATTGCTCATCTCGCGCTATGGACCGGCAATGGCGGGGTCGAGGAAGCGAGTGCCTTGACCGAGATACGCGGCATCCAGCGCGTTACGCCCGGGATCGGAGGGGCGTGGGATGTAAAGCGAGTTGTCCGGTCCGCGCAAGGGCTGCACCGAACCGGAATTGTCCAAATGGATCAAGACCGCCCGCTTGGACGGCCCCCAGGTGCCGCCACGCACGCTGGGAACCGTGTTGTAGTGGCCGCTACCATCGGTGCCATCCGCGACGAGCGGGGAGTCGGGCCCCGACTTGTCGGTCAAACCCAGCATATAACCGTAGACGTTCTCACCGGATTCAAGCGTCTTCTGTGGCTTGCCCGTATAAGAAGCGTCTATGATGTCATCCGGCTGCCGCGCTTGGTACGCTGACACACGATTGCCGAAGATGCGTTCCGATTGCGTGTAAGTGGGGAACAAGCACGCAAAGGCGCCATTAGCATCGTTTGGTTCGGAGATCATTTCCTTTGGCACGCCTACCCTCGGATAGTTGCCGTCGTGGTCAGCTGCAAAGATCTTTAAAGCCAGCCCAACCTGTTTGGCCTGTGCCAGGGCTTTCGTCTGCGCACCTTTAACACAAACGTGGTTGGAAGCCGGGACAAAAGCGAACGCAAGCATAAGCAGGAGAATGAACACGGCCAAGTATTCGGGCCACCTCCGATTAGAACGCTGCCTGCCTGTTTTTTCGACTGTGTTGGATTGGGTTTTCATGGGGGAGTTTGATTGGACGATTCATTCACGCCCAACCAACTCCCCCCATTCGAGCAGGTGTTTATTACCTGATTATTACCGGCACGTTTTTCTTTAGTTCGTTCGGCGCCGAGAGTACTGCTCAGCCACCTCGGGGTCGGGCTCAATGCACTTGCGCGGCAGATCGGGTGCGGGCGCGGGTTGGCTCAAACGTTCCAACACATAGACGGCCGCCCCTCGCAGCGATGCCTCGGGCTCGTCGTTCGGGTAAACCGGCTGGTTCAGGATGTTTGCCAGGCGCCGCAACGACGAAGGCGAACGTTGGACGCCGCCGGAGACGATCAGCTTCGGCTTGTCCTTCATCCCGGCGAAGAGCAGATCGGCAATGCGCGCGATGCGATAGTAGGTGGCTTCCGTCGCCGCTTGCAGGATGTCCAGCGCGGTGGTGCGTTGTGTGATGCCGGCAATCGAACCGCGGCCCTCCTCCTCCCAATCGGGTGCGCGTTCGGCGGTCCAGAGTGGCTGCACCGTCAACCCGTGCTCGGGCGTGGCCCTGCGCGAAAGGGCGCGCTCGAGGCCGGCATCGTCCAGGCGCAACTCCCGCACGCACCAGGCGCGCAGATTGCCGGCGTTGCTGATCGCGCCGCCAATCAGGAGCCGTTCGGCGTCGACGCGATAGCGAAACAAGCCCAGCGCGGCTTTCGCTTGCCCCGTTTCCACGATGCGCAAGGCCGCACTCGTGCCCACGTTCAGCGCGGCGATTCCACGATGCGTGGCCCCGGAACCCAGATTGCTCGCGGCGCCGTCACCGATGGCCGGGAACCAACGCGCCTGGCGTAGTTCCGGAAAGCCGCGCCGCGTTCGGGTGTCGCCGGCGCCGGGCAACTCCAACGCGTTGAGCGAGCCGGCGCGGACCCGGCAGGCCGCCGCCATCTCTTGGTCCCAGGTCTGGGTCTCCACGTCGAACAAGCCGGTGCCGCTCGCCATGGAGACGCTGCAATCGGCCGGGCCGCCGAGCTGCCGGCAAAGCCATTCCGCCGGCGACACCCAGCTTCGCACGGCCGCAAACAATTTAGGGTCGGTCCGCCGCAGCCAGCGCAGTTTCGCGGGCCAGAAAGAGGCGCGCAACATGCAGCCGGTGCGGCCGTGCACCGTGGCTTCGGAGAACTCCGTGCGCAATTGGGCGGCGTCCGGCTGGCAGCGCGAATCCGCCCAGGTGTAAATGGGCGTGATTGGTGCGCCGTTCGCGTCCAGTCCCAGCAAGCTGTGCCAGAAGGCCGACATGCCCACGCCGCGGATTGGGGGACGCCCGGCTACGGGTAAGGCGCGGTAAGTTTGCAGGGTTGCGCCCAGGCAACTGCGCGCCGCGGCCTGCAAGGTCCGCCAGGAAAGTTCCGCCCGGCCGTCGTCGCCGTAGGTCAGGTCGTACTCGCGCTGTTGCGTCGTACCGTCGATCCGCCGCGCGGCGGGGTCGAAGAGAGCGGTGCGCAGCGAGGAAGTCCCGACATCAAACGCCAGGACCAGGGATTCCGGGTGTTTCATCCTGGCCCGCCCGCCCACGCCGGCGGGTTGCGCAAATGGAAGAGCATTTCGCCGGCCTTCGGCACCAGCAGGATGCCTTCGTCCTCGCGGTTGGCGTAATCGGCCGGGTTGATCGAAGCCGGGTCCCGATAGCCTAGGTTGATGCGCGCGCAAGTCTCCGGACTGATCTGGGTCGCCAGGGTGACGCGAGCGCGGCAGCGCTCCACCCCATCCTCGTAAACGCCGATGCCCCGCACGTGGGTCGAGTGTGCCAGGACACCCCAGGGCAAGTCCTTAAACTTGTCCCACTGCTTCAAAAAGTAATCCCGGCAGTGGTAGCCGATCGATTCGATCAACTTCCCATGCGTGACGGACACTTCCGTGATGTGCGGCGCGTAGATGATCAACTCGCCGCCGTCCGCCAGCACCGGCTCGAGTTTGTACATGCATTTGCCCGCCACCCAGATCTCGTCGTACATCGCCGGCGCGCAGGAGAGAATGGTCTGGAACGGATGCTCCTTGTAAGTGATGTGCTGCTTTTCAGACAGGTCCGACGCGGCGTCCCAGGCGGCTTCGGGGCTGCCGGCAAACGCGCCTGTCAAACCCACCCGATCCACCACCAGGCAGAAGCAAAGCTTGGCCACCGGCAAGAGGGACGCGGCGCGATCGACCACCTTGCGCACGGGCGTCCATTTGTTGCCGATGATCATCGGGTTGGTGACGACCGCTCCCAGCCAATGGAAGAAGTTCAGCACTTCCGGGCCGGACACGCCGGGGAACAGGTATTTGTTCCCGCCGGAGAAGCCGACCACCTCGTGCGGGAAGACCGGCCCGACGATGATAATCTGGTCGTAGTCGAAAACCCGGGCGTTGATGGTGACTTCCACGTCGAGCGCGAAGAGCCCGCCGGAGAGTTCGCGAATCTCCTCGGCCGGAATGCTGCCGAGCGAACGCAGCGCCTGGGGATTGTTCCAATCGTGATTGAAAAGCTGGACGCGGGAATATTGCCCGGCGCGTTCCTCGGCCGAAATCCCGAGCCGGCCGCAAATGCCGGCCTCGCTCATCGGCGGATGCGTGCCGAGCGCCACCATGACGTCGAACGCGGCGGTGGCCTCCCCGAGTTGCTCGTGCAGCGCCGCGAAAAAAAGATCGATGGGAGCCGTGCGCGTCGCATCGGGCACGATCAGAAGCACACGCTTGTCCCGGTACGCTTTGACCGGGCAGGCTTCCGCCACCAAATCCCGCACCGCAGCGGCGTCCAAAGCCGCGCCTGCCGCCGCCACCCGGGAGAACAAGGGAACCTGCATCGCGCTTAGATGGTTTGGGACAAAAACCCGCCGTCCACCCGTAGATCGGTGCCAGTTACGAAGCCGCTGGCCCGCGCGCTGGCCAGAAAAATGACCGCCCCCACGAGCTCGGACGCGTCGCCGAAGCGAGCCATCGACGTGTGGCCGAGAATGGCCTTGGCGCGCGGGGTGGGCGTGCCGTCCTCGTTTTGCAGCAGGCCGCGGTTCTGTTCGGCCGGGAAGAACCCGGGGGTAATCGAATTGACCCTGACGCCGTGCGGCGCCCATTCGCGGGCCAGGAATTGGGTCAGGTTGAGCACGGCGGCTTTGGCGGCGGAGTAGGCCACCGCGCGGGAAAGCGGGACGTGGCCGGAAACGCTGCCGATGTTAATAATACTCCCTTTTCCGCGCACGACCATGGCGGGACCGAATTCCTGGCAGGGCAGCAAGGCTCCTCCCATCAGGTTGAGCTCGAAGCCGGCGCGCCAATCCTCCGGCTTGATCTTCTCGAACGGCAGGTCCGGCGTGACGGTCACCTTCGGGTCGTTGCCGCCCGCGGCGTTCACCAGCACGGTGGGCGCGCCGAAAGCATCCGTGATGGCCCGGTGGGCGGCGACCAACGCCACGGTGTCCGTGGCGTCCGCCGCGAAAAACTTGGCAATGCCGCGCTTGCCGGCGATGCGAGCAACGCATTTTTCGCCACGTTCCTTGTTGCGGCCCAGCACCGCCACGCTGGCGCCGGCTGCCGCCAAACCTTCGGCAATGCCGCCGCCAAGCACACCGGTCGCCCCCACGACAATGGCAACTTCACCGCTCAGGTTAAAGGGGTCGGGTCCGGCTTTCATGTCCCTGCATGGTTGCCGGGCCGCCCCTGGGTTTCAACCTTTTTTGCAGGTTGCGCCCGGGAGGCCGGCCAACCCAAACTTCCTAAAGCGCGGCAGTTGGGCTAAACTCGGGGCCCTCCCTGCCCTTCGCACCGCCGCCCGTGATTCCTTCCCTCGCCCACGAAATTGCCCGGCGCCGCACGTTCGCCATCATCAGCCATCCGGACGCGGGCAAGACGACGCTGACCGAAAAGCTGCTGCTCTATGGTGGCGCGCTGCAACTGGCGGGGTCCGTGACGGCCCGGCGGCGGCAGCGGGCTTCCACTTCGGACTGGATGGAACTCGAGCGCCAGCGCGGCATCTCGGTTTCCTCGACCGTCTTGCAATTCGATTACGCCGGCTACCGGGTCAACCTGCTCGACACCCCCGGCCATCAGGATTTCTCCGAAGACACCTACCGCGTCCTGACGGCGGTGGATGCGGCCATCATGGTCATCGACGCGGGCAAAGGCATCGAAGCCCAGACGCGCAAGCTTTTCGAGGTTTGCCGGCGCCGGGGAGTGCCGATTTTTACTTTCATGAACAAGCTCGACCGGCCCGCGCTCGAGCCGCTGCACCTGCTCGATGAGCTGGAGAACGTGCTCGGCCTGGCCGCGTGCCCGATGAACTATCCGCTCGGCATGGGCGCCGATTTCCGCGGCGTCTACGAGCGGTTTGCGGGGCAGGTGCATCTATTTGAACGGACGGTCGGCGGGGCTTACCGCGCGCCGGTGGAGATCAGCGGTCTGGACGCGCCAATCGTACGGGAGCGGCTGGACGAGGCCACGTTCGAGAAGACCCGCGAGGAAATCGAGATGCTCGAGATTGCCGGGGCGCCTTTCGATCCTACGGCGGTCCTGGCCGGGAAGCTGTCGCCGGTTTTCTTCGGCAGCGCAGCGAACAACTTCGGCGTGCAACTCCTGCTCGACGGCTTCCTCAAATACTCCGCCCCGCCCGCGCCGCACGTCTCCGCCGCCGGCCGGACCATCCCGCCGGAGGACCCGGATTTCTCCGGCTTCATCTTCAAGATCCAGGCGAACATGGACCCGCGGCACCGCGACCGGATCGCGTTTTTGCGCGTGTGTTCGGGGCGCTTCACGCGCGATATGTCGGTGACACATTCGCGTTCGCGCAAGGCGGTCCGTTTATCGTACCCGCAGAAGCTCTTCGCCCAGGAACGCGAGACGGTCGAAGAAGCGTTCCCGGGGGACATCGTGGGTCTCGTGGGACACGCGGAATTCGGCATCGGCGACACGCTGACTGAAGACGCCGCCATCGTGTACGACGAGATCCCGCGTTTCCCGCCGGAATGCTTCGCCTACCTGCGCAACCCTAATACAGGGAAGTACAAACAGTTTCGGCAAGGCCTCGAGCAACTGTTGCAAGAGGGCGTCATCCAGGTGCTGCAGTTGCGGGATGCGGTGCAAAAGGTGCCGCTGCTGGCGGCGGTTGGCCCGCTGCAATTCGAGGTCGTGCAATACCGGCTGCAAAGCGAGTACGGCGCCGAGTCCCGGCTCGAGACCGCCTCCTGGGACCGGGCGCGGTGGTTGCCGCCGGGGTTCGAGGCCGCGCGGCTCGGGGACTTGGTGCTGCCCACCGGCGTGGCGCTGGCCGAGGACACGGCCGGGTTGCCGCTGGTGCTCTTTCCCAATGAATGGTCGCTGCGCTACTTTACAGATCGCAACTTGGGCGTGGAACTGCTGGTGACTCCGCCGAAGGGTCTGCCGGTGCCAGCGTGAGGCCTCGCCCGGCTTTTGGCGGCAACTTGCCGTCCGGTCGGCATTGAATTAGCTTGTTGATTGTGTCCCGAGCCGTCAGGCTTGAAGCAGCCATGTGCCGCCACCGCCATTCCTTCTCCCGCCTCCTGGCGGTGCTGCTCCTGGCGATCTGCGCCCTGGGGGCCATCCCGCGGGCCCGGGCCCAGGCGACCTGGGACGTCGTCAAGTACGGCGGACGCGACTACCTTTCGATGCGCAATGTGGCGGATTTTTACAAGCTGCAATACTCGCAGGCGGCCAAGAGCGTCACCCTGCAATCTCCCGGGTGCACGATCCGCGGCGACATCGGTTCCAAGGAACTGATCATCAACGGGGTCAAGTTCATCATGAGCAGCGACCTGGTGGAGGCGGACGATAAAATCCTCCTCTCGCGGCTCGACTTGACCAAACTCGTCGAACCCGTCCTGCGCCCGAACCGCATCCGGGGCGCGGGCGCGATCCGCACCGTGGTGCTGGACCCGGGCCACGGCGGCTATGATCGCGGGGCTACCAGTATTTACGGCGACGAGAAGAATTTTGCGCTGGATACGGCGTTGCGCCTGCGCGAACTGCTCCTGCGCCGCGGCTTGAACGTGCAGATGACGCGCACGACCGACGTCTTCATCCCGCTGGAAGAGCGCGCCGCCATTGCCAACCGCTTCCGCGACGGCATCTTCGTCTGCTTGCATTACAACGCCGGCAGCGACTACGGCACCGGCATCGAGACCTACACCCTGGCCCCGCGATTCGTGCCTTCCACGGGTGACGACAGCCCCACGGCTTCCTGCATGATTCCTTGCGCGGGCAACGTCGAAGACCCGGAGAACATGGCGCTCGCGACCGCCACGCACGCGGCCCTGCTCAGCCGCCTGCCGATGGTGGATCGCGGCATCAAACGCGCGCGCTTCTGCGTGCTGCGGTTGACCACCATTCCCGCCGTGCTGATCGAGGGCGGCTTCGTCAGCAATACCCAGGAAGCCAGCCGCATCGCCACGCCGGCCTACCGGCAGGCGGAAGCCGAGGCCATCTCGATGGCGATCTCCAATTACATGACGGCCACCAACGTCGGCGGCAGCAAGCCGCCGCCGATCATGGCAGGCACATCGGGCGAGCATCCCATGCTGAGCATTTCGCCGGGTGGCTTGCAGATGCAGGGCGGCATCCCGTCCATCGGCGCTTCGGTGCCGATCGATCCGCTGGCGTCCCGCGTGAACAACCTGCAGGAAGGTCCGACGGTGGTCGTGCCCCGGAGCAATTAGTAGCGGCGACGAGCAGCCTTGTTTCAGGCTGCGGGCGCCGCGTCTCCTTTTCCTCCCAAGTTTATGATCCGTCCTCTGCAAACTGCCGTCGGCATTGCCACCGGGCTCGCCCTTATTCTTACCCTTCCGGTTTCGCTGCCCGCCCAAGTCCCCGCTGCACCGCTGGCACCGACTCCCTCGATCGTCACAGCCAGCCAGACCCCGGAACAAGCGAAAGCCAAACAGGACGCCCAGGCTGCCGCCCTGGCCTGGCTGAAACTCGTGGACGACGGCAGCTACGCTGAAAGCTGGCAGTCCGCCGCGGACTTCTTCCAAAAGGCCGTCACCCAGGAGCATTGGGTAACCGCGATCAAGGGCGTGCGCCCGATGCTGGGAGCCGTGCTGTCCCGGAAGGTCAAGTCGTCGAATTATGCGACCAAGCTCCTGGGCTCGCCGGTGGGGCAATACGTGGTCGTCGAGTTCAACACCGAGTTTGCCGACAAGAAGACGGCAGTTGAGACGGTCACGCCAATGCTCGCACCCGACGGCACGTGGAAAGTCTCCGGTTACTACATGAGGTAGGCCGTTGTCCGGGTCCGGAAAGCGGCTCGGACCTGGCTTGCGGGATCGGGCTCGGGTCCAACCTGGGCGACCGGCTGGCGAACCTGCGCTCGGCCCGCCAGCAACTGCTGGCGACAGCCGAATTCGTCCGCACCAAAGCTGTTCTCTGCGCCTCGATCTACGAGACGGAGCCCATCGACTGCCCGCCGGATAGTGCTCCGTTTTTGAACACGGTCCTGGAGCTGGAGGTTTCCCCGAACACACCGCCCGCCGCCATTCTGCAACGCTTGCAAGCGATTGAAAGCGCGTTGGGCCGCCCGTCGCTGCGACCCAGGAACAGTTCGCGGGTGATCGATCTGGACCTGCTTTACCTCGGCCAATTGCGCTTTACCTCCTCCGATCTGACCGTGCCCCACCCGCGCTGGCGCGAACGCCGCTTCGTGCTCGCGCCGCTGGCGGAAATCCGGCCCGAACTGATTTTGCGGGGCGAAAACCGGACTGTGGCCGAGTTGTGGCGAACGTCCGCGGACACAAGCCGCGTTGCACGTCTGCAGACGATTTGGTAAGGAAGCAGGGTATGATGCGAACTCCCGAAAGCTTGCGCGAAGGGAAGCGCCACGGCGAAAAACTCGCCGCTTTGACGGCCTACGACTACCCGATGGGCCGCCTGCTGGACGAGAGCGGCATCGACATCATTCTCGTCGGCGACTCGCTGGGCATGGTGGTGCTGGGGTATCCCGATACCACCAGCGTGACCGTGGCCGATATCATGCATCACACCCGCGCGGTTGCGCGCGGCGTGCAACGGGCGTTGCTGGTTGCCGATCTGCCTGCCCATAGCTACGAGACGCCCGCGCAAGCGGTGGAAAACGCCCGCCTTTTGCTCGCAGCAGGTGCGCAGGCGGTGAAATTGGAAGGTGGCGCGTCCCGGCAGGCCCAGATCGCGGCGCTCAAGGCAGCGGACATCCACGTGATGGGTCACATCGGGATGCTTCCGCAACTGGTGCGCGAAGAACAGGGCTACAAAATCAAGGGCCGCTCGGAAGAGGAGATCGAAGCGTTGCTGGCTGATGGACTCGCTGTGGAAGCGGCGGGCGCGTTTGCGGTCGTGCTGGAGATTGTCACCGCGCCGGCGGCCCGCCGGATTACGGCGAAGTTGGAAATTCCGACGATCGGCATCGGCTCCGGGGCGGGTTGCGATGGCCAGATCCTGGTGACGCCTGATTTGCTTGGTTTGTTTCCCTGGTTTCGGCCGAAGTTCGTGCAGCCGCGGGCGCAACTCGCCGGCACGATCCGCGAAGCGGTCACTGCCTATATTCAAGACACGAAATCTGCCGGGGCGGACGAATAAATCCGCACCCGAGCGTCGAGCTTGTTTTTCCGTGCGCAGCCGATAGTTTCGCGTGCGATGAGCAAAACCGTGGTGCAAGTGCAGGTGCGCGCCGTGCTGCCCACCAAGGAAGGCTGCGCCGTGTTCCTCGGCAATGGGGATAAGGTCTTCGTGATTTACGTGGACCAGACCGTCGGAGCCGCGATCACGATGTTCATGCGGGAAACCCCCAAGGAACGCCCGCTGACCCATGACTTGCTCGCCAACATCATGATGGCGGTCGGCGCCAAGGTGGACCGGGTCATCATCAACGAGCTGAAGAACGCGACGTATTTTGCGCGCCTGATCATCAGCGCGGAAAACGAGTTGCAGCAGCGCAAGATTATCGAGATCGACGCCCGCCCGAGCGACTGTATCGCCATGGCGACGCAGCAGAAGGCCTCTATTTACATCAGCCGCGAAGTTTGGGATGAGGTCGACGACATGAGCGAGGTCCTCAAGAAGATGGAAGAAGGCGGGTTTGATCTGGAGAGTTGAGTGTCACGTATCGGATCGCTTGCCGTGCGGCGAGTGACGTCCGGCTACAGCGTTGTAGGGGCGGTTAGCCAAACAGCTTCGGAGTCGCTCGGAGAGCGATTTGTCGCCCTCTGTCCCTCGACCTGTCGCCAAGCCTCCAGTCTACCTTTGACACCACCGGCGGCTCCGCCACCTGTCCAGAAGGTCTCTAGCCGCCGGCTGCGCCTTCGCCGCCGGGCTTGGTCATCTCGACCGGATCCAGCGCCGCTTCCAACTCGGCTGGCGGCAGCACCTGTTGTTCGCGGCAGAGTTCACGCACCGTCTTGCCCGTTTTGGCGCTTTCCTTGGCGATCTCCGCCGCGCGATCGTAGCCGATGATCGGAGCCAGGCTGGTCACCATCGCCATGCTGTATTCCACCAGTTCGTTGCAGCGTTTTTCGTTCGCCGTCACCCCGAGGACGCACTTCGCCGTGAACGCCCGGACAGCATTGCTCAAGATGCGTGTGTTCTCCAGGAAATGATGCGCCAGCACCGGCATCATCACGTTCAATTCGAAACTGCTCCCCACGGCTGCCGCCCACGTGATCGTTGCATCGCCACCGAAAACCTGGGCGCAGACTTGCATCAACGCCTCGCTCATGACCGGGTTGACCTTGCCCGGCATGATCGAACTGCCGGGCTGCGTCGCCGGCAGCGCAATCTCGCCGATCCCACAGCGTGGGCCGCTGCTCAGCCAGCGGAAATCATTGGCGATCTTGAAGAGGCTGACCGCCACCGTTTTCAACTGGCCGCTGGCTTCGACCAGGCCGTCCTTGGCGGATTGCGCCTCGAAATGATCGGCGGCTTCCCGGAACGAGAGGCCCGTGCGTTCGTTCAGATGAACGATGGCCCGGCCGGAAAACTCCGGGTGGCAGTTCAGGCCCGTGCCAACCGCCGTGCCGCCCAACGCCAGTTCCGCCAACGCTTGCGTGGCGCCGAGCAACCGCTGCCGGGCCATGGCCACCTGGCGCGCGTAGCCCGCGAACTCCTGGCCCAGGCGCACCGGGGTGGCGTCCATCAGATGCGTGCGTCCGATCTTAATGACGTCCCAAAACTCGCGCGCCTTGGCGTCCAGCGCCGCGCCCAGTTCTTCGAGCGCGGGCAGCAGTTCATGCTGTAGCGTCTCGGCGGCAGCCACGTGCATCGCCGTCGGGATGACGTCGTTGCTGGATTGGCTCATGTTGACGTGATCGTTCGGATGCACCGGCTTTTTGGAGCCGATGGGCTCACCCGCCAGTTGCGAGCAGCGATTCGCCAAAACCTCGTTGGCGTTCATGTTCGTGCTGGTGCCCGAACCCGTCTGGAAAATATCGATGGGAAAATGGGCGTCGAGTTGCCCGCCGATCAATTCTTCGGCCGCGGCCAGGATGAGCCGGGCGAGCTCCGCGTTGAGCCGGCCGAGTTCCTGGTTGGCGTGGGCGGCGGCAGCCTTGACGAGGCCCAAGGCGCGCAGAAACGAGCGTCCGAAGCGGTAACCGCTGATCGGAAAATTGAGCACCGCCCGCTGCGTGCTGGCGCCGTACAGCGCTTCCGCTGGCACTGGCATTTCGCCCATGCTGTCCCGCTCGGTCCGAAACGAAGTGGCCGACATGACTAACCCCCACCGGAAAACGAAGCCAGGCAGCCGCTAACGGCCGGTGGAATCAGCCGCAAACGACCGGGGCTTGACCCCGTTGGCGTGCCGGCCATTGGCGGAAGCCGCGCCGTTGCGGCCATTGCTGCCGTCCAGCTCATGATCAACCGCCGCGACCTGAGCGTCCTTATGGAAAACCGTGATGAACATGGGCGGCACGTTCTTCAGGAAATATTCGCTGTCGGCCCGCGGGAAAATGGACGGCGTGGCGTGGCGGCGCAGTTCGTTGGTCACCTGATAGATGACGAAATCGCCCCCGGGGATAAGCGCATCGTAGGTTTTTTGCAACAGGCGGCGCTTCTTGCCGACTTCCAGAATGCTGAACGGAATGCCCGAGAGCACGTAATCGCAATGCGATAAATTCTGCTTGGCCAGCTCCTCCGGCAGGGTGGCGGCGTCCGCGCAGATCACGACGACGCGGGGGTCATGCGCGAATTGGCGCTCGAGATCGCGGCAAAATTCGGGGTCCAGCTCGAAGAGGAGAAACTTCGATTCCGGATGCGCGCGGCGCAGCATCTCGCGCGTGTGGCAGCCCTCGCCGGGACCGTACTCCGCCACCACGCAGGGGCGGGAGAGATCCATCTTTTCGCCCACCCGGCGGATCATCATCGATGAGCTGGGCATGATCGACGCCACCTGGAAGGGGCGTTGGAGGAAGCGCGCGAGAAAGAGGGCAAATGAGGGCATAGCTGGGTTGAAAGGACGGCGGCAGTCTGACAGATGATCGATGCTTGTCTAGTCTTCTGATGTGGCGGCAGCGGGAGCCGGCCCCGGAGGCCGCTTAATGGAACATCAACCGGCAAATTGCGACGGAGACGATGACGCCGGTCAGGTCGGCCGTCAGCCCAGCGGCGATGGCATGGCGGGTGCGCCGCACGGCCACCGACCCGAAGTACACCGCGATCACGTAGAAAGTAGTCTCCGTGCTGCCGAAGATTGTGCCGGCCGTGCGCGCGATCAAGCTGTCCGGCCCGTAATGCGTCACGAGATCGGTGAACAGCGCGAGGGTGCCGCTGCCGCTTAAAGGCCGCAGCAGCGTCAACGGCAGCAACTCGGGCGGAAACCCGATCCAAGCCAGCGCGGGCCTTAATGCATCCGTCAGCAGGTCGAGTCCGCGACTGCCGCGAAACATGCCAATGGCCACGAGCATCGCGACCAGGAACGGGATGATGCGCAGCGCCACCTGGAACCCCTCCTTGGCGCCCTCGACGAACTCCTCGTACACCTTGATCCCGCGCGCAGCGGCATAGAGCGGGAAGAAGGCCAGGACGAACGGGACGGCCAGCACGGAGATGGCGCTGACGATGCGCAGGAAGGGATGGCCGGCTGGAAAACCCGCACCGCCGGACGCTCCCCAGAACGCCAGGCGCGCAAAGAGCAGTGCCGCGCCCGCCAGGAAAAGTCCGAGCCAAACCGCCCCACCGCGCCGCAAGGGTGGCGGAACCTCCTGGACCGGCGGCGGCGATTTCGCCTCGTCCGCGGCCAATGCCGGCAACGCTGCGCCGGGCGCTTCGGTGACGGGATCGGCCCGGAAAACCGCCAGCTTTTCCAGGATTTTGGCGGCGGTGACGCCCGCGACGGCCGCGCACGAGGTCGCGATAAAGGCCGTGCCCACAATCGCGGTGGGATCGGCCGCGCCTTTGGCGGCCAGAATGGCAATGGCGGTGGTAGGGATCAATTGCACGGAACTGGTGTTGATGGCCAGGAACGTGCACATGGCGTTCGTCGCGGTGCCGGGGTGCGGGTTGAGGCTTTCCAGATCGCTCATGGCCCGCAGCCCCAGGGGAGTCGCCGCGTTGCCGAGGCCGAGCATGTTCGCGGCGATGTTTAGCAACATCGAACCCATGGCCGGATGGGTCGCCGGCACGCCGGGAAACAAGCGGCGCATGAGAGGCCGCAAGGCTTGCGCCAGGACCGTGACCAGCCCCGAACGCTCCGCCAAACGCATGACGCCCAGCCAGATCGACATTGCGCCGATGAGCGGCAGAGCGATCGACATGACGGCTGTCTTGGCGCCGTCGAACGCGCCCGCGGTGACATCCGGCAGATGTCCATTCCAACCGCCGAGCGCGACCGACAACAAAATGAGTGCCAGCCAGATGGTGTTGAGCATCGCGGCGTTGATTCAGCCACGGGGCTGGTCGCGATCAAGCTTGATTTTAATGGGCGGCCCGAGGAATTTCGGCTGCGTGTGCAGGACGTAGACGTCCAGACACGCCTTGACGTCCGCCAACCACTCGCGCAGGCGCGATTTCAGGGAGAATTGCAGGGAGACCTCCTCCGACGGATAGGCGACTGCCTCCAGGCCAAAATGACGCGCCAGGAACACCGCGCGCGCACAATGGAAGCGGTCCGTCACAATGGTCAGCCGCCGCAGTCCGAAGACTTTCCGCGCGCGCACCATTGAGTCCAGCGTTCGGAAGCCGGCGTCGTCCCGCGTCAGGCTGGTGGCGGGGATGCCTTGCGCCTCCAGAGATTGCTGCATTTCGGCGGGCTCATCGTAGCCGCGCGTACCGTTGTCGCCGCTGAGCAGGAGATGGCGGACCCGGCCAGCTTGGAACAACTGCGCCGCCGCGGTGATCCGATGCTCAAAATGCGGATTGCGCGCGTGTCCCCGCGTGAAGGCGGAGGTACCCAGGACCAGGGCAACGTCATTGAGCGGCAGATCGGCGGGCCGGCCGATAACATACCGGCCGGCGGCGCGTTGGATCCACCAATGCGCCCCGAAAACGGCGGCAGCCGCCCCCAGCAGCCCGGCGCCGCAGACCGGCAGCACCGCTCGGATGAGACGTATCATCACAAAGGGTAGTCTCAAGCGGCTGGGTAGTCTCAAGCGGCCCCCAACAGCCCATCCTCTTCCAGCCAGCGCGGCTCCTTGAGCAGCGCGATGAATTGCTTTTGCGCGGGTGAAATCGCGCGATGGCGGCGGTAGACGACCCCCAGCGGCCGCCACATGTCCGGGCCTTCGAGTTCAATCGCGACGAGACTGCCGTTGCGCGTTTCATCGGCCACGCTGGTTTGAGGGACGATGGAGATGCCGTTCTCGATCTCGACGGCGCGCTTGACGGTCTCGATGTTGTCGAACTCCATTGTCTGATCGATTTCGACATTCTGTTCGCGCAAAAGCCGGTCGATGACCTTGCGGGTGGGCAAATCCGGCTCGAACGAGACGAATTTCTCCCCTTGCAAGTCGCGCAGGCGAACCCGTTTGCGTTCGGCCAGCACGTGGCCGGGATGACAGATCAAGACGAGCTTGTCCCGCCAGAAATCCTCCACGATCAAGCCCTTGCGCCGCGTGGGGAACGCCACGAGGCCGAGATCGGCGTTTCCTTCCGTGACCTCACTGTAAACTTGCGTGGAGCGGCGGTAATCCATCCGCACCGTCACCTCCGGAAACAACACCCGGAACTTCTTCAAGAACGGCGGCAGCTCGTGCAGACCGATACTGTAAACGGTCGCGATGCGCAGATCTCCGGCCACCACGTTTTGCAGCTCCCGGATGCGGTCGCCGAGGCTCTCGAAGGTGTGCAGGATTTCCTTGCTGGCCTGGAGGAAAGCGCGGCCTTCCTGCGTCACGGAGAAGTTCTTGCGCCCGCGTTCGATCAGGCCGACGTGAAAATGGCGTTCCAGCGCGCGAATTTGCTGGCTGACCGCGCTTTGCGTGATGGCGTTGAGGGCGGCAGCCCGGGAAAAGCTGGCAGTCTCCACCAGATCGCGAAAGACTTTAAAGGTTTCGATCTGCATCGCGACGCGCTCGATGCATAAGGAAAACTTATCGCAGTGTCAATAGCGATTGCTGAACTAATACAGCCAAGCGGCGTGGCCGGCTCGTTTGCGGCTGCTAGGCGGCTTTCACCGCTTCGAGGCGGGCTGGTTCGTCGCCTGCCGCCAGTGCGCTTGTGACCGTCTCTTCCAGCTTCGTCAACAAGACGGGTTTGATCAGGCAGCAGTACACTTCCAGGCGCGAGAGTTGATTCGCGTTGGCTAGATTCTGGAAAGCCGTAATCGCGATGATTTTGCTGCGCACCCCTTTGGCTCGGGCTTGCCGGATGAATTCCGCGCCGCCCATCGCGGGCATCCGCATGTCCGTCAGGATGAGATCGAAGCGCTCCTCGTCCAGCCAGCGCAACGCCTCGAAGGCGTCGGTGGTCGTCCGGACGGAAAGACCCATGTGGCTCACCAAGGTCTTGTAGAGAACGAGAATGTCGAAGTTGTCGTCGAGGATCAGGATTTTCTTCATCGCAGAGTGGGTAAGGCGAAATGACTGCGCGGCTGCGGGGGGACCACTCCTGGAACTATCGCAAGTTGCGTTCCAGCGATTCGAGCGGCGCGGAAAAAGAGTCTCCTGCCCGCTCCGATGCGAGGCAAGCTCCCGGCAGAATCTTGAAAGTCAGGCTCCGGACAGCCGCAATAATGATAATTTCCTCGCGCCGGTGGACGCCGGGAGATTTGGCCAGCCCAGCCGCAATCGCCTTTCCTTGTCCGGCGCGGCAGTTAAGTTGCGCCCGGTTCCGCGCAGCATGAAAAGCACCTGGAAGCAGTTTCGGCATCGGCTCGAGTATCTGGCCATGCGCTGGTTGGCGGCAGCCGTGCCGCTGCTGCCCCGGCGCGGCTGCGTCTGGCTGGCCTCCTTGTTGGGCGAACTCTATTATTGGGGCGACGCGAGGACGCAGGCGGTCGCTTTGGAAAACCTGCGCGTGTGCTTCGGCGAGACCTTGAACGAACCGGCCCGGCGGCGCGTGGCGCGCGCTTCTTTTCGCAATTTCGGCCGGGCCATGCTCGACCTGTTCTGGGTCAAACGGCTCAGCCCGGATAACTACACCCGGTACTTGAAATTTGAGGGAGTGGAAGCCGCCCGCGCCCTGAAAGAGAAGCACGGCGGCATCATTTTCGCCGTCATCCATCAAGGCAGCTACGAGTGGCTCAGCCTGGGGACGGCGTACGCCGGTTTGCCGGTCTGGATCGTTGCCATGGATTTCAAGAATCCCGCGCTGGAAGCGATCTTCGGGGAAGCGCGCAGCCATTCCGGGCATCACATCATCAACCGGCATCAATCCATGCTGCGGCTCATGCGCGCGGTGCGACGCAATGGCGGGGTGGGTCTGCTCATCGATCTCGCCCTGAGTATGGAACATCCGGGCGACGTCATCGAGGCGTTCGGGATGAAGATGCACGTGACGTTCCTGCACGCCTTGCTGCACCAGCGTACCGGGGTGCCGATTGTGCCCATCACGAACATCCCCCACCCCGACGGCACCTGCACGGTGACCTTGCATCCGCCGCTGGAATTCAAGCCCGAGGCCACCCGGCAGGAAGTCGTGCAAGCCTGCTGGGATTTTTTCGAGCCGTTGATCCGCGCTCGGCCCGATCTCTGGCTTTGGAGCTATCGGCACTGGCGCAACAAACCGAGCGAGACGACGCGCGCCTACCCGGACTATGCCTACGCCTCGCCGCGCTTCGACCGGCTGCTGGCGGGCAAGCGCGCCAACCTGCGTCCCAAGCCGGCGGCCAAGTAAAGGCCAAGTAAAATCCGCTGGGCGGCGTCTCCCAACCGGCTACGCTTCCTGCTCGGCCCCCATCCATGACCAAGCCCGCTCCCACTGCCCCGTCCGCGCCCGGGCACGCGTTGGCGGCGGATGGCCAGCAACTCGCGCTCGTCGGCGCAAGCGTCAACGCCGCCTTGGCAGCCATCAAGATCCTGACGGGCGCCTTCGGCCATTCGTATGCTCTGATCGCCGATGGCATGGAAAGCGGGCTGGACGTGGCCAGCTCGCTCGTCATCTGGGGCGGCCTGCGCTACGCCACCAAATCGCCCGACGACGATCATCCTTATGGCCACGGCAAGGCCGAGCCGATCAGCGCGCTGCTCGTCTCCTCGGTGCTGACGGGTGCGTCCCTGGTGCTGGCCGGCTTGAGCGTCCTGGAAATCCTCTCACCGCACCGGGAGCTGCCAGCCTGGACGACCCTGGGCGTGCTCACGGTCGTGATCATCGTCAAGGAAGCGCTTTTTCGCCGCGTCCACGCCATTGGCAAGCGCATCGACAGCTCGGCCGTGCGGGCGGATGCCTGGCATCATCGCGCCGACGCCTTGACCTCGATCGCGGCGTTCACGGGCATCCTGATTGCGCGCGTCGGCGGACCGAAGTGTGCGAGCGCGGATGCCTGGGCGGCTCTGCTGGCATGCGGGATCATCGGTTTCAACGGGTACCGTTTGATGCTGCCGGCTATTGCCGAGATCATGGATTCCGCCCCCGACCCGGAGATTGCCCGGCTGGTGCGCGCGGCGGCGGCGGCGGTACCGGGCGTGGCGACGGTGGAGAAGTGCCGCGTGCGCAAGATGGGCCTGGAGTTCTACGTCGATCTGCACGTGGGCGTCGATGGCCTGCTGACGGTCGCGGGTGGCCACCAGATCGCGCACCTGGTCAAGGACGCGGTCCGCCAGGCGGAAGAGCGCGTCGCGGATGTGCTGGTGCACATCGAGCCGGAGACCGTGAAGTGAAGGGTTGTTTTCTTTATGCTTCTCTTGGCTGTTAAGACTTCGCCTCAATCGTTTGTTGTGCCTACTTTGCTGCTGACTGCCGGTAGCGGAGATTGTGCGGCAAGAATCTGCACCGGACCCAGTAATCCGGAGGGCAGGAGTTGGGATGTTTTGGTAAAATGATGGATGTTGGTCATCGTGAGCTGCTGGTCGGCCGGCAGCATGGAATCGCCGATCAAGCGGTTGGGCCAGAGATTGACCACTTTGATTTCCAGATCGTTGCCGGCGGGTTTGACCGCCGAGGTGATGTCGACGCGGGCCGGGTGGACCCAGAGGACGCCGAGATCCTGTCCGTTCAATTTCACGGCAGCGACTTCGTGCACGTCGCCGAGATCCAGGATCATTCGCCCGCCGGGCAGAGCGTTCGGCGGCAGATCGAACTTCTTGGTGTAAACCGCGGTGCCCGAAAAATACTTGATGCCAGGCTCGGGTCGCGCGGTCCAATCAACCAGACTGTCAAACCTCACGGGTTCGGCGGGACCGCCCCACTTGGAGTCGAAGCCCACGGTCCACGGACCTTCCAGCTTACCTAGCGGATGGACCGTTAGGTAATTGCTCGCCGTTGTTCCGCCGGCGCCAGGCGCGATGGGCTTACGAAAGACAACGAAGACCGAGCCGCAACGATCGAACTCAAGCGGGACGATCGTCTGGCCGTTCTGTTGCTGAAAGGCAGTGGCCTCGCGCATTTCGCCGGTGACCGGGTCCCATAGTTCGGGCTGTTTGCCGGTGAGGCGGAATTTGCAGTTCAGCTTTTCCGGTGAAAACCAGCGACTGGTGACGTAATACCAATCTTCGTCAGCGGTGTTGCGATGAATCCAGGCGACCTCGCCATGCGGACTCAACCCGTCGAACTCGAAATCGGCGCCCACACCTTGGGCCTGCAGGACTTGGTCCGCTGTTTTGTCTGAGACCACCTTCCGATCAGACGATCCACTGGTTTGACCGCCCCACAGTTGAGTCACCAAGTCGTTGAACTGCTTTTGATCGTCGGGGTGAATGGGCAGGCCTGCCAAGCTGGTGGGAGGAGGACCCACGATGGTGGCGCCGGATTGCACGAGACTCGCGATCTTCTGTAATGCCGCCAGCGTCATACGTTGATTTTGCGGCAAAATAAGTACCCGGTAACTCATCCCGCCGGTCGTCACAATGCGTCCGCCCTTGACGCTGGCGACGTTGATGAGCGCCGCGGCGCTGGCGCGATCATAGTCGTAACCCGCGCTCAACCCGGGGTTGACCACCTTCGTGGGTTGGGACAAGCCGATCCCGTCCCCGGTGTCGAAGAGGGCGTCAGCCACGAAATTTCCGTCCTGCAGCAAGGCGTCACAGCGGGCCAGATAAGAGCCGAAGGCCGGAAACTCGTCCCACCAGGTGATATGGCGGTTGATCTGCGTGCCGGCGCAGTAGACGTCGCCCGGTTCCCCGTCGACCAGCGGAGAATGGCCGTAGTTATGAATGCAGGTGCGGTTGGTTCCGTCGCAATAGGCCTGATCGACGCAAGCCTTCATGGAGAAGGGTGTCTCCTCCCACATCGGCCCCAGGGAGGTAAAGGCCTCGCACATGGTCAGCTTCTGGCCGTAGAGGTGATTGGAGGTCGCGGCTTCCCGCGTCAGGAAGCGCTTGGCCGGGGTGGGCCGATGCACCGACGGCATCCAAAATTCGGCCATGGCATGATCGACCTGCGCGCCCGCCAGGCTGAAGTCGACCCACTGGATATTTGGTCCATCCGTTTCATCATAAAGGGTGAGATTGTTCTGTTGGCAGATCGAGTGCATGTACGCGTAATAGTTGGTCACGATCAGATCGCTGATGGTCTGCTTAACATCCTGCTTGATCCGTTCGGTCGTGGTCGCGTCAACCATGGTCACGCCCGCCAGAGCGGGAAGGTATGGCAGCAAATCATAGCCGCGCCGCTTTTGGAACTCGGCGGGGAAGTTCTTTGTCCAACTGGGGTGACCCGACTCCCAACTGTCATCCTCAACCGCCGTGAGACCGGCCCGCTCCGCGGGAGTCATCTCCTTGAGCAGCGGCGCCATCGTCAACGCCCAGGCATGCTCGATGCCCTCGGGGCTGAGCGTATCGCAAAAGGGGCCCCAAACATTGGACGCTCCGGTGGGCCGCTGAATGAAACGAAAAATACGCCAACTTCCCGCCGGTATCTGCCACTGCAAGCGGCCTGCGGCGTCCATCCGCGTGGATAGGCTTTGGATGTCGGAGAGTTGGACGCGATCCTGGATGGGCACCGCGAGAACCGCCACATCCCGGAAAATAGATGGGCGTTTCGCTTGGATAGACTTGGTCGATGGCAGGGCAGGTAGTGCGAGTGGCCCATCGAATTTGCCTGGGCCTTTGACGTCTTGCTGCGACCATTTCAATTCCTGTTGGCCGTACTGCGCGTCGAGACCAGGCGCGGAAACCCCCGCCAAACCATGGGAGAGGCAGAACGTAAGTCCGAGACGTTTGGCTTCCGAGGCCACATAGCGAATCTCCTTTCTCCACGCCGGGGACCAGGCCGGCAACGGGGGCAACGGGGTCGTGTATTGCCCGTTGTACTCGTTGGTCGCCACCTGCTTGAACCCCTTGTCGCCTGGCATCATCTTGCCCTTGGCCAGAAAAGTGCCCGCTCCGTTTTCGTAGAGGATGAACCCCGCGATCCCCTTTGCCTTCATTTCCTCCAGGTCGAGGGTCATGGCGGCAGGAGTCGTCGGAGTACCAAGCCAGACCCAGTAAACCCAGGTCGAGGCCGTGGGCGGCGGATGGTGGAAGTCGTCTTCGAGCTCATCAGCCATCACCCGCGGTGGAAGACAACTGATGAATATGACCAATGCCAGGCTGGTCAGACGTAAGAGATTCATAAGGTGCAGATAGGAAATTGATGAATCTGGCAGCGGCGTCTAACCTTTTCCCAGCAACTCTACCGTTACCTTCCGGACTTCCTCACCGTTAAAACTTTGAGGTGGTATCTGCGTGTCCGGCCGTACGGTGACGGTAAAGATGCCTGTGGCCACGTCATAGGCGACCCCGCCCGCGCTCCCGGCGGCCACGGCAACCGCGGGAGCCCGCGAGGCATATCCACGGAGGGTCACTTCCTGCTCCTGTGCCGCCAGAATCACCTCCGCCGTCACCTTCCGGCCATCGTCATGCAGCGACGCCAGGCGCTTTTTGCCCGTGCCCACAAATAAACCCGCATCCCCTAGTACCGCGATGCCACTCTCGCCGATAGGGGCAGCGATGTAATAGCCGTAATCCTGGCCTTGCAGTGTCACCTGGCAATTGGCGCCCTTGGCCATTTTCGCGCCCGTGCCGGCCAGGTAATCGAAAAAATAGTAGGGGCCGGTGCAGCCCATTTCAGCGCCGCTGAGCGAAACCGTATCCGCGGCGGTCTGCTTGTTTTTGTAGGCAGTCAGGTAAATGGTCTTTAGGCCGGCGTGGTCCGTGTACGTTGTCGCCAGCATCGGGACGTCCTGTTTTTGCGCTTCGGCGAGATAGGTCCGATCCATCGCGACGAGGGGGGCGTCGGGTTTCACAATCACACCGTCAGCCCTGACCACTTTTTGAATATTCGCCTTATCCTCCTGGTCGATGGCGTCACCTGTTCCGACCGGTCCGGCGGAGAGAGTACTGAACAGGGCGCTGCTCGTAACGGTGCTTTGGAAAACGTCCGCAAACGGCCAGATGCCGAGCGCACTGGCCAGCTTGGAAACGTAAAAGAAATCGTGGTAGTGGCTTGGAGTAAAATGATCATCACTCACGCGAATGCTGGTCAGGTTGTCATACTTGCTTCCCTGCAGGAAACAACGGGGCGTCGGCATGCAATACTGCATGGAAAGTCCGTGCTTTTTGCAGGCTTCCGCCATCGCATCCAGGAAGTTTTCCCCCTGGTTACCGTGGAGGATAAATCGGGAGAGTGATTGAAGATTTCGCTCAGCCAATCCTGCTCATAGCAGATGACGCCGTTGGCGTGCAGATAGGTGGCAATTTCATCCCAGAAGCTCGGATCAACCGCCGCAATCCCGGAGAATTTGTAGTGCTGATGATAGGGGCTGGCCGGATCGATCCACCGGTTGTGGGTCACAAAAGGTAACCCGATTTTCTCATGAAAAGCCTCCATCCCGTCCGGAAAAACGAAAGGATCCGCCTTATACTGGATGGTCCCGCCGTAACGATTCCAATCCCCTGGGGGCAGTTTACTATTCTTCGGAGACTCAGCCCGCCCGTCGTAGCGGGTCAATGATTTCTCATACCACCAACTATCCAACTGCAAGTAGCCATAGGGCAGTTGCTTGGTGCGATAGGAGTCCAGCAAGGTTTGCAGGGTCTCCTGGTAGCCCTTTGCCAAATCGTAGTTATACCAGTAGGCTCCTCCGTTATCGGTCCAATAACCGAGGTCCTTCAAGACCGTGTCGACATCGTTGGGTCTCCGTGTCTTTCCTTCCCACTCGGTCAAAGCGCTGCCCCAGAGATCGAAGGCGTGATTAATCCCCTGGGTCAGCACCAGGATGGATTCCTGGTGAAAGCCAGCGGGAAGATCGCGCAAATTACCGTTAAATCCGCTCGCTAATTGAGCCTTGCCGTCTCCGGCCAGGCAGGCAACCGGGAAATGGGACGCGGGCGAGAGGATCAAGGCATGACACTGCTGGTCAAAGAGAAGCCAGGGACCAGCATCCTTTTCCAGGTCGAAACGCGGCGGGGAAAAGTTGATGTCCCGATAGCTGAATTGAAAGAGGTGCTGCGGGAACGTGGTAAAATTCGGGAAAGGCGTAGGCGGCTCAATACTCGCATTGGTCAAGGTTTGTGAAAACAAGACCAATTCCTTTTCATCATAGAGACGGATGAAGCCCGTCATAGGCCGCCCGGCGTCCGTAAACCTGAATGAAATCTGTTGGTAGCTTCCCACCGCATCCTTGTTTTTCCCCGAGATAATCTCCTGCGCCGGGCTGGGCAGATTGCCTCCCAGGACCAACCCGTCTCTTTCGAGGAAATCTGGTAAGAACCTTCCTTCTCGAGCGTGACTGTCAGGTTCGGGGAGGCGGAAGTCATGTTTTCAGCCGCCGCGCTGGAGTTCAGCGCCAGGAAAAGGAGGGGAAGGCAACTAAGCAGGCGCGGCTTAACCATGTTGAGCAAGGATTGATTGCCTGGCGGTGTTTGCACCGAAACGCCAGGAAGCGGGGTTTCTGGGTGTAGTAGAGATGATGGCATTTAGCAACGCCATCATTCGACGACTCCGGCAGGTTCTCGGGGCGTCAAGACTTGGCGGTGACAGCCGACCTGGCTCGAGATTATAATTTTCGCAACCGGCTGTTCTCGGTACCATTCTTCGTTATGCGCCTAAAGTATCTGGCTGGAATTCTAGCCGTCCTGTCCGTCTCCACCGCCTCCGCGCAAGTTCCTCCCACTTCAGACGCGCCGGCCGGCGCGCCCGCGGTGGCAAGCTCCGCCTCCGCCGCTATTCCGGTTGTTTCGGCGCCGGTCTCCTATACCAATCCCTCCCTCCCGGTGGCGCAACGGGTTGACGACCTCATTTCCCGTCTGTCCCTGGCCGAGAAAGTGGCGCAACTGCAAAACGCGTCTCCGGCGATTACCCGCCTGCAGGTCCCGGCCTACGATTACTGGAGCGAAGGCCTGCACGGGGTTGGTTTTGCCGGCCGCGCCACGGTGTTTCCCCAGACCATCGGCATGGCCGCCACTTGGGACGCCGATTTGATCCATCGCGAGGGCCAGACGGTCGCCAACGAGGGCCGCGCCAAGTTCAACGGGAAAGACAAAGGCAAGCGCTTCCACGGTCTTTGCTTCTGGTCGCCTAACGTGAACATCTTTCGCGACCCGCGCTGGGGCCGCGGCCAGGAGACTTTCGGCGAGGACCCCTTCCTCACCGGCAACCTCGCCGTGGCGTTCATCACCGGCATCCAGGGCGATCCGCTCCATCCCGAGGCGCTCGCCTGCGCCAAGCATTACGTCGTTCACAGCGGGCCCGAGCCGGAGCGCCATCGCTTCAACGTCGACCCGTCCGAGATCGACCTGCACGAGACCTATCTGCCCGCGTTTGAGGCTTGCGTCCGCCAGGGCCATGTCGCACAGGTCATGAGTTCCTATAACGCCGTCTACGGCGTGCCTGTCCCCGCGAGCAAGCTGCTCCTGACCGACATTCTGCGCGACACCTGGGGCTTCGACGGCTATGTCGTGTCGGATTGCGATGCGGTGGCGGACATCGTGCAGGGCCATCACTACCGCGCGACGATGGCGGAGGGCGTCGCCGCCGCGCTCCAGGCCGGCACCGATCTCGACTGCGGCCGCGCCTACGCTGCCCTCGTCAAGGCCGTGGACCAGAAGCTGGTCACAGAAAAGGAGATCGACACGGCGCTGACCCGCGTCCTGACCGAGCGGTTTCGCCTTGGCCTGTTCGATCCCTCCACACCCTGGGACAAGCTCGGCGATGCCGACAACGACACCGCGGCCAGCTCGGCGCTCGCGCTGAAAGCGGCCCGCGAATCGATCGTGCTCCTGAAGAACGACGGCCTGCTGCCGTTGGACCGCGCCAAGATCAAGCATCTCGCCATCATCGGCGGCAACGCGAAGGACACCACCATGCTCCTGGGCAATTACCATGGCACCCCGTCCCACCCCGTCTCCCTTTTCGACGGCATCGCGCAGGCGGCGGGCGCCGGCGTGCAGGTCGATTACGCCGCCGGGCCGCCCCTGGCCGTCAAGTCGCCCACGACCTTCGACGCGAATTCACCCGCCTGGCTGGAGGCAATGCAGATTGCGCAAGGCGCGGATGTCATTGTTTATGTCGGGGGAATCAACGCCGCCAAACTGGAAAGCGAGGAAGGCCGCACCGTCCTGGACGGTTTCCTCGGCGGCGACCGCACCCGGATCGAGTTGCCCGCGGTGCAGGAAAACTTCGTGGAGGCGCTCGGTGCGCTGCACAAGCCGGTCGTCTTCGTCAACTGCAGCGGCAGCGCCATGGCGCTGAAATGGGAGGCGGCCAACCTGCCTGCCATCGTGCAGGCGTGGTATCCCGGCGAAAACGGCGGCACCGCCGTTGGCGAAGTGCTCTTCGGCGACGTCAATCCCTCGGGCCACCTGCCGATCACCTTTTATGCCGGTACGGATGATCTCCCTGCCTTTACCGATTACAGCATGGCCAACCGCACCTACCGATACTTCTCCGGCCGGCCGCTCTTCGCGTTCGGGTACGGCCTCAGCTACACGAAGTTCGACTTCGGCGCGCCGCGGCTGAGCGCCACGACCCTTCCGGCCGGCAGCACCATCCATCTCAGCGTGCCGGTGACGAACTCGGGAGCGCGCGATGGCGATGCCGTCGTGCAGGTCTACGTGAAGCAGGGGAAACCGGCCGGCTCGCAACCGCTGCGCAGCCTGGCGGCTTTCCGGCGCGTTTCTGCCCCGCGGGGCGGCACCGTGGCTGCGGAAATTGACCTGCCCGCGTCGCAACTGCGCCGCTGGGACGTCAAGACCCATGCGTACGTCGTCGCGCCCGGTTCCTACGAGGTGGAAATCGGCGCGGCTTCGGACGATATCCGCCAAAAGCAGGAAATCACCGTCATCGCTCGTTGATCGCGCGCCATCTCCCGGGCAGCATCGCTGTCCGGCGCCGCGCGGGATGAATTTTAACTTTTCGCGCCGGAGAGCAGCTTGCCGAGAAGGGGCTCCATCGCATCGCTCCAGAGCTGGTAGCCGGAGGCGTCCGGGTGGAGGTGATCCGGGCCGAGACCCTTCCAGTTCGGGTCGGGTTTGCCATCGGGCGTCATGTTGACGACCGGGACCATGAGGGGAACGAGATCGAGCCAGAAGACGCTTTGGCCGTCGGCAAAGTTCTTGATGAGGGCATTCGCGGACATCATGAGGTTCTGGGCTCGTTGATTGGGCATAATGCTGACTAGAATGACCTTCACTCCCGGAAAGTGCGTCTGGGTGCTGGTGATGACCGCCTTCACTCCGTCGGCCACTCCTTGGGCCGTATCATTGGTGTTGTTCGTGCCAATCAGAATCACCGCCACCTTGGGCTTCAAGGCCTTGATATCCATGTTCTCCATCCGCCAGAGCACGTTTTGCGTGGTGTCGGCGAACACGCCGAAATTAAAGGCATTCCGCGGAGCGTAAACCTTGTCCCAGATCGCCTTGCCCGTCCCGGACCACTTGTCCGTGATGGAATCGCCGATAAAGATGATGTCACAAGGCTTGCCCTGGATGGCGGCCAGCCGTTCCAGACAAGCCTTGTAGGGTCCGGGCTTGCCGACGTAACGGCTGTTCATCTTGGGCGTGGTCGAATCCGCTGTCGCCGCCGTGGGGGGACTTGGGGGCGTTTGCGCGCGGAGAGCGGAACAGCCGAGGAAAACAATCAACGGGCAGAGCTTTAGGAGGGATTTATTCATGGAGTCATTTGGGATTTATGGCTGCTGGACGGCTGCAATGTAACGACAGCCGAGGCGGAAGGAGAAGGGAGAGTTGCCACAGCTTGGCCGCCTACCCCAAGTAGATGAAAAACTGCGGACGCCTCAAAAGTCAAACGTCCCGTTGGACTCCTCCCGGGTCCGCGGCTTCGGCGTTCGCGCGGGCGTGGCAGGCGTGGGCGGCTGGAAGACTTCGGCGGCCGAGCCACCCGCCTCCAGTCTGCCCAAGATCTCCTTCGCCCGTCCGATGATTTCCGCCGGCAGACCGGCCAGCCGCGCCACCTGGATGCCGTAGCTGCGGTCGGCCGCGCCCGCGATGATGCGATGCAGGAACACGATCTCATCGTTCCACTCGCGCACCGCCACCGTGAAATTCTTCGCCGCGGCGTGAGTTTGCGAGAGCGCCGTCAACTCATGATAATGCGTCGCGAACAGCGTCAGCGCGCCGATGCGGTCGTGCAGATGTTCGGCCACGCTCCAGGCGATGGACAGGCCGTCGTACGTCGACGTGCCGCGGCCGATTTCGTCTAGAACCACGAGACTATCCGCCGTGGCGTGGTGGATGATGTTGGCGGTCTCATTCATCTCGACCAAAAAGGTGGACTGGCCGCGGGAAAGATCGTCGTTAGCCCCAACGCGCGTAAAGATGCGGTCGACCAGCCCGATATCCGCGAACGCCGCCGGCACGTAGCTGCCGATCTGCGCCATCAGCACCAGCAGCGCCGTCTGCCGCAGATAGGTCGATTTGCCGGCCATGTTCGGGCCCGTCAGGACGATCAGCCGGTTCTCCGCGCGATCCAATGCCACGTCGTTGGGCACGAACCTATCCGCGCCGGCTTGCTGATCCAGCACGGGATGGCGGCCTTCCCGAATCAGGATCGCGCCCGCCGGATGCAAAAGCGGCCGGCAATAATTAAACTGCCGCGCCGTCTCGGCCAACGCTCCCAACGCGTCCACCACCCCGATGGCCGCCGCCGTTTGCTGGATGTGCGCGGCCTCGCGCAGAACCACCTCGCGCAATTGCATGAAAAGCTGTTGCTCCAGTTTCTGCGCCCGTTCCTGCGCGCCCAGGATCCGGTTTTCGACTTCCTTGAGCGCCGGAGTAAAAAATCGTTCGCCGCCCGCCGTGGTCTGCTTGCGGCGGTAGTCGTCGGGCACCGCGGCCAGGTTGCTCTTGGTGATCTCGATGTAGTAGCCGAAGACCGAGTTGAACCGGATCTTGAGCGACTTGATGCCGGTGCGTTCGATTTCGCTTTCCTGCAACGCGGCGATCCAGTTCTGGCCTTCGGTTGCCGCTTCCCGCAAGTCGTCGAGTTCCGGGTGGTAGCCGTCGCGAAACATGCCTGCTTCCTTCCAGGTCGCGGGCGGTTCCGCGGCCACGGCCCGGTCCAGGATCTCCACCAAATCGGGCAGCGGATGCAGCCACTGGGCGAGGTTTGCCTGCAGGCCGCCCGGCTCGTTTTCGGCGGCCGCCGGCAAAGTGGTCAGCATCCGCCGGAGGGTTGGGACGGCGTGCAGGGAGTCGCGCAACGCGGCTAGGTCGCGCGCACTGCCGTTCGCCTGGCTCAGGCGGCCCAGCGTCCGCTCCAGATCGCGCACGTCGCGCAGCGTCTCGCGCCACTGCCGCAGCGCCTCGGGCGCGGCCAGCAGATCGGCGATGAACTGCTGCCGGTCGCGCAGCACGGCGATGTTGCGCAAGGGGTGCAGCAGCCAATGGCGCAGTTGCCGCGCTCCCAGGGGCGTCACCGTGCGGTCCAACGCCTGCAAAAGGCTCGTGCCGCCCTCGCCCCGGCTGCGCACGATCTCCAGGTGCGTCTGCGAAACGGCGTCCAACACCAGAAACTCACCCGGCTCGTAACTGCTGAGCGCCGTCACATGCTCCAGCGAACGCCGCAGTTCCTGCCGCAGATAATGGAAGATCGCACCCGCGGCCGAAACCCCCAGCGGCAGCCGCGCGCAACCGAAGCCGTCCAGCGATTGCACGCGGAAATGCTCCTTGAGGCCGAACTCCGCCTGGCCGAAAACGAAGGCGTGTCCATCGTAGGGTTGGGTGTGCTGGAAGTCGCTGAAGACGGAGGCCTGCGCGGGATCGTTGCTGATCAGGAATTCCGCCGGAGCAACGCGGGTCAACTCATCGAGCAAAGCAGCCGCGCCGGAGACTTCCGTGACGCGGAAAGCCCCGGTGGTCAGGTCCAGATACGCGAAGCCGTAGACGCCCTTGCGATGAAAGGCGGCGGCCAGGTAGTGGTTGGAGCCAGCGTCGAGCAGGCGGGGATCGGTCACCGTGCCGGCGCTGAGCACCTCCGTCACTTCGCGTTCGACGAGTTGCCCCGCGCGCACCTCCCCCTTCTGCTCGCAAATGGCCACGCGCTTGCCGGCCTGGATGAGCTTGCCGATGTAGTGCTCGGCTGCATGGAATGGCACCCCGCACATCGGGGTGTCCTGGCGCTTGGTCAGCGTAACGTTCAGGATGCTGCTCGCCTCGATCGCGTCGCCGGCGAAAAGCTCATAGAAATCGCCGAGCCGGAAAAAAAGCAAGACGTCGCCCGGCAGCGTATCGCGGATGCGCTGATACTGCCGCATCATCGGCGTCATCGGCACGGCGGCTGCAGCGGGCGGTTTCAAAATAAAGGTATACTCGGAGAGCCGTCCCTACTTTGGTCCCGGTCAGCTTCGCTGCCTAACCCGGAGCGCCCTCTTCGCTGTAAATGCCGAAGTTGCGGAATTTCCGGTACCGCGCCGGCAGCAGTTCCGCCAGCGGCGTCGCCGTGACCTGCCGCAGATGGCTCAGCAGTGCGGCTTGCAGGCACGCGGCCGTCGCGGCGTGGTCATGGTGCGCGCCGCCCACTGGCTCGGGCACGACTTCATCGATCAACTTGAACTGCTCCAGCTCTGCCGCCCCCAATTTCAGCGCTTCCGCCGCTTGCTCCGCGTGGCTGCGGTGCTTCCACAGGATCGCCGCGCCACCTTCCGGGCTGATTACCGAGTAATAGGCGTTTTGCAGCATCAGCACGCGGTCTGCCACGCCGATCCCCAAGGCGCCGCCCGAGCCGCCTTCCCCGATCACCGCCGCAATAATCGGCGTGCGCAAGACCATCATCTCCCGCAGGTTGACCGCGATGGCTTCGGCGATGTGCCGCTCTTCCGCGCCGATGCCCGGAAACGCCCCGGGAGTGTCGATCAAGGCGATCACCGGCAAGCCGAATTTCTCGCCCAGCCGCATCAGCCGGAGCGCTTTGCGGTAGCCCTCGGGATGCGCGCTGCCGAAGTTGCGCTGGATATTCTCCTTCGTATCGCGGCCTTTTTGATGCGCCACCACCACGCAGCGAATGCCGCCGATCGTCGCCAACCCACCGGGCATGGCGCGATCCTCCCCAAAAACCCGGTCGCCGCGCAGCTCCACGAAATCGCTGAAGCACAGGCGCAGATAGTCGAGCGCGTAGGGCCGTTGGGTGTGCCGGGCGATCTGTACGCGTTGCCAGGCCGTCAAGTTCGCGTAGATGTTGCGTTTCGTCTTCTCGATGTGCGCGGCGATCCGCCGCACCTCGGGATCTGAGTCGATCTCCTGGCCGTGCAAATGGCGCTTGAGCTCTTCGAGCTTCTTCTCCAGTTCGAGAATCGGCTTCTCGAAATCGAGTGGAATGACGTTCATAGGGGACTGACGAATCGATAACAGAACGCGTGTGCGCTAAAACGCAAATTCGGCGCGCCTTGCCGCCCCTCCCTGGCCGGACTTGGCTTCAATCGCCACTGATGGTGACCGGGTTGCCCACACTGACCAGCGTGTGGATTTCCTCCGCGTCCGACGCCGTCAGCCCGATGCCGCTGCCGGGCGCGCGGAAAGCGGCATCGTCCGATTCCCCGTAGATCGTGAAACCCGGCTGACCCGCCAACGAAAGCGAACGCAGACTGTTGGCATATTCCTTGGCCCCGAACACCACGCGGCGGGCGCTGGCGAAGGCGAGTTTTTCCTGGATCTTGGTGTGGATCTCGGGTGCTTTCTTCGGCAGCGGGTGGTCATCTAAAATGGAATAAATCTTGAAGAAACGGCCGCCGTTGAGGAGCAGAAGTTTCTTGGTGGTCAGGTGAATCTGGACCGAAAAGTTGACCTGTGGGATCAGCAGCCGCTGGCCAATCTGCAGGTTGACGCGCTCCAGGCTGTTGGCTTGGAAAATCAGCTCCGGGTTGCAATGCGTCTTGTGCGCCACGCGGTCCAGTACGTCGCCTTTTTCCACGATGTATTCCTGCTTGCCCGGGCCCGGCAGACCGGAGAACAGGGCCGCCAGGTTCAAATCCCCCAGCATGGCCTCGGCTTCGTCGCGATGCGTGCTGTCCGGGAAACGCGCCAGGAAATCCTCGCAGGCGTCGCGGGCTTCGTCGATTTTTTGGTCGTGCTTGAGCGCTTTCGCCTTCTCGAAATCCGGGGTGCTCGGGTCCGGCGTCGGTTGCCCGGGCGGTCCAGCCGCTTCCAGGGCCTGGGCGTCGACCTTTTTCGGATAAAGCACCAGGTAATAATAGGCGCCGTAGCCGCCGCCGCCGATGGCAGCCAGCAAGGCTAGAATGATGCTGGCCTTGATCAGCTTCCACATGCGACGATCCTCCCGGATGCCGGCCGGCTCTCTAGAGCAAGCCGCGGCTGCGCAGATCGCCGAGGTTGCCCGAGCTCGAGCCCTGCACCAGGTCCAGGGTAAACTTCAGCAGGCAAACTTCCCAGGCATCTTCCACGCCTTGCAAAACGGCGCTGAGCGGGTCCTGCGCCTGGGATTCCTCCACCTGCGCCCGGAGGCGCTCGCTCACCGCGTCGAACGAATCGTGTACGACCGTTTCCTGCACTTGGGAGCGGCGAAACTGAAAGCCGTACTTGAGGGCGGTCGCCAAGGGACGGCCGGGCGCGCGCAGCCATTCGGCAAATTCGGCGGCTTTTTCGCCGAAGTTTTCCAGGAGCAGCCGGGCGTGATGTTCGGGCGTAAGCAGCAACGGGCGTTCGGCGTGGATCATGCCATCCCGGATGCGGACCTCGTTGACGCGATCCATCGACTCGGTGAGGAGATGGAAATGGAACTGGGTGTTGCCGAAGGTCTCGATCTGGCGGCGCGGGCCGATCAACAAACGGGTGTTTTCCAGGGCGTATTGAAAGTCGTCGGCCGTAAACATTGCCCGCCGAACGTAGGGGCGGACGCCAGCCGGCGCCAACGCAAACTTCGCTCCTGCGGCGTCCGCGGATCGCCGCCGCCGACGGAGAACCGCGACAAGCGCCGTCGCCCGCCCTCCAAAGCGGGCCGGCTTACTTTCCGGGCGCCTTGTTTTCGATGTACTTCGTGACGTCCCCAACCGTGAGCAGCTTCTCGGCGTCCTCGTCCGGGACTTCCACGCCGAACTCCTCCTCGAACGCCATGACCAACTCCACTGTGTCCAGGGAATCGGCGCCCAAATCTTCGATGAACGAAGCCTGCGGAGTCACCTGCTCGGGAGTGACGCCGAGTTGCTCGACAATGATTTCTTTGACTTTTTCTTCGACGGATTTGTCGGCCATAAAGGGAAAATAGGTAACTAAGAGGGCGCTAGATGCGTGTGTTGATATATGAAGATGCTTCTCTAGTGAGCCGCCCTGCATTTCGCAACTAAAATAAATTTTGCGGCTCGCGCCGGGGCAACGGCGGAATGCGCCCGGGTACTTGCGCGCGCGAACGGTTGGTGGGATGCTGCGCGACTATTCAAGGCGCCTTGCTCTCACGGAGCAAATTGACTCTCCGGCGCCCCGCCCGCCCGCCCGCTCTGGCCCTGCCCGTATGAACGAAGCCGATTTCCCGTCGATCAATCTGGATGAATTGCGCCTGCTGCCCGACTGGCTGCGCGAAGAAGGGCCGCCTCCTTCCCAGCAGTACGCCGGGCACCCTGGCGAACGCGAGGAACGCGGCGGCGGACGCTTTCAGGATCGCGGCGGCGAGCGGCGCGACACTCGGCGACCTGGCGGTGGTGGCGGACCGGACCGCGGACGCGGCCGGCCGGGCCCCGGTGGACCGCCCCGGGGAGGATCCGGCGCCGGCCGGCCGGAGCGCCGCGACTTCGAGCCGCGGCGCTCGGAAGGTCCCGCGGCGCCGTTCGTGCGCCCCGCACCAGTCCGGATCGAATTTCAGCCGGACGACCGTTGCCTGGCCAGCATCGTCAAACAAATCCGGGCGTCGCATCTCGCCTACCCCTTATTTGGGCTGGCCCGGATGTTTTTGCAGGAGCCGGAGCGGCATTGGCTGCAACTGACGTTGGAGCCCGAGGCCGCCGCCGCCGGAGCGCAACTTTTTCAGTTGGGCGAAGAAGGTCCAGTGACCCTGGACCGCCAGATCCTGGAAAAGCTCGCCTTCGATGAGACGCGCGAACGCTTTTACGCCGAGCAAAGCGAGGTCAAGGAGCCGCTCAAGGGCAATTACACGAACGTGGCGCGCGACCGCCAAAGCGGGACGCTGCTTGGGCCGACGAATTACCATGGCTACCAGCCGGCGTTGCGTTCGCTGTATGAAAGCCGCTTTAGCCGGCGCATGTCTTTCGAAGATTACCGGCGCGGCATCGAGATCGTGACGGATCCCGCCATCGTCGAACGCTGGAAGGAAGAAGCGCGCACGACCAAGAGCATCGTGACGCGCGAGGGGGAGCCGCCTCTCGTCCTGGCTACGGTGGCGGAGGCGCGGACCCATTTCCGGCAGCATCATCTGGATGGCCTCGTGCGGGCAAGCACGGTTTTCCGGGTACACGGCTCGGTCGCGCGGAAGCTGCCGGAGCCCGCCATGATGCAGGCCATCCGTGAGGCGCACGAGCGGGAGTTGCGCTATCCCGCGCAGTTCGTGCAGTTGCTCCGGCAAGGCTTGCAGAACGCGGGGCTGCACATCTTCAAGCACCGCAAACGCGTGGTGTACGTGTCCCTGGCGCGCCCGACGGCATTCGTCGCGGACGGCGCCGTTTCCGCCAGCGTGCTGGCGATTTTGGAGGCGATCGGCCAGACGCCGTTGATTACGCGCAAGGCATTGGCGGCCAAAGTCCTGGGCGACAAAGAAACCGCGCCATCCGGCCCGGCGGGCGCCGCCGTCGAGGCGCAGAGCCCCGTCCAGTCCGACCCCGCGGCCGAAGCGGCTCCCGCTCCGGCTCTGCCAGCGGAGGATCCGTTCGCCAAGGCGCGCGCCGCCCTCGCTGCCGACGTCCGGTTTTTGGTGCAAGCGGGGCATATCATCGAATTCCACAACGGGACCTTCGATTTGCCGTTGCCGCCGAGGCCAAAAGAAGAAGCGGAACCGGCCGGCAAGCCGCCGCTGGACCCAGCGGCCACCCGCGGGGCGCAAGTCCCCGCTCCGGCGCCTGAGCCGCCGGAAGCCGGGTCCGCCGATGAAGCCAGCGCGGCCATGGGATTGCCCGGAGTGGCTCCCGCGCAGGAAGAACCCGCGGAAAGCGAGCGGCACGCCCCAACGGCCGAATGAGTTTCTGGACTTGCAATATCGATCAGCGTGGCCGCGTTCTCCGGTTCGCCAGCGGCGCGATTCTCGGCTTGTCGGCAGCCCTTTTCTACTTCCAGGGCGAACACCTGGCCGCGTGGCTGTTAATCGCCGCCGCGTTGTTTACGTGGTTCGAAGCCGCGCGTGGCTGGTGTGTTGTCCGCGCTTTCGGGTTCAAGACTCGTTTTTAGCGCGGCGAAAGGATCGCTTTTCTTCGCAAATGCCGGGCGCCTACGCACGTCCGGCCCATAGGCCACAGGAGAATCATACCGTATGCAACTCGGAATGATCGGTCTCGGGCGGATGGGCGCGAACATGGTGCGCCGTTTGCTCAAAAATAAGCACGAATGTTTCGTCTTCGATAACAGCCAGTCGAATGTCGCGGCGCTCGAAAAAGAAGGTGCCACCGGAGCCGCCTCATTGGAGGAGTTGGTCCAAAAAATGACCGCTCCGCGTGCCATCTGGATCATGGTTCCGGCGGGACAGGCCACCGAAGACACCGTGGTTAACCTTTCCAAGCTGCTGGCCCCCGGCGATACCATCATCGACGGCGGCAATTCGCACTATAAAGACGACGTGCGCCGGGCGGAGACCCTCAAGGAACAGGGCATCACCTATCTCGATTGCGGCACGAGCGGCGGCATCTGGGGCGTCGATCGCGGTTACTGCCTGATGATCGGCGGCGACCCCGAAGCGGCCAAGCGGCTGGACCCAGTCTTTTCCACGCTGGCGCCTGGCGCCGGCGATATCCCACGCACACCGGACCGGCCCGAGAACTTCGGCACAGCCGAACAAGGCTACCTGTATTGCGGCGCCGCCGGAGCGGGCCACTTCGTCAAGATGGTCCATAACGGGATCGAGTACGGCTTGATGCAAGCCTATGCGGAAGGCTTCGACATCATGCGCGGGGCGAACAACAAGGAGTTGCGCGTCGGCTTGAGCTACGACCTGGATTTGACGGAGATCGCGGAACTCTGGCGGCGGGGCAGCGTGGTTTCGTCTTGGCTGCTGGATTTGACCGCCTCGGCGCTGATCAAGAGTCCCAAGCTGCAGGAGTACAGCGGCTTCGTGGAAGACTCCGGCGAAGGCCGCTGGACGATCCAGGCGGCGCTGGAAGAAGGCGTGTCGGCAGACGTTTTGACGACCGCCCTTTTTACGCGTTTTCGGTCCCGGCAGGACCACACTTTTGCCGAAAAGATGCTATCGGCGATGCGCAAAGGTTTCGGCGGTCACGTTGAGATCCACCCCGCGGCGAAGGTGGAGAAAGGGCTGTAGGAGCGGCGCGGCCGTCATTACAACCGGATATCAGGCAGGGCGTTCCCGGCCGCCGGCTGCTCACCCTCGTTTTCTTCCTCATCCGCCTCCGGCGGATCAGTCTCTTCGCCAATTTCCTGCTCGATCCCACGGCGCCAACTGCGCGACAGCCACGGCCGCAGGAAGCCGTACATCAGGTAACTGAGGAAGATCAGCGCCGGCATCCACTGATAGTTCAGCAACGTCACGACGATCAGCACGATGATGACGATGAAGGTCGGCAGCGTGCGTTGCGTGCGCCAGTTGATCGCCTTGAAACTCGGATAGCGGAACTGGCTGAACATCATGAACGACAAAAACAGCATCAGCGGCGGCAAAGTGAACTTCCACGCGCCGATCTCGTGATTGCCCTCGTTGAGCCAGAGCATGAGCTCGGTGATGGATGCAATGACGCCGGCCGCCGCCGGAATGGGGAAGCCTTTGAACTGTTTGGCCTGGTCGTCCTTGGCGGCGCCATCGGCACTCGCCGCCACCGCGATGCAATTGAACCGCGCCAGGCGCAGCGCACCGCAGGCCAGGTAAATAAACGCGATCACCAATCCCAGCCGGTCGCGATCGAACTCTTCGAGCACGATCTTGTAAACGAGCAACGCCGGGGCGATGCCGAAGCTGACGATATCCGCCAGGGAATCGAACTCCCGGCCGAAGGGACTCTCGTGTCCGCCCAGGCGCGCCAGGCGTCCATCGAGCATATCGAAGATGCAGGCCGCGAGGATGAACCAGATCGCATCGTGGTACCGGTCGATGGCGCCAGGCGAGGGCAGACCTTGCAACGTCCCCTCGAAAATCTGCAACGTGGCGGCAAACCCGCAAAACAGGTTGCCCGCCGTCATCAGGTTCGGCAGGAGATAAATTTTCGGATCGTACGGATCCTTGGTCGAAGGCATCGGGCAAAAGGTTAGGGCGTGCTCGCCCCGATCATCTCCGCCGAGCCGGACGCGGCAATCGGCTCCGGCACCGCCAGCCGGGCAATCACGCTGGCGCCGCCTTGCACGCGGTCCCCCACCCGGACGGTGATCTCCGCCGATTGCGGCAGATAGACCTCCGTGCGGGAGCCGAAGCGGATCATGCCGAAACGCTCTCCCCGGGCCACGTGCTGACCGACCTGCGCCCAGGCCACGATGCGGCGCGCGATCGCCCCCGTGATCTGGCGCACCACCACCGTGCCGGCGGGATTGCGGATCGCCCAGGTGCGGCATTCATTCAAGCGCGAGGCATCGGGATGGCGCGCGTCGAGCATCCGGCCCACCCGGCGTTCACTATAAAACACGGTGCCGGAGACGGGCGCCCGGTTGGTGTGGACGTCGAAGACCGAAAGAAAAATGGCCACGCGGCGCATGGTGGCTTTGACGACTTCCGGCTCTTCCAGATCGGCGATTTCCACCACCACGCCATCGGCAGCCGCGACGACGGCAGTTTCATCATCCGGGATGGCGCGTTCGGGATCGCGGAAGAAGTAAAACGTGTAGAGGATCAGCAGCAGCCCGAGCAGCGCCAGCCAGGGGCTCAGGAGCCAGCCAGCGGCGGTGAGCAGGGCGAGCACCGCGAAGATCCAGCGGGCTTCATAGAGTGTTTGCCAGCGCATCGGACCGCTAGATTAGCCGCGGATAAGCCTCCGATCAAACACCATAGGCAAGGCCGGGGCGGCAGCCCTGCCGGACCGGGGCTAATTGGTAATCAGCAGGTCCTCGGTTCGAGCCCGAGTGCCCGCTTTAGCTATCCTTAGCTAATCCTTCACGTAGTGCCACTTATGAAAGTAGCTTGGGTGCCAAGCTTTTGCTCTGATTTGCCCAATTTAGCTGCTTTTTGGCCTCGGCGGATAGAAAGACAATATAGAATGGACGCGCAATACCGGGCTGACGGTGGCGGCATCCTGCGTATTTTGACCGGCCTGGAATCCGACTATGTCGCGGCGGGCGTGCATGCTCGGGTTCGGCGGCGACGCGGACGACGGCGAAGCCGGCGCCAAGAATAAAGCGAGTCGCGCGAGGCCTTCGCTGGTGCAGCCGTCCGACTTCTCCCTTGGCGGGCGCCATTTACAGTTTGCAACGAAAACAGCGGAGCGCATTGCAATGTGCAGTGCAGTCGCCGCGGAGCTGTCGCGATTCGGAGGATCGACAACTATATCACGTTACAATCGAGCTACTTACATGTGACCGTTCTTCAGACGGCATGAGTTTTGCAAGCGACACGTATCGGAGCACCAGCAGTTTGTGGGGCCAGGTGAACAGTCACTGAGCCCGAGATCATGAAGACTTACATCGGATACTGATGGCGATTAACAGCGACGTTGCCGTCCTCGACGTGTTGGTCGTCGACGACGAGATCCACATCCGCAAAGCACTGGCTACTTGCCTGGAGACGGATGGACATCGAGTGACCGCCATCAGCAACGCAGCCGATGCGGACGACGAGGCGTCCCGACGCTCGTTCGACATGGCATTCATCGATCTACGCATTGGAGCGCAAAGCGGATTGGACCTGATTCCCCAATTACTGACGCGCAGCCCCTGCACAAGGATCGTGGTGATCACCGCGCACGCAACCGTGGATTCCGCGATCGAATCAATGAAGCGCGGTGCGTATGACCTCCTGTGCAAACCATTTAAGCCCGAGCAAGTTCGCCTCTTGGCAAAAAAGGTGGGCGAACTGCGCAGCATGGAGCAGAAGGTGCAATTGCTCGAAGACGCCATCGGACACACGGCGCCTGAGGGGTACTGGGTCACTTCCAGCACGGCCATGCAGAACATGATGAGCGTGGCCCGCAAGGTCGCGGCGACGCGGGCCACGGTGCTGTTGCTGGGCGAAAACGGCACCGGCAAAGGGATGATCGCGCGTGCCATCCACGGGTGGAGCCGGCAAGCCGGGCGTCCATTCGCCATTGTGTCCTGTCCCTCGCTCTCCACCGAACTGCTGGAGAGTGAGTTGTTCGGTCACGCGAAGGGCTCGTTTACCGGGGCTCTGCGGGATAATCCCGGCCGCATTGCTTCCTGCGACGGAGGCACCCTTTTCCTGGATGAGATCGGCGATCTGCCGCGTGCGATCCAGCCCAAGCTCCTGCGCTTTTTGCAAGATCGGGAGTACGAGCGCCTGGGGGAATCGATGACGCGCCGGGCGGATGTGCGCTTCATTGCGGCGACCAACATCGACTTGCAAAAATCAGTCAGGGAAGGGCGCTTCCGGGAAGATCTGCTTTACCGCCTGAACGTGATTCAGCTGACCATTCCGCCCCTGCGGGAGCGCACCGGGGATATTCCCGGGCTTGCGCGGCAACTGCTGACGTTTTTCGCACGTGAAAACCACCGCGAAATCCAAGGGTTTACCGAGGGCGCGCTCGAGGCGCTCCAGAGTTACCAGTGGCCGGGGAACGTCCGCGAACTGAGCAATCTCGTTGAACGCGCCGTCATTCTATCGGCCGGCGAATGGATCGATGTCGATGCTTTCGCCCCCATCGCCGAAGCCGGCGGCTGGACCTCCTCCGCGGGAGAGTTGATGACCCTCGAACGTATTCATGAACGGCACATCCGCCGCGTGCTGGCAGCAACCCGTTCATTGCACCAGGCCGCCGAAATCCTCGGCATCGATCTGGCGACGCTTTGGCGCAAGCGCAAGAAGTACGGGATCTGACGTGTCGCCCCGCGCACAGGGCCTGACTACGGGCGGTGGAGTCGTGCATTGTTCAACGGCCGGCGCACCAGGGATTGCATTTAGCTAGATCGCCAGGCGCGGACCACGGGGATGGCGCTGACAGACACCTAGGCAGCAGGCGTCGCCCAATGGGTTGGCATCGCTTTTGCTAAGCCGGGTCAGCACATATGAATCTGCTTGTGTGGCTGCCAGCCATGTTTGTCTTGGGCCTCGTGGCAATGGGGCTCTGTTATCTGTTCATGAAAGCTTGCGATAAGATCTGACCCAATAACTACCATGATATACTTCACCGCAGGTGTAGCCGCTTTTCTATTTGTTTATCTCTGGGTAGCCATGATTCGGCCCGAATGGTTTTAAGTAGCTATCCAAGCGGAACAAAAAGGCATTTATGAATATCTGGTTGCTTCCCATTTCGATTCTGGTGGTTACCACCATCCTGGCGATCCCCTTAAGCCGCTATCTGGCCTGGATCATGAATGGCCAGTACCGGGCTCCCGCCTTCTTGCGGTGGTTTGAAGCCCGGCTGGATAGCGGCGCTCAAAACTGGAAACAGTACACGGCGTCCCTCCTGATCTTTAATACGGTTCTCTTTGTCTTCGGCTTTGTCATTCTGGCTCTCCAGCAGTGGCTGCCATTGAATACCCTGGCCAGGGGCGCGCTGGCGCCGACGACTCTCTTTCACACGGTGGTGTCATTCATGACGAACACCGACTTGCAACATTATTCCGGGGACCAGCACCTTTCCAACTTCTCCCAGATCTTCTTTGGTCTGGCGAACTTCTTCCTGTCCGCGTCCATCGGCTTCTGCGGCCTGACCGCGATCATCCGGGGGCTCCGCGGGGACCCTTCCATGGGCAATTTCTTCGTCGACATGTGGCGCGTGGTCGTTTACATGTTCCTGCCGATTGCCTTCTTGCTGGCGCTGGTCTTCCTGCAACAGGGCAGCCCGATGACCCTCAAGAACGCCAATGTCGTCTCGACGCTGGAAGCGACCGCGATGGGGACGACCAATGGTCAGGTCAATCAGCAAACAATTGTCGTCGGGCCGGTCGCCGCCTTCGTGCCAATGAAGCAGTTGGGCACCAACGGCGGCGGCTTTTACGGCATGAATTCCGCCCAGCCGTTTGAAAATCCCACGGCGCTGACTAATTGGCTTTCCTGCTTCGCCATGATGCTCTTTCCGTTTGCCTTGGTCTTGATGTACGGCCGGATGCTGCAACGAATGCGGCACGGGTGGGTGATCTTCGCCGTCATGATGGTTCTGATGATCGGCACGGTAGTTTGGTCGATTTACTTCGATACCCTCAAGCCCAACCCGGGCTTGACTGCCCATCCGGTGGCGCAGAGCTATGAAATCCCCGATGCCGCCGCCCCGGGGGGCAAGCGTCTGCTCACCTTGCCCACGACGGCTGGCCTGCCGGTGGACCAGCATCTTGGCAACCTGGAAGGCAAGGAACTGCGCTTCGGGACTTCCGCCGGCGCCACGTTCGCGGCGTTAACCGTCGATGTCACCGACGGCGCGGTTAACTGTGAGCACGATAGTCTGAACCCGGTCGCCGCCTTGTCGCCGATGGTCGGAATGTGGCTCAATTGCATCTACGGAGGCAAAGGTGTCGGCATGATCAACTTGCTGCTGTTCCTGGTGGTGGGCGTCTTTGTGGCGGGTCAGATGGTCGGGCGAACCCCGGAATATCTCGGCAAGAAGATCGGTGGGCGCGAGATGAAGCTGGCCATGATCGCCCTGCTGATTCATCCGATCATGATTCTGGGCCCGAGCGGCCTTTTCGCCGCGACGGATTGGGGCCTGAAAGCCATCGCCAATCCCGGGCCGCACGGTTTTTCGGAGATCTTTTATCAATTCTCATCGGCGTCCGCGAACAACGGCTCGGCTTTCGACGGCTTGGGTGTCACTTACGGCTTGAATAACAACGCGAACCCGGCGCCCACGGCCATTTACTGGGATTTGGCGACGGCCCTGGTCATCATTATCAGCCGTTTCTTGCCGATCATTGCTCCTATCTGTCTGGCAGCCAGCCTGGGTGCCAAGAAGTCGACGCCTTTCGGCCTGGGCACGTTGCGGGACGATACACCCACGTTCGGCCTGCTGCTGATCGCGACGATTCTCATTATCGGCGCCCTGCTCTTCCTGCCGATTGCCGCGCTGGGGCCGCTAGCAGAGCACTTCGGGCCTATCCCGTTTGGCGGCTAACTCCAGCAGGCGCCCAGGACCGTCCCAATCAAGAGTGTTAACTATGAATCAAGTACTGACCAATCCCGCCCGCCGGGAAAAACGACCGCTCTTTACGCGGGAAACCACGCTTCCGGCGTTGAAAGATGCCTTCGTGATGCTGCGCCCGGATATCCAATGGAAAAATCCGGTGATGTTCGTGGTCGAGGTGGGCGCCATCCTCACCCTGATTTATGCGGTCAGGGCCGCTTTGGGGAGCACGGCCAGCCAAGTGCCTCTGAGTTACTTCATCGCGCTGGATGCGTGGCTCTTTCTGACGGTACTGTTCGCTAACTTCGCCACGGCGCTGGCCGAGACCCGGGGCAAAGCCCAGGCCGAATCCCTGCGACGCACCCGGCGCGATACGCCGGCTTATCGGCTCAAGAGCGGAGGGACGACCGAAGAGGTCTCCTCGACGCTCCTCAAGGTCGGTGACCGTGTGGTGATCACGGCCGGGCAGACCGTGCCGGGTGACGGCGAGATCATCGAGGGTGCGGCGGCCATCGATGAGTCGGCCATCACGGGTGAATCCGCCCCGGTCATCCGGGAGGCGGGGGGAGACCGTTCGGGAGTGACGGGCGGCACGGCCGTCATTTCGGACCGCATTGTGGTACGCATTACCAGTGCCGCCGGTGATTCGTTCCTGGACCGGATGATCGCGTTGGTCGAGGGCGCCATCCGCCAGCGCACACCCAATGAGATTGCACTCACGCTGGTGCTCTCGGCGTTCACCTTGATCTTCCTGATCGTCGTCATCCCCCTCTGGCCGATGGCTTGGCACGCCGAACACTATATGACGGCCTATATGGGCTTGCAGAAACCGCTGCAAAGCCTGGGCACGGACGTACCCACCCTGATCGCGTTGCTCGTCTGTCTGATTCCCACCACGATCGGCGCCCTGCTGGCGGCCATCGGTATCGCCGGCATGGACCGCGCGTTGCAGCATAATATCATCGCCAAGAGCGGCAAGGCCGTCGAGGTCGCCGGCGATATCGACGTCGTCCTGCTTGACAAGACCGGCACGATCACGATGGGCAACCGGCATGCGACCGCATTCCTGCCGGTGGGCACGTATTCAGCCGCTAAACTCGGTGAGCTGGCTGCCCTCGCCTCGGTCGCGGACCTGACCCCGGAAGGCAAGAGCATCGTCACGATGTTCGAAGCGAACTCCCGCACCAGGGTTAACGCTCCGGCCGAGGCCCAGTTTGTGCCGTTTACCGCCCAGACGCGGATGAGCGGCGTCGATCTTCCCGACGGCGGAAGGATTCGCAAGGGGGCCGCCGATTCCATCGTCAAGCTCGTCGAGGCCGCGGGTGGTCAGGTGCCGCCGGAACTGCGCGACCTGGTGGAAAGCACTGGTCGCAAGGGGGCAACTCCATTGGTGGTGGCCGAGGGCGCGCAGATTGCCGGAGTCATCGTGCTCGAGGACGTCTTGAAGCCGGCCATGGCCGAACGCTTCGAGAGGTTGCGGAGAATGGGTTTGCGCACGGTAATGATCACGGGCGACAACCCGCTGACGGCGGCCACCATTGCCGAAAAGGCCGGCGTCGACGATTTCCTGGCCGAGGCCACACCGGAAGGCAAACTGGCCTACCTGAACCAGCAGCACGCGGAGGGGAAACTCGTGGCCATGATGGGGGATGGCACGAACGATGCCCCGGCGCTGGCCCAAGCCGATGTCGGCCTGGCCATGAATGCCGGCACCCAGGCCGCCAAGGAGGCTGCGAACATGGTGGATTTGGACAGCGACCCGACCAAGCTGATCGAAGTTGTCGAGATCGGCAAACAACTGCTGATGACACGCGGCGCGTTGACCACCTTCTCGGTCGCCAACGATGTCGCCAAGTACTTCGCGATTATCCCGGCCCTCTTCGCGGGTACGCTGCCCTGGCTCAAGAGCATCGATGTCATGCGGCTGCATTCGCCCACCTCGGCGATTCTTTCCGCCGTCATCTTCAATGCCCTGATCATTCCCGCCTTGATACCGGTGGCACTCAGAGGGGTGAGCTATCAACCGCTCGGGGCCGACGCGCTCCTGCGCCGGAACCTGCTGATCTGGGGCCTTGGCGGAGTCATCCTGCCGTTTGTCGGTATCAAGGTCATCGATCTGTCGATGACCGCCCTGCACCTGGCGTAGCCTGGCACCTGACCTTTCCCTAGCAGCCTTATGAAACACGTTACCAAGAGCCTCTGGCTATTATTCTTCACGGTCGTCATCGGATGTGTCATCTATCCCGGAGTGCTCTGGGTGATCGGGCAAACCTTGCTGCCGTTCCAGGCGAACGGCAGCATGCTGGCCGGGCCGGACGGCACCCCGGTGGGTTCCCTGCTCATCGCGCAACCCTTCACCAAGGACGGCTACTTTCAGCCGCGTCCTTCGGCGTGCTCCTATGATGCCTCCGCCTCGTCTTCGTCCTCGCTCGCTGCCTCGAACTACGCGCTCCGCGGCCGCGTCGCCGTTGCCCTGGGTTCCCTCGTGACGTACAAGGGCGGGCCGAACGCCGGCAAACCCGTCGGGCCGGACATTGAATCCTGGTTTCAGCAGGATCGCTTCCAAGGCAATCCGAACCTGGTCCAGCAATGGGCGGATGCGCACAACGGGATGGCCCAGGGCTGGGTCAAAGCGGATCCCACCCATAGCCAGTACGTGACAGATTGGTCCAAGGCCCATCCCGATGTGGTGGCGCAGTTCGTCAAGGATAATCCGGGCACTCCCCAGCCGCAGCCAGCCGATCTGGCAGTCGTCTTCTTCGATAATTTCTCCAAGGAGAATCCCGGCAAATTCCCAGCCGGCGTCGCCCACCCGAGTTCCGATGGCAAAACGACCACCACGACTGTCGAGCCGGTCAAGGAAGGCGCCGATATCCAGTCGAATTTCTTCGACCTCTGGCTGCAAGAACATTCGGACGCCGATATCCAGCAGGTGCCCGGCGACCTGGTCACAACGTCCGGTTCCGGCCTGGATCCGCACATCACGCTTCAGAACGCCGAATTCCAGTTGGATCGTATTGCCGCCAAATGGGCCGCCGACTCCAAGCGGGATCCGGTGGCCGTGCGCCAGGAGATCGAGCAAATACTACAAAAGCATGCGGCCGCGCCGTTTGGCGGATTAGCCGGCGAGAAGTTGATCAATGTCCTGGAGATCAATCTTGAACTCCGCCAGCGCTATGGCGCGCCCTCCTGACGACACTCGCAGCCTGAAGGGCGAATTCAGCGCGCCCGCGCCCGCCCCTCATCTGCTGCTCCGTCGAGGATCGCGCGAACATCCGCTTTACTTCAGCCTGGCGCTGACTTCGGCGGGTTACCAGGTGGCTTGCGCAGACCATATCCGCGAGGCCAGGCACGCGATGAACTGCTGTGACTTCAAGGTCGCGCGCCGCCAGAGCTTTGCGGCGGCGGCACTTCCCCTCCCGCCCAAGTGAATGTCGTTACTTGAACATGATCTCTCCATGCATCGTTCTCCATTCCCGGCACACGCTCTGGCCTTGGCGCAGCTTCGCCCAAGAGCGTCGACGACCGCGCTGGTGATCGCGGCCTGGCTTGTGTTCGCGTGTGCGCTGCCGCTCCACCGGCTGCGCGAGGAACGTCACCAAGCCCAGCTGGAGCTGATCAACGCACTCTCGGGAGACAAACTGAACAAGGTGGCTGTCGTCGCGGCTTTTGATCGGGCGAATGCATTCGCCGATGTCGCGGTTACCGGACCATGCTTGATTCCAGCCGTTGCCTGTATCTTTTTGACGCACCAACTGCTTAAGCTTCGCCGCAAGTATCACTCGATCGAGCAGGTTCTACGGGCGCAGCAACGTGATTCCACAGGGGCGAACCGTCCTCGGACAAACTAGCTTTCAAATCGCACGCTCCCCTGCACTTTCCCAGTGCACGTTGCACAGCCCAAACTGCGCGGCGATACGGGCAGGGGTCCTTTAAGAGCCGCGACAGAGCGCGCCTTTCGAAATGCCTTGGTCGGCTTCGAATCCCGAAACGGAACTGCCGTATAGAAAGTGCGTATAGAAACGAAGCTTCTGAAGATTGCTGATGGAACCTTTTGCGAGGTGAAACGGTCTTCCTTTGCGCTCACAGGGGTGGATTTGTAATAGCTGCCGTTTCCTTTATGTTGTCGCTCGATCCCAATGCACGCTCCGTACCAAACCGCTGCGACCGATCCGGCCGATGTCATTGATTGGGACGCGTTGCGGGCGGATTTCCCGATCCTCGACCAGGAGGTGCATGGCCGGCCGCTTATTTATCTCGATAGCGCCGCGAGCAGTCAAAAACCGCGCGCCGTCATCGACGCCATCTCGGGTTATTACGAGCACGACCACAGCAACGTGCATCGCGGCATTCACGAGCTCAGCAATCGGGCGACCGCCGCCTTTGAAGCCGCCCGGAGGCGGACGGCCGAGTTTCTGCATGCCCGCAGAGCGGATGAAATCGTTTTCACCCGCGGCACGACCGAGTCGATCAATCTCGTGGCCGCCGCCTGGGGTGGACGCCACGTCCAGGCGGGCGACAAAATCCTGCTGACGGAGCTCGAGCACCACTCGAATCTCGTACCCTGGCAGATGCTGGCGCAACGCACCGGCGCGGTCCTGACTTTCGTGCCAGTGCAAGGCGATAACGGCTTGCTCGATCTCACGCGCCTGGATGAGTTGCTCACGCCCGAGGTGAAGATTTTCGCCTTCACGCACATTTCGAATACGATGGGCACGATCAATCCCGTGGCGGAGCTCTGCGCTCGCGCTCGCGCGCTGGGCGTCACCACCCTGGTCGACGCCGCCCAGTCCGCCGGCCATACCCGGGTCGATGTGCAGGAAATCGGGTGCGATTTTCTGGCTTTCAGCGGGCATAAGATTCTGGGTCCGACCGGCATCGGCGTCTTGTACGGCCGGGAGGAGAAATTTGCGGAAACGCCCCCGTACCAGGGCGGTGGCGAGATGATCGCCACCGTGGATTGGCAAACGAGCAAGTACAAAACCGCGCCGCATGGGTTCGAGGCGGGTACGCCGGACGTCGCCGGAGCGGTGGGTTTGCACGCGGCCATGGATTATCTGGACGCTATCGGGCGCGAAGCCATTTTTGCACACGATCAGGCGCTGGCTGCCTATGCTTACACGCGCTTGAGCGAACTGCGCGGTATCCGCCTTTTCGGCCCCGGGGTGGACCGCGCCGGGCTGGTAAGCTTTCTGTTGGACGATGTGCATGCGCATGACCTCGTCACGGTGGCGGACCAGCACGGCATCGCCTTGCGCGGCGGACATCATTGCAACCAGCCGCTGCATCGAAAGCTCGGCGTCAAGTCGACGGCCCGGGCCAGCTTTTACTTCTACAACACGCGCGAAGAAGTCGACCGGCTCGTCGAAGTGGTGGAAAAGATCCGCGAGTTTTTCAGCCGCTAGAACATGGACTTCGATTTCGAGGAGCTTTACCAGGCCGTGATCCTGGATCATTCCCGCAAGCCGCGGAATTTCGGCCCGCTGCCGGATGCGACGGTGACGGTCAGCGGCGACAATCCCACGTGCGGCGACGAGATCGCGCTCAGTCTGAAGATCGACGCGGAAGATCGGCTGGAAAAGGTGGCGTTTACCGGTTCCGGCTGCTCGATCTGCACGGCCTCGACCTCGCTCATGACCACGAAAATCAAGGGCAGGAGCCGGGCCGAGGCGTCCGCGCTGCTGGATGAATTTCAAGCCATGATCACCGGCAAAACGCCGGAGGCCGAGATGCCCAAGGACCTCGGCGATTTGCGCCTGCTGCGCGGGGTCAGCAAATTCCCGCAGCGGATTAAATGCGCGACGCTCGGTTGGCATGCCCTGAAGGGCGCGCTCGCGCAGCGGACGGCGGACGAAGAGCGGTTCAGCCTGGACAACAACGACGGGGCAGCTTTTTGAAGAGCCTCCTGACTGTGGCGGCGACCGGTCACGAGCAATGGACGGTGGGGCGGGACGGTGTTAGGTTTGGCGTCGTGAAAGCCCGTATCCGCGAACTGATTCGCGCGACTCCATTTCAGCCTTTCATCATCCGAATGACCGACGGGCGGCAATACCGCGTGGACCATCCGGATTTTGTTCTGGCTTCCTCCAACGATGTCTCGCAGGTCATCATCGAAGAACCGGACAACAGGATGCATTTCCTTTCGGCGTTGCTGATGACCAGCATTGAACAAGCGTCGGGAACGAATCAGGCGACCCCATCACTCTCGTGACCGCGATCTCTGCTCCGTCCGCCGCGCTCGATCCGCAGGTTCCGATGACCGTGCTCCTGGGGCAATTTCCCGGCGCCCAGCGGGCGCTCTTTCGCAAATACCACGTCGGCGGTTGCAGCAGTTGCGGCTTCGCCCCGACAGAGACACTCGCGCAGATTTGCGTGCGCAATCCGCACATGGACCTGGCGGAAGTTTGCTCCTATCTGGAAGCCAGCCAGGCGGAGGATCGCGCCATGCAGATCGAGCCGGAGGAATTGCACGCTTTGATGCAGACGGCGGAAACTCAGCCCGTGCACTTGCTCGATATCCGCACCCGCGAGGAGTACGACGCCGTCCACGTTCCCGGCGCCCATCTCTTCTCCCAGGAACTGATGAACACGATCCTCATGCAATGGCCGCGAGCCGAAGGCCTCATCGTGCTGATTGACCACCAAGGCACGCGCAGCCTCGATGCGGCCGCTTACTTTGCCGGTCACGGCTTTACCAACGTCAAGGCGCTCCTGGGCGGCATTGACGCCTGGAGCCAGCAGGTCGACCCGAGTCTGCCGCGTTACCAGATGGAATGAGGACCGCTTCGCAACCTAAAGACATCCACCATGGAAGACCTCGAAGCTCGCATCAAAGCCGCCCAGCAGAATCCGCAAAACGTCGGCGAAATGGCGGCAGCGGACGCCGTTGGCACCGTCGGCAGCCCGGATTGCGGCGATATGCTGCGCATGTGGGTCAAGTTCAAGGAACAGGACGGCAAGAAGGTTATTGATCGCGCCACGTTCCAGACGTTCGGCTGCCAGACGGCCATCGCGGTTGCCAGCGTCGCCACGGAACTGATCCAGGGGAAAACCATCGACGAAGCGTTGTCGCTTTCGGGTGAGGAACTGGCGGCGCCGCTCGGCGCGTTGCCGCCCATGAAGATTCATTGCGCGCAACTCGTGGAAGGGGCGTTGCGTTCCGCGCTGGCGCCGGAAAATGCGGTGGTTGTGACGGGCAGTTCCGTTCCGTCCGCCGACAAAGCCGCTGCGCCCACGCTGTACGATCATCTGACCGGAGGAACGGTGCCTTCCGGCCGCAAGCTGCGGGTGGTGCTCATGGACAAGCAGTCCGATCCGGCCTAGGTTTCCCGCCCCTTCGTTACCCGCCTTGCTTATGCACGAAAACAGTGAAATCACGCTCAGCCGCCAGGTGGAAGCCATCCAAATTCCCAGCGGCAACATTATCTCGCTGCCTGTGGGGATGACCGTAGTGGTGACCCAATCGCTAGGCGGCAGCTATACGGTAGCCACCCCGACGGGCCTGGCGCGCATCACCGAACAAAACGCCGATGCGTTGGGCCTGGCACCTGATGGCACCAAAGCGCCCGTGCAAGTCGCCGAGGCTGATTTGGACCCGGCGACGCAGGAAAAAGCCGCCTGGGAGAAGCTCAAGACCTGTTTCGACCCGGAGATCCCGGTGAATATCGTCGATTTGGGCCTCGTTTACGATTGCCGCGTGGTGCCGCCGGAGGCTGGCCAGGGTACGCGCGTGGAAGTGCAGATGACGCTTACCGCGCCCGGTTGCGGCATGGGTCCCTCGATTGCCGCCGATGCCGAGAGCAAGCTGTTGACGATTCCCGGGGTTTCCGCCGCGCAAGTCGCGCTAGTTTGGGATCCGCCGTGGAACCAGCACATGATCACCGAGGCGGGCAAGATGAAGCTTGGCATCATCTGACCTTCGCATTCAGCGAGGTTCCTTCCCCTAAGCACGCCTCCGCATCATCGCTTCGAGGCGCGTCCAAATCTCCGGTTCTTCCTTCAGCGTGATCAAAGGAAGCAATTCTTCCTTGATCAAAGCCAGGTTCAACGCCGCGCCTTGCCGCACGAGCACGCCTTCAATGTCCACCCAGTCCCGGTCGCGCGCGGCAAAGGCTTTATGAACAACTAAGTCTTCAGCCGAACACGTGGGCAGGCTTTGACCTTCCGGCAGTAGCCACCGAGTGCTGCGTTCGACACTTCTGCGCTCGAACGGGATTGCACCTAAAGCAACATCCAGCGCGGTGCCATCAGACGCACGCAGGAGCAACACGCGATGCCGGAGCGCGAACTCACGCGCGTCCTGCCGCCTTCCCGGGAAAGACGCCAGTAACGCGTCCGATAGTCGCTCGTCGTGCTCCCAATCGCTGAGCACAGTGGCATCAGCATCCACGGTCAGCCGCGGTTCGCCCCAGCGCTGTACCGCGATACCGCCAATGAAACAATACGGTAGCCCGATTTCTTCCAGGCGCGCTTGCAACTCAAGCGCGGCACCGATGACGCGCTGGATGCTCATCACTTAACATGAAAATGCGCTGCTGCTCAATCAAGCCCGCCGCCGCACTCCGCTCGGCGGAGATCCAGAGCAACTCCGTATCTGCCGCCATCGCGGCGAAGGCCCGTCCCGCTTGCTCATCGGTCAACTCGCGCAGTTCCTCGGCCTTGATCGCGTCAAGAGCGTCAGCGGTGTGTCGCCAGCCTTTTACCCAGGCCTGAGTTTGCCGCGTCTCCTCTTCGTCCACGATCTCATCCTAGCCGCCGCCGGCCGAGGCGGCGAGAGAAAACCTTTGCCAACGCCATGAGATATGGCACTTTGGCATCCCTTCGCCCGTTCGCACCACCTACGTCTCACCTGATTTTATGTCCCAGCATCGCAGTCTCAAAGGCGCTTCCAAAATCACGGTCAAGCGCAACGTCCTCAAACGCTTCGAACGTGTCGAGCTGATGAAGAAACGCGGGGTGTTCAAACTCGGCACCAGCGTGATTGGCCTGCCGAAGACCAAGCCGGAAGCGTAATCCCGGCGACCGTCCTCGCCCGGAGAGGATTGCCCGGGAGATTCCTCTGCCGCCGTGCGCCTCAATCGTTTCCTGGCTGCCGCCGGGCTCGGCTCGCGCCGGGCCTGCGAAGCGCTGATCACCGAGGGCCGCGTCCTCCTCAACGGCCAGCCCTGCACCGTGCTGGCGACTGCCGTCCAGCCCAAGGATTCCGTTAAGGTCGACGGCCGCCTGGTGCAGGCGGAGCGCTCCGCTTACGTCCTGCTCAACAAGCCCACCGGGTATCTCTCCACCCGCACCGATCCCCGGCAGCGCCGCACCGTCTTCGATCTGCTGCCGGCTGATTTTCCCCGGCTCTTCCACGTTGGCCGGCTGGATCAGGATAGCGAAGGCCTCCTGCTCCTGACCAATGACGGTGACCTCGCCATGCGGCTGACGCATCCGCGCTACAAGGTCGACAAGGAATACGAGGTGGTGCTGGACCGTCCGTTCGACATGACGCTCGGGGAAAAACTGCGCGCCGGCATTTTCATCCCGGTGGAAATGGAAAACGGGGCGCCGCCGCGCCGGCTGCGCGCCAAAGCAGAAGCGCTTTACCGGATCAATCCGCATACCCTCAAGGTGATCCTGAGGCAGGGACTCAAGCGGCAGATCCGCCTGATGTTCTCGGAATTGGGCTACAATGTCCGCCGGCTGCAACGCACCCGGCTCGGCACTCTGCAACTCGGCTCGCTCAAGCCCGGTGAGTGGCGTTTTCTGGAACCACGCGAGGTGACCCTGCTGCTCAGTCCGCGACCGGAGACGCCGGTGCGCGGCGCGGCGCGCCTAAAAAAAGCGGCTAAACCCGATTAGGCCGCCGATCGCATCAATCCCGTCGTTGCGCCGGGTGATGCCGGCATCGGAAATGTGCCGGTAAGCGGCTTCCGCGTCCACCGCCCAAGGAGTTTGCCCCAACTGGATCCGGACCCCGAGGTGCGCTCCCAGGTTGAAGTCAAAATTACTGCCAACCGCCCGTTCGGTCCGGTTGTGATAAATGTCCGTGTAGACCCCGCCGAGGCCGAGGCCGAAGTAAGGCACCACCCGCGCGCCCGGCTGCACGAAATTGCGCCGGTAGAGGAAGCTCGCCCCACCGATACCCGTGCCCGGACCCTGAAAAATGGCGGCGCCGGAGGTTTCCAGCAGCACCTCATCGTTGCCGCGGAAGAAACCGTGACTGCGCGGTGTATCCAGCATGTAGCCGAGGCGGACCGCCGTCAGCGCGTAATCGAAGTTCGGACGCGCGTCGTGGGTGGGTTGAAAGGAGAACATGGGGCCGCTCAGGACTTGCAGTTCCAGTCCGCCGGTGTGGAACAGGTCCACGGCCGCGGTGTCCGCCGGCACCGCCGTCTTATCCGCGGGGCCCGCCATCAAGGCGCGGCCTCCGCCGCAGATCGTTAAGAAGAAACAGGCGGCAACTGGGAGATGTCGAGTCATCAGCATTATAGAAGATCGCCTATTTGGTGGCTAACCCCCTAAAAGGCAAGCGATATTGCGCGACGGCGTTCCGCCGTCATTACTCGTCCCGCCCCTTGGGTCCAAGCGCATGCAATTTGCCCAGACCGGTGATGTCTTTCTTCAGCTTCGGCTTGCCGTAGTAATCCACCTGACCCACCCCGCTGATACTAACTTCCAGTTCGCCGATTGCCCAAACTTGCGCGGTGCCATCCCCGCTAATCTCCAGTTTCGTGATTTCCGTTCGGAATTCGTCCGCCAGGTATTTTCCTGCGCCGGCGATCTCAACATCCTGATTCCGCGCCCGCCCCTGCAACTTGACATCGCCCGCGCCCGAGATCACGAGCTTGAGGGTGGGGCATTCCAGTTTCGTCAGTTCGACGGAACCGGCTCCCTCCGCCTCCAGATCGAGCAACCCGGCGTTGGCAAACCTATCCGAGCGGATGCCGCCGGCGCCCGAGACCACGATTTTGTTCAGTTGACTAACGGTCAAGCGGAAGCGCAACGGTTTCTTTGGCGCGATGCTCCCCTTTTCCCTGATCTCAAGGGTTCCACCCTCCGTCCTGGTTTTGATCGACGGCAGGATGTTGTCCTCCGCCTCCACGACCAACGCTGCCTTGTCGCCTTGCACAATGGTCAACTCCCCCACCCCTGCGAGGTTGACGGCATTGATGGCGGGCACTGCTCTGGTTTCTGTCACCACATGCCCCGAGCCAACCACTCCGCCCGCGCAAGCTCCCGTCAGCAGCGACAGCACACCTGCCGCCAAGCCAATCTTCGTGTTCATGGAGGCGATTCTAGCACGCGGCGGACAATTCCTCCCGCGCGGCTACCAAAAGGCCAACCTTACTGGTCGTATGGCACTAAGTTAACTTTAGTGGGCTATCCTTAACTTAAAATCTGGCGTCGTTAAGGTTCCAGGGGCAGGATATGCCCGTGAAAAGAGGCCCGTCAGGAGAGTTTGTCACCATTTCGACCGTGGGGGAAGTGTGTCGCGCCTTCGTGCCGAATCCGTTGCCCCCACAACCTCCCTTGGCGTGGGCAGCCGATCTTCAGGCCCAATTCGCCGCAGCCAACACCGCCTTGGGACGCTTGGATGGCATCGCTTCCCTGTTGCCCGATACCAGTGTCCTCCTTTACAGCTACATCCGTAAGGAAGCGGTTCTCTCGTCTCAGATCGAAGGTACGCAGTCTTCTCTGTCGGACCTATTACTTTTCGAAAACGAACAAGCTCCTGGCGTACCCATCGACGATGTCCAAGAAGTGTCCAATTACGCGGCAGCCTTGGAGCATGGGTTGAAGCGGATTAAGGAAGGCTTCCCTCTGTCCCTGCGACTGATCAAGGAACTACACGCCATCCTTCTTTCCAAAGGGCGCGGTAGTCAGAAGCTTCCCGGCGAATTTCGCACCAGCCAAAACTGGCTGGGGGGTACCCGGCCAGGCAATGCGCGTTTTGTGCCGCCTCCGCCGGACAAGCTACTGGACTGCTTGTCCGCACTGGAAATGTTTTTGCATGACCGGCCCGGAAAGACACCGACGTTGGTCAAGGCGGCCCTGGCACACGTTCAATTTGAAACCATCCACCCTTTTCTGGACGGAAATGGTCGCGTGGGACGATTGCTCGTCACGCTTCTGCTTTGCGTCGAAGGTGCGCTGCAACAGCCGTTGCTCTATCTGAGCCTATTCTTCAAACGCCATCGCAGCCTCTATTATGACCTGCTTCAGACTGCTCGCGAAGATGGTGACTGGGAAGCGTGGCTGAATTTCTTCTTTGAAGGAGTCGCCACGACCGCCAATCAGGCTTTTGCCACCGCTCACCAGCTCCTCAAACTTTTCGAGGAAGATCGGACCCGCATCAAAACCCTCGGCCGCGCCTCTGGTTCCGCCCTCGCCCTGCACCACTTCTTCCAGAAACGTCCCATCGGATCGGTGCCCGAAGCTCGGCGGGAATTGAAGCTATCGACTCCAACGCTGCATGCGGCCGCGAAGCATCTGGTCAAACTCGGCATCCTCCGCGAACTATCGGGCAAAACTCGTTATCGGGTATTTTCCTATGTCTGTTATTTGGAGGTATTGAATGAAGATGCAGAGTAATCCGTTTTTCGTCTTCGCGAAGGCTAGCAGGCGACTCTTTCCGCGGGGAGGCCGTGGCTTAGTTCCGGCGCAACGGCGCTAGCCATGGCGGCGGCTCGGTCACGCGCAAGGCCGGCAAAATCGGCCACCCGTTCGCTCCACGGCAGCGGGTCCGCGAGCAAGGCCGTGTAATCGACTTCAAGCAATTCCACGTTTGGGCTGTCGCGCAACAAGGTCAGCATGCGGGTCCGGTGCCGGGCGAGCTCGGCCGCCATCTCGGCGCGCTGCATCCCCGGGGTGACGGCACCGCGGCGACCGCGCATGCGCTCCTGGGAAGCCAGCACCTCTTCGACCGAGCGCACCATGAAGATCACGCGAAAACGGTGCGCCTTGGGAAGGTACGGCAACAGCATTGAAATCACTTTCGTGACGCGCCCGTGTGCCTGCTCGATTAGGCGCGGGTTCTTGGGCAATTGCTTGATTTCCTGCCACTCGAAATAGCCGCGCGGGTTGTCTTCATCGGGCGGACGCAGATCGTCGCGCATCGGCGCCAGGCCGCCGGCCGCGAGCATCTGCATCATGAGCGACGTGCCCGAGCGGGGCAGGCCCGAGACAAGCAGGAAATCGAGGGCCTTGGGCGCAGCCGGCGCGGCCGGTGGGTCAGTCTCCGCCGCCGTTTTCCCCCGCACCGGCGTAGCTAGGGAGCGGCGCCGGGTGCGCGCCTCGGCGCGGACGCGCGCCCGTTTCTCGCTGTCGCGGCGCCATTGCGCGACTTGCTCGATCCCGGCCAGCCGGCGTTCCGCGCGGGCCTTCAAATAATCGCGATGCTCGCGCACGGTGGCTTCACCGCCGGGAACATGGGTGTAAAGCGCCGCCAGATAGTGATGCGCCGAGACCCAGCCCGGTTGGAGGCGTAGACACGTCTCGAAGGCCTGGATGGCGCGCGGTCCGTCGCCGAGCCGGGCCAGAGCCACGCCCAGATGATGATGCGCCAGAGGCAGGTCGAAACGTAGCCCCAGGGCGTGCAGAGCGCGCTCCGCCGCGGCCTCGTAGCGCCTGGCGCGCAGATCGCAGTACGCGAGCCCAAGGTGGGCGAAGGGGTCGTCAGCGTCCATTTCGAGGGCGCGTTGATAGGCCGCCGCCGCCTCTTCCCAGCGGCGCAGCCGCAGGTGGGCCTGGCCGATCTGGTTGTGCACCCCGGCGGATTGCGCCGCGGTGGTTTCGACGACGGCCAGGTGCTCCAGGCTGCCGGCTAGATTGCCCCGCCGCGCCTCGATGTTTGCCAGCAGCAGGCGGCTGGCGGGCCCGGCGGCGCTGGCAAATCCGGCGGCAGTCTCGGCGGCCTGTTCGTCCAAGCCGAGGTTGAGCTGGCAGAGTGCCAGTGCAAAGCCGTAGTCCCGCCGTTCCGGCCATTCCTCGTAAACGTCCTCCAGCAGCGGCAGCGCTTCGACGTAGCGGCGCACATCCAGATAGGATCGCGCCAGATTCCACCGATTTTCCCGGGCCGTCGAGCGCACTGCTTCCTCCGGATCGTCGCCCGGATCGTCCAGATAGCCGAGCTCGACGAACTGCCGGACGACCGGCCACTCCTGCCCGGCGGTCCGGCCGCTCACGCGGTCCGGCCGGCGTGCGCCTCCCGGGCTTTCCCAGCTCTCCACCGGCTCGACGGCTGGCGGGTCGACGAACGCCTCCACCAGGACCCGGCCGTCCATGTCGCGGCCGGCCGGCAGACCGAACAACGCCAGGATCGTCGGCGTCACATCCAGCAGGCTGGCGCCGTGCAACAGTTCGTCCTGGCGCAGGCCGGGGCCGGCGGCGACGAAAATGCCACTCGGCCGATGCCATTGTGCAATCGCCGCGGGCAAATTCGGCAGGGCGGCGGGCCGCAGATGGTCGCTGTGAAAGCCGTGGTCCGAGACCACCAGCACCGTCACGTCTTTGCCCGCCAGCGCCAGCAACCGTCCCAGCAGCGCGTCGTGCAACCGATACGCACCATTGATCACCCCGCTGTAGAGCCGGAATTCGCCATCATCGACCCCGGGCATCCGGGGCGGGTGCAAAGCCATGAAATCGTGGCACAGCCAATCGATGGAACGATGGTAGACGGCGGCGAAATCCCACGGCTCGTGGCCCAGCAAGTAGGTTGCGGCGGCGTGGATGGAAAAACATTCCGCCAGGCGGATGCTCAGTTGGTGCAGCCTTTTGTCGAACCTCTGATTGACCTGGGCGGCGTCCGGCACAAACAGCTTGAGCACCTGTGCGTCGATCTCCTCCGGCCGCACCCGCAAATCCGCCAGCGCCTTTCCCAGCCGCTCGGGCCACACCGTGGCAGGCGCCAGCGGCCAGGGTCGGCCGGGCGCGGGAGCGGGCGTGCCGAAGCGCTCACTCACGCAGACGCCGTCAATCGGTTCAGCCGGATGGGTGGCAAACCAGCCGACGACGTTCGTCTTGAGTCGGCGCTCGTTGAGAATATCCCAGATCGCCCGGCACCGTCGCGTGGCGCTGGAGACCGGCACGGGTGACCCTAATTCCTGATCAACCTCTGTGAAACCGTGTACGCCGTGCTGGAACGGCCGCTTGCCAGTGGCAATGGACGTCCAGAGCATCGGCGAGAGCATCGGCTCAATGCTCGCCAGGTTGCCAATGACGCCTCCGTTGACGAGGCGTTCGAGAACCGGCAGCTGCCCCTGATCGAGCAGCGGCTGAATGACTTTCCAGTCTGCCGCGTCCCAGCCAACAAGCAGCACCTTGCGGCTTGCCTGGTCGCCGGAAGTAGACACAAGGGACATCCCAAGACTGAACGACCCCGTAGAGCGGCCTGGCCGCCGCGAAAGCGGCGGATCGCTTAGCTGGTCCGCGCCCGGCGCCGGCGCAGCACCGTCACTCCGGCCGCGCCCGCGATCAACAAGGCCATCGTGCCAGGCTCCGGAATCTCCCCGGCATCGATAGGATTGCCACTGTCATCGTAAGCAAAGCCATAAAGGGTGAAATAACCATCGGCCGCAGCGTTCGGGCCGACGGCCTTTCCCATTACCTCATCGGGCGGAACCGGGGGCATGCTGTTCAGGCTGACATCCGCCCAGCCGTACAGCGTGGTTGCCGTCATAGCGCCGGGCGCCGTCACCGAAATCTCCAGTCCCAGATAGCCCCGGTCGCCCACGGCCCAGGAGCCAGGGTAACTCGTATTGCTACTGTTCGTCTCAACGTGCATGTAGTTATTACCGAACGTACTGGAGGCTCCAATCGTCGTACCGAGAGTAAGCTCCGCCTCATAGAAGGTGTCACTGGTCACGGCTACGGTGGAGGCACCCGAAGAAAATCCACTATTAAAAGCTTTGGACTTGCCCTTGCCGCCAAAAAACTTGCTGTTCTTCGTTAAGGTGTTCAGTACGAAATCCGCCCCGGTGGAATCGGTCAAGGAGTCGGTCCCGTTCTGCAGGGAGTAATAGATCGTGTTCCCAGTGAGCGGATCCCCCGACAGGTCCGTAAAATGGATGTCGGCCCGCGCCGAACCAGCCAGCGTCATGGCGCCTGCCCCCAGGCTGTAAAACAATAGCTTCTGGGATAATCCGCTTGGAGACTCGGTTTTCATACAGGGAAATAAAGAAACGGCCGCAGAGCCGGATTCAACCAAGGCAGGGTGTGGGTGTCAAATGTTTTCCCGGAGGATTTCCAGGGAAATATACCGCGCGATGTGGCGTGCCTGGGAGGCTCGCGCCAGGCGATGGGTTTCGGTGTGCGTTTCCGGGTTCAACTCGTAACGGCACCTTTCCTGACCCGACTGCAAGCCGGCCTGCAGGGAATGATACAGCAGCAGCGCGTTGGCCCAACTGATGCCCCCACGCAATTCCGGCGAGACCACGCGCAAGCCAATCGTCATGCACTCCCGCTCCCGGCGCGCCAGCAACACGCCTTTCACCTCACCGCGGGCCAGCAGGACGCAAGAATGTTCCGGCTTGTAATGTGCGTTCTCCGCCCCCAGCAGGAGGACGCCGCCTGGCATGTGCTCGGCCAGAAAGCACCGCACCGGCTCGACCAGGCGCGGCAGCATCGTCAAAATTTCCACACCCGCCGGCACCAGACCCTGCGAGCGTAACAGACGATGGACCCGCTCCAGCCGCTCCAACCGCGGCCGGGACTCAATCTCGTACATCTCCAGGGTCACGCCCGCCCGGAACCCCAACCCGCGCCAAAATCCGGCTGCGGCAGAATCCGCTTGGATGGTGTGCCCTAGATAAACGCGCTCCGCGCCAGCGGCCCAGGCCTCGGCCAGCGCCCGTCTGGTCAGAGCGGTGGCGAGCGCCTTGTAATCGCCGCCGCCGGCGTCCACCCGGAGCTGGAGGACGCCGGCGCGCTGGTCCTCCGCCAGTTCCGGCCAGGTCAGGCTCGCTGCCGCCACGATGCGCTCGGCGCGCCCGCGCACGATCACAAAAAGTTCCGGTTGCGCTTCCAGCAGAAATGCCACCGGCAGAAAGTGTCGCAGCCGCGCCATTTCATCCGGCCACGGTGAGCGCACCTCGCCTGGCGCGGCGGCAATGGGGGCGGCGACAAGCGATTGCACTATCCGGGCACTTTGTCATAAGCTGGCGCCGCCGTCAGCCCTCGTCTTGTTTCTCTGTCTCCGCCGCCAACATGCCTGCCGCTTCGCCACTGCCGACGTTTGCCGACGCATCGCCGCTGGGCAACATCATGATGCTTAAACGCGACCCGCTCGGCTTCTATGACCGGCTGGCGGGGGAGGTGGGCAGCTTCGGCCAGTTTGAGCTGTCCACCGGCACTTACTACTTTGTGAACGATCCGCCGCTCGTGCGCGAAGTGCTGGGATCGGGCAGCGACGCTTTCGTCAAATGGAGCTTCAACGCGGCCTTTAAGCTCCTCTTCCGCGATGGCATTCTCAGCAGCGAGGAGCCGCTCCACCGCCGGATGCAGCGCGTCGTGCGTCCGGTACTGGCGCGTGACCGGCTCGCCGGCTATGCCGAGGACATCGTGGCAATCGCGCGGCGGCGGCTGGACGGCTGGCAGGAGGGTCTGGTTGATCTCGCCCGCGAGTTGTCCTTGCTCACGCTGGAGATCGCGGGGCAATGCCTGCTCTCGGTCGACCTCGGCGCCAGCGCCGAGGAAATTTACGAGGCGACCCGGACCATTCAGCGGCTGAGCGGCCGGCACGGCGCCGCGCCGCAGGAAAACCGGGAATACGACTGCATCGTGGCCACGCTTTACCGCCTCGTGGCGGAAATCCGGGCTGAAAGCGCCCGGTCCGGCGCCGTCGAGGATGATCTGCTGAAGCTTTTGCTCGCCGCCCAGGATCTGGATCCCGCCGGCGTTACCGAAGAACGCATCCAGGAGGAGTTGATGACTTTCCTGCTGGCCGGTCACATGACGATCGCCACCACCCTCGGGGTTGCCTGTTGGATGCTCGCCCGCGACCCGGCCTTGCAGGCGGAAGTGCATCGGCAGGTGGTCGCGGCGATCGGCGACCGCCCCCCAACGCTGGCGGACCTGCCAGCGCTGGGCCTCTGTGAACGGGTTTTTCTGGAGACCATGCGCCTGTACCCTCCGGTCTGGGCGCTGGGACGTCAGAGCGTGCGTCCTCTGGTCCTCGGGGGCCAGCCGCTGCCGGTGGGAGCACGCGTCGTGATCTGCCTCTGGACACTCCACCGCGATCCCCAGCGTTTTCCCGCACCGGAATCGTTCCGGCCGGAGCGTTGGGAAAACAATCTCCGCGATTCCCTGCCTCCCGGCAGCTACGTGCCGTTCTCCAGCGGTCCCCGCGCCTGCCTGGGGGAACGCTTCGCCATGTTGGAAGGCCCTCTTGTGCTGGCCTGCCTGGCGCAGCGGTGGCATTTTACCGATCCCGCCCCCGCGGCCGCGCCGGCCTGGACCCCTCGCCTCATCCTCTGGCCGCGCGGCGGCGTGCACCTGCAAGCCCGGCGCCATCCCCCCACATGAACCGCAGCGAAATCGACGACCGCTTCCTCTACTATCCGCCCGAACTCCGGAATCAGGTGGCGGATTTCCGGCGCACCGGCAATCCCGCCTTGATCGATCCGATTCTGGACGCAGTCCTACGCAAGTACGTGCCGGAAGCCTTCGCCGCCACGGTGGAAGATCCGGTGATTCCCCTGGGGGCCTTCGGTCTCGACTCGCTGACCCTGATCGAAGTCGTGCTCGATTTGCAGGACGCGTTCGGGCTTCAGCTCAGCGAGGAGGAATTGCGCAGCCTCGGCGACCTGGACCAAGCGCGCGCCTTGCTCGTGGCCAAAGCCCGCGCGCTGCCGGGCGCCGCGGTCCCGTGAAGCGCGCCGTCGTTACCGGGCTGGGGTTTGTCACGAGCATCGGCAACGGGCGCGCCGAAGTGCTCGCCAGTTTGCGCGCGGGCCGCTCCGGCATCGAGTTGTATCCGCCGCTCGATCGGCCAGAAATCCCGGTGCGGCTGGCGGGAACCATCAAGGGCTTTCAGTTTCCCCGGCCCCAACCGGAAAGCTGGGTTTTCCCGCCCCGCGTGCAGATCCCGCGCGCGCAACTGCGCTCGCTGGCGCCGCACGGCGTCTTCGCCCATGTTGCCCTGCGCGAGGCGCTCGCGGACGCGCAACTGGCTGACGCGCTGGTTTCCCACCCTCGCACGGGCATGTTCTGCGCCTCGGAAGGCTCACCCTGGCTGCTCTGCCAAAACTACACCAACGTCCTGCGGGATGGGGCGTTGCGGACGAGTCCGTTCCTGGTGGCCTCGGGTTTCGCGGGGACGCTCAACTACAACCTGGTGCCACATTTCAAGATCCTGGGCGCCTCGGGCGGCTTCGTCTGCGCGTGTGCATCGTCAGCCCATGCGCTCGGGGCGGCGCTCGATCTCATCCGCCTGGGGCGGCAGGACGTCATGTTCGTCGTCGCGGCGGAAGATTGCGATTTGTACAGCATCCTCGCCATGGCGAACTGTCGGGCGCTCACCCGCGCTGTCGACCCACATTTGAGTCCCTGCGCCTTCGATGTCAAACGCGACGGCTTCGCGGCCACCGGCGGCGCAACGGTGCTCGTGCTGGAAGAATGGGAGCACGCCCAGGCTCGCGGAGCGCAGGTTTACGCGGAAGCGGCCGGCTGGGGACACGCTTCGGACGGCTACGACGTGATGGCGCCGGAACCCGACGGCGCCGGGTTGGCCCGCGCCCTGGATCTAGCCCTCGAAGACGCGGGCTGGCAGCCGGGGGACGTCGACTATGTCAACGCGCACGCCACCTCGACCCCCGCTGGCGACCGGGCCGAGCTGCGCGCCTTGCGCCGGGTGTTCGGCGCCGGGAAATCCCCGGCCATCAGCAGCACGAAAAGCCAGACCGGCCACGGTCTGTCGCTCGCGGGGGCGATGGAGGCGGCGTTCTGCTGTCTCGCGCTCAAGGAAGGATTTTCCCCCGGTTCGATCAACATCACGGAACTCGATCCCGACGCGGCGGGACTGAACATCATTCCAGCAACCGTGGAGAATCGACCGAGGCGCGTCTTGTCGAATTCCAGCGGTTTCGGCGGCGTGAATATCGTGCTGGCTTTTCAGACGTAGATTCGTCTACAAATACTCCCTCCATGAAGCCACTCTTCCCCTCGGTGTGCGCCTTGGCGGCCGCTTGCACGCTGCTCGTTCCCTCCCTTGCCGCGTTGGCGGCGGACGCTGCCCCTCCCGCCACTCCCCTGACCACCCCCGAGCCCGCGCTGGCTACGGACCCCGGCGTGCACCTGGCCGAGGGCTCATTCAAGCCCACCTGGGAATCGCTGGCGGCCGGGTACCAATGCCCGCAATGGTTCCGCGACGCCAAATTCGGCATCTGGGCGCATTGGAGCGCGCAATGTGAGCCGGAGCAGGGGGATTGGTTCGCCCGGCACATGTACGAAGAAGGGTCGGGCGACTACAAATACAGCCTGGCCACTCATGGTCCCCAGAGCAAATTCGGCTTCAAGGATTACGACAACCTCTGGCACGCGGAACATTGGGATCCGGAGAAGCTGATGGCGCTCTACGTCAGGGCCGGCGCGCATTACTTCATGGCGCTCGCCAATCATCATGACAACTTCGATTGCTTCGATTCGAAGTACCAGCCGTGGAACTCCACCAAGATCGGACCGAAGAAGGACATCGTCGGCATCTGGGCGGACCTGGCGAAGAAAAACGGCCTGCACTTCGGCGTCAGCAACCATTCCTCACATGCCTGGCATTGGCTGCAGGTCGCCTACGGTTATGACACGGCCGGACCCAACAAGGATGTCCCTTACGATGGCTGGTTGACCAAAGCCGACGGCAAGGGCCTCTGGTGGGAAGGGCTCGATCCGCAGGATCTTTACGCTGGCCCGAGGTACGCGCCGCCGCCGGGGCTGGACACGGCGGCGTACAAGGAATGGTTCAAAAAGCACGACCGCTGGCACGAGGAGATCCCGCCTAACGACAACGGCTACGGCGAGAAATGGTTCCTGCGCTGCCAGGATCTCGTCGATAAATACCATCCAGATCTGCTTTACTTCGACGACGAGTCGCTCCCGCTGGAGCAGTACGGCCTGGACATCGCCGCGCACTTCTACAATGCCAACGCCTCCTGGCACAACGGCCAGAACGAGGCCGTGATCAACGCCAAACAGATCAGCGCGGAACACAAGAACGCGCTGGTGGAGGATTACGAACGCGGCTCCAGCAACCAGATTCAGCCCGCCCCCTGGCAAACGGATACCTGCATCGGCGATTGGCACTACAGCCGCGCGCTTTACGAGAAACACGGCTACAAGACGGTCGCCCTGGTCACGCAGATGCTGGCGAACATCGTCAGCAAGAACGGCAACCTGATGCTCAACATCCCGGTGCGTGGGGACGGCACCATCGACGACGACGAAGTCGCCTTTTTGCAAGGGCTGGCCAAGTGGATGGATGTCGAGAAGGAAGGCATCTTCGGCACCCGGCCCTGGAAGATTTACGGCGAAGGCCCCGTCGGCCAGGGCGGCATGTTCAACGAGCGTAAGCTGACCTACGGCGCGCAGGACATCCGGTTTACCACCTTGGGCGAGAACACGCTCTACGCGTATTTCCTCGGCTGGCCCGCCGACGGCAAACTGACTATCCACGCGCTCGGCCAGGGCGGCGCGACCCCCGGCCCGCTCGATAAAAAGATCGCCGCGCTGACTCTGCTCGGCTCGAGCGAGAAGATCGCCTACACGCAGGACGCGGACGGCCTGCACGTCACCTTGCCAGCAGCCGCCCCGGCGGAAGGCGCCTGTGCCCTCAAATTGACGCTGCAATGATCCTACCCGCCGCCGCCAACCCCGGCAGCGTGCCGGCCAAGGAAGAACGAACGTGGGCGATGTTCATCCACTTGAGCGCGCTGGCCGGGCATCTTTTTCCGTTCGCCCACATCATCGCTCCCCTGATTATCTGGCAGATCCGCAAGGACACGTCGGCGTTCGTCGACGCTCACGGGCGCGAAGCGGTCAACGCGCAGATCACCTTTACGATCTATTTCGCCATCGCGTTCGTGCTTTGCTTCGTTTTGATCGGCATCCCGATTATCGCGGGGTTGTATCTGGGCAACCTCATCTTGATCATCCTGGCGGCCATCGCCGGCAACGATGGGCGCATGTTCCGCTACCCGCTCATTCTGCGGCTGGTGTAAACCACGCGAACGGGCGGATTCAGAGCGGCGGATAGTACCGAAACGTCACAAATCCCGCCCTAAACTGGAACGTTAATTATCTGGGAATTTCTGCAGTCTTTGATAGCCTCAGCCTGTGGCTGTTCCCCCAGTTGCCCCCCCAGGTTTCCCTCTACCATGACTCGCCGCCCCGCTTTTTCGCTTAAGACCGTCTGCCAAAGCCATTTGGACCGCCGTCGCCGTGCCCTGACGTGCGTTCCGGCCTTTTGTGCCCTGGCGCTCCTGTCGCTCCAGTACCAAGCCAGGGCCCAGAGCAACACGGAGGCCGATGTCGTTAACACCAACACCGATCTGACCGCCGCTGCCACCTATTCCACGAACGCTGTTCCCGGGGTGACCAACGACGTGGTCTTCACGTCTGGCACGGCGTATAACCCGGCGAATTTCACGCTCGGTACTAGTGAAACGTTTGGCTCGCTCAATGACCTGAGCACGACGCCACTGACGATTTCCAACAGCGGTGGCGCGGCGGCCGACACGCTCACCTTGGGTGGCGCGGGCGACTTGGGTGACGGCGTCGCTGGTTCCAATTCGGCCGATCTGCTCTTCGTGGGCACCGGCGCTAACCTGACGCTCACCGGCGGCACCGGTACCACCGCCCTGGGCTTGGTGCTCGGCCAAAGCGGCAACTTCGACATTGCAGGCGCGGCGTCCATCAGTTCGATCATTTCTGACGGCGGCAACGCTTTCAGCCTGACGAAGACCGGGGCAGGAACCCTGACGCTGACAGGGGCAAACACCTACACCGGCGGCACGAACCTCAATGCCGGCCAGGTTACCTTCACGACCGGCGGCCTGGGGACGGCCGGTGCCATCACCTTCACGGGAAACTCCATCCTCCAATTCGGCGCGGCCACCACGACCGATCTTTCGGCCCGTCTCGTCTTCACCAACGGGGTCACTGGGACGATCGACACCAACGGCAACAACGTGACGTTCGCGACCGCTTTCGGCGGCGGCACGACCGGTGGGCTGACGAAGACCGGGACAGGAACCCTGACGCTGACAGGGGCAAACACCTACACCGGCGGCACGAACCTCAACGCCGGCCAGGTTACCTTCACGACCGGCGGCCTGGGGACGGCTGGTGCCATCACCTTCACGGGAAACTCCATCCTCCAATTCGGCACGGCCACTACGACCGATCTTTCGGCCCGTCTCGTCTTCACCAACGGGGTCACAGGGACGATCGACACCAACGGCAACAACGTGACGTTCGCGACCGCTTTCGGCGGCAGCACGACCGGTGCGCTGACGAAGACCGGGGCAGGAACCCTGACGCTGACCGGGGTCAACACCTACACCGGCGGCACGAACCTCAACGCCGGCCAGGTTACCTTTACGACCGGGGGCCTGGGGACGGCTGGTGCCATCACCTTCACGGGAAACTCCATCCTCCAATTCGGCACGGCCACTACGACCGATCTTTCGGCCCGTCTCGTCTTCACCAACGGGGTCACAGGGACGATCGACACCAACGGCAACAACGTGACGTTCGCGACTGGTTTCGGCGGCGGCACGACCGGTGGGCTGACGAAGATTGGTGCAGGCACGCTCACTCTGACTGGCGCGAATACGTACACGGGGACGACCGAGATTGACGCTGGCACGCTTAACCTCGGCGGCGCCACGGCAAATGGTTCGATTAGCGCCAGCAGCGCCCTGGTGCTCGGTGGCAGCACTTTGGCCTACACGCGCACGGGCACCGCCAGCCAGACCTTCGCTAGCACCGCGATCAATCAAGGAGCGTCCGCGATTACCGAGAGCACGAACACGCAGACCCTCGCCTTGGGTGCCATCACGCACGCGACCGGCGGCACCCTCGCCTTGACCCTTGGTACCGCAACGAATGCCGCCACCACGACGACGGCGAACGGCTTCGGCACCGGAGCGAACGCCATCCTCAATGGTTATACCACGGTGGGCGGCACCAGTTGGGCAACGAGCGCGGGCACGGGGACCGTGGCGGGCGCCATCACGTCCTTCAATAGTTACACCGCCGCCAGCGCCACGGCGGCGACGGACACCGGCGCAGACGTCGATGTGACCGGCAGCGTCACGGTGGCCGCAGTAACCTCGCCCAACAGCATCCGCTTCAACACGGGTGCCTTCACGCTGACCCTGGCCACGGGAACGAACGCCATCGCCTCCGGGGGCATCCTCGTCGGCAGCGGAGCGACCAGCGGCACGATCACGGGCGGCACCATCACGGCCGGGACGGGCAATGAGCTGTTCGTCGTGGGTTCCAAGGCTGCGACGATCGGCTCGATCATCGCGAACAACGGCAACGCGGTTGCTCTTACCATCAGTGATGCGGGCGGCGTGAGCCTGGGTGCCGCCAATACCTATACCGGCAACACGTATCTGAATTCCGGCAGTGTGACATTTAGTAGCGGCACGACGCCTTTCGGAAGCGGCGGCACGATCTACTTGGGCGCTAATGGGAGCGCCAGCGTCGCCTCCCTAATTTCCAGCAACCTCAGTAGCACTTTCACGAATCCGCTTACGGTGGAGCCGGGCGGCCGGCGAGAAATCTACACCACGGTCGGTGGATCTCCCACCTACTCCGGTGCGATCACGCTAATCGGCGGCGCCACTTTGGAGGCAGGTCCAAACTCCAATTCCAACTTGACGTTGAGTGGTGGAGCAACCGGGACGGGTAATATCATTCTTGGTCCCCCGCAAGCTGGTCGCACCGCTAACGTCAATTTTTCTGGTACCAGTCCGATCAGCATCACCGGGACGCTCAGCGACAACGATACTCTCGGTGGCGGAAGTAACACCGGAACGAACACGGTGAGCGCGCCGATCCAGGGGGCGACCGCGGTGCTGCAAAACTCCACCACGGAACAGTTCATCCTGTCTGGCACCAATACCTACACCGGTAGCACGAATGTCACGGCGGGAACATTGGAATTTGCCAAGCCTGCCTCTACGGGGGCGAGTGCAATTTCCGTGGCGAGCGGCGCGATCCTAGGGTTCAACGTAGACGGTAATGGCGGCTTCACCAACGGAACCTCTGGTTTTGGGACGATTGATGGGATCCTCTCTGGATTGAGCGGACAAAGCGGCTCGACCATCACCTACGCTGCCGGATCCATTCTGGGTCTCGACCCGACGAACGGCACGAACAGCACTTATAGCTACGCGGGCAATATCACGACGACTCCCACGACGACTCTGGCAAAGATTGGCACAGGTACCTTGATTTTCTCGGGAGCCAATAGCTACAGTGCGGCGACCAAGATCAACCTGGGAACGCTGCAATTTGCCAATGCGGGTGCCTTTTCGGCCAACAGCGCAATCACGGTGGCGAGTGGGGCGATTCTGGGAGTCAGTGCAGGTGGCACGGGCGAGTTTGACAATACGGCCGGAACTACCAATGGGACCATTGGCGGCGTGTTTGTTGGAAACGGCGGCCAGACTGGTTCGACGATCACCTACACGGCAGGATCTTATGTCGGAATTGATCCGACGGATGCTAGCGGCAGCAGCTTCACTTACAGCAACACAATTGGGGTAACCAGCGGTCCAGGGGTGGCAAAAATTGGCACCGGCACGGTGATACTTTCCGGCAACAATACCTACACCACGCCGACGCTGGTCAACACTGGCACATTGCAAGCTGGCGTGACGTCGGTCGCAGGGGTTAGTGGGGCCTTCGGTCTGAATTCGGCGGTCACGCTGGCGAATGTCTCCGGAGCCACGCTGGCTTTGGGCGGATTCGACACCCAGATCGGTTCGCTGGCAGGTGGCGGCACGACGGGTGGCAACGTTAGTCTTGGTGCCAACACGCTGACCACCGGCGGCAACAACACATCGCCCACCTATAGCGGCGTCATTTCGGGCACCGGCGGGCTGACCAAGATCGGCACTGGCACGCAATCGCTCGCGGGCGCGAACACCTTCACGGGCGCGACGCTGGTCAGTAACGGCATTCTAAATCTTACCAGCACTACCGCCCTCAATAAGAGTTCTTCGGTGACGGTGACCGGGTCAGGCCTGCTTGGCTTTGGGAGTGGGACAGGCGCGGGTCAAAGCAACGGCTACCTTGCAACGGGTGTGCCGATTACGGGCACGGGTGGCATCATCGATGAGCAAGGCAACGGGAATAACTCTGTCACCTTGAATGTCGCCAATACCTACACGGGCCAGACAACCTGGGGAAACCGGGGTGTCACCAGGGCAGGCATTGCGTCGGCCTATGATGTCAATGGCAACCAGACCAGCGGTGCCTTCGGTGTTAACTCTGCGGTGGTTTTCAACACCATCAACCAAGAGACCTTGGCGTTGGGAGGGTTTAACACTCAGGTGGGTTCGCTGGCGGGACAAGTCAACAATGGCGGCGGCGTGCAACTCTTGGGTGCCACGTTCACGGTTGGCGGAGACAGTACTTCCACCACCTACACGGGGCCCATCAGCAACAACTTCATTAACGGTGGTGACACGAATACCAACGGCACAAACGGCCAGGCTGCGGGAGGCAACCTGGTTAAGATCGGCACGGGCACCCAGACCTTCGTCAATTCCACCGGCACTTCCGACGGCGGCAGCAGTTACGAAGGCACCACCACCATCAAAGGCGGAATTCTGAGCATCAATCAGCTCGGAACTAGTGGCTTCGTGGATACCAGCATCGTGACGACGACTACGGCTTCCGCGACAGTCGGAAGCACCACTGGTTTAGTCGTGGGGCAATACCTTTATGACACGCCTGCTGTTCCGGTTGGGACAACGATTACGGCGATCAATACGGGCACCAATACGATTACTTTGTCCGCCAATCCCAGTGCCGCTAAGACCATTTCAAATGCGAACTTCGGGTTCGTGAGCAGCATCGGTATTTCTTCGAATGCGGCCGCGAATCTTGTCCTCGACGGAGGCACGCTGCAATTTACCGGCGCGGCGACGACTCCGACCACTGCCAATGGTAACCAAACCAATGGCACTACGGACCGACTGTTCACGCTTACTGCTAACGGCGGGGGGCTGGATGCGTCCGGCACGGGTGCGCTCAACTTCACGAATACCGGTTCCTTGGTGGCTTCTGGTATGGGAGCACGCACGCTGACGCTCACTGGCTCGAACACCGGAGCGAATACACTCGCGCCGATCATTGTCGACGGCACCATGGGGTCGGCTACCAGTTTGGCCAAGGCGGGCCTTGGCACGTGGGTGCTGACCGGCGCGAATACGTACACGGGCGGCACCACAGTCAACGCCGGCATCCTGACCTCCGCCGTGGCGAACGGTTTCGGCGCGGGCAATGTGACGGTGAACCCGACCGGCACTTCCATGACAGCGGCGGACGCGGCGACGCTCAACTCGACCGGCAGCATCGCGTCGACGGCGGCGGTGACGGTGATCACGAACTCGCCGACGGCGATCGGCACAGTGAACTTCAACGGCACGGCGCCGACCATCGGGAGTCTGTCGGGCAATGGCAAGGTGGTGCTCAATAACGCGGCCGGTACGACGCTCACGCTTGGCGGAGGTGCCGCGGGCAATCTGCCCTCGACGTTTAGCGGCGTGATCAGCCAGGGAGCGGCGACGGGGAACTTTGCCACGAGCACGACGGGCACGGTAACGCTTGCGGGCGTCAATACCTACACCGGGACGACTGCGGTAAGCGCGGGCAGCTTACGACTTTCGGGCGCGGGCTCCATCGCCGGCACGTCGGGTGTCACCGTTGCCACTGGCTTGGGCGGAGCGGCGGTTGCAACCCTGGAGATGAATAGCACCGCGAATTCGGCGGTGCCCATCACCATCAATGCAACGGGCGTGTTGCAGGGTAATGGGACGGGGATGCTCGGGGCGGTCTCGACTTCCGCCGCGGGGGGCACCATCAACCCCGGGTTCACGGCGGCGGGCGGAGCGTCCTACGGGACGATCACCGGTGGCGCGGTCACCACGGCAAACATGACGGTGAGTTCGCTCACCCTGACCAGCACGGCCACCTACATCGTGAACCTCAATGCGGCGGGCAGTTCCGGCACCGGAACCTCGGGCGCTACCCTGGGGGCAAGCTCCTTGCTGGTGGTCAATGGAGCGGCGGGGTCGCTCACGCTGGCAGGAGCGAACTTGCAGGTGAACGATGGCGGATTGGCCGTGACGCCGGGACAGATATTTAAATTTATCAGCTACACGGGCACAACTGGTATCGGCAGTTCCGCCACCGGGATGTTCTCGGTCGGCGGGGTGCCGGAGGCGGATGGCGCGACGTTTATGGTCGGCAGCAACGACTACCAAATCTCGTACTCGGCCAACGATCCTTTTGTCGAGTTGATCGCGGTGCCGGAGCCCAGCACCTATGCGGCGTTATTCGCCGGTGCCGGCGTGCTCGCCTACAGCCAGCGCCGCCGCTTCAAGGGCGCCGCGCGGACGGCCGCGTAGTCGTCCCGCTGGCTCGGTTTCAGCTTGTTTTCTCTCCGCCCCGCGAAAAGGCCAAGAACGCCCGTCGTAGTCCGGCGTCCCGTTTTTGCAGGTATCCAATCTGCGTAAGACTCGGGGCCGGACGGCATGTCCAGCGACGATATCGCCAACTACGGCAGTTTGTCGGGAACCTTCGCTGGGTTCACGGCGCCATCTGGCTACACGCTCAACTACAATGGCACGACGTTCAGTGCGTCGGACATCGAGTTGGACGCGGTGCCCGAGCCGTCGCCTTATGTGCTCAGCGTGTTGGCACTGGCGGGCTTGGGCTGGCAGTATCGCCGCCGCACCTGTGGCAGCCGAACCGCGTAGGCTGGCGAGTTTGAGCGACATATTGCGAGACAACAACGCTACCTTCGCGGCGGCGGCGAGAACGCCGTCGCCGACCTTCTTCGGCGTCCTGCGCGTGGCGGGGAATGCAAACCGGCGCTCCTATGCTATTTTTTTGATTGTTGAGGGCCGCCGAACAGTGCGACCTTTATCTCCCTTAGACCATGGAAGCCAGTTCGCCTACGTCCGCGCTGCTGCCTATCGCCGTTCCCGAGCGTTTGCCCTGGTATAATTGGCGCCGGTGGGGTTTGAACTTTCTGGTCGTCTCCATCATCGCGCACGTTGTGTTCCTGAGCGGCGCGACTTATTTCATCGTGCAAACGATCCATGCCAAGCGCGAGCAGACGTTTGCTTCCCCGCCAAAGGGAACAAACGCGCCGACCCGCGCCCTGGAAAAGCAGGTGCAGATGGCCAAGCGCAAAGCGGCGGGCGCGCCTGCTTCCTTGAAGCGCGTCCTGGTCAATAATTCCGTCTCGAAAGTATCCCTGCCGGAGGTGACGGACATGCCCAAGATGGATGCGATCGTCCCCATGAACATGCCCGGGGCCGGCGGCCTCGGCATCGGCCCCGGGTTCGGCTCTGGCGGTAGTGGCGGCGGTGGAGGCAGCGGCGGCGGCTCGGGCATGAATTTTTTCGGCCTGCGCACGGGTAATGGACTGGTGGGATACCTGTATGATTTGAAGCAAACGGCTGGCCGCCAGCCGACCGGCATGACGCCCGCGCTTTACGGTGCCAAGATCGCCGCCTACGCCAGGGACAACTTCAACGACTCCGATCTGGCCCAATACTACCGGGCGCCCAAACCCATTTACACGATGCGAATCTTTGCGCCCGACATTCCGGCGTCGATGGGGCCGGCGGCCTTCGGCGTGGAAAAGGAGGTGGAGCCAAAAATGTGGGTCGTCCATTACAAAGGCTCCGTGCTGGCGCCCGAGGATGGCAGTTTCTACTTCGCGGGACTGGGTGACGACGTCTTGATCGTCCGCTTTGACGGCAGGGAAGTTCTGAACGGATCCTGGTCCATCGACACCGGTCTCAAGGGACAGACGCATTACAAGATGAAGTTCAATTCGCCGAAACAGGGTTTTGCCAAGGGCATCCCGTTCCATGTGGAGGCGGGGCATGCCTATCCGATCGAGGTCTTGATCGGCGAGCAGCCGGGAGGCTGGTCGAGCGCCTCACTCTTTATCGGCAAAGAGGGCGAACACTATCAGCAGGACGCCAATCACGATCTCCTGCTGCCTATTTTCCGCATGAGCGATGAAAATGGGCTGCCGCCGCCGCCGCCCAAGAGCAAGGGCTACGCGCCTCACGCCACGGGCGGCCCGGTTTGGAAATTCGTCGCACCCGGGCAGACCCCGAACTCGATGTTCAGCAATTAGTCTGACCAGCAGCAGGGCTTAACCTTTGCTCCAGGCTATTCGGAGGAAAAGTAACTCGGAAGGTCTTGCGGTCGACTCCGCGCATCTTTAAGGTAGCCCGTCCCCCTGTTGCTGATGATCCGCGGGCGGCGCGAGGCGTTCTCTTCATGGCGCTTGCCGCTGGCGGATTTTGTTAGCCTCATTTCTTTTCTCGTGCGCGCTTCCTACAGCCTGTTTCGCTGGCGAGTCCTGGCTGGATGCCTGGCCGTGTGCCTGGCCACCGGCGGACTGCCTGTTTCTGGCGTCGCTCAGGCGCCAGCACCTGCGCCTGCGGCTGGGCCGGACCTGACCGGCCTCTATAATGCGGCCATCAGCGCTTTCGGCCGGGGCGAGTACCAAGGCGCTTTGGATACCATTGATAAGTTGGTCGCCGCTTTGCCCAAGGACCTACCAGCCCTGGAAAAAGCCAAACTGGTGGCGCAGATGGAGCCCATTTACTACACGCGTGGCGCCGCCTTCTTCAACCTCAAGCAGTATCCGCAAGCCGCCGAAGCGCTCACCAAGTATATTGCGAACTATCCCAAGAGCACCCGCTTGACCGAGGCGCGGTTCTCCCTGGCGGAAGCCAGTTATCTCGCCAAGGACTACGAAGCGGCCGCCGCTGCCTTTGCCGCCATTGAAAACGCGCCGCTGTTGCTTCCCGCCCTGCACGAGCGGGCCGTGCTTTTCGAGGGCTTGTCCTACGTGGCCGCCAAGCAACCGGATAAAGCCATTGCCGCCTTTGAGAGACTGACCGCCCGGGGCATCCAATCCTACAATTCCGCGCGCGGCGCCATGCAGTTGGTTTCGCTTTACGGCGCGCAAAAACAGACGGACAAAGCGCTGAAGACCTTGGCCAACCTCCAAACCAATATCGGTTTTGTCGAGAATCTCGTTGAACTGAACGCCATCGCGTTGCAGCAAGGTGACACCTTCCTGCAGGCTTCCCCGCCCGACCCGGCGGATGCCCTGACGTGTTATCGCGCCGTCCGGACCAAGGAAGACGTGATCCACCTGGAGAACGACCGCATCGCCAACTTACAGAGACAGATCGAGGCGACGCAGGCCGCCATGCGCGCCACGCCCAAGGATGCCGCCCAATACCTCCTGGGTCTGAAGAATCTGCAGGATTCGGTGGCGGAAGATCAGCAACTGCTCGCCACGTTCACCAACCTGCCCAGCATCCGCTCGAAGTTGTACTATCGCATGGCTCGCGCTTGCAGCCTGGCCCGGGAGGATTGGCAAGCGATCGTCGCCTTTAATGACAGCCTGAACATCAGTACCGACCCCGGGGATCGGGAAGCGGCGCTCTTTGGCCTGATCAACGCCTATGCCAATGTCAGTCAGACGGCCGACGCACGCGAGGCATCGAATAAATACCTGAAGGAGTTCCCGCAGGGAACCAACGCGTACACGGTTGGTTATCTCCTGGGCGCCAGCGCGCTGCAGGAAGGCGATGCGAAGACCGCGGAAAACTACTTCGGCTCGATGCTCAAGGATCAGCCCGCCAGCACTCTGCGCGAGGAGATGATGTTTTTGCTCGGCAACGCCCAGTTCAACCAGGGCAAGTACGAGGAAGCCAACGCCCAGTACAGCAAGTACATGGCCGAGTTTCCCAAAGGCAAAGGCGTGCACTACGAGGAAGCTTACTATCGCAAGGGTCTTTGCAGTCTTTTCGAAGGCAAGTACCCGGAAGCGTTGCAGGCGGCCAACGACTACCTCTCCCATTACCCGCGGGGCGATTTTGCCCGGGACGCCAAATACCGCCGGGCGGTCTGCGAATATGCCGGCGGTGATTACGATGCCGTGATCAAGTCTTGCACGGATTGGGTGCAGGCGAACTCGGGCGATCCGCAGGCGGCCGAAGTGCTGGCGCTGCTCGGAGACGCCTACACGGCCACGGATAAAACCGATCAGGCGCTGACCGCCTACACCCAATCCTACAAGGCAGTCCCAATCGGCAACCCCGGTGAAGACGTCAACGACAAGGTGCTCAACTACTCGCTCTTTGAAGCCAGCAAGATCCTGCAGAAGCAAGGCGCCTGGGACAAAGTGGCCGCGATGTTCCAGGAGTTCGTCAGGCAACGTCCGGATCATCCCACCGATGTCTCGGCCGCGTTTTGGATCGGCCGGGCCGATGCCAAGCTGGGTAAGGTCGATGAGGCCAAGCATTTCCTGGCGGAGATGTCGCAGAAGTATATCGACGATCCCAAAAAGGACGCGGTCGAGCAGATCATCGATCAGCTCGTCAGTCTGTGCGTGCGCAAGAGGCGCCCGCCCGTGGCGCCGGATACCGCGGCTGCCGCAACGCCGGGAGCCGCGCCCGCCGCGTCTCCGGGAGCTTCACCCGCGGCCGCTGTGGTAGTTGCGGATACGCCATCACCTACTCCCTCGCCGTCGCCCGCCGTGGCGCCGGATCCCGGCGCGGAACTGGATGAGTTGCTCGGTGCCTCGAAGAGCGACCGAACCCCCACCGCACGCGCACGCATCCTCTACGCCAAATCGCGGCTGGCCATCATGCGGCGGCAGCCCGCGGAATCCGAGCGCAACCTGCTGCTCATCGCTTCGGACTACAAACCGGTGTTCTTGAGTCCCGTGATTCTCGGCACGGTCGGTGACTTCTTGCTGAGCAAGGGCAAATTGGATCAGGCGGCGCCGTTTTACCAGCACCTCCTGGATGAATACCCCAAGAGCGACGAGGTGGATTTCGCTTACAATGGCTTGGCGGAAATCGCTTTTCAGAAAAAGCACTATCAGGCCGCGCTCCAGCTCTTCCAAGAGCCGATCGACCAAGGGACCGCCAACCAGAAGCTCAAGGAGCTGACCGTCGGCGAGGCCAAGTCCTATCTGGGGTTGAACAAGCTGGATGAGGCGAAGAAGCTCTTTACGCAGGCCGCGGCCGTGCGCGAATGGCGCGGCGAGACGACGGCGTTTTGCGTGTATTCGTTGGGTGAGATCGAGGCGAAACAGGGCCATTGGGCCGAGGCGAACGCCTTTTATACCCGGGTCTACGTGGGCTATCAGCGGTTCCTGCCCTGGGTTGCCAAAGCCTATCTCGGCAGTGCGGATTGCCTGCAAAAACTCGGCAAACCGCAGGACGCCGCCAATACGTTGAAGGAAATGATCCGCAACGCGAAACTCGCCGACTTCACTGAGACCGGGGAAGCGCGCAAGCGCCTGACCGAGTTGGGTCAGGGCTGACGAACACCGCCATGGAAATCAAACGTGTCCTGCTCCTGCTCGCCGCCGCCACGGTCCTGGCCGGACCGTTCGAGGCGGCGCACGCCCAAACCGTCACGATCAACACGAAGGATGGCCAAACGGTGCCCACCCAGGGGATCCGCCGTGATGGGAACACCATCATGGCGCGCATCCAGACGGCTGACGGCAACGTGGGCGAGGTCGGCTACGATGTTTCCGCCATCGCGAAGATCGTTTTCCCCGACGCGCCGCAGATCAAGACCGCCACGGATTTGTTGCATGAAGGACGAGCGGACGAAGCGTTCAAGCAGTTGGCGCCGATCACCGCCTACTATTTTCCTTTCCGCGACGTGCCGGGCAATCTGTGGCCGCAGTTGGCGATCTTGGAAGTGGATGCGCTGGAGCGCCTCGGGCGCGATGCGGACGCTGACGCTCTCGTGGCGAACCTGACCAAACTGGGGCTCGCGAGTCCGGATATGCTACGTTCGGTCAAAGTCCGGCAGGGCCAGGCCATGGAGCACAAGGCGGCCACTCCGGACGATCAGAAGCAGGTCCTGGCGTTTTTGGAGCCCATCGTGACCGATCCCGCCGCCGAACCGCAGGCCGTGGCGGTCGGCTGGATCAACGTTGGCGCCGCCCACCTGGCCTTGCGCGAATTCAAACCGGCCCTCCTTGCCTACCTGCACATCCCGCTGTATACGCCGGACCGGGCCAACCTCATGTCGCAAGCCCTGCTCGGCAGCGCCATCGCCTTTGTCGGAGTGAACGATCAGGAGCGCGCCCGCGCCGCCCTGAAAACGTTAATCGACAAATACCCTACCGCCCCGGAGGTTTCCGAGGCCAAAAATCGGTTGCAAGGCCTGGGCTCCGGCGCGCCGAAAACCGCACCCGCCGGTTGAGCGCTGGCATTTTTCCTCGCATCGTGTTATTCGCGTTCACCCCCCAATCAAAGAATGAAACGTAAACTGGTTATCCTGGTCTGTGCGGCTTTCGCTGGGCTGCTCCTTTTCGCCACCGCCGTTCAGGCGCAATCGGCCGCCCCCACGCCGGGCGGCACGCCGGCGGTGCAGCACAAGAACCTCCTGCAGAAAATGGTCGAAGGCGGCTGGGTGATGTTCCCCATCGGCCTTTGCTCCGTTTTCACCGTTTATCTAATAGGCGATGGCATCATTCGCACCGGACCCAAGCGGCTGGTCCCGCCCTCGCAAGCCGCGAACATCAAGAACCTCTTCCGGCACGGTGACTACGTCGGCGCTTACAATTTCTGCAAGGCGAACTCCTCCCCGTTGACCAACGTGGTGCGGGTCGGCGTCAGCTATCTTGGCGATGGCAAGAACATGACCGAGACGGCCATGAGCGAAGAGCTGGCCAAGGAGAACTCCAATTTGCAAACCAAGCTGAGCTATCTGTCGGTCATCGGTGTTTGTACACCCATGATCGGGTTGCTCGGCACGGTCACGGGCATGATCCGGGCGTTCGAGACCTTGGGTACGTCGGGGATTGGCGATCCTAGTTCGCTCGCCGGCGCCATCGGTGAAGTGCTGATCGCCACCGCCAGCGGCCTCTTTATCGCCATCCCGGCTTTCGGCTCGTTCTATTATTTGCGCAATCGCGCCGCAGCCGGCTTGCACGTCATCGAGGACACCGTCAACTCGCTCTTCCGCAAGATGCCGTACGACCTGTTGCATAACGTCCATATCGGCGACGAGGAGCTCTTCGCGGCAGTACCCAACTGGGTCGCTGACCAAGGCCACGGCCCGGGCACCGCGGATCTGCCTGCCGTCCACGATCAAGCTGCGACCGCCGAGGGCGTGATCGCGGTGCATGACCCGGAAGTCGAGGCACAAACGGTTTCCGCTCCGGCCGCGACGTAGGACAAGGCGGCGGCCAAGCAAATGTCACAACAACCCTGAGCCGGAAGATTGACCCATGGCAGGAGGAGGAGGCGGCGGTGAAGGAGAACCGGAGTTTCAGGTCGCGCCCATGGTGGACGTGCTCCTGACGATCCTGATTTTCTTCATGACGATCACCAGCGCGCAAGTCTTGCGCGTCGACAAGACGATCCGGCTGCCGGTCGCCCCTAACGCGCAGAAGAAGGATAACACCAAGGCCGAGGCCATCATCAACGTGCGCTGGAGCGGCAAGAAGTCGGAGGTGGTTTTCGACGATCGCGTTTACGCGAAAGTGGCTGAACTCACCCCGATTCTGAAACCCCGGCACGACGCGGATCCGAAGTATCGCGTCGTCATTCGCGGCGACCGGGACGTGCCGGCGGTGGATGTTTCGCAGGTCATGAACGCCTGTGGCGAGGCCGGCATCGCCGACATCTCGTTCTCGGCCGTGAACAAGGAATAACGGTCATGCGGCTCAAGCAAAATCCCAACGACGGCAACATCGGTTTCCAGATCGCGCCGATGATCGACGTGGTCTTCGTGATCATGTTGTTCTTCATGGTCATGGCCGGGGCGGTCAAGGTGGAGAACGAGTTGAATACGACGCTGCCCGGCTCCGCCGAGACGAATAACAGCGTGGACAACGTGGATGAGATCATCATTACGGTGGCGGAGGACGGGGAGGTCGCGCTCGACGACGAGCCGATCGACAGCCCGACGAGTTCCAACATGCCGCAGCTGACCGCTTCGCTGTTGCGCTTGAAACAGGCGAGCGACGCCTCGAAGTCGATCTTGTCGGTGACGATCGCGTCCGAGCCGCAAGCCAAGTACGGGCGAACGATGGACGTGCTCAATGCACTGGCTGGCGCGAAGATCGACAACGTGACCTTCACGGTCAGCGACGACGATACGTAGCGGCCGCGCTGCGGCTTTTAAAGGTAGGGATCGCTCTCCGAGCGACTCCGTGAGTGTCCGGAAAGTGCGCGCTCTTGGGGCTCGGACGCTGTGCGGTAGCTGGGCGTTTTCCAGACAGTTACGGAGTCGCTCGGAGAGCGATCCCTACCTTTTTTGGAGCCGCTTTGCGGCGCTCCGCCTAACCCAGTCAATAGCGCCGTACCATCCGGGGAACCCAACCCAGTACAAGCGTCCCAGCCGGCGGCCGCTTTATAGCCAACGTTGTTGCCCGTCGTGATGTCGTGCAGGCTCGCGCTCGCTCCCGAATAAAGCAGCGCATTGAGAAAACCGACCGGTTTGCCGAGCCGCTGATTGCACAGCGCCAGCAGGCCTGCCCACAAAGGCGCGACCGCGCTCGTACCGCCGACGACTTCGTTCTGCCCATCCACCCGCACCTGGTAGCCGGTCTCGGGATCGGCGTTCCCCGCCACGTCGGGTACGCCCCGGCCGGTCTTCCGGCCGAGCTTGGGCACCTTGGCGGCTTTTTGCCACGCGGGCAGCGGGAACTTCGTGCTGACACCGCCGCCCGTGGCTCCGCCTTGGGCGCCATCGTTCCAAACGGTCTCGGCCGCGATCGCGCTGGCGGCGGCGTTCGCCTCCAGATGCGTGCCACCACAAGCGAGCACCAACGGACTGGCGGCGGGAAAGTCGACGCGCTTCTTTTTGTCGGGCGGACTCACATCGGAGCTGCCGTTGTCTCCGGCGGCAACCAGGATCGTCACCCCGAGCGCGGCTGCTTCCTGGAAGACGGCCGTGTAGTTCTTGAGCGATTGCGCCGTATAGCTCGCCTCTGGTCCGCCCCAACTGATGGAAATCACCGTTGGTTGGCGCACCGTGTCGTGGACCGCGGTCTTGATGGCGTCGACAAAGCCCTGATCGGTGTTCGGCGCGAAGTAGACCGCGATCTGCGCCTTGGTCGCCACCGCCGCGGCGACTTCGATATCCAGCATGACTTCCGCATCGGCATCGCCGCCGGGCGTATTGGCGCGGCCATCCACCGCCACGGCGGTGACCGCAGGCGCCGGCAGCCCCAGGCCGGTGAAATACGTGCGCAAGTCCGTCGTGACGTAGCCGCCGCCGAGTTCGATCAAGGCGATGCATTGTCCGGTGCCATCGGCGTTGCTGGGGAAGTCGTAGAGCTGGGCGACCTGGACCGGCGTGAAAGTCCCGGCATCGGCCCCGGCGCGGCGGCGCCCTATCCGAGCCGTCGTGCGACGCCGAAAGTGCGGCAAAGCTTGCGGCCGGTCGTCGAAACCTTTGACGTCCTCGATGATCTTGGACAACGCGGCCGGCACCCGGATGGGACCGGTCCGCTGGCGGTGTTCCCCGCCTTGGAAGGATACCCGCTGCAGACGAACGCCGAAGGCCGCCGTGAGATTGGCCAAGGTCCCCGTCAACACCACGCGCCGCTCGGCTGTGCTGCGATGGACGACGGTCAGCTCATGCTTGTGCGCGAACGCCTCAATCTTGGCGAGATCGGCCGCATGCGCGCCGTGCCGGGTAGCGAGTTCCTCGCGGGTTAAATACTGGCGCTGCGCTATGGGGTCGGTCAGCAGTTCCTGAAACGCCGGCTGCCGGAGCGGCAAAGGCGTGCGGGGACGCACCAGCACGGTCACGCTGATGCGTTGCCGGGGGTCTACGTTGCCCAGCACGCGCGCGCCGGATAGCGGTTTCTTCTCGGTGCCGGCGAGAGGAACCGGCTTGGCTGATGCCTTCGCCATATCTTGAAAATCCCTTTGGCAAGCCGGGAGAGCGGGTGACGAGACTCGAACTCGCGACGTCTTCCTTGGCAAGGAAGTGCTCTACCACTGAGCTACACCCGCAACTGCCTGCAAATCAGCGTTTTACAACTACTTTCACGAGCACCGATTTTCCCTTTGTAACCCGATTTAGTAACCCGTAGGCTGTGGGCAGATGAAAACCACACCGCAAACCGCTACTAAACCGTTCCAAAAAACCGATGTACCGTGCCTGTATCGCTACACGCCGAACGGGGTTTATTATGCCCTGTTCAAGCACGAGGGCAAGCAGAAAAGGGTCTCGTTGGGGACCACCGATAAGGCCACCGCGAAGGGCAAGCTTGGCGACGAGCGGGCAGACTTGGGGAAGGTGGACGCATCGCAAGGGAAGCTCACGCTGGCAGCCCTGTGCGACCGTTACCTTGCCACCATTGCCAGCCAAGCCACAGAGACCGTAAACAACAAAACGGCTATCGTGCGCCGTTTCCTTGCTGATTTCACGCTGGGCGAGGATGCACAGGTATCCAAGGTAAAGCCGTCCGATTTGCAAGGCTGGCTTGCTGGCTACGGATTTGCTTATGCAACTTACAATCATTATGTGCAAGTGATTAAGAGCATTTTCGCTATTGCTGTAGCGGATGAAGCTATAGTGGCTTCGCCTGCTGCTGATATGAAATATAAAAAGGTGGAGCGTCCGGTACGGGTTACGCCATCTTATAAAGACTTCACCGCGATTATTGCTAATGTGCGTAAGCAGAAGTATAACGCTGAAAGCAAGGATAGCGCCGACTATTTAGAATTTATGGGCTTGGTTGGCGTAGGCCAAGCTGAGGCCAGCAATATCGAAAAGCAGCACGTTAACTTTACCACTAAGCAACTTACGTTTTTCCGCATGAAAACTAAGACGCCTTACGTTGTCCCCATTTTCCCGCAAGCTGCTGCTCTGATTAAAAAGCTTGTGAGCCGTAAGGATATGAAACCTAGAGACTTGCTGTTTCCTATCAATCATGAAAAGAGCACTACAGGCACCGGCACCAGCACTAAGGATGCCCGTAAATCGTTAGAGCAGGCTTGCGAGCGTTTGAAGCTGCCACGCTACACGCAACGTAGCTTGCGCCATATGTTCGTTACCCGGTGCATTGAAAAGGGTATTGACGTAAAGGTTATAGCGCAATGGCAGGGGCATCAAGACGGCGGTAAGCTTATCCTCAGCACATACAGCCACGTTAGCAATACACACGCTGCTGATATGGCTAAGCTGCTGGCAGCATAAAAGCTGCAACGGTTTCATCTACTAGAGCGTACCTTTAACCGGGTACGCATTCTCCTAATTACCTATCAGCAGCTTGCACGCTCTTTCTATTGGATCAAGCTTCTCGCTTACCGCAGTGCCTAGATAGCCGGGTCTAGCTTCTAGATGGGTATTCATCAAACTTTCAATGCAAGTTTTAACGGTCGTAATTAATTCATCTGGTAAAAGTACACTTTTCGCTTCTATGAAATCATAGATCACCCTCAAATCTTTAATGTGCTTTTTGTAACCCACTACTATGTCTTCGGGATGGTTGGCAGAAGCTGCGTCGGCATAGCTCTTGCCAGCTTTCTTACTTAATGCCAATAACTCTCTCGCAGCATCTGCTTGTTGAGGAAAGAGATACTCAAACTTTTTGCCTTCTTTAGATGCAATGCTATCAAGTTTAGACTCGTAACGCTTAAAATCCTTGTTAAACCAATGCTCTAGAAGCGTCTTACCAAAAACGCCTACCAGAGCCAAAGCCGTAGCCGTGCCACCTAATGCACCCGCATAGGCGGTGAGAAGTGTTTGCCAGTCCATGCGATTAAAATATCAGGGCGCCCTGAGAAGGCAAGGGCTTCATTCATTAGGCGTACCTTTAACCAGGTACGCTCTTTTATTCTAAAGTGTCATCAATTTAGGAACTTTCTGAACTCTTCCTCTATGTCTCTAAACACGTCTCGTATATTATTGCACCAATTCTCGCTCTGCCGAAGCGTAATTTCTGGTGGACTAGCAATAAGAACCGCGATGACGCCGTAGAAAACTAAAAGTCGCTGTTTTATATTAAAGTCGAATAAATATCCCACGCTCGTAGAATAACCCGCCATAACGTTCACTTCCTCCTGCAATCTTGCAGCGTCGTCTCTTAGCTTTGCATCAAATTCGGCGGTTCTTCCTTGCAACGGGAGTTGTTTCCCATACAACAAACCGACAGCTAAGCCTACAACGCTGGTAGCCTGTCTAAATATTTCTTTTGAGGCATCCGCCCTATTTGTAAAATGGTAGTTAAAGCGCGTTTCGTCCTTCGCCGCTAAAGCGTCCAGTTTTTTCTCTAAGCGTATTTCGTCCTTCTTGTACCAGTGCTTAAGGATTGTCTCGCCTAAAACCTTCACAACTGCTAGAGCCGTTGCAGTACCGCCTAGAGCCGCTAAGTATTCTTTCAAGAAATCCATAAGCGTTACATTGCCTCCTATTTAATATCGTTTCTCCTTAAACACCTAGTAAATTCTTAAAGTCAGTATCCAAAACACTGCGTGTCTCCTTTAACTTCTTCCGGGCTTCGCTTATAGCCTGTTTAGTGGATTCGTTTAGCATATCCGGTTCTTCCGATTCCAGAAGTAACTTAGCTTCGTTAAAGTGCTGTCGCAATACCCTATCAAGATGGACCGCTACTGACAATAGCTTCAATTCGGTATCAGCCTTAAAGAGTATCCCGTTGCTCCAAACCAGTACCGAAAACTGCTCTATTGGCTTGGCCGTTCTTCTAAGAGTCTTTATAACCTTCGTTTTACCCTCGTCTTCACTACCCTTGTATTTTTTTAATAATCTTAGCCGTATCGGTAGATTGATAAGCGCGTTATCAGCTTCGGCAAGTTTTCCGTAAACCGCCGCTATGGCTTCCGCTCTTTTAACATGAAGCCAGTCAAACCTTGCTTTCTCTTTGGATAGCTTGTCCTTCAGCTCAGCATCATACCGTTTTAAAGCTTTATTAAACCAGTGTTCAAAAAGGAATTTCCCAAAGGAACCGAGAATTATTAATGCTGTAGCTGTACCACCTAAAGCAGCTAGAAAGGTTTTTAGAAATGCCATCGGGCAAAATACCCTAAAACGGCACAAAAACAAGTTAGCCGGGGACCGTCCGTGCTGCCGACATGGCAAAGCTGTAAGGCTAAACGGTATAGTGGTTTCATCCTAAAGGGCATCCCTAACCCGGCCCGCCTTTTTATGTTTTAGATAATATCAGTCCCCACGGCTTCCCTTACTGCTTTATCTAATGCTTTCCTTTTATCATCCATTGCTTTGAAAGGAACATACGCCGTTCCACCTTCCAGCATGGGTGCTTGCTCTAGTACATTGTTACAATAAGCGGTAAAATCGTTTATTACTCGGATTAGCTCTTCGTTTAAGTAAACGTCATTAACTTCTCTGTAAGTCCACAACTTTGCTAGATCGGTAGCAAGTGACATATAATGTCCGTCGAAACTTTCCTTTAAAATCTTAGTGTTGGGGTTAGTGTCATTTTTAAATACACAACCAACGATCAATCCGGTAGCGTCTGCCTGTACCGCTAAACACAATCTGTAAATTTCTTTTAGCGTAGTGACTTGCTGACTGTGAGCATAATCAAACTTTGTTTTGTTTTGTGCTTTGATGGCGTCTAAGCTCACCTTTTGTTCTTCCAGCTTTCCAGCTAATTCGTTTTTATAAGCTTCTAAACTTTCTTGTGCCTTAGTTTGCCTATCCTGCATAGCCACGCTAAAACGATGCTGGATGAACCACGTTAATAAATTGCCTAGCACGGTGGTAGCAACCAGCCACCCACCTAAGAAATGAAAATATCCTTTAAGGATTGCGTAAAGCTCTGCTTTGTCCATCGGGCAAAAGTACCCGAAAACGGCAGAGACACAAATCAGCCGGGAAAGCCCATCGCATCCGTTAGCAAGCCACCGTTACAAGCTATAGTGATAGTCTTAAAAAGGTTGCCGCTTTTATCGTACACTTCCACGGTTGCCCCTGTATACTTGAGAATTGAGCGGCAGTGTTGCACAGCTTCTTTGGCTGTCGGGTGCCAGTAGCCGAGACGCGCTAGCGCCGCAAGTCATTTCTTCGGCCCTCGCCCGCGGTTGACACCTCCCGCTCCGCCTCTAGTCTCACCAAACAACCCGCCCGCATGAACCGGCTGACCGAGATCATCGCCCATAAACGCACCACGCTGGAGCCGTTGCGCGCCCGCCGCCAGGCGCTGCGGGAGGCTGCCCTCCGACGCGACGATCTGCGCAGCTTCGCCGCCGCCTTGACCCGCGGCGAAGGCCGGACACTCGGGCTGATCGCGGAGGTCAAGCGCGCTTCGCCCTCGGTGGGCTTGATCGCGGAGAACTTCGATCCGGTGCAGATCGCCGAGCGCTATGCCGAGGCGGGTGCGGATGCCATTTCCGTCCTGACCGAGGAACGCTATTTCCTGGGTCACCTGGACTATCTGCAAGCCGTCCGCGCGGCCGTCGACGTACCGGTTTTGCGCAAGGATTTCACCCTCGAAGACGTCCAGATCTACGAAGCGGCGGCAGCCGGCGCGGATGCCGTGTTGTTGATCGTGGCCGCGCTCGAGCAGGACGTGCTTGAGCGCTTGCTGGACGTCGCGGCGGCCTGCCAGCTCGACGCCCTGGTGGAAGTCCACACGTTGGAGGAACTGGATCGCGCGCTAGAGACCGACGCGCAGATCATCGGCATCAACAATCGCAATCTGGCCACGTTCGAGATCGACTTGAGCGTGACCGAAGAACTCAGCGAGCAGGTGCCGCCAGGAATCATCCTGGTCAGCGAAAGCGGCATCCGCACCGCCGAGGACAGCCGCCGCGTGCGGGCGAGCGGAGCGGACGCGATTTTGGTCGGCGAGGCGCTCATGCGTAGCCCGGATGTCCGCGCGCACGCCGCGGAATTGAAGCTCCTGCCGAGTCTCGTGCCGCAGGCGGAAGACTGAAGCCCGCCCTATTCCTGGCGCGGGTAACGTGCGCGCAACTGGTCGTCCGCCGCACGTTCCAGTTCGGCTGATAGTGGGACCACGCTCCCGATGATGCGGGGCAAGGCGCCGCCCAGCGAAGCACGATGGACCCGCACGGTTTCTCCCGCACGTGGATCGACCGGTCGATCCCGCGCGTCCAAATACAACACTCCGATCTCGTCCGCTGGAAGTGCCGCGATCAAATCCCGCGCGTCCGCCAGACTCCGGCGCCATTGCGCCTTCATTGCCACGAAGTCGAATGGCTCCGGGCCCAACACCGCGCCAAAATCCTCCGCTTGCAGCCGGTTGAAGCGGTTTGCCTCCTCCAGGATCAACGCCGGCGTGAGACCCAGGTCTTTCCCCGCCGCCGCCCACGCCAGCAGGCCCAGGGAGGCGAAGCTGCTGTCCAGATACAGCGCGTCGACAAAATCACGCACCTCCCACCTACCGGCGAGCGCCAGGATCTTGTTGGTTGCCAGATCGGCCAGGTGCAGCCGCCAGCCAAAGTCTGCGTCGGGTTGCACGGGAAAGAACCGGTAGGCGCTATCCTGCGTCCATTCCAGCCGAAGACTTTCTCCGTCTTTGCTGATGGCTGCTCGTTGAAAGCCGCCGCGCGAGACAAGCCACTCGATGGCAAACCCAGCCTCCGTCAGGACGGCCGCATCGGCTTGAGCAGCGATGAAGACGCTTTCCTCGGCGTCGTGGAAAAAATCGATGTCCGCCGAATAGCGGGGAGAGTCCGCTGACGCGTTGATCACGGTGCCTCCCGCCACGAAGCTGCCGGGTCCCCGGTTACCGGCCAAAAGGAGCAGCACACCGCGCTGGAACTCGGTCAAGGGCATGGCTCCGCTCCGGCCCGCGCCTACAAACGCGCGGCCAACTGCATCCCAGGCCGGCCGCCGAAAGTCCGCAGGCCCTTGAGCAAGGTCTCGCGGGGCAGATCTTCCAAACGCACCGCTGCTGCGACCCACCAGAAGCAGCGGGTACGAAACTTCTCCAACTCGGACTCAACCGGTTTCACGGGAATAGCTTACCCCATCGCCCATCTCCGTGCACCCGGAAAGGGCGCGGGGTGGTTGCTGGGGGGTTGCCACGGAAAACCCACCTAGAGCCCGATGACCGACGTCGCCACGTCTTTCAATCGGTTGGTCGCACGCAAATCCTTCATGACCTGATCGACCTTGGCCGGGCTATCAACCAGCATGTAAGTGATCTCGCCGGTCGCCTCGTTGTGGCCGATGCGCTCCAGGATTGAGGCCATGCGGTGCTCGACGGCGCCGTAGCCGTCCATGCGAAAAACCGCCGTCTTGCGCAACACCGCCGCGTTCATCGGGTGTTCCGCCAGCGAATGCACTCGCGCCAGACGGGTCAGCGCCCGGCGAATGATCTCCTTTTTGGCCGGCAGCGCGGAGAACGTCACCAGGACCGTCGCGCGTCCGGCCGGGTCGAGCATGCCATCGTTGCCGACCGAAGAAGACAGCGAAACGCCCCGGCTGGCAAAGGTCGCCGCGATCAATTCCATGCCGCCAGGCTGATCGGTCAGCTTGAGCACGAAAAGGTAGTTGGCAGGGGCGGTGTCGGCGGCGGTTTCCATGGGCGATAGGCGATGAAGTCAGGCGAAGTCCGTCATCCAGGCCTTTACCTTTTCGTTGACGTGCTCGGAAACAGCGGCCAGGCGGGCGTGTTCGGGGTCGCTCAAGGGAATCTGCACGACCTGGGAAATACCATAGCTGCCGACGACCACCGGCACGCCCAAAGGCCCGCTCAAGCCATGAAAATCCCCTTCCAGCATGGCCTGCCCAGCCACGAGCATCTCGCCGCCGCTCAAGAGCGTGTTGACTAGGTCCACCGTGACGTTCGCCGTCGCCAGGACGGTTTTACTGCCGGAAAGATGCGTGACGTGCGGCTTGACGACCACCCGCACGTCCGGCGGGAGAGTGTCGACGCGCGCAAAGGCCTCCGCCACCTGCCCCGCCGTGATCATCTCCAGCACCACCTGGCGCTCGCGCGCGCAAATGTCCGCGAACTGCTCCAGCGTGGTGCCTTGCCGCAGGCGGGCGACGGTTTGCGCGAGTTCGGCCGCCTCCATGCCATGCACCTGGACGGAACTCCAGATCGGCACCTGGCCATCGCCATGTTCGCCGAGCATGAAGCCCCCCACGCGCTGCCGCCGCATGCCCAGAGCCGCAGCGATCTCGCGGCGGAAGCGCAAGGTGTCCGAGTACGCGCCGATGCCGATCACGCGGTCGCGCCCGATGGCTTCCGCAAAACAGGCGACGCCCAGTTCCACCGGGTTCGTCACTATAATGACGACTTCCGTCCCCTGGCCGTACTTGGCGAGCGCCTGGGCGTACCGGCGGAAAACGGGCGCGTTTGCCTCCGCCAGGCCGTCCCGGGGCGACTTGCCTTCCACCTTCGGCAAAGTGGAAGCGCCGGCAATGACGACCCAGAGATCGGCCACGATCTCCTCCGGATCCAACGCCACGTCGAGGTTCGGCACATGCTCGGCATGCGCGTCGGTCAGGTCGGACATCAGCCCGTGCAAAATTTGCTCCGAAGCGCCGCCCCGGCGGCCGACGAGTTGCAATCGCTCGGTGGTCGCCAGCACCCGCGAGGCGACCAATTGACCGGCTATCGCCCGGCCGCAATCCCCTGAGGCTCCCAGAATAGCGACGTCCATGCCAGCGCATGCTATAGCACGCCAGCGACGCAACGCACGCGCGTTTCTTCCCGAACTCCGGGCCGCCGCAAAACGGCTAGCGCGCGACGAATTCGACCGCGAAATCGATCACGCACACCGTGCCGAAACGCGGATGGCGGCCCAGTCCCGCCCCCGCGACGTGGAAGTCCTGGTTGAGAATATTGCGCCGGTGTCCGCGGGAGGAGTCGCCGTCGTCGATCACGAGGCTCGCGACGATTTGCTGGGCCGAGGCGGGACCGTAGTCGACGTTTTCGGCCGCTTGCTCCTGCCAGGTGCCGTAACGGGACATTCGGCTAAACGGCGTGCTCCCATCCTGCCCGCGATGCCCGACACCGCCGGTGGCCGCTTGCTCACCCGCGTAGGCCGCTGCCACCGCAGTCAGCCCAGCCGAAGGCTCCAGCGGAGCGACGGGGCTGGTGTGGCGCAAGACGCGGATCGCCTCGTCCAAAGCGCCGACACCTTCCTGCGTACGCATCGTCATCTGTCCAGGGATGTGCGTCTGATGGTCGTTGGTGTAATACGGCCGGCAGGTTTCCAGGTAAGCGGCGTAACCTTGAGGATCGGTGCGGACACGGTTCATTTCGCGAATGACCGCTTGTGCGGGCGCGAGCCGATCACTGATAGCAGAGTGTTTGTTGATGGCGGCGTCCGCCTGCCAGGCGGTAGCGGAAGTGAGGGCGAGGAGGAGCAGCGCGGTCCGCAATTGGAGTCGAAACATTGTGCATTACCTAAAGCAGGAGCGATGCCGGAAGGACCGCCGAGCGGCTGTGGCCTCAAGCCGCCACCCGAGCCGCGGAGAGAAGGCCTAAGCTACGCAGGCAGGCGCTCGATCTGATGGGAGAGCACCGTTTCCCCGGAGACTTCGACCGAGCCGCGGAAGTGGTCGCCGGCCAGCAGGAGCGGGAGCCAGTGACGATCATCCGCCCACATCTCGTCGTACGGGAGGGCGGCGGCGGGGAACCAGAGTGGCTCGGCTTCCTCCGTGCGGACCGGCGTCCCGGCGAAGCCGTGGGCCAGGAAGACCAGACAGAGCAGCGTAGGACCACCCTGGAAGTTAAACACCAGTTCTCCCCGGAGTTCGGGATCCAGCGGCGTGACGCCGATTTCCTCCTGCGTTTCGCGAATGGCGGCTTGCAGCGGTGTTTCTCCCGGTTCCACCTTGCCGCCGGGACCGTTGATTTTGCCCGTGCCGATGCCGCGCAGCTTGCGCATGAGCAGCACGCGTCCGTCGTCCACGATAAAGCAGAGCGTGACCTGCTGCAGCGTGCTCACGGTTTCTGGCCGGGAGCCCCGCCCAATACCGCGTGCAGGACCGCGACGGCATGATCTTGCGCGGTCTGACGAGCGACAGCCGACTGCCCGTTATCGGCCTCTGCTCCCGCCAACCCGTCCAATCCCTGCACCAGCAGGCACGGCACCCGGTTTTCCCAGCAGACCTGGGCAATGGCGGCCGCTTCCGTGTCCACGCAAGCCGCTCTCCAAACATTGAAAATCCATTTGCGGTATTCCGCGTTGTCGCAATAGGCCGAGCCGGAAACTCCCACGCCGCCCAAGGCGATCTTGCTGACGCGGTCGCCTGTTTTTAGCGGGGGCATCGCGTCGGTGGCGGCTTTGGCGGCGGCGAGCAGTTTGTCATCGACGGCAAAGGACGCCATCGGCACAGGCTCGGGCGAATCGTCCCGCTTTACCGTGACGTCGTCGGGAAAGATCATGCCGAAATTGGCGTACTTCTGCCGGAAGGCGCCGGCCAGGGCGAATTCGCCTGGCGCTGTTTCGTTGAAATAGGCGCCCTCCGAGTGATAGGCCCAAAACGCCGGCACCACCACGTCGCCCGCACCGAAGGCCGGATCGACCCCCCGGGCGACGCCGGCAAAATAGACGGCATGGACGTTGAAATGATCCAGCGCGAGTTGCGTGTTCATGGCGGCGTTGACCAGACCTGGACCAGCCAGGAAATAGACGTACCGGCCGTCTTTGGTGTCGGCGACGATGAAGTCGCGGCCATTGACCTGGGCCGGGTGCCGGGCGGAGCTGTCCGGCGTCAGCGCGTTTTCGAGCGCCGCCAGTTCCGCCGGAGAAGACGACGCGACCGCGATAACGGCTGGCTCCGCCGCCTGGAGGCGTCCCAGGCCGATGAGCAACACGCAGCCCAAAGCCACTATTTTGCTCAGGGCGCGCTTCATTCCGGGGAGATCACGGCCAAATTGCGGGTGCGGTCCCGCACGATGGAAACGGACAACGGTTCGTCCGCCGGCGCCTGCCGGACGAGCCGCAGGAAGTCAGTCACGGTCGCGACCGGTTCCCGATCGATCTGCTCGATCACATCGCCGACCGCCAAGATGTTCGCCGCCGGACTGTCCAGCATCACGCGGGTCACGAGCACCCCCTGCTCGGCGAACGGCAGATTGAGCTTCGCCACGATCTGCGGTGTCAGACCCACGACGATCACGCCCTTGGCCAGCCCGGTGCCCTCGGCGGAACTGCTGTTGCCAGGCAGCATGGCACGCGGCCCGGGGTTTGCCGGTGCTGGCTGCTCTCGCTGCTGGCGGCGGAAAACCTGCGCCAACTGCGCGTCAGGCGGCGGTTTTTCGCCGACGCGTGCCGTCACGGTGATCGCTTTGCCGGCGCGCATCAGTTCGATCGGCACGCTGGCGTCGATCTCCACCTGCGACACGCAACGGCGCAGATCTTGGAAATCGTGCACCGCTTTATGGTTGAATTTCTGGATCAGGTCCCCCGGCTGAATGGAGGCTTTGTCCGCCGGGGAGCCCGCCACGACGTCATAAACCAGCGCTCCCTCGTCTTCGACGGTGCCGCCGAGTTGGGCCAGGGCATTATCCTGCGGCAAAGGCAGCACCCCGAGGTAGCCCAACACGTTGCGGCCATTCTTCAAGATACTGTCCATTGTCCGGCGCACGGTGTCCGAGGGAATGGCGAAACCAACCCCCTGCCAGCCGCCAGATTGCGAGTAAATCGCCTCGTTGATGCCGATCAACTCGCCGCGCACGTTGATCAAGGGGCCGCCGGAGTTGCCGGGATTGATGACCGCGTCGAACTGGAAGAGGTCGCTCAACGTCTCGCTCCCGGAACGGCCCTTGGCGCTGATGATGCCTTGGGTCACGCTTTCCTCGTAACCGTAGGGATTGCCGACCGCCATGACAGTCTCGCCAACCTCGACTTTCTCCGAATCGCCGAAAGGCAACGGGGTGATGCCGGCACCGCCGTCGATCTTGAGCACGGCGACATCCGTATCGGGGTCCGCGCCGATCAGCGTAGCCTTCAAATGGCGGCCGTCACTGAGCTCGACTGCAATATCGTCCATCTGGTCGATGACATGGTCATTGGTCACGATATGTCCCTCCTTGCTCACGATCACGCCGGAGCCAAGCTGGTGTTGCGTTCCGCCGTGCGGGGAACCGTGGACACGGCCCCGGTGAAAGAACTGGAAGAGCGGATCATTCTCGTAAGCCGGAGCCGGCAGAACCCGGGAGGTGATCACGCTGACCACGGACGGGACAACGGCCTTTGCCAGGGCGATGCGCTGACGGCTCATCGCGGCCAGCACGTTCACGTCCCCGGGATTGATGCTGGGGCCGTCCGCCAGCGTGTATTTCTCTGGCCGATGGTGCGACTGGTCTCCCTGGCCGAAGAACCCGGCGACGGAACTTGGGAAGTTGAAGAGATCCGGTTGCCGGTCGTGCCACTTGCGCAGGGTCGCCACTGCTAGCAGCAGCAGCAGAACCAGCAGCACGAAGTTGAAAAGGCGTTTCATGGATGGGCAGGCGAAAACGTAGCTGCGACCAGGCGCTCTTGGCTACCGTCTTTTCCGCCGCCGAGCTTTAGCTGACCTGCGCGAGCAGCAAGTTCTTGCTGGCGGCCAGGTAGCCGCGGAAATGCTTGTGCTGCGCGCTGCGCAGGCCCGAGTCCGCGTCGAAGATGGCGCGAGCGGTCGTGCGCGCCAGCTTCATCAAGTCGCCATCCAGGAGCAGATCGCCGAGCTTGAGCGGCGGCAGGCCGCTCTGCGCCGTGCCCAGGATGTCGCCCGCCCCGCGCAGCCGCAGATCGGCTTCCGCGATTTCGAACCCGTCGTTTGTTTGTTCGAGGGTTTTGAGTTTCTCGTGCGCCTCAGGCCCGGCCGCGGCATCGGCGATGAGGATGCAGTAGCTCTTGTGCTCCCCCCGCCCGATCCGCCCGCGCAACTGGTGCAACTGCGCCAGGCCGAATCGCTCCGCGTTCTCGATCAGCATCAGGTTGGCATTCTTCACGTCGACGCCGACCTCGATCACGGTCGTCGTCACCAGCGCTTGGATGCTGCCGGCACGAAACGCGGCCATCACCGCGTCCTTTTCCTCTGGGCGCATTCGCCCATGGAGCAGTTCGCAGCGGTGCGGCTGCAAGGCCTCGCGCCAGTACTCGAACCGGCCCATGGCCGCCTGGGAGGCGAGCTTATCGCTCTCTTCAATTAACGGATAAACGAAGTACGCCTGCCGCCCGGCCAGGAGTTGTTCCCGGATGAACCCGGTGGCATCCGGCAGCTTGGCCGTCGGCCGCACCACCGTGACGACGCGGCCGCGATTGGCCGGCGCTTCGTCGAGGATGGAGACGTCCAAATCCCCGTAAACCGTGATCGCCAGGGTACGCGGGATGGGCGTGGCCGTCATGACCAGCACGTCCGGCGGCACCGCCTGGCTGGCGGTGAAGCGCGCGCGCTGCAGCACGCCGAATTTATGCTGCTCATCGATGACGGCGAGGCCCAGCCGGGGCAGCGGCGAGGATTCGTAGAGCAAAGCGTGCGTGCCGATGACGATATCCGGCAAACCGCGCGCGGGCAGGCCGAGCGCGAGTTCACCCGGTGCTTGCACCGCGTCCGGCGCGGCGTTGAGCCATCCGGTGCCGCCGCCTTCCTCGGTGCGTGTGTTCGTCCGCAGAGCGATACGCAGCCCGAGCGGCGCCAGCCAGCGGGTGAAAACGAGGTAGTGCTGCTCCGCCAGGATTTGCGTGGGCGCCATCAACGCGGCTTGAAAGCCGGCTTCGACGGCCAGCAGCATGGCCGCGAGCGCCACCAGCGTCTTGCCCGAGCCGACGTCGCCTTGCAGCAGCCGGTTCATCGGGCGCGCGGCTGCCAGGTCGGCGCGAATCTCGCCGATGGTGCGGGTTTGCGCGGCGGTCGGCGCGAAAGGCAGCGTGGCCAGAAACTGCTCCAGCAACCGGCCGCTGCCGCAATGCGCCTGGCCGGCGCGCGCCACCGCGAAAGTCCGGCGCCCAGCGACGAGCATCTGCAAGGCAAAAAACTCGCTCAAGACCAGATGCCGCCGCGCCTGTTCGCGACTGGACTCGTCTTCCGGGAAATGGATGGCGCGCAGGGCCGCCCCGCGGGAAAGCGGGTCGAGGCCGGGCGGCATTATCTCGGGCATCTCTGTCAAATCCACCTCCTGCAAGACGCGATAGATCAACCCGCGCAAGACCCGCTGGCTCAAGCCCTCGGTCGCCGGGTAGATAGGCGTAATGCGACGCAAATGGATGAGCGCTTCGTCGCTGCCGCCCTCCTCGAGCACCTCGAACTCCGGGTGATCGATGAATATCTGGGTGCCTTTCGACTTGGGCTTGCCGAAGATGACGAGCCGTTGGCCGGTCGCGATGATGTTGCGGATGTAATAAAGCCCGAACCAGCGGACCGTCAGGCGCGCGCTCAAGGCGTTGGCTGAGGCTTCCTGCAGCGTGGCTTCGAACAGCGTGTTGCGCCCCCGTAACCTTTTGCTGGCGGCCGCCACCACCAGGCCGCAGACGCACACCGCCTGCTCGCTCGCCGCCGTGGGAAAATGCGCGAACTGCCGCCGGTCCTCGTACCGGCGGGGATAGTGGTTGAGCAGGTCCGCGACCGTGCGCAAATCCAGCCGTTCGAGCGCCTTGTCGCGCGCGGCGTTCATGCCGGGCAGGCTGGCTACCGGCGTGGTTCCATCCAAGGCCGCGCCCGCGCTCACGCGGCGGCCTCCCGCACCGCCTGCACCTGGATCTGGCAGCGCGTCTCGCCGCGGTATTCGTTGGCTTCGACCTGAAAGGCAATGTCCCACGGCGGCGGAGGCAGCGTTTCTTCGGCGCCGTGGAAGTAGACCGCGGGCGTGGGCGGCTGGTAGGCGCTGGAGCCGTTCGAGCCATTGGTCCCGTGAGCGCCGCCGGGACGTGTCTGGCGCAGCACCAGGCGCAGATGTTTGCCTTTCATGATCAGCGGCTCCGTCACCGGAACGACGCCGCGAGCCAGGAAAACCGGCTGCGGATTGCCCGTGCCGAACGGCTGGAGCTGTTCGTGGCAGTCCAGGAAAGCGCCGCCCAACTCCCCCAGCCTCACTTCCGCGTCCAAGCGCAGCCGCGGGCACAGTTGTTCATCGTTGAGCAGACCGCGCGCGACCTCGCAAAAACGCCTTTGGAAATCCGCGAAGGCGGTTTCCTGCAACGTGAGGCCGGCCGCCATCTCGTGGCCGCCAAACCGGTCCAGCCACTCCGCGCAACTGCCCAGCGCTCCCACCAGCGACAAGCCCTCGATGCTGCGGCCGCTGCCCTTACCCACGCCCCGTTCATCGAAGCCGATGACAAACGCCGGCCGATGGTGCGAACGCATCAGGCGCGACGCCACGATGCCCAGCACGCCCGGGTGCCAGCCGCGCGCGCCCACGACGATGGCCGCGTGCCCGGACGGCCCCACCTCGCCGCAAAACGTCGCCAATTGCGCCTGTGCTTCCAACAGGGTGCGCTGCTCGACGTCCTGGCGTGCGCGGTTTTGCGCGTCCAGGCCGGCGGCGAGCTCGCGCGCCCGGGCGGGATCGGCGGTCATGAGCAACTCGAGGGCAGCCTGGGCCGTCCCGAGCCGGCCCGCGGCGTTGAGGCGGGGGCCCAGCCGGTAGCCGATGTCCACCGGACGGACCGGCGGCTCGACTCCCGCCACCTGCAGCAGCGCCTGGATGCCCGGCCGGCGCGAACGCGCGAGTTCCACCGCGCCGCGGCGCACGAGGATGCGGTTTTCCTGCGTCAACGGCACCATGTCCGCCACGGTCCCGAGCGCAACGAGGTCCAGCGACAGCCGCAAATCGAACCCCGGCAGCGGCCGGCGCTTGAGGAGCGCGTGACAAAGTTTGAAGACCAGCCCGGCGCTGCACAGGTAATGGTAATCGTTCCCCAGCTTGGGATTGACGACCGCCACGCAACGCGGCAAGCCGGCTTGTGGCTCATGGTGATCGACGACGATCACGTCGACACCCATCTGCTGGAGCCCCTCGACCTCTCGCGCGCTGGCGGTGCCGCAATCCACCGCGATGAGCAAGCCAGGCCGATGCGTTTCCACGCAGCGGACGATGCCTTCCGCGCTCAAGCCGTAGCCTTCCTCGATCCGCAGCGGCAGGAAGCACGCGGGCCGGGCGCCGTAGGCGGTGAGCAACTCGGCCAGGATCGCGAGTGAGGTGACGCCGTCGACATCGTAATCGCCATAAAGGACGAGGCGTTCGCCGCGCTCGATGGCGGCCAGGATGCGATCCACGGCCGGCCGCATGTCCGGCAGCAGGAAGGGATCGGCCAGGAGGCCCAGCTTGGGCAGGAGAAACGCCTGCGCGGCTGTGAGGTCGGCGAAGCCGCGTTGGGCGAGCAGGCCCGCGAGCGCGGCCGGCATTTTCAATTCGCGGGCCAGCGCCGCGCCGGAGTCAGTCGCGTCCGTGGTGGGAAGGATCCAACGGGCGGCGGCGGGCATTAAGCGGCAATATAGCGCAAAACGCGCTGACAAAACAGGGCAAGGACGGCTCTTCCAAGCCGTCCGATCTCACTGACGAACCTTCAGTTCCCGAACAGCGAATTACCGCCGACACCGTTCTGCACCCGCACGCCACCGGCTTTCATGCGGTTAATCACGAACGTGTTGTTGTCTCCATAGACCTGCCACGGGCCGCTCGGGACCTCGTTCGCGTTGACGAAGCGCCAGGAACACACATCGCGGGCAAATCCCATCCCCAGATAATCACGCACCGCCGGAGAGACGTCCAGACCGGCGCCACCGTTCAAATTCATGATCGGCACCGCGTTGCCGAAGACATACTGGATGTGATCCGTCCGGAAAGGCCCGCAATCTTCCCATTGCGCGTACGCAATCCGGGAACCGTGCCGGATCGCCACCCAATGATCCTTGCAAACCGTGTGTCCTTCCTGGACGAACTCCTGCTTGAACCACGGGATCATGAACCGCGCTTCCGGCTTGGTCGTGCCGCGCGTCACATCGTTATACGGCAGCGCGCAGTAAAACGGGTTCTGGCGCGGGACGAACGCCACCGGGATGAAATTGCGCCGGGCTGTCGGGTCCGGGTTATCGTAGCCGCCGTAATTCGCCGCCCAGTTGCTATCCCAACTGCTGGCATGATTGGGCGTCGGGTTGTTTTTGGTCGGCTGTTCGCCCACCCAAAAAATCGTCGTGATGATGTTTTCCTTCCAAGGCAGGCCGTAGGTAAAGCGCGCCACCGGGGCGGGCGCGAACCCATTGGTAAACACCTGCGGCTCGACTTTCATCAACGCGTTTTCCCGCAACATGCGCGCGTGTTCGGCGAAATCCGCATTGCTGGAATAAGGAGATTGCGCCCGGGCAGACCAGCCGCCGGCCAGTAAAACTGCCGCGGCCACGACCGAGATCCCGGGACGCAGACGGGGGAGGCGATGGGGAGTCGTCTTCACCCGGCAGGTTCTAGACTTGAAGGATGGGCTTGGCAAGCAGTTTTCTCCGGCTAAGGAACGCGCGATCAGGTTCTTAATAGATGAGGAACCGCCTCCTCTGGCAGCCCTGAACTAGCATAATCGTTGCCAGCGCGAATGCGGGGAGTAGGAGCCGCCTTGATCCGGCCCAAGCTACCTATCAATAGCGGCCCAACAACGTATCTTTCGGTGGATGCGCCTCATCCATCTGCGGATAATCGAGGGTGTAATGCAACCCGCGGCTCTCCTTGCGGCTCAGGGCGGAATCCACGATCAACGCCGCCACCGTGGCGAGGTTGCGCAGCTCCAGCAGATCCGTGGTGACCTTGAAATTCCAGTAAAACTCCTGGATCTCCGCCTGCAAATTGCGCAGGCGGGCGGCGGCCCGTTGCAGGCGCTTGTCCGTGCGCACGATCCCGACGTAATCCCACATCAGCCGCCGGATTTCGTCCCAGTTGTGATAAATCACGACCAACTCATCGATGTCCTGCACCTCGCCCGAAGTCCATTCCGGCACCTCATAGGATTGAAACGAGCGCCCCTTGAACGGTTCCGCGCGCAGGGATCGCTCGCACGTCCGGTGCGCGAGCACCAGCCCCTCCAGCAGCGAGTTGCTCGCCAGCCGGTTCGCCCCGTGCAACCCCGTACAACCCACCTCGCCGATGGCGTACAGGCCGCGAATGTTCGTACCACCGTCAATGTCCGTCCGCACGCCGCCGCATTGGTAATGGGCCGCAGGCACCACGGGGATCGGCTGGCGCGTGATGTCGATGCCGTAGCGCAGGCACGTTTCGTAAATGTTCGGGAAACGTTCGCGGACGAATTCCGCCGGCTGGTGCGAGATATCGAGGTAAACGCAAGGATCGCCGGAGCGTTTGATCTCCGCGTCGATCGCCCGCGCCACGATGTCTCGCGGCGCCAGCGAAGCCAGCGGATGATACTTGTCCATGAAGGGCTCGCCCCGGGCATTTTGCAGGATGCCGCCTTCGCCGCGCACGGCTTCGGTGATCAGGAAAGAGCGGGCGTCCGGGTGAAAAAGGCAGGTCGGATGGAACTGGATGAATTCCATGTTCGCGATCGTGGCGCCGGCGCGCCAGGCCATGGCCACGCCGTCGCCGGTGGCCACGTTAGGATTGGTGGTATAGAGGTAAACCTTGCCGCAACCGCCGCTCGCCAGGACCATCCGCAGCGTCCGGAACGTCTCCACCTGGCCCGAGTCCTCATCGAGCACGTAGACCCCGAGGCAACGGTTTTCCGAGGCGAATCCGAGCTTGGCGCTGGTGATCAGGTCCACCGCCATGTGCCGTTGAAAAATCCGGATGTTGGGATGCGTCGCCACGGCGTCCAGCAGCGAACGCTCGATCTCGCGTCCGGTCGTATCCTGGGAATGGAGCACCCGGCGCTTGGAGTGGCCCCCTTCCTTGCCGAGATCGAATTCGATCGCGCCATTGCCAGCCGGGATTTCGCGTTCATCGAAATGAACGCCCAGCGCCATAAGCTCCCGGATGCGGGCCGGGCCTTCGCTGATCACCACGCGGACCGCTGCTTCGTCGCACAGGCCGGCACCGGCCTCGAGCGTATCGGCGATGTGGAGATCGAAGCTGTCCTCGGTGCTCGTCACGCAGGCGACGCCGCCTTGCGCCCAGGCCGTGTTCGAGTCGGACGGCGCCCGCTTGGTGATAATGGCGACATCACCATGCTGGGCGGCTTTCAAGGCAAAGCTCAGCCCCGCCACCCCGCTGCCGATGATAATGAAGTCGTAACTTTGCATGTAAGGGTAGCCTCTACACTTTCGGCAGCTCGATGTTATCGATCAACCGCGTCCGGCCAAAGAAGATCGCCGCGGCGAGTAGAGCGGGCTGGCCGTCCCAGGACGCCATGGGCTGGAGCGTTGCCCGCGCGACAAGTTCGACGTAATCGATCCGCGCCAGGGGCGCCTCTCGCGCCAGGGCTTGGCTGATCCCCTCGACCATTTCAGCCGGTTGCTTCTCTCCGCTACGCGAGGCCGCCAGCAGCGCGCGGCGCAAGGCCGGAGCCTGGGCGCGCTGTTCCGCCGTCAGGTAGACGTTGCGCGAGCTGAGCGCCAGCCCATCGGGCTCCCGCACGGTGTCCACCGGGATGATCCGCACGGGAAAGTTCAGGTCGCGCACCATCCTTTGGATGACGGCGAGCTGCTGGTAATCCTTGCGTCCAAAGACCGCCGCGCTGGGCCGGACCAGGTTGAACAGCTTCGCCACCACCGTGCAAACTCCCCGGAAATGCCGTGGCCGCGCGGCCCCGCAAAGGCCGGCCGAGAGCAGCGTTTCATCGACCGCAATGGAAGCGTCCGCCGCGTACATGGCCGCCGCCTTGGGCTGAAAAACCAGGTCGACGTCGCTTTGATGGCAAAGTTCCAGATCCCGCCCTAGCGGCCGCGGATACTTCGAGAGGTCCTCGTGCGGCGCGAACTGGGTGGGATTGACAAAAATGCTGACCACCACCAGGCCGCCCTGCCCGGCCGCCCGGCGCGCCCGCTTGATCAACGCCAGATGGCCGGCGTGCAAGGCGCCCATGGTCGGCACCAGCACGACCGGCCGATCCCAGCGGGCAGCCATTCGTGCCATGGCCGCGGGTTGGCGGATCGACTCCAGCAAAAAATCCCGGGTTCTCACCAGCCCGAAATTCGCGCAGGGTCCGCGGGGGTGCCACTTTTCCTTTTGGCGTTGCCGCCGGCGGCTCTTAACTTGCAAGAATATGAAAGCACTGGTGCTCGCGGGAGTGAACGAGCCGTTGCGCTGGCAGGACGTGCCGGATCCGCAGCCTGGCCCGGGCGAGGTGATCGTCGCCATCGGGGCCGCGGCGGTCAACCATCGCGACCTGTGGATTCGCAAAGGCCAGTACGCCGGGCTCAAGTTCCCGATCATCCTCGGCTCCGACGGCTGCGGCCGCGTGGCCGCCCGCGGGCGTGGCGTGGATGAGAGTTGGCAGGGACAGGAAGTCATCATTAACCCCGGGCTCAACTGGGGCGGCCGTCCGCAGGCGCAAGCGGAGGATTTTCGCATCCTGGGGTTGCCGGAGGACGGCACGTTTGCCGAACAGGTGCGCGTTTCGGCCGCGCAACTGGCCGCCAAGCCGCCGCATCTCGATGCCGTGCACGCGGCGGCGCTGCCGCTGGCGGGGCTAACGGGCTATCGGGCGCTGTTTTCCCGCGCCCGGCTGCAAGCCGGCGAGAAAGTGCTGCTAACAGGGATTGGCGGCGGCGTGGCGATTTTCCTGCTGCAATACGCGACGGCCGCGGGAGCGACGGTGTTTGTCACCAGCGGGTCCGACGAGAAGATCGCGCGCGCCCGGGAACTGGGCGCCGCCGGTGGCGTCAATTACAAGCAGGCCGGCTGGGCCAAGCAGCTCAAGAAGCAGGCGGGCGGCGGCTTCGACGTGATCGTCGACAGCGCCGGCGGCGACGGGTTCCTTGACCTCGTCGAACTAGCGGTGCCCGGGGGCCGGCTCGCGTTCTTCGGCGCGACCCGCGGCGATCCGGGCAAGTTCCCACTACGGCGCGTCTTCTGGAAACAACTTTCCATTCTCGGCACGACGATGGGCTCGCCGGCGGAATTCGGCGAGATGGTCCATTTCGTCGCGGAGCACCGGATCACGCCGGTCGCGGAACAAACCTTCCCGATGGCGGACGGCAACGCAGCGCTCGACGCGATGGACGCCTCGGAACACTTCGGCAAGCTGGTCCTGAAGTTGTAAGGCGTCCGCCTTACGATTTCGCCCCGGCGAGAAATACCTTCGAGCGAAAGAACCGCGCGCCCTCGGCCCGGAAGAACTCCCCAACGTCCGCCGGGTAAAACACGCCCCCACCCCGCGGGTTGAAATCCAGCAGCAACGTCCCGCCCGGTTTCAGCAAACGGTTGCGGACGTCCGCCAGGAAAAAGCGCCATTCCGGCACGCCCCATTCCCGCCGGCTGCCATCCGGCGCGGGTTCGAGCTTTTGGAAACAGACGCAGTGCGAGGTGATCAGGTCGAATGGCTCATCCACGCCCGGTACCGGCTCGAGCGGCTCGATGCGTCCGATCACCCGGCGCACGCCAAGCAGATCCGTGGTCTCCCCGAAGAGGGGATCCTCGTCGATATCCAGGCCTAACCCCTCGTGCCCAAGATGTTGGCAGACGTACAAAAAATAGCCCGCGCCGCAACCCAGATCGAGAATCCGGCTAGGCGGCCGGCGGTTGAGTTCCAGGTCCTGCGCCCGCTCTACATTGGTCTTGATCCAATAACCGGAGTTGACCCACTTGACCGAGTCCCGCAGCTTTGCGCCGTTGGCGGCGGGCTGCAGATAGCGCCGGCGCAGATCGGCCCAGGCCGCGGTTTCCGTCTCGCGCCGCATCTGCCGGGTATCGACCGGGTGCGCCCAACGCCGGACATGCTCCCAGGAGCTTTGCACGCCCTCGACGCTGAGCAGTTTCTGCAATTTACGCGCCAGGTTCAATCCCGGGAACTTAGAAAAGTTCGCCGCCCGCACAAGCGCTAAACACGGACGCCTGCCCTCAAAGCCCGCTCGGATGGTCGATGAATTCCCACGGTAGACCGAAGCGCTCCCCGATCTCCCGCGCCAGCGCTTTGACCCCGAACGTCTCCGTCGCATAATGGCCGCCATACAAAATATTGATGCCCAGGTCCTCCGCTCGCGTGTACGTCCAATGCGGCCCTTCGCCCGTGATGAACGTATCGATCCCCGCTGCCACCACCGTTTGCACCTCGCTCCCTGCCCCGCCCGTCACAACACCGATTTCCCGCACCAGCGCGGGTCCCCCCGGGCAAACCCGCACCGGCCCGCACACCGCCTGCTCCAGCCGCGCCACCAGCTCACTCCGTTCGATCTCGCCACGCACCCGCAAGCCGATGGCCGTCCCGGCACGTTCGAAGAACGGCACCGCGTCACCCAGTCCCAGCGCCGCGCAAAGCAGCGCGTTATTGCCAATCCGCGGATGCGCGTCCAGCGGCAGATGCGCGCTGTAAACGGCCAGTCCGGCCCCAAACGCACGCTGGTAGAGCCGGTAGCTCGGCCCGGTCAACGGCTGCAACCCGGGCCAGAACAGCCCGTGATGCACGATGAGCAGATCGCAGCCGCGTGCCGCCGCTGCGTCGACCGTATACCCGCAGGCATCCACGGCCGCCGCGACCTTTGTGACGGCGCCGTCGTTCGCCAACTGCAAACCGTTGAGCGCATTCGGGTAATCCGCGATCTCCCCCGTCCGCAGTAACTCGTCGCAATAGTTAACAATCTCCGCGAGCATGAAATGGGGATCGTGTTGCCGGATGCGCGTCCCCTCCAAGTATGGCATCGTCTGCCTCCCTCTTCAGCAGTCGTTTGTAAATTCCCATCTATGCTCAGCGCAGGTATCGTCGGCTTGCCCAACGTCGGCAAATCCACCCTTTTCAACGCCGTGACCCGCACGCGCAAGGCGCAGGCGGCGAACTACCCGTTTTGCACGATCGATCCGAATGTCGGGATCGTCACCGTGCCCGATGCCCGGCTCGGCGTGCTCAGTGAGCTCAGCGGTTCGCAAAAGGTGATCCCGGCCGCCATCGAGTTCGTGGACATCGCCGGCCTGGTGCGCGGCGCCAGCAGCGGCGAAGGCCTGGGCAACCAGTTCCTGAGCCATATCCGCGAGGTAGACGCCATCGTGCAGGTCGTACGCTGTTTTGAAGACGCTGATATCCACCACGTCAGCGGCACGGTCGACCCCGTGCGCGATATCGAGGTCATCAACACCGAGTTGATCCTGGCCGACCTCGCCAGCGCGCAGAAGCGCCACGACCGCAACGCCAAGGCCGCCAAATCCGGCGACAAAGCGGCCCAGGCGGAAAACGCGTTGCTGGCCCGGCTCCTGCCGCACCTCGACAGCGGCAAACCCGCTATGATGCTCGACGTGTCTGACGATGAGCGCCGTTTGTTGCGCAACTTTTTCCTGCTCAGCGGCAAAGCGACCATTTTCGCCTGCAACGTCGCCGAGAGTGACCTCTCTGCCGTGACCACGCAGGTAGCTGAGACGGAGTTGCACTCTTCCTCTTCCCCGGCGGCGGCGCACGTCAAGGCGGTCCGCGATTACGCCCGGACGCACTTGAACACGGAAGCGGTCGTCATCAGCGCGCAGATCGAGAGCGAACTGGTCGATCTGTCCGAGGCGGAAGCCGCCGAATATCTGGCCGGGATCGGCGTCAACAGCACCGAGGGCAGCGGCGTCGGCGCTTTGATCCGGGCCGTTTACCACTTGCTCGGCCTGCGGACTTACCTGACCACCGGTGAAAAGGAGACGCGCGCTTGGACCATCCGCACAGGCGACAAAGCCCCGGCGGCGGCCGGCGTCATCCACTCGGATTTCGAGCGCGGTTTCATCGCCGCGGAGGTGACTGCGTACGCTGAACTGGTCAAGTTCGGCTCGTTTGCCAAGGCGCGCGAAGCCGGCCGGCTACGGATCGAGGGCAAGGAATACGTCGTCCAGGACGGCGACGTGGTGGAGTTCCGCTTCAACGTCTGAACCGGCCCGAGCGAAAGATAAACCGAACTTTGCAAGGCTCAGGCGGGGGTCGGCAGCCGTTTACCATTACATGACTGCCACCGCCAAAGACCTCACCAAGGAAGCCCCTACCAGCCCCCACGACCGCGTCGGCGGCTACGTAATTCTCGCCCGGATGGACGATAAATGCCGCGCCATGCTGGCCGGCAACCTCGGCGAATACCACACCGATTGTCCGTTGGACCACATGCTCCTGGACTTCAAGGGCGTGCCCTATAGCGACATCAAGAGGGAGATCGAGGCCGGCGCCACCGACGAGGAGATCGCCAAGTACTTGGATAGCCACGGCACGGCGAAGACGCCGGCGGAGATTGAAGCCTGGTCCGATATGATGGATGAGAAGAACCCCTACCTCGATCCGGAAAAGCGGGACTGGTTTGCGGCGGAATGCGCCAAACTGGATCTGGATCCCGCCCAGACGACGCTCTTCGAGTGGCTCGATGCCAGCGACGAAGCCGGTTTCTAAGCAGTTGCCTGCGCACAGCATCCGCGCTTAAGCTAACGCATGATCCTCACTACTCTCGCGATGGCACCGATGATTGCAGCAGCAGGCTGGGCTTTTCTGGTCTGGCTCGGCGGGGGCGGTTTCGGACTCGCGTTTTTGGTCTTCATCGTGCTCAAGGTTCTGGGGAAGTGAGCGGCTGCCGCGGCGCGTGACCGCGTGGCAGGATTAGGCGCGTTTGACGGCTGGTCCGTCTTACTCCGGGCGGGCGATAAACCATTTTACTCCATCCGTACCTTCGAGCATTGTCCCCGCGCCTCCTGTCTGTCGTTGAACCTATGATCCGACTGCGCGCATCCGCCGCCTTCACTGTTTTCGCCGCTTTCTGCCTGGTTCTGTCCGCCCCTCCGCTGCAAGCGCAAATCGGCGATATTCGCAAAAGCGTCGTCCGCATCACCACCACTTCCCAGGATCCGGATTACAAGGTGCCCTGGAATCCCGGCAATATCAGCCGGGGCATTGGAGCCGGTTTTATTATCACGGGTCCGCGCATCGTGACGAATGCCCACGTCATCAGCAACGCGCGGTTCATCACCGTCGAGCGGGAGAACGATCCCAAGAAATACACGGCGGAAGTCAAATTCGTCGCCCACGACTGCGACCTGGCCGTGCTCGACGTGGTCGAACCCGGCTTCTTCACCGGCCTGAAGCCGCTGGAGATCGGCGGTATTCCGCAGTTGGAATCCAGCGTCTCTGTTTACGGCTACCCCATCGGCGGCGAACGCTTGAGCGTGACGCGCGGGGTGGTCTCCCGCATCGATTTCCAGATCTACACCCACTCGCAGGTGGACAGTCACCTCGCCTGCCAGATCGACGCCGCCATCAATCCCGGCAACAGCGGCGGCCCGGTGATGCAGGCGGGCAAAGTCGTCGGGGTGGCCTTCCAGGGCTACAGCGGCGATGTCGCGCAAAACGTCGGCTATATGATCGCCACGCCGGTCCTGCAGCATTTCCTGCAGGACATCAACGACGGGCATTACGATAAGTATGTCGACCTGGCGATCACTCCGTTCCGCCTGCAAAACCCGGCGCAACGGGAGGCCTTGGGGCTCAAGGACGATAATACAGGGGTGATGGTGGGGCAGGTCGTGCCGGACGGTTCCTGCGCCGGGGTCCTCAAGGTAGGCGATGTCATCCTGGCCCTGGATGACCGGCGGGTGGCCAGCGATGGCTTTATTGAGATCGAAGGCGAACGCGTGGAAATGGCCGAGGTGGTCGAGCGCAAGTTCGTCGGCGATTCGCTCAAGATGCACATCTTGCGCGACAAGCGTGAGCAGGATGTCACGGTCAAGCTCAAGCCCGCCTGGCCTTACCTCATCCAGGCGAACGCCTATGACGTGCGGCCGCGCTTCGTACTTTTCAGCGGGCTGCTCTTTCAGCCGCTTTCCCGCGATTTTCTGGAGGCCTATGGCATCGAGGATCTGCGGGTGCGGTATTTCTACGATTCTTTCGTCGACCGCGACATTTTTCTGAATCATCCGGAGGTCGTGATCCTCAGCCAGGTACTGCCGGACCCGATCAATACGTTCGTCGAGGCTTACCGCAACGCCATTGTCAGCGAGGTCAACGGCCACCCGATTAAACGGCTCGACGATCTCGCGGCTGCCTTCGCGGAGACGGCGGATTACTACGTCATCAAGTGCATCGGCGAGGGGCGTCCCATCGTCCTGGAACGCTCGAAAGTCGAAGCCGCCCGCGAACGGATCAAGACCGCTTACAACGTCATCAGCGAGTCCAACCTGGCGCCCACCCCGGCGACACCGCCTGACTCCGCTCTCCGGGTGACCGCGGCTCGGGCGGGCGGCCGGGATACCGGGGCGTTGGCGAAGCTGGCTCCGTAGGCCCGAGCGACGCAGCAATCCCTTTTGCGCATGAAAAACACGCTACTCTGCCTCGCTTTGGCCGTCGCGCTGTCTGGCCGGGTTCAGGCTGTGTCCATCGGCCCGGTGACTCTCGACAAACTGGACCTCTCGGTCGTGCGCGTGAACTCAACCAATCAGGACTACGATTTCTTCCGGCCGTGGTCGAAGAAGAACCCGCATGCCATCCATGGCCTGGGCGCGGTGCTGAGCGGCAACCGGGTGCTCGTGACGGCCCAGTTGATCGCCAACCATTCCTATGTGGAACTGGAACGGGCCGAGAGCGGCTTGAAATCGGACGCCAAGGTGATCTGCGTCGATTATGAGGCAAATCTGGCTTTGCTGGAGCCGGCGTCCGAAAACTTCCTGACCGGGACCAAACCCCTGGACCTTACCCTGGACGCGGTGGTGGGAGACCGGGTAAACATTTTGCAGTTGGAGGCCAATGACGCCCTGGCTACGACGCCGGGACCAATTACCACGGTCGAGGTCAGCCACTACCAACTGGAGAACTCGGACTTCCTCATCTATCGCCTGAGCGTGCCGCTGCAATATCGGGAAGGCAGCTTCACGGCGCCGGTGATCAAGGACGGCAAACTCGCCGGCATGCTGATGCGTTACGACCCGCGGGCGCAATCCGCCGACGTCCTGCCGGCGACGATCATCGAGCATTTCATCAAGGATGCCGACGGCGGCAGCTACCACGGCTTTCCCCACGCCGGCATGGAGTACGCGCCGACCCGCGATCCGCAGTTGCGCCAGTACGCCAAGCTGCCCCCGGGCGGCGGGGTGTACGTGACGGAGATTGCCAAGGATAGCCCGGCCGGGAAGGCGGGCTTGAAAGTGGGCGACGTGATTTTGGAGATCGACGGCCACGCGGTCGATCAGGACGGCAATTACGCGGAACCGCTGTACGGCAAAATTTCGCTTTCGTATCTGATCAGCACGCGCTCGTTCGCCGGCCAGAAATTGAGCGTCAAGATTTCGCGGCAGGGTCAGCCGCAAACTTTGGAAATGACCTTGGCGCACGAGTCGCCGCAGGACTACGTGAGCGAGCCGTACGTCATCGACCGGCAGCCGCGTTACTTCGTGGCGGACGGCCTGATCTTCCAGGAATTGTCCCGCCAATATCTCAAGGAATGGGGCGGCGATTGGCAAAAGCAGGCGCCGCAACGCCTGGTGTACCTGGACCGCTACCAGTCTTCGCTCGTCCCGGAAGGCCGCAAACGCATCGTCATCTTGAGCCAGGCGCTGCCGGTGGCGAGCAATGTCGGCCTGGAGGATCTGAAATATCTGGTGGTGACAAACGTTAACGGAATGCCGATCAACAGCCTCGACGACCTCCCCACCGCCCTGGCCAAGCCCGTCGACGGCTTCAGCAAGATCGAGTTCGAAGATTTCCCGAAGGAAATTTTCCTCGACGCCAGCCACCTGGCGGAAGACGACAAGGATGTGCAGCAAAGTTACAGCCTGCCCGCCCTCCAGCACCTGCAATAGACGGGCGCCGGCGCCGGGGGCAGGTCCCCTCCGGGTTAACGATTGACGCGGGCGCCTGAATAGCGCCAACTCTCCGCGCGTGATCTTCCGCGTTCTCCTGTTGCTGATCCCTTTGTCGCTGGCCTTGGCCTACGGCCTGCACGCACCGGCAGCCTGGGTTTTTCTGACGGCGGTCGCCGCCATTATCCCGCTTTCCGAGTACATCCGCCAAGCGACCGAACAGGTCGCGCACGTCTCCGGCGACGCCATTGGCGGACTGCTCAATGTGAGCTTCGGTAATGCCCCGGAACTGATCATCGCGATTTTCCTCCTGCGCGCCGGGGCGATGGAAGTGGTCAAGGCGCAGATCATCGGCGCGATCATCGGCAACAGCTTGCTCGGGCTCGGGTTGGCCATCGTGGCTGGCAGCTTTGGCCGCGAAAAACAGGAATTCAGGAAGGAAAGCGCTTCCATGCTTTCGAGCATGCTCATCCTGTGCGTCGTGGCACTGCTGCTGCCGGCGCTCTTCGATCTGGCGGCGCGGCAACTGGCTCCGGCGGTGGATATCCCGGCGCGCGATCTCCAGTTTAGCCTGGCAGTGGCCGGTGTGTTGATCGTGCTTTACGCGGCGAATCTCGGGTACACGCTTGTGACCGAACGTGATCTATATGCAGTCCCGGCGCCGGCCACGGAGGCAAGTCCGCGAGGCTGGCCGCTAGCCGTTTCGTTAGGCGTCCTGCTCTGCGCGGCCGTGCTCACGGCGGTGGAAGCCGAGTTGATCAGCGGCGCATTGCAAGCGACCTCCGAGCGGCTGCATCTCTCGACGTTCTTTCTGGGTATCATCGTCCTGGCAGTCGTCGGCAACATTCCGGAGAAAGCGTCCGCCATTTATTTCGCGCGGCAGGACCGCATGGAACTGGTGATGACGATCACCGTTGGCTCGACCATCCAGATGGCGCTGCTGATCGCCCCGGCCATCGTGTTCATCGCCTACGCGATGGGCCGGCCCATGAATCTGGTGTTCTCGAACCCGCTGGAATTGGCGTCGGTGGTCTCGGCGGCGTTTGTGGTCAACGCGATTGCGCAGGACGGCGAGACGAACTGGTTTGAGGGGGTGCTGTTGCTGGGCGTGTATTTGCTCCTGGCACTGGCATTTTTCTTTCTGGGCTAACCGCCGCGCCAGCGGCTCCAAAATCGAGGTAGGGATCGCTCTCCGAGCGACTCCGAAGCTGTCTGGAAGCGCGCGTGCGCCGGTGCAGCCGCTGCGTGGTAGCTGAAGGTTTCTCCAGACAGTCACGGAGTCGCTCGGAGAGCGATCCCTACCATTTTTTGAAGCCGCTTGCGCGGCCGCTACAAGGCCTCGGCGCCATAGAACAGGTGGTACATCCGTTCAATCGCCTCGGCTGGATCCTCGAACATCATACCCTCCCGGAAACGGCTGGCGAACAACCCGAAACTGAACGGGCTGACCTTGTCCGTCGCCACCAGACGCCACGGCAAGTCCGGCCGCGCGATCTTCTCCATCCACTCCAAAGCGCCGCGCAAATTCAGGAAGTGGTCGATCGACTGCCGGTACGCCTCTTCCAGTAGCGGATGATCCGGCTCGTGCTCTTCCAGCACCCGGAAGAGGATCTCCGAACTGAAACGCAGTTGCCGCACCGCGCGTTGCTGTCCCGGGAATTGTCGCGGGACCATCAAGCCCGTCTGCGCCACGCCACGAAATTGCCAGCGGATCAGTTCGCTCTCCTTCAAGGCGAGGCGCAGATCGTCCTCGGCGCCCGCCGCGGCGAAGCACTCGCGCCATTGCTCCAGCGTCAGTTCCTGGAAGCGCTGCAAGGTCAGCAGGAAGCCGTAGTCGTCGGTCGAGACCAGCGCGTTGCCGCCGGCCAGGTCCGCCACCCGGCGCGCCACCACCCGGGAAAGCGCGTCGTTGGCGGAGCGTCCGATTAGACAATGAAAAAAATAGTGGCTGCGCCCGGTCTCGCCGGGTTCCCGATACTGCTCGATCAACATCAATTCGTTGTGTGGGATCATGGAATGGCGCCGCTGCAGTTCAAACTGCGCCACAACGGCTTGGGCGTTGGCCAGCGAAAGGTCCCAGTGCTCCACCAGCCAATCCAGCGCCGCCGGCTCTTTCGTTCGTTCCCCTTCGGGCCGGGCGGCGTTCTCGAGCAGCCGATTGACCGTGCCGCGCAAACGCCCCACCTCCTCCGCCAGGCCGCTCGTCAACGCCAGCCCGGCCGTCCCCCAGGACGGCACGTTCGGCCGTTCGCCCGCGGCGGATTCCACCCGCGCGGCATGGCCGCCCCCGTCGAGCAAACGGACGGTTTGGCCGCCAATCACGAAGACGTCGCCGGCTTTGAGTTGTTTGATGAAATACTCTTCCACCACGCCCAGCCGGCGGCGCTTCAGCATCACGTCGATCTGCCCGACAGTCGCAATGGTGCCCATGTTCACGAGGCTCTCCCGCTCCACCCGGGTGGACGTGGTAAAGAGGCGTCCGTCGTCCACGCGTATCTTGCCGAACGTGTCCGCATAGGCCTTCGCCAGCGAACGGCCGCCGCCTTCGAGATACTCCAGCACCCGGTCGAACCAGTCCCGGCGCAGGTCGCGATACGGGTACGCGCCACGTACCAGCCCCCAGGCCGTCTCCAGGGCGATGCCCGGCTCCGCCATGGCGCACCCCACCAGATGCTGGGCCAGTACGTCGGCGGCGTTTTCCGGCACGCGCAGCCCGTCCAGCCGGCGCTCGCGCGCCAGCCGGGCGGTGACGGCGCATTCCACGAGATCGACGACATTGGTGGCCACGAGAATGCCATGGCTGATCTGCTTGATCGAGTGGCCCGAACGCCCGATGCGCTGCAAGGCGCGTGAAATCCCCTTCGGCGCGGAGATCATCACCACCAGATCGATGGCTCCAATATCCACGCCCATCTCCAGGCTGGTCGAACACACCACGGCGCGCAGGCTCCCGTTCTTGAGCCGGTCTTCGACGTCGAGCCGCAGGTTGCGATCCAGCGACGAGTGATGCACCTCGATGACCCCGGCCAGCTCCGGCAAAGCTTCCTTCAGGCGCAAGCCCATCTGCTCGGCGCCCGAACGAGTATTGGTAAAAACCAGCACTGACTGCCGCGACCGGATGAGCGTGGCCAACTCCCGCAGCACGCGGCCCGCGTTGTAGCCCGCCGGCGGGTACGGGTTGCGGCGGACGGGCGAGAAAACCTCGATCACCGCGCGCCGCTCGTGGCGGGCTTCCGCCAGGAGACAGGGGCGGCCCACGCCGGCCAGAAAAGCCGCCATGGTTTCCAATGGGCTGATCGTAGCCGAGAGGCCGATCCGGCAGAGCGGCTTGCCTGACGGCGTGAGCGCCTGGCGGCGAACGCGCTCCAGCCGCTCGAGCGAGAGACTCAAGTGCGCGCCGCGCTTGTTTTCGGCTAACGCATGGAGCTCATCGACGATGACAAAGCGGCAGGCGCCGAGCGCGGGATGATAGCGTGGCTGGCAGAGCAGAATGGCCAGGCTCTCGGGCGTGGTCAGGAGGATATGCGGCGGGCGGCGCTTGAACTGCGCCCGGTCCTTGGCGGACGTGTCGCCCGTACGCAGGCCTACCCGGATGCGATCTGACAAACCCATCTCGCGAAGCGGCCCCGCGAGGTTTTTTTGGATGTCATACGTCAGGGCGCGGAGCGGCGAAACGTAGATTGCGCAAATCCCCTCCGGCAGCACCGGCTGGCGTAGGAGCCAATCCAGAATGCCCAGAAACCCGGCCAGCGTCTTGCCGCTGCCCGTCGGCGAACTCAGTAAGACGGATTGCCGCGTCAGGATGGCCGGCACGCAGAGTTGCTGCGCCTGCGTAAAATCCTGGTACTTGCCCCCGAACCACGCCGCGATGACGGGGTGCAGCCGCCCACTGAGATCCTCCACGATCTCAGCGGGAGGATAAAGCGAAGCGGGCTTGACCCGGCTGGAGCGTGCGCGTGCGATGCACTTAACCTACACGACGTCCGGCCCCGACGGTTACCAGACCCGCGCGATTCGCATTCCTTTTTAGACCGCTCTTTCGCCCGTCTCCTCGGTGCGGATCCGGATCGCGTCTTCGATCGAGTAGACGAACACTTTGCCATCACCGATCTTCCCGGTCTTCGCGGCCTTGATGATCGCGGCGGTCGCGTCTTCGAGGAGGTTGTCCGCCAGGACCACTTCGATCTTGATTTTGGGGAGGAAATCAACCGTGTACTCGCTGCCACGATAAATCTCCGTATGGCCTTTCTGCCGACCGAAGCCTTTGACCTCGCTTACGGTCATACCTTCAATGCCCAGTTCGGCTAGGGCGTCTTTGACTTCTTCGAGTTTAAAAGGCTTGATGATGGCTTCGATTTTTTTCATAGGGAATACCGCAGAGCGGCACGGGTTGGAGAACTGCTTGATCCAGACGACGTTACTAACTTCTTAACGGCAAAGGAACACCACCGTTTCGGAGGCGGCGTTCCTTAAGCAAAGCGTATGCCGGAGGCACTTAGGCCGCAAATTAGTGCGGCAATCCCCAATTTTTAAAAAGGGGTGTTGGGAAACAACCAGCGCGCTAAAATATAGGCAGCCAGCCGTGGCGCGAAGAGCTTAAGCGCGCGGGTGCGCCAGGTTGTAAGCCGCCTTCAAACGCTCGACGGTCACCTTCGTGTAAATTTGGGTCGTTGATAAGCTGGCGTGCCCCAGCAACGCTTGCACGCTTCGCAGGTCCGCGCCGTTATCGAGCAGGTGCGTGGCAAAGCTGTGACGCAGCTTGTGCGGGCTGACCGCCAACGGAATGCTCGTGTGCCGCAGGTACTTTTTCAGCATCAGCCAGATCGAACGGCCTGAGAGACGCCGGCGCAGCTTGCTGATGAACAGCGGACCCGACTGGACGGCGGCGGCGGTTTGGTAACGCGCGACGGCTTCCAACGCCGGCAAACCCACGGGACAGACCCGCTCCTTGCGCCCTTTGCCCAGGACGCGCACGCTTTCCGTGTACGGGTCGAGGTCGCCAACGTCCAGAGCCGCGAGTTCCGCCAGACGCAAACCGCTGCTGTAGAACAATTCCATGATCGCGAGATCACGGGCGGCCAGCCAGGGCGGCGCCTGCGGCTCGCGCTTCACCTGGAAGGGCGCCGCCAGCAGTTCCTCGATCTGCGCCATGGTCAACGGCTGGGGCAGTTTTTTCTCGGCTTTGGGTAAGTGCAAAGCCTTGAGCGGATTGAGCGCCAGGCCCGTGCGTTGACAAAGATAGCGGTAGAAACTGCGCAAAGCCGCAAACTGCAAGCGGACGTATGCCCGCGCCATCCCGCGCTTCATGCACGTGAAAAGATGGTCCCGGAAATGGTCGGTGGTGCACTCCCGCCAGCCGGGAGCCGTCGGCTGCGCGGCGCGGAAATCTGCCAGCGCGCGGGTATAGGCCAGCACCGTGCGCGGCGAGGCGTTGCGTTCGTCGGCGAGAAACTCCAGGAAAGCGTCCCGCAACCGGTCCTTCGGCGCCGGGCGTTGGCGGCGGCTCTTTAGGACAGGCATTGGGGAAGCGCCGAAGTGCGCGGCAGCAATCGCTAGAGCGAGCCGCTGGCGATGCGGCTACTCGACTCGGAGGAGAGGAACTCACTGCCCAGACTGGCAAACGCCTCGCTGAACATGGAACTCAAATGCGCCATGTTACCCTCCAAGCCACGGAAGAAGACCGCCGTGCGGTCGCTGGATAACGTTTCGCTGTGCAGGCCGGCGGCGCCCGACGCGAGCGACCACGCTTCACTGTTGATCCCGAGGCCGCGCAGTATTTCCAGGCTGCTTGCGCTCAGACCCAGGGAGGACCACGTCTCACTGCCAAAGCCCAGCGCGCCTGAACCCAGCGTTTCACTGCCGAAGGCCGCCAGTGGGGCCGTTTCGCTCCCGAATCCCGCCGATGACACGGTCTCGCTGCCGAACGCTCCCGACGAAAGACTCTCACTGCCGAAAGCCGCCGAGGAAAGTGTTTCGCTGCCACCGGCGAACGCCGCCAACGCGGAATTCTCGCTGCCGCCGCCAAAACTGCCGCCCACGCTGGTCCGCGGATCGACCTGGTGGCCCAGCAGCCGTTCCAGGGTCCGCAACTGCTCCTGGCTCAAGCTGTTCAGCGTGCCGACCAACGCGTCGATCCCCTCCCGATCCCCGGCCTGTAACCGCGCGAGCGTCGCCGTCAGATTCTCCCCTTGGCCCATGGCGTCATGAATCAATTCGAGCAGCCGTTGGAAGCTCAGATGGAACGGCAGCGTGGCAAACCGCGGTTCCACTTCTCCCGCCAGGCCCGCGGCCGGCATGGTGACCCGACCGGAGAACGCCAAAGGCCGCCACCGGCCCGCCCGGCCGGTCGTGCCCAGCTCCACGTAATACGTTCCCCCGGCCAATCCCGCGGCTAGATAGCGGCCAGCCTCCCGCGGATTGATGGTCACTTCGGTTTCCACCTCGCCATCCGCCCGGCAAACGCGCAGGCCGTAAACCAGATTCGTGTTGCTCCCGGGATCGACATCCCAGTAGGCAAAGAGCTGCCGCGGATCATAGGCAACCAGATAGACGCTCTGGCTCCCGTAGGTCGGCGGCAAATCACCCAGGTGCTCGTAGGCGGGAGCAGGCGAATAGCCTGCCGTAGGCTCCGCCGTGGTGATTCCGGCCAGCGGCTCTTGCGAAACCTCGAAGGGCGCCTGCGAACCACGCTCCCTGTCTTCGCCCTTCGCCTCCAGCGCCGATCCGCCGCCGGTGGGAGAAGCCGCACCATGGGCAGGAAGAGGATCACTGGAATTCATAGGAAAACAAAGCCCCGCATCGATTTCGTCGGGTTGGAGCAGGCGGGATGCTAGAGACTCGTTTTTTCCGATGCAATTTAAAAATACACTGGCAGTTCCGGACCATTGACAAGTTGGCCGAAGCGCACCAATGGACCGCTCCGCTCATCCGCGGTGTGCCGATGCTGACCAAGCGCGTTATTCCCTGTCTCGATGTGACCGGCGGCCGGGTCGTCAAGGGCACTCGTTTTCTCCAACTCCGCGATGCGGGCGATCCGGTCGAGTGCGCGCTGGCCTACAACGAACAGGGCGCCGACGAACTGGTTTTTCTCGACATCACGGCTTCGTCCGACGACCGGCATACCATGATCGATGTCGTCGAACGCACGGCCGATCAATGCTTCATGCCGCTCACGGTTGGCGGCGGGGTCCGCACGGTGGAAGACGTCCGCGCTCTGCTACTGGCAGGCGCGGACAAGGTCAGCATGAATACGGCCGCTCTCGAGCGACCCGCCTTGATCAATGAATGCGCGCGCGCCTTCGGCTCGCAGTGCGTGGTGGTGGCGATCGACGCCAAGCGTTCAAGCGTGCCGGGCGCGGCGTCCTGGACGGTGTACACCCACGGCGGACGCCGGCCAACTGAGCGCAACGCGGTTACCTGGGCGGAAGAATGTGCCGAGCGCGGTGCGGGTGAAATCCTGCTGACCAGCATGGATGCCGACGGGACCAAGGATGGCTACGATTTGGCGTTAACCTCCTCCGTCGGCCGGGCGGTCGGTATTCCGATCATCGCAAGCGGCGGCGCCGGCCGGCTCGAACATCTGGCGGCCGTACTGACGGAAGGTGGGGCCGACGCCGTGCTCGCAGCCAGCATCTTTCATTTTGGCGAACAAAGTGTCAGCTCCGTGAAAAGCTATCTGGCGGCACGGAACATTCCCGTGCGGCGGCGCTAAAAAGCCGGGGTCCCTTGGCGGGAACCCCGGCTCTTTGTAAATCGCGATCCGGAACGCCGGAGGGATTATTCGTTCACGTACACCCAGTGGCCGTGATGGCGATAACGCCGCGTGTAATACACGCCTCCGTGGTAGTAGCGGTGGTGGTGGTGGGTAACGATAATCACGTCATCGACGTGGACGGCGGCACTGGCGGGTTCCTGCTCGGCAGCTTGCGCCACTCCGACGCCGGCAAAGCCCAGGATCGCCAAGGAAAGACTCAATAGTAGGGTTTTCATGTGCATGAGTTTCGTAAGTGACTGCCGAAGTGGATGCTTGCCAGTGGTGTTACTCATCGCGTAGGCGAGGGCCGGCTATCAAGTTGTCACTCGGCGTTCGACTTAGATGGATCCAAATGCTCGCATTTTTCGAGGCCTGCCGATAATGCGGGAATGCCCAGGATTTTCGAGCAAGACGGTTTTCGATTCTTCTTTTATAGCAACGAGCATCGTCCCATTCATGTGCACGTCCGTTGCGGAAGGGTGAAGCGGTGTTCAACGTTGATCCCTTCGTTGAGCTTCGGCAGTCAACCGGCCTAACAGTACGCGAGTTGTCACACGCTGAGGAACTTGCACGCACTCACCGAGAGCTTATAATCCAATCTTGGCATGAGCACCTTACTTGATAACGCCCAATCGGCCTGCTTCGCTGATGGGTTTGTGGTTATCACGTTGGAGAGCGGCGCTGAGTTGCGCTTTCCCGTCGCGGACAATGCACGGCTGGCCCATGGCACGCCGTCGCAACTCAACCATGTCGATCTTTCACCCTTCGGGCTGCATTGGCCTGAGCTGGACGAAGACCTTTCGCTGCAAGGAATCGCCGAGGGAAACTACGGTCAACTCCGGCGCCAAGTCGCCAGCCTATAGCGCCAATGCTCCGTCGCTTGAAGACGGTTCTCTTCGCTACAACGGCGCTAGCGTGCGCTCCCGCCGGCAAAACCGCACCGTCGCGGTGTAGCCGGCCGCCCGCACCGCAGCGGCGGCGTGATCGAAATCCTGGCCGGCTTCCTCCGGGCGGTGTGCGTCCGAGTTGATGACCACCGGCACGCCCGCCGCGTGCGCCAACTCCAGGAATTGCGCGGCCGGATACAATTCCGCCACCGGCTTGCGCAGCCCGGCCGTGCTGACTTCAATGGCTGTGCCGGATCGTACCGCCGCGGCGATCACGGGCTCGTAGAAACGCCGCAGGTCGCCGGCGGGCCGATGGCCGAACTTCTTCACCAGGTCCGGGTGCGCGACGAAGTCGAACAAGCCGCTCGCCACACAGCGCTCGTAGGCCTGCCAATAGAGCTGCCAAATCTCCTCAACCGCCGCCGGCGAAGCATTGAAGCGCCCGATCCACCTGGGATTATCCACGTCCCAACCCGGCGCGAGATAATGCACGCTCCCAATCAAATAATCCCAGGGCGCCAGACTGGCGAGCTCCTCAATCCATTTCTCCTGGCCGGCAATGTAATCGCATTCCAGGCCCAGCCGCACCGGGAAAGGCGCCGCCGCCGTCGCCGCCGCCGTCACCATTTCGACGTACCGCGGCAGATCGGCCCGCGCCATCCGCCAATCGTCGAACGGCTCAAGTCCCGGCATGGGGCAGTGATCCGAGAAGCCAATTTCCGCCAGGCCCCGGGCCTGGGCCGCCGCCACATACTCGGCCGGCAGCCCGACGGCATGATGGCAGAGGGGCGTGTGGAGATGATAATCCGCGAGCATTCGGGCCGGGGAGGTGCCAAAAAAAACGGCGGCATCATTCCCCATTCGTCATCGGTCACTTCTTCGCTTAGCTTTCAGCCCGTTGCCAAGTGGTTTATGAAGTTTATTGATTCCGTCTTCGAGATCCTCGCGCGCCACCCCAAGCGCATCGTCTTCCCGGAAGGGGCGGAGCCGCGGACGATGCGGGCGGCCGCCGAATTCGCGCACCGTAAGCTGGGCGTGCCCATCCTGCTGGGCGATCGCGCCACCATGGAGAGCGTAGCCAAAGGTGAAGGCATCGATCTGCGGCACGACAAAATTCGCCTGATCGATCCGGCGAATTCCAGCGATCTGCCGGCGTTTTGCGAACGGCTCGAAAAACTCGACCGCTACAAGAAACTCGGCGTGGACGATTCCCGGCAGATCATGATCAATCCGAATTATTTCGGCGCCATGATGATCCAGTACGGTTTGGCGGACGGCTTGGTCGGTGGCGCCGGCGAATATTCGAGCGGCCTGTTGCGGCCGCTTTTGCAGATTCTCAAGCCCTTGCCCGAAGTACAGACGGTCTTCGGCTGCATGATCATGGAGTTGCCGGACCGCCCGGTGGGCGACGACGGCGTGCTCTTTTTTGCCGATGGCGCCGTCATCCCCCAGCCTACGGTCGAACAACTCGCCACCATCGCTATTTTCACCGGCGACCTTTACTGCCGCCTGCGCTCCAACCGGGCGCGAGTCGCCATGCTCAGCTTTTCCACCAAGGGCAGCTCGACTTCGCCCGCCGCGCAGCGGGTCGCGGCCGCGACCGCGCTGGCCCGCCAGCGCCTGGAACTCGGACCGACTGGCATTCACTGCCGCGAGATTGAAATTGACGGCGAGTTGCAGGCGGATACGGCTATCGATCCCATCCTGGCGGCGCGCAAGGCGCCCGACAGCCTGGTGGCCGGCCGCGCCAACGTGCTCGTTTTCCCCGATCTCGATAGCGGCAATATCGCCCAGAAACTCATCCAGCACCTCGCCAGCGCGCGGTCTTACGGCCAGATCTTGCTCGGGCTCTCCAAGCCCGCCGCGGACATGTCCCGCGGCGCCACGTCGGACAGCATTTTGGGGGTGGCCGCCATCGTGGGCCTGCAAGCGATCGAATATCACACGGTCTATCGCGACTGAGCCCCGATTAAGCTTTGCGCCCCGTGATTTTCAACGCGAAAATCGGAGCGCACGACACAATAGTACCCATCTAAAAAGACCTGTTATGAAACGATACTTCCCATCCCGTCAATCGCTCACCCTCACCGCCTCGGCTGCTCTCCTGGCCGCCGGCCTGGTGACCGCACCGGTCCTGCGGGCGCAATCGCCCAGTCCCGAACCCTCCGCCAGCCCGACGCCCAGCGGAAAGAGTTCCGACGACATCTTCGACGTCATCAAGAAGGGCGCGGACAAGTTGCAGAAGGAAGCCAAGGCGCAGAAAGATCTCGAACCGCAGATCAAGCTGCTGACCGAGCGCCAAAACGAAATGCTCAAACGGCATATCGAGTTGGAGCGCCACCTGCAAACCATCCTGCTCAAGCAAGAGGAAGCCATCCAACGGCTCGATAAAAAGGTCGAGCAACTCGACAAGGAATGCGCCGACTGCAAAGCCCAGGCCGCGGCGACCCCCGCCGCCGCCAAGCCGCTGCCGATGACTGAACCCGCCACGCCGGCTCCGAGCCCGACCGCCACCCCGGCATCGTAATCTCCCACAGAGGAGCGGTGAGCCAGTCGGCTGCGCCGAAATGAATACCGTCACCCCGCGCGTTTTCGTCGCTGCCACCCGGCAGAACGATGGCAAGACGACGACCGCGTTGGGGCTGTTCGCCGCGTTCAAAAAGCGCCGCGGGCGCATCGGCTTTATAAAGCCGATCGGGCAGCGTTTTGTCGAAGTCGACGGCCTGCGGATCGATGAGGATACGATGCTCATCGACGACACCTTCAAGGTGCAGGTCCCGTTGGAGGCTATGAGCCCCATCGCGATCGAGCCGGATTTCACCCGCCGGTATATCGAGCACGCCAACAACGACTTCCTCGTTCGCCGGGTGCGCAACTCGTTCGACCGGGCCGCTTGGGAGAAAGATTTCGTGATCGTCGAAGGCACCGGCCATGCCGGGGTGGGCAGCGTGTTCGATCTTTCGAACGCCCGGGTGGCCAGTTTGCTGCAAAGCAAAGTCATCCTGGTAACGGGTGGCGGCATCGGCAAACCCATCGACGAGATCGCGCTGAATAAGGCGCTCTTCGACCGGGAAGGCGTCGAGATCATCGGCGTGATCCTTAACAAGGTGCTCCCGGCCAGACGCGACTACATCGCGGATTTCGGCCGGCGCGGCCTGGCCCGGCTCGGCATCGATCTGCTGGGCACGATCCCGGACGACCAGGTGCTCGCCAACCCTGAGTTATCGCAAATTTGCGAGACCATCGACGGCAAGTTCCTGCATGCTCCCGGAGACCTGCGCAAGCGGGTCCAGCACGTCATCATCGGGGCGATGAGTTCGGGCAACGTGGTCGACGAGTTTCGCCCCGGCACCCTGATCATCACGCCGGGCGATCGCGAAGATATCATCCTGGCCGCGCTCTCGAGCCACACCCTGGCGTCTGACGGCGAAAGCCCGAAAGCTGAGCCCCTGCCGGGGCACGAGCCGTTGGTTTTGGGCGTGGTGCTCTCCGGCAATTTACGGCCGCACCCGAGCATCATGGACTTGATCCGCAAATCGAACGTGCCGGTCATGGCCTCGCCTCTGGACAGCTTTACCGTCGCGAACAGCATCCACTCGATGACTGTGAAAACGCTCCCGGGCGATACCGAAAAGATCGATAAGATTCAGTCGCTGATCGAGACCTACGTCGAAGTGGACCGGCTGCTGGAAAAGCTGGACACCACGTAGCTGCGTTTCGTGTTCCGGGCACCCGTCAACAGGATGACGTCTTGAAACGCGTGGTCCGGGTTGGCCGCTACGCTGCGTGGCAGCTATACCGACCTAGACTAAACCCCGGCGCCCAGTTTGCGCATCACCGTATCCTTCAAGGCCGCTTCGTTGACGCGGCCGGCGGCGAGTTCCAGTGCTTTGGCCTGCAAGATACTCAACACCGCCATATCGCCCCCAGCGTATTTCTTGGTGAGTTCCTGGTTCTCCGTGATCACCTGAATCGCGATGGACTCGGGCGTCATGGTGTCGCTTTCGCTTTCCGGTAGCACGTTGAGTATATCGGCGCGCGGGGGCCGCACGGACGCCCAGTCCCTTATTCCTTGACGCGCAGATGAGGAAAAAGGATGACGTCACGAATACTGTCGGCGCCGGTCAGCAGCATGATCAGCCGGTCGATACCGAGGCCGATGCCCCCCGCCGGCGGCATGCCGTGTTCCAGCGCCAGCAGGAAATCCTCGTCCACTGCCTGCGTCTCCTCGCCGGCCTGCTGCAATAGCCGCTCCCGTTGCACCAGCGGGTCGGTCAGCTCCGTGTAACCGGGCGCGAATTCCATGCCGTTGATCACCAGTTCGAAAACATCCACGAGCGAGTCATCCTCCCGGTTTTGCCGCGCCAACGGCACGAGTTCCTTCGGCAGGTGCGTTACGAAAAGCGGATCGAACGTCTTCTCTTCGATCCGTTTTTCGAACACCTGCTGCGTCACCTCGAAATCCGCCATGCCGGTGCCGATCTCCACGCCCAACTCTTTCGCCCGGCCGACCCGCTCCTGCGGCGTATACTCGAACCAGCGCGCATCGACCTCCCGCAACAGGTCGCGATACCGCGCCCGCCGCCAGGGCCGCTGCAAATGGATGGTGCGCGTGACCTGGCCCTCGGCGTCCTTGTGCTCGATCTGCTCGACGCCGGCCAACTGGCAGATGAGTTCCTCCATCAGGCCGGCCATCTGCTCGAAATCCGAGTACGCCCAGTACGCCTCCAGCATGGTGAACTCCGGGTTGTGCCGACGCGAGATGCCTTCGTTGCGGAAATTGCGGTTCAGCTCGAATACCTTGGTATAACCGCCGACCAGCAGGCGCTTCAGGTACAACTCCGGCGCGATGCGCAGGTACAGGTCCATGTCCAGCGCGTGATGATGCGTTGTAAACGGCTGGGCCGCCGCCCCGCCCGGCACCGGCTGCATCATAGGCGTTTCCACTTCGAGAAAGCCGCGCTCGTGCAAGAAGGTGCGGATGCCATGCAGCACCCGGCTGCGGACCAGGAAAACCTCGCGCGAACGCTCGTTGGCGAGCAAATCGAGATAGCGCTGCCGGTGGCGCGCCTCGACATCGACCAGGCCGTGGTACTTGTCCGGCATGGGCCGTAACGCCTTGGTCAACAGCTCGAAGCGCTGCACGCGCAAAGTGCGTTCACCCGTGCGGGTGATGAAACCTTCTCCTTCGATGCCGATAAAATCGCCTAGATCCAGCAAGGCGAACACTTCCGCCTGCTCCGGCGTGAGGGACTTCAGGTTGAGGTAAAGCTGGATGCGCCCGGTCAGATCGCTCAGGTCCAGGAAGTGCGACTTGCCCATGTCCCGATGCGCTGTGATCCGGCCAGCTGCGCGGAACACTTCACCCTCCGCGAAACGCGCACCGATTTGGCCGATTGTTCCATCGGGCGAAAAGTCCCCGCCGAAAGGTTCCACGCCGTGGCCGCGCAGGGCGTCGAGTTTCTCCCGCCGCACGGCCAGCAGCCGATGAGTTTCGTCATCCATAGGACAGGCGGCGCAGCCGCCGATCGTTAAAAGGTAGGGATCGCTCTCCGAGCGACTCCGAAGCTGTCTGGGCACCGCGCGCGAACCGATGCAGCGACCACAGGGTAGCTGGATTCTCCAAACAGTCACGGAGTCGCTTGGAGAGCGATCCCTACCTTGGAGCCGCTCCGCGGCGGGCACACCAACATCAAATCCGCCTAGTTGCGCGGAGCAGAACCCTGCGCGTCTGGCGCGCTCCCGGCGGGTTGCGCTCCAGGCTCACGCAGAGTGTTCGGGTTAAAGCGAAATTTTACCTTCCCGCGTTTGGCGTTCGCCTTGGCCTTGCGCCGCGTCTTCTGCGTGGGCGTCTCGAAGGCGCGCAAGCGGCGCACTTCATCCATGATCCCCTCGGAATCGAGCTTGTTCTTCAGGCGCTTCAAAGCCCGGTCGACAGGCTCTCCTTTGCGTACAATGACTTCTGGCATAACGGCTAGCGGTTGATGGTGATAAAGGTTGCTGAATAATTTGCCGACGCGAAAGGCTGTAAACCGACCGGGGGCTAACATCCTAAGCGAGCCACAAGCGGCGGTCAATGCCCGCGTGCAGAAAGGGCGCTACAGCCGAATCAGGCCTGCATCGGGGCCACCGGGACGGGGCTGGCCGGTTCGGCGGCGCCGGGTAGGCGGCCCCTGACCTCCTGGCGCAGTCCTCCCCCGTTCTTGCCGCCGCGCGAGAACCACAGCACAATCGGCGAAGCCACAAACACCGACGAATACGTCCCCACGATCACACCAATCAAGATCGCCAAGGCGAAATCGTTCAGCACCGGGCCGCCGCCCAGATACAGGGCCAAAACCGTCACCAGCGTCATGCCGCCGGTGAGCACCGTGCGGCCCAACGTCTCGTTGATGCTGGCATTCATGATGTCGCGCTCGCTGCCCTTGCGGCCCTCGCGCAGGCCGCTGCGGATGCGGTCGTAGACCACGATCGTATCGTTGATCGAATAACCCGCAATGGTCAGCACCGCGCCGACCAGCACCAAGGACAATTCCCGGCCCAGCAGCGAGAACACGCCAATCGTAATAATGACATCGTGCAGCAACGCCACGATGGCGCCGACCGCAAACGAGAACTCGAAGCGCAACGACACGTAAATGAGGATGCCCAGCATGCCCAGCAACAGCGCCAGCAACGACTTGATGGCGAGCTGCTTGCCCACCAGCGCGCCTACTTTGTCATACTGGCCGAGCCGCACTCCGGCCTGCGGGAACGCCTGTTCCACCGCCTGTTGAATCTTCACGCCCGTATCGACCGGGCTGCGGAAGGTCAAATATTGCAGCCGGCCCTTCGACTCGCTTTGGATCGTGCTCTCGTCCAGATGCACGGGTTTCAAGGCGTTACGCACCTGGCTCACTTCCAGCGGTGCCTGCGTCGTCAGCACCGTCAGATCGCCGCCCCGGAAATCGATGCCGAAATTGTTCTGCCCACGGTAGGCAAAAACCGCAATGCAAAGCAGGATGACCGTCAGCGAAGCCAGCACGCAATACCGTGCCTTGCCCATGAAATCGAAGTTGGGCGAGTGCAGCAGGTTCAACATGCGGATCTTCTGCAAGCCGCCTTTTTCGGTCGCCCAGCTAAAGGCGTTGCGCGTCACCAGCAGGGCGGAAAACAGCGAGGCGATGATGCCCAGCGTCAACGCCACGGCAAATCCTTTGACCGGGCCCGCCGCCTGCCAGAAGAGGATGACGCTGGTAATGAGCGTGGTGACGTTGGCGTCGAAGATCGAACTGAAAGCCTTGTTGTAGGCGCCATCGAGGGCCGGGCGAAGCGATTTGCCGGCCGCCAACTCTTCGCGCAGCCGCTCGTAGATCAGCACATTGGCGTCGATGGCCAGGCCGATCGTCAGGATGATGCCGGCGATGCCCGGGAGCGTCAGGACGAACCCGAACATCGTCATCATGCCGAACAGGAGGACGATGTTGATTAGCAGCGCGAGGTTCGCCAGCAAACCCGCGAACCGATAATAGACCAGCACGAAAATAAACGTCAGCCCCACCCCGACGATGCCGCTGACCACGCCGCGCCAGATGGAGTCGCCGCCGAGCGTGGCGGAAACACTGCGCTCCTGTTCGATGGCCACCGGCGTGGAAAGCGGATTTTCCAAAGCGCTGGCGAGATCGCGCGCGGACGCCTCCGTGAAGTTGCCGCTGATGCGGCAGTTGCCGTCGTAGATCGGCACTCTCAGCACCGGCGCCGAGAGCACTTTGCCATCGAGCACGATAGCCAATTGCTCGCCGACATGCGCCTGCGTCAGGTCGCCGAAAATCCGGGCGCCCTCGCGATCCAGTCGCAAATCGACCACCCAGCCTTCCGTCTCAAACCCGGCGCTGGCCCCGGTCACCCGGTCACCCAACATATCGGGATGCACCTTGACGAGAATCTTGCGTACGATGGGCTTCGGCTTGGGGGCGTTCGGACTGCCGGCGATGGCCAGGGGGTCGGCGTCCCGCTCCTCCATCGACTCGAGGCGGTAGCCCGGCGGCACAATGGCGAGACCGTTCTCGATCTGCGGGATCAACGCCTGGTCATTTGGATAAACGAGCTTGAACTCGAGCTTGGCCACGCGCCGCAGCGTTTCACGCGCTTCGGCAACCTTTTCCGCGTCCAACCCGGGGATCTGCACGAGAATCTGGTCGGCCCCGACCGGACTGATGACCGGCTCACCGACGCCAAAGCGATCCACCCGGCTGCGAATGACTTCGACCGCCGTCTCCTGCATCTTGGAGGTGATGTGCGCCTCGGCGTTTTCCTTGACCAGCCGGATCTGGAACTCGGTGCCGCCCTTGAGGTCCAGCCCCAGATGGATGTTTTTCGAGGGAGGATAGATCGAGAGCAGGCACAGCCCGACCAGCAGGACGGTCAGCGTCAACCCGAGGATGCGCTTGCGGGCCGGGATCTCCGTGCCGAAGTACCATCCGAATAGACCGAGGATGACAAGACCAAGGGTAAACGTCAGGTCTGGGGGCATGAGAAAGACGGCGGGGGCTGTGGCCTGCGAGTTAAGAAACGACCTTGGCGGCCGGCAGCGCCGGCTTGGCATCCGGTTCACTGCTGGCTTTGGCCACCGTCGTAATGGCGGATTTGTCGACTTCGAGTTTCACGTTTTCGGCAAACTTCACCAACACGGTCTTATCTTCGGCGTTGCGCGCATTGGCCACGATGCCATGCAGGCCGCCCGAGGTGACGACCCGGTCCCCCGATTTGATCGAGGAAATCAGCGCGGCCTGTTCCTTGGCCCGCTTTTGCTGGGGACGGATCAACAAGTAATAAAAGATCACGCCCATGAAGAGGAGCGGCAGCCAGGTCAGTCCTGTCGGGGCGGGCGCCGCCGCGCCGGTGGCAGCCTGCGCGAGCAAGGGAAAAGCGGAAAGAGTAGAGACGTCGACCATGGCAGGAGAATTGACAGCGAGGTGAATGCGGGAGGCTTATTATGCTGAGGAACGTCCGAGGCGCAACCTTTTCATCTGGCCGGCGGCCCCGCTTCCGCCAGGGTTGCGGAGGTCGCGACCATCCGCTAGATTGCGCACCCTGATTATCCAGGCTCCCGCGGAGCGACTTGTTGCATGGCCACCTCTAAACGCGATTACTACGAAATCCTGGCGGTTGAACGCGACGTCACGACGGATGACCTCAAGAAATCCTACCGCAAACTCGCGGTAAAATTCCATCCGGACAAAAACCCCGGCGACGCCAAAGCCGAGGAACGCTTCAAGGAGCTCGGCGAAGCCTACGACGTCCTGTCCGATCCCAACAAGCGCGCCGCTTACGACCGTTACGGCCATGCGGCGTTCGCCCAAGGCGGCGCCGGCCGGGCGGCGGGCGGAGTCGACCCTTTCGACCTGTTCCGGGAGGTCTTCGGCGGCGGCGGCGGTGGCGAAGGCGCGGGCGGCATCTTCGAACAATTTTTCGGTGGCGGCGGCCGGGGTGGAACGGATCGCGAAGGGCGGCAACGCGGTTCGGATCTGCGCTATGATCTGCAAGTCTCCCTGGAAGAGGCCGCCGCTGGCATCGAAAAGGAAATCGAGATCAAGAAGTTGACGGCCTGCGAGGTCTGCCACGGCTCCGGCGCGGAAGCGGGCAGCCAGGCGGTCACCTGCCGCACTTGCCAGGGTCGTGGGCAGGTCATCACGTCGCGCGGTTTTTTCCAGGTCTCGCAGACGTGCCCCCGTTGCCGGGGAACCGGCACGATCATCGAAAATCCGTGCAAGAACTGCGGCGGCGAGGGCCGGCTGGAGAAAACGTCCCGGATCAAGCTGAAGATTCCGCCCGGCATCGATGACGGCGCCCGGCTGCGCTCCGGCGGTAACGGCGAATCGGGCATTCGCGGGGGCCCAGCGGGCGATCTGTACGTCGTTATGCATGTCGCCGAGCACCCGGTGTTTCAGCGCGAGGAAGACAATCTTTATTGCGAGGTACCGATCTCGTTCATGACCGCGGCGCTGGGAGGCGAGATCAAGGTGCCCACTCTGGAGGGTCAAGCCGCCTTGAAAATCCCGGCTGGCACCCAGAGCAACACCATGTTCAAGCTGCGCGGCCGCGGCATGCCGGACGTCAACACGCGCGTGCGCGGGGATCTGCTGACGCGCGTGATGGTGGAAGTGCCGACGCGCCTGGACGCGGAGCAGCGGCAGAAGTTGGAGGAGTTCGCCGCCTTGTGCGGGGAGGAAAACTCGCCGTTGCATAAGAGCTTTTTCGAGAAGGCCAAGGAGTTCTTCCGCTAGCCGAAGTTGAACCCGCTGCTTCCTGGTTTGCCGTGCACCGTTTTTACATCCCGCCCAGCGCCTGGAACCTCGCCGCGCTGCGCCTGGACGAGGCCGAATCGCACCATTGTCTGAGCGTGTTGCGCCTGCAACCGGGCGACAAGGTGGTGGTGTTCGACGGCCAGGGCCACGAAGCCACCGCGCAGATTACGGCGGATGGCACCCGCCGCGAAGTGCATCTGCAAACGCTGCACAAGGCCAAGAGCGCGCCGCTGTCCTGCCGGATCACCCTGGCGCAAGCCGTTCCCAAGGGCAAAAACATGGATCTGATCGTGCAAAAGGCGACAGAACTGGGTGCCGCGGCGATTGCTCCCTTGCTTTCCGAACGGACCATTGCCCGGGTCGAAGGCGAAGAAGGCGCCGCCGCCAAGCAGGCGAAGTGGCAGGCGGTCGTGATCGAAGCCGCCAAGCAATGTGGCCAGAATTGGCTGGCGGAAGTGGCGCTGCCGCGCACGCTCAAGGATTTCTTCGCGCAACAGGCCGGGTTCGATCTGATGCTGATCGCGTCCTTGCAACCGGATGCCCGGCATTTGCGTCCCCTGCTAGAGGAGTACGCGACCAGCCACGGCGGCGCGCGCCCGGCCAGCGCGTTGATTTTGGTCGGACCCGAGGGAGATTTCACGCCGGCGGAGATTGGGCAGGCCCGCAGCGCCGGCTGCCGGGCGATCACGCTTGGCCCGATTATCCTCCGGACGGAGACCGCCGCGATCTATTGCCTGAGCGTGCTTTCGTACGAACTGCTTGGAGCCGTGTAGCGGTTGTGACCCGAGGTAGGGACGGCTCTCCGAGCCGTCCCAATTTGTCTGGACCGCTGCCAGGTTCACAGGTCGCGCCGCGGCGGACAATTTGGGACAGCTCGGAGAGCCGTCCCTACCTCGGGTCACGTAGCCTACGTCCGCTTCCACCGCCGCCACGAGTACAGGCGCGACTTCAAATACTCCTTCGGCGTCTCGCCGCGCACCGGCTTCACCCAGTGCCGCCACTTGCGTTCCGCGAGCACCGGCACGTAGCCCAGCGGCTCCATCAGATCGCGGCAGTGCCATTCCACCCAGCCGATTTCCTCCTCGGTCAGTAACGTCCGCCAACGGTCCGCCGGCTCCGTACTGATCGCCTGGAACGACTGCTCCGCCGCCGAATTGCCCGTCCAGTGCCGCCCGATTTTGGTCGGCTGCAACAAATCGGACCGGTATGCGATGCCCAGGAACGCACAGACCCGGCGCATCCACGCGTCCGGCGCCGTCAGCAAACCTTGGAACTCCACCACCAGCAGACGCTCGCTCGCTTCCCCGCCGGTCTGCCGCAGCGCCAGCCGGGCCGCCGTCCGCCAGTGCTTGATCGCCAGGTAAATGGAAAACCGCCGCAACTTCCGGGTTTGCTCCAACTGGATCTGACTGGCCAGCAACGCGCGTGGGTCCCGGATCGTGAGCAGCACCTTGCTCAAGGGGAACCGCGTGAAAATCGCGTCCAGATGATCGCGGTTGGCCGGGGTCTTCTCGACCCAATACCGGACCGAATCCAGCGAGCGTCCCAGCACACGCGCGTAACTTTCCAACAACAACACCAGGAGGTCGCGCCCGGCGTTGGCCGGCGCGAAGGCCGCTTGCTCGAAGGCCGTCAGCAACTCGCCCGTGGCGAAATGCGAGTAATCGCGTCGCCCCCATTTGCACGGACCGCCAAACAACACGTTGGCGAGCGATTGGCGGGTCAGGTAGTCGAATTGTGCGCGGCGCGAGGCCTGGCCGTACTTCGTCAGCACCGTCGGGAAGTACGCCGTCTCCTCGGGCAACACGAGCAATTCAGGGTGGCCGTCCAGCAGCGAGGTCAGCAGTGTCGTCCCGGACTTGGCCGGACCGGCGATAAAACAAGCACGCTGCTCGAACGGGGCCGGCACGGCAGCGCTTTCCATGGGCAACCTTCCCTCAGCTACAGGCCGAGATCGGCGCAATAGAATCGCAGCGCTTCGATCACTCCCGCGCTGTACCCCTCCCCCGCCACATAACCGCCCGCGGCGGAGACCACCTCCTTGACGGCTGCCACCGAGTTGGCCGGGCAGGCGACGTAATGCGCGTAAGCTCCCGTGAGCATGGGGATATCGTTATGATGATCTCCGATCGCGAACCGCGCGGCCGGCGGAACTTCCAGCAAGCGCCCCAGTTCCGCCAGCGTGACGCCCTTATCGTAGGCCGCGTGGCAGAAGCGCAGATAGATGGTGTTGCGCTGGTACCCCAGGTCTGGCAGCCGCGGCTTGAGCGTCTCCAGGAAACGCACGATCCCGTCCATCTCGCGTTCATCCTGCGCCACCAAACCGGCGAGTTCCGGGATGCCTTCCGCGCCGCGCGCCTGCAGATCGTAGATCGGACGGGCGCTGGTCTCCCGCTGCAAGAACGCCACGATTTCAGCGAAAACCGGCGCGGCTTCGGCAAAAAACGCCCGGTGCACCCGCGCGCATCGTTCGTTCCAATCGCCGTAATCTTCCCACTCGGTGCCGTTGCCGTCAGGGACCGGGCGGTAAATTTCCCGTTCACTGGTCAGGGCAAAATCCGGTTGGATGGGCAGGCCAAAGGTTTGCAACGCCTCGCGCAGCATCGGCATGGTCCGCCCGGTGTTGATGGCCCAGCGCACACCCTGGCGCCGCAAGGCGTGCAACACCTCGATCAGCAACGGCGCGTACGGCGCGGGGTTGTCGTGCTCGACCAGCGTGCCATCGAAATCGGTGCTGATCAGCCGGATGGGGGTGCGCTCGGTCATCGGGGAGCGGCATCTTAGGGGTTGAAAGCGGCCCCGGCAACGGCCAAACTGGCTGCGTCCCTCCTCCCATGAAATCGGCTTACGAACTCGCGATGGAACGCCTGGAAAAGCAGGCGCCCAGCGCCAAGCTGACCGATGCTCAACGCCACGCCCTGGCGGAGATCGACAATTTGTACACGGCCAAGATCGCCGAGCGCGAAGTCTTCCTGCAAGCGCAATTGCAAAAGGCGCGCCTAGCTGGCAACGCGGCAGAGGTCGACAGCATCCAACTGCAACTCAGCCGCGAGCTGCGGCGCTTGCAGGAAGAGCGCGAGGAGAAAAAGGAGAAAATCCGCTGACGCTTCCGTACGCTCTTTACAACGACCTGTTCGCCGCCTTTTCGTTCGTGCTGGGCGCTATCGTTGGTTCGTTCCTGAACGTCTGCATTTACCGGCTGCCGCTCGATCTCTCGGTCAATGAACCGAAGCGGTCGTTTTGTCCGCACTGCCGGGCGCAGATCCCCTGGTACTACAACCTGCCGCTGGTCAGTTGGGCATGGCTGCGGGGGCGTTGCGCGAATTGCCGCCAACCGATCTCCATCCGCTATCCGCTGGTGGAACTGCTGACATCGGTGCTTTTCACGGCCGTCTGGCTGCGTTTCAGCGAGGTGTGGATCCTGGCGTTGCCCTACTGGATTTTCGTGGCGCTGGTCATCGTGGCGACATTCATCGACTTCGATCATTTCATCATCCCGGACGAGATCACGCTCGGATTGGTTGGCGCGGGCGTGCTGCTCAGTGGAGCCATCCCGCCGTTGATGGGCGAAACTTCGCACGCGCGGGCGTTGCTCTGGTCGGTGGTTGGCGCGGTCGCGGGATACGCGCTTTTGCGGGCGGTAGTGGAAGCCGGCAAGCTGGCCTTTGGGCGAAAACGGGTCGTCCTGCCAGAGCCGCTGCCGTTTTCCTGGCGCCCGACGGAGAGCGGCGACGCCGCACTGACGATAGGTTCCGAGGTCGACGTCTGGAGCGAGTTCTTCAGCCGCGAAAAGGATCGACTGGTGCTCCAATGCGACCGACTCACGCTGGCGGGCCGGGAACACAGGGAGACTGTGCTGGATTGTTACTTTGACCGCGTCGACCTGGCGGGCACGGTCTACCGGCTCGACACGCTGGAGGCGTTTTCCGGCACGTTGCGGGAGTTCGTTTTCCCGCGGGAGGCGATGGGGTTGGGCGACGTCAAGTTTATCGCCGGGATCGGGGCTTTCCTCGGCTGGAAAGCGGTTTTCTTTACCGTGGCGGCCGGGTCTTTGATCGGCTCGGTGTTCGGGCTGGGCTTGCTGCTGCTGGGGCCGAAGGCGCGTTCGCTGCGCGTGCCCTTCGGGCCGTACCTATCCGCCGGCGCGATCCTTTGGATGTTTGCCGGGCCGGATCTCGTGCGCTGGTATCTGGGCCTGATGCGCTGAACGCCGCGGGACGCGGGCCTACCGGGCGAAGGAACCGGCGTGCACCAGCAACTCCTCCGGCGCGGCGGGTTCTTCCGCGTCGCTGAACTCCTCCGCCGCCTCGCCCGGTTCGCCGTAGAGGCCGGTCAAAAGCTCGATGGAGCCGTCGAAATGCTCCACCACCGCCGTGCAGCTCTCGACGAAATCGCCGCAATTGTAATAACTGACGCCGTTGATCTCCCGGTCCGCCGCCCAATGGATGTGTCCGCAGAGCACGCCATCCACCTGGTATTGCTTCGCGTACCGCACCACCGCCTGTTCGAATTCGCCGATGAACGAAACGGCGTTCTTGACCTCGCGTTTGACGTAAGCGCTCAACGACCAATAGCCGAACCCGCCTAACCGCCGCAGGTAATTCACCGGCTGATTAAGCCTGAGCAAAAACTGGTAACCGACGTCGCCGATATACGCGAGCCACTTCACATTCTGGATGACGGTATCCAACTCGTCCCCATGGATGATCAACAACCGGCGGCCGTCAGCGGTGACGTGCAACGCGCGCCGGGCGAGGCTCAGGCTGCCGTACTCGCCGAGGTGCTCGCGCAGCATCTCATCGTGGTTGCCCGGGATGTAAATAATCTTGGTCCCCTTGCGGCCTTTGCGCAGGATTTTCTGCACGACGTCATTGTGCGCCTGCGGCCAGTAGCGGCTGCGGCGCAGACTCCAGACGTCCAGCAAATCGCCCACGATATAGAGGGTCTCGAAATCGTAATAACGCAGGAAATGTAGGACGGCCTCTGCGTTGCAGCCGCGCGTGCCCAGGTGGAGATCAGAAATCCAGCCGGTGCGAAATCGTTTCATCTGCTACCACGCATAGTGGCAACAGATATTGGCGAACTCTAGGTGTTGATTGTGACAAATCTGTCACTCGTGGGTCGATCACTCGTCTTTAACGCCGAAACTGGCTCTGCGACTGCGACTGGCTCTGCGCACCGCCGCCGGATTGCTTCTGCGACTGCGCCTGCCATTGCACCGCGTCCTGACAATAGGCCTCGTGCAACGCATCGTTGATCTGCATCAACCGCAGTTGCAACCGATCCAGATATTGATGCAACCCGTAGGCAAAAATCTCTGAAATCGTGCTGTAATCGAGATCGCTGCGCAATTGACCTGAAAGCCGTTCGCTCTCGTTCGAAAAGCGTTCTTCCGGCGTCCCGCTGATGCGATGCAAGGCCGCATCCGCCCGGCGCACACAGAAACGCAAGGCGCGCGGAAACTCTTCATGCAGGATCAAAAACTCCGCCACCTTCCAGGGCGCGACCTGCCCGACATACAGCTTGCAATACGCTTCCAGCGCGCTGCACGAACGCAGCACCGCCATCCACTGGATCGTGTCCACATTGCCGCCCACCCGCTCCCCGCTGGGAAGCAGGATGTGATACTTCACGTCCAGAATCCGCGAGGTCCGGTCCGCCCGCTCGATGTACTTGCCGAGTTGGCAAAAATCCCAGCCCTCCCCGTGCGTCATGGTCGCATCGGTCAACCCGATAAACTGGTGCGAGCCTTCCAGCACCCGTTTGTAAAATTCATACGTGCTCGAATGAAACAGTTCGCGCGCGGCCTTGGAGCCGAGAAAGAGATAAAGCGAATTGATCTCCTCCCACATCTCGGAAGGAATCTGCTCGCGCACCGTCCGCGCGTTTTCCCGCGCCCGGCTCAGGCAGGAATAGATCGAGTTCGGGTTCTTGGCTTCGAAGGTCACGAATTCCACCACCGATTCCCCGTCCGCCTGCTTGTAAAACGAGTGGAAGAGTTCCTGTTCTTCCAGCGAGTTGATGATCGGCGCCCAATGCTGCCGGACGGCTTCTTCCGACTGACCCTCGAAATCGAGCATGAGCTGTAGATTTACATCGAGGATGCGGGCGTTATTCTCCGCCCGCTCGATGTAGCGGCTCATCCAATAGAGGCATTCCGCGACTCGGCTTAACATGTTTCAAAGGATTCGCCCGCGCCGCCCTACTCTTCCAGCACCCAAGTGTCCTTGCTGCCGCCGCCTTGCGACGAATTCACCACCAGTGAACCCTTGCGCAACGCCACCCGGGTCAGCCCGCCCGGGATAATCGTGATCTTCTCGCCATACAAAATATAAGGCCGCAAATCGATGTGCCGCCCTTCCAGGCTCTCCCCGCAATAGGAGGGCGACCGGGACAGCGCCACCACCGGCTGCGCGATGTAGTTGCGCGGGTTCTCGATGATCTTTTGCCGGAACGCCTCGATTTCCTCCTTGGTAGCCTGCGTTCCGATCAACATGCCGTACCCGCCGCTTTCGTTGGCCGCCTTGACAACCAGCTCGGGCAGATGTTCTAGGATAAACTGCCGGTCCTTCTCTTCCGCCGAAAGGTAGGTTTCCACGTTGGGCAGGATCGGATCTTCGCCCAGGTAGAACTTGATCATCCGGGGCACGAAATAATAGATGGCCTTGTCATCGGCCACGCCGGTGCCGATCGAGTTGGCCAGGCTGACGTTGCCGCGCTTGTAGGCGTTGACAATGCCCGGCACTCCAAGCAGCGAATCCGGGCGGAAAACCTCCGGATCGAGAAAATCATCGTCGATACGCCGGTAAATCACGTCGACGGGTTTCATGCCCTTGGTGGTCTTCATGAAGACCGAGCCGTTTTCCACCAAAAGGTCGCGCCCTTCCACGATCTCGATGCCCATCGACCGCGCCAGGAAGGAATGCTCGAAATAGGCCGAGTTATACACTCCGGGCGTCAGCAGAACGACGGTCGGGTTGGCTTGCCGTTTCTCGGGCGCGATGTAGCGCAGGACGTTGAGGAGGCTTTGCGCGTAATCGTCGACTGGCCGGACGGAATAACGCGAGAAAAGCCCGGGGAAGACGCGCTTCATCGCCTGCCGGTTTTCCAGGACGTAGGAGACGCCGGAAGGACAGCGGCCGTTGTCTTCCAGCACCAGATAGCGGCCATCCTTGTCCCGGATCAGATCGGTCCCGCAGATGTGGATATAGATGTTCCTGGGCACGTCGAAGCCCATGAACTCCGGCCGGAAATGCGCTGCGCTCAAGACGTATTCCCGCGGGATGACCCCTTCCTTGAGGATGCGCTGGTCGTGGTAGATATCGTGCAGGAAAAGGTTCAGCGCGATGATGCGCTGGGTCAGCCCGCGCTCAAGCGTCTCCCATTCGTCCCGTGGGATGATGCGCGGCACCAGGTCGAACGGAAAGATGCGCTCCGTGCCCTTATCGTCGTTGTAAACCGTGAAGGTGATGCCCTGCGTCAAAAAGGACGTCTCGGCCAAACTGCGTTTCCGCTCGAACTCGCCGCGATCCATGTTCTGGAAGCGCTCGAGCAGCTTGCGGTAGTGCGGCCGCACCTCGGCCGGCCCGCTGAACATCTCGTCAAAAAATCCTTCCGGCCGGTAATCGGAAAAGAATGTATCCACGTCGTTTGCGTCCGGCCAGGTTGCTGCTCGAAAGAGGGTGACCGGCCAGTGGGATGCCTTACCCTAATTCCCAGGCAGATCGTCACCGGTCGACGGCAGAGCGGAAAGGGTACATCCAGCCGATTCTGCTCGTCAAGCGGAAGGATCACGCCGCCGGGAAACGGCTGGCCCGGCCGCATCCTCCCAAAAAAAGCTGCAACTTTCGGTTCTGCCGTTGGTTGGCAGGCTCGTTGTGCCGACTCCGGTGCCGACGGTCGCCGTGCTTGGAATCGACTTTACTCCCGTCCTGTCTCTGCTCTAGGCTTCTTTCGAGCTTGCTTCCTGACTTGCGCCGCATGCGTCCGACCTTTTTCCCCGCGCGTCCGTGGCAGGCTTTTGCCCTGTTCGCGAGCTTGTTGGCCGGCCCAACGGTGGCCGGCGCGGCGCCCAACGCGGCGGATGTCAGTTTCCTGACCAAGACCACCGTTCTTTGGCTCGGCCATACCCAGGTCATCCCGGTGCATTTGAAGGCGGCGGCTGAGACCGACACCACGTTCACGGCCGCCGTGGCGGACCCACGCACGGTCGCGGTGCTCCGCGCTCCGATGTTTCTGGCGGGTGAACAGACCGCTTATCTGCGCGTGCAGGCGTTGCAGGCAGGCCGCACACGGGTCCAGATTTTCGGCGGACCGACCCTCGATCTCCAGGTGAAAGCGGATCCGGCGGAGGCGGCCAACGCCAAGCTGGATCCGGAATCACGGCGCCCACACATCATCTCGCCAATGCCTGGGGCGACGGTTTGGGGGCAGTTCGCGGTGGGCGTGACGATGTTTGACAGCGTACCGGCGGCGCAGCCGGACGGCTGGTTTACCGCCGGAGCGCCGGCCATTCCCGAAGCGCCGCCACTGAAGGTGCAGTTGCGCCTGCCGAACGGCACTTTGCTGGATGCGATCAGCGCGACGCCTCCTGATAACGGGCCGGAGCGGGAGTTTCAGTTCAGCGTCCCGGCCGCCGGTTTGCCCGCGGGTAATTTGCCCCTGGTGGCGGTGGCGAGCCGCGCCGGCTATGGCGGGGCGGGCAGCGGGCATTGGGAAAGCGCTCCCTTGTCCGTGCAAGTCGGCGCGCCGCCGGCGGACAGCGTCTGGACGGGCGAATGCGAGAGCCCCGAAGTCATGGGGATCACCAAGGAGCTTTACGCGCCGGCGCGCCCGGTTTACTTCGGCATCCAGCAACCCGGGGTGTTCCCCGATCCCCTGGCCTCGGGCGGCAAGAACATCCATAATCCGGGCCGCGGCTGGACTTTGCCGTTCATCGTCAAGGCTCCCGGCGAATACCAGCTCATGGTGCGGGCGCGCGGGGAGTTCGGCGGTGGCGCTTATCCGTCGCTCGCTTTGTTTCTTAACAGCAACGAAGCGCCGGACGGCCTCGTGCGGCTGGTCGGATCCAAGTACGATCGCGTGCCGGTCGGCGCGCCGGTGCCGCTCGACGCCGGCCCCCAACTCCTCACCGTCGTCTTCAACAACGGTTTCAATCAGGCCAAGGAGAACCGCAATCTCTATCTCGATAGCTACGAATTGGCCCGGGTCGGCGACGTTCCTCCTCCAGTTGCCGCAGCGACTCCCGCGCACGCCCCCGCCCTGCCCAAACCGGCCCTCGTCACGGGTGGCCTGCACAACCCGGCGCCGGTCGCCGCCTTGCCTCCGCTGTTGCCAGGCAGCGCCCCGCAGTTGAACATCGTTTACCCGGCCAACAGCGCTCAGGTTTGCGCCGCGGATGCCGTCGTGGTGAAGATTGCCGGCGGGACGGTGCCGGTGGAATCGGCCGATCTCATGCTCGACGGACAGTTGCAGCACACGAAGTTGCGCGGCCCCGGGACCACGGAGCCGCTCGTCTTTCCGCTGGTTTTGCGCGGCATCACGCCGGGCGATCACCGGCTCACCGTGCGGGCCACCGTAGCCACTGGCCAGACGGTGGATTCGCCCGACCGCCTGCTCACCGTCCTGGCGCAGCCTCCCGCGGCGCGAGGACCGTACCAGCGCGCCGTCTGGCTGCTGGACCGGCTGGCCTTCGGCCCGGAGCCGAAGGAACTCGCGGCCATTCTGACCCAAGGCGAGTCCAACTGGCTGGCGTCGCGTTTGCTGGCGCCCTACCTGAGTGATCCGGCGGAACAAACGGCGCTGGAGAACGCCTGCACGCGGTACAGCCACATGGATGACGACTACCAGACCGTCATGCGGGCGCTGGACGAATGGACGAACACGAGCAACCCGGTCCGCGCCCGGTTTACCGCCTGGGCGGAAAACCACTTCTCCACCTGGATCAACAAGACCAAATCCATTCCGAAGTGGAAGGAGCACCTGGCCTTTTCCACCCTGGGCGTCGCCCCATTCGCTGATTTGCTGGAGGCCAGCGCCCACAGCCCGGCCATGCTGACCTATCTGGACCAGGAAAAGAGCTACGCGAACAAGATCAACGAGAACTACGCCCGCGAGATCATGGAACTGCACACCCTAGGCGTGCACGGTGGCTATCAACAGACCGATGTGACCGAGCTGGCCAAGGTACTCAACGGCTGGACCCTCGCGGATGAAGCGACTCTGCCCGAAGCCGGCGCCACCATGCATCTGGTGGCGAAAAACGGTGGCAACGAAGCCGGCGTCATCCGCGACTGGCGCTTCGTGCCCGCGCTCAACGACGGCAAGGCGCGGCAGGTGCTCGGCCTGGAGTTTGACGCCGCCACCCCGGCCGGGCGCTACGACCGGATCCAGCTCGCGCTCGAAATGCTGGCCGCGCACCCCAGCACCGCCCAGCACGTTTGCCGCAAACTGGCCGAGCATTACGTCAGCGTGCCGGCCCCGGACGCCCTGGTCAACCATCTGGCCAGGACGTTCCTGGAATCCGGCGGCGACATGCGGGTCGTCCTGTTTACGATGGTGAGCGATCCGGAATTCTGGAGCGCGCCGCAGAAGGTGGCCTCGCCCTTCGACTACAGCATGCGGGCCGCCCGGCTCTGCCGGGCCGCCAGCCTCCAGGCCGGCCTGCCGGAGGAACAGACCATCAAGCCGGAGTTGCTGGAGGGCTTCCTCAAGCACAGCGGCATGGGGCTATTCGACCGGGTCACGCCCGATGGCTATCCGGAAAACAGCGGCGCTTATGCGGATTCAAACGCGCTGCTGCAACGCTGGCGCTTTATGCAGACGCAGACGGCGCCGCTGGGCCGTCTCGTGCCGGCGGCCTGGCAAACCCCTCCCCCAACGCCGCTGGAAAACGACCTCAACCACGTGGAAACCGCCGCCGTCGATCCGGCGCAACGCTTTGTCGATCTGGCCGCCGTGCGTCTGACGGGGCGATTGCTCTCGTCCGGCTCGAACCAGGCTGCTCTGGATGTCCTCGGTCGAGGCCGTCCGGAAGACATGCAGCAAGCGCTGATCTTCGTCAGTTTGTTGCCGGAAACCAGTTTGCGTTAGTCCATTTAGCCCGCCCAGAACTCGCACCATCATGAACGTTACCCGCCGCTTTTTTCTGAAATCGTCCGCCGCCCTGGCCGCTTACTGCGGGGTGACTCCGCTCCGCCTTTTGGCCGAAGCCGGGCTGGATCCGAACAACCTCCAGCGCGTGCGACGCGACAAGACGCTGGTGGTCATCTTCCTGCGCGGCGGCATGGACGGACTGAACTTCGTCGTGCCGTTTGCGGATCCCGGCTACTACAAGCTGCGCCATCAGATCGCGCTCCCGCAGCCCGGCAAGCCGAATGGGATCATCGATCTGAACGGCTTCTTCGGCCTGCATCCCGATGCCGCGGCTCTGGCTCCTCTCTTCAAGAACGGCCAGGCCGTCGCCTTGCAGGCGGTCGGCTACGATCGGAACACCCGCTCGCACTTCGAAGAACAGGATACCTGGGAAACCGGCGTCAGCGGCAACACGATCAATTCGGACGGCTGGCTGAACCGCCATTTGCTCACCAGCGAAGGCCATGGACCGATTCGCGCCGTCAGCATCGGGGACGCCTTGCCCCGGATCTTGCGCGGACGGGCGCCGGCGTTTTCGGTCCGCGGCATTACGGACCTGGGTTTATTCCCGGAGAAGCAAAAAGGCTTCGCGCCGGATTCGCAGGACCGCATCGCCGCCGCCCTGGAGCACGCCTATTGCTGCGATCCCCGCGTGGCGGCAGCCGCGGCCGCGGCCCATCAACCCGCCCCGGCGGCAGCGGCGGGCGCGGATGACGCGCGTTCCGCCCGTGATCTGCTTTCGCAGACGGCGCAGACGACTTTCGAAGGCATCCAGGAGCTGAAAGCCATCACGAGCCGTCCCTACACTCCCGCCGCCAAATACCCGACCAGCGACCTCGGCCTACGTCTCGAACAAGTGGCCCGGCTGATTAAGGCGGGCATCGGCCTGGAAGTGGTGGAAGTCGATTACGGCAGTTGGGATACCCATCAGAACCAGGGTGGCGCGCAGGAAGGCGTAGGCAATTACGGCAAACTCGTCAAGGGATTGGCGGACTCGCTGGCGGCGTTCGCGGCGGACCTGCAAAACAAGCTGGACGACGTGTTGGTCGTGACGTTGAGCGATTTCGGCCGGACCGCGGCGGAGAACGGCACCGGCGGCACGGATCATGGTTGGGCGAATTGCATGTTCGCGATGGGCGGCCCGGTCCTGGCCGCGAGTGGCAACGGTCCGCGCAATGTCATCGGCCGCTGGCCGGGCTTGCTGCCGGAGCAACTGCACGAGAAGCGCGATCTGCTGCACACCACGGATTTCCGCGATGTGCTGGGAGAGATCGTGCGGACGCACCTGGGCAACCCGAATATCCAGACGATCCTGCCCTCGCACTCGTTCCAGAGCGTAGGCTTGATCTAAACCAAAGCGGGAAGTAGGGACGGCTCTGAAGCCGCTGGCGCCGCGGCTACACGAGTATTTGATTCGCGCTGAATCCTACTTGCTTCCGTCCGCCGCGGCCGGAGCCGCGTTGGGGTCCGCATTCGGATCCTTCGGTGTCGGGGGCGGATCCGCGTTACCCCACTGATGGGTGGGCAACACCTGATCATAATCCGGCGACTGCGGAACCTCCGCGCCGGTCCCCGTTTTGGTCCGGCCCGTCACGGGCAAGGTGAAGTTGCCACGATCAATCGTCGGCCCCGTCGTCTGGGCCGCCTTGGCCTTGGTGGCGGCGCCGTAACCATCGCCCAGGCTGCCGACCTGGCTCGGGTCCAGCAGACTCACGCCGGAGCCGAGCTTGGAAATGGTGTTGTCCGCCGCCGTCTTGAGCGCCTGCGCCTTGGCGACGTCATCCCGGGCCGTATCCACGATCCCTTTGGCCTTGCTCGCCAGCCCCGTCAGCGTCTTTAGGATGGAGGCCGTCGCCGGATCCACGACGCCCATCAAGCATTGCAGCAAAGCGTCCCAAAACGGGAAGAACAGGTTGCAAAACAAGCTGGCTTGCGTCCACGGCAGCCGCCCGAGGTAAAACTCCATGGTCAGGCAACTGGTGGTGTTGCCGTCCTGCCGGCCCAAGTCCAACTGCTTGGCCAGATCCTTCATGGCGTGCTTGAGCGCGTCGTCCATCACCGGCGCGATTTTCTGGTCGATCAGGTCGTCCAACTTGGTCGCGCCTTTGTCGAGCAGGTCACCCGGGCGCACCGAGTAACCCATCGGCGCGTTGAGGGTAAAATCTTTCGCCTTCTGGATAAACGAGACTTTATCCAAGGCCAGCGCCTTGAGCCGGTCGACAATCTTCAACTCCTGAATGGCCGCCGCGTACAAATCGGCGTCCGTGATGACCGCTTGCGGATCCCGCACTAGAAGCGCCTCGTAAGTCCCGTGGATGAAGTCCAACGCCACGCCGAAGATCGTGCTGATCAAGCTCGCACAGAAGCTGTTGATCTTCGGCGGCTTCAAATCGAGCGCGTCAATAAACGCCTGCACGCTCAAGGCCGCCATATCCATCGGCACCGGGTCTTGCTTGCCAGGCGCGGTCTTCGGCACCTCGAACGCCTGACTCAAGAAATCCGTCCCGGGCGGCGGCGTCGGCGGCGTCGGGTTTTCAAAGAAGCTTTTTACCTTGTTGGCCGCTCCCACCGCGGTGTCCCTTCCCTGGGTAACCGTGTTCGCGACGGGATTGATGATCTTGCCGAGCAGCGGATCGCTGCTCGGCGAGAGCGGACTGGCCGGCGCGTCCGTCCAGGTGGAATCGGTCGGCTTGGCGTTCGGATCGCCAAACCAGACCGGCAGCACCGGGTTGATCAGATCGGAGATCGCTTTCAGCGTCATGGCGTTGCACGCCGTCTCGATCTGCGGCTCCTGCTGAATGGCGATGTTCACGAAAAACTTGACCTTCACGTCCTCCGACTTGAAGGCGATGCCCTGCGCCAGGCTGATGATGTCACCCATGGGCCCCGCCGCGCCGCTCAGGCCCGGCAACTTTCCCAGCAAGCTGCTGGGGCCGTCCGAAGTCGGTTTTTCGCCGCTGATTTTCTTCAGGATGGCGCGGTAATCCGCCCGCGCCTGATTGAGGTCCATCCCCGCTTTGTGGGTAATCGGGTAAGTGATGTTTTCAGCCAGGAGCGGCTTGGCCGCGGCGACCACTTCCTGGATCGGCGAGTTCAAGTCCGCCGGCGTGGTTTGCCCGGAACCGCCGCCCCCGAACCCGGTCAGCGAACCGATGACGTTCATGGCCGTGCCCAACGCGCCCTTGGCATCGTCGCGCGCCTGCAAAACCGTCTGCGTGCATTCCATGAACAGGCTCAGCAGGATCGTCTCGCGGAGCAGCGCGGAGCGGAATTGGATGGCGCGCGGCCGGGATTTATCGAGGATCTTGTCCTCCTTCTCGGAATCTTTGTAGCTCGGATGAGTAAAAAAGTTCGAGTACGAGGTATGCACGATGCCGAAATGGATGAACTCGAGCAGGTGGTTCAGATCGAGCTCATTCAAAAGCGTCGCCGCCGAGGTGCCACCCACGTCGGGGTCCAACGTGTCGATGTGGATGCCCTGCACCCAATGCGGCTTCCCGGTGGTCGGCGTGCCCGCGTTGCTCGAGCCCCCGGCGAGCATCTGGCTCGCCGTGTCCATGGCGGAAGTTAAGGTGTCCGAGCCGAACATGGGTAGAGAGCCTTTCCTAAGCTTGGTGGAGATCTTGCAGTTTGCCCTTGGTGATGGCGTCGAACAGACCGTTGACGGGCAGTTGATTCTTGGCCTGGAACGCCTTGAGCATGGCAGCGGGCATCTGGGTGGGATCGTCGCTGGGATCGATGGTATGGCCGAGGTTCACCAGCCGCTGCAACACGCCGCTGGGTGAGTCCGACGGGTCCAGCCGGCCGATGCTGATCGGGATTTGCTCCTTGCCATTGAGCAGCTTGAGCACACCGCCGACCGCATCGTTGGCGATGTCCGTCTCGATCTTGCCGTCCGCGTCCGTCTTGCCGGTCTTGATGATCCCGTCGATGACCAGGACGTAATCCTCGTTGGCCCGCGGTTGGCCAAGTTGCTTGAGCCGGATCTTGAAAGTCGCCTGCTCTCCCTTGAGCTTGAACTTGTGCCGGGCTTCCGTGGGTTTTGGCACCTTTTTCGGCTCCAGTTTCGGGACATAAACGTTATCTCCCGCCTGCAAAACCTCCGGCACCTTACGCTGGCTTTTCAGTTGCGAATTGTTCGGATGATTCCACAGCGTCGACCAATAGAAACCATTCCGCTTGGCGATATTCAGAAAGCTGTCCTGGGAGCCGACCTGCACGGTCTGCCCCTCATCGCCGCTGCCGCCGCCGTCGTCCGGCGCGTAGAAAACGCGGGGCCCTGTCATCGTCATCATCGTCGTCATCATGGCTGGTGTTTACAAATTTGGCCGTTCTCCCGGTTCAAGCATCCTCCCAAGCCTCTTTGTCGAGCGTGGGAAAACTGATCTGGCAGGTGCCCGGATCGATGCAGTCCACCCGGGCGAGGCCTTTCTCGTCGGTGCTGCCGCTGGCGATGGTTTTCCCGTCCGGCAAGGTGACCTCGTACTGCATCCCGGCCACGGGCAGGCCGTTGGATTCATAAACCAACTGCAATTCGATCCAGGACTTCTTTTCCGGGGTGTCGCCCGGCTTGTGCTCCGGCACGTTCATGGCCGCCACCTTGACCGAGGACCCGGCACTGCCGGATTTCGAGCCGGAATTCGACGCATCCTGCGTCGACCCAGGTTTGGCGTCGTCCGCGTCGATCGGATCCTTGGGCGCGGTGGGCTTGACCAGCGAACCGGCTGTGCCGCTTTTGGGGGATGGCATAGGCGCGTGCTCCTTTTCTGTTAGTTGATCATCACGACGCCGCCCTTGATGGTCGTCGTAGCATCGCCGCTGACCTGCACCACGGCGCCTTGCACCTGCATCTGTCCCGTGCCGGCGACCTTGGTTGTTGCGCCCGTCATCTCCAAACTCGAATCCGCCGTAATCTTGATCGTCGTCCCCTGCAGCGCAATCCCGGAAGGATCGATGGCAATGCTCGAACCGCCGACTTTGATCGTGATGCTGGCCGCGGACTCGATGACGAGATCGCCGGTGACGGACAAGTAGAACTTGCCGGTCACCTTCTGGGAATAGTTGCCGCCGACCTCCTGGATCATGTCCGAATCCACCCCGATCGATTGGCTGCCGGTGATGTGGACCGCTTGCTTGCCGCCGATATCGAGGTTGTGGTCCGTCCCGATCTTTTCGAAGTGCGAGGTGGCCACCTGTTCGTGCCGGTTCGCGCCGATCTTCTCGAACTTGTTGTTGGTCACCTCGAGATGCCGGTCGTTGAGGATCGTTTCCTTGCGATCGTTCTTGATGTGGATGTCGAGATCCTTCTCGCCATGGATAAAAACCTGCTCCGACCCTTTCTTGTCCTCGAAACGCAGTTCATTGAAGCCCGCGCCGCCCAGGCTGGAGGATGACTTGAGCGTGGTCTTGGTCTTTTCCCCCGGTAAATCGTAGGGCGGCATGGCGTCCGCGTTGTAGACACGTCCGGTCACAATCGGCCGGTCCGGGTCGCCTTCCAAAAACTCGATGATAACTTCCTGCCCGACCCGCGGGATGTACATCGCGCCCCACTTTTTGCCCGCCCAGGCGGCCTGCGAAATCCGCACCCAGCAGGACGAGTTTTCATCCGCCTTGCCGTAGCGATCCCAGTGGAACTGCACCTTGATGCGCCCGTACTTGTCCGTGCAGATTTCGTCGCCGCTCGCGCCCACGACGATGGCGGTTTGCGGTCCCTGGATCAGCGGCTTGGGCGTGATCCGCGCGGCCCGGAAGGGCTTGGTCGCGTCGATGCCGGTAAAGCTGCACGCGAAGAGTTCGTTCTCGCCGGCGCTGGTGCCTTGCGCCGAGTACTTCTGGGCCGTCAGCGCATAGGAGGCTGATGTGACCAGATACTTGCGGTTCTGGTCCCGCCGCGGGAAGCCCGTCAGGCTGAATGTATACCCCGTCGCGAGACCGCGCGGGTTGCCGGCGCCATGCACGATCTCGTACTGCGTGTGCAATTCCTCGATCCGGATCTTGGCGTATTCGCTGCCGGCGGATTGATCACTGTAATCGCCGGGATAATCGTAAATCTGAAACGTCGACTGGGCGCTCTGCGTCGGGATGTTGGATTGCGCCAGCAGCGAGCTTTTCGGCGTCTCGAAGTTGAAATCATTGATGGCATAGGTGCCGGGCTGCACCTCCTGCTCGAGCGTAAAGCTGGCCAGGCCCTCCAGGGTCGTCGAGCCGCGCGCGTTGCGGAAAGGCACGTTGTCGTAACCGGTATAAGTCTTGTGCGCGCTGCTGGCGTCTGCCAGCACGAGCGTGTGTTTGCCATTCTCGTGCTCGAAGAAATAGTAGATGCCTTCATGCTCCATCAGGCGGCTGACGAAGTTGAAATCCGTTTCCCGATACTGCACGCAATAATCCCAGGGCTTGTAGGTTTCGGTCAGTGAGTCTTTGACATCGGAGAAGCCCTGATCCTTGAAAACCTGTTTGATGATGTCCGGCACGGATTTTTGCTGGAAGATCCGGCAATCCGAGGTGCGCGTCAGAAACCAGAGCCAGGGCACCAGCGTCGCGCGATAGCTGCTGCCCACGCCATTGGCGTCCGTTTGCACGAAGCGGCTGATATAACCGTTGAAGTAGCGGGTCTGCTTGTCGGCAATTTCGAGCCGGATGGTGGCGTTGCCGCCGACGACCTTGGAGAAATCCAGGTTCGGGTCATCGCTGGCGAGCTCGACCTCCATCTCGAAGAGGCGGCCCATCTGCTCGGTGATCGCCGCGCTGACAATCAGGACCTTGTCGTCGCCCAGCGGCGTGTTGATCGCCAGGGTCTGATTGCTTTGCGTGGGTGAGGCCATGGCGGTCGGGAGAGCGGGAGAACTAATGCCAACAACAAAGAGTGGGAGGGACGAGCGGCCTAACGCGGGGGAGCGAGCAATGGCTTGGGCAGGGCGATTTTCTCGGCTGCTTGCGCGGCGGTGAGGTAATCGGCGCGATGCCGGCCGGCTTCGTACCCGCGCATGGTGGCGCTGCCGTGAATATAGTCGATTAGCTCCTGGTAATCATTGTTCATGCCGGCCTGCAACGGGCGGCCGTAACCCTTCTTCTCCTGGCCGAAGCCTTGGTAAACGAAGTCGACCAGCACGTCGCGAATCGGCGCCTTCAACAACTCCCACTGCACCGCCTTATGCGTGGCGTGAAAGTGGTACCGCTCCCTCGCTTTGGCAGCGTAAGACGGGTAGATGGCCTGAAACAGCTTTTTTTGCACGGCCGTCGTGATCGTACCTAATTCGGCTCGATGATTCTTGACGAAACCTTCGGCGGATTTGTCGTCGGTACCGGGACCCTGGAGGCCCGCGCCCTTTGCAAAGGCCGCGGCAGTTTTCGCGTCCATACCCGCCGCCGTCAGATCAGTGGTCACTTCCTTTTCGGTGCGATCCCCCATGTCATAACCGCGCCCGATCGTCACGCCGGAACCTTTGCCTACACCATCGGCGGCGGTGCCCGGCCAGATGATCTTGCGGCTAAAATAAGGGCTGCTCTCCTGCTCGGTTCCCTCCGCCTCGAATGTGATTTGGCCGGGAGAAACGGCCAGGTCGCCGGTGCGCAGCGGGAACACGTACTTGGCTGCTTGGTGCGGATGCTTCTTCTTGTGGCGCACCACCTGGCGGTGCTGTCCGGCCGGTCCATTCGTAGCCTGGGACCTGCGATCGTGCCCATTGAGCACGCCCGGAAGCACGCCCGCCGCAGCGGCAGACGGTTCCGTTCCAAGGGTCTGAGGAGGGGCCGCGGACATTATCGCCTGATCTCTTAACCGCCTTACTCGAAGTTGTAAGCGAAATTACTGTCCTTCACCCCCACTTCGATTTTCTTGACCGGCGTGCCCTGGATCATGCGCTCGAGCAAGGCACGGCTGATTTCCGGCAAGAGCGTCTGCGTGATGATGGCGTCCACCATGCGGCCGCCGCTTTCCAGTTCCGTACAACGGCTGGCAATCAGTTGCACCACTTCATCGCTATAGGTCAGCGTGATCTCCTGGTTATCCGCCACCCGCTTGACCACGCGGTTGAGCTGCAACTGGATAATCGAACGCAGCATCACATCGCTCAGCGGATAGTAAGGCACCACGACGAGCCGCCCGAGCAGCGCCGGCGGGAAGATCTTCAACAACGGCGCCCGCAACGCCTTCGTCAGGCTCTCGACATCCGGTGCGAGGTCCGGGTCCTTGCACATGTTCATGATCAGGTCGCTGCCGGCGTTGGTCGTCAGCAGGATGATCGTGTTCTTGAAATCGATAAAGCGGCCCTCGCCGTCCTCCATCCAGCCTTTATCGAAGACCTGGAAGAACATCTCGTGCACGTCCGGATGCGCCTTCTCCACCTCGTCGAGCAAGACGACCGAATAGGGTCGCCGCCGCACGGCTTCAGTCAGCACGCCGCCTTCGCCGTAGCCGACGTACCCGGGAGGCGCGCCCTTGAGCGTGGAAACGGTGTGCGCCTCCTGGAACTCGCTCATGTTGATTGTGATGACGTTCGTCTCCCCGCCGTAGAGCGCCTCCGCCAGCGTGAGCGCGGTCTCCGTCTTGCCGACGCCGCTGGTGCCCGCCAGCATGAACACGCCGATGGGTTTATTCGGGTTATCCAGGCGCGCGCGGCTCGTCTGAATGCGGCGCGCGATCGTCTCCAAGGCATGCCGCTGGCCGATGATTCGCTTTTCCAGCGTGTCCGTCAGATTGAGGACAGCCTGGATCTCGTTCTTGACCATGCGGCCGACCGGGATGCCGGTCCAATCCGCCACCACGGATGCCACCGCGATTTCATCGACGCTCGGCAGCACCAGCGGGCTTTCGCCTTGCAAGGCAAGCAACTCGCCTTCCATCGCCCGCAAGCGCTCCAGCACGGGAGTGCTGCCGCCGCCACTGGCTGACGTGGCAGGTTCCGCGACGGCTGTCTCCGCGGTCGCGGAGTCCGCAGCGGGCGCAGCGGCCGCGTTGCCATTGCTCTCCACCGCCGGCGCCGGCGGGGCGCCGGCCGCTCCGTCCGTCTTTCCGGCGGCCATTTTGCTTTCAGCCAGCAGCGCGTGCAGTTGCACCCGCAGACCCAGAATGGTGTCCACCTTTTCTTTCTCGGTCTTCCAGCCGGCTTCCAGGGTGCCGAAGCGCTCCCTTTCCTGGGCCAACTGAGTCGTCAATTCGAAGTGCCGCTCCTGATGATCGCGCCCGACCGCCGTCTCACGGTCCAGGATTTCCAACTCCTGGGTCATCGCGTCGATGCGCCGCGCGGAATCCTCCACCTGCGGCGGCGTCGCGTGCTGGCTGATGGCGACGCGGGCGCAGGCCGTGTCGATCAAACTGACCGCCTTATCCGGCAACTGCCGCGCTGGAATGTAGCGCGACGAGAGCTTAACCGCCGCCTCCACTGCTTCGTCGAGCAGTTGCACCTTGTGATGCTGCTCCAGCACGGGCACCAGCCCGCGCACCATGTTGATCGCCTTCTGCTCATCGGGTTCCTCGACCTTGATGACCTGGAAACGCCGGGTCAGCGCCGCGTCCTTCTCGAAAAACTTCTTGTACTCCGCCCAGGTCGTCGCCGCGATCGTGCGCAACGTCCCCCGCGCCAGGGCCGGCTTGAGCAGGTTGGCCGCGTCGTTCTGGCCGGCCGCTCCGCCCGCCCCGATCAGCGTGTGCGCCTCATCGATAAACAGGATGACCGGTTTCGGCGAAGCTTGCACTTCCTCGATCACCTTCTTGAGCCGCGCCTCGAACTCGCCTTTCTGCCCGGCTCCCGCCTGTAGCGCGCCGATGTCCAGCGAACGCACCGCGATGTCCTTGAGCGCCGGCGGCACGTCGCCCGCCGCCACCCGGATGGCGAACCCTTCGACCACCGCCGTCTTGCCGACGCCGGCCTCGCCCGTCAAAATCGGGTTGTTCTGCCGGCGCCGCATCAGCACGTCGACGATCTGGCGAATCTCATCGTCGCGTCCTGTGACGGGATCGAGTTCCTTTTTGCGCGCCTTGGCCGTGAGGTCGACCGCGTATTTATCCAGCGCTTCCTGCTTGGCGCCCGGCAGCGCGTTCGTGGCGTCGCCTTGCGCGCCCTCGGCCGCGCTTCCGCCGAGCTTGGTGCCATCGTTCGCGCCCAGATTCTCTTCCGCGGAACCGGCGACGAGCTTCGGCAGGTTGTCGGTCAGGTCCTCGACGCGCACCTTGGCGAACTCCCGCGAAATTTGCATCAGGATGCTTTGCAAGGTCGCCGTCTTCATCATGGCGAGAAGAATGTGGCCGGTGCGCACCTGCGACTCGCCGTAAAGCAACGTTGCGTACGTCCAGGCCTGCTTGATCACCTCGTCGAAGTAGATCGAGAACTCGGAGATGCCCGAGGCGCCGCGCGGCAGCTTGTCGAGCGCGGTCGTAAAATCGCTCGCCAGCCGCGAGGAATCGGCGCCGTAGTGCTTGAGCAGGATGGCCAAGTCCGATTGCGGTTGCTGCACGATGGCGTGCAACCAATGCACCAGCTCGAAGCTGGGGTTGCCGCGCATCTTGCAAAAGGTCATGGCGCTGTCGGCCGCTTTGAAAGCCAGACTGTTGAGCTTGCCGAAAAGAGTGGTGCGTTTGAAATCAGGCATGACTTGGTTTGGTTACGGGTGTGGAAAACGTGGCGGTAAGCTGAAGGCGGCTGAGTAGGCTTCGGATTCAATTGAGCGAGGGATCGATCAGCAAGTCTTCCGCGTCGCGCTCGGGCTTGCGGGTATTGACCCAGGTGGTCCAGCCAAGAAAACCCCCGCTGCCAAGCTGCGTGGTGGGCACCTCGCTGGCGAGCAGGACATAGCGCGCGTCCCAGAAAAGTTCGTCGCCGCAGTAGTTGCGAATCCACGTCTTGAGCCGCTTGAAGGAACCCTGATTCGGCAGCATCCGCACCAGCTCCGGCAGTTTCATCGGGCCGAAACGCAGGCGAAACTTCGTCTGCACCTGCCAGACGCGCGAGCCGACGATAACCGTCGAGCCAATCTGCCCCGTCAGCGGCGACTCGCCCAACCGGCAGGCGTCAGTCTCCGGCACCGTGATCCATTGCCCGGTAAACGGCTCCAGTTGGACCGGAATGCCGAAGTACTCGTTGAGAATCGCGGCGAGGCCTTCCGCGTTCTTGGTCTGCGTCGAGAGGCGCCCGGAAAAAAAGAGCTTGGCGGCATCGTCCACGTCGTCGCGATGCTGCATGGCGGCGTTGCCCGTCCCGATGAAGCTCCCGATATAATTGGAAACGCGCTGGCCGGTGGCTCGATCCAGGTCGGCGCTCTTCTGGTGCACCGCCCAGGCGCGGTAAAAGAGCGAAAGCAGCCGGTGATGGAAAACGTTCAGGAAAGCTACGAGCGTCGTGTCCTTGTGCTGATTGACCCGCTCCAGCGCGTATTCGGTCACGTGCAAAGGAAAGGGTCCGTTCGGCCCGAGCAGACCGAGGAAATTGACGGTGAGCCGGCCAGGCTCGTCAGGGTTGGGCGGCACAAAACTGCGCAGTGTCGACGCCGCAAAGCGCAAATCCGGCTCCTGGCGCAAGCGGATGCGGTCATCGCGTGGGCGCAGGCTCTTGCCCAGGTTCATCCCCGGGTCGAGCGCATGCAGCCAGCGCATCGCCTGGAAGAAGCCGAAGGCGCCCGGCTTTTCGCCCAGCTTCTCCAGCAGATGATCAACCGGCTTATCCATGACGCTTTTCCTCAGACCGTCACAGCACGTCCCGGGTCCCGGGGTGAGCTTTCCAGCGTTTGACCTCGCCGCGCTCGCTGCGCAGCACGGTTTCCGTGAAGGAATTGATCGAGACGTACTTCGCGAAAAACTGTTCCAGCACCGCGCCGAAGAGGAACACGCTGTTGCCGGTGAACTCGCTCTCGCGCACCGTCACGGTGATTTCCAGGCCGCGCGCAAACGCAATGGGCCCGGGCGTGAGCACCCGCCGGATAATGGGCTTGCTCGTGACGTTCGTCAGCGCGTTGATGAGCTTTTTGATGCTGTTGTTGGTCTGCGCGTTATTCGGATGCTCGCCATAGAGGCGCATCATTTCGCGCAAAGCGGCCGCACCCTCTTCAGGGTTGGCGTCGACCAGCGAAAGATAATTGAGCGTCAGATGATTGATGATCCGCCAACTCAACTCCCCCTCGGCCATCGAGGGAATCGGTTCGGTCGGCGACGTCAGCGCGCGCGTGGCCACCAGCGGCGCGTTCGTATCGAGATGGAAGTCCGTCTTGCCGACTCCTACCGGCAATTGGATGGGCAAGTGCCGGTTCGTGCACAGCGCCGTGATGGAGAGCTGCTGCAGATCCGGGTGGTACGGCGCGTTGTTGCCGTCGACCAGCGACAGGTAGACCTCCGAACCCGGGTAGCGCACTCCGCCCTGCTGCACTTCGCGGGCTGAAAGCGTGCGCTCCACCCGGTTGAGGGTGTAATAGGCGCGCGAATTCAAATCGCGATCATAGTTGAAGTAGAACGGGGTGAACTTGTAGGTCTCATCGGGCAGGCTGCCGATGCCTTCCACCCGGCGCAGATCGAAAATCTCGAATTCCACCGTGCGCGTTTTATCCGCGATCACCTGATACTCGGAGAAGCGGTCCGACAACGCGATGCGATCGATGCGTTTTTCGAAGAGATTGATCGCCGGCGTGCAAAACAGGGCGAACATGGTCTCGTCGACGCGGTTCTCGAGTTGAATGTCGTTGTGATCGCACAGGATCAGGATGTCGAATTCCGGCGCCGTCATTTGCGCGATTGCCTCCCGCAACCCGCACAGCCGGAAGAAGAGAAAGCGCTGCGGGAAAACGAAGTACTCGCGCAAGAGCCGGTAGCCCTCGAACGAACGAGGAGCGACGGGGAGCAGGGCCTCATTTTCCGAGAAACCGACCGGACGAACGCCGGGCCCATTGACGATCACGGTCTTGCGCTGCCGCCCGGTGCCGGATTGCAAGACGACTTTCCAGCCTCGCGAAAGAATCTGCTCGTACACCTGGAAGGGCAAGTCCCCGCCTCCGCGCAGGTAGACATCCAGGTCGTTGAGCTTGAGTTCCTTCGGGGGAACTCCGGCGGTGATCTCCAGGCGCAAGCGCAGGACCGCTTTCGGTCGCAGGCTCTCCGGCAATTCGAACGCGCCGATCTCGCGGGTGTTATACGCGACTTGCTTGATCCGCAACGGCCAGAGGGTAACCTGGTGGGCCGTCCGAAATTGCGCCGGGACGCTGGCGCCGCGCCCCAGATTGCCCCGCATCAACGTGCCGCGCGGGATGACATAGCCGCTAGCCAGGCCCGCCTCGGTCAGTTCCGGCTCAAAGCCGGCGATCAGCATGGAAGGCGTGGGCGCCAAGTAGTGCGGGAAAACGGTTTCCAGCAGCCCTTGCGTGAGGCGCGGAAACTCGGCGTCGAACTTCGTCTGGATCCGCGCGGTGAGATAGGCGAAGCCTTCCATTAACCGCTCGACGAACGGATCCGGGCAAACCTCGTGGCCGCTCGGGTCAATGCCTAGCCGCCCGGCGATCTTGGGGTACTCGCGCGCGAACTCCGCCGCCATCTGGCGCACGTAACCCAACTCCGTGTTATAATGCTGGAGCAGACGTTCACGCACGACGTTTAGACGGTTTGCAGCTCTCCGGTTTCCAGGTCGATCTTCGTCTTGACCAGCAGTTCCTCCGGCATCGGACGCGCCCACAGGTCGCCGCGAATCTCGATCATCAACTCGTTCTTGGCTTTGCTGTCCGGGTCCACCTTCATCTCGACGACGAGCGTGGCGGGATCGATCCGCGGCTCGAACAACTCGATCGCCCGGGCGACTTCCTGCTCCAGTTGCCCGTCCCCGACACTATCCGCCATCCGCCCGCATAGGCTGCGGATGCCGTAGTTAAGGGTCGAACTCTTGATCGCCGGATAAAATTGCAGATCCTCGTCATCCGAATGCCGGCTGGCGCTGAGCAGCCAGCGCAGATCGCGCAAGACGCCTTCGCGATAGCGCGTGATCGAAACCACCCGTTCGTTGCTCGACTCTTCCTTCCGCTCCGGCGAATTGTCCGTCAGCCGATCCAGCAGACACGGCTGGATCTTTTCCATGGTGGCTAGCTCTGCCATAGGAGGGGTGCGCGCCCGCGCGCACGGAGAGTTGCCCGTTTACCCGCCCGCGGGATTATCCACCGGCTCAGGATCGTCCGCGGAAGCCGGCGCGGTTTTTAACAGATCGGCCATCGTCGCCTCCGGTTCCGGATGGTTGAAATGCAGCGTCTTGAGCTGCTGCAAATCGAAATCCGCCGTGCTGGCCGCGAACACCCGATGGCCCAGGCCCACGTAGAAATTTTCGGCCATCGGCTGCCATTCCGTCTTGCGGCCCAATTGGATCATTCCATCGGCGCTCTTCTCGGAGCCGAAGTAGCGCGCCGGAATGTAACCGGAAGCCTTGCCGGCATTCAGCCACTCAAAATCGGCCGGCGCCCAGATCGAATCCATCAAGTGCGTGCGTGCCCTCAAATTGATCTCCCGGATATGCTCGAAAGGAATCCAGTAATACTTGCCCTCGATGTACGCTTCCAACAGCGGACCGAAGCGCGAATCCGCATCCGCCACCCACTCGATCTCCTGCCCGTTCAGCGTTGCCGCGGAAGCAGGCGCGATCTCCAAGGCATGAGCCTGGCTGGTGGCGGCAGCTTCCCACTGACCCTCGATTCCCAGCCGGAACGATTCAACGATGCCGCCAACCCATTCCGGAGGTTCACCAAAAAGCGTGGCGGCCTTCTTGCCCGCGAACACCTCGCGGCGCTCGGCCTCGCAGGCCAGCACCTTTTCACAGACGCCCGCCCACATGGCGGACTCGAGGTCCATCTCGGCGACGACCTTGAGTTGTGTGGATGCTTTCTCCCACTCCCCCTGAACGCAGTAGAGCTGGAAAAGGACACTCCGGTGCTTGGCGTCGGCCGGCGACTTGCGAATCGCGTCCTTCACCGAGGCGACCGCCTCGTCGAGGCGCCCGTCCTTGAGCGCTTCCGAAGTGTCCATCATACCAGGTGCACCGGCGACCGGCGCTTGCTCTCTCCCCCGTGGCGCCGGGTCTTAAGCAGCGGTGTTCGTCGTGCTGTCGTAGCTCTTGACGATCTTCTTGCCGGCCGTGCCGTCCGTCGAGGCCTGCTGCTCGTAGGTAATCGTCACCTTGCCGAACGCCATGCTGACCGATTCCGTCGGCGTATCGTCGCCACCTGAACTGCCGCTCCACTGGATGGATTCGATCATGCAATCCTCGAAGTCGTACGTCAGATATTCGAGCGCCGTACCGCCCGCTTTACGCATGATGACGTGCGCCGTGGGATAGTGCGTCCCCTGGCAGCAACCGTCAAACAGCACGGCCGAAGACAGCTCGGTCTTCTTCATGAAGTTGAAGCTGGAGACCGACACCTTGCCGCCGGCAAGGCCCGTGCTCCCGCTGCTCACCGTCACCGGGTTGCTCGCACCGAAGGAGAACGAAAAGATTTCGATCCAACCCGCGTGCGTTTTGTCCGTGGACTCGCCCGCCACCTGGCCGGAGGCGCCGATCTGCATAAATGTGTCAAAGGCCATAACTCAGAGTTCTTTCCTAAATACTAAAGCCGCGCCAGGATTGTTTTACCCGACAGCCCGGTGGCGCTACCCCGGGAACCGCCGAGGGTTTTCTTAACTGCCTTGTTTGACAGAAGGAAGCTTGGACACCAGGCGCAAGGAGACGGTCAATCCCTCGAGCTGATAATGCGGCCGCAGCCAGAATTGCGAGGTGTAATACCCTGGGTTGCCCGGAACCTCCTGCACCTTGACCTCAGCGCTCGCGAGCGGGAACTTGGCTTTCTGTATCTCGCTAGAGGTCGCCGAATCCACGGTGTACTGCTTGATCCACTTGTTGAGCCATTTCTCCATGTCTTCGCGCTCCTTGAAGGAGCCGATCTTGTCGCGCACCATCGTCTTGAGGTAGTGGGCGAACCGGGACACGGCGAAAAGGTAAGGCAGCCGGGCCGACATGTTGGCGTTGGCCGTTGCGTCGGGATCGTCGTATTCCGCCGGCTTCTGCAACGATTGCGCACCCATGAACACGGCATAATCCGTGTTCTTCCAATGCGAGAGCGGGATAAACCCGTTCTTGGCCAGCTCCGCCTCGCGGCGATCCGTGATGGCGATCTCCGTCGGACACTTCATATCCACGCCGCCATCGTCCGTGGGGAACGTATGGCAGGGCAAACCCTCCACCATGCCGCCGTTTTCCGGGCCGCGGATGCAAGCGCACCAACCGTACAACTTGAACGCCCGGGCCACGTTGACACCCATCGCGTAAGCGGAATTCGACCAGACGTAGTCATTGTGGGCGCCGCCTTCGGTTTCCTCCTCGAAAGCGAACTCCGCCACCGGCTCCGTCTTCGCTCCATAAGGCAGGCGAGCCAGGTAACGGGGCATCGTCAGGCCCAGATAACGCGCGTCATCGGAATCCCGCAGCGAACGCCAGGGCGCGTACTCCGGGCTGCCGAAAATCTTGGTCAGATCCCGCGGATTGGCCAACTCCTGCCACGAATCCATGTTCATCACCGTCGGCGCCGCCGCGGCGAAGAACGGCGCATGCCCGGCTGCCGCCACCTTGGCGATGCCGGCCAGCATGGCCACATCGGGCGGCGAATGGTCGAACTGGTAATCGCCGATCAAGCAGCCATAAGGCTCGCCGTTGGGCGTCCCGAACTCTTCTTCGTACAACTTCTTGAAGAGCGGGCTCTGGTCCCAGAGCGCGCCGGGATAGTTCTTGATCGTCTTGGCCAAGTCCTTCTTCGAGACGTTCATCACCCGGATCTTCAAGGACTCGTCGGTCTCCGTATTGAAGACGAGATGATGCAACCCGCGCCAGCTCCCCTCGAGATTCTTGAAATCCTCGTGATGGATAATCAGGTTGACCTGCTCGGTCAGCTTCTTGTCAATCTGCGCGATGATGGCCTCGATCGCGCGGACGGAATCGCCCGAGATCAGTTTGCTCGAGGCGAGCGCCTGCTGGGCGAGCGTCCGCACGGCCGCTTCCACGGCGGTTTTCCGTTCATCGCTGCGCGGCTTGAACTCCTGCGTCAGCATCGACTCGAAGTCGCTGAGCTGCGCCGGCGCGGCTTCCGTCGTGGTCTGGGAAGCACTATCCTGGGCTAGTTCTGCACTCATGGGGATGGGTTAGGTCTAGAGAGACGTACGGTAAAGTTAAGGTTGAGCGGGAGTTTCCGCCGGCTTGGGCGCGGCGGCGATGGCTTGCAAGAGGGTGCTGTCGCCGAGCACCTTGGTCATTAACTCTTCCGCTCCCGACTTGCCGTCCATATAGGTCAGCAAATTGGCGAGTTCGGTCCGGGCCTCCAGCAGTTTATTGAGGCCTTCCACTTTGCGCGCGACGGCCGCGGGCGAAAAGTCCTCCATGCTATCGAAAGTGATGTCGACACTCAGGTTGCCCTCGCCGGTTAACGTGTTGGGCACCTGATAAGCGACGCGGGGCTTGATGGCCTTGAGGCGATCCTCGAAGTTGTCCATGTCGATTGACAGGAACTTCCGGTCGGCCAACCCGGGCAGCGGCGTGGACGGTTTGCCGCTCAAATCCGACATGACACCCAGCACGAAAGGAAGCTGGACTTTTTTCTCCGCTCCGTAGGTCTCCAGATCGTATTCAATCTGGACGCGAGGAGCACGATTGCGGGCGATGAATTTTTGGCTGCTGTTGCTGGCGGCGGGCATAGAGAGAGATTTGTAAGATGTTGGCGTGAATGCAATAAAAAACTATTTACGTTCCACGTTATTTTTTCGCGGCGGCGGCTTCCTGCTCAGCGGTCGGTCCCATCAACACGTCGAAAACGGGCCGTGCGGCCGGGGTCAGATTGGTGAGCAGGCTCAGGAAATCGCGGCCCACCAGCCGCTCCGCCCGCTCCAGCAAGAGCGGAATAGGGCTCGATGGTTCGTTCTTCGCGTAGTATTCCCGGACCTGCTTGAGCACCTTGCGCACATCGTCCGGCGAGCGGATCTCGCCGGAAATCCCCTGCTTCGGCGCCGCCGCCACCCCAGCTACGACACCTCCTTCCGCCCCGGCGGCGCCAGGTTCGGCTCCGGCGGCAGGCGTCAGGCCATCGAACAGGCGCAAGACCTTGTCCACCGCCTTGATCAACGGATCGAACGAGGGCGCGGAAGCCCGGCCCAGCGTTTGAATCAAGAAATCGTCCAACGAATGCACTGCCGCCACCACCCGCCGCAGCGCTTCAATGCCGGCGGTCACCTCAGCGGGGTTGGCGCCCGCGACGATCTCCGGCAATTTGGCCGCGCCCGTGCCGGCGCCGGCTTTCGGTTCGACCGTGAGGAAATCCGCCGTCACGCGCAGCCCGGGCACACTGAAGATCGCCGCGGTGCCCAGCCGGTTGATGAACTTGATCGGGTCGCCATACGTGCTGGCCTCGACCGTTAACTGGGAGAGGATATTGACGCGTTGCGTGGGATCCTTGTCGTCGGGATCAAGGTTCGGGAATAGCCCATCCCAATATTTGCGTACCATCTCGGCAATCAGCTCAAGCGCCCGCGCCGCTCCGGCCACGCCTTCGATCTGGGTGATGGCGACCGCGAAATAAACCGCCATTTGCAAGTCCTTGGAGCGCTTGAGCGCGTCCTCCGAGAGCTTGCGGATGTTTGGCCAATTCGGTTCCTTGGCTGAACCTGGCTCGAACTGATTTTCCGGCGTGCCCTGAATCAGGACGCTCAGATCGTTGTAAACCGGGTCATAGGAAAGATCGACGCCGCAAGGCGCCTCGGCGGAGATGGGTTCGAGCAGGGTGTCCATGTTGGTTCTAGCGGCAGCAAGCAAACAAAACGCGGGCGAATCGTGTTCAGGTCAGGCGCTCACAGCGCCGCGACGGCGTAACGCTGTTTATCCTTGTCCCTGGGCTGGGTGCGGCGGCGCGCGGTTTTCCGCCCTTGGTTTTGGGCTCGTCCATCGACGGTCTTGGGCGGAGGTTGATCCGCTTTCTTGGCGGGCGGTGGCGCGCCCGGCGCGGGCGCGGTAGCTCCGGGCGCCGGGTTGCTGGCCGGGGCGGATGCGGGCGCCTTGTTCGACGCGGCCTTCTGCGCCGGCGGCAATTTCTTGCGCAAGTTATTGATGACCTTGACCATGTCTTCCGGCGACACGCCGGAGACTCCGAGGTCGGACGTGATGTGTTCTTCGGATTTGGCCACTTCCTTGTCGGTGAGCCCAAGGTGCTCGATGTGGCCGAAGAGATTGTCGAACCCGCGCACCGCCGTGTCCACCGCCGGATATTTGCCGGGTTGGCTTTGCAGGAACGGGCTGAAGCCGGCAGGGTCCGCCGTCTGTTTCTGCACGGTATAATCGTTGTAAGCGGTTTGGAACGCCCCGCCGATCTCGGGCGCCTTTTCCTTGTTCTTGCCGTAAAGCTCCTCAAAGGCCTTGAGGATCGACTGCACTTCCTGCTCGCCCATCCGATCCACGACCACGACATAATCCGAAGGCTCGAGCCGGCTCACGCCCCCCTTGATGGGTTGCAGGCGCCCGTAATTGTCCGTGTCCTGGCCGTCGACTAGTTGCGCGAAGAGCGCGCGCTTGGAATTGCCGTTGACCCGTTCGGTGGCTTTCGCCAGGCGGGGATGAATGCCGAGCTTCTTGAGTTCCTCCATCTGACTCGCGGAAATGGTGATGTCCACGGCGACATCCAGCGGCTTCTGATCCGGCAACGCCCCGGAAAGCGCGGCGGCCGTGTCGAGAGCCTGCGAGCCGCCGCCCACCGGCTGGAGCGGGTTGTTGATCAGCGCGAAGTTATTCGCATCGATGTTGCCGGCATAGGCGCGGAATTGGCTGTCGAGATTCGGGTCCTTGAACAGGGAAACGCCCGCCACCCGCTGGATCGTCGTATCGCCGTTGGTGGTGATGAAGTTGGCCGTCGGGTTGTCCGTGCCGACGAAGACGATCCGCGCCGAGCCGAAGTCGATGGCTTGATCGGCCACGAAATTGAGGCCGTCATTGGGCCGGCCGGGGATCTCGGAGACGCCCATCGGCCGGGCCAGCAAGTCCACCTGGGAAGCGGTGATCCGCAGGTTCTCGCGTGCGGCGATGTCGCCGATCGTGGCGAGGCCATGGCCGACGTTGATGGCGATCGTCCCCAGCGAAAACATCTTCTGCAGGTAGCCCATGGTGAAGGCGGAACCCTGAATGTTCACGGTGCCGGAGTTACTCAGGACGATGGTCGCCGTGTCCGCTGAAATATCGGGCGTACTGTCGCCGTTGGTGGCGAAAAGGACCTTGCCGCCGGTGCTGATGTAATTGTTGCCGGTCAGGAGCAGCAAAGGCAGAGTCGACCCCGCGGAAGCGATCGTTTTTGTCTCCAGATCGAGGTCACCCTGACTGGTGATATTGCCTTTGGCCAGGATACGATGGCCTTCCATGAAAAGGCTGCTGCTGGAGGCGGTGACATCCTCGTCAAAGCGCAGATTGCCGCTATTCGAGACGAACCGTGCATCCAGCGTACTCAGCGGATTAACCGTCACGACGCCTTCGTATCGCTGGTCCGCCGCGGTCGAGATCGACTCCCCGCCGAGCGAGAGCGCTCCCGTCACGAGCACGCTCGAAAGCCGGCCGGTCGAGCCCACATCTCCGTTCAGCACGCTATTGCCGCCGGTCGTGAGCACCAGCGCGTTCCCGTCGGCGGTCTTGCCGTCGACCGTGCCCTGGAAAGTCAGGTCACCGGTGCCGGTGCTGGTGAACGTGTTGGTCGCGGCCCCGAGCATCGCCACGTTATTGTAGGTCTGGAAATCTGTCGTGGTCACTCCCCCGCCGTTGAAGACGGTCGGGCCGGTCCCGCCAGTCGTCAGGCTACGAAGCGGCACCATGCTGCCGACGAGCCCGTTGAAAGTCATCCGCGCCGGCGAGTTGAGCGTTAGCGCGCTGCCGCCATCCACTGTGGCATTGAAGGTGATGGCGTCTCCCGAAGCCGTCTGGCTGGTCAGCGTCGCGTCCGCGCTCAGCGTCACCGGATCGCCGTACTTCTGGAAATCGCTGGTGGCCACCCCGCCGCCGCTGAACACGGTCGTGCCACCGGCATCCGTCGTGACGCTCGTGAGCGGAGTAATGCTTCCGACCAACCCCGCGAAAGTCGTGGCGCCGCCCGTGTTGACGGTCAGGGCGTTACCGCCGTCCAGCGTCTGGCCGAAGGTAATGTCCCCGTTGCCGTTGCTGGTGAAAGTGGCGTCGGCTTTGATGCGGGCGCCGTCGTTGTACGTCTGGTTGCCCGTGGTGGTGACGTTGCCATTGCCGAAGATGACCGAGCCGGGCGCATCGGTTTTGAGGCTGGCCAGCGGGCTTTTGCCGCCCACCCCCCCATCGAAAACAGTCGGGCCACCGGTGTTGACGGTCAGCGGGGAACCGCCGTCGACCGTCTTGGCAAAGGTAATCGCGCCGCCATCGCCCGCCGTATCCTGGCTGCTGAGCGTCGCCCCCGCGTCCAATTGGACGGAGTCGCCATAGTTCTGCAAACCGGTCGTGGCGATACTGACGTTCTTAACGCCGGCGTTGCCGATGACGGTCTGGCCCGGCGCATCCGTCTTAATGCTGACCAGCGGCATCGTGCTGCCAACCGCGCCGGCGAACGTGGTGGTACCGCTGGTATTGATCGCCAGCCCATAACCGCCGTCGACCGTCTGACTGAACGTGATGTTGCCGCCGTCGCCCGCCGTGTTCTGGCTGGTCAAGGTCGTGCCCGCGCCTAATTCAACCTTGTCGCCGTAAGTTTGCAGTCCCGTTGTGGTCACACTGCCGCCATTCAACAAGGTCAGCCCAGGCGCATCCGTGGTGACGCTGACCAGCGGTGCCGTGCCGCCGAACGCCCCGGCGAAAATCGTGCTACCGCCGGTGTTGACCGTGAGCGCGAAGGCACCGTCGACCGTCTGGCCAAAGGTGATATCGCCGATGTCGCCTGCCGTGTTCTGACTGCTGAGCGTCGTACCCGCGTCCAGTTGCACCACGTCGCCGTAGTTTTGCAGCCCCGTCGTGACGACGCTGCCGCCGTTGAGCACAGTGACGCCGGTGGCATTCGTCGTCAGGGTCAAGAGCGGTGCCGCGCTGCCGACCGCCTGGTTGAAGATCGTCTCCCCGCTCGTGTTGAGGGTCAGCGCGTGCGGGCCATCGACCGTGCCATTGAAAACAAGATTGCCGCCAGCCGCCGCCACACCTTCCGTGTGGCTGGCCAGGACCGCATCCGCTCCCAGCGTGACCGCGTCGTTGTAGGTCTGCGCGCCGCTGGCCGCCCCGCCATTGATGGTCGTGGACACGCCGCCGCCGTTGATCTGGGTCGTCCCGCCGGCGTCGGTGGTCAGGCTCGCGAGGCGTGTGTTGCCGCCCACCAGCCCGTTGAAGGTGGTCAATCCACCTGTTTTCAAGGCGAGGTTGAAGGTGCCGTCGACCGTCGAGTTGAAGGTCAGGTTGCCATTGCCGGTCGCGGTGAGCACCGCATCGGCCGCGAGGGTTGCGGCGCCGCCGTAAGTCTGCGCGCCGTTGCTCGTTTGCACGCTGGGATTGGCCGCTGAGCTGTTCGCCACGTTGAAAACGACCGGGTCATTGATAGCCACGGGTCCCGCCACGTTGACGCCCGCGGCATTTGCGGCGGCGGCGGCTGCGTTCAGGTTGAACTGGGTGACCTCGCCGGCTTGCCCTTCGTTGTCGGTCGTCAGGCTGGTCAGCGGCGTCTGCCCGCCCACCTTGGCGTTGAACGCGGTGATGCCGCCGGTGTTCACCGTCAGGCCGAAGGCGCCATCAACGGTGGAGTTGAAAACGATGTTGCCGTTGGCAGAGCTCTGCAAGGTGGCGGTTTGGCCCAGGACGGCCGCGCTGTTGTAGGTCTGCGCCCCGGTGGTGGCGATCAAGCCGCCATTAACCAGAAGCTTCGCGGCATCAACGACCAGGCTCGTCAGCGGCGAGGAAGCCCCGACCGCTCCGGTTAAGAGCACCTGCCCGGGGGCGATGAGAACCAGGCTCGAATCCGCCACTCCGGCGACGGCGTCCAGGGCCGCCAGAAAGCTGATGTCCGTGCCGGCGGTCAGGACCGTGGCCGCGCCAATCCGCGTGCCCAGGTTGCTGCCGTAACTCTGCGAGGTGGTCGTCGTAACGCTGCCGCCGTTGATAATCGTGGCGCCATCACCAAGGGTCGTGAGTGCCCGCAAAGGCGCCGTCGCACCAACCGCTCCGCCAAAGGTGATGTTGCGGCCGGTAATGGTCAATTGGCTGGGAGTCGCGACCGAGGCGCTGTCGACGGTGCTGCCGAAGGTGATCGGTCCGGGCGGACTCACCGTGTTGTCGGTCAGCACCGTATCGGCGCCCAGCACGACGGGATCATTATAGAGCTGGCCCTTGTTGGCCGTGTTAACGCTGGCGCCGTTGATATCGGTCACGCCCGGCGCGTCCGTGGTCAGGCTGCGCAAGGCCGCCGTGTTACCCACGGCGGCGTTGAAGACGGTCGCACCCGCCGTGTTGATGCTCAGGTTGTATAGACCATTGAGGGTCGAATTGAAGGTGACGTTGCCGCTGCCGGTATCCGCCAGCAGCGTGTCCACGCCGAGGGCCACGGGACTGCCGTAAGTCTGGCCGGCGGATGTCGTCACGGCGCCGCCGTTCAAGTCGATCGGGCCGCCTCCGACGCCGCCATTCGGCGCGACTGCGAGCAGATTCAACCCGCTGATTGCCCCGCCGAAGGTGACCTGCGCGCCGGTGACGTTAAGCGCGTTGACATTAACCGTGCTGGCGAAAGTCGTGGTACCCGTCCCGGTGTTGATGGTGAGACTCGGCGTGGCACCGGTACCGGTAACGGTCGAGGCAAAGACGATCGGTCCACCACCGCTGAACGCGCCGCTCGCCGGCAGCACGCCCGAGGAATCACCCGCCAGGACCGTATCCGTGGCCACACTGGCCGCACCGGCGTAGTTTTGCGCGCCGCCGTTGAAGGTCAGGACGGTCGGATTCGCCGCCGTGCTGCCCGCGGCCGCGAACAAGACGCCGTCATTGATCGTCATGCCGGCAGCACCTACCCGCACTCCCGCCACACCCGCCGCGAGGCCCGCGACATTCATGGTGAACTGCGTCTGACCGCCGGGAGTGATCAGCGCATCCGTCGTTAGGCTCGGCAGCGGCGCCGTTCCGCCGACGATGCCGGTGAACACCTCGTTGCCCGCCGTGTTGAGCGCCAGGCCTGCCCCGCCATCCACCGTCCCGTTGAGCGTGAGATCGTTGCCGCCACTGCTATAGAGCGAAGTCGCGGCGCTGAGGGTGATCGGCCCATTGTAAGTCTGCGCCCCACCCGATTGGACAGACAGATGCGTCAGGTCCGTGAGCGTCGTGCCCGCGATATCGAACGTCGTCGGGCCATTGATCGTGACGCCGTCCATCCCCACCTTCACGCCCGCGATCGCGCCCGCCAGAGGCATGTCGAAGAAAGTGCCCCCAGTCGCCGTCACCGCGAGCCCGCGCAACTGGTTCAGGTTGCCGACCAGGCCGTCGAACGTGACCGTGCCCGCCGTATTGAGCGTCAGTGCCCGGGCCGTCACCGCGTCGCTATTCACCGGGCCAAGGAACAAGATCGTCGCGTTGCCGCTGGCCAGCAGCGTATCCGCGCTGAGCACAACGGCGTCGTGGTACGTCTGCCCTGAAGTCGTCGTGAACCCACCGTTGTTAATATCGATCGTGGGCGTGACACCGGCCAGGCTGCCGTTGTTTTCAACCGTCAGGACATTCAACGGGCTAAGATTGCCAACCGGCTGATTGAAGGTCACCTGCGCGCCACCGAGGTTGATTTGCGCCGCCGCCAAGGTCGCACCCGGTCCGATGACCGTCTCGCCAACGCCCGCGATGACGGTCAGGCTTTCCGCCGCGGCGGTCAGGCTGTTGACGGTGCCGTCAAAGGTAATTGCTCCTCCGCTCGTCGCCGTTCCCGCCAGGAAGCTGCTCGCCAGGGTCGTTCCCTGGTTCAGCAACACCCCATCGTTATACGTTTGCGCGCCCGTGGCCGTCCCGCCGGGGGCGGTAGTGTTGATCGTGGTGACGGCGGTGAGACTGGGCGCGACATTGAAGATTGTGTCGCCGCTGGGGGCGCCGGTGCCGTCCGTCGTCAAGCTGAGGAGCGGCGCCGTGCTGCCCACCTGGCCGTTGAACACCTCGTTGCCCGGGGAGTTCAGCTCGAGGTTGAAAGTGCCGTCGAGCGTCTTGTTGAAGGTAACGTCGCCACCACCCGTGACGGTCAGGACCGTATCCCGCGCCAACGTCGCGATGCCGGAATAAGACTGCTGCCCGATCGACAGCACCGTAGGCGACGACACGAGCGTGGCCGAACCCGGCGCGGTCCCGGCCACATTAAAGATCACGGCATCGTTAACGACCAACCCGCCCACGCCCACGCTGACGCCGGCCGTGCCCGCTGGCTGGCCAGTCAGGCTCATGTTGAACTCCGTGGTGCCGGTGACCGCGCCGCCGCCGCCGTCAATGGTGAGGCTCGTCAACGGCGCGCTGCTGCCGATCAGGCCGTTGAAAATCTCGTCGCTCGCGGTGTTGACGGCCAGCGTGTTGTTGCCGTCCAGCGTGCTCATGAAGGTAACAGCCTTGCCGCCGCTGCTGGTCAGCGTGGTCGCCGCGGTCAGCGTCACCGGATTGGCAAAATACTGGTAGCCGACGGTCGACAGCGCCCCGCCCATCTGCGTCGTACCGCTGCCAACATCGGCCAGGTTGTTCAAGCCGGTAAGCTCGGTGAGCGCCAGACTGGCCAGGCCGCTGAAATCCAGCGTGAGAGAGGGTGTTCCCGCCGGCGTACCGGCGGCGCCGCCCGGGAACGTAAGGCTTGTGCCTTGCAAGACGGTATTCTGTTTCAACGACGCCGCTGTAGCGGACGCGTACATCTGCGGGCCGGTGGATGTCACCGTCGGATTGTTCGTGCCATTGACGGGCGTCTTGGCGGAGGAACTCCCGGCTACGTTGAAGACGGCCTGATCGTTGATCGTCAGGCCACCGGCACCCACGTTGACGCCCGCCACCCCGGCTGCCTGGCCGACGAGACTCATGTTGAATTGCACCGAGCCGCCCACCGTTCCCGCCGCGTCCGTTTCCAGCCCGAGCAACCGATCGGTGTGCCCCACGAGCTGATTGAAAATCTCGTTGCCCGAGGTATTCACGACCAGCGTCTGCGTGTCGGCGGCGTTCCCGTTGACCGTGCCCGCGAACGTGACCGTGCCGCCGGCATTATCCGTCAGCGTGGTTGTCTCCGGCGCTGTCGCGACCCCGAGCACCAACGGGCCGCCGTAGCTCTGGCCGCCGCCGCTGGTCGTGACCGCGCCGCCGTTCAAATCGATTGTCCCGCCATTGGTCGTGGTCAGAGAGCCCAGGGGTGCGGTGTTGCCGACTGCGCCCGTGAACGTGATCAAGCCTGTGGTGCCCAGACTCAAGGCCGGCGTTCCGATGGTGGCATTGACGGTGCCGTCAAACGTGATCGGTCCGGCTGCACCGGCGGTTAGGGTGGTCATGGTGGCAGGCCCAAGCAACACCGAAGCGTCGTAAACCTGTCCGGCGGCGCCCGTGGTGACCACACTCCCGCCGTTGATCTCAACGTTCCCGCTCGCGGTCGCCAGCAAGCTGACCGCGTTGACCGTGCCCCCGAAAATCGTCGAGCCGGCGGTCGTGAAACTCAGGCTGCCGCCGTTGGCGATCTGGCCGAAATCGGCGCTCGCGCCGCTCACGGTCAAGTTATTGCCCCCACCCGCCAACGATCCCACATCGACCGCACCGGACACACTTTGCAGGGTCGTTGCCAGACTGAGCGTGACGGAGCCCGTGAAGTCTTGCAGCCCGGTGGTCGTAATCAGGCCGCCGCCGGTGATGTCCGTGTTGCCATTGACCGTCAGGCTGCTCGGATCTCCGCCCAACGCCGTCCCAACAACGCCATTGAAGATTGCCACGCCGGTGCCATTCGGGTTGAGCGTCAGGGCGAACGGCCCTACCACGGTTGTATGGAAATTGATGTTGCCGTTACCCCCGCTGGTTAACGTGGCGTCTGCGACCAAAGTGGCGGCATTGTCGTACGTCTGGCTTCCGGTCGTCTGAAAGCTGCCGCCCAAGGTCGTGCCACCCGCGCCATCGGAAACGAAGTTGGCGATGTCGTTGAACGTGCCCGCCGTCCCGCCGGCGGCAGTCTTGCCGGTGACCTGGATGGCGGTAACTGAGAAGTCCAGCGTGAGGTTGTTGCTGGCCAAGCCGTCGCTGCCCGTGCCGGTCGCCCCCGCGCCGTCGACCGTGGAGGCGAGGGTCAAGGTGCTGCCCTGGAGCACGGTTGCGTCGCCCAGCAGCACCTCGCCATTATACGTCTGGCCGGCGGTGGTCGTGACGCTGGGCGCCGCGTTGGTGCCGATAGCGTTTAGCGTGATCGTCGCGCCCGCCGTGGAGGAACCCGCCGAGAGGCTCAAGAGCGCCTGGCCGCTGCCCACCAGGCCGCCGAAGGTCGTATTGCCGGCCGTATCCACCACCAGCGCTTGCGTCCCCGCCGCATTGCCGTCCACTTTCCCTTCGAAAGTAATCGCGCCACCCGCGTCCGACAGCGTGGTGGTCTTGGACTCGGCTACCGTGGCGCCGAGCACCACTGGGCCGCCATAAGTCTGACCACCTCCCGTGGTGGTGACCGCGCCGCCGTTGATCGCCACGGTGCCGCCGTCCGTGGTGGTCAGGCTAGTCAGTGAATTGGTGTTCCCGACCGTACCGGTGAACGTGATCGTGCCGGTGGTGCCGAGGCTCAGCGTCTGCGCCGTGCTCCCGTTCAAAGTGCCGCTGAACGTAATAGGACCGCCGCCGTTCGCCGTCAGCGTCGTGGCCCCAGGCGCACCGGACGCGCCCAGCACGACGGGACCGCCATAAACCTGGCCGGCGGCCCCGCTTGTCGTTACCGATCCGCCGTTGAGGTCGGTCTCAGCCGCGCCGACGGTCTGCAAGCTTACCGCCGCCACCGCCCCCGTAAAAGTCGCCGGGCCGGTGCTATCGGTAAAGGTCAGGGCGCCGCCCGTCGTGATCGTTCCAAAGGACGAACTCACCGCGTTCACGGCCAGGGTATTGCTATTGCCCACCAGCGAGCCGGCCTCGATCTCGCCGCCCGTGCTCGTCAGCGTGGTAGCGCCGCCCAAGGTCAGCGCGCCGGTGTAATCCTGCAGTCCGCTCGTGTTGATCGTATTGCCGTCGACATCCACCGGACCCGTGCCGGTGGAAGTCAAGCTGAACAGCGGCACCATCGCGCTGCCGACCGCTTTATCGAAGGTCACCGTGCCGGTCGTGCCCAGGCTCAGGGCCTGGCCCGCGGCCGCGGCGCCGAGCGCGAAATGGAAAGTCAGCGCGCCGCCGGCATTATCCGTCAGCGTGGTTGTAGCCGAAGCGGCCGGCGCCACAATCGCCGCGCCGAGCACCACCGGCCCGCCGTAACTTTGCCCGCCGCCGCTGGTCACGACCGACCCCCCATTGAGGTCTACCGTGCCGGTGCCCGTCGAAAGGCTGCTCAGCGGCGTCGCGTTCCCGACCGGTCCACCAAACGTGGCGAGTCCGGCCGTCGAAAGCACCAGCGCCTGCGCGGTCGTGCCGTTGACGCTGCCGCTAAACGTGATGGGTCCGCTCCCATTCGCGGTCAATGTGGTCGTGGCGGCGTTGCTCAAGACGACGTTGCCGCCGTAGACCTGGCCAAGGCCGCCGCTGGTCGTGACGGCGCCGCCTTCGAGATCGACTTCCGCCGTACCGATCGTCTGCAGGCTGGCCGCAGTCACCGTCCCCGTGAATACCGCCGGACCCGTGGTATCGTTGAAGCTCAGGTCGCCACCGGTCGTAATGGTGCCGAACGAAGAAGAATCCGCCACGACGTTCAAGCCGTGGCTGTTGCCGGTGAGCCCGCCGGCCTCGACCTCGCCGCCCGTGCTGGTCAACGTTGTCGTCAGCCCCAGGCTCAAGGTGCCGGTGTAGTCTTGCAGACCCGTGGTCGTCACCGCGCCGCCGCCAGTGATGCTCGCGTTGCCGTTGACCGTCAGGCTGGTCAGGTCGCTCGCCGCGGGAGGACCGCCGACCGCGCCCCCGAACACGGCAGCACCGGTGCCATCGGGGTCGAGCGTCAGGGCGAACGCTCCCTGGATCGTCGAATTAAACGTGAGGCTACTATTCGTTCCGCTGGTCAGGGTCGAGTCGCCCGTCAGCGTCACAGCGTTGTCATAAGTCTGGCTGCCGGTGGTCTGGAAGGTGCCGTCGAGGGTCGTGCCCCCGGCGCCGCTGGAAGTGAAATTGGCGATGTTGACGTAATTCCCGTCCGTCGGCTCGATGTTGGTAGTCGAGAAGTCCAGCGTCAGATCGTTGCTCGTCAGCCCATCGTGCCCGGTGCCGGTCGCGCCGGAGCCGTTGATGGTCGAACTCAAAGTCAGCGTCGTTCCCGTCAACGTGGTGGCCGCGCCCAGCAGAACCGGGCCCGTATAGGTCTGTCCGCCGGAAGTCGTGATCGAGCCGCCGTTGAGATTGATCGCGGTGCCGCCGGTGACTTCCAGGCTGGTCAGGGCGTTGCCAGTCCCGGCGCCGACTGCACCCGCGAACACCACCGACCCCGTGCCAGCGCTGCTCACCGTCAGCGTCTGCGCGCCGGTAACGGCTCCGAGCGTGATCGTCCCGTTGGTATTGCTCGTCAGCGTGGTCGCGGCGCCGAGCACGCTTGGGCCGGTGTACGTCTGATCGCCCGTGGTGGTAACGTTGCCGTTGGTGAAATTAATGGCCTGCCCGGCGACCACATCCAGGCTGGTCAAGTTCGTGCCGCCGCCGATCGCCCCGCCGAGGTTCACCTGGCCAGTGGCGCCGGCGCTGCTGACCGTCAGCGTCTCGCCGCCGTCCACCGCGTTGAGCGCGATCGTGCCGCCGGCCGTGCTCGTGAGGACGACCGGGACGCCCAACGTCACGCCGCCACTGTAAGTCTGGCCGCCCGAGGTCGTGACCCCGCTGCCGTCCAGAGCGATGGGAGCGCCGCCCACCGTCGTCAAGCTGGCCAGATTGGTGGCGGCGCCGTCCAGGGTGATCGTGCCGGTCGCGCCCGCCGTCTCCAGCGTCAGCGGGAACGTGCCGCCGTCGATGGTCGCATGGAACTCGATCGTGGCGCCGCCCTTCAAATACGTGTTGGCCGCCAGGACTGCCGCGCCGTCGTAATTTTGCGCGCCGGTGCTGTTGATGCTCGGCGCCGTCGTGCTCGGCGTGCCGGCGATCACGAAAGAAACGCCGTCATGGGTCGTCAGCGTGCCCGCGAGATTGACGCCGGCCTTATTCGTCGCCATCGCGCCTGGCAAACTCATCCGGAACTCCGTGTCGCCACCGACGGTTCCCGCCGCATCGGTAGTCAGGTTGAGCAGCGTCTTGGAGGCGCCGATCCGCCCGTCGAAGATCTCGTTGCCGGGCGTATCAACCTCCAGCGAGTAAGTGGCCGCCGCGGACCCGTCGACGGCGTCATTGATCGTGATGTTCCCGCCCCCGGTCAGCGTCGTGTCCGCCGCCAGGGTCAGCGCGCCGGTGTACGTCTGCGTGCCGGTGGTCGTCACGGAAGCGCCGGAGTTGAAAGTGGTCGGTCCGGAGGTGGCGAACGTGGCGCCGGTGACAGCTCCATTGAGACTGATGCCGGAACTAGTCAACGAGACGGCTCCCCCGGCCCCCCCGCTCATGCCCGAGGCATTGATGGCGTGCCCCGTCACCAGGCCGGATGCGTCCAAGGTGATGCCGGCGGCCGCCGTATTGGCGGTCGTCGCGGCGGTCGATAACGTTCCGTTGACCACGATATCGCCCGTCGTAGTCGACGCATTGTTGCTCACCATGATGGCGCCGCTGGCCACCCCCGCCGCACCCATCAGGCCGGCCGTGCCGGACGCGGTCGAGATATTTTGCAAGGTAATGGCGCCCGTGTTCGCGGCGATCGTCGTCGTCGGAGTCATGGAGTCGTCGCCGACGAGTGTACCGCCGGAAATCGTGGCGCCGCCGGGGGCGGAAATCTGGGCGCCGGAAGCCATCGAAAACACCGCCTGGCCCGGATCGCGATCCGCCACGACCGCCATTGCACCGGTGGTGCCGGCGTCATTGAAGGTCGCCGTCAGCGATCCCTTGAGCGACAGCATGACATTGGGATTGGCGGTATTGCCGATCATGATGCTCCGGCCCGCGTCGAGCGTCAGCGCCGAACTGCCGGCGGCCACGGTCAGGCCGGCCGTAAACAGGATGTCGGTATTCGCCTGCAGCGTGACGGGTGTAGTGGCCAGCGTTGTGGCCAGCGCACTCGCGCCGATGGTCAAGTCGGTCCCAGGCGTGCTGGCGAAGGTCGTGGTTCCCGGCACGTACGGGGTCAAGGAACTGTCCACCGTGATGTTTTTGGGATCGAGCAGCAGCATTCCGGGAGCGCCGCCGTTCGCGTGCAAGTTGACGAGCCCGGTGTAAGCCAGCCCATTGCCGCTGGAAACTTCCGCGGCACCGCCGTTGCCGCCCGCCGCGCCACCCTGTGCGCTGATCTGGCCTGCAAACCGCGTAGCGGTGTCCGACCAAAGAACCACCGAGCCGCCGTTCCCGCTCGCGCCGGTGGCATCGGCCTTGATCGTCGTCGCGGCATCCACCGTGGTTGTCGCCGCGTGCAGCAGGGTGCCGCCGCCGTGTAAATCACCGCCCACCCGCACGCTGCCGCCGCCGTTGGGACCGCTGGCGTCGAGCGTGGCGCCTTGCAACGCCACCGTGCCGCCGAGCACCCGGATGTTCCCGCCGATCCCGGTGGAGAGCGGACTGCGGGACGCCGAAGCGTTCAACCGGCCGCCGATCGTGGCGGTTCCGTTGCGGCCCGCGTTAACCGCGATGCTGTGCCCTTGCAACAGCCCGGAGTTCACGATGGCGGCCGCATACATGTCTCCCGCCCCCAGCAGCACCCGCGGCGCCGCTACCGTCCCCTGATTGGTGATGCTGCCGGCCGCCGCGGTTGCGGTGACCGCCGCCCTGCCATTGGCCTGGACGAAGATGTTGCTGTTGCGTTCGCCGACATACACGTCCGGGCCGTCTGCCATCATCGCCACGCCATGCGCGCTGGTCATGGTGCCGTTGTTGGCCACGTTTGCGCCCAGCAGCGCGATGCTGTTATCGGCCGCGATCACGCCGTCATTGCGCACGTCGCCGGTCAGGTCCGTGAAATGGATGTTCCCGGAAGTAAAATCCGCGTCGCTGATCTTGCCAGCGCCGGCGTAAAGGCCGCCGACGTTCAAGACCGCGCCGTTGCGGAAAAAGACGCCGTAAGGATTGGCGATGTAGACGTTCCCATTGGCCTGGATTTGGCCGAAGATGTTCGTCGGGTTCGGGCTCAAGACCCGGTTGAGCACGCTGGCACTGGCGTTCGGCTGCACGAAGCGCACGATCTCGTTGCCGCCGATGTTAAAGCTCTGGTAATTGATGATCGACCGGTTGCCCGCCGTGATGACGGTGAGGTTGCCCTCCTGCCCGAAACTGGCCGTGCCGCTAACCACCCGGCCACCCTTGGGCGCGCCGAACACGTACGTGTCGGTGTACGACACGAACATCAGCGCCATCAGGCAAATTCTCGCGCAGGAAGGTTTCGCGGTCGTTTTCATAGGCAGGCGAGAAAGTTGAAAGAGAGCCGGCACTAAAGAGCGAAAAGTCTTAATAGGAGATCACACCGACGAAGCTGAGCCGGTAAGATCCGGTCTCCACCGGCCGGGACGTTTTGTCCGTCACCGAAACCAGCGGGAACCCGCAATCCAGGCGCAAATTGAGGTAACGCAAAACCTGTGCCTCCACGCCCACGCCGACCGACATGAGCGTGCGGTTGGCCTCCGTGCTTTCCAGCAGATTGTTGTTCTCGACGTAGCCGAAATCATAGAAAGCGCGGAAGATCAGGTCGACGTCGGGCCGGCCCAGGATGGTCGGCGGACGAAAAGCGAAGCGTGGTGGCGGTGGGGGCGGCTTGGCGGGATCGTTCGAGGCGTCCGTATCCGCGGGCTTGAGCAACTTCAACGCGTGGAAGCGGTATTCCGCGTTGAAGACCACCGAGTCGTCGCCGGAAGTAAACGCTTCCGGGTAACCGCGCACCGACGCAAAACCGCCGATGACGTCCTCGAACTGCGGGATCAGCCGCTTATCCGCGAACGTGTATTGCCCATGCAGCAGGAAGGCCAGCTCGTGCGTCAAGGACACCGTGTGCCAGTAGGTCTTGCGCTTGGCGGGGTCCGGCTCCGCCTCGTAGGCGTCCCACTTCTTGCCGAAGATGAACGGCTCGAGAAAAGCGCTGCCGCCGAAGCTGTACTTGGCGATGGTGAAATCCTTGCTGACGTTGAACCGGCCCATTTTCTGGATCTCATCGTTGCTGGTGCCGATGATGCCGGGGAGGTTCGGCTCGATCTGCACGCTGCCGAACAGGCTGTAAGTCTCGGTCGTCTTGTCCGTCGAGACGCCGGCAATCGGCAGCAGGAAATTAGTTTTCCCTTCTTGCGGAAAGGTGCCGACATCGGAGATATCGACGTTCTTGTATTCCGCGCCCAGGATGAGGTCGAGCGGGAACCCCTTGAAGTAATAGGGCGTATAAATGGCCAGCGCCCCGGCCGTGCCGCTGCGGCCGATGAACTGCGCCTGATCGAACCCCACGTCTTCGGCGAAGAAACGGCCGTAGCCGCCGTACACCTTCAGTTTGAGCACATCGGGGAAAATCGTCGTGACCTGATAGGAGCCGAAGGCGGAGTAAGTCTCCGAGGACAGCGACGTCTCGAAGCTGAGGTCGAGCACATCATCGTGCCCGGTGAGTTGGCGATCCTCGATGCCAAGGCGGGTCCGCCAGGAACCGGAGGCCTCCGTACCCGTGTTGGATGTCTGGTCGAAAGCGAAAAACGCCGGATGTTCGACGTGCACGAGGTAATCCAGCACAACTCCGGCGTCTTCGCCCGCCGCCGTGATGGCCACGTCGACGCGGCGGCCGGGAAACCGGTTCACCCGGTCCAGATAGTTCTGCAGCGTACCGCGCCGCAGCAGACTGCCCGCCTGGTTTTTCGACGGCGGCTGCAACGGCGAATCGGCCGTGATCTTGCGATAGGCGGGATCGTTCACCGTGGTCGAGGCCGCCTTGAACGGGAACTTGGAGACAGGCTTGACGATGGTGCGGACCTGTTGGACCTCGCTCGCGTAAATGAGCAGCGTGAGATCGGTGGCGCCTTTGCGCAGATCCTCGCCGGTCGAGGGATTGACTTGGTCCGGATCAATGATGACGAACACGCCATAGATGCCCAGTTTGTTGATTTGACCGACCAGCGAGCTGTAAATCGCCTGCAAGGCATCGCCGGAGAATGTCTCCGGCGTCTTGATCTGCGAGAGCGTGATCGGCAGGTCGCGGGCGCCGGCCCCCGGGCCAACGAGTCCGCCGTCCTGGGCTGGGGACTGGCCCAGGGTCACCGGGGTATCAGCTAGTTTTTGCACCGTGGGCAGGCCGGGATGCGGCGGACGCTTCACCGGGCCATACTTGATGGTGAACTTCGACACCTTGTACTTCAGCGCCTTGATGTCGATGGCCTGTCCCGTCTGCGCCACGAGGGGAATGGCGGCTCCCAGGCTTTGATTGGGACCCAGCGGCGGTTGCAGCGGGATCATACCCTGCGGGATCAACTCCATTTGCGGCATCTCGCCCGCGCCGGACCCGAGCGGCAACCCTTCCCCGGGGCCGTACCCGGGAATGGCCGGAGCTTCCGGCGAAGCTCCGCTGGACGCGGAGGGCACCGACGGCGGCGCGGCCGGGGCGGTCGGCGCCACCGGGCCGCTGGGCGCCACGGGATCTGCCCCAAAGCCCGTTCGCCCCAGCAAAGTCAACAGCAGCAGGGCCCCGGCCATTAGGCATTGCCGCCGCTGCCAACAGCCCCGCAGCCTACGTCCCGAATCCTGCCCGGCGCCGCACGACGTGGAAGGACAGTTCCTCCGGAACCTTCGCTTTATCTCCATGACGACGGGGGGAACGCGCGCGGCGCTTTGCTAAATGAACAGAAGTGGCAGGGACTGAGCAGCCTCCGCGGCAGCGCGACCAGAACGCGAGATGCGGAAAACGGGCCATTCTTGTCTTGCCAGGCCGTTCGCAGGCAAGAAAAAACCTTGCGCGTCACAACAATTCTGACCCAAGGCGGTTCGCCCCGCACCAGACCGTCTATTCAAGACCCGGACTCCGTTTGCTGTACGAACGCTTCCCAGAATAGCTTGGCCTGCGCCTCGATCCCATCGGGGACAAGCGAACTCTTGTAGACGCCGGTGCCCGAGCCACTGAAGGCGAGATGCACGATGCCCTTGCCCAACTGTTGCATCCGGTCCGGCCCAATCCCGCCTTTAACGGGGTGGGAGTAAATCTGGAGGAGGTCCGCCAGGTGCACGGAACCTTCCCCCAAAAAATTCGCCGGTCCCTTGTCGCCATAGATAAAGGCCGCCTGCTGCGTCTCGCCGGTCGACTCTTCGCGCCAGAAAGCCAGGCCGATATCACCGATCTTCAGGCCTAACTCCCTCTGCATGTCCGGCAGGCCGCTCAACTTCAACTGCACGTTGGGATGGGAGGCATGCAGCTTGGCCGCTTCCGCGGCGTCCAGCGGCAGCACCGCGAAGGGCACTTCATGCGCGTTCAGGGCGTGATCCCGCGGATCGTGTAAATTGGTGTCGCTTTGATGATCCGGATCCGTCGGGACGTTCGGACCGCTGCCGTCGTTATCGATCGCCAGTTTGCTTTCGTAATAGACCACGTTCATGGGCTGGCCGCCCGGTCCGCGCAGGTTGGAGAAAACCCGGCACGTGCCGGCCCGGATCGCGTTGTAGGCATCGGCCGTTGGCAGGTTCTTCGAACGACCCCAGGGAACCCCCTTCGCCTCGCTCAAAAGCTCCTGCGCATAATCCGGCAGGTCCGGCTGGGCGGCGGCCGTCAAGGGCGCTGCCTCCGGCACCTTGACCGGTACCGGGCGGACGAGCAGGACGTGCTCGCTGTTGCCACCGAGCAACACCATGGCGCTGTCGATCACGGTATTACTCTGCAGAATGGGTTGATAGAACTGCTCGAATTGCGTGTCATCCGCCGAGACCGCGGTCGGGACCAGCACGACCTGCAAGGCAGGCAGATCATCCAGGTTCGAGCTGACATCCGCGTAATTCGTCTGATTGGTCGAATCCGAGCCGATGATGCCGATGGCTTCGACTTGCATGCCCTGGTCCTGTTCCAGCGCACGCAGTTGCGTTTCGAGGTCCGCGCTCGTCTCGGCGCTGGCGAGCAAACGGCGATTAGTAGGGTTGGACATAGAACTGATAAATCGCGGCTAGTGGGCGGGCGCGGCCGGCGCTTCCGGCTGGCCCAGCGCCTTGATGTGCGCGTCAAGCGCCCGGCTCAGGTCCGCCATCTGGCTCAACGACGCTTTGTTCTGATAATAAGTGTTCAAGGAATTCTTATCCGGCGCGATCTGCCCGGTCAGTTGCGCGGCCGCGATGATCTCCGGGTAGCCCACCGCTTTCTGTGCCGGCGTCGCCGTCCGGTCATAGGTGCGCAAAGCGCGGACGAAGGCGTTGGTCGAGGCGACGTTCGCCTCCGCTTTGTCTCGCGCCGCCTGGAGTTGGCTCATCTCATCCTTGCTCACGGTCGTGGGCCCGCGCGGCGGGTTGCGCAAGACAGCGGGCGCCGAGGAACTGGCGGTCGCGATCTGCGCCGGCGCCACCACCGTGTCGCCCTTCAGATTCTCGACCACCGCCTGCGCGCCGACCTGTGCCACTTTGGCATCCGCCTCCAACGTCTCCGAAGCGCTGGCAAGCGTCCCGGCATCATAGTAGCGGATGATATCGCGCAGGCCTTGTTCGAGCGGATAATCAGCGGTGCTGTTCTTCAGGTATTGGGTGATTTGCGCGTCGACCTTGGCGCGATCCTCCTTCATCTTTGCCACCAACGCACCGGAGCTTTTCTCGAGAAAAATATCCCGGTCCGCCGCGGAGCGGGCGCCGCTCACGCCCGCGATTGCCAGACCCAGGCTTTGCGCCGCCGTCGCTCCACTCGCGGCCGCGAAGGCGCCCATGATGCCGGTCGCAAAATCCGCCACGCTGCTGGAGATGGCCCGCGCTCCATACAGCTTTTGCGACCAGAGGTTGAAGGACTCGTCATCCAGGCGCATCAAGCGGCGGATGATCTCGTTGCGGTAGAATTTGCGCTGCTCCTCGGACGTCGTCGCGAAATAGCCGGAGCGCCATTGGGTGATGTCATCATCCGGCGTGAGAACAACGCGGGTTTGTCCGCTCAAAGCTGGTGTATGGCCGAGGATCGAACGATCAGCGACGCAACCCGTCACAAAGCCGGCCAGGCCAAGCAGCGCGATGCATGAGCAGACGATGCGCCCAGCGGAGGGCGAGATTCCAAGGGAGAAACGGGGGAAAGCCAACGAAGACTCCATAACGTTGCGAATCAATGGGTTAAAGCCTCCCTGCATATCTGGCGCGACTTTTCCTGGCAAAGAGAAAATAGCGACAGACCGGCGATTGTTGGTCAGCAGCGCTGGAACGTGTCGCGCGGCGATTGGGTCGCGTGTTTGAGAAACCCAGACGGGTGCCCGGACACGTGTCCAGTTTTTCTCCCTCCAAACACTCGACGTGCAACCGTTCGGACCGCTGGAGGTTAGATTTGTCAGCCGCTTGAAGTAGCGCCCAGACACCCTCTCTCAAGGCGTCTCCCGGCATATCCAATGCTTCTCTTACGCACCTGTAAAAGCTCCCCTTTTTCTCCCTTATGCCGCAGGTCTTTCCTTCGCCTTCTTGTTCCGCTCGGTTCAATTTATTGCGCCGAATAGCCGCCTTGTGCTGCTTGCTCGGGTTACTGAGCACACCCGGCGCACGGCTGCTGGCGCAGGCCGCTTTCGTCGCGCCGACACCTCCGCCGGAACTGCCCGCCGGACCCACCACCGCCAGCGACGCCGGACGCCTGCTGATCCAGGCGACCTTTGGTCCCACCGATGACACTCTGGCCCAGGTGCAGGCGATCGGCGTCAACCACTACATCCACCATCAGATTACCAAGGTGCCGGCCTCGTCCTACCTGGCCTACCTGAACCAGATCGGCTTCGATCCCACGGCCAAGAACGTCAATCCCACCATGCAGACCTGGTGGCAATTCGCGGTCAACGCGCCGGATCAATTGCGCCAGCGCCTGGCGTTCGCCTGGAGCGAAATCATGGTTGTCTCGACCGAAAGCCCCGGCCTGGGCGAGCGCCCGGATGCCTTGAACTCGTATATGGACGTCCTGAGCCAGGACGCCTTTGGCAACTACCGCCAACTCTTGCAGGACGTCACGTTGAACCCGGCCATGGGTACCTACCTGAACATGCTGCACAACCAGAAAGCTGATCCCAAGAGAGGCACCCACCCCAATCAGAACTTCGGTCGCGAATGCCTCCAGCTTTTCTCCATCGGACTAAATCAGTTGAACCCGGATGGCAGCCTGCAACTCGATGCCAATGGCCAGCCCATTCCGACCTACGGTCAGGACACAGTAGATGGCTTCTCGCAGGTGTTCACCGGCTGGACCTTTGCTCCTCCCGTAGGCGTCGCGTCCACCTTCTGGGGCGTGCCGGAGAATTGGGTCGTGCCGATGGTGGCAGTGGCTGCTTACCACGACGAAAACACCAAGACCTTGCTCAATGGCACGGTGCTGCCGGCCGGCGGCACTCCGGAAGGTGATCTCAGCGCGGCGCTGGACAGTATCTTCGCCCACCCGAACCTGGGGCCGTTCGTCTGCCGGCAACTGATCCAGCGGCTGGTCACCAGCAACCCCAGCCCGGGCTATGTCTACCGGGTGGCCAGTGTTTTCAACGATAACGGCCAGGGCGTCCGCGGTGATCTGGCGGCGGTCACCAAGGCCATCTTCACCGACTACGATGCGCGCAGTCCGGATCTCGCCACCACCCCTGGCTTCGGCAAGGAACGCGAGCCGATCATTCGTTTGGCTAACCTCTACCGGGCCTTCCATGCCACCTCGCCGAGCGGCCAATACAATATCTTTTACACCAACTCTCCTCTGGGTGAGACCGTGCTGCGTTCCCCCTCGGTCTTCAATTTCTTTTCCCCGGAGTACACTGCGCCCGGCCGCTTGGCCGAGGCCGGCCTCGTCGCGCCGGAGTTTCAAATTACTTCGGAGTCGACTGCGATTGCTTCGGACAACTACTTGCACGCCGGCGTCTTCGGCTACCTCGGCGGCACGTCCTTGATCACGCCGGACCTGTCGGCGGTGCAGGCGCTGGTGAACACCCCCTCTCAACTGGTCAATTACCTCAATAACCTGCTGATGGCCGGCGGCATGTCCGCCGACATGAAAGCCACCCTCGTCACCATGCTCAACGCCATCCCGGCCAAGTACCCGGCGCAAAGGGCACTGTCCGCCGTGCAAGTCGTCGTCACTTCGCCGGAGTTCGTCATTCAGAAATAGCTCAGCCTGGCCCGCCGCTTTCCCCTGCCCCATGAAACCCACCGCCCTGCTGCAAACCCGCCGCCAATTTCTCCGCCGCTCCGCCTGCGCGGCACTCGGCGCCTCCGGTCTCGTCAACGCCATCTGGGACCTGCGGCGCATGCACGCGGCTACTGTCACTGGGAGTACGCCCACCGATTACAAGGCGCTCGTCTGTCTCTTTCTCTACGGCGGCAATGACGGCAACAATCTGCTCGTGCCGACCGATCCGGCCGACTACAATGCTTACGCCAGCGCGCGGCAGGAACTGGCGCTGCCGCTCGCCTCGCTCCTACCCATCACCCCGGCCGTATCGGATGGCCGCACTTACGGGCTGCACGGCAGCGTGCCGGAACTGCAAACGCTCTTCGGCCAGGGCAAGCTGGCCCTGGTGGCCAACGTCGGCACCCTGGTCGCGCCCGTGACGCGCGCCGATTTCCTGACGAACACGGCGGCGCTGCCGCCCCAACTCTTCTCCCACGCCGATCAGTCCGTGCAATGGCAGACGAGCTGGTCGGACGCGCCGCCGCATTCCGGCTGGGGCGGCCGCACCGCCGATCTGCTGGCCAACGCCAACTCCAACCCGCATCTGTCCATGGCCATCTCCGTGGCGGGCAACAACCTGTTCCAAACGGGCAATCGGGTCGTGCCCTACAGCATCAACCCGACCGGCGTCGTCAACCTGAGCGGCTACGGCAGCGGCGTCAGCGACCAGGCCCGGCTCCAGGCCGTGCAAGCCTTGCTGGCCCAAACGCACAACAACTTGTTCGAGCAGCAATTCGCCCATGTCTCGAAGCTGGGCATCAAAGACAATGCCGTCATCAGCAGCGCCCTGGCCGCCGCGCCGGCGCTGGCGACGGTCTTCCCCACCTCGGACATCGGCGGGCAACTCGCGATGATCGCGAAGATGATTGCCATCCGCACCACCCTGGGGATGAGCCGGCAGGTGTTTTTCTGCTCCCTGGGAGGTTTCGACACACACGGCGATCAGGTGAGCGAACAGTCCAATCTCCTGGCCGACCTAAGCCAGGGCTTGAGCGCCTTTTCCGCCGCCACCGCCGAACTGGGCGTCGAGGATTCCGTCACGACGTTTACCTCTTCGGACTTCGGCCGCACGCTGCCGACGAACGGCGGCGGTTCAGATCACGGCTGGGGCAGCCACCATTTGGTCATGGGCGGCGCAGTGCGGGGCGGCAATATTTACGGCACCTTCCCCACCCTGGCGGTCAACGGTCCCGATGATACCGGCGAAGGCCGTTGGATCCCAACGACGAGCGTCGACGAGTACGCCGCCACGATGGCCACCTGGTTCGGGGTCAGCGCCTCGGATTTGCCGACGGTGCTGCCAAACATTGGCCGCTTTGGCAGCCCCAACCTCGGTTTCATGGGCAGTTGAGGCGCGGGCAGCGGATCAACTCAGGCGGCGGGGCTGCCGGCGTAATCCTTCTCGCCCGGCTCCTGAATCGTCTCGAGGAGCTTTTGCACAATCTTGTCCGTATCCATCCCCTCGGAGTCGGCGGTGAAGTTGGTGAACATGCGATGCCGCAGGATCGGCCGCGCGGCGGCACGCACATCGTCACACGTCACTACGAGCCGGCCGGCCGTGACCGCGCGCGCCTTGGCCGCCACGACCAGGTATTGCGACGCGCGCACGCCGGCCCCGGCGTGAATCCACTTCTTGATGAAGTCCGGGGAGCGTGGATCGCCCGGCCGCGTCGCGCGCACCAGGCGCGTGGCGAAGAGCACGACGTGATCGGAGATCGGCAGCGTACGCACCACGTTTTGCAAGGCCAGGATTTCCGCGCCGTCGAGCACCTTGCGCAGGTGAATCTTCTCCTGGCGCGTGGTCACCTTGGCAATCATCATCTCGTCCGCCTCCGGCGGATAATCGACGTAGATGCTGAACATGAAACGGTCCAACTGCGCTTCCGGCAACGGGTAGGTGCCCTCCTGTTCCAGCGGGTTTTGTGTTGCCAGGACGAAGAATGGCGGCGTCAGCGTCATGGTCTGGCCGGCGGCGGTCACGCGATGCTCCTGCATCGCCTCGAGCAAAGCGGCCTGCGTCTTGGGCGGAGTCCGGTTGATCTCGTCCGCCAACAAGATGTTGGTGAAGATGGGCCCGCGAATGAAGCGGTACTCTTTCTTGCCGGAGACTTCATCCACTTCCAGGATATCGGTGCCGGTGATGTCCGAAGGCATCAAATCGGGCGTGAACTGCACGCGCCGGAACTCCAGATCGAGCACCTCCGAGACGGTGCGGATGAGCATCGTCTTGGCCAGCCCAGGCATGCCGATCATGAGCACGTGGCCGTTGGAAATGATCGCGGTAAGGAGTTGGCTGATGATCTCCGCTCTGGCCGATGATGGCCTTGCCGATCTCCTCCTTGATCAGGCGCGTCTTCTCGCTCATCGAACGCACGATTTCCGCGACGCGCTCGTCCGCGCCCTCGGCCGGGCCCGCGCCTGGGGCTGTAGCCGGGGATGATTGACCGGAAACAGGCGCTGCGATCTCCGGGCCGCCCGCCGCGTTCTCGTACACAAAAGCCGTCTCGGCCACGCTGAACTTGTCGCCCGGGGTCAGGACGGTATCGGTGATCCAGGCGCCGTTGAGCTTGGTGCCGTTGGCGCTGCCGAGATCGCGCACATGCCAGCCGTCGTCGGCCGGATAAACACTTGCGTGGCGGCGCGAGGCGGGCGAATGCAGTTCCAGCACGATGTCGCAGGCCGGATCGCGTCCGATGGTGATCTCGGCGTTTTCCAACGCCACGCTCTGCTCCTGGCGCGGACCGTTAAGGATACGTAGATGAGGCATGGGAGGAGGAGAAAAGCGGGAGCCGTTAACCCGGGCCGGGCCGGCAACGCGCGCGCAGCCGGGAATCTTGCCACTACAGCACCGGAAGCACAACCGCACCCAGGTCCTTGACGCTATCGATCACGCGTAGATTAGTAAATTCCGGCACAAATTTGTCCGCCAGGAAGTCGATGCCTTGCACCGGCTGTTCCTCGCGGTAGAGGTGGCGCGTGGTCGTGACCTGCCAGTCGTCGGTGGCTTGCGCCAGTTCCATCACTTCCAGCCGGCGCAGGTCCGCGCCCAATGCCTCGCCACTTTGCTTGAGGATCTTCCGGTCGCTGGTGCGTTCGACGAAGGCATAGCAATTCTCCCCGTCGAATCCCAGCCGGTGAATTTTCGTGTGATTGAAAAACGCGTCCTGCCCCTCGACCCGCTTGCGCAAATTCTCGAGCGACCCCGCCGGCAGGTCCGGGCGCTGCTCGGCCCCGAGCGCCAACCCCTCGTAGACCAGCTTGTCCCGGGTCACCATGACCAGGTCATACTTGCCGATCGGCAGATGCGCAAAGGTGAACGACTTCCCATCAGCGGACACCTCGCCGCGATAAACACGCAGATGATCATGGGTGACGGCCAGCGCGTGCGTGATCTTGGCTTCGCAACTGCCCCTGATCCCGCCGGTGTCCTGGACGCTGGGCACCGTGTAAATCCGCTGCACGGTATCGGCCGGGCAAAATTCGGACAGCAGCAAAAGCAACACCAACAACGCGGGGCAGAGTTTTTTCATGCTTTATTGGCCCACTCCAGGCTGGGGCCGGCCAGTTCGCTTTTCGGGTATTTCTTGGCGAGATCCTGCCACAGTTTGCGCGCCTCGTCCTTCCGCCCGAGCTCGTACAGACAGCGCGCCCGATAGTAAGTCACGTCGATCTCATATGGACTGTCCGCCTCATTCAAGGGGGGCGTTTCCAATTCGGTCAACGCCTCGCGCCAGCGCCCGTACAACGCCAGCACGCGCGCGCGCAGCACCAGGAAATTGGTCGTCAGTTTGGCCATGGGATGGGCGAGTTCCCACTCGCTCAGTCGCTCCTGCGCCTGATCGCGGGTGCCGTTGTTCAGCAGGTCTTCGACAGTCATGGCATTTGCCTGATCCTGCGCCGGCAACTGCCGGCCGGCGGATTGGTCCGCCGGTTGCGCCGCCTGGTACCGCGCCGCGGCCTGCACCAGGTTTCCATTGAGCCGATATAAGTCCCCCACCCGGATGTCGCCCAGCTTGTTCGTCGTCGCCGTGCCCAGGTTGAACGCGAGTTGTTGCACGCGCGGCATCGTCGCGAGGTCGTGCACGGCAAAGACGCGCAGTTCGAGCTCGAGCCGGTTGAGTTGCTCGCCATAAAGCTGGCGGCCTGTTTGGTTCGCGGACAGCTCCGCCAAAGCCGCCTGCGGGTTGGTCTGGGCGATGTTCCGGATGCGGGCGCTGTAGGCCGGCAACCAAAGCGGACTGCTGGCATCCGGCTGCAGGGCCAGCCAGGCGTTGGCGAACCCGGCGATCTGCGCATCGGTGCCGACGTCGAAGAGCAACGGCAGCGCGCCGGCCAGCATGGTGGCGTCGAGTTTGGTTGGATCTAATTGCAGGAGAAGCTGCAAGTAATGCTCGTGGCCGCGCTCGCCGTGCTTGCCTTCCTCTTCGCCGTCCGACGCCTCCTTGGGCGGCTTGCCATAAAAACCGATGCGCCGGACCACCTGCATGGCGGCGGCCCCACGCCGGGCGGTCACCGTCACCTCCTGCGTGCCGGGCACGCCGGACATGATCCGGTCGAACTCGCGGCCGGGGCAGACCGCGCCATCTCCAAATCGCCACTCGACCGTGGCTCCTTGCAAGTCGGCGGGGCCGAGTTTGCCCTGCACCTCGTACAGGTAAGCACCGCCATATCCGAGATAGGACTTGAAGGTAATAATCGGCGCCGGGACCGGCGCGCCATCCCGCGCTTCGTAGCGCTCGATCCGGGTATCGCCCGGGTGCAGAAAAGCATTCTCCGGCACGATTTCCAGGGCGCCCCCAGGCTTGCGCCAGCCCAGCGCGGCAGTTGGCGGTTCCGCCCCGCTGCCTTTGGCCTGATAGTAGTCCAGCTTGATCGGCTCCTTCGACGCCGGGAGCCTTTTCGCGAGCAGATCCTTGGCTCTCCGGTTCTCGTTGGGCGGTCCCGTCCAAGCGACGAAAAGCTGGTCGTTGACGAGGACAAACGAGGCGTTGGTTGAGTCGGTAAAGAGCTCCGTGTCGCCCGCCATCGGCGCGAGATAGGCACGGTAATGCGAGTAAAAGTTCGTGTTCTCACCGAAGGCGTTTTCACCGGCGAAAATCTTTTCGACAAAAGCCGCGCCCTGGGTTTGCGGGGCCGCCCCATTCCAGGCGGCTTGCAACGCGCCGAAAGAGGTGAACGCCTCGCTCCGGGCGCCAAGGGCGGACCGCGTCTCGAGCAGGACGCTCGTTTTGGGCGTCCAGGCAGTTCCCGGCGCGCCGCCGATATAGAGATAGTAGGATTGCCCTGCCTGCAGATCGCGCGCCAGCAACAAGGTGTTGTGTCCCTGGGCTTGCCACGAGACCGACACAGGGACGGGTTTGCCGGCGGCGTCCGTCAACGCGTAATCCCCGCCGCCCGGCCGCACGAGGCCAAAGTCCGGCACCTTGATCTCGACCCCCGCATCCGGGTTCAGCGGCGCTTCCTGGAGTTGGACGGTGGCGCGAATCCGGGCGTCCTTGACGGTCCATGGGGCCGCCGGCTCCGCGGCGACAGCGGTGGCCGCGAGCCAACACACTACAAATGCCGCCCCCGCGCCGGCCATCAGCCGCGCGCTCATTTCCCGCTGGCCAGCGAACGGTAGTAATCCGCCACGCGGTCCTGGTACGGCGCGGGCGCTTCTCCCTCCCCGCCTCCGAGCATCTCTTTTTCGTCCGTGGCGGCCGCCTCGCCGGTCGCGAGGCTCAAGACCTTGCCGGTGGCCAGTTCGCCCTGCGCGGTTTGCAACTGCGCCATGATCTTCTTGTGCAGGCCCTGGAAATCAGCCAGCCGCCCCTCGTTCAACGCCGCCTGTGACTCCTGCATCAGGCCTGCGACTCCCTCCAGCTTGTCCGACCGCAGATACAACAACGACGCCTGGGCGGCTTCCTTCGAGGTCTTCTGCGCCAGCTGCGCCTGCGCCGCCGCCAGCGCGCTGTTGGCCGCCTGACGCGGGGCGTTCGACCCGCGCACGGGTGCATCGCCGTCCATGCCTTCCCGCTGGCTGAATCCGCTTGCCTTGCCGCCGCCGGTCGCGCGGGCGTTCGCGGCCTTGCCGCTGGGATCTTCCACGTTGCCGCTCTGCATGGCGTCGTTCGTCCGGCGCACGTGGGTGGCGCGGCCTTCCAGGTCATCGGCCACTTTGCCGACCATCTCGCCGTTGCTTTCACCCTCGCGGCCCCCCGCCGAACGGCCGGCCTGCTCGAAGTCCATTGGCTTCTGGTTGCCGCTCTTGCCCTGCGCGCTGTAGCCGCTTTGCGGGCCATCGGCAATCGGTCCGCCTTGTTGGGCGGCTTTCAGTATCTGGTTCGAAGCCGCCCCTTGCACCTTGTCCGCCAGGTCGGCCTGCTCCTTCTGCAGCGCGCCGACGATGTCCGTCAACTGGTCCGGCAACGGCAGATTGTCGAGCTTCGGGATTTCCGTGTTATCGAAATTCTCGTCGAGATTGTTGCCGGTGTTGCTGGTCCGGGGCAGGAACATCTCCATGTCCGCCGGGATCTTTTTGGTGGCCTCGATGGCCGCCATCAGACTGTCCTCCTTCTGCACCGGCACGTCGCTCGGCTTGAGCTTGTTCTTGGCGATGGCATCCAGGTCCTCCTGCTGCACATCCTCGAAGATGCTGGAAAGCTGCGCCTTCAACTCGTTGGAAATGATCATGTCCGGGAAGATGTTCGCGTCCTTGAGCATCCCTTCGACCACCTTGCCCATCAGGTCTTTCGTGCGAGCGATCTCCTTGGCGGTCGACTGATCATCCTTCGAGAATTGATCCTTGCGCGCCAGTTCCTTGCTCTTCTCCACCACGTCGCGCTGCAACTCCTCCAGTTTGGCCAACTTGGCCTTGATTTGCTCCGCCGCCTGGCGCATCGCGGCAGCCTCGGCTCCCGCCTGCGCGAGTTGCCACTGGGTCAGGACGTTGACCATCTTCTGTAGGTTCGCGACGATAGAAGTCTCCTTGTCCGCCGCTACCGGAAAGGTTTTCAACCCGAGTTTGTCTGCCGCCGTCAGCATCTCCTCGTAAATTTTAAACTCGCCGAACATCGCGGCGATTTTGGTCAACCCGGCCCGGAACATGGCGTCACCCAGGGACGAGTTGCCGGCGCTTTTCTCCACTTCCTGGCGCACCTTGACCGATTGATCGGCTAACTGGTCCTGCCGATCCGAGAGTTTGCCGGCGGCCTCCGGCGCCGCACTCGCCGTGTCTTTGAGAATTCCTTTTTGCTCGCGCAATAATCCGTCTACGCCCGCGATTAGGTTCTGCACCTCCGCCCGTTTCGCTTCATCTCCGGCCTGATCCGGCGCACCCTGGAGCTTGGCCAGGATCAGCGTTTCCAGTTGCGCTGCCGCGCCCAATAACGCCGGTCGCGCGTCCGGCGGCGCCAGCGTGGCGTTGCGCAACGAGAGCACCGCGGCGGGCATTTCCTGCTGCGCGAGGGTGCGCAAAACGGTCCGGACCCGCGGCGCCATGTCCTCGGCCTGGGCGGAAATCGTGCCCGCCAGGTCGCCCACGCTGGTCTGCCGGCTCAGCAGTTCCGTGAGCGCGGTTGCGGGCGCCGCGGACATTTCGAGCGCGGCGTGCGTGGCAGTGAGATTGGTTTGCTGCAGCTTGAGCAACTCTTGCAGGGTCTTTTCCAACCGGCCCGTCGCATCGGCCACCTGCTGCTGCACCTTTTCCCCGGTCTCGAGCGAAACCGTCAGAGGACGCGACATGGTGACGCCCGGTCCGGTGGCGTCATTCTGATCCTTGGCGATCAGGCAGAAAGTGAGCTGCTTGTCCGCCGGTCCCGCGTATTTGCCCAGTGGCACCTTGGTGCTGGCGGAGAACGTTTTCTGGCCGGCGGCCAGTGGCCAGGCCTGAACCAGTTCCGCGTCCGGCTTCTCGTTCGAGGAGCGGTAAAGGCCGACACTGCCCAGCCCGTAGTCGTCCGTGGCCGTGAACTGCAACCCGAGCGACGCCGTAGCTGCCGCCACCAGCTCGCGGCCCTCCGCTGGGTCTGTAATGGTGAGCTTCGGCGCCTGGTCCGGCTGCACCGTGATGGGCAACGTCTCCCGCGCCGCCGCGCCGTCCTGATCGTGGAAGGCGAGCGTCAACGTGCGGTTGCCGAAAACCGGCAGCGCCACGCTCCAGCGGTCGGCGGCCAGGCGGCTGGCCGGCAGGAGCTGCGCTTTCTCGTCCAGCACCGTCATAGCCTCGACCGGATTATTAAACGCCAACGTCAAGACAACCTGCGAGCCCGGCACCACCGCTTCCAGCGTGTTGAAACCGCTGCTGATGCGCCGGGGCAGCTTCGTATAGGCGGGCGGCTGGATCTCCGCGCTCCGGGTCCGGATCGCGGTCCGCGCCCGCACCGCGACGTTGTAGACCGGTGTCTCCAGGTCGCCGGCTTCCAGGTAATATTCGAGCGGCTGGCTGACATCCTGCCAATGGAAGCCGAAGGAGGCCGTGCCGACTTCGTGGCTCATCAACTCGCGCCGCCAGGAACTTCCCGCCTCGCGGTAACGCACCCATGCCGTGCGCGGAATTTCGCCGCCAAACACCGCCGCCAGGTCCAACCCGCTGCCGTGCATGACACTCGCGTCTCCCGGCGTCAGCGTATCGAGCCGGGTGCGGGTCAGCGGCGCGATGTGGCTGGCCGGCAGGAACACGCGTGCAACGGAATTGGCGAAAGCCGCCGGCCGCAGCAGGCTCCACAGGAACACGACCGCCAGGACCACCGCCAAAGCGCCGCCCAGCCGCGCCAGCAGGCGCAGATCGAAAACCTCGCCCCAATTCACCCGCGGAAAGGGATCGGCCAACTCGTCGAAGACCGCGGCTCGCATCGCCGACCCCGCGCGCAGTTCGCGATCGAACTGGACGGCGTTGACGAGGGCGTTGCCCGCGCCGCCACAAGCCACTTCGATCCGCCGCGCGATGGCCATCTCCGGCAGCGGCCGCAACCAGGCCGGTAACGCCAGGCAGATTCCAGCCACCAGCGGCGCGACCACCGCCAAAAAACCCAGCCAACGAACAAACGCGCCGACGTGAAACTGAGTATCGCCGGCCAGGAACAGGATCAGGAAAAACAAGGAAGCCGCCGTGCCCGACACGAGGTACCGGCCAGCGCGCGACCACCGGAAACTCCGCGCCGCGCCGCGCAGCCGGCGATGGACCAGTTCAGGGGAGAGTGCCATGCGACGCGAATGCCCTGGTTATTTCTTGGTCAGGACAAACTTCGAAAAATACACCTTGCCGGATCCGCCCACCCATTCCGAAAGGCCGAATGCCTTGATCGCCAAATAAACGGGCTCGGCCGGTTTGCCCGCGATGACCACCGTGGGCGGGATCGTCAGGTCGCGCTTGGAAGTAAACCAGGTTTTCGACTTCGCCTTGGGTTTGGGAAAGTCCGCGATGTAGCATTTGACCAGAGCCGGCAACCCGTCGCGGGCCGGGATGCGATCCAGGCTCGGTGCGCCGGGCGGCGTCGGGTCGAGCGCGTACACGTTGACGGAGACGTTGGCCGCCAGGTCGCAAGTCTGCACGTCCACGCTGCAATGGTAAGCCGCGCCGGGTTCGATCTTGATGAAGGCGCTTTCCACTTTGCCGCCTTCATTCTCAGCCACTCCCTTGGGCAGGTTGAGTTCCACGGCCGGCGCCTCACCGTCGCGCACAGTCTCGCTGATTTTTACATAGGTGACGTTCTTGACGTACGAGGGCTGGTAAGGAAAATCGATCCGCCACGTTTTCAGTGGGTTCGCCATGTCGCCGAAGTTCCAGTTCGGCACGAGGTTGTCATCCTGGGCGGAGGCCGTCCTTGGCAGGATGGCGGCGGCTAGCAAGGCGAAGGCGACAACGGGTAAAAGGTTTCTCATTGGGGGGGAGGATACGTTCAGGGCAGGTGCCAGATTTTGCGGGTGATCCATTCGGCGCAAAGCAGACCCATGATCAACCCGAGCAGGGCTGGATGGTTCCACACATCGACCAATTCCACGTGGTTGGAGTGTTGTTCCTCCACGTGCAGGTCCTTGGTCCATTGGTTCCACTCACCTAAAGGATAATACTTGCCTTTGCTGGCCGTGGCGAGCTTTTGCAGGAAGACGCGGTCGATCGGCCGGCCGGTCATCTCAGTGGCCGGCCGGGTGACGACAAAGCGCACCTCGCCCTCGACCTTGCCCCCGCCCAGGTTCGCACTGCTTTCCGCGCGGAAAATCCCCGTCACATTGGGCTCGACGGCGGCGGCGTAGCCGGAAACCGAGCGCCCGTCGCGGGCCTGGAAAACGCCGGGCTTCAGGGTGTAGTCGAGAGTCTTGTCGTCCGGCGTATGCAGGCGCAGGGGCAAGCTCGCGGGCGGTTTGGCCCCGGTGGTCTGCACGACGGCGCGAATCTCCGGCTTCTCGCCCTGGGTGTACGAGGAGCGTTCGGTGAACATCTCGATGGAGTTGCCCTCCTTCCTTTCGCCCTCCTTGGGCACGAGCCAATCCAGCAGTTGCGTCCAGAACAGTTCGTAGGGGGAGCGATCCAGCCGCCATTGCGCCGCCGCCAACCGCCAGCGCCACACGCTGTCCGTCATGATCGCGACCACCCGGCCCTGGCCGAAACGCACCGCGGCGACCAGCGGACTCGCTTTGCCGTTGCTGACGGCTTCCATCAACACCTCGGCGCTGGGCGCGACGGTGCCGCCAACGTTGGCCGTCAAAAGCGGCGGAAAATCCCGCACCTGGGCGAAGACTGGCCCAAAAACGGGGTGGTGCAGCCCGGCCTCGGTGATCTGGACGGTGAAGTTGCCTTCCTGATACGCGGCCGGCGGCTTGATCGGCAGCAGGTCGGCCAGCGCGGTTTGATTCAGCCGCGGGCTGGGATAACCAGCCGGACCGCCGAGCAGCACCAGCCCGCCGCCGTGGTCGACGTAATCCCGCAGGTTGCGCCAATCCTGCGCCGGCAACGCGTCCGGCGCGACATCGCCCAGGATCACCACCGCATTGTTCGCAAGCCCCGCCGGCGAGAAGTCGAGCGCGGCCGCGGTACCGGCGCGATCGTCGAGATTGACCATCCGGCCATCCGACCAGCGCGTGAACGAGGCGAGCTGCAGGTTGCGATTCGAGACGATCGCCTGGCGCAGAAACTTGTAGTCGAAGGAAAGCTGGTTTTGCACGTAGAGCACGCGTTTGCCGGGCTCCAGGACCTCAATGGAAAACGGATAGGCCCGGGCCTCCTTGTCGGCGGCGGCATCCTGCACGCGCACCTCGAACGGCTCGACCCCCGGCCGCTGATGCGTGTACTGGAAAGTGACCTGGCGGGTCTGCTCGTCCTCGTTGAAGGCGGTGGTGGCGTCGCCGACTTTGCGGTTGCCTTGCCAGAGTTCCACCGGGACGGCTTTGCCGCTGACGCCGCTGCCGGCCAGCGAGATGTGGATCTCGCTGTGCCAGCCGACGACGACCCGCGGCGGAAAGTCCGCGCCCGCGATGGATATGCGCTGCTCGCGCGGCTTGGGCGTGAACGGTTTTTCGAGTTCGAACGTGTCCACCGGCACCCGCCAGGCAGCGGTCTCGGGCTTGGCCAACCCGCTCGTGTCCAAGCCATCGGAGAGCAGGAGGACGGCGGCGAGCGGCTGACCCTTGAAATGGTCGACCATTTGGCCGACCCCACTCACGATGTTGGAAGAACTAGCGGTAAAATCCGCCAAGGGTTTGTCCGCGGGCAACTCCGTTTGGGCGAGGTTGAAGACTCGGAAATCATAAACCTGCCGGGCGGCCTGCGCGGCCGGGGACCGCAAGAATTCGTTGACCCGCTCTGCGCGGCGCGGCTGGGAGGCGTCGACCGGATCACTCATGCTCAGGGAATCATCCACCAGCACGGCGATCTGCGGGCGCAAGATGGTCACTTCCTGTTTTTGCTCCTGGGGCTGCGTGAGGAGAAAAACCAGCGCCGCCAGGGCGGGCAAACGGAAGGCCAGCAGCAACGCCAGCCGCCGTTTGGATTTCAGCCCCACCCAAGAGCTCCAGCCGATCAACGCCACAACGACCGGAGCGGCTAGGAGCAGCCACAGCCAGGGCAGCGCCGGATGGAACACCAGATCGTTCATGGCGCCACTACCGGCTCCGGCTCGGCCGCCCCCGGCCGGAACGGGCTGCCCATCCGCCGTTTGTTGAGCCGGCCGGTCTTGATGTGCGTCTCGTCGCCCTGCGCCCGGTGGCGGGCAGCGAGGTTGGCCAAGACGCTCTCCGCCGCAAAAGCCAGCGCGGCCAGCAGGACCAACGCCGGCCAGAGCGGCACCAGGCCCCGGCTCTGCGCCAGCCAGGTACGCAGATTATCCAGCCCCGCGATGCTCTCGTGCGGCGTGATCTGGCGCAGCGCGTCCTCGGAGATCGGCTCAAGCTCGGACTCGCGGCTGGACGTGTTCACCTCGAAAGACCACAGCGCCGGCTCCCGCGCCGTCCCCACCTGGTAAAAACCCACCTGCGCGGCGTGCTCGAGAAGCGTCGCGTGGTCGCCCGGCGAGACCGGCTGGCTTGAGCCATCCGGCAGAACGACGGTCAAAGCCGTGTCCCGCGGCAGGGTCGGGCTCAGCGGAATGGCGTCGCCGACCGTAAATCCCTCCGGTCCTTGGCCCCGCTCAGTGGATTGCAAGGCGATCTGCTGTAACAACGGCAGGAAGGCCGGCGATAGCGGGAAATCGCCCCAGGCCCGGTCCGGCGATGCGTTCACGATGTAGACCCGGCCCGCCCCCTCGTCGCCCACCATCAAAAATCCCTCCGAGCCACCCGCGAGCACCAGGGCTTGCGCGTTGGCCTTGAGCTTCCACTCGATCAGCCGGTGCTGCGGCAGCGGCGGGAACGGCGTGCCCGGGCCCCAGGTGTTCGCGAAGAGCGGGTTGCCCGGGTCGGTGATTTGCGAGGAGAGCCGACCGGTCGGCAGATCCCGCAACCGCTGCGCCACGGCCGGCAGGAAATCCACCCGCTGCAAGGCGGCCACATCCGTCGAGTCTCCCGGGAGAAACACGACCGTTCCCCCACCCTTGGCGTAATTGCCCAACTGGATGACCGCGCGGTCGCTCAACCGCGGAATATCCGCCAGGAACACGGCGGTGAAGGCATTGAGATCGGTGTCCTCGAGGGCGGACGCTGCGAAGGCGGGAGGTTCCGCGCCACTGCCAATGCCACCACTGGCCGCCGCCAGCGCCCGCCGCACATAGAAGCCGCTGCGCCCGAGTTCCGGGCCGGCCGACGTGCCTTCGAACACGGCCACCTTGGGCAGCCGATGGATGGGAACGCTGAAGTAAAAGCGGTCGTCTTCGGGCAAATTGTCGCCTTGCAGACTGGCCGTGCCGCGGGCCACTTTCCCCGTGACCGTCGCCGGAACCTGGAAATCGAAACTCACGTCCTGCGTCCCGTGGGGCGGGATTTCGATCGCGGCGTGGGTCACGTCCTGATCGAGGAAATTGACCGTGAGCACGTCGTGCAATGGCACGGCCGAGTGGTTCTCCACGGTGGCGGCGCCGGTGACGCGCGCCCCAGCGGTTGCCAGCGGTGTGAGGATCCGCACCTTGGACACGGCGGCGTTCACCGCCGGCGCGTCGTCCGGGCGGACGATGATCAAGCTGGCAGCGGCCTTTTGCCAGGTCTGGTCGAACACCACCTTGGGATCGAAGCGCCAGCCGCCGGCCTGATTGTCGGTGAACAGATACAACTCGCGCACCGGCTTCGTGGAAGCCGCCAAGACCTTGCGCGCGGCGATCAAGCCGGCCGAGAAGTCCGTCGTCCCCAGCCCGGGGGTCAGGCCGGCGATGGCGTTATGAACGACCCCCCGATCCTGGGTGGGCAGGGCGATCAGCGGTTCGGCGCGGTCCGCCACGGCGAAAGCGGCCGCTTCATCGCCGGGTTTGAGGCTGTCCAGCACCGCGAGCGCCTGGGCGCGCGCGGCCTCCAGGCGCGTTTGTTCGCCGTTGCGGTAGCTCATGCTCATCGAGCGATCCACGACGAAGACCACCGTGCGTTGCACGTTGCCGCCCAAGTTTCGCAACGACTTCCGGTTCATGGCAGGCCGCGCCGCGGCCAACGCGAGCAGCGCGAAAATCGCGCAGCGCAAAAGCAGCAGCAAGAGGTTCTCCAGCCGGGCGCTGCGGCTCGTGCGCGCCGCCGCCAGCCGCAGGTATTTGAGCGTGCTGAACGGCAGTTGGATCACCTTCCGGCGCTGCCAGAAGTGAATAGCGATGGGCGCGGCCAGCACGGCCATTCCCCAGAGCATCCATGGTGAGAGGAGCTGCATCACGCGGCTCTAGAGCGACATCCGGCGCCGGTCCGCCAGATATTGCTGGATGAAATCGTCGTAAGGCTGCGCGGTGGAGACGAGCCGGTAGTCGACATTCATCATCGCGCAACGTTCCCGCGCGAGATCGATGTCCTGCTGCAACGCCGCCTTGTACGCGGCGCGCGCCAGCGCCGGGTCCAGCTCCAGCTTCTCGCCGGTTTCCAGGTCGACGAACTCGGCGAGCCGGCCCATCGGCAGGTCGAGTTCCCACGGATCGAGAATCTGCAAGAGGATGACGTCGTGCATCTTCTTGCGAAAATGCGCGATGGCCTGGAAAAGCGCCGGCGCGTCATCGAACAAGTCCGACAGCACCACGATCAAACCCCGCCGGCTGATGATTTCCGCCAGCGCGTGCAACGCTTCGCCGGTATTCGTGCGTCCAGCCGGCACCGCCGCCGCCAACCGCTCGACGATCAGCCGCAGATGCCGCGAGCCGCTTCGCGAGGGCACCTGCTCGCGAATCCGGTCGTCGAACAACGTCAGGCCGACGGCGTCCTGTTGCTTGGTGATGAGGTAAGCCAGAGACGCCGCCACCCGGCAGGCGTAATGATACTTGGTCGGCTGCCCGGGCGAGGCGTAGCCCATCGAACCCGAGATATCGATGATGATTTGAGTGCGCAGGCTCGTCTCTTCCTCGTAGCGCTTGATGAAGTGGCGCTCCGTGCGGCCGAACACCTTCCAGTCGATGGAACGCAGGTTGTCCCCTTTGACATATTGGCGGTGGTCCGCGAACTCGATGCTGGCGCCCTTGAGCGGACTGGCGTGCATTCCCGCGCGAAATCCTTCCACGACGTAACGCGACCGCACGACGAGCGCCTCGATCTTGCGCATCGCCTCGGGGGTGAGGAAATCGGAGATGCCGGCCATGGGCAGCGGTTTGGTTGGCGTCGTCTAAAACGGGACGGCGAAAAGTTGGTCGGGCGCCGCCATGAGCGCCCAATGGTCGCCTACGTAGACGAGCGTGTACTCCCCGATTTTTCCCCCCGGCTGCAACAAGCCGGCGATCTCCGGGCCTAGGCGGAACTCCAGCGCCACGCTTTCTCCCACTGCCCGCAGCGCGAGCTTCCAGGCGGGCGGGGTCAGCGCGGGCCGGTCCACCGTCGCCTCGCGCAGCGTGCCGAGCTTCCGGATAACGCTTTGGCCCCAGCGTGTAACGCTGCCCGGTTTGTTGCGGAAACCCCACCGGAGCGTGCAGGCGGTAAACCCACGGCTCTCCCCAGGGGTCCGCCCGCAGGTCCTGGGGTAAGGCACGCTCGATCTCGGCCAGAGCGCCGGGGTAACGCACGTTCTGCGCGTAATAGTCGTCCAGGCTCACGCCGATCTCGCGCATGGCCGCGCGCGCGATCCACGCCTTGGCCGCCTCCCGCACCGCCGCCGCAACCGGGTCCGTCCCGGACGCGGTTGCCAGTGTGCGCATGGCCGGCAGCCAGTCGGACTCGTTGACCCGCCCCAAGACTCGAACTAAGGCCTCTTCAAACCGGATGGTCGGCATCAGCTCCGGCGGCAGCGTTGCGGCGGCCTTCTCCAGGCCGGCCACGCGCTGGTTGACCGCGGCCTCGTCCGTCAAGGCCGGCATCTGCACGGGCCAGATGTCCGCGGCAGCTCCCCACCCAGGCAGGGCGCCGCCAAGCACCAACGCAACGATGAGCGCGCGAAGCAAGGCTCCCCGATTAATGCGTCACCGCGTAATACAGCGCACTGACTCCCAAGGCCGTGGCATCCGGCGCTTCGTAGCCAATGGCATACGGAGCGACCGCGCGTTCCCAACCGGCACTCAGATCATTCGGGCTGTAAATCACTCCCAGTGCGCCATTTACATCGATCCCGTAAATCTCCGGGCTTTGCTCCTGCTGGTTGCCTTTCTTGACCGCCAGCGCCGGGCGCGCCTTAACCGTGGCCAGATTCAACGGGCGGCGGAAAATGGGATGATTCGCCGGCAATTGCGCCAGGGCTTGGTTCGGCAGCACCTTCGCCATTTCGGCCCGGAAACCCGCATCGAACGTCGCCCGGCCATCCGCCGCTTCGGCGAAGAGGACGCCGCCCTTGAGCAGGAACTGGCGCAGGTTGGCGCGTTCGGCTTCGCTCAATTGGAAATCGGTCGTGCCGGTCAGGTACAAGATCGGCATCTCGAAGATCGCCGGATCCGTCAGCTTGACGTCGGCCAACTCGAAGGAGACCGGCGCACCCGTCAACAGGTGAAATTGGTTGAGCAGCATCGGGAACGCCGCCGTGCGGGTCTTCCAGGGGCCGGCATGGATCACCTGCCCCACCCGCACCTTGTCCGCGGTCTTTTTGTCCGCATCGACCAGTTCCACGCTCTGGCCGACGCTCTTGCCGGCATCGCGCATGGCCGTCACATAAGCGACGATATTGCCGCCGATCTTGCGGGCGTCCTCATCGGCATAACCCCAGCTATCGGCCGGGTTCTTTTCCCAGCCCATGGAGAAGTCCCAGCGGGAGATAAAAATGGCCGTGCGATTATCGATATCGACGCCTTCCAGGAAGGGCAACGTATCCTTGACCACGCCATCCTTCACCGCCCGGTCGCGATACTTCACCTGCGTGATCGGATAGTACGAGTTGAAGGCCGGATGATCCATCCGCAGCCGGTAGACGTTGCGTTCCGGCAGAATGTCCTGCGCGGCTTGCAAGGCCGATTTATAGAAATCCGGGTTGCCGACCAGCGAGTTGAAAATGATAGTCCCGCCACTGAGCAGGTAGGAATGTAGCCGCTGCTTCTCCGCGGCGGTGAGAGTGAACGGCTTGTAGCCGGACCGGTAGATGATCGGCATGCCTTTGGCATCCGCCGGCACCTCGCCGAGGGTCTTGATGTTCGACGAGAAGTGGACGTTCATTTCCGCGCTCATCCACTCGAGCAGACCTTTCAGGTCGTTGGGCGTGCGCGCCCAGTCTTCGTTGTCGTCCGTGCGGATTTTCGTCAGCAGGACAGGCGGTTGGGGCGGGTTCTTGCGCTCCTGCCGCTTTTGGAAGGTCGCGGGCAACGGCAATGGCGCCATGCCTTCCGAAGAGGAAACCTCCGCCGGCGGCGGCTTGGGCAATTCCAGTGGCGGCGGGGCTGGCGGCATGGGCGCGGCCCAGGTGGCGGTGGCAAGGGTCAGGGTGCCGCCAATCACGGCGGCCACCCAGGTCGAACGGAGTGTTTTGCGATTGCTCATGGGAGTGAGAACGATACGGCGCCCGGCACGTGTACTGGCACCACGGCGTGGAATGTATCCGTTCCGGGCTAAAATGCCTAGCACAACGTTCCGTCTCCCGGCAGTGTCCCCGGTTTTGAAGTCCCGGCTGTCCCCTGCTGTCATCGTGTGTTGGTTCGCGCTGCTGCTGGCGGCAGCCGGGCCAGGCTCTCTTTGGGCCAGCGAAGCTCGGCCGCCAATTCGGCGGCAACCGGTCAACGTGGTCCTGGTGCATGGCTTCTTGAACACCGGCAAGATTTTTAATCCATTGGTCAAGGTTTTATCCGGCAAAGGCTACACTTGTCTGGCTCCTTCGTTGTCGCCCAACGATTGCCGCCACGGCGTCGACGAACTCGCCCAGCAACTAAGCCGCGATATCGACGCGCGCTTCGGTCCGGCGCAGCCCATTTTCCTGGTCGGCTTCAGCATGGGCGGTTTGATCACGCGCGATTACGTGCAGAACATCGCCGCTCGCCGCCGCATTCGTGGTGTTTTCCTGATCTCGGCTCCCAATCACGGCACCCTCCTCGCCTCTTTGGCCCCCTTTGGCCGAATCAAAGAACTGAGTTTTCACAGCCCGTTTACCCGGGAGCTCAATTCGAGCACGGCCGCCTGGGAAAACATCCCCGTGCGCTCCTACTGGACCCCTTACGACTTGATGATCGTGCCTTACACGAGTTCACGTTGGCCGGTGGGCGACGCGAGACAAATCTCTTGTCTATTGCATCCGTGGATGCCGCGGAACCGGGAAGTCATGGCGGACATAGCCGCGCACATCGCGATCATTACCGCCGCGTCCCGGGCGCTGTGACCTACGTGGCCCCCCGCGGCCAGAGAAACGACACGTGCAAAGCGGATTGCAGCAGTACGTAAGATAAAATTCCCCAGGAGGCGATGCGACCGCCCCGGCCGCGCAGGACGCGGTCCAAAGCAAAAAATAACAGGAGCAGAAATCCCAGCACCGCCGGCAGGATGAGCCGGGCCGTCCAATAACCGCCGGCGTAGCCCCCGGAGACATAGGGCAGAAACAAGGCGATATTGCCGAACCAGCCGAAGGACAACAATCCCACGGCTTCTAATTCCACGCGGCTGCGTCCGGGCTCGATCAACGCCCAAATGGTACCCAGCACGCCAACCAACGCCACCGCCACGACACTGGCGACCGTTAGCGGCAAGGATGTCTTGACCGCCAGCGCCATCAAAGCCTGATGCCACCCACTGCGCCGGCCAAAATACGTCTCGGACCGTTCGTTCTGGAAGACGTTGAGAGTATCCGTAAAAACGTCCAGATGAGTCAGCGCCGGATAGCTGTGCTCATGCGGAATCAGCAGCTCGAGAGAACTGGCCGGGCCATCGCTCAAGGCGGTCGGATCGGCGCCGTTCCAGCCGGCAGCCGCGTTGTAGGGCGGCGCGGCCAAAATGATGCGATCCCGCGGGCTCAAGGAGACGACATCCACGAAATCGAACGCGTCCTTGGGCGTTCCATGCTTCAGCCCCATGGTGTTGGAGAAATTGCCGTGGGTCGCCAGTTGCAAGCCCGCGGCCACGGCCGGCAGGAACACGCTTGCCGCCCCTATCTGCACCGCTTCCCACCCGCTCAACCCGCCGCGGCGAAAGATCTGCGCCAGGACCAGGACGGTCGCGGCCAGGCACGAAAGGAAAGTATACTTGGTCAAGACACCCAGCGTGAGCACCACCCCCAACGCCAGGCCCAAGAGCAAACGCCCGTGCTGCGCTGGCGCCCGCTGCAACTTGATCAGAAGCAGCGCCGCCGCAAAAAAGGGCAGCACGGTGAAGGCGTCGCCGGCGTTGACGATGCTGTGAATCAGGCGCAACGGCAAAAACGCGGCCAGCACCAGATAGCTCACACGCAAAACGGGATTGCGGATACAAAACGCGGTCAAGCGGAATAGCACGACCAGCGCGACCGCATTGACGGCCAGATTCAGCCAGCCGATCCAGGTCACGGCGTTGACTCCGCCCGTCGCCCGGATGATCAGCGCGCCGGCCAGATGGTAAAACGGCGGATTGGTGTGATGGAAATGCAGGGCGCTGCTGAGATCCGCCGCAATCCCTTTGGTTAAATCATAATTGAACTGAAAGTCCTGCCCCATCACCCCGTGATGCCTGATGGCATTGAGTTGCACCGCGGCGGCTCCGAGCCAGACCAGGCCGAGGATTAGCCATTCGGCCGGTGAGATCCCGGGCCACGGTTCCGGCCCCCTGTCGCACCCGACGAACGCTTCCAGCGCCGCATAAACTTCAGCCAGAGACCGGCGGGAACTAAGCGGCGCGGCTGAAGCCATGCGAGACGTTTACGCTCGATCGCGCCATTGCCCACCGTATTTCTCGCCACCTCTAAAGTCGCCGCCTCTGGCGGGAAGCCTCGATTAACCGCGTCAGGCGAGCTTCGCGGGTCGCAGGCTGACGGGCGCGAAGGATCGACCAGATAACCTTTTTGCGGTACGATGGCGCTTGCGCCAGGAAGTATTCCCAGGCGGCGAGATCCTTTTGGAACTTCGCGGTGGCAGCAGGATCGAGTTCCGCCGCGCCTTGTTCATACGAGTAAATGCCGGATTTCCCCGCCTTGCGTTTGCGGTACTTGGTCAGCCCTGCCTCCGTCATTTTCCCCGCCGCGATCAAGGCCTCCGCCTTGGCGATATTCACGTTGCTCCAGATACTTCCGCTCTTGCGCGCGGTGAAACGTATCGAGTAAGTGGTCTCGTCGAGCCCGCCGCGCACGGCGTCGATCCAACCGAAGCAGAGCGCCTCATCGACCGACTCCGACCAGGTCATGCCAGGCGGCCCGGAGGAGCGTTTGCGCAGCCCGACCAGCAACTCCGTCTCGCTGGCATGATGAACCGCTAGCCATTCCCGCCAATCCGCCGCGGAATTAAAAAACCTGGGTGGCATCTCTCCGTTCTCCCGCACCCCCTTTTCATCAACCCCTATTATGAGGCAACGGGTTGCCAAACTCTTAAGTTACGTCTCTTTTTTGATCGAGGCCATCCCCATTACCCGGACACCCCAGCCGACCACTGACATTCCCAGTGGGCCGAGGAGAATGGTGTAACGCCAGCCGAGATCATCGAAACCATTACCGCCTGGATTTCTACTGCGGCTGGCCCAAGGCCATGAGCGCCATCAAGGTCGCCAAGGAAACCTTCCAGCCCCAGATAGACAAGCAGCCTTAAACCCGAACCCAAACCAAGACGAAATCCCATGAAGATCCAACCCAACGGTTCCAAGCCTTCCGCCAAACCGCCGGAACAATACTTCACCGGCACCGTTCGCATCGACGCGCCTTTCAAAGCGGAGGCGCCCGGGCGGGTCGAGGGTGCTTATGTCACCTTTGAGCCCGGTGCCCGCACCGCCTGGCACACCCACACGTTGGGACAAACCCTTGTCGTGACGGCCGGGCTCGGTTGGGTGCAGCGCGAGGGCGGTCCAGTGGAGGAGATTCGCCCCGGCGACGTGGTCTGGTTCTCCGCGGGTGAAAAGCACTGGCACGGCGCTTCACCGACCACCGCGTTGACGCATCTGGCCATTGTGGAAAACCTCGGCGACAAGAACACCGCCTGGCTGGAGAAGGTCAGCGAGGACCAATACCGCCGCTGATCCAGGGAGCGGTGGTGACGAAGGGCTCAAAAATGCGCTCTGCCTCAGAAATAGAGGCCTGAATTCATTGGAGTGGGATAGCTGGGTGTGTCTCGATACGGGTGCGGGAAGTAGATGGCTGGACGAATTCGCGGCGGTGTTCGTCCTGGCAGGGCCTGAGAACGGGATCAGTGGCTGACAGGCAGGAAAGTGGAAGCGAGGACCGCGAGCGCCAACGCCCCGGGAGTAACCGCGAGGCCAATTTTCAAGAAGGACCAAACGCCGACCTCCTGCTTTTCACGGCGTAACGCAATCAGCCAGAGGATCGTCGCCAACGAGCCGGTGACCGATAAGTTCGGGCCCAGGTCCACGCCGATAAGGAGTGCGTTTCGCAACGATTCCGAGACGTGGTTCCGCACGACCGCGGTGCCCGTGATGAGGCCGCTCGGCAGGTTATTAATGACGTTGGAAATAGCCGTGACGCCGAAAGCTCCGGTCAGATCGCCCTGCCAGGAGGGCAGCTTGCCCAACGCGGTCAGCGCCCACCGGCCGGCGTCCAGCGCACCGACCCGATTGACCGCCTCGACCACTACGAAAAGCCCCGCCACCAGCGGCAGCACGCTCCAGGAGACGTTCCTGGGCGCTTCCCAGAGTGCTTTGCGGTCCTGGATCATCACGAGGCCAAGCGCGACGGCGGCGACACCCAGCGTGGGGGCGCCCAGGTCCACCCGAAACGCCGATGCGACCAGCAACACGACCATCGCCAGCCCGATGCCGCCGAGTGCCAGCTTGCCGGCGGCGGTAAGCTTGGCGGGTTCGGATGGTTCCCCAACCTTCCCCGCCAAGTCGCCGCGAGTGACAAAGAATAAAGCTGCCCCGGTTGCCACGATGGAAAGCACGGACGGCACGCCAAACATTTGCAGCCACTGGGTTAAGGGAGGCATGCGGCTGCCGAAAAGCACGAGGTTAGCGGGATTGGAAATGGGCAGCACGAAGCTCGCGGCGTTGGCTACCAAGGCGCAGGCAAAGAGATAGGGCAGCGGCTTTTCCACTCGGGCAGCTTTGGTTGCCGCCAAAACGGCCGGGGTCATGACAACCGCCGTCGCGTCGTTGGACAAAAACACGGTCACGACCACCCCGACGCCATAGACGAGCCAGAACAGGCGCACAGGGGACTCCTTGGCGTGAGCCACGGCGACTGATGCGCACCAATCAAACACTCCTTCGCGCCGCGCGAGCTCGGAGAGCAGCATCATACCGGTCAAAAAAAGATAGACGTCCAGTCCCTTGCCCACGGCCTGCCACGCATCATGCCAAGGCAACAGGCCGCAAATCACTAGCAGAATCGCCCCGGCGGCGGCCCAAATTGCCTCGGGCAAATTACGGGCACGTCCAATGACGCAGGCGATGGTCAGGGCGGCTATAAGCCAGGTGCCAGCGACCGGGAGGGGAATGGTAAACAAGATCGAAAGATTCACGGTAGGAGCAACGTGCCGGCAGCCGGCGCGCCAGAGTTTGTCCGTGGACTAAAGGGACACCGAGGGAGTCACCGCGGCGAGTATAGCCGCACTATCCAACCCATCTGTGTTGCTGGACTTAGCTGTCTTCTCCCTAGTCTCCGGCATGAGCAACCAGAAGAAAGCGAGTCCCCCTACGGCAATCGCCGCCAGCATGTAGAAGGTAAAATCGTTGCCCATGTGCTTGGCTACCTCGCCGCCCACGTAGTTACTCAGGAAAGCTCCGCAGCCTTGCGCCGTGGCGATGGCTCCCTGCGCGGCGTTGAAACGCCCCGTGCCTTTGGTCAGGTCGGCGACGATGAGCACGCTAACGACTCCGAAGATGCCCGCTCCTAACCCATCCATGCACTGCACGGCAATCAGCGCCGCCGGTTTGGCACTCAGCGTGTAGAGAACACCCCGCACCGCCAGAGCGGCAAAGGCGAAAAGAAAGAGCGGTTTGCGACCGATCCTCGATGCCAGCCGACCGCTGACCGCCGCCACAATTAGGAACACCAACTGCGAGGCCACCATGTAGCCGCTCGTGTAGAGGATGGCCGTCTTCGCACCCGTGTTCTTGGCCAGCATCTCCGTGACGAGAGGCACCATCGCAGCATTAGCGAAATGGAAGATCACCGCCGACGCCATGAAAATGAGCACCGTGCGCTGCTTGAATAATTCGCCCAACCCTTTGAGCACGTCTTTGATCCCCTGGAGCAGATTGCCCTGCATTTGCCGGGCTTTTTCCTGTTCCGGCTCGCAGTCTGCCCCGCGCGCGAGGTCATAGTCGATGTCGCCTGGCCGGATGCAGGAAACGCAGGCCACCGCCGCGACGCATAGACCGCCCACGAGGTAGAACATCCATTTCATCCCGAGGTAGTACCCGATGGCCCCGAGCGCCAGTGCCGCAAACATGTTGCCGCCCGCATTGCACGCCTCGTTGGTGCCCATCTTGCCGGTCCATGCGCTTGCGCCCAACCAACCCCAGCGCCACAGCGGCCAGACACGGGGGGAAGATGGCACCCGCGATGCCGATGAGTGCTTGGGCCGCGGTAACGACGGGCAGGCTCGTTAGCCAGACAGTGGCCAGGCACGCTGCTGCGATGAAAACAATGCCCATGATGAGCAGCGCGCGCTTTTGCCGCAGGCTGTCGATGAGCGCGCCCGCTGGCGTTTGAGCGAACACTTGCGCCAGGTTGCCCGCCGCGAGCGCCGTGCCGATCTGCGCGGGTCCCCAACCCACGGCAGACTGGAGAAAGAGGGCCACGTAAGGCCCCATGCCGTTCTGCACGTCGGCGATGCAGAAGTTGAGCGCCATGAGCGCCCGCACGCTGCCGCGTTTATTGGAATCCACCTCGTCACCATCCCTGGGCTGCTCCCCTTCGACTTGGACGGCAGGCGGCTGGGAGGGTTTGGCGGGATGGGGAGGTGAGTCGTTCATGGGAGGGCGTTACCGGGCGGCGCCAGGTCGGTCACCTTTGCGTCATCCCATGCGCATCATGATGCCTTTCCTCGCCGGGAGTGATCCCGACCGCAAAGAAAACTTCCGCTTGCCTGATAAAAAACGGCCCGTCGGCAAACCGCGCAGCGGCAGCAACTCAACATCGGCATGATGGCGCAAATGAAAATCTTGCTTTCGGTCGAGCGCTTTGCGGGCTTATCGTCGTGGCCGTATTCCTGACCAGTTTCTCCACCTGACGAGGCGCCCGCGAACTTCACTGGGCGTCGCTGCGCTTGAGGGAGTCACGTAACGGTTCATCTTTATGCTCCCCATCCTTTCATCGGCTCCGTTTCATCGGCGCAGCGAAGACGCCGAAGCTCGCTGGTTCATTGATATCCTCTGGATCCTTTTGGCCACAGGCGAAGATACCGGAGGCCAGTATTCCGTCATCGAGCAGTACATGCCTGAAGGTGCGGGACCCGGTCCCCACGTCCATCCGTTTGCGGACGAGGCTTTTTACGTGATGGCGGGCGAGATCACAGCCGTCGTGGGTGATAAAACCGTGGTGCTAGGCCCGAACTCGTTTGGGCACATCCCGCGGAACACCCCCCACGCTTTCAAGGTCACCAGCAAGGAAGTTTGCCACTGCCTGAACTACTACACGCCGGCAGGGTTCGAGCAGGCCATCCTCGGCTGCTCCCGGCCGGCAGAGGCGCGGACGTTGCCGCCGCCGGGACTCGACGCACCCGATTCGCCGGCGGTCTTGAATTTTGCCAGCAACTACTGGGTGGCACCCGCGGAATTGCCCTGGGCTCGGCAGAAGTACTCGCGGGAGTGACGCGCTTCCGCGTTGCTCGGTGTTCGCGGCCTTGTCCATGCCACGTTGGTTTGCTCTGGTTCATCCTTTGAGCCTTGCATCGGCTTCTCGCGTGCGGTGCGGGTCGGCTGCTGATTAAGCTTCGTCCGCTCTTTGCACCCCCGCCGCCGATCCGGCCCGGAATCATCTATTTTGTGTAGCGTTTGGCCGCAAGCTTGAGCTGGCTAGAGCCGCGGCGACACCGTTTTTGCCTCGCTGGCTTCCTTGCCCTGGCGGCACGCCGAACAGCCGGTGGTATTCGCGGCTGAACTGATGACGGCTCACATACCCAACGGCAAAAGCCACGTCGGCGACCCCTTGATCCCGCGTCAGGAGCAGTCGACGCGCCTCTTGGAGCCGGCTGCATTTCTGGAACTGGAGCGGGCTCATCGTGGTGAGGGCCCGGAAGTGCCGGTGAAAGGTGGGCGTGCTCATGCCCGTCATCGGGGCCAACGCCTCGATGCGACGGGTTGCTTGTACTGGCGGCGCATGTCCACCGCGATTGATGCCTAACGGATGCGTTGTGGCGTGACTGACCGGTAGAAACACTCACCAAGCCGCTACCAAAGCAGGTCGTATTCGGTAGCGGTTGAAGCGGCGTTTGATACGACGGGAGTGCGCTGCAATACTTCCGTTCGCGAATGAATCTCCCGGAGAAAACTTCTGCCGAAGGGTTTGGGCAGCATGTTCCCGGCACCCAGATCGCCGCCAGCGCCGGGCCGGCGTGGACGGATGTGCTGGTGGAGGTTTATGCGCGGAGACGTGTTGAGGAGTCAATCATCGTTCCCGCAGTCGCTGAGCCGCAGATCGTCTGGATTCTCTCTGGCAGCGCTCGCGTCGAGGAACGCGAATTCAACGGGACTTGGCGCGGACGAGAGGTGAAAGCGGGCGAATTTTTTCTTACGACAACGTCCATGCCCTACGAACTGCGCTGGAAGGCGACCAGCGCGGCGAACTTCGTGACCATGGTCGTTTACATTGGCCTGCCGGTTTTCGCGCGGGCGCTGGAAGAGGCAGACCGCAGCGCGTCGCAAGGGCCGGTGCTTCGCGAGATTTTTGGCGAGACCGATGCGGCGCTATCCAGTTTTCTGGAGCAACTCCGAGCAGAACTGACGACGCAACGCACTGGCAGTGCGTTGCTGGTTCAGGGCGTGGCGCAGGCACTCGCGGTGCATCTCGTCCGCACTTATCCCGCGGCGACTGCGACCAGACGTGAGCAGCGGGGCGGTTTGCCGGCGTTCAAGTTGCGGAAAGTGACCGAGTACCTCGAGACGCATCTCGACGAGGATGTCCCGCTGGCGCGTCTGGCCGAGGAAGTTGGAATGAGTGAGTTCTACTTCTCGCGCCTGTTCAAGAAGACGACCGGCTTCTCGCCATCGCATTATCTGATTCGTCTGCGCATCGCGAGCGCACGTCGACTGCTGCGGGAAACGTCGAAAAGCATGATCGAGATCGGCCTCCAGGTGGGGTATTCCAGCCCAAGCCACTTCGCTCACATCTTTCGGCGCGAAGTGGGCGTCACGCCAAGTCAGTATCGCGGCCGGGAATAGCGGCTCGGGCGGCTAAATCGCACATTATCGCAGGATCCCGACAGTCCGCGCAAGCGAGCGCGAGAAGCCCCGGCCGGCGCGGCTAACGTCGGGGCATGAAGAAAGTAAGTGAGCAGGTCTGGTTCATCACCGGCATCTCGCGCGGACTCGGCCGTGAACTCGCCCGCACCATTCTCAGCGAAGGTGGCAGAGTCATCGGCACGTCTCGCGACGGCGCAACGGAGCTTCGCGCCAGCGGACGACGCGTTGCACGTCCTGCCGCTCGAACTCACCGACGCAGATCAGCCGCGGGACGTTGTCGCTGCCGCGCACGCGTTTCACGGCCGGCTGGATGTGGTCGTCAACCATGCGGGCTACGGCTTGCTTGGCGCAGTCGAAGAATCCACCCCTGAGGAAATTCGCCACGTCCTGGATGTTAACTTTTTCGGTCCGCTTGCGATCCTGCAGGCGGCGCTGCCGTTCCTCCGCGCGCAAGGCAGGCCGCATGGGTCTCGGCCATTTGCTTCAACCTAACATCAAGAACGATCTAACATGAAAACTCCCAATTCAACGAACACAAACCGCGATCTCGAAGGCAAGGTCGCCATCGTCACCGGTGCCGCCAGCGGCATCGGGCTCGCTACTGCACGGCTTCTCATGGAGCGCGGAGCTTACTTAGTGGCCGAAGATATTAAGCCGAAGGTGATGGAGCTCTTCGGCGGTGATGACAAGTCCGTCGGGTTCGTCGGCGATGTCAGCAAGGAGCGGGCCGCCATCGATGTGGTGGCACTGGCCGTCAAGCGATTCGGCAAGCTCGACATCCTCGTTAACAATGCCGCAAGCATCGTCTACAAGAACGCCGTCGAGATGAGCCTCAAGGAATGGGATTCGATTCTCGGCATTACCGCGACCGGCGTGTTTTTGCATTCGCGCGAAGCACTCAAGGCCATGATCCCGAACAGAAGCGGCGCGATCGTGAACACCGGCTCCTACGCCTGCTATCAAACCTTCCCTGGTATCTCTGCTTACGCAGCGGCCAAGGGGGCCCTCGCGCAGCTCACGCGCACGCTGGCCCTCGAAGCCATCGAGCACAACATCCGCGTCAATGCGGTTGGCTCGGGTGATGTCGTCACAAACCTGCTCAATACATTTCGTGAAGATGGCCGCGAGTTTCTCGCGGAGCATGGCAAGAAAGCGCCGATCAAGCGCGCCGCTCGACCAGAGGAGATCGCTGAAGTCATCGCCTTCCTGGCGTCGGACAAGGCGAGTTTCATCGTCGGCGCCATCGTCATGGCCGACGGCGGCATGAGTGTGGCAATCCAATAGCCGGATCACGGACGCAAATGAAGAGCAAGCCGTCTCGGAAAAAGGATTTTCCGCTCGATCAAATCCGCCGATATCTCGAGCCCGGACCTGTCGTGCTCGTGAGCTCCGCCTGGAAAGAGCAGACCAATATCATGGCAATGGGCTGGCCCATGATGCTGGGGTTCTCGCCGGCGCTCTTCGCGTGCTACATCTGGAGCGAAAATTCCAGCTTTGAGATGCTGCGCAGGAGCAAAGAATGTGTGATCAACCTTCCCACCATGGAGTTACTGAGAGAAGCTGTAGGCATCGGCAACTGTCGTGGCGAGACGATTGATAAATTCCGCGAGTTTCAACTTACCCCAGGGGCGGCTGAAAGAGTGAAGGCTCCTCTTCCAGGAGTGCCACGCCAGCTTTGAGTGCCGCCTCGCATGGTGTCTGGGCGCTCACTCAACTGCGTAGCCACTTCGAACCACAGAATCTCTGAGAGAGGTGATGTTCCGCCACGGCACTGATGCTAAACCTTGGCCGTTGTGCCGAGCTGCCGGGAAAGCCTGGTAACGCTCGAGTCTCGATTATGGGCGGCCTGGCTTTCATCCACGGGTCGCCTTCCTCCAAGCGGCTCGTACTTAGCCAATCGCACCCTTATCGCCGCCGCGTTGGAGCCAGGGTGGACACCATTTTTGCCTCGCTGGCTTCCTTGCCCCGGCGGCACGCCGAACAGCCGGTGGTATTCGCGGCTGAACTGGTGACGGCTCACATACCCGACGGCAAAAGCCACGTCGGCGACCCCTTGATTCTCGCGTCAGGAGCAGTCGGCGCGCCTCCTGGAGCCGGATGCACTTCTGGAACTGGAGCGGACTCATCGTGGTGACGGCCCGGAAGTGCCGGTGAAGGGTGGGCGTGCTCATGCCCGCCAGCCGGGCCAGCGCCTCGATGCGAACGGGTTGTTTGTACTGGCGGCGCAGCAGCCGGGTGACCCGGCCGATCTGGGCCGCGCGGCTCGTGGGCCGCAGCCAAGCTTGCAGCGGCCGGCCCGCCGGTCCGACGAGCAGCCGGTAAAGGAGTTCGCGTTCCGCGAGCGGTGCCAGCACCGGAAGGTGCTGCGGCTGGTCGAGCAGGCGGACTAGGTGCAACACCGCTTCCAGCAAATCGCCATCCACCGGGACCGCCACGAGCGGCTGGCAGGAGGGCGCTTCCCCGTCGTCGTCTGATCCAGTCGGGACTTCGAGCAGGAGCGAGGTGAGGACGGTACGATCGAGGGTCAGGCTGATGCCCAGGTAAGGCGGCTGCACGATCTCGCTCGTCGCAGGCAGATTGACCGAGGTAAGCAGGAACCGCGTGGGATCGAAGAAGAATTCTTGGCCGCCGAGGAACACCCGCTTGCGACCATGCGCCACGATGCAAAGCCGCGGGTAGCGGGCGGAGGCGACCGGTTCCGTCGACAGGCCCGTGCGCGAGATGCTCAAGCGCGCCAGACGGGTGGAGGCACTATCGCCCGGACAGTGACGCTCCAGCAAGGCGCGCAATTCATCGCTCATCATGCGAGCCAAGAAAGCACTGATCGCTTTAGGCAACAAGACGAGAGGAACGGCGCGGTGATTCAGTTGCCAGGTCACGCAAATGCATTCGAAGGTAACGAGTTGGCTAGACCTCTTCTCACTCGCGCTTGGGACCGCGACGCCACCCTTTCGACGAACGCCCGAGCCACCCCGAACCTTTCTAACATCATGCCTGCATCAGCCTTCGAACCACCCAACACCCAGAATCTGGAGGTCAACGGGGTGCGTCTGTCCTACACGGTCCACCAGCCTCAAGGAGCCACCGGGATGTCAGACCACGCCTCTGCCGCCCCGCAGCCAGTCGTCCTGCTGCACGGTTGGCCGGAAACTTCCCACGCCTGGCACCAGGTCGTTCCCGCGCTGACGGCGCAGGGATTCACGGCCATCGTCCCCGACCTGCGCGGGTTGGGTGAATCCGGGCGGCCGGAGGACGGTTACGACGTACGCAATGCCGCGGAGGACATCCACCAGCTCGTCGCCGCGCTCGGGTTCGAGCAGATCGACCTCGTCGGCCATGACATCGGCGCTTGGGTGAGCTACGCCTACGCGTCGGCCTACCCCGCGGAGGTCCGCCGGCTGGTCGTCGCGGACGCGGGCTTGCCGGGCCTGAGCCCCGAGGCCGGCACGCTGGTGTCCGCAGCCGTCAACGTGAAGACGTGGCACTTCTCGTTCAACACCCTGCCCGAACTGCCCGAGGCGCTGATCACCGGGCGTGAGGACGTTTACATGCGCTGGCTTTTTGCCCGCAAAGGCTTCCACCCCGACGCGGTGTCGGTCGACGACGTGGCGGTCTACACGCGCGCCTACCAGCAGCCCCGCGCGATGACAGCCGGGTTCGCCTACTACCGCGCCATATTCGAGAGCGTCCGGCAGAACAAGGAGAGCGCGAAGACGAAGCTGACGATGCCGGTGCTCGCGCTGGCGGGCGAGACCGGGGTCGGCGATGCCTTGCTCAAGACGATGGAAGCCGTCGCCACCAACGTGCGCGGCGAGGTTCTGCCCGGCTGCGGCCACTACCTGCCCGACGAGCAGCCTGCGGAGTTTGCCGCCAGGGTCATCGCGTTTCTTCAAATGAACTGACTTCCGCCATGAAAACAAAACCCGACGACCTACCCGCCAAGGGCATCGCCACCGTCCGCAATGTGGACCACTACGGCGTCAGCGTGCCGGACATGGACCAGGCCATCGCGTTTTATACGCAGGCGCTGGGGGCCGACCTGCTGTGGCGGGTGGGACCTTTTCACGAGACGCCCACCGGGGCTGAGATCGACCAGGTCGAGATCGCCATGCTGCGGCTGGGGCCGAACTTGAACGTCGAACTGCTCGCCATCCGTGCCCCCGGCCAGAACCGGCAGGTGCCCGCCACCACCGACATTGGCGCGGCGCACCTGGCGTTCTTCGTGGACGATCTGGAAGCCGCCGGCGCGTCCGTCGCGGCCCACGGTGGGACCATGCTTGGCCAACCGGTGGACACCGCCGGCGAATCCAAGCGCGGCGAACGCATCTGGTACTTCAAGACGCCCTGGGGAGCCTTCATGGAATTGCTCTGGCGTCCGGCGCACCTGCCCTACGAGCAGGAAACGACGGCCCGGCTCTACGGACCCGCCCGTGCCTGGAAGGACTGATGCAAACAGCGCGCGCGAACGCTTGGAAAAGGTGGACGACCGCCGGTCTGGCGTGGGCGGCCTTTCTCGGCGCGGCGGCATGCACCCGCGCCCAGCAGAGTCCCGAGCAGTTTTTCGATCCCACCGGGGCGGCCCCCGAGCGACTCGCTAATGAGCCGCCAGTCTACAATATCCTGCGCTATGAGGAGGATTATTCCTACCTGCGCGACCCGGCCAAGCGCGCCGACTGGCTGGACCCGCTCAAGTTCATTCCCCTGGACGCAAATGGCCTCGTGTACCTGACGCTCGGCGGCGACATGCGTCAGCGCTTCGAGCACTACTCGGGCTTCGGCCTGGGTAATGGGTCCGTGGACGGCAAGGCAGATTCTTACTACCTCGCGCGCTATCTCCTGCACGCCGACCTGCACGTGGGCGACGCCCTGCGCTTTTTCTTCCAGGTCAAGAGCAACACCGAGGAGGGTCGCCGCGGCGGTCCGCGCCCGAACATCGACCGGGACGACTTCGACGTGCATCAGGCTTTCTTCGACGTGACCCTGCCGCTGGGCGGCGACGCGAACAAAACCTCCCTGCTCGTCCGGCTCGGCCGCCAGGAACTGGCCTACGGCGACGACCGGCTCATCGACATCCGCGAGGGACCCAACGTGCGCCAGAGCTTCGACGCCGCCCGCGTGTCGCTCCAGAACCCGGGCTTCAAGGTGGACGCGCTCTATGCGCGGCAGGTGGCCACGAACAAAGGCGTGTGGGATGACGGCTACGATCTCCAGCAGGCCCAACTCTGGGGCGTCTACAGCACTCTCCCGCTGCCGTTTCTGAGCCGGCCAGACTCGGCCGACGTGCCGAGCATCGACCTCTACTACCTGGGCTACGAACGCCAGCGCGGCGCGTTTGATCAGACGGCCAACCTCACCTCGCTTCTCTCCACGCCGCCGCAGCCCGGCCACGAGACGCGCCACTCGCTCGGCGGGCGGCTCCACGGCACGGTGTTCCCGCTTGGGGACGGGTCGCTCACCGGCGAGTTCCACTACAACGTGGAAGGGCTTTACCAGTTCGGCCGCTTTGGCGACGCCAACATCTCGGCCTACGAGGCTTCGTTCGACCTGGGCTACTACTTTCAGCGCCTGCCCCTCGGCCCCAACGTGAGCCTGCGCGTGGACCTGGCGAGCGGCGACGCTAACAGCCACGATGGGACCTTGCAAACATTCAACCCCCTGTTCCCCAAAGGCATCTACTTCAGCGAACCGGGGCTGATCGGTCCAAGCAACCTTCTCGCCGTCCATCCGGTCGTGGACTGGCACCTGCGCAAGAACGTGGGGCTGATCACCACGGTGATCGGCTACTGGCGGCAGGATACGGGCGACGGCATTTACAATTTCGGCGGCGAGCCTTCGCTGCCGGGTCCGCCCGCGTCCGCGCCTGCGACCGGAGGGACTTTCCCCGGCGGTTCCTCGCGTTACGTGGGCACGGAAGCCAACGCCTGGCTGGAGTGGGGTATCAACCGCCACCTGACCTTCGACCTGTCCTACTCGCATTTCTTTGCCGGCAGTTACGTCCGTGAGGCTGCCGCGCAGATCGGTGCACTTGGCGGACGCGGCGGCCAGAGTTTCGACTACCTCGCCACCTGGCTGACTTTCACCTTCTGACTTCCGAACACGCTTCCTCCTGATGCAAACTCCTTCCGCAAATTCTCTGGCGAGCCTGCGGCAGCGCGGGTTGTCTTCGGCTTGTCTGGGCTATGCCGTCCTGCGCCTGGCGCTCGGGATGAGCATGCTCATCCACGGGGCGGGGCGGCTGCCGAAGATCGGCGCGTTGACCGCCGCCACGGTGAAGATGTTCGCCGGCTCCCCGCTGCCGACCTTCGCCGTGGTGGCCTTTGCCCGGGTGACCCCGCCGGTCGAAGCACTGGTCGGCTTGCTCGTTCTCTTCGGTCTGGCCACCCGCTGGGGTTTGACCCTGGGTGGTCTGTGGATCGTGGCGCTGGTCTTCGGCAGCGCCCTGATCGAGAAGTACGAACTGGTGGGTTTTCAGTTGGTCTACGCACTCGTGTTCTACCACCTTTTGCTGAGGATGTCCGATAACGTCTGGTCGCTCGACCAACTCTTTTTTGATGGCAAGCCACCGCTGCCAGGTATCGGGGGCGCGGACCCCGCCGTCGTGAGCGTCGTCGTCCGCTACCACTTGCGGCCTGGGACGTTCGAAAGGGCGCGGGAGTTGTTCGCAGCTCACGTCCGGGACAGCCGCGCGGATGACGGCTGCCTGGAGTTTACCGCCCGGCGGAGCGAGGCGGAACCGGAGTGGGTCTTTCTCACCGAGGCCTGGCGTGACGTGGCGGCCTTAGAGGCCCACCGCGCCTCCAAGCATTACGTGCGTCTGCGCGCCGAGATGCAGCCGCTGCTCGCCGAAGACCCACAAGTAGAGCCCGGTCGATTGATCGGGTAGATCCTGGCAGACACCGACTGGCGCAGACGGTTCGTTGGCAGAAAAACGTCCTCAAAGAAATCCTTCAATCCGAAAGAACGATGAGCAAAAACCGTGTACCTGCCGATGGGCAGACGGGCAAGATCTTCGATGAGAACGGGCCGGTGGCTTGGTAGGTCGTTGAACAACGCAGCCTTCGGGGATCATCCCTGGCGCTTCCTGAGCAATCAAGACTGATCCCGGAAAATCTCCGTTCGTGAGACGGACGCCGAAGGTGCGGTAAAGGACCTTTTTTTGATACAGACTGATTGTGGACCAGCCTATCGTTCCTCTCCATTCCGATGAGTACCTCACCGTCTTCTTCTCCCGTCAAAGCCGCCGTGGAACCTACCCTGGGAACCTGCCGCCGTTGGCGGCACCTCACCGCCAGGGTTTTTACCGCCCCCGCTTGCGTGGAGCCCTCGATGTTCGCCTCCAGCAAGCAGACACAGGTCATGCTCCAGCTCTCTGGAGCCATGGACCTGAGCGTCAACACGGACGGGCGCGAGCGCCGCTACCGGACCCAACCCGGCAGCCTGTCACTGACCTCGGCCCACCTGCCCGATTTCGAGATGGCGTGGCGCAGCCTCTCGCCCGAACCCATTCGCCTGCTGGAACTCTGTCTGGACAACGAACTGCTCGCGCAAACCGCTGCCCTCGACGCGGGTCTGGACGCCGCCCGGCTCGAACTCCACAACGGCAGCGGCCTGAACGACCCGCTACTGCAAGCTCTCGGGCAAGCCATCGTGCAGGAACTCGAGTCCCCCGAGTCGCAGAACGAACTCTACGCCGAAACCGCCGCCCGGATGCTGGCCGTACAACTGGTGCGCCGCCACAGCACGGTGCGGCCACAGGAGCGCGTTTTCCAGGCGGCGGGTTTGCCACCCCAAACCCTGCGGCGGCTGGACGACTACGTGCGCGCTCACCTCGGGGGCGCGATCACGCTGGAGGCGCTCTCCGGCGTGGCAGGGTTGAGCCCGTACCACTTTGCGCGCGCGTTCCGGCGCACCACCGGGCAAAGTCCCAACGGCTTCGTCATCGCCCAGCGCCTGGCCCACGCCGCGCATCTCTTGCGGCGCACCCGGCTCACCGTCGCGCACGTGGCCAGCGAAGTGGGCTACCAAGATGCACGCCATTTCAGCCGGTTGTTCCGGCGGCAGTTTGGTTGCTCGCCTGCGCGCTGGGGGCAGGACCGCCTGCGGTGAGCAAGCAGGCGGCTTCACCGTCGGGCCGAGCAGGATCGGCCCCCAAGCCGGCAGGATCGCGCACGTCGGCCAAGCGGCCGGAGCACGAACTTACCGATAACTTCCGTCCCGACCAGGGACCGCGCGGACCAGAGCTGACAAGCAAAGTCCGTCTGCGGATGCCATCAAAATACCGACCCATGAAAATCATCGCATTAGACCAAGCTGGCGGCGTGGAGAACCTACGCATCCAGGAAATCGAAACACCCACCCCAGCGTCTGGCGAGTTGCTGATCAAGTTGCGCGCCACCAGCGTCAACCCGGCGGACGTGAAGCTGCGGGCCGACGACCAGCTGCTCACCGCCTTCCTGGGTGAGGGCAGGCCAGCTTTTCTCGGCTGGGACTTTGCGGGCGAGGTCGCCGGGGTGGGCAACGCCGCGCGTGGCTTCCAGGTCGGCGACGGCGTGTTTGGCCTCACCCCCACCGCGCGTGGCCGCGCTTACGCGGAGTACGTGAGCGTTGCCGCTGACTCCGTGGCCCGCAAGCCCGACCACGTCAGCTACGAGGCGGCGGCGGTCACCACGATGGCGGCGCTGACCGCTTGGAACCCCCTGGTCAACGAAATGCACATCAAGTCCGGTGACACCGTGCTCATCCACGCGGGCTCCGGCGGGGTCGGACATTTTGCGATCCAGATCGCCAAGCATTGCGGGGCGAGGGTCATCACGACCTGCTCCGCCAGGAACCGGGATTTTGTTCTCTCCCTGGGAGCCGACCGGCACATCGACTACACGACGCGGCGTTTCGAGGAGGAAATCAGGGGCGTGGATTTCGTGCTGGACACGATCGGCGGCGAAACCTTGACGCGCTCCCTCGGCGTGGTGAGGGACGGCGGCAGGATTATCACGGTGATCCCCTTCTCGGATGAGGCACTGGTCAAGCAGGCCACGCAGCGAAACGTCGCCTTATCCTTCGGAGGGATGCGCCACAGCGCCGAAGACCTGGCAGCGCTGGCCGACCTGTTGGGAAAAGGCATCCTCAAGCCCCACCTCTCCGCCACCTACGCCTTCGGTGAGATGGCCCAGGCACACGCCCAGGTGGAGGGCGGACGGACGGTGGGGAAAGTGGTGGTGATCCTGTGATGCAGGTGGTTTGGCTTCCTTGGCTGGGTCGAGGTGAAGAGAACCCATGAGAATAAGCACGATAGTTTCCCTTTTTGGCTGAACAAGTTAGCGAAGTTCTTCAGAGTTTAACCGCAGTCAGAAGCACGATCTTGCCCTGGATGTGCCCGCGAGCGGCGCGCTCATGGGCCTGCCGCGCATCCGCCTGCGCAAATGTGCGGTCGATGGCGACGCGCACCGTTCCCGCATCGAGCAAACGCCCCAGTTCGGCGAGTTGCAGGCCGTTTGAGCGGACCTGCGTGGCCGAAACCGTGACGCCCCGCTTCTCGGCTTCCCCGGCGCCAGAGAAGCCCAACGGGAAGATTGGGAACAGCGCGCCACCGCGCTTGAGCGTGCGCAGGAAACGGCTAGCGGTCGGGCCGCCAACCGCGTCGATGACGAGATCGACGCCACGGATGACATCCTCGGGAGCGGTCTTGGTGTAGTCGATGAACTCGTCCGCGCCGAGGTCGCGCAGAAACGCCTCGTGCTTGGCCGAAGCTACGGCGATTACCCGTGCGCCCTTCCACTTGGCGATTTGCAGGGCGAAATGCCCCACGCCGCCCGCCGCCCCGTTGACGACAACGGTCTTGCCCGCGAGCTGCACCGGCTCGTGTTGGTTCGGCTGAAGTGGGTTCGGCTCATCGTGCCCGAGAGCGATCATGTACTGCCATGCGGTCAGCAACGACATCGGCGCGCCGGCGGCATGCGCGTGGTCGATGCCGGTCGGCTTTCGCGCCAATTCAGAGGCTGGCACGCTGACGTACTCGGCGTAGGCCTTGCTGCCCCCGGCAAAGCCGCCGGGAAAGCGAACCATGGAGTAAACTTCGTCTCCGACCGCGAAGTCCTTCACATCATCGGCGACTGCCTCGACGATTCCCGAAATATCCGTTCCCGGGATGACGGGGAAGTCCACCCGTGGCTGCCACTCCGGCGGAAGCATTTTGTAGCCTTCGCGCAGATACCAGTCCGGGGGGTTGACGCCCACCGCATGGACGCGAACGAGCACCTCGCCCGGCTGCAACTCGGGCCTGGGCGCATCCTCGTAGCGCAGCACCTCGGGGCCGCCGAACGCGTGCAGTTGAATGGCTTTCATCGTGTTTGTGAACATAAGTTCTTCCTTTTCACCGCCGAGGGGTTATCCTTACCGGAGCGGCGTTCCACATATACGGATCGCTGCTCCGATTGTCAAGCTGAACCTCATGCGGGCCGACGCCAGAAAGAATTATGACCGCCTGCTCGCCATCGCCGGCACCGTCGTCACCGAGCAGGGTGCCGACGCCTCGTTGCGCGACATCGCCCGCAAAGCGAGTGTCGGGCTCGGCACGCTGTACCGCCACTTCCCGACGCGGGAGGCGTTGCTCGAAGCCTTGCTGCGCACCAGCTTCGACGAGCTGACCGCCAGGGCAGGCGAACTGGAAATGGCGAGCTCGCCTGAGGGTGCTCTTGTGTCGTGGCTGCGCGAGATCGTCGCGCTAGCACACAACTATCGCGGCGTGGTGGCGTCGATGGTGGCCGCCATTGAGAACCCGAACTCCGCCCTCCATGCGTCGTGCGTCACGATGAAAACGGCCGGCGCGCGACTGCTCACGCGTGCTCAGGCCGAGGGCGTGGCGCGGAGCGATGTCGATGGCGCGGACCTGTTTGCCCTGGTCGGGGCACTTGCCTGGCTCCAAGACCAACCCTCGCTCGCCCCGCGTGCCGATCATCTCTTCGCGGTGCTGGCGAGCGCGCTTTTGACAAACCGCGCCGGCGCACGGGCCGCCGTCACGTAGGAAAGGCTGGCGGCGATGCCTGGCGAGGTGACCGGATGGCCCGTCGTCCGCCGGTTTACCGCCCCATTGTGGCCAAGGCCGCGCAGGTGGGGGGAAGTGTTCCTCGTCCGGGCGGACCCGGACATTCGCCCGGGAGCGATTCCGGCCCTTTGAACTATTTCGCCGTGCTCGGGAACTCCACCAGGATCAATGTGGCGGGATGCGGGCCGTCCGGGGGCGGCGAAGCCGTGCCGCCATCGGTCAGGAAGTAGGCGGTCTTGCCCGGCCCTTCGCCGGGGCCACGCCCCCATTGCGCCGCTGGAGGGACCGATCAACTCCTCGGTGAAAGGATCGCCCGCCACGCTCTGCGTGAAACCGCTGTTCTTGCCCGGGTCCATCGACACGCGGTCGATCGTGTTTTGCCGGTGCGTCGTCAGGTAGATCACTTGGTTCTCCTCGTCGAAGCAGAAATCATCTCCCATGCGCCCAGCCACGACTAGTTCGGGCTCGCCGGTGGGCTCGTGGGTCCCAGGGTCCACCGGCACGCGCATGAAAAGCTTCTTGGCCGTGGCCGTGTAGTAGAGGTGGTGAGTCTTCGCGGCGTAGCGCACGCCGTTGACCCCCGGCTGCTCCGGTTTGAGTTCGCCCGGGTAATAGCCCATGCTCTCGTGCCGGAGCCAGACGCGCGCTGTGGGCTGGCCGCCTTGCTCGGCGGGCACATCGACGCGCCAGATCAGGCTGGCGAAGGAATCCGCGACCAGCATGATCCTGGGTGCAATCAGGCAGGCACCATTGAGGCCCTTGGCGAGGTCGGGAAACTGGAGGACGGTCTCCAACTTGATCGGCTGTCCCGGCGTCCAGCCGCGCAGGTCCAGGTGGTGCAGGTACGCCTCGTGGGTCGTATAGAAATTGCCGGAGACCAGATAAAAGACGTCGGGCTCGGGTTCGACGATCCCGCACGGGACATCCGCAAACTTGTGAATGCAGGTGGGCTCCACCGGCGCTGCCCCGTGCACGGGTGGCACGTACCACAGTTCGCTCTGGTTGGCGACGGTGACCAGTACGGAGTTATCGCGGCGGATGGCCAGGTTCTCCAGGAAATACTGCTTGGGAAAGTACGCCACCGGAGTGAGCTTGGCTTGCGGGATGGTTTGGTCTGGCATGGCTCGGAATGGATGACTGGGAGGGAGGTCTGGAAGGTGGCTGGAAAGTCCTACCCGGGCACCGGAACTTCGAACCCATTCAACAACGCGCAAACGAGGTGATAGATCCCGATGAGGATCGCCATATCCACCAATCCCTGTTTGCCGAACGCTTGTTCAGCGGCGTGATAAAGCTCCGCGCTCACGCGGTGCTCGCGGCAAAGCTGTGTCGTGTAGCGCTGGGCGATCTGCTCCGGTTCGCTTAGGTCGGCCGGCAGCGCGCCGCCCGCCAGCGTGCGGACGGTTGCCTCCGACAGACCGACGCTGCGTCCGACCGCCATGTGGGCGTAAAGTTCGTAGTCGGATTTCCACGCCGCACCCACCGAGAGGATCACCACCTCGCGCACACGTTTGCTCAGCGTGGTGTGGCTCTGTTCGGCCGCTTGCAAGTCCAGGAACGCCCCGCCGATTTCGGGGCTGAAGAGCACCGGGTTGAAAGGGCCGATGAGCTTGCCGTCATCCGTCCTGCTGCGAAAGCCTGCATGGTCGGCCCAGGGAACCATCTTCGTGTTCTCCCGGTCGTAGAGTTCCTTTTGCGCGCCGGATAGTTCGTTGGGATCCAAAAGGGGCAGGCGACCGCCCAGCTTCTCGTTTTGAATAGGCATACAAAGTGGTCCTCTTTTCAAGCGCGGTGCTTAACGCTCCAATCTCACGGCGTTCGACGGAACGTCGTAAACCATCAGGGTGAACGAAACGCCCGTGAACCAGCCCATGAGCATCGTTAAATCAACGAGCCCGGCGTCCCCCAGCAAAGCCTGTCCGCGCTGAAACAGTCCCTTCGGCACGACGCGCGGCTGGATCAAGGTCGAGGCGATCTCGTAGACGACCTGCTGCCGGGGGTCGTCGAAGGAGGTCGGCAAGCCCGCGATGAGCGCCTGCACCTTCTCGGGCGGCAGGTGGCCCTGCTCCTCGCCGATCATCTCGTGTTCGTAGTTCGAGTAGGCCGCCAGCCACCGGCCGCTGATCAGGTTGGTGGCGATCTCGATCTCGGCTTTGGAAAGGGACGAGTGCTTTTGGTAATAAGCTCCCACCGGCACGATGGTTTCGCTCAACTTCGGATTTGCTACCCAGATCTTGTGCGGCCCCGGCACCTGCCCGCGCAGTTTCATCGTGAAGTCGTAGGCCGCCTTTTGTTCAGGGGTCATCTGGTCGAAGGGCAGTTCGTTGTAGCGGCCAAACGTTCCGAAGTCAGGATTCTCGGGCATGGGGATGTGTTGGGTTGGAGGTGATCAGTAGCAGATTGGTTGAGTGGTCGTGGAGATTATCCTTATCATGGTCGCGGTTCCCGGAGAACGAACGAGCAAATACTTTTGGAAGTGGGGATTCTCGCCTTCATCAGTCTTCTTGGCGGAGCTGGTAGCGATCTGACATTGACCGCAACCGAAGCGGAGGGGAGTGGGCCTGTTCCTCGCGGTCGAGCGGTGGAGAGTGTCGTGTGCATCTTCACCCGCGCGGGACGGAGGCAGCGCAGCCATCGCGCAAACTTCGCGGAAGTCGGTCCGCCCGGTAGAGGGTTGCTAGATGGACATGCCGCCGGAGACTTCGATGCGCTGGGCGTTGACCCAGCGATTGTCCTCGGCGAGCAGCGAGGCGATCATGGGGCCGATGTCGTCCGGCAGACCGGGACGGCCAAGCGCCGTGATGTCGGAGACCAGCTTGTTCACCGCCGGATTATCCCGGACGATCCCGCCGCTGAAGTCCGTTTGGACGGCACCCGGGGCCACGGTGTTGACGGTGATCCGGCGTGGTCCCAGTTCTTTCGCCAGATAACGGGTGAGCACCTCCACGGCCCCTTTCATCGACGCGTAGGCACTGCTGCCCGGGAAGCTGACGCGGGTCAGACCGGAGGAGACGTTCACGATGCGCCCGCCGTCACGGAGCAGCGGCAGGAGCTTCTGGGTCAGAAAGAAGACGCCCTTGAAATGCACGTGGTAGAGGCTGTCCAAGTCTTCTTCGGTGACTTGGTCGAAGGAGGCGTGATGGGAGGTGCCCGCATTGTTCACCAGAAAGTCGAAGCGGTCGGTTCCCATGCCCTTGAGGGCTTTGGTGACTTCTTGCACAAAGGCTTCGAAGGCGCTCACCTTGCCCGTGTCCAGCGGCAAGGCGACCGCCGTACCGCCAGCCTCGCTAACTGCCGCCACGACCTTGTCGGCTTCGGCGCGGTTCGAGTGGTAGGTGAAGATCGAGCGCACGCCGCGTTTGGAGAGCTGCAGCACGGTGTTCCGGCCCAGGCCGCGGCTGCCCCCGGTGACAATCGCGATCTTGGCGGCGGGATCAGAAAAGTTTGCTGTTTGCATGGAGTGGAAGTGTTGAGGCGTTGACGGCGCAACCTACTTCGCGCGCCCTGCCGTTTGAATACCCGAACCAGCCGACTTCTTGCCTATTCCTGCTCGAACGCTTACTTTGGAAGATGAGGCAGGAAGAGCCTTTACCTATGTCAGAATCTCTGGTGGAGGTCATCACCCGCTATACTAATGCCCGCATCGGCAGGAGCGTGTTCGCCACGGCGATCAAGGGGCTCGCCATCCTGAGATCGGATCATCCAAAGCCTCCCTCGCACCGGATCTTCAAGCCGGCCCTCTGCGTCGTGGTGCAAGGAGCCAAATGCACGACGTTCGGCAACAAACGCTTCGACTACCGGGCCGGGCAGGCGCTCGTCGTCAGCCTGGAGATCCCGTCGTATGGCCGCGTCGTGGAAGCCACCCCGAACAAGCCGTATCTGAGCGTCGTCGTCGAGTTTGATCTCCCCACGATGCGCGAGGTCATGGAAGGCTTGGGCGACCTGGCACAACCGAACGGTGAGGTGGGCGGCGGCGTGTTCGTCACCGATTTCGACGGCCCGGCGGCGGACTGTGTGCTGCGGATGGTGCGTTTGCTGGACACGCCCAAGGCCATCCCGGTGCTGTATCCCTCCCTGATGCGCGAGTTGTGCTACTGGCTGCTGGCGGGTCCGCGTGGCGGCGACATCGCCCGGATCGTGCTGGCCAACGGCCACGACCGGCGCGTGGTCACCGCGATCCAGACCCTGCGCGCGCGCTTTGCCGAGCCGGTGCGCATCGAGGAACTGGCCCGGATCGCGCAGATGAGCCCTTCGGCGTTCCACCGCCAATTCAAGGCGCTCACCGCCATGACGCCACTGCAATACCAGAAGCGGCTGCGCTTGCTCGAAGCGCGCAACCTCCTGATCGCGGACGCGGCGACCGCCGAAACGGTGGCCTTTCGGATCGGCTACGGGAGTCCTTCGCAGTTCAGCCGGGAATACGCCCGCATGTTCGGCGCGCCGCCCCGGCGCGACGTGGTGCAACTGCGCGCTCCGTTGCGGTAGGAGTTCAGCGAACGCAGCGTCAACGGCGGGGACGCAATCCGAGGATGGGGCGTTCAGCTCTATGTCCGTGTCAGGCAGGGCGATGGGCGAAAGCCTGGACACGGGTCTGCCCATGGAAGCGTTACGCATGGCGCTGCGTCAGCGACAGCCCACTAGCGGGTTACTTCACCATTCGGATCGCGGCTGCCAGTACGCCAGCGAGGCGTACCGCGAGAATCTGAGCGCCTGGAAGGTGACGCCGAGCATGAGCCGCAAAGGCAACTGCTACGACAACGCCGCCATGGAAAGCTTCTGGAGCACGCTCAAGGAAGAACTTGTCCACCGCACCCATTTTGAGAGCCGCGCCCAAGCCGCAAACGCGATCTTCGACTACATCGAAACCTTCTACAATCGCGAGCGGCTCCACAGCGCCCTCGGTTTTATGTCCCCTGTGGAATTTGAAAACCAGATCAACCTGAACTAAACACCCAACGCGCAAGCCCTGCCCTGTCTACTTTATCCGGGCAATCCCAAAACTGCGCGCCAAGGGCAAACCCGCCAAGGTGGCACTCACCGCCGTCATGCGAAAACTGCTCTTACATCTCAACTCCACCCTCAAAACACCCCTTCCCATCACTGCTTAATCATCACAGTTGCTGTTAGCCGTCATCGGGGAGCGTTGAAGTCTCGGTGCGCCACGCGCCACGCTCCTCCAGCCAGAAAGCCTCGCGGCCAAGGCCAACCTGTTCGAGCAGGGCGGTAAGTGGAGCGTAACAAGGTTTGGGCAGGATGTTTTGTACTAACGACTCCTTGGTCTCGTTCCATCGTTCATATAGGCAATAATATATTTGACACATCGCGGTTTTATGCGAAACTGTCCGCATGACAGAGTTTCCGAAGACCCTGGTTGAGTGCATTGAGCAGTTTTCCGACGCCGACCGCGCGAATGAGTTTATGACTCAGATGCGCTGGCCGAATGGCGTCGAGTGCCCGCGCTGCCAGAGCAAGAATCTCCGGCAGATCAAGACGCGCCGCCTTTGGGTTTGTAAGGATTGCGCCGGGCACAACCAATTCAGCGTTAAGGTCGGCACAATCTTTGAGGACAGCGCGATCCCGATGGGCAAGTGGCTCACGGCCATCTGGCTTATCCTGAACGCCAAAAACGGCATTAGCAGCTACGAGATTCACCGCGCCATCGGCATTACTCAGAAAAGCGCATGGTTCGTTTTGCATCGCATCCGCGTTGCGATTGAGACTGGCACGTTTAAGAAACTGCACGGCACCGTAGAGGCCGATGAAACGTTTATCGGCGGTGCGGCTGCCAATATGCACGCGGGCGAGCGCAAGCGACGGATTAAGGGCCGTGGCGCAACAGGAAAAGCCGTTGTCATGGGCATCCTTGAGCGGGGCGACAGTCGCAGGCCGTTCAAGGTCCGCGCAATGGTTGTCCCGACCACTGATATGCGCAGCCTTCAAGGTGCAATCCTTGAGAACGTTGAAATGGAATCCACTGTTTGCACCGATGCGCTTCCCGCTTATCGCGGCTTGGATGAAGCGTATGTCCACGAAACGGTTGACCATGCGGTTGAGTACGTGCGCGGTAACGTCCACACTAACGGTCTGGAAAACTTCTGGTCGCTCCTGAAGCGCACGCTGTCCGGCACCTACGTTAGCGTGAACGCGGAGCACCTTATGGCCTACGTCAACGAGCAAGTCTTCCGTTACAATGCCCGCAAGGGTAAGGATGGTGACCGCTTCGTAGAAGTGCTCGGCCGCGTGGCCGGGAAGCGGATCACCTACAAACAACTGATCGGAGCGACCGCGTGAAAAGAACAAACCTTTCACCAGCGGACAATGGAACTTCTCCAAGGCGAAGATTTGAGCGGTTCGTGTCGGCATTGCTGAGGGTTCCAAAAGAAGAAATTAATGACCTAGAAAGGCACCGCAAAACAGAACCCCGAGACCGAAACCCACGCCTAGACAGTAAAGGCAAAGCGCCAACAAGCGATGAGTCGTGACTGGTTCCGTCTTCATATTAAAGCGGTCGAATATACCGCGCTAGCGGTTGGTGGAATATTTGCGGTAACTATAAGTGCAATGGCAAATACTAATATGTCCGCCGCTGTGTGGACAACTTTCGGGGCAGTTGTTTTGCTTGGGTTCGGAGGCGCGTGTTGGTGGCAAAAATACCTTTGGGATAAAGCGGACGGCGCCCCACAAACTGAAAAACATTCCGCACCTGCGCCGAGAATCATTATCACAAGTAAGGCCCGAACAGGTCATGAATCAAGTAGCACAGGCATTGCCATACCAAAGAGACTCTGTGGCTGAAGGTTTTGTCGGGACTCCCGTAAACTGGTCGCTGCCGCTGGCGTCTATCGCTGTCAGAAAGTCAGATTTGTTTATCATTTTTAGGGTAAACGAACACCCGCTAGGACTTGTCTCTGCGGCCATTCCGAAAGATAAGTACGAGTTTCTCAGGGGTGCCAAGAAAGGAGATATGATGGCGATAGCGGGTAGCATTGAATCAGTCAATGAGTTCGAGATTCGCTTAGCAGATGGAAGATTGAGCCAATGACCTTGTAGTGCGCCAAGTATATTATTGCCTTCATATACGACCACGAGGTCGGGTTGATCGACGGCGGCATTGATCCAAGCCTCAACAAAGGTTGGCTCCTTTACAAGTGCCTCAAAGAGGGTGCGTACAACCTCAAGCAATTGCTCGCGATGCTCGGGCTTCACCCGGAAAAAAACGTTTAATGTGATCATTTGGTGTGGATTATAGAACGACGCCTAATCTAACTATACTTTGTTAGTTCGAGTTTGCCTGCAGGTAGGGCCGAAGGCAAGTTGCTTGCATGGAGGGAGAAGATACGACGGCGCTGGACATCCGCCTGGAAGAGTTCCTGGAACGGCTGACACCGAGTTTGGTCGTCCCAAGCAGCGGCGCAACGCCCGCACCTACGTGGCGGGTTTGCTCCTGGACGGCGAGCGCAAGAGCGTGCAGCCCCTGGCCGGTCGGCTCGGAGCCACGGACAACGGCCAGGCCTTGCACCACTCGCCCACAGCCCTTGGGCGTCCCCAGAGCGTCATCCACACGGACGGCCCTCCCAGGTCACCCAGCCAGACGCGGTAGCCCAAGGGGATTTGGACTTCCTTCTACCAGCCCTTGTTTGGGCCGAAGAGCACCCAATCCGAATTTATTGGGAGGTGATCGTCCGCCTGGATTCCTCCAAGGCAGAGGAGGAACAGCACAGGCAGCAGCAACAGGAGGAACAGTCGAGGGAGCGTCATTCGCTCCATTCCAGGAGCTCCCATACTAACCCAGGCGCGGCCCTTTTTCCCGCCTTGACAGCAGCGATCTGATCGTAGGCATGTCACTGCCGACTGCAAACATCCGCGAAAGGAGTCGGGCCTCGCTCCATCATTCGCCGCGCAAAAAAGCCTGGTGTACTCCGCCGTGGCGTTGGAGGCCCAAACGCTTCAGCCGGTACGTCAACGTGAACGCGTTCACCCCCAAAAGCGCCGCCGCGTCTGCTGGTCCATGGATGCGCCAGCGCGTGGTCCGAAGCGCCTACCGCAACGCGCGGTAGTCAAGGTGCTCTGCTCGCTCCTCGTTGGGCTTGTCCGCCGCCTGGGCCAGAACAAGTGCCCTCTTCTCCAACGGACCAAAGGGGGGCCGTCAAAAAACGGAGAAAACCGTACGCTAAGCCGATGGGACGTAGTCTTCAACAGCCCGCGCCGAGTGGGAACCGCCCTGTTGCCCCAACGCAGGAAAATCGTCTTCCGCTGGGTGGGGAACACACCAGTTTCCCGAATGATCACGTTCGGGTGGCAGAAACCGGGCAAGTTTTAGCGCTTTCGAACGCACCCACGAGCTTAGCTTACTCCTTGAACTTGGGCGACAAAGCAGCGGCTCCCCCCGGCGCGGTTACAGGGACTCATCCCCCTGCTTTCGAAAAGAGAAGCGGCATCTCTTACGGTCATTTCGCTTTCACGACCTGAGCGGTTTCAGCTCCCGGGAAAGTGAAGAGTTTGACGAGCGCCCGCACCCGCGCTTCCTGACGGCTGGGTGGAAATCGCTTGGTTCTTGTCAGTTCGGCGATCCCATGGAGGCTCGCCCAGAACAGTTCCGATAGAACGTCTGATCTCGCTTTCTGCCCCGGAAACAACTCGAGAAGCTGGGAAAACGCGAAGCGGAGTTCCGGAGGAGTCGCCGCCTCATCGAATGATACACTCAGTCCGAGCGAGAACATTGCTTCATACAGGGCGGGTGAAGACGTGGCGAACTCCAGATACGCGGTCGCGACCGATTCGACTGTATTTCCACGCTTCACGCGTTTTCGTGCCTTCTCCATCGCCAGGCTCAGTTCTTGGAAACCTTCGATGGCAACCGCGGTGAGAATCCCTTCGCGGTTTTCAAAATGAGCATACAAGACGGGTTGGCTATAAGAAATTTCGTCCGATAGTCGTCGCACGGTGACGTTGGACCACCCCTCCAACTCCGCGATCCGTCGGGCGGCAGCGATAATCTGTGCCCGGCGGACCTGCTTATCCCGCAGTTTTCGTTCCGCGATTCGGTTGCGTGCGAGCGTCGTTGCCATGGTAGATAGGATAGCACCGCTAGGCGGACAACGAAAACTTTTTGTGCCGCTTGACACGGGCAGTAGCAGTGCTAGAAGTCCTAACACACGACATCCTTGGCGGCGCACAATAGCGTGATCTGAGAAATGAAAGAGAATCCACATGTTCAATACAAAATCAGCGAGTCAGCACGCGGTAGACGAGTTCTTTCGGGCCCTGGCCGAACGGGATCTTTCCATTGCCAGCGCGGTGTTCACCAACGAAATCGTGGAGATCATTCCACTGGCTATGAATGGAGAAACAGATCCTGAACGGGTCTTCGAGGGCAAGGGCGCGGTCCTTGGATACCTTCAACTCATTCTCGACAACTTTGAGCAAGCCGTTGTGGTGGATCGGCACACGTTTATCACCGACGATGGCGCCACCGTCTTCGTGGAGGGCCGAGGCGATTTGATTTTGAAGCAGACGGGGCAGCCCTATCGCAACATCTACGTTTTTCGCTTCAGTATTTCCGACGGAAAGATCACGGAAATCCGCGAATACGCGAATCCGGTCATCTATGCGAGGGCCCTCGGCTTAAAGGTTGGCTAAGACGCCTGGTGACGTTGGTTGCCCTTTCAGATTCAACGCGCCTCAACATTCCATCAAGGAGACTCTTTTATGCTCAACGCTATCCCGCTCTATCTCGCAGCTCTCATGGCTGTGTCGGTCATTATTATCGGTTGTTTCTACCTCGTAGTTCCTGAACGGATGACCGGATCATTTGGTCTCAAACCCCCTGCACCTGATGATGACACCCGTGCCTGGCTACGTCTCAAAGGAATTCGGGACGTGGTCTCTGGATTGGTCGTGCTAGCCATGATGCTGGTCGCGGACAGGCGGTTGGTAGGCGTCGCGTTGCTGGTTGAGGCCGTCGTCCCTCTGGGCGATATGTCAATCATTCTTGGTCGGGCGGATCGAAGGCGAAAGCGTTGTCGATTCATGGTGTCACCTGCGCGGTGATGCTTGTCGTCGGCCTCTTATTGACTCATACCATTTGAGAAAATGCCCCTGATTGCCAGCGGCCTCCAGCCCAGTATTGTAAGCCGGTTTGTGCCTCGCCAGAGCGTCTGCTAATCGGGCAAGCCATAGCAAAGTTCGGTTAATGTGGCGACCCCGGCGGTGATCTTTGTAGCACTTCGATTGACACACTCCAGCAGTGACCGCTCGCGGAAGCTGCCCCGCAGTGCACGGCGTGCGGCATCGAGCGCATCGTCAAGAATGGCAAAAACGTCTGCGGCCACCAGCAGTTCCGCTGCCGGGTCTGTGATGCCTGCCGGGTGCTGCGTCCCAAGAGCCGGGCCACCGATCCCGCTCGCAAAGCCGAGGTGCTGCGTGCCGTGGCCAACCGAGCGCTTGAGCCTGCGGCGCGGCGCGCAACCCCATCGCTCAGTAGCTGCAAAAAATGCCGAAAGTTTGCCGGCCTTGAGCGAGAGGTTCCTGCGAATCGAGGCAGGCGATGTACTCGAACTCGACGAGCTTTGGAGCTTCGTCGGCGCGAAGGCCAACCCGCGCTGGGTCTGAATTGCGCTCTGCCGCCAGATCCGGCAGATCGTCGCCTTCTTCGCGGGGGGATCGTTCCGCCGAGAGTGCCCGGGCGTTGCGGGCGAACACATTCCATCGCAGTACCGTTGCCGTGCCAGCCGCAGAGCGACTTTTGGCTGGCCCACGCAGAAGTGTTTCCCCGGCGCACTCACCGCTTGTGCGACAAAGCCGAAGTCGACAAGAGAAGTGGCGCAGTCTAAGGTATCTGCACAGTTCAACGGAACAATCCGTCACACAAAAGGTCGGCACGCCTTTCGCGCCGCGAGAGGAACGAATCGGAAATTACTAGGCGGAACGAGATCCACCCGGACCGGGAGGGCCCACGGAAAGCAATTCACACCCCGATGGCCGCAACTGATCTCACCACCCGTAACGCAGCGGCAAAGTCACACATCCTCGACACGGCGCAGCGCATCGTGGGAACGAAGGGCTTTTCAGCCGTGGGTTTGAACGAGATATTGGCGGCGGCCGACGTGCCCAAGGGGTCGTTCTACTACTACTTCGCGTCCAAGGAGGCTTTCGGCACGGCGTTGCTGGAGCACTATTTCGCCAGTTATCTTTCCGAAGTCGAAGAATATCTGTCGGCCCCGGGCCGAAGTGCCAGGGCGCGTCTCGTCGCGTACTGGACTTTCTGGCGGGAGAAACAGGAGTGCAGCGATCCCGAAGGGAAGTGTCTGGCAGTCAAACTCGGGGCCGAAGTCTCCGACATGTCGGAGGAGATGCGTCTCGCCCTCAAGAGCGGCACCTCTGAGATCATCTCGCGGATTACGCGCGTCATCAAAGAAGGCAAATCGGACGGTTCTATCCCGATCATCGCCAGTCCGAAGGCGACCGCCCACGCCCTTTATGAGCTATGGATGGGCGCGAGCGTCATGTTGAAGATTTCCCACGACCGCGCGGCGTTCAACAACGCGCTCGCGGCGACGGAGCGAATCCTGTCCGGCGAAGCATTTTGAAGCTGGCCGGAAGAGTGCTCGTCAGGCGGGCGAACCGAACCTTTCCGAAGTGCTTTTACCAGTTGCGCTCGACGAGGGATCAGCCCGCACACGCAGATGGTGCTGGCCCGGAAACGGCTGTCTCAGTCGAACGGCGCTTGGGCAACACCACCACCACCGCCCGGGTGCATCCCCGATCATGCCGCAGGGCACGCCAAATGATTCACTGGTCCTCGTGTCTCACACTTGGGTAGGGCAAGCCATCCAAAAAATTAAGCGTTGCGCTTCATAGACGACCGGTCTAATATCTCATCTCACCCGCTCAAACGCATTCACAGGAGAACAACAAAATGAAAATACTGATGGTTCTGACTTCACACGACAGACTTGGCGACACGGGCCGCAAAACGGGCTACTGGTTCGAGGAACTGGCTGCTCCCTACTACACGTTCAAAGACGCTGGCGCGGAGATCGTGCTGGCCTCACCCAAGGGCGGGCAGCCCCCGCTCGATCCAGCGAGCACCGCGTCGGAGTTCCTGACTGACTTCACCAGCCGCTTTGAGGCCGACGCCTCGGCAAACGCGCAACTCGCGGCCTCGGTACGCCTGGACACTGTCTCGCAGGCGGATTTCGATACGGTCTACTACTCCGGCGGTCACGGTCCGATGTGGGATCTCGCCGAAGACCAGACATCGATCAGACTGATCGAGTCCTTCCTCGCGGCCGGCAAGCCCGTCGCGCTGATCTGCCACGCGCCAGCCGCCCTCCGCCACGTCAAGACGCCCGAAGGTAGGCCGTTGGTCGAGGGCAAGAAAGTCACGGGCTTCACCAACTCCGAGGAAGCATCTGTCGAGTTGACCGAGGTCGTGCCATTCCTCCTGGAAGACATGTTGACGGAAAAGGGCGGTCAATACTCGAAGGTCGGCGACATGCAACCCTACGTCGTCAACGACGGCCTGCTCATCACGGGACAGAACCCGGCGTCCTCCGGACCTGCTGCGGCCTTCCTCTTGAAGCAGCTCGCGGCCCGGACGAAATCCTAATCGCCTGCACGCCGATCTGAAGTCGGGAGCGTGTGGGCCGAACCTGCTGAACGAGAGACCCACAGCAGGATGGCACCACATGCCCCGGCGGGACACGCCATCGCGCCGATGGCTTTCTGAGGCGCGATGGAACATTCTGAAACCCCGTCGTCATCTTCTCGGCACCCCCCCGCGATGATCGAGAACCAGCATGGGCTCAAGCGTCACCCGACCGACGACGCCCGGTCTCGCTCGCTCCAACGATGAACACGCGGTTGCGGTGCGTAGCTTTTATCCTCTATGGCCACGAAAGAACTGCAAGCCATTGTCCGTGCCGGTGAGCAAGCCCGCGACCTCGGCCGCACAGCTGCATTGATCACCGTCTTCAAGACTTCGGGCAGCACTTACCGAAGGCCTGGCGCGCGGATGCTCGTGCTGGCCGAGACCGATCAGCCGGCCGATTCCATCGGCGCGGCCGGTCTCGGCTCGATCAGTGGCGGCTGCCTGGAAGTCGACGCCCGCGAGCGCGCTCTAGAAACCATCAAAACCGGGCGGGCCGTGAGCGTCTGCTATGATACCACCGCCGAAGCGGACATCCTCCTGGGCTCCGGCCTCGGTTGCCGGGGGGTTGTTCATGTGCTGATGCAGCCGTTGACTCCAACCGCGCCAGCGGGTCCGCTCGGCTATTTGTCCAATGCTCTGCGCGAGCGACGTGCCGGGGCGGTCATCACGGTCTGCGCGGTGGATGGGTCCGCGTCGGTCGAACTCGGTCAGTTCTTATGGCTGGATGAAGCCGGCAACCTTGCTGGAACACTGACAGACCCGGCACTCATCGCGGCAGTCTCCAACGATGCCCGGACTGTCTTGGAGCAGGGCCGCTCCGCTCTCCACACTTACCAAAATCAAGCGATATGGTCAAGACTTTGCGGATCGAGAAAACCAACGATCACGATGCGCTTCATGACGCACGCGTTCAGGCAAAATTTTTCCGTTCGAGGATGCGCCTGCGCTCCGACATCCACAAGCGTCGCGGGGAGACGAGTAGTGCAAAGTGATTGTGTCGGTGAACTTCTTCGTTGAAATTCCGCCGAGACCGGAATCAGAACCAGATCGCGAGCGGCGATGTATCAAAAAGTCGTCGATAACACTATCTCCTCGAGGGATTTACAACAATACTTATTATTGTAAATAAAATTACCATCACCTCCGAAATTTGCGTGATTATTGTAATTTGTAATTAACGCAGGATTGTTCAGGGGTTTTCTGTGGCTTCGCCCGTAATTTGTCGACATGGCCGTGAAACTCGTCACCTGGCTGTGCGAGACTGGTTTGATCGCAGCATTCGCGCTGTGGATGTTATGGGAGTCTTCCGCGCCTGCGATAAGGGGGCAAAAAACGATAATTTGCCGACCTCGGGAGGCCTGTCGGTTTGGGCCGCGTGAAATGTCAAACGCAGTTCCTCAATCAGGTCTCTCATCCCCAACCATCGCGAAGGCTTTCGCTTGGCGTGACGTAGCAAGTTTGTCTAATCGGCCCGTACTTGGAGTGAGCCCGTGGTGTCGCAGAAGAGCGCGGTAAGCGTCGCTGGCGTACCGGTTACCACAATTCGAACGGCGGCCACTACCCACTCGCAAGCCGATGCGGCGCCTCCGCGCGCTCGAAGGCGCGCCACCAGTGCAGTATGCATAGCTTCGTCCGCCGCGCAGCCGACGATCTTGCGGTTTGTACGCGTCCAGCACCCCCGCCACGCAGAGCCATCCTTCCTTGGTGGCGACATAAGCGATGTCAGCAGGCCAGACTTCACCTGGACGAGCGAGTGGCTCCGCGCGTTCCGCCAGGTGCCTGGGTGCGAACGGGATGGAGATGCCGACCGTCGGTCGTTCGTGGACGGAAGTGCCGCGCCCACAGCCCTGCCCGATGCACGAGCCGCGCCACCCGGTAGCGGCCGCACCGCTCGCGTGAGCGGCGCAATGTCACCATCTGTCGGGAACACCCGTAGGTGATCCCGCAAAGCCTCGAAGAGTTTCGCGCCTTGCCGCTCAGGCGCGCGATCACTGATGATTCCAAGCCTTATTTTCTTACTTTTGACGGCGCAATCGATGATCACGCTCGTGGTTGGCAGGACGCAATGAGGTGCAACTGATTTTTTGGACCAGAGGGAGTGTTAGTCTAGGGGTTTGGTGTGGGTCTCGAACTGAGTGGGTGTGAGGTAGTGCAGGGCGGAGTATTTGCGCTGAGTGTTGTAGTAGCCTTCGATGTAGTCGAAGATTTCCAGGCGGCCGTCAGTGGCATTTTCGAAGCAAACCTCGCGACCGCCAGGCCCGCCGCACGATTCGTATTCAAAAACGTCGGAGGAACCTCGGTTCGGTTCGCCGTCAGAGCCTAGTCAGAAGATGGGTTGGGCAAACCATCTATTAGTTGATCGGGCAGGGAGCGTTGAGCGAATGCGAACGGTGCTAAGGGGGCAGAAATCGCAGAAAATCTGGAGACCCGCGAGATACCATGTTGCGGGCACCTTCCACACGAAGAGCAGCAAGACATCGTCAAAGAACTACTCACTGAGTTTCTCGGCGGCTGAACAGGCTGACGAGGAACCGGCTATTGAGATGAACGGAAACGAGGTCAGTAGATGGCACCGGGCACCATTGTGCGAGGACCGGCCCTTGGAGAAAGAGATCAGGTATGAACTTGCTTCATTGTATCCCGTGATTGTATCCCCGGAATCGAAAAGCCGGTCAAAAGCAGCTAAACATAGCTAGTGTCCAACTGATATAAGTCGCTCACGATGAGGGGGCAGCATACGATAGCTAAAGCCTGCAAAAGCCCATTTTCCGACTACGGATCAGAAGGTTTGAAGTTCGAGTCTTCACGGGTGCATATCCTCTCGCTGAGGCACTTACAAAGCAGGTAGCCACAAGCGAGGGTCACCGTTTGGTGCCCGATGTAAGTCCTTCGGCGCCAGACCCCGCGCTTTTCTGGTCGTCAATGGCCTGTTGATTCCAGCGCGCGTTCGCCGCTGTGGCGCATTGCGCAGGGAGGTAAATCATGCCTCCCGACGATCGTGGACCTTGCCTGCCTGCGTCGACCGCCCTCCTCGCCGGTGAAAGCTGCGGTCTCCTGACGTGAGCAAAGGGGCTGCGCGCCCGAAGGGTACGTTGCCCTTACTCGTTCAGAGAAAAAGATCAATATCCCTCGAGAAAGACAGTCCCGCGCAGCAGCCAAACTCCTAACTGCGAAAGCTTCGTGATTCGTTTCCAGGAGAATGTCGAATCGTTCCGTCACGCATGACGGGAGGAGCACGGCTAAATCGCCGCTCCTGACGGCCAGGTTGGCTACGCCGACGGGATTCTCAAATGCATCAATTCGGCGAAAACGAATCTCTTTCACATCTGTTCATCGTGAATCGACGTGATCAAAGCGAGGACAAAAGGCGGTCCATCCATTCACGCCTTGAGTGCGTTTCCCTTAGCCTGCCCGGGTTTCCCACATGACACTTTGAAACGCTGCCGGCAGACATTCCGGCAGCGAGAGCACATCGTCTCGGGGCTTTGTGGCGCTGCAGCTTCAGCCTCTTGATCTTGCACAGCCAACCCAGTGCGAGCACCATCTTCTATCCCGAACTCGACCATGCGCGGTCTTGCGATTATCTTGCTGACGTTCTGCTTGCCTTGCCTCGCGCTGGCGGAGCCGCCGCACCCGGATTGGGCGGAGCTTGCCGGCACGATGTCTGGCGAGTACACGGTGATCGGCCGGCGGCCTGATTCGAGAAAGACATATTCCGGTCATCTCTCTTTCCGTGCCGAGGGAGAGGGACTTGCGTTCGTGCGAACCATTAATGGCCAGATCGAAAGCGGCACCGGGCGTTTCGAACTCGTCTCAAGCGAAAATCGTCCCGCTCTGCGGCTGTACTTTCTTGAGGATGGCCGGTGGCATGATGGCCTTTACGAGTGGCGGCGTGATCACCACAACGCCCTTCGGTTCACTGGATTCATTATGTCGCTCCCGCAGAAAACCACCTTATACGGTGCGGAGGCATTCTTTCCGGCGCCTTCCCGTCAAGACATGCCGGCAAATCCAATCCCCGGCGCCGCGCCTAACGAAAACTTTGCGCATGACGCCGACGTCATATCTGGCAAATATACGTTAATGGGCAACGAGCCGGGCTCAGGGATGACCTATACCGGCCACATATCTTTACGGCCGAACGGAGAGAAGGTCGCTTTCGTGCGAACGGTTAACGGGCGAACCGTTCGTGGCATGGGGTTCTTTGCATATGTCCCAGGAGGTCCCCGGCCCGTATTCCGTCTCCGCTTCCCGAGATGGAGGGTCGCATAATGCCGTTTATGAGTGGGGCGGAGATTATGGCAGCTACTTTCGATTTACTGGCTATGTTAATTCGCTCGGAAAGACCGAAGCATCAGGTTTGGAAGTGATCATGCCCGACGTTCCCGCCGACCCTCACTGAGTCGGGATGGATGCTAAGAGGTTGCATTGAATAACCCGTTGCTTGACCTATCCTATCTGATCCGATGAAAGCAACTCTCCTTGCCTGTTTGATTCTCTCGATGGTCCTGGTCCATGTCAGCGTTGCCCTGGATCCCTTTTCAACCCAGGTGTGGACCTTCCCCACCGGGCGGACCACGATCGAAATAACGTTGACGCAAAATATTGGGCATGGGCCTTATGCAGGCTTTACAACCCTGATGGCTTCGTCTCCGTTGCCGGCGAATTTTACACTGGCGGAGGAAGCAACCTGCATTCGCTCGGTCATTGACGACGCGCCGCATCGCGGCATCGATCCGAAAATGATTTACTCAATCTATCTTCCCGAATTGCACGAAAGTGACGTGAAAGTGAATCTGGTTAAGGCAGCGGCGCATTCTCAACGCTTTCAGCGCGCGGTCAAGAGGCATCAAAACGTGGAGGTGATCGTGGAGGACATGTTGAATTCCATGGATGCTTACGCGGAAATAAATCGCGTATTCGCGCCACTGGGTAAACGATTCAAGGTAGGTGCAACCGAGGAGGTGTGGGTCGGCCCAATCGGTGAATTGCGGAAACCTGGCGAAATGCATCTCGAAGGCATTCCCAGCGATTTGTCGTCCAGAATCAGAGTTCCGGTCATAGCAACCGTTTATCTCTCACTTGTGCGATAACTGTGGGATAAGGGAACGGCCGAGCGTGCATGGCTCTGTCGGTCGTGCTGCTGCTTGCATCGGGCTGAACGATGTTTGCTTTAAGATCATTGTACGGAGCGGAGCTCGGAAAGACACCTACCAAGTTACTTCAGGCGCCAGAAGTAAATTCGGGAAGCAAATGAGGTATAGTCATGGTCAGGTCCGTCGACGTTGGTCACTCCGTCGAAAAGTGAAAAGTGGCCGGACGGCGCAGGAATTTCTTGCGTCAGGGTCGGTTTTGCCGTTGAACCCTACTTTCCCGCCGATCAAGTCCCAAATGGTCGTTCTACCGGCCGGATCAACGTCAATGGGGTTTTCCTTTGGTGTAGGATAATTGTGCAGCAAATCGATGAAGTTCAAGGGGCGAGGGAAAAGTTGCGTTTGAGCGATGAAAACATTTTTGCTTCCACCACGAGAATCGCTGGTCGCGAAGCGTCCAAGTTTGTCATGGTTGGGATTGAAGTTGACTGCGGCTCTTATGGAGGCACCGCTCCCTACATCCAAGATGGGTCGGAGCGCGTCGCCGCCGGGGCCGATCGCCGAGATCAGCCGCGATGACTCCTGATCGGGATCAGCGTTCGCGGCTCTGCGGGGCGCGCTGCTGGTTGCATCAAAGATGGGTCGCAGTGCGTCGCCGCAGGGGCCGATGGCCGAGATAAGGAGCGGTGACTTCTGTTGAGGATCTCCGTAGGCGGTCGGCGTGTTCTCTGGCTCTGATTTCATTACGGTAACCTGGCACCGGTTTACTCGTTTTGTCTAAACCGCCTGAAAGTCCTGGCGCTCGTGGTGACTAAATCGATGCAGAACGAAAGAAAACCCGATTTAGCGGGCCAGTTCTCGGCTAAACGTATGCCCGCCTCCGGCGGCAGAAGCTGCCCCGTTGTATACTGTGATTGTATCCCCAACATCAAAAAGCCAGTCAAACGCAGCCAACCTCGGCCAAGGTCCAAACTGCATACGACGCTCAACAACAAGGCGCAGCATACAAGAGCCAAAGCCAGCAAACGGTGGATTTCAGACTACGGATCAGAAGGTTTGAAGTTCGAGTCTTCACGGGTGCATGGCCTCTTGCAGCGGCACTTAAACCATCCCCTCGGGCGGCTTGCGACATCGAGGAACGGATGAGACCCGTTTCCGACGGGAGCGAATAAAGCGCTTGCCGCCTACGAGAAAAGCAGGCGAGCAGCTTGGCCACCGCGTTGATCTTGGCTTGGTCGGCGGTAAGCGGAGATTCAAGAACTTCGGTCGCCGTGCGGATGCCGAATCCTTGCAGCGGAAGTGGCTCAAGGCGGAAGCACACAAAAATCCCCGTGCTTTCAAGCATCGACGCGATCACGCGTCAGGAAGTGCGGTTCTCTTTCAGCAATTGTATGGCAAGGCCAGCCGCATCCTCGCTCTTCCGTCTTGTATGTTCCCCTCACATTCCCTATTCCTGCGGAAAGTTCTGCGGCGATAGAATTTATAAACCCCTGCCGATGCTTATGAAAACCCTCCAATTGCTCTTTCGTGGCTTCATTTTCGCGCTTGCTTGCGCTCTCCTCGCCGGGCCCGCCCACGCGGACTTCTTCGTCACCTGCCTGGGCACCAACAACGTCCAGACGCTATCCAGCTCGGGCGCCAGCGATGCCCCCATCTCGGGCGGCAATCTCGGGCGGCCGGTCGCGATCGCCATCGACGCGGCGGGCAATCTGTACGTTTGCAACGACCAGTCCCCCTACTTCATCGAAAAATATTCGTCGACCGGGACGGACCTCGGGGCCTTCACCACCGCCACCAGTCTCAACCGCCCCTACGGCTTGGCGTTCGATAGCTCCGGCAACCTGTACGCCGCGAACTACGGCAATAACACCATCGAGAAGTTTTCGTCCACGGGCGCCGATCTCGGCGCCTTCGTCAACAGCGGCCTCTCGGGACCGATCGGCCTCGCGTTCGATAGCAGCGGCATTCTTTACGTAGTCAATTCCGGGACCAATACGATCGGCGAATTTTCCGCAGCGGGCGGCAGCGTCGGCACGATCACCAGCACCAACCTGAGCTTCCCTTACCGGGTCGCCTTCGACCCCACGGGCAACCTTTACGTCACCAGCTATGGCAACAGTTTAATCGAGAAATTCTCGTCCGCCGGCGTCGACCTGGGCATCTTCGCCAGCACGGGCTTGAACGGGCCGGCCGGTCTGGTCTTCGATGCCAGCGGCAATCTCTACGCCTGCAACGAAGACGCCTCCAACATCGAGAAATATGCGCCGGACGGGACCGATCTGGGCGCGTTCGGCAACGTGGCCGGCAACAGCGCCACAGCCTCGGACATCGCCCTTTACTCCGGCGGCCAAATCGAGTTCAGCGCCGCCGCGTACCAGACCTCCGAGGACGCCGGCACCGTCACCATCACCGCCAACCGGGTCGGCGGCAGCAACGGCGCGACATCTGCTTCCTACACCACCACGGATGGGAGCGCGGTCGCGGGCACCGACTACACCGCGGCCAGCGGCACCCTCTCTTGGGAAAATGGCGATGCCGCCGCCAAGACCTTCACGGTCGCTATCCATGATCGCGGGATCACCAACGGCGGGTCAGTGAGATTTAGCGTGGTGTTGTTGGGGTCTAGCGGCACCGGCACGTTCGGCACGCCCGCCGCGGCCACGGTCACCATCAACGACAACGACATGGCCCCGGCCGGCCAACTGGCGTTCAGCGCCGCTGCTTACCCGGCCTTCGAAGATCAAGGCAACGTGACCATCACGGTCGCCCGCTCCGGCGGCAGCAGCGGCGCGACCGACGTCACCTATACCACCTCGAATGGCACAGCCGTGGCCGGTACCGACTACACGGCAACCAGCGGCGTGCTCTCCTGGGAAGACGGGGAGGCCACCGCCAAGACTTTCCAGGTGCCGATCCTCGACCGCCATATCACGACAGGCGCCTCCGCCGATTTTCTGGTTAGCTTGATCCCATTCGCTGGGACCGCCACCCTGGGTAACCCCGCTCAAGCGACTGTCACCATCGACGATAACGACGCGTCCCCGACCGGCCAACTGGCGTTCAGCGCCGCCGCTTACCCGGCCTTCGAAGATCAAGGCAACGTGACCATCACGGTCGCCCGCACCGGCAGCACCAGCGGCGCGGCTTCTGTCGCCTATGCCACCTCGAATGGCCAAGCCGTGGCCGGCACCGACTATACCGCGGCCAGCGGCACGCTCTCCTGGGCCTCCGGAGAGGCCACCGCCAAGACCTTCCAGGTTCCGATCCTCGACCGCCATATCACGAGCGGCGCCTCCGCCGATTTCCTGGTCACCTTGAGTCAAGTCGCCGGGACCGCCACGCTCGGCACCGCCCAGGCCACGGTGACCATCACAGATAACGATACGCCTCTCTCGTCCAACGGAGTCGTCAGCATTACCCAACCGGCAGGCAATATCGTTGTCCCCACGGGCACGACCGTTGACTTCGCAGCCCAGCTCGCCCGCAGCCACATGAATGATCAAGTGCAGTTCTTCGTCAATCAAAGCAATCTCGGCGACGCCTTCACCGTCCCAGGCAGCGGCATCTTCAACGGCGCCGACGAGTTCGATGAACCCGGAACCTACGTGTTCGAGGCCGTCGCCACCGACAGCAACGGCAACGAGACCGGCAGCGCGTCGGTCACGATCACGGTTTATGCCGAGCCCACCGTCACCATCAACTCTCCGCCCCGGAATCTCACGGTTTTGGAGGGGACCACGATTCCCCTGGAGGCTGAAGTCACCGATCCTGACCACCAGATCAGCAGCGTCCATTTCATTGTGGCGAATGTCGATACGGGCGACCTCGGCAAGGTCGCCCCGTTTACGAGTTCCTTCATGGCTGACGCCAACGCCGTGGGCGGCAACCCGGTCCTAGCCGAGATTACCCTCCTTGACGGTACGGTGATCGACAGCGCCGAACGGGACATTCAGGTAACTCCCCTATTCGGAACGACGCTGAACGCGAATTCGGCTACCCTCTTCGCGCTGCTGGACGGCGTTCACGTCGCGCAGGGATCCACGCTTCTCGTCACGGTGATTAGCAGCAGTGAGCTCTCACTCATTGAATTCTACGTGGATGGCGTTCTGATCGCCACTGATGATGGCTCTGGCCATCCCGTCGCCGCCCGCGCGCCAGGCAGAGGAGTGGTCACTCGTGACGCGTCGGCGAGCAGCGGGAGCGGCGTGTTCCAGTTCACGTATCAGGTTCCGGCCAACTCCAAACCGGTCAGTCTCACGGCGGTCGCCACGACCTCGGATGGCGTCTCCTTCGTTTCCGCTCCGGTGCACGTGAACCCTGTAGCGGTGACCGGCGCCCAGCCCGTCGTGACCGTGGGCGACTTCGCCGGCGGCCAGCCCGTCAAGGCCGGCGTCAGCTTCGTCGCGCCCGTGACTGTTTCCACCGGTTCCACGCCCATCACGATGGTCCAGTATTTCCTCAACGGCACGCTCGTCTCGGCCAGCGCCGCGCCGCCCTACAGCGTGACCGTGACGCCGCCCAAGGCGGGCGCCTACGCCCTTACCGCCGTCGCCACCGATGTCAATCAAGTCTCGACCGTCAGCGCACCTCTGGTTTTCACGGCCGTGCCGACGGTCTCGCTCTCCGTCAAGGGCGACGGCATGGCGGTCGTGGGTGGAGAAGCTGGCAAGGTGATTTTTACCCGCGCCGGGGACGACTTATCCCAGCCGCTCACCGTGTTCTTCAAACTCACCGGCACGGCCGTGGACGGGGTGAATTACACCCATGTGGGCAAGAAGGTGGTCATTCCCGCCGGCACGGCCACTTACAAGCTCAAAATCAAACCTCTCGACACCATGACGGGTCCCCTCGCGCTCAAGGTAGGCGTCAAGCTCCTGCCCGCCCCGGACGGCAGTTACGCGCCCGGCGACGTGGTGAAGGCCAAGCTGATGCTCGAGCAAACGCAGTGACTCGCCGCCGCTCGGTGCGCTGTAGCGCGTTTTGCCGCTGGCGCGAAACAACCGGCCAACGCCCTTGCGGCTCCTCAGGCGAGCCGAACCAAGGAGCGGCGCAACTGACTGGCGGCGGCTGCTGGTCCGTCGCCAAACAGACGCTTGAACTCGCGGCTGAATTGCGACGCGCTCTCGTAGCCGACTTGCATTGCAGCCGCGCCGGCACTGACGCCTGCGTTCACCATCAACATGCGCGCTTTGTGCAGCCGGATGTTTTTCAGGTATTGGAGCGGAGAGGAAGAGGTCACGGCCTTGAAGTGTGCATGGAAGGCCGAGGGGCTCATGCCGGCATCGCGTGCGAGAGCGCCGACATCAAAAACGCGCGAGTAATCGGAATGAATCCGATTCAGCACGCGACTGATCTGGCCGAAGTGCGTGTGTGGCGCGGCGAGCACGCGTAGGTTGTGGCCCAGCGGACCGAGCAAAACGCGGTAGGTGATCTCGCGCACGATCTGCGGGCCGAGAATGCGGGTGTCGTCAGCGGACCGCAGACACTTCAGCAAGCGTTCCGTGCAATCGCTGAGCGCCTCGTCGAGCGGAGCCGCTTCAATGGCTTGTAGTCGCTTCCGCGGCTTGCCCGGCGCCGGGTGCTCCATTTGCATCAGCAACTCGGCGACCGTTGCCGGAGTGACCCCGATTTTCAGTCCAAGCAGCGGCTCTTCCGGCGTCGCCTCCACTTCGCACTCGAACGGCAGCGGCACGGTGAGAACGAGAAAATTATTCGCGTCGTAAACGAATTTTCGTCGTCCGAGATAACCCGTTTTGCGGCCTTGCACGACGATGAAGATGCCCGGCTCATACGCGATCGCGCTGCGCGGATAACATCGCGTCGAGCGCATGAAATCGACTCCGGCCAGGCGTGAAGGACTGGCGCCTTCGCCCTTTGCGAACTCCCCGACTAAGGAAGCGAGCCGAGAGGTGTCCGTTTGTGCGCGCGAGACGGCGGGGCCGGTGACTTTCGACATTCCTCTATCATACGCCTTTGAAGGAATAGGCAAAGTCTTTACGAAAATCCGCCGTCCCAGTCCGTGGTATTGTAGAATTAGGCAAATCTTCCGGAGAAACCCGCCATTGCCGCTTGCGTCCGTCAGGTCTTACCGTGTCGGACGCAAAATGAAAACCAACGGCAACACCATTCTCATCACCGGCGGCGGGTCAGGCATCGGTCGCGGCCTCGCGGAAGCGTTCCATGCACTCGGCAATCAAGTGATCATCGCCGGACGCGGTCGGAAATCGCTCGACGAAATCACGGCCGCCAATCCGGGAATGAAATCGCTCACCTTGGATGTGACCGATCCGAAAGCCACCCAGTCGTTCGCAGCGCGCGTGACGCGGGACTTTCCGCAGCTCAACGTCCTCTTCAACAACGCCGGCATGATGCGCAATGAGAACTTGCTCGATGACGCCGAGCTGCAACTCGACGGCGCCGAGGCGATGATCACTACCAACCTTCTCGGCCCGATCCGCCTGACCGCAGCCCTCCTGCCGCATCTGCAAGAACAAACGGCGGCGACGATCATTAACGTGACCAGCGGATTGGCATTCCTGCCGCTGGCGATGACGCCGACGTATTGCGCGACAAAGGCCGCGCTGCATTCCTACACGCAATCGCTGCGCTATCAGTTCAAGGAAACGAAGATCGAAGTCAAAGAGCTGATCCCGCCCTACGTCCAGACCACACTCATGGGTGAGCGACAGGCCAACGATCCGAACGCGATGCCGCTGGAAGCCTTCATCAAAGAGGTGATGGAAATCTTCCAGACCCAGCCCGACGCAACCGAGATCAACGTGCAACGTGTGCGCCCGCTGCGTGATGCCGCCGAGGGCGGACAAGCGAAATACGAGGCGTTCTTCAAGCAGTTCAACGACGCCATGGTCGCCGCCCGGCCGAACGGCTGAGCACCGGGTTCCTGCATTTCATCAGTTCGCCAGCCACAACAGATCACTCCCGATTATATGACTTCTAACAGGCCGCTGGGAGGCACGTTCAAGCTCACCGACGACTTGATTCTTACTCGCATCGGCTACGGTGCCATGCAGTTGGCGGGTCCACACGTCTTTGGGCCACCGGCAGACCACGATGGCGCACTTGCGGTCTTGCGCGAGGTCGTTGCGCTTGGCATTAACCACATCGACACCAGCGATTTCTACGGGCCGTATGTTACAAACCGACTGATCAAAGAGGCGCTGCATCCCTATCCGGAGCAGCTTCGCATCGTAACGAAGGTCGGCGCGCTGCGCGACGCACAAGGAAACTGGCCGAAAGCGCTCGCTCCCGAGCAACTCCGGGAAGCTGTTCAAAGCAATCTCGCCAACTTGGGCGTTGACGCACTCGATGTCGTCAACCTGAGAGTCGGCGGAATCAATGCACCGACGCCGGGCTCAATCGCTGAACCTTTCAGGGTGCTCGCGGAAATGCAGAGTGAAGGTCTCATCAGGCACCTCGGCGTAAGTAATGTCACGGCAGAGCAGATCGCTGAAGCGCAATCGGTCGCGCCAGTGGTTTGTGTCCAGAACTTCTACAACATCGCAAATCGGCAGGATGATGCGTTAGTCGATTCGCTAGCGGAACAAGGCATCGCCTACGTGCCCTTCTTCCCTCTCGGCGGCTTTACTCCGTTGCAGTCCACCACGCTCTCGAGTGTTGCAAAGCGCTTAAGTCGTAGCCCAATGGGTGTGGCTCTGGCGTGGCTGCTGCAACGAGCACCTAACATGCTGCTCATACCTGGAACGTCTTCGGTTGAGCACCTACAACAAAACGTCGCCGGTGCTCGGCTGCAATTGCCCGACGACGCAATCGAGGAGTTAAACGTGATCGCCGGAATGTAACTATCGAGTCCGGTAAGTCCTTCAAACAACAACCAACAATTTAAAGCAAGTATGTCCTCGCCCTCTGGCGGATTTCGTTAAGCGCAACACGCGCGGGGACATCACCATCGAACCAGAAAGCCAAACACCATGAACTACCAATTACTCGGCCGCAGCGGGCTGCGCGTTTCCGACCTCAGCCTCGGCACCATGACCTTCGGCGATGACTGGGGCTGGGGAGCTGCCAAAGATGAAGCACGCAAGATCTACGATGCTTACCGCGAAGCAGGCGGTAACTTCATCGATACCGCGAACATCTACACGAACGGCTCGAGCGAGAAGCTTGTCGGCGAGTTCATCGCGGGACATCGCGAGGAAGTCGTAGTCGCTACGAAATACACCAACGCCGCCGTTGGCTTTAGCGGGCAACCCGGCACCGATGCGAACGCTGGCGGCAATCAGCGCAAGAATATGGTGCAAGCCGTGGAGGCGAGTCTCAAGCGCCTCGGCACCGACTACCTCGATCTTTACTGGCTCCACGTTTGGGATCAGATCACGCCGGTCGAAGAAGTGATGCGCGCTTTCGACGATCTCATCCGCGCGGGCAAAGTGCTTTACGTCGGCATCTCCGATGCGCCCGCCTGGGTGGTGGCGAAGTCGAACACCCTCGCGGAGCTGCGCGGCTGGACGCGCTACGTTGGATTGCAGATCGAATACAGCCTGCTCGAGCGCACCGTGGAGCGCGAGCTCGTCCCGATGGCGAAGGACCAACAGATGACCGTGCTGGCTTGGTCGCCCCTGCGCAATGGCTTGCTCACGGGCAAGTACCTGCCGGAAAATGTGAAGCAATCCGAAGCTGAGGGAGCGCGCATGCACAGCGAGATGATGAAAGGCTTCGGCGCGGTCGAAGAGTCGGCGCACACGACCGTGCGAGAAATCGTCGCAGTCGCAGAGGAACTCGGCGTTTCGGCGGCACAGATCGCCCTCGCGTGGCTGCGTTATCGCCCGGTGCCGGTGATCCCAATCATCGGCGCGCGGAAGCTCACTCAGATCCAGGACAATATCCGCAGCCTGGACGTGGACCTTTCGCCGGAGCAACTCCAGCAGCTCGACAACGCCAGCGCGGTCTCGCTGGGCTTCCCGCACGACTTCATGGCGCTCGATCCGGTGAAAGCGGTCGTCTTCGGCGGGATGCGCGATCGGATCAAAGCTTAAGCTGTCGCGTGGTGACACGAAACGCAAAAAAGATACCAACATGCATGTCTTTGTAACAGGAGCCACAGGCTTCATCGGCTCGCGGATCGTGTCGGAACTCATCGACGCAGGGCACCGGGTGCTCGGCATGACTCGCTCCGACAGAGGCGCGCGTCAGCTCGAGCACGCCGGCGCTGAGGTGCACCGCGGCACACTCGAAGACTTGGAAAGCATCGCGAGCGGTGCCGCGCAGGCCGACGCGGTGATCCATACCGCCTTCGACCACGACTTCTCTCGCTTCGCCGAGAACTGCGAGAAGGATCGGCGCGTAATCAACGCGATCGGCGCCGTGCTCGCCGGGTCGGATCGGCCGTTTATCATTACCTCCGGGACGGGCATGGGCAGTTCCGGACCCGGCCAGGTCGCCACCGAGGAGATGTTCGACCGCGACAACGCAAATCCCCGCCGGCTCTCCGAAGTGGCAGGCGAGGAGGTCGCGAAGCGCGGCGTGTCCGTCGCCGTGGTCCGCCTGCCGCAAATCCACGACGCGCAGAAGCAGGGACTGGTCTCGCCAGCGATCGACATCGCGCGTGCGAAGGGCTTCGCGGCCTATGTCGGCGACGGGGCGAACCGCTGGCCGGCCGCGCACGTCACCGACGTCGCGCGGCTCTACCGGCTGGCGCTGGACAAACATCAGGCGGGCGCGCGGTGGCACGCGGTCGCCGAGGAGGGCGTGCGGGCTCGCGAAATTGCCGAGGCGATTGGTCTCGGGCTCGGGGTTCCCGTTAAGTCGCTTTCGCCCGACGAGGCGACGGAGTACTTCGGCTGGCTCGGTCCTTTCGCTCAAATGGACATGCCGGCCTCCAGCGCCTTTACACGTGAGCGGCTTGGCTGGGAGCCGAAAGGGCCCGCCCTCATACAGGATCTCCGGAACATGGATTATAGCTCGGTCGAAGCGCAGTAGGCGACCGCGTTAACTCAGGAAATTCTTATGCCAACAATTATCATTACGGGTGGCCATGGCGGCATCGGGTTAGAATGCGCGAAGCAACTCGCCGCCGGCTGGAGTCTGAACATTCTTCTCGCCGGACGAAGCGCGGAGCGCATGGAGCTGGCTGCACAGCAACTGCGGACGACCCACGGCGTGAAAGTCGACACCGTTCAGCTCGACACCTCGTCCCTCGCGTCGGTGAGGGCGGCGGCCGCACGGTGCCGTGCGATGCTCGACAGCGGCGAGATCGATTCGCTCCAAGCGATCCTCTGCAATGCCGGTGGGCAATTCCGGGGACCTATATCTTACAGCGTCGATGGTTACGAAGAGACGTTTGCGACTAACTGCCTGGGGCATTTTCTGTTCTTAGAACTAATGCTCGACCGCGTCGCCGACAGTGGCCGCATCGTGTTCACTGCAAGCGGAACACACGATCCCGAGTCGATGGACGGGAAAATGGTAGGTGTCGCAGTCGAACCCGAGGCGACAGCTCTCGCCTACGATGGAAAGAATGGCGCGAAGCCACTTTCCGGTGGCGTGCGTTATTCGACTTCAAAGCTCTGCACAATCCTTTATGCGTATGAGCTGGATCGCCGGCTGAGAAAGTCCGGCAGTTCAATTGTCTCGATCGCATTCGACCCCGGCTCCGTGCCCGAAACGGGTTTGCTCAGGACGATGCCTAAGCCCGTGCAATGGCTCGCCAGGACATCATTGATGAAGTGGGTCATGAAGCGCATGGGCATCACGCCGGGGAGCGTCGCTTTCTCGGGCGCGGCGCTTGCCAGAGTTGCGGCCGATCCCGCCTTCGCGAACGGATCGGGCAAATACTTTCAGTCGAATGACGGCAAATTGATCGAGGCGCGATCCTCGAAAATGTCCTACGACGCGGCGCGAGCGCTGAAGTTGTGGAACGACTCGAAGCTGCTCGTTCGTTTGCAACCTGATGAAGAAGCGAGCCGCGTGAGGGCCTTCGTGTGAGTTCCTCCCGGCATGCGAACCTGAATGGCCAAATAAGTTCACCGCAACGAATCGCCTAATCAACCCTCATCCAAACCTTCTTCCACTGACTGACAAAGCCATGATTCCTACTACCCGGCGCAATGCTATCATAGACCGCTGTCTGCTTTCGCTCGTAGCAGCAGTATCAACCGGAGGTTCGTTTGTAGCCGATGGAACCAGACTCAAAAGGGGTCCGTCTCAAGAAGTGAAACATTTTTTGTTGCTAATGCGTTTGTTCTGATAATCCTCTGGGGTGTTCACCCCATTGTGAGAACTTCACATAAAGAGATAAAACATCACGTCTTAATGATGAGCGAATTGAATGAATGCCAGACCATTTTTGCCATCCCACTGGCCGTCATAAACACGAACAATAAAGAGAATACATATGAATTCCACCACCGGCTTTAGCCCTCAAGTGCAGGCCGGAGGCTCAACAGTTTTGGAGACTCGCTTCCTGGCTATTGATGGCGGCCAAATCGCGTATGACGACACGGGCGGAAATGGCTCGCTGATCCTCGCGATCCCGGGAATGGGTGATCTACGATCTGAATATCGGTTGTTACGCCCGGAGCTACAGGAAGCAGGGTATCGAGTTGTTACGATGGATGTGCGCGGTTTCGGTGAAACCTCGGCGCGGTGGGCGGACTACTCGGCGCACGCGGTTGGCCGCGATGCGCTCGCCTTGATCGAACATCTAACGGTGGGTTCGGCGGTCATCCTGGGCAATTCGTTTGCTGCGGGTTCGGCGCTGTGGGCAGCGCACGATGCGCCGACACGCGTGAGTGGCGTGGTGCTGTTGGGCCCCATTGTGCGTGACTCGAAAGTCTCTTGGTTCGTAAAGCTTGTCTTGAAGATTGGCTTTGCGGGACCATGGCGAGTGTGGTTCTGGTGCACCTATTGGAACAGTCTGTTCCCTACCCGCAAGCTCGCGGACCACGACCAGGCTAAAGCTGCATTGAAACGAAACCTAAACGAACCGGGACGTATGGCTGCGCTCCAAACGATGATCGGACTCTCCAAGGCGGATACCTCAGCCATCCTATGCCAAAACCGGGTCCCAGCCCTAGTCGTGATGGGCACACGCGACCCGGACTTCCCGGATGCAGTAGCCGAAGCTAGTTGGCTCGCGGCGCAGCTTCATGCCGATAGTCTGATTGTTGACGGGGCAGGACACTATCCGCACGCTGAGATGCCGGAGCAAGTCATACCCAAGCTGCTGTCCTTCATTGTTCGGGCGCACGAATAGTAAACCGAAAAAGACATTGACGTCCTAACCATCAACAGAAAGAAAACGGCTATGAAATTGACTCAAAGAACTATTTTGATAACCGGAGGAACAAGCGGCATCGGCCTTGGTTTGGCGACGCAATTGATCCAGCGCGGTAACACCGTTATCGTCACTGGTCGAGATGAGGAAAAGCTGGACGCTGCCAAGCGGACACTTCCCGCCGTCCAAATCTTTAAGAGCGATGTCAGCGACCCAGCCGCGATAATGGCGCTGCACGATAGCGTTTTGTCCCAATTTCCCTCACTCGATACTCTAATCAACAACGCCGGGATTATGCGAAACCTGAAGCTCGATCAGCCTCGCGATCTGAATGACGTAACCCGCGAGATCGAGATCAACTTGTGTGGCCCGGTTCGGATGATCCAGCAGTTCCTTCCGCATCTCAAAACTCGTAAGAACGCATTGGTTGTCAACTCCTCTTCCGGCCTCGCCTTTATCCCGTTTCCCGCTGCGCCGGTTTACTGCGCTACGAAGGCGGCAATTCACTCATTCACCCAATCCCTGCGCGTTGAACTGGAAGATACCGGCATCACGGTAGTCGAGTTGGCCCCGCCCGGCGTTGAAACGCCGCTTTTCCGTGGTGAGTTCGCCGAGGAAATGAAGGGCCAAAAAGCAATGGACGTAAATGTGCTCGTCAAACACGCGATCGCGGGCATTGAGGCGGGCAAGCTGGAAATCCGGCCCGGCCTGAGCAACGTCCTGAAGATAATGAGCCGGATCGCCCCCCAATTCATGCTCAATCAGATGGCTAAGATGGGGAAGCCCAAGAAGTGACCATGTTAACGGCGATCACTTGGCGCCGCAATGACTGGCGGCGGCTTGTTTCGTTGGTTTGTTGGTGTTGTTAACCATAGTTTTGTTGGTTGGGTTTCGAGTTAAGAGACTAAGCTTTTAAAGGCATCGCAGCCGGCGCCGCTTCTGCGAGCAGGCGATCCAAATCAAGACGGCGCGTGTAGATCCCGACTCCACCTGTGGCATCTCGCGGCCATTCGTCGCGCGGGCGATCGCAGTAAAGCTCAACGCCATTTTCGTCCGGATCGCGCAGGTAGAGCGCTTCGCTTACCCCGTGATCAGCAGCGCCATCGAGGGAAATGCCTGCACGCATCAATCGAAGCAGCGCGTCGGCCAGATCGGCTCGCGTTGGATAGAGAATCGCGAGATGAAACAGCCCGGTGCTGCCGGCTGGCGGCGGCGAACCACCGAGGCTTTCCCAGGTGTTCAGTCCGATGTGGTGATGGTATCCGCCGGCCGAGATGAACGCCGCCTGCGAGCCCATCCGCGCGATGAGTTCGAACCCAAGCACATCGCAGTAGAATGCGAGCGCGCGTTCAAGATCCGCCACGCGAAGGTGGACGTGTCCGATGCGAGCGGCGGGCGAGATGGGTTTTGGAGAGGTCACGCGTTGACGAGGCGGGCGGTTTTCTGCGGACGCGCGGAAAACAGGCCGGCGAAGGCAGCGCGGTGCTGGTAGGCGACCACTGACCAGAGCACTGACAGAATGATCGGCAGCGGCAACCCAGCGGGCGCCATCAAGGCGTGAAAGAGCACGATGTTCACGAGCACCGGCCCGAGCAAGGTCAGCGCCAAAGGCACGTAACGACTAACGAGAAGCAGGATGGCGGAAATAAGTTGGAGCAGGAAGACTACAAGGAGAAAGTGAGAGACGAAGAGCGCCCCGAGGAACTGGCCGGCGACGCCTTCCGGCGGAGGCATGGGAATGAAATGCAGGAAGCCGTTCAGTCCGAAAACGAGAAAGACGAATCCGAGAAGGATGCGAGCAATGAGAGCAGTGGTTTTCATGATGTGAAGTTGTTGGTTTCAAAAAACACAGCGGACGTCAGGCAGCGGCCGGGAAAAGCTCCTGGACGGCGGCGAGGTGGGGATGCAGGTAGGTCTCCCGATCTACTTCGCCGTGGTTGACCGCGGATGCCCCGCCGGCCGCATAGGCTTGAACTTCGGTTACTCCGAGGAACCCGAAGAACGTGCGCAAATAAGGTTCCACAAAGTTGAACGACGCCATGGCGGAGCCGGGACCATACACCCCGCCGGAAGCGACCAGGAAGGTGGCTTTCTTACCCTTGAGAGTGCCGACTGGGCGTCCATTCACGTAGGCGAAAGTCTTGCCGGCGCGCGCAACCTGATCGATCCAGAGCCGCAGCACCGAGGCAATGGTAAAGTTGTGCATGGGCACGCCAACGACATATTCGTCGGCAGCCTCCAGTTCAGCCACGAGGATATCTGAAAGAGACAGCGTTTCTCGCTGTTCCGCGGTGCGCGCCTCCTCGGGCGCAAAGGAAGCACCGATCCACTGGGCCGTAATCGGGGGTGGCGGATTGGCGCTGAGATCACGGGTGATGACGCTGCCGCCCGGATGCGCTTGCCGCCACTGCCGCACGTATTCGCCGGTAAGCTGGCGCGAGATGGAGGCGTCGCTGCCGAGCGGGCTGGATTCAATTTCGAGGAGCGTAGGGACTGATAGCGTTGCTGTTTTCACAACACAGCAGTAGGTCGTGTGCGGGCAATCAGATAATACTTTGTCCCTTGGCTGAGCATGCCCAACGCGTATGCTGGCGCAGATGGAATTCCGACACTTGCGCTACTTTGTGGCGGTCGCAGAGGAAGAAAGCCTGACGCGGGCGGCGAAGAAACTGCATGTGTCGCAGCCGACATTGAGCCGGCAGATTGCTGACCTTGAGGACGAACTCGGCGTCGCGCTTTTTGATCACGGCGCCAGGACAATCGGGCTCACCGGAGTAGGCCGAGTGTTCCTCGAGGAAGCGCGCGCGGTTTTGCAGCGCGGAGACCTGGCGGTGCAAATGATTCGCGCGGTCGCTGGCGGGCAACGCGGCGAGATTAACGTCGGCTACGCGCCCTCACCAACGGTCGAGTTGTTGCCGCAGATCCTTCGCTTGTTTCAGGAGTCGAATCCGGACATCCGCGTCCAACTCCACGATACCTCCGGCGCCGAGACGATTGCCGGTCTGCACAGCGGCGCGCTCGATCTCGCGCTCACGGTGCAGGGCTTACAGAAGACCATGGCCGGACTGACGTTCGAGGAACTTCGGCGTTATGCACTCTGCGTTGCGATACCAGCAGGACATCCGCTCGCCGCTGCACGCAAGGTGTCACTCAAGCAGCTCCTTAACGAGCCGTTCATTGCCTACTCCCGAGCGGATTATCACGACTACCATGCAATGCTCGCGCAGTTGTTCGCGCCATTGAGGCGCCAGCCGACGATCGCGGAAGAACACGACAGCGCGACCAGCTTGATCGCGTCAGTGGGAGCGGGGCGCGGCGTTGCCATGGTGAGCGAGACCTTCGCCAGCTTCGCTGGCTCGCAAGTGAAGATTCTCCCTTTAGTTCCCACGCCGCCGCCAATCGTCGTTGGCGTTGCCTACCCGAAAAAGGCAGTCCCCGCGAACGTCAGAAACTTCATCGTGGCGGCGAAGCGCGCCAGCTTGATTCCAAATTGATCGCCGTGTTGCCGCTTGCGAAATCAGGCGCGAACCTCTCGAGATGGGTGTGCAGGTCAATGGATGCAATTACGTCGCGCTCGAGGTGCGACGTGGAGAAAGCGGTCGCTTTCTAGATCCGCGGCGGGGCGTTGGCTCTGTTTACGGCCATTTAAATTCCGCCTGCCTGGCCACGGCCTTCGCCACCGTGAGGAAGTTTTTCAACACTAGCGACGGAGAGTTCCGCAACCAGAACAACTTGAGCTGAAAATTCGGGACAGGAGCGCGTAGTTTTCTAGTTGTACAGCCGGGTGCCGGAGGATTGACCAACACCTCTGGAAGAATAGCTACTCCATATCCCGCAGCGACCATGCCGAGCAAGTTAGGCAAGCCCTCCGCAGGTTCCATCGCGGCCGGACTGAAATGCGTCAAGGCGCAGAGTTGGTTCAGCCGGTCGAAGTAACCGGGCGAGCCATGCCTCGATGGAACTATCAGAGTATCAGCGGAGAGCGCTTTGACGCTGATAGTGGCTTGGCCGTCGCGGACTAGTTTGTGCCCAGCCGGCAGTAGCGCAACCATTGCGCAGGAAAATAACGGCTGACTCCGGAATTCCTGGTCCAGTCGCTCTCCCAGGTCAGGGAAAATGCCCACGTGGATTCTACCCTCATGCAGTGCGGCGAGGGGCTCGTTGCGCTTCATTTCCAGCAGGGAAATATGGACCCCTGGAAACCGTTCGCGGAACGTGCTCAGCAGCGGCGGAAGCACGGCGGCCGACAGCGCTGGGATATTAGCGACGTTCAGCCGGCCCCGCTCGCCTCTGGCCGCTTCACGTGTGCGTTCCTGCGCGGCCGCGGTGATGGCGAGTATCCGCCGCGCGTCGGGCAGAAACAATTGCCCGGCGTCCGTCAACGAGACCTTACTGGCGCGGCCGCGCTCTAGCAGGCGCACACCGAGTTCATCGTCCAGGAACCTGATCTGGCGGCTCAGCGGGGGTTGACTGAGATGCAGGCGCTCAGCCGCGCGCCGAAAGGAGAGTTCTTCAGCGACAGCGATAAACGACCGCAGGTAACGAAAATCCATGATCCAAGGGCTTGATACCCAAAGCGACCGCAAGATGCGATCAGAAAAGGTATTGGATGGTGCGGCTGAATTGCGGCTGTGTGCTGCATGGCCGGTGGTCTGATTCTCTCCGTTGGTGCAGATGGGCAGTTTGCAGGTCTCGTCGTTCCGGAACTGATCCGACGTGGTGCGCGCGTCCGCGGCTTGGTGCACACGGCGAAAAATGAGGACAAGGCACGGGCAAACGGTGCGACCGAAATCGTCGTCGGTGATCTGCGCGATCGGAAGAGTCTCGATCGCGCCGTCGAAGGAGTAGACGGCGTATTTTACATCGCGCCTGCTTTTCAAAAAGACGAAGCGCAGCTTGGGCAGAACATGGTGGCCGCGGCAATCGCAGCGGGAGTGCGGCGTTTCGTCTTCTCGTCTGTGATCCACCCGGTGCTGAGCGCTCTTAGCAATCACGCTGCGAAAGCTCCCGTCGAAGAGGCGGTGCTCAACTCGAACCTGGAATACACCTTCCTGCATCCGACGCTCTTCTTCCAGAACTACGCAGGAAGTTGGCCGAAGATTTTGCAGAGCGGCGTGCTGGCCGAGCCGTGGTCGACGGAGACGCGCTTTAGTCGGGTCGACTATCGGGATGTAGCCGAGGTCGCCGCCATCGCGCTCGTCGAGGATCGACTGCGGAATGGCACGTTTGAACTCTGTGCTGAAGGCGAACTCAACCGGCACGATGTTGCGGCGATGATCGGCGAAGTCCTCGGCCGCACGATCAAAGCGGAAAGGGTCGATCCGGCCTCGCTCGGAGAAGCTTCGAAGCCGATGCGGCCAATGTTCGACCATTACGACAAAGTTGGCTTGGTCGGGAATCCACTTACACTCCGTGTGATCCTTGGCCGCAAGCCACGCACTCTGCGCGCTTATTTCGAGGAACTCGCAAAGAATCTCACAACTGGACAAGCCTTCTAAGCACAACGAACGCGAACCAAGTTCATCCCCAGGCCGCAAACATTTAATCTTACCAATCAATTCGCTGCCGAAAGCAGCGCGCGCGTGCTTATTGACTACCAGGTCGGTACCCCATAGCTCATCAAAACGGTTTCGTCCGATCGATCGCTCCGAAACGTAATCATGCTCGCGAAAGCTGCAAAAGCCCTTGGCCAGGCTAGTGGCCAAAGATGTAGAGGGCGAAGTGATCCGGGATTGCGGACACTTCCTGCCTGAAGAACGCCCGGAAGAGGTCGTGCGTCATATCGAAGCTTTGAAGGCGAGGATCACCGGTTCATGAACACTCCTCTGAGTTCCACCACCCGTCGTCAATTCCTCGAAAAGGCGGGCCGGTTTTCCGTCGCCGCTCTTTTCATCCAACAAGCGATCTCTGCCCGAGGTCAGAATGCATCTGATCCCACCAAAACCCAACGCATAAGCAAACCCATGAACGAACACTCCATCACCTCGCAACCAGCAACTCCCATCCCGTCCGATGATCCTAAACGACAACTCAAGATCGCACGTCCTAACACCGACGAGAGCCTGCTCCACATTGGGCTGGTGGGCGATACTTACACGGTCTTGATTTCGGGCGATGATACTAATGGTCGCTATTGCGTGATCGACATGTATATCCCGTCCGGGGGCGGTCCACCTCCTCATCGCCACGATTTCGAAGAGTCCTTCACGCTTCTTGAAGGCGAGATCGAAGCTACCTTCCGCGGCAAGAAATCCGCGGTGAAAGCAGGCGAAACCTTGAGCATCCCCGCTAACGCACCCCACTCCTTTACCAACGCCTCAACAGAAGCGGTGCGTCTATTGTGCATCTGTGCGCCGTCCGGACAGGAGGAGTTCTTCGCGGAAGTCGGAGTTCCTGTCGCAACCCGAACGACACCGCCTCCCAAACTGGACAAGGAAGCGCAGGCGGCGTTCTTGAAAAAGGCGCAGGAGCTAGCGCCAAAATACCGCACGGAATTGCTCAAGCCCTGATCGGTCGCAATCACAGGGAGACTTTCAAAATAGCTCAACATGCCAGACGGCGAGGGAACACGATTCGAGTGCGAAGCGACGACTGCCATCGTTGCGCCGCCCTACCATGTGCAGTCAACTGCGACCGAACTTCGGGCTGGCTTCCCTTACTTCTCCTACCATGAATCTGTGGCCAAGCTGTGGGCTGATAAGTGGCGTAATCCTTGTCAACATGGCATCTATCCTTTCACCGACGGGAAGGTAGAGGACTTTGATCCAATCTTCGCGGAGTTGGAGAGGATCTCGGACACTTTATCGGACATTCTTTTCCGACCGGATGAATACGCGAAACCCTTCTTTCCCGTAGCCGAGAACCTTGTCACCCTCGCAGGAGAGTCTGAAGAAAAGGGCGATACCGCGAAAGCGATGGAACTCTATCTTCGTGCCGCCGCGGTTTATCGCATTGCGAGATTCCCGATCAACCGGTCCAAAGTCAGTCAGCAAGCCTGGGAGAAGGGTAAACAAGCTTATATTAAAGCGGGGCGCTATCTAAATCCTCCGAGCGTGGCCGTAGATGTTCCGTTCACGCAAGCGGACTCAGCCGCTGGTGATAGTGATGCGGCGATTCATTCCTACTTGCGGATGCCGAGCGGATCCAAGCCAGACGACGGCTGGCCTGTCCTTTTGTTCATTTGCGGTCTCGATGCCTATAAGACGGATCACACGTCGCGCACTCAGATCCATGTCGATCGAGGGTTTGCGACGCTGAGCTTTGAAATTCCGGGCACCGGCGATTGTCCTGCCGCCCCCAACGACCCGAGTTCGCCGGACCGTCTTATGAGCAGCGTCTTGGACTGGGTGGCTGCCAATGCCGCTAAGTATGGTTTCGATCTCACCAAGATCGTCGCTCGTGGGATAAGCACCGGCGGGTACTACGCTATGCGCATCGCCCATACCCATGCCGAGCGCCTCTTCGCAGCGGTGGCGCAAGGCGGCGCCTGCCATCACATGTTTGACCCCGAGTGGATTCAAGCCCAGAACCAGATGGAATATCCTTTCGCCCTGGCCGATGCAATGGCCTACAAGTACGGTTACCGTGGCGCGGATCCGGTCAGCGCCTATGCGGCCGACGCTCGTAAGTTCAGCCTTCTCGATTCCGGCGTGCTGGAGCGCCAAACCGCCCGCATCACAGGATTACCACCACCTTACCCACCGTCCGTCCGCCCTCCAACTGGGTGTGTGCCTGGGCCATCTCACCGAAAGCGTAGGTGACGGAGAGGTGGGGCTTGAGGATGCCCTTTCCCAACAGGTCAGCCAGCGCCGCCAGGTCTTCGGCGCCGTGGCGCATTCCTCCGAAGGACAAAGTGACGTTTCGCTGCCTGGCCTGCTCGACCAGTGGCTCATCGGAGAAGGGGATCACCGTGATGATCCTGCCGCCATCCCTCACCACGTCGAGGGAGCGCGTCAAGGTTTCGCCCCCGATCGTGTCCAGCACGAAATCCACGCCCCTGATTTCCTCCTCGAAGCGCCGCGTCGTGTAGTCGATGTGCCGGTCGGCTCCCAGGGAGAGAACAAAATCCCGGTTCCTGGCGGAGCAGGTCGTGATGACCCTCGCCCCGCAATGCTTGGCGATCTGGATCGCAAAATGTCCGACCCCGCCGGAGCCCGCGTGGATGAGCACGGTGTCACCGGACTTGATGTGCATTTCGTTGACCAGGGGGTTCCAAGCGGTCAGCGCCGCCATCGTGGTGACCGCCGCCGCCTCGTAGCTGACGTGGTCGGGCTTGCGGGCCACGGAGTCAGCGGCAACGCTCACGTACTCCGCGTAAGCGCGGCCACGCGCGGTGGGGGTGATGCCAAACACGCCGTCGCCGACCTGGAAGCCACGCGCGGCGTTGCCCACCCCGGCGACCTCGCCCGCAAAGTCCCAGCCGAGAAAAGCTGGCCTGCCCTCACCCAGGAAGGCGGTGAGCAGCTGGTCGTCGGCCCGCAGCTTCACGTCCGCCGGGTTGACGCTGGTGGCGCGCAACTTGATCAGCAACTCGCCAGACGCTGGGGTGGGTGTTTCGATTTCCTGGATGCGTAGGTTCTCCACGCCGCCAGCTTGGTCTAATGCGATGATTTTCATGGGTCGGTATTTTGATGGCATCCGCAGACGGACTTTGCTTGTCAGCTCTGGTCCGCGCGGTCCCTGGTCGGGACGGAAGTTATCGGTAAGTTCGTGCTCCGGCCGCTTGGCCGACGTGCGCGATCCTGCCGGCTTGGGGGCCGATCCTGCTCGGCCCGACGGTGAAGCCGCCTGCTTGCTCACCGCAGGCGGTCCTGCCCCCAGCGCGCAGGCGAGCAACCAAACTGCCGCCGGAACAACCGGCTGAAATGGCGTGCATCTTGGTAGCCCACTTCGCTGGCCACGTGCGCGACGGTGAGCCGGGTGCGCCGCAATAGATGCGCGGCGTGGGCCAGGCGCTGGGCGATGACGAAGCCGTTGGGACTTTGCCCGGTGGTGCGCCGGAACGCGCGCGCAAAGTGGTACGGGCTCAACCCTGCCACGCCGGAGAGCGCCTCCAGCGTGATCGCGCCCCCGAGGTGGGCGCGCACGTAGTCGTCCAGCCGCCGCAGGGTTTGGGGTGGCAAACCCGCCGCCTGGAAAACGCGCTCCTGTGGCCGCACCGTGCTGTGGCGGCGCACCAGTTGTACGGCCAGCATCCGGGCGGCGGTTTCGGCGTAGAGTTCGTTCTGCGACTCGGGGGACTCGAGTTCCTGCACGATGGCTTGCCCGAGAGCTTGCAGTAGCGGGTCGTTCAGGCCGCTGCCGTTGTGGAGTTCGAGCCGGGCGGCGTCCAGACCGGCCTCGACGGCGGCGGTTTGCGCGAGCAGTTCGTTGTCCAGGCAGAGTTCCAGCAGGCGAATGGGTTCGGGCGAGAGGGTTCGCCACGCCATCTCGAAATCGGGCAGGTGGGCCGAGGTCAGTGACAAGCTGCCGGGTTGGGTCCGGTAGCGGCGCTCGCGCCCGTCCGTGTTGACGCTCAGGTCCATGGCCCCGGAGAGCTGGAGCATCACCTGTGTCTGCGTGCTGGAGGCGAACATCGCGGGCTCCACGCAAGCGGGGGCGGTAAAAACCCTGGCGGTGAGGTGTCGCCAACGGCGGCAGGGCTCCAGGGTGGGTTCCACGGCGGCTTGGGCGGGACAAGAAGACGGTGAGGTGCTCATCGGAGTGGCGAGGAACGATAGTCTGTTCGGCGCAAAGCTCGATGCGAAGGGTACGGACATGCTGCCCACAATCTGCCTGCATCAAAAAAAGGTCTTTTGACGCAACGAGGGCAGTTGTTGGCGGCAGCGTCTCACCGCGACGATGCGTGGCAGTACGCACATGGCCACGCCGCAGGAAAGCTTGCCGTCGTTCCGCTCCCTAAGATTTACATCAACACGCTTAGGAACAACCACTAGCCTCCGACGAGTTGGCCGGTGTTCTCTTGGCCGCCTGGATGTTCAAGGCATTGAAGATGGACGCAAGCAATCCTGGAAAGCGTTGATCGATTTCGGCCATCCGCGCTGTGTGGTGCATCTCGACCCCTCGACGCTCCCCGCGGATCAGACCAGCTTCGCGGAGGATTCGGAAGTGGGTCGTCAGAGTGGAGCGAGGGATCGTCTGATCACGGACCTGGAGGAAATACGAGCAGTTGGTCGAAGTGGCGGCCCCTGCCACGCCAGCGAAAATGGCGATCCGCACCGGGTCCGACAGCGCGCCCATGATGCCCTCGACCGTCACGTCATCCATCGAGGGGTGAAAAGGAGGCTTCATATTCTTCTTGCAATGTAGAGCCATCCCAGCTTTCATCAATAATTCAGTATTTCGGTAATACGAGACTAAGGAATCTCAAGGATGGTCGCAGAACACCAAAGAACATAGCCCATGAACAAACTAACAGGAAAAGTCGCCATCGTCACCGGAGCCTCCAAGGGCATCGGTGCGGCCATCGCCAGGGAACTCGCGGCCGAGGGAGCGTCCGTCGTCGTCAACTACGCCTCCAGCAAGGCAGGCGCGCAGAAAGTGGTGGACGCCATTCGCGAGGCTGGCGGCGAGGGCATCGCCGTGGCCGGGGATGTGACCAAAGCCGCCGAGGCGCAGGGGATCATTGACGCCGCGATCCAGCATTACGGCAAATTGGACATCCTGGTCAACAACGCGGGTGTGTACGCCTTTGCCCCCATTGAGAAGATTACGGAAGAAGATTTCCACAAGCATTTTAATCTCAACGTGCTCGGCCTGTTGCTGGTGACGCAAGCCGCCGTCAAGCACTTGCGCGAGGGCGGCAGCATCATCAACCTCGGTGCACTCATCTCTCGGCATCCCCTGCCAGGCGGGGCCGTCTATGGCGCGAGCAAAGCGGCGGTGGACGCGATCACTGGCACGCTCGCCAAGGAACTTGCGGGGCGAAAGATTCGGGTCAACTCGCTTAATCCCGGTCTGGTAGAAACCGAAGGAACCGCGATTTTCGGGGAGGATTTTCTGCACCATGCCATCGCCCAAACGCCGTTGGGCCGGGTCGGCCAACCCCGCGACATTGCCACCGTGGCCGTGTTCCTGGCCTCGGACGATGCTGGCTGGCTTACGGGCGAGCGGCTGTTCGCCAGCGGTGGTTTCTAATTTAAGCCCGCGCGCGGCTAACCTCGACGAGAAGATGTTAGACTTGGCTACGTGGCAGGCCACCAGTCATGATCTTTCTTTGATTTGGCGGATTGGGCTGTGCCAGGAAAAACACCGCCATGAAGAAAGCAATGCAGCCGGTCGGCGGTACGAACGCGAGTTCAAGCAAAATGCCATGGAGTGGGTACGCGCCAGGCGCACGTCAGCCGGGTGGCGCGCGACCTGGGCCGCTCAACCTGGTCGCTGGGGTGCAGGCCGCCAACGGGGGGACCAGGCGCAGAGCGAGCCCAAGAACCCCCGCCGCAGTGAGTGACGAGCACCGGGAACTGCGACGCTTACGCCAGAAAGTCGATTACCAGCGCGAGCAAAGGGAAAATGAAAAGGGCGTTCGGCATCTTGTCAGCGGTGATGCGAGGCGCGTTACACGCTGATGGAAACGATGCAAATGGACCATTCCCTCCCTGCGCTGGCACAGGCCCGGAGGTGTCGGCAGATCCGCCGCCCCAAAACGTCACTGCCAGAGTCCGATTTCACCTCTGTGAGCGATTCAATTACTTCACGGCATGTCTGTAAGCCACTCTCAAACATTGAACAACACAATGGCCAGCCCGATCAACAAGCAATGCACGTAACTGAGGATTTGCTGCGGGTTGAGTCCGAGCGGGCGAGCCGTGGCGTCCTTGAACTCCGGGTCGTACCAGGCCGTGCCCGGGAAAAACGGTGCCAAGACCATGGTCACCCAGTACAGGGAAGCCGCCGCCGCGGCGAACAGGAACGGGCGCAACGTCAGCGGGCGCGAAGTGAAGAGAAGGCAAAGCGACAGGGAACCGGCAAAAACGCCCATGAGCATGGTCTGAGCGTTGTGGAACTTGGCATGGGGTGGCCACCCCGGGTTCCAGAGGTGCTGTCTGGAGACGGAGGGCACCAGGGCGTCCGCGACCAACCCGCCGAAGCTGTAGAGGGCGACAAAGGCAACGATCCACCTGGCGATTTCTTGAGGCAGGTTCATGCGGAGGAACTTTTCCCACCCGGACAGTGGGTGGTATCAAAAAATAGCGATGTTGTGAGGGGACGATCCGAGCAATGAATAACCAACCGCAGTGGCACGGGATGTTTTGCAGGGTAGTTTTCCAGCGTGTGCAGCGTTGAAAGAGAATGACGACCGTCGAACGCTTACGCTCGGTGCTCGGTCCGCCGCAGGCTCTCCAGGAGGTGACGGACGACCGTGGCTTTCTGGGCGCGGTAGGGCGCTGGTCTCACCAGGGGGCCAAGGTAGACCTTCGCGGCACGGACACCGTCCAAGTCATCTTCAACGTGTCGGGTGGCCAGCGCGTGAAGCAGCTTACCCAAGCGGGTTCGGTCCACCAACGCACCGTGCAAGCGGGATCGATCGCGATCAGCGCGCCCGACCATGCGAGCCAGGTGGAAATCCAGGGCCGCGCGGACACCGTGCAGATCATCCTCAGCCGGAAGTTGCTGGCGTCGACTGCCAGCGAGGCGGCGTCACCGAGGCTGCCAGCGGCGTTTGGACAAGCGGGCTTGCAGGTGGCGGCCGTGCGGGCCTTGATGTGCTTGTCGCAGGGTCCATCCAGCCAGGGCGGCACACTCGAAGATGTCCTCCGACAGGTGGCCGGTCAGCTTGCCGCTTCGGTGCCAGCGTCTTCACGCGAGTTTATCAAAGGCGGGTTGTCCCCGTGGGCGCGGAGGCGAATCCGCACCCTGATGGAGGCGCGCCTGCAAAGTGACGGGTGCGGTCCTTTGTCCGTGGTCGAGCTTGCTCAGGCTGCCGGCTTGAGCGTCCACCACTTCATCAATGCCCACCGCCAGACCGAAGGGGACACCCCGCACCGCCGCGTCGTCGCCGACCGCCTGGACCTCGCCTTGAGTCTGCTTCTGCGGACGAATGCCCGGGTAGATTGGATCGCGATGGATACCGGCTTTTCCTCTCCCGCTCACTTTGTCAGTGCCTTCCGCAAGCACTTCGGCACCACACCTGGGATGTTGCGTGACACGGCTCTGCCGCCGTCTTGAAGAGAAGCGGGTGTAGGACCGGCGGAGGGCGAGGAGACGATCCACATAGAAGTAAGTTGATCCCGGAGCGATTCCCGGCGTGCTGGTCACGCGTTGAACGTGATGAGCCTCGATCTTTCGATGATCTGAATGAAGAAACGGAACGATCTCGATGAACTGCGATGCCCTGTACACGGGCGCGACCTCAGCGGCAGCGGACGCGGCCCGTGGTGGAATCCCTCGGCATCACGACATTCTCATACACACACCAGAGCATCAGCCGGATGCAAGCCGATGCGCTATTAGAACCTGTGGAGTTAATCAGGCGACGCGACGCCCTTCAAGCAAAGTATCCGTTCTCGCGCAGGTCGGCGAGCAGACCGACCTCCTGCGGTTGCCACGGGAACCGCTCCCGCGTCAGACTGCTGGAAGCCGGGGCGTCCATGGCAACGAACCTTGCCATCCAGCCGAAGTGCCCCGCGGCCTCCTCCGGCGTGATGCCCCGCACCGGCAGGCCGAGCCCTTCACCGATGGTCCGGGTGATGTCGCGCATCGGGACGCCCTCCTCGGAGACGGCGTGCAGGCGCGTGCCTGCGGCGGCCGTTTCCAGGGCCAGCCGGTACAGCCGGGCAGCGTCGAACCGGTGGACGGTGGGCCAGCGGTTGGCCCCGTCGCCAACGAAGGCGGCGAACCCTTTCTGGCGGGCGGTAGCGATCAGCATGGGCACGAAGCCGCGGTCGCCCGCGCCATGGACGGTCGGCGGCAGCCGCACGAAACTGGCGCGCACGCCGCGCTGGGCGGCGACCAGAGCCTGGGGTTCCAGGGCACCGCGCGGGTTCATCGCCGGATGTGCCGCCTCGTCCTCTGTGGGGGTGCGCCCGGGGGCGAGCAAGCCCAGGCCGAAGGTGGTGACCAGCGGCTTGCTTGAGCCCGCCAGGGCATCGCTCAGCGCGGCGATGACCCCTTGGTCCGTGTCGATGTTCTCCTGGTACTTGGAGAAGTCATGGATGAAGGCGAGGTGGGCCACGCCATCGGCGGCGGCGGCCCCCCGGCGCAAGCTGTCCAGGTCTTCCAGCAAGCCGTGGTGGACGTCGGCCCCGGCTGCCTTGAGCGCCTGCGCGCCTTGGTCCGAGCGGGCGAGGCCGAGCACGGGATGGCCGTTGGTGATCAGTTCCTTGACGACGGCAGAGCCGATAAAACCGGTCGCGCCGGTGACGAAAACACGCATGGGATGGGATTCTCCTGTTTGGCTGGCGAGTGACGGTCGGTCCAGAGCCGGAAAGCGTAAAGGAGGGACGTGATACCGGCAAGCGTACTCACAGGATGCGCGATGATGCGCCTGCTCGTGCGTCGCCTCGCCTGATTAACTCCACAGGTTCTCAGGGCTATTCATGCGCGATACCATCGTACGACAAACCGAGAAGCCGGCGGTGCGATGACAATGGGAGAGCGCCACCTGCGAAAGGCTCAAGCTCGGACGCGGCCGGGCTGGTCGCACCCGGACACCCACGACTTCTTTGTGTTCGGCAAGTCAGGCGTTTCAGATCGGAAAGAAGAATGCGTCGGCGAGAGATAGGGTGATTTCACAAGCGGCAAGAATCCCACCTCAGTGCCCGAAGCTGTCCAAACTGCCTGAGCAACTACCGTCTGCTTAGCGTCGCGCTCGACCGCCGACCATGCGGAAAATCGGCAACATGGATCATTCATGCGTCGTGAAGCAGGTGCTCATGAGAGTGGGGCCGGCTGACAGGTTCCGATACCGCCGGCTTGTGCTCGCAAGGCGCGCTGCCAGCCCGCCGGGTCACGGAAGTACGGGTCGTAATCCATCACGGCGAAGTTGCCCTCACGCTCCAGGACAAACGTCGGAAAGCCGTTGCCGCCTACCTCGGCGAGCAGAGCCTGGCTCTGGGCAAAGTGCGCGTGCGTCCTTTCCCCCCGGCAGCTCTCGTAACTGGCCTGAAACGTGGGCAGTTCCAGCCCGAGTTCCCGGGCGATCTCCTCCAGCACCGACACGTCGGCGACGCGGCGGCCATCAAGGTAGTGAGCGGTCTGCACGGCGTCGAGAAAGTCCAGCCCACGGCCCGCCGCCTGCTCGGCGGCCAGCACCGCCGTAATCGGCGGCTCGGAATCCAGCCAGGCCGTGCCGTCGCGCAACAAGCCTTCGCGGTAAGCTTGGCCGAATGTCTGGCCGGTCAGCGCGGCAATCTGGCCATCTTTTGGCATGACGTACTCGCGCCACTCAGGCGAGATGCGTTGCCGCCGTGCGCCGGTCATCATGCCGCCGCCGTGCGCTGCCACGGGCATGATTTCCCGGGCCGCCCGGACGAGTGAGGCCACCGCGTAGCACCAGCCGCACAGCGGGTCGTAGATGTAATGCAAGGTCGCTTGAGTCATCAATGTTTCTCCGGTGAAAAGATGAATGAGCTTCCTTCAGGCCACCGCGAGGTGTTGGCGCAGGAACTCTTGCAGCTCCTGCGGCGCAGTGCCGGTCAGCCGCTCGACCGTGGGGGTCACCAGGGCGTGGTAGCCCTGCGAGGCCGCCACGTCGAAGTCCACCACGACCTTAGCCACGTAGGGCGGCAACCCGGCGTGCGACAAGCCTTCGGCCAAGCCCGCCGGCGGCACCTCGACGTGGCGACGATCCGGCCGCTCACCTCGCCGAGCAGCGCCGCCAACTCTTCCTGCGTGACGGCAGCCGGTCCCGTGACATCGAGGATTTCCGAGCCTTGCGCCCCGACCAACGCTCCGGCGACGGCGCGCGCGCAATCCGCACGGCGGACGTAGGCGCGCCCTTTGCCGCCGGTGGCGGAAAAAAGCTGGCCGCTCTTGGTCGCCTGACCCGCCCCCATGAGGATCAGTTCCATGTAGAGCTGGTTGCGCAGGATCGTCCAGGTCAACGGGCTGGCGAACAAGGCCGCTTCGGTCCAGAAATGGTCGTTGTCGAGCGAACCTTCCGCCGTCGGGTGGGGCGCAGGGGCCGAGGTGTAAACGACGTGCTGGACGCCGCTCGCCACGGCGGCGGCGATGGCCGCGCGGTGTTGGGCCAGGCGCTGGCCGGGCACCGCCAGAGCATCGGTGCTGATTAGGGCCAGCCGATCCACGCCGGCGAAGGCGCCGCGCAGCGTTTCGGGATGGTCGAAGTCGGCGGCGCGCACCTCCACGCCGCGCTCCGAGAAGTGGCCGAGCTTTTCCGGGGTGCGGGTGGCCGCGACGATCTGCGTGGCTCCCAGGCGCAGCAGTTCCTCGACGACGGCGCGGCCCAGTTGGCCGTTGGCTCCGGTGACCAGCAGACGAGCGTTGATCGGGTTCATTTTCTTTTCTTTGGTTGGATGCTCGCGGGCCGGCCACGGGGTGGATCGACGGTTCTGTTGCGAGACTGGTCTACGATAAAGACCTGTGATATGCTCCGCAAGAAGGCAGCTTTTTGTACCCGGTTACCTGGAAGGAACCACCCTCCTTTTTCCTTATGCCCAACGCCCAACCGCCCACCCGTGTCCTGCCTCCTGCCCCACGCTTGGCCGCCAACGGCGACGATCCGGGGAACTGTCCCGTGCGCGACGTGCTCGATCATCTCAGCGGCAAGTGGAGCACACTGCTGCTGCTCGCGCTGGCCGACGGCCCCCGCCGTTTCGGCGCGCTGCGGCGCGCGGTGCCGCAGATCTCCAAGCGGATGCTCACCCAGACGTTGCGGGACCTGGAGCGCGACGGCTTTCTCACCCGTCACGCGTTCCCGACCAAACTGCCGAGCGTGGAGTACCGGCTCTCGGTGCTGGGAGCATCCTTCCTCGTGCCGTTGCGCGCGCTGTTGGCCTGGGTGGAGAAGGAGCACGGGCAGATCCGGCGCGCGCGGACCCGCTACGACGCCCAAGAGGGGTAGAATGGCGCAAGGATCCGCAGCGACCCAAGTTCAACGCCGAATTCTCAGTCCTTGCCCGCTGGCTTCAAGGTTTCCCCGACAGCGCTTTGTCGATCCACTCGTGGACGATCTCCTCGGCTCCAGGATCTCCCATGTGCCCCCGGTCGCCCCTGGCGAGTAGGTCTTTCTTGTGGCCGGACAGGCCGACAATCATGCTGTCTTCGATCGGGAAGATGGAGTCCTCCATCCCGTTGACCACGAACAGCCGGCAGCTTGGCCGGTCCAGCACGCCGGAGGCGAGCAGGCTGAACTTGACCGCTTCGGCCGCATAACTCTCAATGGGATTGGCTCCCCGATACCCGAACTTGTATGCCAACGCATCCGCCAGGGCGAAGGGGTACGCCATCTGGTTCTGCGCGCCGATCCACCCGGCGTCGAACAGGTGATGGCAGCCGCCGCCTTGCGCCACCACCGCGAAGAGGCGGTCGGCATGCGTGTGCGCGATCCGCATGGCGTAGTAGCCGCCGGTGCTGACGCCGCGCGCCACGATCCGGCTCGTGTCGAGGCCGTAGGAAGCTGCCTGGGCATCCACCCAATCGAGGACGCTGCTCATGAGCCGGTCCGGCGAGGCCGGATCGTTGGGAGCCGCCGGACAATCGCCGGTGCCCGGAATTTCGAAGCTGAGCGTGGCGAATCCTCGGTCAACGTGGATTTGCGTGCGAACCGTATGGTCGGTTTTGTAGGCGTCCAACCCACAGATGAACAACAGCACGGGCCAGCCCTTCTCGGGCTTCTTGCCGGCGGGCGTTCGCAGGTAAGCCTGGATCGGCACCTGGCGGTCACCGGCCGTTTCGTCCGCACGCGTGAATGGGATGTCCACCGGGACGCTCGGCGGGTTCAAGTGTTGCCCACCTTTGACGTAGGCCGTCTTGCCTAGTTCCCACGCTTGCTGGCTCATGGGAGAGCGGTTGATCGGGAACCGCGCGATGCGGTAAACGGCCGCGGCCCGCAGGTAGAGGTCGCGTGCCTGCGAGGGATCGCCTTTTGCTTCGGCTTGCTCTGCCATCGCCACCAGCTTTTCCGCGACGGGGAAAAAGGGCTTTGCGTACTCGTCGGGTTGGTAGAGAAACTCGGTCCGGTCGCCCGACACGCGAATCAGCTCGGCGAAGATCGGCTCGAAGTCCTGGATGTTGCCGTCGTAAAAAGGATAGATGCCGCGCTCGCACGGCATGCGCCATTTTTGACTCCAGAGCGCGGAGACCGAGTCGTGTTGTGGAAAGTAGGGGAACCCGGAGCGAAGTTCGGCTGCGGTCGACTGCACGTGGTAAGGCGGCGCGATGATGGAAGTTTTGCCCGGCATGAACAGAAGGTTGTTAAGGGTTGGTCAATCGATGGCGTCCATCGCTCGGCCCAAGCCCAGCTCCGTTCGAAGCACGCGGCGAGCGCCCGGCCAAGCGATCGAGTGCCGCCGTCATCATCCAAACGCTCCAGCGTCGATGAGGCGAACGGGAGGACTCGGTCATGCGGTCCGAGGGGATCCTCATCCAACGCCGGTGCCTCCCGTGAAAAGGCCGTTGAATTTGAGCGTTCCGGATCATTGGAAGAGCTTCTCGATGATTTCTAGCGGTCCGGGCTTGATGAGTTCGGTGCGGTACTTCGGAGCGAGTGCCTCGGCCTTTTTCATGAAGGCCGCCTGGGCCTCTTTGTCGAGCTTGGGCGGCGGGGCCGTGCGAGTGGCCACCGGCACGCCCACCTGCGCGAAGAACTCCTCCTGCCCGGCGGGCGCGCACAGGCACAGCAAGCGCACGTTTCCTTTGGAAGCGTTGGTGAAGCTGTGCGGCGCGTTGGCCGGGATGTGCAGGGTCTCCCCGGCTCGCACCGTCGATTTCTCGCCGCGGAAGGTCGCCTCGATCTCGCCTTCCAGGAGCATGAAGGTTTCCTCGAAGTCGTGCCGGTGGGCAGCCGGGCCGCCGCCCGGCGGGATGTGCATGTCGATCAGGCAGTAGCGGCCGTTGGTGTCCTCGCCGGAAAGCAGGACCGTGTAGGTGTCTCCGACCAGTCCGATGTGAGGCAGGCTTTCGTCCGTGTTGGGCCGGGCGATCTTGGCGTGGCGTTGAGGATTGTCGTCCGGGATCGGGGTGGCAGGCCGGGAGCCGATGGCTTGTTCGTTCATGGGATGTATTTTGAAGCTAGGATTCGTGGTTGGGGGGACTGTTCATGGACTGGGGATCCGCGCGCTCAAGGCTTGCACGTGGCGCACCACGACTTCGGGATGTTCTTCCGGCAGGAAGTGGCCGCAGTCGGCGACCGTCTCGCCGGTCGCGTCTTTGGCTACGAGCTTGAGCATGGCGAGCACTTTGTCTCCCAAGCCCTTCTCGCCCCCGAGCGCCACCACCGGCACTTTGACCTTGTGGCCGGTCAGCAATCCGGCCAGCCCCTCGGTCTGCTCGAAGCTGGCGAACGCCGCCCGGTAAACACCCATGGCTCCGAGCACCCCCTCGCGGCCCGCGAAGGTGCGCAACGTCTCGTCCACGTCCGCGTCGGTGATCGCTTCGCGGCGCGCCATCGCTTTGTCGTAGAACCAGGTCAGGAACTCGCGTTCGTGCCCGACGACCAGTCGTTCGGGCACGCCGGGCGCCAGGGGCAGCAGCCACCACCACATCGAGCCCTCGCGCGCGGCTTCGGGCGTGTAAACGATGATCTTTTGCAGGACCGCCGAGAGCATGACGGGAGCTTCGATGTAGAGCAGGCCCGCGACTTCCTCCGGATGGTCGGCGGCCCAGAGCAGCGCGGGCGGCGCGCCCATGTCGTGCGCGGCGAGCAGAAGCGGTTTGCCGCCGCCAAAACCGATCTGCCGCACCAGCGCACGGAACTCCTCGGCCAGCGCACGGGCGTCATAGCCGTCGGTGCCGGCGGGTTTGTCGCTGTCGCCGTATCCACGCATGTCGGGCACGAGCACGGCGTAGCCTGCGGCGGCGAGGAGCGGCATGACCTTGCGCCACTCCAGGCTCGTGCTGAGGAAGCCGTGCCACAGCAGCACGGGCGGCCCGTCTGGTTCGCCCCCGAGCCAGTAGTGCAGGCGGACGCCGTTCACGCTGGCGGCGTGACTGGCAAACCCGGACGGAGCAGGAGGGATGGTCGGCATGTCGGAATAGCGGGTCGGCGGTGCGAAAACCTTCAGAGCTTTTCGGCGATCTTATCCAGCGGCCAAGGCAAATCCTTCGCCCACTTCCCGGCGGTCTCGCGCGCGAAATCCTCGTAGCGGCGCGGCGGATGGCCGATCAGGGCGGTCAGGGTCTCGAGATCACCGGCCTCCGCCGTAAAGCCGCGCTCCAGGTAGCCTTGCATCATCATGCGCAGGTCGAACGCCGACCACGCGGGCATTTGCTGGCGAAGCTGCGCCTCGAAAGCCTCCATGTCGTGGCCCCCGTAGCGGACTTCCTTGCCCAGCACCTCGCTCCAGATGGCGGCGACGCCGGGGCCGCTGAGCACGTCCGGCCCGTTGACGTTGTACGTCCTGCCTTGGTGTTCCTCGCCGCCCGTCAGAGCGACGGCGGCGGCCTCGGTGATGTCGCGCACGTCCACCAGGGAGCTGCCCGTTGGCCCCAGGGGCATCGGATAAATGCCCGCGCCCTTGATCACGTCCTTGAGCTTGGCGTCGTTTTGAAAGAAGTAGTTTGGCCGGATGATCGTCCAGGGCACGTCGAACGCCTTGAGCGCGTTTTCGATGGCCGCCTTGGAGGCGAAGTGCGGCACGTCCAGGAAGTGCTCGGCGCGAAAGACCGAGTGGTAAACGACGTGCTGAAGACGATGCTTCCTGGCGAGATCGTAGGCGATCAGCCCTTGGGTGAGTTCGTCCGGCGCTACGGCATTGAGCAGGTAGAGCTTGCTCACGCCGTCGAGCGCCTTTCCGACCGTCCCGGGGTCGAGCAGGTCGCCCTCGACGACCTCCACGCCTGTCTTGTCCGCGTCGGCCACGGCGCTCTTTTTGCGGGCGAACACCCGCACGTTTGCGCCGCGCTTGACCAATTCCTCGACTACCATGGAGCCGACCAGGCCGGCCCCGCCAATCACGAGTGTTTTCATGGGAAGTTTTGTTGTCTGCCGGTCGTTGTCTGCCGTTGCGGCTGTTTAGTGAAACTCCGCGCCGCCATCGACGTTGATGATCTGGCCGGTGATGAACGCCGCGTCATCGGAAGCCAGGAAATCCACCGCGCCCACGAGGTCCTCGGCCTGCTCGTCCCGCCGGAGCACGCGGGATCGCGCCGCCTGCTTGAGCACATCCGCCGGGAAGAGCTTCTTGACGGGCGCGGTCACCGTGAGCCCCGGGGTGACGGCGTTGACCGTGATGCCGTGTTCACCCACGACCTTGGCCAGCGAGCGGGTCAGCCCGACCAAGCCGGCTTTAGCGCTGACGTAAGGGCACTGTTCAGCGTTCCCCGCGTAGATGCTTGCGGAGCTGAAGAAAATGATCCGCCCCGCGCGGCTGGCCTTGAGGAACGGCAGCAAGCTGCGCGTCACCAGAAAGGGTCCGTCCAGGTTGACGGCGATGATCTCGCGCCATTGGGCGTAGGTCACTGCCTCGAACGGAGTGAGCGGAAACCAGCCGGCCGCGTTGACGAGCACGTCCACCACCTTCCATTCCGAGCGCACCCGGTCGGCGAAGTCGAGGCACTGCGCCTCGTCGCTCACGTCGAGCACCGCCGTGGAGAGCCGGGACGCCGAGCCGAGACTCGTTTGGAGGCGGCCCAGCGCCTCCTGGTCGCGGTCTGCTGCGTACACCCTCGCTCCACGGGCGAGGAAGCGCCGCACCAAGGCGCTGCCGATGCCGCCCGCCGCGCCGGTGATCACCACGGACCGGCTGGCATTTTCCTCGTGGGCCGCGGCTTGCATCTCTCAACCAAGCATAGGCGGCTGGACCGGTGCAATTGCGGTTTCGGTTGTGTTTTGCGTTCATCCTTGGTATCAACCGGATCGGTGTCGCCCACCCTCAAGCAGGCATTCGTTCATGGATTTACGTCAACTGCGCTCCTTCGTGGCCGTCGCGCAGGAACTCTCTTTCCGGCTCGCGGCCAAGCGGCTGGGCATGAGCCAGCCGCCGCTCAGCCGTCAAATCAAAGCCCTGGAAGAGGCTGTCGGCGTGCGCCTGCTGGAGCGTGAGCGCAATCGTCGTGTGGCCCTGACGGATGCGGGCCACACTTTCCTGGTGGACGCCAAGCGCACCCTGGCCGCAGCGGAAGCGACCCTGCGCCACGCGCGCGAGGCCGCCCATGGAGCCTGCGGACGACTGAACGTGGCCGACCTCGCGGCCCTCTCCACCCGTGTGGTGCCGCCGCTCCTGCAAGCGTTCCGCACCCGCCACCCACAGGTGGAAGTGTTCATGGTAGAGTTGGAACGCACCGAGCAGGTCGCCGCGTTGCGGGAGGGGCGCGTCCACGTGGCGATCTATCCGGACTTGAATACGCCCAAGGACCGGCAGTTCCAGTCACAGGTACTCTTTTCTTGTCCCATGGTGGCGGCGCTGCCGCCCGGCCATCCCCACGCCGGCGGAAAGTACGAGAACGACGACCTGGACATCCACTGCCTGACCCAGGACACGATCCTCATTCCCTCGCCCGAACATTCGCCCGGCTACGGGGAGCGCCTGGAGCACACCTGCGCCGCGGCGGACTTCACTCCAGCCGCCACGCATCCGGTGGAAGGAGTGCCAAACCTCCTGGGCATGGTCACCGCCGGCTACGGGGTAGCTTTACTGCCCGAAGTGCTCGTGCACGGGCAGGTGCCCGCCCGCCAGATGCGTCGGCTGCGTGCGCCGGTGCCTGCCTTCCGCCTGAACCTGCTCTGGCTGCGTCAATCCACTTCGCAAGTGCTACGGAATTTCCTCCTGGTGGCACGTGAGGTCGCCGACCGCACCAGCGCCGTGTCGTCTTGAAAAGCGATTCCCTGGCTGCAATCTGGGCCGAGGTCGGACGAGAAAAGTTCATCGTCTGATGGCTGCATCAGGATGGGAGGTTAGGGTTTGGATCTGCTTTATTTCCTGATGCCTGCTTCTCGGGGCAACGCTTGCAGGAAGGTTAGCAACGCCTGCAGCTTGGCGGACACAAATCGCCGGGAGGGATAATAGGCCCAAAGAGGAAAATATTCGTCTGGCCAGTCCGCGAACAGCTCGACCAGTTTGCCCTTTTTAAGAAGGGGTTCGATCCCCAGGTGCAGAAACTGGGCGACACCCAAGCCAGCCAAACAAGCCTCTCGGTAGGTGTGTGCATCGTTGACCTGCAAGCGCCCGGCGACTGGCAGCGCCGCGAGACGACGGTTGCCACGCACAAAGTCCCATGTAAAAGGCAGACCGGTCGCCGAGTTGGTGAAAAGCAGGCACTCGTGCCGCTGTTTGATCAAATCTTTGGGCGTGCGCGGGTGACCGCGCTTCTGCAGATACTCCGGCGCGGCGCAGGTCACCACGCGCACTTCCAACAGCTTGCAAGCGGCGAGGTGGGAGGGTTCCTGCCGTCCGAAGCGGATGGCGGCATCGAAGCCGTCGGCGATCAGGTCTCCCAGCCGGTCGCGGGCGACGAGTTCGAGGGTCAGACCAGGATGAGCTTCGAGGAAGCTTCCGATCTTGACCGTCGACGCCAACCGGCCGAAGGCGGGCTCCACGTTCACGCGCAGGCGTCCATGCGCCTGGGAGAAAGAACGCGCCGTGTGCTCGACCGCCTCCTCGATCCGCTGCAACGCTGGCAGCATCTCCTCGCAAAATCGGCTGCCTTCCTCCGTGAGTCGGGTAATTTTGTTAGAACGCTCGAAAAGTCGTAGCTTGAGGCGTTCCTCGAGGCGTTGCACCGCACGGCTGACCGCCGGCTGGCTCAAACCGAGGATTTTGCCGGCCCGTGCGAAATTACCAGCCTGCACGACCGCAGCCAACACGTTGAGGTTGGAGAGCAGACGGGTGTCAAAAGCCATAGAGCAAGAATCGCGGGTAATCGTTCGATGACGGCAACGCGTGGGTGCGGATATCATCTCACGCTGAAATAATCGCTCACTATCTTAACATGCAAAGAACGCATGTTGGCGATGAATTAAATGCATTTGCGGCGGGCCGAAAGGCAGGGGAAGTGCGGAGAAACAGGGTCGCCGTCGCGGCCGACTTCTTGCAAGGCGAACAGACGACGGCGCTTCTACGCTCAACAACCAGACGCACGTCCGATGATCACCATGTATGTCACTTACGCTGGCAACGACGATGCGCCCTTTGACCGCGACTACTGGATCAACGCGCACCTGCCGCTCGTGCGAGAATGCTGGGGACCACACGGTCTGGTCAGCGCGGCGGGCTTCTTTCCCTCCGGAGGCGGCCACGGACTGATTGCGGTGTGCCCCTGCGTGTTCCGCGACGAGGCGGCGATGCGGGCCGCTTTGGCATCACCCGAGAGTGGGCGGGTCATGGCTGACGTGAAGAAGTTCACCGCCATCGAGCCGCAACAAAGTGTAGCCAGACCACTCTGAGTTGGCCTGCGACTTCTCCCGACGGCACGGAAAGCTCATCTAGTCATGCACGACGATGGACCGCAAACCACGCCGGACGACGACTACGCTTCCGGCGATTTCCGGCGTTCGGCGAACGATGGCTATTTGAGCCATCGTGAGTTCGTCGCAGGTGCCGGAACGGTCGGCATCGGCTTGATCGCCTCGGAATGGTTCGGTCCTCTTTCGCGTGCCGGTGACACCGAGACCATGACAGACAGCCGCGACACCTTCTCCGCCGAGCTCCTGATGCCGCTGTCGCTGAGCATCAACGGCAAGCAGCAAACTTTGCAGGTCGATCCCCGGGCTACTTTGCTCGACACCCTGCGCGAGGGTCTGCACCTGTTCGGGACCAAGAAGGGATGCAACCATGGGCAGTGCGGCGCGTGCACGGTGCTCGTCAACGGTCGCCGGGTGAACTCCTGCCTCGCCCTGGCACTCCAGCACGAGGGCGATGCAGTCGCCACCATCGAAGGTTTAGCCAACGGCGATGAACTGCACCCGGTGCAGGCAGCGTTCATCAAGCACGACGGCTTCCAGTGCGGCTACTGCACACCGGGGCAGATCTGCTCGGCCGTCGCCTGTTTAAAGGAAGGCCACACCAAGGACGACGCCGAAATCCGCGAATGGATGAGCGGCAACATCTGCCGTTGCGGCGCTTATCCCTACATCGTCGCCGCCATCAAGGAAGTGCGGGACCAGCGGCCATCCTGACGGCGTCGAGACCTACCGATAATGCATCCGTTCAAGTTTTCTCGCGCGGTCGACACCGCCGCGGCGTGGCAGAATCTCGCCCGAGGTCAGGAGCAAACCAAGCTCGTCGCTGGCGGCACCAACCTGGTGGACTTGATGAAGATGGGGGTGGAAACACCAGACCGCCTCGTGGATATCAGTCGCCTGGACCTCGCCAAGGTAGAAGAACTACCTGCCGGCAAAGGAGTGCGCATCGGTGCCCTGGTGCGCAACTCGGACCTGGCTGCTCACCCGCTCATCGTGGAGAACTACCCGGTGTTGAGTCAGGCGATCCTGGCGGGAGCCTCGGCGCAGTTGCGCAACATGGCGACGACCGGCGGCAATCTGCTCCAGCGGACGCGCTGCTACTATTTCTACGACCCGGTTTTCCCCGCGTGCAACAAACGCCGTCCGGGCAGCGGTTGCGCAGCCATCGAAGGCTATAACCGGGTGTGCGGGGTGCTGGGGACCAGCGAATCCTGCATCGCCACCCATCCGAGCGACATGTGCGTAGCGATGGCGGCTCTAGACGCCGTCGTGCGCGTGCGGGGAAGCCACGGCGAACGCACCATCGATTTCCTCGACTTCCATCGGCTGCCCGGCGAGCACCCGGAACACGAGACCAAACTGGAGCCCGGCGAGATCATCGTTGCCATCGATCTGCCCGCCGCGCCGTGGGCGAAAAAATCGTATTACCTCAAAGTGCGCGACCGGGCCAGTTATGCGTTCGCGTTGGTGAGCGTGGCCGCGGCCCTCGCCACGGATGGCGGTGTCATCAAAACGGCCCGCCTCGCCCTGGGCGGCGTCGCGCACAAACCGTGGCGCTGCAAGGAAGCCGAGGCCGTGCTCGCCGGTGAAAAGCCTGGCGCAGCCATTTTTAAGACAGCGGCCGACGCGGCTCTCAAAGGAGCCAGAGGCTATCGATACAACGCGTTCAAGATCGCACTCGCCAAGCGCTCCATCGTGCGGGCGTTGTCCGAGGTTAGCGCGGCCTGACGTATTTCATTGCTCGCCGCAATGTCGAACGAATCCCTTATTGGTCAACCCGTGGACCGTCTGGACGGCCGCCTCAAGGTCACCGGTGGCGCGCGGTACTGTGCCGAATTTGTTCCCACGGGCATGGCCTATGCGGCTCTTGTGGAGAGCACGATCCCGGCCGGGCAGATCAGCGAGATGGACACGTCGGCCGCCGAGCATGCACCGGGTGTTCTGTTGGTGCTCACACACCAGAACGCGGACCGGCTGCCTTATCAATCGCCCAAAGAGCGTCCGGCGGTGGACCCGGTTTCCGGCGACCAACTCCGGGTATTGCAGGACTCAGAGATAAAGTTCAGCGGACAACCCATCGGGCTGGTCGTAGCCACGACCCAGATCGAAGCCGAACACGCCGCCTCGCTGGTCCATGTCACTTACGACCCGGACCCGAAGCTCTTGGTCCGATTTGACCCAGCGCGGAGTCGTCCCACTTCCGAAGCCGCGGCGAAGAAGGGCCGCGGGCCGGAAACCAGACAAGGCGACGCCGACGGTGCTTTCGCTGCGGCGGCGGTGCGTTCGGACCAGAGCTACATCCAGCCGCGCGCACACCACAACGCCATGGAGCCGCACGCGACGGTAGCGCATTGGGAAGGCGACCGCTTGACGCTCTGGAGCAAAACGCAGTGGGTGGGCAACGAGCGCGATGCCATCGCCCTCATCTTCGGCATTCCACCCGAGCACGTCCGGGTGATCAACCCTTTCGTGGGTGGTGCCTTCGGCTCCGCGCTTCGTACTTGGCCACATGTGACCCTGGCCGCTCTGGCAGCGCGCCAGGTGGGGCGGCCGGTGCGGCTGGAGTTGACGCGACCGCAGCTTTTCCACTCGATCGGCTTCCGCCCACACACGGAGCAGCGGGTCGCCCTCGGCGCGGAACACGACGGCCAGTTGGCGGCCTTGATCCAGGAAGCGGTGGGGCAGACCTCGACCTACGAGGAGTTCGCGGAAGCCACCCTCGACGCACCGGCAATGACTTACGCCTGTCCCAACCGGCGTACCGGCTACCGCTTGATCGAGATGAATACCAACACGCCTTGCCCCATGCGTGGGCCAGGACACGTTACCGGCCTCTTCGCCCAGGAGATGGCGATGGATGAACTGGCGGAGAAGTTGGAGATGGACCCACTCGAACTGCGCCTGCGCAACTACGCCGAGCGTGACTTTAAGAAAAACCTGCCTTGGTCGAGCAAGGCCCTGCGCGAATGCTACCGGTTGGGTAAGATCGCGTCCATCGCCGCTGGCGAACGCCCCCTTGATCTCACCTCCGAGGAAGCAGCGGCTTACGACGTGGCGAGCGCGCTGCTCGCAGGCGGGGTGCTGCCCGGCGCGACCTACCGGGCGGCGCGAGATTGCCTCGGCCAAGATGCGCTCATTGAACTCGTGTTCTGGGTCGGTCTCTACGCCCAGGTATCGATCACGCTCAACGCGTTCGACGTGCCGAGCGAGGAACAGTTCTGAAGGAATGACTCACGGGCGGGACTAACTTCTATGAAGCCAAACGACGCAGAGCGAAAATCGGGACAGCATCAGGCGTTCTGGGCATCTACCCCCGCGCGCAACGTCCGGCACGGGTATTTCTGGGTGCCCGGTGAACGTGCCTTTATCGGGGGCAAGACCTACCAGCGTGGACCCATGTACGTGGCCTGGGAAGCACCGGCGGAGGGTGCGACCCGGCCTTACCCGGTTGTCCTGGTGCATGGCGGCGCTCTGCAAGGTACCGAATGGCTGGACACACCCGACGGCCGACCCGGTTGGGCGCAGCGTTTCGTCGAGGCGGGCTACGCCGTCTTGGTCGTTGACCGGCCTGGGCACGGCCGCTCGCCCTATCAGCCCGATGTCATCGGACCGATGGGTTCTTCCTTCCCTTACGAGGAAGGAGAGGAAGTGTTCTTCCCGCCGAAGGCCGCGGCCGCCCATACCCAATTCCCTTTCGATCCGCACGATGCCGCCGCGCTCGATGCGTTCATCGCTCCGTTCGGACCGTTGCCAGCCGACCTCGCCGCCTCGCAAAAGATGGACGCGGACCGGCTCGCTGGACTGCTTGACCGCATTGGTCCCGCCGTCATCGTCACCCACTCGGCGTCCGGCTCCGATGGTTGGCTCGTCGCCGACCGGCGGACCGGCTTGGTCAAGGCGATTGTCAGCGTCGAGCCGATGGGACCCGCTTTCGCCGATACACCAAACATCGGATCTCTTGACTGGGGATTGACCGCCGCGCCGATCACTTACGACCCGCCGCGCGCCAGCGCCACGGAAGTCCGCCTGGCTGACCCGGCCACGTTGCGCATCCCGGCGCTGGACGGGATGCCGGTGGCGGTGGTCAGCGGACAAACTTCGGTGCAGGCCCGGTACGCGCCCAAGATCGTAGATTTTCTGAAGACGGCCGGCGCTGCGGCCGAGGGTCTGCACCTGCCCGACCACGGCGTGCGCGGCAATGGTCATGGCTTGATCTACGAGAAGAATTCCGACGAGGCGCTAGCTTTGGTCCTGCGCTGGCTGGCGGCACATACGAACAACACGGCCGCAGCATCATGATTGTTTCTTGAGCGGGCGGTCGGAACGGCATCCTACAGTCGACACGTAATTCTGACTGACGCATGCCGCCGTCCGCTTTCGATTCCGAGAGAAATTATAACCGGCGTGCGGTTGTTCGCTTGTCAGTAAATACCTTCAATGGGGCAGGCGGTTACCAGCAACACAATCCAATTTATGCCACAAACTCCCGTCGAGATCGTCCAGGCACTCCTGCAGGGCAGCAAAGACCCGGCGGTCGTGCATGCGCTAGTGGCACCCGATGCCACCTACGTGTCCCTGAACTACGAGAACGCAGAACTAAAGAAGATCATGCCGTGGGCGGGCACCTCCAAAGGGCCGGAAGCCGTTTTGAGCACTTACACCACGGTGGCCGATCGCTGGGAAAGCCAGGCCTTCGACATCGAAGCGATCTTCGGGGCCGGGGAGAACGTGGCCGTCTTCGGCCGCTTCACCTACAAGTCCAGGACGCTCGGCAAAGCCATCACCTCGCCCTTTTCGATCTTTGCCAAGGTGGAGAACGGGCAGGTGACTTACATGCAATTCATGGAGGACACCTTCGGCACCGCATCGACGTTCCGCTCCGGTGGAACCTGGAAGTTCCAGAGCGATCCCGCCGGTGGGGAAATTGAAGTCTGAAAGTCATTGCCCGAGCCATCCCGCGTCCGCCCATCCGACCACATCCTATTCGCTTACCGCCGTGAGTGTCGCCGATACGCCATCCCATACCAGCCCGCGCCAAGTCCTCAAACGCTTCTTCGAGGCGGAGCGTCGTTACATGCAGGAAGCTGGCAGCTTCGAGGAATTGCGGGCCACCATGGCCGATGACGTGGTTCTCCACCAGTCGCCCGACCTGCCGTGGGGCGGCGAGTACGCCGGTCCCGAGCGCTACGAGAAGTGGGCACGGGCGATGAGTGCCGTCTTCGACCAAGTGGATATGCAAAATCCCCAGTTCTTTGAGCAGGGCGACACCGTCGTCATCGTGGGCACCTTGGTTACTCGCCTGCGGGCGACCGGCGAAACGATGGAACTGCCCATGGCGCAGATGGTCCGCGTCGAAGCGGGAAAGATCACCGAGTTCCGGCCCTTCTACTGGAACGTGCCGGCTTACGTCGAAGCAGCTCGGAAAAATGCCTCACGATAAAACGCCAGTGGCCGACTTGAACCCCATGCAAAACGAGCACCCCGCCATTACGGTCATCCAGCGTTTCTACGAGGCCGAGGCGGCCTACCTCACACCCGGTGGCGGCGACTTCGAGGCGCTGGTCGCCACGCTTGATCCGGAATGCGTACTCTACCAACCCGCTTCGCTGCCTTACGGCGGCGAGTGGCGCGGCCCGGCAGGGTTCGAGCGCTGGTTGCAGGCGTTTGGCGCGCAGTGGTCTTCGCCGGAGGTCAAAGATCCCGAGTTTTACCCGGTTGGCGACGTGGTGTTCAGCCGCTCCCATGTTTATGCCGTCGCGCGCACGAGCAACCAAGCGGTTGACTGGCCGCTACTCCAATACTTCCGGATGCGGGGAGCCAAAATCCTTAAACTACGTCCCTTTCACTGGGACACGGCGGCGATGCTACCTGCCTTGAACCGCTAATGCAGCGAAACCAAGAGTTGTTACACTTTCAATCACACGCATCCGCCCGCCGGCTTGGCGCATTGCCTCGACCCACACCCTTCTAGCCGAAAAACGCCGCATCCCCATGGAATAAGGGAATGCTGGGATCGTTGCGGGATGCGGGCTGCGAAACTCGGCCGCGCGCAGGTGGGGGGCTCAATCAGTCGTTTGACGGTCGGCTCTGGCAACTGAGCGGGGAACGTCTCGCGGGACCCGTCAGCCCGAGCGGTCCACCGACCGCGAGAAGCGCCGTCAGGTAAAAGGTGGAGCCGTCGTGAGCACACCCTACGCCGCCTGCACGCGGCCAACCGCTCCGTGTCGGGTCCGACAAAGCCGACATGCCAAGCCTTGGGGTTGCTGGAGATCTGCTTCCGGCGTCGGACGCCAAGGATGGCCGCAAGCGCCGGTAGGCAGCAGTAGGATGTTAAATAGAGAGGCGGCGGCCGGTTTCGGAGATTCTTCGGCAGGGCAGCGAAGATACAACCGTCACAGCCAACCGGCAGTAGGGCTACCCCTCGACCACTCGACGGAACCAATTTTTGTACCCCTCTGGAAGCCAGGGTATACAAAAGGGGGATACAATGATGCTTTTTCGCGCGTTAGGGAACCGCATAAGTGCCTCAGCGTGAGGCGTGCACCCGTGAAGACTCGAACTTCAAACCTTCTGATCCGTAGTCAGATGCTCTATCCAATTGAGCTACGGGTGCTTTCACCTTGGGCTGGCTACCCAGCCGGAGGTAGTCTTTTATCCGCGTTTGCGGGCGGGGTCAAATGCAAAAGGGAAGCTTGCCGCTCCAGCACAGAGACGCTTTTGGCGCGACCGCAGGCTCTGCAACCAACCTCAGTGCCAACCCAAAAAGACGTTCACCGGTAGTTTCTCGAAGTCAGAAACCGGCGTCGGCACGGGGACTAGGACTTTTTCGCCGGAGTCGGCGTGCTGGGCCAGCAACTCGGTCGCTTGCATCGTCCAAACGCCATAATAAGCGCCGCCCATGTGCCAGCCGGTGGCGTCTTTCCAGGCGGGTTGCAGCGGCGGGAGTCTTTTCCCGGCCTCCGGCAGCATCGGTTCGCCGATGAGCCAGACGCGATGCCCGCCGCGGAGCGTCTCGGCCATCTTCTCCAGCACCGGACCGGCGGCGGCGGGCGTCGCCATTTTCTGCAGCACCAGATCGTAGCGATGGAAGCGATGATCGGCGATGGGCGGCAACGTCAACACCTCGGCCGCACCGCGGTAATAGCGGGCGAAAGTAATGTCGCATTCCCAGCGCGTATTCACTACCAGGTCGCCGGGCGCGGTGCTGGTGGTAAGCTGTCGCGCCATTAAGTCCAGATTCGTCTGGCGGGTGAAAAGGTCGTCCCGCGCCTGGAACCACATCAAGGCGCAGAACGCCCAGAGCACGGCCAGACGCGCCAGGCGCCAGCGTGGCGCGGCCAGCGGATGCTTCTGGATCGCCGCGCCCAGGATGGCGTCGAGACACGTCGCGGCCAGCGCGAGATAAGCCACGTAATACCAGGGCTGCGTGTAGTAATTGAGCGCCTTCAGAAATAACCCGTAACACATGCTGCCAATCACCAAAGTGCCGGCCGCAAAAAGCAACACGCGATGCGCAGGAGCGAGCGGCCCTTTAGCCGCGGGTATCTGCTGCCGCAATTGCCAGCCGGCCAGCGTGAGCGCACCCAGGAAGAGCGCGCTCCAGACCCAGACGCCGATCGGATCAGGCGCGCCAGTGACATCGGAAAGCTTTTTCCAGATCCAACCCAAGGTAACCGGGTACTGCACGAGGAAATTCCATTCATGCAGCCGATGAATGGTGCCGGCGTACGGCAGCAGCGAAAGAGCGGCGGGCGCCCCGATGCCCAGCACGCACAACGCCTTCTTCCAGTCGCGTTCCCAGGCGGCGGTCATAGCCCCCGCCGCGCACATGGCAAAGAGCAGGACCGAATTGTAGTAAAGGGCCTGCACGCTGCAAATCGCCAGACAGACGGCGAGTGCCACGCGGCCCGGCCGCAACGACTCGACCACGCGCCAAACCGCGCCAAAAGTCAGCAGCATCAGCAGCATGCCAAGGCCATAGGCGCGCAACGAATCCGCGTAGCGGATGAAAAGCGGGTTGCAACCCAGCAGCGCCAGCGCCACCAGCGGCACGCGCTGGCCCAGCAGCCGGGCGTTCAGCCAAAGCGTTCCGAAAACACCCAGCCCCAGGATCAGCCCGAGCGTCCGCAGGGACGCGTCGCTGGTGGCAAAGAGCGCGGCCCAGCCCCGGACCAGGCCGAAGATCAGGATCGGGAAGGAATCGAACTGCAGGTTATCCCAGGTTTGTGCGAAGGCCGGCAGCGTCGCGAGTTGCACGGTGTTGACTTCATCGCGCCAAAGTCCGCCGGCGTGCTGGCGGAAGACCCAATGCAGGTAGACGACCAGTAGGGTAAGGACGATCCCGCCAGCGGCCTCGGCCCAACCAAGCCTTCGGCGCAGGCGGGATTCGCCGCTGGACGCACCTCCTTTTGCGACGTGCCCATCGGGCGATCCGAAAACCGAGCCCTCGGGCGGGTGGCCGCGCCGGAAAGAAGGGTGGCGGTCTGGCGCCCGGGCCTCCTCGGCGAAGAGAGCGTCGAGAGGCATCGGATGCACGGCGGGTCAACCGGCCGCTAGTTCTTCTGGCCGACCACGACAGCCTGGACCATCAGGTCCTGCGCGCCGAAGTAGTAATCGACCATACTAAAGCCGGCCTGTTCGACGACTTCACGAGCCTGCGCCCGCGAACCGAGGAGGCTGATCTCCGGCGGGTGCAATCGCAGCGGCTGGCGCGTCAAGCGATCCAGCAGCCAATGCACGCCTTTGAGGACCCAGACGCTCGTGGCCAGGCGGTGCGGCCAAAAGATCACGATCTTACCGCCCGGTTTAAGCACGCGCCCCATCTCGGACAAAATCTTGCGGATCTGCTCGGCGGTGAAGTGCTCCACGACACCCAAATTGTAGACGCCATCGAAGCTTGCCTGCTCGAATTCGAGGTTGAGGATATCCCCTCGGCGGACGGCGGCGGCGTGCGGGTTGTTGTGCCGATAGCTCTCCAACGCCGGCAGGGAGATATCCAGTGCCGTGACCTTCATCTCCTCGGTCAGATGCTGATCCACCTGGCCGCTACCGCAACCGGCATGCAGCAGACGGGCGCCGGGTGCGAAATGCTTGTTGATATAAAAATCCAGGTTGCGCCGGATGGCGATCCGCCGGTAGACGCTCGCGATGAAGGCGTAAATGCTGCGAGTCGTTTCCCGGCCTTGGGTCCAGTAGCTGTCCCAGCCTTGCGGATCCACCAGCGCGCCGGTGGCGTTCTCGATGGACGGGCAGAGCAGGAATTGCTCGGGATCGAGGAGATTGGCGCGAAAGACTTTCAGCAGGCGTGTCGCGCTGCGCCAGGTTTCGGAGAGCGTCATCTTGGAGTGGCCGTAGGTGCGGGCCGGCAGCTTGATGGGCATCTCGTGAATGGCAAAACCGTTGCGCACGAGGACGAACAGGCTTTCGAAAAAGAAGGAGTAACCGCCGGACTTGACCAGATCGAACAAGTCGCGCGGAATCGAGCCGAGTTGGTAGACGCGCAAAGCTCCCGTGGCATCCTGCGGCAGGTGCAGCAGGTTAACCGTCAGGTAATGCCCGAGGTGGGTCAGCGACCGGCGCAACAGATTCCAGTTCGGCAGACTGTCGGTCTGCATGTAGCGCGACGCGACCGTAACCGGGTGGTTGTGCGCTTCCTCCAGCAGGCGCCGCACGTCGGCGGGCTGATGGGTAAAATCGCAATCCATGGTCAGGAGCGTCCGATAGCCCTCGGCGTAAGCGTGGCGGATGCCTTCCTGATGCGCGCTGCCGATCCCGAGCTTGCCCGGGCGATGCATGGCGCGAACATGCGGCAACTCGGCGGCGAGCCGGTCGACGATATCTCCGGTGCCGTCCGGCGAGTTGTCGTCGCAAAAGAGGATGTCGGCGTCGAGATCAAGCGCGGTCAGCTCCCGGCACATGCGTTCGACGTTTTCCGCTTCGTTGAAGGTGGGAATGAAGATCAGCGTCCGCTGGTTGGTCATGGCCTTGAATGGTTTACGCTCTGGGGAACTGGCCTATGCAGAGCAATTCGCGGGCTCGACCCCGCGGGAGCCATGAAATGCCGTGAGATTCCCGTGCGCTCCCCTTCTTGCGGAGTTCCTTCCGGGAGGCGCCAGCCGGGCGCCGGCAGAGCGGAGCGCGCGTTGCAAAACCCTGGTTGTGCTCTCTATTTGAGGCGCCGCCGACCCGCCAAAGATGCCCTGGTTCAAGTTCGATCCGCAAAGTTTCGCGTTCTCATTCCTGAGCGTGCTTTTTGAGAGCGTGCCCTTTCTGCTGCTGGGCGGGTTGCTCTCGGGCCTGATCGAAGTCTTCGTCCCGGCGCGCTGGATGACGCGGATGCTGCCCCGCCGCGCCGGGACCGCGATCCTGATCAGCGGGCTGCTCGGACTGGTCTTCCCGATGTGCGAATGCGGCATTGTCCCGGTCATCCGCCGCTTGATGAAGAAGGGGCTGCCCATTTCCTGCGCGGTGACGTACTTGCTGGCGGCGCCGGTAGTCAATCCCATCGTGGCGTTCAGTACGTTCGCGGCGTTTCGCGGGCAGCAGCCGGGCCTGACGCTCGGGTTTCGCCTGGGGCTGAGTTATCTCGTCGCGATCCTGGTGGGCGCGGTCGTGCAGCGGCTTAAGCCCGAGCAGTTCCTGCATCCGCTCGTATTGGCCACGTTGCCGGGCCGGGCGACGCGCACGAGCGGCTTTCGCATCCCGAGCTTGGTGGGTGCCGCGGCAGCCGCCCCCTTCAGCCTGGAAGGGACCGACGAAGGCAGCGGCGGTGAAGACGCCCTGGCGGCACTCGAAAACGTGGAAAAGGAGCTGCAGGTCACGTTCGGACGCCGCTTGCTGCTGGCCCTGCAGCGCGGCGCCAACGATTTCCTGGATGTGGCGGTCTTCGTCGTTATTGGCGCGGCGCTGGCCAGCGTTTTTAACACGGCCGTCGACCAAACGCGCATCTATCCCCTAGCCATGAATCCGTGGACGGCCACCGGCAGCCTGATGCTGCTAGCCTTCGTGGTGGCGGTCTGCAGCACTTCGGATGCGTTCATTGCGGCGACGCTGACGGCTTTTCCGCTGACGGCCAAGCTGGCGTTCCTGGTGTTCGGACCGGTCTTCGACTTGAAGCTGGTCTTCCTGTATTCGCTCGTGTTCCGGCGGCGCTTCGTGCTGGCGCTGGGGGTTGGACTTTTCGTGCTGATCGGACTAATCTGTGTGCGTCTCGCGGTGCTGCATCTCTAGGCGCCACAGGGCCTGTTTACTCGTCGACTGTCGCTAAAATGAAAACGCTTTCTCGCGGTTTGTCTGCCCTGACGCTGCTCGCCTGGGGTGTGCTGATGCTCTACTTTTTCGTGAGCGGCCGGCTGGCTGAATATCTGGTTCCGGTCTACCGGCCTTTTGTCGGCATCGCCGGAGTGGTCATGTTGTTGCTGGCGGTGAGTCTGGTCTGGGGGAATCGCGGAGGCACCCGCGGCTTGCTCTTGGATAGTTTAGCCGGAGATGAGCGGCTGGACCCGGCCTCGGCTCCGCGCATCCGGGCGATTCAAGTGCTGGCCTTTCTGATGCTGGTGGTACCGGTCTGGGCTGCGGTTGGGGTGTCCGCGGATCGTTTCAGCGCCAGCACCATCCGCAATCGCGGCATCGTCAGCGATCCGTCCAAGCTGCACGGCAAGGCTTCCGCCGCCGTGGTGGATACCGCCAGCTCGGTGCCGCCGCCGATCGCCCAAAGCACCGACGCAAATGCCAATTATGAGCCGCCGCTGCCGGGCGCGACACCCATCCCGGCGGATGCAACTCCCAGCACGCTCGACGCTTCGCAGTATCTGAAAAAGACTGCGGACGGCAACGTCATCGCGGAGGTAACGGACCTGCTCTTCGCTTCCGATGATGATTCGATGCGCCCGCTGTTCGATAAACGCAAGGTAGAGATGATCGGCCAATTTATGCCGGTCGAGAAGAGCGGCGGCAATCGTTTCCAGATCGTGCGGATGTTCATGGTCTGCTGCGCGGCGGACGCGCGGCCCATCGCGGTGGCGATTGAATCCGATCAGGTGCCCAAGCTCGCGGAGATGGCTTGGGCGCGCGTGGTCGGTACGGTGACCTTTCCGGTGGAGGACGGGCGGCGCATTCCGGTGGTGCACGCGGAAAGCGTCAAGGCTTGCGATCCGCCTTCCGAGCTGATGCTTTACTGAGCGGAGAGGAGGATCTGAAAAGAGCAGTCTGCAAGCTTGTAGCAGTTTTCGAAGGTTTAGGCAGCGAAGCTGCCTTTCGTGACCCAAGGTAGGGATCGCTCTCCGAGCGACTCCGAAGCTGTCTGGTGAACCCGGCTACCACGCAGCGTCAACGCCTTCCGACAGTTTTCCCAGACAGTCACGGAGTCGCTCGGAGAGCGATCCCTACCTTTTTTTGGAGCCGCTACGCGGCGGCTACACTGTTGCGTAATCTCCGTTTAAACAGGGCCGATCCAAACCTTGCGCCGCTTCAAGCGGCGCGGCCGGCCCGGACGCACGCGCAGCCGCAGAAAGACGCGGCGAGCGCCTCGAAACAGCGCTGCCATCGAGCCGCGAATGGTGGCGCGCGCCACTACGCTGCCACCTTCAACTGGTAAATTCGGTTGCTTCATGATCCCTCTTCGCCCCTGTGTATACAACTGTAATATGCTACCGCGCAGCTAGTTCCCTCAATAGACTGCGATTGAGCCTACTGCCCGCGTGAAAATTCTCCAAGGGGAAATTTTCGTTCGGTGAATGCGCGCGGGCGTCCGGCAACGCCAATCCCAGCAGCAAAGTCTCGACGCCAAGCACATCCTTGAACGCCTGCACGATGGGGATGCTGCCGCCCTCCCGGATCAGGGCGGGCTCGGCATGGAAAGTCTCCCGCAAGGCACGTTGCGCGGCCTTGCCGGCGGTGGAGTGAGGATTGGTCATATACGGCTCGCCGCTGTGGCCGCCGGTGATTTCCAGTTTCACGCCCGGCGGCAGCTTGCGGTGGAAATGGGCCCGGACGAGCTCCTCAATGCCCGCCGACTCCTGCTTTGGCACCAGACGAAACGTCAACTTGGCCGTCGCCTTGCTAGGGATGATCGTCTTGCTCCCCTCCCCCTGATAACCGGAAGTCAGCCCGTTGATTTCCGCGGTCGGGCGGATCGAAGTACGCTCGATGCTCGTGTAGCCCGCCTCACCGAACGTTTGCACAGCGCCCGTCAGCTGGAGCAGCGCGGCATCCGTCCCAGGCAGCGCCTGCCAGGCGGCCTGTTCCCAGTCTTGCACCGGGTCCACGGCATCGTAGAAACCGGGAATGGCCACATGCCCGTTGGCATCGTGCATGGTCGCCAGAAGCTGCGCCAGGGCCGTGGCGGGGTTGGCGACGGCGCCGCCATAGATGCCGCTGTGCAGATCGACCGCCGGACCGGTGACGAGTAATTCCAGCGCGAGAATGCCGCGCAGGCCATAGGTAAAAGTCGGCCAGCCGCGCGCCACCATGCCGGTATCCGAGACGACGGCGATATCGCACTGAAAATCCTGCCGGTGTTCCTTGAGAAAAGGCTCCAGATGCGAACTACCGACCTCCTCTTCGCCTTCGATCAGCAGGATGACGTTTACGGGCAGTTCGCCGTGCTCGGCGAGTTCCTGCTCGAGGCCGATGATGTGCGCCAGGATCTGACCCTTGTTGTCCGTGGAGCCGCGCGCGTAGACGATGTCATTCTCAATGCGCGGCTCGAACGGCGGCGTCTGCCAAAGCTCCAACGGATCGGCTGGCTGCACATCGTAGTGGCCGTAGATCAGCACCGTAGGCCGCCCCGCGCGAGGCGCGTTGCGAGCCACGACGATCGGATGGCCCGGCGTGGCGTGCTTTTCCACGGTTAGCCCGAGCTTTTGCAGCTTGGCCACGAGCCAATTGGCGCAGCCGTCCAACTGCGGCGCGTACACCGGATCGGCGGAGATGCTGGCGAATTTCAGGAACTCGACGAATTCGGCGACAGCGGAGTCGGTGGTGCTCATTAAGGCCACGTTCGGCGAGATTGGCGGGCTTGGCGAGTTCTCCTTGCTTGCCAACGGCTTTGCGGGTACGACTCGGTTCGCTTTTTCCCTGGGCGCTCCGGGGGTTTTTACGGTCTCAATGCATCTGCGCCAGTTGGCCATTCTTGGCTTCAAATCGTTCGCTCAAAAGACCGAACTGAACTTCCCGCACGGGGTCGCGGCCGTGGTGGGCCCAAACGGCTGCGGCAAGAGCAATATCCTCGACGCCATCCGCTGGGCGCTGGGCGAGCAATCGGCCAAAGCCCTGCGCGGGAGCGAGATGGCAGACGTTATTTTTAATGGCACGGACACGCGCCAGCCGCTGGGGGTCGCCGAAGTTTCGCTGACGTTTACCGGGTGCGAAGCGGAGCTGGGAACCGATTACAACGAGGTCTGCATCACGCGCCGGGTTTATCGGGATGGCCGGGGTGAGTATTTGCTGAACCGGACCGTGTGCCGGCTGCGCGATATCCAGGAGCTTTTCATGGATACGGGCATCGGCCGGAGCGCGTATTCGATCATGGAGCAAGGCAAGCTCGACATGATCTTGAGCGCGCGGCCGGAAGACCGGCGCGCGGTTTTCGAGGAAGCCGCCGGCATTACGAAATACAAGGCGCAACGCCGCGAAGCGACCCGCAAGCTGGAGCAGACGGAGGCGAACCTGACGCGCTTGACCGATGTCATCGGCGAGGTCAAGCGGCAGCTCGGTTCGCTGCAGCGGCAGGCGGCCAAGGCGCGCCGGCACCAGACGCTTTCCAGCGATCTTCGTGTCCTGGAAACCCACCTGGGGCACGCGCAGTTCACCCAATTGGAAGGGGAACTCGCCGGCGTGCGCGCCGAGCTGACCCGCTGGCGCGCGGAGCAGACCAAAGCCGAAGAGGACCTGGCGCTGGGCGAGCTGGAGCTGGCGGACAAACGCACCGCGCTGGAGAATCTCGCCACTTTGCTTCAGGACGCGCGTGCCGCCGCGCAGGCTGCCAAGGACCGGCTGCTTTCGGCGGAAAATCAGCGCGAATTCAACCGCGAGCGCGCGGGGCAGAGCCAGGCCTTGTCCGAGCGCTACGCGCTGGAACTCGCCGGCGCCGAGGAAAAGCTGCGCGCTCAGGACGCGGAACTGCTGGCCGCCGACGAGGAGCAGCGTCAGACCCTGGAACTGCTGCAAGCCGGCGAGCGAGACCTCCGCGCCCAGGAGACGCTCGTGCGCGACTCCCGCGCCAAGCGCGTAGCGGCGGAGCAGGCGCTCCAGGCGGCGCAACGCGGCGCAGCCGATGCCGACCAGCGGTTGATTCAACTGAGCGGCGATCTGGCCCGTTGGCAGCAGCAGGAGCAGACCGCCGGCGTGCGCGGCGAGATGCTGGCAACGGAGTTGGCCCGCCTGGAACCCGGCCACGCCGAGGCGGCAGCGCGCATCGACGAGGTGCGGACGCAGATTGCCGCCGCAACGGCCGCGTTGCAGGACCGGCGCGGGGAATTGCGCCAGGCCGAAGAAGGGCACGCGGCGGCGCAAAAGGAACTCGTGGCGTGCGAACAGGCCGTCAGCGCCGCCCAGAAGCAACTGACCGAGCGCGCGGGCAAGCTGGAGGTTTTGCGCCAGTTGAATATCGCTGGCGCGGGGCTGGCCACTGGCACTCAAGCGGTCTTGCGCGGTCTGGACAAACCGGAGCTCTTTACGGCGGGGATCGCCGGGGTGCTTGGCACGCTGATCGAGGTGGAAGCGCGCTACATCCCGGCCATCGAAGCGATCCTGGGACAGAACCTGCAAGCGGTGCTGTTGCGGGATGCGGAAGTCGCCGTCGCGCTGCTCGATTCCCTGGCCACCGGCAGGAAGGTAGGCCGCGCGACTCTCGCCATTCCGGAAGCGGCGGCGGACGGCGCGCCGCCACCTTTGACGCTTCTCCCGGATGGCGCCCTGGCCTGGGCCAGCGATGTGACCAATCCCAGCCCGGCCGCCGCCCCGCTGGTGACGCGCCTCCTGAGGGATTGCCTGTTGGTGGAGGACCTGGCGGCGGCGCATCGCCTGCGTCCGCTCAACCCCGGCTGGACCATTGCCACGCTGTCGGGCGAGGTGCTCGGCCGCGATGGCTTTTGGCAAGGCGGCCAGGGTACCCAGAGCGGAGAGGCCGCCCCGGGAGTGCTCGCGCGGCAGGGGCAGATCAAGAAGTTGGGTGCGGAAGTGGTCCAGTTGGAGCAGGAAGCGGCCAGCCGGGCGAAGGCGCGCACCGCTGCGGGTGACGCCCTGCAAACCGCGGCGGCCGCCCTGGCCGAGGCCCGGACTCACTTGCAAGCCGGGCAGATGGAGGTTTCCGCCGCGCAGAATCAACTCGCGCTACTTGAGCGGGAAGCGCGCGATTTGAGCGGGCGGGCCGAAAGCCTGCGCCGCGAGCAGCAGGAGACGGAACGCCGCTTGCAAGCCGCCCGGGAGGAAGCCCGGACGGCGGAACGCCGCCGGGAAGAAAAGCGCGTGCTGCTGGAGAAGTACGACCAGGAACAGGTCACCTGTACCGAGCAGGTCAGCGTCTGCCGCGCGCAGGAGAACACCTTGGCCGAGGCGTTGAATGATCTGCGGGTGCGCGTCGCGACCGAGCAACAGCGCCAGGAAGGCATGCGCCGCCAACGCCAGCCCATGGCCGCCCGCCGGGCGGAATTGGCGGACCTGATCACCGATCGGCGGCGCGAATTGGAGGAACACCGCGCCCGACTGGCGAAGTACGCGGCCGAGGCCGAGGAATTGACCGCCCGGATCGAGAGCGCGCGCGCCGCGTTTGCCGCCGCCGAGGAAGAGATTGGCGCGCGCCGCCAGGAACACGCGGCGGCCGGCGCGGCCGTCGAGGTCTTGCACAATGCCCTGCGCCAGCAGACGCACGCCTTGAACGCGCACCACGACCGGCGCGCGGCGCACGAAGTGCGCGAGGCCCAGTTAAACCTGCGGTTGGATAATTTGCGCGCGCATGCCGCCGAGCGTTACCAGATCGAACTGCACAATTTTGCGCCGGACGCCGTCGCGTTGCAGTCGCTTTGCGCCCGGTTGCTGGACGAGCCGCCGGCGGAAACCCCGGACTGGCCTGCGATTGAAGCGCAGGTCCGCCTCTTGCGGGAGCGGCTCGACGGCATCGGCGCGGTGAATTTGGATGCTATCGCCGAGTACGATTCCCTGGAAGAGCGCCACCACTTTTTGGAGACGCAGAACGCCGATCTGATTGCGGCCAAAAAGGAGTTGCTCGGCATCATCGCGAAGATCAACACGACGAGCCGCGATCTTTTCGCGGAAACGTTCGAGCGCATCCGGGTCAATTTTCAGGAGATGTATACGGAGCTGTTCGGCGGCGGCCGGGCGAATTTGCTGCTTTCGAACGAGGAGGATCCGCTCGAGTGCGGGATCGAGATCATTGCGCGGCCGCCGGGAAAGCAACTCCAGTCCGTCACGCTGCTTTCGGGCGGCGAAAAGACGATGACAGCGGTGGCGCTGTTGTTCGCGATCTACATGGTCAAGCCCAGCCCGTTTTGCGTGCTGGATGAGATGGACGCGCCGCTGGATGAATCGAATATCGCGCGTTTCTTGAAAATCCTGGACCGGTTCGTCAGCCAGAGCCAGTTCATCGTGATCACGCACAACAAGCGCACCATCGCGCGGGCCGATGTCCTTTACGGCATCACGATGGAAGAGGCAGGCGTGAGCAAAGTGGTGGCCGTGCGCCTGTCCCGCCGCGCGGAAGAAGCCGGCGCGCCGATGGAACTGGGCGGTTCCCGCAACAACGGCGCGGAGACCCCGAGCGTGGCGGAGAGCTTCGGCAAGAGCGAGGATTTGCACCGGGCCGAGACGGTCGTGGCGTAGGCACACCGCGATCAGGCGAGCGGAAACAAGGGCGGCGAACGTCGGGCCCCACGCCAGAAATGAAGGATGCTGACAGTCGCCGCCCCTTCGTCGCAAACGTAGAAAATCAGATAGGGTGGCAGCGCCATCTTCCGAATGCCACGAAGCCGATCGTAAAATGCAAAGCGAAGTGGCAGGTTGCGCAGGCTAAGCGCCTGATCAACCAGTCGCAGTCCAAGCAGTTCGGCAGCGGTTCGGTCCCCTTCGGCGATGTACTCGACAATCTCGCGCAGGTCGCCCAGGGCCGTATCGGTAATCAGGACTTTGAAGTCCATGCGGTCACCAGCGCACGAACATCCTCAATCGGGCGAACGCGACCGGCGTGCATATCCTGCCAGCCTCGATCTAGTGAGGCCGTCAAAAGCGCCTCGTCTGGCGTCGGCATTTGCTCGGCGAACAACTCCGCGGCGAGGACGGTTTTATCGTGCTCATTCAAGCCCGCAATCGCCGTCTTGATCTCCTGAAGCGTGCCCAAGGCCAGTCCCATAAACGAAGACACTAGCGGATCGGCATCCTGCGCTCAAGTCCATAACTGCTCCTGAACTCAGACCGGCGCGCTACGCGGCGGTTTCCAGGGGCACGGCGACGAGCTTCTCCAGCGGCTTTTCCGGCTCGGGCTCGGCGGCCTTTTCCTTGTCGCCGCCGGTCCAACGCTCCAGCAGCGCTTGCAGCGCCTCCAGCTTGATCGGCTTGCTCAAATAATCGTCCATACCCGCGCCCAGGCAGCGTTCCCGGTCACCTTCCAACGCGTTCGCCGTCAAGGCCACGATGGGCGTGTGCGCGCCCGACGCTGCCTCGCGGCGGCGAATCTCCCGCGTCGCCGTAAAGCCGTCCATCTCCGGCATCTGGCAATCCATCAAAATCACGTCGTACACCACCTTGGAAGTCGCCTCCAAAGCTTCCAGCCCGTCCGCCACGGCATCGGCTTTGTAACCGATCTTCTGCAACTGGCGAATAACGACTTTCTGGTTCACCTGATTGTCCTCGGCAATCAGGATGCGTACGCCCTTGCCCTTGGCCGGGCGGATGGCCGCGGCGGCGGCTTTGGCGGCGGGCGTGGGGGGCTTCACCGCCTTCTTCGCCAGCGCGGCCCGGAACAACTCCCGCAGTTGCGAACGCTTGACTGGCTTGTTCAAGACGGCGCTGACATCGCTCTTCTCGCCACTGGTAAAGCCGGCGCGCTGGCCCGGCGCCAGCAGCATGACCACCCGCGTCGGCGCGGTCTTGGGATCGTCCTTGATGGCGTGGGCCAGCGCCAGACCGTCCATATCCGGCAGATTCGTGTCTACGATCAGGAAATTCCAGGGCTTGTCCTCGGCCACGCCGTCGCGCAAGGCGGCCAGCGCCTCCTTGCCTTCCGCCAGCGCCAGCACCGGCATGCCCCAGGCGGTCAATTGCTCGCGCAAGACTTCGCGCGTGCCGCTGGACCCGACGATCAACGCGCGCGCCAGCGAAAAATCGGTTGGCGGCTCACCACTGGGCTCTTCGTCCGCCAGGAGGATCGGCTGTTTGCTCAGGCGCACCGTAAACCAGAAGGTCGAGCCCTGTTCCGGGGCGCTCTCCACGCCGATCTGGCCGCCCATCAGCTCGACGAGTTGCTTGGAAATTGCCAGCCCCAGCCCCGTGCCACCGAACTTCCGCGTCATCGACCCATCCGCCTGCACGAAAGCCTGGAACAACCCCCGGGCGGCTTCTTCGCTCAAGCCGATGCCGGTATCGGACACCTGGAAGCAAATCTGCGCGTCGGTGGCGGTCTCCTGCAGCTTGGCCACGTGCACGAGCACCCGGCCGGTTGGCGTGAACTTGATCGCATTACCCACCAGATTGACCAGCACCTGGCGCAACCGCCCGGGATCGCCGCAAAGCTGGCGCGGCACGTCCTCGAGCACGTGACAGGCGAGGTCCAAGCCCTTCGCCTGCGCCTTCTCCGCCAGGAGCTCGATTGCCCCCTCAACGGTGGACTGCAGATCGAGATCCAGCTCCTCGAAGTCCAGCTTGCCGGCTTCGATCTTGGAGAAATCCAGGATGTCGTTGATGATGGACAGGAGCGCGTCACCGCTGGCGCGGATGGTCTCGATGTATTCCTTCTGCTCTTCGTTGAGCGGGGTATCGAGCAGCAGGCTGGTCATGCCGATGACGCCGTTCATGGGCGTCCGGATTTCATGGCTCATGTTGGCCAGGAACTGGCTTTTGAGTTTGGCGCTGTTGAGGGCGTCGTCGCGCGCTTCGGCCAGTTCGTCTTCGATCTGCTTACGCTCGATGACCTGTTGATGCAGGACCCGGTTGGTTTCGGTCAATTGCGCGGTCCGCTCCCGCACGCGGCCCTCGAGCTCCTCCTGCGCCCGGCGGACGACTTCCTGCGCCCGCGTCTTGTCCGTCACGTCCGTACTCGTGCCGATCCACTCCCGGACGCGTCCGTCCGGCTCCAGCACCGGCACCCCGCGCGCGGCGAAATGGCGGTAGGTGCCATCCGCCATCTTGAGTTGGTACTCGGACTCGAAAACCGTCTTGGTCTCCAAGGCCCACTTCCAGAGGTCGAGGGTCGACTCCCGATCGTCGATATGGATGGCGTCGAGCCAGCCGAAGCGCTGCACTTCGTGATAGGTCTGGCCGGTCGCCGCCCGCCATTCGGTCAGGTCGCCGGTCACCCGGCCTTCCGCGTCAGTTAGCCAGACGATCTGGGCGCTCGCGGCGACGAGCGAACGATAACGCTGCTCGCTGCGCGTAATCGCTTCCTTGCTGCGTTTCTGATCGTCAATATCCGTGCAGGTGCCGAACCACTGGATGATCCGGCCATCGGGATCGCGCATCGGCACGGCACGGCTCAGGTGCCAGCGGTACGCGCTGTCCTCGCCCCGGCGCAGCCGGCATTCCACGTCGTAAACCTCGCCGGTTTGGATGGCGTGATTCCAGAGTTCCAGGCAGCGGGCGAGATCGTCAGGATGGGTGGCGGGTTTCCAGCCCCACTCCCGGCTCTCCTCGGCGGTCAGCCCGGTGTACTCGTGGAAACGCCGGTTGAAATAATCCAGGCGGCCGTCCGGCGTCGCCGTCCAGACGATCTGCGGCATGCTATCCGTCATGAAGCGGTAGCGCTGCATGCTGCGCGCAAGTTCCTCCTCGGTCTTGCGGCCGTCGTCGATCTGGCGTTTGAGGGCGCGATTGGCGGCGTTGAGTTCCGCGGTGCGTTCCCGGACGTTGGATTCCAGTTGGTCGCGGGCGGTGCGCAACTCCTGCTCGATGCGCTGGCGTTCGCCGATCTGCCGGTTGAGATCGCGATTCGACTGCGCCAGTTGAGCGGTGCGTTCGCTGACGGAACGCTCCACGCTGGTTTGGGAGTCTTCGAGCTCCGCCCGGCGCTCGGCGACGGCATACGTCTCCTTATTGCCGAGCCAACTGGCGTAGATCAGGAAAATATCCTCGAAAATCACCCAGGCCGTGTCTTCCAGCCAGCGCCAGGGCGCCACGACCGACACGCCGTAAACGGACTGAGGCCAATAGACCCCACGCACAAAGTAGTCCGCCGAGACCACGCTGGAGGCGATCACCAGGACCTTCCAGTCCCGGTAAAAAGCCAGGAACGCCAGCGAGCCGAAGATGTGGAAATGCATTTCGGCATGCCCGCCCGAAAGATGCACCAGCAGCCCGGAGGAAAGCATCTGCGCGGCTCCCACAATCTCACGGGTGACCGATTGGCCGGGCCGGCGGAAGATGAAGAAGAGCGGCACCGCCACGATTACGCCGCCCAGGAAAAGGGCGGTCATCATTTCGATGCTCAACGTACTGGCGCGGCCCGTCAGCCGATGCGGTGAATACCACGAAGCCAGCGCAATGCCTCCCAGCCATTGCAGCACGAACAGGACGGCGAACATCCGGTCCGTCCGGCGGCGCAATCCTGACAACTCGCCCTTGAAGAGCTGTTCGCTCCGGCGTTTGAGGAATGTGGAATCCGCCTGCATCGTCGGTCACCGGTCGCGTCGACGCCGTCGTCCAGAGTGACTCCGGCGCGTCACCAAGGATCAAGCAGTTGCCATTCCACAGCCCTTCCCCACAGTGTGCGCCGGGCGGTCCGTCCAACCTTTCGCTTGCGTGCTTTGCTCAGCCCCGTCTAAGTTGCGGGTAATGGTTCCCGCCATTGCCCATGACGCCCCGCCGCCAGCGGTGGTCGCGTCGCCTGAACAAACGATATTTTTGCAGACGTACCGCTGGATGCTGCTGGCGCGGATGTTCGAGGAACGGATCGCCGGGCTCTATCGCGGCGGCAAGATTCACGGCGGTGTGTTTTTAGGCAAGGGCCAGGAGGCCTTGAGCGGTTCCCTGGGCGTCTGCCTGCAAAAGGGCGATATCTTCGGGCCTTTGATCCGCGATATGGCCGGCCGGTTGGCCTTCGGCGAGCCTCTGCTGGACGGCGCCCGCACCTATCTCGGCTCCGTGGAAGGCCCGATGCAGGGGCGGGACGCCAATATTCACCGCGGGCGGCCCGCGGAAGGCCTTTATGCGATGATCAGCCACCTGGGGACGATGGTTTCAGTGGTAGCCGGCGGTTTACTGGCGCGCCGGTTATCCGGCCGGCTGCGCACCAGCATCGGCGCTACCTGCATCGGGGACGGCGGCACTTCCACCGGCGCGTTTCACGAAGGCATGAATCTCGCCGGCGTCGAGCGACTGCCGATGGTCGTGGTCGTGGCCAATAACCAGTACGCCTACTCAACGCCGACCAGCAAGCAATTCGCCTGTGCGGACCTCCTGGATCGCGCCGCCGGTTACGGATTCGCCGGGCATTCCGTGGATGGCACGGACCTCGCCGCCTGCCTGAGCACCATGCAAACCGCGGTGGCGCGCGCCCGCGGCGGGCACGGACCCCAAATGGTGGTGGCGAGCCTTCTGCGCCTGACGGGCCATGGCGAGCACGATGACGCTTCGTACGTGGACGCGGAGTTGCGGACGTCTCCCATCGGCGGGGACTGTCTGCGGCTGGCCCGGCAGCAAATCCTCCAACGCGCCTGGGCCAGCACCGAAGATCTGGACGCCTGGCGCGCCGAAGCTGCCGGACAGATCGACCAGGCGATTGCGCAGGCTCAAGGCGAGCCGGCACCGAGCGCTGCCCGGTATGATTGGTCGGCGCTCAGTACGCGGCGCCTGCTGGAAGACCGGCCGGTCGATTGATCGCCCTGGTGCCGGACAGCCGCCGGCGCCGCCCGCTTCCGTTCTCATGAGCGTCACCTATTTGGAGGCCATCCGGGAAGCCCAGGCCCAAGCCTTGGCGGCGGACGACCGCGTTTTCATCTACGGCCAGGATGTCGGCGCGTTCGGGGGGGCCTTCAAGGCGACCAAAGGATTGGCCAAGGAATTCCCCGGCCGGGTCCTCGACTCGCCCATCAGCGAGGATGCCGCCATCGGCCTGGCCGTGGGGGCGGCGACCGAGGGCATGCGTCCGATTATCGAGATGCAGTTTGCCGATTTCTCCAGCGTGGCTTTCAGCCAGATCGTCAACCAGGCGGCCACGCAATTCTGGCGCACCCAGCTCCCCTGCCCGATCGTGATTCGCCTGCCAAGCGGGGGAACCTCTGGCGGCGGACCGTTTCATTCCCAGAGCATGGAAGCGATCTACGCGCACTACCCGGGACTGGTCGTAATGACGCCGGCGACGGTGGAAGATGCCTATTCGATGCTCCTGGAGGCGGTCGCCATCGACGACCCGGTGATTTTTTGTGAGCACAAGCTGCTCTATTACCACCTGAAGGCCGAAAGGCTGCCGACGCCGGACGAACCGGCGCTGCCGGCGGGCGAAGCGCGCATCATGCGGGCGGGACGCGATGCGACGGTGGTGGCTTACAGCGCCATGGTGCAGGAAACGCTCGCCGCTGCCGCGGCGCTGGCCGCTGAAGGTGTCGAGATCGAGGTGGTGGATTTGCGCTCGGTCAAGCCGCTGGACATGGCAACCGTGCTGGCGAGTGTCGCGCGCACCGGACGGCTGCTGTGTGTTGGTGAAGCCGCTCCCTGGGGCGGCGTCACGGCGGAAGTCGTCGCCCGCGTGGCGCAGGAAGGTTTTCATCTGCTGGATGCGCCGCCGCGCCGCCTGAACGCCCGCGACACCCCCGTGCCTTATCATCCGCAGCTTTGGCAGGCACATCGCCCCGGCGCTCCGGCCATTGTCAAAGCCGTGCGCAGCTTGCTTGATTTCTGAGCTAAACCGTTCTTCCCCGCCTCGCTCCTACTGCCATGCGCGTCCCCATTATTATGCCCCAACTCGGCGAGTCGATCGCCGAGGCCATGATCGTGAGTATCTCGGTGGGTATAGGGGATCAGGTCGGGCCGGATCAGGAAATCATCGAGGTCGAGACGAACAAAGCGCTTCTGCAGGTCACCACGCCTTGCGCGGGCGAAGTGCTGGAATTGATCGCCACCCCACAACAAACGTACGCAGTCGGGTCTGTGCTCGGCTACGTGGAAGCCGCGCCCGCGGAGGTGGAACGGTTGGGCCTGAATCCCACCGCAGGCGATCATACGGGCTCCGGCCGGCGGGATGTAGCAGAGGAGGATGGTTCGGCCAGCAACGGCTACAGCCTGCGCGCCGAAACGAACGGCGAAGCGGCAGACTCGGCGGCTGACAAGGCTGGAACGTCCCACTCTCCCGCCGTTGATCAGCCAGATGCGGGCGCTGGTCTGCCGGTCCCGGCGAAACTGGCGGGCGCCGGTTACTATTCGCCCCGGCTGCGGAGCCGTCTGGCGGAATTGGGCTGGCAAAGCGCGGACCTGGCCGGGCTGGCGGGCACCGGCGCCGGCGGACGCGTCACGGTGGCCGATCTCGAGAAATACGCCGGCGCGCTCCAGGCGACAGCGACGGAACCCGCGCCCGCCATGCGTCTGGCGGTCGGGGAAGCGTTGCGCCGCAGTATCACGCGGCCGCTGGCGACCGTCGGGCGTCCGGTGGAACTGGATGTGTTGCTCGCCTACCGGGGCCGCCAGCCGGACCCGAAACCGGCGTTCGTCCTTTATGTCATGCGCGCCCTGGCGCTGGCGCTCGCGGCGGATCGCGCCCCGGCGGGGCGGATTATCGGCAAACGCTTCGTGCCCGCCACGTCGATCGATATCGGCTTTGCGGTAGAAGTCGAGGGCGGCTTGATGGTGCCGGTTTTGCGCGGCATGGATGGCAGCTCGGTTGGCGAGCTCGATCCCCGTTTTCAGGAGCTGGTCGCCGGTGCGCGCCGCCGGCAGTTGGCGCCGGATGCTTCCGGCCAGGCCGTCGCTACGGTTTCCAACTTCGGCATTTTCGGTCTGACCTGGGGCACGCCGATCCCGCTGCCGGATGAATCGCTTATGCTGGGCTTGGGCGCGGGCCGCAAGGTCCCGCGCTGGGATGAAGCCAAGAGCGCGTTCGTCCCGGTAACCGAGGCGGAACTAACGCTGACCTTCGATCACCAGGTCCTGGACGGCGGCAGCGCCGGACGGTTGCTGGATAAGGTCGCCCGCCTTTTGCAAGAGCCCGGGAAACTGTAGAGGCGGCGAAGCTGCCGGTCGTGTCAAAAGGTAGGGCCGTTGCTCGGCGGCTACATCACTCCTCCGACAGCGTGTCGATCCGCTCGGCCAACTGAAAATCAAGCTCCGTCAGACCGTCTTTCGTCTGCGTATAGATGGCGAGTTTGACCTTGTTGTAGCGGATGTCGATATCCGGATGATGCTCCTGCTCTTCGGAGATTTCCGCCACCAGATTGACGAAATCCATGGCTGCCGTGAAGTCATCGAACTCGAACACCCGCTCAATCTTCTTCTTGTCGGTCTCCCATTCGGGGACCTTTTTCATGTAGGTTTTAATTTCGGCGGCGTCGAGGAGGTCGGACATAGAATCGAAGGGCTTGGGTAAGTGCAACGGGCCTGGCAGGCAGTGGCGTGAAGCGACCGAAGGCGGGGGTCGCCCGCCAGAGATAGCACCGGCTTCGCCGATTTCAAATATTCGTTCGCACTGAATTTCCAGATGCACTCCCAGGCGCGGGGAGCGCTCATCATCAGGCGCAATTTTTAGCTCGCAGCTTGCGTCTTGATTGCCGCCAACGCCTACCTTAAGCTGCCGCTCCCGCTCGAAACTCGGTTCCTTTTTCCTCTGCTTCCAATGACTACCGGCAAGATCTATGACAACATCGTCGACACCGTCGGGCACACGCCTTTAGTGCGCCTCAACCGCGTCACCGAGGGCTTGCACGCCACTATCGCTCTCAAATGCGAATTCTTTAATCCGCTCGGCAGCGTCAAGGATCGCATCGGCATGGCGATGATCGCGGCGGGCGAGCGGGACGGCCTGATCAACGCCGATACCACCATCGTCGAGCCGACCAGTGGCAACACCGGGATCGCCCTGGCCTTTGTCTGCGCCGCCAAGGGGTACAAGTGCATCCTCACCATGCCGGAGACGATGAGCGTCGAGCGTCGCACCTTGCTCGCCATGTTGGGCGCGAAGCTCGTCCTCACCCCGGGACAGGAAGGTATGAAGGGCGCCATCGCCAAGGCCACGGAGATTGTCGCCAGCACGCCGAACGCGTTCATGCCGCAGCAATTCAATAATCCCGCCAATCCGGCCATCCACCGTGAAACGACCGCGGAAGAGATTTGGGCGGACACGGACGGCGCGGTGGACATCCTCGTCGCGGCGGTGGGCACCGGCGGCACGTTGACCGGCGTAGCGGAGGTCATCAAACCGCGCAAGCCGGGGTTTCGCGCTATCGCGGTCGAGCCGGTGGATTCACCCGTTATCACACAGACAATGCACGGCGACCCGGTGAAGCCCGGACCGCACAAAATCCAGGGCACGGGCGCCGGCTTCGTGCCAAATAATCTGCATCTCGCCGCGGTCGATGAAGTCGTCACCGTGACCAACGATGAGGCCTTCGCCATGGCGCGGCGCCTGGCGAAAGAGGAGGGCATTCTCGCTGGCATCAGCTCCGGCGCCAATGTCCACGCGGCCATCGAAATCGCCAAACGCCCGGAAAACGCCGGCAAACTCATCGTCACCGTGGCCTGCTCGACGGGCGAGCGTTATCTCAGCACCGCCCTCGCGGCCGAGGCGCGCGCCGAAGTAGGCGCTTAATTCCGTTCCGACCTCCACCTGTGAACAAGTCGTTTCCTCCTGGTCCTACTTCGCATAACGAGACGGTCACTGCCCCGGCCATCCCTCCGCCCTTGACGGGACCCGATCTGCTGCTGGTCGAAGGCTCGCTCTTCTGGGACAAATATAAGCTGCCGATCGTCGCGGCAGTCGCTTTGCTGGTGCTGGCGCTCATCGGGGCCGAGTTCTATGCCATCGACCGCGAGAGGAAGATGCACGCCGCCGCCGCGGAACTCGAGAGTGCCAAGACGGCGGCGGATTACCGGCGGGTGATCGACGATTATCCGGGCACGATGGCCGCCGCCAACGCCACGCTGCTCCTGGGGCGCCAGCAGATGGACGCCAAGGATTATGCCGGCGCCGCCGCCACCTGGAAGACCTTTGCCACCAGATTTCCGCAGCACGTTCTGACGCCGGTTGCCCTGCTGGGCGCCGGCGGCGCGCTGGAAGCGCTCAGGAAGAGCGCGGAGGCCCGGGCGATTTATCAACAGGTGGCGACCAGCTATCAGAACAGCTTCGCGGCGCCGTTTGCCCGGCTGGACGAGGCGGCGCTGCTCAAGGGCGAACACAAGTTCGAAGAAGCCCGCCACGTTTACGAGAACATCAAGGCATCCTACGCGAGCAGCGATGCCGCCCGGCAAGCGGAGCAGGAACTGGAGTTCCTGCGGGTCATGCCGTCCGCGCCCGCTGGCAGCACGCCAGCGCCGTCCTCCGCGGCGGCTGCGTCTCCAGTGACGCCTGTGGTCCCCGTGGCAACTGCGTCCCCAGCGCCTGCGTCCGCTGTAGCCGCGCCAAAGTAGACCGGCGGCGGCTTGCGCTGCTGGTCATGAAATCGCAGTTGCCGGCACCAACTCCGCCGTCGCCGGCGCGGTTTCCACCTTCTCAACCACCCGATCCTCCGCTGGCGCCCGCCGCGGACTGATCGTCAACTCCCCTTCAAATGCCCCGCCCTTCTCCACGGTGAACCCACTGGCGGAAACCGGGCCTTCCAGCATTCCGTGCCTGAAGACCGTAATGTGGTGTTCAGCCGTGAACTGCCCGCTCACTTTGCCGTGAATCTCCGCCGACCCTAGTTTCACCGGCCGGGAAAACGTCACCTCGGAGCCCTTCTCGACCAGCAACTCGGCCGTCTCCACCGTGCCCGCCACGCGGCCCTGCACCTTCAAGCTCAAGCGGCCTGAACACAGCAAATTGCCCCGCATCTTGCCGTGCACGACCGCGTCCCGGCAGATGATCTTGCTGCTGCTCAGGTCGCCCTTCACGCCGACATACACGTCGCCGCGCGTCTTGATGTTGCGGCTGAAGCTGCCGTTGATCTTGTGGTCCTCCATATCGATGTAGGCGCCACAAGCCTTGCAGGTGGAGGAATGCGCCGTGCCGCTGACTTCGTGCGCCGAGTTGCACTCGAAACACTGCGCGATGCGATGCTTGGGCCGCCCGCTAAAAAGCCCATCGATCTTGTGCAACAGCCCCACGCCGGCGTGCGGCTCCGGCGCCGCCACCGGCAGCACCGCCAGGGGCGCGGGCTCCTCTTCCACGGCCGCGACCCGGCGTTTGGTCTTGATCGGCGCCGGCACGGGCACCGGCGGACCACCGGCCAAGGTCGAGGGCGAAATCGCAAAGTACTCGCTGCACTTGCGGCAGAAAGTTGACTTGACGAGTTCGGGCTCCTGCTGCTCCGCGCTGCAATGCGGGCAACGAACTGTTATTTTCGCAATGGATTTCGCCACAGCCCTCCGCCGAGCGCGGCCCCTTATCAGGGGCGCGCTCGACCACAAACGACGGACGTCAAACCACTATCGTACTGTTTCGCGCGCTCTTGGCGCGCACCACTTCAAAGCCCTTAGCGAGCTCCGCTGAACGCCGGCGCCTTGGCGTCGTCGCTCTTGGCCGCTCCGGCACCCTCGATGGCCGTCTGCTTGATCGGCAACGCGCTCTTGTTCATCGACACTTCGGACTTGCCCACAAACGTGGCGCCTTCTTCGATCACCAGGCGGCTCGCCTTCAAGTCGCCAACGAGGTGCGCCCGCGCCTTCAGCTCGCAACGCTCGCCGACCGTGATGTTGCCGTTCACCTTGCCGAGCACCGTCACGCTCTTGGTCTTGATCTCACCGCGAATGTCGGCATTTTCGCCAACCGTCAGCACCCCATCACTGGAGATTTCGCCTTCGATCTTGCCGTCGATGATTAGCTCGTTGGTGAACTTGATGTTCCCCTTGATCTCGACGTCTTTGGATAGGATGTTTTTTTGGGTCGGGTTGTCTGCCATAACGGTCTGTTTTTCAGGTACTTTTGTTTTATCGGGATTGGAAAGGTTGCGGTTGACGGGCGGCGCTACCGGAGCCGTCGGCTGCGGGGCAGCCGCGGGCGCATGGCGCGGGATCATCGGGATCGATTCGCCGTTTTTTAATTCCGGGCGCGGCGCCTCGTTCTTCCCCTGGGTTTCGGCCGCTCCGAGCCCCAACTCGCGCTCCACCGCCGGAGGCAACGGAGCCGGCTCAGCCGGAGGCGGCGCCACGGGTGTCTCGGCAGGCGGCGACGGCTGTGCTGCGGGGGTTTTCTGAGGAAAGAATTTCAACACGCCGGATTATTCGTGCGGCTGGGGGCCGTGTCAACGCTTTCACTGAGATTCTTCGCGGTTACTCGCCGTGGCGCGCCTTCACGGTCGCGCGAGTTCTTCCGCGGGATACGTCCAGACCTCACTCAGCGTCGGATGATAATGCGGCACCGCCGCCAGGTCCGCGGCCGTCGCGTGGAAATGCATCGCCACCACCACCTCGTGAATGAGTTCCGCCGCCTCCGGCCCCACCACCGCCGCACCGACGATCTCTCCCGTGCCCTTGTCCGTGATCAACTTCACGAATCCTTCCGTCGCTCCCTTGACGATCGACTTGCCATGATCGCTAAACGCGTGCCGAGCGACCCGCACCTCCCGGCCGAGCGCCGCCGCCTCCCGTTCGCTCAAGCCCACGTGCGCCAACTCCGGTTCGGTGAACAAAACGAACAGCTTCAGCCGGTAATCCATCTCCTCCACGGGCCCAGCCAACCGATCGAGATGGCGCGCCGCATTCCTGGCCGCGAGCTCCGCCTGCAACACCGCCAGATGCACGATCTCGTAGGGGCCGCAGACATCGCCCGCCGCAAAGATATGCCGGCGGTTCGAGCGCTGATCGTGCCCGACCTTCACGCCCCCGATCTTCGACAATTCCACGCCGGCGTTAGGCAACTCGAGCGGGGAAGTAAACGGCCGCCGGCCTAGCGCCGCCACCACCTCATCGGCCACGACCGCATGCTCCTCGCCGTGCTGTTCGAACCAGACGCGCTTGCGGCCGTCCGGCGCCCGATCGGCTCGCAACAAATGGGAACCGCAATGAAAGTCCACTCCCCGCCTGGCTAGCACCGCTTCCACGGTGTTGGCCAGATCTTCATCCGCCTCCCGCATCACCTGCCCGCAACGTTGAATGACCGTCACTTTGGTGCCCAGCGCCGAAAGATGATGCGTCGCCTCCAGCCCGATCGCGCCCGCGCCCAACACAGTGACCGACTGCGGGTACTCGGCCAGTTCGAGGACATCGTCGCTCGTCAGAAAGCCGAGCTCATCCAGGCCGGGAACGGGCACGTTCGAGACCTGGGAACCGGTCGCGACGAGAAACGTGCGACCCTCTATCTCGTACGGCGCCTTGCCGCTGTCCATTGGCTGCACCTCGAGGCGGTGCTCGCCCGTGAAGCGGGCGTGGCCGCGAATGAAGGTAAACGGCGCGTTCTCCAACTCCTCCCGCCGCCAGTCCGCGAATTGGCCGACGAGACGCCGCTTGCGCGCCAGGATTTCCGCGGGCACCACCCCGGTCTCGTCCGCGCGCAACCCGAACTCGCGCGCGTGCTGGATCACGAGGTAGCGTTTGGCGGACTCCAGCACCGTCTTGCTTGGCATGCAACCGCGCAAAATACACAGGCCACCCACCTCGCGGCCGCCCTCGATCAGAGCGACGCGCAAACCCAGCGCATGGGCCGTGCGCGCGGCGGCGTTGCCCGCGCTGCCCGCGCCGATGATGACGAGATCGTAGACGGGAACGTCGCCGGTATTTGCCGGGCTGTCGGGATCGCTCATAGGGTCAAGGAAATCGTCTGCGTCCGTCCGGCTTTAGCAACTTCAAGGTGGCAGAGCGGCGGTGAGTACTTCATAGACCTTAAAGTCTTGATTGACGAATACGAGTCGCAGATAAGCCGGGGCGGCTTCCACTTGCTCATAAAGCACGATCGCCACGGCGTGCCGGGAAATTTGCGGTTGATCGAGCAGGGAGGACGCGTTTGAAAGCACCCGATCCGGATCGTACGCGACCACCCAGCGCACCTGCCGGCGGCGCAGAATGCGGCTCGCCGCCGGCCAATTGTCCGCCACGAAAAACCGCGCTACGTCGACGATGCCCGGCAGGCTCTCGTGCGAACTGCCCGCCAGCGCCGGTTGCCCCGACCAGTAAGCCAGGGGCGGCGATTGCCACCAGGGCGCCAGAATGCCGGCCGCAGCCGGGTTCGGGGTGAGACTGGCCTCCGAGATCACGCCCGCAGCTTGGTGAAGCGAGACATTGTCCGCGCGCTGTTCAGCGAGGGCCGCCAGCGTATCTGGCGACCGCCGCCATTGAGCCTGCCATTCCCAGGCCATCGGCAGCAATCCGAGCAGGAAAAGGGCGGCCGCCGCCAGGCGCAGCCGCGGCGCGATGGACGCCAGTTGCCAGGGCAGGCTGAGCGCATAGGCCAGCGGCAGAAAGTAGCCCCAGCGCGCCTGCCAGCAGGTCAGCGCGACCACGGCCAACAGCACCAGCAGTTGCGCGCGGGCGCTCCGTTGTTCTTCGCCGCGGTTGAGCAGCAGGAGGATCGGCGCGGCCGCGAGACCAACTCCCGTCCAGCGGATCAACGCCGGCGACCACGGCGGCATGCTCTGCAATTCGCCGATCTGCCGCGCCCAAGACGCAAAGTAGGCCGCGCCGTCCGCCGCGCCGAAACCTGGAATATTGATGGCCGGCCAACCTTCAAAAACCAAGGCAATCAGCAGCACAGACCCACCCATGGCCAGCCCAGCCAGCCTTTCGGGCCGCCGCAGCGTGGCCCGGTTGAACAGCGCTCCCGCCCCCAGCACGACGCCGAGCAAAATGACCGGTTCGTACAAAGAGGTCCACAGGCCAAACGCCCACGCGGCCCCGCCGATCATCGCCGTCCGCCGGGAGGCCTGCCGCCAGAAAGACCACTCCGCCGCCAGCGCCACGGCCAGGCATAGCAGCACCAACGACTGGTGATCCGGGCGACCCAAAGCAAAACCGTGGGCCAGAATGGGACTGGCCGCCAACACCAGCAGGACGGCCCATCCGCCGGCGAGCCTTTCCCGGTTCGACCACACCCAAAGCGCCGCCAACATCGCCGCGCCCAGCAGCGGCGAAATCCAGGCCCCGGCGAGATTCAGGGCATCTGCCGCGCCGGCCAGGCTAAAAACCGCCCGTAGCGCCAGGATCAAGCCATCGAAGAGCAAGGTGGTGTGGGGCTGCGTGCCGAAAGGATAATTTTCGAAGTGATGCCAGGTCAGCTTTGTCCCCGGATGGGCGATGAGTTCCCGCACACGAGTCATGCGCGCGTAACAATCCCCGTCCACGAAGGCGACGACCTGTTGCTCGAGAAAAACCTGCGCACGATTCGAGCAGGCCGCCGCCAACCCCGTCCCGAGGGCGAGCGCCAAAGCGACCCACGCGCCTACAGGAAAATTTCTCCGCACGATCGGCATGACTGCCTGCCAGATTAAGGCAGGCCTCGCTCTCCGAGCGACACCCAATTCTCCCCAAAGGCCGCCAAGGAGCGTTATCGGAGCAACGCCAAGCGTGGATGGGCCCGGTGGGATTTGAACCCACGACCGAGGGATTATGAGTCCCCTGCTCTAACCGCTGAGCTACAGGCCCCTGCGCTCACTTACGCCGCCAGCGGCGCGTTCGCACGCGGAAACTCCGTTGGCGAATTATTGGACACCGTAACGTAACGCTCCCGGACACGTCCGTCTCCCGGCTTTGAGACAAAACCGGACCCTTGGTACGAACATAGGACGCTGGCAAATCGAACCGTCCAAAGACGAGACATTCATATCCTCCATTTACTGGAAGGTAAATCATTCGCGTAGGGTTACCGGCTCGCCAGCTAGGGCACAGCCCATGCTACGTGCCGCTGTGAACGCCCTCTACACCGGCACTGATGATCATTGTCCTACTGGCTAATTTGCTTGTGTCGGGAATTTGCGCAGGATTCCTGCGTACGATAGGCTTCAGAGATTACTGGGCAGTTGGCATCATTCTCTTTTTTTGCCCTTTTTGTAGGATTCACGGCTTGGCTAAGTTTGGGAGTGCAACACGGCCCCTATCCTTAATCGAGATCTCCGGAGTCCTGTACAAACTCGTAAGAATGTCTTACTCAACAGGAAAGAAAGCTTCCAACCCGTATGACTTGGTTTTGCGGTCGAGCGAAAGAATGGTGCCGGTAAATCGAAAAGAGTTGTCGTAATCGCCCTTCCACTCGTAGAGACCATCATACCGGTGACCACTCTCGCAGAAGCGTAGCCTGAGAGCAGGGCGATTTTCGCTTGAGACGAGTTCGAAATGCGCCGTGCCACGGGTAGTCCGGCCATTAATGGTTCGCGTATACGCCAGTTTCTCCCCTTCCGGGTGCAAAGAGATATGTCCGGTGTAGACGGTTCTAGAGTCGGGTCTCCTGCCGATAACGGTAAACTCGCCTGACAACATATCGGCGAGATTTGCCCAGTCCGGGTGCGGCGGCTCCGCCACCGCGAGGAAAGGCAAGCAAAACGTAAGCAACACTAGCGCGAGGGTACGCATCTGGCGTGACAAGCATTGGCGAGTCTGAGCGACAACCGTAACTCAGTCACGAGTCGACGGGGGAAGAGGAAAGAATGTTTCCAACCCTGCGGCCTTGGTCTTATTTTCGGGCAAGTAAACGTAGCCCGTCAACCGAAAGTAGTTGTCGTAGTCGCTGCTCCACTGGTAAAGGCCATGAAACAATTGACCATTTTGGATAAAGCTTAGCCGTAGAGCGGGGATACGGTCGTAACCTGCGACGGTGTCAAAAAACGCCGTGCCATGAACGGTGTCGCCGTTGATGGTTCGCACAAACGCAAGCTTCTTGCCTTTGGCATGTAAAGAGAGATGACCGGAGTATGTCGTGTTTGAATCGGGCATCCGGCCGACCACTGTGTATTCGCCAGACATTAAGCCGGCGAGATCCGCCCAATCCGGGTGTGGCGGCTCCCCCATCGCCAGGAATGGCAGGCAAAACGTCAGCAAGATCAAAGCCAGAGTGCGCATGATTTGGCCTGGGAAAAACAGTAGGCTAATCGATTTCGCTTTGCAACCCTCAAGCGGGACAACATCACTCTCCCGCAAACCTTGTACCCTTCGATTCACCACGTTTTTTCACGGGCGAGCGGCATTCGCCTGTAGCCAGAATGGACGTTCTCCGGCATCATGGGTGTTTCCCTCCCGTGAATAACAACTCCCCTCAAACCAAGTACCGCTGGGTAATCTGCGGGCTGCTCTTTTTTGCGACCACAATCAATTACGTCGATCGCCAAATTCTCTCGCTGCTCAAGCCGATCCTCGACTCCCAACTCGGCTGGACCAGCACCCAGTTCGGCGCCATCAACTCCGTCTTTCAGACGGCGTACGCCGTCAGCCTTTTCTTCTTCGGCTGGTTCGTTGACCGCTACGATACCAAAATCGGGTACGCCGTCTCGATCTTCGCCTGGAGCCTGGCGGCCATGGCGCACGCGCTGGTCAATTCCATCGGCGGATTTTTCGGCGCCCGCATCGCCCTGGGCTTCGGCGAAGGCGGTAACTTTCCGGCCGCCATCAAGGCGACCGCGCAATGGTTTCCGAAAAAGGAGCGCGCACTGGCCACCAGCTTGTTTAACTCCGGCGCCAACGTGGGCGCGGTGGTGGCGCCAGCCATTGTGCCGGCGATCGCCTTTTCGCTCGGCTGGCATTACGCGTTTATCTTCGCCGGCCTGGCGGGCTTCATCTGGCTGGTGTTATGGTGGCCGCTTTTCGATGATCCGGAAAAGTCGCGCCGCGTTTCGGCGGGAGAACTGATTTATATTCAATCCGACGCGCCGGATCCCAGTGACGGCGGCGCGCACATGACTTGGGGCATCGTGCTACGGCACCGGGCGGCCTGGTCGTTCATCGTGGCGAAATTTCTGACCGACCCTATTTGGTGGTTCTTCCTGATTTGGCTGCCGGACTTTTTCAAGCAGACCCGGCATCTCGAGATCAAGTCCAGTTGGAAACTGCTCGTCAGCATCTATGCCATTGTCACGGTCTTGAGCATCGCCGGCGGCTGGGTGACGGGCTGGCTGACCACCCGCGGCTGGAGCGTGACGCGCGCGCGCAAGACCGGTTTGTTCGTCTTTGCGCTCTGCGTGTTGCCGATCGGCATTGTCACGCACGCGAGTGATTGGCAGGCGGTCCTGCTCATCGGCCTGGCCGGCGCCGGGCATCAGGCTTGGTCGGCCAACCTCTACACCACGGTCTCCGACCTGTTCCCGAAACGCGCGGTAGCTACCCTTATAGGAGTAGGTGGTACCGCGGGCGCTATCGGCGGCATTATCTTCCCGCTCGTGACCGGATTGATGCTGGACCATTTCGCCAATGGCTATGCGATTATGTTCGGCTTCTGTTCGGTGGCCTATCTGCTGGCCTTCTGGTTGAATAATCTGCTGGCACCCAGCTTTGAACCGATCGCCATCGACGACTAGAGCATGTTAAACAAATTTGTTACTATTTTCGTTGCTTTGGCAGGCGGCAAAGCCGCCGTTCGTCACACAGGTAGGGATCGCTCTCCGAGCGACTCCGAAGCTGTCTGGAAACGTGCGCGGGCAGGTGCAACCGCTGCGCTGGTAGCTTGGGGTTTTCCAGACAGTCACGGAGTCGCTCGGAGAGCGATCCCTACCTTTTTTCGGAGCCGCTACGCGGCGGCTACGTCATTATTAAATTCGCTCTAGAGTGGGGCTTATCTAGCTATGTTAGAAACTGGCATTCTCAATCCCCACGTCAGCTCGCTCCTTTGCCGCATCCGGCATACGAACATGCTGGTGATCGCGGATAAGGGCTTTCCCTTTTGGCCGCAGATCGAGACCGTTGATATCTCCTTGACCGCTGACATCCCGACCGTCTTGCAGGTACTGGCCGCGATCCGCCGCAATTTCAGTCTCGGCCAGATCTTCATGGCCGAGGAGTTTCTGGCGCATAATGACGAAGCCACCAGAGCCGAGTTCGCGCAGGCGCAAGCTGGCGTACCCGTCGCCTTCGAGCCACACGAAGCCAAGTTCAAGGCGCGCGTGCCGCACGCGATTGGCCTGATTCGCACCGGAGGCTGTACGCCGTACTCGAATATGATTCTCGTTTCGGCCTGACGCTGGCCGATAGCCGAATCATTCCAAGAACGATTCGACCCGCAGCAGGGCGGCCGGCGGCATGACGCAGCTCAAGTGCAGGATATTGCCGAGTGCCGAGCGCATCTGCCGGTGGCTCGCGCGGTCGAGCATGAAGACCAATTGCGCGCGTCCGGCCTCGTCATGAATCTCCGGCTGTACCACCGACGAAATGCCGATCTCGTGCTGCCCGAGGATGCCGGCGACCTGCGCCAGGACCCCGGGCCGATCGTCCACCGCCAGCCGCAAGTAATACCGCGAGATGATTTCATCCAGCGGCCGGCAAGTGCCGTACAAGCCGTGCGGCGTAAACCCGTAACAGCGCCGCTGGCCGCCGAGGGCGACCGCCGCCTCCGCCAGATCGCTGATGACGGCGCTGGCCGTCGGGTCCTGGCCGGCGCCCCGGCCGTAAAATAGCGTGTCGCCGACCACATCGCCGCGCACGGACACCGCATTGAACACCCCCGAAACCGACGCCAGGACGTGCGAATCCGGGATCAGCGTGGGATGCACGCGCACTTCAATGCCGCTCTGGCTGCCATTGGCGGGGTCGTGGCTGGCATCGGCCTTGATGATGGCGAGTAGTTTGACCCGGTAGCCCAGTTCGCGCGCGAAACGGATATCCGTCGCCGTGACCTGCTCGATGCCTTCCACGAAAATCTTGTCCGTCCCCACCCAGAAGCCATAGGCCAGCGAGGCCAGGATAATCGCCTTGTGGGCGGCGTCCCACCCGTTGATGTCGAGCGCGGGATCGGCCTCGGCGTACCCCTGGGCCTGGGCTTCGGCCAGCGCGGCGGCGAAATCGAGCCCGGCATCGGTCATGCGGGTGAGGATGTAATTGCTCGTGCCGTTGATGATGCCGTGGATGCTGACGATGTGATTGGCGATGAGCGCCTCGCGGATGGTCTTGATGATGGGGATGCCGCCGGCGGTGGAGGCCTCGAAGAACACCGGCACTTTATTCGCAGCGGCCCGGGCGAAAATCTCCTGACCGTGCTCGGCCAGGAGCGCCTTGTTGCCGGTCACCACCACTTTGCCGGCGTCGATGGCGGCGCGGATCAGAGCCAACGGTTCGTCGATGCCGCCCATCAGCTCGACCACAATATCAATGCCGGGATCGTCGATCAGGTCCTGCCAGCGGGTGGTGAGCAACTCCGGCGGCGGCTGCCCTGGTCGCGGTTTGGCGAGGTCGCGGACGGCGGCGCGCCGGATGACCAGTTCCAGGCCGAGCCGTTCCATGAGCAAGGCGCGGTTGCGCGCCACGTGCTTGTAAACGCCTGCTCCGACCGTGCCCAGTCCGGCCAAGCCGATTCCAATCTGATGCATGCGGCGACTCTAGGCGGTGCCGCGGGCCGCATCAGCAAATATTTGTTGTCCGGGCAACTGTCCCGTGACTACAACCGGAAGGTCCGCAGGCTGAAGGATCGGTCCAGCGTGCCGTGGGGCGCGATTTCCTGTAGGCCCGGCTTGTCTTCGAACGCCGTCTGTTTGGCAGCGTCCGGCAAACCCCAGCAAGGCTCCAGGCAGACGAAATCGTGGCCATCGCTCCAGAGCGTCAGATACGGAGCGGCCGGGCAATCCAGCTCCACGCGCCGGCCACCGGCTTCGTCGATCAGGGTGAAAACCCGCTCCGGGACCTCGGCCAGGTCGAGGAGAAACGAGTCCGGCAGCTCGGCCTTGGCAAACGGCATCGGGCCACCCGGATGCTCGATGGCAACGGTCTCGCCGGAAAGAAAGTTGCCGGGGGCGAGCAAGCGGCGGTACTTGCCCGCCGGCAGGATCACCTCGCAGGCTGCCAGCGAGTCGACGGCCAAGCCCGGATGCAACCCGAAACTCACGTGCGTGCTGAGCTCCGGTTCCTGGTTTTCGAAATGAAAGCGCACGTCCAGAGCGCCGTCCGCGCCGAGCGCATAGGTCAGCCGCAGGAGAACCGCATAGGGATATTCCTGCGGCGCGTATTCCGTAGGCAACATCGTGTAAGTCAACGCGCATTCGTCGCCCTCGGTCTGCACGGTAGGCGCCGCGAAAGTCTTGTGGCGCAGAAAGCTATGCGTGCCGCCGTGGATTTCGTGGCCCCGATAGACCGACCGCTCGTTCTTGAGGCGGTGCAAATAGTAACCCATCAACGTGGCATGATTGTTCCACCCTTCCGCGGCGCGGGACAGATCGCCATCACGGTACAGGAAGCCGCGCCATTTGCCATTGCGCCCCCGCCGCGCCAGGCTGACCGGCTCGGCGCCCAGGCGCGCCACCATGAGGCGGGTGCCGGAGTCGTCGTCCGTCAGGATGTCGACGGTCTTGCCTTCGCGAATGCTGACTTCGTAGCGCTTGCTCATCGGATTATCCCGGAGCGTGCGCTGAACCTGAATTAGTTGCAAGATGGACGTCGCGCCGCGAGCGGTTGCGATTCTCTTATGTGGCAATTGAGTGTTTTAAATGCCGGGGGACGGGACGAGGAACAGGATTTCCCCACCGGCCCGGGCGCGCCGGCAGACCAGGTGCCGCATCCGCCGGTCAACTACCATGCTTACGCCGCCTGTACGCACGGCAGCTTCCACGCCCGGACCGCGAACGCGCTGGCTACCGGGCGCCCCATTCTCCTGCTCCTGCGCCGGGATTTGGCCGCCAGCCTGCGCGTCCTGCGGCGCTTGAAAGCCGCCGGGCGGGTGGTGGCGGTGACGTTCAAGGAGGCGGGAGCGGTTCAGCTCGCCGGCAGGTTGGGAAACGCGGCCAGCCTGCGGTTGCTGACGTCCATTCTGGAGACGGCGGATGGGTTCATCGCGCCGACGTTGCCGTTGCAGGCATTTCTCGCTGCGTTACTTCCCGGGGGCGGTCCTCCCGGCGCTTTCATACCGACGCCTTACCCGCTGGATGATTCCCGCTGGGATTTCTCGCGACCAGCGGGCGAAAGGCGCGGCATTTTCATCGGCACGCGCGAGTTCGCCGAGCCCGCGCGGCAGCACCTGGCGGCGGTGCTGGGGGCACGCGCCGTGTCCCAGCAAACCGGTACGCCGGTAACCGTCATCAACACCGATGGCCGCAAGGGCACGCGCTTGCTGGCGGAGTTGGGTTTTTCCGCCGCGCCGCAAGCGGCGTTACGCTGGCTGGAGGGGCCGCTGATATACCCGGATTACCTGCGCGAGATGGCGCGGCATCGGGTCGTATTCCAACTGGACCGCATTGGTGTGCCGGGGCAGGTCGCGGGCGATGCGCTGCTCTGCGGCTTGCCGTGTCTTGGCGGAGACGGGGCAATCGAGCAGCTCGCTTTCCCGGAATGGTGCGGGCAGCGGCGGACGAACGCGGAGTTGTTGGAGTTGCTTCGCGGCGTGGTCGACGAACCCGCGCGGGGCGAGGACGTGGCACGAGCCGGGCAGCAAGCGGCGCTGGCCACGCTGTCCTACGGGGTGGTGGCCCCGGCGCTCGAGCAATTCTTTGACTCGCTGACCGTCAGGGGCAGCCGATAATCGGTTTCAGCGTAGCCCAACCGCGCTTATTGTAGCGACCCAGCTTATGGAAAACAGTCCCTGGATCCTTTACGTCAAAACCGCCTGCCCCTGGTGTGTCATGGCCACGCAATTCATGCGTAAACATGGGTACGAATTCGAGGAAGTGAACGTCAGCCGGGACGCCGAAGCTTACCGCCGGATGCAGGCGCTTTCAGGTCAGCGCCTGACGCCCACGCTCGTGATCAACGACGAACTGCTGCTGCCGGACTTCGACACGGAGCAGTTGGAGAAGTTCCTGCGCGCCCATAATCTTTGGCGGGAGTAGTCCCTGCTTTTACTAACGCCGGCGGCGTCCCGTCGAGTAGCTGTATCCTTTCCCGGAGCGGCCGCCGGTGACCCGCACTTTCTCGAGATTGTCGCCCGTCTTCAGTTCGAAGAGCGCGGTATACAAGTACGGGAAGGTCTCCAATTTCAGGCGCGGGATGGGACGCTCGATGAAACGTTCGATGGCTTGCACGTGATTGACGTCTTCCGCCGTAAAGATGGTCAGAGCATCGCCTTCCTGCTGCGCCCTGCCCGTCCGGCCAATGCGATGCACGTAATCCTCCGGATGCTGCGGGACGTCGAAGTTAATGACGTGCGTGACACTCGCGATATCCAACCCGCGCGAGGCGATATCGGTCGCGACAAGTACCTCGAAGCGGCCATCGCGGAAGCCTGCCAGCGACTCCTCGCGTTCCTTTTGCGCCCGGTCGGAATGCAGCACGGCGACCTTGTGCCCCTCCGCGATGAGCCGGCTGGCCACCTGGTCGGCGCCGATCTTCATGCGGCAAAACACGATAACGCTATTGTATTTTGTGTGGTCGAGCAGCGCGTGCAACAGATCGAACTTCTGCGCGCTCGCCACGGGATATAGGTTGTGCGTCACCGTCTCCGCCGGCGAACGCCGCATGCCGATGGCGATGGTCTCCGGGCTGCGCATGGCCCACTTGACCAGGCCATCGATTTCCGGCGGGATGGTGGCGGAAAAGAGCAGGGTCTGCCGGTCGCGCGGACATTGTTCGAGCAGCCGGCGCACATCGGGCAGGAAACCCATGTCCAGCAATCTATCGGCTTCATCGAGCACGACGACTTCCAGATCCTGCAGCTTGAGCGCTCCGCGCTCCAGATAATCGAGCGCGCGTCCCGGCGTGACCACCCACACGTCCATGCCGGTGGCCAGTTGCTCGCTTTGTTTGCCATAGCCGACCCCGCCGTACATCACGCCGACTTTGAGCGGACTGAAACGGCCGAAAGCGCGAAAGGCCGCTTCCACTTGCAGCGCCAGTTCACGGGTCGGCTCGATGATGAGCGCCCGCGTGCCGCCCGGGCGGTTGAGCCGGGTCAGGATCGGCAGGGCGAAGGCGGCGGTTTTGCCGGTGCCGGTCTGCGCGGAGCCGATGACATCCTTACCCTCGAGGATGAGCGGGATGGCGGCTTGTTGGATCGGGGTGGGCTCGGTGTAACCAGCGGCTTGGACGGCAAGCTGCACGTCCTCTGAGAGTTGAAAATCTTCGAAAACCATGTCGGAGCGCAAAGTGGCGGAATGCCAGGCGCCGCCATCATATTATCCGGGAGACACCATGCGCCCATGCTGGAGCGCGCGAGCAGCGTACCGCACTATGGCGGGTTTGTCACTGGCGGCGCTTCCGGCGGCACAGCGTGGCCGAAGAGCTCGGTCAATTTCTTGGTCCGGTAGGCGAAGATGCGTTCGACATCGCGCCGGACGAAGAGCGCGTTGATGATGGCGCCGCCGAAGGGGCGATAGCGGACATCATCCAGGCAAAGCGTGCCGCCGCCGCGTTCCTGAAATGTGTGCGTATGGTGCCAAAGCGTGTACGGACCCTTGAGCTGGGTATCGACGAAGCGATGCGGCGGATCCCACACCAGGATCTCCGTGCGCCAGCGGATCGGCAGGCCGTGGATGCGGATGCGGTAGTCGATCAACGCCCCCGGCCGCATCACAATCGGCGCGGGCGTTACCACCTCGAATTTCAGCCAGGGCGGCGTCAGTTCCTCGAGGTTGGCAGCCTCCGCGAAAAATGCGAAGATTTCCGGCAAGGGCCGCGGCAGCCACAGTTCGGCGTGCAGAGTGAATTCCTTCATGGCGCGGCGACGTGGCGAAAAACGCTGGTTCTAGGTCAGCTTCTGTTCGCTCTGGCTGCTGCGCAGGCGGATGGTCTTGTTCTCGAAATCGTGGAACGTCTTGATGAAGCGGATCGTGCGGCTGCGGGCGCGCATCAGGACCGAGTGCGTGATCGCGCTGCGGCGGTTGATCTGGACGCCCGGGAGCAAGGCGCTGTCGCTGATGCCCGTTGCGCAAAAGATGATGTTTTTGCCGTAGGCCAGATCGTCGGCGTAAAAGACCCGGGTCAAGTCCTCCTGTAGCCCCTGGTCGATCAACTGCGCGCGTTCTTCGTTATCTCGCGGCCACATCAGGGCCTGGAGATCGCCCCCCAGGCACTTGATGCCCGCCGCCGCCAGGACCGCCTCCGGAGAGCCGCCCACCCCGATATACAGATCGATTCCGCTTTCGGGCAAGGCGGGACTCATGGCCGCGGCGATGTCGCCATCGGCGATCAGACGCAACGCCGCGCCCACGGCCCGGATTTCCGCGATCAGCTTGGCGTGCCGCGGCCGGTCCATGACCATGACGACGACATCCTGCGGACGTTTGCGCAAAGCCCGGCTGACGGCGATGATCGTTTCCTCGACGGGATTTTGCAGTTGCACCGAGTTAATCCCGGTGCGTTGCATGTAACGCACGACGCGCGGGCCGTAGGCCAGCTTCATCATGTAGAAGGACGGGATGTCCTTGAGGGCGGCGCCGGAATCGCGGTCGGGATTGGCCGCGGCCAGACAACTGATGGAGTTCGGCGAGCCCTTGGCGATGTTCGTGGTGCCGTCGATGGGATCGAGCGCGATATCGAACTTGACGCTACCCGGTTTCCAGGTGCCGAGGTGCTCCCCTTTGAAGATCCCGGGGGCGTTATCCTTGATGCCTTCCCCGATGACGACCTCACCGCAGATGTTGACGAGATCGAACATGCCGCGAATGGCATCGCAGGCCGCCTGATCGGCCAGCTCTTTTTCGCCGCGGCCGAGCCATTGAATGGAATTCAAGGCCGCGGCTTCGGTGGCGCGGATGAAGTCAAGTTCGACGACTCGCTCGATGTCGTCGTAATGTTGAAACTCGGGTGAGAGCGAACGGTTGCTGGATGGGGGAACAATCATAAGCGGAGAAAAAACTACAACCGAGGGTGCCTCGAAGCAAAGCCATGCGCAACGTGCCTCCAAACCTTTATCCGATTCGCACCGCGATGGGCTGTTTTCATCTATTGGTCGAGGATGATGGGGCCAGCGCGGTGCTGATCGACGCGGGCTTTGTGGGCGATCTCTGGTTTTTGCGGCGCCTGCTGCGCCGGCTGCGGCTCGCGCCTACGGCGATCCGCGCCATTCTGCTGACCCATGGGCACCTGGATCACGTGGGCAATCTGGCGAAGTTACAAGACTGGACGGGTGCGCCGGTCTGGGCGCACGCGGAGGAACGGGCCTACGTGGCGGGGACTTACGCCTACACGGGCCTGAACCGGGTTTGCGGCTGGCTCGAGGCGGCCGGGCGGCGACTGCTGCGGCGCAAGATCGGCCACCTCGACCATACCTTCGCCGATGGAGAGATGCTCCCTTTTTGGGGTGGGTTGGAAGTAATGCACCTGCCGGGGCATACGCGGGGACATTGCGGCTTTTACAGCGCTCGGCACGACCTGCTTTTCAGTGGAGACTTGTTTGCCAGCTACTTCTTCAACACGCACCTGCCGCCGAAGATCCTCAACAGCGTGCCGGCGGAGTTTGCGGGCAGTTTTCGGCGGGTGGCGGCGCTAAACCCACGGTGGATCGTGCCGAACCACTATGACTTTCTGGACGGCGCCAAATTGCGCCGCCGCTTCGACCGACTGCACCAGCGATTGTAGGGCTCTTTTTCCTACAACTCCGACACGTTGCGTACTTCGATCGACCCGGGACCGCCAGCCAGCACCAGGGCAGCCGCGACACCGGCGGCGGCACGGAGATCGACGATGTGCCAGGCCGCGGCGAGTTCGGCGCCAAGGAAGGACGCCGGTCGCGCGGGATCCAGGCTGACCTCGATCTGCTGCAAACCGTTGACGAGGCCCTGGCCGGTGGCCTTGAGGTAGGCTTCCTTGCGCGTCCAGCCATTGAGGAAGCCGTCGCGCCGGTGCTCCGCCGGCAGACTGGCTAACTCGGCTTGTTCGCGCGGGGAGAAGATGCGGCGGGCGAGCCCGGGCCAATCGTCGCCTAACCGAGCGCCCGCTTCCAGATCAATGCCCACCTCCCGCGAGGGCGCAAAGGCAAACAACGCCTGCGTGCCCGAGTGGGAGAGGTTGAAATGCAGCGCGTTTGCACCCGGCGCGAGGTGCGGCTTGCCGTGCGGCCCGGCGGCGAAGTGCACATCGGTCGGCGGCACGTCCAGATAGCCACCGGCGAGCTGGCGCAAAAGACCGCGCGCCACCGTGAAGCGGCAACGGTCCCGCTCGAAATAAAAGCGGCGCGCGCGGGCCAACTCTGCCGCGTCGAGCAAGGCGGTCCAGCCCGCCACCATGTCCGCGTCGCTTTCCAGGCTGGCGCGCCAGACATGGACGGCGTCGGCGGCGGCGAAGGAAAACTTGTTTGTAGCCGTCACGCGCGCAACTCTGGCGGAAAGGATGGCCGCAGCAACACGGTTTGTCACGCGTAGGCGCTCTCTTGACCTGAAACGCCCGGATGCATCCTGACGGGATCCGCGCAGTCGAAGCCGCCGGTCCAGCCGTCGCCGAGCATCTTGCCCGCGACGCGGGTGATAATTTCCTGAAGTGGTCCGCAGGCTCATGCGTTCGTAGCGCAGCCGTTCGCGCAAGTGTTCCAGGAAATTGGGAGCGGCTGGCTGGGTCACGGTGCCTCATTCCGGTCGACGGTAGAGCAACCGGCAGGTGAAGAGAATTCACCCATCTCCTGAAGAGGATGTCATTGCTATGCGTCCCAGATGCGGTGTTTATCGATTTGCGGCCAAGGTAAAGGTTTCTGGTTTGCCAGGGGCAAGACCCACAACGTAAACTGGGCGAAACTCAGACCTAACACAATGTAAGGCGGCTACGCTTCTCTCCACTCACCATCTTATGAGCACAAATTCTTGGCACGGATTCCAGCCAGGTGATTTCGTTTCCCCCAACCACATCGTCAGCATCTGCGAGCAGCGTATGCGTGACGGCTTCACCAAGCCATCCAGTTCCGCTTGGCTGCAGGAGTGCCTCAGCAGGATCGGCGCTTGCAAGCACGATCTTGTCTGGACACCGCTATCGTGGACCGCGTGGGGAGCCACGCCTCTCAACCCGAACAACTGGAAGACCCTGGAGGGACACCCCATTCCAAATTCCGCCGCTTAATACAATGTTAGGCATTTGCATGCACACGGTTTATTCAGCTATAAGGAACATTTTTTACGTAGCTTGCGTCTGTCCCGCGTTGCTACTGCTATCTTCGTTCGGCAGCTCGATGGATTCGGACGCCAATCAAAAGCTTACGCGAGCGATCATTGCACTTGTTGCCAGTCCAACCTTGGCTTTGGTCGGGATCGTGGCTGGGGCGGTAGCCTCTTGGCTGCGCTCCCCTCACGCTCGAGCGGTTTGGATTGCGACCGCTGTGGCAGCCGCGCCGGGCATTCTTACTCTTGTGGCTGTTACCCTTTCCACCCACCACTGAGCGGCCTAACTAACGCTGCAGCTGACGCCCACTGGCGGGCGGCCGCTGTTGCCATTCTGCGCTTGACCTCGCCAGCGGTAGTAGCTGAGCTTTAGATAGTTAGCGTTGCTACCGACAGCTTCTTATGAAATCAGCTATACTTTTCCTCGTGATGGCTTTTCCGTTCGTTTCCCAGGGAGCGACGGCACTCATTCCCGACATCCCAATTCCTTCACCTTCCATCCAAGCAGCGATGAAAGCTGTCGCTAAGTTGGCGCCCGACCCCTAATAACGGCCATGGACAATGGCGGCCGGCGGCCACCGTTTGTAACTCACGCTTGACCTCGCTAGTGCCTGTAGCCGTTACGCCCTATGAAACTTTCCGTCTGCATTGCTCTCGTTTCGGTCATATTCATCTTGCCGATTGCTAAAGGCGGAGGATGGTTTCGGCCGCCTGAGAAGACATTTACTCTTGCTGAACTCTCGGCAGCGCCCGGTGTAAAAGTCAAGTTGGAAACTATATCCAGGCCGGACGATTATACTGATCTGCCGATGGTCGGTTTTTCTCCCATTAGACCCGGCAAGAGAATTACGATTCTGATATTTCAGAATTCCAGCCTGTTTACGCCTTCGTTTTTCAAAGACTATGGGCCATACGTCGACCCAGAGCATCACAGCGTTTTTACCAGCAATCTCAAAATGTACTTAGTAGTCGCAGGAGCCGACAATGCGGTTTTATCCTCCGCACCGGTTTCTTTTGACGGGGCGATATCCAACGGCGAAGCAGCGGAAATGCACATCGAGATAACTGTTTGCATTGCGGCTGACCTGATGGCGAATTCCTATCTGATGCTGAACGAAGAGTTTCCTCGTAGCGGAGGGCAGTTGATCCCGGTGTATTTTGGATCGCGCCCCGCTGGCGGCAAGTAGCAGAGATGCAATTTGCCATCCGGGGTTCTGACCACCTACCAAGCCAAGTTTCCACCGTCGCGATCGTCGGCGGCGGTCCGGCCGGGTTGCGCGCGGCGGAACTATTGGCGGGCGCGGGTTGCGCGGTGGCTTTGTACGAGCAGAAAGCGTCGGTCGGCCGCAAATTCCTGGTCGCGGGGCGCGGTGGTTTGAATCTCACTCACGCGGAGCCGGCCGAGGCCTTCGTGCAACGCTACGGAACGGAACTGCCGCGCTGGCGCGAGTTGCTGGACGGCTTCGGACCGGAGGACTTGCGCGCCTGGGCCGCGGGACTGGGCATTGAGACGTATGTCGGAACGAGCCGGCGGGTTTTCCCGCGCGGGCAGCAGGCGGCGGCTTTATTGCGGCGCTGGGTGGCGCGATTACGGGAGTTGGGCGTCGTGTTTCACGTGCACCACCGGCTGCAGGCGCTGGCGCGGGCGGATGAAGATGGCCGCTGGAACTTGCAACTGCGCGATTTGCGCAGCGAGGAGGTGGTGGGCGCGACGGCGGACGCGGTGGTGTTGGCCCTGGGCGGCGCTTCGTGGCCGGAGACCGGATCCGACGGCACCTGGCCGGCGCTGTTGCAGGACTTGGGGATGGCCGTGACGCCCTGGCAGCCGGCGAATTGCGGCTTCGAGGTGCGCTGGACGCCCGGATTACTGGCCATGGCAGAGGGCCTGCCGCTCAAGAATATCGTGTTGCGCGCCGGCAGGCGGGCCTTGACAGGAGAAGCGCTGATTACGAGCTACGGGCTGGAAGGCGGCGCGATTTACCAGTTGGGGCCGCAGCTTCGCGCGCAGGCTTCGCCGGCCGTCGAGATCGACCTGAAGCCGAGCTTCAGCGCGGAACAACTGCTGGCCCGTTGGCCACGCCCCGCCTCCTGGGACGCCGTGGCTCGCGCCTGGAAGTTGAGCGTGGCGGCGCGGGCGTTGCTCGAGTTTCAAGCGGCGTCCCCACTGTCAGATCCGACCGCTGTCGCCCAACACGTCAAAAGTCTGCGCCTGGCCTTGGTCGGCCCGCGTCCGATTGCCGAGGCCATCTCGTCGGCTGGAGGCGTCGCCTGGCAGGAGCTCACGAGCGATCTGATGCTGGCGCGCCAGCCCGGCCTCTTTGTCGCCGGCGAAATGATCGACTGGGAAGCGCCGACGGGCGGTTACCTGCTGCAAGGCTGTTTCGCCACCGGGACGCGGGCGGCCCAGGGAGTGTTGGCCTATCTGCGTCAGTAGGATGCCATCAACGCCAGCATCTCGCGCACCGCCCGATCCAAGCCGACAAACAAACTGCGGCTGACGATCGAGTGCCCGATATTCAGTTCCTGCAGGTGTGGCACCGCGCCGAGCAGCACCGGTAGATTCTGGTAGTTCAAGCCGTGGCCAGCGTTGACCTGCAAGCCGAGTTCATGCGCCAGCCGCGCCGCCTGCGTCAGGCGGGTGAGTTCGTCCGCGCGCGCCGCGTCGGTGGCGTTCGCGAACGCGCCGGTGTGCAACTCGATCGCCGGCGCGCCGATCTTCGCCGCCGCTCGGATCTGCGCCTCCAGCGGATCGATGAACAGGCTGACGCGAATGTTTGCCTCGCTCAGTTGGGCCACGGTGTCCGAGAGCTCGATGCGCTGTCCGGCAACATCGAGTCCGCCCTCGGTGGTGACCTCCTGGCGGTTCTCGGGCACCAGGCAGACATCGGCCGGGGCGGTATGCAGCGCGATAGCCAGGATTTCGGGTGAATTGCCCATCTCGAGGTTGAGTTTGGTTTGCACGCTGGCCCGCAACCGGGCAAGGTCGCGATCCTGCAAATGGCGGCGATCCTCGCGCAGATGCACGGTGATGGACAGCGCACCCGCCCGCTCGCACATGCCGGCGGCGGCGACGAGGTCCGGCTCGACATTCGCCGCGTCGGGCGTGGGCGCGTAACGCGCCTGCCGCAACGTGGCGACGTGATCGATGTTAACGCCGAGGGTAAGGCTCACTCCTCTGCGTTATCCCGCTTTCCGGGTGAAGTCTAGCGCAGCGAGTCAGAATACAACCCGCCATTCGGCAGGCACTCGCCGGCCTTTAATGCCGGAAGTGGCGCATCCCGGTAAATATCATCGCGAGACCCCGTTCGTCGGCGGCGGCGATGACTTCGGCATCGCGGACGCTGCCGCCGGGCTGGATCGCGGCTGTTGCCCCCGCTTCCGCGGCGGCGATCAGGCCGTCGGGGAAGGGAAAAAAGGCGTCGCTGGCCACGATGCTGCCGGCCAGACTCAAGCCCGCGTCTTTCGCCTTCCAAACGGCGATCCGCGCCGAATCGACCCGGGACATCTGCCCGGCGCCCACCCCCAGGGTCCGATCTTCGCTCGTGAAGACGATGGCGTTACTCTTCACGTGCTTGACCACGGACCAGCCGAAGAGCAGGGCGCGGCGTTCCTCTGCGGTCGGCTGCCGTTGAGTCACGACTTTGAACTGCGGTTCATCGAACAACACGCTGTCCCGATCCTGGACCAGCAGGCCTCCCACCACCGAGCGGATATCGTGCGTGGCAATCCCCGAGTGCGCGGGTTGCAACTGGCGGATCAAGCGCAGGTTCTTCTTGCGCTGCAGCAACGCGCGGGCGTCGGGCTCGAAATCGGGCGCAATGATGACTTCGCTGAAGATCTCGCTCAAATCCCGGGCCACCGGTTCAGTCACGGGCCGGTTCAAGATGATGATGCCACCGAAAGGCGCTTGCTTGTCGGTGGCGAAAGCTTTGTCCCAGGCCTCGCGCAGGTCCGGGTCCGTGCCGACCCCGCACGGATTGGTGTGCTTGAGGATCGCGATGGTCGGCTCGGTGAACTCGCCGATCAATTCCGCCGCGGCGGAGATATCCAGGATGTTGTTAAAGGAGAGTTCCTTGCCGTGCAGCTTCTGAAAATAGTCGTTGAAGCCGCCGTAGAGTGACGCTTCCTGGTGCGCGTTCTCGCCGTAGCGCAGGTGCGTCACCAGCGGCAGGGAGAGATCATAGGAGGAACCGGTCTGCTGTTCACGGTTCAGGAAGCCGGAGATGGCCTGGTCGTACGTGCCTGTCGTGATGAAGGTCTTGATGGCCAGGTGTTCGCGCAACTTCAGCGTGGTCTCGCCCTGGTTGGCCCGCATGGTCTCCAGCACGGTGCCAAAGTCCGCCGGATCCGTCACGACGGTCACCGACCGGTAATTCTTGGCCGCGCTGCGCAACATGGCCGGACCGCCGATATCGATCTGCTCGATGGCCTCCGCCAGGGTCACGTCCGGCCGCGCGGCGGTCTCCCGGAACGGATAGAGATTCACCACGAGCAGGTCGATGGGCTGGATGCCGTTGGCCGCGGCTTGCCGCTCGTGGTCCGCGTCGTCGCGCAGGTAGAGCAAGCCGCCATGGATACGCGGGTGCAAAGTCTTCACCCGCCCGCTGAGCATCTCGGGAAAACCGGTATAATCGGCCACCTCGGTGACCGGAATGCCGGCCTCGCGCAACAAGGCGGCGGTGCCGCCGGTCGACAGCAGTTCGACGCCGAATTCCTCGTGCAAGGCTCGGGCAAACGGGAGCAGCCCGGTTTTGTCCGAAAGCGAAAGGAGAGCGCGAGCGATTTTCATGGATTGTCTCCCGGGTCCGGCGCGGAAGCTTCGGCGTGCAGAGCGTGCGCGGACACCGGCGCCGGTTGCTGCACGACCTGGGTCAAGGCGTCCTCCCCGGACAGCGCCGACCAATGGATGCCCTCTACGACGGCCAGCAGCAACAAGAGCGCCGCTGCCAGGCCCAACGCCCAACGCGCGCCCAGCACCTCGCCGCCAAGGCCGGACGGCGCCAATTCCGCGCCGGTTTCGGCCACCGTATCGGGTGCACGCATCATCGCCATGTGTATGCTGCAATTCCAGGCCGGGCGCAACGCCGTTCCTCGCGGCGGGTTTCCACCAGGACGTGACGCCGCGCTTGAAACGGGTTGCCCGCGCCGGAGGCCGGGTTTACTGATTCCGGCAAGCTCATAAACCTTTCTCTCTCCCCGTGAAATTCCCCCTTTTTCGCCGCTTCTCCCGCCTCTGCTTCTTGACCTGCGCGGCGGGCGCCACGCTCGGCGCGGTCAGCGCGCGGGCCACCATCAACCTGACAACGATCTTCACCTTCGACTCGGCCACCGACGGCAACACGCCGTTCGGTGAACTGGCCGAAGGCGCCGATGGCGCGTTCTACGGCACGACAACGACGGGCGGGAAGAACGATCACGGCACCGTCTTTAGCATCAAGCGCAATGGCGGCGGTTACGCCGTGCTCTCGGCGTTCCCGGACTCGAACGGCGGCAGCCAGCCCCAGGGCGGGGTGGTGCAGGCGCGCGACGGCAACTTTTACGGCGCCACGTATGCGGGCGGGGCCACCGGCTACGGCTCGCTCTACCAGGTCACTCCGGCCGGAACCTTGACGGTCCTGACTTCGTTCGCCAAGGGCGATCCCGGCGCCAATCCCGCCGCCAGCCTGGTCGAGGGCGTCGATGGTTTTCTCTACGGCACGGCGGAAGCCGGCGGGCTGGATAATTTCGGCACGGTTTTCAAATCCGCGGTCCCGACCGGCGTGACCACTTCCATTTCGACGTTCGAAGGAGCACTCGACGGGCAGAACCCGCAAAGCGATCTCATCCAGGCGCGGGACGGCAATTTTTACGGCACCACGGATACCGGCGGCAGCAATAACTTCGGCACGTTTTTCCAGCTCACGCCGGCCGGGGTGCGCACGGTCCTTTACAGCTTCACCAATGGCTCGGACGGCAGTCTGCCGTTGCGCGGTGTCATTCAGGGCACCGACAATAACTTCTACGGCATTGCCGAAAACGGCGGAGCGGGACAGGGCGGCGTCATTTACCGGATGGCCATCGCGGGCACCACGGCGACGCTGACTCCGTTGTATTCATTTACCGCCATCGCGCCCGACGCATATCTTTCCTATGGCCGCCTGTTGCAGGCGAGCGACGGCAACTTTTACGGCACGACGAACCAGGGCGGCGACTCGAGCGCCGGCACGATTTTCGAGATGACGCCGAGCGGCGGGTTCAATGTGCTTTACAGCTTCTCCGGCACCGGCAGCGATGGGGGCTATCCCGATGCCGGCCTGATCCAGGGTGATGACGGGAAGCTGTATGGCACCACCGCCGGCTTGCAAGGTTCCGCCGGGACCATCTTCAAGATTGATCTGGCGCTGCCGCTGCCCGCACCGCAACCCAATCTCTTCGCCCCGGCTACTGCCAGCGCCGGCGACACGGTCGAGATCGAAGGCGATCATCTCGTGGGCACGACGGCGGTGAATTTCACCGCGGCGAACGGCGCGGCCGTTCCAGCCACGAGCTTCGCGGTTGCTTCGACGAATTCCCTTTCCGCCGTGGTCCCTTCCGGGGCGGTGACGGGGCCGATTACCGTGACCGCCAACAATTTGACAGCCAGCACGCCGTCCGGGTTGACGATCAGCAGCAGTAGCTCGGGCACTCCACCTCCGGTGACGGGGACCGCGACGGTCAACGTCATTGCGTCCGACGACGTGGCGGCCTTCGCCGGGAACAACAATGCGCGCTTCAAGATCACGCGCACCGGCAGCGACAATAGCCAGTCCTTGACGGTGCTTTTCAGGATTGCCCCCCATAGCACCGCGGTACGGGGGACGGATTACAACCTCGTCACGCAAGGCGAAACCCTCGCGTCGATCACCGATTCGGTCACGATTCCCGCTGGCGCGGCCAGCATTGGGGTCAAAGTGGTGCCGATACCTTCCACCACACCGCGTCCGGATGAGACGGTGATCTTCAAGGTCAAGGCCGGCGCAAATTACAGCGTCGGCGGATCGTTCAAGGCTACGGTCAGTATCGCCGGCGACGGCGGGTAGAGAGGATTAACCTGGAGAGGCGCTGCCAGGCGCCTAAGGCAACTCGATGGCCGCGATCGCGGTCATGACCCGTTCACTCAGCGCTTGATACAACTCGCGCCCTTCCAGCGCTTTACTGCCGGCGACTTCCGCGGACGTAAAGGCGAGCGGGCGGCCGATCTTCACTTTGATGGGCGTCAGCCGGATGCGGGATCCATTGCGCGGCATCGCTTCAAACGCGCCGAAAACGCGCATCGGCACCACCGGAGCGAGCGTCTTGGCGATAATCAGGCCGATGCCGGGTTGCGCCGGCTGCAATTGGCCATCCAGGGTGCGCGCGCCTTCCGGGAACACAATCGTCGTTTCGCCGGCGCGTACGAGCCGGATGACGTTCTTGAGCGCACTCATATCCGGGCGATCCTGATCCACCGGGATGACGTTCAAGTCGGGAAAAATCGGGCCGAGCAGCGGCCACTTCAGCAGGGTCTTGCGCGCCAGGAAATGAATGGGATGCGGACAGGCCAGCGCGGCCAGGGGCGGATCGAGGTAACTCTGGTGGTTCATGGCCAGCAAGCAGCCACCCCGCGCCGGAATATTCTCGCGGCCGATGACTTCCAGCGAAAAGCACGTTCGCGCGATCAGGTCCGCCAAGCGCAGGAAAAACCAGTAGGTCGGGTTCATCGGCGACAACGCATCGGACGGAACGCCGGTACTTGCAAGCGCTCTATCCCGCCGCCGGGATGGTCAGGCCTTTCAGCTTGAGGCGGCCGATGATCTCGCCCACCACGCCGTCAATCGTCAGGCGGGAGCTGTCGACCACATGGGCATCTTCCGCGAGCACCAGCGGCGAGGCGCGCCGGGTCGAATCCTTGAAATCGCGCGTGGCAATTTCATCGCTGCCCCCGCCCTCTTGCTGCGCCCGCCGTTGAGCGCGCACTTCCTGGGAAGCGTCGATGTAAAACTTGTAGGCCGTCTGCGGGAAAACGGCGGAACCGATGTCCCTCCCCTCCATCACCACGTCGGAGTCTTCGGCGAAACTGCGCAGCCGCGCCGTCAGCAGCGCGCGGACTTCCGCCACGCTCGACACTGCGGAAACCGCCATGTTGATGCGGGTAGCACGCAAGAACGGCTCCGGGTTGATACCGTTGAGACGGATATACGATTCCCCGTCCTGCAAGCCGCAAACGATCTCCGCCCCGGTCAGCGCGCCAGCCACCGCCGCGGACTCGCTGGGATCGACACCCTGCTCCAGGACAAACCAGGTAGCCGCTCGATAGAGCGCACCCGAGTTCACGTAACCGAATTTCAGGCGTTGCGCTAAGGCTCGCGCAACACTGCTCTTGCCCGAAGCCGCCGGACCGTCAATCGCAATGACCAGATGGAAGGGAGATGTCAATTTTGGCAAACCAGACGTCCCGCGGACGCCAGCCTCATTTATTCGCCATCGCGTCCGACCCGCACCCGGCGGCCGCCCAGGGCGTCGTCTTCTTCCAGTGGCAGGATCTGGCGCACATCGGAAAGCACCGGGGTCGAAGGCGCCCCGGAGGTGGACGCCGCGATGATGGTCTCCAGGGTTTCCGCGAAACCGGGATAGGAAGTCTCGATACAAGCGCAGTCTTCGATGACGGTTTCGCCCTCGGCGAACAAACCGGCGATGGCAAACGCCATGGCGATGCGGTGGTCCCCGTAACTCGGGAGGTGCGCCCCGTGCAAGGGCCGTCCGCCCGTGATGATCAGTCCGTCGGAATACTCCTCCACCTGCGCGCCCATTGCCTTCAGGTTCGTGCACAAGGCGCTCAAGCGATCCGTCTCCTTGACGCGCAACTCGGCGGCGTCCCGGATCACCGTCTGGCCGGAAGCGAGCGCGCCCAGCACGGCGATAATCGGAATTTCATCGATCACGTTCGGGATCTCGCGGCCTTCCACCACCGTGCCGTGCAGCCGCGCACCTTCGACTTCCACCAGGCCGCTCGGCTCGATTTGCTCGATGTCTTCGACGACTTCATGAACGTGCGCGCCCATGCGCAGCAGGACCGAGAGCACGCCGGTCCGGGTGTCATTGAGGCCGATGTTCTTGACCAGGAGACGCGCGCCCGGCTGGGCCGCGGCAGCTGCCAGCCAAAACGCCGCGCTGGAAATATCCCCCGGCACCGTGAAATTGCGCGATTCCGGCATCTGACCGCCGGCGAGGCTGATCTTGCGCGGCTCGGCCTCGTCCAATCGCGGCTCTTCCTCGTCGAACTTGACCAGGAAATATTCCAAAAGGCGCTCGGTATGGTCGCGGCTCTGACCGGGTTCGGTGACGCTGGTCAAGCCAGCGGCAAAGAGGCCCGCGAGCAGCACGGCGCTCTTGACCTGCGCGCTGGCCATCGGCAAATGATAATCGATCCCGCGCAGCCTCGCGCCCTCGATGAGCAGCGGAGCGCAACCGTTGGCGCCCTCGGCCTTGATGCTGGCGCCCATCTGTTCGAGCGGCGTGATGATCCGGCCCATCGGGCGGCGGGAGAGCGATTCGTCGCCCACCAGCCGGCTTTGGAACGGCTGGCCGGCGAGCAGCCCCGCCAGGAGACGCATCGTCGTGCCGGAGTTGCCGCACTGGATGGCGTGCTTGGGCGCGGTCAATTCCCGGTAGCAGCCGCGCACGATCAGCGTAGTTGGCTCCGCCTCGTTTTGATCGATCTGCACCCCGAGGGCGCGCATGGCGTTAACGGTGCACAGACAGTCCTCGCCCAGCGAGAAATCCTGCAACACGCAGACGCCGTTGCTCAAACCCGCCAGCATCGCGGCACGATGAGAAATGCTCTTGTCACCGGGAACCTGGATTTCGGCATGGATGAGCGGCGCCCGCTTCACCCGCAATTCTGATCGCATAGCTTTGTCGCGCACGTTCCTTATTCGTCCTTCCTGTTCGCTCCGCGGCTTCCCCGTGCCAGGCTTTCCCGCCGGATTTTGGCCTCGGCGAGAAAGGCGTGCAGATTCGCTTCCTGCCCGATTTCGAAGTGCGCCCGCACTTCCCGCAGCTTGGCGATCAAGCCTTCCAACGCATTAGTAACCGGAGCGCGGTTGCGGCTCAAGATTTCTGTCCATAAATCCGGCGAGCTCCCGGCAATGCGCGTCATATCCCGCCAACCAGGCCCGCCGCAATCCAGCGCCAGCGCCGGCTGCTCGCCCGCAAAACTGACCAGCGCCGCCGCCAGTACGTGCGGCAAATGGCTGAGCAAGGCCACCGTTTCATCGTGCGCCGCGGGCGACACGTCGCGCAGCACGCAACCCAGACCGCGCCAAAAATCACGGACGATCCCGGCCGCTTCCGGCGCCGTCTGCTCGTCCGCGGTCAAAAAACAGCAGGCGCCCCGGAACAAGTCGGCGCGCGCGGCCGGCAGGCCGCTGTGTTCCGCGCCGGCCATCGGATGCGACCCGGCGTAGCGGCTCAGGCCATCCTCGCCAGACTGAAATAGCTGCGTCAACGGGAGCGCCACACCGGCCTTGACGCTAGCGACGTCGCTAATGGCTGCGCCCACTGCCAAATGCGGTGCGATCATCGCGCCGACTTCCGCCATCACTTGCGGCGGTGTGCACAGGATCACGAGGTTCGCGCCCCGCACCGCTTCCGCGGCATCGTCCGTGACAATCTCCCCCAACTGCGCCCGGGTGGCGGCCGCCCGCTCCGCCGCATCCCGGCTCCAGATGGCGATGCGCTGGCAGAGCGTGGCTTCGCGCGCGGCCAGCGCAATCGACCCGCCGATCAGACCAGGCCCAAAAATGGCTAGCTGCTCGAACTGCAAAGGGACAAACCTCTCCGGCCAGGCGCCAGGACGCGCCGCTTTTTAGGGCACGAGGAAAATCTTGTTCGTGTACGGGTCCCGCACTTCCTGACCCGGGGCAAAACCACGCACGTCCACGTAGCCGGAGTCCGGCGCGTACGGGCTGGTAACATAGCCGGCCTTGTTTTGCACCGGCACGCCATAGGGGTAATCGACCTTGGGCGGGGCCGGCGGCGCTGAGGTCGTTGGAGCCGGCGGCTGACTGGGAGCGGGCGGCGGCGGATTGTCCGCCGCGGTCTCGTCGGGATCGGGCAGCTTGGTGGTCTGCGTCTGGGTCTTGACCACGGGTTTCTGCGTCCCATGAAAGCCGACCTGCTGATCGCCGTTGTCCGGGCCGTTGTGACAGGCGGAAAGCGACAGCAAGGCTAGGCAGGTGAAAGTCAGCGGCAACGGGCGCGTCATAGATAGGTTCAGGTGCTGGCGGCGATCACGGCTCTATTATCGCATCGACCTGCCGCTGACAATGCTTATAATGGACTCCGTCGCGGCGGGCAAAGGAAAAGCCGAACGGGATCCGGTCCACCGTCGAAGCTGGAACGGTGCCGCGCTTCCCTCCGAGCGGTGAACACATTTATGAGTGAACTAGCCGCGGACATCCTGATCGTGGATGACGAGCGCCTCAGCCGCACCGTGCTGGTGCGGACTTTGGAAAATGCCGGGTTTTGCTGCCGGCAGGCCAGCGGCGGCCAGGAGGCGATTGAACAGATCGAGGAGCAATTACCCGACCTCCTGCTCCTGGATTACGCCATGCCCGGCGACCTCAATGGCGCGGAAGTCTGCCAGCATCTGCGCGCCAACTTGCATAGCGACGTCTCGCAGTTGCCCATCATCATGCTCACCGGCATGTCCGGCGAACAACAGGAGGTCTTCTGCCTCCAGGCCGGGGCCAGCGATTTCGTCACGAAACCCATTCATCCCGAGGTGCTGACGGCCCGGATCGAAACGCAGTTGCGCCTGAGCAATCTCCGGCGGCAGCTCCAACAGAAAAACCAGGAGTTGGCCGATTGGCGCACCGAACTCGAACGGGACCTGGAAGCGGCCCGCCTGACCCAGCAGACCATCATCCCGCAACGCCTGCCCGCGCTGGCGGGCTGGGACCTGGCGGCGCATTACCAGCCCGTCATTCAGGTCGGCGGCGACATTTACGATTGGCTGCGGCTGCCGGATGGCCGGATCTTTTTCTGGATCGCGGACGCGACCGGACACGGCGCTTCGGCGGCGCTGCTGACGGCCCTGGCCAAACTGCTGTTCCGGCACGCGGCCGCGGAAGCGAGCTCGCCCGCGGAAATCCTGCGCATCGTGCACGCGGATTTCCGGGCCACCTTCAAGGGGCGTTCGCTGCTGACGGCCATGGGCGTGGCCCTGGACCCGGCGAGCGGGAGCCTGGCGATGGCGGGCGCGGGTCATCCGCCTTTGTTGGTGCTGCGCGCCGCCGGCCAGGTCGAGTCGATCCGCTCGCAATGTCCGCCGTTGGGGTTGCGCGGCGATTTCGAGCCCGCCGAAGATCTGCTGACGCTGGCGGAGGGCGACGGCATGCTGCTGTTTACGGATGGTTTATACGATGCGGTGAACCCGGCGGGCGAGCGGATGGAGTTGGCTGCCTTCGAGGAACGCGCGGGGGCGGTCGCCGGGAGCGCGCAGCGGCCGTTGACGACGGGAATGGCGGGAAGATTCCTCCAGGACCTGCTGGCCAGGCTCCGGGATTTCTCCGAGGGGCAGGCGTTTTCGGACGATCTGGCGGCCGTGGCTGTTTTCCGGCTGCCGCTGGCCTGAAAACAGCACCTATGGCACCATCGCTGGCGCGGGAGTTTTTGCCGGCGCCTGAGTTACCGCGTTCTCCGGCTGCTGGACCACTGGCGGGGCCACGTTCGCGGCCAGATTGCCCCAGTTCCGCTGCGGGCTCAATGCGGCGCGCGCGTGTTGCAGGCTGGCGGCAGCTTCTGGCTCCATCGTGCGGTCCTTGGAGGAAGCGATGATCTCGTTGACGTAATGGACTTCCTCGGACAAACGAGTGAACAACTTCGCCCGGACAGTCTCCAGTTGATGCAGGTCGGCATAGTGCAGTAAACGGCTGTTAAACTCCAGATCGAGCGTCTCCCGGTCCATCAACTCGGATAAACAGTAGTACTGCGTGAAAGCCCTCGTGTAGCCCCATGTGTACCCGGCCGCGAGCAGCACTGCGGCGCAGAGAACGAAGAGAAAAGTCTGCCTGCGGGCTGGAGCCATGACGCTGTAGAAGGGCAACTTTCATGCCGGAAGGCCGGGATCGCGAGAATAGCACGAATGCGCTTGATCGCGCGGGGAAGTGCGCCATGGTGTGAGCCACGGGCTGTGGCTCAGCTTGGTAGAGCGCTGCGTTCGGGTCGCAGAGGCCGTGGGTTCGAATCCCACCAGCCCGATTTTTCTCCGCTCTGTTTCAGAGGGCGGCCTTGCTAGGCCAATTGGCGCTTCCACGCGGACGCGCCCGCAGTTATCCTCCCCGGAAATGCCGCCGGATGATCCGCTTCGCCAGCCGACCGACGAGATCGATCCGGATCAAACGCTGTTCTTCAAGCGCCGCCAGCAACATCCCAACCTGCTGCCGCTCGCCGTGCTGGGCATCCTCGTTCTGGGCGGCGGCGCGTTGCTCACCTGGGCTTTCACCCGTTCCGCGCGGCAGCGAGACGATGAGACATCGCCCCGGGCGGCCGCGGTGGAAAACTTCGCCAACCGGCCGATCGTCTCTGTGGCGGAAGCCAAGAACCTGGAGAATCCCCCCATCGGTCCCGCCAAGGAACTCGCGGGCCCCATTCCGACCATCCCGCCCGCGGCAGCCAATCCTCCATCCCCGGCCGAGGCAGAGAACAACAACGTCCCCCCACCGCCGGCGGATGCGAACGCGCCGCTCAATTTCGACGTCAACGATCCCACCAACGCCGCCGTTCGCGCCCAGGTCCTGCAACGCATCGACCTGATGCCAAACCTCACCCCGGCGAGTAAGGATAAGCTCTACGCCAGCGTCGATCATGCGCGGAAAATGGGCCGCGTCCTGACCTTTCCGTTCGCCAAGGGCGAAACCACCGCGCACCCGGCGGACATCGAGCGGCTCAAGCGCCAGGTCCAGGCGGCCGCCATCAAGCAGTTGCTCGACGATCCCACCGTGGTCTTCGTCGTCCTCGGCTATGCCGATCCCAAGGGCAGCGACAAGGTGAACAGCGATATATCGCTCAGCCGCGCGCGCAGCGTGCTGGAAGCCTTGCGCGATAAATGCGGCTTCCAGAACGTCATGCATGCCGTGGCCATGGGCGGCTCCACGCTGTTCAGCGCGAGCGATGCCGGGAAGAACCGCGTCGTGGAAATTTGGGCGGTGGTCCCGTAGACTCGCCGCTCTTCTTCATGCCAACGTCAGCTTCCACCGGGCAACCGGCGCCGGAACCTCCCTTCTCCACCGATCAAACCTCGGAAGAGGCGTCGGTCGAGCGCGTATTGGAGGCTGCCGCCGAGCATCCGGCGCCCGTCTTGACGCTGCTTTCCGGTCTGCCGAGCGCCACCTACGAACTGACGGCGGGTGAGACGGTGATCGGCCGGTCCACGGAGGCGGACCTGCAATTCAAACATCCGGAAATCTCCCGCCGGCACTGCCGCCTGATCTGGGACGGGGGCGACCGTTGCACCGTGGAGGATCTCGGCAGCCATTGGGGCACCAAGATCAACGGCGCGGCCATCTCCTGCGAGGTGCCGACGCCGCTCCTGCCGGGCGACCGCCTGCACATCGGCCCGGTCCTGGTTTATTACGGGTTCGGGCCACCGCCCGGCGCGCTCGCGGCGGAAGCTGTGCCGGCACCGGCCGCTGCCGTCGCCGAGGCCCGTCCCCAAGTGCTGCTGGCGGGGCGTGAGGTCGAGGTCATTCCACTGGGCGGCACTGTCCGGCTGGGGCGAGCCGGCGAGGTGGACGTCATTCTGGCCGACCCCAGCATTTCCCGGCAGCATGCGACCATCGAGCAATCGCCCGGCGGCTACGAGGTGACCGATTTACGCAGCCGCGCCGGCTCGCTGGTCAATGGCCGCCGTTTTGAAAAACATCTGCTCGTCATCGGCGATCAGCTCCAGATGGGGCCGTTCTACTTTCGCTTCGACGGCCGGGCTCTGGAACGCACGTCCGGCCTGGCCGGAGTCGAGATCGAAGCGCGCCATGTGCGCAAACAAGCCGGGCCAGTTTCCATTCTGGACGACATCACGCTCCGCATCGAGCGCGGGCAATTCGTCACCATCCTCGGGCCCAGCGGCTCCGGCAAGAGTTCCCTGCTCGATACGCTGACCGGCTTGCGGCCGGCCGACTCCGGTTCCGTCCGCTACGATGGCGCGGATTTCTACGACGACTACGAACGCTTGCGCTCCGTGCTCGGCTACGTGCCGCAGGACGATATCGTTCACCTTGAATTGACCGTCCGGCAGGCGCTGCTCTTCAGCGCGAAGCTGCGTCTCCCGGCCGGCACTCCGGCGCGCGAGATTTCCAAGCTGGTCGCCCAGACCGCGGTGCGGCTCGGGCTTGACGAGCGCCTGCGCACGCCCATTCACCGGCTTTCCGGCGGCCAGCGCAAGCGCGTGAGCGTGGGCGTCGAACTGCTGGGCCGCCCGTCCGTGCTTTACCTCGATGAACCCACCAGCGGGCTGGACCCCGCGACCGAGTTCAAGATGATGGAATTGCTGCGCTACCTGGCGGATGGCGGCTGCACGGTCGTCTGCACGACGCATGTGATGGAAAACGTTTTCCTGGCCGACCGCCTGTTTATCGTGTCCAGCGGCAAACTGGTCTTCGCCGGCGGAGCGCAGGAAGCCCGGGATCATTTCGGCGTGCAGAAGCTCACGATGCTTTATGACCGGCTGGAGGAGCGTCCGGCCGCGGATTGGCGCACGGATTTCCAAAAGCTCGGATTCGCCAGCAGTGCCGCTTTGCTGGCAGCCACGCCCGCGGTGGCGGCCAGCCGCGTTTCGTCCGTGCGCCAACGGCCTGCCGCCGCGCTGCCGGTCTTGCTGCGCCGGCAGTGGGCCATTCTCCGGGCTGATTGGAAGAATTTCCTCATCCTTTTCGGCCAACCGCTCATCATCGCGCTGCTCGTGGCGTGGGTGACTGACGACACATCGCTCAGCCTGTTTTTTACGTACTTGGCGACCTTGTGGTTCGGTTGCAGCAACGCGGCGCAAGAGATCGTGCGGGAAATCGCCATCTACCGGCGCGAACGGATGGCGGGCTTGAGCCGGCATTCCTATTTGCTCAGCAAATTCACCCTGCTGGGCGGCGTCACCGCGCTGCAAGGCGTCTTTCTCTATCTTTGCCTGTGGGGCGCGCGCTGGATCTTGTATCCCAGCCCGGACGACGGCGTCGAACGCGGCCTGGACGGCTCCGCCCTCTGGCAGATGGGCAGTGTGCTTTGCACGGCTTTCAGCGCGGTCGGGATCGGCTTCGCCATCTCGGCGCTGGCCCGCAGCACGATGCAGGCGGTCATGATCGTGCCGTTGGTCTTGATCCCGCAAATCCTGTTTTCGGGCCTGGTGGTGGAGACCAACCAGATGTCGGGCCGGGGCGTTTTCCTGCTGACGAACGCGATGCCCAGCTATGCCGCGCAAACGATGATGGATGTCGGCGCCTTCTGGCACCGCCCGATCGGCGGCGCGATGTACAACAACCGCCGCAAAGCCGGCGACCACCTCCGCGATCTGGAACTGCGTTCGCTACAACGGACGTTGCCGCCCGACCGTCTGGATGAAGCCGGGACCATCGCGCGCAACGCGCTGGCCATGGGCAAGACTTACGATGGCAGCCGATTCGGGTATGTCGCCGCTGGCAAGCTTTTGCTGTGGTCGCTGCTCGGCTATATTGCGGCCTGGTTTGCCTTGCGGGCGAAGGAACGAGGGTGAGTGAACCCGCCGCGCAGCGGCTCCAAAAAAGGTAGGGACCGCTCTCCGAGCGGTCCCAAATTGTCTGGCGAGGTTGCTCACTGCAAGAGCTCTCCGCGACTGGATTCCTGCCAAACATCTTGGGACAGCTCGGAGAGCCGTCCCTACCTCGGCACGACCGCACGCTGCGTTAACTCTCCAGCCGCTCGAGGACCGCATCGCCCATCTCCCGCGTACCCACCTTGCGGCCTTCGCCCGCGAAGATATCCGCCGTGCGGAAACCGTCGTCGATGGCCGCGCGCACCGCCGTTTCAATCGCGGCCGCCGCCTCCTCCTCGGCCAAGGAGTGGCGCAACAGCAACGCCGCCGAAAGAATCTGCGCAATGGGATTCGCAATCCCCTTCCCGGCGATATCCGGCGCGCTGCCGCCGCTTGGCTCATACAAGCCAAACGGGCCGCGTTCCCCGCCGCCGGACCCCAGGCTAGCGCTCGGCAACATGCCCAACGAACCGGTCAGCATGGCCAATTCATCGCTCAGGATGTCGCCGAACAAGTTTTCCGCCAGCACCACATCGAAGTCCCGCGGCCGGCGGATCAATTGCATGGCGGCATTATCGACGTACAGGTGGCTCAACTTGACCGCCGGATGCTCGGCGGCGATTTCCACAACCGTCCGGCGCCACAGAACGCTGCATTCCAGGACATTCGCCTTGTCGACGGAAACCAACTCTCCCCGGCGCGCCAGCGCGGCGGCGAAGGCCAGGCGCGTGACGCGCTCAATCTCGCTGCGCCGGTAAATCATCGTGTCGACGGCAAAAGGATCGGCCGCCGTGGCATCGGTGTACTTGGGTTGGCCGAAATACAGGCCGCCCGTCAGTTCGCGCACGCAAAGCACGTCGAAACCGCCGGCCACGATGTCGGGGCGCAAGGGCGACGCATGCGTCAGCGACGGATAGCAGACCGATGGCCGCAGATTCGCGAACAGGCCGAAGTGCTGGCGCAACGGCAGCAAGGCGGCGCGCTCCGGCTGTTGCGCCGGCGGCAATGTCTCCCATTTTGGTCCGCCAACGCTGCCGAATAGAATAGCCGCAGACTGGGCGCAGGTTTGGAGGGTCGAGGCCGGGAGCGCTTCGCCGGCCTGATCGATCGCCGCGCCGCCGACGCAGGCTTCCTCGAAGCGCAAATCGAGCGAAAACCGTGCGCTCACGGCGTCCAGGACCCGCCGCGCCTCGACCATGACTTCCGGCCCGATCCCGTCTCCGGCCAGGACCGCAATTTGATAAGGTGACGACATAGAGCGCCACCTTATCTTTCGCCCGGGCAAAACGCGAATCGCGGGACTGCAAGACAACGAAGTTGGACGCGTGGCAAGCGACAACAGTTGCGTAATCGGCTCTCCCGCTTAGAGGTTAGCCAGTCATGGCTAGCCTCCTCGACCGCATTACCATTCTGCCCGAAGTCTGCCACGGGAAGCCGACCATCCGAGGCTTGCGCTATCCCGTCGAGATGATCCTCGAATTGTTGAGCGCCGGGATGACAACGGAGGGAATTCTCGGAGATTACGAAGATTTGGAACGCGACGATATCCTTGCGGTGCTGGCCTTTGCCGCACGCCTCAGCCAGACCAAGCGTCTGGAACCGCTCGCGGCATGAAGTTTCTGGTGGATGCGCAACTCCCGCGCCGGGTTGCTCGTTGGTTGCAGGACGTCGGACACGACGCGCTCCACACCTTGGATCTGCCGGAAGGTAACGCCACCGCAGATACGAAGTTGAACTCGCTGGCGTGGCGGGAAGGCCGGGTCGTTGTCACCAAGGACGCCGATTTCGTGAACACGTTTCTACTGGCCGGCCAACCAGACCGGTTGCTGCTGATTTCCACCGGCAACATCACAAACGTCGATCTCGAAGCGTTGTTGGTTCCGAATCTCCCTGCCATTGTCGCGGCTTTGGAGACGTCTCATTACATCGAATTGACTCGAACAAAGTTGGTGGTTCACGTTTGACGCAAACGCTGCGGGACTGCGTGAGCGATGGTAAGGATCAGACTGCACGATGCGCACTCCGGCTCTTCTAGTCCCCTCGGGCGTTCGCGGTTTCCTTGAAGTTGACGTTCGTGTTGCAGTCACCCGGCGCCGGGTATTCGGCGGCCAACTGCTTATTTGAAGGCTTGACCAGGTGCAGCGTCCCTTTGGCGCTGTTGCGCCAGCCATGCGGGTCGGCGTACTCGTCGCGATTGCTGTTCTTGAGGCCGGTAATCTGATCTTCGAGTCCGGTGCCGAACTGCTGGCTGATGATCGTCGGCGTGACGAAGATCAAAAGGTTGCGCTTCGTGCGCGAGTTCAGGTGCTCCTGGAACAGGTAGCCTAGGATGGGAATGTCGCCGAGCAGCGGGACCTTGGTCGTGCCCTTGCTTGTTTCATCCTGCAGCAAACCGCCGATGGCCAGCGTGCAGCCGCTCTTGATCAGGACGTTCGCCTCCAGCGTGCGCGTATCGATGATCGGGCTCGTCACCGTGGCGCCGGCGAAGTTGAAGACCGAATCGGCCACATGGTTGCTGATTTCCGGCTTCACCGAGAGCGTAACGAAGTTATCCTTATTGATCGAGGGCTTGACGATCAGCGTGTTGCCGTAGGTCTTGTCCGTGAAGCCACCGAAGACCGCTGTCGCCGTCTGCTCGTTGAAGTTGAGCTGTGGCACCGGTTGATTGCGCGTGATCTTGATCGTGGCCTCGAGGTTGTCCGCCGTCACGATGCGCGGGTTGGCCAGGAACTCGGTGTCCTGATCCTCGTTGAGGAAGCGCAACGTCGCCGAAAGCTGCGGCACGCTGAGAATGGCGAACTGGCCGCCCAAGGTGTTGAAGAATTGGCTGAGGTTGCCCGTGCGCAGGAAATCGGTGCCAACCAAAGACCCGCTGGTGGTGTTGACAGTGGGAAGCGTGCCGAGCTGCGCCGTCTGCGTCACCTGCCCCGTCGTCGGATTTGTGGACGTGGTGACCGTATCGGTACCAAGGCCGCTACCGGCATACTTGAAGGTCTTGGGCGCACCCGCGCTGCCCGTCACGCCGCCCCAGTTGATGCCATAGCTTTGCTGCGGGTTGGCCGTGACTTCAACCAGCCGCGCCTCGATCATCACCTGCCGTGTCGGGCGGTCCACGCGCTCCAGGAACTCGTGGATGGCCGCCAGGTTTGATTTGGCTTCTTGATAAAAGACGGTGTTCGTCCGCTCATCGATCTGCGGCGGTGACGCCTTGGACTTGAGTTGACTCGTCAGCAGCGGCACGATGTTCGTCGCCCGGGCGTAGCTGAAGGTAAAGTAGTCACCTTCCGTCGGCTCCGCCGCTTTCTCCGCCGCGGTCTTGATATAGTAGATGCCGTTCTTCTGCGTCAGGTCGTAGTTCTGATTCTCGCAGATCACCTGGATGGCCTGGATGGCCGTGACGTCCTCCAACCGCATGCTGATCGTGCCAGTCACCTGGGCGCTGACCACGATGCTGATCTTGGCTTGCCGCGCCAGCAGCCGCAGGACCTGGCCCACATCGTCGCCTTGAAACTCGCGGGCCCGCGCTCCACCTGGGTTTGCGGTCGCCGCCCCGGCATCGACTGGAGCCGCCGGTCCCGGCGCCCCGGTGACGGAAGCAGTGGAAGTCGGGGGCGCAATGGGCGCCGCGGCATTCGGGTCGAGCGGGGCGGGCGTGCCGTCCGGCGCCACCGGTCCGGCCGCGGGCAAGGCCGCCGGGCTGGTGGCGGCTGCTGCCGGCGCGGCTGGAGGCGGAGCGATGGGCGCCGGCGCGGCCGCGGCGGGAGCGGCGTCCGGCGCTGCTCCGCGCAAGGCCGGTGACTGCGCCCGGAGCTCGACAACAGATCCCGCCATCAACAGGAGGGAGCAAACAACAGGTAGATTGCGGGAATAATTCATGGATTGGAAATCACGGTATCGGTGGCGCCTACCTCCTCAAGCAGGAAGCGAACCAGCCCCGCCGTGATTTTCGTTCCAGGAACGATTTCTCTCTGTAAAACGTCGCGGCGAGCCCTGCGTGGCGGCCCTTTTTCAGGCCGCCGTACCACCGGCCGCCGAAGCCGGCACTACCTCGCGAACGGCCGCGAAAAATTCCCGCAGACGCGCCGCATCTTTGCGGCGCGGCCCCGCTGTACCCTCCACGCCGCTCGCCACATCCACCCCGTCCGGCTGCACCTGCCGCAGGGCGCCGGCCACATTTTCGGGCGTCAAGCCGCCGGAGAGAAGGATGCAATGGCCAGCGCGCTGGCTCGCGACGAACCGCGCCGCCAGCGCCCAGTCCGCCGGCTGCCCCGTCCCGCCATAAGCGCCCGGTTGATAGGAGTCGAGCAACAGAAACGGTGTGTGGAAAGGTGGCCCCAGCGCCAGGAGGCTCTCATCGCGCAGCCGCAGCGCCTTGATGAATGGAATACCCGCGTCGGCCAGCTCGCCGCAAAAGGCCACGTCCTCGTCGCCGTGCAATTGAATGGCGTCCACGAAGCCTTCGCCCAGAAGCCGGTCAATCAGCGCGCGCTCCGCATTAACGAGGACGGCAATCTTGCGCGTCGCCGCCGGCAGGGCTCGCAACCACGCGGCATCGCGGACCAGATCGAGGCAACGCGGGGACTTGGGGTAGAAATTGAGCCCGAGCGCGTCCGCGCCGAGTCCCAGCGCCAGTTCGGCGTCCGCCGGATGCGTGATGCCGCAGATTTTGACGAGCGGGCGTTGGACGGTGCCGGGCGCGCCGGAGCTGCGCTCTAAAAAGACGGGGGCCAAAGTAGAAGATTGGGTCGGGACCGTGCCCGGTGGCCGGCGTTTACGCTTGCTCCGTCCAGCTTATGCGGCTTTGCTCCTGCTTCAACTCAAGCGCCGTCCGCCATGTCTACCGCCGCCGTGCTCTACCCCGCGCTCATTGCCGCCTTGCGCGAACGCCTGACGGTCATCGGCGACCGCGCCAGCCGCGAACGCGATCCCCGGGCGCATCTCGCGCAATTGCAGAGTGCCTCGGAAAGGATTGGTGCGTTGCAAAGCCAACTCCCCGCCGCCGTGCCGCCGGAGTTGGCCCATTACCTGGCCAGGTGCAGCTACGATAAGGCGCTGGCCTGGCTGGAAGCACAACCCGCTGCGGCCTGACCCGGGCGGGTGCGCCTTTATCCACCCGCAAACCTTATTGGCTCACCCGCTTGAAGTAGAGCTTAAAATGCACGTCGCCGGTCGTGGGTATCACCAATCGCCCGTCTTCGTTGGTGTAGGTTGCAATCTCGCCGTCCGAGGTTTTGACGCTCCAACTGTTGGCGGTCGCTCGCTCGATGACCCGGTAGGTTTGCGCTTTGCCAGAGCTACTCGTGATCAATTTGGGGGTGAGACTGAAGGTTTGTCCGTCCATCTGAGCTAAGAGCTGCTCGGTCAGCATCGGCTTGAGCGTATTGTTCATCATCCCGTTGACGTTGGCGGCGATAGAGGCAGCCTCCGTTTGCGAGCCACCCGCGGGTGCATCCTGCCAGCCCCAATCCGCCGGTTTTTTGGCCAAGTCCTTAGGCATGTGCGCCTGCGTATACTGCCGGTCGAAGGTCCATCGGCCCAGAAACTGGCTATCGCTGCTGCGCAGCCCGTTCCCTCGATCACAACCTCCCAGACAGACGACGAGCAATGCGGCGAGGCAGGTGAGGCAAAATCGGGTCATCATTCCTGTTCACTGTTGGCTCCCGCGGGGTTCCTCAGGGCGTATCCTTGGTGTGCAGATCGCTGAAACGATCATAGCGGTAGGCGTCGTCGATCTTCTCGAACGAACTGTGCGCTTTAATAGCAAAGGCCGACTTATTCAAATGCGCCGAATTCATAGCCGCCAGCGCGGCAGGCGAATGGTTGATGCCCAGCTCGTACGCACCATCCGAAGGCGGCAGGCCGCCGCCGCCCGGGTACGGCACGAAGGTATGCAGGGCGATCGCGATCCGGCTGCCGCCGCTCAGCCGGCGATGGTTAGCCAGGAACGTGGTCGGATCGTAATAGTTGCTGAAATCGCGCGCGAAGGCGGAGCGATACATGCCGATGGCAGTATTGCGGTGCAGCTCGAAGTGCAGGTGCGCGTCGTACAAACCGTGCGCGGTTCCCATGGTGGCAATTTGCTCGCCACGCATTATGATCTGCCCTTCGCTGACCAAGATCGTGTCCAGGTGCCCGTAGAGGCTGTCGAAGGTCACGATGGCTCCTCCCGCCGCGGGGTCGCGAAAGCTGTGGCGCAGAATCACCACGTTTCCCCAGCCGGACCGCATATCGCGCGCCCAGACGACCACGCCGCTGCCGATGCTATAGATGGGATCGCCCAGGTCGGTGTTGCCGCCGCCGTTGCCATCCCAATCCTCGCCCAGATGGCCGTTGGGAGTGAAGCCGCGGGCTTTGTGGTAGCCAACGGCATCCGGCTTGCCCACGGGAAAGTCGAAGCCGTCGGCCAACGGCACCGAGGCGAATGCCGCCTGAACGCCGGAGGCAGTATCCGCCCCGGCAGTGGGAGCGGACGGGGTGGCCAGGAGCAGCGCTGGAAAGGTCGCCAGGAGGAGCAGAGCGCGGCGGGGGCTGGTCGGAGACAGGCGCATGAGGGGGCTGTCTTACGGATGCGCGCCGGATAGGGCAAGCGTTATTTGCCCGGGAGGAGCGCGACAGCATCCTGCCGAGATCCCAGTGTAAATAGTGATTGTCATTGGTTCAGGCCCCGAATTAGCCTGCCCAAAGCCGGCTTTTATTCGATGGACGCATTGACCTTCCTAGGCACGGGCTGTGGCTGGCCCATGGCGGATCGCTGCCATTCCTCGATCCTTCTAGAGGCGGCCGGGCGCCGCTGGCTGCTCGATGCCGGGGAGCCTTGCAGCCACCGTCTCAAGGCCATGGGCGTGCCGTTCGCCTCGTTGGACGCGATCTTCATCAGCCACGGGCATTCGGACCATCTCTCGGGCTTGCCCATGGTGGTCCAGGGGGCCTGGCTGGAAAACCGCTCCCGGCCGCTGCCGGTCTACTTGCCGGTGGAATTGATCGATCCGTTGCGGAACTGGCTGGAAGCCGTCTACCTGCCGGCCAAGTTGATCGGTTACGCGGTCGAGATGATCGGCTGGGAGCAGCAGCCGGGCAACGCCGTGATGTTGGACGGAATGCGTGTGGCGGTGAACCCGACAAGCCATCTGGAGGGCTTGCGTAAGGTCATCGACCCAGGCGCGCTCGATCGGTTTCGCGCTTACAGCCTGGCTTTCGAGTGGCCGGCTACCGGCAAACGGCTGGTCTATTCAGCGGATCTGGGCCTGCCGCGGGATTTGGACGCCCTGCTGGCAGAACCGGTCGATTTGCTCATTTGCGAAATGGCACATTTCGAGCCGGAGGAACTTTTCGCCTATCTGGCCGACAAGCCGGTGCGGGCGTTGTGCCTGACGCATTTTACCGCGGAGTTCGGAGCGCGCACGGAGGCGATCTGCGCCTTGGGACGCAAGATGCTGCCGCTGATGCAAGCCATCACGGCGGCGCGCGACGGGGACCGGCTGGAATTCTGAAGCGCGGGCTCCGTCCTCAGGCGCGCGTGCTCAGCCAGAACACCACGGCTGACGCCACCAGGCAGTAGCCGCCGAACCATTGCCACTTGCCCGATTCCAGCCAACTGGACAGCCAGCGCAAGGCCAACAGACCCGCCAGGAAGCTGAAGACCATCCCGAACAGGCCGGGCGCCGCCATGGCGCCGAAACTCGTCGCCGCGGGATCGGCGTGATGCGCTTTGAGCAAACGCATACCCTCCCGCGCCACTACCGGCGGGGTGAGGATGACCGCCAGGGCAAAGCTGAATTTCTCGGCCGACTGGCGCGTGATCCCCATGAGCAACCCCGTGGAAATCGTCGCGCCGGAACGGGAAAAGCCGCGGAACGGCAGGCACAGGCCTTGCACCGCGCCGATGCCGAGCGATTCCCGCACGCCGATCTGCGCTCCGGCGTTGGCGTCAGGTACCTCCAGCGTGCCGCCGCTGCGTCCGCGGCCGGAGAGGAGGATCAGGATGCCCACGGCCGCCAGGGAGGCGGCGATCAGCGTCATGTTGTCGAACAATTCCTCAACCTCCGCGTGCTCATGGCCCAGCACGACCTTCTCGATCACCTTTTGTAAGCCGAAGCCGATGATGCCGGTGGCAATCGTGGCGATAACCACCTGTTTGAGCGTCACGACGAACGCCGCCCGCGAGGAGAAATAATCTTCCTTCCAGGCGCGCCAGAAGTAGACGATGACCGCGAACATCGTGCCCGTGTGCAACATCACGAGCAGAAACGTCATCTCCGGGCTGGACGGGACGATTCCCATCAGTTTGGCCGCCACCAACACATGGGCGGAACTGGACACGGGCAGGAGTTCGCAAACTCCCTGGATGATGGCGAGAATTAAGACCTTGAGATAGCTCACGGGCGGTTATCTAGCCGCTCCGGCCGCCGCTGCCAAGGCTTACCTCGAAAAATTGGCGGCACACTCTGGCGCCGGCACGGTCAGATCGCCTCCAGCCCACGCTCTTCCGTGCGGATGCGGATGACTTCCTCCACATTGTAGACGAACACCTTGCCGTCTCCAATCTTGCCGGTCTTGGCCGCCCGCACGACCGCTTCCACCGTCCGCTGGACGTGCTCCTCGGAGAGCACGACCTCGAACTTTACCTTTGGCAGGAAATCCACGCTGTATTCGCTGCCGCGGTAAATTTCCGTATGTCCCTTTTGCCGGCCGAATCCCTTGACCTCGCTGACTGTCATGCCCTCGACGCCCACCGATGCCAGCGCTTCTTTGACATCTTCCACCTTGAAAGGCTTCACGATGGCTTCGATTTTCTTCATCATAATCACTATTCATCGCGCTCCACCCCGGCGAAGGCAAGCCCGCAAACACGCGAACCGGTCCCAAGGGGGGCGTTATTGTTTTGGCGACGGCAAATAATATGCTATTGCACGCACCATGTCGAAAAAAGCTTTAATCACCGGAATCACCGGGCAGGACGGTTCCTATCTGGCTGAACTGCTTCTAGGCAAAGGCTACGAGGTGCACGGCCTCATCCGGCGCGCCTCCACTTTCAACACCGAACGGCTGGACTCCATTTACCAGGATCCGCATAGTGGCAGCGCCCGCCTATTTCTGCATTACGGCGACCTGAGCGATGCCGTCTCGACCTACAAACTGATCGATGAATTGCAGGCGGACGAGGTTTACCACCTGGGCGCACAGAGTCACGTGCGGGTGAGTTTCGACATCCCCGAGTACACCGCCGATGTCACCGGCACCGGCACCGCACGGCTGCTGGAGGCGATCCACCTGGTGTCGCCCAAATCGCGCTTTTACCAGGCCAGCAGCAGCGAGATGTACGGGCTGGTGCAGGAGGTGCCGCAACGGGAAAACACGCCGTTTTATCCGCGCAGCCCGTACGGCTGCGCCAAGGTTTTCGCCTACTGGCTGACCGTCAATTACCGCGAAAGTTACCAGTTGCACGCGAGCAACGGCATCCTTTTCAATCATGAGTCGCCCCGCCGCGGCGAGACTTTCGTGACGCGCAAGATCACCCGCGCCGTGGCGCGGATTCAGGCGGGCGTCCAAAAGAAGCTCTATCTGGGCAACCTGGATTCGAAGCGGGACTGGGGTTACGCGCCGGAATACGTGGAGGCGATGCACCTCATGTTGCAGCAGGACCAGCCGGATGATTACGTCATTGCCACGGGCGAGACGCACACCATCCGCGAATTCCTCGAGCTCGAGTTTCGCGCAGGTGGGACTCGACTGGGAAGAGTACGTCGAGATCGATCCCCGCTATTTTCGCCCGGCCGAGGTGGACCTCTTGATCGGAGACGCCGCCAAAGCCAAAAAGCAGTTGAACTGGTCACCCAAAACGACTTTCAAGGAGCTGGTCCGCATCATGACGGAAGCGGACGTGGCTATTTTGAAGGATCAGATGACCGGCAAGAGCATCCGCTTGTAATTCAGTTACCGGAAGGAGCACTTGTGGCTGGCAAAATCTTTATCGCGGGACATCGCGGCCTGGTTGGCAGCGCTTTGGTGCGGGCGCTACAGGCACGCGTGGCGGCGGGAGAACCCTGGGAGATCGTGACGCGTGGGCGCGCGGAGCTGAACCTTTTGTACGGCGACTCGGTGCGGGATTTCCTGCATGAGCAACGGCCTGATTACGTCGTCGTGGCGGCAGCCAAGGTAGGCGGCATCAAGGCGAACAACGATCATCCGGTCGAGTTCCTGCTGGATAACCTGAAGGTCCAGAATCACCTGATCGAGTCCTCATTCAACGCCGGTGTGCGCAAGCTCCTCTTCCTGGGCAGTTCGTGCATTTATCCGAAGTTCGCGCCGCAGCCCTTGCACGAGGATATGCTGCTCAGCGGGCCGTTGGAGCCATCCAATGAGGCCTATGCGATCGCCAAGATCGCAGGCATCAAGCTTTGTCAGGCTTACCGCCGCCAATACCAGGCGGATTTCATCAGCGCGATGCCGACGAATCTGTACGGGCCGAATGACAACTTCGACCTGGAGACTTCGCACGTACTGCCGGCGATGATGCACAAGCTGCATCTCGCCAAGACCGAGCACCGCCCGAACGTGACGTTATGGGGGACGGGTTCGCCGCGGCGCGAGTTCTTGCACGTCGACGATCTGGCGTCCGCCTGCCTGATGCTGCTGGAGCAGTATAGTTCGGAGGAGATCATCAATGTGGGCACCGGCCAGGACGTGACCATCCGGGAATTGGCCGAGCTGGTGCGGGACGTGGTCGGCTACCAGGGAGAGCTGATCTGGGATACGACGCAACTCGACGGAACCCCGCGGAAGCTGCTGGATATTTCACGGATGCGGGCGTTGGGTTGGGAGCCGGGCATTTCGCTGGAGTCGGGCGTGGCCTCCACTTACCAGTGGTTCCTCGAGCATCAGCATGCGCGCGGCTTGCCGCCCTGAACCGCCTAATTGGCGGCCAGGCCAGGCTCGACACCCCAACTTTTATTAGGTTGTGGTCCCAGCACCAGTGCCAGCGTGCCGCCGGAGGTAATCTCAGCGTAGTTCAGCCAGCAGCGGTTAAACGGCTTCCCGTTGAGCGTCGCGGACTGAATATAGATGTTGTCCGGGGAATTGTTTTTCGCCGTGATCGTGAAAGTGCCGCCCTTGGTATGCTTGGGATCAAGCGTCAGCGTGACCTTGTCGAACATGGGCGTAAATACTTCGAAGCGCAGATCGCCCACGCAGATTTGATGCAGCCCGATGGCGGCAAAGACGTACCACGCGGACATCTGGCCGCAATCGTCATCCCCCGGCATGCCCTCCGGCCCGGTGAGGTAAACCTGCTGCGACTTGCGTACCCACTTTTGAGTCAACCACGGAGCACCCGCGCGATTGAACAAAAGCGAGATCAGCTCCGTCGGCTCGTTTACCGGGTTGTTGTAGGAGTTCCACCAGGGTTCCTGGCCCTTTTGGTGATAGGGATTCTTCGTCCCGCTGTAAGGACTCCAGGTGCTGAAGTCAGGCGTCCGCTCGAAGAAATCGCGCAACTTGGCGACAAAGAGGTCCTTGCCCCCATCCAACTGGATCATGCCCGGCACATCATAATAGACTGTCCAACCCGCCTGGTAGACGGTGGCTTCGCGGGTCGTTTTTTCCTCCAGCAGGCCGGTCCACGGCACGAAGTTGCCATTACCGTCCTTGGCGCGGAACCAACCTTTCCATTCCGGCTTTGCATCCTTGCCCTCCTTGTCATAGGTCCACGCCTGCTCGGGGTCGAAGATCTGTTTGTAAGAGGTAGCCAACTGCTGATACTTCGCCGCGTCGTCCTTTTTGCCCAGGGCGCCGGCGAGTTGCGCCAGGTTCCAATCGTCGAGCCCGTACTCCGTTGTCTCGGAGATATTGCCCGGGTTGTATCCCTGTTTCGTGTAACCGAATTTTTGCACCGAGTTAACCGAATCCTCGTAAGCCTTGGCCACATCGAAGCCACGGATGCCTTTTTGATAGGCATCGTTGATAATTGCGACCTCGGGATTGCCGATCATGATCCCGCTGTAATAGCCCATGATTTCCCACCGGTCGTAGTAATGCGTCCCGTTGGTCTCGGCCAAACTGAGCATGCTGTTGATCTGGTCGTTAACCACCGTGGGATCCAGCAAGGTCAGCAGCGGGAACTCGCTCCGGTACACGTCCCACCCGCTGAAGATCGTGCGATTGGTAAAGTTGTCCGCGTGATGGGGTTTGAAGTCCCCGCCGGGATAATTGCCATCCACGTCCTGGTCGATCTGCGGGAACTGTAACGCACGGTAGAGAGCACTGTAGTAAATCGTCTTGTTGTCCTCGGTCCCACCTTCCACCGCCAGGCGTCCGAGTTCCTTCGACCAGGCCGCGCGAGCCTGCCGATGGATCTGGTCGAAGTTCCAGTCCGGGATTTCCGCTGCCAGGTTGGCCCTCGCTCCGGCCAGGCTGACAAAGGAGATGCCGGACTTGACCAGCACGGTCTCGCCCGGCTTGGTCGCAAACTCACTGTAGAAGCCCAGGTGGGCGCCTTCCTTCTCCTGGCAAGCCGGGATCACCTCCGCGGTCTTGCACGCCTGAACGAAATCGGCGCTGCTGGTATTCTCGGTGCGGGTCATTTTGAAGGAGGGCGCGTTCCAGCCCGCAGGCAGTGCCGCGCTCCACATCCCGTATTTGGCGAACGGCTGGCTGAACTCCAGGTGATAGTAGGCCGTGTAGGTGCAGCCCCAACCGCCGCCGGCTTTGGTGTAATCGACCTGGCCTTCGATCGTGTGATCATTGACCATTTTGCAGGTCTGGTGAAAGGAGGTCCCGCCGTTGCGGTGCGCCAAATCAACCTGAATGCGCGACTGCGCATTCTCGGGAAAGGTAAAACGCAAGATGCCGCTGTGCGGGGCGACGGTCATTTCCGCGCGCACCTTGTAATCATCGAGTGTCACCGCGTAATAACCGGCGGACGCCTGCTCCGTGCTCTTGGCGAAGACCGAGCCGTAGCCGGAGCCGGACTTGCCTTGTCCCGCGTAGGTCTGCAAGGGACCGGTCATCGGTGTCACCAGGATATTGCCCAGTTCGCCGCCATCGGCGCCGCCCAGGTGCGTAAAACTAAACCCGTGCACAAACGTGCTGTTGTAGTGGTAGCTGATCCCGCCACCGCAATCGGGACTGAGCTTGACCATGCTGAACGGCACGGTCGCGCCCGGGAAATCCTTGCCCATGTGTCCCGTGCCGATGAAAGGGTCAACGTAGTCGATGGCTTCCTTGGCTTGGAGCGCCGGAAAACAAAAAAGCGCGCCGATGAGGACGCGCAAAACCGGCCGAAAACAGGACTCAAAAACTTTCTGAAACTTCATAGGGGGAAACCAGAGTCCACCTTGCGCACCGGTTTGCAAGCGCGATACACCGGTCTCCTACTCCTGCACGGCCCAGGCGTGCAGGTAATCCTGCCAGGCATTCCAACTGACCTGCCAATCCCCCGCTTCGGCGGCCGTTCTGGCTTCGAGGTAGTGCAAATAGGCGGGCGCGTCCGGGAGCGCCACGGCGCGCCGCAGCACGGCCAGAGCGGCGGACGCGTCACCGTCCTGGTGGATCGCGTTGTAAAGGCGCAACAACAACACGACATCGCCGGGCTGCGCGTCCGATTGCTCCTCCAATTCCGCCCGGGACAACTTCTCCGCGCCTGCCAAATTGGGCACCACCGGCGGCGTCGCGAACCGGGCGGCGATGCCGCACGCTTGCTCGTAGGCGCCGCCATGCGCGCAGGCATCCGCCCACCAGCGCCAACCCAATTTCTGCCACTGGGGATGCCGGGGCATCAGGGCGGCCAGGGCGGCGGCATCGCCACGTTGCGCCCAAAATAGAAAGAACCGCGTGCGTTGCGCGGGGTTGAGCTTGGCCAGGTTGGGATCCGCGCGGACGCAGGCAGCGATGAAGGCTCCGCTTTGCGGCGGCTCCAGGTTGTTCAAATAGGGCAGGAGGAGCAAGGGACTCTGCCGCGCGATGTTGCTTAGCTGGGCCTGGAACACCGTGTCCTGCGGCGCCACGCTGTAGACGCGATCCGTGTATTCGCCGGCGCGAAGGGGCTCTCGCCGGCAGGCTTCAACCAGGGCATTGACCGCCAGGGCGGAATGGCCCGCCGCCAGCCAGATCAGGGCCTCGTCGAGGGGCAGGTCGCCGATGAACGGCTCCAGATAACGGGCACAGCGGAAATCAGCCGCGGCGGAGTCCGGATCGCGGCCGAGATAAACGCGGGCGCCGCCCCGGGTGAAGTAGGCGTTCCACCGCAGCGGCGCCAGCGCCAGTTCCGCGCTCATGTCGCTTTCGACCGCGCTGTAATCCCGGCGCGCGGCCGCGTAAACACCCATGGTTTCCAGGGACTCGATGCGCTGCTCACCCGGCAGCAGAGCGAAGCCGCGCGCCTGTAAGATCCACGTGCCGCCGGCCAGGACGAGCACGAGGCCCAGCACCCGAAACAGCGGCGCAGGCCAACGCGCCGGGAGACGGAAGGCGGGCGTACCGGTTCTTTCTCCGCGCAATGCCAGCCCCAGCACAAACAACGCACACAGGCACGTGCCCAGCCGATGCGCGGAGACGTCCACGAAACTATGCACGGCGAACGCCACCAGGGCGACCGCCGCCGCCGTGCGCAAGGGGCGATCTGCTTCCCGGCGCCAAGGCCAAATGCCGAGCGGCAACAGCGCACACCCCGCCAGCACCAGCGCGAGCGCGGGCCAGCCGAGTTCAGCGGCGAGCCAAAGCCAATCGCTCTCCGGGTGAATGGCGCGCGCCGGCAGGGCGGAGTTCACCCGGAAGATCGGAAAGACGGAGGCAAAGTTGCCCAACCCCAGGCCGCACCAGGGCGAAGCCGCGATCATCCGCAATGCGTCGCCCTGGATGCGCAGCCGGAACTCCGTGGTCACCGCGGTAACCGTGGAGGTCGCGGAAGCCGGCGTGATCCGGTCCAGGGTTTCCCCGCCGAAAATCAGCAATGCGCTCAGGAGGATCGCGACCAGCGAGATCGCCAGCGCCACGCCGCGCCAACGGTCCAACTGGCGGCGGATATTGGCCACCGCGGCGGCTTCCCGCTGGCGCAGGCGGTTGGCCTGGATGAGCAGATAGACACCGGTGCCCAGGAAGAGCAAAAACACGCCGGCCCGCGAGAAACTGGTGAAAGCCGCCAGCGCCACCACCAACCACCCGGCCGTCCAGGCAACGGCCGACCCGCGCCGCCCCGCGCGCCAGGCCAATTGCGCGCAGGCTAGCACCGGCAAGGCGCCTACGGCCAGGAAATTGGCCGTCTGGTTGCGGTTGGGAAAAGGCCCGAAATGCCGCTCCGTCAGCCAGAACGGCACGTTGAGGCGCAATTTGAGCACAAGCAGGAAAAGCCCCGCCAGCGCCACGACGCCGCCGCCGAAAATGCGGCCGGCGCGCAGGCGCTCCTCCAGCGTCCAGTTCACCGTCGCCAGCAGGTAAAACCAGCAGAGGCCGGCCAGGAAGAGCAGAGCGCTTTCGGCGGTTAGCCAGGGTTGGGGACTCAGGGTGGCCGGCAGGATCGCGCCGAAATCGTCCACCAGGGCGGCGCGCCAGGATGGCCGCGAGAACCAACCGGCGGGCAGGAACGCCGTAAGCGTCAAGGCGGCGAGTCCCGCCAGGATGAGGTTGAATTTCCAGCCGAGCGAAGCCTGCGGCGGCCGGACCAGCAGGAGCAAGCCCAGGAGCAGGAGGGCGACGCCCTGGCTCCAGCGCGCCGTGCCGCCTCCCAGGGCAACGCAAAGCAAGGGCAACAGCGCCACGCTCCAACGCCAGGCTGCCGGACGCAACGCGGCCAGCCCGGCCGCGGCAACCTGGGGCGCCGGGCCGGAGCGGGAACGCCGGCTGGACCGGTTTGTGGAAGGGGGCTTCACGGGATATGCTGCCCGGTGACAATTTTCAGCGGCGGAGAAACACTGAATAAAGCGGCCGGCACGACTGTCGGAGGGTGGCGTAACTACCTTTTGAGAAACGGGCGACGGAACTTTCACTAACTTCCTGTCCTGCCTTTAATCCGCCTGTCGCGCCGCCGGACGCATCATGATTTCGCAACGAACTTCCGGGCTCAACGCCGTGCTGGCGCTCTGCCAGATGCTGCTGACGGCCTTGCTGTTTTGGACGGAGGTTATCGTGGTGCTGATCGCCTACGGCGGCGGCTTGATTTCGGTCCAGGCTTACCTGGTTTATTGCGCTGTCGTCCTGCTGGGTCTGCTGCTGGAGATGCTTAGCAACAAGCGCCTGGAAACCGGCACGACACACCGGGATTTCCTGGGCGCGCATCACCTCAGCTTGCGGCAGACGCTCTTCAGCGCGGGCCTGTTGCTCGTGTACCTGTTTTTCACCAAGGAAACGGCGACGATCTCGCGGCCCTTCACGGCCTGCTTCGTCCCGTCGCTTTATGTGCTCCTCTTCCTGACCAACCGCTATTTTCCGCGCCTGCTGGGCAACCGCTTCTTCGCCGAGGGCCGTTGGGAAAAAACGCTGCTGGTCGGCCGGGTCGCGAAAGCCGAAGCCTTGCGGCCGTGGCTCGAACGCAAGATGGACGTGGGCTTCCGCACCGTCGGCATCCTGTGCGATGACGATCCTTGGGAACTGGAGCATTGCGCCTATCAGCGTCTCGGCGGCACTCATCAGATGGTGGAAGTCGTCCGGCAATACGGCGTGACGCAGGTGATCCGCACGGAAATGCCCGCCACCGCCGACGAGCAGCACTTTTTTGTCGAGGCCTGCGACCAACTCGGCGTGCGGTTGCTGGTGGTGGCCAATCTGCCGGAGCGCTGGGGCCGGCCACTGACGTTTATCGATGACGACGGCATCCGCTTCATCGGCTTGCGCGAGGAGCCGTTGGAGAACCCGCTCAACCAGGTATTCAAGCGTGGGTTGGACCTGGCGTTATCTTTGCCGGTCATCCTGTTCATCCTGCCGGTGACGACGCTGATCGTCTGGTTCTTCCAACGGCGGCAATCGCCGGGCCCGATCTTTTACCGGCAGATGCGGGCGGGTCTGCAGAACCGGGAGTTTTCCATCGTCAAATACCGCACCATGAACGTCGGCCACGGCATGCAGGCGAAACAGGCGACGAGCGGTGATAAACGCATCTACCCGGCGGCCCGCTGGTTTCGCAAGCTCAGCATTGATGAGTTGCCGCAGTTCCTGAATGTCTTCAAGGGGCATATGAGCGTGGTGGGGCCGCGCCCGCATTTGTTGGATCACAATGCCTTGTTTGCGCGCCAACTGGCTAACTATCAGGTCCGTACCTTTGTTAAGCCGGGCATTACCGGTTTGGCGCAGGTACGCGGCTTGCGCGGCGAAGCGATGACACCGGAGGATATTGCGCGGCGGATTGCGGCGGATATCGAGTACTTGGAGAACTGGCGGCCTTCGCTGGAGATAGCTATTATCTTGAAGACGGTTATGCATGTGATCATGCCGCCGAAGACGGCGTACTAGATTCGCTAACGCGAATTAGCGGTCTGCTTGATCACCTTCTCGAAGTCCGCGAGTACTTTCTCGATGGCAAAGCCGTCACCGAAGCGCCGGCCCGCCTGACCCCAGTCTGCCAAAGCATCCGCGGAAAGTTGAGCGGCCCGGGTAAGCGCGTCCGCCAAGGCCTGGGGATCACCGGTCGGCACCTGCAGGCCGAACGAACCCTCCTGGAGGGCGAGCGCCAATTCGCTCTCGGCATCGGCCACGGCGAGCACGGGCTTGGCATAAGCGAGCGCACTGAGCAGCTTGCTGGGAAAGAAGTATTGGCCCGTGCCGGTTTGCTGCGTGATCAGGCAGATATCGGTATCGGTCATCATCTCGCGATAGGATTGCTCGTCCTGGAGCGGCAACAGTTTCAGGTTCGGCAGGGCGTGCCGGTTGATTTCCGCGAGCAACCTTTCGCGCGCCGCGCCCTGGCCGCAGATGACAATCCGCACGCGCGCGTCCTTCACCAGCCGGGCGGCTTCGGGGAGAATTTCCAGGCCCTGTTTCATACCGAGGTTGCCAGAATACACGGCCAGGAATTCGTCCGGCGCAAAGACCTGGCTGGTGCGCCATCGACCGGGAGCGGGCAAATAGGATCGGTCGGGCGACTGCACGCCATTGGGATAGAACACGCGTTTGTCCGGCGGCACGCCTTTAGCCGCGAAGGCGCGTAGCATGCCCTGGCTGATGCCGGATACGCGCGCCGCGTGGGTGTAAGCAAATGCTTCGAGCCGGTACAACAAGCGGGTGAACGCGTTCTGCTTGAGCATACCGAGCCCGACGGCGGCGTCCGGCTGCAGGTCCTGCACATGGAAGATGTACGGCGCACCGCGCAGACGCTGGAAGAGCCAGCCCGCCGCCCCCAGGAGCAACGGCGGCGAGACGATGACGACGGCATCCGGACGCGACAAGGCCAGCGCCCGCAAGAAGGAGGTGAAAACAAAACTACCTTCGTGGATGATCCGTTTGAGGGCGGACACGCGCGCGGGTACGTAATGCCAGCATCGATGCACCGGCACCGCGTTCATCAGGTCAGTGCGATACAGCTTATGGACGTCAGTCGGATCTTTTTGCCATTCCGGGTAGTAACGGAAAGTCGTCAGCATGTGGACGTCGTGGCCGGCGCGTTGCAGGAACTCGCAGAGAGCGACATTGCACGGCGCGATGCCCGTGACCTCGGGCGCGTAATTGATGCTCCAGACTAGGATCCGCATGTCACGTTGGATGTTCGCGCAGTCAGCTCGGCTTCACGCATTTTGATCCGGATGAGGAACTCGTAGTAGGCCATGTTAACGCAGTAAATGAAGCCGGGGCGGCCTTCCAGAAGGCCCAGCTTGAATACGTACATGTATAGGAACCGTAGCAGCGGCCAAAAAGGCAACTGACTGACCAAAGGCTTGAGCGACTGATTACGTTTGGGCGAATTACGGGCGAAGAGATCGCCCCAGACAATCTTGCGCTTGAGCCGGTCGGCTGCTTCGAGGGTCGAGTAGTCGTTGTGCTTGCGCAGCCATTGGTGCCAGCCTTTGCTAAAGGAGTAATGCAGGTACGGTTCGCGCAGGTAGGCAATCTCACCTTCGACCGCACCTTCCTTTTGCCCATGGCCGCTGTCGATAAAGCGCGCCCGGCCGGGACGCATCAGGCGGAATTGCCATTTGGGAAACGAATCGCAGCGGCGCAGCCAGCGGCCGTTCAGCATCGTCTTCCAGCAACAGTGAAAGCCCGCGATTCCGGCGCCGGCGGCGGCGGTCTCTTGCTCGACGGCGCACCGGAATTCCGGCGTGGCGATTTCATCCGCATCCAGGAAGAGCACCCATTCGCAGCCTCTCACCTCGCAATGATCCAACGCCCAATTGCGTTGCTCGCCGAACGAGGCAAAAGGGTGCTCATCAACCTGCGCTCCGGCGGCGCGCGCGATGGCCACCGTGGCGTCGGTGCTGCCGGAATCCACCACAATCAACCGGCCCCAACCCGCCAGCGCGGCCAGACACGCGGGCAGGTCGGCGGCTTCGTTCCTGGTCAGGATGATAACGGCCAACCCGTTCATGACTGCTACTGCTGCCGGGGACGCGGCCGCAGCACGCGGCAGGGATTGCCGGCTGCCATCATGCCGGCGGGAATATCGCGCGTGACGACCGACGCCGCGCCCACCACCGCGCCCGCGCCGATGGTGATCCCCGGCAAAATAAAAGCCCGGGCGCCGACAAACGCATCCTCCCCGATGCGGATGGGAGCCGTCTGCAAAGGCAAAGCAGCTTGCGCGAAATCATGGGTGCCGCCGCAAAGATAAGCCTCCTGCGCAACCGTGGCCCGCGCCCCGATTTCGATGGGTCCTAGCGAGTAAACATTCGCGCGGTCACCCAGACAGGCGCGATCATGCATGGTCAAGTGCCACGGAATGGTGATCCGGGCGCGCTGATGCACGAAAGGGCTGCCATGGAGCCGCGCACCGAAGGCCCGCAGCACCAGCAAGCGCCAGGGATTCAGCGGCTTGGGCGTCCAGGCGCACAGCACCGTCCAGACGTAATCCCAGGCCAGCATCCGCACGCGTTGCCCGAGCGTCCAGGGCGAGTCGAAAGCGGTTGCCTGTTGGTGGGTTAGCATGCGCGCGGACTAAAGAGGTGCGGTCAACAGCGCGAAATCTTCTTCGTAGCGGGTGGCGATCTTGTCCTTGGTAAACTCCTGCGCCTTGGCATAGCCCTGCACGGCCAGGCGCTGGCGCAAAGCGTCGTCCTGCGCCAGGCGGGTGATTTGCGCGCAGAGCGCCTGCGCCGGGTCGGCGGAGCGGTGATCGAACGTCAGACCGGTGACGCCGTCCTCGATGAAATCCCGGAAGCAGCCGAGTTGCGAAACGATGGCGGGGCAGCCTTGCGCCATGGCCTCGAGCGGCGCCAGGCCGAAAGACTCGCCCTTCTCCGCGATGGAAGGATACACAAAGATGGACGCCCGGCGGCAAATCGCATTGAGCACCTCGTCCTGCACGAAACCAAGCCAGTCGACGCGATCGCCGAAGGCGGCACTGGCGGCTTCCAGGCGAGCCTTGTAGCTCTCGCCTCCCCCACCCATGCGCGTGGCGTAGGGACCCACCAGTTTCAGGCGCCACTCACGCGCGGGCCCGGTGGCCAGGAAGCGGCCGAAGGCCTGCAAAAGCATGTCCAACCCTTTTTCGGGATGGATGCGGCCCAGGTAGAGAATCCAGGGTTCGCGCGGGGCTTCGAGTTGCGCGCTGGTGAGGGCCGGCGGATCGCTGCTCAAGTACGGCGGGATCACCTTGACCTTGGCCGCGACCGCGGGCAGTTCCGCCGCAATGGCGTCCCCAACGGCCTGCGAGACAGTTTGCAGCCGGGTGGCGTGTCGGTAGAAGCGCATCTGCCCTTTCGGAAAACGCGCGACATGCACGCAGAGCAGGCCGAAGCGGGAGTCGCGAATGAGCACCGGAAGCCAGATGGTGTTGGTGATGAGGATGTCGGCGGGAGGCAGCCGGCGGCGCGCTCGGCGCGCGTAGACGAAATCCAGGATCCGATACAAGATCATGGAGCGGGGCGCATCGAAGGAGGGCACGCGGATGTGGTGAATGCCGTCGACCGTTTCCTCATCCGGCAACGATTCGAAGCGGCGGGAAATGTAGGTGACCTCATGGCCGCGGCGGGCGAATTCCGGCGCCAGGCCGTACCACATTTTCTCCACCCCGCCGCCGAGGCGCGGTGGCACGGGTAAAAACGCCCCCTGTACGATGGTGATTCGCATGCTTAGCCTTTCGTGCCCAATGTTCGCATTTGCTGGACCAACCCGGCGGTAGACTGGTCGATTTGATACCGGGTCTCGAAGGAGCGGCGGGCATTGGCGGCCATTTGCCGGCGTAGATCGGGCGTCAGCGCGTGCCAGCGAGCCAGGAGGTCGCCAACACCGGCCAGGGTATCCTCGGCGGCCAACCCGGCGTTGTCCTCGACGATCTCGCGCCAGATATTCACCTTATTGGAGATCAGGACCGGGGTACCGCAGGCCAGAGCTTCAACCACCGCCAACCCGAAATTCTCCTGGTGCGAGGGCAAGATGAACGCCTCGGCGGCGCGAAGCGCGCCCCACTTCAGGTCGCCCGTCAACATGCCGGTCCAGATCGGCGGATTCGGCAAGAGGGCGGAGTCATGCTGCAGTTGTGAGACCAGTGCCGCGTCGCCGGGGCCGGCGACGACCACCACTGGCGCGTGGGGCTGCGTTGCCAGCGCGCTCAAGAGCAAATCCACGCCTTTCTTCGGATGCACCCGCCCGAAAAAAAGGAGGAAAGGCCGGCCGCGGAGTTGCGGGTAGGCGTGGTAAAAGGCTTCGATCTGCCTTTCCGTTGGGCCCGGCGGTTCTTCGATCCCAAGTGGCGCGACCGCTTCCTTGACCCGGTAGAGCCAGAAGCTTTCCCGGGCCAAGAGCTTCTCCTGCTCGCAGGTAAAAAACACCGCGCGCGCCGAGCGCAACAACCGGTGCTCCGCCCAAGGCCAGTAAAGCCACTTCTTGAGGTGCTTGCGCGGATAGGTGTGCTTGAACCAGGGATCGAGCATGCCATGCGCATAGACGAAGCGCGGACCCCGCGCACCGCGCCAGGCGCGCCACGTCGCGAAGCCGCTGTACTGCCAGAGACCGTGGGAAATGACGGTATCGAAATCGTCGCGCCGGCGGCGCAGCCATGGCTCCAACCCCACAGCGTACTGGTAGCTGGTGCGATTGGGTCCCAGCGCGTGGACAGGGCAGGGTTGGTCCTGCAGCCAGGCCGCGCCGGGGGCGTCGACGGTGGCAATTTCCGTGGTGTGTCCCGCCCGAACGAGAGCGGCCGCGATCTGGCGGATGGCTTCGGCCACGCCACCCCCGCGCGGGTCGAGCGAAGAAGTGACATGCAGGATCTTCAAGCGGGCGGCTGCGTTAAAAGACGAAACCCGTCTCGCGGCGAAAATAGGCATTTTCCTCCACTGGGAGCGGTTGCAAAGGACGCGCTGGGACGCCGCCGTAAAGGTGGCCGGTTTCCGTGTACGCCTTGTTCAAGAGCGACTTCGCCCCGAGCACGCAACGGTCCGGGAGCGCGGCGCCGCCCAGCAGCACGCAATTGGTGCCGACAAAGCAGTACTCGCCGATCGTCACCGGCGCGGAGGTCTGGCGGCCGGCCGCGATATCGATGCTGTGCGTCAGGATCTGCGACTGAAAACCGGCGAAAGTGGTGAAAGCGCCGATGGTGACCGTGCTCGTGCAGTCGATCATATGCCGATGCGTGATAGCCGCATGCGGTCCCAGCAGCAACTCGGCCCGCCTGTCCGGTTGATGGGCGAAATGCGGCGAGGGACCGGTGGGGAAACCCGTGACCCAATCGAGGTTGCCGAGCAAGGCATGCTCGCGCAGATGGACGAGGTCCAGGTTTTTGCAGACCGTCAGGTGACCGATGCGGGTCTGCGGACCCATGATGAGGTGCCGCGGAAAAACCCAGGAAAGTCCGATCCGGCTGGTGGGATCCAGCACGTAACCGAACCAGCGTTGGAGCACCCACCGGCGCCAGCTCCAGGGCAGCACCACGCTCAGAGCCATGCCAAGGGTTTTCAACATGGTCAAGCCCTGGCCGGAGCAGGAGCCGGCTCCGACATCGCGGGAACGGGCGACAATTCCCCGTAGAGTTCCAGATAACTGGCCAACATCGTTTCCGCTTGGAAACGCTGGCCGTTGGCGAAACCCAGCCGCACCCATTCCCCCCGCGCGGCGGGATCATGCGCCAGGCGGACCAGTTCCGCCGCGAAATCCGCCTCCGCCTCAGCCGGACGCACAAAACCGCTCGTCCCGACCACTTCACCCAGCGCGCCGGCGGAGCTGCCAAGCACCGGACAGCCGCACGCTTGGGCTTCGATCGCCGGCCAGCCGAACCCTTCAAAGCGCGAAGGAAAAAGCAGCGCGAAAGCCCGGCTGTAGAGCGCCTCGAGCAGCGCGTTCGAGGGCGCCAACACCTGGGTGACCGCGTCCGTCAGCCCAAGCTCGCGCGCGAGTTCCAGCAACTCGGGCGGCAGTGCTTCGCCGGCAAAGACCAGCCGGGCGGCCGGCCACTCGGCGCGCGTCCGGGCAAAGATGCGCAAGACGCCCTCCCGGTTCTTGCGCCGCAGACTGGAGCCGACATTCAGCACGAAAGGGAGCGTCGGATCGAACCCGGGAATCTCCCGCAGGCGGGCATCGGCCGCCGCCGGGGGCAGCGCGCGGAATGGCGCGTTCAAACCCAGCAAGATCACGCGACTCTCCGCCGGCGTGCCATCGGGCCGGCGGATCAGGCGCTCGACGTCACGCTGCGTCGCACTGGAAACGCAGGCGATGGCACCGGCCCTCCCCAAGGAACGCGCAATCCAACGCTGCAGGATTCGCCCGGTCGCGCTGGCAGGACAATCGGTCGCCTCGCCCAAGGCTCCCCGAACCGCGCCCAGATCATGGCAAGTCACCGCCACCGGATGCCCGGCACTGGCGGCCGCCGGTACGTAGACGGCATTGGAATGATCGCAAATGTGCACCACCGCATCGGCCGGCAGGGCACGGACGCGCCAATGCAGGCGCAAAGGAAACAGCAGATACTTGTCGACATAGGCGACCCATTTGCCGGGGCCGGACCAGGTTGGGAGCCAGCGGCCGAGGATCACGGCCGGCGTCATCACCTCCACCCCCACCTGGCGCGCGCGCAAACCCGCTGCCAGCATGTGCGTGAAGCGCAGCATGCTTTCCTGGCCGTCGCGCTGATAGTTGCCGATCAGCAAGACGCGCCCGCTGACGTGGCCTGGCTCACTCATCGTCGGAGGCGTGCAGTTGCTCCGCCAGAATCGAGCGGCCCCGCATCTTCGGCGGCGGCACGGCGGCAGTGACAGGCGTGGCCAGGCTAGCCATGGAAGATCGCGGCGAAACATCGCTGGCCTCCCCGGATTCAGTGGCGACGGCGGTCGGGCGTGGCGCCTGATTGGCCGCGAGGCATATGCCACCGGCGATTGTGGCATAGCCGAGTTCCGTGGGTTGGCTGAATTGGCCTTGCAGGATGTCGTTGAAACAGCCGGTAAACAGAAGCAGCGGCAACGTGCGCCCATGTTGCCGCACGCTCCCTAGGGCTTTCCAGCCCAGATACAAAGCAATCCACACCCGCAGCAGGAGATAAGCGCCCCCGATCACCGGTCCGCTTTCCAGGAGCACGCGAGCCGGCTCGCCTTCCGCCATCAGGAACTCGCGTTTGCCGGAGATCAGGCCGACGAGGCCGGCGGCCACGTTGGTGCCCATACCCAAACCGTGGCCGGTCAGCGTGGTGTCCTTCAGGACATCGAACGGCTCCGTGAACGAGCGGAAGAAACGCCCCAGAAACCCGGTTTGAACATTACTGGCCGAGCCGAACCGGTAGGAAAACACGTTCATGCCTTCGCGGAAAACCGCGAACGAGCCCAGCATCAGGAAACCGGCCCCGGCCAGGAGCAGCAACTTGATGGCCGAACCGGCGTACCGCGGCTGCAGTATGCTGATCAACACAACGGTCGCGAAAATCAAGACCAGGGTGCCGACCGCCAGGCGGCTGCCCGAAAGCGTGATCAGGACGACCAGCACCGGGGCCGTGGCCAGCCAAAGCAGCCGCGGGTAGACCCGCTTTTCCAGCAGATGATAGAGAAAAAACGACGCGGTCAAAGCGGTGAAACCCGACAGTCCGTTAGTAAAGGAAAACGTCCCGGACGGACGGATATGCCCGAAGGCGGACTCGATCATGGTGCCCTGGCCGCCGACGCCCACGTTCAACCACGAGGTATCGCGCGCTCGGAACTGCAGCAGGACCAGAAAGGCCATCGGCACGGCGACCAGCAGCGTGTATTTCCCCACCCGCTTGATGTCTTCGAAGTCGAAGATCGCGCCGACCAGGAAGATGAGCGGCAAGTGGAGGTAGCCCGCGCGCAAGCCGTAGAGTTCGACAATCAGCGGCGTGTGGGTGCCAGCGAAGGAAACCGCGAAAGCAGCCAGGCCCAGGCCGGCGATGAAGTAGATAAAAACGTTCTTCGGGAAGATGCCCTTGGCCAGGGAAATCGCGTAAATCAACAGCAGCAGCGGATCCCGGACAACGAGCAGGGGGTTGGCCAAGCCGGGCAAGATCCATTTGCGCAAGGCGCCCTCGAACACCCAGAGCGCAAGATAGAGCCAGAGCAAGCCGCGCAAATAGCGCAAGCTGACGTCGTCACTCTCTTCCGCGTGGGGCAGAAGCGTGTCGGTCGAAGCAGCGGCGGACGAAACAGGCATGGGAGGAGAGGCGGTTCTACGGCCGGGCGAGCGTCTGGGTCACGGCTGCGGCCAGGCGGGTGCGATAGTTTTGCCAGGTTAAGGTTTCCGCCTTCTTGCGCGCCGCGACTTTCATGGCGAGCAGGCGCGCGGGATCACGCAACAGCAGTTCCAGCTTCTCGGCGATGGCCGCGGGCGAGCGGATCGGAATAATGAAGCCGTCCACGCTGTCCGTGATCAAGTCCGGCCCGGCGGTGTGCGGCGTGGCGATCACCGGCAGGCCGCGCGACATCGCCTCCAGAATAACGAGGCCGAAGCCCTCGAATAACGACGGAAATACCAGGACATCCTGGCGCGCCATTTCCGCCAGCACGTCCGCGTGCGAAAGGCTGGGAATCCACCGATGCTGTCGCACCGCCTGATCCAGGGGAAGGCAGTCCTTGGCCGTCTTGCCGCCCAAGAGAGTCAACTCGAATGAACTGCCCAGGGTCTGAATCGCCGCCAGCAGATAAGACAGCCCTTTGCGCTGGCTCAGGGCGCCGGCGAAAAGCACGCGCAACTTGCGGCGGCCCGCTGGAGCCGCCTCCAGGTTTTCCAACGGCTGCGCGGGCGGGGCCGGCGCGCCGTACGGGATGACGTGGACAGGCGCGCGGAAAGCTGGCGCCGTGAGCAGGGTTTGCCGGGTAAAGGAACTGGCCACGATCACGGCGTCGGCCATTTGCAGTTCCTCGTCCTTGCGCGCGAGCTTCGCCGGGCTGTCCTCGCGCCCGGTCAAGGTGGCGGCCCATTCCGGCGCCCGCTCGGCTTCTTCCGCGAAGATCTCCTGCCAGGCGCGCCAGTAGCCGATGGGCAAATCATAGAAGCGCGCCAGCCCACCGCGGCCGGCCACCTGGAAAGTCGCCGCAGCCGCATCCTCGTACCCATAAACACCCGAGAGCGCCGGCGTGCCGCGGGCCCGCAGGCTGTCGACGCGTCGGCCAACCCGGGCATCCAGCGCCGCGAAGACGGCATCGACGCTGCACCAGCCCGTTTCGTGGCGGGTCAGCCAATCGCTGCCCGGCAGGCGGCCAGCCAGGAGCCGTCCCATTTCGCGCCAGGGGGAGGTATGGACGCGGTCGCGGATGGTGGCCGGAAAGCTGCGCCGGCTGAGTTCCCGGCGCAGCGAGGCCGGCAGCAAACGCTCCAGCAGGTGGCCCGGCTGCCAATGCAAACAAGTCCAGAGCTCCGCCAGCAAGCCGGCATCGTTGAGCGCCAGCGCCGCGTTGCGCACGTTCGCATTGCCCAGGGGATGGGACATCAGGATCATCGCAAAACGCGCTCGAATACTTCCATGTAGGCGGCGGCAATGCGGGCCGGGCTATGTTTGGCCAGGTGTTCGTCGGCTGCACGCCGAAAACCCGCGCAAAGCTCGTCCTCGCGCAAGACGCGGCGCAGGCACTGGGCCATCGCCTGGAAGTCGCCGTTGGGAAAGGTCAGGCCGCACGGCCCAATGGCATCCGCCAGCCCACCCTTTTCAGAGCCCACCAGCGCGCAGCCACAGGCGATGCCTTCCAAGGCCACCACCCCAAAGGGTTCCGCCAGCCGGGACGGCACGACCATGACGCGATGGCGATTCAACATCCGCACGAGCGTCTCACCGGTGAGCATGCCGGTGAACGTCACCTGACTCGCGACGCCGAAGCGCTCCGCCATTCGTTCCAGGTTTTCGCGTTCGGGGCCGTCGCCGACGATGGTCAACGCCGGGGTCAGCCCGCTGCGCTTCAGATCGGCCAGGGCGGCCAGGGTCACGTCGCCGCCCTTGTCCGACACCAGGCGCGCCAGGAAAACGATATCCCGATCGCGCTCCACGTCGGGCAACAAGCGAAAAAGTTGATCCTGGTAGGGGTTGCCGATGAGTGTCGCCGGCACCGGCAGCGGAGCGGCTACCGCCTTGCTGATCGCAATAGGCGAGCCGAACCGGATGAGGAATTTTTTCAGCCGGTCCTGCCAGCCTTGTTTGCCGCTATCGCGGGTCAGCCAGGTCTGGTGGGAGACAACCCACGGGCGATGGACAAAGGCCAGCGGCCAGAGCGTGTTCAGGCTGATGTTGTTCTGAAAATAGATGTCGCACCAGGTGATGAGACGCCGCATTTCGCCGAAGCCCGGCCGGCGGTAAACGGGATAGCCGAAGTCCTGTTCCTCCTCGGCAGGTGTCCGGTTTGGCTGCGGCGTCTGCGCGATCAATTTCACCTCGTGGCCCTGGCGGACGAATTCCTCCGCCAGGATGCGCGCGACGGTTTCCAGGCCGCCAATGCTTGGGTAGAAGGCGTGCGTGGCGAGCAGGATTTTCATGCCGCTTGCCGGCGCCTCCACGCCCGCGCCAGCTTGCCCGCCAGCGCACTGAATTTTCCGCTTTCCCGATGGGCGAGAAAGCGCCGCAAGAGCAGCGGATCGCCGCCCGGAGTATTGACGCCGGCCTGAACCGTGACGGCGGACTCATAGCCGGCGGCGCCGACCCAATCCTTAACCCGCGCGTTGCAATCGCCGTAGGGATAGCAAAAATGCCGGATCGGCACTCCGAATTGATCCTCCAGCTTTTTCTTGCTGCCGGAGATCTCGGCTTGCGCCTCTGCCGGAGCCAGGCGTGTCAGGCGCGGATGGGTCATGGTATGTGCGCCGATCTCCTGCCCGGCGGCGATCCACGCGCGAATTTCGGCGTCGTTCATGAGTTTTTGCGGAGGCTCCCCAATGGCCCGGTCCCACTGGTCTTCCCCGCCAACGAGGCCAGCCACGATGAATTGAATGGCCCGCAAACCGTGCCGTTGCAGGATGGGAAGAGCGTGTTCGAACACATTGCGAAAACCGTCGTCGAAGGTGAGGCAAAATCCGGATTTCCCCGCCACCGCCGCGGCAGCGACATCTGCAAAGGGCAGGCAGAGCAGGCCGGATGCCGCCAGTTCGCGCATTTGGCGGTCGAAGCCGCGCGGAGCGACATAAAGTTCCGGCAGATTGGTCGCCAGCGGCGGCCGCGAGATCTTGTGGTACATCAGAATGCCTGGGCCGCCGGCGAACATCCAACGGTCGCGAGGAAGGGCAGAGAATTGGCCGGCTTCGGACACAAAGCAGCGCGATCAGTGACGCGAGAGAGCGGGGGCGGGCTCCGTTTTCGGCGCCGTCCACCGCACGTAGATTTCCTCCAGGTGGCGCACGCTGGTCTCCCAGCGCAACGTCTGCACGCGCTGCCAGCCGGCTTGGGCGATCTCCAGGCAGAGAGCGCCATCGTCCAGGAGACGGGCGACTGCCAGTCGCATGGCCGGAACGTCGCCGAAGTTGCACAAAATCGCTTCCCGGCCATCGATCAGTTCCGCGCCGAAGCCCGTGGGGGTCGTGACGGCTGCGCATCCGCACGCCATTGCCTCGGCCAAGCCCAACCCGAAGCCCTCGTACTCGGACGGGAAAAAGAACACCCGCGCCTGCGAAATGCCGGCGATCAACTCCGGCACCGACAGCCGGGGATGCACGGTGATCCGCGCCCGCACGTCCGCGGGGAAATCCTGCCGCGGGTCGGTCTCCGCTCCATGCGCGCCAAACAAATCCAGCCGCAGATCAGGCCGGGCGGCCAGGAGCGCCGCCATCGTCTGCACGAGATAAGCGATGCCCTTGCGCTCGATCCAGGAGCCGAGGCAGGCGACGCGTTCCGCCCGTTTCCCGGGAGCGGGCAAAGTCAGGTAATCCTCCTCCAGACCCAGGGGGACGACTTCCAGGCGGGCGGGATTGCCGATGCCGCGCTCGAGCATATAGCGGCGGTCCAGTTCGCACCCCGTCACGAAACCGTCGCAACGGGAAAACGCCAGTTTTTCGCCGCGCCGCAAGAGACCTGCCGCGGCTGTGCGCCAGACCGGCGCGGGTGGGCCGGAATGCGCCGCCGGCGACGCGGCCAACCGCTCGGCGGCCAACAACTCCAGTCCGTCCGTATGCGCGCAAAGAAACGGCCGCCTGCCCCGGCGAAGCGCGAGCCGCCAAGTCGCCGGCCAAAATTCCGCGCCGTAGAATTCGATCAGGTCCACGTCCGTCAAATCGTGCGTCTCCAGCCAGCGCCAGCCGTTCCAACCCAGGCGCAGACGACGGCCAGTCGGTTGCTGGTCGCCGGCCGGCAGCAGCTCCGAGGTATCGACGATCCGCACCTCGTGGCCCAGGGCGCGCAGCCCGGAACTCCACGCCAGACGGGTCCTGCCGGAACCGAGGACCGGATCCAGCGCGCAATTGCTCAGGGCGATGATCTTCATGAGGTCGTCACACAGCGGGCGAGTCACCGCCTCAACCGGGCTCGATCTCCGCGGACACCGCGTCCGGTAAGATGCCTTCCTCGCTCCAGGTCGCGGTGATCGCCGGATCGGGAATGCCCGCGAGCGGCGGGTTGGGGTCGCCGCTGGGAATTTTCTCGGTCCAAAAGCCGTAAATGCCGCCAGCCACTTGCACCAGCAGGTTGGCGGCGGCGCCGAGCACCGCGAAATGCAGGATGCCGATCGTCGTGCCCAGCTGAAAGATCTGTACGCCAACGACCTGCGCGGCGATCAACACGCCGCAATACAGCGAGGTGTGCCACCAGAAGACCCATTTGCGCGCGCTATGCATGCACCACATCAGCGTGGCCAGATAGTAGAGGCCCCAACCGGCGATGCTCCAGGGCAGCTCTGCCCGCAGGTGCGCGTATTTGGGGCCCATCACCCACAGCAGCGGCTCTGGGAACAACAAGCTGATGGCCAGGAGCGTCCCCGCCACCAGGCAGCCTCCCGCCAGGAAGAGCGCGTACCGGCCCGCGAGCTTGGCCCGCGGCAGGCGCGCCATGTACGGGATGACAACGATGCCGTTGAACGCCAGCAGAACGATCAAGGCCTGTGTCAGGCGTCCCAACGCCGCCACCTCCGCGATATTGTGTGAACGGCCGAACCAGGTGACCAGGAAAAGCGTAATTTGCCCTTCCAGCGCGTTGAAAATCGAAGGCGGCACCGTTGGGCCCACGTAGCGGAGCATTTCGCTGTTTGTGGCGGGGTCCGCGCGCGGCGGCTCCTGCACCAGTGGTCGCGCGTAAGAGCGATAGGAGGAGCCCATCAAGGCCATGGCGACGGCGTTGATCCAAGCCGTGGCGGTCACCGACAGCAGCGAAATGAAGTGGAACAGCGCCGTGGCCACCAAGCGGAAGAGCCCGCTGTGAAACTGGGAGCGATAGTACTCCCCGAAACGCTGGTGCATCACCAGGGCGGATCCGTAACTCGTCCAACCCTGGAAAAACAGGGTGAACATGATCGAGCCGAACAGCGCGCCGCGCAGCGGCCAACTCCAATGCTGCCGGCCTGTGATCCACCAGAAACCGAGCGCGCCGACTGGCAGTGCAATCAGGAACAGGATGGTGCGAAAATGCAGGACGGACCGGATGTAACGCCCGATCACGGTCGGATCCGAAATCCGCGGCCCGACCAGGGCGATCACCGCCCCGGAAAAGCCGAGATCGATCAGCATGGCCACGCTGGTTTGAAAGCCAAAGGCCACGCTGTACTGCGCGTAGGCTTCGACACTCATCCAGCGTAGGATGAGCAGCCCGGTCGCCAGGCCCAGCAGTTGGATCGCCCCCTGCCCCAGGAAAAAAGAAAAGATCTTCCTTGCCCAGGAGAGCATCTGAGTCCGGCCGACGAATTCCATGGTCTAAATAAAAGCCCGGCCGCGGCCGGGGCAGGCTGCCGCCCCTGGCCGGATCGAGCAAATCCGGCGGCAACCAAAATAATTGGGGAGAAACCGGCTCTCCATCTCTGACCGGAAGCGGCCAGGCAGCCTGGCAGGCCGCCAACCGCATCCGGTCCCTGCATTAGCAGAAATCCTGCCGATGGGAAACGCGGAAGGCGGCTAAAGCCTGACGGGGAAGGCGACTGGCGTTGACGGGCAGTGTTCGTTTTTGATACGTTTCTGGAAAGTTTCTTAGAACAAGCGGCGTTCCTGAGTGTCTCTGTAAAGGCACCCGGTCCGTGGGCCGTTGATCCTTGCGATGATGATGGCCGCCAGCGTTTCTTCTTTTCCTCCTGCCGACGAAGCCATGGTCCCACCGGTGCCCTGGGAGCGGATCGAGCAGTTCGTCAGCCAGCTCACCCATGACTTGCGCAACGGGCTCAACGCCCTGGAACTCCAACTCACTTTGCTGGGAGAAATCTCCGCCAATTCCGAGGTGTTGGCCGAAGTCAAAGCCATTCGCGGCACGCTGGCCGACGTCACCCGGCAGTTGCAATCCATCAACGCCGTCACCGGCCCAGTTAGGCCGCATCTGCTGGCGTACCCGGCCCATGATTTTTTCGAGGATCTCCGGGATCGTTTCGGCCGCCTGCACCCGGATGCGGCGGGACAGATCGCCTGGAAGATCGTGGTCGGGAACGGCATCTTGTACGTCGATCCGGACCTAACCCTGATCGCCTTGCTGGAACTCCTCGGCAACGCCAGCCACTTCGGCGGCGCTCGCGCGGCGATCGGTTTGCTGGCGGAAGCGGAGGTAGGCGGCCGGATCATCGTGACGATCCGCGAATCGCACCCGCAGCCGCCGGCCGTTTCGCCGGACGATTGGGGCCGCGCCCCGCTCCTGACCACCCGGCGGGGCGCCTATGGGCTGGGGTTGTTCCGCGCGCGGCGCATCATCGAAGCCCAGGGCGGCGCCCTCTCCGCGGTGTATGCGGAAGCCAATCACGTGCTGACGACCACGATCTCGCTGCCCGCGGAATCGCCAGCCACCGCCGTCTAGCGTCTCCCGCAAGTACCCGACCGCAAATGACGACGGCCCCAGGCAAAAAGGTCCTCATCATCGATGATGAACGGCCGATTCTCATGACGCTCGAAGCGTTGTTGAGCCGTCACGGCTACCGCGTGGAGGCCGCCCGGACCGCGGCCCTGGGGCTGGAGTTGGCCGCTAAAACGCCCGGGCCCGATCTCATCCTGCTCGACATCGGCCTGCCCGATGCCAGCGGTTTGGAGGTGCTCACGAAAGTCAAGCAAGCCACCCCGGCCATTCAGGTCATCGTGCTAACCGCGCAGGATTCGTTGAGCAACGCCATCGAATCCATCAAGCTTGGCGCCTTCCATTTCATCAGCAAACCGTACGCGCCCGAAGAACTGCTTAGCCTGATGCAGCGAGCCTGCGAGCAGCAGGAACTGGTGCTCGAGACGAAAACCTTGCGCGAGGAGACGAAGGAACTCAAAGCCCTGCTGAAAAAAGCCGAGGCCCAACTCGCGCCGGTCTTCAAGAATCGCCGCATGGTCGAGATCGAGGAGTTCATCTCCCAGATCGCGCCATCGGAGGCAAACGTCCTGGTAACGGGGGAGAGCGGCGTCGGCAAGGAAGTGGTGGCAAACCTTCTGCACGCCCGCAGCCGGCGGGCGGCCGGGCCGCTGGTGAAATTGAACTGCGCCGCCCTGCCGCAACATCTGATCGAGGGCGAACTCTTCGGCTACGTCAAAGGGGCCTTCACCGGCGCGGTGAACGACTTTCCGGGCATGATCGCCGCGGCGGCCGGCGGTACGCTCTTTTTGGATGAGATCGCCGAAATGCCCGCCACGCTGCAAACGCGTTTTTTGCGGGTGTTGCAGGAACGGGAATTCCGGCCCCTGGGCAGCACGAAAACCTTGAAAGCGGATTTCCGCCTCGTCGCGGCCACCAACCAGGCCATCACGCGCGCCCTGCGCGACGGTGTGTTGCGGCCCGATCTCTATTATCGCGTCAACACGTTCCAGATCGAGGTCCCGCCCTTGCGCGAGCGCCGGGAAGATATTGCGCCGCTGGTGGCGCTTTTCATCAAGCGCTATGCCCAGCAGATGGGACGCCCGGAGCCGCAATTGACCGCGGATGCCTTGTCGCGGCTGCGGGATTTTTCCTGGCCGGGCAATGTGCGGCAGTTGCAAAACGCCATCGAATACGCGGTCGTGCTGGCCAAGGAAAACGTCATCACCGACGACAGTCTGCCGCCGGAACTCCTCCTGCCGCCCCAATTGCGCGACCATGTCGCCGCCTTGACTGCGAACGGGAGCGGCCCGGTGGGCGCCGGTCCGGACGGCTCGGAACTGGACACCTTGAATCTGGATGATCGCGAGCGGCAAGCGATTCTCCAGGCCCTGGCCCAGACGCACGGCAACAAGTTAAAAGCAGCCCGCATCCTCGGCATCCATCGGCCCACGCTCTACAACAAAATGAAACGTTACGGGATCGCGGTTTAAATGCGACCTCTTCCGCCGCAGCCAGGGGCATGGAAGGCGCTGCGCCCAACCAGACATAATGAAATCAAGTTTGCGGTCGGAGCGTTTGCCAGAGCAGCCGCCGGGCTTTGGGCGGCCCCGGCGCCAGGGAAAAGACCGCGACATGCCCCAGCCGCACCTCAAGCAGGTGCTGGCGCACGCCGCCCGTGGCCTGGCCGCGGACGGGGTCGTGCCAGCCGGCGGACTTGCCACCCGGCTGCCCACTTACAAGCGGTTCCTCAAAATCGAGAATCACCGGCTGCGCCTCGCGCACCAGGCCGGCGGTGGCGGCCGCGAAATCTGCCGACGGCGGGTCAATCTGCTGGACGTGTTTCTGCGCCAACTCTTCGCCGATGCCGCCCAGGCTTCCCCGCCTCCCGCCAAGGGCAAAGCCGCCCTGCTAGCCCTGCTGGCCATCGGCGGTTACGGGCGTGGAGAATTGAACCCGTACAGCGATGTCGACCTCCTCTTTCTGCACGATTACGCCCCCGGCAAAGTGCCGGCGCACGTCAACGAGTTCATCAAGCAAGTGCTCTACGTCCTCTGGGACATCGGGTTCAAAGTGGGCCACGCCACGCGTTCCATCCGGGAAGCTTGCGACCACGCCAATGAGGACAATGTTTCGAAAACGGCGCTGCTCGAAGCGCGCTACCTCACGGGTCACGAGGCCCTGTTTACTTCCTTCCACGATCGCTTTGAAAAGGCCTGCATCCGGGGCCAGCAAGACGCTTACATCCGTTGGCGGCAGGAGGATCAACTCAGCCGGCATCTGAAGTACGGCCCGACCGTGTTCCTGCAGGAGCCCAATGTAAAATCCAGTCCCGGCGGCTTGCGCGATTACCACAACCTGCTCTGGAGCGCCTATTTCCTGGAACGCGTGGGGGACGTCGTGCCGCTCGGGCAGCGCAACTTCATCACGGACAAGGAACAGCGCACACTGGAGCGCGCGTACGACTTCCTGCTCCGCGTCCGCACGGATTTGCACTATCTGGCCAAGCGTTCGGCGGATTCCCTGTCGCTGCAGTTACAGGGGCAGATCGCCAACCGCTTCAGCTATCGAGGCAAGAACATCCTGCGGCGCAGCGAGGCGTTCATGCGCGACTACTATCATCATGCCCGGGCCATGGCGCTGATTACCCAGACGCTGTTCACGCGGCTGGTCGAGAACAGTCCGGCCGGCAATATCGCCAAGCCGGCCAGCACTTTGCGGCGTCTCTTTTCCTTGCGCTCCACGCGCGCCACGGATCAGTTCGACGGCTTTATCAGCCAGGACGGCTTGCTATATCCGGAAGAGCCCAACGTCTTCGAGCAGGATCCCTTTCGCATGCTGCGCGTTTTCGAGCACGCGCAGACTCGGAATCTGCGGCTCAGCTCGGAGCTGCAGCAACTGATCCGCGGCCATCTTCACCTGGTCTCCAATCGGACCTTTCAATACGCCCGCACGGCCCGGGAGATTTTCCTCGGGATTCTCTCCAGACGCGGCCAGGTGGGCCGGATTTTGCGGGCCATGCACGAAGTCGATCTGCTGGGCGCCTATCTGCCGGAATTCGGCGATCTAACTTGCCTGGTGCAACACGAGTTCTTTCACCGCTATTCCGCGGATGAGCATACGCTCGTCTGTATCGAGAAGCTCGATCAACTGCTCGACCCGGAGACGCCCCGGACCAGCGGCTATCGACGCATTTTCGAGAAGCTCAAAGACCCGTTTACCTTGTACCTGGCCCTCCTGTTGCACGATACCGGCAAAGCCACCAGCGCGCGGCATCACGCCGAAGCCAGCGCCGTTTTCGCGCAGAAGGTGGCGACCCGGCTGCAACTATCGAGTGAACGCCGGCGCTCGCTGGTCTTGCTGGTGGATAACCACATGACGCTCTCCTCCACGGCGCAGCGGCGCAACCTGGATGACCCCGCCACGATCATCGAGTTCTCGCACATCGTCAAAGACCGGGCTAATCTCGACGCGCTGATGTTGCTGACCCTGGCCGACGGCCAGGGCACGAGTGACGATGCGTGGAGCGATTGGAAGGAATCCCTGGTCTGGCAGCTCTATAACGCATCGCGGACCTACCTGGCGGAAGGCGAAGGCGCTTACCTGCATAACCGGCGGCAACGCGACGCCCAACGCCGGGCGGTGGCGGGCGAACTGGGCCTGAGCTTCGCGGATGAGGTCGACGCTCATTTCCAGTGGATGCCGGACCGCTACTTCGAGACGTTCGACGCGATGAACATCGCCGAGCACCTCCGCCTGGCGCGCGAGTTCCTGGACCGTCTCTCCGCCAACGACAATCCCGCGGCGGCGTTGCTCCCGGCCATCCGTTGGAAAGCGCAACCCGAACGCGGCCATACCGAATGCTGGGTTTGCACCTGGGAACGCCGGAATCTGTTCGCCAAGATCGCAGGCTCGTTTGCTTCCGCGGGCCTGAGCATCCTGAGCGCCGACATCTACACGCGGGCGGATAACCTGGCGCTGGACATTTTCCGGGTCTCCGACCTGCAACACCGCGCCGCCTTGGAGGCGCGGGATGTCAGCGCGGTGGAAAGCACGTTGCAACAGGCGCTGGAGGTCGAAAAATTCGATTTCACCCCGCTCCTGCAAAAAGCCAAACGCCGGCGCCGCCCGGCCGCGCCGGTGCAGGAACTGGATTTTCCGACGCGGACCGTCATCACCAACGAGGCGACCAACCTGTCCACGCTTCTGGAAGTGCAAACGCCGGATCGCCTGGGGCTTTTGTACGATCTCCTGCGCGCGCTGGGCAAACTCGAGATCAATACCGTGTTCTCGCGTATCGCGACGGATAAAGGCGCGGCCATCGACAGCTTTTACATCACCGAACAAGGCGGCGAACGCATCACGGACCCTGCCCGCATGCAGGAGATTCAAGAGACAATGCAGCAGGCAGCGGTCAAGGGGACCTAGAACGTGCGGGAAACCCGCAGTGGTTTGTTTGGCAGTTGACGCCGTGGTTTGGAAAGAGTTTCCAATTGAAAATGGGATTTGTGGATGTAATTTCCCATTACATGAAAACACACATTACCGTCGACGCGGGCGGGCGGGTGCTCATCCCGAAGGAACTGCGGGCTCGGCTCGGCGTTGGGCCGGGCGATGTGCTGGTACTTTCTGAGGCCAGCGAACAGATCATCCTCAAGCCCGTGCGTCAGACCATGCCGCTGGAGAAGCGGCACGGCTTTTGGGTGTACACCGGGCCAGCGCAGCGGGGAGCAACCGAGAGCATCGAAGCGCTGATTGCCGATGATCGGGAGGCTCGCGCCACTGCTCTAACGGCGGATGGGAGACCAAGACACGCCGCAAAGTGAAGGCGTTTTTCGACAGTTCCGTGCTGGTGGCAGCATTCCATGGCGCTCACGTCGGTCATGAACACAGCTTGGCTGCTATCCGGACGGCCACCAAGAAAACGGCGTTTTGCGCGGTCCACACGCTGGCGGAGGTTTACTCGGTGATGACCCGCCTGCCCGTGCGGCCGCGAATCGCCCCAAGCCAGGGCTTGCTCTTCGTCGAGTCGATCCGGGAGCGGTTTACCACCGTGGCTCTCTCTGACCGAGAATACTTCGCGGTTATCGCCGGTGCGGCCGAACGCGGAGTTAGCGGTGGCAAAATTTACGACGCCTTGATACTGCGCTGTGCGGAGAAGGCCCAGGCAGAGGTAATCTTTACCTGGAATCTCGCGGACTTTCGCTTGTTGGCAGGAGACGAGTTAGCGGCCCGAATCAGAACGCCGTGAGCACCAAATCCCGGTCGGCTGTGTTCCTCACTCGGGCTGGGCCTCAGTTGAAGGAGGCCGCAGGGTGGCCAACTTCGCTTTGAGCCCGGCGAACAGATTGTGCGCACGTTGCGCGTCGGCTTCGGGTGGCTGACCCAGGATGCGCAGGATTGGATGGAGAGGCGCACTTTCGTTGGCCAGAAAGGAACGCAGGACAGGGATATCGCCATCGTCTCCGGGCCAAAACGCGTCCAGGGGCGGTGCGACCGCGCCTAGGGCACTCGCCGGCTCCGGCTGCCGATGCTCGATGGCCAAAGCGCGGCCCATTTCCTGGATCGCCTCCGTCAACGCCCCCCGCGCCTCTTCGGTCATCGCCTCGGCCAGCAGCACGCGTGCGGCTTTCACTTTGCGGGCGTGGCGCTCGCGCGCCTGCCGGGCGCGTTCCTCCTCCAGCGGGGTCAACGGTGGCGTTCCCCCTTCCGCCACGGCGGGAAAGAGCCGGCGGCTCGCGCGAACCGATGGGCTTACCACGCCGGATTCGGCGAGGCGCCGCAGCAGCTCCGCCGTCGCGTGGTCCATCACTTCCAATTTCACCTCCGGCACGGTGCGCAGACATTTCTCTTCCAACGGCCGCAGCACCTCGCGCCAACGCTCCGCCTCGCGATCCACCACAACCAGCAGCACGGAGGACTCGCCTTGCGCTGGAAATCGCTCCTCACAGGCGACGAGCGCACCATTCAGCAATTCCTCCGCTCCCGCGCAAAACTTGAGCGGCGGATCGGCCGGTGTCCGGGCTGCCGCCGGCGGGGAAATGTTCCGCGCGGGAGCAGCCGGTGTTTCAGGCCACAATGCGGCCAGTTGGTCGACAAAATCAGTCTTCCGGCCAGCGCCTTCACCGCCTTCGCCCCCGGCGCGCTCCCGCGTCGCATACAGGCGCTGTTCAATCGTCTGCTCACTGACCAGGCTCAGCATCGTCAGGGTGTGCGTCTGGTCGGGCCGCGCGGCGCGGGCGATCCGTTGTTCCAGCCGCGCGGGGTTCCACGGCTGATCGCAATGAATGACGACGCTGGCGCCGGGCAGGTTCGCGCTCTGGCCGCTCGCGTCCGTGCAGAGCAGGATGCGGCAAGCGGCATCCTCCCGGAAACGCTGTAGCTCGCCGCGGCGTTCGGCCACCGTTTGCTGACCGGTCTGCCAGGCGAACCCCAGGCGGATCCGGCGGCACAGATCCGCGACCAACTCCAACATCTTCTCCCACTCGCTGAAGACGAGCACCTTGACGGCGGGATCGCCCAGGCAATCCGGCAGGATGCGGCTGAGTTCGTCGACTTTGAGGCAGGCCCGTTCGCGCGGATCGAGGATGTGCCCCGTATCGGCCAGCATTCGCAGCAGGTTGGCTTCGCGGATCAGGCGTTCTTTCTGGCTGGCGGACAGCGGCTTTCGGCGATGGCCGGCCAGGAGTTTTGTCACCACCGCCTCGTGCTCGCGATAAGCCAGCCGCTGCCGGTCGCTCAGCGGCACGAGGAACGTCCGCTCGGCCCGGTTCGGCAATTCGCTCGCCACTTCCGTCCGCCGCCGGCGGAGCAACAACGGCCGCACGCGTTCCCGGAGCTTGTCCAGGTGGCGGTAACCGCGCGGGCGGCCGCGTTCGTCGAACTCGTAGAACTCACGGTTGAACCGGAACAATGGGCCGAACACCGTCGGATCGAGAAAGCTCACCAGCGAATAAAGTTCGTCGATGCGTTCCTCGATCGGGGCGCCGGTCAGAACCCAGGCGTACCGGCTGCGCAAGCGCTTGACCGCCAGCGCCGTCTTGGCGTTCCAGTTCTTGATGCGCTGCGCTTCATCGAGGATGACGACCTCCGGCCGCAGGTGCTCGTTGACCGCCAGTGAGTCCGTCAGCATCTGCTCGTAGGTGACGATGGTAAAAAGCGGCGCGTTCTCCCGCCGATACGCCGCGAGCCGCGCGCCACGGTGGCCCTCGACCACCCGGGACGAAGCGCGGGTCAGGCGGGCAATTTGTTCCTCCCACTCTCCTCGAAGAGAAACCGGCGTCACCACCAGGACGCGTTCCACCCGGCTCATGCGGCGCAGCAAGGCGCAGGCGGCGATTGCCTGGGTGGTTTTTCCCAAGCCCATCTCATCCGCCAGCAAGGCCCGCTCCGCGCAGGCGAGATGCAGCATGCCCGCGCGCTGGTAAGGAAACAACGGCAGCAACGTCTCCTGGCCCGGCCACAAGCCCGCTTGCACGTTCTGCTCATAGGACCGGCGCAGCGCCACGCTCTCCGTTTCGCGCCGGCGGCATTCCATCCAGGCCGCCACTTCCTGCGAGACGCGCAGCTCCGGTTGCGGCGACCGCTGCCACCATTCGAGCGCCATTTCGGGGGTCAGGCCGCCCGCGAGGCAGCCATCCGCCGTAAACATCCGGCGCAACCCGCGCGGCAACCGCTCCAACCCATGTTCGACGTGCAACGTGCGCCCGGGCCGGTCCGGCATCAGGTCGATGCGCGGCGAGCCCGTGGCCAGTGCCTGCTGCCAGGCAACGGGATCCGCCGCCTGCAGGTGCGCCAGGACCGCCTCGACATGCTTGCAGGTGCCCAGACCGTTGACATTGAAGTCCACGCAATCGCAACTGAAATGCCGCTCTCGCAGGTCGCGCACCTCGACCGAATAAGTGACGCCGCTTGGCGAATGGACGTCGAAGTTCGAGAAGACGGCGTGGCGCGGGTCACGGTTGGTGATGGCGGGCGCTTCGGCCAGCGCGCGCTGCCGGCGCCGGTCGACCTCCTCCTGGTCGGTGGTGCGCCGCCAATCCTCGGCCGCCGGGGGTTCCGCGGAGGTCATGGTAGCGTCGGGCATTTTCTGCTGCCAGTTTACAACAGCCGGGCTATCTTACCAGCCATGCCGACCGTGCTGGAGGAAATCCTGCTCTCCCCGCAACTGCCGTCTCACTTTGAGACCATCCGTCAGACCTTGGAAGCCGAGCGCGTGCGGCGGGAGCGCTTCTACGAGGAGATGACGGAGCAGCAAAAGACCGAGTTTATCAACGGAGAAGTCATCGTGCACTCGCCCGCCAAGGATCGCCACACCGTCGCTGCTATTGGACTGACTCAGTTGTTCAACGCCTACGTGCGCAAGCATCGTCTTGGCATCGTGCGTTTCGACAAGACGCTGGTTGTCATGCCACGCAACGATTACGAGCCCGATGTTCTCTTTTTCGGTCCAGTGAAAGCCGCGGAAATTCAACCCGATCAGATGAAGTATCCGCCACCGGATCTTGTCATCGAGATACTGTCTCCTTCCACGGCTCGCAACGACCGGGGAGTCAAATTTACGGATTATGCGGCGAACGGCGTCGCCGAATACTGGATTGTGGACCCGGTCGCGCGGTCTATCGAGAAGTACATCCTGGCTGGCAGCGCGTATGCCGGCGCCGGCATTTACTCGGGCGAGCAGAAAATTGAGAGCACTCTGCTGGCAGGATTTGTAATCCCGGTAAACGCCGTCTTCGACGAAGACCTGCAGTTCGAAGCGTTGCGAGACTTGATCAATGCCTGAGAGTCGTAGGCCTGCCCCTTGTGCCATGCCGACCCTGGTCTCACAGAGCGCAACGGCGGAGCGCAAGCTCTTCACTGCGGATGAATTCTTGGATTGGCTGCAACCAAAGGTCCAGGCCGACTTGATCGGCGGTCGCAAGTTTATGCATTCGCCGGTTAACTTCCGTCACGCTAGGTTGCTCAACTTTTTGCATCTCCTGCTGGCGAATTACCTCGAAGCCAGCGGAGTCGGTGGTGAGATCTACCAGGAGGTGGTTGCCGTCCGTCTCAGCCCGCGCGACGTCTTCCTGCCCGACCTCTCCTGGTTTTCTCCGGAGCAATCCACTCGCTTGGAACCGGCCTATGCGCCGTTCGCCCCGGCCTGGGTAGCGGAGGCGCTCAGTCCGCGCACCGCAGCACGCGACACCGGGCTAAAGTTCGCCGCGTATGAGCAGCACGGTTGCCGCGAATATTGGATTCTCGATCCGCAAACACTTGCTCATCGCTTTTACGCGCGGCAAGGCGAGTTTCTCGTCGAGTTCGCGGCTGGTGAAGAAGTGATCCACTCCCCGGAAATCGCCGGCTTCTTCGTGCGTCGATCCTGGCTGGACCCGGCAGCGTTGCCGAAGGTCAGCGCCTGCCTGGCGGAGATCGTCGCGCAGCACTAAGGCGACTTTGACCGCTCAATTCCCGCGCCTGTTCTACCGGCACGTCGTCCGGCACGCTCGGCAGCACAAATTGCTCGCCGCGCTGAACGTCTTTAGCGTGGCGCTGGGCGTCTCCGTTTACCTCGCGATTCAAATTGCCAACCATAGCGCCAACCAATCGTTCGCCGCCAGCATCGACCTGGTGGCCGGCAAGGCCAACCTGGAAGTGCTGGCCCCGAGCGGCAGCTTCGACGAGACGCTGCTGCCGAAGCTCGCCGAAGCTCCCGGCGTCAAAGCCGCCACGCCCCTGGTGGAGGGCTACGCCACGCTGCCGCGTTACCCGGGCGAGTATCTGCAACTGCTCGGCGTCGATATTTTCACGAACCGCCCGTTTGCCACCTTCGCCATCGGGGAGGATGCGGGCGCCGTGGGCGCCGGCTCCGAGCTGAATCTCGACCATTGGCTGGGCGATCCGCGCGCGCTGGCAATCAGCGATGAATTCGCGCGCGCGCACGGGCTCAAGGTCGGCGATCCCCTCGCCTTGCAGATCAATGGCCGCGAACACGTGCTGACCGTCCGCTATCTCATCCGCCAGGCGGATACCGCCGCCGGTCGCGGCAACTCTCGCATAGGTGCTCTGGACATCGGCTGGGCGCAGGAACTCCTGGGCAAAACCGGCCACCTCTCCAGTATCCAATTGCTGGTGGAGCAACCGCGCGACGCGGCCGCCCTCGCAGCGCGCCTGGCTAAACTCGTGCCGGCAGACGTGACCATTACACCGCCGGGTCAGCGCAGCGGGCAGGTAGAGCGCATGCTGGCGAGCTTCGAGTTGAACCTGGGGGCGTTGTCGCTCATCTCGCTTTTGGTCGGCATGTTCCTGATTTACAACACGGTCGCGGCCAGCGTGGTGCGCCGGCGGGTGGAAACCGGCATTCTGCGGGCGCTCGGCGCCACGCGGGGAGAGGTGCAAAGCCTTTTCCTGGGTGAAGCGCTCCTCTTCGGCGTCGTGGGCGTGATCCTGGGGATCGTGGGCGGGATGCTCCTGGCGCGTTTTCTCCTGGGCCGCGAGATCGCGCGCGTGATCAGCACGCTTTACCTGCTGGTCAGTGTCGATCGCTATTATCTCACGCCGCTGTTGATCGGCAGTGCGTTCTTCTTCGGGTTGGGTTCGGTGCTCGCCGCGGCCTGGCTGCCGGCTTTGGAAGGCGCGCGGGCGGATCCGGTCGCCTCGTTGAGCCTGGGCCTCGGCACCACGGCGGATAAATCTCGGCTGCACACCGGACGCTGGCTGCTGGCCGGCGCCGGCGCGCTGGCGCTGGCGGTTCTCTGCTCCGTCCTGGCCCTGATTACCGGGCCAGCCTGGGTTGGTTTCGGCAGCGCGCTTTTTGTATTGCTGGGCTTTGCTTTCACGGCACCGGCATTGACCCGCGCCGGTGCCGCCATCGTCAATGCCGGCCTGCACGCCACGGAACGCGCCTCCGGCCAACGCGGCCCCGCCGTGGCCGCTCTGCTCGCGGTAGTACGCCTGGCGGCACAGAATCTCAGCCGCAGTCTGCACCGCAATGCCGTCATCATCGCGGCCCTCATGGCGGCCATTGCCATGACGATCGGCATTTCCGTCATGATCTTCGCCTTCCGGCAAACGGTCGAAATCTGGATCAACCGCGCCATCGTCGCGGACATCTTCATGACTCCGGCCGCCAACGAAACGCTCGGCAACGGCGCGCTCTTCCCGCCCGAAGTCCTGGCCGCTTTGCGGCGCGAACCCGGCATCCGCGCCGTCGATACGGTGCGGGAGATCGGCGTCAACATTCGCGGCGACCGGGTGTCCCTGGCGGTCGTGGATGGCGAAGATCGCAACCGGCTAGCCTTTGTCGGCGGCGATGCGCCGGTCAAGCTGGCCGCCTTCCACCAACCCAACCGCGTGCTCGTCAGTGAACCTTTCGCCCACCGCTACCACGTGCAAACCGGTGACCGGCTGCCGATTCCCACGCCGGATGGCATCATCGATTTCCAAATTGCCGGCGTCTACTATGACTATGCGCGTGACGCCGGCATCGTGGCCATTAGCCGGGAGAATTTCATCGGCCACTGGCATGACGACCGCGTGATGTCCGTTGCCATTTACCTGCAAAACCCGGCGCAACTGGAGGCGATCGCCGCCCGCCTGCGGACCAAATACAACACGCACGGCGAGTTCCTCATCTTTTCGAACCAGGCGATCCGGGAACGGGTCTTCGAGATTTTCGCCCAAACTTTCCGGATTACCGGTGTCTTGCGCGGCATCGCGGTGGTCGTGGCCGTGATCGGAATCTTTCTGACTTTGACGACCCTGGTGACGGAGCGGGCGCGTGAAACGGGTGTGATGCGGGCTATCGGGGCTTCGCGCGCGCAGGTGCAGGGGATGGTGCTGGTGGAAAGCGCGCTGATCGGCGGGCTGGCCAGCATTTTAGGCGTGGCGGCGGGCCTGGCCCTTTCCGTCGTGCTGACTTACGTGATCAACAAGGCGTTTTTTGGCTGGACGATCCAATTCACCGTGCCGTGGGCCAGCGTACTGCTGACCCCGGCCTGGATCATCGCCGCGGCGCTGGTCGCCGGCTGGCTGCCGGCCATCCGCGCGGGCCGCGTGCCGATTGCCGGCGCCGTGCGCGCGGAGTGAACCTGATCGCACCGGATATGCACCGCTCGAAATACGCCTGGCTGGCTGCCGCCGCGGCCCTGTTGCTCTTGAGTTACCCTCCGGCCGGTGCCGAGCCGCCGGCTGCCGGCTGGAAGCTGGCGCTGCCGGGTTGGGTGTACACCTTCCCGCGAGATCATGCGGTGCATGAGGACTTCAAAACCGAATGGTGGTACTTCACCGGCAATCTGCAAGACGACGCCGGCCACGACTATGGCTATGAATTGACCTTCTTCCGCGAGGGCGTCCTTCCGCCGGGCAGCGATGCCCGCGCCCTGGCGCCGGGAGAGCCGCGTTCGCGGTTCGTGCAGAACGATTTCAAGTTCGCCCACTTTGCCATCTCGGACCTCAGTCGCGGCGCCTTTTACTTCACGCAGAAAACCAGCCGCGGCGCCTTCGGCGAGGCTGGCTTCGGCACTCCCGAGTCCGGGACGGCCGCAACGCGCTTGGCCTGGCTGGATAACTGGACGTTGACGGCCGGGACAGACGGCGCCTGGCACATCACGGCGCAAGCTAACCGCCCGGACCCCATGTCTATCGATCTGCGCGTCGTCTCGAGCAAATCACCCGCCATCGAAGGCACCGATGGCATCAGCCGCAAGTCCGCCGGGGCCGGCAATGCCTCCCATTATTACTCGCTGACCCGTCTGACGACCACCGGGACGCTGGCCTGCGGCGGCGAAAACGCGCATCCGGTGCACGGGCAGAGCTGGTTCGATCACGAATGGGCCAGCAATCAACTGGCGTCCGATCAGGTCGGCTGGGACTGGTTTTGCGTCCAGTTCGATGATCGCACCGAGCTGATGCTCTATGCCATGCGCCGCCGGGACGGCTCGGTCGATCCCGCGTCCAGCGGGACGTTGATCGACGCGAATGGAGTCACTTCCTACTTGCGGCGCGACGACTTCACTTTGACGCCGCTCCAGACCTGGCACAGCACCCAAACCAACGCGAACTACCCGATCCAGTGGCACGTGAGCATTCCGGCGCGGCAACTCGATTTCACCGTCGCCCCCCGGCTGCAAGACCAGGAACTCGCCCTGACGGATATCAGTTACTGGGAAGGCGCCACCCGCATCACCGGCACACGCGGCGGCCGCGCCCTCAAAGGCCTGGGTTACATGGAGCTGACCGGATACGCGGGAGCCCTCAAGGGCTTGCAGGCGGAGCCGCGTTGAACGGAATGCGCCCCGTTGCGTAGAAGGGCGCATTTGCGGCAAGTGCCGGGGAGGCCTAGCTTGCCGCACCACAAAATATGCACCTCAAACACCTGCTCTTGAGCGTCACCGCCGCTGCCGCCGTCGCCCTGACCTCCGCCGCGCGGGCGGAACTGCCAGCCGGCGCCAACGTCCTGCCCTACGAAATCCACAACACCGCCAGCGGCAAGGAATACTGCCAGATGTGCGCCTACAGCGAACGCCCCGGTACCGTGGCGGCTTATGGCAAACTGGGCGATCCGCAATTCTGGGCCGATCTGGAAAAACTGCAGGCGCTTCAGGCTGCGCACAAGAATATCGGCTTCTTCGGGCAGGTGCTTGACTCGACCGATTCCGCCGCCATTCAGGCCGAGGCCAAAAAGCATGGCATTACGTTCCCCGTCGTCTATGCGGTCGATCCCGATTGGGAGAAGACTTACAAGGTCGAAGGCGTGAGCCGCACGGTTTATTATTCCAGCAATTTCAAGATTGGCTGGTCGGGCATCGGGTTGGATGACAAGGCCGTGGCGGTCATCGAGTCCAAGATTCAGAGCGATCCGCGGAGTTAAAGGCGGCGCCTACGGTTTATCGTGCAGCACGACTTTGGCCGTGTTGCGGCCGCTGGCGCCGAAGACGCCGCCTCCGGGATGCGTGCTGGCTCCGGTCAGGTAGAAGCCCGGCAACGGCGTTTTATAGGTGGAAAGCTCCGGCAACGGCCGGAAGAAAAACATCTGGTCCAGGCTCATCTCGAGATGCATGACGTTGGCGCGCGGCAACGCCAGCTTGCGCTCGATTTCCAGTGGCGTCTGGATGTAGCGATCGATCATCGCGCCGCGCATGTTCGGCGCGTAGGCGCAGAGGCTGTCGTAGATTTTGTCGGCCTCGCGCTCGGCAATGCTGTCCCAATCCTCGCCGTTCGCCAGGGCGTACGGATGATACTGCGCCCAGGTGAACAGGACGTGCTTGCCCGGAGGCGCTAGCGTCGGATCGAGCGCGGAAAAAGTCATGGCCAGCACGGCGGGGTGGGCGGGCGGCGCGCCGCGCAGATAGTCCAGGTGCGCCTGGCGGAGATATTCCCGGGAGGGACACAAGAGCTGCAACGCACTGTGGCAGGGAGAAATCCCGCGCTCGTTCACCGGCTGGCCGGCATAATGCGGCAATTCGCTGACCGCGTGCCGCACAATCATGCCGAAGCCATTGCCGACCCGTAGATGGGAAATGCGCTGCCGCAACTCCGGCGGACAGAGCGCGGGATCGAGCAAATGCAGAAACGTGGTTTGCACATGGCAGGCCGCGACCACCTTGCGGGCGGCGTACGTGGCGTGCGCCGTTTGCACTTCGTAGCGCGCGTTCCCCGTCCCGGTCGCGGCGCCGATGCGGGTGACCGCCGCCTCGGTGACGATCTCGCCCCCGAGCGATTGCAAGCAACGCGCGAGCGCCTGAGTGAGCGCGCCGGACCCGCCCTTGGCGCGCCAGGCGCCATGTTTGTGGATCATCGCGGTCCAACCCACCAAATCGCCGGTGGCAATTTCGTCAGGTGGCGGCCCGGATTGCGCCGCGAGCCAGAAGAGAGCCGTGCGCACCGCCTCGCTCTCGAAGGTTTCCTCGATCAGCCGGCCGTAACTGGTCATCAGTTGGCGGGTGGTGTCGAGCGAGCTCCAGAGCTGGCGCGAGCGGCCCTTGAACAGGTTGCGTTTGAAGATCGTGCCGAAGATCGAGCCGGGCGTGGGCGGCTTCATGAAGGTCTCGAAAATGCCTTCGTTCAGCTCGCCAAAGCGCTCGATGAAGCCGCGATACGCCGCCGCGTCCGCCGGCGAGATTTGCGCGATGCTCGCGCACGTTTTTTCCAGGTTGCGATGGAAGCTGATGCCCTGCTCCGTCCCGGGCAGCGGATAGAACCCCCAAGGGTCCATCTCGATGTATTCCAAGCCATGCGCGGCCAACCCGAGCTCGTCCATGATCGGCGTGCTACGAAACATGATGTGCGCCGAACTGCCCACGTCGAATTGGTAGCCGGGCACGATCTCTTCCGTACAAACAGCCCCGCCGACCACATGCCGCCGCTCCAGCACCAGCACCCGCCGCCCAGCCTTGGCCAGATAGCAGGCGCAGATCAGCCCGTTATGCCCCGCGCCGACGACGACGCAATCGTAAGAAGTTGCCATGTTTGAGATGGGAGGCGGTGGTGAATGACTGGCGGAGGTCTTTGCTGAACCAAATAAACTTTCCTAAGGTGAGTCATACAGCCTAAGTCGTCGTTCCATGCTGACACCTGAATTTTTCGCGCGCGACCCGTTGACGTGCGCCACGGAATTGATCGGGTGCGAACTGGTTTGGGGGCGTTGCAGCGGGTTGATCGTCGAAACGGAAGCGTACGCGGCCACCGGGGACGAGGCTTGCCACACCTTCATGCGCCGTGGCGCCCGCAAGTTCGTGGCCGACCATCCCGCCGGGACGGCCTACATCTACCTGAACTACGGCGTGCACTGGTTGCTCAACGTCCTGGTCAAAGGCGGCGCGATGGACGGTTTCGTGCTGATTCGCGCGCTGGAGCCGCTCCGAGGCGTCGCCCTCATGCAAGCACGCCGCAAACTAACCGACGCGCGGCAACTCTGCTCCGGCCCGGGCAAGCTCACGCAGGCATTGCAGATCCCGGCCACCTTCCACGGCTCCAGCTTGTGCCACGATCCCAAGCGCGCGTTTCATCCCCGGCCTGCCGACGGGGCTGCCGTGCAAACAGTGGCGGATCCTCGCATCGGCATCTCCCGCGCGGCCGATTTGCCCTGGCGGCTGACGCTCAAGGACAGCCGCTTCGTCAGCCGGCCGGTTAAAGTCGCCACCATCGCCGCCTAAACGCACAAAGGCCGGAACACCCTGGGTAGGGTGATCCGGCCTGTTGAAGTGGGCTGGCTCGGGCAAGGAAACTTCAGGGTGTGTTGCCACCCCGCGGAGTATTCCCAGGCGAACGCAGAGGTTATTTAGCGCTGGTCGTCGTCGTGGACGCCGAAACGCCAGAGGAGCTGGTGGAAGCCTTCGCCGCACAGGCGTTGAGGCCGATGCTGACGGCTGCGGACAAGGCCAACAGGGTCAAGAACTTGATGTATTTCATAATTACTCTGAGTTCACCTCCGATCTCAAGCTGGGTGCCATTGGGCAGACTCTTGCGCCATGGCAACGCACTTGGCAACGAATATTGCGAAGTATTTTCGCCCCACTACCCCCTCGTTCAGGCGGCCTCGATGCGCACCTCCGTGCCGGCGGCGACCATTTCATACAGCTCCGCCACATCGGCATTTCTTAGCAGCACGCAGCCGTGGCTCGCCGGTTGGCCAATGGTTTCCTCGCGGTTCGTACCGTGAATATAGATGTAGCGATCGCGGGTGTTGGCATTGTGCGGTTCAAGGCCCTCGAGCCACAAAATCCGCGTTAGCACGAGATTCTCCTCCGTGGCGCCGAGACCGTTTCCGCCGGTCGGCTCCCGTCCCTTGAAAATCGCGCCCAACTCCGCGCCGCCACCAATTTTGGCACCGATCCGAAACCGCCCAAGCGGAGTACAAAAACTTCCCGGCTCCGTCCCCAATCCGAACCGGGAGGTAGACACCGGAAAGCGGCGCACCAACTCCCCCACGGCCGTCCTCACCTCCAGCGTCTGGGCGGCGATCGAAATGTGCAGAGAGTTTTCGGAAGCAGAGGTTTGCATCGCCGCGCGAAGAGCCTACACTCGGCCTCCCCGTCCATGCAAAAGAAGAACCTCCATGTGGCCATCGTGGGCGCCAGCGGCGCGGTGGGGCGCGAGATGCTCGATGTCCTGCTGCGCCGGCATTTTTCTGTCGCCAGTCTGCGTTTGCTCGGCTCCCAGCGGTCCGCGGGACAGAAAATCGATTTTCAAGGCGAGTCCCTGCCCATCTCCCGCTTGCAGGCCGGGTCGTTCGACGGGATCGACCTTGCCCTGTTCAGCGCCGGCGCCGGCGTGGCGCGGGAATTCGCGCCCATTGCCGTGCGAGCAGGCGCCGTGGTGATCGACAACTCGTCCGCTTACCGGATGGATGACGCGGTTCCGCTCGTCATCCCGGAAATCAATGGCGCGGATGCCGCCGGACACAGGGGCATCCTGGCCAACCCGAATTGCACGACGGCCGTGGCGCTGATGGCGCTGGCGCCGTTGCACCGCGCCTTCGGGGTGCGACGGGTTTTCGCTTCCAGTTACCAGGCGGTTTCCGGCAGCGGCTCACGCGCTATCGAGGAGCTGCGTTCGCAGGTGGCGGCGGTGGCGGCGGGACGCCCGGCGACCCCGGAAGTTTACCCGCACCAGATCGCTTTCAACGTGCTCCCTCAGGTCGATACCTTCCTGGAAACCGGTTACACCCGGGAAGAAATGAAGATGCAGTTCGAGGGCCGGCGCATCCTGCATCTGCCGGACTTCCGGGCGTCAGTGACCTGTGTGCGCGTGCCGATTTACCGGGCCCATTCCGTGGCGGTCAGCGCCGATTTCGAGCGGCCTGTCGACCTGCCGGCCGCGCGCGCGGCGCTGCTGGCCCAGCCTGGTCTGCAAGTGGTCGACGATCCCAAGCGCAACCTGTACCCCATGCCCTTGCACTGCGCCGGCAAGGACGACTGCGAGGTCGGCCGCCTGCGGCTGGACTGCGCGCTGGATAACGGGCTGGCCTTCTGGGTCGCGGGCGATCAACTCCTCAAGGGCGCGGCCCTGAACGCGGTGCAAATTGCCGAACTGTTGTAACGCGAAGGATGAAGGCGGCCGCAGCACCCTCCCCGAGCCGTTTCGACGTCCGCGCTTATCTGGCGACGCGGCACGCCCAGGTCGAGCGGGCCTTGCGGGCTGCCTTACCGCCGGCCACGCGCAAGCCGGCCACCATCCACCAGGCGATGCGCTACAGCCTCTTCGCGGGCGGCGCCAAGCGTTTGCGGCCCATCCTGAGCCTGGCCGCCGCCGAAGCCTGCGGCGGCGATCCCGCCGAAGTCCTGCCGCTCGCCTGCGCGGTGGAATGCATCCACACGTACTCGTTGATCCATGACGATCTGCCGAGCATGGACGACGACGATTTCCGCCGGGGCCAGCCGACGTGCCACAAGGTTTTCGGCGAGGGCATGGCCGTGCTGGCCGGCGACGCCCTGCTGACGTTTGCCTTCGAGCTGGTGGCGAACGCCAATGCCTGGCCCCGCTACGAAACGCGTGCGCTGTTACGGGAACTCGCCGTCACGGCGGGCAGCCAGAAGCTCATCGCCGGCCAGGTGGCTGACCTGGAGGGCGAAGGCCGGGCAGTGACGCTGCGCCAACTGCGTTACATTCATCTGGGTAAGACGGCGGCGCTGCTGACGACGGCGATTCGTTTCGGCGCCATGAGCGCGAACGCCACGGCGGCGCAGTTGAAAGCGTTGAGCGAGTTCGGCGAGGCGCTGGGACTGGCGTTCCAGGTGATCGACGATATTTTGGATGTCACGCAGACGAGCGAGAAACTGGGCAAGAGCGCGGGCAAGGATCTGACCGCCCAAAAGGCGACGTATCCCTCGGTGCTAGGCCTAGATGGTGCGCGGGAAGAAGCCGGGCGGCTGACAGGGCAAGCACACGCGTCTTTGCGCCAGTTCGGTCCGAAGGCGGATGCGCTGCGGGCGCTGGCCGACCACTTGTTGCAGCGCGACTATTAGGTCGCACCCTGCGCCGGTGGGACTACACCTCCCAGTGGCCGGTAGAACCGCAGCGCTTCAATCGGCCGGCCGATCTCCCGCAACGGGTATACGCCCTTGCGCAAACCCGCCGAAGACGGATCGCGGATCAGGTAATCGAAGCCTTGCTTGCCCATGATCACCACGAAGTGTGTCCAGCCGCTCGGCAGATGCAGCCGCACGATCACGGGATTGCCCCGGTAAAGGTTCGAATCGATCAAATAGTAGGAAGGCAAATCCTCGTACGCTTTCTCGAACACCGCTGGCGCCATGGCCACCGGTCCTTCCCAGCGCAGATCATTGTTTTCGTCGTAGCCGCCGCTGCCGCGCAGGAACATGTTGAGCCGGCCGGGATCGGTATCGATCCCGTAAAACTTCATCACCATGGCCGCGGACGAGACGGCGCAACCCACCTGCCCGAGCGTCCGCGGCGCGAGGGCGAGATAATCGTGTCCCCAGGCGGGATCGCCCTGCAGAAAGAGCGGGACCTTCAGTTCCAACCGGCCGGGATAATACATGCCCCCAGCCGGCGGCAGCACGCGCTTGCCGCACCAGTACCAGCCGCCCGCGCTGCCGCCCACCACCACGACTGCCAGTACGAAGCTGACGGCAATGACAACCCAGCGTGAGCGCTGGCGATAGGTCGGCTGTAGCGGCATGGTGTCATTTTAGTGCTTCAGCCGTTTCTTCCCACACAAACTTTGCCGCCGGCCGTCCATTCAACGCTGTTTGATCGCAGTCCGCTACAGATAGCCACGCGCTGCCACCGGGCGGGATTGGATGGATTGGTCTGGCTGGATAGCGCCTTGGCTGGTCCCGGAAGCGAGTCCCTCCTGGCGGCCTGCCCGGATCAAGTTCTGACGGGCGGTCTTGCTGACTGGCCGGATTTCGCCGAGCGGCTGGAGGCGTTCCGCCGCCGGCATGCGGGTAGCGCCGTAGTGGGTTGGGTGGCATACAGCGGCCAATTTCGATTTGCCTGCTACCGGCAGCCGCTCGTTTACCACCATGATGCAGGCGAATGGCACCTGCCGGCGGGCGCGCCTGACTGGCTGCCGCCGGCGTCGGAAGCAAGCGATTTGCCGCCGGCGTGGACCGCGCACCTGGATTTTGCGGCCGAGCTGGATGAGGAGCGCTTTTGCCGGATGGTCGACGCCGCCCAAGCCCATATCGCCGCGGGCGACATTTACCAGGTCAACCTCGCCCATCGGTTCCAGGCGGCTTGGCCGTCCGATGCCGATTCCTTCGCGCTGTATTGTGCGTTGCGGCGGGCCTCGCCGGCGCCGCAGGCTGCCTATCTGGCGTTCGAGGACGGGCCAACGGTGTTGTGCTCATCGCCAGAGGAATTCATGCGCTTCGATGGACAGCACGTTCGCACCCGCCCGATCAAAGGAACTCGGCCGCGCGCCAGAGATGCTGCCGCCGACGCCCAAGCGGCCAAGGCCTTGCTGGCTTCCGCCAAGGAACGCGCCGAACTGTTGATGATTACCGACTTGATGCGCAACGACCTGGGGCAGGTCTGTGCGTTTGGCGAGGTGCGGGTGCCCGAGTTGTTCCGAGCCGAAGCATTTGCCCAGGTGCATCATCTCGTGGCGACGGTGACCGGCGAATTGCGGGCCGGGGTCAGCCACGCCGCCGCGCTGCACGCCTGTTTGCCGGGCGGGTCCATTACCGGCGCGCCCAAGCAGCGGGCTCGCGAGATTATCGCGCAACTCGAACCGGTGGAACGCGGCTTGTACACGGGCGTGATCGGCTGCTTCGGCTTCGGGCGGCCCGACGCGAGCCGCTTTAACATCGCGATCCGTACGTTGCTGCTCGAGGACGGCCGCGCTCACTTCCACGTGGGCGCGGGCATCGTGGCAGATTCCATCCCCGTGGACGAATGGCAGGAGACGCTCGACAAAGCAGCCGGCATCCTGCAAGCGGCGGGCATAAAAAAGTAGGGATCGCTCTCCGAGCGATTCCGTTACTGTCTGGAGACTGCCTTTACTCTTAGCGGCCGCACTTACTCACGCGTTCCCAGACAGCTTCGGAGTCGCTCGGAGAGCGACCCCTACCTGGAACCCTTCATCCGCGCGAATTTCTCCGCCAATAAAGCCGCCAGCTTCGGCCGCACGTCTGCCTCCGGCAGGCGCTCCAGCACCTCGTGCAAGAAGCCTTGCACGATCAACTCCTGCGCCGAACGGGCATCGATCCCGCGCGATAACAAATAAAACAACTCCTCCTCCTCCACATGGCCGGAAGTCGCTCCATGCGTGCAGCGTACCTCATCGGCTAAAATCTCCAGCCCGGGCATCGAATCCGCCTCGGCATCGTCGCTCAACATCAGGTTGCGCACCTTCTGATAGGCGTCGGTATGCTGCGCCTCCGGTTGGACCCGGATCAAGCCGGCGAAAATCGTACGGCAGCTATCGCAAAGCGCGTTTTTGTACAGCAAATCGCTCGTCGTGTGCGGCGCGAGATGATCTTGCAAGGTCCGCTGATCGAACTCCTGCCGGTCATTGGCTACCGTCGCCGCCAGCATGTCGCTGCGGCCACCCGGACCTTCCAGGCGGCTAAGACTTTCCAACCGGGCGTAGGCGCCACCCAAATTCAGGTGCAGGCTCAAGGCGTGCCCGTCGCGGGCGACGCGCGTGGAATTAATCTGGAACGAGGTCACGCGCTCGCCCCAGTTCTGAGCGCAGATGTAAGTCACTTTCGCCCCGGCGCCGACCACCAGATCATTGACCGCGCAGGCCAAGCCGGGCACCTGCGCTTGCGCTGACTCATAGTAATCCACCAGCGTCACTTTGCTGCCGGCGTCCGCGATTAGCAGCGTATGCGGGAACACCGACCCCGCCTCGCCTTCCAGCCAGTGAAAGACCTCCAGCGGCAGAGATAGCTCCACGTTCCTGGGCACGTAAAGGAACGTGCCGGTCCGCACGTTCGCCCGATGCAACGCCGCGAACTTCCGGGAGCCCAACTGCGCTTCCTGCGCCATGAAATGTTGGCGGAACATCTCGGGATGCTCGGCCATGGCTGCATCCAGCGGCTTCCAAATGACGCCTTGGGCCGCCAACTCCGGCGCATGCACCCGGCGATCCAGCAGCGTGTCGTTCGCGAAAATCATCCGGCCAGCGATCTTCGCGTTGCCCACCGACCGCTCGATCAGCTTTTCGCGCGTGGCGCCGCTCACTTCCTGCAGCGGCGTGAAATGCTCCAGGCCGATCTTGCCCAGGGACGCAAAACGCCAGGCCTGATCATGGCGCGACGGCAGCGGCTGCGCCTCAAATTCCTGCCAGGCGCGGGTTCGCTCCTCCTGATACCAGGCCGGGAGGGAATCCGCCGCGGCTGGCGCGGCCAGGAGGCCGCCCGCGCTTGCGCCCACCAGATGGCGCGCGGCATCCAGGACCTTTTCGGCGCCCGTGTAAGCCGCCGTAAGAAGCGTGTCTGTCAGTTCGCTCATGTTTCCCTTATAATTTCCCTGATTGCCGGAGTGTGCCGGCGTTAACCGACCGACCCTTCCATCTCCAATTCGATCAACCGCTTGAGTTCAACGCTATATTCCATGGGGAACTGCCGCACGAGATCGTTGACGAAACCGTTGACTGCCAGGCTCATCGCCTGCCCCTCGCTCAAGCCGCGCGACATCATGTAAAAAATCTGTTCCGCGCTGACTTTACTGACGCTCGCCTCGTGCTGCATGGCGTTCTTCGAGCCGCGCACGCTGATGGCCGGGTAAGTGTCCGTGCGGCTGCTCGGATTGATCAACAGCGCGTCGCATTCGGTGTTGTTCTTGCAGTTCTTGAGGTGCTTGGGCACGTGCACCAGGCCGCGATACGTCGCCCGGCCGGTGCCCACCGTGATGCTCTTGCTGATCACGTTGCTCGTCGTGTCGTCCGCGGCGTGGATCATCTTGGCGCCGGTATCCTGATGCTGCCCGTTGCCCGCCAGCGCGATGGAGATCACCTCGCCGCGGGCGCGCGGGCCCTTCATGATGACGCCGGGATACTTCATGGTCAGCCGCGAGCCGATGTTGCAATCGATCCATTTAACCTCGGCGTCTTCCATCGCCAACCCGCGTTTGGTCACCAGATTAAAGACGTTGTTGCTCCAGTTCTGCACGGTCACGTACTGGATCTTCGCGCCCTTGAGCGCGACCAACTCCACCACCGCGCTGTGCAAGGTGGCGGTCTCGAACTTCGGCGCGGTACAACCCTCCATGTACATCACCTCGCTGCCTTCATCGGCGATAATGAGGGTCCGCTCGAACTGACCGAAATTTTCCGCGTTGATGCGGAAATAGGCCTGCAAGGGGTGCTTCACTTTCACGCCCGGCGGCACGTAGATAAAACTGCCGCCGCTGAAAACCGCGCTATTGAGGGCGCTGAACTTGTTATCACCGGTCGGAATGACCTTGCCGAACCACTTGCGGAAAATTTCCGGGTGCTCCTTCAAGCCTTCCGTACTGCCGCAAAAGATGACGCCCTGATCGCCGACCGCCTTCTTGATGTTGGAATACGCCGCTTCACTGTCGAACTGCGCTTCCACGCCGGCCAGGAATTTGCGCTCCTGCTCCGGAATGCCCAGGCGCTCGAAGGTACGCTTGACGTCATCCGGCACTTCCTCCCAGGTCCGCTTCGGCTTGGCGCCGGAGCTGAGATAATAACGGATGTTATTGAAAATGATGTTGTCCAGGTCGTGGCTGGCCCAATGCGTGGGCATGGCCTTTTTCAGGAAAACCTTCAAGGCGCTCTGGCGGAATTCCGTGATCCAGGCCGGCTCTTCCTTGACCTTCGAGATGTAGTTGATGGTCTCTTCCGTCAGGCCGGTGCCCGCGTCGAAAGTATGCGATTCCGGGTAAGAGAAATCGCCGGCACTGCGGTCGATGCCGATATCCGCTTTAGGTGCGCTCATAAAATAGTGTGGTCCGGTTCCTCTAAACTCCCGCGCCGGCCGCCATCAAAGACGTTTCTTCCGGCGTCACCCAGTCGTAGCCCTTTTCGTCCAATTCGACCGCCAGGGACTTGTCGCCGCTGTGGACAATGCGGCCGTCCATCATCACGTGCACGCGATCCGGCACGATGTAATTGAGCAGCCGCTGATAATGGGTAATCAGCAGCACGCCCAGGTTCGGCCCGCGCAGCGTATTGACGCCGTTGGCCACGATCTTCAAGGCATCGACGTCCAGGCCGCTGTCGGTCTCATCTAGGATGGCATAGCTGGGTTCGAGCATGGCCATCTGCAGAATTTCGTTGCGCTTCTTCTCGCCGCCAGAGAAGCCCTCGTTCACCGACCGGGCGGTGAAATCGCGGCGGATCTCCAGCAGGTCCATCTTCTCGTACAGGCGTTCGTAGTAAGCGACTGCCTCAAGTTCCTCCCCCTCGCCCAGACGGGCTTGCACGGCGGCGCGGATGAAGTTGGCGTTGCTCACGCCGGGAACTTCGCTGGGATACTGAAAGGCCAGAAATAACCCTTTGCGGGCGCGGGCGTCGGCCTCCAGTTTTAGGATGTTCTCGCCGTCCAGCAGGACGGTGCCGCTGGTAATCGTGTAATCCGGATGACCCGCAATGGCCTTGGCCAGCGTGCTCTTGCCGGAGCCGTTAAGGCCCATGATGGCGTGTACCTCGCCCTTGGGGACTTCCAGGTTTAGGCCTTTGACGATCTCGCGGCCGGCGATGCTGATGTGGAGATCCCGAATGAGGAGCGATGGTTTCATGAAAGAGAAGCAGGCGCGCCGGCCGCCGCGGCGGCGCAGGACGGGCAGAGGCCGCGTAGGGAAAATTCATACTGATTGACGACGTAATCCTCCGGCAAATGCCAGAGGCGCGTCAGTTCCGGGGGAGACGGCAGTTCCACGTCGTTGACCCCGCCGCAATGCGTGCAAAAGAAATGCGCGTGGCGTTGCGTGTTCGGGCAGAAACGCGACGGACCGCGGTCGAGGTTGACCTGTTGGATGAGGCCGACCTGCGCCAAGGTCTCCAGGCAATTGTAAACCGTAGCCAACGAGATGGTCGGCATCTTCTTCTGGACGCGGTTGAAGACCTGCACGGCGCTGGGATGATCCCGCGTTTCGAGCAGAACCTCGTACACCTCGCGCCGCTGCCGGGTCAGCCGGAAACCGCCCGACGAAATGGACTCGTCATACGGAGTTGGCTCGGGTGAAGAAGGATCGGCGGACACGGGAAGAGCAATCTGACGTACCCGGCTTTAATATCAAGAACAATTCCAAATAGTCATGAAAGTGGCGCGTGGCTGCTCTCCGTGGCGGGCTGGACCGCCGGAGCGGGCTCGCCACCGTCCATTTGCCGCCAGGACTCACTTTTTGGCGTCTGATGGGCTCTCGAAGCCCGGCTGCACGCAGCTTGCCATGCAGCCTGTGTGATCGCCTCCTTCATAGTAGAGCAGCCATTTGCCTTTGAAGCGCACCAGCCCTTCCATGAAGCAAACGGGGGCGCCGATCGCGTTGTTGAGTTCGTAGGGAAAGCGCGGGGTCATGAAGTAGCTGTCGCTTCGGGCGATCAGTTTCGTCGGGTCGTGCAGATCGAACAAAGCCTGGCCGCCGGAATACGCTTTCTGCGGGAGAGTGGGGTCGCCGTTCTTCTGATTGTTTTCGCCGTGGTAGAGCACGAGGATGCCCTTGGGCGTGACGATGGGTGGTGGCCCGGGTTCCGTGAGGGTACAATCGAACTTACCGTGCCGCGGCGGCAGCACATGGGTCAACTTGCCGTCGCCGTCCACGACCGGCGCCCAGTTAATGCAGTCATCGGAAAACGCGACAGTGTAATCAATGCAGTACATCCAGTATTTGCCGTTGATCTTTTCGGCCACGACTCGCCCGTCGTCGTAGTAGCGACTGACCACCGATCCGCCCTTGGGAATGTCCTGGTACTTGCCCCCCTCTGCCTTGGCGAAGGCCAGCCCCTGCTTCTCCCAATGCACCAAGTCCCGGCTGGTCGCCACGGCTTGTCTTGGACGGCGTCCATCATAAGCGGCGTAGAGGTAGATGAACAGTCCGTCTGCCCGCTGCACGATACGGCCATCCTCCGTTCCGCCCGGCCACTCGTATTTCTTGAAGGCATCCTCGTCGGGATAGATGACCGGCGTGGGTGAACGCTGGAAATGGATGCCGTCTTCGCTGCTGGCCAGACCGACCCGGGAATTGTGGACATTGATGGGTTCAGCGCGATACAGCCAAAACACCTTGCCGTCTTTGACCGCGGCGGCGGCCCCGACAATGTTCTTGGCTTCCCAAGGAACGTTGATTTTTTGGATCGGACAGAAAAACATCGTGTCGGATCGAGGCGAGATGAGTGGGTTAGCGGGGCAGCGCACAAAGGGTCCAAGTCCCCAGGGGGGAACGCCCGCGGCCTCAGTCTGGTCATCGACGTTCTTGGGCGGCTCCGCGACGCGCAGGGACGGCTGGCTAGCGGCGGCGGTGGCGACTGCCGGCGCCGGCGCGTCCTGAGCCTTGCCGGGGTTGGTTGCGAAAAGTGCTAACCCCACGGCTACAAACGCGGGGGTGAAGCAGCGACATTTACCGACGAGCAAAAGCGGGGTTCTCAATGTGAGGTGCGGGTTTACAGGCTGAGCCAGCAGGCCGTGGACAAACGGAAAGGCTGCTCGAATAGAGCGTGCCATTCGCCTAACTTGATTGCAGCACTTCGCGTTGGCGCTCAATCAATTTCTTCACGCCTTGCTTGCCCAACGCGATCAGCGCCAGGAACTCCTCCTGCGAGAACGTGGCCTCTTCTCCGGCGCCCTGCACCTCCACGAAGCGTTCCTCCTCGGTCAGCACCACATTCAGATCGACGGCCGCATCCTTGTCCTCCACGTAATCCAGGTCCAGCACCGCCTCTCCGGCCACCATCCCGACACTCACCGCCGCCACCAGCCGCGCCAGCGGCGAACGGGCGACGTCGCCGCGTTTTTCCAGTTCCCGGCAGGCTAGCGCCACGGCCAGGCAGGCGCCGGTGATCGATGCGGTGCGCGTGCCACCATCGGCCTGCAGCACGTCGCAGTCGACCCAGAGCGTGCGCGCGCCGAGTGCTTCCAAATCGACGACTGTCCGCAGCGAGCGCCCGATGAGGCGCTGGATTTCCACTCCGCGGCCATCGGCTTTGCCCCGGGTGCTGTCGCGCGCTTTACGGGTCAGCGTGGAATAAGGCAGCATCGAGTATTCGGCCGTGATCCAGCCGCCGGTGACGCCCTGTTCCTTCATCCAGCGCGGCACCGCCGGCTCGACCGTGGCGGCGCAAATCACGCGCGTGTTGCCGGTGGCGATGAGGACCGAACCGGTGGCATGCGGCGCGATTCCGAGCGTGAAAGTAAGCGGGCGTAGGGCATCGGCCGCCCGGCCGTCGTGACGAGACATGGCCCGAGTATACGCGGACGTGCCGGGAGCGGCCCGGAAAAGTTAACCCTGGAGCCGCTTTTCGCCTGGAGGCAAGGCCTGGCTCTGCCAGCCGCCGCTCGCCAACTTGCGCCAGGCGGTCGCCGCCGCGGCGGTGCGGGTTTCCACCCCCAGCTTGGGGAAAATGTTGCGCACATGCGTGGAGACCGTCGTGGTGCGCAGGCGGCAGATCGTGGCAATTTCCGCGTTGCGCTTGCCTTGTGCGAGCCAGAAGAGCACCTCCGACTCCCGGACACTCAATCCCAGGTCGCGCAGAGGCGCAGCGGAAAGCGCGGCCGAATGCTCGCGCAATTTGAGCAGCCACCGGCGTTTGGTCTGCCAGGTATCGGCATCGAGCGAAATCTCCTCCACGACTTGCAGGCGGAGTTCGCCATCTCCCTGCCGGACCGTCCAGGAGGAAGACACTACGTCGCCTTGTGGCCGCCTGGTCGCCGGGGCGCCGCCACCGCCAGCTTGTTGCCGCAGCCAGCGGGCCACCGGCGGGGGCAACGGCGAGCGGACCCCAGCGGCAAAATCACCCTCTTTCTGGCTGTAGGCCTCCAGCAGTTGCAGCGCGCTTGCCGTGGCGAATTCCACCTGACCGGCCGCATCCAGCAGGACGACGGCACCCAGCATGTTCTGCAGTGTGTGCTCCCGGCGCGTCACCGCGGCGCGCACTTCGGCCGCGGCGTTCGTTTGCTGGCAAACCCGCCGCAGATGCGGACAAAGCAAACCGATCATGAGCCGGTGAGACTCGGAGAAATCCCGGGTCTGCCGGTTCAAACCGAAGGAAATTTTGCGTTCCCTATTCAGGGCGAAACTTGCCCCCAGTTGATAATGGATGCCATAAAGCCGGAAATGCTCATGATACAAGCCGAGTTGCCGGAACTGCCGCTGACTCAAACTATCCGATAACTTGGTCGGCACCGGCAGATCGGCGTCGCTGTCCGGCCGGGAAAAGCCTGGGTGCTGGTGGATATGCGCGTTGAGACTGGCGACGAGCTCCGGACTCGGCGGATCGCCCAGCGAATGCGCGCGCACCAGCTTGCCGGTTTGCCGGTCGACCTCATTATAGCTGACCCGGTCGACATCGATCAGCCGCGCGATGCCACGCAACAGATGGTCCGACAAGTTATCAGCCGACACCGCGCTGCCCAGCTCCCAAACGACGTTCGAGAACCGGCGCAACTCGGCATGGCGCAAGCGGGACATGGCGTTTGGCTCGCCGGACATTCTACCACCTCGGCCCCGGCTGGCAACCACCCGCGCAACGGTGTAAGTGCCCTGCGCCGAAGCAAAAAAACGGCTTCGCCCGCGACGGCCGCCGCCCCGTTTGCGCCTTGCCTGAAGCCGGTCCATCCCGGAAGGTCGTCCGCACCCGATCTTGTACCCGCATGGAAGTTTGTCATCAGGTCCCTGCCTCCACCTCGAATTTTGGCCCGGGCTTCGATTGCCTCGGCGCAGCTCTGCGGCTCTACAATCGCGTGACGGTCTCGCGCTGTGACGGCGTCGCGGGCACACCGGATTTGGCTCATCCCGTCGATCCCATGGCGGAACAAGCGGGCGCGGCTTTTTTCGGCGCGCTGCCCGACGGGAACCGGCGCTTTCCCTTTGCCTGGGAGATCGCCGGCGATGTCCCGCGCTCGCGCGGCCTTGGCAGCAGCGTCACCTTGCGTTTAGGCATCCTGGCCGGACTCAATGCGCTGGCCGGCGCGCCGCTTTCGCGCGAACGCATTTTCGAGCTTTGCGCGGGTCTCGAAGGCCACCCGGATAATGCCGCCCCGGCGCAATTCGGCGGCTTTACCGTGGCTGGCGGCAAGGGTGAAAACGCACCTGTGCTGCGGGTGAGCGTCTCTCCCAAACTGCGCTGCGTCCTGCTCATCCCGGATTTCGAAATACGTACGGAAGAGGCGCGACGCCTCCTGCCCGCGACGGTGTCGCGCCTGGAGGCGGTCGCCAGCAGCGCACGCGCCTGCCGGATCGCCGCAGCCTTTGCGACCCGCCGGTACGAACTGCTGCGCGGCGCCTTCGAAGATACCGCGTTTCATCAACCTCACCGGCTGCCCCTGATCCCGTTTCTGCCGGACGTGCTGGCGGCCGGCCGGGAGGCGGGCGCGCTGGGCGGGTTCTTGAGCGGCTCCGGGTCCACGATCATCTGCCTGACCCTGCAAACACCGCGGCGGGTCGCGGCAGCCATGCAGGCGGCGCTAGGCCGGGGCGGCGGCCGAACCTTGATCACCATGGTGGACAATACCGGCGCGAAACCGATGCCTTCCACCTGAAAGCTTTTTCTGCGCATGCGCCGCTGGATTGAAAGCCTCGAGCAGTTCGCCATCGACGTCATCCTGGAGCGCCGTTACGGCAAGCGGGCGGCGTTGCTGCGGGCCTTCCTGCTGGTGCTTTCAGGCGTTTTTCGCGCCATCGTGCAACTGCGTTTGTGGCTCTACCGCAAACGTCTGCTGCGCAATCACCCGCTCGGCTGCCTGGTCGTCAGTGTCGGCAATCTCACGGTCGGCGGCACGGGCAAGACGCCGGTCGTGGAGCGGCTCGCGCGCACCCTGCACGCCGGCGGACGCAAGGTCGCCATCCTGACGCGCGGCTACAAGAGCCGCCGCCCACCGCTCCTCAAACGCCTGCATGGCCGCCTGACCGGCCGGATCAACGCATCCATTCCGCGCGTGGTCAGCGATGGCCGGCAGATCCTGCTCGGCTCGCGTGAAGCCGGGGATGAGCCCTACATGCTCGCCACGAACCTGCCGGGCGTCGTCATTCTGGTCGACAAGGACCGGGTCAAGAGCGGCCGCTACGCCATCGAGCATTTCGGCGTCGATACCCTTGTGCTGGATGACGGCTTGCAATACCTGCACCTGCAACACCGGCTCGATATCGTGCTCATCGACCGGCAGGCGCCTTTCGGCAACGAACACCTGCTGCCGCGCGGAACCCTGCGCGAGCCGCCCCGCAATCTGCGGCGCGCCAGCTACATTTTCATCACGAAAAGCGCCGGCGGCGACAACACGGCGCTGATTGCCCGCATCCGCCGCTACAACCGCACCGCGGAGATCATCGAATGCTCCCATAACCCGCGCCATTTGCAGGAGGTGTACACCGGCAAGTGGCTGCCGTTGGAGGCGCTGCGGGATACTTACGTGGGCGCCTTCAGCGCCATCGCGGCGCCGGAGAGTTTCGAGGCGGCGCTGACCCAGTTGGGAGCGCACGTGGAATTATCCCGCCGCTTTATCGATCACCATCGCTTCAGCGAAAAGGAGATCCGGGCGTTCGCCGCGCGCTGTCAGCGGCGGGATGTGGCCATGATCCTGACGACCGAGAAGGATGCCGTCCGCTTTCCGCGGCTGGCCAACCTGGAAGTGCCCGTTTACCTGCTGCGCGTGGAGATTGAAATCTTGAGCGGTCACGCAGCCTGGGAACGGTGTATCCAGCACATTTGCGAGCCGGGACCGGCGCTGCGCGCGGCTGACACCATCTAGGGAGCCTCGGTTCACCCGGCCAAGGTGGCTCTGGCTAGCGAAACGAATAGGGAGTTATGTTGAATCTCGTTTATTCCAGCACCGCCGTCCGGCCATTTTCCGAAGATGATTTGACCGGCTTGCTGCACCAGGCGCGAGCCAAGAATGTCCGTCTTGGCATTACCGGGCTGCTGCTCTACAAGAACGGGACGTTCATGCAAGCCCTGGAGGGCGAAGAGAGCAAGGTTCGCGCGCTCTACGCCACCATTCGCGCCGATCCGCGGCATCACCATATCGTGACCCTGGTGGATTTACCTATTGCCCAGCCTCGCTTTGCGGACTGGTCGATGGGCTTCGAAAACCTGGATGATATCGCTCTGGAGAGCCTGACCGGGAACAAGCCCCGGGTGCAATTGCCGCCGACGGTGGAGTTCCCCTGGCGCGGTTCGGTGGCGATGCAATTTCTGGCGAGCTTTTGGGGCGTGGCGGCAAGCGGCGCCTAAACACCGCCGTTGTCAGCTAAGCCGGTTGCGCTAAGCGCCGGACCATTCCGGCAAGGTGAAGGCGAAGGTGGCGCCAGCGCCCTCCTTGCCCTCGGCCCAAATCGTCCCGCCGTGCCGCTGCACGATACGCTGCACCAGGGCCAGACCGATTCCCGTGCCTTCGAACTCGCCCGGCTCATGCAGACGCTGAAACGCCCCGAAAAGTTTAGTCGCATATTGCATGTCGAAACCCGCGCCATTATCGCGGATGTAATACGTCGCAAACTCCGGACCAGCCACGTTCCCGCCGATTTCGATGTCCGTCCTGGCGCGCATCCGGGAGAATTTGAGCGCGTTGCCGATGAGGTTGAGCCAGACCTGGCGCAACAGCGACGGATCTCCCGAAGCCGGCGGCAATTCGTTGATCACGCATTCGACCTGGTGCCCGTTGCCCGGTTCCCGCAACTCATTGTAGGCTTCGCGCGCCAATTGCGTCATATCGATTTTATCGGCCCGCAGCGGCTGGTAACTGATCTTCGACAGCGCCAGCAAATCATCGATCAACTGGCCCATGTTCGTCGCATTGGCGGTGATCCTGGCCAAGGCCCGGCGCCCCTCGTCGCCCAGTTGCGCGGCACAATCATCCACCAGCACTTGCGCGAACCCGTTGATGGCGCGCAGGGGCGAACGCAGGTCATGCGCGACGGAATACGAAAACGAGCGCATCTCGTTGTTTGCATCGCGCAGTTGCGTGTTGCTGCGTTGGGCGTCCTGCTCCGCCCGGATAGCGCGCAACATCTGTTTGGCCAGCGTCGCGAATACGCCGACGAGCAGAGCCAGGCTGACGAAGCCCGCCACATTTTGCAACCAGAGCGCTCGTTGGCGGGTGCGCTGGAGGACTCCCAAGCGGCCGCTCAGCAGGTGATCCTCTTCCGCAATCATGGCGGCGACATCCGCCCGCACCGCCCCCATGAGTTGCACGCCCTGGCCGTTGGCGATCTCTGGATTGAGCGCCCCGGCGCCCAACTCACGCCGTTGCTGGATGCGGACGCGCACCTGGGCAAGACGTTTATCGATATCCGCGCGCAAGGTTTTCAAGCGCGCCAACTGGGTCGGGTTATCGCTCAACAAATCACGGGCTTTCGCCAACTGCCCGGGCAGTTTGTCAAAGGCGGCGTTGCAAGGCACCAGGTAACTCTCTACCCCAGAGACCGAAAACATGCGTTGCGCGCTTTCGACATCCTGGACGCCGGAAAAGATGTCCTTGAGCACGACCGCAACCTGATAGGTATGCGCCACCCAGCGCGCGGCGTTCCCCTGCTGCTGGATGCTGCGATAGGACAGCCCGCCCAGCGCGAGCAACAGGCTCATCGCCACCGCCAGAGCCACCAGCAAAGCAGCCGGCAATTGTCTGGCCTGGCGGATGAAAGCGGGGGTGCGCATCGGGGTTGCAACCTAGATGCATTCAAGCAAGCGGCAAGCCAGGCAGTCCGGGAGGACGGTCCAGGACGCTGCGGGCTTACCCCCCATTGGCCGCCCCGGCTTATCTTTCGACGCGGAAGATGTGCGCCGGCCGGGTGTGGGGATCGAGCCCCACATAGTTGCGCCGGCCGCGCCAATCGAAGCGTTCGCCGCTCAACAAATCGTGGACCCGATAGGTGTCGCCGCGGTCCACGAGGCCGAACTCCTCGAACGGCACTTCCACAAAACCGTTTTGCCATTGGTGCGGATCCAGATTCACCACCACGATGACGATATTATCCAACGCCGGCGTCATCTTCAGGTAGCAGAGGATCTGCTCGTTATCCGCCGGCAGGAAGCGCAGGTTGTCGTAGAGCTGCAAAGCGCGATTATCCGCCCGAATCCGGTTCAAGCGCGTGATATGCTCCTTGATATTGCCCGGCGCATTCCAGTCCCGGCCTTTAAACTGGTACTTCTCACTGTCCAGATACTCCTCGCGTCCGGGCAGGGCCGCGTTCTCACACAGCTCGAAGCCGCTGTAAATGCCGTATACCGTTGAAAGCGTTGCCGCGAGCGTTGCCCGGATCATGAAACCGGGCCGTCCGTTCTGCTGCAGGTAGAAGGGCAGGATATCCGGCGTGTTCGGGAAGAGATTCGCCCGGTAGTAGTCCTTCATCTCCGTCTGGGTCAGCTCGGTGAAGTACTCGATTAACTCGGCCTTGGTATTGCGCCAGGTAAAGTAGCTATAGCTTTGGGTGAAGCCAGCCTTGGCCAGCGCCTTCATCATTTTCGGCTTGGTAAAGGCCTCCGACAGGAAGATCACATCCGGAAAACGCGCCTGCACTCCCTCGATCAGCCATTGCCAGAACGCCACCGGCTTGGTGTGCGGGTTATCCACCCGAAAGATGCGAACGCCTTTCCCGGCCCAGAAGAGGATGATGCTCTTCATTTCTTCCCAGAGCGCCTCCCAATCCGGATTATGGAAGTTCAGCGGGTAGATGTCCTCGTAGCGTTTCGGTGGATTTTCCGCGTACTTGATCGAGCCGTCCGGGCGCTGGTAAAACCAGCCAGGATGCGCGGCCACATACGGATGATCCGGTGAGCAATTGATCGCGAAATCGAGCGCCACCTCCATGCCCAGGGCCTTGATCTTCTTTAGCAGCCATTCGAAGTCCTTGAAGGTGCCGAGCGCCGGCTCGATGGCTTTGTGCCCGCCGGCCGGGCCGCCGATCGCGTACGGGCTGCCCGGTTCTCCCGGTTCACTCGTGACCGAATTATTGCGTCCCTTGCGTTTGGTGAGGCCGATCGGGTGGATGGGCGGAAAATAAATGACGTTAAAGCCCATGGCGGCGGCGTCCTCCACCCGCCCGGCGCAGTCCCGCAACGTCGAGCCCGCGTCCGGCTTGCCCTCGGCGGAACGCGGGAAAAATTCGTACCAGGCGGCAAAGCGCGCGGCCGGGCGATCCACATAAACCGGGACCGCCGGCTGCATCTCCGTGGACACGCCGCGATCCTGATAAAGCGCCATCAGCACGGCGAGCTCGGGCGAATGCGCCAGGGCGTCGACCTCCGCTGGCGTGCCTGCGCGCATGGCCGCCGCCATTTCGCGCAAGCGGGCGGCATCAGGCGCGGATTTCCCGGCCAGAACCGCGGCGCCTTCCAGCACCTGCGCGCCTTCGATGGTCTCCGTGGTCAAGTCCGCCTGGCCGGCCTGGAATTTCTTCGCGAACTCGTGTTGCCAGCTGTGAAAAGTGTCCTGCCACGCTTCGATGGTAAATTCGTGCAACCCGGCGTGCAAAAAGCGGCAGGCGCCGCGCCAGCGATCGTTCTCCAGGAACGTCAGTGGCGTCTCCCGCCAGGCGTGTTCGCCGCCGGCCGGGCGCCATTTGAGCACCGCGGCCGTGATGTCATGCCCGTCCTTGAAAATGTCCGCCTCGATCACCAGATCCTCGCCCGTGACGCGCTTGATCGGGAGATGACCCTCGTTCACCAGGGGGGAGACATTCTCGATGACGACGGTAGGCAGACGCGGGGCGTTCATAGCGGTGCGGGCAGCATGCCGGAGAAGGCGTGGGCGGGTCAAGGTTCCCGGTTAGCGGGCAGATAGTAGACCCGCAGGCCGGGATGCAGGTACAGCACCTGGCCATAGGGCCGCTCCCAGAGCAACTTCCCGGACGCAAAAAGGCGCCCGTAGAAAGCCTCGCAGCGGGCTTTCAAACCGGGGTCCGCCGCCGCGGCGGGCTCCGCCAGGACGCTCCCGTAATCTTCCCGCGAGACGATGAAGTAACGGACACCCCAGCGTTGGAAATCCTCCAATGTTCCGAGATCCGGCAAGTATCTCACGGCGGCGATGGCCGGTTGCGGCACTTCATTTTGCGCGGCGCGATCCCTTTCGCCCTCCCGCGCCAGGACCACGCGATGATCGTGCGCCAGCCAGGCATCGGCAGGGACGTGCGCTCGCAGGAAAGCCGCCAGGTCCCGGTGGTCGTCCGCATGAAACTCCCGCCAGCAATCCAGCAGACGTGGTGCTTGCGGCGCGGCCGTGACGAACAACGCCACCAGCCCAACCGCCCAACCCGCCCGGCGTCCCCACCGCGCCGCGATCCAGGCGGCGAGGTCCGCCAGGCCGAGAGCCGCGCCAGTCGCCGTCAAGAGCAGGACGGGCAGGAGGTATCGATCTTTGATGCGAGGCGTAAACAGCAAAATCAGAAACAGTCCGGCCCAGAAAAACACACCCAGCCAGGCGGTGCGATTATAGCCGCCGAACCGCCCGGAACTGCCCGAACGCGCGGGCCGTCGCCGAGCGACCCAGAGCAAACGCAGAACGAACCCGGCCGCTGGCAGCAGCGGCAGGGGCCAGGTGAACTTGATCAGTTTATGGAGGTATTTCCCTTGCCAGACGCGGTCCGAGCCGGCGCTCAGGTCCCTCAGCCGGTGCAGTTCGAAGAGGAGTCCGGTCCACGCTTGCACCGGATGCGTGAGGACCAGCCAGTTGACAAGCGCGAACGTCAGCCCAAAGCCGCCCAACATCGCCGCCAGCAGCCGCGCCCGCGAAGGCTGGCCGGCCGCGCCTTTTACCCCAGCAGCCGATGGCAACAAAAACACGAAAACTGCGGCAGCCAACGAGGTCGTGATCCCGATGTATTTCCCGGAAGTCGCCAGCCCCGCTGCCGCGCCAAGCACCACCGCCGCCGGCCAATCGCGGCGCCGTTCCAGCCAGGCAGCTGTCAGCAGGGTCGCGGCCAGCCCGAATTCCCAGGCGCAGTCTTCCTTCATGTAATGCGCCAGCTCGAAAAGCAGCGGGTTGCCGCCTGCCAGCACGATAGTCGTGATCTCTGCCAGCCGCCCGCGTAACCACCCTGCCAACGTCCCCAGCAGCACCACCGCGCCGGCGCCGAACAGCGCCGAAGCCAGACGTCCCGCGGCCACGCATTGCTGGGGTGTCCGCGCGTGACCCTCCAGCCGGAGCAACCCCGTGGTCGCGGTCAGCAGAAGCTGCGGATGATAGAAGTTGCGTTCCCCTTGCAGCACCTGCGCCACCTTGCTCGGCTCATCGGTGTGATAGTAAAAAGGGAAGCCGTTCCCGGCGGTATAGAACCACGTCAACAGGAGCCACAGTGCCAGCCGCCCGAGCCGGTCGGTGGCTTGCGCCGGCAGAGCCACACGTTTTGCCTGCATTGGCGGCGAGACGGGCTGGACAGGCAGGCAAAGTTCCATCGGGAAGCTGGTGACGCGGGAAGACGTGAGGCTGCAACGAAAAACGCTCCTGCCATCGCAAGGATGACAGGAGCGTCAAATCGGGCCAACCCGCAAAGGCTGGCTATTTGTTGATCAATCGTTCGCTTTAGTAGCGATCGTACCGGCGCTGGCCGCCGCCGCGATCTCCGCGGTCGCCGCCACTGGAGCGGCCTCCGCCGCCGCCGCCGTAACCGCCACCACCGCCGCCGCCGCCGTAGGAACGGCCGCCGCCGCCACCGCCGCCACCGCTCCGCTCTTCACGGGGCCGGGCTTCGTTAACGGTCAAGGCACGACCTTCGACGGTCTTGCCATTGAACTGGCTGATTGCGTTTGTGGCGTCACCGGACTCCACCATCGTGACGAAACCGAAGCCACGGCTCTTGCCGGTGACGCGATCTTGCATGAGGAGGACTTCCTGGACGGGTCCAACGGTCGCGAAAAGATCTTGCAGATCGTTTTCCGTGGTGTTGAACGACAGATTGCCAACGTATAGTTTGGTAGGCATAACTGGATTGTGGTTTAATGGGCAGACTAAAGAAGCTCTCGGTACTGTTTCCGCTCATCGGATTTCAAACTGTCTCTGAGGCTCCTCAACCGACAATCCACCAATGACCTGATGACTTTCCTGCTCTGCTAAGCCGTATTGTTAAGGCCTGCCAGGTAAAATGCAAGTCCAAACTGGCGGCTCCCAAGGCGCCGCCCCACCTTCGAAATAGGCCCCCACCGCTGCAGTATCAAGGATGCAGCACTCCCTGGCGAGACCCGCGGAATCGCGGCGGAAAAGTCCGGTGTTGGTATCGCGGCAGATCGCCGGCGACGGTTTGATACAGCTCGAGGTCGAGTTCGTTCGTGTTTTCGACCGCCCGCTGCGCCGCGGCGTCGATGGCAAAGCCCTCGAGGTGCAGTTGGTTGTCCCGGGGCTCGAAGTAACGTTCCGGTGCCAGCCCGTGCAACTCCAGCAGAAAACGCCCGGCATCCTCGAAATGCTCGGTTAGCCCCACATATTGGAAGTCCTCGCGCAAGTTCCGTAGCGCACGGAGCATGCTCCGCCTGGCGTGGACCTGAAAGGCGGGCGGCCCCCCGCGCCAGCGCGAGTAGGCATTGTAGACATGCGACTGCCAGCGTTTAACCCGGCCATAATCGGCCGAGAGCATGCGTGTCACGTGGTTGTTGGTCTCCGGGGTGTAACCGCCCTCGACGAAGTCCGCCAGGCTCAGGTTCTCGCTGGTGATGAGGCTGTGCCAACGCGCTCCCGGCGTGAGACGCTGGTGCTTGTAGTAGGACATCAACCGCTCCACCGGATGCCGCATGAGGGTGATATAGCGCGGCTGCCGGTCCCGCAGCAGTTTGTGCAACCCGTAACAGAAATGGCCGTAGAGCACGGCATCGGCCGGCAAGGTGCAACGATAGGCCGGCGCGTTCCAGTAACCGAGTTCGAAGTACACCTCGGTCAACCCGTCGCCGTAAATGGCGGTCTTGAGGAAGTTGCGGAAAGAGGTGCCGGCGGATTTGGGGATGTGAATGTAGTAAAGCATCCGCTCGGGAGTGTTCCTTCAGACCGGCAAACCTGCCAAGAGCGCGCTAAACTCCTCCAACCCGGGCAGCCCGGCCGTCACCTCCCGCAACGAGACCAAGGCGATCGGAACGTATTTCAGGAACTCCGCGCGGCCTTTGACCAGGCCCAGGAATCCGTACGCGCCCAACGCCTGCATCAGCCGCTGCAACGCGCAGAGCCGGTAGATTTCATCGAACTCCGCCCGGTTCTTGCCCAAGTCATGCCTGCGCCCGAGGCCGAGGTAAAAATCGAGCAATTCCCCGCGTTCCTCCGCCGAAATTTGTACGTAAGGATCGTAGAGCAAGGAAGCCAAATCGTAATGCGCCAGACCGGGCCGTAACCCCTGGAAATCGATCAGGTGCGCCGCTCCATTGTGGATCAAAACGTTTTGCGACTGGAAATCCCGGTGGACCAGCACGCGCGGCCAGGCCGATAGCTTCTCCGCGATCCCGCCCCAGGCCGGCAAAGCGGCCACGTGCGCCACTATTGTCGGCGCGTGCAGATTCTCGAAGTATTTGCCCAGGCAGTTCTCGAAAAAGTAACGCTGCTCCCAACGGTAAAGCGCCGCATCGAACTCGATCTGCAGGGTGAACGGAAACCGCGCCAGCCCTTCCCAGCCGCGCTCGTGCAGACGCCACACTTCCTCCAAAGCCGATTGATAATACCCGCGCCGCACCGGCCAGGTGTCCGCGCGAAAACTCCAAAGGTCCTGTTCGCCGAGATCTTCCATCCAGATCAGGCCTTCGGCATCATCGTGGAAGAAAATTTTCGGCGTGCGCACGCCCAAGGCGTCGAGCACCTCGGCGATGCGCACGTAATGCCGGTTTTCCTCCCGCTGGCTGCTGTACTTGACCAGAATCAGCGACTGCTCCCCGAGCTGCACCCGGTAGAACTTGCGTTCCGAACCGCCTTTTTCGATCGGCGTGATGCTGATGGCATCTTCGGCCGGCGCGGCGAACCGCGCGCGGGTTTGCTGGATGAGGGGATCTTGAGAAAGCACGAAAACGAGGGATAATCCGCCGGCGAGAAGCTGCTCTTAAAAAACCCGGTCGTTCACCCGCCCGGCAGCCACCTGCGACGAGCGGACAATACAGTCCTTGATCTCACTGTGGGAAGTAATTTCAGCCCCCGGCCACAAAAGGCTGTCCGCCACTACCGCCCCCTGGCCGATCCGCGCTCCGGCCCCCACGGCCACCGCTCCACTCAAGCGCGCATCAACGGCAATCCGCGCGGTAGGATCGATCCAATTGCGCCAGTCAGCGTCGGGTGCGCCATAGCGCGGAAAGGACGCCCAGGCTTTCTCCTCCCCGCGCAGATCGCGATGCACCCGCAAGTACTCGGCGATGGTGCCGAGATCGCGCCATTGGCCGCCGTCGATGACGACGCCCCCCAGTGCCGCTCCCGCCCGGATCATCTCCAGGAAAATAGGGATAACGGACACAGGGCCCTCGGCAGGCAGACGGTCGAAGAAGGCCGGTTCCACCAGATAAACGCAACCGAACCCGAAGGCCTCCGGCCAGCCGCTGCCCAGCCGGTTGCGAATATCGATGATCCGTCTGGTGGCGGCATCCCAGGCCAGATGCTTCGGGCCGTCCTGGGAGCGCAGGACGAGCGTTACCTCGTTGCCGGCCGCCCGGTGCGCCGCGAGCGCCGGGGCCAGCGGCAAGTCCGTCAGTACATCGCCATTATAGACGATCAAAGTCTCCGGCGTCGGCCCCAGCAGGTCGACGATGTTACGAATGCCGCCGCCCGTATCGAGCAGCAGCGGTTCGAAGCGGAAATGCACGGGCCGGCCTCGGTATTCACCGGTGGGAAACGCCGCCGGATACGCCTCCGCCAGATGGTGCGTGTTGACGATGAACTCCTCCACGCCGGCCTCCGCGATCAGATGATCGAAGGCGAACGTTAGCAACGGCTTGCGTCCGACGGGGATCAACGGTTTCGGCAACTGCTCGGTCAACGGCCGCAAGCGCGTGCCCAGGCCTGCCGCGAGCACAAAGGCGCGTTTGCTCATGATCCTCGCCCGGACAGCGCCGGCCAGGCCGCGTCAACGCAGGAAGCGGGCGAGGTTCTCGTCCTCCCAACGGCGGGCGCGTCGATAATGGGCAAAAAGCTTCTCCCGCCGGTAAAATTCGTCCGTATGCACGCAGCGGCGGCCACCCGGCGCGGGCTCGTCCGGCACGACCGAGTGCAGCATCTCGTGGTACACGACGTATTCGACGAACCAGAGCGGCACAAACAGAGCGTCGAGCCGCGGGTGAATGCGGATGATCCGGTCCTCCTCCTGGATCGTGCCAAAGACGAAATATTCCTTGGGCGGCAGTTTGCGGCGCCGACCCCAGGTAATCGTGTAGCCGACCAGCGGAGCAGCGGAAAAATAGCGGACATTGAGCCGGTTGAAGATGTCCTTCAGATCGAAGTACCTGCCTTCGTGGCAGAAAGGGAGCTGACGCTGCAGAAGTGCCTGGGAATGAGCGATTTTACGCTTGGTCGTGGCCATGGCAATCGGGAGCGTTTGCGAGCGGAAAACCCGGGAAGAGACACAGTCTATAAGCGCGTGGCGGGACTGACAAGTGAAAGGCCGTCAAAGTACGGCAATATCTCCAGTTTGAGCGCCCACGCGGGCTTCCCCACTAATCCTCCGCTTCCTGCTTGGTAGTTTTATCCTTCAACCTTCCCGCTGATGGCATCACCATTGCAAATATCAGCTGGCGACGTGCGACCTAGTCACCTGCGGTGAGATTGTCGAAGAAGAGGTCGCGCCGGTCGGTCGGCTCCGTCGAGATGAGGCCGGTCCGGTGCATGAACGTCGCGAAGGCCATGAACCTCTTGGGGACATTACATAGAACGGGCACGGGTCCACGCTACGGTCGGCGGTGACGGTTTGCGCTGCTCGAATATGGCGGCGGGTCGTTGGTTGCCCAAGGCTGCTGACAAGATGGCAGCGAAGGTCGCGCTGCGGTATACGTGGACGGATGAACGAACCTACCGATGAGCAGATGGCCAAAATCGGCGCTGCTTTCGACGCATTCACGCGCCGACATAAATTGGCCGATGCCAGTGGAGTCGAAAGGCCGCTCAATGAACTCGACAAGCAGGTCTTGCTGTTTGCAGCCGACAACCCTGGAGGCGGGCCTTCAGACGTTGCGCGTTTCCTTGCAGTACCGAACACCACGATCTCGTCTGCGACGGATCGCCTGGTGAAACGAGGTCTGTTGGACCGGGATCGGATCGAGGAGGACCGTCGTGCGATCTCTCTGCGGTTGTCAAAAGCCGGTGAAGCGGCGGTGGCTGCGTTACGGGAAGTCAACCAAGGCCTTTACCGAATGATGCTTCAGCGGCTTTCCCCGAGCGAAAGGGAGCAATTCATCTCAATTATTACGAAAATCGTATATTCCGAGGATTGAATTATGTCTGGGCCGCATTACCTTTGATGGCCAAGCGGTCGCTCGATGGCGCTTGGCATCAGGAACGAATTTCATGACTGCGAACCCCGATAGCTCAAGCTACCCTTTGCCGCCGCGGCAGACGGTAATCATCACTGGGGGCAATTCCGGCCTCGGCTATGCCTGCGCGAGTGCGTTACTTGCGGCGTCTCCGCCTTGGCACGTCGTCATTGCCTGCCGCGATCCGTTGCGTGCGCAGACCGCGGTTGAGACGTTGCGCAAGTCCGCCGCGCCCGGCGCGAAGGTTGAAGCGATGGATCTCGATCTCGCATCCCTTGCATCAATTCGAACCTTCGCGGCGAAGCTGGACGGCAAACTGAAAGCGGCAGGTCTCCCTCCGCTACATGGCCTCGTCTGCAATGCCGCCGTTCAAGGGGCAAAGACGTTCACCGTCGACGGCTTTGAGACGACTTTCGGTGTGAGCCACCTCGGGCATTATCTCCTCGTCAACCTGCTCTTGCCGCTGATGGAAAAGCCGGGTCGCATTGCCGTCGTGGCCAGCGGCGTGCATGATCCTGCGCAGCTGGCGAAGGTTCCGGCCAGCGCCGGTGTGCCCGTGCCTGCCTGGAACACGCCAACTGCGCTGGCCAAGGGTGAACTCGGTCCGGAAGCGGCAAACGACGACGACGGGGCGGATCGTGGTCGGCGTTATTCCACCACGAAGCTCGCCAACGTCTATTTCACCTATGGCCTCGCGCCACGGCTGCCCGCAGGGATCACGGTCAACGCCTTCGACCCCGGCCTGATGCCGGGAACCGGACTTGCCCGCGGATATCCCGCGCTCGCTCGCTTTGCATGGCACGCCATCATGCCGAGACTGATCCCACTGCTGCGATTGATCCTGCTCAAGAACATCCACACACCCGAGGAATCCGGCTCCGCCCTCGCGCGGCTCGTCGTTGACCCAGCGCTGGCCTCTACCAGCGGAAAGTATTTCGAGGGCTTGCGCGAAATTCCGTCTTCGGTCGATTCGCACGACGAGAGGCGAGCAGATGAGCTTTGGAGGGATAGCGCCACCCTCACAGGGATAGGGTCGCTTCTATGAGTATGCGCCTGCCATGACAAGGCTTTCCCCCCGCGGCGATTACGACAAATCCCGGTCCGTCAGATGCGGTGGCGGCAACTGCGAACGCCCTAGAATCCGCTCGACGTACTTCGCCAGCACGTCGAATTCGAGGTTGACCAGATCGCCTACCACCACCGCATGCAAATTCGTGTGCTCGCGCGTGTGCGGGATGACCCAAACCGTAAAACTCTCCGGGTTCAAGCTCGCCACAGTCAGACTGATGCCGTTGATGGCGATGGACCCCTTGAAAACCACGAGCTGCGACATCTCTTTCGGCAGCGCCACCTCCAGCCGGTAATCATCGCCTTTCTTGGCGAAGTCCTCCACCCGGCTGGTGCAATCCACGTGACCTTGCACAAAATGGCCGTCGAGGCGCCCGTTGGCCAGCAACGCGCGCTCCAGATTGATGGCCGCACCCGGCCGTTGCCGGTGCAAATTGGTCCGGTCGAGGGTTTCCTGCAGCAGATCGAAGGTGATGAACTCGCCCCGATGCCCGGTCACCGTCAGGCAGCAGCCGTTGAGCGCGATGCTGTCGCCCACGTGCAACCCGCGGGAGATCAGCGGCGCGGAAACCTGAATCTGCAAGCCCGTCTGGCTGCTGCGCCGCAGCCACATCACACGTCCGGTCTCTTCCACGATTCCCGTAAACATTCGGACCATGATCCATGCGGACCGTGTGGCAAGCAAGAGGAACGCATGCTCGCCGGCGTGGAACCAGCGGCCGACGCAAAAATTCCTCGACTTTCCCGCGGCGGGCGAAAATCCTCGGGACCCCGCGCCCCGTTCGCCCATTCGCCGATCCCGGGCTTTATTGTGTCATGGAAAATCTTGTCATCATCGGCACCGGTTGCGCGGGCTTGACGGCCGCCATCTATGCCGCCCGCGGCAATTTGCGCCCGTTGGTCCTGGAGGGCCGGCAGCCCGGCGGCCAACTGTCCACCACCACGCTGGTGGAGAATTTTCCCGGGTTTCCGCAAGGCATCGACGGCCCCGAACTGATCATGCGCATGAAGGAGCAGGCGGAAGGCTTCGGCGCGCGCTTCCAATACGCGGAACTCACCGCTTTCGAGCCCAAACCCGGCTCGCTTTCCTTGCACCTCGACGACGACGAATGGATCGAGACCCGCACCCTGATCGTGGCCAGCGGCGCGGCCGCCCGTTGGCTGGGCTTGCCCGATGAACAACAACTCGTCGGCCACGGCCTGACCTCGTGCGCCACCTGCGACGGCGCGTTCTACCGGAACGTCCCCGTGGCGGTCGTCGGCGGCGGCGACTCCGCCTGCGAAGAAGCACTTTTTCTGACGCGCTTCGCCTCCAAAGTTTACTTGATCCACCGCCGCGACACCCTGCGAGCCTCCAAGATCATGAGTGAGCGCGTTTTGGCTCACCCGAAGATCGAGCCGGTCTGGAATAGTGCCGTGGCCGGGTATTTGACCGAAGCCGAGGGCGAAGTGCGGGGCGTCCGTCTGCAGAGTCTGGCCGGCGGCCCCGAGCGCGAGTTGGAGCTCCGCTGTGTCTTCGTGGCCATCGGGCACGAACCCAATACCAAGCCGTTTGTCGGCAAGCTGCCGCTGGACGCCGAAGGCTACCTGCTCAAAGCGCACGGCACGGCCACGGCGGTACCCGGCGTCTTCGCGGCGGGCGATGTCTCGGACAAACTCTACCGCCAGGCCATCTGGGCGGCTGGGGATGGCTGCGCGGCGGCCCTGGATGCCGAACGCTACCTGACCGAGCTGGGCCTGGAAAACGGCACCGCCTCCCCCACCCCGGCCGAGATGGCGGAGCCGGCCGCCGTCACTTGAAAATCTGCGATCTGACGCAGTTTTATTCGCCCGTCAGCGGCGGAGTGAAACGTTACCTGGCCGAGAAGACCGCTTACCTGCGCGCGCATACCCGGGACCAGCACGTCCTCATCATCCCCGGGCCCGAAACTACCGTCCGCGATGACGGTCCGAGCCGCATCCATACCATCCGCTCGCCGCTGATCTCGCGCACCTCGCGCTACCGCGCCCTGCTCAACCTGCGCGCCGTCGAACGCATCCTGGAACGGGAAAAACCGGATATCATCGAATCCGGCGATCCCTACCAGATCGCTTGGAAGGCCCTGGCCTCCGGCGCGGCGCTGGGCATTCCGGTCGTCGGTTTCTATCACTCGCATTTCCCGGAATCCTACATCCGCAGCACGACCAAATTCCTCGGGGAAACGGCGACGCGCATTGTCATGGACATCGCCCGCCGGTACGTGCGCGCGTTGTACTCGCAGTTTGCGCGTACCTTTGTCCCCTCCGCGCCCCTGGGCGCCGTGCTGATGGACTGGGGCGTTCACAACGTGGTCACGGTGGATCTCGGGGTGGATCCGGCCATTTTCTATCCGTCAGCCTGCGCCGCGGACTCGGCCCGGGCCGAACTCGATCTCCCAGCCGGCGCCCGGCTGCTGCTCTACGTGGGGCGGCTTTCTCCGGAGAAGAACACCCAAACGCTTTTCGCGGCTTTTCAACGCCTTTGCCGGCAGCGTCCCGGCGAGTTCCATCTGCTGGTGGTGGGCGACGGCCAGCAGCGGCGGCTCGTCAAATCCCTGCAAAAGAAAACGGCCGCCGTAACCTGGCAGCCCTATTGCACGGACCCGCGGGAACTCGCCCGCTTTTACCGTGCCGCGGACCTTTTCGTGCACCCGGGCGTGCAGGAGACGTTTGGCCTGGTGACGCTGGAAAGCCAAGCCTGCGGCACGCCGGTTGTCGGCATCCGCGGCAGTTACATGGATCGCATCGTCTTTAGCGATCTCGGCCACTGGGCCGCCGCCAACGACCCGGATTCACTAGCCGAAGCCATTCTCAGAATGAGCCGGCAGGACCTGCGCGCGATTGGGCTCAAGAGCAGCGCCATCGTGGCGGAACGCTACAATTGGCACGGCGTTTTCGAGCGGCTCTTCGGTGTCTACCGCGAGGTCGTCGGGGAATTCAGGCGCGAATAGCCCCGGGCGCTCCTCCGGTTTCGCCGGCGGAAGCGTTTTCGCGCGGTTCGGCTCGCCGGACGGCCCCATCCCTGCTATGTTGCTGTCCATGGCGCCCGCCGCCCCTTTCGCCGAACCATTGCCCGCGAGCCTGTCTCCCCAGGGAGCCGCTGTGCCGTCGCCTGTCGTCGTGCGCAAGTTCCGGGAGGAGGATCGGCAAACGGTGCGCTGGCTGTGTTGCGAAACCGGCTTTCTGGGCCAACCGATCGACCCGATTTTTCAGGATCGGGAACTCTTCGCTGATTTTCTCACCAGCTATTACCTGGACCACGAACCGGAGGCGGCGTTTGTCATGGAGGTGGAGGGCGAGGTGCGCGGCTACCTGCTGGGTTGCCGCTTCCCGCTACGCAATCAGTTCCACAACTTCCTGCAGAATATCTGCCTGTTTTTCGTCATGCTCGTGCGTTACCTCCGGTACAACGCCGCCAGCCGCCGCTTCGCCCACTGGATTCTGCTCAACGGCTGGCGGGAAGTGCCCGCCGCCCCCCGCCGCACGGCCCATTTCCATATCAACCTGCTGCCGGACGCGCGCAGCATCAGCGGCACGCGGCTGATCATCGACGCCTATCTCGATTACCTGCGCGCCTGCGGTGAAAAGCGCGTCTACGGCCAAATGGTGAGTTTCGATAACCGGCGCGGCGAAAAGATGTTCCGCCGCTATGGCTTCCGGGTGCTGGATCGCATGGAAATCACCAAATACCGCGCGCTCCATCCCGAGCCCGTTTATTTGTGCACCGTGGTCAAGGATCTGGAAGAAAGCGGGCGCCTGTACGCGGCCGCCGGCTCGCGGGTCGGTTGACCTCTAAGGCGCAGCCAACTCGCGCGCGAAGTACCGCACCACTTCGGGCCGTACCACGGCCATGGACTGGTCGCTGAAAACATGCCCTTCGCCCGGGAAGAAATGCGTCTCGACCTTGCCCCCCCGCTCATGCAAGACGCGCAACAGCGGCTGCGCGTACTTCGCGAACGGCACGCGCTGGTCCGCCAGCCCGTGGATCATCAGGACACGTGGCATCTTCCCGACGCGCTGCTCCTGCGAGTTCCACATGCCGCCTGCCTGCTCCGTGATCGCGCCTACCCGCGGATTATCCGAGGCCGCAGCCACGGCCAAAAACGCTCCCAGCGAATATCCGTAGACGCCGATCCGAGCCTTCCCTTCCCGCTCCTGCACCCACGCAATAGCATCCCGAACGGTGCCCAGCCAATCATCAAAATGCTCCTGCATCACCGGATCGCGCGCGTAGAATGTCCCGGTCCGGTCGAAATAATGGAGCAGATAAACCGTGTCGCCCGCGACCGCGAGTGCCTCCGCGACCGGACGCATCCTTGGCCCATCGAAGAGCATCCCGCCCGCGCCGTGCATGACAATAATCGTGCGCCGCGATTTGGTTCCTTGCGACGCATAAAGATCCGCTTCGATTTTATGGCCCGCGCTTTGGAAATAGAGCTTGGTGGGAGTGGCAGCCGGGGTGTCGGCCGCAACGGTGCGCCAGGCCAGCGCCAGCGCCAGCAGTAGTAATACGCCGGCGGCACGATAGTGTGGCTGGGCCATGCCGGCAAACTCACCCATTCCCCGCCAGTTTGCGACGGCAACCTGCGCTCTTTTCGTGACTGCTCTTGGCGCAGCGCTGGCCGTTTTGCTGACGGCTTGCACCGCCTTGCAGCCGCGGGATTTCGCGGGTGCCACGCCGGTGCTCGATCCGCAAGCGTTCTTCGCCGGCCACACCCGATCCTGGGGCGTCTTCGAGAACCCCGGCGGCCAGCCCACCCGGCGTTTCACCACGGCTTGCGACGGCCACTGGGAGGGCAAAATCCTGGTGCTCGATCAGACCTTTACCTACGACAACGGCGAGACGCAGCACCGCCACTGGCGCATCTCCCGCCTGGACGCCCACCGCTACACCGCGACCGCCAATGACGTCTCCGGCGATGCCACGGGGACGGCTTATGGCAACGCCTTCCACTGGCAGTACGTCGTGGAACTAAAACCGGGCAATCTCCTCTACAACGTGCAGTTGGAGCAGTGGATGTACCTACAGCCGGATGGTTCGCTGCTGAACCGCGGCACGATCAGCAAACTAGGCGTTCGCCTCGCCCAGGTCACTGAAGAATTCCACCGCGGCCGCTGACCAAAATCTACGAGTTGGCATTGGCCGTTGGATCGGTGGTCCAGTAAACCTTGCCCAAATTCTGCGGATAGTAGGCCTTCCCGACCACCCCGCTGTCGCCCGGCTTGGTCCCCTCGTCCACGACATCGGGGCCGGCGAAGCTGCCGCCGTGGCCATCCGCGAAAACGACGACCGTTTGCCCGTTGTAGCGCGCGACCGCGCGGCTGGCAAAAACCGCCGGCTGGCCGTTATAGCTGCTCTGATGCGAGTTGATCGGGGTCTCGCCGGCCAGACCGCTTTCAAGAAAAAGACAGGTTTCCGCCGGATAGGTGATGAGCGACAGGCGCACGGTCGCTACCGTAGAAGTGAAAAGCTTGGAGTTGTAGGCTATGGCAAAAAGGGGCGCAGCCAGCTTCGTCGTGGGGTATTTGGCGGCGGCGACATAAAACAGGCTGCCCTTGGCATAAAAGTTAGCGGGGTTCGTCGCATAGTCTCCACCGCCCAGGCTGCCGACTTCCCTGGGCACCGCGTTATACCAAGCCGTCGTCTCAGCCGACGTGGTCGCCGCCATGCCTTTCCAGGTCGGGCTGGAATCGCCTTGCAGCGGCAGGGTGCCATTGTTATCCCCGCAATAGGCAACCAGCGCCACGGCCAACTGCCGCAGACTGCTCAGGCTTTGCGTCTTGCGCGCCGTGGTTTCCACGGAGTTGTAGACCGGCAATGCGATGCCCGCGAGCACCCCGACGATCGCGATGACGACGAGAAGCTCGACCAGGGTGAACGCCCGGGTCTTCGAGCAGGATTTGGGCGGATGGATGGTGAAGGTGCGCGTCTGCATTGGGCGGTCTTTTAGGGAAAAGGCAGAGCTTTAGGGCTCTCACCGCCGCGCTCAAATAGGATCAGGTGACAAATTCGTCACCCGCCCGGCGGGCGGCACCGCAATACGAGCAAGCGGCAGTTTGCCCTCCCCAGCGCGCGCCTTAGTATGCTGCCATGCACACCCGAACCCTCGGCAACTCGGATCTGAACATCACCCCCATTGGCTTCGGCGCTTGGGCCATCGGAGGTGATTGGCAGTTCGGCTGGGGTCAGCAGGCGGACGAGGACTCCATCGCGGCCATCCACCGGGCTCTGGAACTCGGCGTGAACTGGATAGATACGGCCGCCGTTTACGGCCTCGGCCATTCGGAGGAAGTCGTCGCCCGCGCCCTGGCAGGCTGGTCTGGGCCGCGCCCTTATGTCTTCACCAAATGCGGCATGATCTGGAACGATCAACGGCAGGTCGATTACTCGCTCAAAGCCGCGTCGGTTCGCCAGGAATGCGAAAACAGCTTGCGCCGGCTCAAGCTCGAAGTCATCGATCTCTACCAGATTCACTGGCCAGCCGACGACCCGGCGGAGACGGAAGAAGGCTGGACCACCCTGGCCAAGCTCCAGCAGGAGGGAAAGGTGCGTTGGATCGGTGCCTCGAACTTCAGTCCAGAGGAACTCGCCAGCGCCCAGGCGATCGCACCGGTGACCTCGCTGCAACCGCCCTATTCCCTCCTCAAGCGCGACATCGAAGCCGCCCAACGGCCCTGGTGCGCGCAACACGGCACCGGCGTCATCGTCTATTCGCCCATGGCTTCCGGCCTGCTCACCGGCGCCATGACCCGGGAACGGGCGGCCCACCTGCCGGCCAATGACTGGCGCGCCAAAAACAGCGAATTCCAGGAGCCGAAACTCAGCAAAAACCTGGCGTTGGCCGAGCGGTTGCGCGCCGTCGCGGAACGCCATGGGCGCACGCCAGGCCAGGCCGCTATCGCCTGGACCCTGCGCCTTCCCGCGGTCACCGCGGCGATCGTGGGCGCCCGCAACGCCAATCAGGTCGAAGGCGTCATGGCCTCCGGCGATTGGCGCCTGACGCCCGCCGAAGTGGCCGAAGTAGAGGGCTAGTCCTGGCCTGCCAGTAACTCCACGGCGTGCGACGCCCAGCGCGGAGCCAAAGTTTACCTTGTTGGGTCCGTCTCAAACTCTCGTCCACCAACACAGCAGCCTCTTGCCCATCGGCAGCTATCTGTTGCGGGCGCAGAGCATCTTGGTCAAACCAGTTACCCCGAGCAACCAACTCAGCTACGTGTCGCTTTTCGAGGCCGACGCTCAGCAGATGCTGGTGAGTGGCGACGGCTACCCGGCCAAAGTCGCCCAAGGGAAAGTGCGCCTAGAATTTGCGCACGGGACCCGGCAGGTGCTCAAACACGCCGTTCAACCCCAAATGTTCAGCGCGCCCGCGCGCTGGCAAGGCAGGACACCGGGTGACGGACGGCAGCGCGCACATTGTAACGAATTCGTCTTCTGCACGGCAAGGGAATATGCTAAACACGTCCCTTCCACCCCATGAATTCGTTCAAACCGCTTGAAAACCGGGAGGATGTCACCTCCATCCTCGCCCAAATCTCCATGTTTGGAGGCATCGACGAAGCGCAGCAAAACGAAATTTTCAGCCGCTTGGAGATCGGCACGTTCAAGCGGGGTCAAACGGTTTTCCGGGAGGGCGACGACCCGACGCACATCTACATCGTCAAAAGCGGGCTCATCGGCCTGTTCATCTCGGACAAGGAGGTAAAGATCGAAAAGAAGCGGCTCGGCAAAGGGGAATGCTTTGGCCACGTCGCCCTGATGAGCATCAACCGTCATTCGATTTCGGCCGTGGCGGTGGTCGACAGTGAAATCATCGTCTTTTCCAAGCAACTGCTGACCCGCTTGCACAACGAGGACAGCAATCTTTTCGCGTTGTTGATTCTGAACATCGCCCGGGAATTGGCGAGGAGACTCCAATTCACCGACGCCATGCTCCTCAAAGCCATGCACGGCCGCGAAGTCGAGAAAGAACTGCCGAGGATCAGTGGTTCATAGCGCGGTTCGGGCACTGCGGCGCAGGTGCCAGAATAACGGCCCTTGGAGCCTAGGGGAATCGAACCCCTGACCTCCTCAATGCCATTGAGGCGCTCTACCAACTGAGCTAAGACCCCGAACCGCCTACCGACGTGGGCGTTACGCTGCTCGCCACCCCGGCTTAAAAGCCAGAAGGTCCACCCGTTTTGCCCCCCCTGCGGTTCGCGGGGGAGCCGCAGGGAGAGACATCTTTAGCCGGAAATTGCAGGGACTCAAGGGCGAAAGAACGTCCGGGTCCACTCTGGTCCGGTAGGGCGAACGAACGCATGTGGAGCAAAAAACACAGCAACGAGGCGCTCCATCTTAGACTGACCGGACCTGAAATTGAGATGGCGCATCGGAGAAAGATTGATGGGGCAACCAAAAAAATGGAGGAGAACGTGAGGCCACCCAAAAAATGTGGCAGCCCCTGCAGTGCCAAGGATACACCCGAGCGTGCCCCTCAATTAGGGTTCCCTACCTCATCCATCGATGGTCGCCCTGTTCTTTGCCCTGCGCGCGGAATCAACGATCGACGGGGCCAGTCTTCCTCCTCCGGAGCGATCCTAATTCCCGGATCCGAAGTAGGCCGGCCCGTGGGCGGGCGCTGGGTTCCCCACCGTCGGCGTCGGGTTGGGACGGGCCGGAACGCTGCGGTCCGGAGTCAGCGAGAGCTGCGTGCCGAGCGCGTCCACGCCGTAGATGGTGTCGTTGACGATCGGCAGCTGATAGGTCTCCAACAAATCGGGATGGTTGATGAAATTGTAAATAAAGAGCTGGTCGCCCCGGACGCCCCAATGGGCCCGCACCTTGCCTGACCGGAACACGTCGCCGTTCGGCAGCAGACCTGAGGCTTGCTCCTTGCCCGGCGGCCGGACGGGGTAACTGGAGAGCCAGCGGGTGCCGACCAGATGGGGGTCCAGGCGCAACGAGCCACGGGTAGGCGCCAGCGCCGGCACCATCGTGAGCCCGGCCGGCGGACGCACGGGCGCCGCGGGCGCCGCGGTCGCCGTAGGAGGCGCCAGTGCGGGCACGGTTGGCGGCGGCGGGACGGCCCCCATGGCGGGCGGAGAAGAGGGGAAACCCGCCTCCCGTTCCAACTCCCGCTCGCGCAGATACGCCTTGGTGACGCTATCACGCAGAATCTCCGCGCGTTCCGACCAGGCACGCTGCTGGGTGGAAGTGAAAAAATCATCGCTGCTGCTCGCCTTTTGCTGGCCCTGCCCGCTGCTGCCCGCCGGTTGATCCGCTTCCGAAGTGTGCGTAGCGGTGGCTCCACGCAGAGCGGCAACGGCAGTGCGGCGCTCCGCCATGGCCGCCGTCACGGCGTCGCAGACCGCCTCGGCCGCCGCGAAAGCAGCCTTGCGCGGCGCGGGCGCGGCAGCCAACCCATCAGCGTAGGCCGCTTTCATGCTGGCCACCACCTCCGGCTGGGTAAACCCTGTTTCGTTCAATGGCGCCAGGATCGGGCTGAGATCCTGATCCAGGAACGGTTGCAAAGTCGACGACGGCGCCAACATCGAAGAGGCGACCGCCGGCGGTTCGGCCGGGCACTGGAGAGCGCTCAAGCCCGCAAGCAGCAACGATAGAAATCCGGCTCGCTTTACCATCGACGAAAAGGTTATTAGCGGGCGTGTTAATGTCAACGGCCTGCCCCCTGAGGCATCGGCTCATCTACGAAAAGCCGGCTGACTGACGACTTACGGCCCGCGGCCGGGCGGTGGTGACGAGTGTCAGAACGGACACCGCCGAAGAAATCTCTGCGATGGCACCTTCGAACGCGGCTTCGTTGACCTTGGATGGAGCGGAGACGCTGCTGAGCTTGCGCACGAATTGCCGGGCCTCGTCGCGAATCTCGACATCGGTCCACTCGGGACCACGTCGGTCATACTGAGTCTATTTTGGGTCCAGTTCTCCGGCGCGAACGGAGCGTTCCCCGCCGGCGCGCTCATTCAGGGCAATGACGGGCTGCTGTACGGCACCACGTCCGAGGGCGGCGACAACGGCAATGGCACAATTTTCAGCATTCCGACCGGATCGACGACGCAGGCCCTGAAGGTCTTGCACTCCTTCGGCCCGAGCCAGAACGACGGCCCCAACGCCGATGAGAGCCACCCGAGCGACGCCTTGATCCACGCCCCCGATGGCAACTTCTATGGCGTCGCCGAGAACGGGGGCGCCGCCGGGGACGGGACGGTCTTTCGCATCACCCCTGCAAGCCGTACCTGAGGCTCCTGCTTCGGGTGCTCTTCCGGGGTCGTCTCCTGCCTGTAGCCGCTCATTAACGGTGGACAGAGCCCGGACAAGAAGCCATCTATCCTGCGAGGAGGTTGTATCGCTTTGGAAATTTCTGACGGGTTGCCGCTTGTCGATGCTCTTTCCCGCATCGGCACTGGCGGCCATCTTGGTCTCATCCACGAAGGCCGGGATGAACCAGTCGATGTCCTCCTGCCCTTCCTTCGGATCGGACTGGCACGGGGGGAAAAGTGCGTGTGCATCGCCCCTGACGATGCCCTGAATAAAATCGCGACAGCCCTGCGCTTGCAGAGCATCGACGTGGAGGCTGCTGTCAAAACCGGCGGTTTGGCACTAACTGGCAAGCCGGACGCTTATCTGCGGCAGGGGCAGCTAGATGTCGAAGAGATGATCCGCTTTTGGGCGCGTGCTGTCGAGGCGGCAAGCGCCGCCGGTTTTCGCGGCTTGCGCGGAACCTCGGAAATGGCGGGGGCGCTCGGCGAAGATCCGGAATTGGCGCTTTTGCTCCAATACGAGTCGAAGCTCAATACATTTGTCCGCCATCACCCCGCAACCTTCCTCTGCGAATACGACCGCCGCCGCTGCGCCCCCGAAGTTATCCTGGAGGTGATCCGCACCCATCCCCTGCTCATTTACAAGGGCCGGGTCTGTGAAAACGTTTACTACGTGCCGCGCGAGGAATTGCTTTCCGCCCGGCAACCGGCCCTGGAAGCCGAGCGGCTGCTGCGCAACATCCTCGACCGCGAAATAGCCAACCAGGCGTTGCGCGAGAGCGAGGAGCGGCTGCGGGCGATTTTGCACCATAGCCCGTCGAGCATTTTCCTGAAGGATCTCCATGGACGCTATTTGGCCTGCAACCCGCCCTTCGCCCAACTCTGCGCGCGCTCTCAGGAGCAGATCATCGGCAAAACCGACCGCGAGCTTTTTCCCGAAGAAATGGCTGCGCAATTTGAAATCAATGACCGGAAGGTGCTAGCGGCGGGGACTCCAATGCTGTTCGAGGAAACCACGCGTCGAGAGGGCGAACCGCGCATCTGCGTCGTCTCGAAGTTTCCCCTGCGCGATGCCCAGGGGATCATTTACGCCGTCGGGGGCATCGCCACCGACATCACCGAACGCAAGCTCGCGGAGGAAGTCCGCAAAAAACAGACTGAAGTGCTACAAACCATCTTCGACCACATCCCTGTGATGATTAACTTCGTCGGCCAGAATGGACGCATCGAACTCATCAACCGGGAATGGGAGCGCAGGACCGGTTGGTCGTTGGAAGAAATCCAGCGGCAAAACATCAACGTTCTTGCCGAAGCCTATCCCGATCCGACCGAATACCGTGAAGTGATGCAGTTCATTTCCGAAGCCACCGGCAAGTGGAAGGACTTTCGACCCCAGGTGAGAGATGGCCGGAAACTGGACACTGCCTGGGCCATAGTGCGGCTCTCCGACGGCACGTCCATCGGCATCGGCCAGGACATCAGCAAGCGCAAGCAGGCGGAGGAAGCGTTGCGCGCCGCCAATGAACGCCTGCAACATCTTTCGGCGCGAGTGCTCAACGTGCAGGAAACCGAGCGCCGTTCCATCGCGCGGGAACTCCACGACGAAATCGGCCAGTTGCTCACCGCCACGAAGTTGAATATGCAAGCCGCGCAGGATGGAGACGACCCGGCGGCGGTCAACGAACTGTTGCAGGAGAGCATCAGTTCCCTGGACCGTCTGCTTGATCAGGTGCGCAACCTGTCGCTGGATCTGCGCCCGCCGATGCTGGATGATCTAGGGCTAGTGGCGGCGTTGCGCTGGTACGTCAGGCAACTCGGGCAGCGGGCAGGACTACGGGTGGACTTCGCGGCGGAGTTCGCCGAAAAGCCGGTGGGGTCCTCCTGGGAAACGGCCTGTTTCCGGGTGGCGCAGGAGGCGCTCACCAACGTCGTGCGCCACGCCCGGGCGAAAAAGGTTTTCGTGGAACTACGCCGCCAAGGCAATGAGGTTCGATTAATCGTGCGCGACGACGGGACGGGCTTCGACGCCGCCGCCGCGAAGGAAGAAGCCCGGCGCGGGGCAAGTTTGGGATTGCTTGGCATGGAAGAGCGCGTGCGCTTGGCCGGGGGACGTTGCGCCGTCGAATCTTCACCAGGCCGGGGCACGGAAATTCACGCAACTTTTCCTCTGGAAGATGGATTCGACAAGTCTCTGGAGGGGAGTGGGGGGCCATGAGCAAGGTTCGCATCCTGCTGGCCGACGATCATATCCTTGTGCGCGAGGGTATTCGCGCGTTGCTGGAAAAGATCGCCGGGTTCGAGGTAGTGGCGGAGGCCAGCCATGGCCGCGAGGCGCTCGAATTGATACAGAAGCAGCTGCCGGAGATCGCCATCCTCGATATCACGATGAAGGAAATCAACGGCCTGGAGGTCGCGGCGCGCCTCACCCGTGAATTTCCCTCGGTCAAAACTATTATCCTTTCGATGCATGCCGCCGAAGAATACGTCATGCGGGCGCTCAGGGCCGGGGCGCGGGGTTATCTGCTCAAAGACGCCGCAAAGTCGGAATTGGAACTTGCTCTGCAAGCGGTGGTCAGCGGCGAGACTTATCTCAGCCCCGCCATTTCGAGGCAGGTGGTCGAGGGTTACCTTCACCGAGCCAAAACAGGCTGTAGCGCGACGGAGTCCTTAACCTTGCGACAACGGGAAACGCTGCAACTCCTCGCCGAGGGCAGGACAGTCAAGGAGATCGCTTTCATGTTCAACCGCAGCGTGAAAACCGTTGAAGCACATCGCGCCGAACTGATGCGACGCCTCAACATTCACGACCTGCCCGGGTTGGTGCGGCTCGCGATGCGCGAAGGCCTCGTCCCCCGGGAAGAATAGTAGGCCGGCATTAAGGGTTAGGAGCGTTCTGTCTAAGGGATTGGATTATGGTGAACGGCTCTCCAGCGGGATAGATTTACGGGGTGAACCATTCCGACCGCGGCTCCCTCGCCACACAAAGCGAAGGCCGCCCCTTGTCCCCGGCGTTCCGCGCCATCGTAGAAAGCAGCAGCGATGTCTTCATCCTGCTCGACCATGAGCAGAAGGTTACCTATGCCAATCCGGCGGCGGAGTGGGTCACGGGAAAGCCGCCGGAGGACCTCATCGGGCGCAGCGGGCACGATCACATCGACCCGGCGGAATTGCCGCAGGTGGAAGCGTTCATCGACAAGGTGCTCCAGGCCCCGGGCAGCCGCGCCGGCTTGGAGTTCCGCTACCGGCGCTGCGACGGGGATTGGATCTGGCTTGACGGCACAGGGGTCAACCTGCTCCACGAGCCGGAAGTGCAGGCCATTGTTTGCACGCTGCGGGACATTACCCAAGGCAAGCACGCCGAAGCGCAGTTGCGCGAAAGCGAGGAACTCTTCCGACTCATCGCTGATGCCATCCCGCACATGCTGTGGCTAAAAAGAGCGAACCTCACCACGGAGTACATCAACCGGCGCGGACTGCAGTACAACGGCATTACCCCGGACGAAATCCAGACTTGGGATTGGACGCAGACCGTCCATCCTGACGATGCCCTGCGCTCGGGGCAGGCATGGCAGGAAACCGTCTCGAGAGGAACGGCCTTCGAGTGTGAATACCGCCTGCGCCGGGCCGATGGACAGTACCGCTGGCACCTGACGCGCAGCCTGCCTTTGCGCGATGCCGCGGGCGAGATCGTCAAATGGGTTGGAACCTGCACGGACATCCACGATCAAAAACTCGCCGAGGAACGCATCCACGAACAGGCGGCGCTGCTCGACGAGGCGCAGGATGCCATCCACGTCAAAGATCTGGAAGGACGCATCACCTATTGGAACAAGAGCGCCGAGCGTCTGCACGGCTGGACGGCGGCGGAGGCACTCGGCCGCCCCGCGCTCGAATTCCTTTACGCCGACCAGGAACAGGCGACGGTGGCGCGCGCGCATTTGTTCCAGCACGGCGCCTGGCGGGGCGAACTCATCAAGAAAACCAAGGACGGTCGCGAACTCATCGTCGAAACGCGCTGGACCCTGGTGCGCGCCGCCGACGGCAAGCCGAAATCCATCCTGGCCATCAACACGAACATCACCGAGAAAAAACAGCTCGAATCCCAATTGCTGCGTGCCCAGCGCATGGAGAGCATCGGCACTCTGGCCGGGGGCATCGCGCATGATCTCAACAACGTCCTCACGCCGGTGAGCGTTTCGTTGGAAATTATCCGGCGTTACGTCACTGATCCCCGCGACCAGAGCCTGCTCGATTTGCTGGAAACCAGTGTGCAGCGGGCCGCGGACATGGTCCGGCAAATCCTTTCTTTCGCCCGGGGAGTGGAAGGCCGGCGGATGCTCATCGCCCCAAAATATGTCGTGCGCGAGATCGAGCGCATCGCGCGCGAAACCTTTCTGCAACAGATCCAGGTTGAAGTAGCATATGCGCACGATAGCTGGGCATTCCTGGGTGACCCCACGCAAATCCAGCAGGTGTTGCTAAATCTCTGCGTTAACGCGCGCGACGCCATGCCGGGAGGCGGCAGACTCACCATTGAAGCCGCCAACGCTATGGTGGACGACAGTTACGCGGGCATGAACGCGGAAGCCAAACCAGGACCATACGTCGTCTTCAGCGTCTGCGACACTGGTATGGGTATCCCCCGGGAAATGCACGAGAAAATCTTCGACCCCTTCTTCACGACGAAGGAAGTGGGCAGTGGCACGGGGTTGGGGCTGGCGACAACGGCGGCCATCGTCAAGAGCCACGGGGGTTTTATCCATCTCTATAGCGAAGTAAGCCGAGGAGCTGTTTTCAAGGTCTATCTGCCAGCCCAACCCGGACAAGTGGCTCTGGAAGGAACCCCGACAACACCGCTGCCCCGGGGCCAAGGGGAGTGCATCATGGTGGTCGACGACGAGACCACGATCCGCGAGGTCACCCGTTCGACGCTGGAGCGGTTTGGTTATCAGGTCATTCTGGCAAGCGACGGAGCGGAAGCCCTGGCCTTGTACGCGCAACGGAGGGCGGAAATCGCGGTGGTCATCACAGACATCATGATGCCGATTCTAGACGGCGTGGCCACGATCCACGCATTGCGCCGGATCAATCCCGAGGTGAAGGTCATCGCCGCCTCCGGTTTGATGACCGAGACGCAGAACCGTGCCGCGCTGGACGCGGGCGCGACGGAAATTCTTGAAAAACCTTATACCGCTGACGCGATGTTGCTGGGGCTGAATCGTGTGCTGCACTAATGCCTTGAAAGTCTTCGATTGGAAACTCCTGGCGTACCCTTAAGATCTCGCCGGCTTGGGGATTACCTGCAGTTCAATTTATACGCAATGGCGGCTGCCAAGTTTGTCCGCCGCGCTCTACCAACTGAGCTAAGACCCCGAAAGTCACTGCGGGCGGGGCTTTGAGGTGCAGTTGCCAATCACCGCAAGACCGGGCGGGCCCACCCGTTTTGCCCCCCGTGGCGGTTCCTCGGAAGGCCGCGGGGAAGGATAGATCAGCCAGGAATTTGGGCGACGCAAGCCAGAAAGGGCGGCCCAGTCCCCTTCAGTCCAGTGAACGCTAGTGATGAGCGCGAGGTTGCGCTGAAGGGCGGAGCAAAAAAGTGCGGCACGAGGCTCCACATCCGCCGTCAGCAAAATCTTTTGCGTGTGGCTGTGGTCAATCCCTGTCCACTCTGGTGCATTCAAGAGATCAGTCATGGAATAAGCTATTACGCGTCATTTTCTTATGATGATTTATTGATTGCCGTTCTCTCGGCGTCGGCGCACGGTCCCGTCGTTGGCATCCCATAAAAACCATTATGACCATTACGGCGATCCCGCACTTCCGCCTTGCCGCGCCTGGCGCGATCCTCTTACAAATGGCCGCGTCGGTGCCACTTGAACGCCTGTTCCTGATCCTGACATGAAAATATCCGCTGGTGCTCTGGCCGCCGCCTTCCTCGCCCTCGCCGCCAGCTTGCTCGCGCTCGCCCCCAGGCGCGCCGCCGCCCAGACCCTCTACGCGGCGTACGGCCTCAATAACACGGTTGACGCGTACAACGCCCTCACCGGGGCCGCCGTCCCCGGTTTTACCTCGCCCACCGATCTGAGCGGCCCGTCCAGCACGGTCGTCCTGGGCAACACCCTCTACGTAGCGAACGATAGCACCAACACGATCGCCACCTACGACGCCGCCACCGGGGCTGCGGTGAGCACCGGCTTCACCTCGCCCACCGACCTGAGCGGCCCCTCTGGCATGGCGCTTCTGGGCACCACCCTCTACGTGGCGAACGCCGCGAATAACACGATCGGCGCGTACAACGCCCTCACCGGAACGCCCTTGCTCGGCTTCACCTCGCCCCTCACCGGCCTGAACAACCCCCTCAAGCTCGCCGTCTCGGCGACCACCCTCTACGTGTCGAACTACCAAGGCGACAACGTCACGGCCTATAACGCCCTCACCGGAGCGCCCATCCCCGCATTTACCTCCCCCTCCTTGAACGGCCCTGCCGGCCTGGCGCTCTTGGGCGGCGACCTCTACGTGAATACTTACAATACTGGCGCGAAGGTCAACGAGTTAGACGCCCTTACCGGGCAACCCGTCCCCGGCTTCACCTCGCAGGAGGTGCCGGCCGGTCTCGAAGGACTGGCGATCGGGGGCAATACCCTCTACCTCTCGAACACCACCGGCAACACATTCACGATCATCTCGGCTGTCCTCCCCACGGGGGAGTCTCTCCCCGGTTTCATCTCGCCTAACGTCCCGAACGGCCCCAACGATTTGTTCTTCGACGTGCCCGAGCCGGGGACGTGGGCGCTGCTGGGCGTCGGCGCGGGCGTGCTGCTCGTCGTACGGCAACGGTGGACATGGTGCATGGCAGTCTGAGTGTTCGCGTTCCTGGCGGGCAAGGCGTACTCGGACAAAAGGTGCCGCAAAATGAATGCACGTCGGCATTGGCGCCAACACGGTCCATTCCTGTCCGCTGCCGTCCATCTATGTCCAGTCGCAACCCACTATTAAAGAAAGGGAAGTGATCTTTGATTCACTTGTCAGCATTGAAAATGACTGCACTATAGAAGCCACAGCGATGAGCGAGGAGGACCAACCCCCTCCTCTAACCGCCTGCGCCTTCGCTCATGGTCAACGTCGCTCGTACCGCCCCAAGCCCCACCTACGTCAAGGTAGCACTGACCCGTTGCCTCATAACTGATGGACACCGAGGGGTGAGCGGATGAGGGATTCCATTGCCTCATAACCTGGACACCATGGCTTTGCGGTTTTGGTTGGTGTGACCTGCGTTTTTGGGCGTTCCGGAGCGTAGCGTAGGAACGTCCAAAGACGCAACGCCGTCCTCCTCCTCCTCCTCGGCTTCGAGCAGCCGTTTTCTGCTGCTCCAAATTGTGGCCAGGCGCGCTTCGATGCGGGCCTTCATCACAAACGGATTGTTCGTCTCGAGCCGCTCCTCGATCCAGCGGCACTGGTCGACACTCAGTTGTCCGCTCGCCAGGAGCCGTTGGGCCGGTGTCTGCGGCAGCTTGACGTGCCGGCGCTTTTGTTTGCTGCCCTCGCGTGTCGCGCTCAGCTGCTCCATCGTGGTGCAGAACAGGTTTTTCCACAGGCTCCATTCTTCCAGCAACTCGTTGATGGGGTCGAGCAACTCGCTCTGCCCCAGCCGCTCGTAGCCCAGCAGTTGGCGCACGTGGGTGTAGTTCTTCTGCTCGACGTGCGCCTGGTCGTTCTGGCGGTACGGGCGCGAGCGCGTCTGGCGAATGCCGCGTTCCTTGAGGTAGCCGTAGAGATGGTGGTTTAAGAACTCGCCGCCGCCATCGCTATCGATGCCGCGCAACGCAAAGGGCTGCGCCGCCTCGATCCGGCACAGCCCGGCCAAGGTCGCTGCCTGGCCGCGGTTCCACACGCACCGCACCTCCGTCCATCCGCTGTAAATCTCCACGCTTGTCAGCGACCATAGGAAGCTGCCGCTCATATCCGTCCCGCAGTGCGCCACCGTGTCCACCTCGGTCCAACCTACCTCCCGCGTGGCCCAGCGCTCGGCCCGGATCTCGACCAACGCCTTGATGGCCGAGTCACTCCGTGGCGTCAGCGGCTGCTTGCGCACGCCCAGCTTCACCTTAGCCAGGAGCCGATCAATCGTCGCCGCGCTCATCGCCAGCAGCTTGGCGCGCACGCTGGTTTCGATGTTCTCGATGTGGTCTACCCACAACGCCAGCATCCCGGCCATACGTTTGCCGCAGGGCTGCTCCATGTGCCGCCAGCAGTGCGTCAGCGCCGCTACCTCCGCCTCGCCATAGCGTCGGGGCGCTCCCCCACGGCCGGGGCCGCCGCCGTCGCGACGCACGCCACTCAACACCTTGCTCGCATATTTGCGCTCCAAACCGCTCACCGCACAGAACTCGTCCAGCAGCCGGCTGCGCGCCCGCTTGCCGCTCAGCCGGTGGTAGCGGTTACGAACTCGCGGAATGTACTCTCGAAGACCTTCTTGACTCATGGCGGCGGGCATCCGCCATGGTGTCCATCATTATGAGGCAATGGACCTTTTTCACCCTCTCCACACTTTTCCTCTCGGTGTCCTCTTCAATGAGGCAACACGCTGATTGGGAGGAATTTTCCCTTGCCATTGAGGCACTCTACCAACTGAGCTAAGATCCCGAAACACTTGCCGACGTGGCTTGCGGGTGTCTGCCGCCCGGCGCTAAATGCCAGGGGCTCCACCGTTTTGCCCCCCTGCGGTTCTCGGGAGAGCCGTTTTTGAACAAGACTCCGCAACGACTCAAACCAATCTGAATCACTTCTGGCCACAGCGTCTATTGATTGAGACAACACGCTCCGGGGAAGCTTGAGGCCAGCGAGACTTGGTTGGATCATTGCCGGGGAGCAGGGTGGCCGCCGGTATGTTTGGCAACGAAGGGGCTTGGGTTGGAGGTTTGGCCGTATGGCGCGTGTCCTCATGAGGATTCTAGCGTCAATCACCGGGTAGTGTCTCAGTTTGGAATTAGGGCCACGATTTCCTCTACGCTCCAAACGTGATCCGTCAAACCGGCTTCCATCGCGGGCGTGACGCGAAGCGTTTTGTGGATGCGACAGTAGTTGTAGAACATGAAGAAAATCGAGACGGCGTGTGCGTGATTCTCAGCTTTCTTTGAAAACGCATTCGTGAGCCGGGTGAAGCGACGGCAGCCCATGCGAACCGTGAGATTCGACCGCTCAACGTAGCTGGTCGAAATGTGCTCAGGATCGGGATTGCCGGTCGTGGGCACCTTTTCCGAACGCATGAAGGGCGAAGGGCTGTAGCGCACCTCGCCGCCCTCGGGCGCGCCGTAAATTTTGATTAGGCGAGCGTAGTCGATTTCCGCGCCGAAGGCGTCTTCTACGGCCTCCAGATAGGCGCGATGGCCGTCTGTCGTGAGCTGGACGCGGTTGGCGAGCCGCTCTTTCAAATCGTGCATAAACCAGTAGGCGACACCTGCATCCCGTCCGCCAACAGACCAGCCGATAATGAGCTTTGTGTCCGCGCACAAGGCCGTCCAAGTCCAGATGTCCCCGTATCCTTTGGCCTTGTTTTCCGCCGTCGCATTTTTCTCTTTGGAGCCGCAAAAAGCCCAAAGTTCGTCGCATTGGACCCGCTTCGCTTTCACGTTACGAACATGCTTGCCGTGGTACTCCGCGCAGGCCGCGCCAGCGTCCACAAGCAGCTTGGAGACCGTGTTGATCGAAGTGCCGGTCAGACGGGAGACAGAGCGAAGGCTTGCCCCTTCGCAGAGCATGTTCAGGATTTGCGCTCGCTTCGCGGTGTCCAGTTGGTTCATGCCCGCAATCATCTGCTTGCTCAGCAAGCATAGCAAGCACAATCGGAAAAAGAATTTGCAGAAATCTCATTTGCCTGCTAAGGAAGCAGGAATGAGCGAACTTATTCCACGGCCAGAAGACGAAAATCCGAAACCCAAAAAGTCGAACCAGTCCAAAGGAGGCGACGCCAGGGCGAAATCCTTAAGCAAAGAAGAGCGCTCCGAGATTGCCCGCGCGGCAGCGCATGCTCGGCACGACAAGGATCAGCCCAAGGCAATTCCTAAAGCTACGCACGAAGGAACCTTGACGATTGGTGACATCGAAATTTCCTCAGCCGTCCTGGAAGACGGACAGCGTGTTTTGACGCAGAGCGATTTCATGCTTGCGCTTGGAAGGGCGCGGCAGGCCAAGGGGAGAGAGTATTACAAGGGCGACGTCAACCTCCCTGCTTTTCTGACTGCGAACAACCTTAAACCGTTTATCGACAACGATTTGTATGTGACGTCAAGTCAGATAATTTACAGACCCCTAAGAGGTGGAAGGGCTTTCGGTTATCCGGCTCTATTGCTGCCGAGGGTTTGCGAGGTGTTCCTCAAGGCCAGGGACGCATCTGCACTAGCTCGCAACCAAGAGCATATCGCAAAAGCTGCTGAAATCCTGATTCGCGGCCTGGCTGCCATCGGAATCATTGCACTGGTCGATGAGGCGACCGGATTTCAATATGACAGGCCGCGTAGAGACTTGGAAGAGCAGTTGAAGCAATTCCTATCCGAGAGCCTGCGCCAGTGGGTGCGCACCTTCCCAGCAGATTACTTCAAGCATTTGTGCCGCCTTCGCGGGGTCGAGCTCCGGCACGACATGAAGCTTCCGCAATATTTTGGGAAACTGACTAACAACCTGATTTACCGGAGGATGGCACCGAACCTCCTAAAGAAATTGAAAGAGCGTCGAGAGGAGCGTGGGAGCAAGAGCAACAAGCTTTTCTCGTGGCTAAGTGAAGACGTCGGCCTGCGAGCCGTCTTGGTGCACTTGGGGGTCGTGGTCGGACTGATGAAACTCAACACCAAGTACGAAGCCTTTGAGCGCCAGTTAGATCAAATTGCGCCTATTTACCCGGAGTATCCGGGCCTGTTTGATAATCCGCAGGACTGGCAAGACCTGCCCTCTTAGCGGGCTTTCGGTGTCGCCAACTTCCCGCCTGTCACCTTTTCGACCGCATCAAGGGCAGTCTGGCTGAAATCCTTGCGCCGGGCTTTGGCTGGCGCGGGTTTGGGCTTCGGCTTGGCGACGGCGGCGGCTGGCTTTTTGGCTGGCATCCCCGCATCATACCCCGTGCCCGGACCGACCGGAAACTTTTCTGATTTCAAACTGAGACACTACCCATCACCGAGAAAATTTGACAGGGGGAGGATAGGCCCCAATGCTTGGGCCGCTTCCGCTATACCCATCAAGATCATCCCGGAGGGTAATCTAGGCGGCGCGAGTAAGAAGATGGTCAAGCTGGTACTGGAACCGGGCAGGGTTACACGGTGACACAACGGGTAAGGTCAAGGTGTCGATTTTGGGAGGGCAGTAATGGAAAGTATATATGCCGCCGGGAAAGCGGATTGAGCCAGGGATCGCGCAGAAGCAAGGCAGAAAGGGTGCTCCAGTTTAGCCGGTACATGGCCGGCCCGGTAACGAGGCGGTCCCCTGGACCGCCGACAGAACGAAGCCGATGGCAAGAGTAGACGAAAACTGTTGACATATTTTGGGCGGTTCCCTACGGCTGGGAGCGCGTGGAACCGGTCGATTCTCCCAGTCCGCCGGTCATCTCCCGTTCGAGTGAACCCGCTTGCGCCACGATCACGCGGGCTCGAAAAACAATCCTTACCCACCCTCGCCCTCCGCTCACCTGCCCGGTGCGGCTGATAGGCAGGGTAGCCGTTCTCCTGGCTGCCCTGGCGCTTTCGTTGCCGACGAGCGGCATTGGGCAGAATGCCATTTACTGGCGGGGTGAAACCAGCAACACCTGGAGCGGCAACAACTGGGCGACCAGCGCAGCAGGTCAGCCTACCGGCGCCACTCCCAACGCTTCGAGCGATGTTGTCTTCTCCGCTTCGGGTGCACAGTTTAGGAACACGATCCTTGGGCAGTCCTTTACGATCGACAGCCTCACTGTCAATGATTCGACGCCCGTCACGATCAACTCAGGAGGAGGAGCGACATATACGCTGAACGTTGCAGGCAGTGCGGGAACCGGCATCACGATCAACAGCGGGGCCGGCCTGCTGACGATCGGAGCAAACGTCACACTTTCCGGGGCTTCCAATACCATTGCGGTGAACAATACGGCGGGCGCTAGCATCGGAGGCAAGGTAGACGGCTCGATCGGGCTGGATAAAGAAGGGAATGGCACCCTGACGCTCGGCGGCACGAACACCTACGCGGGCGGCACAGCCGTAAATGCCGGCGTGCTGACGGTTACCACTAACGGGGCGCTGAGTACGGGCGACGTCAGCATCGATGCTGGAGCAGCCCTGAACTTAGGCAGTGCAGTGACATCCGCGCACAGCGCCAGTCCGGGCACAACGTTAACCCTCATTTCCGCCACCACGAGCATCGTCGACTTGGAGGGTACTGGGGTGCAGGATATTGTGGGGGCACTCGTCATCAACGGGGTGTCCGAACCGCTCGGCACTTACGGTGCAGCTGACAGTGGAGCAACCTACACGGACATCACCGACCTCATGGGCATGGGGGAGTTGTCGGTGGTGCCAGAACCCTCCACGTGGCAGACCATCGGTACAGTCGTTGGCCTCGGCTTGATTTTGCGCGGCCTACACCACCAAAAGCGTGGGTAGGCGAGTAGGTTGTCGCTTGCCCATCGGTGTCTAAGACCCTGGCAGACAAATCAACCCCGCCGATGGGCTAGTCCCCTGCTGGTTCCCCTGGTGAAGATCACGAGCAAACTTTTCGCCGCCTTATTATTGGCGGCCTCCGCGCAAATCTCGCGCGCGGCTGAACTCCACGTGGCGAAGACAGGCTGCGACACCAATGACGGCACGGCAGCCAAGCCTTACCTGACCATCATGGCCGCCGCCAACGTGGCCCAGCCGGGTGACACCATTACGGTGCATACCGGCACGTATCGCGAGCGGATCAACCCCCCGCGTGGTGGCGAGTCCGACGACAAACGCATCACCTACCAGGCCGCGCCGGGCGAGCACGTCGAGATCAAAGGTTCGGAAGTCATCAACAACTGGGTGAAGGTACAAGACGATGTTTGGAAAACCACTTTACCAAACAAGTTCTTCGGCGGCTTCAACCCCTACAGCGAACTGATCCACGGTGACTGGTTCAAGCCCCTGGGGCCGGCGCACCACACCGGGGCGGTTTACCTCGACGGCGAGTGGCTGACCGAGGCGGCCACGCTGGATGCGGTGCTCAAGCCCACTGGCGTCGAAACCGGCTTTATCATGAACATTGCCACCATCGCAGCCAACGGGGAGACCGGCGCCGGCGCGGTGGTGCCGGTGGATCGGTTCACCGCCAAGCATGGCATGCAGACAGCGCCTTGCATTGAGGGCGGGCATTGCCTCGGCTTCATCAAAGACGGCGACTGGGTGCAGTACGGGAAGTTCGACTTTGGTCGTCAGGCACAGAGCGTGGTCATCCGGGCCGCCGCCGCCACCATTGGCGGCACGATTGAACTCCGCTTGGACGCGCCGGACGGCAAATTGCTGGGTACCTGCAACGTAGCGCCGACAGGCGGCTGGCAGAAGTGGGCCTCCTGCGAGGCAAAGATCGAGCCCATGGAGGGCGAGAAGACCCTCTGCCTGGTGTTCAAAGCGCCTACTGTTGACCGCGACCTTTGGTTCGGACAGGTCGGCGAGAACGAGACGATGATCTGGGCGCGGTTTCCCACGGGGGTCGACCCCAACGCGCGGCAGACGGAAATCAACGTGCGGCAGAGCGTATTCTATCCCAACAAGCCGGGCCGCAACTACCTTACGGTGCGCGGCTTCGCGTTGCGCGACGGCGCCACCCCCTGGGCTCCGCCCACCGCCGAGCAGATCGGGCTGATCGGCACAAACTGGAGCCGGGGCTGGGTCATCGAAGACAACATAATCAGCCATTCGTGCTGCTCGGGCGTCACACTGGGCAAGTACGGCGACCAGTACGACAACCAGTCAGCCGACTCGGCGGAGGGCTATGTTAAGACTATTGAGCGCGCCACAGTTAACGGCTGGAGCAAGGACAACGTCGGTCACCATCTCGTGCGCCACAATACGATCTCCCACTGCGAACAAACAGGCATTTGCGGCAGCCTGGGCGGAGCCTTTAGCGAAATCAGCGGCAACGACATCTCGGACATCCACGTCCGGCGGCTTTTCAGCGGCGAAGAAATGGCCGGGATCAAGCTGCATGGTTCCATCGACGTACTGATTCGCGGCAACCGGATACATCGCACCAACCGCGCGATGTGGATGGACTGGATGGCTCAGGGCACGCGCATCACCGGCAACCTGTGCTATGACGATGCCGAGCAGGACCTCTACATGGAAGTGAACCACGGTCCTTACCTGATCGACAATAACATCTTCCTCTCGAGCAAAAACGTCCTGGACCTGTCGGAGGGAGGAGCTTACTGCCACAATCTTTTCGCCGGCACCATCGTCTGGCGGCCCGACCGCAAGCGCAACACGCCCTACCTGCAACCGCACGCGACCACCGTAGCCGGATACGCCAGGATTGACGATACCGACAACCGTTTTTACAACAACCTCTTCGTCCAAACGGGCCCGGCTCGAACGAATGCCGGCGGCCTCAGCGTGTACGATAAAGCTCAACGCCCCCTCCAAACCGGCGGCAACATCTATTGCGGCGGAGCGCAGCCTTACCTTAATGAAAAGGATGCCGTGGTGGAGGTGAATTTCCATCCACGGCTCTCCGCGGTCGAACAGGACGGAGAAGTGCGCCTCACGCTGCAGGTGGACGACGCGTTGGCCAGCAAGAGAGGTCCGGTGGTGACTACCGCCTTGCTGGGCAAGACGGGACTTTCCAAGGCCGGTTATGAGAATCCGGATGGCTCATCGTTGACCATTAACGCCGACTACTTTCGACAGCCACGAGACGGCGCCACCGTTCAGGCAGGGCCATTTACGAGCCTGCGCGCCGGATCATTGGACCTCCAGGTTTGGCCGCACCAATGACTCTTAAGTGATTATCGTCGAGCCTCGGGTCCGACGGCGGCTTCGCCACCTTTCCAGAAGACTTGTCGCACGGCTGCGCAAATACGCAATTTGCACTATCGTCAAATTCAGTCGCCAGAAGCGTCAGGAATGTCAGGCGGTTTTGACCACTGACTAGCCCGCTGTGAAGTTCTCGTCATGACGCGCGACCCATCCTCCATCCCAATCCATATCGTCGAGGCCACCAATGAACATCCGCGGCTCATCTCGGCCATCGGCCCCAGCGGCGATGCGCTGCGACCCATTACAGACGCCAGCGCCACCGCGCTCGGCAGGGCCGTAAACTTCAATCCCAACCACGACCAACTGGGACGCTTTGCGGCCGCGGGCGGAGCGGGCGCTCAGCCGCAAGAAACAAAACTGCCGTCTGGCCCTTCAGCAAGCGCCATGCAGAACGCAGTTTCCTCACTCGCGATCGACACGACGGCCGAGGCTACCAAGCGGGCAAACCCATTCGGAATTTATCTGACGCACTACGGCCCGGGCAAGAAAAAGGGCGGCTGGGATCCCTACCACGATAGACATTCGGACATGGGAATCGGTAATCGTGGAAACAAGTTAAACGCTTTTTCTCTGGCGATTAGCGACGACTTGAGGGAGTCTGCGGGCCTGCGACCTGGTGATCCCGTCTACATCAATGGCTCTTACATTGGAAATTACGACGACCGCGCTCCTGAGGACGGCAGAGTTGATATTTACGACCCCGACAACATCGCAGGCGCCGGCTGGGGAGGAATGGTCTGGGGCGGCAAGTTGTCTAACAAACCATAGCACCTGTTTTGGGAACGCTAAATGAAGTTTCACGCGCTTATACTGGCGTTCATTCTTGGTACACCGTTCGTGAGGGTCAGCAGCGCCACGCAACGTGACACTAGCGGGCTGGACTCCCCTGATAAGCAATACAGACTCGTGTTGGTCCCCCAAAAGGAGGGAGATGATTTCGAGCTGCGCATTTTGCACGGAACCCGTGAATTGGCACACTATCATTTTGAGGATCAGTTGGTACAAGCGTATTGGTGTTTGTCCCGGCAGTTGGTGGTCGTGGATGGGCATGATGGCCATGCCGGTTACTATGTTTGGGTAATCTCTCTGGCCGACGGTTCAGTAATCACCAGTCATGGAGCGACGAGATCGCCTCGCTATGACCGCTACCTTGATTACGAATATCTCCCCGACTTGTTTGCGGCGGCACACGCGCAGATGAAGAGATTGTACAAGGGCGTGGACGACGATCAGATGCGGGAAGGTTATACCACGGTCGCCTACGGTTGGACGCCTGCCCAACAAATCAAGGTTTTCGCGCGGTTTCCTTTCGACAAGTTTTTTGTCACGCGTGGCTATGTATTCCAGGTCCACGCCAACCTGGAGGTCACCGCACAGCAAAAGCTGCGATGGGAGAATGTCTCCGTCACAAAGGTGAAGTGCGACCGCCATGAACCCCAACCCGCTGAAGTAACGAGATTGGACGACCTGCTAAATTAGGCACCGATCGCCAGGGCCAAGATAAGTAAAAATCCTAAAATTGGATTTTTTTCCTGACAACGCAGCCGGTTTTGTCGCATCTTTACCCGCAACGAGATGAGCACCGTGCGCGTATTGGTGGGGACCCGCAAAGGGGCATTTATCCTGTCGTCGGATGCTAAACGCGAGCGGTGGGATGTCGCCGGGCCGCACTTCGCGGGTTGGGAGGTTTATCACATCAAAGGTTCACCGGTTCAGCCGGACCGCCTCTACGCCTCGCAAACCAGTGCCTGGTTTGGTCAGGTCATTCAACGCTCTGACGATGGCGGCCGATCCTGGGGGCCAGTCGGCAATGAGTTCGGCTATGACGGGTCCGCCGGTACCCACAAGTGGTACGACGGCACGCAACACCCGTGGGAATTCAAACGGATTTGGCATCTGGAGCCATCGCTGACGGACCCGGACAACGTGTACGCCGGTGCGGAGGATGCGGCGCTTTTCCAGACGTCGGACGGCGGTTATACGTGGCGGGAGCTGCCGGCGGTTCGCCACGCCAAAGGCCACCTTTGGCAACCCGGCGCCGGTGGCATGGGGTTGCACACGATCCTGCTCGACCCGAGCCGCCCCGGGCGGATGTTCGTCGCCATTTCCGCGGCCGGCGTCTTCCGCAGTGACGACGCCGGCGAGAGCTGGAAGCCGGTGAACCGCGGCCTGCGTTCTCCCTATGAATTGCCCGACCCCGACGCGGAAGTCGGCCATTGCGTCCACCGGATTGCGCTGCATCCCGCCCGGCCAGAGGTGTTATTCATGCAGAAGCACTGGGACGTCATGCGCACCGATGACGCCGGAGAATCCTGGCGCGAGGTGAGTGGCAACCTGCCTTCAGACTTCGGCTTTCCCATCGATGTCCATGCGCACGAGCCGGAGACGATCTACGTCATCCCCATCAAGAGCGATTCGGAACACTATCCGCCGGACGGCAAACTGCGTGTCTATCGCAGCCGCACCGGTGGCGGCGAATGGGATGCGCTGGGGAAAGGCCTGCCGGAAAAAAACTGCTACGTCAACGTGCTGCGCGATGCGATGGCGGTGGATTCGCTGGACTCGTGCGGAGTGTACTTTGGCACGACCGGCGGCCAGGTTTACGTCTCGGCCGACAGCGGGGATACGTGGCAGGACATCGTGCGCGATCTTCCAGCGGTCTTGTCGGTAGAGGTGCAAGTGTTGCCGTGATCAGGGTCGTGCTTCCCTATCACTTGCGCACCCTGGCCGGCGTGTCTGGCGAGGTCGAACTGGCGATCAGTGAAGCCCCCACCCTGCGGGCGGTTCTCGATGCGCTCGAAGCGCGATACCCGGCGCTGCGCGGCACCATTCGCGATCATGCCAAGCTGGAGCGGCGACCGTTCGTCCGTTTTTACGTCTGTACGGAGGATTGGTCGCACCACTCGCCGGACACCCCACTGCCCGGCTTGGTCGCCGCTGGCCATGAGCCATTGATGATCATGGGCGCGATGGCGGGCGGATGATCGCTCCGCCGCTCTTTTGGACTAACGACTCCGTGACTGTTTGAAGACGTTAGCACCAGTGAAGCCGCCAATCGAAAGCACCGGTAGGGATCGCTCTCCGAGCGACTCCGAAGCTGTCTGGAAACGGGACCAGAGACCTAACGCCTTCAAGCTTAGTGCCGGAGGCTCGCGAAGGCAAGCGCCGATCCGGAACAGGCTCCGCCGCCAGCCTCTGTTTGCCAGAGCGCGTGATTAAGCTACGCGCATAAAGAATCTGCGGCGCAGAGCAAAACAACTACTCCGAAAAAGATTAGGGCCAGGCGAGTCTTCATACATGGTACTTGCGGCCTGATCGGCTCAAGTTCAGAGCCGGGGTTGGGCGCCGGGCGTTCCCGATCGGAACCGGCGTACCCAGCCAAGCCAGACAACAGGAAAGAGCACACTTAACTGCACTGTGCCAATCGCGCCGGGCAAGAGATAGCCAAGCCAAAGGGTGCTTGGCCGTCCCGTCACGAAGGCCACGATGCCAAACTGGAGCAGTACAAACGCGGCCGAGAAAAGAAAAAAATAGGCTACGACGGCCGCGGTGTCCAAGCGACGCCATCCGAAGCCGCGCGCTACTCCCTGCACGGCACCCCAAAAACCGGCGGTCACGCCGAAAACCGTGCCCGGCAGCCAAGCAAGCCAGGGATCAAGATGGAACGGATTCATGGCGGAAGAGGATAAATGATCGGCGACGGACCGTGCAAGGCAAACGTGCGCAGCCATCTACCACCGCCGCCGTTCGCTAGGGCGGATCGCCAGACCTGTCACTTGGCCTTTTGTATGTTAAAATCGTTCGCGGGGCCCTCCAGTGGTTCGAACGATTTCATCTCCTGCGGACGAATAAACAGGATGCCGCGAAACGGAGCGGTAGCTGTGTACAATATGCGCTCATGGTGGTAGGTCTTTCTTTACGGGCTGTACGAAGCCGCCCAACGGACCCAAGCTCAATGACGGCCACGGGCGCGGCAAGCCTGAAACTGGCCATGCCCGCCGCGAAGATGGGTTAGCGCCCCGGAGATATGGAGGTGTGATGATCATTGTCATCGACGTGGACAAAGAAATGGTTACCGATGGTCGTCATGCCGTTCTTGTCCGCTTTGCCTTCGTAGAATACAATCCAGTCGTGGCCGTAGCCTGTAGGAGCTAAGCGGACGGTGGGGCGCTCGAAGCGATGCAAGTCATAGCCCGCGTGCTTGGCAGCACCATCGGCAAGACGAACAACCCGCTGTTTGGAGAGCTTCGGCTCAGCGGCATAACCAAAACAGGGGAGCGCCATCACGGCGAGGCAGAGGCAAAATCGGCGTTTCATGGACGGCGTACGAGTCGTCTAACGAAGCCAAGCTCAGCGACAGAGGCGACGAGGTGGACGTGGAGTATAGAGGATGCCGGCGCCATCGGCCGTTCGCAAGAGAGCGTTATTAGGCGGTGGGACTTCTAGGAGCAGACTTGGAGGTGAGAGGGCGGGGCGGAGCGTAACGGCTGACGACCACAAGCACGAGAACAACCGCCGCGGCAATGCCAACCAACGGAACCGCATACGCGGCGAGAGCGGCTGCCCACTCCGCCAGACGTGCCGCCCACATCGGAGCGAGGAGCAAAACCGCCAGAGCGAGGCTCACGAAAAAAAGCAAGGCACGCATGAAGCGCAGTTCTCGGCGCATGATCATGAGCTGACGAAGGATTTCGGTTTGATCTGAGTCAGGCATAAGTGGAATAAACGCGAACCGCTGACGGACTCAAGCTCAGCGATAGGGCTGGTGAGGTAAGACTCGGAAGACATCAAAGTTCTCCCGCCTTTGTTCGCTGGAGTGCGTTGCTAGGCAGCACGGACTACGAAGAAGGCGGCTGCTCGCTGGACGAGGACTCACGCCACCCCTCACCGATCGCGCGTGCTGTAGTGCGGGTGGCCGAAGCGGTCTCACGGGCAACGTAGAGAGAAACAGCGCCCACGTAACCGAACTGACACATTCCACCGCCGGTCACCATGAGGGGCATCCCAACAAAAGCACACCAGAAGTAATGGGGCGGCTCCATGCCTCCGAAAGCCGAGAAAAAGCTGACGAGCGCAATGACAAGCAGAACGAGGCCAAGGAGAAGCACCAGCGGACCCGCCACGCGCAGGAAAGACCGTGTGCCGCTGGGTGATTCTGGCGAGTTGGGAGCGGGCATGGGATGCAAATCTGAATGGTAAGACTGCTCGGTGTCAAGATGGACGTGGTGCGGTCTCGCGGGACTAACGCTCAGTGATGGAGGCTAGCCTCGCAAGACTCAACTAACGAGAAACACCTGGCGGCCGGCCTCTGTTCGCTGAGGGTATGTGGTTGGGAGTGCAGTTTCAAGCTGGACGAAAGGCGTGGCCGGTGCATCGCTTTTCTGCAGATGGGGCTGGCGACAGAACCACACATTGAAGGAAAAGCGGCCAGCAAGGACGTTCGTTTTGCGAGCACGAAATCAACGGTATCTCATCGATTGCTTCCTTGTGCCCTGTGGCTCGTTTGTGGGAAACCGAAAACGTGCCGCAGGACGCTATCAGGGCGAGCATTGCTAGGGACGGCTTGGGCCGTCGTCGTGACTTACGCCCCACGCTTTATTAGGCTGAGCGCCAAGCACCAGTTCCAGATTTCCACCGGCCTTGATCTCCGCATCACTCAGCCAACACCGATTCAACGGCGCGCCGTTCAGAATGGCCGACTGAATATACGGGTGATCCGGCGAATTGTTTTTGGCCGTGATCGTAAAACTCTTACCCTTGGCGTACTTCGGATCGAACTTGAGGGTTATCTTATCGAAGAGCGGAGTGAAGATCTCGAAGCGCGGATCGCCGGGGCAACCCTGCGTGAGACCGATGGCAGCCAGCACATACCAGGCGGACATCTGGCCGACATCGTCATCCTCGGGCAAGCCCTCGGGGCCGATATTGTAGACGTGCTCCTCCTGCAAGACCCATTTCTGCGTCAGCCATGGCGCGCCCGCCCGGTTGAACAGGAACCCGATCAGTTCCGTCGGTTCGTTGCCCGGGTTATTGTAAGGGCTCGACCAGGACCTGCCTCCCTGCGGGTTCGGGGTTCCCATGTAAGGGTTCCATTTCGTGTAGTCGGGAGACCGGCTAAAGAAATCATCGAGTTTGGCCACAAAGAGGTCCTTGCCTCCAAGCAAGTTGATTAAGCCGGGGACATCGTTGTAAACACTCCAACCGGCCTGATAGACGGTGGCCTCCCTGGCCCCTTTCGGCGACGTGAGACCCTCCCAGGGTTCAAAGTTACCGTTGCCATCCTTGACCCGGAACCAGCCTTTCCATTCAGGCCGGGCATCCGTGCCGGCAGCGTTGTAAGTCCAAGCTTGGTTGGGGTCGAAGATGTTTTTGTAAGACAATGACAGTTGTTGATACTTGGCGGCATCGTCCTGTTTGCCCAGGGAAGCGGCGAACTGGCCGACGTTCCATTCATCCAATCCGTACTCCATCGTATCGGAAATCGACTCCCGGCAGTAACCCAGTTTCCAGTTCCCATTTTTTTGCGTCGTGTTGACCGCGAACTCGTAGGCTTTCTGGCTGTCAAAGCCACGGATGCCTTTTTGCCAGGCATCGTTAATGACGACGACTTCTGGGTTACCAGTCATGCACCCGGTGTAACAGCCCATAATTTCCCAGCGATCGTAATACTTGGTGCCGTTGGACTCCGCCAAATCAACCATGCTGTTGATCTGGTCGTTGACCACTGACGGCGCCACCAGCGTTAACAGGGGATACTCACTACGGTAACCGTCCCAGCCGCTGAACAATGTCCGGTTGACGAACGCCGCCGAATGGTGCGCCTTGTGATCGCCTCCCGGAAAACTTCCGTCCACGTCCGCGAAGGTTTGCGGGAAAAGCAGCGCACGGTAGAGCGCGCTGTAGAAGATTGTCTTGTGCTCCTCGCTGCCGCCTTCCACGGAAAGGTGATCGAAGGCCTGGACCCACGACGCCCGCGCCTGCTGATGCACCCGGTCGAAATCCCAATCCGGGATTTCGGCCGCGAGGTTCGCCCGCGCTCCGGCGATGCTGACGAAAGATATGCCTGCCTTGACCAGCACCACTTCATTCGCGTGCGTCGGAAACTCACTGTAAAAGCCCAGGTGCTGGCCTTCCTTGTCGCGGCAGTCCGGAATGACCTCGGCATTCTGGCAGGCGGCAATAAATGCGGGATCACTGATGTTCTTGCCTTTTCCGTAAGGCACGGGATGGTCGCTGGCAGCCCAGACCGGCGGCAGGGTGGCGCTCCAGACGCCGCTTTTCACCAGCGGCTTGCTGAACTCCAGATGATAGTAAAGCGTGTAGGAGGTCGGGCCGAAGCGCCAGCCGCCTCCGGCCGCCGGGCAATCGACGGAGCCTTCAATGGTATGATCGTCCGTCACTTTGACCGTCTGGTGCAGTGAAGTGCCGTCGTGGCGGTGCGAGAGATCGATTTGCAAGCGGGACTGTTGATTTTCGGGAAAGGTAAATCGCAAAATTCCGCTGTGAGGGGCGGCCGTCGCCTCCGCCCGAACTTTATAGTCGTCCAGAGTGATGGCATAGTAGCCGGCGGAAGCCGTTTCTGAACTCTTGGTAAAGGCCGATTGGTAGCCGCTGCCCGGTTTGCCTCTTTGCCCCCAATACGTTCGCAAAGGTCCGGTGGTGGCCATGGTTAGAAGGTTGGCCAGTTCACCGCCATCCGCGCCGCCGATATGGGTGAAACTAATGCCGCTCACCGTTTTATCGGTATACGAATAGCTGACCACCCCGGCGGTAGCAGTGTCGGGGCTAACTTTTGTCATCCCAAAAGGGGTGGATGCACCCGGGAAATCTTTCCCAGCGTGGCCCGTACCGATGAACGGATCGATATAATCTATGGCTTCCTTCCCCCGGACACCCTGGAAACCCATGAGCAAAATCGAGAACAGCGCCAGGCCTTTCGCGCACATATGTACCCGCAAGTAGTTCATAGTTTAATGATTGGCATGTCGCCCTCCATCCAAGGTCATCGTGGCAAAAACCAGTGGATGTAGCCACAAGAGTCGCACACCAAGCAAATAGCGGATGCACTCGTCCACTCTAGATTGAAAAAGGAGGAGACAGTGGTGTTGAGTTGACCCTCGCGCCGCCAAAATCTGTCATGGCTACATACCTGGCACTGCAGCTCTCGACCATTGACCGCAAAGGACGTTGGTTCGTGTGATCCGAAGAGTTTCATGAGGATCGTTGCTGTTCCAACTCAGCGAGCGAGGCTGGCAATGTCAAGCGTAGAACTGGGAACGGTCCTCCCCCACCCGATCGGGCACGAGACGCGGGAGCGTGTGACGCCTGCCACGATTCGACGCCGGTAAGTTGCCCGTCGGCGCCAGGCATTTGGTGGCCGGCGCGAGAAAATTGCTACCGTGCCGCTGCCGGGCGGCTTATAATTCCGTACCTTGCTAAATTACCCATCATTCTGGTTTGGCGCGCTGGCCTTTGTCGCGGGCATGGCGCCACCAGCCTGCCAAGCTGCCAACCACAATCCAAGCGTAGCCAGCCTGAAGTCGGTGTTCACCCAACCACCGCTGCCGCTCCCGCGCTATCAACAACTCGACGCGCCGTTGCTGGGCAACGGAGACATGGCGGCAGCCATCTGCGGGAACCCAGAGAACCAACAGTTCTGGTTGAGCAAAAACGACCTCTGGGAGTTGCGCAATGTCTGGTGCATGAGTGGACCGCGGCCTTTTGGACGTCTGGATGTTCTTATCCCGCAGCTCCACGGCGCGACCTATCACACGGAGCAAAGTTTGGCGGACGCCACGACCACCTCGTCGTTCACCAAAGCCGGCACCAAGGTGACGATACGGTCCTGGGTCAGCGCGACCGAAAATTTACTGATCGTCGAATTGACCGGCCAGGGCGCTCCGATCGAGGGAGACGTCCAGCTTTGGATTCCGGCGGCCGCACGGACCATTCCGCAGTCCGATCACCGGCCTAAGCCTGGCACAGCGCCAGACTGGCAAGGAGCACCGGCGGCACCGATATCCAGCACCGGTACCGGCGTTTTTTGGGGTACACGCATTTTCCGCCAGAACGAGGACATTCCCGCTGAAGTCGCCTGCGCTTATACTCTCCTGGGAGGCAGCGGCGGACATTTCAAGCTTGAGCCGGGCCGGACCGTGATCTTAGCCGCGGCGATGCGCAGTCTCCGGCAGAGCAAGCAATACGCCCCTGAAGCATGCGCCCGGGTGTCCGCTTTGGACCAGGGCGCGGTGGCAAGCCTTTACCGCGACCATCTGAAGTGGTGGCAAGACTTTTGGGACAAGTCCTGGGTTTGCCTAGGCGATGTGAACCTGGAATGGCGCTATTATGTGTCGAACTACATCCTGGCTTGTTGCAGCCGCGATCCGGCTTATCCGCCGGGGATCGCGGGAACCTGGGTGACGACCGATCAGCCGATGTGGACCGGCGCTTACACCTTGAATTACAACCATCAGGCTTGTTTTTATGGACTCTACTCCAGCAACCACATTGAGCAGGCCGATCCAGAGGACGCACCCATTCTAGACTTCTTGGCGCGGGGAACGTATTACGCCAAAGAGGTCCTTAATTGTCGCGGCGTGCTTTATCCGGTGAAAATCGGTCCGGTCGGGATCGAGACGACCGGGGATGCCAAACATCCCGAGTATGTCATCAGCCCCGCTGATCCGCCCTGGCTGCGCCAGAAGGGAGGGCTGTTCCTCGGGCAGCGCAGCGACGCGGCGTTCGCCGCCGTGAACATCGCGCAACGGTGGTACACGACCTACGATTTGGCTTATGGGCGCAAAGTGTATCCGTTCGTCCATGCCGTGGCGAACTTCTGGGAGGACTACCTCAAGTTCGAGCCAACGCCTTCCGATCTCGTCAAGGCCACCAAGGATCTACCCGAAGGACTGCGCCAGCCGCCGGATGGCCGCTACGTCATCTACAAGGACGGGGCCAACGAAGGCGGCCAGGATACGAACCCGGCACTGTCACTCGGCATGTTGCGCAACGTCCTGAGGCTGGTGCTCGATCTGAGCGTCGTCTTGGATGTGGACGAAAACGAGCGCGACCACTGGCGTTATATCCTGACGCACCTGAGTGCTTATTCCACGCAGGAATACAACGGCTCGACCGTCTTCCGCAAAGCGGAGCAGGAGATCCCAAGGCCGGTCCTCAAGAAAGGGGAGTCGCCAGGATCCAAGTTACACTCCGCGGTCGTCCAGATCTATCCGGCGGGAGACATTGGGTTGGGCAGCGACCCGAAAGTGCTGGAGATCGCCCGCAACACCATCACGGCGGTCAATCAGTGGGTCAGCCTCAACTCTACTTCTTCTGTCTTCCCCGCGGCCGCGCGCGTGGGCTACGATCCCGCCACGCTCCTGGGCAAGCTCGGCGAGATGAGGTTTCAGCCAAACGGCATCGTCTATAACGAGTTTCATATGCTCGAAAACAGTAGCATCGTGCCGAACACGATCGATGAAATGCTGTTGCAGAGCCACGAAGGCATTCTCCGGCTCTTTCCGGTCTGGCCCATTAACCGGGATGCAAGTTTTCACACCTTGCGGGCTTATGGCGCCTTCCTGGTCAGTGCATCCCTAAGTCACGGCGTGATCCAGGACGTGACGATCGTTAGCGAGCAGGGACGTCCATGTGTGCTACAGAATCCATGGCCAGGCCGCGCCGTCCAACTCATCTCCAACGGCAAACCGGCTCAAACCGTCCAGGGCGACCGGCTGATATTTCAAACGGCCCCCGGCGAGCGGATCGAGCTTGTTCCGCTTCAATCTTAGTCGAGACATTTGCCCCTATCCTTCCTCTATGCGTGTCCCCTCTCGCTCACTACTGTGGTTTGCTTGCCTGGTCGCGTTCGCGTCCACGCCGGTGCTCGGTGATGAAACCGCTCCATCGCCTTGTGGGTTGAGTTTCGTCGTGGCAGGCGATGTGCATCACTACAAGCCCTCCGTTCCGGTCACGGGTTCTCTCGAACCAGACGCAGCGCACGTCTTTGCGGAAGAGATTTATGGCAAATCTTTCACGGCCACCGTCAACGGCCTGCCGGAGGGGGAATACACTGTGGAAATCGACTTGGCCGAAGCGCATGTCACAGGTCCCGGGCGGCGCGTGATGAGCATTCGCTGCGGCGACCAGACACTGATCGACAAACTGGACATTTTCCAAGCGGCCGGCGGCCAGAACAAAGCCTATCGGTTCAGCACGAAGGTGTACCATTACGCGGACAACAAAGAGGGTGGGTTGCGGTTGGTGTTCGACGGACAAGTCGAAAATGCGAAGTTCAACGCAATCCGAGTCCTGGACGCGAGCGGCCAAGGCGCCGCTTGCATCACCGCCGCGGACATGAGGAGCGCGGATTTGCCAGCAGCGGGGACCATCCCCACGGTGAAGGACCCGCCGATTTACCAGGACCCGGACCGTCCGACGGACGCACGCATCGACGATCTCATCCGCCGCATGTCCTTGCAGGAGAAGGTCAGTCAGATGACCAGCAAATCCGCCGGAATCGCACGCCTGCACTTGCTGCCTTACGACTATCAAAACGAGTGCCTGCATGGACTAGCGTCCGATGGACGAGCGACCATGTTTCCCCAGGCTCTGGGCAATGCCGCCAGCTTCGACGAAACTCTGGTGGGCAAGATGGCGGAGAGTATTTCCCTGGAGGCGCGGGCCAAGCACGCCGAAGCCGCGAGCCACGGGGATTATGGCAGCAATCGCGGGTTGAATTTCTGGAGCCCCAACGTAAACATCTTCCGCGACCCGCGTTGGGGCCGCGGACAGGAGACATACGGCGAAGACCCCTATCTCACCGCCACGATGGGCGTCGCCTACGTGCGCGGACTGCAGGGCGACGATCCCCATTATGTCCGCGCCCTGGCCTGCGCCAAGCACTTCGCGGTGCACAGTGGGCCGGAACCTGGACGCGGCGGGTTCAACGTTGATCCCGACCAGCAGGACCTGCACGACACTTACCTGCCCCAGTTTCAGGCCCTGGTGCAGCAGGGGCACGTCGGCGCGGTGATGTCTTCCTACAATGCCCTGTTCAAAGTTCCGGCTTCGTGCAGTCCGTGGCTGTTGACGGATTTGCTCCGCGGAGCCTGGGGCTTCCAGGGCCAGGTGGTTTCAGACTGCGGAGCGATCACCAACATCACGCGCCAACACCACTACGCGAAGACCGTTGAAGAAGCGGACGCCGACGCGGTCCGCGCCGGGTGTGATATGGAGTGCGGCAGTGATTATCGCGCGCTGACGTCGGCGGTCGGCCAGGGCTTGATCACCGAGAAAGAGATCGACGTTGCTTTGCATCGCAATTTGAAGGTGCGTTTCGAGCTGGGCCTTTTCGATCCGCCGGAACGAGCGCCTTATTCGAAGATCACGCTGGACGAGGTGGAAAGTCCGGCGCATCTCGAGCAGGCCACTCAGCTCGCCCGCGAAGGCATCGTGCTCCTCAAGAACGATCGCCACACCCTGCCGCTCGACCCCGCGCAGCTCAAACGGCTGGCGGTCATCGGAGGGAACGCGGATTCTGTCCGTGTTCTGCTCGGCGACCCTTGGTACCAGGGGAAGCCCTCGCACACGGTGACGATCCTCCAGGGCATCAAAGCGGCCCTGGGACCGGGAGTGGAAGTCGTCGCTGCCAGAGGCTGTCCGCTCGCCTTGAAGGAGGGCGAGGTGTTCGATGAAAACTCTCCCGACTTCAAACAAGCGGTGGCGGTGGGGGCATCGGCGGACGCCGTGATCTACGTGGGCGGAATCGATGGCTACATGGAAGGCGAGGAGAAGAAGATTGATTTCATCGGCTTTCATTCCGGCGACCGCACCCGCATTGAATTGCCCGCGATTCAGACCAAGCTTCTTCAGGCACTGTACGCGACGGGAAAGTCTGTCGTATTGGTGAATTGCAGTGGCAGCGCGATGGCTTTTCCGTGGGAAGCCGAACACCTTCCCGCCATCCTGCAGGCGTGGTATCCCGGTTGCAACGGCGGGATCGCCGTGGCCGATGTACTCTTCGGCAAATATAATCCCGCCGGCCGTCTTCCGGTGACTTTTTACCGCTCGACGCAGGATCTACCCAATTATTTCGACTACCACATGGCCAACCGGACCTACCGTTACTTCACGGGCAAGCCGTTGTATGCCTTCGGGCACGGGTTGAGCTATGCCATTTTCAATTATGGGTTAGCGACGGTGAAGGTGTCCACCACGAATGAGACGGGCGTTTTGCAGTTGCACGTGCCTGTCTCGAACGCCGGCCCCTACGATGGTGACGAAGTGGTGCAGGTGTATGCCCGCCGTCTGGACCCGGCCTCGCCCAATCCCATCCATTCGCTCCTGGCCTTTCACCGGCTGGCGATTCACAACGGGGGTACGGCCGCGTGTGATTTCTCCATCCCGGCAGAGCGTTTGCGGCACTGGGACTTGGTGAAGAAAGCTTACGTCGTTGACCCTGGAAAGTATGAGCTACAGATCGCCGCCGCTTCCGACGATATCAGGCAGGTCGTCCAGGTCAGCGTCAAATGAGCATGGCAAAGCTTGGAGGAGCACATCCGCGAGGTCGTGCCAGAACTCGGAAGTGGTAAAGTACTTCAAAGCGGTTGGCAGCGTCCGGCCTCGATAATCTCGCGGGTGCAACTCACAGGATCTAACGGACTCAAGCACAGCAACGACTCATGGCAAGGGGAACGTGAGAGACAAAGAAGCGTCCGGGCAAGATACTCCTTGCTCTCAGTGTGACGCGGCACACTCTGACAAGCCTTCGTGACTGGGTGCTCCATATCAATCGTGCTTGCCACCGTGGCGGATGAAAATGACTCCCTATACGGTGGGCACAACCGGCAAAATCAAGTTGACGATTTCGCTGCCTTACCCTGCCGCTCGGACGGTCTATTCTTTGATTAGCTCAAAGGTCTGGGGGGTAGTCGCACTCAAGCCAACCCAGGTGATGAGGGTATAGGTGCCATCCGCGTCGAGATTGACGCCTTGCCGGAAGTCGGCGCCGGGTGGTTGGCTGACACCGTTAATTTTTAGGTCGGCGACGGCTGTTCGGCTCCGCCAATTGGCCACGCGCAAACACAAATGCTGAATGGGGCTCTCGGCGGAAGCAGAAATTTTAAAGCGAAGCGGCCCTGCTCCCAGCCTGAAGCTATAAGCACGCTGGGCTTGCTCGTAACCCTGGCTCTCTCCGCCTGACAGGTCACTGACTCCCGGAGCGGCCAGCCAGGATTTGGCCAGGCTGGTCAGGGAAGCCGCCGGCTGGTTCGTCATGCCTTCGAGCAAGTTCTTTTCCTGGAAACTGACCGGCCCCTTTTGTTGAACGCTGTACGGCCAGAATAAATGGGAAAGGGAGGAATGAGCCGCGCGATCCGGGAACAAGGCATTGCGTCCGGAAGACTCGATTTGAGCGGTGGGCCAATGATTCCAGGAGGGAAAGACGGAGTACCACGTGCGCTCGCCGTTGTAGATGTCGCCCTGATCAAAGGCCTGGATGGTAAACGGAGAATACTGTCCTGTGAGATGAACCATCTGAATGATCTTGCCGGCATAGGCGGGCTTAGGTGGATCGGGATTCCAATTATAGTCGAAGGCTGTGCCCGCCCGGTCGACCAGGGTCATCACAGGAACTTTTCTGATCACACTTTCAGGATGCTGGCCTTCGCCGAGGACGATGATCTGCTCATCCCACTCATGCCATTTATCAGGCCGGGAAGAATAACACCGCATCCGCTTGGACATCACCCCATCCGGATAGATGTAGCAATACCAGTCGGCGATGTCTCCCCAGCCCGTCTTGTCATCGTAATACGCCCAGCGATGGTCGGTGTTGGCCAGACGATAGCGCCAGTGGACGGCCACCCGGGCCGCGTTATTTTCGAGCACCTGGACGTGTGAATCCAGACACGGTTTATCCGACATTGGTTCACAATCGCCGGGAGCATCCCGGTTGAGCCCAGTCTCGCTGAATTCGTTCATGTACCATTGGGCCGATTCGTTCGTCAGCATGGGAATATAGTTTGTGCCCCGCCAGAAAGTCACTTTGCAGGGGCTTTGATCAAACCCGACCACCAGATCGGCGTACTTGCCCACGCACCAGAGGTTATCCCACGTCTCGTAATAGGGCAGGTGCGTGTAGATCGCCTGAAACTTCCCGCCAGCCGGTAACGAGGGAAGCTGGCGCCTTTGCATATCCGGCGCCGCCGTGATGGTAGAGCCGGGATTATCTTCTTCGAAAGACCGGGCCACTTGGGCGGCATCCAAGGCCCGGTCGTAAACCCGGACTTCATCGATCAGACCGTCCAGGCCGAACTCGCTGGGCTTGGTATCGTGGGTGCCATCCGTTGGTTTTCGCGGGATACCCGCCTGGCCGAGCCGCACGTCAGCCGCGGCAGCTTGGACGCCACCCGTACCCACCAGCTTACGCCCTACTTCCCACCCGTTGACATAGAGGCGCATCAAGCCGTCCTGTTGCTGATAGGTGCCTGCCAGGTCGTACCACTGAAACAGGCCAAGATGATTTGGATCGTTGTACGGTGGTTTGTTGGGCACCGTGAGTTGCTGCCAGACGCCGTCGACCTCCAGCATGAAACCGGGGTAACCGTGACTATCAATTCCCAGGAAATAACCTTTGTTATCGCCCTGTTGGATGATTGGCGCCCAGTCCCAGGGGTAAGCGCCGAGCGCAAACCAGCCCTCGACGGTCAGACTGCCGCTCGAGAGAGCGGGCGCTTTGGCCGCCGGAAGCACCACGGAGCTGTGGTAGCCATCGAACTCCAACGCCCTGCCCGAAACTCCTTTTTTCCAGAGCGCCTTTGGGCCGCTGATAGGTAAGACGGATTCAGTTACACATTCGGTTGTTTCGCTCCCGGCGCCCTCGTCAAACTTGAAGCAAAGCGCCGGGTCGGTCGCCGTCATTTGCCGTTTGGGATTGCCTGACGTTTTGAAAATGGACGGCGCCTGCCCGGGCCCGCTCCTGCTTACCTCCATCACCCCGCTGGCGTTAAGTTGCAGTTCCTGCCTGGTCTGGTTCAAGGGATCGTTCCAGTCGTCGATCTTTGCCGCCGCTTGCTTAATGATCCGGCGCACCTGGCCGGCAGGCGTGATCGTAAACGTTTCTTCGACGAAGTTGCCCACCTGCACCTCGCCATGCGGATTTCCGGCGGTGAAGTGCGCCAGGTATCTCCAGTAGACCACCACCATCTCGGGCGAATTCTCGATGACCTCGACATGCGAATAGACATTGCATCTGTCCGGCATCGGTTCGGTGCCGTCCCCGGTGCGGGGAACAATCTCCGCCAAATTCCACTGACCCAATGCTGTCTTCCAGTAGGGCAGATAACTGTTACCCCGCCAGAAAACCAGCGACCCGCCAGCTCCCGCCACCTGCACCACGACATCCGCATACTGGCCCGTCCGCGAATCTGCCTCCCAAGCCTGTCCGGTTTTTAGCTCGGTGTAATAAGCGCCGAATTGAATTTCGCTGCCCAAAGCGGGCGGCGCGAGGAGTTGGACAAAAGAGAGCAGTAAGAGCAGTGTTGTCGGAATCGCTTTCATTTCGCTTGCGTTGGCACGGGACGATTTAGATTTCCCGTCAGGATCCATTAAGAGTAATACATCAGCAGTTATGACGTTTTTCTATTTCCGCCGCCAGACCCGAAGAGTGTGGGTGAGTTTCGCACTCATCGCCATGCTTGTTTGCCCGACCGTTTTCGCTGCACCCTCGGGCGAACTGGCCTGCCAAGCCGGGGAACTCGTCTCCCGTTCCTTCCCGCCCAATCTGAATTGGCTACAGTACACTCAGCCGGGCTTCGATCCACGGTCGTTCGCCACCTTTGCTCCCGGGCAGTGGGTGGAATATGTCCTGCAGATTCCCGCGGCTGGAACCTATCGTCTCAAAGCGCAAGCGTTGGGCGGCAATTCGTCCGGCATCGTCCAGTTGCTTGTGGACGGTGATCCGCAAGGCGACGCCGCCGACCTGTATGCTGCCACGCCCGCCGCTCCGGTCGACCTTGATTGGGGCACCGCCACCTTTTTGCGGGCTGGCAAAGCCATTTTTCGCCTGCGCGTAGAAGGTAAAAACCCGCTGAGTCAGGGCTATAACCTGGCGATTGCATCGATTCATTTAGTGCCTGAATCCGGTTTCACGCTGGTTGCTCCCGAGGGAGCGTATTTCGATGGACGCGCTCCCGTTCTGCAATGGTCGGACGCCGGGCCGCGGGTGCATTATAGCGTTTACATGGACGGCACCCCACTGCTGACGACGGACGCCACTTCTTGCGAGGCGAAAGACCTAAGTCCCGGCGAACATCAGTGGCAGGTAGTGGCCGAGGATGCGGCGGGGCACAAGCGGCGCTCCAACCAGTTTCATTTTACCGTGGGTAAACCGCACCCTTACCCGGATCGCGATTTCAGCGACGACTTCGGGTCGGGCGACCTCGCGAATTATGTCAACCAGGGCATGGCCTTGGCGGATTCGCCGGTCCCAGGAAAAAAGTCGCTGGCGGGATCGGCCCACTCCTCGGCCTATGTGAAAGATGTTCGCCTGGGCATGAGGGAAGCGGAAGTCTCGGCGTCGCTCACGCTCGATGAACCGAATAGTTCCGCCTCCGTCGGCTTCACGCAGGCTGACGGCACACGCGTCTGCGCGAGCGTTGACAGCGCCACCGGGACGTTAAACCTGGAGAGGACGGCACCGGGGTATTCCATTTTCGCGATTACGCCGCCCGCCTACCAACTGCCGCAATGGAAAGAGAGCCGCACTGCGGATGGCGCCTACCGTTGGCAGATCGCCTCAACGCCGGCCACGCTCCAGTCAGGCGTGCCGTACGAATTAAAGCTGTCTTACTCCCGGCGGTCCTGCGCGATCATGGCCACACTGACGGCAGCCGACGGAAGCAATCTGGTCACGCTGAGGGATTTGGTTGATATCAATTTGCCCGATCATCCGCTGGTGGAGGTAAATCAAGGGAAAGCTCGCTTCGCCCGGCTGATCTACCGGCAGTTAAACCGGCATGTTTATCCTTGGGATATAGACACCAATCAAATCGTCATGCGGCCCGGCGCGGAAGGCACTTGGGATAGCCGCGGTGTGCTTAACAATGCCGTCGTCGTGAAAAACAACCGCTGGTACATGGTCTACCGAGGGAACCCCATCCCGGCGCCGCCCACGAACCGGCCCGATAGCGAGTTGGGAGTCGCGACCAGCACCGACGGAGTCCATTGGACCAAGGACGAGCACAACCCCATCATCAAGCGCAAAATCCCGCAAGATAGCCAGGAAGATCCCGACCTGCTGCAACCGGCCGGCACGGACACTTATTTTTTGGAGTACATTACGCACAAGCCCGTGCACAAGGAGGTCATGGCCAGCAGTACAGACGGTCTGCACTACTCAGACACTTGGGACTTGCCCGTCAAAGGCAAGATCGGCGGCATGATCGATACGCACTGCGAACCGCAAATACCGGAGTTCAATTTGAACGGGCAGAAATATAGGTTTCTGGGAGCCATTGAAGAGGGCGCGATCTATTTGTCCAACGATCTGCACCAATGGGAGAGGATGGGCCTGGCCGACTACCGGGGACAGCCCGATCGCTGGTGCGACGGGCATGAATGTCTGGGGGATATTTTTGTCGATGCGGACCACAATCTGCGGGTGGAGACCCAGGCCGGGATAAAGCTAGACGGCAAAGATCGTATTTCCGGAAATCGTCTGTGCACCAATGTGGAAGACATCTTGAGTGCCAGTAATCCCACCAAGGTGATCGCGCGCGGGGATCTACCCTGGCTACCCGATTTCTACGGGGACGCGCCCACGGGCGACTTGAACGAGATGACCTTTACCAATGGTTCCGTCTTTCCCGGGCAGACCATCATCAAGGACGGCTATCTTTGGCATTATTACGGCGGCAACAACACCTTCACCGGCTTGATCAAAGCGGTTTACCAGCCGGTCTTCACTTATCGGGATCTGCACGTTTCGACAGCTAAGGGAAGCTCCGTGCCGGGCAGCGTTGAGGTAACCGTGCGCAACGAAGGAAGTTTCACCGGGAAGACTGCCGCCAATCTGCTGCTGGACGGGAAGGTCTGGCAGACGAAGTCAGTCAGCCTGGGCCGCGAGGAAGAAACCAAGGTTAGTTTCCAGGTCAGCGTGCCGCAGGGAAGTCATTGCCTCTCCATCGACGATCTCAGCGTTAGCGTGACTGATGCCAATTCCATGGCAGCGGGTTCTTAGCGCGGACCGGTGGGGGCCGGCGGGTCAAAGAAGGCGTTCACCGCCGCAAAGAGGGCGGATTGAGTGGAGTGATCCAGGGGGTCATTGTGCAGCGCGCCGGGCACCAGTAGCTCGCGTTTCGGTCCGGCGTACGCGTCAACGACGAGGCGTTGAAAGCGGGGTTGGATCATTTCGTCACGTTCCGCCAGCAGAAACACGCCGGGCGCGTGGACCCCACGGGCGTTGGCAACGCTGTCGAGCGCGGAGGGGAGGCGCAGGGCCAGGGGGCCGGCGATCAGCCACAGGTTCCACCAGCCGAACTGGCGCAAAGCGATCTGGCGCAACGGAGGCGGGTTTTGCAGGACCGCGCCGGCCACCGCCCGATTGGCGGCGACGTGCAGCGCGGCGGTCGAGCCCAGGCTCGTCCCGTAGACGATGATGGGCCGCCCGGCGGCCACGGCTTGGAGTGCATCGTAAGCCGCCAGCGCGGCGGGACCGATGCGGCTCAGGCGCGCCGGGCCGGTGCTGCCGCCGTAGCCAGGGTAATTGACGCCCCAGATTTCTACGGGCCGCGCCGTCCACTCCGACGCTTCCTCGCCGACGTTGGGATCGGCGCGATCGGCATTGCCATAGAAACGCAAGACGTAGGCGTCCGGTCGTTGGCCGTTGACCAGGTGCCGGGAACGGCCCGTCCAGATTTCCAGTTGGCCGCCCTCGAACGGGATCATCCGCCGCGTGGCGCCGACCGAGCCAGTCGCCTCGGTGGTCGGAAACAGGATGAGGCGGTCCGGGGAAAACAGGAAGCCCATGACGATTAAGGCCAAAGGCAAGAGCGACCAAGTAGCAATCCGGCCGGGGGTCAGGAAGCGAGCGAACACGGAATCACCGTCAGCGAGCCCAGATTTTTGGCTAGTGCTACGGCGGGAGCGGACAATCCTTGGCCCACTGCTGGTTCGGCGCCGGCCCGAGTTCCAGCTCGAGTTCTCCGCCTTTCGCTACGTCCGCCCAGGGGATCCACCATTGATGCAAAGGCTGTCCATTCAGGGTCGCCGACTGAATGTAACAATTGGCCGGAGAGGCCTGGGGCGCCACGATGACAAACGTCTTGCCAGCCGCGTTGGCGGGGGAAAGATGAACGGTGATTTTCGGATACAGTGGGGCGCTGATCTCGTATACGGGATGCGGGCGACAGCCGCCGTCCATTTCAAACAAGCCGATCGCAGACATAACGAACCACGAGCTCATCTGGCCCTGATCCTCGTCGCCGAGATAGAAGTCGGGCTTGTAACCATAGTACGTCTGCAAAATGGAGCGCACCCACTTTTGCGTTAGCCAGGGCGTGCCCGCCCAGTTGAACAGCCAGGACACGTGCATCGTGGGTTCGTTGCCTTGATCCACCGCCGCGTGGCCGCCGCCACTGAAGCGTTGTGACACCGATTTTTCGAAACCTTCGTTCAGTTGGTTAACGAAGCGGTCGCGGCCCATGGCATCGATGAGCCCGGGCACATCCTGCGGCACAAACCAGGTATATTGCCAGGCGTCGCTTTCCGCGAAGCCGCCGGTGTGATACGGATCGAAGGGCGTGACCCAGTCGCCGTTAGCCAGGCGCGGACGGGCATAGCCGGTGGCGGCGTCAAACTGGTTGCGCCAGCTTTGGGCGCGCTGCAGAAACGTCTTGGTCAGGTCCTGGCGCCCGAGCGCCAGCGCCAGTTGCGCGACACACCAATCATCATAGGCGTACTCATAGGTGTTCGACGAGTAGGGTTGGTCCCAACCGTAGCCGCCGCCCGGTCCTCTGGGACCATCTGCCGCCACATAGCCGTATTTAAGATAATTCACCAGGTTCTCGTTGCCGGCGGCGCCGCCGCCGGGGAGGTTGCGCTCGGGCGGCGTGGTTTGCATCTTGACGGAGGCTTCCAGGATTTTGGCCGCGTCCACCTTCACGCCATGTTGATACGCCGCCACCATCAAAGGGATTTCATGCTCGGCGACCATGACGGCGATGTACTTCAAACCCGCCGGCCCCTTGGCAAGCCACCCACACTTGTCGTAGAGTTGTAGTTCGGACTCCGTCCAGCGCTCGGACCACTCGGGCGCGATCAGGTTCATCAACTGGTTCAGATTCCAAAAGGTCGTCCACAACGCGTCGGAACCCAGCATGACGGCCTTGGGATCGGTCAGTTGCTGCGGGCGGCCGAAAGGGTCGATCCATTTGCCGTTGACGTCGCTCCAGATGTTGCGCCCGGCAAACGCGCGGTAAAGGCTGGAGTAAAAGCGGACTTTCTCGCGGGCATCAGGCGTTTCGATCTCCAGGCGATCGAAGAGGTCGTTCCACACGCGCCGCTGGTTTTGCACTACCGCGTCGAAATCCCAGCCGAATGGCTTAGCCAGTTCCTGCTCCAAATTCAACCGCGCGTCTTCCACGCTGACCAGTGAAATGCCGGTGCGGACTTCCATGCTTTCACCGGCGGTGGTTTTGAACGTGACGAAGACGCCGCAATCGCCCGAAGCATCAAATGCTGGTGCATCATTCACGACTTTTCCGCCCTTCCAGTCTGCCCCTTCCGCGGCGGGCCGAAGGGACTTCAGTTGGATGGTGACGTCCGCGCCGGGCAAATTTTCCCAGCCGCCCAGAGCTTCGAAGGGCTGACTGAATTGCGAGACGAAGTGCAGATCGAAGCGCTGGTTCCCCACGTAACCCACCTTTGGGCCGAGCGTCTGGATGGTGCCTTCGATCTGATTATTGCCCAGCCGGCGCACGCTGGCGCCGAGAATATGCATCTCGTATTCATTCGACAGCATGAACGGGTAGAGGATCCTCGCTGCGTCGCTCGCTGGAAAGGTGTAGCGCTGCAAACTTGCCCGCGTTGTGGCGGTCAGTTCCACCTTGATGCCGCTGTCCTGGAGCAGCACGTTATAGAACCCGATGCCGCCGTGCTCGGTCGTTGGATCGAAGCGCGAACTGTAGCCCGTGCCATCCAGTCCGGGCTGGGTGCGCAGCGGGCCGACCGCCGGCATCATGCCCAGCCCGGCCATCGTCCACTCGTGGATATGACTGAAGCAGTTAATGGTTTTGGAACTGCAGTCGTAGCCGGAACGGTAACCCTGCACCTTGTTGTCGGGCGCGATTTTCACCATGCTGTTCGGCATCCAAGGCCCGGGCCCATACATCCAGCGCGCGCCTCCTTTGCCGGTGAACACGTTCACGTAGTCTGCCGGCGTCGTGGCAGGGTGGCTCGCAACCGGCGGGACTGGTTCTCCGGGCAACGAGCTGTCCCCCGCCCTTGCTAGGCCGAGGGCCACAACTCCGAAACAAGAGACGAAACTCAGGAATCTCCGCGAGTGCGGGGGAACCGGAAAACCGGTGGCAGGCGTCTTCATCATCACTTGTTGGGGGGGGGCGGAGGGAACTAACTGGAGCTTAGCGGGAGGCGGGCTTGGGCGCCAGGCTGACGACAAGCGCCTCGAAGCGGGGATCGCCCCGCAGATCGTCCCACACTGGGTTGAGCTTGAGCAACCCATAGCTGAGTTGATTCGGCACTTTCTCGATCGCGGCGATTTGGTCGATGGCCGCCGCCTTTTCACCGGTCCAGGCGTAGATCTGCGCCAGGTTGACCGCCAGCAAGGGACCGTCAACCGCATCCTGACCGATGGGCAGCAACTCGCAGCCCCGCCGGCCTTCGGCGATGGCATCTTCCTTGCGACCTAGCCCGGCATCGATCAGGCCGAGGAGGCTGACGGCCGCCGCGAGGTTCGGCTGGGCGGCGACCACTTTCGCCACCTCGGCGCGGGCGGTGGTGAAAGCCGCCCGGGCACGCGGTACGTCGCCGGTGCAACGCGCCACCAACCCAACCGTGTACGCGTGCGGGATGATGACGCCGCCGCTGCCGCCAACGCCCTCCGGCGGATCGTTGGCAACGGCCCGGGCGGCGGCGGCCGGCGTGCGTTCGCAGAGAGCCAGCATGGGATCGTCCACGTCCGCGCCAACGGCGGGGTTTTCCAGCAGGAGCGCGGCAAGCGTCTGCTGGAACGGCTTGATGTCCGCGTGGCCGTCGAGTTCCGTCTGAGCGCGCTGGACGCGGGTGTTCGGATCGCCGGGCACGACGTTGAGCGCCCGATCCAGAATGTGCGCCTGATCGTCGTAGCGATGGGTCATGCCGTAGGCCAGCGCAAGTTGTTGGAATGTCGGAAAATCCCTCGGATCCAGTTCCAGGGAACGTTCCAGATCGCGCACGGCTTCCGCCCAGTGGCCCTGCCGGCGTTTGATGAAGCCGCTGTACGAGTACACCTCCGCGTTATTGGGCAGCGTGCGCCGGGCGAGATCCAGTTCCGTCAGCGCGTGGTCATAAGCGCGAAAGCCGTGATAATAGTAATCGGCGAGCGCGAGATGGGTCTCGCCCGCGTCCGGGTCCAGCGCGGCCGCCTTTTGCACCGCGAGACGGACTTGTTCCAGCCTTTCGGGCGTGTGGTCGAAGCCATCGAAATAGATGTAGCATTGCACCCGCTCCAGGAGGCACCAGGCGCGCAGGAATTTCGGATCCCGCGCCAGCGCTTCCTCCAGCAAATGCGTCGCTTCGGGCAATTGGCCGCGGGAATGAATCTGGTCGGCGTTATCCGCAAAGAGGTTTTGCGCGCGCATGTACAGGTCGTAGGCCGCGAGGTCCGCGGTGGGCCAGGTGTCCATGGCGCTCTTTTCCCGCGGCGAGAGTTGCGCCTGCAGGTGGCCGGCGATGGCCTCGGCGATTTCGCTCTGGATGGCGAAGACGTTGTCCAGGGGCCGATCATAGTGCTCCGCCCAAAGATGCACATCGGTGCGGGCGTCGATGAGTTGGGCGTTGACGCGCACCTCGTTGCCCGCGCGCTGCACGGAGCCTTCCACGACATTCGCCACGCCCAACTGCCGCCCAATTTCGCGCAAATTGCGGTTGCCCGTGACCTTGTAAGGCATGACCGACGTGCGCGAGATCACCTTCAAGTCCGCCACCTTGGCGAGATCAGTCAGGATTTCGTCCTGGACGCCGTCCGCGAAAAACGCGTTGTCCTTGTCCGCGCTCAAATTCTCGAAAGGCAGAACAGCAATGGATTTATCCGGCACGGGCAGCCCCGCCGTAGCCTGAGCGCCCGGCATCCCGGGGGCGAACGGCGTGGAGACCGGCAGAGGCGCCGCTGCCGCGGGTGCCGCGCGCCGGCTGCCGGCCATCCCCAGCCAAAGCACCAGGATGGCCAGACCGGCGATGAGCAATGCCGCCGCGCCCAGCAGCCAGCGATTGGCGCCATTGCCCACGGCACCCGGCCCAATCTTTTTCCGGCCGGCCTTGGGGCCGCCGAACTTGACCGGCGCGATGGGATTGCCCACCACATCGGCGTAGAGATTGACCAGCGAGACGGTCAGGCCGTGTTTAACCTCGCAATCGCCGAGATCGTGGAGATACGGCTGCCAGTGGCGATATGGCGCCAGATCGTCGGCAACGCGCCTGGAAATGAGGATGTGCCCGGCGTCGCCGCAGTCCATGACGCGCTGGGCGATGTTGATGCCGGCGCCGGCGATGTTCGTGCGCTCGTTAATGTCATCGAGATGATGCACGGGCCCGCTGTGGATACCCATGCGCAGCGGCAAGCTCGGTTGCGCCCGCAAGGCCTGGCTGATCTGGAGCGCGCATTCCACCGGCGCTTCGATCGAGTTCGTGAACACCAGGGCCATGCCGTCACCGGTAGGCAGGCGGATCAGTTTACCGGCGGCTTCCGCCTCGCGGGCGGCGTCGGTGCCCCGCACGATCTGGTTGAGCTCGTGCAAGGACTCGGATTGCTCGTCGATCAGCAGCTTCGAGTACCCGACGATGTCCATGAAAAGGACATGCGCGATTTCCAGGCGCAGGTTCGTCTTTTCTTCCTCCGGCACGCCGCAATTGTAGGCAGAGCCGCTCCAGGCAGGCGAGCCGGAACTGGTCCCGGTCCGTGACGCTAGGAATATTCAGGCCAACGAAAGTCGTTACCCCGCCGGCGAAGCAGCAGGGGAAGCTCCTGTCTTTGGCGCTGTATTACCTTCCGCGTCCGCCCGCTCGGCTGCCGCCTCCGGTTTCGGTGGGCTGCGGTCATTCGTTTGGCGGGCCAAATCGAAGACAAAGTTGGAGACCGGCAACTGATCGATACTGAAGCGCGCTGTGCCCCAGGAATCAACGTAAAGCTCGATTGGCTTCGCACCGGAGGGTATAGTTTCACCGTACACCTTGTAAAAGGGACCCACGGTGAAATCCGCCTCGCCGTTAACTGGCTGCAAATCCAAGTCCTCGCCTGTTTGACCGGTAAAGTTGTCGCCGATGTCGAACGCCTGGCCGTACCGCAAGTACACCTTGTCCAGGTGAATCACCGCCGGCGGTGCGTGGATGATCTTGCCCCGGATCGTCAGTTCCGGACCCAGCGCGACGTTCAACTCGCCTGGCCCGAGGATGACTCCACGCAGGTATGCGCCACCGTATCCAGGCGCCTCGACAAACAGGTAATAGCGGCTGTCCGGGCGAAGGCTGGCCAAGACGAAACGGCCCTGCGCATCGGCGGTCGTCAGCACGGGCGCTTTCTTTGGATCGTAGTGGTCCTCATCGTGCGGACCGCGCACGCCTCCGAGCTTGATGACCGCTCCGGCAATCGCCTTCCCCGAGGCGGCCGCGGTCACCGTTCCGCGCAGAGGCTGAGTGGGCTTGAGGGTTAGCCGGTAAGGCTGCACGGGATCGAGATGGATGGACGTTACTTCATCGGCCTGGAAGCCGTCGGCCGAGACGCGGAGATTCAAAGGCGCCTCGCCGAGGTGCTCTAGGCGGGCAATGCCGGCCGCATCGGTGCGAATTTCCGTCAGCTCCACCAACGGTGGACCCGGGTGGTACGGGCGCAACAACGCCCCTGGGACAGCCCGCCCCCCTTCATCCACGATCTGGACGGAGGCGTTGTAGCCGCGCGCAAGCTTGACTTCCAGGTGACCGAGTTTGTCCAGGTTTTCCAGGGTTAAAGGTCCGGTGAAGGCGACCGCGCAGCCTCGCTGTTCGACCGCTACTGTGATCGTGGTGGTGTCATCCGGTTCGTCGTACGGCACATCCAAGTAGAACAAGCCATCGCGCACGACCTCAACCCCTTCCCCGTTGCCAAGACCTTCGTAATGCGTGTAGGCGGTAATAGGATCAGGACCTAACGGTGTGCCGTCGGCCATCAAGACTCGACCTTCGTTGACGAAGCTCTTATGGAGCGCCGGGGCCGGCTTTTTTGTCGCAGCCAAACCCGAGATACGCTGTTGAGGGAACGGCTGGTCGGAAGAACCCTGCCCCAGCACAACGGTGGCCAGCAAAAGCACGGCAACCAAGCCAGCGAAGGAGCCAGAGAGACGCCGCTGGGGCAGGAAAGCCGTAATGCGCCGCAGCCGTTGCTCGATCTGAGCGCCATCCTCGCTGATGCCCACCATACCGGGCTGGAAAGAAAACGTCGTTGGGCGGTTCGCCAAAGTCTTGAAAAGCGTCTCGCCGTAGGCGAGCGCGCGCTCTCCGGCGAGGTGCTGCAACGCCCACTCGTCGGCCGCCAGTTCCCGGTCCGCGCGCAGACGCCTCAAGCCCAGCCAAACCAGGGGATTGAACCAATGCACGCAACAGGCCAGATGCAGCCAGAGCTGAACCCAATGGTCTCGCCAGCGCAGATGAGCAATTTCATGGGCGAAAACATGTTCCCAATCTTCCGCCGAGAAAGAACCCGGCATTTGCCCGGGGAGGAGCAACGCCGGACGCCAGACTCCCACCAGCGCCGGTGAATGCGCCCAAGCTACCGTTAAAACCTGCGGGGGAGCCCGGCGCAGCCAGCGCCGGCAGCACGAATGCCAGAGCACCACAATATTTGCAGCCGTCGGGAGGGTTTCCCGGTGCATGCGGCGACGCAGGCGGCAAGAGCACGCCAGCAACCAGAGGCAAAGAGAAACGGCCCCTACAAGCCAAGCCATCGCGGCAAACAACGGCCATGACCGATGGGACCAGGTAACGGTGGGGGCTGTAGCCGTGGACGGTTGTAGCCGGGTGCTGCGAGGAGAGGCAGTCAGCCCATGCGGCACGGGGGAAAGCCGACGTTCGGGCGCTCTTTGGCTGGCTGGTGGTACCGGATTGCTCTTAAAGGGTTCGGCCACGGCTGCAATGTTCTCCAGACTGGTGTGGCTGCGCGGCAGCAAAAATGTAGGCACAAGCAGGCGCGCGAGCACGAGCAACCAGAGTAAATAACGCCAGCGGGCAGGCACCCGCGCCCCGAGTACGCGGCTGACAAGCAGCACCAGCAAGATAGCCAGCCCGCCCTGCCAGGAAGCTTGCAGGACGGTCCGAAATAGAGCGTTGAGCATCGCTGCAAAGTCCTGGGTGGTGCTCATCTTATTTTCTCTCCTTTCGCTTCCGGGCCAGGATCAGTTCGATTTCGGCTAGTTCCGCCGCGCTCAAAGGCTTGCTTTGGGCGAAATGTAACAACAGCGCCACCGTGCCTCCCTCGAAGACTCGCGCCAGGAAGGATTCACTCTCCGCCCGCACGCAGGCCTCGCGGCTGACGGCAGGCCAGAATTGCTTGGCCGACCCCGCGCGCTCCTCCACGCGGACGGCTCCCTTCTTTTCCAGCCGGGCGAGAAAGGTGCGCACCGTGTTGAGCTTCCACGCGGGGTCTGGCCGGGCGGCAAAGACCTGCGCGGCGGTTAAAGGCGCATTTTCCCAGAGGACGCTCAGGATGTCCCATTCGGCTGCGGAGATACGTGGCAGGGCTGGCGGATTCATTTCCCGCCAGCCGTACTACATTTGTAGCGAGCTTGTCTACTACAAACGTAGCATCGAAGCAGTTTCTTTGTGAGCGGTCCGGACAATCGCGCTACGGCGGCCGCACACCGCTCACCAGAAATGCTCCTGACTGACCCCTGGATGCGACCGGACGCCGCTAGGGCATCACCTTGAAGATCGCGTACGGCTCCGTACGGGCGCTTTTGCCGCCGTTGTATTGCGGGGCATGGTGAATGTGCGAACAGGAGAAGTAGATGGCGCCATCCGGTCCTTCGGCGAATGAATCCGGCCATTGGATGCGCGGGTCAGCCGCCACCAACTCCACCGCGCCATTGGGAGTCTTACGGCGCTGGATGGCGCCGGAACGTAGATCGCTGAGATACAGGTAACCGTCTTTTCGCATCCAAATGCCGTCCATCGGGAAGCTTTCACCCACCACTTCGACTGCCTTGCTCAAGTCGCTCTTGCTCAGGCTTTCGTCGAGCAGCTTGGCCGTGGCGATCCGGTAAAGCTTGGCGCTGAGAATCGGCTGATAATAAAGATAGTCGTTGACGGGCGAGAGCGCGACGCTGTCCGCATTGAACTGGGGTTTCTGTTTCTCGGCCGTCATGACCTCTTTGCCGTTGATCGTCAGATCGACGCCCTTATCCGCCAGTGTGGATTTATCCTCGACCAAAAGGCGGCGGGTTTTGCCCGATTTCAGATCGACCACGATGATCGACCCGACGCCACTCTCAGTCAGGTAGGCGATCTGCCGGGCGGTATCGATCCGCACATCGTTGAGATAGCTCTTGGCCGGGCAAATATCCGCACCAAAGGGGATTGTCTGGGTGACCTGCTTCGTGGCCGCGTCGAACTTGACGAGCTTCGGCGCGCCCGCCAGCGTGCCGGTCATGCCGGGATTGCCGGTATCGAGCACCCAGAGAGCGCCGGTATCGTCAAAGGTAATGCTCTGCACGCAGACCCACTTCCCCGCCACGTCGGGATCCTTGTCCTTCCAGGAGTTCCAGTGCTCGTCCGGAAAAGGGGTGAGGCTGCTATCCGGCGCCACGGTGGCAACGGCATATTTGTAATCGTTCGACCAGCGCGGGAAGTTGGCATAGAGCTGCCCGGTGGGAGAGACGGCAATGCCGGTAACCTGATAATCCTGAAAGTGGGCGACTTCCGTGATGGGCTGGCCGTGCACTTTGGTGGGATCGGGAATGGGTACATTCTGGGCGTGGACCGAGAGGGCGGCCAAACCGAGCAGCAGAGCGGGAATTATTTTCGTGATCATCTGCCTCCCGATTCGCCTGCCGCCGGGCAGGAGGTCTCACAGGAAACTCCCGCCGGACTCGCGGGGAGGCAGTGGCGGTCGTCCGGGGTTGATCTAGAGTACGGACGTCCACTTCCGCCCGGAAAGCGGCGAATGGAGTCCCAATCACCCGACCAAGCGTATCCGCCATTATGGAAAACAAGCCTGAAGAACCGCTCCCCGATCACGTTCTGACCACCCGCCAGGGCCATCCCATCACCAATAACCAGTCCCAACGCACGGTTGGCAGCCGCGGCCCGGCCACGCTGGAGAATTACCAGTTCCTCGAAAAAATCAGCCATTTCGACCGCGAACGCACGCCGGAACGAGTGGTGCACGCGCGTGGCTTTGTCGCCTACGGCGAGTTCGAGGCCACGGGGATGATCGGCGAGGAGCGGGCTTCGAAGTACACTCGAGCCAAGCTCTTCCAGACGGCGGGCAAAAAGACCCCGATGGTCATCCGTTTCTCGACGGTGATCGGCGGCCGCGACTCGTCGGAAGTGGCGCGGGATCCGCGCGGCTTTGCCGTCAAGTTCTACACCGAAGACGGCAATTGGGACCTGGTGGGCAACAACCTGCCGGTGTTTTTCATCCGGGACGCCATCAAGTTCCCGGATGTGATCCACTCGCTCAAGCCGGACCCGGTGACGTTCCGCCAGGAAGCGAACCGCATTTTCGACTTCATGAGCCAGACGCCCGAGGCGATGCACATGCTGACCTTTCTTTTCAGCCCGCGCGGCATCCCGCGCTCCTACCGGCATCAGGAAGGCTATGGGGTGAACACGTACAAGATGGTGAACGCGGAAGGACAGACGGTCATCGTGAAATACCACTTCCACCCGCGGTGCGGCGTGCACTCGTTCGTCGAGGCGGAAGCCAAAAAAGTGCAGGCGGAGGATCTCGGCAGCGCGTCAAAGGACCTGTTCGACGCCATCAGGCAGGGTGACTTTCCGCAGTGGGACATGTTCGTGCAGATCATGAGCGACGACGAGCATCCGGCGCTGGATTGGGACCCGCTCGACGACACCAAAATTTGGCCCGAGGACCAGTTTCCGCTGCGGAAAATCGGCGTGATGACGCTCAACCGGAACGTGGAGAATTTCTTCGCCGAAAACGAGCAGATCGCCATGGGCACCGGGGTGCTGGTCGACGGCCTGGATTTCTCCGACGACAAGATGCTCGTCGGGCGGACATTCTCGTACTCGGATACGCAACGCCACCGCGTCGGCACGAACTACCTGCAACTCCCCGTCAACTCGCCCAAAGGCCTGCAACACCCGGTGGCCACCAACCAGCGCGACGGCCAGATGGCCATCCGCGTCGACGTCGTCGGGCAAAACCCGCACGTCAACTATGAGCCGTCGATCCACGGCGGCTTGAAGGAATCGACAGCCAGCCAGCCGATTCATCAGCCGGAGCTGCACGGCAAGCTGACGCGTAGCGTGCTGGAACGCCGCAACGACTACGCGCAAGCGCGGGGCCGGTACGTCACCATGAACGATTGGGAGCGGGACGACCTCGTCCTGAACATGAGCAACCTGCTCGGACAGTGCCAGCGGGACGTGCAGGAGCGGATGCTTTGGCACTTCTTCCTGGTGCACGACGATTATGGTTATCGCGTTGCCCAGGCGTTGCAGATGACGGCCAAGGACGTGCGTCACCTGCCGCCGTTGGCGTCGCAGGTGCTAACCGAGGCGGAAAAACAGCGTTTGGAGAATCTGGGGGCCAACGGCGACGGCTTCGACAAAACCAGCTACGGCAAACACACGGGCTCCGTGGAAACACATCCCGCCAAAGCCGAAGACTTACTGATGATGGCGGCCAAGCCCGATCCACGTTACGGAACCAAGCAGTAGGCTAGGGTGGGCCGGTAGCCGATCAGAAAAAGGTAAGGAGGCCTAGCGGCCCAGCATGCCGTGCGAAGAGTAATGATCCGGGTCATTGCCTCCGGGCTCGCCCGGCTTGATCCGCGCTGTGGCGAGGAGTTGCTTGAAGGCTCCGTAAACCGCCGGCTGGCGATCCGCCGGCGCCACCACCACGGCCGTAAAGAACTCTCCTGTCCGCACGGGCTTGCCGTCGGCTGACGGCGTCGGCGTGGGAGTCGGGGGCGGAGTCGGCTGGCCAGGCACGGGCGGCGATTGTTCCAGCATTTCCCCACCCTGGCTAACCAGATAGGAAAGCCGGCAAGGGATGCCACCAAGGACATAGGAATAGGACACCTCGAAATTGGTCAGGCCGTTGACCGGTAACGGGTTCTTGGCCTGGGAGAGGAGCTTGATATCGGTGATGCCGCCGGGGAGCATCTTGCGGACGTAGTCGGCCTGCGCTTTCTGATCGCCATTGCTCAGAAGCGCGCGCTCCGCGTCAGTTGTAGGGCGACAGATGGCCACCAGGTCGGGCTCAGCCGTCTTGAGCAGGCGCAACTCGCCGCCGCCGAGCAGCGTGAACCCCTCGGGAGGCGTCAGTTCCCAGGCGCCGTGATTGAAATTCCACCAGTAACTCAGGAGCCGGTGGCCTGGGGCCGGTTCCCGCGGCACGAGGGAGAAATCGGTCGCGGTGGCGCGGCCGGCGCACAGGTAAAGAGCACCGGCAAGGGTAAGCTGCGCCAGGCGCACGAGCAGGATGGAACGTTTCATGGAGACCAGGGCGGCAATTGGAGAGCCCACGTCTAGTTGCGGATGTAGCGGCCGCGGCTGAACACCAGATAACCCCAACGCAGGGGGAGCCGCGCGGCGCTCGGGTTGAAATCATTTTGGATCACCACCCAGCCGCCGTTCAGCCAGGAAGGAGGGTTCTTGTGCAGATTATAAATGGAGTGATAAAGGCTCATCTGTTCGCCGAGCTGGTTCCAGCGGCAGTTGTTCCACATTTCCAGGGTCTGCACGCACGAATAGATACCGTTGGAGAAGGAATCATCCGCCAGGAGCGAGTTCGCGTCTCCGCTGCCAAAGCCAAGCACCGCGTTGAAGGTGGTCGAGGTCGCGTACTGCGTGCCGCTGCCGCTCGATGCGTCCCGCCAATTCTGCGATAACGTCGTGATCGTGTCGCCGAAGATGCCGGCCGGCTTGAGCGTGTAACCGGGAACCGTGCGATCCGAGACGGACGCCATATTGCCGTTGTCCCAACCCATCGTGTTGGCGTTGGGCTGGGTGGCGGTGGTGGCGGAATTGATGCTGGGGGGGGTCGCCAACACCGTGCCCGTGTTATAATCACCCTTCACGTAGACGGGGTCGGTCGAGCCGACCGTCAGGCCATTATTGGGCAAGACACCGCCATTGTAGAGGCGCACGCCGTTCATTTGGCCACTGCTGCCATCGTCCCAGACGTAGACCGTGTTCGTGGCGAAACTGGCTTGGTTGGCGTTGATGGTGGTGGTGAGAGCGCCCACGTTGATGTCCACGCTCTCGATGGCATTGCCACTGTTGCTCGAAGTGGGCTGGCCGGGCTGGCCCGTGTATAGGCTGGTCGTATCGTAGCGGCGGGTGGGATCGTAAAATGGGGTCGAACTGTTGACGGTGTTCACATTGACCGCGTTGATGACACCAGTCGTCACCGTGTTGCCACCGGTGGTGGGAACCCAGGTGGTTTGGGTGGCGCTGACCGGCGAGCCGGCGTATTGGGCGACGATATTGCCACTGGTATCATAGAAGGTGCCGGTGGCGGTCGGAGTCGTCGTCGTTTTACCCCCGCTCGTGACCGACTTGGTGCCAACTGAAACCTTCAGGCGCACGTCCGCTTGCGTGTAGATCCGCCGTTGCGCGATTTGATCGGGCGAGGTGTCGTTAGACAGGTTGGCCGGCGGCTCGATGATCTCCCGCCGCGAAAAATCGTCGTCTGTGGCGGTGGCGAATTCCGCACTAGCCGAGCGCGAACCATTGGCATTGTGGGCGATCACATCGGCGATATCGGGCACGACTTCGATCTTGCTGACCTGTTTGAGCAGACCGCTGGCGAAGGGATCGACGGTGGCTCCGGTGGTCGGGTCCTCGAAGACGAGGTCGTTGGTGCCACCGACGGTCCCGGTCGGGTCGACGAAGCTGCCGCCGTAGCGCATGGAGCCGTTGACGATGGTGCCTTTATGATCAAGCTGGATCTTGGTGCTGGCGTAAATGTTCGCCTCGCTGTCGAAGCTCTGGCCGAAGTCATAATCCTCGAAGGTGCCTTGCGTGAAGATGTTGTAAGTGAAAGGAGAGACCTGGCTCGCCTGGAAGTAGCGGCTGACCGTGATGGCGCCGGGGTGGAGCGCATCGATGACGTTGGGGGTGACGGTCACGGTAGCCAGGTAGGTCAACGCATTGGAAAAGCTGTTCGTCGCGTAGATGTTGGGAATGTTGATGTAGTACTTGTTGATAATCGCCTGGTAGCCGGACGGGCTGGCTTTCCAGGTGGACCAACTGGGGAAATCGGTGCCGGCGGTGTCGTCGGGCAGGAGGGGTGCGAGAGAAAGGCTGGTCACCTGGTAATCGGAGAGCCCGGTCAGGCCGGTAAAGCTGATCGCCCCGGCGATCGCCGGGAAGGAGGTGTTGCCTGGGACACCGGCGGTGGTGGCGTCCGTCAGCGAGGGCGTCAGGCCAGTATGCGCGTCGACCCAATGCGAGAAGCGGCCGTACATCACGTCCAGCGCGGCATCCGCGGCGGCTTGGGACGAGACGAAATGATTCTCCCGGGCGGTGTGCCGGTTGGTTTCTTCGCTCAAGAGCTCGATGGCGCCAGCCACAATGGAAAAAATGGCGATGAAAAGGATGGCCAAAAGCAGGGCGCTGCCTTGCTCGCTCGGAACAAGGCGGCGGCGCTGGGCAGGGTGCAAAAGGCAGGTGGAAAGAGGCATGGGATAGCAAGCTGGGGAGCTAGAACTGCGCGCGGCGGCGCGCCTCGACGGGAAGATTGAGGGAAATGTTGATCAGGGCCGCCGTGCTGCCGTCGCGAGCCATCACGTTGGCCAGGTTCGGAGCATAAACGGGCAGATTGATTTGCAGTGAACCCCTGGCGCTGGCGTCGGAAAGCGCGCCGGCGGTTTTCGGCAGGGCAAACGCCGCCGGACCGCTCCCGGTTGCGGAGACATTCAGGGCGGTGGAGAGGGAATGGCTGCGGGCCAGGTTGGTGGCGTCAGGATAGTAGACCAGCTCGGCATAGGAAGTGCCGCGGTTCAGGACGGCCGCCGCGCTGACCACGACCAAATACGCCTGGTTGCAGGAAGGCACAGGAGTGGTGGAGGCCGGCAGCCCGCTAGTCAATTGCAACGTGGCGGTATTCGTACCGGTGACGGTATAGCTGGCCATACCCAGCCCTGGGAGCGTACCGGGGCTGGAACCGGTTGTGATCGTTTCCGTCAGATAGGGAAACCGGGGGAAGAACCGCGCCCCGCCGAGGTCCGCCAGGAACTCCGAGGAAGCCAGGGTGGCGGCCGTGGCGTTGAACGTCACTTTGACGGTCTTGTTGCCCGCCGTGAGGCAATCTGGGTAAGTCAGGCTTTGCGGGTTCTGCGCGTTCGTTTCTGTAAAGCCAGAGCCGTCATCGGGCAGGACGAAGAGGGTCACGGGCAAGAGGCGCACAAATCGTACGGCGTTGCCGGAGGCGCTCGCCCCGGTGGCGGCGGCCTCATTGATGTCGGTAAAGGTGGTGCCGTTGAAATTGGCGACATCGACCACCTGGAGCGAGCCACGAATCTGATTGGCCAACGTATCCACGGAGTACTGCAAGGCACTATGGCTGACATTGATGCCCGTGTTCTTGGCGGACAGCAGAAAAACGACGCGAATGCACTCCCACATGCCCAGCGCGGTCACCGTGAAGATGCCGCAAGCCACGAGCATCTCCGCCAGGCTGAAGCCGGCTGGCAAGCGCCGGCGGCGCAATATGAGCCTCATAGCTGATCCGGCGCCCGGATGGTGCTTTGCGTGGCGGAATACGCCTTGCCCCGATAGGTGAAGTTGACGGTAAACGTGATCAGCAGCGAGCCGCTGGCGGACTCGAAGGTGGACACATACTGATTCATGGTGCCGGTAATCAACGGGCCCGTGCCAGTGCTGCCGATGACCGTGACGGGAGAGCTGCTGAAATCGAAAGCGTCGCTGGTGTCCTGGTTGGCCAGAGTGCCGGACGTGGGTTGCACGCAGCCGACGGGAATGACGCTATTGCTGGGCGTGTAGGTATCGGTCTGCGCCTTGGCGATTTTTTCTCCCACCAGCATCCGGGCGGCGGTCAAAGCGCGGTCGGCCGTGGAGTTCTGATTGATCAGGCCGATGACTTCAATGACGGCCAACCCGGCGATCACGAACACCGCGAGGCCGATCATCGTCTCCACCAGAGTAAAAGCGGCCCCGGCGCGCGATTTCCGGGCAACGCCTCCGCCCGCCAGGGAGGATTTGGGCGCGAACGGGGTCAAGGCGGACATGGACATACCATAAGCAGGCGGCGTACCCAGCCCGGCAACATGGTGGCGTCACCTCCAAACCGTCCGGCGGCGGCTACAATTCACACCCAACTGGCGGGTTCGAATCTATCCCACTCAATGCAAGTAACTGACTGCCAGCGGCATAAGGGTCTGGGCGCCGGGACATGGAAAAGGGCAAACAAATCCTTGCCTTTAACCTATGGTTTCGCCGTACACTCGGCCCCGTCGCTAGCGGTCGCTTCGTGGAAGCAGGCAAGGTCAGAAGCGCGAGAGAAAGCCGCTGGAGGACAGGGTTTCAACAGGGTCACAGCCGAAACAGGATTCCATGATAAAGCAAATTGCGACTTCGTTGGCCGGCTGCTTGTTGGCGGCGGTAACCGGCAGCGCGTTTTTAAGTACCGGGCAGGCGCAGACCTATACGGAAGTGGGGGACGCCGGGAATACCCTGTCGACGGCCCAGTTAACAGCCGGGACGGCGAACCCGGAAGGCACACCCGTCACCATCATCAGGGGCAGCTTCAACGCGGGCATGGATGCGGACCTCTTTGCCATCAACATCACCTCGCCATCCAGCTTTTCGGCGACGACCAACTTAGCGCCGACCACGACCGCTTTCGACAGTAGTCTGCCAATCGACACCACGTTGTTTCTCTTTGACGGCTCCGGCAACGCGGTCGCCACCAACGACGATACCAGCAGCACGATTGTGACCTCGACGCTGGCCTTAGGCAACGCCTTGTACGCTAACCTATCTCCGGGACTGTATTACCTCGGCATCAGCATTTCGGGGAACGAACCGGTTAACACGGCCAATCAGCTTCTCTTCGCCTTGAGCGATGATTCGACGGACGTGCGCGGCCCAGAGGCTTCCAACAACCTGAACCCGTTGATCCTGGACACTTTCGATCAGGACAACTACGACAACGAAGCCGGCAGCTATGGCATCATGCTGACAGGTGTCACCGCCGTGCCGGAGCCTTCGACGCGGGCGTTAACAGCCGTATTAGGCGGGCTGCTAGCCGGGTACGTGTTCTTGCGCCGGCGTCCGCTCGGCGCCGTTTAATCTCCTTTTTATTCCTGTCCTCATGAAGAAAGCACCCATTTCCGCTGACGTTAAAGCTTGGTTTCCCCGGCAGCGCCGCAGGTCGGTCTGTTTGGCCTGCGCCGGTTTGTCGCTCGTTACAGGAGCACTGTATGCCGGGACGATGCCGGCGAATCTCGGCGGTGGATTGGACGCCCTGGTGCAGGCTAACCTGAAGCTACAGAAAGCCACGCGGGCGGGAACGGCTGCGACGCTCAAGTTGCACAATGGGTATGCCACCAAGAGAGCGGGCAACATTGCGAACCTGGCGATGCAGGATAACGCCAACCGCATCCTGGTGCGCGTGACGCTCAATGGGATCATCCCCTTCGCGGCGTTCACCGCCCAAGCCGCCGTGCAGGTGCCGACCATGAGCCTGCAGGCGAGTGATCCCACCTACCACGCCGGCGTCTTCGAGGCCTTCGTGCCACTGGACGATGTGCCCAAGCTGGCCAGCCTGGAAGGGGTGGCCGGGGTTTTTCTGACGCCCAAGCCGATGCACGCCAAACTGCACCGGTTGGTCAATGCGGCTGCTTCGCATTCGGCTGTCACTCCCGCTGTTACGCCCACGACAGAGACCCTGCAGGAGATCGGGACCGTCTTTGATTTCGGTGTCACCCAGCACCGGGTCGACCAGGTCAATAAGACTTACAATACGAGTCTCACGATGTCCGATCCCGATTGGGAAGGCGCCGGCATCAGCATTGGCGACTTGTCCGACTCCTATAACACGAAGTCCATGCCAACAACGACCGCGCCGACGGACGTAACCAATCAGGATTTGCCCGGCAGCACCGCCGCCGGGGCGGTCAACCCGCTGCCGGTCATCGTCTTTCAGGATTATCCCGGTGGGACCGATGAAGGTCGCGGCATGCTGCAGACCATTTTCAAGATGGCGCCCAAGGCTCAACTGGCTTTCGCTTCGGCGGATTACGGTGAGTTGCAGTTCGCGGACAGCATTCGCAACCTGGCCGGCGTGGCCAACCCTGACAATACCGTGTCGCCCGTGCCCAGCAGCACGTTCCGGGCGGACATCATCGTCGATGACGTCAGTTATCTGGACGAGCCTTTCTTCCAGGACGGTGTTATCGCCCAGGGCGTCAATGATGTGGTTAACGCCGGCGTCTCCTACTTTTCCTCGGCGGCCAATAACCCGGGAACGAACGGTTATGACTCCGATTTCCGTTTCATCCCGAATGATCCGACTGGCTCCGGTGGCCTGACCGCGGCCGCGGGCAACACGGCCCTGGCCAACACGAATATCAATCTCACCGGCGTACCGCCAGCCGCTTATGCCGGCGGCTTCCACAACTTCAATCCCAAGGGCACGGACGTCGCCCAGTTGGTCAACTTCCCGGATACCGCGGAGCTGGCAAATTACGGCATCGTCGTCACGCCCGGGGAAGAGTCCGGTCTGCCGGTGGTGCTGCAATGGAATGACCCCGACAACACGTCGACACCGACGTTTGACGTGAACAACCCGCTTTACACGGAAACAGGTGCGGCCAACGAGATCACTTCCATGGAAGCAGAAGGCACCAGCACGACCGCGCTGCCGCCCGAAGACACCGCCAACACTTTCCCGGAAGTGCTGACCGGCGGCCAGGAGTATTACCTCAAGCTGGTGCCCTCACAGACCGCTGGCGCGGGATCGCTGGATCCCCTGGACGGGCAGGTGGCGATTTATGATTCCACCGGCAACCAGCTTTCCTTCACGGATAGCAACGGGTCCGGAGCCGACGAATTCGTCACGTTTTTCCCTCCCGTGACCGGCACCTACAATGTGCGCGTGACCGCCTTCCAGGAGAACGAGGCGGGAGACGTGACCGGCGGCTCCTATACCCTCTACACTTACGCTGCCAGCGGCATCACCGACCACGTCACCCAGAACTTGAATCTGCTGGTTTTCTCCTCGGCGGGGGCATACATCGCGGCGGACTCGGTCACGACGGACGGGAGAGCCAGCGCCAGCCCGATCAAGTTCAATGAATTTGCCTCGCCCGGCACGGACACGCAGTTGCAGTTCGTCATTGCCCGTTCGACCCCGGTCGCCCTCGCGCCGGGCGCGCGTTCGGCCGATCATTTCCGCTATCTCTGCTTCGGCGATGGCATCGTGCCGCTCGGGCCGGCGGAGTATTTCTCGTATACGACGCCGCTGACCTTCGGCCACTCATCGGCGGCGGGCGCCAACTCCGTCGCGGCTTATCCGTACTACAAGCCGAATATTCCGGAGTATTTCACTTCGCCCGGTCCTTCGACTGTCTATTTTGATTCCAACAGTAATTACATCGGGAAGACGGTCCGGCTCAAACCTGATATCGCCGCCATGGACGGCGCCAATACCTCGTTCTTTGGCAGTGACGATAGCCAGGACCAGGACAGCAGTGACAACTTCTTCGGCACCAGCGATGCCGCGCCCCACGCCGCGGCGATTGCCGCGCTGGTGCTGCAGGCCCATGGCGGCGGCAGAAACTCGATGGGTGTGCCCTCGGTCACTCCAGCCCAAATGAAGAGCATCCTGCAGCGCAGCGCCTTCCCGCATGACCTGGACCCGTATTATGCCCGGGGCGAGGCTCGCACCACGGACGGCGGCAAGGTCACCATCGTGGTTAAGGGGGACGATGAGGATTCCCAGGTCACCAGTACCCTGGGCGCGAACGGCACGACCGGCATCCAGGATCCGAACGCGATCTCGGTCCACTATGTGGGGCCAGGCAGCCTGCAAACGCTGGTCTTTAACCCGCTGGGGACGGCCGCCACTTCCGGCAACGTCACAGACGGAACCAACGGGTTGACGACTCCGTCCGGCGGGACGAGCACCTACTTCGACCTTTCCACTCCCGGGACGGTCTTCGATACCTCCGACAAGGCGTTCACCTTGGGCACCGGCTCTGCGAGCCTGACGACCACCACGGTGATGTCGGCCGTCACGAACAGCAACTTTACGCTCACACTAACTTTCACCGGCGACGCCTTCGCCAGCGGCGATATCCTGCGATTTACGATCGGCCGGGATGAGTATGAGGACGCCGATAGTCCGCCCAATGCGGGCGGCACCACCCCCAACGGCTCGGCGGACATCATCGGCGGCGGAGTCAGTATTCCGGACGCCGCGATCGACACCCAACTGGGCATGACGTTCAGTGGGACCACGTCAACGGGCGCGACCTTCGGCGTGGGTACGGCCAGCCCGGGTTCAACCAGCCAGACCGCCGTTATCAGTAACCGCATTGGGACGGGATACTCGGTGCTGGATGGTTATGGTTTCATCAACGCGCAGGAAGCGGTCGGATTGCCGATCCAGTAGGAGCAGCGGCGAAACACTCGGGCTGGAGATTCTGTTTACCGGGCTTTTCACCCGGTGAATGAGGCCACCCGGCTCTTACCGTTCGATTTGATGGCACTTGAGAACGCTCGCGCCATCCGGTTTCGCCGATCGACTTCTGATTCTGGCCGCTCTCGTGCTGAGCGGTGGCCTGACGGCGTGCGGGCCTGCCGCGCCTCCGCCGGTTATCCGGCAGACGCCCGCGCCACAACCGGGCGTTCCCCAGAACAACGTTCCGAGCGGCGGAAACAGCGGTTTACGGCAGCGCCAGGCCGAATTCCTCCATCGCATCCGGCAAGCGGATCCGCAGTTCAAAACGATTGATCGCGCTCTGCTCAACGAGCAAAATGAGTTGGGCCTGGTCCTGAATCAAAGCGTGGCAATGGACGACATCCCGGCGCTGATGCGCACCATGCTGGCGCAAATGGCGAAAGCTTTTCCCCAGCAGGATTTAACGGTGGTCGCCTATGCGCCGTCCAATCCGCCGATGAAGATCGGCACGGCGACGCTCGACGCCCGTTCCGGCGACATGAAGTATGTGCGCGCGCAGCCATGAGAGTCGCTGCATCAATAGCGGATTGCTCCCCCCAACCCTTTTCAACGCACCAAACCCTTACCAACACCTACATTTATGCCAGGCACCATTAGCGATTTCATGCAGCAATTCGGCGGCGGCGGCACGGTCACCGATCAGGATGCGTCCCATTACATGGACAAGTTCGCCTCGACGGCCCCGGCGGACCAGAGCTTCGACAACAGCACCATGCATCAAGGGGCGGCTGAATACCTGGGCAAGTTGCCCACCGACCAGTTTCATCAAGCGGCGCAGACTGCCTTTACGCAGGCTCCGCCGGCTCAGCAGCAAGGATTATTGGGTTCGCTGCTCGGCGGCTTGCAGAGTCAGGGTGTCGGGTTGAGTTCGCTCGCCGGGATGCTGGGGCTGGGCTCGACCAATCCCGCCCAGATGAACGCCAACGACTACGCGCAGGTGGCCAACTACGCGCGCACGCAGTATCCGCAGGTGATGCAGCAGGTCGTCGCGCAACAGCCGTGGCTGGTGAAAGCCATGGGCAACCCGATCGTGACCGGTGTGCTGGGGATGATTGCCGCGAAGATGATCAGCAATTTCACCCGGCAGTAAGGGGAGGCGAGTTGGCGGGCGACGAAGCGGCCGGCGTCATCCGGGTTCGGCGGCTCTCGAGTCTCTAGCGTTTAGCAGACAGAATGGGACGGCTCGGCGAGCCGTCCCTACCTTTCTTTTGGAGCCGCTACGCGGCCGTTGGGGAGGATGGCCAAGAAAAAGGCTCGGAAGTTGGCTCAGGGTTGCTAGGCTGGGGACTCTATGAGAATCCGGATCTCCTCCCCTCGCCCGCCGCTGTCGTGGCTCGGCGCAACTTGGGCGCTGTTCGCCCTGCTTGTCTTGCTGGGAGTGGGAGGCGCCGAGGCACAAACCGGCAGCCCACCGACAATCACCAGCTTCACCCCCATGAGCGGGGAAGTGGGCACGTCGGTGGTCATTGACGGCACCGGCTTCGTGCCACCCATCTCGATTATTTTTGGCGGCGATGCAGCCGCCGCGGGCACCTTCACCTCCACCGAGATTACGGTTACCGTCCCGACTGGCGCGGAAACCGGGCCCATTACGGTGAACACGGCAGGTGGAAGTGTTTCAACCGCGACCGTCTTCACGTTGGGTACGGTAACGGCGCCGACGATTACCAGCGCGACGACAGCCGGTGGGACGATCGGTCAGCCGTTCAGTTACCAGATCGTGGCGAGCGGCACGCCGACGAGTTATGGCGCCACGGGCTTGCCAGCGGGATTGAGCGTGGACATGACTTCCGGCCTGATTGCGGGGACGCCGACGGCGGCGGGTACTTTCGTCATCAATCTCGGCGCCACGAATGCCGGTGGAACCGGGACAGCGACGTTGACGTTGACGTTGTCGGATTTGCCGGCGGTGACGCTCACCGTACCGACACCGACCGTGACGCTCGGAAGCAGTACGCCCGGTCAGTTTGCGCTGAGCATTCCAAGTGCGCAGCCCAACGATTTGACAGTGGCTTACACGATCAAGGGGACGGCGATCAATGGCACGGATTACGCGATGCTGAAGGGCACCGCCAAGATCAAGGCTGGCAAGACGAAAAAGCCTATCAACATTGTCCCGCTAGGCGATCTGGAGGGCGCCAGCAAAGTGACCGTCAAGCTGACCTTGGCAGCGGGTACCGGCTACACCATAGGGACTACGACCGCCGCGAAGGTGAAGATCCTGGCGGCGGGGCAATAAAGGGCGTTACCGGGCAGCCGGGACGCTTCCGCCCGACAAATGGCAACCTGCGAGAGAGGCCCCTTACTCGTCCTTGATGACGACAAACGTCTTGCCGGTCGGACGCTCCACGTAACACAAAATGCCGCGCTTTACGTCGGCGCCCTTGGCCGCTTCCTTGAAGGAGGGAACGTCTCTGACGGGCTTGTCGTCGACCGCCGTGATCACGTCCTGCACCTGAAAGCCCGCGTGAGCAGCCGGGCTGTCCTCGCTGACCGCCGAGACAATCACCCCTGCCGTCGTATTCGAGCGCAGGCTCGAAGCGAGATCCTTGGTCAAATCCTGTAGTTGCAAGCCGTAGAGGTCTTTCCGGGCCTGCTTGGCTGCGTCCGCTTGCGCGGCGGCCTCTTCGCCATCGATATTGTGAGTACCGTTGTCCGCGACGGTCTGCGGCAATTCGCCGGTGGTGACCGGGACCTTGAGCGTCTTGCCCTTGCGGAAAACAGTCAACTGCACCGTCGCTCCCACCTTTTTGGACATGATCTGCTTTTGCAGTTCGCGATCCGAACTCACCGGCACCCCGTCGACTTCGGTAATCACGTCGGCCGCCCGCAGATCACTATGGTAAGCGGGCGTGTCGAACATCATGGTCTCGACCACCACTCCCTTCTTCACCCCGCTGAAGACGCTGCCGTACCGCTCCTCGGCGTCATCCCCGAGGGAGGCAATTTGCACGCCGATATACGGACGCGACACCCGCCCGTTATGAATGAGTTGATCGCCGGTCTCCCGCAGCATGTTGCTCGGGATGGCGAAGCCGAGGCCGCGATTGAGACCATTGATCAGGGTGTTCATCCCAATGACTTTGCCGTCCAGGTCCACCAAAGGACCACCGCTGTTGCCGGGATTGATGGAGGCGTCCGTCTGCAGGTAATCCTCATAGTTGTCCTGCGTCCCGAGTTCGAGGGTGTTGCGTCCCTTGGCGCTGACCACGCCCGTGGTAAAGCTGTAGGCCAGATTGTAGGGTACGCCGATAGCGCACGCGATTTCACCCACCCGTACCGCATCGCTATCCGCCAGTTCCGCCACGGGTAAACTCGTCGCGTCGATTTTGATCACCGCGATGTCGGTTTTCTCGTCCGTGCCGACGACCCGGCCCGGGAACTGGCGGCCGTCCCTGAGTTTCACGGTAATCTTGTCGGCATTCGCGACCACATGATTGTTGGTCAGAATGAAGCCACCGGCCTGGATGATGAAACCGGAGCCCTCGCTGGGAGGCAGCGGCCGTGGGCGCACGGCCGAAGGGTCTACGGCGCCGGCGCCGTTACCGCCGCCATTGCCATCGCTTGGGTTGCGGTAGAAATCCGGGAAGTACTCACCGCCTTCGCCATCGGCGGAAGGTTTCTTGATGACGTCGATGACGACCACCGACGGCGCCACGTGCTCGAACACGTTGACGTAGGCGTCATTGAGTTGGGTGGCGATACTCTTGGCCGGGGAGGCTGGCACGACCGGTTCCGCCCGCGGTGCCGGAATGACCGCCGGTGCGTTGGCGGAGGCAAGCTTGCCGGTTTCCTGCGCCACCGCGGCAGGGGAGCCGGCCAGGACGGCCAGGCTAAGAAGACACAGTGGGAGTCGGTTGCTCATGGTTCGGGTTGGGGATCGTGGGCAGGAGATCGCGCGAGGCCACGCCGCGGAGCGGTTGGACAACGTGGCATGCCCCCCACGTTTGACAACCCCATCCGGCACCTTAACGTCCCTCGATTAGGCAAGAACGCTTGATGAATGCACTGAGTCTGTTGGAGACCGCTCCGCCGCCGTCGACTTTATTCGACCCCACTGCCGGTGATGGCAGGACGTTTGTTTCGCCGGCCCCAGGCCATTGGCCGGAGGCGCCGCCGCACCAGTGGAATGACTGGAAATGGCAGTTGAAAAACCGCGTCACGACGTTGGACCGGCTGGAGGAATTGCTGGAGTTGACGCCCAACGAACGCGCCGGCGTCCAGATCGCCGGGAGCAAGCTTTCGCTGGCGATCACGCCCCATTTCTTCAACCTGATCGAACCGGGCAACCCGCGCTGCCCCATCCGCCGGCAGGTGATTCCGCGGCTGGAGGAATCGTACACCTCGCCCTTCGAAATGGCGGACCCTTGCGGCGAGGACAGCCACATGCCGGTGCCGGGCCTCGTGCACCGGTACCCGGATCGCGTACTCTTTTTGATCACTGATCGCTGTGCCAGCTATTGCCGCTATTGCACCCGCAGCCGGGTGGTGAGCGGAGCGGGCGAGCAGGAGCTGCACACGAATTTTGAGGAAGCGTTCCGTTATCTGGAGACGCACACCGAGGTCCGTGATGTGCTGCTTTCCGGGGGTGATCCGTTGCTGTTTTCGGACGACAAGCTGGAGGCCTTGCTCAAGCGGCTGCGCGCCATCGAGCATATCGAGTTTTTGCGCATCGGCTCGCGTGTCCCGATCTTTTTGCCGCAACGCATCACGCCGGAGTTGTGCGCCATGCTGCAGAAATATCATCCGCTCTGGCTAAGCGTGCACGTCAACCATCCGCGGGAACTGACGCTGGAAGTCAAAGCCGGACTCGAGCGGCTGGCGAACGCCGGCATTCCGCTCGGTAACCAGAGCGTGCTGCTCGATGGGGTCAACGACAGCGTCGAGGTGATGCGCACGCTGGTGCACAAGCTCTTGCGCTGCCGTGTGCGGCCGTACTACCTGTACCAACTGGACCTCATCCAGGGTTCTTCCCACTTGCAGGTGCCGGTGGCCAAGGGACTAGAGATCATGGAGGGTCTGCGCGGGCACACGACCGGGTATGCCATTCCCCAGTATGTGATCGACGCGCCCGGCGGCGGCGGCAAAGTACCGATCAACCCGAATTACGTTCTGTATCACGACAGCGAGAAGGTGGTGATCCGCAATTACGAGGGTAAGGTGTTTGAATACCCGGAGCCGGCGCCCTTGCTGGATTAGGTAACGAATGGCTGGCCTGATCATCAAACCGCGGGCGCGTATCTTCCACGGTCACGATTGGGTTTATGCCAGTGAGATTCTCAAGACGTTCGGCAGTCCGGCGGGCGGGGAAGTCGTCTCGCTCAAGGACGGCAAGGACCGGCTGATCGGGAGCGCGATTTATAACGCTTCGTCGCAGATCGTCGCCCGCCGGTTTTCGCGGCGGCGGCAGGATCTCGATCTGGAATTTTTCCGTCGGCGCCTGTCCCTGGCCATCGCTTACCGCGAGCGGCGCGGACTGGACCCGCGGCTCTGCCGGCTGGTCTGGAGCGAGAGCGACGGCTTGCCGGGCGTGATCGTCGACCGCTATGGCGATTGCCTGGTCCTGCAGACGTTGACCCTGGCCATGGACCAGCGCAAAGGACTGCTAACGGAGGCGTTGGTGTCGCTCCTGTCGCCGCGGACGGTCATCGAGCGCAATGACGCGCCGATCCGCCGGGCGGAAGGGCTGGAGTTGACCACGGGCATCCTGCATGGCGAAGCGCCCGGCGAGGTCGAGATCGCCTTCGGCGGCCTGCGTTTCGCGGTCGATCTCTTGCAAGGGCAAAAGACCGGCTTCTACCTGGATCAGGTCGAGAACTACCAGGCCGTGGCGCAATTCGCCCGCGGCCGCCGGGTGCTGGACTGTTTTGCCAACCAGGGAGCTTTTGCGCTGGCGTGTGCGCGGCAGGGGGCGGCGTCCGTGCTCGGCGTGGAAATCAGCGCGGACGCGGTTGTCCATGCCCGGGCCAACGCGGAAAGCAATGGCCTAAGCCAGGTCGAGTGGCGCGAGGCCAATGTCTTCGATTTTCTGCCCGGAGAGGAACGGCGCGGCGCGCAATACGATTTGATCATCCTCGACCCGCCGTCCTTTACGAAGTCGAAGAGCCAGTTGGGCGATGCCCTGCGCGGCTACAAGGAGATTCATTTGCGTGCCTTGAAACTCCTGGCGGACGACGGTCTGCTGGCGACCTTTTGCTGCTCGCATCATGTCGGCGCGACGGAGTTCCGGGAGATGATTACCGAGGCCTCGGTGGATGCGAAGCGATCCGTCCGGCAGATCCGGCGGTTTACGCAGGCAGCGGACCATCCGATCGTGCCGACGCTGCCGGAAACCGAGTATTTGCAGGGATACCTTTTCGAGGCGATGCCGGGAAGGTAGCTCCAGCCGGACCCATCCCATGACCCTGCGCCTTTTTCGGCTGTTTCTGTGGGTACATTGGCGCAGCGCCCTGGCGCGGGGACGCGGCTTGCGCAGCCGCTCGCCGCTACTGCCTTTCATCCTGGCTTGCTTCGTTCTGGGTTACCTCTTCCTGGGGTACTTCCTCTTTTACCACGCGCTCCAGTTCCTCTACAGCTATCCGGCTGTCGGCACGTTGCTCGCCCAACGCATCCTGTTCCTGATCTTCGCCTTCTTTTTCGTCATGCTCACGTTTTCGAACGTGATCATCGGCTACTCGACGCTTTTCAAAAACCGCGAGACGGATTGGTTCCTCACCCTGCCCATTCCCCACGCCGATATTTACCGTTGGAAGTCCCTCGAAAGCCTGGTGGTGTCGAGTTGGGCCTTGATGTTCTTGAGCGCGCCGATGATGGCGGCCTTCGGGCGCGTCAACGAAGTGCAGGCGTCGTTCTACCTGGCGGTTCCGCTGGTTTACCTGCCCTTCATCGTGATCCCGGCGGTGCTCGGGTCCTCGCTGGTGCTGTTGATCGTCAACCTGCTGGCCAAGCGCTGGTCCAAACGCGCCGCGCTCGCCCTTGGGCTGGCGGGGATTGTGGCGCTGGTCGTTTCCTTGCGGCCGCAAAACGCGAACTCGGTCACCGCGCCCTCGGAAGTGCAGATCTTCGATCAACTTCTGCGCCATACCCATTTGAGTCTCAATCCCTTCCTGCCCAGCGCGTGGCTGGCGCGCACGATCCTGTCCTGGACCGGCGGGCTGGAACGGGAGGGCACGTTTTTCTCCCTCTTGCTGCTGAGCAACGCGCTCTTCGGCCTGCTGCTCGGCTTCGCGGTCGCCAGCCGCTTTTTCTACACGAGTTGGACAAGTGCGTTCGGCCATCGCTCCGAACGCAGCCAGGAACGCGCGGAGCGACGCCGGTTGACGCGGACGCGGCGGAGCCTTTTTGCCCGGCTGCTCGATGTGCCGCCCTTGACCTACTTTGGCCGGCCGGTGCGCGCCCTGGTGCTCAAGGACGTGCGGGTCTTCTGGCGCGAACCCGCGCAATGGACGCAAGTCATGATCTTCGTCGGTCTGTTGACCATTTACGTGTTGAACCTGCGCAACGTCTCGTACGACCTCCAAAGCCGCTTCTGGAGCACGATGATCAGTTACCTCAACCTGACCGCCTGCGCCCTGACGCTTTCGACCTTGACCACCCGCTTCGTTTTCCCGCAGTTCAGTTTGGAGGGACGGCGGCTCTGGATCCTGGGCATGGCGCCGCTGGGGCTGCCACGCGTATTAATGCAGAAATTCTGCTCGTCCTGGCTGGCGGCCACGGTCATCACGGTGGCGCTGATGGTAACCTCGAGCGTCATTCTCAAGCTGGCTCCCGGGATGATCGTTTATTTCGCGCTGTCGATCGCCCTGATGAGTGGCGCGCTGTGCGGAATGTCGGTTGGCCTGGGGGCGCTGTTCCCGAACTTCAAGGAGGAGAACCCCTCGAAAATCGTGAGCGGGTTCGGCGGCACGCTGTGTCTGGTGGCGAGCTTTGTTTATATCGTAGTCATCGTGACGCTGCTGGCGTTTCCGGCTAGCCTGCCCTTCACGCGCCCGACCTCGACGGCGCACACGCAGCAACTGGCGCGCTGGATCGCCTCGGCGCTGGCGATTCTGCTCAGTTTGCTCGCGCTCGGCCTGCCTTTGGCGCTGGCGCGGCGGCGGCTGAAAAATATGGAGTTTTAAGTGCGCCTCGGTTAAAGCTGCTTGTCGTGCCCGAGCCCGAAGATACTAATGTGGACGGACCGGCCGAGCTCGCAGCCGGCGGGTTGACGGGCCTGGACGCACCGGTGCCCGTTCCCAAGACAAACTCACGCCGAAAGACGAAAAATATGGCAGAACGATATGGCAGAACGACCGAGCCTGCGCCGGCGGCCGCGTACGCGGGGGAAGAGGAAGACGCCCTGCCGCGCAGCAGCGCCTCCGTCGGAGCCGAGCGCCTGGACAGCCAGGTGCAAAAGGCGCAGGAACAGTTGCTCAATCTCAAGCGGCAGCAAGACCAGATCGAACGCCAGAAGCGCGAGCTGGAGGAACTGAGCCGGCGGCAGGAAGAGCTGGAACACGGACGGGGCGAGATGGTGGAAAAGCTCACGCGCGCCCTGGTGGTGGTGGAGCGGCAGGCGAACGAGGCCCAGAAGCGGGTCGAGCAGTTGCGCGCCACGACCGAGGCTTTCAGTTCGCACTTGCAGGCGTTGGAGGAAATCAATCCCAAGACCTGGCCGCAGGCCGATTTGCAGCGGGAGCTCAATCGCGCCCTGGGGATGGTCGATCATGCGCGGACCGAGTACTCGCAGATGCGTTCGCGCTTCGCGGCCGATGCGGCCGAAGGCGTGACCGGAGAAACCGGCGTGAACGTGACCGGCGGCAGCTACGATGAGATGTTCGGCGCTGCCGGAGACCACAGCTTTGCTTACTGGTTGAAGGCCGGTTTGGCGTTCACTTTGCCGCTGTTGTTACTGGGATTAATCGCAGTGTTCATTTTTTGCTGGCGCACCTTCGGCGGCTAGGGCATAAGTGCCTCGCTGCTGACAGTGTCTGCCGCGTTCCCTGGCGCTTTGGCGTCAAAGTCTGGCCAGGGGCTTCCGTGGGCAGATGACTGCCGCATTAAGCAAACTTCCCATGGCCACCGCATCCAAGCTCAAGCCGCGTTCCGCCGCGAAAACTGCCAAGGCCAAGTCCAAGGTAAGCGTCATTGATTCGCGGCAGCGTGAGTTGGCAGCGGAGGAAAACGAGTTGCAGGCGAAGATCGATGCCTTGCAACGCACGATTGCCGAAGCGCCCAGCCGCGCGGCCGCGCAGGCCCGGCTGGACCGCGATGCCCTCATTACAGCTTCGCGCGGTTATTACTTGCAGAGCGTAGTACCGGACTCGCGTTACGGCCAGGGCAACGGCGCCGCCGCCCGGCGCACCGGCGCGCGGCCGATGTTGCGCGCGGAGCGTTCCGCGGCGCGGACTCAGACCTTCGCGCTGGTGGTGGTGTTGGCGGTGGCAGTCGTTTGGATGTTGAGCCACTTCATGTGAGGGTCGCGGAACGGAAACGGATTCTCACGGCACATGGCAGCTCCTGATCTCGATGTGGGTTACATAGCGCGCTTGGCGCGGCTGGACTTGAGCGAAGCGGAGATCGCCCAGTATCAGGCGCAGCTTTCCGATGTGCTGACCTTTGTTGAGGCGTTGCGCCGGGTAGAAGTCAGCGATGTGGAGCCGACGGCGCATGCCAGCGCGGTTTTCAATGTGTTCCGGGCAGATGAGCCGCAGGCAAGCTTTGCGCCGGCCGTGGCACTGAGCAACGCGCCCCGCCAGGCGAACGATCTGTTCGTGGTGACGAAGGTGTTGGATTAGACAGCCGCGTAGCGGCTTCCAAAAAAGGTAGGGATCGCTCTCCGAGCGACTCCGAAACTGTTTCGAAAAACTTAGCTGCCGCGCAGCGCCACCAGGGACTCCACGCGCGCTACGCGGCCAGGGACGCCGCTGGTCCTTGATCTCAGGCCGTCTTGGTCAGGGAACCAGCGGACGCGATTCGCTGTACTCCTCGTAAGCGCGCTCCCGCATGATGGCGCGGAGGATTTGCACGGCGGTGTGGCATTCCTCGAAACTGTTGTACAGCGGCACAGGTGCGAGCCGCACAATGTGCGGCGGGCGGAAATCGGTCACCACTCCCGCCGCTTGCAACGCCTGGCAGATCCGGCCGGCCTCCGGATGCAGCAACGCCACGTGGCCGCCGCGGCGCGCTGCTTCCGGGGGATTGGCGAAGCGAAAACCGTCGCTCGCCGACAGCAGCGACGTCATCAACTCTATCAAATAGCTCGTGAGTTGCAGGGATTTGGCGCGGATGCGCTCGATGCCTGCCTCCATGATCACGGTCAGTGCGCCTTCGAGCGCGGCCAGGCTCAGGATCGGCGGCGTGCCAATCTGCAAGGCGGCGGCGCCGGCGGCGGCATCCAATTCCCCGGCCAGATCGAACATGCGATCCTTGCGCGCCCCCCACCAACCGCCGAGCCCCGGGGTGCGATTTGAATGGCGGGCATTTAGATACAGTCCGCCGACGGCGCCGGGGCCGGCATTGAGATACTTGTAATGGCACCAGAAAGCGAAGTCCGCGCCCGCCGCCGCCAGCCGGTGCGGCACCACGCCGATCGAGTGCGAAAGATCGAAGCCGATCAGCACGCCGGCCTCTTGCGCGTGCCGCGTGAGCAGGTCCACATCGAGCAGTTGACCAGTGCTGTAGACGACCGCCGGCAGCACCGCCATTTGGAGAGTGGCATCGGCGGCGAAACGCCGGGCCACATCAGCCTCATCGATGAAGCCGTCCGCGCCTGGGGCCGCGAGCACCAGATCTCGCGCCGCGTCCCGGCCACGCAGACGCAGATGGCTCTGGACCGCGTAAAGATCGGAAGGGAACTCGCCGGCGAAGGCCAGGATGCGGGTCCGTCCCGGCTCGTCCGGCCGGTACAAGGTGGCCAGCAGTTGATGCAGGTTGACGGTCGTCGAGTTGGCGATCGTGACCTCGCCGGGCTGCGCGCCGATCAGCCCGGCCACGTCCGCCGCGACCCGCTCCACCAGCGTGAACCACTCCGGCGCGCCGTGCAGCCACCCGCCGATGGCCCGCGTTTTCCACTCCTCCAGGACGCGCAGCACGGACGCTTCCGCCGCCAGCGAACATGCTCCCAGCGAGTTGCCGTCCAGGTAAATCTGACCTGGCGGCAGATGGAATCTGGCGCGAAGCTCCCGCAACGGATCGGAGGCATCCCGTTGGCGCGCCTGCTCGGCCGAAGAATCGAAGTTCATCAAAAAGGCGAAAAATTAGACTTGCTGCCGGGAAAAGACTTCCTACATTGAACGCTCCCTGAGTGGTGAAGTCCACGAAGTTCCCGCTGGCAGTCCAGCGGGTCTTTTTATCGGTGCGAAGCTGGCGCGAGACGCCTGGCAACGCCCTCGATGATGAAGCGGACTTGGAACTCATACCTGTTTTTAACGATACTGTCATGCCCACGATCAACCAGCTCGTCCGCAAGGGACGCCGCAAGGTCACGGTGAAATCCAAGTCACCGGCGCTCCAGAACTGTCCGCAGCGTCGCGGCGTGTGCGTGCAGGTGATGACGCGCACCCCCAAGAAGCCGAATTCCGCCCTGCGCAAGGTGGCAAAGGTGCGTCTGACCAACGGGCAGGAAGTCATCGCCTACATCCCGGGCGAAGGACACAATTTGCAGGAACATTCCATCGTGCTGGTGCGCGGCGGCAAGGTGAAGGATTTGCCCGGTGTTCGGTACCACATCGTGCGCGGCACGCTCGACAGCCAGGGTGTCGACAAGCGCCGCCGCGGCCGTTCCAAGTACGGCGCCAAGCGTCCGAAGCCCGGGGCAGCCGTCGAAACAGGCAAAGGCGGCAAGGGCGCGCCCAAGGGCAAGAAGTAAATCGGACACCTCTTTTTCAACGCGCAGTCTTAATTTCTTTCAACCATGTCACGCCGCCGCCGAGTTCATAAAAAGATCGAGCGCCTCGATTCGCACTATGCCAGCCCGGTCGTGGCGCAGTTGATCAGCACCGTCATGATTTCCGGCAAGAAGTCGACCGCCGAACGCATCGTCTACGGCGCCATCGAAAAGAGCCGCGAGAATTCGGATGCCGTCGACCCGTTGGAGATCCTGCACAAGGCGCTCGACAACGTGAAGCCGCGCCTGGAAGTCAAGAGCCGCCGCGTCGGGGGCGCGACTTACCAGGTGCCGATCGAAGTTTCGCCCGAGCGCCAGGTCTCGCTCGCGATGCGCTGGATCGTCGGCTACGCCAACGGCCGTCGCGGCATTGGTTTGATGGACGCGCTCGCCAACGAATTGCGCGATGCCGCCGCCGGCCAGGGCAACGCCATGAAAAAGCGCGATGACACCCACCGCATGGCGCAGGCCAACCGCGCTTTCGCCCATTTCCGCTACTAGCTTCTACTTTTCCCTGTTATGGCCGCCACTTTAGAGGCTCCCAAGCCTGGTACCAGCAATCCGAATTCGCCGGATCGCGCGTTCCCGCTGGAGCGCACGCGCAATATCGGCATTTGCGCGCACATTGACGCCGGCAAGACGACGCTGACCGAGCGTATCCTCTTCTACACCGGCATGATCCACAAGATCGGCGAGGTGCATGAAGGCAACACCGTCACCGATTGGATGGAGCAGGAGCGCGAGCGTGGCATCACGATCACCTCCGCCGCGACCACCTGTAACTGGAAGCAGCTCAAGCAACCCGGCGTCTTCAAGATGTTTGAAGACATCAACATGCGTGTCAACATCATCGACACGCCCGGCCACGTCGATTTTACCGCGGAAGTCGAGCGCAGCTTGCGCGTGCTCGACGGCGCGATTGCCGTTTTCGACGCCGTCGCCGCGGTCCAGCCGCAGTCCGAGACCGTCTGGCGCCAGGCCAACAAGTACAAGGTCCCGCGGATCGCGTTCGTTAACAAGATGGACCGGGTGGGCGCGAATTTTGATAACTGCATCGAAGAGATGCGCAAGAAGCTCGGCGCCAACGCCTGGCCGATCCTCATCCCCATCGGGAAGGAAGATTATCTCAAGGGGCAGATCGACGTGCTCAATCAGAAGGCGATCATGTACGTCGATGACGGCTTGCAGGGCTCGACCTATCAGATCGAGGAGTTGCCGGAGGACCTGAAAGGTGTCGCCCAGGAAGCCTACGACAATTTACTCGAGCAGGTTTCCAATCTCGATGACGAACTCGGCATGCTTTTCCTGGAGGAAAAGCCGATCTCGAAAGAGGAACTTAAAGCCGGCATTCGCCGTCAGACGATTGCGAACAAATTCGTGCCCGTGGCGGGTGGGTCAGCCTTCAAGAACAAGGGCGTGCAGTACCTGTTGGACGCCGTGGTCGACTATCTGCCCAGCCCCCGGGACATCCTCCCGGCGCAAGGCTTGGATCCCGATAACCTCGAAAACAAGAAGGAAGCGCCGGCGGATGATAACGCCACGTTCTGTTCGCTTGCGTTCAAACTTTGGAGCGATCCGTTCGTCGGCAAGCTCGTGTTTTTCCGCGTTTACTCCGGCAAGCTGACAAAGGGCGACACCGTCTACAATCCTCGCACCAACAAGCGCGAGCGCATCAGCCGGCTCATCCAAATTCAGGCGGACGACCGCAAGGACATCGACACCTGTTATTCGGGCGATATCGCGGCCATCGTCGGCATCAAGAACATCACCACGGGTGATACCCTTTGCGATGAGGATCATCCGATCCTGCTCGAGCCCCCGAGCTTCCCCGACCCCGTCATCTCGATGGCCATCGAGCCCAAGACGAAGGTCGACCAAGAGAAGATGGGCAACGCCCTGCAGCGCCTGGCCGAAGAAGATCCCACTTTCCGCGTCTTCACTAACGAAGACACCGGCCAGACGATCATCGCGGGCATGGGTGAGCTGCACCTCGAGATCATCCGCGACCGGATGATGCGGGAGTTCAAGGTGGACGCTAACGCTGGCAAGCCACAAATTGCTTACCGCGAGACGATTACCGCAACCGCGACGGGTGAAGGCAAGCTCATCAAGCAGTCGGGTGGCCGGGGCCAATACGGGCACGTCATCGTCACTGTCACCCCGAACGAGCGCGGCAAGGGCCTGACCGTTGAGAACAAGGTGGTCGGCGGCACCATTCCGAAGGAATACATCCCGGCCTGCAAGAAGGGCATCGAGGAAGCGGTGCTCAACGGCATCGTGGGCGGTTACCCGGTGATCGACGTCAACGTGGACATCATCGACGGCTCGTACCATGACGTCGATTCCAACGAAATGGCGTTCAAGCTAGCGGCAATTTTCGCGGTCAAGGACGGTTTTAAGAAGGCGAAAGCCATTCTGCTGGAGCCGATCATGAAGGTCGAAGTGGAGACGCCGGAAGATTACCAGGGCGACATCATGGGCGACTTGAGCCGTCGCCGCGCCCGGTTGAACGGCACGGAGATGAAGTCCGTCAACGTGGCGGTCACGGCCGACGTGCCGCTGGCGGAAATGTTTGGTTATGCCACCGCAATCCGCTCCCTTTCCAAGGGCCGTGCGAGCTACACGATGGAGCCCAGCCATTTCGAGCAGGTGCCAGCCAATGTGCTGGCCGCGGTTCTGGACCAAAAGGAAAAGTAGCCGCCTCGGACCACTTCCTGAACCCTTTCTTAGTCTACCCTTAGCTTTTCTTCTGTATGGCAAACGGCCAACGCATTCGCATCCGCCTCAAAGGTTTCGACCACCGGATGTTGGACCAATCCAGCATCGAGATCGTGGAAACGGCCAAGCGCACTGGCGCCAAGGTGGCCGGGCCGATCCCGCTGCCGACGCAGATTGAAAAATTCACGGTCAACCGCTCCCCGCACGTCGACAAGAAATCGATGGAGCAGTTTGAAATTCGCACGCACAAGCGCCTGCTCGACATCATCGAGCCCACCGCCAAGACGGTCGACGAACTCAAAAAGCTGAACCTGCCCGCGGGCGTGGACATCACCATCAAGATCTGACCTGGCACTTTCCCTCTCTTTTATGAGCATCGGTATTATCGGCAGAAAAGTTGGCATGACGCGCGTTTACGACGCCAGCGGCAAGATCACGCCCGTGACCGTCATCGCGGCGGAGAACAACACGCTGCTCCAGCGCAAGACCGTGGAAAACGACGGCTACACCGCCGTGCAGGTGGGCTTCCACGCGCAGAAGAAGCAGCGCGTGACCAAGGCGGAGATGGGCCACTTCGAAAAGGCCGGGTCTGAGCCAAAGAAGGTCCTGCGCGAGTTCCGGCTGGCCCCCGAAGCCAGCGAGGGCGATTTGAATTTGTCGGTGACGCAGTTCCAGGTCGGCCAGTACGTCGATGTGAGCGGCCGTTCGAAGGGCAAGGGCTTCATGGGGGTTATGCGCAAGCATAACTTCGATGGCCAGGGCGCCGCGCACGGTTCCAAGACCCATCGCCGCAACGGCTCCATCGGCTGCCGTTCCACGCCCGGCCGCATCTGGAAGAACCAGGGTATGCCGGGCCACATGGGCGACCGCAATTGCACGACGCAAAACCTGGTCGTCGAGCAGGTCCGCGAGGCGGAAGGCGTTCTATTGGTCAGCGGCGCCATCCCCGGGGCAAAAGGCTGTTACGTCGTTGTCCGTCCGGCGCTCAAGATTACCAAGATTCGCGAGGCCGCCAAAGCGCCCGTGACCACCGCGGCCGGTGCCGCTCCCGCCGGCAAGAAGCCGACGGCCAAGAAGAAATAGCGCCGGCACCCGCAGCCTCCAGTACCTGAACCAGATTTGATTTACCCATGAGCGCGACAGTGTTTACAGCGGAGGCAGCCCGGGAGGCTCGCATCGACATCATCACCAACGGCAAGGGGACCCAGGCGGTCCACGACGCCGTGGTGGCCATGCGGGCGAATCGCCGTAGCGGCACCGCCAGCACCAAGACCAAAGCCACGGTCAGCGGTTCGGGCAAGAAGCCGTACAAGCAGAAGGGCACCGGCCGTGCTCGCGCCGGTTACTTGAGCTCGCCGGTACGGGTCGGTGGCGGCGTGGTCTTCGGGCCGCACCCCCGTGATTACTCCAAGAAGCTGCCTAAATCGGTCAAGCGCCTCGCGTTCCGCAAGGCTCTGAGCTCGCGCATCCTGAGCGGGGACGTGGCGATTATCGACACGTTCGCGGTGACCGAGCTGAAGACAAAGTCGTTCCTCTCGCTCGTCAAGGAGCATACCGAGGAAACCAAGAAGGTGCTGATCGTGGCGGACCGCTTCGACGCCAACACCTACAAGGCTGGCCGCAACGTGCAGTTCGTGCAGTTGACTACCGCCGAGGGCGTCAACACGGAAGACCTCCTGCATTACAACAAGATTTTGATCCTGCGCGGCGCGCTCGACCAGATCGCGGACCGCACCGCCGCGCCCGATCGCAAGCCCGCCGCACCGGCTACTCCCGCGTTATGAACGAGCCTTTCGATCTCATCCAGACCGTTCGCCTGACCGAGAAGGCGACCTTGCTCAGCGAGAAGCTGAACAAGTACGTTTTCCAGGTCAGCCCCCGCGCCAACAAGATCCAGATCAAGTCGGCGGTCGAGGCGTTGCTGAAGAAAAAAGTCGTCGCCGTGAACACGGCCAACTACGCCGGCAAGAAGAAGCGGGAACGCCGCGCCGATTTCGGCCGCCGGATCCATTGGAAGAAGGCTATCGTAACGCTCGCGCCGGGCGAGAAGATCGACTTTGCCTAGCCCCGTGCCGCTCTGCTGACACCCTTTAATCTTTCCTAAGTATGGCTCTCAAGACTCACCGTCCGTTGACGCCCGCCAGCCGCTACAAACAGCTGCCGAGCTTCGACGAAATCACGAAATCGAAGCCCGAGCGTTCGCTCCTGGAGGTGCGCAAGCGCTCCGGTGGCCGCAATAACAACGGACGGATGACCTCCCGCCATATCGGCGGCGGGCACAAGAAGAAATATCGGATCGTCGATTTCAAACGCCGCCGGTACGGCGTGACGGCGGAAGTACTGGCCATCGAGTACGACCCAATTCGCACCGCGCGCCTGGCCTTGCTGCGCTACACGGACGGCGAGAAGACCTACATTCTCGCTCCCGACGGCTTGAAAGTGGGCGCTCAGATCGTTTCCGGGCCGGACGCCGCGCCGGAACTGGGCAACGCGTTGCCGCTCAAAGCCATTCCGCTCGGCACGAACATTCACAACGTCGAACTCACGCCTGGACGCGGCGGCCAGATTGCCCGCAGCGCCGGCCAGCAGGTCGTGCTGAACAATCGCGAAGGCGGGTATGCGCTGGTCAAGATGCCGTCCGGCGAGATTCGCAAGATCAACGAGGACGCGTACGCCACCATCGGCCAGGTCGGCAACATCGAGCACATGAACGTCTCGAGCGGCAAAGCCGGCCGGACGCGTTGGCAGGGACGGCGCCCGCACGTGCGCGGCATGGTCATGAATCCCGTCGATCATCCGAATGGCGGCGGCCAGGGCAAGAGCAAGGGCGGTGGCGGACGCCATCACCCGGTCAGTCCCTGGGGCCAGTTGGCCAAGGGTTTCAAGACCCGCGCCAAGCACAAGAACACGGACCGTTGGATCGTCGAACGCCGCAACGACGCCAAGAAGAAAAACTAATCTGGTTTTATGGGTAGATCACTAAAGAAGGGGCCGTTCGTCGAAGCCCACCTGTTCGAGAAGATCGACAAGCTCAATGCGAGCGGGTCGCGCAAGCCGATCAAGACGTGGTCGCGCCGGTCGATGATCGTGCCGGATTTCGTCGGGCACACTTTCCTGGTGCACAACGGCAAGATTTTCAATTCGGTCTTCGTGACCGAGAACATGGTGGGCCACAAGCTGGGCGAGTTTTCCCCCACCCGCACTTTCAAGAAACACGGAGCCCACACCGCCAAAGTCACGAAGTAACCAAGCTTTACCCAATATGCGAAGGTCGCCCTCGCCGTTGGTCCTGGCGTTCGCGGCAACGGCAACCCTGGCGGCGCCGGTGTCGCTACCAGCCCAGCAACGGCAGCAGCAGCGACCTTCAGTGACCGCCACGATCGACGTGGCCGGCGACGAAGCGATAGAATTTCACCACGAATTAAAGGAGAACCAAGACCGGCTGCACGCGTTCGAAGCGGAAAACGATGCCCTGCGCCGGCGCAATGAATTGAGCGAAAAGACGATCCGAGCCCTGAACGAAAGCCTGGCGGTAGCCAATGCGGAGTCAGAAGTTTTCAAGCGCCAGTACGGCGAATTGAAGCTGCGCATGGAAGCCCTCGGCCTCGCCTCGGTCGGTGATAACAAGGAAGCGCTGGAGCAACGGCTCCTGCAAGCAGTGCGCGACCTGGCTCTCACCCGCGAGGAAAAGGACAAGCTGGCGGAACGGCTGGTGGCATTATCGGAGTCGGTGATGCTGGCCTTGAAAACCGCTAGCGTTTCGGACCCGCAGATCCGGTTGGATGTCGAAGGACAACTCCGGGCCGCGAACGAATCTCTCGATGCTGCCAAGGATCAAACCGCACCCGAAGCCGCCGGTTCGACGGCGGACCTGACCAATGGCCAGATCATCAGCGTCAAGGAGGAGTACGGCCTGCTGGTGGCGAACCTGGGCAGCAAGCAGGGCGTGAAGATCGGGATGCCATTCCAGATCGTGCGAGCCAATCAGGCGGTCGGCCGGGCGCGAGTCGTGGATGTGCGGGAGAGGATCAGCGGTGCGGTCGTCGAAGATTACAGCTCAAATATTGCGAAGGTGAAGGTAGGCGATCAGTTGCGCGTCGATGCGCAACCTTGAGCTGGGCTTCACCAGTAAGGAATTTTGCGGAGGCGGACACAAAGAAAGAAAGTTATGGAAGTTTTATCGGTTTATCGCGGAGCACGCATCTCGGCCTTCAAGGTCCGGGAGTTGACGCGCGAAATTCAAGGCCTGCCGGCGGCGGCGGCCCTGGACCTCATTGCGTTCAGCACCAAGAAGGCTGCCATGATGGTCGGCAAGACGCTCAAGAGCGCCATCGCCAATGCCGAGAACAATAACGAGTTGAGGGTGGATACCCTGGTGGTGAAGGAAGCCACGGTCGGCGAAGGCCCGACGATGAAGCGGATTAAGTCACGCGCCCGCGGCAGCGCCAGCACCATCCGCAAGCGGACCAGTCATATCCGGATCGTTTTGACCGACGAGATTGTCATTCCGCAGCGCAAACCCAAGACCACCGCCGCCGCCAAACGCAAGCAGCAGCAGGCCGGAGCGGCAAAGGCCACGGCCAAAGCCCCGAAAGCCAGCAAACCCGTAGCGGCCGCCGTGGAAACCTCCACCCCCGCCGAACCCGCCTCCCAGGAAGATCAGGGCCCGGGCGAGACTTCCGCCGCGCCGGTGGAAAGCTCCGACGCCGATACCACCGCCTCCTAGTCCGAAATCCGACAACCAGCTATTTTATGGGACAGAAAGTTAATCCGATCGGTTTCCGGCTCGCGCTGACGCGTGACTGGCGTTCGCGCTGGTACGCCAATCCCAAGGAATACCCCGATTTCCTGCACAAGGACCTGGCCATCCGCAAGTACGTCAAAAAGAAGCTGCAAAGCGCCGCCGTCGCCAAGATCGTGATCGAACGCGCCTGGAACAGCTTGCGCGTGACCATCTTCACGGCCCGTCCGGGCATCGTCATCGGCCGCAAAGGCGCCGAGATCGAGAAGATGACCGAAGACATTTCCCGCATGAGCGGAGGCAAGCAGGTCAAGATCGACATCCAGGAGATCAAGACCCCGGAACTCGAGGCGCAGCTCGTGGCGGAAAACGTGGCCTTGCAGCTCGAACGGCGCATCTCGTTCCGCCGCGCCATGAAAAAGGCGCTCGCCACGACGATGGATTTTGGCGCGCAAGGCATCAAGCTGCGCGTGGCCGGCCGGCTCGGCGGCGCGGAGATTTCGCGGGCGGAACTTTCGCGCGAAGGCAAGACGCCGTTGCACACGATGCGCGCTTTTATCGATTACGGCTTCCACGAGGCGAACACCTTGTACGGCAAGATCGGTGTCAAATGCTGGATCTGCAAAACCGACCCTGCCGCGGCGGGCCAGCAGCCGGACAACGCGAATGCCGGTGAACATCGGGAACGCAGCAGCGGCGGCGGCCGGGACCGTGATCGTGATCGCGGTGGAGACCGCGGGCCGGCCCCTGAGGCTGGCGCACCCGCCCCGGCTTTGGCCGGAGCCCGTTAACATTCAGACCGACCTTTAAGAGGATCCTTTTATGCCTTTGATGCCCAAGAGAGTGAAGTATCGCAAGACCCAGCGCGGCTCCCGCGCCGGGACGGCGACGCGCAACGTGAGCATTGCTTTCGGCGAGTTTGCCTTGCAGACGCTCGAACGCGCCTGGATCACCAACACGCAGATCGAGGCCGCGCGCGTGGCCCTGACGCGCAACATGAAGCGCAAGGGCAAGCTCTGGATCAAGATTTTCCCGGACAAGTCCGTCACGTCCCGCCCGCCGGAGACGCGCATGGGCAAGGGCAAGGGCCAGCCGGAGTACTGGGTGGCGGTCGTGCGCCCGGGGAACATTCTGTTCGAGTTGGACGGCATCCCGGAGTCCGTGGCCCGCGAATCCCTGCGCCTGGCGGCCACCAAGCTGCCGATCCGCACCAAATTCCTCACGCGCCATCATGCGGCGGCGGCAGCGCCGGTTGCGACGGCAGCCTAAAGTGCTTATGAAGATCAAGGAAATCAGAGAATTAACCCCGGAAGAGCTGGGCAACCGCAAGCGCGAGTTGCGGATGGAAAGCTTTAATCTGCGCCTGCAACAGCAGAGCGGCCAGATGGAGAAGCCCAGCCGGGTCAAGGACATCCGCAAGGAAGTCGCCCGCATTGAAACCATTTTGACCGAGAAAACCCGCCAGACCACGGCGACGGCCGCCGCCAAATAACGCCCAGACAGCATGAGTGAATCCACAGAGAGCAATGAGGCGGCAACGCCCGGGACGGTCGACGCCCATCACGGCCGCGCGCTGCGCAAGACGCGCGTCGGAGTAGTTGTTTCCAACAAGATGGCCAAGACCGCCGTGGTCGAGACCGTAACCCGGGTCCCGCACCCGAAATTCCGCAAGATCATCAAGCAATCGAAAAAGTTTTACGCGCACGACGAGGAGAACAAAGCCCAGGTGGGGGATCGCGTGCGCATCATGGAAACTCGTCCGCTCAGCCGCTTGAAACGCTGGCGGCTGGTCGAGATCCTGCAGCATTGATTTGAAAGGCTTCGTTTATGTTACAGATTCGCACCCGGCTCGATGTAGCCGATAACTCCGGCGCCCGCATGGCGACCATGATTGGCGTGATCGGCAAGGCGACGATGACGGCCGGCATCGGTGACGTCATCACCGCCAACGTCAAGGAAGCGAGCCCCGGCGGCACCGTCAAGAAGGGTGATGTCGTCCGTGCGGTGGTCGTGCGCACCCGCCAGCCGATCCGGCGCAACGACGGCAGTTACCTGCGCTTCGATAACAACGCCATTGTCATCATCGACAAGGATCTGAACCCGCGCGGGACTCGCATTTTCGGGCCGGTTGCCCGCGAGTTGCGCGAACGCAATTTCATGAAAATCGTGTCCCTCGCACCCGAGGTACTCTGAACCACCCGCTTTCGTTATGATCAGCGCTCCCCGCAAGAAAACTCACGTCAAGAAGGGCGACGAGGTCGTCGTCATTTCCGGCAATCATCGCGGCAATCGCGGCCGGATTCTCCAGGTGCTCGTCAAGAAGGACCAGGTGGTCGTCGAAGGCGTGCGCATGATCAAGAAGCACGCCCGCAAGTCGCAGGACCGGCCGCAAGGGGGGATCATCGAACGCGAGGGTCCGCTGCATATCTCGAACGTGAAAGTCGTCGAACGCGCGGCGAAAGCCGCCAACAAGAAGGAAAAGGCCGCTTAGGCCACGCTTAGAAAGACCTTGACGGCGTCTTGGAAATCGCCAGATTCCATCCCCCGCCGCTTGTGATGTTATGGAGGTAGAACTTTACAAAGAATACGTTGAACGTTGTGTGCCCGCGCTGAAGGAAAAGCACGGTTACACGAACGTGCACCAGGTGCCGCGCGTTGAAAAAGTAGTGATCAACGCCTGCGTCGGCTCCGCCGCCGACATCAAGCAAGCGTTGGAAGAGGCGAAGAAGGAAATCGCCACGATCAGCGGGCAAAAACCGGCCGAAACGCGGGCGAAGAAGAGCATCGCGAACTTCAAGCTGCGCCAGAACCAGGCCATCGGTGCCAAGGTGACGTTGCGCGGGGCGCGGATGTACGAGTTTTTGGAGCGCCTGATCAAGACCGCCCTGCCCCGCATCCGTGATTTTCGCGGCGTTTCCACCCGGGCCTTTGATGGCCAGGGCAATTACACGCTGGGGGTGACAGACCAATCCATTTTCCCGGAGATCGAACTGGACAAAATCCAGCGCAACATCGGTTTCGACATCAGCATCGTTACCAGCGCCCGCACCAACGACGAGGCCAAATCCCTTTTGAACGAGCTGGGCATGCCCTTCAGCGACCGTAAAAAGCCCGTTTAATCCCATTCACCGCAGCATACGGAATCAGCAGACTTGGATCTCCTTTAGGACGTCGACCCCTCCCCTAGTAGCTACGCCTAATCTCCCCGAAACTCCCGAGTCTGTTGATTCCGTTGCAAGCTTCCGCCTGAACATGAGCGCCCTGACCGATCCCATCGCCGATTACCTGACCCGCCTGCGCAACGCCAGCCGCGCGCAAAAGCCGCAGTTGAACGTGCCCTACTCGCGCATGAAGAGCGATCTCTCGCGCGTGCTCAAGAAGGAAGGTTACATCAGCGATTTCAGCGTGGAAGGCGAAGGCGCGGAGAAGCACATCAAGGTGACCACCAAGTTCGTCGAGCAGACTTCCGCCATTACGGACTTGCATCGGGTCAGCCGGCCTGGACTGCGGCGCTATGTGGCCTCGGGAGAAATCCCTCGCGTGCGCGGCGGCCAGGGCATTGCGATTCTCTCAACCTCCCGGGGCGTGCTGAGCGGCCGTGAGGCCAAGCGCCAGAACGTCGGCGGCGAATTGCTGGCTTTCGTCTACTAAGCTTTTCCTTTTCCCGGCTTTAACCGCACACCTGTATGTCTAGAATTGGCAATAAGAGCATCGAGATCCCCGATAAGGTGATGGTGAAGGTCGGCACCGCGGGTGAACTGGCGGTCGAAGGTCCGAAAGGCAAGCTGAACATCGTCCTGCCACGCCAGATCAAGGCGACGGTCACCGACAAGAAGCTGGAATTTGTCCGCGATAGCGAAGCCCGGCAGACCAAAGCGCTCCACGGTCTCTCGCGCAGTCTGGCCGCGAACATGATTACGGGCGTGACGGCCGGCTACACCAAGGACCTGGAGATCCAGGGCGTTGGTTTTAAAGCAGCCGTGCAAGGCGCGAACCTCAATTTGAGCCTGGGCAAGTCCCACCCCATCCTTTTTCCCATCCCGGCCGGCATCAAAGTAACTGTCGCGGACAACACCAAGGTCAAGGTCGAGGGGATCGACAAACAATTGGTTGGCCAGGTCGCCGCCGACATTCGCGGCTACTATCCTCCCGAGCCTTACAAGGGTAAAGGCGTGCGCTACGCCGGCGAGAAGGTCGAGCGCAAGGAAGGCAAGACCGTCCAGTAGTTCGCCGGTACCCGTTTTCTTCCATTTAGCCTTTAACTTCGACTCCGATGGCCAAAGCCGACCGCCGCATTATCCGCAATCGCATCCACCTGCGCATCCGTAAAAAGATCAGCGGGACCACGGAGCGTCCGCGCCTGAGTGTCTTTTTCTCCGGCCGGCACGTGTATGCGCAGATCATTGAAGACGCCGCCGGGCACACCCTGGCGGCCGTCAGTACCACCGAAGGCCACTTTCGCGGCGACAACTCCACGCGGGCCAACAAGCAGACCGCCGAAAAGGTGGGCGCCTTGATCGCGGAACGCGCCAAGGAAAAGCAGATCGCCCGCGTGGTCTTTGATCGCGGCGGCGCGCAATACCACGGCAAGGTCAAAGCTCTGGCCGACGCTGCCCGGGCGGGTGGCTTGGACTTTTAACGCGGCATTTACTTAGTCTCTTTCCCATTCCTTATGCCTCCAGGTAATCAGAACAGCCACCGCCGCGGTGGAGACCGTGACCGCAACACCAGCCAGAGCAACGTCGCCGCGCGCGGTGAGACCACCGAGAAAGTGGTTTTCATCAATCGTTGCGCCAAGGTGGTCAAGGGCGGCCGACGCTTCAGCTTCAGCGCGTTGATCGTCGCGGGCGACCACGACGGCAAGGTGGGCTGTGGGTTCGGCAAGGCGAATGAAGTCAGCGAGGCCATCCGCAAGGCCAGCGACTCGGCGCGCAAAGCCATGGTCAAGTTTTCCGTGTTCGAGAACACGATTCCCCATGAAGTGATCGGCGAGTTCGGCGGCGGTCGCGTGCTTTTGCGCCCGGCTTCGCCTGGCACCGGGGTCATCGCGGGCGGCGGCGTGCGTGCGGTCGTGGAAGCGGCCGGCATCAAGGACGTGCTGGCGAAGTCGCTAGGCTCGAGCAATCACGCGAATGTCGTCAAAGCCACCTTGGAAGCGCTAGGCCATCTGCGTTCCCGCGAGCAAGTGATGAAGCTGCGTGGCGTGAAGTTCGGCAAGCCCGCCGCCGGCGATGCCGCGGCGATCGCGCCGGAGCCGGTCGCAGCCTGAGTTTTTATTCCGGCAATTAGACGACTCCCTTTATGCGACTTCACGAACTGAAACCCCGCCCCGGCGCCAAGCATCGCACCAAGCGGCTCGGCTGCGGCGAGAGCAGCGGCCACGGTAAAACGAGCGGCAAAGGCCATAAGGGCCAGAAAGCCCGGTCCGGCGGCAGCATTCGTCTCGGCTTTGAAGGCGGCCAGATGCCGCTCATCCGGCGCTTGCCCAAGCGCGGCTTCAACAACGCCGATTTCAAGAAAAAGATCGCGATCGTCAATCTGGGCGAGCTCCAGACGATGGATTTCGAAGGCACGATCAACGAAGCGGCTCTGCGCGCGCATGGGTTGATCCGCGGGCATTTCGACGGCGTCAAGATTCTTGGCAACGGGACCCTGAGCAAGAAGATCAACCTGGAAGCGGATTTTGTCAGCGCCTCGGCGCGCGAGAAGATCGAAGCGGCGGGCGGATCGGTTTCGTTGCGCCAAGACGCGAAAAAAACGGCTGCAAGCGCCTAAGAAATCGGCGAGACTGGATTCCCGCTACGGGTTCCGGCTGTCCAGATACGCGACGTTTGCGCTCCCCGGGCGTGCGCCGGTAGCCTGGGCGCCGGAAGCAAACGCCAGTTAATGCTGCAGTCGTCTAACTTTTCATGTTCTCCGCGTTCGCCAACACGATGAAGGTGCCCGAGCTTCGGGCACGGATTCTTTTTACTCTCGCGGTCACGATCATTGTCCGCATTGGCGCGCAGATCACGACTCCTGGGGTGAACGCCTCGGTGCTGCACCATTGGTTCTTGAACCAGGTGGACCGGCAATCCGGCGGCTCCGTCGCGGCCCTGTTCAATATCTTCAGCGGCGGCGCGCTGGAGAATTGCGCGTTATTTTCACTCGGCATCATGCCGTACATCAGCGCGTCGATCATGCTGCAGTTGCTGACTTCGGTGATCCCGACCTTGAGCAAGATGCAGCGGGAGGATGGCGGCCGGCAGAAGATCTCCCAATACACCCGTTACATCACGGTCATCCTTTGCTTGTTCCAGGGTTTCCTGCTCGCGCGCTCGTTCGAGAATCCGCAGTCAAACCCGTTTCTGCCCGGGATCACCACGACGATGCAGCGTTGGGGCGACCTGGTGCCGGACAAGGGCCTCAGCTTTGAATTGATCACCGTCATCAGTCTGACGGCGGGTACCATGCTGTTGATGTGGTTGGGTGATCAGATCACCGAGCGTGGCATCGGCAACGGCATTTCCCTGATTATCACCATCGGCATCGTCGCGCGCTTGCCTGCCGCCTTGGTGCAGGCGTGGCACACCTTCGTGCCCGCCAATGGCGGGAACAGCCAGGTCAATCCGATGGTCCTGGTGTTGCTCGTGGCGTTTTTCATCATCGTCATAGCCTCCGTCATTGCGATTACCCAGGCGCAGCGAAAAATAAGTGTGCAATACGCCCGCCGGGTCGTCGGCCGCAAGGTTTACGGGGGCCAGACGCAGTCGTTGCCGCTCAAATTGAATTACGCGGGCGTCATGCCGATCATCTTCGGGCAGGCCTTGCTGCTTTTCCCGTCGACGATTGTCAACATGCTCTTCAAAACGTCGCGCACCGCGCAAGAGATCGCGGTCAACCTGACCAGCGGCTGGATGCACTACGTGCTCTACGCGTTGATGATCTTCTTCTTTAGCTATCTGTGGGTCGCCATGATGTTTCAGCCCGCCCAGATCGCGGACGAGCTGAAGAAAAACGGCGGCTACATCCCCGGCGTGCGCCCGGGCAAGCCGACAGCGGATTTCCTCGACTTCACGATGTCCCGCCTGACGTTCGCCGGAGCGATTTTCCTCACCATCGTCGCAATCCTGCCGCAGCTCATCTCCCACGGGCTGAACGTGCCTTACATCACGGCCACGTTCTTCGGCGGCACGAGCCTCTTGATCATCGTCGGTGTCATGCTGGACACGATGCGCCAGATCGAGACGCATCTGATCCAACGGCACTACGACGGCTTCCTGCGTAAGGGCAAGATTCGCGGCCGCTTTGATAACACCCGCGCCATCAACCAGGGCGAACCGGCCCGGCAAAGCACACTGGTCATGCTGTGCGTGGGCGCGGCGGTCCTCGCAATCTGCGGTCTCGCCATCTTTCTGAACCGCTAGCAGATTTTCGCCGGCGGCTCCGACCGCCGATTCGTCAGCCAGTGAAAACCGTGCGCCTCGTTCTCCTCGGGCCACCCGCTTCCGGGAAGGGCACGCAGGGCGAATTCATGGCGCGCGCGTGGGGAACTCCCGTGACTTCGGTGGGTGAGGTCCTGCGCCAAGCCGCCGCGGCCAGGACGCCGCTGGGCCTGGAAGCGGCCAAATTCCTCGATGCGGGCGAACTGGTGCCGGATCGTCTGGCGCTCGCTTCGATTTCCACCTGGCTGGATGCGCACGCGGAAGCCTTCGTTTTCGACGGCTTTCCCCGCACCGTGGGGCAAGCGGAAGCTTTGGAGCAAATCCTGGCGGAGCGGGGCGCGTCCCTCGACGCGGTCATCTGGCTGGAAGTTCCCGTCGAAGTTATCCGGGAGCGGGTGAGCCGGCGCTTGGTTTGCTCGGTTTGCGGCCGGACGTTCGGGGTGGGCTGGCAAGTGCAGCACCGTGACGCTCCCTGCCCAGTCTGCGGCGGTGCCTTGCAGTGCCGCCACGATGACGATCCCGCCACTTTGACCAGGCGCCTGGCTCAATACAGCGAGCACACGGAGCCACTATTGGCTTTTTACGAGCAGCGTAAATTATTGCGCAGGATCGATGCGCAGCAGCCCGCCGAAAGGGTGTTCGCGCGGATCGAGGAAGCTTTGCGCGAGCCGGAGGCGGCGGCGTTATGAGCCAGATTCCGATCAAGAGCCCACGCGAGATCGAGAAAATGCGGCTCGCGGGCCAGGCGGCGCGTCAGGTCCTGGATCAGGTCGCCGCGTTTTTGCGACCTGGTTTGTTGACCCGCGAGGTGGACCGCTACGCCGCGGAAATGATCGCGGCGGCCGGCTGCACCAGCGCTTTTTTGAACTATCGCGGTTTCCCGGGGAATGCCTGCATTTCCATCAATGAGGAAGTCGTGCATGGAATCGGCGGGTCCCGCTGCATTCAATACGGAGATATCGTCAAACTGGATATCGGCGTGTTCAAGGACGGGTGGGTGGGAGATAATGCGACGACGGTGCCGATCGGCATCATCGCGCCCGCCGTGCAGCAACTGCTGCAAGTGACGGAAGACGCTTTGGAACGCGCCATCCCGTTTGTCCGGGAAGGCCGCCGTTTGCACGATGTGTCCGGCGCGATTGAATCGTACGTGGTGGCCAATGGCTTCAGCGTGGTGCGGGAATTCGTCGGCCATGGGGTCGGCCGCAAGCTGCATGAAGAGCCGCAGGTCCCCAATTACCGCAGCGGCGACAACCCGAAACTGCGCGCCGGGATGACCCTGGCCATCGAGCCCATGGTTAACATGGGCAAAGCGGCCGTGAAGGTTCTCGGAGACAAGTGGACCGTGGTGACGACAGACGGCAAACCCTCGGCGCATTTCGAGCACACGGTACTGGTCACCAAGGGCGATCCCGAGATTCTGACGTGGCGGGAGCGCTCGACCGCCGGCAAATGAATGCCCAGCCAAGCAGATTTACTGCGATTCCCGCCTTGCCACGCCAAAATCCTGTGCTAGAGATAAATCCCCCGCGAGTTCGGCCGTGGCTGGAACGTCTTCCGGCAGCAACGAACAAGCGGTCCTGCACCGCCCCGGAAACGGGGCTTTTTCATCTATGAAAGTCCGAGCATCAGTCAAGCGGTTGTGTGAGCACTGCAAGATCGTCAAACGCAAGAACGTGGTCCGAGTCATTTGCACGAATGCCCGCCACAAGCAGCGGCAAGGTTAAGCCGCGGCGCTAGCCTGTTTTCCCATATATTATGCCCCGTCTACTTGGAGTCGATATCCCCGGAGAGAAGCGCATCGAGGCGTCGCTCCCTTACATTTACGGCATCGGGCCTAAGACGGCCAGGCGCATGCTCGAGCAGGCGAACATCGATCCCAATCTGCGGGCCAAGGATCTGACCCCGGTCCAGATCAACGAGATCATCCAGGCGATTACCGCCAGCAAAGTGTTGATCGAGGGCGATCTGCGGCGCGATTTGCAGGGTAATCTCAAGCGGCTGCAGGCGATCAATTGCTATCGCGGCATCCGTCATCGCCGCGGCCTGCCCGTGCGCGGCCAGCGGACTTCCACTAATGCCCGCACCCGCAAGGGCCCGCGCAAGACGGTCGGCGTGCAGCGCAACAAGGACGCCAAAGCCGGCAAGACCTAGCCGTCGCCGCAATCACGCAATTATTTTCCTTTATCCAGACGTTTATGGCCGACGAAGATCAGAATCCCGCCCCCGCACCCGCCGCCCCTGCCGAACAGGAAGCGCCTTCAACTGCCAGCCAGGCACCCGAGTCCACTGCCGCCGCTGCCCCGGCTGAAGCTCCCGCGGCTGCGCCGAAGGTCCGCAAACCGGCTGCCAAAAAAGAAGCGGCTGCGCCGGCGGAGGCCCCAAAGGAGAATCTCTCGCTGGATCCGAACGACGTCGAGAAGCCCAAGATCGTCAAGGCCAAGGGCAGCAAGAACGTCGTGGTGGGCGTGGCGCATATTTTTTCCACGTTCAACAACACGTCGGTGACGATTACCGATCTCACGGGCAACGTGATCGGCTGGTCGAGCGCCGGCAAGGTGGGCTTCAAAGGGTCGCGCAAGAGCACCGCTTACGCGGCGCAGATGGCGGCGCAAGATGCTTGCCGTCAGGCGATGGGCCATGGCCTCAAGGAAGTGGAAGTCCGGGTCAAGGGTCCTGGAGCCGGGCGCGAATCGGCGGTGCGCGCGCTCCAGGCGATCGGCCTGGAAGTGACCGTGATCCGCGATGTCACGCCGGTGCCGCATAACGGCTGCCGTCCGCCGAAGCAACGCCGCGTCTGACGTGGTTGTCTCTGTTCACCTAATTTTTCTCTAAGCACTCCCGAATATGGCAAGGTTTACCGGTCCCAAAACGAAAGTTGCCCGCCGCTACGGTGCGCCGCTCTTCGGCCCCTCCAAAGCGCTCGAACGCAAGAATTACCCGCCCGGCATTCATGGGCCCAAGGGTTCACGTCGCAAGCAATCGGAATACGCCATCGCGCTCGGTGAAAAGCAAAAGCTGCGCTATCAGTACGGTTTGATGGAGCGTCAGTTTCGTCGGTATTTCGAGACGGCGCTCAAACGCCGCGGCATTACCGGCGTGACTTTGCTCCAGCTTCTGGAGACACGCTTGGATAACGTCGTGTTTCGCTTGGGCTTCGCCAATACGCGCCGCGGCGCGCGCCAACTCGTCGGGCACGGCCACGTGCAGGTCAACGGCCGCAAGGTGGACGTTTCCTCGTTCAATGTGAAGACCGGCGATACGGTCACCGTCCGCGAAAAGCCGAATTCGCGGCAACTGGCCACGCGTAACTTGGAGCTGACGCAGATCACGCCGGTGCCGGATTGGCTGACGGTGAACCGCGAAGCGCTCAGCGGGCAAGTGGCGCGCATTCCCTCCCGGGAAGAGATCGCGCCGATCGTCAACGAGCAGCTGATCGTCGAGTTGTACTCGCGTTAATGCGAGGCAGGCGCCGGGGTGTCCCCCGGCGATCGTAAACAGCGTGGAAACCTGGCGGTTCCGTTGTGCCCTCTTAAAATCCAGGCAGCAACGAAACTGCCGTCGAAGGATTTCTGGGAGGACGTGGCCCGGTCCTGACTTAGAGTCAAAACCCCTCACGTCCGCCGTTCGGGATGGGAGAGCAGCCGTACTTCGGATCCGAACGCTACGCGTGTGCCAGGGTGAAATACTGATCGACCGCCGGCCAGTTGATCGTATTCCACCAATTCTTCAGGTATTCCGCCCGAACGTTCTGGTACTTTAAGTAGTACGCGTGCTCCCAGACGTCGCAGCCGAGGATCGGGTGATGCCCGTCCATCAGCGGATTGTCCTGGTTCGGGCTGGAGATGATCTGCAACTTTTTGTCGTCTGTTAGAATCAGCCAGACCCAGCCGCTGCCGAACCGCGCCAGGCCTGCTGCCTGGAACTTCTCCTTGAAGGCGTCGAAACCGCCAAAATCCGCCGTAATAGCATCCGCCAATTTGCCCGTCGGCTCGCCGCCGCCCTCGGGCGACATGATCTTCCAGAAGAAGGAATGATTAGCATGGCCGCCGCCGTTGTTGCGGACCGCCGTGCGGACCGCCTCAGGCACCGCGCTCAGGTTCGAGATCAATTCGTCGATGGGCTTGGACGCCAGTTCCGGCGAGCCTTCCAGCGCCTTGTTGAGGTTGGTCACATACGTGGCGTGATGCTTGTCATGATGGATCTCCATCGTGCGCGCATCGATGTTGGGTTCCAGCGCGTTGTTCGGGTAAGGAAGAGGAGGAAGTTCGTAAGCCATAAATTTGAGGATCAGGTTCGGGGTCGCATTCCACTCTAGGACGCGCGATCTAGCGCGGCATTAAACGCGCCGCACAGCAGCGTTGTCATCTGCGGGACGAGTTTCCTGAGCTTGGGATAACAGGTTATTCGGGGCGCAGGCTCCAACTGTACGTGCGTCGGACGGAAAATCCGGTTGCGGGCGTTGGCGTAGGTCGCCAGCGCGAGCAAGGGGAAATTATTCCGGTACATGTCGTACTTGAGATAAAAAACCTTCGGGAAACCGGTCCCGGTGATCTCGTCCTCCGTCCAGGACCCGTCCGGATTCTGCGTCTCGAGCAAATACTGCAAGCCATGCTGGATCGTCGGCGCATCCAGATCGCCGCAGGCAATAAGCCCCATCAGTCCCCAGGACGTCTGCGAGGCGGTGCTCGGTCCTTTGCCTTTCAGCGCCGGATCATCGTAGCTGGCGCAGGATTCACCCCAACCGCCATCCTCGTTCTGGCAGCTCGCCAGCCAATCGCGGCCCCGGCGCACCCAGCTTTCGCTCATGTCATAGCCGATGGCGCGCAAGCCGCGCAGCACCTGCCAGGTGCCGTAGATGTAATTGACGCCCCAGCGGCCGTACCACGAACCATCATCACATTGCGTCGCCCGGAGGTGCGCGATGGCCCGGGCCACGGCGCGATCCCGCCGGTCACTGCCCAGGTAACCGAGCAACTCGATCGTCCGCGCGGTCAAGTCCGAGCAGGTCGGATCCAAAATCGCGTTGTGATCCGCAAAGGGCATGTCTTCCAGCCAGCCCTTGGTCACATCCTTGTCGAAGGCCGCCCAGCCGCCGTCCCGGCACTGGAAACTCATCTGCCAGCCGAGCGCGCGTTTGAAAGCCGCGTTTGCCGCCTCCGGATCCTCCGGCACGATCAGCCGCAAGGCCATCAGGACCATCGCGGTGTCATCGGTATCCGGGTAAAAGACGTTGTTGAACTCGAAAGCCCAGCCGCTGGCCTCGTGATAGGCGTTCTGCTTCACCCAATCGCCCCGCAACCGCACCTCTTTCGAGTAAAGCCAGGAACTTGCCCGCACCAGCGCCGGGTCGTTCGGATCGATGCCGCTTTCCACCAGCGCGATGGAAGTCACGGCCGTATCCCAGACCGGCGAGAAACAGGGCTGGATGCGGAAATCCTGCGGGTCGTGGACGAACAGCTCCTCGAAATCCTCGGTCGCCTTTTGGAAGATGGGGTGGTCATCCTGGTAGCCGAGCACGTCCAGGGCAATCAGGGCGTTGAGCATGGCAGGGAAGATGGCCGCCAGGCCGTCGCTGCCCTCGCCCATGCGCTCGACCATCCAGGCTTCCGCCCGTGCCAGCGCCCGCGCCCGCAGCGGCTTCCAACTGAGCGTCTCCATCCATTTGAGCGCGCGATCGCAGCGCAGGAAGAAATTGCGCCAGGTGAAGAACCGGTGGCTGCGGCTCAAGGAAAAATCCGCGCCTTCCAGGCCGCAAGGGTACAACTCGTGCAACTGCTTCTCTTCCGGCAACTGCCGGGTGGGGCGGAAATGGTTGATTATCGCCAGCGGCATCAGCATGGCCCGGCTCCAGCTCGACATCTGATAGACGTTGAAATACGCCCAGTCCGGGAAAAGGATCACCTCGACCGGGATGGTCGGCAGATATTCCCAGGGGAACTGGCCCAGCAGCGCCAGGTATAGCTTCCCGTACGTGTTCATGTGCGGGATGCCGCCCAGCCGCAGGATATTGGCCCGCGCTTCGGCCATCCAGGGCGCCTGCGGGCTTTGCCCGGCCAGCTTGAGCGCGAAGTAGCCTTTGACCGATGCGTTGATCTCGCTCGGTCCGCCGTGGTAAATGTTCCAACCGCCGTCCGGCAACTGCATGCTGCGGATGTGGCGCACGCATTTCTCCTGCAGGGACTGGTCCACCTTGCCGCGCCAGTGCATGTAGAGCACGTAGTCCGAGCAGAGCGTGCTATCGACCATCAACTCCCCCATCCAGTACCCCTCCGGCGCTTGCATGCGCAGGAGGTTTTCCTGGGACAACTTGATCCCGGCGCGCAACTCTTCCTCCACCACCTCATGCTGAGGCTGCTTCAAAGCCAGGCGACCGCGGGATGCGTTGAGGCGAACTACCTTAGCCATGCGGGGGTGGTGGGAATGATGAATCGGCCCGTCCTGGCGGCAGGATGAAGTTACGACCGCGTCTTAGCGGGGCGGCAGCGCCCAGGCAAGCTCCGACTTGTCCGCAACGAACGGATAGCGAAAGCGGTTGCTTCAACTCCGCAGGCTGGTGGGTCAGACTTTGGATGGCAAGACTTTGGGTGACGAGGAGACTCGGCTGATAATAGCTGGGAATCAGGAAGAAAGACAAGCTATGCGGCCACCGGCTCCTCCAGGTGAGCGGCGTATGGAGTGGTCGGACCATCTGCTCCCGTGATATGGCCGCGGCCCGACGTGACCCCATTATAGGCATCGACCAGATGCCCTCGACCGGTGGGGCCGGGACGCGGGCCGAAGTTGAACTTGATGTTCTTCCAGGTATCGCCCCGTTCGGCATTGAGCCCGATGGCGGCGCTGGGCTCAAACCCGCACTGGGTCATGCAGTTTTCGCACCGGGGATCCCGCGGCGCGCCGGTGTCCTGATCGACGCCGTATTTGGTCCAGTCGACGTCCGACAACATGCTGGCATACGTCGGATAGTGGCCGGCGCCCGCCATGAAGTAACACGGCGCCCGCCAGCCGGCGATGTTCCGCGTCGGAATGGCCCAGGCGGAGCACATCAACTCGCGTTTGCCGGCTAGGAACTCATGATAAACGGGGGTCCCGAGAATCGCGTACCGTTTGCTCCAGGCGAGCAGGTCCTTGAACTTTTCCCGGGTGCCGTCGCGGGTGAGGAAGAAATCCTCGCCCCGCAGATTCAAGCGCTTGACCATGTCCTGTTTGGCCGCGTCGTACTCGTAGCCCGGGCTGATCGTATGGCCGTCGACGCCGAGATCGCTGAGGAAATCGAACATTTGCTCGATCTCCTCCATATCCGTCTCCTTGTAGATGGTCGTGTTCGTCGCGACCTGGTAGCCCAGAGCCTTGGCCATGCGCATGCCTAGGACGGCTTCCTTGAAGACGCCTTCGCGCTCGACGATCAGGTCGTGCGTGTATTCCAGCCCGTCCAAATGGACGTTCCAATAGAAAAAGTCATGCGGCTCCATCACCGGTGCCGCGGCGTCCTTGGGACCCTTGCGAATCTCCGCCACATCCTTTTCCGCCACCAACCCGGCCGCCAGCAGTTCGGCGAGCTTCGGCTCGATCGCCGCCGGATTACGGCCGAATTCCCGCGCCAGGTAGCTTCGCATCTTGCGGCGCATGAACATGGCGTTCGTGCAAAGGTAGACCACGCGCTTCTGGTCTACGAGCAACCCGTGGGTCAGCGCCTCGATCTGCGGGTAAATCAGCGGTTCGCCGCCGCAGATCGAAACCATCGGCGGGTTGCATTCCTGCGCGGCACCGAGGCAGTCTTCAAGGCTCATGACGTCCTTCATGGACGTCGAGTACTCACGGATGCGGCCGCAACCGGTGCACGTCAGGTTGCAGGTGTGCAGTGGCTCCAACTGCAGGACGGTGGCAAATTTATTTGTGCCGCGGAGCTTGTGGCCAATGATGTAGGCGGCGATTTTGCTGGTTAAGGCGAGCGGAAATCTCATGGGTAAGCGCGTGCTGTCACGGCGACAGCCTGCGTAGGTTTTATTCGCGAAGAACTTCTCTGGTCAAGGATTGTTAAGGGTTTGTTTATAGTTTGTTAGCCAAACGTTCGCGGGTAACTTGGGGCACATCGTACCAGTCGCGCCCCGCCTGTCAATGCTCACACTTCGCCGGCTGGCCCGCCCGCGGATGCAATTATCACTGCTCGGCGAGCCCGCCGGCCACCGTCCATTTCATGCGTGTCCTCTCTGATCCCGCCTGTGCGGAGTACTCCAGCGTTGGCCACGTGGAAGCCCCCGCAAGGGTGTTGCGCACCGCTGCCCACTTGCAAGCGGCGCATCCCGCTTGGTTCGGCGAACCCGCCCGGATTGAGCCGACGGGTGAATCTGCCGTCCTGCGCGCCCACTCGGCCGCCCATCTCGCCCGATTGCGGAACCCGGCCGGCGATTTCGATGGCGACACGCCGGCGCTGCCCGGCATGGAAGCGCACGCCCGCCGCGCGGCTGGCTCCGCCATGGCGGCGGCGCAGCTAGCCCTGGCGGGAGAGGCGGCATTCTCGCTCCTGCGTCCGCCCGGACACCACGCCACCGCGGATCGCGCGATGGGTTTCTGCTATCTGAACTCCGCCGCGATCGCCGCGTTGCACTCTCAGGCGGAACTCGGCGCCGCCCGCGTCGCCGTCTGGGATTTCGACGCCCACCACGGCAACGGCACGGAAGACATCCTACGCGACCGGCCCGGCCTGTTGTACGTGAGCGTCCACCAGGCTCCGGGCTACCCTGGGACCGGCCTGGCCTCGCTCGGCAACGCCCGCAATTTTCCCGTGGCACCCGGCACACCGGCGACCGAACACCTGCGCATGCTAGCGGAAAGCTGGGCGGAGATCCTGGCGTTCCGGCCGGATTTGATCCTGGTCAGCGCCGGTTTCGACGCCTACGCCGGGGACCCGATCACCGATCTGCGCTTGCGCCCGAAAGAGTTTGCGGAACTGGGCGCCTGGCTGCGCGCGGCGCCCTGCCCGCAGGCGGCCCTTCTGGAAGGCGGCTACAGCCAGGAGCTGCCGGTGCTGGTGGAAGCGTTCCTGGGTGGCTGGGCAGGGTAGCAATGGCGACTACTCGAGGGCGGCGAGCATTTCCCGCAGTTTGGTCAGGCGCCCCTCGGCGTCCACCAATCGTTGCCGGTGCTCTTGGACGACCGGCGCCGGGGCGTGTTCCACGAACTGTGGGCTGGCAAGTTTGCGCTGTGCCGCCTGCAAATCGTTTTCTGTCTTGGCTACTTCCTTCTCGATCCTGGCCCGTTCCGCCGCCACGTCGACCAGGCCCGCCAGCGGCATGAACAAGTCTCCCAGCGGCGTCAGCGCCGTCGGCGTGCCCCGCGGCGGGACGTAATCGGGCGCGAGCGCCAGATCCTCGGCGTTAATCATCCGCGTCAGCGCCCGCACGATGCTCACGAGCATCGTGGCGTCTTCGAGCAAATCCTCGCGCAAGCGCAGGATGAACCGCGCAGGCTTGTTCGTGGCGATCTGGTATTCCGCCCGCAAATTGCGCGCTCCCCGGACCGTTTCATAGAGATGCGCCGTCGCGGCCTGGGCTGCCGCCACCTCGGCCGGCAAGCCGGAAAGACTGATCGGGCCGCCCAGCCGCTCGTTCATCAGAAACTGCGATTTCCGCCGCGGCGCGGATTCCCCGGAAACCGTTTCCTCCGCCCCGTCGGCCGCGCCAGCCGCTGGTCGCGGTGGGAAGCTGAGCCGTTCGGCCAGTTCCTCGGTCAGGTGCGGCATGAACGGGTGCAAGAGCCGCAGGAACTCCGTCAGCACCCGGTACATCGTGAAGATGGCGACGTGCTTGGAGATGGCCCGCTCGGTCACCGGCTCGCCGGCATGCACCGAGTCCACGCCCAGAATGTCCGCCTTGGCCGCTTCCACGAACCAATCGCAGTAATCGCTCCAAAAGAAATCGTAGAGCCGTTGGGCGGCCTCGCTGAACTTGTACTCCCGGTACGATTGCTCAACCGCCAACTGGGTGGCGTGCAATTTTGCCTCGATATCGAGGACGTACGGCGCCGGCCGGTAGCGGACGCGCGTACCGAACGGCAACGCCGGCTCCTGCATCTGGTAGAAGCGCGCGGCGTTCCAGATCTTGTTGGCAAAATTGCGCCCTTCCTCGATCTGCTTTTCGTCGTAGCGGATGTCCTGGCCTTGCGGCGCAATGCGCAGGAGGCCGAAACGCACGCCATCGGCGCCGAAGCGGGTCATCAGCTCCAGGACATCGGGCGAGTTGCCAAGCGACTTGCTCATTTTCTTGCCCTTGGCGTCGCGGATCAGGCCCGTGAAGTAGACGTTGCGGAACGGGATATTGTCTTCGGCCCGCTCCGTCAACCCCGGCTTGAACTCGAGCCCGGCGATGATCATGCGCGCCACCCAGAAGAAAATGATGTCCGGGCCGGTCACCAGCACGTCGGTCGGGTAGAATTTCGCCCGGGTCGGCGCATCCATCGACTCATACGCCCAGAGCCAGGAAGAAAACCAGGTATCGAGCGTGTCCTCGTCCTGGCGCCATTCCGCGCCCGGGGCGTCGAGCTGCACCCGGATGTCGCCATTCGGCCCGTACCAGGCCGGAATCCGGTGCCCCCACCACACCTGGCGGCTGATGCACCAGTCCTGGATGTGCTCCAGCCACTGCGCGTAGACCTTTTCCCAATGCGCCGGGAAGAAGCGGACCAAATGCTCCCGCACCACCGCCAACGCCGCCTCCGCCTGCGGATAGCGCAGGAACCATTGAGTGCTCAAGCGCGGCTCGACCGGCACTTCCGAGCGCTCACTGAAGCCGACGTGGTTCTCGTGCGGCTCCTCCTTGACCAGCAGTCCGCGCTCCGCCAGCAAGACGGCCGCCTGCTTGCGCGCCGCGAAGCGATCCAGCCCGTCGAGCTCCGGCACCTCGGGACAGTTGATCCGGCCGTCCGGGTGCAGGACATCGACCGCCGGCAGCCCGTGGCGCTGGCCGATCTCAAAGTCCGTTTTGTCGTGCGCCGGCGTCACCTTCAGCGCGCCGGTGCCGAATTTCGGATCGATCTGCGCGTCGCCGATGATCGGCAACGCCTCGCGCGGGAAAGGCCGCCAGACGTGCTGGCCGATGCGCGCGTGGTAGCGTTCGTCCTCGGGATGAACCGCCAGCGCCGTGTCCCCCATGATCGTTTCCGGCCGGGTCGTGGCTACTTCAATGAACGTGCCGGGCGCCTCGACGATCTCGTACCGCACGAAGTAGAGCGTGCTCTTTTGCGGCGTCGGAATGACTTCCTCATCCGAGAGGGCGGTTAACGCCGCCGGATCCCAGTTTACCATCCGCTTGCCGCGATAAATGTAGCCCTTGCTGAACAGGTCGACGAAGACCCGCTGGACCGACGCCGCGTAATCCACGTCCAGCGTGAACCGCTCGCGCGACCAGTCGCATGAGGTGCCGAGTTTTTTGAGCTGCTCGGTGATGATGTGGCCGTGTTTTTCGCGCCACTCCCAGGTGCGGCGAATGAACTCGTCGCGTCCCAGATCGTGCCGGGAGAGTTTTTCGTGTTTGCGCAGGTATTTTTCCACCGCCGACTGCGTGGCGACCCCGGCGTGATCGGTCCCGGGCAACCAGAGGACCTCGTGTCCGGTCTGGCGCGCGCGCCGGGCCAGAATGTCCTGGATGGTGTTATTCAGGACGTGCCCGAGAGTCAGGACGCCGGTGATATTCGGCGGTGGGATGACCATGGAAAACGCCGGACGGCGCGCCGAAACCCGGGCGGGATCCGCCGTAAAGCAGCCCGACTCCATCCAACGCGCCTGCCAGCGGGCCTCAACGGCGCCAGGTTCGTAGGCTTTAGGAATTTCGGTGACAGGTTCCATGGCGGGCCGGCAAGTTGCACCGGCGCACCCGAAAAAGCCAGCGCCGCCGCTGCCAAAACAGAGGTAGGAACGGCTCTCCAAGCTGTCCCTACCATGCAGACGGAGCCGTTTCGGTCGGCAGTATGAGCGCAGCGATGAAAGTTACTGTTTCTCGATCTCGAACCGCAACGCCACAGGTTGCACGGCAGCTTGAATCTGCGCTTCGGCGTCCTCCATGCCCTTCCATGCGGGGGCGAGTTTTTCGGCATTGGCGGCCTTGCTCGCCTGCAAGGCCGTTTTGGCGGCGGCGAGTTTCTCGGCGTCGGGCGCCTGGCCATCCTTGATGGCCACGAGCGCGGCCCCGAGCTTCTGGGGTTCGTTCAATTGGCGCGTTTCGAGTTTCCTGGCCGCGTCGGCGAGTTTTTCGGCGTTGAACGTCCTGAGCAGCGCGGCGAACTTCTCGGCGTCCGTGCCCGGCGCGGCATCCATGGTTTCCAGGGTTTTGGTGATCTTCCGGGCGTTGGCGTTGGCCTCGCGCCAGTCGCGGTTGAAGTTGTCCTCCAGCTTGGCGATGAGCGCGTAAAGGGTCTTGGCACGCTCGGCGAAAACTCCTCCGTTGAGCGCGGCCAGATTGCAACCGGCGTCGAGTTCGGCGGCCGTGCGGGTGCCCGCGGGCTGGCCGTTGACGCCGATGCGGTACTCACCTGTGGGCAAGCCCGTCACGCGCAGCAGATAAAGGGAAAGCTTCGGCGCGTCGGGCATCAGGGCGAGCGCGCGCTCGGTGTTCGGGGGCAGGGGCCAGGGACTGGCTTCGTCCAAGCGCGTGAAGCTAAGCCTGCCGGAGGCGGCATCGACCCCGGTGATCTTGCAACGCCTCGCCTCGGCGACCTGGCCCGTGGCGCTGACCGTCGCCGCGCTGACCTCGCCGCCGGCCTTCAATCCGGCGAGAATCGTCGCCGCCATCGTGTACTGGCCGATGGGACCGACATGCACGGAATCGCCGCCCAGCGGGATTAGGCCCGGCGGGATCGGTGCCGGTTGGGCGGGCGGCAGCTTGCCGTCCGGTCCGGGCGTGGCGGATGCGGCGGGCGTGGCGGATGCGGCGGGGGTCGCGCCATCTTTCGCGGCGGCTTCCGCGCCCTTGCGGCGATTCTGGCCCCAGAGTTCGAGCAGGGGATGATATTGATCGACGACCACGACGTTTTCCTCCTCCCCCAGTTTCTTGAGGGCGTTGGTGTAGGGGTCGATGTTTTGGCAACGCGCGCCTTTCCAGTCGCCCGGCAGGCTGCCGTCGTCCACGGGGCTCGAGGAAATCAGGACCGGTTGCGCCGGAATGGCGCGAATCCTGGCGATCAATTCCTTCATTCCCTTGATGTATGCGTCCGGCGGCTTGCCGCTGTTGGCGTCGTTCATGCCGAGTTCGACGCTGACAATGGTCGGCTTGAAGACCGCCACGTCATCGTCGAAACGGCTGAGCACCGCCGCGGCGGTGTTGCCGGAGACGCCGGAATTGCGGAAATGCAGGTGCAGTTCCGGGTGGCGGGCGCGGTAAAAGGCCTCGATGTAATTCGTGTGCAGGCGCTGGGCGGTGATGCTGTCCCCGGCCATGACCCAGACGTCGTTGTCCTTGAGTTCGAGCTTCGGTTCGGCCGCACCGGCCGCGGTCAGACCCGGCAACATGATGGCGGTGGCGCATAGTGCGACGGAAAAAATCTGACGGAACGCAGGGAGGGGTCTCATTCGATGAATATTCGCCGGGATCGCGGGCGGTTCCAGTCCGGACCGCGCGTAGTGGCTCAGTTTGGTTTTTTTTAGCTATGGCGCCCCGTCGCCGTGTCTGGATACGGAGCGCGTTCCAACGCGACGACAGAGCGCCTTGGCTACAAGAAGCAAATTCAGACACCACCTTCCGGTCTTGCGTATTGGCCCCGGTTTAGCTACAGGAAAGGTTGGAGAAATCGCTTTCTCCGCGCGATGGCCGCCAGTCAACAGACCGAAACGTTCCAGCATTACCAGGTGCTTCGGCGCCCGGACGGGACGCTTTTCGAGCTCGGACGCGGCGCGATGGGCGTCACCTACAAGGCGTTCGACACCAATCTGCGCTGCGATGTTGCGCTGAAAGTCATCAACGCCCTCCACCTGGACAGCGAGACCGCCCGGGCGCGTTTTCTGCGCGAGGCGCGCGCGGCAGCCGGCCTGCGCCACCGCAACGTCGCCAGCGTTTACCACCTGGGTAACGACGAACAAAGTTTCTTCTACGCCATGGAATGGGTCGACGGCCTGACCGTCGAAACCATGGTTAAGGAAAAAGGCTCCGCCCTGAACGTGGCGGACGCTCTGGAGATCGCCCTCCAGGTGGCCCGCGCGCTTGGCGCGGCCTCCCGCCAGGGGCTGGTCCATCGCGATATCAAGCCGGCCAACATCATGGTCGCCCGCGAGGACGACGAAGAGGATCAGTTCGTCGTCAAAGTAATCGATTTCGGCCTCGCCCGCTCCGCCATCGGCGGGGAGGGCAGCGCCAACATCACGATCGGCGGCTTTGTCGGCACCCCGCAGTACGCCAGTCCCGAACAGCTCGAGGAAAAGGACCTGGATGTCCGTTCGGACATCTATTCGCTGGGTGTGACGATGTGGTTCATGCTGGCGGGCCGGCCGCCGTTTACCGGTCCGCTCGGGAGCGTGTTCATCCAGCAGATGACCAAGCCCCCGCCCTGGGATCACGTGGCCGCCATGCCCGAGCCGGTGCGCGCGCTCCTGGCCCACGTCCTCAAGAAAGATCCGGACGAACGGCCGCAGACGGCCATCGAGCTGCGCCGGGAGATCGAGGCGTGCATGAAGGCGCTGCCGCCGGAACTCAGCCAGCCCAGCGCCGTGGCGCCCTTGCACCATCTGGCGGCGACGGAAACCTCGGCGAGCCGGACGGCCACCGCCAGCCAGACGTCGTCGTCCCAGTTAGGTGCGGCGTCCGATTCCGCTGCGGGACCGGCTGTCGCGCCCGGCGCCGGCACACTGCTGGCCGGCCGTTACGAATTGGCGGAACAGGCGGGCGAAGGCACGAACGGACGCGTTTTTCGCGCGCTGGATCTGGCGCGCGGGCGGCGGCCGGTGGCGGTCAAGGTGTTCCATTTGGGCGTACTCGCGCTGGACGCGGAACGCCGCCGGCTGGAAGAGACGATCGCCAGGCTGCAAGCCGCCCCGCACGCGCACTTGCGGGAGGTGATCGAGTTCGCCGAGGCCGCCGATAGCCGGTTTTTGGTCGAGGAATGGGTCAACGGATTTTCGTTGGTGGATGTGCTGCGCAGCCGCGGTCAGCTCCCGGTCAAGGAAACCTTGCGGCTGCTCGCTCAGATCGTGGCCGCGGCAGATCATGCCAACGCGCACGGCTTGAACCGGCTGGAACTCAGCTTGCACCAGATTCTGGCGCATTTCCCGAGCGCGACCTCCGGCAGTGGGACGCCGGTCAGCCGCACGATCTTGACTTCGACGCTGGAGCGGTGGCCGGAGTTTTCGCTCAAGCTCGACGCCCTCGGCATCACCCGGGAAGCCGGGGATTCCGTCACTTGGTCGGGCGACATGACCGTCATGCCGGACGCTCCGTCGCTCGGGCGCGATACGCAGACGAGCATCCGCGGACTGGTGGAGGGCAGTTCCCTGTTTTCGCTCGGCGCCCTGGTTTACGAGCTTTTGAGCGGGGCGCCTCCTGCCGTGGGACGTTCCCGCGACGGCCGGACGGTGCGCTATGTCGCGCTGCCGTCGCTCAATGAAGCGGCCAACGGCATTTTGCGCCAGGTGCTCTCGCCAAATCCGGCCTTTGCGACGGGAACCGAGTTTTTCGAGGCGCTGTGCCGGACCAGCGGGGTGGTCATCGCGCCTGAAGCGCCGGCCAGTGCGTCCGCGGGTTCGTTGACGCACACGGATCTGGCCGAAACGATGATCCAGGACGGGCCGGCGGACGATCTGGGAGGCACGCTGCTGCTGGATGAGGAGGCAGGCTCGACCGCCACGTCCCTGCGCCAGGCGGCGGAAGCTGCGGAGGCTGAAGAGCGCGCGGCTGAGGAAGCCCGGCTCGCTGAGGAAGCCCGGCTCGCCGAGGAAGAGAAGCTTGCGGCCGAATTGCGGGCGGCCGAGGAAGCGCGGCTGGCGGAAGAAGAGCGCGCCGCCGCCGAACAGCAGGCGGCCGAAGAAGCGCGCGCCGCAGCCGAAGAACGTGCCGCCGAAGAAGAACGCATTCAAGCCGAACAACGCGCCGCGGAAGAAGCGCGCCTGGCCGCCGAAGAACGTGCTGCCGAGGAAGAACGCATTCTAGCCGAACAACGCGCCGCGGAAGAAGCCCGCCTGGCTGCCGAGCAACGCGCCGCCGAGGAAGAACGCATTTTCGCCGAACAACGCGCCGCGGAAGAAGCCCGCTTGGCTGCCGAACAACGTGCCGCCGAGGAAGAACGCATTCTAGCCGAGCAACGCGCCGCCGAGCAAGCCCGCCGGGCGGAAGAGGAATTGGTGCTTGCGGAGGCGCAGGCGGCCGCCGAGGCCAAAGCGGCTGAAGAGGCCAGCATCGCGGCTATTTTGCAGGCGGCGGAGTTGTCACTCTTTGCTTCCCACGGTGCCCGCCAGGCGGCCGAAAGGCGAGCGGCGGAAGAAGCGCTTTCGGCCATCAGGCAGCTGGAACTTGAGGAGGAGCGTCTCGCCTTGGAAGCTCAGGCGGCGGAAGAAGCGATCCTGGCGGAACAGCGCGCGGCAGAAGAAGCCCGCTTCGCCGCTGAAGAAGAAGCCGCCGAGCAGGCCCGCGAACAAGCCAGACTCATTGCGGCGGAGGAAGCGCGGGTCGCCGCGGAGCTGCGCGCCGCGGAGGAAGAACGACTTGCCGTCCAGCGCGCCCTCGATAAGCAGGCGGCCGATGAGGCCCGGGAAGCCGCCCGCTTGCGCGCGGTGGAGGAAGCGCGCATCGCCGCGGAGCTGCGCGCCGAGGAAGAAGCGCGTCTCGCCGCCCAGCGGGCGCTCGAGAAACAGGCCGCCGACGAGGCGCGTGAGGCCGCCCGGTTGAAAGCCGCAGAAGAGGCTCGAGTCCTGGCCGAGCAGCGCGCGGCCGAGAAGGCACGCCTGGCAGCCGAAAAACGGGCCGCCGACGAAGCCCGCGAAGCCACCCGGCTGAAAGCCGCCGAAGAGGCGCGAGTGGCCGCCGAATTGCGGACGGCGGAAGCATCGCGCGTCGCCGCCGAACGCGCCGCCGAGAAAGCCCGGCTCGCCGCCGAAAAGGTGGCAGCCGACGCGGCCCGGGACGCCGCCAAAAAGCAGGCCGCCGAAGAAGCCCGCGTCGCCGCCGAGCAGCGGGCGGCGGAAAAAAGCCGCCTTGCGGCCGAGAAACGTGCCACGGAAGAGGCGCGCAAGACCGCGGCAGCCGAGGCGGCCAAAGCACAGGCCGCCAGGGAATCCCGCGTAGCGGCGGTGCAAGCTGCCCCCGCGAGCGAGGAACTGGCCGCTGTCGCCCAAAGCCAGCCGGTCATCAAAGTCGCGCCCGAACCACGCCCTGCGCCTGGCTTGAATAAAGGCGTGCTGGCCGGAGTTGGCGCGGTGGTGCTCGCGGGCGGGCTGGCAGCAGTCGTTTTTCTGCGTCCCTCCCATGTACCTGTTGCACCCATCGAGACCCCTGCCACGACGAAGCCAGTTGTCGTTTCCACGGTGACACCACCGGTAGCAACGCTGGCTGCCGCCGCCAATGTTGCCCCTCCCCCCGCGACCCCTGCGCCGGCAGTTGCCGAGATCAAGTCGAACCCGACTCCCGAGGTTCTGCCGCCGGTCGCCGTCGTGCCAACCCCCGCCGCGATGGAGATCAACACTCCGCCAACGCCTCCTCCCGCTCCTACGCCGGCCCCGGCGGAAGTCGCCGCGGTCGCGAGCACGCCGGCCCCGGCCGTTGCCGCCACGCCGGCGATCTCCACGCCTCCGCCGCGCGAAACAACGGCAGCCGCGACCGCCCCCACTCCTCATCCTAGCGAGACCAGCCACACCGCTTCAAAGGTGGCCCAGGCGTCGCGCAAACACCCCGCGGATAACCCCGATACGACAGCAGAAGCCCCCAAACACGAAGTGCCAAAGAAGGAAGTCAAAGCCGAGGCGAAACCCACGCCGGCGCCGAAGAAGCAGTCGGCCAAGCCCGCCGCCACGCCGGATAACTCCGGCTCAGGCGCAGGCTTCATGCGTTGAGTCCTGTGGGTCGCCACGCCACGGCCGCACCGGCAGCCTTCCAGCCTGTGTGGATGCTGCAAGATCTCGCGGATTTACTTGAAGACCTTATCCCTGATCCAGGCAGGGTGCCGGCGAGCATCGACGACGGCGTGAACTAAGGCCGTTTCGCCGGCGAGAGTGTAGAAGACTGTGAACGGGAATCTCTTGGAGACCAGGCGGTAATAGTCCCGATACGCCAAGTTGTGAATCCCGGCGTACAGCCGTATCGACTCAATGTCCGAATAGGGGCTTTCTAATAAGTAGCTGCCCAACCGGCTTGTTGCGCTTCGTAGAACAAGTAGCCTTCGACAAGGTCGTTTTCCGCTTTGTCGAGGATTTCAATCCTCATGAAATCCGAGCGCGGATGTTGGCCTTCGCCGTATCCCATTCGAAAAACTTCGCCTCGCCAGTCTCAATCTGCCGGCGGCGCTCGTCGAGCACCTGCTTGTGCCACTCCTCCACGGGAATTTGTGCCTCCTCCTGGCAAAGGCTATCCCAAAGAGATTCCATCGCCATAAGCTTCTCTCCAACCTTCATCTGATCGATAGGCAAAGTAGTGGCGGCCATCCCGGCAATGTTCCTGGAAACCGAATCGAGATCAAGCTCGAAGCCAGCCGCAAAATGGATGAAGGGCTAGGATGTCGCCCATTAAAACGCGTAGCCGAAGCTAAACTGAAACGCTCCAAACGCCTCATGCCGATGCGGGTCGGGATTGACGCCGTAATCGATGCGTAAGGGGCCGATCGGGAGGTTATACCGAAGGCCCGGCCCGATGGCATAACGCTCGTCGTTGAAGCCGAACTCCTGATAACGCGGCAGCAAATTGCCCGCATCGAAGAAAATCGCGCCGCGCAAATCCGCCAGCACCAGCGGGAACAAGTATTCCAGGTTGAAGATCGTAAAGGCTTGCCCGCCAATCGGCAGGCCGGAATTCTTATCGTACGGGCCCAAATACCGTTCCTCGAAACTCCGGACGCTCGTGCTGCCACCGCTGAAAAAGCGCTCGTCAATCGGGAACATGCTGCCCCGCGGCACTTCGGGCGTCTTCGGATCTTTGTCGTTGTCGACCAGGTACGAGCCGTCGCTGCCGCCGAACGGCGCTACCACGCCGGCGCGAAAACCGACCAGCAGCGACTGCTTCGTTTTTCCGATAGGCTGGTAATACGTCACCCGGAAAGTGCCACGTACGAAATTCTCGTCGCCGCCGAAATCTTTGGACGACAGGGCGAAGGCGCCATCCGTGATCAACCCTTTGGTGGGTGATACCGGATTATCCCGCAGGTCCACGGTCGCGGTCACACCTAGTTGATCCGTCACGTAGGCCTGCTTACCCACATTTACCGGGTCAATCGAAAAACTGGTGATATTGACCTCCTTGGATTGGGCGAAGACGCTCACCTTTACCTTCTTGGTAATAGGCCGCACGATCTCGGCCAGCACGCCTACCTCGGATTTGTCATAGGAATCCAGGTTGCTGGTCAAGGCACTCAACCGCAGCCGCAGTTGGTTATCTGTCTCGAAGAGGTAAGGGTCGAGATAAAGCAATTGGCCGCTCAAGGTGCGGGTGGAATAATCCACCGAGAAACTGATCGGCCGGCCCGTGCCGCGAAAATCCCGATCGCGAATTTCAAAACCGACGAGAGCGCCGTCGAACGTTCCATAGCCGAGCGAAAACCCGATCTCTCGCGCCTTGGCTTCCTTGACGCCGATATCCAGGCGCAGCGTGTTGTCCGGCTGCACGACGGGATCCACGCGCAGGAGACTAAAGAGCCCCGTCCGGATCATCTGCTGGTAGGCTTCATCCAGCTTGGCTGGATCGTAGACCTGCCCGGAGAGTTTACGGAAGCGGTTTCGCAGGAAATCGGGCTTGAGCCGGTCCGTGCCGGTGATGCGCGTGCCGTCGAAGTGGTAAAGCGGGCCTGGCTCGACCAGGAAACTGGTCGGCACGCGATTGTCCGCATCGGCCAGCAGCGGGTCACTGGTAGCGGTCACGACGGCCGTGTAGTAGCCGTGCCGCTTATAGTAGTCCTGCAGTTTGCGCTGCATTTCATCGACGCGCGGCTTGGTATACGGCATCTGAATCTGGTCCGCGATCAAAGCCCGGATCTCCGCCGGCGGATAGTTGAGTTGGCCGGCGATTTCCACTTCATCGAAGTGGTACTGACGGCCCTCGACCACGGCAATGGAGAGATTGGCGCGCGAGCGGTCGGCGGTATAAGCGACCACCGCCGGGCTGATCTTGGCATTGAGATAACCTTGAGCCAAATAAAAGCGTTGGATGAGTTCGGTGCCCTTTTCCACGTCTGCCTCGACGTAAGGATAGACCTTCTTGGAAGAAGGAAACCGCTCCCGCGTTTGTCCGATGATGTACTGCTGGAAGTTCGTCGGATCCTTGTAGTGCTCGTTGCCGCTAATGCCGATATCACCTAACGTCACTAGCGGGCCTTCGGCGACCTTCAAGGTCAGTTGCTTGGGATTATCAATTGTATAGCTCGTGTCGACAAAGGCGTAGCCGTTCTTGCGATAATAGAGCTCCAGGAAAAAGGAGGCGTCGTCGGCCGTGGCGGCGTTCAGTCCTTCGGTCTTGACTTCGCTCAAGGCGTCGGAGAGCGCGTCTTGCAATTCGCTGACCGGAAAAGCCGCCACACCGGTAAAATGCACCGCCACATCGCCCGCTTGCGCCACGGTGGCAGCCCCTTCCTGATGGTGCGGATGAAACGCGCTGCAGGAGGCAAAAAGCACGGCGAAAAGCGCCGCTACGGCCAACCGCTGCCAGCGCGCACCAGGTGTTGTCTTGGAAGCAGGCATCTGTTTGCTCAGGTTAGCGGAAGCGCAGCAAATACTTGATGCGCCCGCGCAGATCGCCCTCGATGCCGAAATCGCCCAGGAATTGGACGGTATCGGTAATCTTGAAGCGCGCGCTGACCTCCTGCCGGCCCGTCTGCGGGTCGACGTCGCCGACATCCAGATTCACGCGGTCGGCCAGGGTCGCTTTGGGCTCGGTATCCGGCGAACCCTTCTTTTTGAAAGTGCGGCGATAAAGATCCTGTAGCACGAGCAACGTGGCCTTGCCCGCCAGCGCCTCGCTATTGCCCGCCAATTGGTCGGTCGTCGACCCGGTCGCAAGTAAGGAGACGATCTGTTCCTGCGGCAGCGGCGGCTCGCTCGTAAACAGGATGGTCGGCGACTTGGCGCGGCCGGAGATATAGAGCGTGATCAGATAAGTGCTGATGGTCGAAGTACCGGTCAGATCGACCACCGGGTTCAGCGGCTGATCCGGCGTGAACGAGATGTTGCCGTTATTGATCTCGAGCCGGCTGAAAGGCAGCGTCGCAACCAAATGATCGACTGAGACATAACCGTCCAGCAGCGGATGCAAACCGGTGCCGCGCAATTTCAAGTCCACCGTTGCCGCGCCGGCGGCCAGATTGCCGCGGACCAGGAAAGGATCGTCCGTCTTGATGGCCAGATCGAACGTCCAATTACTCAGTGGCGCGGTGCCGATCGAAATATCGGGATCCGCTTCCGCTTCCGCCGGCGGCTGGGGCGCGGGTTTGCCGGGCAGATTCAACGGGACGATATCGATATCCTTCAGATACTTGCTCTTGGTCAGGCCGATCTGACCCGCCACGGTAGCACCAGCCAGTGGGCCGGTGATTTTTACGTCGGCGTTGACGCGCACGGTGACGTTGTCGTCGCGCACGGCGAGCACGTTATCGGCTTTGGCCGCCAACTGGAGCATCGGGTTTTTTAGGGTGGCGAAATCGACGTGCCCATCCAGGCTGAACTTGCCGCCGCCGATGTCGCCGCCAAAGTGTTCGAAGCGCAGTTGCTTATCGGCGAAAACCAGGCGCGCCTGAAAATCGCGCACCGAGGGCACCGTGATGTTTTCCGCGCGCACGGCGGGCACGTTGAGTTCGGCCAGGCCGCTGAAGGTGGGACGCTCGATGGTGCCGCCGACTTTGATATCGGTCAGGACGTCGCCTTGGATAAAGCGGACCGCCGGGACGGCCTTGGCCAGGAACGCCAGGCTGCTGCGGGGGAGTTCAATCGCCAAGGCAACGGGCGAGGCGGGATCGAGTTGCTTGCTGCTGAGGATCGTCTTGAGATCGAGAGGGACGTTTCCTTTGATGGTGAGCGGCTGAATTTGCGGCTGATGCACCTCGGTATCCAGGGTCAACCGGTCGTCCTTGAGCAGCAGATCGACATCGAGATTGGCCGGCGCAAGTCCTTCCTTGCCGGGCACGCGCAACTGGCGGCCCTGGACCTTTACCTCGGCCAGAATCTTCGAGAGACTGCCATGCGCGAGGATGCCAAGCTCGACCGTCCCTTGGGCGGGGGCGGGTTGGCTCTTGTCCAGTCCGGCGAAAAGCGTCTCGAGCGAAAGCGGCTTGGAGGCAATGTTGATATCGATCTTGTCGACGTCAGGCACCGGCCCCTCCGGCGCGGAAAGCTTCTGCAAATCGAGCGGCACCTGGAGATAGCCAGCCAGCAGATCGGTCTGGCCCTGGCGCAAGTGGATATTATCGATCCGGGCCAGGGCATCCTTGAGTCCGATTGTGCTGCTCAATGCCAAGCCGTTCGAGCTGACAAAGAACGTCGGGAAATCCACCACTTGCTGGTCGTACTTGCCTTCGATATTCAACTCGACCGGGCCCAGCGCGTTGACCTCGACCTGGTGTGCCTGGATTTTGGCGCCGCCCGAGAACCGCGGCCCGGCCTCATCGTGGGCGAAATTCCCCTGCGCCTGCCAGGCCACGGTAAAGGTACCGCTCATTTTCGGCTCCGGCGGCGGCACGGGGCGTTTGGCATTTTCCTGCCGGGCGCGCGCGGCCAGCTCCAGCCGGCCCGCCTTGGTGTTGGCAATGGCGTTCGCGTGCGCCTTCTGTGCGGGAGTCAGCGCGGGCTGGCCGTCTGGCGAATGCTTGGCCAATTCCGGGTTGGCCACGACCGGCTTCTTATCCCCCACGGCCGCGCCGAGCTTGGCCGCGACCGGCGGCGTTTGCGCGGCTTTCAGCACCGGCTCGAAGACTTTCAGATCGAGCAACTGCACGTTCAGGTTGGCGTGATAGTCGAACGGCGCACGAATGGCCGCGTCGCCACCCAGGTCGATCGTGTTCTTGTCGTTGAACCGGATCTGGAAGGTCTTGATCGACGCCTCATTGTTGGCCGCCACGATGTGCCCGTCGATCTTCTCGATCTTGAGCCCTTTGGCCTCGACCGCGCTGCCGATGAGGTCGATCGTGCCGTCGAGCGCCTGATCGTTCGCCTGCGGGCTTGAGGCCATCCGGCCGCTGCCCTGCACGGCCACATGGATGGCGCCGCCTAACTTGCCGGCCACGCCGTGCGCGCTGAGCAACGGCGCAAAGGTGTTCAAATCGGGCAAATCGACGTTCAGGTTACCCTGGTAGGAGTAAGGCGGACTTAAATGCGCCTGGCCGCCGAAGGTGATGGCGCTTTTGGCATCCAGCTTGATCTGGCCCGTCTTGATGGTGGCTTGATTGTCCGCGATGACAATGTTCGTATCGACGCTTTCAATCTTGGCGCCCTGCGCCTGCACGTTGCGCGCGATCACGTCGAAATCTCCCGCGATCTGCCGATCGTCCTTGCCCGGCGCGGTGGCGAGATGACCGTTGCCGTGGCCAGTGACTTGCAACGACCCGGCAATAGGTGTGTCCACGTGGTTGGCCCGCAACACCGGCTCAAAGCGCGCCAGCTCCGGGAGGTCCACGGTGAAGCCGGCGTTGAAAGTATACGGCGCGGCCAAGGCAGCCTCGCCCGTCAGGTTGATAGTGTTCTTGTCGTCGAAGCGGATGGTGCCGGAGCGGATCGTTGCCTGGCTGTTGACGATGCCGATCTGGACATCGGCCGATTCTACTTTCGCGCCTTTCGCCTGCACGTTGCTGGCGGTCAGGTCAAAGCCGCCGTTATACGCCCCTTGCCGCAACGTGACGTTCCCCTTGGCGTCGAGCTGCCCCTCGAGCACCGGCGGAGCACCGGTGGGGGTGACGGAAAACTGGCTGAGTTGCGGCGCGGCGATGCTCAAGTCCACATCCAGCGGATTTTGCCGCCAAGCGGCGAAGTCGGCGGGCAACTGGTAGGCGCCGTCCACGTTCACGCGATTGCTCCCGCGCGTGATCTCAATCGACTCCAGTTTCGCTTTGGCCTCGTCCGTACTAAGCGCGAGGTTGATACCGTCGATGCGGTAATCGCCGAACTGGATCTGGTTGACCGCCGCGCTCACGTGCGTTTGCAAGCCGTCGAAGAACGGCTTGGCCGGGGGCGGCGGGGCATTCGGCGCGACGGGCGCCGCGGTGGCCCCGGCCGGCAGGACTTTGGTGAGTTCGACCGCAAAATCCACCCCGCTGATCGTCGCCTTCTGCGCGGGCACGTTCAGGTCCTGGACGTGCCCCTTGAGGTTCGCCTTCACCTTGCCATCGGCCAGGGAGAAATCGCCGCTGGAAGTCAAGGCCCCCCCGAGTTCCTGCGGCAACTTGACCGGCAGCTTGGCGAAATCCGGAGCGACGATCTCGACCGTGCCGTGGCCGGTGCTGCGCGGCAGATCGGCCATCTGCGCGGGCAACGCGATCTGCGCCCGCACGGCGACCTGGTTGGCGCCTTGCACGACATCGGCGCGCTCCACTTGCACGGCGCCGTCCTTGAGCGCCACGCCCAGCACGACCTCATCCAACGCCGTGCTGCCAAAGGCGGGTTGGGCCACGTGCACGTCCACGCGCCCGGTCCATGAATTCGGCTGGTCCGACTGGCCATCGAAACGGATCGCGGCGTGATCCAGCGTGCCGCTCAAAGGCGCGTCCAGCTTGAGAAAATCGTGAATGGCGGCGAGCGAAATGCCGCCGGCATTGACTTGCACGTGGGCCTGCGGCGGTTTTCCGATGCCTTGTACCTGCACGGTGACGTCCGCCCGGCCCTGGAAGAGGTCGGCATCGAGCGAAATGCCCAGGAGTTGTTGCTCGAGCTTGGAAGCATCGATGCTCAGCGTGCGGCAGCGGATGTCCGGCGACAGGGTTAGATTCGAGAGCTGGAGATCGCGCTCCCGGTAGGAAGTGGCGGCGGCCACGTTTTGGAGATCGGGGCCGCCGGGAATGCGCAGTTCGGCCACGCGCAGTTCGCCGGCCCGGTCCGGCTCCAGGTCCAGATTCAAGTTGCTGATCAGCAGCCCCTGGTCGACGGCCGCCGTGGTGGCGCCGGAGACGATGGGCGCGACCGGCGCGGGCACATTCGAAGACGCGGCGGCGGCCTGGCCGGTGGCCTTCGCCGTCTCGACCGGCGCGGCGCGCATCAGGAAGCTGATGTTCCGCAGGTTGAGTTGGCCCGGGAACGGGAGCGGCGGCAGGGAGAAAGGCTCCTTTTTCTTGGGCGCGGGCGGCGGCGACTTGCTGGGATCGTAGATAATCTCGGCGTCGTGCAGCGTGACATCGGCGATGAAGGCGGAGTTGAGGCCGTGGCGGATGAGCGTGGGCAGGCTGTAGTGCAGTTCCAGCAGGCCCACCTGGCATTTCTCGATCGGTCCGGGAGCGGTGGGGGTGACCTGGAGATTCTCGATGCGCAACCCGGTGAAAATGGTGCCGCCGAGTTTTAAGCCGACCTGGAGATGCTGCCGGGCCCCGATCATCCGCGCGGCCACGGGGACCACGGCGCAAAGAATCGGCTGATAGAGGAGAACCAGCAGCAGCAGTAAGAGCCCCAGGCTGACGAGGATGCGTTTCCACCAGGGCCAGCGCCGCCGCGGAGCCCCGGCAGGGACGGGTCGGAAGTCTCGGTTGGGAGGAGGCGCGGCCACGGCGCACACTTGTACAGGATGGTCGTGGAGCGGGCAACCCCCAGGGAGACGCAGGCCGCCAGAGTGCGCGCCGGACGCCCCGCTTTTTTAACATTCCGCCAATTGCATTCAATTACGGCGGTACTAACGTGCGCCACTCATGATCAAACCGGGCATTGACTGGGACATCCCCTCGGCCACTTCCGCCTATAACGTCGATCGTTGGGGCGCGGGCTATTTCTCGATCAATGCGGCCGGCCATTTGCAGGTCGCTCCCCTCAAGGACCAAGGCGCCGCCATCGACATCATGGACGTTGTCAGCGAAGCCCGGGAACAGGGGCTCGGCTTTCCCCTCGTTATCCGCTTCCAGGATCTTCTGCGCCATCGCGTGCACACCATCTGCAAGGCGTTCGACAGCGCGATCACCGAAGCCGGCTACCAGAAGCCCTATCGCGGCGTCTTCCCGATCAAGGTCAACCAGCTGCGCGAGGTGGTGGAGGAAATCCTCGATGCCGGCGCGGAATACCATTTCGGGCTGGAATGCGGCAGCAAACCGGAGCTGTTCGCCGCCCTGGCGGTGCATCGCGACCCGGAAAGCATCATCATCTGCAACGGATACAAGGATGGGGCGTTCATCCAGAACGCGCTGCTGGGCCGCAAGCTCGGCAAGCAGATCATCCTGGTGGTCGAGAAGATCGAGGAGTTGCGCCAGATCGTGGAAATCTCGCGGGAGATTGGCGTGGTGCCGCTGGTGGGCTTGCGCGTCCGCCTGCAAACCAAGGGCGCGGGCAAATGGGCCACGAGCGGCGGCGAGAACGCCAAGTTCGGGTTATCGACCGCGGAACTGGTGGGCGCCAGCGACTACCTGAAGGCCGAGGGCCTGGCCGGCAGCTTGCGGCTGGTGCATTTTCACGTCGGCTCGCAGGTGCCGGACATCGGCACGATCAAACGCGCCGTGCGCGAGGCCGCGCGCGTTTACGCGAAGATGGCCAAGATGGGTCACGAACTCGGCTACCTGGATGTCGGCGGCGGGCTGGGCGTGGATTACGATGGCTCCCGCACCGCGTTCGACAGCTCGACCAACTACACGCTGCAGGAGTACGCGCGCGACATCGTCTATAACATCATGGACGTGTGCGACTCAGAGAAAGTTGCGCACCCGACGATCATCAGCGAGAGCGGGCGGGCGCTGGTGGCGCATCATTCCATGCTGGTGATCGAGGCCTTCGGCGCCATCGAAAAGGAAAGCTCCGCCAACAAGGTGGACGTGCGCGAGACGGACGCGAAACTGGTGCAGGACATCTCCGAGACGTTGAAGACGCTCAGCCGGGAGAACCGGCTGGAAGGATTGCACGACGCCTTGCAATACAAGGAACAGGCTCAGGCGATGTTCGAGCTCGGGCTGCTCGACCTCGAGACGAAGGCGAAGGTCGAGCGCATCTACTGGCAGATCGCCCGCAACGTGGTGGGTTTCTTCGAGGGCATGCGCTACATCCCGGAGGAAGTGCGCGAACTCGGCAATCAATTGGCGGACCAGTACCTCTGCAATTTCTCCGTCTTCCAGTCGCTGCTCGATCACTGGGCGTTGGGCCAGCTTTTCCCGATCATGCCGATCCATCGGCTTTCGCACCCGCCGGAGCGCAGCGCCACGCTGGTGGACATCACCTGCGATTCGGATGGGAAGATCAATAAGTTCATCGACCTGCAGGATGTGAAGGACACGCTGCCGCTGCATGAATTGATCCCGGGTGAACCCTATTACCTAGGATTGTTCCTGGTCGGCGCGTACCAGGACATCATGGGCGACCTGCACAATCTGTTCGGCCGGGTGAATGAGGCGCACGTCTTCCTGGATGCCGACGAGGAAAGCGGCTACTACATCGAGGAGGTCATCGAGGGCAGCACGATCGCGCAGGTGCTGGCGCTGACGCAATGGCAGCAGCCGGAATTGGCGCGGCTGATGAAGGCGCAGATCGATGCCGCCATCAAAACGGACCGGCTCAAGCCGAACGAGGCGATGAAGCTGCTGGCCAGTTGGGAGAAGAGCTTGCAGGGGTATACGTACCTGAGTTTCAACTCGCCCAAGTGATGCAGAGACCCTCGTTCCCCGGCAGCCGCACCCTGCGATGGCTTGGGGTATGCCTGCTCCTTTTTTCCCCCGGCTGCGCCAGGCGGGAAACGGCCGTCCAGGCGGGCAACCGCGAGCAAATCCTGCAGCTCGGCAACCTGACCGAGCCGACCGATCTCGATCCCCAGATCATCAGTTCCCAGCAAGATTTCAATATCGTGCTGAGTCTGTTCGAGGGTCTGACGACGGCGGACCCGCAAGACTTGCATCCGACGCCGGGAGCGGCCCAAAGCTGGGACATCTCCCCGGATGGGACGGTTTACACCTTTCATCTGCGCCCGAACGCGCGTTGGTCGGACGGCGGGCCAGTCACGGCCCAGGATTTCCTTTACTCGTACCAACGGATGCTCTCCCCCGGCTTAGGCGCGGAATACAGCTATATGCTTTGGGTGGTCAAGAATGCCGAAGCGTTCAATACCCGCAAAATCACCGACTTCAATGAGGTGGGTTTCAAGGCCCTCGACCCGTTGACGCTGCAAGTCACGCTGAACTATCCGACGCCTTACTTTCTGAGCCTGATCGGACATGACTCCTGGTTTCCGGTGAAGCGATCCGTCATCGAAAAATGGGGCAAGATGGACGAGCGCGGCACGCCGTGGACGCGGCCTGGGCACTTTGTCGGCAACGGCCCGTTCGCCCTCGTGGAGTGGAAGATCAACCAGGTCATTCAGGTCAGGAAAAGCCCGAGCTATTGGGATGCGGCTAACGTGCGGCTCAACGGCATCAATTTTTATCCGATCGAAAGTCCGGATACCGAGGAGCGCGCTTTCCGAGCGGGAGAGTTGCACATCAGTTCGACCATCCCGATCGACAAGATTGATACCTATCGCCGAGAACATCCGGAGCAGCTGCATCTCGAGCCCTTCCTCGGGACGTATTTTTATCGGCTCAATGTGACAAAGCCGCCCTTGAACGATGTCCGCGTGCGGAGGGCTTTAGCCATGAGCATCGAGCGGGGAAAATTGGTGAAAGATGTCACGCGCGCCGGACAGCCGCCTGCGTTCACCCTGGTGCCACCCGGCACGGGCGGCGATTATCAGCCGGACAAGAAAATCGTCGAAGATATTCCCGCCGCCCAGCAGTTGCTGGCGGACGCGGGGTACCCGGGAGGCGCCGGTTTTCCGCTGCTGCAGGTGGACTTCAATACGAACGAAGGCCACCGGCGCATCGCCGAATCGATCCAGGAGATGTGGCGCCGGAACCTGCACATCAACGTGACCCTGCAAAATTCAGAGGCCAAAGTGCTCGAGGCCACCATGCGGGAAAAGGATTATCAAATCGCCCGTTACGCCTGGATCGGGGATTACAATGACCCGAATACGTTTTTATCCTTGATGACGACGGATGGCGGGAACAACCAAACGGGCTGGGGCTATCCCGAATACGACCGGCTGATCGATGAGGCCGCGCGCACGGCCGACCCCGCCGCGCGATTGAAAGTCTTCCAGCAGGCCGAAGCGATCCTGGTGGATCAAGTGCCGGTTATCCCGATGTATTTCTACACGCGCGGCAACCTGCACTTAACGAACGTAAAAGGGTGGTACGGCAATCTTCTGGATATCCATCCCTACAAGGGAGTTTACCTGCAGTAAATGGCGGGGACAGGGAACGAGAGGGTTCGATCCGGTGGCGCCTTCCGCGCGGTGCGAGCTTATTCGACAAACCTCTGCGCTATAGGCATGCGGCGGCCGCTGCCGAAGGCCTTGCTCGTGACGCGCAAACCCGGCGCAGCTTGGGCGCGTTTGTATTCGTTGAGATCGACGCGCCGCTGAATCCAGCGCACGACCGCGGCATCGTAACCGCGGGCGATGATATCCACGGCGCTCAGGTTCTCCTCGATGTAAAGCGCGAGCACGCTATCAAGTGTTGCGTACGGCGGCAGCGAATCCTGGTCGACCTGGTTGGGCTTCAACTCGGCGCTGGGTGGTTTCTCCACGGAAGATAGCGGGATCAATTCCCGTTCCCGGTTCATGAAATTGGCCAGGCGGTAGACGCTCGTCTTCGGCACGTCGCTGATGACCGCCAGGCCGCCTGCCATGTCCCCGTACAACGTGCAGTAACCGACCGCCAACTCGCTCTTGTTCCCGGTCGTGAGCAAGAGCGACCCGAACTTGTTCGAGAGCGACATCAACACCAGGCCGCGCAACCGCGCCTGCATGTTTTCCTCGGTACTGTCCTCCGCGCGGCCGGCGAAGATGTCGGTGAATTGACGTTTGAAGACGTCGAACGGCTCGGTGATCGGTACCTGGAGACAGCGGATGCCGAGGCTCTCCGCCAGCGCGAGTGCGTCGGCGACGCTGCCCTTCGAGGAATACGGCCCGGGCATGGAGACCCCTGTGACATTTTCCGCGCCCAGCGCGGCCACCGCGAGGCAGGCGGTCACGGCGGAATCGATGCCGCCGCTCAAGCCCAGGACCGCGCTGTGGAAGCCGCATTTGGCAAAGTAATCCCGCAAACCGAGCACGAGCGCGGGGTAAAGCTCGGACGGTTCCTCCGTCAGCGGCGGCAGCGGACCGGCCGCGCTGGCAAGATCGAGCACCGCGACATCTTCCTCGAAGCGCGCCAACGTGCCCAGCAAGCCGCCCTGGGCATCGAACGCGCAGGAGTTTCCGTCGAAGATCAGCTCATCATTGCCGCCCACCGCATTGCAGTAAACAACCGGCCGCCGGAACTCGGCGGCGAGGTTGGAAAGCATCTCGAACCGCCGCCGCGGCTTGCCGCACTGAAACGGAGAGGCGCTGAGATTGAGGATGATTTCGGCGCCCTGCTCCACCAGCAGGCGCGCCGGATCGCGCGCGTAATAGGGCCGGGGCAGATACGGTTCGCACCAGATGTCTTCACAAATGGTGATGCCGAGCTGGCGGCCGTTGCACTCGACCGGCGCGACCACGTCCGCGGGCTCAAAATAGCGCGAATCATCGAAGACGTCGTACGTCGGCAGGAGTGATTTGTAGACGATCCGCGGCGGCTTTCCGGCCTGCAACAGAGCCGCGGCGTTGCGGTAATATTGCCCGGGACGCCCCTGTTGTTGCACGTCGACGAACCCGACCAGAAGCGGGACGTCACCGACGGCGCTCTGCAAGCGGTTCACCACTTCCAGGTTCGCGGGAACAAAACGCGATTTGAACAGGAGGTCCTGGGGCGGATAACCGGTGACGGCCAGTTCCGGCGTCAGGACGAGTTCCGCTCCGGCGGCGGCGGCGCGCTGGTAGGCCGCCAGAATTTTCTCGGCGTTGCCCGGGAGATCGCCAACGGTGGTGTTGATTTGCGCCAGGCCAATTTTCATCGCGGAGGGCAGGCGCGGCGGCCCGCCCGGGGTCCGCCGGCCCTACTTTTTCTGCAGCTGCATGTGTACGGCGGGATGGGAGCCATTAAGAGCTTTATCGGCACCTTCGACAAAAGTTTTGTAAAACTCCACCAAGCCGGCGGCGAACACGGCAATAATCATACACAACATCACCTTTTGAAAGAATCCGTCTTGCATGAGATCTCCTGGCGAGCAGCAATCGCGCCGCGGCCGCTTCCCCCTACCAGAAGCCCCATTGCCCGGTCCGCATGATGTAAATGCCCAGGAGCAGGTTGGTCAGCGCATGGGCGGCGATACAGGCGGGGAGGCTTTTGGTGCGAATGGCCAGCAAGTTGTAGATGGCGCCAGTGGCCAGGGCAGCAGGCCAGTCCGGCCGGCTATGTTCCAGCATGAAGCCAATCGTCACGACTGCGAAAGCCAGCGGCGCAAAGGTGCCGAACGGGACGCTGGTAAAGTCTTCCCGCACCAGGTAGCGCAAGAGAAAGCCGCGCCAGAAGACTTCCTCAAGGGCCGGCACCACCAGAACCAGGCGGGCAAAACGCAGCGCGACAGTTACCCGATACCACCACTCGCGGTGCCCGGCGGTGAAGGCCGGCAGATGGTTTGGATTGAAGCCGCCCGCGACCCGGGGAGCGGCGTGAAAGAAAGCTTGCGGCGAGATCCAGAGGATGAAAACCGCGGCGCCCGCCAGCAAACCGAGTCCAATTGCCCGCCCGCTGGCGGCTCGGGGGTAAGCCCGCCAAGACCAAACCAGCAGGGTCGCGCAAGCGAGCGTCTGGATCGGATAGACCCAAAACTCCGGGGTAGACGTCGCGGCGCGCAAGACGCCCGGCAACTCCTGTAGCGCAATGAACAGACCGAACGGTCCCACGTAACTCCAGAGCGCCCGCCCGGACGGCGGCGGCGAAGGCTGGCAAGTTAGCGGAGTTTGGCGGGGAATTTGCTGACTCACCGTGGATGGCGATAACAGTTCCCGGCTCCAAAGCAAAGCTTGCCGGCGAGTCCGACCCGGCGCAGATCCTGGAGGCGGTGGAACGCGAGTTGTTGGCCCGGAGGCTACAGCGCCGCTCGCCGAGCGGCGCTCCGGTGCTGGTTTTGCGGATCTTTTGCGTTTTGCTTTTGCTGGGACTGTTCGCCGCCGGACTCGGCGCGATGTGGTATTTGCAAAGCGTGGCCGCGCAGCATGCGCCACCGGCCCACGCTAGTCCGTGACTGTCCGGCACGCTGGCTCAGAAGCCGAGCGCTTTGCCCATCAACGCCAATCGCTGGCTCAGGCTATCGACCGGCGCTGCGTTCATATTGAGGAGATCGCCCGCGGCCAGCGGCAACACATGGAGCCAGGCGGAACTCAAGAGCGTGAACATCCAGCCAACTCCGGCCAGCGTCCAGCGCCAGAACTCCGGCAGGCGCTCCCAAAATGGCCGGTTATGCCACCAGTACGCCGCGCAAACCAATAGCCCTTGCGCACTGAAGTAGAGCAGCCAATCGCGTAACTGCCCTGGATCGACTCCCAGCCAGGGCGAGCCCAGGTATCCCGTGTGCAAGAGCAGCGCCGACGCCACAAACGTCAGCATGATGTTCCGGTAGACCCACCGGCGATTGCCGCCCAGCGGGAAGTAGACGAATTTGAGCAACAGCCGGCGATTGTAGATATTCCACCGCCGCCAGAGCTGGATGGGCGAGGTCGAGAGCAAGGGCCAATTGAAGTTGTCATCGACGTTCACGCCGAAGAAGCGGAACAGCGCCACCATGAGGTTGAACTTGGTGCTGACCAGCAGGGCCCAGTAAAGATAACTGGCCAGCAAACAAATCCAGACGGCCCCAACCGGGGCTCCGCGCAAAGCAGCATAGCCGCGGCTGTAGCCCCAGGCCGGCAGCACCCTTTGCTCCAGCCACAACACGACCGGTATTTCCAGGGCGGCCCAGCCAGCACTCGCGAAACCGCGCCGCAAAGTGCGAAACTCAAAACCCCAACGCCCGGCCATTTCCGAGGGCGGGAAGTTGAGCATACCCGTAATCTGGGGGACGAATAGCAGGTAGGAAACGTGCTCCCAAAACTGCCCAGGAAGCACCAGGCCGCGCCGCCGTTCGTAAAAATAGTAGGCGTAGCGCAGGAACAGGCCGACGAACAAGTTCTGATTCACATCGAGCCAGGAACCGTGCTCCAGGTGGCAGTACGTCTGGATAATCTTCGGCAAAAGCACCAACCCGAAGATCAGGCCCGCCCAAAACCGGATGCATTGCCAGTGGCCGGGCCGCGGATCGTTGCCCAGTAAAAAGTACAGCGTCGGGACCAGAGCCACCATGTAGGGGACCAAGGGCGGGCAGGTCGCATGGAGATATTCCAGGCAGACCAGGGCGACCGCCGCCATCGTCCACTCGCGCCGCCGCAGCCAGGTGGTCGCGGTCAGGAAAATCGCCCCGTAGAGGAAGTAGCGGACGGGAAAATGGAAAATGAAACGGCTCGCTGAAGTATCGAGCAGCGCCTGATACCCGTAGACCACCGCGCTCAACCCGACAGCGACAGTCACAAGTCGCGCCACATACGTCGCGAGGTCCGGGCGCGAGGGACTGGGCGGGTTCGGGGCGGCCGGCGGCGCCACCTGCCGCCAAGTGCCGGGGCCGTCGACGGTGGCGGCGGCAAAGTTGCGCGCGAGCCTGGACATTGCCTAGGCGCACCGCAACTGGGAAAGCCGGGATCGAATCATGCTATGCAGACAGGGATACATCGTGCGCGCACGGCGGCGGAACAAGAAACGACCTTTTCAATTGAGTGCTAGCGTTTTCTTCCAGCTGCTTCCAGACTCCGGCCGGACTTTATCCCATGGCTAAGCTTCCTCCCATGAGCACGCAGCCGGTGGAAAAGTTCCTGCGCACACTCAAGTACAACCCGGAAGGTTATCGCGGGTCACGCGGCTTGATGGAGCTGACGCTGGCGCAGTTGCAACGGCTGGCGGACGAATTCGATCTGGGCCGGGTCATCCAGATGGACAAGCCCCTAACCACCCAGTGCAACACCACTGATCCCTTCAAGACCGGCCGCGGCACGTTCATGCTGCGCGCCCGGCACGGCGAAGAGTTCGGCGAACGCGTCGAGTATCTGCACAAGCTGATCAACTTCCTGGTCTCGCACGGCTTCCCGGCGGCCGAGGTCATGCGTTCGCGCGCGGGCACGACCTGGACTACCTGGGGGGATCGCATTGTCGAAATTCATCGTTTCGTGCCGCACGATCCCGGGGTGCACCGGGACTGGCGGCGCATGAACGCCGCGGCGACTGCCTTGGGCGATCTGCACCGGATGTTCGCGGACGCCGTCGTCGGCAAAACCCCGGTGCCGCCGGAGATGCGCAACGACGTCAGCCCGGAGCAATGCTGGACGCTATTAAACGAGGCCGAAGAAACCATCGCCCACCTCGGCGCGGTCGTGGATGCCCGCAGCCGGCAGGCGATGGCCGTCTGCCGGCGCGCCCGTCAGGTGCTCGAACCCATCATCCCGGATTACCCGCGGATCATCGGCAACCTGCCCTGGATGACCATCCACGGCGATTACCACTTCTGGAATGTCCTCTACCGGGCGGACCAGATCGCCGCCGTGGTTGACTACGACTTCGTGCAGGAGCGTGAGCGCATTTTCGACATCGCCTACGCCATGCAAAACGTGGTCAGCCACCTGCGTTCGGTCCATGGCTCGCACTTGCGGGAATGGCGGGAACTCAACTGGGGCAACGCGCGAATCTGGGTCGACCATTACGATGAAGTGACCCACTTGCCGCTGACGGCCGTCGAACGGCGCTGGCTGCCGAAGGAGATCCTGCGCATTTTCCTGGTCGGGATCGCCACGAGCGTCCTGCAGGACGATCCGGTGGAGCTGATCCTCAAACACGGGGACGATCTGGAGATGTTTATCTGGATCAGCGAGCAGGAAGGTCTTTTCGCCTAGCTGTCAGGATTAATGCCAGGGGCGGCCACGGCACGTTCCGTCCGCCCGGGGAACGGGGTTTTACCGGGCAACCGCGGCGGCGGGTGCGAATGATTTTTCAGGTTTTTTTCGCAAATCCACTCTGTTGGTCACGGTTTTTGCTTAAGGAGGTATTATGCCGAAAGCCTATAATTCCGTAGTCGGCGTCGACCTTGGGCGCCATGCGCTCAAAGCCGTCCACCTCCAGCGCAAGAGCGGCCGCCTGGCGGTCACCGGCTATGCCAGCCGCGTTATCGGCGGCTCGACGGCGGATGCCGGGCCGGCCGACAGTTCCGACGCCCTGGCGCACCACTTGAAGCTGCTTTTCCGCGATTTGGGCGCCGGTGGCAAGGGCTGCGTGGCGGCGGTCTCCAGCCCGGATGCTCTCATTCGCATCATTGAACAGCCGACCACGCCGACCAAGCTCCTGCGCGATGCCTTGCGTCTGAACGGCCTCGCGCTGCTCAACCAGGATTGCCATAATTTCGTTCTCGATTGCGATCAGATTCCCGACGGCCCGGCCCCGGCACCCGGCGCCGCGCCCGCCCCCACCCCGAGCGGCCGTTCCATTTCGCGTTACTTGGTCGGCGGCTTGCCCCGCGCGGAGCTCAGCCAGGTCAGCGCCGCTTTCACCAAGAACCGCACCCCGGCGGACGCGGTGCAACTGGCGCCGATCTGCAATTACAACGCGTTTGAATATTCCCATGCGGATGTCTTCACGCGCGAGTCGTTCGTGCTGGTAGATATCGGCCACTCCGAAACCCGGGTGATGGTGGGAGCCAAGCGCGAGCTCGTGCTGGCCCGGACGATTGAATACGGCGGCAACGATTTCCTCAACGCCATCACCAGTGGTGACGGCATCGACCGGGAATCGGCCATCATGCTGGTGGAACAGAACGATCCCGGCATGATGGAAGCGAGCCGGGCGTCGCTGTACACGCTGGCGCGCGAATTGCGCAGCTCCATCGGCTTTTTTGAAGGCCAGCGCGAGGAGGCCATCTCGCGCGTGTATTTCTCGGGCGGATTGGTCCGGGCGTTGATGCCCTTGCAAATCCTGAGCGATGAACTGGAAATCGCTTGCGACACCTGGGACCCCTTCCAGAACTGCCTGGTCGAACTGCCCAAGGCCAAGCTGGCCGCCTTCGACGGCGAACGCACCCATCTGAACATCGCCTGTGGCGCGGCGTTGGAACTCCTGGTGGCGGCCTGAACCCCTAGCTCCCCTACTTTTTATGCCGCTGACGATCAATCTTCTGCACGAGGAGCGGGCGCTCCTGCAACAACGCAAGCGCGATCCCCTGAAGCTGGGCCTGTTCGCCCTGGGGGGCGTCGCCCTGCTTTTCGTCGCCTTCTACTGCTACCGGCTCATCGGCAGCGCCAGCATCAAGCGGGACATGGATTCACGCCAGGCGGAATGGGCCCGGGAGGAGCCCAAGGCGCTTGCCGCCGCTGAGCAGGACAAGGTCTACAGTGACAAGCTTGGCGTCGCGTCGCTCGTCAGCCAACGCATCGACAACCGGTTTTACTGGGCGCCTCTGCTGTCGAACCTGCAAAGGACCGTCCCGCCGAACGTACAAATCATCAGCCTGGCCGGGTCGTGCGACGCGAAGGATGAGAAGGTGGCGGTCGTCCTGGAAGGCCTGGCCGCCGGAGCGGTGCCGCGCGCGGCCGCCGAGCAATTCCGAACCACCCTTACCGAAGTGCTCGGGCACTCGTACAAAGGGGCCGTCGCGACTTTCCGCAACCTCGATGAAACCTCCTCGACAGTGATGCTCGCCGGCAAACAGGTGCCGACGGCGCGTTTCTCCATCGATATCAAACTAGACAGGCATTCCACGGTACCGGTGCTCGCCTCCGCGCCCGCTTACCAGCCTAAACGCTTATGAACAAGTTCTCCAAGGATCAGTGGCAGAAGATCATCCTGAGCGGTCTGATGATGATCGGCTTGATCTATTGCTACTTCACGTTCCTGATCACCCCCCTGGGCAAGGCGGACGCCAATAACCTGGTCGCCATCGACGCCTTGGACGCCAAGCTGGCCGATGCGCGCAGCCACGCCTTGCGCAGCCGCAACATTCAGGAGCAGGCGCGTTCGGCCGAAGAAACGCTCGCCCAGGTCAACGACATGATCCCGGACGGCGAGCCCATCGCCTGGTTTCCGCCGAAGATGCATGATTTCCTGGAACGCCAGAACCTCAAGAATGCCACCATCCATCCCGCCGGCGGGGCCGCTTCGGAAGCAGGCATGGGCGATTTAAAGAGCGAGAAATGGGTGGTGGAAGTTCCCGAAAGCGGCTTCGCGCAACTGGGCATCGCGCTCGCCGGCCTGGAGAACGAGGAGAAACTGCTCCAGATCACCAATCTGCAAATCACGACCCAACTCGACAACCCGGAGAAACAACACGTGACGATCAACCTCGTCACTCTTGAGAAATGACGACTTCTTCCCGTTTGCGGGCGCTCCTGAGCGCGAGCGCCGCTCTCCTCCTGCCCGGTGTGATTCATGCCCAGGGTGCCACGCCGGCCGCGTCGGCCAACGCCTCCGGCAAGGAATACGTCCTGGCGCGCAAGTCTTCCTTTGAAACACCACCCGCCAGCCAGCGGAATCCCTTTTGGCCCATTGGCTGGACGCCCACGGCCACCGGCCCGGCCGAAGCTCCGGCGCTCGACGTGCAGGCGGAAGATTTCCGCGTGACTTCCACGTCGGTCGACTTCCCTCCCCTGGCGGTGATCAACGGCAGGACCTACGGGGTCGGCGAGCAGGTGCCGATCACCGGGCATCCCGGGGAGACGGTCACCGTGCGGCAGATTCTGGATGGGATGGTGGTGCTCGATTACCGCGGCCACCCCCTGAAGGCGATCAGCGGCTTGTCCCCGCGCGCCGCGCGCTAGAGCGCGGATTGAATACCGCGTAGCGGTTCCAAATAAAGGTAGGGATCGCTCCTCCGAGCGAATCCGTAATTGTCTGGAGAACCCCAGCTACCACGCAGCGGGTGCACCGGCCCACGCGCGCTTCCAGACAGCTTCGGAGTCACTCGGAGAGCGATCCCTACCTGTACGTACGACCGGCAGCTTCGCTGCCTGCCAAGCCTGCGACTACACCGCGCCCAGGACCAGGCACGAATTGATGCCCCCGAAGCCGAACGAATTGCTCAACAGGTAGCGCACGGGCGTTTCCCGGCCTTCATTCGGGACGACATCCAGATCGCAAGCCGGGTCGGGTTCCTCATAATGCAGTGTCGGCGGGACCCAGCCCCGCTCGATCGTCAAAGCCGCCGAGACCGCCTCGATGGCTCCCGTCGCGCCGAGCGGATGCGCATGATACGCCTTCGTCCCGCTGGCCGGGATTTTGCGCGCGTGGTCGCCAAAAACGGTTTTGATGGCCAAGGTCTCCGTGGCGTCGTTCAGTTGTGTGCTGCTGGCGTGCGCGTTGATATCGTCGATCTGTTCCGGCCGTAGCCGGGCGTCGGTTAGCGCGTCCCGCATCGCGGCAATCGCGCTTTCCCCACCCGGCAACGGGCTGGTCATGTGGTAGGCGTCATTATTCAGGCTGTACCCGAGCACCTCGGCGTAAATCCGCGCGCCGCGCCGCCGCGCGTGCTCGTATTCTTCGACGATCACCGCCGCCGCTCCTTCCCCCATCACAAAGCCATCGCGCGTGCGGTCGAACGGCCGGCAGGCCCGGGCCGCCGGCGCGCCTTCCCACTGGCTCATCGTCTTGATCAAGGCGAACGCACTGAACGTCAGCGGGCTCAGCGGCGCTTCCGCCCCGCCGGCCACCAGCACGTCCGCCAGCCCGTCGCGGATGTAGCGCAGCGCTTCCCCGATCGCCACCGTGCCGCTGGCGCAACTGTTCGAGTTCGTCGTCCCCACGCCGCGAAAGCCGCATTCGATGGCGATATTCGTGTGGGCCGACCCGCCGAAAACCTGCAACGCCAGCGTCTGGTTGACCCCGCGCGTCCCTTTCTTCAGGAAATGCGCGTGCTGAAACTCCGCTCCCGCGATGCCGCCCAGCGCCGTGCCGAAACTCACCCCGTAGCGCGCTTGCGGATTCTCCGGCGAGTACTCCAGCCCGGCGTCCTCCAGCGCGAGCCGGGCGCTGGCCACGGCGAACTGCGCGTAGCGATCCAGCCGCTTGAGCCGGTGCGGGGGGAAAAACGCCGTGGGATCGAAATCGCGCACCTCGCCCGCATGATGCGCGTTGTACTCGCTCGAGTCGAAAGCCGTCAGCCGGCCGATCCCGCTGCGTTGCGCGCGCAACCCGTCCCAGAACGCCTCCCGGCCCGTGCCGATCGCCGTAATTGGCCCCAACCCGGTGATAACGGCGCGTCTCACGATTTTTCCAGGTGCGCCTTCATGCAGCGCAGCGTTTGCGCCGCCACCGCATCGATGAAAAAGCCGCCGATGATTCGGTCCGCCAGCGCCGCGAGCGCCGGGACGCGGAAGTTCAGGTCATGCACGATCTCTACGTGCACGCCCTCGGGCGTTTCGTGGAATTGCCAGACCACTTGCATGCCCTTGGTGAACGCCTTCAGGTGCGTAAAGCGCACCTCGGTCCGGTCACGATCGATGATCTGCTCGCTGGTCCAGGCAATCGGGATGCCCGAGCGGCGCGCGGCCATTTTGACGACGTTTCGCTCCGGTCCGCGCTCGTAATAATGAATATAGCGGTAGTGCGGCAGGATGGCTGGCCAACCGGAGAGATCGGCCGCCGTCTCGAAGATTCGCGGCAGCGGAGCGCGGATGGTTATGGCGGTTGTGGTATGCATGCGGCGCGGCGCGGGAGTCGATTACGCCCCGCCCCAAGGCTAACGCCGGGGACGTCCGCTTGGATGCGTTTTATTTGGCTACTCGCCGCCGCCGGCCGGGTGGATGAGCGTGTCTTCGACCACCTGCGCCTCGACTTCTTCCGGATGCGCCGGCAGCGGCCTGGTATCATCGGAGGATCGGTAGAACAGGTAGAAAACCCCACCCAACAACCCGTAGAAAATGACGCTGCTCAAGAAGCCGACAATCGAGATCGAGGTCGCCAGCGGCGCGCTGATCCCGCACAGATCGCCCAATAGCCGGATATATAACGTCTCGCGGAACCCGACGCCCGAGACGCTGATCGGCAGCGCGATGATGGTGTTGACGATCGGCAGGATGACCGCCATGTCCCAGAACGAAATGCCCGCATGCAAGGCACGCGCCGCGCAGTAATACGTGCAAAAGAAAGAAGCGTGGCCGCAAAACGAAATCAGGATGCACTTGATGATGGCCGGCCAACTCCGGGCATACGTCTGCACCGCCGCTGCGCCCTCAAGGATCTTGGTGCGTCCCGGGAGGCCGGCAGGCAGCTTGTCCGCCACGCGCAAACCCACCACCGCTCCCGTCACCACGACCCCCAGCGCCCCGCTCCCGATAATCAGCGCGAACGTCGCGAGTAAACCGGCAGCGGCCGGTGTCTGCGTCAGCCAGCGGTAGCGCAGGATGACGAACACCGTCGCCAGGATAATCAATGCCAGCAGGCCGATCACCCGATCCATGCCGACCGCCATCACGCCGCCCGCCCGCTTCTTCGGTTCCACCTGCCGCAGGAGGTAAACGAGCTTGATCGCATCGCCACCCGTCGATCCCAGCAGGAACAGATTGAAAAAGGACCCGATCATGTAGAGCTGGGTCACGCGCTTCCAGCTCAGCCGGATGTCCTGCACGCGCAGCAGCCAGCCCCAACGGATCGTCGCGGAAAGCGGCGAGATGGCCGAAGCCAGCAGCGAAAGCAGCAGCCAACGCCAGTCCGCGGCGTGCAGATCCCGCAACATGGCCGCGCGATCTCCCGGTTTGCGGAAAACCCAATAGAGCGCGAACAGCGTCACCGCGACCTGCAAGGTGGTCAGCGCGGCTTTGCGCACCGTCGTCGCCAGGGAAGGCGGGGCGGGAGAAGACCCGGGAGTCACAACGCCGCCGGCGCGGTCTTCGCGCCGAATTTCTCTTTCCAGCGCGCCAATCCCGTCTGGATCTCCTCCGGCGTCGCCCGCGGGTTCAATTCCCAGACGAAAAGACAATTCTCCGGCAGCAGCGCGATCAGCCGGTCATAATCGATCGCGCCCGTAAACGGCACGCGATGGTCGCCCGTGGGCCAGGCGCAATCGTGCAGATGGCAGCCGAAAAGCCGGTGCCGGATAAACTTGAGCCACTCGTAATGATCGAGGAACGCCAGGTTTTCCTTCACCTGGATATGGCCGAAATCGTGCCAGTAACCCACGTGCGGCGCGTTGATCTCGTCGAGCAGAACGGGCAGTTCAAGCTCGGAAGGCACTTCCTCGTAACCAAACCGGCCTTCGATGCCCAGATTGATGTTCCGTTTCGCCGCGTGTTCGACGATTGGCATAAGGCACGTTTTGACGCGCTGCAAGTAGGCGGGCCCCTTGCTTTCGCGCTCCTTGACCGCGGCGATCTTCAATTTGACGAACTCGCGCGTCTCCATCTTGCCTTCCTTGGCCAGTTCTCCCAACCGTCGCGTCACCGAGGTCATCGCGACCCGGCCCAGATGGAGGACGACAAACCCGGCTCCCAGCCGATGCGCGAAATCAATCGTCTGGCAGGTCAGCTTGACCGCGCGGCGCTGGTCGAAGGGCCGGTGCGAAGTGAATTCGTAGCAGTCGGGCGAGCTGCCCTGCACCTCCAGCGGCAGCGGGCAAAAATTGTGCAGGCTGCTGATCCGCACCTTGCCGGCATCGTAATATTGCTGGATGCCGCCCACCAGGGAGACCCGGATGCCGTGGCTTAATTCGACCGTATCGAAGCCGAGATCGAGAATTTCCTGCAGCATTGGTCCACCTTCGCGATGTCGGGAAGAGTTCCAGCAGGTGGAGAACGAGAGCATGTGTTAAGTAAGATGATCAATCTGCCCGTGGAAAATTCAAAGGTCAACAAAGTCCAAGCAGGCGCGGTGCCGCGGCCCGGCCGGTCGGTGGCCGCCACCGCTGTATCGGCCGCTCTGGCCCAAGTGCGCGACGTCTACGCGGATCTGGAACGCCGCCCCGCCGACCGCGCTTGCACGAATGTCGCCGGCTGCTGCCAGTTCAAGCTCACGGGACTCATGCCCTCGCTGACCCGCGGCGAAGCGCTGCTGGCCGCCGCCGCCTGGCGCGCCACCGGCCGCAAGCGCCCGCCGGAGAGCGTCAACGGCGCTTGTCCCATGTTGGATCCCGCGACCAACCGCTGCCTGATCTACGCCGATCGCCCATTCGGCTGCCGCACGCATTTCTGCCGCGCCGCCGGCGGCCCGTACGCCCGCCGCGAGGTACTGGATTTGATCCGCCGGCTGGAGGAAATCGACGCCACGCTGGGCTACCAGGACGGCCCGCGCCCGCTGCCCGCAGCCATCCGGCTCTAGCCCAGCCGCGTAGCGGCTTCCAAGTACGGTAGGGATCGCTCTCCAAGCGACTCCGTGACTGTCTCGAGAACCCAGCCGGCAATCAAGCCGCCGCACGGGCTCGACGCATTGCCGGACAGCTTCGGAGTCGCTCGGAGAGCGATCCTTACCATCAAACGGCCGCCTCCAACACCGCGAAGGGCCGGATCTGCTCTAGCGCGTCCTGCAGTGTCGTCACCACCTTATCGGCGGCCAGGCGTTCGCGGCGGCGCGTCAGCTTGTCCTCGTCCTGCTCCGCATCCCACAAACCCACCACGATATGCAAAGCCGGGAACTTCGAGCGCAACAGCTTGCAAAGATAACGCGTGTGCAACGTGTCATGCGGCGGCGTCGCGGAAATGCAGACCGTCTGGCAGCCTGCCGCCGCGACCTGTTCCACCATCTCGTTTGCCAGCGTCTTGAAGGAGACCGACTCCGCCTTGTAGCCCTCCTGCTCCAGCAATTGCGTCAGCATCACCGCCACAATCTCATCGGCTTCATCGGCGGCCGGCAGACAAAACACCGGATGCTTGGAAAGCGTCGTTACTAACGTCAGCGGGGCCGGCCCGATGTCCGCCCCATTGGCCTTATCCGCTTTTGCGCTCGCGCTGGCAGGGGTTTGGCTGCCGAACTCCTCGACCATTTCCCGCGTTGCATCGAAAATGAAACGCTGGTGGCGTTGATCCAGCCCGCCGTTCTGATCCTCGCGTTCCTCCGCCGCCAAGGCCGGCACCAGCAGCGCCGAATAGAGCGCCGTCAACGAATGCTCCTTCAGGTAAGTTTCCGCCACCTGGCTCGCCTCGCGCCGGTCCAGGGCCAGGAGCCGTTGATAATAGCGCTCTTCCGCCGAGAGCGTCGGCTCGTCTCCCAGCAACGCGTCCAGGAAACTCAAGCTCGGGATGTACTTGCCAAGCACCGCCACGCAGACGGTCAAAGGTGTCGCCAGCAAAAGCCCCACCCCGCCCCAGAGCCACGTCCAGAAGATCGTCGCGACCATGATGGCGACCGGCGATAGCCCGGTATGCGCCCCGTACAGCCACGGCTCCAGCACGTTGCTCGTAATCAGCTCGATGCCGCCGAACAACGCCAGCGTCTCGATCGGCACCCGCCAGGTCTCCGTCGTGGCGAGCGAGAGCAGAAGCGGAAACGAAAGGGCGATCCAGGCGCCGATATACGGGATGAACCGGAGCAAAGTCGCCAGCAGCCCCCACAAGAACGCGTTCGGCAAACCCAGGAAATACAGGCCGACGCCGACCGGCACGCCGAACGACACGTTGATGATAACCTGCATCGTCAGATAACCCGTGACCTTGCTGGCAGCCTCGTCGAGCGCCTGGGTCGTGACGTTGAGCCGGCCGCGGCCGATCAGATGAATGATCCGGTCGCGCAAATCCTCCCGCTTGATCAGCATGAAGAGGACGAAAACCACGACGATTGCCGCCGTCCCCAAGGGGCCGAGCACCGGCCCGACAATGCTCTGCGCCACCGACGTGAGGTTGGTGGCCGGCTCGACGATCTCGACCGGAATAACCCGGTCCTTGCCCGTGGAAGTCGCCGAATCCGGGCGGGTGCCGTTCGCTTCGCCGGTGGTGTTGGAAAACTGTTGGCCGAGTTCCTCGACGGTCCGGGTGGCGTCGCTCAACGGACTATGTCCGGAGGACTTCAGCGCAGCGATCCGGTGACTGAGATTCGCCTTGTAGCTCGGCAGTTTGTAGGTGAGCTCGACCACCTGGCCGCCGACCAGGTAAGCCACCCCGCCCACCACTCCGAAGGCCAGGAGCACGGTCAGCAGCACAGCCAGGATGCGCGGGATGCGCCAACGTTCGAACCGCGTCACCAGCGGCGTGAGCAAAAAGCTGAAAAGCAACGCCAGGGTCAGCGGAATAAAGATTTCCCGCGCGAAATACAGCACCGCCACGACGATCAGGATCAAGGCCACCGAGAGCAGCGTGGCTGTCTTCTCGGCGTTGTTGGCTGGCGAGCGATTAATCATGCAGCAAGGGGGGGCAAACCGCGCGGAATACGAGGCCGGTTGCGCTGTAATCGCCGACGCCCGGCTGGCTGGCGGTATGTATTCCGCCCGCGCCGGGATGTCCGGAGACGAGTGGCGTCTGACGGCTACTTTACGCCCGCGTGTTCCACTTCGCGCACCGGAATGCCGCGCGGCGGCGCGACCGGCGCCGCGGGCTTGCGGCCGTCGCCGCCGTCCCAGTCGTCATCGTCTTCATCGCCCGACCGCTTGTGTGGATCGACGAAGTGGTCGATGGCCAGGAAATACGCCTTCGCGTGCCGGGCGAACAGGATGTTTACGAACGGCAGCGGCAGTGCCACCAGCAACAGCGTGAGAGCCAGCGAGTAATCGCTGTGCCAGATCTGCAGATACACGTAAACCGCGATACCGATCAGCGCCGAGACCGCGTAGCCAATGGCCCAGACGGACATCAGGAAATATCCCGGCTCCCGGTCGTACGCGTAACCGCAAACGGGACACCCATCCAGCGGGGTCAGCCAATCATGCAGGCTGCGGACTTTGCGGGCGGAGATGAAAATCGGCCGGGTCCCGCAGATGGGGCATTTCAGCAAAGTAGCCCGCCAGAGGTATTGGCGGGCCCGCCGGAACGAATACGCCTGCTCCCTATCTCCTGCATCAGGCTCGCCTGGCATTAAAATTCCTGGCTGCCGCCGATCGGCAGCAGGTACAGCTTCTTGCCCGCCTGGGCGAACTGGGCCACGGCGGCCGCGTGGTCGATCACGATCGGCGGGAACGTGTCGTAATGGATGCCCAAAATCTCCGAACACCGGATGAAATCCGCCGCGCGAATGGCGTCCGTCACCCCCATGGTGAAATTGTCGCCGATGCATAAAGCGGCAAACCGCAGGGAGGTCGACTCGCCAATCAATTGCATATCCAGCGTCAGCGCCGTGTCCCCGGAATGGTAGAAATTGCCCTCCGGACTCTCGATGACGAACCCGCCCGGATTCCCGCCCGGCGTGCCGTCCGGCAAACGGCTGCTATGGATGGCGTTGACGTACTTGACGCGGCCAAACTCGAATTGAAAGGCGCCGCCGTGATTCATGGCGTGGATCTTCTTGGCGCCCTTCTTCTCCAGCCAGGAGGCCACTTCGAAGTTGGCGATTATTAGGGCGCCGGTGCGTTCCGCGATTTCGGGGGCATCCTCAATGTGATCCGCATGCCCATGCGTAACCAGGATGTAATCGGCCGGGATCCTCTCCACATCCACCGCCGCGGCGAGTTTGTTCTTTCGAATAAACGGGTCGAAAAGCAAGTTCTTCCCCCCGAGATCAACGGCCAGACAGGATTGTCCATAATAGGTGACCTTCATCAGTGACAATTCGGTACGAGCAGGCCGGCTGCGCTGCCTCTTTCGTCAGGACGAACTGCCCAGCGGCCGGCCGTAGGCTACAAAACGCCCCTCATGATGCACAAGTCCAAACCAGTTCGAGTAGCCGCCCTTGGTCGCTTGCGGGTCGAACCGGTAGATGCTGACCCCGGCGCTGGCCTGTGAGCCGGCCATCTGCCAGCGGCCATCCGGGTCCTCGCCTAGGTAGACCATCACGTGCGTGATGTCCGGGCTGCGCACGGGCTTGTACGTGTTCTCCCAGAAAAGCAGATCGCCCGGTTCCAGATGTTTGCGCAGGTAATCGATCCGGGGCAGATGATCCCAGCCGGTGGGCACATCCCAGGCGCGCTGCTTCTGCCGCAGGAAATAATATTGGTCCGAAGCCGTCCGGCCGATGTCAACGCCGGTGACCGTGCGGTACAGGTAGCGCGAGGTATTCGAGCAATCCATGACCCAGGCTTCCGGCTCGCCGGGCGGTGTCCAACGCTGATTGTAGCGCAGCCGTTGCGCCGCCAGATAGCGGGCTGCCGTCACGAAATCCGCGCTTCGCGCCTCCGGGCGCACGACCGCCGGCGGGGGTGGCTCGTTGATCCGGCGCGCGGGTTCAAGCGGCGGTGGCGGTACGCTCACTTCCGGTTCGGAGACAGCTGCGGGGACCGGTGAAGGCGGCGGCAGGCTGACGGCTTTGGCGACCAGGATTTGCGGATGCGTTCGCGGCTGCCGCGGCGGCTGCTCGTAAGAATTCGCCGCCATCGACGGTGGCGGATCGGCGGCCACGCCGGGTCCGGGCCCGAGCGGGATGACGAGTTGCTCACCGGTCGTGAGCGGCTCGGTCAGGCCGGGGTTGGCAGCGCGAATGAACTCGTCGCGTACTTTGTACTGCCAGCAAATCCTGGCGATGGTGTCGCCGGCCCGCACGCGGTGGATGGTGGTCGTTTCTGCCGTCTCATTGGCGGACGCGCTGCCGGCAAACAGCCCCAGCCCGAGACACGCCAGAACCAGCGCCGATAAGTGGCGACGCTGGCGTTTCACAGGGCGTCGCCCCCTCCCAGCCGCTGCAGCGCTTCCCCGGTGACGCGGCAGATGCGCCAATCCTCCAGCACCGCGGCCCCCAGCCGGCGGTAAAATTCGATGGCATTCCCGTTCCAATCCAGCACCGCCCACTCGAAACGGCCGCAGCCCCTGCCGACCGCCAGGCTCCCGATGCGCCGCAGGAATTCCCGACCCAGTCCCTGCCGCCGGAATGCCGGCCGCACGAACAAGTCCTCGAGATAAATTCCGGGCGTGCCGAGGAACGTGGAAAAATTCTGGAAGAAGAGCGCGAACCCGGCCGCGTCCCCCGCGGGCGAGAACGCGACCAGGACCTCAGCCACCGGCTTCGGCCCGAAAAGCGCCGCCTGCAATTGAGCTTCCGTCGCAACCGCCTGATGCGCCAGGCGCTCGAACTCGGCGAGCTCCCGGATTAGCGCCAGGATGAGCGGGATGTCCGCTTCGACGGCTGGACGGATCAGAAAGGCCGGAGCCGGAGAGGCAGTCACGAAGTCGCGTTTTGGGAGGCCAAGCTTTGCCGCCACCATACCGCACCCGTCAAACGCCTCGACAGCAAACGCGCGCCCGGCGCAAGGTACGCGATGCAAGCGGGCCACGCGTTGGTGGTGGGATGCGGCTATGTCGGCGAGATCGCGGCGGACCTGCTGCAGGCGGCCGGTTGGAGCGTGCGGGCCTGGACCGCGTCGCCGGAGTCGGCGGCCCGCCTGGCCTCCAAGCCTTACCCGGTCGCCGCGCATGATATCGCCGATGCCGCCGCCATCGCCCAAGCCGCGCGCGACTTTCCGAGGCCGGATGTCATTATCGATTGCGTCAGCTCCGGCCGGGGTGGCGCCGAGCAATACCGGCGCGTGTATCTCGCCGGCGCGCGCCATTTGCTGGGTGCCTTCCCCGGAGCGCGCTTGATTTTTACGGGCAGCACCTCCGTTTACGCGCAACTCGACGGCTCTTGGGTCGACGAGAGCAGCCCCGCCGAGCCCACGCGCGAAACCGGCCGCATCCTGCTCGAGACCGAAGCCGTCGTCTTGGCGGCCGGCGGGATCGTGGCCCGGCTGAGCGGCATCTACGGCCCGGGGCGCTGCCAATTGCTCGAAAAGCTGCTGGCCGGCCACGCGCTGATCGAGGGCGATGGCAGCCGGTGGCTCAATTACATCCATCGGGACGACGCCGCCTCCGCCCTGGTTGCCTTGGCCACTACGTCCGACGCCAACGGCATCTATAATGTCTCCGATGGCCAGCCGATCACCCAACTCGATTTATATCGTGAGCTGGCGCAGCGTTGGAACGTCCCGCTGCCGGGCACCGGTCCCATCGACCTGGAGCGCAAGCGCGGCTGGACGAATAAACGGGTCGCTAATGGGCGTCTGCGCGCGCTCGGCTGGCAACCGCGGCATTCATCGTACCTGGAGGGCGCCGCTCCGGCAGATGAGGCTCGCCGCGCCCAGCCGGCTTAGGCTAAGAAGCCCGCATGTCCATCGATCTATCTTCCACCCCGGTTCGCCGCTGGCTGCCGGTTGTTCTCTGGATGGGCGTTATTTTCGTGGCTTCGACCGATCTCGGGTCGGCCGCTCATACCAGCCGGATCATCGATCCCATCCTGCGTTTTCTCTTCCACGATAGTCTGACGCTAGCCACCAGGGACGAAATCCACTTCCTGGTCCGTAAAACGGCGCACCTGACAGAATATGCGATCCTCGGCGCTCTGCTTTGGAACGCCTTCGCCGCTCAAGCGCACCGGCCCGAGCCAGGCGCTCCCGGTCCGGCCTGGCCGCCGTTCGCGGCCCTTGCGGTCGCCGCGCTCTACGCGTCCAGCGACGAGTTCCATCAAACGTTCGTCTCTTCGCGGACCGCCAGCGTCCGCGACGTGATGATCGACACCACCGGCGCCGCCCTGGGCCTGAGCATCCTCTGGCTGTGGCGCCTTTGGCGCGCCAGCGTCGCCCGGAATCAAGCCGGCGCCTCGGCCGCGCCCGGGTAGATCTTGAACACCTGATCCAGCCGCGAAATCTCGAAAATGCGTCGCACGCTCTGGCGCATGGCAATGAGCGCGAACTCGCCCCCGTATGCCTGGATGCGCTGCATCGCGTCGATGAACGCTGCCAGCCCAGAACTGTCGATGTAGCTGACCTGGCTCAAGTCCAGGTGGATCTTCGGCAACTTCCGCGCAATCAGCGGATTCAGGCGCTCGATCAGCATCGGCGACTCGTGGAGGTCGATTTCTCCATCCAACGCGATCACTTCCGGGCCGCCCGATGCTGAAGTGGATGCTGCTGCGTTGTCTAGGGCCATAGCTTGTAGGAAGCACTTCGCATTCCGATACCGGGTTGCGTGTAGGATCGCTTGCGCCGGGCACTTTCAGAGCCGGTCGCGCCGGACGCGGTAGAGCCGGATGCCATCGGCCTTGGCCATTGGGGCGTCGAGCAACGGCAGAGGCTCCAGCCAGTCCGGCACTCCGACGCCCATTGGGTTCGAGAGCCGGAAGGCCAGCGTGCGGCGCGCCGCCGCCACATCGGTCCGGCCGGTCTGGAGCATTTGCATCTCCAGCACAAAGGAAGGCTGCGCCACCGCCACGACGAAATCCAGGCCCCGCTCCCGCGCGATCCGCCGGGCTGCGGTATCCCCGGAGTCGGTGTAAAAATCCACCGTCGCGGCGTTGCCGCTGATGTTCTCCCAGTAGTCCGAACCGACCGTATCGACCCCTCCGTAATAATGCAGCGTGGGACTCTCCCCCGGCGGAGCCATGACACGTGCCGGACGGTTGCCACCGCGCGCGTAGAGTTCCAGATTCCAGGCTGCTTCCCGCAGCGACATCATGCCCTCCACCAGCGCACTGGCGTGGCGGGCGGGACTTTCAGACCGCGTCCGCCATTGCAACCGGCCAAAGGCCAGCCAACCGGGCACGCAGAGCGCCAGCAGCGCCACCGGCCAGCGCCGGCTGCCCAGCGGCAGGGCCGGCGCGATTAAGAGCGTCAGCAAAGCCAGTGAAACTTCCAAAAACCCGATCCAACGCGTCTGGGCCAGCGTCCAGGCCAGGAAGACGGCCGAAGACAGCGCCAGCGTCAGGATCCCTGAGCGCCGCCAGGGCACCTGCCGCCCCCAGATCAGCACCCCGACGGCCGACGGCAGGGCCACCAGCAGGCACCCCGTGGAGGTCCAGACCACATTCAACGCCGCCACCGGATGCCGCGGATCGAACCAGGGCTGCCCTTCGGAAATCAGGCTGGCGGAACGCCGCAGCAGCGGATTGCCGAGAACGAACCAGGACCGGGGTCCGAGCAGGATCGCCAGCGGCAACGCACTCAAGCCCAGCAGCCCGAGCGCCACCCGGCCAAGCCATGGCCAGCGGTCGCGCCAGGGCGTCTCGGCCCAATCGAGCCGGGCGGTCATCATAATCCACATCAATTCCCCGCCTCCCAGCCAGGCCAACGCCATCAAAGGGCTGTTGACCTCCGTCCGCATCTCGAGGTGCCATGGAAAATATTCGAGCAGGTAAAACGCCAGGCTGGTGGTGGCGCCCACCCGCGCCCAATGCCGCCAGAGTTCCGGGGCAAAGCGAGTCGTTCCCGCCGCCGTTTGCCGGGCGAAGCACCAGGCGCCAAGCACGGCTCCCGCTCCCAGAACACCGATGCAAAAGCATTGCTGGGTGGAGCCGATCCAAAGCCCCGTACCCCCGGCGATACCGGACAGAGTGAACCAAAAGCGCGCCCGCCGCCACGGCAACGTGCCACGGACCAGGGCGCCATCGAGTTCGCCCTCCGTATCGCGGCCACCGCGGGACCCGGCCCGCACCCACCCCATGCCCGCGAGCAGCGCGCCCAGCAGCAAGCCGATGAACGCCATCAAGTGCAGCCCGTGGTGGTCCGGCCGGCCATAGGAGAAATCCCATTCCACGCCGGACATCGCCGCCAGCGTGACGATGAACGCGCCGGCCGTCCAAGCGTCGGTCTGACGCCGCAACACCAGCGCCAGGGTCGTCAGCACGACCGCGAAAAGCACGGGATTCGCCCACGCAGCGGCTTGCGCGATCGCCATGTCCATGGGCCAGCCCGTCCAGGCGTGCGTCAGCACTCCCAGCAACAGCAACCACCAACTCAAACTCGAACTCCAATGCTGCTCGCGGCCATAGGGCGCGTTGTCGAAGGGGTAATCATGCGGGCGAACGGTGCCTTCCCGGAATTGTTGCTGGGCCCGATTGATCCAGCACTCGCCATCGGGATCGAACATGGTCGGCGGCTGCGTCCGGGCGAGCTGCGCGCAGGCGCCGCGCCCGGTTTGATTCGCGGGCGCCAGCCGGTTCAACGCCTCCACGCGGTCCGCCGCGAGCGAGACTGCGTGAAAATTGGCCGCGGTCAGCCAGATCAACCCCAGTGCCAGCACCCACGCCACTCCGATGACCCACCAGCCGTCTGCCAAGTTTCGCCTTTCGGCGCCGCGCGTCTCCTCGTCGAGCCCGGTTATCGGTGCAAGGAGAGTCGGAGGCATCGCCGTCCTTTGAGCAGCAAGCAAGCCAATGAGACTGCCGGGCTGCTTGGCGTAAATCTAGCTCAACTGACACGTCCCTTTAGCCCGAAATTTCCCCGGCCCATGGATTACCCGCAGAGCACCCCGCCGCCGCGCATCCTGATTTTCATTGTCGCCTACAATGCGCGGACCACGTTGAGCTGGGTGCTGGATCGCATTCCGGCCGGGATGCGCGGGGCCAACGTCGAAGTCCTCGTCATCGACGACTCGTCCCCCGACGACACCTTCCAGACCGGCGTCGCCTACGCCGCCACGCACGCAGGCGCCAAAATCACGGTGCTTCGCAACCCGGAAAATCAGGGCTACGGCGGGAACCAGAAGCTCGGCTACCGCTACGCGATCGAACATGGCTTCGACTTCGTGGCGCTGGTGCACGGGGACGGCCAATACGCGCCCGAGTGCCTGCCGGATCTGCTCGCACCGCTGATCGCCGGCGAAGCGGAAGCGGTCTTCGGCTCCCGTCTGCTCACCGCGGGCGGCGCCCGCCGCGGCGGCATGCCTCTCTACAAGCTGCTGGGCAATCGCGCCCTCACCCGTTTTCAAAATGCGCTTTTGGGCACGAATCTGTCCGAATTTCATTCCGGCTACCGGCTCTACTCGGTCAAGGCTCTCCGGCGCATCCCGTTCGAATGCAATACGAACGACTTTCATTTCGATACCGAGATCATCATCCAACTGGTTCTGGCCGGCCAACGCATCCGGGAACTGCCGATTCCCACCTACTACGGCGATGAAGTTTGCCGGGTGAACGGACTGAAGTACGCCTGGGACGTCTGCAAGACGATGCTGCGGGCGCGGCTGCATCAGGTCGACCTGTTCTACGACCGCAAATTCGACGTCGGTTCGCCCAGCCGCAGCTACGAGTTGAAGCTCGGCTATCCCTCCTCGCACACGTTCGCCCTGGCGGCGGCCCGGCCCGGCAGCCGCGTGCTAAACATCGGTTGCGCCAAGGCGGACCTGACCCCGGAGCTGACCCAACGCTCCTGCCAGGTCACCAACCTGGGCGAACAACCTTCCCCGGACGCCGCTTTCATTGCCTGGAAGATCGGCGGCCGTGAATTTCCGGTCGATGTCTCCCAGTACGAACAAGTTTTCCTGCTGGACCTGATGGAACACCTGGACGAGCCGGAGCGTTTTCTCGAAGAATTGCGCTTTGCCGCGCGTCAGCATCGGCCGGAGGTCATCATCGCGACGGCGAACGTGGGGTTTTTCATCACGCGGCTGATGTTGTTCCTGGGCCAGTTCAATTACGGCCGCCGCGGGATCCTGGATCGCTCGCATCGGCGCCTATACACGTTTGGGTCGTTGCAAACGCTGCTGGCTCAATCCGGGTACCGCATTCTCGAGACGCGCGGCATTCCGGCGCCCTTTCCTCTGGCGGCGGGTCATGGCTGGTTTAGCCGCTTGTTGTTGAAAGCCAACCAGGCGCTCCTGCATTTGAGCCGCGGTCTGTTTTCCTACCAGATTTTCATCCGCGCGCAGGCGCTTCCCAGCGTGCATCATCTGCTGGAGCAAACCGTGCAAAGCAGCGACGCGCTCCGCGAGAGTTTCGCGGCCAAGTAAGGTTCGACGGCCCCTGCATCAGGTGCGGCGCAGGCCGGGCATTTGACGGCCCAACGAGGCGTAAATCGCCGCGCGCGCGACGTCCCAGACGCGCCGCAGCGCCAGGCTGTCCGCCGCCACGACCTTCAAAACGTACGCCTGATCGCCCGGCGCCCCCAGCATGCTGACGCCAATCCAGGCGCGGTCGTCGTGTAGGTCATGCAACCGCTGCCAGCACGCTGCGTCCGGTGCTAGGTCCGGCGAGACCATGATCCCACAAGCGTAATACGCCTGACCGAACCTCCGTCGCAGCGCCTCCAAAGCACGGCTGCCCGGCTCCAGCCGGGAGCGTTCCCGCAGCAGGAGCCGTCCATCCACCCGCACATCGGTATCCAGCCGCACCTCGGCAAACTCGAATACTTCCCCCATGGCCGTCCGCCCGGGCGCGAGCCGTTCAAAAAACAATAACTCCGCGCCGGCCGCTAGTTCGATGTCCGTCCGCTGCCAATAACGGGCCCCGCGTTGCGGGATGAGCAGTTCCGGCCACATCTCCAGGCTGGCGCCTGCGGCCACCCGCAGGCGTTGCCGCACCTCCGCTCCGCCGCCCAGGCTCATCGTGTGCACGCGGTTGGCGCCGGGTGACGTCAGGAGCAAACGCGCGCCCTGTTCCACCAGGACGTCCACCTCCAACCGGTCGCCTTCCAGAAAGCCCGCGGTTGGGTTGACGATATTGAGCACCAGCGTGTTTTCCTCCCAGTGCGGCTTGCTGAGATGGATCGGCGCGCAAAAGGATTCATGGCGCAAGCGCGTGCGCCCGCGCGTGTCGACATCGCAGACCAGGCTCAAGTGCCCGGCCAGCCGCCGGCCCGCGCGTTCTTCTTGCCCAGACGGTGGTGCAAGCACAGCGTTCAAACGAAGAGCAGCGTCCGCCGCAGCCAAGCCAGGATCGCGTCCTGACCCTGGCTGGAACGCAGATCGGCGAACAGGAACGGGCGCTCCCCGCGCATCAGGCGCGCATCCCGCTTCATCACCCCCAGGTCCGCGCCCACGTACGGCGCCAGCTCCGTTTTATTGATCAAGAGCAGGTCGCTGTAACGAATGGCCGGACCGCCCTTGCGCGGGATCTTGTCGCCTTCCGCCACGTCGATGACATAGATAAAGGCATCGACCAGTTCGGGCGAAAACGTGGCCGAAAGATTATCGCCGCCGCTTTCCACCAGGATGAGCTGCAAATCCGGATGGCGCGCCTCCAACTCCGCGATGGCCGCCAGGTTCATGCTCGTGTCGTCCCGGATGGCGGTGTGCGGACAACCCCCCGTTTCCACGCCCATGACCCGGTCCGCGCTCAGCGCTTCGCTGCGCACCAGGAACTCGGCATCTTCCCGCGTGTAGATGTCGTTGGTCACCACGGCCAGGGAGAGTTCGTGGCGCAGCCATTGGCAAAGGCGCAAGGCCAGCATGGTCTTGCCCGAGCCGACAGGACCGCCGATGCCGATGCGGAGCGCGCGTTTCATGAGATAAATAAACGTTCGCCCGCACGCTCGTGCCGCATGCTGGCAATCTCCAGCAACGGATTGAACCAACCGGCGTCATCGCGTTCCATGCTTAACGAACGCTCGACTGCGGCGCCAGCCTCGCCCGCTGCCGCGCGTAGCGCCCGTTGCACGCCCTCCTGGCCGATGCGGATCAGTTTCAAGGCCGCGCCCGCCGCCGCCGCCATGCTCTGATAGAAGTAGGCGCCGAGAGCCGCCGGGAGTGGCACGCCAGCCACCACGCTTTGCACCGCGTACACCGTCAGTTGGTGCCCAGCCAGCCGCCTGGCGGCGATCTCGCGGCTAAACGCCAGCAGGCGCGGTTCCTCCGGCAAAATGCTTTGCAGGGCCTGCAAGCGCCGCCGCCCGAGCTGTGCGCTCGCCTCGCGCGTTTCCCGCGCCAGCTTGGCAGCGCCAATCTCCTGGTCGAGCATCGCCAACGCAGCAAAATCATCGTCCAGGGTCGCGGCGTAGGCGAAGCGCAGGTACGGCAGTTCAAACTGTTCCAGCGCCGGGGCGATCTGGTCCAGCAGAAACTCCCGCAGCGAGTTTTCGTCCACCACCAACCCGAGGCGGACGCATTCTTCGAGACCTTGCGAATGCGCGTAGGCGCCGGTGGGAAAAAGGGGATCCGCCGTCTGCAACAACAGCGGCAACCAACCCACTTCTGAGTCGTTATTAGTGTTCATGCGTATGCTGGCCCACCAACGGCCGGAAGACCGCCAGCACCGCTCGGTGCTCGATGCCTTCGCGCGCCAGCATTTGCCGGAGGGCGGGATCATCCGGCACCTGGATCGTGTCCGCGGCGACCGCGATCTGAAAATGGAGGTTGCCGATGTTCCAGCCGAGCCGGGCGGCGTCCGCCGCTGCCCCCAACGTGATGGCCAACACCGGCTCGGGTTCCTGCTGCAGTTGGTAGCGCGCCTCGGCGGATTGGAAGAAAACGTCGCCATCGGCGAGGGGCTCGGCCAGATCGAACCCGAACTCCGTGCCATCGGCCGCTTCCCCGCGCCAGCGCCGCTTGCGCAAGGTCAACCGATCCACCCGCAACGCCACTCGCGCGAGCGTCTCATCCGCATTCAGCACCCCCTCGCGAATAATCTCCATGTGTGAATAGCGGTAGGGATCGCTCTCCGAGCGACTCCCAAATTGTCTGCCGCGGCGCGACGAAAATACGGGCTCTTCCCAGACAATCAGGGACTCGCTCGGAGAGCGATCCCTACCTTTAAAACAAAAAGTACCGCTGTGCCATCGGCAAGACTTTCGCGGGTTCGCAGCGCAACTCTTCGCCGTCCGCTTTGACCGTATACGTTTCTGGGTCTACCTCGATCTTCGGCAACGCGTCGTTCCAAACCATATCCCGCTTGCCGATCCCGCGCGTGTGCTTCACCGCGCAAAGCCGCTTGGAAAGTTGCAATTCCTCCAGCGCGCGCGACCGCAACGCCGCTTCGCTCACGAACGTCACCGCCGTGGCAAACTTCGCCCGCCCGTGCGCCGCGAACTGCGGCCGGTAGATGGTCGGCTGCGGCGTCGGAATACTGGCGTTCGGATCGCCCATGTTCGCGCACGCGATCAGACCTCCCTTGAGGATCACCTCCGGCTTGACCCCGAAAAAGGCCGGCTTCCAAACCACCAGATCCGCCAGCTTGCCCACCTCAATCGACCCGACCTCATGCGCGATCCCGTGGGCGATGGCCGGGTTGAGGGTGTACTTCGCCACATACCGCAATGCGCGGAAATTATCCGCCGCGGCATGCGCCGCCACGGGCGAGGCCAGCGCGCCGAACTGCGTCTTCATCTTGTGCGCCGTCTGCCAGGTGCGCAGGACCACCTCGCCGACCCGACCCATCGCCTGGCTGTCGCTGCTCATCATCGAGATCGCGCCCAAGTCATGCAGCCGGTCCTCGGCCGCAATCGTCGACGGACGGATGCGCGATTCGGCGAAGGCCACGTCCTCCGGGATCTTGCTGTCGAGATGGTGGCAGACCATCAGCATATCGAGGTGCTCATCAATCGTGTTGACCGTAAACGGCCGCGTCGGGTTGGTGGACGAAGGCAGCACATTGGCTTCGCCGCAGACCCGAATGATATCCGGCGCATGGCCGCCCCCCGCGCCCTCGGAATGGAACGTATGGATGGTGCGCCCCTTGAACGCCGCCAGCGTGGCCTCCAGGAAGCCGCTCTCGTTGAGCGTGTCCGTGTGAATCGCCACCTGCACGTCGAGTTCGTCCGCCACTCCCAGGCAGCAGTCGATGGCTGCCGGCGTCGTGCCCCAATCCTCGTGCAGCTTGAGCCCGATAGCCCCCGCCAGCACCTGCTCCCGCAACGGTTCCGGCGTGGCGCAGTTGCCCTTGCCCAGAAAACCGAGGTTCATCGGATATTCTTCGGCCGCTTCCAGCATCCGATGCAGGTTCCACTTCCCGGGCGTGCAAGTGGTCGCATAGGTGCCGTGCGCGGGACCCGTGCCGCCGCCGAGCATCGTGGTGATGCCACTCCCCAGGGCGTGTTCGATCTGCTGCGGGCAAATAAAATGGATGTGCGTATCCACTCCGCCCGCCGTCACGATACAGCCTTCGCCGGCGATCACTTCCGTCGCCGCGCCGACGATCATGCCCTGGCTGATCCCGCTCTGGATGCCCGGATTGCCGGCGTGGCCGATGCCGGTGATGCGCCCATGCTTGATGCCGATATCCGCTTTGATCACGCCTTGCACGGCATCGAGAATCAGCGCGTTGGTAATCACCAGATCCAGCGACTCGGCATCAGTCGCCGTGGGCGATTGCCCCATCCCGTCCCGGATCACCTTGCCGCCGCCGAACTTGATCTCGTTGCCGTAACCGGCCCCCTCCGCCACGAGGTCGCGCTCGACCTGAATAAACAGCTCCGTGTCCGCCAGGCGTACCTGATCGCCCACGGTCGGCCCGAACATCTCCGCATACTGCCGCCGTGAAAGCTCCAGGCTCATAGTTTCCCGTTGATCCTCCCGTTCAACCCGTAGACTTCGCGCGTGCCGGCCAAAGCGACGAGTTCCACCTCGCGCGTGTCGCCCGGCTCGAACCGCACCGCCGTCCCCGCCGGGATATTCAAGCGGAATCCGCGCGCCGCCTCGCGGTCGAAATCGAGGGCGGTGTTGACCTCGTAGAAGTGAAAGTGACTGCCGATCTGCACCGGCCGGTCCCCGGTATTCGCCACCGTCAATGGCTTGGTTTCCAAGCCGGGATTGGCGATGAGCCCGCCCGGTTCGTTGGCAACGATGATCTCTCCAGGAATCATGGAACGGCGGCGCGGGCCTGCTTAGCGGATTGGATGATGAACGGTGACGAGTTTGGTCCCATCGGGAAACGTGGCTTCGACCTGCACCTCGTGAATCATTTCAGCCACGCCTTCCATGACGTCGCCGCGGCCCAGGATCGTCGTGCCGAAGCTCATCAGGGCCGCCACGGACTGGCCGTCGCGCGCGCCTTCCATTATTTCGGCCGTCAGGATGGCCACCGCCTCCGGGTAGTTGAGCTGCACCCCCCGGGCGCGCCGCCGCCGCGCCAGATCGGCGGCAACCACAATCAATAACTTCTCCTGTTCGCGCGGCGAAAGATGCATACAAAACCCCTGGTGACCCGCCGCGCAGATTAACGGTCAGTGTTCATCCAAGTCAACCGCTCCGATGATTCATTATCGGAGTGCCAGCGCGAAAACCAAGGCGGCTTTAATGGACGCCAAACTTGTTGGCGGCAGCATTCCTAATCGTCGCTCCAACCTGGCATACGCGAGCGAACTAAGACCTTGGACGTTCGCGATAGACGCAGCCTGGAGAAACGCCAATCTCGGCAGGGCAACTTCGTAGGCACCGCCGCGCGGCTGCGTGGTCAACGGAACGTAGAGCACAAGAGCTCGCGGCGCTTCTGGATCGTGACGCGACACGATGACGACCGGGCGTGTTTTGGCCGCTAGGCCCAGGTCAGCCAGCCATACCTCACCGGGACGTGGGCTCATCGTCCAGCAAATCCAGTACTTCTTGCTCGACGGCTCGCGAGCGCCCGATGTCTAATGTGTCCTCGTCGGCACCCGCGATAATCTCGGCTACTCGCATCCGTACCTCTGTAGAGGTCCGGACGCTCCAACGCTCAAGTTTAGCATCAAGTTCTACAACGAGCGCGTCCATCCGCGCAGCTTAGTTGACCGTTTTGACCCCGTCAATTCGCACAGCACGGGTTACGTCCGGTCCGCTGTTCAGCCATCTTCCCCACATGGCTCCGCCTGCGCGATCGGTTTCGCGCCGAGCAAACCGCACTTCGGTTGGCTCTCATCCAACAAATACCAGGGCATGTTGACCACCACGATCCGCCGGTCCTTGAGCGCAAAGAGCGCGCGCCGCAGGCTCTTCGCCCGATCGTTGTGCAGGAAGGTATCGTACCAATGCGCCTGGCTGAGTTCCGGGACGATCACGGCGACCAACCGCCCGGCCGGTTGCTCATCGCGCAGCCGCTTGATGCGGTCCACCAGGGGATCGAAAAGCAGCCGGTACGGCGACTCCACGACCTCCAGCCGCGGCGCGGCCACGCCGGCGCGCACCGCCGGCTCCTCCACTTCTTCCTTCCAGCCGGGCCGCGGGTCACTCGCTTCCGGCTTGGACAAGCCGTCATTGGTAATGACGTGGATCGCCACGATATCCCCGGAAATTTGCGTCGCGAAACGCAATGCCTCCGCCGTCAGCCGATTCCACCCTTCAATCGGCACCACGACCAGCGGCGATTGCACCATCTCAGGTTTGAACGGGCACGCATAATGAATCTGGCGGGATACCTGCAGGTAATGCCGCTTGATCCGGTAAAAGACAAAAATCGCGGCAGGCACCACCAGCAGAGTCACCCAAGCGCCCTCCTTGAACTTCGCCACCAGGATGACCAGCAGAGCGGCTCCGGTCGCGATGGCGCCCGCCAGGTTGATGACCAGCGACGAGCGCGCGCCGCGTCCGCCCACCCGCCGCCAGTGCTGGACCATGCCTGCTTGCGAACAAGTAAACGCCCCGAAGGCACCCACCGCGAAAAGCGGAATAAGCCGGTCCGTGATCCCGCCGAAGCTCGTCAGGATGGCGGCGGACATCCCCGCCAGCGCCAAAATACCGGCCGAATAGACTAGGCGCCGCCCCAACTGGCTCATGACCCGCGGCAAATAGCCGTCCAGCGCCACCAGGCGGCAGAGCCGCGGAAAACCTGCGAAACTCGTGTTAGCCGACAGCGCCAAAACCGCCAGCACAGTGCCGATCGTGATGTAATAGACCACGCCGCGCCCGGCCACCGCGCCGACCAACTGCGAGATCACGCTTTGATACTCGGATCTTTCCTGGTCCATCGCGCCGATGTGATAAACACGGGCCAGAAAAGCGACACCCCCCAACAAAAGCCCCAAGACGACCACGATAAAGGTCAGCGTGTGTTCCGCGCGTTTGACGCGAGGTTCGGCGAAATTCGGGACGCCGTTACTGACGGCTTCCACGCCGGTCATCGCGGTGCAACCGCTGGCAAACGAGCGCAGCAGCAACCACAAACTGATTCCACCGGCCGCGGCGGGCAAAGCCGGCGGCGGCACGATGGCCGCCGGATGGCAGCCGGTCGTGACCGCCTTGCCAATGCCCACGGCCAGCACCGCCAGCAGGCTCCCGACAAACAGGTAAGTCGGGATCGCCAAGGCCACCCCCGATTCCCGCACGCCGCGCAGATTGAGCAGCGTAATCAGCGCCAGCACGCCGAGGCAAAGCGTCAGGATGTACGGGTGCAAAGCCGGCACCGCCGAGACCAGGGCTCCCACCCCGGCCGAAATCCCGACGGCCACATTCAGCACGTAATCGAGCATCAACGAGGCCGCTGCCAGCAGCCCCAGCCCTTGCCCTAAATTTTCCCGGGCAACGACGTAGGAGCCGCCGCCATCCGGATAGGCCGAAATCGTCTGCCGGTAGGAAGAATACAGAATGGCCAGCAACACCAGGATCACCCCGGTGATCGGCCCCAAATACGAAAGGCCGGCCGCGCCCGCGGGAATCAGGATGGCCAACGCCGCTTCCGGTCCATAAGAGGCGGACCCCAAGGCATCCAGGCCGAGGCTCGGCACCCCGGCAAACAGTCCGATTTTTTCCGCTTCTCCTTCCGAAGTGGCCAAATGCCGGCCTAGGATCGTATTGAGCAGGGACATAGGAGGCGAACAGCAGGAGGTGAGTAGCTGGACGCCGCCTGAATCGACCGGGCAGCACACACCGGTCGGCGACAAAAAGCCGTGCGCCCAAACTGAGGGCACACCACGTCCGGCTGCTGCGCTCCGCCTGAGCGCCTTTCATTCCCGGAGCAGGCTGCTCCGGGCTCCCAAGTACCGGTTACCCGGTGATCTTCTTGACCACCTTTTTGATGGCCTTGCCTACTTCCTCCACGCCACCGGCGGGCGGTGCGGACGCGGCCGATTTCTCGGCTGCCACGGCCTTGGCTATCGCCGGACCGGACGCTTTCGCCAGCGTCGCATCGGTCGCCGTTTCCTCGTTCAGCGTCAGGGACAACGTCTTGAGAATGGCGGTCAACCCGAGAGATTTGGCGAGTTCACCGGCCGAGGTGTAACCGGACATCTCGTAATGTTCGACCCGGCGGGCCGCGGCGATCAGCATCAGGTCCTTCATCGCCGGCAAAGCGTCTTCGTCGATCGCTTCCTGCCCTTCCTTGACCAATCCCACCGTCGCTTGGCAGGTTTTACCTGTCGGCTTCACTTTCAAGGCTTCGCAGATGCTCCTGATCCGCGCCACGTGTTCCTTGGTCTGTTCCAAGTGATGTTTGAAGCCATTCTTCAAGTCCGGGGAGGTCGCTGCTCTCGCCATTTTCGGCAGTGCTTTGGCAATTAATGTCTCGGCGCTATACAAATCTTTGATCTGATCGACGAAAACTTCTTGCAGGGAGGTAATTTCTTTAGCCATGGAGCGGACGCTACATGGGATAAAGGCTTAAAGCCATCGATTCCATTAGCTCCCACCAAGCCCGTCCAACGGGGTGATCGTTGGCGCCGCTACGCGCTCGCTTCAATCTTCCGGCTGCTGCTGAAAGGTGGCCAGCAAACTCATGGCCACCGACGCCCGCCAGGAAACTTCGTCCTGGGCGGTGGGCACCCTTGGCGCGGGATTGCTGCCGGTCACCGTTCCGGCACCCGCCTGATCCAGGTTACTGAAACCCATCGACCAATCCTGGAATTGGCGCGTCGCCACCGGCATGGCCACCAGCGTGAGCACCAGATGATGGCGCGGGTCTTGCCGGATGGACGCATACAACTCGCGCACCACGGCTTCGTCGCCCTCCAGAGCCTGCATGAAAGCGCCCTCGCGGTACAGGAGGAGCCCAGTAATCCCTAACCGGGCGTTCTTTTCTCTGGCCAGGCGCAGCAACTCCACCAATTCGTCAGCGGTAAACGGCTGCACGGCATGGCTGGTATAAACGAGAGAGAACACCACCACCTGCTAACGTCCTGCCGAGCCTCGACGGCCCTACAAATTTCCTCGCTACTGGCAATAACAAGGCGTGACCGGCGTGAGCGCGATCGTCCCACCCATCTGCAACCGCGAGCAACCCGAAGATCGATTCCACCTCATGCTCCTCATTATTGCCATCGTTCTCCTGCTGTTCTGGGCTGGCGGGCTTGTTTTCCGGGTTGCCGGCGGCCTGATACATATCATCCTGGTGATCGCCCTCATCGTCTTTGCGATTCACTTCCTGCGCGGCGTTTAAGCTCCCTGACAGGTTTACCACTGGTGAGGGATCGGGACCTTGTTCGATCCACGCCGGTTGTGTTACTATCCCGTTCCCCCCCATGAAATGGATTTCCTTGGCGGCTCCGGCCGCTGTTTCGCTGGTGCTCGCCGCCGGCCCGGCAGTGGCCGCGGCAGAGCCCATGATTGTCACGGTCGCAAACGCTTCCGGGTTGGCTCGCCCGGCGGAAACGATTGACGTTCCCTGGACTGAGATTGCCAGCCGCCTGCCGGGCGCACTCCCGGATCACCTCACCGTCCGCGACGCCGCGGGCCAGCTGTTGCCCACGCAGTACACGAACTTCCATCCGGACGATCGCACGGGCGTTTACGACGACTTCCTTTTCCAGCACGACTTCGCCGCCGGCGAGAAGACGGCGGCCTTTCAGATCGAGATGACCGCCGCACCGGTGCCGCCGTTCCCCACCAAGGCTTTCGCCCGCTACGTCCCGGAACGGCTCGACGATTTTGCCTGGGAAAACGATCGGATCGCGCACCGCATTTACGGTCCGGCGCTCGAGATGCCCGCCGCCGGCCGCTTCCAAATGACCAGCAGTGGCGTCGATGTCTGGTCGAAAAAGGTGCGCTATCCCATTGTGGATCGCTGGTATCTCAAGAGCCACGATAACTACCACAAGGACACGGGCGAAGGCTTGGATATGTACGAGACCGGCCGTTCGCGCGGCTGCGGCGGCACGGGCGTCTGGGACGGGGCCAAGCTCTTCGTCTCGCACAACTGGAAGACGTGGAAAGTGCTGGCGAATGGCCCCGTCCGCGCGGTCTTCGAGTTGAGTTACGAACCGTGGGACGCCGGCGGCTTGACCGTCGCGGAAACAAAACGCTTTACGGTCGATGCCGGCCATAATCTCGATGCCATCGAAAGCACGTTCACCTTCACCGGCAAACCTGAAATCACGGTGGCGATTGGCCTGGGCAAACATCCTCCGGCCAGCACAGCCCTGACCGAAAACAAGGGGCAAGGCTGGCTTAGCTTGTGGGAAAAGTACGTCGAGGATGGCCAGCTCGGGTGCGGCGTGCTGCTGACGCCGGGGACTGATTGTGCGTTTGCCGAGGATAAAACCGATTGCCTGATTCTGACCCAGGCTAAAGCGGGTCAGCCGCTGCGTTATTATGCCGGCGCCGGTTGGGATCGCAGCGGCGATTTCTCTTCTCAGCAGGATTGGAACGCCTATCTGGCAGCCTGGCAGGAACGCCTGCGGCATCCCGTGACCCTGGCCTTTTCTCGGGCGCCCGCCCACGCACCTTGAGGAACTTTTTTCGGTTTGGAGCGCTTTGTGCGCTCTTACTGCTGCTGCTGTCAGCCCTGGGGCGAGCGCAGAGCACGGACCCCGTCATCACACCCCTGCCCTGGCCGGCGCCAGCCGGGGCGACCGCTCTCTGGAATGGCCGTGATCTCACGGGTTGGACTTCTTATTTCCAGGGCGGGATCTCTGCTCCGGACCATTTCTGGAGCGCGCAAGATGAGGTGCTGCGGCTGACCGCCAAAACTTCCGGTTATTTGCGGACGGACAAGACATTCAAGAACTATCATCTGCATGCGGAGTGGCGCTGGCCGCAAACCGCCGCCGCCGGCACCAATAACAGCGGTATTTTCATCGGCCAGCGCCCGCCGGACGCCGTCTGGCCTTATAGCGTCCAGGTACAGTTGAAGGAGGGTTCGGCGGGAGATCTGATCGCCCAGGGGGGAGTGACGTTTACTCCCGCCAGCGCCGGACTCACCCTCAAGAAGATCGCCGCGCCCAAGGAGAATCCGGACGGCGAGTGGAACAGCGCGGATATCTATTGCCGCGGCACCGCCCTGACGGTCTTCATTAACGGACTCAAGCAGAATTCGGTCGATCACCTATCCTTCGACTCGGGCCAGATCGCGCTCCAGTTGGAGGGTTATCCCGTCGAGTTCCGCAACGTCTGGCTGCAACCGCTTTGCGCCCAAGCCGCCACACCCCTGGAGTGGTCGGTTTGCCTGGCCCGCTCGCAGATCGAGCGCGAGGGCAAACTGCTCCTGGCCCCGCCCCAAGGTCCCGGCAAGTGGGACTACACCACGGGCCTTTACGCCGATGCCTTGATCCGGCTGGGCGAAAGGACCGGCGATCCCTCTTATGAAAAAGACGCGGAGGACACCATCGGCTCCTTCGTTTCGCCCGACGGCAAGATAGCGACTTACGGCACGGATCCGGCGCCGGCGGAGAACCAAATAAAAGGCGGCAACAAGAAGACCCAGCGCTATTCCCTCGATAATATCCAGTCCGGCGTGGCGACGCTCCGGCTCTACGATCTCACGCGGCAGGAGCGCTATCGCGCGGCGGCGGACCTTTTGCGCGAGCAGCTCAAAACCCAGCCGCGGGTGCGCGAAGGCGGCTTCTGGCACAAGCTGGGTTATCCGAATCAGATGTGGCTCGACGGCTTGTATATGGCCGAACCTTTTTACGCCCGCTATGCCGCGCGCTTTCACGAACCGGCGGATTTCGACGATGTGGCCAGGCAGTTTACCGTCATCGCGGCCCATACCTATAACCCGGCAACCGGCCTCTTTTTCCACGGCTGGGACGAGAGCAAGACCCAACCTTGGGCCAACCCGCAAACCGGCGCCTCGCCCACTTTCTGGAGCCGCTCGATCGGCTGGTACGCCATGGCGTTGGTCGACGTGCTCGACACGTTCCCCGCGGATCATCCCGCGCGTCCCGCTCTGGTCGCTTTACTGCAAAAAGTCGGCGCCGGCCTCGTGCGTTATCAGGACCCGGTTAGCGGTGTCTGGTGGCAGGTGACGGACCAGGGCGGGCGCCCCGACAATTATCTGGAAGCGAGCGCCTCGTGCATGTTCGTCTACGCGCTGGCCAAGGGCGTGAACGAAGGCTTCCTGCCTCGCACCGATTTGCCGGCAATCCGCGCCGGCTATCAGGGCCTGATCCGGCAGTTCGTGCGCTTTGACCAAGGTCAGGATAGGATCAGCCTGACCCGCTGCTGCGAAGTAGCCATTCTGAGCGCGAAATACCGCGGCAGCTACGAGTATTACACCCGGATCCAGCCCATTGTGTCGAACGATCTGAAAGGCGTCGGTCCGTTCATTACAGCGGGATTGGAATGCGATAAACTTTTTGGCAGCGAAGTCTTCCAGGCGCCGGCGGACGATCCCGCCGCCAGCCCGGCGCCGCTTCCTCTTCATGGTTCCCCCACCCCCTAGCATTTCCCCTCCGATGCGACCAAAACTCCCGCGGGCATGTCCCGCCCTGCTCACGTGGCAGCTTCTCGCCCTCTTCATATGCGTTTGGCGGTCCGCCGCCGCAGCGGACGCCCCGAGCGCTGCCATGCTCTCCGTTGTTGAAACCGGCGCGGTAGGCGATGGCCAGACGCTCAACACCGCGGCCATTCAGCGCGCCATCGATCAGTGCGCGGGTGGGCACGGAGGTACGGTGGTCGTTCCGCCTGGCCGCTTCTTGACCGGCGCGCTTTTTCTCCGGCGAGGGGTCAACCTGCAGCTGGCCAAGGACGCCGTCTTGCTGGGATCGACCCACATCGAAGATTATCCCTCCCGGCCCACCAGGATCGAAGGGCACACGCAAGTCTGGCGGCCGGCCCTGCTGAACGCCGCCCATTGCGACGGACTGCAAATCACCGGAGAAGGGACCCTGCAAGGAGGAGGCAAGCCGTTCTGGGATGCTTTCCACACCCGTATAGCCGCCGACCATCAGACCAAGAACCTGGACGTCGACCGTCCTCGCAACCTCTTCATCGCCGACTCGCGGGATGTCCTCATCCAGGGCGTCTCGCTGCGGGATTCGGGCTTCTGGAATATCCACCTTTACCGGTGCCAGCACGCCACCGTGGAAAAGGTCGATATCCAGGCGCCGCCCGGCTCTCCCAGCACCGACGGAATCGACGTGGACAGTTGCCAGGACGTGACCATCCGAGGCTGCTACATCTCGGTGGATGACGATGACATTGCCTTGAAAGGCACCAAGGGCCCGCTGGCCGAGCAGGACACCGCCAGCCCGGCCGTAGAGCACATCCGTATCTCCGATTGCACCTTCGCGCTGGGCCACGCGGCCCTGACGCTGGGCAGCGAAGCCTGTCACGTGCACGACGTGATGATGGAAAACTGCCGGATCGAAGGTTGGATGAAAGAGAACCATAATGTGGTCCTGCGCCTCAAGCTGCGCCCGGATACGCCGCAGCACTATGAGGACATCCACGTCCGTAATATCGCGCTGAATGCCAACGGCATCTTCATCAGCGTCGCGCCCTGGACCCAGTACTTCGACCTCAAAGGGGCGCAAGCCCCCGGGCAGTTGGTGGAAAATGTGAGTATCTCCGATGTGTCCGGGGCGACCAACGGGTTCGGCTTGATCGCGGGTCCGCCGCAAAGCGTTGTGCGCGACCTGACCCTGACCAACATCGACTTGAAGCTCCAGGATCCGGCGGTCAAGATCAGCAACGTCACCGGGCTCGTGCTGCAAAACGTTCACATCAACGGCGCGCCCGTCACCTCCGCGGGCGTGGCGCCGTAATCGTCAGCGTGTATGTGTAACAGAAGGCGTTTGCCGTTGCTCGCGATCCTGGGCTGCGCCGCCGCGCTTACAGCGCTCGGGACGATTCGAGCGCAAGCCGTGGAAGATCCGGAAAACGGGCACCTGGCTTGGCCCGGAATAACCGCCCAATGCCGCCCTTGGGTGCGCTGGTGGTGGATGGGCAGCGCCGTTAATGCGGACGATCTCGACCGGGAACTGACCCGCTATCAGGAAGGCGGCCTGGGTGGAGTGGAAGTCACCCCTATTTACGGGGTCGACGGCCAGGAGAAGAACGAAGTCACTTACCTCACGCCCGCGTGGATGGCGCTGCTCAATCACGCGATCGAGACGGGCAAACGCCTCGGCCTGCAAACCGATATGGCCACCGGCACGGGTTGGTGCTTCGGCGGCCCCACGGTCGGCGCCACCGACGCCAACGCCACCCTGGTGACGGCGACCCAGGTAGTGCCGGCGGGACAAAAACCCGCGGGGACCTTCGACCCCGTTGCCACCCAGGCGTTGGCGGCTTTCTCAGCCGACGGCAAGTTCCTGGATTTGACCGGCCGCATCGCCCACGATGGCCAGGTGGACTGGACGGCTGAGGGCGACCCCTGGCACGTTTATGCACTCTCGCAGAAACCCTCCGGAGTAACGGTCAAGCGCGCCGCGCCTGGAGGCGCCGGCCCGATGCTCAACCTGTTTTATCCGGACGCAATGGTGCGTTATCTCCAATGGTTTGAAAAACCCTTCGCGGCGGCACAACCCCAATTGCGTGCGCTTTTCCACGATTCGTACGAATACAACTCGAACTGGGCGCCGGATTTCCTGCCCCAGTTCGAAAAATTGCGTGGCTACCGCTTGCAGACCGAGTTGCCCGCCTTACTCGGGTCAGGGCAGGATGATGACCACACCGCGCGCGTTAAATCGGATTACCGCGAGACGATTTCCGATCTCATGGTCCTCCAGTCGATTCCCGTCTGGGTTGGCTGGGCGCATGCGCACGGCTTTCTAACCCGCTATCAGGCCCACGGTTCTCCCGGCAACCTGCTCGATCTTTACGCGGACGCCGATATTCCCGAGACCGAAATGTTTCACACGGACCGCGACGTCCTGACGGCAAAATTCGCCTCCGCCGCCGCGCACGTGGCCGGCAAGACCCTCGCCAGCGCCGAGACGGGTACCTGGCTGGCGGAGCATTTCACGGAGACGCTGGCTGAAATGAAGTCGCTGGTGGATGACATGTTCATCGCCGGGATCAATCACGTCGTTTATCACGGCACGGCTTATTCGCCCGATGCGGCGGCCTGGCCCGGCTGGTGTTTCTACGCCTCGACGGAGATGAATCCGCGCAACGCGCTCTGGCGCGATGTGCCCGCGCTGAATACGTACGTGGCGCGTTGCCAGTCTCTCCTGCAAACCGGCCGGTCGGATAACGATGTCCTCCTGTACTGGCCCATCTATGACTCGTGGGACGACCCGCGAGGAATGGAGCATGGTTTCTCCATTTCCGGCCAAGACTGGTTCCATGCCCGGCCCGTGGAAGGGTCGGCGCGGGAGCTGTGGGATCGCGGCTACGCCTTCGATTACGTTTCCGACCGGCAACTCGCCGGGAGCAAGCTCGACCATGGCCGCATCCTCTTGGGTGGGTCGGCTTATCGGGCGGTGGTCGTGCCGCCTTGTAGCCGGATGCCGGTGGCCACGCTCCGGCAGTTGCTGGCCCTTGCCAGCGAAGGCGCAACCGTGATTTTTGCCGGGAAACTGCCGGACGACGTGCCCGGTTGGGGCGATCTGGCGAATCGGCGGCAACAGTTCCAGGCGCTGCTGGGCGGCATCCCGCGCGACGGCCTGGGGAAGGTCGGGGCAGGCCGCATGGTAATCGGCGAAGTCGAACCGGCGCTCGATCAAGCCGGGGCGCGCCGCGAACCGCTGGTGGATACGCCTGGCTTGCGCTACGTCCGCCGCGCGTTGCCGGACGGCGGGGTCTACTTCATCGACAATCACGGCACCCAGGCGTTGGATGGTTGGATTACGCTCGGCACCGCCGCTGCCGCCGCCGCGGTTGAGATCATGGACCCGATGACCGGCGGGATCGGATTGGCGCAAGTGAAAACCGCGCCTGGAAGCGGGACGCAGGTTTCTCTGCAACTGGACCCAGGCGAATCGATCATTCTACGCACCTTTGATCAGGTCGAAGTGGGCCCGGCCTGGACGTATCGGCGGGTCGATGGTCCCCTGGTAGAGCTAACCGGCTCCTGGAGCGTCAAGTTCGTGGCCGGCGGCCCTACCCTGCCGGGCCCGTTCGCGACCACGCGGCTCGTATCGTGGACGGAACTCGGCGGACCGGCGGCGGAGAGTTTTGCGGGCACCGCGCTCTATTCCCTCACTTTTTCCGCCCCGGGCGGACGGCTCGGGCCTTGGTCGCTCGACCTGGGCAAGGTCTGCCAAAGCGCGCGGGTGCGCCTGAACGGAAAACCTCTGGGGACGGTGTTCCAGCCGCCGTTCCGCCTGGATGTGCCGGCGCTCTTGCCGCAAGGTAACGTGCTCGAGGTGGAAGTGACGAATACCTCGGCCAATCGCGTCCGCGATCTCGATATCCGCCATGTGCCCTGGAAGATCTTCCAGCCCCCCAACGTGCTCAGTGTTAACTACAAGCCCTTTGACGCCTCGACTTGGCCGCTGGCGGATTCGGGCTTATTCGGCCCCGTCACACTGACTCCGCTCACTAACTAACCGCGTAGTGTCTGAAAAAAGGTAAGGATCGCTCTCCGAGCGACTCCGTGACTGTCAGGAGAACGCCGCCTATCAGTCAGCGGCCACCGGCTCAACGCGCTTCCAGACAGCTTCGGAGTCGCTCGGAGAGCGATCCCTACCAGTGTTTACGATCGGCAGCTTCGCCGCCAGCCCTCATTCAGCCTCTTACTTCAGATCGTTGATGCGGATACCGTCCATATCCGCGAACCTTTGATTCTCTCCGCCCATGGCCCAGATAAAGGCATAAGCCTGCGAGCCGCAGCCGGCATGGATGGACCAGACGGGAGAAAGCACGGCCTGCTCATTGGTCACGACGAGATGCCGCGTCTCCTCCTTGGAACCCATCAGATGAAAGACGGCGGCGCTTTCGGGCAGCCTGAAGTAAAAATAGACCTCTGAGCGCCGGAGATGCGTGTGCGGCGGCATCGTGTTCCAGACGTTGCCGGTCTTTAGCTCGGTCAAGCCGGTCACAAGCTGACAACTACGAACTCCCGCCTCGTGGACGTATTGATAGATGGTACGCTCGTTGGCCGTGGCCGGATCACCCAGGTCAAGGCGGTTGGCGGCATCCCGCGGGATCAAGTTTGTCGGGTGGACTGCGTGCGCCGGGTAGCTCACCAGATAGAAGCGGGCGGGGTCGCCCTGCTCGGAAGACAAGAACTGCACCTGCCGGCTGCCCCGGCCGATGTAAGCGGCGTCGTTCGTGCGCAACGTGAGTTGCTTGCCGTCAACGACGATCTCACCCGGGCCGCCCAGGTTAAAGGCGCCCAATTCCCGGCGTTCGCAGAAGTAGTCCGCTGCCAGGGCGAGGTCGGTCTCCAGTAGAAGCGGACCATCCAACGGGCAAGCGCCGCCCAGCACCGTGCGTTCCGTCTCCCAATACGTCAGCTCGATGCTGCCCGGCACGAAGAGTTTTTCAACCAGGAAGTGCCGCCGCAATTCCGCGGTCGACATACGCTGATATTGCTCCTCTCCAACGGCATAGCGGATTTGCATAATCCGAACCATCGGGCGAAAACTGTCCGAAACAAGGCTCGCCTTCCCTTTCATGAATGAACCCGGCCTGAATCGCGAGCACTCGCCCACCCTGCGGCGCGTGCTTGCCTGGCTCGCCTGGTCGGGGTTTCTGCTCTTCTGTCTGGGCGCCTGTATCTTCGCTGAAATCGCCAAGAGCGACGCCTACTTCGTCCGGCACTACGAGCACTTCCCCAAGGAGAAGATCACGCTGCTGATGACCAGCTATCCGGTCTGGATGCCGCTCCTTTCCTTCCTTTGGCTTCCCTGGGTAATTTCCTTGCAACATAATAGCCAGGCCACCTGGAAATCCCTGCTGCTTTTGAAGACGACGATGTTTATCGTTGCTTTAACTCTCGCCGTCCTGCTCCTCTGCGCCGGCCCACCGATTCAGATGTAGAAACCGCGTTATATCAGCATTGTGGGCATGACACTCCAGCAAGTACGCCAGTTTGCTTTGTCTCTTCCCGAGAGATTTAAACCATGCTCAACTGTCGCTTCTTGGGCGTCCTCTCTCGTAGCTGTAACCTTGGCTTCCTTGCTCAATAGAAGCTCTGAGTTCGGCAACGTCTTGGCATATTTTGCTGCCGGTTCACGCAACAACGGTTGAATTGTCGAGCTGTAAAGAATACCACTAAATTCTTCCTGCGCGACGCAGATGCGGTATACCCACAAGTATGCCCAATCCCCCAAACATCATCACCCACGTTGAAGGCTCTGGCGCCGCGGTCAGATTGTAGCCGATTACGTCGAGGGCAGTCAGTTCATTTGCCCCAATATTCACCATTGTCCCTGGTGCACCATACGCATCCTGTAATTGCGCCGGGTTATTACCTGATCCATCACTAGTCCCGGTACCCCCATCTCCCCAGTCGGCGAAGTCCGCACCATAGGCCCCGTTCTGATTGAAGCTCACTAATTTCGTCAGTCCACTATTGATCGAGAAGTACGCCGTCTTGGAAGGGTCCAACGTAAAACTTCTGATGTTCAGGCCGCTAAAACGATAAAGATCCATTACGCCCACTGCCCCAGTCGGGCTGGCTTGACCTGAATAAGCCCCAGAAAGTTGCAACGACGAACCTGGCCCGCCGATGCCGAGAACTTCGTCGATTTCATGACCAGCCACCGCCTGCAAATCGTAATAACCGGCATTTTGGGCGCCCGTCCTGGAAAGATTCATGATCGAGGTATTCAAGCTGATAGTGCCATCCGAGCCACTGTAACTAGCGATTCCGAGCGTTCTGGCAAGAGCAGTTCCAACCACTACGGAGCCGCTGTTATTGACAGGATTATTGACTGTTGTTCCTGGTACGTAGTTGAGCGAGGCGATTGCACTCACATCGGAGGCGGACAATGTCTGTTGCGTCAAAAGGGCGTTGGCATAGGTGGGATATGGGACGGTGTAAGCTAGAGTGGTACTCCCCCCAAGGCCAGTGGTTGACTCTTGGAAGGTAATATCGACCGCAACGTTGTTGGAGATATCACTCTCCACCCTAGCAATAGTTGCATTAATCGCCGCCTCGATCGTTGCAGCATTGGGGTCACTCGTAATTGTGCTGCCGAAGGTGGGAACAATGTCCAGGTCCGCATGGGCGGCTGGAACACTCATCGTAAGAGCCGTGCCAAGGGGGGCGAGAACGCAGAACATGCGAAATGCCTGAAACGCCAGCGCCGGAAAAATATACGCAGATGACCTCATAAAAAGCGAGTTAACGGGGGGGGTTGAGTGACTCCGAGAAGTATCTTGGAGCGTCGTTCAAAGGGGAGGAAAAGAATTTTGCCGTGAGATGTCAAACAGAAATTCTACAGGGTTTACTCAATCGATGGACCGCCTGGGTTTTTGTTGCCCCTATCTTGGCGTTGTGGTGTTCCCTGGCTTTAGGTCCTGAAGCTTATGTCTTCGATCGTTTGTGTCTATTTCATCATCAAGAAACACCGGGAACTGAAAGACTTCGATCAAGTTGCCGGTGAGGTGATTGACCACGGACGCCATTCCTCGGCGGGCGCTCGCGCATTTCAACCGCGCACTTAACGAGGTAAAGGGAAGCTGTGCACGGTGAACAGCAGATGATGTACGGAACGAATCAAACATCCCTGAACAAGTACAACCACCAAAAACAAGTGCTTAGGACTGTTCTTAGTAGAGACGATAACCTATCGTAGGTTGCTTATTACAGGGCACTCGGTGAGGGAGGGATTCGAACCCTCGGTAGCCTTTTGGACTACGGAGCTTTAGCAAAGCTCTGCTTTCGACCACTCAGCCACCTCACCAGTTTTGTGCGCCCGTTCTCTGTTTGCGTGCGAAGCCCAGACTTTAATGCACTCCTGGCTGCCCGGTCAATCGTGAATCCGTGTCGCCGCGGGGCCACTCGGACACGGTGACTGTCGTGGGCGACATTATCGCATTGCCGGACCGGGGACTCGCAGGGCACAATCGGCGGGCATTGACCCATGAGGCGCCAAACGAGTTTCTTGCAGGGCACGGCGCGGGCCGCTCTGCTGGCGGTGCTTCTCGGCTTGGGAAGTTCCTGCGCCGTCTGGCGGGGGAAAAACGCCGCTGGCCGCAAGAACACCACGCCTACAGCTACCGGCGCCGCGGCAACCGGCCAGGCGCAATCCGGCGGGCCGGATTCCGGCGGCCCCGTCGGGCGCTTGATTTCGCGCGCCCGAGTCGATGACGCGCAGGTGCCCGCCAGCGATAACGGGCCCACGCCCGGGCGGGAGTTGATCGCCCACGCGTTGGCGGCAGGGGCGGACACCGGCGACTCCGCCGCGAGACCCGCCGCCAACATCCCGGTGGCACCGGCAACCAATACCGAGGGGGTGCCGCTGGCCTCCGCCGAGCGGCGCGTTGGAGTGGTGCGCGTGATCGGCGCGCATGGGAAGTTCGTGCTGCTCGAGACCACGCTCGGGAGCGGCGAAGTGCTGCCGAAGGATGGCGAAGAACTGCGCTGCCGCGGATCGGCGGCAAACGGAGGCGTGCAAACGGCGGTCGTCAAGCTCTCGCGGGAACGCCAGCCGCCGTTTGCCGTGGCGGACGTGGTCTCGGGTACACCGCAAGTCGGAGATATGGCGTATTTTGCCGCCCTGGGTCGACGGTGAGAGCTCGGCCGAGCCATTCCCACCCATCATCACTAAGAAAGCCATGGACGAAATGCTGACTGAAACCGAGGCGTGCAGCCGCATCCTCGCCGCGGTCGTCGCGCTGCCGTCGGAGCCGGTGGCCTTGCTGGCGGCGCGCGGCCGGTTCGCGGGCCGCGAGATCCTTGCCACACAGGCGTTGCCCGGCTTCGACAACTCCGCCATGGACGGCTATGCGGTGGCGTTGGCTGGCGCGGAATTGCCGGCCGGCACGGCACTAGCCGTCCAAGGGGAACAAGCGGCAGGCGCCGACGCCGGGCTAAGCGTCAGCCTGGGCCAGGCGATCCGTATTTTCACCGGCGCGCCTCTGCCAGCCGGGACGGGCGCGATCGTCATGCAGGAGGATGTGGCGCGCCAGGGCGACCAAATCATCCTCGCCGACCAGGTGCAGGCGGGCGAAAACATCCGCCGCGCCGGGATGGACGTGTCGCGCGGGCAACGGTTGATCTTGGCGGGAGAGGCGCTGACGCCGCAAAGGCTCGGGCTGCTGGCCGCGCAAGGACTGGCCACCTTGGAGACGCCGCGCCCGCCCCGGGTCGGCGTACTGGCCACCGGTGACGAATTGCGCGCCGCAGGCCAGCCCCTGGGGCCAGGCGAGATTTACGAAAGCAACGGCGTCCTGCTGGCGGCTTTGGCCGAGACCCTGGGCGCCGTTGTGACCCGGCTGGAGCCGGCCCGGGACGAACGAGCGGATCTCGCGGCCAAGCTGGCTGGCGGGCTGGCCGGGCAGGATGTCCTCGTGATCGCCGGGGGCGTGTCGGTAGGCGAGCGGGACCTGGTCAAGACGTGCCTGGCGTCCCTGGGCGTGCAACTCGACCTGTGGCGCGTGCGCGTGCAGCCCGGCAAGCCATTTCTCTACGGCCGTGCGCCGGCCGCTTCGGGCGCAGCCGCCGGAACGCACGTTTTCGGGCTGCCGGGCAATCCGGTCTCGGCGCTCGTCACTTTCCTGCTCTTTGTCCGCCCGGCGATTCTCAAGCTGATGGGCGCGGCGGACGACGCGCTGGCGCTCCCGGCCTTCCGTGCCTTCGCGGCGGCCGACCTCGTGAACCACGGGGCGCGGCCGCATTATTTGCGCGGTTTACTCGATGGGCAGGGCAGGTTTACCCCGAGTGGCCGGCAGGAATCGCACGCGCTCTTCGGCTTGAGCCGGAGCAATGCGCTCGTCCGGGTGGAGGCAGGGGCGAGCGTCGCGGCCGGCGCCGAGGTGCAGGCCCTGCTTTGGAGCCTCTGAGGCTCGGACGGTTGACGATAACCGTGATTACCGGCACAGTGCGCCACGTCAACGCCAGGCCAAGTTCCGGTGGACCGGCGCAAAACAATCAGCCAATCAATGAAGACCCGTCGTTTCAGGCCCGCGCTCGCGGCGGCCGTCAGTTTGTCACTCTGGAGTGCCGCCGCCCTGCCGACGTCGTTTGGCTGGGATTCCGCCGGGCAACAGCAGCCGTCGCGCCCGGGCGATCCCAAAGACGGGCCGCATCGCCAGCTTGCCACGGCCGCGCTGGCGGCACGCCTGAGCCATCTGACCCTGGACGACGCTGTGGACCTGGCATTGCATCGCAACCCGAACATCATTCGCCAGCTTCAGGAGATCCAACGCACCCAAGGCGTGCTGGTGGAGGTTTTCTCCAATATTTTGCCGCACATCGTCGCGGCCGGGACTTTTACGCAGGAAGATCGTTCTTTGCTGCAGTCGTCGTCCGGCTCGAGCGGCGGGAAAGGCATCAGCGGGATTCCGCTGCTGCAGCCGGCGCCGACCGAAGCCAATCAGACGCCGGTGGACCTGAATTCCATCTTGAACCAGATCCTCGGCGCGTCGGGCGGCGCGACTACCGGCACGGGCACAGGCACGACCGGCACCGGCGGCACGGGCACCAGCGCGGCGGGAGGCTTGCTGGGGGGCGGTTTCAACACACCGGACAAGAACTACAATGTCACCATCGAGGTGCAGCAGACGTTGTATAACGCCGCGGTCCCGGCGCAGATCCGGCAAGCGGCGTTTTTGCGCAATGCCGCCTATTACACCCTTCGCGAGACGGTTGACACGGTGGTCAACACCGTGAAGACCGACTTCTACACGGTGCTGTTGGATCAAGCTTTGATCAAGATCAACGACGAGAACCTGCGCCTGCTGGAAAGCCAACTCCAGGATCAGCAGAACCGCTTCGCCGCCGGCACGGTGCCCCGTTTCGATGTCTTGCAAGCGAGCGTGGCCGTCGCCAATCAGCGGCCGGCCGTGATTGCGGCGAATAACAACTACAGCCTGGCGTACATCGGGCTCGCCCGCGATTTGGGCCTGGTTTACGGCCCGGAAGAGCAGAGAGTCGCGCCCTTGAAACTCATCGGCAACCTGGACTACCACCCGCAGGACTTTTCCGCGGAAGCGGGCGTGCTTTCGGCCAAGGCGGAACGCGCGCTGCTCAAACAGCAGCGGTTGAGCATCTTGAGCGAAGTCGAGGCCATCCGCATCGCGGCGGCGGGCTACCAGCCGACGCTGACGGTTGATGGCGGCATCGAGCAACGCAACAGCGAGCGCAACCAGAATTTCCTGGATGACGTGCGCGGCTGGTTCTGGGGTGCAAATTTTAACTGGAACATCTTCGACGGCTTCGGCTCCTACGGCCGCGTCAAACAGGCGCGCGCGCTGTTGGCGGAAGCGAAAGCCAGCTACGATGACAGCGTCCGGCAAGTCGTCGAGGAAGTGCAGGTCAATTTCGACAATCTGCAGCAGTATAAACAGACGATCCAAAGCCAGGTGCTGACGGTGAGCGAGGCCGAGGAAGCGGTTCGCCTGTCCCAGGCGCGATTATCGGCGGGCGCCGGCACGCAGCTCGACGTCTTGCAATCGCAGGTGGCGCTCATCCAGGCGCAGACCACGGAATTGCAGGCGCGCTACAACTACGCGGTTACCCTGGCCAACTATGAACGGGTGACGGCCACGAGCACGGTCTACCCGGAAAGCTTTGACGATCCCATGGTGCGGCGTCACGCGGAAACCGGCAAGGCGACCAATCCCACCGGCGTCTCCGCGACCGGCCAAAAGCTGGCGCCCAGTACCGTCAAAACGCCGGACACCCAGCGCCACGGCAGTGGCAAACCCGAGGTACGCAAGATTGATGTCGACAAGCCGAATATGCGCGTCCGTGACCATGCCGTGGCAACCCCGGATGAGCCGCCGCTCGAGGTCCACTGAGCCGGGCCGCTTTTCGCCGGCTGCCTAATCCGTCCTCCGACCTTGATGCCGGCGCTCGAACAGTTCCCGGCGCTGGCGCCTTGGCGGGAGCGGGGTTCCGGCATGGATTTGTCGGCCGGATTCCAGGGGTCGACGTGGTGGCTGATCGCGCCACGGCGCTGCGGCGGCTGGAGGTGTGTCACCGGGAAGTTCGCGAGCAACTGGGTTGCGCGGCTCTGGCGTTTGTCACTGCCGAACAAGTGCACGGGCGCGAACTCGCGGTGCTGCGGGCGGGTGACGGGCTGCTGCCAGCCGGTGCGGCGTTCGCGGGCGTGGATGGATTGTTGACGGACCGGCGGGATGTTTGCCTGGGGATTTACGTGGCGGACTGTTGCGCCGTGTATCTGGTGGATCCGGTGCACGGCGCAATCGGGTTGGTGCATGCCGGGAAGAAGGGGACGGAACTGGGTATCGTGCCGGCGGCGATCACGGCCATGGCCGGTGCGTTCGGCAGCCGGCCCGTGGATTTGGTCGTGCAATTGGGGCCGTGTATCCGGCCGCCTTGGTATGAGGTCGATTTCGCGGCCGAGATCGTGGGACAATGCCGCCGCGCGGGCGTGGAGCAGATGCACGACTGCGGCATCTGCACGGCGGCTGAGCCGGAGCGGTATTATTCCTATCGGCGGGAAAAAGGGCGCACCGGCCGGATGCTGGCGCTGCTGGCGTGCTAAGGTCGGCATTCCATGTTCCCGCGCCAATTCGATCCCGCCCTACCCGAGTTGATGGATCGCCCGCAACCGGTCTCGCGGGAGTTGGAGATCGATCTGCTGAATCTTACGCGCATCAATCGGAATTTCGGCAGCTACCGGCTCGTTCTCGGGTTTCTGCAGCGTTGGCTAAAACCTGGCGCCACTTATCGTTTGCTGGATCTCTGCACCGGAGCCGGGGACATCCCGCGCGTGATGGCCGATTGGGCGCGGGAGCGAAAGATCACGCTGCAAATCGAAGCGCTCGATTTCCAGGCCGCAACCGTGACGATCGCCAGCCGCTGGAATGCCGGCTATCCCGAGATCGTGGTGCGACAGGCAAACGTGCTGGAGTTGCCTGATACCGTTTCCTCGCAGACGTACGATTTCGTCTTCTGCTCCCTGGCGCTGCATCACTTCAGCGCAGACGATGCCGTGGCATTGTTGGCCACCTGCCGGCGACTGGCGACACGCGCGGTTCTGGTGGCTGACCTCGAACGGGGTTGGCTCGCGGCCGCCGGTGTCTGGTTGATGACGGCGGTCCTGTACCGCGAGCCAATGACCAAATTCGACGCCCGGCTCTCCGTGCAGCGGGCGTTTAGCTTTGGCGAGCTGTCGGACCTGGCGCGGCGGGCGGGTTGGACGGGTTTTCAACAAGCTCGCTTCCCCGTCGCGCGCCAGGCTGTCTGGCTGGACAAGTCAATGGCAGCTTCCGTATGATGCTCGGGAATAAACCAGCACGGGTTCATCAACCATGAAAACGAGAAGCAAGTACTTCACGCTTTGCCTCGGGATGTTCATACTGGCGAGTACGATTGGGTTAAATCTTGCGCTTACCTACATCGACCTCGCGCACGCAAATAACTGGAGCGCCTGGAAGCCCGGCGTAGGTTTGTCTATTATCTACGCTTCTTGCGTCCTCTCCTTTTGCGGCCAGGCGCATCGACGGTGAGAGACTGTCTCAGGGACGTTGTTAGGCGGCTGGCGAAAAAGGACGTGGATGCAAGAAAAAGCCCTGCCGGCGGCCTCCGTTCGCCTGAGCTCATGGTTAGAGGCGGCGGGCTACAGAATTCTGGCCCGGGATATTCAATGCGCAACAGAGCCACTCAGCAGTGTCGAAATATCGTTGACCTCGGCGACGCTGATGCTCCTGTCCGAAGCCCCATAATAGAAGCGCCATAAACCTTGGAAGAAGATGACGCTTTCGGTGAAGGTAAACCGATCGTTACGCACCGTTTCGTAGGGGAATTCAGGTTCGATGACCGGCGTTTCGCAGCGGCGCAGGAGCTTCGATGGATCATCCTTGGCAAACAAGGCCCAACCGGTGCAATGCACGTGCTGCTCGTTCCATCCGTTGTAGACCAAAAGTATTCCTTCAGGGACGACGAGGGGAACCGCTCCCGGCTCGACCCCAAAGCTATCGAAGTGGTTGGATCGCGGAAACATGATGGGATGATCCAGCGGTTCCGTCCAATGCAGAAGATCATCGGAAACGGCCATGCCTAAGGAGCAATGCCAAGGCGTTGCTTCGCCAATGAAGTACATGACATATTTGCCGCCAATCTTCTCCGGTAGAATGGTTGCTGCCTTGACCCTCGCCTTGTCCCAATCATGTGCTCCGGGGGCAAGCACCAAGCCCTTTTCCTCCCAGTGAATGAGATCGGTCGAAGTGGCCAGATGTTCTTCCCGGCCTCCACCGGTCGCATAGGTCATGTAGTAAACGCCGCCGATGAGGGTCACATAAGGATCCTCGGCTCCTCCTTTCATGACGACGAGATGGTCAGAGGAGCGGGTAAAGATCCGACCGTCATCGCTGAAGGCGAGCCGTAGTTCGCCGCCGTCTTCGCCACGGGAACAATACAGCATGGTCAGGCGGTTTCCCGTCACGAGAACGGCGGGATTGAAAATTTGGGCTTCTCCGAGCCCGGTGTCCGGACGGAGTATGATGGGCTCGGTATAGCGGGTGATGCCGTTGGGCTTCTTGACCTGGAGCATCGAAAAATCCTGGAGAGCAGCCACCGGGCTCTGCCCGAGACCGATAGCGGACGCCCCAACGACAAGCCCGATAGTGATAACCTGAACGACGATTCTCATGGCAGTTATTTAGATAGCGTCTGGCTCTCGTGAAGGCGGAAACGGAGCTGCCTAACAATCAACAGATGAAGGTGAGCAAGAAAGTAGTCTTTATACAAAGGCTAATGCCTGTGCTGCCGCGAACTCAGAGCCGTTGATTAGGCTACTAATGGGTCGAGGCGCACCTTCGGGCGGATACTTCAAGTGCGTCTCAGGCCCAGGTCACGGCGCCCTTCGGATCGCGCAGGACGATCTGGCGCAGGAACTCGACTCCTTTGCGCAGGCCTTCCTGGGGCGACATCAGGCTGTCTTCGTGTTCCATGCTCAACGTGCCGTCGTATCCGACCAGACGCAGCGTGCTGATGAAATCCGTCCAGAACTCCGCGCCGTGCCCGTACCCGACCGTGCGGAACATCCACGCGCGGTTGGCTTCGTCGCTATAAGGCTTGGTGTCGAGGTAGCCATCGTAATCCGCGTTGACCGGGTAAAGGCCGGTGTCCTTGGCATGGACGTGAAAAATGGCGCCGTCCGCGCCCAATTTACGCGTGGCTTTGATCGGATCGATGCCCTGCCAGAAGAAATGACTGGGATCCAGATTGCAGCCGATGATTTCACCCGCGGCAGCGCGCAACCGCAGCAGCGTTTCCGGATTGTAGACGAGGAAACCCGGGTGCGCTTCGAGCGCGATCTTCCGGATGCCATGGCCGGCCGCGAAACGCGCCTGTTCCTGCCAGTAAGGAATGGCGATTTCGTTCCATTGGTAATCGAGGATCCGGCGGAAATCGGGCGGCCACGGGCAGGTGACCCAATTAGGATAACGGGCGCCGGGGGAGCCATCGCCAGGACAGCCGGAGAACGTGGTGACGACCTCAACCCCGAGCTTGGCGGCGAGTTGCACCGTGGCCTGGAAAACGGCGTGATGCTCGCTCGCGACCGCCGCGTCGGGATGGATGGGATTGCCGTGGCACGAGAGGGAACTGATCTCCAGGCCGCTGGCGCGCACGGCGGCCTGGAACTCTTGGAGTTTGCCCGTGCTGGCCAACAGTTCGGCGGGTTGGCAATGGGCATCACCGGGATAGGCGCCGGTGCCGATCTCGACGGTGTCGCAGTGCAGGCTCGCCACCTGGGCTAGGGCCTGCTCGATCGGCAGATCGCTCAGGATAGCGGAGAAAACGCCTATTTTCATGGTGCTGTCAGCATTAGGGCGGAAAGCCGGACCGGAGAGCAAGTGAAATGATCAAATCGCGTCGAGCGTTAGAGCTCCGAATTCTGGTGAGAGTTTAAGCGGGAAGCGGTTAGATTCGGGCTCGTGCAGCCAGGCATTTTCATCACGTTCGAAGGCTCGGAGGGTTGTGGAAAGTCCACTCAGCTCGACCTTTTGTCGCAGCGGCTGAAAGCCACGGTGCGTCAGCCGGTGACAACGTTCCGGGAACCCGGCGGGACAGCTCTGGGCGAGGAAATCCGCCGTCTGCTCAAACACACCGCTCCCGGCTGGACGATCCTGCCGGAAGCGGAACTGCTCCTCTTCGCCGCCAGCCGCGCCCAACTCGTCCGCGCCGCCATCGCGCCGGCCCTGGCTCGGGGCGAGGTGGTGCTCTGCGACCGGTTCTTCGATTCCACGACGGTCTACCAGGGCGTCGCGCGCCGCTTGCAACTGGCGGATGTAGAAGCCATCAACCGGTTCGCGGCGGGCGAACGGCAACCGGACGTCACGTTCCTGCTGGATCTGCCGGTCGAGGCGGCGCTCGAACGGGTCCGCGCGCGCAGCCTACCCTTTGGCGAGCCGCTGGACCGCCTGGAACAGGAATCGACCGCCTTCTATGCACAAGTGCGCGCCGGGTACCTGGCGCTGGCGGAGCAGTTTCCGGCGCGCATCATTGTGATTGACGCCGCCCGCCCTGTCGCTGAGATCGAGCAATTGATTTGGGACCATCTGACCCGCCGCTTCCATGGCCTTTGCTCCTCCGATCGCCCTTGATTACCTGCGCCGCGCGCATACCGGCGGGCGGCTGGGGCACGCATATTTGCTGATCGGCGGCGAAGACGCTTTCGGCCTGGCGCGGCAACTCGCGGCCATCGTGGTGCATGGTAAAGAGGCCAGCGTGCTCAGCCATCCGGATGTCCATCTGATCGTGCCGGAGTCGAAGTCGCGGCGGATCGTGATCGAGCAAGTGCGCGATCTGGAAAGCGATCTGCGCCTGCGGGCGGCGACCGCCGGCGGACGCAAAGTTGGCATCATCCGGGAGGCGGACCGCCTGCAAGTGCAGGCGTCCAACGCGTTCTTGAAGACATTGGAAGAGCCGCCCGATCAATCGCTGCTCTTGCTGGTCAGCGCGCAACCCGAGAGCCTGCCCGAGACGATCCTGTCCCGCTGCATCAAGGTCGCGCTGCTTGCCCCGTGCGGCGCCTCGGAAGCTCGGAGCGAGGAGGAAGCCGCGCTCGGGGACCTGCTAGCGCGCGCCAGCCGGGATGAACAACTTACGCCGTCGGTAGGCAGGGCGTATTCCTTGTTGCGCGAGTTCACGCAGTTGCTGGCGGCGATCCGCGCCCGCGTGCAAAGCGAGAACGAGGCGGCGCTCGACCGCGAGGAAGCGCATTACGCGAAGACCACCGATGGCAGTTGGCTAGCCGAGCGCGAAACCTACTACAAGACGCTGACCGAAGCCCGGTATCTGGCGGAACGCAGCCGGCTGGTTGGCGCGCTGGGGCGCTGGTGGGGAGATGTCCTGCGCCGGGAAGCGGACGGCCAGCGGGAGATCGCCCCGATTTTGCGCAAACTGGCCGCCATCGAGGAACTGCGGGAGAACATGGACCGCAATATTCAGGAAGCATTGGCGCTGGAGGTGGCCTTCCTGCAAATCTTCGGCTCTCCCTGACCCATGAAAAAGACGCTCAATGTCGGCCTCATTGGCTGCAACTTCATGGGCAAGGCGCATTCGAACGCCTGGCGCCAGGCCGGCCGGTTCTTCGATCTGCCGGCCGAAATTCATCTGCACACGATTTGTGGGCGCGACGGCGCCAAAACGGCCGCGGCGGCGGCGCGGTTCGGCTGGGCAAACGCCAGCGTGGACTGGCGGCAAGTCGTGGCCGATCCGGCGATCGATATCATCGACATCAGCACGCCGAACGACACGCATGCCCCGATCGCCATCGCGGCGGCACAGGCCGGCAAGGCGATCCTGTGTGAGAAGCCGCTCGGACTCAACGTGCGCGAGTGCGAGGAGATGGTCACCGCGGTGGAGAAAGCGGGCGTGGTCAACATGGTTTGCCACAACTACCGGCGCATACCCGCCGTGGCGCTGGCCAAGCGGATGATCAAGCGCGGCGATCTGGGCGAGCGGATTTACCATTTTCGTGCCCGCTATGCGCAGGATTGGATCATGGACCCGGAGTTTCCGCTGGTCTGGCGCTTACGCGCCGACGTGGCAGGCTCCGGCGCCCATGGAGATATCGACGCGCATATCGTCGACCTCGCACGGTACTTGGTCGGCGAAGTGGCGGAGGTTTGCGGCTTATTGGAGACGTTTATCCAGGAACGGCCGCAGCCCGAGGCGGCCAGGGCGGGCCTGGGCGCGCAGGCCGGGAAGGAGCGCGGCGCGGTAACGGTCGATGACGCCGTCTCGTGGGTGGGCCGCTTTGAAAATGGCGCCTTAGCCAATTTGGAAGCGACGCGGTTCGCCGCTGGCCGCAAGAATCATCTCACTTTCGAGATCAACGGCAGCCAGGGCACGCTGGCTTTCAATTTCGAGGACATGAACCGCCTGCAATTCTTCAACCGGGCCGATCCGGCGGACATCCAGGGGTTTCGGGACATCATCGTCACGGAAGAGGCGCATCCTTATGCCGGCGCCTGGTGGCCGCCGGGACACATTCTCGGATACGAACATACGTTCGTGCATACGATGGCCGATTTCGTGCGGGCGGTGGTCGCGGGCGAAAGCGTCCAGCCGACGTTTGCCGACGGTCTGGCCAACGGGCGCGTGCTAAGCGCCGTTTCCGAGAGCGCGCGCGAACGGAAGTGGATCCGTTGTAGCGGCGGCAATCCGTAGCCTGCGCTCGCCGGCGAGTTCTGCCGCCACGCGGGCCATGACCCCGCGCCAATCCCCGGCTTCATCGGCCCGCTGCCGGAACAGCCTCATGGTCGGATACCAGGGGCTGTCCTCCCGGCCTTCCAACCAGCGCCAGTCGGCCTGCGCCTGCAAGAGGGTCCAGACCGGCACGCCCAGCGCCCCTGCCAAATGCGCGGGCAAGCTATCGATGCTGATGACCAGATCGAGCGCGCGCATGGTCGCGGCGGCGGCGCTGATGTCATCGGACCCAGCCATGATGCCCAATCCGGCCGGCCATTCCGCCAGCGCCGGGCCGCGTTGCAGGACGTAAAGCGAAACTCCCGGCATTTCCGCGAGCTTCGCCGCCAGCGCCACTGGGATTGATCGTCGTTCGTCCCACTCCCCAGCCCGCCAGGCCAGCCCCACTTTCAGATCGCCCGCCGCCAATCCCGGTGGCAACACAGCGGGCGCCGCGTGCAGGTACGGGACATCCGCCGGTAGGTCGGCCAGCGTCGTGCGGAAGATGTGCGCCAGTTCCATGATCTCGACATCGGCGTCAAACTCGCACTCCGGCGCGCCATCGTGCAGCGGCAGCACGCGGTTCACCCCCCGTACGGTGCTGACCAGCGGCAGAAGCGCCGGTTGCACCCACACGATGACCTCGGCGGCTACCTCGGCCAGCAGCGTCGCGTAACGGATAAATTGCACCGTATCGCCCAAGCCGTGGTAGCAGCGCACCAGCACGCGTTTTCCGGTTATCGATTGCCCATTCCAGACGAATTGCTCATGCCGCGGCCAGTCCGCGCAGGATATCCCGCGGCGGCTGCGCATGACTGCGTCGCTGATCTCCCAGGCCGCCGCGAAATCCCCCCGGCGCATGTGCCACATCCAGGCGTCCATTCCCACCATGTCTAGCACAGGGCGCCAAGCCATTCGACAGCGCCGCACCCCCTGTGTTACAACTCCGCACCCCATGGGAGTTCAACCCGATAGCTGGATCCGCCGCATGGCGCTGGAGCACGGCATGATCGAGCCGTTTGCCGACCGCCAGGTCCGTAGCGCCATCGATCCACTTCCGCTTACAGATCCTAAAGTGCTGCCCGGCTTTGCCCAACCGCCCGCCCTGATCTCCTATGGGTTGAGCAGCTACGGCTACGACCTGCGCGTCTCGGACGAATTTAAGGTTTTCACCAACGTCTACAACACCGTGGTCGATCCCAAGGAGTTCGATGAACGCTCTTTCGTCGACATGAAAACCGATGTTTGCATCGTGCCGCCGAACTCGTTCGCGCTGGCGCGTTCGGTCGAGTACTTCCGCATCCCGCGCAACACCCTGACGATCTGCCTGGGCAAGTCCACCTATGCGCGGTGCGGCATCATCGTGAACGTGACGCCCTTCGAGCCGGAATGGGAGGGCCACGTGACACTCGAGATTTCGAATACCACTCCTCTGCCAGCGAAAATTTATGCCAACGAAGGTCTTGCGCAGGTGATCTTTCTGGAGGCGACCAGCGCTTGCGAGGTGAGCTACGCGGACCGCAAAGGCAAGTACATGAAACAACGCGGCATCACCGTGCCCCGGCTGTAACCTGGGGGATCGCCGGCTTTGCGGGGGCGTGACAAGGCGCCTACCCTCCATTAGCTTCGAGCGCCGCCCGACGCTCCGGCGTGGATTTGCCTGCACCTCCCATGACCAAGCTCCCGCCCCTCCGTCCCTGCCTGTGGTCCACCATGCTGGCCCTGCTGGCGCTTCTCGCTCCCGCCCTCTCCGTCCGCGCCGAGCTTGCCCCGGCCGATTTCAAGCAGTGGTCCCTCCTCGCCATTCAGGATAATGGCCGGCGCAAACCCCTCGACACCTTCGCCTACGAGTCCCTCCTGCGCCTGACCGGCGGCAGCTTCCTGGGCATGGCCGTGTATGAGGACACCAACAAGCGTGTCTGGCAGCCCAACGATTTTCTGCTCTCGATCCTCATCAGCGATACCCACGATTGGAAGAAGGAGCCGCTCGTTCTGGTCAATTACCGGCCGCTCGTCCAGAAGCTCGGGCTGGATGCCACGCGCAAGCGTTTCTCCTTCCTCGAGCTCACCGGCTCCGCCGAGCTCAAAGCCATGGCCGACGAGATCGGCGCCCTCCGCCAGCGGGATCGCGAGGCGCCGCTCAGCCGTGAGCAACAGGAAGTCGAAAGCGTGGGCGGTCGGCTCACCTTGCTCAGCCATCTGCTCAGCGGCGACGCTCTCCTGATCGTGCCGCCGCCCGCAGCGGCGGCTGCGGCCTCCAGCGCACCTTTGAGCGATCGCGCCTCAGATTCTCTGCGCCGGGGCACCTGGCTGGTGCCGCCGGACGCCGCCACCGCTTACGGCGAGCAGCGGTTCGCGCCGGCACTCGATCATTTGCAGCAGACGATGCGCGCCTACCTGGCCGGCGATGCCTACAATTTCGCCCTGCAGGCGCATGCCTTGCGCGAGGATTTGCGTGCTCTCAACCCCGCTTTGTATCCAACGGATGACGCGCTGAGAACCGAGCATCTCTACAACCACCTGGGTGCGCTGCCGTGGGCTTCGCTGCTCTACCTGATCGGCGGCGCGGCCTTGCTGATCGGCGCCATGGCGCGGTCGGCGGGTGCGCGGCAAATTTTGCGCGGGGTGGCCATCGGCTTCGGGCTGGGTGGCTTGATCCTGCACGGGGCGGGGATCGTGCTGCGGTGCATCGTGGCGGGGCGGCCGCCGGTGACGAACATGTACGAGGTCATGATTTGGGTGCCGTTCGTGGTGGTCTCGCTCGGCTTTCTATTCTACTGGCGCTATCGCGGCACAACGTACCTGCTGGCCGCCTTGCCGATGGGTTTTCTGACGCTGCTGCTCGTGCAAAAAGTGCCGGTGGCGATGCCGGGCGCCATCGAACCGCTGCAGCCTGTTCTGCGGGACAACTTCTGGCTTTCAACCCACGTCCTGACCGAGACGGCCAGCTACGGAGCTTTCATGCTCGGGATGGCGTTCGGGCACATCCTGCTCTTTCGCTACATCATCAACCCGGCCGAAGCGCGGGCGGATTCCGTACTGCACTTTTGGCTTTATCGCGTGCTGCAACTCGGGGTGCTCTTGATCACGGTCGGCACGATCCTGGGCGCGGTCTGGGCCAACTACAGTTGGGGCCGTTTTTGGGGCTGGGACCCCAAGGAGACCTGGGCGTTCATCACGCTGCTTTGCTATATCGTGGCCATTCACGGGCGCATTGCCGGCTGGTGGGGCCAGTTCGGCCTCGCGGTGGCGAGCGTGGTCTGTTGGGCAGCCGTGATGATGGCCTCCTACGGTGTCAATTTCGTGCTCGGCAAAGGCCTGCATAGTTACGGTCGCGGCATCGGCGGCGAAGGGTACGTGGCGGCCTTTGTCCTCTTCGACGCTGTGTTCGTGGCGGTGGCCTGCTGGCGGCATCGGCAGAGCAACGGGCGGACGCCGCGCGCCAGCCACCTGAGCCAGCGCGCGGTCGAACCGGTCTCGCCTTAAGGACAGCGGCGAGAGCGGAATTGCGGTTGGGGCCCGCTGGCCCTACCCTGCGGCCATGAGTGCACCCCTCCCCAACCCGCGCAGTGCTTACGATCAAGTCGGCGGCCTCTATTATTTCGGCCGCATGATCGACAAGATCCGCCTGCACCAGGCGGGCAAACTGCCGGAAGATTATCACTCGAATCTCGGCAAGGGCTTCGACGCGCGTTGCAGCCATTTCCTGCGTATTTCCTATCAGGCGCTGGTCGACCGCATCGCCGAAATCCCCGCGAGCGACGACGACGAGTTGCTCGAGTGGTGCTACAAACAAGGCCAGCGTCCGGACGACGAGGACATCGAAGTCTGGAACGGCTTCATGAGCAAACGCGGCTGGAAAGATGACGGCACGCCTACCCTGGAAAGGCGCAAGGCGGAGGCAGGCGCTTCCGACCGGGACGACATTCAGACCTTCTTCCAGATGCTTGATCTGGATGAAGGCCGGTTGTAGGTCTCGGGTTCGCTGCCGGCGGCTTGCCGCGGAATCGATGATGAGCGGCGCCGGAAAGCATTGGGGGTTTTCGCTCGTGGAGCTCTTGGTGGTCATCGCCATCATCGCCGTGCTGGCGGCCATCCTGATCCCGGTGCTGGGCAGTGTGAGATTGCGGGCGGATCGCGTCACGGCACTGAGCCAGATGCGCCAGATCGAGGTGGCGTTGCTCCTGTATCCCGCCGACCACAGCGGCAAGCTGCCCGGCCCGCTGTTCCCGGGACAGATGCCGATGCTCGATCCCACCCGCAGCGGCCGCCTGGTGCTATCGCTAGCTCCCTACCTGGGCATCACCATCCCCGCTGCCCCGACGTTGATCCCGCTCTTTATTCCACCCGCCTATCAGCGCGACGTGACCGCCGACTTTCTCACCACGGCTCGCACCTATGTCATGAACATGGATGTACCCGTCGGCGGCAACACGATCCTCAATCCTTGGGGCAACGCCGCTACCAGTGTCGGCCAACCGTCGTCCCTGGCGCTGGTTCCCGGCCACGTCTGGGCCTTCTCGGATGCCGACCAGTTGCATCCGCGCGTGATCGGCACCTCCTGGCAAGCGAATACGCCGAATGTCATCGTGCATGGCGTGCAGCGCCTGGCCGCCTTTTTCGACGGCAGCGCCGGCGTGATCGACGACGGCCAATTAGCGGTGCCAGCGCCCTGATGAGCGGGACTTGCTTGCCCATCGCGGGCCGGCATGCGACCATCGGCGGCTGATACGCCAGTGCCTTTCAGCCCATGCCATTACTCCTGGCCGCCACCGATCCGCTGATCTTCGCTTTTCAGGAGGCGACGCTGCCCGGGCGGCTCATCCTGCTCGTGCTTTGTATCGGCTCTATTTTCAGTTGGTCGGTGATGGTGACCAAGATTCGCGTCATCCAGTTTGCGCGGCGGCAAACGGAGGCTTTTCTCGACCAATTCCGCGCCGACCGGCTGCCGCTGCGCATTTATGAAGGCGGCACCATTTACGATGGGGCGCCGATCTTCGAAGTCTACTACGCGGGCTGCCAGGAAATGACGTTTCATCTCCTCGGGTCAACCGAGGTGGACGAGACGTTTCATTCCCGGCTGGAGATCGCGGACAAGGTCACGCCGGCGCAGTTGCGGGCGGTCACGGCCGTCATGGAGCGCGCGGTGGGCGAAGAAGGGCTGCGGCTCGAGTCCCAACTCATTCTGCTTTCGACGGCGGTGGCCGGCGCGCCCTTTCTCGGGCTGCTCGGCACGGTCTGGGGCGTGATGGATACCTTTACCGGGGTCGCCATGGCGGGAAAACCGAACCTCGCGGCCATGGCGCCGGGCGTTTCCGGGGCTTTGATCACGACCGTGACGGCGCTGCTGGTGGCCATCCCAGCGATGTTTGGCTACAATTTCATCCTGACCAGCATTCGCTCGTTGATCGTGCAGATGGATAACTTCGCGGCGGAGCTGGAGAGCGAATTCGAGCACAAGTACGTCAGCCACGGCGCCAACTGGAGCACGCGGCTGCGCACTTGAGCAAAAAGCGATGCGCCGATTCTCCCAGCGCGAAGGCTTGACGACGCTGTCGGAAATCAACGTCACGCCGATGCTCGATCTGTGCTTCGTGCTGCTCGTGATCTTCATGATCACGACGCCGTTGCTCGATAACAGCACCGAGCTCGCTTTGCCCACGGGCGCCGGGGCCGATCACCCGGTCGAGCCGGACGCGGTGCGGACCATCTCCATCGATCGCAACCAGAACATCAAGCTGGATGGCGCGGACGTCCCGCTCGCGCAATTGACGGGCCGGCTGGAGGCGTTGCGCGCGGCCAAGCCGGAGGTAGCCGTCGTCTTGCGCCCGCACAAGGAACTGACCGTGCAACAACTAGTCGGCGTGATGGATTGCCTGCGGGCGGCGCAGATCAGCAAAGTGGGCATTGTGACCGAGCCGGCCGCCAGCACGCCGTGATGCGCCGGGATACGAGTCTAGTGGGAAAACCAGCCGCTCGTTCGGCCGCCAGGTTTCGGCGCAATGTAGTCCTGGCGGCGCTGGGGCATGTTCTGGTGATTGGCGGGATCGTGCTGCTGGCGGTGCGGGCGGCCAAGCCGCCGGTTGTCATGGCCGAGCAAACCCAGTGGCTCGACCCCGGCACGATGGCCGCCGGCGGCGCGGCTGCTGCCGCTCAGGCGGCAGCGGCGGAAACCAGCGCGCCCGAGACAACGCCGCCGCCGATGACTCCCCACGCGGTGGACACGCCGGATGCGGACGGGACTCCGACACCCGTCCCCCAACCCTCTGTAATTTCAAGCGTGGACAACGAGTTCGCTACGCGGCAAGCGACCCCCACCCCAACGCCCACTCCGCTCCCCACGCCGTCGCCAACCCCGTCTCCCACTCCCAAACCCACCCCTTCGCCCACGCCAACGCCAACCCCGACTCCGAAGCCCACGCCAACTCCGACACCGACTCCTCGTCCGAAGCCCAGCCCGACTCCCAAGCCCAAACCCACCCCTACGCCCACGCCGAAGCCGAAGCCCAAACCCAAGCCCACACCTACTCCCAAGCCGAAAGCCAAGGAATCCCCCAAGCCCACGCCGAAACCGGCCGAAACGCCGGCTGCCGACGCCGCCGACACCCCCAGCAAAAAACCGGCCCATCCGGCGAAAACCACGCCTTCCCCGTCACCGGCGGAAGCGGCTGCTACCGGCACGCCCAAGCCGGTCAAACCGGCCACCGCCGTGAGCGACACGGACAACGCCGAAGATTCCGCCGCCCGCGCCCAGGCGGTAGCGGCTGCGACCGAATCCGGCAGCGGCGACAACGCCGGCGGCTTTGTCCGCGGCAGCGGGCCGAAAGGCCACGGCTCCGCCGGTGCGGGCGCCGGCAGCGGCAATGGGGCCAGCGGCGCCGCCAGCGACATTGGCTGGTATAACGATATGATCCAGGACCGGTTCCACGAACAATGGGATCAACCGACGGTCGCCGGCGGGACGGCGGCGGGCACGTTGGTGGCGTTGCTCAAAATCCGCGTCGAGAAGGACGGGCGCATTTCGCATTTTTCGCTCTCGTCGTCTTCTGGCGTACCAGCCATGGACGATTCCGTCCTGGCCGCCGCCGCGCGAGTCAAACAGATCGACGCGCTGCCGGATAAGCTCGCCAAACGCGGGTACTACGAGATCGCAATCAAGTTCGAGCGGGATTAAAGCGACTTTGACACGCCGGGCGGAGGATGGTTGAATGCGCTCGCCCCGGTCAGCCTGGTAAGATCATGCGTCCCCCTGTGTTTCTGTTCTCGCGTTTTGGCCTGATGGCAGCGGCAGCGGCCGCCCTCCTTTACGGGTCCAATCACAGCCTGGCGCAGGAGCCCGGGGTCATCACCGTGCGCAAGAGCGCCGCGCAGATCGACCTGGCCGTTAACCCGCTTGCCGGTCCGGAGGGCTCGGCGGCAACCAAGACGCTGACCACCGACCTTTCCCTGGCCAGCGTTTTCCAACTCAGCGCCACCTCGGCAGGCGCCAGTTACACCGCACGCGGCTTGACGAATAACAACGGCTTGCAAGGCGAACTCGTCGGACGCGATGGGACGAACCTGCTCAATAAAACATACACCGGCAGCTCGGCCTCGGCCGCGCACCAGTTTGCCGATGACATCGTCCTGGCTTTGACGCGCACGCACGGGATCGCCTCCAGCAAGATCGCTTTCATCGGCACGCGCACCGGTCACAAGGAGGTCTACACCTGCGACGCGGACGGCAGCAATCTGCGCCAACTGACCAACGACAATAACATCAGCGTCGGACCGGCGTTCAGCCCGGATGGACGGCGGCTCGCCTACACCGGATACAAAAGTGGGTACGCCGATATTTACATGATCGATCTGGCCAGCGGCGCGCGCTCGCGCATCGTCAAGTTTCCCGGCACCAATACCGGTGCGGCCTTCTCGGCCGACGGCAGCCGGCTCGCCATGAGCTGCAGCAAGGACGGCAACCCGGAATTGTATGTGGCGGGGCTCGACGGCGGCGACGCGCAACGGCTGACGCACACGCCGGGCGTCGAAAGTTCGCCCACCTGGTCGCCGGACGGCAGCGAGATCATGTATGTCTCGGACGCCGCCGGAGCGCCCCAGCTTTACCGGATCAGCGCCAATGGCGGCACGGGCCGGCCGGTGGCCACGGGCTTCAACTATTGCACGGAGCCGAATTGGTCGCCGGACGGACAGAAAGTTGCGTTCAACGTGCGCGGCGGCGGCGGGTTTGAGGTCGCGGTGCTCGAGCTCGGCAGCGGCAGCGCGCACGTGGTGGCGCCGGCCGACGCGGAAGACCCGTGCTGGGGCGCGGATTCACGGCACTTGATCTACAGCGATGGCAACGAGCTTTTCCTGCTCGATGTCCCCACGGGCAAGCGCGTCCGCTTGATCGGCGGCGTCGGCAAATTGTCCGAGCCGACCTGGAGCAGGTAGAGCGTTTTCCTTTGATCGATTCGAAGCTGAGACCTCACATGGCAACCAAACCCACTTTCTTTCTCCTCGCCGCCGCGCTGTTGCTGGGCCTGGCGGGTTGCACGGGCAACAAAAATCCGAACGGGGGCGCCGCCGCGACCGGCCCGGATAGCGATTTCGTCAACGGCACGCCGCTGCCGCCGCGCCAGGATGGCGTTTCTTTCCTGGATCCCAGTGTGTCGAAGAGCCGGTTCGGGCCGGTGCATTTTGCCTTCGACAGTTTCAACGTGAGCCCGGAGGATGCCGGCAAGATTCAGGCCGTGGCGGACTTCCTCAAGAACGCGCCGAACAACGTCATCATCGCCGGCTTCACCGACGAGCGCGGCACGGCCGAATACAATCGCGCCTTGGGTGAGAAACGCGCCGGGGCCGTGCGCGAGGCGCTCATCGCGGCGGGGGTGAGCCCCGCGCGGCTACAGACCGTCAGCTTCGGCGCGGAAATGCCGGTCGATCCCGCCTCTAATGAAAACGCCTGGGCCGCGAATCGGCGCGCGGAATTTGGGGTTACGCGGCAGTAGACTTACCTCCTCTATCGCGGCGGTGAGGGAGCGTCACTTTTCGGGAGCGGCGCGCGTCGCCCCACTCGTAGACCGCCGACCGACCGGATCCCATGCATTCGTTCCGTTACCAGAAGGGCTCGCTGTATTGCGAGAATATCGATCTCGCGGCCATCGCCGCGGAACACGGCACGCCGCTCTACGTTTATAGCGCCGAGACCATTCTCGACCATTACCGGCGGCTCGATGGCGCCCTCAAGTCGCTCGATCACCTGATTTGTTACGCGCTCAAGGCGAATTCCAACCTGGCCGTGCTGAACCTGCTCGCCGGCGAGCGCTCGGGGTTCGATATCGTCTCGGCCGGTGAACTCTTCCGGGTCACGCGGGCAGGCGGCAAGCCGGAATGCTGTACCTTCGCCGGGGTTGGGAAGTCGCGGGCGGAAATCGAGTTCGCGTTGCGCCAGGGTATCCTCTCTTTCAACGTCGAGAGCGAGGCGGAACTCGAGCTGATCAACGCCGTGGCGGGCGATATGCACCGGCGCGCGCCGGTCGCTTTGCGCGTCAACCCGGATGTGGGAGCGGGCGGCCACAAATACATTTCCACCGGCCAAAGCGAGTCGAAGTTCGGCATCGCGCTGGATCGGGCGCTGGAGGTCTACGCCGCGGCCGCGCAACTCAAGCACGTGCGGATTCGCGGGGTGCAGATGCACATCGGCTCGCAGATCACCAAGGCAGCCACGTTCGTCGAGGCGGTCCAGAAGGTGGTGCCGCTGGCAGCCGAGCTTAAGCGGGCCTATGGCATCGAGTTTTTGAGCGTTGGCGGCGGCTTGGGCATCGTCTACCAGTCTTCTTTGGCAAGCGGGCAGGACGCCTGGTGGCAACAGGAGCAGGAATCCGGCGCTTCGCCGTGCCTGACCGTGGAGGACTACGCCAAGGCGATTGTGCCGCTGCTGGCCCCCCTGGGTTTGCGCATCCTGCTGGAGCCGGGGCGGTTTCTGGTCGGCAATGCCGGCGTCTTGCTGACCCGGGTGCAATACGTCAAGACGACGGCCAACGGCAAAAAGTTCGTCATCGTCGATGCCGGCATGAATGATTTGATCCGGCCGGCGCTTTACCAGGGCTTTCACGAGATTGTGCCCGTGCAGGAGCCGGCGGCGAACGCTCCGCGCGAGTTGGCCGATGTGGTGGGTCCGGTTTGCGAAAGCGGGGATTTTTTTGCGCAGGAGCGCGAACTGCCGCCGCTGCGCCAGGGTGATTTGGCCGCTCTGCTGAGCGCGGGCGCCTATGGGTTCAGCATGGCGTCCAACTATAACTCGCGTCCCTTGTCCGCCGAGGTCCTAGTCAGCGGGGGCCGGGCGCATCTCGTGCGGGACCGGCAAACGACGGCCGATTTGATTCGCGGCGAGCGGGTGATCGAGCCAGTCACGGACTAGCGGAAACGCGGCCGGTACGGGATAAGCTCCCTTTACAGGAAGTCCGCCTCACCGTACTTTCGCCCAACGGATCACGCCCTCGCCCATGAAGCCTCTCCCAGCCTTTTTTCTCGCTGCCGGCGCGCTGTTTTGCGCCGGCCTGCCCAGCGCGCCCGCCCAGACTCCCTCGACCGGCGCCGTGCGGGTCAACGCGAACGTCGCCTCCGTCGCCACGCCCGTCGTACCGGGTCCGCCGCGCGAGTACGTCATCCTGACCGGCAGTTCGTCCTTGATCGAGTGGGAAAAGTATAAGCCCGTCCCGCATGATCAGTTCTGGGGCAGCTTCGTGCGTGCTTCCCGCACCCGCATGCAGCAGATCGAGGCGCAAATCGGCAACGATCCCAACGCTATAATTACCTGGCTGGTTTTCGAGGACGGCTACAAGGCACGCGGCGCGCAAGACCATCAGGACCTGATCGCGGACATCAACTCGGTCCGGGATAAATACCACATCCACCTGGTCCCGGTGGAGGGCGGCAGCGACGTCATCAACTACTTGAACAATGGCCAGCCGCGCGATCGCATCAAGGTCGTCGACTTCGAGTATTTCGGGCACTCGAACCGCTGCTGCTTCATGTTCGATTACAGCAACAACATCGATTCCGCGTCGAAGTTTTACCTGCACGAAGACCAGCTCAACGCCTTGCACCGCAACATTTTTGCGCGCAATGCGTTTGTGAAGAGCTGGGGCTGCCATACGGGCGAGAGCATGAGCAAGAAGTTCTACGCCGCGACCGGCACGCGGATGATCGGCGCGATCGGACGCACGGATTACTCGAATCGGGATGAGGCGCTCAACGGAGTCATCCCCGTCTTGAGCTCGCCGGACGGCAAGTGGGTGCAGTAGTCCGGTGGACTGAGCGTTTGCGCGAGCACCGTCGCCCTTATGGATTTTACCGCGCTGGAGGCGACGTATCGCCAGCCCTTCTTCGATCTGGTGTTGCATGCCCGGCGCGTCTACGAGGCGTATTGGCCGGAAAAAGAGGAGATGCAGCTTTGCACGCTGCTCAGCATCAAGACCGGCGGCTGCAGTGAAGATTGCGGTTACTGCGCGCAGAGCGCCCACTATCAGGCGGGGGTGAAGGCGGAACGGCTGCTGGGCGTGAACGAGGTGCTGGCCTCCGCGCGGGCGGCGCGGGAGAACGGCTCGACCCGGTTTTGCATGGGCGCGGCCTGGCGCGGCGTCCGCAGCGGCGACGCGCGCTTCAACCAGGTGCTGGAGATCGTGCGCGAGGTGTCCAAGCTGGGCATGGAAGTCTGCGTCACGCTAGGCCAACTGGGGTACGAGGAAGCCGCCCAGCTCAAGGCGGCTGGCGTGACCGCTTACAATCACAATATCGATACTTCGCCGGAGCATTATCCGGAGATTGTCAGCACGCATACCTTTCAGGACCGGCTGAACACCATTGAGGCGGTGCAACAAAGCGGGATGGCGCTCTGCTGCGGCGGCATTATCGGCCTGGGAGAGTCGGTCGAGGACCGGTTGCGCATGCTGGCGGTGCTGACCAGTCTCCAGCCGGCGCCCGAAAGCGTGCCGATCAATTGCCTAATGGCGATGCCAGGGACGCCGTTGGCGGAGCAGCCGCCCGTGGACGTTTTCGAGCTCGTGCGCCTGATTGCCACGGCTAGGATCGCGCTGCCGCGCGCCAGGGTACGGCTCTCCGCCGGACGGACGCGGCTGAGCCCGGAAGGCCAGGCGCTCTGCTTTTTGGCGGGCGCCAATTCGGTTTTCTATGGGGAGAAGCTGCTGACGGCTGCCAACCCGGCGGTACAGGCGGACTTGGCGCTGTTGCGGGCGCTGGATCTCAGGCCCTCGCCGCTGGCCGCCGCGCCTGCGGCAAAACACGCCCTGGCCGCCGAAATGTTTTGACTTCGATCAACCATTTCGGGCATTTTTAGCTCCGCATGAAAAAACTCCTCCCCGTGCTGCTTTGCTACGTGCTTTCGGCCAGCCAGACTTACGCCTTGAGCGGCGGGCCGATTTTCAATTCGAACGGCAGTTCGCGGGGGTCATACTCCGGCGTGATTGAGGGCATCACCGAAGTCGATAATGGAAGTACCACCGGGCCGGCGATCCCGGGTGATCCCGTGGCGGGGGGTACCGCGGGCTCGACTCCTGTGCCATCCAACGCCTTGGGCCTGTTTAACTTGAGCGTGCCTGCGACCGGCTTTGCCACCGGCAGTTTTATTCTCTTTGAGGACGGAACGGTCTTCAACGGCACCATCACGGCGACGGCACCGACCGGCAGCAATAAGTTGGTCGGGATTATCGAGGCCTCCTTCACCACCGTCCTTTTCAGCTCGACGGATATTTTCGGAGACACCGCCACGGAAACGACGACCAGCGCGACTGCGGTTGGCAAGATTACGGCCAAGGCCACCGGCGGCGCGGCGGGCAGCAGCAATTTGGGTCGTTTGACCGGCACCGCGAATCTGGACGTTAGTTTTGGCCAGGTGGATTCCAACAACGAGCCGGTGGTGGCGCGTTCGACCACCTTTAATGTCATCGGCATCAAGCAAACCAGCGTGGCCATCAGCACGGGCAGCAGTACCGGCACCGCGACTTCGACCGGCACTGGTTTGTAGTGGTCTGTGGCCGGCGTGTCCGGTGAACAGGTCCGTGCTTAACACGCCACCCCACCCCCGGCGGATGATGTCAGTCACTCCGCCGAGACATTCCGTAGGCGGACAGTTGTGCTTGGACCTGCCGTCTCCGGGAACTTCCAGCCGCTCCGGTACGCGGGGGACCTCACCGGGCGGACAGCGGGCTTTTACCCTGCTGGAGTTGCTCACCGCCGTTTTGGTGGTTGCCATCCTGGCCGTAATGCTGCTGCCAGTCTACGGCTCGTTGCTCAACCGCTTCGCCCGGGTCAAGTGCACGGGTAATTTGCGCGGCTTGCACGTGGCGGCCAATCTCTACCTACAGGACCATCACGCCTGGCCGCAGATCCAGACGGCCGGAGTGACGCGCGATGTTGTCGCTAATGCCTGGATCAGCCACCTGCAACCTTACGGCCTCGATCAGATCAATTGGATTTGCCCGACCATCCAGCAGGTCCTGGACAGCCCCGACCTCTCGGTGCCGGCTAATGCCCGCATCGATTATACCGCCACTCCGTTCGATACCAATCCGCTGACGCCTTTTAAATGGGCCAAGCAGCCGTGGTTCGTGGAGAACGGGAACATGCACGGCGACGGCAACCTGCTGGTGTTTCCGGATGGCCATGTCCAGGCGCTGAATGAGTTTATCCAGGGGCTGCCGCCGCCGGCATCCGGAGGCACGCCCCCGCCCGCAACCCATTAACCGGGCGTTCCGTTTTGCTGTAGTCCGCGACACCTCAGGGCAGCCTACCGGCCGGTGATGACGTGGAGCGTCTGGGCTACATTGCTGTCCATGGTGAAGGCGGACGCTTTTGCCAGGCGTTGCGGCCGGGTGCGCTCGCGCAAGTCGTCCGATGACCAGGCCAGCAACGCAGCGGCCAAGGCTTCGCCGCCGTCAACCCCGGCTGCCTCTGGCAAGATGTCCCCATCCACGCCGGCGCTGATGATCTCGGCGAAACCGTTGTCGCGCGTCGTGATGACGGGCAGGCCGCTGGCCAGGGCCTCCAGGCAGGCGTTGGAAAACGGATCGTACTGGGTCGGCAGGACGAAGACGTCGGCCGCGGCGTAACACGCGCTCAGATCCTGCACGGCGCCCAGGAAATCCACCCGCGCCGCCGCTGCAAGCGGGAGTTTGTTGCGATAGGCAGCCGCATCGCCCCGGCCCGCGACGAGCAGACGCGGCCGCAACTGCTCCGGCAGACGCCCGAGCGCGTCCAGGGCGCAAGTCAGGCCTTTGCGCCCCCAACCTGTCCCCGCGAAAAGGATGGTGTAAGCAGCCGGCGGCAACCGCAAAGCGGCTCTGGCTTGCGCCCGCTCGGCGAGGGTGGCGGCGCGAAGACTTACCTCCGGCAAACCGTTGTAGATCACCTTGATTCTTTCCGGGGTGCAGCCGTAAACAGCGGCAATTTCCGCCGCGACGAGCCGCGAATTGGCGATGATCACCGGCGCGCCCGCCGGGCCGAAGAGCGCGGCTTCGAGCGCCAACAACTGCCGGTGCTTCGGATTCCAGCGGCGCCACCAACTCCGCCAACCGGGTTCCAGCCGCGCCCGACGCTCCAGCCACGCGCGATGCACGCCGTCGCCGGCCCGGTAACAATCGCAATGCCAGATCCGTTCCAGGCTGAAGAGCACGTCGCAATGCCGTTTCGGCTGTAACGCAGCCAGCCGGTCCGCGAACGCCACCGGTCCGCGGCCGGCGACGGGATGAAATTCTCCGCCCGGCCGGTCTGCCGCAGGCCACCGCAGACTGGCGAACAGGACGGGGACATGGCCGGCCGCGAGCAAACCGGCCGCCAGCCGCCGCAGGTAATTTTCGGCACCGCCCGTCGCGGAGTAGCCGCGCCGCACCAAGCCGATCTTCATGTTCGCTGGTAAAACACCCCTTGAATCTGGCCGCCGCACCCGCAGTGTGGCCTCGCCAATTGATGAATCAACCCGTTTTGTCTCCGGCAGGCGCTTTGCCCCGGCACCTGCTTTACGCCACGAGCGCCCGAATCGGTGGCATCGGACTCGACCTGGTCGCCGACCAGCAACTCCGGGCCTCGTTCCGCGGCGGGTTTCTGGGGCTGGCCATCGCCTACCGCAACCGCAGCACGGAGATTCCGGACGCCAAAGTGCGGTCGCTGCGTTTTGCGCCGGTGCGGCTAATCTCCTTTCTGGACCGGCCCTACTACTACGGCGCCAAACGTCGCTACGCGGATCACGTGGCGGCGCGGCAGGTGCGCACCGGCGAGTTCGATTTCTTCCACGGCTGGTCCGGCGACGCGTTGGCCGCTTTACGCGCCGCCCGGGAATTGGGCTTACCGTCGGTGCTGGACATCCCGACCTGGCATTGCGCGCATGGCTTTCGCACTTATGAAAACATCCCGCCACCCGGCGGCCTGGCCGGGCGGTTGCTGCCGCGGCGCTGGCTCGAACGGCTGCCCATCGTGCCGGTGCGCTTGCGCGAGGAGTACCAGTTGGCGACGCTGTTGCTGACGCGCTCGACCTACGCGACCGAGACCTTCCTGCAGGAAGGTTTTCCGCCGGAGAAGCTCTTCAACACGGACGACGGCGCGGACACGGAGCGCTTCCAGCCCGGTGAGCCGCCGCCGCTTTTCCGGGCCTTGTTTGTCGGCGCGCTCATCAAGCGCAAGGGCGTCCACCTGTTGCTCGAGGCTTGGCACCGCTTGAATCTCCCCGAGGCCGAACTCGTCCTGGCCGGCTTTGTCCACGACGAGATCAAGCCGTACCTGGAGAAGTTCGCGTCCGCCAGCGTACGGATCGTCGGCAAGACCGCGCGCGTGGAGGACCAATACCGGGCGGCCACGATTCACGTCTTTCCGTCCCTCTGCGAAGGCTGCGCGAAAACCACCTGTGAGGCGGCCGCCTGCGGGCTGCCCCAGATCACGACGCGCGAGGCGGGCGACGTCGTGCAGGATGGCAGCAACGGCCTGATCATCCCGCGCGATGACGTGGACGCGCTCTGCGGGGCGTTGGAGCGGCTTTACCGGCAACCGGAACTGCTGGGGCCGATGCGCTTGGCGGCGCGCGCCCGAGCCGTCGAGCATTTTACGTGGGACAAGTATCGCGAGCGGCTGCTGGCGGCTTACCGACGCGCGGTCGCGCTCGGCCCCGGCTAGCGAAGTACTACCAGAGCAGGTCCCAAAGCAGCTTGGCGTTGAGCAGGATGATCGCCAGGGTGCAAGCCCAGCCCGTGATCTTCAGCCAGCCCGTGTTGGCAAACTCTCCCATCTTCGCCGGCTCGCTCGTAAAACGCATCAGCGGCCAGACGGCAAAGCCAAGCTGCATGCTCAAGACCACCTGGCTTGCGACCAGCAGTTGCGTCGTTTTGCCCTCGCCAAAGCACCCGATGATGACCAGCGCGGGCGCCAGCGCGATGCCCCGCGTCAGCAACCGGCGCAGCCACGGCGCCAGCCGCAGATTGAGAAAGCCTTCCATCACGATCTGGCCGGCCAGGGTACCGGTCAGCGTCGAGTTCTGGCCGCTGGCGAGCAACGCGACGGCGAAAAGCACGCTCGCCGCGCCCACGCCCAGCAGTGGGCTCAAGAGCTTGTAAGCATCCTGAATCTCGGCGACTTCCTGGTGGCCGGACCAATGGAAAGCCGCGGCCGCCAGGATCAGGATGGCGGCATTGATCAAGAGCGCAAACGTCAGCGCCAGCCCGGAATCGATGGCGCCGAACCGCAACGCGTCCCGCCGCCCGTCCGGCGTGCGCGGGAAATCACGCGTCTGGGCCAGCGAAGAGTGCAGGTACAGATTGTGGGGCATCACGGTCGCGCCCAGGATGCCGATGGCGACGTAAAGCATCCCGGGGTTCGAGAGGATCTCCAGATGCGGCAGGAAACCGCGCGTCAGACCGGAGAAACTGGGCCGCGAAAACAGCAACTCGGCCGCGAAACAGACCGCGATCACGCCGATGAGCGTCATCACCAGTGCTTCGATGTACCGGAAGCCCTTGTTTTGCAGATAGAGCACAGCCAGGACGTCCAGCGACGTAAGACAACACCCCCAAAAGAGCGGCAGGCCGAAAAGCAACTCCAGCGCAATGGCCGAGCCGACGATCTCCGCCAGATCACAGGCGGCGATGGCGATTTCGCAAAGCCCCCAGAGGAACCAGACGGTCGGCGCCCGGTAATGATCGCGGCAAGCCTGGGCCAGGTCGCGCCCGGTGACGACGCCGAGTTTGATGCTCAGATACTGGAGCAGCACCGCCAAGAGGTTGGAAAGCAGGATGACGCTCAGCAGCGTGTAGCCGTACTTGGCGCCGCCGGCCAAATCGGTGGCCCAGTTGCCGGGATCCATGTAACCGACCGCGATCAAAAAGCCGGGGCCGCCGTAGGCCGCCAGCTTGCGCCAGAAAGTCAGGTTGGTGCCTATCTTGACCGTCCGGTGCGCCTCGTCCAGGGAGCCGGCGCCGGCGGTGCGCAGCCACACGGTGGCACTAAAAGCGGGCGGGGCGGCGGGATCGAGTTCAGGCATCGGGCTTAATGTGAGCTACAATCGGAAGTGTGCCCCTAAAAATGTAGCCGAAGCTACAAGTTTGGCGCCAGGGTTGTCAAGCCGCCGTTTTTAGTTTTTGCTGGGCGCCGTGGGTTCCTCCCCGACATCCCGTTCCCAGCCGCGCCCGGCGCGCCGGTCGCCGGCCACGCCGCCGCAGCCTCCCCGCCGGACGCGCCAGGAGCATTCGCAGGAGACGGCGCAGGATTACGTGGAATTGATCGCCGATCTCATCGGCACGACGGGCGAAGCGCGCGTCATCGATCTGGCCCGGCGCCTGGGGGTGACCCATGTGACCGTCGGGCGCACGATTCAGCGGCTGCAGCGGGAAGGTCTGGTCACGACGCAGCCGTATCGCTCGATTTTTCTGACGGATTCCGGTCGCCGGCTCTCGGAAGAAGCGCGCAGCCGGCACGAGGTGGTGGTGGCATTCCTGGAGTCGATCGGTGTGCCGGCAGACACCGCGCGGTCGGACGCGGAAGGCATCGAGCATCACGTGAGTGAGGCGACCTTGAAGATCTTCCGGCGGCATCTGGGCCGGCAAGGCGGGGCGGCGGACGCCAATAAAGCCGCGCCGAAGCCAGCCAAGGCGCGCAAGAACCGTTGACAGCGCGGCAGCGTTCGTAGAGGTAGGGATCGCTCTCGGAGCGACTCCGAAGCTGTCCGGAAACGTGCCAGTGGCCGTGCCCCGCTCAAGAGGTTGGCGGGTTCTCCAGACAGTCACGGAGTCGCTCGGAGAGCGATCCCTACCTCTACAAAACGTTGCAGTGCGCATCCTCGCCATTCAGCTCAAGCGCATTGGCGATCTGGTTTTGACCACCCCGGCCCTGCAGGCGCTGAAAGCGAGTGCGCCTGACGTACAACTGACCTTGCTCCAAACGGAGGGAACCGCGCCGCTGCTGCCGGCGCTGGCCGGGCTCGTGGATCATTCGCTGGTGTATCGCCCGCGCGGCAACTGGCGGGTCTGGCAGGCGGTTCTGCGGGGCGGCTTCGACGTGTGCGTGGACTTTACGAGCAGTGATCGTTCGGCGCTCCTGGCGCTGGCCTCGCGGGCGCGCCGCCGGGTCATCGCCCGGAGCGCCCTGCGCCGGAGCCGATGGCGGCGCTTCTGTTATAACACGTTCGTCGAGGCGCCGGTTCGTTCCCGGCACACGACCGACTTCTATCTGGACCACGTGGCACCGGCCCTCGGCCAAGCTGCCGACGGTGCAATGGATGCTGCCCTCGCGCCCATCCTGCGGCTGCCCTCCGAGGCCGTCCAGCGCGCCCAGGCGCTCCTGGCGGCGCGAGGGATCGGGGCGGGCGCGGATTTCATCGTCATCCACCCGGGAAGCGCGCGGCCGGAGAAGTATTGGGTGCCGGAACGGTGGGCGGAAGTGATCGACTATTGCCAGGGGACGTTGGGCCGTTCCGTCGTGCTGACCGGTAGCGGCGGCGATGCCTTCGAAACGGCCCACCTGGCGCGGATTCACGCTCACTGCCGCCAACCTTGCGCGGACCTGTCTGGCCAGCTTGATCTATTGACGCTGGCGGCGGTGCTCGCGCAGGCGGCCCTTTTTATCGGCGTCGACTCGGGCCCAATGCACCTGGCCGCTTCCTTCCGCCGGCCGCAAATCGTCCTTTTTGGACCGACGAACCCGTTTCATTGGCGGCCGCGCCAGCCGGAATGTCTGGTCCTGCAGGCGGGCCAGGGCGACCTGCCCATGGCGGAGTTCCGGGAACGCTCCCCGGGCGCCCCGCTCGATGCCATCTCGACGGCAGCCGTAATCTCCTGTATACGTCACTTCCAACCGGCTCCCTAGAGCCGGAGCACCCGGGCGCCGTCCCCGGCCGTTTTATCATGCTGACCGACGACCCTGTCATTGCGCCCGCCGCGCCGCCCAGCCCGCTACCGCAAGCCGCGCCCACCGCAGCCGCGCCAGTCTCTCCCTCCGCGGCCGTGGCGGCAGCCGAGGCCGTTCTGGCCGCCGAACAGCGGCAGGACGAGGCCGGCTGGAGAGAGACCTTTGCCTTCTTCCGCCGCCTGGGCACCTATATCTGGCCTTATCGTGTCCGCTTTATCATCGGCGAGCTCGCCGGGCTGGGGTTTGCGTTCTTCAACGGCATCATGCCGCTGCTATTGAAGGTGGTGCTGGATCACGCTTCGCCCGGCAGCCCGGTGCACGCGGCCAAAGGAAAAGCTCCGGGCTGGATTGGGCGGAGCTGCTCCCGTTTTTCGATCATCTCGCGGAAGGCAAATACGGCATTGTGCTCGTTTGCTCGGCCATTCCCACGGTCATGATTCTGCGGTGCTTCTTCGACTACATCAATAATTACACGGTGGCGTGGGTGAGCTTGAAGGTTTTGGCGGATATGCGCCGGCAGGTTTTCGCCCACATCAATGCGCAGTCGCTCCATTTCTTCCATTCCAGCCGCGCGGGCAATCTCATCAGCCGGGTCAACAATGACACGCGCATCGTGCAGACGGCGCTGGGCTTCATTGGCACGGACCTGATCGAGCAACCGGCCACGGCCGTCGTGGTGATCATCGCGCTGCTCAATCTGGACAAGCGCTTCACCTTCATGGCGCTGGTGCTGTTCCCGATCTGCATGGCGCCGCTGCTCATCTACGGCAAACGCATCCGCAAGAACGCGCGCAAGGAAGAAGAACAAAGCGGCGCCATGACGTCCATCCTGCAGGAGACGTTCGCCGGCATCCGGGTCATCAAATCCTTCGCGCGCGAGGACTATCAGGTGGAGCAATTCGATGAGGCGAATCGCAGCCAGTTTGAGACCGGGATCCGCGTGCGGCGCTACCTGGAGTTGGTCGGACCGCTGGTGGAAATCGTGGCGGCGATCGGCGTCGGCCTGGCTCTGGTCTACGTGCATTACGCCGGCATGGAACTGACCAAGTTCATCAGCCTGACGATGGGGCTGTTCCTGCTCTACGCGCCCATCAAGCAGATCAGCCGGATGCACATCCAGATTCAGAAGTGCCGGGCCGCTTCCAGCAACGTCTTCGCCTTGCTGGCGCTCCAGCCCACGGTCCAGGATGCGCCCGATGCCGTCGAGCTCACCACTTGCGACGGCGAGGTCGAATTCAAGAGCCTGTACTTCCAGTATGAAGGCGCGCCGTCCCTGGCGCTGGACAATTTCAACCTGCGCATCCGGCGGGGGAAAACCATTGCGCTGGTGGGGGTCAGCGGGGCGGGCAAGAGCACCGTGCTGTCCTTGCTGCAACGTTTTTACGATCCCTTGGGCGGCTCGGTCTGCATCGACGGCCGGGATGTGCGCACGCTGACGCAACGCTCCTTGCGCGAGAATATCGGCGTGGTGACTCAGGATACGTTCCTGTTCCACGACACCATCTACGAGAACATCCGGTATGGCCGCTTGGACGCCGGGAAAAAAGACATCATCGCCGCCGCCAAGCAGGCTTACATCCACGACTTCATCCTGACCTTGCCCGAGGGGTATCACACGCGCATCGGCGACAAAGGCTGCCGGCTTTCGGGCGGTCAGCAGCAGCGCGTGGCGATCGCCCGGGCACTGCTCAAGAACGCGCCCATCCTCCTGCTGGACGAGGCGACCAGCGCCCTCGATACCGAGAGCGAGCGCATGATCCAGAACGCGCTCGAGACGTTGTCGGCGGGCAAGACCGTGGTGGCTATCGCGCACCGGCTCTCGACTATTTTGAAGGCCGACCAGATTATCGTGATGGATGCGGGGAAGATCGTGGAGTCGGGCAAACACCAGCGTCTATACGAGCAGAACGGCCGTTATCGGCGGTTGTACGATCTGCAGTTCGACCACGAGGCGCACCAGCAGACGGTGAACGGCGAGGCCCCGGACCCGGCGTTTACCGCGCCAGGCGAGACGGCCATCATGGCCGCCGGCCTGGTGTCGCAACCCGCGGAGGCGTAGCAGCATGTCCGTCTCGCGCGGGGGCTGGTGCCTGCTGGCCGTAATTTTGCTGTGGGCGGCGGGGCCCGGCAAGAACGTGGCGCGGGGTGACGAGCCGTCTTTGTCTGGCAGTAATCCGCTGGGCGAGACGCCCGCGCAGATCGAACAGCGTTACGGGCCGGCGCGGCGGCATAATGCGCGTGTCCGCCATCATCAGGTGCTCGAAGGCGGCAGCGCCATGGACGGCGATCTTTACGAGAAGAACGGTATCGTGATCCGGGTCGTCTTCCAGCACGGGGTAGCGGTGCTGCTCGAGTTCAATCGCGTGGCCGGGCCGCTCTTAGCCACCGACGTGCATATCCTGCTGGCGGAGACCTCGGGCGGGTTTGTCTGGCAGCCGGGGGCGGCCAGTACCGAAGCGAGCAAGTTTTACAATCGGAGCGACAATCACGCCGTCGCCCACTGGACGACCGATGCCGATGGCAGTTTGCTGATCGCCACCGAAGACGCGAATCAGTTCAACGACAAGTTACTGCCGTGACTTTGGTCAGGCGGCAAAAGCCGCCGGTCGTGTACAGGGTACGGATTGCTCTCCGAGCGACTCCGAAGCTGTCTGGAGAACCCTGCCATCAATTAAGGGGCTTTTCGGTCGACTCGAACACATCCAGACAGCTTCGGAGTCGCTCGGAGAGCGATCCCTACCGAATTATCTGGAGCCGCCGCGCTGCAGGTCAGTCCAGATCGAGCGCGTGCAAGGTTGGCTCGTTGAGATGGCCGGTCGGCGCCAGGTAATTATCCTGCTGAAAGCGTCGGACGGCAGCTTCCGTATCCGGACGGAAGACGGCGTCGACCTTGCCTTGAAAATAGCCGCGGCGCGCCAGCTCTGCTTGCACCGCTTCCACCAGCGAATCCGGGCCGATAGCGGAACGGGCAGCCTCGGTGCCGGGAGTAGCGGTTGGCTGCGGCGAGGCCGGAGCATTCCCAGTACCATCGACATTGGGCGACACCGCCGCCGCCGATCCATCCGGGTTCACCGTCGCGGAAGCCCCGCCGTCGGCATCGCCGCTGACATCGGCTGCGGGCGCGGGATAGTAGACGGGCACATCGATATACACCGGATAATAGCCGCCATAGTACTGGTAAAGGTACGGTGCATACGGCCTGGAGTGCCGCCGATAACCGTTCGGATTGTACCCGGTACGATTGCCGTCATAGATACGCTGCGACTGCTGGCCAGTCCCCGCCTGATCCGTCCAGGAGTTGCGAGGAATCACGGTATTACCCTGCGGTGCCACGCCTGATCTTGCATACTGTCCGCTGGCATTGCCGCGCGGAACGGTCTGCGCCTGATTGGGCAATTGTCGCTCGCCGGTTCCGCTGCGAACACCGCCGGCCCGCTGGCCGACCACGGCAGCCGGTTGCGCCGGCACGCGCGCGGACACGGGACCGCCGCCTCGCGCCACCGCCGACTCAACCGCGCCGCCCGTGGAACCTCTATTTCCCCCGGAAGCAGCGACCGCGGCAGGTGCCGCCGCCGCCGCCGCGGCCGCGGTACTGCCATTCGTGCCTTCGGCCGTGGTGGTGGTGGTGGTGGTGCCAGGACCGGATCCGCCCGCGTGCAACGGTACGGCGGAAAGCAGCAATCCACCCAATATAGCAGCCAGGGCCGACCCGCTGGGCTGCACCCGAAGAGGCATCCAAAGCATAATAGTAGCATAATCGCTTTTGGCCCCCGCGCCAGGTGCCTCCAGCCAGCCTGCAGCCGCTAACGCCCCGGCACGGCGCAACCCGCGGCATAGCCGCTGGCCCAAGCCCACTGGAAATTGAACCCGCCGAGTTGCCCCGTGACATCCACCGCTTCGCCGATGAAGTAGAGACCCGGCTGCCGGCGCGCTTCCAACGTTTTCCCCTGCAATTCGCGCGGATCGATCCCGCCGAGCGTCACTTCGGCTTTGGCGTAACCTTCCGTACCGTTGACGCGGACGCTCCAGCGCCGCAGCCTCCGCGCCAGCGCGGCCAGCGCCTTGGGCGATTGCTGCCGGACGGGGCGGCTTGCATCCAAAGACGCGCAAAACGCCTGGGAAAGGCGCAGCGGCAAGCGCTCCGCCAGCAGATTGGCCAACTGGGTTTCCCGGCCGCTGGCACGTTCCTCCAGCAGCCACTCCTCCAGGTCGGGGCCGTCCGGCACCAGATCGAAGGATAACTCCGGCTGGCCGCCGCCGCCTGGCTCCGGCAGGTAAGAGGACGCTTGCAAGACCGCCGGCCCGCTCAAGCCGCGATGCGTAAAAAGCAGGTTCTCCCGGAACGCCCGACCCGGTCCAGCCTCGGCTCGCGCCACGCAGGGCACCGAGACGCCGCTCAAAGCCGTGCAAAGACGCAGATCTTCGCCCGCGCAAGTCACTGGCACGAGACCAGGACGCACCGGCACCAAACGCAGGCCGAACGATTCCGCCAGCCGGTACGCCAAATTGCTGCCGCCCAGTTGCGGGTAGGAGAGACCGCCGGTCGCGACTACCAGCGAGCGGCCGCGAGGCGGCGGGCCGGCGTCGTTTTTGGATCCGGCCGGGAAAACGATGAACTCGCCCGTAGCGGCGTCGCGCACAACTTTGTCTGCCGGGAAACCCGTCTCGATGCGCACCCCGGCGGCGGTGCATTCCGCCGTCAGCATCTGGACGATTTGCCGCGAGGAGCCGTCGCAAAAGAGCTGCCCTAGCTTCTTTTCGTGGTAGGCGATGCCGTGTTGCTCCACCAGCGCGATGAAATCCTCCGGCACGTAACGCGCCAGGGCGGAACGGCAGAAATCAGGCTGGCTGGAAAGGTAGTTCTCCGAGCCGGCGTCCCGGTTGGTGAAGTTGCAGCGGCCGCCGCCCGAAATGAGGATTTTTTTGCCCACTCGCTCCGCGCTTTCCAGCACGTGCACGGACCGGCCGCGCTGGCCGGCGGTGAGGGCACACATCAAGCCGGCCGCGCCGCCCCCGAGAACGAGCACGTCTACGGACGAAGGCGGGGAGGAGGCCGGGATCATGGGGCGCTGGCCGCCGATTCGACGCCATTACAGAGAGGCACCAGTCGCGCGGCCGGAGAATTTGGTGGACAACGCAGCGGCTCTTCCCTGATAAAACAAGCTTAGTAGATCAGAAGTCGCCAGCCGAGCCTCCCGCCGTCCCCCTTCCGGCGCAGCATGTTGAACCAGCGAGCGAGTAAACAGCAACTAGAAGGACCACACCATGAAAAGCAACGGTAAGAAAGCAGAAGAGCTGATCCGGATCGAAGCCTACTTGTTGAGTGAAAAAGCAGGCCATCCGGAGGGGATGGATGCTTATTTTTGGACGGAGGCGGAGTTGATCGTGGCCGGCCGGACGGCGGAGAAAGCGGCGTCACCGAAGCGCCTGGTCTCGAGCAAGACGAAAGCCAAGCCGGTGGCCAAGAAGAAGTCGAAGAAGAAGTAGCAGGCCGGCAGGCCGGCCGTGACTTCCGCGCGGCCGGCGTTCTCTCCGCATGAGCAAGGACCCAACCGGCGTTACCGTCCGCTCGGGGCAGATCGAGTTCGTCAAGATCAACGCGGTGCGTTGGGATTGGCGGGACATCTATCATTGGCTGCTGACGTTGCACTGGTCCCAGTTCATGGGCGTGCTGCTGGCGCTTTACCTGCTCGTCAACACAACCTTCGCGCTGCTCTATTGCGTCGGGGATCAGCCGATCGCCGAGTTGCCGCCGCACTCGTTTTGGGGCTCGTTTTTCTTTAGCGTCGAGACGCTGGCGACGGTGGGTTACGGGCACTCGTACCCGGCCACCGTCTACGGCCATATCATCGCGACGCTGGAGATCATGCTGGGGATGATCGGGCTGGCGGTGATGACCGGCCTGATTTTCGTGCGTTTCTCGCGGCCCGTCGCGCGGCTGCTTTTCAGCCGAACCATGGTGATCTCGTCCTTCGACGGTCAGCCAACGCTCATGCTGCGCGTGGCGAACCTGCGGCATCAAGCCATGGCGGAAGCCGAGTTCCGCCTCACGCTCATTCGCGACGAGACGATCAAGGAAGGCGACGTCATGCGGCGTTTTTATCCCCTGCGCTTGCACGTGGACCGAGTGATCATGTTCCCGGCGGCCTTGACCATCCGGCACACCATCGACGCGCAGAGCCCCCTCTATGGCCAGACCAAGGCGGATCTGGAAAAGAGCGATACACGGGTTTTTGCGTCGGTCGTCGGTATCGACACGATCATGGCGGCGCCGGTGCAGAGTTCGCAGGATTACACCTGGCGCCAAATCTACTTCGATCATCGCTTCGTCGAGATTTACAACGATCTGGATAGCGGCCGGTACACCGTGGATTACGGGCGGTTGCACGATACCGAGCCAGCGGAGGGTCCCCATGCGGCAGCCCTGCCGGAGTCGGACGGAGCCGCGGGGCGAACACTGACCGTTTGAGGCAGTGGCTCAGGCGTTCCCGGGGCTATCCGCGCAACGTTTGCACCAACTCGGTGAGCGCCCGGCCCAGCGCCAGGATTTGCTCGGGGCGATGCCGCGCCGTGACCGTCAGGCGCAGACGCGCCGCGCCTTTCGCCACCGTCGGGTAGCGTATCGCCGGTGCGAAAAAACCCTTCTTCGCCAGCCAGGACGAAAAATCCACCGCGTCCGCTTCCGCTCCCACGATCCAGGGAAAAATCGCGCTGCCGCCATCTTTCGCGGCAGGCGCCGGCTGTTCACCGTCCCGCCGCGCGGGTGGCGGCGGCAATTGGCTGCCGAGCAGCCGGATGCCCTGCCACAACGTCAACCGGCGACGCTCGCCTTCTTCGGAGGCCAGGAAATCGACGGCCGCTTCCGCCGCGGCCGCCAGGGCGGGCGGCGGCGCGGTCGAGTAGATGAAGGGCCGGGCCCGATTGACCAGCAGCTCGATCAAGCTGCGTTTCCCGCAGATGTATCCGCCGCTGACACCGAGCGCCTTGCTGAGCGTGCCCATCTGGATATCGACCTCGGATTCCAGGTTCAGCTCCGCCGCCAGGCCGCGGCCGTGGCGGCCGATCACGCCAACCGAATGCGCCTCATCCAGCAGCAGCAAGGCGCCATGCGCCCTTTTCAGCTCGACAATCTCCGCCAGCGGCGCGCGGTCACCATCCATGCTGAAGACCGCCTCCGTCACCACGAGAACACGGGCGTCCGCGTGCTCCCGGCGGGCCCAATGGAGATGATCTTCCAGGCGGCTCAGGTTGCCATGCGGGAAAACGCGCAGGATCGCGCCGCTCGCCCGCGCGGCGTCCACCAGGCAGGCGTGGCAGAGCTTGTCGAGAATCAGAACGTCCTGCCGGTCCACCACCGCGCCGATCACCCCGGCGGCCGCGTATCCGCTGGAAAACGTCAGCGCAGCTTCCGCGCCCTTGAACCGCGCCAGCTTTTCCTCGAGCCGCGTGTGGGCCGGCCGCGTGCCGCTGACGAGCCGTGAGGCGCCCGCGCCGACGCCGTACTGATCGATGGCCGCCTTGGCCGCCTCCCGGAGAATGGGATCGTCCGCCAGCCCCAGATAATCGTTGGACGAGAAGTTAACCAGCCGTCCACCAGCCAGCTCTACGGTGCCGTCGGCGGCGCTTTCCATCTGCCGCAGCCGCCGCTGCAGCGACCGGGCGCGCAGGTTATTTAATTCACCTTGGAACGGATCTTCTATCGACGACATACGCAGGGGGAGAATCCGTCGAACTGGCAGCCGGCGACTTCGGCGCGGCCGCCGCACCCTCCGGCGCGCGGCTGGCCGAAGCCATGGCCCACATCAGGAGCCGCTGGGAATCGTTCCAGATCGCTTTGTTGTCGCCCAGGCAAACGGCAATGACCGAGTGCGTGCCATCGGCCGCGCTCGAGACGAGGCAATGACCGGCGGCGTCCGTATAGCCGGTCTTCATGCCCGTGCACAGCGGGTAACGCCCGAGCACCTTGTTCGTGTTGGTGAACTCGCGGGTCTGGCCGTCGGCATACTGAAAAAAGAGGTGCTCCGTGGCGACGATCGGCCGGATGATCGGGTTGGCGTAGGCCACCCGGGCGATGCGGGCTAGGTCGCGCGCGGTCGAATGCTGATCCTCGCCAGGCGCCGGCAGGCCGTTGGGGTTGACGAAGTGGCTATTGAGCGCGCCGAGCTGGGCCGCGCGCTGGTTCATCCGCACGGCGAAATCGGCAATGCTGCCGGCATTGTCCCGCGCCAGACAACGCGCCACGTCATTACAACTATGCACGAGCAGAGCGTAGAGCAGAGCGCGGCGGACGTAGCGATCACCGGGCTTGAAGTACAATTTGGTCGGCTCACAGACCGTGTCGATGGGATCGACCGTCACTTCCTTGTCGAGATCGCCGTCTTCGGCGATGATCAGCGCGGTCAGCAGCTTGGTCGTGCTGGCGATCTGGCGTTCCGCATCCGGATTTTTCTCGTAAAGCACGGTGCCGTTGGACGCGTCCTCGACGATAACCGACTCCGCCCGCACAGTGGGTGGTTTGCTGGGATCGACCGGCGTGGCTCGCAGCGCCCCGCCGTCGTCATCATTCGAAGCGGCGGCAGCCGGCGTGTGGTGCTTTTTGTGGACGGTGGCGCCGGCCGGAAGCGCCGTGAGCATTTGGCCCAGGCAGAGGGCGATGAAGAGCAGACCGTATTTCACGAGGCTTTCATTTACGCAACGCCGTGCCCGGAGCAAGGAGAGAAGCAGCCAACGGCGATCTAACGGGATAATGCCCGATCCAGAGACCGAACGCGACCTTTTCTCTCCATGAACTCATCTCTTTCAGCGGCCAGCCATCTTTTCCGCCTTCTCCGTGGCGGCCCGCACGGCGCCCATCAGCGCGGCGCGGACGCCCGCCTGTTCCAAGACTTCCAAGGCCGCGATGGTCGTGCCACCCGGGCTGGCGACTGCTTCGCGCAAGTTCGCCGGGTGTTGGCCGGTGCGACGCACCATCTCCGCCGCGCCGAGCACCGTTTGCGCCGCCAGCGAGGCCGCCAGGGCTCTCGGCAGACCCATCAACACGCCTCCGTCCGCCAGCGCTTCGATGACGAGATACACGTAGGCCGGCCCGCTGCCGCTCAAGCCGTTCACCGCGTTAATCAACTTCTCCTCGACGCGATAAACGTCCCCAAGCGCGCCGAACAGCTTTTCCACCAGGGCGGTGTGTTGCTCCGTGGCGGTGTCGCTGCAGGCATACGCGGTCGCGCCGCGCCCGATGAGCGCCGGGGTGTTCGGCATCGTGCGAATCAACGGCACGCGGCTGCCGGCCGCCGCTTGCAGATCGACGAGGCGAATGCCGGCCACAATGGAGATGACCGGTTGCTCCCGCAGGTGCGGGGCGATTTCGCGCAGAACGTCCTGGGCGCCGCCGGGCTTGACGCAAAGGAAGACGGCGTCGGCGCCGGCCGCGACGGGTCCGTTGGCCGCGCCAACCTGAGCCGGATCGAGACCCACTTTTTGCGCGAAAGCTTCGCGCGAAGCCGCCGAACGCGCGCTGGCGCTGATCTCCGCGGGCGTGCAAAGCCCGACGTCAACCGCGCCGCGGGCCAGGGCCGCCGCCATTTTCCCCGCGCCGATAAAGCCGAGTTTCATGAGGGGACAGTCTGCGTGTTTTCGCAGAATAGAAAAGCGCGGAAAGCAGGCGAAAGCACGGCCGCCGCCCTTAAGGGGCTGCCGCCAGGTGAACGGCCATTACAACTGCGGGTGTATCTTGAAGCCCGCCACAAAAAAGCGCTTCTGCTCCGTCGCGTTTTGCAACTCGGCCGGCAACTGGATCAATGTTCCCGTCCCGGCGGAGTAAGTCCACGCCAAAGGAGTTTGGAAGCCGAGCAAGTAAATCTGCGAACCCGGTTCCGGCTGAACGCTCGTGAGGCTTAACGCGGTTCCCGGCCAATGCAGGTCGAAGGCGTAGATCGTCCGGTGATCTTTCGTCTGGGTGTAGCGAATCTGGCCGCCCTCCTTCCAGAGTTCTCCCTCGCGCGGACGGGTCGCATAGATCCCCTCGCCATTGACTTTCAGCCAATCCCCGGAGGTCTTCAGATTTTGCAGGGCAGCCGGAGCAAAGTCGCCGTTACCATCCGGGCCTATTCCAACCATGAAATTGCCCCCTTTGGCCACTGTATCGACGAGGGTGCGTACGATCCACTCACCACCTTTGTAGTCGGCTGCGTTGGCGTCGTAAGAGAAGGATTTGGCCAAGGGAAAGATGACGAACCACGGCATATCGGTGTTCTCCTTGCCTCCCGGCACGAAACCCTCCGGTGTATAGTAGTCGCCGTAATTCCCGATGCCCCGGGCCCGCAACATCACGTCGGGTTGGATCTTGCGCAGGGCAAACAGCGTGTCCCTTAGTTGCGGCCAGACTTCCTTCCCCAACCACATATCCAGGCAAACCATGTCGATCTTCCCGTAATTCGTCAGCAATTCCGTTAGCTGTTGCCGGTAACGGGTCATCATGCGGCTCTTTTCTGCCGGAGTCGTCGGGGGTGCTAGCGCGAATTTTTCCCCTTTTTGATCCGGCGAGGAAAGGGCGCCACCGGCCTGACCCGTCAACGCGACCGGATGATCGGTATAAGGCCGAAAATCGGCATCATACCAATCAGGGTTGGAGAAATATAGATCGATTGCCAACCCATGTTTGTGTCCGGCAGCGCAAAGTTCCTGCACCACATCGCGATGGAAGGGCGATTCCATGATGCTGTAAGCCAGGTCGCAGTCCTCCAGCACGGGGCCGCCCGGCGCCGTCCAGTTTACTCGTCGCCTGACCCGTGTTTTCGTGTCGAACATGGAAAACCCCTCGTGATGCTTGGTCGTAAAAGCGAACATCTTCATCCCGCTATCCTCGAACAATCGCATCCATTGCTCGGCATCGAATCCGGTCGGATTCCAGGTCTTATAGAGGTCATTGTAAGCCTGCTTTTGCGCATAGGACATCTTGAGATAAGGCCACGATTCCTTCGCTTGACCGTAAATTGAGTAAATCCCCCAATGAATGCGCACGCCATATTTCAGATCCCGAAAGGCTTCGAAAGCGGCGGGCGAGGCGTGTTGGTACCCCGCGATGGGTACCTCTTCCACGTAACCCCGTGTCGCCTTGTATTGGGAATCGTTGGCCGGCAAGGTGATCTTGGGCTGAACCGGCGCGGCGTCCTGGGTTTGCCCCGGGAGAGACAGGTAAGCGCCGAAAATAGCAAGACTTAGCGCCACAAATACTTTCATCGGCCCTCCATTTTGTGCGCATGCCGCGCGTGAAGCCGCCGGTTCCACGCCGCCGAAGCCGAGTTTCATAACGAACATTGTGAGCGGTTTGGCAAAATAGAAAAGCACGGAACGCAGCGCCGGCGGCACCGGGCGCGTACCCGGCTATTCCGCGGGGTTTGCCGCTCGCGGGGTCAGCGGCTAGGTTCCCGCATGGCTGCATTGCTTGAAAGACCGTCCGCGGGCCTCGACCTGGCGGATGACATCCGGCGTCTCAAACGCCAACGCAACGCCGTCATCCTGGCGCACAATTACCAGGTCGGCGAGATCCAGGATCTGGCGGATTTCGTCGGCGACTCGCTGGGGCTTTCCTATCAGGCGCAGCAGACGGACGCCGACGTGATCGTCTTTTGCGGCGTTCACTTCATGGCGGAGACGGCGAAGATCGTCAATCCGTCCAAAACGGTCCTGCTGCCGGATCTCGAAGCTGGATGTTCACTCAGCGAAAGCTGCCCGCCGGAGAAGCTGGCCGCTTACCTCCAGGCCCATGCGGACAAGAACTACTACGTGATCGCCTACATCAACTGCGCGGCCGGGGTGAAGGCTTTGAGCGACGTGATCGTGACGAGCGGCAATGCGGTCAAGATCGTCGACGCCGCCCCGCAGGACCGCAACATCCTGTTCGTCCCCGATCAGAACCTGGGCGGTTGGGTGATGGAGCAAACAGGCCGCAAGATGGACCTGTGGGCGGGCAATTGTTACGTGCACGTGGAGTTTACGCGCGCCAGCATCGAGCGCATTCGGGAGGAGTATCCGAACGCACCGGTCGTCGCGCATCCGGAATGCACCTTCGCGGTCCGGCTGCTGGCCGATGAAGTCTGCTCGACTGAAAAAATGATCGGCTACTGCCGGAACAGCGCGGCCGAGGCGTTCATCATCGTGACGGAAAGCGGCATGCTCCACCGGCTGCGCAAGGAAGTGCCGCACAAGCTCTTTATCCCCGGACCAACGGACCATTGCGCCTGCGCGGATTGCCGGTTCATGAAGATGAACACTTTGGAAAAGCTCCACGACGCCCTGGCCAACCTCTCGCCCGAGATCATCATGCCAGAGGAAATCCGCGCGCGGGCCGAAAAACCAATTTTGCGGATGCTGGAGTTGAGCAGATAGCAGCTGGACAAGCCGTCGCTTACCTGGCCATTTTCCCTTGATCCCCCTAAATGAAGAACACGAAACGCTGCCTTTTCGCAGCCACCGGATTACTGCTGGTGCCGTTCGCCTGGCTGCAAGGCGCCACCACTTCCACGAGCAGCCAGACAGCGGCCCAGCCCGCCATTCCATCGCTCGATGCCATGGCTGGCGATTGGCTGCCGGCCAAGCAGGTGGCCAATCTGCCGGACGTCCACAACTTCAACCAGATGTTCATCGTCGGGCCGGACCTGACCTCGTTTTACTGTAATCCCGGCGGCTTGTTCGGCCGGGTGAAGAAGGGGTCGCCCTACCCCTGGCTAACCGGTTACCCGCTGGTGACGATGACGGTCGATGACGTGGAATATCCGGCGGCCGAGATGCGCTGGTCCGCCTATCGCGCCCTGCGCCGGAACGCCGATTGCCACGGGCTGGCAGTGGAATCAGACACACGCATGGTCAATGAGCAGCGCGGCATTCTCTGCCGGGTCTCGGTGAAGAACAACGCCGCGCAACCGGCGAAAGCCACCTTCACCCTGCGCGTGCCGGGGGTGTTGCAGCCGGACGGCGTCGGCGTAGCCAATAGCACGCAGCGCCCGAACTTCGTCTCCGTCCTGCGTCCGGCGCGCAAGCCGGACGCGGTCACCACGCAGCCGGATGGGGTGTCCTGGAGTTGGAGGCTCGATTTGCCCGCCGGCGGCCAGACGACGCTCGGCTACGTGGCCGGGGACGAAAAGGCGACCGAAGCCGCGCAAACCGACGCCCGTGTCGCCGGTTGGGCCGCGCACTTCGATGCGACCATGAGTGAGTGCCAGCACGTTTGGGAACTGCGTTGGGCGGACGCGTTCACCCCCGGCAACTCCCACTTTTCCGGCAACCTGCCGACGCTGAAGACGGATCATCCGGCGCTCGACCGCAACTACTACATGGGCGCGCTGACCATGCTGATCCTGGAGCGGACGCAATTCCCGGTCACGCCGCGCGACTTCATCACCAGCGGCGAGCGGAGCGACGGCATCCAATATTATTGGGACGCCTCGATGCAATCGACCGCCTGGGCCTTGCTGGAGCCCAAGGGACTCAAGGCGACGCTGCGCCGTTGGCTGGTGCAAAATCTCCGTAGCGGCGCGCACACGTCGACGGCTTCCGCGAGCGGGTTCGATGCGAAGCATTACGACACCATCACCGGATATGCCTTTAACGCCTGCACCATCTTCAAAGCCGCGGACACCTACCTGCGCGTGACCGGCGACCGCGCTTTTCTCGACGAAAAGCTGGAGAACGGCCAGACGGTGCTCGACCAGATGGACGCCTGCGCCGTCGATTGGGAGACGTTGCCGAAGGGGCCGCACGGCCTGACCGATTACGGCAAGAACGGCAACCTGCTCGAGTGTGCGCCGGAATACACGAATTGCGTCGCCTCGCTCAATGCGCAGGACGTCTGGATGATGCGCCAGATGGCACGCTGGCACACCTTGCACGGCGAAGCGGCCCGCGCGAAGGAGTTGCAGGATAAAGCCACCGCCCTGTTGCCGGCGGTGCTCAGCCTGTACAAGAGCGGCGATGGCGTCTGGAACGCCTACCACCTGGACGGCACCCTTGTAGACCTGCGGCACTGCGTCGATTTCATCTATGTCGGCAACGCGCTGGAAAGCGATCTCACCGGAACGCAGAAATCGGAGATGGACGCTTTCGTCAAACGCGAGCTGCTGGCCCGCGATTGGATGCGTGCAATGAGTTGGCAGGATGCCTCGGCGACGCATTCCAACCGGCCCGATCACAGCCCGATGGGCGCTTACGATGGGTGGATTCCGCTCACGGTCGGCGCGATGTGGCGGCTGAGCGATCCACAGGATGCTTTTGCCTTCTACTGCCGGACGGCCGTCGTCACGAAGGAAGGTCCGTTCGCCCAGGCCCGCGAATTTTACGGCTCGGACATCAAGGATTACAACTCCCCGGTCCGCGTTGCCTTGCGCGGCGGCTGCATGAAGGAATGCATCAGCGGCGCGGCCTTTGCAGACGTGGTGGTCAACACCTTCTTCGGCTTCGAACCTTCCGCCGACGGTCAGACCATCCTGGCCGATCCGCAAACCCCACGACCCTTTACCGGCACGCTGAGCAATCTGCGTTTCGCGGGGAAGCTGTACGAGCTAAGCGCCGGAGCCAAAGGCGTAAAGGTGTCCGACTAGCTTGGCCAAGATGAGTTCCAAGCGATTTACCCAAGCCGAAGTTATCCAGGCCAAAGTCTCGCCAAGTCGAAACTTGAAAGATCATCCGTAAAACATAGTTTAACGGAATGACCAAAACGATCAGGAAGATCGGCAACTCGCAAGGATTGATGATCGATGCGGCTCTGATGGAGTTGGCTCATCTCAAGGTGGGCGACCAGGTAACCGTGACCGTGCATGACGGTGGCTCGATTATTCTGACTCCGCTGCGGCCAACGATTGACCCTGTAAAGGCGGCCGCCACGGCCAAACGTCTGATTAAGCGGAATGATGAGTTGTTCCGACGCCTGTCGTGAGGCGGCCGACCGCCTACCTCACCGTGGAAGCCGTACGATTGATCCAAACAGAAGTACTGGCAGTCCACGGCGGTCAACCCGGGTTGCGTGATGCCGCGCTGCTGGAATCGGCCGTGGCGGCACCGCAAGCAACGATGGGAGGCAGAGAACTATTGCCTGACCTCATCGACATCGCCGCCGCTTACCTCTTCTACCTATGCCGCAACCATCCATTCGTCGACGGAAACAAGCGCACGGCGCTAGCGTCATGTCTGACATTCCTCAGCGAGAATGGGCTGCTGCCCAACGAAGGGCTGGAGGTTGACGCATGGGAACAGCTGACAGTTGCGGTGGCGGAGAGCCGGCTCGGGCGAAAAGAGACAGCGCTGCAAGTGAAAGAACTTCTGCGGTCGAATTAGTCTGGAGGATGAGAACACTTGGGGAAGCGGTCCGTGCTCGGGCCGAAAGGCTGGCATAGCCGAATAGTCACAAGACTTCGCCGCTTCACATCACCGACTCCACCGGGCACTTCGGCAATGCGGCCAGGAACGCCCGCCCGTAGGGCTTGCGCACCACCCGGCTGTCCAGGATGACGACGCTGCCCTTGTCCTGCTTGGTGCGGATCAGGCGGCCCACCCCTTGACGCAATTTCAAAATCGCTTCGGGGAGCGAATACTCGCTGAAGGCGTCGCCGCCCCGCTCGCGGATTAACTCGCAGCGGGCTTCGGTCGCGGGGCTGTCGGGCGGCGTAAAGGGGAGTTGCGTGATGATCACGTTGGTCAACGCATCGCCCGGCACGTCGACGCCGCTCCAAAAGCTATCCGTCCCGAATAGCACGCTGCCCGGCGCTTCCTTGAACTGTTCGAGCATCCGGCGCCGGGAAATGCCTTCGCCCTGCACCAGCAGGGGCCAGTCGGCGTCTTCGAAAGCCTCGCGCGTGCGTGTCGCCATGGCCTGCATCAGGCGGTAATTCGTGAATAGCACAAACGCGCGGCCCTGCGATTGCGTGACGAAGTGGACGATCCATTTGGCCATTGCTTCCTCGTAGCCGGGCTCGCGCGGGGTCTCCGGCATCTTCGGCGTCAGGTAGAGTTTCATCTGCTTCGGGTAGTCGAACGGGCTGCCGATCTGCGCGACGTCGATGCCGGCGCCGGTCGCGCCGACGCGATCCCGGAAATACATCAACTCCGGGTTGCCGACCGAAAGCGTGGCGCTGGTCATGACGACCGAACTGTCGTCGCGAAAAAGCATGGTGTTCAGCAGGCCGGAGAGATCGATGGGCGCGGCGTTCAGGCTGATGTTTTGCTCGGTTTTGCCGGTTTTCTCGACCCAGTAAACGTGGTTGTCCGCGCTTTGTTCGATAAAAGTGGTGACCCCTTCCCGCGCCGCCAAAAGCCGGCGGCCGAGGTCGCCGAGTTCGGAGCGGGTCATGTCGTCGTCGACCGCCACCGCCGCGTCCAGGACGAGGCCGCGCAGACGATCCAGACCGCGTCCCACCGTGTCGATGACCAGGCCCGGTTCCCGCACCCGCGCTTCCCGGCCGCCGCGTTTGAAGTCAATGCTGCTTTCCACGCGCTCGAAAAACGCGTCGACCTCGTCGAGCAATTCGCCGGTCTCGCGTACGCCTTCGCCATGGCGCAGCACCGTCCAGAGTCCTTTCTTGGTCCGTGGGTTGTAGAGCCGCTGCAAGGCGTGCCGCAGGCCCGCATGCGAGATACCCAGACCTATCTGCTTGGCCGCCACCGCTTCGATGGTATGCGCCTCATCGAAAACGACGAAATCGTCCTCGAACAAGTAGCCCGGCTTGGCCGGGTCGGGCGCCTCGTCGTTCTCCAGTTCCGCGGCCGCGGCTAGGGCGGCTTGTTCCGCCAGCGCGGCTCCGAGCAACACGAAGAACAGCGCGTGATTGAGCACCACCACATCCGCCGCTTGCACCCGGCGGCGCACCGATTGGTAGAAGCAGCCGCTCTCCGGCCCGCAACTTTTCGGCGTGCAGATGTGCGCCTCGCTACAGACCTGGCTCCAGACTGCGAATTCCGGCTCGCGCGGCAGATCGCTCAAGGAGCCGTCCGTTGTCTTGAGGCTCCAATAATGCAGTTGCTCGAGCGTGGCCTGCTGCGGCGCGGTAAAGAGTTCCTGGGCGTTTTGGCGCGCCCGCTGCAGCCGGCGCGGACACAAATAATTCTGTCGGCCCTTGAACAACGCCGCCTCAAATTCGACGTCGAGCAGCTTTTGCAGGATAGGGATGTCCTTGTAGATGAGTTGTTCCTGCAGATTGATCGTATGTGTGGAAACCACGGCTTTCTTCTTGTTCTCCAAGGCGTAAAGGACCGCCGGTGCGAGGTAGGCCAGGGATTTCCCCACCCCGGTACCCGCTTCGATGACCAGGTGGCGCTGATCGCTCAACGTCCGCGCCACCGCGACGGCCATCTGCTGTTGTTCGGGGCGAAACTCGAAATTGCGCGCGCCAGCCATGACGCCGTCCGGCGAGAACATGGCGCCGACCCGGGCGGGCAGCCCCTGGGGCGATTCGAAGTCTTCGCGCAAGGCGATCATCAGACGCGTAAAGCCGGATCCGGTTGCATGTTCCAGGCGCGGCCGGCCACCCCGGCGGGTACCGGCACGCCGGCCAGGGCGCAGAGTGTCGGGCTGAGATCGAGCGCGCTGGCCGGCCGGCGGTCGTGCTCGTCAAGGCGCTCGTCGGCGCGGATGCCCGGGCCGGCCAGCATCGCGACCGCATTGCCGAAGAGGCCGTAGCCGGAGCAAAGGCAAACGATGGCGTCGTCGCCGGCCAACGCGGTTAGGACTCCCAGCATCTGATCCGCCGCAATCTGCGAGGAGGACGGTACGCCCGCGTAGACGCCGTTGGGTTCCTGGGAGAGCCCGAAAAACTGCCGGCAAATCGCGCCCAAGGCCGCGAAATGCACCATCGCCAAATCCCACGGCTCGCTTTCCAGCAAGCCGACGGCGATTCTTTGGGTCGTGGCCGCGTCCGCGAGGGCTTGAGCGAGCCAGTTCATGGCCGGTCGGTCATCTTCCTTGAGCGCCTCGAGATTCGGCACGAAAGCACGCAGATCGTTGACATTGAGCTCGCCCGGTCCGATCCGGCCCGCTTCCACCCGCGCGCGCATGCTTTCCGGCTGGATGCTTGGTCCGCCCGGGCTGTCGTCGCGCGGAGGACGGTGGAACTCATCGCTGATCACCACACTACCCGGCCCCAAATCCAGAGCGGGATGGCTGCCTGGCCAGCGGACGACCAGACAGCGCCGGCCTGCCTGCGCGAACGTTTCCCACAGCGGTGGGCCGGCTGGAACGTCATCGGGCCGGCCGGTCGCCACGCCGCGCCAGGAGGCGGCGCTAACATCCGCGATCACCCCGCGGTTGATGAGCCGGTCGACGTTGGGCAGATAACCGGCGTCGGCCAGGGGGTGCAGCAATTTCCAATCGGCAAGTTCCCAGCCGATGAGCAGAACTTTGGGGGAAGACATGAGGGAAGATGACCGAATGACCAGGGGCAGGCCACTCTTCCATAACTTCCTCATTCGTCATTCGCCATTCGTCATTCTAATTTCCTGCCGTGTTCGATTCCGCGTTTCTGGCCAAGCTCGAGCGGCTGCACTTGCTGGCGCGCCGCACTTTTCCGGGGCAAAGCCGCGCGGACCGGCGTTCGCGCAAACTCGGGTCCAGCCTGGAATTCGCCGATTACCGCAACTACTCGCCCGGCGACGACCTCCGCGGCATCGATTGGAATATCTACGGCCGGCTGGACAAACTCTTCCTCAAGCTTTTCGAGGAAGAGGAGGACTTGCACATCTATCTGCTGGTCGATACCAGCGCTTCCATGCGTTGGACGGCCGGCCACGCGCGCACTGGCGCGGCGGTACGCCCGGCAAAGCTCGAGCTGGCTCGGCGGATCGCCGGCACGCTGGCCTACATCGGGTTGGCCAATCTCGATCGCATCAACATCCACTACTTTGCCGAACGCCTGGGCGATGATCTGGGTTCCGGGCGGGGCAAGAGTCATTTTCATCGGGCGCTCCAGTTCCTCAACGGGACGCCCGACCTTGCCGGCCAGACCAATCTGACGGCCAGCCTGCGGGAATTCGGCCAGCGCACCAAACGACGGGGGTTGGCCGTGATCTTGAGCGATTTTTTCGATCCGCGCGGCTACGAGGAAGCGCTCAATTATCTGCTCTACCAGCGTTTTGAACTCCAACTCATTCAAGTGCTCGATCCGGCGGAACTGAATCCACAGTTGCTGGGTGATGTGCGGCTCACGGATGCGGAAAGCGGCGCGGTGTATGAGGCGACGGTGAATGAGTCGCTGGCGAGCGCTTACACCAGGGAAATCCAGGGGTTTCTCGACGGTCTCGAGCAATTTTGCCGCCGCCGCCAGATTGGCTATCGACGCGCGCTAACCGGTGCTTCGGCGGAGGATTTCGTGCTGGAGGTCATGCGCGGCCGCAACGGTCTGGTGGGATAGGCAGCGTACGCCATGACTCTGCTCAATCCTTTCGGACTGCTTTTCGCCGCGCTGGTGCCGCTCATCATTCTGCTCTACCTGCTCAAGCTGCGCCGGGAGCCTGCCCAGGTCTCGACGCTGATGTTCTGGCAGCGGGTCGTGGCCGACAACCGGCGGCGGGCCTTGTTCCAACGCTTGCGCCAGTTGCTTTCCCTGCTGCTGCATCTGCTCATCTTTGCGCTCCTGTTGCTGGCGTTGGCCCGGCCCGAGTTGCGCTCCTTCCGGGGCGCGGAGGATGGCCTGGCGACCATCGTCGTCCTCGATTGCCGCGCCCGGATGCAAGCGCTCGCCGGCGGCGGGAGCACCCGGTTCGCGGCGGCCGTCGAAATGGCTGGCAGCTACCTGCGGCGCGCGTCGAACCGGCAGCCAGTGGCCCTGCTGGCGCTGGACAGCGCCCCACGGGTGGTTTGCGGCGCGACCGGCGACGAGCGCGCGCTGCTGGACGCGCTCGCCAGCCTGCGGCCCAGCGACGCGGGCGGACGGATCGAAGATGCCATTCTGCTCGCCCGCGGCCTCCTCGAAGCGAACCATGGGACCGGGCGCGTGGTGGTCGTCACCGACCAGCCGCCGGATCTGCCGCCGCCAGTGTCCGGTAAGTCTGCCATTGATGTCGAAACCCGCCTGGTCGCTGCCGGCAGCGATAGCGAAAACGTCGGCATCGTCCGGCTGAACGCCAGGCCGTTGCCCGGCAGCCCGGAGACGGACGAGGTTTTCGTTGAACTGGAGAATTTTGGGAAAACGCCCCAGGCGGGCAACGTGGAACTCACCTTTGAAGGGCGCTTGCTCGACGTGAAACCGTTCGATCTGGCTCCGGGCGAGAGCCGCACGGACGTCTATCCCGCTCTGGCCGCGCAAACTGGCCTCGCCAACGCCCGCGGCTGGCTTTCCGCGCATCTGGCGCGCAAAAATGGCGGCAGCGATGCGCTGGCACTCGACGACGACGCCTATGCCGTGGTGCCGCCGCCGCGGCCCATCCGGGTTTTGCTAGTGACGCGCGGCAACTGGTTCCTGGAAAGCCTGCTCAAAGCCGATGCTAGTGTGCGCTTCGATCAACTCGCGCCGGAAGCCTTCCAGCCGGCTCAGGCGGCGGGCTTTGACGCCGTGATTATCGATGGCGATTTCCCGAGCGTCCACCCCTTGCCGCTGGGCAACTTCCTCTTTATCGGCAGCGCGCCGTTCCTTCCGGTGGCGCCGACAGGCACCCCGGCAGCCGGCTTGGAGCACCCGTTCGTCACGGATGCGGATCCCGCCAGCGCTCTGCTGCGGCGGGTCAACCTGCGTGACGTGACCATCCTCCGCGCACAAGCCTGGACCCTGCCCGAAGCGAGTTCCACACCAGTGGACGGCTGGGTTTACTCGGCGCCAGTGCGTTCGTTCGAGCACCCGTTGGTCGTGACCGGAGAACGCCGGGCGGCAGGTGGCGCCGCGCGCGGCGAACGCTGCGCCGGGTTGGCTTTCGGCGTGGCGGACTCGGATTTGCCGCTGCGCATCGCCTTTCCGCTTTTCATCCACAACACGTTGGATTGGCTGGCCGGGCGCACCGAATCCGCGACCTCCAGCGAGCCGGTACGCGCGGGAGAAATTATCGACGTCCCGGCCGGAGCGCGGCTATGGACGCGGCCGCAACGAGCATACGCGCCCGTGGGCCAAATCCCGCTCGGAGAGTGGATCGCCGGCCCCGGCACGTTCCAGCCGCTGGTCGACGGTTTTTATCTGCTGCGCGGCGCGGACAGCACAGACCGTTGGGTGGCCGTGGATACGCTGGATCGCGAGATGTCGGCCGTGAACGCAGGCGCGAAGAACCAGCCGGCCACAGCTCTCCCGGCGTCCGGGTCCGCGCGGTCAGTAGTCGCTGGACGTTGGGAGTTTCTGCGCGTCTGGCCGCCATGGACAGAGTTGGCCTTGCTCGCCTTCGTGCTCTGCACTCTGGAGTGGTGGGGCTTCCATCGGCGGCGGACGGAGTAAGTATGCTGGCGTATTCGCGTCAGAAGCCTTAGAAACTATGGTGATGGGCGAATCTCGTTCCAATGGACCTTCGCTGGAAGAGGTGCGCGGACGAATAGTAGCTTTCGGCCAGGAACATCCGGAAATACTGCGCCTCGCAGTGTTCGGCAGTGTAGCGCGACAAGAAACGGCTCCGGCAAGCGATGTCGATATTGTGGTGAGTTTCGCCGCCGGAAGCTTGCCTCGTGGTTTGGCTGCCTTCGCGTATGTGGATGACCTGGCGGTTGATCTTGCTCGGCGGTTAGCTCGGTCCGTGGAATTGATTGACCAAGCGGAGTTGGAGAATGCCCGACGGATGGGCAACAACGCTTTGCCAAACGCTGTGGAACGGGATGCCGTCACCATCTATGAAGCTGAGCACCCGGCAAGCTGATGCTTTGGGGCATATTCAGGACCATTGCAGTAAGGCCGCCGAATTGGCGGAGAGGGTGGGCACCCAGTCAACACTGGAAGAGGACTGGCAGACACAGTATGCCTTGGTTCGCTGCGTGGAAATCATCGGGGAGGCCGCTGGACGGCTAGGGCCGCAGTTTCAGGCCGAACATACAGAGATACCCTGGCGCCAGCTTTCCGGGATGAGAAACCGGCTCATCCATCATTACGACCTCGTGAACGTAGGTATTCTTTGGCAGACAGTGACGGAGGACATCCCGCTGGTCCTCCAGACAGTGGAGGCGATCTTGCGCTCGCAGCGGACACCTCCCTCGCCTTGACCCGGCCGCCGTCCCACCGCAACGTGGCGCCACGTGCCGCTGGAACTCACGCATCCCTGGTTCCTGGCTCTGGCGCTGCTCGCCGCCCTGGCGCTGGTGCTCTTCTCCCGTCGTTCCCTCGCCGCCTTGGCTCCGGCGCAACGCCGCGCGGTGTTCGCGGTGCGCGCGCTGCTGCTGCTTTGCATCGTCCTGGCACTCGCCGGGTTGGGCTGGAAAACGTCCGGGGATGATCTCGGCGTCGTTTTCCTCGTCGACGATTCGGCCAGCATTTCGCCGGCAGCCGCACAGCAGGCGCGGCAGTTTGTGGCCGAAAGCCTGCGGACACGCCGGTCGCATGACTCCGCCGCCGTGCTGGGCTTCGCGCAAACCACGGCCCTTTGGCAACCGCCCGCTGAGAGCAGTCAGCTTCTGCCCGCGTGGCCGCCCCTGCCGGACGGCCAGCGCAATGCCACCGATCTCGGCCTGGGCTTGAACTTCGCCGCCGCCTTGCGCCCGGCCGGCAAGGTAGGCCGCGTCGTGCTCCTGAGCGATGGCAACGATACCGCTGATGGCGGTGTTGAAGCCGCCGCCCGTCTCGCCGCCGCCGGCCTGGAAGTGGATACCGTCGCCTTGCGCAACCCCACTCAGCCGGAGGTGCTCGTGGCCGGCCTGGAGTTGCCGCCCGGGCTGAAATCCGGCGAACCGTTCGATGCCCGGGCCGACATCGAGAGCAACACGGCCACCACCACGAAGGTCAACCTCTACCAAAACCAGTTTCTCGTCGGGCAGCAGGACATTGCGGTGCACCCCGGCCGCAACGACGTGCTCTTTCCCAATCTCCGCGCCGGCGACGGGTTCACGGCCTACGAAGTCGAGATTCTGCCGGCCGCCGACACCCGGCTGGAGAATAATCGTGCCGGCGCCACGGCGGCCTTGAGCGGTCAGCCGCGCGTGCTGCTCGTTGACTCGGCCGTGGAACGCGCCGCCCCGCTGGCGGACGCCTTGCGCGCCGCGCAGATCGAGGTCGAGGTGCGCGGCCCCGCCGGCCTGCCCCGGGATTTGAGCGAGCTGCAACGCTTCGATCTGTTCATGCTCAGCGACGTCCCCGCTTTGAGCCTGACCCGCGACCAGATGGAGCTGTATCGGACGTGGGTGCAGCAGTTCGGCGGCGGCTTCATCATGCTCGGCGGCGAGAACAGCTTCGGCGTCGGCGGGTACTACCGCACGCCCATCGAACAGATGCTGCCGGTGCGCATGGAACACGACGACCGGCAGGAGACGCCCAGCGTGGCCTTGTACGTGGTCCTGGATCGCTCCGGATCGATGACCGCGCCGGTAGCGGCCCAGACCAAGATCGGCCTGGCTGACCAGGGCGCGGTCATGGCTTTGGACGTTCTGCAGGCGAAGGACCTCTTCGGCCTGACCGCCGTCGATACGCAGGTGCACACGGTGGTGCCGCTGGGGCCGACCGGCAACCGGGCCGCTTCCGAGCAGAAAATCCTCTCCATCACCGCGGGCGGCGGCGGAATCTACATCTTCACCGGGCTGGCGGACGCCTTTCACGTCCTGCGGGCTGCCACCGCCAAGATCAAGCACGTCATCCTCTTCTCCGATGCGGCGGATGCCGAAGAAAAAAGCTCCGGCGAAATGCCCGATGGCGCGCCGGCCGGCGGCGGCAACTCGACTGACCTCGTCAGTGCCATGCTGGCAGAGAAAATCACCACATCGGTGGTCGGCCTCGGCGGCGACCGCGACAAGGACGTGACCTTCCTGCGCCTGCTGGCGGAGCGCGGGAACGGCCGGTTCTATCTCACGAACGACGCGCTCACGCTTCCCCAGATTTTCAGCACCGAGACGATGAAGGTGGCGCAATCCAGCCTGGTGGAAGAACCTTTCAATCCCGTGCCGGCCGCGCCTTCGCCCCTGGTCCCGGGCCTCGACTGGAAAACCGCGCCGCCGCTGCTGGGCTACAACTCCACCAAACCCAAGCCGACCGCGCAAGTGGCCCTGGCCACCGAATTGGGCGAACCGCTGCTGGCGTCCTGGCGTTACGGCCTCGGGCAAACCGCGGCCTTTACCAGCGATGCGCAAGCTCGCTGGGCGGGCGAATGGCTCGGCTGGGACGGTTACGGCAAGTTTTGGGCACAGGTAGTCCGTGGGCTCCTGCGCAAAAGCGACCAGGCCGCCTTTCAGGTGCGCACGAGCGAAGTCGCCGCGGGCACGAGGTTGCGCCTGGCCATCGACGCCGTTACGCCCGAGGGCGGGTTTCGCGATGCCCTGCCCATTGACGTCAGCGCAGTCGACACGGCCAGCGGCCAGGCGATCGCGGCCCGGGCGGAACAGACCGGCCCCGGCAGCTACAGCGTGGAATTCACCCTGCCGCCGCTTTCCTCCGCCGGTGGCAACGGGGCGACAACGATGTTCTCGATCAGCTCGCCGGCCATCGCGGAGCGCCCGTACGTTTTCGGCTATACCCGCAGCTACCCCAAGGAATTTCTGCGCACCGGCACCGATGGCGCGACGCTCCAGGCCATCGCCTCCGCCGGGAACGGCAAATACGCTCCGGCACCCGCTCAAATCTTCGCCGCGCCCCGCCGTTACTCTGAGCGGCGCCTGGATTTGACGAATTATTTTCTTGCCGCCGCCCTCCTCTTGCTGCCATTAGACATCTTTCTGCGGCGTCGAACGTGGAGGCGACGAGCCGGTTCGGCCGGTCTGGCTTCCTTGGCAGGCACGCGCTGAAGGTACTATGCGAATCGTTCGTTCACCCGAGGAGGCCAGGTTTTGATCATCGAGGTGATCCGTTACGCCATCGCTGCCGGGGAAGAGGCCGCCTTCGAGGAGGCCCAGAGGCAAGCCGGAGTCTTGCTGGAGAAATCTTCGCACTGCCTTGGCTTTACGTTGACCCGGGCGACCCGCCATCGGACGAACTATCTGATGACGATTTACTGGGATTCGCCGGATGGGCATCTCATCGGCTTCCGCCAGAGCGGGTCTTTCAACGAGTACCAGGTTCTGCTCCATCCTTATGCAACGATGATCGAGGACGCCTCGCATTACCGGAAAACCGGGATCGAGCTGACGAAAAAGCAGCTCGTCCGTATTTCCGGGCCGCCCCGCTAGCCTCCTGCTACAGGTCTAAGCTGCCGCCACACCAAGGGCCGCCGCGATTTGCGACCGCTGTTCGGCGGTCAACGCCCGGCCCCGGCGGGAAATCAGGAGGTACTCGGCGCCCACGGCCGTCACTTGCCAGTTCTCCTGTGCCGTGGTGCTGTCCATTGCCGCGGGTCCGTCTTCCAAGCGGTGCAACTCCGCTTCCTCCAACTGCCGGAGTTCTTCCAGCGAGCGGCCCCGGAGTTGTTTGCCGATCTCCTCCAGCGGCAGGGCGCGGGCTTGCAACAAGCGGAGCGCCCGCAATTGTCCGGCATGCTTTTCCGAAAAACCGCGCCGCTTCTCCCCCGCACCGGCTCCCGGTGCGTCGAGAATACCGCGCGCGCGGTAGTAGCGGATGTTGCGTTCGGTGATGCGCTCGCCCGCCTGGCCGTTGGCGGGCACGATGTGATGCTCCAGACACCAGCGATTGGTCGCCTCGGCGAGTTCCCGGACGGTGATGAGGCGCGCGGAGTTCACGAGGCAAGGTTATGCCGGACTGACATTGTTGGTGTCAATCGTATTCGGCCCGGTGGCATGCACTTGCCAAGCAGTGTCAAAGGCACTGTCATCGCCCGCGCAAGCCGCGGAGCCTAATCGGGCGCGGCAAAACACTTTACAAGTTGGTTGGTCGCCGGTAGCATCCACGTTCCTCGCTTGCTCTCGTGGCGGAATTGGCAGACGCGCACGGCTCAGGACCGTGTGGGGTAACCCGTGGAGGTTCGAGTCCTCTCGTGAGCACTTTCTTCGGCGGAGTTGTTGCAAGCGGCATTTCATTGGCGCTTTCCGGAAGGCAATCCCGCACAGGAGCATTGATTCTTAAGGCTGGGAGAATGCCACGTTGATAGTGGTGTTACCTCGCTCCCCTGAACTCCAAGCATCCGAACCTCCCACTAGCCACGTATTAGCCAATAAATAGCTATAATCTGATTGTTTTTTATTGATCCGGCTGTACTTTCGAGTCATGACAGCAAAGCGAACCCTGACCTTGAACCTTACCGACCAAGAAATGCGGGTTCTGGAAACGCTTGCCGTTAAAAAAGAGCTTACCAAAACCGGCGTGTTGAAACTAGCCCTCCGCTTACTTCAAACGTTCGAGGCAAGGGTAGAACTTGGAAAAAAACTGATCGTCGAGGACGAGCTCACAAAGGAGAAAAGCGAACTGATCATTTTGTGACCGAGTCCCGCGTTTACCTCCAAGAAGCCGCGAGCGGGCAAATGGTCGAAGCAAGTCTCTTTGACGAAATCTCAGACGAGCACCTCACCCTTTGGGAACAGGATTGGGTGCCTGCCATGCAGGCGTTTCGTCCGCGCGCATTGGAGCCGAAGTTCCCGAAGACGCTCATTGGAACTGGCAGAAGAAAGTCGGAATTTTGCGTCAGTTGCTGAGTTACGCATCGTTTGCGTTGGTCTGCCGGAACCAACTGCAAGGCTTAATGCTTACCAACAACATTACCTCTGCGCGTCTCTCCGAGCAATTTGGAAAGCCGCTCATCTACATCCAGTTCTTAGCCACGGCTCCTTGGAACCGCCCGGAATTGCAGGCACCGCCAAGATTCCGTGGTGCCGGCAGTATTTTTGTCCTCGCCGCCGTCCAGACAAGCAGAGATGCCGGCTTTAAAGGACGTGTTGGCCTGCATTCTCTTCCGAACGCTGAACAATTTTACGAACGAAAGTGTGGATTTACGCGCCTGGGCCTTGACTCCTCCCACCAAAATCTGACCTATTTTGAAATGACGGAACCACAAGCAGACGATTTCCGCCGCAAGTGAATGGAGCACGAATACGAATATGAAATTAGATCACCCCAAGGAATGGTTTGAACGGAGTGCAAGGAGGGAAGGCGATGCGGCAGTGAGCGCCGGTACCCCTCCGACCTCTCAGATGGTTGAGCCAGCTCGAAGTGCTTCCGTCGGTGCTGAAGGTCATTCTATCCGAATGGCTTTCGGCGCGTTTGTTGCGCTCTGGAGACGCAACAAGGGGTAAGCGTAGAAGCTATCCGCCCGCGGAAGAATAAAAAACGCCTGCGACTTACGCGCGTTTGCCTGCGTCGTGGCGAATTGTCTTCGTAACCCTCTTTTTTACCCTTCTTCTCCTCCTCCTATGCTCTGGACTATTGCCGTTATCCTCATCGTTCTTTGGCTGCTGGGCTTCATCGGCTTCCATGTGATTGGGGCTTATATTCATATCCTGCTGGTCATTGCGATCATCGTCATCCTGATCCAGTTGATCTCGGGCCGGCGGCCGTTGTAGCTGGCCAAGTCGCCCAAGCGGCGGCTGCCTGAGAGTTATGGTTCCGACCCTGCTCTCGGAGCACGTTTCCCAGAGCGATTTGCGTTGGACGTTTCTCGTGCCTGCAGAAACCCCGTTCTTCCGAGGGCATTTTCCGGCACATCCTATTCTCCCAGGGGTACTGGCATTAGCTTGGCTGCTGACTGCGGCGGAAAAGCTGCAAGGACCGGCGCCCGCCGCGCTGGAACTGGTCAACGTAAAGTTCCAAGTGGTCATTGAACCGGGTGCCTCGGTCGAGCTCGTCCTGGTTATAAAGTCGGCCGGTCACTTTCAGGGCACCATCCGTTCCGCGGCAGGCGTGCACGCGACCGCCTTGATTCCGCGGCACAACGGGTGATCTTGGCGCTGTGGCAGCTTTAGCATTGACCGCCCCGGCATGAGTCTTCCGTGTCGCGCTGCCTTTTTGTCGCTGGCCATCGCCTGCGGGGCGTTCGCCTGGAACAACGCCGCTCGCGCTCAGAGTGCGTCGCCATCTGCCCTTGCGCCGTCCGTGGCACCGGCGGGAGATCCCGCAAGCAACGCAGCTCTTTTCACCCCGGCAAACCAGGTTCCGCCCGGCAAAATCCCGCACCTTTTGTTGCGCGTCTTCCGGCGGCTGGAGCACGATCAATCGGCCATGATTCCGTTCACGGAGTCGCGCCAATTCGCCATTTCCAAGCAACCGGTTCGCCAGACCGGCGTTCTGCGCTCCAGCAAGGATCACGGGCTGAGCATGGCCTACGAAGGCGCGAAGCCGCGCGTGCTGATCGTCGATGACCGCGGCTTGATCGAGCGCCAGCCGGATGGCCATGAACGGCAGGTATCCATCGCGGATCACCCGGAGCTTGCCGGTTTGACCGATCTGTATTTGAACCTGCTGCGGGGCAACTCGGATAAACTGTTCGATTTCGCTGACGTCTACTTCACGGGCACCGTCCATGGCTGGCAACTCGGGTTGATCCCGAAAGACAGCGCCGTGGGCAAGCGCACCGGCCGCGTGGTGATCAGCGGCAGCGCCCGGGAAATGCATCGGATCGAAAACGTGCTGCCCAATGGAGACTCGCGCGCACTGGATCTGGGCGCGGTGGAGCGTAATCCCAAATTCACCCCAGAGACGGTGAATGCCTACTTCCGCGGGCCGGGTCAATGACGCGCTGCTGACCGGCGGAGCGTCGCCGCTTGACGGCTGGCGCGAGGGCGGGATGGTACGGCGTTTCCCCGCCTCCAGCCATGTCCGTCCCCGGCGCGCCTTCCGATCTGCCTCACCCCCGCCCGGCGCATCCCCTTGCTCTCTGGCGTGCGACCGGACTGCTCGTGCTGTTCATGGTGCTGGGGCTGGCCCTCCTCTTCGGCCCGGAGCGCGCCATGCAACGGGTCAGTGTCGACGTGCTCGATCTCTTGCCCAGGGACGAGCTGGACCCGACCATCCGCCTGGCCCGGCAAACGGTTTCCGGCCGCTTCGGCCGCACCCTCTTGATCGCGCTCTCGGATGCCGCCCACCCCACGCAAGCCCCGACCGTGGCCGCGGCCAGGATGGCGGCGCAACTGGCGGCGGATCCCGCGTTGGCCGGCGCCTTTACCGGTTTGACGCCCGAGAGCAAGGACCGGCTCGGGCAATGGTTCTTCGAGCGCCGCCTTCCCATCCGGCTGCCGATCTGGCTCGAAGCCATGCGCGTCCGTTGGCAAAAGGAAAAGGGCGGTGGTGCCGGTGAGCCAACCCCCGCCTGGCTGGCGGCGGCGGCCGTGACGGACCTGCAGGATTTCCAAGGCAGCCCGGACGCGCTCGCGGCGCAGGACCTCATCCCGCGCGACCCGCTTCTGCTCGTTCCGGGCCTGCTCGGCGTTTTCAGCGATCAGGACAAATCCACGGCGACGGAAGTCTCCGGCGGGGCCTTGACCGCCACCGGCCCCGACGGCGTGCACTACGCGTTGATCCAGGCGGAAAGCAAAGCTTCGCCGCTGTCGGATGAAGGCCAAAAGCCGGTTTTTCGCGCCGTTGACGCTGCCTTCGCCCAGGCGAAATCAACGGTCGGCCCGGGCCTGACGCTGCGCTGGTCGGGGGTGAGCAAATTCGCCGCCGAAAGCCGGGCCCGCGCGGAACACGAGATCACGCTGCTGACCAATTTATCCCTCGGCCTGTCCTGTCTGCTGCTGCTGGCGGCGTTCCGGCGGCTCAGCGTCTTCGCTTATCTGCTCCTGCCCATCGTCGCCGCGACCGTTTGGTCGCTCGTGGTTTGCTTTGCGTTGTTCGACCGCATGCATGTCGTGGCGATCATCTTTACGACGGTGCTGGTGGGTGTCGCGCTGGATTACGGCATTTACACGCTCCGGCATGCGCAGCAAACGGCTGGCGGGATGGCGCAGGCCATGCGCGAGATCCGGTTTCCCTTGATCGCCGGCTGCCTGACGAGCGTCGGCGGCTTCGTTTTCATGACCCTAACCAATCTTCCGATGCTTCAGCAAATGGGCGTGGCAGTGGCTCTGGGGCTGATCTTGTCGCTTGCGCTGGATTTTCTCTACCTGCCCTGGCTGCCGACGCTGGTCTTCCGGGAAGCGCCGGAAACCGGCGTCCGCCAACTCGCGTTGACGGGCTGGCTGATGCCCGGGATCGGCCTGGCGTTGGCGTTGGTGGCCGCGGCGATCCTGGGCGTTAAACCGGTGCGTTGGAACGACGACGTCCGCTCCCTGGAAGCGATGTCGGCCGAGTTGCAAAGCGAGCAGGAAGATTTGCGGCGGCTCTTCGGCCAATCGAGCAACGAACACATCGTGCTCACGTTCGGCGGCAGCCTCGACGAAGCGTTCGCGAACCTGGCCAAACTCAACGCCGCGCTGACAGCAGCCGCGACCGGGCCGCACGACACGTTCTTTAATCTCGGGCAGCTTTTTCCCACCAGCGCGCAGAGCGAGCGTTGCCGCGCCTACTTTCGCGCCCACCCGGAGTTCACCGCCAACTTGCACGGCGCCCTGGACCAGAACTTCAACGCCGGGGTCTTCGCCCCCTTCTGGGACGACTTGAACCATTGGCAACTCACCACCCGCGACCCGACCTTGCCGGCACCGTCGCCCGCGCAATTGCTCGCGGGCTTGCGCGCTGTCCTGCCGCTGCCCCTGCAAAATCTCTGGAACGAAGACAAACCGTCCGGCACCGCCTGGCTGGCCACACGCATCAACGCCGCTCTGTTCGCGAAACTCGATCCCCGCGTGATCGCCGCGCCGAACGCGCCCATCGACCAGGTGGAAACGCTTAACGGCGCGCTCCGCCGTTACCGCGTGACGGCGATCCAGCGGGCGGGGATCGGCCTGGGGCTGATCGCCGTGGTGGTGATGCTCGTTTACGGCTGGCGCCGCGGCGGGTTCATGCTGGCGGTGCCGGCCTTGAGCATGCTGTTGGCGGTCAGCGTCCTGAGCTTGCTCGGGCAGCGGCTGGGATTGTTGCACGTGGTGGCGTTGCTGCTCGGCTTCTGTTTGGCCAGCGACTATTCCATCTTTCTCGGCAGCCCGGGCGACCTGCCGCACAGCACGCGCCGGGCGATCCTGCTGGCGGCCAGCACAGCCCTTTTGAGTTTTTGCGTCTTATCCTTCAGCAAGATCGAAGCGCTCAAGGATATCTGTCTGACAGTCAGCCTGGTGATCGCTTTCGTGCTGATCCTCTGCGAGGGCAGCTATCAGTTGTTCGTGCGGCAGCAGAGCGGCCGATGAGCGCGTGGGCGCGAAGTTTCGTCTTTCGTTTTTCTTTCGACCCGGCATCCTTCGTGGCCTGGCGGCTCGGCTTTCATGAACCCGGTTTACCGATTTTTTGCGACGATCAATAGCTTTGCCCCGACCATTTTGCGGCTGGTCCTGGCGCTGATCTCGACGGTGCACGTCGGGCAAAGGGCCTTTGGCTGGATGGATGGGCCAGGCTGGAAACTGTCGCTGACGCAGCTGACTTCGTCCGCGGGCTTGCACCTGCCCTACGCGGTTGCCGCCATGGGGTTGCTGGCTGGGATCGTGGCGACGCTGGGCCTTTTTTGCGGCTTCTTCACCCGCCTGGCTGCCTGTATCGTTCTCCTGGCCGTCACGCTGGTCATCTACTCTGCCCGCTGGGAACAAGGGTTTCTGCTGAGCACCGACTTCCAATATCCGTTTGTCTTGGGCGGCGTGGCAGTCGCGCTGATTTTTGCCGGGGGCGGCAGGTTTTCCCTCGACCGCGCCATCACCCGGCAGTTGCTCCCACCGAACACCGGGTTGATTGGTTAGCAAACAGGCACAACAGGGTATTTTTCGGCCGAAAACCGGCTGGGAAACGGGGCGCCCACGATCTAATACAACGGAGTATTAGTAATTAGTTGAAAATCGGGTAAATTGTTGTCGCTTCATTGGCACACACCTGTATTACTTTCCGCCCATGGAGTCGAGTCCGTCGCCGAAAACGTTGAAAGCATTGATCGCCCCGGGGCGGCATTGCACGGGGCCGACTTTGTATACCCTGGTTTTGGCGGCGGACGGGAGCGGTGTCGAGGTGCATGAGCAACTGCCCGATGGATCCTGCAAGGTGTGGCCCGGGAAGGCCATGGCGGGTGCGCAACAGGCAGAAGGCGCGATTTACCAATGGGCGCGGGACGGTCTGTCAGGCGGCGGAGCGGCGGAAGGCCAGGCGAACTAAAGGGAGGCAGGGCAGCGCCCGGATTCGCGCCAGACTGGCAACAATACCCGCGCTCCGGGCGGCGGCGCGCCGATTATGTTCCGCGGGCTTTCTCTGCCCACGTGCCGAACCATTGCTCCCACTCTCTTATGACGACAGCGACCTCACCTTCCGCCGCGGCCAGCGGTACCTTCAAACTCGGCGGCGACTTGTCCGTGCATCGGCTCGGCTTCGGCGCCATGCGCATCACCGGCAGCGGCATTTGGGGTGAACCCAAGGATCCCGAGGCGGCGCGCCAGGTCTTGCGCCGCGTCGTCGAGCTCGGCGTCAACTTCATCGATACCGCTGATAGTTACGGACCGGAGGTGAGCGAGCGGCTAATCGCCGAGGCGTTGCACCCCTATCCGGCCGGCTTAATCATCGCCACCAAGGGCGGCCTGACTCGTTCTGGGCCCAACCAATGGGCGCCGGTCGGCCGGCCCGAGTACATCCGCCAATGCGTCGAGATGAGTCTGCGCCGTCTCCGGGTCGAGCGGGTCGATCTCTACCAATTGCATCGAATCGACCCGAAGGTACCCGCGCCGGAAACGCTGGGGGCGCTGCGCGATCTGCAAAAGGCGGGCAAAATCCGGCACGTGGGGCTCTCGGAGGTCTCGGTCCAGGAGATCAAGGACGCGAGCAAGATTCTGCCGATCGTCAGCGTCCAAAACGAGTACAACCTCGCCAACCGTAAGAGCGAAGACATTCTCGCTTACTGCACGGAAAACGGCTTGGGCTTTATCCCCTGGTTCCCGGTCGCGGCGGGCGATCTCGCCAAGCCGGGCGGCCCCCTGGATGCGGCCGCCAAACGGCACGACGCCACAGTTGCGCAGTTGGCGCTGGCCTGGCTGCTGCACCATTCGCCGGTCGTATTGCCGATCCCGGGGACTTCGTCGATTCCACACCTCGAAGAGAATGTGGGCGCGGCGAATCTGTCACTGACGGAAGACGAGTGGAAGGTGATCGACGAGGCGGCGGCCCAGAAGAAGTAACGGCATGTTCGCGGCCACGGCAGCGGCGGCAAGTGGAAGCAAGAGCGAACTCTACGCGACGCTCCTAACCCAACTGCGAGCGATGCTGGCCGGGGAGCGGGATTGGCTCGCGAACACCGCGAATACAGCGGCCCTGCTTTTCGGGTCCCTGCCTGAACTGAATTGGGCCGGTTTTTATCTGTTGCGGCCGGGCGAACGGACGGAACTCGTGCTCGGTGCCTTCCAAGGCAAACCGGCTTGCGTGCGCATCGCGCTAGGGCGCGGCGTCTGCGGGACGGCCGCGCAAACCCGCCAGTCCGTCTTGGTGCCCGATGTCCACGAGTTCCCAGACCACATTGCCTGTGACGCGGCGTCGCGTGCGGAGCTGGTCATTCCCTTGGTCGAAGCGGATGGGCGTCTGCTCGGCGTGCTCGATTTGGACAGTCCTAGGGTCGGGCGCTTCGACGAGGAGGATCGCGCGGGTTGTGAACGGTTGATGGCGGCATTACTCGAAGCCACGACGTTCTGGCCGATCTAAACTAAAGCTGCCGCCCGCCTTCGATACAGCCAATCGGGCGGGCAAATCCGCTTCAGGTGTCTATGGCCGATCCCCGCAACGTCGCTCACGATAAGAAAGTCATGCATGAAAAGGAGCACCACGGCGAGGACCCGTCGGCCGGCTTGGAGCATGCCGCTCAGCCGGGCAAAAAGACGGCGCACGTGCATCCGGAACACAAGACCACCCAGGATGATCTGCCGGACGAGCTGAAGCCGGACCCTATTCCCGAACCTGCCCGTCTCCTCGGATGACGTACTTGTAGGTCGTCAGCTCCTCCAAAGCCATCGGTCCGCGCGCGTGGAGTTTATCGGTGCTGATGCCGATTTCGGCACCGAAGCCGAATTCGTTGCCGTCGGTGAACCGTGTGCTGGCATTCCAGTAGACGGTCGCAGAGTCGACCTCGTTGAGGAAGCGCTCCGCTGCGACCGTGTCGGAGGTCACGATCGCATCGCTGTGGTGGGAGCCGTGCGTTTCGATGTGGAGCACGGCGGCATCCAAATCGGCTACGACCTTGACCGCTAAATCCAGGTCCAAATACTCGGTGGTCCAATCTTCCGTGGTGGCCGGAATCACCTGCGCGCCGAGGATCGCCTGCACGGCCTCGTCCCCATGGATTCTCACCCCTCGCGCCGCTAATTCCGGGCGCAGGCGCAGAAGATACTCGCCGGCGACAGCCCCGTGGACCAGCAACGTCTCGATGGCATTGCACACTCCCGGCCGCTGACACTTGGCGTTGATGGCGATATTCACCGCCATCTCCAGGTCCGCCGCGCGGTCTACGTAGAGAATGCAGAGCCCCGTGTAGTGCTTGATGACCGGCATCCGGGCATGGCGGACAACCGCCTCGATCAGCGCTTTGCCCCCGCGCGGCACGATCATGTCGATGTAGGCGTCCATTTCCGCCAGCAAACGAACGGCCTCGCGGTCGGGCGTCGGCACGAGCAGAATACTGTCGGCCGGCAGTCCCGCGCTGGCCACCCCCGCTCTTAAGGCTTCGGCGATCGCGAGGTTGGAACGCAGTGATTCGCTGCCACCGCGTAGAATCGCGGCATTGGCCGTCTTTGTGCAAAGCACGGCGGCGTCACTCGTGACGTTCGGACGCGACTCGAAAATGATGCCGACCACGCCGATGGGCACGCGCACCTTGCTGATCGCCAGCCCGTTGGGCCGCGTCCAGGCGCGGATCGTCTCACCCACGGGATCCGGCAGAGCGGCCACCTCGCGAATGCCCGACGCCATTTTCGCCAGCCGGCCTTTATCCAGAAGCAGCCGTTCGATCATGGCGCCGCGCAGACCCGCGTCGGCGGCGGCCTGCAAATCCAGCCTGTTTTCGGCCAGGATGTGCTGCGCGTGGTCCGATGCCGTGAGCGCGTCCGCCATCGCCAACAGGCCCGCGTTCTTTTGCTTGGTGCCAAGACGCGCCAACGCCTTGGAGGCCGTCCGCGCCCGTCTGCCCAACGCTAAGATTTCGGTCGAGAGGTCCATGCCGCTTGAGGAGGATAACGCACTTTGCGCGGGCTCGCTCCGAGTTCAGGTCGCCGACACGGGAAAAAACGTCCCCGCCTGTTCGCCCGCTGCGATTCGCTCGAGCAAACCCGGGGTGCGGCCGTTCGCAATCACCGCCGGGATGCCGGCTTCGACCACGCGTTTGACGGCCTGCAACTTGGTCGCCATGCCGCCGGTGGAAAGCCGCCCTTTTGCGGCGCTCGCCAACGGCAAAACCGCGTCCACGTCCTCAACCACCGGGATCGGCACGCCTCGCCCATCCGGTTCACGCGTCAAGCCTTCGGCGCTGGTTAGGATGATGAGCAAATTGGCATCCGCCAGGATCGCCACCTCGGCGGAAAGGCGGTCGTTGTCGCCAAAGCGCAGTTCTTCCACGGCCACGCTATCGTTTTCGTTGATGATCGGGACTACCCCGCGATGGGCCAGCAGGCGGTCCAGCGTATTCTGGGCGTTGAGATAGCGCGTGCGGCTGTCGAGATCCTGGTGGGTCAGGAGCAACTGCGCCACCGCCAGCTGGTGCCGGGCGAAAAGCGATTCATAGAGGCGCATCAGACGCGACTGGCCGACGGCGGCGCACGCCTGGATAGAGGGCGTATCGGTCGAACGTTCCTTGAGCCCCAACACCATCATCCCGGCGCCGACCGCTCCGCTGGTGACCACCAGGCACTCGTGCCCGGCGCCGATCAGGGCCGCGATTTCCGCGGTCAAGCGCCGGAACTGCGGCAAATCCAGGGCCCCGCCCCGGGCCCGGGTTAACAGGCCCGTGCCGAGCTTGATGACGAGGCGCGGATAGCGGATTTGCACAGGGGGAGAATGGACGCGGCCGGGGCGCGGCTCTGCTCAACCTCCATAGTCGCAAAGTCGCCCCCTGACAACGCGCGGTTGCAAACGTCCATCCGAACCTCTAAAATGACGCCCTCTGCCGCACGCAGCGCGTCCGTAGCTCAATTGGATAGAGCGTTGGCCTCCGAAGCCAAAGGTTGTGGGTTCGACCCCCGCCGGACGCAAATACGCGAGCAAAAGCTTAACGCCCGGTCTTCTTCTTGCTTGCAGCAGCAGGCGCGGCTTTTTTGGCAACTGGCGCTTTGGCTACCGCCTTCGGCGTCTTGGTTGTCTTGGCCGGTAGCTTCTTCGGCGCGGCTTTGGCCTTGGGCGTCGCGCTCCGCTTGGCCGGTGCGGCCGGGAGAGCAGCTTTGACTTTCGCGGGGCTGCTCTTGATCGCGGCCACGGCCCTCTTGCCCGTGCTGACGACCGCTTTCTCAACGGTCTTCAACGACGGCGCTTTCTTCAAAGCACTCTTCGCGGCCGAACCCAACCCAGCTTTGACCTCATCGGTGTTGGTCGCCACCATCGCGCCTACGGCGCCACCGACCAAAGCGCCAACGGGTCCGGCGGCCAGTGCCCCCAAGGCGGCACCCGCGACTGCCCCGGTGGCCTTCTTCTGGGAGATGGAAACCGTGATGTCCTTAGCGGCGGGCTTTGATCCCTTGCCGCTAACCTGCTTACCACTAGAGTTTTTCATTGTGTCGAGGGTATCGCGCGTCGAAAGGACATTGGCCGTTCCACGCCACCGCCATAGCTATCGATGTATAGTGACTGCCGCTACCAACCCGCCATTGGTACTCGCCCCGGTTGCCGCCAGGATTCAACGCCCGTGCCCGCCGGCATCCGCCACGGGACTTCCCGCGCCCTCGCTCATGAGGGTTCCCTCGCCTTCGCTGGAAGCGATCGTCCCCGCGCTGCGCGTGTCCGCCGAACCCCCGCCCGGGCCGCCGATCCCCGGGCTAAAACCGCTGCTGGCGGAAGTGGCTGCTGGGGTTGTGGGCGCTTTGGCGGGCGTGGCCGGCGTTCCGGCGCAGCCACTCAACGCGAGAGACAAAGCCGCGAGCGCGGCGGTGAAAATCAGTCCGGATGGAACAGGGTAGTTTTGCATGCCGCTGAATCGGCTGCTGCGCCCGGAATGAGCGCAACCATTGGCGGGCCCGGGTCAGGGATTGAAGACCGGGCCGAATTCAAAGCGCTGCACGCGTTCGGGGAAGGTGCATTGGGCGCAATCCGAATCATCTTGCAGGCAGAAGTCCTCGTAGATTTGCAGCAAGCCTTGTTGATGCACGGCACTCTTGAGCCACTGATTGCGCTCCGTCCGCGGGTCATCGCCAAAGAGGCGGGTGGCCGCCGTCTCCACCCGTCGATTGGTCAGGGCGGAAGGCAGTTTTTCGTATTGGGCCCATTTGGCGGCGTCTCCCGCGATGGCCAAAGGGAAGAAGACGTTGGCCAGCATCTCGGTCGCGCGCGCAGGCCCGATCAAGGCTAGCGGCCGGGCGGCGCGGACGGAGGTCAACGTGTAGTGGTGATCCCAATAGGGGTCGGACAAACCGGTCAGGAAAGCGACAACGTTTTTCGCCACTTGCTCGCCCCCCGGCGAGATCAACGAGCGCACCTCACGCCAGCGGATGGCGAGCTGCGCCAGGGCAGCCAGCCGGCGCTGGGGATGATTGGCGGGCCGCAGCCCGTACAGCTTCCACGCGGCCGCCGGCAGGATGAGCCGGTCCAACGCGCCGCGCCGGGGCCACCAGCGCGCCCAGCATTCGCGCAAGTAGCCGCGGCGCTCGAGCGCATCTGGATCGCTGCCGAATTCCGGCGCATGCAAAAAGCCGGCCGTCCCGAGGAGCAGCGCCGCGGCGGCTTCCGGATCGGCGCGCAAGGTGGTCAGCGGCAAGCGTTGCGCCAGCAGCGCGAAGGGCAGCTTGTTTTCCTTGTACCCGAGCGTCGTGGCCAGCGATTGAAAGAGCGCCTGATCATAACCGCGCACTGCCGCCAGTCCCTGCCAGCGCCGGTTCTTGATCCCCATCCGATACTGGGCGGCCGCCGAAAGCACGGTCCGCACCTGCTCTGCGCTCAGGTCCCGCAATGGCGCCTGGCAGCGTCCCGCCTTTGCCAGCGGTAAGCCCGCCGGCACCGGCCGATGCTCCAGTTGCCGGAAATCCAACTGCACTTGCGCCACCTGGCGATGCGCGGAGTTGCGCGTGAAAGCCTGATCCGCACCCTGGTGCAAATACAGGTGCAGCACGACGCCATCGAACGCGGGATTCGTGCCGTGGCCATGCCGTTCCCAATCTTCCGCGTGCATGTCGAGCTCGATCGCCCCGCGCAAGACGGGCGCGTTTGGGCGGTCGGGAAAGCGCACGGCGGCATCGGAGAAATCCGGCCCGGCCTCATGATTCCAAACGCCGTATTGGACGATCTCGACGCGTTCGCCGTTGGTGGCGGTGAGAAAGCTCGAACCGAAGTCGCCGGCGAACCAATGCGCCTGGAGTTCGAGTTCGCTCTTTTCTTCGGCTGGCTCGTCTGCCGGTGCTTCGCGCAAGATGCCGTCGGGCGCCGTCAACAGCGCGGCATAGCGATGGGCGAGTTGCATGGCACGCTGCGCGATTTCAGTCTGACACGTGAACTATCGGCACGCTATGCTCTGCTTGGCTAACACATGACGCGGGCCATGGCTCGTAACAAAACCGGCAACCGAAATCCTTGGTAACCGCGAGTCAGAGTTGCGCCGAGGGGGACCAATCTGGCAACCGGTTTAGTACGTAACGCGCATGCCCCTGTCCTACCCGAGTGGCAATAACCCCAATTAGCGTATTTTGATACAGATGCTGGTTGATCTCCGCGGGAGCGACCACGCCGGGACCGATCTTGCCGGTGATAACCTCTGATGTATCGGTGACCCGGAATTCAAATGTCCGCCGTTTAGGGAGCGTTCCCTCGAATACGCCTTCCAATGATTCAGGCTGTTCATGGAGGTTATTCTGATCAAGCCGCGCCCAACTTCGGCGCACTTCCCCGACATCGCTGAAGTGGAAGACCTTATCCTGTACGGCAATACCGCATACCGCTTCGTTATCGATGAGAGTTTTGAGGAACGTGCGGGCGGCGGCGACGACTCGCTCGTCCTTGCCGAAGGCCGCATCGGTTAACTCGTCGTCGCTGCCCGAAGCCGCGCTTTGCAATAGCTCCTGCGTCTGGAAAAGCGCCTGCGCGAGGGTGCTTTCCTCCTCCAAAGGCAAGACGTTGTCACGATACTCCTCCAATTCGAAGCCAAAGGAACCGACCGCCGTACGAGTGATAAGCATCTGGTTCTGCCGCCGGTTCGGAATCGGTCCCATCGGGGCGAGTGCGACGTCGAACGCAGCCGCCTGCATCAAGACGGTGTCGGTGAAAGCTTTCGTAGCCGTCATGCCAAACTCAGCAAAAATACCGTGGCTTCCCACCACGGGGCGGCCGCGAAAGGTGAGACAGGCTTTGATCGGCAACCGCCAATCCGCCGGTCGTGCAGCGAGCAAGAGGTTTACTGACTCCAGCCGTGCCTGCAAACTCCCCAGATCGACTGCTTCCTCAACAGGAGTTTCCGCGATAAGTCCCTGTAGGGCGCTGCGTTCAGCGAGGAGCTGATTATACTCAGAGCGGTTCATGGGGTGATACCTAGGGCTGGGGGCAGCAGAAGCGGTCTGGCTGCGGAGTCTTCGGCGGGTGAAAGGTCTATCTGCAAGAATCCTTCCAGCGAAGGCTGACTCGTTGGTGTGACCACATACTGTACCAGTAAGTACTCCGGTTCACCAGACGCTCACTGGCGGTTCCGAGATCCTGGGTGTATGCGTCCACGCAAAATCTGGCCCTCAAGGTATCGTGGCCCGCGGCGGTCGCAGGGAAGAGGTCCGGCCGGAGCGATGCCAAGGCGACTTGCGTCAACCCCGCCGGCAAACGGTAGAATGTGACTACGTCCACATCCCTCGGAGGCCGGTTGCGGTAACTTGTTTCGATATTTTCCATGAAACTGCCGTCGAGCCACTGAAAGCCGGACTGCAGACCAGCGGTGTGGAGTTCTGCCCGATAATCCAGAAAACCGAGCAGGATCGCCGTTCGCTCCGCGCTACTGCTAAAGCGCATCACTAAGTCCGTGAGCGAAACCGAATAAGGTGCACGATTGGGTGAAGACGGGTTTGTTACGTCGATAGGAGAGATCAGGCCCTCGGCATTCCAAGCGGGGATCGGGACGGAGCGTGGCATAATGGCGTCCCATTTCTACTGCTCGATGTATCGACTGCAATACCTTTTCCGGGGCGTTGCGCCTCGCTGCGGCGACTCACTACGGTTTTGCGGGCGCGGGGGAATCGACGCCGATTTGCGCTTCTGTTTCGCCGAAGATCGCCGCCATCCCGGTGGTCCCAAGCTTGCGGCGGCCGCTCTCCAGCACCTCGATGGCCGCGGGCTTTTGCTGCGCGGCTACCAACGCGTTTGCCTCATCCAGAATGGCTCGCACCTGGTCGGCGGGCGCACGATAGGAATGCGCCGCTTGCGCAAAAGCCGCGCGGGCCGCCGGCACATTTTGCCCGCTCATCTGCAAGAGCCCCAGGCCTTCATAAATCCGGCCGTCATGCAAACGCCCCGCGCTGAGGCCGAGGGCCTTCGCGCCAGGTCCCGCGCCTTCCGCGCGCCAGGTCTGGGCCCCTTTGTAATAGGCGCGGCCAGCCGCGATCACCGCGCTGTCCGGCCCAGGCACCGGCGCGGCCGCGTTGAGATCGAATTCCAGATTTTTCCAAGCTCCGCAGGGACGGTAGAGCGGGTCGCCCACGAACGTATTCATCCAGGAAAGCGCCGGCGTCGCCGCATAGGCGCTTTCGATAAACGTCAGGCCGCCGCAAAGCCGGTCGGCGAAAATATCGAGGTGCGTGGTCAAGCTCAGGTAAGGCTCATAGACATTGCCCAGCACGGCGGCGGCGCCCTTGCTCAAAAGCGGACCGACCCACCAGCGGGACGGGTCGCGCACACTTGTCGCGCTAAAGGAATGAATGTGGCACGCCACCGCCCCCGGCCGGAAATGAAAGTTCTCGTCCGCCAGCGCGCCGGCCGGCTGCTCGGAGTACCAGCCGAAATAAAGCGCCGCCTCAGTCAGCGGATAATCCGCCGCGAAGAGCGCGGGCGCGTTATCGTAAATCGTGGGCAGGGCGAAGGGGGTGATCTCGGTGGCGATCTTTCGCAGCCAGGCATCGCCCTCCGAGAGCGAGTCGCCGGGCGGCAGGCCCCGCCCATCGATGTAACAGCGGCCCCAAAGGCCGGTCTTCTCCACGGCCAGCGCGTCTTCGATCATGCGGCGCACCATGCCGCCCGTGGGAGCGTCCAGGCGGCCCACCAGCATCATGCCGGCGTGGTGAGTCTCCAGGAACGGATCGTAGGACCGGTAGTAGGGGTTGCCGATCACACCCGAGAGGTGGTGCGTGAACAGACCCAGTACGGCCAGTTCCGAATCGACGGCGGCGGCGTTGCGCGTGGCGATGGCGGTGGGCTGAGTGGCGAGAACCGTGTCGCCCGCATAGCCGGACGCTTCGCTGATCCGCAGCGGCATGCCCCGCAGCAGAACCAGGAAACGAATGCGGTTCGACGAGACGACGCTGGTCGGCTCGCCGGTCGCTTGATCCGGGCTGCGCGTCCACCAGCCCCGCGCGTCGAACAGTGCGCGCAGGGGACCGGCGATCGTCGCATCGTATTCCGCGCGGCTGATCTCCTCGTTGATCGAGCACTTCAACCCCACCACCCGCTCCGGCGGGATGCCGCGTTTGCTCGCGTAAAAATCCGCCAGATCGTGCGATAGCGGGTCGTTTTCGTTGTAGATGACCAACGCGGCCGCCGCCGGATTGTCTTCCATGGCCTGCCGGCGGGCCAGCGCGGCCGCGTTGCGGGGATAACTCAGCTCTCCCTGCGGCAGGCACTGTTGCAAGGCGAACACCGTCGGCAGCAACACGAGCAGCACGCCGGCGGCCGCCAACCAACGCCGGCGTTTTGCCTGCGGCCGCTGGCGCCCGCGCGGCTGATAGCCCTCCCAAGCGGCGCTCATAGCGAGATTTGCAAGCCGTCGTAGGCCAGGCGCACGCCGGCGGGTAAGGTGGCGTCAGTTTCCGCGTGGCTGAGGTCATGGCAAATGTGGGTAAACCACGTCTGGCCCGCCCGGACGGCCGCGGCGACTTCCAGCGCCTCCGAGACGCTCAGATGGGTCGGGTGCGGACGTTGGCGTAGAGCGTCGATCGCCAGCACTTCGACGTCCATAATTTGCTCCCGGATCTCCGGCGGCACGGACTTGCAGTCGCTCAGGTAAGCGAACAGACGGCGCCCAGCCCGCTCGAAGAGATAACCGTTGACGGTAAACCGGCCGTGCGGCACCGGCAGCGGCGTGATTCGCGTCGCGCCCAGGTCAAACGGCCCACTGACGATGTGCGGCTCCGGATGCACGTAGCCGGCGTAACGCACGGGAGCGTCGAAGGCGAAGCCGAAGACCCGTTGGATGTCGGCCATCGTTCCGGCGGCAGCGTAGATCGGCAGTTTATAGTCGGGGAGCTGATCGCAAAAACGCCGCAGATCGTCGAACCCCATGATGTGATCGGTATGGGCGTGCGTGTAAATGACGGCCTGGAGCGTACGCACCCCTTCGCGCAGGCATTGGGTGCGAAAATCCGGACCCGTGTCGACCGCGAAGGCCAGCTCCGGGGTTTGCACGAGCAACGAGGAGCGCGTGCGGTTGTCGCGCGGGTCCGTGGATGTGCAGACCGGGCAATCGCACCCGATCATGGGCACTCCCTGGCTGGTACCCGTCCCGAGAAACGTGATTTGAAGTTCGCTCATCCGGCCCGCCGTCATTCCGCCAACGACCGGCAGCGCCCGGTTGAGAAAACAGCGTCGGCAGCTTACACTGGCGCCCCGTGCTCGCAACGCTCACTTCGCTGCGGATCAAGAATCTGGCGCTGGTCGAAGAATTGGATTGGCCGCTGGCCGGCGGCTTCGTGGCGGTTACCGGCGAGACAGGCGCGGGCAAGTCCGTCATCATCGGCGCGCTTAAACTGCTGTTGGGCGAACGCGCGGAGAAAAGCCTGATCCGCACCGGCGCTGACGCCTGCACGGTGGAGGCCGTCTTCGACGTGCCGGATGCGGGAGCTTTGGATCGCCATCTGGAGGAGAATGGCTTGGAACCCTGCCCGGACGGGCAACTGATCATCAAGCGCACCTTCACCCAGGCCGGCGGCAACCGGCAGTTCGTCAACGGCTCTCCCACCACCTTGGCGGTGCTCAAGCAACTGGGCGATCTCCTGGTGGATTTGCACGGGCCGCATGACCACCAGTCGCTGCTCAGCGCCGAACGCCAGCTCGATTTGTTGGACGCTTTCAGCCACGCTACGCCGGTACGGCGCGCCTATGAGGAAGTGTGGCAACGGCACGGCGCGTTGCGCGCGGAACACGCAAGCCTAGCCACCGGCGAGGCAGCGCTCGAGCGCGAACTGGAACTGCTCCGGCACCAGTCCGCCGAGATCGAAGCGGCCAACTTGCAACTCGAGGAGGAGGCCGAATTGCAGGCGCGCTACGCCCTGGCGTCGAACAGCCGCCGGCTGATCGAACTGGCCACCGGCGTCGCAGGCGAATTAGCCGAGAGCGAGCCATCCATCCTCAGCCGCCTGGGCGAGACCGGCCGGTTGCTGCGGGAATTGGAGCGCATCGATCCGGCCACGGCGCCCCTTGCGGCCGCGCATACTTCTGCGGTGCTGGAATTGGAGGAACTGGCGCGGTCGCTGGTGGATTACGCGGAGAAGCGGGACCTGGATCCGGCCCAACTGGCGGAAATGGAAGCGCGGGTCAACCTGCTGCAGACGCTCAAGCGCAAATACGGCCCGGGGTTGGAGCAGGTAATCGCGTTCGGCGAGCAGGCGGCGGCAAGGTTGCAGAAGATCGAAGGCCGCGGCGCGGAGCTGGACCGGCTGCAACGCGAGTTGGACGCCGCGCAAGCCGAGCTATTGCAGCTCGGGGGCGAATTGACTGCCCTGCGGGCCAAGGCAGCGCCGGAACTGTCTGCCGCGGTGCGCGAGCAATTGCGCGACCTGGGTTTCAAGAAGAGCGAGTTTGAGATTCACCTCCTGGCCCTCGGCACGCCGGGCGCGCAGGGCTTGGAGAGCGTGGAATTCGTCTTTGCGCCGCGCTCGAGCGGTCTGGAGGCCGTGGAATTCTTGTTTGCACCCAATCCGGGGGAGCCGGCCAAGCCGTTGCGTTCAATTGCCTCCAGCGGCGAGATCAGCCGCGTGATGCTGGCCGTCAAAAGCGCGTTGGCGGCGCAGGACGCGGTGCCTTTGCTCGTCTTTGACGAAATCGACGCGAACGTCGGCGGCGAGATCGCGCACGCGGTGGCGGCGAAGATGCGTTCGCTGGGCGAGCGTCACCAGGTGCTCTGCATCACGCATTTGCCGCAAGTCGCCGCCGCCGCCGGCACGCAGTACGTGGTGGCAAAGGATTTCAGCGGCGAGCGCACGTTTTCACGGTTGGGCGAGGTGAAGGGCAAGGCGCGTGTCACGGAGATCGCGCGAATGCTGGGCGGTCAAGGGGAACCCGCCGTGGCTTTGGCGAAGACGCTACTGGGCGGGAGTCAAAGGCCGGCGTGATTCATCAGCAGTACCCGTGTTCCGCTTTGGGCCACGGGCCGGCTTTGCTGGGGACTCAAAGACAAACGGGCGCGCCATTGGGGGATCGCGTCCGCCTCCGCAATCAAGAGCACAGTGCGCGGCGAGTCCCAACGCCGGGCAAGTTGTTCCTCGTTCAGGAACAACTCGCGGCCAATGCCCAGGTCACGCGAGGCAAACTCGCCGTCCGGATCGGCGTGCACCCAATAGGCCTCGCGATCCAGGTAGAAGAGCAGGCTGGGGTTATCGACCGTAGCGCCCGCGCAGACGACCTCGCCGTCGGCGCCTGCCAAGCGATTCGCGGTCAGCGCCACGCCTTTGAGCGAAAAATAATCTTCCAGCACGTGCAGGCCGCTGGCCGCGATGAGCAACACGCCGGTCATCATTACCGCCGTGGCCGTCAGCACTCCCCGCCAACGTCCACTCGCCGCCAGATAAATCGACAGCACGCCACCCGCCAGGAAGGTCGCCCCGGCTGCCCAGGCGAGCGGCAGCAACTGCCGCCACGCTGCCACCGAAAAACCGCTCAGCGTGGCCGCGATTGTGTCCCGCAACGCGGTCGGAGCCGCCGCCCTGCCGGCAGCGGCGGCGGAGGCAGCGTCCGTCTCCAGGTAAGCAGCCGCGGCCAGCCCGGCGCACCCGAGAACCGCCAGGCAGACACCGGGACTCAGCCGCATCCAGGCAGGCAGATCCCGTCCCTGGTTCGTCGGTGCCCAAGGCCGCGCCAGCCAGAAAGCCACCGGCGTCCAACCCGTCAGTAGGTAATAATCCTGCAAGGATGAACCCAGGAGTGAGAGCGCCGTCACGCCAAACCAGCAAAGGAGCAGATCGCGCCCGAGCGCATCCTCCCGCTGGCCGGCACCGGCTTCCCGCCAGGAAGCAATCGCCGCCGGGATGAAAAACGTCCACGGCACGAAAAATACCAACTGTTCCAACCAGAAGGCCGCGAATGGCACGCGGTCGGAGTCCGGCGGATAGCGTCTACCCAAGACATGGCCAAGTTGTTCGTTGATGAAGTGATCGTGCAGGAAGCCGGGATACCTTATCGCCATCGCGATATACCAGGGGGTCACGATGGCAAGGAACACCGCCAGACCGCCCGGCTCGAGCAATTTTTTCCAGGCCGGACGCGTCCCGGGATGCCGCCAGGCGAGCAACCCGGCGACGGCCAACGGATAAATCGCGCCATGCAGTCCCTTGCAGCAGACTCCCAGACCCATCAGGATCCAGGCGAAGAACATCCAGCGCCCGGCGCGCGCCGGTTGCTGGCAGGCGCCGAGAAAACACCAGTAGGTCAGCGTCAGAAACGCGGCGAGGAACGGCTCCGGCGCGATCAGATGGCTGAAGATGAAGGTTCCCGCCATCGTGGCTAAAATCGTCGCTCCCGCGAGGCCGAACGCGTCGCCCGCGATTCGCCGGCCCAGAAGGAAGGTGGCCCCGAACCAAAGGAGCGTGCACAAGGCGTTGGGCAAGCGCGCCCCGAATTCGTTGACCCCAAACACGCGCATCGACGCCAGCAGGCACCAGTACACCAATGGCGGTTTTTGCAGCCTTGGGATGCCGTCGTTAGTGGGGATGTACCAGTGGCCACGTTCCAGCCGGGCCCGGGTGGCCGGGATGTAATCCTGGGGCCGATTGAGCATCTCGCGGGCGGCGGCAGCATATTGAGCTTCGTTCTGGTCGAACAACGCCGGTCCGCCGCTAGCGCCAAGGTAAAGCAGCGCGATGAGCAGGAGCGGCAGCCAGGCCAGCCAATGCGAAGGCGGACGCGCTACCGGCAAAGACGGCGAGATAGTCAGGCGAGGCCGGGAAGTAGGCGCGGTGAGCATGAAGAAACAGCCAGCAAAGGAACTGGCTGAGCGCGGGGTTTTTGACCAGCCTTTTCCCGCCAGAAGACGGCGCAGCTGCTACAGGCGCCAGTGTGTTCGATGCGAACACCAAACGAAAAAGGCCGGTTAGACATCGCTGTCCAACCGGCCTCTGAATTCTGAACTAGCGGATGCGGAGATTACTTGATCTCGACCTTGGCGCCGGCGGCTTCGACCTTCTTTTTGATCTCTTCGGCTTCGGCCTTCGGGATGCCTTCCTTGATCGGCTTCGGGGCGCCTTCAACCAGCGCCTTGGCTTCCGCCAAACCGAGGCCGGAGACCGCGGCGCGAACTTCCTTGATGACGGCAATCTTGTTGCCACCCATCTCGGTCAGAATGACGTCGAAGCTGGTTTTCTCCTCGGCGGGCGCGGCGGCGGCGGCGCCACCACCAGCGGCGGGAGCAGCGGCAGCCACCGGGGCCGCGGCGCTCACGCCAAGCTTGGTTTCCAACTGCTTGATCAGGTCGGCCGTCTCCAGGAGGGTCAATCCGCTGATCTGTTCAACTAACGTGCTCGTGTCTGCCATATAACGGTGATGTTGTGGTAATCGTCGTACCCGCAAGCCTGCGGAGAAATTGAGACCGGCAGCCGCCGGCCCGACGAGGAACCTTTTCTATTTGGTGTTTGCTTACTTGCTTGTGCTGTCCGCCGCGCCACAAGCAGCTAGCGCCTGCCGCGTCGACGGAAAATGAAGATGATTGGCTGGCCTAAGCTGCTGCCGCAGCGGGCTGTTGCTTCTCGACGTGTGCAGCCAAGAGACGAGCCAGGCTGCTGGCCGGTTCGTTGAGCGTGCGCAAGAGCCGCGAAGCCGGTGCCTGCAGCAAACCGAGGAGCTGCGACTGCAAAACTTCCTTCGACGGCAGATCCGCCAACGCGCCGATCTGCTTGTCGGTAAAGAGTGACTTGTCCACCACGCCGGCGCGGATCGACAGCTTCTTGGATTCGGTCGCGAATGTCCGCAGCACCTTCGCCGCGGCGCTGACATCCTTGTCCCCCGTCACGATGGCGGTTTGCCCGCTCAACGCCTCGCCCAAATCCGGAAAACCAGCTTCCCGGCTGGCCCGGGTCAGGAACGTATTCTTGACCACCGTGTACTTCGCACCGACGCCGGCGAGCCGCGTCCGCAGATCGCTGAACTGATCCACTTTCAGCCCGTGGTAATCGGTAATGATCAGAAAGGGCGACTCCTGCAAGCGGCTAAGCAGGTTCTCGACGATGGAAGTTTTTTCGGGTCTCACGGGAAAGCAGGATTAAAGGGTCTGGTAAGCGCCGGCATCGATGCCGACCGCCGGGGACATCGTCGCCGCCAGCGTAATGGAATGGATGAACTTGCCCTTGGCGGTCGCGGGCCGGGCTTTGGCCACCGCTTCGATCACGGCGGTGCCGTTTTCAACCAAGGCGGCCGGCGCGAATGAAACCTTGCCGACCGGGACCGAAACGTTGCCGTTCTTGTCCAGCTTGAACTCGACGCGCCCGGCTTTGACTTCCTTGACCGCCTTGGCGGTGTCGTCGGTCACCGTCCCGGCTTTGGGGTTCGGCATAAGGCCGCGCGGCCCGAGCACCTTGCCGAGCTTGCGCACCTCGCTCATCGCGGCGGGCGTGGCGACGGCCACGTCGAAATCCTGGAAGCCTTCCTGGCACTTCTTGACCATGTCTTCAAAGCCGACAAATTCCGCGCCGGCATCCCGGGCGGCGGCGGCGGCCTGGCCGGTCGCGAAGACCAGCACCCGCACTTGCTTGCCGCTGCCGTTGGGCAAAGGGCAGGTGCCGCGCACCATTTGATCCGACTGTTTGGGATCGACGCCGAGATGAAAGGAAAGCGTCACTGTCTGGTCGAACTTCGGCGAGGGGAAAAGTTTCAGCGTATCGACCGCCTCCCCCAAGGCGTAATGCTTGCTGCCGTCCACCAGTTTGGCGGCGGACTCGTAACGTTTGCTGCGTTTGATAGCCATGGGTTTGTTCCGGTTAATCTTTGATGTCGATGCCAGCCTGGCGAGCGGTGCCGGCAATAATACGGAAGGCGGCTTCGTCCGAACGGGCATTGAGATCGGGCATCTTGATCTTGACTACATCCATCACCTGTTTGCGGGTTAGAGTGGCAACCTTGATCTTGTTCGGCTCCTTGGAACCGGCCGCAATGCCGGCCGCCTTCTTCAGGAGAACCGCCGCGGGCGGCGATTTGGTGATGAACGTAAACGTCTTGTCCTTATAGACCGTGATGACGACCGGAAGAATATCCCCCGACTGCTTCTGGGTCTTGGCGTTGAACTCCTTGCAGAAGCCCATGATGTTGACGCCCTGCTGACCCAACGCGGGACCTACGGGAGGCGCGGGGTTCGCGGCTCCAGCCGGAATTTGCAGCTTGATCGTTGCGACGACTTCTTTGGCCATGACTAGGAAAAATTCTAAGTTTCTATCTCTTCTCAGGGCTAACCGCGTTCCACCTGCCAGTACTCCAACTCCACCGGCGCGGTGCGCCCGAAAATCGTGACCGAAACGCGCAGCTTGCCGCGGGCGGGATCGATCTCCTCGACCACGCCGCTCTGGTTCTGAAACGGGCCGTCGGCCACCTTGACGGTTTCGCCGACTTCAAAGCTGACCTTCGGCTTGATCTTGTCCTCGCGTTCGCGCATCTGCGCCAGGAGGTTTTCGACCTCCGAATCGCGCATCGGTACGGGCCGATCCTTCGGACCGGCGAAGCCGATGACGCCGGGCGTGTCGCGCACGAAATACCAGGCGCGGTCCACCAGCTTCCCGTCGTCTTCGATCAGGTGCATGTTGACGATCAGGTAGCCGGGGAAAAACTTGCGCGTCGTCTCCGTCTTCTTGCCGCGCTTGATCTCGGAAACCCGCTCGGTCGGGATGAGCACCTCATAAATGAGGTCGCCCATCTCTTCGGTCTTGATGCGGCGTTTGAGATTCTCCAGCACCTTGTTTTCCTGCCCGGAAAGCGCGTGCACGACGAACCACTGGCCCTTGGAAGCAGTATTGGCGCTCATGGGAAACTCAGGTGGAGTGGACGACGGACGGAAAGAAACGGGCTGGGAACGCTGGGGGGAGGACACTTACACGCACTTAGCGTGTGAGCAAGCCCACGATGTAATTCAAAATCAAATCCCACAACGCCACGTAACCGCCAAGCAGGAGCATCGCCACCACCACCACGGCCGTGGAGTCCGTCAACTCCTTGTAACGCTTGAAGCCGTGCTCCTTCGGATCCCAGGGCCAGCTCGCCTTGCGCAGCTCGATCCTGACTTCCGCCAGGAAGTTCTTGGTCTGGGTGATCATGAGGTGCTTGGCCGCCCGAGCGGCGATGTTCGACAGGCCAGGAGGGACTCGAACCCCCAACCGACGGTTTTGGAGACCGCTACTCTACCAATTGAGCTACTGGCCTAGGCGAACGGACCCGCGCAAGCCCCCGGCAAGGGAGGCTGCGCGGTGCGCCGGAATGTTTGTTAGTCGAGGATTTCGGAGACGCGGCCCGCGCCGACGGTCTTGCTGCCCTCGCGGATGGCGAAGCGGATCGTCTTCTCCATGGCGATGGGGGTGAGCAGTTCCACTTCGATCGAGACATTATCCCCCGGCATGACCATTTCCACGCCTTCGGGGAGCTTCACCGCGCCGGTGACGTCCGTGGTGCGGAAGTAGAACTGGGGCCGGTAGTTCGAGAAGAACGCCGTGTGGCGACCGCCCTCCTCCTTGCTCAAGACGTACACTTCCGCCTTGAACTTCTTGTGCGGCTTGATGGAACCGGGCTTGGAAATGACCTGGCCGCGCTGGATATCGTCTTTCTTCACGCCGCGCAGCAGCACGCCGACATTGTCGCCCGCGCGCGCCTCATCGAGGAGCTTGCGGAACATTTCGATGTCCGTCGCGGTCGTCTTCTGGGTGTTCGTAATGCCGACGATCTCGACCTCCTCCATCTTCTTGAGGATGCCGCGCTCGACCCGGCCCGTGGCGACGGTGCCACGGCCTTCAATGTTGAAAACGTCTTCGACCGGCATCAGGAAAGGCAGATCGATCGGCCGCTCGGGCACCGGGATGTACTCGTCCACCGCCGCGATCAACGCCAGAATCTGCTTCTCGGCTTCGGCGTCTCCCGCCAGGGCCTTCGCGGCCGAGCCTTTGACGATCGGGATGGTATCGCCCGGATATTCGTACTGGGTGAGCAGATCGCGCACTTCCATCTCGACCAAGTCGAGGAGTTCGGGATCGTCGACCATGTCGACTTTATTCATGAACACGACGAGCGCGGGCACGCCGACCTGGCGAGCCAGCAGGATATGCTCGCGGGTCTGCGGCATGGGGCCGTCCGCGGCGGAAACCACCAGGATGGCGCCGTCCATCTGCGCGGCGCCAGTGATCATGTTCTTGACGTAGTCCGCGTGGCCGGGACAGTCAACGTGAGCGTAGTGGCGCTTGTCACTCTCGTACTCGACGTGGGCTGTATTGATGGTGATGCCGCGCTCCTTTTCCTCGGGAGCGGCATCGATGGAATCGTACGCACGCGCTTCGGCTTTGCCAGTCTTGGCGAGCACCGTCGTGATGGCGGCGGTCAGCGTGGTCTTGCCGTGGTCAACGTGGCCGATCGTGCCGACGTTCACATGCGGTTTGTTTCTTTCAAATTTGTCCTTAGCCATGGCGGTGGGTATTAAACTTACGGTCTCTCAATAAAGCGGCAGGGGCGGCCGGTGAAGGCGTCTCTTCGACTGCTGCGGTGGTTTTCTATATTCTCTTCTTCTTGCTGCTGCCTCTCAACCTGCCGGGTACCGACGCTTTTCTGGAGCCCACGACCGGGATCGAACCGGTGACCTCATCCTTACCAAGGATGTGCTCTACCGACTGAGCTACATGGGCCAGTCACAAACCCCTAGCGAACGCCCTTCCTGTGACAGAGAGACACCCGCGGAGATCCTGCCGGCTTGCGCCGGAGCGCCTTCACCCGGCAAAAAAGGGAAAAAGCCCCTGCGTCAATCAGACTCACTCAAATCGAGCCTATCTTGACCGGGATTTCTTCCCCTGTTTTTGCCGAAAAAGCGAGGGCAAGCTAAACGAAGCAATTCCGGTGTCAAAAGAAAATTCGCTGCGCAAACGCCTTCATAATCACCTCGGGCCGGGTTGCGCCGGCTAATGTTGGTTCTAAATTCGTGGAATGATTGGAGAAATTCGTAAGCACTTGCAAACCGTCCCGTTTGCGCCATTCCGCCTGCGCATGGCGGATGGTCGAGAATACCCGGTGCCGACAATCGATCACGTTTATCTGCTCCCAGGGAACGGCCGGGTGATTGTTTCCGACGACGACGGCTACGTGGCTCTTCTGCCGACTTTGCTGATCAGCGGGCTTTTGAGTGAGCCAGTTTCGTCAGAGCAGCAGGCAGGCTCCTGAGGCCGGACCCGGGATTAAAGCTTGCCCACGCAGCCCCGCCAGCAAGCGGAACAGGAGCTCAAGCATTCGCCACCGCCTGGCAGGTCCAGGCTTCATTCTTCCTTTTGCCGTAAAGTTTCCAGATCTGGCTCTCGAAACTCTTCAGCGAGGAACATAAGAACAAGCCCTCTTCCGGATCGAGGAAAAACCAGCCATCTTTGCCCGTCTTCGCCGCCATGGCATGCCCCGGATATCGCAGCATGTAGAGGTTGGCTTTCGTACCGATGTAATGAATGGCTTGCTTGCCTGGCATCGACAAGATGGACGTGACTTTCATGTCCAAAGGACCAAGGACATTGGTCAGATCCGCGCCTTTCGGGCCCGCTGTCATTTCGCCTTTGGCTTGGATCAAGGCCGCCCGCATGGTGGACGGCTTGGTGTTAAGCATGCTCTTGCCCTCCAAAACATTCTTGCACCAGAGCGCCGAAAGCGCTTTGCAGATGCCGATGGATGAATCCGCGACGCCAGTGGCCCCTTTCGTGTAGGTCGTCTGCGTGCCGATTTCGTTCTCGAGATTGAATAGTTTATGTACGGACATGGGGTAAACGCTTGCGGGGTGGGTTGTTGCCGCGACTATAAGGAACCGGAGGGGCGTTGAACAAGATGAAAATCATCGCCCGCTATTCAGCGAGCCGTTGAATGGAAGACGCCCGCCCCGTTGCGGGATCGATCTCCAGGAGAACTCCGTGCAAGCGGACCGGACCGTGCGCGATTGGAAAGGGAACGGGCAAGCTCGTGACGAAGCGGCCGATAATTGCATCGATGTCCCGCCCGAGAATCGATTCGTGCGGCCCGCACATGCCGGCGTCGCACAGGAACGCGGTGCCGCCGGGGAAGATCTGCTCATCGGCGGTTTGCACATGGGTGTGGGTGCCGACCACGGCGCTGACGCGGCCATCCAAAAAACGGCCCATCGCCACCTTTTCGCTGGTGGTCTCCGCGTGCACATCGACGAAAATCACCGGCGTCTCCTCGCGCAGTTTCGCCACTTCCCAGTCCATGGCGCGGAAGGGGTTCTCCAGACTGGGCGAGGTGAACGTGCGCCCTTGCACGTTCACCACGGCGATCTTGCCTTTGGCGGTTTCCAGTACAATCGACCCGGCGCCCGGGGTGTCCGGCGGGTAGTTGAGCGGGCGCAGCAGGCGCGGCTCCGTGTCGATATAGGCGACGATTTCTTTCTGATCCCAGATGTGGTCTCCGCTCGTGATGACGGCGGCGCCGGCGCGCAGGAGATCGATGCTGATCTTGGGCGTGATGCCGCGGCCATTGGCGCTGTTCTCGCCGTTGACGATGATGAAATCGATGGCGTGCTGCTCCCGCAAGCGGGAGAGCGACTCGATGACGGCGCGGCGGCCCGGCTCGCCGACGATATCGCCCAGGAACAGTATTTTGATCATGGCTTTCGCCGCCAACTTAGGCGAGCTAAGCCGCAAAGCGGAATGTTTTTAGACCGACCACGCCTGTTTGCCGCCGGGTGGGCCATTCTGGCCTGCCTGCTGGGCCTGCCGGCGGGCGGCACCAGGAGCTTCGGCTCGAATCTGAGTGCCTTGGCCGATGAACCCGACTGGCGGGAACTGGCTCCCTACCAAGGGACCATCACGCGCGAGGAGTTTGCCCGGCTGCTGGCGCAAGTTTACGCGCCGCGCGGAGGTTGGCAGCCGTATATCCGAATCGGTCCCGACGCCGCCGTCCTGCGCACGACCAATATCCCGCTCGAGGACCTCTACACCTTGCGGTTTGCGCCCGCCAACGTGGTGCCCAAACCGCCCCCCGCTTACTGGCGGCCGCGCGCCGGAATACCTCCTGCGGCGCCACCGGCCAATCAGCCGCTCGCCGGCGTCAAAATCGCGCTCGATCCCGGCCATCTCGGCGGGCAGTGGGCGAAGCAGGAGGAACGCTGGTTTCAAATCGGCCCGGCGCCGGCGGTCATGGAAGGCGACATGACGCTACGGGTGGCGCGGCTCCTGGCGACCCGATTGCAGGGACTGGGCGCGGAGGTCACGCTTTTGCGCACGAGCGACGAACCGGTCACGCCGGTGCGGCCTTACGACTTGCTCGACGAAGCCGCACGCGTGCTCCGGGATGAGGGCGTCGTCAATCCCCACCCCTACTACATCGGGACCGCGGATCCCGACCGCGAGTTCACGCTGGCCGGAGTGAGCGAAGCTCTTTTTTCCCGGGCCGAGATCCGCGCGCGTGGCCAGCGGATCAACACCGTGCTGCATCCCGATCTGGTGGTCTGTCTGCACTTCAATGCCGAGGCCTGGGGCGATCCCGCCCACCCCACCCTGGTGGAAAAGAACCATCTGCACGTCCTGATCAACGGGTGCTATGGGCCGGATGAGTTGGAAAAGGACGATGTCCGCCTCGAAATGCTGCTCAAGCTGCTCGACCGCTCTCACGCCGAGGAACTGGCCATCGCTGATACCGTCGCGCCGGTGCTGGCGAAAGCCACCGGCCTGCCGCCGTTCGCTTACACCGGCGGCAACGCCCGGCAAGCCGGCCCGGACCCATACGTTTGGGAGCGCAATCTGCTGGCCAACCGGATCGACGAATGCCCGGTACTCTATATCGAGCCGTACGTGATGAATTCCTCGGCGATTTTCGAGCGCATCCAGGCCGGCGACTACGAGGGCACCCGCGAGATTGGCGGCGCGGCACGGCCTAGCATTTACCGCGAGTACGCCGACGCGGTCGCCGCCGGGCTGGCGGATTATTACGGGCAACACCGGTAGCCGGGACGCAGGGCTGCCTTGGCAAGCGGCGCGGCAAGTGGCATGCTGGCAACCCCTTCCATGCGTCCGCCCCGATCCTTTCTGCACGAAGCCCGTCTGACCCTGGCCATGGCTCTGCCCATGACCACGGGACAGCTTGGGCAAATGCTGCTCGGCTTTTCGGATAATATCATGGTCGGCCGGGTTGGCGTGGTGCCGTTGGCGGCGGGAGCTTTTGCCCTCAGCATCCTCAACGTGCTCTACGTGACAGGCATCGGCCTCATCGCCGGCGTCTCGATCCTGGCGGCGACCTCCCATGGCGCTGGCCGCCCGCGCGAAGCGGGGGAAGTCTTGCGCCACGGGCTGTGGCTCGGGACGATCACCGGGCTCGGCATCATCGCGCTGCTGTGCGGCGCGGGCGAGCTGTGGCGGCATTTCGGCCAACCCGCCGAAATCGTGGCGATGGCGCGGCCCTTTCTGCTCCTGGTCGGCTGCTCGCTTTTGCCCGCGTTAGTCTGGCAATGCCTCAAGCAATATTGCGAGGCGCTCTCGCACGCGGTGATCCCCATGCTGACGGTGCTCGGCGGTGTCGCGCTGAATGTTTTCCTGAGCTGGATCTTGATCTATGGACGTTGCGGTGCGCCGGCCCTTGGTCTGACGGGCGCAGGCTACGCGACGCTGATCACGCGCATCCTGATGGCCGGGGCGCTGGCCGTGATCGTGCTGCGCTCGCCACGCTTCCAGGCGTCGCTCCCGCCGCGCTGGGCAGCCGGCTTGTCGTGGCGCCAATTGCATGCCCATTTACTCATCGGCGTGCCGATGGCCGCGCAATTGTGCATGGATGTAGGCATTTTCGCTTTCGCGGCCATGATGATGGGCTGGCTGGGAGCGCGCGCGCTGGCGGCGCACCAGATCGCCATTTCCTACGCCGCGACGACCTTCATGTTTCCGCTGGGTATCAGCATGGCGGTCAGCGTGCGCGTGGGCCAGGCAGTCGGCGCGGAGGAGTGGACGCGGGTACGGCTGATCGGGCTAAGCGGCATCGCCATGGCGGCCGGTATCATGTGCCTGGGAGCGGGCGGATTTCTGGTCTTCGGCCATGTGCTGGCGGGTTGGTTTGTGCGTGATGCCCTCACGGTCGGCCTGGCGGCGCGGCTGTTGACGGTTGCCGGCGTTTTTCAGATTTTCGACGGTACGCAGATCGCGAGCGGCGGTGCTTTGCGCGGGTTGAAGGACATGCGGGTTCCGACGCTCATCTCGTTCGTGTCCTACTGGCTGGTCGCGCTGCCGATCTGCTATTGGGTTGGCGTCGTCCACGGCGGCGGCCCGGTGGGTATCTGGTGGGGACTGGCGGTGGGTTTGATGGTCTGTGCCATCGCCTTGACCGCCCGCTTTCTCGTCCTGACGCGGCAGACTGGCGGCTCCCCGGTGCCGGATGCGCTCCGGCTGGAGGCGGTCGCTTGAGCGCGGCCGGGCCGGGCCGGCCGGCGATGCACGAAGCGGCCGCCACGACCGACCCAACCCCGCCGCCTGAAGCTCACAGCAGCAGCGGGCGCCGGGAATTCTGGATCATCTGGGCCGCCTCGTGGTTGCTGCGGCTGCTCGTCGCCACTCTACGCTTCGAGATCGAATTCCCGGAGTTGCTCGAGGCGGCCCAGGCGCGGGAAAAGGCCGTCTTCGTCTTCTGGCATAACCGGCTGCTGCTCGTGCCGTTCATTTACCATCGCTTTCTGGCCGGAAACCGTCCGCAAGGCATGGCCATGACGAGCACCAGTGGCGACGGTGAACTCATCGCGCAATTTCTGCTGCGCTTCAACGTGGGACCCGTCCGTGGGTCCGCGACGAAGCGGGGCACAGCAGCTTTGCGCGAATTAATCGGCTGGCTGAAACGCGGCCACGATGTTTGCATCACGCCGGATGGTTCGCGCGGACCGATCTACGAGATCAAGCCGGGTGTCGTGGTCCTGGCGCAATTATCGGGTGTGCCGATGTTGTCGATCGGCATCGATTACTCGCGCTCCTGGCGGTTGAAGAGTTGGGATCGGTTTTTTATCCCGAAACCTTTTTCGAAGGTGACGGTGCGGATGAGCCCAATGCACCCGGTGCCAAGGACGAACACGCCCGAGGAATTCGAAGCGGTCCGCCGCGGCTGCGAAGAGATGATGCTGGCCGTCGTGCGGGAGCGTTGACGGCGTATCCAGCCGCGCAGCGGCGTCGTCATAGAGGTAGGGACGGCTCTCCGAGCCGTCCCATTCTGTCGGGGAAATTTGCCAGGGCCAGGGGCGCGCTGCGGCAGACAATTTGGGACAGCTCGGAGAGCCGTCCCTACCTCATTTTGGACCTACCTTAAGACGCCCAACGCCAGGCGCGTGAGCTCGCCCAAGGACCACGCCTGGAAGGGGCAGCCTCGCGGCGCATGCGGCGGATCGCCGTCGGCAATCTCGGGCAGATGGTTGATCCCCGCGGAATCCGGCAACAGCGCCAAAAGAGGCTCGAGATACTGGCGCCGGGCTTGCGCCCGCACCTCCGGGGTTTCGCCCCGCGCGCGCACCCAGGCCTCCACAAACGGCCCGATCAGCCACGGCCAGACCGTGCCCTGGTGATAGGCGCTGTCGCGTTGGGCGGGGTTCCCTTCGTAGCGTGGCGAATACCCCGGCTCGCTTCTCGCCAGCGTGCGCAGCCCCAGCGGCGTGAGCAACTCGCGTTCGACGCAAGCCACGACCTCCAGCGCCTGGCCGGCTTCCAATAACACCAACGGCAAACCGCCGACGGCGAAAATCTGGTTGGGCCGCAGGCTGCCGTCGGTAACTCCAGGCTGGCCATCGCAATCGATCACGTCGTAGAGGCAACCGCGCGCGGCGTTCCAGAACTTGGCTTGGAACTGCGCCCGGCCCTGCGCGTAAAGCGCCTGCCAGCGCGGCGACACGGGCGCCATGATAGAGAGGGCATTTAGCCAGAGCGCCTGAATCTCGACCGGCTTGCCGATGCGCGGCGTGATCGGCCGGCCGTCGACCCGCGCATCCATCCAGGTCAACGCCACGTCCGGCTCGCCCGCCGCCAGCAACCCGTCCGTCTCGTCCAGGCGAATGCCGTAGCGCGTGCCGGCGGCGTAGCCTTGCAGAATGGCTTCGCAGGTGGCCAGGAGTGGCGGCGCGTCCCGCTCACCGGCCGGCACCGGGGCGAGTTTCAGGTATTCATGCACCACCACGATGAACCAGAGCGCGGCATCGACCGTATTGTATTCCGGCGCCTCGCCGCTGTCGGGAAAACGGTTCGGCAGCATGCCTTCCGAAACGGCGGCCGACCATTGCAGCAAAATCTCGCGCGCTTCTTCGAACCGCCCCGCGGCCAGGCAGAGACCGCGGAGGGAAATGAAAGTGTCGCGGCCCCAATCCGTAAACCACGGATAACCCGCGATGACCGTGGCACCCCGGCCGCCGCGCACCACGTAGGCGTCGCCGGCGCGCAACAACGGCTCGGCGAAAGCCGCGCGGCGTGCTTGCTCTTCATCGCGCCAGGCGAAAAGGACATCCAGCGGCGCGGTCTCGGCGGGAATGGGCGGCTCGGCCGCCGGATCAACTTCCGGCGCCAGCAGCAAGGCAGCCAGGCCGGTCACGCCCAGTTCGCAGGTAAACACGCCCGGGCTCAGGAGATCTTCCAGGTAATCAAGTCCGCGCGTGCGTTCCTCGGCGTAAAGGAAGTTGTTATACCACTCCGGGTCATGCCGGTAGGCGCCGGAAGACCAAACTCGCGTGCCCGGCACGCCGGGATACGGCCGCCAAAGCACGTTGCCGCCCGCCTCTTCGACGGGTGCGGCCGCAAAGGCGGGGTTCTCGCGTTGCAGGCTGTGGTAGTCGCGGCCCGAGAGAAGCGGCCGGATTTCGAGCCGCGCGCTGGTCGTCACCATGCCCCAGTAATGCCACGCCAACACCGTCATGCCCGTCCGCTGGTGGATCAGAATCTCCTGCGTGACGTGGCTGCCGTCCGGGAATGAGAAGGTCCAGTGCGGCCAGGGATCGTCTTCAAACGCCTCCAGGTAATCGTAACCGCGCGGAAAGGGCACGTCCCCGGCGCCGACCCCGCCTTGATAGCATTGCGTGGAAAGCGGGAAACGGCCGGTGTCGGTTTGCAGCCAGATTTCCAACCCGTTGACGAGCACCATCCGCCCCACGGGCGGGTGCGTCGCGGGCAACAGCAAAGCGTGGTAACGCCGGGTGCGCGCGCCGCCGATCGTGCCCGAGGCGAAGCCACCGTGGCCATCGGTTTCCAACCATTCCGCAGTCAAATTCATCGCGATGGCGGCGAGTATATCATTGACCGCGTGCCACATGCACGAACGTTTGCAAGATTCGCCAACCGGCCACGAAAGTGCCGCGCAACGTGCCGGAAACCTTCGACTCGCCGCCGGTCCGGCAACGATGCGCCACCGGCAACTCGAGAATGCGCAGGCGTGCGCGCGCGGCACGCATCTGCATTTCCAGGTTCCAGCCGTAGGTCTGCTCCTGCATCCCTAGTTGAGCTAGGGCGTCGCGGCGAATGGCCCGGAACGGGCACATGTCCGTGTAATTGACGCCGTAAAGCAGGCGCATCAGCACCCCGGCGAGGCGGCCGGCGAAGACCTGCTGGAAATTCATGCTGCCCTTCTCGCGCTCGCCGCGCACCCGCGAGCCGATGACAAAGTCCTGTTGCCCGGCTTCAATGGGGCCGATGAGCTGCGCCATCAGTTCCGGGCAATCGCTACCGTCGCCATCAAGGAAAAGCACGATGCTGCTGCCGGCGTCCACCGCGGCGACACCGGCCGCGCACGCCCGGCCATACCCGCGCTCGGGCTGGGCGACGACGCGCGCCCCGGCCGCCGCCGCCACGGCAGCGGTCTGGTCCGTGCTGCCGTTATCGACGACGATGACTTCGTGCGGGATCCCCGTTGCCAAACAGGCGCGGACCACGGCGGCGATGGGCGCCTCCTCGTTGAGCGCAGGAATGACGACGGAGACGAAGGCGGGCATGCTGGTTAAAGCGGCGTCTCGAGAGCAGCAATCAAAGCCCGAACGATCTTTTCTAGTGAACTGAGATGCAACTTCCCAACGGTGTCTACAAACAGGCTTTCGTGGGCCGTAAGAAGTTTGAGGGGCCGAGCATAGCTACGCACGCGCAAGCCTCCCGTCGCGAAATCATTCTGGTTCAACTCGATCGCTCGCGCATCTCCATACGGTTTGCTTGTGACCTGACATAACACCCAATCCCCGCGACCTGCAGGTCCGAGTAAAACGACCGGGCGAACCTTGGCGAAGGTAAGATCCGAAAAAGGAAATGGGAAAGTGATTACTGCGCCGGTTGAAGGTATGCCCATGCTTCATCTTCCTCAGGACGGTTCCAGTCCACTGCCAACGCCGCTTCACTCAAAAGGACGGTATCATGTATGCCGGGCTCTAAATCCTCGCTGATAAGGTTCACGCTCTCCGGTTGGACGCCGGCCGGAGGATGTAATTCAGCCAAAGGCCGGTTTTCCGACTCGATCAGGATGGTTTCACCCGATGCGGCCTTCCTTAAAAACGTAGGCAGATCGGCGGCGAGCGCCTCCACTTCGACGGTGATCATGGTTTACTTCTATCTTATCCGCTGGCAGCGGCAAAGCGGTTTCACTTCGCGGCCTGGTGCACGATGCCCTTGCTCTTGAGCATCTGGGCAGCCTCGGTGAAGTAATCCTTCACATCCGCTTGGCCGCGGATCCACTCCAGGTAACGTCCGATGCCGGTCGCCAAGTCCGTTTGCGGGACATAGCCCAGCGCGTCATGAATCCGCGCGGTGCCGCTGGTCAGGTGGCGCATCTCGCCGGGGCGAAACTCGGCGTTGACCTCCGGGGCGAGGCGGATGCCCAGCGCCGCGGAAATCTGCTCGGCGACCTCGCGGATCGTCACGCCGCGGCCGCTGCCGACGTTCACCGGCAAGCCATCAAGCGCCGCGTTCTCCGCCACCAGCAGGTTGGCGCGGGCAATATCCTCGACGAAGGAAAAATCCCGCGTTTGCTCGCCGTCCTCGTAGAGCACCGGCGGCAAGCCGTTCAGCAGGCGCGTACAGAAAATGGCGATCACACCCGTGTACGGGTTAAAGATGGACTGTCGTGGGCCGAACGTGCAGGAGTAACGGAGCGCCACCGTCGGAATGCCGACCTGTTTGCCCCAGAGCAGGACCAACTTTTCCTGGTCGACCTTGGTCAGACCGTAGACCGTCTCACCGCCGACCGGCGCGTTTTCCGGCGTCGGCACGCTGGCGGTGTCCAGCCCGCAGATGGGGCAATGCACCGCCCAATCGCCCGTGCGCAGTTGCTCGATCGGCCGCACCGGCGGAAAGACCAACCCATGCACGGAACACAGCGCCGCGCCCTCGCTGTAGACGGCTTGCGAGCTCGCCACGACGATCTTTTGAATGGGCAAATTATCCTCGCGGATGACCTCCAGCATTTGCGCAGTGCCGAAGCTATTGACCCGCACGTATTTCGCGATCTCCGGCATGTAGCCGCCGTAGGCGCCCTGATGGAAGATGACGTCGATCCCGCCCATGGCCTGGCGGATCGTCGCGCGGTCGGTCAAATCGCCTTGGACGAACTCAGCCCGCGCATTGACCCAGGCCGGCTTGCCTTCCCGGTGGGTTTGGGGTTCGAGGTTGTCCAGGATACGGACGGTCCAGCCTTCGCGCAGCAACAGATCGACTAGATGCGAGCCGATCAGGCCCGCTCCTCCGGTGACGAGCGCGCGTTTGCCGGGTTTCATTCAACGATCCCGCAGCAGCGGGACGCGCAAGGAGCCCGGCTTGCGATCTGCCATGGCCGCGATCCCGCCCAGCACCGCCACGAACGCGGTCGCGGCAAAAGCCGCGAAGCCGAGCGTTAGAATGCGCTGCTCGCTCGATTCATCCCGGGCTTCGCGCACCAGATCGAGGATGGCAAAGCGAATCTCGCGTGCTTCCTCGACGGAAATATCCGGGCGCTCCAGCCGCGTGCGCAAAACGCCGATCGCCAGATCGACCGTGTTCTGCACCTTGTGCGAGATGCCGGATTGATCGAGCGAAAAGGCTTTGAGCCCCTCCAGCAAAACATCCAGCGAGGGATTCAGCAATCCCATGTACCCGCGAAACGATTGCTCGTTGAAAATCTTGCGCGTGAAATAGGCGCCGAGCACCAGCCGGAGCGTCTGCGCGCTCGGTTGCAGCGGATCGGCGACTCCGAGAGCACGCACTTTTTGCAGGACGATCTCGTTGTTCATCGCGCCGTCAGCTTAGCCGGGAAAGCCCCTTTGTCATCCAGCGTTCGTTCCTTACCGCACCCGCATGCCCAACTTGTCGTCCCAATGCAACGGCTTGTCCATCTTCGGCAGGGGCGACTCCTTGTGGGCATCGATCGTGACGCCGTATTTCCAATCCGGCGGGCAAACCGCGATGTAGCGGGCGTAGCCGCCCGTGCCGCCACCGAATTTCGGGTAGCCGATCACCACCAGGGCGCCGATCTCCGGCACCTGGTCCAGGTTCGCGATCCCCTCGCCTTGCGTGTAGCCGTTTTGCAATAACCACGCCTCGCCTTCCAGGTTCGGCGTCGAGTCCGTGTCCAGCGGCTCATGGCCATGCATGAGAATGCCGCGCTGCAGGTGCAGGAACTTGAGCGCCGCCAGCGAGACGCCGGGGAATTTGGTCCGGGTAGCCAGTTCCGGGTTGGGCCATTCCTTGGACCAATCCGAACGCACGAAGACGACGCTGCCCGGCGGCACCTGCCCGTGCGTTTTCTCCCAATCAATGATGTCGCCGACCGAAAGCGAGTAGTTGGGGTCCTTGGCAACCTTGTCGACAATCGAAATCACGACGAGCGGGCGCACCGCGAAGGTGGGCGGCAATTCGTCGATGGCGGGATAATTCGGGTTCCAGTGCGCGGGCGGGTCCAGTTGCGTGCCGAGTTGATCGGTCGGCAGTTCATAGGCGCTGGCTTGAAAGCCGTCGGCCTGGTAGGTGTATATCTTGCCCGTCTTCGGATCGATCGTCTGGCTGAACTTCGGCGAGGCAAACCCAGCCCAGACGGGGATGGACGGCGTAATGGTGTGCGTCAGGTCCACGTATTTGGCGCCTTTGAAGTACAAGGCGTAAACGTCCCACAAAGAGTGCGGGCTATTCTCCTGCGCTCGAGAGGCCATTGGCAGTACGGCGGTCAGGGAAAGGGTCAGGATGAGCAAACGAACGGCGCGCATAAGCTTTATTCAGTGAGACGGTATCGCGGACATGGCGGTCGAGGCTCTTAGCATAGGCAGAAGGTTAGTTCCCGGCCAGCAACACTTCGGACGGACGGCTGGTCGCCGCCGCGGACCGGGCGCTGTGAGCTTTGCGCCGCTGCCAAAGCACGGCGGCCACTCCCAGGAGGGCGGTGGGAAAATAGATCACGGCATTCTGCCAGAAGACGTCCCGCGGCTCGACATAAATCCAGTTCAGATACAGCACCATGGAGGAAGCCGTCATCCAGAACAGCCAAGGGTAAGGCAGGAAGCAAAGAAAGGGGACCAGCCAGCTATAGTACCAATCCCAGCCGGAGGAGAGCACCGCGACGAACATCGTGGCCAGGCAGAGGCAGCGGCGCAGGTCGCTGAACTCGTCGGCCTCACGCCGCCACAAGGACCAGGCCACGACCGCGAGCAGCGCCAGGCCGACCAACGCGACAAAGACATCGTAAGCGGGCAGACCCACGGCCGCGAGCGCGTGCTCCGGCAGCAGCGTCAGCAGGAAGAAGCGATTGCCGCTTTGCAGGCCCTCCTCGTTCGTATAGCGCGGCAGGAAGCCGAGGGAGCCATGCAGATTGTAGCTCAGCACGTACGGCAGGTAAGCCAGCACGATGGTGACCGCAAAGGCTACCGGCAGCCGCCAACCCCAGCGCCATTTCCGGTATAGCGCCGGCGCGAGGATGACCGGGAAAAGCTTGGTCAGTGTCGCACAAGCAAAGGCGACGCCGGTGCTCAGCGGGCGATTGAGCCGGTGCAGGAGCAGAGTCAGTACTACACCGGCGATCATGATGGCGTCGACGTGGCCGCCGGCGGAGAACTCCCAGCAAGCCAGCGGATGCCAGGCATAGAGCAGCACGCGCTGGCCCGGCAAACCGAAGGTCCCGAGCAATTGGATCAATCCCCAAGCCGCCACCACCTCGAAGAAGACCATCGTCAGCCGCATGCAGGTGACCGACTCACTCAGGCGGGTCACCGCCAGATAGACGAATTGCGCGAAGGGCGGATAAACCGTTTTTGCGTAGGTCTTGCGATTGATGTTCTGGAAGATCTGATCGCCGGGATCGGCTTTGAGGCCGTGCTCGTCGTCGGCGCTCCACTGGGGATAAGTCCCGGGATTGCGGCGGTCGCCATCGCGCAGGAACGCGAGGCGCTTGTCCACGGGAATGTAGCGATAGGGATTGATGTGCGCGGACTGCACCCGGCCGTCCCAGATATAGCGGTAGAGGTCGGTCGACAGGTACGTTTCCGTGCTCAAACCAACCACGCGGAACGCCAGGGCGAAGCCCAGCACGAGCAGCAAGGTCGAACGCGCCGGTTGCGCCCGCAGGATGACCCACGCGGCCAGAAAGTAGGGGATCGCCAGGCCCAGCGCGCCGGCGGTAAAGGTCAGGACGCGTTTCTGCCCCTGGTCATGCGCTCCCTTGCAATAGAGCAGGAGGGAGATGGCGCCCAGCAGCAGCAAGGCGGCGTTCGTCCAACTCACTGGCCACTGGCCAGGGACGCGCTCAGGCCATTTTCGCGCGGGTGTGACCGGATCGCTCATTCCAAAATCGCCGCGGTCGGCCGGTGGGCTTCATGGCCAGCCGCCTCCGGCCAGATGCGCTGGTGACCTTCCGCCGCCAGGATCCGGCTCAAGAACTCCCGCGTGTGCGGCGCGGCGTAACCCTGCACGTTTTCCCCGTCGTCCTGCTCGCCGTTGAACCCGAGCAATTCGTCGCACAGCATGCGCAGGGTGGCCGCGTCATCCACATCGTACCAGGTGGGCAATTCCACCACTTCCAGGTTCAATTCCGCCGCCCGGGCCAGCGTCTGCGGGGTCACCTGGCCGGTGCTCCAGTCGATGTCCTCGAAGAGCCGCCGGTGCGCTTGTTTGAGGCCGATGAGGTAGTAACCGCCATCTTCGCTGGGGCCGAGCACCACGCGATCGCCCGGTTGCGCCAGCGCCGCTACCGCCGCACGCAAGGCCTCGGCGGGCAGGGTGGGACTGTCCGAGTCGATCAGGCAAACCGCGCCATAGCCCAGCGCCAGCAAATCGTCCACCGCGTGGCTCAAGCGTTCGCCGAAAGGCTCTCCGCGCTGGGCCAGGAGGCAAAATCCATCCGGCAACAGGCCGGTGAACGCGTCTTCCAGACCGACGGGCGTATAGACGGCCAGACCCGCCGCCGGGGTGCTGGCGGCGCAATGGGCAACGGTTTGGGCGATATTGGCGGTGGTGTCGCGCAGGAAGCAGGTGCTGATGGCGGCGGCTTCCAGGGGCGTCAGAGGCGGCGTCAGCCGCGTCTTGCTCGCGCCGGGCCGCGGCGCCTTGATCATCATGGCTAGCGCGCAAGCGCCCGCCCGTAGGCCAGCCTGCGCGTCAGCCGGCAGGGCAGGATTGAGCACGGGATAGGCTGATTTCATCAGGGCGAAAAAGGGCGGTGGCGAAGACAGGCACGCCGGCCCCTGGTCCGAGACTTATATCGCGTAATCCTCGTTCGCCAAGTTCGAAGCGACGGCGGGTCCCGCCACGCCTTTTTCGCACAAGGCATACTGGTAATGCGGGTCCTGCCAACGCCAGACCGACCCCCAGGGCTGGCTCGTGATCAGCGCGCCGAAAGTCTCCGGCGGCAGCACCGTGGCATCCGGCGGTTCGCGATAAGCCCGGGAACGGTAGTCGCCGAAGAGAGCCATGAGATGGGCCACCAGCCACATCAACCGCAACGGGATCGCCGTGCGCAGGCGCGAGCAAGGTTCCGCGATGAAACAGCGGCCGCCGGCGCGCAACACCCGGTGCATTTCCGCGATTGCCACCTCGCGGCGCGGCAGGATGGTAAAAAGCCGCACCGCCAGCAAGGCGTCCACGGATCCATCCGGCTCTGTCAAAGCCAGCGCGTCGGCGTGCTCGAAAGTGCAATTTTCCAATCGGCGGGTGCGGGCGACGCGCCGGGCGCGGCGCAGTTGTTGATTGGAGCGATCCAGGCCCAGGACGCGCAACTGGCGGAAGCGTTCCGCAAAGCGGCAACAATAAAAGCCGGGGCCGCAGCCGAGCTCGACCAGCCGGCTGCCGTCCGGCGGCGCCCCGTGCGGCCAGAAGGCCGCGGCGATGCCGTCGGTATCGTCGCGAAACAGATGTTCACGAAAGAAGGCGTAGAGCCAGCCGACGCGCTCGAATAAGCTATCCGGCTCCTGCACGCCTACCCCGGAGCTTTCCAGGGGCGTGATGTCAAAAGGTGGTTTGATCCCCATCGTGCTTTCTGGTGGCGACAATTCTTCGTAGTTTGGACGGGAACCGCGTCTGTGTTTATTCAGCCGTTGTTTTTGCCCGGCGCCGCGGGGAACAATGTCGATGTTAGCGGGTGAGATCATAACGCTCCAGTTTATTCCAGGCTTGGGTAACGCCCGCGGCCTGGGCGCCGTGACCCTGCCGGTGGGCAGCCCTCCGGCCTGGCTGGTCTCGAAACTGCTCTTGCAAACGCACTGTGCCACTCGCCGCCGAAGTGCCGTCCAACGAACAGGAACGGCTGGAGACACTGCGCAGCCTGGAGGTGCTCGACACCGCGCCCGAAGCTTCCTTCGACCGGATAACCGCCACCGCCGCCCGGATCTTTCGCATGCCGGTGGCCCTGGTCTCGCTGCTGGACCGGGACCGGCAGTGGTTCAAGTCGAGGGTGGGCATTTCGCTCTGCGAAACCGGTCGAGAAGTCGCCATTTGCGCGCATGCCATGCTCCGGCCGCATGAAGTCACGGTCGTGGAGAACACCACGTTGGACGCCCGCTTTGCCGATAATCCACTAGTGACCGGGGAACCGGGCCTGCGTTTTTACGCCGGGGCACCGCTGGTGACGCCGGAAGGTTTCGCGCTGGGTTCACTGTGCGTGCTGGATTTCGTTCCGCGCACCTTTTCTCCGGAGGAACAGGCTACCCTGGCGGATCTCGCCGCCACCGTCATGGAAATGCTGGGCCTGCGGCAGGCGATCAATCGGGCCAAGGCGCTGGAAGAGACGCGGGAACGCGCCGAAACCGCCCTCCGGCAAAGCGAAACGCGCTTTCGGCGGATGGCCGCCAACACCCCGGGCATGGTGTACCAGTTCGTGTTGCGCCCGGACGGTTCGTTTTATTTCCCGTACGTGAGCGACGGCTGCCGCGAAATCTACGGGATCGGGCCGGAAGTGATCTACGCGGAACCGCGGCGCGTTTTGGAATTCCTGGACGCCGAAGGCCTGGCTTCCTTTCACACCGCCGTGGCCAAATCCGCGGCGACGCTGGAACCCTGGAGCTGGGAAGGACGCGTACACCGGCCGAATGCGCCCCTGCGCTGGGTGCAAGGCATCTCGCGCCCGGAACGGCTGCCGGACGGAGAGATTCTGTGGGACGGCATGCTGGTAGACATCACCTTGCGCAAGAAAGCCCTGGGCGAACTCGAGGTCAGCCACAATCTGTTGCGCGCCGTCATCGATGGCACCGACGATGCCATTTTCATCAAGGATCGCGCGAGCCGCTACCTGTTGATCAATCCCGCCGGCGCCGCCTTTCTCAACCACAGCCAGAGCGAGATCATCGGGCACGACGACAGTACGTTTTTCTCTCCCGCCGCCGCGGCGGTGACGCGCCAGCATGATCTGGACATCATGGAATCCGGCCAGTCCCAGACCTACGAGGACGAAGACTTCGTGGAGGGCCGCAGCCGCGTCTTCCTGACGACGAAAAGCCCGTACCGCGATGGCAAGGGCGCTTTGCTGGGCGTCATCGGCATCGCGCGCGACATCACCAAACAGCGGCAGGACGCCGTGGCGCTGCGGGAAGCCAAAGAGGAGGCCGAGCGCGCCAACCAGGCCAAGAGCGATTTCCTCTCGCGCATGAGCCATGAATTGCGCACGCCGCTCAACGCGATCCTCGGGTTCGGGCAGTTGCTGGAAATCGGCACTTTGCTGGCCAAACAGCGCGACGCGGTGGGCCACATCATGCGGGCGGGCCGCCATCTGCTGGCCTTGATCGATGAAGTGCTTTCGATCTCCCGGATTGAAGCAGGCCGGATGGAGCTGTCGCTGGAGCCGGTGGGGGTCAGCGATATCGCCGGGGAATGCCTCAGCCTGGTCAGCCGGCAAGCGGCCGATCGCGGGGTTTCCTGCCAGAACACCTGCACTGATGCCGACGAGGCCGGCTATCATGTGCTGGCGGATCGCCAGCGGCTGCGCCAGGTCGTGCTCAACCTTTTGTCCAACGCCGTAAAGTATAACCGCGAAGGGGGACGCGTGATCCTGTCCTGCCGGGAGGCTCCGAGCAACGAGCCGGATCGCGCCGGCTTGCTGCGCATTGGCGTGACGGATACGGGGGCCGGCCTAGCCCCGGAAGAAATCGCACGGCTGTTCGTGCCTTTCGAGCGCCTGCGCGCGGAACGCAGTTCCATCGAAGGTACGGGCCTGGGACTGGCCTTGAGCAAAGGCCTGGTGATGGCCATGGGGGGCCGGATGGGCGTCGACAGCGTGCCGGGAGAAGGCAGCACTTTTTGGTTGGAACTGCCCCTGGCGGAAAATCCGCTGGCGCGATTGACGCGAAGTAGCGAGCCAGCCGAAGGGGAGCGGTCGTCCCTGACCGAGAGGCCTTGCCACGGCACGGTGCTTTATATCGAGGACAACCTCTCGAATCTCTTGCTGATCGAATGCGTCTTCGAGAGCCGCCCCGGCCTGGAGCTGCTCAGCGTGCAACAGGGTACGCTGGGCCTCGAAGTGGCCGCGGCGCGGCGGCCGGATCTGATCCTGCTCGACTTGCATCTGCCGGACCTGCCGGGCTGGGAAGTGCTCGCCCGCCTGCGCGAGACACCGCGCACGGCCGAAATCCCGGTCGTCATCATCAGCGCCGACGCCACTCCCGGCCAGATCAACCGGTTGCGGGCGATCGGCGTCCTGGATTATCTGACCAAACCCATCGACGTGCAAAAGCTCCTCAATCTCCTCGACACCCAGCTTTGCCCTGCCGGGGATCGGAACTGACGCTGGGTCTCGCCACAAACGCCGAGGTCGGCGGTTGTCAGGCGGGCGAAAAGAGGGCAGGATGCGCACCATGTCATCCCCCGATTTTGCTGCCGCTTGCGAAACTTATGCCGAGTACGGCGTGGACGTGGAAGCCGCCCTGGCCAGGTTGGCCGGCGTGCCGATCTCCCTGCATTGCTGGCAGGGCGACGACGTGGGCGGCTTCGAACAGGCCGGCGGCGAACTGAGCGGTAGCGGGCTGGCCGCCACGGGCAACTACCCCGGCAAAGCTCGCTCCCTGGCGGAACTGCGCGACGATCTCACCAAGGCCTTTTCGCTCATCCCGGGCAGCCATCGCTTGAACCTGCACGCCTGTTACGGTGATTTTCAGGGGCATAAGGCCGATCGGAACGGCTACGAGATCGCGCAGTTCCAGTCCTGGATTGATTGGGCGCGGGCCGGTAAACTCGGGCTGGATTTCAACCCCACGTTTTTCGCCCATCCGCTGGCGCAGGACGGCCTGACGCTGTCGCACCCCGACGCCGGCATCCGGCAGTTCTGGATCGCGCACGGCATCGTCTGCCGGCGGATCGGCGCGGAGTTCGGGCGGCAACTGGGCCAGCCCTGCGTCACGAACGTGTGGATACCGGACGGCTCGAAGGACACGCCGTTCGACCGGAAGACGCCCCGGCTGCGCCTGGAAGAGTCCCTGGACGCGATCTTCCACGAGGCACTCGATCCCGCGCATAACCTGGACGCGGTGGAAAGCAAGCTGTTCGGGCTGGGGTCGGAATCTTACGTGGTCGGCTCCCATGAATTCTATCTGGGCTATGCCGCCAAGAACCGGAAGGTGCTTTGCCTGGACTCAGGCCACTTCCACCCGACGGAAACTCTGGCGGACAAGATTTCCTCCGTGTTGCAATTCGTACCGGAGATCCTGCTGCACGTGAGCCGCGGGGTGCGTTGGGACAGCGATCATGTCACGCTCCTCGACGATGCCACGCGCACGGTCATGGAGGAGTTGGTGCGCGGCGATTTCCTGGATCGGACGCACATCGGCCTGGATTATTTCGACGCCAGCATCAACCGGATCGCCGCCTGGGTGATCGGCGCGCGCAGTGCGTTGAAGGCCTTATTGTTCGCCCTGCTCGAGCCGGCGGCGAAGCTGCGCGCGCAGGAACTGGTGGGCGATTTCACGGGGCGCCTGGCGTTATTGGAAGAAGCCAGGACGTTGCCGGCCGGCGCGGTTTGGAACGAGTTCTGCCGCCGGCAAAACGTCCCGGTGGGAATGGCCTGGCTGGATGAGGTGAGGGCGTACGAAGGGGCTGTCTTGTCCAAGCGCTAGGAGCGGACTGAATAGGAATGTAGCCGCCCGTAGCGACTCGAAAAAAGGTAGGGATCGCTCTCCGGAGCCTGTCGGACTTAGAAGCTTGCAGGTCAAGGGGAGTGGAGTGCAAGGTGGAGGTCCATGAGCACACGCTATGTGAACGTGGATCGGAAAACACCGATGTTGCTGGCGCCGGATCTGAGGGACTGGGTGGCCGAGGATGATGTGGCGCACTATCTGGTCGAGGCGCTGGAGTTAGTCGATCTGTCGGCGGCGAAGCTCAACGTGCGCGGGACGGGCAGCGCGCAGTATCCGCCCGGGATGATGCTGGCGGTGCTGGTGTACTGTTACGCGCATGGGATGTTCAGTTCGCGCGAGATCGAGCGGGCGACCTGGCGGCATGTGTCGGTGCGCTACCTGGCGGCCAACACCCACCCCGACCATGACACGATCGCAACCTTTCGCCGGGAGAACGGGGCGCTGCTCAAAGCGGTGTTCGTCGAACTGCTGCAGTTGGCCAAGCGGAGTGGACTTTTGCGCCTGGGAGTGATCGCGATCGATGGGACCAAGCTCAAAGCGGCCGCGGCCAAGCGGCGCACGCTCTGCCACGAGCAGATCGAAAAGGAGTTGGCCGAGTTGGAGGTGCAAGTCAAGGCGTTGCTGGCGCAGGCAGAGACGGCCGATGCCCAGCCGGCGCCGAGCGACGAGTTGCCGCGGGAGTTAGTCGATGCCCAGCAGCGCCGGGCGCGGCTGCTGGCGGCGCAGGGCGAGCTTGCGGCGCAGGTGCGCGAGCGCTACGAACAGCGAGAAGCGCAGCGCGCCCAGGCCGCGGCGGCTGGCGAGCAGGGGATGCGGCGGGTGTCCCCCGAGCCCCAAGCCAATGATCGACTCAACTTGAGCGATCAAGACAGTACGCTGACGCCGACGGCCCAAGGCGGCTTCATCCAAGGCTTCAACGCGCAGATCGCGCTCAGCGTCGCCGCCAGGGCGGCTGGTGACGGGGAGGGCGCTCCCGTGAGCTTGATCGTGGCTGGCGAGGTGGTGCGCGCCACCAGCGACCTCGGCCAATTGGAGCCGATGACTGAGGCCGTGGTGGCCAACTTGGGCCAGGCACCGTCGGTCGTCTTGGCCGATACGGGTTACGATCACACGCGCCAGATTCGAGCGGTGGAAGCGCGCCACGGCTGCCGGGTCTTGTGTCCGCCGGCGCGCAACGCCTGGGCAGGAGCGCAGTCGCGCAGTCGCAAGCCGCGGGAACGGGAGCGCTGGCAGGAGCGGGCGGCCAGACGCGCGCAGCTGGCCCAGCCGGAAGTTCGGGCGCTCTACGGCCAACGCGGCACGAGCGTGGAGCCAGCTTTTGGGATCATTAAGAATACGCTCGGCTTTAGCCGGTTTCGCTTGCGCGGGCTGGCGAAAGTGCGCACCGAGTGGCAGTTAGTGACGCTAGCCTTCAACTGCCGGCGCCTGGCAGCGCATCAAAGGCGCTCGGGTCAGCGGCTTAACTAACCGGGAGGAGCTGCCAGAGTTCCCGTCCGGCGGCTCAGCGAAGGGGCTCTGTGCTTTTTGCGCTCCTGTTTAACAACCAGAGCAGCCCACTCCCCCTAGAAGTTTACTTCTCTTCCTATTTCCTCCACACCTAACGATCAGGTTAGTTTCAAGTCCGACAGGCTCCTCCGAGCGACTCCGAAGCTGTCTGGAAGCCTGCCTCGTCCGGCCGTGACGCCAACGCTGCATTGTAGCCGGCAGACAGTCACGGAGTCGCTCGGAGAGCGATCCCTACCTTTTTCTGGAGTCGCTTCGCTCCCGACTCAGGCCGACAGCCGCAAAAAGTTCACCAGCAAATTCTTGCCTTCCATCGTCAGGATGCTCTCGGGATGGAACTGCACGCCGTGGATCGGGTACTCGCGATGACGCAGTCCCATGATCTCGCCCTCCGCCGTTTCGGCGTTGATTTCCAGACATTCCGGCACGCTGTCGCGCCGCACCAGCAACGAGTGGTAGCGCGTGGCTTCAAACGGGTTCGGCAACCCCGCGAAAACACCGTCGTCCCGGTGCAGAATCGGGGATGTTTTGCCGTGCATCAAACGCGCCGCCCGCACTACCTCGCCGCCAAAAACCTCACCGATACATTGGTGCCCGAGGCAGACCCCTAAAATCGGGATCCGCGGTCCCAGTTCGCGAATGATCGCGTTGCTGATGCCAGCCTCTCCCGGCGCGCCGGGGCCCGGCGAAATGCAGATGCGCGCCGGCTTGAGGGCATCGATTTCGGCTACCGTAATCTCATTGTTGCGTCGCACCGTCGGCTCCGCTCCCAGCTCCCCGAAATACTGGACGAGATTGTAGGTAAAGGAGTCGTAATTATCGAGGACGAAGAGCATGGCGGGAAGGTCGGCGGCGCACGTTACGAACCGTTCACAAATCGCCCAGGTGCCGGGCAAACTCAATCGCGCGGATCATCCCCAGCGCCTTGTTGACGGTCTCCTCATACTCGCCCGCCGGCGTGGAGTCGGCCACCACTCCGGCGCCGGCCTGCACGTAGGCTTGCCCGTCCTTGAGCACGACGGAGCGCAGGGTGATGGCGCTATCCAGGTTGCCATCGAACCCGAAATAACCGACGGCGCCCGCGTAACAATTGCGTTTGCTCTTCTCGAGCTCGTTGATGATCTGCATGGCCCGTACCTTGGGCGAGCCGCTGACCGTCCCCGCCGGAAACGTCGCGCGCATGACGTCGAAGGCGTTCCGGTCCCGGCGCAACGTCCCCACGATGTTGGAAACCAGATGCATCACGTGGCTGTACTTCTCGACCATCATGAAATCAGTCACCCGCACGCTGCCGAACTCCGCGATGCGGCCGACATCGTTGCGCGCCAGATCGACCAGCATCAGATGCTCGGCCCGCTCCTTGGGATCGGCGACCAGTGAATCGAGCTCCTGGCGGTCCAGCTCGGGCGTCGCACCCCGTTTGCGCGTGCCCGCGATTGGCCGGATCTCCACTTTGCCGGCGTTGGCGCGGACATGCACTTCCGGCGAGCTGCCGACCAGGGAAAAGCGGTTGCCGAAGCGGAACAGGAACATGTACGGGGACGGATTGATGAACCGCAACGCCCGGTAGAGGGACAGCGGATCATCCTGGTACGGCGTCTGAAAGCGTTGCGAGGGCACGAACTGGAAAATATCGCCCGCGCGAATGTGCTCCAGCCCGCGGGTCACCATCGCCTCGTACTCGGCGCGCGTGGTATTGCTGGTCGGCTCTGAGGCCGGCGGCACTTCCTGAAAGACGAGACCGGGCCGCAGATGCGTCGGTGTCCGCAGCCGCCGCACGAGGCGCTTGAGCCGGATGACCGCGGCATCGTAGGCGAAGGCCGGATCCCGGCCATCTTCCAGGAACACGTTCGCGACGGCCCGCAGCCGGCGATAACGGTGATCGAAGATCAGCAGCGTGTCCGTGATCAGGAACAGCATTTCCGGCAGGTCCAGCTCATCCTTGGCCGGCGGCGGCACGCTCGGTTCGAAAAACCGGACTGCATCGTAGCTGAGGTAGCCCACCGCTCCGCCGACAAACGGCGCCAGTGGCGGAGCCAGCGTCTGCACCACGGGCTGATAGACGGACAGGAAATTCTCCAGTTCCCGCAGCGGATCGGTCTCGGTGGTAAACTCCCGTTTTTCGCCGTTCTGGTACGTGATCTTGACCGTCCGGCCGCGACTTTCAAAAATCGCCGCTGGCTGGCTGCCGAGGAACGAATAACGGCCCACCTGCTCGCTGCTTTCCGCGGACTCAAGCAAAAAGGCGCAATCCGTGCCCGTCGTATCCTCATCCAGCAACTTCTGGAAAGCGGCCACCGGCGTCTCGCAATCCGCCATCAACTCCGTGGAAATCGGGATCAGATTGGCGCCGTGGGCGAGTTCGATGAAATCCGCGCGGCTGGGCGTGATGGGAAAATCGGTCATGAGGAAGGGGACAGAGACGCCGCCGGTTCAAACCTGAGCCGGCGCCGCAGGGTAGACGGCAGCCGCGTCGAAGACAGGGGTTTCGTCGACTGGCGCGGGCGTGCCGTCACGCTCGAGCCGCTGGAAAAAACAGCTCTCGTAGCCGGTATGGCAGGCGCCGCCCTGCTGCCGGACGGTGAAAAGCAGCGTATCGCCATCGCAATCCCGGTACCAGTCCACTACTTCTTGCCGGTGGCCGCTGGTCTCTCCCTTGAGCCACAATTTCCGCCGCGACCGGCTCCAGTAATGCATCCAACCGGTGGAGACCGTGGCTTCCAGCGCCTCCCGGTTTAGCCAGGCCATCATCAGCACGCGTCCCGCCGGAGCGCCGGCGGGAAAACGGTTGCCAATCTCAACCTGCTGGATGATAGCCGGGATGAGCCCGTCGGCATTGAAACGCAGGTCACTCACTTCGAGCGCTTTTTGCATGTTCGAGGGCTCTTCTTACAGTGTTTAAGGGACATTTTCAACCCGGCAGGCCGTGGGTCACTTCGGGTCGGCCGGGAGAATCCGAATTTCGGCCCGCGATCTGTGTACGGGCACGCTTCTAGCTAAAAACCGAAGGAGTCATGGATGCCAAGCTGACCAGCGAGGAGTACGCACAGATTCTTCAAACGATCGAGATGTTTGAAGTGATCAGCCAGGCTGAACCCGGCGATTGCCAGAGCTACGACATCCTCAAGGAAGCCTACCTCAAGATCGGCCAGATCGAGGCCGCGCTACAGGTCTCGCGCAAGCTGGCCGAGGCTTACCTGAACATGGGCCTGTATTCGTCCGCCCTGCTGGAGTGCGAAGGCATCTTGCAGTTGCAGCCGAACTCTCCGGATATCGTCGCCCTGATGGGCGAGATCGAGAGCCGCACCGCGCCCTCCACCCAGCGCAACGGGAGCAACGGCAACAACGGCAGCAGCGCCACCGAGTACGGCTTGATCAGTGACGTGGCGGACCAGACCCCCTCCCTGATCGCACTCGGCACCAACCGCTCCAAGACCGGGAAGAACGGCGCCGAACATCGCGAAGCCGCCGCCGCCCTCGACCTTTCCAGCGACGACGGCAACGATCACTTCGCCAAGTTCCTCATCTTTCACCGCATCCTGCCGGAGGCCGAAATCACGCCGGCCCTGGCGCGGGTGCATCAGGCCAACCGCAACCTCGCCGGCCAGGCGCTTGCGGCCTCCCTGCTCGACGAACTGGCCCGCTCCGGCAATCACCAGATCGACGACCTGCTCAGCAGCCTGATCGACGCCACCAAGTTCGGTTACGTGCCGATCGAGTACTACGACATCGACCGCGCCGTCGTCCGGATGTTGCCGGAAACCCTGACCTTGGGCCGCCTGATCGTTCCCTTCGACATCGTCAGCCGCACGATCATGATCGCGCTGTGCAATCCTTTCGACGCCGCCGCCAAACAAGCGGTGCAAAGCTCCCTGGATTACAACATCCAGTGGTACCTGGCCAAGCCAAGCGCCATCGCCCGCATCCTGCGCGACGTCTACCGGCTCGACTCCCGCGAATAAAGCTTCCCTTCCCCTCCGACCGCACTTTTGCACCGCCTTTCCGTATGAGCGCTAAATCCTTCGGTGAACGCATCGCAGACATTCTGATCGAGGATGGCTTGTTGTTGCCCAGCCAACTGGAAGAAGCCCAGGAACTGCAGAAGAAGCAAGGCGGCCGCCTGCTCAAGCTCCTGACCGATAACCAGCTCGTGACCGAGCAGGACATGGTCATCAGCATGGGGCGCTGCCTGGACAAGCCGCCCATCAACCTGAGCAAAGTGCGCATCCCCGAAGAGGTGATGAACATCGTGCCCAAGGATATGGCGAAGTCCTACAAGCTCGTGCCGGTCGCCCGCCTGGCGAACAAGCTGTTCGTCGCCATGGCCGATCCCATGAACGTGCTCGCGCTCGATGACCTGCGCACGCGCACGAAGCTCGAGATCGTGCCGATGATCGCCACCGAGCGCAGCGTCAACGAGTCTTTAAGCGGCGTGCACAGCGCCAGCGGCGCCATCGACGAGGTCATGAAGAAGGCCGCGCAGGACGCCGAGGAGGCCGACGTCCAGGTCGAGGGCAAACAGCGCGAGGACATCGATCTCGACCGCCTCGCCGCCAGCAGCGAAGACGGCCCGGTCATCAAGATCGTCAATTTGATCCTGGTCCAGGCGTTGAAGGACCGCGCCAGTGATATCCATATCGAGCCCGGCGAGAAATCCGTCCGCCTGCGCTATCGCCTGGACGGCAATCTGGTGGAAGCCAGCGGTCCGCCCAAAAGCCTGCAGCTCGCCATCGCCTCGCGCATCAAGATCCTGGCCGGCCTCAACATCGCCGAGCGCCGCGTGCCGCAGGACGGCCGCTTCCGCATCCGCGTTTCCGGCAAGGAAGTCGACTTGCGTATCTCCTTCCTGCCGACGGTCTACGGCGAGAAGATCGTAATCCGTATCCTGGATAAGGGCGCGCTCTCCGGCTCCATTGAAGGGCTGGGCATGGACGAGGCGACCTTGACCGGATTCCGCAAGGCGATCGACGCCCCGCACGGCATGATTCTGGTCACCGGCCCGACCGGTTCGGGCAAGACGACGACGCTGTACTCGGTCCTGGGGGAACTGAACAAGCCGGAGTACAACATCGTCACGGTGGAAGACCCGGTGGAGTACCAGCTTCCCGGCATCAATCAGGTGGCCGTCAAAGCGGAGGTGGGTCTCGATTTCGCCAGCGCGCTGCGTTCCATTTTGCGCCAGGACCCGGACATCGTCATGATCGGTGAAATCCGGGACAACGAGACGGCGGATATCGCCGTCAAGGCCGCGCTGACGGGCCACCAGGTCTTGAGCACGCTGCACACGAACGACGCCGCGGGCGCGATCACGCGGTTGGACGATATGGGCATCGAACCGTTCCTGATTGCCAGTTCGGTGTTGCTGACCTGCGCCCAACGGCTCGTCCGCCGCATCTGCCCCAATTGCCGGGAGGAGTATGTGCCCGAGCCGGAAATCTTCGAGAAACTGAACATGGAAGTCCCGGAGGGAGCCATGTTCTACCACGGGAGCGGCTGCGAGCGTTGCAAACAGCGCGGGTATCTCGGCCGGGCCGCCATCCTGGAGGTGCTGCCAGTTTCCGAAACCATTCGCCGCCTGGTCATCAAGCGCGCCTCCGCGGCCGCTTTAAAAAACCAGGCGTTGAGCGAAGGTATGAAAACGTTGCGCCTGGCTGGAATTGACAAGGCGCACGAAGGCGTGACAACTTTGGAAGAGGTTTGGCGGTTGACGTCCGAAGATTAAACCACTGAGTTGCAGCGAGATGCGGATTTTATAAACCTTTAGTTCCACCTGGCGGATATCCGGTTATGGCGTTCTCACTTTCCAATTGGTTCAAGGGCAAGCCCGAGGCGGAAACAGCCCCGGGCGCGGAAGGCAATCACGAAGGGCAGGCACCCCCGGTTCACGCTCCACTCCGGCCAGTCGCAACCGAGGGCAGGACCACCGTAGCCGTGCCCACCGCCGTCCGGACGGTCATGCCCAATGCCGCCAAGGCCGCCCTGCCGTCGCGGGCGCCTTCCGCGCGCCAAGCCATTACGCTGCCGGTGGCGGCCCCGACGGCGCGGGTGACGCAACTGGCGCCCTCAGCCCGCAAAATCTCTTTTGGCGGTCAGGAAGATCCTGCTTACCTAGGCGAGCCGCCTCGCGCCGAGAGCGCTCCACCGCGGGCGGCCGCTCCCGGGCCCGATGTCCCGGTCATCCTCGAGGTGGGAGACTTTCTGGACCGCTTGCCGAGCAGCTTTCTGCGGACCGGGATGCTGGATCGCCGCCGGAAGGTGGAGTTCCGGTCCTCTGAACTTTACTCGGACTTGAGCCGGGGACGCGCCTCGGTGCCGGCCTCGGTCATCTACCAGAAGTGCTCGGATATTTTCTCCCGGCCGGTGAGCGAGACCGAAGACATTGAGGTTGCGCTGCCCTTGCAAAAGCTGGTGGAACAGTTGGCCGGCGCCTTGCAGACGCGGCCGGACCAGGTCGCGGCGGATAACGTCGCCGAGATCGAGACGCCTTTTCTCCAGGTCGCATTGGAAGACAACGCGCGCCTGCCCAAGGCGGCTGGCACCTCCGCCGGCCCGATTGGGGCAGCCTCCCCCGCCCCGGCACCCGTGGCGCCGCGGGTACCGGCCGCGCCTGCGGTAGATGAGGAGCCGCCGCTTCGCTCCCACCATCGCACCGGCCAGATTTCGACCATCACTCCGATGAAGGAGGGCGCGCAAACCGCCTCGCCACTGGTCGCGCCGACGGCGCATTCCATCGGCGCGCAGCAGGCCAACAAGCGGCCGCCTTCGACCGTCCGGGCTTCGGTGGCCGGAGGGAAAATCCGGGTCAGCGGTCCCTCGGTGGGCAGCCGCATCAAGACGGCGGGAACTCCGACGGATCCAGTCACGCGCACACCCGAGGTCATTAGTCCGCTGATCAAGGGAGCGGCGGCCGCCTCGCCTTCGCACCAGGTCGCCAAAAAGACCGCGCGCATCCAAATTCCGCCGATTTCCTTGCGGCCGGCGGGCGCGCCACCCAAAGCCGCGCCGCCGCCACCGGTTTCGATGCAGCCCAGCCCGGTGAACATTCGCCCGGCGCCCGGCGCGAGCGCCTCTCCGACCTTCCGGTCCAGCCCGGGCCTGGATCGCGCGCCGGCCACCTTCCGCTCGACGCCTCCTCCCAGCATCAAAGTGCCGCCGCCCTCGTTCACGCCGCGGCGCACCGGGGTGGTTACTCCGTCGTTCCCGGCCGCGCCGCCCGCGGCCCGCCCACCCACCGGTGGGGCGCCGCCGACCCCAGAGCCGGCGGCCGAGCCCGAGCCGGTGACAGCCTCTATTCCGGCGGTTCCGGATGATCGCCGGATCGAGTTGAAGCTCGCCGCCATCCTGCGCGGCTTGCCGGCGGCAACTTTGGCCCGGGACATCTCGACTGTCTCCGAAGACCAACAAATCTCGTTGCCCTTCCGCCTGGTCGAGCCGCAGTTGAGCACGGGTCGCGTTTCCCTGGCGCTGGCCGATTTTACCCAGGCTTTGCCGGAAGAACACCGGGACATTTTCCTGGCCGATTCGGGCTTGGCGGAAGTGCCGCTTCCTCTGCAGGAAATCCTGCTGAACTTGCCGCCAAGCGCGCTTTCGATCCGCGCGGATCAAGTCACCGAGAATCCCGGTGCAGCCTATCTGACCCCATTCAGCCAAAAGGCCCAGGAAGACGCGGAACGGCTCGGGACGGGTGAGAACGGAAACCTTTCGGTGGTGGTTGAGATGCCATCTCCCTCGTTGGCCGAGGCTGCTACCCCGGCATCTCAGACTACCGCGCCGCCGAGCGCAACGGCGCCTGCGGCTGAAGTGCCCGAGGCGCCGACAGCGGCCGCCGAAATCCCGTCCGAGGCAGAGGCCCAACGAGCGCCTGTGCCGGAAATGCCCGTTCTGACTGCTCCAGTAGAGTCAGCGGCGGCGGAAGCGTTGCCGGAGCCAACGGCCGCCACGGTGCCCGCCGACATCGAGCAGCCGGTCTCCATGCCCGCGCCGCCAGAGGCACAGGTTCCGGCCGGTATTCCCATGCCGCCACTGGACCTTGCGCCCGCGTCCGCCGCCACGCCTCCGGCAATTCCCGAGGAGACGCCCGCCGTCCAAGCCGTTGCGCCGGCGCCTGCACCCGCGCTGCCGGCAGCGCGCCCGTTACCGAAGGATTCCGTCCTCCAGGCCATGTTTATGACCGACGACGATCTGGACGCCAAAACAATCGTCAAGCTGGTTTGTCAGCTCCCGGGTTTGGACGGCTGCACCGTGATGTTTGGAGACGGTCTGCGGCTGGCCGGCAATTTCCCGGAGAACGGGCAGGTCGAAGGCTTCAGCGCCATGTCCCCACCCTTCTTCAAACGGGCCATCAACTTCGCCTCCGAAGCCAAGCTGGGCGCGTTGCGCGCTTGCACGATCTACACGGAAACCGGCCTGCTGAGCTTTTTCATGCACGACGACATTTGCGTGAGCGTGCGCCACGCCGGCCGCGGTTTTCTGCCCGGAGTGCGCGAGAAGCTGGAAGTCATCACGCGAGAACTGGCGCAGATGTATTCAGCCACCGCCCCCGCTTCCGCCAGTTAAATCAGCGTCCCCCCGCCGCCCCTATGTCGATCATCAACTACGCCAGCAAGGAGATTCAGTTCAAGATTGTCTACTATGGGCCGGCGCTCTGCGGCAAGACCACGAACCTGGCGTACATCCACTCCCGCATTAATCCGGATAACCGGGGCGATCTGGTCTCGCTGGCCACGGCGGCGGATCGGACGCTTTTCTTCGACTTTCTGCCCCTGAACGCCGTGGTGATCAAAGGCTTCAAAACCAAGTTTCAGCTTTATACCGTCCCCGGCCAGGTCATCTACAACGCGACCCGGCAATTGGTGTTGCGCAGCGTCGACGGCCTTGTTTTCGTGGCGGATTCCCAGTGGGATAAAATGGAGGAGAACGTCGAAAGCTTCAAAAACCTCGAGGATAACCTGGCCAAGCAGAACATCTCTTTCGACGAGGTTCCGTACGTAGTGCAGTACAACAAGCGCGACTTGCCGAATGTCGCCCCGGTGAACTACCTGGAGTTCCTGCTCAACAACCGCAGGAAGCGGGTGCAGAGCTTCGAGGTGGTCTCGAGCACCGGCCAGAACGTTTTTGCGGCGCTCAACGCCGTCTCTCAATTACTCTTGCACAAGTTCAACAAGGAAAGCGAGCCCACCAAGGCCAGAACGACCACGAGTATCCCCGCCAACTACTAACGGCGGTCCGCCTCCCACTTGCTCCCTGCTTTTCCCGTTTCTCAGGCTGATTACGCCCCAAGTACCGTTGGCGTCCACGCTATGGATTGCATCCCTATTCTAACCATCGAAAACGTCGCCCAGATCGACGCGATCCTGCAGGATTATCTGCAGAAATCCGAAAGCGATCTGGCCGTCATAATCGACAAGGGCGGCAACGTCATTTCGCAATGCGGCGAGCATGTGGTGGTCGATGTGACCAACCACGCCGCGCTGGACGTCACGATTATCGCGGCGCTCGCGGCCGGCAGTTTCGCCGCCACCAAGGAACTCGCCCGCCGCATCGGGGAGGTGGAGTTCAACGCGCTCTATCACCAGGGCAACGGCAGCCACATTTTCATGAATTCGGTCGACGACGATACCATCATGATCACGGTTTTCGGCAAAGTGACGACGGTTGGCCTGGTGCGCTTTTATGCCAACACCGCCTGTCAGAGCCTGGCGCTCCTTTTGACCGATTTGCGGGAGAAGCCGTCCCTGGCGTCGTTCCGCTTCGATGCCGCCGATATCGTCTCCTCCGCCATGGTCGAGACCGACGGCGTTAACTTGTAGTAGCCCGCGGCTAGCCCTTGCGACCGTGACGGTTGCAGAAAAGTCTGGACAGCCCCGCTCAACCGCCGGAAGCTGGCGCCGACGTGAGTTGGGTGCATGATCAGTCCAGCGGGGTAAGGCAGGCACGGCAATGATCGACCTGATCCAGAAGGGCGGTCCGTTGATGTGGCTCCTGCTGGCCGCCAGTATCCTGATGGTCGCTGTCGTGGCGGAACGCCTCGCGTATCTGCGCCGGACATCGATTTCTGTCAGCGATTTTCTACGTGGTCTCTCCAACCTGATCCGCCGCGGCAGCTACGCGGAAGCGCAGATCGAGTGCAAGAGCACCCCAGGCCCGGTGGCGCGCGTTGTTTATGCCGCCATCCTGCGCCCGGACCTGCCCCGCGCCGAGCTCAAGGAGATCGTGCAGGAAGCCGGCCAACTGGAAGTGCCCCGGCTCGAGACGCATTTGGCACTTTTGAGCACGATCGCGAACGTCGCTCCGCTCGTCGGATTGCTCGGGACCGTCACCGGTATGATTCGCGCCTTCGTCACGGTCTCCGCCCAGGGCGGCTACGTGACGGCCAACGCGCTCTCCAGCGGCATTTATCAAAGCTTGCTGACAACGGCCGCCGGTCTGGTGGTGGCGATTCCCGCCTACGTCGCGCACAATTATCTGTCCTCCCGCGTCAACGCGCTGCTGCACGACATGGAGCGCGCCGGCATCGAGATCGTCAATCTGCTCACGGATCATCGCGCTCCCAGCGGGATTATCCCCTTTGGCGGCGAACCGCCGGCGCAGGTGGTGGATTTCCGCAAGCAGCGCCGCGAATAGCCGCCCTTGTCGCCGGTCTGACCGGAGATAGGAACGTCCTGTGAAACTCACTCGCTCGACTCCGCTGCCGCCCGGGCCGCTCGGGTTTGTCGCGCCGCTGAACGTCGTGCTGCTGCTGCTGTTCTTCTTCGTGCTGGGTTCCTCGTTCGTGCTGCAACCGGGCATTGCCGTCACGCTGCCGTATTCCCAATTCACCCTGCCGCCGCAGGTCAATGCGCAGTTGGTCACGATGCAGCCGGGCACGCCGGCGCAGATTTTTTATCACGATCAACCCGTCTCGGTGGCGGAGCTGGGGCGGCAACTGGCGGCGTTTCGTGGCTCCCCGCGTTCCCTAATTCTGCGGGCGGATCGCGGCACGCCTTACGACGCCGTGGTCGCGGTCATGAATGAGGCGCTGAAACAGGATTTCACCGTCGCGCTGGCCACCGTGCCGAACCCCGCCAAGCCGTGAGCACCACCGCGGCGGCGCTCGGACCAGACGCGGGCGACGAGCTGATTTTTCAGTGGGAACGGCGCGCCTACTCGCGCTGGCGCCTGGCGATGATGCTGTTGCTGTCGCTGTTGGCGCATGCCGCCAGCTTTTACATCCTCCAGGTGGCCTATACGCCGTCCGGTTCCTTGCTGCCGCCCCCCGCGCAAGTGGTTTTCGTCGCGCCCGATGCCGCGGAAAGCGTGGCCTTGAGCCATTGGATCGATCTGGCGGACCCCTCCCTGATGACGCAGCCGCGGCCGCTCTCCGCCGAGCAACTGCTCAAGATGATCGGCTTCCACTACGTGCCGTCGTACGCGACCCTGCTGCAGACTTTCAAGCCGCTGCCGGCACAAGCCCCGGCGGGGGTCCCGCCCCGCACCCGGAAGCCGGGCCCGGTCCCGGCCGGGCTGTTGCCGCCCGTGGGCGCAACCGGCGAGCCGCCGGGAGCCTCCAACGCGGCGGCTCCGGGCGCGAGCCCTACCCGGGTGGTCTTGAGCGGAGGGATCGAAGCGCTGGTTTCCGACAGTCTGCCTCCGGTGCCACCGCCGGAGGTCCGGGCGGTCCAGCCGCTGGAACGAACGGTCTTCCTGGTCGGTATTCCCGCCGGCGGGGGCTCGGCCTGGATTTTCGCGCAAACTTCCTCCGGGGACGCCACTGATAAAGGGGCGGACGCTGCCGCCCGCGCGTATCTCGCGCGCCTGCGCTTTCACCCGCCTGCCTCCCACGGCTCCAACCGGCCGGCCTGGGGCTGGGCCACGTTCGATTGGGGCCGGGACGCCTATCCGCCATGATCCGCGTGCCCCTGACGATCATCATCGCGCTGTACCTTTTCGGCAGCCTGATCGTGTTGTTCGCGCTCTGGCTGCGCGACGCCCACCGGAGCGGACGCGCCGCCGCGCGGTCTTTGCAATTTAGGTTGCGTTGCGCGATATGTGGGTTTGAATTCGAAGACCTCAGCAACTTGCCGCTGCCGCCTTGTCCGCGTTGCGGCCGGCTAAACGAACGCTTGAGGATTGACCCTCTCTAAATCCTAGAACTGTTGTCTCTTTTTACCTATGGGCATGTGGATTGGCCGGAACCGCAAAGCACGAGTGACCTACGGGTTTGACGAGATCGCCCTGGTCCCGGGCAGCGTCACCATCAACCCGAACGAGGTTGATACCGCGTTCAAGATACCACGGCACGATGCCGAGCCCCTGCGGCTGCGCATCCCCATTCTTGCCAGTGCCATGGACGGCGTGGTCGATGTGCCGTTTGCCATCGAGATGGGCCGGCTGGGCGGATTGGCGGTCCTGAACCTGGAAGGCATCCAAACCCGCTACAAGCATCCCCAGGAAGTCCTGCACAAGGTGCTGCAGGCGGATAAAGCTGAGGTCACCGGCTTGCTGCAGAAGATCTACCAGGAGCCGGTGCAGGAAAATCTCATCGCCGCGCGCATTCGACAGATCAAGGAGGCGGGGGTGCTCGCCGCCGTCAGCTCGATCCCGCAGAAGGCGGCGCTTTACGGCAAGATCGCCGAAGAAGCCGGGGCGGACGTTTTCGTGGTGCAAAGCACGGTCAGCACCGTACGCCACATCTCCAGCGAGTATGAGTCGCTCGACCTGGCGAAATTTTGCCGCGATCTGACGATTCCGGTCATCGTCGGCAACACGGTCGGCTACAGCGTCACGCTCGAGATCATGGGCTGCGGCGTGGCCGGCGTGCTGGTGGGCGTCGGCCCGGGCGCCGCCTGCACTTCGCGCGGAGTGCTCGGCCTGGGCGTGCCGCAGGTCACGGCGACGGTCGATTGCGCCGCCGCGCGCGATGCGTACCACAAGAACACCGGGCGCTACGTGCCGATCATCACCGACGGCGGCATGCGCACCGGCGGCGACGTCTGCAAGGCGCTTGCTTGCGGCTCGGATGCCGTCATGGTCGGCAGCCCGTTCGCTCGCGCCAAGGAAGCGCCGGGGCAAGGGCACCATTGGGGCATGGCCACGCCGCATGCCAATCTGCCGCGCGGCACTCGCATCAAGGTGGGCACAACCGGTTCGCTCAAGCAGATCCTCTTCGGCCCGGCCGAGGTCGACGACGGCAGTGAGAACCTCGTTGGCGCGATCACCACCTGCATGGGGAACGTGGGCGCGAAAAGCATCCGCGAATTTCAAGAAACCGAGATCATCATCGCCCCTTCCATCAAGACCGAAGGCAAACTATTCCAGACGGTGCAAAGCGTCGGCATGGGCACCAGGTAAGCGGGAAGGAATGATCCGGCAGAGGGAGCAAATTGGCTATGTACGAACGCAGAGTTGTCATCACCGGCATGGGCGCCATCACGCCGGTCGGGAACGACTTGAAAACATCGTGGCGCAACCTGCTGGCGGGGGTCAGCGGCATCGGCCTCATCCAGGCGTTCGATACGACGGAATACGCCTGCAAGATCGCGGGCGAAGTGCGTGACTTCGATCCCGCGCCGTTTTTCAATAACCCGAAGGATATCCGCCGCAGCGATCGCTACGCGCAGTTGCAGATGGCGGCCGCCAAAATGGCCGTCAAGGACGCCGGCATCGATTTCGAGCAGGTGGACCGGGAGCGGTTCGGTTGCATCCTGAGCAGCGGCATCGGCGGTTTATCGACTTTGGAAACGCAGCACAGCCTGCTGCTGGCCAAGGGCCCGCGGCGCGTTTCGCCCTTCATGATCCCCATGATGATCTCGAACATGGGCAGCGGCCTGGTCAGCATGGAGTTTGGCCTGCAAGGCCCCAATCTAGATACCGTGACCGCTTGCGCGACCGCCAACAACTCGATCGGCGAGGCCTGGCGCATCATCAAATTTGGCGACGCCGATGCTTTCCTCTGCGGCGGCAGTGAAGCCACCATCATCCCGCTGGGAGTTTCCGGGTTCGACGCTATGAAAGCGCTCAGCAACCGCAACGACGAGCCGGAACGCGCCAGCCGCCCCTTTGACCGAGACCGCGACGGCTTTGTGCTGGGCGAGGGCGCCGGTGTGCTGGTGATCGAGGAGTTGGAGCATGCTCGCCGGCGCGGGGCGCGGATTTATTGTGAACTGGCCGGCTACGGCGTGACGGCGGACGCCTACCACATGACGTCGCCCCTGCCGGACGGCACCGGCGCCGCCCGCTGCATGACGATGGCGCTCAAACACGCCCGGGTCGAGCCGTCCGAGGTCGATTACATCAACGCCCACGGGACGTCGACCGGCATTGGCGATGTGTGCGAGACCAAGGCGATCAAGCGGGTTTTCGGTGAGCACGCGACCAAGCCGGGCGGAGTGGTGGTGAGTTCGACCAAGTCGATGACCGGTCATTCGCTTGGCGCGGCCGGCGCGATCGAGATGGCGGTCTGCGTCCTGGCGATGCGGGATTCCCTCGTGCCACCGACGATCAACTTGGATAACCCGGATGAGGAATGCGACCTCGATTACGTGCCGCACAAGGCGCGGGAAGTCAAAGTGCGCGTCGCTGTCAATAACTCGTTCGGTTTCGGCGGCCACAACGCGACGGTGGTCGTCAAGGAGTTGGTAGATTAGGGTGCCGCGTAGCGTCTCCGAATCTAGGCGTCCTTCCGCCGCACGCCGCCGCCATCCGGTTCCAGGCCGCGCCGGAAGTAACTCTCCAGTTCCGCGCCGAACGCTTTGGCGCTCTGCCCCTCGCCAGCGCGAAATTGACTGCCCAAACGCACCGTGATGCGCACCGGCAGCACCGGCACCCGCCACAGAGGCCACCGCTTGCCCAGGAACAGTACTGGCATCTCAATAAAGACGGTCTGCACCGGCGCCTCCGCCAGCGTGGCGATCAGCGCGAACCCTTTCTTGAAAGGATTGACCGGCGCCTGCACCGTGCGCGTTCCCTCCGGGAAAATCAGCAGGTTCTCGCCTGCCCGCAGGGCATCGCGCCCCTGGCGGATAAATTCCGCGCCGTGATCGTTGCGCAGATAGCCCGCGAGCTTCGAGGACGCTCCCATAAAGGGGTTGTCCAGGATGCTGCGCTTCATCAGACACGTCAGGCGCGGCAGCCGCGCCAGAAAAAGCGTGGCGTCCAGTAAGCAAGGATGATTGGGAGCAATGACCGTCCCGCGCATCTCGCGCAACGCGGTGATGGCCGCCGGATCGAAATCGACGTGGTAAATGCCCGCCTTCTCCATGATCCCGGCCCAGGTCCCTACCCCGAGATGGATCAGGTGCTGGCAAATGCGCTGGCGGGCGGTCCCGCGCGTCACCAGGGCCGCCAACGCGCAGGCGATCGTCACCCCCAGGGCTAGCACCCCGTAGCAGGGAAAGCCACCGATCACCAGCACGATGTCCCGTCCCAACCGCCACCAGGGGCGCACCCCTGGACGAGCGGCGACGGTGGCCGGCAACTCACAGGGCAGCGTACGTAACGAGCTCATGGGGGCAACTTTCTCGGGGCGCCTTCAGGACCGCGACCGTTGCGACGACGCCAACGGCTCCGCCCCAGCGGGCGCCAGGGCGGACCCGGCCGCATCCTGCCGCAGGCGCCGGCGGGGCGCTGTTTCGTCAGGTTGGGCCGGCGGGTTCATCGGAGTGAAATTGAACCATAGAAATGGGTTGCTCCGCAACTCCGCCTCGACGGCGTCGAGAAAAGCTTGGAAGTGCGTTCGTGCCGCCGCGAAATTCCCGGTCCGGTCCCGGTGCGGGTCGGGATAGAACATCGGCAGTACTGAGACGACGGTGGCGGCCGGATCAGCCGGGTCCGGCAGCGCAAAGGAGAAGACAACCGGCCGTTCATGCATGATCGCCAGGTGGTAAATCGTGAAGGGAAATTGGCGCGCCTCGCCGAAAAACCCGAACGCCTCCAGCTTCGAGCTGTATTCCGGCCGGTCGCACTGCATGGCCAGCGAACAACCGGCGCGTAAGGCATCGTTCATCGCCAGGATCAGGCGCCGCCAGTCGTTGATCCAGATGAAGCTGACATGGGGCGCGTAGCGGCGCGCCAGCCGTTCGGTTTCTTCCGAATTGCCGACCTGCTTGCGGATCATGTGAATGCGCCCGCCAATGTGCCCGAGGAAAAAACCGACCAGGTCGGAATTCCCCAGATGCATCGTGCCGTATAACGCCGGCTTTTCCGTGGCCAGCCAGGCGCGCAGCTCATCTCCATGACCCTCGGCGAAACGCACGCGCGGCTCATGCCCGTGCGCGATCTCGATCCGAAGCAACAAATAGCGGGTGAACGCGAGAAAATGCCGCCAGACATCGCCCCAACCCGGTTCTCGCCCGAGCGCCAGGCGCAGATAGGCGCGCGAGCAGTTGCGCTGCTTCGGCATCAGGGCGACCGCGATGCCCGCGCCGAGCCGCAGCCCGTATTCGTTGAACCAGCCTGGCATGTGCTGCAACGACCAAGCAATCCAGGCGTAGCCTTGCTCCGGCCCGGGGTTTCTCTCCGGCAACCCGCCGGCTCTCGCCTGGCGCGCCCGCCGCAGCCCGCGCGCAAGCGCGACGAGCAGCATGCCGCCGCCGAGCGGCAGACAATAAAGCCAGGCTTGGTTCATGGCACTTGGAAGCGTAGCAGAAGTCTTCGCCTCAGGCACTAGAACCAGTCCAACGCGATCTCGCCACCGGCCGGGCTGGCGCAACGCAGCGGCTGGCGGTCGCGCACGGCCTGGAACAATTCGCGCAAATCGCCCACCGGCGACTCCTGCCCGGCAGCCTTCTCGCAGCCGGTCTGCGTCTCGGTCCATTTCAGCTCACCTAGCGCTTCGGCCGGCACCGCCGTCTCCTCGTCGGACACGGTCTCCGCCAGCTCGAGCGCAAATGCGAACCCCACGTGCGAAGCGGCGTCCAGATCCCGGAACCAGGTCCCGATCTCCTCGCCGCCCGTCAACAACACGCGGGGCGTCGGCGTGAGCAACGCCATCAAGGCCGCTTGCGCGCTCAGGTGCGCCTGACCCGCCAGCGGCGTCAACTCCCGAACCGGACAGCCGCGCGTGATGAGCACTTGCTCAATGGCGCTCGGGTGAATGGACGTTTGGAAGTACAGCGGGCTCGCGCTCGGGAAACTCTCCAGGTAACGCTCGGTCGCGATCGGCTCCGCAAACGTTGTCGCGTAGACGATGGCATCCTCCGGCGCGATGGGGAACTCGCGCAATGTCTCGCCCAGCATCAAGCCGAGCCTGGACATCCGTCGCACGGCGTTCGCGGGGAAGTTGCGCGCCCAGATTGCCACCCGTTCCTTCGGCATGACGCCGTCGTAGAGACCTTCCGCCGCGGCGCGCACGACGTAACGCCTAATCATGGCAGAGCAGAAACGCGTAATGCGCGCCGCCGAAGGCGAAGCTGTTGAGAACCGCGCCATCGAACCCGCTCACGTCGAAATTTTCCGTCGCGACTTCCGCGCTGAAACATGGCCCGCTGGAGCCGATTGTGCCCGGCGCCCGGCCCCGCCGCACGCTTTCCATGGCCAGCGCCATCTCGACCAACCCGCAACTGCCCAGCGTGTGCCCGAGTGCGCCCTTCCAACTCACCAGCGGCGATCCCGGGAAACACTCCGCCATGTGCCGCGCTTCCAGCCGTCCGGCCTCGATCGTGCCCGTGCCGTGACCCTTGATCCAGACCCGCCGCCCCGCGCACGCCTCGCGCAACCGCGCGCCGAGTTCCGCCATGCCCGCGCCGTCGGGATGGTTGCCGGTGAAGTGGTACATTTCGTTGCAACCCTCCTGCGCCTCCAAGCGGAAGCCGGTTTCCGTCGGGCTTCCCGCGGCGAGCGGGGCCACCACGGCAAACGCCGCGCCGTCGCCGAGACCGACCGCACCGAAGGCACGTTCCGCGTACGGCGCCGGCATTTCGCCGATCAAGATTTTCATGGCGTGAAATCCCGCCGCTACGAACGGGCTCAAGAAATCATAACTCACCACCAGCGCCTCGTCCGCCAGGCCGGCCGTCACCTGGCGGGAAGCGTAGAGCAACCCCAGGTTCGACGATACGCAGGCGTGGGAGAAGTGCGTGATATTGGCGCCCCAACCCAGCGTGCGGCAGAAGTAATCCGTCAGCCGTTGCGGCAGGATGAACGGCAGTTGCCCCGGCCGCGGATGGCGGTGGTGCGCGTAGAGGTTGTCGATACCGAAATTGCTGCTCGCAATGAAGATGGGGTACCGCTCGGTCCCCCACGGCCGCGACGGCACCGCCGCCAGCATCTTGAAAAATGGGTCTGCCCAGCGGGGCGCTTCTCCCGCTTCCGGCTGCCAGGGATTGCAGAGCGCCAGCGGCACGAGATCGCCGCCGTCGCAGCCGAGCACCGGTTGAAAACTCAAGGCGCAGTCGCCCGCCAGCAACCGTTCCACGGTCTGCGCGGCGTCTCCGAACGCCGTCAGGCAGCCGGCCGCCGCCAAGCCGACGCCGCTCCTTGGCTCCGGGGCGACGCGGGCGCGAACACGGGCAGCCATGGCCGCCGCGGCGGGCTCCGGAAGAAGGATGGTGCTCATGCCACCGCCTGACGCCGGGTTTCAATAAACTCCGCCAGCTTCGAAACGCTTTGAAACGCCTGCAACGCTTGTTCGCTGTTGGCCACCTTGACGCCGTACTCCTTTTCGACGTTCAGGGTCAGCTCCAGCGCGTCGATCGAATCCAGGCCCAGGCCGGTTTTGAACAACGGCATATCGTCGCCGATATCATCGGGCGTCACGTCGATCAGATTCAGGCGGTCGACAATCAGGCGCTTGAGGTTTTCGCGGAGTTCGGCGGTGCTTTCCATGCGGGTGGGTTGGCGGCTGGCCCGCTTCGGACAACGGCGGATTTGGCACCTTATCTACCCGCACTCGTCAAGGCAAGCACCGGACGGATCGTTCCTAATCCACCGCCGGCGGCCGCAAACCCCCTCACTTCGTGCTCGCCTGCACTTTGTTTTCGAACTGAAAAGTCGCCTCATCCAGGACCTCGGCGGTGCCATTGAGACGAACGACCAGGCGTTTATCCTTTTCCGCGCCCACCGTCACGGGCGAAGCGGCCAGGATGGTGAGCGGCTGGTCAGCATCGGTGTGGCCGGGATAGTACGTCCACTGCATCAGGCTGCCGGTCGCCGGATCGTGGAAGCGGCTGACCGCCGCCGGCAGGCCCGCCCATTTCATGCCGGGCAGGTTCTGGCGCCAATCGATGTCCGCGATGCTGGCCGGGAATTTCCCGGCGTGTTCCTCCGCGTGCAGCTTGAGCGCGAGGCCGAGCATTTTGAGGTGCGCCAGCTCGTCGGTGGCGGTTTCCGGCGCGGGTTTGGCCGGCAACGCGAACAGCGCCACGAGCAGGCCGACGCCAATGACCAGCGCCCCCGCCAGCAGCGCCGTACCCAGCCAGGGCTGGCCGCTCCCGCTGCCATCGTCGCCGCGCCTGGCCATCAGAAAGGACTTTGCAACATCGCCTCGAAGGCGGGTGCGGCGGCTTGGACGAGTTCGGCGGGCCCCGTCATCTTAACGAACACGTCTCCCTGCGGACTTTCGAGAATTGCGCCGTAAAGGCCGTAGGCCGGCAACGGAGTGGTTGGGCCGCCAGGCATGCCGCTACTGAACGTCCCGCTGGCGACCCTGACCCGCGTGATCTTGGTGCCCTTGATGTCGGCACTCTCGATCGTGGACTTCAGCTCAGCGCCCTTTTCCTCGAACTGCCCCAGCCACCGGGAAACGTTGCTGTCGACGCCGCCCCCCTGGCCCGCGCCGAAGTGAAAAAAGACGATGTCAACACCCGGCCCGCTCGGATTGGCGGGGTCGGCGACATGCAGTTGCGCCTTGCGCATGGCCGAGTTCACCGGCACCCAGGTCCACGCCGCAGGCCGCTGAAAAGTGAACGCGCCCACCGTGAAAGTAGCTGGATCCGCCGCGTGCAGCAGGCTCACGAAAAATCCAGCGCACGCCAGCCAGGCCACGCTCCAGCAGACGAGGGCCACACGCCGGCGGCCAAATTGCCTTGTCCTCATACGGGAGTTCTTGGCACACCCACTCGCAGCGCGCGAGCAGTTTCGTCTACCGCGATTTGGAAATTGCAAACACCGCGGTGACGGGACGGTGATCGCTGGCGGTTCGATCCGTCGGTTCCATCGCGCAACTCAGCAAACGTACGCCGTCCCCGCGGAAAAAGAGGTGATCGAAGCAGACCGATGGATAACGCCCCTCCGCCGGCAGCGTCAGCCGCGCCGCCGCCGGCACGCCCTCCCAAGCCCAGCGGAATTGTCCCCGGCTGCGCAAATCGCGCAAGGTCGTTTCGGCGGCGAAGCGGGGATCGTCTAGGGACGTGTTCATGTCCCCCGCCACGATCGTGACAGCCACCGCGCCCATCCGAGCATAAGCCACCGTCATCGCCTGATCGTGCGCCAGCAATTGACGCATCGCTTCCTCGCGCTCGGCCACGTTGATTTCCGGGCCCCCGTTTTCATCGAGGCGATTGCTCTTCAGATGCAAGCCGTAAACCAGTGCGACTCCACCTGTGGGCAGCCGGTAAGCCGCGAACGCGTACCCGCGCCGCGGCAAGACGCCGTTCCGGCCGGCTTGCCAGCGTTCCCAGGAGCCCTGGATGAGCGGCAGGCGGCTGCAAAGCACCTCCTGTTGTCCGCTGGGCGCGCCGTCGCGGGTGAACTCGGAGCACACATCGACCTTGAAGCCGGCGAGCTGATTGATGACCAATTGGGCCGCGCCGCGATCGGCCACTTCTTCCAAACCGAGGATGTCCGGATTCAGACGGGCGATGACAGGCGCCACCGCGGCGACGTGGGCGCGGCGTTTCGGTTCCGAGGCATTCGGGCGCTGGCCGGGGAACCATTCGACGTTCCAAAAAGTCACCTTCAGCTGCTCGGTCGCGGCGAATCCCGGAGATGGCGCCGCGCCGCCGCTTGCCTCAGGCTCGCCACTAGGCGGGTCGGTGCGGAGAAAGCACCAGCAGACGAGATAGGCAACCGCCAGCATGAACACGGCAAAGCCCAAGGCGCGTGTCCGGATTTGGCTGGCCATACCTCCCAGAATACCGGGCGGAGCGGATCGCACCAGCCCGGGGTGAAGCCATTGACAACCGCGCCTGCCTGCCCTCAGGCTCAAAAAGCGTCTGCGCTATCATGCCGATCGAATTCTACTATGGCTGCGGGGTGGCCCTGGCAATCGCCAGCCTAATTTTCTGGTTCATCCTGCGCCAGCAACGCGAACTCGCCGCCAGCCGCGTGCGCGAGGAACTTTACGCCACGTACACGGGTGAATTGCGCGCCGAAGGCGAGCGCCGCGCCGCCGCCGAAATGCGCAACGCCCGCGTGCCGGAACTCGAGGAAGGCCTGCGAGTCCTCCAATACGAACACGGCAACCTGCAAGCGCTCAACGCGGAGCTGGAAACCCGGCTCGAAACCGAACGCGAATCGCATACCGCCCAACTGCGCCTGCTCGAAAGCGCCCGCACGGAGCTCTCGGACGCCTTCAAGGCTCTCTCCGCCGACGCCCTGCGCAACAATAACCAGTCCTTCCTGGAACTCGCCAACACCGCCATGAAGACCTTCCAGGAAGGCGCGCGCGGCGATCTCGACCGGCGTCAGCAGGCCATCGACTCGCTCGTGCGACCCATGCGCGAGTCGCTCGAAAAAGTCGATGGCAAGATCAACGAACTCGAACGCGCCCGCGTCGGCGCCTATGAATCGTTGACGACCCAGGTGCATTCGCTGCTCGAAGTCCAACACCTCCTGCGCGGCGAAACCTCCAACCTCATCAATGCCCTGCGCCGGCCGAACGTGCGGGGCCGCTGGGGCGAAATCCAGCTCCGTCGAGTGGTCGAGCTGGCCGGTATGCTCAACTATTGCGATTTCACGGAGCAAACCAGCGTGCAGACCGAGGAAGGGCGCTTACGGCCGGATTTGCTGGTGCGCCTCCCCGCCGGCAAGACCGTGGTGGTCGATGCCAAGGCGCCCATCGACGCCTACTTCGATTCCGCCCGCGCCACCAACGATAATGAACGGCTCGAGCATTTGCGCCGGCACGCGGGCCACATTCGCAGCCATATCGATGCGCTGACCAAGAAAGCGTATTGGGAGCAGTTCCGGGAAGCGCCGGAGTTCGTCGTGCTTTTTTTGCCCGGGGAGAACTTCTTCAGCGCGGCGCTGGAGCATGACGGCGCGTTGATCGAGCATGGCGTGGAGCGCAAGATCATCCTGGCGACGCCGACGACGTTGATCGCGCTGTTGCGGGCGGTTTTTCACGGCTGGCGGCAGGAAGCGCTCTCGCGCGACGCCATGGTCATCAGTGAATTGGGCCGGGACCTGTACAAGCGCCTGAGCACCCTGGGCGAGCATTTCGCACGGGTCGGGACCAGCCTGGAAAACGCGACCAAGGCGTACAATCAGGCCGTCGGCAGCCTGGAGACGCGAGTCCTGGTGACCGCGCGCAAGTTCCGGGACTTGGAGGCGATGTCCAACGAAGTGGAACTGCCCCTGGTGCACACCATCGAGCAAGCCGCCCGCAACCTCCAAACCGACGAACTGAAGGACCCGGACGCCTAAGAGTTTGTCACAAAAGCAGAAGCGGCCGGTTCCCCCATCCATAAGGGAATCGGCCGCTGGCTGCTACTGACCTTTATTGGGCGGACTGTCTTCGAATCGCAGAAGGGTTTTAGTTCTGCGCCCAGATTTTGACGGCCGCCTTGGCCAGTTGGGCGTCGCTACTGACCAGGTAGCCGGCGCCGCTCTGCAACTTGATCTTGATTTTCTTGGTGGGTGAGTTGGCATTGGCCAGGGCGGAAGTGGTGGCCACCGAGGTGGCTTGGACGGGCAGATCGACCGAACGGGCGCCGGCCGGGATCGTGACGCTGGAGGGCAGGGCGGTGCAGTCCACGCCGGGGATGGCGGTGCCGCTAAAGCTCAAGGCCACGGGAAGAGCCGCGCTCTTGTTGCCGCTGCGGGCAATCGTGATCACGCTCGGGGCGCTGCCGGGGGTCAGGGTGGTGGCCGACGCCTTGATCTTGACGATCGGCAGGGCGGCCGGGGCCGGGCCGCTGGCCTGGGCGGTGGTGAAGTCGGCCTTCACGTTGGTCGAGTTGCCGTAGGTGATCGTCGTCACCCGGGGAGCGCCCAGGGCTCCGCCCGAAGCGGTGATCGTCATGGTGCCCGAACCCGTGGGCAGCGGCAGCACGTAGCCACCCGAAGCGCTCGTCGTCGTGTAGTAGGCGCCCGTGTCGGTCGTGATCGTCACCCCGCCCAACCCCTCGCCCACATCGTAGGAACCGTTGCCGTTGGCGTCATTGTAAACCACGCCCACCAGGAACGACTCGCTCGTGTCGAGCGGCGTACCGAAATCCTCGGTCATCACGTAAGGCCCGAAGTTCGGCAGGCTGCTCGACACATAGGAGATGCCGATTTCCTTGAACGTCGGGAAGCCCGAATCGTAGTTCATGATGTTGGCGCGGTGATCGAGCGAAGGCACGCCCCAGTCCGCGTTGAGCCCGACATGGCCGAAGAACGGGTTTTCGACGTAAGCAAAGACGTTCTCGCCCAAAGCGCTCCACTGGTAGCCGTAGCTGGAGATGCGCACGTCGAAGGTGGTGCCATCGAAGCTGTTGTGGCCCTGGAAGCCATGGGTGGCCTGATCGAGGGACTGCTGGCGGGCCGAAGCCGACAGATCGGCGTTCATGGCCAGGGGCGGCTTGGCCGCGTAGCTGGAGAAGTCGGTGATCAACTGGTTACGATCGACGCTGTAGTAGCTGTAGTAGCGGCTGATCTCGGGATCGGTGATCCCGGCGAGCATCTGGCCTTCAGCGGTGGGATTGGCCCGGGCGGCGTTGATGCGCTCCAAGAGGTACTGCTCTTCGTTGGAGGGGTTGGGCTGGGTGTAGAAGGAAGCAGCCGAGACCACCGAAGCGGAAAAAGCGCAGAGGGGCAGGATGGACAGCGAAAGGAAGCGGGTCAATGCATTCATGAGAATAGAGCTTGAGGATGGATGGTCTGACTGACGGTCAACTGGACAGACCTACCTAATGCATGACCGGTGCCACGGGCTCCCTGGGAGCAGGCGACCGACCCGAGCGAACCGGCGAAAGCCGGGAGCAGACCTCAAGACGAACAACTACACAACTACAATACCCAGAGAAGTTTACACAACCCCCATCCTCACAAACAGGCGCCTAGAACGGCCAAAAAGCGCGACAAACCCGAGCCCAAAGCCCCCTCCTTTTTCTCACATCTGATAACTTTGCCATTCTCATATCTGCAAGCATTGTCTCCAGTGCGAGAATGCGGTTCTTGGCTGCTTCGGCCTCTTCGGACCTCTTCATGAGCTTGGCGCGACTACCCTCCCAGCCCTTGCGCGCCTTCTGCCATTCCGCCTCGTACCAACGCGCTTGTTCCCGAAGCGCGGTGTACTCGCGGGCATGGTCGCCGACGCGTTCTTCCGCGCTCCCATACAGCGACTGAGCGGCTTCTACTTGCGTGGCCACCCGGTCCAAAACCTTGGACAGTTCGGAGCCGGCCAGCCGTTGCTGCCGCACGGCGGAGTCGACTTCCTCCACCCACGAGGGCACGTCGCCGGGCGCGGCAAGCTCCCTCGCCCGCGTCAGCGAGCCGTCGACGAACGGCTCGCCACCGCCGGCAGCGCTGTTCTCCGGCAGGATGGGCCAGGGCTGCCCGAGCAGCGCACCGACCGGTGCCAATGCTTGCCGCCAATTCGCCAGGAAGCCGGCGAAATCGAGGAAGACGCGTTTGGCTTGGCGCGTGTCGCGTTCGGCGGCCAGGATGTGGTCCAACCAAAGCCGGTAGGCCTTGCCAGCCGAAAACCCGTCCCGGCGGCCCAGCGAGGCCGCGATTTCCCGCGGATCGCGCAAAACGATCACGAACAAGGGCTCGGTCTGGAATTCCGCCCAGAGCGGCTGCCACCAAGGCAGCAAGCGGCATAAGCGCGGGTCTTTGAGGCCCCAGAGCGGCGCGGACGGGAAGTCGCGCCGCAGCAGCATCCGCAGATCCTCCCGAAACCGTGCCGTACGTTCTGTCGAGAGCCACTCGGGGGACCGGGGCGCCGGGTCATCCCAGTGAGAACCGGCGGCGAGCAGCAGGCGGTCGTGCAGATTGACGATATCGATGTGCTCGTAGAAGCCGCGGGCGTTGTCGGGCGTCGGCGGCATGAGGCGCGGGCCGAAGTCCACACCCAGACGCTGCAGACAACCCGCCACCGCCGACGTCCCGCTGCGGTGCATGCCCAGGACGACGATCGCTTGCCGGGGTGGGGCTGGTTCGGAACTGGCGAAAGGGACGGAATCGGGCGATGGCATCGGGCAGAAAGCTTGGCGGCCATCATGCGAGCAGCGTGCCGCGGTGACAACTCGCGACTTGGGACCGCACAGGCCTTGCCCGGCGCTGCCGGCTCCGGCACGATCCCTCCTCTCTCTATATATATGCAGTCACACCCTGTAGCGGCTGTGGATGACATCGTGCCTGGGCGCTGCCGCATCGTCACGGTGCACGGCACGGAGATCGGCCTGTTCAAGGTGGCGGACGGTTACCGCGCTTATCTCAACTCGTGCCCGCACGCCGGCGCGCCCGTTTGTCGTGGCGAGCTGACGGGCGAAATCCTCCGCTGTCCCTGGCATGCCTGGGACTTCGATCTCGCCACCGGCGCCTGCCTGGCCAACCCTGGCTGCCGGCTTCAGTCGTTTCCGGTGGAAGTCGTCGACGGCCAACTGATCGTCCAATTTCCGCACTAGCTTGTCTTTTCCCGCGCGGGCCGCTACCTATCCCAAGCCCGCCCGGCCCCCGCCATGCTCGATATCCGCCTCATTCGCGATCAGCCCGACTTCGTCAAGACCCGCCTGGCCACGCGCGGCGGCGGCTCCGCGGACGGCGCCGGCATCGACCAGGTCCTCGCCTGCGATACGCGCCGGCGCCGGGTGGAAACCGAGTTGCAGGCTTGCAACGCCCAGCGCAACCGCCTGAGCAAGGAGATCGGCCAAAAACGCGCGCGCGGCGAGGAGACGTCCGGCCTGGAAGCTGAAGTGCGGGGGATCGGCGACCAGATTGCCTCTCTCAATCGCGAAGCCACTGCGGCCGACGACGAGCAACGCGTCCTACTGCTGGGCATCCCCAATCTGCCGCATGCCGCCGCCCCCATCGGCCGCGACGCCGCCGATAATCCCGTCGTGCGCACCTGGGGCGAGAAGCCGGACCACGCGGCGCTGCTCGGGCGCGAACCGGAAGATCATCTGGCCATCGGGACACGGCTGGGGTTGTTCGACCCCGAACGCGCGGTCAAAATCAGCGGCAGCGGCTTCGCCTGTTTTACCGGCGCCGGCGCGCGCCTCGAACGCGCCCTGATCAGTTTTCTGCTCGATCTGCACACCGGGGCGCACGGTTACTATGAGATCAGCCCGCCCTTCGTGGTCCGGCGCGAGTGCATGGTCGGCACCACGCAGTTGCCCAAGTTCGAGGACGACATGTACGGCCTGGAGGAAAACACGCTTTTCCTCACGCCGACGGCCGAGGTCCCGGTGACCAACCTGCACCGCGAAGAAATTCTCGCCGCGGACGCCCTGCCCAAGAAGCTGGTCGCCTATACCCCGTGTTTCCGGCGTGAAGCCGGGTCGGCGGGCCGCGAAACGCGGGGATTGATCCGGCTGCATCAGTTCGACAAGGTGGAACTCGTCAAGATCGCCGCGCCGGAGACGAGCTATGCCGAATTGGAGGCGCTGACGGCGGATGCCGAAAAGGTGCTGCAATTACTGGGATTGCATTACCGCGTCATCGAGCTTTGCACGGGCGATCTGGGGTTCGGTTCGGCCAAGACCTACGATATCGAGGTCTGGGCGCCGGCGCAGAAAGCCTATCTCGAAGTCTCCAGTTGCTCGAATTTCGAGGACTATCAGGCGCGGCGCATGAATTTGAAGTTTAAGGATGCGGCCACGGGCAAGAACCGCTTCTGCCACACCTTGAACGGTTCGGGCACGGCGTTGCCGCGGCTCTTTGTCGCGTTATTGGAAAGCTGCCAGCAGCCGGACGGCTCCCTCCTGCTGCCCGAGCCTTTGCACGAGTATTTTCGGGGCAAGCAGATCGGCTGACCCGCGCTGGCGCCATGGCAACGCGTCCTGGGCAGGCGGCGTTCGAGGAGCAGCTGGAACGCGCGCTGCGGGCTTATCCGGCCAAGGCGAAGTACCTCATTGGGGTGTCTGGCGGACGGGACTCCGTGGCTTTGCTGCACGGATTGGTGGCCTTGGGTTATGGGCGGCTGGTGGTAGCGCATCTGGATCACGGCCTGCGAGGACGCGCGGCGCGGGCGGACGCGCGTTTTGTGGCGCGTCTGGCGGACAAACTGGGGTTGCCGGCGGACCTGGAGCGGGTTGATGTGGCGTCCCTGGCGCGCACTTCGAAGCGATCCGTGGAAACTGCCGCCCGCGACGCGCGGCACCAGTTTTTTTTTCAGGCGGGTGTGCGCCATCGCTGCCGCACCCTGTTCCTCGCCCACCACGCCGACGACCAGGTGGAGACGTTTCTTTTCAATCTGTTGCGCGGAGCGGGTCCGGCTGGTTTGGCGGCCATGCGGGTCGAGTCGCGGCAATGTCTCGGCCGGCGCAGATTGCGGATCGTGCGGCCGCTGCTCGGCGTGTGGCGCCCGGAAATCGACGAGTACCTGGCGCGGCATGGCCTGGCTTGGCGCGAGGATGCGACCAACGCCGACACCGGCGCCCACACCCGCAACCGTCTACGCGCCGAGATTTTGCCCGCGCTCTCGCAAGCCATGGGGCGGGACGTCCGCCTCGCGCTCTGGCGCGCGGCGGAAATCCTGGGCGCGGAAGAGGACTGGATCGGCGGACTACTGGCCGGCGATCCACCCTTGCCGGCGCGATTGCCGGTGGCTCGCGTGCGGGCGGAGCCGGTCGCCAAACAACGGCGATTGCTACGCGCATGGCTGGACTCCCGCAACGCCACAGGGGTAGGTTTTCGTGAGGTGGAACTCGTCCGCGGCCTGCTGGACACTGCTGCGGACGGCCCGTCGAAAGTCAACTTACCCGGCGATAGACACGTGCGGCGGCAGGCCGGCGTGCTCTTCGTGACCAGATAGCAGCCGGTCCATCGCTCCGCCCGCGGCAGGCAAGCTGCTCATCGGTGGTAGCCATGAGCTTACGCGGCTGGCTTCTCCTGCTGGCCTTCGTGCTCGCCGGCGCGTCGTGGCTCGAACTGGACCGCGTCCACCATCCGCTCGCCGGCGTGGCCGCGCCCGAAGAACCGCAACAAGGCATGGTGGAGACCGGACCTAACCAGTGGCCGGTGGGAGAGGCGGCGTCGGCGGTGGCGCTGGCGAGTTATCGCATCCATGCCCGGGTACTCAGCGTCAAGAATTACGGCTATGATGCCGGAGCCAAGATCGCCCCCGTCGATCTCGCCCTCGGCTGGGGACGAATGTCCGATTGGGCGGTTTACGACCGCTTGTCCATTACGCAACACGGCCGCTTCTATCTCTTCTCCTGGGAGCCGGGCGGATCGCCGCTACCCAAACGCGAGATCGAAACGCATAGCTCGAACAATCACATCATCCCCGCCGACGATACGGTCGGACGCGCGTTGCGGGCAGTCCGCGCGAACGATCTTGTCTGGATCGAGGGCGCCTTGGTGGAGGTCAACGGCCGCAACGGCTTTACCTGGCGCAGTTCGCTTACCCGCGAGGACACCGGGGGCGGCGCCTGCGAGTTGATCCGGGCGACGAACATCGTAATTGAACCTTCGGACCGGCAGTGGGTGTTCTAACCTGGCAGCGCTTCCCAGTGGAGCTCCGGAAAGGACGCGCCTACTTCTTGTTCCAGATCGCCAGCATATCCGGGGACCCTTGGCTGCGGACGCCGTTATCGGTCAATATCTCGTCCGTCGCGGCCAGCATCCCGGCGCGAGGAAACACCACGGTCTCCCCGCCCCGCCCGGCAAATTCGATCGTGATGAATTCATCCTTCGTGTCGCGCAGGACCTCCACCAGATGCGCCAGATTGCGAATGGATATCCCGTTGACCGTGCTCACGACTTCCGCGAACGGGTTGCCATAGCCGTTGGCCAGCTTGTCCGGGAAGAACGGCGAGGATACGACCACTAACCGCTCACCCGCGAAGCTCTGCTTGTCGGTTAAACGCCCAATTAAAGGACTGCCGCGCGCCAATAGCGCGCCCATGTAGTTGCCGCCGCGGTTGCCGCCCAGGCCGCTAACGAACAGCACGTTCGCCTCCGTAAACGACAAAGGTCCGCAGACAAAATAGGCCGGGTACCCGCCGTCGGACTCCGCCAGCAGCGAGGGCCGCTTGGCCGAGACCGGCAGTTCGACCTTCATCTCCTGGCCCGCCCGAATCAGCATCAACGGCACTTTGCCGTCGCGCGCGATCTTCTGGACCATGTACTTGAAATTGACGCGCAAATCGCCCAATCGCACCATGCCCTGATCGTCCACCGGGGTGTCGCCGATTTGCGTGATCACGTCCCATTGCTTGAGCGGGTAATCCGCGGCGTCGCTATCGGGTTGATGGATAACGATGCCCGCGACGGCTTTATCCAGCTTGAGGAAGGTGCGCAACGCAGGATTTTCCAGCGTTTGATAATGGTCGAACATGGCCGGCTTGCCGTCGTATTTGCCGTCCGCCACATCGGTGAGGAAAAGTTCGATTTCCTCGCCGGGGATGATGTAGCCGATGTTCTCCGCGCCCCCTTGCAAGCGGCTGAAAGCCAGGCCGATCATGTGATCCCCGGCAATGGCGGGGCCGCCGGAGTTGCCCGGGTTGATGGCGGCATCGATCTGGATGCGCAGCCCCTGGACAGGCGGGTTGTACGGCACGAACTCGATGCGGGAGACGATGCCCTTGGTAATCGAGAGGCTGGTTCCTCCTTCCGGGTAACCGTAGACCATGACGGCGTCCTTGATGCCGGGAAGGGTCTTGGCCAAGGCCAGAGGCGCGTGCGTGTCGAAGAAGGCCTCGTCATCGAGCTTGAGGACGGCCAGGTCGATCCCCGGGGCGATGGCTTCGACCGTAGCGCCGATTTTATCGCCGGCCTGGTTGGCCTGCACCTGGATCTGGCTCGCGTACAACACGACGTGCGCATTGGTGAGGATGCGGTGGCCACTGATGATCGCGCCGCTGCCGGTGAAGTCCTGCGGCGCCTGCTTGGTCCAAGGCCTGTAAGGATCAGGATAGCGGGCCGTGGCAAAGATTTTGACGACGCTATTTTCGATGGCGGCATCCGGCTTCGGAGCGGGCGCCGCCGCGCTGGCCGGCGTCGCGGCAGGGATCGGAGCCGGTACGGCGGGTGCCAGAGGTACAGCGGGTGCCAACCCCGGACCGGCGGGCGCGTTTTCCTGGGAACGCGCCGCACCCGTGCAACAGAAGAGAGCCGCTACGATGATGGCACGAACGAAGAGGGAGTTTGCAAACATGGCTCGGAAGACACCTTACCATAACGCCCGCATTGAGACGACGCTTTGCGCGACTGTCCCGCTTTGAAACCCCCATTTACCGCGGACTCTTCTCGGAAAGATTTGCGTTTTGCTGCTGCTTTCCGATCACGAACACGGATACAAGCCCGGTGACCGTTGTGCCAGCAATGATTCCGCCCACCCAATCGTGCCCAAGGTATGCCAGCGTCGCGCCTGCCAAAATTCCCACCAAACCAATGACCAAACCGCACATCTGACCACGGATACTTTGTTTCTGCTGACTGGCGATCACGAGACTCTCGATCTGAATACGATGTGCCGACTGATTTTCGACCATCTTCAGCAGACGTTCAGCGCAGCCCGGCGCAATCCGTTCGTACTCCAGCAGTTCTTCCGCGGGGGGCAGCGGACCGGATCGCGCCGTAATGGTGGTTTGAGTCGCCACAAGCTGGCCCAACTCTCTTGCCGTCTCCCGCGCGGCTAATCTTCGTTCCTGCCGAGAAGGTTGTGCCGGCATCGATTAGTCGGAGAACACGCTCCGAAAGCGCTCAGCGCCGTTCCTGCTTGATCCGCTCTAGCCCGGCGCGGAGTTCCTGGCCGATAATGGCCCAATCACTCTCCAGAGCGACTCGGTCGGCTTCCTCAGCCGTCGCAGACCTGTTATGGCGGAAATAATTTCCCCCCACGTTCAGCACGGAACCCATCCCGATGACAAACGTCGACGAGGCCGTCAGAAAATCAGTTTTGAAGTTAGTGTTCATTCCAAAGACTCCAATTTAATCCCACATCAGTTCCATTCTAATCCAGCGCAAACGTTTCTCTTCCATTCTCATGCAGGAGTCCGGCCGGGACAAGCCATTTGGTTAGGAATGTGACAAGGCTTTGAACACCCGATATAGCAGCATTTGCGAAGCCGATCAAAAGCACCGGGGTGACCGACGGGACTCGAACCCGCAACAACCAGAATCACAATCTGGGACTCTACCATTGAGCTACGGCCACCATCGCTGCTCGGACTTCGAACCAGCATCGTGTCATCGGCGGGGGCCGGATGCAACCAGAGATTGGGCCGCGAGCCTGACACTCCAGGCGCCTTTCTTGCGCCAGCCGCCGGCGCGCCGTACACTCGACATAGCATGAGCAACCGCCTGGATCCCGCCCTGGTCGACAAAGTGCTCGGCGGCGCACGCATCACCCGCGATGACGCGCTGGCCCTCTACCGCGACGCGGCCTCCGCCGATCTCGCCCAACTCGCCGATGTGCGCCGCAACCAGGCGAAGGCCGCCGCCTACGGCGGACACGGCGAGGAGGTCGTGACCTACATCATCGACCGCAACATCAACTACACGAACGTCTGCAACGTTTACTGCAAGTTCTGCGCGTTCTACCGCACCGAAAAGGACGCGGACCATTACGTCCTCTCTCTGGAGCAGATCGACCAAAAACTGGACGAACTCACCGCTGCCGGCGGCATCCAGATCCTCATGCAGGGCGGCCACCACCCGAAACTCACCCTCGATTGGTACCTTGATCTACTCGGCCACATCCGGGAGAAATACCCGCACATCAACATTCACGGTTTCAGCCCGCCCGAGTTCAATCATTTCGCCGAAGTGTTCCAAATGCCGTTGCGCGAAGTCATCACGCGCTTCCAGGCGGCGGGTCTCGGCTCCATTCCGGGAGGCGGCGGGGAAATTCTGGTGGACCGGGTGCGCCAGAAAATCGCGCCGCTCAAATGCAACTCGGATCGCTGGCTGGAGGTCATGGCCATTGCCCACGAGCTGGGTCTGGCCACCAGCGCGACGATGATGTTCGGCCATGTCGAAACCGTGGCGGAACGCTTCGAACATCTCCAGCGGCTGCGCGATCAGCAGGATGCCACCTGCGGGTTCAGCGCATTTATCTGCTGGACCTTCCAGCCGGAGCATACCCGCTTGCGCGCGAACCCCGTGGGGACCGCCGAATACCTGCGCATGCAGGCGCTCTCCCGCATTTTTCTGGATAACTTCGCCAACGTCCAAAGCTCCTGGGTCACCCAGGGCCCAAAAATCGGCCAGATCGCGCTCAAATACGGCGCCAACGATTTCGGCTCCGTCATGATGGAGGAAAACGTCGTCAGCAGCGCCGGTACGTCCTTCCGCCTGAACGCGCCCGAGATCGAGCGCCTGATCGCGGACATGGGATACCAGCCGCGCCGCCGCGACAACTGGTACCAGCTCGTTTAGCCGCCGTTACTTGGCGGGACTGGCGGCCGGGCTGCCGCTCGGCGCGGGCGAGGCCGCCGGCTTGGCCGTCTTGTCGGGCTTCTCCTCGACCGAACTCGCGACCATCGAGTACTTGACGGTAATGCGGTCGCCCACTTTCAAATCCGCCCCGCCCTCGGTGGCCGGGCTCTTGGTGAACTCCCAGTTTTCCTTGCTCTTGCCCTTCTGCACCACCAACGTCGTCTCCGTCATGGAAACGATTGGCCCGGTCATCTGATACTCCTTGCCATCGGCGAAGGCGGCCGGAGCGACGGTGAGCAAAAGACCGCAGGTAGCGGCGACGAGAGGGAAGCGCGGGATGTTCATGGCGGATGAATTTATCGGTAACGGAGTGGAAGGCGAATGCGGATTTGCCAATCATTTCGCGGCGCCGTCCGGCTTCGGCCTTGGCCGGTCCACCATAATCTTCCGCCGCGTCCCGCGCCCATCCGGACGCTACGGTACCCAGGGGAAAAACGCTGCTTGACCTTTCCACCCGAATTTTCGATTTTTGGCGCCACTTCCGCCTTCGCCGCCTTTTTCACTGTTGTCTTCCGTCCGGGATGAACTCCCGCCATATGAAATATTCCGTTTCTTCGCGCATCGTCGCCCGCCTGGTTTTGGTCGCGCTTTGCGTTTGGTTCGTGGGCGGACTGGGGATTGGTCTGCCCCGCGCGGGCGCGCAAGCCTTGCTCGCTCCCACCGGTCCCACCGTGCGGGCCATCGACGTGCAGTATGCGGGCAAACCCAGCGTGAGCCGTGAGCGCATTCTGGCCAACATGCGCACCACCATCGGGCAGCCGTTCTCCCAGACGGGCGCCGAGGACGATATCCGCAACCTGATCGCCACCGGCGAGGTCACCAATGTCCGTATCTTCAGCGAACCGCTGCCGGACGGCGTCAAGGTCATCGTCATTGTGCAGACCCGCTCGACCATCAAAGGGATCGTCATCCAGGGAGCAACCAAGTTTTCCCTCGGCAAGCTCGCGCGCCAGCTCACCTCGAAAAAGGGCAAGGTGCTCAATGAAGAAGTGGTCGAGCAGGATCGCCAGAAGCTCCTCGATTACTACCACGACCACGGTTTTCAGAACGTCGACGTGAAGTCGGACATTGCGATGGACGACAAGGACAATACCGCCACGATCACCTTTACCGTCGCGGAAGGCGCGCGCGGCGTTTTGCGCGCGGTGCGCTTCGAGGGCAATACGCACATCAAGAGCAGCCAGTTGCGCTTCACCATGAAGGGCACGCGCGGCGCGACCTTCATCGCCTTCATCGATAAGACCGGGCGGCTCGATCAAGCCAAGCTGCACGAGGATCTCGATAGCATCCGCGATCTCTACCAGAGCAAGGGTTACATTGATATCGACATTCCGCAGACCCGGCTGGAGACCCTCACGAGCGGGGACGTCAATCTGGTCATCACCATCCACGAAGGCGTGCAATACCATGTCGGCAAGCTGGGCTTCGAGGGAACCAAGATTTTCACGGACGCCGAAATCCGCCGTTTCCTGAAGATGAAGGAAAACGCCATCTACTCGCCTAAGGGCCTGAAGGATGACGTGAAAACGATCAAGGACTACTATGGCTCGCGCGGGTATGTGGACGTCGATAGCGATCGCGGCGTCACGCCGGAAGCTACGCCGGCCGGTCCCGGCCGGGTCAACCTGCTTTACAAGATCGACGAGGGCGGCCAGTCCTTTGTCGAACGGGTCAATATCGAGGGCAACACGCTGACCAAGGACAAGGTCATCCGCCGTGAAATCCCGCTCGCCCCGGGCGACATCTACAACACCGTCCTGGTGGAAGCGGGCAAGAAACGGCTCGAGAACCTCGGTTACTTCGAGAAGGTCGACACCGCTCCGAGCGATACGGCGGTGCCGGACCGCAAGGATCTTGACGTGCTCGTCGAGGAAAAGCGTACCGGCTCACTCAGCTTCGGCGCCGGCTTCAGTTCCATCGACAGTCTGCTGGGCCAGATCGAACTGACCCAGGCCAACTTCGATATCACCAATTTCCCGAATTTCACGGGTGGCGGCCAGCGGTTCCGCCTGCTTTTGCAGTACGGCGTGGTGCGCAAGGATTTCGTGCTCTCCCTGACGGAACCGTACTTCCTGAACACCCATCTGGCCGTCGGCGGCGAGGCGTTCTATCACGATAGCAACTACATCAGCAACGACTACGATCAGCAGAATCTCGGCTTTGACATCAACGTGCGCCGTGGCCTGACGCGGTTCACCGCCGTCAGCCTGGAATACCGCTTTGAAGACGTGAACATCAACAACGTCAACACGGATTCCACCATCCTGCAGCAGGAGGTCGGCACCCGCACGCGCAGCGCTTTGCGGGCGGATTTCAGCTACGATACGCGCGATAGCAACTTCCTGACCCGGCGCGGGACGCGGGTGGATTTTTCGCCCTACATCGCCGGCGGCCCGCTCGGCGGCAACACAGATATCGTCGGTGTCGATCTGACGGCGGCGCATTACATCGCCTTGCCCTTCGATAGCATCCTGCTCTTCAACGGCGAGATCGCCGGCGTCGACACGTTCGACGGTGGTGATCGCGTCCCGGTCTTTGATCGCCTCTATCTCGGCGGCGCCAATAATCTGCGCGGCTTCGCCTTCCGCAAGGTCGGTCCCAAGGATTATAAGGGCAACCCGGTCGGCGGCCGGACCCTGGTCCGCGCCACGGGGGAGTATACTTACCCGATCATCAACCGGGTGCGAGGCGCGTTCTTCTATGACGGCGGCTTCGTCAATCAACAAGGCTTCGATTTCGCGCCCCAAACCTACTACAAACGCTCCGATTTCCGCCGCGATCCCAACCGCATCGACACCGATCCGAAGACGCCGGTCCCCAACGCGCACGGCTCCGATACGTCCAACATCGAGTTCGGTGGCGGCCTGAACATGGACGTCGGCCTGGGCGTGCGCCTGGATCTCCCGATCGGCCCCTTGCGGCTGGATTATGGCTATCCGCTGTTGAACGACGGATACAACAAGCGCCGCAGTGGAGTATTTAGCTTCAATGTCGGCTATCAATTTTGAACGAAGCCGCTTAGGCTCGGTCTAAGTACGACCTTACGAATGAAAACTACCCTAGCCCTCTCCAGCGTTGTTCTCGGCCTCCTGTTTGCAGGCGCGACCGGCGCACAAGCCCAAAGCAAAATTGGTGTCGTCGACATGAATAAAGTGTTCAGCGGCTACTACAAGACCAAGGACGCGGAAAACAAGATCAACGACGCGCGCGAAGTGGCCAAAAAGGAACTCGACGACCGCATGGAGTCGCACAAGGAGTTGCTGGATGAGATTAATCAGTTGAACAAGGACATCGACAATGCCGCCTTGAGTTCCAGTGCCCGGGCGGACCGGACCAAGAAGCGAGATGACAAGATTCAACAGGTCCGCACACTGGAAAACGAAATCAATGATTTCAAGAACAGCCGCGAGAAGCAGTTGCAGGAGCAAGCCGTGCGCATGCGCAATCAGATCGTCGAGGAAATCATGAAGCTCGTCGACGACAAGGTGAAGTCGGATAATTATGACCTGGTCTTCGATAAATCCGGGCAGAGCCTGAACGGCGTGCAAATCGTGCTGCATTCCAAGGACAGCATGGAGTTTAGCGACGACATCATCTCCGCCTTGAACAAGAACCGCCCGACCACCAGCGGGGTCTCGCCGGCGGCCTCGGCCACGCCGAAGAAATAACCCAGCTTTCCCGGACGAATGGTCTGTTCTTAGGACAGGGCTTTCCGTTCCGCAGGCTGACCAAAGGGCGGACTGTCTTCTGACGTCCGCCCTTTTCCTTGCTTTGCTCCGTTGTTTCCGATGACCCTGACTTTACAGGAAGTGCTGGCGATCTCCGGCGGCGAACTGCTTCGTGGAACCCCCGGCGGCGATATCTCCGGGGTCGCCGCCCTGGCAGATGCCGGCCCCGGTGAAATCTCGTTTTTCGCGAACCCCAAGTATCAGGGAGCTTTGCGCCGTTCGCGCGCTGCCGCGGTGCTCGTCCCGGCCGGTTTTCAACCGGCCATGGAGCCAGCGGCCAATGGAAGTACCCCGGCCCTGATCGCGGTAAGCAACCCGTCTCTGGCTTTTGCCCGCCTGGTCGAGCGCTTCGCTCCCCCGGCCATCCAGCCTGCTCCAGGGGTCGCGCCGACCGCGATCCTCGGGCGGGATGTGCAACTGGGAGCGGGCGTTTCCGTGGAGGCGTACGCCGTCATTGAGGATGGCGTGCGGATCGGCGACGGCGCCTCGATTGGGGCGCACGCTTATATCGGCGCTGGCAGCACGATCGGCGCGGGCAGCCTCCTTTATCCGCACGTGACCATTCGCGAGCGCAGCCGCCTCGGCGCCCGGGTGATCATTCATAGCGGCGCGGTCATCGGCAGCGACGGATTCGGTTTCGAGTTGCAAGGCGGGCGCCACGTCAAGATCCCGCAGACCGGGATCGTGGATATCGAGGACGACGTTGAAATCGGCGCGAACAGCACCATTGATCGCGCGCGTTTCGGCCGGACGATCATCGGTACGGGCACCAAGATCGACAACCTGGTGATGATCGCGCACAACGTCGTGATCGGTCCGCACTGCGTGCTCGTGGCGCAAACGGGGATTTCCGGCAGCACCCGGCTGGGCAGCTACGTCACGCTGGCCGGGCAGGCGGGCGTGGTCGGCCACGTGGAGATCGGCGACCAGGCGGTGATCGCCGCCAAGACGGGCGTGAGCAAGGACGTGCCGGCGAAAACTGTGATGTTCGGCATCCCCGCGGAGCCCTTGGCGAAGGCCAAGGAGAACATTGCCAACGTGCGCCGCCTGCCCAAGTTGGTGGAGCGGGTCCGCCGCTTGGAAGCGGAACTGGCCGAACTTAAGGAGAAGTTGCGGTAGGCGCCCGGCTAGGCAAGCTGGACGTTACTTCAATTCCGCCGCCAGGAACTTGATTAGCAGCCGCAGACGGGCCGGAATCTGGGGTTCCTCCAAAAGTCTCTGCCGTTGAAAAGGGTCGGAAATGAACGTGTGCCCGACCAGGTCGGCCAGCATATCCACATTCGTCAGGTGAGACAAAAACGTATCGAGCTGGCCGGGCATCTGCAGCCCCCGGGCTTTCAACCGCTGGCACAATTCCAAGACTTTCGCGCCCAGGGCGTCGGCTTCCACTGGATTGCCGGGGACGCTCGGGATTTCCTCGATCTCGGCGATGCGAAACGGTTCCTCTCGCTTGAAGCCAGTCAATCGCACCCGGCGTAGTCCCTGCAGAATGAGATTGGAGGTGCCGTCCTCCAGACCGACACACGCCCGCACAAGGCCGCAGCCCGCCACCTGGAAAAAGTCGCTCTGGTGTGTCGCGGTATCGATCCCCGGCCGCAGCAGCGCAATACAAAACATGCGGTGGCCGGCGAGACAGTAGGCCAGCATTTGGCGGTAGCGCGGCTCGAAGATGTAGAGCGGCAGCAAAGCATGCGGGAAGAGCAAGGCGCCCGGCAGCACCATGACGGGCAGACTTGCCGGCAGTTCGATTGTGGTATCGGCCATGGTGCGCTGGGGAGTAAAAGGCGGCTTCATGTGGTCTGGCTGCCGCAGCTGCCGGAATCAAGTACGCTTGGCATCGGCCTTTGGATACGTGCTGCCGGGAGAGACCTCGACACCTGCCTCGGTGCCGGTCGGCAACAATTCACTGATGCGGGCTCGCAGGACGGAGACCGGCCACTGCCCAGGTACCTGGGGGCTCTCGCCCAGGTAGCCGTAACTGAGCCGGGAACCCACCGCGGCGGCCGCCAGCCGCGACAACCGCCCCAGCGGGCCCATGCCCATCACCGCCAGAGGCAAGCGGGTTTCCGCCCCCAGGAATTCAAACAGGACCGCCAGTTGGCGCGCGTTCTCCACGCACACCGCCACCTTGAAAATCGCCGCGCCCTCGCCGGCGGCCTGACCGGCCAACTCGTGCAAACGCTCGCGTGCAGGGGTGCCGGCAAAGTCGTGAAAGGAAGCGATTAACCCGCCCGGCGTCAGGCGAGCAGCCGCGGCTGCCGCCGGCAGTTCGGACAAGCAGCTCAATTCCAAATCGGCGTAATACGCCGCTGGCATAAAGCGTTCATACAAGGCGGCGCGGCGGGCGGGGCCGAGTTCTCCGTGTCCCCCTTCCCGCGCGTCGCGTACGGTCATAATCAACCGGCGGACGCCATTTGCGGCCAAGGGGTCGAGCGCGGCCGGGCGCGCGGCAAAGTGGTCGATCCGCAGCTCGAGCAGATCCGGCGCGGCCGGCGGCGCTTCCAGCGAAAGCGCCGCTTGCAAGGTACTCTCTGAGTAGACAGCGCCAACCACGAGCCCGGGGCCGACAGCGACGCTCCCACTTGATGTTCCGGCCGGAAGATTCACATTGCTCATTGTTCACACGCCTGACTGCGTCCCCCTGCAATGCTGCGCCGCAAGCAAGAGATCAACCAGCAATTCCAGCAGTTCATCGACGCATTTCTGTTGTTGTTCGCCTTCTGGGCGAGCTACAACCTGCGGACGGGGGCGACCGATCTTTTCGGCGCGGAGCCCGATTCCTCCGTTTAAGCAGTTTCTCTGGCTGATCGTCGTGATCATGCCGTGCGGTCCGCTCATGCTGGAGCTGCATGGCTTTTACGAGCACCCGTTGCAGAAGGATGTCTCGCGTACCCTTGGTCAACTGGGCCGCGCGCTGGTGGCCCTGGCGCTTTTAGCCGGCGTTTGCGTGATGTTCCTCCGGGTCGAATTGCCGAGCCGGTCCGTCCTGATTTTATTCGTTTTGATCGGGGCCGCGCTGCTGCTGGCCAAGGATCGCCTGCAACTGGCGCGCGTCCGGCGCCTGGCGGAGCGCGGTTTGCTGCGGGAACCGGTCTTGCTGGCCGGCTTGCCCGTGGATATGGACCAGTTGATGGAGTCCCTCACGCCGGAGCAATTGCTCCACATGGAGGTCATTGAGCGCGTCGACATCGAAAAACAGCCGCTGAGCGAATTCATCGAAGCCTTGCATCGGCACGCCATCAGCCGCGTCATTTTCTCCGCTTCGCACGTGCATCTCAACAAGATCCAGGATGCCATCATCGCTTGCGAGACCGAAGGCGTTGAAGCCTGGATGCTGGCGGATTTCGTCAAGACCGCCATCTCGCGCGCGACGTTCGATGCCATCGGCAACCGCCCGATGCTCGTCTTTCGCAGCACGCCGGAAGCCTCCTGGGCGCTGGTCGGCAAACGCGCCATCGATCTTGCCGGCGCGCTCCTGGGCCTGATCTTCTGCTCCTGGCTGATCCTGCTCGCCGCCGTCGCCATCCGGCTGACCTCTCCCGGGCCGATCCTCTTCCGCCAGATGCGCGGCGGCCGCTACGGCAAGCCATTCATGATGCTGAAGTTCCGCACCATGAGCACGGACGCGGAGATGCGGCGCGCCGAGTTTCTGGCTTTCAATCAAATGAACGGCCCGGTCTTCAAGATCGACGAGGACCCGCGCGTCACCCGCATTGGGCACTTCCTGCGCCGCACGTCCATCGACGAATTGCCGCAGTTGATCAACGTGTTGCGCGGCGAGATGAGCCTGGTCGGGCCGCGTCCGCTGCCGCTTTACGAGGTGGATAAATTTGAGACACCTTCGCAACGGCGCCGCTTGAGCGTTTCTCCCGGCCTGACCTGCCTCTGGCAGATCAGCGGCCGCAACGAAATCAAGAACTTCCAGGATTGGGTCACGCTTGACCTGCTCTACATCGATTCGTGGTCCCTTTGGCTGGATATCAAGATCCTGGCCAAGACCATCCCGGTGGTGTTGCTCGGGCTGGGGGCGCGCTAGAAAGAATAGCCCGCACATTTTGCGAGAAAACCCTCGCCACGACGACAGCTCCTCCACTAGATAGGTCAGCCTATGGCAATCCCCTCCCCTGCCCAGACCTCTTCGCTGACGCGCGCGCGCTCGGAGAGAATTACCTCCGTGGTCACCGGAGGCGCCGGCTTTCTGGGCTCGCACCTGGTCGAGCGGCTCCTGGCGGAAGGGCATTTTGTTATCGCGGTCGATAACTTGATCACCGGCACCACGCGCAACATCGAGCATCTCGCCGGTGAAGAGCGCTTCCGTTTCATTCGCCTGGACGTCAGCGAATACATTTTCGTGCCGGGCCGCGTCGATTACATCTTCCATTTCGCCTCTCCGGCCAGCCCCATCGATTACCTGGAGCTGCCGATTCCCACCTTGAAAGTCGGCGCGCTCGGCACCCACAACGCCCTCGGCCTGGCGAAAGAAAAAGGCGCCAAGTTCCTGCTGGCGTCGACTTCCGAGACTTACGGCGATCCGCTGGTGCACCCGCAAAAGGAAGACTACTGGGGCAACGTCAACCCGATCGGCCCGCGCGGCGTTTACGATGAAGCCAAGCGTTTTGCGGAAGCCATGACGATGGCCTACCACCGGTATCATCACATCGACACGAAGATCGTACGCATTTTCAACACCTACGGCCCACGGATGCGCCTGCGGGACGGCCGCGTGGTGCCCGCCTTTATCGGGCAGGCGTTGACCGGGCAGCCGCTGACGATTTTCGGTGATGGCAGCCAGACGCGCAGCTTTTGCTATGTCAGCGACCTGATCGATGGCATCTACCGGCTCTCGCAGAGTGATTTTCATGAGCCGGTGAACATCGGCAACCCGCGCGAGATGACGATCCGGCAGTTTGGCGAGGAGATCATCCGCATCACGCAAACGGCTTCGCAGATGGAATTCAAACCCTTGCCCGAGGACGATCCGAAGGTACGGCAGCCGGACATCACGCGGGCGCGCCAGGTCTTGGGCTGGGAGCCGCGCGTCGAGTTTGACGAGGGCATCCGTTTGACCATTGAGTATTTCCGCAGTCAGATCATCTGATTCTGTTCGACAATGTGCGGTGCATTGTTAGCTTGAAAGTTCGCGTGCCTTCCTCCCGGCTTGCCGATGATGATGGGCTTGCCGGATCGTCGGACGCGGCCTGGTTCTTCCCCCCTCATGAAAAACAAACTCGCTGCCTACTGTCTGCTCGCCCTCTTTTCAGCTCCATTCCCGGCCAGGGTGCAGGCCCAAACCAACCGCTTCGCCGGCCCGGGAAATGGTGCCGCCCTCAGTGCAGGCTCCGTCGGCATCAAGTCGATCAATGTCTCGACGCCCACCACCCCGGAGTTTCAAACCAGCAACGGCGAGACCCAGTCCAAGCGGTATACGCTCGGTAAATGGCTGGAAGTGGAGGTGGAATTCGTCTCGCTTGTGCCGGCCAAGGAATTGACTTTTCATTACAGCATCGCGATCGAGAATACCTTGTTCGTCGGCGACGTGACGCACATCGACATTCTGCCGGGGCAAAGCCTTTTCTCCGTGATGTACATCGCGCCGCGCACCTTGACCTCGCTGCTGCGTGGCGCCCCTCTGCTCCCGACCTCGGTGCAAAACATCGATGTCCAGATTCTCCGGCCTGGCGTGGCCGCGCCGCTGGCGGAGAAGATGCTGCATCCGGGTCCCCCGTTCTACAGCACGATGCAACAGGTGCCGAACATGGTGCTCAACAAGAATCAGACCCCCTTTGCCAACCTCTGGTGGGATCGCTATGAGGTCATCAAACCCGCGGCGCAGTAAAAGGCGATGCCGTCCCGTTTTTTGTGCCTCTTCCCGAACCAGCCCGCGTGAACCCGCGGGGCTTGCCCGGCAGATGTTCCTGGCTCCTCCCGCTCGTCCGCGCTTAGCTGCTATCGCTCCCCCTTCCTTGTCGTTTCGCTCCTCATGGCTGCCCCTGCACGAATCTTAAGCCTGAATCTTGGCACCCAGACGATCGGCCTGGCCGAGTTCCAGCGTGCCGAGAACGGCGGCATCATGCTCAATGCCTACCGGCTGACCGAGATCTTGAGCGATCCCAGCGCGGAGAGTGCGCGGCTGCCGCAAACGCGGCTGGCCGTCAGCGAGATGAAGGAAGCTCTCAAGCTGCGTGGCGGCGCCATCAACTACGCGATCTCAGGCCAGAACATCTTCGCCCGCTTCGTCAAGCTGCCCACCGTGGCCGAGGAAAAGGTCGAGCAGATCATCGGTTTCGAGGCCCAGCAAAACGTGCCGTTCCCGATCGAGGAAGTGGTCTGGGATTATCAGCTCGTGGGCAACAACAACAACGGCCAGGTCGAGGTGGTGTTGGTCGCGATCAAAGCCGATCTGCTCGATGACCTCAACGGCGTGACCGAAGGCAGCGGCTTTCGCACCCAGGTGGTGGACGCGGCGCCCATGGCCCTCTACAACGCCTTCCGCTACAATTACAGCGATCTGCCCGGGTCCTCCTTGCTGGTGGATCTCGGCGCGCGCACGACCAACCTCATTTTTATCGAGCCGGGTAAGGTGTTCTCCCGCAGCATCCCGATCGGTGGGAACACGATTACAGCCAATTTGGCCAAGGAGTTCGGCGAAGGCTTTGCGGCGGCCGAAGAACGCAAGAAGCGGGAGGGTTACGTCAGCCTCGGCGGCGCCTATGCGGACGACGCCAATCCTTCCATCGCGCGCGAGGCCAAGATCATCCGGAACACGATGACGCGCCTGCACGCGGAGATCAGCCGCTCGATCAATTTCTACCGGGCGCAGCAATCGGGCACCCAGCCCGCCCGCATCTACCTCTGCGGCGGCACAGCCAACCTGCCGTACGTCCGCGAGTTTTTCGCGGAGAAGTTCCAGTTGCCAATCGAGTTTTTCAATCCGCTCAAGAACGTGACCGTGACCGGCAACGTCAACGTCGAGGAAGTGGTGCGCAACGCTCATCTGCTGGGGGAGTTGGTGGGCCTGAGCCTGCGCAACATCAACAACTGCCCAATGGAGTTGAACCTGAGGCCCAGCAGTGTCGTCAACGCGCATCGGATCGCCGCGCGCCGGCCCTACTTGATCGTGGCCGGCCTTTGCGCGTTGCTGGCTTTGGCGGGCTGGTGGCTCTACCTGATGCGGGCAGCCGATATTGAGTCCGCGGTGCTGGCCGGCCTGAACCAGAAGGTGTCCGGGATGCGGCACTTCGAGGATCAGTTCAATAACACGAAGGCGGATATCGCCAAGTTGGCCGCAAATGCCTCACCGCTGACCGATACCGTGGAAGAGCGCCAGTACTGGGCGCGCGTGATCAATGAATTGAATGCGCGGCTGCCAGAGAAATACGTCTGGGTCACCGTGCTGGAGCCGACATCCGCGGGCAAGGTCCTGCCCGCCGATGATCCAAGCCATCCGCATGCCGCGAACGTGCCCGATGCGACTCCCGGTGCCAAGGTGGTGCGGCCGGCCATCGATGGGCTGCACATCCGTGGCTTGTATCTCTATAACGAGGCTAAAAGGGACATCGTCGTCTCGGATTTTGTGGCGAACTTGCGCCAGTCGCCACTCTTCAATCTCGATAAGAACGAACGCTCGGTCATCCTGAACCGGGAGCCGCAGAATGACCAGGAATGGGCTTTTGCCTATGAGTTGCAGTTGACCCTGCGGCATCCCTTTCCGCTGCGCTAGCCGGACCTCAAGCCTCCTCTTTTTGCCATGGACTGGGTTAAAAATAATCGCTTTGTCGCCGTTTACCTGGCGGTGCTGGTGATCGGTGGCGGCGTGCTGGCGTTCCTGGTTTTCAGCGCCTACGGACGTTACAGCCAGGTGTCCGATGATTACCGGACTCAGGCAGCCGAGCTGCGGCGCCTCCAGAACCTCGAGCCGTATCCGAACGCCGAGAATCTGCGGCGCTACACGGATGAAAAGAAGAGTTACGCCGTCGCGGTCGTTGACTTGCAGAAGCAGCTCGCCAGCTTCGAGCCTCCGGCCGAATCACCTCCGCCGACTCCCCTGCAGTTCCAGGATCGGTTGCGCCAGGTCGTGGATGACGTCACCAAGTCCGCCCAACAGGCGGGCGTTGGTTTGCCGGACGGCTTTTATCTCGGGTTCGAGCAGTATCGCGGACTCCGCCGGATACCGCCGCCACCGCCGGCCTTTCCGCCGAACTGGATGCGGTGCGCGATCTCGTCGGCCTGCTGATCAAGCAGCACATCGAGAAGATCACCGCCATGGCCCGCGCGCCGTTGCCGCACGAGCCCGGCGGACGAGCGGTGGCCGCCCCTGCGGCGCGTCCGGGACGTCCGGAAGGAGCGGGGGGCGCGGCGGCAGCCGCCGATCTGATCACGCGCAACGTGGTGCAGGTCGAGTTCACTTCTTTGCCCAACGTCTTCCGCGAGACGTTGGACTCGATCACCGGCGCGCCCCGTCTCTACGTTATTTCCGCGGTGCACGTCAAAAACGAGTTGGAAAAAGGGCCGGCGCGCGGGCCGGAACTTACCACCGCGGGCGGACGTCCCAACCCGCCGCCCCCGCCGGCCAGCACCCCGGCCGCGGATCAGAACGGCGTACCCGTGCCGCCGCTGCCGGATAAAGGACCCGCGCCATTGCGCTACGTCGTCGGTCTCGAAAAAGTGTCCGTGGTTCTCCGGATCGATCTGGTCAAGGTCGCCCCCCCACATTAGGTCCCAAGCGCCGGCTCCTCGTCCCTCCCCTTCCTCGTATGACCTGGATCAAGCAAAATTACGATCGATTCCTTGTCGCGGTCTTCGGCGTGGCGTTGCTGGCTTGCGCGGCGCTGCTACTGCTCAGCGCGCGGAGTTTCAATTCGATTTTCGCCGGCCTGAAGGATCAGATTCCGCAGAAAACGACCATCAAGGCGCCGGACATGGACATCGTCCTGACCGAGGAACAGAAACTGGCTAAACCCGACCTCTGGGGGGCCCGGATGCTCAACAACCGTCGCCTGCCTCTCTTCGACTCGGTTCCCTACATCTCGAAGTTCGATCCCGATGCCTCCGGCGCAGCCCGGGAGCAGCTCATCGACCCCATTCAGAACGACCAGATGATTCATCCGCCGATCCCGAATACCTGGCTGCTGGATAACAAGCAGGATCTTCTCTCGCCGGACGTCCTGTCCCAGGATACGGACGGGGACGGGTTCACCACTTTGGACGAATGGCTGGGCAAGACCGATCCGAACGACAAAAACTCGCATCCTCCCTACTGGACCAAGCTGTTTTTGAAACGCCTCGTGCGCATTCCCTTCCGCCTGGTCTTCGATGCCCGCAACGGTAATACGCTCCAGATCAACACGCTCGATCTCAATGAACCGACTCAATTCCTGAAAGTGGGCGACCAGGTGAAGGGCACGAAGTTCAAGGTGGCCAAATTCGAGGAAAAACATGCCCTCAGGGATGGCATCAACAAAGACGTTTCCGAAGTGACGCTCGTGAATATGGATACCGGCGAGCCCATCGTTCTACCCAAGCAGGAGGAGGTTGATTCGCCCACGACCTATGCGGTCCTGACTTACCTCTGGACGGGTAAGGATTTCGCGGTCAAGAAAAACCAGGAGTTTACCCTGGCCCCGCTCGAGGCCGTGAAATACAAGTGCGTCGACCTGAGCGACACGGATGTGACCGTGCTCAAGGAAGACGAAAACAAGCAGTTGCACCTCAAAATGCTGCCTCCCCCGCCGCCCAGGTAAGCGGCGCGTTCGTTGGCGGGAAGCAGGGGTCGTTAAGGGGTACAATGTACCACCGGGATGGCCCGCGCTCGCGGCGGCCATTCACCGGCTTGAAAGCGTCTGGAAGCGAGGGTCCGCGCCCTTGGGAAAAAAAAGAGTTTTTGGGTGGACGCCGCCCGTGCTTTTGCGTTAGACACAGGACCGTTCGGTTCGGTCCCCCGGGCGAGCTGCCGGGCAGCATTCGTCCTCCGCTTCTGAAGTCCTGTCATCGCACCCCTCCTTTATGATCCGTTTTCGTCCGCTTTCTCCCGCCTGCCAAGCTGCTTTGGCCGGCTCGTTATTCCTTGGCGCCACTGCCCCGCTGACCTACGCGCAGCGCAACTTGCAAGTGACGTCGGAGATGGAAATCACCCGCCGGCAGAATCTGGCCGTCAGCGCCGAAGATTCGCTCAAGCGCGGCGACTCCGCTGTCATCCGCGAGGATTACGAGGAAGCCATGCGCGAATACCGGCTGGCAGTCGATTCCCTGCCGGATGCGCCCGCGACCTCCGAGCGCCGCGCCGTGGCCATGAAAAAGTTTTTCGACGTCACCTTGAAGCTGGCCAACCAGCGCATCGTTGAAGGGCGCTATGCCGATGCGGAGGCAACGGTGAAAGTCATCGTCCGGCCGGAGTACGACCCGGGTTACAAGCCGGCTCTGACCTTGCTTAAAGACCTGGAAGATCCGTCCTACTTCAACCAAACGACCGGGCCCAAGTTCATCGACAAGGTCCAGCAGGTGAAACAGCTTTTGGGCGAAGCCCAGGGTTTCTACGACACCGCCCGCTACCAACTCGCCTTCAAACGTTACGAGCAGGTGCTTTCCCTGGACCCGACGAACCGCGCGGCACGCCTGGGTGAGGAACGCGTGGACAACGCCCGCTCCCGTTACGATATCCAGGCGTATGATGAAACGCGTTCCCGCCTCGTGGAGGGGGTCAACAAGGGTTGGGAGCTGCCGGTGCGCAAATACGGCGTGGATATCGATCCGCGCCGCGGACTAAAAACGACGCGGGACGATCAGGGCACCGTGGCCATCAATCGCAAGCTGCAGAGCATCATCATTCCGAACATCGAGTTCCGTTCGACGACGATCAGTGACGCCATCGAGTTCCTGCGGCAGGAAAGTCAGCGGCTTGATAATGATCCGGACCCGAATAATCGCGGGATCAACATCTTTTTGAAGCTGCCCGGCGCCGGCGTCAGCGGGAACCGGCCGGCGGCAGCCGCGCCTGCTCCTGACGCGGCCATCCCGGGCTTGCCGGCTGCCCCGGATGCGGGCGCCGCGGCCGGTGCAGGGGCTGCGCTCGGGCCGGCGCCATCGGCGAATACGCGCATAACGCTGACCCTCAGCCGCATTCCCCTGCTCGAAGCGTTGCGTTACGTGGCGAGCCAGGCCGGACTGAAGGTGAAAGTCGAGCCGTACGCCGTTTCGATCGTGCCGCTGTCGGAACAAACCGAGCAGTTGATCACGGCGGAATTCCGCGTGCCGCCGAACTTCATCAGCAATACCACCACGGGCGGCACCGCCGGAGGTGCGCTGGATCAGGCCGCCACGGCGGTCGGCCAGGGCGGCGGCGGCAGCCGGGACGTGACCAACGTCGGCACCACGACGATTTCGCGGCAGGACGCCAAGACGTTCCTGGAGTCGAGCGGCGTGATTTTCCCGCCCGGCGCCAGCGCGACGTACCTGCCTTCCACGAGCAAGCTGGTGGTGCGCAACACGCAGGAGAATATCGACTTGATTGAAAGCCTGGTGCAGGAAAACCAGACGGTCATCAAGCAGGTCGAAATCGAGTCCAAATTCATCGAGGTGACCCAGGATAACCTCAAGGAACTCAGCTTTGACGTTGGCTTGGGCCAGTCCAACCTGCCGGGCAGTTCCAAGGTCTTCATCGGGGGCGGTACCTCTGGGGACGCCCGGACCGTCGCCGGCTCGGATGTCGGCTTCGTCAATCCAGACGGCTCACCGGTGGGTTCGCAACCGGTCACCGCCGGCAACCGGACCGGCACCTTCGGTATCAGCGCGAACGCCATCGACGCGCTGCTCTTCGGCGGCGGAGCCGCCGCCGCCGCTCCCGCCATCTTCAGCGTGGCCGGCGTCTTCAGCGATCCTCAGTTCCAGCTCGTGGTCCGGGCCTTGAACCAGCAGAAGGGCGTCGACCTGCTCAGCGCCCCGCGGGTTACGACCAAGAGCGGCCAGAAAGCCACCATCGAAATCATCCGCGAATTCCTCTACCCCACCCAGTTCCAGCCGCCGCAAATCCCGCAATCGGTTGGCACGACTGGCACCACCGGGTTCAACGCTTTGACTGGTCTCTCCACCGGCAGCAGCAACGGTTCTTTCCCCGTCACGCCCACCACGCCGACAAACTTCGAGAAGCGCAATACGGGTGTGACGCTGGAAGTCGAGCCGGTCATCGGCCCGGACAACTTCACGATCGACTTGAACCTACAGCCGCAGGTCGTCGATTTCGACGGTTTCATTAACTACGGCAGCCCGATTCAGACCACCAGCACCAACGCTCTGGGGATTTCCACCGTCAACGTGCTAACCCCCAACGTCATCAATCAGCCGATCTTCAGCACTCGCAAGGTGTCGACCAGCGTGAGTGTCTATGACGGCTCGACGGTCGTGCTGGGCGGCCTGGTGCGCGAGGACATCCAGAAGGTGAACGACAAAGTGCCGGTGCTCGGTGACGTGCCGCTGCTCGGACGTTTGTTCCGCAGCAAGATTGACCAGAACATCAAGCGCAACCTGATCATCTTCGTGACGGCGCGCCTGATCGACCCGAGTGGTCAGCCCATCCTGAACACGGAGGAAGAAGAGGAAGCCGTGGCGCCTTTGACCGGTCCCGACAACTTCGTGACTCCGACCGGTCCGTTGCCGCTCTTCCCCAAGAAGTAGCTTCCTGTTCGAGCGGAGGTTCGCGGGGCAGCGTTCCGGCTGGCGCGGCGGGGGGAGCATCGGCGGTGCCTTTACGTTCAAGGCCGCCGCCAACACCACCCTATGCCGGCCATCGGGATCACCGGGGGAGTTGCGAGCGGCAAATCGACCGTCACCAAACTGCTGGCCGAGCTTCTAAACGCGCCCGCTTTCGACTCCGACGCCGTCGCCCGGGATCTACTGGACCAGGATGGCGCGGTGGCCGGGGAGGTGCGGGCCAGGTTCGGCCCGGAGGTTTTCAACGCCACCGGAGAAATTGACCGCCCGGCCTTGCGCGAACGCGTCTTCGCTGGGACGCAGGACCGGCGCCGTTTGGAAGCCATCCTGCATCCCCGCGTCCGCCGCCGCTGGCAGGCCTGGCTGCAAGAGCAGTTGCAAAATTCGCCCGGCGCGGTACTACTGGTGGAGATTCCGCTCCTCTATGAGACGGAGGCGGCGACGTTCTTCGCTCGGACCGTCGTCGTGGGTTGCAGCCGGGAGACACAGTTACGCAGATTGACAGGAGAGCGCCACCTGACTGCGGAAATGGCGGACCGGATGGTGGCCAGCCAATGGGAGATGCCGGAAAAGATTCGACGTTGCGACTATCTGATTTGGAATGACGGCTCGGCGGCCTGTCTGCACACCCAGGCCGAGCTTTGTGCGCGTGTCCTCCAGTCCCTCCCTTGATCGCCACGGTTTATCCGTCCCCGTATGAGCACTGACTCGCCTTTGCCGGCGGTGCTGGAGAAATCCTCCCACCCTTCCCCGGACGCCTCCGCAGCCATGCCGACCGAAACTCCCGAAGCCGGCACGCCGCCCCTGCCGCCTAACGGCAATCTTAATGAGCTGCACCGGGCCAGCTTGAGCCAATTGCTGGAAATGGCCCTGCCCCTGGGCGTCCGTCCGCACCCGACGCGCGGCCGGCAGCAACTCGCCTGCGATATCGCCCGCGCCTGGCTCGCGCGTGGCATTCCCGTCAGCGTGGATGGCATCCTCGAGTTCGGGGCGGATTCGTTTGCCTTGCTGCGCGCGGCGGAGTTCAGCTTTGTGCCGTCGCCGGCCGATATTTACGTGCCCGCGGCAATCGTCCGCCAGTTCGGTTTACGCGCCGGCCAACGTCTCTGCGGGACGCTACGCGCCGCGCGGGACAAGGAGAGGTTTACCGCCCTGGAGCAGGTGACGGCGATTGAAGGCATCCCCGTCGCCGCGTGGACCGCGCCTAAGTCCTTCGATTCCTTGACGCCGCTTTTCCCCAGCGAGCGCATCATCCTGGAAAGTCCCAAATACCCGGTGCCGACCGTCCGGGCCATCGACCTCATCGCGACGCTGGGCCGCGGCCAGCGCGGGTTGATCCTGGCCCCGCCGCGGACCGGCAAAACCATCCTGCTCAAGCATATCGCCAAGGCGATCCGCGCTGCGTCGCCGGAGATCCACCTGATGCTGTTGCTGGTGGATGAACGGCCGGAGGAAGTCACCGATTTCAAGGCGGAGATAGACGGCGACGTCTTCAGTTCCACCTTCGACGAGCCCGCCACCCGGCACATCCAGGTGGCCGAACTGGTCTGCGAACGGGCCAAGCGCCTGGTGGAGCTCGGGCGCCACGTCGTAGTCCTCCTCGACAGCATCACGCGGCTGGCCCGCAGCTACAACTCGCTCCAATCGGGCAAAGGCCGGCTCATGAGCGGCGGCCTGGAGGCCAAGGCGCTGATCAAGCCCAAGCGTTTTTTCAGCGCCGCGCGCAACACCGAGGAAGGTGGCAGCCTCACCATCCTGGCCACGGCACTGGTGGATACGGGCAGCCGGGCGGACGAGGTGATTTTCGAGGAATTCAAGGGCACCGGCAACATGGAGCTGCATCTGGACCGCGAACTCGTGGACAAGCGGATCTTCCCGGCGATTCAGATCATGAAATCCGGCACCCGGCGCGAGGAATTGCTCTACCACCCGGATGAATTGGCGCGGGTGCAATTGCTCCGCAAACAGTTGGGCACGCTACCGCCGCTCGAGGCCATGGAAGTCCTGCTGGAGAACATCCTGGCCACGAAATCCAATATGGAGTTGTTGCTGGCCGGCCTGAAATCGTGACGCCGGCGGGTTGCAATTGCAGCGGCGCTGGCTACCGTCCGAACGCCCACCTTGGGCCCGGCTTCTCTTGATCTCGACCGATTCGCAACTCGCCGAACTTCTGCCGCACCTGCTTCCCGTGGAGCGGGTTGCGCTCGATACGGAGGCGGACAGCTTGCATGTTTACCGGGAAAAACTCTGCCTCATTCAACTCAGCCTGCCTGGCGAGGTGCATGCCCTGCTCGATCCGCTGGGGGACTTCTCGCTGGCGCCGTTCTATGCCGCGCTCCAAGGCAAGCTCATCGTGTTGCATGGAGTCGACTATGATTTGCGCCTGCTGCGCCGCGCCAGCGGCTTCGTGGCGGATGCCGTCTTTGACACGATGCTCGCGGCGCGCCTGATCGGGCGCCGGGAGTTCAGCTACGCGGCGCTGGTGAGCGCCGAGTTTGGCGTCACCCTGACCAAAGGCTCGCAAAAAGCGAATTGGGCGCGCCGGCCGCTGACTGCCGCCATGGCGGAGTACGCTCAAAACGACACCCGTTACCTGCTCGCACTGGCGGACCGGATGGCCGCGCGCCTGCACGAACTCGGCCGCTGGGACTGGTTCGAGCAGAGTTGCACCCGCGCACTGGCGCAGGCGGCAATCGAAAAGGAACGCGATGGCGAGGATGCCTGGCGCATCACCGGCAGCGGCATTTTGCGCGGCCGCGCGGCGGCGATTTTCCGCGAGCTTTGGCATTGGCGGGACCACGAAGCTCGCCAAGTCGACCGGCCCAGCTTCCATATTTTGCGCAACGAGGATCTGCTCGGCGCCGCCAAGGAATTCGCCGCCGGCAACACGCCGAACTTCGAGCACCTGCGCGGTTCCCGCTACCATCGTCTACAGGACGCTGTGGCCCGTGCGATGGCGCTGCCGGAAAGCGCCTGGCCGGTGCTGGCCAAGCGTCCCTTTAGCCGTTGGACGGCGCAGGAAGAAAAGCGCGTCGCGGCCTTGAAGGTGGTGCGGGACAAAGCCGCCGCCGACCTGGACCTGGATCCATCCATTATCGCCGCCCGCGCCACTTTGGAAGCCGTGGCAGTGCGGCCCGAAGCAGCGTCCGATCTGCTCATGGCCTGGCAGCGGCAGTTGTTGGGTTTGTAGGGCCAAATCCTATATTTGGCGCAACTTTCATAATTCCGTGGGTTCAGCCATGGAGTAAACTGCCCCACTGTACCCAACATGAAATCAACTCGTACCGTTCTAACCATCCTCGGACTCACCTCGAGCGCCCTCCTGCTGCCTTTGGCGGCGCGGGCGCAATCGCCAAGTCCCTCTCCCACCGCGACGCCTTCCGTCTCTGCCCCCGCCGGCGATGCCGCCGCGGTCCCGGCAGCGGGCGAGCACCGCGGACACGGCGCCATGAAGGAGAGGCTGGCAGCGTTGACGCCGGAGGAAAGGGAGAGACTCAAAGCCGCGCATCAGAAAGCGATGCAGGATCCCGCCGTAGTCGCGGCGGAGGCGAACAAAGCCAGCGATCCTCGCGCTTATCATGAGGCCGTTCACGCCGCCACGTTGCGGGCGGACCCGACCATCGGCGAGGTGCTGGAGAAGCTGCACCCGAAGCACGCCCACAAGAAAGCCGGCGACGTTACGGCCGAATAGCCGCGCCTGCGTTCGCTTCCAGCGTTTTTGTTAAAGGGTGGGGATCGCTCGAGAGAGTGATCCCCACCTTTTCTGCGTCCGGCCGCTTTACTGGGGCGGAGTCACCACCACTCCGGGCGTGTCTGCCGCCGCCGGGGCGGCTGTCGTGTTCGTCACGGGAGCTGAAGTCGGAGCAGCGGGCGTTGCGTCTGGCGGCGCGGCGGGCGCCGGCGGGTTCGCGGCCGGTGGCGGGTTCCCGGCGGGCGGCGGCACGGGAGCGAGCGCGGCGGCTTGATCCGCAGCCGTTGTGGAACTGGCAGGTGGCGGCGGTGGTGGCGGGGCCGAGTGCGGCTGCGCTGGCGCGCCAGCCGCCGCCGGTGGCGGGGGCAGGGCGCCCGTTTCCGCTTCGGCGATCCGGCGCCGGTCGTAATCATGCCAGGGCCCGTTGGCGCGGCTGGTATTGTAGAGTTCGCGGCGATTGGATGATGTGGCGCAACCGCAGAGCACCGCCACAAACGACAACAAAATTACGGGACGCAAGCCGGGGAGGAAGTTCACCCTCTCAGAGCAGCAAAATAGCGGGCGCCTGTCAATCGCCGGAAGTCAGGAAAGTTGAGCTTCCGGCGAATTCACCTAGTTTGTCCGCTTCAGATCACCCGCCAGGCTACCAATGAAAACCTTTTTCAAGATTCTTTTCGCCACCTTGCTCGCGTTGGTCCTGTTCACGATTGCCACCGTTCTCCTGCTGGTGGGCCTGACGGCCGGTTTCGCGCGGCTGGCCAGCAAACAGGAACCGAGGATCGACCAGGGCGCCTATCTCGTCCTGGATTTCGCCGACAACATCACCGATACCCCGCCGCCTTCCGAAGGGGAGCAGTTCATCAATAAACTCTTCGGCCACGACGACGCCGAGACCGTGGAGCTGCGCAGCCTGCTCAGCGCCATCCACGCCGCCGCCGCCGATAGCCGGATCGGCGGCATTTATCTGCACGGCTCCTTTCTGCCGGCGGATTACGGCTCGGGTTACGCCGCCATCAAGGAGGTGCGCGAAGCCTTGCTCTCTTTCAAAGCCACGCACAAACCGGTTATCGCCTATCTCGAGAATCCCACCACGCGCGACTACTACCTCGCCTCGGTCGCGGACACGATTTACATGAACCCGTTCGGGGAAATGGAGATGGCCGGCCTGAACTCCGAGCATTTATTTTTCGCCGGCGCGCTGCAGAAATTCGGCATCGGCGTCCAGGTCACCCGCGTCGGCAAGTACAAGTCCTTCGTCGAGCCGTTCATCAACCAGAAGATGAGTCCGGAAGACCGCGAGCAAACGCAGAAGTTGCTGGACGACGTCTGGCAACAGGTGCTGGCGGGGATCGAGCAGGCGCGCAAGGTGCCCGCCGCGCAGGTGCAGGCGCTCGTCGATGCGAACGGCCTGATCAAGCCGGAAGCTGCCAAGCAAGCCGGCCTGATCAACGAAATCGCCTATCTGCCCGAGGTGATCGACCGGCTGCGGCGGGACGCCGGCGACGATCGCTCCGATGGCAATCACACCTTTCGGCAGGTGGACATGGCGACTTATATCAAGGAAAAAGTCGGCAAGGTCCTGGCCAGCGATAGCCGGATCGGCAACGCCATGGACTCTTCGCCGCGCATCGCCATTGTGTATGCGGAGGGCGACATCGTCGGCGGCGACAGCGATTCCGCCGGCGTGATTGCCTCGGACCGGTTCGCCCCCGAGTTGCGGCGGTTGCGCCAGGATCCGCAGGTGAAAGCCATCGTCCTGCGGGTCAACAGCCCCGGCGGCGGGGTTCAGGCCAGCGAAGTCATCGAGCACGAGCTGTTGCTGGCGCATCAAGCGGGCAAACCCCTCGTCGTCAGCATGGGCAGCGTGGCGGCGTCTGGGGGCTATTGGATCACCACGGCGGCGGACCGCGTCTTCGCCGAGCCGAACACCATCACCGGTTCCATCGGCGTGCTGGGCTTGCTGCCGAACATCCAGCAGATTGCCAATAACAACGGCATCACGTTCGACACGGTCAAGACCGGCCAGCACGCGGACCTGTTCACGCTCTCCCGGCCGAAAACGCCCGAGGAGATCGGCATCGTGCAGAACCTGGTGGACGACGATTACCAGAAATTTATCCAGCGCGTCGCGGCTGCCCGCAAGTTGACGCCCGAGCAAGTCAATGAGATTGCCCAGGGCCGGGTTTGGTCGGGCCAGGATGCACTCAGGGTAGGGTTGGTCGACGAGATGGGCGGGTTGGAGAGCGCCTTGGCCTACGCCCGAAACAAGACCGGCCTTTCCTCCCGGGCGAAGGTGGTCGAATTCCCCGCCCCGCGCGAGCTGGCGGAGCAGATCGGCGCGGCGTTCAGCAACCAGCAGAGACCGGTCTCGCTGCTGCCGCACTTCGGCGCGCAAACCGGACCGCTGGCGCAGGAAGTGGCCCGCGTGCAGCAGATGTTGAACCTGGTTAGCCGCCTGGATGACCCCACCGGCGTTTACGCCCGCCTGCCGTTCGATCTGACGCTGAACTAATGCAGCGAAACCGCCGGCGCGCGCCCAACCAACCCCTTTAAGAACGGCGCGATCCGGCTCGTGCGGTGCCTCGCCACCTGCTCGGGCGTCCCGCACGTGACCAGCTTTCCACCCGCGTCGCCGGCTTCCGGTCCGATGTCGATGACGTAGTCCGCTTCCGCGATCACGCTCAGGTGGTGCTCGATGACCACCACCGTGTTCCCCTCGTCGACCAGCCGATGCAGCACCTTGAGTAATTGTTCGACGTCCGCCATGTGCAATCCCACGGTGGGCTCCTCCAGTAAATACAGCATCGACTTCGCCTCACGCCGCTGCCGCATCCGCGCCGTTTGCGCCGCGCCGACTCCCCGCGTCAGCTCCGTCACCAGCTTCAATCGCTGGGCTTCGCCGCCGCTCAAGGTCGGACTGGGCTGCCCCAGGCGCAGGTAACCCAGCCCCGTTTGGGTGAGCAACGCCAGTGGCCGGTGGATCTTCTGGTGGGTGCGAAAAAACTCGGCCGCCTGCTCGATGGTGAGATTGAGCACCTCGCCGACGTTCTTATCGTTATAGAGCACCTCGAGCGTTTGTGCGTTGTAACGCAGGCCGCCGCAGTCCTCGCACGGCACGTAGCTCGTCGGCAGAAAACTCATTTCGTGCTTGATCACGCCCTGCCCCTGGCAACTCTCGCAGCGACCGCCTTCCGTGTTGAAGGAGAAGCGGCTCGGGCTGTAGCCGCGGATGCGGGATAGCGGCAACTGCGCGAATACCGCGCGGATTTCGCTCAGAACGCCAACGTACGTCGCCGGCGTGGAACGGGAAGTCTTGCCGATCGGCGATTGATCCACCTCGTAGACCGCCTCCATGAATTCCGCACCCGTAAAGGACCGCCAGGCTTGGGCCGAGCGGGTCTGACGTTTGCCCGCCGCCGCTTTTCTGGCCGCCGCCCCAGCCTTGGCTCGCACCGGTTTGGCCAATGCCGCCTGCGCCGCCGGCAATAGCACCGAACGCATCAAGCTGCTCTTGCCCGAGCCCGAAATACCGGTGATCACCGTGAGCCGGCCCACCGGAAAACGCACGTCGATGGATTGCAGATTGTGCGCGGATGCGCCGTGCAATTCCAGCCAGCGCTCCAACCCTTTTAAGGGCCGCCTTTGGCCGTTCATGGGATGCTGGAGGGGCGTTTCCAGGCAGCGCCCCGTCACGGAAGCCGGGTTGCGCCGGATTTCCGCCAGCGTGCCCGCCGCGACCACCTCGCCCCCGTGCACGCCGGGTCCCGGTCCCAGGTCGAGAATGTAATCCGCCCGCCGCATCGTCTCGTCGTCGTGCTCGACGATGACCAGCGAGTTCCCTTTTTTCTTGAGGGCGGCGAGCGTATCGAGCAAGCGGCCGTTATCGCGCGGATGCAACCCGATGGTCGGCTCATCCAGCACGTAGAGCACGCCGCGCAGATTGGACCCGAGTTGCGCGGCCAGGCGGATGCGCTGCGTCTCGCCGCCGGACAGAGTCTTGGCCGAGCGATCCAGGGCCAGGTAGCTCAGGCCGACTTCGTCCATGAAAATCAGTCGCTGCGCGATCTCCTCCAGAATATCCGCCGCGATGATCGCCTGGGAGCCCTTGAATTTGAAACCCCCCGCCGCCGCCAGCGCGCCCGAAACCGGCAGCCGCGCCAGAGCGTCGATGGTCAGATTTTGCACGCGCACATGCCGCGCCACCGGGTTGAGCCGGGCGCCCTGACAATCCGGACAGACGCGCTCATCCGCCTCCTCGAGCCACTCGCTGGCCCGCTCTTCGGACAATTCCTGCTCCGCGGCGGACGCGTGGTCATCGCGGTCGGACTGGTGGCTGCCGCTCCAGGTCACCCCGAAGCCGCGGCAGCCCGGGCACCAGCCGTGCGGCGAGTTGTAGGAAAACAGGCGCGGATCGAGTTCTTCAAAGGCTTGCCCGCATTCGGGGCAGCTCATTTCGGTGCTCAGAACCGTGGCGCGGTTTTTGGCGTCCAGCAGTTTGGCGGTTCCTTTGCCGATTTCCAACGCGCGCCGGACGGTTTCGCGGGTGGCGGCATTATCCTCCGCGCGCGCCTTGCCGCCACGGATCTCGCCGACGACCACTTCGAGCGTGTGCTCGCGAAACCGCTCCAATTTCTTGAAGCCGGCCGCCGGCAGGAACTGGCCATCCACCAACAGCGTTTTGAAGCCGTGTTTCACGGCCCAGGCCGCCACTTCCGTATGAAAACCTTTGCGCGCCTTCACCAACGGCGCCAGCACGCGCACTTTGCCGCTCCGCGCGGCCGCCTCGACCTGCTTGACGATGGCGGCCTGACTCTGTTTTTGCACCGGCACGTTGCATTGCGGGCAATATTGCGTCCCCAAGCGTGCGAAGAGCAGGCGCAGAAAATGGTAGACCTCGGTGACGGTCGCGACGGTTGATTTCCCGCCGCCGCGCGTCACGCGCTGCTCGATGGCGACACTGGGCGGCAAGCCCTCGATCAAATCGACATCCGGCTTCTCGAGCTGGTCGACGAACTGGCGGGCATACGGCGACATGCTGTCGAGGAAGCGCCGTTGGCCTTCGGCAAACAGGATATCGAAAGCGAGCGTCGATTTACCTGACCCGCTCAACCCGGTGACGATCACCATTTGGCCGCGCGGCAGCTCGAGCGTGAGATTTTTCAGGTTATGCTCCCGCGCCCCCTGGATCCGGATCACCGGTGCGGCGCGTGCCTTCGGCAGCGCCGCTCGCGGCGCTTCGTAAACAAGGTAGGGACGGCTCTCCGAGCCGCTCCCATTTTGTCGGGCCGGCTCGTCTTTGTTGGCACGCTTGCCAGACAGCTTCGGACTGGCTCGGAGAGCCATCCCTACCTTGTTCACGCCATACCCGTTGCTGGGCGGAGTCTCCGCCGCCATGAGCAACTCGGGCGGCAGCGAGACGATCTTATTGTCCTCCGCCGCCGACCGCCCCAGCATCGGCCGCAAATATTGCCCCGTAAAAGACGCCGCCGTCGCCGCCACCTGCTCCGGCGTGCCGCAAGCCACGAGCAACCCGCCATCCGTGCCCGCCTCCGGCCCGAGATCGACGAGGTAATCCGCGCACTTGATGACTTCCAGGTTGTGTTCGATCACCAATAAACTGTCACCCTGTTCCACCAGCCGCTGAAACACGCGAATGAGCAGTGCGACGTCGTCGAAATGCAGCCCGGTCGTCGGCTCGTCGAAGATCAGCAGCGCGCCTTTGCCGGTCGGGTTGCGCTGCCGCTCCACCAGATGGCTGACCAACTTCAAGCGCTGCGCCTCGCCGCCCGAAAGCGTATTCAGCGGCTGCCCCAGGCGCAGATAACCCAGGCCCACTTCATCTAGCGTGCGCAGCGCTGCCACTGCGGCGCGCACCCCGCCCTGGCCGCTGCGCGGCGTCTCCGCGCCGAAATTCCGGTCCAGGAACGCGGCCGCTTCCGTCACGGTGAGTTCCAGCACCTCATGGATATTCTTGCCCGCGCAACGCACCTGCAACACGTGCGGCTGGAAACGGCGGCCCTCGCATTCCGAGCAGCGCACGTACAGATCGCTCAAGAACTGCATCTCGATCTTCTCGAACCCGATGCCGCAGCAGCGTTCGCAGCGGCCATCGCCTGAATTGAACGAGAACGCGCCGGCCGTCAGCCCGGCGGCGCGCGCGTCGTCGCTCATGGCGAATAATTCGCGCACCGTATCGAAGACCCCCAGGTAAAGCACGGGGCTCGAACGCGGCGTCTTGGCCAGCGGCGCCTGATCGACCATGATCATGGTGCCCACGTGTTCGGCGCCGTGAATCTCCCGGCACCGGCCCACCGCCGCCTCGCTGCTCAGCCCCTTGAGCCGCAGCAGCTTTTCATAGAGCACGTCATGAATCAGCGTGCTTTTGCCCGAGCCGCTCACCCCGGTGATACAGCCAAAAACACCCAGCGGGATATCCACGTCGATGTCGCGCAGGTTGTGCTCGCGCGCGCCGCGCACCCCGAGCCAATGCCGCACCGGCCGCCGCGCCGCCGGGACCGGGATGGTTTTGCGGCCGGTCAGATAATCCGCCGTCAGCGACCTCCTGCTGCCGGCAAATTCGCCCAGCGGCCCGGCAAAGACCAGCTCGCCCCCGCTTTCGCCCCGCCCGGGACCAATATCGATCAGGTGATCCGCCGCGCGAATGACAGCTTCCTCGTGCTCGACCACCAGGAGCGTGTTGCCCTTGTCGCGCAAGTCCTCCATGACCTGGATGAGCCGGCCGACGTCCCGTGGATGCAACCCGACGCTGGGTTCGTCGAGAACGAACAGCGTGTTGACCAGCGAAGCGCCCAGGCACGTCGTCAGGTTGACGCGCTCGATCTCGCCGCCGGAAAGGGAGCGGGTCGGGCGATCGAGATCGAGATAGCCCAGCCCGACGGCGAGCAGATAGTTGAGGCGCGTGGAGATCGTCTGGCGCAACATTTCCGCGCTGGCATCGTTCGGCGGCAAGGCAACCTCCGCGATGACCTGCGCGAGTTCCTTGATCGGCAGATGCGCCAGTTCTGGCAACGTGTACCCGGGGCGTCCGCGCACCACCGCCGGCCGGCCGGCGGGCACAAGCCGGTAATTGAGCGTCGCCGGCTGGAAACGGCCTCCGGCGCAAACGGGGCACTCGGTGTAAGCGCGATAGCGGCTCAGCAACACGCGCACGTGCATCTTGTAAGTCTTGGTCTCGAGCCAATCGAAGTAGCCTTTGACGCCGTACCAGGCGTTGTTTTCCCGGAGTTCATCCGCTTTCAGGTTGCCCCCGCCTTCGCCGCAGAGCACGAAGCGGCGGTCCGCTTCGGGCAGGTCCTCGTACGGACAATGCACATCGATCTCCTCGCGCGCCGCCGCTTTGAGCAAGTCGCGCTGGCATTCGGCGGACTGGCCGCTCTGGAAGGGTTTGACGACGCCCCCGGCAATGGAAAGCCGCTTGTTCGGCAAGGCCCGATCCAGATCGATCCCGATGGTCCGCCCGAATCCCCGGCAGGACGGGCAGGCGCCGACGGGGTTATTGAACGAAAATAGTCCCGGCGTCGGCGGCTTGATGTCGAGGTCGCAACGCGGGCAGTGCCAGCCGGTGGAGAAATTCTCCTCCGCGCCGGTAGCCGGATCGATCACCCGCAACCGACCCTTACCGAAGCGTAATGCCGTTTCGATCGATTCCGTCAGGCGGGTGCGCGCGCCTTTTTCCAGGGTGACGCGGTCCTGGATCACAAAGACGCGGGCTGGCAAGCGTTTGCAGCCGGGTGCTGGCGGCTCATCGGTCCGCACAATTTTACTGTCGATCCAAACCCTCAGGTAGCCCTGCGCCTGCAAAAAGGCGAAAAACTCGGCCGGAACTGCCGCCGGCGGCGCGCTGATGGGAAACGTCAGCAGGATCGAGCTGCCGGATTGACGCGCCAGGAGCGCTTCGGCGATCTCCCGGGGCGATTGCGGCTGGATCGGATCGCCGCAGGACGGGCAAAACGCCTTCGCCACCCGCGGCATGAGCAGCTTAAGGTAATCATTGATCTCGGTGATCGTGCCGACCGTCGACCGCGTGCTCTTGACCTGGTTCGATTGCTCGATGGCAATGGCTGGAGGGATGCCGCGGATGGCATCCACCTTCGGCTTGTCCATCCGGTCCAGGAACTGGCGCGTATACGGACTGAACGTCTCGACATACCGACGTTGCCCCTCCGCGTAGATCGTGTCGAACGCCAGCGAGCTTTTGCCGCTCCCGCTGGGGCCGGTAATGACCGTCAACTTGCCCAGCGGCAAGTCGAGATCGAGCGCCTTGAGGTTGTTTTGCCGGGCGCCGCGAATCTCGACGCACTCGGCTGCTTCCCAGTCGGTCTTCGTCACCGCCGAACGTACGTTGAGCCCCCGAAAAAGAAAGCCCCGGAACGCACTTTCGGCGGAAATCCGGCCCCGAAACAGCCGCTGCCTGCCCTACACCCGCACGGGCGGCCCAACGGGTCAGTTGTGACCGTTCGCGCCGCGCTTCAAACCGTTGGACGCGACACTCCGCGTGCCGCCCCGCGCCGGCGTCTTCGAACTGCCCTTCTTCATGTTGTCCGACAGGGCCAACACGTCGCGGCGCATAATCTTGCCGCTCTTGAACTTGACCGTCGCGCGCGGCGGGATGGCAAAATTGCTGCCGGGGATGTTCGGGTTACGACCCACGCGCGCTTTGCTCAAGCGAACCTGGAAGACGCCGAAATTGCGCAGCTCGACGTCCTGTCCTTGCGACAGAGCGGTGGTGATTTGATCGAGCGTTTTCTGAATGACCTCGAAGACCTGGTGCTGCACCAGACCAGTTTCGTTGCTGATCTTCACAACGAGGTCACGTTTCGTTAAATTTGCCATAGATGGGGATGGAGTTGCGCCACTATTAATACGTTTGTCGACAGGGGAATGGATGGCAAAACCTGCTGGTGCCAGTTGAGGGTTGAGCCCTGGAACGGCCGTTGGCGCGTGAATTGATCCAACGCGCGCCGCGGCCCTAAGTTGCGTCAGCGGCAGCAGAAAACTCGCCCCCGAACTCCGCCGGCGCGATCTCAGCGGCTGTCTTGAAGTGGGTTTTGGCCAACTGACGCAGGATGGCGGCGCCGTGGCCCTCGACCAGGCTCCTTGCCGCCGCTTTCACCTGCGCCGAGGCTCCCCGGGGCAACACGCAACCCACGCGCTTGCCACTGGCTTCCAGCCAATCGATGAATCGCTCCCGGGCCAGGATCGAAGCCGCCGCAACCGCCGGGTCTGACTCCGCCTTTGTGCGCTGCTCGAGTTGGATGCCGCGCCCTCTTTCCAGCAGCGAACGTTCGATGATCCGGGGGTTGGCAAACTGATCGCTCAAGGCGCGGGGACAATCCGGCCGCAGTTCGAGCAGGTTCTCGATGATCCGCGCGTGCCCCCAACCCAGGAGATTGTTGACGTTGCGCATCTTCTGCTGCAGCAAATTATAACGCTCCGGCCCGATGGAAACCACGCTGTGGACGGCGCCCGGTAGCGTCTTGATCACCTGCGCCAGCGCCCGGATCTTGCCGTCGGACGTGATGCGCTTGCTGTCCTGTACCCCGGCGTCGATCAGCGCCCGCGCGATCCCTTTGTCGACGTAAACCCCCGCGATCACCAGCGGGCCAAAGAAGTCGCCCTTGCCACTTTCATCGATGCCGAAGTGAGGCGCGAACTTCTCCGGAGCCAGAACTTCTTCATAGCCTAGTTTCGCCTCCTGCAGGATTTCGGGTTCCAGATGGAAACGCACGAAATCCTCCGTCTCCTTGCCCTGGATCAGCACTTTCGGGCCCTTAATATAGACCGCGACATTGAGCTTCGCCTTTTGCGCCGCATAAAGGGTGTACGGCTTCTCGATAAAGTCGAAACCTGAGTCCGCAAGCAGCGTGCGCAGTTTGGCGGCTTGTGCGTTGGTGAGCGCGGCGGTAAAGGAGTGAAGCGGTGGCATCGGCAAAAACGGCGTCGCGGGCGCGACTCAAGGAACCAGAGAACCGGCGCGCCTTCCAGTCCGCATTGCTGGACTGGTTCGCTACGGCTGGCCGCGATCTGCCCTGGCGGCGCACGCAGGACCCTTACGCCATCCTGGTCAGCGAGTTCATGCTGCAGCAGACGCAGGTGGCGACGGTGCTCGATTACTACCGCCGCTGGCTGGTGCGATTTCCGACCGTGCAGGCGCTGGCGGCGGCCGCGCCGGAAGAGGTCCTGCGGGCTTGGGAAGGGCTGGGTTACTATGCCCGGGCGCGCAATTTGCATCGCGCCGCGCAGATCATCGTGGAGGAGCATGGCGGCGTCTTTCCGCGCGAGGTGGCCAAGATTGCGGCGCTGCCGGGGATCGGCCGGTATACGGCGGGCGCAGTGGCGTCGTTCGCGTTCGATACTTCCACGCCGATCGTGGATGCGAATATCGCGCGGGTGCTGGCGCGCGTGACCAAGCTCGAGTTGCCCATCGACACCGCCCCCGGTCAACGCGCCTTGTGGGCTGCCGCCGAGGCGCTGCTGCCGGCCACGAACGCGCGGCTCTACAACTCGGCTCTAATGGAACTCGGCGCGACCGTCTGCCCATCCGGCCGGCCGCGGTGCCTCATTTGCCCGGTTTTAAGTTTTTGCGCGGCGGCACCGCACGGCCCGGAACGCCTCCCGCTCAAACGCCCCCGCCCCGCCACGATCGCGCTGGAGGAGAACTGCGCCTGGAGCGTTTCCAAGGCGGGCCTCTTATTACAACAGGAGGTCGGCCGGCGTTGGCGCGGCTTGTGGAAACTGCCGCCGCTTTCCTCGCCTCCGGGCGCGTCCGAGACACCGCTTTTTCAACTGACGTATCCGTTTACGAATCATCAAATCACTTTGCGGGTGTATGCCGCTTCCTCCCCGCCAGTGCTGCAGGCGCAGCAAAGGCGGCAACCTCTCGATAGGCTGGATCAACTCGCACTCCCCGCTCCCCATCGGCGCGCCGTGATACATTTGGCAGGTTAGTGGCCTTGCGGTATCATCCCGGCATGCTCACCGAATACATCCGTGCGGCGATGCACGAGGCGCTTTACGAACTGATGGAAGACGGTCGCTTCTTCGCCGTTATTCCGGCTTGCGAGGGGCTATGGTCGGAGGGCGCAACTCTGGAGAGCGCCCGTGAACAGTTGCAGGACGTGCTGGAAGACTGGATTCTGATTAAGGCGCGGCACGACGACGTCTTTCCGACTATTGCTGGAGTGGACATTAATCCCCAGCCCGCTTATGCCGAAGCCGATGAGGCGGCGGGAGTTGATCCGAAGATTCCGCGCGCTCGGGTGGCAAGGTCCGGAATCGGGCAATCGTCATATGGCAATGCGGCTGGGTGAGCGAACCGTCCCGATCCCGAATCCGCATGGGTATGGCGAGCTGGACTGGACGCTCGTCAAGCGAGTGCTGGCGCAAGCTGGCATCGACCCAAAGCAATGGGAAAACCTGTAGCCGCTTGCGTGCTCGGCCGCCTCCCCTAAGCTTGTCTACTTCCATGCAGACGCTTCCAGATGCTCACGGCTACTTCGGTCCTTACGGCGGCATGTTCGTGCCGGAGACTCTGATGACGCCGTTGCGCGATCTCGCGGCGGAATACGACCGCGCCCGCCAGGATCCCGCTTTCCAGGCCGAGCTCGGCGGGCTCTTGCGGGACTTCGCCGGGCGCCCCACCCCGCTCTACCTCGCCGAACGTCTCACTCAAAAACTCGGCGGCGCGCGCATCTACCTCAAACGCGAAGACCTGCTCCACACCGGCGCGCATAAGATCAATAACGCCCTCGGCCAGATCCTCCTCGCCCGCCGCATGGGCAAACGGCGCATCATCGCCGAAACCGGCGCCGGCCAACACGGCGTCGCGACGGCCACGGCCGCGGCGCGGTTCGGCCTGGAGTGCGTTATTTACATGGGCGCGGTGGACATGCAGCGGCAGGCGCTCAACGTCGCGCGCATGCGTTTCCTCGGCGCCGAAGTTGTGCCGGTCACCGCCGGCGCGGCCACGCTCAAGGAGGCGATCAACGAAGCGATGCGCGACTGGGTGACGAACGTCCGTTCCACCTTCTATATATTAGGCTCGGCGCTCGGCTCGCATCCTTACCCGATGATGGTGCGAGATTTCCATCGGGTCATCGGCGAAGAAGCACGCGCGCAGATGCTCGCCCGGGAAGAACGGCTGCCGGACTTGCTGGTCGCGTGCGTCGGCGGCGGCAGCAACGCCATCGGCCTATTCCATCCGTTTCTCAATGACGCTGAGGTGCGGATGGTCGGCGTGGAAGCCGGCGGCGAAGGCGTGGGCGCTGGGCAAAAACATGCGGCGCGCTTTTTCGGCGGCCGCCTCGGCGTGCTGCAAGGCACCAAGACTTTCCTGCTGGCCGATGACGACGGCCAGATTCAACTCACCCATTCGATTTCCGCCGGTCTCGACTACGCGGCCGTGGGCCCGGAGCATAGTCATCTGCGCGCCATAGGCCGCGCGGAATACGCGTACGTCACCGATGCCGAAGCATTGGGCGCCTTCCATGAACTGGCCTTGAGCGAAGGCATCATTCCGGCGCTGGAAAGCGCGCATGCCATCGCGCACGTCCTTAAAGTGGCGCCGGCCATGCGGCCGGACGAGATCATTTTGGTTAACCTCTCCGGCCGCGGCGACAAGGATGTGCAGCAGGTGGCGGAACGCGAACAGATGCTTGCTCTTTCCGCCGCCAATTAACCATGCGCAGCATGACAGGCTACGGCAGCGCCCGCCAAGCCTTGCCGGAGGGTGGGCAATGCAGCGTGGAAGCGCAGAGCGTCAATCGGCGCCAAAGCGAAGTCGTCATTAACCTGCCGCGCGAACTCTCCAGCCTGGAACCGCTCGTGCGCGGCGCGGTCAACGAACGCATTGCCCGCGGCCGTGTGGTGGTAAACGTCAGCTATCAAGCCCGCGGCGTGGGCAGCGGGACTGCTCCCGTCGCGCTCGATGTCCCGGCGGCACGCGCTTACTACGCAGCCATGCTGGCGCTCAAGACGGAGCTGGGCGCGAGCGGCGATGTCAGCATCGAGTCCGTCTTACGCGCGCCCGGCGTGTTGCGCTCGAACGAAGAGCCGCTCCCAGCCGCCGACGCCGGCCCGGCGATCCTGGCCGGCTTGCAAGCCGCGCTGACCGATCTGCTGGAAATGCGCGCCCGCGAAGGAGCAGTCCTCGCCGCCGATCTGCAAGGCCGCGTCGAGATGCTGCGCGCCAGTTTGGCCGAGATCCGCTTGCGCCAACCGGAAGCCACGCAGCAATATCGCGTTACCTTATTGGAGCGCTTGCGCCGCGCCGGACTGGACCTGCCCATCGACGACGATCGGGTCGCCAAGGAAGTCGTCCTGTTCGCGGATCGCTGCGATATTTCGGAAGAAGTGACGCGGCTCGCGAGCCATCTCGATCAGTTCGCCGCTCTGATCCCAAAGGATGAGCCCGTGGGCCGCACGATGGATTTTCTTTGCCAGGAAATCGCGCGCGAATTCAACACTCTTGGCGCCAAGAGCAACGATCTGCGGCTCAATCAGCTCGCCGTCGCCTGCAAGACCGAATTGGACAAAATCCGCGAACAGGTCCAGAACATCGAATGACCCCCGACGCCCAGAAGAAGAAGTTTTTTCGCCGTGGCATTCTCTTTGTCATTTCGGCGCCATCCGGGGCGGGCAAGACGACTCTCTGCACGGCCCTGCGCCAGACCCCGGATTTCATCTACTCGGTCTCCTGCACCACGCGTGCGCCGCGGCAGGGTGAGATCGAGGGGGAGGATTATTACTTCCTCACGCCCGAGCGTTTTCAGGCTCACATCGCGGCTGGGGATTTCCTCGAGTACGCGGAAGTGCACGGCAATTTCTACGGCACGCTGCGAGGCAACGTCGTCGCTTATCTGCGCGATGGCGTCGACGTGCTCATCGATATCGATACCCAGGGCGCGACCAACATCCGCGCCAGCGCCGACCCGGATATCGGCGACGCGCTCGCGGATGTGTTTATCCTGCCTTCGGATCACGACGAACTGCGCCGGCGCTTGATCAAGCGCGGCACGGAGACGCCGGAACAAATCGAGCGCCGGCTGGCCAACGCGGCCGGCGAGATCGCGCGCTGGCGTGATTATCGCTACACGATCATCAGCGGCTCCGTGGAGGAAGACTTGAGCAAATTCCGCGCGATCATGAAAGCCGAGCGCTATCTGAGCCGGCGCTTCGCGGACTTCAGTTTTTGACCAACACCCACCGCATGGAAACCATTCCGCGGAAAACCGTCGTGCTCGGCGTGACCGGATCCATCGCCGCGTTCAAAGCCGCGGACCTCGCGAGCCAACTGGTCAAACTGGACCGCGCGGTGCACGTGGTCATGACCACGGAAGCGACGCGCTTTATCACGCCGCTCACTTTACAGACCCTTTCACGTCAACCGGTCATCACCGATCTCTTCGATGAAAAAGCGGGCTGGCAGCCGGGGCACATCGAACTCGCGGATCAGGCGGATCTTCTGCTCATCGCGCCCGCCACCGCGCAAATTATCGCGGAGCTCGCGCACGGGTTTGCGCAGCACGCGCTCAGCGCGATTGCGCTCGCGACGCGCGCACCTTTGCTCATCGCGCCCGCCATGAACGGGAAGATGTGGCAGCATCCCGCCACGCAGGAAAACGTGGAGCGTCTGCGCGCGCGCGGCGCCCATTTCATCGGCCCGGAGGAGGGACTCCTCGCCTGCGGTTATGAAGGCATCGGGCGCTTGTGGCCGGTCGAGGGCATCATCGTGGCCGCGCAGGAATTGCTCGAGCCCGGTGAGCGCATCCCGCCGCCGGATGGCCAGGAGCCGCCGCTCTCCGCATGAAGTTTTTGATCACCGCCGGGCCGACGCGCGAGCCGCTCGATCCCGTGCGGTATCTGAGCAATCGCAGTTCCGGCAAGATGGGCTATGCCATTGCCGCTCAGGCGGTTCTGTCGGGCCATGAGGTTGTCTTGATCAGCGGTCCTGTCGCGCTGCCGGCGCCAGCCGGTGCCCGCTCGATTCACGTAGTGACGAGCGATGAAATGTTTGCGGCGGTACACGCTTGGGTTGGAGGCATGGACGTCTGTGTGCTCTGCGCGGCGGTGGCGGATTTCCGACCGGTGCGCGTGGAACCGCGCAAGATCAAGAAGCAGGGAACCGCGCGCGTGACGCTCGAATTTGAACCGACGCGCGACATTCTGCTTTCGTTGCGCGACCTGCCGCGCGTGCACGGCCGGCCGATCACGATTGGGTTCGCGGCGGAGACGGACACGGTGTTGGAAAACGCGCGCCGCAAGTTGCGCGCGAAGGGTTGCACGCTGCTGGCGGTCAACGATGTGAGCCAGGACGGAATTGGGTTTGAGAGCGACGAGAACGAATTGACGCTGCTCTTTCAAACCGGCGAAGAGCGCGTGCTCAAACGCGCGCGCAAGGATGTGCTGGCGGCGGAATTAATCGAAATAATCGAGCAGATATAGAAATAGTAGTTGACGTAGTTAGGACAGATAGCTAACTGACTCTGGTAAGTGAAGGTGAGTTAACACTTCGCTCTCAAAACACAAAGCCGCGGCTTGCGGCTAGAAAGGGGGGAAGATCGATGCCAGTGAAAAAAGCTCCTGCCAAGAAGGCTCCTGTTGCTGCCGCCAAGAAAGCTCCGGCCAAGAAGTTGGCCGCGAAGAAAGCTCCGGCGAAAGCCCCAGCGAAAGCGACCAAGGCTGCGGCACCCGCCGCTAAGAAAGCTCCCGCCAAGAAGAAATAACGGCGCGGGTTTCCATCACCAACACAGCAACCTTTAACCGCGCAGGGAGAGAAGGCCGTCAGGCTTTCTCTCCCTGTTTTTTTAGGGGCTTTGTACTTTGTTGTACTCTGTAGTTGCCGCTTTAGCGGCTTCCAAAAGCACGGTAGGGATCGCTCTCCGAGCGACTCCGAAGCTGTCTGGAATCGCGCGAGGACGGTGCAGCCGCTGCGTGGTAGCGGAGGTTTCCAAACAGTCACGGAGTCGCTCGGAGAGCGATCCCTACCTTTTTGGAAGCCGCTAAAGCGGCCCTCTGATTCCGCGCTACAATAGCCGCATGTCCCAATACCTCGACACCGCCATCACGGCCGCGCGCGCCGCCGGCGAGCTCTTGCGCGAACACTTCGGCCGCAGCCGCCGCGTCAATGAATTCGCCGCCCACGATATCAAGCTCGCCCTCGACGTCGAAGCACAGGACCTGATCACGCGCCTCATCCTCGAGCGCGATCCGACTCACGCCATTTTCGGCGAGGAAGGGCTCGGCGGAAATCAGGCCAGCGAGTTTCAATGGATCGTCGATCCACTCGACGGCACCGTGAATTACTTCTACGGCATCCCGCACTTCTGCGTGTCCGTGGCGTTGCGCCAGCAAGATGAAATCCTGGCCGGGGTCATCTACGATCCGATGCGTGAAGAACTCTTCACGACCGCGCGCGGCGAAGAGGCGCGGCTCAACGGCGCCGTCATTAAAGTCAGCGAGCGCGGCGAACTGGGCGACGCCATTATCTCGGTTGGCCTCGCCAAAGTGGCGGAGACGATCAACACGAATCTCCCCGTACTCGAACAGATGATTCATCGCGTGCGCAAATGCCGCATGATGGGGAGCGCCGCGCTCGATCTCGCGTATGTCGCCTGCGGCCGGCTCGATGCTTACGTGGAGGCCGGCATCAGCCTATGGGACGTGGCGGCCGGCATTCTGCTCGTGCGCAATGCCGGGGGGCAGGTGGAGCTGACACCGCGCCGGGACAAGCCGGAGAAATACGCCATCGTCGCGTCCAGCGGGCGGATCAGCGAGATCGCGGAAAGCGCGAAACGGATTGCGCAGTAACGAATCGGCGTTATGGCTTGGTGAAATGTTTCTCTCCGGTATCGGTTACGATGTGCACGCGCTGACAGAGGGCCGGCCGCTCATCCTGGGCGGCGTCGAGATCCCGCACGCGCGCGGACTGCTGGGGCATTCGGATGCCGATGTCCTGGCGCACGCCATCGCCGATGCGTTGTTGGGGGCGGTCGGCGCGGGCGATATCGGCCATCACTTTCCGAACACGGATGAATCCATTCGTGGAATTAGCAGCACCAAGATATTGGCCGAGGCGGCCGCCATCCTGGCCGGCCGGGGCGCGCGCATCATCAATATAGACGCCACGGTGATCGCGGAGGCGCCCAAGCTCGCGCCGCACCTTCCGGCGATGCGCGCCAGTCTCGCGCAAGCTTTGCAGATGCCGGCGGAACGCGTCAGCATCAAGGCGACCACGAACGAAGGCCTGGGTTTTCTCGGCCGGGCGGAAGGAATTGCGGCCATGGCAATCGCAAGCGTCGAACAAGCCGACGTGGAACCCGCCACCGCGCCGCCGCTACCCGCGGTCGGGCTCTGAAGGCCGAAGCGCCTCGCCCTCCCTGGTTTATCTCCGCTGCACTTGCGCCATGGTTCCCCGCTTCTTCAACACCTATTCCCGGCAGGTGGAGGAATTCACGCCGTTGGATGCCGAGGGGCGGACCGTCAAACTGTATACGTGCGGGCCGACGGTTTATTCCTACGCGCACATCGGCAACTTCCGCGCCTACATCTTTGAAGACCTGCTGCAGCGGCATCTGGAAGCGCGGGGTTATCGCGTGACGCGCGTGATGAATTTGACGGACGTCGACGACAAGACGATCCGCGGCTGCCGCCAGGTCGGCGTCGCGCTGCAGGAATTTACCGCGCCCTTCAAGCGCGCCTTTTTCGAAGATCTGCAGACGCTGCGCATCGAGCCCGCGCACAGTTATCCGGAAGCCACCGCTGACGAATACATCGCCCGCATGATCGAGATGATCCGCATCCTGGTCCAGCGCGGTTACGCGTATCAGGCGGAGGACAACAGCGTCTATTATCGCATCAAGCAGTTCCCGGAATACGGCCGTCTCGCGCATCTCGATCTCGAGCAACTCCGGCCCAGCGGACGCATCCAAAGCGACGAGTACGAGAAGGAGAGCGTGGGCGATTTCGCGCTCTGGAAAGCGTGGGACGAAGTGGATGGGGACGTGGCGTGGGAGAGCCCCTGGGGACGCGGCCGGCCGGGCTGGCACATCGAGTGCAGCGCCATGGCGGGCGCGCTGCTGGGAGACCAGATCGACATCCATTGCGGCGGCGTCGACAACATCTTCCCGCACCACGAGGCGGAGATCGCGCAGAGCGAAGCCGTCAGCGGCCAGCGCTTCGTCCGGTATTGGATGCATTGCGCGCACCTCATGGTCGAGGGGCAGAAGATGAGCAAGTCGCTGGGCAATTTCTATACCTTGCGCGATGTGCTGGCCAAAGGGTACAGCGGCCGGGAAATCCGCTACGCGCTGCTGCGAGTCAACTATGGGTTGCCACTGAATTTTACGCTCGACGGCTTGCTGGATGCGCGCGAGGCGTTGCGGCGGCTGGACGAATGGCGCGCCCGCCTGGAAGATCACGCTGTGCCGGCCGCGGTCGGTGAACCCCACCCCTTGGCGGACCAGGATCGTTTCGAACTCGCCCTCGACGACGACCTCAACATTTCCGGCGCGCTCGGGCAAATCTTCGAGATCGTGCGCGAAAGCAATCGCGCGCTAGATGAAGGCAAGCTCACCCCGGGTCACTCGCGCCGCCTGCTCGAATGGTGGGCACGGGTCAACCGCACACTCGCGCTGGAACCGGATCGCACGGACAACGCGTTGCCCGCGGAGGTCGCGCGGCTGCTGGCGGAACGGGCCGAAGCGCGGAGCGCCAAGAATTGGACGCGCAGCGACGAACTGCGCGACGCGATCGCCGGCCTCGGCTGGAGCGTCAAGGATACCAAGGACGGACAAAAGGCCACCAAACTACCCGCATGACGACCTTCGCCGCGCAGGATTACCTGGACCTCGACCGGACAGCGCACCGGATGCTGTTTTCGCAGATCACCCACGTTTGGGAAGTTCTCGACAAGATCCCGAACTATCTGCAGTTCAGCTTGCAACCCGCCATCCAGGCGGAACTGATCGGCAAGCCGTACATCGGCCAAGACGTGTTTCTGGGGCCGGGGACAATCGTCGAGCACGGCGCGATGATCAAAGGGCCGGCGTGGATCGGCGCGAACTGCCACGTACGCAATGGCTGTTACATTCGGGAGAACGTCGTGGTGGGCGATGGCGTGGTGCTGGGTAATTCGTGCGAGTTCAAGAACTGCCTGATCTTCGATGAGGCCCAGGTGCCGCACTTTAATTATGTCGGCGATTCGATTCTCGGATATAAGAGCCACCTGGGCGCCGGGGTCGTGCTTTCCAACGTGAAATTGGATCACAGTGAGATCGTCATCGAGACCAATGGGGAGCGCATCCCCAGCCATCTGCGGAAGTTCGGCGCGATCATCGGCGATCACGCGGAGATCGGCTGCCACGCGGTTTTGAACCCGGGCTCGATCATTGGGCGGCGCTCGATCGTCTACCCGGGCGCGCAATGGCGCGGCGTGCTGCCGGCGGATTCAATTGCAAAGTTTCGCCAGAGCTTCAGCGTCCTCGCCCGGCGCGATTTGCCGCCCCTTTAAATTAGCGCAAGGCCTTGCGATGGATCCAGACGCTCTGGACGAGTCCCAGGGCGAACATGATGATCATGACGAACGTGCCGCCGTAGCTGATGATCGGCATGGGCAACCCGGCTACCGGCGTGAGCGAGATCGTCATGCTCGAGTTCATGAAAACGTGCGTGAAGAGCAAGGAGGTTACGCCAATCGAGATCAGCAACCCCAGTTGATCCTTCGCCTGATAGGAAACGTAAAGGCCCGTCATCAACAACAGCGCAAACGTGCTCAGCAACAGCGCGCCTCCCACGAAGCCGAACGCTTCGCCGATGACCGCGAAGATGAAATCCGTGTGCGCGATCGTCGGCGGCAATAGTCCCTGCTCGACGAGGGTATCGCGCGCCTTGAAGCCCTTGCCGTGGAAGCCGCCCGACCCAATGGCGGTGAGCGACTGATTGATGGTCCAGCCCGCATTGAGCGGATCGGCGTCCGGATCGATAAACGTGGTCAGCCGGGAGTACTGGTACGGTTTGAGAAAATGCGCGCCGACCGGCATGACGGCCGAGGCGAACAGAATAATCGCGAGTAAATAGCGCACGGGGATGCCGCCGATAAAAAGCATGGCCAGTAGCACCGGCGCCCAAACGATGACGCCGCCCAATTGCGGCTGCAACGCCACCAGCAGCACCGGTGGCCCGGCGATGAGCCCGCACAAGAGCAGCTTGAGCATCGGGTGCATGCGCCGGTATTCGCTCAAGAGCAGCGCGATAATCATGATGCCGCCGAGAATGGCGAGTTGGGAAGGTTGCAGGCTGAAGCCTTTGAACTCGATCCAACTCTTCGCGCCGTAGTGCGTTTTGCCGATGAACTTGCAGAGCACGAGCAGGCCGACCCCGCAGATATACACTGGCAGCGCACCCCATTTGACCCAGCGATAATCCGTCAGGCTGACGGCGAGGAAGACGACCATGCTGGCCACGATCCAGACTGCTTGCTTGCGCGAAGATTGCGCCAGATAGGAGTGCGGGTCGCGCATGAACGTCGCGCAATAAATGGCGATGATACTGAAAACGCAGAGCGTCAGCATCAAGGCGAGCAGCACCCAGTTGAAACGGAAGAGTTTGCGGAGGTAGGGATTCACGGCAGGTGGAATCGATCCGCGATGATCACGCGGCGGCGGCGGCGAGCAATTGTTTGGTATATTCGTGCCGCGGATGCTGGTAGATGTCGGCGGCGCTGGCGGCTTCCACGATCCGGCCGGCGTGCATCACCAGCACTTGATCGCTGATGTGTTCGATTACGGCCAGATCGTGCGCGATGAAAAGGTAGGTCAGGCCGAGCTGCTCCTGCAAGTCTTGCAGGAGGTTGACGATCTGCGCCTGCACGCTCACATCGAGCGCGCTGACCGGTTCATCGCAAACGATAAAGCGCGGCCGCGCCGCCAGAGCCCGCGCAATCCCAATCCGCTGACGCTGGCCGCCGCTGAACTCGTGCGGGAAGCGCGTCATCGCCTCGGCCGGCAAGCCGACCTGGGTCAGCAGTTCGGCCACTCGCGCGAGGCGTGCCGCTTTCGACATTTCCCGGCAATGAATTTCCAGAGGCTCCGCGATGATGGATGAAATACGCTGGCGCGGGTCCAGCGAATTGAACGGATCCTGGAAAATCATCTGAATCTCCCGGCGCAACGGCCGAAATTCCCGTTCAGGCAGAGCCAGAATCTCGCGCCCGGCGAAGAGCACCTCGCCCGTGATCCGAGCCGTGTTTGGCGTGAGCTTGAGCAACGCGCGCCCGATGGTGGTTTTCCCGCTGCCGCTCTCACCGACCAAACCAACCGTCGTCCCCTCCTCCACCGTGAAGCTGACATCCTCCACCGCGCGGACCGTCTGACCGCGGGCGGGGAACGTCACGCTCAGATTCTTGACTTCGAGCAACGGCACGGTGCGGCAGGTTAGCGGCCCTGGAAAAACGCGGTGAGCGGGCTGGTCGCGCTGGCTTCCCGGCGCGGTGCTTCCAGACCGACTTCGAATGCTTCCCTACCCGACTCGACGGCGAGCCGGAAGGCGCGCGCCATCCGCACGGGATCGTGCGCCACGGCGATAGCGGTGTTGACGAGCACAGCGTCCGCGCCCAGTTCCAGCGCCGCCGCGGCCTGGCTCGGCGCGCCCAGCCCGGCATCGACAATCACCGGCACGGTCGCCTGCTCGATGATGATCTCAAGCTGCGCACGCGTCTCGAGGCCGCGATTGCTGCCGATGGGCGACCCGAGCGGCATGACCGTGGCGGTGCCCACATCCTGCAAGCGCTTGGCCAACACCGGATCCGCATTGATGTACGGCAGCACCACAAACCCTTCCTTGACCAACTGTTCGGCGGCCAGGAGCGTCTCCACGCCATCCGGCAGCAGATAGCGCGGGTCGGGATGAATCTCGAGCTTGATCCAGTTCGGCAGGCCTGCGCTGAGGGCCAGGCGCGCCAGCCGGACGGCTTCGGCGGCGTTCATGGCGCCGCTGGTATTGGGCAGCAAAAGGTAGCGGGCGGGATCGATGAATTCGAGGATGTTGGCGAAAGGATCGTGTTTGCCGGTGAGATCGGCCCGGCGCAAGGCGACGGTTACCAGGCTCGTGCCGCTGGCGTCCAAGGCATCGCGCATGGCCTCGTTGGAGGAGAACTTACCCGTGCCGACGAGCAACCGGGAGGAGAACTCGCGCCCGGCGATCACGAGTGGGGCGGGAGGCGTCATGCGACCTGGAAACTAGTGGGGAACGGCCGCAGGGCAAATGGCTGTTCGACCTTCCGCCCGGCGATCGGTATCCGGGCCCGCACACAACCAGGCCGGCGCATGCCGCGCGATTCAGCCGCATGGAATACAGACAACTTGGCGGTTCGGGGCTGAAAGTGCCCGTTTTGAGTTTCGGCACCGGCACCTTCGGCGGCGTCGGCGAGTTTTTTCAAGCCTGGGGCACCACGGGGGTCGAGGAAGCGACGCGCCTGGTCGATATCTGCCTCGAGGCCGGGCTCAACCTGTTCGACTCCGCCGACGTTTACTCGGCGGGCCGGGCCGAGGAAATTCTGGGCGCCGCGGTCAAGGGCCGCCGCGACAAGGTGCTCATCTCGACCAAAGCCACCTTCCGGACCGGGAGCGGAGAAAATGAAGTGGGCTCCTCCCGCCACCACCTGATCCAGGCGTGCGAGGCGGCCTTACGCCGGCTCGGGACCGACTACATCGACATTTTTCAGCTGCATAGCTTCGATGCCGTGACGCCGATCGAGGAAACGCTCAATACTCTCGATGATCTCGTGCGCGCGGGTAAGGTGCGGTACATCGGCTGCTCGAATTTCGCCGGCTGGCAACTGATGAAGTCGCTGGCGATTTCGGCCAAATACAATCTGGCGCCGTACGTCGTGCATCAGGCCTATTACTCGATGGTAGGCCGGGAATATGAATGGGAGTTGATGCCGTTGGGGCTGGACCAGAAGGTCAGCGCGATGGTCTGGAGTCCGCTGGGTTGGGGCCGGCTGACCGGCAAGATTCGCCGGGGGCAGCCTCTGCCGGCTTCGAGCCGTTTGCACAAGGCGGCGGAGCCCGGCCCGCAGATGTTCGACGATTATCTTTTCAAGGTGGTGGACGCCATCGACGAGGTGGCGCGAGAAACCGGCAAGACCGTGCCGCAGATCGCGTTAAACTGGCTGCTGCAGCGGCCAACCGTGGCCAACGTAATCGTGGGTGCGCGCGATGAAGAGCAACTGCGCCAGAATCTTGGCGCGGTCGGTTGGAACCTGACGCCGGCCCAGGTGGCGCACCTGGATGCCGCCAGCGCCGTGCCCAGGACCTACCCGTATTGGCACCAGATGAACTTCGCCGAACGCAACCCGTTCCCGACGCCGTAGGCAACCGCAGGAGCCGCCGGTCGGCGATCCTATCGGGAAACGGATGCCAAACTGTTGATCATCGACGAGAAAATAAGGCGGCCATCGTCACTGCCGAGCCGCAAATGGCACGCCCGATCCGGGTGCGGCATCAACCCGAAGACGTTGCGCTGGCGGTTACAAATCCCGGCGATATCGTCCTGTGAACCATTGGGATTGCTCTCCGCCGAAGGCTCGCCAGTGACGGCGTCCACATAGCGCAGCAGCACTTGGTCGTGCGCCGCCAATTCAAGCAACGTCTCAGGATCCGCCACGTAACATCCCTCCCCGTGCGCCACCGGGATGCGCAGGAGCGTGCCTACCGGACAATCCGAGGTAAACGGCGAGTCCGCACTCTCCACGCGCACCGTCACCTGCGCGCATACGAAATGCAGCGACCGATTTCGCACCAACGCTCCCGGCAAAAGCCCGCTCTCGCACAGGATCTGAAACCCGTTGCAGACCCCGATGACCAGCTTGCCGGCCGCCGCCTCCGTTCGCACTGCTGTCATGACCGGCGAAAACCGGGCGATGGCGCCGCAACGGAGATAATCGCCGTAGGAAAATCCGCCCGGAATGACGATGGCATCGTACTCCGCCAGCGATTCTTCCTTGTGCCAGACGTACTCGGTCTCGACGCCCAGATCGTCCGCCAGCGCGTGGTAGCAATCCTGGTCGCAATTCGAGCCGGGAAACCGGATAACGGCAAATTTCATGCGGGGATACTCGGCGCCTAGTCCACCAGTTCCAGCCGGTAATCTTCGATCACGGGATTGGAAAGCAGGTCCCGGCACAAATCGTGCAAGGCAGCTTCGAGTTCGGGGCGGCTACCGCCCGCACCGGCAGCGCCCAGCTCGATCTCCATGAACTTGCCCACCCGGACCGCGCGAGCCGCGGTCAAGCCAAGATGGTGAATGGCATCCCGCACCGCCACTCCCTGCGGATCAAGCACCGTTTGTTTCGGCATTACGGTCACGTGAGCTTTCATGCACAAATAAGGTCATTCCCAGCCGGCAAACCTACTCGGCGAAAGCAGCAAGAATGCGGGTGACCCGAGGCCCGCGCAAGTCTTCAATGCCGGGCCGCCCAGTGAATTCTGGGCTGGTCAGCCCAGGCGCTTTCAGTATAGTCGGCGCATATGTCCGATTCGTGGAAGCCAGCGGTGGGCCGTGTCGCCGCCGCCTGCTTGCTGCTGGCGCTGCTCGCCACGAACGCCCCTTCCGCGCTCGCTGCCCCCAAACACGGGAAGCCGTCGCCCACGCCCGCGGCCCAAAGCTCTCCGGCGCCTGTCGCTGCCGCGCCGGCTGAACCCGCGGCCCCGCCGTTGACCGCCCAGGAGATGGCGGCGGCCGACACCTCGGATTCCTTTACCGTCCCGACGCCTGGAGAGCTGTTCGCCGCGCTTAACAAGCAGTGCAAGCCGAATTGGAGCGCCCAGTACCGCGGACCGATTAATACCGCCTACAGCGACCGCAGCCAGGTGGCGCTCAACCTCGGCGGCCTGATCGCTGACGGCTTCGTCGCGGTCGAAGCCATGGACGCGCAACAGGTCAAGAATCTGGGGCGCGATATTCTCGGCCTTTCCAAGAACCTCGCCATCAGCAAGGAAATCCTGGCCCGCGGCAATAGCATCACGACATTCGCCGACAACAACGATTGGAATTCGCTCAAGGAGGAACTCGAAGCCACTCAAAACGAGGTCAAGCAGGCCATGGATAACCTGCACGACGACGATCTCGTCACCCTCCTGACGATCGGTGGCTGGGTGCGCGGGACGGAAGTTGTCAGCGGGGTGGTGCTCGCCAATTTCAGCGGCCAGACGGCCAGCATTTTGCGCCAGCCCTATCTCGTTAATTATTTGGAAACGAAACTCGCGGGCCTCTCACCGAAAGCCCGCGACACGCCGCTGCTCAAGTCTGTCGGCGCCGGCTTGGATAACATCGGCAAGATCGTTAGTTTTCCCCTCGGCTCGAGCGTCTCCAAGGATGACGTGCAGCATCTGCACGATCTGGCGGCCGACCTGGTCAAAACGATTGCCAGCAAGACCGAGAAATGATGATGCGCCGCTTGCTCTCGTCGATCCGCAGTCGCTTGCGGCCAGCGCTGCTTTTCGGCGCGGCTGCGTGGGCGTTGAACCCGCTTGGACCGCCCGGCCTCCAAGCCGCGACCGCCGAAAGCGACGGCGAGGTGGCCGCGCGCGAAGTGGCGTTGGAACTTGCGGGCGCGTTTTCCAATGACGGTTACAAAATCCGCGACGGCCACTATTCAGGCCAACTGCAATTGCATGTCCCGCGGATCGTGGTGGTCAACCTCTACGCCGGCAACCAGTACTATTTTTCCCTCGGCGCGACCGATAAGGCCAGGAAAGTCTCGGTGATCGTCTATGACGAGACGGGCAAGCAGGTGGGCGGCGAGGAGTTGTTCCAGGACAAGGCTCGCGCGGCCGCCGGCGTGTCGGCCATTGCCAGCGGCCCGTACTACGCCAGCGTGGAGTTGCTGGAGGGCGATCCAGCCGATTTTTGTCTCATCTATTCTTACAAGTAAACCGCCAAGGCGAGCCGGTCGCGGCAGGGTCATCCAGGGCATTCTTCCAGTCGTTACGTCCGCAAATTTGAACATCATTCGTTTATGGCCATGCAAGTCTCCATTCCACGCACGATGCAGGCTTTCGACGGACCGCGCGTCCGGCAGTTTTCCGTCTTCCTGAAGAACAAGGTGGGGGCGCTGCTCGAGGTGGTTCGGATGCTTAACCAGCACCGGGTGGATGTATTGGGACTCAGCGTGCAGGACTCGACGGATTCGTCGATTGTCCGGCTGGTGGTGAGCGACCCGGAAGCGGTCGAGCAGCTTTTCAAGGAGCACGATATCGCGTTCGGCGTCTGCGAGATGGTGGTGGCGGAACTGGACGAGGTGGCCACCGACCTGTGCAAGATCCTGGCCTCGCTGCTGGCGGCCGAGGTCAACATTTTTTTCAGCTACCCGCTTCTAACCCGTCCCAACGGCCGGGCGGCGCTGGCGCTGCACGTGGAAGATCACGAATGCGCCGCCTCGGTGCTCGGCGGCGACGGTTTCAAGCTGCTCAGCCAGCGCGATATCTCGCGCTGACCCAAAACGAGGTAGGGACGGCTCTCCGAGCTGTCCCAAATTGTCTGCTTTGAGCGTCCCGCGAGCTGGCGGCGTGACCAGACAAAATGGGACAGCTCGGAGAGCCGTCCCTACCTTGAATTAGCGACTCGCCCGGCGTCGCAGCCGGCCGTGCAAACCCGTCAGCCACGGCGAAACCGCCGAGCCGACCATGGCGGACGCCATCAGTCCGCGCAGCGCTCCGCGCGACATCTTCACCCGCTCCTCCGTCTCCAGCGGCGGCTGCCGGGCCAGCAAAGCCAGGGTCTCCAACCCGATCAAAATTGGCAACGAACAGGCGTAACGCAGCTTGCTCGGTTTGATGGCCCGCACGTAGCGCCAGCCCGCATCGAGGTGCTCGATGGCCGTCTGCCGCAACGCTTCCAGGAGCGGTCTGGCCCGCTCCGGTTCCGCCGTCAGGCTGGCCACGGTCAAGCCGTGCTGCTCCAGCAAATCCGCCGGCAGATAACAACGTCCCGCCGCCAGGTCCGCGGGTAAATCCCGCAGGATATTGACCATCTGCAACCCCTGGCCGAACCGCTTGCCCAGCACCAGCATCTCCGCGAAGGGCAGCGCCGACCAGCCCGCGGCCAGATGCCGCTCGCAGAGCCGCGTCCAAAGCTCTCCCACGCTCCCCGCCACAAAATAAGTGTAATCCGCCAACTCTGCCGCGGTCGCCAGCGGCTTGGGCTCCTCTGCCGACGCCGCCCCGAAGCGGACCAGATCGAGTTCCTGGCCGTAGCCGATACGCGCGAGCGTGCGCCGCAGATCCCAGAGATCGGCCGGGGGCTGCGCTTCGAGCCAGGCGAGGCAGCGGTCGAGTTTTTTGAGCAGCTCGCCTTCGCCCGCATGCTTCTGTGCGTGCCCAAAGGTTTTTTGCAGCGGTCGCAGCAACTCCGGGTCTCGCCCCGCCTTGATCATCTCCTGCAAGGCACGCAAGTGCTCCAGCCGGGCAGCAGCCGGCACCGCAGCCGTATCCGCGATCGTATCCAGGGAGCGCGCCAGCAAATAACCGACGCTGATCGGCGCGCGCAGGCCTTCAGGCAGCAGGCGGATCGTCAGCGAAAAGGAACGGGAAACGGACGCCAGCAATTCCCCGCCCAGATCCTCCTGTGGATCGGCGGCAACGGTCGCGCCAGCCGGCAGTTGATCCTGGCTCGCGGCCACGGCAGCCGCCGGTGCGCCTGACGAGGCAGGTGCTGGGCCGCTTCGTCTGCGGCCGCCCGCTTCCGGCCGAGCGCCGCGCTCCCGCCGGCCGCGGCTTTCTCCCCCGGCTCGGCCGGACCGTTCCCGGGGAGGCCTGCCGCCGCCTTCCGCCTGAGGCGGACGCGGTGAACCTTCCCGCCGTTCGCCGGAACCTGCGCGCGGACCATGGCGGCGCGGCGCGGGACGTCCGTCACCGGGCCGGTAATCTGCATTGGGACGGCTCTCGCCGACGGGCGGACTGCTGCTCTCTTCGCTGTTCATGAAATCAAAAGGGGGAGATGCCGCTCGACGCGCTTTCGCGGCATGCTTTTACGGAGTCAGCGCATGCAAGTCGATTTTATCCGCCGCGGCATTTCCTACACCGATCTCGCCCGCGGCCTGGACGTGCCCGGCGATGTCCTTCAGAGGCGGTAATTGCGCCTGCGCCCGCCAGTTTTCCAAGTAACGCAACAGTACGGAATCCAGCGCCACCGCGTCCTTGCTCGCGTAGAGAGTAGCCAGGTGCCGGGCGTAAAGCGGCTCGAACTGCGGACCCCCGGCGATCTGCGCGATCAAGCCGTCGGTGATGTTCAAGACGACGCGCCCGCCCAGTTGCGGGTCGCTGAACATCTCCGGGATCGCCGTCTGGCCATACTGCGGCGGGCCGACCAACCGGCGCCAGTTGTCCACATTCGGGATGGTCACGTTGTAGAGCGCGCCCCCGATGCCGACGCCGCTATTGTCGCAGAAGACCGGCACGTTGATGATCTTGGTGACCCGATGGGAGACGATCGTGCAGTAATGGCTGAGGCTGCTCAGGTTAGGATCCGGCGCCGACGAACCCATGTGCAATTTCGGCCCTTCGGACGCGTTGGTGTTCGCCGGGGTCACGCTGGTGCCGCCGCCCCCACGCGCGAGCGGGTTGACCAGGGGCGCGTCACGAGAAAGGGAGTCGTCCGCCGGCACCCGGAAGCCTTGAAAGAGAAGATCGCCCCAAATCAATTTGCCGAGGAAAGGCGCGGAATAGGTATCCTTGGGATCGTAGCCGTACTTGGGCTCGATCGACAGGACGGGACACATGAAAGCTGACGTTTTTCTGTCGCGTTCCAGATAACCAGCCGCAAACAAGTCATCGGCATCGCGATCCCAGACGATGATGTTGGCGGCTGGCACGCCTGCCTCTTCCAGCCCTTGCACGATGCGCGCGACGACGGCCCGGTGCGTGGCGCCGAAGGCCTGGCCGGTCGCGGAAATCTTGATGCCGACAATGTCATCCGGCGAGACCAAGCTGCGCCAGGCCGCGCCGATATTGTCCTTGCCGGTGGCCGCGAGCACCAATTTGTCGACCATCGCATGCACCGTCCCGGCATCCGCCACGAAGTCGCGGATGGCCTGGGGATTATGAATCGAGTAAACCTCGGAACGCGCGGGCGCTTGCGGAGGAGCGGGCTCGTTGGCAGCCTTGCCGGATTCTTTGGGAGCTTCGCCCGCGGCGGGCGGTGTCTGTCCCCAGGATGACCCGGCCAGGGCCAGCGTGGCCAAAGCCAACAACACCCCGGCGGCCAGCGCCACGGGACGCCCAACCGCCGTTTTCACTTTTCCAAGCACAAGAGGTATCTATATTCGAAGGCGTGTCCGCACTAGGGGAAAACTGTCTGGCTCCCCCGCGGCACACCGCCGCGCCGGGGGAAGCCGTGGCCCATTTGTACGTCCACATTCCCTTTTGCCCGAAGATTTGCCCCTACTGCAGCTTTTACAAAGAAGCGAGCGACCGGCACAAAACGCAGCCCTTTCTAGACGCCGTCCTACACGAACTCGAGCGCCAGGCGCACGCCCTGCAACGCGCCGGCCGGCCGCTCCAGCCCCGCACGATCTTCTTCGGCGGCGGCACGCCCAGCGCGCTCTCGACGCCGCAACTCGCCTACCTGCTCGGCGGCCTGCGCGCGCGCCTGGACCTGAGCGCCCTGGAGGAATGGACGCTGGAGATGAATCCGGCGACCGTTTCGCTGGAGAAGGCGCAGACGCTGCGGGAGCTGGGGGTCAATCGCGTCAGCATGGGTGTGCAATCGTGGGAGCCGCAACTGCTGGCGGTCCTCGGGCGGGTGCATAGCGCGGAGCAGGCCCGGCGTTCCTACGAGATTTTGCGGGAAGCGGGATTTGCCAATCTGAATCTTGACCTGATCTTCGGCGTGCCGACGCAAACCCGCGAGCATTGGGAGCGCTCGCTCGCGGCCACCATCGCGCTCGCGCCCGAGCACATCTCCGCCTACAACCTGACCTACGAAGAGGACACGGAATACTTCCGTCGTTTCAGCCTGGGGGAACTGACCCAGGACGATGATGCGGACGCCGGTCTGTTTGAGCTGACGGCGGAAACCCTCGCAGCCGCCGGGTACGAGCCCTACGAAATTTCGAACTTTGCCCGCACCGGCCGCGAGTGCGTCCACAACCTGGCTTACTGGTCCGGCGCGGATTACCTGGGGCTGGGACCCAGCGCTTTTTCCACGGTGGGTGAACGGCGTTGGGCCAACGTGCGCGACACGGCCGCCTACATCGCCCGGGTGAACGCGAGCGAGGATGCCGCCGATTTTCAGGAGGACGTCCCACCAGCCACGCGGCGCGCGGAACGTATCGCCTTCGGTCTGCGCACGAACCGGGGTGTGCCCGCGACGCTGCTCGACGCCTGGCCCGCCGAGGTGGCGGAGTTTGCCGGTCTGGGCCTGCTGCATACGACCGCCGGAGGCGTGACGCTGCTCACCCGCAAGGGGCGCTTGTTGGCTGATACCGTGGCGGAAGCATTCGTGTAGTGGGTTCCGAAAGGCAGCGAAGCTGCCCCAGGTAGGGATCGCTCTCCGAGCGACTCCGTGACTGTCTGGAGAATCCCGTTATCTACTCTAGCTACCGCGCCGGCTCACGCGCTCGCCAGACAGCTTCGGAGTCGCTCGGAGAGCGATCCCTACCTGATTTTAGAAGCCGCTCTGCGGCTGGAGAACCTCCTGGATCGACAGCCGCAAGGCGGCGACCATCGACTCGACTTGCGCTTCGCTCACGCAATACGGCGGCATGAGGACCAGCGTGTCGCCAATCGGCCGGGTGAGCAAGCCGTGCCCTCGCGCGGCGGCACAAACGCGGGCGCCGGTCTGCGCTGCCCAAGGGAAGGCCGCACCGGTGGCTTTGTCCGCCACCAGGTCGATACCCGCGATGAAACCGAGCTGCCGGATTTCGCCCACGTGCGGCAAGGGAGCGAGTTGCGTGGCTAGCACTGCCGCCAGATGGCCGATCTTCGGTTGCAAGCGGGCCAGCACGTCTTCCTCCGCGAAGATGGCGAGGTTGGCCAGCGCCGCCGCGCAGCCGAGTGCGCTGCCCGTATAGCTATGCCCGTAGAAGAACGTCTTTCGTTCCTCCACCTCCCCCAAGAAAGCACTGAAAATCTGCTCCGTCGCGAGCGTGGCGGCGAGCGGCAGGTAGCCGCCGGTCAGTCCCTTAGCCAGGCAGAGCAAATCCGGCAAAATCTGCTCGCGCTCGCAGGCGAACATGGTGCCCGTCCGCCCGAAGCCGGTCATTACTTCATCGGCAATCAGGAGCACGCCTGCGCGATCGCACCAGACTCGCAGCGCCCGCAACGTTCCCTCCGGCCACAGCCGCATCCCCGCCGCGCCTTGGATCAACGACTCGATCACCACGGCGGCCAGCGACTCGATCTCGCCCGGCGCAAGCGCCTCCAACTCCGCCATGCCGGCCACACGTAAAACCTCTCCGGCGGCGTCCAGCCGCTGGTGAAACATCGGAATGCCGCCCAGGCGCGCCGCCCCGAGCGTGTCGCCGTGATAGGCGCGGTCGAAGGCCACGAAACGCCTCCGCCGCGGCTCGCCAGTGAGCTGCCAGAACTGGGTGGCCATCCGCAACGCCGCTTCCACCGCGGTCGAGCCGTCATCCGAGTAGAAAACGCGGGTCAACGTCCCGGCCGGGAACAGGGCGACCAGCGCCGTGGCGAGTTCAATCGCCAGCGGATGCGTCAGCCCCAGGAACGAACTGTGCGCGAACGCCCCCAACTGCCGCGTGATGGCCGCGTTGATCTTCGGGTGATTGTGCCCGTGCAGATTCGTCCAGATGGACGAGTTACCATCCAGGTACTCGCGCCCGCGGCTGTCACGCAGGACGGCGCCGTCGCCCGAGACGATGACCAGCGGCTCGTTTTCCGGCGCGCACCAGGCGCGCATCGGCGTGAACGGATGCCAGGAATGCGCCCGGTCGGCCGCGATCCAGGCGTCCGTCTGCGGCGAAGAGTTCATGGCGGCGGGCTGAGATCGGCAATCATCTTTTCGATCGTCGTCACGTCCTCATAGGTGGCGCGGCGGCGCTGGTATTTGCGAAAGATCAAATCCCGCAAGGTCTCCAGATCCGCCAAGCTCGGCGGGTCGTGGTAGGTCCAGGCAGCTTCGCCCTTGAGCTTGGACTGCAAACGCCAGCGCGCGGCGAACTTGACGGCCCGGACCTCGCGTTTGTCCCCCTCCGGCGTGGTTTCGCGCCAAACATGTTCAATCGGCATGACCGCCGACCTTAACGCGGCCCTCCCACCGAAGGAAGCGCCGAACGCACGCCGCAAGCTTGGCATTTCGCGCGAAGTACGTCATCAACGTGCCGTGCCGAGCATTCTCAAGATCGCGGGGTACTTCCTGGCCACGCTCATCCTGGGCGCGATCCTCGCGCCGCCGCTTTTCTGGCTGGGGCAGGCGGCGGGCGGCTGGGCGCCGCTGCACTGGCTGCGCGAAACCGCGTTCCAGCGTTATTTCGATCGCGCCATGTTTCTCGCCGCGCTGCTGCTGCTGTGGCCGACCGTGCGCGCGCTGCACATCCACTCCTGGCGGGACCTCGGTTTACAACGCGATCCGCACGGCTGGCGGCACGCGGGCGTCGGTTTTTTGCTGGCGGCCGGCCTGCTCTGGTTGCTCGGCTTGTCCCTCTGGTGGCAGGGCACCTACCTGCCTGGCGGTAACCTGGGATTCTCCCCGGCAGCCAACTTTCTGCTGACGGCGATCGTGGTGGCGATCGTCGAGGAGGCGTTTTTTCGCGGGGCGCTGCTCGGGTTGGTGCAGCGCAATGCCCCGCCCACGCTGGCGCTGGCCTTTGTTTCGGCACTATTCGCGGTCCTGCATTTTCTCAAGCCGCCGGTGCACGCGGTGTCCAACGCCGCTGTGGCCTGGAACTCCGGTTTCGTGTTCCTGCCACTGACGTTCTGGCAATTCGGCCAACCGCTCCTCCTCCTGGGCGGCTTCACGACGCTTTTCGCCGTGGGTTGGGTGCTGGGTTGGGCGCGATTGCGCACGCGCGCGCTCTGGCTGCCGATCGGCCTGCACGCGGGGTGGGTCTTCGGCCTGAAAACTTTTAACAAGTGCAGCCGCCACCCAGCGGATGCCAACTGGTGGATCGGACAGGACCTTCTGCACGGGATTGGGCCCGTGCTGGCCGTCGTTCTCACCGGCTTGGTGCTCGTCCTGGCCAGGAGACAAGAAACCGCCGCCGATGCTTGCTGACCTGGGGTCCTACTTGAGCCCGATCGCGCAGGCGCTGGAGGTTTTCAGCGGCCTGCTCTACCCGCCGGGCTGCGTGAACTGCCCCGCCCCGCTTGATGCCGGCCAATACCTCTGCGCCACTTGCGAGGCCCTGGCCCCGCGCATCGAAGCGCCCTACTGCGCCGTCTGCTCGGAGCCTTTCAGCGGCGAGATCGAGGGCGCGTTCACGTGTCCGAACTGCCGGGAGCGGAAATTCGCCTTCGAATGCGCGGTCAGTGCGTATCGCGGCCGCGGCCTGGTCCGGGAACTGGTGCATCGCTACAAGTATCAGCAGCAATATTATTTGCGGCGTCCGCTCGGCGCCTGGCTGGCAGCCGGCCTCGACGATGAACGCATCCGCCGCCGGCGCGCTGACGCCATCGTGCCGGTGCCGCTGCATCCGCAACGCGAGCGGGAGCGCGGCTTCAACCAGGCCGCCGCCCTTTGCCCAGGCTTGAGCCAGGCCGCCGGGCTGCCCGTCTGGCCCGCGCTGCGCCGCATCCGCGCCACCGAGACGCAGACGCACTTCAGCCGGTTGCAACGCCTGCGCAACTTGCGCGGCGCCTTTGCCCCGGCCCCACGCTGGCCGGTGGCCGGTGCCCACCTGTTGCTAGTCGACGATGTTTTCACCACCGGCGCCACCGTCGATGAATGCGCGCGCGTCCTGCGGCGCGCCGGCGCCGCCAGCGTGCGCGTGCTGACCGTAGCCCGGCGGTAAGCCCTCCACAGGTTCCATTTGCCTACCGCCCCGCTCCGGTTCTAGGCTAGCGGCGCGATGGCTATTTTTCGGATGCCCGGGTTTGACGCTTCGGGCCACAAAAAGAAACTGCAGATCCCGGGCGGCTTGTTCCAGAAATGTCCGGAGTGCAACGCCGTCGTGCATAATCTCGAGCTGGCCGAGAATCAACGCGTCTGTCCGCATTGCGAACACCATTTCCCGCAGGAGGCGCGCGAACGCATCGAACAATTGCTCGATCCAGGCACGTTCGAGGAACGCGACGCGCATCTGCGCACGGTCGACATGCTGCAATTCCGCGCCGCGTCCTCTTACCGCGACCGGCTCAAGAAAGAGCATGAACGCACCGGGCTCTTCGATTCGGTCACCAGCGGGCTCGGCCTTTTGGAAGGCCGGCGGGTGGCTCTTTCCGTCCTGGACTTCAACTTTCTGGCCGGTGCGCTCGGGTCTGTCGCCGGCGAGAAGCTCACCCGCAACATCGAAACCGCCACCGCGGAGCGGCTGCCGGTTATCTTCATTTCGGCTTCGGGCGGCGCGCGGCTGCAAGAGAGCATGTTCGCGCTCATGCAAATGGCGAAGACCAGCGGCGCGCTGGCGCTGCATGCCCAGGCGCGCCTGCCGTTCATCTCCGTGCTGACCGACCCCACCTATGGCGGTGTGACGGCGAGTTTCGCGGTGCTCGGAGACGTCATCCTGGCGGAACCGAAGGCGCGGATCGGTTTTGCGGGACCGCGGGTCATCCGCGAGACAACGCACCAGGATCTGCCGCCCGGCTTTCAGACGGCGGAGTTCCTGGAAGCCCACGGGCTGATCGATATGGTCGTCTCCCGCCGGAAGCTGCGCGCGACCTTGGCCAGCTTGCTGGCGTACCTTTCGCCGGCCGCCCAGGCAGCGTAGGCAAGCCATGGACTATCGGGCGGCGCTGACCTGGCTGTATTCCACGCAGTTGGTCGGCATCAAGCTGGGCCTGGAAACCGTGGAGCGTCTGCTGGCCGCGCTCGATTACCGTTCCGCCGCTCGCGTCATCCACGTGGCGGGAACCAACGGCAAAGGCTCGGTTTGCGCCATGATCGCGGCCATGTGCGACGCGCAAGGCTATCGCACCGGCCTCTTCACTTCGCCGCATCTCGTCGCCTTCCCCGAACGCATCCGCCTCGATGGCCATCCCATCCCGGCTGCCGCCGTCGCCGAGGGCCTGACCCGGCTGCGGGAGCTGACGGCGGCCTGGACGCCGTCGCCGACTTTCTTCGAGTTCACCACGGTCCTGGCGCTGGACTGGTTCCAACGAATGCGCGCGGAGGTGATCGTGCTGGAAACCGGCCTGGGCGGCCGGCTCGATGCCACCAATGCTGTCACGCCCGTGGTCGCGGTCTTGACGGCCATCGATTACGATCACATGGCGTGGCTCGGCGACACTCTGACGGCCATCGCGGGTGAGAAAGCCGGCATCATCAAGCCGGGCGTACCAGTCGTCAGCGCGGCGCAGGAGCCGGAGGCGGCGGCGGTGATTGCGCGGGTCGCCGCCGAAAACTCCGCGCCGCTGCGGATCGTCAGCGAGCCGGTGCCCGACTCCGTGACGGTCGGACTGGCCGGGAGCCACCAACGGGTCAATGCCGCGCTCGCCGTGGCCGCGCTCGAGGCGAGCGGTATCGCCATCGATCCCAAAGCGCGCCAGGCGGGTCTCGCCGGGGTCGACTGGCCCGGCCGCTTTCAACGCCTGGAAAACGGCCGCATTATCCTGGACGGGGCGCACAATCCCGCGGCCGCCCGGCGGCTGGCGCACACCTGGCGGGAAGAGTTTGGCGACCGCCACCGCGCCACGGTGATTCTCGGGATTTTGCAGGACAAGGATGTAGCGGCCATTTGCCAGGCGCTTGCTCCCCTGGCCGAGCGCTTCCTGGCGGTTCCGGTCCGTAATCCACGCACCTTCGCCGCGGCGGAACTTGGCGCCGTGCTGAGCCAGGTGGGCGGCGGCGTCCCGGTGGCGGAAGCGCCGGATTTGGCCGGTGCGCTCCAGACGGCCCGAGGTGAAACGGAAACCATCCTGGTGACCGGCTCGCTTTTTCTGGTGGGCGAGGCACTGGCCTTCCTCACCGGTCAGGATGCCCCGGAAGCCAGTTGGCAATGAGAGGATTTGGTCTATTCTCGTGCTTCTCCATCAATCCAGCCCCCTTGCCGTTATCCATGAAACACCTCCGCCTGTTCCTTCCCGCCATCCTCTTGCTGACCAGCCTGACCGGTCTACCCTCACTCCGCGCCGACGACGCCGCCGCGCACCTGGCGACCGCGGGCGAATTGCTCAAGGCCATGAACAGCGAGGGCACCATCGACCGCGCAGTCGAGCAGATGGGGATGATTGCCGACCGTCTTTATCCCCCGGGCCGCAGCATCGCGGGCGATCCGGCGGACGACGCGGCGTTGCGCCAGAGCTTGCGCCAGGAATGCAAGGACATCTTCAAGGAGCAACTCAAATGGGAAACACTGGAGCCGCAGTTCGCGCAGATGTATGCGGACGCGTTTACGGAGCCCGAGCTCAAGCAGTTGATTGAGTTCTACAAGTCGCCCGTAGGCCAAAAGCTGATTGAAAAGCAGCCGGACCTCTCCCAGAAATTCCAGAAAATCACGCAGCAGAAGTTTCTGGCGACTGTGCCGATCGTGCAGCAAAAACTGCGGGCCAGCATACAGAAGTTCAAGGACGAGCATCCGGCTAAAGTGGTGCCGCCGGCCTCGCCCTCTCCGGCTGGTTCGCCCCTCACCCCGGGTGCTCCGGCTGCCTCCCCGGCACCGGCTGCGGCGGCGACGCCCGGGCCAATGCCCGGCACTTCGTCCACGCCCGCAAAATGAGGCAGGGCCGTTGCCTTTCGACCACGACATAGGCGAGAAGTTGAATAGAGCGGCGTATGTCCACGGCGTTTGACACCCAGCTTGAGAGTCAGCTCGCCGAGATTCGCCAGCGGGGCCTCTACAAAACCGAGCGCGTCATCGCCGGCCCCCAGGACGCGCATATCCCGACCGCCGACGGCCGCGAGGTCCTCAACTTCTGCGCCAATAATTACCTCGGCCTTGCCGACCACCCGGAGGTCATCGCCGCTGCCCACGCGGCCCTGGACCGCTGGGGTTTCGGCCTCGCTTCCGTGCGGTTTATCTGCGGCACCCAGGTTATCCACAAGGAACTCGAAGCGGCGCTCTCCCGTTTCCTCGGCACCGAGGACACGATTCTCTATCCCTCCTGCTTCGATGCCAACGGCGGCCTCTTCGAAACCATCCTGACCAGCGAAGACGCCGTCATTAGCGACGAACTCAACCACGCCAGCATCATCGACGGCATCCGCCTCTGCAAAGCGCGCCGCTTCCGCTACAAAAACAACGATCTGGCGGACCTCGAAACGCAGCTCGCCGCCGCCAGTTCCGCTCGCTACCGGCTGATCGCCACCGACGGCGTGTTCTCGATGGACGGCACGATCGCAAACCTCGCCGGCATCTGCGATCTGGCCGAAAAATACGACGCGCTTGTGATGTTCGATGACTGCCACGCCGCGGGCTTTCTAGGCCGCACGGGCCGCGGCACCCACGAGCACTGCGGCGTCATGGATCGCGTGGACATCATTACCGGGACGCTGGGCAAGGCGCTCGGCGGGGCCAGCGGCGGCTACATCAGCGCGCGGCAACCAGTGGTCGACCTGTTGCGTCAGCGCTCGCGGCCCTACCTGTTCTCCAATTCGGTGGCGCCCTGCGTGGTCGCGGCCTCGCTCAAGGCGCTCGAACTCATCAGCGCCGATACCACCTTGCGCGACCGTCTTGAAGAGAGCACCGGCTACTTTCGCGCCGGTTTGACGGCTGCGGGCCTGACCCTCAAGCCGGGCACGCATCCCATCGTGCCGGTCATGCTGGGCGATGCGGCGCTGTCGCAACGTTTCGCCGCGCGCATGCTGGAGAAGGGCGTCTATGTTGTCGGGTTCTTTTATCCGGTTGTGCCGGAAGGCACCGCCCGCATCCGCACCCAAGTCTCGGCGGCGCATTCGCGCGCGGATCTGGATTTTGCCATCCGGGCATTTGCCGAGGTCAAGGGCGAGCTTGGCCTCTGAGCTGCCGCCGCGCCAGCGCGCCGCATCCAGCGGGAACCCGGAGCGCGATTAAGCTGTCCCCGTGCGCCGCTGCACGATCTCCGTTTCACCCCTATGAAAATCATCGCCCCTGGCATCGCGTGGGTGCCGACTAGCTTCGTCAATTCCTATTTGGTTGGCGAACCTGGAGGACCATGGGTACTCGTCGATACCGGCCTGCCGGGTTTTGCCTGGAAGATCAAAGCCGCGGCGGCAGCCCGGTTCGGCGCGGGTTCCCGGCCAGAAGCGATTCTGCTCACGCACGGGCATTTCGATCATGCGGGCAATGCGCGCCAATTGGCCGACGAATGGGGCACCCACGTCTACGCGCACCGGCTCGAACTCCCCTACCTGACCGGGCGTTCCGATTACCCGCCGCCCGATCCTACGGTGGGCGGCTGCATCGCCCAGCTTTCGCGCGTCCTACCTTATGCGGGGCGCGATCTCGGCACGCGGCTGCGCGCCTTGCCCGCGGATCCCGGTGAGCAGGTGACCGCCGCCCTGGATGGCCCAATTCCCGGTCTCGACGGCTGGCGCTGGCTTTTCACCCCGGGGCATTCGCCAGGCCACGTGATTTTCGGCCGGGAGACGGATCGGGTTATCCTGGCTGGAGACGCGGTTGCCACCCTCGACATGGATTCTTACGTCGACATGGTGACCAAACGGCAACAACTGGCGCCGGCGGGCGCGCCGTTCATCTCCGACTGGGTGCAATCCGCCCAATCGGTGCGCACGCTCGCGGAACTGGAGCCGCACCTGCTGGCTTGCGGGCACGGCATACCCATGGGCGGCGGCTCGCTGGCGGAGGATTTCCACTATTTTGCGGATCATTTCCCGGTGCCCACACATGGGCGTTACGTCACGGAGCCCGCGCAAGCCGACGAGCGTGGCGTGGACTGGCTGCCGCCGAAACCCGCCGACCCGGTCTTGTACATGGCCGCCGCAACCGGTTTGGGTCTAGCCTTGGGCTTGGCGCTCAAGCCCAAGCGCGCGAAGCGCAGTCGTAGATGGTGGTAGCGAATGGCCGCCGAGCCTTGGATCGAGTCCGATGTCCCGCAGCGGCTGGACCGCCTGCCTTGGAGCCGCTGGCATTGGTTGATCGTCTCGGCTCTGGGCATCACCTGGGTACTAGACGGCCTTGAAGTCACTCTCGCCGGTACGCTGGGCGGCGTCCTTAAAGATCCGCGCACCCTCGGGTTGACCGACGCCCAGGTCGGCCTGAGCGCCTCCTGCTATCTGGCCGGCGCGGTACTCGGCGCGCTGGTTTTCGGTTACGGGACCGACCGTCTTGGACGCAAGCGCCTCTTTTACATCACCCTGCTGGTGTATCTCACGGCCACCGCGCTGACGGCGTTTTCCTGGAGCTTTGCCAGCTACGCCGTTTTCCGGGCTCTGACCGGCGCGGGCATCGGCGGCGAATACGCTGCCATCAACTCGGCCATTGATGAACTAATCCCCGCTCGGGTGCGCGGCCAGGTCGATCTCATCATCAACTCCAGCTATTGGCTGGGCGCGGCCGCCGGTGCCGCCGCCACCGTGGTGCTGCTCAACCCGCATTTCCTGCCGGTCTGGCTCGGGTGGCGGTTTGCCTTCGGGATCGGTGCGGTGCTGGGACTCGTCGTGTTGTTCTTCCGGCATTGGGTTCCGGAGAGTCCCCGCTGGCTGATGACGCACGGCCGCAACGCCGAGGCCGAGCAGATCGTGGCCGGCGTAGAAAGTCAGGTGGCCAGTCACCTGTCTTGCCTGCCACCGGTGGAAGGCGGCAAAACCCGCGTCAAGACGCGCCACCACACGCCCTGGAGCGAGATTTGGCAGGCTATCGCGCACGAACATCGCCGGCGATCGTTGCTCGGCCTCGCGCTGATGATCGCGCAGGCGTTTTTCTATAATGCGATCTTCTTTACCTACGCCCAAGTGCTCGAGAAATTCTACCGGGTGCCGGCGGACAAGGTCAGTTGGTATCTTTTTGCGTTCGCCCTAGGCAACGTTTGCGGGCCGGTGCTGATCGGCGGCCTTTTCGATACGATTGGACGCAAGCCGATGATCGCCGGCACGTACGCGCTTTCCGGCATCCTGCTGGCGATCTCGGGCTGGCTCTTTCATCAGGGCCTGCTGACTGCCGTCACGCAAACCGTCGCTTGGACCGTTATTTTCTTCGTGGCGTCCGCGGCGGCGAGTTCCGCTTACCTGACGGTCAGCGAGATTTTTCCCTTGGAGATACGCGCGCTGGCTATTGCCATTTTCTACGCCGTCGGGACGCTGGCGGGCGGCGTCGGCGCGCCGGCGCTCTTCGGGTACTTGATCGGCACCGGCTCGCGTACGCAGCTCTTGTACGGCTACCTGATCGGCGCCGGCTTGATGGTGGGAGCGGCAGTCGTGGAACTGGCCTTCGGCGTGAAGGCGGAGGGACAATCGCTGGAGAGCATCTCAACGCCACTATCGTCGCGCGGCTAACCAGCTGCTCGGGGCACCTTCGCGGTCGCGGGGAACGCCGCGCGCGGTTTCCTTGCACGTTCATCTTGAGAATCGCGGCGGGTTCCTCTACCCTCCCGGTTGAAATGCTGGGCTTCGAACGGTCAGACGATTATGAGCCGCTGTTCTGGGTGCGGGGTTACCCGGTCCGGGCGACGCTCTTTTTGGTCATTCTGCACACTGTGGCTCTGATTGCCTGCTGCGTTGCTGCCGGCCCTTTTGGCGTTTTGTCGAAAGAACTCATTATTCGTTTCGGTTTCGATACATTCGCCGCCTGGCACGGCGAATTGTGGCAATTCTTCACTTACGGCTTTTGCCACGATGCGTCGCCCTGGTTCCTGCTGGATATGTTCTTCTTCTATATCTGGGGACGCGAGGTGGAGCGGTACTTTGGGCGGAAGACGTTCCTGCTCCTTTACGCGGCGCTCTGGGCCACCGTGCCGATCCTACTTTCGGCCTATACTGCGGTAATGCGCGTCGACACGGGCATCCATGATTCGCAATTCGTGCATCTGGGCATCTTCATCGCCTTTGTCGCCATCTATCCCGATGTCGTGTTTTTCTTTGGCATCCTGGCTAAATGGCTGGCTGCGGCGCTGCTGGGCATCACGACGTTGGGGTTCTTGAGGGATAGCAACTATTCGTATCTGTTAGTGCTCTGGGGCTGTGTCCTGGTGGCGTATCTCGGCACCCGCTACGCCGGTGTCGGCGGCGGGTTCAGCATGCTGGGCACGATCCGGGAGCGGCTGCCGCAACGCACCGTCCCCAGCGGCGTCAAGCCGCGCATGAAACCGCGCCGGGCGATCGACACGCGCGCGGAAAGCCCGGGCGACGTCCATGAGTCCGTCGACCCGCTGCTGGAGAAAATCAGCCTGCACGGGTTGGCCAGCCTGACGCATGGCGAGCGCGCTACGCTCGAGAAGGCGCGCGTTTCCTTGCTGCGCAAGGAGCGCGGCGGGTAGTGGCCGGGACGTCGCCAGCTCCAGACGCCCATCTGCCCCCGGTCGAGCGCTTGCGCGCCATCGCCGCCCGGCTGCGCGCCCGTGACGGGTGTCCCTGGGACCGGGAACAAACGCACGCCAGCTTGCGCGCGGCGCTGGTCGAGGAAACCTACGAGGTCCTCGCCGCCATTGACGCGGCCGACGATGCCAACCTGTGCGAGGAATTGGGCGATCTGTTGCTGCACGTGGTCATGCACGCGCAAATGGCCTCCGAACGCGCCGCCTTCGACCTGGACGCCGTGGCAGCCGCGGTTTGCGAGAAAATGATCCGCCGGCATCCGCATGTTTTCGGCGCCAGCCCGGCCGCCGATACCGCGGCGGTGCTGACGCGCTGGGACGAGATCAAGCGCGAGGAAAAGGGCCGCCCGGAAAGCTCCCGGATGGACGGGCTCCTGGATTCCCTGCCCGCGCTGCTCCGCGCCCAGAAGGCGCAGCAAAAAGCGGCGCGCGTGGGCTTCGATTGGCAGGCGGCGCCGGAGGTGCTGGCCAAGGTGCGCGAAGAGATCGAGGAAGTGGCCGCCGAACTCGGGCGGGAGAAGGTGGACGGCGCCGGCATCGAGGAAGAGATCGGCGACCTGCTTTTCGCGGCCGTCAACCTGGCGCGCTGGCACGGGCTGGAAGCGGAACTTGCTCTGCAACGCGCCACGGACAAGTTCGTGCGCCGGTTTCAGGGCGTCGAGGCGGAGCTGCGGCAGGCGGGCTGCCGTTGGGAAGACGCCACGCCGGCCGAATTGGACGCGCTTTGGGAGCGAATCAAAGCGCGCGGGGCCGGCCGCGCGCCGATGAACGAAAACGACCCCGCAAGCGTCAAAGATAGCAATACCAGTTGCTGAAACACCACGGCAACAACCTCTACTAATGTACCTCCTCGTTTTTCTTCTGACTCTCGCGATCTCGCTGTTCGCGAGTTTCCGCGTCAAGCGGATGATCGCGCGCTACAGCCAGGTTCCTGCTTCCGGGGGCTACAGCGGAGCGCAAGCCGCGCAGTTGATCCTCAACTCCCAAGGCATTCACGACGTGCAAATCACGTCGGCCAACGGCTTTCTGGGCGATCACTACGATCCGCTGCACAAACAACTCGTGCTCTCGCCAGACATCTATAGCGGCACCTCGACGGCGGCAGTGGGCATCGCAGCCCACGAGTGTGGCCACGCCATTCAGCACCAACACGCGTACGCGCCGTTGCAACTGCGCATGGCGGCGGTCGGGGCCACGCAGTTTGCCGGCCAAATCGTGGGCATTCTGCCGTTCCTGTTTCTTCTTACCCATGTCATCTCGATGTACACGGGGCTGATGATCATGGCGATCGCCTGGGGCGTGATCATGCTCTTCAATCTGGTCACGCTGCCGGTGGAATTCGATGCCTCCCGGCGGGCCAAGGCGGTTCTGCCCAGCCTGGGTCTGATTCGCGGGCCGGCCGAGGTCGAGGCCGTCAACAAAGTGCTGAATGCGGCGGCCTGGACGTACGTGGCCGCCTTCCTGACCTCCCTCGTCTACTTCCTCATGTATGTGCTGCCGCTGCTTCTCGGTGGCGGCCGCCGGCGGTAAACGCGTGGCCCGCGCCGCGCGCTAGGTAAAAAAAACGTCACACGGCGGTACCTTTACGCCCGGGGAGCGGCCGCCGAATTTTAGGCGGCTGCCTTTTGGCGTGCTGCCGCCGCATGTACAAGAACTTCCTTGATTGGCTGTGTCGTCCCCTCGCGCTCTGCGCTGCTCTGGCCCTACCCCTGGCCGCCGGCGCTCAGGAGGTTCCTGACCACGTGGTCGTCGTCATCGAGGAGAATCACTCCTACGACGAAATCATCGGCAATACCGCCGAAGCACCCAATCTGAACGCGCTGGCCCAGTTGGGGGCGATCTTTACCAACTCCCACGCCATCGAACACCCGAGCCAGCCTAACTACCTGGATATCTTCAGCGGCTTCAATCAAGGCGTCACGGGGGACACCATTTCCTCCAGCCAGTTTACCACGGCCAATCTGGCGGCCGAACTTCACGCGGTCGGCAAAACGTTCGCTGTGTACTCGGAGACGTTGCCGCCTTCGCTGCCCAGCGACCGGAAAACGGCCGTGCCGCCGGGCACCACAGATGCCACGGCCGAAGGTTACCTCGGCACCAGCTATTCAGACGATTTCCGGCTCAACGAATACGAGCGCAAGCACAATCCCGCTTCCAATTGGCAAAACGATCTCAGTAACGACACCACCGATCCCACGTCCAACCAGTTGCCCGCCTCCGTCAATCAACCCTGGAGCGCGTTTCCCACTACGGACACCGGCTTCGCCACGATGCCAACGGTGTCGTTCGTCGTGCCCAACGAACAGCATGACATCCACGACGGCACCATCGCCCAGGGCGACAACTTCCTCAGCCCCACCATCCAGAACTACGCCACTTGGGCGCTGACCCATAACAGCCTCCTCGTTATCACTTTCGATGAGAACGACGACGAGGACGGCAACTATGATCTGACCGCTTTCCCCGCCCTGGCAACCAACCAGATTCCGACGGTCATCATCGGCCAAAACGTGGTCAAGGGCAGCTACGCCGAGACGCCTGGCGTCGGGATCAACCACTACAACCTGCTGCAAACGTTGCAGGATTTCTACGGCACTGCCCACGCCGGCGCGACCGCGCTGAGCAGCGGCGGCGTGGATCCGTTCCCGCCCATCACCGATATCTTCGCCGGAGCCACACCCGCAAAAGCCAGTTTCCTCGCCTTCGCCACGACGGCGTACCTGGCCAAGGAACACGCCGGCAGCGTGCCGATCACCGTGCAACGGGCCGGCAGCAGCCAGGGAGCGGTTAGCGTCAACTACGCGACCGTGCCCGGCGCCGGGCTGGGCGCCGCGAAAGCGGGTTCGAGCTACGAGGACACCACCGGCACCCTCTCCTGGGCCGATGGCGACATGGCCGCCAAGACCTTCACCGTCAAAGTGCGTGACCGGGGGCTGAGCGATCGCAGCACGCGCACCTTCCATGTCGTCCTTTCCGCCGCATCTGGCGCGAATCTCGGCCTGCCGCATCGGGCCAAGGTCATCATCAAGGAAAACGATCCGCCGCCCGCCGCGGTCACCCCGGCGCCGACGCCTTAGTCAGCGCGCGAGGCCGGCCAGCGCTGCGGCTCGGTGAAGAAAACGTCACGCGATCGGACTTCGCGTGGCACACCTCGCCGCCCCAAGGTGCCCAGCGGCATGAAAACCATTTTTCCCGGCGCAGGACTCCTCTGCGTCGCTCGCGGGCTCGGGTTGTTGTTGGTCGTGGCGGCCGCCGGTGGTTTCGGCGCCCCGGCTGCCTCCGCGACCGTCGTAATCGCGCCGAATACCCTGCCCGACGAAAACAATCCGGCTGGCCCAGACGTCGCCGCCAGCCAGGCTTACGGGGATACCTCAAACCTGTTTCCGTTTTTTCCCGGCGTCGGGAACCCACTGCAATATCAGCAAGTCTATGCCGCCTCCCAGTTCTCCACGTTCGCGCCCGGCGGCGAGGATATTACGGAAATTTCTTTCCGCGTCGGGATCGAAGCGCCGGACCGGACGGATCATGGAGCTTTCGCCGCCAGCATTCCCTTCATTCAGATCGAGCTGTCCACCACGGCCAACACACCGCAGAACCTCAGTTCGACCTTTGCCAGCAATCTGAGCAATCCCGTGACGGTCTACGGCACGCCCGGGGCTGGTTCGCCGTTGGCGCTGGCGAGCGCAGGGGCGCCTCTGACCGGGACGGCTCCCGCCCCATTCGATGTCACGATCCTTTTGACCACCGATTTTCACTATGACCCAGCGCAAGGCAACCTGCTGCTGACGGTGATCAACTATCAGGGCGCTGCTTCTCCCACCGGGGTCCAACTGGACGGGACTTCCGCCGAAGACTCGACCGCCCGGGTTTATGATTTCGGCAGTGCGACGGCGACGACAGCGACCAGCAGCGACACCGAAGGCTTGGTGACGCAGTTCACGGCCGTGCCGGAGCCCAGGGCAGGCTCGTTGCTGCTGGCCGCGTTTACCGTTTCCGCCACGCTCGCTTACGCCTCCCGCCGCCCAACCGTCCCATCTCGATGAAACATCCCCTCGATCCACTCTCCCGTCGCCAGTTCCTGCGCCTTTCCGCCGCCACGGGCGGTGCGTTTGCTCTCGGCGGCGCTGCCTCCCCGCTCGCGCGCGCGGCCATCGCCACGTCTCCGAAGACGGCAAGCGCCGCGATGACCGCATCGTCCCTGCCCGCGCCAGGCGTCTCCGGCATCCAACACATCGTCGTCTTGATGATGGAGAACCGCTCGTTCGATTCTTTTCTCGGCTGGCTGCCGGGCGCGAACGGCAGCCAGTCCGGCCTGACCTACCACGATTCCGCCGGCGTGGGCCACGCCACCCATCCGCTGGCGCCGGATTTTCAAGGCTGCGGCTTCGACGATCCCGACCACTCCTACGAGGGCGGCCGGATCGAGTACAACGGCCCGGTCACCGGCAACACCGGCGCCTGCAACGGCTGGCGTTTGAACGGCGCCAATCCCAACGATGACTTTTCCATCGGCTACTACATGCCCAAGGACCTGCCGTTTTTCGGCGCGGCGGCGCCGCTCTGGACGGTGGGAGACAACTACTTCGCCGGGATCATGGCGGAGACCTATCCCAACCGCTTCCACATGCACGCCGGTCAAACCGACCGCTTGCACAACACCACCAACATCTCCACCCTGCGGACGATCTGGGACAACCTGGCTTCGCACGGTTATTCCGGTCGGTACTACTATAGCGACATCCCTTTCCTGGCGCTCTGGGGCACCAAATATCTTGGCATCAGCAAGCCTTTCGCGCAGTTCCTGGCCGACGCGCAAACCGGGCAGTTGCCGAGCGTTTCCTACATCGATCCGCGCTTCGAAGACGAAAGCAGCGGCACCAGCGGCGACGACCATCCGCACGCCGACATCCGCAACGGGGAGGCGTTTCTCAACCAGGTCTACAATGCGGTGACGACCAGTCCGAATTGGCCCTCGACGGTCCTCATTATCAATTACGATGAATGGGGCGGTTTCTTCGATCACGTTCCGCCACCCCTCGCGCCGATTCCCCCGGCGACGGCGGCTGCCGCCCTGAGCACTTCGACCGATGGCACGGGTTTTCTGCCCCCGGGCAGCGCCACGTTGGACGGCCGTCTCGGCTTCCGCACGCCGAACATGATCGTCTCGCCGTGGGCGCGCCGCGGCTACGTGAGCAAGGAGCAATTCGATCACACGTCGATCTTGAAGATGATCGCCTGGCGTTTCGGGCTGCCGCCGCTCACGGTGCGGGATCAAACCGCCAACAACATCGCCAACGCGCTCGATTTCAGCAGCCCGAAGAACTTGTCCTACCCGACGTTCGTCGTGCCGACCGGGCCGTCACCGGATGCCAGCTACATTTCGCCCTGCATGCTGGAATCCGCGGATTCCGCCGAGGAATTCGATGATTTAAAGGACCTGGCGATCTCGTTGCGCTTCCCCATCCCGTAAAGACTCGCCGCCTAGCGGCTCCAAAAAAAGTAGGGATCGCTCTCCTCCGAGCGACTCCGAAACTGTCTGGAGAACCCCGCTCACTCCCAGCGGCTGCACCGTCATACGAGGTCCGCGGACAGCTTCGGAGACGCTCGGAGAGCGATCCCTACCCTCTTACGAACGCCGGCGTAACGGCCACGCCACGAGCGCAGCTCCCGCTCCGAGCAGCACGAGCCAGGACGTGCCCGGCTCCGGCACCAGATCGAACGTGGCGGCTCCCGGGTTGGGTTGCGAGATGGCGACGACGTTGCCGGCAGCATAACCACTATCCAGAGTGACGAACTTGCTCAGATTGGCGCCCATGAAACGCTCCAGGTCGGTGAAGTTGCCGTCCTCGAGATCGTTGAAAATGTTGACCTCCGTCTCGCCCGGAAAGGTCATAGCGAAGACAGTCGGGCCGTCCGCTCCATTCGCCACCGAAGTACTGGCTGCCGCCGCGGCGTTCAAGACCACCGAAACCGGCGAATCGTTGGTGCCGCCGTTGCCACCGAAGACGCTCAGCACCGTCGCCACTTCGGTGCCACTGGCCGGGATCGGCACTGTGACGTTCTCGGTGAAGGAGTTCTCGCCCGCTTCCTGTTCGACGGGGAGGTAGTCCGCCGAAAAGGTGCCGTTCGCGTCGAAAAGGAACACGCAATAATTCTGATCGTTGCCGGGCGTCACGGTGCCCTTGAGCGTCAGCGTCTGCGTGTCGTCCGGCGCAGCCCAAAGTGAGGTGCAGCCCAGGACGACTCCAAGGCAGGCGCGCAAAAGGTTCCTCATGTTCCTATCTTCGGAACCAGCCCGGCGCGGTCACGTGAGTCCGCGTGAAGTTTTCGTGACACGGGAGTCGTGTTTGCGCTGGCGGCGCGCGCGCGAAGATGACTCCGGCCGGTTATGCCGCCGGGAGGGCTCCTTTACATAACCCTCTATCCATGAGAGGGTCCGCCCTTCTGATGTGGAATCCATTCTCCGGCCGTGCAGCGGTCGACACCGCGCCCGTGCTGGAGCCTGACGGCTTTCAACACCTCCATCTTCCCGAGCCGCTCACCCGCGCCATCGCCGCGATCGGCCACTCCCAACCGACGCCGATCCAGCAGCGCGCCATCCCGGTCGTGCTGACCGGCGCGGACCTCATCGGCTCGGCGCAGACTGGCACCGGCAAAACGGCCGCGTTCGCTTTGCCCATCCTGACCCGGCTCGAGCGGCACCGCCCGGGAGCCGCCCCGCGCGTGCTTGTCCTGGAGCCCACCCGCGAGCTGGCCTTGCAGGTTGAAGCTGCCTTCCGCGAGTACGCCCAATTTACCGATCTGCGGGTGACCGCCATCTACGGCGGCGTCGGCTACGGCAAACAACGCGCCGATCTCAAACAAGGCGTCGATATCCTGGTGGCGACGCCGGGACGCTTGCAGGATCATCTCGAACAGCGCACCGCTAGCCTGCGTGGCATCGAAGTGCTGGTGCTCGATGAGGTGGATCGCATGCTCGACATGGGTTTCCTGCCCGCGGTGCGCAAGCTCGTTGAAGCTTGCCCGCCGAAGCGCCAGACCCTCTTTTTCTCAGCCACCTTGCCGCCCGAGATCGAGCGCCTGACCCAATGGGCGCTGCGCCCGAACGCGACGGTCGTGGAAATCGGCGCGCGCCGTTCACCGGCGGAGACGGTTACCCACGCGTTCTATCCGGTGCCGGCCGCGCAGAAGTACGATCTGCTCGCCGCCCTCCTGGAAAAAACCAACCACGAAAGCGTCCTGATCTTCGCGCGCACCAAACATGGCGCGGACCGGATCGCCAAGCGGCTCAAGACTTCGCATCACACCGTCGCGGTGCTGCACTCCAACCGCAGCCAGAACCAGCGCATCGAAGCCCTGGAAGGTTTCAAGAGCGGCAAGTACGACATCATGGTGGCCACGGATATCGCCGCGCGCGGGATCGACGTGGCGGGGGTGACCCACGTCATCAACTACGACATACCCAAAAATCCGGAAGATTACGTGCATCGCATCGGCCGCACCGGCCGGGCGCAACGGGAAGGCGATGCCTTCACGTTGATCACCGGTGAAGATGCGGCGGCCGCCACGGCGGTGGAGCGTTATCTGGGCCAGCGCATCGAACGCTTGCGCGTGGACGGATTCGCCTATGGCCAGGAAGTGGCCCCGGCACCGGCAGCGGCCCGCTCGAATGCGCCGCGCCGCTCGTTTGGCGGCGGTGGCGTGCGAGGCAGCCGTCCCCGCGGACGCCGTTAGCTTGCGCCACTTCCTTCGTTCCGTTGGGACACCCAGATATGGGTTCCGGGCGGCGCGCTTCTCTTCGCCGCAGGAGAAATCTAGCCAGTACCAACGTCTTTTAGCCCGTCCGTCTGCACAAAATTAGCCGCGCTCCAGCGCCGGGAGGACTCGAAGCGAGTTCGTCCCTGGGGAACTGCGCCGGAACGCCACTTGGCATAGTGGATGCTAATAGATGCGGCAGAGCTTCTGAGCGCGGGGGGCGGACGTTTTCGGGGGTTTACGCCCGCCTCTCGCGCAAGCTCTTTTTCTTCGCTCTGCTTCGACGATTTCAGCGTCCGAGGGAACCGCGCCAAGGGAGATAGCAAAGGGTCGACATCGCTGGAATGAAGAAGCTGGAAGCTATCATCAAGCCATTCAAGCTCGAAGAGGTTAAGGACGCGCTCGCCGATCTCGGCATTGAGGGCATCACCCTTTCGGAAGTCAAAGGCTTCGGCCATGATACGTCCCATACCGAAATGTATCGGGACAGCACCTACCAGGTGGATTTCCTGCCCCGGTTCAAGATTGAGGTAGTCGTTCCGGATGAAATGCTGGCGGCGGTAATTGCCGCCGTGGCGCGCTCCGCCCGAACCGGCAAGACCGGCGACGGCAAATTGTTCGTGACTTCGGTCGAGCAAGTCATCCGCATCCGGACGGAGGAGACCGGATTGCAAGCGGTGGGTTAGGTTCGGTCGATGCCGCGAAGCGGCAAAGAAAAACGCCGCACCCAATGACGGGTGCGGCGCTTTCAAGCCCAACGTTTTGGCCGCGAGCTTTACGTTGTCGGCACAGTCGCGACGGTCTGCAAGATCCGGCTCGCGATCTTGTACGGATCGCCCGCCGAATTCGGCCGGCGATCTTCCAGGTAGCCCTTGTACCCCTGGTTCACAAAGCTGTGCGGCACGCGGATCGACGCACCGCGATTCGCGATGCCATAGTTAAACTTATCGATCGACTGGGTCTCGTGCAGACCGGTCAGACGCAGGTGGTTGTCCGGGCCGTAAACCGCGATGTGCTCGTTCTTGTACTTATCGAAGGCCGCCATCAGCTTCTCGAAGTACTCCTTGCCGCCCGTCGAGCGCATGTACTCGGTCGAGAAATTGCAATGCATGCCGGAGCCGTTCCAATCGCCCTTGATCGGCTTGCAATGCCAGACAACCTCCACGTCATAGCCCTCACAGAGCCGTTCGAGCAAATAACGCGCAACCCACATCTCATCGGCCGCCTTCTTCGAGCCTTTGCCGAAGATTTGAAACTCCCACTGGCCCTTGGCCACTTCCGCGTTGATGCCTTCGTGATTGATCCCGGCATCCAAACAGAGATCCAGGTGGTTCTCGACGATCTCGCGCGCGATGTCGCCCACGTTCTTGTAACCCACGCCGGTGTAATACTCACCTTGGGGCGCGGGATAACCTTCGGGCGGGAAACCCAGCGGACGTCCGTTCTGATAAAGGAAATACTCCTGCTCGAAACCGAACCAACTGCCGGGATCGTCCAGAATGGTGGCGCGTGCGTTCGTCGGATGCGGGGTGCCATCCGGGAGCATCACCTCCGACATCACGAGCGCTCCGTTCTTGCGCGTCGAGTCGGGATAGATCGCAACCGGCTTCAGTCCGCAATCGGAGCTATGACCCTCGGCTTGTCTGGTCGAACTGCCGTCGAAACCCCACATGGGCAATTCTTCGAGCGTCGGAAACGTATCGTATTCCTTGATCGTCGTTTTGCTCCGGAGATTGGGAGTGGGTTCGTAACCGTCGAGCCAGATGTATTCCAGTTTGTACTTCGGCATTGTCTGTGGTGTTTGTGTCGTGTTTTGAGCGGGGTGCGCGTTTCCGACCGGCCCATCGGTCAAAATCCATCTTCTACCCCTGAATTCGTGCGCGGGCAGAGTTAAGCAAAACAAATGCCAACCCGACCACATCGCAATATTGCGAGTCATTACGCGTCAATTCGCTGCTTTTCCAGCCGTGATTTTGCTCCATGTCGAAGCTTTGCTTGTTTCACCGGCGCAGGCATGCTGTTGGCGCCATGAACGAGGTCAAGGACACGCTGCGGGCGATGGTGCGGATCAGCTACGATGGCCGCGTCTACAAGACGTTTCGCGGTCCGAAGGCCGAGGAGCGCTTCGCCACGGAAGTGCGCGTGCTCCGCTATCTGGAAGCGCGGGAATGCCCGTTTGTACCCCGGCTCCTGGAGGCCGATCCGGCTCAATTGCGCATCGTGACGAGCAACTGCGGCAGCCGCGTCGACCACATCGACGAAGAGCGCGTGCGCTCCCTTTTCGCCGAGTTGCTGCCTTACGGCGTGCGCCATGACGATCCGGAAGCGCGCAACATCACCTATCGGCAAAAGGATGGCCGGTTTTGCCTGATCGACTTCGAGTTTGCCACGATCCTGGAAGAATTACCCGTGGCACCCGTCCCGGCTGACTCATGACGACCCAGGCCCAAGAGGTCGGTGCCCCGCCGTTGCGCCTGCGTTGGTCCGGCAAGACGGACCGGGGCAAGGTGCGTAAGAACAACGAAGACAGCTTTCTCTGTCTGCAGTTCGACGCCCGCGAGGTGCATCACCTGGGCAGGATCGGGGAAGCTTCGACCGAGACGGCGGACTTCGTTTTCGCGGTGAGCGACGGCATGGGCGGCGCGATGGCGGGGGAATTCGCCAGCCGCATCACGGTCGAGCGCGTCACGCGGCTGTTGCCGCGTTCCTTCCGCCGCCCGGCCGCGGAACTGGCCCCAAAATTCCCGGCGGTCCTGGCGGAGCTGTTCGACCAAATCCATGGGGCGCTCATGTTCCTCGGCCAAAGCTACGAGGAATGCTCCGGCATGGGCGCGACCCTTAGCCTGGGTTGGGTCACCTCCGGCTGGATGTATTTCGGCCACATCGGCGACAGCCGGATCTACCATTATTCCGCCGCCGCCGGCGAACTCCGGCAGGTGACGCATGATGACACGTACGTGGGTTGGCTATTTCGACAGGCCAAGCTGAACGAACGCGAAGCCCGCACCCATCCGCGGCGGACCGTGCTGCAAAAGGCGCTTGGGGCCGGCCACCAGTTCGTCGAGCCGCAGGTCGGGGCAGTCGCGTGCGGTCCAGGCGACCGTTTTCTGCTCTGCACGGACGGCTTGGTCGAAGGCCTTTACGATGCGCAGTTGCGGGAGTTCCTGGCCACCGCCGAGATTCCCGATGGCGCCGCGCCCCTGGTGGCGGCCGCCTTGGAGGTGGCGGGCCGCGACAACATCACGGCGCTGGTGCTGGAGATCCTGCCGGCTGCCCCGTGAGCGCGCTTCCCGCCCTCTGCGCCGCCGCGTTCCTGGCCGGGTTCATCGACTCGATCGTCGGCGGCGGCGGCTTGATCCAGTTGCCCGCCCTGCTCATCCTGCTGCCTGCCGGGACGCCGGTGCCCGATGTGCTCGGGACGAACAAGTTTGTCGGGATCATGGGCACGGCGGCCGCCGCCTGGAACTTCCGCCGGCATCTCAAGCTGGAATGGCGCACCGTGCTGCCGGCGGCATTGAGCGGGCTGGTCCTGTCGGTGGGCGGTGCGCTGAGCGTCAGCCACCTCAATCCCGCTGTCCTGCGGCCCATGATCTTGATGCTGCTGGTGGCCGTGGCGCTTTATACGTTCAAGCGCAAGGATTTCGGCGCCTTGCACGCGCCGCGGTTGTCGCCGGGCAGCCGCCCCTGGCTCAGTGCCGGGATGGGCGCGGTGGTGGGATTTTATGATGGATTTTTCGGCCCTGGCACCGGCAGCTTCCTCATTTTCGGGTTCATCGGGATTTTCGGGTTTGATTTCCTGGCCGCTTCCGCCGCGGCGAAGATCATCAACACTTCCACGAATTTCTCCACGGTGACGTATTTCGCCGCCACGGGTCACGTGCTCTACCGGCTGGCGGTACCGATGGCGGTTTGCAACGTCCTGGGCTCACTCACCGGCACCCGCCTGGCGATCCTGCGCGGGAGCCGCTTTATCCGCGTCTTCTTCCTGGCCGTCGTGAGCGCCATCATCTGCAAGCTGGGGTACGATCTCGTCTTTCAGCCGTAGCAGGAACGCCACGACCTGGTGCAAAGCCGCCGCGCGATGGCTCAGGCGGTTTTTCACCTCGGCTGGCAGCTCGCCAAAGGTTTCCGCAAACCCATCCGGGATAAAAAGCGCATCGTAACCGAAGCCGCCGCTGCCACGTTCCTCCGCGCGGATGACTCCCTCGACCACGCCATCGAACCCGGCCAGCCACGAACCGGCGCGCGCGATAGCCACGTGGCAGCGGAACCGCGCCCGCGGGCTCTCGCCCAGAACGCCGCGCGCGCTCAGTTCCGTCAGAAGCTTTCGCCGGTTGGCAGCGTCATCCGCCAGCGGCCCGGCATAGCGCGCGGAGTAAACTCCCGGCGCGCCGGCCAGCGCATCGACTTCCAGACCCGAATCGTCCGCCAGGACGATGGTCGCAGGGGCGCGCAATGACGCTGCCACCGCTTTCAATGCGGCGTTCTCCGCGAAGGTCGCCCCCGTCTCGGCGGTCTCCGGCCAATCCGGATAGGCGCTCAGATCTTCCACTGCCCAGCCCTCCCCCAGCAGCTCCCGGATTTCCCGGGTTTTGTGCTTGTTGCCGGTGGCGAGCAGAAGCGTGTTCATTAGTGGACGCGGCGGGAGTTTATGGGAGACTACCGTCCCTTTGGCCAGCTACTATTTCACTCCTCTTCTGATGGGCACCGAAAAGCGCCAACCATATCCCTTCGATCAGATCGAGCCGAAGTGGCAACAGGTCTGGGCCGAGCAGAGGACCTTTCACGCGCCCAACCCGGGCGAGCCGGGTTTCGACCCCGCGCAGCCGAAATTCTTCGTCCTCGACATGTTCCCGTACCCGAGCGGGACCGGCTTGCACGTCGGCCATCCCGAAGGCTACACGGCCACCGACATCGTCGCCCGCTACCGCAAGATGCGCGGCGATAACGTGCTCCATCCCATGGGTTGGGATGCGTTCGGCCTGCCCGCGGAACAGTACGCGATCAAGACGGGCCAGCATCCCCGCGCCACTACCGACGCCAACGTGGCGGGCTTCAAAAAGCAACTCATCCGGCTCGGGTTCAACTACGATTGGGAGCGCGAAGTCAACACGACCGACCCCGGATACTTCCGCTGGACGCAATGGATCTTCGGCATCCTTTACAACTCCTGGTTCAACCCCGCGACCCGGCGCGCGGAAGCTATCGAGACCTATTCCGGCGCGGAGCCTGACGATGTCCGGCTCGCTTATGTCGCGGAAGCGCCGGTCAACTGGTGCGCCGGCCTCGGCACCGTGTTGGCCAACGAGGAAGTCGTTGACGGCAAGAGCGTGATCGGCAGCTTCCCGGTCGAACGCCGGCCCATGCGGCAATGGATGCTGCGGATCACCGCCTACGCGGAGCGGTTGATTGACGAACTGGCCGGCCTCGATTGGCCAGAATCGATCAAGACACTGCAACGCAACTGGATCGGCCGCAGCGAAGGGGCGCACGTGACGTTTTTGCTGGAGCGCTTCGAAGACACGCCGACGAGCCTCGTGGCGTTGGCGCTGGATACCCGGGAAGCTGACCATCCGCAGCCGCCGGGCGTCACTCCGGGCCAGCGCATCCACAGCACGGCCGAGCTGACCGTTTTTACCACCCGGCCGGATACACTTTTCGGCGCAACGTACATGGTGCTCGCGCCCGAGCATCCGCTGGTCGACCTCTTCGCGACCGCGGAGCAGCAGGAAGCGATTGCGCGTTACCGCGCGGAAGTCGCGGGCAAATCGGACCTGGAACGGACGGAGCTGTCCAAGGAGAAAACCGGGACCTTTACTGGCGCTTTTGCCGTCAACCCGGTCAACGGCGAGCGGATTCCCGTCTGGATCGCCGACTATGTGCTCAGCGGCTACGGCACCGGCGCGATCATGGCGGTGCCCGCGCATGATGAGCGGGATTACGAGTTCGCGCGGAAATTCGACCTGCCCATCCGCCAGGTGGTGAGCAGCCCGGCCGGCGAGCAGGACCTGCCGTTCGTGGACGCCGGCGTGGCCATCAACTCCGGTGCCCTGGACGGTTTGCCCACAGCCGAGGCCAAAGCCAAAATCATTGCCTTCCTCGAAGAGCAAGGCAGCGGCGAACGCAAGATCAACTACAAGCTGCGAGACTGGCTCTTCTCGCGCCAGCGCTACTGGGGTGAACCGTTCCCCATTATCTGGCGCGACGGCCGGCACGAGTTGCTGCCGGAGAGCGAACTGCCGCTCGAGCCGCCCGCCCTGGCGGACTTCAAACCTACCGGCACCGGCGAGCCGCCGCTGGCGCGCGCCAGCGAGTGGGTGCGGTATTCGGATGCCGCCACGCGCGAGACCAATACCATGCCGCAATGGGCTGGCTCGTGCTGGTACTACCTGCGCTATTGCGACCCGCACAACACGCACCGCTTCGTCGGCGAGGAGGCCGAGCGCTACTGGATGGGCGGCGGCCAACCCGGCGGCGTCGATCTGTACGTCGGCGGGACCGAGCACGCCGTGCTGCATCTGCTCTACGCGCGGTTTTGGCACAAGGTCTTATATGATCGCGGACTTGTGTCGACGGTTGAGCCGTTCCAGAAGCTGGTGAACCAGGGCCTCATCCTCGGCGAGGACGGCCAGAAGATGTCCAAGAGCAAAGGCGGAAATGTGGTCAATCCCGATGACGTGGTGGCGGAGTACGGCGCCGATTCCTTGCGTCTTTTCGAGATGTTCATGGGGCCGCTGGAGCAAACCAAGCCCTGGAGCACGACCGGCGTGCAGGGCGTGCACCGCTTCCTGGCGCGCGTCTGGCGGCTGCTGATGGAAGAGGATCAGGCTGGGAATTGGCAACTGAGCGAAGCCGTGCAGGACGTCGCGCCGACGGCGGCTCAGTGGAAAGTCGTGCATGCGACAATCAAGAAAGTGACGGCCGATATCGATGCGCTCGCCTTCAATACGGCCATTGCGCAGATGATGGTCTGCACGAACGAGCTGACCGCCGCGGCCGTGCGCCCGCTGGCGGCAGTGCGCCTCCTGTTGCAGTTGCTCAATCCGTTCGCGCCGCATCTGACCGAGGAACTTTGGCAGATTCTGGCGGAACGCTTCCCCCATTCAGCATCGCCGGGGCTGTTGGCGCAACAGCCTTGGCCGTCCTACGACGAAAGCTTTCTCGTTGAGGACGAGTTGGAAATCCCCGTCCAGATCAACGGCAAACTGCGCGACAAGCTCGTCCTGCCCAAGGATGCCTCCAGCGCCGCTTACGAGGCCGCCGCCCGCGCCAGCGCGAAGGTCCAGGAGCACGTCGGCGCCCAGCCGATCCGCAAGGTCATCGTCGTGCCGGGCAAGCTCGTGAATATCGTCGTGTAGCGGCCCGAAACGCGTTTGAATCTTTACGCGCGGGGCTCGTCCATTATTCTGCCCCTGCCGTGATGAAACTCCGCCTGCTCGCTCCCGCCTCCTTCCTGGCGGCGACTGCCTTGGCGGGCTGCGTGAAGCAACCGCCCCCGGTGGTGCGTGCCCAGGCCACCCCGACGCCGGCCGTGGTCGACGAGGGCGTCGACACGACGACCGAGCGCATGAAGCGCAAGACGGGCGAAGCGGCCGCCGCCATCAACGATTACCTGAAGATTAATCAGCCAAAACTGCGCGAGAAGTTTCAGAAACTCGGGGACAAGTTTACCAAGGACAAAGATGTCTGGCGGCAAAAGCTCTTGCGGGAGAAGGACGATCTGGCCCCGCAGATTGCGGCCTTGAAAGACAAGGCCCGCGAGATGGACCCGAAAGCCCGGGCCGCGATCGATCAGCAGACCGCCGCGCTGGAACTGCAAAGCCAGGGCGCGGATCAGAAGCTATCCGAATTGGAAGCCGCCACCGCCGACGGCTGGAAACAGTTCAAGCAAAAGCTCAAAGCCGACGACGCTTCCAAGCAGGACACTCCGCCCACGCCCGCGCCGTAGGGTCAGGCAGCGAAGCTGCCGGTCGTGCCTAAAGGTAGGGATCGCTCTCCCGAGCGACTCCGTGACTGTCTGGAGAACCTCGACAGACCTGGAGCGGCTTTGCCGGCTGAATCGTTTTCCAGACAGCTTCGGAGTCGCTCGGAGAGCGATTTGTCGCCCTCTGCCCCTCGACCTGTCGCCAAGCCTCCAGTCTACCTCTTTTCGGAGCCGCTAAGCGGCGCACACATTTGCACTCCTCGACTAATCCCGCGGCGCCAGAATTCGTCCCGGGCTGCATAGCCAGAGTCGCGCTTCCGGCCCGAAGCATCGGCAGCCGCCCGCCGCCCAGGGCGAAAACGCCGGCAAGATCCATTCGCGGCCGTTTTGCACGAAGGCCGGCAACTTCAACTCCAAACCCGCCCCATCCCGCAACATCCCCGCCGGATGATGATGGCCGATGATCGCCGTCCGTTCGCCGAGATCGTCCGGCGCTGGCGCATCGCCGTGATGGAAGAAAAAGCGCTCCGTCGCGTGGGAGGCGCGCAACTCGTCCGCGGCAAAGGCGCGGCGGTCGTGATTCCCGCCAATCAACACCACCGCGCAGCCCAGTCCCTCCAGCCGAGCCAACAACGCAAGGGCCGGCACTCGCGCGGCTCGGTCGTGCACGAAATCGCCGACGATGATCAGCCGTTCCGGCCGGTAGTCCGCCAGCAACTCACCCAGCCGTTCCTCGACTTCGTCCATGCCCCAGCAGGGGAAAAGCGCACCCGCCGCGCGCTGGCTGAGTTCGTAACCAAAGTGCACATCGGCGACCGCCAGCCAGCGTTCGCTCCGATGGTAGAGCGCGAGTCGTCCATCCAGGACGCACTCCCCGCCGATCTCCACGCGAGAGGCCACCGTTCCCGGCGCGAAAGCCACGTTCATGACGTCGGCCGCGGGATGGCGCGCAGCACGCCTTCGCCCAGGATCTCCGCCCGCAAGCCTCCATGACCGCGCATGGCCTTCTCCGCGCCGTCCGCAAACGCCTTGTCCATCCAGTCGCAGGGCGTGCACTCTTCGCGGCCGCGAAACACCACGCCCTGGAGCTCGAACTCCTCACCGATCAGCGTATTCAGATCCACGCCGGCGCAAATGACGTTGCGGCGCAGGACAATTGGGCTTTTGTCGTGCACCGCCAGTTGCGCGCACATTTCTTCGTAGACTTCCTGCGAGAAAAACGTGATCTGGCCCTTAAAGTTCGGCCGGTAATCGAAAAAGCGGTCCCCCTCGATGCCGCGACCGGCGACGCATCGGATCTCCGGCACTTCGTAGGTCGGATGCTCGCCCGGAGCCTTGCCGCGGTAGCCGTAGAAGTTGTGCCCGGGCGAGATGAAAAGATGCAGAATGCGCAGGGGCGGCTGGAGCATGGACCGTGGCGAAATGAGAGTTGACGCGAAATTAACCGAGGCGCCCCGCCAATGCAATGCTCTCAGCGTGCGGCCAGGCGCGACTGAGGCTGGTCAGCGGGCAATTGATAGCGCCTTGTCCGAAACGCATAGACGATAAACCCGGCTGCGATCAAAAACATGAACAGCGACAGAAACTGCCCGCGTGAGAGTCCCCAGGTCAGCGCGATCCCGACATCCGGTTCGCGGAACTGCTCTCCGATGATACGCAGGACCGCATAGCCGGCGAAAAATACCCCAGTCAACAACCCCACGGGTGCGCGCAGGCGGGTCCGGATCAACCAGAGCACCGTAAACAGCACGACACCCTCCAGCAGGGCCTCGTACAACTGGGACGGATGCCGGAGCGGCAGCAACTGCCGCAACGCGTCCAGCGCCACGGGGTCGTGGGCATAGGCTAGAGCGACCAGATCCGGATATTGTCCCTCGGCTTCCTTGGGAAAGCGCATCGCCCAGGGCGGCGGGTGCGCGGCGGTGATGACGCGGCCCCAAAGTTCGCCGTTGATGAAATTTGCCAACCGGCCGAAGAACAGCCCGATCGGAGCGACGACAACCAGATTGTCACCCAGGCCCGGCCAACTGATTTTTTGCCGCCGGGCGTATACCCACGTAAAGATGACCAGGCCCAAAATGCCCCCGTGACTGGACATGCCACCCTGCCAGAGCTTAAGGGCGTTCCAGGGATCGGCCCGGACGTCGCTCCAGCCGTAGAACAGGATCCAGCCGAGCCGGCCGCCGAGCATCACGCCGAAAATTGCGGCGAACGTGATAAAATCAGCGACCTTCTCCGGTGGCAGTTCGCCGTAGCCCCGCTTCGCCAGCGTATGCAGCAGCCAATAGCCGCAGACAAACGCCAGGACATAGGCGAACCCATACCACCGCAACCCCGCGTACTGGGTAAACCGCACGATGAACGGGCTGAGTTGGTGGATGTAATAAGCGACGAGCGGCCAAACCGGGCGCCCGGCAAAAGCGGGAGAGAACATCGTGAAAAATTCAATGGCCGCGCCTACCCTGATGGCGGGCCGGTACATTCCATCGTGAAAATGCCTTTGTCACCTTTGTCGCTGTTCGACTGCCAGGCAGATTTGCTCCACCCGGGAGCAGGTACGTCCAATGCTTGATTCTCGCGCGAAAACCTGCGTTTCCATGCCTCGCTTGCCTGACTGTGACCCCATGAAAACCCTGCCTGCTTTCCGCCCCCGCCGGGCGCCCGCGCTGCTGCTGCTGTCCGCGGTTCTCTTGCTCTGGACCGCGCCCGCCGGGCGCGCGGCGGCGCCGCACCCGGATTTTGAGGTCGAGGTCAGCGGCCAGGGGCAACCGGTCATCTTCATTCCGGGCTTGGCCACCCCCGGCGCGATCTGGCAGCCCGTCGTGGACGAATTGCATGGAGCCTATCAGTGCCATGTCATTTCGCTCGCCGGCTTCGGGAACGTCAAACCAACCGCCACCAATCCTTTCCTGCCCCGGGTGCGCGATGAACTCATCGCCTACATCCGCGCCGAAAAGTTGAATCATCCGGTGATCGTCGGCCACAGCCTGGGAGGATTTCTGGCCTTGGCCCTGGCCGAAACCGCGCCGGAACTGCCCAGCCGGCTGGTCATCGTCGACGCCTTGCCTTTCCTCCCGGCGATCATGAATCCCGCCGCCACGCCGGAGACGGTCCGGCTGCAGGTGGCGCCGATGATCGCGCAAATGGCGGAGTCAACGCCGCAGCAGTTCACCAATATCGAGCATGAAGCGATTACCCCCATGGTGACATCTCCGGCCAACGTCGCAAAAGTGGTGGCGTTGACCGAGACGTCGGATCCAAAGACGACCGCGCGCGCGCTCAACGAACTCATGACGACCGATCTGCGGCCCGGCTTGGGCAAGATCACCTGCCCCGTGCTGGTACTTGCGGCGCTCGCCGATAAGCTCGCTTTCGCTCCGAAGGAAACGGTCATGGCCAATTACCGCAAGCAATACGAGGGCTTGCGCGACGCCCGCTTTATCGGCATCGACGACGCCAGGCATTTCATCATGGTCGATGACTTGCCCGGCTTCATGAAGTTGTTGCAAGGCGAACTGGCGCCTGCCCCGGCGACGCCAGCCGCCAGTCCGAACGCGACCGTGGGCTCTGCGGGGCTCGGCCAAAATTAGCGATTGCGTTCGCCGGCTCCTGAATGCCTTCATGTTGGCGTGTCCTTGCCAGCCGAAGCGTCGAGCGGTCCGGAAGCCGGCGCCGCGCCGCTCCCACTGGCCGCGCGTGCCGCGCAGGCGACGTTGATTCCCGGCTGGCGTCGGGTGCGCCTGAGTGAATGGCGCTGGCTAGCGTTGATCCTCCTGCTCTTCTTCTGGCGCGACGTGCCCTGGCGCCTCGAAGAATACGGGCAGGCCCGGCAAGCCTTCGCCTCCCTGGAGATAGTGCGGCAGCCGGGTCACTGGTGGTTCCAGCACTTGCCCGGCGGCAGTCAAGCCTCCACCCAGCCTCCGCTGGTCGGCTGGATCTCGGCGGGATTCTATTATCTGACCGGGGTAAACTGGGATCTCGCCTGGCGCCTGCCGTCGCTGTTCTCGGGGCTCGCGTTGCTGGCGCTGCTCTGGCGCGCCGGTGAAGACCTCTGGCCAAGCTGGGGCGGCACGCTGGCGGGAAGCGCCTTTGCCCTCAATCTGCTGACGCCCCGTCTGGCTATGCTGGTGCAGACGGACCTGCCGCTCACCCTGGAGATTACACTTGTAGGCTGGCTCGTTTGGAATCGCGTTCGCACCGGGCAGCCCTGGACGACCGGCACCCGATGGTGCGTCTTCTGGCTGATGCTGGCCGCGTTGATGACGCAAGGACCGATGGTTTACGCCTTTCTCTTGCCGGGCTTGGCCGTGCACCGTTGGATCAGCCGCTGGCGACGGACTGCCGGACCGCTGCCAGATGTCTGGGGTGGCTGGTGGCACTGGTTTTTGCCTCTCTTGCCTTACCTTTTCTGGCTGGAGCGCGGCGCCATCACGATGCCCGGTTTCTATCAACAGGTCGTGGGTCACGCCTTTCCTGGAGCCGCCGCCATCGGGAGCAAAGCCGCCGCCACGGAGGACCAGCCGATTTACTTTTACGCGCTCCAGCTGCTGCTGCGGTGGCTGCCCTGGAGTGCCTTGTTGCTCGCGGTACGATTCCGCGCTCCCCGGGTCTGGTGGCACCTGTGCGGGGAACCCGCCACGCTCTGGCTCGTCTGCTGGGCGGGGGGCGGGCTGCTTTGCCTATCGCTGCTGCCCGCCAAACGCCTGGACCGCGTTTTCCCCGTCGTGCCGCCCTTATGCCTGCTGCTGACCGCCGCGCTGGCGGCCGCACGCACCTCTCCGGCCGCCCCATCCGGCGCGCCGCCTCCGCCGGAGGTTCGTTGGCCGCAACAATGGAGCCGCTGGACGCTCTGGCTGGCCTGCGCTCTGACCGTCCTGGCAACGGCTCGGGAAGTCAGCCTGGTTTATCGCCGGCACGATGACGTGTTAGCCGGCTTCGGTGCGCACGTGCGCGCACTAACAACCCCGGCCCGCTGCGAGCTGGTACTCGCTGGCCGGCATCCTTCCGCGCACGACGAGGCCATGCTTGCCTATCTGCGGCGCCTGACTTTTCTCGATCCAGCCCAAGCCATCCAGCTCAACAGTACGGATCGCCTGGCAAGTATCGTCTTGAGTGCGCCGTCCCTGGCGAGTTCACGCGGACTGCTCAGCCGCTTTCACTCCAACCAACCGGTGCTGGTCTCCGGCAACGGCGGCGAGTTCGTCCTGCTTTTCAGTACCACGCTAGCCGCGCCGGGCGCGCAGCCCGGGAACCGCTAATGGAAGCCGACCGACCGCCAGACCGGCTCGTCTACACCGTCGCGGACCTGCGCCTTTGGTCCACCGGCATGGAAGCGGCGGTCCCCCCCGTTCGCCTCGCGGTTTTTGGCGACCCCGTGGCTCACTCGGCTTCTCCGCCGATGCATAATGCCGCTCTAGCCGCCGCTGGCCTGCGGTTGCAATACGCCCGCGTCCATGTGCCCGCGGCAGACTTGGCCGAAGCCCTGCGCCTCATCGCGGGCGCCGGATTCATCGGCGTGAACCTGACGATCCCGCACAAAGCAGCCGCCCTGCCACTCCTGGATAGCGTCGACCCGCACGCCGCCGCGCTGGGTGCCGTCAACACGGTCCGCGTGGAAGCAGGCGGTGTCCTGCGTGGCTTTAACACGGACGGCCCGGGCTTCGTCCGGGCGGTGCGGGCGGAATTCGGCTTGGAGTTGGCGGGAGCCGGCGTCCTGATCCTGGGCGCCGGGGGCGGGGCCGGCCGCGCGCTGGCGGCGGAGTGCGTCCTGGCCGGCTGCCGGCAGGTAGCGCTCGTTAATCGCACCCATGCCAAAGCGCTCACCCTGGCTCGGGAACTGGCGGCGCTGACGCGCGGGAAGGCAGCAAGCACCCTGGTGGAAGCGGTGCCCTGGAAACCAGTGGCCCTGGCGGCGGCGGCGCGGCGGGTCGATCTGATCGTCAACGCCTCGGCACTGGGCCTCAAGCATTCGGATCCCTCGCCGTTGACCGCCACGCAATTGACCGCCAAACCTTGCGTCTTCGACACAGTGTACCGCGCCGACGGATCGCCGACTGCCCTGCTCGCCGCCTCGCAGCAAGCCGGCGCTCGCACCGCGGGTGGCCTGGCGCTGCTCCTTCATCAGGGCGCGCTCTCGTTTGAACACTGGTTTGATCGGCCCGCGCCCCTGGAAATCATGCGCCAGGCGCTCCAGGGCGGATCCCGTTGACGCCCCCTTCGTCAGCTCTTCCCCACGGCCGCGCGCATCTGCCGAAAGTGACTCCGCGCGCTGTCCTCGGTCGCCGGCGCATTGAGAATCTTGTTCAAGTTCACCGCCTCCAGATGATCCTTGGACATCTCGCGCAGGAATGAACTCGGCTGCCGCGGATCGGCGCTGCCGTACTTCAACCGGTTCGCGCAGTACGAGAGCGTCAACGTCTTCATCGCCCGCGTCAGCCCGACATACAGCAACCGCCGCTCTTCATCCAGGCTGCCCTCCACTTTCGAGCGATCGTGCGGCAGCAGCCCCTCCTCGAGCCCGACCAGGTACACGTGCGGAAATTCCAAGCCCTTGGCCGCATGCAAGGTGATCAACGTCACGCCGCCCTGCTCGCCGAAGCGCTCCTCTTCCTTCCGTTCCGCCCGATCCCGGTTCAGGCTCAATTCATCGAGAAAACCACGCGGCCCATCGCCCGGCCGGCGCTGCTGATAGCCGGCGAAATCCGTCAGCAATTCGCGGACATTGTTCTCCCGATCCATCGCCTCCTGTTCCGTCTTGCAGACGCGCTTGAGCTCCGCCAGGTAGCCAATCTCCTCGATCAGCGCGCGGGCCACCGCCGCGTAGTCGGCGCCGAAGGCCAGCATGCGGGTTTCGTAGTTATCGAGCAGCGCGGCAAAGGTCTTGATCGCTTCCCGCGTGCGCGCGCCCAATGTGGCCTGGAACTCCGCGTCGCCGAGCGCCGCAAACAAACTGGTTTTCTTTTCGATGCTGTGCGCCAGCGCGCGCTCGACCGTCGACTCACCGATGCCGCGAGCCGGCATATTGATGATGCGCAGCAGATTGACGTCATCGTCCGCGTTCAACAGGCACGCCACATACGAGAGCAGATCCTTGACTTCCCGGCGGTCGAAGAAGCTCTTGCCGCCGATCAGACGGTACGGGATCTCCAGCCGCCGCAGTTGCTCCTCCAGCACGCGCGATTGCATGTTCATGCGGTAGAGGATGGCAAAATCCTCCCACTTGCCTGCTTCCGCCGCCTTCCGGCGCTGCATGTCGCCGACAACAAAGGCCGCTTCCTCGCCCTCGTTCGGCGCCGGCACCAGACGCACTTTCTCGCCGGTGCCGTGCTCGCTCCAAAGCTGCTTCGGCCGCCGGCGCGGGTTGTGTTTGATGAGGCTATTGGAGGTATGCAGGATCGCGTTCGTGCTGCGGTAGTTCTGCTCCAGCTTGATGATCTTCGGGTGCGGGAAATGGCTTTCGAACTCCAGGATGTTGGAGACTTCCGCGCCGCGCCAGCCGTAGATCGATTGGTCGTCGTCGCCAACCACGCACACGTTCGGCGGCTTGCCCGAGGCCAGTAGCGTGACGAGCTCGAGTTGCAGCCGGTTGGTGTCCTGGAACTCGTCGACCATCAAATAGCGGTAACGCTCCCGCCACTTGGCGCGTGCTTCCGGATGCTCGCGCAGGACCTTGACCGCCAGCAGCAGCAGGTCGTCAAAGTCCACCGCGTTGAGCTGCTTGAGTTCCTTCTGGTAGCGGGCGAAAACGGCGCCGAGCAGCGTCTCCTCGGTGTCCGGCGCGTTCCAGCCGTTGTTCTTGGCTTTGCTGATGAGATTTTGCGCCAGCGTAGGCTCCAGCTTTTCGTCGCGCGCGGCGGTGCGTTGAATGATGGAGCGGATCAGACTCATCTGATCGGATTGATCGTAAATGCTAAAATTCGCCTTGTAGCCCAGCCGCTCGATATCGCCGCGCAGGATACGCACGCAGAGGGCGTGGAAAGTGGACATCGTGACTTTCTTGGCGGCATCCGAGCCGACCATGGCCTTGACCCGCTCCCGCATCTCTTCCGCCGCTTTATTCGTGAACGTCACCGCCAAAAGGTGCGCCGGTTCGACGCCCTCCTTGAGTAAATACGCGATCCGCGCGGTGATGACGCGCGTTTTGCCCGTGCCCGCGCCTGCCAGGATGAGCACCGGCCCGTCCGTCTGCCGAACGGCAGCTTGTTGGGCATCGTTCAGATCGAAAAGGCGGAAAGACATGGCACGTAAGATCCCAAAAGCTAAGGCACAAACTCGCCAATCACCCGCGGATACAAGGCATGTTCCGCCACCTGGATGCGCGCATGCAGGCTGGCCGGCGTATCGCCAGGCAGGATCGGGACAACCTCCTGCGCGATGATCTCGCCGGTATCCATCCCGAGATCCACATAATGCACCGTGCAACCCGTCTCCGTCTCACCCGCAGCTAGCGCCTGGCTCCAGGCCTGCAAGCCCGGGTACTTCGGCAGCAGCGACGGATGAATGTTCACGATCCCCCGCGGGAACGCCGTCACCATCGGCTCCCGCAAAAGCCGCATGAAACCCGCCAGCACCACCAAGTCCACCCGCAGGTCCCGCAGCGTCCCGGCCAGTTCCTCCTCCTGGGCTGGCTCCAGCTTGTGCTTGAACCGGCTGGCTGGGAGCCGCAGCACCGGCGCGCCATGCTGCACCGCCAGGTCCAGGATACCGGCCGCCGGAACATCCGAAATCACCGCCACCACTTCCGCCCTCAGGCGCCCGTCCGCGATCGCTGTCGCAATCGCGCCGTAGTTACTGCCCGCGCCGGAACCCAGCACCGCCAGGCGCAACGGCGGCGGGTCCTCCGGGGCTTTCATGAAGGCGCCTGCTCCCGTACACTGTCGATCAACCTGCTGGTCGACCGGCCCGGTGTCATGGGCACCAGGTGAATCTCCGCTCCGGCGGCCTGTAACACCGCGCGCTCGTCCGGATCCAGCGTTTCCAACCGGTAGTCGCCGCCCTTGACGTAAACCTGGGGGCGGACCGCCGCCAGGAGCTGTGTCGCGCGCGGTTCCTCGAAAATCGTCACGTAATCGACGCACGCCAGGGCCGCCAGTACCTCGGCCCGATCCTCCGCCGGGTTGAGCGGGCGCCCGGGACCCTTGAGCGCGCGCACGGCGGCATCTCCGTTGAGCCCGATAGCCAGCGCATCCCCCAACGCCCGGGCATCCTGCAGATAGCGGACGTGGCCGAGGTGGAGCAAATCAAAGCAGCCGTTGGTGAACACCAGGCGCCGGCCCGTCGCCGCGATCTCGTCCCTGGCCGCCGCGAGTGCGGGCGCACTGACGATCTTGATTGTCGTCCCCCAGGGCCGCGCCGCTGCTGCCGGCTGGTCTGCCAGAGGGGATAAATCCATAAGCCTGGAGCGAGAGATAGGACGCGGAACCGCGGTGAAAGCATCGCCGCCCCCCGGCAGAATGTCTACTCCGAGGGCACGCAAACCGCCGGTTAAAGCAAACAGCCCGGCCGTCTGGCGACGGCCGGGCTGCTATGCCCTCTACCCTTGGTTCCCCTGCCCTGAAACGAACCGGATTACCCTCTTCTCCCAGCCCTTACCCCTCTTGGATGAAGCCCAGAGCCGATCCGCTTAAATCGATAACGCCCCTTTAGCAGCAACCATACCGCCGCGAAAGTCGGCCGTACTCCTCTAAGGGAAACCAATCTGCCGCCGTTTGGATCCGGCCAAAAAAAGCCTCCGCGACAGGCAAATTCAGCCGCCGTGCGGAAAATTCGCCAACGCCGATGCGTAGAATTTCTGCAAAAACTCTTGCTTCACACCAGCCAATCCAATAATTCCGGTGGCCACAGATGGTTGAAACGCCCTTTCGGTCTCCGCTTTTAGCAAACGAGATCGCCTGGGCCGGATAGAAAAAATTGCGGAGACTGCCGGCATTACCAATGCCGCCGGTACCCCGAACGCAGTGAACACAATAAAAAATCAGATTATGAAGTATTCCACATTAGTGCGCGGCTTGAGCAGCGCACATCGCTCGGGGCGCACCACGCGTGCGTCGGTCGCCGGCAAACTCCTCCTGGCGGGTGCCTTGACCTTTGGCTTGCGCTCGGCCGCTCTCGCGAGCACGGACCTCGACGGCACCGATGGCAAGGACAGCAAGGACAAGAAGGCCGTGGTCGAAAAGAAAGCGGACTCCCGCATCAAATTCACCACCTTCGTCGAAGCGGGCGTCACCGGTAATCCCAATGCTCCCGACGATCACCAGAACTTCGGGCGCATTTTCGACGATCGCTCGAACGAGCCCCTGCTCAACCAGGTCACCCTGACCCTCGAGCGCGCTTTGGCGCCTGAGCCGGGCAAGTTCGACTGGGGCTTCAAGTTCCAGGCGGGCGTCGGTTCGGATGGCCGCTTCGTCAATACGCTCGGCACCCTCGAGAACGTCAGCCGGGACATCGTTGAGCCTTACGTGATTGAAGCTTACGGCAACCTGCACGCGCCGCTCGGGCCTGTCGCCAGCGTGGACTTCAAGTTCGGCCAGTTCGTCACGCTGCTTGGCGCCGAGACGATCGATCCGCGGACCAACTACTTCTACTCGCACGACTACGTCTTCAACTTCGGCATCCCGCTGCAGCACCTGGGTGGCGAGTTCACCGTCCATGTCAACCCGACCCTCGATATCTACGCCGGTATTAACCGCGGCGTGAATACCTCGGTCTACGACAACAACGGTGCCTATCCTTCGTTCCTCGGCGGCTTCGGCTTGAATAACCTCGTCGGCGGCAAGTTGACGATCCTCGCCACGACTTCGATTGGGCCGGAGAATCCCCGCGAAAGCGTCGGTTCGTTCGCCTATCACGGCAGCGGCACGGTGCACAAGAGTGACCCGCGCTACTACGGCAACCTGGTCGCGACCTACAAGATCACCGACAAGCTGACTTCCGTCACGGACGCGGTTTACACCTATGACGCCGGGTATGATACCGACTTCTACGGCGCCGCCGAGACGTTGGCCTACACGATCAACGACATGTTCACCGTGGCCGCCCGCTTCGAGGCCGTCCGCGATAGCGACGGCTTCTTCGTGGCGCAGTTCGCCGCCAACGACGACTTCACCAACGTCGAGCGCGGTGGCATTGCCCTGGATCCCCGCACCGTCAGCGGTGGCGCGAATGATTACCTGGAGAGCACGATCGGCGTCCAGATCAAGCCGATCAAGAGCTTGAATCTCACCATCCGCCCGGAAGGCCGCGTGGATTACGCCACCGAGAACAAGGCGTTCGACGATTCGTCGAAGCAGTATTCGGTGACTGGCGCGGTCGACGCGATCTTCCAGTTCTAAGCGCAAGCTAACGACCAATTGACCGCCCGCCGAGCCTAGCGCCCGGCGGGCGGTTTTGTTTTCCGGCCGCCCGTCGCGTCCGAAAACGGCTGCTACGGCAACCGATCCAGCGCCAACGCCCCGCTGCCGATCAAGCCGGCATCCTCGCCCAAGGCCGCGGGCACAATCGCCAGGTGTTCGTAGAAAACGCGGTCCGTCCGCTCGTGGATGGTCCGGCGCAGCGGTGTAAAGAGCAATTCGCCCGCGTTCGCCACCCCGCCGCCCAGGACAATGGCATCGGGATTGAGCAGCCAGACGATATCCGCCAGCGCCGCCCCCAGCATCGCGCCGGTTTCCTGCCAGAGGGCCGCGGCGATTTCGTCGCCGCTCCAGGCGGCCGCGGCCAGGTCGAGCGGCGTGCATTCGCTTGCCGCGCGCGGCCGGCCGGCGGCCTGGTACCGCTGCTCCGCCCGCTCGGCCATTTGCCGGTTGCCGACGTATTCCTCCAGAGCCCCGTAGTTGCCATACGGCCCCGGCAAGCCGCGGTAATCAATGGTCATATTGCCGATCTCCCCGGCGCCCAAAGTGCTGCCGCGGTACAGCCGCCCTCCGAGGATCAACCCACCGCCCACGCCAGTGCCCAGTGTGACGCACACGACATTTTCGCGGCCGCGGCCCGCGCCGTACTTCCACTCCGCGTAAGTCATGGCGTTGGCGTCGTTCTCGATCACCGCCGGCAAGCCGGTGTGTTCGACCATCAGTTCCTGCAAAGGCACCTGCTCCCAGCCCGGGACGTTCGTCAGGTGATGGACGATGCCCGCGCGGCTATCGACGATGCCCGGCAAACCGGCGCCAATGGCCAACACCTCCGGGCAGCGTTGCCGCAAGCCGTCGACCGCTTGTAAAATCGCCGCCAGCAACGCTTCGCCGCTGGCATAAGCCAGCGTCGGCAAGCTCGCCGCCCGGTGGATCAGCGCGCCGGACTGCACCACCCCAAGCTTGACGCTCGTGCCGCCGAAATCGATGGCGACCGCGCTACGATGGTTTCCGGTGGAATTCATAGCGGCCGCGCCGTCCGCATCATGCCCTTTTCCCGGGCCGGAAACAATCACGCTCTCATTCGATTCGTAGGGCACAAACCCACCGTCTGCGGATACGCTGGACAAGTCCCCACGGCAGGAGGAACTTGCGCCTGTCTTGCCTCATTCCCTCGTCCTGCTCCCCCGCCGATTATGAATGCCGAAGCTGTCAGTTCCCTCGTGCAGCCGTTGATCTTCGAACCCCTCTTCATGGAGCGGGTTTGGGGCGGACGGCGCCTGGAGCAGCTTTACAATAAAAAGCTGCCACCGGGCGCGCGGATCGGCGAGTCCTGGGAGATCGTGGACCGCGAGGAAGCCCAGAGCGTCGTGCACGACGGGCCCCTGCGCGGCCACACGCTGCACGAATTGTGGACGGACCACCGGGAGACGATTTTTGGCCCGGGGTGGGATGGCGAGGAACGCTTCCCCTTGCTCGTCAAGATGTTGGACGCGCAAGAGCGGCTTTCCCTCCAGGTGCATCCGCCGGCCAGCATCGCGGAATCCCTGGGCGGGGAGCCGAAGACCGAGATGTGGTATCTCGCCCAGGCGGAAGCCGGCGCCGATCTCTATGCGGGCCTGGCCGCTCCGGTCGACCGCGCCGCTTTCGAGAAAGCGCTGCATGAAGGCCGCGCGGCGGACCTGATTCATCGCCTGCCCGTCACCGCGGGCGATGCCATTGCCATTCCCAGCGGCCGCATTCACGCCATCGGCGCCGGCTGTCTGATCGTCGAGATCCAACAAAACAGCGATACCACTTACCGTGTCTTCGACTGGAACCGGGCGGGTCTGGACGGCAGCCCGCGCACGTTGCACATCGAGGAGTCCCTCCAATCGACCGACTTCAACGATATCCAGCCGGAATTGCAGCCGCGGGTCGAAGGTTCGGGCGTGCTCGTGGAGTACCCGCTTTTCCGCGTGGAAAAGTGGGATCTTAGTGATCCCCGCCCGGCTCTGGCGGACGCTTACGGGCGCTGTGCCGTGTTTGTCTGTCTCGAAGGCAAGGTGGACTGCGCCGGAACTGTGTTTTCGCCCGGCGAATTCTTCCTGGTTCCCGCCTGCCTGCCGCAGGCCCGGGTCGAGCCGCTCAAGCCCGGCACGACGCTCCTGCGCACTACCATTCCGGCGCCCGCGTAGGCCGCCTGCCAGGGGAATCGGCCTTGGCCCACACGCCTGTCAGTCCGCCCTCCATTGCCATGTTCCCTTTCGAGGCTCACCTCGCCCGCCTGAAACTGGACCCCGGCGATTTCGAGGAATCGTTCGCGCGGTCCGGCGGACCGGGCGGCCAGCACGTGAACAAAGTCTCCACCGCCGTGACTCTGCGGCATCGCCCCACCGGGCTGGCGGTCACGGTGCAGGATTCACGTTCGCAATCGGCCAACCGAGCCCTGGCTCGCGAACGCCTGGTCGCCGCCATTGAGACCGCCCGCCGGCGTGAACGCCAGACCCGGATCGATGCCCGGGAGAAGACCCGCCGCCAGAAATCCCCGCGTCCCCGGGCCCTGAAGCGGCGCATTCTCGAGGGCAAGCGGCGGCGCTCCGCCGTGAAGGTGCAACGGCGCTCGGCGGGGACGGACAGCCAGTAGCCTCGCCGCGAACGATGCCCCTGCGCATGCCACCAAAATCACTCTCGCGCCCAGCGGAGCGCCAGTTTGCAGCCGCCGTTTGTCTCCTGGCTGCCGCCTTTGGCGCTCTACTCCTGGTGGGCTGCGCTCCGCTCCAGCCTTCTGATGAGGAACTGCTCGCCCGCTTTGCCCGCCATAAACCCGAGTTTACCAAGTTGCAGACCATGCTGGTGGCCGACCATGGCAACTTCATGAACTCGCGTTACGACGAGTACCATGATTTGCGCACCGCGCTGGGTATCGAGAAATTCGTCGGGGACGGCGCCGCGCCCGACGGCTTGCGCTTCCCGGTGGCTACATCCGTGGACACTTTTCAGCTCACCCATGGGTCGACCAAAGGTTACGCCTGGCTGCCTCACCCTCCGGATGTTCTGGCGGCGGCCCGGCCGTCACCCAGCTTTGGCGTGACCGATCTGCTGGACGGGCAGCACCTGCCTAAACGCCCTTACATCATGGCTTTGCGTCATATCGAGGGTCCGTGGTACTTGTACCTGGATAACGATCCGTTCCGTCCCTCATGGTAGGCGTTTGGCCGTGTCGATTCCGCGGGGAAAACTCTTGTCAAAGCCCGGCCAACCGTTACCTTCGCCATCGCTATTGTTACTATGGACCTGTCCAGCCTGCTGACCGCCGAGCAAATTGTTCCCCGGATGGAAGCTACCGAGCGCTGGGGCGCTATTCTGGAATTGGTCAATGTCCTGGTCAAAGCCGGCAAAGTGCGCCCGGAAGATCACGACGTGGTGCTCAATGCGCTCAAGCAGCGCGAGGAGACGATGAGCACCGGCATCGGCTTCGGCATTGCCATCCCGCACGCGTCCAGCGATCGCGTAACGGAGGTCGTGGCCGCCTTTGGGCGCTCGACGACGGGGATCGAGTTCGATTCGTTGGATAACGCGCCGGTCAAATTCATCGTCCTTTTCGTCGTCCCGCGGGACCAGTTTCAGATGCATCTCCGCACCCTGGCCGCCATCGCTAAGCTGCTCAATGACCGCAGCGTCCGCGAAGCTCTTGGCACCGCCGCCACCAACGAGGATATCCTCGCGATCTTTAAAAGCCGAGGCGGCGGCGCCCGGTAAACAAACTTCTCGCTGTTTGCGTTGATCTGGCAGGCAGCGAAGCTGCCGGTCGTAAAAGGTAGGGATCGCTCTCCGAGCGACTCCCAAGCTGTCTGGAGGCGGGGCAGTTGGCAGCTTGCCGCTGGTAGTCGAGAGCCCCACCAGGCAGTTACGGAGTCGCTCGGAGAGCGATCCCTACCCTTTGTTAGAGGCCGCTGCGCGGCAATCCCATTCCTACTTGCCCTATGCACACTATCGCCGCCCAACTCCAGGCGATTCTCGTCCGCGCGCTCGCCAGGTTGCCGGAGCCGCTTCCCGCCGGCTTTACGCCTACCGCCACGCCCTCCGCGGACGCGCGCTTCGGTGACTATCAAACGAACGTTGCCATGGTTCTGGCTAAACAGCGCCGCATGAACCCGCGGGCGCTGGCGGCGGAGATAGTCGTCGCGTTGCAGCAGGAGCCCGACTTGGCCGGAATGAGTGCCGCGCCTGAGATTGCCGGCGCGGGCTTCATTAACTTCCGGCTCACGCTGCCGTTTCTTAATACCTGTCTCACGACCTTGGCGGGAGACCCGGAGCGGTTAGGGTTGCCGCTGCACCCTCAGCCGAAGAAGGTAGTCATCGACTTCAGCAGTCCTAACATCGCCAAGCCGATGCACGTCGGCCATCTGCGCTCGACCCTGATTGGAGATTGTCTGGCGCGGGTGGCCAGGTTTGTAGGTTACGAGGTCATCACGGATAACCATCTCGGCGATTGGGGTACGCAGTTCGGCAAAGTCATTTATGGCTGGAAGCACTTCCTGAACAAGGCACTCTTCGACCAGGACCCGTTTGCCGAACTGGTGCGGATCTATCAACAAGCCAGCTCCCTCAGCGAGACCGAGCCGGTCGCCGCGACCGCCTGCCGCGACGAACTCGCTCGCCTGCAAAGCGGCGACCCCGAGAACCTGGCGATTTGGCAACGTTGCGTCGATCTCTCGCGCGCCGAGTTGGCCAGGGTCTACGCGAAACTCGACGTGCGGTTCGATTATGAACTGGGTGAGAGTTACTTCCACAACCAGCTCGCCCCGCTGGTAGCCCGGCTGGAAAGCACCGGCGTGGCCCAACCCAGCGAAGGGGCGCTCGTGGTGTTTTTTCCCGAGATCCCCAAATTGGCCGAAAGGCCCGCGATCATTCGCAAGCGCGATGGCGCCTTCAACTACGCCACCACCGATATCGCCACTTACGAGTTAAGAGTGAACCAATGGCAGGCCGAAATCTTGTGGTATGTCGTCGGCGCCCCGCAAGCGCTGCATTTCGAACAGGTCAATGCCATCGTGCGCCGGATGGGGTATCAGGTGCCGATCACGCATATACCCTTCGGCTCGATCCTGGGTGAGGACCGCAAGATCATGCGGACCCGCACCGGGGAAAACGTCCCCTTGCGCGACCTGTTGCGCGAAGCCATCGAAAGAGCCGGTGTCATCGTCGCGGAAAAGAACGCGGCCTTGACGGAGGCAGACAGAGCCGAGATCGCCCGGGTGATTGGCTTGGGGGCGGTGAAGTACGCGGAGCTGAGCCAGCACCGGCTGACCGATTACATCTTTAATTGGGACAAAATGCTCTCGTTCCAGGGGAACACCGCGCCCTATCTTCAGAATGCTTATGTGCGCATTCGCTCGATTTTTCGGCGGGGCGAACTCAATCCGGAAAGTCACTTTGGCCGCAATCAGGAACTCAGCCTGACCGAACCACCGGAACGTGCCCTGGCGCTCAAGCTGGCGCACTTCGCCGAGATTGTCCCGTCCGTCCTGGATGATTTCCGGCCTAACCTGCTGGCCAACTACCTTTACGAATTAGCCGGCGACTTCCACGGCTTTTTCGAGGCTTGTCCGGTGCTGAAAGCCGCGGACGGCGCACCCAAGGACACCCGGCTAGCCCTCTGCAGTGTCACAGCGCGAGTCCTGCGCCGCGGCTTGCATTTGCTCGGCATTGAAGTGCCCGAGCGCATGTAAGTCCCGCTTACTTTTTCGGCTGATAGACGATGGCATCTCCCTGGCGCGAAAAGAGCGCGAAGAAGTTGTCCCAGATCTTTTCTGAAGTACCCGGCTGATAGGCGTGCTCGGCGCCGGCGATTAATGTGTAGCGCACTTCGGCCTGGCCGGTCCGATACACACTCGTTGTATACAAACCCTGACTATACTCTTGCGGCGGACTGTCATCGCCATCGGTCTTGGCCCAGAAGCGCACTTGATCCGCATCCTGCTGTGCCAGCGTCAGGCTCCCATTCTGAAAATTCTCCGCCGCCCCGCGCCAGATCCACACCGGGATGGGTGCATCCGGCGGGACGGCCGGCTTCGGGATGCCGAAGCTGGCCCGCCAGCCGCCGGAGACTGGCGCGATGCCCGCCAGCAGGCCCGCGTGCAGTTCGGCAAAGGTGCTCGACATGCCGCCGCCGTTGGAAAAGCCCGTCATGTACAGGCGCGCCGGATCAATCCGGTATTCCTTTTGCACGTGCTTGATCAGCCGGAGCAAAAAGCCGGCGTCATCCGGGGCGGCGCCGTTGTAGACAAACGCGTTCCAACCAAAGCTCGTGCCCACCGTCAGCCCGCCGTTGGGAAACACGACGATAAACCCGGCGGCATCCGCCTTTGGGATCCACTCGCTGGTGGGCGCGAATTGGTCGCCGGTACCGGAAATGCCGTGCAGCGCCACCACGAGCGGCACCGCATGCGAGCCGTCGTAGGACGCCGGCACATGCTCGAACCAGGTCCGGGTAGTGCCCTGGTAGTCAAACGTCTTTTGCGTCAGTTGCGCCCGGCAAGAGCTAACGCCCCAACCTGCCAGCAACAGCACGGCGCAGAGTGGCAGGCGAGCGCGCACAGCTCGAGATATGATCGATGGCATGAGGGATTTTTTCCTACCAGGATGAGTTTAGCATAATAGCTGCCAATCCGCCGCGCCGCCGGCCAACGGCGGCGCGGGCACCATGCCATCTTGAAAAATGGGTGGACAATCGGACTGTCTTGCTTCCAACATTGCCTCTGATTCCGTTGCTTGGTTTGCTATTTGGATTTCCGGCTGCCCATCCCTGCCCTGCCCCATGAGTGACTTTGATCTGATCATCCGCGGCGGGACCGTGGTGCGGCCGGACGGTGCGTCCAAGTTGGATCTCGGGATCAAGGACGGCGAGATCACGGCGCTCGCCAATACCGTCTTCGGCAGCACCGATGCCGACCTGGATGCGACCGATTTTCACCTGTTGCCCGGTCTGATCGATCCTGATGTGCACTTCAATGAGCCGGGTCGGACGCACTGGGAGGGTTTCGACGCGGGCAGCCGCGCCTTGGCGGCCGGCGGCTATACCGGCTTCTTCGATATGCCGCTCTATGCCACGCCGCCCGTGCTGGATAAGAGCGGCTTCCTGGCCAAATGGAATTTTGCCAAGGCGAGCTCCCTACTGGATTTCGGTCTCTGGGGCGGGTTGACTCCGGACAGCCTCGATAACCTCCAGGAATTGAGCGAATGCGGCGTCATCGGTTTCAAAGCCTACATGTGCAGTTCCGGCATCATCGAATTCGCCACCGCCGACGATGGCACGCTCTATGAAGGCATGCGCCGGGCTTTCGACCTCGAACAAATCGTCGCCGTGCACGCGGAGAACGATTCCATGACCGGCCGCCTCGCGCGCCGGGCAGTGGCCGAAGGCAGGCTTTCCGCGCGAGATTATCTTGAGTCGCGCCCGGTGATCGCCGAGCTGGAGGCGATCCAGCGCGCCATCCTTTTTGCCTGGGAGACGGATTGCTCCCTGCACATTTGTCATGTCAGCACCGCCCGAGGGGCGGCGATGGTGGCGGATGCCAAGGCCCAGGGGCTGAACATCAGTTGCGAGACCTGCCCGCACTATCTCATCCTGACGGAAGCGGATCAGGAACGGCTGCAAGCGCTGGCCAAGTGCGCTCCCCCTTTGCGCAGCGCCGCCGATCAGGCGGCTTTGTGGGAACAAATCGGTAGTGGCGGCATCGATATGATCGCCTCGGATCATTCGGCCGCGCCGCCGGAGGTAAAATTTCACGGCGGCAATCTGTTTTCGGCCTGGGCCGGCATCGCCGGCTGCCAATCCACGCTCCCCCTGATGCTGACCGCCAGCGCCGATGCCAGCCACCCCATGCCGATCGAGAAACTAGCGGACCTGCTTTCCACCAACGTCGCCCGGCGCTTTCGCATCCACCCCGCCAAGGGTGAAATCGCGCTGGGCGCCGACGCCGACGTGGTGATTGTGAAGCTCGGGGAGGAAAGCGTTATCCGCGAAGATGGCTTATTCTACCGGTATCCCGCGCATTCTCCCTACTTGGGGCGCCAGATTTACGGGCATGTGTCCCGCACCATTCTGCGCGGCCAAACGATCTATAAGGACGGGCGCATCGTCGCAAAACCGGCGGCTCGCCTGTTGCGTCCCGCGGAAATCGCCTGAGGGGAAGCGTAGTTTCTGGGTACCTCATGGCGGAAGAACTGGAGCGGGATCTCGGCGCCCAGCCGATCGCCGGCATCCTTCTGCGCCATCAACTCAAAGCGCACGACTTGGTGGCAGCTTCGGCCGAGCACCTGACGCACAAGATGGTAGCTCGCGCGCTTAAGGGCAGGCGGCTCACGTCCAACGTCCAAGGCAAAGTGCTGCGGGCCCTGAACCAGGCCGCCGGGCAGGAATACCAGCGCGGGGACCTGTTCAATTACTAAGCAATCTTGATCTTGGCTAGCCGCCGCAGCGGCTCCAAAAAAAAGGTAGGAATCGCTCAATCCCTACCTCGGGTCAGCCACCCGCTTGCCGCAACCCTTCCAGCTCCTCCCAGCGCGCGTAGAGGCGCAGGGATGCGGCTTTGCCGGTATCCAGCTCCGCTTGCAATTCCTGCCAGCGGGCGCCGTGCTTTTCGTAGAAATCCGGGGCGGCGAAGAGCGCCTCCAGGCGCGCCACTTCCTGTTCTTGCGCCTGGATCCTGGCTTCGATGCCTTCCAACTCGCGCGTCTCCTTAAACCCCAACTTGCGCCCGTTTGCCGGACTCACCGCCCGCCCAACGGCCGCCGGCTGACCCGCCGCTGCTGTCCGGGCCGGCGCGGCCGGTCCTGCTTTCCGGCTGGCGCGCTTCGCCTGATAATCCTCGTAGTTGCCGACATCATAATGGAGTTGTCCGCCTCCCTCGAAAACCAGCATCGAGGTGCAAACCCGATTCAAGAAGTACCGGTCATGGCTCACCGCCAGCACCGCACCGCCGAACCCAATCAGCGCCTCCTCCAGCACCCGCAACGTCGCCAGGTCCAGATCGTTGGTGGGCTCGTCCAGCACAATGACATTGCCACCGCGTTTGAGAATCTTGGCCAAGACAACGCGGCTGCGCTCGCCGCCGGAGAGCAGGCTGATCTTCGAATTCACCCGTTCGCCCGTAAACAAAAACCGGCTCAAATAACCGCGGATGGTGACGTTCTCCTCCCCCAGCCGCACCCACTCACTCCCTTCTCCCACTTCCTCGAAAACCGTCTTCGCTTCGTCGAGTTGCACGCGTCCCTGGTCCACGTAGTTCACCTGGGTACGGGTGCCGGTCAGCACCTCACCCCAGGTCGGGGCGAGTTCGCCCAGCATGATCTTGAGCAGCGTCGTCTTGCCCAAGCCGTTGCGCCCGACGATGCCGATCCGCTGCCCTGGCTCGAGTTGCAATGACAGATGATCGAAAAGCACCCGCCCGCCCAGTTCGATCCCCACATCGCGCAGTTCGATAATGCGATTGGCCAGCTTCGGCGCCGGCGGAATGATCAGGTCGACGTCCAATTCAGCTTCCGGCCCCTGCATGGCGGCCGTTTCGTGGTAGCGATCGATGCGGTCACGCGATTTCGTGGTCCGCGCCCGCGGGCCGCGCCGGACCCACTCGAGTTCGCGCTTGAGGAATTTCTGCCGGCGCGCGTCCTGCGTTTCTTCGTTGGCCATCCGCAAGGCCTTGCCCTCCAGAAAGCTCGTGTAGTTGCCCTGGTGTGAGTAAAACGTGCCGTTGGCCAGCTCGACGATCCGTCCCGCCACCCGATCCAGAAAATACCGGTCGTGCGTCACGAACAGACACGTGCCCGGGTAATGTTGGAGGAATTCTTCCAGCCATTCAATGGATTCGGTGTCGAGATGATTGGTCGGCTCGTCGAGAATGAGCAGGTCCGGCCGCGCCAGCAGCGCCCGGGCGAGCGCCACCCGCCGTTTTTCCCCGCCGGAGAGCGTCCCGGCGATCCGCTCCGCCGCCGGCGCGCCGAGGTGGGTGCTGAGCGCCTTGACCCGATGCTCCACGTTCCAGCCGTCGAGATGGTTGATGTGGTCGAGCAGATCGCCGGCGCGGTCGGAATCGGGCGCCTGGTTCTCATATTCCTCGATCAACGCGAGCACCGCCTGCGCTCCCGCCAGGATGTTATCCTGCACGGTGCGGTCGTCCGCGAGTTCGAAGGTCTGGGGCAGGTAACCTGTGATGAGTTCCCGCCGGCGCACGACTTGGCCGGCGTCCGGCTCGGCCACGCCCGCGGCGATGCGCAGGAAGGTGGATTTCCCCGTCCCATTGCGCCCGACCAGCCCGATCCGGTCGCCCTCGTTCACCGCCAGCGTGGCGTGATCGAGGATCGTCTGCACGCCGTAGCGCACCTCGAGATCGGTCGCGCTTAAAACAGCATTGGCAATGGAAGGTGCGGCCATAATGTCGGCCCGCAAGGTGCCGCCGTTCCGCTCTGCTGTCGAGCGCCACCCGCAGCGCTACCAGGCCTCGCCGGGCTTACGCCCGTACGCTCGCCGCGGGAATCTGCTTCAGCGTTCGCTCCATCTCGCCGGCACTTTTCATCCCCAGCGTGAAACCATCCAGACAGTCCTGCGCCAGCGCCCATTGGAAACATTCGTCCGCGCGCGATACCAACTGGCCCGCGCCCAGAATCTTCATGCCGATCACGCCTTTGCCCTTGGCCTTCATCTGGCGCAACACCCCCGTTACCTCCGCCGGACTGGCATCCATGATCGCCCCGGCCGGATTCACCCGCGCCAAATCGACCTGGACCCAATCCGTGGCCGCCGCCGTCTGCAAGGCTCCGAACGTGTGGCAGCTTACCCCGTGCGCGCGGATGATCCCCTTGCTCCGCGCTTCGCTCAGCACGTCCATCGCCCCTTGCCGGCGCTGGGGCCAATCGGCGTCGCTCAGGCAATGCAGCAGGACGATGTCGAGGTAATCGGTGCCGATCTCCTGCCGGAAGCGGTCGAGGTCCGCCCGCATGCCGGCCGCGGTGGTCGCTTCGGTCTTGGTCAGAATGGTGACCTGGTCGCGCGGGACGCCGCTTTTGAGCGCCGCCCGCAAGTGGGGATGGCTGCCATACTGGTCGGCCGTGTCCCAGAACGTAATGCCATGGTCGAAACCGAGCTTCAAGAAGGCCGCCAGTCCCTCAAACCCGAGGTGACGCGTCTGATCCGAGGCGCCATCGATACCACTGGTGCCAGTGCCCATGGCAAGCCGGCTGGTGGTGATGCCTGTCGCGCCGAGCACGACGCGGTCAGTGGCGGCCTTCGGGGTGTCGGCGGCGAAGAGATGATGCGGGAACGCGTGCAGGCAAACCGTTCCGGCAGCCAGGGCCGTCGAGCGCCGAAGGAAGTCACGGCGGTTCATGGCCAAGTGTTTAGCGCAAAAGCGGCTAAGCGGCTAGCAAACTCCGCACGGAAATATCCTCGTCCACATCATCCCAGTGGATGCCGATACCGCGCCCGATCAGGCGCCAATTCGCCCGTTGCGCAACGGTAGCGCCCAGTAAACGCGGGAACCATTCCAGCGGCGCTGAGATGCGCCGCCCGTCTGCAAGCGTAACTTCCAGTTCATCGTTCGTGAACGAAACATCTACCGCGTCCGCGAGCGGCTTACTGGCCAAAGTGCTCATCCCAGGCGATGATAAACGATTCACGCTGCTCCTCAAAGATATTGTGAAGCTCGCGCAGTTCAGAACTGCGAAAACCGCGTGACTCTCTCTGGCTCTGCTGGTTCTTCACTATCTTGCTCTGGTCGGCAACCCGCTCCTTTCTTACCGTCCGCTGATTCAGGAACTGTCCATCCTCTCGCGCAAAACTCCTATGGCTCGCCACTTCCCTACGCTCTCCACTAGCCGCTGGCTGCAAACTTGCCTGACCTGTCTGACGCTCGCCGCGCTTCCGGCGGCCGCATCCGCCCAGGTGGACCGCATCGCCGGCCAGCCGTTCGCGACGCGCTCGGCGGTGCTAGGGCGGCACGGCATGGTCTGCACCAGCGTGCCCGCGGCCAGTCAGGTCGGGCTCGCCGTTCTCCAGCGCGGCGGCACCGCCGTTGACGCGGCCATTGCCGCCAACGCCACGCTCGGCCTGATGGAACCCATTTCCAACGGCGTGGGCGGCGACCTCTTTGCCATCGTGTATTGCGCCAAGGAAAACAAACTCTACGGCCTCAACGGCTCCGGCCGCTCCCCGCTCGGGCTTTCCTACGAGCAGATGAAAACCGAAGTGGGCAAACTGCACAAGGATGCCATTCCTCCGCTCGGCTTCCTGCCGATCAACGTCCCCGGTTGCGTCGACGCCTGGCAGCAGTTGCACGATAAATTCGGCAAACTCACCCTGGCCGACGATCTCTCCGGCGCCATCCATTACGCGGAGGATGGCTTCCCCGTCACCCAGACCATCGCGTTCTACTGGGGCCGCAACCTGGCCGCGTTCCAGGGGCTACCCGGCGCTTGGGCGCAGACGTATCATCTTCCCGGCACCGATCGCGCTCCTGCCGAGGGCGACGTCTTCAAGAATCCCGGCCTGGCGCACACGCTCCACGTTATTGCCGAAAAGGGTCGCAATGGCTTTTACGAGGGTGAGATCGCCGACCGGATCGACGCCTTCATGCAGGCGAACGGCGGTTATCTGCGCAAGTCCGATCTCGCCGCCCACCACTCCGAATGGGTTGAGCCCGTCACCTCGAATTACCGCGGCTATGACGTCTTCGAGCTGCCGCCCAATAGCCAGGGCGCGGTTACCCTGGAAATACTCAACATCCTCGAAGGATTCGATCTGAAGTCGATGGGATTTCAGACCGCCCAAACCTTCCACACGATGATCGAAGCCAAGAAGCTGGCGTGGGCGGACCGCGCCAAGTACTACGCCGACCCGGCCTTCGCCCAGGCTCCGCTGCAAGGGCTCCTCAGCAAAGCCTACGCTGCCGAACGCCGCAAACTGATCAACCCGGACAAAGCCGCCCCCTCCTATGACGCGGGCAATCCGAACCTCGACCATAGCGACACCATCTACCTGTGCACCGCCGACGACGAGGGCAACATGGTTTCGCTGATCCAGAGCAACTATCGCGGCATGGGCAGCGGCATCAGCGTGCCCGGTCTGGGCTTCATGTTTCAGGATCGGGGCCAGCTCTTCACGCTCGAGGCAGGACACGCCAACGTCTACGCTCCGGGCAAGCGGCCGTTCCACACGATTATCCCCGGCTTCGTCATGAAGGACGCCAAGCCCTGGCTGGCTTTTGGCGTCATGGGCGGCGGCATGCAGCCGCAGGGTCAAGTCCAGGTGTTGACGGACATGATCGATTTCGGCCTCGGCGTCCAGGAAGCGGGCGACGCCGCGCGCTGGCAGCACGAGGGCAACAACGAGCCGACCGGCAGCCTGCTTACCGAAGGCGGCGCGGCCGCCAATCCTCACACCTCCGGCTTCGTCGATCTCGAAAGCGGCGTGCCATACGAGGTCGCCCGCGAACTGCGCAAGATGGGTCACGACATTCGCTTCGATCTAGGAGGCTATGGCGGTTATCAGGCCATCCAGGTGCAGACGCACGATGGCCAGCGCGTCTACGCCGGCGCGAGTGAAAGCCGCAAGGACGGCCAGGCCGCCGGTTACTAGCCGGCGCCCCGGCGCGGTGCAAAATCGGCATTTCCCGGGTCGCGCGGCTGGTTTTCCGCTTTCCCGCGAAATTGTGATGTGAGAGTGTCCTTTCCCCGGGCGAAACCAGCGCTCTCGCCCGCGCCCATCCCCGCCTCATGCCAGGTCAGTACCACATCGCCTGCGATCTCGGGGCCGAAAGCGGCCGCGTCATGCTCGGCTGCGTCTCGGACGGGCGCCTGACCCTTGAGGAAGTCCACCGTTTTGCCAACGGCCCCGTCCGTATCCTCGGCACGCTGCGCTGGGATGTCCTACGCATCTACGAGGAACTGAAAAACGGCCTGCGCGCCGCCGCCCGGCTGGGCCACCCCATTGCCAGCCTGAGTGTCGACTCCTGGGGGGTCGATTACGTCTTGCTCAATGCCGCCCAGCCGCTGCTGGCCGCGCCTTTCCATTATCGCGATGCGCGCACGGCCAGTACCTATGAGCGTGTCTGCGACCAGGTGGGGCGCGAGGTTATCTTCGCCGAGACGGGCATCCAGTTCATGTCCATCAACACGCTTTACCACCTCGCTTCTGACGCCGAGGTCAGTCCGGCGTTGCTCGACCTGGCGCAATGCTTCCTCACCATTGGTGATTATTTCAATTACCTTTTCTGCGGCGTGCCCCGCGTCGACGAAAGCAACGCCAGCACCACCCAGCTTTACAACCCGCACACCCGCGCCTGGTCTGCCACGCTGCTGGCGCAAGCCGGTTTGCCGCGGCATATCTTCCCCGACCTCGTCCCACCCGCGACCGTCCTGGGTCCCCTCTTGCCGGAGGTGGCGCGCGAGACTGGCTTGCCGGAGACGATCGAAGTGATCGCCACTTGCTCGCACGACACCGGCGCCGCCGTGGCCGCGCTGCCGGCCACTGGCGAGCGACTGGGCCTATCTCTCGTCCGGCACCTGGTCGCTGCTGGGCGTGGAATTGCCCGCTCCGCTGGTTAACGAGACCGTCCGGGCGCACAACTTTACCAACGAAGCCGGCTACGGCGGCACGACGCGTTTCCTCAAGAACATCATCGGTCTCTGGGTCCTCCAGGAGTCGCGCCGCGCCTGGGTGCAACAGGGACGGGACTTGGATTACGCTACGCTGAACCGGGAGGCTTGCCACGCCGAGCCCTTCCGCTCCCTCATCCATCCCGCGGCCGAACGTTTCTCCCAGCCCGACGATATGCCGGCCAAGATTGCGGCTTATTGCCGGGACACAGGGCAGCCCCCGCCGGAAACTCCCGGCCAGTTTACCCGCTGCATTCTGGAAAGCCTCGCGCTGCTGTATCGGGCCACCCTGGCGGAGGTCGAGACGCTGACCGGCCAATCCATTGACCGGCTCCACATCGTGGGCGGCGGCAGCCAGAGCGACCTGCTCAATCAGTTCGCCGCCAACGCGATCCAGCGCGAAGTAATCGCCGGCCCGGTGGAAGCCACTGCCATCGGCAACGTCCTGTTGCAAAGCGTCGCCCTGGGCCAATTGGACGGCCTGGCCGCTTTGCGCGCCGTCGTGCGCAGTTCCTTTCCCGTCAAAACGTATCAACCCCTGGAAGCGGCCGGCTGGCAGCAAGCCTACGACCGCTTCCTACAGTTCGATCTTCGTACATGAAATACCAATACGTCAATTACCTCTGGGACAGCGCCAGGGCCGCGCAACTCGATCCCGTCGGACGGCTGATCTATCGCTCCAACCTGCTCGGCAGCGATCAGCGGATCACCAACACCGGCGGGGGTAATACCTCCTCGAAGATCACGGAAACGGATCCGCTCACGGCCCAACCCATCGAGGTACTCTGGGTCAAGGGCTCCGGCGGCGACTTGCGCACGAGCAAACGCGAGAATTTTTCTTCGCTCTACCAGCAAAAGCTGCTGGACCTGCAAGGCCTCTATGCCGGCCGCGATGACAAAGGCCTCAAACGCCCCGCGGAAGATGACATGGTGGGAATGTTTGCGCACACCACCTTTAATCTCAACCCGCGCCCCAGCAGCATTGATACGCCGTTGCACAGTTTCATTACCGGCAAGCATATCGACCATATGCATCCCAACGCCATCATCGCCATCGCGGCGAGCCGGCGTTGCGCGACTCTGACGCAGGAGATTTTCGGCGGCAAGATGGAGTATGTGCCATGGATGCGCCCGGGCTTCGAGCTGGGTCTGGCCATGCAGGAAATCGAGCGTGCCAAAGCGGGTACCAAGGCCATCATGATGGGCCAACATGGCTTCATCGCCTGGGACGACGATGATGAGGCCTGTTACCGGCAGACGCTGGATTTCATCGAAACCGCTTCCAGCTACATCGAAGCCAGATACCAGGCAAAGGGCGGCGATGCCACGGCCTTCGGCGGCGCGAAATACCAGACCTTGCCCCAAACGGAGCGCCGCGCGGCCTTGGCGGCGATCCTGCCGTGGTTGCGCGGCCAGGTGAGCAAGCAAAAGCGCTTTATCGGCACCGTGCAGGACGATGAGAAAATCCTGCGTTTCATCAACAGCCACGACGCGCCGCGCCTGAGCGAACTGGGCACCAGTTGTCCCGACCATTTCCTGCGCACCAAGATCAAACCGCTCTACGTCGACTGGAATCCGCAGACGGAAACTCCCGCCGCCCTCAAAGAGAAACTCGCCGCCGCCCTGGTCCAGTACCGCGCCGATTACGCGGCCTACTACGAACGCTGCAAACACGCCAACTCCCCCGCCATGCGGGATCCCAACCCTACAGTGATGCTGATCCCCGGGCTGGGCCTGATCGCGTGGGGCAAGGACAAGAGCGAGTCCCGCGTGACCGCCGAGTTTTATAACTGCGCGGTCGAGGTCATGCGCGGAGCCGAGGCCATCGACGAATATATCGCGCTGCCGCAACAGGAAGCCTTCGATATCGAGTACTGGTTGCTCGAAGAAGCCAAGTTGCAACGGATGCCGGCCGAGAAGGAGCTGGCGCGCCAGGTGCATGTCGTCATCGGCGCCGGCAGCGGCATCGGCAAGGAGCTAACGCAGCGTTTGGCCCGGGAAGGCGCCCACATTGTCGCGGTGGATCTCAACCAAGCCGCCGCCGAAGCCACTGCCAAGGAGATCACGGACAAGTATGGCCAGGGTATTGGCGTCGCGGGCTCGGACATCTCCGGCTGCGGACCGGCCATCGGCCTGGCCGCGAATATCACGGATCGCGCCAGCGTGCGCGCGATGTTGGATCAAGTAGCCATCGCTTATGGCGGCTTCGATGCCATCGAAGTGACGGCAGGTATCTTTGTGCCGAGCGATACCACCGGACATATCCCGGATGACAAGTGGTTGTTGACCTTCAACATCAACGTCGTCGGCTCTTACCTGGTCGCCGACGAGGCTTATAAGACCTGGCAGGAACAGGGGCTTAACGGCGCGCTGGTCCTGACCACCAGCGCCAACGCGGCGGTTGCCAAGAAAGGGAGTGTCGCTTATGATACCAGCAAGGCCGCCGCGAATCATCTGGTGCGCGAGCTGGCCATGGAGCTGGCGCCCCTGGTACGGGTCAACGGCGTCGCGCCCGCCACGGTCGTGCAAGGGAGTGCGATGTTCCCGCGCGATCGCGTCATCGGTTCGTTGGCCAAATATAAGATCCCCTATACCGACGACGAGGCGACCGAGTCCTTGGTGAGCAAGCTGGCGCAATTCTACGCCGACCGGACCCTGACCAAGGCGCCGATTACTCCAGCCGATCAGGCAGAAGCGTACTTCCTGCTCGTCAGCAATCGCCTGAGCAAAACGACGGGCCAGATCATCACCGTGGACGGCGGCTTGCACGAAGCTTTCTTGAGGTAGCGCCCCAACCATTTGGCTTCGCTCGGTCAGAGCGATTTTACCCTAATGACTGTCACGCTGTTCATCCCTTGCTTCGTGGATCTCTGTTACCCACGCGTGGGCATCAGCATCGTGGAAATTCTGGAGCGCCTCGGGCATGAGGTGGACTATGCCCAGGAGTTAACGTGTTGCGGACAGCCCGCCTTCAATTCCGGCTGTTGGCCGGAGACCCGCACCGTTGCGGCCAAGGTACTGGCGCGGCTGCAGGACGCGGAAGCCGTCGTGATCGCCTCCGGGTCGTGTGGCGCCATGTTGAAAGTCTTTTATCCCGAGCTATTCGCCGGCACCGAGCACGCCGCGGCCGCCCAAAAGCTCGCCAGCAAGTGTTACGAGTTTTCGGATTTTCTGGTGACCCGCCTGGGAGTGACTGACCTTGGCGCGCGCTTTCCCTACAAGGTGACGTTTCACGATGGCTGCCACGGTTTGCGCGAACTCGGTAACAAGCGGCAACCGCGCCAGCTCCTCGCCCACGTGCGCGATCTCGAGTTGGTCGAGATGACGGAGGCGGAAACCTGCTGCGGCTTCGGCGGCACGTTCGCGGCGAAGTTTCCCATGATCTCGACCGCCATGGGCGAAGTAAAATGCGCTTCCGCGCTGGATACCGGCGCGGACTACATCGTTTCCAACGACTCGAGTTGCCTCATGCACATCCAGGGCTTGCTCGACCGTCAGGAACAGCCGCGCCGGACCATTCATCTCGCTGAAATCCTGGCGCAGACCTAAGCTCCGCTTTCACCATGGCTGCTCCCATCGCCATTCGGCAATTCAAGCGCGACGCTGACCGTCTCACGCGCGACCTGAAACATCGCGGCTTCATCCAGGGCGCGATGAAGAAGTACGAGGCAGCGCACGGCGCCCAGCGTTCCAAGTACCAGGATTGGCAAGGCGCGCGCCAGGCGGCCGCCGATATAAAGTGGCAGGCCGTCAACCATCTCGATCAGTACCTGGTCGAGTTCGCCGACCGCATCGCCGCGCGCGGCACCCAGGTGCATTGGGCCAGCACCGCGGCCCAGGCGCGGGAGATCATCCTCGGCATCGTCCGCGCCAAGAACGCGCGCTCGATCATCAAGTCCAAAGTGATGACCGGCGAGGAGATTCACCTGAATGAAGCGCTGATCGCCGCCGGCTACGATGTCGCCGAGTCGGACCTGGGTGAGTTTATCGTGCAACTGCGCGGCGAAGCACCTTACCACTTTGTCTTTCCCGCCATGCACCTGACCCGGGGAGAGATCAGTGAGCTATTTACCAGGGAGCTGGGCAGCGCGCCGACGAACGATCCGGAAGAACTCACCATGATCGCGCGGCGCGTCATGCGCAAAAAGTATGTGACGGCAGACATCGGCATTAGCGGCGCTAATTTTGCCATCGCGGAAACCGGGATGATTTCCATTACCGAGAATGAAGGCAATGCGCGCTTGAGTTGCGGCTTGCCCAAGGTGCACATCGCCCTGCTCGGCATTGAAAAAGTGCTCCCGCGCTTCGAAGATCTCGCGCTTTTCCTGCCGCTGCTGGGCACCGCCGGCGCCGGCCAGGCCGTCACCTGCTACAACTCCATGTACGCCGGCCCGCGCCAGCCCGGCGAGCCCGATGGCCCGGAGGAATTTCACGTGGTGTTGCTGGACAACAAGCGCACCGCCTTGCTCGCCGACCCCGAACAACGCGACGCGCTGCATTGCATCCGTTGCGGCGCCTGTCTGAACGTCTGCCCCATCTACCGGCACGTGGGCGGGCATAGTTACGGGTCGACCTATCAAGGCCCGATCGGGTCGGTCATCACGCCGCACCTGAGCGGCTTGCAGGACTGGAAACATTTGTCCAACGCCTCCTCACTTTGCGGCGCTTGTACGGAAGTTTGTCCGGTGAAGATCAATCTGCATCACCACCTGTTGCACAACCGGCGCAACGCCGTGGCGGAGCGTCCCGTCTGGTGGGAAAAAAGCGCCTTCAAAGTTTTCGGCTTCGTCATGAACCGGCCGTGGCTTTATGCCTTGGCCGGGAAGGTCGCGCGCCTGACGCAGCCGCTGCACCACCTGATCAAAGGGACTAAACTCGACCCCGCGTACGCCTGGACGCGCACGCGCGAATTGCCGCCCGTCCGCGAGCAGAGTTTCAAGGAGTATTGGCAAGCGCGGCAGGAAGGGAAATCGTGAGCGAGCGCGAACAAATCCTGGGCCGGGTGCGGGAAGCCCTGCGCGTGTTCGCGCCGCAGCCGGGAGCGGACCACGAACCTCCCACGAGTGTGATCCCGACGCAGATCAAGGGCTCCGCGCCCGTCCTGGCGGCGGAGGCAGCCCGCGCGGGAGACACCGCCCCGCGCGCGTCGACGCCCGTCTCCAACTGGCTGCCGCTCGTCGGCGCTGATTTCGCCGCACGCGCCGACCTCTTCCGCCGCAACGCCATCGATCTGAAGGCAGATTTTCATCTCTTCGAAAGCGCGGACCAAGCGCAGGCTCACCTCCGCGATCTGGCAGCGCAAGAGAACTGGCGCAAGATTGGCAGCCACCACGCCCCGCTGACAGACGCCGCCTGCGAGGCGCTGGCGTTGCCCACGCTCTTCGTCGACGGCGGCTACGATCCCGCCAGCCTGGAGGCCTGCGACGCAGGCCTGACCGAGTGCGAGGCTCTGATTGCGCAAACCGGTTCCGTCCTGGTGACGAGCCGAAGTTCCGGCGGTCGGGTTTTGTCCGCGCTGCCGCCGCATCACGTCGTGCTGTCGCGGCGCGAACAGTTGCTAGCGGACTTGCCGGGCGCGTTCGCCTTCCTCAAACAAAAGTACGCCCCCGATTACCCCAGCCTCATTTCGCTAATCACCGGCCCCAGCCGCACGGCAGACATCGAGCGCATCCTGGTGCTCGGCGCCCACGGCCCCCGCAAGCTCACCATCTGCTGTTGGTAGCCTCCCCGGGTATCCGCCTTCCCCCGCCTGCGGAGCACAAACCGCGGATCCCCATTGCCGCCAGGACGGTTTTGGCCGCCGCCCCGCCACGACGCCCCCGAGGAAAGTGGAGGTATGGGGATTCGAACCCCAGGCCTTCTCATTGCGAACGAGACGCTCTACCAACTGAGCTATACCCCCATCTCACTGCGGATGAACGACTGTACTGATTTGAACAGACCCCACCGCCGCTTGTACGGCTGTTTTTATCCGGCTTAATGCTCAAGAGCGTATGAAAACACTGAGGTAAAGCAGAGCGGGTTTAGCAGGTCGGGGAGTGTCTTTATCGGAACACGTCGAACGGCAGTCATTCTGCGCGGTTCGAGTCCAAAAAGCAAGAAATCCGTGGCAGCCTCGGCACCTCTAGTCCAGCCACTGCCCAAGCACAAGGCTTCTCAGACTAGTTTCTCCAGTCAGCGGTTCTTACGCTACCCGAGGGGCGTGGAACTCCAAAACTACCATATCTTGTGACTCGCAAAATATGCACAAAGGGTGCTGCGGATCACAAAACTGGTTTTTTGAGTCACAATCAGGTTTGTGATTCACCGATGATTCAGAAAACCCTTCGGCCCTCGGCGATGTTCAGAAGATCCTTGAAGGCGAAAATCGCGGCTACACGACCCCGGCTTTCCCGCAAAGTTTCCAAAACCTTGTTGCCCCGAAGCACCGTCAGAATTCGTTGCGCGGTTGGCTTCGGAATCCCTGAGCGAGTGGCAAAGTGCGGCCCTTGGAAGATCGGGGTTTTGAAAAGAAAATCCGTTGCGCGGATTGCGTGTTGCGACCGAGTGAGATCAACCACGCGCGTTTTTACTCGATTGTAGAGTCCCAGGATCTCTCTGGCTTTCCGTTCATTTTCTGCAGCCTGCTGAACAACGGCTTTCAGGAAAAACTCGCTCCAACCGGTCCAGTCGTCAGATGCCGAGACCGCACGCAGACGAGCATAGTACTCGTCCCGTCTAGCTTCAAAGTATCCACTCATGTAGAAGTCTGGGCTGGAAAGGAGTTTCTTCTCGAAGAGAAATAAGGGAATCAGCATGCGTCCTACACGACCGTTTCCGTCCAAAAAAGGGTGAAGCGCTTCGAACTCGACATGCGCAATCGCGAGTTGAACTAAGCGGTCTAAAGCGGGCTCATGGAGATATCTTTCCCAACGGCTCATCGCATCTGGCAACATCTCCGGGCTGATAGGGATGAAAGACGACGCATCTTTCGGGCAGCCCTCTATGCCGATCCAATTCACGATTCTTCGGTAATTCCCTGGATCCTTATTTCGGCCCCGGACACCTTGGAGCAAGGTTGCATGAGCCTGTCGCAATAGACGCTGAGAGAGAGGCAGTTCCTTCAGGCCTGTCACGCATTCGTGCATGGCGTTGCGATAATTCAAAATTTCTTCCACGTCGCCTCGTTTTGGTTCGTCAAATCCTGGTGGTTCGCCGCCAGCTTCCACCTCTAGTACTTCGCCAATAGTTGCTTGCGTTCCTTCGATGCGGGAGGAAAGCACCGCCTCTTGGGTAGTGAGCGGAGACATTAGGACCGAAGCATTCGGAATCGCCGTCAGTAATCCGTCGTAGCGCGCGAGACCTGCGTTCGCGGAACCGATCAGGGGAATCAAACGCTCCCAATCCAATGTTGGTGGCGGGAACTTGCCCGAATGATATCCGACTGGCGTGCTCATTTCAGGTACATCTGAGGTGAAAGGCTTCCTATCCGAAGTCAACACCAAATGCAAATGAGGGTTGCGAACCGGCGCGGAAGAGGCGTTCTGTGGTCGGTCCGACGTTGGGGATCAACTGAGCTATACCCCCTTTAGAGTTCTTGCCGGCGCGGGGCTTACGGTTATTCCACTAGCTCCGAAAAGCCAGCCCGCGAGGGATGATCATCGAGGTCTTGATTCTGCTGGGCACCTTATCGCCCTTTTTTAGCATGCCTCCTCGGGATCGTCTGGGTTCGCAAACGCCGCATCGACCGGCAGAAGCCGCATCCCTTATTAGGTCCCGTAGTGCTTTGCCGATTGTACCGCGGCCTTCGCCCGCTCGACTTCACGGTTCTTCGGTGGACTCGCCGTGGCAAGCGAACTCACGAGCACGGCTGCCGCGGCGCTGACTTGCTCCACGGCTTGATTGAACGCCGCTTCGTTCGTCTTCGAGGGCACGTTAAACCCGCTCAGTTTGCGCACAAATTGCAGCGCGGAGGCGCGAATCTCCTGCGCTGTGGCCGGTGGTTCGAAGTTGTACAGAGTTCGGATATTCCTGCACATACAACTTCCTAGCTCAGCAAAGAAGACTGGCGAAGTCAAGCAAGGAGCGGGGAGAGAGGGGTTGCCGATCAGCCGCACGCCAGAAGCGGTTCGCTTGGCAAGGGAACCGACGCCTCGCCCCTGAGCCAGGCGCGGGCGCCGCGGGTAAAGCCACGCACCGGAGGAGCCCGCCAGCAGCCAGCCGCAACCAACGAAGTGGCACATCCGGTGCTCTATCAGCACTGTGCCGCTCGCGACCGCTTCCCTGCAAAACTTCCGCAAACGCCGTTATCGGGGCGACAATGTGTGTCTGCCTTTACCCGCTTTCGCGGAGGTCGACCGGCGCTACCTTCGCACCATATATCAGTTTCTAGAGGAGCTGTTTGCCCGTTTGCAGCCTAACCACGGTAACCCAATCCGGAGCCTCGATATCGACCGCGAACAGATCGATGCAATGGTGGAACGGGTTCAGGCCCTGGGGCAGAAAAGTCTCCAGACAAGCCCCTCCGAGTTGATGGCAAAAACGCTGCACGACCTCCGGGGCGGCGCCATGAACGCGCTCTTGGGCCGGTTGCAGTTGGCCGGCCTGCAAGCGCCGTCGGAACTCGGGCGCCGGCAACTCTTTTTTCTCGTCCGCGATAACCTGAAAATCATGCGCAACGCCTTGCTGGGCCTGGATGACCTCAAGCGGGAAGCCGATCTGCTGCCCAAGATGCATAGCATCGACCTGATCGTGGAGAAGTGGCAGGACGCCCTCATACCAAGCGGCGACCGGTCGACCCAGCTGCAAGTATCCTGCGATTTTCACGGCAATATCGCCGAGTGCTGCGTTGAATTGGGCGCTCTGGACCGGGTGCTTTATAATCTGGTGAACAACGCTTGCCGGCATACATCGTCGGGCGAAGTCAAATTATCGATCCACGGTCTGACGGACGAGGAAGACCAGCCCGCCGACCTGCGCTTCGAGGTGCGAAATCCGGTGGGTCGCGCTGATCGGCAGCGCCTGTGCGACCGGGGAGATTTGCGCACGTTATTCCAGCCGGGCGTCTCGAGCACGGGTTCCGGGCTCGGTCTGACCGTGGTCTTGGATTTCGTTTTGAATGCCTACGGGCTTGGAGGACGCAGCCAAGCTTTAGAAGGCGATTACCTCGGCGCCCACCTCACGCCGGAGGATGATTTCGTCGTCTGGTTCCATTGGCCCGTCGCAGAGGATGTTTGAAGACAGCGCTACGGCGAAGGGTACCAAAGACAGACGGACCCAGACTTAGCGAGCTGTTAGCTCCTCGGCGTCGAACGATCTGCGCTCCTGTATGCTCATGCCCCGGTTTCCCTTGGAATAATTTGATCGCCGCGGGTTACGGCACATCTGACACGAACAGGGCGTCCGGTTGTCGCGGATCCGGCGCGCAACGCTCTCGACCCAGGCGGTGTCTGCCTCCCTGGCATCGCAGCGCGCTCCGACGAGCCATGTCCTGGCGACTCGCCGAGCCTTGCTCAGAGCCCGGCCGGCTTGGTGCCGGCGTTCGGCCCGGTTTGGCATGCAGCTATATCCCGCGAACCGCCGCGGAGATCAAGTTTTTCGCAACCGTGTGCTGGACGCCGCCTTGCCTCGTGCCGCTTCGGTGGACATCACCCGCCGCAGCGACGTCCAATCCCGCCGCGTAAATGATCACATTTTAGAACCGAACATCGAACATTATAGTTGTAGGAGGCTTAAACAATTCCTGTAGAATCGCTTACGCAGAGGCATTTTCCGCTCTCTGCAGTAGTTCCCCATCCCACCCCCCATGAAGAAAACTGAGCCTTGCTGTCTGAATCCGTCAAACTCACCCGCCCCCGTGGACCTGCGTCTACCGGTCAATCGCCGGTCGTGGCGAGGCCTGTGGCCGCTGGCGTTGCTTATCCTCGCCGCCTTTTGTGGCGCGGTTTCCAGCAAGGCCAATATCGCCGGCGGCGGCGACGGTTCGGGCGCGAATGTGACGGTCGTCAATAACGGGGACGGCACCGTGACGATGGCCAACGGCATCGTGTCCATCGTGATCAACATCAACGACACCCGGCTCGTCACGATCAATTACACGTATAACAACAACGGCTCCCCGCGGACGACCAATGTGCTTTCGCCCTCGAACGGCGTCGGGCGGGAGACCTACTCCTTCGGCGGCACCTACCTGGGCGGCGGCAACAATACTTACACCTACATCCTGGCCATCGATCCCGCCTCGAACGGCGGGGCACGTGGCGATGTGGAGATGCTGAGCAGTGCCGGGACGAACGGCACCTTCGAAGCGCATTACACCATGCAGCGAGGCTCGCCGGGATTCTACACCACCGCCATCGACACTCATCGCAGCACCGACGCTGCTTCCACCTTTGGAGTGTTCGGCATGAACTCGACGATCGCCAGCCTGTTCAACTGGATCAGCGCCGATGCGGCGCGCAACTTTTTCATCGGCCAGCAGCCCTCCGGGAGTGCCCCCGTTCCAGTGACGGCCTCCCACGAGATGAAGATCGACCTCAACGGCGGCCTCGCCGGCCAGTACGATGACAAGTTCATGTGGGGCCAGGATCACAGCGACGAAAAGGCCTGGGGCTGGAGCAGCGTCGGCGCGAGCGGCAACAACATCGGCGTCTGGGTGATGACCAACATCGAATTCAGCGACGGCGGACCGCTCAAGCACGACGACACCGTTTACTCCTACAACGCCCTGGGCAATCAGATGATGACCGGCGAACTGAACCAGGGTGGCGACGGTAATCTGGCGGCCGGTGAGCCTTGGGTGAAAACCGCCGGGCCGTTTTTCTTTTACATGAACAACGTTTCCTCCTCGATCACCGACGCAAACCAGGCCGCCCAGGCGCTCTTCAGCGATGCCACGGCCCAGGACGCGGCGGAAAAGGCGGCGTGGCCTTACTCGTGGTTCAGCAACCCGGATTACGTGTCCGCCTCCGGCCGCGGCACCGTTAAAGGCCAGATCAAGCCCAGTGATCCCAGGGGCACGGCGAACCCGACCGTCGCGGGCACCTGGATCGGCCTGGAAGAGCAGCCGATCACCGATGACAGCGTCTACGACTTCCAGAAATGGCAGAAGGCTTACCAGTTCTGGACGCAGACCGACTCGGGCGGGAACTTCACCTTCAACAACGTAATCGCCGGGTCGAATTATACCCTCTACGCGTATGGCCCCGGTGTGGCGGGAACATTCATTTCCCAGAACCAGACAGCCCAGCCGGGCGGCGGCCCAGTTGACCCGCCGCTGGAAGTGGACCTCCCGTCCACGCCTTTCGGCGTCACCGTCACGGCCGGCAATACGACGACCATCCCGCAGTTTACCTGGACCGGGCAGCGGGTGGGATCGACTGTCTTCGATCTCGGCTATCCCGACCGCAAGGCGGACAAATACCGGCACGGCGAGGATTACTGGGCAGGCCAGATGCCGCCAAGATTGGGTTTCCCGACCGGGATCTGGGGCGCGCAAGTTTACTTTACCACCGAGTACCCCTCGACGGTGGTAAACTACACCGCGGGCACGAGCCGGTGGACGACGGATTGGAACTACGTCCTGCCGTCGCAGGAAGCGCCGAACGGCGCGAGCTACGAGGATGCCTCGGGCGTGATCAACTTCAACCTGGCGAACGCGCCGGGTGTCAACGATCAGGGGTCGATCTATTTCGCCGGCGCGGGAAACTATGGCGCCTCGAACGACATCACCGTCAAGGTGAACGGGACGACCCTCGACCCCAGCAGCATCCCGGGGTGCACAGCCGCGCCGAACGCCATCACTGCCGGCAGTTTCAATCCCCCCTCCGGCTACGAGGACGACAGCAGCGTGCATTGCAGCGACCACGGACCCTTCTGGGATGAACGGATCACCTTCCCGGCCAGCCTGCTCAGGTCCGGGGCCAACACGGTCACCATCCTCAACCACGCCGACGCTTCCGAGGGGTATCTGATGGTCGATTACCTCCGGCTGGAGTTGACCAACTACGTGCCGCCGACGCCGGCCAGCGTGACCCCGTACGCGGGAAACAACCGCAACCTGGTGACCTGGCCCCTCGTGCCCGGCGCGACCCGCTACGCCGTCCTGCGCTCCGGCTCGCCGACCAGCGGCTTCACCACCTTGGCAGGCGGAGTGCTGGGCACGGTGAGCGGCAGCGGCCCGAGCATCATGACCTACACGGATACCTCGGCGGTCAACAACACGAACTATTACTACGAGGTCGAGTCGCTCAACCCGGCCGGCGCCAGCGCCCCCACGGGCGGGAGCCGGCGTGCGACACCGTCTTCCACCCTGCCTTCGAGCGCGCCGGCCGCGCCGACAGGGTTGACGGTCAACTCGACCGGCAACGGCTCGGTGTCGCTGGTCTGGAACACGGCGTCGGACGCGAGCTATTGCAATCTCTATCGGACAACCCTGCATTCCAATGGCGTTGGTGGCACGTATGGCCTGCGGACGATCCTGGTGCAGGACGCGAATATCGGCGATCGGGACATTTATAACTTTACGGACACCACCCCGACGAACGGGACGGAGTATAGTTATTACGCGGAGGCGATCAACGCCGCCGGGACGAGCGCCGCTTCGTCATCCGTGACGGCCACCCCGCTGGCACCTGCTCCCGCGTCAGCGCCGGGGTCGCTGACCGCTGTGAGAGCCAGCGGCACGAGCGTCAAACTGGCTTGGAATGCGGTAACCAACGCCACTGGCTATGCCATCTATCGTTCGACTACTTCGGGTGGGCCGTTCGCCTTTCCGACGAACTTTGTGAATGGCACGCCGCTGCTCGTTTACACCGACAATGGGCTTACCTCCGGAACGACATACTACTACCAAGTGACGGCGGTCAATGCTGCCGGGATTTCCTCGCCGGCATCGGCTACGGCTTCGCCATAGCTCGAAAGGGCGGAAGAGTGAATTTGCGGCGGTCTGCGCCTTGTCTAGTGCTCAGGCCGCCGCTCCACCATCGGTACGTCTGCGCTCTCCGAGGCGGGCGGAGGGGTCATGGCGAGCGCCTCGGTGGCCAGCAGCACGCACACCGCCAGGGCGGATTCCCAGGCCACGTTGCGCCAGAGCGAGCGCAGGATCCGCGGCGCGCTGGCCGTTTGGTCAGGCCGGATCATGCGCCGGTTCACGGCTCCGAGCCCGACCATCCCGGCCAGGAGTGCCACTTTGCAGAGGATCAACCTGCCGTACACGCTTGGCCAAAGCGCGGAGAGTGTTCCGACCAGACCGATGCTGTTGAGCAGGCCGCTGAGTGCCAGGACGCCTACCGCCGCCACGCTCAAACGCGAAAACCGCCGTGTGACCGTCAGCGCGGCTAGAACGATGTTCGGCTCACGACGCGCCTGCGCCAGCAGGAAGGCCAACGGCAGTAGCCCCCCTGGCCAGGCTCCGGCGGCCACGACGTGGAGCAAGTTCACGGGAAGCAGCCACGCGTGCTTTTCGGACGCATGAGCATGGCCGCTCCAGATCAATGTCGCTAGCAGAGCGACGGCCAACAGCGCACGGGCGATTGCCAAAGTCACGGAGATGCCGGTCCGCCTCCCGTCGCGCCGGATTCGCGCGGCGCATAATGCGACGAAAAGCACGGCCGCGAGCAGACCCATCCGCACCTTCCAAACCGAGCCGAAGATCGTGCTGCCAAGGACGTTTCCGAGCACTGGGCCAGAACAGGCTTCCGTCAGCGGCAGGCCGCTCATGTCCGCCGCGGTCAGCCCGAGTTGGAGCGTGGCGGCGAGCAGCAACACGCTCCAACTCGCCCAGCCCAGGCGGTTCCAGATGGAGGACCGTTCCACGTCCGTGCCCCAGGCGAGCAGCCGCAACGCCGCCGTGCCCGCCAGCAGCACAGCGGCGCTGGTTTGCGCAAACTGGCAAAACCAGTGCGCCCACATGAACGGCATGGTGCCCACTTGCAGCGTCTCGAATCAAGGTTCCACCTGGAACTTGAAGGAGCCTTCGGTGGTATGGGTGTCCACGCTCACCACGCGCCAAACTACCTTGTAGGTGCCCGCCCCCAGACCCGCTGGGAGAGATACGATCAGCAGGTGGTTGTTCTTCGCGTCCAGGTGGACGTCTTTTTTGTCCACCTCCTGACCCGCCGCGTCGAAGACCTGCACGCGGCTAAAAGCCGGCTCCAACCCTTGCGTGTACCACAGCCGTACGTCCGCCGGAGCTTGCTTGACGGCACCGCCCACCACCGGGTCGGTGTGGTCGATGAAGGCATGGGCCCAGCCGCAGGTCATGGTGGTGAGGCTCAAGAGCGCGGTCAGCGCCCAGGCATTGCCAGAGAGAGTGAGTCGATAGGTCTGCATGTTCATTTGCCGTTGCTGTTCGCATTGTTGTTATTGTCAGCCGCGCTTTTGTGGCCCGGGCCACCGAAAATGGGATGGAAGATGCTCGGGAGCAGGTCATCCAGGTAGATGTGGAATTGGACCAGCACGCCGACATGGCTCCCGCTCCGCGCATTGGTCGGGATCAACGCCTCCGCGCCCCATTGGCAGACGCTGCCTGACCAGATCACGCCGGGATTGATCGAGCAGGTGGTCAGCCCACCTTGGCCACGGTCGAGCGGGGTGGTGACGACCGCCTCCACCAACGGGATCATCCGATTGAAGGGTGCCGTCAGACCGAGGTTTTTGACGTTGTCTTGCAGGTAAATGAGGCTGTATTCGAGCGCGAAGTTGGTCTCCAGCGCCGCGGCGTTGCGGTCCACCTCCACGTCGCGAATTCCGGTAGTCGGGTCCACGTTACCGAATGTGCGCGTGCTGGCACTGGTCGGAATGTCCACGCTCAGGTTGCCGGTGAGCGCGAGGGGCCGCAGGAATGTGACGCTATCGGGCAGGTCGCCAAAGCCCTGGCCGAAGAACAGGCCCGGCGAGAACGTCGTGAATGGGTCGCGTCCCACCTGCCGGCTGCCGGTGCCACCAATAGTGGTGTCGATACCCAGCGAGAGGATCGTCTCGTGCGGAGCATTGACATAGAACTGAAACTTGGAGCCGAGTTCCAAGTTACTTAAGCCGGTCTCGTGGTGCCCGGCGTGCGGGAACAGGTTGACCTCGCTAATGCCGCCCTCGATGTCCAGGTAGGGCGTGATGGTCTTGGCGATGTCGATGGAGACGTCGAACTCCCGCGTGCCTCCGCTATCCGGCGCGTGAAAGGTCTGGAGCGTGGGCAGCGACAGCTCGTCGGCGACGAAAGGATCGTCGGTGGTGAGCGTAGCCGGGAAGAAGCGCGCACCGGCGAAGCCGTGGGACCGCGCGGACCGCGGAGTGAGGACAAGGCTAGTCAGGAGCGCCAGGAGTGCGCCAGCAACAGGAAGAGAGAACGGGAATCTGCGAGAAGAGTGCATGGAATTAGATAGAAAGGTGAAAAGTGAGACGGTCGTGGCAGGGACGCACCCTCCCCGGCAGGAAAGGATGGCGTAGGCGGCGGAGTGACCACGGCGCATCGGGGACCGTGGAACCGACGGACACGTTGCCAGGCAGCGGCTAACGCCTGGGTAAGGATTGGAGAGAGAGCCTGCCTCTGGCAGCCGTTGGGCTACGCCAGGTGGCTGGTCCGTCTCGTGCCAGAGACGGCGCAAAGGCTCTAGGCCGCGCAGGCGACACGCCGGGGCGGCGGAGTCGGCGGCTGCTCGGTGCGGCTCGGGCCGCACGCCGGCCCGGCACACGGGAGGGTCGCCACCTGTGCCGTGGGGACGAAGGGACTTACGGTGGTAGCGGCGAGCAGGGCTTTTGCCTGGACGTCATCCCTCTGAGTGGGCGCAACCGGGGCCTCTTTGTGCTCCCTGGCTTTCGCTGTCTGGATTTGTTGGCACAATGCGCAGGGATGTTGCCCGTCGAAGGTTTGCTCGACGGCCACGGCCACGCTGCCCGTACGCTGAGTGTAGTCGCGCAGCATTCCTGCCCAGGCAACGGACTGCACGACAGCCCACTGGCCGCCCGCCATCGTAAAGAGAGCGAGCGCCGCGCAAAACAGGCCCAGCTGGCGGAACACGCGTGCAAGCTAGCGCGCAGGTGCCCGCTTCCGCCAGCGAATTATCCGGGCAAGCCAGCGGTGCTTGTGGCTTGACCGGCAGCCCCGCTCCGAGGCAAAAAGAAGCCATGAAATTTCTTCGATCTGGCGCAGCCACGTTACTCTTTCTGGCCGCCGGAACGTGGCTGACCCAAGGGGCCTTTGCCCAGGATAAAGCGGCCGCCGCGGGCGAGGCGAAAACTGCGGCGGCTGTCCAGCCGGCGGACGCCGAGCTGTATGACTGGCGGCCCCGGTGAGAATCACAAGCTCCTGGCTCAGGGAGTCGGTACGTGGGACTATAAACTGAAGTTCTGGTGGTCGGATCCCGGTGCTCCGCCCATGGAATCAAGCGGCGTCGCGGTGCGCAAGGCCGACATGGACGGCCGTTATTTTATCTTGGACACGACGGGCACGATGCAGATGCCGGGACCGGACGGCAAAATGCAGACCCTGGAGTTTAAAGGCAGGTCGACCGACGGGTACGACAATGTAAAAAAGAAATTCGTCTCCAGTTGGATCGACAATATGGGCACCAGCATCCTGCTGGCTGAAGGCACCTATGATCCCGCGAGTAAGACTTTCACGTATGACTGGGAAGAAGAGCTGACGCCGGGAGTCAAGACCCACGCTCGCGAGACCATCAAGCTAATCGACAAGGACCACGATTTGCTCGAATGGTTTGAAAAGCACGACGGCGTGGAAACCAAAACCATGGAGATCAGCTATACGCGCAAGGAATAGCATCCGGCCGCCGGGGTTGGTGGTGGCACTACTACCATGAACTTTCCGGTTGCCTCGGTGCTTGATGTCTGCCTCCTGACTTCGGAGCTGACGTTGGCTTTGAGCCGGCGCTCGGCGCCGGCGGGCGAGGGCAGCCGCAAAGCCGACGGCGGGTCGCTGCGCATCCTTTGGATCGTGACGCCGCTGGCGGTCGTTGGCGGCCATTTGATCGCGTTTACGGACATCGGACCTTACCTCAATCCCGCCATCTTTTGGCGAGCGGCAGGCGTCGCTGTGTTCGTGCTCGGGTTGGTCCTGCGGCGCTGGGCGATCCGGCATCTCGGGCGCTTCTTCACCGTCGATGTGGCCATAGCGCGCGACCAGCACGTCGTCGATGACGGGCCGTACCGCTATGTGCGGCATCCGACCTACAGCGGCTTGCTGCTGGAGTTTGCCGGGATTGGGCTGACCCTGCGCAGTGTCCCGGGCTGGCTGGTGATGATGGTGCCGATTTATCTGGTGCTGCTCTACCGGGTGCGAATTGAGGAAGCAGCGCTGGCGGCGGCGTTAGGCGAGCCTTACCTCGCCTATCAGCGATGGACGAAGCGGTTTGTGCCGGGAGTGTATTGACGGAACGCGCCGGCCCTAGATGGCGAAGTCGCGGTACTCGGGGCGGGCAATCTCGGCAGGCGCGGAGAGCATGCCGGCGGCGACCGTGGCGTTGGTACCGGGTTCAATCAGGATAAACGACCCGGTCAGCCGATTGGCGGCATAACCGTCATAGACCAACGGCTTGGAGGTGCGCAGCCGGATTTCGCCGAGGTCGTTCATGGTCAACTCCGGCGCGCCGGGTTCCTCCGCGAGCGTGGAGACATTCAGCCGGTGGTGAATGCTCGTCACGACCGCCTGGACGGTCTGCGTCATATGCTTGAGCAGGTATTTGCGGCCGGCTTGCAACGGGCGCGGGTGCAACCAGCAAACCTTCGCCTGCAAGTCAGAGGCGCACCCTGGCAGGTTGTGCGGATGCACGATCACGTCGCCGCGGCTGACATCGATATCGTGCTCCAGCACCAGGGTGATCGATTGCGGGCAAAACGCTTCCTGCAGCGAACCGTCCAGCGTGCGGATTTCCTTCACGCTGCTGACAAAGCCGCTGGGCAAAATCATAACGGGTTGGCCAACCCGCACCACGCCGCCGGCGATCTGGCCGCTGAAGCCGCGGAAGTCGTGCAAAGCAGGGTCTTTCGGGTTATTCGGCCGGTTTACCCATTGCACGGGCAGCCGGAAGTCCTGCAAGTTCCAGTCGCTGCCGATGTGGATCGTCTCGAGGTGACCCAGCAGGGTCGGGCCGCAATACCAGGGGGTCTGCGGCGAAGCGTCCACTACGTTATCGCCGTTGAGAGCACTAACGGGGATGAACTTGACGTCCTTCATGTCAAGCAGCGGCAGGAACTCTTCGAATTGCGTCCGAATCTCGATGAAGCGTTCCTGGCTCCAATCGACCAGATCCATCTTGTTCACGGCGACCACCAGATGCGGGATGCGCAGGAGCGAAGCGATGCAACTATGGCGGCGGCTTTGCTCGATCACGCCGAGCCGGGCATCGACGAGGATGATGGAAAGGTTGGCCGAGGACGCGCCGGTCACCATGTTGCGCGTGTACTGCACGTGGCCGGGGGTATCCGCGATGATGAACTTGCGCCGCGGAGTCGCGAAGTAGCGGTAAGCCACGTCGATGGTAATGCCTTGCTCGCGCTCGGCGCGCAGGCCATCGGTAAGATTGGCCAGATTGATCTGGCCGTTGCCGGTGATATCGGCGGAGCGTTCCAGGGCCTCGAGCTGATCTTCCATCAACGACTTGGAGTCATAGAGGAGACGGCCGATGAGGGTCGATTTACCGTCGTCGACGGAGCCGCAAGTGTTGAAGCGGAGCAGATCGACTGTGTGCGGTAGGGTGGTAGTCACGTTGATCAGAAGTATTACGTCGAAATTTCGTGCTTACCGATAGACATCCTTGCGATGTCTGACGCGCTGAACTTCCACGACATGCAAATCGGCGAACACCTCGTAGATAACCCGATAATCCCCGATACGAATTCGATAGGTGCGCTCGGAACCAGCTAGTTTATGCGAACCATGGGGCAAAGGATCACTGGCAAGTTGAGTAACTGCGGTGATAACCCGCTCCACATCCTGACGGGGCAAACTGCGAATATCTTTCTTCGTCGAGTTACGCCACGTAATGCTAAAGGGTTCCATCGCTGCGCAAGTCAGCCAAAAAATCGGCGTCCGAGGTGACCGGCTCTTCGCGCCGCTCGGCGACGACAGCGAGGTCCTCCAAATCCTCGATCAGCGCCTCATAATTGCTCAGGGGAAGAACTACGGCCGTCCGTACGCCGTGTTCATCCGTGAGGTACTGCAAGGTCTGACTCATTTAACAACAGTTACTGTGCTTCCAAAGTCATGTCGAGGATAGGTTACACCTGCCAGTTCTTCGCGGCGATGATCAGACCCGCGCTGGCTCAAAAATACCCCGCCTTCTTCCGGTCTTCCATGGCTGCCTCTGATGCCTTGTCATCGGCGCGGGAGCCACGTTCGGTCACCCGCGCCACGGAGATCTCCGCGATGATATCATCCACGCTATCCGCCGGCGACTCCACGCAGCCGGTGCTAATGATGTCGCCGATGGTGCGGACGCGCACGGCCAATTCCTCGACCTGCTCGCCCGGTTTCGGCGGTACGAGATCGTTGGCGGGCAGCCACTGGCCGTGCCGCCGGACGCAGCGGCGTTGATGCGTAAAGTAGATGGATGGGACCGCCAGCTTCTCCTGCCGGATGTACTCCCAGATGTCCAACTCGGTCCAGTTGCTCAACGGAAAAACCCGCATGTTCTCTCCGGGATTCAGACGCGCATTGTAAACGTTCCAAATTTCCGGACGCTGATTCTTCGGATCCCACTGGCCGAAGCTGTCCCGGAAGCTGAAGAACCGTTCCTTGGCCCGCGCTTTTTCTTCATCGCGGCGCGCCCCGCCGATGCAGGCGTCAAAACGAAATTCCTCGACCGCCGCCAACAGCGTGGGGATTTGCAGCGAGTTGCGGCTGATCTGGCCGGGCGCGAGCACGGCAATGCCTTGGGCCAGGGCGTCCTCGACGGTACGGACGATGAGCTTGGCGCCGAGTTCCTGCGCCCGTTGATCGCGAAATTCGTTCAACTCCGGGAAATGGTGGCCCGTATCGATGTTCAGAAGCGGCATTGGGATGTCCGAGGGCCGGAACGCTTTCTCGGCCAGACGCAACAAACAAATGGAGTCCTTGCCGCCGGAAAAAAGCAGCACCGGTCGCTCGAACTCGGCCGCGACTTCGCGCATGATGTGGATCGACTCGGTCTCCAGGTACTGAAGGTGGTCGAGGAAGTAGGCGCTCATCGTCTATTGGTCGCGCGGCGGGTGCAGGAGTCGACCAGCCCCGGCGGCCGGGACGGCCACCCCGCGGTTGAAACCCATCACGGCATTAAGCAGCGGCGGCGACGGCGTGTCCGCCCCAGGCGGCGTGCAGGCCACATTCGCGTTTTTCGTCCGCCTTGGCGGGATCGAAGTAATCCCACTCGTTGGGCAGATGATGCATCTCGAGGTACGCCTCCATTTCCGCGTCGTTCCAACGAAAGACCGGACTCACCTTCAAGGTCCCGAAATTGGCGTCCAGCGTAACGATGTCCAGTTCCGCGCGGCTCAGGTTTTGCACCTCGCGCAAACCCGTCAGCCAGACCTTCGGCGCCAGTTCCCTGATGCCGCGCTGGAACGGTTCCAGTTTCATCAACGCGCTGAACTGCTTTAGCCCCGCCTCATCGTCCAATTCCGGGATCGGACCATAAATGGCGTCCCGGTGCGCGGCAGTCAGACGCGGCAGGTAAGCCTGGATATTGAGATCCAGTTGGCGGCGAAGTTGTTCGGCATGCTCATAGGTGGCGGGCCGGTTGTAGCCGTGATCGACCCAAAGCACCGGAATGTCCGCCTGGGCCTGCACGGCCAAGTGTAGAATCACCGCTTCGTAGGGACGGAAATTGGTGGAAACGATGGCGCGGCCGTCCGCCTGGGCGACTGCCCAGCGCGTGATCTCAAGAGGCGATTGCCCCCGCAGTTCTTCGTTCCATCCGGCGATCTGGTCGGCTGTCATGTCAAAACTTCCTCCGGGACCTGCGCGGTCCCCACGCTGTGCAACGTCGCATCCGCCGGCAAAATGACCCGGTCGCAAAAGTCGCCGAAGCCTTCACCATCCTGCCGCTCCAAAGCGTACCGCTTGATGATCGGCGTGACGAAAGTGACGGCGTCATCGAGCGTAATGGACGGGGAGACGAGGCGATTGAGACGCGTGCCGTTGTAACGCGCGCCCAGGTAGAGCGCGTACTTATTCGGCGCCCGTCCCACCAACCCGATCTCCGCCAGGTACGGCCGCGCACAGCCATTCGGGCAGCCGGTGATCCGCAGGCTGATGGCATCTTCGTGCAATCCCGCTTCATCCAGCACCGCTTCGAATTTCTCCAGCAGCGCCGGCAAGACCCGCTCGCTTTCCGTCAAAGCCAGGCCGCAAGTCGGCAGCGCCACGCAGGAAAGCGCATTGAGCCGCAAACCGGAGCGCTGGTTTTCCCCCCGCAAACCGTGCCGGGCCAGGATGCCATCGATGACCGGTTTCTGTTCCGGCGTCACGCCGGAAATGCTCAGGTTTTGCGACGGCGTCAGGCGGAAATCCCCTTGGTGAATCTCCGCGATCTCGCGCAAAGCGGTCTTCAGCGGCCAGCCGGGCAGATCCTTGATGCGGCCGCTGAGAATGTGCAGGCCGTAGAACCAGGTGCCATCCAGGCACTCGTGCCAGCCGAACGGATCCTCGATCGTGGTAAACGCAAATGGACGCGCCGGCGCGAACGTCACCTCGGCGCGGCGCTCGACTTCCTCCTTGAACCAGGCCACGCCACGGTCGGCGATCGTGTACTTCAACCGCGCATGCCGGCGCAAGGCGCGGTCGCCAAAATCGCGTTGCGTGGTCAAAACCGCCTCGCCGACGGCGTTGACCTGCTCGGCCGGGATGAACCCGAGGACGTCCGCCAGGCGGGCAAAGGTCTCCACGTTGCCGTGGGCCATGCCCTGGCCGCCGCCCACCGTGACGTTGTAGCCGGCCAATTTCCCGTCCTCGACGATCGCGATAAACCCCAGGTCCTGGGAGAAAATGTCCACGTCGTTCGAAGGCGGCAGAGCGAAGCCGGTCTTGAACTTGCGCGGCAGATAGGTGGCGCCGTACATCGGCTCTGCTTCCACCTCACCGCCAGCTACGAGCTCATCGTCCAGCCAGATCTCGTGATAGGCGTGGGTCTTGGGCAACGCATACTCGCTCCAGGCCCGCGCCTGCTCGTAGACCTGCTGCAAGGCGTCGCTACGCTCGGGATTGGGCGGCGCCATGACGTTGCGATTGACGTCACCGCAGGCCGCGATGGAATCCAGCAACACCCGGTGCATGCGCTGGATCAGCGGCTTGACGTTGCCTTTGAGCACACCATGAAACTGAAAGGTCTGGCGCGTCGTCAGGCGCAGGGATGGCGACGCGACCTCGCCCGCCAAGCGGTCAAGTGCGAGCCATTGCGCCGGGGTGGCGCGGCCGCCGGGCAGACGGACCCGCAGCATGAAGGCGAAGGCTTTCTCCTGGCCGGCTTTCTTGAGGGCATTGCGCAGATCGCGGTCATCCTGCAAGTACAGGCCGTGGAACTTCGTCAGTTGGCTGTTGGGCTCCGAGATGGCGCCAGTCGAAGCGTTCGCCATATCCTGGGCGATGGTGCCGCGCAGGAAATCGGAGCCGGCTTTGATGCCTTCATTGGCGCTTGGCGGTTTGGCGCCCGGGGTTTCAGCAGTCATCTGGATCGTTTGGCGAGGAAGGCAAATTTGCGTCGATCCCGCTTAAATCCAACTAAAATTCTCGGAAGCACACGTTTGGCGATGATGGGTTGCACCGTAAAACGAACCAACCTATGGCAATATGCGTGACGCCTCACCGCATGACGCGCCGGCTGCGGCCGGTGGTATTGGGCCTTTTTTGGACTGGCCTCGCCCTGTCCGGCCGCAGCGCCGACGCGCCCAAGACTCCCAGCGCCGCTACTGCCGCCACGGCGAGCGCCAGTCCGGCCGCGGCGGCCGCCCCGACCCCGGCTACCGTGCCGTTGGCGGAAATCGCCCAGCGCTCGCAGGAGACGATTACCCGCGTGAACACGCTGGCAGCCGACAGCCCGGCGGACGACACCGATGCGGTAGAGCGTCAGTCCGTCCAGACGTTGTCCAGCCAGGTCGATCAGTGGCTCGCCCAGACCACCAAGACTCTGCAGGCGCGGCCATCCCTGGATGCGTTGCGCGACCTGCAGGTCGGCGGACGCAAGCTCTCGGACGAAGTGGGCATCCGCGTCGAGGCGATGAACCAGCGCGCCAAGACCCTGGAGACCGACGCCAACGAACTTCGGAACGACGATACGCTCTGGACGAACACGGCGAACCGGGCCAAGGAAACCGGCTTGCCGGACGCGCAGACGTTCGGCCAGAGTGTCCAGGCAGCGATCAAGAATGCCGCCGGCCGCATCAAACAGCGCCAGGCCAGCGTGCTGGATTGGCAGGGCCAGCTGACCAAACTCTCCGGCAGCCTGGCGGCCGGCCTGGACTCCGTGCGCCAGGCGAACGACGCCGCCTTGAAGACGCTGTTTGTGCGGGACAGCTCGCCCCTTTGGGCGCGACAAACCCCGCAAGATACGACGGCCGGCGCCGAAGCCGGCGAATCGCCCGGCGGGCAGATGCAGGCGGCTCTGGAGTATGCCCGGCAGCATCCCGACCTGTTGGGGCTGCATGCCGCCATCATGCTGGTCCTGCTCGGGTTGCTGCTCTGGCTCAGGCGGGGCTTGCACAAATGGACCGAAGAAGAGCCGCATCTCAAACGAGCGGCGCCGGTCTTCGAGGTGCCCGTTGCGACCGCGCTCGTGTTGTCCTTCCTGGTCAAAGGGCCGCTTTATGCCAATGCGCCCGGCGGCTTCAAAACCGTTCTGGGCGCGGTCTTGCTCCTGCCAATGGCGGTGCTGCTCCGGCGTTTGCTCGATCCCCGGTTGCACTCGGCGTTGTACTGCCTGGTCCTATTTTACTTTGTCAGCCAGTTGCGGACGGCAATGACGGCCTATCCGGTGCTGGAACGCGGGGTTTTCGCGGGAGAACTGCTGGCGGCGATCCTGGTCTTCGGCTGGGCCAGCCGCATCAGCAGGAGCCAACGGGAGGCGGATGCCGCCGGGGCGGTTTTAGGCACCTGGGGCCGGTTCTTGTGCCGGCTAGCCATCCTGCTCATGACGGGAGCGCTTGCGGCCGAGGTGCTGGGCTACACCCGGCTCGGGACGATGGTGGGAACAGGAGTCCTGCGCAGCAGCTACGTGGCGGTGGGCTTGTACGCGCTGCTGCAGGTGCTTTTTGGCTTGTTGCTCATCGCGTTGCGGGTGCGGCCGCTTAGCATTTCCCATATCGCCCGCACACACTCCGCCGAGGTGCAGCAGGAGATTTCCGTGTTGTTGCGGACCGCCGCTTACCTGGGCTGGTTTTGGTTGAGCCTCGGCTTTTTCCAGTTGCAGGACACGGTTTACGATTGGGTCGCCGGCAAGCTCACCTGGCATGTGGCTCCCACCATCACGGTGGGACACTTGCTCGGGTTCGTGCTCGCCATCTGGCTTTCATTGAAGATCGCCCAGCTCCTCCGTTTCTTCCTGGAAGAGGAAGTCTTCGAGCGCGTCCATCTTTCGCCCGGCTTGCCGTACGCGATTGCCACGATGCTCAACTACCTGGTGCTCTTCATCGGTTTCTTAATCGCTCTTGGGACGCTGGGCGTGGGGTTGAACCAGATCACGATCCTGGCGGGCGCGTTCAGCGTCGGCCTGGGCTTCGGCCTGCAAAACATCATCAACAATTTCGTCTCCGGCATCATCCTGCTGTTCGAGCGTCCGGTGAAAGTGGGCGATATCATCCAGATCGGCGACGCCACCGGGGAAGTGCGCCGCATCGGCATCCGGGCCAGCGTCATCGGCATCCGCGATGGGTCTTCGATCATCGTGCCGAACGGGAACCTGATTTCGAATCAGTTTACCAACTGGACGTACGCGGACCGGCATCGTTCCATCGACGTCGAGCTCAACATCGCCAGCGGGCCCGATCCCGAGCACGTGTTGGCTCTGCTCAAAGGGGCTGCCGCGGCTCCGGCTTCAACCAAGGACCATCCCGCGCCCGAAGCCTTCATCACGGCGCTGACGGCGGCAGGCATCAACGTGACGGTGCGGGCCTGGATCAGCAATTACGAAGACTGGGTGCAAACGCGCAGCGAGCTGACGGTGATGCTCGTGGCAGCCCTGGCGCGCGAGGACATCAAACTGGTGTAAGCACCGCGAGACCACGCCGAATCCGGTTGCTTTTGCCACCGGACGGGCGATGATGACCCTTCGGGCTTCGGCCTGTGTACACCGTTCGCCGCTGGTTTTTCACTGCGGCGACCGGAGTAGTTGGAGTTGCCTGGCGCTCTTTTTCGTTGCCGTTAATTTCAGTCCTGTTCAACCTTTATAAATCCCATTTCCGCGCTCTGCTACTTTTTCTGGGCAGGGCGTTTTTTGTCTCCGCGTCATGATTGCAAGTAAGTCTTCGGAAAAGATCATCGAGATCGAAGGTAAGATCGTCTCCGTCCTCGCCGGCACGATGTTCCGGGTTGAGCTGCCCAACGGCCATTTGGTTCTCGCACATATCTCCGGAAAAATGCGCAAACGCTTCATTCGCCTGACCGCCGGCGATCGCGTGAAGATGCAGATGTCTCCTTACGACACCGACAAGGCGCGGATTGTCTATCGGCTTGGTTAGTTGCTGGCACGCAAGCCGTGCCAGCGGCGGATGGAGACGGGACGCGGCTGCCGGTGCGTGTTCACGACTTGCAGCAAGATTGAACTCCCGCCTGGGTGCGGTAGTTTCCTCCCTGCCCTTCTTCCTGTGCGTCCCCGTTCTTTTTTCTCCCCGCCCGCCATCTGGGGTTCTTTGTGGCTGGCAGTGTTGGGCGTGCTGAGCATTGCCTCTGTGGCGGCGGCGCCTCCCACGGGCACACCCGCCAAGGAAAACCTCTTCGGCGGGAACGCCGGGTTTGAACAAAACCAGAATACGCAGGACAACCTCCGGGATGGAGTGGACAGCGACGGCTATCTGCACGTGACCCCATTCAGCGCCAAGGTGCTGACCGAAAAAGGAACTTTCGACGGCATGGCCATGCCGCCCTCGGTGGCTTTCGCCGATCTCAACGGCGACGGCAAACCGGACCTGATCGTGGCCGGCCCGAACGGCTACTTTTACTTCTATCCGAACAGCGGAACAGCCGCCGCTCCGCGCTTTACGAATGCGGAGATCATCCCGCTGTTCGCGAGCGCGACGCCGGTCGACGAGAAGAATGATTTCCGGGAAACTCAGAAAGATTACCGACGTTTCTGCCCGCGTATTTCGCTGGCGGACTGGCGCAAGACCGGGCTGCTGGATCTGCTCATCGGCAATTACGACGGCGAGATTCTCTTCGCCCCCAATACCGGCACCGCGCGGCAACCGCAGTTCCGCTTGCAAGGCGGCAGCATCGCCGGCGCGGCCATTGCGACCAGCGAAGGGGGGCACCTTTGGGCAAATCTGCTTTCGCCGGTGGGGGTGGACTGGACCGGGCATGGCAGGCTCGATCTGGTCGTCGGCGAAGGCACTTATTCGGCCAATGCCATTCACCTTTTGGAAAACGTCGGCAGCGCAAGCGAACCCAAGTTCTCCAGCGCCAAGCGCACCTACCTCGCTTATGGCGATGGCCGCGAACAACTCATTCCCACCGTCGTGGACTACAATGCAGACGGCAGCGCGGATCTGGTGGTGGCGGATCGCACCGGGGAAGTGGGGGTTTACCTCAACCCGGGCAAAGGCCACGCCGGCGAGGAACTCAAGCGCGTCTCAACGCTCAGTTTTGGCGGGACCACCAAACTGCCCGGTCTGGTCGCGCCCCTGGCGGCCGATTTCAACGGCGATGGCTTGTTCGACCTGATCTTCGGTCTGCCGGATGGCCGGATCGGGGTGGCTCTCAACACGGGAACGAAAGGCAGCCCGTCTTTCGGACCGTTGCAGGAGATCAAGGGCGTCGACCGGCTGGGGCGCAACGAAAACCCGCCGCTGACGTGGAATGGAGAAACCCACCAGGAACTGGGGAACGTGCTGGCGTATTTCTCCGTCGTCGGGCTCAAGGACGATCCTGCCAGTCAGCCGCCCGAAGGCAACAACTGCCTCAAAGCGGGTTTTTGGCCAGCCGTCTGGCAAACCTTCCCCCTGCCGGCCACCGGTCTGCCAGGCACGGTCCGGCAATTCGATTTAAAGCGGCGTGATCTGGTCTTGAAGTTAAATCAGAGTTACCACTTCAGCTTTAAGGTCAAAGGCGCGGGCATGGAGCATCTTCGCTATCGCTTTTGGGCGCTCTTCGATGGTTTTCCGGGCTTGGTCAAGGAAGAGCAAAACGAACGCGGCGGTATGCGGCGCAGCGGCGAGCGCGTGGCCGAGACCATCGTTGATCAAGCGGACTTCAATGCGAGTAGCAGTTGGCAGACGGTTGAAGGCAGTTTCACCCCGCACTACAAGAGTTCGCTCTTGCGAGACGAGAAAACCGCGTCGTTCATTTTCGATCTCACCTTTGAAGCTGCCGATCTATCGGCGGCGGTTTATTTCGATGACTTCCAACTGGCGGCGGGGAGCGGAAATTGATTGATTAGTTAGTTGTCGTCGAGGGGAGCTACGGGGAAAACATGGACATGTCTTCGGTCAACGCACTGGAAGCGGCGGAGTTCGTGCGCGTCGTGGGCCCGGCCTTCGAGCATTCGCCCTGGATTGCCGCGCAGGCGGAGCCCCGGCGGCCCTTCGAGAGCGTCACCGCGCTCTGGGAGGAACTGTGCGAGATCGTCCGGCGCGCCTCCCCCAAGCAGCAACTGGCTTTGATCCGCGCCCATCCGGATCTGGTCGGGCGCGCCGTGCTGACGGCGGAATCGCACGGTGAACAAGCGGCGGCGGGCTTGCTCCACCTCACACCGGAGGAAGCGATCCAATTCCAACACTACAATGCCGAGTACCAGGCGCATTTCGGCTTTCCCTTTGTCATTTGCGCCCGCTTGAATAAGAAGGAAGCCATCCTAGCCGCCTTCCCGGAGCGCCTGTTGCACACCCAGGAGGAAGAGCGCGCCCAAGCTCTCGCGGAGATTTACCAGATTGCCCGGCTGCGGCTGGACGATCTGATTACCCAGGCATGAGTAACGGTGGAAAACTGAGCACGCACGTCCTCGATCTGCAGCGCGGCCATCCCGCCGCCGGCATGAAGATCGAATTGCGGACGTGGCCGGGCGGCCAGGTCTTGTGCACGTCCTGCACCAATGCCGACGGCCGGACCGGCAGCCCGCTCCTGGCCGACGAAGCGCTGATTCCGGGCGATTACGAACTCACTTTTTACGTTGGCGATTATTACGGCGAAAGTGCGTTTCTCGATCAGGTACCCGTCCGCTTCCGCGTGACCGATGCCACGGCTAGATACCACGTCCCGCTGCTTTGCACGCCATGGGCCTACAGCACTTATCGCGGGAGTTGATGCGGCGTTGTGCCGAACTTGGGTTGGTCAGTGACGAGCCTGAGTGCCTCACCCGCACGTTCCATTCGCCGGCCATGGCGCGGGCGAACGTGCTCGTTGGCGGCTGGATGCGGGACGCCGGCTTGGAAGTGCGGGAGGACGAGGCGTATAACTTGATCGGCCACTGGCCGGCCGCGCCCGGGCACCCGCGCCCGCGCACACTCCTGCTCGGCTCGCACCTGGATACCGTTCGGGATGCGGGGCGCTACGATGGGCCACTGGGTGTGCTGGCCGCGCTGGCCGCCGTGGAAGCGCTGCGGGGAGAAGGCGCGCAATTGCCGTTTGCCGTCGAGGTCATCGGCTTCTCGGATGAGGAGGGCGTTCGCTATCAGACGACGTATCTGGGCAGTCGCGCCCTGGCTGGAACGCTGACGAAAAAGGATCTGGCGGCTATCGCGGAAAAGGGCGTCGAGCGGGCCAAACGCCGGCGCGGCGAGTTGCTCGCGTACGCGGAAGTCCACATCGAGCAAGGGCCGGTGCTCGAAGCTCGCGGTCTCGCGCTGGGGGTGGTGAGCGGGATCGCCGGACAGACGCGCGCCCGCCTGGAATTCACCGGCCAGGCGGGTCACGCGGGCACGACGCCGATGCCGCTGCGCCAGGACGCGCTCTGCGCTGCCGCCGAGTTCATCCTGGCGGTCGAGCGGGCCGGCGTGACGGCGACGGTGGGGCAGATCGAAGCCCGCCCTGGCGCGAGCAATGTCATTCCCGGCCAGGTAACGCTCAGCCTCGACGTCCGCCATTTGCAGGACAGCCGAAGGCACGCCGCCGTAGACCGACTCCGCCGACGGGCGCTGGCCACCGCCGAAAAACGCCGGATGACGCTGCGCTGGACGACGGTGCAGGAGACGAGCAGCGTCGCCTGCGACCCGCGCCTGACCGCGCTCATGCGCGCCGCCGCCCGCGAGCAGGAGCCGGACGCGCCGCTGTTGCCGAGCGGCGCCGGCCACGACGCCGCGGCGCTCGCGGCCATCTGTCCCGTGGCGATGCTTTTTGTCCGCTGCAGAGCGGGGCTCAGCCACCATCCGGGCGAGTCGGTCAAGCCAGGCGACGTGACCAAAGCGGTGGCCGCGTTGCGTGACTTCGTGCTGCGCCTAGGGCGCACCATCTAACATGCCCCACTTCGATCTGCTCATCCGCGGCGCAACCAACTGTCCGGCCATCGGGATTGCCGGGGGCCGCATCGCCGCGCTGGAGACCGGTTTGGCTCGGGAGGAAATCGACGCCACCGGCTGGCTCGTGTTGCCAGGGGCCATGGACGCGCACGTGCATTTCAACGAACCGGGCCGCGCCCACTGGGAAGGCATTGCCACCGGTTCCCGCGCCTGCGCGGTCGGGGGCACCACCACGTTTTTCGACATGCCGCTTAACTCGAAGCCGCCCGTTTGCAACGCGGCGGCCTTCGCCGCCAAACGCGCCGCGGCGGAGTGGCAGTCGCAAACGGACTTTGGCTTGTGGGGCGGCCTGGTGCCCGGGAACCTGGACCGGATCGAAGAATTGCACGCCTGCGGAGTCGTGGGCCTGAAGGCGTTCATGTCTGCCAGCGGCATCGAGGATTTTCCTTCAGCGGACGCCGCCTCGTTGCGCACCGGCATGCAAAAAGCCGCCGCACTGCGCTTGGTGGTCGCCGTGCACGCAGAGATCGACCATCCCGAACTGGCGCACGGGACGACGGTGCGCGCTTATCTCGATTCCCGCCCGATTTCCATGGAACTCGAAGCGATCCACCTGGCTCTGGAGCTGGCGGGAGAAACGGGCTGTGCGCTGCACGTCGTCCACGTCAGCAGCGCGGCCGGGGCGCGGCTGATCGAGGAGGCGAGACAGGCCGGGGTCGACGTGACTTGCGAGACGTGCCCGCATTATCTTTTACTGACCGGCGAGGACATGGAAAGGCTCGGGCCTGTGGCCAAGTGCGCGCCGCCGCTGCGGGACGACGCCGAGCGCCTGGCCCTGCTGGGTTGCGTGCGCGCCGGCCTCATAGACACCATCGGTTCGGACCATTCTCCGGCGCCGGCGGCCTTGAAAACAGACCCGAACTTCTTCCGGGTTTGGGGCGGCATTTCAAGCTGCCAGCACCTGCTCGCGTTGTTGTTCGACCTCGGCTTGCCGCCGGACCGGATTGGCCTGCTCACTGCCGGAGCGGTCGCGGCACGGTTCGGGTTAGCGCCGCAAAAAGGCCAACTCACGGCCGGCTCCGACGCCGACCTCGTCCTCTATGATCCCGCCGGAGAGACGCCGGTGACAGCCGCCGCGCTGCAATATCGCCACCCGGTGACGCCGTATGCCGGACGCACATTGCGCGGCGCGGTGAGACGAACGATTCTGCGCGGCCGCACGATTGCTCTGGACGGGCAGCCGGTAGGCGAGCCCGGCGGCCGGCTGATCACTCCCAAGCGCTGAAACCATGTACCCGAAACTGGGCCTGACCCGCAACGTTCTGCGGCGCAACTACGCGCTGATCACCCCGGATGGCCACGTGCCGAGCAGCCTGCCCGGCTGGACGCGCTGTAAAGCCTACGTGCTCATTTCCGGCGCCATGCCTGGAGCACAGATTTCCCAGGTCCTGCTGGATCTGGAGGAAGGCGGCACGGGGAAGGAGGAGACCGGTCGCCAGGAATATTTCGTTTATGTGCTCGGCGGACGCGTCGTCTGCAATGAACAGGAACTCGCGCCCGGCGGCTACGCTTACCTGCCCGCCTTTTTCGCTTACGAACTGACCAGCCTCGAGCCGGGCACGCGCCTCCTGATTTTCGGCAAACGGTACGAGCCGCTGCCCGGGCTGGAGAAGGACCCGGCTGTCCAGTTCCGCACCGGGCGTGAGCAAGACGTCCCGGGGCTGCCGTTCCTGGGCGACCCGCACGCGCGGCTGCAAACGCTGCTGCCCGATGCCCCGGCCATGGACATGGCGGTGAACATTTTTACGTACGATCCCGGTGCGACGCTGCCGTTCGTGGAGACGCACATCATGGAGCACGGCATCCTGTTCCTGGCCGGCAGCGGGGTGTACCGGCTGGGCGACGATTGGCACCCGGTACAAGCGGGCGACGCCCTCTGGATCGCTTCCTACTGTCCGCAGTGGTTCATCGCGGCCGGCCCGGAACCGGCGCGTTACATCTATTACAAGGATGTGAACCGGCTGCCCTGATTTCCACGAACGCATGACACCGACGCTCTCGACCGAAGAACTGGCGCCCGTGGTGGACAATCTGCGTACCGCCAACCAGGCTTTCCTGGCGCGCTACCCGGGGGAGACTGGGCGCCGCCAACCCGTTCATGTGGTGTACGGGGGCGCGCATCTTTTCAAGGCGGATGCCGCGCGCAAGCTCGGCGAAGTGGCCTTGCGTTCGCTCCGGGAATACGCTCCTGACCCGGTCGCGCTGGCGGCGGCGCTGGGCGCGCAGTGGGATCAAGCCTTCGCGGAGAATCTTTACGCGCGGGTGGTGGCCAAATTGCAGCGCGAACCGGTGGAAGATTTCCGACTGGACTTCGAGGATGGCTACGGCAACCGGCTAGACGAAGAGGAAGACGGCCACGCCGTCTCCAGCGCCGGCGAAGTGGCGGCGGGCACGCTGGCCGGCACGCTGCCGCCGTTCATCGGGATCCGCATCAAGCCGTGCAATGAAGATTTGCGCGCGCGCAGCCTCCGCACGCTGGATCTGTTTGTCTCGGCCCTCGTGGCGCGGACCGGAGGGAAATTGCCGGCGAACTTCGTCGTCACGCTGCCCAAGGTGCAAATCGCCGCGCACGTGACGGCCGCGGCGCGCACCTGCGCGCTCCTGGAGCCGAAGCTCGGCCTCGCACCCGGCGCGCTGAGGCTGGAACTCATGGTCGAGACGCCGCAAGCGATCATCGACGCGACGGGCCGCTGCCCCTTGCTCGGGTTTGTCGAAGCCGCCGCGGGCCGCTGCTCGAGCCTGCACTTCGGCGTCTATGACTACACCGCGTCCTTCGGCATCACGGCCGCTTATCAGGCGATGGGGCATGCCGCCTGCGATTTCGCGCGGACGGCCATGGTGGTCGCGCTGGCCGGCACCGGCGTCCAGATTTCCGATGGCGCGACGAATATCCTGCCCGTTGGACCGCACCGCGGCGCTGGCCTGACCCAGGTTCAGCTGGAGGAGAACCGGCAGGCGGTCCACGGCGCCTGGCGGCTGGCGTTTGCCGATACGCTGCACTCGCTGCGCAACGGCATTTACGAGGGGTGGGATTTGCATCCAGCGCAATTCGTCGCGCGTTATGCGGCGGTGTATTCGTTTTTTCTGGCCGGGTTGCCGGCGGCATCCGGGCGGCTGAAGGCCTTTGTCGAAAAGGCGGCCCTGGCGTCCTTATTCGGCGATGTGTTCGACGATGCCGCCACCGGTCAGGGTCTCCTGAACTTCTTCCTGCGCGGCATCTCCTGCGGGGCCATCACCGAAGAAGAAGCGCTCGCTACGGGGCTGACGCTGGAGGAAATCCGCTCGCGTTCGTTCTTGAAAATCCTCCTGGGACGGCGCGGGGCGTAACCGGCGTGCCAGCGGCCGTGTTTGCGCGACAAACCGGCGGCGCTGCCTCATAGTGCCGCGATGGAGGGCATGCAGGAGGGGGGCTTTAGTTTTCTGCTGAACGGGGAGCGCGTGGAAGTCAACGGCGCCCCCACGCACACGACCCTGCTGGATTGGCTGCGCCGTTCCGGCCGCACCGGCACCAAGTGCGGCTGCAATGAAGGTGATTGCGGCGCCTGCACCGTAGCGCTGCTCGACACGGATGCCGCCGGAGCGCCGGCCTGGCGCGCGATCAACAGTTGCATCGCCCTGCTGCCGATGTTCGCCGGCCGGGAACTGGTCACGGTCGAAGGCGTGGCGCGCCGCGGCGAAGCGCTGCACCCGGTGCAAGCCGCCATGGTCAAGCATTACGGCTCGCAATGTGGCTACTGCACACCCGGGTTTGTCATGTCGATGTTCGAGGGCTACTACCGCGAGGATCTGCGCGAGCCCTGGCAGATCGCCGACCAACTTTGCGGCAACCTTTGCCGCTGCACCGGCTACCGGCCCATCCGCGATGCCGCGCGGGAAGTTTTTGGCACCCGCTCCTGCGACGGCTGCCCCCACGACACCCATGCCGACCGTCTCGGCAGCGCCCCGCCGGCGCTGGCAGGCTTGCGCTATCAATCGGGTCCGGAATTCTTTCTCCGGCCTACCTCGCTGCCGGAACTGCTGGACCTGATCCGGGCTGAACCCGGGGCGCGCCTGATCGCCGGCGGGACGGAAATCGGGGTGGAGATCAATAAGCAACAAATGCATTGCCCCCGGCTCGTTTCGACCGAAGCGGTGCCGGAGTTGCGGACGGTGGTGCGGCAAACTGACGGCGCCTGGCAGCTCGGCGCCGCCGCGTCGTTGACGGCCATCGAGGAGGCGCTCGGGAACGACTTTCCCTCGCTTGGCAAGATGCTTTGGCTCTTCGGCTTCCGCCAACTGCGCAATCGCGCCACTTTGGGCGGCAGCCTGGCCACGGCCTCCCCGATCGGCGATGCCGCGCCGGTGCTGCTCTCGCTCGACGCGGCGTTGGTACTCGCTTCGGCGGAGGGCGGCAGCCGGACCGTGCCGCTGCACGAGTTTTTTACCGGCTACCGCCAGAGCGCGCTGCGACCGGGCGAAATCATCCAAACGGTGATCCTGCCCAAGGCCGCTGCCGAGGGAAACGCGCGGCGGAGTGACTTCTTCAAGGTTTCCAAGCGCCGGGAAATGGACATCAGCGCCGTCTCCTCGGCGTTTTGCGTCGACCTGGATGCCCAGCAAAGGGTTATCCGCGCGCGCATTGCGTTCGGCGGCGTGGCGGCGACGCCGCAGCGTGCCCGGCAGGCGGAGGCCGCGCTTCTCGGCCGGACGCTCGCCGACGCGCAGGCGGACGTTCGCGCGGCACTGGCCGCGGAATTCAGCCCGATTTCCGACCGGCGAGGCAGCGCGGGCTACCGGCGCGGCGTCATCGGCGGGTTGTGGGACAAGTTCGTCCGCGCGGAACCCGGGCCGCAAGATGGGCGCGGCAGTTTCATCAGCCGCCCGGCCTGGACGGTGGACTCCCCCTCGCGCGCCCTGCCGCACGAGAGCGGCGCGGGGCATGTGACCGGGCGCGCGGAGTTCGTCGACGACGTGGCGCAAAAGCGTCCCATGCTAGAAATCTGGCCGGTCTGCGCGCCGCATGCCCACGCGAAAATTCTGCGCCGCGACGTCAGCCGCGCGCTCGCGGTGCCAGGCGTGCGGGCCGTTTTGCTGGCCGAAGACGTGCCTGGAGAAAATAACGTCGGCGTGAGCCGCAAGGATGAAACGCTCTTCGCCCAAGAGGAGGTCCGCTATCATCAGCATATCGTGGCTCTGGTGGTGGGCGAAACGCCCGAGATTTGCCGCGCCGCCGCGCGCCTGGTGGAAGTGGAGTACGAACCGCTGCCCGCCATCCTGACGATCCCCGAGGCCATCGCGCAAAACAGCTTCCACACGGAGCCCAACTATATGCGGCGGGGCGATTGGCGCGCCGGGCTGGCCAGCAGTCCGCACCGGCTGGAGGGTGAGTTTGCCCTCGGCGGCCAGGAACATTTTTATCTCGAAACGCAAGCCGCCTGGGCGGAGGTGGATGGAGACGGGAACGTGTTCGTTTCCTCCTCGACCCAACACCCGAGCGAAATCCAGACCATTGTCGCGGAAGTGCTGCATCTGCCGCGGCAGCGGGTGGTCGTGCAAGCGCCACGGATGGGCGGAGGCTTCGGCGGCAAGGAGACGCAAGGCAATACTTGGGCCGCTCTGGCCGCGCTGGCCGCGCTCAAGACCGGCCGCCCCGTGCGCGTCCAGACCGACCGCGACGTGGACATGCGCCTGACCGGCAAACGGCACCCGTTCCTCGCGCGGTTTCAGGCCGGGTACGATGACGCGGGCCACCTGCTGGCGCTGCAATGCGCTCTCGTTTCCAATGGCGGCTGGTCGCTCGACCTCTCGCTGCCGGTGACCGACCGCGCCATGTTTCACGCCGACAACGCGTACTACATTCCGCACATCGAGGTCAGCGGGCAGGTGGCCAAAACGCATGTGACCTCGCAGACGGCGTTTCGCGGCTTCGGCGGTCCTCAAGGCATGCTGGTCATCGAGGAGATCATGGACCGCATCGCGCGCCGCCTCGGCCTGGCGCCCGAGATCGTCCGGGAACGCAATTTCTACCATGGTCGCGGCGAGACGAACACCACTCACTACGGCCAGGAAATAGGCGATTTCCGGTTGCCGGCGCTGTGGCGGGAACTGAAGGAAAGCGCCGCCTTCGACCTTCGCCAGGAAGAGATCGCGCAATGGAACCAGCTCCACGTTGGAGTCAAACGTGGGTTAGCCATGACGCCGGTCAAGTTCGGCATCAGCTTCACCTACACGGCTTACAACCAGGCGGGCGCGCTGGTCCTGCTCTATCGCGACGGCACGGCTCAGGTCAACCATGGCGGCACCGAGATGGGTCAGGGATTGCACACCAAGATCCTCGGCATCGCCATCCGCGAACTGGGGCTGCCGGCGGAGCGCATCCGCCTCATGACGACGGCAACCGATAAAGTCCCGAATACCTCGGCTACCGCCGCCTCCAGCGGGGCGGACCTCAACGGCGCCGCCGTGCAGGACGCCTGCCGGCAATTGCGCGAGCGGCTCCTGCCTTTTGCCGTGGCCATGCTGCGCGAGCGCTTCCGGGACGAGGCGATCGCGCCGGAGCAGGTGTGCGTCGAAAATGGCGCTGTTTTTGTTGGGGAGCGTCCCGACGAGGTGGTGGAGTTCCTCGAAGTCGTGGATCGCGCCTTCATGGAACGCGTGAGCCTGGCGGCGCAAGGCTATTATCGCACGCCGAACCTGGCCTGGGATCGGGTCAAGGGCGAGGGCCGCCCATTCCACTACTTCGCTTGCGGTGCCGCGGTGGCGGAGGTCGAGGTCGATGGCACGACTGGCATGTCCCAGGTGCGCCGCGTGGACATTCTGCACGACGTCGGCAGGTCGCTCAATCCTGGCGTCGACCGGGGCCAGATCGAAGGCGGGTTTGTGCAGGGGATGGGCTGGCTGACGTGCGAGGACCTGCGTTGGGATGCCGCCGGGCGCTTGCTCACGCACGGGGCCAGCACTTACCAGATCCCGGCCATCAGCGACGCACCGGCGGACTTCAGGGTGGGCCTTTTGGCGGACTCCGCGCCGGTGGATGTGGTCGGCAGCAGCAAGGCCGTGGGCGAACCCCCGTTAATGCTGGCGATTTCCGTCCGCGAAGCCATCCGCGCCGCTGTCGCCGCCTTCGGCCGAACGGCGGGAGAAGTAGCTTTGCCGTCTCCCGCCACCTGTGAAGCAATCTTTACTGCCATTCATGGGTAAACCGGATGGTAGCAACGATCTCTGGCTGATGAGCAGCCTGCGGGGCTGCTGCGCGGCCTGGAAGCCCGCGTACCGCGGCTGACGGACTTATTTAGCTTTTCAACCTCGCTGACCGGCCGGTAAGGTCGCCCGGAGAAAGGGTTCTCCATGTCTGCCGAGGAATCGAAGTCCACCGCCCCGGATTCACCCGCGGAAGCGGCCGCGCCGCTGCCGGACCGGCCGGCTGGCCCGGACGCCGCGGCTCTCCCCCGGCGCCGCTCATGGCGCTGGATCGCGGGGCTCGCGTTGCTGCTGCTGCTCCTGCTCGCGGGCATCCCGAAAGTCCTGCACACGCTGCACACCGCATCCACCGACGATGCTTACGTCAACAGCTACGTCACCTTCGTCGCGCCGCGCGTGACCGGGCAGGTCAGCCACGTTCTGGTCGAGGACAATAACCGCGTCAAGAAAGGGGACGTGCTGGTGGAACTCGATCCCGAGCCTTACCGGGTGCAAGTCGCGATCAAGCAGGCGGCGGTGGATATCGCCCAAGCCGGGATGGTGGTGGCCAACGCGAACGTGCGCGGCGAGGTCGCGGCGGCGCGCAGTGCGCGCTTCAAACTCATCCGGGCGGTGGAAGATGTCGACAACCAGGTCGCCGTCATCCGCTCGCGGGCCGCGGCCTGGGAACAAGCCAAGGCGACGCTGGTGCTGGCGCAGGCGGAATTCGACCGCGCCCAACGGCTGCTGAGCGGCAAGGTCGTCAGCAGCGAGGAATACGACCAGAAGCGGGAGACGCTCGACGTCTCGAAGGCGCAGGTCACCCAAGCGCTTGAAAGCGTTTCCCAGGCCCGGGTCGCCCTGGGCCTGCCAGGCGTGCCGCCGGATGGCCAGAACCTGACCGACGTGCCGGCCGATCTCGACCAAAACTTTTCATCCGTTCGCCAGGCGTTGGCGGATGTGCTCCAGAACGCCTCGGTGCTCGGGATTACCTTTTCGTCCTACGACCTGAAGCCGCAGCAAGCGATCGACGAGTTCTACCGCCGGGATCCCAGCGGCGACATCGACCGCATCTACGCCGAGCTGATCAAGAACGCGCCTCAGCTCAAGCAGGCCCAGGCGAACATCATGAGCGCGCAACGGGACCTGGATCAGGCCAAACTCGATCTGAGCTATTGCACGGTGATCGCCGAAATCGATGGCGTCGTCACCCGGCGCAACGTCAATCCGGGTGACAACGTGCAGGTAGGCCAGGGATTGATGGCCTTGCGTTCGCTGCGCGAGGTTTGGGTGGACGCCAATTTCAAGGAAACCCAACTGCGCGATCTGCGCATCGGGCAAAAGGTGGATTTGAAGCTGGATATGTACGGCGGCAAACAGCATTTCGAAGGACGCATCAGCGGTTTTACGATGGGCACGGGTTCGACCCTGGCGCTATTGCCGGCGCAGAATGCCACGGGCAACTTTGTCAAAGTGGTGCAGCGGCTGCCGGTCCGGATCGACATCGTGAATTACGATCCCGATAAGGTGCCTTTGTTCGTCGGGCTTTCCGTCGAGCCAACCGTTGACTTGCGGAGCACGCCCACCGGGCCGAACGCCGGCAAGTTCCTACAGGCGCCGTTTCTGCCCGCCGCTGTACCGGTCAGTCCGGTCGCTCCGGGGCCGGTCGCGCCTGCCGCGGGCACGCCCGGTCCGCCCGTAGCAGCGCCTGCGTCCGCCACCCCGCCGTGAGTGCCGCCGCTCTGTCCCCGGGCAGCTTTGCGGCCGACGCGCCAGCCACGGGGCGCCGGACGATCAATCCCTGGCTGATCGCCATGGCAGTGGTGATACCGACCTTCATGGAGGTCCTGGACACCACCATCGCCAATGTGGCCCTGCGTTACATCGCCGGCGGCCTTTCGGCGGCCGTCACCGACAGCGAATGGGTTCTCACCAGTTACCTGGCCGCCAACGCCATCATCCTGCCGATCTCCGGCTTCATCGCCGGGCGCTTGGGGCGGCGCAGTTACTTCCTGCTTTCCATCGCCATTTTCACGCTCAGTTCCGTGCTGTGCGGGATGGCCACGAGCCTCGGCCAACTCATCTTTTGCCGGGTCCTGCAAGGGTTGGCGGGGGGCGGCTTGCAACCGTCGAGCCAAAGCATCCTGCTCGACACCTTTCCACCGGAGAAACAGGGCGCGGCGCAGACGGTTTTCGGCCTGGCGGCGCTGATCGCACCCGTGCTCGGTCCCACCTTGGGCGGCTACATTACCGATGAATATTCCTGGCGCTGGATCTTCTATATCAACCTGCCCGTGGGCGCTCTGGCGTTCCTCTTTTGCTACTTCACCGTGCAAGACCCGGAGTACCTGCGGGTCCAGCGGGCGGAAAGTCAGCGTAACCCGGTGCGGTTCGATTCCATTGGACTGGGCTTGCTGACGCTGACGCTCGTGTGCTGGGAGGTGCTCTTGAGCAAGGGACAGGAGTGGGACTGGCTGGGCGATCCCTTCGGGCGCGTGCAAATCCTCCTGCTCTGCCTGATTATCGGCGGGACGGGTCTGTACTTTTGGGAATCGCGCCACACCAGCCCGGTGGTGAATTTCCGGCCCCTGGGCGAACGCAATTTTGCGCTCTCCTGCGTGATCATCTTTTGCGCTTACGGCGTCTTGTATGGGTCGAGCACGTTGCTGCCGGGCATGCTGGAAGCGCTCTTCGGCTACGATGCGTTCCACGCGGGACTGGTGCTCTCTCCGGCCGGGTTCTTCTCGATCACGGCGTTGATCATTGTCGGCCGCCTGCTCGGCCGCGGCCTGGATGCGCGCTGGTTGATCGCGTTCGGCCTCATCATCCTGGGCACCGGTAATTACTGGCTGTCGCGCTTGAACCTGGACATTGCGCCGGGGCAGGTCATCTGGCCACGGGTAGTTCTGGTAGCGGGGCTGGGCTTTGTCTTCGCGCCGCTCAACGTGGCGGCCTATCTCTACATGCCGCGCCAGATCCGCGGGGCGGCAGTCGGCTTGCTGGCGCTGCTGCGCAACGAAGGCGGCAGCGTCGGCGTCTCCATCAGCCAGACGCTGACGGAACGGCGCCAGCAGTTTCATTCCCTGCGCCTCAACGAAGGCCTCGACACGCTGAACCCGGCGGTTAACTCCTATCTCGCTCAGGCGCAACCCACCTTTGTCCAAGCGAACGGCGACCCGGTCGCGGCCAAGCAGATGGCCTGGCAATCGCTGGCCAATCTGCGCGATCAGCAGGCCCTGGCGCTGTCGTATTTCGACGCCTTCCTGCTTTTTGCGGTGCTGGCGGTTGCTCTCTCGTTCCTGGCGCTGTTCATGAAGCGCTCAGTCGTCGAGAAAGGCACCCACATCGCGGCGGACTAAGCGCCGGGCGCTTTACATGCCCGGCATCGGGCCGGCGGCGGCCGAGGGCATGTCTTCCAGGCGGGTCGGCCCCAGATCATTTCCCTCCAAGACGTTGTCGGCGTCGATGCTGGGCTGGGCGGGACGCTCGATTTGCACGCCCCACTTGCGGTTGTTCAGGAAATGGTTGCCTTCGACGCGCGGGTTCACGTCCTGCCCCAACATGGCAATGCCCGAGCCGCCGTTTTGCTCGCTGACGTTATCGACGACCGTGCCCGTGCCGTGCATGTGAAAGAAAATCCCGTTCATGCCGCTGCCCTGAACGTGATTGCCGCGAATGGTCGGCGCGGCGCCGGCGTCCATGACGTGAATGCCGTCCGAGCCGGCGCCGATAACCTCGCAGTTCTCGACTGTCGAGTGCTCGTGCCCGCGCAGGTAAATGCCGTGGGCGCCGGCGTTGCGCACGCGGCAGTGGACGAACTGCACGCCGGAGTTCTTGATGGCGACGGCAGGCTGCCCTTCGTTGCCCGCCAGCGACGGGGCGGACGGCGCGGACGCCGCTTTGCTACTCGGGGCGAGCGGCGTCTGCTCGAAGGTGATCTCGGTAATCTTGCCGAAGCCGCAATCAAGGACGGTGAGCGCGGTTTGATTGGCGGGCACGACGACGGAAACCGTGTCCCGATCAGCGCCGATCAGCCGCAGTCCTTCCTTGAAGCGCAAGGCTTCGGGATAACGCCCCGGGCTCACCGAAACCGTGTCGCCGGAATGCGCGGCGTCGATGGCACCCTGGATCGACGGATACTGCTGGGGAACGCGCAGGGTGCGCGCGGCTTTGGTCTGGGCTTCCTGCCGGGCAAGCAACTGTTCTTGCTGTTCCTCTTCCTGCTGCTCCCGGGCAGCGGCTTGCGCGGCGGAAGTGGCGGCGAGCGCCCCGTTTGGCGGCGCCGGCGCAGGAGTAATGGCAGCCTGCGGGGCTACACCGGCCGGATGATATTTCTGCGTCAGCCACCAACCCGCTCCCAGCGCGACCGGCACGAGGAACCACAGCAGGCGCCAAGGCGAGCCCGCCAGGGGACGCTCCGCGGCAGCAGCGGCCGGCGGGCGCGGAGAGGGTCCCGGGGGAGCTTTGGTCGCACGCAGGGACGGCGGTGATGGCAGCAAAGTACTCTGCTCGCTGGCAGCGGCGGTCCAGCCCGCCGCCAGGCTGCCAGCCGGCAGCGCCATTGTGGCGTCGGGATCGGCTTCACCCGGTGCCGGCATGGCGCGCAGCAGCGCCTTGATTTCCACGCTGAGTTCCCGATGGCTGGCCGGGCGGTTGGCCGGGTCCTTGGCGAGCATCCGGCTCAGGAGCGTCACCACGCCGGACGGCAGGCCTAGCGCCTCGAGTTGGGCGAGCGGCGGCGACTGATGGACATGCTGGCTCAAGACCTGGAACTGCGACCCCTGGAAAGGCGGCTTGCCCAGGAACAAATACCAGAGCGTCACGCCGAGGCTGTAGATATCCGAGCGCACATCCACGCTCCCGGCCAGTCCCTCGATCTGCTCCGGACTCATGTAGTACGGCGTGCCAATCAACCCCGCGCCGGTCAGGCTCACCCCGGCGCTGCCCTCCGGTTGCAGCGTCTTAGCCAGGCCAAAATCAATCACCTTGACCAACAAATCATCGTCTTCGTCGTCGCCGCCACCCGGCGCGCGCACAAGCATCAGGTTGGCGGGCTTGATATCGCGATGAATCAGGCCGCGTTCGTTCGCCGCCGCCAGTCCCTGGGCGGCCTGGAGAATCAAGCGCAAAGCCAGCGGCGGCGGCAGCGCACCCTCACGCTGGACGAAGGACTCGAGGGTTTCACCCTCGACAAATTCCATGGCGTAAAAGTAACCGTCGCCTTCGCGGCCGAGGTGAAAAACACCGGCGATGTTCGGATGGTGCAGGTGGGCCGCGGCCCGGGCTTCGCGCAAAAAGCGTTCGCGCGCCTGCTCGTTGTGCAGGTACGCGGCGTTGATGACCTTGAGGGCGACCGTGCCGCCAAGCTCGGTATCGACGGCCTTGTACGTGATGCCCATCGCGCCGCGCCCGAGTTCCCAAATGGAACCATCGGGACGTCTGGCGATCTCGAAGTGCTGAAATTTGACGGTGTCCGTCATCTGGCGCGAGGCAAACCGCAGGCGGCAAGCGTTACCAGAAACGCCCTACGCCCGCAATCCGATTCGGCGCCTATCCCCGACGGCAGCGCAAACCGCTCAGGCGCCGCCGCTGGCTCCAACCCAGCGCGCCAGCCAGCAGCCAGCCGCTGAGAATCGTGGCGGGTTCGGGCACAGGGAACACCTCATAGAACGAAGTGTTGCCGATCTCCTTTTCAGTGGCCGAGCCGAAGCCGGTAAAAACGATATCGGCCAGGTTGCCGCTCTCGATCTGATCAAAGATCAACTCGTCCGGGCCACTGGAGGCATTGTTATTGTTTTCGTAGTTGTTGATGGTGAGCGTGGCGCCGTTGGTGGTGAAACTGGTAAAGGTGATGACGGCGTCCTTACTGCCAAAGTCCAGGATGTTGTTCGCCGAACCGGCTGACAGCGTCAGCGCCCCGACGCCGTTGGCGGATTTGCTGCCCTGGCTGAAGCCCGCCACGCTGAAGGTGGCGGCGTTGCCGGCACCGGCCGTGCCGCCGAGCGTCACCGGCGCGGGCGCCGTTGCACTGAACTGGTTGGCGGCACCCATCAGCAGAGTGCCGCTGGTGTTAATAGCGACGCCGGAGGTATGGCCGAGCGCTGGCCCGCCGCTCGTCGCGGCGGCCAGCGTGCCACCGGAGATTAATGTGCTCCCGGTATAGGTATTCACCCCGGTAAGGGTCAGCGTGTTGGCGCCGGCCTTGACGAGCGACAGGTTGTTGGTCGCCCCGTCGCTCAAGACGCCGGAGAAAGCGTTGGCGGGAGTCGTCGACCCGCTCACGGTCAACGTGGAACCTGTCGCTCCGCCGTTCGTCACTCCATAGCCGGAGCCGTTGGCGCCGGAGGACAGCGAGCCGATCGTTCTGAGTGTGTCCATTGAGATCAAGCTGGGTCGCGCCGACGCCGCTGAGCGTTCCGAAAATAACATCCGTAGTGGTCGGCAGGCCATTATTGACTCCCAGGATGATGTTGCCGCTGGTGTTGATGGTGGAAGTGCCGGAGTAAGTGTTCTGCGCATTGAGCAGCAGGTTGCCGGCGCCGCCGCCGGTGGCGCTATTACCGAAATTGACATCCGAATTGCCGGAAATGATCCCCCCAACGGTCAGGGTGTTGACACTGCCGCTCACTCCCTTCGTGCCACCGATATTGGTCACAAAGTTGCCGGGTGCATACGTCGGCACGGTCACGTCGCCTTTGGTAAAACCAAGGGCGGTGCTATTCAAAAAGATGTTGGCGTTGACAGTGCCTCCCGCGGACCCCGAGGTGTTCGAGATGGTCAGTCCAGAGGCCGGCGCCTGGATCTGGCCGCTGCCCGTATAGGTGGTTGACCCGTCGAAGTTGATGCGCGGCACACCGCTGCTGACGACCAGGTTGCCGTTGAACGTCCCGCCATTGTACATGTTGATCGTGCCGGCACTGGACCCGAGCGTCACCGAGCCCGCGCTGATGGACAAAGAACCCGCGCTCGTGCCAAAGCTCACGGCTCCATTCAAGGTGAGATTGCCGATGCCGTTGGTGGTGAACGTATCGTTGATGGCGGTGGTGCCCGAGGTCGAGGAGTTGAGGCCGCTCGTGCTAAACGTGCCGCCACCCGTGTTGACGGTCACATTGCGCGCGGAGGCGATGCCCGTGGTGTTCGTCTGCAGCGTGCCGCCCGCAAAAATCAGCGGACCCGCGGCTGAACCAAGCTGATTATCATTGCTGACGATCACGGTGCCGCCATTCAGATTGGTGCCCCCGGCATAGGCGTTGCCGGCGCTCATCCCCGTCAGGTCCAGGGTGCCGCCGCCGCTTTTGGTCAACGAGCCGCTGCCGCCGATGGAACCCGCCCCAGTAAAGCTATAGGTGCCGCTGGTCGCGGAATCCGTCGTGCCGCCGGGGCTCAGCGCGGTGGCGATCATGACGGTCCCTCCGCTCGTATTGTTGAAGGTCGCGAAATCGCCGTCTTTGTAGAGATTCGGGGTCGGAGTGCCCCCGGTCCAATTGGCGGCTGTCGTGTTCCAGGTGCCGTTAGTGACCGCCCAAGTCACGTTGGCCGGCGTCAGGGTCAGGCTGGCGCTAAAGCTAAAGCCATCAATGCCGATGCCTTGAGCACTACCTGGGCCTGCCTGGTCCCAGGTTAGGAAGAGGTCTCCGTTATTGTTCCAATTTGAGATGGAAAGCGTCTGACTGATACTTTGCGTTGCGACCGGCGTACCCCCGGATGTGCCGGTGCTGGAGCTGCCAGTGGCGAAGGAAACGTTGAGCGCCGTAACGGCTGTGGTCCCGGCCGCGATAGTCGATCCAGCCTTCGGCGCTGTCACCGCGCCAGTGTTATCGACCAGATAGCCGAAGTTAAGCGGGTTAGCGGTGCTCGTTTGCCGAAAGAGCTCGCCGGTATAGGAAAGCGTGATGCTGTTAAGGATGCCGCCCGAGGTGTTCGTGAGCTCCAGCCCGAACACGTTACTACCGGAGGTGCTGGTGCCGAGCAGCCCGATCGCGCGGTTCGTGTTGTTCAAGCCGCCAAAGCTGATCAAACCGCCCTTGCTCTGGTCCCCGTAGCTGGCGCCCGCTTGATCCGCCACCGACCCTTCCGCGTACCAGCCCGCTAGGCCCGTCCCAAAGGCGACGGTCCCGCTGCCACCGGAATTATAGGGGGAAGTGGCGCCGCTCGCCGTGTTGCTCAACAGCCAGACGTTGGTCGCATTGCTTCCGCTGGGCAGGACATAAGTCACCCCGTTGATGGTCGGGCTGGCGGAAGCATTCACGCCTGCCGTGGAGTTTGTATTCGGCAGGGTGTCGAAGGTCTGCGAGTACATCCCGCTCGCGTAAGTTTGCTGCGCCTGCAGCCGGCTGGCGCCGGCGCTGAAAAGGAGGGCGGCGGCACAGGCGGGGCCGACCAAGCGGAACGTCCGCGGCGGCTGTCTAAAGAGGCTCTTCATGTCGATGAATTCTGGCGATGCGGCGGCGGCGGCGGTGGGAAACCGCCAATGCGTTGAGGGAGGGTGGCCCGACCGGGAGCGAAAAAGCCCTGTTCAGGTTGGCCATCGGCGCACCCTTTTCGGGCAGACCAGTTGATTGTGCTAACGCCGTGTTGTGACATTGCTGTCACTTCGGCGAAGAGCTTTGAAAGAGGTCGCCGGTCGGGGTTAAACCGCTTGCCAATGCAGGTGGTAACCGGGGGCGAAACGGGTCTGCGTTGTCACAAAATTGTCACTCAACAGCCTTTGTGCGGCGTCAGTGCTTTTGGGAGCGTTCGGCGGCACCGACCCACCGGTCTCTCCGCCTTATCTCGTATGAAAAAGTTCTTCGTCTTAGCCCTGCTCACCGGCACCGCGTTCGTCAGCGGGCACGCCCAATTTACCGCTGGCGATCTGGTCGTCAGCCGCGTCGGAGACGGCACCCAGACCCTGGCGAGCTCGGGCAATTCCCTCTTTCTCGACCAATACACGACTGCCGGCGTGCTTGTGCCGGACAACGTGACGATTCCCTCGTCCGGCACCAGCGCCTTGATCCAGAGCGGCTCCGCGTCTTCCGAAGGCCCTTTGTCGCTCTCCCAGGATGGCACCAGCCTGATCATCGCGGGCTACAACACGAACCAGCCCTACACTGGCTCACTTTCCGGCTCGACTTCGGCGAACGTGCCGCGCGGAGTGGCCTCGGTCAGCGCCGCCGGCGTTTACTCCTTTGTCACGCAGACCACCTCCTTCAGCGCCAACAACATCCGGACGGCCACCTTGGGAACCAACGGCAGCTACTACGCGGGAGGCGGCACTAGCGGCACGGTGATCGTGAACGGCGGTGGAACCGGCACCTCGGTACAGACCCAGACGGCGAGCACACGGGTGAACAACTACGCTAACGGGATGCTCTATTTCTCGACCAACTCCGCCACCGGCAATGCCGGCGCCGGAATCTACAGCCTGGGCGCCAATCCCGGCGCAAGCACGACTCCCACGCTCGTCCTGGCGACGGGCACCGGCTCCAGTCCATTCGACTTTGTCCTGAATCCGGCCGGGACAATCCTTTATGTAGCGGACGACCGGACAACTACTGGGGGCGGCATTGAGCGTTTCGACTTGTCAGGTGGGGTATTCTCTCTGACCTACACGCTCGGAACAGGCGTGGCGAACATCGGCGCGCGCGGCTTGGCGGTTAACTTCAGCGGAACGAATCCAATCATCTATGCCACCACGGCGGAGGCCACGAGTAACCGGCTGATCAGCATTGTTGACACGGGCGCTGCTTCCGCGGCCACGACCCTGGCCACCGCCGGGACTAACGAACTGTTCCGCGGCCTGGACTTCGCCCCTGTGCCGGAGCCGGGCGCAGCCGCCTGCGTGTGCGGTGGTGTTGCTCTGCTGGCGCTGGTGCAGCTTCGCCGGCGGCGGGCTTAATCCGGCCGGGGCCTACCGCCCAGGGTCGAGGGCAGTTGGCGGCGCCTGGCGGGTCGCGGCGCTTCGCGTGCCAAGGCCAACCCAATGTGCAAGACTTGCCGTACTTCGCGTGCAAGAGTGAACGCATGAGTACGACCAGCAGCAGCAGCAAACCGCTCCGGCAACAACCCGCCTGGCAGGCGCTCACGACTCACTACCAACAGGTGCAAGCCCTGCATCTGCGCGAGCTCTTCTCCCAGGATCCCCAGCGCGGCGAGCGCCTGGCGGCGGAAGCCGTTGGCCTGTACCTGGATTACTCGAAGAACCGCGTCACCGACGAAACCCTCCGGCTGCTCCTGCAACTGGCCGGTGAATGCGACCTGAGCGGGCGCATCACCGCCATGTTCAGCGGCGAGAAAATCAATCTCACTGAAGACCGCGCCGTCCTGCACGTGGCCCTGCGCGCGCCGAAAAACGCCACCATTCTAGTCGACGGCAAGAACGTCGTGCCCGAGGTCCACGCGGTGCTCGACAAGATGGCTGCTTTTTCCGATCGCATTCGGAGCGGCGAATGGAAGGGCCACACCGGCAAGCCCATTCGCAACGTCGTCAATATCGGCATCGGCGGATCCGACCTGGGTCCCGTGATGGCTTACGAGGCGCTCCGGCACTACAGCGAGCGCAGCCTGACGTTCCGCTTCGTCTCAAACGTGGATGGCACTGATTTCGTCGAGGCAACGCGCGATCTGGACCCCAGCGAAACGCTGTTCATCGTGTCGTCGAAGACCTTTACCACGCTCGAGACCATGACCAACGCGCAGAGCGCCCGCGATTGGCTGCTCGGCGGACTCGGCGGCGAACAAAAGGCGGTGGCGAAACACTTCGTGGCCGTCTCCACCAATGCCGAAAAGGTGTCCGCGTTCGGCATCGACACGGAGAACATGTTCGGCTTTTGGGATTGGGTGGGCGGGCGGTATTCGATGGATTCGGCCATCGGCTTATCGACCATGCTGGCGATCGGTCCCGAGGGCTTTCGTTCGATGCTCGACGGCTTCCACCAGATGGACGAGCACTTCCGCACCGCGCCATTTGCCCAAAACTTGCCGGTGCTCATGGGCCTCCTGGCGGTTTGGTACAACGATTTTTTCGGCGCGCAGACCGTCGCGGTGTTGCCTTACGAACAGTATCTCAAGCGCTTCCCGGCCTATCTGCAACAGTTGACGATGGAGAGCAACGGCAAGCACGTCACGCTGGCCGGCGCCCAGACCGATTACGAGACCGGCCCCATCTACTGGGGCGAACCCGGGACCAATGGCCAGCATTCCTTTTACCAGTTGATCCACCAGGGAACGCGGCTGATCCCCTGCGACTTTATCGCGTTCGCCCACGCGCTCACCCCGCTGGGCCGGCACCATGACATTCTAATGGCCAACGTTCTGGCTCAGGCCGAGGCGCTGGCCTTCGGCAAAACGGCAGCCGAGGTCAAGGCCGAGGGCACGGCGGACTGGCTCGTGCCGCACCGGGTATTCGAGGGCAATCGCCCTTCCAACTTCATCCTGGCGGACCGCCTTACGCCGGAAGTGCTGGGCAAACTGGTTGCCCTCTATGAACATAGCGTATTTACCCAGGGCGTGATTTGGAACATCGATTCCTTCGATCAATGGGGCGTCGAGCTGGGCAAGGTGCTGGCCCAGCGCATCATCCCGGAGCTCGAAAGCGAGAAGGCCCCCACGCTTGCCCACGACAGTTCCACCAATAACCTGATTCGCCGTTATCGCGGCCTGAAGTAAACCTATGATCCCGGCGCAAAGCAGCAACAACGGCCATTCGAACATCGTGCAGGCGCCCGCCTGCACTCTCGTCATCTTCGGCGCGGGCGGCGATCTCACCAAGCGCCTGCTGATGCCAGCGCTTTACAACCTTTCCGGCAGCCATCTCGTGCCCGACGACTTCAAGATCCTGGGCCTGGATCGGGTGCAACAGAGCGATGACCAATGGCGCGCGGCGCTGACCGACACCATGCATTCCTTCACCAAGGACAAAACCGCCGAGTTCTACACGCCCAAGCTCGACGACGCCGCCTGGGGCTGGTTGACGGGCCGGATGAATTACCTGGCGGCGGACTTCGGCCAGCCCGAGGCCTTTCAGCAGCTTGCCGCGAAGTTGGGCGACAACGGTAATGCCGTGTTCTATCTGGCGGTCGCGGCGCGCTTTTTCGGGCCGATCGTGGACCAATTGGGCGCGGCCGGCTTGCTCAAGCAGGACAACGGCCGGTTCCGGCGGGTGGTCATCGAAAAGCCTTTTGGCAGCGATCTGCCCAGCGCTCAGGCTCTGAATGCCCGCATCCTCAAGCAAGGCGACGAGAGCCAGTTCTATCGCATCGACCACTTTCTGGGGAAGGAGACCATCCAGAGCATCATGGCGGTGCGCTTTGCCAATAGCCTGTTCGAGCCGACTTGGCGGCGGGGCTACATCGACCATGTCCAGATCACGGCGGCCGAGACAATCGGCGTGGAGCAGCGCGGGGCATTCTATGAGCCGACCGGTTGCTTGCGCGACATGGTGCCCAATCACCTCTTTCAATTGCTCTGCATGACCGGCATGGAGCCGCCGAATTCCTTTGAGGCCGAAGCCGTCCGGACCGAGAAGGCCAAGCTCGTCGAAGCGGTGCATCCGGTCGAGATCACGGACATCGTGCGCGGGCAATACACCGCCGGCACGGAGTTCGGCGAACCCGTCACCGGGTACCGGCAGGAACCGAATGTCAGCCCGGAAAGCCGGACGGAAACTTATGTCGCCGCGAAGTTGAAGATCGAAAACTGGCGTTGGGCCGGCGTGCCTTTTTATCTACGCACGGGGAAACGGCTGGCCGCGCGCAAGACGGAAATCGTCATTCACTTCAAGCCGGCGCCCTATCAGATTTTCCGCGACACGCCGGTCGAGAAACTCACGCCGAACATCATCAAGATCATGGTCGATCCCGAACAGGGCATCACTACGCAGTTCAGCGCGAAGGTTCCGGGACCGGCAATGAAGCTCGGCAAAGTGGATACGAGCTTCAGATACAAGGATTTCTTCGAGGAGAAACCCAGCGTCGGCTACGAGACTCTGCTTTACGACTGCATGATGGGCGACGCGACGCTCTTTCAGCGCGCGGACAACATCGAAGCGGCCTGGAGCGTCGTGCAACCCGCCCTGGACGCCTGGGGCCAGGGCGGCGACCCGGAGTTCTACGCCGCCGGCAGCCAGGGTCCCGCCGCCGCCGACGAGCTACTGGCGCGCGACGGCCGGCATTGGCTGCCGCTGGAGGAGGCGTAACTACGCCGCCCAATCCAGCACGATCTTGCCCGATTGACCGGAGCGCATCAGTTCGAAGCCCGCCGCGAAATCGCGGTAGCCGAAGCGGTGCGTAATGACCGGCGCGATATCCAGGCCCGACTGGATCATGGCGGTCATCTTGTACCACGTCTCGTACATTTCCCGGCCGTAGATGCCTTTGATGGTCAGCCCGTTGAAAACAACCAGGTCCCAGTCGATGGCCGCCTCCGGCCCGTGCAATCCGATCCCCAGGAGCGCGATTTTGCCGCCGTGACACATCGCCGGCAGCATGGCGTTGAAGGCACGCGTGTTGCCGCTCATTTCGAGCCCGACGTCGAACCCCTCCTTCATCCCCAGCTTGGTCATGGCATCCCCCAGATTTTCGGTGCGGATGTCGAGCGCCAGGGTGGCGCCTAGTTTCCGCGCCAGGTCCAGCCGGTAAGGATTGATATCCGTCACCACCACCGAGCGCGCGCCGGCATGCCGGACCACCGCGGCCGCCATGCAGCCGATCGGCCCGGCGCCGGTAATGAGCACATCTTCACCCAGGACATCGAAGGAAAGCGCAGTATGCACAGCGTTACCGAGCGGGTCGAAGCAGGAAAGGACCTCCAGCGGGATCTGCGGATCGCAATGCCAGACGTTGGTCTCCGGCAGGCTGAGAAACTCCGCGAACGCGCCGGGGCGGTTGACCCCGACCCCGCTTGTGTCCTTGCAGAGGTGGCGGCGGCCAGCCAGGCAGTTGCGGCAGTGCCCGCAGACGACGTGCCCCTCGCCGGCCACGATCTCCCCGACGTGAAAATCATGCACATGGCTGCCGACGGCCTCAATCCGGCCGACGAACTCGTGCCCGACGACCATCGGTACGGGAATGGTTTTCTGCGCCCAGGGGTCCCAATTGAAGATATGGACGTCGGTGCCGCAGATGGAGTTCTTCAGCACGCGGATCAGCACGTCGTCGATGCCGACTTCCGGGACCGGTACTTCCTCGAGCCAAAGGCCGGGCTCGGCCCGGCGCTTGACCAGCGCCTGCATGGTATTCATCACAAACACAACATAGCACGAGCCGGTTGAGCCGAAAACGCCGGTGCCAAAGGCCGGTCGCCCGTAGATCGCACTTTTCAGGTTCTGGAACTCGGTCCACGAGCATATCCATTTCAAATTGCTATCTGCGGGCAGATTTTATACACGGTGAACTCACGCCGTGGATGCCATCGTACCGACCCCGATCCCCAGCTTGGTCATGCCTCATCCGAATCTGTTTGGCGTGGATTGGCCGACATCCATTACGATTGCCCTAGCTCTTCTCGCCGTGCTGCTCGCAGCGCTTGGGATATTTCTGATCGTTGCTTCGGGCATCGCCTACGTGAATTTCCGTGCTGCCGCAACACGGCGGGCTGAGGAGACCGCGCGGCAGGTGGCTTCTGAAGTTGCGGAGACGGTCGCAACGAGAGCGGCAAAGCTGGCCGCAGTCACAGTTGCAAAAGATACTACCGACAAGTACCTTACTACAAACCTTTCGTCCATCGTCGAAGAATACATTCGCTTGATGCCGCTACAGAGAGGAGCTTCTAACGCGGAGGCTGACGCGATAGCGCAGGAGGAGGGGGGCGATATTCCCAATGAAAACGATCAAACCGATCAAGGAAATCCTGGAAATCGTTAATCATTTCCGTGCTTCGATTCCGGTCGATGTTGAAGGGCTGGCTTGGGCATTGGGCATCATTTTGGAGAGAATTTTCCTGCCGGATCAGGTTTCCGGCCTGATCCAGAATCTGGGCGACGACGAATTCAAAATCGTGGTTAACGCGAAACATTCCGATACTCGGCAGCGTTTCACGATCGCCCATGAACTCGCGCATTTCGTCTTGCATCGTTTCATGATGGGAGACGGCAACGTTGACGACTGCGCCTATCGTTCTGACGGTTCGATCAAGAACAACAAAATCGGCCCTCGAGAGGAAACTGAAGCAAACAAGTTCGCCGCTAATTTGCTCATGCCGGCAGAGGCGATCATTCGGCTGCAGGAGCAAGGCATCACTGACCCTTTTAGAATGGCTAAGCTTCTCAAGGTTTCCGAAGGAGCCATGAGCATTCGCCTCGGACTTTCGAGGTAGAGCAGGATAAACCGAGACGCGCCGTGGTGCCTCCAGATGACGGACTTGCGAGGGAGGGTGGATGCGGCTATTCTTCTCTCCCGCGGCGGCTGAAAATCGCTCGCGGATGTGCACTATGAAAGAAAACATCCATCCCAGTTATAACGACACCAGCATCAGTTGCGCTTGCGGCGCCGTTTATCACACGCGCTCGACCCGCCGCGACTTGAAAATCGGCATTTGCTCGTCCTGCCACCCGTTCTTCACGGGGCAGCAGAAGTTTATCGACACGGCCGGCCGCATCGAAAAATTTGCCCGCCGTTACGGCAATATGCAGCCGGCGCGCAAGCGCGCTTAGCCAGCCTCCAACTTTCCCATCTTGAGCGGTGAGGGTGCATCCTGCGCTCTCACCGCTTTCCTTTTCAGCAGCCAGCCGCGACTCACTTTTTATGGATTTTGGGCCGATTATCGCGCGCAAGCGAGAGCGCTTCCGCGAACTGGACGACGCCATCGCCGATCCCGGTTTGTTCAACGATCCGGTCCGCGCCCGCGCCACCATGCGCGAACACGCGCAGCTCAAGCTCCTGCTGGAGCATTGGGACGCGCGGGAACGCGCCGCCGCCCAGCGCGCCGAAAGCGCCGAATTGGTGCACAACGAGACCGACGCCGAACTGGCCGCCATGGCCGCGGACGAAATCACCACGTTGGACGCCAATCTGACGCGACTGGATCGCGACATCCAATTGGCTTTGCTGCCGCCTGATCCGAACGAGGACCGCGACGCCATCGTGGAAATCCGGGCCGGCACCGGGGGCAGCGAAGCCGCGCTCTTTGCGGCCGACCTGCACCGGATGTACACGCGTTACGTCGAGACATTGGGACTGAAGATCGAGCCGATGGATTCCAGCCCTTCCGAGTTGGGTGGCCTCAAGGAGGCGGTGTTCCGCGTTTCGGGCGAATCGGTTTTTCGTCGGCTGCGCTACGAAAGCGGGGTGCATCGCGTGCAACGCGTGCCTGCCACCGAAGCGCAAGGGCGCATCCACACCTCGACCGCCACCGTGGCCGTGCTGCCGGAAGCCGAGGAAGTGGAGTTGGTCATCAAGCCCGAAGACCTACGCATCGAAGTCTGCCGCGCGGGCGGTCCGGGCGGCCAGGGAGTCAATACGACCGATTCCGCCGTGCAGATTTTGCACATTCCGACCGGCCGGATCGTGCGCTGCCAGGATGGCCGCAGCCAGCAGAAGAACAAGGCGCAGGCGCTCAACATCCTGCGTTCCCGGCTCCTCGAAGACAAGCAGCGCGAGGAAGACGAAAAATACAGCGCGCATCGCAAAAGCCAGATCGGGAGCGGGGGCCGCGAAGAAAAAATTCGCACGTACAATTACGCGCAGAATCGCGTCACCGATCATCGCATCAATCTGACCTTGTATAACCTCGACCGCTTTATGGAAGGCGACCTCGAAGAAATGATCGCGGCACTGCAAAAGCAGGATATCGAAGAACGCCTGACCGCGGCGAATCTGGTGGCGTAATCCGCGTGTCCGCCCACGTTTGCGCATGAAAGCCGTTCTCGATGTTCTGCAATCCACGACGGCATATTTCCAGCAAAAGAAGATCGAGAACGCGCGGCTCAATATCGAGCATCTGCTGGCGCATGTGCTCGGGAAGACGCGCATGGAGTTGTACCTGGAGTTCGATCGCCCTTTGGGGGACAAGGAACTGGACGCCTTGCGGGACCTCGTGCGCCGCCGGGCCCAGGGCGAACCCCTGCAACATCTGCTCGGCACGGTCGAATTTCATGGCCGGACGTTTGCCAGCGATGCGCGCGCGTTGATCCCACGGCCGGAGACCGAGCAGTTGGTGGAGTTGATCCTGAAGCTGGCCCTGCCGCCGGAGCCGCGTTGCGTGGATGTTGGCACCGGCAGCGGGGTCATCGCGCTGACGCTGGCGACGGAGTGGCCGGCCGCGCGAGTTCAGGCCGTGGATTTATCCACGGCCGCCCTGGACCTGGCGCGCGAAAATGCGGCCCGGCTCGGACTGGAAGCCCGGGTCGAGTTCCTCGCCGGCACCCTGCTGGAGCCCTGCGCGGGCCCACTGGACTTGGTGGCCGCCAATCTGCCGTACATCCCGAGTGCCGACCTGGCGGTCTTGGCGCCCGAGGTGCAGCACGATCCCGCCAGCGCGCTGGACGGCGGCAGCGAGGGCCTTGACCTGATCGCCGCCTGCATCGCCCAAGCGGCGGCCAAACTGACGCTGGGCGGGCACATCGCGCTGGAAATCGGCCATGATCAAGCCAGCCGGGTCAGCGCTCTCCTGGCTCTGGCCGGCTTTGCGGAGATCCACGTCGAACGTGATTACGAAGGCATCGAGCGTTTCGCCTTCGCCGTTCGTTGAGTGGGACGGCAAAATCAGGCTCGCGCCGTGCACCGCTTCCTGCTCTACTGCCCTTCCCTGCCGTTAAGCAGGGATGCTTTCAAGCGACACTCTCGATGGATAAAATTCTGGTTCACGGCGGCAATGTTCTGAGCGGCAACGTCCGTATTAGCGGGTCGAAGAATTCCGCTCTGCCGATTCTCGCCGCCGCGCTCCTGACCAAGGAGCCGTGCATCATCCATCACGTCCCGGATCTGAGCGATATCAACTACATGCTCCAGATCCTGAGCCATCTAGGCGCGGAAGTGGAGCGCGCCAGCGGCACGGTGACCATCAAGGCGGAGAAAATCAGCACCCACGCGCCGTACGATATCGTGCGCAAGATGCGGGCCTCCGTTTGCGTGCTAGGGCCGCTGTTGGGCCGCGAAAAGGAAGCCACCGTGGCCCTGCCCGGCGGCTGCGTCATCGGCGACCGGCCGATTGATCTGCATTTGCGCGGTTTCCAGGCGCTGGGCGCGGCCGTCCGCGTCGTGGGCGGCGACGTCAAGGTTTTTGCCTCGGAATTGCGGGGCGCCAGCGTTTCCTTGCGGGGCAAATACGGCTCGACCGTGCTGGGCACCGACAACGTGATGATGGCCGCCGTCCTGGCGGAAGGGACGACGGTGATCGAAGCCGCCGCGGCCGAACCAGAAGTCGTGGACCTGGCGGATTTTCTCAATTCCATGGGCGCGCGCATTGAAGGCGCCGGCACGCGGCGGATCATCATCGAAGGCGTCAGCGAGCTGCACGGCACCGAGCACAAGGTGATTCCGGACCGGATCGAAGCCGGCACCTTCCTGGTGGCCGGGGCCATTTTCGGCAAGGGGGTCACGCTGCGGAACGTCATTCCGGAGCACCTGATCGCCGTGACCGAGCGTCTGAGCGCCGCCGGTTTCCATATCGATCAGACGCCCAGGACGATCACGATCAATCCGAATGGCGGCACGAAATCCCTGGAACTGACCACCGAGCCCTATCCGGGATTCCCGACCGATATGCAGGCGCAGATGTGCGCCATGCTGGCGACCGGTGCCGGCATCAGCACCGTGACGGAGAACATTTTCCCGCAGCGCTTCATGCATCTTTCGGAGATCAAGCGCATGGGAGCGGACATCAAGATCGAGGGCTCGACGGCCATCATTCAAGGAGTGGAAAGGCTGAGCGCCGCCCCGGTGATGGCGAGCGATTTGCGGGCGTCGGCGGCTTTGGTGCTGGCGGGGCTGAAAGCGGACGGCGTAACCGAGATCAATCGCGTTTATCATATCGACCGCGGCTACGAGCACATCGACGATAAACTGGCGGGGCTTGGGGCGCACATCGAGCGGGTCAAGGCCTAGCCGAGGCTCGCATTTCGGGAATTTTCTCCGTTTGCCGGGTACGCAACGAGCTATACCAGGAGGGATGTACCGACATTTGGCGCGCAGAAGTTCCGGGCCGGCGCGGACGATTTGCGGCTTCCTTTGGTTGTTCACCTGCCTGGCCTGCCCGCCGGCGCCAGCGGCCGGTTTGTATCAAGACGGTTCCGGCGCGCGCGCGAAGGCCATGGCCGGCAGCGGCACGGCCGTCGCGGACGACCCCCTCAGCGCGTTGTTCGATAATCCGGCCGCCCTGGGCGAGATCAATCGTCCCACCCTCGAGGGCACGGTTGACGGAGCGCTGGCCGAAGGAACTTTCCACAACCGCGCCAATGCCGGCGCGGGCCTGAGTCAACCGGGAGCCACGGGCGAGTTCGCCGCGTCGATTCCCGCGGGTCCCGTGACCCTGGCGCTCGGCATCAATCCCGACATTTCCTTGCTCGATGGCTGGAAGGTCCGGGACGCGCCGGGCGGCGCGGATGGCCGGACGAGTTACGGCGTGCGCGACAACGCGTCCGAAATCCTGCTTCTGCGTACCGCCCTGGGCGCGGCCTGGCAGGTCACACCGAGCTTTTCCATCGGCGGCAATGTCGGCCTGCTTTACAACGAGAATCGCCTGCAAACGCCGTATGTCTTCCAGACGCAACGCGTGCTGAAGACGGTCAAGACGCTGCTCAACCTCGACACCTCGGGTTTCGGCTGGAACGGCGAAGTGGCGCTGCGCTGGCGGCCGATCCCGAAGGTCGCGCTCAGCCTGGCGTACACCGGCGAATCCCGCGTAGAAACCTACGGCACCGCGCGCGGCAACGCCGATGTGCAACTGGCCAGGCTCGGCCTGGGAGCGGCCCGGCCGAACTTTTCGTATGACGCGAAGGTCGGCAACACGTTCCCGCAGCAACTCAGCGCCGGCGCGAGCTGGCAAGCCCGCCGTGGACTCACCTTGAGCGCGCAGGAGGATTGGATCGATTGGTCGGACGCGTTCCAGACCTTGGGCATCCACCTGTCCCACGGCACCGACCGGGATTTGAACGGCCTCGTCGGCGGCAGCGGACTCAACGACTACGTGCCGTTGCGTTGGCACGACCAGTTCGTGGAACGCGTCGGGTTCGAGCAGGTGATCGACTCGCACTGGACCGTGCGGGGCGGCTACGCCTACGGCAACAATCCCGTGCCCCCGGACACCTTGACCCCGCTCAACGCCGCCATCACCGAACACACACTGACTGCTGGCGTGGGCTATCGGGTGGGCCACGTCACGATCGACGCCGCCTACCAATGGGAGTTGCCCGCCACCGGCGGAGTCCGGCACAGCGATCTGGCCGCCGGCGAGTATTCCCACAGCAGTACCGAGGTCAACGTCCAGTGGTTGAGCTTGACCACGAAGTACGAATTCTAGAGCAAGAGGAGCCGGTCAGTGACTGCGGCGACCAGGTCATCGCGACCTCGGCAGTTTTCAACACCATGGGCACCAGTCCGTGGCTGGGTGACGGGACCCGCGGCAATGGGCGTGGGTGATGGAGAAACGCGCACTAGCGCACGTTTCACACCATATATGTGTTCTCCTCGCTCCAGTGCCTGCTAAATACTACGATAGGACCGCACCGGTTTTGACGTTGCCCCATCCCTTCATTCACGTCGCGACTATTTTCCGCGCGCTCTGACCCCCCCGCGCCCGGCAAAGCTATTATGACCCCGCCCCTCCGCTCGCTTCTTTGCACCGCCGTTCTCCTGCCCTTCGCCGTGCTGCCGGCTTTCGCCGGCAAGCAGCAACGCGTTCCACTGGAAAGCCTGCAAACGCCGATCTACACGGTCCAGGGTGATGCCTTCGTTGGTCACAACGTCGCCAAATATTCCAACCGTTCGCTCTACTGCAACCATATCTACGCCATCGTGCTCGCGGGCGATAAGCCGCTCTGCCAGGTCGGGAACATGAGCAATATCCTCGGCGACCTGATTTTCGCCCTCGTGCGCAACGGGCAGGGCAAATGGCTACAGGACGCCACCGACATTACCTCGGCCTACCGGCCTGGCCGCATGGAATGGACGATCAAGGACGCCGCCTGGGGCGGAACGTCCGTGCTCGTCGAGGCCGTCCCGGCGGCAAACGGCACGGGCTTGGTCGAGCACGTCCGGGTCGATGGCGCGCAGCCGGGCGACAAGCTGATTTGGGCCAGCGGCGCCGCGCGCACCGAGTTGTCAAAAAAAGGCGGGAAGATGGTACCGACCAGCATCCTCTGGGCTTACGACATGATCAGCCAGACGCCCAAGTATCTTTACCGCGGGTTCACGCCGCAGGATTGCGACGGGGACAAAGCCACCGCCAACGGCAGCTCCTGGACGTTGCAGGCGCCCCTCACCGAAGCTCCGCTCGCCGTCGGTGCTTGCAGCGCGCCTACTCGGGCCACGGTCGCCGACGCCGGGGCCTGGCTCGATCCGAATGCACTGGTGTCCAGCCAGGCGAGCGCATCGCCGCTCGTCTGCGGCACCGTTGACGTGGAAGCTGGGAAGGATATTTACTGGTCCCTGCTTGGTCCCGATACCGACACCAAGCAAAGCCCCGCCGACGCCTTCGCCGCCGGCATGGAGCGGGAAAAGGGAATCGAAAACAGCGTGGTCATCGACACACCCGATCCCTGGCTGAACGCGGGGATGGGCGCCTGTACCAACGTGGTAGACGCCTGCTTTCGCGAGGGCATCTATTCCCACTCCGGCATGCGCTGGTCGACGGCGCTGCTGGGCTGGCGCACCATCTTCGGCGGCACCGTCGTCGGCTCCCATGACGCCGTCAAGACGGAGGCGAAGCTGGCCATCCCGCACCAGATCGGGCTCAACGGCCCCGTTCCTCCCGGCAGGACGGAGCCGCATGCCGATCCCATCATTGGCCTGACCAGCCAGGCGCCGGATTCACGCATGTTCGGCAAGGGCCGGGTCGATTTCCATCAGCCGAACCACTACGACATGCAGACCCAGTTTTTCGACCAGATCCAGCACGCCTGGCGCTCAACGGGCGATCCCGAGCTGGAGAAGCTGCTGAAGCCGTCGCTGGATCTCGATTGCGAGTACATCAAGGACTGTTTCGATCCCAGTGGCCTCGGCATCTACGAGAGCTACGCGAACACCTGGCCCACGGACGACCAATGGTACAATGGCGGCGGCACCTCCGAGGAAACCGCCTACGCCTACCGCGCGGAACGAACGGCGCTGCAGTTGGCTGAACGCGCCGGCGACGAGGCGGGCGTGCAACTGCATCGCCGGGCTGTGGAGCGGATCCACGACGGATTTTTCAACCTGCTCTGGAATCAGGCCAAGGGTTACCCCGGCGCCTATCGCGAGCAATATGGCCTCAAGCGCCTGCACGAGAGCGGCTGGCTTTACGCCATCTTCTGCCCCATTGATGCGGGCCTGCTCACCATGGAGCAATCGGCCGAGGCGCTCTACTACACCGAGTTCGCGCTCGAGCGTGAAAAGATGCCCTACGGCGGCGAGCAGTGCTGGCCCTCCAATTGGGTGCCGTCCATCTGGTCGGTGCGCGAGATGTGGTCGGGCGACGATTACCAGCTCGCGCTGGCCTATTGCCAGGCGGGCCTGCCAGACGAGGGCTGGAAGGTCTTCCGCGGCATGTTCCCACAGCAGCTTCTCTTCGGCAACGTGCCCGGGGACATGGGTCACCCGGCGGGCGGAACCGACTTCAACGACTGCAACAGCATGTTCGCGCGCTACGTGGTCGAAGGCCTGTTCGGCTTCGTGCCCGATTATCCCGACAAGATCGTGAAGTTCACGCCGCAGTTCCCCACTGACTGGGACCACGCGTCGCTGAAGACTCCTGACTTCTCGCTCAGCTACCAGCGGGACGGTAGGACCATGCACCTGAAAGTGACGCTGTCCCAGGCCGCGCCGCTGGAGGTGCAGGTGCCCATCTCGACCCGTGGCGTTCAGGCCGTCACCGTCGACGGCAAGCCGGTGCAATGGAAACTCGAGCCCGGCTTCGGCCGCAGCCTGGTCGTCCTCGAGCTCCCTTCAGCGTCGTCCGCCGATATTGCGGTGACAACGAATGACTCCCTCAAGGTTTACCCCGCCGTTTCTCTTTCCGGAAATTCCGGCGAGCCCGCGAAGCTGCGGGCGGAGGACGGCACGATCATCGATTGGCACGATCCCGAAGGCGCTCTCGATCATGGCCAAATTTCCGATGGCGCGATCACCGGGACGTGGTCAACCAATGCCGGCGACCACGAGGTCTTTGGCCTAACGGAAACTGGCGATGCGAAACAATGGCGCATTTTCAAGATCCATGTCACCGACGTGAAGGCCGATCAGCTGCTGGCGGACAAGACCAACAGCGACGTCTCCGCCGGCGCGCAATTCACTCCGGTGGATATGCGTTCCCACCTCAACGGAGACATTCGCGAGATTTACCATCAGGAATATGTCTCCCCGCGGCCCAACACCTGTTCGCTGCGCATCGGCATCGACGGCTATTCCTCCTGGCAGAGTTACAAGGGCGGACCTGGGCCGAAGATCGACCTGGCCAACGTAAGCACGCTTCTCGATCCGAGCGGGCGGCTGTTGGCAGGCAACGGGGTGCCGTTCCAGTTCTCCGCCGAGCAAAAGAACATCGCCTTTACCTCGCGCTGGGATAACTGGCCCAAGACGGTCGAAGTTGCGGTGAACCAGAAGGGCAACGCGGCGTGGTTGCTCATCTGCGGGACGACCAACCCCATGGAGGTTCGCATCCCGAATGCCGAGCTGCGGATGAAGTACGCGGATGACGTGGTCGAGAAACTGGAAATCACCCCGCCGTTCAATTTCTGGACGCTCTGCCCGTTTGCCGGCAACGATTACGACTACCGGCGCGACGGCTTCTCACTGCCGAAGATTCCGCCCACGACTGTGCAGCTTGGCACCAACTGCCGCGCCGTCCTGCTCAATTGGCGCCTGCGGCCAGGCGTCACCCTGCAAAGCGTCACACTGGAAACCCTCTCAACGGAAGTCGTGGTCGGGTTGATGGGCGTGACGATCATGCATTGAGGAGGGTGTGGTTCATCGCTTTCTTCAAGCAGGAGCTTGGGGGTGGCGGATCATTCGTGGGCGTCACCGGCATCGGCCTCTAGACTCATCTAGCGCATCGGCGCCGTCCGTCCGGCCGGCTCGCGTTGCGGCAGATCGGTCAGGTCCATCTCCATGTCCCGGCGCGGAAACTCGGGCCGCTGGACGGGTTTAGGCGCGTCCGCCGCCGCCCCTGGCAACGTCAGCACAAAAGTCGCGCCGTCGCCCAGCTTGCTGCGGCACGTCAGATCGCCGCCCATACTCTCGGCCAGGCGCTTGGCAATGGACAGGCCCAAGCCATTCGAGGACTCGCCCCCCGTCGGCTGCGCGCTTAGGCGCGCGAACTTCCCGTACAGCTTGCGTTGATCCTCTTCACTCAAGCCGGGGCCGGCATCCTGCACCTCGACGGCGACGCCCTCCTTGTTCCGCGATACCCGCAAAGTCACGGCCCGGCCGCGCGGCGAAAACTTGAGCGCATTCGAGACCAGGTTGTCCAGGATCTGGGCGGTCGAGGCCAGATCGGCTTGTGCCCAGGCGACCTCCTCGGGCGGCACGAAGGTCAGCGAGATCTCCTTGGCCGCCGCCGCCAACCGGTGATTGACCAGCAATCCCGCCACCAGCACGCCGATATCGCAACGCTCGGACTTCAACTCGAGCTTGCCCTCTTCGATGGCGCGCACGCTCAACAGGCGGTCAAGCAAGTCTCGCATTCGTGCGCTGGCGTTCAGGATGCGCTGGAGCGAATCGCTTTGCAGATCGTTCATCTCCGGGCTGAAGCTCTGGATCAACTGCGCGAATCCGCTGATCGAATTAAGCGGGGTGCGCAGGTCGTGCGCCGCCATGCCCAGGAATTCGCTGCGCTCCTGATTCAGATGGTGCAATTGCGTGTTCGCCTCCGAGAGCGCTTCCAAGGCTGTTTGCAGCTTCACCAACGAGCGGCGCCGGCCACGCTCGTACAGGACGCCGACCAGCGACATGAACACCGTCAGGCTCAAATAGCCGGCCGAAGTGATGATCGATTCCCAGCGCGGAGCATAGAGACGTGGGAACCCGTGTCCGCCGAGATCGGCCACGCAAAATGCTGCCATGACGGCGAAACAAATCGCGCTCCAACGCAGACACGTCCGCTCGCCCACGAGAATGGATGTGCAAAGCGGCAAGACGGCGAGCCAGGCGACCGCGTGACCATGAATGCCGCCCTCAATCGCAGTCAGTCCCGTAAAACCCAGCACCAGGACAAAGGCGTATAAATTCGCCGCCCCTTCGAGGCCGGCGCCGCGCACGACCAATGGGCCGGCCGCCAGTGCCACGGTGCAGCCGAAAACGATGGCGGCTCCCCAGTAATGCCCGATCGACAGATAAAACCCGCCGAAAAGCATTCCGAAGACAAACCCCACCACGCTGAACACAACGAAAAGCTGGCAGCGTCGCCGACCCTCGGCATCATCCAGCATGTCCGCGGGGACAAATCGGTCCAGAAACGCCTGCACCTTCGGAACACGCGAGGCAAGGGACAGGAACACAGTGTTAATCAAGCAGAGGTTATACCATTCGCCACCCCAGGATTCCGGGCCGCTACTGTGGGACGATCATTCCCGTGACCCGGCGATCTGCCGGTGGCGAAAGCAGTCCGGCTCATGATCGTTGACCATCCCGATGGCCTGCATCAGCGCGTAGCAAATGGTCGTGCCGACGAAGCGAAAGCCGCGCTTTTGCAAGTCTTGGCTGAGCGCGTCGGAGATCGCCGTCCGGGTCACGCGTCCGGCGCCGTTGGACTCTGCCTCGGCCGCGCCGTTGGCCACCCACCCCCACAAGTAACGGTCGAAACTGCCGCACTCCTGCTGCACGCGGAGAAAAGCTTGCGCGTTCGTCACGGCCGAGGCCACTTTCAGGCGATTACGGATAATGCCGGCATCCTGAAGCAGGCTATGCATCTTCTTCTGGTCGTAGCGGGCCACCTTGCGCGGGTCGAACCCGTCAAAGGCGGCCCGGTACCCGGCGCGGCGCTTGAGGATCGTTTCCCAACTCAGGCCCGCCTGCGCGCCCTCGAGGATCAGGAACTCGAATAACTTGCGGTCATCGTGCTGCGGCACGCCCCATTCCCTGTCGTGGTAAGCGATGGACGGCTCCGTTCGCGCCCAGGCGCAACGCTTCAACTCGGCTTTCTTGGCGGGCATGGCGGCGTGACCGTCACATTCGCCGATCTCGACGCGGGGGCAACGTTCGCGTACAGGGAGATATGACGAAAAAGCTGTTCTCGGAACTCGGTCTCTCGGCGGAGCTGCTCAAGGCGGTCGCCAAACTGGGTTTCGAGGAAGCCACGCCCATCCAATCGGAGACGATCCCGATCCTCCTGAGCGGCCGTGATGTCATCGGCCAGTCCCAGACGGGCTCCGGCAAGACCGCCGCCTTTGCCATCCCGCTCATCGAGCGCGTCAAACCGGAGCGGCGGGTGCCGCAGGCGCTGGTGCTGTGCCCGACGCGGGAACTCGCAATGCAGGTGGCCGACGATGTGGCGCAGTTCGCCCTCTTCAAACGCGGCGTGCGCGAATTGCCCATCTACGGCGGGGCGTCCTACGACCGGCAATTGCGCGGCCTGCGCGATGGCGCGCAGATTATCATCGGCACGCCGGGCCGCGTCATGGATCACCTGCAACGCGGCACGCTGAAGCTGGGCGAAGTCACCGCCATCGTGCTGGACGAGGCGGATCGCATGCTGGACATGGGTTTTCGCGAAGACATCGAGACGATCCTGGCGCAGGCGCCTCCGGAGCGGCAGACCATCCTCTTCTCTGCCACGCTGCCACCCGCCATCCAGGCGCTCATCCGGCGTTTTACGAAGGACCCGGTCAACGTGCGCATCGAGTCGTCCGCGCTCACGATCCCAGATATCGCGCAGACGTACTACGAGGTGGATCGCCGGGCCAAACTGGAGGTTCTCTGCCGTTTGATCGACCTCGAAGACCTCAAGCTGGCCATCGTCTTCTGCGCGACCAAGGTCATGGTCGATGAACTCACGAGCCACCTGGTCGCGCGCGGTTACCGGGCGGAGGCGTTGCACGGGGATCTCAGCCAGGCCATGCGGGAACGCGTCATGAGCCGTTTTCGCCAGCGCCAGTGCGAACTGCTGGTGGCCACGGATGTCGCGGCGCGCGGGTTGGATGTCGATGACGTCGAAGCCGTCTTCAATTACGATCTCCCGCACGATGGCGAGGATTATGTCCACCGCATCGGCCGGACGGGACGCGCCGGGAAGAAAGGTAAGGCGATCACCTTCGTGGCCGGGCGCGAGATTTATAAGCTGGAGAACATCCAGCGCTTTACCAAGGCCCGGATCCAGCGCCAGCGCGTCCCGACGCTCGATGAAGTCGAGGAGCGCAAGACCGAGGCGCTTTTCGAGCGGTTGCGCGAGACGCTCGCCGCGGCCAATTACCCGCGCCAGGACGCGGCGCTAGACCGGCTCCTCGAAGCGGGGCATGCGCCGACCGATATCGCGTCTGCCCTGATTCATCTGCTCTCCCCAACGAGCGAAAAACCGGCCAAGGCACCCGCTGCTGCTGCCGCGCCACCGCCGGAAGCCCGGGAGCAACGGCCGGCCGACGTCAGCACCCGCGGGCTGCGCCCGCCCGACGAGGCGCGGACGGCTTTCATCCCGCCCGCACGCGGCCGCGACGACCGCGCAGCGGACGAGCCGGCGCGGCCCTCGCGACCCAAGCCAGGACGGCGCCCTGATCGTCCGCCCGCCGCCAATTCACACGAGCGCGGGATGACGCGACTGCTGTTTAGCGTTGGCGAGACGCATGGAATTCGCCCGGGCGACCTGGTCGGGGTGATTTCCGGCGTGACGCGGCTGGAGAAAGAGGCGGTCGGGCTGATTCAGATCTTCGAGCGCGAGTCTCTGGTTGACGTTTCCAGTGAACACGAGGACGAGATTCGCGAGAAACTAAACGGCATCAAGTTCAAGGGGAACAAGCTTGCCGTCAGCAGACCGCAGATCACGCCGGCCCCTGAACGCCGCCGGCGCTAATCGTAGCAGCCAGGCGCTTCCTGACGCATACGGCCAACCCTCGCCACGGTCTCGAATGTGCTTCCAGTAGAACTAACCTATGAAATCAAGCACTACCGATAAAATTCAGGGCGCCGCGAAAGAGGTGACAGGCAAGATCAAGGAAAAGACCGGTCAGGCCACCAACGATCCCAAAATGGCGGACAAAGGCACCGCCGAGAAAGCTGGCGGCAAGGTGCAGAAGAAAGTTGGAGACATTAAGAAGGTCTTCAACAAGTAGTTTGAACAGCCTAGAAATACGGCAGCGAGGCGTATTTCTTGAAGCGGTGGTTTGCGTCGATGACCCAGACGTCGCCGCTGCGCGTATCCAGCAGATAGTTCTCTCCCCATGGAACGTAGCGTCCGTTGACGCTTTCCGCCCCGCGTCCGGCAAGCATCAAGCCGAGCAAAAAAGCCACAATGCCCACGGCAATCAGCTTGGTGCGGTTGCTGATGCGTCCGAGCAGTTGCGGCACGACGTTGAGGTTCACGGCGCAAGGTTAACCACGCCGCTTGCGAACACAAGGGGTGTGCGGTAGCGGCAAGCCTGTGAAATCATCTGTCGCGCAGATCCGCGCCCGTTTTGATCAGGAGGTCGAACGCTTCTCGAACCTCGCCACCGGCCAGTCGGCCACGGTCGATGCACCATTGGCGTTGGATTTGATCGCGGAGGCGGCAGCCGCCGTGAGTCCGCAAGCGCGCGACTTATTGGATATCGGCTGCGGGGCGGGCAACTATTCGCTCAAGCTCCTCCAGCGGCTGCCTGGTTTGAACGTCACGCTGGTCGACTTGAGCCAGCCCATGCTGGATCGCGCCGCGAAGCGCGTGAACGCCGCCTTGCCGGGGTCGGTGCAAACGGTGCAGGGAGACATTCGGGACATCGCGTTGCCGGCTCGGAGCCTGGACATCGTGACAGCGGCAGCGGTGCTCCATCATCTGCGCGGGGAGGAGGAATGGCGGGCCACCTTCACGAAGATTTACCAGGCCCTGCGCCCAGGCGGCTCCTTTTGGATTTCGGACCTGGTCACGCACGATGATCCGGCCGTACACGCCATCATGTGGCGGCGCTACGGCGAATATCTCACGGCGCTCAAAGACGACGCCTACCGGGAGCAGGTCTTCGCGTACATCGAGCAGGAGGACACACCGCGTTCACTGCGATTCCAACTGGAACTACTGCAATCCGCCGGCTTCTCCTCGATCGAAGTCCTGCACAAAAACTCGTGCTTTGCCGCCTTCGGCGGGCGCCGAGCGTAGCGCCAGAGGCAGCGAAGCTGCCGGTCGCATCAGGTAGATGTTCTCTGTGCTGCAAATTGATTTTTGATTGAAGTTGTTGGCATCAAGAAGGGGGGTTTAAGCGGGGTTAAGTTTGAGTACCCAGGAGCCATGCTGGAGCTGGTTACGGGTGTGGAGGTCTGCCAGATACGGCTGGTGGGTCTGCCACATTTTCCAGAGGATTTTGAGCCAGCGCTGACCGAGGCAACGCAGGGCGCAGGCGTGGCTTTTGCCCCGTTTTCTTAGTGCCTGGTAGTAGACGTCGGCCCAAGGACAGCAGCGCCGGCTCAGATCGGTCCAGAGATGGACCGTCGCGCGCAGGTGTTTGTTGCAGTGCCGGCGCAGATGCACGCGGTGGGCTTGGCCGGACTGATAGCTTACCGGGGCGGTGCCGGCCAGGCACTGCAGAGCCTGGGCGTCGGCTAACAGGGAGCGATCGGAGCCCAGTTCGCTCAAGAGTCTGGGGGCGAGCTTGGCGCCAGCGCCAGGCAGCGAGCCAAAGAGATCATGATCGGGGTGCTCGGCAAAGAGCTTTTCGATCTGCGCCCGATAGTCGTTGAGCTGGTTCTGCAGCACGCGCAGCATCCGCGCCCGGGTCAGGGCCAGGCGGCTCTTGGCGCGGGTGACGGCCACACTGGCGCCAAACTGGCCTGCCCGTGCAAAACTCTCCAGGCGCGCGGCGGCGGTCTGAGGCCGAAAGAGTTTGTGCGCATGGAGGAACTTCTCCCAGCGGCGCTGGCCGGCTTGGCGCAAGAGCTCCGGCGCGGGGAAGGCTTCGACAAAGGCCCAGGCCGCCGGAGAGCTCCAGTCGGTAAAGGCCTCGAGCGCGGTGGGATAATACTCGTAGAGGGCTTGTTGGAGTTGGTTGATCAAAGCCGTGCGTTCTTCGATCAAGGCGACCTCGTCGCGGCAGAGCAAGCGCAACTCGGCCAGCAAAGGGTCCTGTGGCGCGAGCGGCTTCCAGCCATGGCCATCGACGCGCAAGGCGTCAGCCAGGCTCCAGGCGTCGAGTCGATCGGTCTTGTTGCCACTTGGCACCTTGCGTTCGCGATAGCGTTGGGCGCTTTTTGGCTGCACCGGGTAAAGCGTGCAGTGGCTGGCGAGGAGTTGCTCGATGGCAGCTCCCTGGTTGGTCTCAATGGCCACGGCCAGGCCAGGATAAGCCGCGATGCGCTCGCGCCAGCTCTGCCAACCAGGGCCGGAGTGTTCGATTTGGAAGTCGGCTACGATCTGGCCTGTGCGATCAACGATAATGATATCATGCTGGTTTTTGGCCCAATCGAAGCCGGCGTAGTGCGTGATGATAGTCCAGTCTGACATTTGCTTGGTGGGTGGAGGAGTGGAGGTGGTGGGCACGCACCGCCGTGGCTCTGCCGCCAGTCGACCTGATACAGGATCCTCGTGGGATGTAGTTCTCTCAGACTTCTGGGCAGAGGCCAAAGCGCCGCCAGTCAGTGATCTACCCAAAGCTCTCGAGGAGCTCGGATCGCTGGACTGTCCTGGCGGCGTGGCCATGCGAGCGCCCTTAACTTGCGGCGAACGCAAATCGTTGACAGCACTTTTTGACGCGGCGGCAAAGTTATTCACCGCCGACGCGGCTGCTGGGGCAGGCTTCGGGCTAGCCTTCCCACGTCGCCGGTGATTAACTTTGGAGACGGTATCAGGGATCGCTCTTACTCCGAGCGACTCCGTAACTGTCTGGAAAAACGCGCGCCATCGTTAGTGCGGCCTAGGCGAGTCTGAGGCGCGGTCAGACAGCTTCGGAGTCGCTCGGAGAGAGATCCCTACCTTTTTTTGGAGCCGCTACGCGGCGAATACATCAGGACTCGCCGGGCAGGACCTTTTCCACCAGTACGTGCGCGGTGCCGCTGCCGATCAAGCCGAGCTTTTGCGCGGCACTGCGGCTCACATCGATGATGCGGCCGCGCCGGTAGGGCCCACGGTCGGTGATCACCACCACCACCATGCGGCCATTCGTCATATTGAAGACCCGCACCACCGTGCCGAGCGGCAGCGTCTTATGGGCGGCAACCATCTCGGTGGCCTTCCAGGGCCGTTGACTCGCCGTCCGGCAACCACCGGGACTGGCCGGGTCATGCCAGGAAGCCACCCCGCACTCCACCGGCTGGCCGATCTGGGCAGGAACTTTAGCCGCCGCTTTTGGCGCCGCTTTTGGCGCCGCTTGCAGCCCGGCCATGGGCAGCACCAAGCCACCGGCAATAACCGGCAACAGCCAAATGGCAACGCGCGCCGAGGCAAAGGCGACGACTCTCCAGGGGGACAGCGGGTACATCGCCGCCCATCAAAGCGAAGCGTTTACACTGGCACAAGCACTATTTATCTGCCCCAATTCGGGGGCATTACCAGGCCAGGGCGCCACCGGTCTGATATTCCGTGACGCGCGTCTCGAAGAAATTCTTCTCCTTGCCGAGATCGATCGTTTCGCTCATCCAGGGGAACGGATTGCGCGATCCGAAACGCGCTTTCATCCCGATCCGCTCCAGCCGGCGATCCGCCACATGCTGGACGTACTCGCGAAACAGGTTCGCGTTGAGCCCGAGAATCCCCGTTGGCAGACAGTCTTCCGCATAGGCGATCTCCAGTTCAACGGCTTTGCCGATCATCGCTTCGATCTCCTCTTCGAGCTCCGCCGTCCAGGCTTCCGGGTTTTCGGCCTTGATCCCGTTGATCAAATCCGCGCCGAACGCCAGATGCACGCTTTCATCGCGCATGATGTACTCGAACTGTTCGCCGACGCCCGCCATGCGATTCTGCCGCTTGAAAGAAAGCATCATGACAAACCCGGAGTAGAAGAAAATTCCCTCCATGATGACGTAGAAGCCGATCAGGTTCTTGATGAACTTCTGGACGCCTTCAACCGTCTCCGTGGAGAAGTTCGGGTCCATGATGTCGGCCGTCAGCGTCATCTCGAAGGCATCCTTGTCATGGATCGCGTTCACCTCGTGATACATGTTGAAGACCTCGCGCTGATCGAGCGCGAGCGACTCCACGATGTAGTGGAAGGTATGGGTGTGGATCGCTTCCTCGAAGGCCTGCCGGAGCAGGTACTGGCGCGCTTCGGGATTGGTGATGTGCTTGAAGATCGCCAGGACGATGTTGTTGCCCACCAAGCTCTCGGCGGTCGAGAAAAAGCCCAGGTTGCGCATGATGACGCGGCGTTCATCCGGGTTGAGCCGGTTGGATTTCCAGAGCTCGATGTCGCGCTGCATGGAGACTTCCGTCGGCATCCAGTGGTTCGCGCAACCGTTGAGGTAATGCTCCCAAGCCCACTGGTACTTCAGGGGCATGAGCTGGTTGACATCGACGGCGCGGCAATTGATGAGGCGTTTCTCGTCGGCATCGATGCGGCGGGACAAATCGTGGAACGTGGGACGGGTATCGGTGGCGTTGCAGCAGGACATAGGACTTGGGCGGTAGGAAACTAGATCAGGAAAGGGGGTTTATTGGCAGCTCTCGCAAGTGGGATCGAGGATGCTGCAAGACTTGACCAGGGTCGCGGGTTCGACCTCGGGCTCCGGGGCGGCCGCAGCTGGTTCGACCGGCACCGGAGTCGCCGATGCGGCTGTCGGCCGTTCGATCTGCACGCCAGCGCTGGCGCTCTTGTTCTTCATCCAGCGCGGCTGCATGCCGCGGCGGTTTACATCCAGCGTGCTTTTCTCGATCTGGGTGGCGGCCAGCGTGCGCAGATAATAGGTGGTCTTCAATCCCTTGATCCACGCCAGCGTGTACATATCGCTGAGCTTTTTGCCGTTCGGTGCGGCGAGATAAAGATTGAGCGACTGGCCCATGTCGATCCACTTCTGGCGCCGGCTGGCGCACTCGATCATCCAACGCGGCTCGATCTCGAACGCGGTCCGGAAAATCTCCTTGATGTGCTCGGGCACGCGCTCGATGTCGGCCAAAACGCCGTCGTAATACTTCAGATCTTCCATCATGTCCGTGTCCCAGAGATCGAGCTTCTTGAGCGCCTCGATCAGGTACACGTTGATGGTCGTAAACTCGCCCGATAGGTTCGATTTCGCGAAGAGGTGTTTGTAGGTCGGCTCGATGGATTGGCCCACGCCCGTGATATTGGAGATGGTGGCGGTGGGCGCGATGGCCATGGTGTTGCTGTTGCGCATGCCGTGTTTCTTGATCGCCTGGCGCACCACCGTCCAATCCAGCGTCGAGGACCGGTCCACGTCCAGATACCCGCCGCGCTCCCGCGCCAGCAAACCAGCGGCGTCCATCGGCAGCAGGCCGCGATCCCACTTCGAGCCGCGATAGGTCTGATACGTGCCGCGTTCCTGCGCCAGCGCCGTCGAAGCCAGGATGGCGTGGTAGGAAATCAATTCCATGCTGCGATCCGCGAAATCCACCGCGGCATCGCTGGCGTAGGGCAGCTCGAGCTTGTACAGCGCGTCCTGAAAGCCCATCAGCCCCAGGCCGACGGGCCGGTGCCGGGAGTTGGCGGTGCGGGCCTCGGGCGTGGGATAGTAGTTAATGTCGATCACGTTATCGAGCATCCGCATGGCGGTCCGGATCGTCTGCTCGAGCAGCGGGGCATTGAGGCCGCCATCGGCGATATGCTCGGCCAGATTGATCGAGCCGAGGTTGCAGACCGCGATTTCCTCCTCGGACGTGTTGAGCAGGATCTCGGTGCAAAGATTCGAGCAATGCACCACCCCGACATGGTCCTGCGGCGAGCAGATGTTGGAGGGGTCCTTGAACGTGAGCCACGGGTGGCCGGTCTCAAAGAGCATGGTCAGCATCTTGCGCCAGAGGGTGACCGCGTCCACCTGACGGAAGAGCGGCAAATCGCCGCGGTCCGCCATAGCCTCGTACTCGGCGTAGCGCTCTTCGAAGGCGCGGCCGTAGAGATCGTGCAGATCCGGGCAATCGCTGGGGTTAAATAGCGTCCAGCGTTCGTTGCGCGCCACGCGCTTCATGAACAGATCGGGAATCCAGTTCGCCGTGTTCATGTCGTGGGTGCGGCGGCGTTCGTCCCCGGTGTTCTTGCGCAGCTCGAGGAAATCTTCGATGTCCAGGTGCCACGTTTCCAGGTAGGCGCACATCGCGCCTTTGCGCTTGCCGCCTTGGTTGACCGCCACGGCCGTGTCGTTGGCGACTTTCAGGAACGGAACGACGCCCTGGCTTTCGCCGTTGGTGCCGCGAATCATCGCTCCCGTCCCGCGCACATTCGTCCAATCGTTGCCCAGGCCCCCGGCCCATTTGGAGAGCTTCGCATCGTCGCTGATAACCTTGAAGATGTGCTCCAGGTCGTCCATGACGGTGCTGAGATAGCAGGACGAGAGCTGCGGATGCAGCGTGCCGCTGTTGAAGAGCGTCGGCGTCGAACTGACGAAACGCAGGGACGACAAGAGTTCGTAGAACTCAATGGCGCGCTCGTTCTTCTGCTCGTTTTCGATGACCGCCAGCCCCATGGCCACGCGCATCCAGAAATACTGCGGCGTCTCCAGCCGCCGGCCCGCCGAGTGCGTCAGGTAGCGGTCATAGACCGTCTGCAACCCCATGTAGGTAAACCGGGTGTCCCGGTCCAGCCGCAATGCGCTCGAGATCTTGGCGAGATCGAAGGTTAGCAGACTGCTATCCAGCCGGCCCAGATCGACCCCATGCTGCAAATACGCGGCGAAGTGGGTGCGGTGGCTAATTTCCAGGCTGGCGGCGTTCTGGTTATCATCGGCATCGCTCGGGAGCACCTCGCGATAGATCACGTTGAGCAGCAACCGGGCGGCCACGAAGCTGTAGGCTGGCTCCCGTTCGATCCGGGCCTTGGCCGCGAAAATCATGGCCTTGTCGATCTCCTCCAGACGGACCCCATCGTACAGGTTCGAGAGGGTCTCTTCCGCCATGCCCCGCCAGTCGCAACGGTCATCCAGGCCGGCGCAGGCGCGGATCAACTTGCGCCGGACGTGCTGCGGATCGAGCGGCGTGGACGTACCGTTGCGGTGCGTCACGTGGATCACCGGGGCGCCCGGTTCGGCCGCCTCGCGCGGCGTGCGCAGCAGGCGGGCCTTTTTGCGCTCTTCCCGATACAGGATGTAACGGCGGGCAATCAGGTGTTGGCCCGAACGCATCAGTTCGGTTTCCACCAGGTCCTGGATCAACTCGACCTCCAGTTCCTTGCCGTGCGCCACCAGTTGCAGCGCCCTCTCCATCACGGACGCCGTCAGGTAGGCAATGGACGTGGCCTGATCGGCGGGCAACCGGTCATTTGCCTCAAGTTCCAGTTCCGCCCGGAAGGCACTTTCCAGCGCCAATTGAATACGGGCTTCGTTGAACGGGGCCAAGCGGCCGTCGCGTTTACGGACGACAAGGCGATCCGCCTCGGTCGGGGTGGCGATCATCAAACCAAGCTGAATCTGGGAGTCGGCGGCAGTCATGAGCGATGCGGTAAATTTCAAAATGGACTAGAGCGAAAGGAACTCCTTGAAGATGGCAGACCATACACCCCGATGACCGGACCTGGCGGCGAAATCGGCTTCCGCCGCGGCGCGAAAAACCCCCCATCCGGCACGGGCGTTCGGCACGCCTTGCGCCAGCGGAGGAAGAACCCGCCCCAGTCCGTGGTACGGACGGACGCAGGCCCGCCCAAGCCGCGCTGCTACAAGCACGGAACTCAGGCCGGCAATCGCCCGTTCCCGTTCGCCGAGGAGAGCTTTCAAGGAAACCCTCGAAAATCCCTCATCCGCGAACAAAGCACCATGTATGGTGTCTGCATTCAAAGAACTACCACTAGATATAGTGGGCTCGCTGGATTCAGGTCAAAACTTTTCTGCGGTGAATACAAAATTTTTTCCGAGCGGCTCTTCCAAGCGCACCCTAAGATTCCCTGGATCAAATTTCTAGCTGACAGGCCGCTCGCAAACAAGCCTCATTTCGCCGAACCGGCGGCCGGCGCGCGGGTGTCCGCCTCATCCCCCAGCCGCCGACCCGGCACGAGGTAATTTTGCACGTAGTCCGCAACAGCCGCGCGCAACGGGGTTGTGGTCACGTCCTTGCAGTAGCCGCGCAGCTTCGTCAGGTCGGCCTGGGTAAAATACTGGTATTTGGGCCGCAGGGCCGCCGGCATGTCGATAAACTCGATCTTCGGGCCACGGCTCAATGCGACGAAAATGGCGTCCGCCAACTCCAGCCAGGTGTGCGCCTGGCCCGAACCGACGTTGAACAGCCCCCCAGCCGTGGCGGTCTCCGCCAGCTCAATGGTCAGGTTCACCGCGTCCTTGACGTAAAGGAAGTCCCGTTGTTGCTCCCCGTCGCGATAATCCGGGCGGTGGCTCTTGAAGAGCTGCAAGGAGCCAGTCTCGACGATCTGGCCGTAAGCCTTGTGCACCAGGCTGCGCATGTCGCCCTTATGGTCCTCGTTGGGACCGAAAACATTGAAATATTTCAGGCCGACAATGCCGTCGAGGAAGCCGTGGCGGGCGGCGTAGAGATCGAAGAGATGCTTGGAGTAGCCGTACATATTCAGCGGCCGAAAGGCGTGCAGATCCGGCTCCAGATCGCTCATGCCGGCCGTGCCGTCGCCGTAAGTGGCCGCCGAGGAGGCGTAAACAAACCGGGCATCGTGGGCAAGCGACCAGCGGGCCAGCGTCTTGGTGTACTCGAAGTTGTTCTGGATGAGGTATGCCGCGTTACGTTCAGTTGTGGCGGAGCAGGCCCCGAGATGGAAAACGAGGTCGATGTCCGCGAGCGCTGGGTCCTCCGCTTCCAGCCGCCGCAGCAAATCGTCTGCTTCCAGATAGTCGTTGAAACGCAGCGGCGTGAGATTTTTCCATTTCTCGTCCGTGCCCAGGAAGTCCGCCACCAGGATATCGTCCACCCCGCGCTGGTTGAGGTCCCAGATCAGCGCGCTACCGATGAATCCGGCGCCGCCGGTGACGAGAATCCTGCTCTGGGTGGAGTCGAACGAGCTCATGGGACGGTAGGGCTAAACTGCGGCTGGCAGCTTAAGCCGCCCGCCGCGTTCAAGTCCAGTGTGGCGCGGCAAACGGCGGCCCCGTCACCAAGCCGTGCTCGCGCAGGAGGCGGGCATACTCGGCTATCGCCTGCTTTTCGGCCGCTCCCAGGCGGAAGCGGATGTGTTCGGTCAGGTAGGCGCGGGTCAGGGCCGGCGTATAGCGGGTTTCTGCCTGCACGATGGCTTCAATGGCGTTCTCGCCCTCTGCCCGCCAGGCGCGCAGTTCGTCAGCCAGAGCTGGGGCGCCCGCCACCCCCAGGCGCAGCAGCCAGGCGGCAAAAACGAACGGCAGGCCCGTCAGCCGTTGCCAGGCTTCCCCTAGGTCAAAATAGGAACAGGAGGCACCGTGCCGGACGCGGAAATCGAGCGCCAGATCACCGATCAGCAGCGCGCCTTCACCCGCTCCCAGCGACTCGGGAGCAAAGTCGGCCGGCAACATCTCCTCCGCGGGCGCCAGACCATAAAGCTCCGCTAGGAGAACCCTTTGGAGATTAACGGACGTCCGGGAGGCGGGGTCCAGGTACAGCTTGCGCAAGTTCGCCAGTTCACCCTGGTACGCGATCACCACACTGTAGACCAGTCCGCGGCTCGCGACGGCCACATCATCCACCACCAAATAGCCCGGCCGGGCGATCAACTCGAAAATCGGCGCCAGTGCCACGTCCAGGCGGCCGCTTTGCAGGCCGTCTGCCAGGCTGGCAGGGGTCTCGAAGGAAACACCGGTTGCGTGGCCGTGGATGAGCGGCTTCGAATTCAAATAGCGCACGCAGCCGATGCGCGGCGCGGCGACCTTCATGCGTAAGCCAGCGCCGGCACAGGGACGGGCGCGGGTGCCAGGCTCGTCCGGGCGATACGATTATAGTGGGAATCGCGCTGACAAGGTTCGCGCCCCGCTTCCCGGATGGCGTTCTCCAGCGCCGCGACCGTTTGCCCCTGTCCCGTCTTTGCGCCGGCCATCTGGAAAATTTTCTCTTCCATGATCGTGCCGTGCAGATCATCGACGCCGTAGCCGAGCGCCACTTGCGCCAACGGCAGTCCCATCGCGACCCAATACGCCGTGATGTGGTCGAAGTTATCCAGATAGATGCGGCTGACGGCGAGGTTGCGCAGCTCGTCGAACCCTGTGGTATGCGGCAACTCGCGCAATTCGCGGGTCACGCCCTCCGGCACGAACGCGAACGGAATAAAGCCCGTGAACCCGTGCGTCTCGTCCTGCAGTTCCCGCAGCCGGCGCAAGTGATCGACCCGCTGGGCCATCGTTTCGACGTGCCCGAACAGCATCGTGCAGGTGCTGCGGCCTCCCATCTGGTGCCAGGTGCGGTGCGTCTCCAGCCATTCATCGGCCGTTTCCTTGCCCAGGCAGATCCGGTCCCGCACGGACTGATCGAAGATCTCCGCACCGCCGCCGGTCAATGAGTCCAGGCCGGCCGCGCGCAGACGCTCCAAGGTCTCCGCCAGGGGCAGTTTGAAGACGCGTTTCGCCAGATGCCGGATCTCGATCGCCGTAAAACACTTGAGATGCAGGCGCGGATCCAACGCCCGCAGGCTCTGCAAAAGCTCCAGGTACCACTCCGCGCGCAGGGACGGGTGCAAGCCGCCGACCATATGCACTTCCGTCGCCCCTTGCGCGAGAGCGCTTTGCACCTTGGCGACGATCTCCGGGATGGCCAGTTCGAAAGCGTGCGCATCGCGCCGGCGCGCGGCAAAGGCGCAGAACTGGCAGGAGAGCAGGCAAAGATTCGAGTAATTGATGTACCGGTTGAGCAGGTACGTGGCGACGTTTCCGTTCTTGCGCTCGCGGACGACGTCCGCCAGGGCGCCGATGGCGTTGAGGTCCGTGCTCGCGTAGAGCACGCAGGCGTCCGCGTCACTGATGCGCTCACCAGCGCTGACTTTCTCCGCGACGGGGCGCAGAGCCGCCGGCAGCAATTGGGCTAGCATGAACCACCCCTTGTGAAAAATTTCACAAGCTAATTTTCCCACATCACGCGCCGAACGCAAACCGGCTTGCTCGGATTGAGCTGTGGCCTGGCCTGGCTGGCCTGCAGCATGCTATTGAAGCGGGCACGAATCAACGCGAGCATATCGGCAGGCGTCCGCTCAAACCCCGAGTGGCGCGCAACTCTCCCCCAGCATAGCGGTTAAATCGGGCAGATCGGACGATCGACTGCCTGCGCTGGGCTCATTTGCATGGAATCCAGCCGACTTACCCCGACCGCCGCTCCGGCGGGAGTTGCCCTGCTCAACCAGGGGCACCGGCAACCCGCGACGATCACCGTCACGGCTGATGAGCAGGACGTGCTCTGGATGATGCGCATCCGGGGCGGAGATCGGGATGCTTTTGCCGAACTGGTCGAATGCCATCAGCAGCGGGTCGTGGGCACCGTCGCCCGCATGCTGGGCCGGGACGCCGCCGATGCCGAGGACATCGGGCAACAGGTTTTCTTGCGGCTGTGGAAATCCGCCCCCCGCTACGAGCCGACGGCGAAGTTTACCACCTGGCTGTATACCATCGCCCGCAATCTGGTCTTTAACGAGTTGCGCCGGCGCAAACACCGTCCCTCGATCAGCCTGGACGCCGACCCATCCGGGGAGACTTCCGGCCACGAAGGGAGCGCCCGGCTGGAAGACACGCAGGCCGCCGGCCCCGACGCCACTCTGCTCGAAGCAGAATTGCAGCAGGCGATCACCAGCGCCATCGAACACCTGCCCGAGACCCAGCGGCTGGCCATCGTCCTGCGGCGTTACGAGGAGCTTTCCTACGAAGAAATCGCCGCCGTCCTCAACCTGACGGTGCCTGCGGTCAAGAGCCTGCTGTTTCGCGCCCGGGTGCTGTTACGCGAGCGCTTGGCGCGCTACTTGGACGCTTGAAGAACTGGCGCTGGACGGCGAGGCCCGGTGCCGCCTATTGTCCGCGCCTATGCCGACTGGCCAACGCGAGGAAATGGTGCTGGTGATCCGCCGTTCCCTCTTCGATCAACTGGGCGCCTTCCAAGGTCTCGACTTCGATGTGCCGCGTTATCTGCCGGCCATCCTGGCGCGGGAAAACAACTTTTTCGCGCCTCGCTCGCAGGCGGAACAGGATCCGGCCCTCAAACAGATCATCCCGTACGTGCTGCTCACCCACGGCGACCGCGTGCTCCATTATGTGCGGGGCAAGAAGGCTGGGGAGCAGCGCCTGGTGGCGAAAGGCTCCATCGGCATCGGCGGCCATTTGAACGACGCCGACGAGAGCCTGTTTTCCTACGACGAGCACTCCTATCTGGCCGGCGTGCAACGGGAAGTCGACGAAGAGCTTGCGGTCGACTGCGCTTACCGGAACACCGTGCGCGCCATTTTAAACGACGATTCCACGGAGGTCGGCCGGGTCCATCTCGGCATCATCCATGTCTTCCAATTGGAGAACGCCGAGGTCAAAAAACGGGAGGCGATGATTACGCAGCTTGCTTTCCTGACTCCGGCCGAGCTGCGGGAGCGTCGGGATTCGCTCGAAACCTGGTCGCAGATTTGCGCCGATCATTTTGCGGAGCTCACCGCGTTCTGACGGCTTACCGGCGACGACTTTTTTCCCTTCCCTCGCGTCCGACCTGCGGCATCTTGTGCCATGATCATTTTACTTGGCGGCTCGGGGTACGTCGGTCAGGCGTACCAAAAGCTTTTTACCCGCCTCGGCCTCGAGTTTCGCAATCTGGTGCGTAAACAGATCGATTATACCAACCCGCACCAACTCGCCGAATTCCTGGCGGAAAGCCGCGCCACGTTCCTGATCAATGCCGCCGGTTACACGGGCAAGCCCAATGTCGACGCCTGTGAAGACGACAAGGCCAACTGCGTCTTCGGCAACGCCGTTCTCCCCGGCAGCATCCGGGAAGCCTGCGAAAAAACCCGCACCCCCTGGGGGCACGTCTCCAGCGGCTGCATTTTCACCGGCGAGAAGCCCGGCGGCGGCGGTTTTTCGGAGGAGGACGCGCCGAATTTCTCCTTCCGCTCCAACCATTGCAGCTTCTACAGCGGCACCAAGGCGCTCGGGGAAGAAGTGCTGGCCGGTGCGCGGGATTGCTACGTCTGGCGCCTGCGCATCCCCTTCAATGAGATCGATAGCCCGCGCAACTACCTGACCAAGCTCATGCGCTACGCCCGGCTGCTCGAAGCCGCCAATTCCCTTTCCCAACTCGACGAGTTCTGCCGCGCCACCTACGAGTGCTGGTCCAAACGCGTGCCCTTCGGGACGTACAACGTCACCAATCCCGGCCGCGTTACCACCCGGGAGGTCGTCGCGATGATCAAAGCCAGCGGCGTCAGCGACAAAGAATTCAGCTTTTTTGCCGACGAAGCGGAGTTCATGAAAATCGCCGCGCGCACGCCCCGTTCGAATTGCGTGCTCGACACCACGAAGCTCGAGGCGACCGGCATCCAGATGACGGAAGTGCATACCGCCATCGAACAAGCTCTGCGCGGCTGGCAGGCGTAAGCGGTCTGCACCGTGGCCGGCTTCGCACCCGGCGCTCACCTCGTCCATTTGTATCGTCGCTACTCAACCCGTGATTCCCAGTCTACTCGTTACCGGCGGCGCCGGGTTTATCGGTTCGAATTTCGTCCGGCGCGCGCTCCGTGGCGTCGACGGTTCGTTCCGGGTCGTCAACCTGGATAAACTGACCTACGCCGGCAATCGCGTCACGCTCGCGGACATCGAGGACGACCCAGGCTACACGTTCGTGCAGGGAGACATCGCGGATTCGCCCCTGCTGACGGAACTCTTCGCCGCGCACGACATCGCCGGGGTGGTCCATTTCGCGGCGGAAAGCCATGTGGACCGGTCTATCGAGAGCCCGGAGGATTTCGTCCAGACCAACGTGCTCGGCAGCTTCCGCCTGCTGGAAGCCGCACGCCAGCATTGGCAGAAACTCCCGCCGGCCCGGGCGCGCACCTTCCGTTTTTTGCACGTTTCGACCGACGAGGTGTACGGCTCGTTGAGCGCGACCGAAGCCGCTTTTTCCGAGTTGACGTCCTTCGCGCCGAACAGCCCCTACGCCGCCAGTAAAGCCTCCAGCGATCACTTCGCCCGTGCTTACTTCCACACTTACGGCTTACCGGTCGTGACGACGAATTGCTCCAACAACTACGGTCCGTACCAATTCCCGGAAAAACTCATCCCGCTGATGATCCTCAACGCCCTGGATGGCAAACCGCTGCCGATTTACGGCGACGGCGGCAATATCCGGGACTGGCTCTACGTGGGGGATCACTGCGCCGCCGTGGCCCGCGTGTTCGCCGCCGGCCGGTTGGGCGAGACGTACAATATCGGCGGCAACCACGAACGCACCAATCTGCAGATCGTCGATACGCTCTGCGCGACGCTGGACCGGCTCTCGCCGCGGCCGGACGGCAAGTCGTATAGCGACCAAAAGACATTCGTGGCGGATCGCCCCGGCCACGATCGCCGCTACGCCATCAATAGCGCCAAGCTCCAGAGCGAGCTGGGCTGGACCCCGGCGGAAAGCTTCGAGACCGGCCTGGAAAAAACCATCGCCTGGTACCTGGAAAATCGCGCCTGGTGCGACCGCGTATCCGCGGACAAATACCAGCGCGAGCGCCTCGGCCTCCGCTTGTAGGGCGCTTGCCGCCACCTCATGACTTCGCCCGCCCAATCTCCCTACAAAGGCATCATCCTGGCCGGTGGTTCCGGCACCCGGCTGTTCCCCCTGACACGCTCCGTCAGCAAGCAGCTCATGCCGGTCTACGACAAGCCGATGATCTATTACCCGCTGAGCGTTCTCATGCTCTCCGGCATTCGCGAGATTCTCATCATCAGCACGCCCGCCGACCTGCCCCAATTCGAGCGCCTCTTCGGTGACGGCAGCCAGCTCGGCGTCCAGTTCTCCTACCGCGCCCAACCGGCGCCGGATGGCTTGGCCCAGGCTTTTCTAATCGGCGCGGATTTCCTGGCCGGCTCTCCGGCCTGCTTGATCCTGGGTGACAACCTCTTCTACGGCCACGACCTTTCCGAAGCCCTCCAACGCACCGTGGCACGCCGCGAAGGCGCCACCATTTTCGGTTACCGCGTCGCGGACCCCACCGCCTACGGCGTGGTGGAGTTCGACGCTTCCGGGCGCGTCCTTTCCCTGGAGGAAAAGCCGCCTCAGCCGCGCTCGGACTACGCCATTCCCGGTCTTTACTTCTACGATGACAAGGTCGTCGACCTGGCTGGCTCCCTGCGACCGAGCGCCCGCGGGGAACTCGAGATCACCGATCTGAACCGCCTCTACCTGGAGCAAGGCACCTTGCGCGTGGAGCGCCTGGGCCGCGGCACCGCCTGGCTCGACACCGGCACGCACGATTCCCTTTTGGAAGCCGCGAATTTTGTCCAGGCCATCCAGCACCGCCAAGGGCTGAAGATCGCCTGCATCGAAGAAATCGCTTACGAACAAGGCTGGATCGACGCCGCCGGCCTGACCCGCTTGATCCAACAGCTAGGCAAAACCACCTACGCCGACTACCTCCGCCGCCTGGTGGACGGCCGGCTCTAGAGCATGTTAAACAAACTTGTTGCCTTTCCGGTGGTTCGGCAGGCGGCGAAGCCGCCGGTCGGAGTCAAGGTAGGGATCGCTCTCCGAGCGACTCCGAAGTTGTCTGGAAGAGCGCGTGCGCCGGTGCAGCCGCTGCGCGGTGGCTGGGGTGCTTTTAAACAGTCACGGAGTCGCTCGGAGAGCGATCCCTACCTTTTTTGGAGCAGCCGCGGGACCAAGTTTCCGCCCACAGAATGCATGTTTCGATTCTGATCCCGCTTTTCAACCGCCTCGATCTCACCCGGGCCTGCCTGGAAAGCCTGGAGCGAACCGCCGGGCGTTTGCGCTACGAGGTGATCCTGCTTGATGACGGCAGCACCGATGGCACCCGCGAATTCCTGGGCACGCTGCGCCAACCGCGCTACCGGGTCGTCCTCAACGCGCAACCGCGGGGCTACGCCGCCAATAACAACCACGGCGCCCGGCTGGCGCGTGCGCCAGTCCTCTGCCTGCTGAATAACGACACGGTGCTGCTGCCGGGCTGGCTGGCGCCCATGCTCCGCGTCCTGCGGCGCACCGCCGGCACCGCTTGCGTCGGCAATGTCCAACGCGAGCCGTTTAGCGGCCTGATCGATCACATCGGCGTCTACTTCAATGCCGAGGGCACGCCCATGCACGCGGGCAAAAACGACGCGGTGCCACCCAAGGATGAGTTCGGGCGCTGGCCGGCCGTGACCGCCGCCTGCTGCGTCGTCCCAAAGAATGTCTTCATCGCTCTGGGCGGGTTCGACGAGGGCTTTCGCAATGGCTTCGAGGACATTGATTTCTGTCTGCGCGCCAGCGAAGCCGGCTATCGGCACTATGTGGCCAATCGCAGCAGCATCTACCACTACATCAGCGCCTCCCCTGGCCGCCACCTGTACGAGGAACGTAATTTGCAGCGCTATCACGCCCGCTGGGGCGCCCGGTTCCTGGCCTTCAGCCAGCAGCGGGAAGCGCAACAGGCCGCCTGGCAGACCAGCCGGGTTTTCTCCCCCAAAAACGACTACGTTTGGCACCGGCAATGGGAGATGAGCCGGGAGACCCGGCGGCAGCAGCGACAGGATATCGTCGATGCCCGCGCCGACGGGCGCCGCTACCTGCGCAAGCACCTGGGCCGACCCTGGCGCTACAACTTCGGGCGCGTTTGCCGCGCACTCGTCCAGGCAGTCCAGCCGCGGCCGCAGGCATTTCCGCCGCCGCCGCGCATCCTCGGCTACGAGTTCCTGGAGAACGGTGCCGCGGGCGCCAGCATCCGGGACGCGGCCCTCTTCGACCCTCCGCGCCGATGAAAACACCGCCGCGAGCTGTCTTCCTGGTCGTCGGCGATACCGTGCGCAACCCGGGGCGATCGGGCATCCAAACCGTCGTCCGCAGTCTGGCGGCGGCCTGGGGCTCGCAACGCGCCGCGGTTCGGCCGGTGGTCTGGAATGCGCATTATTCGCATTTGCATCCGCTGCCGCCGGAACTATCGCTCGGGCTGGGCGCGGAACCGTTGCGCGATCCGCCGGGCCTACCGCTCTCCCTGCTTTGGACGCCGCGGGCCTGGCTCGCTTGGGGGTTCGCGCGCGGCGCCACGGAACGTCTACCGATCCACCTGCATCCCAGGCACCAGCGCGAGTTACGCGGCGCGTGGGTGCTGCTCCCGGAGTTGATGTACCGGGGACGCGCCGCCGAGTTCATCGCCTACGTGCATCGCCACGGCGCGAGGGTTGCCGCCATCCTGCATGACGCCATCCCCATCCAGCACCCGGAGTTCGTGCCGCCCGACCTCCCGGCCAACCACGCCGAATACATGCGCGCGCTGGCCGGCGCCGACCTCATCCTGCCCAACTCGGAAGCGTCCGCGGACGCCTGGCGCGAGTTCATGGTCCAGGAGAAGTTAGCCGGCCCCCCGGTGCGCACCTGCCCGCTGGCCTGCGATCTGCCAGGCATTCCCCGCGTGCAATCCGTGGCCCCCAATCCTGTCCCTGGCAGGCCGCTGCGGTTGTTGTGCGTCTCGACCCTCGAACCGCGCAAGAATCACCGGACGCTCCTGGCAGCCTATGAACTGGCCACCGCGCAACGGCCGGATTTGGACCTGGAACTGGACCTCGTCGGCGCGCCCTACGTCGGCTCGCACGATATCGTGGAAGCCGTGCATCAAACGATGGCGCGCCGGCCTGGTTTACGTTGGCGGGAGAAGGTGGAGCACAGTTTCCTGCGCCAGCTCTACGAAGAATGCGATTTCACCGTTTACCCCTCTGTGTTGGAAGGTTTCGGACTGCCCGTCATAGAAAGTCTTTGGTTTGGCCGGCCGTGCGTCTGCGCCAACTTCGGCGTCATGGCGGAGAACGCGGCGGGCGGTGGTTGTTTGCCCGTCGACGTCCGCGACCCCGCCGCCCTGGCTGGCGCGATCCTGCGGGTGGCCGGCGAGCCCGGCTTCCGCCGCCAATTGGCGCTTGAGGCCACCACGCGCCAGCTCAAGACCTGGGACGATTATGCCCGGGAACTCATGAGCCAGTTCCAGGACTAACTCAAAATTTGACTCACTCGGCGGCCATCATCCTCTCGCGGCCTGATCGCGTCGGCGACGTCCTCATCGCAACAGCCTGTCTGCCTGCCCTGCGCCAACAACGGCCCGGCGAGCGGATCGTTTTGGTGGCGCGCGAGGTCATGCGCCCGTTGCTCGAGGATCATCCGCTGCTCACCGGTTTCATCGGGCTTCCCGCTGGGAGCCGCGGCTTCGGCTGGCTGGCGGAGATGCGCGCTCTCACAGCGGAGCTCCAGGCTCAAAACGCCGCCGCTCTTGTCCATCTGCACCCCGACACGCAATGCCAGTTCGCCGCCTGGCGCGCCGGCATCCCGCGACGCCTCGGGTACCGGACATCGATTCTGGCTGATTGGACATTGACCGAACGCCAACGAGACCAACGTCAGCAAGGCGCCAAGCACGAAGCCGAATACAATTTCGATGTGCTCGCCCCGCTGGGCATTCAGGCGCCTCCGCTGGCCAGCCTCCGGCCGCAAGTGCATTTAGCCCCCCGCTGGCAGGAAATTCTGCACGCCAAACTGGGCGCTGCCGGTCACCCTGATCTCGGCAGGTATGTGGTCCTCAATCCCACCGCCTATTCGCTGCTCCACCGTTGGCCACCGGAAAACTTCGCCTGGCTGGCGCGCGAACTCCAGGCCCACTGCGACCATCTGGTCCTCGTCGGCGAATCCGGCGACGATCCTTCCGTTAAATCGCTGCGGGCGCTGCTCGGCGACCTGTCCCCGGCAAGCCTCGATCTCGCCGGCCAACTGAATTTGGCTGAGCTGGGCTGGCTGCTACGCGGCGCCTCCTTACTAGTGAGCCGCAATACCGGCACGACCCACCTGGCCGCTGCCGTTGACTGCCCGACAGTCGAACTATTCGGCCGCTTGGAACCGGCTTACGGCCCAACCCGCTGGCGGTCGCTCGGCAGTCACGTCCGTGCCGTTTCCACTCCGGAAACTACCCGCCGTCCCGGTGAATCGAAGCGCGCCTTTTGGCAGCGTGGATACCTCAGCATCCCGCGTGCGGCAGTCGCCTCAGCGGCCCTTAAGCTCCTCGCGACCCGGCCTGACTCCTTTTAGGAACGCAGCCGTGCGCGCTCTGCCTCGATCCAGTCTTCGACTTCGTCGCCGCCCAAACCGGATGCTGATCGATCCAGATACCGATAATACGCGCTCGTTCTGATCTCCTCTTCCGGATACGCATCCTCAACCGGACTGGTCTCCTCCTCGTCAGCTTCCAGGCTGGTCGGTTCCCCGGCCGAGGCTGGCGCGGTTACATGCGGGATCACCGGTGCAGCAGATACCGGCACGTTATTGTCCGATCCAGCCAGCAGTGCTCCACTGGAAGGTTCCGCGATCGAGCCACCACCGAGCGAACCCGTCGAGACCGACCGCGGTTCGGAAAGTGGCGGCAGAGTATAGGAGGAATCCGCATTGCCAACGGGTTCCTCGCCCGCCGCCGCTACTTCTCCGCCGATCAGCCCACCGGCCAATGCTCCGATGGCCGCTCCCACCAACATGCCCACCGGGCCTGCGACCGCGCCGATCGCCGCTCCGGCCGCGCCCGCGCCAGCCGCCCCGATGCCAACCCCGACCGGGTGCCCGACCTCTTCAGCCACCACCGGATCGGCGCTGGCCGTCGGCAAGGCCGGCTCGTCGACCTCGATAGGCGGTTGTTTGGCGGTGGCTGTCTCGGGTGACGTGGTGTCGGCGATCTTCGGGTTCATGGGTGCAAAGTGGTGATAGGATATGTAGTCTTTTCTTCGCGTCAGGCGCGTCGCGTGGCCCTGAGTTTATCCACGTGCTACCCGGGATTTACCGACGGCGCGCGAAAAATCGGCGGCCGGAGACAGCCAGCGCCTTCCCTGAGCCCCGAAGAGTTTGTACGTAACGGCGGAATCCGGCCGGAATCGTGCACCCTCTTCCACTACTTTCCATGCATTTTCCTTTCGCTTCCTTTGCCCAGGCTGGCCTGCTGGTCCTCGTGCTGCCGGTTCTCGGCTACGCCCAAGCTGTCACACCGGCTGCTTCACCGTCTCCCGCCTTCACTCCGGCGCCAACCCCGCAGGTCGGTGGAGCACTGGGGTCGAATGCTTCCCAGATCAAGGCCGTCGGCCGGATCCGGCAACTCGTGCGCGACGTGGAGACCAACAGCGACAACATCAAGTCGAAAGGTTCATTCGGCGCGCAACTCTGGCTGGTCGCAGGACAGCAATTCTTTCAGGATTGGCGCAAACCCGACAGCCCCACCATCGTTCCCGTTGAGATCGCCCCTCGCGGCGACGATTTCTACACCGTGGTCATTTTCTACGGCATGGCGCGCGACGCCGGCGGCCTCTCGAACGTCAGCTACGACGTGACCGTGCACCGGCCTGATGGCACCGTTTACAGCGAAAAGAAAGATCTCGTCGGCTGGCAGGATCTTTCCCCCACCGATCTACGTTCGCTGGAGTTGGGCCGTGATCGGGTTGCGCTGAACATTGCGACTGAAGACCCCGTCGGCCTTTACACCGTGGATGTACTGGTCCACGATAACGTCGGGCGCGTGGATCTGCCTTTAAAGCAGACGTTCGTCGTCCAATAGCGGCCTCAGCATCTAGGCGGCTTTGCTGTCGAGAGTCAGCCGCTCGCGCAGCAACCCCACCACCGCCGCCTCTTCCGGCCGGAGTTCGGCCAGGTGGCCGCCAGTCAGTTCCTCCTCCGCCTTCTTGCGCAGGGAATCGAGCATGGAGCCGTCAATGTAGGCGTCCAGGATGGCCGGGTGGATATAGCATTTGCGGCACACGGTCGGAGTATTACCCAATCTTTCGGCGACGTGTTCGATGGCGCTCATGATGTTCTTCTTGCAGGCCGCCTGGGTGTCGAAGGACTCGAACTCGCGCAACGCCATCGCCGCCAGCACCGTGCCCGCCCAGGTGCGGAAATCCTTGGCCGTAAACGGCTGCCCGCTGATCTCCTGCAGGTAGGCGTTCACATCCGCCGAATCCAGGGACTGACGTTCGCCGTCTTCGTCGAGATACTGAAACAAATCCTGCCCGGGAAGCTCCTGGCAACGCTCCACGATGCGCGCCAGGCGAGGATTTTGCAGTTCCACCGTGTGGTCGATGCCGCTTTTGCCTCGGAAAGAGAATTCGATCTTGCCGCCCTTGATCCGCACGTGCCGGTTGCGCAGCGTCGTTAGCCCGTAATGATGGTTGGTGCGCGCGTACTCCTCGTTGCCCACCCGGATGAGCGTCGTCTCCAGCAGTTTGACGACGGTTGCCAGCACCTTCTCCCGCGGCAGCCCGGCGCGCCCCAGATCGGCGTCCACGCGTTTGCGAATGCCTGGCAGGGCCGCCGCGAATGCCATGACGCGTCCGTATTTATTGGCGTCCGCCGTTTCGCGCCAGCGCGGGTGATAACGGTATTGTTTGCGGCCCTTGGCGTCGCGCCCGGTGGCCTGCAAATGCCCACGCGGGCTCGGGCAAATCCACACGTCCGTGTAAGCCGGCGGGATCGCGAGCGAACGGATGCGCTGGATTTCCGCCGCATCGGTCAGGCGTTTGCCGGTGGTATCGAAGAAGTGGAACCCGGCTTTGACCTTCGCCTTTTTCCGGGTGTAGCCCGGCTTGGAATCGGGATAGTAGCGCAGGTGCGCCAGTTCCGCGCACTGTTCGGGCTCGAGCCGGATCGGCGCGGTGTCGTCTGGGAGTTTGGCGGCCATGAGACTTCCTGATACGTCTGCCGGCTCCCCGGAGATGGTATCCGGCTTATTTCCGGCCGAAACCCAGTGCCGCCTTCAACTCATGCGTGTAAGCACTGTTCACCTCGTACTCGGTCGTGGCCAGCGCCGCGACATCGGTCCTCTCACTGAAGGGAGTGCTTTCGACATAGCCCACCTCCATCATGGCACTGAGGACGTCCGCCAGATCTTCCTCGGAAAGCCGCGTGACCTCGGCCAGTTGGCTCCCCGGTACGGCCAAGCCGAACCCCAATGCGCGGATCACCGCCACCTCGCGCCCGCTGAGCCGGATTTGTTTCATGCGTGCTGCTCAAGCAAGCGCCATTCCAGGTCTCCTCGAGGCCCGGCGGCGAAGGACGCCATTCCAGCCGATCCGGCGTACGCCCGCCTCGCCGGTACTCTGCCAAATCTCTTGAATTGACGAAGTTAAACCATTTACCCTGCGCCCGGATGAAGCGTATCGAGCACGACGAACGGCGGCCGGCTACGGAGGGGAAAGCGTGCGCTGAAAACATTGCCGCCTTGTATCAGGATCGCTTCCTGCGCGGCTACGTGCGCGGCAAGGTGCGGGGCGACCCGGTTTACGCTGCCGCGTTTCACTTGCTCAACGCCGCGCCCATGCCCGTGCTGGATATCGGTTGCGGCCTGGGCTTGTTCGAGTTCTATCTGCGCGAGCGCGGCTACGAGCCCGCCCTCACCGGCGTGGATTTCGACGCGCGCAAGATCGGCCGCGCCCGTCACGCGGCGGGGCAACAGTATACCGGCCTTACTTTCACCACCGAAGACGCGCTGGCCGGACCAGCCCACGGCGGGCACGTGGTTCTCCTGGATATGCTGCATTACATCGATGCCGACCGGCAGGCCCGGCTACTCGCCCGCGTGGCCGCTCAGGTCGCGCCCGGCGGCTATTGTCTAATCCGGGACACGCTGCGGGACGGCAGTTGGCGCTTTCGCGTAACGGCCTTCGGCGAATGGGTCGCCAGCCTGGCTACCTGGCAGAAAAGTCCCGCCGTGCATTACCCGACCGTGCCGGAAACCTGCGCGCCGTTTTCCGCCCGGGGTTTCTCCTGTGAAGTGAAGCCGCTCTGGGGCAAAACCTTTTTCAATAGTTACCTCTTCACTTTCCGCGCGCCGGCGGCTTGAGATTGGCCGGCGGCGGCGGACACTCCCCCTATGCTCCTCCCGCGATCTTTCCCTTCCCTCTTCCTGCTGGCCGCCGCGACCGGTTTCCTCTGGCTCAGCGGCGCGTCCGCGCAAACCGGCGCCGAGGCAACTGCCAGGCAGACGGAGCTTTTCGACCGCGGCTGGAGATTCCATCGCGGCGAGGCGGCGGGTGCCGGCCAGGCCGATTTCGATGATGCCGCCTGGCGCTCGCTCGATCTCCCGCATGATTGGAGCATTGAAGGCAACCCCGCGCTGCCCCAGGGTCCGGGTAGCGTCGAAGGGCCCTTTGACAAGAACTCCCCGGCTGGCGCCAGCGGCGGCTATCTCGACGGCGGTATCGGTTGGTACCGCAAGACCTTCACGCTGCCCACGGCCGTCCAGGGCGAACATTTTACCATCCTGTTCGACGGGGCTTATGAGAACGCCACTGTCACCCTGAACGGCAAGACGCTCGGGACGCATCCTTACGGCTTTACGAGCTTCTATTATGACTTGAGTCCCAATCTAAACTTTGGCGGCGGGAGGAACGTTCTTTCCGTGCGCCTGCAGGCGGACCAACCCGGTTGCCGCTGGTATGCGGGCGCTGGACTTTATCGCCACGTGTATCTCATCCGCACCCAGCCCGTACACGTGGCGCAGTGGGGCGTCTACGTCACCACTCCGCGGGTGACCGCCGCCGCTTCTCAGGTAAAGGTCGTCACCCAGGTGGAGAATGACAGCGCGGCGGATGCCAACGTCATCCTCACGACCCTGTTGCTGGACCCGAGTGGCCGGGAAGTGGCCCGGCAGGAAAGCCCGCGGAGCGTCGCGGCCCGGGGGAATGCGGCGGTCGAGCAAACACTCTCGCTGGCCGCCACGCAGCTTTGGTCGTGTGACCACCCGCAGTTGTATCACGCCGTGAGTGAAGTGCGCATCGGCCAAACGCTGGTCGATGCCACGCGCACGCCGTTCGGCGTCCGCACCATCGAGTTTACCAAGGACAAAGGCTTCCTGCTCAACGGCCAGCATGTCCAAATCCAGGGCGTCTGCGATCATCACGACCTAGGTTGCCTCGGCTCCGCCGCTTACCGCCGCGCGCTGCAACGCCAGATTGAAGTGCTCAAGAGCTTCGGCTGTAACGCCATCCGCACCAGCCATAACCCGCCCTCCCCCGAGTTGCTCGATTTGTGCGACGAGATGGGCATGCTGGTCATGGATGAGGCCTTCGACGAGTGGAAGGAGAACCACCACACATTTGGCTATGCCGACTTCTTTGACCAATGGAGCGAGCCCGATCTGGTCAGCATGCTCGACCGGGATCGCAACCATCCCAGCGTGATCATGTACAGTATCGGCAACGAAATCGCGGAAGGCCGCGAAGGCAAGCCGGCCGCCGGGGAGATTGCCCGGCGCCTCGTGGCCATTTGCCATCGCGAAGACCCAACCCGGCCGGTGACTTCCGCCTGCCCCAGCCCGGATGCCGACTGGAGTTCCGGCCTCGGCCCGGCGCTGGACGTCTTTGGCGTCAACTATAATCCGGGCTGGTATCGCAAGGGGGACCCGGCCGCGCCCGCTCAGCCGGCGGGAAGCACCGGCTTTTCCGGGCAACTCCCGCTCGTCGGCAGCGAGACCAGTTCGCAGGTGGATTCCCGGGGCGAGTACGGCTTGAAACTGGACCCTGCCGGCGCGGTGCAGGTTGTCTCGCACGTCGATCATCAGCTCTCGAGCTATGACTACTGGCACCCCGGTTGGGCCAACTCGGCGGAGACTTCTTTGCTCGCGCTCAAGCAGAGCCCGTGGGTGGCGGGCGAATTTGTCTGGACGGGTTTCGATTACCTCGGCGAACCGACGCCCTACAATTGGCCCTCGCGCAGTTCCTACTTCGGCATTGTCGATCTGGCCGGTTTCCCGAAGGATCGTTACTACCTTTATAAGAGCGCCTGGAGCACGGAACCGGTCGTGCACATCCTACCCATGTGCTGGACCTGGCCAGGGTTCGACGGAAAGGATATTCCGGTCCGCGTTTTCACGAACGCGGACTCTGTCGAACTATTCCTGAACGGAAAGTCGCTCGGTACTAAAAACTATCCCGCGGATAGCGCCCCGCAGACGCAGGAACACCAGAACAACGACAAGACGATCACATTGGAAAAGAGCCCGGGCATGCACCTCGAATGGACTGTTCCTTATGCCCCGGGAGAATTGAAAGCCGTGGCCACCAAGCACGGGCAGGTCGTTAGCACCGACATCGTCCGCACCGCCGGACCACCCGCCAAGCTAAAGCTCACTCCAGACCGCGCCACGATCGCCACCGGTCAGGACTTATCCTTTATCAAGGTCGAAGTCCTCGATAAAGACGGCAATGTCTGCCCGGATGCCGCGAATGAGATCCAGTTCACCTTGAGCGGGAATTCGGCGACGCTCGCCGGCTTGGATAACGGAGACGCCATCAACCACGAGCCCTTCCAAGGCCAGCAACACAGCGCCTATCACGGACTGGCGCTAGCCGTGTTGAAGTCCGCCTATGGCCAAACAGGTCCGGTCACTTTGACCGCCACTGCGGCTGGTTTGTCTCCCGCCACAACCACAGTAACCGTCACCGGAGAATAGCCAGCCCGCGCGCGAACTCGCTGCCGTTGGTTAGACCACCACAACATCGACATTCTTCAGTTCTCGCAGGAGCTGTTCCAATAATTTCGGCTGCCAAAACTGCCACAGCTTGCGCGCCGGCGGCCGGCCCAGCACGAAGTGGGTGATGCCGTATTCCCGCGCGAAATCCACCAGCGCCGCGGCGACCTGTTCGCGCTTGAGCACGATCACTACGCCGCCCATCCGTTGTGCCGTCTCCAGCGTTTCGCCGATCGCGCGCTGCGCCTCGGCCGTAATCACCTGCGGCGCTTCGCCCGGCGTCCGGACATAGACCGCATACCACGGGGCATTCAACTGGGAGGCCAGCCGCGCCCCCTTGCGCAGAATCGCTCCTGGATCCGGGCCGCCGCTGCTTAAGGCCACCGCCACCTGGCCAATCCCCCCCGGTCCGTGCTCCTGGCCGAAAGCCTCGTCCGCGCGCTGGCGCCGGTCGAGGAAGTTGGCGCTCTCGCTCAAGGCGATCTCCCGCAGCCGGGTCAGATTTTGTGGCGTGAAGAAATTGGCCTGCGCCTGCGCAATCCGGTCCTGCGCATAGATCTTGCCCGCTTGCAGCCGCTCAATGAGGTCCTCCGCTGGTAGGTCGATATTAACGATCTGATCCGCCCGCGTCAGAAACTCATCTGGAATCCGCTCCTTGACCCGGACGCCGGTCGCCCCCTCGACGACATTGTAGAGGCTTTCCAGGTGCTGCACGTTGAGCGTGCTAATCACGTTGATGCCAGCCGCCAGCAAATCCTCCACATCCTCGAACCGTTTCTTGGTCTTGCTGCCCGGCGCGTTCGTATGCGCCAATTCATCCACCAGCGCGACCGTCGGTGCCCGCGCGATGACCGCGGCCGTGTTCATCTCGCGCAACTCGACGCCCTTATATTGGGTGATAATCTCCGGCACCTTTTCCAACTCGCCGATCTGAGCCGTCGTCTCGGGGCGCGCATGCGGTTCGACATAGCCGATGACGACATCCACGCCGCGGCGCTTGAGCCGGTTGCCTTCCACCAGCATCTGGTAAGTCTTGCCAACTCCGGCGCAGGCGCCCAGGTAGATCTTTAGCTTCCCCTGCTTCTGCTGGTTGATGAGCGTGAGGAAGTCCTCCGCTTTCCGGCGCGGTGGCTCACCCTGGCCGTTGGACGGATCCGTTGTCATTCGAATTAATCCGTTACCGGTCGGTCACGCGCGGGAGGCCCTCTTCCCCTCGCTCAGCGGTGTTTCTCCATCCGTTTATTTGGCACACGCGTTTGGGGGAGCGGCTTCTTGTCTTTATAATAGTAGCAGATTTCCACCAGCGTGGGCCACAACTCCAAGGAAGCGTGAATTTGGCTGACGACGTCGTCCACGATGCGGCTGACATTCTGCTGGAAGAAATCCGGCTCGAAGCCATAAAACGCCTTCGACAGATTATCGGCGAACAGGCGCAACGATAGCCGCCGCTCTTCGTGCCCGGCGAGCTTCGCCGCGGCGACCACCTGCGCGTGCACCGTGGCGATTCGCGCCAGGATTTCCTCGGAGTCCTGCAGGGTGACCTCGCCTTGGTAATGAAACTTGATGAAGAGGTCATCCCGCTGGTAGACGCTGTCCTTGATCTTGCGCTTGAGCAGATTGCAGAGCTCCTCGTTGAAGACCTCCGTCGCCAGCGGATTGCGCATGTAATTGTTTTTGGTGTGATTCTGCGCGGCGTCGACATGAGCGCTGGCGATGCTGGCCTGCTGGATCCACAAGCGATAGATATAATCCTCAAACCGCAGCCGGGTCGGGAAAAAGGGCGGCAAACCCAGGCGGTTGTCGTAACCGGCTACGCCACAGTCGATCCGCCAGTTTTTGTTGGTAATCGCCGGGCGGAAGTTAACCAGCACATAGCGATCAGTGAGTTCCTGCGGATCGGTCTGCCCTTCGTTGTCGAGAAACATCGAGACATAATCCAGCGCGTCGATATCGTTGGTCCCGGTGCGGAACGTCTGGCCGATCTTGATCTGCGCGTCACGCGCCAGCTTGCCCCGCTGCAACAACAAGGAATTCTCGCGCGTGAATTCCCGGGTCGTGTTCGTCTCCAGATCCATGGAGGTGTCGATGACCAACTCACCACGTTCAAAATTGGCGGGTGCCTGGCTGACCTTCCGGCCCAGGACCTCGTCGAACGCTCCCAGCAAATCGAAGGCTTTGCGCGTGTAGCCGCGCTCCTGTTCGCCACGGAAGAGCTTGCCCCGGCAGATCTCGTCCGGCGCGAGCGACTCCGGACTATCCTCGATCAAGGCGTACGGCCGCATGTCGTCATCCGAACTGATGAGGAACTTGCCCAGTGTCCACATCAACGTGCAATTCCGGTTACCCCCGTAACTGGGCCGGAAGAGGTTCTTGACCAGGGACTCCAGCTTCTTGTCGTGCAGCTTACGGTGCAAAAAGGAAATGAACTCTTCCTTCTCCCGTGGCCCGACGTAATAGAGCTCGTTTACCGTCCTGGTGTTGGTCAACAGCGAGTAATACTTCTCGTGATTCGCCACGCTCGAATCATCAAAGACCATTAACTTCAGCGAGTGCCCATTGCGCCAGAAATTTGCGTCGTACTCCTCGATTGCCTCCGCTACGTCCCTGAGCCGGTAGGTGGGGATGGCAAAGACTGTGTCGGCGGGTTCCATGTGTTTACGGCGCGTTGCTCACGCCGTCCCCCTAATGGTTTCCAGCCGGAGCCAGCTTTCCGTCCAATGCGAGGTTGAGCAGCAAGGTATTGACCCGCGCTTCTCCGAACAGTCCCCAATCGCGCCCTTCGGTGTACTTGTTCACCATCTGCTGCACGGTCGCGACGTCCAGATTGCGCTCGCGGGCAACGCGCGGCAGTTGCAGCAGCGCGTTGGCCACAGAGATATGCGGGTCCAGGCCGCTGCCCGAGCGCGTGACGGCATCGGCCGGTACGGCGTCAGTGTCCTTCAACCCATTAGCTGTCCGATAAGCGGGAACCAGGTCCTTGATACCGTCGTAGTTGGACGGATCGTTGACCGGTTTCCCGGCGGCGTCTTTCTTATGCTGCCCGTTCACGAGCTTGTCGCTGGTTGGCCCCAGATTGGTGCCACCGCTAGCCGTCGGATCATATCCGGCCGCTCCCGCCGCCGAGGGGCGTGGATTGAAGTACTGTTTGCCCCCGAAATTCTGCCCCAGCAATGCGCTGCCCAGCACCGTCTTGCCATCCGCAGCCATGATCAGGCTGCCATTGGCTTGATGCTGGAACAGCCCCTGCCCGAGACCCCAGATCAACAAGGGATAAAAGCCGCTGACCACCACGGCCAGAACGATCGTCGCCAGGATCGAGCTGATCGTCTCCTCCACGAGAGAATAGCCTTTGCCAGAAGCGGGCAAACTGTGACCGGCTTGATTGATGTAATTGAACTGCCCTTTATCTCCATCAGGGCGCCGTTGTGTCAGATCGTATGTTTTCATGTTCGTGTATCAGTGAGGTTTCCAAGGAGGTTCAGACCAGGTGCATAGCGGCCACCGCCATGTCAATCGCTTTGATCCCGATGAATGGCACCACAATGCCGCCAAACCCGTAGATGAGCAGGTTACGGCGCAGCAAGGCATCTGCCCCCAGCGCCCGGAAGCGCACGCCGCGCAACGCCAGCGGGATCAACGCGATGATCACAATGGCGTTGAAGATGACAGCGCTCAGGATGGCTGAGTTCGGACTGGCCAGGTGCATGATGTTTAAGGGCGCAATCGCCGGAAAAACGAGCAGCAACATCGCCGGAATAATCGCGAAGTATTTGGCCACGTCATTGGCGATGGAGAACGTCGTCAGCGCACCGCGGGTCATGAGCAACTGTTTGCCGATCTCGACCACCTCGATCAGCTTGGTCGGGTTGCTATCCAGATCCACCATGTTGCCGGCTTCCTTGGCCGCCTGCGTGCCGGTGTTCATGGCTACGCCCACGTCCGCCTGGGCCAGGGCCGGTGCGTCATTGGTGCCGTCGCCCGTCATCGCGACCAGCCGCCCGCCTTCCTGCTGCTTACGGATGTAGGCGAGCTTGTCCTCCGGCGTGGCCTGGGCGAGAAAATCGTCCACGCCCGCCTCGGTTGCGATTGCCTTGGCCGTCAGCGGATTATCGCCCGTGATCATGACCGTCTTGATGCCCATGGCGCGAAACCGCTCGAACCGGTCCGCCAACCCACCTTTGACTATGTCCTTGAGGTAAATCACGCCCAGGGCCTTTTCCTTGGTCGCGACCACGAGCGGCGTGCCGCCCTGGTTGGAGATGTCCGCCACGATGGCGTTGATCTCCGCCGGGAACGTCCCGCCCACGAAGGTGCGCACGGATTCGGCCGCGCCCTTGCGGTATTGCAGGCCATCCAGATTGACGCCGCTCATGCGGGTCTGGGCGGTGAAGGGCACGAACTCGGCGTTCGGCAGTTGCGAGAGCTCGCGCCCGCGGATGCCTTCCTGCTGCTTGGCCAACACCACGATGCTGCGGCCTTCCGGCGTCTCGTCCGCCAGGCTGGCGAGCTGCGCGGCGTCCGCCAGTTCATAGGCCTCGACTCCCGGCGCCGGCAAGAACTCCACGGCTTGCCGGTTGCCGAGCGTAATCGTGCCCGTCTTATCGAGCAGGAGCACATCCACGTCACCGGCCGCTTCCACCGCGCGTCCGCTCATGGCCAGCACGTTCTTCTGCACCAGCCGGTCAATGCCGGCGATACCGATGGCCGAAAGCAACCCGCCGATGGTCGTCGGGATCAGGCAAACCAGCAGGGCAATCAGCACCGTCGGCGAGAAATCCACTCCCAGCGATTTGCCGAAAGGCAGCAGCGTCATGCAGACCAGCAGGAAGATGATCGTCAGCGCGGAAAGCAGGATCGTCAGCGCGATTTCATTCGGCGTCTTCTGCCGTTTGGCGCCCTCGACCAAGCCGATCATGCGATCCAGGAAACTCTCTCCCGGGTTGGCTGAAATGCGCACCTTGATTTCGTCGCTCAGGACCCGGGTGCCGCCGGTAACGCTCGACCGGTCGCCGCCCGCTTCGCGGATGACCGGCGCGCTCTCACCCGTAATGGCGCTTTCATCGACAGTCGCCGCGCCCTCGATGATTTCGCCGTCGCCTGGGACAGCCTCGCCGGCCACGATGCGTACCACATCTCCCTTGCGCAACTGTTCGGCGGAAACCTGCTCGACCTTGCCGTTGTCGCGCAGGCGATTGGCCGTGGTTTGCGTGCGGCTGGCGCGCAACGTGTTGGCTTGCGCCTTGCCGCGGCCTTCCGCCATGGCTTCGGCGAAGTTCGCGAAGAGGACGGTGAACCAGAGCCAGATAGCGATCTGGCCGGTGAAGGCCTTGCTCTCATGCGAGGCGAAGATCTCGACGCTGGTCACCAGGGCGCCGACCTCCGTGACAAACATCACCGGGTTCTTCACCATGGTGATAGGGTTGAGCTTGATGAAAGCGTCCCCGATGGCGGGAACAATGATCTTCGGATCGAAGATCGAGCGGGATTGAGTAGCCATATGAATTTAGAACGTAAGAATGATTAGTGAGAGCGGAACCTGGCTTTAGAACAGTTTGCCGGTATACATGAGGAAGTGCTCGACTACCGGGCCTAGCGCCAGTGCCGGCAGGAAGTTCAGGGCCCCGATCAGCAGCACGGTGCCGATCAGCAGGATGATGAAGGTGAACCCGTCCACCGGGAAACTCCCGGGACCCGCGGGCACCAGCTTCTTGGCCGCCAATGACCCGGCAATGGCCAGGATCGGCACGATCATAAAGAAGCGGCCAATCAGCATGGCGAACGCGAGCGTCGTATTGTACCAGGGGGTGTTGGCGCCGATGCCGGCGAACGCGCTGCCGTTATTGCCCGTCGCGGACGAGTAAGCGTAGAGAATTTCGCTGAACCCGTGCGGGCCGTTGTTATTGGTGCCGTTGGTCAACGCGCCGCTGACCGGATCGGGAGCGCCGAAGTTGGCCGCACCGGCCGCCCAGGCAGAGAACGCCAGAATCGAGAGCGTCAGCACCAGGACGACGAGCCCGCTCATCTTGACTTCGAAAGCCTGAATCTTCTTGCCCAGGTATTCGGGCGTTCGGCCCACCATCAACCCGGCGATGAACACCGCCAGGATGACGAAGACCAGCATGCCGTAAAGCCCGGCGCCGACCCCGCCGAAGATGATCTCGCCCAACTGGATATTGAAGAGGGGCACCAAGCCGCCGATCGGCGTGAAACTATCATGCATGGAATTCACCGCGCCGCACGAGGCATCGGTTGTAATGGTGGCGAAGAGCGCCGAGTTGAAGATACCGAAGCGGGTCTCCTTGCCTTCCATGTTGCCATCCGCCTGCACCACGCCGTTGCGGTACAGGTTCGGGTTGCCGTCCGCTTCCGCTTTCCAACAGGTCACGGCACCCACCAGGAACACCGCCGCCATGGCGCCCCAGACCGCCCAGCCGTGCTTCTGGTTCTTGACCAGCCGGCCCAGGTAGTAGGTCAGGCCGGCCGGGATGGCGAAGATCGAGAGCATCTGCACGAAATTCGAAAGCGGCGTCGGATTTTCGAACGGGTGCGAGGCATTGGCGTTCATAAAGCCGCCGCCATTGGTCCCGAGCATCTTAATCGCGATCTGCGAGGCGATGGGACCTTGCACGATGCTTTGCGTTTCGACCGCCTGGTCCACCAGCACGACATTGCCGGCCGCGTCCTTGACAGGTTGGTTGCTCGCATCGGTCTTCGGCACCTGGATGGTTTGCTTTTCGGTCAATTGCGCCGTGTCATAGGCGCGGAAGTTCTGCGGAATGCCCTGCCAGATCAAAAAGACCGCGTAGAAAATGCAGATCGGCAAAAGCAGGTAGTAATGCAGACGCACCAGATCGACCCAGAAGTTGCCGATCGTCCTGGACTCATGCCGGGCAATGCCCCGCACGAGCGCCGCGGCAATCGCGATACCGAGCGCGGCCGACCAGAAGTTGTGGCTGGCCAGACCCACCATCTGCGAGAAATAACTCATCGTGTTCTCGCCCGAATAGCTCTGCCAATTGGTGTTGGTCGTGAAACTTGCCGCCGTGTTGAAGGCCAGATCCGGTGTGATCGGCGTCTTATTGGCCAAGCCGTCGATGATGCCGTGGAAAGGCAGGTGATCCTGCAGCCGCAGAATTACGTAGGTAAAAAGCATCGTCGCCAGGCTGAAGAGCAACGCGGCGGCGGTATACTGTCGCCAGTTTTGCTCCCGCCGCGCGTCGACGCGCAGCAACCGGTAAGTGAAGCGCTCGAGCGGCCCGAGCACCGGCTCCAGGAAGGTGTTATGGCTTTCGAGCACCTGAAACAGGTAGATGCCCATGGGCTTCGTCACGAGCACGAGAAGAACTAGATAAAGAGCAAGCTGGATCCAACCGGATGCGTTCATAGGAAAAGACAGTAAATGAAAGGCTAATGAGTGAGCAGGCTTAGAAATGCTCCGGATAAATCATGGTGGCGAACAGATAGACGAGCAGGAGCAGGGCGATAATTCCGATAACGAGAGTTCCCATAAATAAGGCAGGCGGATGTTTAGGTGTTGCGGTGGTGTCTGAAATCAAATCTTGTCGCACCAATGCGCGTAAGCGATGGAGCCGAAGAAAAAGCCGAAAGTGGCCAGGATTAAGATGGTGTCTAACATGGATTGACGAGTTACTGAGTTGGATTGAGGTAAGGGTCGGTTGACGGCGGGCCGCCTCGGACGGCGGCGAGTGCTGGTCCCGTCCGGGAGACGAAGACCAGGAGTGGCTGGCAGCAGCAATCAGACGGCTTTGCCGTAATGAATGGCTTCCTCGCTGGAGCCGAAGTTAAAGAGTTCGAACAAACGCCGCATGTTCTGCTGCGCCGCTTCGTGCCGGGAATCGAGCTTGATGGCGCGTCCGTATGCCTTGCGCGCCTCATCATAGTCGCCGCGGATTTCCGCCAGGATGCCGCACAAGTTGAACACCTCGGGCGAAGCAGCATCGAGCTTGAGCGCCGCTGTCAGGCACATCGCGGCCGCGTCGAAGTCCTGCAAATTGATCAAGCGCTTGGCCTCCCGGATCAGGTTGCCGATGGCGGTGGGCGCTTCGACTTCCACCACGCGCGGCTGGTGCCGATCCAGGATCTCCGCCACGATCTTGCGCAAGGCCACCGGCTCAATCGGTTTTTCCAGAAAATCGATGGCGCCGAGTTGCATGGCGCGGACCGCCTGGCGAATGCTGCCATACGCCGTGATCATCAACGTCGGCGTCTGAATGCCGCGGCGACGCATTTCGCCCAGCACCTCGAGGCCGTTGTCCTCCCCGATCCGCAAATCCAGGATGACGAGTTGATACGCTTCCGCCTGGAAACCCATCATGGCCTCATCAGCCGAAGCCGCTTCCTGTACGAAGTAGCCGGCGGTCTCCAGCGCCAGGCGAAACGTCAGCCGGATGGTGCGTTCGTCGTCGATGATAAAGATCTTGGGGGCGTTCATACTTTCGAGGGGTTAGGTGCGGCCGCCGCGGCCACTTCCCCGGCGGGTAGGGTAAAGAAAAACTCGCTGCCGCGGCCGGACCGGGCGGGCACTACCCCGATCTGGCCCTCGTGCGCCCGGACGATCTCGCGGCAAATCGCCAGGCCCAACCCCGCTCCATCCTTCGATTCACCCGCCAGCCGGTAAAACTTGTCGAAAATGCGCTCGCGCTCCGGCGCCGGGATGCCCGGACCGTGGTCGCGCACGCTGAAGCGCACGGCCCGGCCACCGTTCTCCGCCCGGGCGGCGACCACCACCTCTTCGCCGGGCGGTGAATGTTTGGCGGCGTTCGAGATCAGGTTGGAAAAGACGTGCGCGAGTTGATCGGGCGCTACCGCGATTGGCCGCAGATCGGCCTCGATCTCCGTACTGATCTGCAAGCCCGCCACGGACAGCACATCCCGCGCGTCCTCCACGGCATGACGCACGAGCTCGGCCGGCTGCTGCAGGCGGCGCTCGCTGACGGTCGTACCGCTCTCGAGCTTGGCGAGGTCGAGCAGGTTGTTGATCAGGTCCAGCAAACGTTCGGCATCGTCGCGCGAGGCGATCAGCAGCTCCGTCTGCTTGGGATTCAACGCGCCGATCCGCTCTTCCAGCAGAAGATAGACTGCCATGCGGATACTCGTCAGCGGCGTCTTCAACTCGTGGCTGACGGTCGCGACCAGGTTGGTCTTGACGTCATCGAGCAGCCGGAAACGGGTCACATCATGGAGAATAACCACGGCGCCGGCACCGCCATCCCGCAAGCCGATGACACGCGGCAGAAGAAATTTTTCCCGATCGTCCACCCGCACGCAGATCGACTGATCGAAGCTCTCCGGCAGGTAATCGCCTTCGCCGCGCAGCACCTTCATCGCCAGCGGCACCACGGGCAGGACCGTGTCGGTGCCGGCGAGTTTCTTGCGCAAACGCTCCGCGGCGGGGTTCTGGTAGGCGATCTCGCCTTCGGACGAAAAGATGACGATGGGATCGAGCAACGCCGCGAAGACGACTTCCGTAGCCTGGCGCGCATGCACGAGTTCATCGGTGGTCGTCTGCCGGTAGAGCCGCAGCTTGCCGGCCATTTTATTGAAGGCATTCGCCAATTGGCCCAGCTCGTCCTTGCTCGCGACTGGCAGCACCTGGTCGAGGTTGCCCTCGCCGAGTTCCCGCGCGGACTCGGTCAAGCGCTGAATGGGCTGCAACACGGCTGTACCCAACCGGTAGGCGAAGAACAGGCCCAGCGGCAGCGCAACGCCAATCGCGATGAGCATGACCCGCGTGGACCGCCGCGCCGTTTCCCGCGCCACGTGATCCTTCGTGGACATGGCGCGCTCGTTGATTCCCTGGATGTTGGTGGCGGCCGCGAGAAGTCCATCCACGGCCTGGGGCAAAGCGGCAACCGCGCCGCTCGAGCGGACCAAGGCAGCTTGCGCGGCACTCAAAAACGCCTCATCGCGGGCCGCCAGCTCTTCCGCCGCGGCATATTCGCCCGGCTCGGTGATAATGCCGCGCTCGGTCTGCACGCAATGCCGGCAGATGGCGGATTCCACCGCGAAAGCAGCCCGGGTTTGCTCGTCCGAGCCCGCGCCCGCTTGCTCGAATGCCAGGGCGCGGTCCAACCGCAAGGCGGACTCCCGCAAATCGCGCATCGCCGCGATCGAGGTGTAATTTTCCCGCAGCGTCGTGTTCAGCGCCCCGCCGAGGCGCACAAACAGCCAGACAGCATAGCCGCTGATCATCATCAACAAGACGATGAGCGGGATAACCCCAAACAGGATACGGTTACGGAGCATGTTGGCAGCTAACAGCCTAAGCCAGCCGCATGCCACGGTTACTTTATCGCATCATAAGTGCTTCTACCGCAGGATCCTACATCTGACCTACGAGGTCCCGTCAGTGCTTCGCCCACTTTGGCTTCACAGCAATGTGCAACGTTCGCCTTTGCATTCCATTGCAGATTGCAAGATACCGGATTTTCAACCGCGTTGCAGTCGGGTGGTCTTACTTGCTGGAATCATCCAACTCCAGCCGGAGGTAATCGTAGAGCACGCCCTCCGGCCAGGCTCGCGCCTCTTTGGTCAACCCAAAGACGTTTTCGCCTGCGGTGAGCAAGGCCGCATCGAATTTGATGTCCCTCTCGATCAATGAATCGGACCGGATGCCGTCCCGATGCATGACCCCGGACTCCGGCACTTCTCCGGTGCTCCCGATGGTTTTGCCATTCAGCGTGACATCGACCGGCCCCCCTCGAAAGCCGCAGATCGCCAGCCGCAGAGTCGCGGTGCCATGGAGCGGTTGGTCGACACGGTAGCGGATGTGCCAGGTACTCGGGAGCCACTTCGTCTTTATCGTGGTGGTGGGTTTACCGGTCTTCGGGTCGACGGGCGATGGAACGTCGCCGGGCGCCGGCAGGAGGTTCGACGCGGCACTAACCGCATCAGCCGGCCGGGGAGGCTGGGCGTAGTTCCAGTCCGTGTGATAATTGCTCTGGCCGATGATGTAATTGACGTCATTCGGAAACTCCTGCGGATAGAGGCCGTACAATCCCCATTGCCAGTAATGATCGCCGTGCCGGAATTCCGCGGCACTGCGGTCCGGGATGCCAATATCCCAGAGTTGCCGTCCATAGCGAACCGGGGTCCAGGTCAGATTACCCAAGTTGGTGGTCTTACCCGCTTCCACCACGACGTTTTCATGGCAGAAAGTACCCAGGACGCCATTGGTGAAAGCGTACAGATTGTAAGTGCCCGGGCGCGCATTCGGAATGGTAAATTGACCGTCGGCATTGGCCTGAACCCAATAGCCATAATGCTTGCCGTCCGTTTGCCAATCGATGGTCAACTTCCCGCCTTTGCCCAGATCGACATCATAGGGCGGCGCGGCCAAGCCCACCCAGGCATGGGCGGCGTTCGCGTGCGGAGCCTGCGGATCTTGTAACAGGAGCTGGCCGCTGGCACTGCCCCGTTGGGACGCATGCTCATACCCGGGAGCTACGGCCCACTCGTAAGGCCAGGCTTTCTGCTCCTGACTGGCCCGGGCCATTGCTTCCTGATACATAGCGGCGGGGTTGGGGCCGCTGTCGCAGTAGAAGAGAAAAGGCCCAACCACCTTGCGCCAGGCTTCGTTCGCATTGATCTGGGCGATCTTGCCGCCGTAGTGCGGGCTGTGCCAGATAAAGAGGAGGGTCGGATCCGCGGGTAAGGATGGCTTGACGTCAATGTGGCCGCCATAATCACACATGACGGGCGGACCGTTGATATATTCGATGCTAGGGTTAACGATGAATAAGCCGGCGTTCTTCGTCGTGCTGCTCCAGCCCCAAGCCGGGGTCTCGGAGAATAGCATATTATAATCGTACTTGTGTTCCGCCTCGCCTTTATGCACGCCGGTGTTCATTACGCGCGCCTCCCAAAGATTCAGTTGCGTGCCCTTGACCCAATCCAGAGGCGTCGGCATCAGTTTCTGGCGTCGACTGTCGATCGAAAGAAAGTCCACCACGTCGGGGTTCATCTTCAGACAAACCGTACAAACCCCTATATCAAAGGCCGGGTAACTGGCGGCGTGATCGGCAATGGTCCAGGCATAGACAGCCGAATCTCCCCGGTGCAGCGTAAAGCGGATGTCAATATCCAGTGGGACAACATTGGGTTGTTTCAGATAGGGAAAATGAAAGTTGATTTCTCCCATCTCGCCCCCGTTTTTGGCGGGATCCTGGGTGACGCTGAACACGGAAGGCGTGCCTTTGTTTTGCTGGTATTTTTCGCCCGGGGTGCCTCCGTAGATATTGAAGTACCCTCCCCCCTTGCTCAACATGTCCAGCCCCTTATACTGGATCGAAATGATGTTGCCGTCCGCTTTTTTGGCCTTGATCGCAACCACTCCGTTGGCCATGGTAACCGTCTCCCCCTCATCCACGATCGTTACGGGTGCATCCGTGACGGCGGCGGCCTGAACGCTAACGCTCAGGCCAGCCAGCCAGAGTAATCCACCCAAAAAGATGTGGCGGGGGCTTGATATCTTCATCTCCAGATTTTTGGTGAGAAATGCTCGAATGCAACCTTTATAAAACTCGATGAATCTCAAACCTCGGGCTGATTACTTTCTGCTGTTTTTGCTCGCCCTGACACCCATCCGACCGATTCCGGCCGAACCGCCGCCTCCAACCGTCACCCTACCACTCTGGCCCGACGGCAAAATGCCGGGACACGGCGCCGATCAACCGGAAAAGGAAGATCCAGCCAGGGGCGATAACGTCCAGCGCATCACCGACGTCAGCCAACCCACGCTGAACGTAATGCGAGCTCCTGGAGACGGACCGGCTCCCGCGATGATCGTTTGTCCCGGTGGCGCCTATGGCTTGCTGTCCTATGACCTGGAAGGGACCGAGATCGGCACCTGGCTGAACTCCCTTGGGATCACCGCGCTCGTCTTGAAGTATCGCGTGCCCAATAACCGGGATGGCGCTTTCCAAGACGTACAAAGAGCGGTCCGCCTGGCGCGGCTGCACGGCGGCGATTGGAAGATCGATCCGGATAAATTGGGCATTATCGGCTTCTCCGCCGGCGGTCATTTGGCGGCTCGTCTGAGCACGAATTTCGCGCAATCGGCTTACCCGGACATAGACGCCACGGATCACCTGAGTTGCCAACCCAATTTTACCATCCTGGTTTATCCCGCTTATCTCGAGGTCAACGGGCAGTTGCCCGCCGAGCTGCCGGTGACCGGCACCGTGCCGCGGACGCTCATCGTGCATACCGAAGATGATCGGAAGTATGTCGTGGGCAGCAAGGTCTATCATGCCGCCTTGGACGCGGCGCACGTGCCGAATGAATTTCTGCTCTATCAAACCGGGGGCCACGGCTACGGTTTGCGCTGCAAGAAAGAAGCCGCCATCTGGCCCAAGCAGGCGGCCGAGTGGTTGCAGCAAATCGGCATTTTGTCCGCGTCAACCTCTGCTCGCCCTCAAAACACCTCCCCCGCAGTGAAACCCATCTCCCAATGACTGACCCCACTAACAGCGAAATTTCACGTCGTGCTTTTCTGCGGGACGCCACCCTCGGGAGTGTCGGGCTCGCGCTGACTGGCCTGGTTGGCCAAGGCGCGTTCGCGGCCGACGCTTCCCCTGCCAACCCTGCGGAGGGTCCCGCCGCGGGGAAGGACGTCGCTCCCGTGGCGCTCCACTGGCTCGGAGACACCGCTCCGCTCACTGCCAGCGGCGTGAGTTGGGGCGTGCCGTGGGCCCGAGGCACGGTCCCGGGCAATCAGCAGTTCCAGGTGCAGTTGGACGGACGGTCCTTACCCACCCAGAACTGGCCCCTGGCCTATTGGCCGGATGGCTCGCTGAAGTGGTCGGGGCTGGCCATTGCCGGCGAGGCTGGAATGACGGGCACCCTGCGCGTCGTCCCGGGCGCCTCATCCGCCGCGCCGGCGCCGGTCAGCGTGCGGGAAACCGCCGCGGCGGTGACTGTTTCAACCGGGGCTTGCGACTGCGTCCTGCCGCGCGCCGGCACCGATCTCATCGGCTCTCTTTCGGTCGGAGGACGGGAAGTAAGCCGGCAAGGCCGCCTCATTGTCGTGCGAGAGGATCGTGCCGGGCAGTCGAAGGGAGTGCTGCGCCAGGAGGATTACCTGAGCAAGATCGAGAAGGTCACGGTCGAACAGGCGGGACCCGTGCGCGCTGTGGTGCGCGTGGACGGCGTGCATGCCGGCTCGGACCCGGCGCGCGAGTGGCTGCCATTCACGGTGCGGTTTTATTTCACCGCTGGCCTGGCCTCCATCCGAATCGTGCATTCATTTGTGTTCGATGGCGACGCGCAAAACGACTTCATCCGCGGGCTCGGTCTGGCCTTTACGGTGCCTTTTCGCGAGGAGCGGCAGAACCGCCACGTGCGTTTCGCGGCCGACGGCGATGGAGTCTGGGGCGAACCCGTGCTGATGAGCCCGGGCTACCGGGACGTCCTGGTCCCGGGCGCACGGGTGATGAACCAGGATCAACTCCTCGGCAAACGCATTCCGAACCTGGACGCCTTGGGTGAAAAGAATAAAGCTGCCTTCGAGTCGGTGGCGGTCTGGGACGGCTTCAAACTTGCCCAGCTCGCGCCGGACTCTTTCTCCGTGCAGAAACGCACGGGCACACCGAGTTCCTACCTGCAGGTGTTCAATGGCAACCGCGCGCGGGGCTGCGTGTTCCTGGGTGATGTCTCGGGCGGCTTGGCGGTAGGCGTCAAGCGCTTCTGGGAGAAGTATCCCGCCGCGTTGGAAATCAACGGCGCTGCTACCGAGGCGGGTGAGTTGAAGGTGTGGTTTTGGGCGCCGGACGCACCGGCGATGGACCTGCGCCATTACGATACGATCGGACACGATGGCCGCATTTCTTATGAAGATCACACCGACGGCTTCAGCACGCCGACCGGCGTGGCAAATACCAATGAATTGACGCTCTGGGCCCTGGCCGAACCCCCGGCCAACGACGCGCTGAGCGCGCTGGCCAAAACCGCCAACGAACCTCCACTCCTCGTTTGCGAGCCCGCCTATTATTACGCGACGCACACGCTGGGTGTCTGGAGCCTGCCGGATCGGTCCACGGCGGACGGCGTGGCGTTGGAAAAGCAGTTGGAGGCAGCCTGGGATTTTTACCACGGCGAGCGGGATCGCCGCCATTGGTACGGGTTCTGGGACTTCGGCGACGTCATGCGGACGTACGACAGCCTGCGGCACACGTGGATGTACGATATTGGCGGGCACGCCTGGAATAACACCGAGCTGATGCCCAATGCGTGGCTCTGGTTCACCTTTCTGCGCACCGGCCGCGCCGATGTCTTTCGCTTCGCGGAAGACATGACGCGCAATACCAGTGAAGTCGATGTTTACCACCTGGGACCCTTCGTCGGGTTGGGTTCGCGCCACAACGTCAGCCACTGGGGCTGCGGTGCAAAGGAGGCCCGGATCAGCGAGTCCTTTCTCAAACGCTTCTACTACTATCTGACGACGGACGAGCGCACCGGTGATTTGATGCGGGAGACGCTCGACGTCGATCACACCGTGGACAGGATTCAGCCGCTGCGGAAAGAAGTGACGCGGGGAGACATTCCCCTGGTGCGGGTTGGGCCGGATTGGCTGGCGTTCGCCAGCAACTGGCTAACCGAGTGGGAGCGCACCCGGGATACCCGCTACCGCGATTATATCCTGACTGGCATGAAATGCATCGGAGCCATGCCGGACCAATTCGTCACCCTGCAGGCTTACCGCTATGATTCGAGGACCAAGGAGCTGTTTGATATTGGCAAGCCCAACAACCCGGCGGGAGAGTTCCTCGATCTCTTTGGCGGCGACCAAATCGCGTGGGATTTGATTTCTCTCATTCCTTGTCCGGAATTCACCGCTGCCTGGAACCGACTTTGCACCAATTGGGGCACTGATCCGAAGTTCAAGGGTTACACCAAAATGCGGATGACCGCCTATGCCGCGAATTTGAAGCGTGATCCCGCGCTGCGCGACCAGGCCTGGCAGCTTCTCCTGACATCTCTCAAAGAAAATGGAAACAATCGATTGCCCGATAAGCCGGCGTCGCTGGTAGGTCCCCTGGTGCCTGAACCGGTGGAAGAGGTTGCCGGCGTCAATACTCCGGGCGTGGCGCAATGGGCCATTAACGTCATCACGACCGAAGAACTGGTTCACCAATTCGACTCAGGGTCCAGCCGCCACTGACGCTCGAGGGTGGTTCGACCACGGGCAGCAGACACTACCCTTTGCTCCCGACAGCGTGATGTTTGTGACCCATCCCGTCTGCAATGCATTGGTTTACCTCGATGGTTACATGCGCCAATTCCTCGTGCTGGCGGATGCGGGCTTTGTAATCCTCGGGCGAACGTGGCTCATCGGCCACGACCGACGCTACGACGGCAAACTCGTTCAGACCAACGCGCAAAATGTGCAAATCGCTCAACCGGCTGTCTCCATCGCTTTCCATGGCCTCGCGGATTTCCGCTATAGCGGCGGGTTCCATCTCGCGGTCCAGCAGCACGCGGCTGGTGGCCCGGATCAGTGCGTAAGCCCATTGCGCCACAACTAGCGCGCCGGCCAAACCGACGACGGAGTCAAGCCACGCCCAGCCCAGATACTTGCCCAGAGTCAACGCCATGATCGCCGCCACCGAGGTGGCGGCGTCGGCCAGAACATGGATGTAGGCCGCCTGCAGGTTTAGGTCGGATCCGTGTCCGTCGTGGGCCTCGCCATGATCGTGCTCATGGTCGCCGTGACCGGCATGATGATGATGGTGGTGGTGATCGTCCCGCAGCAAAAAGGCACTGAGCAAGTTGACGCCCAACCCCAGGCTCGCGACGGCGATGGCTTCGCTAAACGCGATCGGCAACGGATGTAAGAGGCGGCTCGTTGCCTCGTAGGCGATATAACCGGCTACTCCAAGGAGAACGACGGCGCTGGTATAGCCGCCTAACGGCCCCATCTTGCCAGGCCCGAAGGCAAAGCGTGCGTCATCCACGTGGCGCCGGGCATAGCTGTAAGCGAAGGCGGAGATACCCAGCGCTACCACGTGCGTACCCATATGCCAGCCATCGGCGAAAAGCGCCATCGAGCGCAGGTAGTGCCCGGCGCCGATCTCCAGAATCATCATCGCCGCCGTTAGGCCGGTGACCAGAAGGGTACGGCGCTCTCCCCCTGGACTGCCGGTGGTGTAGCGATGTTCGTGCTGCCAGGAGGAAAGTTCTGAGTGGTGCATGGAAGTGCGTCTGGTCAGGGTTGAGGTTTAAGGGAAATCCTTTGTCCCTCATACCTTAATGCTACGTCCGGCTTGTCCAGCGTTTGCAGGCCCACGCCATGGTTGGGACTCACCCAGACGATATTAAAGACGCGCTTGCTCAGCATCCCGGGAAAACTACCCTTTCGCTCTCCGATGGTCAGGGTCTGGCTAGCTTCGTTCCAATTAAGAGGAATCTCTGCGTAAGCACCTTTCTCGTAATTATAACTGTCCCCCTCGTCTTCATAGAGCGTGAAGGCGCCATCCGCCCCGCGATACACGCGCAGCTCGATCGGATCGGCCGGTTTTTCTCCGGCGTATTGCACCAGAGGCCCCAACGGTAAAATGGAGCCGGCCCGCACAGCCAGGGGAATCTGGCCGAGCGGCGCCGCGACTCCCAATGTCCGGCCACCTTCGGCTGGAACGCCTGTCCAGAAATCGATCCAATGGGTGTGCGCGGGCAAGTAAACCTGGCGGCTGGTGGCGGCGGGCTGATCGACCGGGCTAACCAGAAAGGAAGGTCCGAACATATACTGATCGGAGACGGCGCACGCTTGAGGATCCGTACGGAAGTCGAGCGGCAGCGCGCGCATCATGGTCGACCCGCCATTGGTCACCTGCCACGCCACCGAGTAGGTATAAGGCAGCAGCCGGTGGCGGAACTCGTCGTAGGCTTGCAGGTTCTGTTGGGTCTCCGGCAACCACTTCCAGATCTCGGTCTCCGTGCCATTGCCGTGAATGCGCAGAATCGGGCAGAACGTGCTGAATTGGTACCAGCGAGTCAGTAGCTCATTGTAATCCGCTGACTGGTATTGTCCCTTGGGATGGTAGAAACCACCACAGTCTGTCGTCCAGTAGGGTTGCCCGGTCAGGCAAAAGTTTAGCCCGGCCGGAATTTGGCGCCGCAAAGAATCCCAGGTGCCCGCGACGTCTCCCGACCAAATACCAGCTCCGTACCGTTGCTGGCCGAGATAAGCGGAGCGGGAAAGAATGACCACGCGTTTGGCGGAATCGGCCGCCCGCTGACCGGTGTAAACACCTTCATTGTGGAAAAGCGGGTAAGCGTTCTGATAGCGGTTGCCGGTACCCAGGAAGGTTTGACGCCCGTCCATGTTCTTGCCGCCTCCATCCATCGGCTCGTCGGCATCTTGCCACCAGGCGTCGGTGCCGAGGTCGAAAAACGCCTTCTGCAGGAACTGCCAACGCGTCGCGCGGGCGGCCGGATTGGTGGGGTCGTAGAGCGTGCCATCGATCAGGCCATGGATCTTGGTGAGCGCATCGTGCAGAGCCCCGGCGGGGTTAGGCCAGACCGAGAGCATAAACTTGCAGTGCAGTTGGTGAAGCTGATCGACCATCGCCTTCGGATCGGGATAATTCTTTTCGTCCCAGGCGGCTGCGCCCCAGCCATAGTGGCCCCAGTATTGCCAATCCTGGACCAGGAGGTCGATCGGCAGTTGACGTTTCCGGAACTCGGCGACGGTCGCCAGAATCTGCTGCTGGCTGGAGTAGCGCTCGCGGCATTGCCAGTAGCCGTAAGCCCACTCCGGCCAAAGGGGAGCAGCTCCAGTTGCCTCCCGATAGCCGGCAATGACATCCTCCAGATCCGGCCCGTAGAAGAACCAGTAATTCACCCCGTCACCCACGCTGGAACGAAACGTCGAGTGCGCGGGATCCCAAGGCTGCGCGTACAAGCGCGTCCCGCCGCCGCCGCCGTGCAGTTCCACTTTAACCTCGGCGTGACCCGGCAAATCGGCCAGCGCGGTGATACTGCTCGGCAACCAGATGTTTTGCAGATCGAGCAACGGTTTGCCATCAGCCGAGATGCCGAATTCCGTGCTTCGATTCCCATCCTTGGCGATGAAGACGTACTTGCCCGCCACTCCCGTGGTAAAGGTGCCCGAGCGGATCGCACGTTTGTCCTCCCTCTTCGGCACGCTTGCGCTGAGCGCGTTGGGCGCCCCCGCAACGGCCGCGCTGGCCGCGGGAGCCTCCGACTGCGGAGCGCCCAAGGGAATCTCCTGGTCCACCGGGTTGAAATCGGTCAGCGAGGCATTGTCCCAGAGCACGCCGTAGCCCTGCGTGGAAACAAGTAAGGGTGACATGGCCTCGGAATTGACCTGCTGCAGCTGCAAGGGCTTGCCTCGCCAGTCCCAGTAACCGTCTTGAAACTCTCCCAAGCCGAAGAGCGACTCGCCCGCCACGCAGCCGAAGGTTTGCTCCACGGTAAATGTCTTTTCGTTGTCGACGGTGACAGGGACGAACTTGCGGGCTTGCTCCGCGAGTATGGGCTGACCCCTGAGGTCGAGGAAGGAAACGGCCCCCGTGCTCCGCTCCAGGCGCACCCGGACCTGGGCGGTCGAAATGACGATGGCGTCCGATTGTGTCTGATCGACCTGAAAGGCGGGAGCCGTCCATGGCTTGAGCACGACGAAGCTGGGCGCGAGGGGGATGGCCCCGGCGGGTTGCGCCGTTACATGGATGATCCGGTCTGTGCAGACTTCTACTTGCACGGTGCCGCCCCCGGCGAGTTGAAGGCGAACGCCGTGAGCGAGATCCGAGACCGCGTCGGCCGAAGTTTGCGCGGCGCCGACGGTCATCGTCACCAGGTAAATCACCGCGGCGAGCGGCAGAAGAATGTTCCGCATAGGGGGAGTAGGTCAGCAATCCAAGTCTATCGGATCTGCTGCTCAGCGCCAACGGTTGGCGGCGGCCGGTCCCGGAGAGGTTCGATCGTACCGACGAGAAGGAACAGCACCAGCGTCCCCAAGGGGCCAAGCAGGCCCGCAACGCTCAGCACGGGAGTATACGAAAAATGATCCACCACCCACCCGGTTGCCAGGGTGAATACCATGCTGCCGACCCCGGCTCCCACGCCTCCGAGTCCGGCGACGCTTGCCACCTGCGCGGGTGGAAAAATGTCGGCGGCAAGCACCTGGACGTTGCTGATCCACAATTGGAAGCCAAAAGTCACCACGCTGATCCAAAAGAGGGCCATACCCGTGCTACCGGTTCGCGCGGCGAGGATGCCGCAGGGCATCAGGCCCGTGGCCAGGAGGATGACCGCCCTCCTGGCGCGGTTCGTCGTCCAGCCCCGGCCGATCAGGCGCCCGGACAGCGCGCCGCCCGCCAGGCCTCCGACTCCGGCCGCCACGAAAGGCAGCGAGGCGAACGCGCCGATTTGCTGGAGACTCATCCCACGGGACTTGTTCAGGTATTCGGGAAGCCAGAGGATGTAGAGCCACCAGATCGGGTCCACGAGCCCGCGCGCGAGTACCAGCGCCCAGACCTGGCGCAGGGCGAGCAGGTCCAGCCAACGCCCCTTCGGCGCGGACTCGAGTTTCGGCGTTGGCAGTTGGCGTGGCGTTTGACCAGCGCGAATGTAGTGGCGCTCCGCGTCAGTGATCCACGGGTGTCGATCACAGGCGCGATAGAAAAGCAGCCAACAGATCAGCCAGATAAATCCGAGGGCGCCGGTCGCCAGAAAGGCCGCCTGCCAGCCGAAGCGAAACCGCAGCCAAACAATGGCGGGAGGAGCCAGCATCGCACCCGCGGAGGATCCGCCGTTGACTATGCCAATGGCGAACGCCCGTTCGCGGTCAGGAAACCAGTCGGTGATTACCTTGACGCCGCCCGGCCAGTTGCCGCCCTCACCCAGGCCCAGCGCAATGCGGAGAAAACACAGGCTGGCGAAGCCCCGCGCAAAGGCATGCATGACGGCGGCCGTTGACCAGACGATGACGGACACCGCGAATCCCCGCCGGACACCGGCCTGGTCGTGCATCCAGCCGGAGAAGCCCTGGCTCATCGTGTACGCCAACAAGAACCACGTCCCCACTTCCGCGTAATCCAGGTTGGTGAGATGAAGCCGCTCCCTGATCACCGGAGCCAGGACGGAAACGGAAAGCCGGTCCAGGATATTGATGACGGTGGCGCCAAAAACCAGGCCGATGATCCACCAGCGCATACCCGGCAGCTTAAAGGTATGATTCGACCGGGCAGCATCCGGGTGTTGGGTTGGCGAAAGCGTGCTCATGGTGCAAGGATGGCTCCAGCGCGGGCTCAGGGTTCCTGGCCCGGCGAGCAAAACAGGATCGCCAGGGGTTCAGCGCCCACACTCGCGAGTTCTCCGGCCGGAGCGGCCGCCGCCAGCAGAAAGCGGACGCCCGGCCGCAGCTGAATCTGTTGGCCAGCCATCGTCAGGGTTCCGAGCCCCGCCGCCACGACGCCGATCCTCAGGTGCGGACTAGACGGGAGCCCGGTCTGCCGGTCAACGGTCAGGCGCGTCACCGCAAAACTGGCGGTTTGCGCCGGGCCGATCAGTTGCTCCTCGACAGCGGACAGGCGCCGCGGCGGAATTTTGAATTTGGCCTCCACCGCGGCCGCGTCCAGCCGGGTATAATCGAAAATTTGCAAAGCCAGGTCCACGGGTTGGCGCATGAAGCGCGCTTCTGGCGGCACTTCCACGCCCTCGCGGCTGAACTCGCACCGCACGACCAGGTCCGAGGGTTCCATGACTTCGAGCATCAGAATCCCTTCGCCGATGGCGTGCGGCAGCCCGCCGGGCACCAGCCAAACCTCGCCGACCCGCACCGGTATCGGATCGAAGCAGGCGTCCATGGCGGCAATGTCCTGTTCGAGAATGATGCGCCGCCATTCCGACGGCGATGGAGGCCGCTGAAATCCCAACCGGATGTACGCTCGGCTTTCGTCCCGGAGCGCCAGAATCACGTAAGCCTCCAGTTTTCCCCAGGGCGATTGCAGATGCTGCCGCGCGAAAGCGGCGGTGGGATGCGCCTGCACATGCAGGCGCATGGCCGAGTCTAGCAGCTTGGCCAGGAAACCGGCCTGCGCGCCGCAGCGCCGGAGATGAGCCGGGCCGAAGTAATACTCCGGGGCTTGGGCGAATAGGTCCTGCAGTTTAACCTCCTCGCCCGTCGGCAACCGGACGGAAGCCAGCCCCTCGTCCGGGGTGGGAGTCAAACCCGGGTTGATGGCCCGCACCGTCGACGCGAGCCAATCTTCCGGGTAGTTGCCGTCGCGGGGTTCCTCAGCCCCATCCAGCTGATCCAAGAGGAAGCCGCCGCGATAGTTGCGCCGCACCCGATTCGGCAAAAGCAGAATCAGGGGGATGTCCATGGCGCAAACCTAAACGCTGCCTTGTCCACTAGCGCGCAAATTCTGGCGGGCGGTTTCATAGTTGGACTTTTATCACCGGTGACGGGAACCTCGTTCATGTCAGCACCGGAAATGATCAACGCAAACAAGTTCGGGACGGCAACAACCGCGCTCGGCGGAATTGCCTCCACGGCGGCGGAGCATTGAACCGCCGCCGCTACTAGCGGAGCGAAGCCATGTCGATGACGAAGCGATACTTCACGTCCTGCTTGAGCAGGCGCTCGTAGGCTTCATTGACCTGATCCATCGATATCATCTCGATGTCCGAGACGATCCCGTGCTCTGCGCAGAAATCGAGCATTTCCTGGGTTTCCGCGATACCGCCGATGGCTGAACCGGCAAAGTTGCGCCGGGGCAGGAGCAGATTGAACACGTTGACCGGCAAGGGCTTCTCCGGCGCGCCAACCTGACAGAGCGTGCCATCGAGCTTAAGCAAGCTCAGGTAAGCGTTGATGTCGTGCTCGGCGGACACAGCGTCCAGAATGAAGTCAAAGCTCGCGCCCTGCTTTTTCATGGCCTCCTCGTCCTTGGAAATGACGACTTCATCCGCGCCGAGGCGCTTGCCATCCTCGACTTTGCCCGGCGAAGTCGTGAACAGCACAACGTGCGCGCCGAAGGCCCGGGCGAACTTGACTCCCATGTGCCCCAAACCGCCCAGGCCGACGATGCCCACCTTCAGGCCGGGACCCACCTTCCAATGGCGCAGTGGCGAATAGGTGGTAATGCCCGCGCAGAGCAGCGGCGCCACGGCCTTGAGGTCGAGCTTTGCCGGCACGCGCAAAACAAAGGCCTCGTCCACTACAATGCCGGTGGCATAACCGCCGAAGGTATGGCCGCCGAGCTGCTTGTCCTGGCCGTTATAAGTGCCAATAAACCCGTTGAGGCAATATTGCTCCTGACCCGCCAGGCAGGTCGCGCAGGTGCGGCAGGAATCCACCATGCAGCCGACGGCGGCGAGGTCTCCCACCTTGAATTTGGTGACCTCGTCTCCCACGCTGGTCACGCGTCCGACAATTTCGTGGCCGGGAACGCAGGGATACATCGTACCGGGCCATTCGCTGCGGGCGGTGTGCAGATCGGAATGGCAGACCCCGCAGTACAGGATATCGATGGCGACGTCGCTCCCGCCCGGCGCCCGCCGCGGAATGGTGAACGGAGCCAGCCGGGAGGTAGCGCTTTGGGCCGCGTGGCTTTGGTTTGGGTCGTGTTCATGGCGGCCAGTATGCACCAAATCCGCTCCGGTTGCACTCGCCGGCCGTTTGCTTGTCCTGCCTAGTCAGTAACCCGGGAGCAGCCGAACCAATCCAGATGAAGCAGGTCACCGGTGCCTCCTCGTACGAGCAGGCACAAATTGTGGCTGCCGGCGGCGAATTTCAGACGGGCATGAAACGTCTGGTACTGCTGCCAGCCCCCGGTGGGCGTGATCTGACAAACTCCCAGGATCTCGCCGGCGGGATCTGCTTCCCGGATCTCCACCGTGGCAGCTTGCGCTGATCCGGCCGCAGCCCGGAAAGACAACTCCGGGTCAGCCGGGAGATTCATCACGTGGGGGTACACCAGGTAGGAACCGTCTTGCAAGCCCTGCATCTCAAACCCTCCCGCGGGGCACTCCTTTGTCTCGGCTAGCTCGGCTTTGAAGTAATCCTCGGCTTCGATGCGGCCTTGACCCGCGTCATACTGGCCGACGCCAATTCGGTCGATGCGCACCGGCGCGATGTCACCGTTGGCGCGGTAATGGACATAGCTCATGATCGCATCCCGGAAGTAATTGGTGTGCCCGGGTTGGCTCTGGTCGTTGCAGGTGTAGTAGCATTGGTTATTGAACTCGAAGAAATTGCCGTGACGATCACGCACGAGTTGCTGCTTGGCGAAGTCCGGCGAGACCTGAGCGGGATCGATCACCGACCCCTTATAGGTATAAGGCCCGTAAAGATTCGGGGAGGTGGCATAGAAGCTCGACCAGGAAAGATAATAGAGGCCGTGATGTTTGTGCAGCGAAGGCTTGTCATCCGTCTTGCCTTCGCCGTAGGGCCCAAAGCGACGGTCAAAGGCAACCGGGCGAGGAGTTTCGGCCAAGGAAATCATGTCACCGTTCAAGCGCACGATGAAGTAGTCAAAGGTGCCGTAAATCATGTAGGCCTGGCCGTCTTCGTCCATTAGAATGTCCGGATCGCGCTGCTGGGTGGGAGTCTGCCCTTCCGCGATCAAGGGTTTGCCCAGCGGATCGCGCCAGGGACCGGCCGGTGTATCTGCCACCGCCACGCCGATGGCGTTCCTCCCAGCGGAGAAATACCAATAGAATTTGTTGTTCCGGCGGACTCCAAACGTCGCCCAACAATCGTTGAAAGGCCGATGCAGGAACGTATCCTCGGGTTGGAGCGTGCTGGTCAGGCTCCAGTTGACCAGATCGGCGGAGGACCAAACCCACCAATCCTTCATCACAAATTTCTTGTTCGCCGGCGAGAAATCGTGCGTGGCGAAGAGGTACACCCGACCGTCATAGACGAGGCCATGCGGATCGGCCAAGCCTTTGCCGTCGACCAGAGGATTTCCCGCCGACGCCTTCCCGGTGCAAAAACCAAAGGCAACGAGTACGAGCAAAATGGTCCGGCGAATCATCTGAATTCAGGCGAGGAGCTTTTCCGGCGACCGGCGCGGGCGGGTCAAGCGGCCGCTAGCTGGACTGAAGCACACCGGCCGTTCAACAACCAGGCGGATGTATTTGCCTTGCCCCAAAACGGCTGGCCGCCAGGGACGTTTGGGCGGGCAGCTCGAGGAGCTGGTTTGGCGTGGGAGGTGCTTAGTAACAGGGTTTTCTCTTATCCAGTGCCATTCGTCTCATGCCTGCTGCCGCTTTACCTGCGAACGAAGCCGCCCGGCTGGCAGCCTTGGGCCGATGCGGCATTCTCGATACTCCGGCGGAAGCCATTTTCGACGATCTGACGAGACAAGCCAAGGAAGCCTGCGGAGTGCCCATGGCCCTCGTCAGCCTGATTGATGACAAGCGCCAGTGGTTCAAGAGCCGCATCGGCGTGGCAGCGCATGAGACGCCGAGAGATCAGGCGTTTTGTGCCCACGCTCTGCTGACACCCGATGTTCCGCTGATCGTCCCAGACGCGACGAAGGACGCGCGCTTTTGCGATAACCCGGCGGTGACTGGTGATCCAAACATCCGCTTTTATGCCGGGGTCCCGTTGCGCTCGGCGGAAGGGCATGCGCTCGGCACCCTTTGCGTGCTGGATCGCGTGCCACGCCGGCTGTCCGCGGGCCAACTTGGCACGCTCCATGCCCTGGCCCAGAAAACGGCGTTTCAGTTGGCCCTGCGGAGGCGCTCGCCGGCGGAAAACAGCCTGGCTGCCGGCTTCACCTTGAGCATGCTGCTGGTGTTAAGCCTGATCTTGTTTTCCGTTTGGCAAGGTCGCCGCTTTGTCTCGGGCGCTCACTGGGTGGAGCACACGGGCGAAGTGATCCAGAACCTCAACGAGACTCTCTATCAGGTCGAAGCGGCCGAAAGCAGCCAGCGAGGATTCAGCTCCTCCGGCCAGGAGGTCTTCTTGCCAGGCTACCAGACAGCGATTTTGACTCTGCCAGGACGTCTTGCCGCCCTTCGCACCTTGGTGTCGGATAATCCTGCGCAGTTGCGCCGCTTCGGCCAACTCGCCGCTGCCATTCGGCAAAAACTGGCCGTGACACAGGAGCGAATAGATCAGCGCCGGGCATTGGGTCTGGCCGCGCTCGACCCCGTGCATCTGGATGGCCGGGGCCGCACGGCCATGGCGGAGGTGATCGCCGTTAGCCGCGAAATGATCGAGGCTGAAAATGTCCTCTTGCGGCAACGGGCCGCCGAGCGCGACGCGGGCTTGCATGCGGCCGAGGTCACGCTGGCCAGCGGGGGAATGCTCTTCCTGGGTATGCTGGTGGCCGGTTCTGTCATGATCCGGCGTGAGTTGCGCCGCCGGGAAGCACTCACGGGCTCACTCGCCCAAGCCAACGCCGGCCTCGCGACGGAAATTGCCGAACGCCAGCGCGCGCAAGAGCAACTCGGCGCGGAACAGGCGATCGCCCGGGTGGCGGCCGACACCAGCACCATGCAGGAAGCGGCGCCCCGCTTTCTGGACGCCATTTGTACGCACCTGGACTGGCAAGTCGGCGAGCTGTGGACCGTGGACCGGGCCGCGGGGGTAGTGCGGTTGACGGACGGTTGGCGGCGCGCCGCCACGAACGACGCCGGCAGCGCCAAGCTGGAACGGTTTGCCACCCAGAGCCAGGCCTTCGAGTTGACGCCGGGCGCGGGCCTGGCCGGAACCGTCTGGCTTAATGACGCGCCCCGCTGGATTCCAGACGTTTTGGTGGAAAGCAACTTCCCCCGTCAGGTCCAGGCGCGGGAGGCTGAACTGCATCGCGCTTACGGCCTGCCCTTGCACGATGGGCCGGAGGGCGAGGTCACCGGGGTATTTTGCTTCTTCAGCAACACAAGCGGACCTCCGGACGCCAAACTCGTCGCCGCCATGGACCGGATGGCGAGCCTGATTGGCCAGTTCAGTGAACGCTGCCGCACGCAGGCGGCCCTCCAGGCGACCGAGGCGCGTTTCTCAGCCTTCTTGCAATACACCCCGGCGGTGGTGGCCATGAAGGATGCCGAGGGGCGGTTGGTGTTCGCCAATCGGCAATTGGAAGAGGCCTCCGGCATTCCGGTGGCGAATCTGCTGGGCAAGCGCAACGAAGAGTGGCTGCCGGCGGATCTCGCGCCGCAGGTGTCCGCGGATGATCGCCGGGTTCTGGCGGAGAATCGGTCTTTTCAGTTCACCGAAAGCTCGGCTGCATCCGATGGCAAACACAAAGACTGGCTGACGATCAAATTCCCGATTCAACAACCCGACGGCAAACGCTGGTTGGGGCTGGTCGCCCTGGACATTACCGACCGCAAACGAGCGGAAGCCGAGTTATTGCAAGCCAAGCAGGTCGCCGAGAACGCCACGCGCGCGCGTACCCAATTTCTGGCGAACATGAGCCACGAAATCCGCACTCCGATGAATGGAGTCATCGGCATGACGGGGCTGCTGATGGATACCGCCCTGAGCACCGAGCAGCGCGACTTCTGCGAGGCCATTCGCACCAGCGGCAACTCCTTGCTCACCTTGATCAATGACATCCTCGATTTTTCAAAGTTCGAAGCGGGCAAGTTGGTGCTGGAGGAGATGGCTTTCGACCTGCGGAACACCGTGGAAAGTACGTTGGAAATCCTGGCCGGCAGCGCCCAGGCCAAAGGCCTCGAACTCGTCGGCTGCATCGTCGCAGGCGTGGAGACCCACCTGTACGGCGACCCGGGACGGCTGCGCCAGGTGCTGACGAATATGCTTGGTAATGCCATCAAATTTACGCGCCAGGGTGAAGTGACCCTGCACGTCCATTGCCTGGAGGAAACAGTCGCGGACGCGCGGCTGCGGTTCGAAATCAAGGACACGGGCATTGGCATCACGGAGGAAGCCCAGCAGCGGTTATTCGAGCCGTTCATTCAGGCGGACAGTTCAACCACTCGCCGGTATGGTGGCACGGGGCTGGGCCTGGCGATTTGCCGGCAACTGGTGGAAAAGATGGGCGGCACTGTCGGCGTAAGCAGCCAACCCTCCGCTGGCTCCACCTTCTGGTTTACGGTGCGGCTGGCGAAACAGATTAGCCCGACGGAGCCGACGCGAGATTTGGGCATGGCCGCGGATACACGCGTGCTGGTGGTCGATGATAACGACGCCAGCCGGCAGGTTCTCGAGCAGGAGGTGGATTCCTGGAAGGTCCACAGTGGTGCCGCGGGGACAGGTGAGGAAGCCCTGGCTCTCCTGCGGCAAGCTGCCAACGCCAAGCGTCCCTTCGCGGCCGCGATCCTGGACCGGCAGATGCCGGGGATGGACGGCCTGGCGCTGGCCCGCGCCATCAAAGCCGACCCTTTGCTGGCTGCAACACACTTGATCCTCCTGACCCCCTTTGGGAAGACCTTGCCGGCAGATGAACTCTCCAGCGCGGGCATTGAGGCGTGCTGCTTTAAACCGGTCCGGCGGGCGGCTCTGTTCGCAGGCGTTTCCCAACTGCTCTCTCCCCCACTCTCCCGGCTGGAAGCGCCGTCTGCCGGGCGCATTAACTCAACACCGGCGACTCCCCAGGTTCGTCCCCATGTCCGCATCCTGGTGGTGGAAGATAATGCCGTCAACCAGCGGGTTGCGCTCGGCCAACTCCAAAAGCTGGGCTTTTCCGCCGATGCCGTCGGCAACGGTTTGGAGGCGCTCGAGGCGCTCGAACGCATGCGCTACGATGCCGTGCTGATGGACTGTCAAATGCCCGAGATGGACGGCTATGAAGCCACCGGGGTGATTCGCCGCAAAGAGGGCAAGGCGCGCCATACCTGGATCATCGCCATGACCGCCAATGCGATGCAAGGCGACCGGGAAAAGTGCCTGGAAGCAGGCATGGACGATTATATCTGCAAACCGACGCGGGTCGCCGATCTCGAGACGGTTCTAGGCCGGTATCTACCGGTCGAGTTGAGCATGGCGTCGCTTGAGATGTCTACAGGAAGCGGTGCATGATGACGACATCCACCCGCTGCCCTAGCACGCGATGTGCAAAGGCCTGTGGCACCCGGCCGACAACCGAAAAACCCAACCGTTTCCACAGCGCCATCGCCCGGCTGTTCGTACTGACCACGTAGTTGAATTGCATGGCGGCGAAGCCGGCCGCACGCGCCCAGGCCAAGGCGTTTTCGGCCAGGAACGTGCCCACTCCGTTGCCCTGGGCGTGCGCCGCCACCATAAACCCCGCGTTGGCGACGTGCGCCCCTAGTCCCGGTTGGTTGGCCTTGAGCAGAGAAGTGCCCAGGATGGTGTTCCGTTCCTCGTCCACCGCCACGAAGACTCTGGCCGGGGGCGGGAGCATCCAGGCCAGACGAGCGGCGGGTTCGTCAGTTTCCGGCGCAAAAGCGTAAGTGTCGCCCGCCTGAATTACGCTTCGGAAGATCGGCCAGATACCGGTTAGCCAATCGTTCTCAGGATCCGCTTCCCGGATAGTCAAGCCCATGGGTGAATACATCAACGTTGGCGCTTGATGACAAAGGCGTTGTCCGCCCGGGTGAAGCCCACTCGCGGGTAGTAGGACATGGCCCCAGCGACGGAAAACAGGACGAGCGAAACCTCCTCCCCGATCAAGGCCTGCGTGCGCGAGATCAGTTCCTTGCCGATTCCTTGCCGCTGGTACTGGCGATCCACGGCGAGATCGGAAAGGTAGCAGCAATAGCTATAATCTGTCAGTGCACGGCTGAGGCCGACGAGTTTGCCGTCGTCCCAGGCGGAAATGGTCAGGTTCGCGTGCGCGAGCATCCGTGCGATGCGCGGCAGGTCCTTGGTCGGCCGCGGGAGACCCGCCGCGTCAAACACCCGGGCCACTTCGGCGGGATCAAGCGGCGAGTTGAGGCGGTATTCGAGTTGCATGGACTCAGTTACGTCAAATGAGCTGGCGGAATCAATCTTTACCAGCAACGGAGCGGAAGACGGTTGAGCATCGTGCCTGACGGGTCAGCGCATGGTTTGAGCGCAACTGTACTGGCAATGAAGTGCTTGATCTGTCGCTGTCCACCGGAACCGGCAGCCGCTAAAGATCGGCAAATCGACGTATGATCTACTCGAACCAGCAGGATGCGCGCGCCTTGATCCTGGGCGCGATTAGTTTGGCGTTGAGCTTGAGCGCTTTGACGGAAAGTGCTAAAGCGCAGGAATACACTGGAGTGGCCGGGGCGGCGCTTCAGTTCCCAGCCAGCCAATACTCAGAGTATGATGGACCTAACAGCCTCTTTGCCGGATTTCTGGCCCCGAACAGCCAGTCCGCGGGCGAGGTCTTTAACTCCAGCTTGGTTAGCACGGCCGCGACGTGGGATGTAGCGGGGAACTATACCCAACTGTCATCCACTAATTACACCGAGGCCACCGGGACCGACGGTACTTATCAGGTCGGCTACGGCAGCGCCGCCACCACCGCACCCCTGGAGTGGGCCGGCACGCCGGCCTCCCAGGTCAACCTGAACACCGTGCAAACCAATCCGCTGCCTGCGACCGAGACCGCGGGCGCGCAAGCCTACGCCGTCTTTGGCAATCAGGCCGTTGGGGCCTACAACGCGCCGCCGCCAGCCCAAAATCCAGGCAACCAGGCTTATGCCCAGCAGGCCTACCTGTGGACGACCACCGGCACTCCCGGCGCAAGCGGCTTTTTCGCGGTTGGCACCGACCTGAGCAAAGCCAGCGGGCTGACGACGGGGTATACGGCCAGCGTCGCCCAATACACAGATGGAACACATCAGGTCGGGTTCGCCACGGACACCGATGCGAGCTATCCCAACTATCATGCGGTCGTTTGGAGTAACAACGGGACCGCGGCCACGGTTTTATCGAGTACTAACAACAGCGGCTTTGCGTCTTTTCGTGCTTACGGAATTTCCGGCACACAGATCGTCGGATTTGGTAACCCCGCCGGCGCGAACAGCCGGGACAATTTGCTGCAAGCTCATGCCACCCTATGGCTCGGCACCGGTTCTGATCCCATCGATCTCAATCCGGCCGCCGAACAGCTGGCTGACCCAATCGTCGCCAGCGAAGCTTTTGCCACCGATGGCACCCGGCAGATCGGCTTTGGCCTGGATGCCAATGAGAACGCCTATGCGTTATTATGGTTCGGCACGGCGTCCTCTGCCATCGATCTCAATGCTCTGCTGCCAAGTGGCTACAACAATTCTCAGGCCGACGCTTTCGACGCTCTCGGCGACATCCTTGGCATCGCCTACGATGCCAGCGGCGCCTTGCACAACGTGGAATGGATTAACATCGTGCCTGAGCCGAACGCATTGGTCATTGGCATCTTGGGCGCGGGACTCTTAGGTGTGACCTTTCATCGCCGTGGCGACTGGGGCTAAGGTGCGGCCGGCGCCGTCGTTTCCCTGCTGTTTGGCAGCGCATGGACGGCTCGGGCGAGTTTCGATGCAACGTATCGTTCCTGGAAGCGTGCCAAAGCTACATCTCTTTGCAGCGGCGCGCGATGGCTTGCAGGGCCTCAACCAGCTTGTGCTCATCGCGTTCCTGGCCAAGGGCAATGCGAAAGGCATTCGGCACAGGACATCCCGCCGCCACAAAAAAGCTCGCGGGCGTTGTCTCAATTCCATTGCGCTGCAGCGCTTGACCCACCCCTTCCGCGCTCGACCCAGCGTCCAAGGTGAGCCACAGATGGTAGCTGCTCGAATGACCTTGCAGGACAAAGCCAGCGAGAATCTCTCGTGCCAACTTCTGTCGGTGGCTGGCCTCCGCGCGCTTCGCCAGAATGACCTGCGCCAGCGTTCCATCGGTAATGATCCGACTAACAAATCCAGACAACAGTGACGACGCACCGCTGGCGGTACGGCGAATCACCGTTTCGGTCGCAAGAGTCAAAGCCTCGGGGACCACAACGAAAGCGGTCTTTAGTCCGGGGGAGAACAGTTTCGACAAACTGAGAAAATAGAAAGTGCGATCCGGCGCCAGGAGCGCAAAGCTGGGCGGAGGATTCGCGGCTAGAAACCCGTAAGCGTCATCCTCGATAATCAAGAGATCCCGTTCCCTAGCGACCACCACGAGTTCTTCGCGGCGCCATCTCGGCATGACGGTGCCGAGGGGGTTATGCACCGTCGGCATCAGGTAAACTGCGCGGAGCGCAGGATCTGCTTGGCTGGCGGCTCGCAACGCGTCCGGGAGTAGTCCATGCTCATCCGCTGCGCAGGCGGTAGCCCGGAAGTTGAAGATCTCCGCCAACGCGAGAAACCCTGAATAAGTCAGAGGCTCCACTGCGATCGTTGACCCAGCCAAGCGTGCTGCCAGCAAACAAACCACCAGGGAGTGGTGTCCTCCGCAACTTAGCAGGACTTGCGAGGCGGAGACAGGCGAGAAACCCGGTGCCGAGAGCCATTGCGCCGCGACGTCGCGGTCGACCATACGGCCGCCGAACAGAGGCAAGACCAGGCATTCGTCCAATACCTCCGACGTCATGCCCCGCCAGCTCGCCTCCAGCAAGTCCGCCTGTTCCTTCAACACGGGGTAGTTCAATCTTAAGTCGACACTCATGATCCGGTTGCATTCATTCTTTGCGCAGCATTCATCCCCGCAAAGAATTGCCGCTTAACCAAGACAAAAGCTGAGATCGAGCATCTGTGTGGCCGAATAATCTAGCAATCTGTTGCTGTCCTCCGGACACACCATCTCTTACGCTCTCCGAGGTAAGGAAGACCGCTGGATCCCGCTGGAGCCATAATGAATCTTGTACACACCGGCAACGCAGCCCACTACGTCTGGGGCGCGGCGTGCACCAGGTCAAGGACTGGAGATTCGCCCAGGAACGCCGTATCGCCTGTACAACGGTGGGGAGGATGCGTTGCACTTTCTCGTCATCTCAACTCCGACCAGCCGCGGCGAACGCGTGGAAGCCGTTGCGCGAAACGCCGCCTGATCACCTGGCCTAGACAATCACAATCCATGACATCACCTCGAAGCACCGGAACTGTGCAAATCAGAGAATATCAACCCGACAATGCAGCCGACGCCGAGGCTTTCCGGGGGTTGAACGAAGAATGGATCAGTAAATACTTCGTCGTGGAGGAGGATGATCGGCTGGTCCTGGGCGATCCGGAAGGCCAGATCTTGAGGCTTGGGGGCGCCATCCTCTTCGCGCAAATCGCGGGCCAGACGGTCGGATGCTGTGCCGTGGCGAAACAACATGGTGACGTGCCAACGTATGAAATAGCCAAGCTCGCGGTGACGGCGTCTTTCCAGGGCCGGCAAATCGGTCGCAAGTTAATGGAAGCCGGCATGGCTAAAGCGCGCTCGCTTGGCGCCAAACGCCTGATTCTGGTGACCAACGCTGCCCTGAAGCCGGCGCGCCAGCTATACGAAAGCTTGCACTTCACGTACTTCACCCCGCCGCAAGCCAGCGACATCTGCCACTACGAACGCGGCGATACCTTCATGGAATTGCAGCTTGAGTGATCGCTCCCAACTCTCTCCCTCCGGTATGCTCAAAATTTACCACTTCGACCGCAGCCCCTTTTGTATCGCCATCATTCAAGCGGCGCTAGCCGGCGGCCTCGAGCCGGAACTCGTGCCTATCTCCAACGCCGACCGCTCGGAATTGATCCGGCTGACCAACGGCGCCTCTTACCAGGTGCCGGTGCTGTCCGATAGCGGCAGGATCATCTGTGAAAGCGGACCCGATTCACAGGATATCGCAGAGTATCTCGACACACTATACTTGCGGGGAAAGCTCTGGCCCGCTTCGTGCCAAGGTTGGCAAACGATCATTAATCAATACCTGGAGAACACCGTGGAAGCCGTGACTTTCAAGGTTTGCGACGCGGCGGTAATCCCCAACGTGACCGATGTGGTTGAACGCACGCTCCTGATCCGCCACAAGGAACGCAAGTTCGGTGTGGGTTGCGTCGCACGCTGGCAGCGCGAACGTCCGGCCATGATTGCCGAGGCCAACCGTTTGCTCCTACCTTTCGAGCAAACTTTGTCCAATGCGGGATCCTCTTTCCTTTTCGGCACCGAGCCCGTCTACTGTGATTTCTCGCTGTACGGTATCCTGGCCAATTACACGTTCGGTGACACGCTGCCTTTTCCGGCGGAGTTGCCGGCGTTACGAGCTTGGCGCCACCGGTTGCAAGCTTTCCGATACTGAACAATCATCAAGCACCGCAGGTATCCTCTCCCGCCACGCCCCCGGTCTGTTTTTCGCCCGTGCAGGGACCGAGCTAGGAACGAATTTGCAAATGAGCATGACGCGCGAAAGCTAAAGGTGTCGCCCTTCCTGTTATGATCGACCCAACGATTCCTTTGGAGAACCGCCCGGGTGCTCTGGCTGAGTTGCACGTGGAAGAACGAAAGCCTCCCGTCGCCTGGGCAAAACTCGCCGACGCCTTGAAAGCTTTGCCTTTGCCGCCCGACCCTAAATGGCCGGCCGGGGTGTGGGATAAGGAGGTGATCCGGCATGGGACGATGAGCGTATCCGTCTTTGCTCCACGCGGTCAGGATCATCAGACTCCACATGCGCAAGACGAGCTTTACTTCATTATGTCTGGTTCCGCCGTTCTCCACCTGGCCGGCGATTGCGGCGGCGCGGAGTCACAGCACGAAGCGCTGCCTGGCGGTGTCTTCTTCGTGCCCGCCCAAGTTGCTCATCGATTTGTGAGGATCTCGGATGACTTCGCTAGTTGGGTCGTCTTTTGGGGACCTGCTGGCGGAGAAACATCCGCGCTTAGCACCTAGGCCTGGCTCTTCCGTTCCCCAAAGAGTTCTGCCGTCATCAGCGGCCTATACTAGTCCATTGCGAGTACGGCCCGATAAAGTTTTCATCCGGCGGGTCATCAAGCAGGCTGATGAACTCCAGGACGTGGCCGTCCGGGTCATTGAAGTAGAGTTGAGCCGAGGGCATCCAGCCGATTACGGAAGGCTGGGTAGTGTTCTCGCCCGCGAAGTTGCGCGTGGCCACGCCACGCTCACGCAAGCCTGGGCCGGCGGCAAACAATTCCGCCAGCGGAACGGCTATCGCCAGATGATGGGGATGATGTTGTTTGCCATAGGTCGAATTGGGTCCCCAAAGGCCCAACATGGACCGTTTCTCCGTCCCGATCCAAAGGAAGACCACGTCTCGGCTGGGCACACGGCTGGCAAACTCCAACCCGACAACATCGAGATAGAAAGCCAGGGAAGTCTCGGTGCTCCGGACGGGTAAATGTGTTTCGTAAAGGTGCATACCGGTAAGTGCGCGCTGGCAAAGACAGCCTCCACGGCAACTACTTTATTCATAACACTCGAACGCCACTCTGACGAACGATTTCGGCGCGTCTACCCAGCACAACCGTTGTACAAACCGCTAGCGCGGTCAGGATCGTCGTGCCGCGTAAAGGCTCCCCCAGCAGCAATGCGGCGGCGACGATAGTGACAAATGGCATGAGCAATTGCAGTTGGCTGATCCGTGCCACTCCGCCCAAGGCCAGCGCGCGGTACCAGGCGAAAAAGCCGAGCCACTGACTGCAAATCGTGACGTAAATGAAACCCAGGAGCGCAGAGGTAGGCACAAGGCCGCTCGTCAGCGTCTGCCAGAGGGCACCGTGTCTGGCCGTTAAGGTCAAAAGCGTCACCAGGCCGGTTACCGGCGCGGCCAGGGTCAGAGCCCAAGAGATAACTTGCCATCCGCCCAAGGTCCGCGCCAACACCGCGCCATCGGCATAGCTCAAAGCCGTAAGTACCACGGCACCAAACAGAGCCCAGTCCGCCTGCTGAAATCGGCCGCCGCCCTGGTGCCAGGCGAAGATCATGACGATCATACTCCCGGCCGTGCCACTGAGCCAAAAGTACAAAGTTGGCCGCTCGCCCGCCCGCAAGCAGGCCGCCAGGGCGGTGGCGAGTGGCAGGAGGGCAAAAATCGCGGCCGCATGGGCCGCCGCGACGAACTGCAAGGCCCAGGCGAGCAGAAGGGGAAAGCCGATCGTTAAGCCTGCCATGACAGTGAGCAACCGGCCGAGGTGCTGGCGGGCAGGCCAGGGTTGACGCGTCAGCAGCAGCAGGGGCGCGGCCAGCAATGAGGCTCCGAAAGCTCGCCCGGACCCAACAAATAACGGGCTCAGGCCGCCCATCACGGCCGCCCGTGTCGCCACCGGCGTGACGCCGAAACAAAGCACCCCCAGGCAGCCGTAAAGCCAGCCGTTTTGCCGCCAGGAGAAAAGAGGCGACCTGCGGGGTGCGGTCAGCCCGCCGCAAGGCTGGCAGGAAATGGAATTTGAGAACTCAAGCATTGCCAAGGTTCTAAAGCGACCACCCCGAAACGGACAGATGCAGATCACGCACTTGGTAAGGCGTACAGATGAGCGTTAACCGCTTCTGTGTTGCCCTGCCACCGATTGCCGATAGGCTGCTGTAACGAACCTTGCCAGCGCGGGGACCGAAACCTTCCTGACGCCATGCCCCTCTACGAGAAAATCGCCGCCTCCATCGAGCGGCACATTACCGGGGGCGCCCTGGCTATCGGAGAACGGCTGCCGAGTGTCCGCCGGCTCAGCGAGCAGAATGGAGTCAGCGTTTCGACCGCCGTCCAGGTTTACCTCACCCTGGAAAAGCGTGGTTTGGTGGAAGCGCGTCCCAAAAGCGGTTTTTTCGTCCGGCCGACGTCGAGATATTCCGCCCCGGAACTTCGCACATCCCGTCCCTTACCTCGCCCGACCAAGGTAAGTATGAGTGAGTTGCGCACCCACATTTTCGAACTCTCGACCGAACCGGACATCGTGCCGCTGGGCGCCGCGACACCGAGTGTGGAACTCTTGCCCCTGGCGCAACTCAACCGGGTCACGGCGAGCGCCATCCGACAAGCCGGCGCCAAGGCGATCGAATACGCGCCACTCATGGGCTGCGACAACTTGCGCCGGCAACTGGCCCGCCGTTCCCTGGAATGGAGTTGTCCACTCACGCCCGAGGACTTGATCGTCACCAACGGCGCTACCGAGGCCTTATTCCTCTGCCTGCGCGCGACGACCCATCCGGGCGATGTCGTCGTGCTGGAATCACCGACCTACTTCGGCATCTTACAGGCGGTCGAAACGTTAGGCCTACAGGTGCTCGAAGTGCCTACCCATCCGCGGGATGGCATGGACTTGGAGCGGCTCGACAGCCTGTTGCGAGCCCATCGGATCGCGGCGGTGGTGTCGATCCCGAGCTTTAACAATCCCCTGGGCAGTTGCATGCCGGAGGCGAATCGCCGTCAACTGGTGGAAATGCTCGGCCGCCGGAGTATTCCGCTTATTGAAGACGATATCTACGGCGATCTCGCGTTTCCTCCGGCCAGCCGGCCACGCACCGCCAAGAGCTTTGACGAGAAAGGACTGGTACTCCTTTGCGGTTCAGTTTCGAAAACCCTCGCGCCAGGCTGGCGCGTGGGTTGGGTTGCCGCGGGACCGAGGTACCTTGAGACCGTCAAGCAAATGAAGTCGGGGAGCACCTTGGCGGCGCCCAGCGTGCCGCAGCTCGCGCTGGCGGACTTCTTGCGCGACGGCGGATACGATCGGCATCTGCGCCGGTTGCGCGGTCACTATGCGGAACAAGTTGGCCGAATGGCCCAAGCCCTGACGGAAGCTTTTCCGCCCGGAGTGCGCATTTCACGTCCCAAAGGTGGGTTTGTGCTCTGGATTGAATTGCCCGGGAACGTGTCGGCGTTGGACCTGCAAACGCGCGCCTTGGCGGAACGAATTTCGCTCGCGCCAGGCCCCGTCTTCTCGGCCAAGGCGAAACAGTTTAGCAACTTCATCCGGATCAGCTGCGGCCATCCCTGGTCGGCGCGGATGGAACGCGCCGTGGGAGTGCTCGGCTATTTGGTGCGCCAACTGCAGAGGGATGGCAGGCTGGGCAAAGCTTGAATTGAGACGTGGATGTTCAACTTCCAGATGATAAGCTGGCGCCGTTACCTCGGTGAGAGCATGCGGAGCTTCCTCGACGAGCCTTGCCGGCAGGTAGTGCAAAACAGGATGCCCCGTCGGTAGCGCCGTGGCTGGTGCCGCAGTCGTTTATAGAGGCGGTTGGAATAAATCCGCGCGTCTCTCACTCGTTACATCATCTATCCGGCTCTATGAACACGAACAATCTTTCCGGGCACCCTTCTTTGTTTGCCCGGCTGCGTTCACTGATGCTCGGTTTGCTCGCCGGCCTGCTGGCGGGCGTGGTCATGCTGACCTACATGGCGTTTCTACGCTTGTTCTTTTACGTCGCCACTCCGACGGAAATGATTTTTGACCGCGCTTTCCCGTTTTTGACGGTGAAGTTCTTCATTGGCTCGCTGGTCCGCGCCGGCGGCTACTCTCAACTCAAACTCGAAGGTGTCTACGGTGCCCTCGCGGGCCAACTCGGCGCCGCGGCGGTGGGTGGGCTCCTATATGCCTGGTTCGTCGGATGGCGGGCAAGACCGGAGGACCGCACAACGGCCCGGCCGCCCCTTGATCCGCAAGGCTGGTGGCTCATCGCGCCGGGTGTTTTGGGGGTGTGGGCGCTCTTCGTCGCCGTGCTGTATCCGCAACTGCTCACGAACTACCGCGGCCATCCTCCCGCGACCGCCGACGTGATCAGTTCCGTGGGCATGCTGACAGCCTTCGGCTTGTGCGGGGTGGCCATCATGTTTTTTCACGGCTTGTTGACCGCGACGCCCCGCCCGGATGCCCAGGCCGCCGCCGGGCCGTCTCCAGGCGCGCTGACTCGCCGCCGCTTCCTGGCGGGCGGCTTTGCGCTGCTCTCTGGCGTCGCCCTGGGAGGGATGCTGCGCCAGCTTTTCAAGCTGGGTAGTTTCAGTTACGACGGCACTCAGTACGGCGGACCCAGGGTCCAGAAAATCACGCCCAACGACAAGTTTTACCAGGTTACCAAAAACCTGGTTGACCCCGACGTCGCACGTGACATCTGGCGTTTTGATCTCGTGGGCAATGTCGAGAGCCCGCGCGTCTGGACGTTTCACGAATTGACGGCTCTGCCCGCCGTGGAACAGGAAACCACGCTGCAATGCATCTCTTACGGGATTGGCAGCGGGCTGATTTCCAACGCCCTTTGGAAAGGTGTACCCTTGCCCACGCTGCTGGCAATGGCCAAGCCGAAGCCGGATACCGTCAGTGTGCTGTTTCACGCGGCGGACGGCTTTTTCGAGACCTTCCCCATCGCCAAAGCTTATGAAATGACCACCCTGGTGGCCTGGGAGATGAACGGCCAGGCGCTGCCGCCGCACCACGGCTTTCCCATGCGCTTGATCGTGCCCGGCATCTACGGCGAGCGCAACCCGAAGTGGGTCACGCGCTTGGAGTTCTTGAGCAAGAACGACCCTCGGCTCAAGATCAAGCGCCACGAGGTCGAGGGCGTGGGCTTCTACACCGAGCAGGGTTGGGGACCGAACATTTTTGTGCCCACGACCAGCCGCATCGATGCGCCGCGGGTGAACGGCGGCGGCTTCGCCGAGCCGTTCCAGGTAGGCAGAAAGGTCGAGTTCCGCGGCATGGCTTTTGGGGGCGACAAAGGCATCAGCCAGGTGGAGGTCAGCACCGACGGCGGGCAAACCTACGCAGCGGCCGACATCGACCAGCCGGGCACGATGATCAGTTGGAGCCTCTGGCACTACGACTGGACGCCCACCGCGCCGGCGGACGAGGTCCGCGTGGTCGTCCGCGCCGTCAACGCCAAAGGGGAACGGCAGATCGAAAAATTCCGTGATCAGGTGCCCCACGGCGCCTTGGGCCTGCATTGGGTGCGCGGCCGCGTCCAGCCAGCCTGAGGAGCCGCTGGCGCTGGGCACCAGGCTAACTGGCACGCCGCTCGGACTATTCACCTCGTTTCATTGCCACTTGCCGGCGGTGCGCAGAGTAGCCGGGCGACGAATGAAAAGAGGACGATGCTGCCCAATGTAGCTTTATGCCAATCGAGCAATGACTTCCGGTGGACTCGGTACTTGTAGCGTTCCATTGGTTCTTGCCTGCGACCCGGCTTCGTCGTCAGAATGGGTTAGTTCCTTTTCTCGGCGGGAACTTCATCGCCATCGAATGAGGGCGGGGCGCTTTTCGGGTCGGTCCCCCAGGCAGTAGGTTTCTCTCCGAGGTCGAAGGCCACGATGCCTCCCTTAAACAACCGCGACCACGGGATCCAGGGGCTCTGGTAAGGTTGCCCGTTGAGGGTCATGCCTTGAACGAAACAAGCGGCGGGCGCGGCGTTGTTGCCGATGATCTGGATGATCCTGCCGTCGTCCAGGTGCAATGTCGCTCTGGGAAACACGGGGCTGCCCACGGCAAACCCCGCCACCCCAGGGATCTCCGGGTACAAACCCAGGGCCGAGAAAACGTACCAGGACGACAGGGACCCGGCGTCATCGTTGCCGGGCAGCCCGCCGGGTGTCGCGGTGAACAGCTCCGTCTGGATGCGCCGGACCACTTCCTGGGTCCTTGCAGGTGCGGAAGCAAAGTCGTAAACCCAGGGTGCTTCCTCATCCGGCTCGTTGCCCATGTAGGCAAACTCCGAACTCATGCCGGCATTGGTTTTGGTGAAAAAATGGTCGAGGCGTTCGACGGTCTTCTGGTTGCCGCCAAGTTTGTCGATGAGACCCTTCAGATTAAAATTCACCAGCCAGAGATATTGAGCGGCGCTACCCTCGATGAAACCTTTGCCGTTCCTCGGGGAAAAATTCTCCATCCAGGCTCCGTCCGCCGTCCTTGGACGGATGTATCCGGTGGCGGGATCAAAGAGGTTCTTCCAGTTCTGTGCGCGCCGGAGGTAGGCCGCAGCCTTCTCTCGGTAGCCCAGGCTGTCGGCAAACCGGGACAGGGCGAAATCATCCGCGCAATACTCCAGCGTAACGGCGGAATTCTCCGGCACGTAACCCTTGCTGATGTATTCCTCCAGGCCGCCTCGCACCTTGGCTCCATCCGAGGTGACCCCGGGCTGGGAAGCCCCTTTGTCCATGGCTTCCCACGCGCCTGAAGCGTCAAAACCGGTCGCGCGGAAGGCGTAAGTGCCCGCGATGATCGTGTCGTCACCGTCGCCCACCATGCCTCCCGAGTTGCGGTTCACCTGTTCCCAGCGCGGCAACCCGCCGCCCGTGGGCCGCACGCTGGCATCCTGCCTGGAGTAATTGACGAGTGACTGCATGACATCGCTGCTTTCCCTGGGGGCGAGGATGGCCATCAGGGGCGAATGCGAGCGGTGCTCGTCCCAGGCCGGGATGTTCTGGTATTGGTGATGGCCCGTCGCGACGGTGTGAACCCTCGCATCCATGCCCAGGTATTCGCCGTTGGCATCGTCGAGCAGGTTGGGGTGGATGAAGCAGTGATAGAGCGCCGTGTAGAAGACCTCTCGTTGCTCCGTGGAGCCGCCTTCGACCTCGATGCGCCCGAGGTCGCGGTTCCACGCCGCCGCCGCGTTCTTTTGCACCGCGGCGAAGTCCTGGCCTTCATTCTCCTGCTTCAGATTGTCACGGGCGTTATCGAGGCTGGTGTAGGAAATGCCCACGCGCACGAGCAACACCGGATCCGCGGCGGCGTCGAACCCCAGGACAGCCCCAGAGTTTGGTCCTTCCGCGTGCGATTCGTCGCTGATCGCCTCGCCAACCCAAGTCCGGACGCTTGTAACGGGCCGCGAGAACCGGGCAAAGAAGTAAACCTTGTAAGCGCCGCCTTTTCCGACGTGGGAATCGGCGTGTCCCGACGCTTCGCTGCCGTTCACCGAGACCGCGCCGTTCGCCCGCAGCAGCAGCGTCGCGGACGCCCCGGCCGGAAATGTAAAGCGAGCCATGCCCGTGCGCGGCGTGGCGGTCAGTTCCGTCAGCAGGCCATTGTCGAATTTTACCCGGTAATCCCCGGCGTGCGCACTCTCGTTGGCGTGGGAGAAGGTCGAGGCGTAAGTTTCCCACGCGGTGCCGGGCGATGCGCCGACCGGCTTAACCAATGGCGCAAAGGCCACATCTTTCAGGCACGGTACACCGCGTCCGCTGAAGTGGGTCAGACTGAAATCCTCGATCTTGTCGTCGGGATACCAGTAACCTCCGGCGATGTTGTTCTTGTGGGTGGTATCGGGACTCCAGGCCACGATTCCCCGTGGACAAACGGCGCCGGGAAATACGTTTCCCGTGTCGAAGGCGTAGCCGATTTTGACGATGGGATTCGGGCCCGTGCCGATCAGTGGATTGACGCAGGAGGCCGGTTCGGGAGCCTGCGCCGCCAGCGAACCGGCCGTCCACGCGAGGTCCGCGGCAAGAAGAAACGTCCGGTGCGAGAGGAGGGATAATCGTTGCATCACGAAAAGGTAGGTTGCACGGCAAGTAGAACCGAAAACACGGCCGGCTGCGTTCGGAAAAACGTGAAGGAAAAATTGAACGTCCCCCCGCCTCAGCCAGGGTTTCTCCGGCTGGATGCACGACCGCATCGGCGTTCGGCAGGGATTCGGTAAGTCCGTGGCCGTCTGGTCCACGGCTGCGCTCATGCACGCCTTTGCCCGCAGCTTCGGGAGCCTGTGTTTTTTCCGCGTAGCGCTGGGGCTGGGCGAGGGCGCAACCGATTGGCCGGGGCTGGACGACGAACCGCGCCAGGAAATCAGTCATCCTCCTCGCCACCTGCCTCATGCTCTGCGGCATTCTCGCCGCGCAGACCGAAAGCACGGCCGCCGCGCTCGGTTGGATCAGCGTCGTGACTTTCGGCTTCCAGCTCTGGATCAGCAACGTCCAGGCGCTCCCTGCCCACATTTTTCCGCCGGACCGCGTCGCCAGCGTCGCCGGGCTCGGGGGCGTCGGAGCCGGCGTCGGGAGCATGGCTTTCACGCTGGCGACCGGCTGGGTGGTCGATCATTTTTCCTATGCTCCCGTGCTCACCTCCGCCGGTCCGCTCGGACCGCTGGGGACGTTGGCGCTCTTTTTGCTCGTCGGAACGATAGACCCGCATCAAGGTGGAACTGTGCCGCCAAATGAGGTCCCGCGCTTGAGCCGGCCATCTTGATTTTCCAATATCGGAGTCATTCCTTTGGTTGATGAGCCCGTCTCTTCCCCTTTCGGTCGAACACTGCCGCTACGGGATTCGTGAAACCACGGAAGGAATCAAGCTGCTGATCCCAGAGCTTTGTCTCGTTGGGCACGTCCGCTATCACACGGCACGACCGGCCTCTTTCTTCAATCATCGACACTCTCGCGTGCTCGAAATCTTTTATGTGGTGCATGGCAAGGTGACGTGGTGGGTCGAGGGTGTTTCCACGGAGGTGTGTGGAAACGAATTGTTCCTTATCTGGCCAGACGAGTGGCATGGAGCCCGCGATAACATCGTTGAACCTGCCGAATACTATTGGATTCAGGTGCGCCTGCCGCAGTTGCGCCGAAGTGCAGGCGATTCGTCCCTTGCGCTTCGTGCCGGACCGGCACATTCTGCCCGGACGCAAGTTGGGCGGCACCAAAGCGATCCTGCCTCTCTACCAGTCGTTACTCCAGGAACATGCTTGCAGAGAACCCTGCGGGGAAACAGTAGTGCGCGAGACGCTCCACCTCCTTCTGTCCATCGTTCTGCGCTGCTCGAAAATGCAAAAAACACTGCTGCCGGCCGATCGCTCCAGGCAGGAGCAGATCGCCCGCGCGATACACTGGACGAAACGGAACGTGGCTGATGCAACGTTGCAGGGAATGGTTGACGCCTCCGGCTTGGATGCCGGTATTTTTCGCAAACATTTTTGTGCGCTGATAGGATTACCCCCCTTACAATATTTGATGCGTCTCCGATTACAGCGCGCCAAGGAATGGATGGAGCGTGGTGCCAACGTGACGGAAATTGCTCATGGGCTGGGGTTTAGCTCCAGCCAGTATTTTGCCACGGTGTTTCGGAAGTACGAAGGTTTTACGCCTTCGGAGTTCCGACGCCGAGGGTCGAAGAAGTGATTTTGTGAATTCTTCCGGGGGCATGAAGTGAGGCAATGGCTTCCCGCTCAATTCGGGAATCACCGACGCGGTTCTCGTCTGGAACCCGGAGCTGGCAACTTGGCTCTCCTCATAGCCCAATGCCTGCCTATGGAAAACCGAGCTAGACTAATGGCTATTGTAGATGTTCTGGTTCTCCGAAGAGCCGCCATGCGCCGGCGGCATCTTGGGAGACGTAGAAGAGGCGGTTACAAGTGTGTTTTTCAGACCAGCGTCGGGCGATGTGATTAGAAAACCAACGGCGCGCCGAGCGATGAGTGAAGGTCACAAAGCCGGTGGCGGCGCGTGCGGCTCTTTGCCGGGGTCACTGATCCGTACGTCGAGCGGACGGCAGGCAACTCTATTCGGCCGGCTTGCCAGGAACGTCAACGCAAGCCAGTTTAAATGCGTTTACCCTGGCGCCGCGCGTCTGGTAGTCTGACGGCGCAAATCGAACGCACCGCGGCAGGACCGAGAATTTAACTGACCCGGATTTACGATCATGAAAGCAGTAGCGATCTTCCTTGCCGGTGTTGTTGGCATTGCGTTGCCACTTCTGGCGCAAACCGAGGTCCCTTCAACTACCAGTGTTCACAATATTACCGTCCCGCACAATGACTCCCAATATAAGGCAACTCGCGGCTATATAGAGGATACTCCGGTCCCGGACTATCAACATGCTTCTCCGGCCGCCTTTGAGGCCTTTCGGGATTTGAAGTACGGCGTCCGGATTCACTGGGGCATCTACTCCATACTAGAGGAAACGCATACCTCGTGGCCGTTCCTGAAAATGTCTTACGCGAAGAAAGAGGCGTACAACGAGCTTTATAAGACATGGAACCCGACCGGCTTTGACGCGGAGCAATGGATGCAGCTCTTCCAGGATAGCGGGATGAAGATGTTTGCTTTCACCACCAAGCATCACGAAGGCTTTTCGATGTTCGATACGAAGACGCGCGTGAAAAGTCGCGTCAACTGGACGGCGCCGGGAGGGCCGGCCCTGGAAGATTGTGACCTCGCGTACAGCATCATGGAGACGCCGTTTCATCGGGATGTCGTCAAGGAACTCTGCGATTCCGCTCGCCAGCATGGCCTGGCCATTGATCTCTATTATTCCAACCCGGATTGGTACAATGCCGATTTCCGCCCCTTTTGCTCCGATCCGATCCGGGTCGCAAGCGGCTCCCCCGCCTCTGCTCCGCCGAAGGTGGATAAATCAGGCACCGCCTTTTACGCGCCGCCGCCGACGCCGGAAGAGACTGCGCGCATGATGGCCCGGTACCGTGCGCAGTTGACGGAGTTGCTGACGAACTATGGTAAGATTGATATGCTCTGCCTGGACATGTGGCTCGGGAAGGAAGTCTGGCCGCCAATGCGGGACACACTTCTAGCCCTGCGCAAAATCCAACCGGATGTTATGTTCAGGGCCCGCGGCATCGGCAATTATGGAGATTACTATACCCCGGAGGAATATGTGCCCAAGAGCAAGGAGAATACCGACATGCCTTGGTTCGTGATCTATCCGCTGGCCGAAAACTTTGCCTACGACCCGAGATGGCCCACTACAAAGGCGGGGAGTGGATCGTGCGGTCGCTCGTTGATACGGTCGCCAAAGGCGGCAATTTCATGGTCGGCATCGGCCCGGACGGGGATGGGAGATTTGCCCCGCCAGCCATCGAGAATCTCAAGACCGCGGGGGATTGGTTAAAGGCAAATGGCGAAGGCATCTATGCGACGCGGCCTCGCGAGGGGGATCTCTGGCAGGAAGGCAAGGACATCCGCTGCACCCAGACGAAGGATCACCGGACCATTTACGCTTTTGCGCTGAGTTGGCCCGGACCCATCTTGAATCTGAAGGCCGTTCACCCCCGGACCTCCTCAAAGGTGTATCTGCTCGGCTATTCAGCCCCTTTGGAGTGGACCTACACCCCGGAGGCCGGCATGGTCATCCAGCTTCCCGCGGAGTTGCAAGATCCGGACAAACATAAGCTGTTTTTTGTATCCGGCTTCAAGATCGAGCCCCAACCTTGATAAAAACGGCAACAGAATCGGACGAAAGGGAAAGATTTCATACCGGTAGCCCCACCAGAACATGCGGATGGTACGTCCTGGTGAATCAAGGTGCAACCTTGGGAACCGTGTTCACTGCCTGTGGCACCGCTGGGTATTCAAAATGCCGCCATATTAATAAAGCACTCGGATTGACCCGCAGGCGGACCTTTTGCTGAACTACGGAATTGCAAATGCCGCTAATGGTAAGAGAGATCGCGGCGCCCCCCATGAAGTTGACCCCATTCGGCAAATCCCGATTCATCATGATCTCGAAAACAAAATGGCTGTCGGTTTGCCTGACGCTTCTGGCGCTCGCATCAGGCCCGGCATTTTCCCAGACGGCGTGTTTCGTGGACGGCTGGCATGGCGGCATCTGGGGACATTATCCGCCGTGGGTCACGCAGTTCCTAACGGATAAGCTAAACCAGAATCCGGATTGGAAAATCAATCTGGAGATCGAGCCGGAAAGCTGGGACTGGATCAAGGCCAATACGCCGGAGGCCTACCAGGAATTCCAGGCGCTCTTCGCGGATCAATCGGTCAAGGGCCGGATTGAGTATATCAACCCCGGCTTCGCGCAGAGTTACCTGTGGAATGTCACCGGCGAAAGCGTCATCCACCAGTTCGAATACGGCATGCGCAAAGTCCGGCAGCATTTCCCCAACGCCAATCTCACCGTTTATTCTTCCGAGGAGCCATGTTTTACCAGCGCTTTGCCGGGAATTTTGAAATCCCTTGGTTTCAAATATGCCGTTTTGAAGAATCCCAACACCTGCTGGGGCGGCTACACGCGCGCTTTCGGCGGCGAATTGGTCAATTGGGTCGGGCCGGATGGAGCGACGATAACAACCGTGCCGCGGTATGCGATCGAGTCATTGAATACGAACACGACCTGGAAAACCATCGCTTCGGATAATGTGCCGGCTTACATTGAGGCGGCGCTTCAGGCCGGCATAGCTCATCCGGTCGGGATGTGCTTGCAGGATGCCGGCTGGAAGAGCGGACCCCGACTGGGTAAGAGCGCCTACCAGCCGAGCGAGTATGTCACCTGGCGTGATTACTTTGAGAACCATGCGATCAAAACTCCGTCCCAGGATTGGAGATTCAGCCAGGAAGACGTGTTGGTCAGCCTGGTGTGGGGATCGCAAGTGCTCCAGAAAATAGCGCAGGAGGTGAGGGCGGCCGAAAATAACCTCGTCGTGTCAGAAAAGCTGGCCGCGATGGCCGCGAGCTACCGGGAATTTCTGTGGCCGCAATCAACTTTCGATGGCGCCTGGAGAACCTTGTTGCTGTCGGAACATCATGATTGTTGGATTACGCCCTACAATCGAAACGGAGCGGCGGACCATTTGATGGCAGGGCCAAGCTTCCTGACCCCGGCCAGCGCCGGGGCAACCAACAATTCATGGGCGGACAAAGTCGCGCTCTGGACGGATAACACCAGACAAACGAGCGCCACGATTGCGCGGCAAGCCTTGGCGGCGCTTTCTGCTGAAACCGGAGATGCCCGGACTTGTATCCGCGTGTTCAACACTCTGGGAGTCGAGCGGAATGAACTAGCCGACGCGGCCTTGCCTACCGGCTGCGTCACCAGCCGCATCCGGGTTCTGGACAGCGACAATCGGGAAGTTCCTTCGCAGGTTATTTCCGGCTCGGAAGCGAGCGAAGTGCTGTTCGCGGCCGACGTTCCTTCAATGGGCTACAACACTTATCGGATGGAAAACGTGCCCGCAGCGCCTTCAAAAGGCGCCTCCGCTTCTATCCAGCCCGATGGCGCTTACAAACTGGAAACCGACCTATATACTTTGGCGCTCGATCCCGCCCATGGGGGGACGATCACGAGCCTTCAGGCAAAAGAACTGAATCATAAGGAGTTCGTGGACGGCGCGAACGCGCGGCGATTTGCAGAAATGCGTGGCTACTTTTTCGAGGAGGGAAAATATCATTCCATCGCAGACCAGCCTGCAAAGCTGACCGTTCTGGAAAATGGGCCCTTGCGGCTGCGGGTGCAAATCGAAGGCCGGATCGGCATCCATCCTTTCACGCAGACCATCACGCTGGCTCAAGGCCAGCCAAGGATAGACTTCAACCTCAAGATCAACTGGCAGGGAAGCCCCGGCATCGGAGACGGTTACGACCAAACCAATGCCTGGCGGCGAGAGCAAGACCGCAAAGCTTTTTACAACAACCGCGAAAAGCTGCTCGCGTTATTTCCACTGAATCTGCCGGCACAGAAAATCTACAAAAACGCGCCGTTCGATGTCGCCGAAAGCAAACTGAGCGACACGTTTTTCACCAACTGGAGTGGTATCAAGAACGACATCTTCCTCAACTGGGTGGACGCGACCGATGGTGCAAACCAGTATGGGATGGCCTTGTTGACTGACCACACCACGAGCTACGCCCACGGCTCGGATTTTCCGCTGGGACTGACCGTGCAATATTCGGGCGTAGGATTATGGGGAAAAAACCATCGCATCATTGGTCCCACGGAACTGAACTACGCCCTGGTGCCGCACGCCGGGAAATGGGATCAGGCCGGCATTTGGACGGCCAGTGACCGCTGGAATGAACCATTGGTCACACATCTCATGGATTCAAATTCTCCGGCCGGCGCTGCCCGAAAATCTTTGGTCAGCGTTTCCGGAAGCGGCTACGAAATCTCTGCATTATACAAAGACGGAAAGGATTTGCTGGTCAGATTCTTCAATGCCGAAGGCGATGCAGCGTCGAGGCAAATTACCTTCGACGGCCATGCTGATACCATTGAAGCTCTTGGCCTGGATGGTAGTAAAATTGCGGAGCTGCCGCAGCTGAAGCAGGCCGGGAAAAACACAGTCAGCCTCACTCTCGGCAGATTGGGCGTGCAAACCTTTCGGTTCAGCAACTTCAGCGCTTCTACATCGAGTGACTGAGGCGCCAGCCATCTCACCATGAACATGAACCCATCCCCCAAATCCCGTTTAATCCCAACCGGAACGTCGCTGTTCCTTTCCTTGATCCTCGGTCACGCGCTGCCATTGCGGGCGCAGACTCCAACCCCTGCGCCGGCCGCTCAGAACATCACCCTTCCTCATAGCGATTCCCATTACCTGATGACTCGTGACTATGTGGAGGATACTCCAGTCCCCGGCTATCATCATGCCTCCCCAGCCGCCTTCGAGGCGTTTCGGGACCTGAAATACGGTGTGCGGATCCACTGGGGCATCTACTCGATCCTGGGGCAGCCGGGAGAATCGTGGCCCTTCCTCCCCATGTCCTTCGAGCAAAAGCAGGCCTACCAGCAGCTCTACAAAACCTGGGATCCGATTGGGTTCGACGCGGAGGAATGGATGCAGTTGTTTCAGGACAGCGGGATGAAGATGTTCGCCTTCACCGCGAAGCACCACGAAGGCTTTTCGATGTTCGATACGAAGACGCGCGTGAAAAGTCGCGTCAACTGGACTGCGCCCGGCGGGCCAGCGCTGGAAGCCTGCGACCTGGCCTACAGCATCATGGAGACGCCCTTTCATCGCGATGTGGTGAAGGAACTTTGCGACGCAGGTCACAAGCATGGCCTGGCCATCGATCTCTATTTCTCGAATCCGGATTGGTATGACGCGGACTTTCGTCCCTACTCCTCGCATCCGATCGCCATTGCCAACGACCCGAATAAACCTCCTTTCCAACGGAAAGCGTTACGGCTTGAGAATGCTCCTGCTGCCACCCCCGAGGAGCAGGCGCGCATGATGACCCGTTACCGCGAGCAGTTGACTGAACTCCTCACGAACTACGGCAAGATCGACATGCTCTGCCTCGATATGTATCTGGGAAAGGCCGTCTGGCCGCAAATGCGGGACACCGTCCTGGCCCTGCGCAAAATCCAGCCCGACGTGATGCTGCGCGCGCGGGGCATCGGCAATTACGGCGACTACTACACCCCCGAGCGAGTGGTGCCCGGAGGCAAAGGGAACACCGACATGCCCTGGTTTGTCATTTATCCGCTGGCTAAATCCTTCTCCTACGATGCCACGCCGTCCGACTACAAGGGTGGCTCGTGGATCGTGCGCACCCTCGTCGATGTCGTGGCGAAAGGCGGGAGCTTCATGGTCGGGATCGGGCCGGACGGCAACGGAAAGTTTTCCCCGACCGCCATTGAGAATCTCAAGACTGCCGGCGAATGGTTGAAAGTGAATGGCCAGGGCATCTACGCCACGCGGCCTCGCGAGGGGGATCTCTGGCAGGAAGGCAAGGACATCCGCTTCACGCAAACCAAGGATCACCGGACGATCTACGCCTTTGCGCTCAAGTGGCCCGGACAGACGTTGCACCTCAAGAGCATTCAACCCGCGCCTTCGTCAAAGGTCTATCTGCTCGGCTATTCTACTCCCCTCGACTGGACCTATACTCCGGAAGCTGGCACGGTCATCCAATTACCCGCAGAGCTACAAGACCCGGACAAGCAGAAACAGTTCTTCGTCTCCGGCTACAAGATCGAGCCGAGCCTGGATTAAGACGCTACCCACCATCGTCCGGATACTTTATAGAGCGAGATCGTGAAGGCTAACCGCCTGGTGATCGGTCTTCAGTTCAAATCGACCGGTGTGAGAAGAGGCACCGGCTGATTCCAGGGCTTCTTGCCGTCAAAGACCGCGGTGAAGTGCCAGGTCATGTTTCCATTCTCGATCAAATACCATGGCCGTTCCCCGCGTTTCGGGTGGAACTCCGTACCGTCGGTCCAGCGAATGGTGTCGTCGTAGGCGGCCGGTTGCGGAGCGATCCGTAGGAAGTTTGGGATCGAACGTCGACACTTACACTGGACCGCTTGACGAGCTACGTCAATGTCACGGCTTCGCGCTTTACAGCCGGAGGCGGAGGTCTGTTTCGTCCCAAAGTGTGGGGCAAATTAAATCCCCCGGACATGATTCCAACCGGTCTTCTCACGTTCTGAGATTTGACCCGCGGGCTGCTGTCGCCGCATGAACCGCCAATGCCTTGAGAGGCCCAATCTTCCTGCCAAAATACTGCCAACAACTGCCAACTTTATCCGCTATTCGCAGGATTATTCAGCGGGAATGAGGGAGAATGAGGATCGGCCTTTTCCTCCAAAGATCACGGCTTTAGAGGAGAAAATGACCTCCAAGTGATGGCTCCAGCGGTAGGATTCGAACCTACGACCAGGCGATTAACAGTCGCCCGCTCTACCACTGAGCTACGCTGGATCTTGTACTGCGGGAGGGAAATTCTTGCCACGGATTCGGGGCAACTGCAATCTCAATCGGTGACAGCGCGCTTTCGTCGGTTACGCACTCGTTTTTCTCACGGAGTGAGCGGCTTCGCCCGGCCGGCGATTTTGCCGTGAGGATACAGGCCGGGGCAACAGCCGAAGTGCTCCACGAACGCTTTGTTGAAGGCACTCAGGCTCGCGTAACCTACCGCCAGGGCCGCTTCCGTCACGTTCGCCCGCCCCTTCTTGAGCAGCTCGGCGGACTTTTCCATCCGCTTCATGCGCAGGAACTTCGGGATGCTCGCACCGCTCTCTTGCGTGAAGATGCGGGACAGGTAAAACGGGCTGCAGCCAGCCTCGTCGGCCAGCATTTTCAGCGAGGGCGGGTTTTCCAGATCGCGCTCCAACAAGTAACGGATGCGATCCACCCGCTGGCGATTCGTGCGCTGATGCTTCTGGCAGAAAAGTTCGGCCGGGTCTTCGTCGGGATAGAGGGTCTGGGCCAGGATTTCCAGCACGCGACCGAGATACCAGGTGTTGCGCGCGGGTTCGGGGACGGGCGGAGCCACAAACTGCACCCGCGAGGCCAGGAGCGAGGCGGAAAGCGGCTTGATCTCCAGGAATGGCGCGGTCTGGCCGCCGCTTTCGATGAAACGCCGGATGGCGGGCTTGAGCTTGGCAATCTCCCCGGCGAAATGGGTGCGCAGGAAGCCCGGGGCAAACTCCAGGGTCAGAAAACGATGCAAGCTGTCGGCACGCCGCCAGGCGCGCAGACGTTCCTTGGAGAGGGTGTAGATGGCGGCTTGGTTCGGACCGATTACGCTCTCGACTCCACCGACCTCGAGCGTGCCGGTGCCGGAGAAGTTCAGGCAAATCTCCAGGCTGCCGGGATGAAAGGAACGGCCCCAGTCCAGGTCTCGCGCCAGCCGGAAATCGTGCCATTCGATGCTCAGGCCCTGTTCGAGAAAGCTGCCATGCAGGCGGCGCCAGGTGCCGTCAATCGACGTCCAGGCGTCGCCTTCCTGGGGAGCGACGAATGGCAACTGAATGGGACGAGGGAGCGACACGCGACGGCGAGTTGAAAGCCTGTTAACAGCACCACGCAACCAACGACAAAGCAAATGCGGCCGAGATGCTGTCCCCCGCAGGGTCGCGCTGTGTTGAGCGTGCCAGGCCGGAGGCTACCTGTAAGAACTGATCAAGACGGCGGCGGTCAGAAACTGATCGTGGTGCGTATGCCGGAGACCAAAGCGTCGCGGGAGCCGCGTTGCGCGCTCGGGTTCACGAAGTATTGCAAATCCGGCTGGATATTGCCCCAGGCTGCGATCTGGAACTTGTAGGTGGCCTCGATCACGGTCTCACTGGTGTAACCCGGATCGCCTTGCAAGGTTTGAGCGCGGGAATACTGATGGCTGATGCCCGAACGTCCCACGGCGATCCCGGCCGCGTCCTGGAGCCGGCCGGGGACAAAGCCGATGAAGTTGAAACCGGTGTCGAAGTAATCGTGCACGAAGCTGTAATTAGGAGTGCCGAAGCCGCCGCGGGCGAAGGCTTCCACGGTATATTGGCCATTCTTGAAAACTTCCTGATCGGCCACTCCATAGCCGGCTATATTCGTGCCGTTGCGCAACGGTTTGGCGGCGTTCAGTGCGTTAGCTGCCTGGGAGCCAAAGCTCGGGTAATCTCCCTGCTGCATAAACGTGCCGAGCTTATATGTCCCAATCAGGCCGCGGTCGTTCGGCGACTGATTCACCAGATAAGCTGCTTCGAATGCGACGAGTGCGCCGTCCCGGCTGTTGAGGCTGAAGTCCGTGCCGTGGGTATTGTTCTCGGCGCCTTCGTTCGGAGCAAAGACGGCTGCCTTGAAGTCGAGGAATGAGACGGGCGCCACATCGACCCGTACGCCGGGAGCCGCGACCGGGTAAACCGGGGCGTCGTTGAAATTGAGCGCCACCAAGGTAAAGGCGCCGAAGGTGCCATCGAGAAACAAGCTCGAGGCTTGCGAGGTAAAGAACTCCGTGTCCGCCGCCAACATGCCGGCGCGGATGGAAGCGCGTTTCAAGAACAGGTTTTGTTGCAGCCAGATTTCTTGTAAGCGGAAGGTGTTGTAGCCGGCCAGATTGCTGACGCCGCTAATATCGCCGACATATTTGTTCGTGAGGCTGTTGCCGAAGATATCCAGGACGTTGAAGTGGAATGAGGCGTCGGTCCAGATGTGGGTAATGCGTTCCAGATCGAAGTCGAAGGCAACGTCGAACAAGCCATCGGCCGCCGCGCCGCCGTGGCCGCCACCCGCGCTGCTGAAAGCTTCCAGTTCCAAGACAGGCGCGATGGAGACGCCATTGTCGCTCAGCGCGTTACGCAAGCCGCCGGCATCGCCGAGCAGGACATCCCGGTTGAAGAGGGCGTCCGGATTATTGGTCAAGCCCTCGGGTGTAGCGGTGTTGGTCTGGCTGGTCTTGGCCGCCGGCGAGGTGCCGGTGAAGGGAGAGGCAAACTGGAGCGGCGCGGCGGCGGTGTTGGCTGCCATTGCCAGAAGAGCTAAGGCGGCCAAGACAAATCTTTTCATGGGGCGATCCTGCAACAGGGGCGACAAGCGCGCCTCCTTCGCCTTGTGCCTGAAAAGCTCGCAATTGCGCTTGAGTATCCGGGTGGAAGGGCGCGCAGGATCTCCAGGCGGCGACCGCGCCGACCGGCGCGCTTCCCTGACAGTTTGGGAGTCGCTCGGAGAGCGATCCCTACCTAGACGGCGACGGGCTGCGGGGCTTGCGCCTTGATTCCCGCCATCACCTTGCGAGAGCTAAGCTTGACCCACAACCACGCGCCGCCAACGTAGACCAGCGCCAGCATGGGAATAAGCAGACCTTCCCATGAAGGATAAAGGCCCAGCCAAACACCCATCCAGACTGGCACGGTCAGGCCGGAAATCGGATGAATCGGGAGCCAGCCCACTGTCTGGAAAAGCCGCGCCGTCGAACCAAAGAATGTCACCATGATGGACACGATCAGCACGCCCGTCACAATCAGGAGTTTTCGGTAAGGCAGCTTGGCGCCGAAGACAAAGATACCCAACCCAATCGCGGCTATGAAGATACTTCCCGCCAGGACACCAATGACCACCGGCCAGACGCTACCCTCCAACAGCAAGGACTGCATAAAGAGGGTGGTTTCAAAGCCCTCGCGATAGACCGTCAGGAAGCCGACACCTAACAGGGCCAGCCACTCCCAACGGTCGGCCACCGTCTGTTGCGAAGCTTTGGAAAGCGAGCGCAGTTTAGCGTTCCAACCGACCCAATAGAACTTGTGAAAGACCCAATTGGTGACCATCAACAGGATAATGACAGCTAGGACGGATATAACGGCCTCCAACTTCTCGCCGTAGCGCGCCAGCGACTGGATCAGCGTCTTGGACAGCCAGAAAGTCAGCGCGCTGGCGGCGATGGCCAACCAGGCACCGGAGCTTACCCACTGGCGGGTGCTGCGTTGTTCCGCCCCCCGCATGCCGGCGAGCAAGGCGGCCAGGATGATGATCGCCTCCAGTCCCTCGCGCGCGATAATCGTGAACGCGGTGAAGGAGACGGTCGCGGGGGAGATGGCCACTTTAAGGATGCCGACGCAGGCATCCATGTTCTTGAGCGCGCGATCGTAGCCGGCCGAGAGTTCGTCGAAAGGCGCGGCGCGATCGAGCAGGGCTTTGATGCCAGGTGTGCCGTCGGCGCCGTCGATGAAGCTGCGCTCCGTCCGATTGGCCAAGGTCGGGTCGCGCGGCAGAACCCGCACCTCAATTTCCGAGTCGAAGGATGTATAGGCGTCCAAACGCAATGACTCCGCCTCTTGCCAGTGACCGGCCTGGGCAGCGGCCAGCGAGTTGCTCAACGCCTCGCGGACGTCGAGAGCGGTTTCCTCGACCACCTGCCCTTTTTCTCCGCTCCGCCGCGCGCTCAAGCCAAAGCCGTTCTCCAAAATGCCGACGACCGTTTTCGCGGACGATTCAATGACGGAGAGGTCCGCCACCTGATCAATCTGCTTGGCCAGGGACGCAAGATCCTGCACGAGCTCCGCGTGGTGCGCCTCGTAGGGACCGGGCAGATCCCGCCGCCAGGTGGGAGCCAGTTCATTGACGAGGCCTTGAGCCTGCTGGGTGAACTGCACCGCCTCCTGATATTCGAGCGGGATCACCACGCTGCTGCCCTCGACGCCATTGTGATATTCCTTGGGCACGACAGTGACGAAGCGAACCAGCAAACGCTGCAGCCGTGTCACGTCCGCCGGCTTGAGCAAGTTAGGCAAAGTGGCTTCCACCTGCTCGCGCCAGCCTGCCAACCCGGCGATGGCAGCGGCCGAAGTATAGGGCTCGGTCAGGACCGGCAGCGGGATAGCGCGAGGCTGGTGATCGATGCCGGCGGCCTGCAGGATGGAAGGCGGGAATTGGCTTAGCGCCTGAATCTCCGCCAAGCTGGCGCGCAGGAATGACTCGTCGGCATTGTCCGTGGCGATGGCGTGTTGCAGCCGATCCAGCAATTGCCGGGTGCGCGTGACCTGCCAGGCCACGTATTCCTTGGCAAGCGCGGCGGTGACCTCCGGCGTGCGCGCCTGCGCGGCTGGCTGCTGCAAGAGCAGCCCACCATCGTCCGCATTGGCAAACTGCGGCAGCGTGATCATGACCCGCCAGGCCTCCGCCTGGGCGGGCCGTCCCGCACTTTGCGCGGCGATTACCTCCACCGCGGCGACCTGTTCCAAACGGCCGCGCGTTGCGCCGAGCTTCGCCGCCAACTCTTCCTTGGATGCGCTGGCGAAATCCGTTTCCAGCAGGGCCCGCGCGGAGGGTGCGGTTAGATCCGCCTGCAGGGCAACTGCCGCCTGCTGCAGGTCCAGCCTGGTCTGAGCGGAAGGTTCGCCTTCGTAGACGTCAAGCAGCGCCTCGTCGACGCGCTGTTGAAGGTGATGATAATCATCGGTGACATCCGCCCACAGGGCGGAGCCGAACGCCCAGCAACCAAAAACCAGCGCCCACAAAACGAGTCTTTTCACGAGGATATCAACCCGGGGCTAGAGGTAGGGCTTGCGCGGCACCTGAACGCCCAGGATCGCGGCAGCTTGCTTGATCTGGGGCGCCAGTTGATCGCTCATGCTCTTGGCGTGATCGGCCATTTCCTCGAGTTCCACCCGGCTGAGTTTGCCCTTGGCCGCACGGGCGCGTTGATCGCGCGCGTCGGTCTGGTCGATGTAGGCCAGGATGTTATCGTATTCGCTTTTCAATTGCCGGGCCAGGGCGGGATCCTTCTGCTCGAGGCTGGGGTCGATGGTGTTATAGGTCAACCGCAAGCTGCCCATAATGCCGTGCATGTCCTTGACCCGGCTTTCGGAGATGTACGCCGTGGGGTTGGGGCTGTAGAGGGAATCGCGCAAGTCGTTGAAATAGGTGTTAAACGTCGGCGTCATCCAGACGAGCGCGCCGATGCATTCATCGAGCTTGGGCTGCCAGGCGTTGCAGGAGGCCAGGAAGAGGTCGCCTTCGCGCACGGAATCCTTGGCGGCGGCCAGGACGACGTTGGCCCGAGGCAGGTATTTGACGCCAAGGGCTTGCGCGGCTTCCGGGCTGAGTTTCTCCACGAACGTGGCCTTGGCTCCATAGAGGCAAGGTTCGATGACGTAATGGAAGAGGTTACCATCGCGATCCACGATTGTTTTACCGGCGGCGTCGTGGAGGACCAAGGGAGCGACCGGGCTGTCGGTGGAACCCGCGCTCTTCGGGACCCCCGAATCAAAGTAGATATCGTAGGCAACCAACTCCTTCACGCCGGCAGCAATGCCTTCGATGGTCTCGTACCCGTTCATATGCAGGTTGAGGTAATCCACCTGCATTTTCTTGACCAGGGCGAGGACAGCGGGACCGTTCGTGAGCGCGGCCTTGTTGTAGTCTCCGCCGTTGGCGTCGATGAGCTTTTCGTACGCATCCGCGTTAGCGGAGAAATCGTGCGCGGCGTTATCCAACTTGGTCGCCTGAGCGAGCAGGTAGGACTTTACGTTGCCAAGCTGGGTGCCGGAGTCCGCCCGCCCCGTGGACGAGAGCATGATAGCAGCGGCGAGGGCGGCGAGGCCAAGAGCGAAGGGTTTCATCTGGACCTGAAGATGAACGGAAGCCGGCACGCCCGCACCCTCCCGCTTGCGCTCCGTTTGCTCGGAAGTGCACAGGCGGGGCCAGCTCGAAGAGCGTGGACGCGAGCATTCCCGTACAAAGCGGGACGGCTCCGGAGAGCCGTCCCGATCTTGGGAAGCGAGGCGCTTCGCGCCTAGCTGGCTGCGCCCGCTACCTCGTTGGCGCTCGCTTCGGGAGCGACGACGTGGAAGCCGAGCTTGGGGCCGTCTTGCGTGACTTCGAGGGTGTCGCCAGCTTTGATGTTGCCGCGCAATAGCTCTTCGGCTAACGGATCTTCCAGGAATTTCTCCACCGCCCGACGCATGGGACGGGCGCCATAGGTGGGATCGTAGCCCTTTTCGATGAGGAACTCCTTGGCCGCTTCGTTGAGCGAGACGTGGATTTGCTTCGAGCGAATCCGCTTCACCACCTTGGAAACTTCCAGATCCACGATCCGCAGGAGGTCGTCCCGCACCAGGGTGTGGAATACGATGAGATCATCCAGGCGGTTGAGGAACTCCGGCTTGAAGACGCGCTTCGCCTCTTCCAGGATCTTGCCCTTCATGCTGTCGTAGTCGTGCTCATCGCGCTTGATGGCGAAGCCGAGGCTCGTCTGCCGCTTGATCAGCTCGGCGCCGACGTTCGACGTCATGATGATGATCGTGTTGCGGAAATCGATCTTGCGACCGAGCGAGTCCGTGATCTTGCCCTCTTCCAGGATCTGGAGCAGGAGATTCATGACGTCGGGGTGCGCCTTTTCGATCTCGTCGAACAGCACGACCGAATACGGGCGGCGGCGCACCGCTTCGCTCAACTGGCCGCCCTCCTCGTAGCCGACGTAGCCGGGAGGAGAACCGATCAGGCGCGAGGCCGTGAACTTTTCCATGTACTCGCTCATGTCGATCTGAATGAGCGCGTCGGCATCGCCGAACATGAAGTCCGCCAGCGTCCGGGCCAGGAACGTCTTGCCGACGCCGGTCGGTCCCAGGAAGATAAAGCTGCCGATGGGACGGCGGGGATCTTTCAAATCCGCGCGGGAACGGCGCAGCGCCTTGCTAATGGCAACGACCGCTTCGTCCTGCCCGATGACCTGCTGGCGCAATTCGCCTTCCATGGCCAGGAGCTTCTGGGTTTCCTTCTGTTCCATCCGTTGCAAGGGCACGCCGGTGAACTTCGAGACGATGTGCATGATGTCGTCCTCGGTCACGATCACCTCGCGCTCCTCCCGCTGTTCGCGCCAATCCGCCAGGATCTTCTCAAGGCGATCCTTGGCCTGCTTCTCGGTATCGCGCAGGGATGCCGCTTTCTCGAAATCCTGCGCCTTGATGGCGGCTTCTTTCTCGATGCGGATATCGTCGATCTCTTTCTCGATCTCCTTGACGTCGGGCGGCCGCGTCATGGCGCCGATGCGGGCGCGGGCGCCGGCTTCGTCCATGACATCGATGGCCTTATCCGGCAGGAAACGGCCGGTGAGATAGCGGTCCGACAGCTTGACGGCGGATTCGAGCGCTTCATCGGTCAGACGCGCCTTGTGGTGGGCCTCATACTTGGGCCGTAGGCCCTTGAGGATGAGGATCGCCTCTTCCACGCTGGGCGCTTCCACCTTGACGGTCTGGAAACGGCGCTCCAGGGCGGCGTCCTTTTCGATGTACTTGCGGTACTCGTTGAGGGTGGTCGCCCCGACGCATTGCAACTCGCCGCGGCTGAGCGCGGGCTTGATGATGTTGGACGCGTCCATGGCTCCTTCCGCGGAACCGGCGCCGACGATCGTGTGCAGTTCGTCGATGAAGAGGATGACGTTGCGCGAGCGGCGGATTTCATCCATCACCGCCTTGATGCGTTCCTCGAACTGGCCGCGGTACTTGGTACCGGCCACCATCAAGGCCAGATCCAGGGTGATGACCTTCTTGTCGCGCAACAGTTCCGGCACGTTGCCTCCGGCGATTTCCTGCGCCAGGCCTTCCGCAATGGCGGTCTTGCCAACTCCCGCCTCGCCGAGCAGCACGGGATTATTCTTCGTGCGACGGCAGAGCACTTGGATGACGCGCTCGATCTCATTGCGGCGGCCAATCACGGGGTCGAGCTCACCTTTCTTGGCCAGTTCGGTCAGGTCGCGGCCAAACGCGCGCAGGGCCGGCGTCTTGACGTCCTTCTTGTTGCCGTTTTCCGCGGGCATGTCTTGTTCGGCTTCGGGTGGCGTGAAATTGGGATCGAGTTCCTTGAGGATCTCGTTGCGGGTGCGTTCGATATCGACTTCCAGGCTCTTCAAGACGCGGGCGGCCACGCCCTCGCCTTCCCGGAGCAAACCGAGCAGGATATGCTCCGTGCCAACGTAGGAGTGATTCAGGCTTTTGGCCTCTTTCCCGGCCAGGGTCAGCACCTTTTTCACACGTGGCGTGTAAGGGATATTGCCGACCATCTTGGTCTCCGGCCCGCTGCCGACCTGCTTCTCGATCTCCATGCGGACCGTCTCCATGTCGAGGCCCATTTTCTGCAGGACGTTGACGGCCACACCCTGCCCCAGTTTGATCAGGCCGAGCAGGAGATGCTCGGTGCCGAGGTAATTATGATTGAAGCGGTCGGCTTCCTTACGGGCCAAGGCCAACACCTGCTGTGCACGGGGAGTGAAATTGTTCATCATTTTAGACGTTTTATAGCCAATGTGGACCGCACGGAACAAACATAGCGGGTCCGCTTGGGCAAAGCAACTAGGGCGGGGACCTGCCTCGCGATACCTCAGCATCTGCTATGCCCCTGCGCTTTAACAGGGTCCACCGGGCAAACGAATGCCCGGGACGCGCGAAACATTGTCTCTTCCCGGCGGACACGAAGCGACAGCCTGACTCAGATCTGATCCTGACCTGGGTACTACCTAATTTGTGGTATTGCGCGGACCAAACAGGGGCTTAGGACTTCTTGTCTTCCCCGAACAGCCATGAAAACGTCGCTCCCCTCCGCTTCCTATCTTCCGACGGCAGTTTTGCTTACCCTCAGTGCCGCAGCTTTGCTGCTCGCTCCAGTGGCGGTGGCGGGGACGTACACTGTGACGCGGCTCCTGGACAATACGACGCCCATACCTGATCGGCCCGGGCAGACGTTTGGCGCCGCCATCTCGACCGTGGGTTTCGACGGAAGCACGATCGTGTTTTTCTCCGGCGACGGCAGCACCACGAACGGCGCTCTCTGGAGCCTGCAGGCCCCCGGATCGGCCAGACCGCTTCGCCTGGCCGACGGCACGACGACGGCGCCCGGCAACACCGGCCCCTTTTCTCCTCCGTACTCCGGAGAGTCCTTCGGGCTGGGCGTCGAAGATGTCCGCAACGGATTCGTGGTCTTTAACGCCTCATCGCCGCAGGGCTACGGCTATTATTCGATCCCGGAAGGTGGCGGAGCAGTTTCGACGCTTTTCAATGCCGCCAGCAGCCAGCCAAATCTCCATGGCAACTCCTACGAGACTCTCGGCGGCGCCCGCATTGCCGGCAATCAGGTGTTTTTTTCCGTGGACCTCGATTTGGCACCTCAGCAGGCGGGCATCTACTCGACTCCGCTGACCAGCGGGGCTTACACGCTCTTCGGCGGCACAAGCACCCCGATAACTGGAGATGACCAGGGCACGCTCTACCCGGGATCGGACGGCGGCGGTTCCCCGCCGGCGTTCAATACCACCACTATCGCCTTTGAACCCAAGCTGAATTATCGGAACATTTCCCAGTACACCGCCATTTACACTGCACCGATCGGAGGATTGACGCTGGATAGCACCAGCGGCTTCGTGAACAACGCCACGAGCGTGGTCAACGGCACGACCCTCGTACCGGGGGACGCGCAAGGCCGGTCCTTTGATGGCCAGGATTTGCGCGTGCTGGAACTCGAGGAAAGCGGCGCGGTGGTTTTTTACGGTCAGGCGTCGAATACCGACTTCAATTCCGGTGGCATCTACCTTGCGTTCAACGGTATCGTCAGTGCGCTCGTCACCTCCGCCAGCTCCCTACCGGGCGATGGCGGGCATTTCAATGACATTGAATTCGGCACGCAAGTCGCCAAGAGCGGGTTGGTTGCCTTCTCCAGCGACTACACGCGGGCCGATGGAACGGACGTACAGGGAATCTACACGGTGCGGGTGGCGGACGGAGCCATCAGCAAGGTGACCGAAGAAGGCGATGCGGCCCTCGGGGGCTCGAGCCTCAGTAACGTTTCTTACGGCCTGAACGACAGCGGGCAGGTTGCCTTCGAAGGGAACTACCTGGCGAACCCGCAAGATACCGCTTATTCCTATGCCCTATTCCTGGGCACGCCCGGCGGCGGGGGGCCGACCACCCGGTCGCTTATCCTGAGCACGCATATGGGCGGCGATACCGGGACGGTCACGCTGACCTTGACGGCCGCCCCGGGTTCGGCGGCCCTGCTCCCGGGAGCGTCCTTTAAACTCTCCGCGGCCGGCCAGCCGGACATCCCGGGCACCGGTGTTTCCCTGAACCCGGCCGGGACCGCATACACGGTCACTTTCGACCTCACCGGGCAAGCCGATGCTGTCTACGACCTGGTGTTGACGAACCCGGATGGATCGACTGTCACCCAAGCGGGCACTTTCACCGTGCAGGCGGCGGCGGGTCCCATCTTGTACGGGGAAGTCATCGGCCGCGCCCAACTGCGCGCCGGCGTGTCTTCAGTGTACAACGTCCTGGTCGGCAACCGTGGAGACGTCGACGCGCTCATGGTGCCGGTGTTCATCCAGGTCCCCACCCCGTTTGCGACGTCGCTGCCGTCGCCTCTCGCCGCCTTCCCCACGGCAGCGTCGGCGGACCCCAGCTTCGACTACTCCCAGATCGGCGCAAACTATCCCGACGCCAACGGCGGTGAGCAGATCGTAGCCTTGCTGCTGCCCCGGGTCGCGGCGGGAACGCTCCGGGCTATCCCGATCGTCTTCAACGTGCCCGATGTGAGCCAGTACGCCCACAACCACTTCACTGTCGGGGGTGCGATCGGCGAGCCGCTCCTGACCTCGCTCAACCCGGCGGACAACAGTTCCACGAGCTTGCAGCCACCGGACGATGAGGAGGAGAGCAAGGCCAGTAAGATAGATCCGGGCAGCCTGGCCAAGACCTGCGTCTTCAACATCTTCAATACGGTGATCGACTGCGGCGGCGCCATTTTTCCGCCGGTTGAGCTCGCCAAGTGCAGCTACAAGCTCCTCGGAACAACGGCCTTGGGCATCTACGCGAATGTCAGCAGTGACAATTACGCTTATGACACAATCGCGCTTTCTTATTATGGCGCGGAAGCCTCGTTCTTTATCACGCTCACCCAATGTGCCGTCGGCATTACGCCAGGTTTCGGCACCATCTTAAACGTCGCGCAATGCGGCGTCGACGCCTACCAGTTGACCGAGAATTGCCTCAACCCGCTGATCCAGATAGGGATCGAGACCATTGTCTCGGGTGATCCGAACGATCTGGTGGGCAGCCAGGGCGACGGCAGCGCGGCGCATTATCTCACCGGCGCCCAACCGCTGCGCTATTCGGTCTACTTCGAGAACGAAAGCACCGCCAGCGCGCCGGCGCAGACGGTCACCGTGACCAATCCGCTGGATCCAAATCTCGACCTGACGACCTTCAGCCTGGGACCGATCGGCTTTGGCACTACCGTGCTCAATCCCCCGGCGGGCTCGGTCGCGTATACCACCACGGTGGACCTCCGTCCCACCACCAACCTGCTGGTCCGGGTCTCCGCCAACATGAATGCGGCCAGCCGCACGCTGACCTACAGCTTGCAATCACTCGATCCGGCCACCGGCCAGCCGACCACCGATCCGAACGCCGGTTTCCTGCCGCCGGATACGAACCCTCCGGCAGGTGATGGTTATGCGATCTTCTATTGCCGGCCCAACGCGGGGCTGACCACCGGCACGGCGATCAACGATCAGGCTTCGATCGTGTTCGATGCGAACGCGGCCATCCCGACCCCGGTTTGGACAAACACGATTGACAACGACGCCCCTGCGAGCACGCTGGCGGCGCTGCCGGCAACCAAGACAAAGGCGAAGTTCAAGCTGAAGGTGTCCGGGACCGACAACGGCAGCGGGGTAGCCTCTTACAACATCTACGCTGCCGAGGATCAGGGCGAATTTGAGCAAGTGGTGCAAAACGCGGCCGGCCCCAAGATCACCTATGTGGGCGTAGCCGGACACAAGTACAAATTCTTCTCCCAGGCGGTGGACCACGCCGGAAATCTGGAACCCTTGAAGACAAAGGCGGAAACCAAAACCACCATTGAAGGGTGCGACTTGATCGGAAGCTGGGAGGCCGTAACCGAGAAGAGCAAGCCAAGCGGGGCCGACGCGCTCAAGGGGACGTTTACAGTGACCAACCAGGGCGCCAAACTGGCCACGCCGGCCGGATCGGTCGTGCGCTTCTATCTGTGCAACAGCGCGACATTCGACGGCAGCCAGCAGGTCATCGGGCGCGACGCGGCGTTTGGCGTGTTGGGGCCGAACGCCAGTGTGAACGTGTCACTCCAGGGTGCGAAGGTGGCCAATCCCGCCGCCGCGTCGGGCAAGTACGTCATCGCGGTGATTGATCCGGATAATCTGGTGCCTGAAGCAGATGAGACCAATAATCAGGTCTCGTACGGTCCGCTGCCCTGACGGCTAAGCACGAAGAGAACAGCATGCACTCTGCAAGCAGCTTGCGCCAGGTGGGCAGTTCGCGCCGATCGCGCCTGCTTCTGGCGACTGGCATCGCCAGCGCGGTTGCCTGGCTGGCGGGCACGACGACGACGCGCGCGGAGTTAACCTGGGTGGAGAAGGCGATTGAACTGCACGCCGACGGCAAATCTTCCGCGTTGGAAGCTCGCTTCCGTTTTACCAACGCCGGCGCGCAGCCGGTGGATATCGGGCAAATCGAGACCAGCTGCGGCTGCACGACAGCGGTCCCGACAAAACGGCACTACGAACCCGGGCAAACGGGTGAAATCGTGGCTCGATACACCGTGGGTGAGCAGACCGGATTGCAGAAGAAGTTGATCGCCGTCACCACGAGTGATCATCCCGGAGCGACGATGCTCACGTTGATCGTTCATGTACCGGAGCTTGTGCATTTGCAGCCGCGTATCCTCACCTGGGAGCCAGGCGAAGCCCGAGAGGCGAAAACGCTGGAAGTCACGTCGGGCGATGCCGCTACGCCGCTCGCCGAGCTGGCGGTGCAGTCTTCCAACCCGGCGATGACCGTCACGGTGCTGCCGCTTTTGGAAGGCAGCGGCTATGTAGTCAGCGTCAGACCCGGGACCACGCCGCAGCGGCTTTTCACCACCTTGACCATCAGGTGCCGCGTCGGCACGGAGGAAAAGGTTCTGCATGCTTATGCGTCCGAGCAGTCCGCACCGCGTTGAGACAGCCACTCAGGACAGGCGGCGAAGCTGCGAATCGTTCGCCGGCGACGGGTACCTCTAATTCGACCCGTTGCCGTTCTCGGCGGCGGAGGGAGCGCCTTTGAGGGTGTCAGGCGCCGGAAAGGTTTTCAGCTTGGCGCGGACAATATCCGCGCGGAGGCCGTCGCGCTCTTCGGCGCTGAGCTTTTGCTGGGAGTTCTTTTGCAAGTGCGCCGGCTGCGTCTCCATGAACAACTCATCGGCGGGGACGCGGAATTGGTCCGGGAAAAAGCCCAGGTCGACGCCGAGACGAATGAGGGACAGGAAATTGAGCGCTTCCTTCGAGTTCATCGAATAAGCATTGCTCAAGATGCCGAACGCGCGGCCGACCTGATCGATCAACATCGTGCGCTTTTTCTGCATGAGCGTCTCCCGGGCGGCCTCCTCGTGACCGATGATCTGCTCGATCACCTTGGCCAAACGGTTGATAATGTCTTCTTCCTTTTCGCCGAGCGTCGTTTGATTGGAAACCTGGAACAGGTTGCCCATGGCTTCGGTCCCCTCCCCGTACAAGCCGCGCACCGCCAGGCCGATCTTGTTCACAGCCTGCACGACCTTATTGATATTCTCGTCCAACACCAAAGCGGGCAAGTGGAGCATGGCTGAGGCACGCATCCCGGTACCGACATTGGTCGGGCAAGCAGTCAGGTAGCCGAGCTGCGGGTTGAAGGCGAAATCCAGCCCCTCCTCCAGGGCCGAGTCGACCTTGTTGATCATCTTGTACGCGTTCTTGAGCTGGAAGCCGCACCGGATGGCCTGCATGCGCAGGTGATCCTCCTCGTTGATCATGATGCTCAGCGTCTGATAACGATTCATCACGATCGCGCTGCCGACGCCTTTGGCGGCGTGTTCCCGGCTGATGAGGTGGCGCTCGACCAGCACCTGCTTCTCCAGCGCGGTCAGATCCTGGAGATACTCCGAAAAGGCGTCTTCCATGTCCGGCAAGCCCTCAATCTGCGGCTTGAGCTGCTCCAGGATGGCGATGCGCTCCGCTTTCTTCGCCCAGCCGGGAAACGGGAGGTCCCGAAGATTGCGCGCCAACCGCACCCGGCTGCTGATCACGATATCGTGGTGCGGCCCGTTCGAGCGCAGCCACTCACCGGGCGTGGCGATGACACCGGAAAATTTCATCGGACAGGGTTAAATCGAGAGTTGCGTCACCAAGCGGCGGATCTGATCGCGCAACTGTGCGGCATTCTCATAATCCTCGTTCTGCACGGCCTTTTGCAGATCGCTCTCCAGGTTTTTCATCCGCTCGCTCAACTCGTGCTGGCGCCAGATGCGCTCCGGCATCTTGCCGGTGTGGCTGGTGCCTTTGTGCATGGCCTTGAGCAGATTGCCCAAGCTATCGGCGAACGTATGGTAACACTCGCTGCAGCCCAACCGGCCACTTTTCTTGAAATCGGCCTGAGTGAAGCCGCAGACGGGGCACTTTTGCACCGGTCCCGCGGCGCTCTCGCCGGGGGCGTGGGCGGGAGCCGGTTTTTCGGTTTCAATGCTCGTGCCGAGGCCCGCCAACAGTTCAGTCAGGGCAAAACCAGTCGGATCCTCGACTCCGCGATCCTTCGAGCACGCCTGGCAGAGGTTCACCTTCTGCATCTTGCCCTCGACGATTTGGGTCAGAAAGACCTCGGCTGGTTTGGTTTGGCAGACGTCGCACTGCATAAGCAATTGCGCCCCCGCGAGCGATCCTAGCGGGTACTGCCCGCGAAGGCCGGAGCGGCAGCTTTCTCCACCCGTTCATAGGGAGCAGAGGGGATGCCATCGTCCCGTACGGAGGCTGCTACTTCAATCGGCGTTCCGGTGCTCGCTGTCAAATGGCGGAAGCGTTCCAGCAGGCGCAACGTCACCGGTCCCGGACGCCCGTCCCCGATCACACGCGAGTCCACCCGCACGACCGGCACCAGCTCCGCGGCCGTCCCGGTGAGGAAGCATTCGTCGGCAGTAAAGATATCGTACCGGGTCAACTCCGGCTCCTTCGTCGGCACGCCGATTTCGGCGGCGAGGTCAAGCACCGTGCCGCGCGTGATGCCGCGCAACGAACCTGCGGTCACAGGCGGCGTGAAGAGCTGGCCCGCCTTGATGATAAAGACGTTGTCCGCGGTGCATTCGGCGATGTAGCCCTGCTCGTTGAGCATGAGCGCTTCGGCCGCGTTGGCTTGCAGCGCTTCGATCTTCGCCAGGATATTGTTGAGATAGTTCAGGGACTTGACGGCGGGCGGCACGGCGGCCTGCGAAATACGGCGCGTGGCGCACGTGATGATGTCCAGGCCGTTTTGGTACAACTCGTCCGAGTACAAGGTGATCTTGGCGGCAATGATGATGACGGACGCCCGCTTGCACAAACGTGGGTTCAGCCCGAGATCGCCGACCCCGCGCGTCACGACCAGGCGCACGTAACCATCGCGCAAGCCGTTTTCCCGGATCGTGGCGAGGAGGGCCTCAGTCAATTCCGCTTTGGACTGCGGAATCTCCAGGCAGAGGACCCGGGCGGAGTCCCAGAGGCGATCCATGTGCTCGGCGAGCTTGAAGACGCGCCCATTGTAGAAACGGATGCCCTCGAAAACGCCGTCCCCGTAGAGCAAGCCGTGATCGAAGACGGAGATTTTGGCGTCCGCTTCGTCGTGCATTTGGCCGTCGATATAGATTTTCATAGGCAGTTCCCAATCCGTTTCCCGCTATTCAGCCAGAGCGAGCCGGCCATCGCGCATCTCCAAGGTACGATCCCCCCGCTCCGCCAGACTCCGATCGTGCGTCACGACCAGTAACGTCTTCCGCTTTTCGCGGACGAGCGCAAGGAGCAAATCCATGATGGCGCTCCCCGCCCGGCTATCGAGATTGCCCGTGGGTTCATCGGCGAAGATGACGCTGGGATCGTTGATGAGCGCGCGGGCGATGGCGACGCGTTGCTGTTCGCCGCCGCTGAGTTCGAGCGGCAGGTGGTGGCTGCGATCGGCCAGGCCGACTTCGGAGAGCAGTTCGGCGGCGTGGGCGGCGAGTTCCCGGCGGTCGCCGCCGCCGATCATGGCGGGGAGCAGGACATTTTCGAGGGCGGTCAGTTCCGGCAGGAGAAAATAGCCCTGGAAAACGAAACCCATGCGGCGGTTGCGCAATTTGGCCTGAGCGCGGCGGCCGAGATCGTAGACGGACTGGCCTTCGAAAACGACTTTGCCCGACTCCGGCGGTTCCAGCCCTGCCATGGTGTAGAGCAGCGTCGTCTTGCCCGCGCCGGAGGCGCCGATGAGGAACGCCGCCGCGCCGGTCCAGATTTCCAGCGAAATGCCGCGCAACACTTCCAGGCGGCGGTCGCCGATGCGGAAGGATTGGCGCAGATCGCTGGTTTGGATGAGCGGGGTTTCGGCTGCGGGCAACTCGGGGTCCGTCGGGAGCGGGGCGGACTCGAGGTCGATCCCGGGGGCTGGAGCGGCAGGCGTCATCTTGCGGGCGAACATTCCCCATCCCGGCAGGTTGAGCCAACGATTCCTTGGCGGCTGCCTACGCTGGCGTCGTTTGCTTCGTTTGGCGTAAGGCCTCGAACAGGACGATCCCGACCGCAGTGGCCAAATTCAAGCTGCGCGCCGCCGGGGCCATGGGAATTGTCAGCAAGCGTGTGGGATGGGACGCGAGCAGGCTTTCGGGCAGGCCGCGGGTCTCCCGGCCGAAGATCAGGGTATCGCCGGGTCGAAAGCTGGCGTTGTAGTAAGGCCGGTCCGTTTTGGTCGTGAGCAGATAGTGGCTGGGCTCGGCGTGGGCGAGGTGGACGGCGCGGAAGGTGTCCCAGTTTTCCCAGACGGTCACTTGCACCTGTTTCCAGTAATCCATCCCGGCGCGCCGCAGATAACGGTCGTCGAGAGAAAAGCCGAGCGGCTGAATCAGGTGCAGATGCGCTGCCGCGGCGAGGCAGAGCCGGGCAATGTTCCCGGTGTTGGGCGGGATCTCCGGCTCGACAAGAACGACGTGGAACATGGACCGCGCAGCATGGCCGTGGCAACAGTGACTGACAAGCAGCTCGCGTCCGGCCAGGTGAACAGCACCGGCTACGCCGCCTTGCCAGCAGCGCCTGGCTCCTGTTTAATGACAGCGCCTATGTTCTCCCCGATTCCCTTCCTCATCGTGTTGCTCGTGGCCGGATCTTTGGCCGTGCCCTACGCCCACGCCCAGGACAGCGCTGCGCCACCCGTCGATTCCTCCACGGTCCTGGCGACCTTGAAGGACTTGCGCGCCAAACAGACTGCGCTGGTCAATCGCGAGAAGGCCAGCGTCTTGGCGTCCATCAACGCCGCCATGTCCGACCCTGTCCGGGCGTACGAGCAGGCGCTGGCGGCGGTGCAGTTCAAGGAAGGCGGCAACGGGCCAGTCGAGAACCCGCGGGCGGCCGCCGAGCAACGCCGCAAACAAGCCGAACTCCTGCAGAACCATGACTTCATCACCGGCCTTTCGCTGCAACTGCAGTATTTGTCTCTGACCTGGCAGCACCAGATGGGGGTCAAACCCGCGGCCCTGATCGCGCCCCTCCTCAACTATACGCAACAGGTCGCCGCAGCCGGCAGTGCGTTCGATCTGTACCCGGAATTGCGCAAGGGCGTGGGGGAAAGCGTCTTCGCGACTTACTTTCAAGTCGGGCCGTTCCTGGCGGGCATGACCGAGTGGGAAACGCGACCCTTCAACGTCGAAGGAATCTACGAAAACACGATTTTGCCGGAGATGCGCGCGGAGAAGGATCCGCGGCTGCTCAGCTATTGGGATAGCCATATTCAAAGCGAGAGCGACCAGGCGGATGCTTCGAGAAACCCACTGACCATCAACAAATTCAAGAACGTGCGGCTGCCGGCGCTGCTCTGGAGTCGCGCTCAGGATGAAGTGGTGCTGGGCCGCAGAAACCAGGCTGCCAACGACATGCTGGCGCTCATCAAGGCGCATCCGGATCATCCGGATTTCCAAAGCTGGGCCACCCAGTTGGAGACGCTCGTGGCGCCGCCGCCACCGGCCACGGCGACACCACCGGCCGCGGGCGTGGCTCCCGCCCAGCCTGCCACGTAGTTGGCACCCGGGCCCAGGCGCTGCGGCGCAGGGCCTTGCGCGGCAGGCAGCTTGCGGCCACTGTGTGCGCTCGCAAAACTGCCATGCTCACGCTTTCCAGTCTCACCAAGGCCTACGCTGGCCGCACCCTGTTTAAGGAAGCGTCCTTGCAGGTCAATCGGGGCGAGCGGATCGGGCTGGTGGGGCCGAACGGCGCGGGCAAGTCGACGCTTTTCTCGCTCATCCTGGGGGAGAATTCGCCGGATGAAGGCAGCGTGATCCTGGAGCGCGGCGTCCGGCTCGGCTTTCTCCCGCAAGAGAGCGCGCCGGCGGGCGATGAAACGGTTCTCGCCCTGGCAACGGGCGCCGAGGACGACGAATACACGGCGCACGGCCTGGAACCAAAGGCCAAACGCATTTTGAGCGGCCTAGCCTTCAAGGAGACCGATTTCGAGCGCCCGGCACGCACTTTTAGCGGGGGGTGGGTCATGCGGGCGCATCTGGCCCGGCTGCTGACGCAGGAGCCCGATCTCTTGCTGCTGGACGAGCCGACCAATCACCTGGACCTCGAAGCGTTACGCTGGTTCCAGGGATACCTGCGCGGGTATCCGGGGGCGATCCTCATGATCTCTCACGATCGCGAGTTTCTCAATCAACTCACGCAAAGCATCGCGGAAATCAGCAACAGCCGCTTGCTGCTATACCGGGGCAATTACGACGCCTATCTGATGCAGCGGGCGTCCCGGCGCGAACAGCAATGGGCGGCCTACAAGGCGCAGCAGCGCGAGATCGAGAGCTTGCAAAGGTTTGCCGATCGCTTCCGGGCAAAGGCGAGCAAAGCCAGCCAGGCGCAGAGCAAGCTCAAGCAGATCGACCGCATGGAAAAGCTCGAGGCGCCGGAAGCGGAGGCGAGCACGGTCAAGTTTCGCTTCCCGCAACCCGCCCGCAGCGGGCTCAAGGCGATCACCCTCCAGGAAATCCACCATGCCTATGGCAACGGGCACGTCACCTATCGCGGCTTGAATTTCGGGGCGGAACGCGGCGACCGGCTGGTATTGGTCGGGCCGAACGGAGCGGGCAAGTCGACCTTGCTCAAGCTGCTGGCCGGCGTGCTGCCGTTTCAGCAAGGGGAACGGATCGTCGGCTCGAACGTGAAGGTGGGCTACTACGCGCAGTACCGGGTGGACATGCTCAACCCGCGCAACACGGTGCTGCAGGAGACACTCGATATGCCGCACCCGGTGGCGGAGCAGACGGCGCGCACCATCCTCGGCAGCTTCCTTTTTCGCGGGGACGACGCCTTCAAGTCCGTCTCGGTTCTGAGCGGCGGTGAGAAAAGCCGGCTGGCGCTCGTCAAACTGCTGCTCGATCCGCCGAATTTGCTGCTGATGGACGAGCCGACCACGCACTTGGACATGGCCAGCATCGACGCGTTGATCCAGGCGCTAGAGCAGTACGAGGGCACGCTCGTGTTCATCAGCCACGACGTGCACTTCATCCGTGCCCTGGCCAAGACGGTGCTGCACATCGACGCGGGCCGGCTGACGCCCTATGCGGGGAATTACGATTATTACCTGGAGAAGAGCCGGGCAACGGACGAGCGCGAGGCGCTGGTCGCGAGCAACGCGCCGCTGACGAACGGATCGATCGCGGCGCCGGCTGGACCCTCGCAGCCGAATGCCGCGTTGCAGGGCAGCGGGCGCAAAAGCAAGGAGCAAAAGCGCGCGGAAGCGGAGGCGCGTTCGGCCTTATCGCAGGGCCGGCGGGAGCGGGAGGAACGCGTCAAGACGCTGGAGCGCGAGATCGCCACCCTGGAAGGCCGCCAGCAGCGGCTGTCGGCGGAACTCGAGGACGAAGCGACTTACCAGCAGCCGCACCGGCCCATGGAACTGAACCGCGAACTGACTTCCGTGACGGACCGGCTGGCACGCCTGAACCGGGAATGGGAGCTTTCGGCGGCTACCACGGAAGCCAGCTTGTAGCGGGGCGCCATGATCGCGAACCCCGCGCCGGCGCGGCCGACAGCCGGCAGCTTTGTGGCGTTGTTGCTCGGAGCGATCTCCATCGGCTTTGCGCCGATTTTCGTGCGGCTCAGCGAAGTGGGACCAGTGGCCACGGCGTTCTGGCGGCTGGCGATTGCGGTCCCGGTGCTATGCATTTGGGCCGCCCGGGGAAGTCGGCACTCGACCGGCGCGACGGCGGACGGAGCCGGAGGTTCGGCGCCGGCCGGGGGAATTGTCTTTCCTGGGTCCATGATCCTGGCGGGATTGTTTTTCGCGGGCGACCTGGCCGTCTGGCATTGGTCGATCCATTTTACGTCGGTCACCAACGCGACGTTGCTCGCGAACTTCGCGCCGGTGTGGGTGGTCCTGTTCGGCTGGTTGGTCTTCGGCCAGCGCGTTACCCGCAGATTTTTCGGGGCGATGCTGGTCGCCCTGTTGGGAGTGATGCTGCTGGTCGGCACGGATTTCGGCCTGCAACCGCAGGCGTTGCTGGGCGATGCCATGGGGCTGATTACGGCGGTGTTTTACGGCGGCTATTTGCTGTCAGTGAAGCAGTTGCGGGCGGATTTCTCCACGAGCGCGATCATGGCCAGCAGCGGGCTGGTGACACTGGCGGCCCTCCTGCCCGTGGCGTGGCTTTCCGAGCCCAAATTCGTGCCGCACACCAGTTACGGGTGGTCGATGGTGGCGGCGCTGGCGCTGATCTCGCATGTCTGCGGCCAGAGCTTGATCGCGTATGCGCTGGCGCGGTTGCCGGCGGCGGTCGCGTCAGTAGGCTTGATGGTGCAACCGGTCACGGCGGCGTTGGCCGCGGCGACGCTCCTGGGAGAACGCATTAGCGGGTTACAGATCCTCGGGATGGCGCTGGTTTTAGCGGGGGTTTTTGCCGCCCGCCAGCGCGCGTAGAACGGATCCAGGGACAAGTCCGCTACGAGGACAGGGTGCGGCGTCTGGCCGCGTTTTCCCAGACAGCTTCGGAGTCGCTCGGAGAGCGATCCCTACCTTTTTACAAGGCCGCCTCGATTGTGCGCACGAACTTCAGGTGCGCCAGGGCCATCTTCATCTCTTCGCGCAACTCGTTCATCTTTTCGCGCGAGGTCTCGATGGTTTGTTCGGTCATTTTGGCGTACTCGCGGCGTTGCGCGGCCCAACGCGTGTTCAATTCCACCAGGTAGTCATGCGACGCCTCCAGCAGCGTGCGCGTGCTTTGCGGCAGCGTGATCGAACTCGTTGCCAGCTTGGCCTCGAGCTGGCGCTGCGCTTCGACGATCTGCGCTAGGATGATCTTCTCCGACGGCACGCGGCGCAGGTTGCTCGTCAGCCCGCACTTATGGAAGAGCCAGATCGCCCATTTGGTCGGATCCCACTGCCAGTTCTTGACGCCGTTCCGGTAGTCGTGCTGGAACTCGTGATGATAGTTGTGGTACCCCTCGCCGAAGGTGAAGAACGCCATAATCGAGCTGTCGCGCGCGGTGCAACGCTCAGAGTAAGGCTGGTTGCCGAAGGTGTGGCAGGCCGAGTTGATAAAAAACGTGCAGTGCTGGACCGCGACGACGCGCGCCACGCCGCCAAAGAGGAAACCGCCCAGCGCGCCGACCCAGCCGCCCTGGTAGGCCCAGCCCAGCAGCGCCGGGAAAATAAAGCCGACCGTGACGGCAATCCATTGCACGTATTTATCCTGCCACATCACCAGCTTGTCCTTCTGCAGATCGCCGACGTTGTCGTAGGGCTCGTCCGAATCCAGCTTGAAGAGCAGCCAGCCGATGTGGGCGAAAAAGAAGCCCTTGCTGATGGCGTAGGGATCATCCTCGTGATCCACGTGCTTGTGATGGTTGCGATGCTCGCTCGCCCACATCAGGACGGAATTCTCGAAAGCCGCCGCGCCGAAGACAAGGGTGAAAAGCTTGATCGGCCACTTCGCTTGGAACGTCAGGTGGGAAAACAGCCGGTGATAGCCCAGCGTGATGCTCATGCCGGTGGCATAAAACATCACTGTAAAGAGCACGATCTGAAACCAGTTTATTCCGAACGCCCAGATGTAGGCGGGCACCGCGGTCAGCGCGAGCACCAGCGTGCCAATCAGAAAAGAACTGGTGATCCAGTTAATGCGTTCGGTTGGGATACGGTTGAAAATCATCGGAAGGTTGGAGGTGGAGCAACGGTAGTCTTTCGTCGCTGGAGGAGGTTTGGACGCTAAAAAGGAAGAGAATACTGGACCGCAGGGCTGTAGGACAGCGCTAATCAGCAGGAAGTTCACCAGACGTCGAGATAAAACGGCTCTTTTGAACGATTTATCGAGTCCTGCCCGGCCGGGTGAGGCGATGTCAGCCGAGTCCAGCTTGCTAAAGCGGCGGCTTCTGCTACTTTGATGATCCCGTGCCATGTCCGATCGTGCCCTCATTCGTTCCACCGAAATCTTGCGGCTGCCAGCCGCGAGCCCGGTGGCATTGCGCCCCGGCGATTGGGCGCCGGTACCGGGACGGGCGCGCGCCCGGGGCTGGCTGCTCTTCGCCGCCCTCATATGGGGGATCAGTTTCCCGCTGGCCAAGGCGCTGACCATCGCCCAACGCCAGCTCGTGCCTGGCGCGGACAGTTGGTTTTTGGCCGCCGCGGCGCTCGTTTTCCGGTTCGGGCTGGCCGCGGTCATTCTGGCCGTGCTGGCGCGGCGGACGTTGCCCGCCTTGACCCGGCGTGAGCTGTCGCAAGGGATCGGGCTGGGCATTTTCGCGGCCGGCGGGATGCTGCTGCAAATGGACGGGTTGTCCTACACCGCCGCCTCGACGTCGGCCTTCCTGACTTCGTGCTATTGCGTGATTATTCCGGTGATCGTCGGCTTCCAGCGCCGCCGCTGGCCGCCGCTCATGGTCATCGGCAGTTGCGGCCTGGTGGTGGCCGGCATGGCTTTGCTGGCGGGGATCGACTGGCACACTCTGCGCCTGGGGCGTGGTGAGCTGGAGACCTTGCTATGCTCGATCTTTTTCGCGGCGCAAATTTTCTGGCTGGAGCGGCCGGTCTTCGCGGGCAACCGCACCTCGCATGCGACGCTGGTCATGTTCGTGACGATGGCGCTGACGGCTCTGCCCCTGGCCTTCGCCCGGATGCGGGCGGCGCGCGACCTGGTGACGACGACCGTGGGCTCCCCGTCGATTGTCCTGTTCCTGATCATGCTGACGCTGCTGTGCACCCTGGCGGCCTTCCTGCTGATGAACCACTGGCAGCGGTATCTAGAAGCGACCGAGGCGGGCTTGATTTACTGCGCGGAACCGGTGTTCGCGAGTTTGCTGGCGCTGGTTTTGCCCGCCTGGCTGGCCTTGGTCAGCGGCACGATTTACGCCAATGAGACGGGTTCCACGCGGCTGTTGCTGGGCGGCGGGCTGATTACGGTCGCCAATATTTGTATTCAAATGCGGCCCCGGGCGGTGACGCCGGTGCGGTGATGGTTACAACAGGTTTTCCAGTTCGCTGACCCGGCGTTCAAACAACGCCAGCGCGGACTCCACCGGCGCGGGGTTCGACAAATCCACGCCGGCCGCCTTGAGCGTCTCGAGCGGATAATCGACGCCGCCGGAGCGCAGGAAACCCAGGTACGCCTGGAGGTCCGCCGGACCGCCGTGCAAGACCTTCTGCGCCAACGCCACCGCCGCCGAGATGCCCGTGGCGTACTTGTAGACATAGAACGCGTTGTAAAAATGCGGGATGCGCAGGCATTCCAGGTCCAGTTCCGCATCGAGCGCGAAGCGGGAGCCGAAATACGTCTGTAGCAGCGCCTGATAAACGCTGCGGAAACTATCCAGCGTCAAAGCCTCGCCGGCTTCTTCCATGGCGTGGATGATCTTCTCGAACTCGGCGAACATCGTCTGGCGGTAAAGCGTGCCACGCAGATCGTCGATCTGGCGGTTGATCAGATAGGCTCGCATATTCGGATCGTCCGTCCGGGCGAGCAGATAGTGCGTGAGGAGTTCCTCGTTGAACGTGGAGGCGACTTCCGCCAGGAAGATCGGGTAATCGTAATCCTGGAAAGTCTGCGTGCGTTGGGCGTACCAGGTATGCATCGAATGGCCGGCCTCATGCGCCAGCGTGTAGACGTCGGCGAACACGTCCGGCTTGAAATTCATCAGGATGTAGGGCGGATTGCCGTAACTGCCGGCCGAAAACGCGCCGCTGCGCTTGCCTTTGCTCTCGTAGCGGTCGCACCAGCGGCCGCGGCGCAAACCCTCTTCCAGAGTGCTCGCGTACTCGTCGCCGAGCGGCGCCAGCGCGGCGACGACGTGGTCGATCGCCTGCTCAAACGTCGTCGTGACCTGCACGCCGCCGATCATCGGCACATAGGTATCGTAATGATGGATTTCGGTCAGCCCCAACACGCGCCGCCGCAATTCGTAGTAGCGGGCGAGCGGGTCGAGGTGTGCGCGGACGGAGCCGACTAGATTATCGTAGATCGTGGGCGCGATGCGGTCGGAAAACAAGGCCGCTTCCAGCGCCGACGGATAGTTCCGGGCGCGGGCGCGGAAAACGTCCGCCTTGACGGAACTCGCCAGGGAAGACGCGAGGGTGAATTTGTGCTCCGAGAATTCGCGGTAGAACTGATGGAAGGCCGTCTGGCGGATGGCCGGATCCTTCTTGTAGAGGAACGAAGAGAAGGAACTCTGGGTCAGCTCGACATCGCGCCCGGTTTCATCCCGGATGACGCCGAAACGCATGTCGACGTTGGTGAGTTGCGCGAACGTCTCGCGATGTCCCGCCAGCGCCGCCGAACCCAGCGCGAGCAGGCGTTCCTCGGCTTCCGACAAAATGTGCGGCTTGAAACGGCGCAGTTTTTCCAAGCGGACGCGCCACTCGGCCAGCGCAGGGTCCGCCAGCATGGCGACGAAGACCGCGTCAGGAATGGCCTGAACCTCCGGCGCAAAGAAGGCGCCCGCCTCGTCAATGCGCGTCAACAGATTCTGCAACTCACTCTGGCGCGCGAGATAAGCCGGATCGCTGCCGTTTTCAGACACCTGGAGCATGGCGTAGCTGCCGAGCCGTTCGATCTGTTGGCTAAGCTCGCTTTCAAAAATGAGACCTGCCACGAGATCTTGCGGCGAACGCCCGACGCGGCCCTTGAATTCGTTGAGGCGCGGGTAGGCGGCGCGCAGGGTTTCCAGGCCGCGATGCCAGGCCGCGACGTCCGCATAGAGCGGCTCCAGGTTCCAGGTGTCCGCCAGCGGGATCTCCGCGCGAGTGGGAATGGCGACCGCACCGGCGGCATCGCCGGTTTCTTCCTTGTGGAGCAGGTGAGGCGATGACCGGGAGACGAGGTGCATAGAGGTAGAGGAAGCAGCAGGAACGTACTGTCGGGACCGGCGAACGCCAAGGCGAAGGTGTGCCCAGCCGCCGCAGCCGCGGGTACGTTAACTCCGGCCCCAGCCGATTTACAGGGCCGGACAGGACCAAGTTGGCGAAGTCCCTGCACCATGATCCAACGCTTTGACAATATTGCCGTCGATTTCCCCGAGTCTTCCGGCCCCAATCCGCGCGGCGCGGCCGCCGTGCAGGAACTGCTGGGAGGCAAGTTCGGCGAGATGTCGACGCTGATGAACTACACGTTCCAATCGTTCAACTTTCGCGGGCGGAGCAAGATGCGTCCTTTCTACGACCTGATCTGCAACATCGCCGCGGAAGAGTTTTCGCACATCGAAGCAGTCGCGTACGCGATCAACCTGATGCTAACCGGCGCGACGACGCGCTCCGACCGCAACGCCCCGGGCGGCAAGAAGAAGGCCTCCTCCGCCGGCAAAAAGGCGGCCGTTCCGAGTGACATGAGCGACCCGGCCGCACTTAAAGACGGGTTGAACAGCCACAATTTCTATCATTTTATCGCCAGCGGTCAGACCGCTCTGCCGATGGATTCCATGGGCAACTTCTGGAACGGCTCGTTTGTCACGGCGACGGGCAACTTGAAGATGGATCTGCTGCACAACTTCTTCCTGGAATGCGGCGCCCGGGCCAATAAGGCGCGCGTGTACGACATGACCGATGATCCGGTCGCGCGCGCGCTGGTCGGTTACCTCCTGGTGCGCGGCGGCGTGCACGTCGTGGCTTACGCCAAGGCGCTCGAGAAGCTCACGGGCGCGGATGTGGGCCGCCTGCTGCCGATCCCGAATGTCAGCAACAAAAAGTATCCGGAAGCGCGCAAGCTGGAGGAGACAGGCCTGCACACGATCATGTGGCGCTTCAGCCCGAACGACTACACGCAGATGAGCGAGATCTGGAACGGGCCGCATCCCGAAGACGGACAGGAGCTGGTCGTGCGGGACGAAATGCCGCCGGGCTTTCCCTACCCTGATCTCGAAGAAGAGCCGCAACTGTCTTCGCCGGGCGATATCGATCCGGAGATGATCAAGTATTACGCCCAGAAGCTCGGGTAGCGTTAGCCGGAAGCAGTCAAGATTGCGCGTGCCTCAACCCGCCACGTGACCGCCGTGCAGCCGGCTGGCGGCAGCTTCCGCCGTGGGCTCGCCCTGGCGGAAGGCCGCGTAACGCGTCAACCAGTCCGCCGGCAAGCGGATGGGCCGGCCGGCCGGCATTTGCACGAGTGCCAGCATTTGCCGGCAGCGTGCGATCAGCGTGCCATCGGCGGGACGCGTCACGTTGAATCCGCACCAGAATCGCATCCGCTCCACGCGCTCGAGCCAGCCGTCCACCGCCAGGACATCGCCGAGCGTGCCCGGCCGCTTGTAATCGATCTCGGTGCGCACGACCACCGGGTACTGCTGGCTGCGCGCCATTTCCGCCAGGCTCAAGCCCAGTTCGCCCGCCAGCAGCGTGCGCGCCGTCTCGATGAAGCGCAGATAGGAGATGTTGTGCACGACCGCCGCGCAGTCCGTATCGAAAAACATGACCTGCACCTCATAATGGATGCGAGGATCGGCCGGAGTACTCATCAGGCTAGAGCGAATTAAATGATGACGTAGCCGCCGCGTAACGGCTCCAAAAAAGGTAGGGATCGCTCTCCGAGCGACTCCGTGACTGTTTGAAAGAACCCCAGCTACCGCGCAGCGGCTGCACCGAAGCACGCGCTCTTCCAGACAGCTTCGGAGTCGCTCGGAGAGCGATCCCTACCTTGACGACGAGCGGCGGCTTCGCCGCCTGCCGGAGCAAAGGAAAGACTATATGTTTGTTTAACATGCTCCTAGATGGCCAGCGCGCTGAACCAATCCATTTGCCGGCTGCCCAACGCGGCGGCTACCTCCGCCACGCGGCTGCTGGCCGGCGTCGCAGGCAGCGGCGGCGGCGCAGGCCGCATCGGCGCGGGTTCGATCACCAGGCGCGCGCTGATGGCGTTTTGCGTCGCGCAATGAATCTCCAGCGCCCCGGCCGCGCCGCCGCTGACGTGGCGCATCGCTTGGATGGCCAGCTCCGGGCGATTGCAATCCCGGCTCAAGTGGCCCAGGACCGTGCGGCGCAATTGGCCGCCGCCTTGCAAAATCTGGCCGATGACGTGCGCCGCCGCTTCGTTCGAAAGGTGCCCGTGCCGGCTCATGATGCGCTGCTTGACCGACCAGGGCCGCTTGGTGCAGGCGGAGAGTAACGCGCTGTCGTGATTGGTCTCGATCAGGAGCGTGGTGGCGGCCCGGACCCGTTCGTGGACCAGCTTCGTGGCGAAGCCGAGATCGGTCAGCAGCCCGAGCGCCGCGGCGCCGTGATGAAACATGAACCCGACCGGGTCGACGGCGTCGTGCGGGACGGGGAACGTCTGCACGGCGATATCGCAAATCTCGAAATCGCCACCGGTGGGAAACAGGCGCCAGTTGCGATGTTCGCGCAGGCAGCCGTGGTGGCGCAACGCTTCGGCGGTCAGCGCGTTGCAATAGATGGGAACGGAGGCAAAACGCCGGCAGAGCACTTCGAGACCGCTGCAATGATCGCCGTGCTCATGGGTGAGCAAGATGCCATCCAACTGCTCGGGTGCGACGCCAACCTGTTCCAGCCGGGTGACCAGTTGCCGGGCGCTTAACCCGGCGTCGACCAGCAGGCGGCACCGTTCCGTGGCGATCAGGGCACAATTGCCCGCGCTGCCGCTGCCCAGAACGGTAAGAGTAAACATGCCTGGCGAGCATTAAACGGGAAAGCGCCCCGCCGCGCAAGCGGCACAATCGCACAACGCCGCCGCCCGAGGTTACGTTACGCCGCGGCCTCACCCGGCTCCGGGGCAGGCGCGGGGAGCGCCAGGATGCGCTGCTTTTTCGCGTCATAATCCAGCGCGTGGAAAAGCCGGATTTCTTCCAGTCGCCGCAAGCCGTTGATCGTATCCAGATAACGCGTGTAGGACGCCGCGAGTTCGGTGGTCTCCAGGTAGCGGCCGCGCAGATTGGGGTCCGCGTACGCGTGCGGATCATGGCGCGCGAACAGATGAAAGCGCAGCCAGCGGCGATCCGCTTGCGAGGTTTTCTGCGCCTTGCGGAAAAAGGCGACGAAGAGCAGCAGCACCAGGTAAGTATCGACCTGCGCCTGCAACTCCAGGTCACGCGCGAAATCCTCGCTGCCGAGCGCGCACCGGCCTTCCTGGAACTGCAAGGCCGCATGCAGCGCGTGATTGATTTCCTCGATGAAGGCAATCAACGACCGGATGTTCGCCTCGCTGAGACTCGCTCTTGGGTCATGGCGCTCCAGTTGTTCGATCAGCCAGTTCGAATAGTAGATGCCGACGTGCAATTGCCCGTCGACCGTGCGCAGGAAAGTGCGCGCCACCTCGCTCAACTCGCGCGCGGACGCTCCGGCGAGCCGCGAAAGCTGGCCGCAGCGGCGCTGATCGATCAGGCATTCCTCGAGATTGATGCCGACGGCGGCATAGGTGCGCTCGAAGAGCCGCTGGATTTCGCTGAAGAGGGTGGAGTTCAAAGGGGAGGGTTCAACCGGGCGAACCGAGCAAGGCCAGGCCGGGCGCCGCCGAGTTGGCGTCGTCGTCCAGATTCAACAAGCGATCGGCCAATTGATTGAGCGCGACGCGGATCTCATGGAACTGTTCGGAGAGCCCGTGAAAAATGTGGGTCAAGCCCCAGTGCCGCGCCACCTCGTGGCCGGCGATGGCCCGATAACTCATGCGGCCCATCTCCTCGTAGAACGAGCAGCCGGGCGCGCCGAGCCGATTGCGGCGGCGCTCGATATTATCCGGGAAAATGCCGGTGAGGAACAAGGTGTAATCGCCAAGGTGGGCTTGCAGCAAAAACGCCTGGGTGGGGCTCGCGGCGCGCAAAGCGAGCAGAAGGTCCGAGAGATAGACGGCGCCGTGTTGCGCCTGGCCCTCGGCGGCGGTCACCGGCGTCGCGAGGCGCCCGGTGCGCGTAAATTCATCCAGCACCGCCGCCAGATAATCGCATAACACCCGGTCTTCGATCCCGGCGCGGCGCAGCACGCGTCTGGTCAAAATGTAGAAGTAGAAGGCCGAAGAAATAGCAAGGTGGCTGTTTTGCGACAGGATGGCGTCGGCGATCCGCGGATGATCGAGAATGGCGTCGCGTTCCTCGGCGTCCGCCAGCAATTGCACGAGCGAGACCGCTTCCTTGGGAGACTTCGAGAGAGTGCGGATAACGAAGTCGAAATCCGCCGCCGTGAACCGCGCCCTGCAATTGGCTTTGACCACGGAATTAATGAATAAGCAGCGGCCATGCCACGCCTGGCTATCTCCGGGGAAGGCGCCGGCCTTAAAGTCGCGCGCCGGTTCCGCGGGGCTAGCGGGGCAACCTGGGCGGTTGCCCTAGCAGAGTGTGCTACTTTCCTCCCGGATGCAGCGCCGGAGCAGATGGTTCAAGCGGCTGGTTTTGCTGAGCATCGCGCTGGCTTTGCTGGGCGCGTCGCTCTGGGCGGGCTGGTACGTATACAATCGTGGGTTTACCCGCAAATGGCGTGAGCAGTTGAGCGCCGAACTGCGCCGGCGCGGGCTGGATTTCGAAGCGCGCCGCCTGACCTTGAACCCTTTTGAGGGTTTGGTGGCGGAGGACGCCCACCTTTACCTGGTCGACGCCCACGGACAGCATACGCCGCTGCTGTATATCAGCCGCGTCGCGGTCGACATCAGCCTGGCCAATCTGATCGCGCACAAATCGTTTCTCAATGCACTCGATTTGCGCGGCGCGCACCTGAAGATCCCCGTCGACATGACCGATACCAAAGGGCTGAAACTGCGTTTGCGGCGTTTCCAGGCCAAGCTCTCGTTCCAACCCGAGGAAGTAAAATTAACCCAGGCGGAGGGCGACTTTTATGGGGTGCAAGTCTCGGCTTCCGGCGCGCTGCTGCACCCGGGCAGCTTCAATCCCGGCGGCGGCGGCGGGACCGGGCTCGCGAGCGACGAGGGGGCGCGCCGCCAGCAATTCGCCCGCGGCATCCTGGCGGAAATTGAGAAGGTGCGCGCGGAAAAAACGCCGCCCCGGCTGGAGATTCGCTTCCAGGGCGATCTGGCGAAGCCGGCGGAGTTTCGCGCCACCGCCGTTTTGCAAGGGGACGCCCTGCAACGCGGCAACTACCGGCTGGAGCATTTGTTGGTGCGGCTCGACTACGGCGCCACCGCGTTCCATTTGCAACAGGCCGAGTTGACCGATGCGCACGGCACGCTTACCGCGCAGGGCGACTTTACGCCCGCCACCCGGGACGCGCGTTTCCAGGTGCAGAGCAACCTGGATCTGCTGGCTTTGACCCGGGAATTCGCGCCCGGAATCACGCTCAACGACTTTATCTTCCACGATCCGCCGCAGGTCCGTCTGGATGGCCACGTGCACTTTCCTGTCGCCCCGCCCCCGGTGGCCGCGCCAGCTTCGCCGGCGCCCACCCCCGCCGCGCCGGCGCTGCCTTATACCCTGGCGCTGACGGGCCACGCCGCCTTGGGCGATTTCGTTTACCGGACCATCAAGTTCGCCGGGGCGGAGAGCGATTTTTCCTGGAGCGGCGACCAATGGTATTTGCATGGCTTGCGGATCACGCGCCATGGCGGCGAAGGCGACCAGCAACTCACCGCCGATATCCTGTCGGCTCCCGGGGAGATCAAGCTGCGCCTCGGCAGCACGTTGGACCCGCAGTCACTGGCGCCGCTGCTGCCGGAGCGGGCGCGCTCGGTCCTCAATGACCTGCGCTTCCGCGATCCGCCGCACGTGACGCTGACCGCCATCGCCCCGGCCTTGACGGACTTCGAGCAGGCTCGCGTCAGCGGCCAAATCGCGCTGGGGCACCTGCGCTTCCGGGGGGTCGGCCTCAACCGCCTGCGCAGCGATTTCACGTATGAAGATCACGCCCTGACGTACAAACATTTCATCCTGGATCGCGATGAAGGCACCGCGACGGGCGATTCGCTGGTCTACGATTTTTCCCGGCACGAAGTCCGCCTGGATAACGTGCGCGCGACGCTCGATCCCGCGCAGGTGAGCATCTGGATGGATCCCGATTTCGCGCGGGCCGTGGCGCCCTATCATTTCCACAAGCCGCCGGTCACCGTCAGCAACGGGGTCGTGCAATTCGATGGTGGCCGCAACTCCGCGCTGACGGTCGACATTAACGCTCCCGCCGGGTTCACGTACGTGTTTCTGAAGAAGACGCTGAGCTTCCAGAACGTGCTGGGCCAGGTGATCTTCAACGATGACCGCTTGCGCCTGAACGATCTGAGGGCGGAAAGTTTCGGCGGGCAGGTGCACGGCACGCTCGACTTATCGCTGGTGCGCGGCGCGCGCGATTACACCGCCGGGCTGGAGGTAAAAAACCTGGAATTCGCGCCGCTGACGAAGCTTTACTTTGATTACGACGACTCGAAGGGAGAACTCTCCGGCGCCTACCATTTCACCGGGCGGGGCGACGATCCGCGGACGCTGCATGGCGCCGGAAATCTGAGCATCGAACGCGGCAACGTTTTCGCCATCCCATTTTTGGGTCCGCTTTCCGGGATCGTGAGTGCAATTCTGCCGGGGCTGGGCTTCGACGTGGCGCATCAGGGCACGGCCGATTTCCTGACGGCGGACGGAAAGATTTTTACCGGTAACCTGGCGGTCAAGGGGGCGGGCTTCAACCTGTTCGGAGGCGGCTGGCTCGGGTACGTGGATGACACGATGAATTTCCGGGTCCGGATCAACTCGCGCGGCTTGCCGGGCGCCGTGCTGTATCCGGTGAGCAAGCTCTTTGAGTACAGTTCGCAAGGACCCTTGAACAAACCGGTCTGGCGCCCGCGCGTGCTGGCACCGGTCCACCTGCCGACCGCCGCGCCGGAGCCGCCCTTTACGGCGCCACCACCTCCGGCGCACCTGTTTCCGCCAGCCCCGGCGGAGGCGGCCAAGCCCGGGGCCGAACTCAAGCGCCCCTGAGCCCGCGTCCTGCTTGCTCTTATCAGTGTAGCCAACCCTCACGTTCCTGAACCATCATGACTTCAGACGTTCTTCAAAAGCAGCGGAGAAATTGGCCGGCGGGCCGGTGCGCTTGTCTGATGGGGTTGAGCCTTTGGCTCGGGTTGACGGCCCGCTTGCCGGCGCAACTTCCTTCGGCCGACCCTCGCGTCGCGCTGAGCGCCAGCGTGCGAGCCGTCGCGCCGGCGGGCACCGCTTCGGCGGTGCCTCGGGCCGAAATGGTGCGCCCGGCGTTGACGGACACTGAGGCCGCCGCGTACGGCAGGGTCGAGTTCATTTTGAAAATGCGGCATTTCGCGGAACTGCAACGCCGCGTCGCGGCCGGTGAAACCATCGGGCCCGCGGTGATGTCAGAACGCTACCTGCCCTTGGCAGAAGATTACCGGAACGTCGCGCAATGGCTCACCGCTCAAGGCCTGACCGTGGCCACGCCGGGTCCGAGCCGGGCAGTCGTGACCGCCACCGGCACGTGGCAGCAGTTCCGGCAGGTTTTCCAAGCCGAGTTCGGCCGCGTCCGTTTTAGGGGCGCGGAATATACGGCCGCGATCACCACGCCGAGCTTGCCAGCCGGGATTCGAGCGCTGGTCGCCAACGTGCACGGCCTGCAGCCCTACTTGCATCCGCGCAAGCCCGCGGCGGCGGTGAGTTCGGCGGTCGGCTCCTTCCAACCACCGTACATGGTGACAGATATTCTGGACGCCTACAACGTGGCCGGGAGCGGCCTGACGGGCGCGGGCCAAGCCATCGGCATCGTCATCGATTCGGTCCCGCTCGACAGCGATTTGACCCAGTTCTGGAATGCCAACGGGGTCACGCAGAGCCTGGCCAACATCATCATCGTCAACGTCGCCAGCCAGAAGCTGCCCGCGCCGTCCGGCGAGGAAACGCTGGATGTTTCCTGGAGCAGCGGCCTGGCCCCCGGCGCGCAGATTGTGGTTTATGCCTGCGGCGATCTGTCCGATGTGGACGCCTGTTACAGCCAGATTCTCGACGATCTGCAAAACGGCTCCCGGCCCAATTTGCATCAGATTTCCATGAGCTTCGGCGCCGGCGAAGAGACGGATGAGACCGATGACGACATCAGCAGCACCAACCAGATGTTCACCGCCATGGCGGCCTATGGCGTGAGCCTTTTCGCCGCTTCCGGCGACGGAGGTGCGTATGGGGACGGAGACCATCAAATCCAGGTCCTTTATCCTGCTTCTGACCCGAACGTGACAGGCGTTGGCGGCACCAGCCTGGTGCTGAATCCCGACACTGGCGCGGTGGCCTCGGAGGACGCCTGGTCCGGGGCGAGTTCCGGACACGGCGGAGGAGGAGGTGCCGCCAGCGGGTCGAGCGGCGGCGGCGTCAGCAGCTATTTTTCGCGGCCGGTCTGGCAGGTGGGCAGCACCGTCCCGGCCGGCTCGATGCGCCTGGTACCGGATGTGGCTCTGGCGGCGAACCCGGACGACGGCTGCTACCTGGTGTTCCAGGGAAAGGTCGAGCAATACGGGGGCACGAGTTGGGCAACGCCAAGTTGGGCGGGGCTTTGCGCGCTGCTGAATCAGGCCCGCGCGAACGCCGGCAAGACCGCCCTCGGCGGGGCAAACGCACTTTTGTACCCTCTGCTGGGCACGAACAACTTCCGCGACATCACGAGCGGCAACAATGGCGCGTACTACGCCGGCGTCGGCTACGACGAAGTGACCGGCTTGGGCGTGCCCGATTTTGCGGTGCTAGCGGCCACCTTGGCTGGCGCCACGCCGGCCCCCACGGTGCTCGCCCCGGCGATCACCAGTGCGTTGACGGCGAACACCACCGCCGGCACCTCCTTTACCTATCAGACGACGGCCAGCAACTCGCCCACGGCGTTTGACGCCAGCGGACTGCCGGCCGGGCTGAGCGTCGACGCGACTACCGGCCTGATCTCCGGAACGCCCACCGTGACAGGCACGTTTCCCGTCGTGCTGAGCGCGACGAACTCCGGCGGCACGGGCACGGGCACCTTGTCACTGACGGTGGCGGCGAGCTTGCCGACCGTGACGTTGACGGCAACGGTGCCGCAAGTCGCGCTGGGCAGCTTGACGCCTGGTGAGGCTACCCTCAGCATTCCGAGCGCGCTCTCAACCGACCTGTACGTTTATTACACGGTGAAGGGTAGTGCCATTAACGGCACGGACTACAGCTACCTGCGCGGTGTAGCCAAGATCAAGGCGGGCAAGACCGGCAAGATCATCAAGATCACGCCGCAAGGCGATCTGGGGTCAGCGGCCAAGAAGGCGGTCAAACTGATCCTGGCCAGCAACACGGATTACATCATCGGCACGACTGGCTTCGTCAAAATAACCATTGTGCAGGATTGAGGCTCGCATCTGCCGCGTAGCGGCTCCAAAAACAGGTAGATGTTCTCTGTGCTGCAAATTGATTTTTGATTGAAGTTGTTGGCATCAAGAAGGGGGGTTTAAGCGGGGTTAAGTTTGAGTACCCAGGAGCCATGCTGGAGCTGGTTACGGGTGTGGAGGTCTGCCAGATACGGCTGGTGGGTCTGCCACATTTTCCAGAGGATTTTGAGCCAGCGCTGACCGAGGCAACGCAGGGCGCAGGCGTGGCTTTTGCCCCGTTTTCTTAGTGCCTGGTAGTAGACGTCGGCCCAAGGACAGCAGCGCCGGCTCAGATCGGTCCAGAGATGGACCGTCGCGCGCAGGTGTTTGTTGCAGTGCCGGCGCAGATGCACGCGGTGGGCTTGGCCGGACTGATAGCTTACCGGGGCGGTGCCGGCCAGGCACTGCAGAGCCTGGGCGTCGGCTAACAGGGAGCGATCGGAGCCCAGTTCGCTCAAGAGTCTGGGGGCGAGCTTGGCGCCAGCGCCAGGCAGCGAGCCAAAGAGATCATGATCGGGGTGCTCGGCAAAGAGCTTTTCGATCTGCGCCCGATAGTCGTTGAGCTGGTTCTGCAGCACGCGCAGCATCCGCGCCCGGGTCAGGGCCAGGCGGCTCTTGGCGCGGGTGACGGCCACACTGGCGCCAAACTGGCCTGCCCGTGCAAAACTCTCCAGGCGCGCGGCGGCGGTCTGAGGCCGAAAGAGTTTGTGCGCATGGAGGAACTTCTCCCAGCGGCGCTGGCCGGCTTGGCGCAGAGCTCCGGCGCGGGGAAGGCTTCGACAAAGGCCCAGGCCGCCGGAGAGCTCCAGTCGGTAAAGGCCTCGAGCGCGGTGGGATAATACTCGTAGAGGGCTTGTTGGAGTTGGTTGATCAAAGCCGTGCGTTCTTCGATCAAGGCGACCTCGTCGCGGCAGAGCAAGCGCAACTCGGCCAGCAAAGGGTCCTGTGGCGCGAGCGGCTTCCAGCCATGGCCATCGACGCGCAAGGCGTCAGCCAGGCTCCAGGCGTCGAGTCGATCGGTCTTGTTGCCACTTGGCACCTTGCGTTCGCGATAGCGTTGGGCGCTTTTTGGCTGCACCGGGTAAAGCGTGCAGTGGCTGGCGAGGAGTTGCTCGATGGCAGCTCCCTGGTTGGTCTCAATGGCCACGGCCAGGCCAGGATAAGCCGCGATGCGCTCGCGCCAGCTCTGCCAACCAGGGCCGGAGTGTTCGATTTGGAAGTCGGCTACGATCTGGCCTGTGCGATCAACGATAATGATATCATGCTGGTTTTTGGCCCAATCGAAGCCGGCGTAGTGCGTGATGATAGTCCAGTCTGACATTTGCTTGGTGGGTGGAGGAGTGGAGGTGGTGGGCACGCACCGCCGTGGCTCTGCCGCCAGTCGACCTGATACAGGATCCTCGTGGGATGTAGTTCTCTCAGACTTCTGGGCAGAGGCCAAAGCGCCGCCAGTCAGTGATCTACCCAAAGCTCTCGAGGAGCTCGGATCGCTGGACTGTCCTGGCGGCGTGGCCATGCGAGCGCCCTTAACTTGCGGCGAACGCAAATCGTTGACAGCACTTTTTGACGCGGCGGCAAAGTTATTCACCGCCGACGCGGCTGCTGGGGCAGGCTTCGGGCTAGCCTTCCCACGTCGCCGGTGATTAACTTTGGAGACGGTATCAGGGATCGCTCTCCGGAGCGACTCCGTGACTGACTGTAGACGGTACGGCGAGAATAGAAAAGCTCGCTCGCTATAGCTGGAGCTTTCCGACAGCTTCGGAGTCGCTCGGAGAGCGATCCCTACCTATTGGACGAACGGCAGCTTCGCTGCCTAGACGGCGGGCTGCTGCTGGGTCAGGCAGTGGAACGCGCCCAGTCCCCAGATGAGTTCGCGGCAGTTGATCGGCACGATCCGGCGCGTCGGGAAGGCCTCCTTCATCACGGCCAGCGCCCAGCCGTCGTGCGGTTCGTTGAACGCCGGCATTAAGACCACCTTGTTCGCGACGTAGAAATTGGCGTAACTCGCCGGCAGCCGCTGGCCTTCGCGCACGATCCGGGACGGCATCGGCATGGTCAGGACATGCAGGGGGGAGCCGTCTTCGGCGCTCATCTCGCGCAGGCGCTCGAGATTGGCCTGCAACGGCTCGTGGTTCACGTCGAGCGGATCTTCCTCGATCACCGTCAACACCGTGGTGCGGTTCACAAAACGTGTCAGATCGTCGACGTGCCCATCGGTATCATCGCCCTCGATGCCGGCGCCCAGCCAGAGGACATTCCGGACGCCCAAATAATCCCGCAACACGGCTTCGATCTGGGCTTTTTTTAAAGTGGGATTGCGGTTGGTGTTGAGCAGGCAGCTTTCCGTCGTCAGCAGCGAACCCGCCCCATTTACGTCGATGGAACCGCCTTCCAGGATGATGCCGCCGCGATACAGCGGGATGCCGCCCAAGGCTTCGGCCACGCGCGCCGGTACGGCATCATCGAGGTCGAACGGCGGATATTTCCAGCCCCAGGCATTGTAATCGAAATCCACCGCCACCAGGCGAGGGTCGGCGTCGCGGGTGAGAAAAATGGGGCCGTGATCGCGGCACCAGGGTTCGTTGGTCGGGATGTGGAAAAAGCGGACGTGCGCGGCGCCGCCGGGCGTCGCCTGCAAGTAGCGGCGTACTTCGGCTTCCTGGTCGGGACCGCTGACGTTGATGTGAACCGCCTCCGAATCCGCCAGGGCGGCCACCATACTGACCAGCGCCGGCACGGCGCGCGCGTAACCGCCGCCTGGGAAGCTAATGCCATCCGGCCGCGGCCAGGAAAGCCAGGTAGCGGCATGCGGCTCCCATTCCGCGGGCATGCGGTACCCGAGCGCTGTGGGCACGCTCGCCGCCGCCGGAGCGGAGGCATCCGTCGCGGCAGGCTCTAGGGGGGAGGCTGACATGAGCTAAGCGGTAATTGTAACCCATCTTCAGGGGCAAGGAAGCGCCCGGTGTGACACATGCCAGGCGCAGTTCGCGTGCCCGGCCGGTGGCGCCTGGCGATCAATCGATCAGGCGCCGGGTTACATCGCCGTAGGCGTCGATGCGGCGGTCGCGCAAGAACGGCCAATGCGTCCGTTGCTCCTCCACCCGCGCGAAATCGATGTCCACCAGCAGATTTTCTTCCGCTGCAACGCTGGCTTTGCCGATAATCTGTCCCGCCGGATCGCAGACGAAGCTCTGCCCCCAAAATTCGATACCGGGGCCGCCGGCCGGGGCTTCGTGGCCGACCCGGTTGACCGCCGCCACATAGCAACCGTTGGCGATGGCATGGCCGCGCTGGATCGTTTCCCAACTGGAGTGCTGCGTCTCGCCGTAGCGCTCTTTTTCACCTGGATGCCAGCCGATGGCCGTCGGGTAAAAAAGCAGTTGCGCGCCGCTCAGGGCCGTCAGGCGCGCGGCCTCCGGAAACCACTGGTCCCAGCAGACACAAACCCCCAGCTTGCCCCGACGGGTCTGCCAACTGCGAAAGCCGAGATCGCCCGGCGTGAAATAGAATTTTTCGTAATAAAGGGGGTCGTCCGGGATGTGCATCTTGCGGTAGCGGCCCAGGAAGGCGCCGTCGGCGTCCAGGACGATGGCGGTGTTGTGATACAAACCGGCGGCGCGTCGTTCGAAGAGGGAGGCGACAATGACCACCTGGAGTTCGGCGGCCAGGCGGCCGAGCTGGTCGCTGCCGGCGCCAGGGATCTCTTCGGCCAGGGCGAAGTTGGCGTGATCCTCCGCCTGGCAGAAGTATTGGGAGGCATACAATTCGGGCAGGCAGATGATCTGCGCGCCGGCCGCCGCCGCTTCGCGGATGTGCGCGATGGCGCGGGCGCGGTTCTCGGCGGGATCGGCGCCGCAACGCATCTGAATGAGGGCCAGCCGGGTGGCGCCGGAAGAGGGATTTGCGGTCACTGGAAGCAACCTAAGCGGCCTGGCGCGGGATGGGAAAATTCTTTTTCGTGACGATTTCTGCTGGACTCGGCCGCACCCCCCCGTTGCCTCATAACTGATGGACACCGAGGGGTGAGCGGATGAGGGATTCCATTGCCTCATAACCTGGACACCATGGCTTTGCGGTTTTGGTTGGTGTGACCTGCGTTTTTGGGCGTTCCGGAGCGTAGCGTAGGAACGTCCAAAGACGCAACGCCGTCCTCCTCCTGCTCGGCTTCGAGCAGCCGTTTTCTGCTGCTCCAAATTGCGGCCAGGCGCGCTTCGATGCGGGCCTTCATCACAAACGGATTGTTCGTCTCGAGCCGCTCCTCGATCCAGCGGCACTGGTCGACACTCAGTTGTCCGCTCGCCAGGAGCCGTTGGGCCGGTGTCTGCGGCAGCTTGACGTGCCGGCGCTTTTGTTTGCTGCCCTCGCGTGTCGCGCTCAGCTGCTCCATCGTGGTGCAGAACAGGTTTTTCCACAGGCTCCATTCTTCCAGCAACTCGTTGATGGGGTCGAGCAACTCGCTCTGCCCCAGCCGCTCGTAGCCCAGCAGTTGGCGCACGTGGGTGTAGTTCTTCTGCTCGACGTGCGCCTGGTCGTTCTTGCGGTACGGGCGCGAGCGCGTCTGGCGAATGCCGCGTTCCTTGAGGTAGCCGTAGAGATGGTGGTTTAAGAACTCGCCGCCGCCATCGCTATCGATGCCGCGCAACGCAAAGGGCTGCGCCGCCTCGATCCGGCACAGCCCGGCCAAGGTCGCTGCCTGGCCGCGGTTCCACACGCACCGCACCTCCGTCCATCCGCTGTAAATCTCCACGCTTGTCAGCGACCATAGGAAGCTGCCGCTCATATCCGTCCCGCAGTGCGCCACCGTGTCCACCTCGGTCCAACCTACCTCCCGCGTGGCCCAGCGCTCGGCCCGGATCTCGACCAACGCCTTGATGGCCGAGTCACTCCGTGGCGTCAGCGGCTGCTTGCGCACGCCCAGCTTCACCTTAGCCAGGAGCCGATCAATCGTCGCCGCGCTCATCGCCAGCAGCTTGGCGCGCACGCTGGTTTCGATGTTCTCGATGTGGTCTACCCACAACGCCAGCATCCCGGCCATACGTTTGCCGCAGGGCTGCTCCATGTGCCGCCAGCAGTGCGTCAGCGCCGCTACCTCCGCCTCGCCATAGCGTCGGGGCGCTCCCCCACGGCCGGGGCCGCCGCCGTCGCGACGCACGCCACTCAACACCTTGCTCGCATATTTGCGCTCCAAACCGCTCACCGCACAGAACTCGTCCAGCAGCCGGCTGCGCGCCCGCTTGCCGCTCAGCCGGTGGTAGCGGTTACGAACTCGCGGAATGTACTCTCGAAGACCTTCTTGACTCATGGCGGCGGGCATCCGCCATGGTGTCCATCATTATGAGGCAATGGACCTTTTTCACCCTCTCCACACTTTTCCTCTCGGTGTCCTCTTCAATGAGGCAACACGCCCCAGCAACCGCAAATACATTTTTCTCGCGGCGGACAGCGCCGGGGCTAAACTGGCGCACCTCGATGACCGCCTGGAGACGTTATCTTTTGCTGGCCAGCCTGAGTTGCGGCTGGCACGCCCATGCCCTGCGCGCGCAGGACGCCACCCCCGCGATCGTCGCTCCTCCGGCCGCCGCTGCGCCCAGCCCGGAACCGGCGGCCGGCTCCACTCCCCCGCCCGCCGCTGGCAACGGCGATTTGTTCCCTTTTCCGGCGCCGAGCGCCACGCCGGGCTGGAGCCAGCCCACCACGTCTCCACGCATGCCGGCGGCGCCGGCGGTAACCGGGGTCGCCGTGGCGCGCGCGCGCAGGATCTGCTTGCGGCGGAAGCGGATGCCGACCCGCTCGAAGTGCGCGTTGCTTTCCGCCGGGCAAAGACGATGGCGATGGTGCGCGATCCCGGTCTGGCCGATCTGCTGCGCAACGCGGACGCCGCCGAAACCGACCGCGCCAGGCGGGCCTTTCTGCGAGACTATTACAATCAACTGTACGCTCTGGTGAAGAAGATCGATCCGTCCCCGGCGCTGGCCAAGCACGTCGAACTTTTGAGCGAGGTGGCGCGCCAACGTTACGATCCGCAGCGCCGCATGCTGGCGGGTGAAGAAGATCTGGTGAACGGGCGCGGCGCCCGCGGCCACCGCCATTAAGCCCGTCTGCCCAGCGGAGGCGACGCGGAAGAAGTCGCTTGCCGGGAGGCGCACTCGCTCGCATAATTTGCCCGTAGCTGGCGCTATCGACTAGTGGTTAGGTCACGGCCCTCTCAAGGCTGTAGCACGGGTTCGAATCCCGTTAGCGCTACCACCTGCCCGGGTGAGCCCCATGTCAGTTTCCCTCACGACCCATCTCCCTCCGACGCGCAGCGGAAGAACCCTGTTCATCTCGTCCTACGTGCTGGGCGCGTTCGCCTTGGCGCAGATGGCGATGCTGGGCTGGCATCTCTTCCGGAGCAATGCCGCGCGCCCGGCGGAAGCGCCCACCATCCGCTTCGCCGAGACGACGGAGGTGTCTACCTCCTCCATGGACGTGCCTTACCGGCGCAACCCGCAGACAGCCGACCCGTTTGCCTCGGCAGCGGTGACATCACCGGGGCCAGGTGGCGCCACGGCGGCGCCGGTGCCCAACACCCCGACCATTGCGCTGCCGACACCGGCTCCCCCGGAGCGTTTTTCCGCCGCCGACCTGATCGAGCAAGCCAAGCTGCTGCGGCAAAACGGCGACGCGACAACCGCTCTGGCCAAGCTGCGGCAAGCGGAGCAGGCGGAGCCCGCCAATCCCCAGGTGCTCGCGGAACTCGGCATCACCTATGAAACGATGCAACTGACCGATCGTGCCTTCGAGGAATGGCGGCGCCTTTTCGCCATGGGCGACGCGATCGGCGCGCCCTACTACCTGGCGGATGCGCGGCTGCATAGCGCGCCGGCGGCGCCGCCAGCGCCCGGGACGGCGTTTCCGGGCGTGCAGGAGCCGACGGAAGCCGCGGCTCCCGGCCGGGACGCCGCCGGCTTTCAGGATAGCGCGATGCTCAAGATCACCGACATCCGGGCCGAGGAATTGGAAGATCCCACCGCCGACAAAAAGGTGTCTCTCAAAATCGTGGTCAAAAACCGGCCGGGCTCCGCCATCGACCCAAAAAAGGTCAAGATCGAGACGTACTTTTACGATCTGCTCGACGGCAAGGACGTGGTGCAGACCGATGCCCAGACCGGTTACAACTGGTTGACCGCTCCGGTCAACTGGGCGAACGACGAATCCGAAGTGCTCGAAACCATCTACTATCGGCCAAAGGCTGGTCCCACGCCGGCGCCGGCGCCGACCCCGGACGATACGGCGCGCGCCGCTCGCCGCACCCGGCGCGGCAAGGGCCATGGAGCGGATTCCGGGGCGGATGCGGCCGACGCGCCGCCCGCCGCCCCGGCGGCACCGGTGGTACGTACTTATTTGGGCTACACGGTGCGTCTTTATTATGATCGGCAGTTACAGGACGTGAAGGCGGACCCTTTGCGTCTGCTGCAACAGTTTCCGCCTCCGCTGACTTTGCCGGAGGACTGAATCCGGGACATCCGCGGCCGGTCCGCGGTTACCGGCTCCCTCTTTTTCCTTCCCCCCACCATGAAAATACTCGTCGTCGACGATGATGCGGCCGCGGCCCAGGAGCTGGGCATGCTCTTGCGCGATACCGTGCAGGCGGAGGTGATCGTGGCGACCGGCGCGGCGCAGGCGCAAGAGCTCTGCCAGAACGGCGGGGCGCCCGATGTGCTCGTCGCGGAAGTCGTCCTCGCGGACGTCAACGGCTTCGAGTTGCGCGAGTCGCTCGCGGCCAAGCGGCCCGGGCTGAAAACCGTCTACATCAGCGGCTATGACCTGAGCGAGTATGACGACCTGCTGGGCGCCACTCCGTTCCTTTACAAGCCGATCGATCCAGTGGCCCTACAGGCTGTCCTGGTCAACAAATTCGGAGCGCCGGCAGTCCAGGCTGCGCCCAGTAAGCGGCGGACGGACACCGAGGCACTGCCGGTCGATCAACGGACCCAGTCCGCCCGCTTGCGCCGGCTGGTGCAAAAGCAGGGGTTTACCGGGAAACTGGATCAGTTCGACCTCGTCGACATTATTCAAATGTGCTGCATCGGCAAAAAAACGGGCTCGCTGCAAGTGGCCCGGGGCGAGGGCCGCGGGGTGCTCTATTTGCGCAACGGCCAGATCATTCACGCGGTCACCGGCGAATTCGAGGCGGCCGAGGCCGCCTACGAGATCATCGGCTGGTCCGCCGGCCAGTTCTCGTTCGACGATGGCGTGCAACCGGAGGAAGCGACGATCGACACCGGCTGGGAACATCTCGTGATGGAAGGCGTCCGCCGGCGCGACGAGAAAACGGGGGGTCAACCCGCCGGTGAGGCGCCCGCCGGGCGCGACCCGGAGTTGATCGGCCAAACGATCGGGCCGTACGAGCTCCGGCGCAAGATCGGCCAGGGCGAGCACAGCCAGGTTTTCGAGGCGTTGCAGACATCGATGTCGCGCCTGGTCGCGCTCAAGGTGCTGCGGACGGAGTACCAGACCGACCCAGAGGCCGTGGCCACTTTCCTGGCTCAAGCCAGCGCGAAAGCCAACGTGCAGCATCCATCCATCCTGTCCGTGTACGAGGCGGGAGAGAATGGCGGCATTTACTATTACGCCCGTGAATTCGTCGACGGCGCCAACCTGGGTTCGCGCGAGAAGGAGGGGCGCACGATCGACGACGTGACTGCGCTTCAGTGCGTCAAGGTAACGACCGAGGCGCTCAGCTATCTCAACCAGCAAAAAGTCGCACACTCCCCCCTGACCCCGGAAGACGTGTACCTCGGACGCGACGGACGGCCGCGCCTGAACAATATCGCGGTCGTGCCCGAAGAACGGACTGCCGGCACGACCCGGGATATGCAGGCGCTTTCGCGCATGGTCTCGGCCTGCCTGCCGGGCAAATTGGCCGCGTCGCCGGGTCTGCGTGCCCTGCTCGGGCGGATGTTGCTGGAAGGCAGCGGGGGCTTCCTGAGCTGGGGCGCTCTCCTGCAGGCGGTGCGGGCGCTGGAGCCGAAGGTGGTGCCCGAGGACGCGTTCAAGCTGAGCGCCCAGGACGCTGCCGCGATTGCCGCGGTAAACGAAGCCAGGCGCCGGCAGAAACGCGCGCTGATCTGGACCACGGTTGGGATGATTGCCCTCATCTGGGCGATCGCGACGGTTCTCTACGTGAAGTTCTTCCGGGTGACGTCGGCCAAGGTCTTCGATACGATGATCGAAGTGCCGGCGGGTGAGTTCACCTATCAGACGGACCAGAAGGTGAACCTACCCACGTTTTGGATCGATGAGTACGAGGTTACCGTCGGCCAATACGCCGCGTTCCTGGCTGCGCTGAAGGCCCATCCCACCACCGAATTCGACAGCCCGGAGCAGCCGAAGGGACGGCTGCACGGCGTCAACTTCGCCTGGACCAAGTTCTATGAGGCGGCCGCGCAGGGCGGCACTTACAACGGCGCGCCGGTGGATTTCAATTGCCCGGCGGTGTTCGTGGATTGGTTCGACGCGTACGCCTACGCCAAGTGGAAGGGGCATCGTCTCCCCACCGAACAGGAATGGGAAAAGGCCGGCCGGGGCGCGGATGGCCGCCTCTTTCCCTGGGGCGACGACGAAAAGAAGATTTCCAAGGTCAATACCGCCGCCGATTTTCACGCGGAAGACGGCCACATCAAAGGAGAGGTGGACGGCTACAACCGCTGGTCGCCGGTCGATGCGATGCCGGGCGACAGGAGCCCCTACGGCGTGATGGACATGGCCGGCAATGTCAGTGAGTGGACCGCCACGGTCATTCCCCAGGGCCGGATCCCGTTTGCGATCGTCCGCGGCGGCAACTTCGGCTCGGCGGACGTGGTGCTGACCCGGCGGCCGCCGCCGGTAGCCGCCTATGACGCCAAGGATCGCATTGGTTTTCGCACCGTATCGGATAAACCTCCCGCCACGAAGTAAATCCCCCTACGCGGTTAAGCCTCGGTTCTCTAAAGCAAATGACATCTCCAAAAAGCCGTTGGGAGCGCCAGTGCGGCGCTGTCTCGTGGGCCGCCCTGGTTGCAATCGTGCTGGGCGTCTGGCTGGGTGCGAGTACCGCACAGGCGCAGATCGAGCTGAGCATTCAGGTCCCCCGGCGCTCTTACATCCTGTACGAGCCGATTGTGGCCACCGTCACCATCACGAACAACGCCGGGCGGGATCTCGTCTTCGAAGACTCCGGTTCCAAGCAATGGTTCAACGTCGAAGTCACCACCCTGGACGGAGGGCTGCTCTCGCCGTACGACCCCGATTACAAACTGCATCCCATGCACGTGGCGGCCGGGCAGACGCTGCAGCGTTCCATTGATCTGACGCCGCTCTTTCCCATCCGGGAACCGGGGACCCACCGCCTGCGCGCGAATGTCTATCTGGCGGATCTGGATCGCTTCTACTACTCGAACTACGCGTCCTTCGACCTGACCGACGGGAAATTGCTCTGGGAGAAGACGGTGGGGGTGCCGGGCAGCGGAGACTTGCGCCAGGTGTCGTTGCTCACCCACGAGTTGCCGGACCGGCTGTTGCTTTACGCGCGGATTCGCGACCTGAACGGCAACACGGTCTACACCACCCAGTCCCTCGGCCGGCTGCTGCTTTCCGGGCATGAACCGGAGGAGATGCTGGACAGCCATAACAATCTTCACATCCTGCATGAGGCCAAACCGGGTGCGTTCGTCTACACCTGTATTGGCCTGGACGGGGAGCGTCTGGACCAAAAGGCCTACACCAAGGCTGGCCGGTTTCAGCCGATCCTGGCCAAGCTGCCCAATGGAGACGTGGAGGTGCGGGGAGGTCAGGTGCAGGTCGCGGTGGCGAAGGCCGTTGGCGGGAATGCACCGCAGCCGAAGCTTTCCGACCGGCCCGCGAGCATGCCGACGCCGGTCAAGGAATAAGGGTTTCCCCTGGGCATTGCGTCAGTCGGCGGGACCTTTGACGGGTCTCCATCGTGCGCTAATGTCCGCGCATGTTCCGGTTTGCCGTGTTGCGCTCCCGTTTGCGCCAGTTCCTGGCGCTGGCCGGCGGCGCCGTGCTCCCGGCGCTGTGCGGCCTTTCCCATGCCGATGCCACCGGCCCGCAAGGGTTTGATACGGTGGTCATTGATGCGGGTCACGGCGGCATTGACCGGGGCGGTGGACCGGGGCAGGCCATCCCGGAGAAGCCTTATACTTTGGATGCGGCGCTGCGCCTAGAGCGTGCGCTGCGGAGCCGGGGCGTGCGCACCGTTATGACGCGAAAGGATGACTATTTTGTGACTTTGCCGGATCGTGTCAGGATCGGCAGTTCGCAGGGCAACGCCATTTTCGTGAGCGTGCATTTCAACAGCGCGCCACGGGAAGAAGCGCATGGGATCGAGACGTATTATTATCGCGCGGACAGCTTTGGCCTGGCTGCCCGGCTGCATCGCGCGCAGCTCGCGAGCCTCAATACCCTGGATCGGCAGATTCGCCGGCGGGGGTTCTTCGTCATCCGCAGATCCAGCGTACCCGCGGTGCTCTGCGAAGGCGGGTACCTGACGAATGCCGAGGAAAGCCGCACGATTCTAAGTGACGCTTACCGTGAACGCTGGGCGCAGAATGTGGCCGATGCCATCGTGGCACAGCAGCGGTACGGCGACCCGACGGATTTGGGCAATCAACCCGTGATCACGACGGAGAACCTGGCTTATCACGGCTCGTCGTCCTCACGGCATTACGTTTCGCGCCACCATGGGTCCTCGCGGCGGCACAGCAGCCGGTCCACGGTCTCCCGGCACAGCGGCTTGAGCCACCGCTCGACCACCTCGAGCACCCGCCGCCGGCGCCGGCATTCCTCATCGCACTAGGTTGCCACCGGCCATGATCGTCACGCCCGCTGAAATGCGCTCCATCGAGGAGGCGACTTTTGCCTCCGGCGTGACGGCGGAGTCGTTGATGGATCAGGTCGGCCGGCGGGTGGCTGCTCGTTGCCTTGACGTTATCGGCACGGCGCCCGCCACCGTGCTGATCTATGCCGGCAAGGGCAACAATGCCGGCGACGCCCTGGTGGCGGCCCGGGAGTTGACCGCGCAACGCCCGGCGCGCGGCGGCGGCCCGTTGCGCGTACTGATCCGCTTGGCCGGCGCGGAGGGTGACTTCGGCGCGCTGCCGGGAAAAAAGCTGGCGGCGTTGCCTCCCGCGGAATACCCGCGGGTGACCGGGATGACCGGCCTGGGATCGCTGGGCGCCGGCGAAAAGCTGCTGATCGTTGACGGGCTCCTGGGGATCGGCGCAAGCGGCCCGCTGCGCGAACCCCTGCGCGGCGCGGCCCAGGAAATCAACCGTCTGCGGCAAACGGCCGGCGCCTACGTGGTGGCGATCGACGCGCCAAGCGGCCTCGACGCGGAATCGGGCGACGCCGCGCCAGACACGGTCGTCGCGGACGAGACGCTGGCGGTCGGCTTTGTCAAAACCGGCTTGCTGGCGGATCAGGCGGCGAATTTCACCGGCTGGCTGAGCGTCTTGAGTCTGGCGGAATTCGGCCCTTTCAGCGCGCAAGCGCCCGCGGCCGCGGAGCGCGGTGCTTTGCTCACGCCGGCTTCGCTCGCGGCCCTGCTGCCGCTGCGGGCACACGAGTCGAACAAGGGGATGTATGGCCGCATCGGCATCCTGGCGGGATCGGTCGGCGCGGTGGGCGCGGCGGTGATGTGCTCGCACGCCTGCGCCCGGGCCGGGGCCGGCTTGGTTACCCTGCTGACCGACCCGGAAATCTACCGGATCGTCGCCGCCGCGGCCTCGCCGGAGGTCATGGTCAAGCCGCTTTCCTCTCCGTTGGCGGCGCTCGAGATGAATTTTGACGTGCTCGCGCTCGGCCCGGGTCTGGGTCAGTCGAACGCCGCGGACGTGCGCCGTCTGGTGGCACGCTGGCCCAAACCGATGGTCATTGACGCCGATGGCCTCAACATCCTCGCCGGAGATCTCCGGCCGTTGCTGACGGCGGACGGTCCCCGCCTCTTGACCCCGCACCCCGGGGAAATGCAGCGCCTGCGTCAAGGCGACGCCGCGCTCCGGCACGAACCTTTGGCTGAAAACGCCACCAGGGCGGAAATCGTCCGGGCGTTTACGGAGAACTATCCGGTCACGCTGCTGCTCAAGGGCGCCCGCACGCTTATCGGGGAACGGGGCCGGTTGCCGGCCTACAATTCGACGGGCAATGCCGGGATGGCGACCGGCGGCATGGGCGATGTGCTGACCGGCGTTTGCGCCGCCCTCGCCGGCCAGGGCCTGAGCCTGTACGATGCCGCCCGGCTAAGCACCTGGTTGCACGGACGCGCCGCCGATCTCCGCGATCGGCCAGCATCAATCCAAACAATCCCTTCTGGCGACCGATCTGCCCGCCTACTTCGGCGCGGCGTTCCAGGAAATTCGGGTCGCAGCGCGCTCCAACCCGGAATTGGCTCTGTCATGATCGATCTTCTGCCTCTCCAGGCCTGGGCGGCGGAGCTTTCCCAAGTGGCCTTGCTGCTAGGCTTCATTATCGTGGGGTTAATCTTCTACGGCGGCCTGGCGGACCAAGCTCTTTTTGAAGGCCACGGCCAGGTGCAGGGCGAGGCGCTCGGGCAGACCGATTTGCTGATCGGCGGCATGCTGGCGGGATTGTTCGCGCTGCTGATAGTGGGTGGCTGGCGCTCCGCCAATAGCCCGGCAGAACTCAACGCGGCGCTCCCGACCGCCGCCGCGATGATCGTGCAAGTGATCGTGACCACGGGCGTTTTTCTGGCGGTGGTCGGCGGAATTCTGGCGAGCATGAGCCTGCGGCGGGTTAGCTGGCGGACCACCTTTGGTTTCGACCGGCTGAAACCGGGGCCAGCGGTCGGGCGGGCCATCCTTTTGCTGATCCTGGCTTTCCCGTTGATCGTGGCAGCCAGCGATCTTTCGCTCGTCCTGCTCGCGGCCGGCGGCAGCGACGACGCGTCGGCCCAGGAGCTCGTCCGTTTCCTGGCCCAGAGCCGGTCCGGCACGGCCAAGGCCGTGGTGATCCTCTCGGCGGTATTGGTGGCGCCGTTGCAGGAGGAGTTCATTTTCCGCGGGTATCTATACGGAGTGATGCGCCGGTACCTCGGGGTGACCGCAGGCATTCTCCTGAACGCCGCGCTGTTTGCCGGCATTCACCTGCACGCTCCTAGTTTTGCGGGTTTGTTCGTGCTGGCGGTGTGTTTAACGCTGGCTTACGAGTGGACCGGTTCGTTGCTCGTGCCCATGGCCATGCACGCGCTTTTCAACTCGCTTTCCATCATCGCCTTGTTCAGCGGAGGCGCCGGCGGGTAGCTGTCATGATCCGCCGCCCGCCAACGATCGGGAACCTGGGCGAGGACCGGCTGGTGGCGGCGTTATTGGCGCAATTGCCGCCCTTGGCAGCCGAGGCTGCGGTCCACACCGGTGCTGGCGACGATTGCGCGGTGGTGCGGCCGCCGGGCGCCCGGCAATGGGAGCTCTTAAAGACGGATTGCGTGATCGAGGGCATCCATTTCACGGCCAAGACGCCACCGGCGCGGATCGGCTGGAAGGCAATGTGCCGTCCGTTGAGCGATATCGCCGCGATGGGCGGCCAACCCGCGCACGCCCTGGTGACACTGGCGCTGGCGAAGACCGCGACGCTGGCGTTCGCCCGCGGTATTTACGCCGGCATCGGGCGGGCGGCCCGGGAGTTCGGGGTGGCGGTGGTCGGCGGTGAGACCGCGCGCTCGCCGGGACCGTGTTTTATTTCCGTGTGCCTGACCGGCACGGTGGCACCGCGACATTGCATTTCGCGGGGCGGCGGGAGGGACGGCGACCGGCTTTATGTCACGGGCCGGTTGGGCGGTTCGTTTCGCAGCGGACGGCATCTGAAGTTCCGGCCCCGGCTGGCCGAGGGGCAGTGGCTCGCCAGGCGCTTTCACATCCACGCAATGATGGATCTGAGCGACGGGTTGGCGGCAGATTTGCCGCGCCTGGCACGCGCGAGCGGGACCGGTTTTCGGCTGGAGCGCGCGGCGGTCCCGCGGACGCGCGGTTGTTCGCTGGACGAGGCATTGCGCAACGGCGAGGATTATGAACTCCTGTTCGCCGTGGGGCCGCGCATTGCCGCAAGACTTGAGCAGGAATGGGCGCGGGAGTTTCCAGATGTCCCGCTGACGTGCATCGGCACGCTAACCAGCGCCGGAGAAGCCAGCGGCCTGGGTGACGCGTGCGGCTACGATCACTTCGCGCAGACCTAGCCGCTTTCCGCCATCTTACTGCGCGGGCTCCTGATCAATTTGAGTCAACATGCCTTGCGATTGCTTGACCGTGGTGGCGTCGGCGTTGAGATCGACCACCTTTTGATAGTCTGGCTTGGCCTTCGCGTAGTCGTGTTGATCGACCAGCAGATTGGCGCGTAGGAAGTACGTGTACGCGTCCGTGGGGTTGAGTTGCAGCGCCTTGGCATAATCGGCCAGCGCCTTTTCATTTTCATGCTGTTGGGCGTAGACGTAGCCGCGGAATTTGTAGGCCTGCGCATCATCCGGCTTGAGCGATATCACGGAATTGTAATCGGCCAGCGCCTTGTCCCACTCCGTCTTCTTGACGTAAGCATAGGCCCGCTCCCGCAGCGGGGTCGGGTCATTAGGCAGAAGCGTATCCGCCTTGGTCAAATCGGCGATGGCACTGTCGTAATCCGTCTTGGTCACGTAAGCCGAGCCCCGGCGCAGGTACGTGCGGCCGTCGTCCGGCGCGGCTTTGATGGCATCGGTCAACTGCGCGATCAGTTTGTCGATGTTACCCGTCTTGGTATAGGCGTAGGCACGCTGTTGTAACGCCTGCTGGTTGCCAGGATCGTGCTCGAGGGTCGCATTGTAGTCCGCGATAGCGTCATCGTACTTGCCTGTGGCGGTTAACAAGAAGCCGCGGCGGTTGTGGGCGACCACGTCGTCGGGTTTGCGTTTGATGACCTCGCCCCAGTCCGCGATGGCCTCGGCCTTTTTGTCCGTGGCCTCATAAGCCAACGCCCGTGAACGGTAATTGCTGGCCTCATCGGGCTTGAGCTGGATGGCCTTGTCGTAATCGGCAATCGCCTTGTCATACTGCTTGAGCGCCACATAGGCGGTGCCTTGGGCATCCAGGGCGGGTTGATCCGCCGGCTTGGCCTTGAGCACGACCGCGTAATCCTCGATCGCCTTAGCCGGATCGCCACTCTTGAGGTAGGCATAGGCTCGCAGGCGATGGGCCTCTGTATCGCCCGGTTTGGCCGTGACGACGGTATCGAGATCTTCCAGCGCGCCCTTGAAGTCGCCGGTCGCCAGCCGCGCCGACCCGCGACCGGAATGGGACGGGAGATCGTCGGGCGCCAGTTTCAGGGCCTCGGTGTAGCTAAGGATCGCCTTGGCCGGATCGCCCTTTTTGGCGTAGGCAACGGCCCGATTGCGAAAGTTGCCGGCGTTCTGCGGATCGAGACGCGTGGCTTCGTCGAAATTCTTGATGGCATCATCGTAGCGGCCTGCGCGGTAATCTTCGATTCCTTGGGTCGCGGCGGTGTAGTCCGGCTGCTCGTCGGCCGCGCGTAGAGCAGGCGCCGGAGGTGCCGCGGTCAGGAGGAGGAGGATGGCACAGCAGGAGAGAGTAGGTCGTTTCATACAGTCAACATGCCGGCGAGCCTGGGATCTATGCCCGTAAATTGCCCAACATCCGCAGGCCACCGCTAACAATCGCATAGCCGGGCGCGGGTGGTTGTCCAGCTTGAAAAAACGCGGGCTGGCGCGTGTACCTCATGCACCCGCTGGGCGAGGCCCGCAAAAGCGTGGTTTTTCGCCCGAGGCTCACCTAACCTTTGCTCCGTGGATACCGAACTGCTGACGGTCAAGGAATTGAAGGCCCGCCTCACCCGTGGAGAGGTCAACAATGTGCTGGTACACGTCCAGGCCGAGGCGGTCGTCACCAAATCGACCCGGGAGGGTAAGCCGTATTATGAGGTCAACTTTACCGATGCGCGGGATCGGATGAGTCTGCGGGCCTGGAGCGACTCGCCGGTCTACGCGCTCTGCGCGGCGCTGGCGGCCGGAGCGTGCGTCGAAATCAGCGGCGATTTCTCCCACCACCCGAGCTTCGGCCTGGAAGCGCGCCGCTGGCATTTCCGGCCGTTGGCGGCGGGGGAGCAGGCGGCGTTGCTGGCCGGTTCCCGGGAGCTGCGGGAGCGGCAGGAGACGGACTTTCAGTTCATCTTGGAGACGGTGCAGGCGCTGGTGGACCCGCGGCTGCGGATCGTCTGCGAACTGTTTTTGGTGCAAAAGGGCGAAGATTTCCGGCGGGCGGCGGCGGCCCGCAATTATCACCACGCGCGGCGCGGTGGCTTGGTGGAACACACCGCGCAAATGCTGCGGGCGGCGGCCGCGCTGGCGCAGGTGTACCCTCGGCTGAACCGGGATCTCCTGCTGGCCGGCGTGCTGTTCCACGACGCGGGCAAGATTTGGGAGAACAACGTTTCGCCGGCGGGTTTTGGGATCGAGCTCTCGGCCCGGGGTGAGTTGATGGGGCACATCAGCCTCGGACTGGAACTGGTGAACGAACTTTGGGCGCAGTTGCTGGCGGAGGATGCGTTCGCGGCCTGGGCCAACCTGGAGCCGGCGACGGAGACCGTGCGCTGGCATTTGCTGCACCTGATCGCGAGCCATCACGGGGAACTGGCGTTCGGCTCACCCATCGTGCCAAAGACGCCGGAGGCGAGCGCGCTGCATTACATCGATAACTTCGATGCGAAGATGGAGATGGTGTTCAGCTCCTACGCCACGGCGCCCTTGATCGCAGAAGGTATTTACGACCGGACACGCCCGTTGCCGGGTTATCTGATCGAACCGCTCCCGGCGTTTACGGTCGCGGCCGAGTAGGTGGACGCATGAAGCGCGCCGGTCGATCAGAATCGGAAATTGTTGTATTCCTCGTGGCCTCGCCTGCGTCAATCGCGGCGTCTACGTCGGCCAGCACTCCATGCAGCCTGCCTCCGGGCGAGAAATCCTCCTCGATCTCCCGGTCCCACTCAAGATTGTCCTGCGTCTGGATAAACGCGGCCAGTTCCGCCAATTCTTTAGGCGTGAGCTCCGTGACAGCGTCTTTGATTTCAGCGAGGCTCATCGAGGATTATTGTATGCGGCCACTCGCTCGATCGCAACGAAAACGCATGCGCCCTATTTGCTTGGATCGATCGTCAGCGTCGTCGTATCCAGGCCGCCCAGGGTGTAGCCGCTCCCACCGACCAGCGATAGGATGACGCTCGCGTTTTTCTTCAAGTCCGGGTCCGCGTACGTTTGGAACTGGATCTGGGCGGATGACTTGCCGCTCTTGAGTTTGCGCACGCCTTTGAGATCCAGGTAATCGACCCCGGCCACCGCGGACCCGCTGAGGCTGTACGGAATGCTCAACGGGATGGTGTCGTCTCCACCAATGCGCGTCAGATAGAAGGGCGTTTCAGGATCGCCGCCTTTGACCTCGCTCGTCGGTGCGCTGACCGAGACCACCGGCTGCCCGGAGATCAACGCGTACGCCGCGCTCGCCAGATAAGAATGTCCGGTAGTCGTCGGGTGGATACCATCCCAGAACAGGTACTTGTTCGGGTTTACGGCCGTACCCTGGGACATATCGGTCACGTTCACGTACCCGTAGTTCGCCGGCTTCGCGATGAAGCTCAGAAACAGGGTGTACACGTCCAGCCGGTAGATCGTGATGGTGATGCCTTGCTGCGCCAGGCTGGCGACCGTCTGATCGAGTTCCGCGTTCAACGCATCCTTATAGCTCGCGGATGCCTGGTTACGCAGCGTCCCGGGATCACCCGTCATGTTGTATTCCGGCACCATGCCGAGAGGCGGCACGTTCGGCACGATAAACGAGCGCGCGCCGGCCATGGCAAGCTGGCTGACGAGGCCGCCCATATTGGTGGCGGTCTGAGTCACATTGCCGGCGCTGGGATCATCGAATAGATCGTTGCCGCCGCCCCAGACGATGAAAAGTTCGCTGCCGGAAGGGGTATTCGCACCGAGGTAGTCGTTCACCTGTTTGCCCATGTTGTCGATGGTCAGAGACGAGGTAAACGGGCCTTCGGAAATAACCGTGCGATTGGTCGTGCCGGCAATCGTCTTGGCACCGCCGAAAGCGTAGTCGCTGCCGCCATCGAGCGAATCGGTGGCGGGGGAAAGATTGAGAAACAGTTTGGCGAGTTGCTCGTGCCAGACACCCGTCAACATGCGTGCTTTGGGATTGGTGTCCTTGCCATCGGTGAAGCGGCCGTCCGTGTAGTTGAACTGAGGAGAGGGATAGCGAACGTCGTATTCACTCTGCGCCTCATTGGCGACGTTGCCCACGTCCGACAAGCTATCGCCGAAAACGACCAGACTGGAGAAGGTGGGGACACTTTGCCCGTGCGCGAGCCGCAAGGAGCCGAGGCAAAGGATCGCCAGGCAGGCAACGAAACGGTGGTTAAAGAGGGAGTGGGAACGGGATGAAATCATGAGAGCAAGGTGGAGAATCGCTGAGGGTGGACGGCAGACCCTTACCCTGTATTCATCTAATTTGCACGGATAGACTTGTCGGAAGGGTCTGGCCGGAGCGGCGGCAACGGTTGCAGTTCAGCGGCTTTTTACTATCCTGCGGCCACTCCCATGCTCATTCCCTCTGGTTCCAAGATCGGCCTGGCGCTGTTGGCGCTCGCTTTGCTGGCCCTCCCCGTCCAGGCGGCCCCGGACACGCCCAGCCCAACGCCCACGGCCACGCCGGCGACGGCTGACCTGCCCGATATCCGCATCGTCATCCACACCACGCGCGGCGACATCAAGTTGACGCTTTTCCCCTCCAAGGCGCCGCTGGCGGTGACGAATTTCCTGAACCTGGCGCAACACAAGTTTTACGATGGGTTGAAGTTTCACCGGGTCATCACCGGCTTCATGATCCAGGGGGGCGACCCCGATGGGACCGGAGGGGGCGGCCCCGGTTACGACTTCAAGGATGAGATTTCCAGCCTGAAGTTCGACAAACCAGGCGTCCTGGCCATGGCCAATCGCGGCCTGAACACCAATGGCAGCCAATTTTTCATCACGCACGCGCCCACGCACCATCTGGACGGCAAGTTCAGCATTTTCGGCCAGGTCACCGAGGGACAGACGGTGGTCGAACAGACCCAGCAGGGAGACGTCATGCAGAGCATCGAGATCCTGGATCCCACGGAACCGCTCTTTACGGCGGAGGCCAGGCAGATCGAGGAATGGAACACGGCGCTGGCGGCCCGCGCGAACCCGTCCGCCACCCCCAAGTAAAAGAAACAGCCATCCCCGGCAACCTTATGAACAACGATCCCTCCGCCCGCCGCGTCCAGATTCTGACCGATCCCGCCGCGCTGGCGCGCTCGGCGGCGGAGGAAGTCACGCGCCGGCTGGCCGCCGCCGTCCGCCAGAACGGACAGGCCAGCATCGCGCTATCGGGCGGGTCCACGCCAAAGGCGCTTTACGCGCTGCTCGCGCAGGAGCCGGCCTTTCGCGAACGACTGCCTTGGGCAGCAACGCATTTTTTCTTCGGCGACGAACGCCATGTCCCGCCCACCGATGCAACGAGCAATTATCGCATGGCGCGGGAAGCCATGTTCGACGCCCTCGGGTCCACGTGTCCCGCCGTCAATGTGCACCGGGTGCACGCCGAGGACCCGGAGGCCACCCGGGTCGCGGCGGATTACGAGCGCGAGTTGGCCGGGCACTTCCCGGGCGGCTTGACGCCGCGGTTCGACGTCATCCTTTTAGGCATGGGCTCCGATGGGCATACTGCCTCCCTCTTTCCGGGCACAACGGGTTTGCGCGAAACTGAGAAGCTGGTCTGTGCGGCCTGGATCGATAAGGTTTCCGCCTACCGCATCACGTTCACGCCCAAGGTGCTGACCAATGCCGCCACCATCCTTTTCCTCGTGGCGGGCCAGGACAAAGCCGAAGTTCTGCCGGCCGTCCTGCAAGGGAAATCCGAACCGGATCGCTATCCCTCGCAGGGCATCAGTTCACCCCGGGGAGAGACGCTTTGGCTGGTGGATAAGGCAGCCGCAGCCTCGCTCCGGCAGTAGTGGCTCCGCGTCGACAGCGGCTTGCTCAGGCTGAGATCTGCTTGCGATACGCCTCGGCCGCAAGCAGCGCGTCCGCATCCGCCGGTGCAATCGCTGCCAGTTTGAACAGCCACCCGTCCCCGTAAGGATCGGTGTTCACGAGCGCCGGATTGTCCGCCAGCGCCGGATTGACCTCGACCACCTCGCCGCCGACGGGCGCATAGATGTCGCTCGCGGCCTTGACCGATTCCACCACGGCCGCGGTCTGGCCGGCGGCCAGTTTCGCCCCAACTTTCGGTAAGTCGACGTAAACGATGTCGGTCAGTTCCGCTTGCGCGTGGTCGCTGATGCCGACGCGTCCGTCCGTCGCGCGCAGCCATTCGTGGGTAGGCGCAAATTTCAGATCAGCGGGGACATTCATGGTCTGGTGGAATCAAGCAGCCGGCGGTTTCTTGTACAGCGGCTTTTTCTCGATGACGGCCCGGAAACGCCGTCCGCGGATGTCGAGTTGCAGGACTTCGCCCGGCTTGGCGTGGGTCGCCGGCACGTAGGCCATGCCGATCCCCGCCTCAAGCGTGGGCGAAAGGCCGCCGCTGGTCGTTTCGCCCAACCGTTGGACGCCGTCCGCGCTGTAAACGGGATAATGCGGGCGCGGCGGCGGGCTTTTCTCCGTCATGCGGAAGGCCACGAGCTTTTCCGCTGGGCCGCCCTGCGCCTTGACCTCGAGGAGCGCGTCGCGGCCGATGAAATGTTCCTTGGTTAGATCGACGAACGTCCCCAGGCCTGCCGCCAGCGGGGTGCGCTCCGGTGAGAGATCCAGGCCGTTCAGGGGATAACAGACTTCCAGGCGCAAACTGTCCCGCGCGCCCAGGCCGCAGGGGATTAGTCCGAACGGCGCGCCCTTTTCCAGCAGCTCGTTCCAGACGACCTCGGACGCCCGCGCCGGGAAAAACCACTCGAACCCGTCCTCCCCCGTGTACCCCGTCCGCGCGACGAAAAACAGCAGCCCGTCCCGCTCGATCACACCAACGCCAAAGCGCTCCGGCAAAACCGCTCCTGGGCCGAAGAACGCCGCAAAAATTTCCGGCGAACGCGGTCCCTGTACGGCCAGGGCCGCGAAGCGATCACTGCGGTCGCTGAGCTGCACTCCTGGCAGGAGGTGCTTTTCGAGCCAGGTAAAATCCGTCTCGATCATCGAGGCGTTCACCACCAGGAGAAATTCACCCTCGGCGTATTCGTAGATGATGAGGTCGTCGATTACCCCGCCGCGTTCGTTCAGAAAAAAGCCGTACTGGCTCTGGCCGGGGCCGATCTTGTCGAGATTATTGGTGAAAAGCGTGTTCAACCACGTCTTGGCCCCCGGGCCACCGACAATGATTTCGCCCATGTGCGAGATATCGAAGACTCCGGCGGCGCCGCGCACGGCCCGGTGCTCGGCCAAGATACCGCTGGGATATTGCACGGGCATCGACCAGCCGCCGAACCCGACCATCTTGCCCCCGAGGCGCTCGTGGGCGGCATGGAGCGGCGTTTGGCGCTCGGTTTCCGCCGGCGACGCAGCAGCCGTCTCAGGCAGATCGGCGGCGGTTTCGGTGGACACGCCTCATGGATAGTCGCCTGCCCGGGGCGTGTCAACGCGGTCCGCCTTTTCGGCCCGGAACGGCAAACTCCCGGGCCGGAGCGCGCCATGCACAACCGTCCTTCGAGGCGCGAACGATGCAACCAGCAGGCATTTCGCCGTCCGAGCCCCTCACCTCTTTATGCGTTGGATCAATGCCCTCGAGCGCCGCTTCGGTCACCTGGCCGTGCCGGGCCTTTTACGCATCATTGTGGTGTTCAACACGCTGGTTTACCTGCTCCTGCTCGTAAATCCCGAGCTGGAGAGCTGGCTCGACCTGCGCCCGGACCGGATCATGGCCGGCGAGGTATGGCGGCTGGGCAGTTACATCTTGATCCCACAAGTGAACGCGCATTCGCCCTTCGGCGTGCTGTGGGTGTTCCTTTACCTCAACCTCTTGTGGCTGATGGGTGAAGGCCTGGAACAGGCGTGGGGCAGCTTCAAGCTCAACCTCTTTTATCTGCTTGGCATGATCGGCACGACGGTGGCCGCCCTGTGCTTCAATGCCGACGACGCCACCGGTTTTTTCCTGAACCTGTCGCTCTTCTTCGCCTTCGCGACCCTGTTCCCCAACTTTCCCATCCTGCTCTTTTTCGTGCTGCCGGTGGCAGTGAAGTGGATTGCGCTGTTCTCGCTTTTCGGGGTCGGCATGCAACTGCTGGGCGGCACGGTTTCCCAGCGTCTGGTGATCGGCGTCTCTCTCTTAAATTACGTCCTATTTTTCGGCGGCGACTGGATCAAGTACTGGCGGGAACGCGGCCACACGGTCAAGCGCCAGCAACAGTTTCACATGGCCAAGGCTGCCGATGTCGAAGAAACCCTACATCATTGCAAGGTCTGCGGGCGCACCGAGGCCACCAGCCCGGAACTGGAGTTCCGGGTCGCCGAAGACGGCGAGGAATACTGCCTGGCAGACCTGCCCTCGCGACGGGCGACGGCGCAAATCCCGCCGCCACTGCCCCGGTGACCGCCCAGCGGCGCTAGGGCCTGAATTCCGCCAACGCCTGCAGTTTGGCCAGGGCGCGTCCGTCGCGGATTTGGGCGCGGGCGAGTTCGACCCCGGCGCGAAGATCGGCGCAAACGCCAGCCACCAGCAAGCCGGCCGCGGCGTTGAGCAAGACCAGCTCGAGCCGGGCGCCGCCGATCTCCCCCCGCAAAATGCCGAGCAAGGTCGCGGCGTTCTCGTCCGGGCTGCCGCCGCGCAGCGCATCCAGGTCTTCCACCCGGTGCAATCCCCCGTCTTCCGGGGCGATCAATCGGCTGGAAATTTCCGCCTCGCCGGGCAGGTAGCCGCTGACGTGGGATTCTCCCAGGGTGGACAGCTCGTCCATGCCGCCCGCGCCATGCACCGCCCAGGCGCTGCGCCGCCCGAGCTGGCGCAAGACGTCCGCGAAAACCCGGGTGAGCGCCAGCGAATGCACGCCGACCAGCTGGGCCTCAGGCCACGCCGGATTCAAAAGCGGCCCGAGGAGATTGAAAATCGTGCTAACGCCTTCCTCGGCCAGGAGGCGGCGCACCGGCGCGATGGCCCGGAAGGCCGGATGGTAATGCGGGGCGAAAAGGAAGCCCATGCCCACCTGCTCGACGCACCGGCGCAGTTCGGCCGGCGGCAGATCGAGACGCACCCCCAGGACCGAGAGCACGTCGGCGCCGCCGCTGCGGGACGTGATGGCGCGGTTGCCATGCTTGACCACGACCACGCCGGCGGCCGCCACCAGGAAGCTCGCGGTGGTCGAAACGTTGAACAGGTTGAGCCGGTCGCCTCCCGTCCCGCAAACGTCCAGCAACGGTCCCGGCAGAGCGGCGGGGTCGAGGCAAGGATCGACGGCCCGGGCCAGGAACGCTCGCGCAAAACCGGCGATCTCCGGCACGGTTTCGCCTTTGACGCGGAGCGTCCGCAAAAAGGTGGCCTTCGCGGCAGCGGGTTCACGGTCGCCAGCCAGGGCGGTGACGGCGCTTTCGATCTGGCCCGAGTCGAGTGCTTCGCCGGCGGCCAGCGACTCGTTCAGCGTCGCGAGCGTAACAGGAAAAACGCTGCTCATTGGTGATGCTGCGAATGGTTGGCGCCAAGATGTAAATGCCTGCGTCAGAAAAACTTCTTGCCCGTAAAATTCCTATTTGGCAATTTGGTGGGAAATGGTTCCGCTTCTATCCGGTGGATACTGGCGAACGTCAACACACCCCTCCAACTACGCCTCCTCACATGAAAATCATCCGCACCCTCGTTCTTGCCGCCCTGTTCTTCGCCGCCGCCGGTTTCGCCCATGCCCAGGGCGAAGCGCCTTACACCGAGGGCTCGGTTTGGGGCATCACCATGGTCAAGACGAAGCCAGGCCTGGGTGATGATTACCTCAAGCAGCTCAAAACGATATTCGTGACCGAGCTGGATGAAGCCAAAAAGGAGGGCCTGATCGTCAGTTACAAGATTTTGTTGGGCAGCGCCGCTACTGCGCAGGACTTCGACATCATGCTCATGACCGAGGTCAAGAACTTCGCCGCCCTTGACGGCCAGCGCGCCAAGTTCGACGCCATCGACAAGAAAATCATGGGGTCGGAAGACCAGCAGCGTGATAGCGCCGTCAAGCGGCTCGAAATCCGCGAGATCTTGGGCGACAAGATCATGCAAGAAGTCACGTTGAAGTAGGAGAACCGGATCTTCCGCGCGGTTGCTCTACCGCGTGCGCACGACCTCGAAGTCGCTGCCTTTCACCCGCTTGAGGGTGCCGAGTTCCTCATCGTTCCAACGCGGATCCGGGGTGCCGCTCAAGAACCAATCCGCGCCATTATCCGCCAGGATCATGCCGTAGGTTTGCAGTGCGGTGAGAATCACCCGCGCGGCGGGCGGAAACGCGTTGACATTGAAGTTCGCCCTGAGGCGGACGCGCATCCCCATCGGCGGAAGACGCGGATCGTCGCTCGCGCTGGCAAAGTGCCGCGCCGGGGCCACGTAGGCGCGCCGCGTGTGCGCGCAGGTGAAGCGCAGCGCGTGCCGGATGGTGCCCAGTTCCCGCACCTCGTCATAGCGGACGAGGCCGGGGAAGATCGGCAGGCCGGCGGCATCGGCGGAGGTCCAGTTGGAGGGGCGGATGGTGTCGGTGGCAAGATCGAAGATCGCGCCTGAGCCCGCGTACCAACTGGCGCCATTGGCTGGCGGGTGGGCGTCGAAGAGCTCGTAGAGCCGCCAGCGGCAGCGGTCGACTACCAGCACGTGGCGATCCCCGGCACTGCGGACGCCCCCCTCAATCGGTGCCTCTGGCGGGATGGGGTACGGCCCGGGGTCGCTTTCGTCCGCGTATTGGAAGGTGACTGGCACGGCCGGAGTGCTCCCGGCGTCGACCACCACGTAAGGGATGCCGTTGGGAACGCCCTGGTATGGCGCGCCAAAATCAGGATGCAGCGGCTTGTTCCCGCCAATCTCCGCGATGAGCGCCGCCGAGTCCGGGTCGACCGGCCAGTGGGAAACGTCCGTGTTCCAGAGATCGCTGGCTGGGAAAATTGCTTTGCCGTGCAGGCTCGCGCCCGGCCCGAGATCCGGCACCGGCGGCTGTTGCGCGCGCAGGCTGGCGACGGGCGGCAAGGTGGCCACGAGCAGCAGCGCGAAGCCGGTCAGCGCAGGGACGGGAGAACAAATAAGGTTGTATCTCAGTTTGAATTCAAGGTTCACTTTACCAGTTCGCCGGTTTGGAAAAAGTTCCGACTGCATCTTGCATCGGGTTGGCAAATTGGCTTGCTGCCAAAACTGCGGGTGTGAGATGTTCGTAAAATGAAGCCGCAGCCTTGAGAACGCTGCACGGCCTTTGCTGGGGATTGAGAATTCCAACGGGTTTACCTAAGCGATTCTTGACTACTTCAACAGGGGCCAACAAATCCGAGTCGCCACTGACAATTACCGCTGCGTCGAAACGGTTCTCGTAAGCATCACGAAGCAGGGCGGTCGCAAGATTTACGTCTGAACCCTTCTCCTCGGTTTTAATCACCCTCGCCTTATCAGGGCCGCCGGGCGGTGGGTTGACCAACGGCATGTAAACCTTGTGCGCGAGAAAATGGCCCTCGATGATTTCCAGGTCGGGCAGTGTCTTCAAAGCGCGGAACAACATGGCCTGTCTGATCGGCTGCTGAGGATCATTTGGTCTGGCCTTGACCCGGGCCGTACAAACGCAGATGTGCTCAACTTGATTTTTTGGCAGTGAAAGTTCACACATTCTTCTGATGTTGAGCCATTTATATGAAGTATTTTTCAACGCGCCGTAGTAGAGATTAAACGCATCAACATATACGAACGTCTTCATGGGACTTTTGCGATTGACTCAAGGAGGGGGATGCGCGACTTATGAAACATCTATCCCCCCTGTTGCTTCGGCGGCAGGGTGTAAAGGCCGGCCTGAAAGGGCCGGCCTTTGCGGTTTCTGGGCGACTCAGTGTGGGTTATTTTTATGGGGGGCAACGGCGCTCGGGATCACAATGCATGTTTTCTTGCGCTTGGTCTGTGGCTAGACTGCAGCCGTGCCCACGTTTGACATCGTTTCCGAAATCGACCGTCAGGAAGTCGATAACGCCATTAACCAGGCGCGCAAGGAACTCGTGACGCGGTTCGACTTCAAGGGCAGCGTCGCGGCGATCGAGCAATCGTCCAAGGACAAGATCGCGCTCTCCGCCGAAGATGGCTCGCGGCTCAAGTCGTTGCACGAAATTGTGATCGGCAAGCTGGCCAAACGCAACGTGGACTTGCGCAACGTCGAGCACGGCACCGCGGCGATTTCCCCCTTGGGCCACGCGGCGCAGGAGTTGACGATCAAGCAGGGGATTGAGGGGATAAAGGCCAAGGAGATCATTGCCGCGATCAAGGGCAATGATTTCAAGGTGCAATCCTCCTTGCAGGGGAGTGAGATTCGCGTCACGGGCAAGAAGCGGGATGACTTGCAGGCGGTGATCGCGTTCTTGCGCGGCAAGGATTTCGGCGTGTCGCTCACTTTCCGGAACTTCCGGGATTAGGCCAGCCGTCCAAATCAGCCCCCTTGGACGGGCGGCATGATCGAGACTATGTCTCCGGCCTGAAGCGCCTGAGCGCGTTCGGCGTAGTCGAGGCCGATGGCCAGCAGCAGATGGGCGTCCCAGGCTCTTAGGCCGGGATAACTGGCGTAGAGGGTTTCCAGCAGATCGCCCAACGAGGCGCCGGGAGGGACCTCCACGTTAAGATGCGAGCCTGGCACGAGGTCGCGCAGGCGGGAGAAAAATTGGACCTCAATTTTCATTTTCTGCCGGGTGGGAACCGATGCTCGGTACGATAGCCGCCCGGCGGCCGTTGCGCTTGCATGAAGTGCGGATGCGGCCGCGGTTTGCGCCGGGAAGGCGATCCTTTATACTGGCTCGCTCGATGACCGCCGCTCCCGCCACCTCGCCCACGGTCGTCACGCGTTTACCGCCCCTGTTGACGCAGCGGCTGGAGTCGGCCCGGCGGCGCATTCTGGCGCAACGTTGCTGCGATTGGCTGGCGGCGTGCCTGCTCGCCGCGGGAGCTTTGCTGCTGGCCGATGGCGCGCTCAACTTCCTGCGCGGCGGAGCGGTCTTCCGCCCGCTCTGGCTGGGCCTGGCATTGGGCGCGGCAGTCATGGCAGCCCTGGCGGGCACCGCGGCCGGGTGGATCAGCCTGGCGGCCACGGCTAAATATCTCGACGCGCGGGCGCGAACCCACGACCGCTTTTTTACCGCGCTCGTCTTTGCCGGCCGGGCGCCGCAGTCCGCGTTCGAGGAGCTGACCCTGGCGGAGTGCACGCGTTTTCTAACCGCTTTCGACGTCCGGCGCTGGACGCCCATTTTGCCGCCGCGCGCCTTGCGCTACCTGGTGGTACCGGCCCTGGCGCTGGGGCTGCTCTGCTGGCACGCTGCCTTGGGCATCGGCCAGGCGCCCGCCGATCCTGTGCTCGATGCCGCCATCGCCCAGCGGGCGGCTGCGCTGCAAACCATGGCGGAACAGATTAGCCGGGCCGGCACTCCAGCCAAGACACCGGACCTGGAGCGCCTGGCCGCAGAATTGAAGCGCAGCGCCGAGCACCTGCAAGCCACTTCCACGGCCTCGGCGGGCGACAAGCTCAAGGGAGCCATGGGCGAGTTGTCGGCGCTCGAAGCGATGGTCGCGGCGATGAAACAGGGCGCGGCGGGCGAAAAGACTTCACCGGCGGAACTCGCCGCCTTGAGCGCGGCCCTTGCCGCTAACGCGCCGACCCAAGCCGCCGCGCAATCCTTGCAGCGAGGCAAGCTCGAACAAGCCGGCGCGCAGTTGGCACAAATGCTGGCCCAACTCCAAGCGCAAGGCAACGCCGCGCAAGTCCTGCAGCAACTGGCGCAATCCCTGCAAGAGCAAGCGGCCAAGCTGACCGGGGCCGAAAAGAACGAGGTGGCCCGGCAGATGCAGGACGCGGCGCAAGCGGCCCAGGCCGGCCAGACCCAGCTCAGCACCCAGGCCATGCAACGCCTGGCCGAACTTTTGCGCCGGCTCGGCAAAAACCCGTCCAGCCGGCAGGACCCATCTACCGGTGGCGCGGCGCAACCCGGCGCGGCCCTGACCGGGACCCAATTGCAAAACCTGCTCAACGCCCTCGAAAACATGAAAGCCGGCCTGCCTGACCCGGGCAGCGGCTCGGCCCCCGGATCGCCTCAAGACGGATCAGGCGGTGAACCGTCGCTGGCGCTGGTCGAGTCGTTCGCGCCCAAGGGGCAAGGCGCGGAGCCGGGCGATATTCCGTCCGGCGTGCCAGGGACGGAACACGATGGAGGCAGCAGCAGCAAACTGTTCGCCGCGCAACCCGCGACGGCAGACAAGCCCTCCGGCCCGGCCAGTCGCCTGGAGGGAGTATTGGGCGAGGGCCAATCGCTCCAGGCCCTCGTCGGCGCGAATGGCGATCTCTCGAAGGCCAGCCGCCCTTACCGGGAACTCTACGACGCCATGGCGCCCGCCGCGCGGGATGCGGTCGAGCAGGAGGATATTCCGCTCGGCTCACGCTTCTTTATCCGGCGCTATTTTGAAAACATCCGGCCCTGATTTCGCTCCGATCGCATGACTACGAATTCCGATGAGACCGCGCAGCAGGTGGACCTTTTCCGGGCGCGCTTCACGCGGGTGCAGGATGAACTCTGCCGGATGATCGTCGGCCAGGGCGCGATTATCGAGGCCGTGCTGGTGGCGTTCCTGGCGGGCGGGCACGTCCTGCTGGAGGGCGTCCCGGGCCTGGGCAAGACCATGCTCGTGCGCACCCTGGCCGAGGCCGTGAACCTGAAGTTCTCCCGGGTGCAGTTCACGCCCGACCTCATGCCGGCGGACATCATCGGCACCAACATGATTTTGGAAGATGAACAGGGCCGCAAACGCTTCCAGTTCCAGCCGGGACCCGTCTTCGCGCACATCCTGCTGGCCGATGAGATCAATCGCGCCACGCCCAAGACCCAGAGCGCCCTACTGGAGGCGATGCAGGAAAAGCACGTCACGGTCGCCGGGGCGACCTATCCGGTGGACGAACCCTTCATGGTGCTGGCGACGCAGAATCCGTTGGAAATGGAGGGCACTTACCCCCTGCCCGAGGCGCAGCTCGATCGCTTTTTCTTCAAATTGCGCGTCACGTACCCGACCGCCGACGATCTGCACACCATCCTGGACCGCACCACGCAGACGGACGCTCCCCGCATCTCCAAGGTGATCGACGGGCCGGATATCCTGGCCATGCGCCAGATCGTGCGCGAGGTGCCGATGACCCGGGAGGTGCAGGCTTATGCCATCCAACTAGTCCTGGCCACGCACGCGGAAAGCGCGGCCGCTTCGCCCCTGGCGCGCAAGTTCGTGCGTTATGGCGCCAGCCCGCGCGGGGTGCAGACCCTGATCCTGGCCGGCAAAATTTACGCGCTGCTGGATAACCGCTACCATGTGTCCCGGGCCGACATCGCGAAAGCGGCGCTGCCGGCCTTGCGGCACCGGATCATCCTGAACTTCGAAGGCGAAGCGGAAGGGACCTCGAGCGAAGACATTCTGCGCGAGATCCTGGCGGGATCCTAGACCCGTCCGCGGCAAAGAATGGACGCACCGGCATGAACGCGCATACAGCCGATCTGACCGTCAGCACCCGCGGCAAGGGGACCTACGAGATCACGGCGGAGGTGGCTCGGGTCGTGCGGGAAAGCGGGATCCAGACCGGCACCGCGACCGTGTTCATCCAGCACACGAGCGCGAGCCTGGTCATTTACGAGAACGCCGATGCCAGCGCGCGGACGGATTTGCACGCTTTTTTCGAACGTCTGGCGCCGGAGGACGACCGCTCCTATGTCCACACCAGCGAAGGCAGCGACGACACGACTTCGCACCTGCGGATGGCGCTGACCCGCTCGAGCGAATGCATTCCGATCGTGCGGGGCCGGCTGGCCCTTGGCACCTGGCAGGGCATCTTCGTTTTCGAGCATCGCCGGGCGGCGCATCGGCGGGAGATCGTCGTCTCGGTGGTGGGCGTTTAAGCCCGGGGCGGCGTTCCCGGGCCCGGCCAAATAAATTGGAATAATATTGACACAAATCGGCAAACGGCTAAACCCGGGAGACGTGAAGAGACCAGGGGGCAGAATTGCATTTGGGGGCCTGGCGGGGGCGGCCGCTTTGGCGGGAGCCACGCAGGCTTATGGAACCATCATCAACGTGGAACCGCCGGCGAATCTTTCCGGCAATGCGCCGACGACGGCGTCTTCCACCAAAGTGTATTGGGACATCGACACCGGCACCAGCAGCGCGACCCAGACGGGAGAAAGTGACTTTGAATTTGCCTATCGGAACTACCAGGGCACCGGATACAGCCAGGAATTCACCGGGGCTTACGGTTTCAACGGCGCCCAGGCTGCGGCCTATTATGCTTCGAACGGGACCAACTATGCCTACGGTGTGGCTTCAGGCAAAAACATTGGCACCGGCACTGGCTCAGACTACGCCACCTTCGGCCAGAAGGCGGGTTATCTCACGATTCTTTCCCTGAGCGTAAACGGCACGCCATACGCCATTCAGCAGCCCGGGACAATGGAATACATGGGATTCCAGTTCCTGGATTCCGCGGATGGCATGCTGCACAACGGCTGGATCGAGCTGGAAACCACGGGCTTTGTCAGTCTCTCCAATCCGGGCGGCCTGAGTTTCATTGCGGCCGCTTATAATGATGTGCCGGATTCCGCCGGCGCGGACGGTCTCATCGCCGCGGGTGCAATGGGCACCAACGCGATTCCTGAGCCGGGCACCCTCGCCGCCCTGGCGGCGGGCGCGTTGGCTCTGGCGGGCGTGGGGCTCAAGCGCCGCCTGAAATCGACCTCGACTGACGCTCAAGCTTGATCTCGCCGGTCGCTGCCTGCGGCCTAAGTTAAAAATTCGACGTCCCGGCATCCATCCCTTGGGTGCCGGGATTTTGCTTTCCATCGACCCGCGTCCATGTCCCGCAGACTGACTCGCCGCGTCCTGCTCATCGGCTGGGATGCCGCCGATTGGAAGATCATCCATCCACTGCTCGAGGCGGGCAAAATGCCGGTGCTAAAGCGCCTGATTGAGTACGGCGTCAGCGGCAAACTGTGTACGTTGCAGCCGGCCCTGTCGCCGATCCTGTGGAACTCGATTGCCACGGGCAAACGCGCGGACAAGCACGGCATTCTCGGTTTTGTGGAACCCATGCCCAACGGTGAGGGGGTGCGGCCGGTGAGCAGCACGTCCCGTCAGGCCAAGGCCCTTTGGAACATCCTCAGCCAGCAAGGTCTGCGGAGCAGCGTGGTCAACTGGTTTGCCTCCCACCCCGCGGAACCCATCGCCGGCACGGTGTTCAGCAATCGCTTGACTAACGACCTTCTGGGTCCCAAAGGCGGCCTCGTACCGCTGCCGGCCGCGGCCGTGCATCCGCCCGAGCTGTGGCAAGCGGCCGAGGATCTGCGCGTGCATCCGGGAGAGATCACGCTCCAGCAGTTGCTCCCGTTCTTTAATCGGGCGCACCTGCCCGACCCGCAAGATCCGCGTTTCGTTGGCTTGGCGCGCACGCTGGCGCAATGTGCCTCCACCCACAACGCGGCGACCTGGCTGGCCAGCCGTGACGATTGGGATCTCCTCGCTGTCTACTACGATACCATTGATCGCATCGGCCATGGTTTCATCGAGTATCATCCGCCGGCCATGGCCCATGTCAGCCCGGCCGACGCCGCGGTGTTCGGAGAGGTCGTCACGGGAATCTACCGCTTCCACGACATGATGCTGGGCACGCTGCTCGATCTCGCCGGACCGGACGCCACCGTCATCCTGCTCTCCGACCACGGTTTTTACAGCGACCACTTGCGTCCCGCCGTGCGCGAACACTTCCGCGAACCGGAAAAAAAGTTCGGGCCCGAAATGGATCCGGTCGCCTGGCACCGGCCGCAGGGGATTCTGGTGGCCGCGGGCAAGTCGATCAAACACGACGAACTGCTGCACGGCGCCGGCTTGCTCGATATTGCGCCCACCGTGCTGACGCTCTTGGGGCTCCCGGTCGCCGAGGACATGGACGGCCGCGCGCTGACGCATATGTTCCTCGAGCCAACAGAGCCGGAACGGATCCCGTCCTATGAAGCGCCTCACCACCAGGACGGAGTGCATCGCGGCGTGCCGGTAGAGGAAAGCGACCCTTTTGCCGCCCGGCAGGCGCTTGAGCAGCTCGCCAAGCTTGGCTATATCGAGTTGCCGGCCGACGGCGACATGGCCAAGATGCCCCAGCGGGCAGACCTGGACCGGCGACACAATCTGGCCCAGGTTTACCTTTCCATGGGCCGCCCGGCGCAGGCGATCGAATTGCTGCAGGGCCTTCTGGCGGAACACGAGGAAGCCGACCTGCGCTGCCATCTGGCTCTCTGCCTGGCAGGTCTGAACCGCCAGACCGAGGCGGAAGAAATGCTCGCCAAGTTGCCGCCGGACGCCGCGAAATCGCCTTTGGCGCAGTTGACGCTGGGCCAGGTGCGGCTCGTGCAAGGGCGCCTGGACGAGGCGCTGGCGCTGCTGGAGCCGCTCGGCCAGCAGGAGTTTCCGCTCTCGCATCTGCACAACGCGCTGGGACAGGTCTATGCCAAACGCGGCATGCTGGCCCAAGCCGAAGCCGCCTTTCGCCGCGCGCTCGACCGGGACGATGACAATGCCGAGGCCCACGATCACCTGGGCACCGTCCTGCGGCGGACCGGGCGCTTCGAAGACGCGGTTTACGAGCACATTCGCTCCGCCGCCTTGCAGCATAGCCGGCCCGCCACGCACGTTCACCTGGGAATGGCGCTGGCGCGAACCGGGAAATTCGACTGGGCCATCCGGGCCTTCGAAGTGGCCGTGGAGCTGGCGCCCAACCATGCCTTTGCCCACCGGTGCTTGACGTACCTCTACCGCCGCATCAAGGGCGACGACGGCAAGGCTCGCGGCCATTTCGAAGCGGCCCTCACCCTCCGCCGCCAGCGGCAGGCCGCTCGAGCCGCCCGCCAGCACGCCCGTTGACCCCGCTCTCCTCCGCCGCACGATGAAAACGCTCGCGTGGATCACCGTGGTCAGCGGGTTGCCGCGTTCGGGCACGTCGTTGATGATGCAGATGCTCGCGGCCGGCGGGTTGCCGCCGTTGACCGACGCCTTGCGTCCGCCCGATGAAAGCAACCCGCGAGATTACCTCGAATTGGCGGCCGTCAAGCGGTTGAAGACGGACCGTTCGTGGCTGCCGCTGGCGCTGGGGAAGGCCGTTAAGATCATCCATCTGCTGTTGCCCGAACTGGCGGCAGCGGACACAGAAGAGTACCAATTCCGAGTGCTAATGATGCACCGTCCGCTGCCGGAAGTGGTGGCCAGCCAGCGCGCCATGCTGGCGCGGGAAGGCCGGCCGCCCGCGACCATCCCCGACGCGCAATTGGGCCAGGTGTTCGCGGAGCAACTCACGCGGGTGGAACAATGGCTGGCCGGCCGGCCTGGTTTTCAGGTCTGCGCGGTGCATTACCCGGAACTGCTGGCCCACCCAGTGACAGGAGCGGCGGTCGTGAACGCGTTTCTGGGGGGCGGGTTGGACGAGGCTGCGATGGCGAAGGCAGTTGACCCGGCGCTTTATCGCCAAAAATCTGTTTGAGTCCCGCCCAGACCCGTTCGCAAAGCTAGTCACTATACATCGCCGCGATCAACGAGAGCGATTTCTCGTTCGGCAGGACGCCTAATTCCATCTGGTTCATCAGGTAAGCGAAGGCCAGATTGTTCTCCGGGTCCGCGAAAGCGTGGCCGCCGCCCGCGCCCGGCTGCCCGAAGGCACGCCGCGAAGGGCCGAAGCGCTGGCGCAGCTTGCCGCCCGCGCTCGTCACCGGATCCAGCATGAACCCGGCCGAGAACGCCGTCTCGAGGCGTAAAACCGCGTCCGGCCCGTCTGCCAACGCGGTGCTCATCCAGATGAGCGCGGGCGCCGCAAAAAAGGTGCGGCCATCCAGCGCACCGCCGTTGGCCAGCATGGCGTAGAACTTCCCCAAGGCTCGCGCCGAGCCGATCCCACCCAGCGAAGGCAAGGATGCCCGGTGCGCCGCCGGCGTATTCATCGAGGCAACGCTATGCAGGCCGCGCGGACCGCCAAACGCCCGGCGGGTCAACGACGCCTCGTCCGCCAGCGCCTCGTAGAAGGCATCGAGCGGTTTGCCCGCCGCCAGGCGGGCCGGGTAAACGGCGGCCACCCGATCTTCGAGTTCCTCGGGCAGGCCGATCCATAAATCCAGGCCGAGCGGCTCGCCGAACTCCGCGCGCCAATAAGTCCCCAGCGTATGCTCCGGGCGCAAACGCCGCACCAGTTCGTCGACCAGGAACCCATAGGTGCGCGCGTGATAGCCGTGGGTGCTGCCGGCCGGCAGGTCCACGCGGCTTTGCGCCGCCAGGGCCGCTGCCACCGCCGCGTGATCGAAGATCGAAACGTTTGGGTCTTGGAGTGCCAGCAACCCGCCGCGATGCGAAAGAAGTTCCGCCAGCGTCACGGACGCCTTCCCGTTCTGGGCAAAAGCCGGCCACAAATCCGCCACGGGCGTATCCAGGCTGATGCCGTCCGCGGCCAGCGCGTGCAGCAGGCAAGCGGCGGCCAACCCCTTGGTCAGCGACCAGATCAGCACCAGCGTGTCGTCTGTCCACGGCACCGTTTGCTGCCGGTCGCGCCAGCCGCCAGCCAGCGAGAGCACCTCCCGCCCTTCCTGCCAGATCGAGACGGCGGCGCCCAATTCACCGCGGCGCGCGAAATTTTCGGCGAACTGCGCCCGGATTTGGGCGAGCTGGAACTCGGTCATCGGTCGCGGACGCATCGCGCAAGCCGCCACGGCGGGCAACGCGTTTTTCGGGGCTGCGCCGCGAAAGGACCGCTCAGGAATTTAAACGCGGCCGGCCGCGCTTAGGCTTCTTGTACGTGCCAGGTTCCTCGGCGGCCAGCAGGACCGCACCGCCGTCGGGCAGGCGTTTGGCGTGCGTCTTGGCCATCTCCCGGACAAAAAGCGAACGGCTGCCGAGATACTTGAGCGTCAGTAACTCCTCGCGCAAAGCGGTGGCGGCGCCAGCCCGCATGTACTTGTCTTCGACCAGCCAACGCGTCAGCTTATCGATCAATTTTTCACTGGCTTGGCGCTGGCCATTCTCAATTTTGATCCAACCGGGGGTCGATACAAATCCCTGCGCGCCAAGCGCTTCTTGGGACAGCCCGAGTTCTCGACGTAAAGCTTTAAGGCGTTCTCCAAGTGTCATGAAGGGTGATTGTTGCACAGGCTTCGTTGACAGTTAAATACTTTGCGGGACCCTATGGCGGGATATTTAAAGCCGGGCAGAGGGTCGGGCGTACCCCGGCTGGCGCTGCCTGGCTCGGGCCAGGTCTCTGTATCGGGTCGACGGGGAATGAGTAGGATCATGACGGATTACCCACGATAGCATGGGATGCGCCACCCTGGTTGGGGTGTATTGCCCAGGCCCCGGCGTCCACGTCCAATCTTCCGTTGCGGCCTGGCGCCCTTGGCTGCTATAATTCGCTTCGCTCCCGATGACACTTACCGAAAAAATATTGGCTCGCGCCAGCGGCCAGGCCACTGTCAAACCCGGCGACAATATCTGGGTCAACGCCGATGTGCTGCTCACCCATGACGTGTGCGGGCCCGGTACGATCGGAGTCTTTCACCGGGAGTTCGGCCGGGACGCGAAGGTGTGGGACCCGCGCAAGATCGTCATTATCCCGGACCACTACATCTTCACGGCGGACAGCCTCTCGAATCGCAACGTGGATACCTTGCGCGAGTTCGTGCACGAGCAGGGGCTGCCGTACTTTTACGACGTTATCGACGACAAAGACGGCGCCTGGAAGTTCGATCCGGCGCGGGGTCAACTCCGGCGCCAATTCGGGAATAGTTTCGCGGGCGTTTGTCACACGGCGCTGCCGGAAAAAGGGCACGCGCGCCCGGGCGAGGTTTTGTTCGGCACGGACTCGCATACCTGCATGGCCGGCGCCTTTGGAGAGTTTGCCACCGGGATCGGCAATACCGACGCCGGTTTCATTCTGGGCACGGGCAAATTGCTCATTAAGGTGCCTGAAACCATGCGGTTTCACCTTGAAGGCGCTCTCCAGCGCGGCGTTATGGCCAAGGACGTCATCCTGCACGTCATCGGGGAGATCGGCTTTGATGGCGCCACTTACCGAGCGATGCAATGGGACGGCCCCGGGGCCAGCGGCTTGACCATGGATGACCGCATGACCATCGCGAACATGGCGATCGAAGCGGGCGGCAAAAACGGCATCTTCGCGGCGGACCAGAAGACCTTCGATTACGTCAACCCGCGGATCGCGGCGAATGGCACCCGGGCCGACTACCAGGCGGTGGAGGCGGATCGAGAGCAGTCTTTCGTCTACGACCAGACATTCGACTTGTCGGAGCTTGAGCCGACAGTCGCCATGCATCCGGACCCGGGTAATCGCGCCCTTGCGAAGACCCTGGGCAAGATCACGCTGGACCGTGCTTATGTTGGTTCCTGCACCGGGGGCAAAACCTCTGATTTCCTGGCGTTTGCCGAGGTCGTCGCGGGGCGGCGAGTGGCGATCGATACCTTCGGCGTGCCGGCGACACCGCAGGTGGTGGATGATCTGCACAAAATCCAGCTCAACGGCCGCAGTGCCTGGCAAATCTTGGAGGACGCCGGTGTCCTGTTGACCGAAAATGCCAGTTGCGCCGCCTGCCTGGGCGGTCCGGTGGACACGTTCGGACGCTTGAACAAGCCGATGAACTGCATCAGCGCCACGAACCGCAATTTCCCCGGCCGGATGGGCAATAAGGAATCGAAGGTCTACCTGGCCAGCCCGTACACGGTGGCGGCGAGCGCGTTGACCGGGCGGATCACCGATCCGCGCGAGTTCCTGAGCTGAAAGGCGAAGTGGCTGCCGAGGGCGTTCCCCGCGTCATGAACAAGCGTCCGGGTTTACCGTGGTTGCCCGCGCGGGCTCGATTGGCCCAATTCGCCCAACGGGCCGGCGGGGCCGCCGGCCTGTTGGCGCTGGTCCTGGCTGCGGCAGGCTGTCTTTCGAAAGGCACCAAAGCCGCCAACCCGCCCGCCACCGCCGGCGCTCCGGCGAATGCCAAGCGTTACAAGGTCCTGGCGGATGCCACGCCGTTTTACAAGTACGGGCCGCAGCAGCCGAATGGGCCCGATCTCAAGCTCAGGAAGGATACTGAGCTGACGCTGGTCAAGCGCTCCTTCGGCTTCTCCGAAGTGACCGTATCCGACGGAGAGACCGGTTATGTCGGCACTGAAGACATCACGCCCCTGACCGCGGAAGATCTCGCTGCCGAAGCCGCCGCGCAGCAGCAGATGGCGGCTGCCGCGGCTGGGATGCCGTCGTCGGGTGCCGTCAAAGGGGTTTACACCATCCCCCCGGGGGCCGGCAATGATGAGCGTTTACCGGTCGCCGATCCATCTCCGGCCGGCAAGCCGTCGCCTCCCGCCGCTCCCTTCCGGTACTAAGGCGGCTCCGTTCAGGCGCAGCGCTACCAATTGCCGATCCGAACCTTCCCAACCATCACGCCCTGGATCTGCATTTCCTCCCTGGGCACGATGCGGGGCGGGTATTCCTTGTTCTCGGAACGCAGATAGACGCCCTCGCGCGGGTCCGCCACATACGTCTTCAGGCAGGTCTCGTTATCGCAAAGTGCCGCCACCACGCTGCCGTTGCGCGGCGCCAGACGCGCCGACATCAAGACCCAGTCGCCGTGATGGATATCCGCGTCCACCATGGAATCTCCATGGACCCGCAGCGCGTATTCGGCATCCGGGAACTTGCCCGCGGCCACGGCTAAGAACTGATCCCCGGCTTGTTCGACCGCCACCTGCGGGAGGCCGGCTGGGATATAACCGAGCGCGGGCAACAACTGCGGCCGGCGCTCGAACAAAACCGCTTCCGCCCGCGATCCGACCGCGGCCAGCCGGCGGGTTTCCACCTGCTGGAACAGCGTGGCCACGATCTGCCGCAACATGCGGACTTCGTTGATGGCGCCTTCCTGCAGGACAAAGCCGAGCTGTTCGACGGTGGAAAGATGCTCCAGACAGACGTCGTGCGGCAGCCCCCGGGTCTCCGCCCGTGCCTGGGAACGGCGCCCGGAGCCTTCCGGCAACCGCTTGATGATTTGCATCAGCTTCCCGCCCGCCTTCTGATAGCCGGCTGCGTACTTCTGCATGGTCTCCGGCCGGACGGAAACTTCCGCCGCCAGCGCTTCATCGCTCAGATTCAGGGTCGCTTTGACGCGCTCGATCAACTCGACCTGTGCCGGGAACTTGTTTGCAGCCATACCTACGGCAGCAATTTACCCTTGCCGGTGTGACACGGCAATGAAGTTCATTCACACTGATGGCCTGTGGGCAAGCGCTTAGATCACGTCGGCAAAGGCGTCTTTCAGGCGCATGAACACCATGTACGCCAGGAGCATGGCGAGGGCGCCCGAACCCAGGATCCAGCCGTACTGCACCCAATCCAGCGGCGCGCCTAGCACCATCACCCGGCGGCTTTCCTCGGAAAAATAGGCTAGAGGGTTGAGTTTCACGATGATCTGGAAGACCCGCGGAGCGTTGATCAGAAGCTTCAATGGATACACCACGGCGCTGGCGTACATGAGAATGGTGGTGACCGCGACCACCAGGTCGTTCAGGTCCCGCACGAAAGCGCCAAAGGCCGAGATCAGCCAGGTGAACGCGAGCCCCCAGCAGGTAATCGGCGCCAGCAGCAGCGGCCACATGCAGGCCGAGAGCGGGATCCCGCCGTTGCGCAGGAGCACGATCGCCAGACAGAGCGGAATAAAGCCGATCAGCAGATGAACGACCGCCGCCAGCACGACTGTAATCGGCAGGATCTCCAAGGGAAACACGACTTTGCTGACATAGCTGGCATTGAGCACCATAAGGGTCGGGGCGCGGGCCAGGCACTCGGCAAAAGCGTTGAAAATGATCAACGCCGCGAACAGGCTCAAGGCGAACTCCCCCGGACCTTCCCCGGGACGCAAATTGAACCGAGCGTGAAACATGTACTTGAAGACGAAGGTATAGATCCCAAGCAAAAGCACGGGATTGATGAAGGACCACAAGATGCCGAGGTACGAGCCACGGTAGCGCCCGAGGATGTCCCGCCACGTGAGCTGGACGATCAGGTGCCAATGCCGGACAACGTCTCGAAAGAGCGATCCCGGGCCGGCCATGGGAGGCGGCTCGCCGGAAATCCGGCGGGTGAACTGATGGTCGTCGATGGCGGTGGGCAAGGGTGGCGGGAGAGTTAAACTGGACGCAGGAGAGACCATGTTCTCTATTGTCTACCGGGCCCCGCCGCCAGTAGATTCTGCGTTCCCCGCGCCAACCGCCTCGCTCTTATCCCCTCTTCTCCGCCCGCCAGCAGCTCCCCGTCTTCTTGTCCCATGTCGTCAGCCGAACGGATCATCCGGGTCGAGAACCTGTCCAAATGCTATCACATCTGGGCATCGCCGGTGGCTCGGCTGAAGGGTCCGCTATACGGCCGCCTGGCCAGTTGGCTGCCGTTGCCAGCCGGCGCCCGCCGGTGGCTGCGCCGGCTCGAGGCCGATTGCTGCCGGGATTTCTATGCGCTCGACGGCGTCTCTTTCGAGGTGGCGCGAGGCGAGAGCTTCGGCATCGTGGGCCGGAACGGATCGGGCAAGAGCACGCTGCTCCAGATCATCACCGGGACGTTGCGCCCGACTTCCGGCTCGGTCGAGGTGCGGGGCCGGGTGGCGGCCTTGCTCGAGCTGGGGTCCGGCTTCAATCCGGAGTTTACCGGCCGGGAGAACGTGCGCCTGAACGCGGCGCTCCTCGGGCTGACGCCGCGGGAGATTGAGGATCGCCTGGAAGCCATGCTGGCCTTCGCCGACATCGGCCAGTTCGTCGATGAACCGGTCAAGACGTATTCGAGCGGCATGATGCTGCGGCTGGCGTTCGCGGTCATCGCGCACATCGACGCGGACATTCTCATCATCGATGAAGCGCTGGCGGTCGGCGACGTCTTCTTCGTGCAAAAGTGCATGACCTTTCTGCGCAACTTTCAGGAAAACGGCGTTCTGCTGCTCGTCTCCCACAACGCCGACGCCGTCACCGCCCTTTGCCAGAACGCGGTCTGGCTGGATCACGGCAAGCTGCGCCGCAGCGGCAGTCCCAAGGAAGTCACGGAGGCCTACCTCGAAGCTTTTTTTGAAGCCGATACCGGCAACCGGCGCCGGCTCAAGGACCCGGCAACCGCGAGCGTGGCCCCTGCCGTGGCTGCCGCGCCTCCCACTCGCCGCGACCAGCGCATCCTCTACCTCAACCAGACGCAGCACCGCAACGATCTGCAGGTGTTCGAATTCGACTCCCAGGCCGCCAGTTTTGGCACGGGCGGCGGCCGGATTGTGTCCGTTAACCTGGAAGCTGCCGTGGGGGAACCGCTGGCCTGGGTCGTTGGCGGCGAGGACGTGACCCTGCACATCGTCTGCGAGGCGCTGGAGCAACTGGAACACCCGATCGTCGGGTTCTTCGTCAAGAACAGCCTGGGCCAGAAGCTTTTCGGCGATAACACGTTCTTCCACAGCCAGGGCGACGAGCTTTCCACCGGCGCGGGCGAGCGCTTCGAAGCGCGTTTCACCTTCCAAATGCCGATTCTGCCTCCCGGCGAGTACATGATCGCCGTCGCCCTGGCCGATGGCACCCAGGTCGACCACATCATGCATCATTGGATGCACGACGCCCTGCCCTTCCGGAGTATCTCCTCGTCGCTGCACGCGAACGGCCTCCTGGGCCTGCCGATGCTGGCCGTCAGCCTCAACCACGTGGACACCGGCATCCCGGCCCAACTCGCCGCCGCGGAAGCGTAAGCCCCGACGATATGCATTCCAGTTCGCTGCGCCGCATGGAAGATTTCTGCCGCCGCTACCTCGCGGCGGACGGCGCGTCGTTGCCCGCCGGCGGGAAGCGGCGCGTCGTCGACTTCGGTAGCCAGGATCTGAACGGCTCTTACCGCCGCTTTTTCGACGAAGCCCACTGGGAATACATCGGCATCGATATGGCGGCGGGCAAAAACGTCGATCTGGTCCTGACCGATCCCTACAAGTGGGATGCGCTGGCCAGTGAAAGCGTCGATTGCGTGATCTCCGGGCAGGCTTTCGAGCACACGGAGTTTTTCTGGCTCTCGATGGCCGAGATTGCCCGCATCATGCGCCCCGGAGCGATTTGCTGTTTGATCGCGCCTTCCAGCGGTCCGGAACATCGCTTTCCGGTGGATTGCTGGCGCTTTTATCCGGATGGCATGGCGGCACTGGCGCGCTACGTGGGCTTGACCTGCCTGGAGGTTTACACCAGTTGGGAGGAGCCGTACCATCCCGACCTCAGCCACCTGTATCGCGACACCGTGCTGGTGGCCCGGAAACCCGCCGCCGCCACCGTTGCAGCGGAGGCCTAGAACTTGCCATGAAACCGTTCGATCTGCCATCGTTGCGGGGCATCCGCCCGCGCAAGTTTGGGTTGGTTTCCTGGTCGGATCACGTGCCGTTCGCGTTTGACCTGGTTGCCGAAATGCGGCCCAAGCTATTGGTGGAACTGGGCACCCACAGCGGCGAATCCTACTTTGCCTTCTGCCAGTCGGTGCAGGAAAACAACACCGGCACCTCCTGCTATGCGGTCGACACCTGGAAGGGCGATGAACAGGCCGGCTTTTACGGCGAAGATGTTTTCCAGGCGGTCGCGCGGCACAACCACGATTTCTACGCCAGCTTTTCCTATCTGGTGCGCGGCACGTTCGATGACGCCGTCGCGCAATTCGCCGATGGCAGCATCGATCTGCTCCACATCGATGGCCTGCACACCTATGCCGCCGTCAAACACGACTTCGAAACCTGGCTGCCGAAGGTCAGCTCCGGCGGGATCGTCCTCTTTCACGATGTCGCGGCCCGGCACGATGATTTCGGCGCCTGGAAGCTGTGGGACGAGATAAAATCCAGCCCCGGCAGTTTCACCTTTTTCCATGGTTGGGGGCTGGGCGTCTGGCGCAAGGATCCATCGCTGCCGCTGACGTCGCCCTTCCTGCAGGCGCTTTTTTCGGGCCACCCGTCCGAGGCGGAAAACATCCGCCGGTACTACGGCCTGGCGGCGGAAAATCTGCGCCTGCGGGCCACCAACGACCAGTTGCGCGATCTCGTGCCGGCGTCCATGCCACAGGGTCCCGGCCCGTTCGCCGCGGCGCCATCCGGGAACGATCCGCTTTACCTTCAGGTCTATTTTCCCCGGGACGGAAGCTATCACGAAGAGGCATCCGCCAAGATCGCGCTCAAAGCGGGCGAGTGGCTGCGCCTCGAGGTCGATCTGCCGCCGGATTGGCGCGGCGCCCGCCTGCGGGTGGATCCCGTCAATGCCTGCGGCCTGATCGAAATCGAGTACTTGCGTGTCGCCACCCGGGTTTTCGAGCAGACGCTGTGGAAATGCCAGGGGCGCGACGAACTGCGGCCACTCCAGTTTCACGGCGCCAATCCCCTCGATTCCGACGATTTGAGCTTGCGTCTCTTGTGCTTCGAAGGGGATCCGCAAATCTTCACGCCCGAGATCGCACTGAAGTCTTTCGACGAGCCGCTCAAGCTCGAAATTTTCCTGCGCGTGCTGACGGATTGGCCGACTTTGGCGGACGTGCTTAGAAGCCTGGTCGAGCAAGTCGGCCAGGTCCCTCCGCTCCGGCAGCGAATTGAAGAGCTTAAGGCTGGGATTGCTGAAGGCGAAGCCAAGCTCGCGCTCGGCGAAGCGGCGGCCTCCGCCCAGGCCTCGCAGGCCCTGGCGCAAGCCGAACACGAGCTGGAGGTGTCCCGCTATCAGGCAGGCCAATTGGGAGGCGCTTTGCTGGCCGCCTGGCAATTCGACTTGGGCATCCAGGCCGAGATCGCCCGGGAAGAGGCTCACGCGCGCACCCTGGAAGCACAATTGCAAGGGATGCAAGAGGCTCTGGCCTCCAGTCACGAGCAACTGCTCAAGACCGATACGCTCCTGCACGAGCAACGGCAGGCGCGTCTGGAGGCGCAACAGGAACTGGACTGCGGTCGCCGGGAAGTCGCCGCGCTCGCCGCCAGACTGGAAGCGGAACAGGAGCAACTGCGCAGCGCGCGGACTTCCCTGGCCGATAGCCACGAGGAATTAATCGAAACCCAGGCGCTCCTCAGCGATGAACGCCGGGCCCGGCAGCAAGCCGAGCAGGACGTGGAAGGTCTCGAAGCGGAATTGGCCGGCTTGCAGGGTGAGCTCAGCGCTTCGGCCCGGCAATTGGCGGCAGAGCACGAGACAGCCGTCGCGGCGCGGCAGGATTTACAGCGGGAGCTGCAGCAAACGCAGGCGGCTTTGCACGACGCCGAAAAGGAACTCGACCACGTCCGTCATCTATGGAAAGCCGACCATGGCCGCGTGGCGTCCATGCAGAATTCAGGCTCCTGGAAAGTGACGCTGCCTTTTCGCGCCTTGCAGCGTTCGCTCTCGGGCAAACGTCCCGCCGCGCCGGCGCACAACGGCGCCGAACCCGCGGCGGCCAACGGGGCTCATCCGCCGGCCGCAAAGACTTCGGCGGAAAACGGCGTGTCCCCGGCCAAACCCGCGCCGCCTGCTTACACCATCCATTTCGATGCGCCGCAGGACTGGAACGTGCCGCAACGGCTGGTCCATGTCCGGGGATGGTATCTGCCTTTGGAATCGAAGGCGATCCCGGCCGCGATTAGCGCGCGCTGCGGCGACCAGGAAGTGAAGGCCCGCTTGGGGATCCCGCGCCCGGATGTGATCGCGCACCAGAAGCTTGCTGGGGCGGACGTGGAGTGCGGTTTCGAGTTCGACCTCGATCTGCCGGCCGGCCCGTCCCGCGTTGTCATTACCGTCACCAGCCGGCTTGGCCACTCCTGGGTAGCCCGGGAATTTTCGGCGCGGGCTCCTTACGGCAACCGTCCTCGCCGCCAGGCCGCCGCCGACCCGGCCAAGGATTACGCCCGTTGGGTCGAATTGTACGATAAACCGAGCGCGGCGGCGCTCCGGCAAATGCGGGTAACCGCGCGCCAATTGCATTACCAGCCGCTCATCTCGGTCCTGCTGCCGACCTATAACAGCGCCGCCAAGTGGCTGGAGAAAGCGATGGATTCCGTCCGGCGGCAGGTCTACCCGAACTGGGAATTGTGCATCGCCGACGACGCCTCGACCCAGCCGCAGGTTCGCGCCACCCTGGAGCGTTACGCCGCCGCCGACTCCCGCATCAAAATCGTCTATCGGGAACTAAACGGCCATATCTCGGCCGCTTCAAATTCCGCGCTGGAGCTGGCCACCGGCGATTTTATCGCGCTGCTGGACCATGACGACGAACTGGCGCCCCAAGCGTTGTACGCCGTGGCCGCCGAACTCAATGCCGACCCCGGCGCCGACCTGATCTATAGCGATGAAGACAAGATCGATGAAGAAGGCCGCCGTTTTGACGCTTACTTCAAACCGGACTGGAACCCTGATTTATTGACCGGCCAAAACTACATCAGCCACCTGGGCGTTTACCGTGCGGAACGGGTGCGGGAGGTGGGCGGCTTCCGCCTTGGGTTCGAAGGTTGCCAGGACTGGGATCTGGCGCTGCGCGTGACCGAGATCATCCCGCCCGAACGCATCCGGCACATTCCGCGCGTCCTCTATCATTGGCGCGCCATCGCCGGGTCCACCGCGCTGGTGCTATCGGAGAAAGATTACGTCGGCGCCAATTCCAAACGGCTGTTGGAGGAGCATTGCCAGCGCACGGGCACGGCGGCGGTCGTCGAGGCGGTGCCAGGGGGCCATTGCCGGCTGCGCCGCCGGGTGCCCGAGCCCGCGCCCTTGATTTCCATCATCATCCCGACCCGCAACCGGATCAGCGTTCTGCGGCCCTGCATGGAGAGCATTTTGGAACGCAGCACGTACGCGCGCTACGAGATTCTCCTGGTCGATAATCAATCGGACGAGCCGGAAACGGTGGCGTATCTGCACGCTTTGCGCGGCGAGGACATCCGGGTGCTGCCTTACGATCATCCCTTTAACTTCTCGGCCATGAACAACTTCGCCGTGGAGCACGCCCGCGGGGACCTCATCTGCTTGCTCAACAACGACATGGAAGTGATCACGCCGGACTGGATGGAGGAGATGGCCAGCCACGCTTGCCGGCCCGAGATCGGCGCGGTCGGCGCGATGCTCTATTACCCGAACGACACAATCCAACATGCGGGCTGTGTGCTGGGCATCGGCGGCGTCGCCGGGCATGCCTTCAAGACCTTTCCGCGCGGCACGGACGGCCAGTACAACCGGGCGCGTCTCGTGCAGAATTACACGGCGGTGACCGCGGCGTGCCTGATGATCCGGCGCAGCACTTTTCTACAGGTCGGCGGCCTGGAGGAAGAGCGGCTGCGCGTGGGCTTCAACGACATCGACTTCTGCCTGCGCGTCCATACGGCGGGTTATCGCAACCTCTGGACACCCTTCGCGGAATTCTATCATCACGAGTCGGTCAGCCGCGGCCTGGAAGACACGCTGGAAAAGCACGAGCGCTTTCAGGGCGAGGTCGCCTACATGCGGCAGCGGTGGAACGGCTTGCTCGAGGCAGATCCGGCCTACAACCCCAATTTGACTTTGGAACACGAGAATTTCACCTTGGCCAATCCACCGCGGACACAAGAGTTGGCTCCGGCTGAACCGGCCCCGCAAGTACGCTCTGCTGTTTTTGCCCGATGAACGCATTTCTTCGGGGCAAAGCAGAAAAGCTGGCGTGCATCCGTCCCCTCCTCCGCTCGACGAACTGCCTGGAGACCGAGACGCATTTCGATTTCCTGACGCCGGAGTTGCGCGAGAAATTCCGGATCGTCGATACCGCCAATGTTTCGGCGAACGCGTACGATCCGCACGCGTTGGAACTGATCGCGCGCTGCCAGGACGGTTTGATCCTGGATTGCGGCGCCGGCAAGCAGTCCGTTCCTTATCAGAACGTCGTAAACTTCGAGATCGTGGCCTACGACTCGACCGACGTGCTCGGAGTGGGCGAAGAGCTGCCTTTTCGCGACGGGGTCTTCGACGCCGTGTTCTCGCTCAACGTGCTGGAACACGTCAAATCGCCCTTCCAATGTGCCACCGAGATCGCCCGGGTGCTCAAGCCAGGCGGGACGCTTTATTGCGTCGCACCGTTCTTGCAGCCTCTCCATGGCTACCCGCATCACTACTATAACATGAGCCATCAGGGTCTGGCGAACCTGTTTGATGGGGCGTTGCGCATTGGCCGGCAGGAAGTCGTTGCCAGCGGCTTGCCGATCTGGACGCTGAGCTGGATCCTGCGGCGGTGGGCGGCGGGTCTGCCCGGCGGAATTCGGGAAGGGTTCCTGCAAATGACCGTGGGCGAGTTGGTCAAGAGCCCGCTGGGGCATCTGACCGAGCCGTTCGTCGCTCAACTGTCGGCGGAAGCCAATCTCGAACTGGCCAGCACCACCGCGCTTTTCGCGACCAAGCCAGCTGCAGCAGTGCCCGAGCAAGAAACCGCGGATTCCACGCTCGCGTCCTTTCCCGCCACTTGCTCATGAACGTTGTCCCGGATCGCGCGGCCAGCGATGCCATCACCTCGGGCCAAAACGTTGGGACTGGACCGTGTATCGAGACGAAGGAGGAAACTGCCCTCCTGGCGCCCTTCGCCCTGGATTACCGCCGGTGCTATCTTCTGCTCAGCCTCATCTTCGGTCTGCTTCTGATCTGCCTGACTCCCCTGGGGCAGGTAGGCGACGAATTCGGACACTTCCTGCGCGCCTATCAACTGTGCCGCCTGCATCTGGTGGGCTCGCGGCATGGCCCGCTCAGCAGCGGCGGGAATTTCCCGGTGGCAGTGGCGCTGGTGCGCGAGATCGGCTCGCGTTTCCCCGGGCAGCCGGAACGAAAGCTTTCCCTGGATGAATACCGCGGCGATTGGCAACTGCATGTCGATCCCGATCTGCGCAAGCGCGTTTACGTGGATTTCCACGCTTGCGTCATGTACAGCCCGGCGGGATACCTGCCGCAAGTCTTTGGCATCAAGCTGGCGGAACTTTTTAGCGACCGACTGCTGACGATGTTCTATCTGGCGCGGCTGTGCAACCTGCTCGCCGGAGTGGCCCTCGGGTGGCTTGCGCTGCGAGTCGCGCCCTGCGCACACGCCTCTATTTGTGCGCTGGCGTTGTCGCCGATGGCTTTTTTTCAGATGTCCTCGGCGTCCGCGGATGTCATGACCAACGGCTGCGCCATCCTGTATTTTGCCCTCGTCTTACGCGCGGCCGTGGGGGGCGTTTTGCTCAAGCCACTGGATTACCTGGGACTGCTCGCGTCGCTCTTTGTCGTGAGCCAGGTGAAGGCTCCCTACCTGGCTCTGACGGCGCTGCTCTTGATCATTCCGGCCACGGCATTCGGCTCAGCGCGACGGAAGTATCTCGCCGTCGCCGCCATCGGCGGGATCTGCTGCGCCGGCTATCTGGTTTGGTACAAGCTGACCCAGGGTGCCACCGTGCCGGGCCGGCCGGATGTCGGCAGCAACGTGCCGGCCCAGGTCGGGTTCGTGCTGCATCACCCGCTGCAATTTGGCCTGGCGCTCATCCGCACGGTCCAGATCAGCGGACCGGAGAATATCCGCCAGTTCCTCGGGGTGCTCGGGTGGCTGGACACTCCCCTGCCGCTCGGTTTCCGCGCCGCTTTCGGGGCGTTCCTGCTGGTCACTTTTGCCTGGGAAGAAATTCCGCGCCGGCTCCTGGGTGTGGCGATGCGTTTTTGGGCTCTGACCGCGACTGTTGGATCCATCGTGCTTTGCCTCCTCTTTATCTATCTCTATTGGGACGCGATCGGCGCGGACTGGGTGGCGGGGTTTCAGGGCCGATATTTGATTGCAGCGGCGCTGCCGTTGGTCCTGGTGCTGAACTGCGGCGCCCGCTTCAACACCCGCGACGCCACCGCCCGCCTCGTCTGCACGAAGGCCGTGATGACACTTTCCCTGACCGTTACGCTTATCACCGTGGCAAAGCGCTTCTACCCTATCTAAGCCTGCCATGAGAAAAATCTGCGTCAGCCTGTGTTTGCTGGCGGCCATCTGCTGGTACGCGCTTGGGTTGTCGAGCGCTCTCGAAGTGGCGGCGCAGAAGCACCGGCCCGTCTTCCGGGTGCGGCTGAGCTCCACCATTGTTTCCACGGCTCAATTCTTCTTCGATGTCGGCCATGGCTTCCGCCAGGAAGACTCCGCCCTGCAGGCGTTGCGCGCTGGACCGGAAGTACGCACCTATGACTTTCGCCCGCCGATTGGGCTTATCACTGCTCTGCGCTTCGATCCTTTCATGTCGCCGGGAGCCATGCGGATCGAAGCTGCCTGGTGCGAAGACGCCGCCGGGCGGACCCTGGCGGAGTTCCCGCTGGCCAGTTTCGTGGCGAGCAATCAGATCAGCCTGCTACAGCGGGAACCGTCCGATCTGCTGGTCCTGACGGCTGCGGCCGGCTTTGACCCGCAAATGCTCATTGAACTGCCGGCGCCGATCGATCTGCGCGGCAGCGAGCGGCTGGACGCCTGGCAACGCGCCGGCCCGATCCTCTGGCACACCGTCTTGACGCTGCTGGTGGGGCTGGTCCTCTGGGATAGCCAACGGGCGCTCGGCTGGAGCCGGCTATGGCAGGCTTTTGCGCCCGTGGCCGGAGAAAGCGCGCGCCCGTTTCCGATTCTTATCTACTTGACGGCGGCGCTGGCCGCGCTCGTTATGGGCGGCGCCTTCATCGAACAAACGCTCCTCCAGTTTCTCCTCTAGGCCGGCTTTGCCCCCGGGGCTCCTGCCGCGCGCCACCGCATGGAAAGTTACCGCTATCTCATCCTCGGAGCCGGGCCGTCCGGGCTGGCCTTTGCTCATACCTTGCTCGAGCAGGGCGAAGAATCGTTCCTGGTGCTGGAAAAGGAAACGACCGCGGGTGGGTTATGCCGCAGCGCTCTGGTCGACGGCAAGCCACTCGATATCGGCGGCGGCCATTTCCTTGATCTCAAGCGCAAGGATGTTCTGGAGCTTCTCTTTCGTTTCATGCCGCGCGAGGAGTGGCTTGAACACCGCCGCGTCTCTAAGATTCGCATCCGCGGCCTCGAGGTGGATCATCCGTTGGAGGCGAACCTCTGGCAGTTGCCGACCGCCGACCAGGTGGATTTCCTGGAGTCGATCGCCAAGGCCGGCTGCCTGCAAGGCGACCCGATGCCGGAAGGTTTCGCGGATTGGATCCGTTGGAAGCTGGGCGAGTGCATCGCTCAGGAATACATGCTGCCTTACAACCGCAAGATCTGGTCGATGGACCCCAACGCCCTGGGCACCTACTGGCTTTACAAACTGCCGGATGTTTCCTTTCGCGATACGTTGCAAAGCTGCCTGGAACACCGCCCCTACGGCGCGCTGCCGGCCCATGGAACCTTCCTTTATCCCAAGGAATACGGCTATGGAGAGGTTTGGCGGCGGATGGGCGAGGCTTTGGGCAGCCGGCTGCACCTCGGTGAATCGCTGCTGAGCGTCGAGCCGGCCACGCGAGTGGTTAACGGCCGGTATCAGGCGGATTGCATCGTCAATTCCATCCCGTGGACGATTTGGGCCCAAGCAGGTCCGCTCCCCGGCGAAATCCGGCAGGCGATCGGCCAGCTCGTGCAGGTTCCCATCGACGTCGATTACCAGGCTGAGACCCTGCCGACTGATGCCCATTGGGTCTATGATCCGGCCGAGGAGAAGAGCTATCATCGCATTCTTTGCCGTGCCAACTTCTGCCCTGGTTCTCGCGGCTATTGGACGGAGACGAACTCCCTGCGCGCGGTCGGTGACGGTTCCAGCGATGGCAACGGCGGCCCGGGCTTCCGGCATCGGAACGAGTACGCTTATCCCGTCAACACCCTGACAAAGCCGGCCGCGGTCGCCCGGGTCAGCGAATGGGCACGGGCGCACAACATCCTGCCGCTCGGCCGGTGGGGCCTCTGGGAACACATCAACTCCGATGTAGCGGTTTCCCTGGCCATCAGCGCCGCCCGGGAGGCCGCGTCAGCAGGTTAATTCCCCCCAACTTTTGATGAAGATTTCTCTTTGTTTGCTGGTTTGGAATGAATTGGAGGGCTGCAAGATCGATGTGCCGGTTTTGCCGCGGGAGGCATTCAGCGAGGTGTTCGCCGTCGACGGAGGCAGTACCGATGGCACGGCGGAGTATCTGGCCGCTCAAGGCATTGCCGTGCATCGGCAGAGCAAGCGTGGTCTAAATGCCGCTTACTGGGACGGCATTAACTTGAGCACCGGCGACGCCGTGGTTTTCTACTTTCCGAAAGGCACGGTGCCCCCGGCAGACCTGCTCAAGTTCCGGCCGCTCCTCGAAGCAGGCCATGAGTTGGTGGTGGCCAGCCGCAACATCGCCGGCGCCCGCAACGAGGAAGACGTTCATTTTTGGCGCCCGCGCAAAACCGTAGTGATGGCTTTTTCTCTGCTCGCCTCGTTTCTCTGGCGGCGGGAAGGCTACCGGATCCGTGACGTGTTGCACGGAGTGCGCGCCATGACAGTGACAGGATTTCGCAAAATGAACCCCGCCAGCACGGGACTTTCCATCGACCTGGAAACCGTCATTCGATCCTATCGGCTGCGGCTCAAGCGCACGGAGTTCGCGACGACCGAGATCGCACGCCCTTTCGGTGAAACGCATTTCAAGGCGCTGCCGACCGGGATCAAGCTGCTGCGCTTCGTGGGCCGCGAATTACGCACGCCGGCTGGCGGGATTGCCCAGGATGCCCAGGCGCGGGAGATCGCGTAAGAACGCACCCTGGGGCGGGCTCGAAAAATGATCGTTGATTCTCAGACCCGGTCACCAGCTTCGTTCGACCTTTTGGGCTGGCCGCCTGGGGCCGGGCGCTGGTTGCTGGCACTGTGGTGTCTGGTCCTTTTCGCGGTCGATCGCCACGTTCTCGAGTCGGAAGGCACCCCGGCGGAATTGGTGCTGGAAGTCACGGCTTCGGTCCCGTCGCTGGCGCAGGTTTATTTCGATACCGGGCATGGCTTTACGGAATTGGGGTCGGTAAGCCACGTCATCCAGACGGCGAATGCTCCCCAGGAGCTGATTTTCGCCCTGCCGGCCGGCGTGGTGAGCGCCGTTCGTTATGATCCCCTGACCACGGCAGGGTCGGTGCGGCTCGAAAGCGCCACCATCCGGGCGCCGGCCGATCACAGGGTCTTGCAAAGTATCGATCTGGCTCAGGTGACGCCTCTCAACCAAATCGGGCAACTCAGTGCGGGGCCTGGGGGGCTGGAAATTGTGACGGTGCCGAATTCGACCGACTCACAGGTCCTGCTGCCCGTTCACCAAGCCGACTACGCCAAACCGGACCCGTTCGATTTCGCCTATCGCGCCATCGGCCTGGACGTCAGCCTGAGCTTGGGCGCGTTAATTCTCGCTCTCCTGGCTGCCTGGGTAGGCCGGAGGTACGCAGCTGCCCTGCGGCCCGCCACGTCGCGGCTGACAGCAGTCTGGCATGGTTTCGATGGTTGCATTGCTTGGCTCACCCGGGTGGAAGGCGTGCGGATCGACCGTTGGGTGCTCTGGTTTTACGTTTGTTGCGGCCTGACATTCGGCGGGATGGCGGCAGCGGGATTGCACGGCTCCTCCATTGACTGTTACAGCACGCTGTTCCCCTACAGCGGGGTCAACGCCGCCCCGCTGCTGGGCAAGCCGCGGGGCATTCGGACCGATGAATGGGCGATCCAGACCCCGGCGTTTCTCAACCAGGCCTTTCATGCGCCTGCCTATGGCGCCAAAACGTCCTCCGTCGGATCAAATGACGCGGCGCTCCTGATGAGCCTGCCCTGCCGCGATTTTTCGCAGATTTGCCGTCCCGAGTTTTGGTCATTCCACCTGCTGCCCTTCGATGCCGCGTTCGCCGTTTATTGGCAGGCCAAGGGATTTATCCTGCTGACGGGCGTGTTTACGTTGTTGCTCGTGCTTACCGAGGGCGCGGCGGGACTCTCGGCGCTCGGCGCGCTCTGGTTCTTTTTTTCCGCGCATACCCAGTGGGCCTATTCCTGGCCGTCCATGCTGCCCGAGATGGTCGGGCTGTTCGGCTGGGTGATCGCCTTGACGTGTTATCTGACGGTAGGCCGGAATCCTTATCTGCTCGCGGCCGCGGCCGTGTTGTGCGCGGCGGGCGCGGTGGACTTTGCGCTTTGCGCTTATCCGCCTCACCAGATCCCCCTCGTCCTCCTGGGGGTCGCACTTATGGCGGCCTGGTTCTGGACCCGGACCGCGGCCATCTTTCGGCGCGAAGGCGCGGCCGCTCGCCTGCTGGCGCTGCTCGGTTGCTGGGTGGCCGTCGGTTTGCTGCTGGGGGCGTTTTATGAAGAAGCGAAGGCCGCCATTCAATTGGCGGGCGACACGGTCTACCCGGGCCGGCGCATTTGCACGGGAGGCTCCATCGCCCTCGCGGAATTTATCTCGCATTTCGGGGATTTTTGGAAGGGCGAGGTGTCTTTTCCGCCGGCTGAAGGCAATATTTGCGAGGGTGCCGGCTACCTGTGGCTGGCACCCGCCACGCTGTTGTTTGTCGGCCGCGGCGCGAGGGAAAGCCTGCGCGGGCCACGTTTCGCGGCCCTGGTTGCCTGCTGGCTGACCTGCGGGGTCATCGCCGCATGGATGCTGCTGCCGATTCCCGCCGGGGTGGGCCATTGGCTCCTGCTGGACCACGTGCCTCCGTACCGGTGCTGGCCCGGTCTAGGCCTGGCCAACGTCGCGGCGGTGATCGTGTTTCTATCGCTCGGAAGCGGGGTCGAGGCGGCTGAACCTGCTCCGGCGCGGCCGACGCGCTGGCCGGCTTATCTCGGGATTTTTCTCACGTTGGCGACTCTCTTGGCCTTGATGAACACGGCCAATCAGGATTTTTTCACGCCCATCGAAGTTCTGGCTGCGGCCCTGTACGCCGCGTTGCTCGTGATCTGCTTGCTGGAGCGCTGGTCCGCGGTCTTTGCGGCCGCCGTGCTCACCGCGCTAATTTATGCCAATGCGGGGATTAATCCGGTCAATCGTGGGTTCGATGTGATTGAAAAATCCCGTCTTTTCCAGGCTGTCCATGCCGATCCGAAGCTGAGCCGCGGCTCCTGGCTGGTCTACTCGCACGATTTTGAGTTGGCCGGCTTTGTGGCCTCGACGGGCGTGAGCGTGCTCAACTCCTTCAAGGTACTGCCAAATCTCAAAGGGCTGGCCGTCTTCGATCCCGAGGGAAAGTTCCTGCACTCCTATAACCAGAGCGGCCACACGGTGGCCCGCCCCTTGCCAGCCGGCGAGCCTTGCCGGTGGGAGAACCCGGATACCGGTTCCATCCGCTGGCTCATCAGTCCGCTGGATCCCGGGTTGAAGATTCTGGGTGTGCGCTACGTGCTCTTCGACGAAGCGCCGGACCCGGCCCTGGCCGCCAAGCTCCGGCCCCTGTCCCTGGGCACGCCAGGGCTCTGGGCTTATGCCTTGCCGTGACCGGCCGCTCTGCAACCATGCCACCGCCCGCCGCCGGAGAGCCAATCGACTATTCCGCTGCCTCCCGCACGGAAGCCGTCCGCGCCTTCTACGAAAATGCTCCGGTCGACTCGGCCGCGGCCGGGCGCGGGTTCAAGGACCTGCTGGCCCGCTATTACCGGCATTTCATTCCACCGGAGGCGTCCGTGCTGGAGATCGGCTGCGGCAGCGGCGAACTGCTCGCGCGTCTGCCCAACACAAACCTCTGCGGCGTCGATCTCTCCGCGCGTCAGATCGAGCGCGCCCGCGCGCGCCTGCCGCATGGCCGCTTCTGCGTGGGGGCCGGCGAGACCTTGGAACTCGACGCCAAGTTCGACATCATCATCCTTTCGGAAACCCTGAATCAATCTGCGGATGTGCAGCGGCTTTTCGAGCAACTGCACCACGCCGCGACCGCACGTACCCGCCTGATCTTCAATTATTACAGCGGCCTTTGGCGGCCCTTATTAGGGTTGGCGGAGCGGCTGGGGCTCAAGGGCAGCGCGCCGCCGAGCAATTGGCTCGGCCACCAGGATGTGGCCAACCTGTGTGAATTGGCAGATTGGCAGATCCTGCGGCGGGACGCGCGCATCCTCTGGCCGCTGTCGACGCCCATCTTAGACCCGGTCTGCAACCGCTACATCGCGCCTCTCCTCCCCTGGGCCTGCCTGACGGTGTTTGGCGTCGCCTGGCCGCGTCGCCCGCAGCCGGAGACCCCGCGCAGCGTCACCGTGGTCGTCCCGGCGCGCAATGAGGCGGGCAATATCGAGGCGGCGGTGCAACGCACGCCACCACTCGGAACCAGCACGGAGCTGATCTTTATTGAAGGCCATTCGGTGGACGAGACGTGGGCGGAAATACAGCGCGTCGTGAAGGTGTACCCGGAACGGAAGATCCGGGCTTTGCGCCAGACCGGGCGGGGCAAGGGCAATGCCGTACGCGAGGCTTTCGCCGCCGCCACCGGCGATATTCTCATGATCCTGGATGCCGATCTCACCGTACCCCCGGAAGAGCTGCCGAAATTCTATAGCGCGCTGGCCTGCGGCCGGGCCGAGTTCGCCAATGGCGTGCGGCTGGTCTATCCCATGGAGGAGCGCGCCATGCGCTTTCTCAACTTTTGCGCGAACAAGTGCTTCAGCATCGCCTTTAGCTGGTTGCTGGGGCAACCGGTCAAGGACACGCTCTGCGGCACCAAGGTGCTTTTTCGCAGTGACTACGAGAAGATCGCCGCCGACCGCTCTTACTTCGGGGAATTCGATCCGTTCGGCGATTTTGATCTTCTCTTCGGGGCCGACAAATTGAGCTTAAAGATCGCGGACATTCCTATCCGTTACCGCGAGCGGACCTATGGCACGACGAATATCCAGCGCTGGAGCCAGGGCTGGCTGCTGCTGCGCATGGTGGCATTCGCGGCGCGCAAGCTAAAGTTCATCTAACCTTTTAGGCAAACGCCGGCGCACCGGCAGTCGTACGACCGTCACCATGTTTGCCCTCCCTCCCCTGGCCGAAAATCTTCTGGGCAGGCTCAACCGCGCTTCGCTTTGGCAACGCGAGGTGCGCGTTTGGGGCGAAACGCTCTTAATACCTTCGGCCGACCGGCTCCTGTATGCGTTTTTGCATCGGGCGGGCTGGATGGGGAGCGCTGAACGCCGTTTTTTCCCGCGTGTGATCCAGCCCGGCATGACGATCCTCGATATCGGCGCGAACATCGGCCTGTACGCTCTGCTCTTCGCCAGGCTCGCCGGGCCCAAGGGCCAGGTGTACGCGTTCGAGCCGGATCCGGCGCTTTCGGCGGCTTTGGAGCGGGCCCGCCGGCGGGCCGGACGCGAGAACCTGCACACCTACCCGCTAGCGCTGGGCGACGCGGCAGGCAGACAGCGCCTCCTGCGCTCGTTTTTCAACTCGGGCGACAATCGCCTGCAAGCTGCCAGCGGCGCGGCAAGCACTCCCTGCGCCGGCGACCCCGAGATCACGGTGGTTCGTGGCGACGATCAGTTGATGCACGTTCCAGCGGTCGACTTCCTCAAGATCGACGTGCAGGGCTGGGAAATGCACGCGTTGCGCGGCCTACAGGCCACGATCGCGCGGAGCCCGCACCTGCAGATCTACAGCGAGTTCTGGCCAGACGGGTTGCGAGCGGCGGGCTCATCCCCGCAGGAATATTTCCGATTTCTGGTGGAAGCGGGCTTTCGCATTGAGACTCTGTCCGCCGGGAAATGGCACGAGGCCCCCAGTTGCGCCGCACTGGAAGCTGCCATGAACCGCCAACCTTTCATCAACGTCTGGGCTAGGAAGATAGCCGGGGCCGCTTCCGAAATCTGTCAAAGGCCGGAGGCCGCTCCAGCCTCCAGCCCGCGAGAAACGGCTTGACGCTCTTCCAGCCCTTCGAGGACAAACCACAGGCCGAAACGTGCGGACCGTGCTTCCTTCACTTCTTTCATGACCCCCTTAGAAACGCTCCCGCCGCCGCCGACAGTGTCCCGCTGTCCTGTCTGCGCGGGCACGCGCCTGCACTACTTGTTTTCGGTCGGCGCCTGGCGGGTGGTGCGGTGTGACGATTGCAGCCTGATGCTCACAAACCCCCAGCCTTCCGACGAGGATCTGGGGCGGATTTACAGCCAGGATTATTTCCTGGTCGAGAACGACGCAGCCGGCCAAAGCCATGTCGACCTGCTCAAGCAAAGCACCGCCGACATCTATCTCGACCTCTTGGCCGCCTACGGTCTGCCGCCGCAGGCGCGGGTGCTGGAAATTGGCTGCGGCATGGGCGATTTCCTGCTGCGGGCGCAGCAGCGCGGACTCGACGTGACCGGCGTGGAATACTCCGCCAGCGCCTGCGAGACCGCTCGCGGCAAACTCGGCGGCAGCGGTCGGATCGTGCACGGCGAAATTTCCGATCTGGACAACGAGACGGCGCTTTATGACGTGTGCGTGCTGGCGGACGTGATCGAACACGTCCGTAATCCGCGCAACTTCCTGGAACGCGCACACCGCCTGCTCAAACCCGGCGGCGTCATCCTGATCGCGACGCCCACCCTCGACTCGTGGTCCGCGCGCCTGCTCCGCGACCGGTGGATGGAGTTCAAGCCGGAGCACCTCTTCTACTTCAATTCCGCGACGCTGCAGACCCTGCTCTTCGACACCAACTTCGCCCAGGTCATCGAGCGGCCGTGCACCAAGGTGCTCAGCTTCGATTACGTCGCCGGCCACTTCGAGCGCTATCCGGTCCGAGGCATCACGCCGGTCACCAATATGCTGCGCCGCGGCCTGCCGCTGGCGTGGAGTCGCAAGCCGGTGCGGATCGTCGCCAGTGGCATGGTCGTGCTCGCGCGGACGCAACCGGAGCGCAAGCAACGCCGGCTTTCCATCGTGGTGCCCGTTTTCAACGAGGCGAACACCTTCGCCACGGCGTTCGACCGCTTGCTGGCCAAGGAAGTCGCCGGCGTGGAGATCGAAATCGTGGTGGTGGAAAGCAACTCGACCGATGGGACGCGGGCGATCGTCGAGAAATATGCCGGGCATCCCCGGGTCACGATTGTCTGGGAAGACCAACCCCGCGGCAAAGGACACGCGGTGCGGGCGGGCCTGGCGCGCAGCCGGGGAGATTTCGTGCTGATTCAGGACGCGGACCTGGAATACGACCTGGAAGATTACGAGGCAGTCCTGGAACCGCTGCTTTATGGCCGGGCGGCTTTCGTGCTCGGTGCCCGGCACGGGGGCAGCGCGTGGAAGATGCGGCAATTCAGCGGGCAGCGGGCGTTGAGCGGGGTGCTGAACCTGGCGCATTGGGTGTTCACCACGCTCATTAACGTGCTCTTCGGCGCCCGGCTGAAGGATCCGTTTACCATGTACAAGGTCTTTCGCCGCGATTGCCTCTACGGGCTGCGGTTTCAGTGCAATCGCTTCGATTTCGACTTCGAACTCGTCATCAAATTCCTGCAGAAAGGTTATCGTCCGCTGGAAATTCCGGTGAATTATCGCTCGCGTTCGTTCCACGAAGGCAAGAAAGTATCCTTCATCCGCGACCCCCTGACCTGGCTGAGAACCCTCGCCATTTGCCGGTTCAGCCGCGTGGATCCCTTGGCGGAAGTCGCCCGGCTGCGCGCCGTGACCCAGGACAGTACGTTGGCGGGACCCTGAAAATGAGATACTTCGTGACCGGTGCAGCCGGGTTTATTGGCAGTACCCTGGCAGACCGGCTCTTGCACGACGGGCACGAGGTCATCGGCTGGGACGATTTTTCGACGGGGCAGCAGCCCTTCATCGCCGGGGCGCTTGAGCAGGCGGGCTATCAACTGATCCAAGGGGATAACCTCGATCTGCCGGCGCTCACCCGCGCCATGGCGGGCGCGGAGTTCGTCTTTCATTTCGCCGCCAATGCGGATGTCCGGTTCGGCCTGGAACAGCCGGGCAAGGACCTCCAGCAGAATACCGTGGCGACCTTTCACGTGCTCGAAGCCATGCGTGCGAACGGGATCAGGGGCATCGCCTTTTCTTCCACGGGATCGGTTTACGGCGAGGCCGAGATCATCCCGACGCCGGAGGATGCGCCGTTCCCCATCCAGACGTCGCTTTACGGCGCCTCGAAAGTGGCGGGCGAAAACCTCATTCAGGCCTATTGCGAGGGGTACGGCTTCGAAGGGTACATCTTCCGCTTCGTTTCCATTCTGGGGGAGCGGTACACCCACGGGCATGTCTTCGATTTTTACCGCCAACTGCTGGAGCATCCGGAGTATCTCCGAGTGCTAGGCGATGGCAGCCAACGTAAGAGCTACCTGTACGTGCAGGATTGCGTTAATGCGATGCGGCACGTCACCACGCAGGCCACGGCGCGCAAGGCGCGGCACCGGGTGCAGGTTTATAACCTGGGCGCGGACGAGTATTGCCAGGTGACGGATTCGATTGGCTGGATTTGCGGGCACCTGGGATTGAAGCCGGAGTTGCGCTTCACCGGTGGCGAGCGGGGCTGGGTGGGCGATAACCCGTTCATCTTTTTGGATACCGCCAGAATTCGCGAGACCGGCTGGCGTTCCGAGCTGACCATTGAGCAGGGCATCATCCGCACGGTGGACTGGTTGCAGCAAAATCAGTGGGTGTTGCAACAGCGATGAACGTTGTTGTCCTCGGTTTGTGGCACCTGGGGTGCGTGACGGCGGCTTGCGTGGCGGAGCATTTCCCGGTCGTCGGGCTGGACTTTGATAAGGGCGCTGTCAACGCGCTGCAAGACGGTCGCGCGCCGCTCTTTGAGCCCGGCCTGGACGCACTTCTGCAAGCCGGGCTCGCTTCGGGCCGCTTGCGGTTCGCCCTCGGCCCGGACGCCGCCGCCTTGCAGGCCGCCGACGTCCTCTGGGTCTGCTACGACACTCCGGTCGATGACAATGACGTCGCCGATGTCCCGTACGTGCTCGAACGGCTGGCAGCCTGCCTGCCTGATCTGCGGCAGGGTGCGGTTGTGCTGATCTCCTCGCAGATTCCGGCCGGAACCTGCCGGGCGCTGGAGGCCGTCCACCCGGGAATCGCGTTTGCCTGTAGCCCGGAAAACCTGCGGCTGGGCAAGGCGCTGGAGATCTTCCGCCACGCGGGCCGGATCGTGGCGGGGACACGCACGGCGAAAGTTCGCGCGGCGCTCGAACCGTTGTTCGCGCCCTTCTGCCCGGATGTCCTGTGGATGCGCCCGGAATCCGCGGAGATGACCAAGCACGGCATCAACGCCTGGCTGGCGCTATCCGTCACGTTTGCCAATGAAATCGCCCGGCTGTGCGAGGCGGTCGGCGCGGATGCGCGGGAAGTGGAACGTGGCTTGCGCTCGGAGCCGAGGATCGGCCAGAAAGCGTATATCCGGCCGGGCGCGTCGTTTGCCGGCGGCACGCTGGCGCGGGACGTGGTGGCTTTGACCCGGCTGGCGGAGACTTATGGCGAACGAGCCGCGATTTTTCCGGCCATCCTGGCGGGCAACGAAGCGCACAAGGACTGGGCGTTGCGACGCGTGCAGACGTTGCTCGGACCGCTATCCGGCGCGACGGTGGCGGTGCTGGGCCTGACCTACAAACCCGGCACGGATACCCTGCGACGCAGCGGCGCGGTGGAGCTGGTGGTGAAATTGCTGGCCGCCGGCGCGCGCGTCCGGTGCTACGACCCTGTCGTGCGCCAACTGTCGGCAGAGCTGGCCGGCGCGGTCCTGTGCGCCAGCCTGGCTGAGGCCGTCGCCGAGGCGGATGCGGCGGTCGTCGCCACCGAGTGGCCGGAAATCAAGGCGGCGGACTGGCCGGCGCTCGTCGCCAGCATGCGGCGGTGCATCGTCGTGGATGCGAACGGCTTTCTGAACTTGCCAGCAGAGCAGATTCCTTGTGTGGAATACTTTGCCGTCGGCACCCCGGCGGCCTAATTAGAACGCCCCGATTATGAAACTTGCCCAGCGCAATACCATTGTCACCGGCGGCAGCCAGGGCCTCGGCCGCGCCATTGTGGAAGCCTTCGTACGGGAGGGAGCAAATGTCCTGCTCTGCGCACGCGAGGAACACGCGGCCGCCCACCTCGCGGAGCACCTGCAAGCCACCGCGCCACTGCCCGGCCAGCGTGTGCTGGCGCAACGCTGCGACGTGTCGATGGAGAGCGACGTGGAGGCGCTTTTCGCCGTCGCCGACGAGGCGTTGGGCCCGTTGCACGTGCTGGTCAATAACGCCGGCATTTACGGCCCGAAAGGACCGACCGACGCGGTCAGCTTCGAGGAATGGAAGCGTTGCGTGGAGATCAACCTCTACGGCACGCTGCTGCCCTGCCGGGCCGCCATGCCGCGCTTCCGGCACGCCGGTTACGGCAAGATCATCAACCTTTCCGGCGGCGGCGCGACCAATCCGATGCCGAACATCAGCGCCTATGCCGCCAGCAAAGCCGCCGTCGTCCGGTTGACCGAGACGCTGGCGCTGGAACTTCAGGCCCACCGGGTGGATGTCAACGCGGTGGCGCCCGGAGCTTTGAACACGCGGCTGCTCGACGAGGTGATTGCCGCCGGGCCCGAGAAAGTGGGCGCGGATTTCTACCAGAAGTCGCTGCAACAAGCGCAGTCGGGCGGGGTGCCGTTGGCGCTGGGCGCTGACCTGTGCGTTTACCTCGCCAGCGCGGAAAGCGACGGCGTCACCGGCAAGCTCCTGAGTGCGAAATGGGATCCCTGGCCGACGTTGCACGAACGAATCGCTGATTTGAACAGCACGGATATCTACGCGTTGCGCCGCATTACGCCGGAGGATCGCGGGCGCAACTGGTCATGATGCTTCGTCCATGAGCCTGAGTACTGACCCACGCTTTGCCATCATTGGCTGCGGTTTGATCGGACGCAAGCGACTGGCCAGTCTGCCGCCCGGCCGGCTGGCCGTGGCTTGTGACCTTGACCTCAGCCGCGCCGAAGCTCTGGTCAAAACCGCCGGCGGCGGACGCGCGACCTCCAGTGTCGCGGACGCCATTCGCGACCCGGACGTCGGCGCGGTCATCGTCTCGACTCTCAACGGCTCGCTGGCAGAAATCGCCGGTGCCGCCATCGACGCGGGCAAGCACGTGATCGTGGAGAAACCGGCTGCGGTTTCCGTAGCGGAGATCGATCGCTTGCTCGCCGGCGCCGCCCGATCCGGCTCCCTGGTCCGCGTCGGGTACAATCACCGTTTTCATCCCGGGCTCTTGCAAGCGCGCGACCTGGTGGATGGGGGCGCGATCGGGCCGCTCATGTTCATTCGTGCCCGTTACGGCCATGGCGGGCGGGTCGGCTACGACCGCGAATGGCGCGCCGATCCGAACTTATCCGGGGGGGGCGAATTGATCGATCAGGGTGTGCATTTGATCGATCTCGCCGGCTGGTTCCTGGGCGATTTCACCTCGGTCGCGGGGCACGCCGCCACGTACTTCTGGGACATGGCGGTGGATGATAACGCCTTCCTCAACCTGCGTACCACCGCCGGCGCCACGGCCTGGCTGCACGTGAGTTGTTCCGAGTGGAAGAATCTTTTCTCCTTCGAGATCTACGGCCGCACCGGCAAGCTGCATATCGAGGGCCTGGGCGGCAGCTACGGCGTGGAACGCCTTTCCTACTACCGCATGCTCCCGGAAATGGGTCCCCCGGAAACCACCATCTGGGAATATCCGCGCGGCGACGAGTCCTGGTCGCGTGAAATGGCCGCCTTTTTGGATGACATCCGCCTCGCCCGCACCCCCGTGCCCGGTTTGCGGGAGGCCCGCGCCGCCCTGGTGGTCGTGGAGGACATTTATCGAGCCAGCGGCTACCTGTAGCAGAGAACTATGATCATCACGCGATCCCCCTTGCGCATCTCCCTCGGCGGCGGCGGCACCGACTTGCCCAGCTACTACCGGGAGCATACCGGCTTTTTGATCGCGGCCGCGATCGACAAGTACGTCTACATCACCTTGCACGAGACTTTCGTGCCCGAGTTGATCATCAAGTACTCGAAGATGGAGCGGGTGGCGTCGGTCGACGAGATCGAGCATCCGATCATCCGCGAAGCCATGCGGCTGACCGAAGTGCCGGCCGCCGCGCTCGAACTGAGCGCCATGGCGGACATCCCCGCCGGCACGGGTCTCGGCTCCTCCGGGAGTTTTACGACGGCGCTGCTACAGGCCTTGCACGCGCACAAACGCAGCCTCATTCATCCGGCGGAATTGGCCGAGCAGGCGTGCTATATCGAGCTCGAAAAACTCGGCGAACCCATCGGCAAGCAGGATCAGTACATCGCCGCGTACGGGGGCATCACGTGCTTCGAATTCCTGCCCGATGGCAGCGTCCGGGCCTGGCCGCTCAAGACCAGCGAAGAGACCCGGTTCAACCTGGAAGACAACCTTCTGCTGTTTTTTACCGGCTACTCGCGGTCCGCCTCGAAAATTCTCAAGGAGCAGGACGATAAGAGCAAGCAGGCGGACAAATCGATGGTCGATAACCTCCATTTTGTGAAGGACCTCGGCCGGCAGAGCCAGCAGGCGCTGGAAAACGGCGAACTGGAGCGATTCGCGGCCTTGATGGACGTGCATTGGCAGCGCAAGAAGGAGCGTTCCGGCGGCATGAGCAATGCGCAGATCAACACCTGGTATGACGTCGCCATGGCCAACGGCGCGCTGGGCGGCAAGCTGATCGGTGCCGGCGGCGGCGGCTTCCTGATGTTCTACGCGAGCGATAAGGCGAAGTTGCGGCACGTCATGCGGGAGCAGGGCTTGCAGGAGGTCCGGTTTCGCTTCGACTTCCAGGGCACAAAGGTCGTGATCTAATTATTGGGACTAGAGCATGTTGGGCAAACTTGCAGCCATTTTCGGGGGGTCGACAGGCAGCGAAGCTGCCGCTCGTCATCAAGGTAGGGATCGCTCTCCGAGCGACTCCGAAGCTGTTTGGAAACGCACCCGGCCGGTGCAGCCGCTGCGTGGTAGCTGGCGTTCTTCGAACAGTCACGGAGTCGCTCGGAGAGCGATCCCTACCTTTTTTTGGAGCCGCTACGCGGCGGCCACTTCATTATTTACCTCGCTCGATCCGTGACGAACGAGACGCCTTTATCCGCCTGGCCCGTTGCTCTGCTGGCCGGCGGCCTCGCTACGCGGCTACGGCCGATTACCGAAAAGATCCCCAAAGCCCTGGTGACGGTCGCGGGTGAGCCTTTTCTGGCCCATCAACTGCGCCTGTTGCATTCCCATGGTTTGCGTCGCGTTGTGCTGTGCGTTGGCTTCCTCGGCGAAATGATCGAGGCGGAATTCGGCGATGGCAGCGCCTTCGGCATGCAGCTCGCCTACTCTTTCGACGGCGCCAAACTGCTCGGCACCGGGGGCGCGCTGGTGCGGGCGTTGCCGAAACTCGGCGAGGCTTTTCTCGTGCTTTACGGCGATTCCTACCTGCCGATGGACTATGCGGCCGCCGTGGGCGCGTTCGTGGCCAGCGGCAAACCGGGGCTGATGACCGTTTTTCACAATCAGGGCCGCTGGGACACCAGCAACGTGATCTACGCCGACGGCACGATTCGCAGCTATGACAAAAAGGCGCTGACGGCCGAAATGCAACACATCGACTACGGCCTGGGACTTTTGCAGGCGAAAACCCTGGCTGGGCGCGCGGCGGGCGAAGCGTTCGACATCGCGGATGTTTACCGGGATTTATCCCTGGCAGGCCAGCTCGCCGGGCTGGAAGTGGCCGACCGGTTCTATGAGATTGGTTCGCACGCCGGGCTGGCGGAACTTGACGCGCTCCTGCAGAAGCCGTAACGGCCCCTCTCCCCACTTCTATGGAAACCAACTACTCTGCCCAGCATCTGCGGGAAACCGCCGAAGTCGTCTCGAAGATCGATCCCGCCCAATGCGAACGCGCCGTGGACATCCTGGCAAACATCCGGGAGCGCGGCGGCCGGCTCTTTATCCTGGGCGTCGGGGGCAGCGCGGCCAACGCCTCCCACGCGGTCAATGATTTCCGGAAGATCGCCGGCCTGGAATGTTACGCGCCCACCGACAACGTGTCCGAACTCACCGCCCGCACCAATGATGAAGGCTGGACGACGGTCTTCGCCGAATGGCTCAAGGGCAGCCGCCTGAATGAACGCGACGGTTTGCTGATCTTCTCGGTCGGCGGCGGCAACATGGAGAAAAACGTCAGCCCGAATCTGGTGGCGGCCTTGCAACTGGCCAAGGAGCGCGGCAGCGCCATTGTCGGCATCGTGGGCCGGGACGGCGGCTATACCGCGCAAGTGGCGGACGTGGCCATCATCATCGCGACGGTGAACCCGGAGAACACGACCCCGCACGCGGAAGCGTTCCAAGCCGTGGTCTGGCATCTCTTCGTCTCGCACCCGAAGCTGAAGGTGGCCCAGACGAAGTGGGAAAGTACGAAGTGAGGGGACGCGCCTCGACACAACTCTTGTCGGAATCGTGCCGGCAGGGTAAGCTTACTGCCGTTCCATGACTGCTGAGATTCGCAGATTGGCTGAGGCGCAGCCCTTCATACCTTTCAAGGTTCATACCGCGGATGGTGGTGTCCTGCACGTTCCCACAGTGGACCACATCGCGATTAGTCCTTCTGGCAAGCGCGTGATCGTCTTTTACGACGACGATACTTGCGCAATAGTCTCGCCGTTGCTGATCGCCCGCCTCACCGTCGACGGGCCCCTGCCAATGCCGTCCGACAGTTGATCCCGCCTTGTGGATCGGACCTTTATTCCCGCCGTCTTCCTGGACCGGGACGGCGTCATCAACCGTCCGGTCGTGCGCGATGGACTGCCCTTCCCTCCCGCCGATGTCGAAGAGTTCGATATCTATGACGACGTACCCGCCGGTTGCGCCCGTCTGAAGGCCGCCGGGTATCTCCTGGTCGTCGCAACCAATCAGCCGGATGTCGGCCGCGGCACGCAGGCCCGGGAGCATGTCGAAGCCATGCACGCCGTCATGACCGCAGCCTTGCCGATTGATCGCGTGGAGGTGTGTTATCACGCTGGGGGTGCCGCTTCCTCTTGCGCCTGCCGGAAACCCGCCCCGGGCATGCTCTTGCAGGCGGCGGATGCGCTCGGCATCCAACTCAGTACGAGCTTCATGGTGGGCGATCGCTGGCGGGACGTCGACTGCGGGCAGGCGGCGGGCTGCCGGACGATCTTCGTCGACCGCGGCTATGCGGAGGAACTGCGGCAGGCCCCGGATTTCACGGTCAACTCCTTCGCGGAAGCCGTGGAGATCATCCTGGACCAAACGCGCTAGTCTTTGGCTCGGACTGGAGCCGAAAATGCCTGTGCAAAAAGCGTTCCCCTCCCCTATGTTCGAGGTATGAGCACCGACCTCCTGGTCAATCTGCCGGTCAAAATCTTCGCCGACGGCGCTGATCGCGCCGGCATGATCGAGCTTTATAAAAAGCCCTTCATTCAGGGCCTGACCACGAACCCGACTCTGATGAAGAAGGTCGGCATTTCCGATTATGAAGGCTTTGCCAAGTCGTTGCTCGAGGTGATTACGGACAAGCCGATTTCCTTCGAAGTGTTCTCGGATGAATTCGAGGACATGCATCGCCAGGCGCTCAAGATCCGCGACTGGCAGGAGAACGTTTACGTCAAAATACCCATCACGAACACGCGCCGCGAATCGGCGCTGCCGCTCATTCGCGAGCTGGCGGCCGACGGCGTGAAGTTGAATGTCACGGCGCTCCTCACCCGCGAGCAGGTGCAGGGCGTCGCCGCAGCGCTGGATCCGAAAGTCCCCTCGGTCATTTCGGTCTTCGCTGGGCGCATCGCGGATACGGGAACGGACCCCCTGCCGATCATGCGGGATTCGCTCGAGCTTCTCAGCGGCCACCCGGATGGCGAATTGCTCTGGGCCAGCGTGCGCGAGGTGCTCAATATTTTCCAGGCCGCCGCCTGCGGCTGCCAGATCGTGACGGTTCCTCACGATATCCTGGCCAAAGCCATCAAGATGGGCGGCATGGACTTGACCGATCTCTCGCTGGATACCGTCCAGATGTTCCATAACGACGCCATGGGCGCCGGCTTCAAGCTGTAGCGGTCAAAGCCAGCATGAAGCGTTGCCTGATCACCGGGTCGTCCGGGTTAATCGGCTCCGAAGTTGCCCTCTTTTTTCACGAGGCTGGTTTTCAGATCCACGGGATCGATAACAATCAGCGGGCGGTGTTTTTTGGTCCGGCTGGCGATACGCGCTGGAATCAGCAGCGACTGGGGCAGACGATCAGCGGGTACCAGCACCACGAGGTCGATATCCGGGAACGGGCGCGCATGCTCGCGCTGGTGGCCCAGATCCGGCCGGATGTCATCGTGCACACGGCGGCGCAACCCAGCCACGACCGTGCGGGCGCCATTCCGTTCGACGATTTTGACACCAATGCGGTCGGCACCCTGAATTTGTTGGAGGCAGCGCGCCAGGGCTGCCCGGAGACGCCGTTCATCCACATGTCCACCAACAAGGTGTACGGTGACGCGCCCAATCGCATCGCGCTGGTCGAGCTGTCGTCGCGGTGGGATTTCGATGACCCGCAATATGTGCATGGCATTGCCGAGAGCTTCTCCATCGATCAATCCAAACACTCACTCTTCGGGGCTTCAAAGGTCGCGGCCGACGTGATGGTGCAGGAATACGGACGCTATTTCGGCCTGCCAACGTGTTGCCTGCGCGGCGGTTGTCTCACCGGCCCGAACCACGCCGGGGTGGAGTTGCACGGCTTTCTCAGCTACCTGGTGAAGTGCAATTTGGAAGGCCGCGAATACAAGGTCTTCGGCTACAAAGGCAAGCAGGTCCGCGACAACATTCACGCCTACGATGTCGCGCGGTTCATGCACGCTTTCGCCGAGGCGCCGCGCGTGGCGGAGGTCTACAACCTGGGCGGCGGCAAGGACAACTCCTGTTCGATTCTGGAAGCCTTCGACCTGGCGGAGAAGTTCTCCGGCCTGGCTCAGGTTTACACCTACGTGGAAGAGCCACGCGCGGGCGATCACATCTGTTACTACAGCGATTTGCGCAAGATGCGCAGCCATTATCCGTGCTGGGGCATCAGCCGCTCGCTGGAAACGACGGTCGGCGAAATAGTCACGGCCCAGTTGGAGCGGACCAGAGCAAGCTAGCGTTGATCGCTGCCGCGCAGCAGCTTGTAAACATGTCGAGGCGTGAGGTCTTGCGGCGCGCGGGGCAGGGCCGAGACAGACAGCTCTTTCAACCCGTCCTCGATTATCCTGAAGGCGTCGCGAAGAAGCACGCGTGTCTACTTGGTCCTTATCACCCGCACGGTGCCGCCACCGGCGATAGCCATCTTATAGCCGAAGATGTCGGCGCGAACGATGAACACATCGGGATTAACGACCGGAGCGAAGTAGTGATGTTCGTTATCCGTCACTTTCCAGTGCTGCCCATTCTCGAGCACAAAGATCTGCCCGCTTCTCCAGCCGTCCACTGAGCCGATGATATGACTTTCAATCAGCTGCGGCGGTTCGGCCCGATGCTCCTTGACGGCTTGATCGACCGCCTGAGCGGACGCTTTCTCCACGGCTCGCTGCACAACTTGCTGTGTCGCGCCGGTGAAATACCCGCGCAAGTATTCGTCCAGTTTAGCTCGTTCCTCGGCTGAAAGCTTGTCGAGACCCGCAGCCGCGTATTGTTGGGCCGTCAGGGCCTTCTTCATGCCCGGAAAATCCGCTCCGGTTGCGCTCGGATCTTGCGCCGAGCAGACAGCGGCGGTGGCCATCCACACAACAGCAAAGACGGCGAACAGGGCAGAGCAGTATAGGAAGGGACGTCTCATGGAGGCCCGCTTTTATACAAGCGCCAAGCCCTGATGTCACCCGAATTCGCCACCGGGCGACGGTGCACTCGAGACAAAGTGAGCCTAACGGGTCCGGGCAAAGCTGATGGCGGGATCTCGCGCCACCAGTTCGCTGCCGACATCGTTGGCTCCCGTGGTGTTCAGGTCAGTCTGATCGTAGCTGACTCGGGGTGACGACGAAACATTCGCACCACGATACCTCGTCACAACCACCGGGATCAGCGATCCGGTAACCGTATAGTTGGTGATGTAAAAGGTCTCCCGGTTCGGATGGGCAACCGCGGCAGTCCGCGTGGCACTGGCGGTACGCATGGCGCTATTGGTCTGTGTCGGACTGGATTGGACCATTTTCTTTTTGGCTTTGATACCATCCGCCTGCAGTGAGAACACCGGCGTTGCCAGGCAAGCCGCCAGACCAAGGATCAGCAAGTTTGTTTTCATAGAAGAGACCTTTTTGTGTATTGTTAAACTGAAAGGGGGCCTGGCTACAATATCGGCTGATTCACTATCTGTAAACAGAAAAAGGCCGGGCTTTCGCCCGGCCTTTCTCTTTATTCCTGGTGGTGTTCCTAGAACTTCTTTTCCACCACGATGTAGTAGCGGCGCTGATACGGATCGTAGATGCCGGCATCCGTGGCGGTCGCATCCGGCGAGTCGCTGATCAACGGCGGCCGCGCGTTGGTGACGTTATCGACACCAAACGATATCTTCAGACCGTCAAGCAGGTGATTGGTAATCATCTCCTTCGCCATCATCGCACTGCTCTTCGTGTCCTTGCCACCCTTCGCGTCCTTGCCTTCCTTGGCCGGAGCCATGGGCTCCGCCATATCCGGCTTCTTCAAGCCGAACTCGTAGGACGCGAGGAGGTCGATGGTGAAGTAATCGCGAATCACGGCCAGGTGATCGGCGCCTCCCGTGGCGGCCACGATGCTGTTGCTGTCATTCTTGTCCGGATTGATACCGCCCAGACCCGGCGTCGGATCAAGACTGACGCTGGCAGCATCACGTACCCTCGGGGTGTAATTACCCAAGGCGGAAACAGTCGCGCCACCCCACTTGTACTCCAGTTCAGGAGTCAAATGGTACTGCGCGATTTCCGACCCGGTCGTGGAGCCCAATTCAGCACCGCCCGTGTAGAAACCGATCACGTTATAAAATTCCGTGCCCGGCAGCGTCTGAGTCTTGAACTGCAGGTAGTAAGTGCCGTCGCACCCAGCGCTGGCCTGACCAAACCTCCCGAAGTCATGCGTGTAATGGATGCCGAAATCAAGGCCACCGATGCGCTGGCCACCGCCGTTGATTTCATTCGACGTCACGAAGTACTCCGGCAGGTTGCCAGCCAGGAAGTGGCCAGGCTGCGTGGTTGGCAGGTACGTTCCGGTCGGTCCGGTGAAGCTGCCCAAATGCACGAGGGAAGCAAACGGTGAGGCCGCTCCCAAGGCATCGACGCTGGGGATAATCGTGCTGTCACCGATGACTCCGATCAGGCTCTTCTGCTCGACGTGGAAGAAGTCGACGTTCATCGTCAGGCCTTCAACCCAGTGAGGCGAGACCACCACACCCAGGGTATAGGTGTCGGCCCGGGAAGTGCCCAGATCCGGGTTGGAGCCAGCTTCGCCGTTGCCTTGCTCCGAGCCAGTGGCCGCAGTCAAGGTGATCGACGAGGTCGAACCAATGCTTTCAGGTCCGCTGGTGTCGAAAAGCGTCGGGGCGATAAAGCTCGCGGAATACGTCCCGCGGAAGGCGACATCCTTGATCGGACGCAGGACGAAACCCGCTTTACCCACGGTGTCACCGCCGGCGTCCGAGTAATTCTCAAAACGCACCGCGCCGTCCAGGTCAAGCGAATAGATGCCCGGGATCTTCATGTCCGGCCCGATGACCGGGACGCTGATTTCAGCGAAAACGGCGAACTCGTCACGACCCACATCGATATCGGCCGGCGACGCACTGTCGACGAAGATATCATTACTGGTGACCGATTTGAGGTTTTCATGGCGATACTCACCGCCAGCCGCAAAGCCGAACGGACCGGCCGGCAGGGTGAACGGGAAACCGGTCACTTTGCCATCCACTCCCGAGAACTTCGACTGGAGCAGCGCGATCTCGGTGCCACCGATATTCTGCAAGGAGGCAGCCGGATTATTCCGGGCAAAGAAGTCGAGCGCCGGCTGGAGGTTACCGCGCACCACGGAGTAATTCCCCGCGGGCGTGAGCAAGGTCTTGCCATCCGCGCTGAAGGTAGCCGGAACCTGATTGCCAGCGGCGTCGTACCCGCCTTTCACCGCATCGTCCACGTCGCTGAGGACGACTAGGTTCGGATTGGTGAAGGTCGTCTGATCACGGCTGGAGTTAAACGCTACCTCATAGTTGTAATCCTTGATGATCTCGCCTTTCAACCCCGCCACCACGCGATAGAAGTTGATGTCATCGCGGTAGACGCGAGGCAGGGCGGTAAAGCGGTTGTTGACCGTGACGGTCCCCTGATTAGCGGCGTTAATCGTCTGATTGAACGGATTGTAGGGAGCCCCGAAGGGGATCTCGACACCGAAGCCGTTGGAAAGAGGCTGGGCGTTCAGATAGCTTTGCGCATAGCTGCTTGCGTAGAGGAAGTCGGTAAACGCCACGACATGGTCGCCGAGCAACTGGCGGTCGCCCGAAGCGAACACGTTGAGGCGATTTTGATCCGTGGTGATAGTAGTGGCATTGGACAAGTTGAAGCCAAAGCGCGCATTAGGATTCGAGGCGTATACCCCCGGGAGCGGATTGGTTCCGGCCGTTGGCAACGGAACGCTGCCCGCGGGAACCACATCGTTCGGGCTGTTTAGGGCCGGCGCCAGCGTGAAAAGTCCACCGTTGAACCGGGTGACGCCACCGAAGGTCGTCGTGGCGAAGTAGGAACTCGAGAAATCACGATCCCGATTATAGATGGGATCTTGCTCCACGTATTCCGCACCGAGGACGAGGTGCGTCTTGTCATCACCAAGTCCGATAATGCCGCTGTAGCGCTCGTCATGAATATCGCTCTTCTCCGTAAAGCCGTAGCGGGTGGCAAAATCAAACCCGGTGAAGTCCTGATCGAGAATGACGTTGATAACACCACCGATGGCTTCCGAGCCATAGATCGGCGACGCACCGTCCTTCAGGACCTCGATGCGCTTAACCAACGCCGATGGAAAGAGATTGACGTCGGAGAAGGCGATGCCGCCGGCGGCCTCGGCCGAAGCATCAGTCAAACGTCGGCCGTCCAACAGCACGAGTGTCGGCAGACCGTGAATGGTCACCGCGGCTCCGCCGAAGGTCGCTCCCGTGTTGGTGCTTGCGTTGTTCTGGCCGACGTTGTTGTTGCCGGAGGAAACCGCGGGATTGGCCCGGATCAGCTCGCTCTCGATGTCTTCCTGGCCGGTGCGATCACGCGCGGCCTGGTCGATCGTATCAACCGGAGCTTCGCCGACTTCCTCGGAAGTAGGAATGTTCGAACCGGTGACGACGACGCGCTCGGAGGCAGCGGTCTCAGGCGCCTGCGCGGTCGTCGGATTGGTGACGTCTTGTGCCGAAACAGCGCCGAGCGCGAGCAAGGAACTGCTAAGACCGACGGCCAAGGCCCATCGGGAAACGGGAATTTTCTTCCCAAGCAAGGTTCTCATCATGGTTGTGTTTATAAGGTTCTGTCTAGGTTAAGGCGTTCCGCTCGCAGGACCAACCCAGGCTTGCTCACCGGCCAAGCAGGGCAGCTTCTCTCGCAAAAACGGAGATCGCACCACCGCTGCCGGCGCACGACCAAGGCGTGTTTATGCGAAAATCGGTGAATGTGTCAAAAATATTTTACAAATAATTTGAACAGGGCGCGGCGGAGGGTGTCCGCGTTTTCACCGCCAGGCCTGTCTCCCAGAGTGTTCGCACTGAACTCCCGGCAACCTGCTAATTGAATCCGATCCGCTGGACACAACACGCCCTGGATGATCTCGCGGCGCGCGACATTTCGCGCGAGGAGGCGGATCGAACGCTGATTCTGCCGGATCGCGTAGCCGAAGGCAGACCGCCAGGGGTCGTCTACCAGCGCCGTTTCCACGACCGATTGCTCGCCCAAGAAATGTTGCTCCGTATCGTCGTGGAGGAGACCGAGCTGGAACGAGTCGTCATCACGGTGTATAAAACATCGAAGTCCGCGAAATACGGATGAAAGCCACCTACGACCGGGAAACAGACACTCTCACCCTCGTGCTGCGCGACGCCCAGATTCGCGAGAGCGATGAAGTGCGCCCCGGAGTCATCGCGGACTTCGGCTACGACGGCGGCGTGGTCCGCTTCGAGGTGCTAGACGCTTCCCGGCAGATTGAGAATGCGGAAGAGATGCAATTCGCCGTCGCAGGAGATTACAAACCCTTGGTGTAGCCAGGCGCAGGCTGCCCGGTACACCGAGGGAATGCTGGTCGCTGGTAGCCTTACCCCTCCAGCGCTGCTTGGGCTGCCGCCAAACGCGCGATTGGCACCCGAAACGGGCTGCAACTCACGTAGGCGAGGCCGAGCCGATGGCAGAATTTGACGCTCGTCGGTTCGCCGCCGTGCTCGCCGCAGATGCCCAGCTTAATGCCGGGACGGGTCTCGCGGCCTTTAGCCACCGCCATGCGCATCAACTCGCCCACGCCGCTCTGATCAATCGAGGCGAAGGGGTTCGTCGGCAGGATTTCCAACTCCGCGTAGTGCGGCAGGAAACTGCCGCTGTCATCGCGGCTCATGCCCAGGGTCGTCTGCGTTAAGTCGTTGGTGCCGAAAGAGAAGAACTCGGCGCTCTTGGCGATCTCATCCGCTACCACGCAGGCGCGGGGGATCTCGATCATCGTGCCGACCAGGTAATCGATTTTCTTGATCTTCTTTTCCTTGGCCACTTCCGCGGCCACCCGATGGACGACCTCGATTTGCAACTGCAACTCGCGCGGGAAACCCACCAGCGGGATCATGATCTCGGCCTTGACCTTGATCTTCTCGCTCATGACCAGGGCCGCAGCCTCAAAAACGGCGCGCGCCTGCATTTCGCTGATTTCCGGGAAGCTCAATCCGAGCCGGCAGCCCCGATGCCCCAGCATGGGGTTGAACTCGTGCAACTCGTTCACCCGCGCGGCAATGCGTTCCGCGCTGACGCCGATCTTGCGGGCGAGATCCTCCTGCTGCGCCTTGTCGTGCGGCAGAAACTCGTGTAAGGGCGGATCGAGGAAGCGGATGGTGGCGGGCAGGCCTTTGAGTTCGCGGAAAATCCCGGCGAAGTCATCCCGTTGATAGGGCAACAGCTTGGCCAGCGCCGTCTTGCGGGCTTCCACGCCATCGGCCAGGATCATCTCGCGCATGGCGTCGATGCGGTCGCCCTCGAAAAACATGTGCTCGGTGCGGGTCAAGCCGACGCCTTGCGCGCCGAAAGCCACGGCGTTGGCCACCTGATCCGGTGTGTCCGCGTTGGTGCGGATCTGCAACGTGCGGAAGCTGTCGGCCATCTTCATCAGGGCGTCGAACTCCTGGAAGGCACGGCTCTTTTTCCCGTCGAGCGTCTTGGCGACCAGCACCTGGACCACCTCGGAAGGTGCCGTCTTGACCTCGCCGGCGAAGACTTCGCCGCTCGTGCCGTCGATGGAAATAAAGTCCCCCTTGTTCAAGACCACGTCCCCGGCTGAGACGGTCTTCTTCCCGTAATCAATCACGAGATTGGACGCGCCGCAGACGCACACCTTGCCCATCTGCCGGGCAACCAGCGCCGCATGGCTGCTCACGCCGCCGCGCGCCGTCAGAATGCCCTCGGCGGCGATCATCCCGCGCAAATCCTCGGGACTGGTCTCGATGCGCACCAGCACGACCTTCTCGCCGCGGTGCGCCATCTCGACGGCATCCTCCGCGTTGAAAACCACCTTGCCGCTGGCCGCGCCGGGGCCGGCGGGCAAGCCCTTGCCGATGACTTTGGCGCTCTTGACGGAGGCCCGGTCGAAAATTGGCGCGAGGATCTGGCTCAGGCTGTCGGCCGGGATGCGTTTAATGGCGTCTTGCCGGGTGATGAACCGCTCCTTGACCATCTCGGTCGCAATGCGAACCGCGGCGGTGCCGGTACGCTTGCCATTGCGGGTTTGGAGGATGAAAAGACGGTTGTCCTCGATCGTGAACTCCAGATCCTGCATGTCGCGGAAATGTTTCTCCAGCGTGTCGCGCACCTTCAGGAGCTGCTTGTAGGAAGCCGGCATTTCCCGGCCCAACTCCGCCACTGGCTTGGGCGTCCGCACCCCGGCGACCACGTCCTCGCCCTGGGCGTTGATGAGGTACTCGCCGTAGAACACTTTTTCGCCCGTGGCGGGATCGCGCGTAAAAGCGACGCCGGTGGCGCTCGAATCGCCCATGTTGCCGAAAACCATGGTTTGCACGTTGACGGCGGTACCCCACTCGCTCGGGATGCCGTACTTGCGGCGATAAACGATGGCGCGGTCGTTCATCCAGGAACCGAAAACCGCGCCGATCGAGCCCTTCAACTGCTCGCGCGGATTCTGCGGGAAGCTTTGGCCGGTACGCTCCTTAATTAGATCCTTGAAGGCCTGCACCAGTTTCTTGAGGTCGTCGACGCTCAGGTCGCTATCGAGCTCGACACCGGCCCCGTGCTTGATCTCCTCGATGACCGTCTCGAAAGGCTCGTGATCTTCACCGGCGCGTTTTTGCACGCCCATGACGACGTCGCCATACATTTGCAGAAAGCGGCGGTAGCTGTCGTACGCGAACCGCGGATTGGCGGTCTTTTGCGCGACGATCTCGACCGTCGTGTCGTTCATGCCCAGGTTGAGGATGGTGTCCATCATTCCCGGCATGGAATCCCGCGCACCGGAGCGGACCGAAAGCAGCAGGGGGTTGTCGGTGCCGCCAAGCTTTTTGCCGACGGATTTCTCGATCTTCGCCAGGGCCTTTTCGATCTGGCCGTCGAGCTCCGGCGGGTAGGTGCGTTTGTGCTCGTAGAAGTACGTGCAGACTTCCGTGGTAATGGTGAAACCGGGAGGCACGGGCAGGCCGATCCGGGTCATTTCCGCGAGATTGGCGCCCTTGCCACCGAGGAGCGGCTTCATCGAGCCGTCACCGTCCGCCGTGCCGTCGCCGAAGTAGTAAACGTAGCGGCCGGCCTTGGCTTTGGCCGGGGCAGGGGCTTTGGCCGGAACGGACTTGGCCGACGGGCTCTTCCTGGCTGTCTTGGCGAGCACCGGCTTACGCGCGGGCGCGGTGGCTTTGGCGCGAGCGGATGCTTTCGTTCCGTTCTTGGCGGGCCGGGCAGCGGCGACACCACCGCGGCCCAGGCTGACGGATTTCGTAGAGACAGGAGTCGGACGCGCGGCGGGTTTTTTGGTAGCCATGGAGAGTCGAAGAGGAAGGAATTCGGCAGGTACGGAGCGGATTGCGAGCTTAGCCGCCTGTGCCGAGGTGTCAACGTGCCGGGTTCACCGATCACGCCTGGCCGCTGCTGAGAAGCCGTTTGCCAAGGCCGGAGCAAGAGCGTTTAATCTTCCCCGAAGAATGAGCGCTCTGCCTAAACGCCAGTTCACCCCGGAAGAGTACCTGGCCCTAGAAGTCAAAGCCGAGTACAAGAGCCAGTATGTCGCCGGCGAGATTTTCGCCATGGCGGGCACGCAGATCAGTCATAACGAAGTCATTGGCAACATCATCATCGCGTTGGGCACCCGGTTTCGCGGCCGCGCCTGCCATGTTTACTTCACCGATATCCGCTTGAGAGTGGCAGCGGGCGACCTCTACACCTATCCGGATGTGATGGCGCTCTGCGGAGAGCCGAAGCTTGAAACCACCGGTAACCCGCCCAGTCTGCTCAACCCCCAGGTCATTTTCGAGGTGCTCTCGCCGTCCACCGAAGCGTTTGATCGGGGCGACAAGTTTGCCCGTTACCGGAAATTGGATTCGCTGACAGATTATGTGCTGGTTTGCGCCGACCGGATGCGCGTCGAACAGCATACGCTCCAGCCCAGCGGCGTCTGGACGTACGAGGAATATGAACATCCCTCCAATCATCTGCGCCTTGCCAGTATCGACTGCCACCTGCCGCTGGCGGAAATCTACGACAAGGTGACCTTGTCCGCGCCGGGCCGGAGCGGATGCTAGTCACGGCTGCTCAACCTGCTAAGCTCGGCGGCGCCGCATGAAGAAAAACGCCGAGGAGCAAGCCGCCGAAACGCCCTTCGACGTTTCGTTGCGGCCGCCGGCTTTCAGCGAGTTCGCGGGCCAGGACAAGGTGCGGGAACGGCTGGAGCTGCTCGTCTCCGCGGCGCGGGGCAGGGGAGATGTACTCGAGCACATTCTTTTGAGCGGCCCGCCCGGCTTGGGCAAGACCACCCTCGCGCATATCGTCGCGCAGTCGATGGACGTCGCGATTAAGAACACCAGTGGCCCCGTCATCGAAAAGGCCGGTGATCTGGCGGGATTGCTCACCACGCTTGAACGAGGCGACGTGCTCTTTATCGATGAGATTCACCGGCTGCAGGCTACGATCGAGGAATACCTCTATCCGGCGATGGAGGACTACAAACTCGATATCATCATCGACCAGGGGCCCAACGCCCGCTCCGTCCGGCTCAACCTGCCCAAGTTTACTTTGATCGGAGCCACGACGCGGTCGGGCATGATCAGCGCGCCGTTGCGCTCGCGGTTCGGCATGGATTGCCGCCTCGACTACTACGCGGCCGAGCATTTGCGGGTGATCGTGCAGCGGAGCGCCGGCTTGATCGACGTGGAGATCGATGCGGCGGGCGCCCTGGAAATTGCGCAGCGTTCCCGGGGAACGCCGCGCATCGCCAACAATCTGCTGCGTTGGGTACGCGATTTCGCCCAGGTCCGGGCGGCGGGCCGCATCAATCGCGAAGTCGCCGACGCCGCCCTGGCCATGCGCGACATTGACGAGGACGGCTTCGACGAAATGGACAAGCGCGTCATCGAGGCCCTCATCCATAAATTCGGCGGCGGCCCGGTCGGCTTGAGTTCGCTTTCGGTGGCGGTCGGGGAAGAAGCCGGGACGCTGGAGGAGGTGCATGAGCCGTACCTGATTATGCAGGGGTATCTGAAGCGGACGCCGCAAGGTCGGATGGCCATGCCCAAGGCGTACGCCAAGCTCGGGCTGAAGCCGCCCGCCAGCAGGGCGAGCGGACAGCCGGACCTGTTTTAGGGGACTGGCCGCGGAGCGGCTCCAAAAAAGGTAGGGAGCGCTCTCCGAGCGCATCCCAAGCTGTCTGGAAGACGCTCAACGAACCCATGCGGCCGCTGCGTCGTAGCGAGGTTCTCCAGACAGTCACGGACGCGCTCGGAGAGCGCTCCCTACCTTTTTTAACGAAACTGCGGATGTGCCTTGAGCTGCTCGTAATCGGCTTCGCCGATGGGTGCTTGCACCAGCGGGTGCGTGCCCGCGCGCAAGGGCGCGGCGTTGGTCGAGGCGTAGACCTTATTCTCCAGCCAATGACGCCCCAGTGGACGTTGCAGAAGGCTTGAATCGTTGGAGGCAATCGTCGTCTCGTCCTTTTCGCCCGTGGCATGGCCTAGGCCCACGTAAAAGCCGGCCAACAGGAGCGTCACGCGGACTGCGGTCGAGCGGGTATAAGTCGTCAGCAGGCACGGCACAGCGGACCGCAAACGGGCGTGCAAGGCGGCAAACAGATCCAGCGTCCACATCTCTGGGTTCACCGCCGGCGAGTAAGGATCAAAAAAGATGGCGTCAGGCGCCGGCAACTCCGTGGCACCTGCCAGTAAAGCGGGGAAATCAGCCAAGTGCAGTTGCCAGCGCAACCGCCCGGCTCCTGTAGCTATTAGGACGCCAGCCGTGCCGTCCCGCCGGAGGGCCATCAATTCGCGCCGGTAAGCAGCCGGGTATTCGAGCTTCTCCGCGTTCGCCACCGCAAAGTCCAACGCCCCCAGCGATACATCGAAACTCAGCAGGCGCAGGTCGGACGCGCCCACATAGCCGGCCCGCAAGCCGTCCATCGCGGCCACGGCATTCGCCGCCGCCCCCAGCCCGACATCCCAGATTGTAAAGGTACCGCCAACCTGCGCATTGGCGCGCTCGAACAGCCGGGTTCCGGCCAAATGGATCGCCTTTGCTTCCGCGGCTGGTCCCACCACGGGATGAAAGGTCTGGCCGTTCCGGCGCGAGCGCAAACTTTGGACGCCGTTGGACAAAGCGACCAGTTCGAACTCGCCCTCCAAAACGCGTTACAAGCTCCGGCTGATGTCCGTGTGATGGACCGCCGCATCCAGGCAAGCGATGATGTGGCCCAGCACGCCCAGGAAGCCGAGCGTCACGACCCAAATCACGCCGGAAAGAAGGAAGTAAAAGATCGCCGCCAGCACGCGCCCTTGCAGCAACTGGCCCAGGCCCGGGATGAAGAAACTGGCCAGCGCCGCGATGACATTTCCGGTTGTACCTTGTGACATACTGAGAGAATATCGAGGCTGCGGCGCGGGCCGGTTCTATTGGGTGTATCCGGCAGGTTTAAACCCACTGTGCGCCGCCCTGTTTTTGCGCGAATGAAGAAAACCGCCGCACTCCTCCCGGACCCCGTCCGGACCGAGGAGGCCCACTCCTGCACGGTGCAAAATGTGGCGCGCATTCTGGCCGAAGAGCCACGTTTGGAAGCCGTCGCGTTCGAGGCCCGCACCCGACAACTGGCCATGGCCACCCTGGGGGCCGACCCCGGCGCGCGCCTGGCCAAACGCGTGGCAGAAGCGGTCAACCAGCCGCACGGCTCGCGCTGCGGGGTGGCGGATGCCCATGGCAGTTGCACGCAATGCGGAGCGCAGATCGGTACGCGCGCGGACGGGCGGGTGGTCGTCAAGCAGGTGCTGGGCAACACGTTGATCGAGAAGCAGACGTGCTCGACGGCGATCCACTTCTGGCGCTGGGAAAAGTTACGCTGGCCAAAGTTCGTGGCCCGCAAGCTCGAAGCGCCGCCGGCGCACGCGGCCGACGAGTGGAAAACGCTCGGGCTCCAGGCCGCCGGTTGTCTCCTGGCCGGCTTGGCGGGCCTCGCGGCCGAACGCCTCGGGGCACCCGCTTTCGTGATCCTGGGCTGTTGGCTGACGGCTTACCTCCTCGGCGCCTGGGAGGCGGCCGAAGAGACCTGGGAAAAGATCGGGGAAGGCGCGCTGGACGTCCATTTTCTCATGCTGGCAGTGGCGGTCGGCGCCGCGGCGATCGGCGCGTGGCACGAAGGCGCCTTGCTGCTGTTCCTCTTCAGCGCCTCGGGCGCGATGGAGCATTACGCCCTGGATCGCACGCAGAAAGAGATCGGCTCCTTGTTGGAGGGAGCGCCCAAGACCGCCACGGTCATCCAGGCTGACGGAAGCGAGCAGGTCCTGGCGGTCGACGACCTGGTGCCGGGGTTGATCGTCCGCGTCACGGGCGGCCAGCACATCCCGGTGGATGTGCGCATTACCAAGGGCACAAGCGAATGCGACGAATCCAACCTGACCGGCGAGGCCCGGCCGGTACCGAAAGCGCGCGGCGACGAGGCGTACTCCGGCACCCTCAATTTGCACGGGGTAATCGAGGGGCGCGTCCTGCGCCCGGCCAGCGAAAGCGCCTTGCAAAAGGTGATCGCCCTGATCGAGAACGCCCAGAAGATGCGCGCACCGGCGCAGCGTTTCACCGACCGTTTCGGCACCCATTACACTTACGGAGTGCTGGGTCTTTGCGCGGCGATGTTCTTTGTCTGGTGGCTCGGGTTACGGCTGCCGGCGTTCATCTCCGCGGCGGGCGCGCCGCACAGCGCCTTTTACCGGGCCATGACCTTGCTGGTGGTGGCGTCGCCCTGCGCACTGGTCTTGAGCATTCCGTCGGCCATTCTCTCGGCTATCGCTTTCGGCGCGCGCCGCGGGATTTTGTTTCGGGGCGGAGCGGCACTGGAAGCGTTGGCCAAAGTGGACGTGGTGGCGCTCGATAAAACCGGGACGCTCACGGCCGGCGAGCTGCGGTTGACCCGCGTGGAGATGTTCACGGGCATGGAGGCCGATCTGCGCCGGATCGCCTATAATCTGGCGCGGTTTTCGGATCATCCGCTATCCCGCGCCCTCAAAAGCAGCGGCCAGGCGGATTCCCTGCCGCTGGAGGAACCCGCGAACTTCGAATCCCTGCCGGGCCAGGGGCTGCGGGCGACTTTCAATTACCGGACTTATGCACTCGGACGGCAGGCGCTGATCGCCGAATATCTGCCGGCGGATTGGAACAAACGCACGCTGGCCGCGGAAGATGGCACGGCGGAAGTATTCGTCGGCGGTCCCGGCCTGGCGGGCCGGCTCATTTTCCAAGACACGGTGCGGCCGGAATCCGCCGCAATGCTCGCCCGGCTCCAGGCCGAAAACGTGCAAACGATCATGCTGACCGGCGATCGCCGCGCCACGGCCGAACGTCTGGCGCGCGATCTCGGGATCGCCGAAGTCCGGGCGGAACTGCTGCCGGACCAGAAGCTCGCGGCCATCCAGGACCTCAAGCAAAATGGCCGCCGCCGTGTCGCCATGATCGGCGATGGCGTCAACGATGCACCCAGCCTGGCCGCCGCGGACATCAGCGTGGCCATGGGCGGCCGGGGGTCCGATGCCGCGCTCGAACAAGCTGCCGTCATCCTGATGAATGACCGGCTGGAGAATTTCCTGGTCGCCTACGACCTGAGTCGGCGGACGGAGCGCGTGATCCGCCAAAACCTGGTGCTGGCGCTCGGGACGGTGGTCGTCATGGTCATCGGCGGCTTGGGCGGAGTGGTGCCGCTGGGGTTGGGCGTGGCGGCGCACGAAGGCAGCACGGTCATTGTGGTGTTCAACAGCTTGCGCTTGCTGTTTCTTCCGGCCAACTTTGCGGCGATCCGTTCCGCCGGTGTTTCCCTCTTTCAGTCCTTTCCTTAAACCGCCTCCCGCCCCAACGCTTGCGGTGTGACTCAGACCGCTCCAGCCCACTTCCCTATGATGCTGAAAAATTTGTTAATGATTCTTGGCGCAGCCGGCTTGGGCTTTGCCGCGACGACGCTGGCGCAACAACCGGCGGGAACGGTAAACCACCTGCCGGGTTTTCTCAAAGTGGACAGCGTCTACGTGCTCGACGGCAATGAGGAAGATCTGGTCCGGGTACTGGAACTCTCCAATACCAGTTGGATGCGGGTGCGCACCAAGGCGGGCGAAAGTTGGGTCAATGTCGACAACCTGACGACGATCACGCCAGTCTCCAAGGAAACGGCGGACAAATCCGAATTGAAACAGAAGGCAGATTTCATCCTCGCCGGCGCCGAAGCGATCAGCCAGGCGATTGACGATTACGCCTCCAAACAGAATCTGTCCATGGATGCGCCGGTCACGTGGGAGGAAATCCGCAAATACCTGAAGCCGGGCGCGCCGATCTACGAGTCTGGCGGCAAGGATGTGACGGGACGGCCCTACGTGATCGGACCGAAAATCGAGGATCACGTGAAAGTCAGCGCGGAGACGGTCAAGGAGTTGGAGCCGGTAATGGATGACTCCCAGGAGTATTGGGGTAAATTCAAGCCTTAAGGTAAGCCGGATGACGGATAAACCGCTCTGAGGCGCCCGCCTTATGGAGCCAGATCCGCTGACCTGCGGTGTTTTTGGGGTTAGGCCACCATAAATCTTACGGCAGAGCGACCGCCCCTCACATGTCAGTAACCTGACCAGCGCAGACCGCTAACGCGAGCGAAGTGCGCGTCGCGTGAGATGAGGGGATAATCCAACTGGATGGCAACGGCCGCCACCCAAACATCGTTTGTGGGAATTCGCACGCCCCGATCTTCCAAGTCGGCAAGCACCTCGCCATAAACGTAAGCCGTTTTGCTGTCTCCACCGACAATTCGATCCCGGCTGAGCCAACCTTCGATTCGCGCAAACTCCCTGGCGGGGTGACCAGAGCCATAGGCGCCGCGAACCAATTCACCCAAAACAGTAAAGGAGATGAGAAACTCGTCGAAAAGGCTGACGGCAGCGATCGCCGAAGGGTGCGCACGCCTCAAATCCAAAACCGTGCAAGTGTCGAGAAAGCAGACTTCCAAGTCAGTTTTCGATTCGTTCGCACGCGGCGTCGATCACTCGCTCCATTTCGTCCGCCTCCCGCTGAGTCATCGTGCCTACAATCGCGCGTAGAAACTCTGCCTTGTTGCCCTGCTCCCGGGGTCGAGTTCTTACGGCTCGCGCCTCATCGGGACTCAAGGTGTGAATTTCTGGTGGAGAGATGACTTGCATTGTCGGGGCCGGTCTCGCACAAGAATGACGGCGCCATGCCCCACAGTCAATCCATGGTTTCCAAGTGCGAAAGGCACATTGGCAAGAATAGAGGGCTTCCAACCGCGTCCGGGATACATTTCTAGCACGAAGTGCTAGCCAGGAAAAAGCTGACCAGACAGCTTGAGATGCGCTCGGAGAGCGCCCCCTACCTTTCGTCGATGGGCTGCACGGTCAGGCCGACCGGCGTGCCCTCGTATTGGCTGAGGGGACGATAAAGCCGGTTGTCGGAGAGCTGCTCCAAGATGTGCGCGGTCCAGCCAGCCGTGCGGGCAATGGCGAAGATCGGCGTGAACAGGTCCGTCGGCAGGCCCAACGAGTAATAAACGGTTGCGGAATAGAAATCCACGTTGGCGTTGAGGCCCTTCTTCTCCTTCATCAGCGTGGCGATGCGCTCGCTCATGCGCACCCACTTCGGCTCGCCTAACTGCTCCGTCAGCTTGACCGCCATCGCGCGCAGATGCGGCGCGCGGGGATCGAGCGTCTTGTAAACCCGGTGGCCGATGCCCATGATCTTCTTCTTTTGCGCAAGCTGTTCCTCGACCCAGGCGTCCACCTTGTCTTCGTCCCCGATCTCGCGCAGCATGTGGATGACGCCTTCATTCGCGCCGCCGTGCAACGGGCCCTTCAGCGCCCCGATGGCGGCCGTGACCGCCGAATACACGTCCGTCAGCGTGGCCACGACGACGCGCGCGGTGAAGGTCGAGGCGTTCATGCCGTGGTCCGCGTGCAGCACGTAGGCCAGATCGAGCGTTTCGGCCGCTTCCTTGGTCGGCTCCTTGCCATCCAGCAGATAAAGAAAATGCGCGGCCTCGCCGAGGTCACTGCGAACGGGCGGCAGGTCCTTCCCTTGCCGGGCGCGATGATAATATCCCGTGATGACACCCATCTTTGCCGTCAGGGAAAGACACCGCGCGTAGTTGGACTCGCGGTCGTAACCCGCATTCCGGTCATACAACCCGAGCATGGAAACCGCCGTGCGAACCACATCCATCGGGTTGGCTTCCTTGGGGGCATGCGTGAGGAATTCGACCACTTGGCCGGGTAATTCGCGCTGATGCCGCAGGGCGCTGCTCAGAGCTTCCAACTCGGCGCGCTTGGGCAGGCGCTCGTTCCAAAGCAGGAAGATGACCTCCTCGAACGAGACCTTGCCCGCGAGTTCGTTGATATCGTAACCGGCGTAGATCAGCTGACCTTTGTCGCCGAGTACATCGCTGAGACGCGTGGTGTTGGCGACGATGCCTTCAAGTCCTCTGGAGATCATGGGTTGGCGGGGAGCAGTGGGGATGACCAGGTTAAATTAGCATTCGCATGGGACATCGCCAAGACGTGCCCCTGCCTTCATTTCATACGTGCAATCAGCGTATCGGCCATCGTCGCCGGCGACTTCGCGACGGCGATTCCCGCCGCCTCCAGGGCCGCGATCTTGCCTTCCGCCGTGCCCTGGCCGCCGCTCACAATCGCCCCGGCATGGCCCATGCGGCGCCCGGGAGGGGCGGTGGCGCCCGCGATAAACGCGGCCACGGGCTTGCGGCAATGTTCGCCCAACCAGGCGGCCGCTTCTTCCTCCGCCGTGCCGCCAATCTCGCCGATCAGGATGATCGCCTCCGTCCCCGGGTCTGCCGTAAACAATTTAGCGGCATCCAAATGGCTGGTGCCGTTGATGGGATCGCCGCCGATGCCGATACAGGTCGATTGGCCATAGCCGCGCGAGGTCAGTTGCCAGACCGCCTCATAGGTCAAGGTGCCGGAGCGCGAGATCACGCCAACCGATCCCACCTTATGGATGTAGCCGGGCATGATGCCGATCTTGCATTGATCCGGCGTAATGATGCCCGGACAATTCGGCCCGATCAGCCGCACGCCCGGTTTTTCCCGTAGCGCGACCTTGACCCGCATCATGTCCATGACCGGGATCCCTTCGGTGATACAGACGATCAATTCGACGCCCGCGTCAGCCGCTTCCAGGATGGAATCGGCGGCCCCGGGAGCAGGCACAAAAATCATGGTGGCATTGCAGCCGGTCTGCGCGCGCGCCTCCGTCACCGTGTCGTAGACCGGGATTTTCTCATCGAAGACCTCTCCGCCGCGCCCCGGGGTGACCCCGGCCACGACGTTGGTGCCATAATCGCGGCAGCCGCGCGCGTGAAAGGCGCCGGATTTGCCAGTGATGCCCTGCACGAGCAGGCGGGTATTCTTATCGACGAGGACGGACATAAACTCTGGAGCAGACGGGCTTACTTGGCGAAACCGGCCGCTATATTCGGGTTGAGCGGATTGACGGCGACCCGGCGTTCCAAGGGAAACACCACCAGATCCATATCCTCCATGGGAATGGCACCCAGCAGGACTTGATCGCCCAAAACGATCGCTCCGACGAAGCAGTCGCGATTATCGAACTGAATGTGGATGGGGCCTACGTAGGGGCAGACAGTCCGCTTGCCGTGCGCCGTTGCGACCTCCTTGGTCATCCCTCCCGACAACTGAAGCTGATTGGCAACGTGCTGAGGGATGACGAGAAACGCGGACCGCGAGTCCGCCAGGGCCTCGACCTCGAACGGCTTGAGCTCGTCCAGCCGCGGATTGGCTAGCGTGATTCTGGCAGAAGCGAGGCCCATGGGGAGAATGGCTGCTGGTTACGCCGCGTGCTCGTGCCGGCGATGCAGACACAGTAAATTGCCGTCCGGGTCGCTCACCAGCAGCATCCAGCACACCGGGCTCTCGTACGGGCCCATGATGATCGGCACCGCTGCTTCCTTGACTTGCCGGACGGCGTCCTCGAAGTCCTCCACCTCCAGCGCCACCGAGCAGCCTTTGTTGCTCGGCTCGCCGCCCATGTTCGTAATCGCGAGCGTGGCGCCGGCAATGTCGTATTCGATCCACATCCGCTCGCCTTCGCCAAAGGTGCCGCCCGCCTTCAGGCCGAGGAGCCCTTCGTAGAACTCCCGCGCCCGCTTGAGATCGGTCACTGGGTAACAAGAGAAAGCGATTTCGCGGACAGCAATCATAGGTAGCTTCAGCGGGCCGAAGCAGTCGCCGGCTTGAGTGCAGGCGTACCCGGTTTTGGTTTAAGGGCATACACAACAATCTTGTCGGTGGGAGAAGGATGCAGCACCGTTGCCACTATTTGCCCAAACGAAGTTACGATCGCCGCTTGTCCGCCCATGTTCGTCAACTCTGATTTGGCGCCCCGCGCAGTTACGATCAACGATACATTTTTCGCTCGGACCTGATCGGTCACCGCCAGAGCAAACTGCCCTCGGGCGTCGGTCTCGGTGGTGCTCAAGATACGGGGAGTAAGAACAGTGGGTGTCCCCATGTTAAAAGCCTGCACCACCACCTTGGGAACGGGTTTGTTGGTGCCGCGGGTCAGGACTATGCCATGGAATTCGCTCCCAGTCGCGCTAGCCACCAGCCCGCAGCAGCCGGCCAGGGAGACGGCAAAAGAGACATTGCGATGACTGGGGGGCATGAGCTTCACGACATCGTCTCCGCCGCGCCGACCACCTTGACGGCGGCGTCGGTCAAGTCATTGGCGGTAATCACAGGCAGGCCGCTTTCAGCAATGAGCTTTTTGCCGGCTTCGACATTGGTGCCCTCCAGCCGGACGACCAATGGAACCGGCAGATTAACGGCCTTGACCGCGTTGATGATGCCGTTGGCAATGATGTCGCATTGCATGATCCCACCGAAAATGTTGACCAGGATCGCCTTCACCTTGGGATCGCCCACCAGGATTTTGAAGGCCTCGGTCACTTGCTGCTCGGTCGCGCCACCGCCGACATCCAGAAAATTAGCCGGGTTACCGCCATGGTACTTGATGATGTCCATGGTTGCCATGGCCAGGCCGGCGCCGTTGACCAGGCAGGCGATGTCCCCGTCCAGGCCGATGTAGTTGAGGTTGAACTTGCTCGCCTCGACCTCGCGCGGGTCCTCTTCGGCGACGTCGCGCATCGCCATGACGTCCTTGTGCCGGTAGAGGGCGTTGTCGTCGAAGTTGAATTTGGCGTCCAGCGCCAGCACCCGGTTATCCGGCGTCAGAACGAGGGGGTTAACCTCCACCATCGAGCAATCGCAGGCCAGGAACAGCTTGAAGAGATTGAAAATGACCTCCGACGCGGGCTTGTTGAGCGCCCCGCCCAAGCCGAGCCCGTGCGCGATTTTCCGCGCCTGGTAGTGCTGCAAGCCCAGCGCCGGATCGACCGTTTCGCGTGAGATTTTCTCCGGCGTGTGCTCCGCCACGGACTCGATATCGACGCCGCCTTCCGTACTGGAAATCACCACCGGTCCGCCGCTGGCCCGATCCATTAAGATGGCGAGGTAATACTCCTTGGCGATATCCTCGCCGCGCGCGACCAGCACCTGATTGACCAGGCGCCCCTCGGGCCCGGTCTGGTGGGTGACGAGCACCTGCCCGAGCATCTTGCCGGCGACTTCCCTGGCCTCCTCCGGCGATTTGACGAGATGAACGCCGCCCTTGAAGCCATTCTGGAAGGTTCCCTTGCCGCGGCCGCCCGCATGAATCTGAGCCTTGACGACCAATTCGCCCACCCCGAGTTCCCGCGCGACGGCTTCCGCCTCCTCCGCCGTGTGCGCGACCCGCCCCGCCGGCGTGGCTACGCCGAACCTTTGGAAGAGTTCCTTGGCTTGATACTCGTGGATGTTCATGCGGAGAAAAGTGCCCGTGAGCCGGGGCGTAGGCCCAGCACCGGAGCCGGCGCTCGCCAGGGGAACAAGCAACGTAGGAGGTAAGCGGAATGAGCGTCAAGCGCCATGATCCAAATTCTTGCCCAGAAATCGCTCCAGGTCCGGCGGCAACGGCGCCGCGACCGTTTCCAACGTCCCGCCGGTCTGGCCCAGACTGGGAAACTCGAGCTTGCTCGCGTGCAGAGCGTGTCGCTCCAGCAGGAGGAGCCGGGCGAGTTCGGGCGTCCAGCCAGTTTCGATGAACCGGAGATAACAGCCTTCGTCCGGCCCATAGATTTTGTCGCCGACCACCGGAAATCCCGAGTGGCTCAGATGGACGCGGATCTGGTGCAACCGCCCCGTCTCCGGCACGGCCTGCACGACGCTGTGCCGAGCTTCGCCCCCGGGGGTATCCCGTGCAAACCGCCCCAGCACCCGCAGCCGGGTGCGCGCCGGCGCGCCATCCGGATGGACCATCCGCTTCAACCAGATACGCGAAGGCTCGCGCTCGCCCTGCCGCAGCAGCGGCGCGTCGACCGTCAGCGCATCCCAATCCGGCCAACCCCACACGATGGCCGTGTACTCCTTGCGCATGGCCCCGCGCATCATGGCCAGGGAGAAGTACCGCGCCGCCGCGTGGCTCTTGGCCACCAGCAGCAGCCCGCTCGTCTCCCGGTCCAGGCGGTGAATCAGCGAAACCTGGCCGCCACTGGCGATCTCGTACGCTAGGAGCCCGCGGAGATGATCCAGCAGCGTCACCGGCCCGCCGGGACGCGTCGGATGGACGAGCAAATGCGCCGGTTTGCTGACGACCAGCCACTCGGCCGCCTCAGCGATGATGGGAATGGGCGTCAGCGGCGCCCTTGTGCCTCCGGCGACACTCACGCGCCCAGAATACCGCAACGCGAGCGGCCATCGCGCACTATCTGGAGAAAATCGGCGGATTACGCGTAGTCTGGCTGTCTTCGCCGCACCATGACCGCCGCCCTGATCCGCTTGCACCACGTTACCCGGGCCTACGGCCGACCCGAAAGCCGGGTGCGGGCGCTGGACGATCTCACAGTCGATATCGCCGCGCATGAATTCGTCGCCGTCACCGGCCCGAGCGGCTGCGGCAAGAGCACGCTGCTGCACTTGCTCGGCGGGTTGGATACACCTACGAGCGGCGAATTGTTCGTCGGGGACCTGCCGTTGCACGCCGCGGACGAGAAAGCGCTCACGCTCTACCGGCGGCGCGATCTCGGCATCGTCTTCCAGTTTTTCAATCTCCTGCCTACCATGAACGTCCTGGAGAATGTCGGCCTGCCGCTGCTGCTGGCCGGAGTGTCCCCCGGCCAGATCCGGCCGCGAGCGCTGGAACTGCTGGAGTTGGTCGGCCTCGGGCATCGCGTCACGCATTTCGCCCACGAACTCAGCGGCGGCGAAATGCAGCGCACGGCGATCGCGCGCGCGCTGATTCACCGGCCGCGCCTGTTGCTGATGGATGAGCCGACGGGCAACCTCGATTCCGCCGGTGCCAGAAACGTCATCGCGGTGCTGGAGGAAATCGCGGCGCGCGCGCTGACCACGCTGGTCATCGTGACGCACAGCGAAGAGGTGGCGGCCGCCGCCTCGCGCCGTGTCTGCCTGCGGGACGGTCGCCTGGTCAATTAAAGGTAGGACGGGATTGCCGGTCGTAGGGCGGGCGCTTCGCCTGCCGGGCATGGCGTTGTTCCCGGCAGACAAACTTTTTCAAAAAAATCGTGGACAGCCTACCTACACATGGTACATGTGACACCTTGATGAAGGAAGCGCGGGTTCTACTCCCCTTTAGCATTGAACTCAGGAGCGGAGAGCCGATCTCCGATCAGGTCGTTTACGCCGTGGAAAAGGCGGTCGTCTCGGGCCTCTTGAAACCCGGCGCGCGCTTTCCCTCGATCCGGGCCATCAGCCAGGAACTCCGCATTCATCCGAATACCACGCAAAAGGCCGTCACCGTCCTGATCGACGAGGGCTTTCTCGAAGTCCATCCCGGCATCGGGACGGTGATCGCGGGGCAGATCCCGGCGCTAGGGCGCAGCACGGAAGCCATTGCGCGGGAAGCGGAGCGATTAGTCCTGCAAGCCCGGCGCATGCGCCTGACCCTGGCCGATTTGCAACGCATCCTGCAAAGCCAATGGAAGAAACTATCCCGCGAATAAAGTCATGAACCCTGTCATCGAGATCAATGATCTAAGCTGCCGCTACGGCCGGAAGGAAGTAGTCCGCCAGCTCAACCTGCAAGTCGTGCCCGGCAGCATCTATGCTTTTCTCGGGACCAACGGCGCCGGCAAAACGACTACCATCAAGACCTTGCTCAATCTCCTGCCACCGAGCCGGGGCACGGTCCGGGTGCTTGATACCCCGGTCGCCAAGCTGGGCTCCAAGGAGTTGGCGCAAATCGGCTATCTCTCGAGCGACCAAAAGTTGCCGCCGGCATTGACCGTGCAGGAATTAATCGATTATTCGCGCGTGATCTATCCCACTTGGGACGATGCCTTCTGCCGCCGCCTGCTCGAACTGCTTTCCCTGCCGCTCGACCGCAAGGTCTCCCAACTTTCCACCGGAACGAAGGTTAAGGCCGCGCTCCTGCTCTCCCTGGCTTATCATCCCCGCCTGCTCATCCTCGATGAACCCTTTAGCGGGCTGGACCAGCTGGTGCGCGACGAACTCATTCAATCTCTGCTGGAAGTTTTCGGCCAGGAGGACTGGACGATGTTTATCTCGTCGCATGACATGGCCGAAGTGGAGCTGCTCGCTGATTGGATCGGTATTCTCGATGAAGGCCGGCTCTGTCTGTCAGAGCCGTTGGAAACGTTGCGCGCCCGCTTTCGGCGCATCGATCTCACGCTGCCGGACGGCGTCGCTCCCGGAACTCTGCCCGTCCCGGAAGGTCTGCTTTTTGAAGCTGCCGGCGGCACCGCGAAATGGATCGACCCGCATTTCGTCAGCCACGAAGTGACAGCCGCACACATCGGCCAGCGCTATCCGGCAGGCACGGTCTTTGCCGTCACTCCCCTGTCGCTCCGGGAAATCTTCGTCGCCGCCACACGCGCCTTGCGTCAGAACCCGCAAGCCATCCTATGAAAATCATCCTCGCGCAGTTAAAAAAAGACCTGGCCTCCTGCAAGTTCTTGTTTTGGGCCTGGGTCGTCTGCATCGCCGCCAATTGCCTCTTTTTTCTGGACCGCCTTCCTTTGCCCAGTATCAACGAACCAAACAAGTTGGCCGTTTTCGTGGTGACGATGGCCGGTCTCATGACCGGGATGATCGCTTCCTACTTCCTCCAGCTTCTGCTGCTCATGGCGCTGGTAGTCCAGGTCATCCAGGCCGATCCCTTGACCGAGCGAGATGCCTTCTGGCGGACCCGGCCGGTCTCCCGCGGCACTTTACTAGCAGAGAAGGTCCTGTTCATCGTTCTGCTCTTGAGCGGAGAACTACTGGCGGCCTGGGCGATCCGGTTTAACGCTGGAACTGCATCTCAAGTCCACCAAGGCATACAGTTCGTCGAGTTTGTGTCCGGCCTGGCTGCTTTTGCGGCCGTGACAGCGAATGTCTCGAACCTGATCGGCACCGCAGTTGTCATCGCCTGTGTGACCCAAGTCTTGACTGCCATCTTTGTGAAGGTGGCTGAGAATGCGCAGTTGATTCATCTGGGGCATTCCTCGTTTCCCGGCGCCGGATACTCGCCCTTTTTTGGGCACGTCGCGCCGTTTGAAATCTCCGCCGTCTATTTGGCCGGCTTCATTTTTGTGTTCGTCTGGCAGTATCTCACCTTGAAGAAGAACGTCGCTCTCGGGGTGCTGTGGGGCACCTTTTTGACGGCAGCGCTTTTGCAGGGCAGGTAAGCAAGTTAGCCATCGAGTCACCAGTAACGATCACTTCGGATACGACTTCGACTCGAAGTGAAGGATCATCCGATTCTTGCGTCACGGATCAACGGTGAAAGTCTTCGTGTGGATGAAATCCTTGGGAAGATTCGGCGCGTTCAGGTGGATTCGCAGGCGGTAACTGCCTGGGCGTTTGACGTCGAAAAGGGCTGCGAGATTTGTCCTCATTACTATTGCCTCGTCCTGCGGGGACATGACTTTGTCAGGGCTCGCGGGCAACGGCTTTGGTGCGTCGGGCAGAGGTGGAACTTTCTGCCAGTCCGGCTCTGGCAGAGAATCATTGATCATTTCGTGGGGCGACCAATCCAAGTCGAGGATGACGCCTGCGGGCGGAGTCTGCTGCCCTTTATTTGGCACAAGGTTTCCCGCCAGGGTTTGGTCCACCCCGGTCCGGTTCCGGATGCGCAAAACGCTGAACATCGGCCCTCCCACGACGAGCTTGGTAAACGTGACCATGCCGCTTTCGGTAATGCTTCCGGGTCCTTCCAATCTTGTATCCCAAACCTTGGAGACGGGGGCCCAATCAGCTTTGGGAAAAGCAATTTCCTCCGCTGGCACTTTGGCTAGATGGTACGGCCCTACATAGCCGTAATACCGATGCCAGGTTCCATTCTCCAGCACTTCTTCCTCTTGCCAGACGGAGCCCAGGCTATCATAGACGATGGCGTATATGGGGTCCACGCCGTTTGGCTGGGTGCCAACCTGACGCTCCTGCGGGTTATCATGCGGTTTGGGCCACTCGGCGGTAAGAGGAAGTGGAGAAACGGGAACACACCGCGTCTTTCCCGTCAGACTGAATATCGCTCGACCCTGTTTCACGTCCTCCGGCGTGGCCGGGTGGTCCAAGGGGGCGAGATGGAAATGGGCCAGATTGGCTTGGTGCGGATCATCGAGGGGCCGGCCGTCGAAAGAATAACATGCCCCGTACTGCTTCAGGAAAGTGGTGCATAGCGCCACTGCTTCATCTCGTTTTGCCAACGGCCAGTAAGGCTGGCACTTGGGAAATCCCTCTACGTGGGAAAGCCCCCATGCGTAGAGATCGCAGATACGGAAAGAAATTCCGGACCCCGCGGGCGGTGCGGCGGGATCGTGCCGAAACAGGATTCCACTTTCACCTGGCCAACCATTCTCCACCTCTAAATCGCCATAGCCGTCTTTACCCAGCGTGATCGTTCCCCCACGTTTTTTGTCGGCCAAACCGCGGAAGAGTTCCAGGCGAAAACCTGCCATGCCAATCAGCGGCGTGGTCAGAAGATCCTCTGGGGGCGTACCGGGATTTTGGAGCAGCGGTGAAAAAGGAGATTTAGGAGTGCCAAATAGCGCCGCCGCCGTTTGCTGCATGAGCGGCTCATTCGGATGCTTCCAAAGAAATTCGAAAAAACTGATGTCCTGCACATCGGCTGACGGCAGTTTCACGGCCCACTCGGAATATTCCTGGAGGACGCGCTTATCTCCCAACTGATACCGCGTTTCGTAGAGCGCCATCATGGCGGGAAGCGGCGTGTGACCGCCTCTCCGTTCCTGGTCCCGCATGATGCTGCTGAACTGCCGCAAAGCCTCGAGATGTCCGGCCCCGTCCCACGCGGCGAGAGCTTCTGCAAGCTTCGGCGTGCCCTCTAAACTCCGATTCAATTCTTCATGCGGCCTCGCCGCTATTTCCAGCATTCGCTTGGCCATCAGATCGCCGACGGAAGGAGCTGTCTTTGTTCGCAGGGATTCACCCTGCATCGATATGACTTCACCCGGCCGGCGAACTATGATGGCCGGGCCCCCGATCCCATTTGAACCTCCTGAGGTATTAACGATAGCCTTGGCAGCCTGAAGCCAATCGAAGGGAGAGGCTTGATCGTCATTCAACGTGGCATACCATCGCTCTGCCAGGGGAGTGAGCCCATATTTTTGGTGATAGGCTCGGATCAAGGCGACAAGCTGCTTCCGGCCCGCCGCATCATCCAACGTGGTTAAGTCAATCCTCGTGGAATTGAACGATGTCTTAAGAATACCCAAAAGCGCCGCGTAGGATGCGGCATCGACAGGAATGATGGTATGTTCCCGGCGAGATTCGGGCGTGATGTGTTCCATCCGCGGGATGACGTAAGCCGCACGGGTGAGCCGATTGTCCTCCTCCAAGCATTGCAAAAGGGGTTCCACCGCAGGATCGCCCGCTTGAACCAGCGCGACGACAATCGGATCACCAGCCGGGTCCAGTTCTCCCTCTCCTCCATTCGATGTTCCCTTGACCAGTTCCAAATCGCGAATCAAGCCGGCAATGCGTTCATTCCCCTGGGGTGGAGGTATGGTCTGCAAGACTGGCGTATAGGAAGCCTCCTTTGCCCGGCGTTCTTGATCGGCCAGGAGGGCAGTCAAGACACGCGTCGAACCAAGCGAGACATCTTCAATTTTGCGTTCCGCGATCACTGCTCTGATCTGCAAGAAAAGCGTCGTTAGCGCGCGGCTGTCCTCCAGGGCAAGGTGATCTTCTCCCGAGCTGTGCTCCTTCAGCGCCCGTTGCAGAAGTTGGCAGGTCCAGTCCGCGCAGAGCAAGGCATAGGGGTCCTTGGGAACGTGCCGGTCGTCTTCCTTGAAGGCTGCGCATAGATGCCACATCTTTTCCGCCAATGCTGTCTGCCCGAGACGCAGGAGAAACGCGGACTTGAGCCGGAACGGGGCCTTCTCGTCAATCGGGTCTCCGTATAGGTCGTCGTCGGGAGCCTGCTCGCTGTTGAGTCCGGCAGCGATATCCCGCTTAAGATCGACGGCCGTTCCCACGGTCGCTACGGGATAAATCACACCGTCCCAACAAATGGCGAATTTCTGAACATCCTGCGAGGGAATGACCCAGCCATGACATTTTCGGGCGGGGACTGAATTTATTTCGATTTCGCTATACTCACAACCTCGAGGGTCAGGCAGTCCCTGCTTGAATAACTCAGCAAATGCGCTGACGACCAGGGCGGGTAGTTTCGTTTTCGGCGCCATCCATGGCTGGCTTTGCGCCGGCGGCGCGGGACGTTCCTTGTCACCGAGTTTCGGCACGACCGACAAATCTTGCGCGGAAAGCAACCCGCTAAAGGCAAAGTATGCCAATGCGATCCTAAAACTTTGTGCCGCCAAGCGATGTTTCATGAACTCACACGAATCGCAGAAATTCGATAAATATGTCAGGAATTGTAAAAACTAGCACAGTCCATATCGCCATCTTTAGTAGGCATCATCCATCCCGGCGAATCGGCGGCGATCACAGATGCAGTCGTCTTTGATTCCCGCACAATCAACCGCCTCGACGAATTCATCAGACCAACCCACGCTGTGTCCCGATGGCAGGATTTCGGCGGTCATAGTCCGTCGCTACAGCCGGAACATCCGGTAGAAAACGCGATTCACTCGCATCGGTCTGCGGCGCCGAATGCTCCGCCAGATACCGCGGCGGGATCGCTGTTTGCAAATGGCGGGGCTTTCCTCTATCCCTAAACACGCCATCCTCCTGCCCGCGCTCCGCCGTCCCCCTTTCATGTCGAGTCCCACCCTCCAACAAACCCTCGCGCGCGGCGGCAGCCTCGCGGGCACATCCCTGCATACCGGCGGCGAAGTCACCCTCACGCTGCGGCCGGCCGCGGCCGAAACCGGGCTCAAGTTTCGGCGCATCGATCTGCCGGATTCCCCGGTCATCGACGCGAAGATCGACAACGTCCAGACCGTGGAACGCGCCACCACCATCGGGGAAGGCGGCGTCAAGGTACACACCGTCGAACACGTCTTGAGCGCGCTCGCAGCCATGGGCATCGACAACGCCGTCGTGGAGATGGATGCCGCCGAGCCGCCCATCGGTGACGGCAGCGCGCGGCCTTACGTCGAGTTGATCCGCCAATGCGGGCTGTCCCCGCAGGAAGCGCCGCGCCACGTCTTCGAAGTGCGGGAGACGGTGCATATCGAGACGAAAAGCGGCTCGCTCTTGACCATCGTGCCCGACGAGCATTTTCGCATCTCCTGCACCCAGGTGGGGCCGGAGGGTCGGTTCACGCAATATCGCTCCCTGGAAATCACGCCGGAGACGTACGCGCGGGAGATCGCGCCGGCGCGCACCTTTACTTTTTACGAGGACATCGCCCCCTTGATGGAAAAGGGCCTCATTAAGGGAGGCAGCCTGGAAAACGCCGTCGTGGTGCGGGGTGACAGCGTCATGAGCAAGGAGCCGATGCGATTCCCGGACGAGTTCGTCCGCCATAAAATCCTCGACCTGGTCGGTGATCTTGCCCTGCTGGGCCGGCGTATCAAGGGCCATGTCATCGCCGTCAAGCCCGGCCATCCGCCCAACGCGGAACTGACCCGCGCGCTGGCCAAGCAATCCGCCCGGAACGCCTCGCTCGTTCCGGCCACGCCGCTCTCGCCGAGCGATGGGGTGCTCGATATCAACGAGGTCATGCGGCTGCTGCCCCACCGTTATCCCTTCCTGATGGTGGATCGGGTGCTGCGCTGCGAAGGCGACTCGAAAATTACCGCCGTCAAGCAGGTCAGCATCAACGAGCCGTATTTCCAGGGGCATTTCCCCGGCTACCCGGTGATGCCGGGCGTGCTGCAGGTCGAGGCCATGGCGCAAGTGGCCAGCATTCTGATCCTGCGCCAGCCGGACCACGCCGGGAAGCTGGGCTTTTTCATGAGCGCGGACAACGTCAAGTTCCGCAAGCCCGTCCTGCCGGGAGACACGCTGATTATCGACGTGGAAATCACCAAGGCCCGCCGCGGCATCCTGCGCGCCACCGGCCATTGCACGGTCAATGGCGTGATCGTGAGCGAGGCGGAGGTGACGCTCAGTATTTTCGCGCGTTGAAAGAACCTGCCGGAGACGCGGCTCGCATGACGACGCAGATTCATCCCACCGCCGTGCTCGACCCCGGCGCGGAGATCGGGGAAGGCGTGGAAATTGGCGCCTACTGTGTGCTCGGCACTGGCGTGGTGCTCGGCGCGGGCTGCCGCCTGCACCATCACGTGGTGATCGCCGGGCCGACGGTCATCGGCGCGGACAACGAATTCTACCCGTTTGCGTCCATCGGGCAGCGTTCGCAGGACTTGAAGTACGCCGGGGAGCCGACCTTTTTGGAAATCGGCGCCGGCAATTGTTTTCGCGAGTTTGTCACGGTCAACCGGGCCACCGCGCCTGGCGGCAGGACGCGGGTCGGCAGCCGGGGCAATTTCCTGGCCTACTCGCACATCGCGCACGATTGCACCGTCGGCGATGGCGTGATTTTCTCGAACAACGGCACGCTAGCCGGGCACGTAGCGGTGGGCGATGGCGCGGTCATCGGCGGCCTGACGGCGGTGCACCAGTTTTGCCGGATCGGCCGGCTGGCGATCACGGGCGGCTGCTCGAAGATCGTGCAGGACGTGCCGCCTTTCATGATGGCGGACGGCAATCCGGCCCGGGTCCGGCACATCAACCAGCTCGGCCTGGAGCGCGCTGGGGTGGAAGCAGAGGGGATTCGGGCGATCAAGGAAGCGTTTAAGGTGCTCTACCGGTCGAATTTGAATACCGGCCAGGCGCTGGAGCAGTTGCGACGCGATTTTGCGGACAATCCGGAGATTGCCCAGATCATCGAGTTTGTCGCCGGTTCACCCCGCGGCATCATCCGCTAAAGAAAAACGGCGGCTTTCCCGTGGGCACGGGAAGAAGCCGCCGTTTGAAGCGAGGGGTTTGGAACCTTTAGCGGGTGGTCGTCGTCGAGGAGGTGGTCGTCGACGTCGGCGCGACTGGCGCGGCTACGTCCGTGGATTCATGTGTGGTGGTCGTCGTCGAAACCGGCGGGGTCGAGGAGCAAGCGGCAATCAGCAAGGCGGCTGAACAGCACAGAGCGAGACGGAGCATGGCGATGTTTTTCATAAGGTTGGATACTGAACTGAGGTTGTTATTCACCTACGCGGGTCCAATGCACGCTGGCCGCGTCGGAGCCAAAAAAAACTCTCGGGTCGATAAATTTACTTCCCGGTCGTGGTGGTGGTGGTTTCCGTCTTCTCGGTGTGGGTAACGGGCACCGCGGGTACCGCAACCGCCGTGGGCTGGACCTCCGTGGTGGTGGTTACCGGCGCGGTCGCGACCGTGCGCTGAACCACGACCCGGCTCACGACGGGCTGGCCGGCTTCCATCGTGTAGTAGACGGTGGTCGGCTCGCCGGACTTGATCGTCTCCGAGCTGACGGTGTTCCCGGCGCCATCCACAAAAGTCGTGCGCTTGGAATAGGCGTAGGTCACCGGCGATCCGGAGGAAGTCCGGACGACCAGGCGGGACGAGCCAGGGGTGAATTCCTGGATGGTGCCGGCGGTGGTGGTCGATTGCACGCTGGTGCTGGCGGTGGCGCCATTGGTCGCGGTGCTGGTGGTCACGGCAGTTTCCTGGGCGTGCAGCAGCACGAGCGGCGCGAAGGCCAAGGCGCTTACGGCAACGAGGGCAATACGGGTGGAAGCAGAACGGGTTTTCATGTTGGTAATGGGATTGATGTACTGAATTTGAGACGCCGAATTTGGGGTGATGGCGTGCTCGTCTGTTTCGGACGCAAACGCCAAACCCCATATTCAACGTTCCCTGCCACAGCAGGGTTCAGGCCGCACCGCGGCTACAAATCAAGGTAGGGACGACTCTCCGCCGAGGTGTCCCAAGATTTCTGCCCAGATGGGAACCTTGTACCCCTCCAGGTGGCACGCCTGAATGAACCGGCTGATCTTCGCATTGCCGCCTCGACGCTCCTCATCCAGGATGAGTGCATTACGAAAACGGCCCAGGTCGAGGTAGCTCTGATAGCTCGCCGGCACCTTCACGCCAGCCTGGGCCAACGACTTGGTACCTGCGAAAACCTCATTCCAGGCGACGCGGTTTTCCGGCCGGGAGCGCAAACCATCGAAACTCTGAAATAGCGTCTGCGCGTCCGCGGGGGGTCCGGCGGCAATGTCCGCCAACAGGGCACGCTGTCGCGGCGTAACCAGCTCGATCCGGCCCACCATCACCCGGGTCACCGCTGGCACGCCAGCCACGGTCAAGGGCAGCACGCGATCAGTCCAGGTTTGCGGTACCAGGAAAAACAAGCGCAGACCGGGGCTCTTGAAGTACGAAAGCTCCCAAGTATTGAGCAGCGCGTCCGCCTCGTCCGCGTTCAAGCCTTGGGCCACCAGGGCCGACCGCAGTTCGGCGCGGAGCCGGTCCACCGTCTTGGTGTCGTAGGCTCCGTTGGCGAATTCCGCCGCGGCCGTCACCAAGGGTGCGTCAGACCGGCCAGCCGGCGTGACCGGACCGAGAGTCGAATAAGCCGCTGTACCGTCCGGCCGGATATCAACCAGCCAGAGCTTTCCAATGGGTAACAGCCCCGTGGAAAGCGTGTTGCCGGCCAACACGTCGAGCTTCCGCCCGTCCGCGGAGCGCACCACGCGCAACGGCGCATCCAGATGCCCAACGCCGCGATAGAACAGAAATTTCTCCCGTTCCCCTTCCTGCGTCTGCACGACGCTAGCCTGAACGGCGCGCGGCGCGAGCCAGACATGGGCAGTCGTTTGCGGCCCCTCGCCGGCGGCGTTTACTTTGAGTCCGCGCCAGTCCAGCCTGCCAACAGTCTGTCCGGTCAGGTGGCCGAACCCCCAGCCGTCGGTTTTGATCCCGGGTGTAGTTGCCGCAGCTTGCGGATAGAACTGGGTCAACCAGCCGCCGTTGAACGCGACGCTGACATCGGCCGCGCCCTGAAAATCTCTGGGCGCGTGGAAATACAAGACCGGCGTTTCCAGGCGCATCGTGACGTCGGGATGGCAGCTCGGCGCGCCCTGGAAAAAGATGGGCGGCACTTCGGTGGGCGACAGGAGCAGCAGCCGGGCGACGTCGTGCACGAAATCCGGCACCGGCTCGTCGTCCGTGTTGATCCCGCCGATTGCCTGACCACTTTCGTCCTGGAGCGACGTGAACGTGCCCCATTCGTGAATTGTCAACCCGGCAGGATTGCCGGCCACCGGGGTCTCCACCCCGCGCAAGGTCGCGGCCAGGGTGCACGCGAGCGCCAGCCCGGCCGCGAGAGTACAGAACAGCCTGCGTTGCATAAGCAGTTCGAATCGTTACACTTCCTGCAGGCGCTCCGCAAGTTCCGGCTGGGCGACGCCGTTGAGGCGTTCGCGGATGCGGGCCGCCAGGTTTTCCACCAGCGGCGCCTTGGAACGATCGAAGACAAAGACCTGCCGCGTTTCCCGCGCCGGGTGATACAACGTGAGGTCCTCGCTCAGGAAACGCGATTCGTGCGTGGCTTTCCAGCCGGTCAAGTCCAGCGTCCTGGCCAGGGAACGCCAGCCGCGGCGCCCGACGAAGTGCAGCTTGCCCGACTCGCCTTCCACCGCCACCAGGTAGCCGGAAAAGTTCGCCGGGAACCCGCCCTTGGACGAGCCCGTCAGACAACGCGCTGCCCACGCGAGTGGCGCGCCCGCCGGGTTGAGCCGGTGCAGCAGAATATCTTCGTCGGCGGGCAGTTCGCGCCCGGGAATGGCCGCCAGCGCCTCCGTCGGCGGCGACGAGAGCTTCTTCCACAGCAGCCAGAGTTTGATGCGAGCGAAGCGGAATATCTTGGGCGTCAGATAGAGGAGCGTCAGGAAAACCGCGGAGAAGACGATGAACGCCAGATATGGACTGTGCTTGTAAGAATACGCCATCACGCCCAGCCCGCCGCCGACCGCCGCGTCTTCCGCCACGCTGACTGCGATATTGGAAAATGGTTCCGGCGAGCCGTTGACCAGCAGGCGCGTCCCGGCCTTGGCGCCGTGAACCGTCAGCGCAACGCCGCCGGCCAGCAGCGCGATGATTACGTCGAAGGTGGGGTCCGGGCGGCCGAGCGTTTCCACGGCGAGAAACGCGCCGCCGAGCGGCCGAATGAACGTGTGCAGCGCGTCCCAGGCGGAATCCAACCAGGGCACTTTGTCCGCGAAAAACTCCAGGGCATAAAGCACACCGGAAACGATCAGGACGGCGGGATGCCCCAGGATGGCAAGATCCTGATACTCGGGTGAAAGGATGATCCACCCGTTGTAGATGGCCAGGCTGGTGGCAAAGACCGTCAGGTAGAGGTCCAGCCCCGCCAAGGTGGCAAAGCCAAGAGCGATGCCGAGCTTCTGTAATACTTCCATGACCAATACTCCCGTGGCCGCTAAACCCCTGCAAGCTCCGCGAAAGCGGCGAAAAACGCGAGCCTAAACGATCCCGGCGCCTGTCACTGCTTGAGGGCTTGCCACAGCTTCGTGCGCCCGGGCGGCAGCCGGCCGGCGAACCGGCCAATCGCGTCGGCCGCGTCAGCGTCCGCATTGTGCCGGCCGGTCAACCCGAGCAGGCGGCTCAATTCCGCCTCGAAGTGCAGCAACGCGCGCCGGTCTGGCTCCGCGTCCTGGAGATAATCCAGCGCCCGGCGCAACAGATCGTACACCTCGGGCGCAGCGTGTTCCAATTCGCTGCTGAGCTCGATCAGTTCCACGAAATACGCCGCCAATTGCGTGCGGGCACAGAGCTGGCGCAAGCCGTCGCGCGGATCCCGCACGGCCACCTCGCGCAGGGCGTGCAACTCCCCCCGCGCGCTGCGCGCATAGGTGATTTCCGCCGCGAAAAAGAGGTCCAGTTGCCCGGCAAACGCACTGCGCGGCCGCCGGGCGCCGCGCGCCACCGTCTTGAGCTTGCCCTGATCTTGGGTCAGCCAGGTGACGATGAGGCTGCTCTCGGTGAGCTTGATCTTGCGCAACAGAATGGCGGCGGTAGTGACCAGAGCGTTGCGATGGGTGTTCGGTTAGTTCGGCACGTGGATGGCGCGCCCGTCCACCGCCAGCGCCGCTTCCTTGACCGCTTCGCTCAAGGTCGGATGCGCATGCACTGTCCGCGCCAGATCTTCGGCGCTGCCGCCAAACTCCATGAGTGTCACGGCCTCGGCGATCAATTCGCTCGCGCCGGCACACAGAATGTGCGCGCCCAGGAGCCGGTCCGTGCGCGCTTCGGCGATCAGTTTGACGAAGCCTTCCGCGCTATCGCTCGCCAGCGCCCGGCCGTTCGCCTTGAACGGGAACTTACCGACCCGGATCGCGATGCCTTTTTCCTGCGCCTGTTCCTCGCTCAATCCCACCGAGGCCAACTCCGGATGCGTGTAAATGACGCCCGGAATCACGTCGTAGTTCACGTGGCCCGGCTTGCCGGCGATACACTCGACACAGGCAATGCCTTCCTCCTCCGCCTTGTGGGCCAGCATCGGCCCACTGATGACGTCTCCGATGGCATAGAGGCCAGGCACCTCGGTTTGGAAGTGCTCGTTGACCTTGACGCGCCGGCGTTCGTCGAGCGTGAGGCCGAGCCCGTCCGGCACGGTGTCCCCCAGATAGGCTTTTCGGCCCACGGCCACGAGCACCTTGTTGGCTCCGAGGGTAAACTCCACGCCATCCTTGCCCACCGCCCGTACGGACGCGAGGCCGTCCTTGACCGTGACCGCTTCCACCTTCGCGTCCAGATGGAATTTGAGGCCGTCTGCTTCCAGGCCTTTTTGCAAACCGCGCGCCAGTTCCAGGTCGAAGCCCAGCGCAATGCGCGGCAAAAACTCCACGACGGTCACCTCCGCTCCCAGCCGGGCCCAGACCGACCCTAACTCCAATCCAATAGCTCCGCCGCCAATGACCACCAGCCGCCCGGGCACGGCGGGAAAGGCGAGCGCTTCGGTGCTGGTGACGACCGTCTCGCCGTCCACGGGCAGGTGCGGCAGATCGATCGGCACGCTGCCGGTGGCCAGGATGATGTGCGGAGCGTTGAGTTCCTCCTCGGCGCCACTCGGGCCGGTCACGCTGATTTTCCCCGGGGCGACAATCCGGCCGATGCCTTCATAGCGCGTCACACCGTTCTTCTTCATCAGGAAAGCCACGCCGCCGGTCAATTGCGCCACCGTCTTGTCCTTGCGCTTGAGCATCGTGGGCAGGTCCAACCGGACGTCTCCGAGCATCACGCCATGGCCGGCTGCCTCACGGCGGGCGAACGAGTAGTGGTGGCTCGAGTTGAGCAACGCCTTGCTTGGGATGCAGCCGATATTGAGGCAGGTGCCGCCGAGCGCCTTGCTTTTCTCGATGATCGCGGTCTTGAGCCCGAGTTGCGCGGCACGGATCGCGGCGACATAGCCGCCAGGACCGCTGCCGATGATAATGACGTCAAATTCTGCCATGGGAGTGATCCCAGCTAATCATCGAATAGCCTGCAACGCCACCACAGCAGCAGCGGTAACGTCCAAAACGAGGGTAGGGATCGCTCTCCGAGCGATCCGTGACTGTCTGGAAGCGATTGCACCGGATCGGCCGGCTTTGTCGGTAACCGGGTTCTCCAGACAGCTTGGGAGTCGCTCTCCGGAGAGCGATCCCTACCGGCTTTCTAAAGCGCCGGCGGCGCTTCGACGTTCCGACGCGTCGCGGGGCGCAGCACGTAGGAAATCGCCAGCAGCACAAAGGCGATAACGGGCGCGACGGCCTCCTTATGCTGGCCAACCGCCAGATGCGACGCGCAGGCGCCGATAAACGTGAAGGTAAACCCGGCGTACGCCCACTCCTTCAGCAGCGCAAACCGCGGCGCGAGCAAGGCCAGGACGCCCAGTACTTTAAACACCCCGAGAATGATGGGGAAGTACTCCGGATAGCCGAGGCTGGCGAACCCCGCCATCATCTTGGGCGCGTGGGTCAGGTACGCAAAGGCCGAAAACGCCATCATGGCGCAGATCAAGATCGTGGCGATCCAATAGACAAAGGCTTTTGCGTTCATAGGTGGGGAAAGGCGCTGAGTACGTGGGGGTTGCCAATGGTATCGCGCCGCGGCGGAGCGCCGGTCCTGCCTCTCGCCGTTATCGCAGCCAGCCGGCGATCTCTCCCGCCCAATACGTGATGATCAGGTCCGCGCCGGCACGTTTGAAAGACGTCATCATTTCCAGGACTGCCGCGCGTTCGTCGATCCAACCGTTGGCGGCGGCCGCCTTCACCATCGCGTACTCGCCGCTGACGTTGTAAACCGCGGTCGGCAAACCGAAACGCTCCTTCACCCGCCAGAGCACATCCAGGTAAGGCAGCCCCGGTTTGACGATAATCATGTCCGCGCCTTCCTCGACATCCAGAGCCGTCTCGCGCAAGGCCTCCCGTGCATTGGCCGGGTCCATCTGATAGGTGCGGCGATCGCCGAATTGCGGGGCGCCTTCCGCCGCCTCCCGGAACGGCCCGTAAAACGCCGAGGAGAACTTGGCCGCGTAACTCAAAATCGGCGTCTCGCTGAAACCGTCCGCGTCCAGCGCAGCCCGGATGGCTCCCACGCGGCCATCCATCATGTCGCTCGGCGCCACGAGATCGGCGCCGGCCCGGGCGTGGGAAACGGCGGTGCGGGCCAGCAGTTCGACGGAGGCGTCGTTGAGTACGTGGAAATGGCCGTCGCCATCCCGCTGGACGAGCCCGCAATGGCCATGGCTCGTGTATTCGCAAAGGCAGACGTCGGTGATGACCAGCAGCTCCGGCACGGCAGCTTTCAAGGCGCGGACCGCCTGTTGCACGACGCCGTTTTCCGCGTACGCGCCGCTGCCTTGCTCATCCTTTACCGCCGGAATGCCGAAGAGCAGTACCGCCTGAACGCCGGCCTGGAAAACTTTCGCGGCTTCCGTCACAAGGTCCGCCAGCGGCAGTTGCCAGACGCCCGGCATGCTGCCGACCGGTTGCCGGGTCGCGATCTTCTCGCTGACAAAGAAAGGCTGGATGAGATCGGAAGCACGCACCTCCGTCTCACGCACCAGGGCTCGCAAAGCCGGGCTGGCACGCAGCCGGCGCGGCCGCCGGATGAGATTGAGTGCGGTGTGCATCGGCCTGCCATGCTACGCTGGACCGCCCGGCACCCGCAAGGACGGGCGGTTGCGCCCCAGCCGGCACCTTCAGCTATGCGTCTCGTTTCCGCGGAGTTTCTGCTGATCGATATCGGCAACACGCAGATCAAGCTCCGGCGCGCGAACGCCGGGCGGCTGCTGGGCCGCACGCGCCGCGTGGCCACGGCCAGCCTGCTCGGAAAGAGTCCCGGCGACGAGCTCGACTCCGTTTTGCAGGGCTGGCCCTGTGGCGGCGCGGTGCTGGCCTCGGTCGTGCCCGCGGCGACCCGCGCCTTGATGCGCCGGCTGCAAATCCCCGTGCTGCCCGTCCGGGCCGGGCTCGATCTCGGCGTCGATCTGCGCGGGTACGCGGGCCGGCACACGCTTGGCGCGGATCGGTTGGCCGATCTGGCCGGGGCCTGGGCGCTGCACGGGCCGGGCGCGCTCATTGTGGCCGACCTCGGCACGGCGGCCGTGTTCAACGCCATCGGGGCGGACGGCAAATTCCTGGGTGGCGTGATCGCGCCGGGCCTGGCCTCTCTCCACGCCAGCTTGCCCGCGCAAACCGCGAAACTTCCCGTGGTCAAGCTGCGCGGACCGCCGCGGGCGCTTGGCCAGAACACCCGGGAAGCACTGCGCGCGGGCGCCGTTTACGGTTATCGCGGGCTCGTCCGCGAAATCCTGGCCTCACTACGCGCGGAACTGGGACCGGCGCGGGTGATCGTCACGGGGGGAGACGCGCGCCAAGTGCGGCAGATGGCCGAAATCGACGTGACCGACCCGGAATTGACTCTCCAGGGCTTGCGCATCATCGCCACGCGACATCCCGCCGCTTTCCAGACTACCCGCCTTTGAACCGGCCGGGAAGCCGTCTTACACTGGCATCGGGCATGCTTCTGCTTGGTTTGCCTTTGGAATTTGCCGATTTCCCGCTACCATGCGCTCGGAGAACCATGGCCCGGCCCCTCGCGAAGACCAGCTCTGATGCCGCCTGGAGTGACATCCCCGCCCTGCTGATGCTGGGGACGGGGATGCTGCTCTATCTTGCCCTGATCTCTTACGTGCCCGGTGACTTGCCCGCCTGGGTGCCCTTCAGCCAGCTCGCGACACCCAATTCGCCGGCCCAAAACTTCATCGGACCGGTCGGGGCGGTCATTGCCGGGTTGCACTATTTCCTGCTGGGCGCAGCCTCGTTCCTGGTGGCGGCGCTGCTGCTGGGCTTCGGCGTGGCCAAGCTCTTTTTCCCAACGTTGGAAGTAGGCGCGCGCGCCGGCTGGATGCTGCTGTTCGTCGTCAGCGGCGCTTGTCTGGCGCAATTGCAACCGTGGTTTCTGCACGGTTGGCGCGCGGAATTCAACGCGCACGGACCGGGCGGCGTCATCGGCGTCTGGGTCGGGGTGCGGCTGCTGCGCCATTTGCTCGGACAGGCCGGCTCGGCCATCACGCTGATGATCGCGTACGGCTGCGCCTTGATCCTGATGACCGGGCTGCATCCCGTCGTCCAGGTGCGCAAGGTCGGCGAGTATCTCTACCGCCAGAGCGTCGCCTGGAACGAACGCCGCAAGGCCCGGCGCCTGGCGCGGGCGACCCAGCAGGAACTGCTCAGCCTCGAGCAGCGCAGTCTGGTCAAGGAGCAGCGCAAGCTGGAAAAACAATTGCGCAGGAAGGGCGTTGATCCTTTGCCCATGGAGGCAACGCCCGCCAACGGCCCGCTGCCCGGTCCAGGCGGGGCCGAGGATGAATTCGCCAGTCTGCCCCTGCCGAAGATCACCGACAATTCCGTCCTGCCCGCCGCGGAGGTCGCGCCCGTCAAGAAGCAGAGTCTCTCCGAGTTGCTCGCCAGTAACAAGAGCGCCAAGGCCCCCGCCGGCGAAGCGGCGTTGGGTGCGGGCGGCATCGGCGCCGCGGCGGCCATCGGTGACCTGCGTTTCGCGAACTACCAGCGGCCCGGCTTCGACCTGCTGGATGCCCGCGATATCTCGGATCACCAACCGGCCAACGAGGATCAACTGCGCCTGATCGGCTCGAAGATCGTCGAAACCCTCGATCAGTTCGGCATCAAGGTTTCGCCCGGCGACATCACCAAGGGCCCGACCATTACCCGTTACGAGGTGTACCCGGCCAAGGGCGTGCGCGTGGATAAGATCGTCAGCCTGGAACGCGACCTCGCCCGGGCCACGCGGGCCGAGCGCATCAACATCCTGGCGCCCATCCCTGGCAAGGATACCGTCGGCATCGAGATCGCCAACAGCAAGAAGGTCAAGGTGACCTTGCGCGAACTGCTGGAAGGCGCCGATTGGGCGGAAACGAAGGCCAAGATCCCGTTGGCCCTCGGCAAGGACGTTTACGGCAAGACGATCATTGCCGATCTCGCCGCCATGCCGCATTGCCTCGTCGCGGGCGCGACCGGGAGCGGCAAGAGCGTCTGCATCAACTCGATCATCTCCAGCATTCTCTACCGCTTTACGCCGGAGGAACTGCGGTTCGTCATGATCGACCCGAAAGTGGTCGAAATGCAGATTTACAACGACCTGCCGCATTTGGTCGTGCCGGTCGTGACCGACCCAAAGAAAGTCTTGCTCGCCCTGCGCGGGGTCATCGACGAGATGGAAAAGCGCTACAAGATTTTCGCCAAGACCGGCGTGCGCAACATCACCAGCTTCAACGCCCGCCCGAAGCCCAAAACCCAGGCGGAGCTCGACGCCGAAGCCGCCCTCGCCCCGCAGCCGGAGCTCCCCCTCGACGCCGAAAAGCTCGAGTCGATCCTCGACGAGCCTTTCCCGCGCTCCACCATCCGCAACATCCGCGATCACGATCTGATCATTCCGGACCGGATGCCGTATATCGTGGTGATCGTCGATGAGTTGGCGGATCTCATGCAGACCGCGCCGGCCGATGTCGAAAGCGCCATCGCCCGCATCACCCAAATGGCGCGCGCCGCCGGCATCCACATGATCCTGGCCACGCAAACGCCGCGCGCCGACGTCATCACCGGGGTCATCAAGGCGAACGTGCCCAGCCGCATCGCATTTCAGGTCGCCAGCAAACTCGATAGCCGGGTGATTTTGGATGAGAACGGCGCGGACCGTCTGCTCGGCCAGGGCGACATGCTTTACCTGCCGCCCGGCACCTCCCGCATGGTGCGGGCCCAGGGCGTCCTGGTGACCGATGAAGAAATTCACCGGCTCGTGCAACACGCCCATGCGCAGGGCGGCCCGGCCTTTGAGACTGCCATTAACGAACAGTTACAGGCGGACGAATCTCCCGGGGACGACGTGACCGAGGAGGACGAAGAACTGGTCGACAAATGCCTGGATATTATGCGGCAGGAAAAGAAGTGCTCCACCTCGATGCTGCAGCGGCGGTTGCGGCTGGGCTACACGCGCGCGGCCCGCATTGTCGATATCCTGGAAAAACGCGGCATCGTCGGGCCGGAAAACGGGGCGCGCGGACGGGAAATTTTGGTGGATCCTGATACCTTATGAAGACAGCCGCGCCAAAAAGGCAATTGCCTGCCGCGGGGCATAAGAGGCATAACCGGAGGTGGGTCATCTCGTGATCATGGTGCAAACCGTCGGCCAGATGTTGCAGGCTGCACGCGGCGAGCGAAAGCTCAGCCTGGAAGATGCGTCACGCGCCACGAAGATTCGGAGCCGGCAACTGGCCGATCTGGAGCGCGACGTTTACTCGAATTTCCCCAATCTCGCTTACGCCAAGGGCTTCCTGATCAGTTACGGCAAGTACCTGAACGTCGACGTCCGCCCGTACCTGGACAGTTTCGAGGACGCGAACACCTTCGGTCTCGATAACTATCAATACCTAAGCGAGGTGCCACTCGGCCTTTATCGGGCGACCCGCCGCCCAACCCGCCGCCGGAGCAGCAACCGCCGGCCTTACACCGTCCTGGCCGTGGCGCTGGTTGTGATGGTGCTGACGACGGTCGCCTGGCAGCTTTACGTTAATTACGAGCGACTGGGGGACCTCGACCAACTCGCGGAACGGCAGGAAGCCCGCGAAAACGGCGTGAACACAGGCAGCAAGCCGGCGCCTGCCGCAACCACCAGTGCTCCGGCTACTGCGACTGTAGGCGCCGCCGCTGCTGCCACGGCTGTGGCGCCGGCGCCGCTCCCAAGTTCGGCCGGCTCCGGCGTCCACGCTCCCACCTTGCCGCTGCCCAATGACGGGGGTGCCCTGCGCCAACTTCTGGCGGGCGCGGGCACGAGCCGAACACCCTTGTTAATGTTCGAGGCGGCTGATCCGCGGGCCGCTTCGGCGGAGCAAAAACGCCCGGCCGAACACGGCGCCTGGTCGCCGGAAAATCTGGAAGGCTATCGCTTCTACGTCCGCAGCATGGACCGGAACTCGGTCGAGATCTTTCGGACCGGTGTTCCGCGGCCGGAGACGGTGCTCAACAACCCGCTCTAGTCTTTGGGGGTCGAAGGATACTTCGACCCGCCGAGCCGGAATTTCTCTCCTCGCTAAACGAGCCGCCTGGCGTACACTCGCACCCCTGGATGAAAGTCGGCATGATCAGCCTCGGTTGCGCGAAGAACCTCGTCGACGCCGAAATTATGCTCGGCAGTGTCCGGGCTCGTGGGATGGAGATCACCGCTTCCGCGGAAGACGCCGACGTCCTGATCGTTAACACCTGCGCTTTCATTGATTCCGCCAAGGAGGAATCCATCGAGGCGATCCTGCACGCCCATGAGGCGCGCGGCCTGCGCCGGCGTCCGGGTCAAAAGCTGATCGTCAGCGGCTGCATGGCGCAACGTTTTGCCGGCAATCTCGCGCAGGAGATGCCGGAGGTGGATGCCTTCATGGGTCTGGATCAGGTGGCGCAAACCGGCGAGATCGTGGAGCGGCTTTTTGCGCCCAAGGAAGAACCTTCGCTGCTCGCTTCAGTCCTGGGCCTGGACGACAACGCCGCCAGCGAGCCGCTCAACCTCGTGACCCGCGGCTCCCGCTACATTCCGGACTACGATACGCCGCGCTTTCGCCTGACGCCGGCCCACAGCGCCTACGTGAAGATAGCCGAAGGGTGCAATCATCCGTGCAGCTTCTGCGTGATCCCGCAGATGCGCGGCCGGCATCGCAGCCGCACCATTGAATCGGTGGTGCGGGAAGTACGCGGGCTAGTGGCGGAGGGTGTGCGCGAAATCAATCTGATCAGCCAGGACACGACCTATTACGGCATGGATTTGTGGGCATCCAAAGCAGGCCCTACCCAGCCGGTGGACTCGTCGCGCGGCCCGACGCTCAGCCGCCTTTTGGAGGCACTGCAAGGCATCGAGGGCGATTTCTGGATCCGCCTGCTGTACACGCATCCGGCGCATTGGAGCGACGAACTGATCTCGACGATCGCCGCCTGCGATAAAGTGGCGCGCTATGTCGATATGCCGCTGCAACATATTCATCCGCTGATGCTCGAGCGGATGCGGCGGGAAACCTCCCGCGAACACATCGAAAACCTGGTAAAGCGGCTGCGCGCGGGCATCCCGGGCCTGGCGCTGCGCACCACCTTCATCGTGGGCTTCCCGGGCGAGACGGAGGAGTGCTTTGCCGCGCTGCTGGAGTTTATCGCCCGGATCCGGTTCGAGCGGCTGGGCGTCTTCAGTTATTCCCAGGAGGAAGGCTCGCGCGCGGCGAAAATGCTGGAGCAGATTCCGGCGACAATCCGGCGGCGGCGGCACCGGCAGGCGATGCAACTGCAACAGCGCATCGCGGCGGAGACTTCGGCCGCTCTGGTGGGACGCACGCTGCGCGTGTTGGTTGATGCACCTTCAATCGCTCGCACACAGGGAGATGCGCCGGATGTCGACGGCCGGGTCCTGCTCGCCCAGCCCGCGCGAGTCGGCGAATTTTTGGACGTGCTGATCGACGGAACGCAGGTCTATGATCTGACGGCGCACGCCATTCCCGCCCCGGCGGCGGTTCAGGGCGGCTTAAGGCGTTTGGCCGGGGTCACATAAAGGGAATGATGGCCAGCGAATGCTGGCCGGCAGGTGGCGGCGCGCTTCGCCTGGGCAAAGATATTGACAAAACAAGCGCCAAGAACGTATTTTTTTGTGCTTCTGCCGCAGCGGCCCCCCCAAACACCAATTTGACCCTGTCCGTATGAGCGAAAGCGAACCCAAGAAGGAAACAGTCCGCATTACCTTGCCGCCCCGACCGAATGTGGCGGAGTCTTCGGTCATCCCGGTAAAAAAAGAGACCGTTCGGATCAATCTGCCGTCCCGGCCCACTCTTGGGTCGAGTTCGGGCGCCGACGGTCCCAAGAAGGATTCGGGCAAGCTTTCCAATCTGGCCAAGCCACCCGTGCTGGCGCCGCGCCCGATTGCCACGCCCTCGTCCGGTGGACCTGGCGCTGCTCCAGTTTCGGCGGCTCCGGCCGCAGCGCCCGCTCCGCCGCGCCCGATGGCGCCGCCGCTCGCCCGCCCAGCCGCTCCGGCGGTCCCGGCCGCGCCGGCCCCCGTCAATGGCGGCGCAGCATCGGTTTCCGCGCCCGCTCCGGTGGCTGCCACGCCGGTCGCGCCCGCGCCGGTGGCAAGCGCACCGCCGCCGCCTGCTCCTCCTTCCGCTCCGTCCATTCCCAGGCCTCCCGCGCCGTCCCTGTCGCGACCGGCCGTACCCGCCGCGGGTGGACCGCCTACTCCGCCCAAACCTCCCGCGCCGCCGTCCGTGCCTGGAACCGCGCCCTCGGCGCCGAGCGCGCCGGTGATCGGCGCGGCTCCCCGACCGCCTGGAGCGCCGGCGGCTCCGGTCCCGGTGGAAGCCCGGGCGACAACCTTGCCGAAGGTGCCCACTCCGCCTCCGGCGGACGCGCCCATGGTGGTCAAGCCGACCGTCAAGAAGGACACCGTGCGGATCGAAGTGCCCTCGTCGCGGGTGGCTCCCCAGGCCACAGTCAAAATCCAGCAAACGCAGCCCCTGATTCGCCCGCCCGAAGCACAGGTACGCACGCTGGCGCGGACCGATGTTGATGTCGTGCCGGAGATTGTCGCAGGGAAGGAAGACCCGATGCTGATGGCCTTCTCCTTGTGCGTGCTGGTGTTCGCGGCGATTTCCTGCGCGATCGAGGCAATCACGTACTTCACCTACTGATCTGGCGCTTGAGAAAACGCGGGCTTGGTCTATCTTGAAACATGTCTAGTCCGCAGACCGTTAACGTCACCGACGCCAATTTCGAGGCGGAGGTAATCCAATCATCCGTTCCAGTCCTGCTCGATTTTTGGGCGCCGTGGTGCCCGCCTTGCCGGATGCTTTCACCGGTCGTCGATGAGATCGCGATCGAGAAAGCCGGAGTCGCCAAGATTGGCAAAGTCAACGTAGACGAGAACCAGGACCTCGCCCGCCGTTTCAAGGTGCAGAGCATTCCGCTGCTGCTGTTTTTCAAGGGCGGCGAGGTGAAGGATCAGATGCTCGGCGCGACGAACAAGAAGACGCTGCTGAACAAGCTCGAAGCATTGATCTGAGGCTTCGAGGTACCGCCGGGAGCTACCGGTTCGTTTCGCGGGCGGCTTCGTCCAGGGCGCGGGTGAGCGGGGTCATCAAATGCTGGTTTCCGACGAGTGCGGAGGGTTTAATTACCTGTTTCACCCGGCCGAAGGTCTGATTGTTGTCCGTATCATCGTCATCGCCACCCTCGGCATCGGTCCCGCCAACCCGGCTTGACGCAGGCGTGGCGTGGTCCTTTTTCTCTTCGGCCTGACTGGCCGCCAGGGGATAGCAGACGGGATGGGTTGGGGCGAGCAGCGGTTGCACCTCGGCCGCGGTCTTCCAAAGCCCCGCCAGGTCGCGCACTTCCCCAAAGCTGTTGTAAGAATGCCGGCGGTTCGGATCCAGCCGCAGGATGTTCAGAAGCGACGCATCCAGGTCGGCGCGAGGCACATGCAAGTGGTCGGACAAATCGTCCTCGATGCGCTTCCAGGCATTGAGGTAGTCCGGGTCCAGCGCGACCGCCCGCTTCGTCGCCTCCAATGATTCGGCGTATCTTTGCTCCTCAAAACGCAGGTAGCCGAGCAGATAAAAAACCTGCGGCTTGGGCGGCGTCTCTCCCGCCAGCCGGGTGAAGACCCGATCGGCAACCCCTTGAGCCTCGGGCCCGTTGAAAACTCCTTCGCAACCGAAGCAATGGCTTTCCACGCGGCCGAAGCTCGTCGGCATCAGCTCAAAGGCGCGTTGATAGTGTTTCTCTGCTTCCTCGGTTTGGCCGAGCGCCACGAGTTGCACGGCCAGGCGCGATTGGATGCAATACGCGCCCGAGAAAATGTCGAGCGCCTGCTGGTACATCGGGATGGCGCGCGAGAGGAGGCCGGCGCGATAAAACTGGTCCGCATCCTCGGATAATCGGATCGCCCGCACGGCCGACCGGTACGGTTCCGGGTCTTTGCCGCTGGCGGCCAGGATGTCCGCCAGGGTGGTATACGCGCGCATGCGGAGACCGCGGCCTTCCTCGCCATCGGAAGGATCGACCGCGATGGCGGCGCGCGCGGCAGCCTCCGCCTCCTCGGCGCGGCCTTCGCGCCCAAGCGCCTCCGCTTTCCAGATCAGCGGACGTTCCTGAAAGCGATCCCGCGCGAACAGACGGTCGAATTCCACCACGGCATCTTCCGGCGAGTTCAGGTTCAAGAATAACTCGTACGCGGGATCGTACCCGCTGCCGGTATCCAGCAGCGCGGTCAAGATGCGCCGGGCGTCGTCCGGCCGCCCGAGATCAGCTAGCGCCTGCGCCGCCATGTAACCGAGCGGCGCCTCCGACCAATCAGAAGATGTCAGCAAAGGACCTAAGTCCGCCTCGTGCCAAGCAGTGGAGTGATCGAGCAGCGCCACTACGTCCGCCGGCCGGTGCTGCCGGCTATAAAGCCCGGCCAGGGATTCCAGGTCTGTGCGGGTGAGACCGTCATTATTGCTCATCTTATAGCGAAAGTAGGAAGCATTTTGCCGCTGCTTCGCGGCTTGTTCCTCAATCTCGCGGCGCTGCTCGAGCTGATAACGGCCATCCGCCAGCAATTGGACCCGCAGCACGTCTTCCGCCTCCGCCAGACGTCCCGCTTTCTCGAGCACTTCCGCCAACTCGCGCACCGAATAGGGAGAGGACTGACCACCTGTCTTCTTCGCCGATGGCGGCGGCGCGAGCATCTTCCTGGCCGCGGCGACCCCTTCATCCACGAGATCCGGGCGGTGCAGCACTTGGCCGACCATGGCCAGCTTCAGCGCGAGGTCCACCGGATCCGTCATACCGCCGCTTTGACCTTGCGCCGGGACGATGGCCATCGCCGCCCGCAACTCGCGCACGCCGTCGTCGATGCGGTCGGCCGCCAGGTAAGCCTCCGCCAACCGGCTGCCAATTTCCCGGCGGGCGGTTGCCGGCAAGTCAGGATGCCGCGCCGCGTTTTCGGCCAAGGCCACCACATCGTCGAGTTTGTTCTCGTCGGCGGCCAGCGACACGTACTCATGCCAGTTGGGCAGCGTCGGATCGGCCGTAATCAGCCGGTTGAGGAACTCGAAAATCTCCTTCGATTTACCGGCGGACCGCAGGACGTGCACCGCGTCGTACGGTAAGTAATTTTGGTAATAGCCGCTGCCGGTTTTCGCCGCTCGGGCGCAAGCCACCGCTTCGTCAATCTGCCCGTGCGCGATCAGACCCAGGAGGTAAAACGTGCTCGCCTCCGCAAAAGAGTTGCCGTTGTTATTGATTTCCGCACCGGCAAAACGTTGCTTGAGGGCCGTGAAGAGAGCGGCGGAGTCCAGATCCAGCGTCAGGCCCCATTGCGGCACCTTGAGAAGATCCATCATTTCGAGCGCGAGCTTGCGCGCCAACGCGGTCGTGCGGTCACCGGCATGTGAGACGTCGAGGGCGATCGATTGAGCGAGAGCCTCCCGCAGCAACGTGGTCGCGGTTTCTTCGCTGCAGACCGCGACGAGATCGGGCACCTCGAGCGTGGCGCCGTTGGTGTTGTTCCCCATGGACTGCGCCCGGAACAGTTCCGCGGCCACCGCGGGGTCGCCGGTATCGGCCAGCAAGCTGGACTCCACTTCGCTCACCAGGTACTCAGCCGGATTGCCGGATAGCGCGCGGAGAGCCTCCACATACTTGAGCAGGGCCTTGTCATCATTGCGCAACAGGGCGGCGAACGTCCCCAGCAGCAACTGCATCTGCAGGGACCTCTCCGCGTGGGCCTGTTCCAAGTGGTCCGCGATGACTCCCCACGTTTCCGGCGCGGGGAGGTTCAAGACCAATGTCCGAAATCCCGGCGGTTTGGCCGGATGAGCAGGCGGCGCTGGTGGCGATGCCAGCGTCACCCAACGATCGAGCAAATCGAGCCAGGCCGCGGCTGCTGCCGGCTGGGGACCGGATCGCGTGGAAGAACCGAACCGCGCAATATCGGCGGCCAGTTTCTTGTCTTGAGCAGCCAGATCGCCCGGGACCGCGGCGCCCGCCTGGGGTGCGGGCGTTTCCGCAGCTTGCAGTTGCGAATATTCCCGCAGGATGGCGTCCGCTCCGCGCAGTTCTTCGGGGGCGGCTCGGGAGGGCGTCAGCGGACTCGTGAAAATCGCGGTCGCCACGGCGACCACGAACCAGGGGCGGCTCGGGCTGTTCATTGGGGGAGAGAAACCAGTCCCAGTAAGTCAGTTCTGGAGCTGCTTGTCGATGCTAAGTCGAAACAAGCGCGATGGGCCAATCCTACCTGGTTTTCGACACCACATTCCGCGGCGCGCCGTCCAAAAACGCCGCGACATTCGCCGCCACGGTCCCGAGCAGGCGGGCGCGAGCCGCCCGCGTTGCCCAGGCGATGTGTGGCGTGATGAGGCAATTCTTGGCGGTCAGGAGTGGGTTGGCGGCTGACGGCGGTTCCGTCGAGAGCACATCCAGGCCGGCGCCCGCCAGGCGGCCCGCGTTCAAGGCGTCCGCCAGATCCTGCTCCACGATCACCGGACCCCGGCTCGTGTTGAGCAGGTAGGCGGCCGGCTTCAGCCACGCGAGGCGCTCCGCGTTCACCAGGCCGCGCGTCTCCGGGGTCAGCGGGCAGTGCACGCTCACGACATCGCTCTCGCGCAAAAGCGCTTCCAGATCCACGATCCTGGCGCCCGCGACTTCCGCCGGACGATCACCCCGCCGCGACGCCACCACTTGCATGCCGACCGCCAGGCCGATCCGCGCCACGGCTTGGCCGATGGCCCCGAATCCGATCAAACCCAGCTGTAAATCCGCCAACTCCACCAGCGGGAAGTGCCAGTAGGCGAAATCCTGGCTCTTGACCCAGTCCCCCTGGCGAACACTGCCGGCATGATGGCCGACGTGTTGCGTCAGCTCGAGCAGCAGAGCAAACGTCAACTGCGCCACCGATGCCGTGCTGTACGCGGGTACATTCGCCACGACGATGCCGCGTTCCCCGGCCGCGTCCAGATCGATGGCGTCGACGCCCGTCGCGAGCACGCCAATGTAACGCAGCTCCGGCAGTTGGCCGATCACCTCGCGCGTGATGCGCACCTTGTTCGTCAAGGCGATGGCCGCACCCTGGGCGCGCGCCACGACCTGCTCGGGCGGCGTCCGGTCGTAAATCGTGCACTCGCCCAGCGCCCGCAGCGGCTGCCAGTCCAGGTCTCCCGGATTGGCCGTATACCCGTCCAGGACGACGATTTTCGGCGGCGTCATCGAGCAGCGGGGGCTTCGTTATCCGCCGGCAAGAGTTGCCAGGAATCGTGTACCGCCGCCGGCGCGAGCTTGGTCTTGATCTCGTCGCTCGGGAACCATTGATACAGCATGAAATAGACGATTACCCCGGTAACGGAGACGTAGAGCCAAATCGGCATCGTGTAGCGCGCGATCCGCCGGTGTGCCAGCCAGCGGGCGCGCAGGGCCGGAATCACCGTGCAGATCACCAGCGGCACGGTGGTAAACGCCAGCATGATATGGGTGATCAACAGCACGAAGTAGATGGGCCGCGCCGCGCTGTGGTCGGTAAACCGGATCGAGCCGCGAATGGAATAATGGAAGATCAGGTAGCACGTCAGGAAGGCCGATGACGTCACGATGGCCACGCTCATGCACACGATGTGCGCTAGCTTACGTTCCGCGCGGATGCACAGCCAGCCGGCGCTGATAAACACCGTGCTCAGCGCGTTCAAGGACGCGTTGAGCGGCGGGTAGTCGGCTAGCGTCATGACGGGCGGCGGCGGAGTGGGCGGCGAGCTCTAGGCTCTTTCACCCACCGGCAGCCCCTCGCCAGCTTCTTCCAGGTACCGGTCCCGCTCCGCCAGGGCGCGGCAGCTTTGATAGATCATGTAGCCCATGCCGCCGAGCAGCGAGCCGAGCAGCACCAACATGAACCCGATGTCCCAGCCGAACCCGATGCTGGCTCCGCTCAACGGAGCGCCGTCCACCTGCTTGCAACCGGGGCAAGCCTGAGCCGCCGCCTGCAGCGACAGCAGCGCTGCCCCGGCCATCAAGGCTGCCCGCCGGAATGTCATCGCTCGCATCATAAACCTGCCATCTTTTCGCACGATCCCACCGGCAGTTCAAGTGCGCGGAGAACTTGCTGCGGCCGGCTGCTCGCGCAATAACTCGCCGACGGCCGTCAGCACCTTCTGCGTGACTTCGGGCGCCGCGCTGTCAAAGGAGCCGCGCACCACCCCCTGCCTGTCCACCAGTGAGATCCGGGTGGAATGGATAAACTCGCCGTCGCCCGGGTCCACTTGCCCCTTCGAATTATCCAACAGGGGCAACAAGAATCCTTTTTCGGCCAGACGGTAAATGGTCGCGTGGTCCCCGGTCAGGAAGCTCCAGTGATCTCCCGGCGTCTGAAAGCGTTGCGCGTACCGCCGCAGCACTTCCGGGGTATCCGCCTCGGGCGCGATGCTGAAAGAGACCAGCCGGACATCGGCATGATCGCGCTGCAAAGCCTGGCCGATATCCGCCAGCCGCGCGTTCATGACCAGGCAGGGCCCGGGGCACGCCGTGAAAAAGAAGTCCGCCAGCCAGATTTGGCCGCGCAACGTGGCGGAGTCAAAGGGTTGCCCGCTGCGCTCCGTCAGCGTGAAAGCCGGCACCTGGCCGAAGCGGTCCAGCGTGACCGCCGGCTGGCGTTCGGCCGAGAGCCACTGCTGTCGCACGAAAATCACCGCGATCAACGCCACGACCAGCCCGAGCGCGCTCCAGAGCACCCATTGCAGCGTGCGGCTGAGTGGAGCGGTCCGCGAAACATTGGATGCAACCGCCGGCATGTTCGTTTAGCCCCTCCGACCTTCTGGGCGCATCGCGTTGCCTATCCGCGGTGCAGCAGCGGCGGGAGGATATAAAGGATGCTGAAGAGAAACACCCAGACGATGTCGACGAAGTGCCAGTAAAGGGACACACATTCCAGCAGCGAGTGATCGTGCGGCGTGAAGCGGCCCCGCGCCGAATAGACAAACGCCACGAAAAGCAGCAACACGCCAATGGCCACGTGCAAGCCGTGGAAGCCCGTCATGGTGAAAAACGTGGAGCTGTACGTGCCCGCCGTATTGAACCAGAGATTCTCGTGCAGCTTGAGGTTCGTCCATTCGTAGCCTTGCACGCCGACAAACGTGGCGCCCATCAGCGTCGTGATGAACAACGGCAACGTGGCCGATAAACCCTTGGCCACGTTCTTTTCACCCCAGAGCAAGACAAAGCTGCTGCCAACCAGGATCACGGTGTTCATCCCGGTCAAAAACACGGGCCACGACTCCGCCCAATCCGGCTTGAACAACGAGCCGCGGCTGATCCAAAGGATCAGGTAAGCGGAGATCAATCCGGCGAAAAGCATGACCTCAGAGGCCAGGAAGGTGAGCATGCCGAACCGGGCAAGATTGATGCGCGGCGGCAGATGCACTCCGGCGTCGCTTGAAATGGCGTTTTCCATGTCTTGTTGAGTCGATTACAGCAGAGTCCTTAGAGAAGTAACGCGGGCTGATCCAAACTAAATTTCGGCAACCTTTCAAGCCGCATCGAAACGACAGGGTCGACGATGCCGCCATTCTGCCGGATTTTCGCGCGCATCCACAGAAACACCGCCAAACAGAGGCCGAGCGCGAAGACAATCAGGCAAAGCAGCACGAGCCGGTTGGCCCGGCGAATCTCAGGGGTAACGGTCATGAGGATATTTTACCACAAGCCAGCAGAGCAAGCAGCAGCGGCAGATAAATGATCGAGGCGAAAAACAGGCGGCGAGCGCGGGGCCGGCTGCGCTCCGCTTGCAGTTGCCAGGCACAATAGATCATGCCGGCGCCCAAGACGAACGCGCCGAAGAAGCAGACCGGCGAGGTAAGCCCCAGCAGCGTCGGCGTCAGGCTGACCAGGAGCAGCGCGGCCGAGTAATTGACCGCTTGCCGGCCAGTGCTAGCGCCATCCTCATCGGTATTCGGCAGCATGACAAAGCCAGCGCCGGCGTAGTCCTCGCGGTACATCCAGGCGATGGCCAAAAAATGCGGCATTTGCCAGCAAAAGAGGATGCCGAAGAGCGACCAGGCCTGCAGATCCAGCGAGCCCCGCGCCGCCGCCCAGCCGATCACCGGCGGCAACGCCCCGGGAATGCCGCCGACCAGGGTATTGAGCGTGGTGATGCGCTTGAGCGGCGTGTAAGCAAAAAGGTAGGACGCGAGCGTCACCGCCGCCAACACGCTGCTGAGCGCATTGACCAGCAGCAAGAGGTACAGCAGCCCGCCCGCCGCCAGCAGGACGCCGATGAGCAACGCCGCGTCCGGTTGCAGCCGCCCGGACGGCAAGGGGCGGTCCCGCGTGCGGCGCATCTGGGCGTCCACGTCGCGTTCGATCAACTCGTTCAACGCCGCTGCGCCACCCGCCACCAACGCGGTGCCGAAAAGAGCGTTACAGAGCGCCAGATAGTGCATCGGACCGCGCCACCCGAGATAAAAACCGGCCAGCGTCGTGACTAGGACGAGCGCGGTAAGCCGCGCCTTGACCAGTTCGCAGAAATCCGAGAAGAACGTATGCGTCTCCTCCTCTGCCGCGGCCAGGTGCCCTGGACCGGCTGGCGCCGCCCCAAGGGAGGCCATCGGCTCCGGAGCAATCAGGGTCACCGGCTTCATACGCCCACCTCCGCCGGGCGGCCGCTCCACGCGGCGGCATCGCCCATCAGGACGCCGCTGCCGCGATGGGACGGAGACAGCCAGGCGCGCAGGGCCGCATAGGTGAGCACCGCCCAGACGAGCGAAAGGGCACCCACCGCGACGTGTGCCGTAGCGATGTCAGCAGCCTTGTTCGTCCAGATCGTCGCGATGCCCAGTGAAATTTGTCCGGCGATCAGTACCGGACCCGCCAGCCCCAGCCGGCGCAGGGAAGCAGGCAACATCGCCCGCCGGCTCCACGTCAAGGCGGCCATCGCCAATACCGCCAGGGCAACGACGCCGGCCAGCATGCGATGCCCCATTTGCAGGTGAATCTGCACGAGGGTGGTGGGAGGTAGGTGCAGGACCTCGTCCCGTTGGCGATTGATTTGGGCCAGCTTCGCGGCGTCGATGTGCGGCCAGGCCTCTCCATAGGCGGTCGGAAAATCCGGAATGGACAGCCCCGCGTGGGCGTGACGCATGGTCGCTCCCAGGGCGAGTTGCACGTAGATGAGCACCGTCACTACCGCGGCCGCCTTGGACAGAGCCGCCAGGGCCGAGGCCGCGTCCGGCGGGGCGCCCGCCTCGCGCAGGCGCGTCCACCAGCGGGATGTGACCAGTGCGATAAAAGCCACCAGCGCCAGGAACGCTTGCGCGAGGCAAGCGTGGAAAATGCCCAGCTCGTCTTTGAGCTCCACGACCCGCAACCCGCCCAGCACCGCTTGCGCAATGACTGCAACGAGCGCCACGACCCCGAGGACGCGGACCCATTGCCGGCGTTCCGCCGTCCACAGCCAGATGGTCAGACCGAGCGTCAGGAACCCGACCAACGAAGCGATCAGGCGATGCACGTGCTCGAACAAAACGCCGCCCACCCAGCGGGAGATCGGGAACGCAAAGACGTTGTAGCCGTAGGTATTCGGCCAATCCGGCACCGCCAGGCCGGCGCCCTTGCTCGTGACCAGTCCCCCGCTACAAATCAGGATCAGCGTACAAACCACCACGAAGCCGGCATAGCGGTGCAACCATAGCGAACCAACGGGCAGCAGCGCCTGCGTTCGTTCCGGTCTTTGGCCGCCGTTATTCATTCACGTGCCAAGCCGCTCCGCGCAGGCGGAGCGAGCAGCAAGGCTCAATGCGCCATGTCCGTCCGCTGCACCTCGCGCATCGGCATGTTCTGCGGCAGAAAATCTTCGACCATGCCCGGGATGCTGTACTCGTAGGGGCCATGATAAACCCGGGGCGTGACCGGGAAATTCCCGTGCAAAGTCACCGGTGAAGGTAGCGTCCACTCCAGGGTGCTGGCGCGCCACGGATTGTTCGGGGCGCGTTCCCCGCGGAACAGGCTGTAAAAGAAGTTCCACAGGAAGAGCATGAACGACAAGCCCAGGCCAAACGCGCTCCAGCTGATAAACTTCTGCAGCGGCTGCAGGTTACGCAGATGCTCGTATTGCGTGGGATCAGCAATACGGCGCATCATGCCCGCCAGACCCATCGTGTGCATGGGGAAGAACGTCAGGTTGAAGAAGATCAACATCAGCCAGAAATGCCACATGCCGAGCGTCTCGTTCATCATGCGCCCGAACATTTTCGGGTACCAAAAGTAGATGGCACCGGTGATCGCAAACAGGCTGCCGCCGAAGATCACGTAATGGAAATGCGCGACGATGAAATAGGTATGATGAATGAACAGGTCCACCGGGGTCGACGCCATGAAAATGCCGCTCAAGCCGCCGATAACGAACATCGAAACAAACGCCAGGCAGAAGCACATCGGCACGGTAAAACGGATCGAGCCTTTCCAGACGGTCCCCATCCAATTGAACGTCTTGATCGCCGAGGGCACGGCGATCACCATCGTCGACAGCGAGAAGGTGGCCGACATGGTCAGGTTCATGCCCGAGACGAACATGTGATGGCCCCAGACGATGAAGCCGAGAAACCCGATGCCGATCATCGAGTAAACCATGGCGCGGTAGCCAAAGACCGGCTTACGCGCGAACACCGGCATGATCTCGGACACCATGCCCATCGCAGGCAGCACCAGAATGTAAACTTCCGGGTGGCCGAAGAACCAGAAAAGGTGCTGATAGAGCAGCGGATCGCCGCCCGTGCCATTCTGCCCGCTGAAGAACGTCGTCCCCATGTTCAAATCCAGGAACACCATGGCGCCCGCGGCGCTGAGCACCGGCACGGCCAGGAGCAGGAGGAAAGCCGTCACGAAAAGCGCCCAAACCGCCAGCGGCATGCGGAACATCGTCATGCCCGGGCAGCGCATGTTCACGACTGTCGTGATGTAGTTGAAGGCGCCGGTGATCGAGGACAACCCGTTCACGAAGATGGCGATCGCCCAGAGCGTCATGCCGTCCTTGGTGCCGTTATAAGCGGCGGTCGTACTCAGCGGCGCGTAAGCCGTCCAGCCGCCGGCCGGACCACCGCCGGGTACGAACAAACTCGCGAGCAAAATGACGCCCGAAGTCAAGAACAGCCAGAAGCTCAGTTCGTTAAAAAACGGGAACGCCATATCCGGCGCGCCGATCTTTAGTGGAATCAGGAAATTGCCGAAAACGCCGACCAACAGCGGCATCATGACGAAGAAGACCATGATGGTCGCGTGCATCGTCACGAGCATGTTGTAGCCGCCCGGCGCGATCGCGCCGTCCGTCCCGGCAATATCCAACGGCAACAGCGTCCCGATGGCCGGCACGGGGTGCCCGGGATAAGCCAACTGCCAGCGCACCGCCATCGCCAGCAGGCCGCCGATCAGCCCGAAGACCATGGCCGAAAACAAGTACTGCAACGCGATCATCTTGTGATCGTGCGACCAGATGTACGTGCGGAAAAACCCGTGGTGCGGATGATCGTGATGCTCCTCCGCATGGGCGGTGTGGAGGGCAGCGGGTTGAACGGCAACAGTGCTCATGTTCGGTAAGTTTTTAAGGCTTTCTGGTAGGCACGCAGCTTCTCAAGGTGCCGGCGGGACGGCGGTCCCGGTCAAAGTCACCTTGGCCAGCGCGGCGGCCGGCAGGACAGGCACATCCGCGGCGACGGCTTTCGCGTCCTGCTGCTTGCGCTGATCCACCGCGGCCGTGCTCTTGTCCGCCACAAGTTTCGCGTAATCCTCCTGGCTGACCACATCGATCTTGGCCTGCATGTTAAAATGCCCGGCACCGCAAAGCTGATTACACGCCAACGCGTAATGGCCCACCTTTTCCGGCGTAAACCAGACCCAATCGATCTCGCGCCCCGGCACAATATCCTGGTACATGCGAAATTCCGGCACGTAGAACGCGTGGATCACATCCAGGGATCGCAGCGATACATTGACGGGACGATTGACCGGCAGCGTCAGTTGATTCTCGGACTGGTAATCGTCGCGCGACGCCGGATCCTTCAAATTCTGGCCGAAATTGTTCGTTCCCTTGTCGATCCAGAGCTGATTGTAACTGCCTAGCTTGTCGTCCAGACCCGGGTTGCGGATATGAAATCCGAACTGGTAAGCCACAATGTCGATATGCAGCGCGTTTTTCGGAGCCGCTGAACGCAGCTCGAACCAGAGCTTGTCGCTCGTAATGGCCAAACCCACGAAGATGACCGCCGGGATGGCCGTCCAGATGATTTCCAGCCGGTTGTTGCCGTGGCTGTACGTTGCCTTCACGCCACGGCGGGCGCGGTATTTGACCAGGAAATAGATGTAGACCGTCTGGGTGATGAGGAAGACCGCCAGCGTGAGCCAGAAGATAAACATCATGAACTCGTCGATCTTATGGCCGCCAACGGTGACGCATTTGGGCGCCCACCACATGTCATAAGTGCGCGTTTCCGCAAGACAGGCGCTCTGGCTGGCGAGGAAAATGGCCGCGCCCAGGACACCCAGGAAAGGCAGCCGGCGCAGGGAACGGGTCAAGATCGAAGTCATGGAGAAACGACCGGGCCAGAACGCATGCCAGCGGGCGGTTTGAGGCGAGGCAATCACGAGGAAAAGGCGCTTTTTGTCAACCGTTGGAGCTTAAGGAGGCGTGGCGGTCGCGGGTGCCGGCGAGGGCCCCTGGCCGAGCGGCGCGGCCGCCGGTTTGGCGTCGGATCCCACTGCGGGCGGATTACTCCCGGCAGGCGTTTGCGGCGCGGGCGGCGCGGACGCCGCATCCAGCGGCCCGGCCGGGATTTGCAGCAACTCGGCTTCCGACCACGAATCGCTGCGGGACGCCGTCAGTTTGCGGGCATCGGCCATTTCTTCCTGGGTGATCGGCGGCGCGCTATTGCCACCCAACTCTCCCCGCACGTAACTGAGCACACCGGCGATATCCTTATCGCTGAGCGTGTTCCAGGCCGGCATCTGGTTGTTATAAACGGCGCCCTTGACGTGGATCGTCCCCTGAATGCCGTGCAGCAATATCTGCGTCAGCCGCTTGGGCGCGGGACCCAGCACCCATTCCGAGCCGACCAGCGGCGGGTACTGGCCGGGTTGACCCAAGCCAGTGGACTGGTGGCATTGCACGCAGTTTACCGTGAAAACCTTCTTGCCCAATGCAATGCTGGCCGCCTTCGGGTCGACCGGTCCGGCTGGGCCCGACGGCTTGTAATTGGCCTCCTCATTGAAAACATCGCCCTGAAAACCGCCGCTATAGGTGCCCAGATACATGCCGGCCCAAACCAGCAACAGCGCCGAACCCGCGATGATCCACCAAGGCACCGGCCGGAACCCACCAGCCGCTTCGGCGCCGCGGTTCGCGGTGGCGTGGACCGAATGCAGATCGAGCGTCTCGCCCGGCATGCGGAATTCGTTGAACGAATCGTCGTCTTCCTCCAGCGTCTCGCGCGGATCTGCCGGAATGATCAACTGCTCGTGCGGCGACTCCTCGCGGTCCGGCGGCGCGATCAGATCGTCGTTCGGGAAATGTTTATCGTCGGCGTCCATCGGTAGAAATTTGGTCGGCTGCTCCGGCAGGTAAACCGCCCGCTCAGGGCTGTTCGGCCGCCTCCTCCGGTGCCTCAGGCAATTTGTAGGAACTGCGTTTGAGCGCCATCAAATACGCCACCAGTGCCTTGGCATCGTGCCCCGGCACGATCTGCTCCTTGTCGCCGGACGGCGCATCCGCCCCGCTGAACCGCACGTCGGTAAAGGCCGCCTGCCCGGTGACAGGCTGACGGTCGAAAAGGAAAGGCAACGGCGGGCAGATCGAGCCGGGCACCACGCTCTCCGGGCTGTAAAGGTGCGCATAAAACCAGTTCTCCGAGTACTTGGCAGGATCGTTGGCGTCCTTGCGTACCCCGATGTTCGCCAGGTCCGGGCCAAGGCGCGAATTGCCCAGGTACACCGCGCGATCCCCCAGATAATCCCTCGCCACCGTCCGGCGCGCGCCCCAATCCCGGTCGATATCCGCGCCATCGGCGCGCGATTGCACCTGCTGGCTATGGCAATAGACGCAACCGTTGGCCGCATAGACAGCCCGGCCCTCTTCGGCCAGGCCCGGGAAAGCCGGCGGCGTCTGATCCTTGGTCACGTCGTCGATATCCGGCTGCAGGCGCCCGATCTGGACATATGGCGCGACCACAAAACCCAGCCAGGAAGCCAGGAAGACGAGCAGCAAGCCCAGGAAAATGCGGTTCGAGTGGTTCATGAGACGGAAGCCACGGTTTCGTGCACCGGATGCGCCGGTACGGACAGGACCGCCGGGCGCAACGCGAGGCTCCAGGCCAGGCGCAGCAGCATGAGGGCGAAGGAAGCGGTTAAAGCCACATGCGCCACGAGCAGGAGCAAGACGGCCACCAGTTCGGAAGCGAGGAACGGCTTGACCAAGCTCAGGATCGCGATGGACGGCACCTTGGCATCGTCGATCGCCAGGCCCTGGATAAAGCCGCCGAGCGTCAGCGCCACGACGAACAACCCGACGCCTACCACGCTGAACCAAAAATGGACGCGGAGCAGCTCGGACGCCGCCCACTCAAGGCCGAGCAGGCGCGGCGTGATGTAGTAGATGGCGCCAAAGAGGGTCATCGAGACGAAGCCGTAAAAGATCAGCTCGTGCTGGGCCACGGCCACTTCGGAGAAATGCGTCACCTCATTCACACTCCGGAAGCCCAGGACAATCGAAAAAATGGTCGCAGCCAGGAAGCAGTAGATGGCGATGATGACAAAGCGCAGGGAAGGACTATGCCGCAAGGCTCGCGGATGCAATTTCAACAGCCCGTTCAACCCCGCCACGATGGCAGCCACCGGCAGGATGGTCAGGGCATTCGCGACAATCGACACGCTCAGCAGCCAGGCCGGGACCGGACCGCCGATCAAGCCGTAGGCGCCGGTCCAACTCGCCAGGATGATCCAGCCCCAAAAGCCCAGGATCGCCAGGTGGTAATGCCCGACCGCCCGGCCCAGCACCTTCGGGACGACGTAATACGCAATCGCCAGGGCCAGCGGAATGAAACACCCGGTCAGCAGACTATGCGCGTACCAATCTGCCACCACCGCTTGCATCGCGCCCTGGGCCGGCAGGAAAAACAGCAGAAGGTTCGCCGTGGCATAGATCCATGGGAACCAGAGAAAAGCCGCCAGGATATACCATTGCGCGACGTACGAGGGGCTCGTCCGGCGGCCCCGATAGAGCAGCACCGCCCAAACCGCGATAAAGATAAAAGCCGTGAAGAGCAACGGCGAGACGAAGCGCGGGAACTCCAACCCGGCATACGAGGTGCCCTGTCCATTGAGCACCAAGCCCACGCCGAGGGTAACCGCCACGTTCCAGAGAGCCCACGCCGTAATCAGGATGCCGCCATCCCGCAACCGGGCCTGGCAAAGGCGCGCCAGAATCCAAAGGCCGGCGCCGACCCCGGCCGGAACCGCCCACCCGTACAGCAGGGAATCCGCTGCCGCCGGCTGCAACCGGCCAATGGTGAGCCAGGAGAATCCGGCCAGGAAAGTGGGGACGTTGAGCTTGAAGGCCACCAGCACCTTGAGCGCGGTACCCAGCAGCAGCCAGAGGATGGCGGACCCGAAAAACAGCAATACCGGCAGGCGAATGGAATCATCCACCCAGGCCAACTCCATGGCGTCTTCTTCCACCGCCTGGCCCCCACCGGCGATGGGCACCAGACCAGCCGAGACCGTGGCGCCAGCCGTGGCGGAGGAACCTACCGGCACGCTGCTGGGCGGCGTTTCATTGATAGCGGCGGAACTCATGAAAAATCAGGTTTGGAAAAGGGAGCCGGCATCACGGCGTGGTGGCTGGCGCAGCGGCGGGAGTGCCAGCCGGCGCAGGCGCGGGACTGGCGGGCTGGGCCGCAGGCGGGGTCACGGCTGCCCAAGGGTCAGAACTCGCGGGCTGGGCCGCAGGCGGGGTCACGGTGGCCGAAGGTGAAGGACTGGCGGGCGCAGCCTCCGCTGGTGTACCGGCGGCAGCGGGTGCGGGCACCGAGTTCGCCGCCGGTCCGGGACCTGGCGGAGGAGGGGCTACCAGCGTAGGAGCGGGAGCGGGGGCGGTGCCCTTGGACGAGGCGGCGGCATCGGGCGAAGCAGGCACGGGCGTCGCAGCCGGAGCGGCGGCGTCCGGCGCGGGCGCGGGTGAGCCGGCGGCTTGGGCGCCGGTCGGCAGCGGCGCCGGTGCCTTCATGCTCTTGCCGGGCGCAAGCGTGCCATAGGCCTGTAGCGCACTCGCGGGCTGGGGCGGCGATTGGCTAATGGGGTAAGCTGGGTGGGGTTGGACCTGGGCGAGTTCGGTCACCGTCAGGCTCATGGCGCGATCGATTGGGATCCGGACGAGTCCCTTGTCCTTACTGAACCAGGATGGCTGATCCTGAAGCATTTTCTGATCTTCGGCCACCCGGTCGGCCAGGATTTTCTCCCGTTCCTTGGCGCGGGTGGCGTCCGCGCTGACGAAACTGCTGTTGCCGACGCTAAAGACGAAATAGACCAGGAAACCCACCGCCAACAGCAACACCGCGCTCCAGAAGAGCGACCACAAACCCAGGGAACGGCGCGCCGGCGGGCTGCTGGGTTCGGCTGTCAAAGTGGGCAGGGACGACATGGCGGTGAGCGAAAAGAAGTTAGAGGAAGGCCGGGCACATCAGTTGACCAGCCGCAGCGACTCGGGCAGGCGCGGATCGCGCACCGGGTAAAGCGAATGCCGCCCGAGGTTCTGGATGAAGAGAAAAACCAGTGCCGAACCGATGGTGAGCGGAGCGAAGATGTCCAGGATGTTGGGCGAAAACCCCTTCTCCTTAAAGAACGGCATCACCAGGATATAGATGTCGCAAAAATGCATGAACAGCACCCAGTACGCGATCCAGGACAGATACTTCGGGTTGGTTTTGGTTACCCGCGGCAGGAGCAAGGCAAACGTCACGAAGAAATGGCCGGCCACCAGGCAGAGGATGCTCAGCGTATTCCAGCTCTCCGTGTTGCGGCGCAGGAAGTACTCCGTTTCCTCGGGAATGTTCGCGTACCAGATCAGGAAGAACTGGCTAAACGCGATATAGGCCCAGAACACCGTGAAGGAGAGCAGCAGCTTGCCCATGATGTGGTAATGCTCCGTGCTCACGACACCCTTCAGGTAGCCCGCGTTCTGCAAGAGCCGGACGATCACGATCAGGGTCGCCATCGAGCTCCAGGCCGAACCGGCGAAGATGTAGACGCCCCACATCGTCGAGTACCAATGGTACTGAATGCTCATCAGCCAATCGACCGCGCCAATCGTCAGCGCCAGCGCAAAGCAAGGGATGCCGGCGAAAGCGACCTTGCGCGACGCCGTCGTATAACCGGGATCGCCCGTGGCATCCTGGCGCGTAGAAAAGCGCTTCAAGAGAAAGCTGACCGTGAAAAAGTAGGAGAAGATGAGCACGGCACGGAACGCCCAGAACCCCGGCGCAAGCAAGGCGCGCTTGTGGTCGAGCAAAGGATCAAAACCCACGGGGATGCTCATCCAGGCATAGATGCGTGGGGCGAAGAAGACGATCGGCAGGAAGAAAACCCAAAGATACTTGAACATCCCCGCCATGGTCTCCAGGAGGCGCCGTACCACCACGCTCCACTCCGCGTCGACGGCAAAATGCAGCATCGTCCAGAACACGGAGCCCGCGGTAATTGTGAAGAAGAACGTGAAGCCGAACAGCCACGAGAACAGGAACTGTTTGAGCCCGAAGAGGAAGGCACCGATCACGCAGATCAGCAGCGAAACCGCGCTGGTCACGATCAACCCGAAAAGCAGCGGGCCCAGGTTAGTGTACTTGAAGTACTCTGCCTTCGGCGCGGCGGTGGGCGTTTGGGTGGCGACACTCATGCTGGAAATCGGCTGGATCTGCTAAACGCGACGCTCATTTCGAGTTCTGGACTGCTGCTTGTTCGGCGGGCGCCAATTCCGCCAACCGCACGTTCTCGGAGCGCTGCAGTGCGCGAATATAGGAAATGATGGCCCAGCGATCGTAGACATCCACGTTGGCGCCATAACCCATCATGGTGTTGTGGCCGTTGGTGATGGTGTTGAAGATTTCGCCGTCGGCCATCTTCAGATACTTGGCGTCGTGATAATTGGCGATGTTGCTCAAGCCGTACTTGCTCGTCACGCCATTGCCGCTGCCCGTCGCCCCGTGGCAGACCGCGCAATTGATGGTAAAACGTTGCCGGCCGCGTTCCAGCAACGCCGGCGTGACCGGCACGGGCAGCCCGGTGCCCCATTGGTCGCCCATCCGGCCGGTGTCGAAATAATCCGGCGCCGCCGTAAAGCTCATCGGCGGAACGCCGGTAAAGGCTGCCCGGGCGTTGCCGTTGGCAATCGCCTTGTAAGCCGGTGCGTCGGGAATCTCGTAGCCCATCGGAACCGATCCCTCGACCGGCAGGCGGCCGCTGGTCCGATCCGCGAAAAAGCCGCTCGGCGACTGTGCCTTGAGCTTCGGCTGCCGGACCATGTCCGGGAACAGCTCCACCGGCCGGCCGGGCGAATGGCGGCCGCGGGGTCCGGCAATCACCACCACGAGCAGGACGGCCAGGATGAACGTGAAAAAGAAGATCTTCATTTGAAACAAGTGGGCTCGTCTCTAGTTCACTCGTCGTAAATCAGGGAGATATTGGTCCCCCCGATCTTCTCCAAAAATTCCCGCGTCCCTTTATCGGCAAAACGGGCGTCGCTGGCTTCGACTACGAGGAAGAAGCCGTCATCGGTCGCTTTCAGGAAAAGGTCCCAATTAAAGAGGGGGTGATGCCAACGCGGCAGGAGGTTCATGGCCAGCATGCCCAGCACCGCGCCGAAAGCCGAGAAGAGAACCGTCAACTCGAAGATGACCGGAAAAAACGCCGGGATCGTGAAGATGTTCACCGGTTTGCCTTGCACGACGAGCGGGTACAAATAAAGCGCGCTGCCCAGCTCGAGCAGCAGAGCGGTCGCGGTGCCCGTCAGCCCGGCGCAGAGCACGATGTAGCTGACCGCGGACTTGCCCAACCCCATGGCGTCATCCATGCCGTGGATGGGGAAAGGCGAGAAAACGTCCCAGCGTTTGTACCCGGCATCCCGCACTTTCTCGGCGGCGGAAAACAACGCCGCCGCGGTCGGCAACTCGGCGCCCATCGCGTAGAGCTTGCGCGGAGCCGGCGCACGCACCGCGGGCACGGGCACCGGCGGAGCGGCCTGGTAGTTCTCGACGATTGGCATGATCTAGTTTTCTACGCTGCGCCCGTGCCGCCGCCGGCCGGGGGCTCGGAATGAGTTGAGGAAGGCGCGCTCGCGGCGGCCACGGCTGTCTCCGGCGCGGCGGGCCGCGTTTGGGTTGAACTCTGGTCGGCTCCAGCGGCGTGCTCGGGACCGGCGGAATAGCCGAACGAATGTCCGTGCCCGCTGTGCGGATCGGCCATTGGCGTCACGCCCTTGACCTCGGAAATCGCGATCATCGGCAGGAAGCGGATGAACAACAGAAACAGCGAAAGGAACAGCCCGAACGTGCCGACAAACGTGCAGATATCCACCCAGGTGGGATGAAACATGCCCCAGCTCGAAGGCAGGAAATCCCGGGCAATCGACGTGACGATGATCACGAAGCGCTCGAACCACATGCCGGCGTTGACGAACATACAAACCGTGAAAACGACCCACAGGTTGCGCCGGCAGAACCGGAACCAGAACACCTGCGGCGAAATCACGTTGCAACTCATCATGCAGTAGTAAGCCCACCAATACGGGGCCCACGGCAGCTTGGGAAAGGCGGGATGAATGAAGTGCACCATGTCCGTTACCGGCCCGGCCACGCGGCTGCGCAGGAACGCCCACATTTCGTAGGGATTGCCGCTGTACCAGGCCATGAAGAACTCCATGAAATACGCGTAACCGACAATGGAACCCGTCAGCAGGATGATCTTGCACATCACGTCGATATGCCGGGGCGTGATCAGGTCCTGCAAATTGTAATACCACCGCATCGGCAGCATCAGCGTCAACACCATGGCGAATCCGCCGAAAATGGCCCCGGCCACGAAGTAGGGCGGGAAAATCGTCGTGTGCCAGCCCGGCACTACCGAGGTGGCAAAGTCGAAGGAGACGATGGTGTGCACCGAGAGCACCAGCGGCGTGGAAAGAGCCGCCAGCAGCAGGTAAGCCATTTCGTAATGGCGCCATTGCCGGTTGCCGCCCCGCCAGCCGAGCGCAAAAAAGCCGTATGCCAGGGCGCTATATTTGCGGCCCCCACGGATGGCCCGGTCGCGCAGCGTCGCCAAGTCCGGGATCAGGCCCGTGTACCAAAACAGCACCGAAACCGTGAAATACGTCGAGACCGCGAACACGTCCCAGAGCAGCGGGCTGCGGAAGTTCGGCCAGATGGCGTACTGATTGGGCACCGGCGCCAGGAACCACGCCATCCAGACGCGACCGACGTGCAGGCCCGGGTACAAGCCCGCGCAGATCACGGCGAAAAGCGTCATGGCTTCGGCCGCGCGGTTGACCGCGGTCCGCCAGCGCTGCCGCGTCAGGAACAGAATGGCGGAAATCAGCGTCCCGGCGTGGCCGATACCGATCCAGAACACGAAATTCGTGATGTCCCAGGCCCAGGCCACCGGCACGTTCTCGCCCCAGACGCCGACCCCAGTAAAAATGAGGTAGCCGAAGCACGCGAAACAGAGCGTCGCCAGCAGCGCGCACGGGATGAACGCGATCCACCAGATCAGCGGCGTCTTCTCCTCGCAAATGTTCGAGATGTGCGCGCTGATCCAGGCGAGCGAACGCTCGCCAGCCACGAGCGGCGTGCGCAATTCCGCCAGCTCGCGCGTGGCCCGCGGGTTCAGCGCGGCGGGCGGCGGCGGTTCCGGCAGGAAATCGCTGGAATGGGCGGCAGAAGCGTCAGCCATAAATCATCGGAAAAAGTGCCTTCGGTCTACGAGGAGTGGTTCTCTCCGTTGGTTTCCCCCTTCGGCTCACCGGGGCCGGTGTGTTCGTTGCCGTGCGCATGATGCGGGGCATTGGCCGGGTCGCCCAGCAGCGTCATGCCCACCTTGCTCGCGCCCGGCATATGCGGGTTCGGATTGCGCAAACGCGCCTGATAGCTCAACCGCGGCCGCACGTTGAGATACTCGAGCATCTTATAGTCGCGGTCCTGCGCCTTGACCTGGGAAACCTTGCTGTCGGGATCGGCCACGTTGCCGAAGACGATGGCTTCCGCCGGGCACACCTGCTGGCAGGCGGTCTTGAACGAATCCCGCGCCACGAGCGTATGGTCGGTATCGCGGGCAATGCGCAACTGGTTGATCTTGGCTTCCTCGATCCGCTGCACGCAGAACGTGCACTTTTCCATGACGCCACGCATGCGGACCGTGACGTTCGGGTTCTTGGAGAGCTTGAGCGTCTCTTCCATTCCGGTCGGCTGGAAAGGCCCCTCGTACAGGCGCGCCTTGCCCTTCCAGATGCCGCTCTCGATCGGCTCGATGGAATGCTCGTTGTAGTTGAAGAAATTGAAGCGCCGAACTTTGTACGGGCAATTATTCGAGCAATACCGCGTGCCGATGCAGCGGTTGTACGCCATGGCGTTGAGGCCTTCCTCGGTATGGATCGTGGCGTTAACGGGGCAAACCGTCTCGCAAGGCGCGTTCTCGCAGTGGTGGCAGGTCACCGGTTGCGTCAGGATCTGCGGGTCCTCGTCCTCCATGGGATCGGTGCCGTTACCCTCGATGGTCGAGTAGTACCGGTCGATCCGGATCCAATGCATGGCGCGGCCGCGCGCGACCTGATCCTTGCCGACAATCGGAATGTTATTCTCGGACTGGCACGCCACCACGCACGCGTTGCAACCCGTGCAGGTGTTCAGATCGATGGCCATGCCCCACTGATGCTGGGACGTGAGCGGCGGATTCTTGTAGAGAGAGATGTTGGGCGGGATATGGGCGTCCATGCCCATCATGGCCACGTAGCTGCGATCCCCCTCGAAGTCGAAACCGGCGTTCTGGCGATAGACGTCGATGGGCAGTTCGCGCACCAGGTTACGGCCTTCCATGGCCTGATGCTCCTGGGTCGTGACGATCTGGTATTTTTCGCCCTCCAGCTTGGTGATCTTGGCGCCGATCGCAAAGTACGTCGTCTGGGCGGTGCGCAGGGGATAGGCATCGAACCCGGCGTATTTGCCCACGCGGCCGGTGCGGCGGCGGCCGTAGCCGAGCGCGATGCTCAAGGAATTGTCCGCCGTCCCGGGTGCGACCAGCACCGGCGCCTTGATCTCGCCGCCACCCGCTTCGATCTCGACCATGTCGCCAGTCTCCACGCCGAGTTTCTTCGCGGTCGCCGGGCTCAGCAGCGCGGCGTTGTCCCACGTCATCTTGGTGATGGGGTGGGGCATTTCCTGCAGCCAGCCGTTGTTCGCGTAGCGGCCGTCGTCGACCTTGTAATCGGAAGTCAGCACGACCTCGAAATCGTCAGCACCGGCGGCCGGCGGGAACTGTTCACTCACGTGCGCCGCCAGATAGGAATGGGCGCCCCCGCCATTGAAGGCCGCCGCGGGAACTTCCGCCGCCGCCGTGCCGGGCAGGAAGCCGTCGCGCAAGAAAGCGTTCCAGACGAGCGCCGGGTCGCCCGGGCCTTTGCTGATCTGGTTGAAAGTATCCTTGACCTGGTCCGGCCGGTCGTTCGGCTCCTGACCGAGGAGCAGCGTCATGACATCCAGATCGCTCAAGCCGCCGAAGAGCGGCAAAATCATCGGCTGAATAACGGCGTAGGTGCCGTCGGCGGTGCGCGTATCGCCCCATTGCTCCAGGAAATGCGTTTGCGGCACGTGCCACTCGCTCAATTCGCTGGTCTCGTCCTCGTAGTAGCCGAGCCGGATGACGGTCGGCACGGTTTTCTGCTTGTCGGCCCAGTGCAGATTGGCGAGCGCGTTGTAGACCGGGTTGCCGCCGAAAATAAAGAGCGTGTCGACCTTCTTGGCGTCGATGGCCTCAGCCAACCCCGAAATACTGGTGGGTTCCGCGCCGCCGCGCTCAGGCGCCGCCGTGGCGACCAGAGTCTTGCCGAGATTGCCGAGCGCCGCATTGATCGCCTGCACGAGCAAATGCACGGCGGCGGGCTGCCGGGGGCCGGCCAACACGAGGCACTTGCCGCGCGCCGCGATGAGATCGTTCGCCGCGGCGGTCAACCATTCGTCCTGGCCCTGCAGGCGCGTCGCCGCATCCACCGGGAAGGCCGCCACTAAATCGCTCAAGGCGCCGCCCGCAGCCGCGCCGATCTTCTTGGCCAATGCCGCCGCCACCGCGCCGATTTGGCTGGCCTGGCAACGCAACCGGTGATCCGCCACGCCGCCCGTGATCGTGTAGCGGTTTTCCACCACATACAGCCGGTTCATCGCATCGGTCGCCTGCGCGACCCGACGGCGATTCGAATAATCCCGCGTCGCCTCGATGCCGCCTTCGTCCAGGTTCAAAAAATCGCTGTCCAACGCGAGCACCACGTCCGCCCGATCGAACCGCGGATGCAAACGCAGGCCGTCGCCGAATGCCGCCCGGGTGGCTTCGACTTCGTTGAACGGCCGCAACGGATCGTACAGGCACCATAGCAGCTGCGGAAAGTCCTTGGCCAACTCGGCCCGCAGCCGGTCGCGCGTCGGCGAGTACGTCTCCTCCACGAGGACGGCCGCACCGGCGCCCCCGGTCCTGAGCAGTCGCTCCCGCGTGTTCTTCATGAACGCCGCGAACGTCTCCGCGTGTACCGGCTTGCCCTTGTGCAGGAAGGACCGCGAGCGGTCGGGATCGTACAAATCCAACAACGCGCCTTGCGCCAGCGGATCGGTTCCGCCGTTGCTCGAGGGATGCAGTCCGTTGCCCTCCAGCTTGATCGGCCGGCCTTCGGTCGTGGCCGCGATCAGCGGCATGGCGCCGCGCCGGCGAGGCATTGACGTCGCGTAATAAACGAGCTTGCCCGGGATCAGCCATTCCACGCCCTTGGTGTAGGGGACCAGGTAAGCTTCGGGCCGGCGGCAGCCACTCAGGCCGAGACCCGCCAGGGCCAGCGAGCCACCCATCAACTGCAAGAAATTGCGCCGCGACAGGGCGTCGCCTTCCATCTCCGCCGCGCCCGCCGGGAACTCGCGCTCCAGCCAGCCGCGGAACTCGGGCGTATCCTGCAATTCGTCCGGGCTGCGCCAATACTTCCGCCCGCTGGGGTTCGGCTGCTCGGGCGGATGTTCAAAAACACGTTTCATCGGGAAGGGACGGCAAAAAAATGGTCGCTCTTAAGGAGGTGTCTACCGATGGCAGCCCGTGCACGTCACCGGCGGATTGACTTTCTCTTTTTCTTTAATCTCCATCCCCAGTTTTTCCTGGGTGGTGCCGATATCCTCCGGCTTCCATTCGAGATTCGTGATTTGCGCCAGCGGCCAGAGCTTTTTCTCCGGCGCGCGATGGCATTCCAGGCACCAGGCCATGCCTTGAGGCTGATCCTGCGCGACCACATCCATCTTGTCGATGTGGCCGTGGCATTGCACGCAACTCACCCCGCGATTGACGTGCGCCGAGTGGTTGAAATAGGCGTAGTCCGGCAGGCGATGAATGCGGATCCATTGGATCGGCTGGCCGGAGGCCCAGCTGTCGCGCACCGGTTGCAGCTTGGGGCTGTTCGACTTGATGGCCGTGTGGCAGTTCATGCAGGTCTGCGTCGATGGCACGTTCGAGTGATCGCTCACCTCGACGTAACTGTGGCAGTACCGGCAATCCATGCCGAGTTGGGAAACGTGAATGGAATGCGGAAACGCCACCGGCTGCGTCGGCTCGTACCCGACGCGCGTGTATTTCGGCGTGCAATAATACCAGACGCCGCCGGTCAACGCCGTCACCGCCAACCCGGCGCAGAAGATGACCTTCGGCGCGAGCGTGTTCGACCACCGGGGAAAAAGATTGGCCATGATCCTGGATCAGTTCCGGCAAAAAAGGGCGGTCGTAGGCCCGGCGGCCCAAGCCCCGGGAATTGTCAGGCTAAAGACGCGAACTCCTTTTGCAACGCAAAAAACGGGCGATTTTGCGAGAGGGGTGGCGCAGCCGCGGGGTGACATGGACGAACGAATGTTAGGCAGGCGTAAAGAGGGGAGTCAATGGCTGAACGCATACTTTGTGAAAAATTTCACAAGCGGTTCTTCCTAGCCGCGTGGCGGCAGCGACAGGACGTACCAGGTGCCGCGGAGCAGACGGTCCAGCGTGAACGCCGGTTGCGCCGCGATCCCGCGCGATGCTAACTGCTTTTCCACCAACGCCATATCCTGGGCGTTCACCAGGAGATAACGGGCGGAGGGCGGCAGGTTCGCGATGCTCTGGGTATACTCCACCGGGGGCCGCATATAGAAGCAGAACGGCAGATAGCCCGGCTGGTAGACGTAGAGCGGGGGCGCCTGCGCCACCAGGGCGTTGACCTGGCCGGCCAGCGGACGCAGCCGCTCCGCGGCCAGCATGCGCGGGACGGCGCCGAGCGCGTATTCCATGGTTAGCATGGCCATCACGGCGCCGCTCATAAACCCCAACTGGACGAGGTCCGCTTCGCCAGCGCCGGCGGACAGCCGCCGCCAGAGCCGGCCGATGAGCCAGACAGACGCGGCCATCAGGCAGATGGCTGCCAGCCAGCGCCAACCGCCACCCCCGGCCTGCGCAGCGACGGCTGCGCCGAGCCCGCTCGAGGCGAGCAGCGCCAGTAGCACGCGCGCCCAAACCACCGGCAGCCAGCCCGGCGGGCCACCAAAAACCTTTTCGCGTACGCACACGAGAGCAAGCAACACGCTCGCTGGCACCAGCAGCGGCAACGTGTAGCGCGGCACGCCGCCCGGCGCCAGGCTGACCGCCAGGAAACACGCCGCCATTGCCCAGCGTCCGCCGCGCAGGATGGCAAAATCAAGCGCCGCCGCCGGATCATCGTCCCCGGCAACGCTCGCCCGCCGGCGCCACCAGAGCAGCGGCAGCAGCACCACCCAAGGCACGAAGTTGACGAGCCCACGCGGGATGTTGAGCGCCCATTTGCCAGCCCGGAAGGCTTCGTCCACCTCCAGGCGATCGGCGAGTTGATTGCTCCAGACCTGCCCGACCCGTTCCGCGGCCGTCAGGTGCAAGTAAGGCACCGCCCAGGCGCCGAAGATCGCCAGCATCAACGCCACGCCGGCCAGATGCGGCCAGCTCCACAAATCGCGCAGCCGCGCCGCCACCAACAAAATACCGATGACGATGGCGTAGAAGAAAACGACGTGCAGCGGCCCTTTGGTCAGCAGGCCGAACCCGAGGAAAAACCAGGGCAGGGTCCAGGCGAGCCATCGTGCTTTGGCGGTGTTTGCCCGTTGCCAGAGTCGCAGCCAGGCAACCAGGGCGAGGCCGAACCAGGAGACATACATCGCCTCGATCTCGGCCAGGCGCCCCTTTTCCATCAGGCCGATGCCCGTCAGCATGAAGACCGCCGCCAAAAACGCGCCGCCGGCGCCCAACCAATCCGTCAAAAACCATACCGTGCCCGCCCCGAGCGCCAGCACGCTCAAGACCGACGGCGCGCGCGCGGCCCATTCGTCCGGCTGGCCGCGCAAGCGGATGGCGCCGGCGATGGCCCAGTTAACGAGCGGAGGCTTGCTGAAATAATCCACCCCGCCGATGGACGGCACGATCCAACGGCCCGTGGCCAGCATGGTGACACCCGGCAGAATACGGCGTCCTTCCTCGCCCTTGATCTCCAGCGTGCCGAGCGCCGGCAGGTAAATGCCGGCCCAAATGAGCGCGATCAGCGCGAGCGCCCGGGGGCGGGAAAGGGGCAGGGACATGGGAGCCGTCCAGCAAGCCAGCAACCGGCCCCTCGTGTAAATCTTTTCGTGCACGAGCTTGCGGGAAGCTTCGCGCTGTCTTAGGAAGAAGGGCTGTCTTTGCCCTGTGGTGAAATGGTATCACAGAGGTCTTTGGATCCTCTTTTCATGGTTCGAATCCATGCGGGGCAGCTTTTCGCTCGGTTCGTCCCCCAAGCGTGCTGAAACCCCAGAGTACAGAGCGGAATTGGCCCTTTCTTTACCGCTCCTGCGCGCGATCTAACAGCTGGTGCAACTGCTCGGTTTCGTGGTAAGGGCAGAACAATTCGCAGTACCTTTTCCCGATCTCCCTGGAAGTAGCGTCGATTGTCTGGCGAGCGGGATCATAGATCATGACCGGTAGGAGGTTCAGGTGCGTGGAACGCAGATCGTTCCAACGGAACCCCCACTGTTCCATGTATGGAAGAACATTCCCTCTGCGGGTGATAAGTTGCACGGCGACCGGCGATCTGGTTTTTACCAGAAAATCGACGGTCACTTGGCGCTCGATTGTTCCGTCCAGCTTGGCTCCCCGGGTCACGGCCAGGCGACGATCGAAGATTACCTTCTCCACGGTACGATCGGCCACGTTTTCAGTCTCAATCTCCGGTTCGTGGCGGTAATAAAGGTAGGCAATGCTTACCAGCGCCTCCGCAAAAACGTGAATGTCGATGCCTTGGAGGGGCATCGCAATGGTGCGCCAGAGTTCCAGGCCGTTTCTGGAGACTTCGAACGCATTGAGTCGTTCTTGCAGTAGATCGTATGTCCCGCGCGACCGGGAATCGAATATCTGCCCCGCCTCGGCCAAGCGCCGCAAGGTCCGGCCGCCGTCGCTCAGTACCGCTGCTCGTGGCGTCGTTTGGCTAAGTTCCAGGACAATCTGCCAGCCATCGGGATAATTGAGCGGGTAAGCCAGAACGGCACCGCCCGCCTCATTCTTCTCCACTTCCAGAGTGTCACTCCAGAAGTGTCGCAACGCCTGGATAACCGTTTGCGGCTCAAGCTGGCTTTCAAGAATTGCTTTCATAGCAGGGTGGATTCGTTCGCTAGATCAATGTTCCATAAGTCAGCTATCTTTTGAATGAACGCGCGAAAATCCGTTGGGGTAAAATCCGGCAGCGCCAGATGGCGATTTCGATTCAGATCGCGAGTCGGCAGATTTGGATCGATGACGTTCTGGTGCCAACCGGCCGGGATCCGGACTTTGTAGTTGTGGCGTCTCGCAATCGGGACGAAATCGACACCGCGGATCCGTTCTCCTCGAACAATCAGGGCCCCGTAGTAACTCTGCGGCCTGGCAAGATCGTGCGCGCCGCCGGTAAAACGGATCGCTTCGAACGGGCCGCCAATCAGGTCTAGCGGAACATCGAAGGTCCGGCCGCTCTGGCCGCTTTCCGCGAACTCCAGGTTCTTGCCAGGGCGCACACACTTTGACGCGCGGATGATCTCCTGCAAGCGGAAGTTGGGAAGATCGAACGGCATTGCCTCATGGGGCAATGTCCCGAATTCGCCGACTCCGGAATTGCCCAGCCCCGCGAGTCCTATCTTGAACCAATTCCTTTGGCACGTTCCAGCAGAAACTTCGCCGAGAGATACGCCTTCAGCCGCACGAACCCAGGCGCGCTTACTGCGATGACGCCGGTAAGGTAAGGTTTAGGTCTGCGATCATCTCCGCCGGCAGCAGGGGCGTGGCGCCGGCTTTTGACGCCACATAGGCGCCCAGGCGACAGGCAGCCTCCAAGACAGTCCGTGGGGCCACGCCGCGCGTCAGTCCAAGCACCAGGCCAGCCATGAACGCATCGCCGGCGCCAACCGTGTCCCGCACCACCGTCGCTGGCGCCGGCACATGCACAAAGGGGGCGTCGCGCTCCCACCACAACGCGCCCGCCGCCCCCATCGTCACGCAGATTCGCGTGGCGCCGCAGGCTGCCGCGAAGACGCCGCAGGCCGTGGCAACGGCGCTAGGCGAAGCCGGCCGCTCCGGCTGCAACTCGCCGGTTCGCACCCAGGCTGCCAGCGTTCCCACTTCGTCGTCGTTGAGCTTAATGACATCGGCCCGCGCCGCGAGCGCGAGAATGCGCGCGGGATCGACGAAGGGAGGGCGCAGGTTCACGTCGAAGAATTTCCGCGGGCCCGGCAGCGCCAGCAGCAGGTCCAACTGCCCGCGATTCGACGCCGAACGGCCCGCCAGCGAGCCGTAAATGAACGCGTCGGCCGCGGCCACGGCAACCAGCGCCGCCGGGGTGACGGCGATTTCATCCCAGGCGACCGGGCGCACGATTTCGTACGTGGCATTCCCAGCCGCATCGACGGCGCCATTGACCGTACCGGTGGCGAGTCCGCCTTGCGCCCGGCTCACGAAACGGGTGTCGACACGCTTTTGCCCGGCTACCTGGAGGATTTCATCGCCCAACGCGTCCGCCCCGACCGCCGAGATCAGCGCGGCGGAAACACCTAACTGCGCCAGATGCGCAGCCACGTTGAATGGAGCGCCGCCCGCGTGCCGGCCCGAAGGCAGACAATCCCAGAGGACTTCACCGAAGGCGAAAATCTGCGCTTTCAGGGCGGGAACCAGTGGCCAAAGGTTATTTAAGCGCCTCGCAAGATCCCGTCGATCTGCTGCAACTCCGCTTCGGAAAAGTGCAGCCGCTCGAGCGCCTTGAGATTGCCCTCCAACTGCGCCACCGAACTCGCCCCGATCAACGCCGAGGTCACGGCCGGCAGGCGCAACACCCAGGCAAGCGCTAGCGCCGCCAGCGATTGACCCCGCTCCTGCGCCAAGGCATCGAGCGCCCGCACCATGGGCAGGTTTTTCTCGACCTGCTCGATTTTCAGGAAAGTTTCCCGCGCGGCCCGCGAATCGACGGGAATCCCGTGCAGGTAGCGGTCCGTCAGTTGCCCTTGGGCCAACGGCGAAAACGGGATGCAGCCGATGCCTTCCTCTTCCAGGACCGTGGTCAGTCCGTCTTCGATCCAGCGGTTGAACAGGTTGTAAACCGGCTGATGAATCAGACACGGAACGCCCAGAGCCCGCAACAACTTGGCGGCTTCCCGCGTTTGCTCGGGATTGTAGTTGGAAATGCCCACATAGAGCGCCTTGCCCTGCCGCACCGCCTGCGCCAGCGCGCCCATCGTTTCCTCGAGCGGCGTCTCGGGATCGAAGCGGTGCGAGTAAAAAATGTCCACGTAATCCAGCCGCATCCGCCAGAGGCTTTGGTCCAGGCTCGCCAGCAGATATTTGCGCGAACCCCAATCGCCGTAAGGCCCCGGCCACATGGTGTAGCCGGCTTTGGTCGAGATGATCAACTCATCGCGATGCGCCGAAAAATCTTCGCGCAACATGTGTCCGAAGTTCTCTTCCGCCGAGCCGGCGGGTATCCCGTAATTGTTCGCCAGATCGAAGTGGGTCACGCCGAGATCGAACGCGCGGCGGACGATCTTGCGCGCCGTCTTGTAGGACCCTTCGTCCCCGAAATTGTGCCAAAGGCCGAGCGCGATCCGCGGCAACTTCACGCCGCTGCGGCCGCACCGCTTGAATTCCATCGTGGCGTACCGGGCGGGATCTGGATCGTAGCTCATGGCAGGTAAGGCAGTGACATCGGCGCGCGTGAAGCCGATAGGTTACCCGAAGCGACCCTCTTCGTCCACGTTCGCAAACAGCAACTCACGGCGCGCCCGTGCGCTTTTCACCGAGCACCCGCGGAAATTAATTACTCGCGCCAGCTTGCGCGATGTGCTTACCTACGTCTCCCGATTTCCCGACCCTTCCTTTTATGGCCACGATAGAGACCCCTGAGATCAAGGAGCTTCAGCTCCACCCGAAAGACACCGGCAGCGCCGATGTCCAGGTCGCCCTCCTGACCCGGCGCATCACCGAACTGACCGAGCACCTCAAGACCCACGTCAAGGATCACCATTCCCGCCGCGGTTTGCTCAAGATGGTCGCCCGGCGCCGCAACATGCTCGATTACCTGAACGACACCGCGAACGACCGCTACAAGAAGGTCATCAGCCAGTTGAATTTGCGCAAATAATAAAGCTTTCCCGGCGAGTCCAATCCCGGGCTCGCTCGCCGAAAAAAACCAGACTGGCGGCAGCGATTTTCCTCGGTCCTCCCTCTCTTAATCCTAGGCTTCAGTCTTCCGCGTTGCCCGCCCGGGCGGCGCTCAAGAAGACTGAAGCCTACGAGTTAAGGAGAAGCCGTTCGCGAACCACGCCTCGCCGTCGCTTCATCCCATACTCCACATGCCCCATTCCGTATTGGCGTCCGTTGGCGCCCAGCCCATTACCCTTGAAACCGGCAAGCTCGCGAAACTCGCGGACGGCGCCGTCACTCTCCGTTACGGCGACACCATCCTGCTCGTCAGCGCTGTCAGCGCCACCAGCATCAAGGAAGGCCAGGATTGGTTCCCGTTGACCGTTGATTACCGCGAAAAGGCCGCCAGCGTCGGCAAGATTCCCGGGGGCTACTTCAAACGCGAAGGCCGCCCGAGCGAAAAGGAAATCCTGACCTGCCGGATGACGGACCGCCCCTTGCGGCCGCTGTTCCCCAAAGGCTATCTCTACGACACCCAGATCATCGGCACGCTGCTGAGCGCCGACGGTGAAAACGATCCGGACATCCTGCTCATCAACGGCGCCTCGGCCGCCCTTTGCGTCTCCGACGTGCCGTTCGCCGGCCCCGTGGGCGCGGTGCGCGTCGGCCGCGTCGATGGCCAGTTCATCGCCAACCCGACTCACGCCCAGCGCGAGCACAGCGACCTCGATCTCGTCTACGCCGGCACGGCCGAGGACGTGATCATGATCGAAGGCGAAGCCCGTGAGTTGCCGGAAGCCGATTTCGTCGCCGCGCTGCATTTTGCACAGGAAAACGTCAAGCTCATGGTCGCCGCTCAACGGGAACTCGCCGCCGCGGTGAACCCGGTCAAACGCGAGATGCCGCTTTTCACCGTTCGCCCGGAGGTGCAAGAGGTTGCCTACCAGGTCGCCGGCGGCCGCATCGAGCAGGCCATTTACCAGCCCAGCAAGGCGGCCCGCAACAAGGCCGTCAGTGCGCTCAAGACCGAGGTCAAGACAGCGATCCTCGCGGCGCATCCCGATGCCAGCGGCTTTGAAATCAGCCAGGCGTTCGAGTACATCCAGAAAAAGGCGTTCCGCACCTCCATTCTCGATCGCGGCCAGCGCGCGGACGGCCGCGGCCTCTTTGATATCCGCCCGCTCTCCGGCGAGGTGGGCCTGTTGCCCCGCTCCCACGGTTCGGCGCTCTTTGCCCGCGGTGAGACCCAGGCCCTTGCCCTGGTGACCCTGGCCAGTTCGGATGAATCCCAAAGCCTCGACGCTTATACCGGCGGCGACGCCGAGAAGGCGTTCATCCTGCATTACAACTTCCCGCCTTTCAGCGTGAACGAGACCGGCCGCACCGGCAGCCCCGGCCGCCGCGAGATCGGCCACGGGGCGCTCGCCGAGCGCAGCCTGTATCCCGTCATTCCGCTGCAAGCGGACTTTCCGTACACCATCCGGGTCTCCTCGGAGATCATGGAGTCTAACGGCTCGACCAGCATGGCCAGCGTCTGCGGCGGCTGTCTCGCCCTGATGGACGCCGGCGTGCCGATCAAAGCGCCTGTTGCCGGCATCAGCGTGGGTTTGGTGACCGAGTTTGCCAACGAAACCGATCGCGATCCGAGCCGCCACACACTGCTGACGGACATCATCGGCAGCGAGGATCATTACGGCGACATGGATTTCAAGCTTTGCGGGACGGCCGCCGGCATCACCGGCTTCCAGCTTGATTTGAAGCTCCCCGGCATCCCGGTGGAACTCCTGGCGCAGGCCATCGACAAGGCCAAGGAAGCGCGAACGATCATCCTCGGAGTCATGGAGGGCGTCCTGGCGCAACCGCGCAAGGAACTCAGCAAATTCGCGCCGCGCATCCAGACGATCAAGATCCCGCAGGACAAGATCGGCCTGCTCATCGGGCCTGGTGGCAAGACGATCAAGAGCATCGTGGCCGAGACCGGCGCCGAGATCAACATTGAGGACGACGGCAGCGTCCACATCTACTCGAACAACGGGGAAGCGATGGCACGCGCCTGCGAAATCATCAGCGGCATGACCAAGGAAATCGAGGTCGGCGAGGTCTACAATGGCCGCGTGGTTTCCTGCAAGGAATTCGGCTGTTTCGTCGAAGTGTTGCCCGGCAAGGAAGGCTTGGTGCACATCAGCGAACTGGCGGATTTCCGCGTCAACCGCACCGAAGACGTCGTCAAAGTCGGCGATCAGATCCTGGTCAAATGCATCGGCGTCGATGAAAAGGGCCGGGTGAAATTCAGCCGCCGGGCCGCCATGCGGGACCGCGATCAATCCGCCAAGCGCGAACCCGCCGCGGCCGTCTAAAGCCGGCCGTGAGCGAAACCGCGAGCTTTCCCACGTCCTTCGGTAGCGCCCAGGTCGTTGACCAGGCCGCACTGCTGGACCGGGAGAGTTGGCGAAGCGCCTTGGCGCGCGACTGCAAGGACTCGCGTTACCAGGAGATCTGCGAAACGACGCTCCGGCAGCCGAACTTCGCCTACCGGTATCTCGTCTTGCGGGATCAGGACGGCGCGACCCGGGCCATCCAGCCATTTTTCTTCACGGACCAGGACCTGACCGCCGGGTTGAGCGTGGCGGTGCGCGCCCGCCTGGACGCGGTGCGCCGGCGGTTCCCGGGCTTCCTCAAGCTGAAGATGCTCATGGTGGGGTGCACCGGCGGCGAGGGGCACCTGGGCTTGCTGGACCAACGTGACGGCCCCAGGGTCATTGCCGCGCTGCTCGAGGCTTTGGACATCCACGCCCGCGCCGAGCACGTCGCCATCATCACGTTCAAGGAGTTCCTCAGCGACTATCGCGCGACCCTCGAAGCTCCCGCCCGGACCGCCGGCTACGTCCGCATGCCCAGCTTCCCGGCGACCCTCCTTTCGCTGGATTACGCCAGCTTCGACGATTATCTCGCCCGCCGCCTAGGCAAGAACATGCGCAAGAATCTGCGGCGCAAATTCCGCGGCGAGGCGGGGCAAGCGCCCGTGACCATGGAGGTCACCACCGATGTCACCGCCTGTATCGACGAGATCCATCCGCTTTATCTGCAGGTCCTGGCTCGCAGCAGCTTCCGCTTCGAGGAACTGACCAAGGAATACTTCCTGGCCCTCAGCCGGGACATGCCGGACCGCGTGCGCTTCTTTATCTGGCGGCAAAACGGGCGGGCGGTGGCCTTTAGCTCCTGCATGGTGCACGAAGGCACCTTGTACGACAATTACCTGGGTCTGGATTACAGCGTGGCCCTGGATCTGCATTTGTACTTCATCACCATCCGCGATCTCATTACCTGGGCCATCGGCCAGAAGCTCACGGCCTATTACAGCACGCCGTTAAACTACGATCCGAAACTCCACCTGCGCTTCGACCTCGCGCCACTCGATCTTTACGTGCGCCATGTCAGCCCCTGGCTGAACCCGTTCTTCAAGCGGATCGCGCCTTTGCTCGAACCGACCCGGTACGACAAGCTCTTGCGCCGGTTCGGCAATTACGCAGACCTCTGGTAGATGCGCCCCCCGGCTGTAAGACCTGGCCTGACAAGCATTTTCCCAGACGCACGCACAAGCCTGGCGGCGAATAACAGGGGTCGGGACCTTCGCGGTTCCTGATTGACGGCGCCGAGGCCTTGGACTAACTATTTCGCCCTTCCGCCATGAAAGCCGAACCCATTAAAATCGAGATCCCGAAGACGAATTCCCGGCTGTTCGCCTATACGCGGTGGGACATTATCCCCACCACCGTGGCGCTGCTGCATCTCGCCCTGTTTTTTTCGCTCTACTACTTTTTTCCGCGCGCTCCGCTCTGGGTCATGATCATCCTGGGGTTGATCTATGCCATGGCGATCAACGCCAACATCAACGGCGTCTCGCACAACTTCATTCACAATCCCTACTTCCGCGCGCCGCTCCTGAACCGGCTCTTTAGCCTGGTGGAATCGGTCGCCTGCTGCTTTTCCCAGACCTATTACGATGTGGTGCACATGCAGCATCACAAGGGCAACAGCGACAAGCAGGATGAAGAGGGTGAGACCATCGACTGGATCTCCATTTATCGGCACGGTCACGATGATGAGGCGGAAAACGTCTGGAGCTACACCTTCCTGAGCTTCTTCCGCGACAATCCCGCCGCCATCAATCGTGAGATGAGGAAGCGCGGCGCCGCCGAAGCGCGCTGGGGCAATATCGAGCTGGGCACTTTCATGCTCACGCTGGCGGTACTGGCGTTCTTTAACTGGCGCTTTATCTGTTACTTCCTGCCCTTCATGTACCTGGGGCATTGCTTCAGCTATTTGAATGGTTACTACCGTCATTTCGGCGGCAACCCGGATGAGCCGATCGCCTGGGGCGTCAGCAGCTATGGCAAGCTCTACAACTGGCTGTTCTTCAACAACGGCTACCACGCCGAGCACCATTTCCGGCCCAAGGCGCACTGGACGCGCATGCATGCTTTCCACGAGCAAATCCGCGAGCAGCAGCGCGCGGCCGGTGTGCGGGTGATCAACCCGCCGCACATGCTCGGATTCCTCGATCCCGACCTTCCCTCCAAGAGCCGGCCGCTCGGTCAGAATGAAGAAGCGGCTGAGTTCGCCAGTGCCAGTTGAGCCACTACCAGAACAACCCTCTCGCGCCCGGCGCTATTTTTCGGGCGCGCTCAGTCCGGCCACTCCTTCACCGTCGTCGATCGCATTGCAGAGATCGATCCGGTGACTTGGGCGGCGCTGTTTCCCACGCATTGGAAGGATTACCGGTACTACCAAACGCTCGAGGAGACGTTCGAGGGCGTCTTCGAGCAACGTTACTTGCTGCTCGGTGCGCCGTTCGCCGGCGGCACGGCCGCGATCCTGCCTTTCTTCTTCGTCGAGCAGGATCTGACCGTCAGCCTGCCTGGCTGGCTGCGAGCGCTCCTGCGCCCGTTCAGCCGCTGGTTGAAGGTGCGGATGCTGATGGCCGGCTGCATCGTCGGCGAAGCGCAGATCGGGGTGGACGAACCGGAGCGGTTGCCGGCGGTCTGCGCGGCCTTGGATGACGCCCTGGACCAATACGCCCGCCAGGAGGGCGTCGGCATCATCCTGGGCAAGGATTTCCCGACTCAGTATCGGGCGCCGATGGGCCGGCTGGTGGCGCGAGGACGCTTCACGCGGCTGCCAAGTTTGCCGGCAGTCGGGCTAAAGCTGGATTTCGAGAGCTTCGAGGAATACGTGCAAACCCGCCTCGGCAAAGCGACCCGGAAAAGCCTGCGGCGCAAATTCCGCGACGTGGAGCAGGCTGGCGGGCTGGCTCTGGAAGTGAAGCACTGCCTCACGGAGGAGGAAGCCGGAACGCTGCACGCCCTGTACGAAAGAGTGGCGCTCCGCGGAGACCAGCACTTCGAATTCTTCACCAAGGAGTACTTCCTCCGGCTCGGCGAACGCATGCCGGAACAGACGCGCTATTTTATCTGGCGGTATCGCGGGCGGGTGGTGGCGTTTAGCTTCTGCACCGTACACGACGGCGCGATCTACGATAACGACCTCGGCCTGGACGAAGGCCTGGCGTCCTCCCTGCATCTTTACCACGTCACCTTTCGCGACATCATCCAATGGGCGCTCGCCCACGGGGTGACGCATTACTACAGTTCGCCTTTCAACTACGATCCCAAGCGGCATCTGCGCATGGACCTCGTGCCGCTCGATCTCTACGCGCGGCATCGCCACAAGGTGGTGAATTTTGCCCTGCGTCATCTCGCGCCGTGGGCCGCGCCGACGCGGCAGGAGCCGCTCCTGCGGCAATTCGCCAATGCGGGCGAGTTGGAGTAGGAGCGTGGACGTGTTCTCCTCGACTTCCCACTCCCGCTGCTGGGCGGAAATCGATTGCGCGGCTCTGCGGCACAACGCCGGCGTTGTACGGGAGTTGGCCGGGCCGGACACCGCCATTCTCGGCATCGTCAAGGCGGACGGTTACGGCCACGGGATGGTCCCGGTGGCGCGTGAACTCGCGGTGGCCACCGGCGACAGCTTGTTCGGAGTCGCCAACATTGCCGAGGCGGCGGAACTGCACGCGCACTTGCCGGATGCCAGCCTCACCATTCTGTCGCCGGCCTTGCCGGAGGAACGCGCCGAGATCGTCCGCCGCCGCTGGCTGCCTTGGATCTCCAGCCTCGGGGAAGCGGCCGCCTATGCGGAGTTGGCCCACGCGTGCCATGGTGCCGGCGCCGCGCCCTTCGACATCGAAATCAAAGTCGATACCGGGATGGGCCGCATGGGCGTGCTGGAAAGTGAGCTCGAGGCGTTGCTGGCCGCCATCGCGCAATGGCCAAGCTTACGCGTCATTGGCATTTTGACGCATTTGCCCGTGCCCGATGAGGACCACGCCTTTACGGTCGACCAACTCGCCCGCTTTGATGTGATAACTGCTCCCGGCGCTGGCGGGAAAGCAGCGCGCCGCCACGCGCAGAATAGCGCCGGCTTGATCGGCTACGCCCGGGCGGACCGCAATGTCGTGCGGCCGGGCTTGATGCTCTACGGCAGTTCGCCGCTGCCGGATTTTCAGGCGCGGTTGCGGCCCGCGTTGAGCCTGAAGACGCGCGTGGCGCTGGTGCGCGACCTGCCGGCTGGCCGCGGGATCAGCTACGGACGCACTTTCGTCACGGAGAAAGCCACGCGCATCGGCACGCTTGCGGCGGGCTACGCCGACGGCTACAAACGCCACCTTTCCAACGCCGGCACCGACGTCCTGGTACGCGGCCGGCGCTGCCCGCTGCTCGGGCGCGTGACGATGGACCAGATCATGGTCGACTTGAGCGCGCTGCCGGAGGTCGAGGCGGGCGAGGAAGTCGTCTTACTCGGGCGCCAAGGCGGCGAAGAAATCCTGGCGGCGGAACTAGCGGCCCGCGCCGGCACCATCCCATGGGAGATTTTTACCTCCCTCACGCCCCGGGTTCACCGCTACTATCTGGATCCGACCCCGTAAAACCCCATGTTCCAGATCATCTTTAACGAACTCAGCGCGGCCGAGCTTTCCGCGCTGCCCAAGCTCTTGCAGCTTTCACTCCTGAGCGAGTTCCAGATCCTGCCCGAAGATCTCGATAAATTGGCTGACGAGCGCTTCGGCTGCATCGAGCGGGGCGGTAAAAAATTGTATCGCTATCGCGCCAGCGAATACCGGATTTATTTCGAGCCTTGCCCGGAAGGCCTCACCATCCATCGCATCCTCCATCGCAATACGCTCTCGGATTTCCTGTTCCGCAGCAAACTGCCGTTGGCCGAGGATGATCAACTCGGCCGCACCAAGGCATTCTGGCAGTTGATCGACGCCGGGGCGCGGACATCCGCCCGGCCCCACTGACGAACCCGATGCCAGCCGGCCCGCCAGCCCGTCGCCGCGGCTTGCCCCTGGCACTCTGGGTCGGCCTGGCCGTAGTGGGCGCGCATCTGCTGTTTTTCCTCCTGGTTTGGGACAAACATTTCCTACCCAAGGTGCCGCCGCCACCGCCGCCGCCACTCGCCATCAACTTCGGCGCCCGCCAGACCCGTACGGTCGATCCTCGGACCGGCGCGACGGTCACCGAACAGGACTTTACCGTCAGCACGCAACTGGCGTCGCCACCGCCCACGCCTACCACTTCCCGTTCCCCGTAAATACCACAAGGCCAACGGAGAACGCCGGGGCGATTCCGCTGCGAACTTCCGGTTAACCTCTCCAAAACTCTTCTATGTATTCCGCCCCCGCTACTTCGCCTGTCCTGCAGACTCTCATCCTCGCCGAGGGCGCACTGGGCCGGGGATTCATCGGCACGGTTGTCATCGGCTTGGTCATCGGCTTCATTGCCAAGTTCCTGACGCCTGGCCGCGAGCCGACCGGTTGCATCATCACGATGCTGATCGGGATCGCCGGGTCGGTCGTGGCCTTGTTCATCGGCAAAGCGCTCGGCTACTACCAGCCCGGAGAGACACCGGGGTTTATCGCCTCCGTCATAGGCGCGATCATCCTGTTGGTGATCTATCACGTCATCGTGCGCCCGGGCAGCCGCGGCGGCCCGACCGTCTAGGCGCGGAAATCCGGCTTGCAGGCCGGACGCGCCGCGGACTAGGTTGCGCATCCCATGTCCACCGAGTCAGCGACTTCGCCGTATTCGCGCAAGAATCCTTTCCCTGGCAAACTGCTGGCCAATCGCCTGCTGAGCGCGCCCGGTTCCGGCAAGGAAATACGGCATTTTGAAATCTGCCTGCAAGGGTCTGGGCTGACGTATGAAGTAGGCGATGCGCTCGGCATCTACCCGGAGAACGACCCGGCTTTGGTCGAAGAACTCCTGACGGCGCTGGGTGCCTCCGGAGAAGAAGAGGTGACGGTGGAAGAGGGTAAAACGGTGGCGCTGCGGGAGGCTTTGCGGCGCTATTACCACATTACGCAGCCATCGAAGCAGTTCCTCGAGGCGATCGCCACCAGGTCGGAGGGCGCGTCGGTCGTGCGGGAACTTTTGGCCGATCCGTTGCGCAAGGATGATTTGGCGAAGTTTACCTACGGCATGGAAATCATCGATTTCCTGCTGACTCACCCTTCGATCAAGTTTACTCCGGCCGAATTCATCGCTCTATTGCGCAAGTTGCAGCCGCGGCTCTACTCGATTGCGTCCAGCTTGCGGGTCCACCCGGATGAGGTGCATCTGACCATCGCAACCATCCGGTATGAAAGCCACGGCCGGGTGCGCAAAGGGGTCGCCTCAACGTACCTGGCGGAGCGCGCGGAGCATCCCGGTGCTGTGCCGTTGTTCTTTCACAGCGCCAAGCACTTCCGCCTGCCTGAAGACCCGGCGACTCCGGTGATCATGGTCGGCCCGGGCACCGGCATCGCGCCGTTCCGGGCGTTTCTACAGGAGCGGGCGGCGACCGGCGCCACAGGGAAAAACTGGCTTTTCTTCGGCGACCAGCGGGAGAGCCTGGATTTCCTCTACCAGGAGGAGTTTGCCGAATTGCAGGCGAAAGGGGTGCTAACGCGTTTGAGCACGGCGTTTTCACGCGATCAGGCGGAGAAGTTCTACGTGCAGCACCGAATGCTGGAGCACGCGGCCGAGCTTTACGCCTGGCTAGAGGAAGGAGCGCATTTCTATGTCTGCGGCGACGCCAGCCGCATGGCCAAGGACGTGGATGCGGCATTGCACAAGGTGGTAGAGATCGGCGGGGGGAAAACGCCGGAAGAGGCGGCCAAGTACGTCGAAGCGCTGAAGAAGGCGAAGCGCTACAAACGCGACGTGTATTAATCCGAAATCGAGGTAGGGACGGCCCTCCGAGCTGTCCCACTTGGTCTGGATGATCGCGCTGCCCTCCGCGAACGCTCCCGGACAATTTGGGACAGCTCGGAGGGCCGTTCCTACCTTTTTTACGCGCTTGCGAGGCAAGCGAACGCGTGTTAATGCAAGCAGGTACTTGCATGACTGACACCCGCCAACGCCTCATCCAGGCCGCCTCCTCCGCGTTTGCCCGCTGCGGCTTGCAAGGCGCAACCACCCGGCAAATCGCGCAAGACGCCGGCGTCAACGAGGTCACGCTGTTCCGCCACTTTCAGACCAAAGAAAAGCTCATCGCGGCAGTCTTGCAGGAGACGTTCCCGGAGCGGGACGAACATCCCGCCCCGTTCGGGGCCAATCCCGCCGATCTACGGACCGAATTGCTCCATCTCGCCCGGCGCTACGAAGAAAGCCTCGGGCGCAACATCCTGCTGGTGCGCACCCTGGTGGGTGAAATCCACCGGCACGCGGAACACGAGGCCAGCGTGTTGAAAGGCATCTTCGCGCCCCTCAAAGCAGCCCTCGTTCTGACCATCGAAGCCGCCCGGGAGCGCGGGCAGTTGCGCCCGGGAGTCGAGCCTCTCGTCGCCGCCGATCTGCTGGGCGGCATGATCCTCTCCGAAGTTTTGCGGCGCACTTTTACCTGGAACAAGCCCGTTTATTCCTCGGAGCACTACCTGAACAGCGCCGTCGAGATTCTCGTGCGCGGCATCGAAATTGCAGCGCCGGCCGACCTATCCTGGCATGAGCGACTCTCATAAACAGCTCTACGGCGCCAACCCGGCGCTGCTTTCGCCCCTGGCGGCTCGGCTGCTGGAGCGCGGCACGCTCAAATGGGTGATCGCCGTGACGGCGGCGTTTGGCGCCATCCTGGAGGTCATCGACACCAGCATCACCAACGTGGCGTTGCCGGATATCCGCGGCAACCTGGGCGCGACGCTCTCCGAAGCAGGCTGGATTTCAACCGGGTATGCCTGCGCGAATGTCGTCATTATCCCGCTCTCGGCCTGGCTGGGAGTGCGGTTCGGGCGCAAGAACTACTTTGTTTTCTCGCTGGTCGGTTTCACGGCCAGCTCGGTGCTTTGCGGGCTGTCGCCGAATCTCGGCTTCCTGGTCTTCGCGCGCGTCTTGCAGGGCCTGGCCGGCGGCGGCTTGCTGGCCAAGGCACAAGCACTCGTCTTCGAGGCATTTGCAGCTCACGAACGCGGCGCGGCACAGGCGATCTTCGGGCTGGGCGTCATCGCCGGGCCGGCGCTGGGGCCGGTCCTCGGCGGCTGGTTGACCGATAATCTGGGCTGGCGCTGGATTTTCTTCATCAACATCCCTTTCGGTGCCCTGGCGGTCGCTTCCTGCACCGCGTTTTTGCCCCGGGACGAAGACGACCCGCTGGCGCGCTCCCGGAAGGTGGATTGGGCCGGCATCGGGCTCCTGGCGCTCGGCCTGGCGTGCTTTCAGACGATGCTGGAACAAGGCCAGGAAGACGATTGGTTTTCATCGCGCTTCATCACCAGCATGGCGGTCATCAGCGCGGTCGGCATCGTGTTGTTCATTCACCGCGAGTTGACCATCGAGTATCCCGCGGTCGACCTGCGCGTCTTACGCCATCGCTCCATGATCGGCGGCAGCCTGTTCTCGGCCATCCTCGGCATGGGCATCTACGGGATCATGTTCGCGATCCCGGTCTTCGTGCAAGACCGCCTGCATTACACCGCCACGCAAAGCGGCGTGCTCCAGGTGCCGGGAGCGCTGGCGTCCGCCGTGACCATGATGCTCTACGGCCGGCTGGGCAATCGCTTCGATCCCCGCTTCCTGATCGCCGTCGGCGCGCTGATGACGACCTCCACGGGCATTCTGCTCATGAGCCTCAACCCGGATACCGGCGTGCAATCGATCTTCTGGCCGCTGATCCTGCGCGCAGTCGGCAGCGTGGTCATGTTCATGCCGTTGAGCATCGCGACCCTGGGACCGCTGCCGAAGAAAGACATCGCCGCCGGCGCCGGCCTCTACAGCCTGACCCGTCAACTGGGCAGCAGCGTCGGGATCGCCTTGATCACGACCATGCTCGCCCGCCGCATGGCGGAGCATCGGGCCACGCTGGTCGAAAAGATTTCGCTCTACCGGCCGGCCGCGATGGAACGCATCCAGCAGCTCACCGCCGGTTTCAGCGCGCACAACGGCGATACCATGGCCGCCCGGCACCGGGCGCTCGGGGTGCTGGATGCCATCGTCAATGGCCAATCGTCGCTGCTCTCCTATTCGGACATCTTTTTCTACGTCGCCCTCGCCTTCGTTCTTTCGCTGCCGCTCCTGTTGCTCTTCCGCAGCCCCGGCGGTCAGGCAGCCCAGGACGCCGCTGCCGCCGCTCACTAACCCAAGATCCGCTTCCTATGCCTGAAACCCATCCCAACTCCGCCGCGGTCGCCGCACCGCTGCCCATGGATCGTCCGCTCGAGTTGACCGACGAACCCACCACGCCGCCGCCAGCTTCGCCCATCCCGCCGGCTAAAAAGCGGCGCGGTCCGCTCTTCTGGGTCATCGTCCTGGCCCTGGGCGTCGGCGCCGCCATCTGGCTGTTCGATTTCGTTAGCCACGCCTATCATTACGAATCCACCGATGATGCCTACGTCGCCGGACACGTGCATGAGGTCAGCCCGCAAGCCGCGGGCGCGGTCACACAGGTGCTGGTCGATGAAAACCAGCGGGTGAAAGCCGGCGAAATCCTCGTGCGGATCGATCCGCTTGAATCTGAGATCGCGCTGCATCGCGCCCAGGCGAACCTGGCCGGAGCCAAAGCCGATGAGGCCCAGGCACGGGCCGCGGTCGATCAAAGCACGGCGCGGCTCGGGCAGTTGCAAGCGCAGGTGAGCCAGGCGGAAGCGCAAGTAACCCAAGCGCAGGCGCAATTGTCGACCGCCAGCGAGGATTTCGGCCGCAGCAACCGGCTTTATACCAGTGATAATCGCGCCATCGCGAAATCCGAGGTCGACACGAATCGGGGCAGCTTCGACGCGAGCCAGGCCGCGCTCGCCGCGAGCAAGGCCAATGCGGAAGGCGCCCGCTCGAACGTCGTCGCCGCCCAGGCGCAGGTTGAGGCCAGCAATGCCGCCCTGGCCGCGGCCCAGGCCAAGGTTACCGCCAGCGACGCCGCCGTGCACGACGCCGAACGCGAGCTTTCCTACACCACGCTGGCCGCGCCGGTCGACGGGCGGATCGGCAACAAGAGCGTGGAAGTGGGCAACCGCGTGCAAGTCGGCCAGGCGCTTTTTGCACTGGTGCAGCCGGACCTCTGGGTCAGCGCTAATTTCAAGGAGACGCAATTGGCGCACATGCGCGATCACCAAGCCGTCGTGCTGACGCTGGACGCCATTCCCGGACATGAATTCACCGGGCACGTCGAGAGCATTGCCCCGGCGACCGGCGCGGAATTTGCCTTGCTGCCGCCGGATAATGCGACGGGGAATTTCACCAAGGTCGTCCAGCGCATCCCGGTCAAAATCGTTTTCGATTCCGACAGCGTTAAGGGGTACGAAGATCGCCTCCGGCCGGGACTATCCACCGTCGTGGACGTGCGGATCCGGTAGCCAACTCTTTTTCTCGTCTTCTGTGGCGGCGGTCCCGGCTGCCGGAGATGCCTCGCCGGAACTTCTGGCGAACACCTATGACATTTTTCACCCTGCGATCCACCCGGGTTCGCGTCTTCCTCGCCTTTTGCTTGGGCTCAGCCGCCAGCTTTGCGGCCGAACCCGTGCAGCCGCCGGCCCAATTCAAGAACGCGCCGCCCGCGGCCCGCCAGGCCTCAGGCGCCCGTGTCGTCGCGACCGCGGATTGGTGGCACATCTTTCATGACACCACGCTCGATGGCCTGGAGACCGAGGCCATGCGCGCCAATCAGGACCTGGCGCAGTCCGTCTCGCGCATCGAGGAAGCGCGTCAGCAGACCCGCACTGCCGCCGCCGATTTTTTCCCGCACCTCGACGCCAATCCCAGCGCCGAGCGGCTGCGCACCACGAACACCGGTCCCATCCTGCGCGCCCAGCTCGTCGGCAACGCCGGCACCTTCGGCGCGCTAACGGGCGCGGGGGACAACGGCGCCATCCCGGCCTTTTCCAGCCGCGGCCTCTCCGTGACGTACGACGATTATCGCGCGCCGCTCTCGGTCTCCTACGAATTGGATGTTTTCGGCCGCATCCGGCATCAATACGCGAGCTCCCGCGCCAACTTCGCCGCCGCCGAAGCCGACCAGCGCGCCGTGCAACTGAGCCTCACGAGCGAGGTGGCCACCGATTACTTCCTGCTGCGCGCGCTGGACTCGCAGGTGGCGGTGCTTCGCCGGACTTTGAGCCTGCGGCAATCTTCCGTCCACCTCAGCCAGGAGCGTCTGAATGCCGGCGTTGCCGGTCCGCTCGATCTGGCGCGCGCCAAGGAAGTGCTCGACGAGACGCAGGCCGATCTCGATGAGGCCGTGCGCCAACGGGCGGAAACCGAGAATGTACTGGCGGCATTGTGCGGCCAGGTGGCCAGCGAGTTTCAACTCGCGCCGGACCCGCTCGAGGACGTGGCGCCGCCGGCCATTCCGCCGGGCATTCCCGCCGATCTGCTGGCGCGCCGGCCCGATCTGGCGGAAGCCGGCCGCCGGCTCGAGGCCGCCAACGAGGAGATCGGCGTGGCGCGGGCCCGGCTGCTGCCAACCTTCAGCATTCAGGCCAACGCGGGTTTCGAGAGCGCGGACGCTGAACATACGTTCGACGCGCAAAGCCGGGCGCTCGCCGTGCTCGGCGCCGTCAACATCCCGATCTTCGAAGGCGGCCGCAACATTGCCGGCTTGCGTGCGGCCCGCGCGCGCCGGGATGAAGTGCTGGCGCAGTATCACGGCCAGGCGCTGACAGCCTTTCGCGAGGTGGAAACTGCGCTAAGCGACGTGCACCAGCGCATCGCGCAAGCCGACGCCCGCCGCCGGGGCATCGCGGATGCGAACGAGGTCTTGGAGCTCTCGCAACGACGCTACCTCGAAGGCGCGGTCAATTATTTCGACGTGGTCGACGCCCAGCGCTCCCTGCTCGGGGCCGAGTTGAACAACGTGCAAACCCTCGACGGCCGTTTCACGGCCACCGTTGCCTTGATCCGGGCTCTGGGTGGCGGCTGGGCGCCGCTCCCCGGCGCGCCGCCCGCCAAGTAGTACGGTCGCGTACTAGACAGCGCTGCTGTCGTCTGACGAATAATCGCCGGAACCCGAGTCTCCGGAATTGTCGGTGTAACTCGAATCATCGGGCGGCGCGTCGTAGCCGGGATCGCTCCCGGCGGATAGATCGTCAGTGCCCGAGGTAAAGCCGGTGTCCTGGTAATCCGCGGCAGCGGGCTGCAGGCCGGGATCGTTCTCCATCGCCTGTTGAGGAACATTATCCTGGTTGCCGTAGTAGTTATTTTCGATGATCTCCTCCGGTCGGCCGCCGCCGCTCCCGCCGAAGCCCGTATCCAAAAAGCCGCCGCCACCACCCAGGCCGGAACCGAAGGCTCCCGAGCGGTGGCCGAGCAGACCTTCGATGCCTTGGAAAAGCATCGCCCCACCCGCCACGCCCGCCGCCGTGGTCAGGGCGGAACGGAGAAATCCGCCGCTGGCGCTGGCCGGCATCGCGGTCGTCGATGGATAAGGCATACTGGCGGCCGGTGAGGCTGCGGGCAGCGACTGCGGCGGGATGTTTCCACCAGCCGGCGGTGTAGCCGAAGAACCGCCAAAGAGTCCCGACAAGAACCCGCCGCTATGTGCCGCGGGTTGCGGCGCCCGGGCGGCTGACGCCGCTGCCAACTGACGCTCCAGCTCCTTGATGCGCGCCTGCGCGTTTACCAGGGCGTGTTCCTGCACGAGCAGGGTTTGCACGAGGAGATACGGTGCGCCGGGCTGCCCGGCCACAGACTGCTGGATGAGGGTGTCGGCTTCCGCGTCGCGCTGTTGCGTGTCGGCGGTGCGCAGGCGGTTGAACAAGCCGGTGATTAGATCGCGTTCTTCAGAGGTCATGACGGTAAATGGAGGCGTCTCACGCCCAAAAAACATCGTTGAGCGCATTCGATTACGCAATGGCATTTGCCTCCGCCAAGCTCCTCCCGCCGGGAACCACAAATGTGAAAGAAATTCATACTAATGAATTCCCTTTTGGGTAATATCTTGCCCCAGCTTGAGAAAAGAACCGTCATCCTGTTTACGTCCCGGTCCGACGCGCCCATGAAAGGGTTACGCATGAAAGCACTTCGTCCAGTCTCCCAGGCCGGCATTTCCGGCGATGCGCTGTTGCAATTCTCACCCCGGCAGCAAGCCGTCTTCTGGTCGCGGGCGCCCTTGCTCTACCTGCCGGGGAAGCTGCGCGGCGAAAAGCGGCATATTCTCGCCGCCTGGGCCATTTACCGGCTCCTGACGCGGCCTGGCTGGACCATCGATATCGTCTGCGCCGACCAATCCGGCGCCGGCTCTTTCACCGGCCTTTGCGCGAGTTTGTGCCAGGTCTTACGTGTGGCAATCGGCAGACCGCCGGCCAGGCGGAAGGCGCTTCCCACGGTGCCGGTACAGGTGCTCGGGATTCACCTGCGTCCCCGCTGGAGCACGCTCCGATGCTGGCCGGCCACGGCGCAAATCATCCGGTCCTGCCAGGGCGACGATTTGATCCTGGACAGTTTGCCGTCCCGCCCAGGCGACGCCGCCATCGGACGCGCCGTCCAAGATTGGTTGCGACGGCGTCCCGGCGGCTGTTGCCGGATCGCCAGCCTGCCGCGGTCGCCGGGCCGAACGCCCTAGTCGTTATCTTCGATCTTCACCTTCAGCGGCGCTGAACCCGGGGCGATCATGTACCCGGTTCCGGCCGCCAGGGTCAGCTTGACGGCAACCTTGCCGCCGCCGCCGATCCCACGATCGATGGGCGTAACCTTGATCGTCTTGGTCGTATTGCCGGCCTTGATCTTCGCGTGGCCGGAGAGCGCCTGGTAGTCCGTGCCGTTTTGGGCACTGCCCTTGATCGTGTAGAGAATCTTCAGATCCGCCGTCTGCGGTGCGCTCAACGTGAGGATGAAAGTGGCGGGTGAGCCGCTGTTTTCGTTCGTCAAAGCCGTCCCGACCGTCAGCGTCACCGTCGGGACTGGCAGAATGTCGAAGAAACGGTAGACGTCGCCGGTTGTTGCGCCGAACCCCGCGCTATCGGAAGCCGCCACCACCTTGCCGTCCGGCTGCAGCACGAAGCTTTGGATCTCCTGGTCGTCGTTGCCGCTGTTGAAGCTCGTGTCCACCGTGCCGTCGGCAAAAACGTGCACCAACCCGTCCAGCGGCCCGGTCACGAGTTGATTGGGCGCGTTGGTGCGGAAATCGCCGCCGATGATCGCACTCCCGTCCGGTTGCACGATGATGGCGTTGACCCCGCCATCGTAAAGGTAAGTGCTGACCGCGTAGCTCGTGTCCAGGCTGCCGTCGCTATTGAGCCGCACCAGGTCACCGGTGGTCACGCCATCGAAGACATTGAAATTGCCGCCGACCAGGACCTGGCCGTTCGCCTGCACCGCGATGGCGGCCACGCCGGCACCGCCATCGCCGCTGATCGCAGTGCCGGCATTGAAGCTCGTGTCCAGACTGCCATTGGCGTTGAGGCGGGCAATGCCATTGACCGCCTGCCCATCGTACGATTGAAAGGAGCCGCCGACCAGAATCTTGCCATCGCTCTGGACCGCCAGCGCGGCCACGGACTGTGTCCCGGTCGCGTTCTGGAACCCGGCGCCGCCGGCATTGAAGGCGGGATCGACACTGCCGTCTGTCTCCAGCAGCACGAGGCCGCCCATGTTCGTGCTGCCGAACGTCAGGAAAGACCCGCCCGCCAGAATTTCGCCGTTGCCCAGGACGGCAATGACGGCCACGTCGCCGTACGACCCGCCGTTGTTCGCGGCGCCGGCACCGGCATTGAAGGTGGTGTCCAATTGGCCGGTGGGCAACAGGCGCGCCAGACCCACATCGGTCCGTTGGCCGAGCACATTGAACGTTCCGCCCACCAGGATTTTCTGGTCGGCCGGCTGGACAGCCAGGGCGAACACCGTCGGCGCGCTGCCTTCGATGCCGGTCAGAGCCAGGCCGGGATTGAAGGCGTCCAGGCTGCCGTCCGTATTGAGCCGGGCCACCCCGCTGCGGCTGGCGCCGCGAAAAGTATCGAAGCTGCCGCCCGCCAGCACCTGGCCGTTGGCTTGCAGCGCCACCGCGTACACGGCGGCGTTGGCGGTCGGGCCGGCTGCGAAACTGGTGTCCGGATCTCCCGGAGTTTGCGCGCGGGAAGTGGCGCCGGCGACAGCCAGCGAGGCGAGTAGAGCGAAGAGTCGGGTTTTCATAGACGAAGAAGCTGAGAGGCGGTCGGAAGGAGGGCGGCCGAACGGCTGGGGAAGCAGGCGTGGGCGGAACTAGGCGAAGGACCGGAGAAATGCCGCCTGCCGTGTCATGGCTGGCAACTTCCTAGCAAACCCGGGGTTATGACCTCAAGACTTAATTTCACCGCGGGTGAAATTCAGACACGAATTTCTTGCGCAGCTGTCTTTGCCGGGTAACCTTGACCTCCCCGCGCATCGCGCCCGCCTGGCGTAGCTGCATGGGGACACCACACCGCCGCCGACATACTTAACCTTAACCGCCCGCGTGCCTGTCCAATTGGCGGCGCGCCGGCCGCTGATCCTTAGACCGACGTTATGACTGGAATGCAGGAATTGATTGCGAAGTCCATGCGCGACTTCCGTGAAGGAACCATCATTAAAGGCCATATCCTGGAGATGCGGCCACGCGAGGTTCTCGTCGACATCGGCTACAAGTCGGAAGGGGTCGTATCACTTTCAGAGTTCGACGATCTGGATAACGTCGACATCGGGGATGAAGTCGATGTGCTCTTGGAGCGCCTCGAAAACGACGAGGGCATGGTGGTCCTGTCGCGCGAGAAGGCGCTGTACCGCCAGAATTGGGAAAAGATCGTCAAAGTTTTCGAGGGCGATGGCCTGATCAAGGGCAAGGTCCGCAGCGTCGTCAAAGGAGGCCTGATGGTGAACATCGGCGTGGAAGCGTTCCTGCCGGGTTCGCAGATCGATATCACGCCGCCCAAGGATTTGAATCAGTTTGTCGGCAACACTTACGATTTCAAGATCGTCAAGATCAACGACGACCGCAAAAACGTCGTCTTGAGCCGCCGGGAACTGATCGAGCAGGAACGTAACGAGAAGCGCCAGCGCTTCCTCGAATCCGTCAAAGTGGGCGACATCGTCACCGGCCTGGTCAAGAACCTGACCGATTTCGGCGCCTTCATCGACCTGACCGGGATCGATGGCTTGCTGCACATCACGGACATGACCTGGGGCCGTCTCAGCCACCCGAGCGAATTGCTCAAGACCGGCCAGGAAGTCACGGTCATCGTGCTCGATATCAATCGCGAAAAAGAGCGCGTCAGCCTGGGGCTCAAGCAACTGCAGTCCAATCCTTGGGACAAGATCGAGGAGCGTTTCCCGATCGGCCGGCACGTCCGCGGCAAGATCACGAACCTGGTGCCTTACGGCGCGTTCGTGGAGTTGGAAGAAGGCGTTGAAGGCCTCATCCACGTCTCAGAATTGAGCTGGACCAAACGCATCGTGCGGCCGGCGGACGTCTTGAACGTCGGCCAGGAAGTCGAAGCCGCCGTTTTGGGCGTCAACAAGGAAGAGCAGAAGATTTCCCTGGGCCTGCGCCAACTCGAGTCCAACCCGTGGGACGAGATCGAGAAGAAGTACCCGCCGGGTACGATCGTAAAGGGCAAGGTCCGCAATATGACCGCTTACGGCGCCTTCGTGGAGATCGAGGAAGGCATCGACGGCATGATCCACGTGTCCGACATGAGCTGGACGCGCAAGATCAACCAGCCGAGCGAGATGCTCAAGAAGGGCGACGAGATCGAGGCTTCGGTCATCGACATCGACAAGCAAAACCAGCGCATCAGCCTGGGCATGAAGCAACTCGACAACGATCCCTGGAAGGATATCGACACGAAGTACAAGATCGGCGACCTGGTCACCGGCAAGGTCACGAAGCTGGCCAGCTTCGGAGCTTTCGTGCAGCTCAAGGACGATATCGACGGCCTGGTCCACATTTCGCAGTTGAGCGAAGACCATGTGGCCAAGGTCAAGGATGTGCTGAAGATCGGCCAGGAGGTCGAGGCACGCGTGATCAAGGTCGACAAGGCGGAGCGCCGCATCGGTCTTTCGGTCAAGGCGGCAAATTACAGCGAAGAAGACCTCAAGCGCGAGAGCGAAGCCTTCGATACGCTGCGGCCGGGCGAGGACATGGTGGGTCTCGAACAAGCGTTTCAGGCGGCCCAGGAAGAGTACCGTCCCGGCGATTCCAAAAAGAAGTAGGCGCTCACCCCGCCTCTGACTACTCAGGGGTCGCAAGCATCGGCGTTGTCGTGGGCGGGTTGGCGCATCGCGCCGAGCCTGCTGCCGCGTCGACTTGTACGTCTGCTGAGATCCGGCGTGCCCGCCCCAGGCTCAGGCATAGATTGCGCAACTCCGCCACGATGCGTAGCCGGCGATCTACCTCTGAACTGGTCGGTGACGTGGTCGTTTTGATCATGTCAGCTTCTGCACATCCGCGATATCCTGTGCGCTGCCACGCAGCATCTTCAAACGGATCAGGCTAGGCCGGTCCACCGTCGGCAGCGGTGAACCTTCCCAATCTAGGAGTTCCACCCGTATTTCGCTCTCGATTTGCGGCGCCAGGGAGAGGATGTCGAGCATCAGAACATCCTCGCTGGCTGGGATCACCTTTGAAAGCCGCTGGATCTCCACCGCGCCTCGGGCCAACATCATCGGTGCGGCTTCCAACGTAAATCCCAGCGCGCGCGCACAGCGGCGAATTCGCTCGCTGCTGCCCGCCAACGCGAGCAGATCAATGTCAAGGGTCGCCCGTGGATGCCCGTGTACCGCCAGCGCCAAGGCGCCGCAAAGGGCATAGGGAATCTCCTCCGCGTGCAGCCTGGCGGTAAGCGCCTGCAACTCCGTGTGGATGGAGAACATCCGCGCAGCTTGCCTCAGTCATTCCATCGGGGCAAACGCTCCCGGCAGCGGTGTCGGAGCAGCGTTGACATTGCGCAGCGAGCAAACGAAACTGCCTGGTAAGTCGACGGGTTTTAATCTTCAGCTTATGGAAAAACCAACAATTACTGCTTACCTGAAAACCTATTGCGGCTGGAGCGCCGGTGTGCGCGCAATTTTGCAGAAGTACCAGCTTCCTTACACCGAAAAAGACATCATCCAGAACCCCGCGTTCCGCTGGGAAATGGAGCAAAAAAGCGGTCAGCCCCTTTCACCGTGCGTGGAAGTTGGCGATACGATGTTGCCGGACGTGAGCGGTGAGGATCTGGAGCGTTACCTGTTGGACCATGATCTGGTCTCGAACAGCGCCGCGCCGACCAACGTGCCCTTGAATTCGCCCTGCACCGATGAGCAGCATGCCGCCATGGCGACGGGCGCGCCGCTGCAATTTCGGTCGCCACTTTGACTTGGTGGCCGCGTAGCGGCTCCCAAAAGGTAGGGATCGCTCTCCGAGCGACTCCGTGACTGTTTGAAGAACCCGAGCTACCGCGCAACGGCTTCACTGGTCAACGCTTTCCCGACAGCTTCGGAGTCGCTCGGAGGAGCCTGTCGGACTTAGAAGCTTGCAGGTCAAGGGGAGTGGAGTGCAAGGTGGAGGTCCATGAGCACACGCTATGTGAACGTGGATCGGAAAACACCGATGTTGCTGGCGCCGGATCTGAGGGACTGGGTGGCCGAGGATGATGTGGCGCACTATCTGGTCGAGGCGCTGGAGTTAGTCGATCTGTCGGCGGCGAAGCTCAACGTGCGCGGGACGGGCAGCGCGCAGTATCCGCCCGGGATGATGCTGGCGGTGCTGGTGTACTGCTACGCGCATGGGATGTTCAGTTCGCGCGAGATCGAGCGGGCGACTTGGCGGCATGTGTCGGTGCGCTACCTGGCGGCCAACACCCACCCCGACCATGACACGATCGCGACCTTTCGCCGGGAGAATGGGGCGCTGCTCAAGGCGGTGTTCGTCCAACTGCTGCAGTTGGCCAAGCGGAGCGGACTTTTGCGCCTGGGAGTGATCGCAATCGATGGGACCAAGCTCAAAGCGGCGGCGGCCAAGCGGCGCACGCTCTGCCACGAGCAGATCGAAAAGGAGTTGGCCGAGTTGGAGGTGCAAGTCAAGGCGTTGCTGGCCCAGGCAGAAACGGCCGATGCCCAGCCGGCGCCGAGCGACGAGTTGCCGCGGGAGTTAGTCGATGCCCAGCAGCGCCGGGCGCGGCTGCTGGCGGCGCAGGGCGAGCTTGCGGCGCAGGTGCGCGAGCGCTACGAACAGCGAGAAGCGCAGCGCGCCCAGGCCGCGGCGGCTGGCGAGCAGGGGATGCGGCGGGTGTCCCCCGAGCCCCAAGCCAATGATCGACTCAACTTGAGCGATCAAGACAGTACGCTGACGCCGACGGCCCAAGGCGGCTTCATCCAAGGCTTCAACGCGCAGATCGCGCTCAGCGTCGCCGCCAGGGCGGCTGGTGACGGGGAGGGCGCTCCCGTGAGCTTGATCGTGGCTGGCGAGGTGGTGCGCGCCACCAGCGACCTCGGCCAATTGGAGCCGATGACTGAGGCCGTGGTGGCCAACTTGGGCCAGGCACCGTCGGTCGTCTTGGCCGATACGGGTTACGATCACACGCGCCAGATTCGAGCGGTGGAAGCGCGCCACGGCTGCCGGGTCTTGTGTCCGCCGGCACGCAACGCCTGGGCAGGAGCGCAGTCGCGCAGCCGCAAGCCGCGGGAACGGGAGCGCTGGCAGGAGCGGGCGGCCAGACGCGCGCAGCTGGCCCAGCCGGAAGTTCGGGCGCTCTACGGCCAACGCGGTACGAGCGTGGAGCCAGCTTTTGGGATCATTAAGAATACGCTCGGTTTTAGCCGGTTTCGCTTGCGCGGGCTGGCGAAAGTGCGCACCGAGTGGCAGTTAGTGACGCTAGCCTTCAACTGCCGGCGCCTGGCAGCGCATCAAAGGCGCTCGGGTCAGCGGCTTAACTAACCGGGAGGAGCTGCCAGAGTTCCCGTCCGGCGGCTCAGCGAAGGGGCTCTGTGCTTTTTGCGCTCCTGTTTAACAACCAGAGCAGCCCACTCCGCCTAGAAGTTTACTTCTCTTCCTATTTCCTCCACACCTAACGATCAGGTTAGTTTCAAGTCCGACAGGCTCCGGAGAGCGATCCCTACCGTGACGACGAAGGGCGGCTTCGCCGCCTGCCAGTGGACAGGCCCGGTTTTTCTGCTCTGCTCGGTCATCTATTATCTGACCCGTAGTCCGGCGCTCGACGAGTGGGACTCCGTCAATTTTGCGCTGGGAGTCGGCGATTTCGATCTCTGGCGGCATCAACCGCATCCGCCGGGCTACCCCGTCTACATTGCCCTGGGCTGGCTTTTTTCGCACGGGCTGCCCTTGAAAGTACCGGACGCGCTCGCCCTGGAGAGCGCCTTGGGCGGCGGGCTGTTCGTGGCCGGCTGGTTTTTGCTCTTGGCGCGACGCTTCGTCTGGCCCGTCGCCGCTGTCACGGCTGCCACCCTGGCCACCCTTTTGATTACCTGGATGACCGCCTCCAAGGCGCTCACCGACGCCCTGGAAGCCGGTCTGCTCGCGCTCACGCTGGTGCTGCTGGACGACGTGACCAGCCCAACATCACGAAGAACTCAGTGGCGGCTCACCTTGGCAGGGTTAATTGCTGCCCTGGCCGCCGGCGTTCGGCCACAAAACACAGGCATTATCCTGCTCATTCTGGGCGTGGCAGCCTGGCGCACAAGCCAACTCTCCCTGCGGGCACGGCTGAGCGGCCTGGGGGCATTTCTGGCGGCTTGCCTGCTCTGGTTGCTGCCGACCATTTGGCTCCAGGCACACACGCCGGAATCCGCCGGAGATTACCTGGCCTACCCGCGTCAACTCCTGAGCCAGTGGCGTTGGCGGTTGGACCAACCCAAGGCGTTTCTCGGCGCCAGTGGGCAGACGGGTGGGTTGATCGGCTATCGGGTGGAGCATCACTTTCTGGGCTGGCTGACCCACGGCTGCGGCTTTGCGCTGAATTCGCCCTGGGGTTGGCTGGCCATTGTCCTGACCGTGCTGGGACTCGCTTTCGGAGTCAGAAAGCAGGCAGCGGGCGATTTCTGGCGCCGGCATTGGCTTTGGGCGCTCGCCTATATTGGCATGATTTTCTGTTTTCTGCCCGGCGATCAGCGCTACTACCTGCCGATTTTCCCGCTCCTGATCCTGCCGGTGGTGGCGGGCTGGTGGTCGCTTCTCGGACGCCGCGGCTGTCTGATCTGGGTGATCCCGCTCGTCACGTTGAGCATTACGCTGCCGTATGCAGTCGAGAATCACGTCGAACCCGCCCCGCCGGTGCGCCTCCTGCGCTGGCTGCAAGCGGCCTGGCCGCCCAGCGAACGTCCCACGGTCTGGCTGATCCTGCGCGACAGCCAGCGGCACGCCGTTTGGTACGCGCCGGATTTCCACCTCGTGCGCGCCGAAGACAACGCGCCGCGGCCGCTTAACCCGGCCGCGCTGCCCGGTGTCCGCGCCGTTTATACGGACGATCCCGCCCTTGCCGCACAACCGGCGAGCGGCGGCCGCTGGGTGCTGCTTGAGACATTCAGCCGCTCACCGCTCATCTATCGCAAGCATAATCAGGCCTCCCTTTACGTCTTCCGTCCACAATCCCTTGTGGAATGAAGCCATTTGCTTGACGAATCCGCCCCGATGCAGCCTACTGTAAGTGGCTGAGCGCCCGCCGCCTCGGTTGCGCGGTCTCTTTAGTCCGCACGTCCCGCTCCCCGTATGAAATTTCACCTGAGCAAAGAGAAGCTGCTGGAAGGTTTGCAGCAGGTTCAAAGCGTCGTCAGCACCCGCACGACCCTGCCCATTCTTTCCAACGTGCTGCTGCAGACCGATGGCAACGGCATCAGCATGACGACGACCGATCTGGACGTGGGCGTGCGTTGCCAGGTCGAAGCGGAGATCGAGGAACCGGGCGCAACCACGCTCCCGGCCCGCCGGCTCTTCACGATCATTCGGGAATTGCCCGCCAGCGAAGTGCAGTTCGAAACCGACGCCAAGAACGTGGCCTCCATCCAGAGCGGCCAGAGCTTTTTCAAGATCCTGGGCCTGCCGGAGGATGAATTTCCGCCGCTGCCGAAGTTCGAAGGCGCGAAGACGTACACGCTCCGCCAGACCGATCTAAAAGGCGCGCTCAAGAAAACCAGCTACGCCATTTCCACCGACGAGACCCGTTACGTGCTCAACGGCGTGCTCTGCGCCTTCAAGGACAACAAGCTCACGCTCGTGGCCACGGACGGACGGCGCCTGGCGCTGGTGGATCTGGAGCTGGAGATCCCGCCCGCCAACGAGGTCAGCGTGATCATTCCTTCCAAGGCAATCAACGAGTTGCAGCGGCTTTTGCAGGATGAGGGGGACATCGAGTTGCGGCTGGGCGAAAACCAGGTGGCCTTTGAGCTCAACGGCACGTTGCTCGTGTCCAAGCTGATCGAGGGGAACTACCCGAACTACCGTCAGGTGATCCCGACCGAGACCAAGGAGCGGATTGAACTCGAACGCGAGATGTTCCTGAACGCGGTGCACCGCGTCTCTCTGCTCACGAGTGAAAAGTCGAATTCACTGAAGCTGATCTTCACCAAGAACAATATCGATATTGCCGCGAACAGCCCGGAAATCGGTGAAGCCCGTGAATCGCTGGCGGTGAAATACGGCGGCAAGGATTTTACCATCGCCTTCAACCCGGAGTTTCTGATGGCGCCGCTCAAGAACCTCTCCAACGACACGGTCTACCTGGACCTGATCGACGAAATGAGCCCGGGCGTGATCAAGATCAACAGCAGCTTCCTCTACGTGCTGATGCCGATGCGGATCAGCTACTGAGGAGCGGTTCGTGACCCGGGGTCCGGGCCAAGTACGCGAGCGCCTGGCAGGACAAGCGGTTCGCCAGAGGACAATGGCGTTTTTGCCAGCAGAGGGTTAGCTTCCTGGCTGAAGCCATGACCGAAATCGAGCTATACGACGGGGTAGTTATGGAAGGGACCAACGACCTGTTCTTCCTGGCTGATTCCTTGCAGCGGCACGCGGCGGGCTGGTGCTTGATCGGGGGTATGGCGATCAACGCTTACGTGACGCCGGTCTACACCGCCGGCTGCGATTTGGTGGTGGTGGCTGCCGACCTCGAGCCGGTGCTCGCTGACCTGCGCGCGGCGGATTGGCGGATCAAGGAATTTCCGCCCTCGATCAACGCCCAGCGGCGGCTCAAGCGCGACGAAAAGAGCACGCACAAGCTGATGGTGCAGTTCACGCGGCCCGAGCGTTATCAGAGTTTCACGGATCGGGCAGAGCTTCGGGCCGTGTTTAGGCGTGATCTGCCGGTGGCAAGCGTCGCGGACCTGGTGCAGGGCAAGCTGTGGGCGCTGGCCGATCCGACCCGCCGGGAGAGCAGGTCCGCCAAGGACTGGTCGGACATTTTGCGGCTGGCGGAAAAGTACCCCGAGGTGGTCGAGCCGTTGCTGCCCGCCGACCTGCGGATGCGCTCGGTGGCCAACCGGGCGTTGCTTGAGCAGGCCGCGGCGGCGGAGGGAGTGGACGATGACTGAGGCGCGGTTGGCGGCCTGCTACCGCGGGAGCTTTACGCCCTCGTAAATGCCGGCCAGCGGCAACGCGCAATCCACGCTACCCAGGGGGAGAAGGTCCTCTGCTCGATGATACTCCATGTACTTCCAGCTCCCGTCCGTCAGCCGCAGGAAGTGCTCCACGCGCATGCGTTCGGAGGACACCAGCACATAATCCGTCAACGACTCGAGCAGCCGGTACCGCGCGAACTTGTCGCCCCGGTCAAACGCCTCGGTCGAGGGTGACAGGACTTCGAAAATCACCTGCGGGTTGAGCAGGCTGTGCGGGTTGAAAGCCGTCTCGAACCGTGGCTCGCCGCAAACCACCGCCAGATCAGGATAGGTCCACAAATCGGCCTGCTGCACGCGGACGCGCAGTTCATTTGCGTATGCCCGGCAAGGGCGTCCCCGGAGAAGATTGCGGAAGAGGCCGGTGAGGTTGTCGGTAATCTCGATGTGCTCGGGCTGCGCGCCGGCCATGGCGAAGATTTCGCCGGCCACGAACTGGCTTTTGTAATCCGCCTTTAGTTCAAGCTCCAGGTACTCTTCCTGGGTAAAGCGGCGTTGCGGCAGAGCGCTCATCCGCCTCATTTAACCGCTTGCCGCCGCCGCTGGCAACGCCAACTGGCAGCTTCTATCCACCCTTGACGGCGCGTAATCCTGCTTTCTAGTCTGTCCCCACGGCAAACGGCGCTAAATCGCCCGCCCGCTGAGCAGATCTTCGCGTAAGCTTTCCATGGCTTAATCCACTCACCAGACTCGCCCGCCGCCCCGGAGCGCAAAATCGCGCCGCGCTCTCCTTTTCACGCTCCCTTTAGGCTCTCGTAATGTTCAACGGTCTTCTAGGCATCTTTTCCAACGACATCGGCATCGATCTCGGCACGGCCAACACCCTCGTCTATGTGCGCGACCACGGGATCGTCCTGCGCGAACCCTCCGTCGTGGCCGTCAAGGCCGGCACCAACATGGTGCTGGCCGTCGGCAACGAGGCCAAGCGCATGCTCGGCCGCACCCCGGCGAACATCGTCGCTGTCCGCCCGCTCAAGGACGGCGTCATCGCGGACTTCGAGATCACGGAGGCGATGCTGCGGCACTTCATCACGAAGGTCCATAACCGCCGCAAGATGGTCCGCCCGCGCGTCGTCATCGCCGTACCCTCGGGCATCACCGAAGTCGAAAAACGCGCCGTCAAGGAATCGGCGACCCATGCCGGCGCCCGCGAGGTGCACTTGATCGAGGAGCCGATGGCGGCGGCCATCGGGGTCGGCCTGCCGGTGCAGGACGCCGCCGGCAATATGATCATCGATATCGGCGGCGGCACGACGGAAGTCGCGCTGATCTCGCTTTCCGGCATCGTTTTTAGCCGCAGCGTCCGGGTAGCCGGCGACGAACTGGACGAGGCGATCGTCAATTACGTGAAGCGCGCCTACAACCTCATGATCGGTGAACGCACCGCCGAGGAAATCAAGATCAAGATCGGTTCGGCCTTCCCGCCGATGAATCAGGAGAAGGAAACGAGCATGGAAATCAAGGGCCGGGATCTGGTCGCCGGTCTGCCCAAGACGCTCACAATCACCAGCCAGGAAGTGCGCGAGGCCCTGATGGAACCGATCAACACAATCGTGGAAAGCGTCCGCATCACCCTGGAACGCTGCCCGCCCGAACTGGCCTCGGACCTGGTGGACCGCGGCCTGGTGCTGGCCGGCGGCGGCGCGCTCCTGCGGGGCATGGACGAGTTGCTCAAGAAGGAAACTGGCCTGCCCGTGCACGTCGCCGAAGATCCGCTGAGCGCCGTGGCGGAAGGCACCGGCAAAGTCTTGAGCGAAATTAAGTTCCTGCGCCAGGTGGCCTCGTCGGATCGGTCCTGGAGATAAGACGCGTCCCGGCTGGGCCTGCCGGAAAATCGAACTGGTCCACTAGCAGCGCTGGGAGTTTGCGACATGTCCCGCTCTTCGATCATTGCTCTGGTCGTCTTCCTGGTGATGACGGCGCTGGTCTTGAGCTTGCGCACCTCAGTCGCGCGCGCCATCCAGGCGCACTTTCTCGAGGTGGTACGCCCCATTCATACCACGACCAGCGGCATGAGCCGCAGCCTGGGCGCGTTCCATAAAGGCGTGAAGCGCCTCGACGAACTCGAACGCGACAACTCCGTTTTGACCCTCGAAAACCAGGAGCTGCGCGCCACCAACCAGACGTTGCGCGATCTGGCCGATGAGAACCGCAACCTGCGCCAGGCCCTCGATTTCCGGCAGCGCTCTAATTACCGGCTGCTCCCCGCCCGCATCATCGCCCGCGCTTCGTCGACCTGGTGGAGCAACGTGCAGATTGACCGCGGTGAACAGGACGGTCTGGATAGCGATATGCCGGTCGTGACGGATATCGGCCTGGTCGGCAAGACGACGACCGTGGCCGCGAACACCGCCTATGTCCTCCTGATGGTCGATGAAAATTGCAAGGTGGCGGCCACCGTCGAGGGCACGCGCGAGCAGGGCATTCTCAGCGGCGAACGTACCTCGACGGGCGTGCAACCGGATCTCGTGTTGAACTTCCTGTCCAAAACCGCCGAACTGCACGAGGGGCAAAAAGTATTTAGTTCGGGGGTCAGCGGCGGCGTGTTCCCCTCCGGGCTCTTGCTGGGCAGTGTCCGGCAGTTCCAGGTCCGGGCGCTCGACGGCAGCGCGCAAGTGGTGCCAGCGGTCGATTTCTCGAAGCTGGAGAACGTCTTCGTCGTGCTCGGCAACCGGCCACCGCCCCGGAAATGACGCTGCTTTTCTTCCTGGTGGTGCTGGCGGTGGATTTTCTGGCCATCGTCCTGGAATGTTATTGCCCGCCGCTGGCAGCCTACTCGAATGCGCGGGTCCTGATCTTTCCGGTCGTGCTGGCGTACGGCGCGCTGGCCCTGCCGTTTGCCGGGGCGCTGGCGCTCGCCTTTTGCACGGGCTTTTTCTGGGATGCGTTGACGGTGCAGATCATCACCCCCGGCGCCCTGGCGCTGGGACAGCCCCGCCTGGAGATCTCCTTCGGCTGGTCAATCGTCCTCTGCGGCGTGCTGGCGGTGCTCGTGCACGGGCTGCGGCCGCTGTTTCTGCGTGGACGCTGGGATTTGCACTGCCTGGCCAGCGGCTTTTGCACGGTGGTCATCCTGGCGGCGGAGTATTTGCTGATCACTTTCAGCCGGGGCGGCCTGATCTTCCCCCGCGAGCTGGTCGGGAGAATCCTGTTGCCCGGCTTCTTTGCCATGCTCCTGGCGCCCTTTGTTTATTTCAGTTTTAACTCGATCGCCGGCCTGATCGGGTACGGGGTGCGCCTGGAAGAGGAACCCGAGAACGGCGGCCGACTGTAAGGCTGCCTCCAAGGCCATAGCCGGCGCTGGCGCCCAAGCCGATTGGCCCGTATAATCAAACCGGCTCCATGGCTCTTTTCAAAACCGAAGCGCGTATCCAGATCGTGGGGCTCTTTTTCCTGCTCGGCCTCTCCGCCGTGCTGGCAAAACTTTGGTGGGTGCAGGTCGCGCGCGGGGATTTCTATACCCAGAAGATTCGAGGCCAATCCGAGGTCACCGTTCGCATTCCCAGCGTGCGGGGCGAAATCCTGGATCGCAACGGCGTCAAGCTGGTGACCAATCGCCCGAGTTTCTCCGTCGACTTCTACCTCAAGGACATGGAGAAGGGCTACCAGCAAGCCTTTGGCCGCAACAAGGTCCCCAAGATCAAGTACCCGCACACCGTCCGTGGCGTCTACCAGGAAACCGACGAGACGGATGTCGTGCAGATCGTGCGCGAAACCGTGCTGCCGCGCCTGGAACAACTGGGCATCCACGAGGATTTCAACGCCAAGCAGCTCCAGACCCATTTCCGAAATGACACGCTGGTCCCCTTCACCTACATGGAGGACATCGATTTCGCGGAGATGGCGAAGTTGAGCGAACGCGACCTCGGTTTGCCAGGCGTCGACCTGCCGTTGCGCGGCGTGCGCAAGTATCCCTACGGCGCGCTGGCCGCCCACGTGCTCGGCTACGTCGGCCCGGCGGACACCGACCCGGAAGACGCCAAGAAATACACCTATTACCAACCGGACGTGGAAGGCAAAAACAACGTCGAGCAGGCCATGGACAAATGGCTGCGCGGCGAGGCCGGCGCACGGGTGGTCAAGAAAAACGCCAAGGGCGTGATCGAAGGCGACATCGGCGTGCGGCCGCCGGTCCCCGGCGACAACGTGTACCTGACCATCGACGCCCGGGTGCAAACCATCGCCGAAGAAGCGTTGCGGGTGGTCGGACGCGGCGCTGCCGTCGTGGTTGACCCGAACAACGGCAACATCCTGGCCATGGCGTCGGTGCCGTCGTTCGACCCGAACGAATTCGTGCCGAGCGTCTCGCCTGACGATTGGAACAAGTTAATCAAGGACGAGACCGACCCGTTGACCAACCGCGCGATCCTCTCCTACGCCCCGGGTTCCACCTTCAAGACGGTAACCGCCCTTTCCGGCCTGCTGGCGGGCAAGGGTAACAACCGCTACACCTGCACCGGCGGCGTGCAGTACGGCAACAAGTACATGAAGTGCTGGATCGCCTCGCTCGGCGGCCAGCACGGCAACCTGGACCTGACCGACGCCATCAAGTTCTCCTGCAACGCCTTCTTCTACCAGTATGGCAACGCCACCGGCATCGACATGATCGACAAGGTCGGCTCCGCCCTGGGCCTGGGGCAAAAGACCGGCATCGAACTGACCCATGAGGCCTCTGGCGTCCTGCCCGGCAAGGAATGGCTGGCGGAAAACAATCCGCGCGAACATTGGAGCGATGGTCTCACCGCCAACACCTCCATCGGCCAGGGCGATGTGAAGGCCAGTCCGCTGCAGATGTCCCTGATCGCGGCCACGCTGGCCAACGGCGGCACTTGTTACTATCCGCGGCTGATTGACAAGGTCGTCGATCACGAAGGCGAGGAAGTGATGGACCCGGATACGGGCAAACCGGTGGCGTTGCCCCCTCGGGTGCGGGTTAACCTGCTGGATATCGGCTTAAAGGAGGACCAGATCGAAAAGGTGCGGCGCGGCATGTGGAAAGTGGTCAATGCCCCGGATGGCACCGCGCCCAAGGCCAAGCTGAAGGATGTGGAAGTCGCCGGCAAGACGGGTACTGCTCAATTCTGGCGCAACGGGGTCAAGGATAACCACACCTGGTTCATCTGTTTTGCGCCCTATCAAAAGCCGAAGTACGCGGTCTGCGTCTTCTTGCAGGGGGCCAAGAGCGGCGGCGGCACCGCCGCTCCGATCGCGGCGCGGATCCTGGATGAGACGCTGGCCCTCGATGCCGGCACCTACCATGTCGATATCAAGGCCCTGCAGCCGGCCCCCGGCAGCTTCACTTTTATCAAGGCAGTCGATTTCAACAACCCGGTGCCCTTGGAAGTCGCCACGGACCCCTCGAAAATGGGCGCCGATGAAGAAGCGCCCAACAACGATCCCGATCCCGCCGATAAAAACACGGACCACGATCACCTCGACGCCGCCCGCCCGAAGGTGCGCGCCGCGCCCGACGCCCGGGGGACCGAACAGCCCGGCGCCGGCACGGCCGCTTCCAACGACTCACCCCTGATGCATTCCCTGCGGAAGTTTTTCCGGCGCGGCAGCGACAACGACAACTCACCGGATGCCCCGCAGGATTTGCAGGCTCAACAAAAAACTTTGCGTAAACAACAGAAAGCTCAAAACCGGCAACAGCAATCTTCCTCCAATCAGCCCAAACCGCAGGAGACGCCTGCGCGCAAGAAGTTCCTCGGGATCTTCTAGTCTCGCGGCAGCCCGGGGCCGGGCTGGCCGGATGAAGAAGTTCGTCGCGCGAAGGCGGTTCATCGGCTATGTGCGTTCCAGCCTTTTTTCCCTTGCACCCAGTGCTTTATTGTTCCGTGGGTCATCCGACCAACTCTCTTTCCCCCTTATCTCCTGTCTATTTTCTCAACCAGCCACCTTTCCATGATCGAAAAAGTGAAACGCATTCTCGGCCTCGCCAAAAAGAAGCAGAATAATCTGCTGCTTATCAATGTGGAGAAACTGGAGCGCCGCGTCGCGCTCCTGGAGGACGGCGTCCTCGAGGAATACAGCATCGAGCGCGTCAGTGAGCGCAACATCGTGGGCGGCATCTTCAAGGGCCGGGTCAAGAACATCGAGCCGGGCCTCAAGGCCATGTTTGTCGACATCGGCTTCGAGAAAAACGCCTTCCTGCATTTTTGGGACGCTTTGCCGGGGCTGGATGATTCCAGCGTCGAGCGCATCGAGCGCCCGGAGTCCGCCAAGGGCGCCGACAAAAAAGCCGCCGCCAAGAAGCGGCCCACCGCCAAGGATGTGCCCAGCCTTTATCCGGTCGGCAGCGAAGTGCTCGTGCAGGTCACCAAGGGACCGATCGGCACCAAGGGCCCGCGTGTGACCACTAACCTGAGCCTCGCCGGCCGGTATCTCGTCTTCATGCCGTACAGCGATCAAAGCGGCATCTCCCGCAAGATCGAGGATCCCAAGGAGCGTGATCGCCTGCGCAAGATCTTGCGCACACTCAAAATACCCGACGGCATGGGAGTCATCATCCGCACGGTGGGCGAAGGCCAGCGCGCCCGCTTCTTCGTGCGGGATCTGAGCCTGCTGCTCGAGCAATGGGCCGGGATCGAGGAGGCCATGAAGGCCAAGAACGCACCCGCCTGCCTCTTCGAGGAACCGGATTTGATCGACCGGACCGTGCGCGATTTCCTCACGGACGAGATCGACAAGGTGCTCTGCGATGACCTGGCGGCGGTCGAGCACATGAAGGAGTTGGTCGGTCAGATTTCCAGCCGCTCGAAAAGCAAGATCGAGTTCTTTTCCGAGCCAACCGCGATTTTCGAACGCTATAGCGTGCAACGGCAGATCGACGACGCGTTTCATCGTCAGGTCTGGCTGCGGTGCGGCGGCTACATCGTCATCGATGAAACGGAGGCCTTGATTGCCATCGACGTGAACACCGGCCGCAACAAGGGCAGCAAGGACATGGATAAAACCATCCTGCAAACCAACCTGGAAGCGGCGGATGAAATCGCGCGCCAGTTGCGGTTGCGCAATATCGGCGGCCTGATCATCGGCGACTTCATCGACATGAAGCACCGCAAGGATCAGCAAGCCGTCTATGAGCGCATGAAGGACCGGCTCCGGCGCGATAAATCAAAGACCCACGTCCTGCCGATTACACCCTTGGGTTTGATGGAGATGACCCGCCAGCGGGCGCAGGAGAGCCTGAGCAGTTCCGTCTATGTCTCGTGCCCGTATTGCCAGGGGCGCGGTCGGGTCAAGAGCGCCATGAGCATGAGCGTAGAATTGCAACGCGCGCTCAATGGCGTCATGCGCAAGCACCAGGACACGATTCACGAGCTCAAGGTCATCGTGCACTCGGAGGTTTTGCAGCGTTTGCGGACCGAGGATGAAGAGTTGCTGGTGGAGTTGGAACGCAAGTACGAAGGCCGCTTGTCCTTTCGGGTGGACCCCACGTTCCACCATGAGAAGTTTGTCATCACAGATGCCTCGACCGGCGCGGAATTGAAGCCTTGATGCCATCTCTCCCGGGCTTTCGCGACTTCTATCCGGCCGATTGCGCGGCGCGCCATTACGTCTTTGCGCAATGGCGCCAGGTCACCCGGCGCTATGGCTTCGTGGAGTACGATGGGCCGACCCTGGAGAGTGTCGACTTGTACCGTAAGAAAAGCGGGGGAGAGCTGCTCGGCCAGCTTTTCAACTTCGTGGACAAGGGCGAGCGCGAAGTAGCGCTCCGGCCGGAAATGACGCCGACTCTGGCCCGGATGGTGGCGGAGCGGGACCGCGATTTCAGAAAGCCGCTGAAATGGTTTTCGATCGCGAGCTTCTTCCGCTACGAAAAACAGCAAAAGGGCCGGCTGCGCGAGTTCACCCAGTTGAACTGCGACCTGATCGGCGAAGCATCGCCCGCGGCCGATGCGGAGATGATTGCGCTGGCCATCGATCTCTTCCGCGCCTTCGGTTTGACCGAGCAAGATTTTTTCATCCGGGTCAATGACCGCAACGTGTGGCTGGATTTTCTGGCGGCCCGCGGGGTGGTTGGTGAACGCACGACCGAGTTCCTGCAGATCATCGACAAGATCGAGCGCGAGAAGCCGGAGGTTACCGCGCAAAAGCTCGCCACGTTCAACGTCACGCGCGCGGAACTCGATGAATTCCTGGCGCGACCCACGTCCGAGTTGGGCGGTGCGCTCGGGCTCTTGGAGGCAGACCTCAGCGCACGCGGCCTGCATAGCTTTGTCGAGTTCGATCCCCGCATTGTGCGAGGGCTGGCGTATTACACGGGCGTGGTCTTCGAGGTCTTCGACCGCGCCCGGAAAAGCCGCGCGCTGGCCGGCGGCGGCCGGTACGACGAATTGATCGGCACGCTCAGCGATGGGTCGGTCAAGCATCCGGCATTGGGTTTTGCCGTGGGCGACGTGACGTTGCTGGACCTGTTGCGCGCGCTGCCGCACACGGCCGGCCGGCTCGATGCCGCTTTGGCGGACGCGGCCGCGTCGGACGTCTTCGTGGTGATCGCCGATGAATCATTCCGGCCTCAGGCGCTGCAGTTGATCAACGAGCTGCGCAACCTGGGCCGCCGGGTGGATTTCCCGCTCACGCCGCAGAAGGTCGGCAAGCAGTTTCAGTCCGCCGAGGCCTTGGGCGCGCCGCGGGCGGTTGTGGTCGGCAGCGAGTGGCCGCAAGTCCAACTGAAGACCTTGGCAACGCGCGAGGAAGTCACCGTCGCTGCCGCCGATTTGGCGGCGCATTTGCGGTAGCGGCGGTGCGCGCGGCGCAGGCTTACAAAGGCCATTCCTCATCCGCCGCCTGAGCATCTTCTTCCGCGTCAGGTGCTGGACCGATCTGTTCCAGATGGATTGGCGGCGTTTCGAGTCCCGCGCCTTGGATCTCCTGCAGGACATCCAGATCGACCAGGTCCTTGGCACGTCCGGTCCCGGTCTTCAGCGCAATCAAACGCGGGATTGAGATGAACCCGATCTTTATGCCCTTGGCGGAAACGTGGACGCACGCATCGCGGGCCAACTCAGCATAATCCCAAACGCTCCCTTCCTTTCGAGAGCGCATCAAGACAAAAGCGTCGAGGGGAAAATCTTCGTTGATGCGGATGGAACCCAGTTCCGGAGGCAAAAAATCCGAGATACTTAGTTCTTTGGCGCTGCCACTGCCCCAGGCTGATAAAACGGCCAACAAGCGCCGCAGATTTTCCGGCTTCGGCTCGACGATGATGTCCAGGTCATTGGTGTAGCGCGGGAAGCCATTAAGGCCGACGGCGACGCCCCCCACGACAAGGTACTGGACGCCACCTTCACTGAGGTCTTCCAACAGTTTTGCGAACGCGGCTGGCATCAGGAGTGGGTAAGCAACGCCCCAATAAAGCCGCGCCATCAGCGCGGAGTTGATCGATTAATTGCAGCCGGTCGGTGATTCGCGGTTGACCTACGACTTTGCGCAAAGGCTCGCCATCAAGCTCGTAAATATTCCCGCAGCGTCTCAGCCGTGGGGTAAGTTGCTCTATGGCTGGTCCCGGGTTCACTGGCGGCTCATTTCTTATCACCAGGCCGAAATAGTATACCGCCCACGCGCTTTGGCAAAGCTTCGACTGCAGCTGTGGCGCGCCCACGTCTCGCTTGCCCTCGCATAGCCGTCGCTTACATTGTTCGCATGCCGAGCTTGCTTGATCGCATCACTCTTAATCCGGAGCAGTGCGGTGGACGTCCGTGCATTCGGGGTATGCGCATTCGCGTGATCGATGTCCTTGACCTTTTTGCTGCCGATCTCAACTCCGAGCAGATTCTTGCGGAGATGCCTGATCTCGAAGCGGACGACCTGAAAGCGTGTATCGCTTACGCTCGGCGCCGGATTGATCACCCGCTTCTCGCTGCATGAACTTGTGGGTAGATGCGCAACTTTCGCCTCAGATAGCGCGGTGGATTTCGTCCAACTTTCCTGTGACGGCTCTGCCGGTGCGAGATCTGAACCTTAGAGACGCGACAGATGATGAGATTTTCGTAGCCGCGCGATCGGCGGGAGCGATCGTGCTGACAAAGGACAATGATTTTGTCCGCCTATTGGAACAACGGGGCAGCCCGCCGAAGGTTCTCTGGCTCACGTGCGGCAATACCTCCGACCAAGTGTTACGGCAGATTCTCGTCCGCCAACTGTCCACGGCTTTAGGCCTGCTAGCGGAGGCCGAGGACTTGGTTGAAATCGGCTCGTCGCGCTGACGCACCCTGGTTCGTTGGCTGCTCGAACACCGCAGTTGCCCGTCCCCTGGGCTGGCACTACTCTTGGAGTCCTTTCCCGATGAGCACTTCCGTCTACCGTACCCACTCCTGCGCTGAACTCCGTGCCACCGATATCGGCGCGGTGGTCAATCTCGCGGGTTGGGTGGCTTCCCGCCGGGATCACGGCGGCGTGACCTTTATCGATCTCCGGGACCGCGACGGGTTGACCCAGGTCGTCTTCCGGCCGGAGGAAAATGCCGCTGTGGCCGGACAGGCCCATGGCTTGCGCGGGGAAGACGTCGTCTCCGTGCGCGGCCGTGTCGTAGCACGGCTGGCCGGGACGGAAAACCCGAAGCTCGCGACCGGCGCGATTGAAATCGTGGCGGACGAGTTGACGATCCTCAACAAGGCCGAGGTGCCGCCGTTCCCGCTCGAAGGCGATACCATTGTCAACGAGGATCTGCGCCTGACTTACCGCTATCTCGACCTCCGGCGCACCCGCTTGAGCCGCAATTTGCGCCTGCGGCATCGCATCACCAAATCTGTCCGCGACTACCTCGACGCAGCCGGTTACCTCGAGATCGAGACGCCGATTCTTTCCAAGAGCACTCCGGAAGGCGCCCGGGATTTCCTCGTGCCGAGCCGGCTCGCCCCGGGCCAGTTCTACGCGCTGCCGCAAGCACCCCAGCAGTACAAGCAATTGCTCATGGTGGCGGGCCTGGAGAAGTATTTCCAGATCGCGAAATGCTTCCGCGACGAAGACCTGCGGGCCGACCGCCAGTTGGAATTCACCCAGGTCGATATCGAAGCCAGTTTTGTCGGATCCGAGGACATCATCGCGCTCATGGAAGGCTTGCTGGCCGCCGTTTTCAAGGCGGCGCTGCAAATGGACGTGCCCACGCCTTTTCCGCGTCTGACCTATGCCGAAGCCATGGACCGCTACGGCAGCGACAAGCCGGATACGCGTTTCGGGCTGGAACTGACCGACCTCGGGGACGTCTTCGCGCAAAGCGCTTTCAAAGTCTTCCGCGGCGCGCTGGAAAGCGGCGGCGTGGTCAAGGCGTTCAACGCGAAAAACTTCGCCTCGATCACCACCGGGCAGATCGAAGAGTTGACGAAGATGGCGCAATCCTACGGCGCCAAGGGGCTGGCCTTCATCAAGGTCGAAAACGGCGAATGGAAGTCACCCATCGTCAAGTTCTTCAGCGACGCCGAGAAAGCCGCCTTGACCGAGCGCCTGCACATCGAGGAGGGCGATTTGATCCTCTTCGGCGCGGATCGCCGGGCGGTCGTCTGCGAGGTGCTTGGCCGCATCCGCCTGCGCGTGGCCGAGATCCTGAAATTAACGGCGGGGAGCAACGCCTGGAACCTGCTCTGGGTAACCGAGTTCCCGCTCCTGGCCTTCAATGCCGAGGAGAACAAGTGGGACGCCGTGCACCATCCGTTCACCCGTCCGTTGGCGGAAGATTTGCCGCTGCTGGCCAGCGGCGAATACGCCCGGGCACGCGCCGTCGCGTATGACGTCGTACTCAACGGGGTCGAGCTCGGTGGCGGCAGCATCCGCATCCACGAGCCAGCCTTGCAGGCGCAGATGTTCACCATTTTAGGCGTGAACACCGAGCAGCAGCAACGGCTCTTCGGCCACCTGCTGAAGGCGTTCGGCTTCGGCGCGCCGCCGCACGGCGGTATTGCCTTGGGCCTGGATCGGCTGGTGATGTTGCTCTGCGGCGAGGAGAGCATTCGCGAGGTAATCGCGTTTCCTAAAAACAACCGGGGCCAGGACTTGATGAGCCAGTCCCCGGCGGAGGTCGAGCCGCGGCAATTGCGCGAGTTGCACCTCCAGGCGGCCGCCAAGATCGCGCCCCCGCCCAAGAGCTAAGGCGGCGCACGCACGCTCCAGGGGCTCACGTTTGCCATGACCTGCCCGCGATTATCGGCCCGGCTGATCGCCGGGTGGCTGTTTTTCGCGGCAGCGGTGCCGGCCGCTTGGGCGCAGAAGCACAGTCTGTTTCCCAGCGCACCGACCCATTCGGAGGCTTTGCGCAACCCGAAGAAGGCGACCGCGCCGCCCCCCAGGCCGGACACCGTGCCGTTGCCGTTCAACCTTTATTGGGGCGATAGCGAGCAACGTCTCGCCAGCCTCTTTGCCGGCGTGGGCGCGCAGGTCACGAACAAAAAGGCCAACGGCCAACTGGAAATCTGGACTGTACAGGGATTGATTGCGCCGAATCTGCAAACCTCGCTCTTCACCTTTTCGCAAGGCATCCTGGTCGGCCTGGAATTCGACTATGGCCAGCAGACCTGGGACCTGACCAAGTACAACGAGGTCATGGGCCAGTTTCGCAAGTTGCTCGATACCATCTGCGCCAAGCCCGGCGAGATCATCAGCCGGCAAACCGACCAGCCCTCCGAGGACGCGTCCCTCAAGCAATCGCTCATGGGTTACCAATGGCGACGGGGCGACACGCTGGTGCAGTTGTTTTATTTTTCGGCCGAAGATCCCGCTAAGTCGCTGAGCTATCGCACCATCAGCGTCCACTATCACTACGAGGATCCCGCCGATCTCCTGCCCTCCGGCGCGCCCGCCGATACCAATGGCGCCGTCGCTCCCGCCAACGGCGCCAATCCCGCTTCGGCGCCCAGTCTTTTTCCCCATGCCACCGGACCGCTCACCCCGGAAACCGACCCTTTGCCGGAAAAGTAGGGGTTGATCCCTCGCCGGCATCGGGAGAAGACCCCATTTGCAGGCTCGCGCACAGCCTGCGGCAGGCAGTCAGCCGATTCAGCGCCAACGCTCGATCCCGCCCGAGGGTTCGAGAATCAATTCCATGCCCATTCCAGCCGCCCGTGATGAAACGCTCGAGATCGAACTGCTGGAGAACACTGCCCGTGGAGACCGGGCCAGTTTCCGCCAGCTTTACGAACGCTATTCAGGCGTTTTGTTCTCTAGCGCCTATCAGGTACTCAACGATCAGGCGGAAACCGAGGACGTGCTGCAGGACGTCTTCGTGCAGATTTGGGACAAGGCACGCCTTTATGACCGCAAACGCGGCAAGCCGCTGACCTGGGCGCTGACCCTCACGCGCAATCGGTCGATCGATCGGCTGCGCTCCTCCAAGCGCCGTCATCGCCTGCAGGATGAAGTGGAAAAGGAAACCGCCGTGGCCGAGCAGCACAGCAACGACCAGGATCAGCCCAACGCCCAGGCGTATACGTCGGAGACCAAGAAAATGGTTCGGGCGGCAGTGCTGCAGCTTTCCGACGAACAACGCCAAGCTATCGAGCTGGCGTACTTCGGCGGCCTGACGCAAAATGAAATCGCGCACAAGCTGGCGGAACCGCTCGGGACCGTGAAGGCGCGCATCCGCCGCGGCATGATCAAGCTCAAGGACTTGATCGAGCCACGGCTTACCTGAAGCCTGGGCGCTTCCCGTTGCCTCGTTCGCTCCCAAGTTGCACTTGGGAAAGCCAGCCACTACGCTATCTTTCTGCCATGAGCACGTTCGCAGAAATCGAAGCTGCGGTTCCGAGCCTAAACACTGCGGAGCTGGAACGTCTCGAAGCGCGTTTGCGGGAACTGCGCTTGCAACGCCAAGCGGCGCGGCGGGACACGCCGACGAACCTGACGGAGTTCGCGGGTAGCCTGCGGTTGACCGAAGACCCGCTAAAGTTCCAACGACGGGTCCGCGAGGAATGGGAGTGAACGGTCTGCTCGACACGGCACCGGCAGTACCCGTCAAAGAAGCAATCTCTTCGCGCCGCGCCGAAGCGTCACTCTGGGGCGGTCTTGATTTTCCGGGCGAGCCCGTCTAGTCTTGGGCCGCGCTTTGCGCCATTTCCGTCATGACGAATACCCGATCGGCACGTTAAGGCCGGTCCTTCGCTTCCTCGTCACCCCCGCCAATGAGACCCTCCTTCGCCAACAACTGGAACGCCGCGCTGCTCGACGAATATTACGCCAAATGGCAACGGGACCCGGCCTCGGTCGATGAAAAATGGGCGGCGTTCTTTGAGGGTTTCGCCCTCGGCAGCAGCCTGCCCCCGCGCCCGCCCGGGACGGCCATTCCCGCGGCTTCCGGCAGCCAGGAGGCGGATGCGGCCAGGCAGATCCGGGTGGATGAGGCGGTGCTGGCTTACCGGACCCTGGGACACACGCTGGCGCATCTCGATCCTCTTTTTACCAAGGAGCCCCAGCAGCCGTTGCTGACCCTGGAAGCGCTCGGCTTCACCCCCGCCAACCTCGATGAGCACGTCTCCTCCCGGTACTTCATGGGTGGCAAGACGATGTTGTTGCGCGAGATGATCGCGGCGCTGCAAACCACTTACGCCGCCCGGATCGGAGCCGAGTTCATGCACATTGAGTCCACCCGCGTGCGCAATTGGGTGCGCGAGCGGTTGGAAGCGCGCCGCGAAATGCCGCCGCCTACCCGCGAAGTCCAGCGCGGCATCTACAGCCACCTGCTGGCGGCCGAGGCGTTCGAACGCTTCCTGCATACCCGCTACGTCGGGCAAAAGCGCTTTTCCCTGGAAGGCGGCGAGACGCTCATCACGTTGTTGGAGACCTTATTGGCCCGGGCCGCCGCCACCGGCATCCGCGAGCTGATCATGGGCATGGCCCACCGTGGCCGGCTCAACGTCCTGGCCAACTTCCTGAAGAAATCCCTCCAGATGATCTTCACAGAATTTTCCGAGAACTACCGGCCGAACCTGGCCAGTGGCGACGGCGACGTCAAATATCACCTCGGATACGAGTCTGCCCGGCAGGTCGGCGGCCGCGAGGTCAACGTGCGCCTGGCTTCCAATCCCAGCCACCTGGAGGCGGTCGACCCCGTCGTGCAGGGCAAGGCCCGCGCCCGGCAGCGCATCCTGGCGGATACCGTGGAACGCAAAGCCGTGCTGCCGGTGCTGATTCACGGCGACGCGGCGTTCGCGGGCCAGGGAGTCGTCGCGGAAACGCTCAACATGTCGCAATTGCCCGGTTATAGCACGGGGGGCACGATCCATCTGATCGTCAATAACCAGATCGGCTTCACGACGCTGCCGGCCGACGCGCGCAGCTCTCTTTATTGCACGGACGTGGCCAAGATGATCGATGCCCCGATCTTCCACGTAAACGGCGACGATCCGGAAGCCGTTTGCTTCCTGGCGGAACTGGCGGTCGATTTCCGGCAGGAATTCGGCCGGGATGTGGTCATCGACATGTATTGTTATCGCCGCTACGGGCATAACGAAGGCGACGAGCCGAACTTTACCCAGCCGGACCTCTACGCGCGGATCGAGAAGCAGCCTTCCGTGGCGACGCTTTACCGGAACCGCCTGGTAGACAGCGGCCGGCTGACCAAGGAAGACGCCGGCGCCATGCTCAAGGAGTATGAGGAGAGTTGCGAACTGGCGCTGCAGGAGGTCAAAGCCGTCGTCTCGGTCGGGGCTGCGCCCGTCGGCCGCTCGCTGAAGTCGTTCGAAGGCTCGACGGCGGTGTTTCAGCCTCCCTACTCCCACGAACCGGTCGAGACCGCAGTCTCCCTGGAGACGCTGGAGAAGGTCGCACGCGCCGTTACGCACGTGCCGGAGGAAATCCGCGTCCTGCCCAAGCTCAAACGCAACTTGCTCGACCGCAGGCTGAAGGTTTTCGAAGCGGGCGGACCTTACGATTGGTCCTTCGCGGAAACGTTGGCCATCGGATCGTTGCTTCTGGACGGCAAGCCGGTTCGGCTCAGCGGCCAGGACAGCCGCCGCGGGACTTTTAGCCAGCGGCAGAGCGTGCTCTATGATGCGGAGACGCGCGAGCGTTACATCCCGCTCAATAACCTGGCGCGGGACCAGGCGCGTTTCTGCGTCTACAACAGCCCGCTCTCGGAAGCCGCCGTGCTTGGCTTCGACTACGGTTACTCGCTCGATTACCCGGCCATGCTGTGTTTGTGGGAAGCGCAGTTCGGTGATTTCATCAACGGCGCGCAGGTGATCATCGATCAGTTCATCGTCTCGGCCGAGAGCAAGTGGCAGCGCCCCAGCGGGATCGTTCTCTTGCTGCCGCACGGCTACGAGGGCATGGGCCCGGAGCATTCCAGCGCGCGGCTGGAGCGGTTCCTACAGGCCTGCGCGGAGGATAATATCCAGGTGTGTAACCTGACCACGCCGGCCCAGTATTTTCACGTGCTGCGCCGGCAGATCAGCCGGCTCTTCCAGAAGCCACTGATCCTGATGACGCCCAAGAGCCTCTTGCGTGCCGAAGCGGCGGTTTCTTACAACGACGACTTTACCAAGGCGCACTTCGAGGAAATCCTGGAAACGCCAGCTACGGCGGGAGCCGGGCAAGCCAAGCGCGTCATCCTTTGCTCCGGCAAGGTTTACTATGACTTGGAGAAGGAACGGATCGCCCGCCAGGCTGGCGACGTCGCGTTGATCCGGATCGAGCAACTGTATCCGCTGCATACGGAAAAGCTGAAATCGCTGCTGGCGCCGTATACGCAGGTGGAGCGTTGGGTGTGGTGCCAGGAAGAGTCCCAGAACATGGGGGCCTGGACCTTCATCGCGCCGCAGTTGGCGGATTTGCTGGGGCAACCGGTGGCTTATGCCGGCCGCAACGCCAGCGCCAGCCCGGCTGTCGGCGCCAAATCCGTGCACGATCGCGAACAGCGCGAGCTGGTGGCCCAGGCCTTCCAGATCTGACCCGGCGACAGCAGTCCCCGAAAATCCGCCGCGCCGGCCGCGGAAGCTGGGTCAATCATGGCCGGGCAAGATTCCCATGCGTGTAACCTCTCCAAATTCTGTTTCTCGTCTCGCCTGGGGGGTCTGCTGGCTTCTCGTTTGGCAGATGTTCGCCGGGTCTATCGGCACGGCCCAGACGCCTTCGAGCCCACCCAGGAAAGCCACCCGTCCTCCGCCGGAAAAGCGGAAGTTCACGAGCGTCGCCGTGGAAAAGGAAATCGTTCGTGTCACCAACGCGATTGCCGACCCGGAGACCGCCTGGATTTTCCAGGCGTGCTACCCGAACACGCTGGATACCACGGTCAACTTCGCGACCGTGGACGGAAAGCCGGACACCTTTATCATCACCGGCGACATCAATGCCATGTGGCTGCGGGATTCCGCCGCCCAGGTCCAGGCCTATCTCCCGCTCTGCAAGGCAGATCCTCATCTCGCCGCCATGGTGGCCGGGCTGATTCACCACCAGGCCGCGTGCCTCCTGCTCGATCCCTACGCCAATGCCTACCAGCCGGATGCGAGCAAGCCCAGCCCGCACGCCCGGGATCGCACGGACATGCGGCCCGGCGTCTTTCAACGCGACTGGGAACTCGACTCGCCCTGCTACTGCATCCGTCTGGCCTATCAGTATTGGAAGGTCACCGGGGATACCGCCACCTTTGACGAACAGTGGTGGAAAGCCATGCACCTGGCCGAAGCCACCATGCGGGAGCAACAGCGCAAGACGGGGAACGGCCCTTATCGCTTTGAAGGCCGCCTGGCCAACGCCGGCTGGGGGCCGCCCATCAAGCCCACGGGCATGATCTGCACCGCCTTCCGTGCCTCCGACGATCCCTGCCAGTATCTCTTCAACGTGCCGGACAACCTCTTCGCGGTCACCGCCCTCGGGCAACTGGCCGAGATGGACAGCGCCCTGAAGCCCGGCGACGCTCTGGCCGCGGACTGCCGTGCCCTGGCGGCCGAAGTGCAAAAGGGCATTGAGAGCGACGGAATCGTCAACGATCCGAAGTTCGGCAAAATGTACGTGTACGAGTGCGACGGGCTGGGCCACACCCTGCTCATGGAGGATGCCGGGCTGCCCGGGTTGGTCTCCATCCCGTATTTCACCCCCTCCCTGGCGGGAAACCCGGTTGTCCTGGCTTCGCGTGCGTTCGCCTTCAGCCCGGACGATCCTTTCTGGTGCCAGGGCACGGTGGCGGAGGGCACGTGCAGCCCGCACGGCAGCCCCCATCACAAAGGCGAGGATTGGGTCTGGCCGCTCGGGATCATTTCCCGGGCTCTGACCAGCACGGACAACGCCGAGATCACGAAGTGCCTCGAGATGCTCAAGGCGTCCTCCGCGGGCACCGGATTCATGCACGAGTCCTTCTTCAAGGACGACCCAACGCAGTACACCCGGCACTGGTTCGCCTGGGTGAACAATCTCTACGGAGAAATGATCCTCAAAATCTTGAAGGAGCGTCCCGCCTTGCTAACCAAGCCCGGTTCACCTTCACCGGGCGGTTAGCTTGGCCGACTCAGTTTCTGTTCCCCCCGGGCGAAAACTGCGTTAATCTGCTGGGGCAGCAGCCCCTCTTCCATGAGCATCGAAGTCAAAATCCCCAGCATCGGCGAGTCCATTACCAGCGGCGTTATCGCGGCCTGGCTGAAGAAGGACGGCGATTATGTGCACGCCAACGATCCCATCCTCACGCTCGAGACCGACAAAGTCTCCACCGAGATCGGAGCGACCGCGGCCGGGCGGCTCATCATCCAGGTCAAGGAAGGCGAGGAGGTCAAGATTGGCGAAACAGTGGCTTTAATCGAGGAAGGCGTGGCCGCGCCGCCCGCCACGATCCCGTCCATCCCGGCCCCGGACAAGCTCGCGCCTGCGCCGGAAGCCGCGCCTTTGCCGACCGCCGCAGCCAAGGCCCAGAACCTGGCCGCCGAGCAGCGGCCCCTATCGCCCGCCGTCCGCCGACTTTCCGAAGAGGAAAATCTGCCGACCGCCGATCTGCCGGGCAGCGGCAAGGGCGGCCGACTGACCAAAGGCGATCTCATCGATCAACTCGACAAACGCGCCGCGTCACAGCAGGCGCCGGAAGCTCCCGCCGCCGCCCCCGCCCCCGCCCCGGCAAAACCCGAGCAACGCACCACCCGCCGCAAATTAACGCCGCTACGCCGCAAGATCGCGGCCCAACTGGTCATGGCGCAGCAGACGGCCGCGATCCTGACCACGTTCAACGAGTGCGACATGAGCGGCGTCATGGCCTTGCGCACGAAGATGCAGGATGCGTTCACCAAGAAGCACGGCGTGAAGCTGGGCTTCATGTCCTTTTTCATCAAGGCGGTCGTCGAAGCTCTCCGGGCCGTTCCCTCGCTCAACGGCCAACTCGACGGCGACGAATTCGTCCAGAACCACTACTATGATATCGGCGTGGCGGTTGGCACCGAGAAGGGGCTGATCGTGCCGGTGGTGCGCGGGGCGGACCAGAAAAGCTTCGCCCAGATCGAAAAGGATCTCGGGGCGTACGCCGTCAAGGCGCGCGAGGGCAAGATCGGGCTGGACGATCTCACGGGCGGCGTTTTCACCGTCTCGAACGGCGGCACGTACGGCTCGCTCTTGAGCACGCCGATCCTGAATCCGCCGCAAAGCGGGATCCTCGGCATGCACAACATCGTCCAGCGCCCAATCGCGGTGAACGGAGAGGTCGTCATCCGCCCGATGATGTACCTGGCGTTGAGCTACGATCATCGTGTGGTGGACGGCAAGGAAGCCGTCACGGCGCTGGTCCGCATCAAGGATTGCGTCGAGGACCCGAGCCGGATGCTGCTGGAGGTTTAAGTTCCCGGGGGGAGTTGCCGGCACTTCTCAATCCCGCCCGTGACCCGATCCGCCCCCTGGTTCTTGCTGGTGGTTTGCCTGGCCGGCATTTTCCTCGCGCGGGAAAGCCGGCGGCCGGGGCCGGTCGCCGGGGTGGACCGGGCGTTCTTCGACTGGTTGATCGTCAACGCTGGCCTGCCGCCGGCGTCCGCGGCCGGCATTCATTCGGCCGTGACCCTGGTGGAAATCGACGACTCGATCGCCGACGCTCCCGGGCGCCTGCCGCTCTCGCCCCTGGAGATCGCGAGTTTCCTGCAGGTCGCCGGGAAATATAATCCCGCCGTCGTGGCGATCGAACCGGTTCTGGAATGGGCGCACCTGCCGGCCGGGACGGAAGAGATCCTGGCCAATCAGGCGCTCATCCTGCCCAAACTGCTTCTCTCAATCGAGTTGGGCGACAATCCCGCCCTGGCCCACCAGCCGCCCGGTTTGCGCGACTTGAGTGGAGTAACCGGCAACCCGGCGGCGCTGCCGGAGTACCCGGATATCGTGGGTGCGCCCAATGAGCACCTGCTGGAATTGGTGGCCGGCGCGGGGGTGATCAATTTGCCGGCGGGACCGGGCGCGCCGGTGCGTGACTTGCCGCTGCTGTTTCGGGCGCGGGACCGGGTGCTGCCATCCTTCGCCTTGCAAACGCTCCTGCTCTGGCTGCGCCTCGCGCCCGCGGAAGTGAGTGTGCACCTGGGCAGTGATGTGCAACTCGGCGAGGTCCTGCGGCTGCCGATCAACAATCAGGGCAGAGCCCTTCTGGATGCGCGGGAGTTCGGCAGCATCAACCGGATGAACCTGGACGATTTCCCGCTCTTGGCGGGCAAGCTGGCGCCGCCGGAAGCCAGTGCCGCCGCCGAGAAGATGCGCGGTGGCATCGTGATTCTGGGCCGGACGGACCGGGCCGCCCGCACCCTGCAACTTGTGAACGGAAAGGACGTGTCGCCAGCGGAAGTTTTTGCCTGGTCGGCGGTCAGTCTGGCCCGCGCGCCTTCCACGCGTCGGGCGGGCATTTGGTGGGACGGCGGGATTGTGCTGGGTTGGACGCTGGTTGCCTGGCGGCTGCTGCCGAAGGCACGCGTCGCGGCGGTGGGCATCATCCTCGGCCTTTTGGCAGTGTATGGCTTGGCGGCCTTGTCGCTCTTTGAACTACTGCGTCTCTGGCTGCCGGGCGCCCTGCCGGTGGGCCTCGGACTTCTTATCGCCGTGTTGCTCTGGGTGACGCCGCGAACACCCTCAAACCGTCAGATCGGTTGACTTTAGCTCGGACACGCCGCTGATTTTCCAGCCGCCGCCTTCCTTCTTGAGCAAATACTGAAATTCGGCGCTCTTCTTCGCTCCGTCCTCGATGCGGACGTTGATCACCGCTTCCTCGCCGGTATCGAACGCCAGGCCGTAATCCGCCCGAGCGGAATGCGCGATCACGGGGTAACCGGTCTTGACCATCGTGGCGAAATTATCCGGCGGAAACACCTCCTTTACGGCGCTGGCGGCGAAGCCGTAGGCTTTGGCGTAGTCCCCGGCCCGAAAAGCGGCCAGTTGCGCGTCGATAATGCCGGTCAGCTCCTTTTTCACGACGGTGGAACTCGCATGCGGCCCGGACTGCCCGGGTTGTCCTGGCGGCGCGGCCCCGTCCTGCGCGCGGGCGGCTGGCGCCGGCGGCAGCAAAACCAGCGCGGCGAGCAGCAGCAAGGGCAAAACCAGCGAGCGGCGCATGGCACAGCATTGAGCAAACCGACTCCGACCGCAAGACTGGAAAGATCGTGCTTGCCAAGGTGGAAGCAGCGGCCTAGTTTCGCACTCCTTTTGGCAGGAGCAGAGCAAGAGTATGGCATACGTGATTCTCAAAACAGGCGGCAAACAATACAAGGTTGCCGAGGGCGACGTGATCGACGTCGAGAAGCTGGACGTCGAGGCGGGTCAGGAGACCACTTTTTCCGACGTGCTCTTTCATGCCGACGGTGACAACCTGACCCACGGCGCCCCGCACATCAGCGGCGCCTCGGTGGTGGGCGAAGTGGTCGAGCAGCACAAGGCGGATAAAGTCATCGCGTTCAAGTACCGTCGCCGCAAGGGTTACCATCGCACCGTCGGGCATCGCCGGAAGCTCACGCGCGTGCGCATCAAGAGCATCCTGTTGGGCGCTTAAAGCATTTTTCTTCCCTCGTTTATGGCACATAAGAAAGGTCAAGGCAGCGTCAAGAACGGCCGCGATAGCGCTTCGAAGCGGCTCGGCGTCAAGAAGTTCGGCAGCCAGAAGGTGGTCGCCGGCAATATCATCATCCGCCAGCGCGGGACCAAGTTCCATCCCGGCCGCAACGTCGGGCTGGGCCGGGATTACACGATTTTCGCCTTGATCGACGGCGAGGTGCTCTTTGATCGCGGCGGCCGGCGCGTCAGCGTGATCGAGCCCGCGGCGGCGTAGCGTGAAGCGCGCGCCATGGTGCGTTGAATCCGGGCCCTGTTGACGAGGAAACCCCTTGCTTTCGAGGCGGGGATTTCTAGCTTCGCAGGATGCCTGAAGTCGAAGCAGCGCCGCTGCCACCTGCCTCCGTTTCTGCTCCCGCGGATGCCGCCTTGAATCTGGCTCCGGCGACTGATTCCGCCTCTGCCTTGCGGCCCCTGGACACTTTCCCGCGCCGCCATCTCGGCTCCGGGGCCGCGGACATCGCGGAAATGTTGGATCTCGTCGGCTACCCGACCCTCGACGCCCTCATCGACGCCGCCGTTCCGGCCGATATCCGGCTCGATCGCCCGCTGCATCTGCCCAACGGCCTCAGCGAATCAGAGGCGCTGGCGGAATTGCGCGGCATCGCGGCGCGCAACCAGGTCTTCCGCTCCTATCTCGGCACCGGTTACTCGGATACGCTGACGCCGCCGGTCATCCAGCGCAATATCCTGGAAAATCCCGGTTGGTACACGGCTTACACGCCGTATCAACCGGAGGTCGCCCAAGGCCGGCTCGAGGCCTTGCTCAACTTCCAGACGATGGTTTGCGATTTGACCGGGCTCGCCATCGCCAATGCCTCTTTGCTCGACGAAGGCACCGCTGCAGCCGAAGCGATGCACCTATGCTACGCCGCTCGCGGGCACGAGGAAACGTGCCGCACGTTCTTCGTCTCGGCCGCCTGCCATCCGCAGACGATCGCCGTCGTCCGGACCCGGGCGGAACCGCTGGGCATCCAGGTCGTGACGGGTGATCATCGCGAGGCGAAGATCGGCGCGGAAACCTTCGGCGTGCTGCTGCAATATCCCGCCACCGATGGCGAGATTTTCGACTACACGGCATTCATCAGCCAGGTGCATGTGGCGGGCGCGCTGGCGGTGGTGGCGGCCGACATCCTGGCGCTCTGTTTACTGCGGCCGCCAGGCGAATTCGGCGCGGACGTGGCGGTCGGCAGCACGCAGCGTTTCGGCGTACCGCTCGGGTTTGGCGGGCCGCATGCCGCGTACTTTGCGACCAGGGACGAGTTCAAGCGCCAACTGCCGGGACGGCTCGTCGGCGTCTCGAAGGACGTGCACGGCCGTCCCGCTTACCGCCTGAGCCTGCAAACGCGCGAACAACACATCCGCCGCGACAAGGCCACCAGCAATATCTGCACGGCCCAGGTGCTCCTGGCGGTGATCGCCTCGATGTTCGCGGTCTACCACGGCACGGACGGTTTGCGGGCAATCGCCCGGCGCGTGCACCGTCTGACCGGCGTGCTGGCTGCCGGGCTGCGGCGGCTGGGCTTCACCGTGAGCCCGGCGCCGTTCTTTGACACCCTGGTGGTCAGCGTCGGTCCCGGCCGGGCGGCGGAAGTTCACCGCGCGGCATTGGCCAAGCGCATCAATTTGCGGCCGTTGGACGCCGGCACGATCGCCATCTCCCTGGATGAGACGGTGGATCTGGTTGACCTTCAGGATCTCTGGAGCGTTTTCCACGGCGGGCAACCCCTCGGCTTCGATCCAGTCGGCTTCGCCGCCGGTCTGGACCTGGCGGACTATCCCGCGCCGCTGGCGCGCACCAGCGAGTTCCTGACGCATCCCGTCTTCAACCGCTACCACACGGAAACGGAGATGCTGCGCTACCTGCGGCGCCTGGAAGCGCGCGATCTTTCGCTGACGACCTCCATGATCCCGCTCGGCTCGTGCACCATGAAGTTGAACGCGACCGCCGAGATGTTCCCGGTGACGTGGCCGGAGTTCGGCCGCCTGCATCCTTTCGCGCCGCCGGCGCAGGCGGACGGCTACCGGGTGCTCGCGCACGAACTGGAGAAGTGGCTGGCGGAAATCACCGGCTTTGCGGCGGTTTCCCTCCAGCCGAATGCCGGCAGCCAGGGCGAATACGCCGGTTTGCTGGCCATCCGCGGCTACCAGGCCGCCCGCGGGCAGGGTGAGCGCGACATCTGCCTGATCCCGACCAGCGCGCACGGCACGAACCCGGCCAGCGCCGTCATGGCCGGGTGCCAGGTCGTGGCTGTCAAATGCGACGCGCAAGGCAATATCGACCTGGCGGACCTGCGCGCCCGCGCCGCCGAGTACCGCGAGCGTTTGGCCGCCTTGATGATCACGTATCCTTCGACGCACGGGGTCTTCGAAAGCACCATTCGGGAGATTTGCCGGATCGTGCATGACAGCGGCGGTCAGGTTTACATGGATGGCGCCAATCTCAACGCCATGGTGGGTCTTTGCCGCCCCGGCGATATCGGCGCGGACGTTTGTCATCTCAACCTGCACAAAACCTTCTGCATCCCGCACGGCGGCGGCGGGCCGGGCATTGGCCCGATTGGCGTCGCGGCGCACCTGGCGGAATTTCTCCCGGGCGACTTCCGCCAGGGCAACGCGCGCGCCGTCTCAGCGGCGCCGCTGGGGAGCGCCAGCATCCTGGTGATCTCCTGGCTCTACATCGCCATGATGGGCCGTGACGGCCTGCCGGAGGCCAGCAAGCTCGCCATTCTCAACGCCAACTACATCGCCAAGCAACTCGAGCCGCACTACCCGATCCTGTACAAGGGGAACGATGGTCTGGTGGCGCATGAATGCATCCTGGATCTGCGCGGGTACAAGGCCAGCGCCGGCGTGGAAGTCGAGGATGTTGCCAAGCGTTTGATGGATTACGGCTTCCATGCGCCCACCGTCTCCTGGCCCGTGGCCGGCACCGTCATGGTGGAGCCGACCGAGAGCGAGTCGAAGGAGGAACTGGACCGGTTTTGCGACGCCATGATCGCCATCCACGGCGAGATCAAGGCTATCGAAAGCGGCGAGGCCGATCGCGCCGATAACGTGCTCAAGCACGCGCCGCATACCGCCTGGGCGGTGACGGCCGACGAGTGGCCGCACGCCTATCCGCGCTCCACCGCCGCCTACCCGGTGGCGCGTTTGCGCGAACACAAGTTTTGGCCCTCGGTCGGCCGCATCGACAGCGTTTACGGCGATCGCAACCTGATTTGCTCGTGCGTGCCGATGGAAGAGTACGAGGATTAAATCTGGGCGTAACCGCCGCGTAGCGGCTTCTAAAAAAGGTAGGGATCGCTCTCCGAGCGACTCCGTGACTGTCTGGGAGACGCTGAACTGGCACGCAGCGGCTTGTTGCGGCCGCGCGCGTGTCCCAGACAGCTTCGGAGTCGCTCGGAGGGGGATCCGAGAGGGATCCCTACCTTTTAACCAGCAGCTTTGCTGCTTTCGACTAGAGGCCGCAGTTCTTGCGGATCGTCCAGAGCAGCAGACGGCGCGGCAAAAACCGGTACGCCAGCGACCCGCCCACCCCCTGCCACAAGTTCCCGCAGGTCACCATGGGACCGCTGGCTTCGCCTCGCACCAGCGCGCAGATCCGGGCGGCTACCTGCTCCGGCTTCGGCGCGGCCGCCATGCTGGCGTCGCTGGCTTGCAACGAGTGGCGCACCGCAGCCGCCGTCGGATCGTCCGCCGCCGCCATGCCTGACCAATAGGACATCGCGCCATTAAAGCCCGTGTTGATGTCGCCCGGCTGCAGATCGATGAAGCGCACCCGATGCTCACCCCGCCGCCGCGGCACCGTCTCCTCCATCTGCAACGCCGCCGTGTAGACGCTCAACGCCGCTTTCGCCGCGCTGTACGCAGCCCCGAACGGCAGCGGCAAACGCGCCGCCAGGGACGTGACGTTAATGACCAGGCCCCCCGGCTGCGCGCGCAGGGCGGGCAGCGCCCACTGCATGAGCTGGATTGGCCCGAGCGCCAGCAGTTGAAATTGCGCAGCCAGTTCCGCCGACGGAATTTCCGCACCCGGCCCAAACCACCCGCCGCCGGCGTTGTTGATCAGCACATCGAAGCGGCCGCCAGCCTCCTCCTGAGCCGTGGCAAACGCGGGCTGCATCCCCGGCCCGTCCAGCAGATCGAGCGCCACCGGGTGAAAGCCGGCCAGATTGCGCGGCAGCCGCTCCACGGTCCGCGAAGTCCCCCAAACTTCGCAGCCGGCCGCAGCCAGCGCACGAGCCGTGGCCAGCCCGATCCCGGCGCTCGCGCCGGTAAGAAAGACTTTCGGCATCGCTACGGCTCCCAGCGCCGCAGCACGACCGAAACGTTCGTGCCGCCGAACCCACTGGAGTTGTTCATGACGATCCGCGGCGCCGCTTCGACCGGTTGGGTGACGATGTTAACGCCCTCGCACATGGGATCGAGCTCCGTAATGTGGGCGGAAACCGGGATAAATTTCTCAGTCAACGTCAGGCAGCAGAAACCCGCCTCCATAGCGCCGGCCAGCGAAAGCCCGTGGCCCGTCAGGCTCTTGGTGCTGCTGACATACGGCTGATGGCTGCCGGTAAAGACTTTCTTCAACGCGTTCACCTCGGAAGCATCTCCGAAGGGCGTGGAAGTCGCGTGCGCGTTGATGTACTCGATGTCCTCCCGCTCGACCCCCGCGGATTGCAGGGCCAGTTCCATGGTGCGCGCCAGGCCGTCGCCGGTGGGATCGGAAGCCAGCACGTTATAGCCATCGGAAGCCTGACCCCAGCCCAGGACCTCGGCGTAAATGCGGGCGTTGCGTTCCTGCGCCTGCTCGAGCGCTTCCACCACCAGTACCGCGGCGCCGCCGGTGCCCACGAAACCGTCCCGCTTCTTATCGAAAGCGCACGGGGACTTCTCCGGATCAGTTTGCACGCTCAGCGCGCGCACCGCCGCAAAGGGTAGGATGCTGAATTTGTTGCAATCCTCCGCGCCGCAGACGAACACCGTCTTCTGCCTGCCGCTGCGGATCAGATCGACCGCCGCGCCCAAGGCATGCGCGGAGGACGAACAGGCGCTCGAAAAGCCGATGCTTGGCCCTTTGATCTGGAAGGCCGGCACCAAATTGACGTACAGCGAACCCGGGATCGAATTGATGATCCCCATGGGCGGACACCGGCCGACGCCGCGGTGCAGCAGGATATCGTAATTGGCGTAGGCCATCCACATCGAGCCGCCGCTGGCGCACATCAGGCCGGTCGCGGAATTCGAGACCATTTCCGGGGGTAGGCCGGCGTCCTCGATGGCCTGCCGCATGGCGAAGTAGGCAAAAAGCGTGTTCGGCGCCATCGGCCGCAGCGTCTCGCGCGCGAGCTTGTAGATAGGCGGGTACGTCCAGTCCTCAAAGTCGACGCTCGGAAAGGTGAAGCCCTTGACGGTGCCCGCCAGTTTGACCGGAATGGCGGGATCAGCGAACTCCGCGAACCGTTCCACGCCGTTTCGCCCCTCCCGTAGGCTGGCGGTAACTTCCTGGCGGCTGTTGCCGATGCTGGTGATAAAACCGAGCCCGGTGATGACCACGCGCGACATAGCCGCACCTTCGCCGTCTTCGGCCGATCCCGCCAACAGAATCAGTCCAGTCTACTACCGGCGGACGGTACGGTCGAGGCGCCGGGTGCCTCCTCTTTCTTGAGATCGCGGCGCGACGGCACGATCTCGGGCGACGCGGCCGCCGGCTTCCCGGCCTGGCTATCGCCGTTCTGCGAGCCCGTGTTGTGGCTGGCAGCGGGGGCGTGTTCGTCCTCCTTCTTGACCAGGTGCTCGACGACCTCCTGGCCGAAGGCGAGGACCAAGTGCTCGATCTGCGCCAGCTTTTCGCCGTGGAGCTTGGCGCTGCCCCGAAAGATCGCCAGGGGCGCCCGCAGCCGCACCATTTCCGCTTCCAGCTCCAGGACGTCGCCGGGTTTCGCCCGGCGATAAAAATGTGCCTCTTCCATCGACGCGAACAGCACTTCGTTCGAGCGCAGTTCCACGTGCAACTGCGCGGGCGCGCACTCCAGCACCCACAGGCAGGCGGCCTGCCCAATCGCTTCAAAGACGATCGAGGCGGGCATCACCGGGTTGTCCTTGAAGTGGCCTTCCAAGAAGAACTCGTCGCCTCGCACCTTGTAGCGCGCCCGGACCGTGTTGCCGTCGATCTCCGCCTGGTCCAAAAAGAAAAACGGGGGCTGCTGCGGGATGCGCAGGCTGATCTCGTCGCGCGCATACTTGCGCACCTTGGAAGCCTTGCCTGGGTCCTGGGCATCGCCCCCGGTGATTTTTCGGGCGATAAACGTCTTCACCTCGCCCAGGGTCAGGATCTCGCGCAGTTCCTCGTTCTCGATGCTGATATTGAGCGTTTCCTCGATTGAAAGAACGATCTCCAGCAGGGTCAGGGAATCGATCGCGAGATCCTCGACCAACCGGGTGGCATCGCTCGACTGCGACAGGTTCCGGTTATGTTCCGGTGAAAGATGCCGCTCGATAATCCCGTAGACAATCGCCGGCACGGCCGCAGGGTCGCCGGTAGTGCGAAAGCGCACGGCCGCTTCGACGGTCTCCGCGCTGCACCTTTTCAAAGATGTCCTGAGAGTAAGAATATCCTGTTCGGTCGAAGCCATGCGGCCTTTCAATTAAATTGATTCAAACGCGTTTGTGAATCAGAAACGATATTGCGGATGCAAGACCACTCCAGCCTTCAGTTTCATCCCGGTTGAGCGGCTCGCAACGCTTTTTCTTGCCCGCCCACTACAACCCAAGGGTGGACCGGACTCCCGCTTTCGCCAACGTGCTTGCCTCCAGCCTTCTAGCCTGCCCGCAAAAAGAGCCCATTTGCTGGCTGACCCATGAGTTCTCGCCCTTTCGCGGGGGCGCCGGGGTTTATGTGCAGGAAATCGCGCGCGCTACGGCCGGGCTGGCCGTGCCTACGGAGGTTTGGGCCGCCGACTACCATGGACGCCTGGATGCTGGGAGCCGGAGCCGGCTACAGCAAGCGGACGCGGCGGAATCTTTCCCGGTGCGGCGGCTAAACTGCCGCGGACGCCTGACTCCAGCGGACATTTGGCGTCTGGCGGCAGCCCTGCACCAAAGGCGGGCAAGGCTGGCGGAAACACGGCCGGTCTTGATGAGCGTCGGGGCGCAAATGGCAGCCTTTGTCCTGCACGCTGCCCACCAGTTTCCCGTGAGCCGGACGGTTTGCTTCTTTCACGGCTCGGAACTGCTTCGTTTCGGTCGTCATCCACTCTGGCGGCCGCTCGCCCGGCGGTTTTATGCGCGGGCCGCCGGTTTTGCCGTGGCATCGCGCTGTGTGGAGGAACTGGCACGTGCCAGCGGATTGCTTCCGCCCGGCGCGGAGATTTGCCTGGCACCTTGCGCCGTACCATCGGATTTGCGCGTAGAACAGGTTACGGAGCGGCCCTCGGACTCGAAAAACGTTGATGTTCTGACCGTGGCCAGACTACATCCAAGAAAGGGACAAGCCATTGTTGCTGAGGCACTTGCTATGCTACCTAACGAGCAGAAAAGCCGCCTCGTTTACCAGCTTGCCGGCGTCGGCCACGACTCATACCGGCGGCAGATAGCGGTAACTTGCCGGGCTGGGGGCGTGCGGTGCGAGTTCTTGGGCGACGTGGACGACGACGCCCTGCCGGGATTATACGCCGGGGCCACCATCTACGCGCAAGCGAGCCGGACGCTGCCGCGGAGCGTAGAAGGATTTGGCATCTCTTTGCTGGAAGCGGGGTTTTTTGGCTGCCCTATCGCGGCCTTTCGTTCGGGGGGGATCGCAGAAGCGGTCGCGGACGGGAAGAGCGCTACCCTGGTGGCCGAAGGTGACGTAGCGGGATTAAGCCGGTCGATCAGCAAGTTATTGGATGATCCGGCACTGCGCCTTGACTACGGCGAAGCTGGACGGCAGTTCGCTCGGCAGTTCTCGTGGGCAGCCAGCGCACGCACGTTCTGCGACTATCTTGCGGCCCACTAGGTTCCCCCTTAGCCGCGGTTCTGCCGCTGGACCCAGATCGAAAGAAGGGCCACATCCGCCGGCGTGACCCCGCTGATGCGGCCGGCTTGGCCCAGACTTCGCGGTGCGACTTGGGCAAGTTTTTGCCGGGCTTCAGTGCGCAACCCGGTGATGGCGGCGAAGTTCAGGTCCAGCGGGATGGGCGAATCCTCCAGACCGCGCGCGCGCAAAACCGACTCCTCCTGCCGCCGGATGTAACCTTCGTATTTCAAATCGGTTTCCAGGCGCAGCAAGGTAGCGGCGGGGAACTGCTGCCGGATCTCAACCGGGAGGCGTTCCCAACTATTCTCCGGCCGTCGGAGCCAGTGTGCGACCGATACTGCTTCGACACGCTCAGAGTGCGCCAGAGACCGGGCTGCTTCCAATCGAGACGACTTGGCCAGATAGCCATCCCACATTTCGGCTTCGATTAGGCCAAGAGAACGCGCGAGCGGGGTGAGGCGCGCATCGGCCGTATCCGCGCGCAGCAAGAGGCGATGCTCGGCTCGGCTGGTGAACATGCGATACGGTTCATTGGTGCCTTGCGTCACCAGATCGTCGATCAGCACGCCGATATAGGCCTGCGACCGGTCGAGAATAAAAGGCTGGCCCGCCCTGACCGACTGAGCGGCATTGATGCCGGCGACAATGCCTTGCGCCGCCGCTTCCTCGTAGCCGGACGTACCGTTGATCTGTCCGGCGAAGAAGAGCCTGCTGATCCGCTTGGTTTCGAGCGTCGGCTGTAGTTGGGTGGATGGACAGTAATCGTATTCCACGGCATAACCCGGCCGGATGATCTCCGCGTCCTCCAGTCCCGGTATGGTATGCACAAAGGCCAGCTGGACTTCGAACGGCAGGCTGGTCGAGATCCCGTTGACGTAGAATTCGCGAGTATGCCGCCCCTCCGGCTCCAGGAACAACTGATGGCTCGGCTTCTCGGCAAATTTCACCACCTTGTCCTCAATCGACGGACAGTAACGCGGGCCGACGCCTTCAATCCGGCCGGAATACATGGGGGACAAATGCAGATTGTCGCGGATGATCCCGTGCGTCTCCTCGGTGGTTTGAGTCGTCCAGCAGTCCATTTGTTCCACATGGAACATTTCATCCGTCCAACGATTCAGGGTAAACAAATCGCCCGGATTGTTTCCCAGCCTCCCGGGCCAGAAACTGAACGGCTGCGGTGCGACATCGCCGGGCTGACGCTCACAGCGGCTAAAATCAATCGAACGCCCGTTCAGGCGGCACGGGGTGCCCGTCTTGAAGCGTCCCACCTCAAAACCCAGTTCCCGCAAGTGATCGCTCAGGCTGGAAGCCGGATCGCCCATGCGACCGCCGGCCTGGTTCTGCTGGCCGACGTGGAGCAAGCCGCGCATGAAAGTGCCAGTCGTGATAATCACGGTCGTGGCAAGCAGCCGAACACCGAGCTGCGTCTCAACGCCGATTACCTTGTCAGCTTTTACTACCAGCCGCGCTACGTTGCCTTGCTGTAGATCGAGCAACGGCTGCCCCTCGCAAACCGCCTTGGCACGGAACTGATAGGCCTTCTTATCACACTGCGCACGCGGACCGCGCACGCTGGGACCCTTGGACGCGTTCAAGACCCGGCATTGGATGGCCGTGGCATCGGCGTTCAAACCCATGAATCCGCCCAGGGCATCAATCTCCCGGACCATGTGGCCCTTCGCCAAGCCACCCACAGCCGGGTTGCAGGACATCTGCCCGATCGTGTCCAGGTTTTGCGTCAGCATCAGCGTCGCGCAGCCCATCCGGGAAGAAGCCAGCGCGGCTTCGATCCCGGCATGGCCGGCGCCGACAACCAGCACGTCGTAATGCTTGGGGAAGGTGAACATTTCTCCTGGCAGGATACACTAATCCGGGCGCTGAATTCATTCTACATTTGCCATTGCCCCGCGCATACGGAACAATAATCCCCTGCCACCATGACGTTGCCCGCTCTACTCCTCATCCCTTTAGTCGCTTTGCTGCGGGTCCTGCTCGGGTGGCACACTGGCGTTGGGTCGACCTGGCTCGTCGGCTGCATGCCCTTGAGCGCTTTAGCCTTGAGCGCCGGGGTTTATCTGCCGCGGCGCTGGGGCCTGGCCATTCCGCTGGCCATTCTGCTGCTTTCGGACTGGGTCATCGATGCCCACTTTCGGGCATCCTTTTTTACCGGAGCCATGGGAGCGCGCTACGTCTTGCTTGGCTTGATTGGCGGGATTGGCTTGTGCTTGCGCCGTGAACCGCGTCTGACGCGGCCGCTCGTCATCGTGGGCAGTACGTTGCTCTGCTCCACCTTTTTCTATGTTGCGAGCAACACGTTCAGTTGGCTGGGTTCCACGCTTTATCCGCAGAATGCCGCCGGCCTCTCGCAGGCGCTAACCGTGGGCTTGCCGGGGTATTTGCCCTCGTACTATTTCTATCGAAACGCGCTTGTCAGCGATCTGCTGTACTCTATCGTGTTCGTCGCCTGCCTAGGGCGGTCGGCGGCCGCCATTGAAGCGGTGGCTGGGCACCCGCGCAAGGAGCACATCGTTGCAGTCGGGTAGCAGGGGAAACCAGCAAGCGCCAAGCGACTTTCTTATGGATAAAAGTGTGGCACACGAGAAGGAGCGCGAGATGCTGGCGCAGATGTTTCTGATCCGGCGCTTCGAAGAACGCGCGGCGCAACAGTATCAGCGCGGCGACCGGATCGGCGGTTTTTGCCATCTCTACATCGGTCAGGAGGCCGTGGTGGTTGGCGCCGTGGCAGCCACCCGGCATGACGATTATCTCATCACCGCCTACCGCGACCACGGTCATGCGCTGGCGCGGGGGACCAGCCCGGACGCTTGCATGGCGGAGCTCTTCGGCAAGGCCACGGGCTGCTCGCGCGGACTCGGCGGCTCGATGCATTACTTTGATCGCCAGAACTTTATGTACGGCGGGCATGCCATTGTCGGCGGGCATATCCCGCTGGCAACGGGGATTGCTTTCGCCAGCAAGTACAAGCAGGAAGATCGCGTCACGCTTTGCTTTTTCGGCGACGGCGCGATCAACATCGGCGGGTTTCACGAGGCACTTAATCTGGCCGGCCTGTACAAGCTGCCCGTGATCTTTATCTGCGAGAACAATTTCTTTTCCATGGGTACACACGCCCACCGGTCCAACCCCTTGAAGGAGATCGTCAACCGCGGCCGCGGCTATGACATGCCCTCGGTGGTGATCGACGGCATGGATGCGCGTGTCGTGCGGGATTCGCTGCGTGAAATTGTCGAGCATGTCCGGCGGGAGCCACAGCCGTATTTTGTGGAGATGCGCACCTACCGGTACCGGGGCCACTCAATGTCCGATCCGGCGAATTACCGGACGAAGGAGGAACTGGATAAATACCGCGGCTTGGATCCGTTGGCGCGGTTGAGCTCGCAGTTGATCGAAGAAGGCGTCTTGACCAAGGAAGCGCTGGAAGAGATGGACCAGTTCGCCAAACAGGTGACCCAGGATTCCGTCAAATTCGCCGAGGAAAGCCCGGAACCGTCCTTGGACGATCTTTACCGCTACACTTTTGTTGAGGTAAAGAACTAAGCGCCGCCCGCCCGCAGTTTAACCAGCGTCAGTTTCGTCAGTCTTTTATCGCCGTGAGAGAAATCACCTACCGCCAAGCCATTAACGAAGCCTTGGGTGAAGAGATGGAGCGCGACCCAAATGTATTCCTCATGGGCGAAGAAGTCGCTGAATACAACGGCGCCTACAAAGCCAGCCAGGGGCTTTTAGCCCGGTTTGGACCCAAACGGGTGATCGACGCTCCTATCGCGGAGGCGGGTTTTGCCGGTCTTGGAATTGGCGCGGCGATGGTGGGGTTGCGCCCGATCATCGAATTCATGACTTTCAGTTTCTCGCTGGTTGCGTTCGATCAAATCGTGAACAACGCGCCCAACATGCTCACGATGTCTGGCGGCCAGTTCCATGTGCCGATCGTCTTCCGAGGCCCAAACGGCCCGGCCCACCAGTTGGGTGCTACCCACTCGCACGCAACGGAGTGCCTCTATGCCAACGTGCCTGGCTTGAAGATCTGCACCCCGGCTACTGCTCGCGACATGAAGGGGCTCCTGAAGACGGCCGTGCGGGATGACAACCCGGTCCTGGTCCTCGAATCTGAAATGCTTTACAGCACCAAGGGGTTGATCGAGCCGGAGGAGGAGGATCTGCTGATTCCGTTTGGCCAGGCGTCGATTGCCCGGGAAGGCGCTGATCTGACGATCATCTGCTACGCGCAGACCGTCCGTATGGCCCTGGCTGCCGCTGAACAGTTGCAGGCCACTGGTGTCAGCGCCGAGGTGCTCGATTTGCGTACCATCAAGCCTTTGGATTTGGAATCGGTTCTCCGTTCCGTCTCGAAAACGCACCGGGTGCTTATCGCCGAGCAGGACCGCCCATTTTGCGGCATTGGCTCGGAGCTATGCTTTCGGATCCAGGAGAACATCTTCGACGAATTGGACGCCCCTGTCGCCCGGGTGACGCAAGAGGAAGTGCCGATGCCTTACAATGAGGACCTGGAAAAGGCAGTCCTGCCGAGTACCGAAAAGATCGTGGCTGCGGCGCTGAAGCTCTGCCCGACCTAGAGCGCTCCGGTCGGTCCTTGTTCCACGTGGAACAGGCTGGTACTCATTAGACCCCTATTTTTATGGCCGATATCACGATGCCCAAGTTGAGCGATACGATGACCGAGGGGACCCTCGTGCATTGGAAGAAGAAGAAGGGCGAGGCTGTTACCATGGGCGAGATCATCGCCGAGGTGGAGACGGATAAGGCCACCATGGAGATGGAGGCGTTTGAAGATGGAGTCTTGACCGAGCTTTACGTGCAGGAGGGGGAGAAGGTGGGCGTTGGGACCAAAATCGCCCGGATTGGTGGCGAAGCCGCAGCCGGCACCACGGCGCCGCCGGCGGTCGAAAGCAGCAGCAAATCCGCGCCTACGCCTGTCCAACGTCAACCGAAGGCGGCCACAGCGACGGTACCATCCGCGTCAGGCAACCGGATCAAGGCGTCGCCGTTGGCTCGCAAGGTAGCCGCCTCCGCGGGGCTGGATCTGGCAACGATAACCGGGAGCGGTCCGGGCGGACGGATCATCCGGCAGGATGTCACCGCCACCGGAAATGGCACCCCCGCCGCGCCCGTTTCCGCCTCGGTGAATAAGTCCGCGTCCGGCGCGAAAAATCCTCCGGCCGCTGCGCCGAAAGCGAAGCCGCTGGAGCCGAATACCGAATTGCGGGTGCCGCTGTCGTCGATGCGCAAAATCATCGCGGAACGCCTGCTGACGAGCAAAACCCAGATCCCTCACTTTTATCTTCATCTCGAGGTGGACGCGGCTCCGCTGAGTAAGCTCCGGGGCGAGGTAAATGCCGTTGGTGAACAAGCTGGGAATAAGATCAGCATAAACGATTTTATCTTGAAGGCGGTGGCCTCCGCGATCGCGGAAGTGCCGAAGGTGAACGCTTCCTTCGCGGGCGATGCCATTATCGAGTACGGCAGCCTGCACCTGGCGGTGGCGGTGGCGATCGATGACGGCCTCGTCACCCCGGTCATTCGCGATGCTGGTTCCAAGTCCTTGCGCGAGATCAGTTTAGAGGTCAAAGACCTCGCCACGCGGGCGCGCAGCAAGAAATTGAAGCCGGAGGAGTTCCAAGGCGGCACCTTTACCGTCTCCAATCTCGGCTCCTACGGGATCGACCGCTTCGATGCCATCATCAATCCGCCGCAAGCCGCCATTTTGTCGGTCGGAGGCTTGGTGAAGAAGCCCGTGGTGAACGCCGCCGGAGAGATCGTGGTGGGCCAGCGGATCGACCTGGGCTTGAGCTGTGATCATCGGGTGGTCGACGGCGCCTTGGGCGCCCAGTTTCTGGCCGCGCTGCGCCGGTTGTTGGAGCAGCCGTTGGGGTTACTCCTTTAGGCCTGGGGCTGCAATGGCTCTGCCATCTGAGCCGGCGCCGTCTTGTTTTTGGCTTTGGCCGCGGGTTCATGTGATAGTGGGTCTTTATGACTTACGATCTGATCGTCGTCGGGGGCGGGCCGGCTGGTTATGTGGCGGCGATTCGCGCGGCGCAACTTGGCAAAAAAGTGGCCTGCGTGGAAAAAGACCGGGCGGGCGGCACTTGCCTCAACTGGGGCTGCATTCCCACCAAGTCGCTCCTGCGCAACGCGGAGCTCTATGACGTCATGCGACATCGCGCGGACGATTTCGGCTTCAAGTTCGACAATCTCTCCTTCGACTGGAGCAAAATCATTTCGCGCAGCCGCGGCGTAGCCAACAAACTCGCCGGCGGCATCGAGTTTCTCTTCAAGAAGAACAAAATCGCCTACGTGCGTGGGGAAGCCTCTTTCCGCGACGGCCGGACGGTTGTTGCCAAAAAGGCGGACGGCACCGAGGAGATCCTGGAGGGCGACAAGATCCTGCTCGCCACCGGGACCGTTTCCCGGGCCCTACCGGACGTGCCGTTCAACGGGACGACGGTCGTCGGCAGCCGCCAGGCCATGGTGATCGAGAAGCAGCCCGGCCACGTGGCAATCATGGGCGCGGGTGCCATCGGGGTGGAGTTTGCCTACTTCTTCAACGCTTTCGGCACCAAGGTCACGCTTATCGAGATGCAGCCGCGCATCCTGCCCGTCGAGGATGAGGACATCAGCGCGACTTTGCAGAAAAACTTCGTCAAGCAGGGCATCCAGGTGTTCACCGCGACTGCCGTCGAGAAAACCGAAGTCACGGCCACCGGCGTCAAAGTGACCGCGCGAGATGCCAAAGGCGTGCAGACGATCGAGGCGGATGTGCTGCTGGTGGCGATCGGCGTGTCGCCGGTTCTACCGGAGGGTTTGGAGTTCAAGCGGGACGCCCGCGGGTATGTCCAGACCGATGAGAACTACCAGACGAATGTCCCCGGGGTTTATGCCGCCGGCGACATCATTGGGCCGCCCTGGCTCGCGCATGTCGCCAGTTGGGAAGCCTTGCAGGCCGTGGCAGGGATGTTCGATGGGCACAAGCCGAAGAAGGTCACGGTCTTCCCAGGCTGCACGTATTGTCAGCCGCAGGTGGCCAGCGTTGGTTTGACGGAGCGGGCAGCCAAGGAGCAGAAACTCGCCTATAAAGTCGGCAAGTTCCCGTTCCAGGCCAGCGGCAAGGCGTTGGCCGTGGGCGAGGGGGAAGGGTTCGTGAAGATCCTTTTCGGTGAGCCGCACGGAGAGATTCTCGGCGCGCACATCATCGGTCCCGAAGCAACGGAACTGATCGCCGAACTGGGCCTGGCCATCACCCTGGAAGCCACCCACGAGGACATCGAAGCGACGATCCATGCGCATCCGACCTTGAGCGAAGCGGTCCACGAGGCGACCGGAGCGGCGTTCGGGCTGGCTATCCATATCTGATCGCCCGAGTTATCCACATGCTTAGGAAGAAGATTTGAGGTAAGGACTCATTTCTTCTTAATCATAAGCGTGTGAACAACATCCGTACTGCGCTGTTCCACGCGGACTCCCGGTTGGTGTTCCACGTGACGGTTTTGCCGCGAACAACCGGCTGGCGGTCCGCTGCGAAATAGGCCGGCTCGCCAACAACCCCGGTTTACCCGCTTGTTCACATTCCTGCTGACGGGCTGTCGGCTTAGTTATTGGGGAGCGGCGGCTGCTCCCTCCAGGGCCTGCTCCCAGCTCTGGCTGCGCAAGGCATCGAGAGCGGCGGCACTCTCGGCTTGCTGCTTGCTCGCGCCATTTCCGCGCCCGAGCAACACGCCGTACCACTGCACCTGCGCCACGAAACTCTTGGCATGGTCGGGTCCTGCCTGCGAGACGATCATGTAGACGGGATTACGCGGGGCCGCGCTGCTGCCCCGGGGCGGCAAGGCTTGGAGGATCTCCTGCAACTGTCCCTTGGGATTGATCTCGAGCGGCGGCTCCTGGTGCAGGGAGGCCAACTGATTGCGGGCCTGGCTCAAAACAAACGTACGCGCCACGCCCAGCCCGCCGTCCAGGTACATGGCGCCGACCAGCGCTTCAAAGGCATCGGCCAGCGTCGTGGAGCGGCGGCGGCCGCCGTTGCTTTCGTCGCCGCGGCCCATCATCAGGTGCTGGCCGAGGTCGATTTGCTGCGCATACACGGCGAGGGTCTCGCCCGAGACCAGGCGCGAGCGAGACTTCGTCAGATGCCCTTCGCCGGAATCTCCGAAGCGCCGGAACAAATGCTCGCTGAACAGGAGCTGGAGCACCGCATCCCCCAGGTATTCGAGGCGTTGGTTATCGAAATGAACCTGCTGCGTTTCGTGGCCCAGGCTCGGGTGGGTCAACGCTTCCGCCAGCAACAGCGAATTGCGAAACTTGTAACCGATCCGGTCTTCGAGTGGGTGCATGCCGGCCTCACGTTACAACAAGCGGTCCGGATTGAGCGCCTGCAAGGCCTCGGGCACAAAGAGACCGTCGCGCCGGATCAGTTCGCCATCAAAATGAATCTCGCCGCCGCCGTATTCCGGCCGCTGGATGCTGACCATGTCCCAATGCACTTGGCTGCGATTGCCGTTGTCCGCGTCCTCATAAGCCTGGCCGGGCGTAAAGTGGAAGGAGCCGCTGATTTTTTCATCGAACAGGATGTCACGCATCGGCTGCAAGACGTGCGGATTGAAGGCCAGGGAAAACTCCCCGATGTAACGCGCGCCTTCATCGGCATCGAGGATCTCGTTGATTTTGGCGGCCGGGTTGCCGGTGGCCTGGACGATCTTGCCGTCTTGGAATTCCAGCCGGATGCCGTCGAACGCCACGCCCTGATAGATGGTGGGAGCGTTGAAGAAAATGTGGCCGTTGACGGAGTCGCGCACCGGGCAGGTAAACACCTCGCCATCCGGGATGTTGTGGGTGCCGCCGCAAACGATCGTATTGATGCCTTTGACGCTGAAGTGCAGATCCGTGTCCGGGCCCTTGATGGTGACGAGTTCGGTCCGGTCGAGCCGGGCCTTGAGCGCAGCCATGCCGGGCTGCATCTTCGAGTAATCCAGGAGGCAGACGCGGAAGAAGAAGTCCTCGAAGGCTTCGGTGCTCATGCCGGCTTGTTGCGCCATCGCGGCCGTCGGCCAGCGCAGCACGCACCACTTGGTCTTGCGCACGCGGTGGTCGATCACGGGCTTGAGCTTTTTCATCGCCATCGACATGCGCTCGCCGGGCACATCGCTCATCTCGGTGATGTTATGGCTGCCGCGCACGGCGATGTAGGCGTCCATCTGTTGCATCCGGGCGAGTTCCAGGTGGGACATCAGCTCGTACTGGGATTCCTCCGCGCCGGCGAGCAACTCGCGCGTGACTCGGTTTTGATTGATTTGCACCAGCGGGATCGCCCCGGCTTCGCGTGCGGCCCGGATGAGGGCCACGGTCATCTCGGCGGGAATATCGAAGGCATCGAGCAAGACGCGGTCACCCGCCTGCAGCCGGGTGGAATATTGCGTCAGCGCGCGGGCAAGCTGGAGATAACGTGGGTCGCTCATAATTGTTAAGGCTGAACGCGCTTATGATAGCGCGTCTGCGGCAGCCTGCGAGCCGGAGGTGGTACTAACGCGAGGATTGCGCCCGGGACGTTTGCTGCCACACTTTTCCACCGCCGTGCTGAATCCCGCCTCCTACCTGGAAAAGTTGCCGCGCAACGGGCGCTCGATCCTGCTGACCCTGCTTTACGGGCTTAGCGCCGGGCTGGCGGCGGTGCTTTTCGAGGTCGGCATCAACTTTTTCTACGCGGGCACCTTCGTGCGGCTGGCCGGGTGTCCGCGGGCGGAATTTCTCGGGGGCACGTTTGGCGTCATCGTCGTGACGTCGCTCATCGCGGGCTACCTGCTGAGCCGTTTCTGCCCGGAGGCGGCGGGTAGCGGCATCCCACAGCTCAAGGTGGCGTTCTGGAAGGATTTTGGGTATGTGCCCGCCCGGGTGATCTGGGTCAAGTTCGTCGCGGGCGTCCTGACGGTCGGTGGCGGCGCCAGCCTGGGCCGCGAAGGACCCACCGTACAGCTCGCGGGCGCGGTCGCCTCGAACCTGGCCGGCCGCTTGGGTGTGGCCAAGAATGGGCGGCGGCTGGCGGCGGTGGCGGGCGCGGCGGCGGGGTTGGCGGCCGCCTTCAACGCGCCCCTGGCTTCGATTACGTTCGTGCTCGAGGAGATCATCGAGGACCTCAATAGCCGGCTGCTGGGCAGCATCCTTTTCGCGGCGGTGCTCGGGGCGTTAACCGTGCAGGCGTTCCTCGGCAGCCGGCCGGCTTTCGATCTACCGCAGATCGATACGCCGACCTGGCGCGGTTACTTGCTGGTGCCGGTCGGGGCCTTGCTCGCCTCCATCGTGGGGGTGGTGTTCCAGGCTGCCACGCTGGCCTTGCGCCGGATGTTGCGCCGGCCGGATTTCCGGGCGTTGCCAGCCTGGCTGCGCCCGGCTACCGGCGGAGTGATTACCTGGGCAATCGGCTGCGCCATCTTTTTGCGCACGGGACATCTGGGGATCTTCAGCTTGGGTTATCAAGACCTGACGGCGGCGTTGAACGACCGGCTCGGCTGGGAACTGGCGGGCGTGTTACTCGCCGGCAAGCTCATTGCTACCATTTGCGGGTACGCCAGCGGTGGCTGCGGCGGCATCTTTGCGCCGAATCTCTTTCTTGGCGCGATGTGCGGCGTCTTCCTCGCCGGCTCCGCGCGGGCGGCCGGTTTGCACCTGACTTTCAGCGACCACGTCCTGGTTTCCGTGGTGGCGATGAGCGCCTGCCTCGGCGCGGTGGTACGCGCGCCATTGACTTCCATCCTGATCGTTTTTGAAATGACGCACGAGTTCGCGCTCGTGCCGGCGTTGCTGGTGGGGGCGTTGATCAGCCAGGGCATTAGCCGGGCGTTTCTCACCCACGGGTTCTACGAGGAAGCGCTCGTCGACGATGGCCAGCACCTGCGCACGGTAATGCCCCCGCGCGACCTGCGCAGTTGGCGGCAATATCCGGTCTCCGCCATCGCGAACTTCCAACCGTTTATCTTGAGCCCGGAGGCCTTGGCGCCCATAGCTCTTACGCAGGCCTTGGCGGAGCATCCGTATGAGCGATTCCCCGTCAGCGGCGACCCGGCCGCGAAACGGCCCCCAGGGCTGCTCCTGCGCGGCGAAGCGCAGGCGGCGCTGGCAGCCGGTCAAGCAGCACCGGTGCATCCCGCGCCGGCCTGTCTGCGGGATGAGACGATCGGCGCAGCGCAGGCGCTGCTCATCGAGTCGCCCCATGGCATGGTGCTGGTGCTGGATCAGGCGGACGGCGTGGTGGTCGGCCTGCTGACCTTGCACGATCTCTTGCGCGCCCAGGACGCCCTGGCGCAACAGGCGGATTCCTTCGGCGAAGTGCCGCGGTCCTGAGGTCCTGCGCGGTAATCACGCGGGCCGAAAACCCGTGACAGCCAGGCAGAGTTTATTGCATCGGAGCGGTCGCGAGTGCCACGTTCCGGTCGCCGGCGGCGTAGTACAACAGCCACTGTCCGTCATGCCGGATGATGCAGTTCATCCAGAGGGAGTTTTTTTGCTGCCCGCTTTCATACGGTTCTTGCGCTTTCAGGATGCAGTCGCCCAACTGATCCACTTTGTGCGTCAGATCGGCTTGGGAGAAAAGCACCTCTGAAATGCCGTAGAACCATCTTCCTTTCCCATTCAGCGTCCCGGCAATGAAGAGCACGATGTCTTCCGGGAAGGCCGGGGAGAAGTTGGTGACCGCCACGCATGGCTCGTAGGGTTTCACCCAGCCGGGCGGAAGCTTCAGGTCTATATCGGTTATTGGTCCCCAGGTGACCAGGTCATCGGAGTAGCAGACGCCGACTTTGGAATTACCGATAAACATCGCGAACCTGCCGTTTATCTTGGCCGGGGTGCCGTTGGGGTCGCAGATCATGGCGGCGTTCTTCGTTTTGGGTTCTATGACGCCCAGCTTCTTCCAAACCTTGCCATCCGGGGACACCGCCTCACACAAGGCGATCCCGCCTACCTGATTATTACCGGTATAAAAGACGTAATAGGTATCCCCATAGTGAAAGAAGCGGGGATCTTCCAGGCCCTGGCTTTTTTCGAAAGGTTCCACAGCGTCGAGCAGCGGCGTTGGATTAGGCGTGAAGGTGACGCCATCCGGGCTCTCCGCGTAGCCGATTCGAGAGGTCCAGGCCCTTCCTTGGGCGCGGTAGAGCATCCGGAATTTTCCCTGGTCGAAGAGGACGCCAGGGCTGAGGAGGTTGACGGATTGCCAAGCTTCCGCCTGAGGACGGAGAATCGGATTCTCCCCATAGCGCTCGAAAGGTCCAATAGCCCATCGCGGCCAGTTGCCGGGTGGATCGATGGTGAAAGAGGCCGTGTCGGAACGGATCGCGCCGCCCGCAGAGAGCATCGCCTGGATAAACCACTGATGCGTCCCGACCGGAAGGACCCGCGGGGTGCCGAAATGCAGGACGGGGATCGGAGCCGCGGGAACTTCGCCGGCTTTGGCGTCATCGATATAGACTTCGTAGGTTCGGACCGCCGGGTTGGAGTTCCAGGAAAACAGGGGCTTTGTAACTTCGAAATGGTCGGAGGCCTTTGGTGAACAGAGATGCAAGGGCGCTGGATCTCCGCGGACCCAGAGCGGGACGGCAGGCAGGAGAAGAGCCCCGATCAGCAGGGCAGCGAGATGTTTGGCGAGGGGGTTGTTGCTCATGACCAAAGGCTCTGTTCCGCGCGGCCGGAACAGCGCGGCAGCTTTCAGGACGTGTGGATCACGCGGGTATCGCAGATGTAATCGTGCAAGCCGCACTTCTGCGGAGTGAAGGCCACCACGAGATAGCCCAGCAAAAAGAACGCGCCGCTAAAGCCCTTGCAGAAATACCGCGCCAGGGAGCGCCCGTAGGAAATCTTCGCGCCATCGGAATGGATGGTGCGCAGGTTGCAAATCATCTTGCCGGGCGTGGCGGCGAAGCGGCCGACGAACAGCGTCTCATAGGTAGCGCCCAGCACGACGACGACGAGTTGAAAAAGGAGCCGCACATGACCGCCTTCGGGATGATCCGAGAGGAACTCCGGGAACTCGACGAAGAACCCGAGATAGATCACGGAAAAAAGCGGCAGCAGAATCAGGCTGTCGAACAGGCTCGCCACGACGCGGATCCAAAACCCGGCGTAGTGAAAGCCGGCTCCCGGGTGGCCGGCAGCGCGGGGGCTGTCTTCCAGTTCGCTGCTGCCGCGCGTGAGGATGGGCGCACGGGGCGGAGCGGACTCCCGCAGGGGCGGCGGCGCGCCTGCCGGGCGGACTTCGGCGTAAGGTTTCCAGTCCTGGAGGTCGCTGTGCCAGACGAGCGTGGTGCCTCTGATCGTGCCGCTGGCTACCAACCGCTCGAACTCCGCATCGCCGACCGGTCCGGCCGGCTGCCCATCTTTCGAATAAAACCAGTTCATGCCCGGATGCGCGGTAGCGGCGCTACCGTGCCCAGCCCGCGCCGGAAAGGCAAATCTTTCGTGCAGCGGAACTGCAAAGGCGTCAGCGAGGTAGGAGCGCTCTCCGAGCGCATCCGTAACAGTCAGGTCGGGGCCGTTGCCAAGGAAAGCGCGCGGTCACCAACACGCTACCCGACAATTGGGATGCGCTCGGAGGAGAGCGCTCCCTACCCTTTGGTACTAAACGTCGCGCTGCGAAATCTTATCGCGGCCCTTTTCCAGAATGCGGCGTTCTTCCCCCGTCAAACAGCCGATGCCGTGTAGCGAGATTTTATCCAGGATCGGATCAATCTGTTCGCTGATATACTCGCGCGGGGTCATTCGCCGCTCACGTTCGGTAAAGCGGGGGAGATCGGCCGCCGCCGGCTCGTCATTCGCCTCGCTCTCGGTGGCGCGGGATAAAACCGGGATCTGCACCAGCGGCGGGCGCGCCGCGTCGTCGTTGACCGTACGGGCCCGCCGGCCAAAACCCAGTTGCCGCATGTAGATGCAGCCGGTGACGCAGCCGACCAGACACCGCGCCGCCTGTTCCCGTGCAAAACTACCTTGGTCGTGCAACAGCGGGACCACGCCGCAAGTCAGCACCACGGCAAAGGCGCAATGCTTGATCTTCAGCCAGAACGGCAACGGGAACCCGAGCAACGGCGCCAATTCCAGGTTCGGCAGCACACAGGTGAGGGCGAGAAAGACGGCCGTAACGGCGGCGGTCGGCCCCACCAGGATCACGGTCGGCGAGTGGTGGGTGCCGGCGTCAAAGGCCAACTGGCCGAGGCCGCCCAAAATACCGCCCAGGAAAAACAACTGGAACAGATGGCGGCGGCCAATGATGAATTCCAATTGGCTGCCCGCAGTGTAGAGCGCCAGCAACGCGCCAAAATCCAACAACGCTCCGCTTTCGGCGAACAAATAGCTGACGGGCTGCCAAAGCCGGCCCGTCGCCAAGCCGCCGGTGGACAGTGCACCGTCGGGAAGCAGCGCTGCAACTCCGCTGAAGTAAGAGCGCAGGAACCACTGCGCCAGCAAACTCAGGACCAGGGCGCTCAACAGCCACTGCGTCGCGGTGGGCGGCCACGAACCCGCCGTATGTTGCGCGGGTTTGCGCAGGGGACGCCAGGGAAGTTGCATGAGCGTGCCGAACCGCTGTTGGTCCTATTGGATTCAAGCATACGGCAGCGGATTTTGGTTGTCGAGAGAGGAACCGGCAGCGAGCTCGGGAAAGTTGCGTATGTTCGTCCCGGGCGGCCAGCGCCTCGCCATGCAACTCGAGGAAAACAACGCCTTGTTCGGCCTGGATGCCACGCCGCGGATCGTGGCGGTCGAACGGTGTGGCGACCGCCAGATGGAGGTGTACCGGCGCTCTCCGGACGGCACCGTGACGGTGGTGGAGCAGGCGGAGTTCGAGCCGTTTCTGTGGACCGCGGGCGAACCGCCGGGCGTCGGTAGCGAGCCGCTCGCCGGCGCGCTGACCTATGACCATCTCGTCCGCTGCGAGAGCTGGGCCGAGTTTGCCAAGCTACGCACCCGCTTGCGTGACCAGGAGGCTAACCATTTTGCGTTAACCGATCCCGTGCAGCAATACCTGACCGCCACTGGGCGCACGCTTTTCAAGGGGCTGGATTTCTCTGAGCTGCACCGCATGCAGCTTCACATCGAGACTTATCAGACAGAAACAGCGGCCGGGCATGTCGCGTCGATCGCGGTGAGCGATCAAACCGGCTGGGAAGAACTGTTGCTGGTCGAGGCCGGGGACAGTGAGAACAGTGAGCGCCAGGTTCTCACGCGGCTGAGCGATTTGATCCGCGAACGCGACCCCGATGTGTTGGAAGGCCATCATTTGTTCAAGCTCACCCTGCCTTATCTGGTCTCGCGGGCGCGGCAGCACCGGTTGAAGCTGGACTGGGGGCGGGATGGATCAATCTTAAGGTCGCGGCCTTCGCGTGTGCAAATCGCCGAACGCACCATTAACTATCCCAAGTTCGAAATCCATGGCCGGCATGTAGTGGATACCTACTTGCTGGTGCAGTTCTATGACATCGGCACGCGGGAACTGGAGAGCTTCGAGTTGGCGGATGTGGCCCGGCACTTCGGCCTGGCGGGTGGCGAAGCCGGCGGTCCGGGGGAACGCACTTACTTGCAAGGCCCGGAGATCGCCGCGGCCTACCAGCACGATTCGCCGCGCTTCATTGCTTATGCCTTGGAAAGTCTCCGGGAGACACGCGCTCTCTCGGACCTGTTAAGCCGCAGTTACTTTATCCAGGCACAAATCTTTCCCTACAACTATCAAGAGATCATCGTGCGCGGCAATGCCACGCGCATCAATGCGCTCTTTCTGCGCGAATACTACCGTTGCCGGCATGCTTTGCCCGAGCTGCCGGAACCGCGCGCTTTTGAGGGCGGCTATACAGACGTGTTTGTCACGGGCGTGGCTCGCGATGTGTGGCACTGCGATGTCGCGTCGCTTTATCCTTCGGTCATGTTGCGCTATGGCATCTTCCCGGCCAATGACCGGCTGGGGATCTTCCATGGGTTGTTGGCGGACCTGCGCAAGTTCCGGTTGGAGGCCAAAGCGCTGATGCGCGCGAGCGCCGGCCAACCCGCGCGCGCGAGAGAATACCAGGCCGCCAACGCCTTGCAGAATGTCTTCAAGATTCTCATTAACAGCTTCTATGGCTATCTTGGTTTTGCCCAAGGCCATTTCGCCGATTATGACGCGGCGGCACGGGTGACCGAGACCGGGCGGGACTTGCTCAAGAAGATGGTCGCCTGGCTCAATGAGCAGGGTTCGCGCGTCATTGAAATCGACACAGACGGTATTTATTTCGTGCCGCCGCCGCACCGGAGTTTGGCGGCTTTGCAGAGCGGGCTGGGAGAGGTGTTGCCCGCCGGGATCGAGATTGAATTCGATGCGCGTTATCCCGCGATGTTTAGCTATAAAGCCAAAAACTATGCGCTGCTGCAGGAGGACGGCCAATTGATCCTGAAAGGTGGCGCGCTAAAATCGCGCGGGCTGGAGAAATTCCAGCGCGTCTACCTCGAGCGCATGATCCGGCTGCTGCTGGAAGAGCAGCGCGAGCAGGTGCCGGCCCTGCACGCCGAGTTCGAGCAAGCCATCCGCGCCCGGCGCTGGCCCATCGAGTTCCTGGCCAAGACGGATACGCTGCAGGATTCCCTGAGCCAATATCAGAAGAAGCGGGAGGCTTCCGCGCGCAACCGCTCGGCGCCTTACGAACTGGCGGCTAACAGCAAACGCAACTACCAGCCGGGCGATCAAGTCTCCTATTACATCACCGGCACCAAGAAGAATGTCAGTTCGTATGAGAACGCCAAACTGATTACGGACTGGCAGCCGGACGCGCGCGACGAAAATGTCGAATATTACGTCTCGAAATTGGACGAGCTGGCGCGCAAATATGAGGAGTTTACCGGCAGCGTGAAAGCTTCGGCCCAAGGAGAGCTATTTTGACGGCAGAGGATTTACTACCTTGAAAACGGCTTTCATCGATAAGCTGATCGAACGCTTGGGCCGGGTGCGGCCGGAAGAAGCGCGCACCCATCTGTTGCGGGTGGTCCGGGAAAAAGGTTTCCTCGAGACGATCTTTAACGCCATCCAGGAAGGCATGGTCGTGACGGATCCGCGCGGCCAGATCGTTTACCTCAACGATGCCGCTTGCACCTTCTTTGGGTTAGCACCTGAGTCATCTCTGGGCCGACCGCTGGCCGAGCGCGTCCGCGGGTTGGATTGGGAGGCGCTGACCGATACGGCCGATTTGGTCAGCCGGGATATGGAGGTGTTCTATCCAGCGCATCGCTTCTTGAATTTCTATGTCGTGCCGTTGCTGCTCGAAAATGCGGACGACGATGCAGAGGCCGCGGCGCCCGCGCCCCCGGATCAGGCCAAGAACTTTGTCGGCTACGCCATGATCGTGCGCGATATCACGGCAAGCCGCCGCAGCACGCAGACAACGATCGAGAATGAACGGCTTTCCGCGCTGACTTTGCTCGCGGCCGGGGTGGCGCATGAGATCGGCAACCCGCTGAATTCGTTAACCATTCACCTGCAGCTCATGGAGCGGCGCTTGCGCAAGTTGCCGCCGGAATACCGGGCAGATCTGGATGAATCCGTGCGCGTGGCCAAGGATGAAATCCGGCGGTTGGATTTCATCGTGAGCCAGTTCCTGCGCGCGCTGCGCCCCGCGCCCTTGCAGACCGCCTGGGCGGATGTGAACGCGCTGGTGGAAGAGTCGGTTTCCTTCCTGGCGACGGAGATCGCCGACCGGGACATTCTCGTGGAGGTGGAACTGGCCAAAAATCTGCCGGCGCTGGAACTCGACCGGGACCAGATGAAACAGGCGTTCTATAACATCATTCGCAATAGCTCCCAGGCGATGCGCAGCGGCGGCATCCTGCGCATTTTCACCGGCTTGGAGCCGGACTACGTCTTGGTAGCTTTCTCGGACACGGGCGGGGGCATTGATCCCGATGCCATGAGCAAGGTATTCGATCCCTATTTCACGACCAAGGAAAACGGCAGCGGCCTCGGCCTGCTAATTGTCCGGCGGATTGTACGCGAGCATGGCGGCGACATTGAATTGCGCAGCGATACCGGCCGCGGCCTGACCGTGACGATCCGTCTGCCGCATGGAGATCGCCGGGCGCGGATGCTAGGGTTCGGCGGGGAGGTTGAGGCAGACGAAGAGGTGGCCGTGGATTAGGGACGCGTTAGCTGAGCGGAGATAAGCAGATATTCAATAGCCAGCTTTCAATCCAATTTGACGGGTGTGGCAAGCGGCACAGGCTGATTCCAGGTCTGCTTGCCATCGAACACGGCGTTGAAGAGGTAGGTAATTGTCCCGTTCTCGAGCAAAAGCCACGGCCGTTCCCGACGCACCGGGTTAAATTCCGTGCCGTCGGTCCAGCGGATGGTGTCGTCGTAGGCCACCGGTTGCGGAGCGAGCCGCCAATGGGTCACGCCGTCGTCCGAGATCAAATGCCCGCCCCACTTCCTGTCGTGGCCGGTCAGTTTGCCGGCATTATCCTCGCAGATGAGATGATAGGCGCCGCTTTGTTTAAAAAGGAAGAAGTCTTCCACCTTGGCGGCCGGCCAAAGATTGCTGTTCGCGAGGGTGTAAGGCCCCTCGAACGATTTCGCGACAGATTCGCAGACGCGCAGGTTGAGGGTGCGCCAGACCAGTTTGACGCTGCCGTCCGGCTCGAACCACGCGGCAGGATTGTTCGCGTCGGTGGCCAGGCCCAGGTCCAGCGGCTTGTCCCGGCGCGTCCACGGGCCGGTCACGGCAGGTGCCGTGGCAATGCCGATCTGCCGCTGGTGCGAGCCGACATCGCTGCCGATGTAGAACAAGACGAACGTGCCGCCGACCTGGTAGATGGCAGGATTGTGCGCCATGGCGCTGTCCCATTTACCGGCCGCCCGTTGGCCGATGACCACTTCCTTGAACACGTAGGGCCCTTCAGGCTTGGAGGCTTCCGCGCGCACAATCTCAGAGTGTTGCCGGTAGCCATCGGGGAACTTCGTCTCGGCCGGCCAGCGCGAGGCGAACATGTTGTAGACGTCGCCGACCTTGATAACCGAGCCGCACCAAACGAAATAACCGTCCATGGCAAAGCCAGTTCCTTTGGCGGCTGGCCCGAAGGCTTTCGGTTCAACGCCGACGGGTGAATCAGCCAGCGACCCGCTCTCGGATGCCTGACAATCGGCGAGCCATAGAAGTGCGGCGGCGCCGAGGAGGAGCGGATAATAATAGATCTTGTTCATGACCGCAGTGGGGGCAGCTGCTTGGATTGACGTTTTCTGTTATTTGGCTCGGTTACGCTACATTCGTTTTTACCGCGAACTACTCAATTATAGGAGACCGATGCATTTGTCATCTGGCCGGATCATAGTCCTGTGCGGGTTGCTTTTACCCGCCGGCTGCCAGCGAACGCCGCAAACCGCGGCCGAACTGGCTAAAAGATTACCGGCGGAATTTGCGGGCGAGCTGCATTTGCAGGGTGACTCCACAGCACGGCACATCCGGATCGGACCCAGGGAGCTCTCCATCCGGGGCGAACACCTGCTCGAGTTCAACCGCGTGGATTACGAGCTGGGCGCCGGCACAAGCGTCCCGGAGCAGGTGGCGCTGCGCGGCACGATCACCGTGCCCGGCCTGCAGATTCACCTGGAAATGCTTGGCGGCAATGCCGGCGGCGATGACGCGATCCGCCTCGAGACGTTTACAGGAACGTTAAGCCAGGACCTGCGAACCCTGCGAGCGGATTGGTTCACTGGTTTGGGGCAGAAGGCGAGCCTGACGCTGCGGGCTGAATAAACGCTCCAGTACGTCCGCAAGGACAGGTTTCGGCGAAATCAGATATACTATGGAACTCGAAACTCTCAAAGACCTCTACATTCACGAGCTAAAAGACTTATACAGTGCTGAAAAGCAGATCATCAAGGCTTTGCCGAAGATGGCCAAAGCAGCGACCAACGAACAACTCGTCGCTGGCTTCAAGGAACATCTGGAACAAACCAAGGTGCAAGCCCAACGCCTGGAGACGATCCTGCAAAGTCACGGCCAGTCCACCCGCGGGCCCAAGTGCCAGGGCATGGAAGGCGTCTTAAAAGAAGGCGACGAGATGATCGAGGAGGAAGCCGAAGACGAGGTCAAGGATGCCGGCCTGATCGCCGCCGCGCAACGCGTTGAGCATTATGAAATGGCCGGGTACGGCTGTGCCAAGACCTATGCGCAAGTTCTCGGCGACAAAGAAGGCGCCAAGCTGCTCGAGACGACCTACAGCGAAGAGTCGGATACCGATAAGAAGCTCACCAAGCTGGCAGTAGCCGTTATTAATGTGCAAGCGGCTCGCAAGTAGACTCTTAGTCTGACATTCACCAGAGGCGCCGCGTGGGACAACCTGCGCGGCGCCTTTTGCTTGCCGTGATCTCCCCCGCGGCGGGGGCGGACCCTACAAGGCGAGACCAAGGTTCGCCGGATGACGATGGACCGCATTGGCGGTGAGCATGGCGTCCGGGTAAGCAGCCAGGCTGTCTCCCAACACCAACGGACCCGTCAAGGAGCCCATCGCGAGCAGATGGTGACCGTCATCGTAGATGATATTCGGGATGTGCGTCCCTGTCGGGGTGTCTCCGATGGCGAGGATGCCCTTAACCGGTCCGGAGCGACGTTCCGCCAGCAGCGCCTGCCGCAAAGGCCGCAGCCAGGAAGCCGGGCACGTCAGGCGCCTGGGCGCCTTCGCCAGGCGCGGCCTGGGTGAGTGATCAACCGGCCGGGGCACGGCCATCGCCACCGCGGCCGGGAGCGTGGCCTCCGGCGCCGCCGCGCGCGGCACGCATGGCAGTTGTGCCGCGTAGACGCACGCGAGGGTGCTGCCCAGCACCAAGGAGAGAGCAGGGAAAAGGCACCAATCGGTCGCCGGTTTGTACAGGGGCATGGAATAAGAATAGTTTACGGGTTCCATCCAGCCAGCACATTTTCCTTGCTGAAAAGCGCTGGATCGAATTGGCGCTGCAGCCACGCCGGCCGGCCGCTCAAATCCACCAGCTCCGGCGGGTCATCCATCGTCAGGCTGCCGTATTCGTAGCCGCGGTAAGTGACGTCGGCATTGGTGAAGTCCGTGATTTCATTATCGAAGCCGGACCAGGCGACGGTGTCGATGTGGCGATCTAACGTGCAGTTGATAAAGACCGCTTCGCCATAGGGCCGCCAGGCCCGGTAGAGTTGAGCGGTGCCATCCAGGACGCCGGCCTCGCGGGTAATCGTGCAACTGCTGAAAACCAGGCCGTACGCGACCTCGGCCGGTGTGCTTGGGGCCGTGGTGATGCCGTGGTAATCCAGTTCCTTCGGATTGAGCCGGTGGATCAGCGTGCAATGGTCAAAGAACGCCGTGCCGTCGCCGTAAATGAAATCGACCGTGCCGGAAATTTGGGAGTTCTTGATGTAAGTGAGCGAGCGATAGCCCCAGAGGAAGAAGGTGTCTTGATTGGCGGTGATAACGGTGTTGTCGAAGACCACCCGGGTGCCGGAGCTAATGACGGCCTGTTGCGGACCGTCCGCCGGCGCCGCCGTTTGCTCGACGGTCAGGTTCTTGATGGTAATGTCGTCACCATAAACCCGGAGCGGCACCTGGCCCGGACCCCCGCGGAGTGTGACCCGGCTGGGATCGGTGATATCCTGGTCCGCCAGCAGAGTGATATTAGCTCTGTTCTTGTTGATCTTGACCGACTCGTTGTAAACGCCCGGAGCAAGCTTGATCCGGTAGCGCACCTTGGACGGGCCGGGGGGCACGGCGTGGACGGCGGCTTGGATGGTGGGATAAACCGAGGGAACCAGGTAGGTCACGCTCTCCGCGGCGGCGGTTGAAAGCAGCGCGGCGGCAAAAAGGAAGATGACCGCGATTCTCATGTGCTGCCCGGACCGACCCCTGCGGGTACACTACGATCTTCTGCCGAGCGTTGGAACAAGAAACGGCGAACGTCAGCAGCTTTGTGAGCCATCCCCCGCGGCCAGGAAAGCCGCCGTGCGCCGTTCGAGCCAACTGGGCTGGCTGCCCCGCAGACGCTCCCTGAATCCCACGTGGCCGCCGTGAGCCGGCGCTTCGAGAAAGAAGCAGGCGCTGGCCTCGGCTTCCGCGCTGGGGAAACAGGCGGCAGGCAAAAACGGGTCATCCCGGGCGTTGAGCAAGAGGGCCGGTACGCGAATGCCCGCGAGATACTGGCGGGAACTGGCTTGGGTCCAGTAGTCAGCGGCATCGCGGAAGCCATGCAGGCGGGCGGTATAGCGATCGTCGAATTCCTGGAACGTGCGGATCCGGCGCGCGCCGGAAACATCGATCTGCGCGGGGAAGAGTCGCGCCTTGGCTTCCACTTTGGCAATGAGGGTAGCCAGGAAACGCCGCAGGTAGAGCCGGTTACCCGGGTGCAGGTCCAGGGCGCGCGCGCTGGCGGCCAGGTCCACCGGCGCGGAGATCGCCACTGCGGCGCGGATGCCGGGGTGTGGCGGCGCTTCGCCCAGGTATTTGAGCGTCATGTTCCCGCCGAGGCTGAAACCGACCAGTGCCAGGCTATCGTAGGCCGACGCCGCATAATGGATCACCGTGCGCAGATCGCCCGTCTCGCCGCTGTGATAGAAACGCAGCAACCGGTTGCCATCCGGACCGCAACCGCGAAAGCTCCAGGCGAGCGCATCCCAGCCTTGTGCGTTCAGTGCGACCGCCATCCCGCGGATGTAGCTGGCTTGGGCATCGCCCTCGAGCCCGTGCGAGAGGACGACGAGCCGCCGGTGGCCGGCGCGGGACCAGGCGAGATCCAGGAAATCGCCATCGGGCAGTTCCAGGCGTTCCGGGGTGTATTCCAAGGCGATCCGGCGCGGATAAACGACCGGCAGAATGGTTTGGAGGTGGCCGTGCCGGAGCCACCACGGCGGCTGAAAACAGGAGGCGATGACCGGCATGGCTCTGGAGACGGTCGCCCGCCGCTACGCGAGAGGCGGCGGCGGTTGCCGTGGACCGGAGGGAAGCGTGATATTGGGCGGACGCAAATAGAATGGCTCCAACGGGAACTCCGGGCGGGTGGACGCTGGCGCGGCTAAAAGGTATTCGGCCAGCGGGAGGGTTGGGGTGGCGGGCGCGGATGGCTCGCCGTCCAGCGCGCATTCCACGGTCAGAACCGGCCAGGCGGGACGCTCCGCCAGGCGGGCTGCCAGGGCGTCGCGGTTGTCCAGCAGTTCCGGGCCGGTTAGGCAGACCCGGCTCACGACCGCCGTGTAATAGAACGTGCCGCGGCGGGCGTCGCCGACCGCGTGGTAAGCGGTGGCGGCCGTTTCCAGGGCGAGTGGCGACGGCAATCCCACGAGAGGCACGCCCCGGGCAACGCTTAAACCGGTCGCCGCAGCGATCGCCTGGCGCACGCCGGAATAGGAGCCGGGGCCCAATCCCACCACGATTTCGCCAAGCCGCCCGCGTTCCAACTCTGCAAGCACGCGCAACGCCTCCGCCAACGCGGTGAACAGTTTTCCGCCACAGCCGCGGCCGGCGGTGAATTCGGCGCGCCACAGGACCCGACCGCCGCACTCGCCCAACGCGACGCTGCCGCGGGCGGTGGAACAATCAAGCGCGAGCGCCAGAGGCAGGACAGCGGACATGGGTCACTTCTTTTCGATCAACCGTACGGTCTCGCCCTGGGCGGTAAAGTGCAGCCAGATCGTCGCGGCTGGCAACAGGCCGGGGAATTTATCGGCCCATTCGATGATCGTTAGTCCGCCGGAGCCGAGGATTTCATCCAGGCCGAGGTCCAGCGCCTCGCCGGCGTGGCGCAGCCGGTAGAAATCGAAGTGGAAGAGCGGCAGGCGGCCGCCCGTGTATTCGTGGAGCAGGTTGAAGGTGGGGCTGGTGACCGCGGCGGTGCTCCCGAGGCCGGCGGCCGCGCCTTGCACGAAGCACGTCTTGCCGGCCCCCAGATCGCCGGCCAGCGCCCAGACATCGCCGGGCTGCGCCCGCGTGGCGAGGGTGCGGCCGAAGGCAGCCGTCTGCGCGGGGTCCGAGGAGGTAAACACGGTCGCTGCGTTCACTCTCCAGGCGGGTTCGCCCGCCTGGCAGGCGCGTGCCGGCCGAAGAGGCTGGCTGCAAAGTGGGTAAGATGGTGCAACAGGTGCATACGGTGCATCATGAATCCCACGCCAGGAAGCTCAAGCCCCGTTGGTGGGGCGCGGCGCTGCTTCTCCTCACCGGCCTTGGGGGAGCGCGTCCCGCGGCGGCGGAATGGAAGCTGGAGGCGGCGGAAATATTGCCGGCGCCGGCCGAAGGCATGGCGCATCATGTGCAAACGGTGACCGAAACGCGCGGGGCAGGCGCGGCGCCCGGACACGCCACTTTCCACGTCGTGAGCTTCGATGCGCGGCGCTATGGCTTCCGCGTCTTCGATCAGGGGACGCTGGGCCGGAGCCGGCTGGCGGAGGTGATGCACGCCAACCACTGCCTGGCCGGCACCAACGGCGGCTATTTTCAGCCGGATTTCGAACCGGTAGGTTTGCTGGTGGCGGACGGGATCGTCATCCATCGGCCGGGGCACGCGAAGCTTTTGAGCGGCGCGCTGGTCGTGACGGGCAACCACATGCATCTCTTGCGTTCCACGGTGCCATTGCCGGGCAAAAACGCCCGTCAGGCGGTGCAGTCCGGGCCGTTTCTGGTCGAGTTCGGCAAAGCGGTGGGGGGCTTGAACAATGTGCGCAGCGCGCGGCGCACCGCGGTGTTAACGGACGGGGCCGCGGAATGGGCGCTGGTTTCGACTTCGGCGGTGACCCTGGAGGAACTGGGCGCCATTTTGGCCAACCCGGCGCTGCTGCCGGCGGGTTTGCACGCGGATTTGGCGCTGAACCTCGATGGTGGGTCGTCGACGGCGCTGTGGGTCGAGCAGCCGGGCGAAGAGGCTTATTCCGCGCCGGAATTCGGGATCGTGCGGGATTTCGTTGGGGTCGTGGAGCGGAAGTAGGGCGGTGCGCGCTAATTTGCTTTGGGAGCGGCTGGCGGCACTTCCTGCAAGTCGGTGTCATAGACCTGGACGGTGCCGAGCTTCTCGAGCCCAGCCTTGATCTCCTTCGCTTCGCCCACGACCACTACCGCCATATCGGCCGCCACCAGGTACTTTTTCGCCAGATCCTGCACCACGGCCGCGGAAACGTCGCCGACGCGGCGGGCGTAGGTCTTATAGTAATCGGCGGGCAAGCCATACAAATCGATGGCCTGGACGCGCTCGGCGGTGCGCAGGGGACTTTCCAGGCTCAACAGATAATTCCCGGCCAGGTACTGCCGCTGCATCGCGAGTTCAGGCTCCGGGACCGGCTCGTTATCCAAGCGCGCGATCTCGCCGAGAATCTCCTCAATGGCGGGCGCCGTCACCTCGTTGCGCACCTCCGTACTGGCGGAAAACTCCCCCGCCCAACGGTACATCTGCATCGTCGAACCCGACCCATAGGTGTAACCGTGCCGCTCCCGCAAATTCTGGAAAAGGCGCCCCGACATGCCGCCGCCCAGAATGGAATCAACCACGTTGAACTCCGGCACGTCCGGGTTTTTGCGGGCGATGCCTGGTCCGGCTACCAGGATGGTCGATTGCACGCTGCCCGGGCGATCCACGAGGTAAATCTGCCGCGTCTTCGGCGGGGACGGCAGGGTGGCCAAGGCGGATTGGTCCGGCACCTTACCCGCCGCGGTCCAGCCGGCGAAAGCCTGGGTGACAAGAGGCAAAATATCTGCCGCGTGCACATCGCCGACAATCGCCAGGGTCGCATTTGCCGGGAAGAAAAACCGGGTGTGGAAATCCACCAGGTCCTGGCGGTCGAGCGCGCTGATCGAAGCTTCCGTCGGATAGGCGCCGTACGGATTTTGCCGCCCGAAAATCAGTTGATCGCACAGCCGGGCAGCCAGGGTGGCGGAATGTTGTTTGTCGGCCACCAACTGGCTGATTTCCTGGCGCTGCTCCAGGGCGAGTTCCTCGGCCGGGAAGCTCGGATGCAAGGCCGCGTCCGTGAAAAGATCGAGCAATTTGGGCGCATCCTTGACCAGGCCGCTGGCGCTGACATCGATGGAATCCGGGCCAGCTTCCGCCCCGACGCTGGCGCCGAGGAAATCCGTCTCTTCGGCGAACTGAGCGGCGGTTCGCCGCGCGGTGCCGTGGTTGAGGAGGGCTGCCATCACCTCGGCCAGGCCGGGCTTGGCGCCATCGAAGGTATCGCCGGATTTGACCAGCAACCGGAACGTCACCGTCGGTTCGCGGTGGTTTTCCACCACGAAGATCTTGAGCCCGTCGGGCAGGGTGGACGTGCTAAAGTCTGGGAAGCTGGCGGCGGGTTCAGGGCCGGGCGCCGGAGGGCGAGTGCGGTTGACGTCCGCGCGTGAGACTCCAGCAAAGACGCACCAGACGCCGGCGACGCCCAGCAGAGCCGCGGACAGGTGCTTGGAAAGGTAGAGCATGAGGAAAGGTGTCTAAGGCTTAGCGGGGCTCGCGGGACCTTCGGCCGGGGCGGACGCGCCGGGAGCGGGGACGGGGTAGTGCAAGATGTTTTTCCCTTGGTCGGTGAGGTATTGGTTGGCCACGCGTTTGAGATCGTCGCGGGTGACCTTCAGGTAGTTCGCCAGCTCGGTATTGACGAGACCGGTGTCACCGAAGAAGACATGATAATGCGCCAAGCCCTGGGCGCGGCTGAGCATGGTGCCATAGGAGGTGGCAAACTCCACTTCCTGGGCGTTGCGCGCTTTTTGGAACTCCTCCTCGGTGACCCCGTCCTTCTTCACGGCCGCCACTTCGTCATCAATGAGTTGATCCAGCTTGGCCAAGGTCACCCCCCGGTTGCCGACGGCGAAGACGCCGACTGCGCCGGCGTCCTCGAGCAAGTACGGGAACGCGCTGGCTTCTACCGCCGCCTGTTCCTGAATGACCAGCCGGCGATAGAGCCGGGAACTCCGCCCGGAAGCCAGAATATTCGTCAGCATCTCGACCGCATATGAATCGGGGTCGGTTTCCCGCGGAGCGTTCCAGGCGTGCAGCGAGGCCGGCAGCGGCGTGTTGGCCCGCGCCACTTCGACGGTCTTCGGTTCGGTTTGGACGGGTAGCTTGATGTCAGGCCGGGGCGGTTCCGGACCGCGGGGAATGGCGCCGAAGTACGCGGCGATCGCTTGCTTGGTGGGCTCAGGGTCGAAATCTCCGGCCAGGACCAGGGTGGCGTTGTTCGGCAGATAGTAGGTTTTATAGAACGCGCGGAATTCTTCCAGCGTGGCCTTGTCGATATACTGGACGCTGCCGATCGGCACCCAGGCGTAAGGCGTCCCGGTGAAGAGCAGCTTGGAGAGCTCTTCCTGCAAGCTGCCGAAGGGCTGGTTATCGTAGCGCAGCCGTCGCTCTTCCTTGACGACGTAGCGCTGGGTGTTGACGCCCGCTTGTTCCACCTTGCCGTGCAGCATGCGCTCGCTCTCAATCCAGAGCGCGAGGCCGAGTTGGTTGGCCGGCAGGTTGATCTGGAAATCCGTCCGGTCGTAGGAAGTGGAAGCGTTGGCGTTGCCACCGGCGCGGCTGACCAGTTTCATGATCTCGCCGCGGGCGATGTTTTCGCTGCCCTCGAACATCAGGTGCTCAAAAAAATGGGCAAACCCGGTGCGGTCCGGCCGCTCGTTTTTGCTACCGACATGATAAAGAACGTAGCTGGAAACCACCGGAGTCGAGTGTTCCGGGGCGAGGATCACGTGCAAGCCGTTGGGCAGATCGTATTCGGTGAACTGGATGGCGGCGGCCCGCGCGGCCGGGCGGCCGCAGCAGAGGATCGTCAGCGCCACGGCGCCGAGGCGAAAGAAGACGGGCAGGCGGGAGGGCATGGGTGGTGCACTGAACGCCATGGAGCGGTGGACTGCAAACCCGCCGGAGCGCCCGGACGGCAGCGCCCGACAATTTCAGTTGCCCGTACGCCGGAGTACAGCCGATGTTCCTCCCGCGTGGGGCGGCTCGACCCAAGGATATGCACACGTCAACGCGCGATGATAAAGAGAAAGCCTTTCGCGTATATCCGTTTACTGGGTTGCAGCGCACTCGCCGGCCTGCTCTGCGCGCACGCGCTGCGGGCGGATGAAACCGTGCGCCAGGTGCAGGAAGAACTGCGCAAGCGCCACCTCTACTTCGGCGATGTTGATGGCCGGGCCACGCCCGAGGTAGCGGCCGCGCTGCGCACCTACCAGGAACGCAAAGGGCTGGCTGCCAGTGGCCAGCCGGACGAGATCACCTTGCGGTCGCTGGCCCTGACGCCGCCGCCCCCGGTTGCGGCAGCCGGCGCGGTCGCACCGTTGCCGGACATCACCGTGCTGCGCAGCGATGAAGGACGCGTGGCAAGCCACGAGAGTGCCCCCGAGGACCCGTCGGCGGACGTCGAGCCGACGCCGGCCAGCCTGCCCACTCCGGCCCCACCGCCGGCCTCCGCAACCATGCAGCGGCCGGATTCGGAAGCTGTCCGGTCCTTTTTGCAGCAGTACCTCCAGGCCGGCCAGACCAACGATCCGGCGGCGGAAATGCGCTTCTACGGCGATAAAGTCGACTATTTCGACGATGGCGTGGTCGACCATCAGTTCATCGCCCAGGACGTGCGCCGCTACGAGCATCGCTGGCCGGAACGGCAATTCTCCCTCACCGGTCCGGTGGTCATCACCAACGCCCCGGACCACGATCCGGCGGAGACGAAGGTGCATTTCCGCTATCAGTTTGCCGTCAAGGGCAGCCGCTACTCGGCCCGGGGTCTGACGGATAACGAATACACCCTGCTTGGCCGCAGTCCTGCTGAACTGCGTATCGTTTCCATGAAGGAACAACGGGTGCGCCCGTAACATCGGCGCCCGGCGCGCCACTCCGCATGAAAGTCCAAACTCGCATCCTGCTCCTGCTCTTGGGCATCGTGCTGATTTTTGGGGTTGGACTGGCGCTCATCAAGACGAGCCAGCACGCCAAGGCCCGGGAAATTTCCCGGGAGCGTTCCGATGAGCGCAGCCGTTCTTTCGACGAGTTCCTGCAGCGGCGCGGGGAACCGCTGGCGACGTTCGTCAAGGATTACACCAGTTGGGATCCCGTGGTCGAGGCGATCAAAAGCAACGATCAAACCTGGATCAAAAACAGCATCAACGACGCCACCTGGGAGAAGTCAGGCGCGCATGCCATCTGGATTTATCGCCCGGACCAGACGCTGTTGTTCTCGGTGAACCGTCTCTACTCGGACGGCCCTCTCGAGGAAATTCCGCTGCCGTCCAAGGTCTTCGACGCCTTGCTGCGCGCGCCGGCGCATCTGATGCACTTTTTTGTGCGCGTGCCGGAGGGCCTGATGGAAATCCGCGCCGCCACGGTCCACCCGTCGGCCGACGGTTGGCGCCAGACGCCGCCGCAAGGCTATCTGTTTGCCGGACAGCTCTGGAGCAGCGACTCGATTCATAATCTCGCTTCGGAATCCGACAACACGACGACCAAGGCGCTGCCGGTGAACAGTTCCGCCGGCTTGGCGCGAGACGAGATCGACAACGGCGCGGTCGAGTTCTCGCGGTTCTTGCCGGGGTGGGATGGCAAGCCGATCGCGCGCCTGCTGGTGACCAACGAGTCGGCCATCGTAAAGGAACTGAACCGCTCGAGCGAGCAACTCATCCTCTGGCTGGTCATCTGCGCGGTGCTCTTGCTGCTGTTGCTGGGTTTTTCCGTGGTGGCGTGGGTCAGCCGGCCCTTGCGGCTGATCTCGCAGACGCTCAAGACCGAGGATGTGGCGCCGATTCAGAAGTTGCAGGCGGACCGCAGCGAGTTCGGCGGCGTGGCGAAGCTCATTCAGGAGTTCTTCGACCAGCGGGCCAGCCTGATCGCGGAGGTCAACGAACGCAAGAGTACGCAAGAGGCGCTGCGCGAAAGCGAGGAGCAACTGCGCCAGGCTCTGAAGATGGAAGCGGTCGGCCGGCTGGCCGGCGGAGTGGCCCATGATTTCAATAACCTGCTGACCGCCATCCTGGGTTACGCGGAGTTGCTCGGCAGCACCCGCGACCTGAGTTTAGCCAGCCGCCAAAGCGTGCAGATGATTCAGAAGGCCGGGCGCCAGGCTGCGGCGGTGACGCACCAACTGCTGGCCTTCAGCCGCAAGCAGATGTTGCAGCCGCGGGTGATCGATCTTAACACGCTGGTGACGGATTTCGAGAAGATCCTGCATCGGGTCATCGGCGAGCACATCGAGTTGAAGACGCGGCTGGATGCGATCAGCAGCCGGGTCAAGGCCGATCCGAACCAGATCGAGCAGGTCATCCTCAACCTGGGCGTCAACGCCCGCGACGCCATGCCGAAGGGCGGCCGCCTGATCATTCGCACCGGCAACGTGGAACTGGATGCGGCCGCCGCCCGGGCGCAGGCGGCGGATCTCGCCGCCGGCCAGTACGTGCTCCTGGAGGTCAGCGACACCGGCTACGGCATGACGGACGACGTGAAATCGCGCATTTTCGAGCCGTTCTTCACGACCAAAGAGCCGGGCAAGGGCACGGGCCTGGGGCTGGCTACGGTCTACGGCGTGATCAAGCAGAGCGGCGGCAGCGTTGTGGTGGAAAGCACGCCCGGCCAGGGTTCCTGTTTTCGCATCTACCTGCCCTTGGAAGCCGGCCAGCTCGACGAAGCGCGGCCCAAAACCGTCGCTCCGCTCGAAATGCCGTCGAAATCCGCCGAGACGGTCCTGGTCGTCGAAGACGAGGAGATCGTGCGCGAGTTGGTTTGTCAGGTTCTCTCGGACCAGGGTTACGATGTCTTGTGCGCGGCCAATGGCAACGAAGCCATGCGCCTGAGCGAGATGCATGTACCGCAAATCAAGCTGCTGATCACGGATGTGGTCATGCCGGAGATGGGCGGCCTGGAGTTGGCGCGCAAGATCAGCGCCGCGCGTCCGGACATCAAGGTTCTTTACGTTTCCGGCTATTCGGAGAGTGACATTAGCGAACAAGGAATTCTGGATGCCGAACTGGAGTTTCTGGAGAAACCTTTTACCCCGCAGGTGTTGATTCGCAAAGTACGCGAGGTGCTCAACCCTCCCCCGCCTTTTGGAGCCGGCGCCGTCAGCCCGTCAGCCGGCGTTAATCCCGATGTACCCGATTTCACCGCTTAGCGCCGGCTTCCGCGCCCGGCTGGCGTGCGCTCTATTGGCTTGGCCCGTCGTGCTCCTGCCGGCGTGCCATCGAGCCGCGCCCCAGCCCAACGAGGCCCGTCCGGCCGCGCCGCGCGTTTTGCCCTCCCCGACAGCCGCCCCCACCGCGGGCCTGCCGGATTTCGAGGTGAAGGCGGTTTCCACCAAGGAAGGCGAGGCGGTCTGGTACGATGTGCCGGCAGCCTCCCTCGCCCAGCGCCGGGCCTGGCCGGAGGAGATGACAGCGGCCAGCGATACCCTGGCCCCGAATACCTATGTGCGGGTGCTACGGCCGGCGAACGGCAAAACCGTAATCGTCCGCATTACCGATCACGGCATTCATCGCCGGGGCACCCTGATCGACGTGGACCGCGCGGCCGGGGAAGCGCTCGACATGATCAAAGCCGGTACCGCGCACGTGAAGATTGAGGTGCTTGCGCTGAAGAACGCCGATGCCAAGGGGCCGCCCCCAAAGGAAGACGTGGCCAAGGAACCTGGGGCTACGGCCGCGGATGAAAAGGCAGCTGCCCTGCGCAAGTCCGGCGGAGAGGCGAAGCCATAGGCGGACCGGACGGGCCGGAGAATAAGAGCAGCCGCACTGGACAATTGTCTGCCGCTGCCCTAATTCTCGCCACCGAACGTGTACGTTGAACGGATGACGAGGGAAGTAATGACGACATTCTCATGCTAGCCGGCATCGAGACGAACCGGCCGCGCAATCTCGACGCGAAGCGCTCGGCGGCCATCCTTTACGGCGACTGGGGGACGAGCAAAGCCTACGTGATCGGGCTGGCTTTCGCGTTCGCGGGCTACAGTTCCTTCTGGCTGATCCTGGCCATGTGCCTGTTGACCGCCGTGGTGGGCGTCAACTACATCTTCATCTGCAACCACTACCCGGATGGCGGCGGCGTGTATGCCAGCGTCCGGCATCGTTCGGAGATCATCTCGATCGTCGGGGCGTTCCTTTTGATCGCCGATTACATCGTCACGGCGGCGCTGAGCGCTCTCTCCGCCTTCCAGTATCTCGGCGTGCCGCATCCGGAGAAGTTCGCGGCGGTCGCCATTGCGTTGATCGGCGGCCTGAACTGGTTTGGCCCCAAGCATACGGGCGGGCTGGCCTTCCTGGTCTCCATTCCGACGGCGATCGTGGTCGTGTTGCTGGGCATTTTTAGTATTCCGCACATTCCGCTGGCGGTGCATAGCATCGCGGCGCTGCAAGGCGGCTGGGGGGCGAACTGGCCGCGCTTCGTCAGCATCGTCCTGGCGCTTTCCGGGGTGGAAGCGGTGGCGAACTCGACCGGGGTCATGAAGCTGGACCCGGGTTGCGCGGACGATAAACCGAGTGTGTCCAAGACTTCGACACCGGCCATTCTGTGGGTCATGGCGGAGGTGGTTTTCTTCACGGCGTTCCTCGGACTGGCAATGCAGGCACTGCCGCACTTGCATCAGACCACTTTCGACCCGTCGGACCCGACCATCGACCCGCGTCATCCGGGGGTGGACGCCCCCGGTTCTTCGGGCGTGCGCGACTACATGCTGCGCTACATGGGGCAGGTTTTCGTCTCCCACGCTTTCGGTCCCGCGGCCGGTCACGTGATGGGAGTGCTGGTCAGCATTGTCTTCGGCGTGTTGTTGCTCTCGGCGGTCAATACCGCCATCGGCGCGCTGATCAGCACCATGTATCTGATGGCGCGGGACCGGGAGTTGCCGACGGTTTTCCGGCGCTTGAACGACTTCGGCGTGCCGACCTGGGGCCTGGTGGTTTCGGCCTTGGTCCCGTTGGGCCTGGTTCTGGCGGTCAGCGACTTATCCGGGTTGGCGGAGCTTTACGCCGTCGGCGTGGTCGGTGCGATTGCGACGAACCTGGGGGCGTGCTCGACGGACGGTAAGCTGGGCCTCGTGCTCTGGCAGCGGATCATCATGTTTCTGACCTTCGTGGTCATGGTGGTGATCGAGATTTCGCTGTTCGTGGACAAACCGTCCGCGCGCGTGTTCGCGGTGACGGTGCTGGCCATCGGGCTCATCATGCGGGCTTTGGCGCGGGAGCAGGCGCAACGCAGCGCTTTCGCGGTCGTCCTGGTGATGGTCATCGGGTTGTTTATCGATAATCCGCGCGCTGGAGTGCTGGCGGTGACGATCATGGCCGGCGGCTTGATTCTGCGCGGCCTGCTGGGGGAACGGAAACTGAAGCTGCAAGCGACGGGCACAGCACCGGCGCCGGCCAGTCCGGCGGTGGCGGCGGGGAGCAGCGGTTTGGCACCCGCGCCGTTCCTACCGATCGGAGACCGGGAGACGGCGAATGGCGCCCCGCTTCTGTGCGCGGTGCGGGGCATTGGCAAGACGCTGGATTTCGCCATGGAAGAAGCGCGCGAAAGCAAGCGGCCGCTCTACCTGCTTTTCGTGCGCGAACAGCCGCTGATCACGAGCGAGGACCGCAAGCGCAAGTGGCGCGACGATACCGAGGCACGCGAGATTTTCGGCTACGCCCGAGACCATGCGGATGGCGCGGTGATCCTGCCGGGCTACGCGGTGAGCGATTCGCCCGCGGATACGATCGTGGATTTCGCGGCGACTATTGGCGCGTCCCGGTTGTTATTGGGTGCGCCGGCGCGCAGCGGGTTGGTGAATCTGTTGCGGGGGAACATCATCCGGCAGGTATCGGACGCGTTGCCGGAGGACATCCATCTGCTAGTTTGCGCGTGATAGGGAGATGAAGACTCGCGTCACGATCACGCTGGATCCCGCTACGCATCGGCTGGCCAAGCAGACCGCTAAAGCTCGGCGGACGACAGTGTCCGGGTTGATCGATTCACTTCTGAACGGCCTTGGTCAGCGGCTGTCGATCGTGGACCAGATGTACGGTACGGAAACGTTGCGCAATCCGCCTCTAGGCACGGACCCGTTGTACGATGCATTGAAGGCGAAGTATCTTAGACCTTGAAGGTGCTGATCGACATAGCTGGGCTGCTCGCAGCAGCAGCGGTGGCTTGGACAGCTGATTGTATAGTGACTCGGAACACGCGAGGTTAAGTAAGAGGCCGGTCCCCGTCATGAGCATCAGCTACAAAGAAACCCTTAACCTCCCCAAAACCGAGTTCCCGATGAAGGCGAACCTGGTCGCGCGGGAGCCTGAGTTGCTGCGCTACTGGGAAGACACGGACATCTACGGCCAAATCCAGGCCGCCCGCGCGGACGCGCCAATCTTCCTGCTGCACGACGGACCGCCCTTTGCCAACGGCGACGCCCACATGGGCACCGCGCTGAACAAGATCCTCAAGGATATCGTCGTCAAATCCCGCACGATGGCCGGCTTCCGCGCCCCATTCCTGCCCGGGTGGGACTGCCATGGCCTGCCGATCGAGTTCAAGGTCGTCAAGGAAACGCGCGGCTTGAGCCCGCTCGAGGTTCGCCAACGCAGCGAGGCGCTGGCGCGCAAGTTCATCGACATCCAGCGCCGCCAATTCAAGCGGTTGGGGATTTTCGGCCAGTGGGAACGACCTTATCTGACGATGGACCCCGGTTACGAAGCCGAGATCCTGCGCGCGTTTGCCCAACTGGTCGAGCGCGGCCTCGTCTACCAGAGCAAAAAGCCCGTTTATTGGAGCACCGGCGCTCGCACGGCCCTGGCCGAGGCCGAGGTGGAATACCACGATGACGACGCGCCCGCGATCTACGTCAAATTCCCGCTCGTCAGCGGCCCCCTGGCGGGACAGGCCAGCATCGTCATCTGGACGACCACGCCTTGGACGCTGCCCGCCAACCAGGCGATCGCCGTTAACCTTGGCTTTAGCTATCGCGCGCAGACGTTGCGCAATCCGCAGACCGGCGAACGCGAAGTGCTGCTGCTCGCCAATGCCTTGGTCGACAGCTTTTGCCGAGCGACCGGTTACACGCGGGACGAGGCCGGCGAGCAGGATGCCACATTTCTGGGCGGCGAACTGGAAGGCTGGCAAGCGCAGCATCCTTTTCTCGACCGGCAGGCGCCCATCATCCTGGGCGACTTTGTTACGCTCGAGGCCGGCACGGGCTGCGTGCACATCGCGCCGGGTCACGGCAACGACGACTTCATCGTGGGCCGCAAGTACGGCCTGCTCGTCTTCTCGCCGGTCGACGACGACGGCTGCTACACGGAGGACTGCGGGCTCCCGCAACTGGTGGGCAAATACGTCTTCGCGGCCAATCCCGAGATCATCGCGCTGCTCAGAGAACGCGGCCTGCTGGCGGGCGAGAGCGTGATCCACCACAGCTATCCGCATTGCTGGCGCTCCAAGGTGCCGATCATCTTTCGCGCGGTGGAGCAGTTTTTTATCCGCATGGACGAACTGCGGCCGGAGGCGCTCCGTGCCATCGACGAGGTCCAATGGATTCCGCCGTGGGGACGCAACCGCATCTATGGCACGGTGGAATCGCGCCCGGACTGGTGCATCTCGCGGCAGCGCAGTTGGGGCGTGCCGCTGCCGGTTTTCTACGGCACCGGCGGCGAGCCGATCCTGCGCGCCGACTGGATCAGACGAGTAGCCGACGTGGTCGAGACGCAGGGGACGAACATCTGGTTCGATCCCGAGGATACCACCCTGGCCGACGCACTCGCGCTGCCGCCTGGAGTGACCCATCGCAATGACACGCTCGATGTCTGGATCGATTCGGGTGTGAGCCATCGTGCCGTGGTCGAGAAGATGATGGGGATCAAAGGCCCGGCGGATCTTTACCTGGAAGCCACCGATCAGCACCGCGGCTGGTTTCAATCTTCGCTCATCACGTCGGTGGCGCTCAACGGCCGCTCGCCTTACCAGACGTGTCTCACTCACGGGTTCGTGGTGGACGCGGATACGCGCGAAAAAATCTCGAAGTCCAAGCAGCCCGAAGCACCGGCCAACGCGGAACAGGGCGCGGCGGCGCCAGCGGCCAAGCCCAAAGGCAAAGACTACGTCAAGCCCACCCTGGCGGAGCATTTCGTCAATCTGCACGGCGCGGATATCGTCCGGCTGTGGGTGGCGAGCGTAAATTTTACGGACGAGGTGCCCTTCGGCGAACAGATGTTTGCGCGCCTTTCGGAGACGTACCGGCGCCTGCGCAATACGTTGCGCATTCTTTTGGGCAATCTGGCGGATTTTGATCCGGCGGAGCACAGCGTCTCCCTCGTGCAATTGACGCTGGTGGATCGCTGGATCATGCACCGCACGCAGGAAGTGATCGCCACCTGCTCGGACGCCTATGAGTCGTATGAGTTCCACCGTGTTTATCACACGCTCAACCAGTTTTGCGCGGTCGACCTGAGCAGCTTGTACGTCGATATCACCAAGGACCGGTTGTACTGCGATTTGCCGGACTCGCGCCGCCGCCGCGCCACCCAGACAGTCATGCACCACGTCTTCGACGCCTTGTGCCGGCTGCTGGCGCCCTTATGCCCATTTACCGCCGAAGAAGCCTGGAGCTTTTTTGATCGCACCACGTCCATTCATCTGGAGCTGTTTCCCGGGCGCGAGGAAGCGTATCTGGACAGCGGCGCCGCCGCGGTAATTGAGGAGTTGCTCGGTTTGCGGGCGGTCATTGCGCAGGCGGTCGAGCAGGCGCGCCAGGAGAAAATCATCGGCAACGCGCTCGAGGCGGAAGTCACGTTGTCCATCGCCGACCCGAACCTGTTTGCCGCGTTGGCTGAGCTCGGGAGCGAGGTCGAGGAGTTTTTCATCCTGAGCGATCTGAAGCTGACCGAGGCCCCAGCGGGCGCGAATACTTCGGCGACCCTGGGCTCGACCGAGCAGCGGAAATGTCAGCGTTGCTGGCGGCACCGGGCCACGGTTGGGCTCAGCACCGCGCACCCGGAGTTGTGCGATCGTTGCGAGGACGCGGTGACGCACCAGTTGGCGACAGCAAGCACTTAAAAAGGGAGCAAACGATGCGGGCAGGGTGCTTGATCCGGCCGGTGGCAGCAGCGGACGCGGAGGCGGTGGCAGCGATTTACGCGCCGTCGGTGACGGCCGGCGTCGCGTCGTTCGAGACGGTGGCGCCGGATGCGGCTGAGATGGGCAACCGGATCGTGACGACCACCCGGACCTATCCATGGCTGGTATGTGAGGACGCGGGCGAAGTGGTGGGTTATACCTATGCCAGCGTGCACAATGTGCGCGCGGCTTACGTGTGGTCGGTCAATGTGACTGTTTATATTGCGGCTGCGCACCAACGCGCCGGCATTGGGCGGGCGCTTTACCTGGCGCTCTTTGAGCGACTGCGGCGGCAGGGATTTTATACCGCGCACGGTGGCATCACGCTGCCGAACCCGGGCAGCGTCGGGCTGCACGAGACGCTGGGGTTCCAGCTGGTCGGGATCTATCCGGGGGTGGGATACAAGTTCGGGTCTTGGTGGGACGTGGGCTGGTGGCGACTGGCCTTGCAGGAGAAGCCGCCCGGGCCACCGCCGCCGCCGCGGCCGCCGGGGGGATAAGATGAATCGCGCCACAGGGATTACGGCGCGAGTATCTTCACCTTTACCTTGCCGGGCGTCGCCACGGTGTAGCCGTTGCCCGGTTCCAGAGTTAACACGACCGTCTTGACACTGGCGCCACCGAGATCGCCGAGCGGCGTGACCTTGATCGCCTTGCTCAACGTGCCGGCCTTTAGCTTCTTGGTCGTCTTGAGTGTCTGATAGTCCGTACCGTTGACACCCGTTCCCTTGATGGTCAGGTTCACCGTGACGTCGTGATCCTGCACGGCTGAAAGGCCGATGGTAAACTCCCCCACAGCGCCGGTGCCGAGGGTGACTTGCGAAATCGGGTTGCTCAGTGTGATCGCCGGCAAGGTGACCGGCGGCGGAGCATAAACGAGCGGAACGGCGGTAGGGGTCTCCTTATATAGCTCGCCGCCTCTAGCAATAACCTCGGAGACGCCATAGAAATTGCCGGCTTGGTCTGGAACCAGGGGGAGCGATACGGGTGCCCCATCATTGCCGACAAAAGTGTGCAGCGTGGTCATGATGCCGTCGGGAGTCAGTTGGAAGAGGATTGGGACCGCGCCAACGTCAGCCGATAAACCGAAGTTGGCGCCGTCAGTATTAACGTATTCACCGCTAGCCGTTCCATAAAAATTGCCAGCGCTATCTTGCACCAACGCAGACGTTGGGGCATCCCCGTTCTCACTGATAAAAGCGTAGAATGTTGTCAGCGTCCCGTCCGCGGCCATTCTGAACACTGTGCCGTCGCCGGATCCCGCGGGCCCTAAGGTGGTAGTTCCGTAGAAGTTGCCATCGGTAGCCTGGAGTAGGGCTCCCAGCGGACAGGCACCTTCGACCGAGGTAAAATTATGCAGGGTGGTGAATGTGCCTTGAGGCGTGATCTTAAAGACAGTGCCGAGATTGCTGGTTCCGCCCTCGTAGGTTACGCCGTAAAAGTTGCCGTCGTGAGCTTGGATCAGGGGAGACGGGTAAAACCCGTCGGTATTATTGAACGTATGGAGCGCGGTCAGACTGCCAGCAGGAGTTAGTTTGTAAATCGTCCCCGCAGGGTACGTGCTCGGATCGGAAGGCACGAGAGGCGGAATGGTGCCGTAGTAGTTGCCGTCGCTGGCTTGCAGGACATTGGGCGAGGTTTCGGTGTTGGCCGGCAAGGCCGGGAAGTTGGTCAGAGTGGTCATCATGCCATCGGCCGTGAACTTGAAAACCGTGCCGGCGTTATTGGCACCGCCGCGGGTGGTGGTCCCGTAAAAGCTGCCGTCCACAGCCTGATGCAAGTCGCCCGGAGTACTGGGGTTCGTTGGTAGACGGACGTCAAAGTTATATAGTGTCGTCATCGTTCCGTCTGGAGTGAGGGTGAAGATGGTACCACCTCCGTGGGTGCCTCCGCTCCCCGTTGCGCCATAAAGGTTTCCGTCTGTTCCCTCAAGCAAGGCAGAAAAATCGGAGAGGCCCTGGATCACCGCCAGGGTGGCATCATAGGCGACGACAATCTCAAGTATATCACTGGCTTGACCGCTCGGAGACGACGCTGTTATACTGATCGTATAATCACCCGACACCGTGGGTGTGCCTGAGATGAGACCCGTATACTGGTTCAATGATAGGCCAGCCGGGAGCTCGTCGGTTTCGAAGTCCGTCGGTTGGCCGGTTGTCGTGATTGGATAGTAAAAAGGTCGCCCGACGTAAGCGGTGAGATCCAGGTCGCTTGTAATCTGCGGCGTTTCGGCGAGGACCAACGTGAGAATCGCCGTTGCTGTGCCAGCACCGTTGCTGGCCCCGATGGCAACATCATAAATGCCCGCCGTGTTCGGGGTGCCGGTGATGAAACCGGTACTACTGTCCAGGCTCAAGCCGAGAGGGAGACCGCTGGCTTGGTAGCTGGTGGGTGCGCCAGTGGCACTAATCTGATATACAATGGTCTCGCCGACGCCATAGACGACACTTAGCCGCCCGTTAATCACCGGCACGACGGGAGCCGGAGTACCGTAGATCGCCTCGACGCCAGCGATGTCATCAGGTTGGATGGTGTCAATGTCCGTGACTTCCGGGGTCATGATGGCTTGCGTCGTCTGGGGCACGTGGGCCAATCCGAGCACATGCCCCAGCTCGTGCAGTGCAATGCGGCGCAGGTCATACACCAAGCCGTTGCTGTTGGCGCGGAGCGGGCCGCGATACGAGTTCAAGGGTTGGTTCACATTGAAAACAACGTCGGCTTCCGTAGGAACGTTGGTCCCGGGTTTGACGAGGTAAGCCGTGGTCGCCAACGTGTCGTCGCCGAAGCTTTCTCCGAAAACCGAGGTAGCAAAGAAAACCGAATTTTTGCCGTCGCCTTGCGCCGGAGTGAAACTGGTTTCCTGGGTGACGAGTTGTACTCCGCTGCTCAGGTACGGGTTCCAAATACCCGTCGCGGCGACGAAGACCTGGTCCCAGGAAGTGGAGCCGTCTGCCAGCGTCCCCTGCGGACTGCCGAGCTGCAGATCGAGTTCGATGGCCTGGTTGGACGGCCACTGGATACCTTCAAGGACATAAGCCTTGGCCACCGAGAGCGTGAGGCTCAGCCAACAGGCCACCCACAAACCGACGCACCAACGGCGTCGGGAACCAACTCGTGCCGGCGAGAGGATGTCCATGAATTTAGCGCGGCAGCGCGGCTACCTTGGCGAGGATTTCAGCCCTGAAGTCGTCCACGGTCATCGCTTGGGCGCCAGGGTGCGCGTCGCGCTGCAAACGTGGCGCACCCTTGTCGTCAACTTTGCCGAGATCCACCGTGCTGACCACCGGGGAGCCATCGTCGGTGAAAACACGCTCGCGGCCGGAGGCGGCGTCATTCCGCACGTGAAAACGTCCTTGGGCAATGCCGACCAGCGGACAAAACTGCTTCCCGTTGTTGACCACGAATAAGACCGCTTTTTGACCGACGGTGAACTGCGGCATCTCCGGGACCTGCAAAGTGTCGTCGCCAACGGTCCCCCCCAGGATGCGTAGCGTCTGGGTGCTCGCGGGCGAACCCTTGTAGGTTTCCTCCACCTGAAAGGTCACGAAGGTGACGATGTGGCGGTTCGCGCCCTCGCCCGTCCATTCCGACTGCTTGGCAGTGACCGTCCCTTTGAACACTGTGTCCGCGCGCGCGACCAGTTGATCGAAGTCACGGGCGATCACCGTGAGCGCTTGCACGGCACTGGTGCCGCCCAGGCAGAGGACAACGGCGGCAAGGAACCCCCAAAAGTGTTTCATGGTTGGCTTTCGCGGAAGGGCTAAAAGTGAGACGTCCTTGACCCAGGATTTTAGGCCGAACCTGGAGCAAGACGCGAGATAATTTCGCCGCGCAGCGGCTCCAAATTTGAGGTAGGGACGGCTCTCCGAGCTGTCCCACTTTGTCGGCTAAGCTGATCCAGGTACGCTAAGCGAGCGCTAGTACGAACGGCCACTCGGCTGACGCGGCGACCAGCCCGGCACGTACGGGATTATTCGAGATGTAGTCCGCCTTCTGCTGGATGTTTTCGTCGGAGCGCAAGCGGTGTTCGAAGAAGTCGCGCTGCCAGGCGATACCGTGCTGTATTGCCGTGTAATGCTTCCAGGCTCGCACCAGCTTGGTCATGTCATGCCCGCGTCCGAAATGGACAAGCATGTGCAGGTGGTCCGGCATGAGCAGAAATAAGGACGGGTACCACTTTTGTTGTTCTTGGTAGAAACGCGCCGATGCCAGTAGAGCCTCCCCAATCTCAGGCAGACACAACTGGTTTTCACGACGCTGCTGACAGCAGATCGTAATGAAGTAATTGCCGGCCTCGGGATCGATCCACGGAGGCGTCTCGTGCGGCAGTTGCTTGCGGCCGACAGGCGTCAGGCGGTTTGGCACGGCTTCGCCGGACAATATGGGACAGCTCGGAGAGACGTCCCTACCTCGGTTTACGATTCGCCGGGAGGCGCCGCGTCTTCGGCAAGCTGCTCGCCTACCATGTAGCGAGTAAAGCGCCGGATCACGATGTTTTCGCCTAACTCGGAAATCTTGGATGTAACCAGATCGCGGATCGTTTGATGGTCCGTGGCTTTGATGAAGCCTTGCTCCAGCAAACACACCGTACTGTAAAACTTCTCCAGCTTACCTTCGACGATCTTATCGACGACGTTCGCCGGCTTGCCTTGGACCTGGCTGCGTGCGATGTCACGCTCCTTTTCCACCAAGGCCGGCGGTAGTTCTTCCTTGGAGAGATACAACGGATTGGCCGCAGCGATGTGCAGCGTAATGTCTTTGACGAACTCTCGGAAAGTCTCGTTCTTCGCCACGAAATCCGTCTCGCAGTTCACCTCGACGAGGACGCCCACCTTCCCCTGCAGGTGGATGTAAGCCGCGACTACGCCTTCCTTGACCGCTCGCGAGGCGCGCTTGCTCGCGTTGGTGATGCCCTTCTTGCGCAGAATCGTTTCGGCCTTCTCCAGATCGCCGCCGGCTTCGGCCAGAGCGCGTTTGCAGTCCATCATGCCGGCGTTGGTTTTATCACGCAGGGTCTTGACGAGTTGGGGATTGATCTCAGACATAAAAAAAGAAGGTGACGAAGGAACTAACGACGAAAAACGGACCCGGATTCTACCGCAGGACGAAGGCAGCCCATGCTGCGACAAGGCGTCCCCGAACTAGGCGGAAACAGCGGTCATCGATTCACGCTCCGTCTTGGCGCCTTCGCCGCCGCCGGAGATGATCGCGTCCACCAGTTTCGAGAGCACGACACGGATGGCCCGAATCGCATCGTCGTTGCCGGCGATGGGATGGGTGATCAACGTCGGATCGGCGTTCGTGTCGACGATGGCGACCGTCGGGATTTTCAACCGGCGCGCTTCGGCCACGGCGTTGGTTTCCCGCGCCGTATCGATAATGATGATGGCGTCCGGCAAGCGGTCCATTTCGCGGATGCCTTGCAAATTTCGGGTGAGCTTGGCTCCTTCGCGGCCCAGCGCGGCGAGTTCCTGTTTGCCCATCATTTTGTACTCGGGCGCCTTCTCGATCTCTTCGATGTATTTGAGGCGCGCGATGGAACGGCGAATGGTGGCCAGATTGGTCAGCGTGCCGCCCAGCCAGCGCTGGTTGACATAAAACTGCCCGCAAGCCTGCGCGGCTTCCTTGATCGCCTCCTGCGCCTGCTTCTTGCAGCCCACGAACAGCACCTTGCCCTTGCGCCGCGCCACCGCTCCCAGGAACTCGGTGGCCTCGTGCAATTGCCGTACGGTCTCGCCCAGGTTGATGATGTAGATGGCGTTGCGCTGCTCGAAAATGAAAGGCTTCATCTTCGGGTTCCAGCGTTTGGTCTGGTGGCCGAAATGAACGCCTGCTTCCAGCAGCTCGGTCATCGCTTCAGTCGACTGTATATCTTCGTTCGTCATTTTCTTCTCTCCTGGGGACAAAAAACCGGCGTCGGTCAAGACGCCGGCTTTTGCTAGTTGTACGCGGGTTTAGCCGGAAATCAACCTAAGGCCGGCAGCAATTGATCATCACCGGTGAGCGGCTCGCCAACGGGCTCGCCCAACTCGACGAGTTCCACATCGCGATGGGCCGGGAAACCGGTGCCGGCCGGGATGAGGTGACCCATGATCACGTTCTCCTTGAAGCCGCGCAGGTTGTCCACCTTGCCGAGAGTCGCCGCTTCCGTGAGGACGCGGGTCGTGTCCTGGAAGGAAGCCGCCGAAATGAAGCTATCGGTCTCCAGCGACGCCTTGGTGACGCCCAGGAGCACCGGCACGCCTTCGGCCGGCTTGCCGCCCTGTTCGCCGACGCGCTTGTTCTCGGCTTCGAAGTCGAGCCGGTCGACCTGGTCGCCCCAGAGGAGCGTCGTGTCGCCGGGCTCGGTGATCTTCACCTTGCGCAGCATTTGCCGGACGATGATCTCGATGTGCTTGTCATTGATCTCGACACCTTGCAGGCGGTAAACCTCCTGCACCTCGTTGACGAGATGCTCCTGCAGGTCTTGCGGCCCGCAGATATCCAGAATCTCGTGCGGGACGACGGCGCCTTCGGTCAGTTGCGAGCCCTTCTTCACGAAGTCGCCCTTAAAGACAATGATGTGCTTGCTCAACGGGATGAGATGCTCCTCTTCCACGCCGGTCTGCGCGTCCTTGAGGATCAGCTTACGCTTGCCGCGCACCGAGCCGCCGATCTCGACGATACCGTCGATCTTGGCGATCTCCGCCGCGTCTTTCGGACGGCGCGCCTCGAACAATTCCGCCACGCGCGGCAACCCGCCCGTGATGTCCTTGGTCTTCGCGATCTTGCGCGGGGTTTTGGCCAGGAGCGCGCCGGCTTGCACGCGCTTGCCTTCGTCCACGATGACGTGGGCGCCAGCCGGGATCGAGTAGCTGGCAATGACATCGCCCTTGTCGCCGAGCAGGACGATCTGCGGATGCAAATCTTCCTTGTGCTCGATGACGACGGTGCCCATGACGCCGGTGGCTTCATCGGTCTCGCGCTTCATGGTCACGCCTGGGATCATGTCCCGGAAGTCCACCCGGCCGGACTTCTCCGTCAGGATGGGGACGTTGTACGGATCCCATTGCACGAAGGTCTCGCCCTTCTTGATCTCGGCGCCTTCCGCGACGCTGATAACCGAGCCGATGATCATGGCGTAGCGCTCGAGTTCGCGGCCTTCCTTGTTGTGCACGGTGACGGCGCCATTCTTGTTCAGGACGATGAAGTTGCCTTCCAACGATTGCACGGTGCGCAGATCATGGAATTGGACGGTGCCATCGTTCTTGGCCTTGATGATCGGCTGCTTGAAGGTCTGACTGGCCGTGCCACCGATGTGGAACGTGCGCATCGTCAACTGCGTGCCCGGCTCGCCGATGCTCTGCGCCGCGATAATGCCGACGGCTTCGCCCAGCTTGACCAGCTTGCCGGTCGCCAGATTGCGGCCGTAGCAAAGAGCGCAAACGCCGCGCAAACTTTCGCAGGTCAGCACGGAACGGATCTTCAGTTGCTCGACGCCCATCTTGACGACGGCGGCGGCCACCGGCTCGTCGATGAGGTCGCCCGCCTTGATCATGGACTTCTTGGTCACCGAATCGACCACGTTCTCGCAACTGACGCGGCCCGCGATGCGGGTGCTGAGGTCGACGACTTCTTCGTCGCCCTCGTAGATGGACTTGACCACGATGCCGTTGACCGTGCCGCAATCGTCATCGGTGATGATGACGTTTTGCGAGGCGTCGACCAGCTTGTGCGTGAGGTAGCCGGAGTCCGCCGTCTTCAGCGCGGTATCGGCCAAGCCTTTGCGGGCGCCGTGCGTGGAGATGAAGTATTCGAGCACCGTCAGGCCTTCGCGGAAGTTCGAGGTAATCGGCTGCTCGATGATCTCGCCCGAGGGCTTGGCCATGAGGCCGCGCATGCCGGCGAGCTGCTTGAGCTGCTGCCGGTTGCCGCGGGCGCCGCTATCGACCGCCATGAACACGGGATTGACTTCCTTGCGGCCCTCGTTGTGTTCGAGGGTGCGGAACAGCACGTTGGAGATTTCCTCGCCGGCGTGGGTCCAGATGTCGACGATCTTGTTGTAACGTTCGCCATCAGTGATGATACCGCGGCGGCGCTGCTTCTCGACGTCGGCGATCTGCTTGTACGCGCGCTCGAGTTCCACCTTCTTCTCGACCGGGATGATCATGTCGAAAATGCCGATGGAAATACCGGCGCGGGTCGCCTCGGTGAAGCCGAGGGTCTTGAGCCGATCCAGGGTCTCGACGGTGCCAGCCTGGCCCGAGAGCTGGTAGGTCTTGAGGATGATGTCGCTCAACTGCTTCTTGGCGGCGACCTTGTTAAAGAAGCCCATGCCTTGCGGCCAGATCTGGTTGAAACGGACGCGCCCCGGGGTGGTTTCCAGGATTTTCTTGTCGGGATCGCCGAAGATGGTCTTCTGGTTGTAATCCGGGTTCTGGAAACGAATGCGGTCATGCGTCTTGATGGCGCATTCGCTCATCGCGAATTCCACTTCATCGGCGTTGGCAAACAACGGCAGCCGCTGGTCGACCGGCGGCTTGTTGCCGACGAAGCGCGGGGTCTGCGTGATGTAATAGCAGCCCAGGGTGATGTCCTGGCTGGGCGTCGTGATCGGCTTGCCGCTGGAAGGCGAGAAGATGTTGTTCGGCGCCAGCATCAGCATGCGCGCTTCCATCTGAGCCTCGACGGAAAGCGGCACGTGGACCGCCATCTGATCGCCGTCAAAGTCCGCGTTGTAAGCGGTGCAAACGAGCGGATGGATGCGGATGGCTTCGCCTTCGATCAACATAGGCTCGAAAGCCTGGATCGAGAGCCGGTGCAGGGTCGGCGCGCGGTTGAGCAGCACCGGGTGGCCCTTGGTCACTTCTTCGAGGATGTCCCAGACCTCCGGCGTCTGGCGTTCGATCATCTTTTTGGCCGATCGCACGGTGTGGACGTAGCCCATTTCCTTGAGCCGGCGGATGATGAACGGTTCGAAGAGCACGAGCGCCATCTTCTTGGGCAAGCCGCACTGGTGGAGTTTCAGCTCCGGCCCGATCACGATAACCGAACGGCCCGAGTAATCGACGCGCTTACCGAGCAAGTTCTGGCGGAAACGCCCGCCCTTGCCCTTGAGCATGTCCGAAAGACTCTTGAGCGGGCGATTGCCGGCGCCGGTGACGGCGCGGCCGTGGCGGCCGTTGTCGAAGAGGGCGTCGACGGCTTCCTGCAACATGCGCTTTTCGTTGCGGATGATGACGTCCGGCGTTTTGAGCTGGAGCAGGTTCTTGAGCCGGTTATTGCGGTTGATGACGCGGCGGTAGAGATCGTTGAGATCGGAGGTGGCGAAGCGGCCGCCTTCGAGCGGCACCAGCGGGCGCAAGTCCGGCGGGATAACGGGCAAGACTTCGAGCACCATCCACTCGGGGCGGGTGCGGGAATGCTGGAAGCCGAGGATGAGCTTGAGGCGTTTGGCCAGGCGCTTGCGGATTTGCTTGCTCTTGGTGTTGAGCATCGCTTCTTCCATCTCCTTGGCCAGGGAGGCGAGCTCCACGCGGCTCAGGAGTTCCTTGATGGCTTCGGCGCCCATACCGGCGCGGAAATTATCGGCGTACTGTTCCTGCGCCTCGCGGTATTCGGCTTCGTTGAGGAGCTGGGTCTTCTGCAGCGGGGTCTGGCCGGGATCGATGACGACGTAATCCTCGTAATAGATGACGCGCTCGAGCTGGCGGGCGCTCATATCGAGCATCAAGCCCAGACGGCTGGGCATGCACTTGTAAAACCAGATGTGCGAGACGGGCACGGCCAGTTCGATGTGGCCCATGCGCTCACGGCGCACGCGGCTCAACGTCACTTCCACGCCGCAACGGTCGCAGATGACGCCCTTGTGCTTGATGCGCTTGTATTTGCCGCACGAGCACTCCCAATCGCGGGTCGGCCCGAAGATGCGTTCGCAAAACAAGCCGCCTTTTTCGGGCTTGAAGGTGCGGTAGTTGATCGTTTCCGGGTTCTTGACCTCGCCCTTGCTCCAGGAGCGGATGGAATCAGGCGATGCGACGGTGATGCCGACCTGATCAAAGCCGACGCTGCGTTCTTCCCCGAAGATTTCGCGAAGATTATGTTCGTTCATAGGTAACTGGGTGCGGATGGCCGCGAATTTCCTGCGGCTAAAAGGAACAAAGATTTGAGCTAAGACGGCGGCAAGCGCCGTTCAAATTGGAGAAGCGTGTTGTTGAGTTGCAGCGTTAAGTTCTCGCGTTCGTAGCGGCCCGACTCTCTGATGCGTTCGATTTCAAAGGCCAAGCGCTTCACCTCGTCGGAAAGGGTACGGACTTCCTGGCTGATCTCTTTAATATCGGCCGTATTCTGGTGCGTATCTCGCTCAGAAATACGACCTTTTGAATCGCGTCGAAGAACCAGTCGAAAATCACGTGGTGGCAAGCCGGTCTAAGACAATTTTGGTTTCGGCGAGGTTAGCCTCGATCTCGAGCGATAGTTGGTGGGTTTCGCTCTGATCTCTCTCGATCTCAGCGTGCAGGCGATCCATTTCCGCAAACCACGATTTGATGGTAGCCCAGCGGCCGGCCTTTTCAGTGTCAGTGGTCTTTGGGATGGTTGCTTCAGCCATAATTTAAAGCTGTCGAACGGTTGAGATTAAGCCGCGTTGGCCGCGCTGTCGCCATAGGTGGGGGTATGACCACCGACTTTGACGTCGAGACCGAGGCTTTGCATTTCCTTGATCAGCACGTTGAAGCTTTCCGGCGTGCCGGCTTCCAGCGAGTTGTCGCCTTTGACGATCGACTCGTAGATGCGCGTGCGGCCTTGCACATCGTCGGACTTCACCGTCAGCAATTCCTGCAAGGTGTAAGCCGCGCCGTAAGCCTGGAGCGCCCAGACTTCCATTTCGCCGAACCGTTGGCCGCCGTACTGCGCCTTGCCACCCAGCGGCTGCTGGGTCACCAAGCTGTATGGTCCGACCGCGCGGGCGTGGATCTTGTCCGCGACCAGATGGCCGAGCTTGAGCATATAGATGTAACCGACGACCACTTCCTGATCGAACGGGTCACCCGTGCGTCCATCGAAGAGGCGGCTCTTGCCGTTCTCCTGGACCCAATGATAACCGTCCACCTTTTTGGCCTGGCGCAGGTATTCCTGGATGTCCTTCTCCTGGATGCCGTCGAACACCGGTGTGGCCACCTTAAAGCCGAGCGCACGCGCGGCGACGCCCAAATGAGTTTCGAGCACCTGGCCGACGTTCATGCGGCTGGGGACGCCGAGCGGGTTCAGACAGATGTCCACCGGCGTGCCGTCCGCGAGGTAAGGCATGTCTTCTTCCGGCACGATCCGGGCCACAACGCCCTTGTTGCCGTGGCGGCCGGCCATCTTGTCGCCGACGCTCAGCTTGCGCTTGGAAGCGATGTAAACCTTGACCTGCTTGATGATGCCGGGGTCGACTTCATCGCCGCTTTCGACGCGATCCATGGCGCGTTCCTGCTCGATGTCCAACTCGGAGAACTTGCCCTCGTAGGACTGGATGATCTCCTGGATCTTGTTCTTGATCGGGCTCGGATCGATGTCGATGTGATCGTACACACCGGCCAGCTTGCGCAGGAGCGTCTTGGTGATCTTGCGGTTGGCGGGAATGATGATTTCGCCGGTCTCGGCGTTGACCACGTCGAGCGGGATTTTCTCGCCGAGCAGAACGTTGGAGAGAGACTCGGTCAGCTCTTCAATCAACTCTTCCTTGCGCTTGCGGAAGTCTTCCGACACCGCCTTGCTCTGGCGCTTGGTTTCACTGGGCGTGAGCTTCTCGCGGGTGACTTCCTTGCGCGAGTTGACCTTGATGTCCATCACGATGCCGTAGGTGCCGCTGGGCACCGTCAGCGACGTGTCCTTCACGTCGGCGGCTTTTTCGCCGAAGATGGCGCGCAGGAGGCGCTCCTCGGGCGCCAACTCGGTCTCGCTCTTGGGCGTGATCTTGCCGACGAGAATGTCGCCCGGCTTGACCTCGGCGCCGATGCGGATAACGCCATCGGGCCCGAGATTGCGCAAGGCTTCCTCGCTGACATTCGGGATATCCCGGGTGATTTCCTCGGGGCCGAGCTTGGTGTCGCGGGCGCCGATCTCGAATTCGTCGATGTGGATGGACGTGTAGACGTCCTCCTTGACGACGCGCTCGGAGATCATGATGGCGTCTTCGAAGTTGTAGCCGTTCCAGGGCATGAACGCGACGAGCACGTTGCGGCCGAGCGCCAACTCACCCATCTCGGTATTCGGGCCGTCGGCCAGCACGTCACCCGCTTTGAGCTTTTGGCCCTTCTTGATAATCGGCTTCTGGTTGACGCAGGTGCCGGCGTTCGAGCGCATGAACTTGCGCAGCTCATACACGTACGTGCCGCTCGCTGGATCGTGCCGGAGACGCTTCTTCGGGTCGGGCATGTGCCCGTCCTTGGTCACAATGATGAATTCCGCTGTCACGCTCGCGGCAATGCCATCGCCTTCCGCCACGATGACGGCCCGCGAATCGCGCGCCACCTTGCCTTCGAGGCCGGTGCCCACCAGGGGCGATTCGCTGACGATTAGCGGCACGCCTTGGCGTTGCATGTTCGAACCCATCAAGGCGCGATTGGCGTCGTCGTGCTCCAGGAACGGGATCAAACCGGCCGCCACGGAAACCAACTGCTTGGGCGACACATCCATGTAGTGCACCTTGGCGGGCTCGACTTCGAGGAAGTCGCCGCGGTAGCGCACACTGATTTTCTCGTCGGTGAAGTTGCCGTTCTTGTCCATCGGCGAGTTCGCCTGGGCCACCAGGAAATGCTCCTCGCGATCGGCGGTTAGGAAGTCGATCTGATCGCTGACCTTGCCGCCGTCCACCTTGCGGTAGGGCGTCTCGATGAAGCCGAATTCGTTAATGCGCGCAAAGGTGCTCATCGAGCTGATGAGGCCGATGTTCGGACCTTCCGGCGTCTCGATCGGGCAAATGCGGCCGTAGTGGCTTGGATGCACGTCGCGGACTTCAAATCCGGCGCGATCCCGCGAAAGACCTCCTGGCCCAAGCGCGCTCAAGCGGCGCTTGTGCGTGAGTTCCGCCAGCGGATTGGTCTGATCCATGAACTGGCTGAGCTGGGAACGGCCGAAGAAATCGCGAATGACCGCGCTCAGTGCCTTCGGGTTGATCAGCTTTTGCGGTGTCATGCCATCGACGTTCACGTCGAACAAGGTCATGCGCTCCTTGACCAGACGCTCCGTGCGGGCCAGGCCGACGCGGCACTGGTTGGCCAACAATTCGCCCACGGTCCGGACGCGGCGGCTGCCGAGATGATCAATGTCATCGAGGGTACCTTCCCCGCGGCGCAGGCCGATGAGATACTTCATCGCCGAGATGAAATCTTCCGGCTCGAGCGTCCGCTTGGTCAGATCCGCCTCGAGTTGCAGCTTCTGGTTGATCTTGTAGCGGCCCACCCGGCCCAGATCGTACTTCTTGGGATCAAAGAACAGCCGCTTGAGCAAGGCGCGGGCGTTCGCCACCGTGGGAGGATCCCCGGGGCGCAACCGGCGGTAAATGTCCTTGAGAGCCTCCTCCTCGTCGTGGGCCGGGTCCTTCTTGAGGGCCTTGATGACGGTGTCATCGTTCTTGATGTCAACGGCCGGTACGCTGGTCACGCCGAGGTCGAGCAACTGTCGCACCACGTTGCGCGTCAGGGGCTCAAAAGCGCGGGCCACGGTGATCTCACCGTCGCGCACGTCATTGATCAGCACCTTGGTGGCGAGCAACTCGTCTTCGAGCCCTTCGTTGAGCGCTAACTCCTCCACGGCATAGAAAAGGCGGACCAGCGCCTCATCGGAGCCGTGCCCGATGGCACGCAGGAACGTGGTGGCGAGAAACTTCCGCCGGCGCTTGCGGCGATCCAGATAGATGTAGAGCAAGTCGCTGGTATCGAACTGCACTTCAAGCCACGAGCCGCGGTCCGGAATGATGCGGAAGGAATACAGCACCTTGCCGTTGAGGTGCACGCTGCTCTCGAAGCAGATGCCCGGCGAGCGATGCAACTGGCTGACCACGACGCGTTCCGCGCCGTTGATCACGAACGTGCCCTGCGGCGTCATGAGCGGGATTTCGCCCATGTAAACTTTCTCCTCCTTGGTCCCGCGCTCTTCTTTGAGCTGGAAGGTGACGTGGAGAGGCGCGCTGAAGGTCTGGCCCTCGCGCTGGGCATCCAGGGCGCTCAGCTTGGGCTCGCCGATTTCGTAATGGCTGAAGTCCAGGACGGCCTTGTCATCGTAGCTCTCGATGGGGAAAACCTCTTTGAAAACGGCCTGGAGGCCACTGTTTTTCCGCTTGCTGGCGGGAATTTCCTTCTGTAGAAAGTCAACGTAGGAATTGAGTTGAACCTCGATCAGGTTGGGTGGTTCACTGGCTTCCTTGATCTTACCGAAGTAGAGGCGTTCTGACATAGAGATAGGTCTGGCTAGGCTGGGCTGTAGAGACAAAGCGGCCCCTACCCGTCGGTTTGGACCTTCGGGTGAGGGCAGGGACTTATTGGCGTCTGGACACGGAAGTGCCGAAATCTCCGTTTGGCGGAAGGACACCTTTGCGTGTCTTCCCACGAATGTCAAACATCCTGCAAATTATTTTTTCCGGGTCGGCAACGGCCCTGCGTTTGCATCAACTGGCCGAGACGCAGATCACACCGGCCGTGACGAGCACCGCTCCCGTCAGGAGCGGCAGCGTCAGTCGTTCCTTGAGGAAAACACAGGCTCCCAGGGTGACGATGATGACGCTCAAGCCTTGGAACGGGAAAAGAAAGCTCAAATCCAGCTTTTGCAGCAGGCCGAGGTTCAGGAAGAAGGAGACCGTCATCCCGAAAATGCCCGCGACGAACAAACCGGTCCGGCGGGCCGACCACCCGCGAACTTCCGGCGTGCTGTCGTCATCCAGCGAGGCCTTCAGCAGGATCTGGCCGGCGACGAAGCTCAGCAGGGAAACCGCGATGAGGAACAGCAGAAATCCGCTCATATCCGCTCGTCGATTTTCGCGAAGGGCTTGGCGATGATCAGCAGCCCGGTCAGGACCAACACGATGCCCACCCAACGCGTGGGATTGATCGCTTCGTGCAGGAAAGCCCAGCAACTCAAGGGAATCAGGACGTGGACGACGTTGGACAGCGTGAAGGCGACGCTCAGTGGCAGAATGCTGATGGCCTGCATCCACGATCCGAGGCTCAGCAGCGTGAAGAGGATACTCAGCCAGATCCACTTGGACGTCAGCCCGCTGATCCCGAGCCAGGGGATGGCTGAGGGCAGCGACGCGGTCTCCTTGGCACCGATTTTCAGGAGCACCTCGGCCGTGGTGGCGAAAACCGCGCAGAGGAAGATCTGGAAATAGGGATTGAGGAACAACCGGTGCTTCATGGCAGAGGAGACGCGCAATGTGGCAGGACATGCTGGCGAACACAATGATCGCCGCCGCGGAATTGGCTGGAGCGCTTGCCAATGGCAGGGCCCGGCTTAACGACGCGGTTTCCGGACAGTTTGGGATGCGCTCGGAGAGCGCTCCCTACCTTGCGTCGGCGCCTAGCGGCACGCTGTCGAAGAAATCGACGACGCCGGTATCCAGGGCGTATTCCGCGCCGACGACCAGCAAGCCGTCGCTGCGGATCAATTCCTCGATCACTTGCGAGCCGTGCCGCAGATGACTCGCCGAAGCCCGGATATTCGCACGCACCGCCTCCCGCATTAACGCCTCCGGGTGGTGCTTGAGCTCGGTCGCCAGCAAACCTTCCACCGCCGGTCGTACCCGGCTCACGATCGACTGCAAGTTGCGCGACTGATTTTCCCGCGGGCGCTGCAATTCCTCGAGCGTCGCCTGCACGGCCCCGCAACGCGAGTGGCCCAGCACCACTACCAGCCGGGTGCCGAAGCGTTCCGCCGCGAATTCCACGCTGCCGATGCCCGAAGGCGCCACAATGTTCCCGGCGACCCGGATCACGAACAAATCCCCCAGGCCCTGATCGAAAATGATTTCGACGGGCACCCGCGAGTCCGAACAGCCTAAAATCGTGGCAAACGGCTCCTGGCCGAGCGTCAACTCATGCCGGCGCGTCTGATTCGTGACGGCACCCCGGGAGCCCGCATCCGCCGCAAAGCGGCGATTGCCCTCCCGCAGCCGTTCCAGTGCTTCCTGGGCTGAGATCATCAACGATGGTCAACAAAGGCCGCTTGGCAGAAGAAGCACGCGGGCCCCCTACGCCACGCTCGCGGGCTGCTGACGATGCTTGGCCAGCAGCGGACGCACCCTCGCCACGAGCGCTTGTGGCGTCAGACCATGCTGCTCACGCAGCTTGGCCACGTTCCCGTGTTCGATGAACTGGTCCGGCCAGGCGAGGCGCACCACGGGCGTGGTGATGCGGGCTTCACCCAGGTACTCCATGACCGCGCAACCGAAGCCGTTGGGCAGGACGTGATCCTCCAGCGTGCAGATCAATTCGACGCTGCGCGCAAAGAACTCCAGGGTGCCGGTGTCCAGTGGCTTGATCCAACGCGGATTGATGACCGTCGCGCTGATCCCTTCCTGCTCGAGCAGCGCCGCGGCTTCCTCAGCCACCGCGCACATGTTGCCCAAGCCAAACAACGCGACCCGCGGCGGCCCCAGGCTGCCATGGCGCACCACCTCTGCCTTGCCGATTTCGAGCAATTTCGGCTGCGGCTTCGGCTTGGCGCCCGTGCCGGCCCCGCGTGGGTAACGGATCGCAATCGGCCCGGCTTGATAGTTCGCCATCGTCCACAGCATGTCCGCGAACTCCTCCTCGTCCTTCGGCTGCATGAAGACCACGTTCGGCACGTGGCGCAGGTAGCCGATGTCGAAAAGGCCGTGGTGGGTGGGGCCGTCGTCGCCGCTCAACCCGGCGCGATCCATGCACAGACAGACGTTCAGGTTCTGCAAGGCGATGTCATGAATGATCATGTCGTACGCGCGTTGCATGAACGTCGAGTAGATGGCCAGGAAAGGCTTCAAGCCCTGCACCGCCAAGCCGCAGGCGAACAGCGCCGCGTGTTCCTCCGCGATGCCGACGTCGTAATAGCGCTTGGGATGGCGGGCCTGGAAGCGGACGAGGCCCGTGCCCGTCGGCATGGCGCCGGTAATCGCGACGACCTTCTGGTTGGAGTCCGCGAAGTTCGCCAGCGTGTCGCCCAAAAGCTCCGAGTAAGTCGGCAGCGCGGCTTTGGCGGTCTCGCCCGTCTCCAGCTTGTACTTGCCGAGACCGTGAAACTTATCCGGCTGCTTGATGGCGGGCGCGTAGCCTTTTCCTTTCTTGGTCAGGATATGGAGGATCACCGGCTCCTCCTGCATCTTCAGGAACTCGAACGTACGGATCAGAAGGGCGGTATCGTGGCCATCGATCGGCCCATAGTAGCGCAGGCCCAGGTCCTCGAAAATGACGCTGGGCAGCAGCAGGTTTTTCACACCCGCCTCGACTTTGCCGGCGAGTTTAAGGGCGGATTTACCGCCGATCATCGAGATGAAACGGGCCGCCTGCTCGTGCAAATGTTGATAGGTGGGACTCGTCGCGATGCGATTGAAATACCCGGCCATGGCGCCGACGTTCTTCGCAATCGACCACTCGTTATCGTTGAGCACGACGATGAGCCGGCGCGTCGTCTCCGCGACGTTGTTGAGCGCCTCGTACGAGACCCCGCAGGTAAACGCTGCGTCACCCGCGACCACCACCACGTTTTCATCGCCGCCCCGCAAATCCCGGCCGGCCGCCATGCCGAGCCCGGCGGAAAGCGCGGTGCCCGCATGCCCGGCGCCGTAGCAGTCATGCTCGCTTTCGGTCCGCAGGAGAAAGCCGTTCAGCCCGCCGTGCTGGCGGATCGTGGCAATGCCGGCCGCCCTGCTGCCGGCCGTAAACATCTTGTGCACGTAGCCCTGATGGCTGACGTCAAAAATGAACTTGTCCTTGGGCGTATCGAACACCCGGTGCAACGCAATCGTCAACTCCACCACGCCCAGATTCGGCCCGAGGTGGCCGCCCACCGAGTCCGGGTTAGTCTCACTCATGACGTAGATCAACTCGTCCCGGACTTCCTGGGCAAGCTGCGCCAAATCGGTCTCCGGCAGGGCTTTCAGGTCCCGCGGAGATTGGATCGAGTCGAGCAATCGCACGCTGGGCGCGGGCACGGGAGGCGCCTGGACGGCGACGGGTTCAAAAGAGGCTGACTTCATTGGGCGTTGGGGCTGGACGGCTGGGGACGGGCGCCGGCGCGGCGGAGCTGCCGCGCGGATCGCGGGCCGGCTTTTGCGCGGCCGGAGCGGGCGCGCCGGGCGGAGTTGGGCCAGGGGCCGCGCTGGCCGGCGGCGGGTACTCGGAGAGGCGGGGCTGGCCGGCTGCGTCCCGGGTAATGATTTCGATGCGCTGCTCCGCCACGCTCAGGCGTTCCGAACACACCTTGATCAGTCCGGTGCCTTCCTCGTAGCTGCGGATCAGTTCTTCCAGCGGCAACCGGGCGTTCTCCATCTGCTCGACGATGGCCTCCAGCCGCTCCATGGCAGCCTCGAAGCTCAACGCCGGTGCCGGCGTGGGCGAAGCATCAGGTGGTATCGGCGGGGCGGCGGACATGGAGCAAAAATCGGTCGGCGGCTGGCAGGGCAGGCGCGCGAGCGCTCAATATGAACTGGTTTCCCGCGTTTGCACAAGCCTGCGCCTGCTACGTTCCGGAAAACGCACGCGACTGCGGCACGCCGGGCGTTTACGGGGCGGCGTGTGCTTTGTCCCAACGTTTGGTGTCCGAAGCGAACGTGTAGCTGAGATCGCCCAGCAACAGCACCTGTTCGTGGAAAGGAAAGAGGGGCAGGTCCGTGCGCCCGAAGATCAGTGACTGGTAGTCCTGATAATCCCCCTTGTAGAGGGCGCTGAGGAAGGGCTGGTTGCGGCTGATCGGCGACAGGAAAAGGCCCGCCAAAGGCCCGCTGAGCAGGCCATTGTCGCTCGTGGCCATGAATTCCTGCAGTTTGAGCGGGATCCACAAGCTCTTGCGTTCCGCGTACCACGCCACGGCCCAGGGCATGTCGGAGCCGATAATCTCATCCTCCGTGGTCCATTCCCCCAGCCGGTTGATGGCGGGTTCATAATAAGGCGGGTATTGGGAAGGCGGCACATTGTGGGGCAGCAGCGCCAGGATCATGGGCAACGCCGAGAGCAGGAAAAGCACGGTAAAAAGAATGATCCGCCCCAAGGCGCCGGTGCCGGTTTCCCGCCGGCTAAAGAGCACGAGCAAAAAGGCGAGCCCATAGCCCACCATCACCGGCAGAAAAAGCACCTGCAGTTGATCCGGCGCCACCCCGGAGGCAAGACTGCCCGTGCCCGCCATCCCGACAAACCCGACGCCCCAGATCACCAGGATCGCCCAACGCATCGCGCCCACCTCCAGTCGCCGGAAGACGTGCAGCAAACCAATGAAAAACGCCAGTGCGATCACATTGCCGCCCAGGTTGCCGAGCAGATGATCGACGCCTTGCACCACCCCTTGTTCGAGCTTGGGCCGGAAAAAGCGGGGCGCGATTCCCGCCGTCAACGGGCCATCGCTCGAGCGCATACGCGCTGCCGTCGAGTTGCCCACGCTGTCGAAGATCGCATAACCAGCCACGCCGAACGGGCTGCCGCTTACCTGGTACGTCCGCACCAGCCAGGGCGCGTACACCAGCCCGAACGAGACCAGCAAAACCAGCACCACCGGTCCGCGCTGCCGGAAGTAAACGCCGGCGAAGATCAACAAGCCGAGAAAGAGCCACGCCGCCAAACCATGGGACAGGCTCAATAACGCGAACAGCGCCCCCACGCCGGCCAGCCACAGGAAAACCGCCATCGGCCGCGGTTTGGCCACGGCGCCAGACGGTTGATCGGCGAGGATCGCCCCGCCCGCGGTGGTCTCGAGCGCAACGTTGCCCTCGATCGCCCGCTGCAAGGCATACAGCGCCAGATTGAAGAGCAAGAGCATCAGCATCTGTGGCAGCCCGGAAAGCGTGAACTGCCAGCACAAATCGTTGACCACGGTCAATGCCACCGCCCAGCCGGCCAGCCGCTGGTCGAACAGCCGCCGAAGCAAGAAAAATTGCACCGTCAGTGAGAGCAGAAAGCAAATCATCGACAGCGCTACGATGAAGCGCTCCGCCGGCATGATGTATTCGCCCTGGGCGAACTTGCCCTGCGCGCCGGCCAGCTTGACCGCGATGGCATTCACCAGCGGCGGCAGCGGCGCGTTGAACGTGTCCGGGAAATCCCCCTTCGGCTGGGCGCTCAGGTTGGCTTGAATCTGCCAGATGGCCAGGGGCCGGATCAAGCGGGTGGTCCAGCCGTGGCCGGTCGCGAGCTGACGCGCCACCTGGGCTTGATCCATGGCCTCGGGCAGGACAAAACCCCGGAAGTTCCAACCCAGGTACACCAGCGCAATGGCCAGCAGCACCACGACCAGCAGGCCACGGCGGATCAGCGGAGCCAGGCGGCCTTGCTCCAGCTCGTGAATGAAGGCCTGAAGGCGATTTTCCGTTGATGCTGCCATAGAGGGTGGGAGAAAGCGGCTGGCGGGGCGAGGCTGGCGCGCGGCATCGGGTAGGCGCCGTCGGGGCCGGGGAAAATGCGGAGTTCCCAGGGGCGCCGCGGCCAGCCGGGCGGGGGGCCGTGCCGGTAGGTTGCTCTTAACCGGCGGCGGCGGGTTCCGGGTGCGGGATTTTGAGTTTGCGATGCAGCGTGCGCCGGCTGATGCCGAGCTTGCGCGCGGCCTCCGTGATGTTGCCGCCGGTCTCCTGCAAGGCGCGTTGCATCAGGTCGTGCTTGGTAGCCTGGATATTCAAGGCGGAAAAGGACGCTGCCCCGGCCGCACCGGTTCCAGCCGTCCCCGCGCGAGCCGGACGTTCCCGGCTGCCTTCGGCGGCGGCGTCCCACTGCCGCAAGGCCAGCGGCAGATCGCGCAACGTGATTTTCGGGCCCGTCGCCAGCACCACGCCATGGTCGACCGCCGCGCGCAATTCGCGCACGTTGCCTGGCCAGGCGTATTCGAGCAGGCGGTTCATGGCGTCAGCGGTCAACTCTCTTAGCGGCTTCTCATTCTCCTGGCAAGATTGTTTGAGGAAGGCCTGGACGAGCAGCGGGATGTCCTCCCGCCGCTCCCGCAAGGCCGGCATGTGGATGCGCACCACGTTGAGCCGGTAAAACAGGTCGTCGCGGAACTTCCCCTCGGCCACCAGCGTCTCCAGGTGCTTGTTGGTCGCCGCCACCAGCCGCACGTCCGTGCTGACCTGCTGGCTGCCGCCCACCCGCTCGAACGTCCGCTCGCCCAGCACCCGCAAAATCTTCACCTGCGTACTCGGATCGATCTCCCCGATCTCATCCAAAAACAGCGTTCCGCCGTCCGCCTGCTCGAACCGCCCGATCCGCCGTTCCGCCGCGCCCGTGAATGCCCCTCGCTCGTGCCCGAACAGCTCGCTCTCCAGGAGCTGCGGGTTCAACGCCGCGCAATGCACCGCCACGAACCGCGCCTTGCGCCGGTTGCTCAAGGCGTGCAAGGCGCTCGCCACCAATTCCTTGCCCGTGCCGCTTTCGCCCTCGATCAGCACCGTGGCCCGCGTCGGCGCCACCTGCCGGATCGTGTCGAAAACGTCCTCCATCACCGCCGACCGCCCGATCATCGTCTCCAGCCCCTTGCCCGAGCGCCGTTCCACCTGCTGGCGCAGCTCCTGGTTCTCCGTCTCCACGTCCCGCCCACGCAAGGCCCGCCGGATCAGGATCTCCAGCTTGTCGAGGTTCACGGGCTTGGTCACGAAGTCATACGCCCCCCGCTTCATGGCCTCGACCGCCGTATCGACCGACCCATAAGCGGTCATCATGATGCAAACTGGCGGCGAGGGCATCTTGAGCGCGCGATCGATGAGCGTCATCCCGTCGTCCGCCCCCAACCGGAGGTCGGTCAGCAACAGGTCCACCGACTCCGTCTCGAGCATCCCCAAAGCCCCCGCCACATCCCCCGCAACGTAAACCTCGAAGTCGTCCTCGAGCGATTGCCGCAACCCGTCCCGGGTATGTTTTTCGTCATCAACGATCAGGATAGTCTTCGTTTTCAAAGGCGACAGACTGTCACACTCGCGGCCGGACTTGGCAAGCTCTCCAAAACCAATTCCCGGCCTTTGCGATCCTACTATTAGATAAACTTCTTGAAGCTAAAAATCACCATCGACCTATTTTGCATTCGTGCACGAAAATCTTCTTGTGCGCCTAACCCAGATTTGGTTTGAATTGGATTGCGCAGCCCCCCTTCGTCCGCGCTGCCCCTGTCCGCGTTCCCATCAACACGTTGCATCTCTATGATTACGTTCCGCTCCGCTTCCCGCCGACACGATCAAGCACTCTTACACCCGTTCAGCTTTGGCGCGGCTGTCTGCCTTGCCGTTGCGGCGCTTGTCCTTTTCTCCACGTGTGTTGAAGCGCAAATTGGTACGGCCACGATCAACCCCATCTCGAACTTCCAAGTTCAGGAAGGGAGTGATTCGGTCAACTGGTCACAAACCAGCGCTTCGGACGATGCCACCAGCGGCAACAGCGTCATCAACTTCACAGATGGTAACGGCGGCACGGCGACCATGGTCTGGCTGGCTGGATCAACCATCCAGTCTGGATATTCTCTTACGGGGACCTTGGTGAGTTGGACGATCACCACACCGTCCGGAGGGACACAAGCATACACGGATGGCACCGCGCGAGGTCTGCCCGGGTCGTTTATACAAACAAGCGGCGTGGTGGGATCGAACCCGATAGTAACGATCAACTGGTACGCGTACGCTGCTAACGGTGACATCCTCCGACCCGTGCAGAATGCCTATGCCACCTTTTTCAGTTTTACATTCAGCGGCTCTTCTTACGCTGCCATCAGCGGCGGGTATGACTACAGTTCAAGATCGGTTGAGACTTTTTCAGATGGATGCACCTTGGTCTATTCAGACCAGGCATACCTACACTTTTATTTTGCCGACCAGAAATACGCCGACTATTCCATAGCGCCCGGAGATTACTGCTACACCTATCAAAATGACTCGACGGCTGCTAACGGTTTGACCGCTATCAACGGCTGCAGCTTGCTTGTTTCGGGTAGCACTGTCTCGCTTCCCTTGAAGATTACTAGTTATGTACTGAATGGAGTGACTGAAAACCCCAATTGGGTCTACTTTCCTCCAGGAGGTGGTTTTCAAATGAACTACTCGGTGCAAGGATTTCCCGCGAATTTTGATTCTGGGGGAAACCTGATCGATTTGTGGGTGAGCGATTCCAACGTTAGCTCCGAAGACATTGTGCCGGCTGGAAACTTAATGGGGCTGCCGACTTATCAGGTGGCTTCTTCATCTGGTTCTGGTTCGATTCAACTCACGGGGTTTAATGGAATCCCTTACATCACTCAAGGCTCGTCGATTGTCCCTGCGTTAAGTGTGAGCGGCTTTGTCTATGGAGGTAGTACTTACCAGGTAAGTGGCTTCAGCCAGGCAAGCGATGGCAATCCCTTGGCTCAATACTCCACACGCGGTTCTAATCCTTCGACCGCAACCCTGGAATACTTAGCGACAACCGGGGCGTTGGTCCAATTGACCGTCAATCCTTCCTCTGGCGGCACCGCGACGTACGTCAATGGCGCCAGCGTCGGACAGCCGGGAGCTTATGTCTGGAGCAGCTCCTCGACCGCGCCAAATGCGTTGACCGACGTCAATGCCGCCACTTAGACGCCGTCCGGCAATTCGGATTTGCCGAGCACCGCCCAAACCGCCAACGGCGTTTTTCAGATCCAGGGCAATTTCCTGAGCCTCGGCAGTTGGTCCACCAATCCCAGCCAGGCCGGCTTGAGTCTATCCTACAACGACGGGGAACCGGTGACCGTGCCGGCCAGCATCGAATTCACCGCCAGCCGCCCGTTGTCCACCTGGCTGTGGGACGCCGCCACCTCCGACGGCACGGGTGTGACCCCCATGATGCAACTGGACCAAGCCAGCCGGTTGCTGTTGTATCCCGCGCCCGACGCCAATGCCACAAGCGGACCCGCCGTGCCGCCGCCGTCCGTGATCCTGGATCCTTCCACGGCCAGTCCAAGCGATTTTGCCGGCCTGGTGCGTTTTGAGGGACCGGTCCGGATTGCACCCCAAGGGGATCTGACCATGGGCCAGTTTACCCAGGACACGTTTCCCGCTCGGCCAACGCAGTAACAGTGCGCGCCTGAGTTGCACCTGGCTATCGCCCTGCCGCCCCACACAATGAGCACCTTCCTCTCCACTCACCGCAGGCAGACTTCGGCGGTCCGTTCCCTGCGTTTGCTCTGTCTGCTCGGTGTCACCTCGGCTGTCGCCCTGCCGCTCATCCTCAAAGCGGCTCCTCCTGGCTGGTGGACCGATCGCGGCGTCACCAACCCCGCCGCCACTCCCAACGACTACGCCGCCGTCAACCAGGGCCAACTCAAGTTCATCGCCACCCAGGCCGCCGCGGAGCTCGATGCCAACTTGCCCGGTGGCGCCGGCGACCCCGTCCATGCTCTGGTCAACGCCTGGGCCACACCCACGACGCAATCCAGCGATTTCGCGCCCGTCAACCTCGGCATGCTCAAGACCGTCGCCCAGCCCTTCTACGATCGCCTGATCGCCATCGGCTACACGAGCGCCTATCCCTGGGCAGGCTCAGCCGCTCCCCCCAACGACTACGCCGCCGCCAACATCGGCCAGGTCAAAAACCTCTTCTCCTTCGACCTGACCGAGGCCACCACCGCCAACGACACCAACAACGACGGCATCCCCGATTGGTGGGAAAAATACTACTTCGGCACGCTCAACGTCAATCCCAACGCCCTGGCCGCCCGCGGCGACGGTCTCACCAACTTGCAAGCCTTCCAGCAAGGCTTGAACCCGAACGACTTCTACAACGGCCAGACCCCAGCCTTGGCCATCGTCAGTGGCGACGGCCAGACCGGCCCCCCGTCCGGTTTCGTACCACTGCCGCTGGTTGTCGCCGTGACTGACACGGGTGGCAATCCCCTCATCGGCGCCCCGGTGAAGTTCACCGTCAGCCAGGGCGGCGGCCAACTGCAGAAAACCAGCAATAGCGCACCTGGCGCCGCTCTCACAGTACTGACCGACCAAAACGGACAAGCCACCGTCTTTTTCCAGTTGCCAAACGCCACCAACAGCACCAGCCAGATCACCGCGACACCCGGCAGCGGCAACTATTCGGCGAGCGCGCAATTCACCGAGTCGTCGGACGGCGGCAGCGGCACGTACTCTTCCCCATTCGACCCAACCAACGTGGTCGCCACCCTCAACCCCGACGGCAGCGGGATCGTAACCTGGACAAACAATACCGATCCCGCGGACACCGAGTCAATCACGCTGCAATACATGGACGCCCACGGCAACTGGGTCACCTTGGCAAATGTGCCGGCGGGCACAACCTCTTACACCTTCCCTGCGCACTAGCCCAATGACAAGGTGGTGTTCTATTCTGGTGGTAGCCGTATGCTATCTGTTGCCGCTGTCGGTTTGTTTTGGACAGCGGAAGGGTAAAATTCCTTACTTCCACATTCCGGTGCAGTCTTATGCGACCATCGACATCAGCAATGTGCAATTCGGTAGCAACGACGTAGCCATGATGGCGCTTGATGATCAGAACAAAGCGGCGTTTGCCTATTTTACGAGTCCTACTGCCACGGTTTCCTCCGGCCAAATCAGTTCCCCCGATTATTATCCGACCGGAAACTGCGTCGCCATGCTGTGGCAAAACGGCGCGCCGCTGGTCGCAGGAGCAAACTTCCCCTTACAAACGCCGGGCACTTTAACTGGAGGATACCCAGCATCAGCTCCCGCTACGCACGAGTTCGTGCCCGAGTTTGTCACGTCTGCGGGCACCGTTTTCGGCAATGCCGGCTGGTACACAGACTACCAACCTGACTGGATTGGCTTTGGTTTGCCTTTTCAGTGTACAAACTCCGCACCGCAGCCCCTCAGCGAAGGATCCTCGGCCTATTTTTCCTGGCCGGCGCCAGCACAGACATTGTGGTCGGGTGTTGGTGTGCCTGAGCCCACCTTGAACAAAGGTACCTTCATTGACTGCATCGCCTCGGATGGATCTTGCGGGGGGCACATCAACTTTGATGCCTTCAACACGGATGTACCAGGATTGGTGTGGCAATCTGGCCTCCCCGAATCGCCCATATTTTCAGTCGGATACGTTGCGGGTGTTACTTTCGATGGAAACGACTACACGGCTCCGCTTTTTACGCCTTTGCTACCCAACCAGTCCGGGGTAATATTCAAAGGGTTTTACCCAGGCGCGATCAACAAGGCCCATTGGGCGATCGGGACGCTCTACCTCGGTGACCTGGGAATACCTGCACTCTGGGACGCTGATCAGCAAAAAACTCAGAACTTGGATGGAAGCGGCGTCGCCATCAACGACAACAACGATGTGTTGGTTGGCGGAAGCGCGCCATACCTGATCGAGCAGGGAGATCTCACCAGCAAAAAACACTTTCTGTTGAGCGGCAGCGATGCAGGGATGATCCAAAAGGAACTACAATCAGAGCTTCAGAACATCTATCCCTTGCTGATGAGCAACCGGGCCACGGTGACGGGTCCCGCCGTCCAACCGGTCCTTTACATCGTCTTTTCCGCTCAAATCCGCCGCGACGCCAACCAGCCGGACACGTGGGAATGGAGCACGTTTCTCTTCCGCGAGCTGAGCGATGGCACCACCGACCTCCACGAAATGACCGGCGCCTCAAACCTCACCCTGAATTCGATCAACACCAGCGGCGTCATCGCCGCCATCGGCGATCCCGACGGCGACACGGGGACGGCAGCCGAGCACGATGCGATGCTGCTCGTTCCAATGCAGATAGAGGGACACTGGCGCGGATCAGTGAATCAGCCAGGTGACACAGTTCCTAACACGGGAGGGGATTACGGACAATCTACCGTAATGCTGGAAGACGCAGAAGATTCGGAGGTGTCAGGCACTCCCAATTACACGACCAATGCCCAAAACGGCCGTGTGGACGCGGATCAGGATCACGACTTGGTGAAGATCGTCCTCTACTGGCCCAAGGGTCTTGTGGTCAACGGAACGCTTCAATTGACGGGAACCGGGATGCAGGTCGATGGGTCGCAGCAACCTGCGAGCAGCAGTTCGGTAACGGAAACCGGCCCGAGCCATATTGCCTTTTATGATACCAAGGGGAATCCGCTCGATGCTGGAGATTTCGTGATCAATCCGTCAACCCCGGACGGTTCCTATCTGGACCAGATCGTGACCACCGGCTCATGCGTTCTTTTCGTCTCAGGCACGCAGAATTTCGGCTATGAAGGATCCACCGCTAGCTCCGGGAAGTATCTGGGTGGAGCCATGATGAAATACCAATTTATTGACCCGAGTGGTACGACTACTACGGTGCGCCTGTTGGTCTACCGAGGCGGGTTTCTCGATTTTGAGGTTTCAGATGCCCCCGGGACTGTCGGGACATTTTACTTTTATGATGGTAAAGGCCGCGTGTACAACAAGGCGGGAACACCAATTTACAACCACGAGTTTTCAGGTGACGGTAACGATGCCACCGATTATGGGAATCGACTCTATAATTGGAATGTAATCAGCGGAAAAGCGTGGGGCCATGCCTATGATGTTCCATGGGTGAAAGGGATATATCATAGTGGGGGGGGGCACACTCCGCTTGGGTGGTTCACAGACAGCGTTAAGAATCCTCCGAGCGATCCTGACGTTTCATATCAGGGCTCATCCATTAAAGAAGGCGCCATGGTTCGTTGGGCGCAAGACAATGCCACAGATGCCTCCCAAAGTGGCCGGCAGAAATATGCCACAGATTATATCTACAACCCCTCCGTTGACAGCAGTAAGGGGGCACCGGGCAATAACGAAGTACATTTTGAGTATCTCCTAGACCCGATTTCCCCTTCGACGATGCAGAACCGCAGCGGGATAGCCATTCATCCAGATGGAGAATGCGACGGGACCATGGGATGCATCGGCATTCAGACCTGGAACGACTGCAAGCGGGTTCAGTATATCCTGCAGAATTACCACGGTTTGAAAATCAAAGTGGAGAGCCCCTAGCCATGAATAAGTGCATCATTGTTTGTGCATTGCTCGGCCTGCTGACCGCGCAGTCACTCTGTGCTCAGCCCGAAGAGACCGCAGATTCGCAATCAAAAGACTTTCCTGCCGGGAGACTCCGCCAGGACGATGTTCAAGGTTTGAGGGACCTTGATGCGGTTATAACCAAGTCACTCTCCCAAGCACCGGATAACTCCACTGGGAAGCAATCGGCATGGTACCCTAAGCTTCAGGCATGGAAGGCGAGTCTAGACAAAGCGGTTGTGAGCGGTAGTCAAGAGGATGCATTTAAGGTGATTCCGCAGATGGCCGAATACTTCGCGCGAAACAAGAACAGCGAAGACCCGGAGCATTATTTGAGGAAGTTTGAAAATCAAATGTACGACGCCGGGCACTATCTGATTATGGCAGCGGGCGCTTATATACAGCAGCACAACGGAGAGGTGGATACCGCAACATTGTCCAACCTTGTTAAACTATTTTCGGTTCATGGGTTTTTTATGGAACCGGACTGGGAGGAGCAACCAGCGCCCGTGGGACCACAAGACCTGATGACTATCAACCCCACGTTGGTCGCGAAGTTGCTCGAGTCAGGCCCATGGGAACAAGCCCGACAGTTTACCGGCGGCGTTACTTCTGCCGCGAACTTCTTTGCAGGCTATGGCACGAACGGCAGCAGCCTTGCTGTCTTGAGGGCGAAGTACGCGCAGAACAAACCTCTGATCGATGCCAAGTTCAATGAACTGGTGGCGTGGGAAGCGCGGCAGGAGCGAGAGCGCGCGCATTAAGCTATCGCACTGAGGGATCCGGATGGGGGGGATTCGAACCCCCGTGACAGGGCTTTCAGCAATGATCTCTACAGGAAGCTGACCGATGAAACTGGTCCTCCAACCGCGGGTGCGAGGATGTTGGATTCTTGGTGCCGCCTGCACGCTGACGCTGATTTCTTCGTGCATTTTTATGGTTGAGTTTATAAGATATGCAGCGCGCGCGAGCCACGAACTCGACCGGCAGATGTATACCGCAGACGTAATAGCGCACGCATTATTGTCCTATGAAGTTGCTCACAACGGTATGATACCTTCAACACTTCAAGCGCTGGATATAAAAGGGGCGGAGGCTGCTGATGTAGGTCCTGTGTTCGCGAAGGATGTCTCCCTTTTCCACATGGTGCCACCGGGTTGCCGATCGGGACAACGTCCAGTCAATGTTGCCGTGGAAGCAGCCGAAAAGAATCCTATCCCACCCTGGGCGAGTTTTCTTCGCCGCTTCCCAGATAGTACCGTTAGGATTTATCAAGACGGCGTAATCCGCTCGGAGTTTACCGTCTTGAAGCGGCACCAAACGCCCGAACAATAGGGCATCCCGCCACGGTGACGGGTCCCGCCGTCTAACCGGTCCTTTACATCGTCTTTTCCGCCCAAATCCGCCGCGATGCCAATTGCCTGGTCGTTGGATGGCAGCGCGTATGCAGGCGGCAGCTCTTTCGATACGTTCACAACATCAACGGTCTTGTTTGGGATGAGGATATCCTTATTGCTCCGTCTATCTGAACTACGTTGGCATTACGATCTTTGACGGCAACGACTACAGTCAAGCTCCCTGGTTTGGATTATTTGCACCGGACCCTACTGGCGTGATCTTCCGGACTTTCTATCCGAAAGGAGTTAATATGAACAGCTGGGCAGTTGGGGTGAGCGACGACGGCACGCCTGGTGCGAACCCGTTTTTTTCTTTGGAACCCTGCTCAACCCCCCCTTCAGACGATCGACGGGACTGGCCCGATCATCAACGACGCAAATGATGTGGCGGCAGGTGGAGACACCGCGCGTTTGCTCGAGAAAGGTGACCCCGCACACACACGTTACTTCTTGAAATCCGCCACCGACCCGGCATGCTGTCCAAAGAGGAGCAATCCGAATTTAGGAACATCCAACCAGTCCTAATGAGCAATCCCGCGCCGGTGACCGGCACCGCCGTGCAACCGGTGCTCTATATGGTTTTTACCGCCGGAATTCGTCGCAGTGCGAAAAACAACACATGGGAAGGTTCGACATTCCTGCTGACGCTGTACAACGACGAAAGCACCGATGTGCGTGAGATCGGCAACACAGACCAAACCACCGGCGTTTTGTCTTTCAACTCCGGCGCGACAGCAATTAGCAGACTTGTTTCCATCAACTCCAGCGGCGTCATCTCCGCCATCGGCGATCCCGACGGCGACACCGGCCCCGCAGCCGAGCGCGATGCGATGCTATTACTTCCGGTGGAGTTAACCAACAAGGCTGATCCGACAGTCCGGAACGGAGCGAATGGGAATGATATGCCAATCCAGTTCCTGCAATCCAGTACCGATACGAACATCGGTGCCGTTGCCTGGATTGCCGGAAACGACCCTAATGGCACTCCGGTCGATGCTCCTAGAATGCCGCATCTGCAAGCGCAAATTGGGGAAAGTAACGCACTTGCTGGTGTATGCATTTACTGGAAACTACAGGTTATCTTTCACGACCGGAAAAATAATCCACACCGGGATTTCGATACAGGCTCGGTTCAGAATACGGCCGTTCCGGAAGATACGGTAACTATCCCAATAGCTGCCTCGCTTTCCCAAAACTTTCAGAGCAGTTGGCATAAAGTCACCGATGGTACGCCCTGGAATATCTACGATGACCCCGATTGGAAAGAGGAGGTTAATGATTTTGGCTTTTTCGGTGGCGATGCGACGCTCAGCGTGATAATCACGAGCAACGACGGTTCAACGACCGTCGTTCCGCAAACCAGCTATCAGTTCCGAATCGCGGGTGAGAATCCTGATCCAAAAAAGTGCAAGACTTTCATTAGTAATGTGGCTGGTTCATTTTGGTACGCCTACGCCATTGCGAAGCACGAGACGAAGTACGATGGAGGCAGAACGTACTACAATCAATTTCTTGATAGTGGAGGAAAATCCAAAATGGGTAAAAAAGGGAAAGAAGGCAGACCGGATTGGAACAATGACGGAAGCACACAAAACCCCGTCAGCGGGTCTGGTGGCTATGGTCTATTTCAATTAACCTACGCAGCGGGCGATCCCGATTTTATCATGCAAAGAGGCTGGATCTGGAATTGGCAAAGCAACGTCCAGCAGGGGTTGCTGGATTTTTCGAGTAAATACTCACAGGCGATAACCTATATTGACGGGCAACAAAGCAAGACGAACACCCTCATTCCAAAGCTCTCGACACCCCGGGAAGCAAATCCAGATTCTGGAGATGAGCAAAATCCCCACGTATATCCATCAAGCCAACCAGCAACTATGTACGGCGGTGACGCTCGTTACGGTTTTCCAAGTACGGCGACCGCCTCTTTCTACGACGATAATGATTTCTCGAAACCGAAAAACAACGGTGAGACATTCGAGGCAGCGGAAGCAATTAAGCTGAATAACGGTCTTGGTGGTACAGGACACTACCTACAATGGAATCGCTCCGCCTGGCAATTTAATCGCAACCGCACCACTCCTCCTGACAATAAAAGCTATGTTGACCTAGTCACGGTGGAAATCGAATCCGCCGATAGTCATGCTGTTGCACCAAAATGATTATGAAATCTTCACTCTCCATCTTCCTGGTTCTCGCGCTCTTTGCGAATATCACACGCTCCCAAACTTGCAGTGATCCCGTCCGCGATTACCTGAAGAATAATGTAAATCCTGAAACAGGAGAACTTTTAGAGGGAGAGGTATGGACAGGTCATTCAGGAGCGCAGCCGCCTGGGGGCTATCTGCTTCGGTTCGAAGCCCCAATCGGCTTAAATGCGTCTCCCGTATTATTTATTTGCCTATCGGTGCTCTCAAATCAGAAGCGCTCGACCTGGAGTGCCTATACCAGCATAGATAAAGCGAAATACATGCTTGCTTCTGACAGCGTGGAATTTGGAAGCATTCCGACTTTTTACCTACTGACACCAAAAGACAATGGCATGCGAGGGCTCGCAGAAATTTATACGGGAAAGGAGACGTACTCGGTCTTCACTTACAGCGTAGATGTCACGGGCCATCTTCAGGTTGGTAACCTCCCGGGAATTTCGAGAAATCAGGATGAGGAGTATTCAAACCCATTGGAAGACAAGCAAATCAAGAGCTTGCTGCGAAACGACAACTTGAACAGGAAATATGTTCCCAGAATTACGAAGGTTCTTTTAGCTGAATACCTGCAAAAGCCTGCGATTGACTGGCGACCGTTCAACCCTGAATACGGCGTAACATCCCAAGGTGCCGATCCTTATGAGAAAGGAGTGCTCAATACCACAAGAGGATTCACCCAGAGGCGAGCCTCCGAACTGTGGAAGGCCCTGCGAGACTGATCCGCTGCTTCTCCTTCCGGTGGACGTAACGGTCAAAAAAGCTTGGTGATCCGGTTCCGGCAGCTCCGACAACGGGATCGAATGGAGTGGGGCTCAGATTAGGGCCTGTGGGCGCACTGGTTGGCGCGTCCATGCCTGGGTGCTGCTGAGTATCACTCCCATTTTTGCTGGAAACACCCGAGCCGAATCTGGTTGCGGGCATGCAATGGCTGCAGAACACTTATACGCGCCGCTTCAATAGCCGGCATCGGACATGGGGCCGGCTCTTTGGCGACCGCTATAAAGCCATTCCGGTCGACGGCCAGGCCGGCGACTTCTACGGTACGTTGATCAACTACATTCACCTGAACCCCGTCCGGGCGGGCCTCATTGACATCGAACAAGGTGAAAGCGTCATGACTTATCCGTGGAGCAGCTTGGCCCGCGGCTTCGCGGTTCTGCCCAGCCGGCGGGTTCCCTGGCTGGAGGTCACGCGCGCCTTGGCAGCCTTTGTCTTTGCGGATACGACTGCGGGTCGGCGCCGGTACGTGGAACGGCTTGACGCCATCGCCCGCCACGAGCAGCGCCGCGATTGCGGCGTACCGCCTGCCATCGGCGATGCTCGTAGCAGTCATTTGCGGCAGGGCTGGTATTGGGGCGGGCAAGCGTTTGCCGAGAAGTTGCTGGGGCTAGTCGGTGCGCGATCCCGCGCCGCGCCCAATCGGACTTATCGAAGCTCGCCGGTGCAGCAGGCCCACGGAGCGCCCCAGGCGGAAGAGTTGCTCCAGGCCGGTTTGCGGGTGCACGATCTTCCTGCTGATCGGCTCGCGCATCTACCCGGGTTGGACCCGCGCAAGATCGCCTTGGCGCAACACCTCTGGGAGGAAACCACCGTTAGCCAAAGCTGGATCGCCGAGCGGCTGCGCATGAAAAGCGCCGCCAACGTCAGCCAGATTCTCCGCCGCGCAGCGAAGCAGCTTGCGTCGCCTTAACCTTGTCAAGAGATGTTGACTGACCCCTATTTCCCTCCCACCCATGAAAAATCGAATCGGTTTTTATATTGCGGCAATCGCTCTCTTGCTTGCCGTCGCGCTCTTGCTTTGGCCAAGGACGAAGCGTGTTGTTACCCCGTCACGGGCAGAAACCGGAACGACGAGCGCCCCTCAATCTTTAACTTCACCATCGGGACCTCCATCTCCACTCGGGCGACCTGCATCGGCCTATCCTAGACTGGTCAGCAAGGGAATCCCGGAAAAGAACGAACCGGTTACCATTGCCAAGTATCTAGGTCTTCTTATGACTCCGATTTCCTTTTACGGAAAGGCAATAGATGACAAAGGCGACCCGGTTCCGGGTGCGCATATAGCCTATCAAGTTGCAAATCAAATTGACCCGAATGCTGATAATTCCAAGTACTCTGGAACGAGTGATAAGGACGGAAACTTTTCCATCGCGGGGCTTCATGGGGCCAGTCTTTACGTCGATGTGTCGAAAGAGGGGTACTACAAAACTCCTTCATTTGACGGGCATCGAGGCTCTTATGATGGATTTACTTATGCCGGAGTGCGCGCAAAGGACAGCGTGACCCCGCCGACCAGTGACACCCCGGCGATTTTCGTTTTGCGCAAAGAGGGCGGAGGAGTTGCGTTGGCTCATTGGGGAAGATCGATAAGCATCGCGAAAAATGGCGAACTCCAACTGGTTAATTTACGAACGGGTCGGTCTACACCGCAGGGTGACTTGGAAGTGCAATGTTGGACGGAAGATCAAAACAAGGACGCCCGCGGTCACTATCCATGGCAGTGCCAGGTATCGGTAGTGGGTGGCGGTTTGGTCAAGCGTGAGGGGGAATTTGATTTTGAAGCTCCAGCAGAAGGCTATCAATCAACTGACGATATTGCGCCGCCTCGGGATAGATGGTCGCCCCAAGGGAAGCGGCAATACTTTGTAAAAACGGCTGACGGCCACTACGCTCGGATCACATTGGATATCGTTGCCGGTGGCGATCACTTCATGACGATTGAATCTTATTACAATCCCACGCCGGGCGACCGCAATTTGGAATACAACCCGAACCAGCAAAGAGCTGCTCAGTGACCGCGAATTTATGGGAGCAGATAGGGGTCAGTCAACATATCTTGACAGATCGCAATATGATCGATTTCGACAACGGCGTTGAAAAGGGAAACGGCACCTACATCGACTCGACCCCCTCGGATCCCAGCGGTTATCATGTGCTCGACCGCTTGGAGTGGATCCGAAACAAACAGGGGCAAACCGTGGCGTTCGAGTCCCGCGAGTGGCCGAACATCGACCCTGCGATCCAGCAGGCCAATAACCTGACCGTGACTCAAGATAGCAGCCCCGGCTTTACAGCCGTAAACGCCAATGGTTGGGCCATCGGTGGTGCGGGTTTGTGGACCGGCAACTCCTTTGCGACCACGGTGATGGGCACGGCCATCGACTTGAACGACCAAAACCAAGTGGCGGTGCAAGGCAAGTATGTCGCGGGCAATTTGCTGGAAGGCACCTTGTGGGAGAACCAATCGAGCACGACGCTGCGGGACACATTGCCGTATTGGTTTCAGTGGCAAGTCCTGGGCATCCAACCCTATTCTATCTGCAACCAGGTGAAGCCTGCGCCAGCGCCGCCGCTGGCGCCAGACGCCACCACCGACGCCACCATCCACATCCTGGCCACGGCGGAGGACCTGACCAGCAATCCCCCGACGCCCCCGATTGCTGGACAACTCAACACGCTGTGGACTCGTGACAACTCGGGCAAGTGGAACTACGCCGAAATGGCGCTGCCGACGGGTACGAATATAACGGAGATCGTTACCATGAACTCCAACGGCGTCATCGCCGCCCGCGGCACGACCAACAGCGTCTCGACCCTTTCGCACGCGCTGTTGCTGGTGCCGGTGGACGTAACCATTTGGAACAAAGCCAATGACGGACCACCAACTGGCGTGCGACCGAACGATGGGGTTATCGTTACTGTACTGACACCCTTACGTTTAGCCTTAACGGCACTTTGCTAAACCAGACGCCAATCGCATCAGGACAGCCAGTTTGGAAATCTCGACAGCTAATAACCAGTGGAGAGTACACACCATGGCAGGCGATAGGAACGATTGTAGCGGTCCCAAATTTGATTGGACTCCGACCACGAGTGGTATTTTCCAAGTCGAAGCGGTATTTTTCAGTGACGATGCCAATGCTGTAAAATATGTCAGGAAGCAGGACGAGTTAAAAACAAGTAATGGTCCTATGGGTCCAGGCAAAAAGGGCGACCCTGACTCACTTGGCATTTGTGACACGCAGATGCAGGTTAATATCAGAAATGAAGCCGACCGGTATCTTGGGAGTGTGGCTTATGCATCCAATGTGACCATCTCTCCTGAGTACGGCTTTTCAGGGTTCGGGACGACGGGCAACGCGATTATTAGGTGCAACATATTTGTCGCTCACCGCTGTTGCGCAGTTGGCGCGACTGTTCCGGTGATCAATGGTGGAGTCAATAATTATCCCCCTTTAGCAAATCAGTGGGCCGGCATAAAGAGCACAAGCCACATACCATTCAACTTCAGCACTGTGATTGCGGGTTGGCCCCTCTTGTCGGGAGATTCGTTCCCGCAACCGGGATATGTTATTGCTCATCCTGATGCATCCGATGCGGGACATTGTGCTATAATTGACTATGACGGAGGCGGCATTGGAGCCGGGGTGTCGGGCACCGTGAACAAACAATACCCTGATTTCTACGATGGTACGTCAGGCATGCGTACATATAGACCCTAAGACCGATTTATGAAACTCCGAACTGCTAACCCGTTTGTATTTCTTATGATGTTGGTCTTGTTTCGTGCCAGTGCCATTAGGGCGAACACAACAGAAGCTTCGCAGATAAACGGCTTGCTGATGCAAGTGGAAAAGAGCATTCCCGAGAATTACCGATATCCAGACTCTATAATTGAAGGGGGAAAGTGGCGCAAATCCTCCGAATTTTCGCAACTCAAAACTTTGGTTCAAGAAAGTTGGGCAGAACTGCTGAGCGATCTTGCGACCGTCGCGCCTTCTGAAACAGACAAGACGATCCTCTTCGTGGCGTTTCAGTCTTTACCTTCTGGCAGTTATCTCCGGTTTTTGGATAAGGCCACAGTATTGGCGCAAACAAATGTGATTAGTAGGCAGCTGTTGAAATGGGCATTGTTCCCAGGAGACAAAAACGTAAGAGGGGTGATCGACTACAATTACGAAAGCCCGGTAGTACAAAGTATATTGCAGAAGGCAAAAGTCCTTTACGCCGACGATCCAAGTATGGTCCAATATTGTGACGCGGCGCTTTCCGGACAGGCAAAGAAAAGTGCGGAAACCTATCTCAACGACGTCCCGGCTGATGCTAGACCGGGTCCCGCAGAACAGAAAGCAACACCGTAGACGAATGGCTTATCGGCTGGACAATGTTGTCGCAATAGAATCGAGGGAAAGGTGGATACGCGGAAGCAGATAGGGAAGCAGATAGGGAAGCAGATAGGGGTCAGTCAAGAATGGCACTAAGATAAGACCGGCCTTGGGTGGCAACTCTCAAGCTACCGGTAATAGCGCGGTCGCGCTTGCTGGAGCAACTGCGTCCGGTGGCAATGCTATCGCCTTGGGGAACGGGTCTCAAGCCAGCGGTTTCTCTTCCCTTGCTTTGGGGTATCAATCCCACGCGACCTATTATTATGCCTCGGCTTTAGGGTACGTATCCGTGGCAAGCGGGTATCTTTCTACTGCCATAGGTGAAGGATCACTTGCCAGCTAGTACTATTCGACCACGCTGGGCGGTAATTCAGCGGCAACGGGTTGGGCCTCGGAGGCGTTGGGCTACAACGCGAACGCCGATGGTACTAACGCTTTGGCTGTCGGCAATTATTCTCATGCCAGTGGCAACTATTCGACCACTTTGGGCAATTCAGCCGTGGCGAGCGGAGATTATTCGGTGGCCGCCGGACAAACCGCAGCCACCAGTGTCTACCAGTTCACCGCCGGCGCTTACGGCGTGACTGGCGGCAATCCCCATACTTGGGTCGCCACCGACGATTTATTCACCGTCGGCAACGGCCAATCGGCCGCCGCGCCTTCCAACGCGTTCTCGGTCAAGAAGAATGGGGATACCAGTGTCGCCGGCAAACTGCTGGTCGCCGGAGCGATCATCGTCCAGCCCCAAGGAGACCTGTCGATGGGATCATTCACCGCCCAGCCGAGCCCTGCTCCCTAGAGTGCGAGCCTAGCCACTCCCGCGACACCCAGCCAGGCGAAACCCCGCGCAGTCTTCTCTCCCATGCATCAATTCCGGCTCAAACGCGCCTCGGCCCGTTCGTCCGTCAGCTCGCTGCGCTTGCTCGGGTCGCTTTGTCTGCTCACGAGCGTACTCCTGCCGTTGCTGCTGCTGAAAGCGGCTCCGCCCGGCTGGTGGACCGACCGCGGCGTCACCAACCCGGCCGCCACCCCCAACGACTACGCCGCCGTCAACCAGGGCCAACTCAAGTTCATCGCCACCCAGGCCGCCGCGGAGCCTCGATGCCAACTTGCCCGGTGGCGCCGGCGACCCCGTCCATGCTCTGGTCAACGCCTGGGCCACACCCACGACGCAATCCAGCGATTTCGCGCCCGTCAACCTCGGCATGCTCAAGACCGTCGCCCAGCCCTTCTACGATCGCCTGATCGCCATCGGCTACACGAGCGCCTATCCCTGGGCAGGCTCAGCCGCTCCCCCCAACGACTACGCCGCCGCCAACATCGGCCAGGTCAAAAACCTCTTCTCCTTCGACCTGACCGAGGCCACCACCGCCAACGACACCAACAACGACGGCATCCCCGATTGGTGGGAAAAATACTACTTCGGCACGCTCAACGTCAATCCCAACGCCCTGGCCGCCCGCGGCGACGGTCTCACCAACTTGCAAGCCTTCCAGCAAGGCTTGAACCCGAACGACTTCTACAACGGCCAGACCCCAGCCTTGGCCATCGTCAGTGGCGACGGCCAGACCGGCCCCCCGTCCGGTTTCGTACCACTGCCGCTGGTTGTCGCCGTGACTGACACGGGTGGCAATCCCCTCATCGGCGCCCCGGTGAAGTTCACCGTCAGCCAGGGCGGCGGCCAACTGCAGAAAACCAGCAATAGCGCACCTGGCGCCGCTCTCACAGTACTGACCGACCAAAACGGACAAGCCACCGTCTTTTTCCAGTTGCCAAACGCCACCAACAGCACCAGCCAGATCACCGCGACACCCGGCAGCGGCAACTATTCGGCGAGCGCGCAATTCACCGAGTCGTCGGACGGCGGCAGCGGCACGTACTCTTCCCCATTCGACCCAACCAACGTGGTCGCCACCCTCAACCCCGACGGCAGCGGGATCGTAACCTGGACAAACAATACCGATCCCACGGACACCGAGTCAATCACGCTGCAATACATGGACGCCCACGGCAACTGGGTCACCTTGGCAAATGTGCCGGCGGGCACAACCTCTTACACCTTCCCTGCGCACTAGCCCAATGACAAGGTGGTGTTCTATTCTGGTGGTAGCCGTATGCTATCTGTTGCCGCTGTCGGTTTGTTTTGGACAGCGGAAGGGTAAAATTCCTTACTTCCACATTCCGGTGCAGTCTTATGCGACCATCGACATCAGCAATGTGCAATTCGGTAGCAACGACGTAGCCATGATGGCGCTTGATGATCAGAACAAAGCGGCGTTTGCCTATTTTACGAGTCCTACTGCCACGGTTTCCTCCGGCCAAATCAGTTCCCCCGATTATTATCCGACCGGAAACTGCGTCGCCATGCTGTGGCAAAACGGCGCGCCGCTGGTCGCAGGAGCAAACTTCCCCTTACAAACGCCGGGCACTTTAACTGGAGGATACCCAGCATCAGCTCCCGCTACGCACGAGTTCGTGCCCGAGTTTGTCACGTCTGCGGGCACCGTTTTCGGCAATGCCGGCTGGTACACAGACTACCAACCTGACTGGATTGGCTTTGGTTTGCCTTTTCAGTGTACAAACTCCGCACCGCAGCCCCTCAGCGAAGGATCCTCGGCCTATTTTTCCTGGCCGGCGCCAGCACAGACATTGTGGTCGGGTGTTGGTGTGCCTGAGCCCACCTTGAACAAAGGTACCTTCATTGACTGCATCGCCTCGGATGGATCTTGCGGGGGGCACATCAACTTTGATGCCTTCAACACGGATGTACCAGGATTGGTGTGGCAATCTGGCCTCCCCGAATCGCCCATATTTTCAGTCGGATACGTTGCGGGTGTTACTTTCGATGGAAACGACTACACGGCTCCGCTTTTTACGCCTTTGCTACCCAACCAGTCCGGGGTAATATTCAAAGGGTTTTACCCAGGCGCGATCAACAAGGCCCATTGGGCGATCGGGACGCTCTACCTCGGTGACCTGGGAATACCTGCACTCTGGGACGCTGATCAGCAAAAAACTCAGAACTTGGATGGAAGCGGCGTCGCCATCAACGACAACAACGATGTGTTGGTTGGCGGAAGCGCGCCATACCTGATCGAGCAGGGAGATCTCACCAGCAAAAAACACTTTCTGTTGAGCGGCAGCGATGCAGGGATGATCCAAAAGGAACTACAATCAGAGCTTCAGAACATCTATCCCTTGCTGATGAGCAACCGGGCCACGGTGACGGGTCCCGCCGTCCAACCGGTCCTTTACATCGTCTTTTCCGCTCAAATCCGCCGCGACGCCAACCAGCCGGACACGTGGGAATGGAGCACGTTTCTCTTCCGCGAGCTGAGCGATGGCACCACCGACCTCCACGAAATGACCGGCGCGTCGAATCTCGCCCTCAATTCGATCAACTCCAGTGGCGTCATCTCCGCCATCGGCGATCCCGACGGCGACACCGGCCCCGCATCTGAGCGCGACGCGATGCTATTACTTCCGGTGCAGCTAACCAACAAGGCTGATCCGACAGTCCGGAACGGAGCGAACGGGAATGACATGCCAATCCAATTCCTGCAATCCAGTACTGACACGAACATCGGCGCCGTTGCCTGGATCGCCGGGAACGATCCTAATAATAGCAATGCGCCGCGCATGCCGCACTTGCAGGCGCAGATTGGTGGCCCGAATGGCCTGCCTGGGACAAATGTCTACTGGAAACTACAAGTTACCTTTCACGACCGCTTCACCAATCCCCATAGAGACTTCGATACTGGAGCGGTTCAGAACACGGCCGTGTCAGAAGATACAGTAACTATCCCGATAGCTGCATCTCTTTCCCAGAATTTTCAGAGCAGTTGGCATAAAGTCACCGATGGTACGCCCTGGAATATCTATGAAGACCCCGATTGGCAGGAAGAGGTGAATGATTTCGGCTTTTTCGGTGGAGATGCCACGCTTAGCGTGATAATCTTGAGCAACGACGCTTCGATGACATTGCTTCCACAGATCGACTTCAAGTTTCGAATTGCGGGCGAAAACCCGAACCCAGCCATCTGCGAGGCCTACATCAACAGCGTGTGTGGACCTTTCTGGTATCTGTACGCTATCGCAAAATGGGAGACTCAAGACGAAGGCGCGCCGCCTCCGCCGAATAGTCATACTCATTACAATCATTTTTTGAACCAAGGAGCCCAAAATTCAAAGGCACCGGGTAAGGAGGGAAAGCCAAACTGGAACAATGACACCACGTTCCATAGCGATGGCACTATAAAAACCGATGCGAAGGGTTCTGGTGGATACGGGCTGTTTCAGCTTACCTATCAATCAGACGATCCGGACTTTATCGAAGATCGCGGTTGGATTTGGAATTATCGATCGAATACGTTGCAAGCAATAACTGAGCTTACGCAGATGAAAAAGCCCATCGCAACCAGACTGTACAACTGGCTCATTAACGATGTGAGTTCGTCTCTCCAGTCTCAATCTTGTCCAACCAGCGGAAACGACAAAGCAGCCTTTAATGCTTACGATGGTACTTTAATTGCGGTGTACAATGGGAACGCGGGATTCACCAAAGTCGTAGGCAACGATCGCCATATCCGGTATTCACCATGGAAGTTCTCGAAAGGCGTTTGGACCTTCACGGGCACATATACGATTAACGTGGCGACAGAGCTAAATTAATATTTTATGCGAAACTTATTGTTCCTCCTTCTAGTAGGATTATCCTGGCCCTCGCGAGCGCAGATCGTGCAAGACCCGGTTGCACATATTGCTGGGCTTGGGCGCGCCTCTGGAGCGAATGATTCCATCTACCTGGAGTGGTGTGTTGACATAAATCACGATGGAATTACAGATGTTCTACTCACGCCAAAGATGAGTGCTGACGAAGTCAGAGAACTCCAAAAGGAAGAGGGTAAAGCCTTTGTCGCCGCCCAACATGGATTTGGCGTGTATCTTGGTTTAAAGAAAGGTGGCTACAATTGTAATAATGAGGTAGAACAAGCGGATGGAAGTGCACCCGGAGGATTGCTGATAGACATAGCCCATTGTTACGTCGGCTACGTCGACGAATTGAAGCAGTTTGGCATTGTCACCATGGACACGACAGAGGTTTACCCTGAAAGAGGCAGAGGACCTTCCATGGCTAAGGAACAAATATACTGCTATACCGTTAAGGGCGATCACATCAAGCGAACCGACCTGACTCCAGTTCTTGACGAGATTGCCGGAAATCCGATCTACGAGAAGTACTTGACCGAACCCAGACGAACACATGTTGATCTAAAAGAAGTCTCTCCATAAGCGGCCTCTAGCGAGACTTGGGGGCTCAGATTAGGGGTCAGTCAACATATTTTGACGGCTCGTTGCAAGGGCGGGATGATAATGAATGGTGCGCAGCGTTCGCTTTGAATACAGCGGGGCCCACTATCATGTGCTGGCACGCGGCAACCGCCGCCAAGACATTTTCCACGATGCCGAAGATCGCGGATCTTGGTTGCGGGTACTCGGCCCAACGGCACAGCGCCATTTTTGACTCCTTTAATCGTTCTATGACAAACCTCTGGCGAACCACACTCTTCCCCGCGATGCTCGCGCTCCTCGCGAATGGCACTCTGCGACCCTGTTGTTACGGACAAACTCCGCCGGACGTCGTCTGTGAGATAAAGAATTACCTACAGCCCTCCTGCCAAGTTACACTTGCTAAAGTTCAAGCAGCTCTGGCTGCGGCTGGATCTTCCCCCACTGCAAATCCCATAAATTTTAGTCCCAACGTCAACAACGTGGATCCGAACCCATGAACTTATGACAACATTTAGACTCAGAGCGGAGATACTTAGCATACTACTATTCGGTATTATGTGTATCGCCAACGCGAGTTCCCAAACAACCGTAGTTAGCACGAACGGTTCCAATCTGCCTGGCAGTTGGCTCGCGGAAGGGACATTGATTTCCAAGTCGGACGTGGTATTCGTTGGGAAAATACTGAATCTCAGTATTCCCGATTCTGTAGCCGCAGGAGGATTACTGTACGGAGCAAACGTCGAAGTCGCGCGGGTTCTAAAAGGGGTAATCGCGGGGAAAGTTGTGGTCTCCTTGCGGGTTACAAGCATCGGGCCGATCAAGGAAGGCGAGCCTAAAATTAATCATACGTATGTATTCTTCGCTACAGTTACAGTGTCGGGGGCCGAAAAGCGAATTGATGCTTTGAAGCTGATTGATGCAACTAATGCCGCCGTGCAACGTGTGGCTGATTCGCTCAACCAGGGGCCAAAGTAGCCCGTGACCGCCGGGGGGGAGGAGATAGGAAGCATATAGGGATCAGTCAATGGGTAAGTCAACATATTTGCTTCTTCGCTGTTTCAAGTGGGGTAGAAGGCGTGGCAGGTTAAGTGTCAGCTGGCCGTCGCACCGGTGTGTGTCGCCCAGCGGCAGGCAAAAATCGACCATTGCACCCCGCCCGTGCAGAACTATGCTGTGATTGATCTCAGTGCAAACTATGCCAATGCGGACGTAGCTTTGATTGAACTAGGGGACGATAACACGGCTGCATTTGCTTATACCACCACTGCAAACGCCAACCACATGTACGTCAAGACGTGGGCGAACGGAACCTGCACCGATCAGCAGGACTTTCCTCTGCAAGTCAGTGATCGCACCGATCCCTGGCATTTGCCACTCGATCCTGGACTAGACACCGGTGCGCCACTGATCCACTACTATTATCCCGAAGTTCTTACTCTGAGTGGAAATGTTTTTGGACCGTCGCGGACATTGTTGCCGTATGATTTGGGCGGTTTTTCCCTCTATACCTATGAGGTGGGTTTCGAGGCACATGATAAGGCGTTCACCTTTCCTGGTACACCGCCGCCCTTCCAGATGTCTGGACCAACCAATGAATATGATGCTTTCTCGCCGTATGATGAAGGTTTTGAGGGGGGCGGTGATCACGAAGCTCAAGGATCCCGCTACGTCGTGGACTATGACAATGGCGTCGAATTAGGCGGTGGGACCTTCATTGATACCAACCCCTCGTGTGCAGGTGGCTTTTCCGAAGAGCAATTTTCTCAGTTGGCTTGGATAAAAGATGCTGGCGGTCATACTACTGCTTTCGAGTTAAACGAGTGGCCGGAAGTGGACCTGTCTACGCAGCAGGCAAACAACCTCACTTTGCTTCAAGACGTAACGGTTGGAATCACGGCGGTCAACGCCAAAGGCTGGGGCATTTCAGGAAACCATTTCTGGAACGGCCAGGCACTGAACTCGTTAGGGACTGATTCTTCGGATTCCGCGATTGATCTTAATGATCAGAACCAAATAGTCGTCCAAACGCAAAACCCGACAGGAACGGACCTTTTCCCCGAAGGCTATCTGTGGGAGAACCAATCGAGCACGACGCTGCGGGACACATTGCCCTTATGGTTTCAGGGGCAAGTCCTGGGCATCGAGCCATATTCTATCTGCAACCAGGTGAAGCCAGCGCCAGTGCCGCCGCTGGCGCCAGACCCCACTTCCGACGCCACCATCCACATCCTGGCGACGGCGGAGGACCTGACCAGCAATCCCCAGACGCCCCCGATCGCTGGGCAGCTCAACACGCTGTGGACTCGTGACAACTCGGGCAAGTGGAACTACGCCGAAATGGCGCTGCCGACGGGTACGAATATAACGGAGATTGTTACCATGAACTCCAGCGGCGTCATCGCCGCTCTCGGCACGACCAACAGCGTCTCGACTATCCCGCACGCGCTTCTGCTCTTCCCCTTGGAGGTAATGAGGGTGTGGAGTGATCAGCTTCCAGGCGTAGAGGCTAACTACTTAGCTGATGCATCGTATAATGGTTTCGATTCGGTGGGCACCGGGAACGACGACAAGAAATACATCTTCTTAGGGGCAGCTCAGAGCAATAATTTTGACGGGAAAGGACATATCAAGGCTCAGGCAAAAGTTCCGGATCAGTTCAAGGATAAAATACTTTGGCGTCTCGCCAAGTCCGATGGTTCGGGGAACCTTTCCATTGCTCCGGGCAGTTCCAGTTGTACAACCTATGATAGCAGCAGCTATGTCGTAACCATTACAGTGGATAGTCCGGACGACGGCGACACAGGAAGCGACTACATTCTTGTTGGCGGCTATGACGCCGACGGCGACGGACAACTCAGCACCTCAGAAGCAAATATCATCCCGAACTGTTTGTATAAAGGGCAACGTCTTCCTTTCGATGTCAAAATCGTTTCCACGAACTGCTATAACAACGACCTGGCGTCTCTGACAAATGATGCAAACAACTGGGTTGCTTCAGGTTTGCCACATGCGGCAGGTTTGCTGAAGGCGTTCATATACCAGATCGTTTCATCGGAGGCCACCTCGTCTGAATCCACAACGGTTGATCGCCTGGACTGGGGCCTCGACCATCCGGTTGGCATTCTTTTTGATGCGAGCAAGAGCAGCAATGCCGGACTGTCTAAGGCTGGTCCCGGGACCTCGATTACTGGCGTTTTCAATGAGCAAACGCAGATGTCAAAAGACGTGGCAAATTCGGTCACAATTAACAATTGGCTCCAGGACCAACTCAGCCAACAGAGCATCTGCGATACGATTAATCAATGGTTTACCAGCCACCCGCAAGAAAACTCGAACACCTTCTATTTCGATTTTAGCACCATCGATCAGAGCGGCAAAGATCAAGGTGTAAACTTTGCTCAAAGCACGGATCTTGATCTTTACTTCGCCTTCGGAAAGGTTAGCGTCTCTGTGACCGCAGAGGTGGAGGTGGATAGGGGTCGCTACGTAGATGCGCTTAATCTTACTGGGGATATGAAAGACTTATATGATTTGAATTTCGATGCCACTCCCCAAGTGCTGCTGGGGTGGTTGGTACAGCCAGCGGCATCTGTGCAGGCGGGCTACAATACTCTGGGAATCGGCGGACGCGTGTTTAGGAGTCGAGTTCACATGCAGAACAGCGAACTTTCGGATTTCCAGTTCCAATTCCCCGACTAAGACCATGTTCATGAGAGTAGTCTTTTTCGCCGTTCTGATTGTTTGCTTGGAACGGAGAGTGTTTTCCCAATCTGAAGCGCAGGTGGATTATTGGCGCAACGCGCTAGAGACAATGCCGCTAAGCGAAATTGCCAACCGCCTCGACGGTGCGTCGCTTCCAAAGTGGCCGATGATAACCTCTTCGTACGCTTGTCGCCAAATACCCGAGCAGCAGAAGCGGACCGCATTGCAGTGTCTCCAATTGGCCGACGCATTGCAGGACAAGATTGTTGAGCAATTGATTCCGCAATCGGATTTGGAGCTTGGGCAGATCAAAGCGGATTTAGGGGTTTACAACTCCATCGGCAAAGCTCTCGACCATGCGGGAGGGTATAGCAATCTGCTGTTAGCGGACAGCTTGTTTCGGCTGGCGATCTACCGACTCTCCGGCTTGCTGGTGTTCCAACCTGAGAGCGCACCGGAAGTGCGACGACTCATTGGGCGTGTTGATGTTCCGACTGTTGAGGCAAAAATGATGCTTCTCAGCCTCGGCAGTCAAGGCCCGGACGTGCAGCCACATTTGGCTGCCGTCCAAAAAATCAGGGCCGGCGATAACTTGTACAAGGCACTGCAATCGGCAGGAATAAATTTGGACATCGCCTTTACGCCGTCCGCTAAACTTACAAGTAGCCTTCTTAAGGAGCCGTCGGTGGTTGGCTTGGTCCAGAGGATGGCGGAGACGGAATCAATCGTGAGGGTCAATCTCCAGGGGACGGTTCGCTTCTTTGAATTAGGCGGCACTTATTCCGAACTTGATCCCAGGGATATTCGACCGTTCGAGGCCCGAATGGATAGAGAGGCGAAGGCATTCACCTATCCATTATTGCAAAAGCGCGAGTTCAACGAATTTGACGTACTCTCTCTCATTGCGATGCACAAGGACGAAGGAGTGCGTTCCGCGTGGTTGAATATAGCTCTTAAATAGGGCAGGAGTTAATTCGAAGAAAATGCCCTCGTCAGAGCTAATAATCGTGAACACAGTTTCCGGTGGGGTGATCGTGTCCGCGTTTGCTTATTGCGTTTACTTGAACCTCACGGTTCTTCCGCGGAAAATATCTTCATCCTGGTACCTTATAGGATTTGGAGCGCTGGCGTTCTGCTTTAGTGCGACAGTCACCTTGCTGATCCTCTTCTGCTTCTTGGAGGAAGCATTATCGTGGCGTCGCACTCACGTCGCCCAACTGATTGGAGACGTGATTATCTGGCTCGTTTATGCTGGACTGTTGGGTCTGGGGCTGTCGATTTTCGCCCTGACGTCTGGATTAGTTGTGGGCATCCTGAAACGTCGCGGCCCCTCTTTAGGTCAAGATAAGCGTCAGAGGTCAAGCCGCGGTTAGATCGATCTGCCGTCGCCGAATGTCCGCCAAGTAAGGGCGGTCTCTCCATCCTCCGTGGTTCCGAACAATTTGGGCATAGAAATCCTTCAGGCGACCCACGCCTGCCGCTGACGCGGCAGGCATGACACGCCGCTGTTTCGAGTGGGTAGATGGAGTTCCTGTCACGGAAGCCAGAGCGCTTCGCTGCGGTCAAGCGGGAAGGCGGCATAACTCGCTTCGCTCGGCCTTCAGCACTTATTCCGTTTCCCGCTTGACCTTCGCTGTGCGCTCTGAGAGAGGTGCTTATGACTTTTCCAAAGGAAAAAGTTCTCTCCTTAAACCCTGGCCTGCGGATACCTCCTGCCTGGGCCGCCTCGTAATCGCAGCCAGCCGGTGCGAACGCGCTCATCGCCTTTCTACCCACTTGAAACAGCGAAGAGGCACATATCTTGACAGAATCGCGCGCGCGAGGCGGGATGGGGGAAGTTATCACTTTCCGGGCTGGACGTACCGTTAGAGTTGACCCGCGTAAAACGGGTTGTGCCGTTGCTCGGCAGCAACGGTCGTCAGCGGACCGTGGCCCGGACAAATGACCGTGTCACCAAGTAGGGTCAGGATTTTCTCGCTTGACGGCGTCTCGAGCTTACCAAACTCTGACCTTCAAACCTCGACCGGAACCGCCGGCAACGCACCGAGCTCAAGACCTCGCACATGAACTCAGACGCGGACGGCACCAATCGCCGGCATTTTCTCCAAAAGGTTGCCTTGGGTGGCGCGGGCGTGACGCTTTACGGGTGGAGCGGACGCACTTTCGCGCAGCCGGCCAACCCGGGCGAGGCGGCGGCTCCGGCGGTTGCACCGGTGTCGCGGCAACCACTTCCGCTCAACCCCCGATGGCAATTTCAGAAGGAGGACGCGTCCGATTCCGTCCACGCTTCGCTTGCGGAAACGCCGGCGCGCGCGGCGGCCGCGTTCGACGATCAGGCGTGGGACCTGGTCGGCGTGCCGCATTGCTACAACGATCTCGACACCTTCCAAAACGCAAACGCCAGCGCGACGTTTCAGGGCATCGGCTGGTACCGGAACCATTTCAAGCTCGACGCCGCGGCGCGGGGAACAAAGATTTTTCTCGAGTTCCTGGCCGTGAACATCGGGACGGCTGTTTACGTGAACGGCAAGCTCAAGCCCGGCAACACGGCGGTGCCTCAACCAGGACAGGTGACGCACGTCGGGGATTTTCTTCCCTTCCTGCTTGATGTGACCGACGACCTGCACCCGGGCGAGGAAAACGTCATCGCGGTGCGGGTCGGCAATATCAGCAACAAGCCAGGCTACGGACACGCCAAAGTTCTGCCGCCCTTTGTCGGCACCAGCTTTTACCAGGTGCCGGGGTTTGGCACGAAGCTTGACTTCGGCATGGGCTGCGGCGGGATTGTGGGCCCGGTTTTTCTTTCGACATTAAGCAAGGTGCACGTGCCGTCGAATTCCTATTCGCCGCTGCAAAAATGGGGGACGCATGTCGGAACCGTCTCGGCCTCGTCCGCCACGGCGAAGATTCGCGTCCAGACCAACGTCGAAAACGAGGATTCCGCCCTGGCCGAGGTCACGCTGGTCACGCGCATCCTGGACGCTGCCAACCATCCCGTCGCGACGCTGCCGGGAGAAACGCGCTCGATCAAGCCGGCCGAAACCGGCCTGTTCGACCAGACGATCGATCTGGCGCATCCGCTGTTGTGGTGGCCGAACAACAGCCCGCACGGGAAGCCATATCTTTACCGCGTGGTGAGCGACGTACAAGTGGGCGGCGCAACGGTCGACTCGGTGGAAAGCCCGCTCGGGATCCGGATGATCGCCTGGGACGACGATTACTGTTACGTCAACGGCCAAAAGCATCTGCTCAACGGCTTTGGCCACCGCAATCTCTATCCGGCGCTTGGCTCCGCCTTGCCGGCGGAGTTGCAGTGGAAGGACGTGAAGATGATGGCCGAGGCCGGCGCCAACTTGCTGCGCGTCGGCCACGTGCCGGCGTTCGTCGAAACCGTCAAGGCGTGCGACGCCTACGGGATCATGGTGCTGCTCAACAGCGGCGACAACGAGTGGACGCTCAAGGGCGAACCGGCGCTGACTTACAAGAAGGAATACGACCGCGACATGATGATCCGGTTCCGCAACCATCCCTCGGTCTTGGGTTGGGAGTCCAATAACGGGCTGGCCCAATATTCACCGAAGGCCACCATGGATATCGCCGACCAATGGGACTTCATCCAGCAGCGCATCGTCGGCACTCGCGACAAGTCTGATTATTTTCCGACCGATCGGAAGATCATGATCGGATATACAAACAAGTATCAGAAGGTACCGGGCTCGCCGAGCCTCAACTGGGAAGCCTATTTCGGGAACTTCCACAAGGACAAGACCACCGGCAAACAAGACCCCTCCTTTGTCGCGGCCCGCTTCGACTACGCGGACGAAAAGACGATCGCCGAGCACTATATCACCGACTACCAGGCCAATCTCAAGGCCCGCGCGGTCGGCTGGATCGCGTGGATGCTGGAGGAGACGCAGGGCGAGGGCTACCTGACCTACCTCAACGGCCTGAGCGGGCAAAAATCGCTCGGCTCCTGCGCGATGGACGCCAACCGTTTCCCCAAGCTGACCTACCAGATCTATCGGAAAGCGCTCTGGGTGCCGTTTTCCATCCGGCCGGGCGTGGCGCTGCAGAGCCACTGGAATCTAGCCGGAGAACAGGATGTCGACGCGTGGAGCAACTGTCCGCAGGTGGAGCTTTTCCTCAATGGCGTGAGCAAGGGCATCATGACGCCCAACGAGAAGCTGCGCTGCACCTGGAAGGCAATTCCGTGGGAGAGCGGGACGCTCCAGGCGATCGGCCGGGACGCCACGGGCAAGCAAGTCTGTTCCGACGCGCGTACGACGGCGGGCGATCCGCATCGCATCGTGTTGACAGTCGAGCCACCGTTGACCAAGCCGTCGGGCGAGACGTTCAAGATGACGGCTAACGGCTCGGACGCGGTGATCGTCACGGCGCGGATCGTCGACGCGAACGGGGTCTGGTGTCCGCTGGCCGACCATAATCTCCGTTTCACGGTCACGGGCCCGGGCAACTATCGCGGATCGGCCAACTTTTATGTCACCCCGGACAAGCCGCTGCCGTATCACGCGCCGGGCGATCCGGAATTGCAGGCGGAAGGCGGCTTGATGCGCGTGGCGGTGCGCTCCACGTTCCAGCCAGGCCAGGTGCAGGTGAAGGCAGAAGCGGCTGGGCTCGCGGCCGGCCTGGCGACGTTCACGGTCGAGCCGCTGGGGGTTTGAGCCCGCGGACGCTGGCAGCCAGGCTCTCGATCTCCTTCCGTTGTCGGGCGATCGTCGCATCCAACGCGCCGATCGTTCGCTTGCTGGCCGGCCAGCTGGCCCGTTACGGTCAGAGTTGACCCGCATAAAACGGGTTGTGCCGTTGCTCGGCTGCAACGGTCGTCAGCGGACCGTGCCCCGGGCAGATAATCGTGCCACCAGGAAGGGTCAGGATCTTTTCGCGATTGGCGCGCAGGGCGGCCGCGTACAGTTCCGGCGCGACTCCGCCCATCGACCCGGCAAAAAGCGCGTCCCCTACCACGGCGATGCCCGGCGTCAGTCCGTCGACAACATAAGTCAGGCCCCCCGGCGAATGCCCCGGTGTCAGCCGCGCCGTCACCGTCAGGCCACCCACCGTAAAAGCCTGCCCTTCCTCGATCAGCGTTGTCTTCGGCAATTTCTCCAGCGCCGACACGTAAATAGGCGCGCCGGTCTCAGCCGCGAGATCGTCCACGTCGGCGATGTGATCAAAATGCGTGTGGGTCAGGAAAATAGCATCCAGCGTCAGGTTGTGCGCCTTCAGCGTGTCCAGCAGCGGCGTGCAATCGCCCCCCGTGTCGAAAGCCGCCGCCCGGCCGCCTTCCCGATCCCAAACCAGGTAAAAATTCACCGTCATGTCCTCGAACGGCGCATTAAACGCCGCCAGCGTCGCCGGCACAGCCACTTCCCCCGGATGCCACTGGCCTTGCGCCAACGCGAGCAGCGCCGGCGGATCCAGTTCGAGCACAGCCGCGATCTTCGCCAGCGCCTCGCACTCCAAAACGCCCCCCTGAAGACCTTCGAGTTGTTCGAAGGTAATGCCGGCCTTCTGCACCAGTTGCGCTTCGCTCAAGCGCAACCCGCGCCGGGCTTTGCCGATCACATCCTGGAACTGATCTTCAAGCGGGATACGCATAGGTTAATCGGCTTCTATTCCGATAAAGAAATCGCCTCTATTCGGTCGGCACCGTGATGGTCTGATTCGTCCCCACGATTTTCAAAATCACCTGCGTCGGCCGGATATCGATCACCTCGAAATGATTCTGCTCGTCGTGCGGAATCGTGAATTGCTGCCCCTGCTTGACCGCCAGATCCGGCTCGCCCCGGCCACAGCTCAAGATCACACTCGCATCCGGGCTATTGGCCGGCATCGACTTCACCAACACCACGCGCTCCCCGTTCTGCGGGTTCTCCAGCGTCAGCTCGGACATATCGAGCGGCCGGCCCGTATCCTTCTCCGCCACGTCCCGGCGGCGGACCTTCGACACCACATACGGCAAATCGCCCACGCGTTCGCCTTGCGCGACATCGAGCTTGCGCTCCGCCTTGCCGTCCGGCAAATCCGCACCGGGCTCGCGCACGGTGACATGGATTTTCTTGCCGTCGAACCCATCGAAAACCACCGGGAACGCCTCGCCGTCGATCCGCTTCATGCGCAGCCGGGAATAGTACGGCGGATGCGCTTTCGGATCGTGCGGATCGGTCCCGGCGGCGAGTTCCTCCTCGTTGGTAAAGCCGTCGCCATCGTCGTCCTGTCCCGAGTCCTTCCCTGCCACGCCCACCGCGCCGCCCCCCGCCGCGGCGGCCGCCGGTTCCACGCCGTTCTTTTTCAGCCAGGCGCGATCCTCACTCATGCTCGCGGTCTGGGCGGCGGCTTGTTTGGCTTCGGCGTCGCTCAAGGGCAATGGCGGCGGCGGGCTCAAGCCACCCGCTCCTCCCGGCCCCGGGCCGGCGGCGGGCGACTTGGCGCTGGCCTCCTGCAAGCCCGGCGTGTGCGCATCGATGACTTTGGCAATCTCCGGATGGCCGTGCTGCAAAGCGATGATGGCCGCTGTGGCGCTGTCCGCGTTGATCAGCCGGGTATTGGCCAGCCGCTCTAGCAGCAGCTCGACTGTCGCCTCCTTGCCGCCGGTGGCGGCGTACATCAGCGGCGTCTGCCCATTTTCAATCGTGCCGTTGATGTTCGCGCCGTGGTCCAGCAACTGGCGCACGATATCGTTGTTGCCCAGCAGCGCCGCCACCGCCAGGGCGCGATCCAGTTGCTTGTCGTGCGCCAGTTGGTCCCGGCTGGTCGTCAGCAAGACATCCACGATCCGCCCCTTGCCGTCGTAGACCGCCCGCATCAGCGCGGTCCAGTTCTTGTGGTCCTTGATCCGCACGTCCGCGTTCGCTTCGATCAATGTGCGCACGGTTTGCGGCTGATCGGCGGCGGCGGCCAGGATGAGCGCGGTGGCGCCTTCCTTGTTCTGCAAATCCGGCTTGGCATTCTCATCCAGCAGCGATTTCACGATCAGATCCCGGCCAGACTCGGCCGCGGCCATCAACGCCGTGTAACCGCGCGCGTCCTGGGCGTTGTGATCCATCCCCGCGGAAAGGTAGGCATCGACCAGCGCCTCATCCCCATTCGCCGCCGCCTTGACGAAATCCGCCGCCGTAAACGAGTGGTTCGCCTGCCGGATTTGCGCCCGCGCCTTCTCCCGGCCCCCGGCGCCGCACCCCGGCAATACCGCCAGGGCCGCCAACGCACCCAGCAGCACCGCCGCAGCCAGCGAGATCGAAGCCAGCCGGCGTACCGGCGTGAGAGGAAAACGTGGCTGCATGTCGGTCGGTCGGTCGGCCAGCACCCGCGCACCGGGCACCCGGTTGTATAAGCGGCGTCCGGCTGCTGTAAAGGCGATTCCTTGCCGCGCGCCGGGAACTGGAGTCATATACCACCTGCCCGCCGCCATCGCTTTTCGTCTGCTTCCATGCCTGCCGCTCCCGCTTCACCTCCCGCTTCGCCCGCCTCGCCCTTGCCCAGCGCGACTGCATCGGACGCCAACCCGGCCAAGGTCCCGGTGAACAAGGAAACACTCCGCCAGGCCGCCCGCCTCTTCACCTATCTGCTGCCGTATCGCGGCAAGTTTATCGTCGCGATGTTGGCGCTGCTGTTCTCGACCTGCCTGGGACTCGCTTTCCCCTACCTGATCGGCAGCCTCATCGATGTCGCCCTGCGCAATGGCCACATCCTGGCCACCCCCACGCCATCCGCCGGCGCGCTCGGGCTGATCCCCGGGGGACTGACCGCGCCGTCGCTCCCGCGCTTCACCCTCAACCAGGTCTTCGCTTTCCTCCTCGTCCAACTCACCTTGCAGGCGGTGTTCACCTATTTTCAGGTCACCTGGTTCAACGAAGTCGGCGAACGCGCGCTCGTCAACATCCGCTGCGACACCTACTCGCGCCTGCTCGCGCTGCCGATGTCTTTCTTCGCCCAGCGCCGCGTCGGCGAACTGGCCAGCCGCATCTCCGCGGACCTGACCCAGATCGAGGACACCCTGACGGGCGCCACGCCCCAATTCCTGCGGCAAACCACGCTGCTCCTGGGCGGGCTGGTCTTCATCATCATCACCTCCGCCAAGCTCACCCTGGTGATGCTTTCCTGCTTTCCGCCCATCATCCTGGTGGCCATTCTTTTCGGCAAGCGCATGCGCGGCGTTTCCCGCCAGGCGCAGGACCGGCTGGCGGAAAGCAACACCGTCGTCGATGAGACCCTGCAAGGCATCGCCAGCGTCAAGGCGTTCGTCAACGAACGCTACGAAATCTCGCGTTACAGCGTGAGCATCGAGGCGTTTTTGCGCGCGATTCTGCGCGGCGTACGCTATCGGGCGGCTTTCGTTGCCTTCATCATCTTCGCGCTCTTCGGCGCCATCGTGATCGTGATGTGGTACGGCTGCCGCCTGCTGCAGGCCGGCCAGCTTTCGGTCGGCGACCTAACCCGGTTCACGATTTACACATCGTTCGTGGCGGGTGCGATGGGCAGTTTCGCCGATCTCTACAGCCAGATCCAGAAGACGGTCGGCGCAACTGCCCGCGTGCGCGAGTTGCTCCTCGAGGAGCCCGAAGCCGTGCTGGCATTGCCGGACACGCCGCTGCTGGACGCCGGCGCGCGCCACCCAGCCAAGCCATCCACCAATGGCGCCGCCACCGCCGCCCCGCCCGCGCGCCTGACGGGCGACGTCGTCTTCGAGCATGTCGATTTCAGTTACCCGTCGCGCCCGGAAATCACCGTGCTCAAGCACCTTTCGCTCCACGCGCGGCCGGGCGAACGCGTCGCCCTGGTCGGTCCCAGTGGCGCCGGGAAATCCACGCTCGTCTCGCTGCTGTTGCGTTTTTATGAGCCCGCCAGCGGCGTCATCCGCTTCGATGGCCGCCCGGCCACGGAGTACCCGCTGCGCGATCTGCGCGGGCAGATGGGCATCGTCCCGCAAGAGGTCCTGCTCTTCGGCGGTTCCATCGCCGAGAACATCGCCTATGGCCGCCCCGGCGCGTCGCCCGAAGCCATCGCCGCCGCCGCGCGCCAGGCCAACGCCCACGATTTCATCACCCGCTTCCCGGAAGGCTACGAAACCCTCGTCGGCGAACGGGGCGTCAAACTCTCCGGCGGTCAACGCCAGCGCATCGCGATTGCGCGCGCCATCCTCAAGGATCCCGCCATCCTGATCCTCGATGAAGCCACCAGTTCCCTGGATAGCGAGAGCGAACGCGCCGTGCAGGACGCCCTCGAGACGTTGATGCAGGGCCGCACCAGTTTCATCGTGGCGCATCGCCTGGCCACGGTGCGGGAAGCGGACCAGATCATCGTCATCCGGGAAGGCGAGGTGGTCGAAACCGGCACTCACGCGGAACTGATCGGCAACCGCGCCGGCCTCTACCGGCGCTTGAGCGAATTCCAGTTCGATTTGACCGATATTCCCGCCGGCGAAAACGGCCATTCGCCTTGACTTGGCGCCCGTCATTCGTTACCTAGGCGCGTGCCGCGACCCGCTCCCGCCTGCGCTCGCCTCATTGCTCTCGCTACCGCCTGGAGCGCCCTTGTCGCTGCGTTTGCGCCGCTCGCTTTGGCGCAGGAACAAGCGCCAGTGCCGGCCGTCGATACCACCGATCGCCAGCAGGTTCTCGCGCTGTATCGCAACTACTATCTGCCCGGCAATAATCTCGATCCCGGTTGGACCGGAGACGTGGTGGCCGGGATCGCGGGGACCTTGAGCGAGTCCTACCTCGGCGCCACGCTGCAACGCATTAACTATTATCGCGCCATGAGCGGCGTGGGCAGCGCCATTACCTTCGATCCCAATGAAGACGCGGAATGCCAGCAGGCCGCTCTCATGATGGCCGCGCAGAACGATGTCTCGCACACGCCGGGTACCGACTGGAAATTCTACACTCCCGCCGCCGCCGAAGCCGCGGCCGATTCCAACATCCGTCTCGACAGCACCGGCGACGAAGGACCCGGCGCCGTGGATCGTTTCATGGCGGAAGTCGAGCCGAATAACTACTACGTCGGTCACCGCCGCTGGTTCATCTATCCCGGCGAAGGCCCGATGGGCGCGGGCGCCGTACCGCCTTCAGACTTGAGCCCCGGCACCTCGGCCATTTGGGTGCTCAACTACTTCCAGCGTCCCGCTGACGCGCCGCTTTCGACCTCCTGGCCGCCGGCCGGCTACGTGCCCGCCGATTTGGTCTATGACCGCTGGTCGTTCTCTTATCCAAACGCCGATTTCAGCGCCACCACGGTCAGCGTCACTAAAGGCGGCGTGCCATTAGATATCCAACAAGAGGCACTCGTCGGCGAATCCGGCAATGGGGTCACCAGTTTTGTCGGCGACAATACCATCGTCTGGGAAATGCCGGATAATGTCGTCAACTTGACCGGCGATGAATCCTACGCGGTGCATCTCGCTAACGTCCTGATCGATGGCGCCGCGCAGGACTTCGATTACACCGTCACGAGTATCGACGCGGACCCGGCCGTAATCAGTCTGACCCCACTCGTACCCGTCGCGCACCGGGCTGGCCCCGTGAAGGGTAAGCTCATGCTCACCCGCACCGGCGATGTCTCCCAGGCGCAAACCGTCGCCTACCAGATCGGCGGCAGCGGCGTGCCCGGCCAGGACTACAACGCGCTGACCGGCACCGTCACTTTCAATCCCGGCGTCTCGACCGTGAAAATCCGCGTGGTGCCAACCGAGACTCCCAGCTCGCCGGGACGCAAAACGGTAAACGTTGCCTTGCAGCCGGACGCCGCCTACACGCTCGACGTCCCCGCCGCCGCCACGGTCACCATCCGGCAGTAGCAAGGCACTCGCCTGCCATGCACGACCGGGCGCCCGTCCTTAAAGGTAGGGATCGCTCTCCGAGCGACTCCCTGACTGTCTGGAGACTCTAATGGAAAACCGGGCGCCCGTCCTTCGCACCCGGTTGTTGCTGACCGGCTTCATCGCCGCCCCGGTTGCAGCCGTTTTCCTTTGGCACATCTCCCCCGCGCTCGCCCTGGGCGTTCTGGGCGCTTCGCACGCTCCGCTCTTGTACGGCACGCTGCGCGCGAACGCCCAACTCTTCGGCCCCGTCGCCACGCGCTTCGTCCCGGCCGGAAACGAAGTCTGGCTGACCATCGACGACGGACCCTGTCCCCGCGACACCCCGCGCCTGCTCGATCTCCTTGACGCCGCCGGCGCCCGCGCCACCTTCTTCGTCCGGGGCGACCACGCCCTTGCTAACCCGAACCTGATCCTGGAAATCCTGCGCCGCGGTCATCAACTGGGCAACCACACCTTCAGCCATCCCCAGGCGACGTTCTGGTGTCTGCCGCCCTGGCGCGTCCGCCCGGAAATCGACCGCTGCACCGCCGTATTGGTCGAAATCACCGGCGCACCTCCTCTTCTCTTTCGCGCCCCCGTCGGCATGGCCAACCCATTCGTGCACCAGGCCGTCTTAGCGCGGGGACTGCGTCTGGTCGGCTGGTCCGCGCGCGGTTACGATGGCGTCATCGCCCAACCCGCCGAAGTGGTGGAACGCATTTGCCGCGACTTACGGCCCGGCGCGATCATCCTCCTGCACGAGGGCCGCACTGCCCGCGACGGCACGCCGGTCAACGTCCGCGCCCTCGCCCTTCTGCTAGCAGAACTGACCGCACGCGGCTATCGCTGCACTCTGCCGTCCACTGAACAGTTGCTCTAGCCGCCGCGAAGCGGCTTCAAAAAAAAGGTAGGGATCGCTCTCCGAGCGACTCCGAAGCTGTCTGGAAAACTCTAGCTAGCTCTTGGGCAGCTTTTCCAGGGCCGCGATGAAAGCCTTCGGACCGCCTTCCTGATAACCCAGCTCGCCCACTTTCTTCCCGTCCGCGTTCAAGACGATAATCGTCGGATACCCCTGGATATCGTATTGCTTCTGCAACTCGTCGTTTTGCTTTTGCTGCTCCACGGTCAAGACCTTGCGCTGCGGGAAATCAACTTCCACCAACTCGAGATTCTTCTGCGCGTATTGCTGGAACTCCGGCGTGGAAAACACCTCCTTGTCCAGCAGCTTGCACCAACTGCACCAGTCCGAGCCGGTGAAATCGAGCAACACCAGCTTCTTGTCCGCTTTGGCTTTGACGAGAGCCTGCGCCTTATTTTCGCCCCAGTCCGCCTTGCTCTGCGCGTGTAACGCCAACGGTGCGCTCAAGCAGAGACCCGCGGCGGCGACGGCGATGCGCCAGGAAAAGAAAGCAGGGGATATTTTCATAGATCGGGAAGATTTGGAGGGTACGTGATTATCTACGACTGGCGTCCTCCCCGCACAAGGGAGGATTCCGCCCCACGCTTCCCTGGAGGCTTCGGCGCCAAGCCCGAATTTTCCGTTTCAGCCCGCCGTCCCATCTGCCATGTTACCCCTTCCGCCAACCCTGCCTCTGCCCATGAGCACCACCCCCCCGACCGATCCCCGCATCCTCGCCATCGACATCGGCGGCACCGGCTTGAAGGCGACGGTGCTGGACACCGAGGGCAACCTGCTGACCGAACGCGTCCGGGTCAAAACGCCGCCCTTGTGCGGCCGGGACGCGCTGGTGCAAGCCATCGTCGATCTCGTCGCGCCGCTGAAAAAGCTGAACTACAACCACATTGCCATCGGTTTCCCCGGCGTGGTCCGCCGCGGCGTCATCCTGACCGCACCCAACCTCGACACCAACGACTTGCGCGATTTCCCCTTGGCGGAGGCCATTTCGGAGCGCCTCGGTCAACCCACCCGCCTGATCAACGACGCCGATCTGCAAGGCCTGGCGGTGATCAAGCGCCAGGGCATGGAGATGGTCATCACGCTCGGCACCGGCCTGGGTTCCGCGATCTTTTCCCACGGGCAACTCGGTCCGCACCTCGAATTTTCGCAGCACCCGTTCCGGAAAGGCCAGACCTACAACGAGCAATTGGGCAACGAAACGCTCAAGAAGATCGGCCCGAAGAAGTGGAACCGCCGCGTCCGCAAAGCGATCACGAATTTCCGCGTCCTGACGAATTTCGACCGGCTGTATATCGGCGGGGGCAATGCGAAGGTGATCGATTTCAAGTTGCCGCCAGACATCGAGCTGGTGGACAACGACAACGGCCTGCGCGGCGGCGCCTCGCTCTGGAAGCTCAACTTGGATAACGAATAAAGGCAGCGCAGCTGCCGTTAAGGTAGGGAGCGCTCTCCGAGCGCCTCCGAAGCTGTCTGGTTAGCCTCTGTTTGCACAGTATCCCGTTCGGCAGACACTCAGCGTTGCGCTCGAACAGCGCTCCACCTAAAACTCCGCCGCCACCACGCCAAACGCCTCATCCGCCACGCTCAGCGCCAGGGCGATATCCCCCTCCTGATGCGCCGCATTCAAAAACCAGTTGTGGTGCGGATGCACGAAAACCCCCCGCTGAATCATCTCCCGGCAAAACGCCTGGCTCCGGTAGAAATTCGTCTCCGCGCTAAAGGTCAAAAACGGCATCGCATCCACGCCCGTGTACCGGATGCCGAGCCCGTGCTTGGCCGCCAGCCCTTGCAGCCCTTCCCGCCACATCGCCCCGATCCGCGCCAACTGCGCCGGCACGTCATCCCGTTCCAAGATCCGCAACGTGGCTAGCGCCGCCGCCATCGGCACGGCGTTGTTCCAAAAGCTGCCCGTCAGAAAAACGCGCCCCGCCGCCCGTTGCAATTCGCGCCGGCCCAGCGCGGCCGATAGCGGATAGCCGTTCGCCAGCGCCTTGGAAAAACAAATCAGGTCCGGCTCGAAGCCGAAAAACCGGTGGGAGCCGCCCAGATGCAGCCGGAACCCGCTGCGCACGTCATCCAGAATCAGCACGATCCCCTCGCGCCGGCACGCCGCCTGCACCCCCGCCAAAAATCCTGGCGCCGGCAACTCGGAATCCGCGAACGCCGGGTGATGAAACGCCGTCACGATCACGCCCGCGACTTCCCCCCGATATTGCCGGATCAACCGCTCCAAACTCTCCAGGTCATTCCAGACAAACCCGTGAATATGCGCGTAATCCTCCTCGATCAGACCCCCGTGCCCGGGCGTGCACCAACTGTGGCTGCCGTGGTAAGCGCTCTTGGCCATCAGGATCTTCTTGCGGCCGGTGTGCTCCCGGGCCACCTGGAGGCACCAGGTCGTCATGTCCGACCCGTTCTTGCCGAAAACCGCCCAATCCGCGAAGTCGACCAGCCCCACCAGCCGCTCCGCCAAATCCACCATCGCCACCGAGGGGTGGTTGAAGCAACTCCCCTCCCGGCGCTGCGCCTCGGCCGCCGCTTCGACTTCCGGGTGCTGATAACCCAGGATCACCGGCCCATAACCGCATAGGAAGTCGATGTACTCGTTGTCATCCACATCCCAGTAACGGCAGCCGCTCCCCCGCGCCGCATAATACGGCGACGCCAGCGGCAACACGGCCGCCGGGTTGGTATGGCCGTAAATTCCGCCGGGAATCACGCGAGCGGCACGCTCGAAGAGCGCCAGGGAACGGTCAAAGCTGCGCGACATGATGAAGAAGGGTGTTCCAGCTAGGCGGCGGCCGCGGAAATGGCCAACGTGGCCGCCGGCGCGGCAGGTTGCAGGTAAGTCTCGACCCGATCCATAACCAGGCTCAGGCCGTCCGCCAGCGGCACCAGTCCGCGCACCTCGACTTTCCCCAGGCCGACCGCGGCATTCGGATCGAGCTTGCCGAGCAAGGCGGCATCGGTCGTCTCCCGGTCGCAAAACGTGATGACCACGTCCGGCGGGCGTGGCGCGGGACCGATCCCGGAGGTGAGCCGGCCCGCCTGCGTCCAATCCGCCCAGCCCACGAGATCCAGCGCCGGCGCCCGGATTTCCGCCAACCCCGGCGGCGTGTGCCCGAGCGAGTGGCGCGAAGTCGGATCCTGTGAGCCCACCACCGGGATCGCGCCGACCAGCACCTTGAAGAGCAAGCTCACGTGCAACTTGCGAAACTCAGGCTCCTTTAAAGCCTCCGGCGGCGGTTGCAACGTCTGATCCAGCAGTTTGGTCAGCGCCGTAAACGTGCGCACCTGCGCCAGGCGCCAAAACCCCGCCACCGGCAAGGGCGGCCAGGCTTTCTGATTCTGGAACGTGCGATTGAGCTGCTTGGCCGAAAGAAAGAGCAGCACCAGCATCGTGGGCCGCGCGGCGTCCCGGTAGACAGTCAGCCGGCCATTTTCGGACACCAGGGTCGCCGCAGGCCCGCCGGCCAGTTGCATCCGCAGCGAGAAATTCCACTTTTGGACCAGCCGTTGCGCCGCCGGGGAGAGCCGCACGAGATCCTCCAGCGCGGGCAGGACGGCGTGCAGATTCAACTGCGCCAGGGTGGCGTCACGGCGAAACGGCGCCACCGGGGAGTTGGTCATCAAAGCGCGAACACCCAGCCTTCACCACGCCCGCCGCCGATGCAAGGCCGTGCCCACCAATGGTGCCCAACTTGCAGCGCTAAAATCGCCTTCGCGGCGTCCTCAAATTCTTCCGAGTCGTCCAAATTCGGTACTCGTCTCTGTAGACAGGGAGAAATTCTGCGAATCCGATGGTCGATGAGGAATTTTCGCCTGGTCTCCCTTCCCTGTGGGCGCTTACCGCCTCTTGAATTAGCTTCGAGCGAAGTTCTTTGGCGTACGCTTTAGCATCTTCATCGACGGCATGATCGTAATCATACCAAGCTTCGAAAATCTTCTCTAAGCGTGCGTCCATCGGCGCACACGAGAATGACTAAAAGCGGGTCATTTAGAAGCCATTTTTCTCAACTCGGCGCTCCGTTCCGCGTTTGCGGGGTGCCAAAGGTCAAGGCTTTCGCGCAAAGAATCTAGCAACGTTCGCACTCTTCGCGCGAATACAAGCCTATCCTGCGCATCTTGAGGGTCCTCTAGGGGCAACTGAGAAAGATGCGTCTCGCATTTCTCACCACTGGCCCAAAGCGCCAAAATGGCGCGCTTGTGGAAGCGCAAAATCTGGTCATCCAAAATTCTTGGCTGATGATCCCCGCCGACAGTGAAAAATGCCTGCTCTTCACATCCCCGGAAGCGAAGGTAGCCGTTTTTCCAGTGCTCGTACTCTTCTTTCCAAAGTCCTAGAAGCGATGGCTCTTGTTTTTCCAGCTCCCTGACCAACGCGCCCCAGTCTTGGATTTGCTCCTCGGGAGCTACCGCAAATAGTTCTCGTGGTACGCTGCTCATCCGAAAGTGAGACAATACCGCCATTTGATGAGTGTGAAAAGTGGGAACAGTGCCTTTATTTGCGACGGCCCGGCAGCAGCCGCGATCGCCGGCTTTGCGGCGTAACCGGCGGCATTATTTAGCAGGCCAGAGTCGCATCGGCGATACAGGGGACAAACTAAAATTCGCCTCAGTGCGCCCGCGCCAGACAACAACCTGGGCAAATACGCCAATACCTCGACTGAAGGTTCCGGCGGGCTCCCTTTGCCCGCTCACTGCGTCGGGCTCGCGGACCAGGGCGAATCTTCCTCGAGCTGCTCGTACGGCCGATCCTCCCGCTCGCCCGGCGATCGCACCGGCAAATCCGCCGCGACATCCTGCACCAGCCGTAAAATCCGCGCCGGATGCGCCCGCGGGCGGCAATCCCAGACCCGTTCGCGAATTTCCGGCAACAACCCCGGATTCGCCGCCCAATGCGCCAGGATCGGCGGCAGCGCATCCGCGCGATGCACCGTCGAGGCGATCTGATGCCGCTCGGCAAACTGCATCGTGATCCACTCCTGTGGCATGAAGCCGCCCAGCGCGTTAAAAATCAACGGACAGCCGCTGATGATCGCCTCGCTGGTGGTGCCCGTGCCGGGCCGCGCCACCACCGCGCTCGCGCATTGCAGCAGGAAATGCATCTCTGTGCTGTGCGCCAGGGCCACTACCGGGAAAGCGGGATGATTCGCTCCCCAGGCGGCCACTTTCTCCCGGTCGCCCGGATGCCGGCCGCAAAGCGCGATCACCTGGAGGTCGGACCGGGGCCCCTGCGCGTGCAGCGCTTCCAAAAAGGCGAGGTGATTGTTCACTCCGTGTTCCCCCGTCGAGAGCAGCAGCGTGAACTTTGCCGGGTCCAATCCCAGCTTATCGCGCAAATACCCCGCCCGCTGCTCCGTGGTCAGGCGCCGCCGATAAAAATTCGGGTTCAGCAGAAAACCGCCCATCACCGTGCGGTCAGCCGGCATGCCCAGCAACCGCGCCATCGCGCAGGTTTCCGGCACCGCACCGATAAAAAGGTCGGCCTCCGGATTCACCCAGTGGCGGCTGAACCCGTATTTGCCGAAAAGCTCCCCGCAATAGGTCACGCACCGGACCGCGTCTTTGCCCAGATGCTCGCGCGCCAGATCGAAAAAGCCGTGATTGAGCGACCCATGCGTGCTCAAGACGACCCGCGGCCGCACATGATCGAGGATCGCCCGGAAACGGTCCACCCCCAGCAGACGGCGGCGCGATTGGCACGGCGCGGTGACCTCCAGGAAGTTGAAATAAAGGTGGTGCGCCCACGGCGCATGGCGCTGGATGCGGTTGTACAGGCCCACGCCGAACCGGTACAGCCCGTGCGTGTTTTCCAGGCACTTGTGGATCTGGATTTCGTTGGCCGCGGCGGGATTCATCTCCCGCGTCCAGTGGACGAACGAGCTGGCGCGCATGTTATGGCCGCCGCCGGTGCTCGAAGTAAGAATGAGTGTACGCACGTGTGCCTGCTAGAAATCCGTCGAGACGTTCAACCCTGCTAACTTCGTTCCGTTTCGCTCTGCCCGCCGGATAAATTTGATTTGAGGGGGCGCTTTGCGCCTGCCGGCGCCGCTTTGGCGTCCAGCCCCATCCGGACCAAATCCCCGAAGAATGGCAAATCCAAAAACATCTTCCCCAGCCCCGGTCTACCAAATTGCCAGGGCGAATGAAAGAAGAATATCGCCAGCAGGAAGCAGCTCTGCGGGAAGCTGATCGTCAGCATGAAGAACGTGCCGAGGTGAAAAACGACCAGAATCGCGGTCCAAAGTTTTTGCAGCGAGGGCCGGAAGGCGATCCAGAACGAAAACAGCTCGAGGTAAATCGGCAGCGGCAGCAAGGGCCAGGTCAGCCACGGATGCAGGATGATCCAGCCTCCCAAAGCGCTGGTCGAGTTCGTCTGCAGCAGCCGCTGCGCGATCAGCGCCCCCAGCGCGCTTGGCAAAAAGGCGTTCGGCTGCCCCAAAGCCATCTGGTAAAGCGCCCCGCCGAACTTCCCCAGCCCGGACATCGTGTAGCTCAGCAAGATCGCCGCCTGGCACGTCCAAAACACGAGCAGCGTGCTTTGCCGCAGGCACCGGCTCGCCACCCGCGCGGCCGTTTCCCAACCGCGTGGCAGGAAGATCAGCACCAGACTCACCAGGACCAACAGATGCAGGCTATGCCCGATCTTGCCGAAGGAGTATTTCAGTGCCACGAATTCCAGCAGCCCGAGCGCCGCCAGCCCACGCGTCCAGCGCGGCGCCGGCCAAACCGCCGCCAGCAGGCTGCTCCCCGTGTAAAAGGCCAGCAGCACCTTGATGGCCCCGGCTGGATGCGTGCGCGGCAGCCACAGCACCGGCCAGAGCGGCGAGAACGGTGCGCGCGCAATGAACCCGGCGAAATCGCCGAACTGCGCAATCGCGAGATAAAGCAAAAACGCGTAGAAGCACCGGATGACCGTCTGCGCGGCCGTAAAGCGTTGCCCCTGTACCGCAAAAACAGGTTGCCCGGGACTGCGAGGCACCCCGAAGAAACGCCGCCCACGCCGCACGAGACGGTTCATGGCTTGGCCTCCCCCCCTTCCGGCTCGCCGGCCGTGAACGTCGCCACCGTTGTCTGCGAGGTGACCTTGCCGCTGACCCACCGCGGAATGGGCGCATACGTCACTTTCACCAGTTCGTAGCGGATGCCCGCGACCCGAAACCGCGGCTCGATCTGCTGGCGCAGCCGGCCGATCAGCTCGTGGTCGCGCAATTCCTCCGCCCGGCCCAGTTGCTGAATGAGTTGGTAGGAGACGATGGAATGGGACGAGCGCACGAGATCGCCGGCCTGGCTGAAGGGCAACGTCGCCCCGCTGCCCTGGGGCGGGTGGACGAGAATGTCGTAGTCGCTCGTCTGGGCTGGCACCAGGGAAAACAAAAACCAGGAGGCAAACGGGAAAATCTCCCGTCTCGGCGTCAGCGTGCCCGCCAGCCCTACCAGAAATTCGACGGCCACCGCCACCATGGCAAAAACGCGCAGCCGCCGGTAACGCTCCATGCCCCGCATGTTATCGGCCCCGGTTGCGGATGCAAAGCGTCGCCGCTGCCCCGCGCTCTCCCGTGCTACACTGCCGGCGCGTGGCAAAAATCCTCTACGGCGTCATGGGCAACACGTATGGCCACGTCATGCGCACCCTCGCCATCGTTGCGCAAATGCCCGAACACGAGTTCTGTTTTGTCGGTGGCGGCCGGGTGCCGGGCGCGCTGACCGGGAAGGGCTATCGTCTGCTCGAGGTGCCCGTGCTCCGCACCGTCCACCGGCACGGCAAAGTCTCGGTCAGCCGCGTCCTGGGCCAGATCGCTGGCCGGCTGATCGAGTTGCCCCGGGTCGTGGGATCGATCACGCGGGAAATCGAAAGCTTTCAGCCGGATCTGGCGTTCTGCGACCGCGAGTTTTACCTGCCGATCGCCTGTCGCCGCGCCGGCTTGCGCTGCCTCTCGCTCGACCACTCGCATGTGCTGAAGGCCTGCCGCTACCCCGTGCCCGTCGCCGAACGCCTGAGCTGGTCCCTCGCCATGCTCAACGACTACGCCCTGTTCGATTTCACCCGTCAGCATCTGATCGTCAGCTTTTTTCACCCCCCCTTGCGCCGCCGCTGGCGGGCCGGCCTGAACCAGGACGAACTGCTCCCCCCCGTGCTGCGCCCTGCCGTGACCCGGCAACAGCCGCGCGCGGGGGACCACATCCTGGTCTACCAGACGAGCGCCACTTTCCGGCCGTTGCTCAAACCCCTGGCGGAACTGAAACGCCCGGTCATCGTCTACGGCTACGGCGCCGAGACCGAACACCAACGCGGCAACCTGACCTTCAAGCCCTACGACGACCGCGCCATCCTCGAAGATTTGGCCAACTGCGCGTACGCCGTGGTCAACGGCGGCCATAATTTGATTTGCGAGGCCCTGCACTTCGGTAAACCGGTCTTGTGCTTCCCCATCGCGCGCCTCTTCGAGCAATTCATCAACGCCTGGCACGTCCGCGCGTTGGGCTACGGCGACTTTTCAACCGCCCGGCACCCGGATGCCTCGATCTTCGCCCGTTTCGAGCAACACTTGGCCGCCTACCGCGCCGCCATTGCCGCCGCGGGCTCTTTCGATGGCACGTCCCGGGTCGTCGCCCGTGTGCAGGAAATCGTCAGCGGCAGCTAATCTCCCGCCACCGCCAGCTCACCGCGCGTCCACGAGCACTTCGGCCGTTTTACGCACCTTCGGCACGCTCGCGGCGCCATCCTCGGGCGAACGATGGCCCACCGCTGCCATCACGACCGCGCTCAGCCCCTGCGCCGTCAGGTTGAGCACCTCGTTGAAGCCTTTGGGGGAAAAACCTTCCATCGGGCACGCGTCCACGCTCGTGACCGCCGCGACCGTCAGCAGATTGCCGAGCGCGATGTAACATTGCCGGGCACACCACTCGCCCACGACTTTATGCCGGGGACCGGTCACCAGATCCCTGCTCATTCTCTCGCCCAGACCTTTGAGGTGCTCCATGCTCACGCCGCGCACCTCGCTGATGCGCTCGAGGTAGCTTTCCACATCGCCATCCGTGATATCGGTTCGGGCGGCAAACACCACCAAATGCGAGCAATCCGTCACCTGGGCCTGTCCGTAGGCGTGCGATTTGAGCGTGGCGCGCAGCGTCGGATCGGTGATAACCACAAACCGGTAGGGCTGCAGGCCATACGAAGAGGCCGAAAGCATCAGAGCCTGTTGCAGCTTGTCCCACTCCTCCGGCGAGAGTTTGCGGCTCGGGTCGAACTTTTTGGTAGCGTAGCGCCAGTGCAAAGCGGCGAGCACCGCGTTGGCGGAAATGAGTGGCTGGTCCATGCCGCCAACATCGCAGACGAATGATCAATGACGAATAACCTTTGAGAAGCCGTCGCAGCGGACCTCCCTTCCCATTCGCGCCCGTTTTCCCATGTCCACCCCGAAAATCCTCGTCATCCGCGGCGGCGCCATCGGCGATTTCCTGCTGACTCTACCGGCCATCCAACTCCTGCGCGACGCCTTCCCCAACGCCCGGCTCGAAATCCTCGGCTACGAGCACATCGTCTCCCTGGCCGAAGCCGGCGGCCTGGCCGACGCGACCCGCTCCATCGAGTACTCGGCCATGGCCGGGTTCTTTAACCCCAAGGCCGAGCTCGACGCGGAGTTGTGCGCCTACTTCGCCGGCTTCCAGCAAGTGATCAGTTATTTGTACGATCCCGACGGCTTCTTCGCCGGCAACCTGCGCCGGGCTGGCGTCCGCCAGCTCCTGGAAGCCTCGCCCAAGATCGATGCCGAAGGCGATCACGCCGTGCGCCAACTGGCCCGGCCCCTCGAACGCCTGGCCCTGTTCCTGGAAGATCCTTGCGTGCAACTGGACGTGGCGGCCGCCGACCGCGAGTTCGCGCGCGACTTTCTGCCCGGCTCGCCCGGCTCCCGCCTCCTGGCGATCCATCCCGGCAGCGGCGGCGAACGCAAGAACTGGCCCTTGGACCGCTGGTTGGAACTGGGCCGCTGGCTGCGGGAGTTCGCTGCCGGCGAGCGGCTCCGTCTTCTCCTGGTCGGCGGTGAGGCGGATGGCAAGGCGATCGCTGTTCTGCGCTCGGCCCTGGCGGCCGGCGGGGAGCTGGCCGTGGCCGAAAATCTGCCGCTGACCCAGGTGGCAGCCTTGCTCGCCCGCGCGGATTGGTTCCTCGGCCACGATAGCGGGATCTCGCATCTCGCGGCGGCGATGGGCGCGCGCTGCGTGCTGCTGTTCGGTCCCACGGACCCGGATGTCTGGGCTCCGCCTTGTCCCGCTGTCACCGTCCTGCGCAGTGGCACGGGCCTGATGCCGGGCCTCAGTGTCCCGGCCGTGCAAGAAGCCGTGCGGGATTGTTTTGCCGCAGGGCCGCCGAAACGCTAGACTCGTTGCCATGACTTCGGCCACCCCCATCGAAGATGCCGCCCCCGAGAGCCCCTGGAGCGGCCGCTACAAGACCGTCCTCATCTTCGGCGCTCCCGGCAGCGGCAAGGGCACTCAGGGCAAAGCCCTCGGCAGCGTCCCGCGCTATTTCCATTGCGCGTGCGGCGATGTGTTCCGTTCGCTCGACACCCGCACGAAGATCGGTCGGGCCTTCCTCGAGTATTCGAGCCGGGGCGAGCTCGTGCCGGCGGAAGTCACGGTCCAACTCTGGGAAGTGCAGATTCAGTCGAACGTCGACGCCCATAAATTTAAGCCGGACCTCGATACGCTCGTCCTGGACGGCATCCCGCGTAACGTGGAGCAGGCCAAGTTGATGGAAGCGCTCATCACCGTGGACAAAGTTTTTTATCTGCGTTGCCCGGACCGCAACGAGCTGGTCAAACGCCTGAAAAAACGCGCGCTGAAAGACAACCGGCTCGACGACGCCAATGAGGCCGTCATCAATCAGCGCCTCGACACCTATGAGGAAGAGAGCAAACCCGTGCTGCAATACTACGGCCCCGCCCGGACGCAGATCATTGACGCCACCCAGCCGCCGGTGAGGGTACTCTTCGAGATGTTGCAAACGCTGGTTGCGTTGTAGAGTCGTTCCTCGCCATGTCCAATCGTGTGCCTCCGGGGCAATCCCAGTTCAAGACGCTGCGCGCGTCCAGTTTGTACTGCCAGAAGTGCCAGAAGGCCATGCCGGTGCGCGAACGCCTGCTGCTCGTCCTGCCGGAGAAGGAAATCTACGATTACCTCTGCACCGGCTGCGCGAGTTCGGTCGGCCAGCGCGAGGTTGGCGCCGCGGAAATACGGCGCAGCCCTCCTTCCTTGCTGATCCCGTAGCTGCCGCCGCGGCGGCCGTCTTTTCATGCGCGTCGCCTATATCGGCAGCGGCGACATCGGATTGCCGGCGCTGCGTGCGCTGCTGGACGAGCCGCCCCACGAAGTCGTGGCCGTCATCACGCAACCGGACCGCCCGGCCGGCCGCCATCAGATTCTCAGTGCCTCGCCGATCAAGGCGCTGGCGCAAGCCCGGGGCGTGCCGGTGCTCCAGCCGGAGCGAATCCGGCAGCCCGAGGCGGTGGCAGCGCTCCAGGCCTTGGCGGCGGACGTGTTCGTGGTGTTCGCCTACGGCCAGATCCTGCCGCCGGCCGTCCTGGACGCACCTCGCCTGGCCTGCCTGAATTTGCACGCTTCGCTGCTGCCGCGCTATCGCGGCGCCGCGCCGATCCAGGCGGCGGTGCTCGCCGGCGAGCGGGAGAGCGGCTTGACGGTCATGTTCATGGACGCAGGCCTCGATACCGGCGACATCCTGGCCACGGCGCCCGTGGCCTTGCGCCGGCGTGAGACCGGCGGCTCGCTGCACGACCGCCTGGCCCTGCTCGCGCCCCAGGCAATGCTGGCTGCCTTGGACCTCGTCGCCAGCGGCCAGGCGCCGCGTTATGCGCAGGACAACGGGCTCGCGACCTACGCGCCGAAGCTCGACCGCCAATGCGGCCGCCTCGACTGGCGCCAGGATTACCGCATGATCGAACGCCAAATCCGCGCCATGGACCCCTGGCCCGGTGCGTTTACGACGCTCCCGGATGGCGCGATCCTCAAAATCCACGCCGCGTTGCCGGTCCGGCGCTGCTCAGGCCGCCCGGGCGAAGTAGTGCGTGTTTCGCCGCGCGGCCTGCTCGTGGCGGCGGGAGAAGCGGCCTCCGGCGGCGTGCTCTTGCGGGAAGTGCAATTAGCCGGCAAGCGCCGCCTGCCCATGGCAGAGTTCCTACGCGGCCATCCTCTGCCGCCCGGCACGTTGCTCGGCAGCGGGTGTCTCTAGTGGCCAACTTGGAATCCGGTGCTGCGATCGCTCACTCCAAGCCGAGATACTTATGCGCGGCCTTTTCCAGGAGCTTGTCCAGGATTGTGACGCTTACGGACATGCCCTTCTCCTTCGACTCCGCGAGCACCTTCTTCCAGACCGTGTTGTTGCGAGCGTTGGCGAGGAAGTCGTGCGCCTTCATGGCCAAGCCGAAAATCACGAAGTGCAAGGGCATGCCCCCGTGAGTGACGTACTTCCCGTCGATATATCCTTCATCGATCAGGATTTTCGTATGCCCGTTCACCACCGCCTGGTCGATTCCCTCAAACACGTATGCCCCCTCAATCAGCTCTCCCGCGGGGTGCTTTTCGATCGCCAGCAGGATGTCCCTCATTAGTTCGGGTTGGAAGATCATGACTCTGATCATCAAAAAGCACCCACGCTTGTGCAACCCAATTCGGCGGAGGTGCTATGCCTGGAGTGAAGCAAGCGCCGCGAACGGAGCTGGTCCAGGTGCAACCCGCTGCGGACGGCCCCGGGTGAGCCGGTGCGGATCGAGATGGCGCCAGGTGAGCATGCTGTGGAGATCCCGCCGTCGCTGGTGCCGCGCGTGGTCATCGCGGAGTTGCAGCCAGCCGGAGACGGCACCTACCGGCTGATGGCGCGGCGACGCGAGCTCTTCATCCCGGTACCCGAAGCCGCCAAGCTGGTGCGACTGCCGTACATGAGCCTGCACCGGCTCTACCACGGCGGGTTTATTGCAGGCGACCACCCGACGCTCAACGGCATCCGCATTTCGCGGGCCAAGCTGGTTCGAGCACCAGGAGCGCGCCTGCCGCGATCCGGAGTTCCGGACCGATAAAAACCTGCAGCGCTTCCGGGCCACGCTGTGGGCGCCGGCCGGGCGCTCCCGCTTCCACATGCGTCCAAACGATATTAACGCCGTCACGGTGGTCGCGAGGCTCGGCGAAGGCTAGGTAGAAAATCTAGCCAGAAAGTCTTGAACTCCGGTTGCCAGTCGCTCTACGTCTTCGATTTTCAAGGCCGGATTGTTGTGGGCTGCATCGTTGCCGATCGCGGCGAGCGCTGTCACCTGATGCATCATCGTCTTGTCGTAAACCGGAGGTGTCGCCTTGTACAAAGCAGTATTGAGATCGCCAATCGTAGGTCGGAGCGATGCGGGCATGCACCTGTTTCGCTCGCAGAGCTTCCTGATTCTCTCCTCGAAGACGGCTCGGAAGATCACGCCAGCGGCCAGGAAATATCCTTGCGAGAGAAGGTAGCGTGCTTGCTCGGAAAGATCCGCAAAGGCACTTGCAATGACAAGGTCTTCAAAGCGGGCAAGCAATCCCTGATCCATGGCGTCCCTGATGGTTTCCAGGGCGGAAAGCGGTACTTCAAGGTGATGAGCCAACACTACTGTGCCGTCATGGACAAGGATTTTAGACCACGGCCGGATCAAATCGGTGGCCAATGACTTAAACAGAATCAGCTCGTTCGACCAGCGTCTAAGGCCCGCCTCGTCGGAAATACATTTCAGCTGAGAAAGTCGATCGCTTCTCACGTGAGTGAGCATCTGCCTCCCATCAGCAATGAGCTTGTTAAGCAGTGGTACCAATTTTGCGTCGTACGCCATGCTCTGAGAGCGTCGCATATTATTGTTTACTGCAACAGAAAGTTTGGCTGCCCAAAATGGTCATCTTTCGCATGGGCAACCAGGTGCGGCCTGTGCTACACAGGAACGGGAGATGCCGCTGCGTGCACCGCCGTTCTGCAATCCCGCCGGTGAATTTCTAGCAACACCGCGGCGCGGGCGGCGATTGGGGCCGAGACACGACCGCACCCCGCTTACATGAAGCCCTGGATTACCTACGCCTTGATTTCGATGGTCTTCGCCGGGTTTACATCCGTCATCGCAAAGCTGGGCCTGTCCGGGATTTCAGGCGAACTCGGCCTCGTTATTCGTACCAGTTTTGTCTTTGCCTTCGTGCTCGCCTTCGCGGTTGTGACAGTTCCTCTGCGCCAGGTATCCACGCTGGTGTTCAGCAACTACCTGTGGCTCGGATTCTCCGGCGTCACGACCGCCGTCTCGTGGGTCTTCTACTACAAAGCCATTAAGGATGGCCAGGTTTCCACCGTGGCTCTCATCGACAAGGGAAGCATGGTTGTCGCAGTCTTCCTCGCCTACCTGATTCTCAAGGAGCCGATCACCACCCGCACCCTCACGGGCGCATCTCTCATGCTGGTCGGTCTCTTCGTGATCGCGCGCAAATGATCGGGGCGCTTCCCAGCCCTCTCCCAGATTGACAAGGCTCCCCCACGCGGCTTTCATACTGCCGCTCCATGCCTGCCGACCCCGTTTCTTCCGCCCTGCCTTACAAGCGCATCGTCCTCAAAATCAGCGGTGAAGCGCTGCGCGAAGTCGGCAGCCGCGACAACATTTCCCCGCAAATCGTCCTCCAGGTCGCGGAATCGATCCGGGACGTCCAGGCCCTCGGCGTGCAGGTCGCCGTCGTTGTGGGCGGCGGCAATATCTGGCGCGGCGCCAGCGCCAGCCAGCGCGGCATGGACCGCACCATGGCGGATTACATGGGCATGCTCGCGACGATCATGAACGGGATCGCCTTGCAGAGCGCGCTGGAGGACATCGGCGTCGAGACGCGCGTGCAAACCGCCATCGAGGTCAAGAACGTGGCCGAGCCTTACATCGTCCGGCGCGCCGTGCGCCACCTGGAGAAGGGCCGCGTGGTCATCTTCGTGGCCGGCACCGGCAACCCGTTTTTCTCGACCGACACCACGGCCGCCCTGCGCGCCAGCGAGATCGGCGCGCAGGTCATCCTCAAGGCCACCAAAGTCGACGGCATCTACACCGCCGATCCCATGAAGGACCCGACCGCCACCCGGTACGACCGCATCAACTACACCGAAGCGCTCGCCAAGCGGCTGCAGGTCATGGATTCGACCGCCTTCAGCCTGTGCATGGATAACCATGTGCCCATCGTCGTCTTCGATATGAACGATCCCCGCAACATCCTTCGCGCGGTTCGCGGCGAGAAGATCGGCACCTTGGTCGGCGACTTCTAGAAGGAGGGAGCTTTCGCCTTGGCCGGCTCTCAGATTTGCAGGTGCAGACAGGCAAGCTTCGATTATGATGTTCCCACCTTGAGCGGTGCGGCCCGCCCCGCCGCTCAGCCGGCTTTTTCTCCCCCCATGAACGCAGACGACATCCTCCTCGAAGCCGAAGACGCTATGGAAAAGAGCGTCGCGTACATGATGCACGAGTTTTCGGCGGTGCGCACGGGCAAGGCCTCGCCGGCCCTCGTCGAAAACATCGATGTCGAAGCCTACGGCGCGAACATGAAGCTTAAGCAACTGGCGCTCATCACCACCCCGGAGCCGCGCCTGCTGGTCATCCAGCCGTTTGACGCCGCCACGACCAAGGACATCGAGCGCGGCCTGAAAGAGTCCAAGCTGGGCATCTCCCCGGTGGTGGACGGCAAGATCATCCGCCTGCCGATCCCCGAGTTGAGCGAGGAACGCCGCCGCGATTTGGTCAAGGGCATCCGCCAGATGGCGGAGGAAGCCCGGGTCCGCATCCGCGGCCATCGCCGGACCGGCATCGAAGAAGCGAAAAAGAGCAAGAAGGACGGCGCCATGACCGAGGATCAGCTCGCCGACCTCGAAGACGGCGTGCAGAAGCTCACTGACCAATCCATCAAAAGCATCGACGAGCATCTGACGCACAAGGAAGCCGAGATCATGAAGGTCTGAGCGCGTGGCTCCTCGGCCGAAGTTTTGCCAGGCAGTATTGCGTATGAATCAGGAACATTGTTCGACCACCGCCCCAAGTCTCTCGCGTTTTGCCACTCTGATGGCCGCCTCGCTGCTGCTCAGCGGCTGTTTCTTCGGTCATCACGGTGCGAAAACCTCGGCGGCGGCGGTCCAGCAGCCGTCGCCCGCGGCCCAGGCCAAGATTTCCACCGTGGTCCGTCCGGCGCCCGATTTCGCCTGGATCGGCGCGGGCGGCAAGGTGGCGGCGTTGAAGGCGCTGCGTGGCCAGCCGCTGGTGTTGCTCATCGCGCCTTCGCCGGATCAGCACGAGTTCCGCAAGCAGGTCGATCGCATCGACCACCTGTACCTGGATCTTTCCGAGCGCAAGACGGTCTTCCTGGCTGCGTTCTACGCGCAGCCCGGCCGGGTCATGTCGAACGTGCCGTACGCCCTGGTGCAAAATGGCGCTAACGTGGCCAAAGCCTACGGGGTGCCGGCCAACGGTTTCGGCGTCGCGGTGATCAGCCCGGAAGGCAACCTGGACTTTTTTTCCACTGAAGTGCAAGCCGCCCAACGCCTGCTCGACATCATCAACAACTCCTATCAACCCCAGGCCGCCTCCCGCCTCGGGTTGGGCAGTTGATCATCCCAAGCGGAAGCTTATCACGCAAGGCGTGGAGGCCATGCCCGGCAGTCTCCAATAGGCTTCGACATAAGCCTGGGCAATGTAATCGAGTAGCGGCACTCCGCTGCTCCTGGTGATTACGGCACTTTTCACGTCGCCTTTTCCGTCCATGACTAGGGCCAGAGAAACATCTCCTTGCCAGCCCAGGCTGATCGCCAGGCCCGGGTAAGCCGGGATGGGCAGTCCGGGGTGGGCTGCCGAACCCCAGTACGCGGCACCGCGCGTTTCTTCTTGAATATCGTGGGCGGTAGTATGGAAGACCACGGCTTCGGCATGGGTCTTCTGGCTCTCGGTTTGCGGATAAAGCCAGACATACTGCACCCAGGCGCGGGCCGCTTCGTCCAGGAGTTTTGAGCCGCTGGAGCCTGTCACGTCTACCTTTTGCACCCGCCCGCTGCCCGCCACAGTCACCAGGAGTTGCACCTTCCCGCTGAGCCGCTTTCCGGCGGCCCCCGGCGGCAGCGAAGGCATGGGATGTTTGATCCCGTCCAGTCCCTTCAGATACGACCGAAACGTATAGGTGCGGACCGGTTGTCCAGGCTGCGTCGGTTTCACCGAAATCGGAGTGTCCGGCCCCGGTGCATGGATCACGCGGACGATGCCGGGCGCCGCGTCGGCCCCGGGGTCCGCCGCACCCAAAAACAATGCCGCCGCCAAAAGGATCGACTGGAAAAGCGCCCCACGCATGAGGGCGAAAGTTAGCAGACCGCCAGGTGGGTGTCTATCCCTCGCGCAGCGACCGGATCGCCGCCGCCGCATCCGGCGACTTGAAAACCGAGGTCCCCGCTACCATCACGTTCGCCCCGCGCTCGCGCGCCAGACGGGCCGTGTCCGCCTTGATCCCGCCGTCCACCTCGATGTGGAAAGCCCACCCATGCTCCGCCCGCAACTCGGCCGCGCGCGACACCTTATCCATCACGCCCGCGATGAACTCCTGGCCCCCGAAGCCCGGATGAACCGTCATCACGAGCAAGAGATCGATGTTCGGCAAATGCTGCTCGACAGTTTCCAGCGGCGTCTCCGGATTGATCGCCAACCCCGCCAGACACCCTGCCGCCCGCGTCGCGCGCAAGGTCGTAGCCATATCGTGTTCCGCCTCGGGATGCACCAGAATGGAGCGCGCGCCCGCCTCGACAAAACGCGGCAGGTAATGGTCCGGCCGGGAGATCATCAAATGCACGTCCAGCGGCAATCGCACGCTCCGGTGCATGGCTGCGACCACGGCCGGCCCGAAGGAGATGTTGTCGACGAAATGGCCGTCCATGATGTCGAGATGGAGCCAATCCGCCCCGGCCGCCTCCATGCGCCGCGCGTCGTGCCCCAACTGGGTAAAATCACCCGCCAGCAGCGAAGGGGCGACGATGATCTTTTCGTACTCCACAGCCTGAATCATCAAACACAATCCGCGTGGAAGGAAACAGAATCTTTTCGCACCCGGTTGCTCCAGACCGCGTCCCGGCTTTTCTTGCCGGCGACCCATACTCCTCCGCCATGGAAGAAGAGCTCTTGATCGACCTGCAAAGCGACACCCATTTCATGGGCGAGGCCTTGCGGCAGGCGTTGCGCGCCTACGAGGCCGCCGAGGTGCCGATCGGCGCGGTGGTCGTGCAAGGCGGCCGGGTAATCGCGCGCGCGTTCAACCAGGTCGAATTGCTCAAGGACGCGACCGCCCACGCCGAGATGCTGGCCATCACCCAGGCCGAAAACGCCCTGGGCGATTGGCGGCTGAACGGCTGCACGCTCTACGTGACCAAGGAACCCTGCCCGATGTGCGCCGGCGCCGCCGTCCACGCGCGCCTGGACCGCGTGGTCTTCGGCTGCCCGGACGCCCGCGGCGGCGCGGCCGGCGGTCTAATGAATCTGCTGCAGGAACCGGCGCTCAATCACCGCTGTGAAATCACGCCCGGTGTACGCGCTGACGAGTGCGGCCGTCTCCTGCGGGAGTTCTTCCAAGGGCGGCGTGGGAAGTCGTAGAAGGAGCGAATTAACTAATGGTGTAGCGCCGCGTAGCGGCAGCCTAAGCAAGGTAGGTGTGGACTGGCAACACGGGGCCACCCCGGCGTCGACTTTGACGCTTGTAAGGGGGCGCGGGTGTGGTAAGATGCGGGCAAGCCAAAGCAAATCCCGGAGTTAGGCATGCCCACTGCTCTCAGAACCGGTTGAACTTTTTGCTTGGCAGACCGCTCAACCTTATATCAACGTACGCAAATCGCTGAGGCCTGTTTTTGGCCAAGGCACACATCCAACGGTATATGCATCCGCTCCCTAAATGGCTTCGAGACAAGGCCAACGCCGAGCGTCAGATTCGCCTCGATCAGCCGCGCGTTTCGTCCGAAGATGCGCGCCGGCAATTCGAGCGCGCTATGCACGGGAAGGTCAGCCAGTCCCCCAGCCGGGTTCTGAGTGCCTCGCGATAGTTCGTTGGGCTGAACTTGCGGGAAAGCGTATCCCGTCGGAATACGTCGAGCAGTACACCTATATCGGCTCAGGAGCCGAACATCAGGTTTACTACGATTCGGCCTCTCAAAGCGCCATAAAGGCCACCATTGGAGGGCGGTTCGGTCACTCGCTCTACGCCTATGGTCGCTCTGCACTGCCACTGGAGTATCTAAGCCGGTTGGCTTGGCACAACGCGCTTTTCGGGGATAAAATCCGCATCGTCGGCGTCTGCTTCGATGACGAGCATCACGTTGAGATCGTTCACTCCCAACCGTGGATCGATCAGCACGAGATACGCTCAGCTCCGCTCCCGGAGGAAATCGAGCGCTATTTTGCCGACCGCCAATTTGAGCGCATCAACGAGGATCCCACGCCGCCCTGGTTCTACAATAGGGAATTAAACCTTGTGATAGCCGATGCCCACGACGCGAATGTGATCCGTGATACACAGGAGCGGATTGTGGCCATCGACGTGGTGATCGGAATACCAGGACCGAGCGTGCTCGCTCAGATTCAAACATCGCCGGGTTGATCTCCACCAGCCCGGCGGGGGCCGCTCGGAACTTAATCCGCCTTGAAACCGCTTGGAGAGCTGTTTGTCGCCCTCTGCCCCTCGACCTGTCGCCAAGCCTTCAGTTTACCGTCAATACGATCGGCGGCTTACGCACCTTGTCCAGAAGGACTGTTGCAGCAGCAACGCAATTTCTGATGCGCTCTTGATCTAGACTAATCGCGCAGGGCGACAACGCGGGGAACAGTCCCCCACAACCTCAGACCACCAGCATACAATCCCCGTAGCTAAAGAACCGGTACTCCGCCGCCACCGCCTGCCGATACGCTTCCAGCACAAATTCCCTCCCCGCCAACGCGCTGACCAGCATCAGCAACGTCGACCTCGGCAAATGGAAATTCGTTAGCAGCGCGTCCACGTGCCGGACGGGATTCGGCGGGTGGATAAAAATATCCGTCTCGCCCACTTGCGGCAAAATCTCCCCGCCCGCGTCCCGCGCGCAGCTCTCCAGCACGCGCACCGTCGTCGTCCCGATGGCCACGATGCGGCCCTTCTCCCCCGCCGCGGCGTTGATCCTGCCCGCCGCCCCCGCCGAAATCTCGAAGGCCTCCGCATGCATCCGATGCGCGGACAAATCCTCCACCTTCACCGTCCGGAACGTGCCGATGCCGACATGCAGCGTCACGAACGCATGCCGCACGCGCGCCAAAATCTCCGGCGTGAAGTGCAACCCCGCCGTTGGCGCGGCAATGGCGCCGGACGCCCGCGCATACACCGTCTGGTAGCGCTCCCGGTCCCCCGGTTCCGCCGCGCGCCCGAGATAAGGCGGCAACGGCAGCGCACCAAATGCCTCCAGATCGATCTCCCGATCAAACCGGATCACGCGCTCACCGGGCGGGAGAACTTCCACGACGGTTCCGGTCGCGTCCCCAACCCGGATCTGCGCCCCGAGCCGCGCCTTGCGCCCCGGCTTGACCAGGCACGTCCACAACGTCGACTCCGCCTGCGTCACTACCAGCAACTCCAACTTCCCGTCGTTGGCAAAAAACCGCGCCGGAATCACACGCGTATCGTTGAGCACCGCCAGATCGCCGGCACGCAAGTACTCCGGGAAATCGACGAACGCGCGATGCTCGATCCGCTGCGTCGCGCGATGCAACACGAGCATGCGCGCGTCCGCTCGCCCCGCCGGCGGATAGCGCGCGATCAAGCGCTCCGGCAGCTCGTACTCGTAATCGGAAGTATGCAGCATCGCCCGGCAAAGCAGCAGGCCCGAGGCTAGACGAAATTAAACAATGAAGTATCCGCCCGCGTAGCGGCTCCAAAACAGGTAGGGATCGCTCTCCGAGCGACTCCGTGACTGTCTGGACAAACGTTGGCAGCCACGCTGCAGCAGCCCTGGTAACCCAACTCTCCAGACACCTTCGGAGTCGCTCGGAGAGCGATTTGTCGCCCTCTGCCCCTCGATTTGTCGCCAAACCTCCAGTTTACCGTGGCCACGAGTGGCAGCTTCGCCGCCTGCCAAACCAATGAAAATGGCTACAAGCTTATTTAACATGCTTCTAAATCTCCACCGCCACCCCCGGCGGCGGCACGATGACTTCCATCCCCGGCTCCAGCTCCGCCAAAGTCTGCTGAAACCACGCGATCGCCGGCGGATCCCCGTGCACCAGCACCACCTTCTTCGGTTTCAGCCGCCGGATGTAAGCCAAGATATCGTCTCGTTGCGAGTGCGCGCTGAAGTCGAAAACTTCCACCTGGCAACGCCGTTCTACCGGCGGCGCGTCTTCACTCAACGCCACCAGCTCCCCGGGCGCCGCCGCCCGCAACCGCCCCGCCGGCGACGCCGGGTCCGCGTACCCGACAAACAAAATGCCATGCCGCGGGTCGGCCAGCATGCGCCGCGCGAAGACGTTCGAGAGCGTGTGCTCGGTCATCATGCCGCTCGAAAGCGCGTAGATCCGCCGCAGCTTGATCGGCGAGGCCCCCGCCTCGCGCCCGGAAAGCACGTAAGGCGCCACCGTATCCAACAGCGAAAGCCCCTGCAGCCGCCGCGGGGTCGAAGCCGTGAAACGATCGTAAATCTCCGTCATCTTCGTGCTCAGCCCGCCGATGTAAATCGGCACGTTGCCTAGCAAACCGCGCTGTTTGTATTGCAGGAACATCGCCAGCACCTCCTGCGTCTTGCCCAGCGCGAAAACCGGGATCAGCACCGCCCCCTCCCGCTTGAAAACGTCGCGGATCGTCTCCACGAAACGCGTCTCCTCCGCCGCCCGCTGGAAGCCGGGCGCCAGCGGATGATCGCCGCGCGTCGTCTCCATGATGAGCACGTCGATGCCCTCGCTTTCCTCCGGGAACGACGCGCCGCGGCTGACGGTTTGATCCAGGAAATTGACGTCCCCGGAATAGAAAATCTTGCGCCCTTCCGCGCGCAGCAGGATGCCCGTCGACCCCAGGATGTGGCCCGCGTCGAACAACTCGAAGCTGACCGCCACCTCTTCATGGCGCGCCAGCCCCTCGCCTTCCAGGCTCCAGGGCTGACGCAACGCGCAATCGTGCCACAAATGCGCGCTCTGATCGGTCTCGCGATGGGTAAAAAGCGGCTGCACCGCCGGCGCCTGGGCTCCACCGCCGCCGCCGGGCTGGTGCCCGTTCGGCTTGCTCATGACGTTGACCGAGTTGTGCAGCAGGACTTCCCCCAGCCGGCCCGTCGGCGCGCTCATCAGGACGCGGGCTTGCGGCTGCCGGCGCATCAGCACGGGCAGCGACCCGATATGGTCCAGGTGCGAATGGCTGATCAGGATCGCATCGAGCGCACCCTCCGGGATCAGGCCCAGGTTCGGCAGCGCGGCCTCGCCTTCCTCCTTAGGGTGCATCCCGCTATCCAGCACCACCCGTTGTCCGCCGAGCTCCAGGAGATAACTGTTGGCTCCGATCTCGGTGGCGCGGGTCAGGTTGGTGAAACGCATTGCGTATTTGGCGGGGGCGGGGGCAGCCGGCACGGCACGCGGCAAATCGCCGGCTGTCCCGCGAGCGCAGCTAGATAACCGATCCTGCCTTGACAAGCAACGCTGACGTAACCGGCCTAAATGCCCGGCGCGGAAATCAACGAGTGATCTTTATGATGGATGACCGGCCGAGATTGGGAACCAATAGCTGCCAGGCACCGCCGATGAACACGACATTGGCGGACTGATCGTCGTCATTTATCCGTTGGCCGGAACACTGGCCGACAAACGCATAGGCCTCGACGAGCAGTCTGGCCTCGAGCAAGTTTGTCATTCCGTTCCACTGCCGGGACACGGCGGAACGAGCACGGGCTGCCACCGCCGGTCCGCAATTCAGGGCGGCTGCCCTTGCTTGCATACCAGCCAGACCAGGGTCGGCGGGCGTAATCGGGACAATGGAGGACCAGAACGGAGTTACGGTACCATCGGTCTTGAACAGACCGTGCTCGGTAAACTTGAAAAGCAGATGGTTCGCCCCCAGCAACCTCTTTTCCGCCCGCCTTCCCCGGAAGGTGCGCTGCCAATCTTCCGGCAGCTTTTCAAAGGAGAGATCTTCGTTAAGAATCATCCGTGAGGAAAAGCTGCGGCTGCTTGGCGGTCCACTCAGGCCCCTGAACGCGCGCCTACTGCCGAGTTTCGCGAAGCTTAGAAGGAATGAAAATACGCGCAACACTCTGAAGGGGCAATAATGTTCTTGCCCAAGTCAAACCTGGCCAGAGACTGGACGCCTCGTCGATTTGCCGCAACTTCCTCCCCGACTTCCGGTTGAAAGTGCCAATGCTCGCCCCGATCTCGCCCAACGAATGGGACCGCGCTAAAGCGGCCCATCTTTTGAACCGCACCGGCTTCGGTGGCCCCCCGGAGCAAATCGACGCCCTGGCGGCCGGCGGCATGGCGGCCGCCTTCCACCAATTGGTCGAGGGCCCGGCGACGCTCGTCCCCGCGGTCGCCCCCGCCTGGGCGCAGCCGCGCGATCTCGTGGCCCTGCGCGAGTCCGTCCAGGCCGCGCTCGCGAACATTCCTCCCGGCGACGAAGCCGCCCGGCAAAAAGCACGCCAGGAAGTCATGAAGACGCAGCGCCGCGCGCAGGTGGAAGATATCGTCGATCTCGGCGCCTGGTGGCTCGAGCGCATGCACGCCGCCACCGATCCCCTGGAGGAAAAGCTGACCTTGTTCTGGCACGGCCATTTCGCCACCAGCGCCCAAAAGGTCCACGACGCCTACCTGATGTGGCGGCAAAACCAAACCTTCCGCGAGCACGCCCGGGGCAACTTCGGCGTCTTGGTCAAAGCCATGTCGCGCGATCCCGCCATGATCGATTGGCTCGATTTGCAGCAGAGCCGGGCGCAGCATCCGAATGAAAACTTCGCTCGCGAAGTGATGGAGCTTTTTACCCTGGGGGAGGGGCATTACACCGAAAAAGACGTCACCGAGGGCGCGCGAGCCTTCACTGGTTACCGCATCGATCCCCGGGACGAGTCCTTCCATTTTCAGTTCGCGCAGCACGACAACACGCCCAAGCAGTTCCTCGGGCGCACGGTACTGGACGGCGATCAGGTGATCGACACCATCCTGGCCCAGCCGGCCTGCGCCGAATTCATGGCGCGCAAGCTCTGGACCTTTTTTGCCTACGAAAACCCGCCCGCGCCCCTCGTCGCGGCGCTGGCGCAGACGATGCGCGCGAGCAACTACGAAATGCGTCCGGTTTTGCGCCAGATGTTTGCCAGCCAGGAGTTCTACTCGCCCCAAGCCCGGCGCACCCAGATCAAAAGCCCCGTGCAATGGCTGGTGGAATCCACCCGCACCCTCGCCATCAATTTGCCCCCGAAAATGCCGCTGATGGGTTCCCTGCGGCAGCTCGGGCAGACGCCGTTCGCCCCGCCGAGCGTCAAGGGCTGGGATGGCGGCAAGGCCTGGATCAGCACTTCCACGCTTCTGTTCCGCTACAACCTCGCCGGTGCGCTCGTCGCCGGGAATATTGGCGGTCCCAAGCGGCCCGGCGCCGTGTTCCGCGCCAACGCCAAAATGCCTGGCCTGCCCGAGGAAGCTCCCGCCATGGCGGACGCCGCCGCCATGACTGAAACTCCCGGTGAACCGCTGCCTTTGCCCGTCGGTCCGGCGCCCCTCAATCGCCCGGATTTCCGCCAGCTCGCCCCTCCCGGCCTGCGCGCCGATCCCCCGGCGCTTGTCGCCAATTTGGCCATCCGTCTTTTCACCGAACCGCTCAGCCCGAAGGATCAGCAGCCCTTCATCGACTACCTGCACGCCGCCGGCCCTACCGTCACTGATCAGCATGTCGCCGAATTGCTGCACCTGATGATGAGTACGCCGCACTTTCAGCTTTGCTAACTCCACCTCTCCATGAACCACGACGACGAGCACGATTCCGCCTACCACGAGCCGGGCACCTTGCAGACGCGGCGCTCCTTCCTGCGGACTTCCGTGCTGGGCGCGGCGGCTTCCTGGACGTTGCCGGCCTTCATCGACCGCACCTTCGCCGCCCTCAACGCGCAGGCGGAAAATAGCTCGACCCAGATCGTCACCGGCAAGGACGGACCCATCCTGGTCGTTCTCCAGCAAGCCGGCGGCAACGACGGCCTGAACATGCTCCCGCCCTGGGCCGACGACGCCTACCACCGCGCTCGCCCGACCCTGGGCCATCCCGCCGACAAGGTGCTCAAGCTCGACGGCTACTGCGGCCTGCATCCCGCGCTGACCCCGCTGAAGGGGTTGTATGACGAGGGCCATCTGGCCGTCATCCAGGGCGTCGGCTATCCCAACCCCAACCGCTCCCATTTCCGTTCGACCGAGATCTGGCAGACCGCCTCGGATTCTGACCGCAATCTTTCCTACGGCTGGCTGGGCAACTATTTCGACAACTGCTGCCAGGGCGCGCCGCCGACCGTCGGCGTGTCCATCGGCGGCCAGACGCCGCAGGCCTTCGCCTCACCCAATCCCACCGGGGTCAGCTTCGCCAACCCGGAACAGTATCGCTGGATCGATCATGAGGCCAAAAAGGGCACCGTGAGTCCGGCGGAATTCTTCTATCGCCAGCTCAACCAGCCGGAAGACGACGCCGGCCCGGGCGCCGAGATCGGGGGCGCCGGCACCGCCGCCGTGGACACCGGCGCGGGCGGTTCCATCGGTTCGATTGGCGGCGGCGGCGTGGGGCACAATACGAACGTGAGTTCGATTGATTTCCTGGAACGCACCGCGCTCGACGCGCAGTTGAGTTCGGACAAGGTGCTGGAGATCGCGCGCAAATCCCGGCCCCTGGTGCCCTACCCGAAGTCGCAGATCGCCGATAGCCTGAGCCTGGTCGCGCGGATGATCGCCGGCGGCCTGCCCACGCGCGTTTACTACGTCAGCCACGGCGGCTACGACACGCACCAGGGCCAGGCACCGACGCATCAGCGGCTGATGACGGAGCTGGGCGGCGCCCTAGGGGCCTTCTGCGCTGATCTGAAAGCGCAGGGTAATTTCAATCGCGTCATGTTGATGACCTTCAGCGAATTCGGCCGGCGCGTGGATCAGAACGCCAGCGGCGGCACCGATCACGGCGCGGCCGCGCCGATGTTCGTCTTGGGCGGCGGCGTGCGTCCCGGCATGTTCGGCAAGTACCCGAGCCTGACGCAGCTTTACGAGGGCGACCTGATGTACAACGTGGATTTCCGCAGCGTGTATGCGACCGCCCTGGAGCGCTGGCTGCGCGTCCCGAGTCAACAAGTGCTCGGCCGCAAATTCCCGCTCCTGGGCATGGTGTAGGTGCCCTCGATTGCCCGTTGATTTTCGCTGTCGCAGCAGCAAAGCTGCGGACGTAAAAAGGTAGGGATCGCTCTCCGAGCGACTCCGAAGCTGTCTGGAAGCGCGCGTGGGCTTGACCGGTGCCCGCGCTGTACGGCAGCCGAGGTGCTTCCAACAGTCACGGAGTCGCTCGCAGAGCGATCCCTACCTTTTTTGGAGCCCCTACGCGTCGGCGGCTTTGATATTTAATTCGCTCCAGGCAAAAGCACGGGTCGGCGGCGGTACTCAGCATGCGGTTAATCTTAGTTCCAGGCTACACGCCACATGGCCAATCCAAACAAGCGCACGGCCTATCTCCAGAAGCTCGTGAGTGCCGCGCGTTCTGTCGTTACTAATCAAGTCGGCTTGCCTCGCGGGTGCACCCGCATTCGCGCCATTCTCTTCTGGCTCCGCCCTTTCGAGCCGCTCGAGTTACCTGTCTTCGAGGAGTATCGAATTGTCACGGTTAATTTGCCAACGGGCACGGAACGTCTTTATTGGAATCGAGAGGCCCTACGAGAGCGCGATGTGCGTTTGGAGGCCATCAACCGCGAGTTTCGGGATCGTATTTTCGAAGCTTGCTATAACATCATCCATCAGTTCGCCAATGCTCATCCCACAAGCGAATCATACCAATGAAGATATCGTCTCACCTCGCTACAATATTCCTGGCAGGATTTCTCCTGCTCTCCACGGGCGTGGCCGCCGAAGATCCGGTGCCTGACACGGTTATCCTCAATAAGTTCCCGACCCTGTCGGGCGACGAACTCAAGCAGATACCGTTTAAAGCTTCGATACCGGAAAATTACAATCCTATCGGTGTGAGTTGGGAGCTGCATAATCCGTTCCGGGACAAAGCCATTGCCGGGATCGTCCTCACCATCGAGTACAAGACGCCTTCCGCCGATACGCCAACGGTTCTTGAAGTGTATATCAGGGCCGAGTGCGGTCCGCTCCAAAGCATCAGCGGCCACGACGGCTTTTTCAATGCTGAGCAAGCGATCAAGCTATCGCCCATCATCAAACTAAAGGAAGTTCATTACTCTCCCTGGAATCCCTAAGCGAACTTATTGCCTGAAAGTACCTGCCGCGTGCTGCAGCAGGGCAGGCTGGCATTCCCCCCTAAACCACCGCTACGGGATCCTGGCGTGGCGCCACGTTTCTCGGCCCCGGCCGCAGATAGAACAGCGTGAAAATCCCCGTCACGATTTCCAGCGAGCCGATCCATTTCAGCAGCCAACCCGGATCGCGCAAGATCTGCACGACGCTTTGCGACATGTTATCCGGGTTCCAGGACGCTTGCGACATCTTGAAGGTCAGTCCGCTAAACGTGTTCCACCAGTGCCCGGGATAGTTGAACGGGTGATTCATCGAACACGCCCCCGTTCCCGTATTCCCTTCCACGTCGGTCACCAGCAGCGTGCTTTTGAAACTCGCCGGGTCCGCCGTGCCCTCGTTGAATTCCACCTGGAAATCCTTGAGCTGCAGGCCAATCGGCAGAAAATCGACTTGGTAATCAAACGCCAGGCGCATCGCCTCAGGTGCTGTTGGCAACGCGATACTCCAACCGGCCGCCACCCACTGCTCGTAAGCTTCGTTTCCCCGGCTCAGGCGCACCTGCACGCCTTCGCTGCTATTGGGCGCGTTCATGGACCTACCCCCGCCTGCTTGGCCGTCCGCCGTGCCGGGCGTAGCTGGATCCACGGGTGTCGCTCCGTTCGGCGCAGCGGAGGCCGCGGTGCCCGTGTTCTCCGGCAGCTTGCGGAACGTGGTGCGGGGAATCGCCTGCGGCAAGACTTCCGCGGCCGTGCAGCTGCCAATCCGCCCAGCCGGTGTTGATCGCTTGCCCCGGCACCAGCGGGCCGCGGATTGGAGCCGGCGCGGCGCTGGTTTTGAGCGTGAAGGTCAGCCCGCCCTGCGCGTCGCAATAAACCGCCACCTGATTATTCGCCGCGTTGCCGATGGTGGGAGCCGCGCTCGGGTCGGCCGGTCCGTCATCCGTCGCGGGCGGAAGGTGGCCATGCACGCGCACCAGCACCGCGGGATTGCGCGGCTCGGCGGAAGCGCTCACCGGTTGGCCATCCTTGAGCACGAAATCGGGCCAATAATTCTCGATGCTCACCTGTAGGCCGGAGCCGCCTAGGTCCTGCTCCTGGCCGCGATCGGCGTCGGCGTCGAACGTCCACGTGGCTCCCAGCCAATCGACCAAAACCTGCCGTCGCTGGCCGTCAGCCTGGAGCCGGACCGTGGCGCCGGAAGGCACGGTGCCGGAAGCAGGCTGCGCCACCTGCCCCCCCGGCTTCAGCGCGAAGGCCACGATCGATTCATCCACCGGCTCGCCCGCCGCGGAAGACTTTACCCCCGGGGCCGCGGCGCCGCCCGCTACCGCCGGCGCCACGCCGCGTCGCAACAGCACCGACGCCAGGCCGAGATCCAGGCTGCCGTGGTCCGCGTCGCCGGCCAGCAGCCAGTTATCCATGGTTTGGTGCAGCCGCTTGGAGACCAGGATCATGTGCACGGCCGGCTGCCCACCCGCCGGGACACCCTGCGGCTGGAAATCCGCCGCCAAAGCCGGCGAGTAATCGGTCAACTGCACGGTCCAGCCGGCCGGCGTCACCCCTAGCGTCCACGGACGTGCCGCGGTGGGTCGCCGCCCGACGATTGAGACCGGAAACGGCCGCACTTGCTGCCCGCCTTCCTCGATGCGCAGGACCCGTTGATCGACCAGCAACTGGTTATTGGGCGGCTGCCCCTTGAAAAGCGTCATCGTGCCCTCGATCCCCCAGCGGCGGCCGATCATCGCGCCGATCAGCAGCGTAATAATGCCCAGATGCGTGAGCAGGAACCCGGTGTGATGGCGCTTCCACGGCATCCGCGAGAAAGCCGCACAGGCCAGATTTACGCACAGGATGATCAGCCAGAGGTTGAACCACCAGGCGCCGTAAATGTAGGCGCGCGCCACCTTGGCGTCGAAGGTCGTTTCGTACAGCGTCCCGGCGATGCTCGCGCCGATCAACACACTCAAGAGCACCACTGCCAGCCGCACCGAGCTAAAGAAACGAAACACCCGGTTCCGTTGCCAGGCCGGACGGCCGGAGGGCCGCGGTGGCGCGGGCTGCGCCGGTTTGGGCGGGCCGGCGGCCACGGGAGCGGAAGGAGCAGACATGCCGGCACAACCAACACGCAAAGCCCCGAGGAAGTCAAAGTAGCATTCCAGCCCCGGCAGACCGGTGCGCAAAGTTCCCGCCGCCGCGCAGAACACTTGCGTTTGAAAAGCGCATCCACTAATCGTGATCGGCGAACGGTTTGCGCCGCTATTTCGGTCTCAACTTCAACTCGATCATTCTTCCTTATGGCAGATAAAACCATCCGTCTTCCCGAGAGCGTCCCCGGTCCCTGGTATGTGGATGACACCTGCACGCCTTGCCACGTCTGCCTGGACGAGGCCGGCCCGTCCTCGGGGTTCAATCTCCTGCAATACAACGCCGACGAAACCAAGGTCTACTTCATCAAGCAGCCGGAGACCCCCGAGGAGTTGGTGGCCGCGCAGAACGCCCTGGAAATTTGCCCGACCAACGCCATCGGCAGCGACGGCGACTAGGCGCCTGGCTCCCCAGGCGAGACGCCCATCATGTCCACCGACGCCAACCTGCTCGCCGAGGTCCCCCTCTTCCAATTGCTGGATGAGGAGGAGCGGACGTCCCTGGCCGCCCACCTGGATGTCGTGCAGCATCCGGTGGGTCACGTGGTCTTCAACTACGGGGAACCCGGCGGCTCGATTTACGTCGTGCGCGCCGGCAGTGCCGAGATGTCGTTCAAAAACGACACTGGCGAAAAGATCGTCCTGGAGACTCTGACCCGGGGAGATTTCTTCGGGGAGCTTTCCTTTCTGGATGGCGGGGCTCGCAGCGCCACGGTGCTGGTGAACGAACCCTTGGAAGCATTGGTGATGGATCGCGAAGATCTCGATCAGTTTTTTCGCAAGCATCCCGCCGCCGCGCTGGATTTGCTGACGGCCCTCGGTCGCCGGCTGCGCACCACGAGCGAATTGCTGCGCCACACCGCCACGCGCAACGTCAATGAGGAAGTCGCCGACACGCGCACCAGCGTGCAGAAGACGGCGGATTGGATCGCGGAATTCAGCGGCAGCATCCCGTTTTTGCTCTGGCACGCCGCCTGGTTTTTCGCCTGGATCGGCTGGAACATGCTCGCGCCGGACCGCTGGCGCTTCGATGCCTACCCCTTCGGCCTGCTCACGATGGCCGTCTCCCTGGAAGCCATTTTCCTCTCGGTCTTCGTGCTGCTGAGCCAGAACCGCCAGGCCGCCAAGGACCGCGTCCACGCGGACATCGAGTACGAGGTCAATCTACGCGCCGAACTGGAAATCGCCGAACTCCACCAGAAGGTGGATCGCCTGAACGAGAACGTGCTCGCGCGCCTGGACCAGGTCCAGGCGGGTTTGCGCGAGAAGAGCGTGCCGCTCGCGCACTCCCCTGAGCAGCCGGCTCTCGGCTAAGCCGAAGGCGTTCCAACCCCAGGTAGGGATCGCTCTCCGAGCGACTCCGTGACTGTCAGGTTACCTTGCTAGTACCATGGCGCCACCGACGGCCACGCGGGGCGCCTGACAGCTTCGGAGTCGCTCGGAGATCAATCCCTACCGGGTTTGCACCGGCTGCTCCCGCGCGGTGGCCCGCCGATCACTCCTCGGGCCCGATGTGGTTGTCCTTGATCAACTGGGCGAGCGCTGGCGTGGAGTGTTTCGCCTGGGCATCCAGGATGAGCGCGTCTCGAAAGCGTCCCATGGACAAATAATCGCGCACCAGCGGCGGAGTTGACACAAAATCAGGCAATGGCTCTTCGCCCCGGTAAAGTGGATCCGTCAAGCCCGGAGCCACGTGATTCAAGCTCATGTTCACTTGCAGCGCCCAGCGCACCGCGCTGAAATTGGGGCACGGACCAGCGGCCAGCCGCGTCAAGGCCGCGCGTTGGCCCGTGGTAATCAGCTCGATCCGCCCGACCATCACCCGGGTGATGCGCGTAGATGCACCCGTCACTCGCAAAGGCAGGACTTGATTGACCCAGTCTGACGGTACCAGGTAAAAAAAGCGCCTGCCCGGACTCCGGAAGTAGGATAACTGCCAGGTGCGCAACATGGCGGAGGCTTCATCCGCATACAGCCCGGCGCTCACCAGGCCGGCGTGCATGGCAGCCTTCAGCGCCTCCAGATTCTCCGCGCTGAAATCCTGGTGCGCGAAATCCGCCGGCAGGCGGACTCCTTCCGCTCCGAACGCCGCCACCGGGCGGAAGGCGGCCTTGCCCATGTCATTGATTTCCACCAGCCAGCCAGCCGCGCATCGGCCGGTGGCGGATGCACCGGGCACTTCGACCGCCAGTTCGTCTCCGTTGGCGGCCGAGACTACTTTCAGCGGAGCGTCCAGGTGACCGACCCCGCGATAGAACAGAAAGCGCTCGGTATCGAAGGGCCGCCCGTACTGCTTGGCGTCCGCGGCGGGAAGATTGACCTGGAGCATGGCGGCGCCGACCTCCCGGGGGGTGGTCCAGACTTTTTCATCGGTCTCCCGCGGCCAGGTGTTAACTCCGAGCGTTACATTTCGCCAGGTAAGACTGCTGCTCGCTCCATCGGTGAGCGCGTCACGCCATTGCACGGATGTTTTCAACTCGGCGAACGGATAGAATTGACTGAGAACCCCGCCGTTGAAAGCCACGTGTACTTCCAGGGTTGGGATCGAAGCCGCCGCCGTGCCGGCGGGAGGGTAAAAGTACAGCACCGGCGTTTCCAGCCTCATCGTCACGCTGGGATCGGCGGGCGTCCATCCTTTCCCGTTGCTATAGGGAGGCAGGCCGAAGTTACCCAGCCGGGACGAGTACTGGGCCGCGACCTGCACGCCGGGCGCATAGACAAACGAGGGTACCGGTTCGTCGTCCACGTTGACGGCGCCCAAGGCCCGGCCGTCATCGTCCTGCAGCGAGGTGAATGTGCCCCATTCGTGGACGATCACCGGCTCTGCCGGCCAAACCGTCCGCCCGGACAGGCAGACGGCGCCGACGAAGGCAAACAGCAGCACGCGCGAGATCATGGGGGGCGATCCACAAGCAACCGGTCGCAGCCGGGCAGAATCGAAACTAGACGCAAAACAGCCCCGTGCAACCTTCCCCGCCAGCCGGCTGCCCAAAGAGCCCGTACGCCCTACTTCAGCTGATCGCTCGTGTCGGGCTTGCGCTGCGGCTTCTGCGTCAGCATCAGCTTCAACTGCACGAACTCGACCCGCGCATTATCCACGTAATTCGTCGTGCCGTTCTCGAACAACACGACAAACCCAAACGTGAACACGAGGGTCAACGCCACCCAAAAAAGTTTGCGGATCAGGTCCATGCGAAGGTCAGTGTGCCGGCGTACGCTGCTTTCCGCCAGTTAACCAGCTTAAGCAAGAGTTGAGCCAGGGAAAGCCCTGCGTCAATCCCCGCCTCCCGCGCTTTTTGCTTCATCGCCGCTCGAGCCTGGCGCATCTTCACCTCTGCAACCCTCCGATGAAAGGCCTGTCCGTCCCCCTGCTCGACCTCAAGCGCCAGTACGCACCGCTCCGGGCGGAAATGGCCGAGCGCATGCTGGCGGTCGTCGAGAGCCAGCAATTCATCCTCGGGCCGGAGGTGGCGGCGTTCGAGGACGCGGTCCGGACCTTTTGCGGCGCGGGCTGCGCCGTCGGCATGAGTTCCGGGACGGACGCCCAACTCGCCGCCTTGATGGCGCTGGAGATCGGCCCCGGCGACGCGGTCCTGACCACGCCGTACACGTTTTTCGCCACGGCGGGTTGTATCTCGCGGCTCGGCGCCCGGCCGGTCTTCGTGGATATCGATTCAGCCACGTTCAACCTTTCGCCTGCCGCCCTGGCCCACTACTTGGAGAACGTCGCCAGGCGCGACACCGCTGGCGTGCTCCGCGCGGCTACCGGCGAGCGCTTGCGCGCCATCATCCCGGTGCATCTCTTCGGTCTGTGTTGCGCCATGGACGAAATCCTGCGCCTCGGACGTGAATGTGACCTGCCGGTCCTGGAAGACGCCTCCCAGGCGCTCGGCGCCGAATACTTCCTCGCATCGACGGGCCGCCCGGTGCGTGCCGGCGCCATGGGTGAACTGAACTGGTTCAGCTTTTTCCCCTCGAAGAACCTCGGCGCCTTCGGCGATGGCGGCATGACGCTCGGCCGGGACGCCACCTGGCTGTCCAAGCTGCGCGCGTTGCGCATGCACGGCATGGAGGACCAGTACATCCATCGGATCGTCGGCGGCAATTTCCGGCTCGACGCCCTCCAGGCCGCTGTCCTCGCGGTCAAACTGCCGCACCTGGACGCCTGGTCAGCCGCGCGCCGCGCCCACGCCGCCTGGTACCGGGAGGCCTTCGCGCAAGCCGGCTTGCTCGCCCGCATCGTTCCGCCCGCCGAGCCCTACGCCAGCAGCGGCGCGGAGCAGCACCACATCTATAATCAGTTCGTGGTGCGGGTCCCCGCGGCCGACCGCGACCCGCTGCGCGCCCATTTGACGGCCTGGGGCATCGGCAGCGCCATTTACTACCCGCTCGCCTTGCACCAGCAGGCATGTTTTCACGCGCTCGGCTATGCCGCCGGCGATTTTCCGGCGGCCGAAGCGGCGGCGCGCGAGTCCCTGGCGCTGCCCGTCTTTCCGGAGCTAAGCCGCGCGGAAATGGAGGCCGTCGTGGCCGCGCTTGCCGCCTTCTACGCCTGAGCCGGCGCTTGGCATTCGCAACCTCTATGAATGAGTACTATCAACCCACCGGACAGCCCAGAGCCCGCCAGCGCGGCTGCTTCCTGAAGGGCTGCCTCACCTTGTTCATCGTGCTGATGCTCATGGGCATGATCATCGGCGGCGTCGGCACCTACATTTATTACGGTCTGGCGCCGTTCTTTAGCCAGGAACAGGCGGCCATTCACGTCTATCCCGCGACCGATGCCCAGTACCAGGCGGTGCTCGCCAAGATCCAGCCTTTTAGCCGGGCAGTCGCCACCGGCACGCAGGCGACGCTCGACCTGACCGCGGATGAATTGAACATCCTGATCGCCCGCGATCCCGCCTGGGAAGATCTGCGGGGCCGGGTCTATCTCGCCCTGCGCAACAACGACCTGGTGGCCGATGTCAGCGTGCCCGCGGACGAGAGCGGGAACGCCAAGGTGCAAATCTACTTCAGCGCTCGCCTGTTCCTGGGGGCCTCCATCGCGGGCGGAGAATTCACGGCGGTGATGCACCGGATCGAGACTTTGGGGGGGAACCCGTTGCCGCCGCTGCTCGCCCGCTGCGTGACCGGGCCCGGCTTCGCCCAGAGTTTCGATGAAGGCATCAATCGCCGGATCAAGGACAGCCCCGCGCTCGAGAATTATATCAACAAGCTGCGCACCGCCAGCATCGAAAACCATAGCATCCACGTGACTTCCGCCGGCGATCCCGCGCCCGCCGCTGCCTCGCCGGCACCCGGCGACACGCCCGCTGCCGGCGCTATCGCAACCCCGGTTGCCGCGCCGTCCGCCCCGGAGTAGCTTGGCGTCGCCATGTTCGCCGTCCACGAGAAGCCGAAAACCATCACTCGCGCGGTGTTGGCGGCTGCTTGCTGGCCCCCGCAGACGCCGGAGGACGCCCAAAGCCTGCTGGACGAACTGGCTGAACTGGCCGACACCCTCGGCCTCGAGGTCGCCGACCAAATTCTAGCCAAGGTCCCCAAGCCGCAGTCGGGTTTCCTCATCGGTTCAGGCAAAGCGCAGGAAATCGTCAATCGCGCCTGCGAACTGGGTTGCGACGTCATCATCTTCGACAACGAACTCACCCCCGGCCAGCAAAGGAAGTGGGAGGAGTTGAGCGGCATGGCCGTGATCGACCGTGAAGAGGTCATTCTCGACATCTTCGGTGGCCGCGCCCGGACACGCGAGGCGCGCTTGCAGGTCGAGCTGGCCCGGATGGAATATTCGCTGCCGCGGCTGGCGCGCGCCTGGGGGCATCTCAGCCGCCAGCAAGGTCTCGGCGGCAAGGGCGAAGGCGAAAGCCAGTTGGAGACGGACCGCCGGCTCGTGCGCCGCCGCATCGACCAGGTGAAAGCCGAGCTGGAAGAGGTGCGCAGCCAGCGCGCCACCCAACGCAAACAGCGCGAACGCGTCCCGGTGCCGCATGCGGCCATCGTCGGCTATACCAATGCAGGTAAGTCTTCCTTGCTCAAGAAACTGACCGGCGCCGACGTCTTCGTGGAGGACAAGTTGTTCGCCACGCTCGATCCCACCACCCGTCGCATCACCTTGCCCGGCGGCCAGCCGCTGCTTCTAACGGATACCGTCGGTTTTGTCCGCAAGTTGCCGCACCGGCTGGTGGAATCCTTCAAGGCGACGCTCGAGGAAGCGGCGCTTTCGGACTTCCTCATCCATCTGCTGGACGCCAGCCAGCCGGAGATTTTCGCCTTTCATCGCACAACCATGGAAGTCTTGGCGGAACTCGGGGCGGCCGATAAAAAGATCCTGACCGTTTTCAACAAGATCGATTTGTTGCCGGATCGCAGTGCGCTCCAGCCGTTGCGCCGCCATTTCCCAGACGCCCTGTTTATCTCGACCCTCACCGGGGAAGGGCTGGACGAACTCCTGCATTGCATGGAACAACAGTTGGCCGACCGCTTTGAACGCGCCGAGTTCCTCCTGCCAGCCGAGCGGGCCGATCTGCTCAGCAACCTGCATCAACAAGGCCAGGTGCTGACGACTGCCTATGAGGCTGACGGTGCGATCCGCGTGCACGCCGTGGTGCCGCTCAAATTACTGCCCGTGTACGAACCATTTCGCTGTGCGGCGGTTGTTGTCCCGTTGGCGGGCGAGCCGCTCCTGGCTTAGAGCGGCGTGGCGAGCCGGTCCTGAAGATCCAGCGCGTTAGGGACCGCTGCACCCGCGGCGGTGTTATCGAAGATGCACCACACGGCTCGGCCAGCCGCTTGCTCGGCGCGCAACCTTGCCGCCAGCGCTGCCAGGATTTCTGCCTCGTAGCTCGAGTAGTACATGCGGGGCGAGCCGTGCCACCGGTAATAGCTCAAGCCTTGCCAGCCTCCCGGCTCGCTGGCCGCGGGGACCCGCGCGGGATCCGCCGCGACTCTGGCGACGCCGTATTTTTCGAGCAGCGTTTCCGCCGCGGCGCCAAACCAACTCTCATGCCGCGGCTCACACGCGAGCGCGGCCGGGCTCTGCCCGCGCAGTAAGGCAAAGAACCGCCCCGCTACGTCCCCGTCGAATTGTAAACTTGGCGGCAGTTGTACCAGCAGACAGCCGAGTTTCTCCCCGAGAGCCGCCAGCCCCGCCACGAAGGTTTGCACTGGCTCCTCGGTGTTTTCCAGCCGCAGCGCATGCGTAATCGCCTTCGGCATCTTCACGCTAAAGCGGAACCCCACCGGCACCGCCTCCGCCCAACGCGCGTAAGTCGCCGCCTGATGCGTCCGATGAAAGGACGAGTTGATCTCCGCCGCGCCGAAGACCCCCGCGTATCGCTCCAGGTGGCTGCCGGGCCCGGCAAAGCGCGCTTGCTCCCGCCCGGGCAGACTCCACCCCGCGCAGCCGAGCCGGATTTCCACGAGGCCCGGCTGGTCAACGCGGCTCGGTTTCGCGCTCATCCGATGGCACCTTCTGCTAACGTCCACTCAATGCCAACGCCGGTCTTTCTCTTCGCGCCAGGAGCAGGCGCTTCGTCGGATCATCCGTGGATGCGCCATTGGGCGGCCTTGCTGGGCACGCTTGGAGCAGTCGTGACGCTGGACTACCCTTACCGGCTCGCCGGCCGCTCCCGGCCCGATCCGCTGCCCGCCCTGATCGCCGCCCATCGGGCCGCCCTGGCGCAAGCGCGCCTCACTCACGCCGGGCCGGTGATTCTGATTGGCAAGAGCATGGGTTCCAGGGTGGGGTGCCATGCCTCGTTGGAAGATCCGGTCGCCGGGATCGTCTGCCTGGGCTACCCGCTCTGCGGTGGCGGCAATCCGGCCAAATTGCGCGACCAGGTTCTGCTCGCGCTCACCACGCCGATCCTGTTCGTGCAAGGCACGCGCGATTCGCTCTGCCCGTTGGATCTGCTGGAGCGTGTGCGCGCGCAAATGCAAGCGCCCAACGAGTTAGACGTCGTCACAGGTGGCGATCACTCGCTGGCGGTCGCCAAAAGTCAGCTCAAGACCGCGCACGAGGTCCAGGCGGATGTCGACGCCCGCATTCTGGCTCGGATCGCCGCCTTTGGGCGCAGCGTGACGAGCTGACAAAAGCCGTCCACACCTCGGCATGGACTTTCCCCGGAGGCCTCTCTAAATATGTTCGGTGCGAACGGCTCACGTGATCGGGATGGGCGGGATCGGCGTGGTCCTCGGCTGGTCCCTGGCCCGGGCTGGCTGGGACGTCACGCTGGTGGACGTCAACGCCGCCAAGCTCGCCGCCGGCGCGCGGGACGGGATTTCGGTCAACGGCGTGACCGAGCGGAACGTCCGCTTTAGCAGCTTCGCGGCTTGGCAGCCCCCGGCGGAAGGCGCCCTCCTGCTTCTGTGCACCAAGACGTACGACAATGCCGCCGTCCTGGCGCGCTTGGCTCCATCCGCCCTGCTCCTCCCGGTCCAGAACGGGTTTGATACCCTGCTCGACCAGTCCACCCATCCCTTCGAGGGCATCGCTTCGTTTGTCTCGGAATGCGCGCCGGACCGGCCCGCGACCCGGATCACGCGCCCGGGAGAATTGTATCTGGGTGGCCGCCGGCCTCTGACCGTGCCCGAGCGCCAGGTCTTACAGAAACTGGCGGCCGGGTTGCGCGCCGGGGGCCTGCGGCATGTCCAGATTGTAAACCAGATCGCACCCTACAAATCCGCCAAACTCATGTACAATGCCGCCATCTCGCCGTTGGCAGCCGCGGCGGGGGTCGATAACGGGGAATTGCTGAGCGATCCACTGGCGCGGGGACTTTTTTTTGCCTTGTTACGTGAGAACTACACGATTTTGCAACGCGCTCGCGTCCGGTTGGCCCGAGTAGGCCCTTTTCATCCATGGCTGGTCCATCAGATTCTCCAGGTGCCGGGTCTGGCGCGCATGCTCGCCCGTTTCTTTCGTCCCGGCCTGCACGGCACCTACTGTTCCATGGCCTTGGACATCAGCACGGGAAGGACTGAAATCGCGGCCTACAATGGTTACTTGCAGAGGCTGGCCCACGGCCTGGCCTGCCCGCTCAACACTGCTGTGCTCGCCATGATACGTACGATGCAGGAAAGTAAACTGTCTCCCCACCGCGAGAGGCTCGTGGAACTCGGGCGGGCAGTCGGCCTGGGAGGAGCGCCTTGATTCTGGTTACCGGCGGCGGCGGCTTTATCGGTTCGCACCTCGTCCGCCAACTGGTCGAAGCCGGCGAATGCGTGCGCGTGCTCGAGGAGCCCGGGACCGAGGTGAGCCACCTGCCTCTCGACGCCATCGAGCTCGTGCGCGGAGACATCCGTTGCGCCGCCGATGTAAAAAATGCCGTCCGCCATTGCCGGCAGGTTTATCATCTGGCCGCCAACCCTCATTTGTGGACCCGCGTGCCGAGTGATTTCGATGCCGTCAATCACCAGGGCACCCGGCACGTGCTCAAGGAGGCCCTGGCCGCGGGCGCCGAACGGGTGTTGCACACCAGCACGGAAAGCATTCTCGCCGGGACGCAAGTCGGGGATCAACCCGTGGAGGAACTGCGGCTCGACGACAAAAACATGATCGGGCCCTATTGCCGCAGCAAATTCGAAGGCGAAAAGGAAGCCTTCCGCCTGGCCGATGCCGGCGCTCCCGTCATCGTCGTCTGCCCGACGCTGCCCATCGGCCCGGGCGACCATAATTTGACTCCGCCTTCGCGCATGACCCTGGCCTTCTGCCAGGGCAGGCTGCCGGCCTATCTGGATTGCGAGTTCAACATGATCGATGCCCGGGACATCGCGACCGGCATGCGCGCCGCCATGCGGGTGGGTCTGCCCGGCGTCCGTTACTTGCTCGGCGGCGCCAACCTGCGGCTGATCGAGTGGCTCGACATCTTAGGGCGTTTGGTCGGGCGGGAAGCGCCACGCTGGCAGGTGCCGTACTCGGTTGCCCTGTTGATGGCGTACGCCAGCGAATGGGCCGCCGATCATCTCACGGGCCGCATGCCGCTGGCCACCGTCACCGGCGTCAAGTTAACCCGGTACAGCATGCATTTCGAGGCCGAGCGCAGCCGGCGGCAGCTTGGCCTGCAATATCGCGCCGTGGAAGAATCCGCGCAGGATGCCATCGCCTGGTTCCGCCAAAAAGGGCTGCTGAAGTAAGCCTGTCATGTCGTGGCGCAAATTAGTTCCGCGATGCGCTCCGGTCTGGGGGTGGCTGCTTTCCCTGGCGTTTTGCGCCAGCCCCGTCGCCGCGCAAGCTCCGCTCGACCGGATCGCCGCTTACGGCCGCGTCGCGCCCGGTGAGGGAGTGATCACCGTCGCGCTGCCGTCTTATCTGGGCACGCCGCCCTTGGTGCAGGAGCTTTTCGTCAAGGAAGGTGACAGGGTGACGGCGCACCAGAAGCTCGCTAACACGCAAAGCCAGGCTCTCGCCGCCGCCGATCTCGCCCTGGCCCAAGCTCATCTGGCCACCGCCGGGGAGCGGCTGCGTGCGCTCGGCGCGGGGCCTAAGGGAGAAGACGTGGCCGCGCAGGAGGCACAGATCAAGAGCCTCGAAGCAGAGGCCAAAGCAGACAAGGCGCGCAAGCCGCCGGACACCACTGCGGGCAAGGATGAAGCCGCCGCGCGCCTGGAGGCGTCCCTCGCCCGGGTCACGGTCAGCCAGCACCAACTCGCGGCCCTGCGCGAGGTCCGGCCGGCCGATGTGGCCATCGCGCAGGCGGAAGCGGCCGAAGCCCAAGCCGCCGTCGCCCGGGCGGAGGTGTTGCTCGCCGGCACGGAAGTGGACGCACCCATTGCCGGGCAAGTCTTGAAAATATTGGCCTACCCCGGGGAGAGTGCCGGGAGCGGTGGGCTGCTCGAGCTCGGCAACACCCAGGCCATGGTGATCAAGGCCGAACTCAACGTCGCGGATGCTTCCCAGGTCAAACCCGGCGATCGCGTCACGATCCAAAGCGCGGCCTGGCCGGGAGACCTGGCCGGCACCGTGGCGGGCATCGGGTCCCGCGTCGAGCGCAGCAGCCTCGCCGCGCTTTCCACCTATGCGAACGTCGACCGGCAAACCGTCGAGGCCACGATTATCCCCGAGACGCCGGAAAAGTTGGCCGGACTGACCGGCGCCGAGGCGACCGTGTTGATCGCCCGCCATCCCGCCGCAAAATGAAAGGTCTCGCCCGCCGGGTGGCGCGCTGGCTGGCACCGGCCGGCATTCCTTTTGCCTGGCGCCAGCTTTGTTTCGACCGCAACCGGCTCCTGGCCGCGACGTGCGGGATCATCCTGGCGGTGACTTCCATTCTCTTTCAGACCGGTGCTTTTAATGCCCTCTTTGCTGGCGTGGCCACCCAATATCTCGCCCTGAACGCCGATCTGGTCATGCATAGTGCCAACTACAAATATGTGGTGGTCCATGCACCGTTTCCGCGCGCGCGCCTGGCGGAGGTGCTCGGCGATCCCGGCGTGGCCAGCGCGGAAGGCGTGCGCGTGGCGGTGGGTCTCTGGCGTTTGCCGGAGACCGGCGCCATCGATCAGATGCTGGTCTTCGGGATCGAACCGGCCGGCACGGCTTTCAACTTGCCGGAAGTGCGGCGCAACCGGCGCTGGCTCGCCATCCCAAACACCGTTTTGTACGACCGATTTTCCCTGCCCCAGTTTGGGGACATCGAGGGCCGCGTGCTTCGCGGCCAACCCTGCCCGGTCGAGATCAACGGCTATCACTGTGAGGTGCGCGGGCTCTTTCAACTCGGCATTTCTTTCACCGCCAACGGCCAGGTTTTCGTCCCTCAAGCCGGCTTCGACCGTGTCTTCGCGGGCCTGCCGCCGGCGACGGAGTCGCTCGGCTTGATTCGGCTGCGCCCCGGCGCCGACCCGGAGCAGGTACGGGCGCGTCTGGCCGCCAGGTTGGGTCCGGAGATGCTCGTGCTGACCAAGCAGCAGTTGGTCGAAGCGGAGCAAGCCTACTGGAACGGACGCACCCCCGTCGGCTTCATCATCCCGGTGACGCTGCTGGTGGTCGTGCTGGTCGGCGCCGTGATCTTCTATCAGATCCTGTATACGGACGTGCAGCATCATCTGCCTGAGTATGCCACGCTCAAAGCCATCGGGTTTCACGACCGTGCCCTCCAATCCCTGGTGGTCCAGCAATCGATGTGGCTCTCGCTGCTCGGTTTCCCGCCGGGTTTGCTGCTCGCCTTTATCCTCTTCCGGCTGGCGCGCAACGCCACGCATCTGCCCTTTGCGTTGTCGGTTGGCCAGGCGATGCTCGCCTTTTGCCTGACCTTCGGCATGTGCCTGGCCGCAGGCTTTCTGGCCATGTTGAAACTGCGCCAGGCCCAACCCGCGGACGTATTCTCATGAGCACCCCCGAGGTCTTGGTGGCCGCGCGCGACGTGCACCACGCCTTTGGCGAGGGGGAACTGCGCCGGGAGGTGTTGCATGGCATCTCGTGCGAGATTCGGGCGCGCGAGATCGTGCTCATCACCGGGCCTTCGGGGTCGGGGAAAACGACGTTCCTGACCTTGATCGGCGCGCTCCGGGGGTTGCAGACGGGCAGTATTCGCCTGCTGGGCCAGGAACTGCGCGACGCCGGCCCCGACGCTCTGGTGGACGCCCGCCGGGCAGTGGGTTTCATCTTCCAGCAGCACAATCTTCTGCCGGCGTTTACCGCCTGTGAAAACGTGCAACTGCCCCTGGCGGTCGACCCGGCGCTATCCGCGGCCGAGTGCCGGTCGCGGGCGCTGGGATTGCTCGACGCGGTGGGCCTCGCCGCCCACGCGCACAAGCGCCCAGCGCAGCTCTCCGGCGGCCAGCGCCAGCGCGTGGCGATCGCGCGGGCGTTGGTGCGGCGCCCCCGCGTCATCCTGGCCGATGAACCGACGGCCTCGCTTGACCGCGCCGCGGGCCGGGAAGCGGTGGAGCTGTTGCAGCGCCTGGCTCGCGAAGAGGATTGTGCGCTGATCCTGGTGACGCACGATCAGCGCATCCTGCGCATCGCCGGCCGTCTTTTGCATCTGGAGGACGGCACCCTCGTGGAAGGCGACCTGAGTCTGGAGCGCGCGGCGGCGGAGCCCCGCGAGTGATTGGGACGTGTGGGGCGTGTGCGCGCGTTGAATCAATAGCCAGTTTGTCCCCGCCGGGAATCGAACCCGGATCAAAGGTTTAGGAAACCTCCGTTCTATCCGTTGAACTACGGGGACTTGTACGAGGGAAAATGCCAGCGAAGTCGGGCTCCGCAACCCAACATCCGGATCACACTCCGCAGTATTACCCGATAAGAGGTGAGAATCAGCACAGGGCTGGATGTTCTGCTGGCGTGACAACAGCCGTCCGCAGCCATAGGAGCTTCTCCAGACTGAACGGATCCTGTTCAAATACGACACCGTGTGGAATCCGAAGCCCAGGTCACGGTTGAAATGCCGATTCTCGCATATGGGATTAAAAGGGAACTGCCCTCCAGCGCGCGATGTCTTATGCGGAACTGGACAATATGTGGAGGCAGTCTATCATTGCCGAGGTCGCGATTCCACAACTCTGCATCCAGTTCGATGCCTATCTAATCAGTGTCTTATATTGATCGTTTCTAAGTTTATGGCGCGAAAATCTTACTTTTTACATTTAGCTACGATTGTGCGGCTAGCGTGCAGAGCCTTCATTAATTTGGCTGTTCTTACCCTAATCTTATCCAGCGAGTTTGCCTTTGCCAATCAACCGGGTGGAGGAATTGGCGCCGGCTCGGACGTGACGGCCAAGAGCAACCCGGATGGCACGATAACCGTCGACAACGGGATTGCCACCGTGGTGATTAATCCTGCCTCGGCTTCAGTCGCTTCTCTCCTTTATACCCATATTCTAAACGGATCAGTTAAACAGGACTATGTCATTGAGCCGCATTCCGCTGGACTTTACTGGGGCACGTATACAGGAAATGGAAAGTATACCCATGATTTGGCGAACGATCATCTTTCCCCCGACCAGTGCGATGTGGTCCTGAGAAGTGATGCCACAGGCACCAGGGGAATCATGGAAGTTCATTACTCCATGCTAAGGGGATCGCCCGGCTTTTACGCTACGGCTGTTTTGGTGCACAGCCCCGCTGACGGAGTCATCCCCCCGGCGCCCTTCGGTGCCTCCACCCTGCTGGCACCGATCTTTAATTGGGCCAGCGTCGATTCTGCCCGTAATTACTTTATTGGTAAGGAGACGACTGGATTTGTGGGAGCGGCTGATGCCGCCAAGGAGATTGGAATCAACAGTTCTGGCACTCAGGCGGGTCAGTTCGCCGATAAGTTCTTCAGCGGCCAGGATCATGGAGAGCTAACCGCGTGGGGTTGGTCGAGTGTTGGCCCCGGTGGAGCGGATATCGGGGTTTGGTTCATGAACAATCTGGAATTCAGCGACGGGGGTCCGCTCAAACGGGACATTACTGTTTTCCCGTTCGCGAACCGACGCTATATGAATAATTCTCTCCTAACGACCGAAATCGGTCAGGGCAGCGATGGAGGTTTCTTTCAGGGGGAGAAGAAGACGTGGTCAAAGGTGTGCGGACCCTTTTTCTGCTATCTCAACAGTACGACCGACACCACCAGTCCCAGCCATACTGCTCAGACTTTGTACCAGGACGCTTTAGCTCAAGCGAAGGCGGAGGCTAAAGCCTGGCCCTACAAGTGGTTTTCTGATTCAGCTTATATCCAAGGATCCGACCGTGGTACGGTTACAGGTAGGATTGCGGTCCACGATACCGGCCACCCCCAGCCAACCCTTGGCGGGATGTGGGTCGGCGTTGAAGCTCAGCCGGTCACCTTTACCAAAACTTACGATTTTCAGCAGTGGGTTCGGCCCTATCAGTTTTGGACGAGGACCGATAACGATGGCCGTTTTACCCTCTCCAACGTCATTCCGGGAACGAATTACACGCTCTATGCCTTCGGCCCTGGGGCCTCCGGTACCTTCATGTCCCAGAAACAGGAGGGAGGCGATCCTCCGTGGACCTACAGTCTGCCCGCCAAGCCCTTTCTCGTGACGGTGGGAAAAGGGAGTACGACCAATTTGGGGACGATTACTTGGGAGGTGCCTCGAGTCGGCGCCACGGTCTTTGAACTAGGGTACCCGGACCGAAAAACAGACAAGTTCAGGCACGGCGAAGATTTTTGGGCTCCCGAAATAACGACGGTGCCTGGATTCCCAACACCCATTTGGGGTGGACAGGCCCGTTTTGCCTCGGAGTTTCCGCATGGTTTAACTTATAAGGTTGGTCAGAATAAATGGAGTTCGGATTGGAATTATATTATGCCGTCTACTCCCGATGCCACGGGTAAATATCAGCCGACCTCGGGAGAAATCGATTTTGACCTCGCCACCAGTCCAGCGTCTGATGCCAAAGCCTCCATCTACCTTGCGATGGCGGGAAGTGATGGCGCGATCAAGGGGCGCGCCGAGGATCACCTCATGATCACCCTCAACGGTTCCAATCTTGAGGCCATTGACGGTGTGACCTCAGTTCCGAATCCTACCGATAGCTCAGGCATTATTCCGGCTTACTCTGACAATAGCAGTAACCACATCAGTAATCATGGCCCGTTTTGGGACGAGAGAGTCACTTTCCCAGGCTCTTTGTTACACAGGGGGCTGAATACGCTCGTACTCAGTATGCCGGTCAAGTCAAATGGCCGTTTCCTGATGGTGGATTATCTCCGCCTGGAACTAAGCGGCTTTGTGCCTCCACCTCCGGCGCGCGTAACCGCCTATTCCGGCAATCATTGTGTACTTATCACTTGGCCGGTTGTTCCGGGAGCATCACTGTACAATATCTCGCGATCAACTTCGCCAACGAGCCCTTTCACCACGGTTGCGACCGGGAGATCGGGAGCGATCTGCGGAAGTGATTCGACCATTGCGACTTATACCGATACCACGGCCGTGAATGGCACGACGTACTATTACAAAGTAGAGTCGGGGAATGTGGAAAGCGGAAACAGTACCGATTCTGTCGCCAGTAACGGAGTTGTTCCCACTGCTGAGGCAGCTTCTCCCCCGGCTACCCCGAGCAGTTTACAGGTGGTTACGGTCGGCGACCAAACGGTTAGCTTGAGGTGGACCGCCTCACCCGGAGCAAATTATTATAGTCTTTCGCGCACGACCAAGTATCCCGATGGGACATTAGGAACGGATGGCGTTACTCCCAATTACTATGATCTCCGCACAATCGTCTTGAATGACTACGTGCTCGGCTCGACCTTTACCGATAAGACTCCCAGCAATGGCACGATGTACAGCTACACGGTGAGGGCCTTTAATGCTGCCGGAGCCAGTGCTCCGACCGCAGCGAAACCTGCTATGCCCCTTCCGCCCGTGCCGCACGAGGCTCCGGCTAATCTGACAGCCCTTCGGGCGGGGGGAGGAATGAATATCGCACTCAGTTGGAAGGCCGTTTCCGGAGCTTTAGGCTATGTCATTTATCGCTCAACGTCCGCTGGTGGTCCCTTTAATTTTCCGGATAACTTTGTCAAGACCACACCTGAACTTAACTATCTTGATACCAGCTTAGGTGCTAAGACCACTTATTACTATCAGGTGACGGCAGTGAATGCCGCCGGAATTTCACCGCCAGCTAATGTGACAGTTCCTTGACAGTCTTTGGGAGTGAAAAAGGTGACCGTCGGCTTCGGCAACGAGAAGGCGGAGATGACGGCCGGGCCGGACGGCAAGTGCGGCGCCTTGGTCACTTCGCTGGCTAGATGTTCAGTCCATCGATTTTTCGGTTGTAGCACCACTCGACGCTCCACACCATCACTCTTTGGGACTAAACATCTAGCTCGGAGGAATAACGTGCCGGCTGCTCGACCAAACTTGTCGAAGTAAGCACGAATGTTCGGAAGGTCACAGGGTAGACGATCTGGTAGACGATCCTATCCTTCACCCCGAGCCCATTCGAGATTCGGCACCTGGAAAGGGGCCGTCAAAGGAATGGTCTGCACAATGAATTCGCCTAAAGTGCTCCTATTTCACCGATAGCGTCGGTTGATGCTCACCGTGAGATCTGTCGAGACGGACAACAGCAAGGTTTAATTTCGCCGGGTGGAGACACCGTTTCGGCTTCCACCTTTGCCCGGTTTGCTGGCATATTTCTCAACCGTCTCTGAGCACTCGCGCGGTCACAGGTGCCCAGGCTGCGCTCCCGGTGGACGCATTGAACTTCTTTTGCAGGCGCAGTACCCGGCCGGACCGGGCTTGGCCGTGGGGCAACTTCAACATAACGCTCCGAACGAAGCAAACCTGTATTTTCGCACATCCAGAACGTGCGATCCAGACGGTTCCATTTCTGTAGGATGCGGATTCCCGGTTCACTCTTTGCCTTATGGAACACCAGATTCTCCTCTCTCCCGACGTTCGCGCGGATACAGCGTCAGCCAGTGAGGATGGCACGCACCAGATTGCCCATGACCTTGCCTTCAAGACGCTGGTCTTCGTCAATGTTGCCTTCGTCGGCGTTCCTCACGCGGGTGACCGCCAATGGGTACTGATCGACGCCGGGATCATCGGCTCGGCGGGCACCATTGAAAAAGCGGCGGCCGCACGCTTTGGCGAGAACGCCCGCCCTGCGGCTATCATCATGACTCACGGGCATTTTGATCATGTCGGCGTCCTCAAGCACCTCGCAGAGAAGTGGGATGCACCGATTTACGCGCATCCGCTCGAATTGCCCTACCTCGACGGCCGCGCTTCGTATCCTCCCGGCGATCCCACGGTTGGCGGTGGCTTGATGGCTCGGCTTTCGCCCCTGTACCCGACGGGTCCCGTGGATGTGAGCCAACGGCTCAGGCCGTTGCCGGAAGATGGCAGCGTGCCTGCGATGCCCGGCTGGCGCTCCCTGCCTACTCCGGGGCACTCGCCGGGGCATGTCTCCTTTTGGCGCGAGAGCGACCGCACGCTCATTGTAGGCGATGCATTCGTCACCACGAAGCAGGAATCCGCCTACGAGGCGGCCTTCTTGCAGGAGCCGGAGATGCATGGTCCGCCACAGTATTTTACGCCGGATTGGGCCAGTGCAAAAACGTCGGTGGAAACACTAGCTGCACTGGAACCTGAGCTGGTCCTAACTGGTCACGGCCATCCGTTGCAGGGCCAGAAAATGCGCGCGGCTCTGCACCAACTCGCGCGCGGGTTTGACGAGATCGCTGTGCCCAAACAGGGCCGCTACGTCGGGACTATTGGATAAAAAGATTTCTCCACTGCGGCCTTCCCGAGAACAACAAGGGGCAAAATGGGTGTGGGAGCCCCTGTGGCATTCACGAACGGGCGTATGTGCTCGCCGCGAGGCCGGTTTCAGATCGTTGAAGTAAACGCTGTTTTTGAAGCGCCCGGCAACGGACACCGGCAGCCAGATAAGGCGGCAGCTTTGAGAAAGACATAGCCCTGCGCTTGAGCGATAGCCGCACGCACTCCCACGATGGACGTGCGAGTGAAGGCGGATCCGCCGGCCATGAGGCTGGTGATGCTCAACGTTGCACGAGCGTTCTCATTCCAGGGCAACGCGAATCGTCTGAACACCTGCAACAACAGTGATTTCAAGTACCCTCGGTTGTCCAACCGCCGGCTTTTTCTCCAGCACGCTGATGTCACCGTTTCGCTCCAGTTGCGCCTTTTCCACCCGGCTCACGTCGTTGAGTTTGCCCTGAATTCGCATTGCTTCGTGGAGGTCATCGTCACTGATATGGCTGCCACGCATGATGTCAGTACGCGTCTGGCCGTTCTCCACCAGGATGCGGGGTTCCCCTTTGAGCCATTTCCCGATGGTCTTATGATGGAACGTAACGGCCGCGAAAACCCAATGGACTCCGACGAGGGCCGTGGACGCCGCCAAGGTGCTGCCCAGAGGAGAACTACCGTTGATCCCACGACTGAGAACAGAACCCAAAATGATCGAAAGGATGATGTCGATGCCGCTGTTGCGCCCGAGAAAGCGTTTGTGCCCCAAACGCACGAGCAGCACGGCGAAGCCATAAACCAATACGGAGCGCACGATGACTTGCCACGGGTTTGCCTTCGCTCCTTCGTCCCCAAGCAGGAACTCACAACGATCAAGCAGAGAGGCGAGAGTTGCGGCTGACAGAGCGAGAGAATGCATGGTTAAAGCCATACGGGCCAATCGGAATGCTCGTCAAAGTGATTCGGTGTGTTCCCCTACACGTGCTGAAGGTGGAAACTGGGTACAATCTAGCCCGTCCCACCCCACGAATAGAATGCCATGAGTTCCCATGCCCCGTTAAACCCCATTTCTCTGCTGCCGGCCTTCGACGAGGACGATAGCGAACTGCTTAACGTCATCATCGAAACGCCCAAGGGCAGCCGCAATAAATTCGACTTCGACGAGAAGCGCGGTCTTTTCATCCTCGGGAGCGTCATGCCAGCGGGAGCCGTGTTCCCGTTCGACTTCGGCTTTATTCCGGCAACCCTGGGCGACGATGGCGATCCGCTCGACATCATTGTGCTCACTGACGAAGGAGCTTGCGCCGTCCCCGGCTGTCTTGTGCCTGTGAAACTATTGGGTGCCATCGAAGCGGAACAAAGCAAGGACGGCGAGAAGCCTGAGCGCAACGACCGTCTGATTGGTGCGGCAGCCAAATCCCGTGAATATCAGAAGCTGAAATCCCTCAAGGAAGTACCCGGCGACATCGTGGCGGACATCGAGATGTTCTTTCGCTGGTACAACCAGGCGAAGGGTGGCGAGTTCAAGCCCCTGGACCGTTGCGGGCCGAAACGCGCCCGGGAGTTGGTGGACGAAGGCCAAAGCAAAAAAAAGAAAGGGTAAAAAGGGCGAGCCCACTTTTTGGGTTCGGGCAAAAATCCATTCAATCCGAGCTTCACGTTAACGCCGCGTTGAAGGTGCCAAACTCGAAGACATGATTCGCATTTTCAGCAGCGAAGCTTTTCCGACTCTAACCATGAAGAATTTCCCTTTCAGTATCATGACCAGTCTCCTCCTTTTCTCAAGCCTCACAGCCTACGCCCAGGATAAATTGGGCGAGCTTTCGCCAGAGCGAATCCAGGAGATCGCCAGCTATTTACCAGATCAACCGGCGGGGCTGGGACAGCCGATTCAAGACCGCGATTATTGGACGAACCCGAAGCGGTTGGCGGAGGTGCACCGTTTCATCGGGGAAGCTGAAAAGCTCGTGACCGCTCCATTGCCCGCCTGGAACGACGACGATTACCTCGGGTATAGCAAGGTCGGCAGCCGCCAACGGGGTGAGCAGATGATGAGAGCGCGGGAGAGTGTAATTCCTGCGCTTGTCTATGCCGAATGCCTGGAAAACAAGGGGCGGTTTCTGCCCACTTTGAACCATGTTCTCCAGGCGAATGCCAACGACCCGACCTGGACGTGGCCCGCTCATGACGGCAGCCTGACTTCGCTTCACGGAACGGATTACACCGTGGATTTGAACGCGTCCTCGTTTGGCTACAGGCTGGCCGAGACGGTTTATCTCTTGAGAGACAAGATCGACCCGGCGGTGCGGGATTTGATTATCAAACGGTTGGAGCAACGGATGTTTGAGCCGTTCAGGCGGACGGTTGCCACGGGCAAGCCGTGTTACTGGCTCGGTTCGCGGGAAAAACGCGAGAAAAACAACTGGAACCCGGTCTGCCTTTCCGGCGTTCTGGGGTCTGCGTTTGCGGTCATTGGTGACAAAAGCGAGAGGGCCTTTTACGCAGCGGCGGCGGAGCATTATTCGCAATATTACCTCAACAGTTTCACAGCCGACGGCTACTGCACCGAGGGCGGCGGCTATTGGGGTTACGGGTTTGGTCACTATGCACTCATGCGGGAGCAATTGGTGCAGGCCACCGGCGGGAAGATTGATCTTTTTGCTGATCCGCATGTGGTTCCCTGTGTGCTTTACCCGCTTCGCATCCGGATCGGGCCCAGCGTGGTTCCACCGTTTGCCGATTGCCGATTCGGCGTGAAGATCGACGCAGATATCCTCGCTTACTGTGCACAAGCGCTCGGCCTCAATCTGCCGACGGCTGCTTACTCGCCCTACAATTTTGCCGGCAGTCTGGGGGAAGTAGACGTGACGCCGTGCGCGGTTAAACCGCAGGTTGCAAGCGCTGCGAATGACGCGCTGCGCTTTTACTTTAAGGACGCGGGCGTGCTGGCCTGCCGGTCCTCCAGCGAAGGCGGCATGGGCGTGGGCATCAAGGCGGGAGGCAATTTTTCGCACAGCCACAACGACATTGGCTCTTACGAAATATCCATAGGCGACGATGAGATGACGGGCGACCCGGGCGGCCCGCTTTTTTACGACAAAGATACGTTTGGCCCCCATCGCTTCGACAAAAAGCTGCTCAGTTCCTATGGGCATCCGGTGCCGGTCATCGGCGGACAACTGCAGTTCGACGCCACCACGGCCAATCCAGTGGTGCTCTCCACATCCTTTAGCGCGGATCACGACCAGTTTGTCATCAACATGGCACCGGCCTATGCGGTTCCGTCACTCAAGACGTTGACGCGGACGATGGATTACTCCCGTTCCGGCAGCGGTCAGGTGGTGATTACCGATGAGGCGACCTTTACGACGCCTACGACTTTTGAGGACGCGCTGGAGACGCATGGTGAGTGGAAGCAACTCGACCAGCAGACGATTGCGATCAACTTCGGACAGTCAAAACTGCTGGTGAAAATTTCCGCGTCAGGTGAATTCACCGTGAAGCCCGAAACCATCCAGGAACTGGGCGTGACGTTTACCCGCATCGGGCTGGTCTTCACCCAGCCTTCTGATAAGGCGGCCAAAGTGGCCATCACCTTTACACCGCAATAATCCCACCAAAATAGAAGGACCACCCAGTCGGTAGGTTGCTTCAGCGCACTGGCGGCGACTCGGGTGCTCACCGCAAGCTTACCGAGCCGCCTTTTGCGGCTGATTATAACGCATTAGCATTTTGACCCTTACCCGGCGCAATTAACCCTGTTGCATCGAGAGTGTTGATTGTATTCTCGGTTCATGATGCGGGTTTTGCCGTTTTTGTTTGGCATGGCTGGCCTTGGTCTGGCCAATGCCGATCCGGTTCAGCCAACCGCGTCGACGGCCAAGGTCATCAACGCCGCCGACCTTCCTCCGGTTGGAACAGATGGCCCATCGGAAAGAGCTTACCAAGTGGCCGTGCTGGTCAAGATCGCAGGCCCGGTGTTGACGGCCGCGGCAGAAGGCAAGCTTGCGCGGGAGCTACCCCACAGTGATCCGAAGCGGGAGAGGTACGCCCCCCTTGAAGCCTTGGGGCGCACCCTGTCTGGCATTGCTCCCTGGCTGGAGTTGGGGCCCGGCACCGATGCAGAAGGGCAACTGCGCGCCCAATATATCAACTTGGCTGTCCAATCCATCGGTCATGCGGTCGATCCTCAATCACCCGCGTTCATGAATTTCACTCAAGGAGGGCAGCCCTTGGTGGACAGTGCTTTTTTGGCCCAAGCTTTATTGCGCGCCCCCAAGCAATTGTGGGGCAACTTGGACGATAAAACACGGCAGCGGCTCGTCGAAGCATTGAAATCCACCCGCGTGAACAAACCTGGGGCCAATAACTGGGTTCTCTTCAGCGCCGAGGTGGAGGCCGCGCTTCTCAAATTCACCGATGAATGTGAAATGGCCCCCATCGAAACCGCAATCAACGACCATTTGCTTTGGTATAAAGGGGATGGCGTTTACGGTGATGGAGCCACTTTCCATTGGGATTATTATAACAGCTTCGTAATCCAACCGATGCTCTGGGAGGTGCTGGAAATTTGTGCTCAAAAAAAGCTTCCCCTTGCACAAAGCTACGCCCTCATCCTACAACGCGCCCAGCGCTATGCCGTGGAGCAGGAAAGACTGATCTCGCCGGAAGGAACCTATCCGATCATCGGCCGCTCGTCCGTATATCGGTTTGGGGCTTTTCAGACCCTTTCCTTGGTCGCGCTCCGTCACCAGTTACCGGGAAATCTTTCTCCGGCTGGCGTCCGAGCCGCACTCAACGCGGTTATCCGTCGCATGATCGAGGCGCCGGGTACATTTGATGAGCAAGGTTGGTTGAACATCGGGGCGATCGGCTCACAGCCTAAGATTGCCGAAGACTATATAAGCCGAGGAAGTGTGTTTTTATGTTCGGAAGGTCTCCTGCAATTGGGGCTGCCAGCCAACGATCCATTCTGGACCGGCCCCGATCAACCGTGGACACAAAAACGACTCTGGTCCGGTGAAGACCTGCCGGCGGATCATGCCATGAAAAATTGAGCATGATCACGATCCTCAAGCTTTTGCCGGCGCGGCGCACCACATTTCGGCCCACATCGCCACGCCAGCGGAAGTTTCGGCTTACCGAAATGTCGCGCTCAACAGCCTGGACCAGCGCTTCGTTTCCAATTACTACCTTCACGCCACGGCCAGTTCGGTCACGCGCGAGGAGCCGCAGTTTTTCGAGCGGAACGCCATCGACGGCGTGACCCAAAACAAGAAGCACGGGTGCTCTTGGCCAGAACTAAGGCCAGTCCGAAACAGACTGCGTCGCTACCGAGCGAACCGTGACCTGCTGATCCGGCAAGCCGCCCGAATGCGCCGTGACCGTGATCGCGGAGGATTAACGTGCCGACTGCTCGACCAAACTTGTCGACGTAAGCACGAATGTTCGGAAAGTCACAGGGTAGACGATCCCATCCTGCACCCGAGCCCATTCGAGATTCGGCACCTCGAAAAGGGCCGTCAAAGGTATCAATCCTCGCCTGGCCGATGCACGCCGAACGTTTGCACCGCCATCAAGGAGATAGTGACTTGCGTCGCCCGCTCCGCCGCACCCGTCGCTACGATCCGGTAGTGCGTCTTTGGCTTGAGAGAGTCCCAGGCTACCTCATCGGCACTGTGAAAGGGAGCTTTGGTGACATCTCCGATCTGATCAAACGGGATCGACCTGTTTGGCCAGCAATAGCCGAAAACGGCGACAATCTTCTCTTCTTTGTTCGCTTGGATAAACACCCACTGATAGTCGGCACTTGCTCCGGGAGCCAGTTTCCAAAGGACCTCCATTTTGCCTCCCTCGTCCTCACCGCCTTTCTCCTTGTCCCTGCCCGGCTGGTCGCCACCTTCCTGCGCGGGTGGTGTCTTGGGATCGGCGAGTTTCTCGAGGATGTCGCGGCTATCATCCAAAGGCATCCCCGGGGAAATACCCAGGATGGATGTGATCACCCGAACCGTCTTCGCGGTGGCGGCACGTCCGGCAAAGGACGAGACGTCCGGCGCGGGAGAACCTTGAGCGTGCCCGATTTGCGCCGAGTCCAGGCCGGCGCCGCAAACAAGCGCGAGCGCGAGGAGCATTTTCCTTTGCACAAGATTTCGCACGATCCAACGGCCTCCCTTTAAGGAATGAGGAGTTCCGTGCCGCCACGGGTAGCGTCTCCGGTCGCGGCGCCTCCACTCGGATCGTCATAGGTCGTGCCGCGCAGTCCGCACAGCACGGTGCCCGAGCCAATGTGCTTGTAGCGGTTGGGATTGATCGCGAGCGCGGCCGCGAGCTGGGCCGGCGTTAGGGCGGCCTTCTCCACGTCCAGCGCGGCGTTGAGCTTGGAAACCGAGATGCGCACGCTTATTGTCCGGTTCTGTCTCGTAAACGAGCCGAGGTCCGCACTGCCAACCTTGGTAGACGTCAAACTACCGTCGAAGTTGCGGATAACGGTGCCATAGTTAAAAACCGCCGCCGACCCGGAAGACGCACCGGACACTGCTTCGATATAAAATTGGTCCCCACGATCGGACAACCCGGTAGAATATCTGGAGTGTGGCGGACCGGCTAGAGTGCCGGCCTCGGGAGCGTTCGCGGTGAAATACATCCTCCAATTGGTGGAAGCCGGGATAGTGGCGAGATTCGAAACGACCATGGCGGCCGTGATCGCGAGCGACGCGCCGCTGCCTTGCACCTGGTACTTGATTGTCTGAATGTCGAGCGGGCTAGCGCTAGGAACCGCTCCCACCAACCCAATGGTTTGATCGTTCTGGAAATCGGTGACCTGCTCTCCGTTCGGACCCGGCTGCGGCGGGGGCTGAGCGGTCTGGGTGGCGGTTTCGGTGGCAGCCATGGCGGACTCAGCCGCGAGACCAGATCCCGGGGCCGCCGCGGTCAAAGTGCCGAACGGCGCGGGGCCGGTCTGTTGGCGGGTAACGTAAGTGAAGCCCTGGAAATCGTTGTGATCGTCTGTGTACCCGATCACCGCCGCGCCTTTAGGATCGAATTGAATCTGGAAATAATCGATCAGATTTCGGTTGGGCGAACCAGTCACAGCCAAGCCGTTTAGAGAGATGTTGGCCGCATGATTGGAATGATCGCTAGCCTTGACGATATCGAAGTTGGGCGTTCCCGTATTGGCGCCAGTGCCGTAGGCATAATAGACCCGATACTTGGAGGTGTCGTCATTGACGGCGTCGTCCGTACCGTACCAGACCACGCCCACGGTCCCTGGGGTCGGACCTGCCGCGAACCAAGGCAAGAGATTCGTCTTGGTATTCGGATCGTTAGGGTTGTTTACCTGCACAGGACTGCTCCAGGTCTTTGCTTGATCGAGCGAATACACCAGGAAGATATTCTTGCCATCGGAATAGACCGAATAAAGCGTGTTATGCCCGCTGACATTGCTGGCATAGTCATTGGCCACACGTGTGCAGAAGAAGATGTTGGCGACTGAAGTGGACGCAGTTGCTTGATACTTGGTGAACGTGGTGATCAAGGATTGGCCCCCCACCACGGTGGGAGTGCCGACGGAGACGGAGCCGTCATTGCCGGCGACATAAACCGTCCCGTCATGTTGGTCCACATCGATGTAGCCGGTTTGCGGGATCGTGCCCACGACCGTGGTGCCGTTCGTATAGGTCAAGCCGCCGTTCGTGGACTGCTGGATGAAGGCCACACCGGCGCCGAAATTCCGATATTCGAGGTATATTGTGTTGTTGCCATAGAACTGCATCCACTGGCGATCATTGACCGGCACACCGCCCGCGGCATTGCCGATGACATCCTTGGTGAACGTCATGCCCAGATCCAAGGAACGGAAGGTCGTCACATTGGCGGCGGTCAGGCTAGACATGGCTAGCGCGGGGTACGGATTGGTCGGCGCGTCCGTGCCGGTGTAATCCCCGTTCGGAGAGGCTGTGGTAGGAAAGCCCGTGGCAACGTCGACATCGCCACCGCCGACGCCGCCGGAACTGAACGCTGGCAACACGCCTGATTCACCCGTCACCGGGGAGGAGGACGTCAGTGAATCCGGCTGGCCGCGATACAGCGGCGTGGTCATCTGCGGGTCATAAGTGTTGCTGCCCGGCACCAGGTCGAAATACCAGAGATCAACACCGGCGGGCACGCCTTCGATGCCGGAGATATAATAATGGCCCTGTGAGTCAATGCGGCTGGCGGGCTCGCCCTGCTGCGCCGCGGAGGGGGACTTGCAAGGCGTGTTAGGTGAAAAGGTGATGTTGGGCGTCGACGTATAAGGCGGGAGATACGTCGCATTTTGATTCGTCGTCGGCGCGGAGGCAACCAGAACGGTGCCGCTGTACGGGAGAGCAGCCGCATCTGCGACCGTAAAGTACACTATGCTGATATAATACGAACCGGTGCCGGTTTGGGTGGGACTGATGGTTACCTGCTCCTGCGTACTCGGCGCTCCGCCTGCCGAGGTCGCCACGACCGGGTCCGATTCCGTGGACGTGGCACCTACAGTCGTGGACTTATGGAGGAACAGATCATAATCCGTACTTGGATTGGTCCAAGTAATCGTCACCACCACGTCTTTGCCGGCGTTACCGCCCGTGGTGAAGGTGGGGTCGACCGTGAGCAGGAAATAATCGTGCGTGACTCCGTTGACCGCTGTCGCCTCACCATCGGGTGCACTCCCGCCGGTTGATGCGTCATGAAAGACGATCGGATTGGCGGTGGTGGTGCCGTAGGTTCCGCTGTCAGTCAAGGTGCTCGTGCCATTGGGCAAGATGGTGGCGGCACCGGCGTCGCCGTTAGGTGGAGGCACAGGTACCGGGGCGGCCAGGGAGACCGGACCGACTCCACCGACGCACATGGCGACCGCTGCTACGCCCAGAATGAGCCATTTGGAAGTTTGCATGATTTTAAGGTGTATCTCGGATGAGGGCGGCTCGGTATTCTGCTGCCGTCCCGTTTGGAAAGAAGGGCGATTCCCGCCAGGCCTAACCTTGCGTCTGGTCGCTTAGACGGCCGCGGCCTTCCGGCCTGAGCGCAGCCGGGAAATCGGCAGCAACAAACAACCCGCGGCCAGGAGCAGACCCATCGTTCCCGGCTCGGGCACCAGAATGAGTGTCGTCGTGGCGTCTCCGGTGCCATCGCCGTTGCTGTCGTTGCTGACAAAAAGCTCGTTCGGCCCATCGCCAGTCTGCGAGACCGGGGAGGTATCATTCGGGTTGGTCGTGCCGATGAAAGCCGTCAGATGACCGCCGCTGAACTGGGAAAGAATTGAAGCGCCGACGGCTGAGGTAAAGCTGGCGGTAAATACCTGGGTATCGACGAGATCACTGCCGCGAAATCCGTTAAGGAGGAGGGGCTGGCTCGAGGTTGCAGAGACCGGGACTTCCACCGGCGTACCCGTCAATAAACCCGTGGTGGTGTCGTAAGTTCCGCCCACATAAAGTACGAGAAAATTGTAATCAAAATCGTCCGGCTGCCCTTGAGGCAATCCCTCCTGAGCGGCGCTCGCGGAGTTTCCATTGGTAACGGTGAGGGTAATCTGGAGGCCAGTCACCGTCGTCGGCAGCGTCTGGCCGGTGAAATCATACCCGGTTCCCGTGACGCCTCCACCGGTCGCGATCACCGCCGGATGATTGACGGTACTGCCCGTGCCGGTATCCGTGCCGGAGTAGACATCCTGGTCTCCGTCAGCCGTTGAACCCGCATCATTGTTGGCGTTGCTCGTCGCCCCATTATCCTCAGAAACCGTTGAGGAAACTGCCTGAGCGACTGCAGACCGCTCCATCTCAAACGTCAACAAAGCAGTTAAGCCCAAGGCCAACAAGTACTTGCGGCCGCGCATATGGAAGATACCCCGGATTTTTGTCATCATCATAAGACCCAATCGCCCTCTTTACTCCGCCTGTCACAACGCTCTCGGGTACGACGCGGTAAGAGCTGGCGGCAGCGTTTCGGATTTAGCGTAGGCCATAAGCGTTGTAAAGACCTATAACCTGAATGTTGATTCAGCTACGAATCCCGAGCATCTGCAAAATACGGCGAAAATCCACCCGTATTTCAGGCGACACTCAGCTGTTTTCAAGACCGCCTGAATATTTGTTCAGTTTTCGCTTGCTCTTAACCTCAGGGGCTTTGCTATGGTCGGCTGATGCCACTAGCAACCATCGAAAATTCAGTAAACTTCTCCTGGCTAAAAGGCATTTTTCTGGCGGCTGGTCTGCTTGGCATTCCCCTGGCAGCTTTGGCGCAGGACCTGAATCGTTCATCGTTAGCCCAGGCGCCGGTTGTGGTCACCGATGAAGGCGTTCCAAGCGCTTATGGCGCGCCGGCCTCTTTCTCACGCAGCCGTTTCGCCAATCTCACGAACGCCTATGTGCTGCCGCCTTGGGGCGTTTATACAGCCCTCATTTACGAGGGAGACGCCCTGCGTTACGAGCATCCCGATCACACGCTGACAGAAGAATTTGAATTTGGCCTCCCCCACCGTTTCGGTGTCGCCATAGAAACCGGCCAGGAATTCTTTCGTGGACACGGACAGGAAGTCAGTTTGAGCGTGGAGATGCGCTACGCCCTCGCGGACTGGGATAAGATCCCGCTGAACCCGACGTTGTTCTGCGAATACCGCTTCGGCATTGGCAACATTTTTCATGACGAAGGCATACCGATGCCGATGGGCAAAGGGGAAGGCGCGAAGGAAGTGGATGAGGGTGACTCCCAACCCGACGCAGTCGAGTTTCGCATTTTGCTGGCCGAGGAATTTCGCTATCATATCGAATGGGCGACCGACCTCTATTTCGAACAGGAAGACCAGGGGGATCGCGGGCGGGAATGGGGCTTTGCCCAAAGTTTTTTGATCCCCGCCTTTTTACCAAACGACCGTTTGAAGCTTGGCTTGGAGATGCAGTACCGCCAGTTCACGGACAGCGGTTCGCGAGGGGACCCCTCCGAGGGGTTTGTCATCGGACCGACGATTGCATTTAAGCCCACGCGTAACACGCGCATCGACTTGTCGCCGCTGGCTGGTGTGACTGCGGATTCACCACGCGTGCAGGCGTTTGCCGTGTTTTCTTACACCTTTGGCCCCGCGGGGGAGGCTGCCTCTGAAGGCAAAGACGTGCACGGGCCGTCCCATCCGGTGCAGGAGCACGAGGCGGAGGAACCGACGTCCACCCGCAATTTCTGAGGCACACGCGAGAACGGAACTCGGGCCGCGGCGAGTCTCCGGGTGAATGGTGCGAAGCTCCGTTTGGAGCGCGCTGACGTGTGGTCGTTCGTTCGCCAAATCGGCGAATTCCGCGTATTACCACGTCAGCACGGTGAAAATCCTGATTGTAGAAGATGAGCCCCGGGTCGGAAAGTTTGTCGAACTCGGACTCGAGCAGGCGGCCTACTTGCCGACTTGGGTACGTTCCTGCCGGGAAGCTGACCTCCAGTTGAAGGATCAATCGTTCGACGCAGTTATTCTTGATCTGAGTCTGCCGGACGGCAATGGCTTGGATCTGTTGCGCAAGTGGCGGCTGGCCGCCTTCCAGACGCCGATCTTGATTCTGAGCGCCCGCGACGCGGTTCAGGATCGCATCGCCGGATTGAATTTGGGCGCGGACGACTACCTCGCCAAACCCTTCAGCTTCGATGAACTCCTGGCACGTGTCCGTTCGCTTCTGCGCCGGCATGGAGGGGAGAAAACCACGGTGTACGAACATCGTGGGCTGAAACTCGATCTACTCTCGCGTACTTTGCATCGGCACGGACAGCCAATCGAGTTGACGCCACGGGAGTTCGCGTTGCTGGAACTCTTCCTGCAGAATCCCGGCCGTGTGCTCACCCGCACAATGATCGCGGAGAAAGTCTGGAACTCTTACTATGATTCGGACACCAACCTGCTCGATGTGTACATGCGCCGGCTGCGTCTGAAGCTGGAAATGAGCGCCGACAAACCTTGGTTCAAAACGCTGCGCGGGATTGGTTATCAGCTTCTATGAAGTCCTTGGGATCGCGGCTGACCTGCTGGTACGCGTTCATCGTGATGTGCACGGTGGTTTCCGCGATGCTTATTGGCTACTGGCTTTTGCATAGTGAACTCATCCACGGCGTCGATTTGCTCAATGCCGCCGAGTTCAGGGAGATCTGCGACCGGGTGGAATCCGGGCCGCATCCCATGGTCGAGAGCCAGTTTCTGCGGAGACTGGGGGAACACGCGAACCTGGATCAGGCGCTTTATTTTTTCCAGGCCCGCAGAATCGATGGCGAGGTCCTGTTTCGCTCGCCAAATATGGGCAGAGCCGTCTTCGCCGCCAACCCCGCTCGGCAGATGTTCTGGACGACCACTCTCCCGGAGTTGGGTGCCGTTCGCATTGGACAATTCCAGATAGGAAACTTCCAAGTACAAGTAGCGACCTCCCTACGCAGTGTCAGCCAGTTTGCGGTTTATTATCTGCAAGTCGGATTGGCTGTTTCGGGTCTGGCGCTGATCGCAAGCCTCTATTTTGGCCACCGTCTGAGCCGTCTGGCCCTGGATCCCATTCGGAGGATTCAGCAGATCGCCCAACGCATCAACGCCACGAATCTGAGCGCGCGCATTGCTGGAACCGGCGGGAACGATGAGATCGCGGGCCTGGTGTTTCTGCTCAACCAGATGTTCGATCGGCTGGAGGCTTCGTTCCAGCGGCTATCGCGCTTTGCCGGTGATGCGTCGCACGAGTTGAAGACGCCGCTTGCACTCATTCGCCTTCAATCAGAGAAGCTGCTGGTCCACGACAATTTGATCGCCGGTCAAAACGAGATGATCCAAGAGCAACTCGAGAGCATTGATCGGTTGAACTCCGTCATCGAAAACCTGCTTTTCCTCGCGAAGTCTGAGGTTGGGGCGGTCCGGCCAGACCTGAAGCGGCAGGAGACGGTGGAGTTCATTGAGGATTTTCAGGAAGATGCGCGGGTCCTCTGTGAAGATCGGAACGTTGTTTTCGAGGTCGCCCGAAACGAAACTGCGAGCGCCGTCTTCGAAACCACTCTGCTTCGCCAGGTGCTCTTTAATTTGTTGATCAACGCTTTGAGGTTCACCCCCGCCGGCGGCCGCATAACGTTGTCTTCGTGGCACCAGAACGCGCGCTGGATGGTCTCGGTAGAGGATAGGGGACCCGGATTGCCCGCCACGCAACTGGAGAGAGTTTTCGAACCTTTTGCGAGATTCGAGCAGCCGAACAATTCCCAGGCCGTTGACAACGCCGGAACAGGTCTTGGCCTGGCCATTTGCCGGAGTGTTCTCGAAGTGCATCATGGCAGCATTCAGGCGGCCAATCGCCAGCCCGGTCCGGGGCTTCGCGTCACCTTTGAACTGCCTATAGCCGTCGAGGCGCCGAACTTGGACCTGATTGACCTCATCTCACCGCCATTCGTCCAGGACGAAGCGGCTCAGCACCTCAACTCTTCCATGCCGCGATAATGTAAGTCCCCCGACGAAAGGATGGCTGAATTCGCGGCGAAGTTAGACTATGTCAATGCTTGGCCGACCTGCTAATGAGTGAACTAACGCGACACGCTTCCCCCGTGCAAGGTCCGCAAGGCCTGGCGTGGGACGGTGCGACGATGTGGGTGACGAGCGCCGCCAACGGCCGCTTGTATGCGATTGATCCGCGGACGTGGAGCATCCAACGCGAGTTCGTTCCGCCGTCCGAATCATTGGGTATCACATACACCGGTTCGGATTTCCGGCTGATCCTGGCGCCGGCGATTGAGGACCCGGATCTGGAGCGCGATCACCGTTATGTCTATACATTTTCGCCTGACGCGGGATTTGCGGAGTGTTTCGTATGTCCGGATAACTCCGGATCGTTTCTAGCCTATGCAAACGGAACGCTGTATCTCTCGCAAGCTTGGGATAAGAAACTGATCGAACTGGACGAACACGGTTCCGCGTTGCGCGAAGTGCAATTGGAGCGCCGCCCGGTCGGTATGACGATCGTGGACGGTGCGTTTTACCTCGTAACCGTGGACGAAGAATGGGGCGACGGACGCTTCGAGCGCCTTGGCATCGACGATGATGCCTCATCGCTCCAAGAGCTTCGCTCGTTTCCGTTCGAACCGCGCAGCGTTGCATTCGACGGCGAGCAGTTCTGGACCGCCGATCGCGACAGCCACGCCATCGTGTCGTTTACGCTAGGAGACGTCGCTCCCAGGGCGTGACCTGCCGACCGCTAACCTCCACGATAATGCGGTTCCAGAGCGACAATTGGCATCTATACAAATTGGGGTCCGTAGTCCGACCACCTACGTGGCTGGCATCGTCACGTTTTTCTCCTTGGTGATGGCGTCGAAGGTGGCCGAGTCGATCTTCAGGTGGGACATAACCAGTGCTTTCGGCGTGTGTGAGACCCACTGTGCCAGCGCCATGTCGCCGTAGTAGTCGGACTTGAAACACTCGATGAAGACGAGGTCTTCGTTGCCCGTGTTCTCAGTGAAGTGACCTTGGTTGCTCGGTACGTAGCCCACGTCTCCCGCGTGGAAGTCCAGCGTGCGGGCGCGGTTGCTGGCGGCGAAGCATTGCAGCCGGCCCTGGCCCTTGACCCAGTAGTTCCATTCGTCGGCGTTGGGGTGCCAGTGCATCTCGCGGATGCCGCCAGGCTTGACCGTGACGATGGCCGAGGCCACATCGGTGCTCACCTGGAACTTGCCCGAGTCTACGATGACGACGCTGCCGTTCTTGTTGTCGTGGTCGGGCTTCACGCCCTTGAGATGGTAGGTGAAGCTGCGTTTGGAGTAGCCGATGGTGTCTGCCACCTGCTTGCGCTCGGCTTCCAGGTCGCCAAAGGGCGCAGCGAAGAAGATAAACTGCTCTTCCTTGGGCAAGTCTTTGAGCGCGGAGACGGGCACATTGAGACTCTTGGCGATGATATCCCTGGGCGTGCGCGCCACCCATTCGGAGATCAGGAATGTCTCGTACTCGGAGAACCTGCCGTCGGCGAATACGAGCAGGAACTCGCAGCCGTCGTTGTCCGGGTGCGCCTGGATGGAGTGCGGGATGCCGCTAGGGAAGAACCACAGGTCGCCCGCCTCGACGTCGTCCACGAAACCGCGTCCGTCGTAGTCGATGCAGGTGACGCGCGCTTTGCCGGCAGTCATGTACGCCCATTCACCGGACTCGTGCCAATGCAATTCGCGGCAGCCGTAGGGTTTGAGGCGCATATCCACGCCCGCGAGATCCTTGGCGATCGCGAGGTCCTTGATCGTCACCTGGCGAGCCCAGCCGGCCTCGGAAACCTTCTTGTGGGCGAGGCTGAAGCTGTACCAGAACGGGTCGACATTGCCCTTGTCGGTTGGAGGTGGCTGGACGGCGTCCATGGTCAGAGCATCCATCGCCTCGGTGTGTGGCCCGAGGGAGGGGACGAGGCGGCCTGCCTCCTTGGGCTGCATGGCGTTGGTGCCTTCGCCGCCCTCTTGGGCGCGGGCTTGGTTGGCGGCGAGGATTATGGCGCCGCTGGCAGCCAGGGTTTGTTTCAGGAGGTCACGACGGGAGAGGGGGTCCATAGAGTTTTGAGGTGGGGGAGTAGGGACGAACAAGACAGCGTCCGACTGTCCGGCACGCTTGGCAACACCTCCAAATCCGCGTGCGACCAGAGGGGCGGCTGTGTGCCGTTGCAGTCACAGAGGTCCAGCAGCGTTTGTCGTGAGCCAAGTTTGGACGTTAGGATAGGTCCGGCCTTGAGCCTGGCGCGAGGTTTGGGGCTGACACGCGGGCGCCAACGCGCTAGTTTTTGACCATGAGCAAAGCCGAAATCGTTGCAGAGTTGCCCAAGCTCACACCGGCCGAACGCGAGGAGATTCGGCTCAAGCTGGCGGATTTGGACGGCCAGGACTGGCTCGACGAGGACAGACCTTTAACCGATGGCGAGAAAGCACTGATAGAAGCTCGCGTCGCGGCACACGAGAGCAATCCGGAGGCGGCTTTACCGTGGGACGAATTCCAAGCGCAACTCGAGCGGAAACTCGGTGAATGAAGTTCCGCTTGGTTGTCGGTCCCGAGGTGGAGGCGGACCTGTTGGAAGCCGAAGCATGGTATGAAGGGCAGCATGCTGGTCTGGGGCGGATGTTTCTCTAGTCTGTGAGGGCGGCGGTGGCGCATTTGTCAAACGGCGCGCTGCTTCACCGCATCCGCCATCGACGTATCAAAGTGGAAGGTCCCGGAATTGACTGGACCTTTGCCGGCATTCGCCTGACTTCTCCGGGAAAACCGCCGAGCAACTTTGTGCGTAGCAGGGGAAGTGACGAACAGGCTTTAGCGATTCGCGGGAATGATGGGCATGACGAATCGGCCTGCCTGGGCGGCACGTCCCCTGAGGCGCCAAAAGCCCGTACGAGTCCGCCTGGGGCGAAGAATATTTGACTAGCAATATCGCGCAAATCAGGCACGATCAACTCCCATTGTGGGTTGTCTCCTATGCAGTCAGACAATCAGGTGATCAGGCAAAAAGCACGGTACGGTAAAGAGTCGCACGTTTATGGCCAACATCCAGATTCACGACGAAGTGACGGTTCCATATAAGCCATGGAACTCCGCGCTTTGCTTTCAGAGAGTCACTTACCATTACGATGACGGCAATGCTTCAGATGGCTATCGCTTCATCTATAGAACGGCAGCTGGGAACCTAAAACCCCAACGTGGGCAGGCGATGATCCCAAACGCTAAGCTGCTATTCAAACTCACTGATGCTGCCAAAGCTGCGGGATGGCTCAAGTAACGCTTTTGTTACCTTGCAACTAAGTGGCTCTACATTCATGAAACCGGCGACTATTTCTATATTTATAGGCCTGGTGTTCGCTTCAAGCCTTGCGCAAGTTGGAAGAGCCGCTGACGACAGCATCACAGTACAAACCTCGCAAGCCAAAGCCGTTCGCCTCTACCCGGAACTCGGCAGAGCTGGCTCTCCAATGAACCAGCGATTCCTCAAGGCCTTCAGAGAGGCCACTAAAACACATGACCCTATTCTGTCACATCCTGACTGGCCGCTTGAGATTGCAAACCGTATCGCGAACGAGAACACGCAGCCGTCAGCAACCCCGGCCATCCAATCGTCTGCCTCGCCATCTTCTGCAGATGGAGAGGCGATAGCTAACGCCCTTCTAATCAAATACCCAAAGCTGAAAGTGTCTGTCCTTTCCGGGAATACTCACCCAAAGCCAGAGGGTATCGAAGTCGATGGCAGTGCGACCTCGTATCCTGTGGCGGGATTTATCTTGCCAAAAAGAGATTGGGACGCCCTGACGAAGGTACAGCAGAGTAGCCTGGCGCTATATGTCGAGAGTAAAACAAAGCTCGTGCAACAACACCCTGAAAACTATATTATCATTTCTCCGTCTGCCCCCGACTACGAATCGGAGTTAAGCAGAATTAGGCACATTGCCGATGACGCTTGGTATATTGGCGCTACTATGACTTATCCAGACGATCCCGACAACTTTTACCTTGATAGCAAGCTAGTTGCGGGCGATGGAGCGTGGGATCGTGACCGTGCTGGCAATGTGATTAAAGCATCCGACCTGCTCTCATCCGTAGGCGTCAAATCTACGCCAGCGCCAATAGCAACGCAGGTACCGGGACCTTCTGCCGGTCCTTCGAGTGACACGGGTTCTGTGACAGTCAGCGGGTATTTCGCCTCACCGTCGGAGGATCTTTTAGACAAAGCCATCTCCTACTCCGTGGCAGATGATACGGCAGCGGTTCAAGAAATACTCAGTACAGGAGCGGTAATCGCTTTAAAGGGCGGCATCCGAGTGCAAATTGTAGACTCCGAATTTTTTAAGGGCAAGGTAAAAATTCGCCCGGTTGGCGATACCATCGAGTTATGGACCGTTGCTGAAGCGGTGAAATAAGTCGCTTGTTTGTGAAACTCAAGAAATTAACCCTATGAATAGACGGTTATTATTTTTAATTGTTATTTGCTTGGTTTGTCGACCTGCCGTAGCGCGCATCGGAGAGACGGACGCGGAGGTTGCCAACCGATATGGAGCACCTACCGATGTAAAGAACGGTTACTATCCCAACCACAAGCTGCGGCTTTATGAATTCAACGGATTTACGATTCTCGTGCATTTCTACAACGGTATCAGCCAATCGGAGGCTTTCCAAAAGGCAGGTAAGGAGGAAATGACCGACAACGAAGTTCTCGGTCTTATGAGGGCGAATGCCGGGTCCGGTCGCTGGGAAGCAACATACGCTGATCAAAGAATCGCAGAATTCAAAAGTGGTGACGAACGATATGCGATGTGCGAAAAAGGGATTGGCTATCTCTTGATGGAAACCGTCGCTTTCAAGAGTTGGCTCGCAAAGGCAAAGGCCGCGGCAGAACAGCAAAATATGAGTGGCTTCTAAGTGGGGTGTGATCCATGCCCCTATTAAGCGATCCGCAGAAATTCAGCGGTTGGCCAAATTGTTTGGTAACCCTTCGTAGGTGAGGCGAAATTCCACCACGTATCATCGAGTTGGCTGTAAGGATCGTCCATGAGAACGACCGTTTGAACGGCGAACTCATGGTTCGCCTGGTCTTTTCCGACTCGCGAGCGATGTGGATACGCGCGCGAATGAATGGCGGGAACGTGGAAGAGCGGCAGTGCCCGCCTGAGCGAGCCCTTAGAACGAAGGCTATGACGCCTTACTCCGCCCCGCCCCCGCCATCCGGGCGTGAAAGCACCGTCCTACTGCCCGCCAACGTAGCGCAACACCGCGAAGTCTTCGTTGGTCCCGTCGGAGACCGCTCCGCCGACGACGATCTTCCCGTCCGCTTGCAGGGCGACTGCGCCCGCTGATGCCCCTGACCAAAACGACGTCAAAACCTGGCCCGTGCCGTTGAACGTGCTGTCCGGCACTCCGCTCGAGGTGAAGCGCAGCACCGCCACTACGGGCGTGCTGCCGTTGAAGGCGTTGCCCGCCAGCACGATCTTGCCATCCGCCTGCAAAGTCACCTTGCTGCCGACATAATCACCCGTGCCAACCGCATTCGAGACAGTGGCGGTGCGGCCGGTGGGATTGAAAGTTGTATCCATGTCACCGTTGCGGTCGTAACGCACGAGCGTACTGACGTATTTGCTGCCGGTATACGAAGTGCCGGCGACGACGATCTTGCCGTCATTCTGGAGCGCGACACTCTGCCCAAAGTCGTCGCTGTGCCCAATGGCCGTCGTTTCCTTGCCCGTGACCAGGAAGCTCGGATCCAGGCTGCCGTTGGCGTTGAAACGCACCACCGCGAAATCGTAGTTGCTCGAACCCATCGCGTAACCGGCGACGACAATCTTGCCGTCCGGCTGGATCGCGACGGCGTTGGCGATGCTGAACCCGGACGGCGTCACCATGCTGGTCACTTTGCCCGTGCCGTTGAAGGTGGTATCCAACGTGCCGTTGGAGTTGTACCGCGCCACCCCGAAGACGTAACTGCTGCTGCCCACCTGCACCGTTCCGACGACGACGATCTTTCCATCCGGCTGCACGGCTACGGCCGAGGCGTCATCGGTGCGTCCGGCAAAATCCGTCGTGACCAGGCCGGTGGAGTTAAAGGTCTTGTCCAGCGAGCCATCGGGATTATAGCGCGCCACGGCAAAATCATCGTTGAAACCGTTACCGGTGAAGCCGGCGACCAATATCTTGCCGTCAGCCTGCAAGGCCACGCCGTAGCCGATGGCGTCGACGCCGTTGAAATCCGTCAGCACTTCGCCATTGCCGTCGAAGGCCGTATCGCGGGTGCCGTCCGCGTTGTAGCGGACCAGGGCGAAATCCCGGTTGCTGCCATTGGAGGCGGTGCCGGCCACGAGGATCTTCCCGTCCTTCTGCACGACAATCGCATGGCCAAAATCATCGCTTGCTCCCACCGGAGTGCTGACCTTGCCAATGGGGTGAAAATTCGTGTCCAGGGAGCCGTCGGCGTTGTAAAGCAGGGCGGCGAAGGCGCTAGTGGTGGCGTTGTAAGTCTGGCCGGCCACGACGATCCTCGTGCCGGCCAGAGCGATGCCAGCGGGTGAAAAGTCGGCGGAAGCCAGCGCCGTCGTCACCTTGCCCGTGCCGTGGAAAGTGGTGTCCAGACTCCCATTCGGGTCGAAGCGCACGAGACCCGGAAAGGTGTGGCGCTGGGTGTCCGTTGTGCTGCCGCCGAGGACGATTTTACCGTCGGCCTGCACGGTCAAGCTGTTGCTAAAGTCCTGGGCGCCCACGCCGTCGCCAGCAGCGAAGTTTGTGCTGGCTTCGCCGCTGCCGTTGAAAGTGCGATCAAGCGTACCGTTCGGGTTGTAGCGCCAGACTGCCAGGTGCTCAGCCGTTTTGTCGGAAGTGGTGCCGCCCACGACAATCTTGCCGTCCGCCTGCAGCCTGAGCGCGCTGCCCTGGTTGTAATCCCCGCTCGCCAAAGCGGCGCCGGTGCCATTGAAAGAGGTGTCCAGGCTGCCGTTGCTGTTGTAGCGGACCAGGGTAAAAGTGGTTGTGCCGGTGTCGTCGTTCGACGTGTTGGCCAGTGCGACGATTTTGCCGTTCGCTTGCACGGCGACGCCACCCGCGGCGTTCAAACGATAGGGACCCGGCACGGCGCTCGCGGTGATAATGCCGCTGCCACCGAAGCCGGTATCCAAACTGCCGCCGGCATTGTATCGAGCGATAAAATAGCCGCTGAAATGACCCCCGGCGGGATAGGTGCCTACGATGACAATCTTGCCATCTGGTTGCAAGGCAACGGCATTGGCGGTGGCTCCTCCCGGGAAGTCCACGATCGTGGTAACTTCGCCTGTGCCGTTGAAGGTGGGGTCCAGGCTGCCATTCGGGTTGTAGCGCGCGAGGGCGGCACCATCGGAATCCCGCCCTACAGCGACGATTTTACCGTCCGGTTGCAGGACAACCGCCAGGGCCTCGTCAAAGTGGGTAAACTGCGCATCGCCGGGGAAGCGCGTCGTCACCTTGCCGGTACCGTTGAAGGTCTTATCGAGCGAACTGTCGGCATTGTAACGCACGAGCGCGAAGATCGATTCACCGGTAGCGCCGTTTTCAGCCGATCCCGCGAGGACGATCTTGCCATCGCCCTGCACGGCCACGGCCTGGCCGGCGCCGGAGCCGTTGAACGTGGTCGAGACGAAGCCGGCGCCGAAGCCGAGATCCAGGCTCGCGGGCGCGGCGCAGACTGGGTCCCGGGCCAGGATTAGCAGCACGGCAGCGAACAAAAAACCGGGCTGGCGGGCAAAAGAGAGCGAACGTTTCATGGGTGTCCGAGTTTGAGTGGGATTTGAGCGCGCAAAGAAGTTGAAACTGCTGTTGCGGGAACGAGAAGTCCCCGGAGTCCAAAGACTTCCACGTCGCAACAGCGCGACTGGGAGCCAGTCCTTTCGCCCCGATTATCGGTTTTTTTTCGGCTCGTCAAGTTCGTTCTTGGATCGTGAGAAGCCGGCATCTGGTGCGTTCCGGATCGCGCCATGTCGTCTTCTACGATTACGCCCCAGCAAACGTCAGGCTGGTGACACGATTCTCTGTTCTTCCACGCTTGACCTTGCCAGCCGCCGCCACAGAGGCTTCGATCTCAGGCGGCTACATTATTTCGTGATGAACTGGCCGGAAAAGACTCTGTTTGGTGGCGTTTACTGCCTGCTGCTTTTGCTTTGTTCGAGCCTGCTTAGTGCTTTGTTGGCGTGCATCTCCGCTGGGGCGTTGCCTTTCACGCCGTTGGCCGCGTTTGCTCTGTGTTGGCTGGTACTTTTCTACTTGTGGTACGTTCTACTGTTCTTTGGCTTTTGGGTGGCGCTCTTACCCCCGCGCGGGTTGTTGGCTTGGTTCGCTTTCTCAGCGGCTGCGGTTGCCGCCGGATTCCTCGCCTCGTCTACTTTTCAGGTCGTGCGACCTTGGGACTTTGAACATGAGGCTGTCCCCAGTGCACCACCGCCGGTCCAGATGGTGTCTCTGACCACGCTTTTGTCGTGTATCACTGCTCTCTTGAGCACCGCCATTTGCCTGTGGCTGGTGCGGTGCTTGTTTCGCTGGCTGCTACCTGACCACAGGCTGTGGCACACACAGCCTCCCCGCGGCGACTCCCCTGGATTGGACCTTTGATCTCGGTCAGCCCTTGTGTCGCAGAGCTTGAGGCTGCCGCGCTTCAGCAGCCGCAGCTGCCGCCTTCTCGATAGCCGCCGGGGATGGCGAATCGCTCAGCGCATCCCGGGCGCGAGTTGCTGGAGCAGATCCGCCAGGCGGTCGCCGCCGAGCGCCATGCGGCGGTCCGCCAGCGCGCGCGAGGCCGCCATGTAGCCGGCCGGCAACGGCGGCAGCAGCCCGTTCGGTTCCCGGCCTCCGGGCAACGTACCGTGGTGATAGACCGCGTTGATGGCCAACTCGCGCCCTTCCAGGCTCCACGCCAGCGGATCGCGCGCCTGAGTGAGCTCCGGCAAATCGGCTCGGGGAAATTTCTCGGCTAGTTGGCGCGCCCGCAGAATCAACTCGTGGCTGTCCAACATACTGCCGGCCAGGCTATCCCACACGGCATGCAGGTTGATGGGATTACCTGCCATGCTAATGAAGAACAAATTGCCGCCGCGATCTCCTTCCGGCGCGGGATAGGTCGCGTTGACCAGGGTCACACAATGCAAGGGTTGCTGGATGTCTCCCACGAGGTGAATGACCCAACTCAAGGCCGCGCCACGATCGGGGCCGCTGGCGTCTGCATCGTCGATGGTCTTCTCCGAATGAGCCAGTCCGAAGAGGATGTCCTCGGTCCCTGCCGGGGCCGGCAAGCGCGGGCAATTCGGCATTTCCAAGGGATAATCCACATAATGCCAGACGGGATGGTCGTAAGGGCTGCCGCTCTTGCGAATATCGTCCGGCCACGAGCTCGCCCGCATAAATAGGTAGCGGCCGAATTCCAGGTCCGGCTCGTCCTTGGGGAAGGTTTGCTCCCAGTCTTTGAAGGCCGGGTTCTCTCTGAGCAAGGCCACGCACTTGGCGCGCGTGTCGGGGGATAGTTGATCGTAAGCCAGCGAGGCGATAATCATGTGCCCGGTGGAATTCCAGGCGAGGGCGGTAGCGGGATGCCAGCAGAGGATGGCGGCGATCAGGGCGGCGAGAAGAACAGGGCGAGGACGAAGCATGAGAGCGAAGGGGTAACAAAGAGCCAAACGGACGCCTCCAAGGATCGGTCCATCGGCAGCGCGAGGACACAGAAGTGGCTGAGGAGGAAAAGTTTGCGGGCGAAAGTAATTTAGCTTTGCATGCATACAGATCTAATTGTCGCCAACCTGACTATTACCTCTGGATGAAAACATCAGTCCGGGGAATGTCGTTTCATCTAGGAGTTGGAACCTATTTGGGAAGAAGCTCCTGGAGATTAACCAAAGGATGAAGTGGTACGATCTCCTGCCCGGCTAATCTCCTGGCCCGGCAAAGATTGTACAATGCTGCTTTTACCGCAGCAAATTGACAGTGCTTCTTATCGGAAGTCCGTGCCAGTCGATGGTACTTGGTAGCTAGTTGCTGGAAAATTGATGGATCGCTGTCTGTGTCCCACTCGTCTAGCACACAGTAGTTACGGGCTGTTTGCTTGTCGGTGAGGAGAATATCTAATCCGGTGTCGTCTCCTAGCAAAAGCAAAGCATTAGCGGCTTGGACGGCAAACTCGAACATCCTTCGGTCATTAGAAGTCAATTCACCAAGATCCTTTTTCAACTCTATTGCAGCTTGCCCGCGACGAGACGCCTGGATAACCATCCCTTGCGACAAAGCTGTGACTAACGTGCTGGCACCACTAGTTTCAAGCGTAAGGTCTTTTTGGACGAGGCAAAAATCTACGGCCAGAGGGACTTGCATGTCTCCTGGCATAACGGCTAGCCGACCGATGAATTGGTATTGGGCCTTGAGATCACCGGGATCGGCTTTGCTTTTCGCGTAAGCATCCCGAAGTTGGCGCAATGCATCTGAATAATTGACTTGATCCACAGATGAAGACTTCTGAGCTTCATCGGTACTGGTAACCGAATGAATGGGCATGGATACACCGTAAACTCCATCGTTGGGGCAAACGTCCATATTTCCTTTAGGTCCGTTTACCCAGGCAAACATCTTGAAGTATTCAATGCTGAAAAACCGTGGATCAGCGACCGTGATGCTTACTGTGTTACCTTTAATCTCGTGGACGGCATGCGTGGCAACATCCTCGGGGTAGATTATCCACTTTTGGTGGGACCACATCAGATCGACCTGTAGATCAGCACCGATGTTCTTGCCGAGCATCGAGAAATCCAGGCCTGTCTTTACATCTCGATCAAGGTCTAGAAACAGTTGGAACGCTATTGCATCATCGGGCAATTGCGCAGGCATTGCTGCAGCCATTGTGAATGTGAATCGTATCTCATCTGGCGCCAGGCGTTCAATCGTGAGTTTAGTGACGTCGAAAGCAGGATCGAAGTTTTCTGCCGCCACATTCCCCCAGCGATCTCCAGTGGGATCATCAAACTCCACTTTCGCATTTGTTGCTTTTGAGCAACTTAAATCCCAACAAAGGGAGAGGATTATCAGGAGAAGCTTTGTTGGCTTGCGATCCATGCTTTCGGTTTATACTCTCTCAAGCTTTATTCAAGGGGTTTGTTTCTGAAGTATGAGTGTGCCGGGATGTCAGATTGGAACACTAATTTACCAGCCGTAGGCAACTCCAACCGTATGACCAGCGGAGAGTGACGACAAGAAGTCCTCCACATGTGGGCCAGAGTTGTATGGCGAGTTTCCCTTTGCTGCGGAGATCGAGTGTTCAGCCGGCCGGTTGACGGGCACGCGTGAAACATGAATACTCGCGGCGCCTTCGCCGTCCTCCCCTGATGAGTATTCACGTTCCGCCGCCAACTCCACCCCCAGGGCAGGAACGCGTCCGCGTCCACGCGAAGTTCTTTTTCCGCGGTGACCGCAAGTTCTTCCTCAAAGGCGTCACTTACGGCCCCTTTTCGCCTGATGCCGCGGGAGACTTCGTCGGCACTCCGGACAAGGTGCGGGCCGATCTCTCGCTCATGCGGGAACTGGGGGTCAATTTGCTGCGCATTTATCACGTGCCGCCCTCCTGGTTCCTGGACCTTCTGGCGGAAGCCGGTCTGCTGGCCCTCATCTCCATCCCGTGGGCCGAGCACGTCGAGTTCTTGAACGACCGTGCCATTCGCGCCCAGGTCATCAAAGCGGTGCGAGCGGCTGTACAGCAGAACCGCGGCCACCCGGCGATTTTCGGCTACCTCGTCGGCAACGAGATCCCGACGACGATGGTGCGTTGGCTCGGCGTGCGCCGGGTGACGGAATTTCTCGAGCACCTGATCAACATCGCCCGCGGCATCGATCCGGGCGCGCTCTATTCCTACGCCAGCTATCCGCCGACGGAATACCTGCTGCCGCAGAACGTCGACTTCTGCACGTTTAACGTCTACCTGCACAACCAGCGCGATTTCGAGAACTACCTGCTGCGCCTGCAGAACCTGGCCGACGATAAACCCTGTATCATGGGTGAATTCGGCATGGATACCATCCGGCATCCGCAGGCCGAACAAGCCGAGATGCTGAGCTGGCACGTCGAAAGCGTGGTGCGCTGCGGCTTGGCCGGCACCGTGATCTACGCCTGGACAGACGAGTGGTTCACGGGCGGCATGGAGATCACGGACTGGGCTTTCGGCCTGGTTACCCGCGAGCGCGCACCGAAGGAGGCGTTCCTCGCCCTTAAAGAAAAGTGGGGCGGCAGGGATGATGAACTTGTAACCCGCCGCGTCAAACTACCTTCCTATCCAAAAGTAAGTGTCATTGTTTGCTCTTACAATGGCGCGCAAACTCTGACGGCTTGTCTCGCCTCTCTTTTACAAATCGATTATCCGAACTACGAGATCGTGCTGGTGGATGACGGCTCGACCGATCGCACGCCGGAGATCATCGAGAGCTTCGCGCATGAGACAAAATTAGTCCCTGTCCGCCAGACGAACATGGGGCTTTCCTATGCGCGTAACGTGGGTGCGCAAACGGCCTCGGGCGATATTCTGGCTTATACCGACGGCGATTGCATGGCGGACCCGGATTGGCTCTACTATTTGGTCGGCACCCTCTTGAGCGGGCCTTATGCCGGAGTCGGCGGACCTAATGTCTCGCCGCCGGCGGCCAATTGGGTCCAGGCCTGCGTTTCAGCCGCGCCGGGGGGACCTAGTCATGTGTTGCTGACCGATGTCGTTGCAGAACACATCCCCGGTTGCAACATGGCCTTCCATCGCTGGGCCTTCGAGCGGGTGGGCGGTTTCGATCCGGAGTACCGCAAGGCGGGGGATGACGTCGACTTTTGCTGGCGCTTGCAGAACGCGGGCCAGGTCATCGCGTTTAGCCCGGCCGCGATTGTGTGGCATTACCGGCGCTTCACTTTGCAGGCCTTCAAGAAGCAGCAGGAAGGGTACGGTGAAGCGGAGAGCATGCTGCGGTTCAATCACCTGATCTTCTTTGGCCCGACCGGGACGGCGCAGTGGAAGGGGAACATCTACGGCGCGCCGCGCTTTACCTGGTTGATCAACAAGCCGGTGGTCTACCATGGCGTCTTCGGTCATGGGTTGTTCCAGTCCATCTATCCCACGCCGCGCTCGGCCATCGCGGACTATGTCAGCAGCGTGGAGTGGTTTGCGCTGACGCTGTTTATCTTCGCGTTGGCCTGGCCGCTGGAGAAGCTGCGGATCGTGCCGTTCCTGATGTTCGGCACGACCTTTTTGGTGGCGCTTTCCTACATGATTCACGCGCGCCTGGAAGCGAAGTTCGATACGATCCCGGCGCGCATTTTAGTAATGATTTTGGCTTTCACGCAGCCGTTAGTAAGGGGCTGGGCGCGTTACTACACCTGGCTCAAATTCAAGCGCACGCCGGAATCCGTCATCCGGGCGCCGCACGCGCACGAGCGCTCGCCCCAGCGGCGGTTGGCCATGACGAAGCGGCGTTACTGGAATGAGGCGGGCGTCGGGCGGGAAGCATTGCTAACCGAGATCGTGGCCGCCCTGGAAGCGGAAGGCTGGCGTTACTCGACCGATACAGGTTGGAAGGCTTGGGACATTCAAATCTACGGCAATATCTGGTGGAATCTGCGCCTGCGCACCGTGACGGAATATCACGGCGGTCCCAAATGTCTCACGCGCGTGGGCCTGACCTATTATCCGGTGGTAACGACGGTTTTGCTGAACCTGATCGTTGTGCCCGTTTTGATTTACCGGCAGGCCTTCACGGCGACGCAGTTGCACGATTATTGGATCGTCGCGGCTTACCTCTTGGCCTTGTTGTATATCTATTACAGAGGATTCCGGCTCAAGCTCCGGGTCTCGGATCTGGTGGAGACCGCCGCGCACAAATGCGGGTTGGAGCGGGTGACAGGGCGCCCGAAGGTCGAGCGTCGCGGGCAGGAGGAACCCGCGTCGGGGTAACGCGCAGAGGCGTCCGTATCGATAGCCAATGAATGCCTGGCTGAGCGCGCTTTCCCGGCAGCCACGCCGGCCGCTCGCCGGCATTGCCGTGGGTGCAATCGTGGGCATCCTGCTTGGGGAAGTGCTCTGGCGGCTGATCGGCGCGGGGGCACGGCCGGCGGCAGTTGACGTTGCGCTGGGCCTCGCGGGTACGCTCTTCCTGTTGGCGGTCGCCGGATTTGTTTGGCGGCCCCGGACCTGGCTTTGTTGGACCCTCGTGATCGGCGGGTTCGCGACCTTGCATCTCTTCCAATGCGATGTGGTGCCTGCCATGATCCTGGCGCGCGAGCTGACTTCAGCTTCGGGCGGACCCTCCGCCCGGCAGATCATCCAGGCGACTGGCAGCATCATCGATGAGCCGCGCGCCTCGGCCAAGGTGTCACCGGCGGAAGGCCAGCCGGGCCCGCAAGCGGGTGGCGCGGACTGGCGTTTCACGTTTCGGCTGGACTCGATCGCGGTGGCTGGCCGGCAGTGGCAATCTCACGCCGAGGTCGCGGCTTTCTGGCAAGGCGCGGCGCGCCAGCCGGTTAATGGCGACCAATTGACGGTCATCGGCCTGGCGAACAACGTGGCTGGCTCACGCAACCCTGGTGAGTTCGACTACGCCGCTTACCTGCGGCGCCGTGGCATCGCTTCGGAGCTGACCATGAACGGCATCGCCGACGTGCTGGCGGCGGAGGCGTCGCACGGCTGGAGTATACCCATCCTGGGGGTGGCGGCGCAGCGGGTGCATGATGCCATGGACCGGACTTTGCGGCTCGATCTCCAGGATTCGCCCGACGTCTCGCTCCTCGTGACTTCGATCTTGCTGGGTCTGCGCGACAACGGCGGCCTGGGCGACTTGGAAGCCCTCTTTCAACGCACGGGCACCCTGCACTTCTTTGCCATTGACGGCCTGAAGCTGGGTTTCCTGGGTTGGCTGCTGCTCGCGGCGCTTACGTCGGGCGGGCTGCCGCGCAAATGGGCGCGCTTGCTTTGCCTGCTCCTGTTGCTCGGGTACACCTTGGCGGCCGGGGTGGGGCCGGCCTCGGTGCGCGCCGTCGCGGTCGCGGCGGTGCTGCTGGGCGGCGAATGGCTGGACCGGCCGGTGCGCGCCGGCAACAGCCTGGGCGCGGCGGCGGCGGCGCTCCTGCTCTTCGATACGAACCAGCTTTTCCTGCTCGGCTTTCAGCTCTCGTTCCTGGTCGTGCTCGCCATTCTCACGCTCGGCCCGTGGGTGCGCGAACGGCTCTGGAGAATCGGCGCGCCGGACCCATTCTTGCCCCGGTTGCTGTACCCATGGTGGTTGCGCGGGCGCGAAGCGGGGCGGCGCGCGTTGGTCGATCTGACGAGCGTGGCCGTCGCCGCGTGGGTTGGATCATTGCCGGTGATGTTCCTGGTTTTTCATCTGGTCTCGCCGATTTCGATCTTCGCCAACGTGGCCGTTTTTCCCTTGGCTGCCGCCATGTTCGGGTTAGCGGCGTCGGCGGCGCTTGGCGGGGTGTTGTGGCCCAACTGGGCGATCTGGATGAACAACGCGAACTGGCTGGTGGCGAAAACGCTTCTCGCCGCCTTGCACCTGTTCGACGCCGTGCCGGGCGGCAGCTTTCATGTGGCGTCACCCGAGTTCTGGCGCTGGCGGACGCCCGCGGCGGAAATGACGGTGCTCGACGCGGGCCCGGCGCGGGCCATTGCGTTGCGAGCGGGTGGCGCGGCTTGGCTGCTCGACGCCGGCCGCGCGACGGAATACCAGCGTATCGTGCTGCCATTCGAGCAAGCCCGCGGCGTCGACCGCTTGGATACCCTGCTGTTAACGGCAGGCGAGGCCTATCATTTGGCCGGCGCGCCGCTGGCCATGGCAGATCTGCGACCGGCACGCGTGATCCTTTCCGCGCTGCCGAGCCGGTCACCGTCCTGGCGGGAGGTCCAGGCGCTGTTGGCTGCCCGGCGACTACCACCGGTGACCGCGCAAGCGGGAGCAACCTTTGATCTCGGCCGGCGGTCCTCCTTGCGCGTCCTGTTTCCACCGCCGGATTGGCACGGGGCCGCGGCCACCCGAACGGTGATCGCCCGCTTCGACGCCGCCGGTTGGCGGGTCCTGCTCCTGGGCGACAGCACCGCGGAAGCTCGCCGCTGGCTGACCGCGCACCAACCCGGCGCGGAGCTGCGGAGCGACGTCGTGATCCTGGGCGCAGCCGGCGAAGGGCCGGCTGACGTGAAGACGTTCCTCGCGGCTGTGCAGCCTCGGCTGCTGATTTGCCAACGCGGCCGCGCCGGCGGCGCCGTCGAGAACCTGGCCGGTTCCTGGACAACTGTGAAGCAGGAAGACGCCGGCGCGGTCACCTTGCGTTTCTATCCGGATCACCTGGAGGCGGACGAGTTCCTGAGCGGAAAACGCCGCCTATTCCCGTCGGCGCCTTAGACCAGCGAAGACGTCGTCGTAATTGCAGGTAGACTGGAGGCTTGGCGACAGGTCGAGGGGCAGAGGGCGACAAATCGCTCTCCGGAGCGAGTCCGTGAGTGTCTGGAGATGGCAGCTACCGCGCAGCGTCTGCCTTGTCCTACTCGTTTCCAGACAGCTTCGGACTCGCTCGGAGAGCGATCCCTACCTTTTTTTGGAGCCGCTACGCGGCGTTGCGCCCCGACCGGCGGGTGGCCGGGAGGGCAGTTCGGCCAGGTAAATGCGGTGGGCGTTGCGCTTCGCGTTTTCGTGAGCTTTGGCTTCGTAAGTCTCCACTTTGAACCCGAAGCGGGTCAGGCTTTGCACGAAACGGAGATCCTCGGCTGCCGACCAGAAGCAGGCGCGGCCGTTAGGCTTCAGGGCGCGGGCGATGCGCAGGCAGTTGCGGCGGTCGTAGGTGTACGTCGCGCGACCCTGCTGGAAACTCGCGGGACCGTCGTCGAGGTCCAGCAAGATGGCGTCGTACGTCGCCTGGGGCACGCGGGCAATCAACGGGAAGACGTCCTCCGCGAAAATCTGGACGCGCGGATCATCGAGCAGCTTGCCGTTGACCGCGCCCAGCAGTTCGCGGTTCCAGGCGATGACCTCCGGCATGATTTCAGCGACCTGCACTTCGGCTTTGGCGCTGACGGTTTGCAGGACCGCTTGCAAAGTAAAGCCCAGTCCCAAACCGCCAATCAAAATCCGGGGGCTGGTCTGGTGGCGTATCCGCGCACACGCCAGTTCGCCCAACTGCCGCTCGGAAAGCGTCGAGTCCGTGCTCATGAGCTGGCGGCCGTTGAGCTTGAGGTAATACTCGCCGTCGTGCTCTTGCAGCGTGAGTTCCGCGCCATCGGGGGTGCGGGTGCGGGCGAGCGTAAGGAAGGCTTTCATCAGGAAATCCGGGGGGCGATTTAGGAAACTGCCAGCACCTGCGCTCCGTTCGACAGGCGATTTCCCGTCCGCTGGCCCAGGAGTTGACGGCCGAGCGGCGAGGCAGCGGTAATGACTTGCACGAGCCGGCCGGCCACGTCCACTTCGGTACCGCCGGCGCACGGGCCGAGAAGATAGCACGAGCGTTCGCCGATTTCCTCGAGCTCGATCAGCGCACCGAGGCCGATCGGCTCGTCCGGGAGGAAGTCGCGCACCGTCAGCGCGGCGAATTGCTCGCGAGCCTGTTCGGTCTCCTGAGCTTGGCGGGCTTGGCCGTGGGCGAGGTAGGACGCTTCCAACCCGCGCGTGTCATACTTATGTTCGGCCCGGCTTTGCTCATCGGTGGCCTCCGCCTGGGCGACCCTGGCGGCTTTGGCGAAGCGCGTCAGTTCCTCGTCGAGTTGCGCGATGATGCGGAGAATGAGCAATGGCTTGGACAGGGGAACGGGCGGCACGCGCTTGCTACTCCAGCACCTTTTCCGCGCGTCCGCCACCGGGAAGCCAAATTTCGCCTAAGAGTACGTGCAGCTCGTTGTTTACGGCGCCCGCCGGTTCTGCTAAGCAACTGGGGCGGAAGCGACCAGGGGCAGTAAAGGGAAAGGAAGCAATGACGCGGGGATTTTTTCGGCATACCAAGATCGTGGCCACGCTCGGGCCGGCGACGGAAAGCGCGGAGCAGTTACGGGAACTCATCCGGGCGGGCGTCGATGTGTTCCGGCTAAACATGGCGCACGGCTCCGCGGAATGGACGACGGCGCTGATTCATCGCGTGCGCACCGTGTCAATCGCGGTCAATCGCCAGGTTGCGGTGATGATGGACGTGAAAGGCCCGGAGATTCGCACCGGCACCCTGGAAAAACCGATCGATCTTCAGCCGGGCGAAGACTTCGAGTTCTACGTTGGCGGCGGCTCCTCCGGGATGCGGGGAATCGACGTCAACTATCCCGGCTTGCCGGCGGACATTCGGGTCGGTGCCACCGTCCTGGTCGATAGTGGTTTGATCCGGCTGGAGGTGCTGGAGAAGGACGACGTGAGCGTGCGCTGCCGCGTTCTAACGCCCGGCCTGCTGGGCTCGCGCCGCCACCTCAATTTGCCCGGCGTGGAAGTCAATCTGCCGTCGCTGACCGAGAAAGATCTGGCCGATTTACGGTTCGGCGTGGCGGCGGGGATAGACTTCGTGGCGCTTTCCTTTGTGCGCCGGAGCGAAGATATCGAGGCGTTGCGCAAAGTGCTTTTCGATCTCGGTTCACGCGCCCGCATCATCGCGAAGATCGAGGATCAGATGGGCGTCAAGAACCTCGAGTCCATCGTGGCGGCAGCCGATGCCGTCATGGTGGCGCGCGGCGATCTCGGCATCGAGATCGATTACCACATCCTGCCCCTGGTGCAGACGCGGATCGTCGAGACCTGCCTGGCTTTGGGCAAGCCCGTGATCATCGCGACGCATTTGCTGGAATCGATGATCTCCTCCCCGATGCCGACGCGGGCGGAAATCTCCGATGTGTCGACCGCCGTGCGGGAACGCGCGGATGCCGTCATGCTCTCGGGCGAAACGACGACCGGGCGCTATCCGCTCGAGTGCGTCCAAGTACTCAAGAACATCATTCAAAGCATGGAGCCGGCCGAGAAACGGGCTTTCAACGAGGTCATCCGCCTGGAGGAGCCGAAGGCCAAGATGCTGCGTTCGGCGGCGGTGCTGGCGCAGGAACTGGGCGGCTCCGGCGTGATCGTTTTCACGCGCAGCGGCTTCCTGGGGTACACGCTGGGAGCCTTGCGCGCCCGCGGCGTGCCGATCTACGCCTTTACGGACGTGGAGACGGTCTTCCGGCAGTTGCTGTTGCCTTGGGGAGTCGAGCCGTTTCTGATGAATTTCTCCAGCGATCCCGAGCAGACCATTCGCGATGCCCTCGCGTATTTGAAGCGAGGTCAATGGTGCGAGGAAGGCGCCTGGCTGGTCGTCATCACGAACGTACTGGCCGAAGGGCGCATCATCGACACCACCCAACTGCGGCAGGTGGAATAAACCGGTCCGAAGCTCGGGGCGGGACCACGTCAGGCCGCCAAGTGAGGCTGGATGCTTTGCAGTGAACGCAGGTTGAGGCGGGCTGCCTCGCCCAGATCGATGACCGGCAGCGGCGGATGATCCGTCTCGGAGGCGAAGCGTTGGAATCTGCGCGCGTAGGCCGGTGGCGAGTACGCGCCACACACATCGCCCGCGACGATGCGGGCTACGCGGGTGAGTTGATCGAGCGCCCAGCAGACGTCTTCGGCGGCAAAGCGGCCGTTTTCCCAGTTCGTGACGGCTTCTTCGGCCCGGAGGCCATCCAGATCGACCGTTACGTAAAGGGATTTGCCGGCCAGGCTTTGCGCGAAAACGGTGAAACGCTCCCGCCAGTTGGCCCGGGTAATGGCATCGGCCCTGGCCTGGTCGGCTGCCGGTCGCTCGTCCGCCCAAGGATGCGCGGCCAACCGGCCGGATCGGACATCCCGGTGGTTGCCCCACAGCCGGTGCCAGCCCCAGCACTCAAAGTTGCCGCAACCCCAGATGGCCACCCGCTCGACTTGAGGGAAGCCAAGCGCACGGTTGATCCAACTGCCGCAGCACCAGCGCGGAGGACGGATGTCCCAATCCGGGTGATTATCGAAGGAAATCAGGGTGAGCGGCTCCTCGACGCGCCGCACCAGGAGCGCGCTCAGGTGATGGAAGTCGCCGGACCCGTAGAACACAAAGCGGCCGGCACTCGAGGGGGCCAGGCAGGCGGTCGCAAATGCCTCCATCTCGGCGTTCGGAGCGCAAAAACGCAGGCGCGGCCCCCAGGCGCGGGCGTCCAGGTGGCGGCCGGGAGCTTCCGCGGCGGGCCAGGCGGCGTCCAGATCCAGGTGGGTCCAAGGGTCTGGCAATTTTGGCGGCACCGGAAAACAGTGCGCGGAGCCGCCGCAGATGCAACGGAAAAGGGCGCCGGCTGGCCAACGACGGAAGGCATTATTGCGTTGCCAGGGGGAGAGCGGACTTTTAGATTACGGGCTCCCGATCCGGGGAGCCAAGAGCAAGCTGCCGCTGCCCTGCTCCCCCCGCCGCCGGCAGTTGTCCATGAGCACCGATTACAGGGATTACACCCAATACTCCTCACCTCCGCCAGCGGCGGAGAACGAACAGGAGCGTTCGGGGGCAGCGGCGCCGGCGCCGCGTCCGATGCGGCGCTATCGGCAAAGCGAGGGCGGAGCCCCGCAACAGGATGAACGGATCGCGGTCTTGAGTGAGCTGCTTGCCAGCTTGATCGAGCAGAAGGAAACCGCAGCCACCGATATTCCTGCCAGAGAGGGTAAAGCGCATCGGTTCAAAGCCGCCTCCACCCCGGGCGGGCCGCCGGCGCTGGCGCTCGCGGGCTCGGGCACGAGATCCCCCGAGCGATTGTTGGCGGAGGACCGTTCTTTCGCGCCGGACACCCCTTTCGTCACATCCGCGCAGCGCCGCCGGCGGCTTTTCGGTTACTGGGTGGGCACGCTCTTGTTCGGTGCCGGAGCGTTCTTCTCCGGGCGGCAAACAGCCGGCAGCGCCGCGGCCAGGAAGGCGCCACCCAGCCAGGAGTCTATCCGCTGGTCGCCGGAGAATCTGGCGCAGTTGGACCGGGCCTTGCAAGCGGACCAGGCGGGCGATGTGCCGAGCGCCTTGCGGTTGGGCACGGCCTTGCGCAGGACCGCCGGAGCGCTGCCGGGGCTGGAAACCTACCTGGCTTTATTGAACGCGCGTGCGAGCCGGCTGAGCGACGCCCAGGCCACCTTGGTGGGTCAGTTGGCGAAGTCCCCGGAGGGTTGGCCGCTGGTGGAGATCGACGATGCGATGGGTTTCACCTTCGCGCGGCAACGGCATTTTCTCCAGGCCTCCAGTGCTTTTCAGGAGGCCGCGCTGGCGATGCCTTTCGCGCCGGAGAGCTTCCGCTTGTGGGGCGAATCCCTGCGCCGGCAGGGGAGCTTGCAGAACGCCATCGCCGCCCTGCAGGAGGCGCTCGTACGCTATCCGGTGGGAGCCCTGGAGTTCGCCGGGGCGCGCGAGTACGTCGCTTACAAGATCCGGCTGGCCCAAATCGAAGCGGATCAGGATGCGGACATCGGCAGCAGTTTGCCCGCGCGGCTGGCCGCCCAACCGAGCGGCTACTGGCTATTAACCGAGGCCGCCTTTGCTCTCCAACACGGCGACGACCCGCGGGCGGCCGCTGCCTTGCAGAAGGCGCAAGCCGTTTTGCCCCCGGCGGATTTCGATCATCTGCTGGGCGACTATTTTTTCCGCTCCTACGCCGGGCGGCCGGCCATCGCCGGTTTTTTCCGGCCGGACTGGGAAGCGCTGCGCCAGGAGAAGGTGCCCCAACTGGTGTATTTTATCGATCCCTGACGACGCGAATTTCTCCCTTGAATGGCGGGACTTAAATACGAAGATAACGCTACCCCTATGAAAAACCTTTGCCAAAAACTGTCTCTGGCCTTGCTCGCTGGTCTGTGGTTGCCAGTTGCCGCCCAGGCCGGTGGCAAAATCAAGCCGCGTGAGCCGTACAAGCCCGTCTACGACGTCATTCAAGCGGTCGATACCGCCGGTTCGACCGTGACGATCGGGCACGTCAATTCCAAGGACACGTCCACGAAGGTCTACAAGGTAGACAGCAATACGGACATCCAGGTGAACGGCGAGAAGGCGACACTGGCGGACGTCAAGACCGGCATGAAGGTTAGCCTGACCATCGGCTTCGATGAGGATAAGGCTGGTGGACTCTCGCTGAGCCCTGCTCCGCCCGATCCGACCCCCTACCCGACGCCGAAAAAGTAGTTCCCGGGTTGGACAGGTAGCTGGCTAGGAGCTGGCGCGCAGCGGGATGATTTTCTCGACGTTGGGCGCGGCGAGCCACGCGCGGGACCCATCGGCCAGTTGGGCGTAAATCCAGGCGCCTTGTTCGGAAAGGACGCGCACTTCACTGCCGAGCGGCAGGTTCGTGAACACTTTGGAATTAGCGGCAGGGGCATACAGCGCCGGGGTTTGCTCCGTCAGCACGAGCGCCCGTCCGGCGTTCTTGCTTCCGTCATCCAGCCACCAGATCAAGCCGGCGGCACTGCCGCTCAGGGCAAAGCAGCCAACCGCCACTGCCAACCGGGCCCGGTAGCGGAAAGCACCGGTGACCAGAAGCAGCAATCCCAACCAGGCCGCAGCGGTCGCGAGGATGGCTACGAGATCGATCCCGGATAGCGCGAACAGACCGCCAAACCATGAGCCGGAGCGGTTTGGATGCGAGAGACGGCCCTGCACAAAGGCGAGATTGGCCACGGCCTCGGTTTGGCCGGGCTCGAGCAGGAGGGCGCGCTGATAATTGAGCATGGCCTTGCCGCGTGCCCCTAGGCGATCGTATGTATTGCCGAGGTTGTAATAGAGGTTCGCACTGACCGGACCGGTCCGCGCGGCGTTCTCGTAGGCAGTCGCGGCTTCGGCATATTTGCCGGCGGCATAGGCGGCATTTCCCTGTTGAAATCCGCTCGGGGCGGATCCCAGACCCTGCGCATGGCCGGCGGTAGTACCCAGCAAAAGGCAGAACAAAGCCAGCCGCAGCCGGCCCGACCGGTAAATCACAAAAGGACGCTGCATCAGTTTTTGCCCAAGGTTTCCAAAGTGGCGAGGATAGCTCGGCGCTCGTCCGCCGGCACAGGCTCCTGATTGGTGGCGCGTCCGCTGTACGCCAGTTCATCATGACGCTGAAAAATCTCCGCCACCGATCCGGCGACGTCCGGCGGCAGGTGTTTCGCGGCGCTGATGTCGCCGGGAGTCAGGTCCGCCGCCGGTCGATTGGAAGCGGCGGCGGCTTTCAGTTGCGCCAACCGCCGGGCGGCGGAATAAAACTCGCCGCGGCCGGTGTTTTCCTGGCGCACGGTGCGGTCGAGGCTGGCGCGTTGCCGCTGGAGCTCGGCGCGCCGCCAGATGGCTTCATTGCGGGCGTGCCGGCGCCACTCGTACAGCGCTCCACCTCCCAAAATGAGGAGCGCGGCCCAGCCCTGGACTTCCCAGAAGCGCGCTTGCCGGTAGAGGGGCAGGAAGGCCGTGGGTGCCCGCGGTACGCCGAAATCGTTCCGGATATATAGGATGTCCTCTGCCGCGCGCGGGGTGGGCGTGGGCGTGGCCGAGGGCGCGGGGACATTGGCCGTCCCGGCGGCGCTCCCGGCTGGCGTGGCCGCAACCGCCAGCGATGCGCCCTGGATGACCACTGGCAAGGGCGGCGTTTGCAGCGTCTCGTAGCGCGCGGTGACCGGGTCGAAATAGCTGAAGCGGTAGCCCGGCAACGTTGTCCGCGCGCTATCGGCAATCACGACTTGCGCGAAGCTCTTCAGGCCGCTCAACCCGACGTCGTCGTCCGCCTTAAACTTGGAGGTTGCCGGATAGGAGCGCAAGCCTGTCGCGTCGTTCAGCACGGGCGCCCCGATGCGGTCGAAGTTGCCCTTTCCCTGCAGCGACAAGTGCATCGTGATGGGGTCGCCCGGCGACGCTTTGCGCGGGTCTGCTTCCGCTGTGAGCGTGAACTGACCGATCGCGCCGGAAAAATCCGCTGGCCGGCCGGGCGGCAACGGTTTGATTTCGACGGAGACCGGGTCGCTGCGCACCGTCACCTGCTTGGGCGGCGCCCACATCGAAGCAAAGGGATCACTGAACAACTGATCGAACGGATCGTTGAAGCTGTTGCTGCGGCGGCGGGCTTGCGTCCGCGGTAACTGTACGACCGGGTTACTCTCCGCCGGGCCGACGGCTATGGTGCCCGTTTTCACGCCGGCCAGGGAACTCTTGTAGGTGATCAGATAGAACGGCTGATCTTCGATGGTGGCAGCCGATTGCTGCGGGGCCGTGAACTTCTGCACGCTGAAGCCGTCACCGCTGAGAATGACGTTCGGATCGATTTGTTTCCTGACCTGCTGGCCGAAATACAAACGCAACTCAACCGGGATGCTTTCGCCCACGTAGGCGCTCTTCTTGGGGATCACCAGTTCTGCAAAGTAGGACTGGCTGGGCGGCCGGGCAGTCCCGCCACTAACGCCGGCCGGCCGGCCCGCCCCCATCACATTCAGTGTGACCGGGGAGACGGACAGGGTCTGATGATCCACCCGCAAATCCTGGCCCGGAATGACAAACCGGCCGGGTTTGCTCGTCTCGATGCTGTAGATAAACGTCGTCGTCGACGTGCCGTGCAAGCTGCCGTCGAACCGGTACTGCGTCGACCGGGTCGTACTGGAGAAGGTGATGTTCAGGCCGTCGACCGTCGGCGCGGGCGGCGGCTCATCCAGGCGGCCATTAGTGACATCGATGTGGTATTCCGCCGGCTGGCCGGCATCGACGGCGGCGTCGACCAGGCTGGCGGCGGCCGAGACGTCGTCCGCCCGCGCTGGCGTCACGCCGGTGGCGGCTAACGCCACCAGCCAGGCGAGCACGAGCAGCCGGGCCAGCGCGCGGAGCCTCCGGGGCTGTGCCAGCATGCTACCAATCCTTGCTGACGGGTTCATCGCGTCTTCTCCTGGTCTCGGGGTTCTCGTTCAGATTGACCTTCGTATCTTCGTCCCGCAGCGATTGTAAAAGCTCGCGCGCCTGGGCCGGGCTCATGTTGCCCTCCTTTTGCGCCGCGTCGTCCGCGGCTTGTTCTTCGCCCGGTTTGTCCGGTTCCGGCGGCGTATCGCTTTTGCTGGGTTGGGCATTGAAGTCACCGCGCTGGCGTGGCTTGTCCTGGTTGGGCACAGGCGACGGACTGGCACCCTGGTTCGACTGCCCGGGCTGTTGTTGCTCACCCGGCGGCTCGTCTTGCTGGCCTCCCGAGGGCGGCGGACTGCCCTGGGCACCGCTATTCCCGGGTTGTTGCTGACCGGCGCCGTCTTGCGGCTGTTGCTGTTTATCCCCCGACTGGGATGGATCCGGTTTATTTTGCTGGTCCTGCTTGTCCTGCTGCTGCGGTTGGGGCTGGCCCTGGCCGTCTTTTGGATCCTGCTTGTCCTGCTTATCCTTCTTGTCTTGCTTGTCCTGTGGCTTGGGCGGTTGCTTGAGCTCCTCGTCCAGGCGGTGTTGGACCAGATCGCGGTTATAGGCGGTGTTGCTCGCGAGCGCGTCGTCCGTATGCGGCGGCTTCGATTTCAGGGAGTTCAGCGTCGTGTCGTAGTGCTGGATGGCATCGCGCCAATCCCTGATCTTCGCTTTCTGATCCTTTTGCTGCTCGCCGCGGCGATAGAGGGTATTGCCGAAGTTATAATGCGACTTCAGTTGCAGCGAAGGATTCTCGGACGTCAATGCCTTGCCGAAAGCATCCAACGCCTGGTCGTATTGGTGGGCCATGTACGCGCTCGCGCCCGCGTCGAATTGCAGGTTGTCGACCTTCGGGTGCTGCTTTGCCAGTTCCTGGAAGGCGCTGTACGCCTGGTCGTAATGCCCGGCGCGGTACAGATCCAGGGCCGAGTCCGGCGCCGCGTCGCCCGTGGTAGGCGGCGGGGACATGGCCGAGGCAAAGCTCGCGCGTTCCAGGCCCAGCGCCAGCATGAGCCCGATCGCCACCGCGGCAGCCTGGCGCCGGCGTTGGGCCCGGGCGGCCGGGCCGCTAACGCGCGTGGTGGTGGCGGCCGGCGCGCTCGCTTTACGCCGCTCCCCGAGCAGGGTGCCCACGCTCAGGAAAACGAGCGCGGCGCCCAAAGGCCATTGGTAGCGCTCGATCGGCCGCCGAGCGACGCGTGCATCGATTTCTCCCGCCTTGAGCTGCGCCAAACCGTTCTGCAACACCATGCGCAGCGCCGACCCGCCGTTCTCGAAATGCACGTAAAATCCGCCACCGGCCTGGGCGATTTCCTTGAGGCCGCCTTCGTTGAGCCGCGTGCGCACGATCTGCCCATCCGCGTCCCGGATGAACTCGCCCGGGCTGGACTCGCCCAGGGGAATGAGCGACCCCTCATTGGTGCCGAAACCCATCGTAAAGACTTTGACCCCGGCTTCGGCGGCGCGGGTAGCGGCCTTGACGCCGTCCGCCTGTTCGTTGTCGGCGGTCGGTTCGCCATCGCTCATGAGCAGGATGGCGCGGTTGCCCGCCTCCGCCTTGCCAAACGCCTCCAGCGCCAGGTCGATGCCCGCGCCGAGGTTCGTCCCGCCCATGGGGATGAGGTCGGAATCCAATTCATCCGCGGCATTCAAGACGGCATCATAATCGATGGTCAGCGGCGCCTGTAAAAACGCCGTGCCCGCGAAGGCGACCAGGCCCACACGATCGCCGGTCAGTTGGGACAGGAGATCCTGCAAGGTCAGTTTGGCGCGCGCCAGCCGGCTAGGGGCGACATCGGTCGCCAGCATGCTCTTGGAGACGTCCACGATGACGATGACATCCAGTCCGCGCCGATGGGTTTCGTGCAACTCGTAACCGAAACGCGGCTGGGCCATGGTCACCAACAACGCGGCGAAGCCCAGCAGAAGAAAGGCATAGCGCCAGCGACGCCGGGCGACGCTCGCCGCGCCGGTCAACTGCGCGCGCAGCCGCGGCGCCGGCAGCAGGACCACCAGGCGCCGGGCGGAATCCCGCTCAGCCCAAAGCAATAGGGCGCCGAAGAAGGGAATCGTCGCCAATCCCCACAGCCAGATGGGTGAGCCGAAATGGAGTGCCGCGGGTAGCATCAGACAAGAATTGAGACAAATCCGACCGCCCGGAAGTTCGAACGAATCGAGCTTAAAGCGCAGGCGGTGGTCGCGCGGTTCACGGCAATCTCCTCCAACGCGTTTGCGAAAAAGCCAACTGCACGGCCAGGCAAGCCAGCGCACCGCCCGTAAACCAGGGGAAAAGATCGCGGTATTCGCGGTATTTGCTGACCGCCACGGTGGTTTTTTGCAGCTGGTCGATCTGCGCGTAAATGTCCTTTAAGGCCGCGCTGCTGTCCGCCCGGAAGAACCGGCCGTGCGCGATCCGCGCCACTTCGCTGAGCGTTTTCTCGTCGAACTCCACCTTGATCGTCTGGTATTGGGTCGCGCCGGTAAAATCCGTGCCGACCGGGAACGGCGCAAAGCCGTTCGTGCCCACGCCGATCGTGTAGACCTGCAAGCCGAGGACCCGGGCGGCTTCCGCGGCGGTGTTCGGGTTGATGCGCCCGGCGTTGTTGTCACCGTCGCTCAAGAGGACGATGACGCGGCTCTTGGCCTCGCGATTCTTCAGCCGGTTGGCCGCCGAAGCGATGGCCGAACCGATGGCCGTCCCGTCCTCGACCAGGCCGAGTTTGACGCGATCCAGGTTTTGGATCAGCCAATCGTGATCCAGCGTCAGCGGACTGACCAGATAAGGCCGGCCGGCGAAAGCCAGCATGCCGATGCGGTCATTAGGCCTGGCCTCGATGAAGCGTTGGGTGATTTCCCTGATGGCATCCACCCGGCTGGCACGATGGTCGCCGAGTGTAAAATCCTCGGTTGCCATCGAGCCTGAGACGTCCAGCGCGATCATGATATCGATGCCGCTGGCTTCGATCTGCGTAAAGGAATCGCTCAGTTGGGGCCGCGCCAACGCCACGATGCCGAGCGCCAGGGCGCTGGCGAGCAGCCAACCCGCGAACGCGCCGGCTCGCGCGGTGCGCGGTTGGCCGATCCGCTGTAGGATGGCAGTCGACGAATAGAGGACCGCGACCGCCCCGCCTTCCCGTCCCCGCAGGAGCGCGAGCAGCAAAGGCACCGGCAGCAAGCCCAGCCAAAGCGGCTGAGCGAAGCTGAAACGCGCGAGATCGTGCCAGGACATGGAAATCAGGACCGAGCCGGGACAGCGGCAGCCGGAGCCGCCGCCGGGTCCGGCGCGGAGGTGGTTTGCAGGAAGTCGTTGGCCTGAGTGAGCAGGCGCCGTTTTGCGTCGCGCGTGGCGTCCTGCCGGGCGAACTTGAGCAGGTCGCACTGCTCGAGGAACTCGGCCAGCAAAGACCGATGCTCGGTCGAAAACACGCTGGCCGTGGCAATGGAGGTCAAAAACTCCGGGGAAGTCTGCCGTTCCGGATGCAAACCGAATTGCGCGCCGATGTACGCCCGCAGGACATCGCAAACCTCCGCGCCGAAGACACGCGGTTCCAGCGCATCGGCCTGCTGTTCCAAATCGCGCAGCCGGCGCGCGGCAATTTCCCGGGGGCTCAGCCGGACTGGCGGCCGGAGCAGTCGCGGGCGGAGGATGTAGTACCAGAGAGCCCACGCCGCCAGCAGCAGGAGGACAACGGCGGCCGCCCGCGCGGGGAAGCCGATGCTCACGTAATAGGGCTGCGCCGGAATGATCGCGCGGATGTCCGGCGTCGGCCCGGCGGCCGGGGGAGCCAACGGCACGTTGACGGCAGCCAAGGGTGCGAAAAACATCATGGCGTGCAAACCGGGCGAACGCTTCATCTGTGCGCCAGCCGGTGTTCCCGTTGCTGGAAAAAGGCGCGCAAGGCCGGCAGATAATCCTGATCGGTCTGCAGCGTAACGGTATCGACCCGGGCGCGCCGCAGCAGGGAGACCAACTCCTGCCGGCGCGCGGCCGCCGCCTGGGCGAAGGCCGTGCGCACCCGGCGATCCGACGTATTGACTTCCAGGATGGCACCCGTCTCCGCGTCTTCGAGGCTGACGCGCCCAATATCGGGCAGCGTCTGTTCGAGAGGATCGATCACGGGCACCGCGACGAGATCGTGCCGGCGGCTGGTGACGGCCAATGGCCGCGAAAAATCGGGCGCCTGAAAGTCCGAGAGCAGGAAAACCACGGCGCGCCGCACGACGACCTTGTTCAGGTAATCGAGCGCCGCGGCGATGTTCGTCCCCCGGCCTTGCGGCTGGTAGTAAAGAACCTCCCGGATGAGGCGCAAGACATGCCCTCGGCCCTTGCGCGGCGGCAGGAATAACTCGACTTCGTCCGCGAAGAGCAGCAGCCCGACCTTGTCCCGGTTGCCGATGGCGCTGAAAGCGATCAGGCTGGCCACTTCGGCGGCCAGTTCGCGTTTGGATTGCGCGACGCTGCCGAAGCTGCCCGAAGCACTCACGTCGACGACGATGATGACGGTGAGTTCGCGTTCCTCGGTGAAATTCTTGACGTGCAAATCGCCGGTGCGCGCGGTGACGTTGCGGTCGATAAAGCGGACTTCATCGCCCGGATTATAGGCGCGGACGTCCTCGAAGTTCATGCCGCGGCCCTTGAAGACCGAGTGGTATTGGCCGCCGAAGGCGGAGTCGACCAGCCGCCGGGTGCGCAGTTCCAGGCGGCGGATTTTCTTCAGGATGTCGCCGGTGTCGGACATGGTCTCCGCCGCGAGCCTACGGCACCGGCAGCATCGCGAAGATTTTCTCCACCACGTCTTCGCTGGAGAGTTCTTCAGCCTCCGCTTCGTAACTGACGATGATGCGATGGCGGAGCACATCCAGGCCGATGCTCTTGACGTCCTGCGGGGTGACGTAGCCGCGCCCGTGCAAGAAGGCGTAGGCGCGCGCGGCCAGCGTCAGGTTGATCGTCGCCCGCGGGCTCGCGCCGCAACGCACCATGCCTTCCAGCCGGGCGCTGGTCAGGGCGGCGGGATCGCGCGTCGCCAGGACCACATCGACAATGTAATCCTTGACGCGGTCGTCGATGTAGATGGAATTGACCACCTGGCGCGCCGCCAGGATATCCGCGGGCGACACCACCGGGGAGACATGCAGATCGGGCATGCTGGTGCCCATTTTATCGAGGATCTCGCGTTCTTCGGCCCGGCTGGGATAGGTGATGTTCAGCTTCAGCATGAACCGGTCTAGTTGCGCCTCAGGCAACTGGTAGGTGCCTTCCTGATCGAGCGGATTCTGCGTCGCCAACACCAGGAACGGGTCCGGTAAAGGGTACGTCGTCTCGCCGATGGTCACCTGGCGCTCCTGCATGGCTTCGAGCAAGGCGCTCTGCACCTTGGCCGGTGCGCGATTGACTTCGTCGGCCAGGATCAAGTTCGAGAAAAGCGGCCCCATTTTGGTCGTGAACTCGCCTGTGCGCGGATTGTAGACGAGGGTGCCGATCAAATCCGCCGGCAACAAGTCCGGCGTGAACTGGATGCGTTGGAAGCCGGTCTGAATGCACGCGGCCAGCGTCTTCACGGTGAGCGTCTTGGCGAGCCCCGGCACGCCTTCCAGCAGCACATGGCCATTGGCCAACAGGCCGATCAAAAGGCGGTCAACAAGGTATTTCTGCCCGACGACCACGCGGCCGAGTTCCGCGTGCAGCGGCGCAATCCAATGGCTGTGTTCCTGAACCGAGCGGGTGAGTTCCTGGGTGGTGGCCATTGGGAAGGATATGACGAGTGACGGATGCGAACGTTCGCTGTTTAGGACATCGGCGGCGGGAAGCTGTTCAATGGGCCGCCGGGGCGTTCGGCGGCCGGATGAAGTAGAAGGGTTCGCCGATCCGGTGGCTACTGTAAGTGTCGGGGTTGACGATCAACCGGTAAACCCGCCCATTTTCCTGGGCAACCCGGAGCCGGAAACTGTATTCGCCCGCCACCGCGCGGCGGCTCAAGCCGGCCTCCCCAAAGGTGATCTGGGTCTCTGGCTGCGGCACGAACTGCTTGGCAATGATCGTCCCCGTCACGCCACCCGTGGCATCCGCCTGGCGCGAGAAGTAATAGAAGGCGAAGAAAATGAAGCCGAGCATGGCCCCGCCGGCAGCCAGGGCCACGAGCGTGTCCCGCCGCCGGGTATTCGGCAGAATCAGCCGAGCCGCCCGGGCGGAGGCGGCGGAAAACGGCGGCGTGGTTGGAGGCATGGCGACAGTGGCCATTCAGAGACGATTCAGGGCGCGGGAGCAGGGGCCGGTGCCAGGGGTGGCGGCGGTTCCGGCTCGGCGTCCCGCGCGGCCGCCCGGATTTTCGCGTGTTCCGTTTCCAGGGCGACCTGCTGCAGGGTCGCCACCGAAGCCGCCGTCAACGGTACGAAATGGCGGCCACGGCCGCTTTTCTCCCAGACGTAGCGCCGCAAGAGCACCTTCACGGTGGCGGAAAGCGGCACCGCCAGGATGGCGCCGATGGGCCCGTTGAGCAGCAGCGACCAGCCGAAAACGGAAATGATGACCGTCAACGGGTGCAGCCCGACCGAGTCGCCCACGATCTTAGGCGAGATGATCGTGCTTTCCAGCATCTGCACCGTGAACATGATCGCCACGACCGAAAGCGGATGCTGCCAGTCGCCGTATTGGACGATGGCGATGAGCAGGGCCGGGATGTAGCAGAGCAGGATGCCCAGATACGGAATGAACGTCAGCACCACCACCAGCAGGCCGACGAAAAAGGCGAAATCCAGATGCACGAAAAGGAACACGCTGCCGCCGATCAGCAGGCCATCGATGGTGCTGACGATGAGTTGTCCGCGGAAAAATGCCGTCAGGTAGCCGTTGATTTCCAGGAGCACACTGACGACTTCCTGTTTGAAAGGCGAATCGCGGATGGGCAGGTACTCGCTCCACCAGCGGGCGATATTGCGGCCTTCGACCAGCAAGAAGTAGAGGTAGACCGGGATGATGATCGCGCTGAGCAAAGCGCCGAACACACCCATGAATCCGCCGATGCTCTTGATCAGGAGGTGCCAGCCGCTATCGAGGATGGCCGGCACCTGCTGGCCGAGGGCGGGAAGCTGCTGACTGAGGTAATTGCGAATGGAATCGGGGTCCGGCGTGGGCGAGGCGGCGGGCTTGTTGTCCGCGCCAGCCTTGCTGGAGGCGGCGGGGCTGGGCGCCGGTGTTGGGTGGGAGTTCGATGACGCTGAGGGCGACGCCGACGACGCGGACCGCGCTGCAGCTGCGTCGAGCGATTTGGCACCAGGGAGCAGCCGATCGATTTGGTCGATCTTCTTTTGGGACGCATCCAGCAAGCCGAGGAGGCGCTGTTGCGCCTTCTGCGCGTAAGCCGGGGCGTTGCGCACCATCTGCGCGGACTGCGAATAGATTTGCGGCACGACCGAGACGAACAGCAGCGCCAGCAACAGCGCGATGATCGTAAAGACGATCATGACCGAGAGGGTGCGCGAGAGCCGTGTCCGCGAGCTGATCGTTCGCACGACCGGTTCGAGCAGAAAAGCCAGGACCGCCGCGACCGCGAACGGAATCAGCACCGGCTGCAAAAACCCCACCGCCCGCCCGAAAAGGACGAGCAACAACACCGCGACCGCCCCCAGCGCGATGATGGCCAGGGAAGTAACGACCGTCCAAAGGACGCGCCGCTGCCAGGCGGTGGGGTAGTTGGTCATGCGGTTGCCAAGAGGTAGCCGACTCCACCCCACACGGCAACTGGTAAGGCGCTGGCGCGACACCGGCCACCGTCGACTACATCGCAGAGATGATGCCGTCACCGAATTCGGAGCATTTCACCTCGGTCGCGCCTTCCATTTGCCGAGCGAAATCATACGTAACGTGCTTGCTGGCGATGGCGCCGTTCAAGCCTTTGAGGATCAGATCCGCCGCTTCGTTCCAGCCGAGATAACGGAACATCATTTCGCCCGAGAGGATCACCGAACCCGGGTTGACGCGGTCCAGGCCGGCGTACTTCGGTGCGGTGCCATGCGTCGCTTCGAAGATGGCGTGGCCGGTGCGATAATTGATGTTACCCCCCGGCGCTATGCCGATTCCACCCACTTGGGCGGCGAGCGCGTCGGAAAGGTAGTCGCCATTCAAATTCAAGGTAGCAATGACGTCGAAATCTTCCGGCCGGGTCAGGACCTGTTGCAGCGTGATGTCTGCAATCGCGTCCTTGATCAGGACCTTGCCGGCCTTTTGCGCGGCGTTCATCTCGTCGTTGGCGGCCGCCTCGCCGGAGGCAGCCTTGGTCTTCTCCCAGCGCGACCAGGAATACGTTTGCAGCGGGTACTTGGCGTCGGCAAGTTCATAGGCCCAGTCCCGGAAGGCGCCTTCCGTGTACTTCATGATGTTGCCCTTGTGCACGATCGTCACGCTCTTGCGCCCTTGGGCAATCGCGTAATCGATGGCGGCAGCCATCAGGCGTTGCGTGCCGACGCGGCTGACGGGCTTGATGCCAATGCCCACTTCGAGCGGCGCATCGACCAGAATGGCGTCCACGGCCGCAGCCCCGCCGGGGTTGAGATATTCGGCGGTCGCCATAGTGGTGCCGAACCGGATCTTGCGGAAATCCTCCGGGAACTTTTCAGCGATGAACTCGAGCACCCGCTGGGCTTCGACGCTGTGCGCCTTGTACTCGATGCCGGCGTAGATGTCCTCCGTGTTCTCGCGGAAGATGACCATGTCCACCTTGTCCGGCCGTTTCACCGGCGATGGCACCCCAGCGAAGTATTGCACCGGGCGCAGGCAGACATAGAGGTCGAGCATCTGCCGCAAGGCGACGTTCAAGGAGCGGATGCCGCCGCCCACCGGCGTCGTTAGTGGGCCCTTGATGCCGACCAGATAATCGCGAAACGCCGCCACGGTCTCATCGGGGAGCCAGTTGTCGAACTGGTCCTTGGCCGCCTGTCCGGCGAAGACTTCCAGCCAGGCAATGCGGCGGGAACCGCCGTAGGCTTTCTCCACCGCCGCATTCAGCACGCGCACGCTGGAGGCCCAGATGTCCGGCCCGGTGCCGTCACCGCGGATAAACGGAATGACCGGCTCGGAAGGCACGAGCAGGCGGCCGTTGGTGATGGTGATTTTTTCCGCGGAAGCTGGAACGGCAGGGAGCATAATCGGCAGAGGAATGGTTGAGAGGCGAACCTGCAATCAAACACCTTTTTTGGGGGCGTGCCAAGGAAACTCGCGCACTCCTGCCGCGTGTTTTCCCTTCAACGAACGCCGAACCTGAGCCATGGTGCGAGCCGATGGTTCGTCCGCCGCTTCAACCCAGTGCCGTTTCCGGGAGCGGCAGTCTATGGCCTGAGGCCTGGCTGGACTCGTTGCCGTTTGCCTGGCGCTATCCGCGTTGGAACTTTAGCCGCCATGCCGCCAATTTCCGCGCCGCGGACGCTTTCGTCGTCTCCATCCAAAAGAGCGGCCGCACCTGGGTGCGGGTGTTCCTGACGGCCTATTTCTCGGAGTGGGGCAAGCAGAACTTCGCGCCCGCCGCTCGCCCCGCGGCGGCGGCGGCCATGCCGGCCTTGTGCTACACCCACGATCTCTGGGAGCACAAGGCCAAGGAGCATTTCGGCGAGCGCCTGCGCGGCAAATGGCTCATCCCGCGGGACGAATGCCTCAATAAACCCATCCTCCTGGTCGTGCGCGACCCGCGCGATCAGATGGTCTCGCTCTTCTTCCACTTGAAGAAACGCACCGGCACCTTCAAAGGGGATCTCCCCGCCTTGCTGCGCCATCCGGTCTTCGGCGTGGAGCGCGTGGTCAATATCATGAACCGCTGGATCCATGAATGGGGTGAGCATTCCCGGTTGCACGTTCTGCGCTACGAAGACGCCCGGCGCGAGCCGGAGACAACGTTTGCCGCGGCGTTGCGCTTTCTGCTGCCGACCCTGGCCCTGGATCTGGGTGCGCTCGAGCGCGCGGTGGAAATCTCCAGCTTCGAGAACATGCGCCGCCTGGAAGCGGGCACCAAGGACGCGCAGGGCACGGAACTGGTCGCGGGTCTGAATACCGAAGCCCTCAAGCCCAAAGACGCCGATGATCCCGATAGCTACAAGGTCCGGCGCGGCAAGGTGGGTGGTTATGCCGACTACCTGGCGGCGCCGGATATCGCATACCTCGACCGGGTGGTGGCGAAGTTGGATGGGCGCTACGGTTACGGGGAATTGGGCGCACTCCCGGAGCTGAGCAGCGTCAGCCGTGCGAATCGATAGGCATAATTTGCCGGCAAAACGGGCAGCGCAATGGCGGGCCGTCCGCGGGGGTCCCTGGCGGCAGCGATTTCTACCGGGCTCTTTCTTGCCGCTGGGGTAAACACCCTACTTGAAATCACCCGCTAATGGACCAGTTTGGGCTATCACGTCATCTCTCCCATGCCATCGCGTCGCTATCTTCGATGATCATCGTGCCATCCGGGATATGTTGCGAACTGCGCTCTTCGGCCATGCCGGCTATGAGATCGCCGGCGAAGGGGGCACCGGCCGGGAGGCCATCGATGTCAGCCTGCGGGTGCGTCCGGATCTTGTGATCATGGATATGTCTCTCCCGGGGCGCAACGGGGTGGAAGTACTGGCTGAACTCCGGCGTCACACCAAAGGCCTGAAGGTGCTTTTCTTCTCCGCCTGCCTGCAGGAGCAGCTGGTTTCCCAGGCGATCGCCCTCGGTGCGTCCGGCTACGTGTCGAAGACGGAGCCGCTGAGCCTCCTGCTGCACGCCGTGGATATCGTCGCGGCGGGCGGGAAGTTTTTTGATCCGCTCATCGCCCATCTGACCGACCGCGCCGCCGTCTACTTCGGTTGGCGGACGCTGAGCCCCCGGGAGCTTGAAGTGGTCCAATTAATCGCCGTCGGCAAGAGCACCAAGGAGGCGGCCACTGTCTTGGGGGTGAGTACGAAGACCCTGGAGAAACATCGCTCCCATATGATGAAGAAGCTGCGGCTGCACGATGCCGTGGCCGTGACCCGCTATGCGCTGCAGGCCGGGTTGGTGGCACTGAGCTAGGTCCTGCGCTAGTTTGCTCGCATTCAGGCAGCGGCCAGAGCGGCTGCCACCGGAAAGCCCCCCTTTCACTATGCGCTCTTCCCATCGTCCGTTGGCTACTACCCCCTTCATCCTGCTGGCAGCCGGCTGCCTGCTGCTCGGCAAAGCTCAGGCGGCGCCCATTCCGGTCAACGTCACCACCTACCACAACGACGCTGCCCGCACCGGGCAGTTCCTGGCTGAAACCCAGTTGACGCCCGCCACCGTCAACGCCGCGGGTTTCGGCAAACTGTTCGCTGCCGCAGTCGACGGACAGGTGTATGCCCAACCCTTGTACGTCGCGGGTTTGGTGATCAAGGGCCAGGGGCGCCACAACGTGGTCTTTGTCGCCACCGAGCACGATAGCGTCTACGCCCTGGATGCGGAGACCGGCGCGGTGCTTTGGCAGCACTCCTTCTTGAACAACGGCTTGGCCGTGGGAGTCGATATTGCCACGGTGCCGTACACCGATTTACCCGGCCAATGCCAGCAGATCACCCCCGAGCTCGGGGTCACGGCAACGCCGGCGCTCGACGTCACCGCCGGCACGCTCTACGTCGTGGCAATGACAAAGGAGACGGTCGTCGTGCCGAACGCGACGCCGAATTACTTCCAACGTCTGCATGCCCTGGATCTGGCGACCGGGAACGACAAGGTTAGCCCGGCGGAGATTCAAGCGGTGGTGGCCGGCACCGGGGACGGTGGTACGCAGGACATCTTTGTCCCGCTCAATTACAAGGAGCGCCCGGGCCTGGTCCTCAGTGGCGGCACCGTTTACACGTTTTGGAGTTCGCATTGCGACGCCGGCTCCTACCACGGCTGGGTCATGAGCTACGACGCCGCCACCCTGGCACAAAAGAGCGTCTATAACGTCACCGCCGATGGCCAGGAAGCCTCGTTTTGGGATGGGGGCGCTGCTCCTGCCTTGGATGCCGCCGGCCATCTCTATCTGGGCGCCGGCAACGGTACTTTCGATGTTCAAAATGCGGACGGCAGCCTCAATCCCGCCGGGGTGGACGTCGGTGAAAGTTTCCTGAGTCTGTCGACCGTCGGCGGGAAGGTCGCCGTGGCGGATTGGTTCACCCCCTTCAACAAGGATTACCTGAACGACCATGACCTCGACACAGGTTCCGCCGGAAGCGTTCTTTACGACGTGGGCAACAGTCATTTACTGACCAGCGCCGGGAAAGAGGGACGCATTTATATTCTCAATCGCGACAACCTCGGTCACTACAGCCCCGGCGCGGACAGCGGTGCGGTCCAGACGGTTCCCCCCGGCGCGGCCGGGATCACCGGCGGGCTCTTCGGCTGCCCGGCCTACTTCCTGAGCAGCGCCCAAGGGCCGACTCTTTACTTCGCGGCCGTCGGTGATCATCCGAAGGCGTTTGTGTTGGATGGCACGGGCCGGTTGCCCGGCGCGCCGACCTCCCAGGTGGCGACCGCATTCGCTTATCCCGGCGCTGTCCCGGCAATTTCAGCCGACCACGGGAGCGGCGGCATCGCTTGGATGCTGGAAAGCAAAGCGGTGCTCCACGCTTACGATGCCGACAACCTCGCGACGGAGCTTTATAATAGCGGCCAAAACGCTGCCCGTGACGGTCTGGGCAGTTACGTGAAGTTCACGACCCCGATCATTAGCCAAGGCAGGGTCTACGCAGGCACGAACGATCACTTGGTGGCGTACGGGCGGCTCAGCCCTGCGGCAGTCAGCGAGGTCACGTCGCAGTTCACCGTTGCGCCCGGGCCGGTGCGGCGCTCGCAGAACGGTGTGTACCTGGTGCAGGATGTGGCCGTGACTTACAACGGCACGGCTCCCCTGAACGGGCCGACGGTGCTGGTCCTCGATGCCTTGAACAAAGCGGCCACTCTTTATAATGCGGATGGCACCACGACACGGGCGCCGCCGCTGGCGAGCTTTTACAAGCGCCTCGTTCCGGCCGCGGCGCCCGCGCTTGCCCCTGGTAAGAGCATCAGCGTGCGATTGAAGTTCGTTAATTCCAAGAACTCGCGGGTGGCGTGGACTCCGCGGGTGCTAAATGGCGCCACGGCGGATAGCGCGCCCTAGCGCGCTTTCAGCTTCGTGTAGCCGCCCGCGCCAGCGGCATTGTAAGATTATTTCCCTAGCAGGCTGTTGAGCGCTGCTTGCGCGTTGATCAAGCCGAAGCCGACATCTGGGCTGTAGCCGTGACCTGTCCGATTGACCAGCGTTCCGGTGGCCTTTTCTTTCGTCCCGTCGGACAGGATGAACCTAGCTGTCACCTTGGAGCCGGCGAGCAGATCGGCGTCATTCCCCGCGTCGCCGAGCGAGGCGACATCGCGATCCGCGCCAAAGGAGATCACGCCGCCGGAAGGAAACGCCCCCGGGCTCGCAAAGACAGAGAGTTTGGCGTTGGCGTTGCCCACGTTATTCGGTGTCAAGGTCGACGTAATGCCGGATTTCTCCACGCCCGAGACCAATCCGATGGTAAACGGAAATCCACCGGTGCCGTCGTCTAGCGAACCCACGTCTGCACTCTCATCAAAATCCTCGCCCACCCGGCCGATGTTGATCGCCACCTTCTGCAAGCTGCTGCCGGCGGGGCCGGTGTAGGTAAAGGTGAAAAAGCGCGTGCTGAAGGCGGAATTGTCCCCGTCATCGCCTTGCGCGGTCAGCGTGGCGTTGAACAGGCCGTCGCTGGACCTGAAGGCAGCGGTGGACATGGCCGGGTCCAGATCGTGGTTGGCCGCGGTGCTTTGGAGCAGGTTGCGCATGGCCGCGGCCGATAGGCTGCCCTTGCCGCCCGCCGCCTGGAGCAGCAAGGCCGCCACGCCCGCCACGTGGGGAGCGGCCGCGCTGGTGCCGAAGAAGTTGGGAAAGCCGTTGCCATCGGAATCTGTATCCGCCAGGGCACCTTCCGGGAAAAACGTGGTATCGACACCGTCGACCGCGGCCATCGTCGGCTGCTGGCGTACTTCCGGGGTCGCCAGCCTGTTGCCTTCCGCGTCGAAGTAGATGGTGACGGGGCCAAAGGAATCATAGGATTCCGGGATGGAGAGGTCGTGCACATCGTAGGCGGCGACGCCATCGGCGTTCGCCGCGCCGGAGTGGCCGAACAGGGTGGGCCCGCCCGTTTGCAGGTACTTGCCCTCTACGATCGCCTCGCCTTCGATGATATAGCGCAAATGGGTCGCCGGCGTTCCCCGGCTCTTGGCCAGGGTCAGCACGATCTGGTAGACCGCGTCTGACCCGTCCGCATGGAGGGGCAGGATGGCAAACTCAGCGGCTTCTCCGGTGCTATAATTGTCGTCGATGCCGCTGGCCGGTAGGTCATTCGGATCGAAGTTGTCGCCCGGCGGCGAGGTGTTTCCAGCCAAATAATTGCCATCTTGGTCGAAGATCAGGATGTTGTAGTCCGTCGTGAGCTTCTCCGGGGACGAAAGGATCGTCCCATTGAAAGTCGATTTCAGCGTCGGCACCCGAAACAGTGACCTTCTGCACGATTTTCGCGCCGGCGACGCCGGCGGCAGCCTTGAAATTATGGAAGCCGCCGGCGGTGAGCTGCTGACTGACCTGTCCAAGCTGCAGATTATTGCTGCCGGCCTGCCCCGCCCGGACGGCGGAATCAGGAATTAGCGTGGAAGTCGCCGAGTAGCTGACGTCGCCATCGTTGCCGGCGGCTGAGTAATAGAGCACGGGTCTTCCCGCCAAAGTCGTGCTGGTAACGACGTCGTCCACCGCCTGGGCGACGATGCTGTCGGAGAAGAACGGTTCGTCGTCGAAACTGATATCATCGACGATAATGTCTGCCCGCGCGCTGGGATCGGTGCGCAAAGAGCGGATGTTGGCAGCGAATTCGCTTTGCGATTGACCCGCCGTGCAGAAGGCCAGGGCAGCGCCCGGCGCCATGTCGTGGATGATCTGGAGCATGGCGCGGCCTTCGTCGGTACTCCCGCCCGAAGGATAGGTACTGCCGTCCTGCAGCACCGTCACGCCATTGGCGGGCAGATCGCCGCTGGCGATATCATCAGCCGCGTGGGTGGTGACCGGGGCGCCCGTGCTGGCTACCGTGGCGACGTTGTAGCTGTCCGAGAGCACACCGATGGTGATCCCTTGGCCGCTATAGCCGGCGTCCTGCACGGCGTCATCATGCAGCGCGGCCACGCCCTGGCTGGTCACCGCGCCTACCTTTACGCGGGTCCGCGGCCGATGGGCCGCCAAGACCGAGAAAACACCGGGCACCCGGGCTGCCTGGGCGGCCTGCGCGAGCGGCAGGTGCGCGGTGAGCACGCCGTCACGGCCGTCCCCGCGGCGGGCGACGTGTTCGCCTGTCAGCGACAAGCCCAGGGCGGCCAAATTCCTTTTGACCTCGGCGGGTGGGACGGTGCCATCGAGACGAATATCAACGGCGACGCGCCCGGTCTCGTCGGTTTGCACCCGGCTCACATTGTGGCCGAGGTGCGTGACCAGGCCGGCCCGGCGTTCGGCGTCCGTGTGCTCCGTGGGTTGCGTGCGCTGCCATTCGACGAGCGGGCGCAGCCCGCGGCCGAGGTTCGGCGGCAAAACATCATCCGCCTGCCCGGTCAGGAGCGGGCAGACGCTGAGCAGCAGCAGGAGGAGGAAACAGCGCTTGAGCGAGGCAGGGTTCTTCATGGTATCCGGGAGTTTTGCGCCAACTAGTAGAATCGGCCGAGTGCAGTGGAGTTGCGCGCCATTTGCCGGTTCGACGTTGGCACGGGTGCAGGATTCACGCCAGAACCCCTGCCATTGCGGCTGCGGATTGACAGCACCGGCATTGCGGGATAATGGCTCCCTCCCCTCATGCGTACCTTCGCCCTTGTGTCTGCCGGGATCCTCCTGGCCTTGGCGTCCGGCCGCCTGCCGGCCCAGGAACTCAAGCCGGTCGAGCCGCCGCCCGAGTTCAATCCAGCGACCGAACCCGCGGTGATCGCGGTCGCCAAGGTCCTGCCCGCCGTCGTGAACATCAGCACGGAGCGCGTGGTCCGCCGGACCGTGCAGGATCCCTTCGAAGATTTCTACGATCAGTTCTTCAACGCCCCGTCCAATCGCCGTCCGCGCCAATTGGAGCAGAAAATCCAGAGTCTCGGCTCCGGCTTCCTGATCGATGCGGATGGCGACATCGTCACCAACGAGCATGTCGTCGAGCGCGCGGCGGACCTCAAGATCCAAGTGACCTTCGCCGATGGCACCAGCCTGCCCGCCCGTTACGTCGCCGGCGATCCGCAGGCGGACCTGGCCATGATCCACATCGAGCGGCCGGAACGGGCCAAGCCGTACCCGTACATCAACCTCAAGAATGTGTCGCCCAACCTGCTGGGCGAGACGGTGCTCGTCCTGGGCAATCCGCTGGGCTACAACAGCTCCGTCAGCCGGGGCATCCTCAGCGCGAACGAGCGCGAGATCAGCATCGAGAACATCGCCTATAAGCACCTGCTCCAGACCGATGCCGCCATCAATCCGGGGAACTCGGGCGGACCGCTGATCGACCTGGCGGGCCGGTTGGTGGGGATCAGCTCCGTCAAGCTGGCTTTCACGCCGCAAGGCACGCCGACCCAGGGGCTCGGCTTTGCCATCCCGGCCGGCACGGTGGCGGCGAAAGTGGCCGAATTCAAAGCCGACGCGGCCGACCCCGCGGCGGCCGCCCGCCGCGCGGACGCGGCTGGCGGGGAGTCGTCCAGCGCGCGCCGGCTCTTCGGTCTGCATTTGCAGACCTTGACCCCTGAACTCGCCCGCGCGCTCAAGGTGCGCAACGTGCCGGGCGTGGTGATCAGCGACGTGGACCAGGGCAGCCCCGCCGCGGCGGCCGGCTTGCGCCAGGGCATGGTGATTTACCGCATCGGCACTTACAACGTGCCGAATCCCCGGCGCGTGGAGGCGCTCTTGAGCAGCGTGCCGGCGGGCACTTCGGTCGATTTCGTAGTGGGGGCCGCAGGCACGGGCGGGACGGAGTTCGGCACCGTCACGCTCGTGGCCGGCGGCTAGCGCGGTGCATCAAGCTGAAAACTTTTTCTCAACGAATATCCCCCAACCGCTGTCTGTAAGTTTCCCAATCCGATGATCAAAGTCGAAAAACTGACCAAACGCTACGCCGGCCACACTGCCGTCAAGGACCTGAGCTTCGAGGTGGAGCGTGGAGAGATCGTCGGCTTCCTCGGGCCGAACGGCGCGGGCAAAAGCACGACGATGCGCATCCTTTCGTGCTTCATGCCGGCCACCAGCGGCCGCGCCACCGTGGCGGGCTTTGATGTCTTCACCCAATCCATGGAGGTGCGCAGCCACCTCGGGTACATGCCGGAGAACGTGCCGCTCTATACGGAGATGCGCGTGAACGAGTACCTGGAACACCGCGCGGCGCTCAAGGGCCTGACCGGCAAAAAGCTCAAGATGCGGGTGGGCGAGGTCAAGGAGTTGACCAGCCTCAATGAGGTCCAGCGCAAGATCATCGGCAATCTATCCAAGGGCTACCGGCAGCGGGTCGGCCTGGCCGAAGCGCTGGTGGCCGAACCGGATCTGTTGATCCTGGACGAGCCGACTATCGGCCTGGACCCCAACCAGATTCGGCAGGTCCGCGACCTGATCAAGAACCTGGGCAAACGCCACACCATCCTGCTCTCGACACACATCCTGCCCGAGGTCGAGATGACCTGCAATCGCGTCATTATCCTGCACAAGGGCCGCATTGAAGCCAGCGACACGCCGGCGAACTTGCTCGGCCAACTACGCGCTGTCGGCAATATCCGGCTCGAAGCCAGCACCGGCACGGACGAGGCAATCGAATTCCTGCAAAAGGTGCCCGGCATCAAGGAAGTCGCGCTCGAAACCGCCGCCAACGCTGCTCCCGGAGTCCGCGCGCCGGAGCCCGAAGGCGGCAATCCGGACGGCTTCAAGGCGTACCTCTTGCGGGTCGAGGCCGGAGCCGATCCACGGGCGGAACTTTACCGGCTGGCGGTGGATCGCCATTGGACGTTGCGGGAACTCGCCCGCCGGCGCGCCACGTTGGAGGACGTCTTCGTCGAAATCACCCACGCCGAATAGCCTCCGCGTCTTTTCGCCCGGTTTTCCCCGTTTTTCGTATGAACAAATTCCTCGTCCTGCTGGATCGCGAGATGAAAGCGTATTTCTACTCGCCCGTCGCCTATGTAGTGCTGTGCTTCTTCCTGGCGCTCACTGGGTTCGATCTTTACGCGATGGTGTCGCTGCTGAACCGCGGACCGACCGAGTACACGCTGGTCGAAGCTTTCTTCAATAACAGCATCTTCTGGTTCGCTTTCCTGCTGATTATCCCGCTGATCACGATGCGGTTGTACTCGGAGGAGTTCAAACTCGGGACCATCGAGACCCTCCTGACCGCGCCGGTGCACGACTGGCAGGTCGTGGCGTCGAAGTTCGGCGGCGCTTTGCTCTTCTACTTCATCCTTTGGCTGCCCACCGCGGCGTACTTCGGCATCTTCCAATATGTCACGCACCAGCAGGCGGCTTCCGCCCTGGGGGCGTTCGGCGGCAGTTATTTGTTATTGCTGCTGCTGGGCATGTTTTACCTGTCAATCGGGTGCCTGGCCTCCGTCCTGACGCGCAACCAGATCATTGCGGCGGTTATCTCACTGGTTTCCATCGTGCTGATCTTTTTCACGGGCCTGCTCGGCTTCATCCTGCCGAATATCAGCCAGAGCTTTCGTGATTTTGTCTCGTATTTCTCGACCGTCGAGCACATGCGGGACTTTTCCCGCGGCCTGATCGATACCCGGCCCATTGTCTATTATTTGACCATGACGATCCTGCTGCAGTTCCTCACGTATCAGATTTTCCAGTTCCGCAAATGGAAGTCGTAGTTCTCCGGTCTTGCCTGTCCTCCGCCATCCTTTTTCCTTCGCTCCGCCATGCCCGCTGATTCTCCCGTTGCTCCGCCCCCCGCTAACCCGCCCGTCAAGGCGTCTCGCGCCGGCTTTTTCCGGCGCCTGCGCATCGGCACCAACGTGCTGCTGCAGATGGCGCTCATCGTTTTCATCCTTGCGATGGTGAATATTTACGGGTTCAAGCACTTCAGGCGCTTCGACTTCTCCCGTGATCGCAAGTACGCGCTCAGCCCGCGCACCAAGCAACTCCTGGCCAGTCTGACCAAGCCCGTGAAGTTGATCGTCTTCATGACCGATAAGTCGCCGCTGCTCTCCGATGTAACAAATCTCGCGCAGGAGTATCGCAACGCGCAGCCGAAATACATCCAGTTCGAACAGATCAACCCGTTTCGGGACAGCGGCCGCGCCGCCGAGGTGCAGGCAAAATACAAGCTCGCGCAACAGGAAAATGTCGTGATCCTGGACAGTGAGGGGCGCCAAAAAGTCATCACCGACGACAAGATGGCGGAAGTCGACCGCAGCGGCGAAGCCATGGGGCAGCCGCCACAAATCTCGGCGTTTACCGGCGAACAGGCGATCACCAGCGGGATCATCGAGGTCAGCGAGGGCAAGAAAAGCAGCGTCTATTACCTCCAAGGCCACGGGGAGCCGGAGATCGGCGCCGGCAAGCAGCTTGAGACGGTCCAGACCCTCTTGGACGGCGAGCATCTCAATCTGCAACAGCTCAACTTGCTCAACGTCGACGCCGTGCCGGCCGACGCCACGACGTTGATGATCATCGGGCCGCGTGCCGATCTGACGGAGCGCGAGGTCAAACTCCTGTCCACTTATTGGGACAAGGGCGGCCGCTTGCTGCTGCTCCTGGACCCGGACGCCTCGACGCCCCATTTCACCGCGTTTTTGAAGACGTTGGGCATCACCCCCGATGACGATCGGGTGCTCGAAACGTTGAACCTGGGCAACATGACAGGGATCGTGCGCGACGTGGTGACGCAGTTCACCGGCGACACGCCCATTGCCAAGGAACTGACCGGGATCACGCCGGTTTTCACCGGTGGCGCTCAATCCTTGACGCTCAACCCCACCGCCGGCCAGGCCGCCGGCGTGACGGTCGAGCCGCTCTTGCAGGCGCTGAAAGGATTCTGGGGTGAGACCGACTACAAGGATCTGGAGAACACCGGCGCCTACTTCGATGCCGGCAAGGACAAGGAAGCGCCGCTCACGATCGTCGCGATCGTGCAGAAGGGTGCCGTGGGCGACCAACGCGTGCAGGCCGGTGGCTCTCGCCTGATCGTCGCCGGCAGCGCGAAGTTCGTCGATAACGATGCGCTGGATGAACGTTCCGCGAATTTCTTCCTCAGCAGCTTGAACTGGCTGCTGGAGCGGGAACAGCTCATCGGCGTGGCGCCCAAGCAGGTGAAGACTTTCACCCTCAATCTGCCGGAACAACAGGTGCAGCAGCTTTTCTGGATCACGATTCTCGCCATTCCGGGAGCGGCCGCCTTTATCGGTGTGATCGTTTGGTGGCGGCGCCGGTCGTAAAGGCCGTTAGCGTTCCCTCAATCCCCCTTTAGTTATGAATTGGAGAGCCACCCTCATTTTGATCCTGATCGCCGCCGCGTTATACGCGTTCTTCGATCTGTACGAGAACAAGCAGCCAAGTACGCGCGAGGCGGCCGAGAACGCCACGCACGTCCTGACGCAGAACCGCGACCAGATCGATGGCCTCGTCATCACGAACCACGATGTGAAGATCGATCTGCGCCGCGAGGGCAGCCAATGGTCGATGAAAGTGCCCTTGGCGGATCGCGCCGACAAGACACTCGTGGACGAGGTCATGACCGACCTCGACACCATGCGCAAGGACGAGACGATCCCGGCCAGCGAGGTCGTGGGCAACCAGGCCAAGCTGCAGGACTACGGCCTGCAAAGCCCGAAGGTGCAGTTGGCCATTCAGGTGCACGGGGCGGCCCAGGCGACGGAGCTGCTTTTCGGCAATGACACCGCGATCGAGGGCAAGACGTACTTGCAGTTGGGCAGCACCGGCGACGTGCTGGTTGTGGGCGACGAACTCAAGAAGGTCCTGGAAAAGGACGTCAACGCCTGGCGTGACCACCGGCTGACCGATGTCGCCGCGACCGACGTGACCAAAATGACGATCAAGAACGGCGCCGGGGAAATCGAGCTGCAGCGCACGAGCGACCACTGGAAGATCGCCAAGCCGCTCGACGCCCGGGCGAACGATCAGAAGGTCAACGATCTGGTCGCGCAGGTGACCAATTTGACCATTCAGAGCTTCGTGGCCGACGACAAGGCGAATGGCGCCGCCTACGGTTTGGCTGATCCGCGCGGCGTCATCACGCTGTATACGGCGAACGACCCCAAGGGCAGCGAGTTATTGGTCGGCACCAGCCCGGTCACGCCGCCCGAGCCGCCGAAGGCCAGCGCCGCCGGCAGTCCCGCGCCGGAAGCCAAGGCGCCAGATTCGGTCTATGCCCGGTTGCCCGCGCGGCAGTCGATTTATACGGTGCCCAAGGCGATCGAGGAAGTGCTGGCGGTGAAACCAAACGATCTGCGGGATCGCAGCCTGGTACGGTTGAACCCGGACATGGTCGACCGGATCAAGATCACGCCGGACCAGGGCGCGCCGTTTACGGTGGGGCGCAAAGACAAGGTTTGGAGCGTGGTGGCGCCCGCTTCCACCCAGACGGTCGACGATGCCGAACCCGCGCGCCTCATGCAACAGCTCAGCGGGGCGCAGGTCACGGATTTCGTGGCGGATAGCGCGGCCGATCTGGCCAAGTACGGCCTCGATCATCCCACGCTGCAGGTGACTTTCAGTTCCTTCGCCTCGGAGAATACGGCCGAGAGCAACGCTGGAGATAAACCCATTGCGACGGTCAGCTTCGGCAAGACGGACGGCCAGAACGTATTCGCCCGGGTGGAAGAAGAGCCTTTCGTGATGTCCGTGCCGAAGACGGTCTTGGACGATATTCCCGCGAACGTGCTGGCCTGGCAGCCCTTGAACATCTTCACGGTCGATCCCGAGAAAGTAGGGGTCTTGGATGAAAAGGCTAAGGATCGGCCCGAACTCGCGCTCGCCCGGGCCGAGAAAGGGGATTGGACACTCACCAAGGGAACAGGGGCGGTGGACCAAGCCAAAGTGCAGTCAGTCGTCAACACGCTGGCCCGTTTGCATGCAGTGCGTTGGGTCGGGGAGATCAAGCCGCAATACGGGCTGGATGAAGCGGGCACTTCCTTGAGTTTTGAGGGCACCGGAGATCCGAAAACGCGCCGGACGTTGGTCTTGGGGGGCCTGACGCCTGATCAAATGGGCTACGCCCGCGTGGACGGGAAGGACGGTGCGTTCCTCGTCAGCCGGCCGGATTACGACACGCTGTTGCAGGCACTCGTGCCGCTGCCGGCGCCGACGCCGGCGCCTTCGCCCGCGGCGACACCTGTGCCGGTTCCAGCGGCAACGGTAGCACCCGCCATAATGACGCCGGAGCCGGCGACGCCCGCCGCCACGCCTCAAGCGGCGGCGACGCCGATGCCCGTCGCGACGCCTGAACCAACGGTGACGCTGACGCCCGTTGCGACGCCTCAACCGACAGCGACACCGACGCCGATGTCTGCTCCAACGCCGGTTCCCACACCTGAGCCGACCGCGACGCCGACGCCCGTTACCACGCCTGAGCCAACGGTGACGCCCGTTGCGACGCCTCAGCCGCCAGCGACGCCGATGTCCGTCCCGACGCCGGTTTCCACACCTGAGCCGACAGTGACGCCGACGCCCGTTACCACGCCTGAGCCAACGGTGACGCCCGTTGCGACGCCTCAGCCGCCTGCGACGCCGATGTCCGTCCCGACGCCCGTTTCCACGCCTGAACCGACCGCTACGCCGACTCCGACCGCAACACCCGTGAGCAGTGCCGCTCCCTAGCTAAGGCAACCGGAAGCCTTCCGCGCTTCCCGCTTGCATCGCTTTTCGTCCGGGGCATATAAAGGCACCCGTATGGAGCCGACGCCTTCTTCCGCCACCCTGATTGACCCCGCCTCCATCCCCGCGGCTCCCTCCCGGGCGGCTGCTCCAGCGGTGCCTGACCGTGCCTTCGCGGGGCAGCCTTTGCCGAAGCAGGTGGTTTGGGCGGCGGTAGCGGTGGCGGCCGTCCTTCCGGTCGTCCTCCTCGTTACTTTGATCGTGCTGGTTGCCTCGGTGAACTACAATTTCTTCACCTGGATGGAGTAGCGGCGCTGTACAGGGAGACGATCCCGCCGCTTAATTCGGTGGCCGCAGGTTCGATAAAGCCGCTGGCCGTCAATAACCCGCACATCGCTTCGCCGCGCGGAAAGCGGCCGATCGATTTCGCCAGATATTCATACGCCCCGCGTTCGCCCGAGACGACGCCGGCGATTCCGGGCAGGCAGTGCTCCAGGTAAAAGACGTAAAGCGCCCGCCACCAGCCGCGTGGCAGCGAAAAGTCGAGGATCACGACGTGGCCGCCCGGGCGCAACACGCGCCGCATCTCCCGCAGCGCGTCCGGCCAGGAAACCATGTTGCGCAAACCGAATGCCACCGTCACCACGTCGAACGTGCCGTCCGTAAAAGGCAGGCGCAGCGCATCCGCCTGAACCGGCCTGCGCAAACGTCCTGACCTCGCCGCCCGCTCGAGCAGCGGCCGGCAGAAATCCACGCCCACGATGCTCGCCGCGGGACAAGCCGCGGCCAACGTCGCCGCCAACGCGCCGCTGCCGGTCGCCAGATCCAGCAGCCACGCCGGCTCCCAGATGCGTACCAGGCGCGCGGCGCGCCGCCGCCACCACAAATCCAAGCCGCCGCTCAAAAGCGCGTTCGCCAGGTCATAGCGCGGGGCGATGCGGTCGAACATCGCCCGCACTGCCCGGGGCGGCTCCAGCGCGCCGGCGTCGGAGTTCGATTGCGGAGAACCTGGTTGGTGATTTGTGGACAAAAGGAAAATTCAACTGGTGTTTAATTAACACCGCCTATTTCTGATTTGCTTCGATATTACTTGTGGCGCGCTGCGGGGCAAAGATTTGCTCCTCCGCGAATTCCCAGGCAAACCGGGAACTCACAGAGGGGAAAGTCGCCCGGCTCCGGAGAATGCCCCCGTAAAATCGGATAGCAAATTTGCGAGGGAGTGAGACTGGCAGGAGATTTGCTAAAGCCACCGCAGAAACCGGAAAATGACCGTAACCCATCTTCCTTCAAGCTTATGATCGCTGTAGGACTTCACGAATCACACACTGGAAACTTCGTCATTGATAACTTCGTCAAGGGAGGCCCCATCATGTGGCCGATCTTGCTGACATCAATCGTGGCTTTAACGGTCGTTCTCGAGCGCATCGTCTGGTGGATCCGCCAGAACAATCTGCGGGAAAGCGCCAAGCTGGAGAAGGTTTTCGGTGAAATCGAGCAGGGCAATTTGAAGGAAGCGTCCGCGCTCGCCCGCACCTCGCAAGATCCGAGGCTGCGCACTGTCTGGCATGGACTGAATCATCACCATTCCACCATGCAGAGCGCGTTGCAGGTGGCCTCGGGCCTGGAAATCAATCGCGCGAGCCGTTTTCTGGGCGTGATGGATACGATCGTGACGCTGGCGCCGCTCCTGGGCCTGCTCGGCACGGTGACGGGCATCATGGGCGCGTTCAAGGCGGTCGGTGAGAACGGGCTGGAGGTCAGTGCGGTCTCCGGCGGCATTGGCGAGGCGCTGATTGCCACCGCCTGCGGTCTCTGCATCGCGATGTGCTGTTTGATCCCCTACAACTTTTTCACGTCGAAAGTCGAACGTTTGAAGTTCGATCTGGAAACGGCGTCTACGAACTTGGAAGTCATGCTGCAAGGCCTCAGCCTGGAGGATAAGAATGAAACTCACCTCAGCAACGCCGCATAAGAAGGCGCGGATCGAGATCATCCCGCTGATCGACATCATGTTCTTTTTGCTCGCCAGCTTCATGCTGGTGAGCCTGAGCATGATCAAGCTCCAGGCGATTCAGACCAACCTGCCCAAGGCGAGCACCGGCTCCAACGTGGCGAAACCGGATTTCGTCGCGATCGGCATCGACGAGCACGGCGATTTTTACTTCGACAAGGATACCAAGCCGATTCGTCCCGAAGACATCCCTCTACGGTTGCAGCCTTTCTACGCCAAGAAGCAGGATGATCTGAAAGTGTTCATTAATGCCGATTCATCCGCGACTTACGCCCAATTGATCACCGCCCTCGACAAGGTACGTCAGGTCGGAGTGACAAAGGTTTCGTTCCCCGTCAAGGAGGGGAACAAGTTTGACCCGAACAAACCGCGCGCGAACACGCACTCGGATCTGGATGGAACAGCGCCAGCCGCGGCGGGCGCACCAGCAACGGCTCCGGCGGCGGCAGCGCCGGCGGCGCCTGTGGCACCAGCGCCTGCTGCGCCCGCGCCGCCGGCGGCTCCCTAGGGCTGGGCTGCGGTTCTTCTTATCGGTCAACCCTGAGGAGATTACTAGCCATGGAAAGTCTGTTTTCACAGCGGCCGTTTCGGCGGCGCAGGCTCCTGTTCTGTCTCATCGGCGCCCTGTTCATCGAAGGATCGTTCGTCGGTTTAGCTGCCATCTGGCCCCAGTATAAGAGTTGGGAGATTCCAGAGACGATTACTCAGATCGATACGGGCCCGGTGCTCGGTGAAACCGTCCAGGAACTGATTGCTCCCAAAGAGGAGCCCATCCCCACGCCCGATAATCAACCGACGCCGCCGCCGGATACGCCGCCACCGGATGATACACCGCCGCCGAGTGATGAGCCGGACATGGAAACGCCGCCGCCGAAGAAAGAGACGCCAAAGAAGGCGGCCGGCACTCCTTATCCTGCAAACGTGAAGCGGGGAGATCATCCCCAAGCCGGCGTAGTCGGGGGCGTTCCGCATGCCACAAAGACGACCGGTACTCCAGGTGCCGCGCATTTAGGCGCGGTGGGTTGGCATAAGCCGGAGCCGCCGTATCCCGCGCAAGCCCGGTTGGCGCATATTCAGGGCAGCGGTACGGTTCGCGTGACCACCGATGCCTCTGGACGCGTGACAAGCGCCGTGATTGTGCAGTCAGTCGGCAGCGCGCTGCTGGACTTTAATATGTGCAGCTTCGCGAAGGAGAACTGGACGGGTCCTCCAAATGCGACGAACACCATCCCGTTCACTTATCGGCTACAGTAGAATCTAATTCGGCGCGAGGATCACGAAGAAACAGCTCCTTCAGGGCTTCGGCTGGGAGAAGGTTCCCGTATAAAATCGAGTTAACCCGATCGAGTACGGGAGTTTCGACGTACAAGGCTCGAGCCATTAACACCGCGCTTTGGGTGGTGGGTACGCCCTCAGCCACCATGCACATCGACTCGGTAATCGCCGTCAAAGCCTCACCCTTGCCTAATCTTTCACCGACCAGCCGGTTGCGGCTGTAACGGCTAAAGCAGGTGACCATTAGATCGCCGACGCCGCTCAGGCCTTGAAACGTCTCGCGCCGGCCGCCGAGCTTGGTCCCCAAGCGAACCAATTCCGCGAGGCAGCGCGTGATCAGAGCGGCTTTGGCGTTATCGCCAAACCCGAGCCCGTCGCTCATGCCGGCGGCGATGGCATAGATATTCTTCAAGGCTCCGCCCAGTTCGATGCCCGCCACGTCGTCACTGGTGTAGACGCGCAGGGTCGCGGCGTTGAACAAGGCCTGTAAGCGAGCGCCGACGTCCGCGTTGACCGAGCCCAAAACGACCGCCGTCGGGCTGTCGCGGGCCACTTCCTCGGCGTGGCTCGGCCCGGAGAGCACGGCTACCTGATGCGAGGGCCAAATCTCTGCCAGCACCTGGCTCATCCGACAGCCCGTGCCGAACTCCAGGCCCTTGGTACACGAAAGGAGCACGGCTTCAGGAGGCAGGGCCACCTGGCGAAGTTGCTCTGCCACGCTCCGCAAGCCCTTCGACGGCGCCACGAAGACAACCAGATCGGACCCCGCTATGCCCTCCAACTTCACCACGGGTGCCACCGCGTCGGGCAGCGGCACGCCTGGCAGGTAAACGTCGTTGCGTCTCGTCTGGTGCATCCGCGCGATATGCTCGGCGTTGTGGCCCCACAAAGTCACCGGCCAGCCACGCTTGGCCAGCCAGACCGCCAGCGCCGTCCCCCAGCTACCCGCGCCCAGGATCGCGATCTTACGGAAAGGAGGCGCGCTCATGCCGGTCAGCTTTTCTGAGCATCGCCCTTGGAGATAAAGCGCGGCTCGGTTCCGTCCAGCAGCCGTTGCATGTTGGTGCGATGCCGCCAGAAGGCGAGCGCAGTTGCCACCAGCGAAAACAGGAACAACACCAAATCCGCGTGTCCCGCGTGCCAGAGCAGGCCGACCGTCAGCGGCAGCGTGGCCGCCCCCAGGAGTGAGGCGACCGAAACATACCGGGAAGCCAAAAACGCCAGGCCCCACACCGCCGCCGCTACCGCAATGGCCACCGGCATCAGCCCGAGGAGAACGCCAGTCGTGGTGGCAATACCTTTGCCCCCGCGAAAACCGAGCCAGAGCGGAAAATTATGCCCGAGAATGCAAGCGATAGCCGCCAGGACGCCCGCGAGCGCCCAGCCGCCGGGATCATGGACCGCGCCACCTCCGTCCGCCGCGTACCGGCAAAGCAGGTAAGCGCCTTCCACTGCCAGCCAGCCCTTCAACGCATCGCACGCAAAGACAAAAAATCCCGCCTTTTTCCCCAGGACCCGCGTCACGTTCGTCGCGCCGATATTGCCGCTGCCCTGGCGGCGAATATCGATGCCATGCCGTCTGCCCACGAGATACCCCGTCGGGATGGATCCCAAAAAGTACCCCAGCACAGCCGCCGCCAAATCAAGACGCCACATGGTAAGCGTTCGCACCTTGCCACGCCGGAGCCAACGGAGGGAAGCGGCGATTTAGGGCGATTTCGGCGTCACCGGGCGCGCTTGGCCGCCAATACCCCCTCGATCTTGCCCAAGGGCGCGCAGTTCACGACGTCCTGCTTCGTCAACCAGCCCTTGCGCGCCTGCGTCACTCCGAACCACAGATGCTGCAAGTTTTCTCGCGAGTGCGCGTCGGGATCGATGGCGCAGCGGACGCCCATTTCCTTTGCCCGCCGCCACCAGCGCCAATCCATATCGAGGCGGCGCGGGTTGCCGTTGAGCTCGATGATCGTCCCGGTGGCCGCCGCCGCTTCGAGGATGGCGGGGACATCGACCGCATACCCTTCCCGGATCAGCAACATCCGCCCGGTGAGATGACCGAGGATCGTCACGTACGGATTCTCCATGGCCCGGATCAGGCGGCGTGTCATCTCCGCGACCGGTTGATTGAAAGAATTGTGCACGCTGACGACGACGTAATCCAGCGAGGCAAGAATCTCTTCCGGGAAATCCAGCTCGCCGTCCTTGAGGATATCGCATTCCACGCCGGCGAAGAGGCGAAAGGACGTGCCGGCCCGCTCATAGCCGGCGTTCAACTCGCGAATCTGAGCGATCTGCGCCGCGAGCCTTTCCTCGCTCAAACCGTTGGCTTGCACGGAGCTCTTGCTGTGATCGGCGATGCCGAGATACTCCAGCCCCAGCTCCTGCGCCGCCTCCGCCATTTCCTCGAGCGAATTACGGCCGTCGCTGGCGTGCGTATGGCAATGGAACGTCCCGCGCAGATTCTCGAGCGTGACGAGTTCCGGCAGCTGACCGTGCTCCGCCGCTTCGATCTCCCCCAAGCCTTCCCGCAATTCCGGCGGGATGTAATCCAAACCCAGCGAACGGTAAAACTCCGGTTCGTCCCGGATGGTGGGCAACGGCTCCGGCGTGCCCTCGAAGTCTGCCACCGCGCTGAACCGGTATTCGTTGATGGACCAGCCGCGCTCCAGGGCCCTTTGGCGCAGGCCGATGTTGTGCTCCTTGCTGCCGGTGAAATGGTGCAAGGCGTAGGGATACTCGGCCTCGGTCACCAGCCGCAGATCGCATTGGATGCCCGATTGCAAGCGCACCGAGACCTTCGTCGGCCCGCGGGCAATCACCTCCGCCACCTCCGGCCGCGTCACGAAGAACTCCGTCACCGCCACCGCATTGCGCGTCGAGGCGACAAAATCCAGGTCCCGGACCACTTCCTTGCGCCGGCGGAAGCTGCCGGCCTCGCTGGCCCGGATGACGGCCGGATGCGTGCGCAGCTCTTCCGCCAGGGCGAGGGTGGGGGCGGCCACCTCGCCGAGCCGGTGAAAATCCGCGCTGCGCAGGCGTTGGGCAACCGCCGCCAGCAAATTGCGCGCGGTTTTCTCTCCGAAACCGGGCAGTTTCGCCACGCGATCCTCGCGGCAGGCGGCGTCGAGCTGGGCAATGGACGCGACGCCGAGTTGTTCGTAGAGCGCCTTGATTTTCTTGGCACCAAGCCCGCTGATCTCGAATAGCTCGAAGATGGTCGGCGGGAAGCCGGCTTTGAGGTCCTCGAAATATTGTAGCCGGCCGGTGGTGACCAGTTCGGTGATTTTCTTCACCAGGGCGTCGCCGATCCCTTCGATCTGCCCGAGCTCGCCCTGGCGTGCCGCCGCGTCGAGGTCGCCCGCGAACATTTCCACGGCGCGCGCCCCGGTCACATAGGCGCGGATCTTGAAGGGGTTTTCACCCTTGAGATCGAGCAATTGCGCGATGCTCGTGAGGGTATCGGCGACGGATTGCTTGGTCATGGTGCGCCCGAACTTAGCGCGTATTCCCGAGTGGGAGCAAATGGCATGGTCTCCGCGCCTGCTCTTGTCAGTGAGCCATATTTATGGTTTCCTTGACTCGTGAAAACGACCTTGGAGATGCCCGACAAACTTTTGCGCCAGGCGAAAGCCACGGCAGCGCTGCGCGGTCAGTCGCTGAAACAGTTTGTCACGGATGCTGTCCAGGAAAAGCTGTCGGCTCCGCCACCAGGGCCAAAAGGCGAACCGCCTTGGATGAAGTTTTTCGGTGCTGGCAAGGGAATGGAAGATTCCCTCCGTGAAATTGATGCTCGGATTGAAGAGGCGTGTGAAATCATTGAGCCGGAGACAGATCCTTGATTCTGGACACGAACGCCCTCTCATCTCTTTTGGCCGCGGACCGAACGCTGCTGCAAGTGATATCCCGCTACTCGCACTTTTGCCTCCCGGTGATTGTCCTGGGGGAATACCGCTTCGGGCTGGCCGGTTCACGTGACAGCGACCGCCTTGGGCGGTTGCTCGATGAAATGGAGGATGTACTGGAGGTTCTCGCGCTTGATCGGCAGACCGTGCGACCCTACGCGAGTCTTCGCGAACAATTGAAAGTCGCTGGCACCCCCATCCCGTCCAATGACATCTGGATCGCAGCCTTGGCGGTGCAGCATCAACAGCCGATCGTCAGCCGGGACGCGCACTTCGACGTGATCGCCGGCGTCACGCGCGTCTCCTGGTAAGTGTCCCGTTTAAAGGACAGCGATGGACATCACCACCCTCGACCTCCCCGGCATCAAGAAGCTGCGCTCGGGCAAGGTCCGGGAAGTCTTCGACCTGGGCAGTGACGGCTACCTGCTCGTCGCCACCGACCGCCTCTCGGCTTTCGACTGCGTCTTGCCGGATCCCATTCCGCACAAGGGCGAAGTGTTGACCGGCCTCTCCGCGTTCTGGTTCCGCTACCTGCGCGCGCACGACAACATTGCCGACCATCTGGTCACCGCCGATTTTGCCGATTTTCCCGCCGCGCTGCAGCCCTTCAAAGACCAACTCGCCGGGCGTTCCATGATCGTGCAACGCGCCAAGCCGCTCCCGGTCGAGTGCGTGGTGCGCGGGTATCTGGCCGGTTCCGGCTGGAAGGAATACCGCGCCAAGGGATCCGTTTGCGGCCAGGCCCTCCCTCCCGGCCTGAGCGTGGCTGACGCGCTGCCGGAGCCGATCTTCACGCCCTCGACAAAATCCGACAGCGGCCACGATGAAAACGTCGGCTGGGAACAGTTCTGCGCCCTTTTGGCGGACGAAGCGGTGGCCAAGGCGCTGCGGGCTACCAGCATCCTGCTCTACTCTCTGGGAGCGACATACGCGGCGCAACGCGGCATTATCATCGCGGACACGAAGTTCGAGTTCGGGATCGACGAGCAGGACGGTGAAATCATGCTCATCGATGAATGCCTGACACCCGATTCTTCCCGTTTTTGGCCCGCCGGCGCCTACCGTCCCGGGACCAACCCGCCCAGTTTCGACAAACAGTATGTCCGCGATTATTTGGAGACGCTCGCCTGGAACAAACAGCCGCCGGGGCCGAGCCTGCCGCCGGACGTCATCGCGCGCACCAGCGAGAAATACCGGCAGGCGCTGGCCACCCTCACGGCTGCGCCGGCGGCGTAGCGGAGATTTTCTCCTGTCGCGCTTTGCGGAGCGCGTTGCGGGCAATATACGTCACCGCCACCGTCACGGCGATGGTCGCGCCGAGGCCCATGCCGAAGACCACGTATTCGAACGGACTGCGGGCATGGCGATGTTCGCTCAGGCCCACCTTGCCAGCTGCGCCTAGATAAACCTCGAGGCAAATCACGGGGATCGTCCCGATCCAGGTGCCGAGCACATAGTGACCGAGTTTCACGTCGGTCAAGCCGTACAGATAGTTGCTGAGGTTGAAGGGAATCATGGGACTCAGGCGGAGCAAGGCCACGAGTTTGCCTCCTTGCCCGCGTACAGCATCGTCGATCGCGTGAAAAGTGGCGTTACCGGCCGCCAGGCGCAGGAGCTTCTCGCGCGCCAGATAACGCGCGATGATAAATGCCAGGGTCGCTCCGATCGTCCCACCGACCGAGACGATCCCGATGCCCCACAAACCGAAAAGCAGTCCCGCCGCCATCGACATCACGATCCCCGGCACGCAAAGCACGGTGCCCACGATATAAATCAGGACGAAAAAAGCCGGCCCCGCCCAGCCCAGGTGGACCACCCAGCGATGCACGTGCTTGAACCAGAAGGCGAACGGCGCATACCAGGCACCTAGCCCGATTAGCCCGAGCGCCAGCGCAATCGCCGCCGTGTGCCAGTTCAGCCAACGTCGCCACGGACTATCTTGAGGCAAGGCCATACAACGAAGGGAGTATAGCCGGGTGAGGCAGCCCGCGCCGGAAAAGAACAAGCGTCCCAGCGGAGCGTCCGCCGGCCGCAAAAAGAACAGGCGGTGGAGATTGCTCCCCACCGCCTGTCCATTGCTGCCCAATCCAGGACTTGACTCAAACCAACGAGTCAGCCTTGGCAGGAGATCCCTGGGATCTAGACTCTTTAACTCACCGAGCTCGTCAGCTCGGGATACGCATGACCGCCGTGTTCATGGAGGTCGAGGCCTTCCAGTTCACCTTCCTTGGAGACGCGGAGCGTGCCGGTCAGGTTCACCGCCCACATCATGAGCATCGAGACCACGAACACGCCGATGGCGATGCTCAGGTTGCCGATGAGCTGGGCGTAGAGTTGGTTGGGACCGCCACCATAGAAGAGACCCTTCACAACGACCGAAGTGTCCGCTCCGGTCGGTGTGGACGCTCCGTATTCACCCGTGGCGAAAAGGCCCAGGCTGATCGTACCCCACATACCCGCCAGACCGTGTACCGGCCAGGCGCCGCAAGGATCGTCGATTCGCAGGTACTCCAAGATATCGGTGCCGAGTACCACCACGACACCCGCCACGGCGCCCAGGATCAGCGCGCCCGCCGGCGAAACCCAATAGCACGGGCAGGTGATCGCCACCAGACCGGCCAGAAGCCCGTTCATCGTCATGCCGCAATCCCACTTCTTGGAGCGGGGATAGACAAAGAACAACGCCGCCAAACCGCCCGACGCTGCCGCCAGCGTGGTGTTGGTGGCCACGCGGGCGATGCCCTGAAAATCCATCGCCGAGAGCGTGCTGCCGGGGTTGAACCCGTACCAGCCGAACCAAAGGATGATGGCGCCGACCGAGGCAATGAGCATGTTGTGGCCGGGCATGGGCCCGCCGCCGTCACGGGAGAATTTGCGGCCCAAACGCGGCCCGAGCACAATCGCTCCAGCCAAGGCGATGGTGCCACCGATCGTATGCACGATCGTCGACCCGGCGAAATCGTGGAAAGGCGTGCCGAGGAAGGCAAACGGATGGCCTGCGCTGCCGATGGTCGTCAACCAGCCGTCCGGACCCCAAGCCCAGTGACCGAAGATCGGGTAGATGAATCCGCTCACACCGAAGGAGTAGAACAGATCGCCCCAGAAACCGGTGCGGCCCACCATGGCGCCCGAAGTGATCGTCGAGCAGGTATCCGCGAAAGCGAATTGGAAGAGGAAGATCGCCAACGTGGCGACGCCGGTGCCTTCATAGGTGTCCGGCAGATGCTGCATGCAATACCACGTGTGGCCGGCGCCGTCGCCCCAGCCGATCAGGCCGTTGCCGTGACCGAACATCCAGGCGAAGCCCCAGAGGTAGAAGAGGACACCGCAAAGGCAGGTATCCACCACGCCTTCGAGCATGACGTTGACCGATTCCCGGCTCCGCGCAAAGCCGGCTTCCAGGAACATGAAGCCCGCTTGCATGAAGAAGACGAGGAAGGCCGTGACGAGCACCCACATCGTGTTGATCGGGTTCACGTAAGGCGGATTGGGCGGCGCGGGCGCGGCCGGAGCCGGTGTGGCCGCCGCGATCGGCGCCACGGGCACCGCCGGTGAGGCTGACGCGGCCGGTGCCGCCGCCACGGAGGCCGTGGGGGAGGCATCTTGCGCGTGCACCTTGGAGGTGGAGCCAAAGTACATCCCGCCCAAGGTGATCAGCAGGAAGCACAATCCCACTCCCATGGCTTTTCCTCCGATGATCGCAAAGAACAGCTTTCGCTGTTTCGGATCCTTCATTTGTTCGATAAATCGCTTCGCTAGTTTATCCATAACGCAGTTACTTCTTTCGGCTTACCACAGGCCGCTCTTTGCTCTCGCGGCAGACTATTTCTGTTCAGGTGAAGGTTACATCCCCGGTACGAACTTTTGGACCGGGGAGAACCGGTCCAACAGCCCGAAGTCGAAGAGGCCGGGTTTGTCTACCCGGCGCAGGCGGGCAACTTAGCAGGAACGGTGCCTTATCGGTCGCACGCGTTATTTTTGGGCCTCACCTGATAGATCGGGGCTTTTTCGGCAGGTGACTGGCCTTTTCATTCTGAGAATTGATAGCCCCGCAAAGTCCAAGGTGATCGAAAATCACCAGACCATGCATAAAGAACCACCACTTGGCGGAGCGGCCTACAGCTCGGATCGTACTAGGTCGAAGATGAACGTATTATCCAGAAAGCCGCGCAACTGGGACGATCCGGGGCCGAAGCCCGCCGCGATCGCATCGTCCGCGACATTGGCCGCGTACGGCGCGTAGAAGGCAGCCGGTTCGGCGGGCGGGGGTGTTGGTGTGGCAGGCGCCTGCGCGCCAGGCGCCTGTGTTCCAGGCGCGAGCAACTGCGGCCCGTCAGGCCCAGTGGCCCAGGCTACGGCGGGCAAGCCGTACGCGTTCATCCCCAGGAGCGAGACGCCGCGATCCTGCCGCAGCGGGTAGCCGTTGAGCGCCATGCCGCCCGTCGCTTCGCCGCCGGCGACTAGTACCAGAGTCTTCGCACCCGCATATTGCAGCCCAACCGCCACCGCGTGATCCAACTCCACCAATTCCTGCATGACTCGTTCGCCCCGGTTGGCGATGGCCGCCCGGCCCGTCAAACCCGCATCGACCACCAGGACGTACCCGCCCGCCTTGCGTTGCAGCACCTCGATCGCCAGCCGCACCATGTCCGCCAGGGCCGGCTGCGTGTTGGCCGTCTTGAGCTGGTCGCGAAAGACAAACGCGTCCGCGCTGAAAAGACCGAGCAACTTCGGGCCGAGCCAGGACTGCACCCCCGCCAGATCATCGGTCCCGCGCAAGGCCGAGTACCCGTTCCGGGTCATGTCCAGCACGAGGTCACGCGCGTCCCGGCGTCGGCCGCCTTTGAATTCCGGCAGGAAATCGCCTCCGCCTCCGCCCAGGATCACATCCAGGCCGCCGCGGTCGGCCAATTGTGCCGCCAACCCGTCGCGATCCCGTCCATCCGCCAGGTGGGCATAAAAAGCGGCTGGCGTGGGATCGGTCAGGCAGCCGTTCGTCACCAGACCCACGGCCCGGCCGTGCTGCCGGGCCAACTCCAGGATGGTAGGCAGCGAACGGCCCTGAGCATCGACGGCCAGCGCGCCGTGGTTGACCTTGGCGCCGCAAGCGAGCGCGCTGGCGGCCGCGGCGGCATCCGATACCGCGAAATCCGCCGCATGGGTGCTGAGCAGCGCCACATTCGGCAGCGAGTTGATGGCAAGCCGGCGGTCGGCGCCGCCGTCGTACAAACGCGCGGCGGTTAACTGGCTGGAGACCAGGCCCTCGCCGACAAAAAGGATGATGCCAAACGGCTTCTGGACGACAAAAGCGCGGAAGTAAAGGACGCCCGAGGCGATGAACAGCGCCAGCAACGCGAGCGCCAGCAGGTAATTACGTTGTCTCATCGGGGAGCGGCCACGCTCTGCCAAAAGGCGCGCGATTGCCACCGCGAAAGCTTCCCCGGGGCTGGGGCGACCGCGGTCCGACAGAAGTTTCGCGCGCCGGTCTGAACAGTTTGCCGTCTTTCGCGTCTGACAAATCGTCCGTCGAACATCCAACCACTTTCCTCTATGGCAGCACCGGTCATCCTAATCATCCGCGACGGCTGGGGCATCAACCCGCATTCGCCGGAAAACGCGGAGCGCGAAGGGGACGCCACCGTCTTGGCGAAAACCCCGTTCCAGGCGCATCTCCTCGCCACCTATCCTCACGGGCGCCTGAGCGCCAGCGGCGCGGATGTGGGTTTGCCGGACGGACAGATGGGCAATTCGGAGGTCGGCCACCTGAATCTCGGCGCCGGCCGCATCGTTTATCAGGATTTGACGCGCATCACCAAGGCGATCGCCGAGGGCAAGCTGCCCGCGCTGGAGGCCGTCAAGACCGCCTTCGCCCAGGCGGCGGAGCCTGGCCGCCGGCTGCATTTTCTCGGGCTGGTCAGCGATGGGGGTGTGCACAGTCACCTGGACCATCTTGTGGCCTTGGCGAACGCGGCACATGAAGCGGGCGTGTCAGAAATCTACGTGCATGCCTTCATGGACGGACGGGATACGTCACCCACCGGCGGCATTGCCTATCTGGAACAGCTGCAAGCCGGGCTGGCGGCGAGCGGGGCGCGCATTGTCACCGTCATCGGCCGCTACTTCGCCATGGATCGCGACCAGCGTTGGGAGCGCACCAAGCTCGCCTGGGACGCCATCGTGCTTGGCCGCGGGACGATTTGCGCCATGGATCCCAGCGAAGCTCTGGCGCCGCTCTACGCCGGCGGCACGACGGACGAATTCCTGCCGCCCATGGTCTTCAATCCGCCGGGCGCCGGCGAACAACGGGTGCGCGACGACGACGTGGTGTTCTTTTTCAACTTCCGGGCGGATCGCGCGCGCCAGCTTTCAGCGGCCTTCCTGGAAGAGAACTTCACCGGCTTCGACCGGGAAGTCTGGCCGCGCGTGCATTATGTCACGCTGACCCAGTACGACGCCAAGTACACCTGCCCGCACGTGTTCCCGCCGCAGTCCCTCGACAAAATCCTGGGACAGGTGGTGAGCGAGGCCGGTTTGCGCCAGCTCCGCCTCGCCGAGACCGAGAAGTACCCGCACGTCACGTACTTCTTCAATGGCGGACTGGAGACGCCGTTCCCCGGCGAAGATCGCAAGATCGTGCCGTCGCCGAAGGTTGCGACGTACGATTTGCAGCCGGAGATGAGCGCCCCGGGCGTCACCGCCGAGGTGTTGGCCGCACTGCCGAACTACGACCTGATCGTCCTGAACTTCGCCAACCCGGATATGGTCGGACACACGGGCGTGGTGGCGGCCGGGATCAAGGCAGTCGAGACGATCGATGACGCGGTGCGGCAGGTGGTGGCACGCGTGTTGGAGCTGGGGGGCAAGGCCCTGATCACGGCCGATCACGGCAACTGCGAGTACATGCGCAATCCCGACGGCTCCCCCAACACCGCGCACACGACGAACCTGGTGCACCTGTTCTACGTCGCGGCCGACGCCGCGGACTTCATCGTCGAGGACGGCATCCTGGCCGATGTGGCTTCGACGGTGGTCTCCCTGCTCGGGCTCGAGCGCCCACTGGAGATGACCGGCCAGAACCTGCTCGTGCGCAAAGGGACTCCCAAAGCGGAGTAGGACCAAGCAGGGCTCGGGTTGCTTTGCCGCGGCCGGAACCACACAGTGGCCCTGCCATGTCCGCGAAAATCCGCGTCGCCGGACTGACCAAGAGCTACGGCGGCCGCCTCGTCCTCGACGGCATCAGCTTCGAAGTTGGCGCAGGAACGGTGTTCGGTCTGCTCGGTCCCAATGGCGCCGGCAAAACCACTTTGCTCGAATGCGTCGCGGGATTGCGTCAGCCGGACGGCGGCTCCATTGCAATCGCCGGAGTCGACGCGCTCGCTGCGCCGGAGCGCGCCCGCGCCCGGCTTGGCGTTGCCTTGCAAGCGACCGCGCTGCAGGATCGTCTGACGCCCCGCGAGGCGTTCCGCTTGTTTGGCGCTTTCTACCCTGCCGGCGTGCCGGCGGAGGCGTTGCTGGCCCGCTTCTCCCTCACGGAGAAAGCCGATGCTGCCTACGACTCACTTTCAGACGGACAGAAGCAGCGTCTGGCTCTGGCGCTCGCCTTCGTGAACGACCCGGAGATCCTGGTGCTCGACGAACCCGCCGCTGGCTTGGACCCGCTGGCGCGGCGAGAACTCCACCAAGCCATCCTCCAATTGCGTGCCGAAGGCCGCACGGTCCTGCTCACGACGCATGACCTTGACGAAGCCTGTCTCCTTTGCGACCAACTGGCGATTCTGCGCGAGGGGTGCGTTGTCGCCAGCGGCGGTCCCGCCGAGCTCATTGCCCGCGGCTCGGTCTCTCTCGCACCATCCGGCCAAAGCTCGGCCGCCTCGGCTTTGGAGGACGTCTTCATCGAACTAACGGCTAGTGCTCGAGCCGTGCCCGGATCCCTGGTCACCGCACCCGTCCCGCCGGCCAGGCCGCGCGCCCACTGGAGCGGCCGCCCGGTTATCGCCGGACTAATCCAGCACCTGCTCCTGACCCTCCGGCTGAACTTCCGCAGTCGCGGACCAGTGATCTACGGCTACATCGTCCCCATCTTCTTCCTGCTGTCGTTCGCCAGCATCTTCGGTTCATCGCGTTCGCCGCTGCTCCATGAAATGGGGCAACTGCTGACGATTACCATTCTCGGAGGCACTTGCTTCGGCTTGCCGACCGCTCTCGTGGCCGAGCGGGATCGCGGCATCTGGCGCCGGTACCGGCTGCTGCCGGCGCCCGCCGCCGCGATCATCCTGAGCGCGAGCGTGGCGCGGGCGTTGTTGGTCGGTTCCGCGGCCGTGCTGCAACTCGTTCTCGCCTGGGCACTCTACGGTACACCCTGGCCCGCGCACCCGGGGCAACTCGTGCTCGCTTTTGGCTGCGTCTGCTGGGCTTTCCTGGGCCTTGGCCTGATCATAGCCATGCTGGCGGACAATGTGCCGTCGGTCCAGGCCATCGGCCAATGCGTCTTCCTGCCGATGATCATTATCGGCGGGGTGGGGGTGCCGCTGCGCAGCTTGCCCGCCTGGGCGCAACGGATCGCTGATTTCCTCCCGGGCCGGTATGCCGTGGAGGCGCTGGATGCGTGCCTGGCGCCGGCTGCCGGCGGTCTGGCGGGTGCGCTGTTTGCGTTGCTGGCGCTGGGGGTCATCGGAGTGGCGGCTTTCCTGGCGACTTATGGCTTGTTCCGCTGGGATGGGGGACCGCGCCGCCTGGACCGCGCCGCCAAGGGCTGGATCGCCCTGGCGCTATCGGCCTGGCTTGTCGTCGGTCTGGCCGCCGGCCGATGGCGGGTCCACGCGGCTGCGCTAGCGCCTGCACTCGATCAGGCCGTCGGAGCCAACTGGCAGACAATCACCGCTGCCGATATCGCCGCTATTCGGTACGACGATTTGCCGCCCGACGCCGGCTACTACGTGCCGGTCGCGACGAGCCTGGAGGGTTTGCCGGAGGACGCCAAGGCTCGCCTGGACTCCATCGCGGACGTGCTCACGTCTTGGCCGCCGGGCCAGAATGGGTCCTTGGACCAACGCACCCGCAACCTGCTATCCGTCTGCGCCGTGGCCGATCTTGCCCGAGACGAGAACGAAGGCGAGATCGCCCTCTTGGTCTTCGAGCAGATCCGTGACACGATCCCCGCGCCCGCGCTCCTGCGGGTCCTGGCCTGGATCATCCTGCATCCGGGGGACGGTCGGGTGCAAACCGAGGTGCCGGAGTTCGGCATTCAGCCGGTGCCGGACGAGAGGGCCGTCCGCGAGCGGTGTGCGGCCTACGCCAAGAAGTTGCTCTGGCGGCTTCGGCATTGATAACCGTCGCGACTCCGGGCAAGCTGCTGGCATGAAGTTCGCCTCCCCGCCGGTATTTGTCCTGGCCCTCGCGTTGGCCAGCTCTTTCCACCCGCCGATACTTTTTGCCGCCGCCGCCCCGGTGCATAAGATCCTGGTGTTCACGAAGTCCGCTGGTTTCGAGCATTCGGTCATCAAGCAGAACGGCAGCGCGCTGACTTACGTCGAGACGGTGCTGGCGCCATTGGCGGCGCAGAACCAGGTCGAATTCACGTTTACCAAGGACGGCAGCCTTTTCACGCCGGGAAACCTGGCAAAGTACGACGCCTTCCTCTTTTACACGACCGGTGACCTGACCAAACCCGGGACCGATAAAACCCCGCCGATGACGCCCGAAGGCAAAACCGCCTTACTGGATGCTATTAAGGCGGGTAAAGGCTTCATCGGCAGCCATTGCGCGAGCGATACTTTCCATGGGCCGAAGGGCACCATTGATCCCTATATCGCGATGTTAGGCGGCGAGTTCCTCAGCCACACCGCGCAGCAAACCGCGCAACTTACCTGTGCCGACCCGGCTTTTCCTGGCCTGGCCGATCTGAAGAACGGCCTCAACACGAAGGAAGAATGGTATTCATTGATCAACCTGGCGCCGGACTTGCACGTCCTCTTTGTGCAGCAGACCGCGGGGATGCAAGGGTGGATGTATCAGCGCCCGTCTTACCCGGAAACCTGGGCGCACCTGTATGGTAAAGGGCGGGTTTTCTATACGGCGCTGGCCCATCGGGAAGACACGTGGAGCAGCCCGGACTTTCAGAAGCTGCTTTTCAGCGGCATCCATTGGGCAGTCGGCGATACCGAAGCGAATGTGACGCCGAATGTCGCTCAAGTTTGCCCCGGGTATGACACCACGCCGCAACAGCCCCCCAAGCCCGCGCCGCACCCGTCCGCCTCGCCTGCAGCGCCTTGAGCAAGGCCGCGCAGTGCGACCTATTGCACTGTAATCACCCCGTGCATGCCCGCCAAGGCATGCGCCGGAAACGTACAGACAAACGGATAAGCCCCGGCTTCCGCCGGCAGAAACGTGATGGTGTCAGACTCCCCCGGGCCGAGCAGTTTGGTCGCCGCGATGATCTGGTCCGCTTTGTCTTTCGGGATGTAATCGTCCGCCTTGTGCGCGCTGGCGGCCATGGCAAACGAGATCGCATTAGTGCCGGGTTTGAGGATAACCAGATTGTGCGCCATGGCCGCCTTCGGCAGGCTGCCCTGGTTGGTCAGCGTGATGACTATCGGCTCGTCCTTGTGGCCGGTAATCGCCGTCACGTTGTACTTCATGGCGTCGGACGCCGCGATGCTTACCGTCTGTTCGCTCTGGGCGGCGGCTGGTCTCTGCCCGCCGACGAGCGCGAGGACAAACAAGGCGGCCAAAGCGAATCCGGGCAGCAGACGGGCGGGCGTGCTCACAAACGCGTCCCTAGCCTGAACCATTCGTGGTGACAATTACTTTATGTTTCCTTGCGCTGGCCTCCGGTGAATGATTTCTGCCCGCGACTGTTCTCCTCCATGACGAAAACGAGCGTTCTCCTCGCGCCGCTGGCGGCGGCTCTGCTCACCCTGCCGGTTTGGGCCCTCGCCGCCGCTGCTCCGGATCCCGCCGCGAAGTACGTTCCCGATCCGGCCTTCCCGCCGCAACCGCCGCCGCCGGTGCTCTCCCCCACGGACGAGCTGAAAACCATTCAGTTGCCGCCCGGCTATCATCTGGAGCTCGTCCTGAGCGAGCCGTTGATCCAGGAGCCGGTCCTCTGCGCGTTCGATGGCAACGGCCGCATGTACGTCGCGGAAATGCGCACCTACATGGAAGACGCGGACCGCAAAAACGAGTTCGCCCCGGTCAGCTGCGTTTCCCGGCATGAAAGTACCCGCGGTGATGGCGTTTACGACCGGCACACCATCTTCCTTGGCGGCGTGGTCCTGCCGCGCATGGTCCTGCCCCTCGACCGGGGGAGGGTGCTCATCGGCCTGACCAACACTTTCAATCTCGACCTCTATACGGACACCCGCGATGGCGGCGTCTCCAACGGCAAAAAGCCCTTCTACGTGGGTGGCAACAACGGCGCCAACATGGAGCACCAGCCCAGCGGCATGCTCTGGTCGCTGGATAACTGGATCTACACGACCTACAACAACTTCCGCCTCCGCCTCACCCCGGAGGGCGCCACACTCAAGGAGCCGACTGCCCCCAACGGCGGCCAGTGGGGCCTGGCCCAGGACGATCATGGCAAGCTGTGGTTTTCCAACGCCGGCGCCGAGAAAGGACTATACCACTTCCAAACCCATGTCCTCTACGGAGCCATTGATGTAGAGGGTCAAATGGAGCCTGGCTTCATGGAGACTTGGCCCGCCATCGGCTTGGCCGATTTTCAGGGGGGGGCGCCTCGCTCGCGCCCCGATAAAACGCTCAACCACTTCACCGGCTGTGGCGGCCAGGAAGTATATCGCGGCGACCGCTTGCCCGCAGACCTGCGAGGCGATGTCTTGCTGCCGGAACCGGTCGGCCGCTTGATCCGCCGCACCAAGGTCGCGGGCGCGGCTGGCCTGACCACCATCAGCAACCCTTACCAGGCGGAACACTCCGAGTTCATCCGTTCGACCGATCCTTATTTCCGGCCGGTTTTCGCCACCACCGGGCCCGATGGCTGCCTCTACATCGTGGATATGTACCGGGGCATTATCCAGGAAGGCGAGTGGACCCTGCCGGGGTCGTATCTGCGCCGCGTGATCGATCAATACGGCTTGCAGAAAAACACCGGCTGCGGCCGCATCTGGCGCTTGGTGTACGACGGCCTGACGCCCGGTTCGCCGCCGCACATGTTCGACGAAACGTCCGCGCAACTGGTCGCTCATCTGGATCATCCCAACGGCTGGTGGCGGGACCAGGCCCAGAAGCTCCTCGTCCTGCGCCAGGACCAGTCCGTCGTGCCGGAATTGCTTGCCATGACGCGCGGCAACCCGCATCCGCTGGCTCGCCAGCATGCCCTTTGGACTTTGGAAGGCTTGCACGCCGTGACTCCGGCGTTCGTGCGCGAAAAACTCCGGGATCAGGACCCCTACGTGCGCGTGGCCGCGATCCGCGTCAGCGAAAGCTTGTTTAAGCAAGGCGACGCCTCGCTCAAAGCCGATGTGCAGGCACTCGCGGGCGATGCAGACCCGACCGTGGCATTGCAGGCCGTGGCCACTGGCAAGATCCTCAAATGGCCGGGGTGGCAAACCGCTATTTACACGCTTACGGCCTCGAATTCACTCAAGGGTGTCCAGGAGATCGGGCAGCAGTTGCTCTATCAGCCGCACCAGTTCGAGCCCGCGGTGTTTGCGCCCGACCAAATCAAGCTGCTGCAAAAGGGTCAGACCGTTTACCAGCAACTCTGTTTTGCCTGCCACGGTTTCGACGGCAAAGGCATGGCCATGGATGGTCAAGCACCAGGCACTACCCTGGCGCCGCCGTTGGCCGGCTCCAGCACGGTCCTGGCTCCGCCACAAAGCATTCTGGCCATTCTCCTGCACGGCGCGACCGGACCGATCGGTGGCAAGACTTACGATGCCGTCATGCCGCCGCAAAGCGACAACAGCGATGAATGGATCGCGTCCATCGCTTCCTACGTCCGGATCAGCTTCGGTAACGATGCCACCCTGATCGCGCCTGCGGAGGTGGCGGCTTTGCGCCAGGCCACCAAAGGGCGCGCCACGCCCTGGACGTTGGCGGAGTTGCCCAACATCGTGCCGCAGCCGCTGCCGGATCGCGCCCGCTGGAAGGTTACCGCCAGCGACGGCGCGCCTTCCGCTCCCCTGGCCTTGGACGGCAGGAGCGAGACGCGCTACACCAGCGGCGCTCCCCAGCATCCCGGCGAATGGTACCAGATCGAGCTGCCCGAGGTCACTGCCATTTCGGGAGTGACCCTGGATGGTGGCAATCACACCGATTACCCGCGCGGGTATAAGGTGGAAGTGTCGGTCGATGGCAGCACCTGGGGGCAGCCGGTCGCGACCGGCAGAGGCACCGGTAGGTTGACCCAGATTTCCTTTCCGGCGGTGCCAGTCAGGTTCGTCCGGGTGACGCAAACGCTGGCGGCCAAAGACAAGTTTTGGTCGATCGCGGAGTTGCAGTTGCTGACGCCGCCGCGGGCCTAACCCAAGCCTGTCACCACGATGTTATAAACCATGTGCAAGACGACCGCCGGCGCCAGCCGCCCGGTCTTCTTGAACAAGAGCGCGTTCGCCACGCCCAGCAGGCTGACCGGCAACCAGGACAACACAGGATGGTAAATCGCGAAGTACGCCGCGCTGCCGATCACCGCCTTCCAACCGCCCCACTCGCGATCCAGCGCCCGGAAGAGCAGGCCGCGAAAAAGGTACTCTTCCGCACACGGGGCGAAAACTACCGCCATGATGATATAAGAAGTGCGCAGCCCCGGGATTTCCGCCATCCGCGCCTGCGCTTGGTGGATGATCTCGGCCAGGGCCGGGAATTGCAGCAAAACCGTCAGATACCCGCAAGCGCACAGCCCCAACCCCACCCCGCCTCCAACGCCCAGCGCCAGGGAACCCACCCAGCCGAACTGAGCCGCCCCACCCGATGGCCATAACCAGACATCACGCAGACTGACGTCGCGGTCCCGCAGAAACTTTGCCAGCCCGAGGGACACGAGTACCGCGCAAAAGCCGTAAATGACCACCTGTACGGTCGCGAGATTGTTCCGTCCCAGGACCCCCAGCGCGACCCCCGTCAGGACCGCGCCACCTTCCACCAGCACGCTGATCGCGATCATCGCGTGCATCAACGTCGGTGGCGGCGGCAGCTTTTCTGACCAGGGATCATACAGGAACGGCAGCCGCGCCCGGAAGTTCTCCCACATGGCCGCCGCCGTGACGTACGAGTAGACGATCCCCATGATGGCGACATGCCACTGCTGAGTAAAGATGCCGATGGCGAACGTCAGCATCCCGAGCGAGGCCGCCCATTGCCGGGTGCGGGAAATTTTCGCCGGTTCGCCTGATTCGGAGGGAACCCGGACGAGAGTCACCGTTTTCTCCGCCATGCTCCGGCCAAAGAAGAGCCAGCAGATCCCGACCAACAAAATCTTCCAGCTCTCGGCGGGAAACTGAAAAGCGGCATAGCCGAGAATCAACGCCACGATGACCGACGAGATCAGTGACCACAGCCACGCTTTCGCCTTAAGTAAACTCTCCAGACCTTGCGGCCAAGTCAAAGCCAGCCAAAGCGCCCCGCCCTCCGACCCGAGCGATTTCGGCCCCAGGATCCAAAGGAAGTACGTGCCGAAAAGGATGGCCGCCCCGCACAGATAGTTCCAGGCGCCTTGCGCTTGGTTGGCCAGGCCGCGCAGATTAAAAAGCTGAAAGCCCGCCACGGTGAAGGGGATCAGGATCGTCTGCACGATGGCGCTGCGGTCGCGCGCAAACCAGAGGAGTTCCTTGCGATAAAGCGGCCGCGCGCCAAACCGGATGTCGCGGTGTTTGGCGGAAGCCGGCGCTGGATCCGCCCGGCCGAAATTGCCACTCAGTCCTTGCTGCGCTCCCCAGACGCTGAAGCAGACCGCTCCGGCGATCGAGCAGGCAGCCAGCGCCAGGCATGTCGCGATGCCCAACGGCAGCACGAAGGCGCCGTCCGACTGCCCCAGGAACCAGCCCAGATAGGGCCAGGGCAGTTGCAGGAGCGGCTGGAGCAGCCGCCCGGCGGGTCCGGCTATCTTGGAACTCGAGACGGCGCCCAGGATAAAGAGCATCATCGAGGCGTACCCGATCCAGCTCATCAGCCCCATCATCGCGCCACGGGAGCGCGGGGAAAAACGCAAGGTCACGCCGATCTCCAGCGCCTTCCCCAGGCAGGCGGCGGCGATCGCCAGCGGCACGCCGATGACAATGCCGGCCAGCACACCCACTTCCGGGCCATGCACGAAGCCGTATAAAAGCCCCGGAAAAAGCGGCGCGGTGCAGTAGATGGGATTAGCCGCGATCGGCGAGAGCATCTCGGCCATGAAGATGGCGCCCGGCGCCACCGGATGGCTGAAGAGCCACTCCCACATCGGATGCCGGCGCCGCTGCAGATCGATCTCCAGGCCCTCGCCTTGAAACACCAGCATGACGAACCACCAGAGCAAAATGATGGAACCCAGCATGGCCGCGAAGGAACCTATCCGCGGCAGCGCCTCCAGGCCCGGCGCGGCCTCCTCTTCCGCCACGAAGCCGCGGCTGCCGTGCCGGCGATAGGACTCCCGCAAAGCCCGGGCAACGACGGCCGCGTTTTCACCGGTTTGGCGCGAGATGTGCCAGGCTTCGCTGAAGAAAAATTTCTCCAGGTAGGAGTCTTCCCCAGGTCGGTGCCCTTCCGCCGGCGCTCGAGCGGTGGCATCTTGAATCTCCTCGAAAAGGCGTTCGCGCACGACGATCTTCCCCTGCTGCTCGGCGGTCAGCCGTTCGCCGGCTGCGACCACGCCCGAGACCACGAAGGCAGCGCCGCCATTGACCAGCGCTGTCACCAGCAAAGTCGCCACGAAGCCGAGCCAGGCGACGTCCATCGACCCCTTGCGCGCCCGGCTGCGCATCAATTCCCGCTGGCGCTTGCGGCGTCCGGCCGCCCGCTTCAAACTCGCCCCGAGCAGCAGCCGGACGGTGCGCCCGAAGCCGGGTGGTGTGGCCTGGATCGCGCCGCTCCTCATGTTTGGGGCGGCCGGGCGGTCAGGTTGAGAAAGATGTCCTCCAGGCTGGCTGTCTCGCCGAAGGCGGCGCGCAGTTCCGCCAGCGAGCCCTTTGCCACCACTCGCCCTTCGTTGATGATGATCGCGTGCGAGCAAAGCTTCGTTACGTGATCCATCAGGTGGGTCGAAAAAATGACCGTCGTCCCCTGCCTGGCCTCGGCCTGGATCAGATCATAGAAGAGGTGGGTGGACTCCACATCCAGCCCGTTGGTCGGCTCATCGAGAATCAGGAGCTTCGGCTCGTGCAAGAGCGCCAGAAGCAGGCCGAGCTTCTTCTTCATCCCGCGGGAATAATCCTCAGCGTAATTGTTAATGTCGTCCGCCAGTCGCGTCTGGGCGATCAGCGGGACGATGCGCTTCATGGTCGCGCGCACATCCAACCCGTGCATGGCAGCGCTCAACTCCAGGATCTCGCGCCCGGAGAGATAGGAATAGAAAACCGGTTCGTCCGGCAGGAAACCGATCAAACGTTTGACTTGCACTCGCTGCTCGAAGACATCCAGGCCGTCGACCAGCGGCGTTCCGGCCGTGGCTTTCAGAATACCCATCAGGAGCCGGAACAGGGTTGTCTTACCCGCGCCGTTGGGTCCTAGCAATCCGCAGATTTGGCCTGCCGGGACGGAGAAGCTGATATCTTGCAGCGCCACCTTGTCGCCAAAGGTCTTCGTCACCTGCTCGATCTGCACCAGGGGCTGGCTTGGCTCGTCGCTCGACTCGTTCACGCGGGTCCGGGGTTCTGTTTCGCACGCAGAGCCTAATCGAATGCGCTTGGGCCGCTACTGAAAAGCAGACGATCCGCCCGGAACGCGCCGTGCCTTTTTGCCGACCGACGGGCATCCGATCTGCTTATTGGACAGGCTTCCCCGAGCGGCTAAAAGTTCGGTTGAATGATCCGCCCCCAGGCGCGTCAGACTGAGAAGTTAACTCGTAAATACCTATGAAACTCCGCTACTTACTCCCGGCGCTCCTGCTTGGCGCGCTTCCTATTACCTCCTCACCCGCCGCGGTCGACGTTTCGATCAACATCGCTCCGCCCGCGCTCCCGGTTTACGACCAGCCGCCTTGCCCGCAAGACGGTTATCTGTGGTCCCCCGGCTACTGGGCTTACGGTGACGGCGGCTACTACTGGGTGCCCGGCGTCTGGTCCGCCCCTCCCCGGGTTGGGCTGGTCTGGACTCCCGGTTATTGGGGCTATAATAACGGGCTCTATGTCTTCAATGACGGCTATTGGGGCCCCGAGGTCGGGTTCTACGGCGGGGTGAATTATGGCTACGGCTACGGCGGCCACGGCTACGATGGCGGCCGCTGGGATGGCGAACGCTTCCGTTACAACACAGCGGTTACCCATGTAAACACGTCCGTCATTCATAATATTTATGTCGATCGTACGGTCATCCATGAGAACGCCAGCCGCGCCAGCTTTAATGGTCCCGGCGGCATCAATGCCAAGCCCGACGAACGCGAGTTAAAAGCCACCAAGGCTGAGCACGTCCCGCCCACCGAAAGGCAGATGACGGCTCGCCAGAGCGCCAGCCAGCATCCGGAACACCCGGATGCCCGCACCGCGGCCGAGCACCAAAATCCTGCCGCCCCCCACACCGCAGCCGCCGACGCTGGGAAAGCCGCCGGCCATGACGCCGCTGCCGCAGCGCCCGGCTCCACCAAGGCCGAGCGCAAGGCGGCCCGGCAAGCGACTGCCCGTGACGCTGCTGCCAAGCAAGATCAGGCGGTGCAGGGCAGTCACCATCAGGACGCGCAGGCCGGTCACCATCAGGACGCCGAGGCTCCGCACGCCGCACAGGAGCATCACCAAGCTGAGGCGCCCCAACAGGAGCACGCCGCCCAGGCTCATCCTCACGCGGCCGAACAGCAGGCCGCCGCCCAAGCTCATCCTCACGCGGCGCAACAGCAGGCTGCCGCGCACGCCGGGCCCCAAGAAGGTGGCGGCCAGGGCAAGGGTCAGGATAAGGGTGAGGGCAAAGGCGACAAAAAAGGCCAGCCTCAGTAAGAGTCGGCACCTTTACTAAACGCGAAAGATTCCGCCGCTGTGGCATCTCTTCTCCGCCTGATGGGCGGTCAGGATGTGGCAGCGGCGGACTCGTTTTTACGTAGTGGTTTCTCTCTACGGCAGCTTGAACCCCAGGTAAGTGCCGGAACTGATGCCCATCAGCGCCAGGGTGGTCCCGCTGAATTCCGGCAGCGAATAATTCTCCAGGAAATGGATGACGAAGATCAGGCCGAGCACCAACGTCCACGCCACCATCTGGAAGCGGTGAAAACTGATCGCGCCATCCTCGGTCAGCAGGTCGTCGAGCGCGCGCCCGAACGGCGTGGCAGTCTCCAACCGGTCCTGCTGGTCGGAGAGCCGTTGGTAGCGGTTGGCGGCCGCTTCCCGCACGGCCGGGTTCAGCGTCGGGTCGTTCTGGCGGGTGGCCTCTTCGGCCATCGGCCGGTTCGGACCCTTGCCTCCGCTGATAAAAGCCACGCCTAACGCCGTACCCGCGCTGATGCCCACCAGGCCGAGCACCTGTTCGTTAATACCGTCTACGCGATCCGTCGTTAGCCAGATGAACAGATAGGCCGCCGCTACCAGAAAAAACCAGAACGCCATCTGGCAACGGGCCAGGCTAAAAGGATGGCACATCACCGGCGGCGCAGCGGGATTCTGCGGACGGCTGGAGATGCGCAGCGGGGCATCCACGTCGCGCAGCAGGTCGGTTGGGCCCACGAGCACCACGAACCGCCACATCCCCAGCAGGATCAGCCCCAGCGCACACAAAAAGCTCCACGTTGAAACCATTTGCAGGATCAAGGGCGAGACTTTGCCGGCCGGCGCCGGCGCGATCACGCTCGGGAGATAGAGCCAGGGGCCTTCCTCGAGCTTGAGCCCCAGGGTGAGTTTGGCTGCATGCGGGAATTTGAAGTCACGCAAGAGCGGCTGCCACTCGGCGCGGTTTTGGTCGGTGCGGTCCAACTGGTAAAGGAGTTCGTGCAGCGTCCGGTCCGGGCGCTCCAGCCGGTCGATCTTGGTGGGCACGAGGCTTTCCAGCCGCTGGTCGTCGATGACCAGCCGCAGGTTGGCCAGTTGCCGCCGCACAAAGAGATTGTATTCCCCGCGCGTGGCCTGATCGGTCTCGCCCCAGCGGCCCTTGTCCATCAGATCGGAGTTGCGGAGGGGTTTGCCGTCCTCCAGCACCGTGGAATTCGCCAGCCAGTAGGTCTTCACAAAGGGATCGTTATTCAGGAATCCCTTTTTGATCTGGAGGTTGAGCCAACCGTCAAAATCGGTCACCTCGACGTACAGCACGCCACCGGGAAACATCACCACGGGCGGCGGCGTCGCGCCGTAGACGGCGGTGACCGATCCTTCCTCCGGCAGGCTCGCGGCGCGCAAACGCTGGCACGGCATTCCCAAAGTCAGAACACCCAGCAGGAGCACGCAGAGCACTCCCGGCAGCAACCCCCGTAAATGCAGCCGCCCGTTAGAGCGATGATGTGGAGGTGTAAGTCGTTTGGACATGGTGCTTTCTCCGGGGCAGCGGTTTCTTGTAGAAAACCACAAACGCCGTTCGGCATGGAAGCGATTTTGCGCTTTTGTTAACCTGCTCAACCATGAACCAGGAAATCCGCGTCACCGTGTGGGGTGAAAACGTGCATGAAAAGCAGGATGCCGAAGTCGCCCGGATTTATCCGGCGGGCATGCACGGCCAAATCGCCGCGTCCTTGCGCGAAGCGGGGGGTTGCAGCGTTCGCACGGCCACACTCGACCAACCCGAGCACGGCCTCAGCGACGAGGTCCTGCGGCAAACCGATGTGCTGACGTGGTGGGGACACCGCGCCCACCACGCCGTCGAGGACCAGATCGTGGACCGGGTGCAAGCGCGTGTGCTGGCGGGCATGGGGCTCGTAGTGCTCCATTCCAGCCACTTCTCCAAGATTTTCCGCCGGCTGCTCGGCACCACCTGCTCGCTAACCCATCGGCAAGTCGGCGAAAAGGAACGGCTCTGGGTCTGTCAGCCTGGGCATCTGCTGGCGCGCGGCCTGGGCCCTTATTTCGAGATCCCACACGAGGAAATGTACGGCGAACCCTTTGCCGTCCCGACCCCCGACGAGACGATCTTTATCAGTTGGTTTGCGGGGGGAGAAGTCTTTCGCTCCGGCTGCACCTGGCGGCGCGGCAACGGCAAGATTTTCTACTTCCGTCCCGGCCATGAGACCTATCCGACCTATTATCAGCCGGAGGTCAAACAGGTGCTGCAAAACGCCATTCTTTGGGCCCGCCCGGAAGGCGAGTGGATCGATAGCTGCCCGCGCGTCGCCCCCTTGGAAACCTTGTAAGAACCTTTTCGCCCCAGTGTGCCGTGAGAACGCACCCGCGTCTTTCTGCACTGGCCATTTCAGCCACACTGATGAATCGTCGGAGGATGAATCGACGGACCTTTAGCAAATTGTGCGGGATGGGCGTGACCGGGTGGGCGCTGAACCCTTGGGAATTTGCGAGGGGCGCGCAGCTTCCGGCCGCACCGGCCGGGACGCCGCTCCCCAGCCAGGTGCTGACGATGGACCTGGGCGGAACCGCCTGGACGCTTCAGCAGGTTGGGCAAAACGACAAACTGCCGGCCCAGGTCCCGGGCGACCATTACAGCGACCTGTTGCGGGCGGGGAAAATACCCGATCCGTATGACCGGGATAACAACAAGGCGGTACAATGGGCGGCGCAGACCGGATGGATTTATCGGACGACCTTCGAGGCCACGCCCCAACAATTGGCGATGAGAACGGTGGAATTGGTCTGCCATGGCCTGGATACCTTTGCCACGGTGACGCTGAACGGTACTGCGCTGGGCTCCACCAACAACATGTTCCGGACCTGGGTCTATGATGTAAAGCAAGCCCTCAAGCCGGGCAAGAATGATCTCGAAATCCAATTTCTACCGGTCCCCGATCAAGCGGAAACGAATGCCTGGTCGGAGGCTTACCTCAAAGAGCACCCGAACGTTCTTCCTGACGACGTCAAACTACAGTCAAGCGTGCGCGCTTCCATGCACAACCGGAGCTGGGGCTGGATCCGCAAAGCGCCGTACCAATGGGGTTGGGACTGGTGCCGTCCGATTCTGACGATGGGCATCTGGAAGGGCATCGAACTGCGCGCCTATAATTCGCGGCTGGCGAACCTGGCCGTGGTCCAGCACCACGATTCCGCTGGTTCCGTACGGCTCGACGTAACGGCGGATCTGGCGGGCCTGGCTCCCTCGGGCTGTGCGGTGAGCGCGCGCCTGCTGGAAGAAGGCAGAACGGTCAAGCAACCGGTCGCGCATCTGGCGGCGGCGCTCACCCTGACCGTCCCGCAGCCGAAGCTCTGGTGGCCGAATGGGCTGGGCGAGCAGCACCTCTACACCGTGGAGGTGCAGTTGCTCGACGCCAGCGGGGCTGTGCTCGATACGATGAGGAAGCGAATCGGGCTGCGGCAATTCGAGACCGTCCCGAAGACGCGGGAGGTGACTTATACGCTGAAGGTCAACGGGCAGCCGTTTTTCGCCAAGGGAGCGGATATGATCCCCCCCGACAATCTGCTGGCGCGGATCACGCCCGAGGTGCTGCGCTGGTATATGCAAGACGCGGCGGCGTGCAACTTCAACTTCATCCGGCTCTGGGGCGGCGGATTTTACGAGGACGATGCGCTCTTCGACGCCTGTGATGAACTGGGCATCGCGCTGATGTTCGAGTTCAAGTTTGCCAATACGTCGTACCCCAGTTTCGACGAGAAGTTCATCGCCAACGTGAAGCCGGAACTCGAGGACCAGATCCTGCGCGTCCGGCATCATCCCTCGATCGCGATCTGGAGCGGGAACAACGAGATCAGGAGTTATGTGGGCTACCCGGAGCTTTTCGACCAGGTGATCGGCGGAGCCGTGCGCCAGCTGGCGCCGGGTCAGCCTTACCAGGCATCCAGCGGCGGCGCCGGAGCCCCGGACTACCACGACTGGGGACTCGGGCACGGTAGTAATCCCTTCTCCCGTTACGCCCAAACTCACGGCTTCGTCGCGGAGTTCGGAGTCCAATCCTATCTCGAGCCGGCCTCCACGCGGACTTTCGCCACCGAGGCCGATCTGGCCGCCGGGCTTAGCTCGCCGATCCTCCATTACCACGAACTTTCTGCGCAAGACGAAATCCTGAAGCAGGTGCTCCGTTACTTCGGGAAAATTCCGGACAAACTCGATGACCTTTTCTGGTTGAGCCAGATCGTCCAGGCCTTCGGACTCCGTTTCGCCGTCGAGCATTGGCGGCGGGACTGGCCGCATTCCACGGCGGCACTGGTCTGGCAATACAACGATTCCTGGCCGGGGCAAACCTGGTCGATGATCGACTACTATCATCGGTGGAAGGCGTCGCAGTATCACGCGAGGCATATGTTTGCGCCGGTGCTGGTTTCCGGGGACGTGAACGCGGAGCAGGGCAAGGTGGATATCCACGTCATTAATGACTGGCTGACGGGCGGAAAGGCGGCGCTGTCCTGGCGGCTGGCGACGACGGACGGGAAGGTCTTGCGGCACCATGAAACGGCCATCCAACTCCCCGCCAACGGCACGATGCTCGTGGAGTCGGTTGTGCTCACTGACGCGGAAAAGGCTGCGGGGCTCGCGAACCTGCTGGTGTGGATGACCGTAACCCCCGAGGGCGGGTCGGCGGAGACCAACCTTGCGTTCTTCGCACTGCCAGGAGAACTGACCCTGCCGACGCCGTCGATTCAGACGAAAGTGTCGGGCGCGGGCAAGCAGTTCCGGGTCACGCTGGAGAGCGCTCAGCCTGCCCTCTGGACTTGGATCAATCTCGCGAAGGATCCGGACGCGCGTTACTCGGATAACTTTGTCCATCTCGAACCCGGAACGCCGGTCACGATCAACGTGAGTTGCGGGCGGGAGCATTCCGCCGCGGACTTCGAGGCCCAGCTAGCGGTCAGGAGCGTGAGAGAGTTCATCACGCCGGGCATTGCGCTGCCGGTGGTTCAGCCCACGCCTACGCCTAAGCTCAAACCTGCGCCGGCGACGACGCAGTAGCCCAGGGCCGGTGATCTTGCCGTCGAGTCACTGCCGGTGGACTACGCCAAGCCGCCGGGCTTCCACGGCATCCTCCATTCCATTGCTCTGGCGGAGGCCGAACACCTTTGCCCTGCCCTGGCGGAAACTGGCACGGTGAGCGAGTCGGTCGGGGGTGGATAGATCAGCGGCTTCCTGCGAAATCCAAGCCGCGATGACCCGGCCGGCAAATTTCTTTGCGTGGCCGTCATTATGCGCAAGGCATTAGACCTAAGGACTTAGGGAAAGTTCTCTTACGTTGGGCTGCCAAGCTTGGTCTCTACTTGGCAAAAAAATCCTTGTCTATCGTCGGTCGATTGCGCTTTATGGCGTGGTCGTAGAGTGCTGAGGATCGTCTTGGGAGAGCATTCGGGAACAGCAGCGGGGACTCAGTGGGCGGGGGCAGGCGTATCTCCACTTCCGGGTTAAGCTTCCTTGCGAATTCCGGGATCTTTTGCGGGGCTGATCATCCCGGCGCTGACCGGCTAAATCGCTCCTACCACCAATGCCAGCCCTCTCTATGCGCCTTCCATTCTCCTTGACTCTGCTCTCAGCCGCGGGACTGCTGCTAATAGTCTCGCCAGCGCGCGCGGTGACTTACACGGAGACTGACACGGCTTACAGCTCGCACGATCTGCCAAGTGTGGCCGAACTCGTGCCCTACAACGCCGCTGTTAAGGACTCACCGTTGACGAGCCTGGCTGGCACCCTCAGTTATGACACCAGCACCGGCCTAACGGAAGGTGATGTCTACAAGATCTTTATCTCCAGTCCGCGCGCCTTCTCGGCCAGTACACCGGTTGCCGGACCGAATGCCAACGGATTCGACACCCAGCTCTCCCTGTTCACTCTTAGTGGTGTGGGAGTGGAATCCAATGACAATAATCCCAATGGCACCGGCGGATCTTCCATCCTGGCTGCCAATCCCGCGGCAACCTTCGCAGCCGGCTATTACTTCCTCACCATCACCGGCTCATCCTTGTACGCCGCGGCTAGCACCAACGGCGCCGCAATTTTTTCGGACGCCGATCCCACCAGCACCTATCAGCCCATCAATACTTCGGCCGTGTTCGCCGGCTATACCGGCTCCAGTACCGAAGGTGGCCTCTATGACATCGCGCTCACCGGCGTCCTGACTTCCGCGCCGGAGCCTGCGGCGCCCGTTTATCTGGTTCTGGGTACCGTCGCCGGCTGGCTGGTCTTCACTCGCCGCCGCCAAGCCGCCGCCAGGCTTTGATTCCCCGGTCATGCTAATGGCCCGCCGCGCTTCCGCAATATGGTAACGCCTTGATACTCCCAATGAAATTGAATCGCACTTTGTCTCCCCGCCTTTTCCTTGTCGCGCTTCTGGTGCTTGCCAGCCTGGGAAGTGGCAGCCGCTTGGCCTTGGCGACTGCCGATGACGCTCCCCAGGACGCCGCTCATGCGGTTGCGCCGGACGGCGTGCCGAAGAACCTCGGCCTGGGACTGGAATCGCTGGTCCGTGACCGCCAGAACACCTTGGCCCGGCATGAAGCACTCAAAGCCGCGGGCAAACCACGCACCGAGGCCGAAGTGGCTGACGATCTGACGGCGGTGAACGCCAGCTATTCGCACGCGCAGTTCGACGCCAAGGGCCGGGTGCTCGTCAACGTCTATCTAGACGGCACGAAGACGCTGGAACAGGTCACCCGCAAGCTGAAGAAGCATGCGCTCAAAATCATCGGCGGGTACGCTCCTTATCGCAGCGGCGTGGTTTCCGCTTACATGCCTTTAGACGAAGCCGCTCGTACGGCCGCCGCCAAGGGCGTCCGGGCCGTCCAATTGGCGCCGCGACCTTACTTGAACGTGGGCCTGGTCACCGAACAAGGCACCACGGTTCTGCATGCCACCGAAACCGGCTACACCGGCGTGGGTTCGACCATCGGCGCTCTTTCCGACACCTTCAATCTTCTCTATACCGGCCAGAATCCAAGCCTGGAGTTCGACACCGCTCAGGTCGACGCGGTTAACGATGATCTGCCTGGCGTCGGCAATAAGAATAATCGTACGACACCCGTCGATGTGTTGCTCGATGTGGCCGACGGGGTCCCGACCGATGAAGGGCGCGGCATGCTGCAAATCGTGCATGACATGGCGCCGGACGCCCATCTGGCCTTTGCGACCGCGGAAGGCACTGAAGTAGTTTTTGCCAATAACATCGAGGCGTTGGCGGCTCCGAACAACCTGATGGTCCCGGTGATGAATCCGACCGGGGGCATCACCATGCACGCGGGCGGCGGTTGCAACATCATTTGTGACGATGTCGGGTACTTGGACGAGCCCATGTTCTCCGATGGCATCGTCGGTCAGGCCATCGATCTCGTCGCCACGACCGAGGGCGTTTCCTATTTCTCCAGCGCCGGCAATGACGCTAATTCCGGCTACAGCGGAACCTTCTCCTACGTCGCACCCGCCACCGGCCTCACGCAAGGCGCCGCTGAAGGAGTTAACCTGAGCTATAACCCCGGCGGCCAGGTGGGTCTTAGCACTACGGGTGTCGACCCGACCCTCTACGCGGGTGGCTTCCATGCTTTCGGCACGGACGGCAACGGCCAACCCATCGTAGTCCAAAACGTCACCACCGGGTCACTGGCTGTCACCCTCGTCTTCCAATGGGACGATCCCTACGATCAAACCACTTCTGCCATGCTCGGGTTGCCCCAGAAAAAGAACCTGGGCATCACGACCGACTACAACATCCTGGTTTTCGACGCCGGCACCGCGGCCTCCCCCGGCGCCTACGAACCGAGCCTCAGCGGTACCGCCAATAACTTTTCGACCAACCAGCCGATTGAAATTCCCGGTACCACCCTCTCCGCCAACACTTCGTACAAGATCATGCTCTGCCGCACCACGCAGACCCAGACCGTGGCCGCCGGACAGCCGCCCGCCCAACAATTGGCCACACATCTGCGCTACGCCGCGCCGAGCGACGGCGGCGGCTTTAGCGGGGATTTCATTGGCTTGGATAACGTCGAAACCTACGGCCACAATTGCGCCTCCAATTGTTCCGGGGTAGCCGCCTATGTCTACGATGCTATTCCTAACATCACCAAAGACCCGAATCACGTGCCGACACCTTTAGTCGAGCCATTTTCCTCCAACGGTCCCGTCACCATTTACTTCGATGCCGCTGGCAATCGTCTCAGCACACCCAATCTGCGCCGGCAGCCCGCTTTCGCCACCGTGGACGGGGTGGATACTTCCTTTTTCCCCGCCACAACCGGTTACGTCGTGACGCCTCAGGGCGTTGCGGTGCCGTTCCCAGTCCTGCCGGTCACACCGCCCGTCGAGCCGATCATCGGCGGTCCCAATCCCCAGGATTATGATAGCAACAGTTTCCCCAACTTCTTCGGCACCAGCGCCGCCGCTCCGCACGCCGCGGCTTGCGCCGCCCTCATTATCGAGGCGGCCAGTGCGAAAAGCCTGCCCACTCCGAATTCCCGTTACATCCGCAGTCTATTGCAAGCGACTACGCAGGGTCAGATCGATACGATCCCGAGCTATTGCCTCGCCACCGGCACCGATGCGACCAATGCCTACACGGTCTCCCTCTCCGGCACCGGCGATGTCTCCACCGATCCCGGTACTTTCCGCATTACCTATGCCGGTCCGGCCGGGAGCACCTACCAACTCACGTCCATGTTAATCGATCTGACGCCTTCGGAGCTGGAGTTCGATACCAATGCGACCTCGGGGTTCCCGTTCACCCAAGGCGACACCAACTCCGCTGAAACCGGCGGTATGAACGGCGCGACCCTCAATGCCACAGCCGCCAATGGGCCGGCGAACGAAGACTTATCAACGGCCACCCTGGCCTTTACCAACTTCGCGGTCGGCGACGCTCTGACGTTTGGCGTGGACCGCGACGTGATCGGCATCAACGCCTACGGCAACGGCGTCGACCAACTCCAAGGCTCGACGTTCACCGCCACGCTGACGGACACTACCAATCCCAACAATACGATCACGGTTTCGGGGACGTTCGAGAACGGTTACAATCAGGAATACAACTACAAGGCCGGCTATGGCCTCGTGGATGTGAACGCGGCGATTAAGCGGATGCTCGGGGTCCAGTAAGTTTCTCGAAACCCACGCTGATCGGTTTGCCCCATATCGCCCGGAGGCTGCGATGCGCCGATATCCGGAGCGCTCGTAAGGGTGATCGCTTCGACAGTAAGATGCTCGTTTCCGGACGCCCGGTGACGTAGCTGAACCACCGGGCTGCGTTTCCTGGCAGGCAAAGGGTCAGCGCCACCCCTTCGGCAGCACGCCCCTGGCGCGACCGGCTCGTCTCGCGTCGTGTCCCGAGGCCGCGGAAGCCCTGCCCACGGCTCTTTATCTTTCTCTTGCCTCCCGGCAGGGGCCGCGTAAAATGACCCACCAAAGGGGCTTGTAACATTTGATTTGTGGCCCACCCAGCGTCAGATAAAGAGGGACATGCCAAAAATTCGTAAACCAAAGAAGCCGGTGGCGCGCCCGGCTGGGCTTGGCAAGAAGCTGGCGGAACTCCGGCGGCAGGCGGGACTTACCCAACAAGCCGCTGCCGCCTTGGTGCCGGTATCCGTGCCGGCCTTGATCAAGATGGAAAACGGCCAGCGTCTGCCGAGCGACTCCACCCTGACGCTGCTCACCGCCGCCTTTGTCAAGGCCGGCGCGGCCAAGGCGAGCCAGCGCAAAGCGCTTGAAACCGAGTTGCTGACGCGCAAGTATGCGGAACATCGCACCAGCGAATTCTTGCGCCAGATGGCCCGGCGCCGGCTAAAGGAATTGCAGGCATAAATGGTCAATCCGCAGGTCGACGATCACATCAATGGGACGGCGCCCTTCGCGCAGCCGATCCTCCGGCACCTGCGTACCGTTTTCCACCGGGCCTGTCCCGAAGTGGCGGAATCGCTGAAGTGGGGACGGATGTTTTTCACCTGCCGCGGGAAGATGCTGGCCGCGGCGGGTGCCTTCCAGAGTCATGTGCGCTTTCGCTTCTGGATGGGAGAGGATCTGCCGGATCCGGATGGAATATTCACGGACGCAGCCGGCAAGAGGATGCCCGCCTTAAAGCTGCGTTGGATTGCGGATCTTCCCGCCGAAGAGGTGCTGGCCGCGGCAATTAACGAGGCGGTCCGCTTCCTGGAAGCCCCGGGCAAAACGACGGCGCCTCCGCTTCGTTCGCCCAAGCCGGCTTTGACCCCGCCGCCGGAATTTTTATCTGCCTTGCATGACCAGCCCGTCGCCGGAAAGAACTTTGAAACTCTATCCCCAAGCCGGCGCCGCGAGTATGTCGAATGGGTGCTGGAGGCGAAACGTGAAGCTACCCGCGCCAAACGCATCGCCACGGCTCTGGAGTGGCTCGCTGAAGGCAAATCGTTGCACTGGAAGTACCAACGCGTTTGATTTGTAGGCTCCGCCCCGGACTCAAACGTCCAGTTCAATCCCCACCGGGCAGTGATCCGACCCAGTCGTATCCCGTCGGATGAACGCGGACTTGAGCTTCGGCCGTAATGCCTTGGAGATCATGACGTAGTCGATGCGCCATCCAATGTTTTTGGCCCGCGCGCCCGTCATCACGCTCCACCAGCTGTAATGGCCCGGGCCCTTTTCAAACTCGCGAAAAGTGTCTAAAAACCCAGCGCGTACGAACGCGTCGAACCCAGCCCGTTCTTCGGCGGTGAAGCCATGGGTGCCCACGTTTTGCTTCGGCCGCGCGAGATCGATTTCCGTATGCGCGACATTGAAGTCGCCACAGAAAACGACCGGCTTGGTGCGCTCGAGCTTGCGCAGATATTTGAGAAAATCGCGGTCCCACTGCTGCCGGTATTCCAGCCGGGTGAGCTCCCGCTTGGAATTCGGCACGTAGACATTGACCAGGTAAAACGCGTCGTACTCCGCGGTGATGACCCGCCCTTCCTGGTCGTGCTCCGCGATGCCGAGCCCGAGTTTGACGTAGAGGGGCTTGGTTTTGGTGAATAGCGCCGTGCCGGAATAGCCTTTGCGCTCGGCGACATTCCAATAGGTCTGGTAGTCGGCGGCCAGGAGCGGCTCGAAAGCGTCCGCGGGCGCCTTGGTTTCCTGTAAACAAACGATATCCGGCTGCTCGGCGGCGAGGAACTCGAGGAAGCCCTTGCGCAGGATGGACCGCACGCCGTTGACGTTCCAGGAAATGATCTTCACCCGGTTTCCTTAAGACGGAAACACCGCGCGTCAAGGTGCGGCCTGGCCGAAGTTCCGCCTCTGTCAGGCGCTGGGCACGCCGGCCACTCGACAGCCTGTGTCGGCAGGGTTATGATTGCACCCCGCCATCGCGCGGGCTTGCCATTATGTCCGATCAATTCACCGCTCGCGCCTTCGTCGTCACAGACAACATTGACACTGATCAGATCATCCCAGCGCAATATTTGACGCTGGTGCCGACCAATCCCGCCGAGTACGAGGAACTGGGCGCCTACGCGCTCATCGGTTTGCCCGACGACCAATACCCGGTGAAGTTCATCCCCGCGGGTGCACGCCGCACCCCTTATCAGATTGTGATTGCAGGCCGGAATTTTGGCTGCGGTAGTTCGCGCGAACACGCGCCGATTGCCCTGGGAGCAGCCGGAGTCCGGGCGGTGGTGGCGGAAACCTATGCCCGCATTTTTTTCCGCAACAGCGTGGCCACGGGTGAAGTTTTTCCGTACGAGACGCCCCAGCGCCTCTGCGAGGTCATCCACACCGGCGACGAGGTCACGATCGATTTCTCAAACGACACGTTGATGCACGGCACAGCGGTTTACGCCTTGAAGCCCCTGGGAGAAGTCAGGCCGGTGGTGGAGGCCGGCGGTCTTTTCAATTATGCGCGCAAAACCGGCATGATCCCGCAGCGTCCGGCGGTGACGGGTTAGGCTCTGTCACTGTCCCGGAGAGGTTTCGTCCAGAGGGGGAAGTGAGAGATCCTGCCGCTTTGCGCTTGAGCGAGGCAACGGAGCGGACTAGCCTAGCGCAGCGGTTGAGCAGATCGCCACCCCGAGAAATCAACGCCAACGTAGCACAGTGGTAGTGCAGCTGATTCGTAATTCGAAAACAGCCGTTTGCGTAGGTTTGCAAGGGTTTTCATTTTGGGTGCAAAGTACTCATATTGCGTGGGTTATGCGCGGATTATCTTTGCACAGCTTTTCACTGATTTCCGGCGAAAATCGCTTCGACCGTAGAAACAGACCGTAGAAAAAGTAGATACTTCTCAGGGTTATAGAAAGTTCCCTCACTCTCCTTTGCGCCGCTCTAGCGAGGCGCGAAGAAGTGCCGTAGTTATCGTCGGATCGATGGGGACGGCTGATGGCGGTGATGCCACGGTGGCTTGAGCAGATCGGTTACAGCAGGCCGTCTTCCTGGAAGCTGAAGTACGGCGCGCGGTTTGCATCGACAGTGCCGACGACGACATGATCGAGCAGATTGATGTCCATAATCCGCGCCGCCTCTTGGATTCTTTTGGTCAGACGCCGGTCCGCCTCACTTGGCGTCGGATCGCCGGAGGGGTGGTTGTGCATGAGGACAAAAGCGTACGCACCAGCCAGTATTGCGGCGCGGAAGATTTCCCGTGGATGGGCAATTGCCTCATTCAGGCTGCCGACACTGACGACGTGATAACCGATCATGCGCATTTTGGTGTTCAGCAGCACGGCAACGAGGTGTTCCTTGTCCGGTTCGTGGCTGGGATCGTCGGCGACCACCTCCTGCCACAAATTAAAGGCCGCCTCGGGTGAATCCATTAAGGTTTGCGAGGCTTTGTATTGATTTAGGGTGGCCTCCCCCACACGGTGTAAAACGATTCGGAGAGGAAGGTTCTGCTTTGGAATTGAATTGCTCATGCAATTTTTTTCCAAAGCGAAAGATGAAATCGTGAGCGCCCGTATGCCCGGAGCTGTCAAGGCCGGAGCGTAGCGGAGCACAAACGGAATAAATAGCGTAGCGGCTTTATGCCGGATTGGGGACAGTCTTGACGGACGGAGTTCGCGAAGCGGATCGAGACGAGTCGACATCGCGAGCGAGAGGCGGAGGGTGGATCGACTGTGCGAAGTTTCAGTTTCGACCGGGAAACGGACCGGTTTATCGCTGCCGCTAAGCGGAATTTTCTGAGGAACCATCGGTATAATTCCGGCAAGGCGAGCAGCACCACGCAAACGACAAATTCGAGGGCACAAGAGAGGATGGTTACGCATTCGGCAAATTCCTTCTTCCCTGCCCATCGAACAACATGCTAAACGATACCGTACTACTGACACGGACACTCGTGAACGCCATCGCCATTTTGCTGGGAAATCAAAACCTACCGACCGGTGAGCTTACGGAGGCTGCGATGCTACGCTGTGACGCGGCCATCGAATTGTTGAAGAAGAACCCCAGGCTCAACTTGCTTCCGACAGGCGCGTTTGGAGCTTCATTCAACAGCAGCGATAGACCACACGGCTATTACTTACGTAAGTATTTGGTTGAGCGTGGAGTAGCCGACGAGCGGATTCTACCTCACACAGAGTCATCCAACACCCTTGAAGACGCATTGGTTGCACGACATCGGCTTTATCGGTCGGGTTTTCTCCGGGATCCCTACCATGTATTCGTCATCACCAGTGTATTTCATACTCGGCGTGCGGACTTCATTTTTCGTAAGATTTTCGCGGACGGAGATGTCTCGTTCGTTGAAGCTGCGGATCCCTCAGGTGCACAATTGATGAGAGAGTTGTACAGGCATGAGCGGAAGGCGCTGGTAAGTACTATGCGCAAGTGGGTTAATGTCCCTTTGTACGTCGGTCAAGGCTTTCCTGATGCCATATATGAAAACGCCTCAGCCGAACACAAGCACTACGACAATTTATCCGTATTCGCTATAACTGGAATCTTGGTTGTATTCGCATTTCCGTTCTCTGCGCTGGAGCCGCTCACTAAGCTCGCACTTTTCGAGCCGTGCCTGGTCGGGTCGGCGCTAATAATCCTCTTTTTGTGCGCACTTTATGTTAGATTTGCTGAATTCGCTGCCGACGCACGTCGCGTGATGTACTACCTTGAAGTTACCTTCGATAGCCGGGGGTTTTCGTCGAGCTACCCGCGAGGTTCCATCTTTGGTTTTCATTTCGGCGCGAAAGAAGCGACTTGTGTGGTTGCGGTGATATTCGTCGTCATCTTAATTGGACTATATTTTGCGCGAACGGGATTTCCGTTTGTGAAGCTCTTTCTCTGAGTATTAAGTAACATCCGCATGAAAATTTGTCTAATTCGCCCGCCGGCACCAGAATTACTGAATGATCGTATTGATCCACCAATTGGCTTGCTGTTTTTGGCCACATCGCTTAAGCATTACGGACATGCCGTTGACTTGATTGATTTCGCTGGCGGTGAATCTCCTAATATTCCCCAGGCAGATATATATGGAATCACTCTTTTCACGACGTCGTACGATGAGGCTCTGAAGATTAGAGACCACATTCGCGGCATCTCAAGGGCACCAATAATTGTGGGCGGCCCTCACGCTCAGGCGCTACCCTCATCGACATCGGCCGACTTCGATTACGTTATTGTAGGAGAAGCAGAAGCCGCGCTTCCTTCGTTGATTGGCAGTCTAGCAGATCGCTCGAATACTTCGAAGATTATTTATACGAAGCCTCCGCCCGACCTAGGCGCGCTGCCGTATAACGATTATTCGTTGGTGGACATTCCGTCGTATAACAGAGTTGTCGCGGGTCAGACGGCGTTTTCTATCCTTTCGGGGCGCGGATGTCCGTACAAATGCACTTACTGCTATACAGCGGCATTAGCCGAAAGGGTGAGACTGCGTCCTGTGGAGCACCTTATGGGTGAGCTTTATGCCCTCGAGTCACAGTATGGTGTAAACGCCTTGCGTTTCGTGGATGACAATTTTTTAATGAGTCGGAGCTTCTTTACGAATCTCGCCCCTCATCTTAAGGATTTCGGCAGACCATACCGCGTCTATTGTCGCGCAGTAGATCTTACTGAAGAGCGTTGCAGGCTTTTGGCTTGGTCTGGGTGTAAAATGGTTGCGTGTGGCATTGAGAGTGGAAGTCAGCAGATGCAGGACTTGATGAATACGCGCAAGAACGTGGCTAAGATGACAGAGGGGGTTCGGGCCGCTCGTAGATACGGGATAGAGGTGCGAGCCGGGCTAATCGTAGGTTTTCCGGGCGAGACATGGAATACGGTCATTGAGTCCGTTGAGGCGTTAAAGCAAATGCCGCTTAATTCATACAACCTGTTTAATTTTGTTCCGTTGCCCGGAACGGACTGCTATCACAATCCCCAGAAGTACGGTATAAAGTGGATATCCAAGGATTGGAAGGATTTTTACATTTTGTGCCGAGACAACGAAGCAAGCTATGCTTTTGAACACGAAAACCTTGACCGCAGCACTCTGCGTGAAATGCGCGAATACATGATACAGGAATTGAGCAAGAGTGCCCTGCCGGCGCAAAATGACGCTGAATATAAGTGATCGCAAGTCGGTGGACACCCTTTTGGGAACCGAGGGCTACTATCGCCCCTTCGCCTGTTCAGGCCACGATGCTAATCGAGTAGGCGAGGTGTGTGTCATCGAGGTTCCCGGAAGCGACATCGATTGCCTGGAAGTCGCTTTTTGGGCAAAACAACTCTTTCTCAGCGAAGCGGCGTGACGGGGATTACGCTGACTGAACGGAAGTCTTGATGGCGCAAGATCAGATGGGATACTCATGTTTTATTAACCAATCGGATAAAGCTTCAGCGATGATGTCGCGCATCGTTGACGGATTTCGCCCGGCGATGCGCCGGTCGAGGGAGGCACGGAGTAGGGCCGTTGTGATACTGGGGTCGATGCGCGCATTGATCGCGCCCGTGCCGGCGGTGGCCGGTCCTCGCTGGGTCGTCTTTTGACGCTGCACGGGCGGTGCTGCCTCGTGGGTAAAACTTTCTTTAAGGGCTATTGGTCGTGCCATGGGTGGTTTCTCCTGTTGAGGTTGGGGTTGGGGTTGTGATTCTGTTGGCGGCTCCGCTTCCGCTTTTCCCGTCTTCAGAAATGCCTCTTGAATGGGATCAAGGGCGTCGTCGAGTGATCTCCGCTTAACCACGAGTCATCTCCTTTAGCAGTTGCTTCATCTCGTGAGCCGCGAGAAGCGCGGACGCGCCGATTTGGGAAACAACTTTCGCCTGCCCTGCCGCATCGGCGAAAGCCTGGCGCTGCGCGAGACCGGCGAGCACAGGGATTTTTAGCTTATGAACGGCATCAAGCATTTCGCGGCTCAAGCGCCCGCGTTTGTGAAGCTTGTTTGGGATCAAGGCTCCTTTCGGGAGGCCCTTCCCTGCTTTCTGCGCTTCATGTAACAAGTGGACGGCCTTCGAGGCCGCACGGAGGTCGAGAATGGACGGCCCGCATGGAAGAAAGACCCGGTCGGCACGGAGCATGATTGCGCGCGTGGTCCCGGAAAGTCCCGCGGGCCCGTCGATGACGATGTCATCCGCGTCAGCCGCCAGTTTGGCGACTCGACGAAATATCTCCTCCGGGTCATCAAGAGTTTCGAGTCGGATGGGCAAACCAAGCTCTTTGATCCAGGCGGAAGCGGATTGCTGCGGGTCCGCATCAACGAAGATGACTCTCCGCCTTTTCCCCGCCAAGAACGCGGCCAAGTGGACCGCAATCGTTGTTTTGCCCACCCCACCTTTGGAATTCGTCAGCCCATAGATCATCTGCCCTCTCCTGCCCTAAAGAATACGCGTCCGCGCCTCTCAGGGTTAGCGAGGTGATGAGTTTAGGGTGATTTGCCAGGCAGAATTCTAAGACGGGTTGCTGTCTTGCAACATTGCTGGCCTGCTGGCTGGCCAGTTCTCTGGCTCGGTACGCACCGCGATTTGCTTCCCAGCCGCTGACGGCAGGCGAGCCCCTTATGCGGCTCGCCGGCCTGCCGACGGCGTTTAAGAGTTTAAGTACTTAGAAGGTTTAAAGTAAGTTTCACTTCTGGAGAAGCGCGGCCACGGGGTCGCTGAGAGGGGTTTCGGTCGCTGGAGCCCCGATACTGGGTCGTCGATTGTACGATAACCGGGTGACTGGACCCCCGATAGCTGGTCAGTGAGCCCCCGATAGGGTCGCTGGAGCCCCGATAGGCATGGTCGCTGCCCCCACGATAGCAAAAATGACACACGCTCTCGTCGGGCGGGCGAATTTCAGGGTAAAACTGGTAGGAGAAAGGTTCGATCAGCGTGGTTCGGGTCGCTGGAGCCCCGATATTGTATTCTAAACAAGTATCTGTTACACAAACGTTTATGGTTCTGAGGGTGGACGGTGGAATAGAGAAATATCAAGACCTTAAGCGGTTCACGGCTTCTGCATCCGACATTTCGGCAAAGGATCAAATCGATTTGATGTCCCGTTGCTGGTTCAGCCTTACCCCAAACAGGACTGACCCGATTGTCCACGAATTCATCGACCTTCGGACCAAGCGCAAAGAGACGCTGACGGTAACCGGGGATTCCAACTATGGAATCGCGACCGTTCACGATCAGGATGTCATTATCTTCGCGATTTCGCAATGGATCGAGGCAAAGCAGAAGGGCTTGGAGCCATCCCGGCGCATCTACTTCACTCCCTACCAGTACTTCGCCTGGACCAATAAAGCGCCGCACGGAACGGCTTACGCGCGGTTGGGAGATTCGCTGCACCGGCTCAAGACAACGAACATTGAGACGACGATCCGAAACATCAACACCGGCAAAGCCAAGACCAAGCAGTTCTCCTGGATTTCGGAATGGGGGACCGTGGAGGAGGAAGGTAAAGTCCGCGGAGTCGAGGTGGTGCTGGCCGAATGGCTTTTTGAGAGCATTCAGGACTTTCATGTCCTGACGCTCGACAAGCGCTACTTTGCCATCCCTGGCACAGTCGAGCGTTGGCTGTACCTGTACGCAAGAAAGGCAAGCGGCAACGCCAACGGCAGGTGGAAGGAGTCGTTTAAAAGCTTGTACGAAAAGTCGGCTTCCCAGCAGCCATACAAGCATTACGCCCACGCATTGCGGAAACTGGTCGAGAAGAACAACCTGCCGGGACTACGATTGGCCCGTGAGGTGTCGCTGGGTGGGCAAGACATGCTCTTGATGGAGCAAACCGAGAAGAGAACGCCAGCCGTGGCCAAGCAAGAGCAGCAGTTGCCGCTAATCGAGGCCACCCCGCTCGAAGAGGCGTGGGAGAATGTATTTGCCATCCTGTGCAAGCAGCTTGGAAAGGCGACGGCTGATTCCTGGCTGAGGCCGCTTAAATTCGCCGGAGTGAACGACGGGGTTCTTACGTACATTGCTCCAACGAAATTCCTCGGAGACTGGGTGCAATCGCATTACGCGAGCCGCTTGCGCTCGGCGTGGGAAGCAACCGGCCACGAGGTGAAAGCGCTCGCCATCAGGACTCGCAAGATGTAAGACCAGCCAGTCAAACTGGCATTTGCGGATCCTATTATGATTGCGCAGCGGCGGGATCACGGCGTCTTCAACATGGAAGTACTTGGAGGGCCAAAGTGAAATTAGAACAGAGTTAATTGTGCAGCGATGCATTCTGCACGAATCGAGACGTGGAATCATTTCCTGCTCCGCCCAGATGAATTGACTGCTAGTCTAGAGGGGCGGCGGATGTAGGACTGCTCCTTTAGTTAGTGTCACTGGGGCGCAATACCTGGCACTCCTTGTGGAGCGGCGATCCCATACCTAGAAAACCACGCTAGCAGATCCTTATCCGTGGTAAGTCCTTCCTCGTTTACAAGATGCCGAAGCTCTCGAGACAATCCGACAACATCATAATGCCTTTTTTCTAACTCCGAAAGAACACCTGCGAATCTAGTGTAGTAGAATCCTTCCATATCTACCCATGAGCCGTAACTACCATCATCCGCGTTTACGGGTGGCCCCATGCGTTCATATTGACGCAGCTTCGCATACCAATAAGCTAACTCCCTTGTCAGATTATTTGTTGAAAGAACTTGGATCGGATGATCGATATCAATCTTGGAAGAATAGCTACCGGCTGGGCCTGAACTACAGCCTGCGGCGAGCGTACACAGACATAGTAGTGCCAGCATGTAGCTCCCAACCGAGGTCTCTGGATTACTTTCTGAATGGAGGCTCATTGGGTCCCGTTCTGGTGAAGTGGAGCGTAGGTGTTCTGCCCAGATGTTGGCGGACACAATCCACAAATGCGGCGATGTCCGTCATTGCTCGAATGGTGTCCAGATATGTAAACGACGTCACAACATAATTTTGCCCCAAAGCGAGGCCTGGATAATTACGAGCATTCCTTTCGATGTACTCTTCATGAGGATTATATCCCACGATAATACAGTCTGTAGACCAATAGGAATCTAAGCCGCCATGAATGTAAACGCCGCCGCCGGTCCCTAAATGCAACGCCGAATTCAAAGCATTGTTCATGCCTGCTTCTCCTTGAAAAACTGAAGGCACTGCCGTCGTCGGCAGCACAGGTTTACCATTTATCCTGTTGACCGCTCCGGCATTATTGTTGACTTCGTTAATCTTAAAGGACGGAGTAACATGGCGGCCGTTACTATCGCCCGGACCTTGAACCTGCACAGGTTCATCCGTCTGCCCATACGGGTAGCCGTGTGCGTTAGGGTCGGGGGGACCTGTCAAGCCAATACCGGCATCAATGTATGGAGTCTCTATTGTGTCCACCGTTAGAGCTGCGCAACACTGTGCTTTTTGGTTGGTAGAAGTAAAACTCATCCTACCCACGGTTGCCGTCAGGGTCCGATAAATACGGGTGAGGACAATGTTGATATCTGCGAGACCCAAATAATCTATATGATTCTCAGGATCATTGCCGACAATGGAGTGTACGTTGATGCATCCTTGTTCTTGAAGGGGATCGCGCGCGAGAAAATATCCTGTCTGCGGGTTGTAGAAACGGTAACCATAGTAGACAAACCCGCTCTCCGTATCTGTGTAACAACTCGAGAATCGAATAGAGTCGGGCGTCGATGGATGTGCAGCAGTACGTAATGTTTCACCGAAAACTCCATAATCGTTTTGACCGGTGATTGTGTGGTCGCTTGCTCGTACCAGCATTGTCACGTTTCTGTTTCCGTCGCAGCAGACAAATTGCGCATTCGTGGTTTGATCAGTCACCGCCATCAATTCGCTCATGGCCTGAGAAAAGCCGGTTTCGGACGCCGTCCATAGGTAGGTTCGCAGCAATGCATCAGAATTCAAGCCGTTTAACTCTGTACTTAGATTCCAACCATCGTAGCTGAAGAGCGAAGATGAAGTTAGCGAGTAACCGCTACTGCTTGCATTCCAAGAGAGAACCTGCTTTTGCACCCTTCTGCCCGCGTCATCATATGCAAAAGCCAGTTCCTTGCGGTCCGAGGCTAGGAGCGTGCTCAGTGCCTGCATCCCGATGAGGCGGTTCTCTCCATCCCAAGTATACGTCCAATGACCGTCCTGCGTCAGGTTGCCGTCTGTGTCGTAGGTAAAGTTCTCTGGACTTTGTGGAACGAAGACGCTTCCCTGTTGAGTCGCCAGCACGTTGCTGGTGCTGCCAGTGCCAAGTTGCACCGCACTCACGCTTACCGCCGCCTCAGCGGCGGACTGCGTGTTGTTCGCTGGTGCGGTGCCGTAGAAGTAGCCGCCGTTCTGTCGCGCCGCCGTCTGGTTGTTGATTGTCACCGTCGCTCCAGCGTTGGCCGTCCCGATCACGTCTACTGCTCCCGGCACTGTGCGGTGGCTATACTGGTTGAGGGCGTTCGATGTGTACTGGCTTTGACGCCCGTTGACCGTTGTGCTGGTTCGGTTCCCGATGGAGTCAAAGCCGTAGGCGAACTGCTGGCCCCCGACCGGGGTATTATCGCTCCACTGGCGACTGCCGAGAGTCACCTGGCCTAACCCATCGTAGCCGTAAGTCCAGTGCGAACCGTCGGCCGCCACGTCGGCTCGGATGCGCTCGTTCGCAGCGTTGTACGTGTAGTTGAAGCCGCTCACCGGGGTGGTTGAATTAGCCACCGTTGACACGGTGCTGGTGAGCCGATCCAACGTGTCATAGCTCTTGGTCGTGGTCATTACAGGCTGGCCGCTGTTCGTGAAGGTAATCGTGTGCACCAAGTTGGATCCGCTGTTGGCCCAATAGGCGTAAGCAGCAGAGGCTGTGCCTTGGCTCGCATTGGCCAATCTGGAGGCTGCATCGAAACTAAAGTTCTGTAAAAGCAGGCTCGTCTGGCCTTGGTTCACCTGCAAGCTGGTGCGCCGTAGCAGGCTGTCGTAGCCGGTACTGACCGATATGCCCGCCGTTGGTCCAGCGGTAGCAGTTTCGCTCGTCATCAGGTTAGTGTTCCCCTGATACGTCAACGCCCGGCCGCTGCCGCCGCCAGCCGCAGTCGCCAAACGGCCCAAACGATCATAGCTGTAGCTGGCAGCCGGGGTCGTCCCATCCGAGTACACCATGGACTGGAGTTGGCCCGCGTTGTCGTAGCCGTAAGTGGTCACGATCCCCCGCGCCCACGTGCGCGTCGCCAGCTTGCCTCCCGCTGTATACGTGTAGCTCGGTCCATGGCCATCGGCATATGCCTTGCCGGTCATCCGGCCGCTCTGCGGATCATAATGCCACGTTGTGACTTCCACTCCGGCTGCTCCGGTCGTCGTCAGCGTCTGCAGCCGGCCCGCGATGTCATACGAATAGCTCTGCGGATAGGTGCGCACTCCACTAATGCTCGCAATCTCTCCCGTGGGCCAGTACTTGGTTTGCACTTGGCCGGCGTCCGGCGCGGTCTCCACCGCTTTACGGCCAAGCGCATCATAGTCGTAACCCGTGGTCAGGCCCGCCTGGCTGATGCTGCGCAACTGGTCCGCATTGTCGTAGGTGAACGTGGTCACACCATCGCGCAAATCGGTCTGGTGCCATAGGCGGCCTTGCGCATCGTAGTCCAGCGTCGTCCCGCTCACCACCTGCGCATTGGCATCGTAGCGGGTCTGCGCCATCGAGCGGCCGTTTTGCGTAACGCCAACCGTGTAGGAGCCATCGGGTGCTGTCGTAGTCGTTGTGCAGGTGCCCGCTCCGTCACAAGCCGTGCTGCTTTGCGTCACCAACCCGCTGGCGTCCGTGTGCCAAGCGCTGTGGCCGTCGACGCTTTGATCGTCAATCGCAATCACGGCGGGCGCGTCGGTGCCGTTGGTGTTCCAAGCGTCCGTGGTGGTGCGAGCCACGGTGGTCCCGTGCGCGGTCACTACCGAGCGCATCATCCGGGTGATCCAGTCCGTCCCGCCGAAGTCGATCTGGCCGTTGCGATCCATGTCCAGCGCCACCGTGTCCTGTGCCCCACGCGCATCGTAGCCGTACAAGGTCGTCACTCCATCCGGGTCCACGCTACGGATCAACTGGCCTTGCGGGTTGAAGAAGCTTTGCGTCACGGCGCCCGCCGCGCTCTGTGTTTTATAAGCACGGCCAACCGTATCCGTGTAGGTCTTCGTCCACTCGGTGGCGGCGCTATCGCCGCCGCGAAACTCCTGCTGCCAGGCTCCCGCCGACGCGTCCACTCCGTAGGCATAGCTTACCGGGTGCACACCCGTGCCGGCTACGCTCAAGAGGCTGCCGTCTTGCGCGTGCGTTTCGATCTGCGTCGATTGATCGGCCATTGTCGTGTTCCGCACCGTGTGGCCGGTCGCCGCGTCGATGGCCTCGCTGTACGTACTCGTCCTGCCCAATGCATCGATGCGCGAGGTCTGCCGCCCGGCCACGTCATAAGCCAATTGGTCGAGCGTCACCGTCGACCCGTCGCTGCCTTGGCGAACGGTACTGGTCTCCCGATCCGCCGCGTCGTAGTTATGCAGTGTCGTCACGCCGGCCCGGCTCTCGCTCGCCAGCCGCGCCAACGCATCGTGGGTATAGGTGGTTGTCACTCCGTCCCGGTCCGTGTGGGCCGAAATCCCGCAGCAATCGTAGCTGGTCAACTCTGCGCTGCCATCGGCATAGACCACCCGTGTGGGCCTGCCCAAGTTGTCTGACTGAACCGTCACCGCCGTAGACAAGGTCAAACCGCTGGCGATGTCCACCACCGCTACCATCAACTGTTGCCCTCCGGCATCAATGACCGTGGTCGTTTGCGTGCCATCGACCACGCTGCTCCCATCCGCGCTCGGCGCCCCGGTGCTGACCACCGTCGTTTTCTCCCCACCCGCGACAGTGGAACTGGTGGTAGTCAACGTGCCGTCCGGCTGCTGGGTACTCAGCACGTTGCCGTTCGAATCGGTCACGGTCGTCGTCACCAGATTACCCGGATCGTCCCAAGCCGCGCCAACCTGCTGGCAGACGATTTCCTGCACCTTACCCTGCCCCAGATAGCGCTTGTAGCGCCGCGAAACCTCGACTCCCAGCAATGACTCAACCTCCGTTTCCATCAACGGCGCTGTATCGATATAAGAGGTCGTCGTGACCCGGCACTGGTTATCCGGCGCATTGAGCGGCGCGTCCAGGTACTGCGCGGTCTTCTTGGTCGGGCGATCCAGGCTGTCGTATTCGTAACGCTCCCAATAGCCGGTGGGCTCGACCATCTGCTTCAGGTGGTTTGCCCAGTGCAAATACGGATCGGCCGGTGGATTGGCTGGATCAGGGACGTCGACATGCCAATAGTCATAGCTGGTCGTCAGCGCCGCTCCATCCGGGTCCAGCGTCTCGGCAGTTACCTCCTCACCCCACGTGTAGGTGCAGTACTGCCGGCGCACCTCGGAAACCACTTTACCCACCCCATCGCTGACCGTGCGGGTTTCCACCCGGTTGTCAGCGTCCACCGGATTGGAGACGAGGGTTTCGTGACGGACGCCGCCGTCCGAAATGAGTTCCCACTTTCCGTTCAGATCAAGGACCGGGTAACCACCCGTGTAAATATAAAGGTAATCGTGCTGACTGCCTTCGGCGGTAGTTTCCACGATGTGCAAGCGATTATAGATGGTCGCGGAGTCGTCCGGATTCTCCACCGTAACGGTCTTAATGGGCGCGCCGCTCGGCGTATACAGGCCCGTTCCGGTGTCTTTGTTCCCCTTGCTTGCCGCGGGATAAAGGTCGATCTGGTATTTGTAAGGGGAGAGAATGTGAATGTCAGCCCAGGTTTGCGGTCCAACCACCTGCCGTGGCGAATTGTCCTGCGCAAAAATCGTTTCATTGCCGGATTGATTCAAGTAATTCACCCCAAGACCGTTGGGGGTAGCTAGCTGCTCGGTTGGCGTCTTCGTCGTGATCGTCAACTGATTGGCGACCGAAAATTGCGTCAACTGGTTTGCACCGAGGTTGATGGTGTATTCCAGGCTATTCAACCCGGCGCTGGAGCCCCCGGTGCCACCGCAGCTTGTGCAAGTCGGGCACTTTCCCGTCGGATTCACGTGGAAAGACTCTTTGTATTCCACTCCTTCTGGATAGCCAGGGGCATAGTCTCGCGTACCGCGCAAGATCGTGGATAAACCTTGGAGAAACTCGCCGTTAAAATAAGCCGTCCATTTGGTTGGCTCATGTATGCCCAAGGCAATTGCCGGATCCCAGGCGCCTTGGCTGGAATTGAAGGCCGGCCCGATATCGTATGAATCCGTGGAGATAACGCGGCCGGAATCGTCGACCTGGAAGCCAAGGGGCGCCCAGTTTTGTTGCCACGGCGAGTCGCCCAAATAATAATCCTCGTATAAGTAGGTCACGTACGATCCCGCCCAGAGTTTAGTTTGCGTTCCAATCGGAACGTCCACATAGCCGTCATAATGATCTCCGGTCTCCCAATCCACAACTGTGGTGGAATCATGAATATTCATGGTGGCATCCGCTCGCAACCGCGCCGGTGTGCTCAGGCCCAGCATGAGCAAACAAATCGAGAAACCGGCGGATGCTCTATTCATAAATCGGCAAGACTAGCGAGTCTGAGCAATGGATTATTGCAGTGGGGTGTAGATTACCAGGCCCGTCGCCGTCATGCTCGTATCGGATACGATTGGCTTCGTCGGGTCTAGTCCAAGCAGGTACTTGGTCAGGTTGCTGACACCGTCATTCAAGTAACTGCCGGCCGCCGTTTGATCGAGATTGCCGAAGTAGCGTAGTTCCCAATCATCGGGCAAGCCGTCGTTATCGCTATCGGCACTCACGACGATGCTCACCGGGGCCGACATAGCGGATGCGCCTCGGCTGTCGGTCGCCCGCGCGGTGATCGCATACGTGCCAACAGGCACCTGCGGCCAGGTCAACGTGAATGGCAACGCGCTTACCTCACCTATTTCGACCGCACCCGAGAAGAAGGCGACCTTGCTTATAGTTCCCTTCAGCGCATACGCCTGTGCGTCCAAGGCGATATCCGCCAGTTCCGGAAACTCGGTCGCCGGCAACGGGCTATCGACCGAGACGACCGGAGCTGAGTTTAGCTGATTACCCGCCAAAGCCGCGACTTCCGCCGCGGTCAGAGCCTTGGAAAACAGCCCGACGTTGTCCATCGTTCCGGTGAAGGAGTTGGACCCGCCAAGGTCGACCGCAGCGATGGTGAAACCTTTATCCGGGCGCGATGCGCTCAGCCCGGTTGCCGCGCTCAGATCGATCCAGGAACCCTGCGATACCCCGGTGCTGCCCGCACCAACGATCACGTCCTGCAAAATGCCATCGACGTACAAGCGCGCCTGTTGCGAGGCCAAATCAAAAGTGGCCGCCACATGGTGCCATTGTCCGTCGTTGTAAGTTGCGGTGGTCAGGAAAGTCAACGCCGACGCCTGGCCATCGCCGTTGCCGATGCAGGCGAAGAGTTGGCCGTTGTTTATCCCCAGGGAATAGCCGGGCGCCGCGGTGGCCGCCTCGGCGCCCTTTCCTGCGAGGCGGGCCAGCCCTGCGGCAGTGGTTTGGAAGCGAGCGGTTATGCTGAAACTGTGCTGGGCAGCAAAATCCAGGTGACCATCGGTTGGGCTGGCTACGTCGACCTGCGCCGACGCCTGATTGAACAGGAGGGCCGCTCCGCCGTCCGGATCGGGGGTCCAAACCAGGCCGTTGACCAGCGTACCCAGATCCTTGAAACCGGTACAGGAAGTGGTTGTCAGACTTTGTCCGCCTTCGTCGAACTTCCAAAGATCGACTGTGCTTTGTTCCAGTTGGTACTCCTGCAAGTAAGTCAACCCGGCTCCGTTCGGGTCAAGGGCGACATCGGAGTCATACAAGGGATCCAAGCCATGAGAAAGCAGCCACCCGTAGGGCACTTCGTCCGGGCTGAGATTCGCAGTGTTCGGATCGGTCCCCAGGTAATACTCCTGGAGGTTAGTCAGGCCGTCGCCATCCGGGTCGCCCGCCGCGTCATTGCTCAATAAATCAAGTCCGTGTTGAAGTTTCCAACCGTCTGGCAGACCGTCGCCGCTGGTATCGTCACTCGCGACAATGGCCTCGACGAAGGTCACTTGATTCGTGCGATTAGCCGTACCAGCCGTGGCGCGGACCAAGCTCGTGAACAACAGCGTTCCGGCCGGAGCCTGGAAAAGAGCCGCAGCGTTGCCGTCTGCTCCCGTGCGCACGGTTATCGTGGAGCTGAGAGTGTTGGACGCCGCCGGGTCCGCGAGTAGTCCCGTGCTGCGTGTGATGGTGAAGACAACAGGTGCGTTGACGAGCGGCGCACCTGAAGCATCGGTGACCTTCGCGGTGAGCGGCTGAGCCACGAAAGCCCCTGCGGAGCCGAGTTGATTATCCCCGGACGTAATAGCAATCCGCGGAGTCTGCCCATTATAGTAGTCAAACGGATCGGTGCCGTTCAGGTACTCCTGATAGTTCGAGATACCGTCTCCGTCGTCGTCGGCATCTGCCAAACCGCCAATAAAGCCGCCGATCGCGTACGCAACGGTAAAATATCGTTGAACCGCCAAGCGTTCAGAGTCACTCAAGGTATGATCGAAGACGATCAACTCGGCAATGTCGCCCAGGAAGGGCACGCCGCCGTTGGCTGCACCCAGCATGACGTTGCACGGCGAGAAATCGACGACGTTGTTCTGGTTACTGGCCAGCACCTGACCGTCAAGCCGCGCCGTCCAGGCATTGGTTGCCGCCGACACGTCATAAAGATTAAACTGATCGAGTGCGAGCGGGCTCGTCATCGGTCCGTAGCGGGTGTTGCTGCCGAAGATGTCGAAGATGTTGCCTTGATAATCCGGGTAGAAGGTACCCGCGCCGTAGTTGCTGCCGGGACTAAACTCCCATAGACCCCGGGTTGTTCCCGTCAGCGGGTCTGCCGCCCGCAGCACGATAAATGCCTCGGCTGCGGTCGCCCCGGTCATCAATGTACTCGGAAGTTGTAGAAAGCTGTTGCCACTAAAACGTACAACGGGATGGCTCAAATCGTGGGTGAACGCGTCATACAAAACGACGGGCTGGTTGGCGCCCAGGCTTTGTTGCGCATCATTACCATTACCCGATTGGTCAACCCAGTCATCGATCGGTCCAGTGCTGCCGGCGCCGGCCTTTAGCCAAAGCCGCATTCCCGTCAGAGGCATGTCAAATCCTACAGTAGGTGTGACGGCATCGGACTCGTTAGAATAGGACGATTTGGCACCCGTCAAGCCAACGGCGGCAACTCGATAGCTATAGGTTGTTCCTGCGTTCACGGTTGAATCAAGGAAGCTGGTGGTATTATTGACGGTGGCGACAACCTGATAGTCATTACTATCAGCGAGCTCTCGTTCCACATTGAAGCGGGTGGCAACGTTGTTGGCTGCACAATTCCAAGCCAAACTTACCTGGCCCGGGGAAAGACCGACCGAGGTCAGAGCGACCGGGGCGGGCGGCGTCGGCTGCAGGGTGTATTTGGCAGCCAGGTACTGTTCGACCGTCTGGTGATCCGCGGGACTCAAGGTATGATCGAAGACGATCAACTCGGCGATGTCGCCCAGGAAGGGCATGCCGCCGTTGGCTGCACCCAGCATGACGTTGCACGGCGAGAAGTCGACGACATTGGTTTGGTTGCTGGCCAGTACCTGTCCGTCGAGCCGCGCCATCCAGGCGTTGGGTGCCGCCGACACGTCATAAAGGTTGAACTGATCGAGCGCGAGCGGGCTCGTCATTGGACCGTAGCGTGTGTTGCTGCCGAAGATGTCGAAGAGGTTGCCTTGATCATCTGGGTAGAACGTACCAGCGCCAAAGTTGCTGCCGGGGCTAAACTCCCATAGACCACGCGTCGTTCCCGTCAGCGGGTCTGCCGCCCGCAGGACGATAAAAGTCTCGGCTGCGGTTGCCCCGGTCATCAATGTGCTCGGAAGCTGTAGGAATGAACTCTCGCCATCGAAGTGCACGACCGAGTGGCCGTCGACAGCGTTTTGAACTAGGCGGGGACGATTGGCACTGCTGGACTGATTTGCATCCTGATTACCCGGAACCTGACTACTCCAGCTGCTGACACCTCCGTTGTTGTCCAAACTGACACCGGCGTCGCCATGGAGCCAAACGCGTATTCCGTTTGTCGGGAACGAGGCGCCCGCGGCACGGGTCTGCCCGCTAAAAGGGGCCGAGGGAGAGGAGCCAGATGCATTGTTGGCAATCACGCGGTAGGTGTAAGCAGTATTAGCCGTTAGGTCTGCGTCGACATAATTGTCGGCACTTCCGCCTAGCGTCGCTAGAACCGCCCAGGTGCCGTCCTGATTGAGGCGCTCCACCGTGTAATTACTCACATTTGCACCGCTTTCACTCCAAAAAAGGGCGATCTGATTGTCTGATAAAATATTTACCCCCACTTGCACCGGCGCGGCCGGCGGCGGGTTGAATTGATATTTTGCGTTGAGATAATTCTCCCAGGCCTGGCGTTCGGCGTCAGTCAAGGTTCGATTAAAAAGAACGATCTCAGCGATGTCACCGGCGAAAAGACCGGAGTTGAAGTTGCTGTATCCGACGAAATTGCTCATCCGTTCTACATTGGCGAAGGGACCCGCGCTTTGGCTTATGAGAGTCCGCCCGTTCTTGAACAAAGTCCCGGTGCCGCTATTTGGATTCTGGCTGAATTCGAGCAGTTGCGGTGTGCCTAAAGTGATGGTCCCATCGCCGCTGGTTATATTAGTGACGAGATTCCCGTTACCATTGACACATTGAAAAAGCAGATCATCGGATGAACTCGATCTACAGAAAACGATGCTGTCCACGCTGGGGCCATTCGCCAGTTCGAAAATCCGCTCCCAGGGATTCAATACAGTGGGTGTCGTCATTACCAGTGCCGTCGCGCCTTGCGTAAAGTCGCTGAACCCAGGCGGCAGACGCAAATAGCTGCTGTTCCCGTCAAAACGAATAACTGGCTGCCCGTGGATTGCCCCGGCCACAGCCAGTGGCTGGTTAGGCGCGCTGGTTTGCGTCGCGTTTTCACCGTGGCCACTTGCGTCGGTCCAGCTGCTTACCAGCCCGGCGGCGTCCTTGGTCACCCCGGCGTCGGGCTTCAGCCAAAGAATCAAGCTATCCACAGCCGGCAGACTGCTCGCAGACATGCCCGATGTAGGAACACTGACTTCTGTTTCGGCGGAATATCCGGAGTAACCAGCGACGTTGCTGCCGCGTACACGGTAGGTGTAAGAACTTCCACCGACGAGGTTTTCATCGATGAATGCGCTGATCTGGTCTCCAGCGATGGCGGCTACCTCCACGAAATCGTCGCTTCCGCCCGTCACCTTGCGCTCGACGGAGAAGCTGGTGGGTGTCCCGCCGGAGGTGGCAGGCTGCCAAAACAGGTTGATCTGGGTGTTCGAGATCGCGGTTGCCGACAGGTTGGATGGGGTGCCAGGCGCAGCAACGATGGCGTACTTTCCGTTGAGATAGGTTTCCACTGCCTGACGCTCGGCGTCGTTTAGTGAGCGACTATAAATGAGTACTTCGGCCAGGTCCGCCTGCGCGTATTCGTTGCCTCCAGCCACGTAGCCAATGTCTAATGGCAAACCTCCGGGAAGATCGACGTTTGCCGCCGCCCGGCTGGCAACCTCAATCCCATTGCAGAACGTGGTGACTTGGTCCCCCGAACGATACGTAAGTTCGCCAATATTCCATTGGTTTGATGCCAGCCCGGTGGCCACTCCAGCGCCGGTAGCGCCGTCCGCACTATCGATAAAAACTTCCCCGGCGCCCCAAGGATAAACCAGATAGCTGCTGCTTCCATAGGGCTGAAACCTAAGTAATGACTGGTACTGTGGACCTTTGGTCACCACGAAGAACGTCAACCCCGATCCGCCCATGCCGACAAAGTTGCTGTTCAGGTAGTCTGAACTGCCGTTGAAACGAACCGCTGGCTGACCATTTAGATCGTCAGCTACGATCACCGGTTCACTCGTCGATGTGTTTTGAGCGGCTTTGTAGCCCCCCCACTGGTCTATCCAGGAGTTCACCCCTTCGTTGGCATCGGCAGTTATACCGGCATCCGCACGCAACCAGAGCTGCAGACCGGCTACAGGGAACGTCGTGACGTCGCCTGCACTGCTTGTCGCTCCGGTCGCGTTGTCCGATTCCGGCGAGCTACCGCCAGCGTTCGCTGCCGAAATCCGGTAAACGTAGACTAGACCAGCTGTCAGACCGCTATCCACATAGGTGGTGACACCGGCGCCCACGTTGCCGATGAGCGACCATGAACCGTCACTATTTTGCCGCTCGACCGAGGATCCAGTCACTCCTGGAGTCGATTCCGTCCACGTTACCTCGATCTGAGTCGTCGAGAGTGGAGTGAGTTGAACCTGAGTCGGAGCCGACGGAGGAGGGGCGTATTGATATTTTGCATTGAGATAGTTGCTCCATGCTTGTCGCTCGGCACTGCTTATCGGTTGATCGAAAACGAGGACTTCAGCGATATCTCCTCGAAAATACCTGGACCCGTAACTGTAGCCGCCGATTCCCGTGGTTCCGCTGGGGGCATTCGGACCACCACCAACAAAGGATCCCAAGCTGACCCCGTCGCTCGAAAAACTGGCCGAGCCATCCGGGTTGATGGTCATCTCCACTAGCGCCGGTCGAGTCCCAAGAGGCTGCCCCGTACCTATCCACCTCACATTTTCATACAATCCGATGGCATTGTCGCCGTTGTCATCAAGCGAGCCTCCACCGACGCCGACTGCCACGCCATTGCTATCGCCGATCTTGACGAATGGCCCGTGCGTACTGGTGTCCGGCAAACGCACCATCGCCAGGATTGTGGCTCCTCCCGCCAGCGGCACCACGGGAGCCACCGCGCTCAAGCAGTCTTGCGATCCGTCAAAGCGCAAGACCGGCTGACCGTTGATCGTTCCGTTGATCCACTGCGGCTGCTTGGTGACGTCCGATTGTGAGACAGTATTGCCGTGACCGCTAAGGTCAGCCCATGCGCCCACCAGGCCATTTGAGTCCTCATTGATTCCCTGGTCCGCTCGCAGCCACAAGTTCAAATTGTTTGTTGGTAGATCTGGACCTGAACTAAAGGTAGTCGCGCTAACCGGCGATGATGCGTTCGAACGGCCTGCGGAATTCGTTGAAGTGACTCGATAGGAGTATTGGCTATTTGCGCTCAGACCGCTATCGACGAACCCGGGCACACCGACCGGCGTGCTGTCAATTGTTGACCACGAGCCATCAATGCTTTGGCGTTCGACGACATAGCTGGTTGCGCCGTCATTACTTCCTCCCCAGGACAGCGCGATCTGGCTCGTCGAAAAAGGAACGGCGATCAAATTCGTCGGCGTTGCCGGGGGTGGATTGAACTGGTACTTGCCATTCAAATAGCTTTCCCACACTTGCCGGTCCGCATCCGTTAAGGCCTCATCGAACAGTACAACCTCGGCTATATCGCCCTGGAACATGGAATCATTCCAATTGCTTTTTCCGATCAATCCGCTGGTGCGAGTAATGTTGTTGATCGGGGAAGCGCCCCCCTGCGCAACCTGCGCGCCGTTTTTGTACATGGTGACAGTGCCATTGGGCCCGTGCACAACCTCCAGCAGTTGGCACGCATTCAGCGCAAGGATTCCGGGTCCATCCAATGAAGTCGCCAAGCCGCCGCCATTAAAGGCGTCGTAGATCAGATCGTTGCTGGAACTGTTGCGTGCCAGCAACAGATTATCCGACCCCGCGCCATTTCCGATGTCGAAGAAGCGCTGCCAAGGTGCCGTGCTTGCCGGTTGCGTGATCACAAAGGCTGTAAATCCCTGCGTAAAATCACTGAAGCCAGCGGGCAGCTGCAAAAAGCTGGAGGTTCCGTCAAAGCGGATGGCCGCCTGACCGCCGATTGCGTTTGTCACTACAAGCGGCTGCTGGGAAGCCGTAGCTTGGACAGCATCGTTTTCATTGCCCGATTGATCTGCCCAGAGGCTGAGGGCATGATTGGAATCCTGCGTCAGACCGGCATCAGCTTTCAGCCAAAGTAACAGCCCCTGATTGGGCAAGAACGTTGACTGTATCGTGTCAAAACTCGCCATGGCGGTGCTGGTGGGGTTGGGAGCTCCATTACTAACGGCCAAGCCGGCGCAGATGTTCAAAGTGCCCAAATCTACGGTGTCGCTCCCTAAGCTTGTCCAAGTTTGACCATCAGCGGACATGAAGGCGGAAACTGTACTTCCACTTCTAACGAGTTTCAGCCAGCAGGGAACGCTGGCAGCCGACGCCGCTCCAATGACTGAATCGTTGCCCGTCGCCAATCGGCGCACGAACTGAGCACTACCTGCACGTACGGCTACGGCTGCCGACGCCGCGTTCGCGTCGAGGGTGTCTCGAACCACAAGCGCAGCCTGAGCGAGTGCATCAGCGCTAGAGAGACGCACCACTATCTGTCCGTCACCTTGGACGATCTGATAGTAGGCGAAGTGGAAGGCGTCCGCCGTGCTCCCCAAGCCCATGCCGGCCCCTTTGATATGGTACGCATTGGTCGTGGTGTCATAGCTGCTGTCGCCTGCTATCCCGACTGCGCCTATGTCCATGCTCCAATTTAGATCTTGCGCGTGAGCTGGAACGGCAACGAAGCTAACCCAACATAAGATAATCAATCTGGGGAGCCATCGGGAAAAAATGATCCAGCCACAATCCAACTCAGAATGTCCTACGGAGGCGGTACCGAAAACCTGCTGATCCGACTGCCTGAAGAGAGATCTAGCGACGGTAAGCGCAAGATAAAGCCGCTCACTCCAAGACGAACTTGTCACCCCTCGTGAAATATTTTTCATCTTACGTGCGTGGAGAGAGCATCGCACGGATCGACAAGGCGAAGGGGCAGGCCACTCGGGTCATGGCCACGCTCGTACCAAGAGAAGGGAAAACGCACCGAAGAGTCAACCAAAAGATTGATCAAACCTCAGATTTTTTTAGGTAGCAAGTGTTCACGAACGGTTTCGAAGAAAGTCTTTCGCCGAGCCGAAGGTATTGGGGAAACCGTAAGATTTGACCTTATGTATTTGATCCTGTGGCTCTTTCACATCATCAGAAAGGAACCGGCGTGCGGGAGGCTCAGTCACCCCTTAGGCGTTCACGAAAAAACTCAATCGCTTCATTCAATTCGCCACTCCTCGTGGTGCTCTCTGGTGTCCCGTTGTTCGCATCAGGGTGATCCGTCTTAATGAGGGCGTGGTAATGTTCCTCTGCGGTAGCGAGATCATACGGCGGAAGCAATCGAAGAAGTTCGGCAAATCGTCGTTCCTGCTCCAAATCTAGGTCGATGTTCCTGGGCCGCTTCACGCGAGCCTTGCGGGATGCTTTTGGCAGCTCATTATGAAGCGGATTAGCAGAAGGCGGCGGTTCAACGGTGTCGCCTGCATCGTCAAAAATATCCCCTTGTCGCTTTTTCTGGCGGAGGTGATGCCAATAGTTGAAAGCTTCTTTAAACCACAGGCAGAGTGCGGCAAAAACGAGCCAAGTTGAAAGATGACGCTCGCCGCGGGCAAAGCGAAGAGTCAGGGCGACGACAAGAATCGCCAACGGTTCCGCCCACAGATGCACATTCATCTCGAAATGCGGATTCGGCACCCTCCCTGCCCATTGGATGAACTGGATCGGGTGCGATTTGCCTGAGTAGTGGTCGTGCTCGCCCCGGTGGTACAGCTCCCGAACGAAAGCGATCAGAAGGTGAGAGCAGTAGAATGCAATCGCAGCGATTCCAAAAAGGCAAACGGCGCGATATTGCTGCCAAATCTCCGGCTCGTTCCATGCGTAAACTGTGAAGAGGGCAAACGCCCACGAGAAGGCGAAAAAGACGCTTTTCGGACTCAGGTAAACGAAGCCGAAAGATGAGCGGAGGTAAACAAGCGCCGTCATTGAAACACAATGGAGAAGCGGACTGATTACCGGGATGCGCGGCTGGACGCCTGATGGTTCAACCTGCCTGTCCTTCATAAACCTGGCGGAACGTATGGCGCATGAAGTTTTGCGTCTTTGGCTGGTCCCTTCCCGGCACAATCCAACGGCGACCGCCTTGAAAGATAATGCCATCCACTTGCATTTCGCATTCAGGGCCGCCGGTGCGAAGCATCGTGAATTCCTGGGACTGGATCAGATATTCAAACACCTGGCTCCCGCCCGCGCTCTGATTACTGCCGGGGCCGCCCGCGCGCGCGACGGCTTCAGACATGCCGCCGTAATATTGCATCTGGCGGGTTCTGCCGATGGAGTCGGCTGCCCAATTGTTTGTGGTCGGATCGCCGTTCGCGTGGAAAATTTTCGTTTGGAGGTTTCCAAGGAAAGCCTCGACTTCTGACCGGGAATTGGGACCGCTAAAGGCGGCGAAATAGCTGGGGAGATTCTGCGTCAAGTAAACCGTGCAAGCGCGGGAAGCGCGAGCGGTGCTCTGGAAAAGGGAATCGTATGAATTTACAAAGAACTGGCTCTCGTCGGCCCAAAGGAAGACCGGGCGTATGGTCTTCTCGGCCTCGCTTCGCTTAAGCAATGGAGGGATGCGGCGTTCCACGGCTCTCTGCCAAACGAATTTGAAGAGGACTTGGGCGAACTGCCCAAGCTCGTTGTACTCCTTCACCGGGAGATTCAGGATGATGATCTTGCCGGCAAAAGTGTCCTCCGGCCCAAAATTGAGGTCCGTGCAAAAGAGCCTGCGGAGCATCCCGCGCAAGAAGCAATCGGCCATGCTGGTGAAGGTCGAGACGATGACCGAACGGGTCTCTTCGGCGAGGCTTGGGAATTCACGAAGCCAGTAATCGCGGGTGAGGTCAAAATCCGAGTTTCGGTTTTTCTCGACCGCCCTCCCCTCCGCCACTTCAATCAATCTGTAGCAAACGGATTTGTCCTGCCACGCGGTATCCGCCGCTTCCTCCGGCTTCCGGGGAGCCGAGGTGATGATCCGATACAGCGATGGCAAATCAAGGTCGTCCGCGGCCAAGACGGCAAGGTCGATGGCGTTACGAAGCAACTGCTTCAACGTGCGCTGCCAGTAGGCATCGTTCCCGCCACCTTGGCCATGCCGGCGTTCGGACGCTTCCAGCACGGACGAAAAGAGGTTAACCAGATTCTCGGTGTGCCCGGCGCCGACGCCCGGACGCTTCAGTTCATAACGGAGGAAGTTGAACTGCCACTTCGCTTTCTCATCCACGATAACCAGGTCGTTCTCACGGCCAGCCAATCTTGCATATTCCTGCCAAGCGAAAACCTCGTCGGTCTTCGCGGTCAAAACGAGCCCGCCCATATTGGCGTCCAGGAAGGCACGAGCGAGTGCCTGCCCGCTGCCGGAAGACTTGCCGGATCCGGTGCCGCCCAAAACCTGGACCCCCTGAAAGGCGTCATTTAGGCACCAGTAATTCTCCGGCAATTTTTTCCGCTCACTCCCGAATTCGAGCAGCGCTTCGTCGTCGTCCGGCCAGTCCCTTTCGGGCATGGCTGGCGGCCGTTTGGCGAGCGAAAGCGGGTCCATAAAGTATCGGGAAAGGCTTCCTCTGACGGGTAAAAGGGCACTCGCGGAATGGCGAGCAAAAACCTCCTAAGCACTGCTTAGGGAAGATGTCTGAACCTTTCTTAACTACTTTCCCGTCTGCCTCCTGGCTTGCTTTGTTGCCACCTTGCTGGCTTGCAACATTGCCAGCGGTCTTGCTGGCTTGCTTGACTGCAGGCTTGCAACGTTGCCAGCGAGCTGCCCGTCCTGCTGGCTTGCTGTCTGTACAGGTTGCAACCTTCCCAGCGGGCTTTCTGGCTTGCTTGGCTGCTGACTATGTCGCCGGACAACAGGCAAAATTTTCCCCATCCCTCCGAATTCTGGGCAGTTCGATGGTAAGCGCTCGGTCAATTTGATATAATCGACAGATGTTGCGGGTAGTCGCCCATACGTCCGCAGCGGCTGCCCAACAGTACTACGCCAAAGGGCTGCGCCGCGAGGACTACTATTCGGAAGGGCAGGAGCTCGCCGGCAAGTGGCACGGCAAGGCGGCTGCACGGCTCGGGCTCTTTGGCCCGGTGTCGCCGGAGGGCTTCGCTGCGCTGGTGGATAACCGGCATCCGGCCACGGGCGAGCGACTGACGCCACGTACGAAAACCGGACGGACGGTTGGCTACGACCTAAATTTCCATGCGCCAAAGAGCCTCTCTCTGCTGCACGCCCTGACCGGCGATAAAGCTCTGGTCGGCGCCTTCCGGGCAGCGGTCGCCGAAACCATGGCGGAGATCGAAGGGCAGGTGACCACACGCGTGCGGCAGCGTGGAGCCGACGCTGATAAAGTGACCGGCAATCTTGCTTGGGCGGAGTTCGTCCATTTCACCTCGCGGCCGATTGGAGGCATTCCCGACCCGCACTTGCACGTCCACTGCTTCGCCTTCAACGCCACTTTTGATGCGGACGAAACGCGCTGGAAGGCAGCAAAGTTCTTGGAGATAAAGAAAGACGCGCCGTACAGCGAGGCAGTCTTTCACGCACATCTGACGGGTAAGCTCAAGGCGCTCGGCTACGGCGTCGAGCGGACGCGCTTTGGCTGGGAAATCGCCGCCGTGCCGCGCGACCTCATCGAGCGATTCTCGCGGCGCACCGCGCAAATTGACCGGTTGGCTGCGGAGCGCGGCATTACTGACGCCAGGGAGAAGGACGCGCTAGGAGCGGAAAGCCGCGAAGGAAAACGGCGCGGCTTAACTTCCGCGCAACTGCGGGCCGCCTGGGAGGCACGCCTGACCCCAGCCGAAAAGGCGATGTTCGGCACTCTGCGCTTGGCGCAGGGGACCGGCTTGCAAAAGATCACGGTGGCGGAGGCCATGGATTACGCCTGCGCCAAGCTCTTCGCCAAGCACTCAGTGGTCGAGCCAAAGCGGCTCGTAGGGGAGGCGCTACGCTTCGGAGTCGGTCATATGACGCCGGAGGCCGTCTGGCACGAGTTTGGCCGGCGGGAGATGATCGTCCGCAAGATCGGCAGCGAGACGCTCTGCACTTCGCTCGATGTGCTGGCCGAAGAAGTCTCCCTTATCAATTTTGTCCGCACCGGGCGAGGGATGCACGCGCCTTTTGATAGCCGCGCTGCGAGCTTGGGAAACGACGCTCTGTCGGTGGAGCAGAATGCGGCGGTTCGCCATATCCTTAGCAGCCGGGACCAAGTGATTTCCTTGCGCGGAGGAGCCGGCGTCGGCAAAACGACGCTTATGAGAGAGGCCGTAGCTCGGATCGAGGCGACCGGGGTCAAGGTATTCGCGTTTGCGCCGTCTGCGGCGGCATCCAGGGAGACCCTCCGCGAAGCCGGTTTTGGGAATGCAGAAACCGTGGCGCACCTACTCGCCAACACCAAGCTCCAGGAGCGGACAAGGCAGCAGGTGATATGGATTGATGAGGCGGGGTTGCTTGGCATCCGCGACATGTGGGAAATCATGCGGATTGCCGGCAACCGAACCAAGGTGATCCTCACCGGCGATACCGCCCAGCATGCGCCGGTGGCACGAGGGGACGCCTTCCGCCTAATGCAGGATCATGCCGGCCTAAAGGTCGCTGAAGTGACGCAAATTCGGCGGCAGGAGGGCGAAACTTATCGCAAAGCGGTTGCAGCTCTCAGCAAAGGCGATCTGCGGACAGGGTTCCGCCGGCTGGATGAGCTTGGCGCGATTGTCGAGGTTGAAAACGACGCCGAGCGTTACCGCCTGGTCGCGCATGACTATTTGGATTTAAGCCGCCACGGGCAGGTCCCCTTGGTCGTTTCCCCGACACACGCAGAAGGCGCAAAAGTGACGGCGGCGATCCGCGACGCGAAGCGGGAGGCTGGGCTTGTCGGTCCCGAAAAGCGATTCGTGCAGTTCTACAATCTGCAATGGGAGGAGGCGGACCGGCGGCGACCCGAGAACTACCGGGATGGCCTTCTGGTGCAATTCCATCAGAACGTCCACGGCATCCGCCGGGGCGAGCTTTTCCGGGTTACCGGCCGCAACGAGGAAGGCGAGGTGCGGGCTGTGAGCAATCTGGGTAGAGAGGTCTTTCTGCCTCTCAAAGAAGCCGACCGCTTCCAGGTTTTCGAGGAACGGGAGATTGCCCTCGCGCGTGGTGACCGCGTTCGGATCACCCGGAACGGCACAAGCGATGACGGCAGGCGCTTGAACAACGGGAATGTGTTCACGGTCCAGAAACTTGGCCGGGACGGGAAAATCGTCCTCGATTCGGGAGCGGTGCTTTCGGCCAGACACGGCCATCTGGCTTACGGCTACTGTCAAACCTCGCACTCGGCGCAGAGCAAGAGCGTCCGCGACGTGCTGGTGGCGCAAAGCGCGGATTCCTTTCTTGCCAGTTCAAGGGAGCAGTTTTATGTCTCAGTAAGCCGTGGCAAGCAAACGATCCGTATCTACACCGATGACCGGCAAGGGCTTCAGGAAGCGGTTGGCGGAACTTCGGCGCGGCGGGCCGGCATCGAACTGGCGGGTTTCAGCAGCCAAGAAGTTTCTTCGCTTATGAGCGACATGGGCGGCCTGCAATGGCGAGACATGGTCAAAAGCCGAGCCGCTGAAGGTGTTGCCAAGAACCACGTTCAGAACTTGCTCCGCGAGCGGAAGCAGGATGGCTTCAAGAAAGCGGATGGCGTCGACTTCCGGCAGTACGTTCAGATGCGCCGTGGGCTCGCCGGCTCAGATGGCAAGAGCCGCTCGAAGGGTCATCCGAGCGGCGACATTCAGAAAAAGGGCGATGTTCAGAACCGGGGCAGGAGCTTTCTGCGGCCGACGCAGCCACCGACTGCCGCGAAGGAGCAGGTAGCCGCGGCGAAGACCGACAAGGCGGCTAAACCTGCCTCCGTTCGAAAGCCAACGGCATCACAAACCCGGCTGGACCGGGTTGCCGATGGGTATCGAGCGGCAAAGGATCACTTCAAGAAAGTCTCCGAGAAGGTGAAGGGGACTTTCAAGCCCAGGCCGGAGGGCAGGCTGGCAAACAAGTTGACCCAGAGCAACGTTGCGCAGGCTGCCAAACACAGTATGAAGCAGCGCGTGGCTGATGCTGGCTCGATGGCCAAGCAGCATGTGAAAGCGCAGCAGAAGGCTCCTGCGCCTGTTGCCGTCAAGAGGGGGCGGTGAGCGCATGCGCCGACCTGCTTGCATCCTTCCACCGGAGCATATACAACCCGCTCTTGTGTGTAACAGAAGAGGCAGTTTATGCAAATGGCAAGCGCTCACAGTTCATCTTGAGGGTCACTAATTCATGGGAGACTCCATTGATAAAGTTTTAGCCTCGCGTAGCCAGGCCAGTGCGAGTGCATCGGCGGCGGCTGGTCCTGCAGCCGAGGGGAACGAGTTCTTTGGCATCCTGGTCGGGGAGGGTGAGCAGGAGCATTTCCTCGAACTGCGATTCAACATCGGTCTGAAAACCTGCTTTTCGTATACTGATTTGCAGTTTTTCAATTACGACCCGGAAGAAGGCACTCTAATTCTTGAGTTTGGCGTTTATCTGGTAACGCTGAAAGGCCGGGGGCTGGGTGAAAGGCTTTTCAATGGGATCAGGCGCAAGCGGATTGCCTGGGTCAAAGAAGCGGATACCAAGATGCAGGACCACAAAGGTAACGAGACCTTTATTGAGGAAATCCTGCTTACGCCGCCGAAGGAAGAAGGAGCGGAGGAGCCGACAGCCGAGTAATTCATACACGGATGATTTGGCTCCTCATCAAGCGCCTTATCCGGCAATTCCCAAAGTGGGCGCTGGTGGCGACAGTGCTGGTGGTCAGCACGGCACTTTTCTGCTTCTGGTGGTTCACTCGAAGCGGAAAAAGGGCCGCCCGTCCGCAGGCGCCGGTTGAAGACCTAGGGCCGAAGTTGGCGCTCATCGCGTCGAAATGGGATCGGCTCCTCCTGCTCGATAACGATCTTTATGATCTCGACAGCGGCCAGGTGCTCTTCAGGAACTGGCTGCAAGACGGGGTGCCCCTGCGGCTGTTCTATAACGCTACTTCCAAGAAGATTATTGCCCGGTATGAGCGCGGCTTCATCCGTTACAGGCTCGAAGGGCGCGAAGACGGTCTGCTAGCGGAAACAAATAAAGCCGTCTTCTCGAATGATCTGAAATGGGCGGTATTTGCCAAGGAGAAGGAGGTTTGGCGAGCCGACATCGACTGGCAGGCATTTAAGTTCACCAGCGAGAGGAAGGCGACTTCGATTGAGCAGTTCAACGAAGCCAATTTCGCCGACAACGTCGTGCTGCTTGCGTCGCAAACCCTCGTCGTCCGTAACTTCAATGCGCTTCTCCGGGTGAATCTCGAAACCGGGAGCGTCAAGCCGATGCGAATTCCCCTTGGCGACATCGGCAAGCGCCGCTCGCCGGACGGCAAGTGGGTGGTCGGCGTTCAAGGCGGGCAGTTTTACTGCTATGACGTGGATGCCGACGCAGCCAAGACGATCCCTGTCGGACGAACCGGGATGAGCGATTTTCAGTGGCTCGGCAACGATAAATGCCTATGCCTGGCAGCGGGGAAGGCCATTGTCATATACAACCGGCTCCCCCATAGCCTCGCGGAAGTGGCGGCGCTGCCCTTCGCGTGCTTTAAGATTGGCGAGCCGTCACCGGGTGGCCGGTTCGTCTTCTGCGCGGGCGGCATTGACGGCAGGAATGGGGCGTTGGTGGATTTGGAAAAGAAGACCGTAGAGCGGGTGACCGGCGGGGCCGGAATAGCCTGGGTCAGCAACGATACATTTGCCTTCTCGCGCGAGGTGCCGGATTCGGATTTGCGAGGGACTTGGCTGCAAACAGCCGGCGCGGCCGAACGGCGGGTATCGCCGGAGCCGTATCTGGTCAGCAACGGCGGTCCTCAACTCCTGGCGCCGCCAACCGCCGGCATGGTCGTCTTCGAAACCAATCATGGATTATCGAAGATGAAGTCGGACGGAGCTGAACTGGAGGAGTTCATAAAACTGCGTCCACTACCGGCGAGAATCCAGATGTTGTCTCCTTGGAATAAACGTTGAAGATGCCGTGGATTTAGACGTGCCATGCATGAGATTTCAACGGCAGGTATTTAATTGCCATTGTAATAAAAGTGTGGTAATCTATAATACATTGAAGTAAATAGGCAATAAGAGCGAGCGTAGATGATTGGCACAAGATGAAAGTTTAAGCAATGATCCGGAAGAAAGCCACCGAGTCCTTAAGGCGATCTTGCGCCAATCAACAAATCTGGATTTGTCTGGAGCGGGGCTCCGCGACTTAGAAATCATGGACTTAGCCGAGGCTCTTAGTGGTCGGGCGGAGGCGCTCAACATTGAGACGATTAACTTGACTGGAAACTCATTCAGTGGAAAGGGAACCGTCGCAATTGCGAACGCGCTCACGATCTTTGGATTCGCACTGCGCGAACTAAAGCTGGACGAGAGGAATATCGATGATCCTGAGGCAATTGTTGCTGTAGACAAAATCAGGCGTCTTAAACCGTATGTCCGGATCACTGGCGTGGCGCTCTCGCTCGCAAGGGTGGTTGCCGCTCAAAAGGAGATAGGTAGCTCTCGAGAGGTCTTGACGTCCGGAGATGGAGCACGCGACTTAGCTTTAGAAAAGCGGTCCAGATAAACCTTAGCCGTTCAAGAGCAAACATTCATAGAAGTGGAACCCGATTACTCGTTAAGTATCATCCAGATCTCTGATTTGCACTGGAATAGGAATCGGATCGCGAACAGAGATACGCTCGACCAAATTCCGCTTGCGGACATACACGGAGACGTGAAAAGAAGTTTGCATGAGGCCGCTTTAGAATGTGGTCGGACTTCTACTGAAACACTTTTGATACTGGGCGGTGATAATGTACTGAAAGGTAACTACGACGAGGAGCAGGGACGCTACAAACGCGAAGTCGCCGATCTGCTCTTATCCGAAGTCCTTGGACCGACCATCCGTCTTCTTAAGGATTCCGGGGAAGCGCTATTTGGTAATGTTATCGCCGTCCCAGGAAACCATGATATCGATCCTTTCTCGACCGCTAATACGTCAAGTGACCGATTCACCGGATTCAACGATCTCATAAGTCGACTTCGTGCGCTTTCCCCTAGCTCTGTAAAGTATCATGTGCCGGATGGGCCAGGTCAACTGTTTCGAATCTCGTCTCCTAGAGGTCCGATTTGCTTGTGGGCGGTTAACTCGGCCGCTGAATGTGGTGGAAAAGATTCGGCGGAGATGCAGTTGGCAACAGTTTCAGGTCAACTTCGCAAACTTCTCGACAATAGTGAGGAAAACTCGATTCCTCCGGGACTATATGCGAAAGTCAAAGAGATTGCTGGCTCTATTGAAATCGGGAAAGCAGAGCACTATCCGGGATATGTGAGTCCTAAAAACATGCGCGAGTGCGAGCATGGGCTTCACGGACAACGCGACGCACTCCGCATCGCAGTGCTTCATCATAATAACCTTCTGACGGCGGCAGACGATACGCAAAAGTACAGGTTCATTAATCCGAGCAAATTCAACAGTTTTCTCTTGGATCATCAGTTTCGAATCGTGCTACATGGACACCAGCATGTCGGCGAGGTCGCCGTCTATAACAAGTTTCCTTCTGAGCACGCCGATTATTCCTCATATCTGACCAATGGTTTCCTAACAATCGGTTCACCCGCCTATGACTTGGGTGCTTGGAAGAAGGAAAATGGGTTTAATGTTATCAGACTGGTGTTGAGTGCCAGACATCAAATTTGTCGTGTTGACGTCACGAAGCATCTGTGGGATCTCTCTAAGTTTACCGTCACACGGCGTTCTTACGATTTAGCGCTAGCGCCGTTTGATTCCAGCCGGTCGGCAATCCAACGTGACGTAAATCGCCTCATTTTTAGCGACCGATCAATCCGCGGTATCGTAAGGGTAATCGATTCCGAGGACTATCCGCAGCATTATGCCGACTCCCTCCGCAACGTACTTAGGAACTTGCAAGACGTTCGGGCTATTTATGCGCTGAGTGTATTTCACCCTACAAACTGGCTACATAGTAAGCTCATGGAGGTGTTTTACGGCTTTGGTCAGAAGAGCCTCGTGGAGGCGGCTAGTCGCTTCACGGAAGCAACCATGATGCCAGGATTAACGGGATTTCAATTTAGGTTTTCGCGACCGTTGGCATTTGGTATAGACACTGCAAAAAGAAACAGTTTGGATTTGTCCGATGCCTTGATTCAGAATGCACGACGGCGCTTCAGCGAATTACAGTACTCCCAGGCGTTCGACTTTGTAGATAAACAGCTTTCTCTACAGAAGGATACCCTGCGTGGCCTGAGCATGTTTGCGCGTTCGTTACGTGCGACCGGCGCCGAGCGGAATATGTCCAAGGCAAGCCTTCCAGCGGTGTTGATCGCATCTGGCCCTCGACGGGCGTTTCATAATTATTCCGGTAAGTACGATGAGAATGCTAGGCAAAACATGATGCTCCGCGAGTTCCCAAGGATCGCTCTGTGGTCGGTCGATGATCTGCGTCGACCATCGGTGCTGGATATCATCGAGTTTCACGAAGCGATGGGTTTTCCACTATTCTGGTTGGATCGATCTCTGCTTGTGTCAAGTGATGGGACTCAGTTGCGAAAGGAGATTGGATACCTGTCGATTATCGCTCCTGTTCCGGGTGACGACGAGGAAAAGACGGCAATTGAGGTGGTGCATAACGGTGATGGAGGCATCTTGCCGCAGTTCGACGTTAACGACGTTTGGCACGGGGGGCCCAGGTCTTGGTTTCTAGACAAGAAAAATATGGAACTCGGCGATGAGGAATTCAACCGCATCAATAAAAAGGCGCTCCACGAGTACATCTGGTTGCTTGGTCATCCGAGCCTGTGTTTCGCCGCCGATGCGTGGTTGGCGTCTCACGCGGGCGACCAATCTTGGCGTGAGTACCGAAATCGGCTAAAGAGCGCGTTATCGGTTTCCGTTGAAGGTGGGATTGTTCTTCCCCCCAGCGGAGGTCTTCAGTCCATAGACCCGTTCCTTGGTAGTGACGATCGCGACGAGGAGGAGCGATTCCGAGATCGCTTTTATGGTGAAGGTGCTTACGATTGATCCAGCGCTACTTTCGTGGGACTGGTTCAGCCATTTCTATTCTACCACACCTTTGAAAAGTAAGGCGACTTCCAAGGAACAACCCCTTGCTCCAGCAGTTCAATCATGCGGTTCAATCATGTGTCCGGTAACCTGCTCATAGACACTAACGCTCATCTGTTTTCCTCCTTACTGTTTTGGTTTTGTGCATTGCAATTGCAATTGCTTTGCCTAAAACCGATGAGGACCAAACCGCCGCAGGGATGGGCGGACAGTCACTGGGAGGCTCCGCCGGAGGGATTCCCGAAAGTCCCGCAGGGAGTTGAGCGAACTGGCCCCGAGGACAATTTTGGGAGACCGGTGGATGCCCTTGACGGCCGAACGACCGGAGGCCAGTCCAAAGCCGCGAAAGACACGGCAGCGGCGTCAACTTGGGCCGGAACAGCGCGCTATTTACTCGGCGTCAGCCGAGAGGGGCGAGGGGGTTGCGAGGAAGCTCCCCGCGAGAATGGGGAGCGGGAGACGCCGCGGCTCCAGCGCGGGAAGATCAATCCCTCTCCGCAACTTTTTTCCAAATACCAAGTAGGACCAAAAACCAAAGATTTTACCATTTGCGCAAAAAAAGCGTGCATACCCCCCACAAATGGTGGTATCTAACAGCCTGCTCCACAATTTGGCGGCTCCGCGCTCCCAAAACTTTCATCAAATTTGGATTCGCTTTCGCAAAGCCTTCATTCGGCTAAACCTGGGGGTAAAAAATTCCCAGAAGGCGATTCGTCGTTCGATCGAACGGATGCGTTAAGCCTACTTAATTTTCGCTCGTTCTCTGCCCCCGCAGGGCTAAACCCGAGTAGCATTTGCCCGCTTGCGCAAAGGTGGTTTCCGCGGTTAGACTGCCCTCCCTTTCACCGGACTGCAACATGACCAATCTTTCGCCGATCCGCCTTCTAATCAATTGCTTTCGGTTTTACACTGTGATACGACTCCGGGTAGGTCGATGCTTTCGGAACCATAAGAAGCAGCAGATTTCAGCCGCGGTTCCCTTCCGCAGGCATGCGCTTAACAAGATAGGTGACAATGACTATTCGGTCAGGCACATGGGTTCGGGAATGGTAAGAGTAGATAGGCATGCATTGATTCAGCGATTTCTTCCTCAGTCCCAAGGACATTTAGCTGCGAGGTTGCCTGTCAAGCGAGAATTACCGAGCGGCGAATTGTTCGATCACGTTATAGCATCGCGCTTCCTGCGATTTGAAGAACATACTAACACACAAATTGTTTCATTGTTCTTTTCATTGGGGCTTAAAAACGATGGTTTGTGTGGTTATCAACTGCATTATGTATTGGACGATAAAGGTGAAGTAATTCAGCTGAAGGAGAATCGAATGGAAAGGTCTGGTCGGGGATTTAGAGGAAGTCCTATGTACTTCCGGCCGGGTCAGGTTGACTCAACGACGATGGAAAACATAATAAACCTGGCAGATTCTTTTCTGGGGACGTTTACTGAGGCAGTCTCGATTTCGAAACTGCCTGCAAACCATCGCTTGCAGCGGCCCATCCGCTTTGAAACGAGGTTTGAGCGATGACCTTGAACATCAAGGCAGTTCGAACCAAACTATGATGATTTGCTCATCATGATATTGATCCGAGACTTCAAAGCCCTTCTGTTCAAATTCACGGATGCTCGCCTCCGCGAACAGCAGCCTGTCTTCGCCCGGGGCGATCAATTTGTATTCGCTCGCGGAAAAGTCGACAAACCTGGCCACAAATTTTGATTCGGTTTTCATTTTGAAAAAACTCCCTCCTTTCTGTCGGTGCCCATGGTCGGTCACCTCCGTTACAAAAGCAACGCAATTCTCGCTCCATGGCACCAATTTGAGCTCGGCGCGGAAATCCTTGGGTGGACACTGAAAAAGCCGCTCACTTCGTTCGGTGATTATCTCGGAACGAGACAAATAAACCATCCGTTTGTTTCACGACGACACTGTCGTAAATTGACCCGAGTGAAGAGCACGCCAACAGTCCCGGATGACTCGGCTCGAGGGAGGCAAAACTCTCGCGAGCTTTTTCGTCGTATTTGCAAAGCCCGCGACACAGATGGTGCCGAACCGTTGGGGGAATTGTTCGAGAAATTCCGTGAGTCGTTGAAGCTGTCTCGCATCGAGTTCATCGAGAGAATTCGAGTCTCGCGCTCAACGTATCAGCGATGGTTGAAGGGGGAAAAGCCCCCCGTGCATCGGATCGATAAGCTTCAATTGTTCTTGGAGGAGGAAACTCCTGAAGAACGAGCGCGAGACAGCATAATCTCCGGGGACAGGCGACTCACGCTGCGGCCCTTCGAACAGGTGCTTGATAGGCAAATACGATGTAAGTCTTGCTGGGTGATCAAGAATGCCTTGCCGTACAAGGCGGCTGTTTCAGGTAAAATCATGAACACTCTCTTCAACTTTCTGAAGGATGACAGTAACATGGGGGCCTTTCACTGCGTCTTTTTTGCTCCTGATGAGGAAGGAATGGAAGCAATCTCTCCGTACGCTGCCAGAGAATCATTTGTCGAGTTCAAACAAAAACTCTACAGATTTGATAAGACTGCCGCAACAAAGCTTCGAGGATGGCAAGTAACTTCAGAAGCTTTAGCTTTTAAACTTGGGTTAAGCAATAACTACTTTGGCATATGTATCCTTGAATACGATAGTCAGAAGACCGTGGGCATACCAAATCTCGAGAATAAAGAGGTTGATATATTGATCGAGGTGCCGATGGCAATATATCAAGATTACGACCATCAACAGTTGAAAAGCGGCAACGAATCGAGGTGGCTTGAACTTGCCCCGGAAATCGCAGATTTGGATTGGCAAGCCAAGAAGGGCTTGCTGTATAAGCTTGCTGACGGCGGCTTTTCTTCGGAAGACGGAGTCAAGGAGCTTCTCACCACGCCGGACGAGATATTGGCTTCCAAGCGCAAAGTGTATTTGCCTTTGTGACTCGCGAGGGAGGATGTTGACTGGCTACGGGGAAAGCTCCCGGCGAGAATGGAGAACGGGAAACGCTGCGGCTCAAGCCGGGGAAAGTCTTTCGCAGGTTAGGACAGCGGACTAGGAAAACTTTCGCTTCTCGAAAACCATGCAGATGTCATGCAACCCTGGAATGAAGCTGCTTCGGTATGTTTTCCGGCTGCTGGACGCACCATGACTAAAACGGATGATATCGGTGCAGGTCTGCTCAAGTCCGGCAAGAAAGGCAAGCCGCTTGGTGTGGAAAGTCAGGGAAACAAATCCCGCCTCACGGTCAGAGTAGTCCCCCATCAAGATCGCGAACTTTCCGCCCGGTGAAAGAAGACGACTGCATTCGCGGATGAAGGTGGCATAGGAATTCAGAAAGGCTTCCAAAGTTGGGGCCTGAGACATATCCTGCGGATTGTCGCTGTATATTTTTTGACGCCAGTAAGGAGGATGTGCCCAGATGAAATCAAAGCCTGGTCTCGCCGAAAATTGAGCGTAGTGGTCGGGCGAGGTGGCGTCGAATCCGCTCTTAAGGTCGCCGGAGACGCAAGGAATTGCGAGTTCCTCACAAACATCCCGGCAGGTCCCACTGCCTGTCATCGGGTCGAAGACCGTTGCCGGCTGAAAGTACAGCAGGGGGTCCTTGATTAGATTGCCACCACAATTTCCTGGGTAGCTGCGGCTTCCATATTCGCCGGCACGGCTGAAATGATAGAGGCTGGTCAGATGGGGAACGGGGCTAGCCGTGCGTGGTGCCATCGGCAGTTTCGCGTAGATTGGAACCGGGCCTGACGGTGGTTCCGCTATCCGGGCTGCACTCTGGTCAGTACGGTAGAAGGGATTGACTTGATTAAGATATTTCATGCGAAAACTCCTGTTATGGTTAAAGAGGGCGGGGCTGCGAACCCCGCCCGTAAGTGTTATGCGCCCTTCTCTGAAGGGACGCGGAGGGTGATGCGCCCGTCGAGTGGCACAACGTCTATTTGGACGTTGAAGCCTTTGCCGTCGGCGTGCTGCCACGCACTGCCGATCCGCGTCCAGATGGCCTCGCTGCCCTTTCTGTCGCGTACGTGAAACGCGCTATGGCTCGGCGCTTTCGAAGTGGAAGATAGGTTTTTGAATGATTCAGTCATTGAAGTCTCCTTTTGTTGGTTTCTCCCGAATGGGATTGGCAAGAGTGCAAGCAGCCGGCGAAGCAGGGTGTTGTCACGCCCAACACGGACACTCGGAGCGGGCCGGGTATTGACTGCCCTGCGCGGCTGCTACGGCTGCCAAAATCCAAAGCGGGGAACCAAAAAAAGGGGGATGGAGCAAGAACGAACTGAGGCAACCGGATTTGCAAGAAAGACAGTCCAGTACGGAAGCATTGCGCCTGGGGCGCGGAAGGAAGCCTGCCGTCACTTTCGGATGGCAACCACAACCGCACACTCTCCGCTGACTGTGCCGCGCCCATCGCGGCGCGCGAGGGCATGGACCGGCCCGACCACATCAGCCATCGGCTGCTGTGCAGGTTTGCTCTCAGAACACCATGATGATAAACTTTTGCATGCATTGCTTCCTCCTTCGCTACCAGGAGATAGCCCGTCCGGCTGCGGATGTGCAGTCGGGCGTTCCTCTGGCACAGGCCACATGTGCTTTGAGTAACCCCGAGGTTGGCCCCGTCCGCATCGGGGCAGGCACCGGAACCATCACTGCGGTCAACGCTGAAAAGCTGGACGTCGATGCGAGCATGGGATTATTTTCCGTTTTTCCTATCGCCAGCCACTGACCATGCCGAACGCTTTCATTCTTCGCTTCTTGGAGGATTGCACCCAAGTGGACGGCTTGGTTGCAGGGGTCCGCCTGATGACCAAAACCGCCATACCGCGCGAGGGCGATGTTCAGGACGCACCCATGCGAATCCCCGGCGCGCTAGGCGGCCAGTCAAGCGGAACCGGCACCGCTACAAAAATCGCCAAAGAACAGGCCGACACTGATCATCGGGGTGGGGTATTTCCCACCGTGGCTTTGCGGGTACGCATGGCCACGCAATCCCACACGCTCGTTGCGGCGGAAGCGCCAGACAAGGATCGAGGCGTTGATTCGTTTTTGGGCATTCCCCAATGCTTCTGATCCTGACCAACGGTGAAGACGCGACCGCTTCCTACCTCGCAGAAGTTTTACGGAAGTGCGGCGTTCCATTCCTACGGCTCGACACGGAAAACCTAGTTTCAAGAACAGCGATCCGCTACGAACCCGGCCGCCCAGCACTCCGGATTGACACGCATTGGTACGAACCCACCGCGTTCTCCCACGTTTGGTATCGGCGCCCGGAAAAGCTCGAAGATGTCCGCTTCGGCGATTCGGCAGAGCACCGGTACATCCTATCAGAATGGACCGAGGCGCTTGAAGGATTTTTTACGCATGTTGACCGGCGGCGCTGGATGAATCATCCCGCCTCCAATGCTGCCGCCTCTCATAAGCTTGGGCAGTTGAGTATCGCCGCCAGGTTGGGATTTTCAGTTCCCGATACTCTCGTAACTCAAGACCCGGACGCACTGCGCACGTTCTTCGAACGCAACGAGGGTGCTGTCATCGCAAAACCCATGGCCACCGGATACCTTTCGCGCAGTCCGGCGGAAAGCGATTCGTTGATCTACACCAACCGGGTAGGTCGAGAGCAGTTAGACCGTCTGGAGGATCTCGGGGATTGCCCCACGCTCTTTCAGCAACTCGTCCCCAAGGAATGCGACGTGCGGATCACTGTCGTGGACGCTAGAGTTCACACGACCCGCTTGTTGGCCACGGAGAATGGCGTGCAACGATGTGATATTCGGCGTAACAATATGGACGATGTACTCTACGAATCGATCACAACCCCGCCAGAGGTCGAGCGAAACATACATGCATTAATGCGTTATTACGGCCTGCGCTTCGGCGCGATTGACATGGTCGTCACCTCCGAGGGATCGTGGTATTTCTTGGAGATTAATCCCAACGGGCAGTGGGCTTGGTTAGATCTTTGCGCGGGCCAGGACATCGCGTCGTCCTTCGTCGAGTCATTCTCACGGGAATAGCTGCTAGTTATGCGCAGATTGAAAATTCTCCTCAAGAGGTTGGGAATGGTCGTCCAGTACCTTTTAGATCGATGGTACTATGCCCGTCGATGGATTTTGGACAGCATGGCCTTTCTTTCGATCCGGCTCTACAGCGCCGAGGTGACTTGGCAAGATGTGAGGAGAGGCTGCTACGACGTTCGCCGGTATTTTGATCGTGATCTTTCCTGCTCTGGTGATTTGGTTCAACTCCTAGCGTCGGCTCAGGAATCTTTGAAGACTTCGGAGGGGAGGCGTTTGGTGGTTATCGACAAGTGCAAAAACCTGCTGACCCTTAGTTCGCTGCTGTTGGCAGTGGCGACTGCGTTATTGCCCAAGGCCTTTGCCTTTAATCATTTTTTGATGCGGTTCGCCTTTTTTGTGGCAGCGCTGGCTTTGTTGAATTCGATTGTGTTGTTGTTGGTGTTCTTTGACGTCCGAGTCTCGACGCGAATTTCTTTGGAACAAGACCGCGCCAACCTTTCGGGCAACGATCTGAAGAAGAGTTTGATTAACGATTATCTTCGTTGTCAGACGGATACTGACGGCCAGACCGATTACTTGGTGGATTTGTACAAGGCAACGCGATTCTTCTTTTTGTCTGCCTTCACGATCATCGTGTTTCTTTTCTCCTTCAGTTTCTTTCAGACTGCACCCGAAGACCAAGCACAAGTGGTCGCCCGCGAGTTGCGAGCGAATCAATGGTTCATAAACACGGTCCGCGGACCGAAAGGGGACACCGGACCAAAAGGTGATACAGGGCCGAAGGGCGACACGGGACCGAAAGGTGATCCAGGGCCTAAAGGAGAGATGGGGCCGAAGGAGAGATGGGGCCAAAAGGCGATCCGGGTTTCATTGGCCGATGCGGGCCAGACCGGATTTGATTAAACGAAGGTGGGGGGTGTGACTGGCTCGTGGGAGGGCAGTTTCATCCTTACTGCGAAAGAACCGGTCGGCATCGGGGCGTCAGGGGCATTGTGGGTGTTGCGAATTGGGCTCAAAGCGTCGATTGCGGAGAAAAATGGGCTATTCGCCGCAGGCTGTGCGGCGAATACTTTGCCATTGCGGTGAATGTAGGGCAGAATCTCCGCAATATCTGCGGGGAATCATGCCTTGCGTCCACGAATTGCCGGACTGGCCGAAATTGAGATGGGACGATAGAAAACTGTCACCATTGCTAGCGGAAGTGCGTCACCGACAGGGGCGACTGTTCGGCCGAATGGAGGGACTTGGCTTTCGGCTTCGCGCCGAGGCGACTCTGACTACGCTCACGGCTGACGTTATCAAATCCAGCGCAATCGAAGGAGAGCGTCTGGATGCCGAAGAAGTCCGCTCGTCCATTGCCCGTCGTCTGGGGATGGATTTCGCGGCATCGAAAACGGCTGGGAGGAATGTCGAAGGCGTGGTGGAAATGATGCTCGACGCGACCCAAAGATACGGTGAACCGCTAACGGCGGAACGTCTCTTCGCCTGGCACGCATCTCTCTTTCCAACCGGCCGCAGCGGCATGCACAAAATCACCGTCGGCGCGTGGCGTCCTGCGGAGGCTGGCGCAATGCAGGTGGTCTCCGGGCCAATTGGCAGGGAACGCGTCCATTTTGAGGCGCCTGCTGCCGAAAAACTGGATGGTGAAATGGCGCAGTTTTTGGAGTGGTTTGCGCAAGATCAGGGCACTGATCCAGTTCTGAAATCCGGTGTCGGGCATTATTGGTTTGTGACGATTCATCCTTTTGAGGATGGCAACGGCCGAATTGGACGCGCGATCATGGACATGGGCTTGGCGCGTGCGGAAGGCGCGCCGGAGCGGTTTTACAGCATGTCCACGCAAATTGAATCAGAGCGACTGGAATACTACCTGCGCCTCGAACGAGGCCAGCGCGGTGACACCGATATCACATCTTGGTTGGAGTGGTTTTTGGAATGCCTCGGTCGGGCAATTGCGGGAGCCGATGAAGCTCTTTCGGGCGTTCTGCGGAAGGCGAAAACTTGGGAGAGAATCAACGAGGGACAGGTGAATAATCGCCAGCGAACAGTGATCAATCGGCTGCTTGATGGTTTTGAAGGCAAACTCACAACTTCGAAATATGCGAAGATTGCGAAGTGTTCGCCGGACACCGCACTGCGTGACATCAAGGCGCTCGTTGACCGTAGTGTGCTCATCCAAGACGAGGGTGGCGGCCGTAATACCAGTTATCATCTCGCCGAGCCTGAGGAGTCAAACCCGCCTCCGTGAGTTTGGATCTCTTTACGGCCGCCGTTCCTCGGCGTCATCCGAGCGGCCGGGGTTGCGGAGAAGCCGGAGAGGATCGGGAGCGGGGGAGCGGTAGACGCAGCGGCTTCAAACGGCTACGGGTTGGTTTTTTGTGACAAAGGACCCCGTCTTTGATTGAGTTTAGTTTCCGCGCCAAATAGTTTGACTCGCTGAACCGCCCCCCCGCACTGGCCTTTAGCTGTATCGAGGTGCGTAGAGAGCGCGTTGCGGGATTTTTGATATTTTAAATTGCGCCAGAATCACATAAACGATACATGTGCGAGGTAGTGGAGGTCATTGCTGGATGCGCGACCGTAACACTCCCCGATATCAAACGCGCAAATCGCCCGTATGGCAAAAAAGCCCGCACAGCAAAGAAAACCCGCCAGAGCGGCTACGGATGAGCTGCCGCTGCAAGGTGAGGTTCCGCCTCATCTCGCTCAGCTTTGGGAGGAACGGTTCCGGAACGAGTACGAGTTCGTCGATGTTGCCGGGCAAGGTAAAACTGGAATCGCGTATCACATTCGTCGAACCGGAACGACAATAGATATGGTTCTCAAGACTGCGAAACCTGCTATCACAGAGGAATCTGAACTGCAGGGCTTTAGAGACACATTGACAAAAGAGGTGGAAATCCTTAAGCCCTTGTCACACCGGTGCCTTCCTGCAATCTTTGCCGCAGATGTAATCGGCGTTCAGCCCTACTATGTTTGTACTTTTCATCCTGGTAAGACTTTTGAGGACTTTGGAAAATATCGTAAGTCGCTAGGTGTGAATGAGTCTTTTGTAGCGATATCCTCGCTGTTGAGCGTCCTTGAATACCTGCACTCCGAAGGAAGGCCTCACTGCGATCTTCACACCAAGAATGTAATGATTGACGAAGACGTGTTTCGTCACGGACTGCTCGTAATCGATTTTGGTTCGGGACATCGAGAGTCGGATTCCTCCCCATTTACTCCCAACCGTGGAATCGTATTCGCGAAAGATACAAAAGACAAGAGTCGGTTTCAGCAATCGGTTCCTCGGATCGAAATGAACGCCGGCTTTAAGAGGTCGGATTTCAAAGCGCTGGGAACTCTCCTCGGTACAATGGGTGAAACGTTTTTTGTGGACGCATCTATTTTTCAAAAGCAAGCGTACTTGCGATTTTGTCACGATCTAGATCGATCCGAGATTACCACATGGGAGGCAGCGAGGGAACGACTGCTTGCGGTGGTCGATCCTATGCGGAAAGTGACCATGTTGGATCGACTTTTCACAGATGAGCACGGGCAACGTCCCGCGATTCCGCTACCTGTATCCAGATCAGTGCCGGTTGGCGGTGCCTCGTTAGCGCTGATAAACACGACAGCATTTCAGAGCCTCCGGCGACTTTCGCAACTCTCGTTTTGCGATTGGCGCTTTCCGGGAGCTCTTCACACGAGGTTTGAACATTCGCTTGGAGTGTTTAACTTGATTCGGAAAGCGGTGGAAGCACTGTGTTTTGATCCTGACTTTCGAGATCGTTACACGCTAGAGGAGTTGAAAGGGTGTCTGCTGGCGGGACTTCTGCATGACGTCGGGCACTATCCGCTCGCCCATGTCGTCGAACAAGTTGCAGCGAGCGGACGCCTCGTAGGGGAAGAGGATATCAGACGTGATGTAAACCATGCGACTTTTTCAAAAAAGCTTATCGAGGAAAATACTGAAATAAAGAGAGCCCTTAAAGACAACTGGGGCGATGAGGCGGCGAGAGTCTGTGTTGAGATAATGGACAAGAAGCACGGCGTGCTGGCCTCGCTTCTGGACGGGGCTGTGGATTGCGACAAGATTGACTATCTCACACGTGACGCGTTTCACTGTGGCCTGCGGTTTGGGCGAGATACCGACGTGGATCGACTGCTGGGGAGTTTTCGGCCTAGCCGAGACGGAAAGAGCGTTGCAATCCTCGAGTCGGGAGTGTCTGGCGTGGAAGGATTGATGGTTCTTCAACACCAAATGCTATCTTCTGTGTACTGGCACCCCACAGTTCGCGGAATCATTTGCATGGCTCATGCAGCGCTCGCGCATATCACAAAAAGTACAGGTGGCGATAAGCTCCGAGAAATTGTGGGGAGACTACGCACAACCCGCACCACACGAGAAGCGGTAGACCGCGTCTTACTTCCGGAGCTGAAGCTACTGGGTCCGAAAGCCTTTGATGAACTCTCAGGGTTGGTTCGGCTACATGTTGAGCCGAAGTACACGGCTATTTTTAGGCCAATCCGTACCTATCGGTTCTCGGACGAGCGACGCGATACGGAGACAAGCACAATTTACGGATCTATTGATAACGTTACAAAAGCGATTTCCAGTGCTTCAATTCCACCTATCGATTGGGGAAGCGTTGCTAAGCTGCGCAAAGCCTACCGAGACGCATTCGAAGAGAAACAAATCAGGGGGTCTAGCAGCGAGATCATTGTAGACGTCCCACTTGGCAAGTCATCGCATCGCTCGGTGCCAGTGCTGAGAGAAGACGGAGAGGAATGTAATATTACAGAGGTGTCGCACCTGAACGCAACAATTTTCGAACAGCCAGCCGCTTTTGTGTCTCCGATACGAATCTACATTTCTCCTAGACTGCACGAGCGAGCGGCGCACACTTTGCCCTCCATTGTGCAATCAGCCGAAGAGAGATTTCATCATCCGTCAAAGCGAGTTCCGTAGGACCATTTAAAGTATGAACTTTGACGATTCTTTGTTGATTGAGATAGTACACGGGGCGATCAGCCTTATTATAGTTATGCTCGGATGGGTGGTTGGACAGCGGATACTTGTGTCGTGGGATATCCGTAAGAAGAGGCAGGAACTGGATCTCGTTTCCAGTTCGAAGTTCGACAACCTATATGGGGAGTTCAAAGAGGTTTCTAAATTGTGGCGCATTGTTCAACAAAAGCTTCGTGGATCCATCAAGTATCCTGAGTATACCCGTTGGGAATTGTTGTCGCGTGCTTGCGCCGCAGAGAGCAAGAATGAGGCTCTCTTGGTCAAACTCGCTACAGAGCGGAACTTAAGCGAGGAAGAGATAGCCTCCCTTGCGGTGTTCAGACAAGCTTTTCAGCGACTAAGAGAATCTATAAGGGATGACACTGTCGTTCCTTCGAGTAGTCGTGGACCCGAGTATCTCTTGTTTAATTCTCTCGCGGCAAGTGTAGCGGCAATAATTCGCATGCAGCATCGCGTGAGCGATCTGTCTGCGGCGACTGCGAGCGCTAATCTGCACGCGATAGCACGGGTCACACTGTCGAAGTATGAAGAAGCCGTAGCAGACTATATTGCCACGCATCCCGACTTATGTAGTGTCGCGGATGCGGACACGGTTAGGATGTCGCCTCTGGCGAGGAGCGAGGAGGACGTTGATGGAGCGCCCGACAGCGGTGCCTGAAAGCGTGAGCCTGTAGGATTGACACCGACGAGCCTGCAGAGCTTCGAAGGGTTCAAAACGGCTTCGCGATCTGTAACTTGGACGAAGGCTAAATGGCGCAGGGGGCAGTCAGAGGAGAACGGGCGAGCTATCCGGAGTATTCCCAGATTTCGACCGACGGCATATGAGTGATCTTGCTGCAGCAAAACCCTGGGAGCCTCTTGAAATACTCATTTTCGCCCGCGTTGTAGTCACGACGCTCTTAGCCGTGCTCGTGCTACGTCACCGAACGCCTCGATGGCGCGGGGCGGCTACATCGGTAGGAAGCGCCAGGTGACGCGGCGGCTTGGATATATCAACAGGCTGCTAGGTTTATCGCTTGGTTCGCTTTTTGGTGAGCGCTAGAATCTTGAGCTCGATGTTTAGGAGACCAACCGAGATGCGGTTCACCCTGTGCGAGGGATCCTGTTCCGGTCGCAGATCCTTCGCGGTCTGCGTCTTTGGGAGCGAGCGCCAAAAACGTTTGCTCGGTCACCAGCATTGAGCGAAATTAGCCGCCGTAACTATGAAGCCGAAAGCCATTGACCTCTTCGCCGGGTGCGGAGGACTCACTCTGGGCCTTAAATGGGCCGGGTTCGATGTGGTGGGAGCGGTCGAAATTGACTCGTTGGCGGTAGAGACCTACAAAACAAATAACCCGCGCATTCGGCTCTGGAACCAGGATATCCGAACGGTAACCGCCACCCAGATTCTTGAGGCGATTCCGATGAAAATCGGCGACCTAGATTTACTTGCCGGCTGTCCACCCTGTCAGGGATTCAGCGCAATACGGCGACTGAATGGCAGTCGCCGTGTACAAGACAGCCGGAACGATCTGATTTTCGATTTCCTTCGACTCGTTCTCGGACTCCGGCCAAAGGCGGTCATGATAGAGAATGTTCCGGGATTGAAACAAAACGTGCGGTTACCCAAACTGAAGGCAGAGTTAAAACGGCTTGGATACACAATCAACGTTGCCATAAAGGACGCTCAACATTTTGGCGTGCCGCAGCGCCGCAAACGTTTCATTCTATTGGCTGGCCGTGGAGATGCGATCCCATTTGTTCAAACGAGCGGTCGAATCCGAACCGTCCGTCAGACTTTCGCTAAGTTGCGAAACCGTAGTGTGATCAGTGATCCATTGCATAATACCAGCGAAAGACGTAGCGACAAAGTCCTTCAACTCATTAAGCGCATTCCGAAGGACGGGGGAAGTCGACTAGAGCTTGGAGAGAACTGCCAGTTACAATGCCACCTAAAGTGCGATGGCTTCCGCGACGTATACGGCCGTATGGCGTGGGCAAAAGTAGCGCCGACCTTGACCAGTGGCTGCGTCAACCCATCGAAAGGCCGCTTTTTGCATCCCGAGGAGCACCGCGCCATCACTTTGCGTGAAGCCGCACTCCTTCAGGGTTTCCCAATTTCATACTGGTTTTCTCTTAGTCGAGGCAAGTATGCTGCGGCTGAGATGATCGGTAATGCTGTCCCTCCGCCGTTTTCGAGAATGCAGGCGATAGCAGTGAAGGCGTTTTTAGCCAAGGTTCCGAAAGTAGGTGATTGGTTACCATGACGGCTCTGAGATCATCAGTGCCAACCTACATCGCTTCTCTTAGCCTTCTCTCGAGCGATGGAGAGATCGAATCTGTAATCGAGATGATTCGAAGATACCATGTTGGAGACGCAACCGTTGTCGCTCAGATGGCCATAGTTCTGGCCAAATCTGGCAAACTTCTATCCCCAGACGGGAGTATCGTTGCCGACGTAGCGTCGACAGGTGGTCCGTCATCGCTGAGTACCCTTTTGACGCCTCTGTTCATTAGTCTCACCGGCGCTTTGGTTCCCAAACTTGGCGTGCCGGGACGTCCAGCGGGCGGGATCGACTGTTTGGCCCAGATCCCTGGGTTTCGAACAGAGATGACAATGGGTGAAGCTAGAAGAATTCTCGAGCAAGTAGGGTATGTGCATTTTATTGCCAAGGGAGAGGCGGCTCCACTAGACCGGCGGCTCTTTGCAATTCGTCAGAAGGTGGGCGCGCAAGCCATTCCAGAACTTGTCGTCGCAAGCATTTTGGCGAAGAAGCTGGCTACAGGGGTAAATTATGCAGGATTAGAAATCCGAGTGGCATCGCATGGTAACTTTGGCAAGGATTGGTCAACCGCTATCAGAAATGCGGAGCTATACAAACGAACTGCCGACCTTCTGGAAATGAAGGCGAAACCAATTCTAACAGATGGTCGTTACCCATATCAGCCCTTTCTCGGTCGGAAAGAATCTCTGATGGCTTTGTATGATATTTTTGAGGGCCGTGAAGGGGAGTGGCTTCAGGAACATTGCGGTATGTGTCGATTGCTTGCGGCAGCATGTGTTCCCCCTCGGCTGCGCGGTAAGATCACAAAAATCGGTATTTCTGATCTTCAAGAGCAGTTCAGCCGTAACCTCATCGCCCAAGGGGCAACTTATGCCGATTTTGAGAGGGTTGTCGCGATCACACGAAATGAACATACTATAAGCATTGCGGCTTCTCGGGACGGTTTTTGCTTTTACCCGCTGGAGGAAATCCGTGATATCATTGTCGAATGCCAAGAAGCCGATTCGGACCGAAAGGGTGGCCGTTTTCCGGATCCTGTAGGGGTTGTTTTGAAGAGGCGTGCCGGAGAGTGGGTTCGTAAGGGAACATTATTGGCGACGCTGCGGCCATCCGGTAAGAAGTTTAGGGCTGTGTGCGAGCGGTTGGCTTGGTGTATCGCTTCAATGTCGTCGCTATCTTGCAGCTCTGGATTTCAGATGATTTATGGCTAAAACTGGAAAATACTGCTGTTTTTTCTGCCCAAAGAAGGATTATTCGGAAAGGCCTATTGAAGCGATCTGCGAAAGCTGCCATCGCAAATTAAATTTTGTTCTCAAGCATCATCCTCTGCTAATTCGAGACTTTCGGATCATCAGGAGCCTCGGCCGGGGATTTTACGGGGCGGCTTATATCGCTGAAAGGGGCGTATTCGGGAGGAAATCAGTAATCAAGATAACGCCAGCTAGCTTTTACACTTTTTTCGGCAAAACTGATTTTCAGACAGAGGTGAAGTTGCATGCTCGAGTGGCGGAGAATGCCTCGCACGTTGTCCAAATATCAGATGCGTTTGAGGAGAGCGTCGTTTTCGATGATCCGTCGCGTACGTCGCTGTTGTGCTGCGTTACAGTATTAGATTACATCGATGGCGATCTTCTCAAAGACGTGCTTAGCGCGAAAGTCTCTCCCTCGGCGACATCGGTGTGCCAAATTGCTATCGACCTACTTCGTCTTAGCGGGGAGTTTGAAGGCGCGCAGTTGCACCACAACGATTTACACGCTGAAAACCTTATTGTACAGCCTCTTCGGCCCGAGACACGACGACCAGACGCAATCGACGCTTCGATAAAAGTGGTAGCTATAGATCTTGGAAGTATAGCAGATGCAAGTAAAAGTGACCCCAGTCGCAGAGGCGATTTAGCTTTCATTGCAGTCCATGTCGACACGCTCTTGACACGCCTTCTGGCAAAGCCAGATCTCCTGGTAGATCGAGACTTCCGAGTTGCCTTGGCGCTTCAGGGCATCATCAACGGTCTAAGGTCGGATGCGGTTAATGCGCGAATGCCAAATTCGGGCGACCTGATCGACCAAATTCGAGAGACTTATTACAGAGCGTCGCATCAGTGGTATCCATGGCGCTCGCGATTGACGCTGAAAAGCTTCTCAGACCACTACAACGCGCAAACGCTCGAATCGTGGAACGTTCCCGCTCTTTTAGTTGATCCGGACAACCGTTGGGTTACGGAGGTGACTCGGCCGGGTCCACAAATTATAACCGGGATGAGGGGATGCGGCAAGACAATGCTTTTACGAGCGTTAGACATTCATGCTCGCGCTGCACAGCTCGGAGAAGAAAAGCCGAGCGAGATCATCAAGCGGATCAAGAATGATCGCTTCATCGGACTCTTTGCATCCGCTCAGCGACTTCTGGACTTGAAAGAACAGGCTTTGTTGAAAATCGAGTCACGACTCACACGGCTGTTTATTGCATATTCTCTTCAAGCAGTACGAGCACTCATGCATGTAAAGGATGTTGCCGAAGACATGATCGCCCCACATGCGCACACAAAAATGGCTTCTGCAATCGGCGATTATTTGCACGACGGAACCAACCTAAGGGAGTCGGTAACTCTTGAGGATCTTGAAAGTCGCCTTCTAAAGCTGCTCGTTTTCACCGTTAGTGGCAATCATAAACATCTGGTGAGGCAATCTCCAGCGGAAGTGTTCAGCCATCTTGCCGATCAGTTGCGCGACTGCTCTGACGTATTTCAGGGCGCCACCGTTTTCTTTCTTTTGGACGACGTTTCGACCCGCTACCTCGATCTTGAAAAGGTTGAATCTTTGCTTTCCGCTCTGCTGTTCCAGGCTCCGAAGTGTGCGTTTAAGTTTACGTCAGAGTGGCAAACAATCGAGCTCGGCCTCAGGTCTCCAGGTCGGATTCACCCTATCCGCATTGATAGAGATCTTACCGTGTTCGATTTGGGAGCGGATGTCTATGAAAAAATCAACACGTTGGGTAACGCGGGTAAGGATTTCGTGGCACGGATACTTCTTCAACGCGCAGAACTGCTTTCATCCGAGCCATTGGAGCGCGATCCCAAAATTATCCTGGGAGATGTTTCTTTAGAACAGGTTGCCAGGGAAATCGGTTCGTCAAATGAGACATCGGCACGGAAGAAGAAGGTATACCGCGGCTTGTCTTGCCTAACAAACGTGTGTGTGGGAGATCTCGGCGACGTAATAAAGCTTTACGAAAATATTCTTCGGAGCGCGGGGGCGGCGCCAACATATCCGATCAAAGCAGAGATTCAATCGAGATGCTTTCAGAATCTCAGTTCACTGCGACTGTTTGATCTCAGCCGTCGAGCCGATTACTTTAAAAATCATGCTCGCGCGTTCGCAGAGGCAGCGCACGAGCTTCTGGTTCGTTCGCACCGGCTCGCGAAGAACAGTCCAGGTAAGGCAGCGCGCTTAAGACAGTACTCATCTATTTATATTAGGATCACAGCCAACGACGAGCAGACAAAATCACAACAGATCGATCAACTGCGACAGCTTATCGACTCGGGCGTGTTCGTCTTTTCAGGAGGTGCGCCGAGATTGAAAACAAAGGACTCAAATCCGATGCAGCAATTTATCCTAAGTTACCGCAAAATTTATGGGCTGGCTTCATACATCGGATTGGCGGACCGAGACCGGTTTGAATTGTCGGGCGGAGATCTAAGTGAGTGGTTGAGCATGCCCTCTGATGCGAAGCAAATTTTACTGAGGAACCAGATCAGCGATGAAGTCGAGGGAGGCGACGCGGAATTCAGCGCAGACGAGCGAATGGATCCAAAGTCAGCAAGACCGCGACAGGCGGTGTCGAGTGATAGGGTGGCCCTGGATTCACCGGCACAGGGTGATTTATTCGGTGGTATGGCGGTGATTTCAGAGCATCGCACAGTAATGGACCTTGCGGCCAAGGGACTCGATGTGCAAGTACAAGAACTGGATGGCCGTGATGTTTCGCAATGCGGAGTGCGACTTGTCTTTAGCGGATTGGGATTCGAGGACAGAACTTTGGCGTCCAATGAATTTCTTTCGCGCTTGGTCAAGCCACAGCGAGTCATAAGTGTCAGGTACTCAATTCCCGGACACGCCGAAGCCATACGGAACGCGTGGAAGCAAGTTAATGCAATTTTTGATGAGTGGAGTTATGAAGAAGCATGTGTAAACACAATCAAGAGCGATGGCCTTTGCCTTATAGATGTTTCTGGACTATCAAAGCCATTGATCTTCAGAGCGATTCGTAACGAACTGTCGGCGAAAGGTCGTATTCTGGTGTGTCACGCGTCAGCGGCGTTGCATTATCCGTTGGAGAAGGATCTAGAACGGCTATTTGCAGCTCAACAGCTGGATGATCCAATGTTAGTGCTGGATAGTCTGGATAAGGTTCTTCGCGGAGAAAAGGGTCCGTACGAAGCTGTTGGTTTGCTGGCAGATCAGTCCGATCCTTCACGTTCGCGAGCCCTGTTGGCGTTCGCTTCGGCCAAGCACGAGAGATTGTTCTCCTTGCTGGATCGTCGGGAGTTCGACCAAATTGAAGTGATCGCGCCAAATTCTGATTCACCTAGAGCTCAGGTTGCCCGGTTGGCTGCTGATTATGTACGGGAAAACCACCAAAATGCGAAAGTGAGTCATATCGATTCAAATGATCTAACTGGCCTTATTCGCTATTTGGATGAAGAATTTTTGGTGGTGTACGATAAGGCTGGCGCTAATTTGGAACTTGGCCTCACTGGTTCAAAAATGCAAGCGGTTGCCGCTGCTGTTCTGAGCACCGTTCGGAAGGTGGCCCAAGCTTGGTATCTGAGCCCTGCAGAATTTGACGTAAGGCGGTTTTCAAAAGGAGTTGGCCCCATCCGTGTTTTCGAGATTGTGGTTAATCGCGGGTGAGGACTTATATGAATATGAATCGTTAAAACGATGTTTGAGGGATAGCGGGTTCTGTGTTGCGTTCGTATCAATGACGCAAGCTATTATTATAATTCAACAGAGAAAATTCAATTTTTGGACTTGTCCGCTTCCAGTATTGATAATGTATTTTATCGATACTAGATAGGGTGTAGGAATAGATAGTGGGAGTATAGGCCGAAATGTGTCGGAATACCGCTTACGAGAGCTAAGAATGAGAACTATTGACTTTGACTTACTGTTTGTGGTAGGATTCACTATCAACAACAAGGAGCGAGCAAATGGTCTTTACGACGCTTTCGCAGAAGAACCAAACGACTCTGGGTATGGAGTTCATCAGGGCGTTGGGGCTAACCCCAGGGACACGATTGAAACAGTCCCTTGTCGGGAACAAGATTATTATTGAGCCGATGGCCGGAGTCGTAAGTTCATTCGGAGCGCTGGCGGCTGACGGTCCAGCATATACTATCAAAGAGGAAACGAAAGGCATGGAGGCCGCGGTAGCTAGGCAGGTCGCGGCCAAGGCAAGGCGTCCTTGACTGGCGGCGAGTCCTACTTGGTAGATACGAATGTTATCCTTCGTTTCCTACTAAACGATCATGCTCTTCACAGCGACGCGGCAAAGCGGCTGATGGAGCAGGCCGAAAAGCGTCATATCAATCTTGAAGTGCCATTGATCACGCTGATCGAAAGCGTGTTTACCCTCGGCAGTTTCTACAAGCGAAATAGGAAGAGTATCGCGGAGGAGATCATTAAGATTCTCAATACTCCGGGGATCAACTTCAGGGGTCCGGCCTGGGCACTTGAGGCTCTGGAGGATTTTGGTGGACGAAAGGTTTCGTTTGGCGACGCCTGTATCGCCGCCGAAGCGCGGCGGGCGAAGATGCCGGTGGCGTCGTTTGACTCTGATTTCGATGGTGTTGAAGGCGTCGTGCGAATCGAACCAACATAAAGGCGACAACATGGGAGTATTTGATTGGGTTGTTTTGGAAGGCGGAGCCGCGGATCTGGGCATTGATCCGGGCGAGACTTTTCAGACGAAAAGTCTCGAACCTGGGTTTTGCCGGCATCTCGTTTCTGATGATGGCCGGCTATGTGTGTCCGACGTCGATAGCGATTTGGGGGATCGAACGTCGACAAAAGAGGAGATCAAAGTTCATGGAGACATTTTGCTGTTTCGCTGCCGCGACTCCACGCCGAGAGAGGTCGTCGCTCGCTTTTCCGATGGGCGATTGGAATGGATTCGTCCGCTCGCAGCCTATCCACTGACGCTCGCGGAAATCCGCGGCTGGGCCGGGAGCAGGCGGTGAAAGTCGGGAGCGAAGGTGAGGTTCTGGTTATCGAGCGAAACGATGAGCGGAGGTTAACGGCTGCGGAGTTTCAGTTCTTGGCGGAAGTGCCGCCAGAGGTGGAATGGTTTGGAAACATTCAGAACAAAAACACTCGGCGAGCCTACAAGAATGACGTTCAGGAATTCATGGCCTTTGCCGGTATCCGGCAGGCCGGAGAGTTTCGGCTGGTAAAGCGGACGCATTTGATCGAATGGCGGAAGACTTTGGAATCGCGGGAGCTCGAAGCGGCGACGATCCGGCGCAAGCTGTCAGCACTGTCTTCGCTTTTCGATTTTCTGTGCGAATCGAATGCAGTCGCTGGAAACCCGGCCGATGGGGTGAAGCGACCAAGCATGGGCGCAAACGAGGGCAAGTCCCCAGCCCTCTCCGGTGAGCAGGGCAAACTACTGCTAAACGCTCCGCCTGAGGACTCGCTAAAAGGACTCCGGGACCGAGCGATTCTCTCCGCTTTGCTCTATCACGGCCTTCGCCGGGCAGAGCTTTGCGGATTGTCGGTTGGCGATATCCACGAGCGGCAAGGAGTGCAGCATTTTCGCGTCGAGGGTAAGGGCGGTAAAACAAGGTTTGTTCCCATCCACACCCACACCCTACAGGCGGTCTGGATGTACCTGGCTCGCGCCGGGCATACGTCCGAGCTGAAATCACCGCTGTTTCGGCCAGTTCAGAACCGGGGAACGGGACTGCTTGAAAAGCCGCTTACCGGCCATGCGGTTTACAAAGACGTTGTCCAAAAATACGCGCGGGCAATCGGAATCCAAGCGCGCTCGATCTGCGTGCATGGTCTTCGTGCGACGGCAGCGACAAACGCGCTCGATCATGAGGCCGATATCGCCAAAGTTCAGGAATGGCTTGGGCATTCAAGCATTTCGACCACCCGGCTCTATGATCGGCGAAGGACGAAACCTGAGGATTCGCCTACGTTCAAGGTCTCGTACTGAATTAAACAGTCGAGAATTCATAAATTTGTAACAATTACAGGCTATAATGGCGGAACAGGGGTAGGAGTGACGGCTAGCGCAGAAGATATATTACGTGACCAAAACGAGAGGAGCAATCTAGCGAAAGCAATTGGTGACGTGGAAACGGTTCTTCCCGTTTCCGCGCCGGGTACCCGGCGGATTCTGGAAAATTCGTTGGAAGGAATGAAAGGACGGCTTTCAACTCTGGATAAGAAGATTAGCGAGGCAATCGAAGAGCGGGAAGTTCAGGCGAGAGAGCAAGCCGCCATCGCCATTATGGCGCAAAAGGAAGCAGCATTGACGGCTTGTGAGCAAGCGGAATATAGCGCATTTCTCAAAGAGGATTTCTTTACGAAACGCGATTTCGGGCGTTTGGAACAGTTTTATGCCCACGCCTATGATCGCCTGAGTGAGGAAGGCAAAGACGAGATGAGCCACCGGGTGTGGGAAGGTGTGCGGCACGGTGAATATCGTCTCAGCGATTTACCGAAGGATGTTCGCGATAAAGAGGAAGATCGCGTTTACGCGAAGTTCCTCGATCCATCAAGAAGCCGGGATAGTCTCGAACATATCCCAGAGAAAGATCGTAACGACTTCATCCTGGCTTACAAAGCGGGAGATCGCAAGGAAGCGGGCGACGTGTTGAACCGTGAGAGCTTCCGCCGAAGTGTGGCGCCTGACGATTCCAACCGCGCCAAACACCAAATGGCCACCGCAGGCAAAGAGGCCGACGATCATAGTGTATTAGCCGGCGACAAACCGAAAGCCACCGTCCCAGATGCACCCTCCGCGATGGCCAAGATCAAATCGGCTTCCGAAAAACTCATGAATTTGACCCTTGACGATTCTCCTGCCGCCCCGTCGGCGGCATCCATCCCTGGTACCGGCGCTTCGCAGGTCAGTGGACGTTCGCCTGCTTAGCGGAAGCCTGTCGGTCTAATGCCGTTTCAACAATTGCCGCTTCAAGCTCAGATTCCGCCAGGCGGCCCACGTCGATAAATGCGCTGGTGACCGCCGCTTTGATTTCTGTGGCGTCGGCAGGATTAAGCTTTGCGTCGACCTTTTTGAAAAGCTCAACAACTGGCCCGCGGATTCCGCTGGTGAAGTCCACGGCGTCCCGTTCTGCCATCGTAAAACGTTCATCGTGGATCACCGATTGATCAAGATAGAGGCGAGCGACCAGTTCCTTTTTGAGCGTCCCGAAATCGGCGGGATCACGGGTTTTGCCCGCCAACGAGTCGAGCACTCTTGCCTGGTGCTGGTTGAAAATTTCCACGAGCATCGTGCCGTTCCCCCGGGTGCCGAGGATGGCATCCCTCATGTTATGGCCGGCGCTTTTGGCGAGGGCAACAAGGCCAAGTTTTGGGGCTAGCGCTGTCCAGTTCGCAGCAAATTGCTCGAAATAATCGTCGGTCATGTACGCAGGCCAGTAAGCTTTCGAGGCGCGGCCAAGCTGCTGGCGGAATTTGGCCTCGACGCGCTCATGCTCAGCTTTCACGTGGCGCAGATACGGCTCTGGGCTGCCGCAGTATTCGAGGCTGCCGGCGATCTGCAGGAAAATTTCGGTGAGATCGGATTGGGCGGGTTTGAAGCCTTTGGCAGGGTCGAAAGATGCGAGGTACTCGGGTTGATTTGCGGCCATCGCAATTCCGCCGAATTGAGCAAGGGAGACCAAAATAGCGGCTATGGCGACCAATTCGATTCGTCGGAAGTAACCGTTTTTTAACGACTTGCGCGTATGATGAAACATAATCCTGGAATTCTGTTTCATGGGAGGTGTGATGAAATCGAGTGGGCGAAGCCCGTACGACGCCGAGGGGAGGCGCAAATACCTGAGTCGGGACGAAGGCAGCCGATTTGTGCAACACGCGACGCAACGACCGCGTTCGGAGGCACTGTTTTGCCTGACGATTTACTACACGGGCTGCCGCATTTCGGAGGCGTTGGCTCTTCGCCCCCAAGACCTGGATCAGGAGACTAAGGCCATCCTGATTCGCTCTCTAAAGAAACGGCAAAAGCGCGAGACACGGCGTTTGCCGGTGCCTGTTTTCCTGGTGAAGGAGTTGAGCAGCATCGCCACGCGGAGTTTGAGCACGCCCATCTGGTCGTTCTCTCGAACGACCGGCTGGCGGATCATCAAAAGCGTGATGATGTCCGCACAAATTTCCGGCATACACGCCACCACGAAGGGACTTCGCCACGGCTTCGGAGTGCGCGGCGCTATGATGCAGATTCCCACCAGCCTCATCCAGAGCTGGATGGGGCACTCTGATCCTTCAACGACAGCAATTTATCTCGCCGTGAAGGACGAGGAGGAGCGCACTCTCATCGAGAAAACATGGTGACTTTTTACCGCCAATTTGCTTGATTTCGCCGCCCGGATTCGCCATGTTTTGAAACGGAATTCCAGGATTCTGTTGCAAGCGTTTTTCGGGTGCCGCCGCTCTGGTCAGCGCACCCTGAAGCTCCGGTTGGCGGAGCTTCGTTGTGGCGCGGCAAGTCGAATCCCATGCCAGGATATTGTTGCGTACGGCCGACGTAAGCCGGATGTGGCGCTGTTCCAGCCTGCGGGCGGAACGCCGCCCTCGGGCATAGGACACGGGCAAGGATGGCTGGATTCCGAACAATTTGAAGGAATTTTTAGACGGATTCTGCGAATTTAAACTGTTATGGCTGCTGATTCAGAGCGAAACCTTCTGTTTATGAGATCAACAACTTCCTCTATACCAGCCCCTTGCACGAAAATCCATGGCCACCTCTTTTTACCTGGCCAAGCGCGGGTAAAACCTGGCAGCCTGGCGGTCAAGAATGGAAATTCGAGCGATCGACCTGTTTTGCGGAGCGGGGGGAAGCAGTTTAGGGGCGCGCAGTGCCGGCGTGAAGATCATCGCCGGCTTCGATCTTTGGCCGCTTGCCGGCAAAATACACGAAGCCAATTTCCCGGAGTCTCTCTTTGTGCAAGGTCGGTTAGAGGAGCACCGCCTCGGAAAATTCGTAAAGCAATTGGGAAGGATTGACTTAATTTTAGCATCGCCTGAGTGCACTAATCACAGTCCTGCAAAAGGGAATAAGCCGCGATGCGAAGAGAGCAAGAACACTGCATTCCAGGTGATTCGATATGCGAAAGCTTTCACTCCAAGGTGGATTGTCATCGAAAATGTGGTGGGTATGCGTCGATGGTGCCGCTATGCTGAATACAGGCAAGCACTAGCTAGACTGGGATACCACATCACCGAGCAGATTCTGAATTCGCGGCACTTCGGAGTTGGGCAAGCCCGCCGCCGGCTGTTCTTAACATGCGATTTGCAGCAGAAGCCGAAAACAACGACCGTCCAAGGTTGGCCCACCCCGTCCGCGGCAGCTTCTCTTCAATTACGGGCAGGCTACAAATGGAGTCCTCTCTTTTCTGCTCGACGGTCCGCCGAAACACTTGTCAGAGCTAAACGAGCGATTCATGAATTGGGCGAGCGAGATACGTTCTTACTTGTTTATTATGGGTCTGACGGCGCGGGGGGCTGGCAACGACTGAATCGACCGCTTCGGACAATCACGACCGTAGATCGCTTTGCGGTTGTCAAATGGATTGATGGCGTGCATTATATGCGAATGCTTCAAGTGCCCGAGCTGCAAAACGCCATGGGGATGACCGGCTTGAAGATCGACGCTGGCACACGTCGTGAACGGATCAAAATGCTGGGGAACGCGGTTTGCCCGCCAGTCATGTGCGCTGTTATAAAGGACCTAATACCTGCTCTTGGAGAAAGGAAGGATGACCGTGGCTGACAAGGACCATCCCCCTTCGGAGTACGCGCTTCGTCCGCGCGCAAGGCTGCTTAAGACGCTCGGGCAGGAGCTCATAAGCAGTGAGGTCGTTGCCGTGATTGAGCAGGTGAAAAACAGTTATGACGCTGACGCAACGAAAGTCATGGTCCGCTTCATTCCTCCGCTGGATCCGGAGCAAGGCAAGATCGAAGTGATCGATAACGGCCACGGCATGACACTTGAGACCGTCAAAACAGTCTGGATGGAACCCGCGACCGTGTCGAAGCGGATGCGTTCACGAAGTGAGAAATTCGATCGTCGTTATCTGGGAGAAAAGGGTATTGGCCGCTTCGCGTCTGCCCGTCTGGCTAAGGAATTGGAGGTGATCTCCCGCCGAGAAGGCACCAATCAAGAGGTCTTCGCATTATTCGACTGGACGCAGTTCGATGACGAGAACCGCTACCTCGACGAGGTTGAAATTTTGTGGGACGAGCGCAAACCCGTGGAGATCATTCCCGGAGGAGCAGTTGAAGTTCTCTGGAAGAATGAAGAAGGCGTACGTTCCAAGGCCGACCTTTCGCACGGCACAATTCTCCGAATGTCGCGATTGCGGCAAAAGTGGGAGGTCAAGCACTTCGAAGACTTGACCCGCGGTCTGGCTAGATTGGTTTCTCGGCCCAAGGGAGGCGTTGCGTCTTCCAAGTTTGGTGATTTCGAAATCGAGCTTGACCTTCCAGAAGAATTCGCTCGTTTCAGTGCGAAAATCCAGCCGCCACCAATCCTCAGACATCCGCACTACATAGTAAAGGCGGCTGTAAGAGCAGATGGTCGATTCACTGCTACCTTCAGGCTATTGGCGAGAGGTGCGGAGGAAATCATTAAAGGACGGTTTATACGCGTTCTAAATCGAAAGGGAGAATACGAGCTGCGCGTCTTGTCCGATGACTCAGTGGAAATTCCGGAGAGCGCTAGGATGATCGACTGCGGATCGCTTGACGTGGAGTTACGGGTCTGGGATAGGGATGAATTGGGAAACGTTGTTCAGAAAACACATTCTACATTGAAGGACATTAGGCGTGATCTCGACGCTGTGGCGGGAGTAAACCTTTACCGCGACAGTTTCAGAGTGCTTCCGTATGGAGAGCCTCAGGATGATTGGCTTCGCCTGGACCTCCGCCGTGTCCAAAATCCAACCCTCCGACTTTCAAACAACCAAATTTATGGCGTCATCCATATATCAGCTGATGCGAATCCGCAGCTCCGCGATCAATCAAACCGTGAGGGATTAGACGAAAATCAAGCGCTACAGGACTTGCGAGATGTTGTTACCGACATTCTTGGCAAACTGGAAGCACTCCGATACAACGCTCGTCCGCGTTCGGATACGAAAACCACTCGCCCAACGGGAGGTCTGTTTTCCGGATTCGATTTAAAACCACTTGGCGATTACCTCTCGAAGAAACTTCCGGCAGACAAGGAGACAAGAGAGTTGGTGGCCCGAACCGAGCAAGAGTTTGGCGGCCAATTGAAGGAAATCCAGACAGTACTTGCCCGTTACCAACGCCTCGCAACGTTGGGTCAGCTGATTGACCATGTTTTACACGAGGGAAGGCAACCTATCGCGTCAATAAACAACGAAGCGGACTTAGGTGCGAATGATACCAAACGAGGCGAACTCGGCACAGGCAACCTTTTGCAGCGACTTTCTGGACGTTTCTCCCTCATCCGTAAGCAGGGCGATGTGCTCGCCACGGCTTTCAGGCGTATGGAACCTTTTGGAGGAAGACGCAGGGGTAGGCCAGCGCAATTATACTTGGAAGATATTTTTCGAGAAGCATTCGCTGTTCTGAACGATGACGTGACGCGCTTAATGGTCAAAACCACGTTGCCGCGCACCCAAACGCTGGTACGGGTCGATCCTGCGGAAATGCAGGAAGTGGTGATAAATCTTCTACAGAATAGCCTTTATTGGTTGGAGCAAACTCCTGAGGCGAAGCGGGAGGTTGCCGTGAAAGTAGATAGGAAGGGACCTGAGCAACTGGAGATCATTTTCTCCGACAGCGGACCGGGCGTTCCAACGGAAAATCGCGAAGCGATCTTTGATCCTTACTTCTCCACTCGGGCAGAGGGCGTAGGGTTGGGCCTATCGATTGTCGGGGAGATAGTCTCTGATTACTATGGAGGCACGCTTGAGCTGCTAAGGCATGGGCCCCTGCCGGGAGCCAATTTCCAAATAACTTTAAGGAAACGTGTATGAGTGAAGAAATCGGCACAGATTGGCGCATATTAGTCATTGAGGATAAGGAGGAAATATCGCGTCAGCTAGTGGAGGCGATCCCCACCTTCGTAAGTGCTCCAGACACAGCTGAAGGGGAAGCGTGCAAGAGCTTTTCAGAAGGCATGAAACGCATGGAAAGCAAACAGTTTGACATCTTAATTTTGGATTTAAAGGATGATTCAGACGACGGTATTGGGGAGAATGATGAAAGCGCTGGGCTGAGAGTGTTTGCTGCTTTGAAGCGAGTTAGATTCGCTCCGGTTATTTTTTATACAGCATTCGCGCACAAGGTCCGAGACCAAGAGACGAGTTTCGTCCGCGTGGTGGAGAAAACAGAGGGGATTGGCAAGGTTGCACAGGAAGTAACCCGGGTCTTGGAGACCAAGCTTCCAAGATTGGTTCGGTGCCTCGAAGAGATGCAGCGTGAATATATGTGGGATTTCGTGGATGAACGATGGCGGGAGTTTTCGACGCAACCAGAACGCTCCGACCTCGCATACCTCCTGGCTCGACGACTGGCCACATACCTGGAGGCATCGGCGAGCAGCATGGCGGCATCGATAAATGATGCGTCGGTTCACCACGATGAGGGGGCGCATCCCATGATGATGTATGTTTATCCATCTCTTGGCCCGCATCCGAGAGCGGGAGACATTATAAAACAGTCGACCGAAAATGGTCGGGAGTCGTTCTGGATAGTTTTAACGCCTTCCTGTGACTTCGCGCAAACCAAAGCCGCCTTTGTTCTGCTGGCGTTGTGTGAACTCCTTGTTGACCAGCCGGAGTTTAAGAACTGGGGCGGTGCGGCTGCCGGTAAAGAAGCCCTGGAAAGCTTGTTTCGGGACAACCGGCAGAAGGCCAAGCCCGGACAGAGGGCGCAGCCCGACCGTTTCAAGTTCTTGCCCAGCACCTTTTTCATTCCTGATCTCGTTGTCGATTTTCAACAGCTTAGATCAATCCCCCGCGACGAGCTGCCACAATACACAGCGGTCGCAAGCTTAGATAGCCCGTTTGCGGAAGCTTTGATGGGGCGTTTCGCACGATATTATGGACGTTTAGGCACTCCAGACATAAACAAGAATATCGTCCTCGAGCGCCTGACAACCGTTACAAATGTGGCATTGGCCAGATCGCCATGAAGGTCTCTGACTTGTACTCTGCTGAGTTTGTGTCCGCCTGCACAGACGGCGAGCTGCTCCTGCTTCGCACCAAAATTGACGCTGAGATGAGAAGGCGTCGATTGCCCTTCTCCGTAGGCGAGGTCGGGGAGCGACTGGCAATTGAATACTTCAAGAACACCTCAACACTGCCCAAACTGCTTTTGGCGCCTCCAGGAACGAAAAACGTGGACGCGCTCTCTCGAGATGGAGAGCGTTACTCAATAAAAACAATTTTCAACGCCAAAAAGACAGGCACGATTTATCCTGATCAATCTGATGGCGATAAACAGCTCTTCGAGTTTCTTCTTATCGTGCGGCTCAGTGCCGAATGGCAACTGGAAACAATCTATCGCCTGAACTGGTCTGACTTTATTGATGTACGGCTCTGGGATAAACGAATGAGCGCGTGGTATGTCGGATGTTCTGCCTCGACCCTGGCTCGTTTTCAGATATTACTCCCGCCCAGGGACATTAATCATTATGGGGCGTGAACTCAAAGGATGGAAAGTATATGAACTGTTTGTGGCCAACCTGATGGCGGAAGATCTTCCGACGGGTGTGTCCGTGACGCCCAATGCTAAGGTTCGAGGTGCGATTACGGGTACGAAGCGACAGGTAGACGTGCTGATTGACGTGAGGCACGATACAGATAATGCTCGACGGGTGATTGTTGATGCCAAAGCACGACGCAGAAAGGTAGATGTCACCTACGTAGAGAGCTTTGAAGGCTTGATGAGAGACGTTCAGGCCAGTCATGGTGTGATAGTATGTCCCACTGGTTACACATGTACTGCCGAGGCCCGCGCTCAGGATTTAATCTCCGTCCATTTGGTTCCACTCGATTATCTGAGATATTTCAATCCGACCAAGTGGGATCGTTGTCTCCGCAAGAAGTGTTTGGGATACGTGTTCTGGGATGGATATCCCGAACTTAGTGTTGTGCTTGCACCTGCCTCAACGCAAGAATTTCCGGAGATTAGGACCTATCGTTACGTACATGCGGTCGGCAAGTGCGAAAAGTGCCTTGCGTTCCATGTCAAATGCTTCACCTGCGGCGAGGTGTTTGCCCTAGGTGAGTCTGACGAGCATCAATGCTTATGCGTTCCTCCATGGTTTTGGCTATCGTCGATCGAGCAAGATGATGAGAATCGCGAATCCGCCGAGGTGCATTGCGTAAGGCTAACGGGAGAGGTAATCACCGTCGACCGCAGATCCATGTGAGATGCCTGACGTGTTCACAGCGGAAAAGCGTAGCGCTGTCATGGCTGCAATTCGCGGAAGAGGGAATCGCGGCACCGAAGTACGCTTAATCGCGATTTTACGCCGGTATCGGATTACCGGTTGGCGGCGTCGGCAAAAGGTATTCGGAAAGCCAGACTTCATTTTTTGGCCTGAACGCGTTGCAGTGTTCGTTGATGGGTGCTTCTGGCATGGTTGTCCTAAACCGAAGCACGCGCCGGTGCCCGCTACACGCGCGTCCTGGTGGAAGCTGAAGCTTGCTCGCAATGCGAGTCGAGATTTACTCGTAACGGCAACGCTAAGAAAGCAAGGTTGGAAAGTGGTAAGGATTTGGGAGTGCGACCTTGGGCATCGATGTGAAAGAAAGGTGGCACTCCGATGCTTGCAAGCGCTCGGTAGGAAAAAGTTGGATTCTTGCCTATCGTGTAATCGGGAGGAAGAAACTTGCACGCCCCGGCTGTGCGTGCGCATGTAAGGGCGCTTGCAAGCGCATGCCTCAATGCAGGTCTTGACTACGGAGCACTATGTTTCAGACTGGATTTGCGAGACTTCGAAATTGCGGCGGACTTGTTTCGTAATCGAGCATGACGATCAAACCTGAACCCAAGCGCGTGGCTTTCTCTCCGGGCGAATTCGCCGCTTTTTTCGGTAAGTCTCAAACCTGGGGGTATCGCCAGATTTACGCCGGCAAGATTAAAGCGGTCACTGAGTATGGGCGGATTTTGATCCCCGCTGGGGAAGTGGAGGCCATTCTGAAAACGGCCGGGATTTACGACGGGCTGAAGCCGAAACCGGCGAAAACAAAAGCTGAAATTCAGAGCCTCGCTCCGAAACTTCAGAATGCCTGGCAGGCATTCTTGGCCGCCCGCCGAAAAGACGGGTCGAAAGCCAAACCGTCGCTCCCTCGGCCAACCTCAAAGGTACGATGGCCGAAGCAGGCGACTTCTGGGCGTGAAGCCGTGCTGGCACGGCTCGCGCGTAGAGGAAGAAACCAGAAGGCCGGCTAGGCAGCCGTCGGCGCGAAGGATACCTTCTGTGCCTGGGCAACGCTGTGCTCCCTGCGTAGATGCCCGTAGGTTCGCATGGCGAGCGCGCCGCCGTCCTTGTGGCCTAGCCAGCGAGAGACGGTCGGGATATCGACTCCGCTTTCGATGCTGATCGTGGCGAAAAAGTGGCGAAGATCATGGTGAGTGATCCGGGCCATGCCGATTTTCTTGGCGGCCCGTGTCATCGAACCTTCGGAATGCTGCACCAAGAAAACCTTGCTGCTCACAGGTTCATCGGAGCGCGCTTCACGCATCCGCGTGAACAGTTCGCGCGCGCCGGGTATCATCGGCACCCGGCGTATTTCGCCGTTTTTCGTGTTCTCTTCCGGATCGCCTTTCACGAGAATTTCATCCGTTGCGAAGTTCACATCCCGCCACTCGATTTGGGCCGCTTCGGAAATACGGCAACCGGTAAACGCGAGTCCCTGGACGAAGTCAGCGCAATTCTGTGAATCCCTGCTGTGGACGGCACGCATTTCTGCAACGAAAGCGACGAATTGCGTCCGCGTCGGCAGTTCAAGATGCTTCGGGCGTACTGGTTTGCGGTCCATGCCAACAGCAGGGTTGGCGTAGAGCACCCCCTTCTCGATGGCAATGTCGATGACGTGCCTTATAAGCGCCAAGGTGTTGTTAAAGCGCGAGGCACTGGTAACCTTGGCGTACCGGGCCGCCCAATCACGGCAAGCAGTTGCGGTGATGCGCTTCACCTCGATATCGGCGAGGTGGGGCCAGCTTCTCAGCAGCGCGTCGAGGGTTTGCTTCCAATACTGGCGGGTGCGGCGCTTAATCCCCACGCTCTTGTTGACCCTTTCCATGTGGAGGGCCGCCGCTTGGCCGAAGGTCATCTTTGCATCGGCCGTGTCGATGTCCTTGCTGCGGAGGCTGCGGTGCTCCTTCTGGACGGTGGCAAGGCGCGCCTCGGCGACCGAAAAGTGTTCGGTCTTCAAAGACTTCCAAATTTCTTTGCCATGCAAGAAGAGGCGAGCATAGTACTTGCCAGACTTATGGCGCACCAAGTTTTGAAGCCTCGTTTTTTCCCACGTTTTCACGGTCTCAGGAGCTTTCACATCTCCACCGTAGAAAATGACCGTGAAAAACGCAATTCAAAATCCTTGCTGGCAGCCCGGTTTCGTAGGTAAAACGCCAACGTAGCACAGTGGTAGTGCAGCTGATTCGTAATCAGCAGGTCATGGGTTCGAATCCCATCGTTGGCTCTCTCACAAACCCCTCTTTTCAAGGGTTTTGTACCCCTGGGCGATCCAAAGTTTCGAGCGCCTGAAAAAGCTCACTGCACTTTATTGCAGTTTCCCGCGGCGTCCCTAGACGCCTCTCTGCGTCCGCTACTCGCTCCCGCCTGGGCGCAGCGCGTCGCGACGATCTCGCTTGAATCGGCTTCCGGAAAGGAGGTGCTCTGTGCCTAGGCACTTCGTCCTTCAAGTCCGGAAGGTCTCTTACAGTCCGAACACGCCCTATCTGGTCCACGTCCCGCCTTCGCTCCAGAGCGTCGAAGGCGCGAAGCGACGATTCTTCGACAAGGAGATCATCGCGAAGACGTATGTGAAACGGCTGTCGCAGCTTCTGGGCGACTACCAGCTCCAGGCGCTTGGACTCACGGATGCGCAGAAGTTGGAAGCCTCGGAATGCTTCGCCCGCCTGGAGGGCCGGAACGGTTCCCTGCGAAGCGCGGTCGATTCCTATCTCCAACGTTTGGAGGAGGCGAACCGATCGCTATCCGCGGAAGCCTTGGTCCACGAGTTCCTCGCCATAAAAGAGCAGGACGCCATGAGCCACAAGTACCTGTCAGATCTCCGGAGCAAGCTGAAGAAGTTCGCGGGCGCGTTCGAGGGAAAGCTCATATGCGAATTGACCGCCGGCGACTTGGAGACATGGATTCGCAGCATGGCAATCGGTGCGATTTCCATGGAATCCTACCGCCGCAGCATCGGCGTGGCGCTGGAGTTTGCCAGGAGGCGTGGTTTCGCCAAGATCAATCCGGCCGCTGATGTAAGAATTGCGAGGAAGCTGCACGGCGAAGTGACAATCCTCACGCCAGATGATGTCGAGGCACTCCTCAACAAGTGCGCACCGGAGCTCGTGCCGTACGTCGCGATCTGCGCGTTTGCCGGTCTTCGCCCGTCAGAAGCATCCGCTCTGGATTGGAGCGATGTGCATCTGGACATGCTGCAAATCGAAGTACGAGCGAAGCACTCCAAGACGCGCCGTCATCGTCTCGTCCCCATTCAACCGAATTTGCTCAAGTGGCTCACCCCACTGCGCAAGCAAGCAGGGCCGATCGGCTACTCGCGCCGATATTTCCGCGCCGCATACACGGCCGTCGGAATTGAAAGATGGAAATCCGACGTACTTCGCCACTCTTTCGGCACGTATCGGCTGCCTATTTTGAAATCGGCCGAAGCGTTGGCGTTGGAGATGGGCAATTCTCCCGACGTGATCTTCCGGCACTACCGGCGGCCTGTGGGAGAACAACAAGGACGGGAGTATTTTGCCATCGTGCCTGAGACCAAACCCGAAGCTCGACGAAAGCGCCGCCGCACTAAACGCGAGAGCTCAAATGCGAACGCTTGAACTCTTCGAGAGATTCAGCCGGGACACGCCAGCGGCGACAAACTCGAATGGCACTCAAGGCGCGAGCAGCGCAGAGCGACCTGACCGTCTTTGGCGCGATCTTTAAATGGGCTGCGACCTGCTCAGTCGTGAGCAAATCTTTCAGGGAGATGGGCGAAACCGTGGGCTTGAATGAATGAGTTTTCACCGTGGAATATTTTCATTTTTCGTGTATCACACCTGCTCTCCAGCAGGCGCAGAACGCCCGGGCGGCCAACGGAGCCATGTGGAAGATCGTTGCCGACATTCCCACGAAGCCAAACGGCTTTCGAACCGAAAGCCGATACCTCCTGCAACGCTGAGCACGAAGCGAAGGTCCAGACAAATACGGAATAAGAGCCGTGAGGCCGAGCGTCAGCGAGTTATGCCGGATTTTCTCTGGACTGTAGCGGAGCGGCTCCGCTATTCGGAACGTGCGACCGCCCAGCGCGAGCGGTAGAGACGTTGGATGTCTACAAGTTCCGTGGATCAGCAATCCGCGGTCCGCGCACGTGCGGTGCTCCGTGAGAAGGAGGAGCAGGTGGCGTAGGTGCACTGGGCACGCTCGGAGTCGACGACGTTGGTTGCACAACGCTATGCACGAGCGGCTGCGGCGGTGAACTCGCTCGCGAACCGAATTTCGTGCGACGCCGCTTCGCCTTGGCGTCTGCAACGAGGCCCAAGCGTTCTCTGCAAAACCGCGCCACCACGAAACGGGAAACGCGCACTTGCTCGCCCGCGAGAAGCTCGACGATCAGTCCGAACGAAGCTCCCTTTTCGCGCAACTCCCTCACGACTTCGGCGAACGGCACGAGAACATTCTGGCTACGCGCCCGTGCGGCCTATTGCGCCAAAGTTCGGGAGCCCACCGAGAGCGAGGCCGAGTGCCCTGACCACTGCAACATTCGGCAGTCAGCCGACCAGCGGTTGACCAGTGCGTAGTTTTGCGAGCCCAATCGGATCAAGGCACGGGCGCTAACCGTCACTGTCGAAATGCTGCCACGCTCGACAAAGCGCGGTCGCTGAGCAGATCGTCGGACGCCGTAGATAAGGATATGCCCCGTTGCGGACAATGGTTAGACCCCGTTAATCTCCGACAGGACATCTTCGAAAAAGCGTGGGATACAAGTAGTTGTGCGAAGGCATGGCAAACGTCGTAGCGGCCGGCTGGTGTGCATTCACCGACTCTAAGCATCAAAAAAGGTGTTTGCCTGCGAAGGACCACTCAAAACATGGCGTACGGATCAACAATTGGGTAATATCGACCGATGGAACTGGCGGAGTTGCGCTTCCAGATTGATTCGTCACCCACTCTGCGATTGTTGCGCAGCAGTAACGCCGCCGAGATCCTGCGTTTCCTCCACGCGGCGTTCAAGGCGAACTATCGTCCGTCCATCCCCTTCGATGAACTGACTGCCGAATTTCAGACGTACCTCGATCAAGAGGTTCATCCCTACACCCCATTGACGCTGCCCGAGGAGCCGCGCGTTTACTTGGAACATTGGTGTCGGGATGAGGTTGGCTATCTCCGACGCTACTACGATGGCGACGAACCGGTCGTCGAACTCAGCGCCGACGCAGAACGGGCGCTCATTTGGATGGAAGATTTGCGTCCCCGCCAGATCGTGGCAACGGAATCGCGGTTCCGCACGGTCTTCCGTTTGCTCGAAGAAATCTTGGAATTCAGCACGGGCGACATCGAAAAACGTTTGCGTGATCTCGAACGGCGGCGCGACGAAATCAACGAGCAGATCGAGCGAATCATTGCTGACGGGACCGTCGAAACCATCTCGGCAGGTGAAATCCGTGAACGTTTCGAGGAAGCAGTGCGTAGCGCCCGCGGCCTGCAGGGCGATTTCCGCGCGGTGGAGCAAAACTTTCGCATGATCACGCAAGCGCTCCAGGACCGGCAGCTTGCGCCAGGCGTCACGCGCGGAGAACTGGTGGGCCTGGTCCTGGAGAGGGATCGGGCGCTCGCCGAATCCGAACAGGGGCAGAGCTTCGAGGCGTTTTTGCGTTTTCTTCTTTCGGAACGTAGCCAGATGGACTTCAACCGGTTGCTGGACCAGATCGAACAGCTTCCTCAACTTGCCGGCGAACTCCAGACCAATCCAGTCCTGCGCTACTTGCTGAAACGTCTCGGGGAAGAAAGCCGGAAGGTCGTCCGCACGAACCATCGGCTCACGGAGCATCTTCGCCGAGCATTGGACCGGCGCGGGTTGGAAGAGCGGCGGGAGGTGGCGGCGCACATCCAGGAAATTAAGAGTCTTGCGCAAGGCTTGCGCGGTAAAGTTGAGCCTGCCACCCCGCTGATAGGGCTGAGCCTGAAACCCTCTCAGGCCTCACCGATGGAACGCCCATGGTGGCGCCATCACGAGGAAGTTCAGTTTCGGGGCAAGGTTGAAGACCACCTGGAGCGGCCGATTTCCGAATTGCACCTCAACCATTTGCTCGCCGTCGACATGAACCGCCTAGGCAGCAATATCGAACTGGCACTCCACGATCGCGACCAACTCACCCTCGCCGACCTCTTGGCAAATTATCCACCCGAGCAGGGGGTATTCGACTTGATCGGTTACCTCGCCATCGCTACAAAATCGAAGTCACACCGGGTCGATGACACCGTGGTTGTTCGGTATCTCCTGCCCGCCGTAAACGGGCACAAGGCACGCGAACTCAGCGGCCCGCAGATCTATTTTTCTCGATGACCGAACAGAATGCTTTCTACACCGAAGCAGACGCGATCAAGGTCAAACTCCTGCAAGGAATCATTTACAGCGATGACGTAGCCGCTTGGGAATGTTTGCTCCGGCACGAAGATCAGGTGAAAACTTACTTCGCGCAGATTGCCAACGACGTGGAGATCGACCGGGCAGAAGGTTATGCCTGGCTCAAGCAGCGCGAGGTGGGCGAACAGCCGCCGCCAAATTTCCCGCCTCGCCTGTTTCGCCGCACGCCCCTTACCTTCGAGGTGACGCTGGTTTGCGTCCTCCTCCGCGAGCGTCTCGCCACCTTCGAAAAAGACCAGCCCGACGCCCGCAAGCTGGTTCTCAACCAGGATGACTTTGCCGCCATGCTCGGGGCGTTTCTCGACCTGAGCGATGATGAGGTGCGCCGAAAGCGAAAGCTCCAGTCGCTGATCAATCAGGTGGCCGAACTCGGTTTCCTGAAGCAAGTCGAGACGGGCACCCTCCCCGCGTACGAGGTCCGCCGGATTTTACGAGCAAAGATTTCCGTCGAGGAATTGGTTCGCATCAAGGAAGAACTCAAAAACCATGCAGAGCGACTGGCTCAGCTTTGACGCAAACAAGGCCCGCGCCGGCTTTCGACTGAAAAAGGTCGAAGTGCTCAACTGGGGAACTTTTCACGGACGCGTGCACCGCATCGCGCCCGATGGTTCGACCGCGCTTCTGACCGGCCATAATGGAAGTGGTAAATCTACCTTGGTCGATGCGCTCACCACGTTGCTGGTGCCCAACCGCCACCAGCAGCGCAGCTACAACCTCGCCGCTGGGGAGGGTAAAAAGGAACGTTCCGAGCGCAGCTATGTCTTGGGCGCCTACGGCAGCAAGCAAAGCGAGGATTCTAACCGCGCGCAAACCCGGTTCCTGCGCGAACCGGGAGACATTTCGGTAATCCTCGCTTCTTTCCACAACGAAGGCTTCCAGCAGGACGTGACCCTGGTGCAGCTCCTGTACATCCAGGGTGAAAGCGCGCCCGAGCACGATTTCTACGTTGCCGAACGGGAACTTTCCATTGCGGCGGACTTTTCGCTGGAAGGCTCACCGGACAGGCTGCGGCACGATTTGCAGCGAAAGTATCGCGATTCCATCCGGTATTTTCCGAAATTCTCTGGGTACTGCGCGCACTTTCGCAGTCTGCTTCACCTGGAGTCCGAGAAGGCGCTCGATCTTTTCAATCAGACGGTCAGCATCAAGGAGGTCAATGATTTGAGCGTCTTCCTACGCACCCACATGCTGGAGCGTCCAGACGTGAGCGAGCAAATTACCGAGTTGCGGCAGAATTACGAAGACCTGAGTAAGATTTACGAACGCATCCAGAAGGAAAGACGGATGCTCGCGGGCCTGGAGCCGATCACTTCGCGTGCGGCCGAGTACCGTTCGACGGAGAGCGAACTATGTGCGTGGCGCAAGGTCGAGGATGAACTCGACGCGTATTTCGCCCGGGAACACACCCGCCTGCTCGAAGAAGGTCGCGCCCGGAGTGAGCAGGAACGCGTGCTCGCAGCCGCGAATAAGGAAAGTCTCGACGCTAAACTCATAGCAGCCGATGAGGACCGCGTTGGACTCGAAGTAGCGCGGCGGCAAAACGCCGCCGGGCAGCGCATTGCCGAGCTGGAAAATCAGATCCAGACTGCGACCGAAGAGCGAAAACAACGGCAGAAGAACGCCACGGATTTCGCCGTTCTTCTCGCAAAGATCGAAATCAAGCAGACCGTCGCGACGGAAGCCGAGTTCCTCGCCGTACGCCAGCAGATCGAGAAACGGCACGAGCAGGGGAAGAAAGAACGCGCGCCCATCTACGAGGGCATCGCCAGTTCCACCGGCACTAGGCAGCAGAAAAAGGCTCGGCAAGATGAGGTGGAAAAAGAACTTCGATCCCTCGGCAGCCGCCGCGACCTGATCCCCGAGTCAAACCGCCGGGTACGGGCAGGCCTGCTGGAGGCGCTCCATGCATCTGCGGCGGAAATTCCATTCGTCGGCGAACTGATCCAGGTGAAAACTGAGGCCGAAAAATGGGAGCCTGCGATTGAAAAACTCCTGCGCGGGTTTGCCCTCGGCCTCCTCGTTCCAGCCGAGAAGTACCAGCGCGCGGCCGATGCCTACTTTGACGCGACCGATCTCAAAGCGCGCGCGGGTTACGATCCTGTTGGCTCTTTGCCTGCATTTGGCGGGCAGGCTCGGGTTCCGGCAGATTCGCTCCTGCACAAACTCGAATTCCAGCGCGACCACCCGCTTAGCTGGTGGGTTGAGCAGCGAATCGCCGAACGTTTCAACTACCTGTGCACGGACGACCTGGAGCGATTCGCCAAGGCTGATCTCGCCGTGACGAGCGGAGGCTTGATCAAGTCTGGCCGCACCCATCGCATTAAGGACGACCGGCATCCGCTCGGCGACCGCAGCCAGTACGTACTCGGCTGGACCAACGAACGCAAGATCGAAGCCTTCCGCACGGAATTCCGGCGCCTCGCCCAGGAAGTGCGCTCACTCGACGACACCATCGCCGGCATGCAGAAGCGCCTAGGAGTGCTCGACGAACAACTGACGATTTTCGGGGTGCTCAGCAATGTGACGAGCTTTTCCCAGGTGGATCCCCTGTCACTCTTGCGCCGGATTGAGGAAATGGAGCAGGAGAAGACCGCGCTCGAAACGACGGATAATAGCCTCGCCGCCCTTAACGCCCAGATCGCCGACATCAAAAAGCGCATCGACCAGTTCGGCAAGGAACGCGACGACGCGATCAGAGATCACGATCGACTGAGTCGCGAAATTAAAAACCATGGAGAGCGCATCAAGCGTTACGAATTCATCAACGACAAATGGAAGGACTTTCCTCTTGAGGAGGTCGCCGCGAAAGCCGTTGCGCGCTCCATCGAACCTCTCTCCCTGGATAACCTTACCGATCTTCGCGACGCTCTGCGCAGGGAAACGTCCGATGAGATCAAAGCCTTGGCCGCTCGCGAATCATGGCTCCGCGAGGACATCGTGCGAGCGATAGTTCTTTTCCGCGAGAAGTACGGCGACGAACGCGGTGATAACAGCGTTCGCGTGCTCGACTACGCGGACAACATTGGCGCACTTGATGATTTCTGCGGGCTGGCGTCGAGCCTGGAATTCCACGGCCTACCGGCACACGAGGAGCAGTTCCGCAAGATGCTCAAAAATAACGTGGTCCGGGACATCGCGCTTTTCCAGCGCGGCCTCGAATCCCACGTAGGCGACATCCGCGAACACGTTAGCGAACTCAACCGCTCGCTACGCGAACTCAATTACACGGAGGAAACCTACATCGAGTTGCTGATCCTGGACGCTGGGGACCGCCGGGTGCAAGAGTTTCGCACGCGGCTGCGGAGCTGCATCGAAGGCTCCATCAACGAGCCAGCCGAGCACCACGAAGCCCGCTTTGGTCGCATCAAGGAACTGATCGACCTTTTCACGCAGCAGCCAGACTGGACACGGCACGTCACGGATGTGCGTCAGTGGCTTGACTTCGCCGTCCTCGAAAAATGGCGAGCAGACAATACTCAGAAAAATTATTTTGATGGTTCCGGCGGGCGCTCCGGCGGCCAAAAGGCCAAGATGGCCTTCACGATCCTGGCGTCCGCCATCGCCTACCAGTTCGGGTTACGCCCCGGCGAAACGCGTTCGCGCTCGTTTCGCTTCGTCGCAGTGGACGAAATGTTCAGCAAATCCGACGACGACAATTCCCGGTATGCCTTGGAGCTTTTCCGCAAGCTCGACCTGCAACTCTTGATCGTCTGCCCCTTCGATGCGAAGGCGCTGATCGTCGAACCTTTCGTCGAGCGCTATCACTTCGCCGTCAACCCTCCGGAAGCCAGTTCGGAGCTCTTTAACCTCAGCGTTCAACAATGGGAGGAAAAGAAAATTGAGATGCGAGAGGCGCGCGTGCCGTGACCCTGCCGGAATTAAAGGACCGCGCCGAAAAGGCCTGGTGGCGAAGCTTGGAATCCCGGCGCTTGGGGACGCCGTTTTTCCCGTGGGAAATCCCGCTGCCGCGCATCAGCACAACGGAAAACGACTACGGACTTATCGCCCGTCAAAGCGAGGCACTGCTCGCCGGCGCAAAGGCAAAAACCGGCCGGGGATACATCGTCGTCACCGAGACCCGCAACCTCCGGCGCTGGGGCAGGAATGAAGTGCCGGTGCGGGTCGTCTTCGAGACTGCCGATGACCTAGACGCTTTCGTGGCGAGGCAGCGGCAAGCGGCCGAATTCGAACGTCACTGCGCCGAGATCGCTGGTCGTTTTCCCAGTCTGAACCGATGGGCCGCGCGACACGCCCGGCACGTCCTAGAACACGGGGCAAATTGGGCTGACTTGCTCACCGTATGCGAGTATTTCGTGGCGACTCCAAAGCCCGGTGTTTACCTGCGCGAAATACCGTTGCCGGTGCACACCAAATTCATTGAAGAGAACCGCGGCATCCTGCGCCTGCTGCTGGATCAACTCCTGCCTTCCGCCGAACTCGGAGGCGGCGGTTTTGAAGCGCGTTTCGGTCTGCGGGTGCCGGCCAGCCTCGTGCGGGTGCGCTTTCTGGACGAGGAATTGCGCTGCAGGTTCGGCTTCCCGTTTTCCCAAGTCGGGATCGAACGCGCCGACTTCGGGCAGCTTGCGCTGGACGGCGTCAACCTGCTCATCACGGAAAACGAAGTCACCTTCCTGACCTTGCCGCTGCTTCCGAACACGGTCGGCATCTGGGGAAGCGGATTCGCGGTGGCGACGCTCGTCAATCTAGCGGCGATGAGGAATGCGCGAGTCTGGTATTGGGGAGACCTTGATGCACAAGGCTTCGAAATTCTCGCGATACTGCGCGAGCGTGTGCCACATACACGGACGCTATTCATGGATCGCGCGACGTGGCGAGAGTTCGGACACCTAGCGGTTCCCGGCATCGAGACGCGCAACATGCCGGGGCCTCACCTTGCCGCCGAAGAGGCGGAGCTTTACGACGAACTGCGCAGCCGCAACGTGCGCTTTGAGCAGGAACGCATCCCACACGCCTGGGCGTCTGAGCGACTCTTTAGCACGTTTTCTTGACGGATTTCCGCCACTATCCGCCAGGAGAAATCCTTGCCTGCAGACGTTGGATGCCTACAAGTTCCGTGGATCGGCAATCCGCGGTCCGCGCACGTACGGTGATCCGTGAGGGGGAGGAGCAGGTGGCGTAGGTGCACCGAGCACGCTCTGAGTCGACGACGTTGGTTGCACAACGCTATGCACGAGCGGATGTGGCGGTGAACTCGCTCGCGAACCGAATTTCGTGCGATGCCGCTTCGGCCTCGCGTCTGCAACGAGGCCCAAGCGTTCTCTGCAAAACCGCGCCACCACGAAACGGGAAACGCGCACTTGCTCGCCCGCGAGAAGCTCGACGATCAGTCCGAACGAAGCTCCCTTTTCGCGCAACTCCCTCACGACATGGGCGAACGGCACGAGAACATTCTGGCTACGCGCTCTTGCCGGCGGGACAAACTCGGCTGCGACTCTGCTGAGACGCTGCACAGCATCCGAAACATTGATTGGTTGGTTCATTGAAGCGGCATCGTAGTCACGAATTTTCCGCCGATTGCGCCCGCCACGGCTCATTTGTCGCGACGTTGATGCTGCGGTGCGCCTCCTGTGAACCTCCCGCCAGCCTAGCGATTCGATCCGTTCAATGCCCGCGGCTCTCAGCCCGACGAGCGGCTGAGGCTCGAAGCCTATTCGGCTCCGGCTCGATCATCGCTCCTGCCAAGCGCACAAAATCCTAAGCTCCTGCTTAGGGGTAGGGCGTCCCTCAACCCTCAATCCACGGGCCGCAGCGTATGCTGCGGCAACAAGACTCATCCTTGAGAGTTGCTCGATCTTGGAGCGAGCGGACAATTTCGACGACTGGCTGCCTTCAGCTGCTTCTCAACGCGTGTACGTTGAGCGGCACCGTCGAGAGCGCCTCGCTCTTACGGCTCAAACCCGGACGTCGGATCGAACCGCAGCGTACGGCAGTTCTCCGTTACCACGCGTAAAGTCTGATCATCGGCGCCGTCCGGTAAATGAGCCTGGATGTCGATCACCACTTCGACTTCTGCGCCTAGCTTGCTGATGAGGTGCTGCAACACCTCGGCGGCAATGATCGTCAACTTGTCCGGGAACTTCGAAGCCAGACGGCGAACATCGTCTTGCTCGTAGCCGTGGCGATTGGCCAAGTCGCAGAGGGTAATCTCCTTTTCGAGCGTGTCCACGAGCAGGATACGCAACGCCTGGATCTGGGACATCTTCCGTGCCCCTCGCCCCCGGTTGAGCAGGCGCACGTAGGAGGAGCAACACCGAATATGCGGTGGGAGCTTTCGCTCCCACACTGTCGTCGTGGCGCAGTTCGATCTCGGAATCGAACATCAGCATGCGGGCGGTCAACCCGCGCTCGAACGCTTCATCGTTGGCCAAACAACTCATCGCCGATGACGGGCTGGACGAACGACAACGCCGAGAGCGTCGGACGGAGGTGTAGCCGACCCCGGCTAACACGATTGTAGGTAACCTGCTCTGAAGACCAGCCGGACAGGAGAAGATCGAAGTGGCCCTTCTTATTCTTGTTGTATTTCCCGCTGCGACCCGGAGCATGGCCGACCTTAACCCTTTCTTGTGTCGCTCAAATGGAAACGGTCAAATATCCGGGTCAGGCTCCCAGAAATAAGCAAGGCAGATTAAGGCTTCCGTACAGGGGGCGTTCCTGCGTATTCTATCAGGGACACCCATCGGATGTGTCGATAAATGATGAGTGTGGAAGCCAACTCTGACTTTGCACCGACGCAGTGGAGCATGGTGCTGCACGCGCGTAAGGATTCGTGCGACCGTCAGGGGGCGCTCGAACGTCTTTTCAAGACGTACTGGCGGCCTCTTTATGGGTATCTGCGCCGACGCAATCATTCGCCTCACGACGCGGAGGACCTAGTGCAGAGTTTCTTCGTTTATCTCATCGAAAGCGATTTTCTGGAGCGCCCCGATCCGGCGAAGGGGCGGTTTCGGGGCTATCTGCTCGGAGCGCTTGGTCATTTTCTGGGTACACATTACGAACGCCTGTCGGCGCAAAAGCGGGGTGGCAGCGTGCAACTGATTGAATGGTCAAGCGTGGACGCCGAACGGGAGTTTCTCGCGCTTGAGCACCCGCAACTCGACCCGAGTGAAGCTTACGAGCGGAGCTGGGCGCTCACCTTGCTTGCACAGTGTCTGCGGCGTCTCGAAATCGAGCAGACCGAGTGCAACAAGACGCGCCAGTTCATGGTCCTCAAGCCATTTCTGAGCGCTCCGCCTGATCCGGGAGATTACGACGAGGCGGCGCTGGCGCTGGATACGACACGCACGAACGTAGCCGTCTGGGTGCATCGGTTGAACCAGCGTTATGCAGAGATTGTGAAAATGGAAGTCGCCGCGACGGTGGCTGACCCCGCAGAGGTGAGGAACGAAATGCAGCATTTGTTACAGGCGCTCCGGTCATGAGCATCGATCAACCCGCAAGTTTGCCGTAATCGACGCAGGATTTTCCGGTAACTCTTGGCGTGATGCCAGCACCTCTCAACTTTCCTGCCTGTCCGCGCTGCGGTGAAACATCCGCGATCGAGGGCGATAACGGCGTCTGCCTGAATTGCGCCGGGCAGCGTATCTTCGGAGGAGAATCCCTGGAGGTCGAAACGGGCGTGCTCGACGGACCCGGGAGATTTGACGGTGAAATCCCACGGCAAATCGGGCCTTACGAGATTATCGAGGAACTGGGACGCGGCGGCATGGGCCGGGTCTATGCGGCCCGGCAGGCAGGGCTAGGCCGCATCGTCGCGTTGAAGGTGATTACCGAGGGTTGGAGCAACAGCACGGAGTTGGAGATTCGTTTTCTGCGCGAGGCGCAAACCATCGCGCGACTGCATCATCCGCATATCGTGACCGTGCACGAATCGGCTCGGACGGGCGGGCACACGTACTTTTCGATGGATTACGTGACCGGCGGTGACCTCGCCCGCCGGTTGCGGGACCGAGTTTACACCCCGCGTGAAACGGCCGCGCTGCTGCGCAAGGTGGCCTCCGCCCTGGCTTATGCCCACAAGGAGGGAGTGCTGCACCGGGATTTGAAGCCGTCCAACATCCTCCTCGACGACGAGGAACCGCGCCTCGCCGACTTCGGCCTGGCCGCGCAACTCGAAGCGGGCGGCGACCTCACCGCCACCTCGGCCTTGATGGGCACGCCGCACTACCTCGCGCCGGAGGCGCTGAACAAGGGCAGCGTGGCGTTGAGCGTGGCCAGCGACCTGTACGCGCTGGGGATCATCCTCTTCGAGATGCTCACCGGACGGACACCGTTTGCGGGTGCCTCGTTGACGGAACTCGCCACCCTGATCAACAGCCGGGAGCCGCCTTCACCCCGGTTGCTCGCGCCCTGGGTTCCAAGGGATCTGGCCACGATTTGCCTCAAGTGCATCGAACGCGACCCACCCAAACGCTATGTGGACGCTGCGGCGCTCGCGGAGGATCTGCGCCGATTTCTGGACGGCGAGCCCATCATCGCCCGCCCTGCGTCGGCGGTTGCCCGTTTCACCCGCTGGTGCCGGCGCAAGCCGGCTTTCGCGGCAGTGTGGTTTCTCCTGCTGGCGCTTGCCCTCGGTTCGACGCTGGCTACCGTCCAAATTCGACGCGAGCAAGTGCGAGCCGAGCAGGCGCTGGCGCAGACCCGGTCCGCGGAAGCAGCGGCGCGCGAACGGCTGCGCGGAGCCAAACTCGACGAAGCCCGCGCGATTCGCCGCACGACGATCCCCGGCCGCCGACAACAAGCGCTCGCCGCGCTGGGGGAAGCGGCGCAAATCCGGCCCGGCGCAGACCTCCGTGACGAGGCGCTCGCGGCGCTGCTGCTATTCGACGTGAAGCTCGGCGAGAAGTGGAACCTCGACCTCGGCGGCGCCAGCGAGATCAACGTCGATCCGGCGGGGACGGTCGCCTCCACCGAAAAGCGCAGCATCACCGAGTCCGCGCGGGAGGCAGCTGAGGTCCGAAAGTGGGGTGCGGGCAAAGCATTTGCCACCCTGTCCACGCCGGGGACGAACGCCATTGGTCCGATGCGATTCAGCGCCGATGGCAAGCTGCTCATGGCACGTTACGCGGATGAAACCGTACGCGTGTGGCGGGTGGGAGACGAGCAGCCGTTTCTCACAATTACCCATCGTCCCCTGCCGGGCGGTGAATTGCACAGCGAGCCTTATAACGCCGACTACGATTTCACCCCGGACGGCACCGCGCTGGCACTCGGCCTGCCTGGCAAAGGCGTCTCGTTGCACCGCATCAGCGATGGTGCCGAAACCGCGCGTTGGGAGGGCGGCGACTTGTTCAACTCCGTCGTCCTCTCGCCAGACGGCCGCTTCTTGGCCGCCGCCAACTTGATCGAAGGTCACGGAAAATCGGTGTACGTCCTGACGCTCCCCGATCTTCGGCTTGTGCAGACCCTCACGCCGACGGGCGGAACGGGTTTGCTCGCGTGGTCGTCCGATTCTCGCGTCCTCGCCATCGGTCAAACCGATGGCAATATAGCTAGTTTCGACGTGCGTGACGGTCGGCTGCTCCCCAAACTTTCGACCGCCGTCCGGCCGTCGGAAATCCACTTCCTCGGCCGCGACACTCTCCTGGTCGCTCGCAACCTGACCAGCTTGCACCTGTACAATGTCGCCCTCGGGCGCGAGGAATTGACCCTCAACGGCGTGGGGCCATCGCAGATCGCCACCGGGCCAGGCGGCGAATCGTTCTTCGTGCCGTCCACCGACACCAGCCTTTCGCGGATGTCGGTCGAGACGCCGCTCGGCTTCCGCGTGATCCCACCGCCGCGCGCCACCGGCTACGAAGTATCCGGAAACACGTTTGCCTTCGATTTCAGTCCAGACGGGCGCTGGATCGCTTCGACGAACCGGGGACTGTTGCTGGTGTTCGACGCGGAAAGCGGACGGCTGGTCTGCGATTTCGATACGGGCGTGATCGACAGCACCGATACCAGCTCGGTCGTCTTCTCCGCGGATGGACGCGCCCTCTACCGGTGTTCCACCGCTTCCACGTTCGTGCGATATCCGCTTCTCGCCCAGCCGGACGGCGGCTGGAAAATCGGTGCCGGCGAACCGCTCAACGGGGAGCCGGGCTTCTTCGTCGCCGACCAGAGCGCGGATCGGCAACGCCTCGTGCTGTTGAATTTTGCCACCGGCGCTGTCCGGATCGTCAGCGTGACGGACGGCAAGCTCAAAACCCTCAGCCGCTGGGTCACGCCCGGTATTTACAATGCCTCGCTTAGTCCGGACGGCGCGCAACTGCTGACCAACTGCACCGGCCAGGGACCGGGCGCGCCGAAGCACCGCCTCCGGGTTTATCGGGTCAGCGATGGGACGCTCATCAAGGAACTGCCGGGGCGAGTGTCTTGCGACACGGCGTGGAGCGCGGACGGGCGCACGGCCATGACATCGAACGGTCCAGCGGAGACGACCCTGTGGGGCACGGCGGACTGGCACGCGCGGACGGTGTTGAAGGGCGAGCTGGGTGGCGACCCGACGACCTACGCGATCTCGCCGGAAAGTGATTATGCGGTCATCACGCATGACGACCGCGTCCATCTCGTTGCATTGCGCGACGGCGCGCTGCTGGCGACTTTCGAGAGTCCAGGGGCTTCCGGTCTGGCAGCTTCCGTGCGGTTTTTGCCGGATAAGAAGAAATTTGCCATTCTATGGCGTGACGGACGGATCGACGTGGTGGACCCGGCGGCCTTGCGGCGCGGACTCGCCGATCTCGGCTTGAACTGGTAACGGCAAAGGAGAGCGACGCAGCGCTGCTCTCCGAGCATCAGCCTCGGGTTCTGGCCGCCGGTTGCTCGCCCGTCTCCAGGCCGTGACGCGCCGCGCACTCGCTACCAGTCAACCCATCGGTACCGCTTCGAGAAATCGCCGGCCAGAAATTTCGCCGAAGGAGCGTCGCGTCCTTCTCGAAGGCCGCACGCTGGCCCTGACTGCCGGCGAGTACGAACTCTTGCTCCTGCTCGCCAAGTCCAGAGGCTGCGTCAATACGCGTGACGACATTTTCACCGAAGTGCATGAGCGGTCCTATGAAGCAACCGACCGCGCGTTGGACGTGCGGATTTCCACTCTGCGACGGAGACTGGGCGACGATCCGAAGCATCCACGCTTTATCCGCACGGTTCGCTCCGAGGGCTATCTATTCATCGACCCAGTTCCGGCCGACCAGCACTTTGCCGGGACTTCGCCCTGCGCGCGCTGAGCAGATTTCTCGCGAAAGTGACCCAATGGTGGGCCGGGCAGTGCGGGGGAAATCGGGCATCCCCAAAAAAAGCGTGTAATCGCGCGACGCCGTTTCGGCAATGGAAAGTTGAACCGACGCAACTAATGCCTAATTCGACTCCCGTATGAAGTTTAACCATCCCTTGCTCAACTGCCGCTTCTCGCGGCTGTGCCTCCTTCTTCTTGCCGTCCTTGCTGGTTCATTTCCTGCCCTGGCTGACGTAGGTGCCGGTGGACCGAGCCTGGCAACCACGGCTTTGTCCGGAATGGTGGTCGGTACGCCGTACTCGCAGGCGCTCGCAGCCGCCGGCGGCACCCCGCCTTACACATTCACCGTTGCTTCCGGAGTCTTGCCCCCGGGCGTGTCGGTCAACGCGGCGGGAGCAGTCGCGGGCACGCCGACGAAGGCCGGAAGCTGTGCGGTCTTGATCCGTGTCACGGACTCGGCGGCGGCGAGTGGCCAACGAGGCTTCAACATCTCCGTCGCTGCGGGCAGCGGCCCGGCCCCCACGCCCGGAGGCACCCCCACGCCCACGACGTACAAGCTGACTGTCATTAACGGCACGGGCAGCGGCACGTATGCCCCATACACTGTCGTGCCGATCACCGCGAACCATGCGCCGGCCGGCCAGGCTTTCAAAGTCTGGAGCGGCGGAGCGGTGGCGAATTCCTACTCGGCGAGCACGACCTTCACGATCAGCAGCAACACCTCGCTGACCGCCATCGACTATACTCCGGCACCGATTCCCTTCCCGGTGACGACCCACCCACGGCTGTGGCTGACGCCGGTCGATGTATCGAAGCTGCAAGGGTGGATCGCCTCGGGTGACGGGATTTACCAACAGGGTCTGCTGCCGCAGTTGAACCAGGCCATCACCGCGTACGACACGCAATTTTTCCCCAATGGCTCGCCGAACGCGAACTACCCTGATCCGGGTGATTCGCAGGGCTACGTCGGACTGCTCACGGAGCAGTACGCGATGCTCTTCGCTTTTCATTCGCTCATCGATCCGAATTCAACCGCCCGCATCCAACATGCGCAACGGGCACGCAACCTCTTGATGTACGCGATGAACCAGGCGGCAAAAGGCCCGCTGGCGGGCGCGCCATTCCGTGATCCGACGTTTGCACTCTATAACCGCGCGAATTTCACTTCCGAGGCCTGGGCGCTGGCTGTCGATTGGATTTACAACGCGGTCGATGCGCAAAACCAGCCCATCTTAACGGCGCAGGACAAGGCAACGATCCGCACCGTCTTCCTGCAATGGGCAAACCAGTGCCTGACAGCGTCAACCACCGGCGGCGATCACCCGACCCCGGTTGGGGTGATGAACAGCCCGTCGCTCCTGCCCAATGGCAACGCCTATCGAATGGCGGCAAACAACTACTATCTCGGACACGCCCGGCTTGTAACGCTAACGTCGCTGGTTTTCGATCCCGCCGACGATCCCGCGCTGGATCCCACGGTTCCGGACGCGGTGCTGGGAAATACCCTGCGCAGCTATATCGGCGACGCGACGGGAGCCTGGCTTTACCAGCAATTCGCCATGTACGGAGACCCGGCGACGGTCAAGACCGGGTACAACCTGCCTGCCACCAGCACGGTTGGGCTGGCCAGCGGGGGACTGCCGCCCGAGGGGATGCTTTACGGACATTCCTACTCCTACATTCTCGGCGACTTGCTCGGGTTGCAGACGGCTGGCTTTAACAACGTGAATTACACGGGTCCGCAGGGTGCGTTCATCGGCGCGCCAGTATGGGATCGGTTCGTCAAGGGATTCATCAGTTCACTCGCACCAGCGGCGGGGGTTGCGCCGAGCCAACCCTGGCTTGGTCCCATCTACCAGATGATGAGTTACGGCGATCTGCTGCGCCTATGGATTACTCCGGACTTCATGCAGCCGTTCGCGCTGCTGGGTTTGCTCGATCAACAGACCGGGGACACCTCACGCCTAAACGCCGAACGCTGGTTCATCACGAACGCGGTCGAAGGCGGTTCGGGCGCGCTGATGCAGCGCATTACGAAGCCGTGGGCATTTCAGGAGTCCATCCTTTATTTCCTATTGCTCGATCCGAACGCGGCGCCCGCCACCGACCCACGGGTGAACTATGCGACGGCCTTTTACGATGCGCCGCAAGGCCGTCTGGTCGAACACACCGACTGGACGCCGAACGCCACGGTATTCGACTTTCGGTCGAGCTGGATAACGATCAACCACCAGCAGGCCGATGCCAACCAGTTCGAGTTCTACCGGCACGGAGAATGGCTCACCAAGGAAGTTAGCAATTACGACAGCAATAATCTCGGGCTGACCTCCACCTACCATAATACGTTGTCGCTCCAAAACTACTGTGCGAGCGGCGTGCCGAATAACCTGGGCTGGTGGGAAGGGCCGTTTTGGAATTCCGGCAGCCAATGGCAACTCGGCGTAAGCGCGGGCGATCCGACCGTGGTGACGAGCGTGCAGGCAGACTACACCTATGCCTTCGGCGACACGACGCCACTCTACAACCGGCCAAATTTTTGGACGCCCGCGAGCGCCGCGCTGGATATTCTGCACGCGAGCCGTTCCATCCTCTGGCTGAAGCCGGACCACATCGTCGTTTACGACCGGGCTACTTCGCAGATGGGCGGGTTGTTCAAGCGCTTCAACCTCGCCGTCACCGGCACACCAGTGATCAGCGGTCCGGTCATTACGAGCACCACCTTGTCCGGCCAACATCTCTTTATCAGTTCGCTTCTGCCCAACGGCGCCGGCCGGAGCATCACGACAAACCCGGTCGGTCCCGAGTTGAACCCGATCGCGCAGTTGGAACCGTCGCGGTACCGCCTGACCGTTGAAGACACGACCCTGCCCACAGACGTGCGCTTTCTCCACGTCCTCCAAGGGGCGGATGCAAACGTCTTGACGGCCGACACCGCCTCGCTGGTCCAGAGCAACGGCGGCACCGCCTTTGACGGCGCGCTGCTGCCGGGCGCGGTCGTTTTCTTCAAGCGCGACATGGCGACGGTTTTCAGCGGCTTGAGTTATCAAGTCCCGGCCACTGTGACTACTCATTACGTCACAGGACTTACTGCGAATGCGGGCTATTCGGTAAGCAGCCAGATCACCAGCCAAACTCTCCAGGTGGTGATCGTGCCCGGCGGCACTTATAACGCCGATTCGGCCGGCGTGCTGGAACTGGGATTCTAGACAGCGCTGCCTCCTGTTCCCTGGTCACGCCACCTTATCGAGCCCATGAAAAATTGTTTCATCCTGTCGACATCCGCTCCCGGAATCCGTTGCGCGAGGAAAACAGCGGCTGCGCTTTCCCGCCCGCTTCTCCTCGGCGCGATCTGTCTTTTGGCCGCGTTTCCGGAGCCAGTGGCGCGCGGGGCCACTTATACCTACACCGGCCCGGACGGCGGCAATTGGAACACCGCCGCGAACTGGACCCTCTCCGGGGGCAGCACGCATGCCGTCCCGGCCGCAGGCGACAGCGTCACGCTCGGCCTCGCCACGACGGTCAGCAGCGTGAACTTCAACGCGACCTACGCGGCCAACGCCGGGCTCAACACCCTCACGCTCGATTCCCCTGGGCACACTTCTATCACGCTCAACCAGACGACGAGTTCCGCGATGGTCGCATTGACGGAAATCATTGGCTCGACGGTTTCCGGCAATTTTTACAATCAGTCCGCCGGCACGAACACGGTTTCGTCCAGCGGCGGCACGGGCAGCCTCATCCTGGGGCAAAGCGCTGGCTCAAGCGGTTCCTACACGATCGGCGGAACGGCGGCGCTGATCGTTTACGGCAGCGGCCCGACTGGCGTAATCATCGGCAATCAGGGCACCGGCTCGTTGACGCAAACCGGCGGCAGTGTAAGCCAGTCTGGCGGCATCTTCATGATCGGCGGCTACAGCGGTGGGAGCAACAGCTACGCGATGAGCGGAGGCCTGCTCGCGATCACCAATGGCTATCTGACCGTCGGCTACGCCGGCAACGGGACGATGACGCAAAGCGCAGGCACGGTTTTGGACAACGGTATCAACAATCGGTTCTACCTCGGCGCGAACTCGGGCGCCAGCGGCACCTATGCGCTGAGCGGCACTGGGCAGCTTACCAGCAGCCTGTCCGTCATTGGGTCGCAGGGTGCCGGAGTCTTCGCGCAGTCGGGTGGGACAGCTACTCTTGGGTCGGTGGTTCTCGGTGAATCCACGGGTGCCAACGGAACTTACAATCTAGGCGCCGGAAACCTCAGTTCATTCAACGTCTTCGTCGGGGAAGGAAATGGCACCGGCTCAGAGATCGGCGTTTTCAATCAAAGCGGTGGTACGCACACCGCAACAGGCCAACTCTATGTGAGCGTAACCGCGGGCGCGAGTGGCACGTACAACCTGAGCGGCGGCACGCTCAGCGCACCCGGCGAAATCATCGGCAGCTCTAACAGCGCGTCGGACACGGCGTTGTTCGCGCAGACGGGCGGCACGAATACCCTCAACGGCGCGCAGGGGCTCGTGATCGGCAGCGCGAGCGGATCGTCGGGCGTCTACACTCTGGGCGGCCCCGCCGCGACCACGCTGACCGCCAACCAACTGGAGGTCGTGGGCGCCGCCGGAGCCGGGCTGTTCACCCAGACGGGGGGCACGCACGTGATCAATGCCGACCTGCAAATCGGCCAGCTCTTCAGCGGGAGCGGAACCTACCAACTTAACGGCGGCGCGCTGAACGTGCCGTCGAACATCGGCGTCGGCCAGCAGGGTATAGGCGTCTTCAATCAAACCGCGGGCACGGCCAGCGTGGGCGGGGGCATGTACGTCGGCTCGGGGAGCGGCTCGATCGGCTCGCTCACCCTTTCGGGCGGAACATTGACCATCGGCAACGTTCTTTTCACGGGAAACAATGGCAACGGCGTCTTCAACCAGAGCGGCGGGACGCTCACGGTGTCGACCGGGTCGAACAATGTCGTCGTGGAAGCCGTCGGCTCAAATGCCGCAGGCCTTTTTAATCAAACCAACGGCAGCCATACCGTGAATGGCGACCTGGCGGTGGGCAACCTCGCGGCGGCCGGCGCTCTCCCCGCCGGGAACGGCACCTACAATTTCAGCGGCGGGACGCTGACCGTTTCATTGAATCTCGCGGACGGCTACTACGGGGCTGGCAGCTTCAATCAATCCGGCGGAACGAATATGATCAGCTCGTTCCTCGAACTCGGAGTCGCGGCGGGCGCGCACGGCTCTTATTCGCTGACCGGCACCGGAGCAACGCTGACGAATGCAGCGGAACTCGTCGGCGTCTCCGGCAGCGGGACGTTTTTCCAAAACGGCGGCACGCATACGGTGAGCCAATACCTGGTGCTTGCCAATTATTTCGGTTCGACCGGCAGTTTCGGCCTTTACGGCGGCACGCTGGCCGTGCAAGGGGGCAATCTCACCGTCGGCAATCTGGGCGGGATCGGCAGCTTCAGTCAGGGCGGCGGGACGAACACGGTTGCCTCGGGCGGAGCGCTGAACATCGGCATTGGCAGCGGCTACAACCTGTTCGGTGGCGCGCTCAATGTCCAGGGCGCGCAGGGGATCAACGTCGCGGCCGGCGCCAGCCTGCACGAGAGCGGCAGCGGCACGCTCAACGTCTCGACCTTGAACAATGCGGGGTCATTTATTTACGACGCTGGCACCTTCAACGGCTCCCTGAACAACATGCCAACCGGCACCGTTACCGTGACCAGCCCGTTCGTCGCCAGCGCCGGCGTGCTCAACAATGGCATCGTCAACGTGGGCACCGGTGCTAGCTTCGGTGGGGGCAACGGCTCGGTTCTGGACAACGAAAACGCCATCGTCCTGACCGGCGGCAGCCTCGGCGGCGGGGGGACGATTCTCAACAACGGCAGCCTGAGCGGTTATGGCACCATCGGAGGCACCAGCGGGTTCACGAACAATTTCGGCGTGACGCAGGGTGCGGGCAACCTCGTCATCAGCAACACGGGTGCGAACGTTAACAACGGGACGTTCCAGCTAGCAGCCGCGCGGCAGCTCCAACTACAGACGGCTTTTGCCAACGCGGGAACCCTCGACCTCAACAGCGGCGGCGTCACGGGCACGGGGACGCTCACGAACAACGCCGCCGGCACCATCAGCGGACCGGGCGTGATCAGCGCGCCGTTCAGCAACAACGGGATCGTCACCCCCGGCGCGGGCACGCTCAACATTTCTTTTGCCTGGACGAACACGGGCGTCGTGCAGCTGAGCGGCCTCACCTCCGACCTCGTGGGCGGCACGATGACCAACAACGGCACGGTGCAAGGCAGCGGCAACGTCGGCGGCAACGTCACCAATAACACCGGCACGATCGAAGCCATCGGCGGCACACTGGTACTGGGGGGGACGACGGCCAACGCCAGCGGCGGCACCATCGCGGCCAGCCTGGGGAACAAGGTCATCGTGTCAAGCGGCCTGACGACCAACGCGGGCGTCCTTTCGCTGACAGGTGGCACCTTTGACAACAATTCCCATGCTCTAAACAACACCGGCGAGATCAGCGGCTACGGCACCTTCCGCAGCGGGGGCTTGACGAACGCGGGCAGCGTCACCTTCACCGGCGGGCAGACCACGGTGAATGGCAACGTCACCAATAACAGCGGGCAGTTGCTCAAGGTCGCCTACAACCCGGCGACCTTCACCGGCAACGTGGTGAACAACGGAGTCATCAAGACGACGGCCACGAACGTGACTTTCGCGGGAAATTTTACGAATAACGGCGCTTTTATCAGCGATCCTTCCACGCAGAATTTCGTCAATCTGGCGATCAGTTCCACTGGCTATCTGCAAGGCAGCACCGGCGACGTCTTCAACGTGCTCGGTGATGTGACCAACAACAGCGTACAAATCGCGTTGTTCAACATCGCTGCCGCGCAGCTGACCTTGCAAACCGGCCTCGGCACCCACCAGTTTGCCTGGCCCGGCGCGGACGTGGGGGCCATCTCCGCCGGCTACACGAATAATTTCGCAGTCGGCATTCTCGAATTGCAGGCCGGCGGCGCGCTCAACCTGGCGGACGGCAATGCCCTCGCCGGGGTCGGGATCTACGTCGGCACGCTCAAGCTCGACGGCGGGCTGGCGCAGATTAGCAGCATCACCGGCAACGGCGCGGACATCTATTATGACCCAACGGCCGCCGCGAACGCCTATCTAAATGATGGGACCTATGCGTTGCAAAACGGCGGCTTCATCGAGCCGATCAGCTCGGGCCTGGTGCCCGAACCGACGACCTGGGCGATGCTCGCAAGCGGCGTGTTGCTTGGGATCACGCAGCGTTTCCGCCGCCGCGCATGAACGAAAGAAGCGCTGGGGCGCGCGCCGCTTGGCTGCAACGAGTAGGAGTTTCAGGAGTCTCCAGAGACAAACTCGTGAATGATTTCTTCCAGGTTTCGAACGGTTTACGCTTGATGCTCGGATTAGCTCCCCGCCGTGATGAATTTACCACATTGGATCGTGCGCATTCTGTTCGGCGCGTTGCTCCTGTCGTCAAGCAGCACTCTCCGGGCGAGCAATCCGCTGCTGTTTGTGACCCAGCAGCCGATGCCCAACGAAACGAACTCCCACACGGCATCCCAGAGTGTGATGAACGTTTCGAGCGCCTTCGGTAATCACCTTGGCAACACTGCATACTGCGGCCGGGGCGGTTCGCTTTACATCCTTTACCCAGGGGTGACCCAGCCGCGCGACCTGCTTGCCGCCGCGAACTTCGGCCCGGCCAGCACGGTCCCCGGGCAGCGCCTGATAGCGGCACGGCAGCCCTGCGTTTACTGGGACGGCACGAAGGCGCTTTTCAAGCATGGTGGTCGGCGCACCCGCGAGCGCGGCGGACCCGACCGTTTTCTATTGGCAAATCTACGAGATCGCCCACTTCGGCCTGGGGCAGACTCCTACCGTCACGCATGTGTTCGGCCAGCCCGCCTCCAGTAATAACGTCAGCCCCATTTATGGGACCGACGATCATGTGATCTTCACGAGCGACCTGCCTCGCAACGGCGCGGCGTACCTCTGCCCGCAACGCGATGAATACCTCCTGTTGCCCGTCGTCACCGGCCTTTGGAGTCTCGACCCAGCGACGGGTGTGTACCGGCGGTGGCAACATTCGCCAAGCGGCTCTTACTCCCCGTTTATCGACAGTTTCGGGCGGCTCCTCTACAGCCGGTGGGACCATCTTTCGCGGGATTCCGAAGCCCTCACCGACCGCGTCGCCGGCCCGGGCGACACCTACACGCAAACGGACAACGGAACCTTCAATTACTCAGATGAATCCGCCGTTGCTGTGCCGCTCAACAGCCGGGTCGAAACCTTCCCCGAACCGCGTCCGAACGACGTTTCCGGTCTGGCGGGCACCAACTTTCGGGGCCGCAAGCTCGGGCTGCGGTTGAGCCATTCGAAAGGGGAGAGAAAGGCGAACGAAACCATTGCACTTTATTGCAGCTATCAATGGTTCTGCCCGGATTTCAAAGGTTGTAGAGGGGCGTGCCGGGCTGTATTCTTCCTCGAAGCAAGAATTTGCCTATGACACATCCCACATTCGTAATCAGCAGGTCATGGGTTCGAATCCCATCGTTGGCTCTCTTACAATCGCAATCGGCCGCCGGCGGCACGCAGGCTGACCTGGGGGCGCGCGCTGCGTAGGCATTCGCGCCGCCGATTGCCAAGGTTCGTGGGGCCGTTACTTCCCGGCGTTGCTCATCTCTTTCGCCATCATGAGATGGTGCTCAATAATGGGAGTCACGGTGTCGGCGAACTTCTTTAGTTCAGGATTGCTGATCGAGCCCATGTCTTTCTTCATCGTGCCGAGGATCTCCTCGTGGGAGTTAACGTTCGCTTTGAGATAGGCCTTATCGAAGGTGGCGCCTGAAAGGGTATCCAACCCGACCGCGATCACCTTGTGCTTCGCCTTGAGGTCGGGTTCGGAAATGCCGGCGGCCAGGGCGATGGGTTTGAGCATCTCCGTGGACTTCGAGTGGTCCGTGATCATGGTCTGCGCGTACTCCTTGATCTTCGGATCGGACGTTTTCTCCAGAGCGAGCTTGGCGGCGGAGATCTCTGTCTCATCGCTCTCGGCGGCGGCCATGATGAGCTTCTTCTCGGTGGCGTTGAATCCGGCGGCCGCGGCCGCCGTTGACTGCTCGGCGGTTGTCTGAGCCTGAGCCAGCGGGGTCAAGGAGGCGCTTGCTCCCGTCAGAACAAGTGCCGCGAACAAGGTGCTGGTGAAGAAGGGACGAATTTTCATAGGTGAGTAGAAACGAGGTTTTGGGTCTTTTCGGCAGTGAAGCAATGACCTGTCGTCATTGCCCTCGTCCTATTCGCCCCGTCGGCCGCCCGGAGGCGTATTTTTTTCCCTCAGCGGTAGGCAGCACGGAGTTTTCTATCGCAAGATTACCCGGGTGGAATCGACGTTCGCACACACCGGAGGCGATGGCGTCTATCGCTCATAATCTCATCGAGGTGGTCCCGCAGGGCGTTAGGTCTGCTTTGTGCGGCGCCGCAGAACGCCGGCCAGGGTTCAACCGAAAGGCATCCCGCAGATACATCTTGGCCGCCGCCAGATCACCGAGTTGAGCCGTGAAGCACGACAATCCTCGGCCTCGACGACACCCTGAAAACGTGGCCCCGCCGCGAAGTACGGCACCTTTTGAGACCGTTTGCCCTGTTCGCTCGTTCGTCCACGAGCATCCCCGCGTGTGGCTCCGGACGCCTGAACCGTCCGGCATCGCCGTTGCTTCGGGTCAGCCGGGCAGCCACCGCAACATCGAGGCTTAACGAGGTTGGTTGTGCCCACACCCCCCTGATCAAGCGTCCTCGCGCTTGCTCCGCAGGTAGCTAAAGACCGCACCAGCGATAGCCGCGCCAACGAGGACCCGCGTGACCAAACCCTGCCGGTTGTGCTTCCACTCCGCCTTCCAGCCCAGCTCGCCTGGAATGTTCGGCACGTGGCCGCGGCCAAGGTCCTCCAGAACTCCCTCCACCTCTCCGATCCGGTCTGCCAGCATCAGCGGCAGCCAGTGTCCGTAGCTGGATTCGCTGTACTTGAACGCGAAACGTCGAAGCACCCCGCTCAGCCCGGCTGGCGGCGACACGGTCCCGAAGACCGCCGTCACATTCGGCCGCTCGTTGGAATGCAAGACCTCGACAGTCACGGGTTGCAGGGACGGACGCGTCCACGTGTAACCCTTTTGTTCGGCGTCGGTACGATGCTTCATGGGGTAGGTCGGGTCGTTCTTCGGATCGGCGTCCACGCCCCATCCCTTGATCTGCGTCGGGTCTATCGGTGTGTGTTCCATGGCGTTTCCTTTCGCTAGTTGCGGGCGGAGGGCGGCAGGAGCACCGGCTTGATGCAGCCGTCGAGCTTCGCCGAAAAAATCCGATAAGCGTCGGACACGTACTCGAGCGGGATGCGGTGGGTGATCAAGGCCTTGGGGTCGAGCACCCCGTCCTGAACGTGCTTGATGAGGCGCGGTAGCAAACGCTTCACGGATGCCTGGTTCGCGCGGATGGTCAGACCTTTGTTCACCACATTGCCGATCGGGATGAGGGTGTCGATCGGGCCGTAGACTCCGACGATGGAGACGATGCCGCCCTTTTTTACCCCGTTGATCGCCCAATGCAGCGCGGTGGCAGAACCGCCTTGAAGGAAGAGTTTTCGTCCCAGCAATGTCTGCGCGAAGTTGCCGGCGGCTTCCGCCCCCACGGCGTCGATGCACACGTCCGCACCCATTCCGTCAGTGGTCTTTTTGAGAAAGAGGACCACGTCATCGATGGACTTGAAATTGTAGGCCTCACACGGCGCGTAGTTGCGCACGAATTCAAGCCGGTAATCGACATGATCAATCACGATGACCCGTCCCGCGCCGAAGAGCCAGGCGCAACGCGCCGCCATGATTCCCACCGGACCCGCGCCGAACACGACGACCGTGTCACCGGGTTGGATGCCACCCATCTCGGCGGCCTGATAGCCGGTGGGCACCACGTCCGTCAGTAGCACGGCGTCGTCCGGGTCCATGCCTTCGGGAATGACGGTCGGGCCGACATCGGCGTAGGGAACGCGGACGTATTCCGCCTGCCCACCGTCGTAGCCTCCGGCCGTATGCGAGTAGCCAAAGATGCCGCCAACGGCCGTGGCTTCGGGGTTGGACTCGTGGCAATTGCCGTAAAGCTCCTGCTGGCAGAACCAGCACTTGCCGCAGGCGATGTTGAAGGGCACGAGCACGTGGTCGCCCACCTTCAGCTTCTGCACCTCTTCGCCGATCTGCTCGACGACGCCGGTGAATTCATGGCCAAACGTCATGCCCGGCCGCGTGTCCGGCACGGAGCCGTTGTACAAGTGGAGATCGGAGCCGCAGATGCAGGATCGGGTGACCCGAACGATGGCATCCTGCGGGTGCAGGATCTCCGGCAGCGGTTTCTGATCGATGCGGACCCGGAGAGGGCCGCGGTAATTCATGGCGAGCATAGCAGTAATTTGAGCGATCCTAATACGCTGACTTACTGCCTTGCGGTTGTGACGGGATTCGGTGTCTCGCGTCGACCCGCCCTATCATTAAAGAATCCGGCGGACAATATTCTTCCACGGCCTGGAAAAGGCTGCGGGGGCAATGCATTGAATTCGCAACTACCGGCCTCGTTTTCATCGAACTGACGTGTATGAGCGAGATCCCTACCACCAAAGAACCCGTCGACCCGCGTGAACGTTTCCCGCGGCCGCCGTTTGCCCAACTCAAGATGGCCGCACCGGGCGATGAGTCCAAGATGCACCCGCAGCCAGACCACGGGGAAACCTCCTACACGGGCGGCGGCAAGCTACTCGGCCGTGCAGCGCTCATCACCGGCGGGGACAGTGGCATTGGCCGAGCCATCGCGCTCTGCTACGCCAAAGAGGGGGCGGACATCCTCTTCACCTGTCTGCCCGAGGAACACGCGGATGCCGACGAGACGGTCCGGCTGGTCGAGGCAACCGGCCGCCGAGCCGTGGCCATCCCGGGTGACATCCGACAGAAGTCTTTCTGCCAACACTTGGTCGAGCAAACCGTCACCACCTTTAGCCGGCTGGATATCCTCGTGAACAACGCCGCCTACCAGCGTTCGCACGCCAAGCTGGCAGATTGTCCCGAGGACGAGTTCGACGCGACCTTTCGCACGAACGTGTACGGCACGTTCTTTATGTCGCAGGCGGCGATCGCCCAGATGAAACCCGGCGGCGTGGTGCTCAACACGGTGTCCATCCAAGGCTACGAACCGAGCGAGAACCTCCTGGCTTATGCCTCCACCAAGGCGGCGTTGATCAACATGACCAAGAGCCTGGCGCAACTGGCGATCGACAGCGGCATCCGCGTCAACGCGGTGGCGCCCGGGCCGGTTTGGACGCCGCTCATCCCGGCCACCCTCGGGTTGACCGAAACGGTGATGTTCGGCAAGCAATCGGCGTTTGGACGCCCGGCGCAGCCGCTGGAGCAAGCGGTGATCTACGTGTTCCTCGCGTCCGACGACGCCAGCTACATCACCGGTGAGATCTATGGAGCAACCGGGGGCCGATCGCCGGTCTGATTGCCGAAACTCCCTCTTCCGCTGCCATCGGCGGCTCCGGGGGCATGATTATCCAAATGATTTGGATATTCGTGCATGCCGTACCGTGAAATCAACAGGCGTTTCGGGAGCTCTATGCTGTCGCGAATACCCTCGTGGCACCTCAGCGCGCAGCAGCATCTCCGAGGCGCGCCACCCTGCGCCAGAAAGGCTGCCCTTAACTCCGGCCTTCGTCAGGACACCTCAGGCATTCCCTGAGCGCGGCAGCTTAGGCAAGAGTAAAACATACCTGTCCCATTTTCTTCCTGCGGCTGCCCGGCGCCGGTGCCTTCAAAGCAGCGTCGTCTGCTCGCCGCTTTGCTCGGCCTTCGCTTTCTTGAAACCAGTGTCGGGCTCGTAATCGGGATGTTGGGCGCGCTGTGTGCCGTCGAGCAGCCCCTCAATCGTCAGCAGTTGCAGCCGCGCGTACTTCTTGCCGTTAGGGCTGGTGTAGAACCCGGCCGCCGCCGCTTCGGTGAGCATGGCTTTGGTGGGCGGGGCGAGGGTGATGAACAGGCCGACGTCGGCCTTGTCGCGCGCCAGCGTTGCGATCAAATCCTTGACCATCGCCGGCCCCACGTTGTCGCCGCCCTTCACGCTTAGGAGCATCGTGTGGACTTCCTTGCGGTCGAGGTCGCGGAAATAGCGGATGCCGTCGATGCCCGTGTCCGCGCCCTTCTTTTTGCCCTGCCAGGGTTGGGCCTCGTCGATGAGCGACACCGCCCACCATTGGAATTGATATTTGTCGCGCCGGGCCAGGTCTCGGGCGCTTTCGAGGTCCTTGGGCGTGCCCACGACTTCAAATTGCAGCCGCATTTGGCCCGTGACACCGGCGTGCTCGGGGAAGGCCTTCTTCAGGCGCGATTCGATGAGCGCAATCGCGAGGCAAGTAATGTCGATGCCGAGCCACTTGCGCCCGAGCTTCTGCGCCGCGTGCACGGCCGTGCCGCATCCGCAGAACGGGTCAAGCACCACGTCGCCGGGGTTACTGCTAACGGAGATAATCCGCTCCAACAGGGCGAGGGGCTTTTGAGTTGGATAGCCAAGCCGTTCCTGCGCTTGTGAATTGATAGGAGGAATGTCAGTCCAAAGGTTCTGGAGCTTGATGCCCGGCGATTCGTCCAGGTACATCTTCAGTCGAAGCTGTCCGCGGGACTTTGGAAATTGGAGCCTTTTCTCGACATCGTACTTGGTCATCCGAGCAATATCACATGACCACCCGTTCGGATGCGGTTCATAGGTGATCCCGTTGGATGCGGTATACGAATAACGTAAATTAGGTCGTGGCCCGGGATTTCGAAGCGTCACTGACTGCCAAAGCCGCCCATCAGCATCTTTACCGGTGAATCGGTCTCGGATGTAATCTGCGTCCATCGGTTGATAAATCTGGTTCCAATGGTAAGCAGCCGTCTTGGCGTAAAAGAAAAGCGTATCGGAACAGTCGCCGTAGTTTCGCCCGACATTCCCGTGGCTCGTCGTTCTTTTCCAGATGATTTCACTTCGGAAGTTCTCCTTCCCGAACACCGCATCGAGCACAATCTTGAGGTAATGCGAGGCGACCGGGTCGCAATGCAAATACAGGCTGCCGGTCGGCTTGAGGACGCGGTGGAGATCTAGCATCCGATTGGCCATCATCACGAGATAGGCCGTCATGTCATTTCGGCCGAGAAAATCTACCAGCGCAATCATCATCTTCGACACGTTGGTATTCGGTCCTTTGATGATCTGATCGAACTCCAGCTCCGCTCGGTCCGTTGACCAGTGCCACGTATCCTTGAACGCCTCGATCTGCGCCGCGCTGTACGCGCCTTCGCCGCCCGCAACGACCTTGGGCGACTTAAACAGCAGGTTGTAATCGCGCTTCGAGTTGAACGGCGGGTCCAGGTAGATCAGGTCGACGCACTCGTTGGGAAAGTTCTCCCGGTCGCGCAGGACATGAAGGTTGTCGCCGTAGTAGAGACGGTTCATTGGCCAGCAGAACCCCTCAGCAATGCGATGCCGATCGGCTCATCGACAGTGACGCGAACTCCGCTTTGTATATTTTCGAGATCGGCTTTCACTGCAAGGAAGCGACGATTATGCGCACATCGATCACCTAGTTCCTTTACTGATTTGAGAGCCTTCGCCGAATCGCGCCCTAAACCCAGTGGGGTCGGTCCGACAGCTCTATTGATCAATTCAGCAAGCATGAAATAGTTTCCATTTGCATCTTTCACTTCGCCTTCTCTTTTCAGTTTTTCGTAGGATTCGATTATAAGCGTCTCGATTAATCGGCGAACCAATACAGACGCCGCGTCGTAGAACCCAAATTGGAAACACCCGTTAAGCTGGGCAGCAACCTTTTCGATATAATTACGCGTGTTCGTCCACACTTGCTCCGGCAGATATCCTAGCTCCTGATCGACTTTGGGCTGCGCTGGCCCGAAAATCGGCATCAACATTTCGCGGATTTTCCCGCGGGATAATGCCTTAAGGGAAAATCGCGAGTTTCGGTACAATACCATACCGGTGCTCTTCAGGGATTCGGTCAGCCGTGTTGAGTGGGGGTTTCCAAGGCCTGATTCGTAAATGATACGCGAAAGTTCCCCGGCGCTTAGGGCTGCGTCTGAAGAGGCTTCATCATGAAACCAGATAAGAGCCAAGGCTCGTTGAGGGATCGTCAAATCCAACTTCTCAATTTTATGGCAAAATTCGTCCAGCGTCATGGGGGGGAGGAAGTTGGCCTATTTAGCGGCCTTATGAGGTAAATCGTGTTCCACGAAATTCTCACCGCCCACCGTGACTTTGAGGTCATCCGATTTAGATGAGTCTATCCACCCCTTTCTGCTTGATGTGAGCCTTGCGGTTTGAGCGATGTCTCCCGGTATTGGCACATTGACATCCTTGAGCCCGTGGTAAATGTGATTTGACCCGACACCTGTTTTCCCGAGGATACGGGTAATGTAGTAGAGGACGACGGTTACCTTTTCTTGTGCATCTTTCGGTGCCTTTCCAGTATAGAAATCGCGAAGGGTTGGCTTGCCTTCAGGCATAAAACTCAAGTCCTTCACGAAGGAGTACGAGGCCGGCTTTCTCACTCGAGCAGGTTTCGAGGGTTGGTCGGAGGACGAAGAGTCAGGCTCGTCCGTCGCATCTTCCGCAGGTGCATCGACAACTTCTGCTTCGATGTCTCGCTCCGGCTGCGAGCCCGCGATCGGCTTTGCCGGTAAGGCTCGCGCTTGCTGCAAGCCACTTTGCAAGGCTTGACCGATGGCGCGAAAACTTTGCTGGAGAGTTTCGTCGCCGCCTTCAAGCTGGAAAAGCACGAAGGTCATCTTGCTCTTCGAGGGCTTTGGTTCTTCTCGTTTTGCCATAAGCGCTTGTGCTGTTTGGGATCGGTTTACTTCCGCCGCTTGTCCGGCTCCTTCGCGACGCCTTTGAACGGTTTGCCGCCTTCCTTGTTGTCCATGAACTCGCCTTTCTTCGGACTGCCGGGAGTTTCGTTGCGTTTAGCGTAGTCGCCGGTCTTCGGGTTTTGGACCTGCGTCCGGCCGGTGACAGCGCCTCTGCGAGAGTCGTTGCCAGTGTCTTTTGCCATGGACGCAGCATGACACCCCTGGCAACAGCCGACAAGCCTCCGGAGCAGAGAGATAGGCGACGGTCATCTTTTCGGCGGTTCTGGCTCTAAACGGCGTCGTTTCGAGGTGGAATGTGCCCGTTTCGCTGCGGCGTAGGCAATACGGATGGGAAGATAATCAAAAGACAGTGGGCCGGAGGGCAGAACGTTGGACGTCCGGGGATCTTTCAACGCGCCTCACTACTTCGGTGAGCCAAACGCAGCAGCGGCAGCCTCGCGCCGGTGTTCTTCCAATTGTGCACGCTGCTTCCTGGCGCGTTCCTGAAGAGCAGCGAGGTCGAACGCACGGAGGGGAAGCGGTGCGTCGGGGATGACAGACAGCGCTGCCCAGAGGGCGGCCTTTCCCTCGACACCGAGCGCCAAAGCTTCCAATGCCTCCAGTTTGCCCAGGCTGCCCTCACCCGGTCCGGCCAGGAGGAACTTGATCCGGGCCAGCTTCTCCACCATCCAGGCTGCCGCCTGACGCCAGGATCCAGGGGCGAAACCGAGCGCCTCCACCAGCTCGCGCAGCGTTTCAAGGTCAGCCTTGATCTGTTCGCGGAGGCCCGCAAAGGAGCGCTTCAGCGGTGGATCGTTCTCAACGGAAATCAGGAAGTCGATCAATTCGAGGCCGGCAGTGGCTCCGGCCAGATGATCGTAGAGATAGCTTTGTAAATGCCGCTGATTCATGAGCGAACACCGGCTTGTGCGCCGCCGGAAGCCGGTGCCGCGAGTGATCGTAGTCGGGTGTCTGGCGCATGGCAAGGCAGGGCGCAGCCTCGTAAAGCAGACGCGAGAGATCGATGGAACACTCCGCCTTCCAAGCGATGAGGTACCCGGGGCTTGGGCGGTCGGGCGTTAGTGCCTGGGAGGTTCGACAAAGCGGTAGCTTTGCTGGATGTTGTATGCAGGACCAGCGAAGCCGATGCCATTAGCAGTTCACCCCCCGTTCGAGCCGATGGAGGCGCGTTCGGTCGACCGCATTCCAGAGGGCGCCGAGTGGCAGTATGAGCCGAAGTGGGACGGCTTTCGCTGCCTCGCGTTCCGCGAGGACGCGGAGATCGAACTCCAGTCCAAATCCTCGCAGTCGCTCACCCGGTACTTTCCTGAGTTGGTGACTGCACTGGCTAAACTCGGCGCCGCCGAGTTCGTGCTCGACGGCGAGATTGCGATCCCGCGGAACGGCGGCTTTTCCTTCGACACTCTGCTACAGCGCATTCATCCGGCGGCTTCGCGGGTGAAGCGCCTCGCCAGCGAAGTTCCTGCGATCTTCATCGTTTTTGATCTGCTGGCCGACGAGCAGGGGCATTCGTTAGTGGCTCTGCCGCTGGTCGAGCGGCGCGCGCGTCTGGAGGGCTTTGCTGACGCGCATTTTGCCGGACAAACCAGCATCCGGTTATCGCCCGCCACCTGCAAACTGAGCGAGGCCAGGAAGTGGCTTGCGCAAACCGGCGCTACCCTTGATGGCGTGATTGCCAAACGGCTCGACCTCGCATATCGGACGGGCGAGCGGGACGGGATGCAGAAGATCAAGAACTTCCGGAGCGCGGATTGCGTGATCGGCGGATTCCGTTACCGCACGAACAGCAAGGTGGTCGGCTCCCTCTTGCTCGGACTTTACGATGAGGAAGGGTTGCTGCACCATGTGGGCTTTACGTCGGGCATCGCCGCCCCCGACCGGCCGGCGCTCACGACGAAGCTGGAAGCGCTCATCAGTCCGCCTGGCTTCACCGGGTCGGCTCCGGGCGGACCCAGCCGTTGGAACCGCGGGAAGGAGAACACCTGGCAACCGCTCAAGCCGACGCTCGTGGTCGAAGTCTGCTACGACCACGTGAGCGAGGGGCGTTTCCGGCACGGCACCAGAGTTTTACGCTGGCGACCGGACAAGGCACCGAAACAGTGCCGCCTGGATCAACTCGCGCAAAAGGGCGCTGATCCGCTCCACCTCCTGGGCTAGATACCGCCAAGCGTCAGCCGCTCAAGCAGGCAGACGCTGTTGCAGGGTAAGGAGGGGCGCAAACAGATCGCCCTGTTGCTCCACGCGCCGCAGCACCGCCTCGCTCTCGAAGACTAACGAGCCGGCTGTGCCTTTGCGGGCCGCCTGCTCGACCTCATCCCAGCTCAGGGGAGTGGATACGGTCGGATGCGGCTTGGCGCGCAACGAGTAAACGTTAATCGTCGTTTTGTGCTCGTCGTTCTGGCTCCAGTCGATGAAGACTTTCCCTTCGCGCAGACTCTTTTGCATTCGCGAAACCACCTGCTCTGGATGCTCGGCGGCCAGCCGCTGCGCCAGGCCACGGGCGAAACCCTTGGTCTCCTCGTAAGTGACCGCGGTATGCAAGGGAACGTATACTTGGAGTCCCTTGGAGCCGGAGGTCTTGGGAAAGCTTTGCAGCCCAAGTCCCTCTAAAATCTCCCGAAGCCAAAGCCCTACTCGGCAGCAAAGCGCCATCTCCGCCGGCGGCCCGGGATCCAAATCGAAGGCCAGCGCCGTTGGCCGGGTGATCGCCGGCGCGCAATGCAAAAATGTGTGCAGTTCCAAGTCCGTCAGATTCGCCGCCCAGATTAGCGCGGACAAATCGTTCATCATGCAATAATCGATCTTGCCCGCCTCCCGGCGTGATGCCACCTCCGTCGTCTTTACCCAATCCGGCCGGTGGGAGGGACACTGCTTTTCGTAGAAGAAAAATCCGTCCACGCCATTGGGGTACCGCTTAAGCGTGATCGGGCGGTTCTTCAGGTGCGGCAGCAACACCGGCGCGACACGATTATAGTAGTCGATGACCTGCCGCTTGGTAAAGGCAACCGCGGGATACAGGACCTTGTCGAGATTGGACAAGGTGAGCGTCCTCTCCCCGATTTGCATTTCAACTTTCTTGCTCATGGTGTGGGCTACCTATGGCTTCGACCGTACGAGCCCGGCTGCGGGCATCCCTCAGGCATGAACCGGATCTTTTTGCTTTCACCCGCGCATTCCGGCGGAAAGCGTGCCGCGATGTTGACGCGAGACGGAGCGACCTTCGAGCTGGCGCGGCTGGTGCGGATTGGAGCGGCCGAGCTCGGCAATGTATTTAGCTTTTGCAGCGGCCTTTACTTTCGTGGGAAGCTTGCCTACGCGAGGCGCTTCGCCAAGCCGCCGGACGGCACGTCTGGAGTGCAGATCATCACGCCTAGCAGGGGTCTCATCCCCGCCGGCACCCTCGTCGGTCTCCAGGAGCTTGGCGAGTTCGCCGCGGTTCCCGTGGACTCGGCTAACCCGCGCTTCACTGAACCTCTTCGCGCCTGCACCAGGGCGTTGGCGGCGCTGGATTCCTGCGAGTTTATCCTGTTGGGAAGCATCGCCACCGGGAAGTACCTCGATACCCTTTTGCCGGTGCTCGGAGAGCGTCTTTTGTTTCCCGAAGAGTTTGCGGGCCGCGGAGATATGAGCCGCGGCGCTCTGCTTTTGCGCGCAGTGGCCGGACAGGAGGAACTCAAATACAAGCGCGTTGCCCGAGCACCGAAACAACCGGTCTGGAGCCGACGTCAAATGAAGATCTAGGGTACATCAGAACTGCAAACAACTTACGATTCAGAGGTCAGTCGATCAACCTTCGTACTATCATTGTCATGCCCCGAACTCCTGCTGAACAACTCGTCCATTTCCTGACCGACATGTACTCGGTCGAGCAACAGGCCATCTCGCAAATGGCGCAAGCCCCCTCGATCGCCGGCGACCCGCACCTTGCCGCCGCAATCAAGCACCACACGAAAGAAACGGAAGGCCATGCCGCACTCGTCGGCGAACGCCTCGAGGCCCATGGCGGAAAGCCGTCGCTGATCCAGGATGCGATCATGAAACTTGGCGGCAAGGGTTTCGCCCTCTTTGCCGCGACGATGCCCGAGACGCCGGGCCGCCTCACCGCGCACTCCTACTCCTACGAAGCGATGGAATGGGCCGGCTATGAAATGCTGGCGCGCTTTGCGCAGGAGGCCGGTGACACCAGGACTGTCGAGGTGGCGCGCGAGATCGGTGGCCAGGAACGCCGGATGATGCAGCGTCTGGAGGAATGTTTCGACACCGCCGAGGGAGCCTCGCACAAAGACGTGCCCGCCGAAGAGATGCCTGGCCACGTGCGCACTCACCTGAATGAAGCACACGCTTTGGAAAGTCAGGCGATCCCGCTGCTGCACAAGAGCGAGGACATTGCCGGGGATGCCGAACTCTCGCAGGCATGCCAGCGCAACCTGGAAGCGGCGCGCAAGCATGCCGCATTGCTGGAGCAGCGACTCGAAGCGCTCGACGCGAAGCCTTCGACCCTGAAGGACACTGCTATGAGCATGATAGGGCTGAACTGGGGCATGTTCTTCCAGGCGCAGACGGACACCCCGGCCAAGCTGGCGGCGTTCGCGTATGCCTTCGAGCACCTCAAGATCGCAGGTTACCAGTTGTTGCTGCGTTCCGCCCGGCGGGGCGGCGATGCCGAAACGCAGCGTCTCTGTGAGGCTCTGCTCGTGGATGAAAAGACGATGACCGAACGCTTGGCTGCGACCTTCGACTCCGCGGCGCGGGCGACGCTCGCAGCACTCCGGCAGAGGTAAACACGCCTGCTCCGTCTGGGCGGAACTTGCCGGACGGCTTCGGCATCTCCTGCCTCGGATCGAGGACCGACATCACCGTTGCTTCTTCTCCGCCGGGGTGGGGTCCGCCGCCGTGGGATCCATTAACCGCATCGTGCGCGGTTTCGCCGTCATTGCGATCCCAGGCTCCTCATTCGGATTCGACAAGCGAAACAGGCGTGCCAGCAAGCCCAGCGAGTTCTCGTTGAAGATGTCGCTGTGGTCGCGCATGATGTATTTCGGCACTTGCACGATCCAGTACGGCGTCTGCAACTCCGGCGCGGTCGGCTGCAACGTCCAGTAACACGACACGCCGGCCGGGTTCACCGTGACGAAGCGCACGTTCCCCTCCCGACTGGTCAGCGGTTCTTGCAAGTTCTGGCCGACCGCCGTCAGCGGCGTCGTGCGATCGCACGTCCCGGAATCGTCGTCGAGCACCGGCAGGAACGGCACGCCCTCCGGGACGGCGATATGGCTCGCCAACAGCGGATTGTGCCCCGGAGTGGTCGTCAGGTACTGCCGCTGATCCACATCGTGGCTGCTGGGGCCGAAGCGTTCGTCCCACTCGTAGCGGCGGAACACGGCGGTCGCGTTTGAAACACTGGTGCCGATGGGAAACAGGGTGCCGGTCGCGTCATCGGCGGTACTCGTCACGGAGACGATCAGCGGACGCCGCGCGCTAATCTCATCCGGGCTGCCGCCCGCGGACGCCCCCGGGTGCCGCCGCCGCAACAGGTCCATCATTTCTTTCGCATAAATGGACTGGGCGGCGGAATTGAGCAGCACGATGAAATCAGCCGGCGTGTCGAAGGCTGACCCATTGCTGGCTGCGTCATTGACGATCACTTCGGCGGCGAGCGCCTGCGCCATGGCCTTCTCAACGACGAGCGCGCCGAAGGAGTGTCCGATGAGGATGCTCTTGGTCAGGTGGCCGCTCGCTTGCGCCGCGGTGCGGGCAGCCCGCACGGTCGTGAAGATCGCCTCGGTAATCGGCGTGCCCGCCACCCGGGTCGCGGCACTCTGGCGATCGAAAAGGGAAAGCTCGTGTGGCACAAAAAAGAAGCTTTTCGACAATAGGTCGGGCACCGAACCGTTCGGGAAGACACCGTCGCCGCCCGAGACCGATTTGCCGCGCCAGCCGATGTAAACGCCGCAGAAACGACGGCCATTCCCCTGCGCCGAGGAGAGGCGATCGAGCAGGCATTTGAACTTGGGCACATCATGCCCCCGCAAGTCGCTCGCGTCGTTCTGCCAACCATGCACGTAAATCACGAGCACGACATTCGCCGCGCTCGCGGCGTGCTTGAGTTCCTGCACCGTCCAGGCGAGTTGCCGCCGATCCCAGTAGTCGCCCTGGTCATCGAACTCGATGAAACTCAAATCGTAATGATGATCGGGTCTGGAGGCGGAGAACGGTTCGTATTGGGCCAGTTGATCGCCGGAGACGAAAGGCGGCGCCGGCGTTTTGACCCAGGGTCTGGTGTCCTTGTCGCGGTAAGCGCGGTTAGCCACGCAGCCGGCGGCCAGCAGCAGCCAAACCGCGATGAAGAACAGACACAAAGGCTTGCCAGAGGAGTGTTTAACCATTTAACTAGTCTTTCTGGAACCCAGTTGTATAGGGCTCCGCGCACGGACGCAAAACGATCCTTGGCAAACTTTGCCGGCGTCCGGGCCAACTCCTCCCTTGTCCTGTCTTTCCCTTCACCATGACCCTACATCGAGTGACTAGCCAAGACGGCTGGCGCAACCGGCTGGAGCAGTTCGCCCTCACCCATTTCGGAGCCTTTTGGGAGGTTGTCGCAGCCGTTCCCGCCCTCAGCCAGCGCGCGAATAGCTTTCTGATTAACACGGCTATCTACAAGACGGCCACCCGGCCCTATCCATTTACTACTCGTTCGCCCTACACCAGTTGGGATTCGTTGACCGACCGCACGTTCAGCAGCCGTCACCTGCCTGCGAAAAACCCGCCGAGCGATCTGCCGGCGGCGGACGATGTCGCGAATATCTTCATGCGCCACGGCGAGACGACGCTTTGTCCCAAATCGACGCTGCTCTTCGCCTACTTCGCGCAGTGGTTCACTGACGGCTTTCTGCGCACCGACCGGACCGACCCGCGCAAGAACACCTCCAATCACGAGATCGATCTGACACCCCTCTATGGGTTGAACAAGAGCGTGACCGATACGATCCGGGCCTTCGAAGGCGGCCGCCTCAAAAGCCAGCAACTCAAAGGCGAGGAGTATCCGCCCTATCTGTGCGAGAACGGCGTGGTCAAACCCGAGTTCAAAACCCTGGAGGAACTTTCCTTCGATGAGCGGACCCCGGCCGAAAAGGACCAGTTTTTCGCCATGGGCGGCGACCGCGCCAACGTCCAGATCGGCTACGTAATGTTCAACGTATTATTTCTGCGCGAACACAACCGCATTGCCGGCCTGCTGGCCCGTGAGTACCCGGCCTGGGACGACGAACGTCTTTTCCAAACCGCGCGCAACATCGTCCTGGTGGTGCTGATTCGCATCGTGGTCGAGGAGTATATCAACCACATTTCGCCCTATCTGTTCCAGTTCCGTCTGGATGCAGCCGGCTTTCCCAACGAGCGCTGGTACCGGCAGAACTGGATGGCGTTGGAGTTCACGCTCGTTTACCGCTGGCACATGCTGATCCCCTCGGAAATCGTGCTGGACGGTAAAGCCACGCCCGTGCCCGCGACCATGTGGAATAGCGACCTGGTCGTCGAGCGGGGCCTCGGGGCGCTTTTCCAGGACGCTTCCCGCCAGCCGGCCGGCAAGGTCGGCCTTTTCAACACCGGTCCGTTCTTGCGCGCGATTGAAACCCGCAGCATCGCCATGGATCGGCAGATGCAATTGCCGGCCTACAATGACTACAGGCCGGCGTACGGGTTCCCGCGGGTGACCGCCTTCGACCAGATCAGCGGCGATCCGCAGGTGCAGAGCACCTTGGAGCGGCTTTACGGGCACGTGGATCGGATCGAATATTATCCTGGGCTCTTCGCGGAAGACACCGTACCCAACTCCGTGTTGCCGATGCTGATCGGCGCGCTGGTGAGTATCGATGCCTTCTCGCAGGCACTCACCAACCCGTTATTGAATCCCGCCATTTACCATGAGCGCACTTTCTCGCCGCTGGGGATGGAGATCATTGGCGCGACCCGCCGGCTGACCGACATCCTGCACCGCAACCTGCCGGCCGGCTCGCCCGAGTATTTTGTCAGCTTGACCCAGGCGGATTGGCAGCGCGTTTGATCAAAGCGATCCGGGCGCTCAATTGGCCGGCAGCGGCACATCCCAAAACCACGCGTCGGACTCGCCGCCGCCGAAGAACAACCCGTTCCCGATCTCCTCGCCCAATTTTCGGTAACTCTCCCACTGCTCTTCGTTGAAGAATTGGTTCGCCGTGCTCTCGTGCGGGAAGTCCGGATGCAGCGTGCGATAGGCGGTGACGTCAGCCGCCTCGTCCCCGGTGCAACTCGCCTTCAAATACAAGAGCAGCGAGCGATAAGGGCACTTGCCATCATCGTAGGTCACGGTGAAAAGGGCGGCATGCTTGCGTGACAGCGGCAGCGGCTCGCCGGCAGGTTGCGCCTGGGGCCGCAGGTCGTCAAGCATCCCGAGCAGCGCCTGCACCTCTTCCGGAATGCCCAGCGCGGTGAAATGCTCCGGCAGCACCGGCTCGATCCGCGCGGAAAAGTCGATCCGCGCCTTGCGCACGAGATTGGCGAAATCGCTAAATTGATAATCCTCGTCCTGCCCGCCGTCTCCGACGATCATCCGCGGCACGCGGCGGCGGACGAGCTCGTAGGCGGCCAAATTTTCAAAAAAACCGCCATCGGATAAATTCCAAAAGCGCTCCCACGGGCCCGGGTAGCGCGCCACCCACTCGGCCAGCAAGAGCGATTGCGGCAGGAAGATGCGCGGCAGTAGATACAACAGCCGCCGCAGGAACGTGAGTTCCGGAAAGCCATCCCGCAAGGAGTCGAGCACGTGCGTGTCCCACCAGTAACCCGTCCGTAGGTTAGCCAGGCCGAAAAGCAGGGCGGTACCCAGCGCGGTGGTCTGCCCTCGCGCCGGACCGATGGCAGCGCCTGAGATGCCGATCCAATCCCGCAACGGCAGCATCTCGACCGCCGCCGCCGGCCGGTTGTTCTCATCGACGAACGGATGACCGATCCCTTCCTGCCAGCCCACCGGTTTCACCGCAGCCCTCCCTTCCCGTACGTCGGACGACGGCACGTCTTGCCAAAAGGCGTGCGATCCCCAGCCGATATTCAGGCCCAGGCAGGTCACCGCCATGTTTTCGCCCTTGCGATTGCGGTTGCCGCGTTGTGAGCCGAAATCGACCGTCTGATTGATGGTCACGTTGATCAGGTGCACGGGGCCGCCCATGTCATGCGGCCGGTAATCGCGGATTGAGTCCACATCGTCACCCGGGATCACTTCACTGATATTCGCGCCCGCGGCGTGATGGCGCAGCGGATTCGAAGCGCCTAGATAAGTGCGCGCAATGTGGCTCGCATAGACCGATTCCAACGAGGACCGGTTAACGAAAGTCAGGGCGGCCTTGGTGGCCAGAATACCGGAGACGAGCAAAGCGAACACCGTCACGGCCAGCCCCGCCAGGGGCGACCTCCCGCCCTCGTAAGTCACGTGCGAGATGAACGAATAGGCAATCAGCGGCACCGCAGAAAGGATCAGGGCGAGCAGACCCGCCGTAATCTGCGCTTTGAACAAGCGCTGGAGCGTCGAGGGCGGGCCGGACTGTGTGCTCCCGGAAATGTAACCCGCCACGGCGCGCAAGAGAGGCACGAGCGTGACGGCAGTCGCGCCGAAACCCGTGAAGGCGACCGTGTAAGAAACGTTGGCGGCCACGAGCCATTGCTGCAAGCCGTGGCCAATCGCGTCGACGATCGCGAAGCCGAGTGTCGCGGCGGCTATGCCGAGCGCAAAGCCCAGGTCGTCCGTCAGGTAGTTGCGCGTCCGCAGCCGGCGCGTGTTCTGGCTGCCGGCGCCGGTGGCTTCTTCGCGACGGCGTCCCCGTCGCCAAGCCAACTCGACGGGTACAAATGAACTGACCAGAGAGAGCGCCAGGAACAACGGCTGCGACGCCAGCCCGTGGCGCACGCCCAGGAAGAGGAAGGCCGCTAGAAAGATGAACAGCAGCGCCAGACTCGGCCAATCGTAGCGTTCATTGGCATCCTGCGAAGCCAACCAGTAGCCGATAATCTTCGGGGTGACCAGCAAGAGCAGGAGCAATTCGAAAAGGACAAACCACGGGCTCCAAAAGACGCCCAGGGACCTGCCGAGAAGATAGCCGAGCGGCAGCGTGCTGGCCGCGCTGGTGCCCAACGCCACGCCTGAAGCCGTGCTGACGGGATCGAACACCAGGTAGCGCAACGCGTTGGCCAGCCCGAAAGCCACCAGCATCAGCATCCCGACGACAAAGTGGATGCTCAAAACGTTCCGCAGAAAGACGGCCAGATTGTAGCGCATATCCCCGTTGCCACCCGGGGCGAGATAGTTGCCGTGCTTGCGCAGCCAACTGATTTCCTGCGATTCAGTCGACGCCAGCTCCCGCTCGACCCGGTCTGGCCCAGGCTCGGGGCAATGCCGCCCGGCACCCGAAACCGGGTCGTAGCGCAGGCGATCGAAAAAGCGCCCGAGGAACGATCCAACGTAACCGCCGCCGGAGACCGTGGAAAGGAAGTCGACGCGACGCAAAAGATGCGCTTTGGCCAGCGACTGCAGGACTCCCAGATGCAGGGTGGCGGAGCGGACGCCGCCGCCGGAGATGGCCAGGCCGGTCACGCTCTGATCCCAATGGCCCGACGCGTCCAGGACCGGCGAAGCAGCGTCCGGTTCCGGTTGATCGTTTCTCGGCAGGCACTTGCGGCGGCGAACCTCGAGGCTCCCGGCCTCCCGGTGCCGGTATGCGGCGGGATACGAAGGCGAATCGACCTGCGCAGGAGCGGCATCCCGCAGAATCTCCGCGGCAATCTTTTCGCTGGCGATATAGATGTTGGTGACGATGAAGTAACCCGGGATCTTGGGGAAAATAGAGGCGTCCACCACGCGCAAACCGGCGACCCCGTGCACCCGGCAGCGGCTGTCGAGCACCGCGTTGGCGTCGCCGGGAGGGCCCATCCGGCAGGAACCGCAGGCGTGATGGCCCCAGGCTTCGCGCCGAATCCAGTCCTTGAGGGGCGTGTCGTCGGCCGCGTCGATCTCCGGCACATCGGCCGTCGGCGGGTTGACGCGGGCTTTCACCACGCCGCCGGCGTGTTGGATGACGCCCTGCACGAACTTGACGCCGTCGACCAGGGCGGCCAGATCGCGATCCGCGTCCTGGCGGTCTTCCGGCCGCGAGCCTTCATGGAAATAGTGGAAGTTGATTTCCGGGGTGGACAGCGGATCGGGACTGCGCAGCAGCACCGTACCATCCCGGTCTTGGGTATGCGCCTTGAGAATGGCCCAGGTGAAGAAGTTGTGCTGGGGCGGCTTGGAATATCCAACCTCGTAACCTTTGAATGACAAGGGCAACCCGAAGATGAACAGATCCGGCTGCGTCAGGTCTTCCCGGGAGCGCTTGAAGATGCCGAGCACGCTGCCGTTACTCGCGTAAAGGCCGTCGCCCGTCGTCCGCCAGCGCCGCAGGGCAGGGTCCGGCGGCGCGCCTGCCGCGGGCAACCCGAACGTGAGGCCGTCGAGCAGGGAAAAATCTTCCTTCATCTCCGTGACGACGGTGACCTCGTAGCGGTCGTGCAGATTGGCGCCCACGCCGGAGAGGTCTTTGCGGCACGCAATGCCGTGACTGGCGAGATGCGCGGCCGGGCCAATGCCCGAAAGCATGAGCAATTGCGGCGTATTGAACGCTCCGCCACAAAGAATGACTTCCCGCCGGGCGCGGACTTCGCCGGGTTCGCCCGGCTGATGGTTGCGGACCGCCACCGGATGCGCCCCGTAAAGACGGGCGCCTTTGAGATATTGGACGCCGAGCGCGCGCAACGGCTGCTCGTCCTCGCTGAGGATGACTCTGGTCACCAGGCACTCCGTCCAGATGGTGAGCCTGTCCGGATGCGCCGCCTGGGCCGCGAGCAAACGCGCGCGCGGCGTGGAACGATGGCCCTGCTCTGGTCCGCCCGCTTTGGCGCCGTGGACCGCCAGCGGGATCTGGATCAAACCCGCTGGCCGGTGCGCCTGCCGCCAGGCGTCGTTCGGGTCGAGATCTTCGTTTAAGCGGTCATGCAGGAAATCGTCTGTCACGGCTCCGAAGTGGGCCAGTCCCGCGGCTTTCACCTGCTTGATGGCTCCGGCGAGCATGCCGACCAACTGCCAGTCGTGCACGCCCAGGGACACATCGGCCAAACTGGTGTGCAGCCAGCCTTTGAACCCGTGGCGGCCGCCGGTGTAGTCCGGCGCGAAACCCACGACCCACCGCAGGTCGTCCCAGGCGTGCCCCCACCAGTGCTTGGGCGGAGGAGCCGGCGGGTTCCGGTACTCGCTGCATTCCAGCTTTTCGAAGTACGGCCGCATCAGATTGCTGCGCCACGAGTCGTCGTCGACAAAGTCCGCCAGCGTATCCCAATCCGCATCCGGCCCGGCGATGGTGATCATCGCGTTGTGGATCGTGCATCCGCCCAGTGCGGCGGCCCGGGGATAAAAGATGCCGGCGTGGGTTTCGTCTTCCCCGGCGGCAACATCCGGCTGGTGCCACTTGGAATCGGGCCTACCGCCGGGATTTTGCGTGTAATGCTTGACGAAGAATTGCCAACTCAAATCCGGGTTTTCGGAGGCAACCGCGTGCAAGGCCGGCACCTCGCTGACTTCCCGCTCCGGGGCTTGCGGCGGCTGCGCCTCGGCGTTCGAACCGGCCTCGATGACAAGCACACGGTGTCCGGCCTCCACCAGGCGTGCGGCCAGCGGCGCGCCGCCCGCCCCGGAACCGACGACGATGTAATCGAACTCGCCTTCCGGCGCCGGCTCGAGGGATGGATCTGCACTCATATCTTCCAAATGGGACTCCGAGCCGCTAAACAATGACTTCCATAACGCTGCCGTCAGAACGTCTTCAAAAGTTCGATCACCGCGTACTTGTCGTCATCGCTCATGTCCTGGAACCAAGGGTAGTAGTGGCCCTTGTCCATGACGAAGTCTGGGCACTTGCTCACCTTCAGCAGCGCCGGTGCGACTTTCGTGCGCATGAGTTCCTGGGCGTCAGCCTCGGAGAGATGGCGGGAATCAATATCGGCCAGGGTGTCGAGCGTCGTTGTGAGGGCGGCTTTGAGATCGGACGGATCGGCGTCCGGATTGAGGTTCGCCAGCAAGTTGACCGGAGTTCCCTGGGGGATCGGTCCGATGTGCGCATCGCCGAGGCCGCCGACCGCAAAGTAGAGAATGAACCCAACAACCAATCCGCCCACCAGCGCCGCATACCCCCAAATCCTGGTGGACAGTTTGCCCGATCCACAGAGGAAAATGATAAACGCCACCACGAACAACCCCGCGCTGGGCAACCAGGGCACGCGGCCAAACCATTGCAGGCCGGCCAGGTACGGCAGGAGGTAACGCATGCCCGCCGGTAGTTTCGAGAGCGCGGCAGGCACGTCCTTGGCCGGTAGGTTCAGGTAGGTGACTGCCGGAGTGCGCCAGATGAGGCCGTGATCCCGGTGCAAGCGCGCGGCGGTCGCTCCGTTGTAGCTCGAGCTTTCCAGGCGCCGCTCGGGCCAGAGCAATTTGCGAATGGCGTCATCAAAGGCCGCCAGCCGTCCTTTGACCGAGGGATCGTTATTGAAAAGTCCCAGGCTGTTGTTGTGCAGAAAAGGCGCGGTAGCCCAGACAGAGATGAGCGAGGCGGGTCGGATGTAACCCGGGCCGCCGCCGCCCCACGGCACTCCCGCCGGGACCGCGTGCCGCGGGGTAAACGACTCGTCACGCCCCGTGAAAGGGTCAAAGAACGACAACTCTCCGACCGATGGCAGGTGGCGATAACTCACCGAGGAAAAATCCTGCCACATCCGCCCGGTCATGCCGTTGGTGCCGAGTGCCCGACCCGGGTTGGTGCCGACGTAGGTGATGGGCAGGCGAAAATCGGTGGAAAGGTAGTTGTTCCGCCAGAATTCCGGCGTCTCGACGATCGCCTTGCTCCAGGCGATGTAATCCGGATCACGCAACCACTGACCCGGGTCATGGTCCCACAACTCCTGATCGCGTTCGTACCCGGCCACACGGTCGCGGCGTTTGGCGATGATGGCCTTATACTTGTCCTCGTAAGCGAGAACCTTGTCCCGCACGGGAGCGGTCGGCGGGTGCTGGTGCAGGAGGTCGGCGGGATCGCTCTCGAACAAGTCGCGCGGATTGTTCTCCGGCTGAATGCTGGAATGGCAGACGATGCAATTCGCCGCGAAAACCTGGCGCCCGTGCGACAGCCGATCCACCTGCACGCGGACCCTCGGTTCACTGCCGCCAGCGGCCGATAACAGCGGCATGGACGGCGTGATTTTCAGGAAGTAATCGCGCAGAGCTTCGACGCGATCCTGGGTGGCCTGCCAGTAGATGGAGTGCTCCTGGCAATCCGCCAGTTGAAACGGCGCCTGGGTGACCTCGTAATGCGTCCCGGGATCCGCGCGCACCGCGGCCGGCGGGATGAACCCCACGAGAGGGGTATGGAGACGTGTCCACTGTTCGGAGAAGGTGCCGATGTTCAGATACACGCGGGCCAAGGCGCCGTAGACGCCAATGGAATCCGCGCCATCGAGGAGAATGCGGGGGACGTGACGCGGTTGCTCGTAAGGCTGGGTCTCCTGCTTGCTCAACGACGGCATTTTTTGCGCAGCGGCGTTGAGCCATTCCCGAGGGTTGGCGTACGCGCGCTGCACCCGCTGCGGAACGCCAAAGATAGCGTTCATGGTGTTGGGATTATTGATGTTGTCGCTGGCGATCAGGGAGGTGTCGATCGTCCCCGGCGGCTGGCTATCGAGCAGGTGATAAACGTAATTGTCCGGCTGCAGCAGATTGCCGAACACGGACCGGATGCGCAGGTATTGACTGCCGATCGCGCCGGACAGATTTTCCCACCGCGGCTGCGCCGGATCGAAGGGCGCCTCCAGCGGATGCGCGCTGGTGTGACAAAAGGCGCAACTCATTCCCACCCGGTACGGCCGGATCAATTGGGGATCGCTGAAGAACTTCGCCTCGTTGTAATAGGCGGCGGCCACGCCATCCGGCCCGATTTGGCGCTTCCATTGCTTGACTGCGTCCCCCTTGAAGGCGGGATTCTTGAACAAGCGCAAGCCCACCACACCGGTCGACCACCCGTAGATATCCGCAAAGTGTTGCAGGCTCTTGGCGTCCGGCGAACCCGCGGGGATGGCCGGGTCGTCCGGCGCGCGCGGCGGCAGCAGATGATCGCGGGCGGCGGTCTGGTAGTAATCCGCGTCCGGTACATCCAGCCAGAGGCCGAACTCGTCGGGTCTGCCGGCCGCGCGCATGCCAGGTTCGTTGACCATGCCGGCATCCCGCCAGCGGTTGGCGCGATTGCGGCTGTCAATCACCTTGAGCAGGTCCATGAACCCGAGGCTGTTGTTGGCCAGCCAGTCCCAGAAGCGTTCGTTGCCGCCGCACCAGAGCATCCAGGTGTTGCGCCCGAGAATTTCATTCGAGGTGCTGACTGGGTCGAAGACGGGGCGCGGCCCCCGCAACGTCCCCGGCGCCAGCAGTTGGTCCGGCAAGCCGCCCTCTGGAGGGTAGGCGGCGATGACATCCATGCCCCGGAAGAAATTTTCGTGCTCGGTCGCCGTATAATAGAAGGCTTTACGCACTTCCTGCGGGTCGCGATGTTCGGCCTTGGCCCGAGCCATCGCCTCGTCGTCCGGTACAAAGCGGGTGGCGGAAACAGGGGCGCGTTTACAGCCGCTCAACACCAAAATGAACGCCAGGGAGACCGACAGGGTCGCCCACGGAAAAAGTCGCCGCCATCCAATCGAACTCATTGTCGCTCAGCCGATTCCAGCTGAGGTTAGCGACGAATGAATGAGCCGGTCAATAGGAAAATCAACGCCAATTTACCGCACGTTGAGCCGAGCCGGAACTGTGTCTTATCCCTTCGAGGAGCGCCGTCACAGCTTTTGGCCAATGCCACGAACTTCGAGGTATTTTCTCCAACCTCCAAAACTAGTGATCTCTTGCTGCCGTTCGCACAAAATAGGCTCCGCCAAGACGCCAAGCACTTCATTCCCGGCGGCCAGCCGCACCTTGCCGATGCACAAACCCGGAGGCTCCGCTTGCAAAAGCACGCCCAATCCCGCTGGCGGCAACGCCCAAATTTCCACCGCGATTGCCACCCCGCCGCTGCCGACCCGGAACATGCCGGGATGACGGTCCGCAATCGAGAAGAGCCGGTATGCCGCTTCCGTCCGGTCCTCGCGGACGAATTCCGCACCGACGGCGAGCAGGTTCCCGTTCAACTCCAAGCCCCGCATGAGCGTTCCGTTCACGGCCAGGTAGATCATGGAAGTTGGGGCCTTTTAAAACATCTGCTCACCCAAAGACGACAGGCTTCTCGTAGATCGCGAGCACCACGCAACCTTCGGCGCTCGCAATGCTGTGCCGCGTTCCGGGTGGGTGAATGATGAGTGCTCCGCGGGAGTGCTGGCCATTTTCATCCGTCTGGGAACCCGCCAGCAACAGGATGTGCTCAAACCCGGTATGCTGGTGCAGCTCCACGCGCGCCCCGGGATGAAAGCGAATGAGCGCCGCGGCCGGCCCGGGCGGCGCCGTTTCATAGAGCCAATGGATGTCCACGCCATCACGAAAGCGGGACCAGACGATGGATTCGGGCTTTTGCGCGAGATCGAAGATGTTCGGCAGGGTAAGCGGTCGGAAGTGCGGGGGCATCGGAGTCGCGAAACATGCCGCATCTCCTCCCGCTCGCCCAACCATTTTATGCCGCCGTGATCGCGCCGATCAAAGCGTCCGAGTCCGACACCGCGCCAAAAACTCCGCCCTGCATTTTGATCATCTTTAACGCGGCCAGATAATTGCCTTCGTCGGTCGCTCCCGTGCAATCGGACAGCAGGAGGCATTCGTAGCCGCGATCGTTGGCTTCGCGCATGGTCGTATGCACGCAGACATCCGTCGTGATGCCGGTCAGAATAATGTTCTGGATGCCACGCTGGCGCAGCAGCATATCGAGGTCCGTGGCGTAAAACGATCCTTTGCCGGGTTTGTCGATAATCGGCTCCTCCGCCAGCGGCGCGAGTTCCGGGATAATCTCCCAACCGGGCTCGCCCCGCGTCAGGATGCGCCCGCAAGGGCCGCTATCACCGATGCCGGCGCCGATGCGCCGGCTGCGCCAGCGTTTGTTCGCCGGCAGATCGGAGAGGTCCGGCCGGTGGCCTTCACGCGTGTGCAGGATGGAGAAACCCAGTGGCCGCATGGCGCCAAATAAGCGCTGGATCGGGGCGATGGGCGCCCGGGTCAAGGAGAGGTCATAGCCCATGCGGTCCACGTAACCGCCCGGTCCACAGAAATCGATCTGCATATCGATGACCAGGAGGGCGGTATTAGCCGGGCGCAGATCGCCGTTGTAGGGCCACGGGTACGGATCGGCTGCCACGTAGCGGACGGTGCTCATAACAGGTCACTCACAGTTGGATCGCCCGGAGGCGGCGCCGGCGCCGGATCAGAAAAATACCGTCACTCCGCCGTAGACCTGTTTGGTCGTGCGGGTCGGCTGGCCCGGGGAGTTGAACGTATTGAGGTGGTAAAGGTTATCGTCCAAAAAGTCCATATATCTGAAGCCGAGGTGAACGCCCCAGTGGCCGAAGTTGCCCGGGACAAACTTCAACGGTACCGTCGCCCGCGCGCCGAGTTCGTAAAGGCCCACAGTCGAAGCGCTCCCGTAGTATTCGCCATAGAACCGGTCGTCGGCCAGGAGGACGCGGCAAGGCGCATCCAGCTTCAGCCCGTAGAACTTGTCGAAGGTGTAGGTCGGGTCGATGCCGATGTCAAAGTAGAAGCTGGACCCCGGCTGCGGGTGCTTGCCCGAAAACGGCGACGGCCCGAACACCGCCTCCGGCACATCGGCGTCGGTCGCCTTGCCGCTTAACTCCTGCCAGTAACTAACATACGGATGAAAACCGAATCCCTTGAGGATTTTGCTGTCGTCGAAGGAGAGCTTCGTTTCCAGATGATGCGAGGTCCCAATGCTGAGCACCTGCTCGACAAAGGAGGTGTAGGTCACGTCCAACGTAAAGTACTTGGCCAAGCCAAACGAGACGCCGGCGATGGGATCGGTTTCGGTGTAGTTCGTCTTCGGGCTGCTGCCGAACGGAGCGTTCTTGGAAATGCGCGTGGTGGTGAAGTCGTTCCACACGCCGCCGACCAGCTTGACCTGGTCCAGCCAGCCCGGGCTTTGATAAACCGTGACAAAACCGAGAATCAGCGGCTCGATGGTAACGTCGTTGTCATGCACGATCATGCCGCGCGGAGTGACATATTCGCTGGCGAACTCCACGTCCACCAGCAGGTCGACCATCGGCAGGGTCGGCGGGGGCGGTGGCGAGGCGAGCGGGGCCCCCTTCGGGTCGGTGCCGGCCCGGACGATACAGTTTCCACCGGCAAGCGTCAGCGCGGCGAGGGCGAAGATGTGTAGTTTGGAGTAATTCATTGAGCCTGTTCCTCGATAATGGGTGTGTTACTTATCTCAACGGACACCCGTCTAGCGCGTGCTATGCCACGGGGCTAATGTCATCGTAAGTGGCTGGCGACTAGTGGCTTGGTATACACTAACGGCCGGGCCTTACTCCCTTCCAGCTGCTGCGAATGTGCGGTGTGAAACAGATGCGACAGTCTTGTCTCGCGAGACATGATGCCCGTACGGACGGAGCACCTCCGGCCTGCTTACGACCCACAAGCGGGCCGCTCAATTCCTCGCTAGCTTGCGATAAATCCGCGTCCGATTGATCCCGAGGAGACGCGCGGCTTCGGCGATGTTTCCATTCGTTTGCGCCAGGGCGCGTTGAATGAGGACATCCTCGGCTGCCTTGATGTTGAACGGCAACTCGCCCGGCATGTTCGCGGTCTCTTCTTCCCCAGCGCCGGTCAGGACGGCCGAGGCCAAGCCGGCCGGCAGATGCAGATCGGCAGGTCGGATGGCATCGCCGCCGCTATCGATCAGCGCACGCTCAATGATGTTCTTTAACTCCCGCACATTGCCCGGAAAGGAATGGGCAGTCAGAGCGAGCGCGGCGGACTCAGACAACTCCGGGGTGCGCAGGCCCATTTCGGCCGAGAGCGACTGCAAGAAGTGAGTCGCCAAAACGCAGATATCCTCCCGGCGCTCCCGCAACGGCGGTAATTGCACGGTGTACCGCGCCAGCCGGAAAAAGAGGTCCTGCCGGAAGGTGCCTCGCTCAATCTTCTCCTGCAGGTTCGCGTTGGTGGCGGCGACGATCCGGACGTCGACCCGTTTCGGCTCGCTCGCGCCGACCGGCACCACGCAACTGTCTTCCAGCACACGCAGGAGTTTCGCCTGCAAGATCGCGGGCATATCGCCGATTTCATCAAGAAAGAGCGTCCCGCCGTCCGCCAGCTCGAAGCAGCCTTTGCGATCCATCGTCGCGCCGGTAAACGCGCCGCGCACATGGCCGAACATCATCGACTCAACCAACTCGCTGGGAATGGCGACGCAATTAACCGGGATAAAAGGCTCGTTGCTCCGCGCGCTCCCATAATGGATGGCACGCGCGATCAGTTCCTTGCCGGTGCCGCTCTCGCCGGTGATCAGCACGCTGGTCTGGTGAAACTGATGGAGCCGCTGGAGATCGTCCAGAATCTTGCGAACCCCCTTGCTCTTGCCGATGAAACCCGACACATCCCAGCGCCTTGTCTCCTGGGCGGCGAGCGTGGAAAGCCGTTCGTCCGTGCGCGCCTTGGCGCGCTCCGCTTGCTCCCGCCGCGCCATCTCCAGTTGCAGACTTTCATTCTTCTCCCGCAACTCGCGGGTTAGTTGGCTGATACGCAGATGGGTAGCCACGCGACTGAGCACTTCCTCTTCCTGAAAAGGCTTGGTGATGTAATCGACGCCCCCGACCCGGAAGCCATGCACGATGTTCTCGGGCTCCGCCTTGGCCGTGATGAAAATGACCGGGATGGCGCGAGTGGCTTCCTCGCTCTGCAGTTCCCGGCACACCTCGAAGCCATTCTGGCCCGGCATCATCACGTCGAGCAGGATCAAATCCGGTCGCGCCCGGGCCGCGATCTTGAGCGCCGCGTGTCCGCTCGAGGCGGCCAGGATTTCGTAGCCGTGCGGTTCCAGCGCATCGCTGATCAAGCGCAGGTTCGCCGGCGTATCGTCCACGACTAGAATCTTGGGTTTCGCGCTGTTCATACCTCACTCGTCGCGGGCGCCGGCTCGACGGCGATCTGCGCCACGATCTTCGCAATGGTTTCCATTTGGAAACTCTGCACAAACCCGCGCAGGTGCACCGCCAGCCGCTGGCCCGGAGCGCCCAGTTGCTCCAGTTCCGCGAGGCAGCTTTTCAGCACGGTCGTACTGTGCAGTTCGGCCGCCATCGTCAACCGCAACGCGAGGTCTTCCGGCAGGATGATCTGGGTGAGATCCAACGGCGAAGCGCTGGGCGCGCTCGGGGCGCTCCCGATCTTGTATTCGAAGCGCACCCCCGGCAAATGTTCCAGGCACTGGTAAACGCGGCTGGCCAGCAATGGCTTGGCCAGAAAGTCATCGCAGCCCGCGCGGAGACAGCGCCTGCGCTCGTGCTCGAAGGCGGAGGCGGAGGTGGCGACGATTTTCGTCTCATTCGCATCCAATTGGCCAAGCAGCCGGTGCGCGATTTCCAATCCGTCCATCTCCGGCAGCCTCATATCCAGGAAGATAATGTCCGGGCGTTGGTTGCTAACAGAAGCAAGTGCCTGCCGGCCGTTCTCCACCGTGGTCACCTGGCAGCCGATTTGCGCGAGCATCGTAAAGAGCACGTCCCGGTTTTCCGGAATGTCATCGACGACCAGCGCGTGCACTTCGCTGCCCTCCGCCAACCGTGCCACCTCGCGGCGCGCTTCCGCCGGGTAAATCGCGGCTGCATCCGCCACTTCCGGCAGCGGCACCGTAAAGAAAAACGTCGAGCCGATCTCCGTCTCCGACTCCACGCTCAGGGTGCCGCCCATCAATTCCACCTGCCGGCGCGCGATGGCCAACCCGAGGCCCGTCCCGCCTTGCCCTTCCGGCACGATCTGGAAAAACGGCTCCATCACCTGCGTCTGCGCCCCAGGGTGAATGCCGCGGCCCGTGTCGTTCACCTCGAACCGGCAACGGACGGAATCGAGCCATTTCACCCGCAGGATCACCCGTCCCTCCTGCGTGAACTTGACCGCGTTGCCGATGAGATTGATCAAGACCTGGCGCAACTTCCCGGCGTCACCCCGCACGTAGCGCCGGATGTCGTCGGAAAACCCCTCGATGCGCAGACCGATGCGCTTTTCCTCGCAGCGTTGCTGGAACATGAGCGTCAACTCCCGCGCCAGCGCCGCTAGGTCGAAATTGGCCGGTTGCAGTTCCATCCAGCCGGCTTCGATCTTCGAAAAATCGAGGACATCGTTGATCAGGTTCAAAAGATGATTGCCGCTGCTCGAGATGGTCGCGAGCGCATCCCGCTGGAAGGGCGGCAGAAAGTCATCTCGCACCAGGATTTGTGCGTAGCCCAGGATCGCGTTCATGGGCGTGCGGATCTCGTGGCTCATGTTGGCCAGAAACGTCGACTTCGCGCGGTTCGCTGCCTCCGCAGCCTCTTCGGCCTGCCGCCGGATCGTAATTTCGCCGAGCAGCGCTTCGTTCGACTTGCCCAGGGCACAGGTCCGTTCTTCCACCCGCTCTTCCAGTTCGTCATGGGCGCTTTGCAGAGCGCGCTCCGCCCGCGTCCTTTCCGCGATCTCGCGCGAGAGATGCGCCGTGGCCTCGCGGACTCGCCGCTCGATTTCGCCGCGCCGCCGCTGGCCGGTCCGTACCATGCCGGCACTGAATCCCACGCAAATCAGACCGGCGATCAGCACCGTCCACGATTGCAGATGTGAACGGGATTTGCTGAAGACCGCCGTGGGTTGGAAAACGATCCGCCACTCGCGTCCCGCCACATCGACTGAAGAGGTCCAGCCACCGTCCGCGGCGGGCGGCGCGCCGGCGCGTTGCGCGTAGATCAGCCGATTTCCGGCGGACGTGTCGCGGATCGAGACGTCGAGTCCGCGGGTGGCCGCCTCTCTCAGGGAGGATCGCACCAGATCGCCAATGCGGAAAACGGCGGTCGCGAAACCGATCAGGTCCTGGCGCCGTTCGACTGTCGTGCTCAGGTTGGCGCGACGATAGATGGGCGAGAAAACGATCACTCCGAGTTGATCCGCGGACTCCTGGGCAAGCCGCAGCGGCGCGCTCGCCGCCGGGAGACCGGACTCGCGCGCCAATTCCAGGGCGCGCCGCCGCTCGGTTTCCGAAGCGAGATTGAAACCGAAGGCGCGTTCGTTTCCCACCAAAGGCTCCAGAAAATAGACGGGGTAATACTCCTCGCGCGGCACGTCGGGCACCATCATGCCCTGCTCGTCCTCGCGGGTGAATTGAAAGCCGGCGAAGCCCTCCCGCCGAGCCCTGGCTTCGAACTCCTGGCGCAGGGCTTGCGGCACGCGTGGAATCCAGGAGAGCGCCTGGATTTCCGGCAAGCGTTGAATCGCGTCCGAGACGAAGCGGGAAAATTGGACTCTATCCGGCGGATTCCCCAGCGACTCGAAAGCGGAAATGGAGTGGAGCACTTCCATTGAACGCAGCACCTGCGTCTGCAGCAGCTTCACCTGCGTCATGCCGATGGCGCGCACTTCCTCCTGTCCGGCGCGTTGCTCCCAACGCCGAATGAGCGCGGCGAGCGTCACGGCGGCCAGGCCGCCCACCAGCAGAACCGTCCACACCGCAAGGTGGGCGCGGATCGCGAGCCGGATTCTGCGCCCGATGGTTTGCAGCCCTCCCTCCACGCGCTGCCACTCAGCAAGCGCCGTGCTATCTGGAGCCAGGAGTCCGCTCCGGCGCGGAAGTGCGCTCAAGGCGCTGAATCCCATTGCGCTGGAGGTGGTTGGCGCTGCGGAAAATTGATGGCCCTGCGCAATTTTCCGCACTTCGCGCCAGGGCGGCGAAAGGCCAATCCCGCGGCCGAAGGCTCACTCCACCGCTTCGGGCAGCGGCGTCAGGTGTTCGCTGAACTCCTGCGCCGATTTCTTGATGACGGCGAATTTCGCCGCGCCGAAGAGAATCACCGACACCACCAGGTAACTCAGGGCAACCACCGGCGTCTGCGCGACGCCGATGTGCTCGCCGTGCATGAGGCCGAAGAAGGTCAGGATGCTGCCCGCCAGCGCGAAGCCGGCGGCCTTGACGAGCGTCTGATCAATGATGCACACCGCCATGGCGCCCAGAATGAGGCCGCCCAGCGTGGAACCGCCGCCCAGGATCTGCAGGCCGTGATAATAGATGCCCTGTTTGAGCATGCCTCCCATGAGCACGTCGCTGACCGCAAAGATTCCCGCCGCGCCCAGCGCACCGTTGATGATGGTCAGGCCCCAGTTAGCGATCGACGGCACAATGGCCAGCACGATGGCCGGGGCGTGCGCCTTGGGGGTTTCCTGGAAGGCTTGCGAACCGATAAGCATGCCGATGTAGAGAAGGATCGGGAGGATGGCAATCGTCGGGATGATCGCCGAGATCACCGAGATCGTGCCGAACCAGCAGAGTACGATCACCATCAAGCCGGTTGCCGCCGAATAGCCGATGCGCCCGCCCATGGCCTTCCAGCCGGGATGGCCGATGTAGACCGCATTGATGAAGGGATTGCCCATCATGCAGCCGATCAGGCTGACCACGCCGTCGGCGGTGAGCACGCGCGTGGTCGGGTAGCTGTCGCCGGCGGCCGCCGCGCTTTCCACGTTGTCCATCGCTTCGACCAGATCATAGATGCCGAACGGAATGGCCGTGACCAGGATCGTGCCGAGGTATTGGAAGCCATCGAACACATTGGCAAAGGCTGGCATGGGGACGTGGAAGCCGAAGTTCGTGACCGAGGCAGTCAGGCTGCTAAGGCTCATCCCGCCGAAGTTGTAGCCGAAAGCGGTCGAGCCCCAGGCGATCAGCGCCCCGGCGGCAATGGCCACCAGGCCCGCGGGCAATTTGCCGTATTGCACCCCGCCGAACCAACTCAGCAGAATGATCCCGAAACAGGTCAGCCCGATGAGCGGCGTGACAAACATCTGTAGCGCCGGCGCCATGGAAATGAAGGTGATGGAAACGCCCGCCAGCGTGCCCAGCAGCGCCGCCCGCGGGGTGATCTTGCGAATGATCGGCGCGATGAATCCGCCCGCCATCAGTACAAAGCTCTGCACGAAAACCCAGGTCAGCCCGGCTTCCCACCCCTTGACCGGGTTGCCGGTGGAAAGGGCAATCGGCATCATCACCACAAAGGTGACGATGAACATATGCGGCACGCTGATGCCCGAAGGCAACGCGCACACATCGGTGCGGCCCGTCCGCTTCGCCAAACGATAAGCGAGAAACGCGTAATAACCGGTGCTAAGGCACATCATCAACCCGGTGGCGGGCAGGATGCGGCCGAAGACGAGTTCGTCCGGCATCTTCAACACAAAACGCAAAAGCGCAGTCAGAGTCAGGAGATTGACCAGGATGTTCGTGCCGAATCCGAAGAAGGCGTTCCAATCCCCCGGCACCCAAATTTTTGGCTTCATGTTATTCATTGGTAGTACTCTCCTAATGCCTGCGGTTAGACGGCTGGTTCTGCCGCTGGGAGCAGCGGCAGAATTTTGGATGAATGCGTGACCCAACCGAAAATGCCCCCCTGCGCCTTGATCATCTTGAGCCCCATTTCGTGGAACTCGGGGAAATAGGACCCCACGCAGTCCGAGGGTACCAGGCAATCGTAACCACGATCGTTGGCCTCGCGGACCGTAGTGTTGACGCAAACTTCGGTTGTCACGCCCGTGACGACGAGCTGCCGGATGCCCGAGTGCTGGAGAATCGCATGCAGGTCCGTGGACCAGAACGCCCCCTTGCCGGGTTTGTCGATGACCGGTTCGCCGGCGCGCGGATAAAGTTCGGCAATGATATCGTGCCCTTCCTCGCCGCGCACCAGAATGCGTCCCATGGGGCCGTGGTCGCCAATCGTTTTTTCCCCGCGTCCGCGCACCCGTTTGGCGGGTGGCAGATCGGCCAGATCTGTCCGATGACCCTCGCGGGTGTGCAGGACCATCAACCCGGCCGCGCGCCACGCGGCTAGCAACGCTTTATTCGGCGCGATCGTCCCCTGCAACTGCGAGAGATCGTTGCCGAGCATCTCTCCGAAGCCACCCGGCTCCAGAAAGTCACGCTGCATGTCGATGATCAGCAATGCGCACTGATCCGGCTGCAGCACAAATTCGTACGGCTCCGCTTCGATCGTGATGGGAACTGAGCGTAGGCTCATAGCAGCATCCCCCCGCTAGCGGAGGCTGTGCCAAACGCCCGCCATTCGACGTATTTCGCTTCCTCCCGCAGGCGGAATCGCTTTGGCCCGTCCGGGCGAGATCTACCGTGGCGCGCGCCTTCGGCTGTATCAAGTGTTGCAACACGCCACACTATCGACACCGGCGAATTCGAAGTCGTCTGCCGTTCCTTCCCCCATCGAGGACAGTGTGAAGTATCGTCCTATACCTAAGGGCCTATATCGTTATCCGATGATCTGCGCTTCTCCGGGCTGGAGCTGAACCTGAACGGCGAAGGCCGGTCCGTTCGTGATGGAGCCGTCGACTTCGTTGATGGTCACGCTGCCACCGGCTTTGCTGATCACGGCATTCGACGCCAGGCCCGCCACGGGTTGCACATTGCTGAAAAGCGTGGTTAAAGACGCCACGCCCGCGTTGATGTTGGCGTCGATGATGACCTGGCCAGAAAAGCTGGCCGAGAGGTTAAGGTTGGCGACGAAGAGGACTTCCTGAGTGCTCAGGATGCGGGAGAACGCGACGATACCGGAAGGAAAGGATGAAATACCGAAATGGACTCCGTCGCCCGAGAGCGGACGGAAGTATTCGCGGCCATAACGACACGCGGGCTGGGCGGCGCGGACCTTCAGCATCTGCTGGAGTGCCACATAGATGGGGTTGGTGGTGACGAAGCCACCGCCGGGCAAGCCCCAGAGCGCCTCCCGCACCATGGAGCCGTCGGTATTGGTGGCATCCTGGTGACCGGATAGACCTTGTTCGGTGCCATAATAGACGCAAGGAATACCTTGTAGACTAACGAGACACGCGAGACCAAGCGTGATTTGATTCACCAGCTGCGTGGGACCGGTGTAACCAAAACGCTGCGCCTGATCGTGATTATCCAGGAAAGTGACGAAGTATTGTCCGGCTTCGCCATGGGATGTCAGCACCGATTTTTCGACCTGCGCGCGATTCGCAAATACCTGCGCAATATCCGCGGGCGTTCCGCCGAGACCCTTGATGACGTTCGGCAATACGAAGAAAAGCGGGTAATCAAGCGCGGCATCCACGCCGACGACGCCATTGATGTCGATGGTGTTGCGCCCGATAAATTGGGAGATTTCCTGCTCGTCGTCATAGACCTCGCCAAAGGTGAAGAAGTTCTTTTTGCCGACGCTGAGCGCAAACTCGCGCATGGCGTTGCCAAAAATGCGCTCGTAGTCAGCGGGAATGAATTTCAGGCTATCAATTCGGAAGGCGTCCACGTCGAAACGCGCGATTACATATTGATACGCGCGAATCAAGATGTCCCCTGCGTCTTCAAGATTGTTCTGTGGGCCGAAATTGAACCCTTTGAGCGAGTCGAAGTCGCCCTGGACCTGGCCGCCGCTGCTCAACGCATTGCCCTGCCGGGTAAATAGCTCGTTGTGCCGCAGTTCGTCGGGAAATACGGCGGCATCGAAGGGCGGACTCGCGGGAGCAAGCGACCAGGCCGGATTTGGATTCGCGTCCTGATCGCGCCATTGGATGGGAACTTGTTGATTTTGCCAGTCGATCTGCGAACCGCCTGGATTATAGGCGAAGACATCGCCCGCGTGATGCAGGACTATGTCGAAGATGATGTAAAGGCCGCGCGCGTGGGCCTCGTCGACCAGTTCCCGCAATTCCTGGTCGGCATTAGCGGGAATGGAGGCAAAGCGGGGCTCGGCGGTCAGGAAATTCTGAATCCCGTAGCCATGGTAGGTGCCAGGCTGATCCGGGCAATTCTTCAGGACGGGCGAGAGCCAAATGGCGCCGAAGCCGAGGCTCTTGATATAATCCAGTTGGGCAATGACACCCTGATAATTGCCCCCCTGGAACCCGGCGAACTGCGCATTGTAGGGCATGTTGTTGGGCGGGCTGGCGGGATTGTTAAAACGATCCAACATCAGAAAATAGATGGGCGTGTCGCGCCAATCTTCCGGGGAGGCGGTGAGCGAGCCGCTATTGGCGAGGGCCTGATCGAGGACCGTTTGCAGGGCGGGATCGGAAATGGAGGTGATCATGGTTTGTGAAGTTGCGATGTCTTTCCGCGATTTTCTGCGCAACCCGCAGTTTGGCAAGGTTTTACCATGCCTCCTCGCCGTTTTTCCGAGTCGCTGCCGGCGCGCGGTTTGCAGATTCGATTGCCTTCGTCCGTCGACAGGGCGAGATCGCCGTTCCGCGTTGGATGGCCCAGGGGAGCGCGACTTGGGCCGGGGTTTTGCTGACCCGATTGGCGATAGTGGTGAGGGATCGGCCAAGGGTCAGCCAATCTGGTGGCTTGAAGGCTTTATTTTCTGGGAGGCAAACGGCGTCAGCACAACAAGACTGACGCTCCGGCGGTGATCTTCAATACAACCTAAACGGGACACCGAAGGCGTAAGCCGCGCCCGCCTTCTGCCCTGCCGCTTATTTTTCTCTCCTGAAATTCGTCCGCAGGCGGCTTGATGGCCCGGCAAATGCGGCAATGGGGTGCAAGATGGCGCATTATTCCTCGCAGCAAAGACCTGAAAGTAGCGACAATAGCGCGGAGGCACCCGTCCGGATTTTACTGGTGGAAGACACCAGGATGTTCGCAGAAATGACGCGGGAAATGCTTGCTTGCGCGGAGGGCACTAAGTTCGTCCTTGAGTGGGCTGACCGAGTTAAGACAGGGTTCGTACGCTTGGGAACAGAAAAGTTCGATTTGGTCCTGCTGGATCTTTCCCTCCCGGACTCCGATGGCCTGTCAACATTTCTCCAGGTACACAACTTCGCGCCGCATGTTCCGATCATCGTTCTAACCGGACACGATGACGAGACCTTGGCGGTCGAGAGCGTCCGGCAGGGCGCGCAAGACTATTTGCTTAAGCCGGAGCTGAATATTCGCACGCTTCTGCGCGCCATTCGCTACGCCATTGAACGCCACCGGCTGCAGGAGAAATTGGCTCGCGTAGCGGAGGAGTTGCGCGCGAAGAATACAGAAATGGAAGCGGATCTCCAGATGGCCCGGGAACTCCAGCACGCTTTCCTGTCGCGCCAGGAGCGCACCTTGACGGAAGCTATCAACGGGGCGGAAAGCGCTGTGCGCTTCCACTGCCGGTACCAGCCCACCACAGCGCTGGCCGGAGATTTTTTCGATGTCATGGCCCTTTCCGAGACGAAGACTGGGGTGCTCATCGCCGACGTGATGGGCCACGGCGTCCGGGCCGCTCTGGTCACGGCGATCGTCCGCGGTTTAGTGGAGGAACTCACTCCGGCGGCTTCCGATCCCGGGCAATTCCTGACCAAGCTCAATCGGGGCCTGACGGCCATTCTGCGGCACACGGAGTGGCCGATTCCCGTCTCTGCCTTTTATCTGGTCGTGGACACGGCGACCGGACAGATGCGCCACGCGAATGCAGCACATCCCTACCCTATTTGCCTGCATCAGGATTCCGGGACCGCGGAGCATTTGGCGCTGGCGCCCAACACCCGGCGGGGGCCGATCCTCGGAGTGATGGAAGACGCCGTGTACGAGACCAGCGAGTGCCGGATTTCCCCGCTGGATTTGGTCATGCTCTATACCGATGGACTCTATGAGGCGGAAAATTTGCTGGACGAACATTTCGGACGCAACCGGCTGATGGCCGCTGCCTCCGGCCGGGTTCGCCAACCTGCCGCGCAGCTTTTTGATGGTCTGCTCGCCGATGTAAGACAATTCACCGGCAGCGAAAATTTCGCCGACGATGTTTGCTTGGTTGGCATGGAGATCATGCGCGTGGGCAACACGCGCAGTCTTGTATAATCCCGGAGATCGAACTAGTTGGTGCGCCACGCAGGCGACCGCAAAATCCAACCCTTGCCTTGGCCAATATTCGTGATAAACCCGTTCCTTTGGATGATGGCCTGTTGATTGGCCAAGATGTCGTCACGAAAATACCGCAACGGGCGTTGGCGGTTGCCCGGTGTTCTCTTGCATCCCGCCATTTGACCAGCGATGACAGCAAAGAAACAGCCAAACTGACCAAACCCATCTCAGTAAAGCAGTTTGAGAAACGTTTGCGAACGTGATGTGTCTTGCAATTGACAATTATCTACCTGCTTTGCTAATCTGGATTTTAATTTATCGCTTCCGCTGGGTCGAAGGGATTGGTCTGCCTTGTCGGTCACACGGCCCGTTGTAAATGATAGTTCCGTTGCGGTTGAAACGCAGAAGCGTGTCTTCCAACTCGGAAAGCTGGGCAGGGATGAGATGTCGCTCTGTCAAGCGTCCGCCCCGGATGACAAATTCCATATCGTAGGACCTGGCAGCGTCTCCACAGTTGTAGAAATTGAGCTGGTAACACTTCCCGTATTCGCTGTAGCCAAAATAGGAAGGTGTACCCCAGTCCATGCTGCAATCGTTGAACGAATCTGGCGGGAAATCCACCGTTGCGTTAGCATATCGCACTTTAATGGCCCGGATGCCTCCAGAGGAAAGGTACGGATGTTTATGGCTTGGTGAATTGTAGGTGATATGCACCTCGTAGTGGACGGGCTTTTGAGCTTTTTCTTCCGTCCATCCGGTCAGTACGCAGTTCTCGTAAACCCGGTCTGCCATGACACCATGCGGAAGGCACAAACCTGCAAATAGGACCAGCAAAACGATCTTCATGGTTCAAGTTCGCCGCCCCGGCGTCATTGGGCGTGGTCCGGCTTCACCAAGTGTTCGATCCGGTCGAGTTTATCGAGAACGTTTGGCGCGCCCACCGGTGAACCCTCGTTCCGGCGGCCATAGTCGTATAGTTCGTAGTCGCAAACAACCTGCCGCTTGGAAAGGTCGATGTGGAACTGCTTGAGCTGCGAACGCCATTGTGCTTCCACATGGTCTGCTCCCTGGATGAGCACGCTCAAACGGCGACGATCAAAGTCAAACCAGCCACCGACAATCTGGCCCACCGGTTTTTCATCGTCACGCCAATGTTGCCACCCGCTCACCTGTCCATTGGTGATGGTGAGGTCATATCTCACGTTGCCTTCAGCGTCATGAAACGCCATTTCCCCAGAGAACGTGTAGAGCGTGGCCGCATCTAAAAGTTTGCCCCGATCATCTTCGTTTTGGGCGAGGGGATCAATGTCCACCCGTGCCGGTTTGATGCCCAGTTCACGCATTTTCTCCTTGATGAGGTACGCCTTGGTTCTTGGTGCCCACAACGCCCAATACTTCGTCGTACCATCCTCGCCCTCGTGGCTTCCGGCACTGATCAGTTCATCGCCAATCTTGAGTTTTTCACGTTCGGTTTGCCACAACGAATCTTCGGTCAATCCGTCCAACGCCCAGTAGCCGGCGCCGGGATTGGGAATGTAGATGGCTCGCTGCCAGCCGTCGGCACGATACTCGCCGTAAACCGGGATGTGCGTGGACGATAGCTGCCGCCAAGTGGCACCGGTTTGTTCTTTGTCGCCCCAGGAGGTGAACGCTTTTTCCCTGGATTCGGCCAACTTGGGATCAAGGCTAGTCGGCGTGAGCTGTTCACCGCAGGCAACGCTGCCGAGGGCGAGCCAGACAGACAGACCGCAGACCACATGGAAGAAGTTATTCATTGGAAGAAAATCGGCGAATTGACGTTGAATAATAGATACTGCCATAGTCAGAAGACTGCGTTAAGCGAATCTCGAAATGGGCATCGCCATGTTCGAAGGCTGCATCCTCGTTGGCGCTCATATCTGTGCTCAAGCATTCCCCAAATCTAACATCGGATGACAATCTTCCCGATGTGTGAGCCCCCGTCCAGATGGCCGAAAGCTTCCCTGGCGTTCTCGAACTCGAACACGCGGTCAATGACGGGTTTGATGCCAGCCATCGCAATCGCGCGCGCCACATCTTGCAATCCTTCCCGGCTGCCCACGCCGATGGGCCGGAAGGTGGCCCAACTTCCAAACAGGGCAAAAAAATCAATGCCGGGATTTTCGGTGCTCAAGAAGCCGATGGAAACGATTTCGCCGCCTTGCGCCACCGCCCGGAGGGACTCGCCCATCGTCCCGGGTCCGCCCACCTCGACCACGCGATCCACGCCTTGGCCACCTGTCAGAGTCCGCACCCGCTCGCCCCATTTCGGCTCCTCTTTATAATTGACGACCTCGTCGGCTCCCAACGAGCGCAGCCGGTCCGCTTTCGCTGCACTGGAGGTCGTTGCAATCACCCGGGCACCGACAGACTTGGCCAGTTGCAACGCAAAGATGGAAACCCCGCCCGTGCCTTGCACGAGCACGGTGTGGCCGGCGCGAATCGCCCCGCCCGCCGTCAGCGCCGCCCAAGCCGTCAGTCCGGCACATGGCAGCGTCGAGGCCTCTGCGTAAGAGAGGTTATGAGGGATGCCCACAACCGCTTCCTGGCTGACGGCCTTGCGCTCGACCAGCCAGCCATCGATTTCGCTGCCGTAGCTGTGCTTGAAAACGTCCGCGGGCATCCGGCCGCCGTACCAACGGGGGTGGAAGCTCCCCATGATGCGGTCGCCGACCTTCCAGGCATCGACGCTCGCACCGACCTCCACCACCTCGCCCGCCGCATCGCTCAAGGGAATCAGTCCTTTGGCGTGAGGGAGCGGATACCGGTCGCGTGCCATGGCGATGTCGCGGAAGTTGAGCGCGGCGGCGTGGACCCGGACCAGGATTTCGCCCCGTTGCGGCCGCGGCTCGACTTCATCGTGGAGACGGAGATCGTCGATCCCGGTGAAGTCGTCGAGGCGGTAGGCTTTCATTGCTCACGACTGGATCGAACGCGGCGGGTCTGCCAGATGGGTAGCGTCGCAACCATGCTGAGGCCGTCCTAACCGCCATATCGCTTCGCCAGCAGCACGACGGCGGGCAGGGCAATGGTCAAACCGATCGCCACAACGGCAACGGCGCCGGCTTTCGGGACGTAACGCAAGAACCAACCCGGTAGAAGGTCCCGTTTGTTCAGGAAGTGGTGGGTGCGAACCACCGCGATGCCAATCAGGATCAAGACCCCGGCCAAACCGATGCTGAATGCGAGGATGAGCAACAGCCCAAAGCCGATCTGGTGCAGCGCCACGGCGCTCAACAGCACGACCAAGGCCGAGGGACACGGCACCATGCCACCGGATACACCCAGCGTCAGAAGGCTGCGCCAGGTGATCGGCTCGCCGGACGGCGGCAGGTGGCTGTGGCCGTGTTCGCCGTGTCCGTGTTCATGGTCGTGAGGGTGTTCATGGTTGTGAGGGTGTCCATGGTCGTGAGGGTGTCCATGGTTGTGAGGATGTCCATGGTCGTGAGGGTGTCCATGGTCGTGAGGGTGTCCATGGTCGTGAGCATGTTCATGCGTGTGGCCGTGGTCGTGATCATGGTGCTGCGCGCCCCGCCCGAGCAACCGGAACAAACCGACTTGAGCGATCGCCAGTCCTGAGGCTGCGGTAAGCCAGGGATACAGCGTCTCCGGCAACAGGTAATGCGATGCGAAGAGAGTAACCAAACCCAGCGCAAATATTCCCGCCGTGTGCGTGACCGTGACGATCAATCCCAGCAGCAACGCGTGGCGCACCGTACCGCGCGATCCCACCAGGTACGCCGCGACGAGCGTCTTGCCATGTCCCGGCGATAGCGCATGCAAACCACCCAGACCTGCTGCCAGCAGCAGGAATAACAGAGTCCTGGCCGGGGTAAGATGTTCTCCGGTCATCAACCGGGTAAACGGATCAGCCTCGCGAGACTTCGCCTCGGCAGGTGCCGGAGCCGCCAACCCGTCGATGGAGTCGGGCCCCGCATTGAGCACAAAATGAAAATCGAGTGAACGCACGTTCGTTTGGTCACCCTTGGCATCCGCGGCATATCCCGGAAATGCTGCCGCCGGGGGCCCACCGTTGACGGATTCGTCCACGATCCGTGGCCCCATTCCGCTCACCCGGATTTGCCGCCAGCCAATGCGCTCCGGGTCGTTATCGTCCCGATAGGTCCCCATCTGCGTGCCGTTTCCGCCATGCAGAGCGGCGGTCAAAGCGCCGGGAGCGGTGTCGAAGACGGCGAAGAGGCGCAATGTCGGCAGGTTGGCCTGGCCGAGTTGCATAATGAGCTTGGCACTGGCGGCCCTCAGCGCCAGCGGCAGCCCGTTGATCGACAGATGCAATCCGGCGGCCACTTCCCCCGCCCGCGTTTTCGCGTAAAGCGCCTTTTCGGCCTCGTCCAGCTTTCCGTCGCCGTTGGCGTCGATGCGCCTGGTTTCCTGGAAAGTGGCGATCTCGGCCAGGTCCAAGGTGTACACCACCAGGACCTGGCGGGACGTGAGTTCCACTTGGCTGTAATGATCGACGCTTTGTTGACCGAGCGGATGGGCCGAAGCCGGTTGGTACCCCGCCAGGATCCAAACCACGGCCGCCAACATCCCAAACCGTTTGTTCATGGCCGGGCGAGGTGGGGTGGGGCCGGGAACACGCTTTTCATCGCAGCACCACCATGCCACGACGGTGCCAGGAGCGTCGCGAAATCCATCGGATGGCCAGAAATGCCGCTGCCATCGCCGCCAAGCCCCCGGCCAGCACGCGCCAGACGGCGAGACCGCGCACGGGCGCCTCCGCCGGAGGCAAACTGAACTTGATCACGTTCGCAAACTCACCGGCCGGCACCAGTTGGCCCTCGCCTGCGCCACCCGGCACGGCGTAGACGTGCACCGCGTCGCCCAACGTGTAGGGCAGACGAACGGAAATCGTCCGGGCGCCGCCCGGCAGCGCGCCGAAAAAGGCTATGTCCCCGACAATCAGGATGCGCGGCATGATATGCCTGGCCAGCACCGCATCGATCTCCGCCAGGCCGGGTAATTCCCACTGGACCGTAACGGCATCTCCGGCGTTCGTGCGGACCACCACCTCCCGGCGGAACTTGGCGTCCGCGTCAGCGAGGTCTTGCGCCAGTGCCGCCCGGGGACCGTCCAGCAAAGCTTCTAATTCTTCGTTGCTGGCGTCGATGGAAGGTTTGCCCAGCGCATAAGCGAGCACATCGAGGTTTAGGTCGGCCCGGAACTTACCCGTCGGCTCGACCGTGACCTGCAACGTGACCGGCTGGGCCGGGTGAGCCGAGATCGGTCCAGGCGCCAGCGCGGAGACCAACGCGAGAACCTTCCCGGCAGCACCGGCCCATCCCTTCCTCATTCCACGGGCTTGGTTTTGGCCAGGAGCTGCTTGATTTCTTCCTCTTTGAGCGCTCCACGGCGGATGGTAAAATTCTGCACCTGGCCGGGGAACACGTGCTGATGGTCCCAGGGATCAATCGTGCCGATACTCACGTTGCCTTCGCAGTCGGTCGTCAGTCCCACGCGTTTCTTCATGATCGGGGCTGCGTCCTTGTAGACCGTCAGCGTGTCGCCGTTGTAGGTGGCCGTGAGCATCTGCCAGCGCCCAAGATCGAGCGGGGAATTTGTTTTCACATCCCCTTCGGGAGCGGCCCACAGCCGAATCCCATCCGGGAAGACGGCAAAGTAACGCGCGGCGCTGCCGCCTTGGGGATCGGTATCCTGTCCGAACCCCGCGATCACGACCCGGCCATCGGGCGCACGCTCGGACTTGACGAACACGTTCATCGTCCAATGGTCGGTTTTGAGCACCGGGAGACGCGAGACGGATTGCTTCACGCCTCCGGGTGGGAGCGTGGGCGCGTTGAACGTGTAGACGATGTTCCCGGCGTTGAAAGGCTGGCTGGCTGGCTTGATCTCGTTTCCGGCCGGGGACGTGTCCTTGAGCCCGTGCGGGGTAAGCGTGTATTCCGTCCCGTCCGCCAGCGGCGCCGCGAACGTCAACTCGACGCGCCGTCCGTCAGCCGAGGGCGTCGCTTTGGCCAGCGCGCCGGCGGGTTGGACGTCGTAGTGGCTGAGGTCCGTGGCGCTGGCGGCCGTGAGTGGCTCCGAGAAGCTCAAGTCCAGCGTGTTGCCCGCCTGGCCCGCGACTGCGTCCAGCAGGCGGGGCGGGGTCCGGTCGTCCACCGTAATCACGCCGCGGACGACCGGGCCGGTCTGGCCGTTCGGATCGATCTGCCGGACGGCAAGGTGCACCGTGTCCGCGATCGTGAACGGGCCGCTATAGGTGGCGGACGCCGCCGTGGGCTCGCTGCCGTCGAGTGTGTAGTGGAGGTCCTTCGGCTGGTGATAGAGCGGCGGCAGCAGGCTGATTTCCGTCGCATCCTGGAAGCTCTGGCCCGCCTGCGGAATGGCGGGCGCACCGCCGTACTGGTGATCGGAAAGCGTGTCGTAGAGCGGCGCGGCCGGAGGCGCGGCGCCGGGCTCCCGGCCGACGCTGACGGCGAAGACACGAATTTTCGGGTCGTCCGGCAAAGTCAGCGCATCGGTGCCGGGCGGCAGATCGTAGCTGAGTTCAAATAGATAGGAGTATTCGTAAAAAGCGTCCCCATGCGGTGTGTTGTGATGGGTGACGAACCAGGCTACCGGCGTGCGCTTGATGAAGCCGGGCGTCAAGCCGATGGGCGCTCTTTTATGCTCGACGCTCGGCTCGATCGGATCCCAAACGCGATCGTCCCATTGCCCGATGAATCCGGTCCAGTTCGGCACGTTGAAAGGCTTGGTTTCGGCGCCGATTTTAATTTGGGCGGACGCGTCGCCGACCGCGGCAGCCAGCACGTGCACGCGGTTGAATTCGCCGGCCGGCAGGGTCAGCCGTTGCCCGTGCGCCGCGAGCGCGTTACTTGCGCCCTCGGTCACCGGGCCAAGCTGGAACTCGACGCCCGCTTGCTTGAGGACGGCGGGGAACATCTCGGCGGGATAGGCGCCGCCGTCCTGGTCCATGGCTCCGTCGGTTCGTTGCGTGCGCGAACTAACGACATCGGTGTCAAAGCTCAGTGGGACCGGCTGGCTGGTGGCGGGTTCCACTGCGGCCGCCGGCGCCGCGATCTTGAGCGCGAAAGCCCGCAGGCCGAACTTCTTCAGGTCGAAGACCAGGGCGCCGTCCTGCACAGAGGCGCCGCCGATAGGCCGCTCCTGGGCGTCCACTTCGCGGGCCGCTTCAATAGCCACCGGGAAGCGGAGGGCGATCCCGGCGGCCGGTTTGCCGGTGAGTTCCTTGACCCGGACGATGATTTCATCTGAGTCCTCTGCTTTTTTTACCGCCGCGATCTGCACCTGGTCGCTGTTGAGCGAGAGCAGCGAAAACGAGCGTCCCCCCGGGCCAGGATGCGCCGTGGGCAAAAAGGCGCGCAACGGCTGATTGAGCCGGGCCGCCTGCCAGGAGGTACGGCCATCCTCCCAATCGCCTTGGTGCGCGGTGAGCGCATAAGCGATCTCGTGCTTGCCGATATCCTGCGTACTCTGGTCCAGGTAGCGGTCGCGCACGCCAGGGGTGTAAATCATGGTGAGGCGCAGGGTGTGGTCATCGGGCTTGTCGCAGGCGAACTTGGAATCGTTCAAGATGGAGACGCCGTAGCCGCCCATCGTGTCCGTGAGGTCCATCCACTGCTGTTGGGCCAACTCGAAGTGTTTGGCATCGTTGTTGCCGCGCCGGGTTACGCCGGCCTTGTCGTCGAAAGTGGCTTCAGGGTTGGCGGCGGCCAGGGGGAAGTCGGCCCGGAGGCTGGCCGCGAGCGTGCGCCAATCGATGCGATTGAGGACTTCCACGCGGTCGCCCGCGCTGCCGGCCGCCAGCCGGATTTGTTGCACGAAGGTAGAGTTCTCGGCCGTCCGTTCGACTTCGAGCGCGACCCGGGCGGGGCCGTTTTCGACGATCCGGATTTTGGCGGGTCCGCCGACGAATCCTCGCGCAGGTAGCTGGCGATCGGACCATTCCATGTTCCAGGCGGGATAGGCGAAGGAGTTCTCCGTGTGGATGGAGAGCCGGGCCGGCGCGGAAAGCATTTCCTTGTTTTGCGCTTTATCGAAGACCGAGGCGATGTCGCCAGCGCTGTTCAACGTGACGCGATAACGGGCGTTTTCGAGCGAGTCTGCGCTGACCGCCAAGGCGGATTTGACTGCTCCATTGTCCGGACGCAAGTCGTAGATGGCGTACCCTACCGAGGGCACTTTAGCCAGGAAGAGCACTCGGAGCGTGGCGCCCTGCTGGTCGAGAATTTGCGTGGGCACGGGCTGCCCCTGAGGATCGTAGGCGGTGATTGACTGGGGGGCGGCGCCCTTCCAGGGAATTGTCGCTTCCACCGGGTCTTCGCGCGCGATGGCCAGCGGGTTGTACACCGCCACGGGGGTGCCTTGGACGCGCGTATCCAGCGTGGAGAGTACGGCCGCGGAGGCGCGTTCGGTGACGGAGGCGAACTGATTCAGCGCCAGAACCTCGTCGTTCCACGAATATTCATAGGCTTTCGGCACGCTGGTGCCGGGAAGGATATCGTGCATCTGCGAGCCGAGCACGAGATCCCAGCCGCGGTACAGCGTTTCCGACGGATACGGAAAAACGCCCAGCCACGCCGCGGCCGTGGCGGCGCCTTCGGCGGCTTGGGCGAGCTGCTCGTTCTTGCGGTTCCAGCGCTTCATGTACGCCTCGGAGGAAAGCGACCCGTCCGAGTGGTTGACCAACTCCAGTTCGCCCTGATACATCGGCAGTTTGGCCGCCAGGGCGGGGGTGATGTCCTTGAACATCTGGTCGGCCGGCGCCGAGACAACCCGGACGGGGCCGTTGCTGGCCAGGGCGCGCTCGATCCAGGCCACGGTGGAGTCTTGCGCGGAACCTCCCCGGTCGCCGGTGCCGAAGTACTTGAAATCCGCGAACACGCCCGATTTCTGCCCGTCCTCATTGATCCGATTGAGCCACATATCGCTCTTGCTCAGGTCTTCGTTGACCTGGGTGCCATAGCCCCCGGGGTTGAGGGCGGCGAGTACCGAGGAGCCGTCCGGACCGGTCCAGATACCGACATTGAAGGGGATTCCGACCGCGCTGCCCCAGGTCAGTTTTTGCGTGGAGAAACCCTTGATGCCGCCGTGCGCCAGGACCGTCGGTAGGCTGGCGGGAAAGCCGAAGCAATCCGGCAACATGAATTCGTCGCTCTGCTTGCCGAACTCGCGTTGGAAGAAATGGTTGCCATACAGAAAGTGGCGCGCCATGGATTCGAGCGAAGGCACGTTGGCGTCGCCCTCATCGACCGAAGATCCGGCGGGGAACCACTGGCCAGCGGCGACGTATTTTTTCACCCGGGCGAACTCCTCGGGATAATACTCCTGCATGAACTCGTAGCGGCGCGAGCCCGTGAAGTTGAAGACGTAGTTCGGGTACTTGTCGAAGAGCGCGAAATTCTGCTCCATCGTGTTGCGGATGTAATCCCGGATGGTGTCGGGATAAATCCAGCGCCACTGCGTATCCAGGTGGGCATACCCTACCGTGTAGAGGTTTTTGTCCCGGGCCAAATCGACGGGTTTGGCCGGCTGTTTTTGGAACGGTTCCTCGGCTTGGAGAGGCCAGGCGGCGGCGGCGAGGCCGAGGAGGAGCAGGATGGATTTCATACAGATGGGAGGGGAGTGGAGGGCGGGGGCGGGAGAGTGAGTTCGCCTTGCAGCGTGGAGAGAATGGCGTGCGCGTCGGCGGCTTGCTCGAGGCGTGCGCGGAATTCCTCCCGCATCACCAGGCGCGAAAGTTTCGCAAAGATACGCAGATGTTCGCGTCCTTGCTCGTCCGGACGCAGGGCAATCAAGATAACCGTCCGCACAGGCTGGCCGTCGAGCGCCCCCCAGTCGATCGGGTCGCACAGCCGGACGATGGCAATCGATCCGGCCTGCACTTCCCCGGACTGGCAATGCGGCACCGCGAAGCCATAGCCAAAGCCCGTGGAGTAGACCTCCTCGCGCTGCCAGATGGTTTCCTCGACCGCCGTGGCGTCCCCCAGCCGGCCGTCCGCGGCCAGCAGATCGGTGAGTTCCTTGATGACCTCGTGTTTCGTACGGCTGGCAGATTCCGCCTGCACCAACTCGAGGGCCAGCAGCGGGCGGGGCGCGGCCGTGCGCCGGTGCTCGCGCAGGCGGGACTCGAGGGCGGGGCGGTCCGCGCAAGTCAACAGGCCCTCGAGCTGCTGGCGGCAGGAGGGGAAGTCCAGCGCGGCCAGCTCCGCTTTCGTGGCCGGGAGGCGGTGGGCACCCAGGCTGATGCTGTCGAGTCCCAGCCCGAGCAGCACCGGCAGCGCCTCGGCTCGTTCGCCCAGTTCGCCGCATAAGCCGACCGTTCTGCCCAGGCGGTGCGCCTCGCCGACGATTTGGCGCAAGCAGCGCAGGAAGGCGGGATGCCACGGGGAGGAGAGCGCGGCCACCCGCCCGTTATCCCGGTCGGCCGCCAGGAAGTATTGCAGCAGGTCGTTCGTGCCCAAGCTGAAGAAGTCCGCGTACGGCGCAAACTCCGGCAAGGCGTAAGCGGCGGACGGTATCTCGATCATCATGCCCACGGGCACTTCGCACGGGGGGAAATCCGCCCGCACATCCTCGACGACGGCGCGAAAACGCGCCATCTCCTCCGGCACGGCAATCATGGGCGCCATAATCCGAACTGGGCCATGGGCGGCGGCCCGGAAGATCGCGCGCAACTGCGTTTTCAAGAGATCCGCGAAGTCGTCGTAGAGTCGCGCCCCGCGGTAGCCGAGGAACGGGTTTGTCTCAGTCGGCAGGTGCAGGTAAGGCGCGGGCTTGTCGCCGCCGATGTCAAAGGTGCGCAGCGTGACTGGCCGGCCAGCCGCTGCACGGATGGCCGCGGTGTAGACCTCCGTTTGTTCCTCCTCGGAAGGGGCCGCGCCGCGGTCTAGGTATAGCATCTCGGTGCGAAAGAGGCCCACACCGTCAGCTCCTTCTGCCACCGCGCGGGCGACTTCCGGGGCGGAAGCGACGTTCGCCAGCACCGGCAGCGGCTGGCCGTCGCGGCTGGCCCCCGGCGCCGCCGTAAACGCCCGGGTTCGCGCTGCCGTCCGGCCCAGCCGCCGTTCCTCCAGGGCGTAGTAGCGTTGCGTTGCTTCGTTCGGGCTGGGCAGCAGGAGGCCAAGGTTGGCGTCGAGGATGGCTTCGCTCTTTTCCGGCAGATCCGTCACGCCCTCGACCCCGACCAGGGTAGGCAGGCCGAACGAGCGGGCGAGAATGACCGTGTGGGACGTCGAGCCGGCTTGACGCAGAACCAGTCCCCGCAGATGCACCCGGTTCAACGCCAGCAGTTGGCCCGGCGTCAGGCTTTCCGCCACGACAATAGATGGTTGATCAAGCTGCGGCCCGAGCAGCACGGCCTCCGGCCCATACATCTCGCCCAGCAGCCGCGCGCCGATGTCTTGCAGGTCGAGCACCCGTTCCTGGAGGTAAACGCTACTGGACTGGCGCAGGGTGTCGCTGAACTCGGCGACCGCGGCCAGAACAGCGTGCCCGGCCGCACTGGAGGCGCGGTTCAAAATGCCGGAGACCGTTTCGGCAAAAGTCAGGTCCTCCAGGAGAGCGATATGGGTCCGCAAGATTTCGGCCTGGGGCCCGCTCGCACTCGCGGTTTCTTTCTCCAGGCCCAGACGGACGCCGCCCACCGCGCGTTTGAACCGCTCCCACTCATCTGCCACGGAGACATTGGTTTGGGCGGCGAGCTTCTGCTGCCAGGCGCTGGTCAGACAAAGTCCTTGCGCCCGCCGGACGCGGCCCTCGGCAAGACCGCGGCACAGCGCCGTGCCGCGCAGGATTTGCACCGGCGCCGCCGCTTGCAGCGAACGGGGCAGGGCCGAGTTTTCCGTCCGCGCCGGCACCGGCGGCAAGGCCGAGTCGCATGCCGCGAAATCATCCCGCAAAAAACGCGTGAGATCGGCAAAAGCCGCTTCCGCCCCGGACCCGTCGACGCGCAAGAGCAAGGGGTCGCCCGGGTGAATATCCGCGCTGATCAGCGCCAGGACGCTCTTCGCGTTGGCCTCCACGCCGGTGCGCTCGTTGACCAGCGTCGCGGCGGCGGGAAAACGGCTCGCGACGGCCTCCAGGTGGCTGGCTGGCCGGGCATGCAGCCCGTTGGGCAACGGACAGGCAAAGCGATGTTCCAGCACCATCGGAAGAGCACTTACCCCAGCTTGGCAAAAATCCCCTTCGGGTCCCGGATGGCGAGTTGTACCGGCACTTGCACAATGTTTTTGCCCTCAAAACGCTCCGCTTGTTCGACCGGAATATCGACCGCGAAAAGCACCGCGTCTGCCGCGGCGATTTCCGCGGCCGTGAGCTCGTTTTCGATGCCCATGGCACCCTGGGTTTCGACCTTCACTTGGTGACCTAGCGCCAGCCCGGTTTTCTCCAGTTGTTCCGCGGCCATGTAGGTGTGGGCGATGCCGGTGGGGCAGGCAGTGACGGCGACGATGTTCATGGCTGGGCGGTCTTTTTCTGGCTGATCGATTTGATGAGATTGATGGAGAGCGCCGTCACCAGCGCGCCGGCCACGATCGCCACCACGTAGGCCAACCGATGCTCGACAACCGGCAGCACGATTGGGCCGCCATGGGGCGCGTGATCCTCGACGTGGCCAAGCATCGCGATGACGCCCGCGGTCATCGAGCCCGCCATGATGCAGGGAATGACGCGCAACGGGTCGGCCGCGGCAAAAGGAATGGCGCCCTCGGTGATGCCGATCATGCCCATGGCGAGGCTCGCGACACCGGATTCGATCTGCTCCTCGGTCCAAACCTTGCGCTTGAGCAGCGTGGCGAGACCCAATCCCAGGGGCGGCGTGCAGATGGCGGCGGCGCAGGCGCCCATGATGTAAAAGTTGCCCTCTTTGATCATGGCGGCCCCAAAGAAGAAGGCAGTTTTATTGATCGGGCCGCCCATGTCGAAGGCAATCATCGCACCCAGGAGCGCGCCGAGCAGAATGGCGTTCCCGCCGCTGAGCGAGGAGAGCCACGCGCCCAGGAACTTCATCAGATGAGCGATGGGCGGCCCGATGACCAGGAGCATCATCGCGCCGACCAGCAGCGAGGAGAGGATGGGAATGACCAAAATCGGCATGATCGGCTTGAGATACTTGGGCGCCGGAGCCTGCTTGATGAAATTGACAATGTAACCCGCCAGCAACCCGGCGAAGAGCGCACCGAGAAAGCCCGCGCTGACCGCGTCCGTGCCATCCAGGTGCCCCGCGAGGTAGCCGCCGACGAATCCCGGCACCAATCCCGGCCTTCCGGCCAGAGCCAGCGCGATGTAACCCGCCAGCACCGGCAGCATGAGCGTGAAGGCGCTGGCGCCAATTTGCAGGACGAGCCGTGCGGTGGGCGCATGCGAGAAGTCCGGACCCGCGGCGCCGATAGGAACGGCGGCAATCGCGCTCGCGATCAGAATGCCACCGCACGCGATGAACGGAATCGCGTAGGAGACCCCGTTCAGAAGAGCTTGCTTGATCTTGAGCAGTTCGGGACGCAGAGAAAGACTCATCAACTGGGGGGATTCTGTCTTGAGAGCGTAAGTTTCCTCGCGCCGGCTACAAGTCTAGACTTCGTTGCATTTTTGGCGTTTTTGCGTTCCCGCCGCTCAAATAAAAGCAGGGCACGGTTTTTTTTACGCAGCCGACGTTCATTCAGGCAAGGCGGAACGTTGCGGCTAACCACTTTCCCAAGGAGGAAACAAAATTTTTACAGGTAAGCGCCATGCCATGGCATCGATGTTGCTGATGGTCGCCACGCTTGTTTGGGCGGTGAGTTGTTCTTACCGCTAAGTGCCTGAATCGAAGATTATTACCCTAATGACTGTAAATAAACTCGGTGCCTTTTGTGCCCTCCTCGCCGGTGTCCTCACTCTGCCTGCCGTCACCTTTGCCGGAGACGATCAAACCACGGGCAAGGAAACCCCGCCACCAGTCGCCGCGGCGCCCACCAGCCGCATTTCCGGTGATCTGGGTCTCGGTGTCACCTCCGCGTACATCAGCCGCGGTCTCGTCCTGAACAATGAGGGCGCGATCAACCAGGATTACGCGGATTTGTACGTCGACCTCTATGACTCCAAGTCGTTCTTGAACAAGGTGCAATTCAACCTGGGTATTTGGACGGATCTGGATCCGCACTCGACGCAGGCGGGCACCGCGGCGGGCCACGCTTCTTCTTCGAGCGTGACCACTCCCTTCTGGTATGAATTCGACTTCCTGCCGGGCTTCACGCTGACCTTCGACAAGTACTTCACCTTCACGCCCAGCTACTATTGCTTCCTGAGCCCGGCGTCCGCGTTTCACACCTTTCAGGGTCTGAACTTGAACCTCGGGATCGACGATAGCCCCATCCTGGGTAAGTTCGCGCTACACCCGTCGCTCACGTTCTTGCGCGAGCTTTACAACAAGGCGGGCGACGGCAAGCAGACCGGTGATTACTACGAGGTCGGCATCACGCCTTCCACCGCGGTTGGTCCGGTGACGTTATCGGTTCCGGTCACGCTCGGTCTGGGCAGCAATCGGTTCTACGGCCACAACCGTGGCTTCGGTTATGTGACTCCGGGCTTCACGGCGTCGGTGCCGCTGAAGTTCATCCCGTCTTCTTTCGGGACCTGGAATGTCAGCGCCTCCTACAAGTACTACTACTTCGGCAGCGATCTGGCTGAGTTCAACTCGCAACAGGGTGGTTTTGTCCCGCCCGGCACGGAGAACGAAAGCGTCCGCCGCGCCAGCCACCACACCAACGTCGTCTCCGCCGGTCTCACGCTCAACTTTTGAGCGGCGGCGCTTTGGTGAATCGTTCGATCAACCAACCTGGTACGGTTTAAAATATTCATGAACTTCCATCGTTCTCTAGCCGGTCTACTTCTCGCGGGTGCCTTGACGCTCAACGGAAGTTTGACGGGCCTGGCGCAAGACGCCCCCGCGGCGGACAAGTCGGACACGGTCAAGGTGGGCGTGCTGCACTCCCTGAGCGGCACCATGGCCATCTCGGAAACCTCATTGCGCGACGTCCTGCTGTTCGCGTTTGACCAGATCAATAAAAGCGGTGGCGTGCTCGGCAAGAAAATCGAGCCTGTCGTCGTGGACGGCGCCTCCAACTGGCCGCTCTTCGCGGAGAAGGCCAAGCAACTGCTCGAGGTGGACAAAGTCGCCGTGACCTTCGGTTGCTGGACTTCGGTCAGCCGCAAGTCGGTGCTGCCGGTGTTCGAACAGGACAAAGGACTGCTCTTTTATCCGGTGCAATACGAAGGCGAGGAGATGTCCCACAACATCTTCTACACGGCCGAAGCCGTTAACCAGCAGGCCACACCGGCCATCGACTACATGCTCAGCAAGGGCTTCAAGAAGTTCTACCTGATCGGCAGCGATTACGTCTACCCGCAAACGACCAACCTGATCCTGCTGGAATACCTGCAGAGCAAGGGCGTACCGCTCGAGGATATCGGCGGTGGCTTCAAGAAGGATGAAACCGGCGCGATCATTTCTGCCGGCAAGTACACACCTTTCGGCCACACCGACTACCAGCAGATCGTTTCCGAGATCAAGCAGTTTGCCGCCGGCGGCAAGACTTGCGTCATTAACACGCTCAACGGCGATACCAACGTGCCGTTCTTCAAGGAGTACGCGGCGGCCGGATTGACCGCGGAAAATTGCCCGGTGGTCAGCTTCTCGATCGCCGAAGACGAATTCCGCGGCTTGCCAGCCAAGCAGCTCGTCGGTCAGCTTGGTTGCTGGACGTACTTCGAGTCGATCAAGTCGGCCGCGAATAAGAAGTTCATTGCGGACTTCCAGACCTGGCTGAAGGGCACCAGCGAAGCTGGCATCGTCAAAGATGGCCGGGTGGTCGATTCCCCGATGGTCTTGAGCTACGACGGTGTCTATCTGTGGAAGAAGGCGGTCGAAAAGGCGGGATCGTTCGACGTCGAGAAAGTCATCGCCGCCTTGGAGGGTGGCCTCACCTTCGAAGGGCCGGGCGGGCTGGTGACGACGCAAAAGAATCACCACTTGACCAAAAACGTCTACATTGGCGAGACCAAGGCCGACGGGCAGTTCAAGATCCTCAAGGAATACAAGGCCGTGTATGGCGAGCCGTTCCTGAAGGGCAAGTTCAAGACGCCGGAGAAAAAGGCCGCCGACAACACTCCTGCCAACGCCGCGGCGGTGCTGGCTGACGCCAGGAATTAGCAGCGGTTGCCGCGCATCGAACCTAACAGGAGGGCGGGAGAAGTTCAGTCTCCCGCCCTTTTTGTTGGCAGCGGCGGCCGGTTGAAAATCTCTTCGCCATCCATGTACTTTTCCCGGTCCACGCAGCCTTGCTGGCTGGCCGTTCTTTGCCTCTGCCTGGCCTTGGGCGGGCCGGTTTGGGCCGAGACGCCGCGCGAGACCATCGCCCGGGCCGCGGTGTCCACGGATCTCGACGAGCAATCGAAGCTGGTCTCCAGTTTGATCGGGGTGACCAACGCCGATATCCCGCGCTTGCTCACGCTTTGGAAAGAAGGCGGCATTTTCATCGCCACCGCCCCCGCCGGCGGTTGGAAAGACGCTCCGGAAGGCGGTCGCGTGGCCGTCTCGTTGGGTGAAAGCAAGGATGCCGACGGCAAGCAGCCCGCGACGCTGGTCTCCACCGGCGGCCCGTTGCTGGATCTGGCCGGCAAACCAGTGCTTCTGGCCGCTGGCGATGTCGACGCCGCCGACACGGACTCCGATCTGCGGCAGGCGATGAAAACGGTCCTCGATGTCAATGCCATCGCGGATCCCGACCCGCTGCAGAGGCAGCATGCGGTGGAAGCGATCGGCATGGATGGGGACCTGGCCAAGCTCCCGGTGCTGCAGGCCCGCGGCAAGCTGGAAAAGAACTCGAACGTGCAACAGTCCTTGCGGCAGGCGATCGCTCTCCTGCAACTCAAGAGCGACAATCCCGACACGCGCGAGGCGGCGGCCAAAGCCCTTGGCACCATGGGCGCGATTGCGACCCGCGACGTGCTCGCTTCCCTGGCGGAGGAAAGCGCTGCCACCCAGCCGAAGGTTGCCAAGGCCGCGTTGGCTGCGGTCGCGGATATCGACACCCACGTCCGCTGGGTCAATTTTTTCGGCACGCTCTTCCGGGGCTTGTCGGCGGCCTCCGTGCTGCTGGTGGTTGCGGTAGGCCTGGCGATCACGTTCGGGGTCATGGGCGTGATCAACATGGCGCACGGGGAGCTGATCGTGGTCGGCGCCTACACGACGTACATCGTGCAGAATATTTTCGGTGATGGCATGCGTCTTTCACCCTTCGGGGTGAGCATCCATTTGCCGGGTCTGCACAGCGCCGGCTGGCTTTTTCAAAGCTACTTCCTTTTTGCGTTGCCCTTGAGCTTTCTGGTCGCCGCCCTGGCGGGGTTGCTCCTGGAGCGCGGTGTCATTCGTTTTCTTTACCGGCGGCCGCTGGAAAGTTTGCTTGCGACCTGGGGCGTCTCGCTCGTCCTGCAGCAGCTTTTCCGGCTGGTTTTCGGCGCCAATAATGTGCAGGTGGACAGTCCCAGTTGGCTGAGCGGCAACTGGACGGTTTACGATGTGATCCTCGGCTGGAACCGCGTCTTCGTCATCCTCTTCGCGGTCGGCATCATCGCGGGTACCTGGGCGCTGTTGAACAAAACGCCGCTCGGCTTGCTCATCCGCGCTGTGACCCAAAACCGCGCCATGGCTGCCTGCATGGGCGTGCGCACCGAGCGCGTGAACATGCTGACGTTTGCCTTTGGCAGCGGGCTGGCCGGACTGGCCGGCGCGTTCCTCTCGCAAATCGGCAATGTTGGCCCCTCCCTGGGGCAGAGCTATATCGTCGACAGTTTCATGACGGTGGTGGTGGGCGGCGTCGGCAGCCTTTTCGGCACGGTAATCAGCGCGCTGGGCATCGGGGTCACCGATCAAAGTTTGCAGCAGATCCTGGACAACCCTGTCTTGGGCAAAATCATCGTGCTGGGCGCGATCATCCTCTTCCTGCAGTGGAAGCCGGCCGGCCTGTTCGTCACGCGCAGCCGTAATCTGGAAAGCTGATCCGATGCGCCGCACCGCTTCCCGTCTTGAACTCGGCAGCGTGGCCGCGGTGGCCCTCCTGTTGATCGTCGTTCTGCCCGCCTTGAATGCGGCGGGAGTCGTCAGTGATTTCTCGATCAACCTCTGGGGCAAGTATCTTTGCTATGCCGTGCTGGCGATCTCGGTGGATATGCTCTGGGGTTACACCGGGCTGCTGTCGCTCGGGCAAGCCCTGTTCTTCAGCCTGGGGGGCTACATGCTGGGCATGCACCTCATGCTCATGATCGGCAAGCTCGGCCAGTACAAGTCCGATCTGCCGGATTTCATGGTGTTCCTCGGCTACCGATTCCTGCCGACGTTCTGGCGGCCGTTTTATTCTCTCGGTTTCGCGGTGCTGGCCGTCATGGTTGTCCCTGGAGTGCTGGCGCTGGCCTTCGGCTATCTCGCCTTCCGCAGCCGGATCAAGGGCGTCTATTTTTCCATCCTGACGCAGGCGTTGACCTACGCGGCGGCTTTGATGTTCTTCCGCAACGATCTCATCATGGGCGGCAACAATGGCTTTACCGATTTCAAGTTCCTCCTCGGTCACGATCTGCATGCGCCGGCCACCAAACGCGGTCTGTTCATCGCCACGTCCATCCTGATCGTCGCCGTTTATGCCGGGTGCCGCTGGCTGACGCTGACCAAATTCGGCCTGGTCCAGCGGGCCGTCCGCGACAGCGAGACGCGCGTACTCTTCAGCGGCTATGCGGCCGCCAACTACAAGCTCTTCGTCTTTGTGCTCTCGGCCGTCATCGCCGGCCTCGGCGGCGCGCTCTACGTACCGCAGGTCGGCATCATCAATCCGGGCGAGATGACAACGGCCAAGTCGCTGGAGGCCGTCGTTTGGTGCGCCGTCGGCGGCCGCGGCACGCTGATCGGCCCTGTGCTCGGCGCCATTGGCATCAACGCGCTCTATAGCTGGGCCACGCGTGCTTACCCGGATTTGTGGCCCATCATGCTCGGCGGACTTTTCATCGTGGTGGTGCTCTTTTTGCCGCAAGGAATCGTAGGCGTGCCCAAGCTGATCAAGGACGCGGTGCAGCGCCGTCGCCGGGTGGTCACGGACGGCGCGCTACCGGCGCCCGACGCGCCCGCCCAGCCTCCGGTCACGCCCGAAGACGCCGGTGTGCCCGCGCCCGTCGCGGCGCCGACCTCGCAGCCCTAGAACCGCGGTTTACCAGCCCGTCATGACCCGCAAACCGCAGTTGCTCGCCGCCGAGAACGTCAACAAGAGCTTCGCCGGTTTCCACGCCATCCGGAACCTGAACTTCTACATGGAGCCGGGCGAACTGCGCACGGTGATCGGCCCCAACGGCGCCGGCAAGACGACGTTCCTCGACCTCATCACGGGCCGGACCAAGCCGGACACAGGCACCATCGCCTGGCTGGACAAAACCGAGCTCACCCGGCTGAACGAGTACGAGATTTTTCGGCTGGGCATCGGCCGCAAGTTTCAAACGCCGACCGTCTACACGGACCATTCGGTCTACGAGAATTTGTTGCTGAGCCTGGAAGGCCCGCGCGGGGTCTGGGCCAATATCTTTCACCGCACGACGGCCGCCCAGCGCGACCGGATCTACGAGATACTCCGGCTCATCAAGCTCGAGCCGCGCGCCGATGCCAAAGCCGGGTCCCTGGCGCACGGCCAGAAGCAATGGCTTGAGATCGGTATGCTGCTGGCGCAAAACGCCCGCCTGCTCCTGGTCGATGAACCCGCCGCCGGCATGACCGATGAAGAAACCGTGCGCACGGGTGAACTCCTCCTGAGCCTGGCCGGCGAGCATTCGATCATCGTGATCGAGCATGACATGACTTTCGTGCGCCAGATTTCCCAGGGACGCAAAGTGACCGTTCTGCATCAGGGCACGGTGCTCTGCGAGGGGCCGGTCGACGAGGTGCAGGCCAACGAGCGGGTCATCGAAGTTTACCTCGGGCGCAAGCAATCGCATCACTGATGAGCACGGAAACTCCCATGCCACCCGAGGCGGCTGCCCCCATGCTGCGGATCAACGCGTTGGAAGCTGCCATCGGCGGCAGCCGTATTCTGCGCGGGGTGACCTTCAATGTGGCGCGGCGCGCGGTCTTCTGCCTCATGGGCCGCAATGGCGTGGGCAAGACCAGCACCCTGCGTTCGGTCGTCGGCCTCTTGCGCGCCGGGGGCGGGCAGGTGACCCTCGATGGCGAAGATATCACCCGGCTGGCGCCGGAGGCGCGGGCCCGGCGCGGCATCGGTTACGTGCCCCAAGGCCGGGAGATTTTTCCGCATCTGACCGTCGACGAAAACCTGCGCATCGGCTGTGTGGCGCGCGGGAGCAAGGCGGAAGACCGGCTCGAGCGGATTTTCACGCTCTTTCCCATTCTGAAAGATTTTCTGCCGCGCAAGGGCGGCATGCTCTCCGGCGGCCAGCAGCAGCAGCTCGCCATCGGGCGTGCCTTGCTGACCGATCCCAAGCTGCTCATCCTGGACGAGCCGACCGAGGGCATCCAGCCCAACATCATCGATCAGATCGCCGAAGCCATCAAGATGCTGCGCCGCGAGGGCACGATGAGCATCTTGCTGGTGGAGCAATACCTAGATTTTTGCAAGGAGTTGGCGGATGACTTTGCCATTCTGGACCGGGGTGCCGTCGTCGCGTCCGGACCGGTGGCGGACCTGACCGATGAGGTGGTAAAGCTGCACCTCACCGTCTAGTTGCGGTGGTGCCATCCGCGCGCGCTCAGCGGGCGTGGCTTGCAAGCTGCCGGCTGCGTGCCAGTCTTGTCGCATGCTCCCCGTCACCAATTCCTCCGTCGCCGGCCGGCTGTGCCTGTTGTGTTGTGCCTTTTTCCTGGCCGCTGGCGTTGGCCGGGCCGAGGTCAAGCTGCCCGCGATTTTCGGCAGTCACATGGTGCTGCAGCAGGAAAGCAAGATTCCTGTCTGGGGCACGGCTGAGCCCGGCGAAGCGGTCACGGTCACGCTGGGTGACCATACTTCCAAGACCACCGCGGACGCCAAGGGCAAATGGCAGGCGAACCTCGAGCCGATGCCGACGAATTCCACGCCGCTGACCCTGACCGTGGCGGGAAAGAACAGCCTGGTTTTCGATGACGTGCTGGTGGGCGATGTGTGGATTTGCTCCGGGCAGTCGAACATGGAGTTTGCCTTGTCCGGCGCGCGCAGTTTCGGCGGGGCTGCCAATCAAGCCACCGCGGTGCCGGCGGCGAATGACCCTCAACTGCGGCTTTTCATCGTCAAGCACAAGGTCTCGCTGGAGCCCGAAGCAAACGTGACGGGCGAGTGGAAGGTTTGCACCCCGGATTCAGCCGGATTGTTTTCGGCGGTGGGTTACTTTTTTGGCCAGGAATTGCGCAAGACGTTACAGCGGCCCGTCGGCTTGATCGGGACCTACTGGGGCGGGATGCCGGCGCAGGCGTTCACCAGTTTGAAGGGCTTGCAGAAGGAGCCGCCGTTTACGCATTACGTCGCTGAGTACCAAAAGATGGTGGCTAACCTTCCGGCGGCGCAGGCGGCTTTTCCCGCCGCCCTGGCGGACTTCCAGGCGAAGCTGCAGGCCTGGAACGCCAGCGACGATGGCAAGGGCTACCAGGTCACGATCCAGAATTGGAAGCAGGGTATGGCCAGTGGCAAGCCTGTGACACGAGGTCCCGGTGCGCCCGCTTCCCAGCCCAAGCCGCCGCAGGCGCCGGAGGGCCCTCCCAATACGCCAACCGTTCTCTTCAACGGAATGATCGCGCCCCTGATGCCTTTGGCAATCAAGGGGACAATCTGGTACCAGGGCGAATCGAATGCGGACAATGCGGCGGAGTACCGAACGCTTTTTCCCCGCATGATCGTGGATTGGAGGGAAGCTTGGCACGAAGGCGACTTCCCGTTTCTCTTTGTCCAACTGGCCAGCTTCAAGGAGCCCCAGAAGGAACCGTCCGAAGGCGGCTGGGCTTATCTGCGCGAAGCCCAACTCGACGCCCTCTCGCTGCCGAACACTGGGATGGCCGTGACGATTGATCTTGGTGCTCCCAGGGACATTCACCCCAAGGACAAGCTCGACGTCGGCCTGCGCCTGGCCCAGGCGGCCAAGCACGTGGCCTACCACCAGGACGTTGTCTACTCCGGCCCGATCTATCGTTCGATGAAGGTCGAAGGGAACACGATTCGCCTATCTTTCCAGCAGACGGGGAGCGGCTTGCAAATGAGCGTGCCGCCGTGGACTTTCGATGGCGTGGCGCCGCGGACCCCGAGCGAACTGACCGGTTTTGCGGTCGCGGGGGCGGACAAGAAGTGGCATTGGGCCAAGGCGAAGATCGACGGGATCAGCGTCGTGGTGTCGAGCGACGCCGTGGCGGCGCCGGTGGCAGTGCGCTACGGCTGGGCGAACGACCCGGCGTGCAATCTTTACAACAAGGAGGGGCTGCCCGCCTCGCCCTTTCGCACTGACGATTGGGTCGATGATGCGCCTCCCCTGCCTGCGGCGCTTCCGGTTGCCGGCCAGGGCGCCAAGCACTAAAAAAACGTCCCAGCTTACCACTGGCCGGCGGGCAGCGTGATCACCGTACCTGCGGCCGGGGCAACTTTAGCAGCGGCTTGCGCGGCTTCGCCTTCGGCGCAGTTGGCCACGATAAAGTCGGCGACGGCAGTGGGATCCTTGAGGCCGTGGGGATGATGGGCGCAGCCTTGCTTGACGATCAGCACGAACTTTCCTCCGAGCTTCAGATAACGTTCGCGGATGATATCCGAGTTCTCGCTGGGCGGCACGGTGGTATCGGCGTCCCCGTAGACGTGAATGAGGGGAATGTGGGCGGCCGCCAGCGGCGCGAGCGTATCGATGGGATTTCCTTTGTAATCGATCAGTGCCTGTTCATCGGCGAAGTGGTAAGCGGCGATCGCCCGCGACCAATCCGGCTTGCTGCCGGTACCTTTGCCGCGGCCGCCCGGCCAGCTTTTCATATCGCAGACCGGGGCATCTCCATAGATGCAGCCGACCTTTCCCGGGTTCTCTGCCGCCCAGCGGTAGGCGTAGAGACCGCCCCGGCTCAGGCCTTCCAGGGCCGGCCGCTTGGCCAGGCCGTACTGGCCGGTCATCGTCGCGTAAAAAGCGTCAAAATGCTTCAGAGCGTCCGGGCTGCCAAACGTGTTGCCGACGCCGATGCAGGCCACGTAAAAGCCGCGTTTTAGCAGCTCGATGTCCGCCGCGGGATACGCATCCCAAAACAGGGTGCGCCAGACCCAAGGGCTACCAGGCAGAGGAGTGTGTGGCTCGACCAATTTCGCGCCGCACTGATCCACCGTGAAGTTGTGGCAGACATAGCCGTGGAAATCCTGCGTCGCAAGCGTCGGAGCCGGCGAGGCAGGTGGTGATGCTTTGCCCGGCACGGGGGACTCAGGCGCCGGGCCGGCCGGAGCAGTCTGCGCGCGGGCGGTCCAAGGCAGCAATAAAGCAATCGCGAGCGTTTGCATGGCTCGCATGGCAAGGGGGGACAGCGCCAAAGTGTGGCAGAACAGCCGCGGTCCCAAACGGCTGCCGTTGATCGTTAATTTAATCCTCATGGCTGGGGTTTAGGTCATTGAAGCTGCGGCGGAGAAACAATCTTGATCCGCGGTGGCGGGGAGAACTCGGCTGGCTGCGGATAAGCGGCGTCAAAGTGAAGGCAGACTCCTTCAGTTCTGTCAGATTTGCAAAGCGGTCTGGTTCCGGTAGGATCGCTGGCTGATCCCGGGACAACGACGCCAGGACCGAAGCGCCAGCCGAATCATTCAGACCTGAAGCCGTTGTATCTTCGCTGGGATAGTAAAATGCCGATGTGGCGAAATGGCAGACGCAACGGACTTAAAATCCGTTTTCGAGAAATCGGAGTATGGGTTCGAGTCCCATCATCGGTAGGTAGTAATTACTGGGAATAAGTATGTTACGAATAAAAGTGCGGCGGGCAATGCCGACGTGTGTGAACTCGTGAATACGCATTATTCCTTGAAAAAATAGCTACAAATAGCTATGACTTCCACATGCCCAAGCCTGCGTTCACCGTCAAGGCGTACAAACACCCTCGTCTGAAGTACGTCGCTCGTGGAAAAGTTGCGGGGAAGTGGGACCGGAAGTATTTCGTCACCAAGGGTGAGGCCGAAACCTTTGCTCAGCAGCGGAACACAGAATTGTTGAATCAGGGGAGGGAGGCGCTGGAAGTGCCCTCCTGGCTCCGGATCATGGCCCAACGTTGCCAATCCCAGTTGGACGAGTATGGCAAGACATTGGAGGACGCCGTTCATTTTTATCTTCCACATCTGCAAGCAACTAACCGAAGTTGCGTGATTGGTTCATTGGTGAAGGAGCTGCTGGAGGTCAAGAAGCGTGACGGCGCTAGCCAACGTTATCTAAGCGACCTCAAGAGTCGGCTCGGTCAATTTGCTGAAGACTTCAACCAGACGTTGGTCGCCGAAATCACCGCAACTCAGGTGGATCAGTGGCTTCGCTCCCTACAGGTGTCCCCGATTACGCGGAACAACTTTCGACGTGTTTTGATCGTCGCTTTCAATTTCGCAGTGGATCGAGGTTACAGTACAGTGAATCCCGCCACAAAGAGCGCAAAGGCAAAGGAGGTTGAGAAAGTCACCGGGATTTTAACAGTTCAGCAAACAATGGCTCTATTGAATGCAGCATCGACTGACCTTGTTCCGTATGTCGCTCTCGCAGCTTTTGGAGGATTGCGCCGTGCGGAACTTGAAAGGTTGGACTGGTCAGAGATTGATTTTCAGACTGATCTGATTCAGATCACAGCGGCGAAAGCGAAAAGTGCAAGACGCCGTTTCGTGAAGATCCGACCTAATCTCAAGGAGTGGTTGACACCTCGGCGACGGTCTCATGGTCCCGTGACGCCCAATACATACGGGGAACTATTTAATGCTGCACGTAAGGCCGCAGGTATTGGAGACTGGCCGGCAAATGCTCTTAGACATAGCTTCGCCAGCTATCATCTCGGACATTTCAATGATGCGGCGGCACTTGCTCTGGAATTGGGTCACACCAATTCAAACCTAGTTTTCAAGCATTACCGGGAAATCGTCAAACCTGTTGACGCCGCCCTCTACTGGAAAATCAAACCGGGACGGAAGCCCAAGAAGTGAATTACTTCTGTCCCACGGCCTTGTGCTCAAATTTTTCGAGGGCCGCCTTCACCTTTTCCCAGTTGAAGCGGATCGTACGGTGCCCCAGCTTCTGGAACGGGATCATCCGCTTTTTCATCATTTCATCGACCATGCGGGTTGAGGGCAGGTTGAGCCGGTCCTTCAATTCTTCCTTGGTCAGGAAGTCGTCCGCTCGTTTCTGGGTTGTTGGCTGATGGTCCACAGAGAGACCATCGCCAAACCGGACAAGTTTCTTATCGTCACCGAGCTTTTTTCCAAAGCGAACCGTGCATCTGACCGGTCAGCGCCTTGAAACAATTGTCCAACCACAAAGCCCAAGTTCCGGCCTCGGCCAAGTTTCGTTTCCTTTTTGCCTCAATGACCGCCCGGTGACATGCGGAAATTTCGAGAATTTCAGCGGCGGACATCGCCACCTGACTACATTGCCGAAGCCTTCCTTGCCGCACAAAAAGCCGATCCCGACGCCGAACTTTATTACAACGACTACAACATTGAGCAACCGGACAAGCGGGCCAAAGCGTTGCGCCTGGTGCACGAACTCCAGGCTGCCCACGTTCGGCTCGATGGCATCGGAATCCAGGGACACTGGCAGTTGGACCACATTCCCTTTCAGGAGATTGAGGACGCCATCGTCGCTTTCCATCAGGCAGGGATCAAAGTCATGATTACTGAATTAGACATCGACGTTGTGCCAAGAAAGACAAGCGGAGCGGATGTCAGCAGTAAGGACACCCAAACAGATGATCCATATCGGGAGGGTGTTCCGGCCGAAGTGTTGGCACGACAGGCGGAACAGTACGCCAAACTTTTCACGTTGTTCCGCAAGCACGCTGAAGTCGTCAAACGGGTGACATTCTGGGGACTGGATGACAGACGAAGCTGGCTGAATAGCTGGCCCCGGAAACGAACCAACTATCCGTTGCTCTGGAGTCGAAGCCTTGAGCCCAAGCCAGCATTTGCGGCTGTGCTCGAAGCGGCAAAATGATCGTGGCATCACCGGAGAAACTCTTTGGCACCTCGAATCAGCGGGAGTGAGAAACTGCTTATCGTCTTGAATGGCGACATCAAATATGAGTATACTCACTCGCAAGCAGAAGATTGTCATCATCATCCTGCTCACCATCCCCGAACTTGTTGCCATGGTGCCGCTGATACTTCATTTTATCAAGAAGTGATGCCTTTCACCATCTGGAGGTGTGTGGAGAGTCTGTTTAACGTCGCCAGGACGCCCTACAGCGCGTCTTGATTGCGTTCGAGTCTGATGACAGCGGACAGCGAGAAGACAGTGTGTAATGGCTGATTAAACCCATCGCCATCCATCAGGTTTGGCGAAGCCGGTGATTCAGAATTCCCACTAACAGAGCAAGACTTGCTCCAATCATTACCCAAGTAGACGGTTCTGGGACGGAAATTCCGTCCGCCACGTCCAACTTGTTGCCATCTCGGTCGAAAAGAAAGGTTGGGTAAGATCCGTCAGCGGGGGGAGCATCCTCAAAGTCGGCGTTAGTCGTCAGCGTGCCCGCGTTGAGCACCACAATGTCCCCCACCGCCACATCGGACATTGCGCCAAAGAGGTAAACATCCGTGGCCGCAACGCCGCCCCCAGCAAATCCCGAATTGAAATACGGGACCGACATTGGAGTGCCACCATCGACCGCGTAGGTGATTGTGCCCGTCGCATAAGCTTTTTCGGCGAAGAGATTGCCGACGCCCTGGAAATCGAAGCCCAGCCCCACGCCGTCGGATGCAGTTGTCACCACGTAGGTGACTGGTCCATTGAGCGTCAGTTCAAGAGGTGCACCGTCGCCGCCACCAAACGTAAGGTCGGCCTGAGCGTGAACGAGTGGCACGATGATGAACAATACGAGCGTGACTGCGGCGAGAAGAGCAAGTGAGTGGAGCGATCTCATGTTTTTATTTCGCAAATTGCCAGGAGGATGTGCAATTTTGGTTTTCGGGTCAATCCCCAAATCCCTGGAGTGCCGCCGCCGTTTCAGGCTCGTTTACAATCTGCACGTCATCAATAACACGTTCAGAATGGCCCATAGACGCCGCAAATGAGTTCCGAGTGTCACCACAGCGGAAAGCCAAGAGCGTGACTCCTATCGAGTGGCAACACTGTTTTTGAAGCCCATGGGCCAAAGGGACGCTGAATTTCGGTGAAAACACGCAGGAGAGACAGACATCACTCGGCATACTGTTCATGTATGGCATCAGCCATCAACCTGGGATATCAACTTGGGCCAACGGTTGTATCCTATAGCAGGATCGTTGGATCGGTGCTGGAGGATGAACTTTAATTCTTGGCGGCTCAGTTCCTCGTTGGTAGCGTCGTCGGATTCCCACAAGATTTCACGTCTGACGGTAAAATCCCTTCGCTGTTCACGAGTCGGGAAGTCGACAGCAATTAGATGATGAGCAGCACTCCCAAAATAGTTGATGCTGTCTGTACGATCTTGGCCAATGTAAATCTTCCCGTTGGGATACGTGATCTTGTAAATGACTTTCATGCTCATGCGTTTGAATCGTTGTCCATCACCGGGCAGAACACATTTTTCGCAAAGATCCCCTGGTCTCCTGATAACATACTACTCACGTTCAGCACCTTACGCATCCCTTTCCCGCCAAAACAATTCCACGCCGCCCCTCTGAACTCTCACTCCCCATCTTTGCACAGTGCCAGAACAATGTTGGGACACGCACGGGAGCGTTCCACTCGATAGGTTATTGTACGAAATAATCTGAGGCGTGTCGAGGATCAATGCAGCGTAGTTCCATCGACGATAGAATCTCCTTGTCCAGTGCTGCGATTCTTGGTATACGCCGGGTCAATGAAAACTGCGGTCGATACTCGATGGGCGACACAATGAGCACAGAAGAAAAGCTTTCGCTTCGTATCGAGAGACTGGCAGGGTCGTTCAAATTTATTGGCTGGTGGTTTTTATTCATCGGTTCAATCGTATGCATTCAACCTGTGTATGTGTTGTTCCATCCAGACGCAACGATCTCTGTTAATGGTGTACCAGCAAACGATTTTGCGACAAAGTTGGGCGTCACTGCATTTGCATGATATTCCCTCTCGTAGGAATTACCTTTGTTTTTACCCCGAAGAAAACCATGCGGGAGTGGTTGACGAGGTTTTATCAATGGGCCGAGAAATCACGCTTTAAACGTTGAAGTCTCAGTGAGATCGTTCCATTTTCACCGACGCTTTTACCTTGTCACCATGACATCTATTCACAGAACTTTGCTCGCGGTTGGGATACTTTTTGCTGGTTGTCTGGCGGCATGTTCCCGAAGCGGCAGCGGGTCTAGCCAATGGTATTTTCTCCGTTTCGAAAAGCTATCCGATGTGGCAGGCACTTCTGTTCTGTCTCCTGATGAGCTTGCCAAGGCCGTTGCTGGTAACGACATGATCCGTATCGACAATGTTCGCACTCCCAATGGAGCGGGGAAATGGTATCTTTCTGATCCTCCGTTTACTGGCACGGTCTTCGTTCGCCCTCAGTCGGTGACATCTTTTGAGCCGATGGATGGGCCACCAAAAGATATTGATCCGAAAAATGCCAAATAGTGCAAATGGATAACTGCCTGTCTCCCGCCGGGGTGTCTGTCATCCACAAACCTTTTAAATGCGTTCACCTCCGAAAATCACCTTGGCAGCGTCGTGCTTGACAATGCTTTTGAGCAGTTGTGCAACGAAGGAAACCGTCCCTAATGTTCGTGTCGTCCCAAATTCATCAGGGATCGGCGTACAGGAATTCCATTCGCACGGTCCAAAGAATCTACTCGGAGCGATAGACCCTCCCGACGTTCCATCAGGTACCACCGCATCAATCCAAAGGACGCAGCCACTCCACAACACGGAACCACGCTATTTTATTCCTGCATCAGGTTCCCTTCAGATTGTAAGCATCGAACGCCCAAAAGATTACAACACCCAGTCGGTGAGCTTTGAAGGCACGATCAGCAAGTGGAAACACCTGCTCGACATCGCACCTGCTGATGCGGGGCCAGCACGCAAAGTCCTTAATGATGGGCAACTTCCCGAAGTTCCTTCGACGGATGCCGGTCGATGTTTCGCCGCCAAATTGCGTTACCGAACATACCCTTGGGGTCGAGCCGTGATCTTTTTGAGCACGTACGTTCAGGGAAACACCGGCGGTCCCGTCAACAATGACATGCTCGTCCTTGTCGTGCAGGGCTTTACAAACGATGGCCGCTACGCCGTCAATGGACATTTTGAAATCCGACATCCTAAGCTGCCGGATTCAATGGAGGATAAACACGCGGAAGGGAAAGCCGTCTTCGATATTGATCACGAAGACGAGGCGGCAGAAAAGTGGCTTGATGGCCAACCTGATGATTCATTCACGCCCACCTTCCAACAGTACGAAGTTTTTCTTAAGTCGTTGCAAATTACGGCTCGTCAAAAGGTCTTCTGAAAAACTCGACACTGTGGTACCGTTCGATTTTTGAGTGAAGTGGCACACTCGCCTTTTTTATACATCAGAGGCATTTTCAGCAGGTTTCACCTCTTCCGCAGGCTTCTCACCCTCCAGCTTCCGCTTTTTCTTTTCTTCCTTCTTGGCCTTCTTCTCCATCTCCTTACGCCGCTTCTCGAACGAAAAATTGTCTTTTGCCATGCAGCACTGTACGGATGTTGGCGGGAATGAACAGGGACGCTTCAGGGCCTTGGTGTGGTAGGTCCCCTATGTCCGCCCTCGGAATGGCGCAGGAATATCCCTGGGCCGATCCTGAGCTTGGAAACACCCCAACAAAATGGTATGCTCGACCAACTTCAATGACCCTCTGGCGATGCCTGCTTTTGGTTTATCCACGGATTGAGGTCCGTGTGCCGACAAGATTGGGTTTTTCCAAGCAATTCGTTCACGAGCTGCCACGCTTGGAGGTTGAGGAAGCGGTTGAATCCTTTCACGGATTTCCCGCACTCGTCAGCGATCTGACCCACGGGCAAGCTGGCGTTGAAAAAGATATTGTCATCATTGAACGGGCGCTCTCAACGCTCACCGAGTTGGGAAAGGGTACATGGTGGCCCTCTCCGACCGATACCCGAATGGAGATGGAGCTTCACGAGGTGAAGACCAAGTACGATTCAGTTTTCGTCTTCTGGCCGCAGAATAATCTGCAGAATGGCACATCCATAAAATCCGGCGGCTGGGGCTTGGGAATGGGTGCCTCAGATTGGTCGATGGGAGCGACATACGCCACGGTGGCGAACATTCAATCGGCTGCTTGGCAAATTCCATTGCAAGGGGAAGTATGGCTGCATGAATGGCTCCATGGGGTGTGTGCTCATTTTGCCAAACAAGGTCATCAGATGCCCGATGGTGATGCGGACGGAGCGGATCGACATGGCTATATGCGTTCTCCAACTACAGGATGGACGGATTATTACCGGGACCTCATGACCTGCAATGTTTCCGAGGGTGGCAAGAAACTCGGAATACCGCTGGAAGCGTGGCGAGCGAGTTTAGATTAAAGAGGTTTATGCGTTTACGATTATCCAACACGATTATCCTCGGCACCACAGTATTTTGCTCTTACTTTATTATCTTACTGGGAATGATGTTACGCAGGCTCTATTGGGTGGGATACCACATGACCTCCGAAGCACAGTTTCAATATTTAATGCCCCATGTCGTCGAACGCATGAATCCGTTACGAGCCATCCTCCTTTCGACCTTGTTACTCGCGGGCATCCAGGGCGCACCCGCGACGGTCACGGTGGATCAGGCCACCCAAAGCGTGACGGTCGTGACCGGCGGAAATGCCGTCCGGTTGCAACCGTGGTCGGCAGGAACGATCCGGGTCGAGGCGGCGCCGGGGCAGATAATCCCTGCAAAGAAAAGCTTCGAGGTAATTGCCGCTCCCCGTCCCGCAGGTTGGGACGTGACTCAGGACGACGCCACTGTCCGCCTCAAGGGGGCCCGGCTCACCGCCGTCGTGGACAAGACCAGCGGGCTCGTCTCCTTCTTCGACGCCGGCGGCAAGACGCTGCTCGTGCAATCGGCCTGGAACTTCTCACCGGCGAAGAACTCCGCGCGCGACGGCCTCAACGTTGGTGCCACGTTCCAGCGTTCCCCCGGCGAACATTTTTACGGCGGTGGTGTCGTCAACAATCTGCGTGAGCCGACCGTCCATGTCTCACTCGGCATTAACAACACCGTGATCCGCATCCCGATTCTCTACTCGAATCTGGGCTACAGCATCTTCTGGGACAACACAAGCCGGGGCGATTTCAACCTCGCGCCAACGCAGGTCAGCTGGCACAGCCCGGCCGGCGATCTTGCCGACTATTACGTCATGGCCGGCTCGACCGCGGACCAGGCCATCGCCGAGTACCGGAACCTGACCGGCGCCGCGCCGCTTTTTCCGAAGTGGGCCTACGGCTTCTGGTTCAGCAAAAACAGATTCGAAACCCAGCAGCAAATTCTCGACGCGGCGCAAGGCTTCCGCGATCACCAGATCCCCATCGATGCGCTGGTGCAGGATTATTTTTACTGGAAGCCGACAGGCGCCAAGGACAACTGGGCCGACTGGGGCTCGCACCATTATGTCGAGGACCGCTTTCCCGACGTGAAGGGGATGATCGACAAGCTCCACACTCAGGACCACATCCACTTCATGGGCGTGATCTGGGCGAAATTCGATCCCGACACCGAGCACGGCAAGGAACTCGCGGCGGCGCACGGGCTCTATCCTCCCTTGGGCGACTGGGCTGGGCCCACCGTCCAGTATTACAATCCGTTCGACAAGACGGCGCGGGAGATTTACGGGCGGCAGGTCATGAAAAGCCTGCTCTCCATCGGGCAGGACGCCTTCTGGATGGACGGCGCGGAGCCGGAAGTGGGGAAGGACAAGTACGCCGCCCTCGACATTAACGGCACGGCGATCTCCCGCATCATGGATGCGTTTCCGCTCATGCACACCATGGCCGTCTACGACGCACAGCGCGCCGCGACTAGCGCCAAGCGCGTCTTCCTCCTGCCGCGCAGTTCGTGGGCGGGTGAGCAGCGCAACGCCGCCGCCGTCTGGACCGGCGACATCCCACAGGAATGGAAGGCCTTGACCTGGCAAATCGAGGGGCTGCAAAATTACAGCATCGCGGGGCTGCCCTATATCACCACCGACATCGGCGGCTATTCGCCGAGTCCGGCCGGGGAATCGAACCGCGAACTGTTCCTGCGCTGGTTCGAGTGGGGCACCTTCTGCCCGATCTACCGCGTACACGGCGTCGGCCGTCCGTTTCCCTGGCAGTACGGGCCGGAGGGCGAGGCGGTCATCCAGAAATTCGACCTGCTCCGCTATCGCCTGATGCCCTATATCTATACGGAGGGCGCGCGCATCACGCAGGCAAGCGGGACGATCATGCGCCCGCTGGTGATGGACTTCCAGGACGACCCCAAGGCGCTCGACACTTGGAATGAATTCATGTTCGGCCCCGAGATTCTCGTCTGCCCCGTCTACCAGCCCAGTCGCGAATCGGTCGGCACGGTGGACCAGTGGGCCGACCTCAACGGCCAGCCGGGCGGCGTGACGGCCACCTTCCTCACCACCGGCAGCGAGACCGGCACGCGCATGGACCTCGGGCAGGACAACACCGCGTTCCTTTTCAAGACCCCGCTCACACTCGAGCAGAATGCCGCGAAATCGGTCCGAATCGAGGGAACCTATACCCCGGCCGAAACGGGCCGGTACGAGCTGGAGATCACCTCCGGGGACCATCCCACGACGATCACGGTCGACGGGCAGGCGGAGAACCCGGATGTCCCCGGTGGAGACCAGGTTTTCTCCGATTTTCCCCTTGACGGCAAGGCTGGGGTACCCCTTCACCTTGCGCTGGAATCCAAGGTCCGGAATCTGGGCTGGCACATCCTACGCGACCAGGCCGGCGCGCAGCACCGGGACGTCTATCTGCCCGGCAAGGGTGACTGGTATGATTTCTGGACCGGCGAAAAGGTGACCGGCGGCCAGACCCTCAGCGTCGAGACGCCCATCGACCGCATCCCGCTCTACGTCCGCGCGGGCTCCATCGTCCCGATGGGTCCCGACATCCAGTACGCCACGGAAAATCCGTACGCGCCAATCAACCTGCGCGTCTACCGCGGTGCCGACGGTGCCTACTCGCTCTACGAGGACGAGAACGACAACTACGATTACGAGAAGGGCGCCTTTGCCCACATCCCGATCACGTGGAATGAAGCCGCGCAAACGCTCACCATCGGCGCGCGCGAGGGCAGCTATCCCGACATGCCCGCGGGACGCTCGTTCCACGTCATCTGGGTCAGCCAGAGACACGGCACGGGAGAGGGCGTCACAGACAAAAGCGATGCCGAGGTCGCTTACACCGGTAAAGTCGTCACAATCAAGGCTCCAAGCCGATGATCTGCGCCGCTCGAGGCATCTTTTGGGACCGGCGTCGGTTCAACGCGCTGGACCAATTTGCGCCCCCTCGAGCGATGCAGTCCCCGGTACCGACACGCCCTCAACACTGCGAGCACTTTTTCTTTGGCTCAATAGTTTTCAGTATGCCGTCACCGACAAACTGAGTCTCTCCGTGCAGGCCAATTGGACGCTTGGTCTCCCTCCAGCAGCTTAACCCCGGTCCCGACTTCCCGATCACCTCGGTCAGCCACCAGTGGATGAGCTTCGGCTGCCGCGCCGATTATGGACTTCGACAAGAACGGCAGTGTCTTCACCGCCTTCGAGCACGACGCGTTCAATATCAACTTCGACGACTACCGCACTTATTGCAGTTAATGGGTGTTCCGTTTGAAGCCGAAGTGATTGGGGTCAGCTCGGCTGTTCCAGGAGTCAGTTATGCGAAACCGGGAGGAATTACGTGATAAGCGACTTCGCAATGATTTCCGTGAAGGTGCGTCGAGATGCTCCAATTCACCTAAAAATAAGATGGAAAAACTTACCCTCCCATTTTCCGGGCTTAGCGACGTTTACACTCCCATTAGCCTCTAACGGAGAGAGCCGAGATCGTGCTGAAATAGGGACAGGTGAACTGATGACCTCTTGAAAACAAACCAACCCTATTTTATGTACGACAATAACCCCATAACTTTTTTGAACCTGCACCGTCTGCCCGCCCGCGTCGATTACCAAGGCGCGGGAGTCTTGCTCCATTTTGAACCCGTGGCCACCCGGGCCTTGGTTGAATTAGGTCTCCTCAAACCGGTGGTGAATCGAAAGGGCAGCGAACACAAATACTTCTGCACTAAAACGATCCTGGCACTGGTCGATAACGAAAAGTGGGTGAAAGAGGCATCAAGAGCGGTTTGCGATTATTGGGCCACGAAGAACGCTCGTCGAAAGTCGGGCAGGCGACCAAAAATAGGCGAAGACTTGGTGCGTCCGACGGCCTCTGAATTATCCCTTGACTGAGTGTTGTGTAGTCAGAACATATCGTCTCCTAATCGGAATCTGCTCATTCACGGTTTGAGGCTGTCCTGACGTGAAATGGAGGCATGCGCTTCTTATCTCTTATTGGGGCGGTGCTTTGCATCGTCATCGCGTTTGGTACCAGTATGCAAGACTCGGGCTGGATTATTTCGTTGGTGATGGTTCCAGCGGCGGCTTTTCTTGCCCGTCACGCCTTCAGTAGACCAAAGCTTCCGCCCGATGTGGTGCTGGCTTTGGGCGGCGTCCGGTGGAAGGCGGAGGATTTCTGCCGGGGATGGGAAATCGATGTTATAATCCGCTTGCTACGTCGACCCCAGGTCGACGCATTGGCTAACCGCGCCAATGCACCGTGAAACTTTGATGCCTAGCGGCGGCTCCGCGCTTGGAGCAACGTGGTCCCCGAACCCGTGTAGCAAACGGACCTCCACCACATCAAAGCTCGCCCCGATGCATCGCACGCTTCTAAAGCCCCGTCGCGCCCTGCTCGGCGCGTTCCTGCTCTTCGCCGGTCTCGTTGCTCCGCTGCACGGGGACGACATCGACGACGCGTTCACGCATCCGCCCGCCACGGCGCGGCCCCTCGTTTACAGGTTCCCGGATGGGGCGCAATGTCACCCGCGAGAGCATCACCGGCGACCCGGAGGCGCTCAAGGACACCGGGTTCGGCGGCGCGACGATGTGCAGCCTCGCGGACGTTTCCAACCGCTGGGGCTGTCCCATCGCAGACAGCCCGCTGCCAGAGATCATCCCATACTCCAGCGACGCGTGGCGGGAGTTGCTCCACCATACGGCGAGGGAGGCGCACCGGCTCGGACTGGAATACGTGTGGTTCGACAGCTACGAGGCCGGCACCCCCATCGGCACCGTATAACCGCTGACCAGTGACAGCTAAGAGGAGCGATTTCCAAGCGGAGGGAGCTTCGTTCCTGGATCGCGTCCGGCAGTGCTGCCTTGGGGGTCATTGCCCGAGGAGTTGCAGTTTATCGAGTTCCAGCGTGCGGACGTTCCAGCCGTCGACAACGATTTTAGGCTGATCGTTTTCGAGCAGCTCCGAGTCGCAGTGCAAATGAAAGTCGAACTTCTCGTGCGGCAGCAGCGAAACGTAGTTTTCGTCGTAAAACATTGGTAAAACACGCTGGCTCGGCGAGCTTGATTTCACGACCTTCAGACAAACCAGCAACGCCACGTTAGGCGTCGGGTTTTCAAGGTGGACATTGAGCAGGGTTTGTCCCGCCGATTCCGTCTTGGTCCAGGACCCGGTAAGACTGACTTTGGGCAGCGAACTTAAATCGAGGTAGTTCTCCCCTTTGACTCCGCGCCAGTAAAAGTTCTGCGACACCGGCTTGCTTCCCTCCGTAAGTCTGAGCTTGACGAAATAGGTGGGCGTCAAGTCCGGCGAAAGGTTCAAGGAGAAGCAATCGCTGGCGGAACCCGTCGCGTCCGAAGCAATCGATCCTTCCTGGTAGGACTTTTGCGTGCCGTCCAGGTTGTAAGTCCAGGCCTCGGCGTGCAGCTTGGCAAAACTCCTGCCTGTATTGTTGGCCACCTTGATCCGACCGGAAGACGCGTCCAACAAGATGTGCAACGGTTCGTTCGCGTTTCTAGCTCCAAAATAGGCACCGGTGGGATTAAGGTAGTAGTCGTAGAACTGACAAATAAGCGAGGGCCAAGCCGGTTGGGACATCCAGGCCAATCCGCCACTGCCGGAATTAGACCGCCAGGCCTCGAACATCGCTTTGGCGTTTTCCCAATTTTGCAGTTGCGCCTTCTCGCAAAACTCGTCGAGGTCCGCGGATGGGCCGTACAAATCATTGATTCGTTTTGTATAGATCCGATCCCGGGGCTGCGCGAAATCGTGCAGTCCCCACATGTCGCTGATCGGCCAGAGTTCCTTGGCGGGCAGCATCAAGCGCATCGTATCGGCGGTAGGCACGCAAACCAATCCGAGCTCGCTATGCAAGGTGACCCCGCGGTTCTTGAAATACCAGTCGTCTTCCTTTGGCTCGTAGGGACCGTGGCCGGTGACAAGGCCGCTCGCCGAGTTAGGAATGTAATAGCGGGTCCCGTCGAGTGAGGACGTTTCCTCGGTCATGCCTTTGTCCAGATCCTTGGGCGGGTTGCCCTCGTTGCGTCCACAGTAGAGAGCCAGGGACGGATGATTGCGAATGCGCGCGATGCGATCGCGGACATTGGCCAGGAACATGCCGTCATCCGTGGGATTGGGGCCGTCCGCGGGATTAGCCAGCCAGAAGTCGTTCCAAACCAGAAGTCCGTACTTGTCACAAGCATCGAAGAACTCTTCCTTGCCGATCTGACCCACCCAATTGCGGATCATCACCATGTTCATCGCTTTGTGCAGGCGGATGGTGTTATCGTAATCCTTGGCCTCGTAGCGCAACATCGTTTCGTCCATGCCCCAGTTGCCGCCGTTCAACTGAATGTGCTGTCCGTTGCAGGACAACTTGAGGATATGATCAGACGTATCGTAGCTTAGCTCTCGCACGCCAAAGGTAACCAGTTGCGTGGCACTGGGGACATTGCCGGCGGTTACATTCAGGGTTAGATGCTCGAGAGGCTGCTCGCCGTAACCGTTCGGCCACCACAACGGCGGATTGATCAGCGTTAGCTGGGGATGGGTGCTCTGATCCAAATGCACGGTCTTGCTTTCGCGGGCGCTCAGGGTGACGTCCTGGCTGAAGGATAGATCCCCCAAGTGCCCGGCAAGCGTCGAATGCACCGGTGTGTCATCCAGGTTTTTCAACGTGACCTCGATGCTCACGTCAGCCCGGTGCAAATCTTTGGCCACGGTCGTGCGGACGAATGGATCGACCAGGATCACGGGGCCGGTCTCCTGTAGATAAACGTGGTCCCAGATGCCGATGTTCCGACCCCGGATCGAAGGCATCCAGTTCCAGCCTTGGCTCGCCACAAAAGTTGGGCTGTCGAGGCCCAGAACCCCGCCATTGTGCGACATGCGCGCCAGCGATTTCTCGTTGGTCGGCCCCGGATGAGGGCAACAATGGATTAATACCGCCAGGATGTTTTTCTGTCCTGGCAACAGCTTTCCCGAGACATCGAAGCTGCCGCGCTGAAAGGCTCCGTCTATGTGCCCGACCGGTTCACCATTGAGGTAGACGTCCGCTTTCCAGTTAATGCCCGTAAAGTGCAGGGAATAATGCTGGCCGGCTGTGATCTGGGGGAAAACAAACTCTTTCCGATACCAAAAGTCGTGCTGGAAGAAGGATTCGGAGATGAGGTTTTGCTGGTCGCCAAAGTTAGGATCGGGGACAGCTCCGTCTGCCAGATAATTGCTCAGGACCGTGCCAGGCACCTTGGCGGGCAGCCAGGTGGCCGCGGCTAATGCCGGCTTCGAGATCGTTCCTCCGTCATCCCGGAGCAGCAGCGTATTTTGTAAGCGCCAACCCGCGCCATCCAACGGCATCTTTCCTTCCAGGTCCGGTGGCGGCAGCCGCAAATCCACCGGTGGCGCCGCCGGCGGCGGCTGACCAAACACACTGAATTCAACGACCTGGCAGCCGGCCGGGGCTCCGCCGCGGTCTGTGATCATCCGCACGAAGCGCGCTTCGACGCCGGGGACATTGACGCTGCTCGTCCGCCCGTCAATCCGGTCCAAGTGCGCAACGTCAGTCCATTGGGACGGCAAGCTCGTCGCCGCGGACACTTGGATCGAACAACCCGCTGGCGCCAGGGACCCCCAATCCAACTGGATGCTACTTATCCTGCGCACGCCGCCAAGATCGACGTAAATCCACGACTGCTCTTCGGGCTTGCTTTGCCAGAACGTCTCGTTGCTCCCGTCCGTGGCTAGATGAGCGACATTATCGTAGTTGATCGCGCTGGATTGATAAGCAGCCCGGTTCAAGGCCACGTTCGATTGGCCGGTCTCCGCTGCCCTCGCGTTGATAATAGACCCAACGAGGAGGCAAAGAAGAGCGGTCCACGGAATTGTCTTATGGTGTTGCATTTGGCTCTTGGGGGTGGGGGGCAGTCGGTGCCACGGTCTCCGGCGGCCATTCATCCGTGCGGAAAGGGGATGCGGGCAGGCCCGCCTTGTTATACAGGTTGCAGGGAGGATTGGCCGCCCAGGCGTAGCGCACGGCGACAGGTTTCGGTACCTGTGCACTCGAAACAACCACCGTGTTTGCCACGATCCTGGCTTGCGCCGCAAGCCAGTTTTTGTCCTCGCCTGCGATCACGAAGCCTTCCAGTTCCGTTTTCGACACCGGTGCGGCCAGCGGGTCGACCCAAGGAGCCGTTCCGATGGCGAGTCCGCCACCCAGCGAATCGGTCTTGAAGGAAAGGCTGATCGCGGTGGCAACAGGTTTCATGGCTTCATAGATCGGTCCGGTGTAGGCGAGGTTCTCGCCGTAAGCGACGTGCCGCGCCGCCAGCGCGAGCCGCGCACCCACGTCCGCCTTGTCCGGCGGGTGGATGTTGCCGCCCGTGCCGATGTCGATGGTGACAGCCATCCCGGTTTTGGGCAGGGCGAGGGTTTTCAACTGCGATTCGCGCAGCATGGGCCAGCCGTCGCCCGCGCGGTTGAAGTTGGCGAGCTGGACGAAGAGGAACGGGAAATCGCCCTCCTTCCACAGCCCGCGCCAGCCCTGGATCATGGCCGGGAAGAGCGTGCGGTACTCGATTGCCATCCCGGCGTTCTGGGCGTTGTTCTCGCCTTGATACCAGATGGCTCCCTTGATGGCGTATGGTATCAGCGGAGCGATCATTCCGTTATAGAGCAGCACCGGGTCGCCGCGTCTTCCCAGCGGACTGGAGGGTGCGGGCGTCTTCGGCTTCGGGGCGGCGGGGATGGGCTGCCCGGCTGCCTTAGCCTGAGCGGAAGCGGCCGTCCAAGCTTTCAGGGCGGTCTGGTATTCCGGGTCATCCTTCCAATCCTTAGCCGCGGCGACGTACGCCTCGGACTTGGCGATATATTCGGCGTCCCCGCCAGGATACGTTGCGGCGATCTTGGCAAAAGCAGCGGCGTAGTGGCTCAGCGCGGGATTGGCTTGCAACGCAGCCAGTGGCGTCCACTCCTGCGCGCCAGTGCCGCCGACGCACGACTCAATTAGGCCGATGGGACGCTTGAGCGCTGTCCGCAGGTTTTGGCCGAAGGCCAGGCCGACCGCGGTAAAGCCGCCCGCGCTCTGGGGCGAGCAAACCTTCCAGGAACCGTGCACGTCCTCCCGCGGGGCCAGCGCGAGTGTCTGCGGCACGAGGAATAAGCGGATCTGGCTGTCGGTCGCCTCCGCGACCTGGGTTCGGCTGGCGCCGAACGCCATATTTGACTGACCGCCGCAAACCCAAACATCGCCCACCAGAACGTCGTTGAGGGTAATGGTGTTCTTGCCGGCGATGACCAGCGTTCCTGGTGGCGTGCCATCGGGGAGCGCAGGAAGGTCCGCGCGCCACTTGCCGTCGGCGCCGGGGGTGGCTTCGGCTTTCTTGCCGCCGAAAGCGACCGAGACCTTCTCGCCCGGATCGGCCCAACCCCAAACCGGCACGGTCGCCGCTTGTTGCAGGACCATATGGTCGCCGAAGAGCGCCGGCAGTTTGACGTCGGCCCGCGCCAAGGAGGAGCCCAGCAAAAGAAGGCCCGGGAGAGCCCGCGTGAGTCTAAGCCTGCGAGGGAACTTGCGAGTAAGCATGGGGGATGGCGTTGATTAGCTATTTAATGAGAACCACGGCGTCGCGGTCGCCCAGAGCCAGGTTGATCTTTTCCCCGGCGGCGGCCTGGTGCACGAAAAGCTGCATGGGGACCAATTGGAGTGCATTGTCGCGCCAGAGGCCGGCCGCCGACGGTACCTCCTTGAACTGCGCTCCCGCGAAGGCCGGCGGCGTGTTCCCCTTGGTGGCCACGACGTAGATATTTTCGGGCTTGGTCGCCGTGAAAGACAGGTTGGTAGACTGGTCCGGCACCGCGGGGGTTTTGCTGGGCTTGGCGGAGGGGTCGGCCTTATCCGGCTTGGTCACGCGCCGCAACGCGATCCAAGAAGCACCCTCCACCTCCCGTGGCAGGGTGTCCCAGGAATTGTCCGCCGTGGAATCGAGATCCGAGTAAATGGGCCACTGCGCTTGCACTGGCATGTCCATGTAATGGGCCGGGTTGGCCGGGTTGCTGCTCGCCAGATTGCTGATCGGCAACGGCGCGTGCGGCAACTCGGGCAACCCGTTGTTGCCATAGAAGTAAATCGTGGCCGTGTCACTATGGCCGCCGTCGTCCGTGGCTGTAACCACGTTTTTGCCGGTTCGCAGCGGCACCGGCCAGTAGAAGACGTTGTCCACTTTCTCCGGCTCGTACGCCCGCGGGGTCGCGGCGGGAGGTTCCACCCCGTTGACTTTCTTTTTCCTCTCGGGATGCACCACCCACGGGCCATTGGGAATGACGTATTGGCCGTTGCCGAGTGTTGAAACTTTCTGGCCGTTCAGGGTGAGGGTCACTTTCGCGGCGTTGCTATAGACTTTGACGCCGTTGTCCACCGCGCCCTGGCGCAGAAAATATCGCTTAGAAGTGATGTGCAAGGTCGGCTCGGTCGGGCGCAGAAAACAACGGTAGAGATAATAAACATCTTTCTTGTCACCGGCGTAGGTAATCAAACCCTTCGAGTTGATGCCGACCGGCCCTTTGTACTTCATGTCGCTGAACTCGCGCAGACACCACACAACGAAAAGACCCAGATGCCCGTCGTCGCCGTGGAACGCTTTCTGGAAATTGTTTTCCTCGACGATCTGCTGATACTCTTCCGGCTCATACTTGTTCACGTTCCAGTCGCACTGGCCGTAGTCGCAGTGCGTGGTGACGACGCCGCCGCCGCCGATCTCCGTGATGAAGCCCCCGGGTTTGAACCCGGCGAGGTCCGGGCCATACCAGCCGTAGTAACAATGCCGCGTGTGAAAATCGGCGAGTTCGGATTTCATGTTCGCCACGCAAACCGGCCGGGACGTGTCCAGTGCCTTGGCGATGGGCACGCACTCGTCCGCGACCGCGGCGTTGGATTCGTTGCCCATGCTCCAGATGACGATGGAAGGATGGTTGTAATTCTGCTTGACCAGTTCCGTGGTGATCTGCGAGGCCGTGGGACTGACGATGTCCTTGCTGTTGCTGTGGCCGTTTTCCGCCCAACAGAGGATGCCATGCTGGTCGGCCAAATCGTACTCCAGCGCCGCGTGGGGATAATGCGGCAGGCGCAGGAAGTTCATCCCGAGGTCCTGCATGGTGTCGAAATTGGCTTTCAGATCCTCCGGGGAAACGGCCGATCCTTTCAGCTCGGTTTCCTGGTGCAAGTTGGCGCCGTAGAGATGAATGGGCTTGCCGTTAAGGGTCACCGAGCCGCCTTTCCAATCCCAGTTCAGCCAACGGAAGCCCGTGGCCTCGGTCACTTCATCAACCGGCTGATTGTTGACGTAGACAGACGTCTCCACGTGGTAGAGGCGGCCGTGCAAAGCTTCCCAGAGCTGCGGATGCTCGATGGTGGTGGAGAGTTCCACCGTGGTCCGGCTCTGCGGGGCGAGCGTCGCGGGAGCCGTCAGGGTCCGGACTTCGGCGCCGCTGGGATCGAGAATGCGCGCCCGCACCTCCGCTCGAGCCGCGCTGCTGGCGTCGTTGCGCAGGAGAACGCGCACGTTCAAGCCGGCCGATTGCTCGGACACGTCCTTGGGCGTGAGATACACGCCGGGTGCAGCGTCGTCGGTCGGATCGATGTGCACGGGAGCCGTCGCGACTAGCCAGACATTGCGATACAGGCCGCCCCAGACCTTATACAAGCCGGTTTGGCTGATCGGCAGGCAGTCCAGGGTGTTCTCCGGGCTGTCGTCGACCAGCACGTCCAACTCGTTGCCGGCGCCGGGATGCAGCGCCTTGGTCGCGTCGAAAACAAAGCGCGTGTAAGCGCCGCGATGCTGGCCGAGATGCTGGCCGTTGACATACACGTCCGCGATACTGGCGGCGCCTTCGAAAACCAGGTAGAACTCCTTGCCCGCGCTGCCGAGCTCGACCGTGACTTGGCGCCGGTACCAGCCTTTGGCCAAGGTGTCGTAGGCGCTGCGGGTTTGGAAGATGTGCGGCACCGTGACGTTGCTCCAGGCGGCGTGCACGAAAGCGTCTGAGCCGAGGGCCGGCAGCGCGGCCCCGTCACCCGCACCGGTGAATTGCCAGCCGGCCCCGTTGAGCAGCTCAGTTTGCCGCAGGCTGGGAGCTTGCGCCTGTAGACGCTGTGAGGCCGGCGCAAGGAGGAGAAGGGCGAGGATTAAGGAACGCATCGATGGCTGGGGTCTGGGCACGAAGAATAGGGGACAGCCGCCCCTTGCGCGTCAAAATCGCGCAGGGCGTGGAGGGGGGAGAGGGATGAACGAACAAACAACCGTTCCGCGAAGGCGAACTTACAACTTATATATGGGAAGCTCCGAATGTTCAACGCTCAAGCGTTCGGGGCGCTTTACCGGCTGACCGCCGGAACATCCGCGGGCGGCGATAAGAAGTGGCCCGAGATGACCTTCTGGTTGGCGATGCCCGGAATATCCCAGCCGACGTCCGTGTGGCCGTTGCCGCCACCGCCGCGTTGGAGGGTCTCGAAGTAGTACTTCTTGCCGGCTTCCAACATAATAGGCAGCGATTTTTGCTCCGGATGCCAATCGAAGCCGCCGGCCCAGCGCGGGCAGGTCGCAATGAGTTTCTTATGGGCGGGGTCGTCATCAACGCTCAGATAGAGCTCCGCGCTACTGTCGCCCGAGATGTAAAAGACGTGCGGCCCTGTGGTATTCGGATGGATGAAACCGCGGAGACGAGTGCCGGAGCCATCCTTCCAGTCATCCCGCGTTTTCAGTTCCGTGATGATCTTCGTCCCCGTGGGTTGAATGGCAAACCGCGGGTCGTCTGCAAGCGGCCCCGGCTTTGGTCCCGTGCCTTTTGGGTTGAGCCACCATTCCTTGAGCGCGCCACCAGTGCCGGTCGGCGGCTGAGGGCGTGCTCCCACGTCGGGCAAGCCGGCGGGCGCGCCTGCACTGGGGCTTTCATCCGCCGGCAAGACGTAAGTAGCAACCGTCGCGGCCGGAATGGTGGTCGCGAGCTGGTTGGCGCCGATGATAAAACGCAGATCTTGCACCCACTCGTTCTGATTGACGGCCACAATGACAATCGTGCCGTCTGGATTCTTGAAGGCTACATTGGTAGCCGTTTCCTCGCTGCCGGGATCGCTCTCGATGCGCACCGCGCCGGGCCGGACGAATTTCATGAACTGTCCGTACAAATAGTATTCCGGCGTCTTGTGCCAGGCAGGCCCTTCGCCGTCGTCCTTGATCAACAAGGTCGGGCTCAGCGCCGGCGGCTTGTTGTACGTCCCCTGAATGTGCTCCTCCGGCGTCGCGGTCGCCATCGTGACCCAGGAGACGTAGCTGCTGGACCAGTTGCGAAAAAGTTGCGCGATCCCGTTCATGCCCGCGCAGCCCCACTTGGAGCCTTCCGTAAACTGGATGCTTTTGTCCGGGAACGCCTGGTGCAGCCGGCCCATTTCCGTCGCTTCCCCGCCATAATGATGGAAAGCCACGCCGTCGGCGAAATCGTAGTCTGCCGCCGCATCCGCCTTCAAACCCGCCAAAGTCTTGGCGGCTTGCGGCCAGATATTGAAATTATGATCTAAAATCCAGATCCGGGTGGCGAGACCGGCCTGCTTGAACTCCCGGCCGAGCGCCTCGACCAGGAGCCTCTCTTGCGTCTGGTCGAAAAAACAGCCGGGATAATTCTGCGGCGCAAAATAGTGTTCGTTGTTGGTCGTGATCGCGTAGATCGGAATGCCCTCGGCCTGGTAAGCCTGCACGAACTTGCGCAGATAGACGGCGTAAGCCGGGATCATCGCGGTTTTCAGCTTGCCGCCGATGAGCACCCCATTGTCCTTCATCCAGCCCGGCGGGCTCCAAGCCGAAGCGAAGAATTTGATCGGCTGGCCGGACTCCTGCGCCACCGCCTGGGCGAGTTTGATCACCCGTAAAATATTGAGCTTGCGATCATTCTCGATCGAGAACTCCCCCTTGGGATCATCCTGATAACTGTAGAACCCCTGCGGGTTGGCCGAAACCGCGCGGCCGTCGGCGAAATCGGAGGTTCCGATGGTCAGCCGGAACAAGCTCATGCCGATCCCTGCCGCGGGATCGATGAGCGAGCGGAGGATTTCCTTGGTTTGCGCGTCGTCGCGGTGCTTGGTCAGCGCGTAAACGGAGGTTTCCTCGAGCGACGTACCCAGGCCCAAAACGGACTGGTAGGTCTTGGCGGGATCGACGTTGATGGTCGTCAGGGACGAGGCAGGATCGATCCGGGTCAGGTAAAGCGGGGTCTGCGGCGTCAGCTTGTACCGCCATTCGGACTCGGGCCAAGGGCTTTTGAACCAGCGCGCGTCCTTCGGGTGCAACTCGGAGCTGAAATAAACCGCCGCGGTGCCCGCCGCCTGCGCGCGGCCGCAGAGCAGGGCGAAAAGAAGGAGGCATACTCGGGCGAACACGATGGCCGGAGCGTAGACGGCGGCTGGAGGCCTGGTCAAGGTCGCGGACGCACCGCCGTGCCGGCATTTTCGTCCCGGGACATGAGTGGGCTGCCGGGGGGCCGGCTGGGATACCGCCAAGTCGTCACGTTTTTCGCTCAAAACCGCACAATAAATGTCTAGGTGTTTTCCAGGTCTCTGATATGGTCTCCGAGTTCGACTGCCCCTCCGAAATTACCCTCCGCAATGACTCGCCGCCCCGCTTTTTCGCTTAAGACCGTCTGCCAAAGCCATTTGGACCGCCGTCGCCGTGCCCTGACGTGCGTTCCGGCCTTTTGTGCCCTGGCGCTCCTGTCGCTCCAGTACCAAGCCAGGTCCCAGAGCAACACGGAGGCCGATGTCGTTAACACCAACACCGATCTGACCGCCGCTGCCACCTATTCCACGAACGCTGTTCCCGGGGTGACCAACGACGTGGTCTTCACGTCTGGCACGGCGTATAACCCGGCGAATTTCACGCTCGGTACCAGTGAAACGTTTGGCTCGCTCAATGACCTGAGCACGACGCCACTGACGATTTCCAACAGCGGTGGCGCGGCGGCCGACACGCTCACCTTGGGTGGCGCGGGCGACTTGGGCGACGGCGTCACTGGTTCCAACGCGGCTGATCTGTTCTTTGTGGGGACGGGAGCGACCCTCAACATCACTGGCGGCAGTGGTGCCACCGCCCTTGGTATTGTTTTGGGCCAGAGCGGCAATTTCGACATCGCGGGTACCTCGACGATCAGCGCGGCCATCACCAGCACCGGCACCGCGAACCTGACCAGGACCGGATCGGGAACTCTCACGCTTTCCGGCGGGATCAACAACGCCGGAACGTTCACCAACTCGGGTACCGCGACGGCCATCTACCCCAGCGTGGGGATCGCTACTGCGCCCGCCGGGTCTACCTTCCTCAATGGCACGGTCGGCGCCAACGTAACCGGAATCGTCCAGAATGGCACCTCGGATCTGGTGCTGGGAAATCTCGGCAACACTTACAACAACGGCATTACGATTCAGAACGGGGTCGTAATCTTCAACAACACGGCTGCTGGCTCGTCCAACTCCCTGGGCAAGAGTACCAACACCATCTTTCTGGGCAACGGCTCGACGACCACCAACGCGACGATGGACTTCGCGGCGACCGTCGGAGGCGGGGTAGGTGGAGCCCAGACGTTTAGCAACCCCGTTACGGTTGGCTCCAAGACTGGCGAAGGTGCGAATGTCATCAGCGCGTCCGACTATAACCTGGCCCTGAGCGGGCCGATCTCGCTGACCATCGGCGATCTCACCCTTGCCCCATTCAACACCGGCGCCAGCTCCATCACCGTCTCCGGCGGCATCACCGGCACGGGCAACGTGTTCGTTTCCGACGTCGCCAACAATGCGGGCAATGTCGTCAACTTTACGACCGCTCCAGTCAACAACAGCGGCACGATCACCTTCAACAGCGCGACGGTCAATGGGGTGGCCGTCGGCACCAACAACACCGGCACCAACACGATCACGGGCGGCGTTGGCTCGAACGTGACTGCCATTACGACGAGTGCGGCGAAAAATCCGCTGACCATCAGCACGAATGCGTTGGTGGTAAACTCCGGGGGCACGACGTTGACCAACGCGAACACGACCTCGGGGGTGTTCACTGTGTCGGGCGGCGTGGCTGGCACCGGCAACCTGACGCTCAACAACAATAGCTCCATCGCGAACGGCATCACGGTCTCAACGACGAACGTGAACAACATCGGGTCGATCACGGACTCCGGAACCGGGACGGGCGGGACTCTGATCAGCTCTGTTCTGGGCAGTAACGTGACGGGCCTGACGCAGAACTCCGCGGGCACGCTCACGTTGAGCGGCACTAACCTCTTCATCGGCGACACCACGCTGACGGCGGGTACGCTCAACCTCCAAAGCACCAACGCGCTCCAGTACAGCGTGATCAATACGAACAGCACGGCCGGCCTGCTGACCATCGGCGCGTCCGCCGTCAACACGATTGCCATCACTTTGGGCGGATTGAACGGCACGGGCAGCGCCACGGCGGGCAGCTTTGGCGACCTGGCGCTCGTGAACATCGATAGCACGCCCGCGACGGTTAACCTGACCATCGGCAACAGTAATGCCTCTTACGCGAGCAACACCCTCAATCCTTCCTACTCGGGCATCATCAGCGGCGCGGGGAGCGTGACCAAAATCGGGACGAACACGCAGACGCTCGCCGGGGCGAACACCTACACTGGAACCACTGCCGTCAATGGCGGTACGCTCGCCATCAGCGGCAGCGGTTCCCTCAACGGCGCCACTGGCACTGCATTATCGCTGGGCGGGGGTACGCTGTCCTACTCGGTGGTCGGGGGCACGCAGAATTTCACGGGCACGACCATCGCGCCGGGCACGTCCGGAGTGACGGTGGGCGCGAGCGGCGAAACGGTTAATCTGGGAACGACCACCCGCAACGTGGGTGGCGCGGTGAATTTCGGCACGGCCGGGACGATTACCACGTCGCTACCGAACGCGAACGGGATCATCGGCGGCTACGCCACGGTTGGCGGCACCAACTTCGCGGTGAACAACACGCCGGGCAGCGCGATCACGCCGCTGACGACGTACAACGCCACGTTCCCGACGGTGACGTCGGACACCGTCACCGCGAACAACGACAACGAAATCGGGGCGACGACGTTGTCGGCCAACTCGACCATCAACTCGTTGACCATCTCCGACACTGGCAACAACACGCTGGCGCTGGGTGCCAAGAGCCTCACGTTTACGGCTGGCGGCGGACTGCTCTACGCCGGCAACGGCAGTGGCGGTGGCAGCTATACGATCAGTGGCACCGGTATCATCGGTGCTGGCGCGAATGAGTTCATTGCGAACGTCAACAGCGGAGCGACCTTGACGATTTCGGCGCCGGTCATCGGCGCGGCGGCGGGTACGCTCACCGCTGCGGGCGGCGGGACGCTCGTCCTGACGGGGAACAGTGTTTATACCGGACCGACTTTCATCGGGGGCGGTACGTTGCAAATCGGCAATGCGACGGCCACGACACTGGGTGGGGGAACGTATGCGGGGGCCATCACGGACAACGGTGCGCTGGTCTTTAAGAGCGCCTCCGCCAACATCTTATCGGGAATTATCTCTGGACCGGGATCATTGATTCAGAATGGAACCGGCGCGTTGACCCTTTCCGGAGCGAATACGTACACGGGCGGAACCACGGTCGCCGCTGGCACTTTGAAGATCGGCAACGCGGCAGCTCTCGGTGGGAACACCGGGGCGGTTTCCGTGGCTGCCGGTGCGGCGCTGGATTTGAACGGCACCACGATGACCAATACAAACGCGCTGAGCCTGCAAGGGACGGGCATCAGCAACGGTGGTGCATTGACCAACAGCAGCGGGACCGCGGGAACCTACGCCGGATTGGTGACCCTAGGTTCCACGGGTGTTTCCATTGGGGGCACTGGCCTTATCACTCTCTCGAACGTCGGGACCATTACAGGGTCTGGAGACAACCTGACCCTGACCGGCACCGGCGGAACCATTGCCAGCATCATCGGCACCGGCGCGGGAACCTTGACCGCAAATGCCACCGGCACATGGACCCTTTCCGGAGCGAATACCTACACGGGCGGAACCACGGTCACCGCTGGCACTTTGAAGATCGGCAACGCGGCAGCTCTTGGTGGGAACACCGGGGCGGTTTCCGTGGCTGCCGGTGCGGCGCTGGATTTGAACGGCACCACGATGACTAGAACAAACGCGCTGAGCCTGCAAGGGACGGGCATCAGCAACGGTGGTGCATTGACCAACAGCAGCGGGACCGCGGGAACCTACGCCGGATTGGTGACCCTAGGTTCCACGGGTGTTTCCATTGGGGGCACTGGCCTTATCACTCTCTCGAACGTCGGGACCATTACAGGGTCTGGAGACAACCTGACCCTGACCGGCACCGGCGGAACCATTGCCAGCATCATCGGCACCGGCGCGGGAACCCTGACCGCAAATGCCACCGGCACATGGACCCTTTCCGGAGCGAATACCTACACGGGTGCGACCAATCTGAACTCGGGGGCGCTGACCCTCAGCGGCGGAGGCTCGCTTGCTTCGACGGTCTTGAATCTCAAAACCGGGACATTCAACTATTCGAGCACTGCAGGTAGCACCCAAAGCTTCACCACCACGAACCTCACGGGGTATGGTGTGATCAACAACACAGTTGCGACCAATACGTTAAACCTGGGTACGATCACCCACAGCAGCACCACCATCCCGGGTGCCGTGAACTTTGCTAATACGACCGGTGCGATCACCACGACTAACAGCAATGATTCAAGCGGCATCCTCGCGCCGTGGGCGACCATCGGCACGGGCACGGCGCTCAATTATGCCGTCAGCAACGGCGGCAGCAGCGCCATCACCCCCTATTCCGTGGGAACAGCACTGACAGCATCCGGCGGCGGCACGGCGGGCGGTCAGACCGGTGCGACCAATTTCACGCTCGGTGCCGCTGTGACGCTCACGGCAAGCGCGACGGGCAACACCCTGCAGGTGCTCAACACGGACACGACTGCCATCGTGCTCGCCCTCGGCGCCAATAACCTGACTTTGAACGGCATTCTCAACTCCGGCGGTACCGGCGGCGGTTTGACCATTTCGGGCGGAGGCAATCTGTTCATCGGCGCGAACAGCGAACTCGACATTTCCAACAACGCTCAAAGCACGACGATCAGTTCGATCATCGCCGACAACGGTTCGACGGCATCTTCGGTGGTTTACAGTCCGGTCGGAGCCGGAACGCTCACCCTTAGTGGCGTCAATACTTATACCGGCGGTACGTTTGTCAATTCGGGCACTCTCAACATTGGAAACACCAGCGCCAAACTGGGCACGGGTGCCGTCACTCTCGCTGCGGGGACCACACTTAGCACGAATGGTCAAAATGCTACCGAGTCCACCTTCGCCCCGGGAGGAATCACTGGCGCAGGGAACTTCACCGCGTCTGGCGGCGCAAACGGCACCATAACGCTCGACAAGATAAATACCTACACGGGCACGACCAACGTCGGCGGAGCCCGGAATGCAATTAAGGTCAATATTGCTTCGACTTACGATCCTGTCACCGGAGTGCAAACCGGCAGTGCTTTGGGCTTGAACTCGCCTATCAACATTGCCGCCACGGTGAATGAATCGGCGCTATGGCTTAACGGTAACAACATCACCGTAGGCACGATCACCGGCGGCAATAGCACCAATCAAAGTATTCCCAGCGCGATCGTTCTCGGAAAAACGAGTGGAACTTCTGCTGCGCTCACCGTGGGAGGCGACAACGGAAGCGGAACTTTCAACGGGAATATTTCCGATGCTGCTTTCTCAAACAATATTAGTGGCATTCCTCTGCAGGGAGCCTCCAGCACAGGCGGATCGTTAATCAAAATCGGCACAGGCACTCAGACGCTTTTTCCTGGGAACGGCACTGGTAGTCCCAGCGTGACTTATAATAACTATGGCGGCCCCACCGTGGTTAACGGCGGGACGCTTGCGGGCAGCTCCACGGAATTCTACTCAGCCGGCGTGGACAAGGGCGGTGCCTTCGGCCTCAAGTCGAATGTGACGGTCAACTCGCTCACCGCTGGCGCCACGGCCAGCCTAGCGATCAACTCGACCAACGTCGCGGCCATCGGCAGCCTGACTTTCGGCGGCACCGGTGCGACGGCTACCTCGACCAATAACGTTTCGATTGGTTCAGGATTGCTGCTCCTGGGCGGAGACGTGACTGCCAATGCGACGAATAATCCTCGCGGCGCAACCATCACGGCCACTGCGTCGCAGGGTGTCCTGGAACTCGGTGCCAGCCGCACTTTCACCATTGGATCTTCGACCAACTCCGGCGGAGCGGATCTGACCATCGGCGCGATTATCGATGACAGCTCGACCGCCGGAACCACGACGCCAGGCGTTCCTGGCACGCTCGTCCACACCGGCGCCTCCGGTGCTTTCGGCATCACCAAGGCTGGCGCGGGTGTACTGGTTCTCACCGCCGCGAACACCTATTCGGGCGGCACGACGGTGAACCAAGGCACGCTTGACGCCTTCAACACCAGCGCTCTGGGTGCCTCGACTGGTGCGCTCGCCGTTGGTGGAGGTACCTTAGACATCGGCACGTTCTCCGAGACCGTGGGCGCGGTGACCTTGAGCAGCGGCACGATCCAGAGCACGGGCAGCACGACGGCTTCCTTGACCGGCACTTCGTACGGCGTGCAGTCCGGCACGGTTTCGGCGGTCCTCGCCGGATCGGCCGCGCTGACGAAGACGACCGCGGGCACCGTGACGCTCAGCGGCGCGAATACTTACACGGGCGGCACGACGGTCAACGCAGGCATCCTGAGTACCGGCGCGACAGGCGTCCTCGCCAACGGCGGGACAGCCAGCAGCATCGGCGCGGCGACGAACGTTGCCACTAATCTGGTGCTGGGTGGCGGGACCTTGCAGTACGCGAGCACGGGCGCGGCGGAGTCGACCGATCATCTCTTCACCTTGGCGGCGAGCAGCACCCTGGATGCTTCCGGCACCAACAGCATCACCTTCTCGAATCCAGGGATAATTGCCGAGAGCGGCCTGGGAGCGCAAGTGCTGACGTTGACCGGGTCGAACACCGGCGCCAACACTCTGACACCTGCTCTAGGCGACAATACCGGCGGCATGGGCATTGACAGCGTGAGCAAAACTGGTGTCGGCACGTGGGTGTTGGCCGGTGCGAACACGTACAGTGGCGGGACGACGGTCAACGCCGGCATCCTGACTTCGACCGTGGCGGGTGGCTTCGGCACGGGCAATGTGACGGTGAACCCGACCGGCGCCTCCGGGACGGCGACGGACGCGGCGACGTTGAACTCGACCGGCAGCATCGCTTCGACGGCGAATGTGACGGTCAACAGCAACTCGGCAACGGCGATCGGCACGTTAAACTTCAACGGCACTACGCCCGCGATTGGGAGTCTGACGGGCACGGGCAGGGTGGTGCTCAACAACGCCGGCGGCACGGCCTTGACCATCAACGGCACCGGCGGCACGGCCAATTCCAGCTTCAGCGGGGTGATCAGCCAGGGTGCGGCGGCGGGAAGTCTTGTTACGACCACTCCGGGCGTGGTGACGCTCAGCGGCGCAAACACCTACACCGGAGCGACGGCGGTCAACGCGGGCAGCTTACGACTTTCGGGCGCGGGCTCCATCGCCGGCACGTCGGGTGTCACCGTTGCCACTGGCTTGGGCGGAGCGGCGGTTGCAACCCTGGAGATGAATAGCACCGCGAATTCGGCGGTGCCCATCACCATCAATGCAACGGGCGTGTTGCAGGGTAATGGGACCGGGATGCTCGGGGCGGTCTCGACTTCCGCCGCGGGGGGCACCATCAACCCCGGGTTCACGGCGGCGGGCGGAGCGTCCTACGGGACGATCACCGGTGGCGCGGTCACCACGGCAAACATGACGGTGAGTTCGCTCACCCTGACCAGCACGGCCACCTACATCGTGAACCTCAATGCGGCGGGCAGTTCCGGCACCGGAACCTCGGGCGCCATCCTGGGGGCAAGCTCCTTGCTGGTGGTCAATGGAGCGGCGGGGTCGCTCACGCTGGCAGGAGCGAACTTGCAGGTGAACGATGGCGGATTGGCCGTGACGCCGGGACAGATATTTAAATTTATCAGCTACACGGGCACAACTGGTATCGGCAGTTCCGCCACCGGGATGTTCTCGGTCGGCGGGGTGCCGGAGGCGGATGGCGCGACGTTTATGGTCGGCAGCAACGACTACCAAATCTCGTACTCGGCGAACGATCCTTTTGTCGAGTTGATTGCGGTGCCGGAGCCCAGCACCTATGCGGCGTTATTCGCCGGTGCCGGCGTGCTCGCCTACAGCCAGCGCCGCCGCTTCAAGGGCGCCGCGCGGACGGCCGCGTAGTTGTCCCGCTTGCTCGGTTTGAGCTTGTTTTCTCTCCGCCCCGCGAGAAGGCCAAGAAGGCCCGTCGTAGTCCGGCGTTCCGTTTTTGCAGGTATCCAATCCGCGTAAGACTCGGGGCCGGACGGCATGTCCAGCGACGATATCGCCAACTACGGCAGTTTGTCGGGAACCTTCGCTGGGTTCACGGCGCCATCTGGCTACACGCTCAACTACAGTGGCACGACGTTCAGTGCGTCGGACATCGAGTTGGACGCGGTGCCCGAGCCGTCGCCTTATGTGCTCAGCGTGTTGGCGCTGGCGGGACTAGGGTGGCAGTATCGCCGCCGCAGTCGTCCCAGCCAAACCGCGTAGGAGCGGCTGGCGAGTTTGGGTCCCGTTTCTCCAGGCGGTCCGGCTGCAAAGTCCAAACCGAGTCTTATGCCGGCGCCGTACCCAACAAACCGGCGTCTAACGTCACAAATTCAGGCGCGAAATAGCACACTAATTATCTAGGTATTTTTCGCAGCTTTGATACGTTCAGCCCGCAACTGTCCACCCAGTTCATCCCCCTTCCATGACCCGACGCACCGATTCCCTTTCCAACCCCGTCTGCAAAAGCCACTTGGACCGCCGTCGCCGTTCGTTAACGTACGTTCCGACTGCGCTGGCCTTGGCGTTTCTTTCGCTCAATCAGGGAGTCCAGGCGGCAAATACGCAGTACAACGTCATCAACGGCAAGACCGACCTGACCGCCACCGCCACCTACACCACTGGCGGCACACTCGGGACGGGGGCGAGCGGCACGGCGGCGGGCGCCGGACCGACCGTCACGAGCGACGTGACCTTCAACAGCGGTGTTGCGTATAATCCGGCGGCCTTTACGCTCAACAGCAGCCAGACTTTTGGTTCTCTCAATGACCTAAGCACGACGACGCTGTCGATTGCCAACACCAGCGCAAGCGGGACCGGTGACACGCTTACGTTAGGCGGATCAAGTGATCCCGGCAGCTCGGAGCCAGGGTCCGCCAGCGGCGACCTGTTCTTCGTGGGGACGGGAGCGACGTTAAATATCAACAGTGGCGCGGCTGGTTCGGCGACCGCACTGGGCATTGTTCTGGGTCAGAGCGGCAATTTCGACATCGCGGGTACCTCGACGATCAGCGCGGCCATCACCAGCACCGGCACCGCGAACCTGACCAGGACGGGATCGGGGCTTCTCACGCTTTCCGGCGGAATCAACAACGCGGGAACCTTCACCAACTCGGGGACTGCGACGGCCGTCTACCCCAGCGTGGGAACCGGTACTGCGCCCGCCGGGTCTACCTTCCTCAATGGCACGGTCGGCGCGAACGTGACCGGGATCGTCCAGAACGGCACCTCGGACCTGGTGCTGGGAAATCTCGGCAACACTTACAACGCCGGGATTACGATTCAAAACGGCGTCGTCGTCTTCAACAACACTGCTGCTGGCTCGTCCAACTCCCTGGGCAAGAGTACCAACGCCGTCTTCCTGGGCAACGGCTCGACGACCACCAACGCGACGATGGACTTCGCGGCGACCGTCGGAGGCGGGGTAGGTGGAGCCCAGACGTTTAGCAACCCCGTTACGGTTGGCTCCAAGACTGGCGAAGGTGCGAATGTCATCAGCGCGTCCGACTTTAACCTGGCCCTGAGCGGCCCCATCTCGCTGACTAACGGCGATCTCACCCTCGCCCCGTTCAACACCGGCGCCAGCAGCATCACGGTCTCCGGCGGCATCACCGGCACGGGCAACGTGTTCGTTTCCGACGTCGCCAACAATGCGGGCAATGTCGTCAACTTTACGACCGCTCCAGTCAACAACAGCGGCACGATCACCTTCAACAGCGCGACGGTCAATGGGGTGGCCGTCGGCACCAACAACACCGGCACCAACACGATCACGGGCGGCGTTGGCTCGAACGTGACTGCCATTACGACGAGTGCGGCGAAAAATCCGCTGACCATCAGCACGAATGCGTTGGTGGTAAACTCCGGGGGCACGACGTTGACCAACGCGAACACGACCTCGGGGGTGTTCACTGTGTCGGGCGGCGTGGCTGGCACCGGCAACCTGACGCTCAACAACAATAGCTCCATCGCGAACGGCATCACGGTCTCAACGACGAACGTGAACAACATCGGGTCGATCACGAACTCCGGAACCGGGACGGGCGGGACTCTGATCAGCTCTGTTCTGGGCAGTAACGTGACGGGCCTGACGCAGAACTCCGCAGGCACGCTCACGTTGAGCGGCACCAACCTTTTCATCGGCGACACAACGCTGACGGCGGGTACACTCAACCTGCAAAACACCAGCGCGCTCCAGTACAGCGTGATCAATACGAACAGCACGGCCGGCCTGCTGACCATCGGCGCGTCCGCCGTCAACACGACGGCGATTACCTTGGGCGGTCTGAATGGGACCGGCAGCGCGACGGCAGGCAGCTTTGGGAATCTGGCGCTCGTCAACCTCGCCAGCACGCCAGCGGCGGTCAATCTGACCATCGGTAACAGTAATGCCTCCTACGCGAGCAACACGCTCAATCCGACGTACTCGGGCATCATCAGCGGGGCGGGAGGCAGCCTGACCAAGATTGGGACGAACACGCAAACGCTCGCCGGGGCGAACACCTACACTGGAACCACGGCCGTCAATGGCGGTACACTCGCCATCAGCGGCGCGGGTTCCCTCAACGGCACCACCGGCACTGCGCTGTCGCTGGGCGGCGGCACGCTGTCCTACTCGGTGGTCGGGGGCACGCAGAACTTCACGGGCACGACCATCGCGCCGGGCACGTCCGGAGTGACGGTGGGCGCGAGCGGCGAAACGGTTAATCTGGGAACGACCACCCGCAACGTGGGTGGCGCGGTGAATTTCGGCACGGCCGGGACGATTACCACGTCGCTACCGAACGCGAACGGGATCATCGGCGGCTACGCCACGGTTGGCGGCACCAACTTCGCGGTGAACAACACGCCGGGCAGCGCGATCACGCCGCTGACCACGTACAACGCCACGTTCCCGACGGTGACGTCGGACACCGTCACCGCGAACAACGACAACGAAATCGGGGCGACGACGTTGTCGGCCAACTCGACCATCAACTCGTTGACCATCTCCGACACGGGCAACAACACGCTGGCGCTGGGTGCCAATAGCCTCACGTTTACGGCTGGCGGCGGACTGCTATACGCCGGCAACGGCAGTGGCGGTGGCAGCTATACGATCAGTGGCACCGGTATCATCGGTGCTGGCGCGAATGAGTTCATTGCGAACGTCAACAGCGGAGCGACCTTGACGATTTCGGCGCCGGTCATCGGCGCGGCGGCGGGTACGCTCACCGCTGCGGGCGGCGGGACGCTCGTCCTGACGGGGAACAGTGTTTATACCGGACCGACTTTCATCGGGGGCGGTACGTTGCAAATCGGCAATGCGACGGCCACGACACTGGGTGGGGGAACGTATGCGGGGGCCATCACGAACAACGGTGCGCTGGTCTTCAAGAGCACCTCCGGCAACACCTTGTCGGGAATTATCTCTGGAGCGGGATCATTGATTCAGAATGGAACCGGCGCGTTGACCCTTTCCGGAGCGAATACGTACACGGGCGGAACCACGGTCACCGCTGGCACTTTGAAGATCGGCAACGCGGCAGCTCTCGGTGGGAACACCGGGGCGGTTTCCGTGGCTGCCGGTGCGGCGCTGGATTTGAACGGCACCACGATGACCAATACAAACGCGCTGAGCCTGCAAGGGACGGGCATCAGCAACGGTGGTGCATTGACCAACAGCAGCGGGACCGCGGGAACCTACGCCGGATTGGTGACCCTAGGTTCCACGGGTGTTTCCATTGGGGGCACCGGCCTTATCACTCTCTCGAACGTCGGGACCATTACAGGGTCTGGAGACAACCTGACCCTGACCGGCACCGGCGGAACCATTGCCAGCATCATCGGCACCGGCGCGGGAACCTTGACCGCAAATGCCACCGGCACGTGGACCCTTTCCGGAGCGAATACCTACACGGGCGGAACCACGGTCACCGCTGGCACTTTGAAGATCGGCAACGCGGCAGCTCTTGGTGGGAACACCGGGGCGGTTTCCGTGGCCGCCGGTGCGGCGCTGGATTTGAACGGCACCACGATGACTAGAACAAACGCGCTGAGCCTGCAAGGGACGGGCATCAGCAACGGTGGTGCATTGACCAACAGCAGCGGGACCGCGGGAACCTACGCCGGATTGGTGACCCTAGGTTCCACGGGTGTTTCCATTGGGGGCACCGGCCTTATCACTCTCTCGAACGTCGGGACCATTACAGGGTCTGGAGACAACCTGACCCTGACCGGCACCGGCGGAACCATTGCCAGCATCATCGGCACCGGCGCGGGAACCTTGACCGCAAATGCCACCGGCACATGGACCCTTTCCGGAGCGAATACCTACACGGGTGCGACCAATCTGAACTCGGGGGCGCTGACCCTCAGCGGCGGAGGCTCGCTTGCTTCGACGGTCTTGAATCTCAAAACCGGGACATTCAACTATTCGAGCACTGCAGGTAGCACTCAAAGCTTCACCACCACGAACCTCACGGGGTATGGTGTGATCAACAACACAGTTGCGACCAATACGTTAAACCTGGGTACGATCACCCACAGCAGCACCACCATCCCGGGTGCCGTGAACTTTGCTAATACGACCGGTGCGATCACCACGACTAACAGCAATGATTCAAGCGGCATCCTCGCGCCGTGGGCGACCATCGGCACGGGCACGGCGCTCAATTATGCCGTCAGCAACGGCGGCAGCAGCGCCATCACCGCTTATACAACTGGAACGAATCAAGCGTCCCTGACGGCTGCCGGTGGAGGAACGGCGGGCACCACGAACTTCACGCTCGGCAATGCCGGTGTGACGCTCACGGGAAGCGCGACGGGCAACACCCTGCAGGTGCTCAACACGGACGTGACAGGCATCGTGCTCGCGCTCGGCACCAATAACCTGACTTTGAATGGCATCCTCAACTCCGGCGGCGCGAGCGGCGGTTTGACCATTTCGGGCGGGGGCAAGCTGTTCATCGGCGGGAACAACGAACTCGACATTTCCAACAACGCTCAAAGCACGACGATCAGTTCGATCATCGCCGACAACGGTTCGACGGCATCTTCGGTGGTTTACAGTCCGGTCGGAGCCGGAACGCTCACCCTTAGTGGCGTCAATACTTATACCGGCGGTACGTTTGTCAATTCGGGCACTCTCAACATTGGAAACACCAGCGCCAAACTGGGCACGGGTGCCGTCACTCTCGCTGCGGGGACCACACTTAGCACGAATGGTAACAATGCTACCGAGTCCACCTTCGCCCCGGGAGGAATCACTGGCGCAGGGAACTTCACCGCGTCTGGTGGAGCAAACGGCACCATAACGCTCGACAAGATAAATACCTACACGGGCACGACCAATGTCGGCGGAGCCCGGAATGCAATTAAGGTCAATATTGCTTCGACTTACGATCCTGTCACCGGAGTGCAAACCGGCAGTGCTTTGGGCTTGAACTCGCCTATCAACATTGCCGCCACGGTGAATGAATCGGCGCTATGGCTTAACGGTAACAACATCACCGTAGGCACGATCACCGGCGGCAATAGCACCAATCAAAGTATTCCCAGCGCGATCGTTCTCGGAAAAACGAGTGGAACTTCTGCTGCGCTCACCGTGGGAGGCGACAACGGAAGCGGAACTTTCAACGGGAATATTTCCGATGCTGCTTTCTCAAACAATATCGGTGGCATTCCTCTGCAGGGAGCCTCCAGCACAGGCGGATCGTTAATCAAAATCGGCACAGGCACTCAGACGCTTTTTCCTGGGAACGGCACTGGTAGTCCCAGCGTGACTTATAATAACTATGGCGGCCCCACCGTGGTTAACGGCGGGACGCTTGCGGGCAGCTCCACGGAATTCTATACAACCGGTGTGGACAAGGGCGGTGCCTTCGGCCTCAACTCGAACGTGACGGTCAATTCGCTTACCGCCGGCACCACGGCCAGCCTGGCGATCAACTCGACCAACGTCGCGGCCATCGGCAGCCTGACTTTCGGCGGCACCGGTGCGACGGCTACCTCGACCAATAACGTTTCGATTGGTTCAGGATTGCTGCTCCTGGGCGGAGACGTGACTGCCGATGCGACGAATAATCCTCGCGGCGCAACCATCACGGCCACTGCCTCGCAGGGTGTGCTGGAACTCGGCGCCAGCCGCACTTTCACCATTGGATCTTCGACCAACTCCGGCGGAGCGGATCTGACCATCGGCGCGATTATCGATGACAGCTCGACCGCCGGAACCACGACGTCAACCGTGCCTGGCACGCTTGCCCATAACGGCACCGCCGGTCCTTTCGGCATCACCAAGGCTGGCGCGGGTGTCCTAGTCCTCACCGCCACGAACACCTATTCGGGCGGCACGACGGTGAACCAAGGCACGCTTGACGCCTTCAACACCTCTGCCCTGGGTGCCTCGACTGGGGCTCTCGCCGTCAGCGGGGGTACGTTGGACATCGGCACGTTCTCCGAGACCGTGGGCGCGGTGACCTTGAGCAGCGGCACGATCCAGAGCACGGGCAGCACAACGGCTTCTTTGACCGGTACTTCGTACGGCGTGCAGTCCGGCACGGTTTCGGCGGTCCTCGCCGGATCGGCCGCGCTGACGAAGACGGCCGCGGGGACGGTAACCTTAAGCGGCGTGAACACCTATTCCGGCGGCACGACGATTACTGCCGGCACGCTGCAGCTTGGAAACGGCACGACCGGTAAAGACGGCACCGTGACAGGCGCGATTAGTGATAACAGCAGCTTGGTATTCGACTACTTCGGCTCGGCGACGACGCCTGGCGTCATCTCCGGATCGGGCACGGTGTCCACGATTGGGGCCGGCACGGCCGTTCTCACCGGGGCCAACACCTACTCCGGCGGCACGACGATCACCGCTGGCACGCTCCAGCTCGGAAACGGCACAAGCGGCAACGACGGCACCGTGACGGGCGCGATCACTGATAACAGCAGCTTGGCATTTGACTACTTCGGCTCGGCGACGACTCCCGGCGTCATTTCCGGCACGGGAGCGGTTTCCGTGATCGGGACAGGCACCGGCACAGCTGTTCTCACCGGCGCAAACACCTATACCGGTGTGACGACGATCACTTCGGGCATTCTGAGCACGGGAACGACGGGATCCCTCGCCAATGGCCTTTCAGCCAGCAGCATCGGTGCTTCCAGCAGCGCAGCTTCCAATCTGGTCTTCAACGGCGGTACGCTCCAGTACGCCAACACCACGGGTACTGCCGCCAGGACGGACCGGCTCTTCACTCTCGGTTTCCCGGGCGGAACCTTGGATGCTTCTGGTACCGGAACGATCACCTTCGCGGGTCCAGGCACGATAGCCATTTCGGCCGATATGGGTGCCCGGACACTGACCCTCACCGGCTCCAACACGGGTTTAAATACCTTCACCCCGGTAATTGCCGACGCCAGTGCCGGATCTGGCTCTGCGACCAATTTGGCCAAGACGAGTACCGGCACGTGGGTGCTGACCGGCACGAATACGTATACTGGCACGACGACCGTTAGCGGTGGCACGCTGCAAGTCGGCAACGGCACCAGTGGATCGATCAGCAACAGCAGTGCGTCAGCCGTGAGCGGAGGTATGTTGGCTTTCAACGAAGCCAATGGTGGCAGTTACACTAGTACGATTGGCACGACGAGCCCCGGGCTGGTGGTGGGCGCAGAAGGTACTGGAGTCACCAACACGCTTGGTGGAGTTATTAGCGGCTCCGGTGGCTTTAGTCAGACGGGTGCTGGCACCACGATCCTCACTGCGACAAACACTTATACAGGCACGACCACGGTTAGCGGCGGCACGTTGAGCTTGTTTAAGGCCGGCACGGTTGGAAGCTCAACTGGCGGCACTCTGGCTGCCTCAGGGACGGGCATCGTCGTGAACACCAGCGGGACCTTGTTGCTGTCGGCGAATAACAGTGTGGGGAACACGACTCGGGTCAGCCTCGGCAGTAGTTCGCCGGCGACCTCCTCGATGGTAGTTGCAAACGGGGTGCTCCAGGGGCGAGGTGCACAGCTCACTGCTACAAGCGGTACGCAACCGGTTTTTACCGGTACTACTAGTACTACTGATGGGAACAGCGTCCCCGGCTTGGGAGCACTCACGCTGACGAATTCGACGACGCTGGCGTTCGTCACCGGTGGCGGAGCTGCGGATAGTGGGACCGTCGTCTTTAGCAGCTTCAGTGATCCGAGTAATAGCTACGTCTTCAATGTGACGGGGGATAATTTCGCCAATCCGTTCGGCCCGGGCACCAGCCGGGATGGAGTGACCGAGCGGTTGATCTTTGCCACGGATGAGAGCGCGTTTCTCGGAGACTTCACCTTCAACGGGGTCGCTGGCGCTGCGGAAATCAGTTTGGACGGCACTTTCTTTGAAATCGTACCGGTGCCGGAGCCGGCAACGTACCTGGGTGGCTTGCTGCTCATGGCGGCAGCGGGCTGGCAGTTCCGGCGGCAGCGGCGCCAGGTGCAGGCCTAATGGTACCGGCCGGGGCTTGATCGATGGCCACGTTGCGTCCTGCAGCGTCGGCTGGGTCAGGCCACAGACCGCTGGCGCGTTATCATGCCGTCGCCAGCCTATGAAGACTCGGGAATGCCAGTGGTCGATCCTTGGAAGCGTGGCCGTCGCGCTCCTCTGGCAAGTTGCCTGGCAGACTGCGGCCGGGCAGGCGTCAGCCGATAGCGCGCCGACCACCGCGTATCTCGCCGCCTACTTCTGGCAAAAACAAGGCGCGGACGGCAAGGAAGACAGCAAGCTTTACTACGCGATCGCGCGGGACGGCTTCCGGTTCGCGGACGCGGTCAACGACCGTAAACCCGTCGTGACCGCCACGGTCGGTGACCAGATCACGCGTGATCCGATGATCATGCGCGATCCGGATGGCAAGTCGTTCCACCTGATTGCGACTTCATCGTGGAAAGGGCGTTCGCTGGTCCTTTTCGACTCGGCGGACCTGGTGCACTGGACGAATGAGCGGCTCATACCGGTGGCAGTCGCCGATGCCGACATGACTTGGGCGCCGGAACTGCGCTGGGACCCTGAGACCAGGCAATTCTTCGCCTACTGGACGTCCTCGGTGGAGCACAAGTGGGATACCGCCGCCATTTGGTACGCGACCAGCACCGACCTCAAGACCTTCTCCGCCCCGCAGGTCCTCATGCGAGAAGCAAAGGGCTGCCTGGATGCCGATATCATCCAAGCGGCGGGAAAATGGCGCATGATTTACCGTTATACCGGTCTCTGGATGCGGACGGCCGACCACGCGTTTGGCCCCTACGAAAATCCCGTCAAAGTTTCCGATTTGAACGTCGAAGGACCATTCATCTTCCCCATCAACGGTCGAACCGACCAATGGGGTTTGGTCTTCGATTACTTCGGAGGCAACCAGGGACGTTGGGGCCTCGCCACTTCCAGCAACTGCCAGGATTGGACGCTGCTGACGCGGCAAGCTTGGCCCTACTACACCCCCGATGTTTTCCTGCCGCCGGGCGTCCGCCACGGCTCCGTGCTGCCGATCACGGGTCTTGAAGTTGATACGATTTTGAAGGCGTTCGGAGCTACCACCTTTGACTACCAAGGGCATGCGCGGGGCAGTCAGGGGAAGGCATTGAAGTAAGAATGCCCGCTGACTTGATGGGTTTCAATGGGAGCCGGCCGCTGCTCCCTCCGGGTGAGGAAGCGTCCAGGCGAAATTGTAACTGCCGGATCCCACGATCCAAACGACACAAGCCGCCGGCGCAGTGCCTTCCGTGTGGTCGTAGGCGATCCCTGTATCACCGCTGACCGGCACTCCATCTTGCCAGATCGTGGTGCCGCTTTCCTTGATCGTCAGGTGGGCTGGATCGGCTCGCAGCGTGGGCACGTAGACCTTGGCGGTCGAGTTGACCGGAATGACAATTTCCCAGCTCGCGTTGTCATCTTTGACTGTCCAGGCCGATTGGATGCGACCGCGCACCGAGTCATAGGACAGAGCGATGCCATTCAACCCGGCGGGTATCTCCGGCTTGAGGCGAATTTGCGCGTAACCCGGCTCCAGGGCGGATATGCCCCCGACATAGCGGTAAAGCCACTCCAGAATGCCCGCGTACATGTCGTGGTTATGACTGCGAGCTTTGGCCAGGTTCCAGTTCTCGTTAACCGTAGTTTCGCCGCTATCAATCATGTTTGAATAACTCGGGGCATCCGTTTGCATGATCATCTTTTGCACGAGGTCAGACTGGCCAGCCTCGCCCAACGCTCGCCATAGGAAGGTGGTGCCGATATCTCCGGTGGTGACGTGATCCGGCAGCACCGGCCCGAATTCGCCCGGTTTGCCGTAGCTCGCCGGGGTGCCATCCTCCCGCGGCCGCGCGATGTCTTCCACCAGGGCCCGGGCGACGGCAGCCGTTTCCGCACTCGGTACGATGCCGAAGGCCAGCGGCAACGCTTGATCCGCCTGATTCATCGGGCTGTAGGACTTCGTGTCCGGTTGGAAATAAGCCTCGTTATAAGCCGTGCGAACGCGGTCATATTCGTCCCCGTAACGCTTGGCATCGGCTGCCTGTCCCAGCGCCTCGGCCGCATCTCTCATGACCTGGGTATCAAGGACATAAACGGCTCCCTCTACATTGGCGACAGGCGAACCTGCCGGCGCCATCCAGTCGCCTAGTCCATAGGTGATCAGATTGTGCTGCTCGCGCGTTTTCAGATAGGTCAGATAGCGTTGCATAGGCGGGTAGTTCTCCCGCAGGACCTGGCTGTCTCCATATTGCGTATAAAGCAGCCAGGGCACCATGAACATCGAGGCTCCCCAAGCCGGCGAATCGTCGAACTTGCCCTCGGGAGGGGTCGTCTTGTGGTGAAACCAGTCGGGAGCGATATTCGGGGCCAGGCCGCTCGTCCGCTGGGCATCCCGCAGGTCGCGGGCAATCTTGGTGTAGAGGTTCTGGAGATCGAACTGGTACATGCCGGACGGCAGCATGGTCCAGGCGACCTCTTGCCAACCGAGCTTCTCGAAAGTCGGGCCGTCCTGGTGAATGCTGACCAGCCCGCTGCGCACGGTGTTCAAGCTAAGCTGGTAGATTTGGTTATAGCGGGGATCCGCCGCCTGGAAGCTGCCGGTGGCATGAGAGGCGGTGTAGGTGAAGTAGGCCTTGGCGTCCAGGAGACAAGGCAGCGTGGTCTGGCCGGGATCACGCGACACGTTCCTGATCTCCAGATAGCGGAAACCGATGGACGAGAAGGTCAGGCGCCAGTTCTCAGGACCGCCGCCTTTCAATGTGTAAGTGGAGCCAGCGGTATTGCGGACTTTGGCCCGCCTGTTCGAGAGGCTTTCTGCCGGCAGCATGCGCACTTGAGCGCCCGCCGGACCTTGCACGGTGATCTCGTAAATGCCGTTGATATTCTGGCCGAAATCATAGAGGCAAACATCCGACGCGGGCTGTGTGATATGGATGGGATCCAACGTCTGCCTGACCGTCACGGGAGGCGAGTTCTGCGCAACCAGCGATCCCAGCGGTGCCGCTGCTTCCGCGGCGTGCAGCCAACCCGCATCGTCGAATCCGGCCTGATCCCAGCCGGCTTGTTCCAACCTGGCGTCGTAATTCTCGGCGCCATGCACCTCGATGGATGTAAAAGGACTGCCCGTCACCTTCCAGGTCGAATCCGTCACGATTTCAGCCGAGGTGCCATCGGCATAATCCACGTGCAATTGGCCCCAGAGCTTCATCGGACCGAAGTCGCGCGTCCCTGCGTTGGCAAACCAGCCCGTGCCGAGCATGACGCCGAGCGCGTTGGCGCCGGGCCGTAGCTGTGACGTCACATCAAAGGTGACGTAATCCACAGTCTGGTCATAGTCAGTCCAGGCAGGGTCGAACTCGTGGTCACCAATCTTTGAACCATTGAGAAAGCCGACAAATTGCCCCAGCCCGCTAAGATAGAGATAAGCGTGTTTGACGGGCTTGGGTATGTCGAAGGTCTTGCGAAACACCGGGGGCGGATCGATGGCGCGGCTGACTGCTTGCGGATGGCGGATCCACCGGGTGCCGGCAGCCCAATCGCCGGGGGCGAAAAAGGCGGTGACAAAATGAGCGTCCGCGCTCCAGGGTGAGGCGCGGTCCTCGCGGTTCCAGGTCCGCACCTTCCACTGGTACTTGCTTGTTTTCGCCAGGGCCGGTCCGCCGTAAGGCACGCCGTACTGTTGCGCGGAGGCGACTTTGCCGCTTTCCCACACAGCGCCAGCGTCCGCCGTCACGACAATCTCATAAGCAGTCTGGATCTCTCCGCGGGCATCGTCATGGAGCACCCAGCCGAAACGCGGCGCCAGCGTGTCGATTCCCAGGGAGGAGAAACTATCGATGACGCGAAGCTCTGTCGGAGCATCCGGAGACGACCCGGCAACTGACGCAGCCGTGCCCGCGAGCGCCAGCAGCACGACTAACAGATGGCGGATGACGGCAGGAGACACACCGTCCAAGATCATCGAAGCCCGGCTTCATTCAACCTGACGTAAGCGGTTGATCTTTTCCCACTTTCCAGACGGGTACTCTTCGGTCAGGATGACGTTCCCTCCCGCATGAAAGCCATGGCCATCACCGCCCCCCGCCGGATGGAAGCCGCCGAACTGCCGCAAACGGCACCCGGCCCCGGGGAGGTCCTATTGCGGGTGGCGGTCATTGGTTACTGCGGATCGGACTTGAACACCTACCGCGGACTCAATCCGTTGGTCACTTATCCGCGCGTGCCCGGGCACGAGATTGGCGCGGTCATCGAGGCGTGCGGGGCCGGCGTGCCGGCAAACTGGCGACCTGGCCTGGCTGTCACCTGCGCGCCTTACACCAATTGCGGCAAGTGCGCCGCTTGCCGCCAGGGCCGCTACAACGCTTGCCAGTTCAACCAGACCTTCGGCGTGCAGCGGGAGGGCGCGCTGACGGACTGCATCGTCGTGCCCTGGCAGAAGCTGTTCTATGCGCCCGGCCTCGATGCTTCCGAATACGCGCTGGTCGAACCCCTGGCAGTTGGATTCCACGCCGTGGACCGGGGGCGCGTCCAGGCCGGCGAAACGGTGCTCGTCCTGGGCGCTGGGATGATCGGGTTGGGAGCAATCGCCGCCGCCGGGTTGGTGCGGGGCGCGCGCGTCATCGCCAGCGATGTCGACGACCGTAAGCTCGCGCTCGCGCGGCAGGCCGGCGCGGTGGAGACGATCAATGCCCGGACCGAAAACGTCCAGGAGCGCCTGAAGGATTTGACGGACGGGGGACCCAACGTTGTCATTGAGGCCGTCGGCCTCGCGGAGACCTTCGTCGCCGCCATCAACGAGGTTTGCTACGCCGGCCGCGTGGTTTACATCGGCTACGCCAAGGAACCCGTGGCTTATGAGACGAAGTACTTTCTGCTCAAGGAGCTCGATATCCTGGGGTCACGCGGTTCAACGCCAGTGGACTTTCAGGCGGTCATTGAGCTGTTGCAAAGTGGCCGCTACCCCAGCGCTGCCACCATCACCCGCAGCGTGCCGTTCGATGAGGCTGCTGCCGCCATGGCGGACTGGGATGCCGATCCCGCCGCGGTTACCAAAATACAGGTGCACTTGAACTAAAGCCTGGGCTTGCCGGGTTCTCCTCCCGACCTTGAAAACACGCATCCGCGACATCCAGTTTTTCCGCGCACTGTCTCCGCTCTCCCGTCCGATCGCGGACGCGACCCATTCGATCGACCGGATCGCGTTCGTCATTACGCGCCTCGCGCTGGAGTCGGGCGTGGTGGGGGAAAGTAATTTGCTCGCCTTCCATTATTCGCCTGAGGCTATTGCCGGGGCGTTGCGCGATGTCACCCCGCTGGCGCTAGGCCTGGAAGCTTCGGACACCGGCCGTTTCCTGCGGAAGGCGGCGGCGGAAACCGAATACTTCGGGAACGTGGGCTTGAACCGCTGGGCCGTGGGCGCCATCAACGTCGCCATGTGGGATGCCTGGGGCAAGACACTCGGTCAGCCGATCTGGAAAATACTCGGCACCTATCGGGACGAGGTCCCGGTTTATGGCAGCGGCGGCTGGCTGAGCTATGCGCCGGACGAGTTGGTCGAGGAAGTCACGGGTTATGTGCGGCGCGGCTTTCGCGCGGTGAAGATCAAGGTCGGCTCGCCCGAACCGGAGGCGGATGTCGAGCGCCTGGCCCGCGTTCGCGAGGCGGTGGGGCCTGGCGTCAAAGTGATGATGGACGCGAACCAGGGCATGAACGTCCCCTCCGCTCTGGCGCTCGCGCGGCAGGCAAAAGCGTTCGATATCCACTGGTTCGAGGAACCTATCGCGCGCACGGACTTCGCCGGCTACGAGCACCTGCGCCGGCAGGCGGGTATTTCCCTGGCCATGGGGGAACGCGAGTTCGACACCACGGCTTTGCGGGAACTGATCGGCCGCAACGCGCTCGATCTCTGGCAACCTGACATCCTCCGGCTCGGCGGCGTGGAAGGCTGGCGCGATAGTGCCTTGCTGGCGAACGGGCACGGTTTGCCGGTGCTGCCCCACTATTATAAGGAATATGACGTGCCGCTGCTCTGCACGATCCCGGACGCGTACGGGTCGGAATCGTTCGATTGGGTGGATGGCCTGGTGGATCATCCGATTCAGATCGAGCAGGGGATGGCTCGCCCGCTGCCAGGGCCGGGTTGGGGATTTTCCTTCCGGGAAGATTGCCTTATCCCATTCGATTAGCACCGGAATAGTCCCCCCAAAAGCATGACACACCTCGATCTCGGCATCGTCTTCGTCTACCTGGCCGTCGTTGTTGGCATCGGCATCTTCGCTTCATTTTGGCGCAGCCGCGGCGTCGCGTCCTCGGAGGGCAGCCATTATTTCCTGGCGGATTCCAATCTGACCTGGCCCGTCATTGGGCTGGCGATGTTTGCCGCCAACATTTCGACGGTGCATCTGGTCAGTCTCGCCCAGTCGGCCTACTGCAACGGCCTCGTTTATGGCAACTTCGAATGGCAAGCGGGCTTCACCCTGGTGGCTTTAAGCATCTTTTTCGCCCCCGTTTATCTGCGGGCGAAATTGCCGACGGTCCCCGAGTTTTTCGAGCGCCGCTATGATCGCCGCTGCCGTGAGTTGCTGGCCGTTATTTCGCTTTTTTCAGCCATCGTCATTCATATCGGGGTGGCGCTGTACACGGCGGCGCATGTTTTGCAGGGGCTGCTGGAACTGCCGGATAGCACCTCGATCCTGGGGCTCGGTCCCACCTTGTTTTTCATCATTATGCTGGGCGCATTGACGGGGCTGTACACGCTATTCGGCGGCTTGCTGGCGGTGGTTTGGACGGAAAGTTTTCAAACGGTCCTGCTGCTGGTTGGCGCGCTGACGATCACCACCGTCGGCTGGAACATGGTCGGCGGTTGGCATCATCTCGTCCAGACGCTCCAGAGCCATCCGCATCCACTCGCGGGTCCCGGGAGCAACGACGGCACTTTCAATCCCGTCACCGCGAAGTTTTTAACGGTCATGCGGCCGGCCGGCGATCCTTCGGGTCTGCCGTGGTACTCGATCCTGCTCGGCTATCATGTGCTCGCGGTCTGGTACTGGTGTACCGATCAGACAATCGTGCAACGGGTGCTGGCGGCGCGCGATAGCCGCCATGCCCAACTCGGTCCGCTTTTCTGCGCGTGGCTGAAGATTCTGCCTGTTTTCATCTTCGTGCTTCCGGGGGTGATCTGCGTGGCGCTGGTGCAACAGGGTGCCTTCGGCGGCGCGCACCCGGCGCACACGGCGGACACCTACACGTTCATGATCACCCACCTGTTGCCGGTGGGTTTGAAAGGCCTGGTGGCGGCGGCGCTGCTGGCCGCCGCTATGCAAACGTGTTCGGCCGCGCTCAACTCCACCGCCACCTTGATCGCCTATGATCTGGTCAAGCCGCGCCGGCCGGGCATTACCGATCGTCAACTGGTCACGATCGGACGGGTCGCCACGGCGGCCGGGACGGTCCTGGCCATCGTCTTGTCGCCGATCTTCGGACATTACAGCACGATCATCGAGGGCCTGAATAAGCTGATCAGCTATGCGGCTCCGCCCATCACTGCCGTCGTGCTCGGCGGCATCTTTACCCGCTGGGCGACCGCGCGAGCCGCCGCGGCTACCCTGATCATCGGGATGTGCGTCGGCGCGCTGATCTTCGCGCTGGACTGGTTCAAGATTTACAATCCCGACTACATGCTGATGACCTTCTTTAACTGGGTCGCCTGCTTCGTCTTCCTCTACCTTGTCTCCCGCCAGTGGCCCGAGACCTTGTCGCCCGCGGCCGAAACGTGCCTTTGGCAGGGTTGGCCCAGCCTGGGGGCGGGTTCGAGGGTGGTGCTGCCGGCGGCCGCCGGCGTCATCGGCATTTTTATCGTGCTGTACGCCTGTTTTTGGTGAAAACGCCATTGACGTTCCCGGACGTGTTCTCCTTGAGTGGTGAAACCGCCTTGATCACCGGTGGTGGCACGGGCTTGGGCTTAGGCATGGCGCAATGTCTGGCGGCGGCGGGCGCCAAAGTCGTGCTGGTGGGCAGGCGGGAAGCCGAACTCGCCCAGGCAGCTTCGGGAATCGGTGCGGCTGCCGGCTACGTCGTGCACGACATCACGCGACTGGAAACCGCGCCGGGGCTGGTCGCGGCGGCTGAGCGCACGGCCGGCGGTCCCGTGTCGATCCTGATTAACAGTGCCGGCATTCACCTTAAAAAACCCGCGATTGATACTACCCCGGAAGAATTTCAGTCCGTGCTGACCACGCATGTCTGTGCCGCTCATGCCCTGAATCGGGCCGTCCTGCCCGGGATGCTGGAGCGCCGGCACGGGAGCATCTTGCTGGTGGCATCGATGGCCTCGTTTATCGGCGTGCCTCTGGTGATTGCCTACACGGCTGCCAAGAGCGCCTACACCGGCATGGCGCGCGGTCTGGCAGCGGAGGTATCGGCGCAGGGAGTGCGCGTCAACGCGATCGCGCCGGGTTGGATCGAGTCTCCCATGTTGCGCCAGGCGCTGGCCGGGGATGAGCCGCGCTCGGCGAAAATCCTGGGGCGCACGCCGAGTGGCCGTTTCGGTGCGCCCGATGATATCGGATGGGCAGCCGTTTATCTCTGCTCGGCGGCGGCTAAATTCGTGACCGGAGTGGTCCTGCCGGTGGACGGCGGCGCCTCCATTGGCTTTTGAAGCAGGCGAAAAGCGATCTGGCAGCAAGTACCGCAAAAGAGCACGCAAATGTCCTTAAAAAGCACCATATATGTCTCGGAAGATTTACAATGTAAAGATATGGTGAGTTTTCACGGTCGGCAAAAGCCCGGCTTTCTCTTCCCGATGAATCATCCTCCCCAGGACCATCCCGGCGGGCCACGACGGGCTACGGAACGCGACCCGCGTGGCGTCACCTCGCGTGTAAACACGGGCTTTACCTTGGTCGAGATGTTGGCCGTGCTCGTGATCATCCTGATCCTGACCGGTTTGGTGGTTCCGCCGATCACCTCTCTTTTGCGCAGCCTGCAGATCACGCAGGGCGGCAATTTGGTTTCGGGTCAGTTGGACCTGGCGCGCCAACTGGCGGTGTCGCAAGACCAAACCATTTCGGTGCGTCTGATCATACCCTCGGGCAGCACGCATTTTTCAGCCATCGCTCTGCTCAAGACGCCGGCGGCGACCACCGCCGTGCCCAGTCCGACGCCGGTGTTGATCGATAAGCCGGTGATCCTGCCCGATCCCATTATTATGGACACCGGCACGGCGGCTCCTGCCACCACTCTGTCGACTTTAACCCAGCCGGGAACCACGCCGACAACTCCCGCAACGACTGATCCGTCCATGGGACGGTTCGGCACGACCTACACCTACATCGGGTTTTCTTTTTACCCCAATGGCGCCACTAGCTTGTCTTCGACGTCAAAATGGTTCGTGACGGTGCATAACATCACGGATGGCGACGGTATGGCAAAGGTACCGAAGAATTACTATACCGTGCAACTCGATCCCTCCAGCGGGCGTACCACCATCTTTACGCCTTGACCCTTATGAGTCTATTCAGCTTTTTGCAAAGCAAGTTTGGCGGTAAAACCGCGGACCGGTCTAACCAGCGCGGAACCGGCTTTTCTGCCAGGCGCCGACTTAAGTCGGCCGGGTTCAGTTTGGTGGAAGTTTCGCTCGCCATCGGCATCATGGGTTTTGCCTTTGTGGCCATCTTTGGGCTGGTCCCGGTTGGCCTCAGCAATTTCCGGCAAGCCAAGAACGTTAGTGTCGCCTCGGAGATTTCGGAGCGCATTTTCTCTGAGTTGCAGGACACGCCCTTCACCAAGCTAACGAACAATGGGACGGTCGCCGCCGGTTCGAGCTGGAGCCTGACTTTTCCAAATTTCACTACGCCGGGCGCAACGGCCGCCAGCGGCACGACAGCAGTCCGCTATTTTGATGACCAGGGCGACGAAACCGTCAGCTCTGACGCCAACGCGGTTTTTCTGGTTAACGTCGCGGTGCATGTCGCGCCGGCGTTCGTGGTGTCGACTACAGGAGCCGCGCCAGTAACGAATCCGGCCCTCGTTGCCGTGACTATTCAGGTCGCCTACAGCCCCGGCCGGGTGCTCCCGTACCAGGATACGACCACTTACCTTTGGTCGAGTAAGACTACGGCCGGCAAAGCCGCCGGCATTTCCTTGCAGGTCTTCAACTACAACACGTTGATCGCCAAGAACTCGTGATGATGAATCAATCGCGGCGTAATCCAAAGCCAACCGGTTTCACCCTGGTCGAATTGATCGTCAGCATGACGGTCATCGCGATCATGCTGCTGGTGCTCAGCCAGATGACTGGCGCCTTGCGTTCGACGATCTCGCGCACGACTAGCCAGTTGGAAGAATTCCGCGGTGCCCGGAATGCCTTTGAGACCATTACGCGCCGCATTAGCCAGGCCACGCTCAATGCGTATGACGATCTGGATCCAACAGCGACGGGCGGTATTTCTGCCAGCAGCTATGTACGCGCCTCCGAGCTGCGCTTTCACACGGACTTGGGCGACACTCTTTTCTCCGGGACGAGCGGGGCGCTCAGTCAATTGCATCACCCGACCGACGCCGTTTTCTTCCAGGCTCCTCTTGGGGTCTCGAGCAGTTCGAATTACGCAACTCTTAACAAGCTGCTCAATACCTGCGGTTATTATATAGAGTGGAATAGCGATCAGAGCCTCCGTCCCGCCTTTTTGCCCGTGACCGTCCCCTTTCGTTGGCGGTTCCGGCTGATGGAGATGGTTGAGCCTTCCGATAGCCTCACAATTTACAATTATACCTCGGGCGCAAAAAGCGGAGTAACACCGCCCCAAGGCAAATCCTGGAGCTACATCGGATCGGAATGGTTTCAGACCCCTTTGAGCTCGGCTACCCCGCCAGTGCACCTGATCGCTGAGAACGTCATTTTCCTGGCTCTCCTGCCAATGGTGTCGCCGAATGATGCAACCACGCCTAGTGGTGGAGCGCAGGACGGCACCTCCACTGACCTGAGCGCTAACTATGCTTACGATAGCGCCTTTGGCGTCACACCGGTCCATAGTCCGGATATTCGCAATAAACTTCCCCCGTTAGTATACGTGATGATGATCGCGGTGGATGAGAAATCGTTTAATCGCTATCAAACACCTAAAGGCAGCACTTATCCTGGCACCGCCGCTACCGGCGGCCTGAATCTCGATGGTATTCTCACGGACGCCTCTTACACCGGCCGCTGGGGAAACGGCACGACCACCCACGGTGATATTGGACTTGTGACGGCCGCCTTGAAGGCTGCCAAGATAGACTATCGCATCTTCACAGCCGCCGTTCCTTTGACCCCTAACTGACCCTGCTTTTATTCCATTATGCAAGGCAAGGCTATCTTCCATCCGTCGCTCCTAACCGGCATGCCAGCAGCTGGATTCCCGTTTCGCCGGACGCCGAGAGATCGAGGTGTCGCTCTGGTCATCGTGCTGAGTTTCGTCGTGTTGTGCACCATTCTTGTCGTAGCCTTTTTCGCCAATGTCACGACGGAGGGCGTCGGGGAACGGGCAGCTGCTTCGGAAACCTCGGCTTCACAGTTGGCCCTCTCGGCGGTGCAACTCGTTGAGGGTACCATCACCAACGCGACCGAGCCGCAGAGCGATACGAGCGTCGCCTGGGCCAGCCAACCGGGAATGATCCGCACCTACGGCGGGACGGCGAGCGCACTTTTGTCGGATCCGCTGAACTACTATAAGCTATATTCTTCCGATAACATGATTGTGGCCGGGAAGACGGCTTGCAACGCCTACACGACCACCGGGCAAGCGGCGGAGGTGCCGCAATATTGGGATACAGCGCCGTCCCTTTTCACGGACCTTAACGCTCCGCAAACGACTGGCCCGGGCGCGCCCATTTTCCCCATCATGGATCCGCGCGCGACGGATTTGCAGGTGGAAGGTTTTTCTTTGCAGGTGAAAGGTTTCTCGACGAACACGAACGCGATATCCTTGGACGGCGCGGTCGGGACCAGCGGGACCTTCGGGAGCGATAGCGGCAGCCGCCTACCGATGCCCGTGCGCTGGATGTACGTATTGCGCGACGGCACGATGACGGTACCGGATACGCCCACGGCTTCAGGTCTCACATCCACTGCGGTCACGAGCGTGAGCTGGAGCAATACAGCTGTCAATGTGCCCACTGCTGCCAATCCGATTGTCGGCCGTGTCGCTTTCTGGACGGACGACGAAAGTGCCAAGGTGAATATCAATACTGCCTCGGAAGGGACCTATTGGGATACTCCTGTCAGCAATTCGGGACAAACCAGCGATACCTTTACCTACCCGCAAACGGCGGCATTGGGGGATGCGGTGTTTGCAAATTATCAGGGCGCGCAGCACGAGTATCAGCGCTACCCTGGTCATCCTGCCACCACTTGCTTATCCTCCGTTTTCGGTAATGCACTGAGCGGCCTCGGGTCGCGCGCCCAAATCGTGCAAGCAATTACCAACGCGATTCCGCGGGTGACGGACCTCGCCAGCCAGACTTCAAATTCCGGAGCCTCATCGATGGGAGGAACGCAGCCGGCAGTTGCCACTCCGGCGCCAAGCCCGGCGCGGCCTCTCTTGACGGATCTGGATCGTCTCTATGCCAACCTGGATGAGTTTCAATTCACCCCCGCGCGCGGCAGCACGGACAACCTGGTTGTCGGATCCGGCGGGCAGACCATCGAGCATAATCTGGTGGACACTTGCCGGTTTTTTCTGACGGCGCACAGCAAGGCGCCCGAGCTAAACCTGTTCGGTCTGCCACGGGTCGCCATCTGGCCGCTCTGGAACAGCGCGAATGCCAACAATAGGACAGCCTTCGAAAACGAGATCCTGCGTTGTTCGACGGTTGATAATGGCATCAACGGCACAGGAGGTGATCCGCACCAAATGGCGTTTTTCCGCTATGATCCGACCAGCTCAACAAATGACTGGAATAACATTCCCCGCAACCAGCAGGTCTACGGGTACCTTCAGCAGTTGACGAAACGGCCGATCCCGGGCTTTGGCGGCAACTTTTTGTCGCAATACGGTTCGGCGAATGTGGATCAAATTTTGACCGAAATATTCGACTACGTCCGCTGCACCAATCTCGCGGACAACAGCGTCTCTGCCGCCAGTGTTGCGGCTACGCCTTACACCGGAACCCGGGGAACTGGATCGCAAGCGAACGTTACCGTCAGCCCGGTGAACGGAGCGTTGGGTCAGGTCGTGCCGATCCAAGTCAATAGCACCGATGGCAGCGTCACAAATGGGCTGGGCCGAATTGCTACTATCGCGGAACTCGGGCTCGTCTTGGTGAAGGTTGATGATCGCATTACTACCGCGTACGCGGAGAACGCTTCCCTTCCCGCCACCGCCCAATACCCAGCCAATACGCCGAACCTGGCGCAGGCGATCACGGTCAACGGTGCCCCGGGGGTCGCCACAGTGGCTCCTGCCACGCAGACTTTGGTCGAGTGGGCGCTGATACCAAAGCTAGCCAGCCCCATGGCAGGTTATGTCGCCCTGGCGAACAACATCCGGCTGAAGTTCACCAAGATCAATCTGGTAATCGGGGGCGCCTCGACGACCGGGAGCCCGTACACGGACATCTACGACAAAGGACGGATCAGTTGTGACGAACGCGATTCGGTCATGGGGGGTCTTATCGGATGCGAGACTCTCGTGGAATCGGCTTATCAAGGTTTGACAGGCTCGCCGGCGGATTCCAATTATCCCACCGGGCTGTGCCTTCTCTCGGGCAAGAGCGGATCCCCGATTACCATCAGCGGCAGTGTGGAGGTTCAACTGCTGGCGCCCAACACGGCGAGTACGCCGCTGCAGACCTTCGAGTTTACTTTTCCCGCTGGGGCTTCTGCCCCGATTCCGCAGCTCTACTACGACGATGCGCCGCCCACTCCTCCCTCGACGACACAGCCGAGCTACGGCTGGTACGGGACGTTCAGGGCTCCTGCGAGTGCGTATACCGCCAGTCTCAAGGCGAGTTTTACCTATCCCGTCAACACGAACAAGAACCCGACACGCTTCAATCCCGCTTTCCGTAACTACATTGGAGGAAATGATTCCAAAGGAGTCGGCACAGACACCATTCGATCCCTCGTTCCGACCGGATTGTTGAACAAAGTAAATGTCGCGGGCGATTTGCGGCTGGTCGCGCTGACGCAGACGCCTGTGAGTTTTCCGACTACCACGTTTGCGTTGACGCTGAATAGTAGTGGAGTGACCCCACCTTCCAGCTGGTACGCGGCAGACTGCATGCGCTGCGGGGAACTCGTCAGCGTTGCCGGAAATTCGCAAGGTGCGCTCACTTCACAGATTCCCGTCGGGAACTATTTTGGCAATACTCCCGAAGTTCCGCCCCAGCCCTCTGGCACCAAGTCGGTTCCGTTCCCGGGCGATTGGGATAATGGACCGGGGCTGATGATCGATGGGCCTTGGGCGAACAAGCCCGACGAAGGTATGACCGCTACGACAGGGCAGTTGCCCTACATTGGCTTCTATGAAACGATGGTTGAATCAGGCGCGCAACTGTCCACCCTCTTCTCGCCCAATCGGCAGATCTCGTCTCCAGTGATGTTTGGATCGCTGCCCTCCAACTGGCTCCCAGGGGGAGTCTCCCCGGTCCAGCCGTGGCGGACTTTGCTCTTCCGCCCGGCGGCTCTGTTAAGTACCACCAACCCGCATCCCGGTGGGACGAACGCCACCATCCGGGATCACCTGTTGCTGGACTTGTTCTGGATGCCGGTCGTAGAGCCGTACGGGATCAGTGAGCCCATGGCGACGTCGGGCAAAATCAACCTGAACACCCAGATCGCGCCCTTTACCTATATCACAAGGCAGACGGGAATGGATGCCGTCCTCAAGGCCGTCATGATTACGGCTCTGAATCCCTCGGCTAGCGCTTATCACGGCAACGGCTTTGCCCGCTGGTATAAGGGGGCCTACCTGAGTTATGTGAATCCCACAACGACCCGGTATCCAATCGACGCGACTCAGACGCTCAATCAGTTAAATCCCTCGACGCAGGATCAGGCCGCTTTCCCGGAATTTACCAGATCGACATATACGGCCGTAGCGCCGAACTTTTTTGTTTCGGCCTCGCAGATTTGCGACGTTCCGTTAATCCCAGTCACGAACCCGACCACTTCGGCCTCCACGCTATCCAACTTCTGGACCGCCAACAGCATGACGGGAGATAACAGCCTGGAGCGGCCATACTCCATGATCTATCCGCGGGTGACAACGAAATCGAATATCTTCACTGTGCATGTTCGAGCCCAAACGTTGAAGAAGATCGCCACCGATGCCAATCAAGCAAGCTGGAACGAATCGAAGGATCAGGTGTTGAGCGATTACCGGGGTTCCTACACCATTGAAAAGTTCTTCGATCCGAACACGGATGATATCACCACGGACGCAGCCGGAACCCAACCTTCTCTGGCGAAGGACGACGCTTCCATTCCGAACACGGCGGCATTGCGTGGGACGCGGTGGCGCCTATTGAACGCAAAGCGCTTTGGTCAGTAGAACAGTCGAACGGCCGCGCGATGTTTGCTTGATTCGTCCTATCAAACTATGCCTCGGAACTTAACAGATAGGCGGAAGCCGTCACAAAATGGCGGCGTGGCGTTGGTCATTGTACTGAGTTTTGTTGTCTTGTGCACCATTCTTGTCGTCGCCTTTTTCGCCAATGTCACGACGGAGGGCGTCGGCGAACGGGCGGCTGCCTCAGAGACCTCAGCGTCACAGTTAGCCCTCTCGGCGGTGCAACTCGTTGAGGGCACCATCACCAACGCGACGGAGCCGCAGAGCGATACGAGCGTCGCCTGGGCCAGCCAACCGGGAATGATCCGCACCTACGGCGGGACGGCGAGCGCCCTGTTATCGGACCCGCTGAACTACTATAAGCTCTACTCTTCCGACAATATGATTGTGGCCGGGAAGGCACTTTGCAACACGTTTACCACCACTGGGCAGGCGGCGGAGGTGCCGCAATATTGGGACAAGGCGCCGTCCTTGTTCACGGACCTCAACGCTCCGCTAACCACCGGTCCCGGTGCACCCATTTTTCCCATCCTGGATCCGCGGGCGGCGGATCTCGGCGTGGAAGGTTTTGCCAACAATGCGACTTCAAGCACACTGGACGGCACCATTGCGACCACGGGAACCTTCGGGAGCGATAGTGGCAGCCGCCTGCCGATGCCAGTACGCTGGATGTACGTGTTACGCGATGGCACGATGACGGTGCCGGATACACCCACGGCTTCGGGCCTGTCTTCCACCGCCATCACTAGCGTCAGCTGGAGCAAGACAGCGGTCAACGTGCCAACGGCAGCCAATCCAATCGTCGGCCGCGTCGCCTTCTGGACGGACGACGAAAGTGCCAAGGTAAACGTCAACACTGCCTCGGAAGGCACCTACCAGGATTCGCCCCTCTGCAACTCCGGTTCCTCGTCGGACGTGTTCACCTATCCTCCGACCACGGCCTTGGGCGACTATGTGCTGGCAAGATTACCCGGCGTTCAACACGAGTACCAGCGGTATCCCGGTCATCCGGCGACCACGTGTCTCTCTTCGGTATTCGGCAACTCCTTGGCCGGGTTGTCGCGCAAAGACCTCGTCAAGTCCATCACGGATGTCGTTCCGCGCATCCAGGACTACCCATCGACGACCACCACGGCGGCGGGGACGACCTCGGGTGCTTCGTCGATGGGAGGCACCCAGGTGGGTGCCACGTCGACCCCAGCACTGATGACCGATTTCGACCGGCTGTATGCCAATCTCGACGAGTTCCAGTTCACTCCGACGCGCGCCACGCCAAATCTACAGGCCACCCAGACTTCGGTGGAGCAGAATCTCGTTGACTCCTGCCGCTTTTTCGTCACGGCGCACAGCAAGGCACCAGAGCTGAACATGTTCGGCCTGCCGCGCGTGGCGATGTGGCCGCTGTGGGATACGGCACTGGTTTCACAGGCCACGCTCACCCCTTTTGACCAGGAAATCCTTCGTTGTTCGACTGTCACCAGTGGGTTGAGCAGCTCTGGAGGCGTTCCGCACAGTTTTGCCTTCTTCCGTGCGAATGCGCTCAGCGCAACGGCGGATTTCCCGGCTTCCGGTTCCCCCAGTACCGGCATCGGTGTTCAACGTAATCATCAGGTCTTTGCATATCTGCAAAACCTGCTGGCTCGCCCGGTGCCCGGCTTCGGCAACAGTTTCGCGTCCAAGTACAACAGCGCTCCATCGGGTCCCACGGACTCGGACCAGATCCTAACGGAAATCTTTGATTACATCCGCTCCACGAACCTGGCGGACAACAGTTCTGTCACCATTGGTACCACCACGACCAATGCCGTACCATACACGGGTACATATGGGCCTTCAGGAAACGTCGGAGCGACCAGCATCGCCTCCTCCAGCCAGAACGCCTCGCCAGGGCAGGTGGTACCAATCCAGATCTCTGTTTCGGGCGGCACGACGCAGGGCTTCGGGCGTATCGCGACGATCGGCGAGATGGTGCTGGTTCTCATGAAGGTGGACGACCGCAAAGACACGGGCGCTGCTCCTGGCGGGACGAATTATGCGAGCACGGTGACTGTGCAGGGACCGGGTGCAGGCAGCATCAGCAGTGTCAATCCGGCAAAGCAGACGTTAATGGAATGGTGCCTGATCCCGAAGATGGTCAGCCCGATGTGCGGCTACGTGGCCCTCGCAAATGACATCCGGCTTGTCTTCAGCAACGGGGGGGGCAGTCCGCTGACGATCGGCAGCACCACGGTTGATCTGAGCACCGCATCGAACATCTACGATTCCGGCCGCTTGAGTTGCAATGAGCGGGACTCTGTGATCGGAGGCAATATTGGAGCGGAGTCTTTGGTCGAGTATTCATATGCAACATTCTCCCGACAAGCGTCCGGCTCACCGTCTGATTCCATGTATCCCACCGGTTTGTGCCTGGTCGATGGAGGAAGCCAGACCTCGCCGCCGACACCAGCGCCCTCTACCACGACGATGCCGATCTCGGGCAGCTTCACCGTGCAACTCTATGCGCCGGCTGGAAGTTCCGCCGCCGCTGCTGGCACCCCCCTCCAGACGTACACTTTTACCATCCCGCCCAATACCACCGTTCCTATCCCGCAGGTGTCTGTCTCAGGAACCAGTTGGTTCGGAACCTTCCGAGCTGCTGGACAGACGGGGGGACCGGGTGGAGGCACGCAGACCAGCGCGTATAAAACGCAAACGAGCGGCACCACCGTTAGCGGCACCTTCACCTATCCCGCATCCACGCCGCCGAGTTTCAACAAAGGAGCCATCGGTCGCCTCAGCCAGGGCTATCGAAATTATCTTGGCGGAAGCGATGTCATTCGATCCCTGGTTCCGATGGGGCCGCTGAGCACGGGGGGGGCGGTGAACGTCCTCGGTGACATTCGCGTTGTCGCGTCATCTCCCACGTCTCCCGCCAGCGTCTGGCAGTTGACGTTGACGAGTGCAGGAACCGCGCCAACGTCCACAACGGGTGCGGCCGACTCTGCGTGTTTGGGCGTTCTTGCCCCTTTTCCGGGCAGTGCGTATGGACAGGTGAGCCCCTTGATTGCACATAACAAATACGTGTCCCCTCCAGAGGTCCCGCCGCTCCCCGGCGGGAACACGGCGGCCGTCACAATGCCGGCTCCAGGCAACCAACCCGCGGACTGGGACAATGGACCCGGGCTGATGCCTGATGGCCCTTGGATGAATAAGCCGGACGAGGGCACCGGCGCCGCGAGTGGTCTTCCGTATATCGGCAACTACGAGACGATGGTCTTTCAGGGTGCTACTCTAAGCACGCAGTTCTCACCCAATCGGCAGGTTTCCTCGCCGGTGATGTTCGGCTCGTTGCTGACGGGCGCCGACCACCCTTGGAGAACGCTACTATTCCGCCCGGCAACGCTGCCGGGTTATCAGGGAGGCTATACGCATCCCGGGAATTCGAATCCTGCCACGTCAGTCCCCGACCATCTGCTGCTGGATTTATTCTGGATGCCGGTTGTCGAGCCATACGGCATCAGCGAACCGTTGGCGACCTCCGGCAAGATCAACCTCAACACGCAGATCACGCCTTTTACCTACATCAATCGGACGACGGGCATGAACGCGGTGTTAAAATCGGTCATGATCACGGCGTTGAACCCGGATGGGAGCAACGGGATTGCGAATAATTCGTTCAAGTTTGTGAAAAGTGGCAATAACAGTTACAAAACGGCCACGACCAATGTCACCTACGGGTCGGCGACAACTCGTTATCCGATCGACGCCACACAGACGCTCGCGCAGTTGACAAATTCTAGTGATACGACTTCGGCATTCCCCGACTTCGCGCGTAAGACGCACAGCGTGACGGCACCAAACTTCTTTGTATCACCATCACAAATATGCGATGTGCCGCTGATCCCGGTGTCCAACGCCACTTCGCTGGCGGGTTTCTGGGGCGCGAACAGCCTGACGGGCGATAATAGCCTGGAGCGGCCATACTCCCTGATCTATCCGCGGGTGACAACGAAATCGAACATTTTCACCGTTCATGTTCGCGCGCAAACGTTGAAAAAGATTGCCACAGATCCCAATCAAGCAAGCTGGAACGAAGCGAAAGACCAGGTGTTAAGCGATTATCGGGGCTCCTACACGATCGAAAAATATTTCGATCCCAATAACGACGACATTACGACGGACACACACGGGACCGTAGCGTCGGCCAGCAACGACGGCAGCATTTCCCAGACGGCCGCAATTCGCAACACCAAGTGGCGTCTACTGAACGCCAAGCGGTTCGGTCAATAAGGCGGCTGCGGAATAACCGGTTAGTTGCCGGGCGACGCTCGCATTTCTCACACGCTACGCCTTTAGCCGTCGAGGCTGCGTTTAATTTGCTGACGGGTTTACTTGGCGGTGTATCCTGCCGGAATCCCCATGACGATCCCTCTAAAATACCTCCGCCGTGCCATTCTGGCGGCGACTCTTGTCGTCGCCGTTCCCAGCGCCTTCGCCGGACGGCAAGGACGCGTTAGCCTGGATACGCTGCAGACGCCGCGATACACCGTCGAAGGCGATGCCTTCGTCGGTCACAATGACGCGCATTACTGCAATCGGCCGCTCTACTGCGACCATATCTACGCTATCGCCATTGGCGGAGATAAGCCTTACTGTGTGCTCGCCAGCGACAAGACCGTGCTCGGCAACTTCATGTTCGCTCTGGTGCGGGACGGCAAGGGCACCTGGCTGCAAAATGCGTCTGACATTACCTCGAGGTATCTCCCAGGGCGCATGGAGTGGATCGTCAAGGACGCCGGCTGGGGCGCGACCGCGATTCATCTCGCCGAGGTGCCGGCCGCGCATGGTCCGGGAATGATCGTTCGGCTCTCGGTGGAAGGCGGCCGGGCCGGCGACCAGTTGGTCTGGGCGGACGGCGCCGCCATTACCGGGACGGCGAATGTCCTCTGGGAATACGATATGACCAGCCAAAAGAACGCGCTGATCAGTCGCGGCTTCGCACCGGCGGATTGTGCGGGCAACAAAGTCGAACTGAATGGGAACTCGTGGACGCTGCATCCCAACGCCGGGCAGTCCGGACCCAGCGCCGCGGGACGTTGCAGCGTCGAAACGAAAGTCACAGTGGCCGATGCCGGTGTCTGGGCCGATCCCGTCGCGCTCTTGAGCAGCAATGGCACAGGGCGGCCGCTCGCCTGCGGCACGGTGTCGCTGGTAGCCAATCAGGAGATTTATTGGTCGCTAATGGGGCCGGAAGCGGGGTCCGGCAAGCCGCCGGCGGAGGAGTTCGCCGCGGGCTGGCAACGGGAAGACGCGATCGAAAAGCAAGTAGTCGTAAACACTCCGGATCCCTGGCTCAATGCCGCCGTGGGAGCGTCGTCCAATGTCGAGGACGGCTATTTCCGGGACGGCATCTACACGCATTCCGGCATGCGTTGGGGCGTCGCTCTGCTCGGCTGGCGGACCGTTTACGGCGGCACAGTTTTTGGTTGGCACGACAACGTGAAAACCGACGCCAAGATTTTTGTCGCCAAGCAAATCACCGAGCCGCAGCCGGACAAGTTGACGCCGAAAGCGGATCCGGCCGCCCGCCTTTCCAGTCAGGCGCCGGACTCGCGCATGTTCGGCCAGGGCCGGGTGGATCTGGATCACCCGCATCATTATGACATGCAAAGCCAGTTCTTCGATCAGGTCCAACACGCCTGGCGTTGGACGGGAGATCCGGAATTGGAAAAGTTGATGCGCCCTTCGCTGGATCTCGATTGTGCCTACATCAAAGATTGCTTTGATCCCGCCGGACTTGGCATCTATGAAAGCTACGCCAACACCTGGCCCACCGACGACCAGTGGTACAATGGCGGCGGCACTTCGGAAGAGACGGCTTACGCCTACCGGGCAGAGCGGACGGCGCTGCAATTAGCGCAACGCGCGGGCGACGCGGCCGGCGTGCAACTGCACACCGCGGCCGTGGAGCGGATTCGTCAGGGATTCTTTAACTTGCTCTGGAGCCGCGAACACGGCCATCCCGGCGCTTATCGCGAACAGATCGGGCTAAAACGTTTGCACGAAGACGGCTGGCTCTATGCCATCTTCTGCCCCATCGATGCCGGTTTGCTGGACACGGAACAATCCGCCGAAGCCCTCCAATTCACCGAGTGGGGTCTGGAGCGCGACAAAATGCCGTACGGCGGCGAGCAATGCTGGCCTTCCAACTGGGTGCCTTCCATCTGGTCGGTGCGTGAAATGTGGTCGGGCGACGATTATCAACTCGCGCTCGCCTACTTCCAAACCGGCTTGCCCGATGATGGGTGGAAAGTGTTGCGTGGCATGTTCCCGCAGCAGTTGCTCTTTGGTCCGGTGCCAGGAGACATGGGACATCCGGCGGGCGGAACGGACTTCAACGATTGTAACAGCATGTTCGCCCGCGCAATCGTGGAGGGGCTCTTTGGTTATCGGCCGGACTATTCCAACAACATCGTGCAAGTCGCGCCGCAGTTTCCCAGTGACTGGAAGCAGGCTTCGATCAAGACGCCTGACATGTCAATTGCCTACCAACAGGACGGAGCGATCACGCATTGTCAGGTTACCCTCGCGCAGCCAAGCCCGCTCGAGGTGCAGTTGCCCGTTTCCACCCAGGCGGTGGAGACCGTAACGGCCGCGGGTAAGCCCGTGCCATGGACATTGGTCCCGGGCTTTGGCCGGACGCTGGTGAAAATCGAATTACCCAAGACTGGCGCCGAGGATATCACGGTGACGTGCCAGGACGCGCTCCAAGTGTATCCGGCGGTGCATCTCGCCGGCAACACCGGAGAGTCTATCACGCTAACGGCGGAAGCGGGTCCGGTGACGGACTTTCATGATCCGGAAGGGGTCTTGCAAGACGCGAAGATCAGCAATGGAACAGTGAGCGGAGCGTTGACCGCGAACGCGGGCGACCATGTCGTCTTCGGGTTAGTCAAGGTGGGTGCCACGACCCAGTGGTGCATGTTCAAAATCCACGTGACCGACGTGCAGGTAGATCAAGCCATGACGGCGAAAACCGAGGTGGCCATCCCCGCGCAAGCGCGCTGGGAGCAGATCCCGTTGCAAGATGTCTTCAATGGAGACATTCGCACGATCTACAAGCAGCAATATCTTTCGCCACGCCCCAATACCTGTTCGTTGCGGCTGGCCACGGATGGTTATTCATCCTGGCAGATGTCGCTCGGCACGGAACTAAAATCCCCCGAGATGACCTTCGATAATTTGCCGGCGATCACGGATCGAAGTGGCCATGTGCTGGCGGGCAAGGGAGTGCCCTTCCAGGCGCCAGGGGGAGCCCGGAACATCGCGTTTACCTCCAGTTGGGATAACTGGCCGCATCATGTGGAGGTGCCGGTGCATAAGACGGGAAAGGCCGTTTGGTTCCTGCTTTGCGGGACCACCAATCCGATGGAAGTGCGCATCGCCAACGCGGAATTGCGGATGAAATATGTCGACGGAGTCGTGGAGAAATTACCGATTGTGCCGCCGTTCAACTTCTGGACGCTTTGTCCCTTCAGTGGCATCGATTACGACTATGTCCGCGACGGATTCTCGCTGCCCAAAGTGCCGCCTACCACGGTGCAACTGGGCAAGAACTGCCGGGCGATCGCGTTGGGTTGGACTCTGCGGCCGGGCGTCGCACTGGAAAGTGTCACGCTCGAGACGCTTTCGGACGAAGTAACGATCGGCCTAATGGGTCTGACGGTGATGCACCAGGATTGATTCCCCCGGGGCAAAGCAATGGAAGCTACCATCCGGCGCGGGCCGAAAGCGTGCTTTAGAGTGGGTCTGGCGCTGGTCGCGCTGCTCGCCACCGGCGTCAGCCGGCTAACGGCGGCGGACCCGGCGGCGCCGCCGTTGCGGATCTGGTTCGACAAGCCAGCCGCTAATTGGAATGAGGCGTTGCCGATTGGCAACGGCCGGCTGGGCGCCATGATCTTCGGCGGTGTGCCGGCCGAGGTGCTGCAGCTCAACGATGACACGCTCTATTCGGGCGAGCCGGGGGACCGGGATTTGCCGCTCGATGTGACCAAGAACCTCCCGGAAATCCGGCAATGGCTGCAAGAGGGTAAGTACGCGGAAGTTCATCACTGGGTCACCAAGCACTGGCTGGGGCGCGCGCAGAACTGTTACGAACCGCTCGGCAATTTGCGGCTGGATCTCCCCGGCGGCGGTAAGGTGACCAATTACCAAAGGGAACTGGACGTGGCGGACGCCCTGACGCGGGTCACCTACACGCAGGACGGCGTGGTTTATACGCGGGAGGTCTTCGCGAGCCATCCCGCGCAGGCCATCGTTATGCGGCTGCATGCCTCCAAACCGGGCGCTCTGAATTTCACCCTCCGGCTCGATTCCCCGCATCCGACGGCCGTGACCCAAATGCTGCCCGGCCAGGACGGGTTGGAGATGAAGGGACAAGTGCCCGGCCTGGCCGTGCGCCGCGATCTGAAGGCCTTGCAACAGAACGGCGAGACCTGGAAGTATCCGGAGTTGTTCAACGCGGACGGGACGGTCAAAGAGACGGTGGCGGCTTCCCTGGCAAAGAGTCCCCAATTGTGGGACGGGACAGGTCACCTCAAGGCGGGTCAATCCCCGGTGCTTTACGGCGATCAGATCGGCGGCGGCGGCATGCGTTTCGCTGCGCGCGTGCTCGTGCAAAAGACCGATGGCCGGTGTGTCGCGGGAGCAGGGTCGCTGCAAATTCAGGGCGCTAGTGACGCGGTGCTCATCCTCACGAGCGGGTCGAGCTTTAACGGCTTCGACCGGAGCCCGTCGCGCGCCGGCAAGGATGAGTCGGCCGAAGCACAGGCCTCATTGGCCAAGGCCTCTGGCCAACCGTTCGAGCAATTACGCCAGGATCATCTCAGCGATTATCACGCTTTATTCGATCGGGTGACGTTGACTTTGGGTCCGCCGGCCGCCGCCAGCGACTTGCCGACCCCGGAACGTATCAAGGACTACGCGGCCGGAGGCGATGAGGCGCTGGCCGTGCTGTACTATCAATTCGGCCGGTATCTTATGATCGCCGGATCACGCCCCGGCGGCCAGCCGCTGAATTTGCAAGGCATGTGGAATCCGTATGTCGTGCCGCCCTGGGCGGGCGCCTACACCTTGAACATCAACCTGGAGATGAATTACTGGCCGGCGGAGCCCTCGAACCTGAGCGAATGCGATGAACCGTTCGTGCGCCTGACCAGTGAGCTGGCGAGCAACGGGCGCAAGGTCGCCCACGACATGTATGGGTTGCCTGGTTGGGTCGCGCACCACAACACGACCATCTGGCGGGACGCGCAGCCGGTGGATGGAGATGCCGGTCCCGCGTTTTGGGATATGGGCGGGCCGTGGCTTTGCCAGCAACTCTGGGTGCATTATGCCTACACGGAAGATTTGAGTTATCTGCGGGAGCAAGCCTATCCCATCATGAAGGGAGCGGCCCAGTTCATGGCGGCGTGGCTGGTGGAAAATGGAGCGGGGCGGTTAACGACGCCCATCGGCACGTCGCCGGAGAACCGGTTTCTTTATCAGGATGCCGCGGGAAAGACCGAGAGTGCGTCGCTCCTGCCCGGTCCGACGATGGATATCGCGCTGGTGCGGGAACTATTCGAGCATTGCGTGCGCGCCGCGGATCTCCTCGGGGTGGACAAGGCGTTCCGGGACGAGTTGCAAGCCAAGCTGGCCCGGTTGCCTCCGTACCAGATTGGCGCGGGAGGCAGGCTGCAGGAGTGGCCAATCGATTTCACAGACCAGGAAGCCCATCATCGGCATGTCTCGCACCTTTGGGGAGTGTTCCCCGGCGATCAGATCACGAAGCGGGGCACGCCGGAACTCGCCGCCGCCGCCCGCCGTACGCTGGATTTGCGCGGAGATCTGGCGACCGGATGGAGCTTGGCTTGGAAGATCAACCTGTGGGCGCAACTCGGCGACGGGGATCGGGCGCACAAATGCCTGTCGTTATTGCTGGCACCGGAACGCAGCTACCCTAACCTTTTCGACAGTTGCCCGCCTTTCCAAATCGACGGGAACTTCGGCGGAGCCTCCGGCATCATGCAGATGTTGCTGCAATCCGACGCCAATGAGATCGAGTTGCTGCCCGCCTTGCCGAGCGCCTGGCCGGCGGGTTCGTTTAAGGGGCTGCGCGCGGAAGGGGGCTATACGGTTGGTTGCACCTGGCGGAGCGGCCGTTTGGTCACCGCGACGATCATGGCTTCTGTGGCTGGCACGTGCCATTTGCGGTGCGGGGACAAAGTAGCGGTGCGGGCCCTGAAGCCGGGAGAGGAAGTCCGCTTCGACGGGAATTTGGAGCCGCTTCATTGAAGCAGCGCTAAATCCCGCTGGATGTGCAAATTGCGAAAAAAATGTGACTTTTTGCGAAATAATGCGAAGCTAAGGTTCCTTCCCCCCAGGAAATGCCGACCGAGCATTATTTCTCGCGGCCGCGAGGTTCGTCCGCGTTGCACCGCCATGTGCTGCTCTTGCAGTCCTGGTGGGATGAGCGCGTTCATTGGGGGGTCGGTACATACGCCGCGGAACATGGTTGGGTGCTGGACAGTTCGATGCGGGCACATCGCCGGCTGCCGCCTTCGTCGTGGCAGTGGGACGGGATTATCGCCTGCTGCGGAGTAGGACGGCCGGACGTGCAGCTGGTAGACTTCTTGCGCCGGCACGTCTGCCCTACGGTCGAGACACAGGGCGTGCCATTACTGGCGCATTCCGGCCGGGTGCAGATTGCGAGCGAACTGGTGGGCAAGGTGGGAGCCGAGCACCTGCTGGGGCTGCATTTTGGGCATCTGGGCTTCGTTACCTTTGAAGACAACGCTCTGGAAGCGCTGCGGCGCATCTCGTTTCAGCGCGCGGTCAAGGCGGTAGGCGGCAAATACCATCATCTCAAAATGGCCAATCTGGTGGCGCAAGTTGCCGCGTTGCCGCGGCCGATGGGCTTGATGGCGGCGGATGATGCAAACGCGATCAACGTTATCCGAGCTCTGACGGATGCGGGTTGGAAAGTTCCGGAGGAATATGCGGTCGTGGGAGTGGATGACACGAAGATCGTCTGCGAACTCGCTCCCGTGCCGTTGAGCAGCGTCAACTGTGACTATGAGCGCCAGGGCTACGAAGCGGCCGCGTTGCTCGACCGGCTGATGGAGGGAGAGCCCGTGCCCGCGGAGCCGATCATCATCGCACCGCAGAAGGTCACCGTCCGGCGTTCGACCGACCTGGTTGCCCTGGAAGATTTCGATAGCGCACGCTTCCTCCGCTTCCTGCGCGACCACTATCTGGAGCCGGACGGCTTGCAAAAGATAGCGCGGTTTCTGGGCGTTTCCTTGCGCAAGGTACAGGCGAATTTCCGCCAACACCTGGGCCGCGGCTTGCTCGATGAGCTGACCAGCTTACGCGTGGAGCACGCCAAGAAGTTGCTCCGGGAGAGCAAATTGAAGATCGAAACAGTGGGGCTCGAAAGCGGGTTCCGCAGCCGCTTCCATTTCATTCGCGCCTTTCATCGGATCACGGGCGAAACGCCCAAGTCTTATCGGGGCAATCAAGCCACGAAGTGACATGGCGCCACGACTGCCGCGCGGGAGACGGGTGCCCCTGGGAAAAGCATTGAATGCGTCATAGGTCTGCCATAATTACCGATATGCGCACCGTCCCCCTCCTTGGAATTTTGCTCTTGGCGGCTACGGCCTTTTGCCTGAGCGGCCACCTTGTCTTTTCGGCCGGGGACGAAAGCGGCCAGTTGCGGGCGACTGAGCTGCGTTGCGAATACGCGATCAACCCCTTGGGGCTGGACGAAAAGTCGCCGCGGCTTTCCTGGATCGAAGAGGCGGGGCAGCGCGGCGAACGTCAAACCGCCTACCAAATTCTCGTCGCCGCGACAGCCGGCGCGCTGGCCAAAGACGTCGGCGACCGTTGGGATAGTGGCAAGGTGCTTTCGGACGAGAGCGCCCACGTCGCCTATGCCGGTCAGCCCCTCGGCTCGCGAGCAGCTTGTTACTGGAAGGTGCGCGTGTGGGACCGGGCCGGGACGGCCTCCAAGTGGAGCGAACCGGCGACCTGGACAATGGGTTTGCTGGCGCCGGAGGATTGGCAGGCCAGTTGGATCGATGCGACGGAAACGAATGCAGCGACCCCCCCGCCGGCCATTGTCGTGCAGCGGGCGGTTTACGAGACGAAGGATCACACCAAATCAGCCGATGTGACCGGACTGGTAGCGCGCCTGGTCGCCGCCAGCGGCCCGCCGGTCACGGTCAGCAATCAAACCATGGCGGCTGACCCGGCGCCGGATCAGCACAAGCAATTGACGGTGGAATACCGTTTGGGCGACCAGGCTGGCAAGGTCACCATCGCCGAAGGCAAGCCGCTGGCGTTTGCCGGGGCTTCGCAGCCGGTCCGCTACCTGCGGCGCTCTTTCGTCGTCACTGCGCCGATCGTGCAGGCGACGCTCTACGTTACCGCGTTGGGTTTGTACGAGTGCCGCCTCAACGGCCAGCGCGTGGGCGACCACGTCCTCGCGCCGGATTGGACGGATTACAACAAGCGCGTGCGCTACCAGGCTTATGATGTGAGCGCGCTAGTGCATCCTGGCGTAAATGCCCTGGGCGCGTTACTGGGCGACGGTTGGTACGCCGGCCATCTCGGCAACGGCGGCTATCAGCAGTACGGCAAAACGCCCGCGCTACTGGCGCAACTGGAGCTGGTGCACGCAGACGGCAGCATCGAGCGAGTGGTCAGCGACGCCAGTTGGAAGAGCCACGCCGGACCGGTGCTGGACTCTGACTTCATGCTGGGGGAGAGCTATGACGCGCGCCAGGAAGTGGCCGGCTGGGACCAACCTGCCTTGGATGAAACAGGCTGGGTGCCTGCCACGGTGCGCGCGGAAAAACCGCGCAAATTGGATGCCCAAGTCTCGCCGCCCGTGCGCGAACTGGGTGAGCGCAAGCCGATCGCCCTGACGGCGCCTGCTCCGGGCCAGTGGACTTTCGATCTGGGCCAGAACATGGTCGGCGTGGTGCGCCTGAAGGTGCAGGCCCCGGCCGGCACCAAGTTAACGCTACGGCACGCCGAGATGCTGAACCCGGACGGCACGATCTACACGGCCAACCTGCGCAAAGCCTCCAGCATCGACACCTACGTGTGCAAGGGCGGCGGACAGGAAACCTGGCAGCCGCGCTTTACCTTTCATGGCTTCCGTTATGTCGAACTCACCGGGTTGCCGGGCCGGCCGGCCGATGACGCCGTGAGCGGCATTGTGCTCGGCTCAGACACGCCGCGGGCGGGCAGTTTCACCTGCTCCAATCCGCTGCTCAACCAACTGCTGAGCAACATCGAGTGGGGCCAGCGCGGCAATTATCTAAGCGTCCCGACGGACTGCCCGCAACGGGACGAGCGCCTGGGGTGGATGGGGGATGCGGAGGTGTTCGTGCGGACGGCGACGGATGTGGCGGACGTGGCGAGCTTTTTTACCAAATGGCTCGTAGACGTGGACGATGCGCAGACGCCGGCCGGCGCTTTCACGGACGTTTCACCCGCGCGCGGGACGGGCTCGGGCACACCCGCCTGGGGAGATGCGGGGGTTATTTGCCCTTGGACGATCTACCAGGCTTACGGAGACAAACGCCTCCTCGAACGCCATCTGCCGGCCATGACGAAGTGGGTGGAATGGTGCCGCGAACACAGCACGAACCTGCTGCGCGATAAGGACCGGGGCGGCGATTACGGGGATTGGCTGGCGAGCGGCGCGAAGACGCCGAAAGATGTGATCGGCACGGCCTATTTTGCCTATTCCACCCACCTGCTGGCGCAGGCGTACGCGGCGCTCGGCCAGCAGAGTGAAGCGGACAAGTACCAGGCGCTTTTCGAACAAATCCGATCCGCGTTTTGCCAGGCGTATGTGGCGCCCGATGGACGGATCAAGGGCGACACCCAGTGCGGCTACGCGATGGCGCTCAAGTTCGAGCTGCTGCCGCCGGAAGTCCTGGCAAGAGCCGTGCAGTACCTCGCCGCCGACGTGAGCGCTCATGGCAACCATCTCACCACCGGCTTCGTCGGCGTGAGTTACCTGCTGCCGGTGCTCGCGCGGGGCGGGCGGATGGATACGGCCTATGCGCTGCTGCTCCAGGATACGTACCCGTCCTGGCTCTTCTCGGTGAAGCATGGCGCGACGACGATCTGGGAGCGTTGGGACGGCTGGACGCCGGAAAAGGGGTTTCAGAGTCCGAGCATGAATTCGTTCAACCACTACTCGCTGGGCAGTTGCGGTGAATGGATCTATGACACGGTGGCCGGGATCGGCTGGGACGACGCGGCACCGGGGTATAAGGCATTGGTCATCCGACCGCGGCCCGGGGGCGGTCTAGAGCAGGTCACGGCCAGCCGGCAAACCATGTATGGCAAGGTCAAGAGCAGGTGGACCTGCCGGAACGGGATGTTCCAGTTGGCGCTGACGGTACCGGCCAACACCTCAGCCCGCGTGATCCTGCCGACCGCGGATGCCGCCGCGGTGACTGAAGGCGACCAGCCTGTGACGCAGGTCCGGGACGTAAGCGCGGCCGCTCCAACGGACGGCGATGCGACGTTTGAGGTGGGATCCGGGACTTATGAATTTGCCTGTCCATGGAAGCCCGCGCTCGGGAAGTAGCTGCAGATTAGCTCGGAAAAGCTCGGGGGTAACCGCCGCACCAGCGGCTCCAAAAAAGGTAGGGATCGCTCTCCGAGCGACTCCGAAGCTGTCTGGAGATCCCGCTCCCTAGTCTAGGCAAGCGGCTACACCTGGCCACGCTTTCCAGACCGCTTCGGAGTCGCTCGGAGAGAGCGATCCCTACCTCACGACCGGCAGCTTCGCTGCCTGCAAACAATGGCTTACTGCAGGCCCCAACCCGTATTGGGTGCGGAGCCTAGTACGAGGTCCAACGTTCCGCCGGCGGTGATCTCGCTGTAGTTCAACCAGCAGCGCTGCAACGGCTGGCCGTTGAGAGTGGCGGACTGAATGTAGACATTGGCAGGAGAATTGTTCTTCGCGTTGATGACGAAGGTACTGCCCTTCGCATATTTCGGGTCCAGCTTCAGGGTTACGTGGTCGAACAGCGGGGTGAAGATCTCCATGCGCGGATCGCCCGGGCAAGCCTGATGCAAGCCGCTGGACGCGAGCACAAACCAGGCGGAAACCTGGCCTTCGTCATCGTCGCCGCATTGGCCGTTCGGCGCGGCCGAATAGCACTCGGTGACCAGCCGGCGGACCCATTGCTGAGTTAGCCAGGGAGCCCCGGCGCGGTTGAACAGGAAGGGGATCAGTTGGCTGGGCTCGTTCGTCTGATCTTCGTAGGCGTTGCTTTTGTTTAGCTTGGGGGCGCGCGCAAAGAAGTTGGACAGCTTGGCTACAAAGAGGTCCTTGCCGCCTAGCAAGGCCGTCAAGCCTGGCACATCGTGCGGCACGAACCAGCCGGTTTCATAGACAGTCGATTCTTCGCCACCGTTGCCGGAGGTCAGTCCTTCCCAAGGCGCAAAGCTTCCGTCGGGCTGCTTGTTGTGGAACCAGCCCTTCCATTCTGGATGATCCGTTTCGCTGGTCTTATTGTAGGTCCAGGGTGCGGCGGGATCGAACAAAAGCCGGTAGGCCTGACCCTCGTCCGTGTACTTCCTGGCGTCATCCACCCGGCCCAGCGCGGCAGCCAATTGCGCGAGGTTCCAGGCGTCGTAGCCGTTCTGCAGCGTCTGGGCGAGGCCGTGGCCCTTGCTGGCGTAGCCAGAGGGGCCGTTGCCATAGCGCTCGCAGGTGTTCACGGCGTAGGCGTAAGCCGTGGGCGCATCGAAATTGCGGATGCCTTTCTGGTAGGCATCGTTGATCACGTCTATCTCGGGACTGCCGTCCATGCACCCGGTGTAATTATTCATTAGCTCCCAACGATCGAAGTAATGCGTCTTATTCTCGGTCGCCAGAGCCACCACGCTGTTGATTTGATCATTGATGATCTCCGGATGGGTGAGCATGAGCAGGGGATACTGGCTGCGAAAGACATCCCACCCGCTAAAGACGGTGCGCTTGGTAAAGCCCTTCGCTTGATGGACCTGGCCGTCGCCGCCAAAGTAGTCGCCGTTGACGTCCGTCGCCGTGCGCGGGTCGATCATGGCGTGATAAAAGTTCGTGTAGAAGACCGTCTTCTGATCTTCCGTGCCGCCCTCGACGGCCATCCTCGTCAGCGCGCTGGTCCAGGCGGCGCGCGCCTGGCGGCGCACGGTGTCAAAATCCCAGGCGGGGATTTCCGCCGCCAGGTTGGCGCGGGCATTGTCGACGCTCACGTAGGAAATGCCGGCCTTGAGGAGGATCACGTCTTTGTCCTGGGTGGGATACTCCGCGTAAAAACCCAGGTGTTCGCCGTCCTTTTCGCGGCAGCCCGGCAACTTCACCGCCGCCTGGCAGGCGGCGATAAACCCTGGATTGCTGATCGATTGATGGTTGTAAGAGCCGGGTGGAATCGTCGCCGACCAAACGCCGAAATCACGCAGCGGCCGGCTGAACTCCGCATGATAGTAGAGGGTGTATTGATTGCCATAGGACCAGCCGCCGCCTTTGCGGGTGCACTCGATCTCGCCCTCGATGGCATGATCACCGACCACCTTGACCGTCTGGTGCAACGAGGTGCCCCCGATGCGTTTGGCCAGGTCGATCTGGAGCCGGGCAGCGGGATTCTGCGGGAAGGTAAAGCGCAGGATGCCGCTATGCGGAGCGGCCGTCGCCTCGGCGCGCACTTTATAATCGTCCAACGTCACCGCGTAATAACCGGGAGCGGCGGTTTCGGTGTCTTTGGAGTAAGCGGACAAATAGCCGGAACCCGGCTTGTCGGTCTCGCCGTAATAAGTCTGGAGCGGCCCCGTCGTCGGCGTGACCAGGAGGTTGCCCAAGTCGCCATAGGCGCCCACTCCGCTGAGGTGATTGAAACTAAAGCCTTGGATCGTGGTGTTTGGATAAGAGTAACCGGCGCCGTTATCGCCGCCGGCAATGGTATCCGGACTCAACTGCACCATGCCGAAGGGCGTGCAGGCGCCGGGGAATAGCTTGCCATGAAAGCCGGCGAAATTGGGATCAAGCCCCTTCAGTTTAGCCGCTTCTTCCGGGGTGCCTTTGGTGCTCCCGGCGCCGATGAACGGGTTGACGTAATCCACCGGCTCCTTGGCTTGGGTTGACGCCAGCGAGAAGAACAGGATGGTGAGCGCGACGAGAAAGCGGTTTGATTTTAGCATTTGGGGGGGCGGTTTACGGGATTCACTGCGGCATGACGCGAAAATCAAAGACGCCACCGGCCGTGGTGTGCGGCCCGGCTTGAAACCGGACGATGACGCGATCCTTCCCCCGCGTCAGCTCAGCCGGGACGGGGTAAGTGACATCGAAGAATTTGCCGGGCTGGTCATTGTGCAAGTGCTGCGAGGCGATCTTTTGACCTTCGACCAAAATATCGAACTGCCGGGGGCTGCCTTCGCCGCCCCAATACGTGCAGAGCAGGCTGACAGGTTTGTCCGGCGGGACCTTCACTGCATAAGAGAACCAGCCGCCGTCCCAGGCATCGCGGTAACGCCGCTCGTTGGACATGCCCGTGCTGGAATTCTCCATTTGCACGTTGTGGTCCGCGTCGAGTTGCTGTTCGCCAGGAATGAGGTGGTCAAACGACGCCGCGTTGAGTTCGCGTTCGTGACGTTCGGATTCTTCGAGCGCCTGCGCTTCCTTTTCGTAGTCTGCGCTCGTGGTCAGACGCCAGTACAGGGCGTAACGCCGGTCGGCGAGCGCGTAAGCCGGTCGCAACGTTACGTCCGCGACCGGTGCGACGATGCCGGCGAGCTTGAAAGTCAACGGCTCGTTGGCAACCGCCGTCAAGTGGGTAGGTATGTCCGCCGCCGACGCCAGCAGCACGGGGATTTGCCGGGCGGGAAGTTCTTTTTCCTCGTTGATCGTCTGGCTCAGAAAATCGGCGTCCCGCAGGCCGTCATTACCCAGGTCGCCGGCCAGCAGCACGGGGCCATAGAAGATCGCCGCGAAACCCGGCGTGTCCGGCAGCGGCTCGGTCCGGATTTCCAGGGACAAATCGACCGTGAGCACATCGCCTTGCTTCCACTCCCGCCGCACCTCGGCGTATTGGCCCGGAACCGTGGCCGTGGCCGCGGCGACCCGCTCGCCGTTCACGCTCAGTTTCAAGCCGCCCGGCGCCGCCCAGCCAGGGTAGCGTACCGCGACCGTCAACGTCCGGGGCTCCGGCAAGACGGTGAAGCGCAGTTGACTTTGTCCATCCGCCGGGTAGCGCGTCTCCTGCCGGAGCGTCAGGCCTTGCCATTGCAGTTCGGAAGGCAGGAAGAGGTTGACCAGCAGTTTGTCCGCGCCGGCATGGGCATAGATGATATCGCCGTAGCGGGCATGGTTTTCCATGCCGGTGCCGACACAGCACCAGAAATTGCTGAAAGGCTGGGAAAACGTGTGGAAAGCCCCCGGCCGCATGGACGTGTAGTAGGTCAGCTCACCGGGATGACCGGGCATCTCCGAGGCGAGGATATGGTTGTAGAGGGCGCGCTCGTAATAATCCATCAGCTCACCGGTGGGCTGGTCGGTAAACAGGCGTTCCGTCAGCTTGAGCATGTTGTAGGTGTTGCAGGTCTCGGGACCAATCTCCGAGAGCATGTTCTCGCGGAACTTGGCCGGGCTGAAAAAGCGCTCATGGGTGCCGTGGCCGCCGGTGGCGAAGGATCGATCGTGGACGACGAAGTTCCAGAAATTGCGCGCCACGGCGCCATAGGCAGGGTCGCCGGTGAGTTGATAGATGCGGTCGTAGCCGATCATCTTGGGGATCTGCGTGTTGGCGTGCAGACCGTTCAGTTGGTCCTGGCCGCGCGCCAGCGGATCGAAGACGGCGGCATGCCGGAATTTCTCCGCCAAGGCCAGATACTTGGGCTCGCTGGTGATAAAGCCGATCTCAGCAAGCGACTCGGCCATGCCGCCGTGCTCGATGGCAAGCATGCGCTGCATGGTCGCGTCGTCGAGCGGACCCACGACGCTCCCGCACCAGTCCGCCAGCTTGACCACGACAGCGCGCGCCTGGGCGTTGCCGGTGCGTTCATAGGCGTCGATCAGGCCAGCGAAAAGCTTGTGCATGGTGTACCAGGGCACCCAGGCATTGGTGAAGTTGAACTGGCTTTTGGCGTCCAACTGGCCGGCGGCGACCTGCGCGAAGATCTCCTTGCCGTGGGGGATCGCGGAGATGTAGCCGTTGCCGTTGGCCGTCTGGCAGGCGGCGAGCTCGTCCACGATGTAATTGACGCGGTCACGGAGGCGTTCGTCTCCGGTGGCCTGCCACATGGTCGAGAGCGCGCTCAGATAATGCCCGAGCGTATGGCCGGCGGTGCCGGAGGTTTCCCAACCGGGGTAAACCGCAGCCTTCGGCGGCAGCCCCGCCTCCCGGCGGAACCACGCCAGCAGCCTGTCCGGCTCCAACTCGAGCAGGTAAGTGTGGTCCGTCTGTTGCGCGGCGGCGAAGGGGCCAGCGAGCAGACGCACGCTCGTGAGCGGGAACAACTCGGCGCGCGGGGTCACCGGCGCGGGCGCGGCGGACGCAGAGGGAGCGGGCGGATCCGCGCGGCCGGGACACGCCAGGAGCAGAACGATAGCGCAGAGGCCGCCCACGCCCCGCTTCGCTTTGCTGGCATGGATGAAGCCTGAAAAAAGGTGGAGGGGGACCGGGGTCATTGCGCAAGGGGGGCTGCCGATAATACTGCTGCGGCGGTTGCTTGCTGGCAACCGCCGCCGGATGGTAAACTGCACGGGAGTAAAGCGTCCCATCCCCCAAAACTAAAGAATGAAAATCGTCCCAACGTTTGTCCTCAGCGTCATTTTAACAGCAGCACTGGTCTCGCCGGGCCGGGCCGAAGGCCCGTTGTTCGATAAAGGCGCGCGGATCCTGTTCCAGGGCGACTCCATTACAGACATGGGCCGGGGGCGCACGGAAGATCCCAATCATCTGCTCGGCCATGGCTACGCTTTCATCATCGCCGCCCAGGAGGGCGCGGCATTTCCGGAGCGGCAGCTCACTTTTATCAATCGGGGGATCGGCGGCAACACGTCGACGGACCTGATTAACCGCTGGCAGAGCGACACGCTCGACCTCAAGCCGGATGTGCTCAGCATCCTGATTGGTATCAACGACTTGGGACACGCCTTTCGGGACAATCAGGTGTTTTCCGTCGAGGATTACGGCAAGAGGTACGATAAATTGCTGGCAGATACGCGCGCCGCTCTGCCGCAGGTCAAGTTCATCCTTGGCGAACCTTTTTGGGGCTTGGGCAAAGGCACGCAGGCGCAATTCGAGCAGCGGAAAATCATCATGCCGCAGATGTGTGCGGTCGTGGTCAAGCTGGGCGAAAAATACCACGCGCCCGTCATTGATTTTCAGGCGGTCTTCGACAACGCCTTGAAGCGCGCCCCGATAGATTACTGGATTTGGGACGGAGTCCATCCGACGTACTCGGGCCATCAACTGATGGCTGATGAATGGCGGCGCGTTTACCGGGCCTTCTACGGCGCGCCCAAGGACAACTAGGAAGCGGCAGGCGGCGGCCGCCAGACGAGAGGTGGGTGAATGAAAACTTTGCGCAGCAATCTTTTCCTCCTATTGCTTCTTTTCGTCTGCAACGCCCGGGGGGATGTGCTGGACACACGCGGGCCGGTGCAGAACGCTGGTATGCACGTCGTGGCGAACGCGGAGGGCGTGCAGGCCCCCGGATACACCTGGCGGGAACCCGAGGCACTGACGTCGTGGAGCGCGAAATGGATCGGCCCGTCGGCGGCTCCGGGTTCAAGAGCCAGTTGCCTCCGCCAAGTCGTGACGCTAAAGGCTGCCCCACGCAAGGTCACCGCGTGGATAACGGGCACCGATTATCTTCTCTGGATCAACGGTCATGCGGCGGACCGCGGTCCGGCGGATGCAGGCCGCGATTTCAAAAGCACCGCGAGCAATCGCCGATTCTATGACGTGCGGGACCTCACGTCCCTTTTCCAGTCTGGAGCAAACACGCTGGCAGCGGAGGTAACCGGCAGTGGCGGATTCCAACTCCAAGCGCGGGTCGAATATCCCGACGGCTCGTCGGAAGGGATCGGAACAGACGAAACGTGGCGCGGCATTTTCTGTCCGTACCTTTTGCCGGCCAAGTCGTTCCCGCCGGAGGAGCAAAAGCGCTATGGCAACCCCGTCGTTCTCTTTGATGCCGCGGCAGAACCGGTCGGGTGGCAGTTCCCCGGCTTTGATGATCGCGACTGGGCCGCGTGCCGGACGGGTACTCCACCCGAGGCGGCACTGGTGATGAGCGAGCTCCCGCCTCTGATGGAGGCGTTCTATCCGATTTTCGACGTCAAACCGGTTTCGGGTGAAGTCAGCATCCCAAGCGAGCCGTTAACGCCGGGACATCCCATCGTGGTGAAAGGTGACGGGGAATTTACTGTCCATTTCAGCCGCGTTATGGCGGGACGCTGCGGGCTGGCCGTGGAGGGTTACGCCGGGGCGGAGGTCTATCTCATCTCCAACGAGACCGAGGCCAAAGGCGGACGCTTCTACTGGTTGAAGCTCCGGGACGGGCTGCAATATTTCGAAAGCCGCGATTACTTCTCGCTCGGCACGGTGCGGGTCGTCGTGCGCCACGCAACGAAGCCGGTGGAAATCCGTGAGGTCACCGCCGATTTTCTCTCCCAGCCGGTGGAGTACCGGGGATCCTTCACGTGCAGCGACGAGGCGCTGAACACGCTTTGGAAAAGTGGCCGGTGGTCCACCCAGATCTGCATGATCACGCATCATCTCGACTCGCCGGAACATCAGGAGCCGATCAGTGACTACGGCGACTACGTCATCGCGGACCTAGTCAATTTCAACGCCTTGGGCACCGATCAGTGGCTGGCCCGGCAGGACTTGCGAAAATGGGCGTGGGTGATGGAAAACGCGCATTACCACACCTTTCACACCAGCTACGTCTTCTACTGGCTGCAGTGCCTGCTTAATTACTACGACTACACAGGAGACCGCACCGTGATCGATGAAGTGGCGCCCCAGGTCCATGCCATGCTCGATCAATACACCACCTATCTCGGCCAGAACGGGATCATCTCCCAGGCGCCCAATTACATGTTCATGGATTGGGTAACCGTCCACGACGACAAGGATCCGAAGATCGCCTTCGCCTGCCATCATCCGCCCGCCGTGATCGGGCAGGGCTACATGACGGCTCTCTTTTATCGTGGCTTGGCCGACGGCATCCGGGTGGCACAACTGACCGGAGACCAGGCGGGAGTCGGTAAGTATTCCCGGCTCCGCGAGCAGGTGGCGGCGGCGTATCAGACGGAGCTTTGGGACGAAGCGCGCGGGCAGTACCGGGATGGCAAACCTTTTGTCACGTCGGTGAAGCCGAATAAGTGGCTGCCGGCCGATGTGCCGATGGAGAGTTTCAGCGTGCAGAACAACGCTTTCGCCGTGCTCTACGACCTTGCGCCCCCGGCACAGCGGCAGGCAATTCTAGGCGTCATGCTGAAAAATCCGAACTGGGATGTGACGCCCTTCTTCATGCATTTCGTCTTTGATGCCTTCAACAAGGGCGACCTGTTTGAGGCGGAGGCCGTGGCGAAGATGCGCGAATATGTGGTGGTCCCCGAAACCCAGACAGTCCGGGAAATGGGCCCGAACAAAGGCGACTATAGTCATGGCTGGATCGCCTCGCCCACCTACCAGATGTCGAGCAAGATCCTGGGCATCACGCCCGCATCCCCCGGCTTCGATGCCATCAACATTCGCCCGACGCTTTGCCGGCTGGCCTTCGCCCGCGGGGCAGTTCCGAGCCGTCACGGCCTCATCGGGGTCGACTGGCTCAGGCAGCCGGATCAATTGTCCATTAAACTTGATATCCCCCCTGGAACGCATGCCAATGTGGAACTCCCGACGGGCCACGCGCCGAACCCACAGTTGCTTCTGGGAGGCAGGCCGCTGGTTCTATCCAGCGGGGGAGCAGCCGGAACGGAATCCGTTCGCTCGATCCAGCGCGAGGCCGGTTCGATCAAAGTTCAACTCGGTTCAGGACACTATGAATTCACCGTGCTGGGTCTCTCAAGAGCCTGACGCTTCCCCCCTATGAACATCCTCATCCACCGGTTTGCTCTGCCAGTTTTCTGTTTTTATCTGACGCTCTGTACGCCGGCGCTGCCAGTCTGGGCGGAACCCGGCGCGGTGCCCGCCCGGGAAGTGCATTGGCTGGAGAGCGGCGGTACCGACAGCGCGAATCCCGGCACGACCTGGGGCGTACCCTGGCCGCGTGGAGTCGTGGCCGCGGGCACCGCCTTCGCGCTGGTTGGCGCGGATGGCCAGGCTGTTCCCATGCAAACCTGGCCCCTGGCGACCTGGCCGGACGGCTCCTGGAAGTGGACGGCGCATGCCATCCCGGCGCACACCGGCGCCGCGGGTACCCTGCAGCTTCGAGCGGGAACAGCCACTGCGCCGAAGGTGCCCCTGACCGTGACCGAAGACGCGGACGGGATCACCGTCAACACCGGCGTGATCCAGTGCCGGATCCGCAAGGCCGGCGGCACGTTGATCGAGGCGATTACGCGGGGCGGCAAAACGCTGGCAGCCGATGGCCGTTTGGTCTGCCGGCTGCGCAGTTCGCCGGATTTGGAGGCCAACGGCACGATCGAGCAGGATGCCTTTGCCGGCCAGACCGCCTTGGTCAAAGTGGAACAGAACGGCCCGGTTCGCGCGGTGATCAAGCTCGAGGGCAAACACGTGGACCAGAGCGGCCGCGCCTGGCTGCCCTTTATCGTGCGCCTCTATTTCTACGCCGGCGGGGAAGCCATCCGGATCATGCACACCATCATCTACGACGGTGAGCAAAACCACGATTTCATCAGCGGCCTGGGCGTGCGCTTCAATGTCCCGCTGGCGGACGCGCTGTATGATCGCCACGTGCGTTTCGCGACGGACGAAAACGGCGTCTGGGGCGAAGCCGTACAGGGACTAACGGGCTTGCAGCAGGACCCTGGCGCGGAAGTCCGGCAGGCACAGGTGGCGGGACGCCAGACACCGCCCTTGCCGGCGTGGAACCCGCCGGTCGCCCAGGGCTTGAAGTATATTCCGGCCTTCGGCGATTTCACCCTGACCCAGCTTTCCTCGGATGCGTTCGAGATCCGCAAGCGCACCAAGCCGGGGTTTACCTGGCTGAACAGTCTCACGGGCCATCGGGCGGCGGGTCTGGGGTATCTAGGTGGTCCGAGTGGGGGGGTGGCGTTCGGCATCCGCAACTTCTGGCAGAGTGAGCCCAGCCAATTGGAAGTCCGCAATGCCACGACCGCCAGCGCGGAAGTGACGGCGTGGCTGTGGTCGCCCGAGGCGCGTCCGATGGACATGCGCTTTTTCCACGACGACATGGGGATGGATACCTTTGAAAAGCAAAACGCCGGCGGCGCCATGACCTATGAAGATTACGAGCCGGGCTTTGCCACGCCCACCGGGGTGGCGAGGACCAGCGAACTGATGCTTTGGGCGTTGCCTGCCACTCCGGCGCACGAGGAAATTGCCGCCCTGGCGCAAACGTTGCGCGCGCCGCCCCAGCTCGTCTGCCGGCCGCAAGATTACAAGGCGGCCGATGTTTTCGGCGGGGCGATTTGGAGCCTGCCGGATCGCTCGACGCCCGTGCGCGCCCGGATCGAGGATCAACTGGATTTCCTGGTGAAATACTATGAACAACAGGCGGACGAGCGGCATTGGTATGGCTTTTGGTATTTCGGCAACGTCATGCACCGATACGATTTCGACCGGCACGTCTGGCGCTACGATGTCGGCGCTTATGCCTGGGATAACTCCGAGCAATCCACCGATGTCTGGCTCTGGTATAGCTTCCTGCGCACGGGCCGGGCGGACATTTTCCGGTTCGCGGAGGCGATGACGCGCCATACGGGCGAGGTGGATGTTTACCACCTCGGCCGTTTCGCCGGCTTGGGGACCCGGCACGGGGTCGTGCCGTGGGGCGACAGTTCCAAACAATTGCGGGTCAGCACGGCGGAAAACCGGCGGTTCTTCTATTATCTGACGGCGGACGAACGCGTCGGTGACCTGATGCGGGAGGAACTGGACGCCGACCGCAAGGCGGGAGAAGTGCCGGTGGAGCGGAAGGTGTCGCAGGCGATGTCGGATGCAACGGGCAAGCCTTACTCGATGAATTTTCTGACCGGCATCGAATGGACTTCCGTCGCGGCGGCGTGGCTGACGGAATGGGAGCGCACGGGCGATCTGAAGTACCGCGACAAGCTCATCACCGGGATGAAAAGCATCGCGGCGCTGCCGCACGGGTGGTTTTCCGCCGGCGGCGGCTACGATCCGGCGACTGGCCAATTCTTCAAGCGTGACGATGAATTCTATGCGTCACCTTTGAGCGCTTCCTTCGGCGGTTTTGAGGTCAATGCCGAGTTGCTCCAGCTCCTGGACGTCCCGGCCTATGAGAAAACGTGGCTGGACTATTGCCGATACTACAATGCCACGCCCGAAGAACAGGAGAAGGCGGTGGGCAAGGCCTTGGCGCCGCTGTTCCTGACGCAGGCGCATTCCCGCCTGACCGCCTATGCTGCCTGGAAAACCCACGATGACGCATTGGCCAACCGCGCTTGGTCCGAGTTCTTCGCGGCCAAGGGTGGCGGGTTGAAGTTGCTCACCGACCCGGTTGTCCTCGGTCATTTCGCCGGGCCAACCGTGGCGGGCCCGATCGACGAAGCGAACGAAGTGCCCCTCTCGACCAACATGTCCGTCGGCTTTGGCTTGTCGGCGATCGAGTGTCTGGGCCTGGCCGGAGCAGAGTTACCCAAACAGGTGCCGCCGTAAGTCGATGGTCCGTTTCGTCCTGTTCTGCGGCCTCGTCATCGGGTGTTGGCTCTTACCGGTGCTGCCAACCCGGGCGGCGGCCGCGCCGGCTTTCATTGCCGGCGCGGACCTGTCGCTGCTGCAGTTTACCGAAGATCACGGCGTGCAATACAAGGAAGGCGGCGTGGCTCAAGACGCGCTTTCCCTCTTTAAGGCACACGGGTGCAACTACGTCCGGCTGCGGCTTTTCGTCGATCCTAAAGGGAGCAGTGGCCAGGTGAATACGCTGGCTTATACCGTGGCGCTGGCCCGGCGGGTCAAGGCGGCGAATTTGCCCTGGATGCTCGACCTGCATTATTCGGACGGCTGGGCCGATCCCGGCCATCAAGCAATCCCGGCGCAGTGGCAAGGCCTCACGCATCTGCAACTCGTCGACCAGATCTTCGCTTACACCCGGGATACACTGGCCGCCTTTCGGCTGGCGGGCTGCCCGCCCGACATGGTGCAAGTGGGCAACGAAATCACCAACGGCATGCTGTGGCCGGACGGCGGGCAGCTGGTTTCGGAAGCCAAATGGGATGCGTTCGCCGAGCTGTTGCAAGCCGGCATTCGGGGCGTCCACGCCGGAGCCACGGCGGCGACCAAGATTGTCATTCACATAGACAAGGGAAGCCGCTTGGGGGTGAGCCGGTCGTTTTTCGCGCATCTGACCGCGCGAAACGTGCCCTTCGATATGATTGGGTTGTCCTACTATCCCTTTCAGGACGGACCCTTGGCCGGATTGCGCCAAAGCCTCGATTACCTGGCGGGCACTTATCGGAAGGATATCATCGTCGCGGAAACCGCCCAGTACTGGCGGGGAGGAAAGCAAAACCTCGTCCTGCCTTACCCCCGGACGCCGGAGGGGCAGAAGGCGTTCCTGGCGGATCTGCTGCGCACCGTGGCGGCGACACCGGGTGGCCATGGCCGCGGCGTTTTCTATTGGGCGCCGGAATGGATTGAGGGAAACAAATGGTATGGCGCGGGCGGATCGGGCGATTGCGAAAGCCGCGCTCTTTTCGATCCGTCAGGCAATATGCTGCCGGCTCTGAACGCATTCCGGGAAGCCGGCGCGGAGCATTGAAAGGTGCAAAGCACCCCGCTCACTTGGCGCCGGGTGACTGAACCTGGTCCTGCGCCGGCCAGTGCCAGGCCTTCAAGTCGTCACTCCAAGCGATGCCGATGCTGGCGAAGTTGTCGAACCCGCCGCGTGGATCGTTCTCCGGGTAATCCGAACCATGAAAAAACAGCAAGGCCTTGCCCACCCAAGGGTTCTTGCGTAGGTCCAGCACGAACCCGGCAGTCAAGCGGCCCTGGGCCCAGGGCCACGCCGGCTGGCCCAGCGTGAGGACGCCCTCGTCGCGCCAATGCTGCAAATCGGGCGAGCGCTTCACGCCAATGCCATTGGCGGGCGAGTGAAACAGGACGTACTCGTTGCCATCCACGATAACGCACGGGTTTTCACCGGCGGAGATGCGGCCCGCGTAGGTCCAGTTCTTCAGGTCGCGCGACCAGGACATGCTCATGCCGTTTTGCTTGTAAAAGCACCACCACTTTCCGGGCTCATCCTTGCTCTCCAATAGGTAAGGATCGATCATGCGTCCCATCGCGGCCTGGGGCACGTCGGGACCTTTGACGCGCAGTAGTTCGGGCGCGTCCCACGTTTCCAGATCGTGGGAGCGTATGGTCCAGATGCGGGCGTCCTGGTTGCCGTACCGTTCTCCGTGGGGCCGCGGATAGGTTTGTAGGCAAAGCACCCATTCGTCACCGTAACGCACCACGTCGCCGACGCTGCTGTAATTAAGGCTCTGGTCCAGCGGCGTCATGCTCTTCGGCTCTGTCCAATGGACCAGATCGCGGCTCTTGCTCCAGGCCACGCTGGAGAAAGCCTGCTTGTCGGGGCGGATCGTTTCCAGCGTCAGGAAGATTCGGAACCAGCCATCCTGATAAATCACGGCGGGATCGCGATAAGCCTTGGTGGCATCGCCGCGGAACAAAACCGGAGAAGGAAGCGCCGCGAGATTGATCGGGTTGGACGGATCATCATCAGCCGAAGCCTGCGCCAGAAAAAGAAACCACGCGACGAAAAAGAGCGCTTTCATCGGGTGGTGGGATCGCAGCGGCAGGCCCAACCGGCCTCAATCCAGGTGAAACACTTCCCTCAAGCCGCTGGAGATCGGGCTGTGGTCGGGGTTGGAAGGCATGACTTCCTGCATGTGCGTCCACCATTTCCGGCAGACGGGCGTTTGCGCAATGGCGGCCCATTTTTCTTCGTCCTCGATCTCCGCGTAGCCGAAAAGCTGGCGGGTCTCCTCCAGGAGGAAGATGGAATAATTGTGGACGCCGTGAGCGCGCAGCACGTCTTCCAATTCAGGCCAGATGGGCCGATGCCTGTTTTCGTATTCGGCTTCGCTGCCCGGGTTGACTGACATGACAAAGGCTTTGCGGATCATGATCTTTCTTCTGAGTTAAGGGGGGTGTTTTTCGAATTAGAGCAGATTAAATAATGGTGTAGCCGCCGCGCAGCGGCTCCAAACACAGGTAGGGATCGCTCTCCGAGCGACTCCGTGACTGTCTGGAGAACCCCAAGCTACCAGCGCAGCGACTGCACCTGCCCACGCACGTTTCCAGACAGCTTCGGAGTCGCTCGGAGAGCGATCCCTACCCAAGTGACGAACGGCGGCTTTGCCGCCTGCCAAAGCAACGAAAATGGCCACAAATTTGTTTAACATGCTCTAGTCCGCGCTACGCACCGATGGTTACCGTGGCCCACAGTAACCCCAGAATGGCAAAGGCAACCATCCAGCACACGCCAAAACCCACCGACTCGTCCCACGTCCATTTGGTGAATTCCCAGTTTGAGCGCGGAAAGAGTTTTAGATGATCCAGGGATTGTGGGGCGGCGTAACGGACTTCCAGCTCGCGTTTGTCCGCTTCCCAGTCGGAGTCGACCTTGGTCTTCATCTTGACGAAAAACCGGTCGTCGCGGCGTTTTTGCGCGGCCTCTTCGGCCAGCCATTCTTCCCGCGTCCGGCCCAGGCGGCCGAGCGGCAGATAGCTCAGCACCGCCAGCATGCAGGCGGGAAACAAACCGTCAAAGAGCCAGCGGCAGGTGTAGAGATCGGCGGCGTTGAAATCACGGATCGGCAGACCAAGCAGGTGGAGCAGGTAGCTTTCGACGTTGAAACGACCGAAGCCGGTACGAGGCGAATGCGGATCGTTAGCCTTGGCCCGTGAGATCGAGTCAAAGAACAGGGGCGGCGCGGGTAAGACCTCCTGCTTGTGCATGATCTCGCCCGTCTTGGTCGCCAGACCGGCGGCAACATCGCCCGCCGAGGCCGGGATCGACACCTTGACCGTTTGCGCCTGCCCGACCTGGAGCAAACCAGGGTGCCGCGCGAAGGTGAGCCACTGGGGCAACACCCAAGGGACAAAGCTCATCAGGATGAGCCAGACGATCATGCCGATCATGATCGCCTGGGGAGTCAGCTTACGCCAAAAATAGAGCATGAAACCGGCGGTGCCCATGAAGGCACCAAAGGTAATCAGGAAGGAAAGAATGGCGATGAAGTCGGTCAGAAGCAAGCTGGCTGGGATGCTCAAAATGAGGACCAGTGGGATGCAGAGCTTGGAGACGAGCAGATAATGGTGATCGGTCCGGTGGCGAAAGACCATGGCGTACATGTTGCGCGTAAAGAGCGCCGCGAGATTGACGGAGGCGACACCCACCGCCGGCATGTGCCCCAGGATCATGCCGGAAATCATCAGCCCCATCAGGCCCGGCACGAGCAGGGTCTTGGCCATGGCGCCCCACGTATCCTGCGTGTCCGATAAACCGTGGCCGTGCGGAAAGATGGCCAACGCCAGCAGGCCGCAGAACAGCCACGCGATGGTCACGATGCGCTTGGCAAAACCGCCCATGACCGTGCCCAGCCGCAAGGCCTGCTCATTCTTGGCCGAGGCCGCCGCCGGTCCCATGTTCACGCCGGCAATCGCCGCGACCGACGACGTGAAAATGATGGCCAGGATCGAGTACCAGGCATACTGATTGCCCGCCTCGGAACCGAATAACTGGAATTTGGAAGCATCGACGGCGGCGTGCAGCCCGGCCAACCCTCCGACGGCGTGCAGTCCAATCGGGATCATCATGAAGGAAAGCACAATGATGAGGATGCCCTGGAAGGCGTCGATGATCGCGGCGGCTTTGAGGCCGCCCAAGACTATATACGAGCCGACCACCAGCGAGTAACCCACGTAGAACGGGACCGGCTTGAGGTAGGAGATATAGGAGTTGAGTTCCCCGTGCTTGGACAAAGAGTCGAGCGTCTCGTAGCGCTGCGCTGCGGCATCCGACCATTCGGGGGAGCCGCGCTTGAGCTTGAGACTTTCGAACTCGTGGAATTGGTCCACCGAGCCGCGCTCCGCCGCGGTCCAGGCGCTGGCGGGCTTGAGGATCATCGCCGAGGCCACCTTGTAAGAGATGACATTGCCCATGACGATAATGCCGAAGACGATGATGCCGCCCAGCAGAGCGTAGACGGTGGCGAGTTTCTTGTCGTTGAACCGGTCGATGAAGAGATCGGCAAAAGTCACCTGCCGGCTGCGGCGAAACCAGACCGGGAAGAACCAGTAAAACGGCGTGGTGAATAGAAGCTGGAAATTAATCCACGAGCCCCCAACGCCCTCGCGGTAAACCTCGGCGGAAACGGTGGGCGCGCCGTTGGAATCCGCCATGTTGCCGAAATTGAGAAAAAACTGGAGCAGCCAGCCCAATTTTCGGCCGCCCACCAGGAAGTCGCTCGCCTTTTCGCCTCCGCCCTGCGAAACCTTCCAGCCCAGCCAGATGGTTCCGATCAGCGAGGCGACGACGATGGCGAAGTCAAGCGCGTTTAATCCGTAAATGGTCGGCATGGGGGAAGCGACAACGTACCGGAGCAGGATGAAAATGATAAGTGAAATGCGCGGTTTCGATCTCCGATGAGCCTGCCTTTACGTTACGCCCTGATCGGGGCAACCGGAATCGGCAGCTACCATCTGGCCGCCATCAAGGCCCTGGAGGCGGACGGTTTGGCGCGCCTGGCCGCGGTGGCTGATCCAGCCGTGGCGCGCCTTCCGGCCTTGCGGACCGATCTCGACTCCCGGGGGGTGCGCAGCTATCTCGATTACCGCGAGTTGCTCGAGCAGGAGCCCGGCCTGGACGTGGTCGTCATCTCGACGCCCATCCCGTTTCATCTCGAGATGACGCAGGCTTGCCTGGAACGCGACGTTTTCGTCTACCTGGAAAAGCCGCCCGTGCCCCTGATCCAGCAGTTGGAAACGATGCTGGCGGCCGACCAACGCGGGCGGGTCGGAGTCGGCTTCCAGATGATCAGCTCGCGCTGGGTGCAGGAGTTGAAGGCGGCCATCGGACAGGGGAAGCTCGGCACGATTGAAACTATTCGCATCGGCGCCTGTTGGCCACGGCTGGACGCGTACTACGGACGCAACTTCGCCGCCGGCAAGATGTCCGTGCGCGGCGAGCCGGTCTTCGATGGTCCGGCCACCAACGCGCTGGCCCATCTGATCCACAACGCGATGTATCTGGCGGCCACGCCCGGGGAGGAGTTCGCGGTGCCGGTGGAGATCGTGGCGGAACTGTACCGGGCGCGCCCCATTGAGAGTTACGACGTGGCCTGTCTGCGCGGGACGTTCCCCACGGGGGCATCGTTCACCGCGGCGTTGACGCATGCCACCGAAGCAACGCTGCCTTACCGCTTCGAGGTGCAAGGCACCGAGGGTTGGGCGCGGGTTTCCGGGGACGGGACGATTTTCGAAAGCAGCTATCCTTCGGTGGGCGACTGCGCGGAGACCTTCGACCAGCTGGTCGACAAGACGCACCGCCAGTTCCAAGCTTTCGCCCGGGGGGAACAAGACCGGCCTCTGACCTCGCTACGTGATACCCGCGGATACGTTCTGGCCACTAATGGAATGGTGCTGTCCTCCGGCGGCATCCATCCCATCGACGCCGCGTATCTGCGGCGTTATGAGCGCGGCGAGGAAGGCGGCTACGACGTGGCGGGGCTGTACGACGCGATGGCAGAGTCCGGCCAAACGGGCCGGTTATACTCGGAACTTGATCTGCCGTGGGCGGTCAAGACGGCTCCGGTCTCGGTCGAGAATCTCAAGAGCCTGGCCTTTCCGCTGTAGCGGTAGTCGCCTTAATGCAACGGCACTGAGGCGGCATCTTTGGCGGCCAGTTCAAACGGGCTGGTCAGCCGGATGTCACGCGAGGAGGCGCCCACCTCGATCTGGTACTGGCCGGGATCGGCCTGCCAGCCGCCCTTGGCCGGATTGTAGTACGCAAAAGCGCTTGGCTCCAGCGGGAGCGCGACCGTCTGCTTCTCGCCCGGTTTTAAAACGATTTTCGTAAAACCTTTTAGCTCGTGGAGCGGCCGGGGCAAAGCAGGTTGCTCCGGGTGAATGTATAACTGGGCGACTTCCGCGCCGCTGCGGTCCCCCGTGTTGGTGATCGTGAACTCGGCGTGCAAGACTGCCCCTGGCTTATCATCCGCGGGAACAAGCTTTAGATCGGAATACGCAAAAGTAGTATAAGAGAGCCCGTAACCGAACGGGAAAAGCGGTGCGATGCCTTTGGTGTCGAACCAACGATAGCCCACGAGCAACCCTTCCTTGTATTCCACCGTGCCGTCGTGGCCTGGATAAGCCCCGAGCGCGTGGGCCGGCGAATCCGCCAGCTGCTTTGGGAAGGTGCAAGGCAATTTACCGGAGGGATTGATATCTCCGAAGAGAATCTCGGCTAGGGCATTGCCACCTTCCATGCCGGGGTACCAGGCTTGCAGGACCGCCGGCACCTTATCGAGCCAACCGCTCATTTCCATGACGGTGCCCAGCAGCACTACGACGGTGCGCGGATTGGCGGCGGCGACTTGCCGGATGAGTTCGTCCTGGCCGAAGGGCAGTTGCAGGTCCTTGCGGTCGGAGCCTTCGCTATCGAAGCCCGGATCATGATTCAAGCCGCCGACGATGATGGCGACGTCAGCCGCCCGCGCCGCCTTGACGGCATTGTCCAGGCGGGCCTGCGCCAGGCTGGCATCCTTGCCGTAGCCGGCCGAATACGTGACGTTCAGACGGCTGCCGGCGCGTTTGAGGATGCCTTGCAGCGGCGATATCTCGTAAAAAGCCTTAATGGCGGAGCTTTCGCCGCCATTGGCCTGGAGGCGCAGCCCGTTTTCGCCGATCACCGCCACGGACGACAACTGCTTGGCGTCCAGGGGGAGAACATGGTTGTCGTTCTTGAGCAGCACGATGGCTTCTTCCGCCACGCTCCGGGCGACAACGTGGTGTTCGCGGGTGTTCAGCGAGCCGGCGGTACGCTGGGGATCGAAGACGTGCGTGGCGAACATCACGCGCAGATTGCGCCGCACTTTCTCATCCAAACCCGCCATGGGGTAGGTCTGGCTTTGCAGGCCTTCCCGATAAGCTCCCGCGAGATAGAAGTGATCGTAGGGTTTCTCCGTGCCCATTTCCAGGTCCAACCCGTTGAGCGCGGCTTCGCGGGTGTCATGGGTGGCATTCCAATCGGAGATGACAATGCCTTTGAAGCCCCACTCGTCCTTGAGGATCTTGTTGAGGAGGTAATCGTTTTCCGCGCAATAGGTGCCGCGCAGCTTGTTGTACGCCCCCATGACCGACCAGACACCCGCCTCTTGCACCGCCGCCCGGAAAGCCGGCAGATAGATCTCGCGCAAGGCGCGTTCGTCGACTTCCACGCTGATCGAGGTGCGCTGGGTTTCCTGATTATTGACTGCGAAATGCTTGATGCAGGAGGAGATTTGTTGCGACTGCTCGCCGCGAATGTAACCGACGGCCAGGCGCGAGGTGAGGAACGGGTCTTCGCCCATGTACTCGAAATTGCGGCCGCACAATGGCGTGCGCATGATGTTGACCCCCGGCCCCAGCATGATGTCCTTGCCGCGTTTGCGGGCCTCCTGCCCGATGGCCTCGCCCTCCCCCTTGCCCAGCTCCGGGTTCCAGGTGGCGGCGAGTGCTATCCCGGTCGGCATGTACGTGGAATAATCGTCGCTGCGTTTTTGCGGCTCCCAGGTATCGGGCCCTATGTCTTCGCGCACGCCGTGCGGACCATCGGACATCCAGCGCCGCGGAATGCCCAGGCGCGGGATCGCCGGGGTGGTGAATTTGGAGTCCGCGTGAATGAGGGAGATCTTCTCTTCCAGCGTCAAGCGAGAGAGAAGGTCTTCCACCCGCGCCTCCACCGGTTGGTTGGTGTCCTGGTAGAGGGCGGGTTCTTCCGCCAGAAGTGGATGGGTAAGCCAAAGAAGGGTTGCGGCGGTGCAGCCGAGGACGGCCCTGGCGGAAAAAGGCGCGATCATGGAGATGAGGGGTTGGTGGGACGGGGAGGAATGCAAGGGCGGCTTTGCTTTTGGCGCCCTTTTCAGCTATCGGAAGTTTACCATGTTGTCCACCAAATCGCTGGTCCTGGCGGCCGCCACCTTCTTCGCCCTGGCCGGCTACGTCGCGGCCGATCCGTTTTCAAACGGTGTTAATGATGATCATTTCCTGCGCGCGAAAGGCCCGGTGCTGCGCGATCACAACGGGGCGGGCGAACCGGTGCAGTTGCGTGGCGTCAACCTCGGGGGCTGGCTGGAGTGGCAGGATTGGATGTGTCCCCTGGATTCCTCCAAGACCTTGCGCGATGCGAATCCCGGCCACAACGGCTACGACTTCGAACTGCGGCGACTGCTCGTCAAACGCTTTGGCGCCCCGGTGGCGGAGGGATTGATTGGCGCGTACGAGGATGCCTGGATCACCGCGCGCGATCTGGACAACATCAAGGCGCTGGGCCTGAATGCCGTGCGGTTAACCCTGGCCTATGACACGTTGCTCAACGAGGACGGGTCGTGGCGGGACGACGCGTTCAAGCGAATCGATTGGCTGGTGCAAAACGCCTGGGACCGCGGCATCTACACCATCCTGGATTTTCACGCCTTTTTGCCGCCGGCCGCCGATCAGGACGGCTCCGCCTCGGGTTACTGGAACAATGCCGCGCAACAGGGCGAGACGATCCAGATCTGGACGCATCTGGCCGAGCATTTCCGCGGCAACCCGGCCGTGGCCATGTACGATCTGCTCAATGAACCCACCAACTCCGCGCCCAAGGGCAAGCCGGAGCCCAAAGCCGCGACAGTCTGCGCCCTTTACGACCGGCTTTATCACGCGATCCGCGGGATGGATCCCGACCACGCGATTGCCATGGAAGGCATGTGGGATTGGCAGAGCTTGCGCGATCCCCGTTTCGCCGGTTATCAAAACGTCGTCTATTCCTTTCACTGGTATCATTTCGGCACCAAGACGCTGGCGGAAACCAACACCGGAACAGACGCGGACCTGCGCGGGGCGGTGAAAATGCGCAGCCTCTGGCTGGTCCCTGCCTTCATCGGCGAGTTTAACCTCTTCGGCGACGCGATGGCCTGGAAATACGCGTTGCAAGCCTACGATGCCGCCGGCCTGAGTTGGACAGAATGGACTTACAAGAACAAAGGAGGCGGAACCGATAGCTGGGGCGTCTATACTACCATTGAGAGTAAGGCGCCGCCGATCCCGAATCTGACGACGGACCCCGCGGAGACGATCCGCGCGAAGTGGAAGATGTGGTCGACCGGGACCGGGGGATTTGCCTTGAATCCGATGCTGGGCCCAATTTTCAAGTCGACGCAGAAGCAGCCTTGATCATCCGTCCGCCTATGTCCCCCCGTACCTTGACCTGGTTAAGTATAGCCGTCCTGGCCGCCGCGCCAGCCTTGGCGCAACAACCAACGCCGCCGTTCATTTCCGCCCGGCCTCTGCCGGAAAAACGCAAGTTCACCAGTGAGGCGGTGGAACGGGAAATCGGGCGCGTCACCCGGCAGATCGCGGATCCGGAGCTGGCCCGCATTTTCGACGCCTGCTATCCGAACACGCTGGATACCACGGTGAGTTTCAATGCCCGGGATGGGAAGCCGGACACGTTCGTCATCACGGGCGACATCAACGCCATGTGGTTGCGCGATTCCTCCGCGCAGGTTCAAGGCTACTTGCCGCTCTGCCGGGAGGACCCGCACCTGGCGGAGATGATCGCGGGCCTGATCCATCGGCAGGCGGCCTGTATCCTGATCGATCCGTACGCCAATGCTTTCAGCAGCGACCTGACTAAAGCCAGCCCGCATAAAGACGACACGGAGATGCGGCCCGGGGTCTTCGAGCGCAAGTGGGAACTCGACTCGCTCTGTTATTGCATCCGGCTGGCCTATCAGGACTGGAAGGTGACGGGCAACTCCGCCACCTTTGACAAGCAATGGCAGGATGCCATGCGCCTGGCGGTGGCCACGATGCGCGACCAGCAGCGCGAGAAGGGGCCAGGCCTCTACCACTTCATCCGGGGGCGGGCGCGGCCCGGAGATGAGGGTTACGGAACGCCGATCAAACCGACCGGGATGATCTGTTCCGCCTTCCGGGATTCCGACGATGCGCAGATCTATCTCTTCAACATTCCGGATAATCTTTTCGCCGTGACCTCGCTGCGGCAACTGGCGGAAATGTTCACGGCTTTGCTGCCGGGAGACAATCTGATAGCCGAATGCCGCGCGCTCGCGGGGGAGGTGGAGAAGGGAGTGCGGGATTACGGCATCGTGGACGATCCCAAATGGGGAAAAATGTATGCCTATGAATGTGACGGCCTGGGCCACACCTTGCTGATGGATGACGCGGGCAATCCCGGTCTGATCTCCATTCCGTACTTGAGCCCGGAACCGGCGGGTAATCCCGTTGTTCTGGCTTCACGCCATTATTCCTTGAGCCCGGACGATCCGTTTTTTTGCCGCGGAACGGCCGCCGAGGGTACGTGCAGCCCGCATAAAGGCAAAAACTATATCTGGCCGATGGGGCTGATTACGCGGGCGCTGACCAGCACCGACCCGGGAGAGATCACGGCCTGTCTGGCCATGTGCAAGACGTCCTCGGCGGGAACCGGATTCATGCACGAATCTTTTTTTAAGGATGACCCAACAAAGTATAGCAGGCACTGGTTTGCCTGGGTGAACAACCTGTTTGGTGAGATGATCCTGAAAATATCTCGCGAACATCCTGAATTGCTGTCGAAACCGATCCCACCCGGCTTTTAACCGGCACACTTCAAGTTGTCCCGTTTGTACCCCCCCCCATGAAATCGATCTCCAAACCTTACCGCCGTGTACTAGGCGTCGCTGCTTCTCTCCTTTGGCTGCCCGCGGCGCTGGCGCAGGAGGCGCCGCCAACCGCGTTCGTTAATCCTTTTATCGGCACCAACCCGAATCCGTTTACGAAGATCGGGTATACGTTTGATACCGGGAATGTTTTCCCCGGCGCCGTTTGTCCACGCGGCCTGGTGGCGTGGAGTCCGGACACGACTCACAACCTGAAAGTCGCGGGCGGCTACTGGTATCCCGATGACAAGATTGAAGATTTCAGCCTGACCCATTTTAGCGGCCGTGGCGTGCCATGCTTAAAAGACGTGGCGTTCCAGCCGCTGGCGCAGCCCGTCGGAACTTCGCCCGGCGCCGATTGGACGCAATACGCGGCGACCTTCGCGCACGCGAACGAGAGCGCGGCGGCGGGTTACTACCGGGTGAAATTCGATGATGGCATCGAGAGCGAGTTGACCGCCACGCCGCGCACCGGGATGGCCCGCTTTACGTTCCCTGCCTCATCCGCCGCCACGCTGCTCCTGCGCGCCAACGGCGCCGTGACCGTGCGCGGCAATGAAGTTTCCGGCCGCGCGGACTGGCGCGGAAATCGGCCGAAAGTTTATTTTTTCGCGCAGTTCGCGCAGCCGATCAAGAGCGTGCAAACCTGGAACGCCGATAAAATCAGCGATGAGGCGACGGTGGAGGGGCCCAGCCCGGCGCGATCCTGACTTTCGACACGGCTAAGAACGCCGTGGTCCAGGTCCGGGTAGGGCTTTCCTACACCAGCCTGGAAAACGCCCAGGATAATCTGGCGCAGGAAAACAAGAGCGGCGATTTCGAGGCGGTGCGAAAGAGCGCGACGGCGCTGTGGGACAAGGCGCTCGGTTGTATTCAGGTCGAGGGCGGAACCAAAGAGGCGAAACAAGTTTTCTATACGGCGCTATATCACTGCTTCATGCACCCTAACATCCTGGATGATGCCAACGGCCAGTATTTGGGCATGGATCAGAAAGTGCACGACGTGCCCGCGGGCCATCATCAGTACCAGAATATTCCGGCCTGGGACGAGCATCGCTCGCACGCGCCGTTGATGGCGATGCTGACTCCGGCAGCAAGCAGCGATGTCATGCAATCGCTCGTGAACTACGCCGCGCAGGATGCGAGCGTGCGTCCGGCAGGCGGTGGGTTGCCGCGTTGGGAGCAAATCAATACCAATTCGGGCGGAATGGTCGGGGACGGGGACGATACGATCATCGCCACGGCGTATGCTTTTGGCGCTAACCAGTTTGATGCCAAGGGCGCGTTGGCCGCCATGGACAAAGGCGCCTCGCAACCGGGCACTACCTCCGATGGGCACCCGGTGCGTGGTGGCCTCGAGCAATATGCCAGCCTGGGGTACATCCCGGACGCCGCGGCGACCACGTTGGAGTATTGCGGCGACGATTTCGCCCTGGCTGAGTTTGCCAAGGCTCTGGGCGACGAAACGAAGCATGCCGCCTATTTGCAGCGGGCGCAGAATTGGGAAAAACTCTTTAATCCCGAGCTGGGCTATATCGTGCCGCGCCAGGCCGGGGGCGCGTGGATGGAAAAATTCACTCCGACCACCGGGCACGGTTTCATTGAAGGAACGGCGGCCCAATACCTTTGGCTGGTCAATTTCAACCTGCGCGGCTTGATTGATAAACTTGGCGGCAACGATAAGGCTATCGCCCGCCTGGATAAATTCTTCACGCAGACGAACGGCGGCCTGAGGAGCGAAAACGCCTACATGGGCAACGAACCGTGCGAAGAGGTGCCCTGGATTTATGATTTCGCGGGTGCTCCCTGGCGCACGCAGGAAGTGGTACGCCGCATCCAAAGCGAATTATTTACCAATGAACCGAGTGGAATTCCGGGCAACGATGACGCCGGTTCCTTGTCGTCCTGGTATGTTTTCTCGGCCTTGGGACTTTATCCTGTGGTCCCCGGGGTCGCCGGGTTCGTGGTGGGCAGCCCGGTCTTTCCAAAAGCAACGATTCGCCTGCAAAATGGCAAGGCGATCCAGATCGTGGGGCAACACGCGGCGCCCGGCGCTCCTTATGTCCAGAGCTTGCGCGTGAACGGACAGGATTATGATAGCCCGTGGATATCCTGGTCCCAGTTGTCGAACGGGGGCGTGCTTGATTTCGAGCTCGCGGAGAAGCCGTCGCAATGGGGCAAAGACCCAGCCAAGGCGCCTCCGTCGTTTGACGGCAAAGGTTGACCAATACCGATGGCCCGGGTGCTCGCCGGCTTGCTCGCCCCAGCCTCAAGGCGGCAGGGTGATGATCTCGACCCAATTGGGGTTCCGGCCAACCTCGAGGTGCGAGAGCTGGCGTAAGGCTCCCGTTGCCTGGTCGATCGCGTAGGTGCTCAATCCATTGGATTTCTGGCCCACGGCCAGCAAGTATTTCCCGGCGGGATCAATGTTGAATCCACGCGGCTGACTTTCTGTCGCATAACGTTCGATCAAGGACAATTTGCCCGTGGCGCCGTCGACGCGGAAGGCGCTGATGGTGTTGGAAGTGCGCTCGGAGGCGTAGAGAAACCTGCCGTCGGGGGTCAGGTGCAGGTCCGCGGCGGCCGGGGCTCCGGCGAGACCCGGTGGCACAACGGAATCGGTCGCCAACAAGCTTAACGTTCCCGAAGATTCCAGGCGATAGGTGTTCACGGTGCCGTCCAACTCGTCCGTGCCGAAAACAAACCGGCCGTTCGGATGGAAGGCCAGGTGGCGCGGGCCCGCCCCATGATGGGTCAGCACCGCCGGCGGTTCGTTCGGCGTGAGCAAGCCCGTGTCTCCGTCGAAACGGTATTGCAGGATTTGGTCGTCTCCCAGATTGGTGATGAAGACGAATCGGTTGGAAAGGTCCGCCGCGATACAGTGGGCGTTCTTTCCGGTCGGAATCAACTCCAGCGGCGTGGGATGAATCCGGCCGGCCGGCGTCAGCCGGTCCACGGACACCTTGTTGCCGGAATAAGACGCGCCGAATAGGTAACGGCCGGTCCGGTCGGTGGCCAGATATGCCATGTTGTCGGCCAAGGGCACGGTCTCGATGAAGGTGAGCATGCCATTGCCGGGATCGATGGCAAAGCTGCTGACCGAGAACGGCTCCGAACGTAGCGAGGCGTAGAGGTATTTGTGGTCGGGGCTGAGCGCGAGCGGCATGACGCTGCCGCCCACCGGCACTTTCTCGATTAGCTTGCTGGAGCCGTCATTTTCGTTCAGTCCCAAGACATAGATGTCCCGGCTATCGGCATTGGCGATATACGCGATGGTTCGGGCGTCGCTCCGGGAGGCGCTCGTCAGCAGCAGCAGCAAAAGCGCGACCAGGAACGGAGCGGGCAGCGGAGCAACTTTGAAATGGGCGGTGGGCGTCGCCTTGAGGATGAATGCTATGCTGTTGCAGCAAACGATAAGTTTTTTGACCACGGGAGTGCGGAGGTCTTTTAGGCCAACCCGGGGCGGCGGGCAAGCATGGAACGGTGGTGGACCTGGCCGGTGCCGAAGTGCGTGGCGGGAGGTGTCGCCGACGCAAGGCCAACCGTGGGCCGATAGACGATTCAATTTCCGACATGCCGGGCTCGTTGTCTGGCGGGCGAGCACTGCGCCGGAAGGCCTTTGGCGGCCCGGCGCCTGCTTTACAGACGACCGTTATTCCGCTAGGTTAAGAATGGGGACTCCGATGGCAGACACTTCGCAAGTTTCGCTCCGGCGGCGCCCGCTTTACAAGCGGACGGACGCCGATGTCGATGCGGCCGAGGAACTCACCCGGGTGATCGATTACGCGCGTTCATTGCGCGCCAGGATCAAGGGCAGGACGCGGCCGGCCGTGGCTGTGCCGGACGATAAAATGCTGCCGACCAAGAGTGTTTTGCAGGCCAAGCGGCTGCCGCGAACCGGGGCGGGAGCCAATCAATTATTGCTCGGTGCCGTGCAGGCGGCTGAGGCTGAAGATGCGGCGGAGCCGATCGAGGTGGAGGCGGCTGTCATGGAGCCGTTCGAAGCGGGGGACGACTCGGAGGCTTTGTTGGTGAGCGGAGCTGGGAATGGCTACGTTCGTACGATTTATGACGAAAATCGTCGTCCAGCTGGCTGGCTTTGGGTAGCCGGCGTGGTGGGATTGTTGCTGGTGTGTTTACTGAGCTACTGGCTGTTTAGAGTTCGTTCTTCGAACAGCGATCACTCTGCGTCTCAAGCGGCTCAAACTACTGTTTTCGAGCCCACCCATGAGGCGATTGCTTCCGACGATGCGTTAAAAGTCGCCGACGCCGCAATCGACGCCATGCAGCGCGGAGACTTGGCAAAGGCGTCTAATTTGTTCGCACAGGCGAAGCGGCAGGGAATCAGTTTGCCGGGAATGAGTTATCAGGGGGCGCTGCTGGCGTTGCGGCAGGGGGATGTGGACGCGGCCGATCATTGGATAGAGCGATCCATCGCCGCCAATGAATCCGTGGCGGAATGCCTTTATTTGCAGGCTAACGAGGCGGCTTACAACGGGGATTATGCGGGCTCGGCGAGCAATTTCGAGGAGGCCGCTCGTGCCAAACCTTTCGATCCGCGATACTTTTTCTTTTGGGCCGAGAGCCTGCGCCGCAACGGCAACCCGGCCCAAGCAATCCCTCAGTTCGAGCAGGCGCTTCGCTGCCGTCCCAGCGCCGGCGATGCGGAGTTGATTTCGTTCAAACTCGGCCTGGCCAAGATCGAGACGGGCACCGATACCAGGTTTAAGGCTCAACTCGCGGAAAAGCTCTCGCACGAGCCGGTTTCCGGGTTCACGTACCTGCTTGGTGCAGCTGACCTGATCGACCGGTCTGCGTACCCAGAGGCTGCGGCCGACATGTTGAAGGCGGCCAAGCTCATGCCTGTGGTCACCTTGCAGGCGTATTTGCGGGACTTCCTTTTCCGGGCTTCTATCGAACAACCGGCCATTGCGGCGGCGTACGCAACCCTATTTTCAGTGGCAGGTGCCATTCCGGCGCCACTCCTCAAGAGGGGTACCCGTCCGCAGCGGCCGATGCGTGCAAAGGTCCTGGTTGATCCAGCGACCAGGGGGCTGGCGGAGACCGATCCTGCTGTGTGGTAAGGCATCTTCGTCCTGCGCGGGTGTGTGGGGTGGCTTAGTTTACTGAGTCCCGTGCAGGAAGACCACTCCAGCGGCCGAAACAGGCGGCCTTTTCAAGGCCGCGATATTGCCGGCGAGCGGATTTCGGCGATTGCTTACGGCCTGGTGCTGGCCGGCGCAACGGCAGCCGTCTTTCTCGCGGGAGGTCCTCCGCAGGGGGCTCTCGGCGTCTTCTTGATCTGTGCCGGGGCGGTCCTCGTTTGCTGTCCGCCACGCATCAAGGTGGACCATCGGCTCTGGTTCGCCGCCGGTGGCTTGGTCATTTGCAGTTCCCTCTCACTTCTGCCGATCAAATGGGTTGGAATACCCGCGTGGCGATCGACCCTGGCAGCCACTCCTGATATTCAGCTTCCGCCCACGATCTCGGTCGTTCCCTGGGAAACGGGATTTTGGCTGGTGCTTCTAGCTATTACCCTGCTCACCGGTCTGTTCCTCCTGTCGCAGCCATTGCGTTCAGCTCAGTTGCTGGCCGGCGCGTTGGCGGCGTCGCTAATTTGTGGGACGTACGCGGGACTGGCCATTTACGCCAGGCAGTCGGGCTGGCACTATCCGTTCGATGGTGGAGCGACTTTCGGGTTCTTCCCGAATCGCAACCATGCGGCGAGTTTTCTCGTTGTCGGCAGCATCCTTTCCATGGGTTTGCTCGCCGTCGTGCTGCGCGAAGGTCGCTGGATCGCAAGTCTGCTGGCGGCGGCCGTACTGACGATCTGTGTGGTCGGACTAGTGTTCTTTTCCAGTTCCCGGGGCGGGATCGTTTTCTTGGTGGCCGGGACGTTCATTTGGGTCGCCGGCCTGGGAGAAGAGTACCGTCACCCCCGACTGTTGGTGTCGGTCGGCGCCCTGGCGGTAGCCGCTGGCATGCTGTTGCTGGCTTCGGGGAGCGAGGTGCGTGACCGGCTGTTGGGTTTGGAAAAATCCCCTGTCGCCGAGACCGCTCTCCCGGACCGCCGGCCTGAAAATGCCGGCGGTGACGCGGTGCACAACCTTTCCACGGATCTTCGGCTAAAGATTTACCAGGATACGGCTCGCCTCATCCGAGATTTTCCCCTGACTGGCCAGGGCCTGGGCACTTTCGCGATGACTTTTCCTCAGTACCGGCACCTGTCATTGACGACCGCGCCGGCGATCCACCCGGAAAGCGACTGGCTCTTGCTCGTCGCCGATGCCGGTGTGCCCGCGGCGCTTTGCCTGCTGTTGCTGGTCACGCTCGCGGCTGGCCGGCTCCGCGGCGGGCGGGAGCATCGCTATTGGCCTTTGCGCTGGGGCTGTGCCGCGGCGGTGGCTGCGGCCCTGCTGCATGGTCTGGTGGATGTCCCCATCCATCGGGTTCCGCTGGGCTGGTGGCTGTTGACGATCGCGTGTATTGCCCTGCAAGGCGCCCGGGTCGCGGCAGGTTCCCGTTCGCGGGTGCAACACGCGCTGTTCGTCGGCGGAGGCGTCGCCGCTCTGGTCTTCGGAGGGGCGCTGGTGCGCGCCCAATGGTTCGGCGGGCGGCCCTTGCCGCCATTCGCGACCGACGGGGTGCAGGAGCGGATCTTCCAGACTTTCCAGCGCAAGGACGTCGATGGCGCCCGGCGAATGGCGGCCAAAAACATGCGCGAGCATCCATTGTACGACCCCGGGTACTTTCAGTTTGGAGCGATCCTGTTCAATTACGCCGATATCGATCCGGAGGTAGACGCGGCCTTCAAGGCGCAACGGCTCATCAATCCGGTTGCGGCCAACATCCCCTTTCAGCAGGGACAGATGTGGTTGAACATTGATCCGCAGCGCACGGCGGCTCTCTGGCTGGAGGCACTCGCACGCCAGGAACGTATCCTTGCCGCAACCGGCCTTCCGCCCGCGGGTGCGTTGTCTTATTACGAAAGCCTCGTGCGATACGGTAGCACCCAGCCGGACGTGCAAATGGCTCTCTGGGCGGCCACCCGGCATAACCCCGGCGAAGCGCTCGCCTGGCTCGAGAACGCGAATGTCCGCCTGGTTCATGATCAGCTGCCCTCGATCGAAGCAGACGACGCCTTCATCCAGAGACTCGATGCAGGCAAGCGCCGCCGGTTCCTCCAAGTCTGGTTCACACGAGGCGACCGGCAGGCGCTCCTGCGGTTTCTCGACGACCATCCCGGCTGGGCGGAAGAGTCCTGGCCGGTGCGTGTCAGGTTGATGGCGGATGCGCAGCAGTTTGAAAAGGCAGTGCGAGAGGTCGTGCGGCGCGAAGGCATTTCCCTTGGTTTACCCGATCCCGCCTCGGCCTCGCCACCTGGGGAGAGCGCCGGCGGAATTGGGACTGGTGAAAGTGCTGACCCGGCGGCAAAATTCGCGGCTTACTGGCGCGAGGGCAACTCCGTCGCCGCCCGGCGCGTGATCGACGAAGCCGTTGCAACCGAGCAGGGCGCCCGTGCCGCCGAACTCTGGCGGCTGAAGGCGGCGCTAGCCGCACAGGCGGGAGATTGGCAGGCGACCTGGCAGTCCCTGGAACAATTCGTCCACTTGACCCATCCGGACGATTTGTGACCGCGACTGATCGAAGGAAGAGCGTCCCCGGCTTGCATTGATGGCAAGTGTCGATGGTGGCACGCCTCGTTTGCAAACAGCACACCGGTGGTGTGTTACCTATGCCGGGTCGACTCTTAACTTTGCTCCGCTCTGCGCGGAGCATTCCGGAAAGCAAAAAGGGCGGGGCATTTGGAGCCCCGCCCTTTGCAAACGGCAGAAACAGTGAGTCCGCGGTCTAGGCTTGACGGCTGCGGAGCTTCATCACGCCGATCAGACCCAACAAGCCCGCACCCATCATCGCCAAGGCTGAAGGTTCAGGCACAAGGTCAACGGAAGTGACGTTGTAGTTATCGAAGGCCAGGTAATTCGAGCCGGCATTGTAATAAGCGCCGGCCAAATCGTGCGTCGTGTCGCTGAGGGTCCAGGACGCGGCTACCTGATTGACATTAATCGGCAGAACCGGGTTCAATCCAAGGGCCGCCCCTGCCAGGCTGGCGTTCAGGAACGGGGTCGAGGCGTCGCCGGCTGGAGCACCATTGCCGTTGTAGGTCAGACTGAAGGTATCAGTCAACGTGTTGACCGTAATGGCGAAGTGATAGCGGGCATTGAGCGTCACACTCATCACGTTGCCGGGGTTATTGGATCCGTTCTGCGTAGTGCTCGTCCCGACGCTGTAGGAGATCGTGTCCGTGGTCGTCGATCCAGGGGTCTTGTTGAAATTGATGCTAAAGAGCACGGCACCAGTCGAGGTGCGGAACGTGTAAGCAAACGAGTCCTGAGCACCTGAAAGGGTATTCGGGTTCGTCGAAGACTGGATGATTGAGGAATCCACGGCGAACGTGTAAGACGACGACGTCGGGTTAATCGTGAATGGATGATACAGGTACGTCGTAGACGCGCCGGGCAGCGTATCGAAGTTGTCGGACGGATCCGGAGTGATCGTCGGATCGTAGTTGGTCCGGCCCCCGCCGCCCAGGTAAGCGCCGTGGCCGTCGACGAACCCCGTGATACGGCCAACGAAGTTCGTTCCTCCAACATAGCCGCCATCAGTGCCGTTAGGATTCCCGAAATTTGCCACGTACCCCTGGTCGCTAGGCGATTGGTCACCCAGAGTAGGATTGTCAGGATCCGTGGTAATCCAGCCCGTGGGGCCGGTGCCACCGGTGGTTTCGTTGACCGTGGTTTCTCCCTGCGTCAGTTCGGTTGGATAGGTGTACCCAGTCTCGAAATTGTCGGAGAAAACCGTGTCCACAGTAGTTTGCGCGTGGGCAACGGAGGCGAGAGTGAACAAGGCTGCCGTCAAAGCGACCGTACGCATTGACTGGCACATCGGGGGGGAAAGGGGAAGTTTCGAGAACATTATGGATCTGATGAAGCTGGAGATGAGAGTCGCGTGATGGAAAGTCCGGCTGAAGACCGAATTACGGACTAACGGGCACGGGGTTCGAGACTGGCGTGGGTACGACCGGGTTTTTAGGGGCAGGCCGTGCTTGCGCGGTCGACGCCTGGGACAGTACAGCCAGCGCCGCCACGACAAGGAGCAGGAACAGGGTTTTGTTTTTCATTCGATTTCTTGGTGAGGGTACACTTCAGGTGCGCAAAACTGGGTAGCCGAAGGGACGAGCAAGGGGGGGTCTCCGGACGGGCGGCGGCATTGATATGAAACTTGACCCGCCCAGTCAACGTTTTTTTCAGGAACTGGCTAATATTGTTTTGTGGTCATTTCGTAACACGCAGCTCCTATTTCAGAACTGGAATCTGCCGCCGACGGCCCCCATAATCAAGCACCGCTGCAAACCCCTCTCGCTGAGGGTTGTGGCTGCACAGGGTCTCTGTGCCCGGCTTGGCCGGGTAGCAAAGGAGGCAGGAACAAAGGCGGGCGCGCGCACTTTTTCTTGGCTCAGGTGCCACTCTTGGCTACAGGTTACCGCACCGCGCAGGCTGGCGTCTGATCCCGACGCCGGCCGGCGGAACCCTCCCGCCCTGGCCCCAGAGCCGAACGTTCGAGCGTCCGCGCCTCCCCTCCGATGATGCTGCCGTTCTCCGGGCGTTGCCAGCCCGCGCGCTCCCGGCGGGGGCGGCCATCCTGCCCGCTGGCCCTCCTGCTTTGGCTGGCGGCTGGGAGCATTCCGCTGCTCGCCCAGAGTATAAACACTGTGCGCCAGGACGAATTCCGCTCCCGCTGGGCTGATTATCAGGTGGATCGTCCCTCGGACGCCGGTAACGCCGAAGAACAGGACGGTCTGACGGGTACTTTCGATCGGGCGATGTACGACGCCTTCAAGACAGGGCCGTTTCAACTGCGGGCAAATCTTTCCAGCGGCTGGGAGTTCTCGAACGAGAAATACACCAATTCGGCCAGTGGACGGCTCTCCGATAGCAGTTTCTTCGTCGCGCCGGCGCTCGGTGTTTTCTATAACCGCGCCATCGGTCCCCTGACCGTATCCGCCCGGTATTCGGCCGGTTATGTCTATTACCTGGATCCTTCGTATCTGGCTGCCGGCAATCACGGCGGCATCTTTTCGCAGACAGGTGGCCTCGATCTTCGCCTGGATGGCACCCGCAGTACCTTCAGCTCGAGCGCCAGCGCCTCTTATGGCAACGGCAATGACATCGAGAGCGGCCAACTGCGCAATCTGCTTTCCATCAGCGAAACGGCTGCCGCCGAATACGTCGTGACGCCGTTCACCGCCATCGGAGCGGCGGCCGGAGTGACATATGCCAAGTACTCGGGCGGAACGGTCACGGGCACGACCTCGGTCACCGATTCCGGCACCATCTACATCTCCTACGCGTATTCTCCGAAAACCACGGGCCGGGTCGAGTTTTCCGCCGGGCAGGAAGACCAGACGGCCACCGGACCCGGCAGCAGTGGCAATCGTGGCGTCAACTCGGGCGACGTTTATTATTACCAGGCGCTTTTTTTGGCCGATTACCTGGTGGCGGCCAAGCTCAGCTTGGGCGCCGGGGTGGGCGTCGGGATTCAAAACGATGCCAATGTGCTCGGGAAGTCGGTCAGCGGCGCGCATCCGGTATACCGGCTGACGATTCAGTACAGGCCGACGGAGAAGACGACGGGTTCGTTGCAGTTCGGCTATGAAGGCGTCGATGTTGAACCCAGCCTGCAATTGCAAGTGGCCTGGCAATTCCGGCTGACTACTTCCGCCAATCTTTCGGTCTATCAGACCAGCAATTTTTCGGACTACGAAGTGGGGCAGAACATTGTGACGCGAGGCGTGTTAACCTCGGTGCAGCAGCGCTTGTTCGGGCGGGTCGACGTGGTGCTTTCTGGGGGCGTGGAGCAGTCGGAAGGCTATGGGCAATTGACAGGGGAGCAGGCGCCAGGAAACGAAAAGCCTTACTATTTTGGAGGCGTCGCCCTGGCCTGGCAGCTGAATTCCTATTTGTCGTTTGACCTCTATTATCGGGGCTCGACCGGTAATGGTGAGACAATTACTACTCAGAACGGGCTGGAGTCCCGCGCCGCCGTCAGTTTGCGCTTGACTTTTTGACGGATAAATCAACGTTTTCCGGGCTCCCCCCGGCATGATTCGTAGACTGTATATCTCTCTGGTTCTGGCTGCGTTGTTGAGCGCAAATTCGCCCTCTTTGCCGGCGCAGAATCCCATTCCGCCGTCCCCGCAGTCCCTGCTGGCCAGGCCAACGGCGGCTCCGCTCGAAGCTCCGGCGGCGGCACCGGCACCGGCGAGTTCGGTGGCCCCAAGCAACTCCTTCGCGGCCGAGGCCGCGGCCCAAATGGCCAACGCCGCGGCCAGTGGTGATTACGTCCTGGCACCGGCGGACACCGTGCAGATGAGTATCTTCCATGAGCCGGATTTGACGACGCAGGCGCGAATTGCCAACGATGGCTCCGTGCAGTTGCCGTTGTTAGGCGACCTCAAGATCGCCGGCCTCAACTTGCGCGATGCGCGGGAGATGATTCGCAAGCGGTACAATGCGGATTTTCTGGTGGAGCCGCAGGTTTATCTCAATGTGATCGGATTCGCCGAACGCAAATTCACGATCCTCGGGCAGGTGGCCAAACCCGGCACCTACCCGTTTCCCGGAGGCGAGCACCTCAGCTTGATGGAAGCGATCGGAACTGCGGGCGACTTTACCCGGCTGGCGGATCGTGGCGGGGTGACGGTCAAGCGCACCGTTCGCGGGGAGGAGCAAACCTTGAAGGTCAACACGAAGAAGCAGACCGCCAAGGGCGCTAAAAGCTTTGAGGTCATGCCGGATGACGTGATTACCGTGGGGGAGAGTTGGTTTTGAACGGTCTGGCACGATGTGGAGCCAGCCCGTCTGCCCGGCGGGCGGCTGCTTTCTAGACGCGGAACCTGTGCCCTTATGGATAGCGAGAATTCAGCCTTGTCCCCCAATGCGCTCGGCGAGGTGCACGGGGCGGACTGGCAGGAGTATCTGCACGCCGTCTACGAGCGGCTTTGGATCGTCCTGCTGTGCCTGGTAATCGGAGCGATCGGGGCGGCGGTGTACATGAACAGCCAGCGCCAGCTGTACCAAGCGCGCTCCGTCCTGTTCATCGAGCAGGAGCAATCGTCATCCCGGGGCGGGGTTCTCGATAAGATGCAGGGCGTCCGCGAGGATCAGATCTACAGCATGGATATGATCAACACCGTGGTGGACCTGCTCCGGAGTTATTCCTTCGCGCAGAGGGTGGTGAATCGTTTGAAGTTACAGGAGGATCCGCGCTTTCTGGCCGGTTTGCCGGAGGGGACGCCGCGGGAACTGAGCGCCGATGCGGCAGCGAGCTTCCTGGTACCCGCGATCACAGCCAGTTACCGGCCGAAGACGCGCTTGATCGACATTTTCGTTAGCCAGGCGAACAGCGCGCTGGCCGTGCTGGTGGCCAACACCTATGCCGATGAATACCTGCGTTACGGTTTCGAGCGCCGGGCCGAGGTCAACAGTGTCGCCAATCAGTTCCTTTTGGACGAATCCGAGCGGCTGCGCGGGCAGGTTCGCGCCTCGGAGGAGGCGATGCAAAGCTTCCGTGTCCGGGAGCATTCTTCCTCGCTGGAGAGCATGCAGCAAAGTTCCGAAGGCAAGCTGGCGGAGCTGGCCCGCACCATGAGCGATTTGGAGGCGCGGCGTTTCCAACTCGACAACGATCTGAAGGCGGCCAACGAAAAGCCGGGCGACAACGAGGCACTTTTGAGGCTGCCGAGTGTGGCGGCGCAGCCAAAGGTCGTGCAGATCAACAGCGAGATCGCCGACGCGGAGCGGCAGTTCGCCCTGCTCAAGCAGCGCTACCGCGCGAAGCATCCCGCCTACATCGCGGCGCAAACACAGCTGGAGCTTCTGGAGCGTAACCGGAGTGAGTTGCTGCAGGACGTCGTCAATCTCCTGAGCGAGGAACGCCAGCGGGTGCAAGCGCAGTATGACGAGCTCAAAAAATCCAACGACGATCAGCAAACCCGGCTCCTGTCGGTGACCGGGAAATCAGTCGAGTACAATGACCTCAAGCGCGTCCTGGAGACCAACACAGCGATGTACAATGCCATCCTGGCGCGCATCGCGGAGATTGACGTCACCAAGGGGATGACCGATTCGCAGGTGCGGGTCCACGAACGCGCTATAGGCGCCGTACCGCTGCGGGTCAGCGTCATCAAGGTGTTCGCCCTGGGTATCCTTGGCGGGGTGGCGGCGGGTACGGCCGTAGCGCTGGGACTGCATTTCCTGGATCAATCCATCAAGACAGTCGACCAGGCGGAGGAGATCGGTGGTATTCCCGTGCTCAGCGCCATTCCGCTGAAGGCCAAGGGGGAGAGCAAGCTGCATGTGGTGACCGAACCGGACGGTTTGGTGGCCGAGGGCTTCCGGTCCTTGCGCACTTCGCTGGCGATGACGGCGCATGCGGAGGACCGCCGGACTTTCCTGTTCACGAGCGCGCAACCAGCGGAAGGCAAGACGTTTTGCAGCACGAACTTTGCGGCGGCCCTGAGCCAGCAAGGCTTCAAGACGCTGCTGATTGACGCCGACTTGCGCCGCTCGATGGCCACGCGAATCTTCGGCGAGATTAAAAAGCAGGGCTTGACCGATATCCTCTCAGGCCAAGCTAAACTCGCAGACGTGGTGAACGGCACGGAAGTGGCAGACCTGTTCGTGCTGGCCGCGGGGTCCCGGGCGCCCAATCCGGCGGAATTGCTGGCCAGCCGGCTGCTGCGCGATCTGCTCAGGGAAGCGCTAACCGTCTACGATCGGATCGTGATCGATACGGCGCCGGTGCTGGCGGTCAGCGATTCGTTGTTGGTGGCCCCACATGCGGATGTGACGTGCCTGATCCTGCGTTCTTTCAAGACGCCCCGGCGCGCCTTCGTCCGTGCCTTGAAAGCGTTGGATGACATTCATTGCCATCCGGTTGGCATCGTCTTTAATTTCTTACCCTCCGGCATGGGCAGCTATTATTATCATTCCGGCAAGTACTACGGCAGCTACGACGAAAAGGGAGTCTACGGCAGGTAAACCGGGAGGCTGGCGGAGCGCGGTCGTTATCAGACGCTACTTGCTATGAATCTACAGGAATTTATCTGCGAAACCCTCGTCCAAATAACCCGAGGTGTATCGGATGCACAGGCCAAGGCCAAGCACGGCACGGTGATCAACCCGTTGCTGCGCATGGTGCAAAGGACGGATGACCGTAACCGCCGCATTTCGACCATCGACACGGACGCCTTGAAAGGCACGGCCGTCCTGCCGACCAGTCACGGCCGCGCCGTGGCGAGCGTGGTGGAGTTCGACGTCGCGTTGCGCGTCGGATCCCGGAAAAGCAGGACGGCCTCAGCCGGGAGCGCCGGAGTGACGGAGGTCGAGATTTCCGTGGCGGATGCGACGCTGGATGTTTCCGGCCAGAGTAGCGCAGCCGGCGAACGGGACGATCGCGAGATCAGCCGAATCAAGTTCAGCGTCCCGGTCCAATTTAGCGCCCAATGACGGCGGCAGTAGCCCAGTGGGACGGCTATTGCCCCTTGCCCCAGAGCATGATGTGCAAGGTCTTCAAGACGATCATGGCATCGAGCCGCAGGGAATAGTGCCGGATATAGTAGAGGTCGTACTTGAGCTTTTGCAGGGCGTCGTCCTCGCTCTCGCCGTAGGGGTAATTGACCTGAGCCCATCCGGTAATGCCCGGCTTGACCAGGTGGCGCAGGTGATAGGAAGGGATTTTTCCTTCGTAACGTTCCACCAGCTTGATCCACTCGGCTCGGGGACCGATCAAGCTCATGTCGCCCTTGAGCACGTTGAGCAGTTGCGGCAGTTCATCCAGGCGCAGCTTGCGCAGCCAATAACCGACGAGCGTGATGCGCGGGTCCTTGGCGCGGGCATAAAGGTCCTCCTTGGCGCCTGGGACGCTGCCGTACATGGTCCGGTACTTGTAAATCGTAAAGGGGCGGTTCTCGTAACCGACCCGGGTTTGTCTAAATATCGCCGGCTTGCCGCTGTCCCACCAGGTTAGCAGCACCAGAAAGGCGAGCAGGGGGCTGATCAGCAGCAGCACCAGGGAGCAGACGAGGACGTCGAAGATGCGCTTCAGGTGAGCGTAGGAGGAATTACGCGCCAGGTGGAAGCCCATCTGCAGCGGCCACACAGGGTCGATGTTATGCACCGCCACGCGCCGCCAATGCAGCTCGTAAAAGCCTTCTACTGTGTAGACCGGCAGCTTTTGAAAGTGCAGACGCACCAGGCGATCGAGCAGGGTTTGCGGGAAACGCTGGTAATCTTCGGCCAGGATCAGCCCGCGCACTTCGGAGCCCAATTGATCAATGGACGCCAGACTCTCCACGGCGGGCGAACCGGCGCCGGCGATGGGTTGCCCAACTGCGTTGCTGTCGAGGTCGACAAACCGGAGCTGCTCGCGGTTCACGGAGCGCAAATAGGACGCGTAAAAGCGTTTGGCCATCTCGCCGCAGCCAACCACCAAAAAAACGCGCTTTGCCGTGTCGGTCGAGACGGCCCGGCTGATCGCCCGCCGGTAAACAAGCGAGAGTGGAGCAAAAGCCAGGAAACTGACGAGCAACACGCCACGGCTGGGGCGCATCGTCTGGTTGTAAGCCGCGAAAGAGTAAATGAGCAGCAACGATGCGATGGCGGCAGCCGTGAGCGCGATGAGGTGTTCACTGGCATGACTGAGGCTGGACATATCGACGCGCCGGTCATAGCCGCCGATGGTGAAGAGCAGCAGCACGATCGTGCCGAACGCTACCAACTGGGTCTCGGTCGAGGTGGGGCTAAGCGGCAGGCCGTCACTGTAGCGAATCAAAGCGACGACATTGCAGAGCGCGAACCAGGAAATGGCGTCCAGAACCAGGTAAGCACTACCTGGCGCCCAGCGCCGCTGGAGTATAATGGTCAAGGCCCGCCGCCAAGTCATTCGCGGCGCGAACGGGATCAGTCGCTGGCTTGCTGGCAGAGCCGTTTGTACCGGCGCTGCCGGCTCTGCATTCAGCCGGCTCATAAAGGGGGATGAGGAACCGGCCTAGCAGCCCTCTGGCAAGGAACCTATACGGTTCAGCAACTTGACTCAACCGCTTTTGAACGGGCGCCTTTGGCGGTTTACCGCCACGGCTCAGCCGGCGATCGTGCCGGGAGCGCTGCCTCCACCTAAGATCCAGTCATAGACCGCGCGCATCTGCCGCGCCGCCTGCGGCCAGGTGAATTTTTGCTCGACGAGCGCGCGGCCATGTGACCCCATGTTGTGTCGCTCAGTGTCCGAGGCCTCGAACAGGGCGGTCAAGGCCGCCGCGAGAGAAGATGGCTGCGGTTCGGCAGAGATGGCCGCGCCCGCGGCGAACCCTTCGGGCAGATTGCAAGCCGGCGTCATGATCACCGGCAAACCGTGCGCCCAGGCTTCAAGCACGGTCAGGGGCAGCCCTTCGCTTAAGGAAGGCAGGACAAAGGCATCGGCGCGGTACAACGCTGCCGCTTTCGCGCCGGCGAAAAGCGGGCCAATGAACCGCACCGATGCAGCAACCTCCAATTCAGCCGCGAGCGCCTGTAATTCTTGCAGGTGACCGCCCTGATCCCAGCCGGCAATCAGCAAGACCCACGAACCGCTCAACGACCGATTCCGCGCAGCGACCGTCGCCCAAGCCCGCAGGAGATTTGCCAGGCCCTTTTTCGGGTGCAGACGGCCCAGATACAGCAACACTTTGCTGCCCGCCGGCACCTGATCCTCGAACGCAAATTTGTCGCGGCACTCCTCGCGCAGCGCGGGCAAAGTCACGCCGTTGGGGATAATAGAAATGGGATTCTTCAGGCCGTAGGCGCGCATGGCCGCCGCTTCCGACTCACAAACGGCGTGCAGGCAGGCGGCACCCTCGAGGTGGCTGCGTTCAAACAGAGTACCGGCGATTCGCTTTTTCCAACCGGAATGATGTAAGGCCCAGGCATCGAGCATGCCTTGGGGCGTCACCAAGTACGGCGCGCCCCGCCGGCGACTCCATTGCCGGGTGGCGATCGAAAAGAATGTCCACAATCCAAACGTGTGCGCCAGGACGGGATCGAGATGATCCAGGCAAGCGCCCACATCCGGCGAATAGCGGAAGACGCGGGGCCCTTTCGGCGGGAAGAGGTGTACCGGCAGCGACGCCCAAGCCGCCAGGTCCGCGGTCGAATATTCATCTTCAAAGCTGAGGATCTCCGGCGTGACACCGTGATCGTGCTGTAGCGACAGCGCCAAACCCCGCACGGAATCCAGCATGCCTGCCGCCTGCCGCGAAACCGATAGACTCAGGCAAGCGATCTTCATGGTCGGGCGACCAGGGCACGCAGCAGCCAGCGCCCCAGCCAGCCGCCGCGATTCGGTGCGCACCGGGCTGCCGCCATGGCGGCTGACAAGCCGTCGCCAAAGCGATCCGGAGACCAGGCCGCGATCAATTCGCGGCTGCGGTCTCCCAAGGCGAGCCGTTCGTCTTCCGGCAGTTCGGTCAGCTTACGCAGGGCGGAACTGAGTGCGTGGACATCGTTGGGATCGAAGGTCCAGCCGTTGCCATTCACCAGATCCCGCGCGCAGCCGCAACGATCCGAGACCAGCACGGGGAGGCCGCAGGCCATGGCCTCGTTGACCACCAAGCCCCACTGCTCAGTGGTACTGGCGTGGACGAATCCGGCGGCCAGCGCATAGTACGCGGGCAGGTCGGCATACTGTTTGAAGCCCGGCATCTGGACGTAGGACTGGAGATTCAAAGCGGCGATCTGCGCCACGAGGGATGCTCGGCCAGGTCCATCGCCCAGGAGGACCAGAGACCAGGCGCCGGAGCCTATCTGGTCCCGGTATGCCGCGTAAGCCTGGATCAGGGCGGGCAGGTTTTTCTTCGCCACAAAGCGGTTGGAAGCCAGGAAATACTTCTCCGGCAACCCGAGAGCGGCACGGAAGGCTCCGCCCGAAGCGCGGACGGCTTTGGCTTGGTCCTCGAAGTAGGCGTTGTCTATGGCGTCATAACCGAGGAAGATATGTTCCGGAGGAATGCCCAGGCTGGCCAAGTACTCTGCGTGCGGACGGCCGCCGACGAGGCCCGCCGTGGCATTCTGAACGATCCGGCGTTTGAGCAGTTCCTTCCATGGACGCCTAGGCTCGTCCCAGGCGGTGGATTCGGACATAATAACCGCCGGCCGGCCACGCTTTCGGCACCAGGAGAGAGCGGACAGGGCAAAGGGCGTTCCCCACCCGGGCACAGCCAGGCAGGAGGGGGACAGGGTATCGAGCGTCGTGGAGAGTTTTTGCCAACACGCCCGGTTGGAAACGCTCGCGCTGCTCTGCCCGGGGAAGAGCGTCACGCGGGGGATGTCGCCGGTGGCGACCGGATCCCAAGCGTACTCGCGCGTTTCGCCGCAAAACTCAATGGCGACAGCGTCTGTGCGCCGCGCCACCGCGCGCAGGCGAGAGCAATGATAGGGGCCCAGCCGATCAAAGAGTACCGCCACTGTAGGGCCGGTCTGCTGGGGTGCGGAGGCGTGATTCACAGACCAGAAAGCCGCGGTGCCAACGGGCGAGAGATCCCCTTGAGCGGGAGCGGCCTTCCCGGCGAAAGCGGCCCCACCCTGGCGAACAGCTCCTTTCGCTTGATGCGCAGGAACAGGAAGCACGGCCAGAAAGACATGAATATCCAGGCGTAAATGCCCGGTAGATCGCCGCCGCGCAAAAGCGGAATCAAGGATGCGCAGCAGATCGCCCGCAACAAGGCCCCCGCGAGCGGAGTCACAGCGTTGCTGTATCGAACCAATCGGCCCAAGCTGATGCCGTAGAGGATTGAAAAAAGAACGACGCCCACCAGCCCCCCCTCGGCATAAAAGGAGCCCACCAGACCGGGAGAGATTCCCAAAGTAAGACCAGAGTTAACATTAATGATACCAAGCTTATTCATATAGCCACCGACGGGTTTGCCGGGCCACAGAGCGCGGGGGATCGGCCGCTCCAGAATCTCCAGGTGGTCGCCGCCGTAGCTGTAAGGCAGCATTCGGGGATATACCTTTTGTACGAGGACGAGGCCGTCGAGCATGTTGGCGTCTTCAGCGAACAGGAACCGGTCCCACGCCTCTGTCGACACCTGCGCCTCTGTCGACACTTGCGCGTCGTCGTCCCCGCCCCGCAGAGCCCCAGCGACGGCGAAGAGTGCCAACGCGGCGCTGAAGCCCACGATCAACTTGGCGATCCGCTGCCCGGTGCGATCGCCGGCCATGGCAATGATCGTCAAGGCCAGGACCCAGCCGAGAAATTGAAACCGTCCATAGGGCCCAAAAGTCAACACTGCAACCAAGCCGATGATGATGAGCGCTGCCACCCTCTGGGGTGCTTTGGGCAGTCCGCCGCACTTCCAAAGCAGGGCTAGCAAAATGGCGACGCTGATAAGAACAAAGGGGAACTCGTAGAGATAGGCGCTCACCTCAAAGGCCATGACTTTGCCGCTGTCGATCTGCGCTGTTGTCATGTGACGCGTCAGCAGGGTGGCCGGGAGGGCAATCCCCGCCAGCAGGAAGACCCGTAGCCGCAACCACTGCAGCAACCGGGCGGGGGCGGTGATGGCCTGGCGCGAAAGCTCGCAAGACTGCGAAAACATATAGGCACTCAGCAGAAAAGTTTCTCCGAGCACGGCGGTCCCCTGGGCAACCAACGCCTCCTCCATGCCCATGGGAGTAAATCCGAAGGGCGTTATGTCGACAGGAGAAGTCCAGAGCAAGAGTACGGCCCAAAAGCGAAACGAGTACACGTAGGCAAGCACGGCGCTGATGATGAGGGGCGTCTCATCGCTGCGCCGAACGAGCCAAAAGACGGTTGCAATGAGCCACGCGGCCTGGATGGCGGAGTAAAGGTAAAGCAGTCTATCAGAACTCATGACAGGGGGGTGTCTGGTTAGACGGCTTGTGTCGGCCAGCCAAATGAAAGTCCGGGGAGGCAGGCGTACCAAACGCAGGCGGCCGGCCAAAGGCTCCTCGCATGTCCCCCCGGGAATGTCCAGCCCGCGAGGCCTGCCCACCAAAGCCCAGGCCGGTGAATTGGCAAGCCAACAGATTGCGTCAGTGCGTATACTGCAGGTGCCCTGCTGCGCTCGGCGTCGGCAGCGAAGGTCAACCCTCAACTTTAACAAGCATGCGTCACATCCTAATCGCTTACACGATTATCCTGGTCCTGGGGTATCTCGATTACATCACCGGCTACGAGGTGCGTCTCGGCAGCTTCTATCTCCTGACCATGGCGCTCGCGGCCTGGACCATGCCGCGCAATGCGGTCATCATTTTCGCCCTGGCCACCGTCGGGGTTTGGACCAGTGCCAGCTTGCTGAGCAGCCCGCATCATTTCAAGAAGTGGTTGATTTACTGGAATATGGCCAATCAACTGGCCAGCCTCGCTCTAACGGCGGTTTCGGTCCGCATGGTGCGAAGAACCCTCGACGAGCAGCAGCGGCTCATCCGTGAACTGCGCCGGGTGTCCCTGGATGCCCGCCAACTGCGGGAAATCATCCCGGTGTGCAGGATTTGCGATCAATTGCGCACCGACGAGGCCTATCAAACCAGTCTCAATGAGTTTCTGGTTGAAGCCCGCGAAACCTGCTTGGGCCCGCTGGGTGGAGTCTGTCCTTCCTGCCTGCAAGCTCGAGCGGAACACATCGCCAGTATTCCAGTGCCAGAGTATTTTCAGGCCGCAACGCCTTGAACCGGCGCCGCTTCCAAGGCGAGCCCCTGTCGGAAGCGGCGGACTGCCATTTCAATCAGCGCTGCCTGCCGTGGCAGATGGAACATAGTCGCTTTGTGTAACGCCTGGCGGGACATGGCATGCAGCAGGTCGCGATCGGCATCGAGTTTGGCGATCGCCTCCGCCAGCGCACGTTCATCGCCGACCGGCACAAGCAACCCGTCGATCCCGTGGGTGACGACTTCTCCGCAGCGATCGGTGGTGATCACCGGCAGCCCGTGCGCCATGGCCTCGACTTGCGTAATGGCGAAGCCATCCGAAATGGTCGGCAGGACGAACAGATTGGCCCGGCCGTACTGGGCCTCCGCCTGATCCCGGGTGATGCGCCCGAGAAAGGTCATGTTGGCCGGCGCGCTCTTGACCGCCTCCCGCGAGATTTGCAACGGCCCTGCTACCACGAAGCGAATGTTGGAGCGCTGCAGCAAGCGGGCGGCGCCGACCAGATAAGGGATGCCCTTGCGCAGGTTGACCGTGCCGAGCCACAGGACGGTCAGCGGGCCGTTAGGCTCGGGCACATCTCGCGGCGAGGTAATGGCAGCCTCGTAGGCGACTGGGACAATCAGCAGCTTCTCGGCCGGCACCCCCTGCGCTATCAGGGCCGTTCTTGCCCACTCGGAGTTGACCAGGACCAGGGTCGCAGCCGCCCATTCTGCTGACAGCCGCTCGAAGTAAGCGTCCGGGATGCGCCCGGCCAGTTCCTGCCAGCCTGGCCAGAGTTGCGCTTCCCGCAGTACCAGATCCTCCTCGGTCCGCGCGGGGTCGATTTGATCCACGATGGTGAGAATGTTCCGCTCACGCAGCATCTCCAGGGTCTCCAGAGCGCCGGTATTAAAGCCTAGAAAAACATCGCGCGCCGGGTCCAGCCGCTGCTTGCGCAAATCCTGCGTGACCCAACGCGCGAACTGCATCCCGGAACGCAGATACTCCCCGTAAACGGCCTCCGTCGTGTGTTCGCGCGTGCCGCGCAGCCACCGGTCCCAAGCAGTGCGGAAGGTGTAGGCGTGAACTTGCTGCGAATGCAGTTCGCGATGATAGCGGCCCGCGAAGGCGCGCAACTGCCGGGTGCCGTGCTTGAGCAACCACCCGCAGCCGCGGCACCAGGAATCCGTGTATAACGCGCGCAGATCCCCCTGATGACTGAACCCGCGAGGCACGCCATAATGCTGCCGCGCGCCGATTTGGGAGACCGTCCAACGAAGCGATTGCATGAGAGCCGAGAAGAGGAAGCGACACGTCGCCTCACAACGCCGTGACAAGCCAGCAGTTCGAGGATTGCCGTTGCTCCTGGCCCAGGAAACGCAAGGGGCGTTGCCGGATGAGATCCAGCGTTAGTCCAGCGGATTCAAACCGGTCCCGGAGCTTTTCGAGATAACTCTCCTGGTGAACTTCGATCAGGAAATAGTTCGACGGGTCGAGCCATTGCGCCGCGCCCTCGATCACGTCCATCTCCGCTCCCTCGACATCGATTTTGATCAGGGCCTGGCGTGGTAGCACGGCTCCTTCGCCACGCTGCACAAGTGCATCAAGCGTCGTCTGGCCAGTGGATACTTCCTTGCCGACGAAGGTTTCCTCGATGGTGACGTTTATGTCTTTGCCCCGATTAAGTTGCAGTTCCACGGATGATCGGAGCTGCTCACAATGGAGCGGCTCCGGCTCGAAAGCGATAATGTGACCTGTCTTGCCCCTGCGGCGGAACGCCGCCGCGCAGCCAAAAGTGAAGTAGCCGTCGTTTGCGCCCACGTCGAGGACGGTATCTACCTTCGGCAAAGCGCGGCTTAGCCAATCGTTCAACTCATGTTCGTAGAGGCCAAAAACCTTGCGCAAGCTGTCGCGTGGGCTTAGGCAAATCGTGGCCCCGCGAAAAGGTCCTAGTAAGATCCGGACCGGGCGGACGCGATCGCTGATGAGCCGGTGTTTGAGGGAGCTTAGCAACATACAGGCGTGCGCGTTAGGAGGCTTCGGATCCATTAAAGGAGTTGCTCAAGCTGCGAGAGCGGCACGACAGTGTCGCGCTTCAACCGCCGGAACAAATGATAGATGTGCCGGCGCACCGGTTGGCGTGGGACCTTGCCACCCAAGCAGGCCAGGTAACCGCTCGTTAGCCCCCGCAGCATATGCCAGGGGCGACCGACCTTGAAGGCGAAGAGCGTTCCTTTCACGGTGGTGCCGAGAACCTGGAACGGCAAACTTGGCGCAGGCACATTCTGCCAGGCGAACAGAACATCGTTGCGCCGGCCGTAATAATCCGCCCGCCACGAGGCGCGCTGCGGAGACTCGTGATGATGGATCGGGTCAGCGCGGCCGACTCGCGTCACATACCCGGCGTTCAACATACGAATGCAATAGTCCCCCTCCTCGCCCATGTAAAATAATGGCTCCCGATATCCACCCAAAGCTAGGAAGACCTTGCGGCGCAAGGCATGGGCGGCCCCGACAAAGGCGTGGCAAACATAGACTTCCTCGGCGCTGGGCGCGCGCTGCAAAACAAGCGAGCGGTCCTTTTTCACGTTGATAAACGGAATTCCTACAGCCCCGATCCGCGCTGAATCGAATTCGGCCAGCGTCTGTTCGACCGTGCGCGGCGAAACCAGCACCGCGTCATCGTCGATGGGAAAAAGAATCGGCGTGCTCGCCATTTCGCTGCCGCGGTTGCGGGTGAACGCCGGCCCGCGCGGTTCGCCCGCGAAGTGTGCGTAACGCACGTGTGGAAACTCGCCGCGCATCATCTCGGGCGTCCCGTCCGTCGACCCGTCGTCCACCACGACGATCTCCACAGGCACGGTCTGGCGGCCAGCGGCCAGAAGATTCTCACGCAGGATTTCCCGTCGATTGCGCGTGGGGATGACGATACTCGCAACGGGACTCATTTTTATTCGGGAGCGGACCGAGCTTTGCCACGCGGGCCCACTCAATCCCGCCAGCCGGACGGGAGCCTCTGAATGGGAAGTTCCAGTTCCGCTCCGGAATTCTCCTCGTTGCTCTTTCCCGCAATCCTATCCCGCCTGTAAAAGGTAAATTCCATCATCTTTGGAATTTCCATCCCATGCAGAAAGACTGACCCGTCCACATAGTTAGCGTTGATATAAACGACGTCGTGAAACTGGCGGAGTTTGGCGAAAGCTCTGCTCATGTATCCAAAATGATTACAGTTCAGAAGTTGATGCAAATGGTGGAATTCAACCACGATGATGCGAAAACGCTTGAGCAGACGTTCCGTCAAGCTATGGATTACTTCATATTCGAAGCCCTCGATATCCATCTGGAGGATTAGATCTCCCACCTCTTCTGCCTCGGCGCTCCATTCCTCGAGACTAATCAGTTTCGCTGCCGTATCCGTGTAAGAAGCAACAAAGCTTGAACGGAACGTAAATCCGGGATGAGCGATAGCGGGGCCGGTGACAGTTCTGTCCGCCAGGAAGATCTTGATGCCACGGTCGGCGAGATCCGACTCGAAGGAACTCGAGCCACCCACTCCGGGAGAAAAGCAAGCCACCAAGTCCTCCAAATCCTCGGGTATAACGTACCCTCCATCGCCCACCGGTCCGAACCTCTTCAAGGCACGCCCCGATCGAACCGGACACAAACTTCGAATAAGCTCACGCAGATGGTTCGCAGCAACTGTGCGGGAGAAGACAAAGCCTAGCCTAGTTATGGCATTCACGATCAATGTCCGCAGGATAAGCATACAACAAAAAGTTGAACAGACCTATGACGGCAAGACACCAGTGAGTTTGCCGTGGATGAGTGCTTGCAATTGTGGGACCAACTTTTGGTCATCCGTCTCCGCGAGGATCCCGGAACGAAGCCACGCATCATTGGCCTGCCGGTAAGATAGCTGATTTTCGCTCAAGGCAAATGGAATAACCCGCTCTGGAAGGTAATCGAAGTCGGCGGGATCGACCCACTTGGCGCCGGTCAAAAAATGCTCGCTAACTGTCGGATGAGGATGATAAATGGGAATGCAACCCGCCCGGGCCGCGTTGACAAATTTCTCCGTGAAGTAATATGGTTCTTCACAGTTCTCCAAGCATACGGCTACTTTAAACCCGGACAAGAAGCGAATAAGTTCCTCAGCCCGACAGTCGTTCCCCGGCGGATCGAGGTGCTGGTAGTTGGCTGGCGCCCCGCTCCGCCAAAGTTGCGGAAAGTGTCTGAAGCGTTTCCAAGCCTCCGCTTTCCCGTACAGCTCCACGGCTGGATGGAGAATGAACCGGTTGCGTAAGCGGAAGTGCGCCTTAGTAAACCAGGCACGGCCGCCGAAGTTACTCACGCAGGCCACGGCGCGATCCCGACAACTTTCCTGTCGAGGCATGGTCAAGTGTGAGCGGTATGTCGGATGCGGCACCCGATAGACCGGATCGGGATGCCCGTAAAAGGAGTGCTCCGACGGCCGCAGGGTGCGCATCAAGCGTTGACCGACGGGATGTCCGCGAAAATGGTAGTGCCAGGACGGTTCCATGGTCCACCACAGTTTGGGTCCTTCGAAGCGCAGCAACTCTTCGGCAGGATCATAAATGACCAGAAGCGCGTCTGCTTGGTCCAGAGGTATATGGGCTGAATAAAGGATATCATTCACCTCAATCGCATCCCACTCCTGGGCGCCAAAGAATTCCGAGACAATTCGGCAGCGCAGCGTCATGATTGCCGGGGAGGTGGAGCACCATTGGGATTAGTCGATGCCCCCTTGTCGACGCCTTTGATCCGTCGCCACCAGCCCTTTGAGTAGCAGGTGAAAAGGAGCCGATCCTTGAGCGCTTTTTTATAGCCGATCCAGCCTGCTCTACTGCTTGGCAGTCGGCGAGAGGCTCGATTGGCATCTTTGGGGCACAGCGAAATGGCCGTCCGGCGAAAAACCGACTGCCAAAGGGCGAACTGAGGGTGCACCCACGCGCCCAGCAAATCCCATGGCTTTGGATAATCCAGGAAATGCACCAACTTTCCGATGGCGCCATACGGATGTTTCAGGGCAGCCCAATTAGGTCGCCCGTTAGCGATGCAATTGAATTTCTGATCCAAAGCGATGCTGTTATTATGCAAAACATAATTGAGCGCCGACTGATCCCAGAAGCGGGCTGGGTGGGCTTGCAGATAAGACATAGCGGCCAGCGTAACCTTTTGCGAGCGCCAGGCGGCGACATTCACCAGCATGACTCCGGCGTTGAAGTAGAGGCCGGCGGCAGAACCACCGAGTTGACGTGCAACCAAGTCATCCCCCACACCGGTAAGCGAACCTTGCGACACCCAGGCCACCGGGAACTCACCCAGGTCCAATTCGAACAAGGGCGCAACGTCCACATCGCACACGATGTCTACATCAATGTATAGGAAACGCTCCACCTCGAGCGCTTCTGGTACTAACAAACGATAGTACGTCGCGAAGCTGCCGTTGAGAGCGGTCAAATTCGTAAACTGACGGGCATCGATACAGTGTCTCGAAACGGTGAAAGGCCTGCCACTTGCGCTCAAAGTAGTTTCGAGGAGTTGCAAATCGTCAACGGTCAAGTCGTCGCTAAAGACGTGGAAGTGAACTTCGGTTCCGCCGCCGCGGATTTGTTCCAACAGAGAGAGTGCCGCTACGTGCAAGCCCGCCACCACCCGGCGATCCGCGCAAAAGACGATGTGAATAGGCGCGGCAGTCATCGGGTGGTGGCTGCGACGTGGTAGCCGGATTGTTCGGCGAGAGCCCTTTCGCGTTGACCGGGCGCCTGTAGCGCTAATCCACGGCTGCTCGGTGTGGGTTCAGGCAGCCTCCGGAGGCGACGGGCACAGCGATCGACCAAGTCGGCAGCCAATAGTTGCCAGCGGGAAAAGGACGCTTCCAAGCGACGGAACGGGCCGGTGGCAAGTGGCTCCCGCCAGTTTCTAAGCCGGCAGTTGCGCAGGTGACGATAGACGCTCAAGGCGATCTCCCGGCGCGTGCTGGGATGCATGCGGAAAAGCCGCTCCGCCACCGCCGCTCCCACCACATCGAAGTAATGGCTCCAGTCATCCGAACGGCGCTGCGCAGAAGTGCCAGAGCCGGTGATTTGGTGGCTCTCGTGCACACGATAGAACACCAGACATTCACCGGTAAAAACCGGGCGGGCGCCCGCCAGGAGAATGCGGACCAGGAATTCGCTGTCTTCAGTCGGCATCAAATCCGTGCGGAATTTGCCGGCTCGCTCGATCGCCTCGCGCCGGAAAAGACAGTTTTGGAATACCAGGCACCAACTGCCCATTTGCCATTCGAGCATCGGCTTCCAGTCCGGCAATGGTCCACCTTGCATCACTGGCCCTTCGAACGTCAGATCCGCACCTGCAATCCGTGTCCGTACCCAAGGACCATAGGCGAAATCCGCCTCCGAGTTTTCCAGGGCCGCGACCTGCACGGCTAGCTTGTTCCGGCTGGCGAGGTCATCGCTATCGAAAAACTGCAAGTAGCGTCCGGTGGCGGCTGCCAAGCCGGCGTTGCGGGCGGCGCCCGGTCCCTGGTTGGTTTGTTCGATGAGCAAGACCTTGTCGCCGAAGGAGCGGATGACGTCCGCAGAGCCGTCCGTCGAACCGTCGTCCACCACGATGATCTGATCGGGCGGGAGGCTCTGAGCGAGCAGGTTGCAGAGGGTGTCGCCGACCAGAGCCGCACGATTGTAGCACGGGATAATCACGCTGATCGTCGCATCCACGGACGCGCGATTTCCTCCCCGGTCGGGCATGGTCGAATCTACGGCTTTTCGTCCAGAGTGGCGAGGACGCGCGCTGCCAGCGCCTCGCCGCCGGTCTTTGCCTGGTGTAGGCGCCATGCCTCCCTGGACATGGTCAACCAGTGATAGATCGAACGGAGGCGGCGGCCGGCGACTGTGTGCATCGGCGCGCGTCGAGTCCCGGCCCCGTGCTGCAACAGGATGGCCGAGGCGGTGCTGCCCTGCACGAGGTCCGCGAGATACTCCAACTGCAGGCGAGCGGCAGGGATCAAGTGCGTCAGCCGCAGGCGAGCGAACACTCCAAAACCCAGACCGAGGCCGCATGACGTGCGGGCGAGGTCGATATCCCCGCCGCTCATTAAGCGCTTTCCTTGTCTGTCCAAGGCGAGCCGGAGTGGATCAGAGGCAACCGTATTCGCGTAGGCCGCGGCTACCAAACGGCGCACGCAGAGACCCGCGCCGTAAGGCGTGGCATCCCAATGCTCCGGATCGTTCGACCACCGGTCTGTGCTCACCTCGCGGACTGCCAGGTACGACAGGTAAGGTTGGGCCCACTCTGGAGGCTGGACTTCGAAGACGCCGATCTGACTGCCGCCCCAGGCGCCGAGAAACGGATAATTGCCGGCCACCTCACGGGCAAGACGCAGATAATCCGGCTCAAGCAAATTATCGTCGTCCACGAATACGATCACATCGGCGCTGGTTTCCATGATGCCGCGCAAGCGCGCCGGTGTCAGGCCCAGGCGCTCCTCACGCACCACGCGGGCATGCGGATGCCAAGATACATCGAAGCCTTCCGGCAGCGGCGATTTCGAGGCGTTATCGACGATGAGCAACTCCCAATCTTCCCGGGCGTACGTCTGAGCGGCCAGCGCCTCCAAGGCGCGGGTAAGGTAGTCGGGCCGCGGATTATGCGTGCAAAGGATGACGGCAATTTCCGGCATGGCTTGGAGGGCTCCGGGAACGGTGGCCGGAGCCTGCGGGATTCAGGCGGGCTTGCGCGCGGACATTACCAGGCTGCCGATCTCGCGACGGGTAGCGTCCTGAGACGGATCGAACGTGACGCGGGATATCGCTGCGAAACCGACTGCTTCGAGCGCCTTGCGGGCGGTTTCCTCGTCATAGGAGAAGCGGTGCTCGCCGCTCTGCCGGACGCCGTGATTAAAATATTCCATGAAGGTCGTGCAATATGCGGGATAGCCCCAGGGCTGCTCTTTACAGACGCGGGCAAAATCCGTCTGCTCGCCTTGCGCATAAGCCCGTAAAGGCCACTCAGCGTCCGGCACGCTGAAACGCAGCACGCCGCCCGGTTTGAGGACGCGCAGGCACTCGGCGAACAGTTGAAAAGCAGTGTCCGGATAATCGATATGCTCGAAAAAATGTTCTGAAAAGATGAGGTCGCAACACCCAGTGTCAAAAGGCAGGCCACGCCGCAAGTCCAAGGTCAAGTCTCCGCCGGGTAAGAGATCGACATTAAGGAATCCGTCTTTCCGTACCCGGCCCGAGCCGAGGTGGAGCTTGGCTGGCCGGGACCAATGCTGGCCTTTGATCTTGCGCAGGCCTTGCCGGTGATAGTGGGAAATTCGCAGTTCCGTGGCCAGCGCACGCAGAGCCGCGCGTTCCCCCTCGGACGAGAGGCCCTTGAGCCAGGAACGCAAGACACGGTACATAGCGCGCTGCTTAGATGGCAACCCGGCCCAGCCAGGTCAGGCTTCCCACGTTGCCGCGCAAGAGCCACTCGCCACTGGCAAGCAACTCTCCCATCAGTCGGGATACACCTGGGTAGGAGGGAAGGGTGGAATCATGGAGGGCCAAAACACATTCTCGGTCCAGGAGAGGATAGACCTGATTGAAGTCCGTTTTGACGGAGTCATAGGCGTGATCTCCGTCGATGAAGACAAGATGCAAAGGGGCGGACAGATCCTCCGGCTGCAAGTCGCTGCTACGTTTGCGCACGGCGGTAATTTGCGGCCGCACCGCGCGAATATTTTGGCAAAACTCCGCAAAAGTATCGCGCTCTCCTTCCGGCATGGTTTCGTTTTGCCAAGTGTCCACGCAGTAAAGGTGTCCGCCAATCGTGGCGAGCCCCAGCGCCAGGTAACAGGTAGACGCTCCCAGGTACGATCCGATTTCCAAGGCTTTGGCACTCGAAGGACAAGCGGCTCCCAGCCGGTAGAGAGCCCGCAGCTCGGATGGGGTAGTATAGGTGTTGATGCGTGCGACGATCGGGTAGGCTTTGCCCAAGCGCCTCCTCCACGTCGCGTCTTCCAAACTCGCCGCCAGTTTGAGAAAAATGCTCTTCGGAGAGGGCATGGCCTAGTCGAAAATGCGAGGACTACCTGCTATCGGACATTGGCATCTCGCGAACCCGCGATCTTCGCGGGAACACCGACCGCGATAACCATCGGGGGCAGGGACTTCGTGACGACTGCGCCGGCTCCCACCACGGTACCATGGCCGATTACGACCCCGTCAAGGACTCTCACGCCGGAGCCAAGCCATACGCCGGCTTGGATTTCAATGCCTTGGGCTGAGATCGGTTGTCCCCGAATCGGTAAATGCGGGTCTGACCACGTGTGGTTGGCGGGGACGATCGTGCAATGCGCCGCAATCAAGACATCGTTGCCAATGATGACTCCCCCATGTCCATAGATGACCGTGTATGGGCCGACATAGACGTTAGTACCAATCTGGATACTGCCGCCGTAAGGCGCCAGCATGGCACCGCTCGCCAACGTTGTCCCTGCGCCGACGGAAACGGTGCCGCCGCTAACCCAGCCGTCGCCTTGCAGATCGATGACCGCTCGCGGATTCAGCCGCGCCGACGCCGCGATTTTGACGCCGGCGTTTCGATTCAACGACCAGCACCGCACGCCCGCGCGTAGTTTCTGAACCCTCAAAAGCAAGGAATGGAAGCTAGGACGCGGCATGTTCCAGCGTTTCCACGTTCACAGTCAACTGCCACTCCGGCTCCAGGTACACCACGCCCAGATCGGCGAACGGCACTTGACCCGTGCCATAGACATCGCCGTCCTCGATCACGAACTGGCAGGCCCCCGTGACCAGGTCGACATCCCCCGGGCCGTCGCCGAGCCAGAAATCGACCGTGTAGGTCCCTTGCAGAAATTTCAGGTCTTCCAGCGTGCAGACGAACTTACCCGCCGACGTGGAGGAAGGCGTCGCCGCCAGCCCCGTCATGCGGGTATTGACCCCCGCGACGGTGCCTTTGCTCGTGTGATTGATGACTATTCCCAGGACCGGCCGGCGCAAAGGCTCGTCGGTTGGGCAGGCGAACGTCAGCTCGAAGCGGGCACCCTCGCCTAGCGCAAAGCGGGCACGGGGGTTGCCGTCCAGATCGGTGACCCCGACGCTCCGGATCAACGGCTTGGCCCAGCTTGGACGGTTGAAAATTGCGCCACGAGCGCCGTTGCTCGCCCCCTCCAGATAGGACCGGATGGTCTCGCCGACGCTGCCTGTGCCGGCTCTGACCCGGCCGGCTTCCAGCCACAAAATGCGCGTGGAAAGGTTGGCCACGGACGCCATCTGGTGGCTGACGAACAGGACCGTCCGGCCGCCTTTGGCGACATCCTCCATTTTGCCCAGGCACTTCTTTTGGAATTCGGCGTCGCCCACCGCCAACACCTCGTCGACGATGAGAATTTCCGGCTCGAGATGCGCCGCCACGGCAAAGGCCAGCCGGACATACATGCCGCTGCTGTAGCGCTTGACTGGCGTATCCAGGAAGCGCTCCACCTCCGCGAAGGCGACGATCTCATCGAACTTGGCTTTGATCTCGACCCGGGACATGCCGAGGATCGCGCCGTTGAGGTAAATGTTCTCGCGGCCGGTGAGTTCGGGATGAAAACCCGTACCGACCTCCAGGAGCGACGCCACCCGGCCGCGCAACGTGATCCTACCCTCGGTCGGCTCGGTGATGCGGCTGAGGATCTTGAGCAACGTCGATTTGCCCGCGCCGTTGCGCCCGATAATGCCAAGGACCTCGCCGCGTTTGACCGCAAAAGCCACGTCCCGCAACGCCCAGAATTCGCCGGCGTGGGGACGCGAGGGGGCGGCGCCGGTTCCGCGGCGCCGGCGCCGGAAGACGGCCGCAGCTTTCTCGGTTAAAACGTCTCGCAATGCCGTGTAGCCCCGCCCGCCGGAGGTACCCAACTGGTACCGTTTGCCCAGGCCCTCTACCTGAATGATCGCGCGATCGGACATGGCGTGCGTTTTAGATGACGTCGGCGAACGTTTTCTCCACCCGGCGGAAGTACCAGACGCCGAGCCAGAGGAAGAACACCGTCACCGCGGCCGAGACCGCCAGGCCAGGGAGGTAGAGTGGCTCGGTCTTGCCGGCGATCGCCCAGCGGAAGCCGTCGATGACGCCGACAATCGGGTTCAACGAATAAAGGGCACGCGAAAAGTGCAGGCGCTGGGTGAGTTTGGCGCTCGATTCAAAGACGGGTGACAGGAGCAGCCCGAACTGGACGATGAACGGGATCACGTAACGGAAGTCGCGGTATTTGACGTTCAGCGCCGTGACGTAAAGCCCAGGCCCCAGCGCCGCCACAAACGCCCAGAGCGTCCAGAGCGGCAACGTCAGGAATTGCCAGCCGGGAGCGAACCGGTACCACACCATTAGGCCCAGCAAAATCACCATGGAAATCAGAAAATCCACCAGGCTCGTGATCACGGCCCCGGCGGGGACGATCAAGCGCGGAAAATAGACTTTCGAGATCAGGTTGGCATTGCCGATGAGGCTGGTGCTGGCCTCGGCCAGCGAGGTCGAGAAAAACTGCCAGGGCAGCAGCGCCGCAAAGACGAGGATCGCACCCGGAATGACCGACGTCAGCCCGGCAGCCTGGCGGAAGAAGGTGAGCACCAGCATCATCAACAACGGGCGCAGCAGCGCCCAGGCGACGCCGATGGCCGTTTGCTTGTAGCGGACGAGGACATCGCGCCAGGCCAGGAAGTAAAACAGTTCCCGGTAACGCCACAGGTCGCGCCAATACTGGCTCTCGGCGTGGCCCGCCTCGATGATCAGCTCGGATGCTTCGGGAGTGGCGGGGGTCATGGCGAGTAGGTCGGCATGGACTTGCGCGGGGCGCGGACGCTATGCTCGCCCTGCGCCTCCTCCTCCGCATGGACCTCAGCCGCTACGACAATTCCGACTTTGACCGTGGCGCTCCGCGCTGGCGGGAGGCTCTTTGGGTGCTGGTCCGGGCCGCGTTCTTCGCCACAGCGGTCCCCTGGCCGTCGCCCGTGCGAGTGGCGCTGTTGCGGGCTTTTGGGGCGCGCGTGGGAAAGGGCGTGGTGATTCGCGGGAACGTTAACATTTCCTTTCCCTGGCGTTTGGAAATCGGGGATCACGTTTGGATCGGCGAGGATGTGGGCATACTCAGCCTGGCAACGGTCACTCTCGGGCCGAACGTCTGCCTCAGCCAACGCGCGTATCTTTGCACCGGGAGTCATGACTATCGCGCGGCCGATTTCAAGCTGGTGACGCGGCCGATTTTCATCCACGCGGAGACCTGGATAGCGGCGGCGGCGTTTATCGGCCCGGGGGTGGAGATCGGGCCGCGGGCAGTCGTGGCGGCTGGGAGCGTCGTTTCGAAGAGTGTCCCCGCGGATGTGCTGGTCGGTGGCAATCCGGCCCGCCTGATCAGGGAACTTCGACCGCGTCCCTGACGACGGGCCATGCGCTTTCTCTTCCTCAATCAATACGGCGCCGGCGATCCGTCGCCCACGGCCCGTTTGCTCGATGGATTGGCGGATTACCTGCGCGCGCGGGGGCATCAGGTGGAAATCGCGGCGCAAGGTCAGGCTTACCATGGCCGGCCGGCGGCGGGCGCGGGCAGGATGCGCCGGGAACTCAAAGCACTCCTGACCATTACCTGGCATGGTTTGCGGGCGGCCAAGCCGGATGCGGTGCTGGCTTTGTCTTCGCCGCCCGGGTTGCTGGTGGCCGCCGCCGTGGTGGCGCGGCGGCACGGCGCGCCGCTGGTGCATTGGGCGATGGATTTGTACCCGGAGCTGGCCGTGGCGCTCGGAGAAATCAAGCCCGGGAGCGGCCTGCGGCGGGCGGTGCAATGGGCCATGGCTTGGGCGTACCACCGGGCCAGGCTCATCGTGGCGTTGGATGCGGACATGCAAAGTCACCTGGAGACGAGTTATTCCGTGGCTGGCGTTCGGGTGCTGGCGCCTTGGCCGTCCCGGCAATCAGAACGGTTGCTGGCCGCCGTGCTGTCCGGCGCCGCGAGTCCGCCGGAAGGCGGAGGCGCCAGGAAGCCTTGGACCTGGTTGTATTCCGGGAATCTGGGTCGCGCGCATGAATGGCGGACGCTGCTGGAAGCGCAGCAAATCCTGGAAGGGAGGGGTTTGCCGGTGCACCTGGTGTTTCAGGGGGACGGGGCGGCGCGCGGCGCGGCGGAGACCTGTGCCGGGGAGCTTGGGTTGCGGAACTGTCACTGGACGGGCTACGTCGCGGCGGAGGATCTCGTCGTTACGCTGCTCGCCGCCCAGGTGCTGATCGCGACCCAACGCCCGGAGACCCGGGGGTTGCTCTGGCCCAGTAAATTGGCGCTGCTGGAACGGTTGCCGGTTCCTCTTTTGTGGATCGGACCGACGGAGGGCGAGGTCGCCCAACGGCTGCTGGCGCGCGGGCAGGGAGGTGTCTTTGCGCCGGGTCAGGCCGAGGCCGTGGCGGACTGGATGGAGGGGATTTACCGACAGCCGCCAGCGGCAATCTCGTTGCCGTCGGCTGCGCCGACGCTGGAGGATGGCGGTGCGCAGTGGGAGAAATGGCTGAATCAGGTAGTGGACCTCTAAATTTCGCCATCCACGCGTTGCTGGGCGGACTTTTCCCGGCTGGCTTGCAAGCGCAGGGACAGCGTTTCGGCTTCCTCCAGCCACTCCAGCTTTTCGCGAAAGGTCAGCCGGCGGTCGAGCAAGCGATCCAGCTCCCGGTTGCCCTCCGGGGTAGCCCATTTCCAGTCGGGTATGATGAGCGGGTTTGTGGGGTTCATGGCATCCGCTCCAGTTCCTCAACATCAATCAAATCCTGGGGCCGTCCGACGGCGCGTTTCATCGCCAGCAGAGTCGGCAGCGAAACCACCGGCGCGAAGACACCCGGGGCAATTTCCAGCCGAACCGCCAGGGCCAGTTCCGCTTGTACGGGAAATGGCTCGTAAATGAACAGGTCGATCGGTGTCCGGGCATGCTCATCATGCCAAAGTTTAAGGACGATCATGTTTTTTTCCCGGCGCCAGCGGGCGCGGGCGGTCGCATCCGCAAACGCCGCGGCGGTCTCAGGGATCGCCATCCGGTATCCGAGGCCGAGCAGAGCGCCCAGGCCTTTGGCGGCGTTCTCCGGCGTGAGGTGGAGCACGATATCAACATCGCGGGTGAGGCGCACGAAGCCGTGGGCGTTGACGGCCAGTCCGCCGACGATCAAATAGTCCACGCGCTCCCCGTTGAGCGCGCCGACGATAGCCTCCAGACTACGGACTTCCATGCCAACAAACCGGACGCGCAAGCTGCCGCCCTTAGCCGTTGCCAGGGTTCCACTGGCAAGGCTTTACGTCGCACCTTGAATTAAGCCGCATCCCCTAAGTAGGTCCGCTACTCCCCAGTGGCGAACTGGCTACCAGTTTTCGCCCGCCCCCGCAAAGCAAAAGACGGTCTCTGACCACGCGCATCCGTCCGAAGAGCCGAATACGGGCCAGCGGGCGGCAATAAGGATTGAATTTCCGCGTCGAACGGCGTTTGCTGGGCCTCACCCCTTTGAACGTCTCGTCCACCGTCCAAATGCCGGCCGGCCGGTCCGTGGCCAGCTCCCAGTGGCCGGTGGCCAGCCGGCTCCCCTGGCTGCTGACGGGCGGAATCGTCCTTTTCGCCTGGGGTGCTCTCTGGAACAAGTTGCGGATCGATTGGACCGTCAACGAGCAATACCAGTACGGCTGGTTTGTCCCGCCCCTGGCGGCGGCCTTGCTGGCGATGCGCTGGCCGGACCGGCCCGCGCCCCGCGCCAGCGCGCTTGTGCCCAGCGCGATTATGGGACTGGGTGTCGGCGCGTTGCTCTTTCTGCTGCTGCCGGTGCGGCTGATCGAACAGCCCAACCCGGATTGGCGGCTGCTTTACTGGTTCCACGCCGGCATCCTGACGGCGCTTTGCCTGGGTTTGGCGCTCTGGTACGGCGGTATACCCTGGCTGCGGCATTTCGCTTTTCCCGTGCTGTTTTTGCTGGTCGCTATCCCGTGGCCGAGCGGGCCGGAGCAGGCCATCGTCCAGTCGCTGATGCGCTGGGTGGCCGGCTTGGCCGCGGGCGCCATGAACCTTCTCGGCATCCCGGCGGTCGCCAGCGGCAATCTGATCCGGGTGCGCAACGAGTGGGTGGGCGTCGATGAAGCCTGTAGCGGCATCCGTTCCTTGCAGACGACGTTGATGGGAGGATTTCTCCTGGGGGAAGTCGCCCGGCTGAGTTGGCCGCGCCGGGGCGTGCTGCTCGGGGTGGGCTTGTCCGTGGCGCTGCTGGCGAATGTCCTGCGCAGTTGCTCGCTGGTCTGGATCGCGGCCGAGCACGGCGCCTCAGCCCTGGAACGCTTTCATGATACGATCGGCATCTCGGTGCTGGTGATCGTTTTCGGTTGTTTGCTCTGGTGCAATGCGCTCCTGGCGCGAGGCCAGCGTGTGCCGGCTGCCAGCGCGCCGTCCGCCGCGGACAAGGCGTCCTCCCAGGGGCGGGCGGCGTCCCGGGCGCGAGTCGTGCCCTTTTGGCTCCTGGCCGGGGCGGGTTTGTGGCTGGTGCTGGTGGAAGTGGGCACCGCCGGCTGGTACGGGTCCCAGGAGTGGGGCAAGGCACCCGCGCGCCAGGAATGGAGCGTGGTTCTTCCACTGCCAGAGCCTGATTTCCGCGCCGTGCCCATCGATGATCGGACCCGGCAACTGCTGCGCTACGACGAAGGTGTTTCCGCCCGCTGGAAAACGGCCGCACCCCAGCCTGCGGATTGCACCCTTTTCTTTTTTCGCTGGGAACCGGGCCATGCGTCGATTGCCCAGGCGGAGATGCACCAGCCGCACATCTGCCTGACTGCCAGCGGCTTGACCGAAACGAGCGACGACGGCATTCACCCGGTGGCGCTGCCCGATGGTCTGACGCTGCCGGTCCGCGGCTACTCCTTTACGTTTCACGGGCGGCCCATCTACGTGTTCTACGTCGTCTGGCGGGACGGCGCCGGGGACCAGCCCCTGGCAGACACGCCCGGAGCGCGGTGGGACCGGTTGCGCGCGGTGGCCGAGCGCCGGCCGAATACCGGGCGTCAGACCCTGGAATTCATCGTCGGCGGGCACGCCAGCCCGGCGGAGGCCGACGCGATTTTCCAGCGTGATATTGTGCGCCTGGTGCAACGGCAGGGTTAAGACAGGGCGAGCGGTTTTCCTTGGTGCACGGGTGATCATGGCAGCGTTTCTTCTTCGCCGGATTTTGTCGCTGCTGGTGGTCCTGTTCTGCGTGGTCACCATCACGTTCTTCATGATTCGCCTGGCGCCGGGCGGTCCATTCGATCGCGAACGCAAGGTGCCGCCGAACATCGAAAAGGAACTCCTCCTCAAGTACCATCTCGATGGCCCCGCCGGACGCGCCGCCGGCCGGGCCCTGGGTGCGAAGCTCGGGCTCGCCACCAGCCGTCAGGCGGCCTTGGGCGAAGCCGGCTCCCTGTTGCAACAGTACGGCGACTACCTCTGGGACATCCTGCGGCACGGCGATCTGCGCATCTCGACCAAGTATCTCAACCGTTCCGTCAACGAAATCCTGGCGCAGACACTGCCAGTCTCGCTTTTTCTCGGTGCCTTGGCGTTTCTGATCGCGAGTACGGCCGGCGTCTGGCTGGGGACGTTCGCGGCGGTGCGGCATAACACGGCCTTCGACGCCGGGGCGATGTTCTGGGCGCTGCTGGCGATCTCGGTACCGGCTTTCGTGACTGGGCCGCTTTGCATCCTGGTCTTCTCGCTCGAGTGGCACCTGCTGCCGGTCGGCGGCTGGGGCACGCCGGCGAGCCTCGTCATGCCCTCGCTGGTGCTGGCGGCGCCGTATGTGGCGTACATCGCGCGGCTGATGCGCGCCAGCATGCTCGAAGTGCTCGGCCAGGATTTTATCCGGACTGCGCGGGCCAAGGGCCTGTCCGAGCCGCTCGTGATCTACAAGCACGCCTTGAAAGTAGCCATCCTGCCGGTGGTGAGCTTTTTGGGGCCGTTGGCGGCCAATTTGCTGACCGGTTCGCTCGTGGTGGAGTCGGTGTTCAACATCCCGGGCATGGGCGGCTTCTTCGTCAATGCCATCCAGAACCGCGACGGCTTTTTGCTCGGCGGGGTCGTGATCGTCTATTGCGTGTTGCTGGTGGTGCTGAACCTGGTGGTCGATATCGCCTACACCTTGTTGGACCGGCGCGTGCAACTCTACTAAGGCCGTCCCATGCCCGACGACGAACCCTCGAAAACCCCCGGCGCCGTGGGCGGCAGCGCCCCGGAAGCCGTGCCGGACTCACCGGCGCCGGCGGCGGGCGCGCTGCGGGCGCCGCGCTCCGCCTGGGCCGTGTTTTTGCGCAATCCCGCCGTGCGGGCCTCCCTCGCGATTGTCATGCTGGTGATGTTGAGCGCCGTTTTTGGGCCTGCCTTGCTGCCGGCGGCGGACGAGCGCCCAACCGCCGCTCAGATGGTGGGCCCGTCTACCGCGCATTGGCTGGGGACCGATCTGAACGGGCGCGATTTGCTCTATCGCGTCTTCATCGGCGCGCGCATTTCGCTCGTCGTGGGTCTGGCCGGCGCTTTGGTCAGCCTGTTTGTCGGCACGACGTTCGGCCTGGTGGCCGGCTACACCGGGGGACGGACCGATGCGGTCATGATGCGTTTCGTCGACGTGATCTACGCCATCCCGCGCCTGATTTTCATCATCATCCTCATTAACGTCGTGGAGTTTCGCTTTCGGGGCTGGTTGCAACAGATTTTCGGCAATTCGCCCATCCACAGTCTGCGGGGGCTGCCGGGCTACTCGAAGACGGTCATCCTGATTCTGTCGCTTGGACTGGTGGAATGGCTGACCATGGCGCGGATCGTGCGCGGGCAGGTCTTGACGCTCAAGAACCTGCAGTTTGTCACCGCCGCGCGCAGCCTCGGGCAAACGCACACGAAGATCATTACGCGCCATCTCCTGCCGAACCTCACCGGCATCATTGCGGTGTACCTGACCTTGACGATACCCGCAGTCATCCTGGACGAGAGTTTCCTAAGCTATCTGGGCCTGGGCGTGGACGCGAGCCAGGCGAGTTGGGGGACCTTGCTCAGTGACGGCGCGCAGGCGATCAACCCGATCAAGAGCAGTTGGTGGCTGCTGGTATTCCCCGCCGCGATCATGTCAGCCACGCTGCTGGCGCTCAATTTCCTGGGCGACGGCTTGCGCGATGCGCTCGACCCGCGCCAAAAGTAGAGTACAGATGCAGTCCGCCATTTCGCCCGGGCGGCCTCCCATGGATCTGATCGATGAACTGAGCTCCCGCGTCCTCTGCGGCGATGGCGCCATGGGCACGACCCTGATGGAGCTGGCCGACGCGCCGATCGAGCGCTGCCTGGAAGAATTCTGCCTGAGCGCGCCGAACCTCGTGGCAAAAATCCACGGCGAATACATCGACGCGGGCGCCCGTGTGATCGAGACCAACAGCTTCGGCGCGAGCGCGGTGCGGCTGGAACGGCATGGCCTGGCGGACCACGTCGCCGAGATCAATCAGACCGCCGCGCGGCTCGCCCGGCAAGCCGCCCACGGCCGGCAGGTTTATGTGGCCGGCAGTGTCGGCCCGCTGGGCTTGACCGCCGACGAGGCGCGCGAGCAGGGGATCGACCTCCGGGCGGTCTTCCAGGAGCAGATCGGCGCCTTGCTGGAAGGCGGCGTGGACCTGATCTTTTTCGAGACCTTCCTGGACCTGCCGGAGCTGCAACTGGCGCTCGACGTCAAAAAAGCGCTTAGCCCGGTCCCCGCCCTGTGTTCGATGGCATGCGCGGAGGAAGGCCGCCTGCCGGACGGGCTGCCCATCCCCGAAGCCCTGGCGGCTTTGCGGGCGCAAGGAGCCGAAATTACCGGCGTCAATTGCCTGAACGGTCCGCATGCCATGATCCGCCTGCTGGAACATCTGCCCATCGAGCCGGGCCAACTGCTTTCCGCGTATCCGAACGCGGGTTACCCGCGCTACTACGAGGGGCGTTTCATTTACTACACGGCACCGGAATATTTCGGCAAGGTCGCGCGTGAGATGGTGGCCCAGGGCGTCCGCCTGGTGGGCGGTTGTTGCGGGATTGGCCCCGCGCAAGTGGCGGCGATGGCGGCGGCCGTCCGGGACCTCGCGCCGGTGACGAGCAAAGCCGCCCGGCGCCGAATGGAGCCGATTCCGCCGGTTCAAGTGGTGTCCAGGGAGCCGGCGGGACCAGTGCCCGCGGCCACCGCCACCGAGGAAACGAGCCTGCTCGACTTGATCGCACGGGGCAAAACGGTCGTGATTACGGAACTTGACCCGCCCAAGACGCTCGATCTGGAAAAGTTCATGGCCGGCGCCAAGGCTCTGCACGATGCCGGCAGCGATGCCATCACGTTGGCGGATAATTCGCTGGCCATCCTGCGCGTGAGCAACCTGGCGGCCGGCGCGTTGCTCAAGGCGCGCCATGGCATCATGCCGCTCCTGCATCTGAGCTGCCGCGACCGTAATTTGCTCGGGCTGCAAAGCGAACTGCTGGGCTTGTCCGCGCTCGGCATTCGCCACGTTTTGCCGTTGACCGGCGATCCGGCCAAGGTCGGCGATCACCCGGGCGCGAAGTCCGTCTACGATGTCACCAGCGTGCAGCTCATCGGCATCATCAAGCGCTTGAACGAGGGTTTCAACCACAGCGGCAAATCCGTCAAGGCGGCGACGCGGTTCGTCATCGGGTGCACCTTCAATCCCAACGCCAAGTTCCTGGACGCCCAGATCGCCCGGCTGGAGCGCAAACTCGCCGCCGGCGCGCAGTACGTGATGACGCAGCCGGTCTTTGATCCGGCGCTGGTGGAAACGGTGGCCAAGCGCACGGCGGCCTTGGGGGTACCGATCTTCATGGGCGTCTGGCCGCTGCTCAACGGCAGGCAAACGGAGTTTCTGCATAACGAAGTGCCCGGGATCCTGATTCCCGATTCCGTCCGCGAGCGCATGGCCGGCCGCGAAGCGTTGGAAGGCCGCGCCATCGGCTTGGAGATCGCCAAGGAAGTGTGCCGGGCCGCCCTTGATCATTTCCCCGGCGTTTATCTGATTACCCCGTTTTTGAACTACGAACTGACGGTGGAACTGGCGCAATTTGCGCGCGGATGACGCCGGCCGGGCTTTCGAACTCACGCCAGATGCCGTTGTCCAAAGCCAGCCGCGCGGTTGCCGTGCAATTCACCGGGCTGCTGCTGTTGCTGGGTGGGGTGCTGATCCTCAGCCGCCTTTTCCCCGTGGAACATTACGTGCGTTGGCTGCGGGCCAACGTTGTACGCCACGAGCCCTGGAGCCTCCTGGTTTATCCGTTGGTCCACGCCACCTGCAATTTGCTCTTGCTGCCGGCCGGCATCCTGGTGATGGGGGCTGGCTTTTTGTTCGGCTTGTGGCGGGGATTTCTGCTGGCTTTGACCGGGCACCTGCTGGGGGCGGCGGGAGCGTTTTGGATTAGCCGCACGTTGGGCCGGGGCTGGATCGAGCGTCATCTAGCCAGCCGGCCGCAATGGCGCGCACTGGACCTGGCGGTGGCGCGTGAAGGCTGGAAGATCGTCTTCCTGACGCAATTGAGCCCCCTCTTTCCGACCAGCCTCTTTAACTACTGCTACGGATTAACCCGGCTGCGTTTCTGGCCGTGCATGCTCTGCATCGCGGCCGGCTGGTCGCCCGGCATGTTTCTCTACACCTACCTGGGCCGGCTGGGGAGTTTCGGCTGGAAAATGTGGCAGGAAGGCAGCCGCCCGACCGCCATGCAAGACGCGGTCTGGGTGGGCGGGCTGGTCCTGTCGCTGACGGTGACGGGCCTGCTGGGGCACTTGGCCGCGCGTTTGTTGCGCGAGGCGCGGGCGCGAGCCCTGGAGGGAGAGCCGCCCAACCCAGCCCCGGCGGAGTTGGCCGCCACCGCGGCGGTGGAGGCGGGCGAGTACCCGCGTTGACACGGTGGGTCCCGGTGCTAGCGTTTTCGCAGGGCCGGCGGATTCTGAATGGATGCGCCATGCCTGATCGGAAGGCGTCCCTCCTCGTTTGCACCCGCCATGAGCTCGGTTTCACCCGATATTACGGCTTCGATCCATTTGGATTACGGGGTGGATTCGGCGTCGTTCGATTTTCAGGATTTTCACATCTGCGCGCGGGGCTTGCAGATCAAGACGCGCTGGTATTTCGATCCCGGCGCCGAGTTGAGCGTCAACTTCCAGTGGACCGATGCCACCGGCCGCGCCGCGCCTCGCCTGTTGAAGACCGAAGGCATCGTGGCCGATTGCCAGCAATGCGAGGAAAGTAAGGATTACCGAGTTACGGTCGTGTTTCTGGAAGTAACCGACGATATTCGGGCGGCGATCGAGGAATTGACGGGCGTATTGGCGTAGTTCCGTGAAGGCTTTCCTCAGCGAGATGCTGTTTGTCGCCCGCCCGTTGTTCGTTTGCCCCAGGTCCGGCCGGGCCTCGCGAATAGCTCGCAATCGAGCATCCAGTTCACGCCTGCCGAGAATGGTGGCGGCGGCAGTGCGGTAGGCCAGGAGGCCATCTTCGCCGGCTGGAGCATCGAGCAGCAGCGCCTGCATGAAGTCCAAGGCAGCGTGTTTGTCCGCCCGCGTCGGAGAATGCTCAAGCAACATCGGTAGGACGCCGGGCAGGTCGACATCCAACTCCAGGGCTCGCCGCAGGCTCACCCGGGCTCCGGCCGAATCACCCGTGGCCGCGAGGAAACGGCCGCGCAAGGCATGGGTCGGCGGCGCAAACGGGTCAAGCCGTTCGGCTTCCTTAAGGAGGGAAAGAGCGAGATCAAAGCGGTGGTTTGCCTCCGCGCTTTGAGCGCATTCCCGCAACGCCCAGACGTTGACCGGCTGCACTTCCAACAGCTCCGCCACGGCGGCGGCGTGTTCCGGCGAGCCACGGCCCGGCTCCTGGCCGAGCGCCCCGATCCGCAGTTCATGCAGCGCGACGGCGTGCGGAAAACGCGCGACCGCCGTATCGAGGTGTTCCCGGCTGGCGGCGGCGCCCCGGGGATCGGTGGCGGCGAGTAGGCGCACCACAGCCTCGTGAGCGAGGGCATCCAGCGGCTCCCGCGCCAGCAGGTCGCGCCAGTGCCCAAGCGCCCCGGTAAAGTCGCCGGCGAATTCGGCTACTTCCGCCGCGGCCCGCGAGACGGCCCCGGGCGCGGCGTGCCCGCGCGCCAGTTGCAGGAACGCGGCGGCCGCGGCGTGCTCGCCGGCGCGCGCCTGGGCGGTGGCGGCAAAGATGAGCAGTTCGCCGTCGTCCGGACGGAGGCGCAACGCCTCTTGCAATACAGCGGCCGCGGGAGCGAACTCGTGGCGTTCACGATACGCCCAATGCAGGGTGCGCGCCGGTTGTGCCGAGCGGTCTCCCAGCCGCTGGAAGCGCGCTTCGAGCAAGCGGAGAGCGTCGTCCGTCGCGCGCACTTGCCGGCTGGCGATGAAAAATTGGTGCCAGTAGTTCTCGCGCGTCTCCGCGGCGGTGGCCGCCAGGCGAAACAACGCCGTCGCTTCGGCGTGGTCCCGTTCGCCCCAGCAGATTTCGGCCAGGGCGCGCACATGCTGGGGCTCGGTTGGCTCATAGAAGAGACTGCGCGCCAGCAACTGCCGCGCGCGCGCATGCTGGTGCGGATCGGACGCCAGTTCCTGGGCGAGTTCGCGCCACAGGTTCGGCTCCGTGTACGCTCCATCGGCAGCGCACGTCTCCAGCCACGCTCGGGCCTCAGCCGGACGCGCCAGGCGCCGCAACGCCTCCAGTTTTTCCAGGCGCAACCGGCCCTCGTGCGGGAAAAGGGCGAGCAACCCCTCGACCGCGCCAAGCAGAGCGGGGGCATCGCCGTCGTAGTAGGCAAGTTCGCGTTGGGCGAAGAGCGTCAGGCGCTCTCCGGGCGCCTGTGTTTGCAAAGCGGCGAGCTCGCGCCGGGCGGTGGCGCCGTCGTGTCCGTGCAGCGCGCGGCGCAGCCGGTAGATGCCGTCGTGCAGGGTGCTTTCGGGCAGGTTGGCGGCATGCAGGCGCGCCACGGCGTCGTCGTCGTCGGCCGGGACGATGGCCATGGCGCGCGGTCCCCAGAAGGCATAGCCGGCGAGGAATTCTTCGGCGAGTTGTTCGGCGTGATGGCGCTCGTACGGATCGCGGATGATCAGCGTACCGCGCCGCGCGTCGTACCCGATGACCGCCTGCAAATGGCCGCTGTTGATCGCTGTCGTGACGAGCGCAAAGGGGATCCCCGCGTCGATCAGCTCGAGCGCCCCGGTCCAATCGGCGCGAAACTCCCGCACCGCCCAGCCATGGGTTTCCGCCCAGTGGCGTTCCCGGTGATCGAACGTGCCGCCGTAGCAGATCTCGGCCGTGATGGCGGCTTGGTCGGCTGGCCGGCCCCAGAAATGGCTTAACGCGGCGAGCGTCGCTGGAGCGCAGGTGCGTTGGTGCTGGCGGATGAACGGGACAGCGTGGACGAGGCGGCGAGCTTCCTGCCGCTCGGGAGCGCGCAGGCGCGGGACGGTTTTGGCGTGAAAAAAGCTGACCGTCATGAATGGCTCGCAGACGTCCGCGGACGCGCCGAGCTGGCCCTGTTGTAGCAACGCATCACCGCGGCAGGAGGCCACCCACAAACGGGCTTTATCCTCCTGCAAAGGCGCGAGGCCCTCAAAGCGACCCAGGGTCCGCAGGACGTCTTCGGGCTGTAACATGGCCGCGTAAAGTTGAGCCAGTTGCGCGGCAACGGCGGAGCTTTCCAGGGTGCCTTGGTGCGGGTCCAACGCATCTTCGAGCAACGCGACGGCCTGATCGTCCTGGCCGAGCAGGGCGAGGATCTGGGCCTTGCCCTGCACCGCCGGCCGGAACCACGGCCGGAGGCGCAGAGACTCGTCCGCGGCGGCGAGCGCCTCCTCGTAACGGTCCGAAGCCACCAGCAAAGTGGCGCGTTCGCACCAGGTCCAGGCCCGTTCCGGCGCCAGGGCATGCGCCTCCTGCCAGCGGGCCTCGACCGCGTCGGTGTCGCGATAAGCTGCCGCCACGTGGGCGTGCAGGCAGAGGACGTCAGCGCGGTTATTGGGTTCGGCCGCGGCCTCAAAAGCGGCGCGGACACCCGGGCGTTGCAAGAACCGGCGCAGAGCCAGCGGCCCGCGCCGCCCGAACGTCCCAAGCGCGTGCACGAATGCGGCGGCAGCCCGGTCCGCGGGCCTCACGCCGCCGTCAGCCGCGGCCCCGCGCCGGGCGCGCAGGATCAGGGCATGGGCGACCTGTTCGCCGCCGAGATTGCCCGCCAGCCGGGCGCCGAAGGTGAGCGCGGCCGTCCCGGCTCGCCAATTTTCCAGCGGTCCATGCCGTGCCACGGCCAGAGTGTGCGCCGCCACATAATGCCCACGGTTATAGAGGGCCTCGAATGGCTCGATTTGCGCGGCGTGAATGTAGCTGGGTGAAGCAGGCACCACGCGCCAGTATAGCAAAGAGCACGCACGTGGCCGAGGACGGGAAAAGCCGCTGCCGAGCCGCATCTTGCTGGACGCGACCGCGTTTTCGACGAAGCATAGCGGCTTGCCCCCCGAGATGACCAAGCCAGCCGCCGCCAGATGGGATGCCGTCATCGCCCTTCTCCTGGTGGTTTGCGGCTACGGGGTGGCATCGCTCAAGCTGGCTGCCATCGCCTGGGACGGCAGTTGGTACCTTTTCCGCAGCTTGCAAGACCGGACACCCTTTATCCCGCACGAGCGTTATGGCACTTATCCTCTTCTTTGGGTCGTCGTTCAGATATCTAGGATCGTCGATGATACCATGACCCTGAGCGTCTGCTACGGGCTGCTGCTTTCCTTGGTTCCGGTGGGATCGTTAGCCCTGTGCTGGCATTATCTGCGCGGCGAGGAGCGGAGTTCGCTGCGAGTCTATGCTGCCTTGGGCATCCTGCTCGCGCCCTTACCCGGTCAGCTCTGCTTGATGTCCGAAGCCACACTGGCCGCGCAACTGCTTTGGCCGATCCTGGCCATTCTTTGCGCCGGGTTGCCGGGGACCGGCAGCAGTTGGTGGCTGGCGCTGCTGTCGCTTGATTTGTTTTTCCTGCACCCAACGGCGGCGTTGATTTATGCTTTGGCGGCCGCGCTCTGCGGTTGGCAGGCTTGGCGTGGGCCCGTAAGCCGGCGGGGGTGGACTATTTGGGCCGCGATCTTCAGCGCTCTGGCGCTGGCCAAACTCATTCTCTCCGTCTGGGCGGCCACCGCGTACGAACGCACCCAGGTGTCCGGCCAGGAAATGATGGAGCAGCTCAAGACCTCCGTTTCGGGTGCTCCTCTGGCGCTCTTGGTCATGACTTACCTGCTAGGGTCACTGGTCCTGTTGGAGACGAGCGGTTTTCTCCCACGGCGGGTGCCGGCCAGGATTTTCACCGTCTCGCGCCTCCTGCTTTGCCTCGTCCTCGCCTGGGTGGGCGTCGGCTGGGCCGCGGATCCGCTGCGTTGGCAGGGATTGCTGGATTACCGGCGCTTCGTCCTGCCCGCGCTGGTGCCGATTCTAGTTTTGGCTTTCTGGTCTTGGCACCATTTGCCGTCAGCCCAGGACCCCACGCCGCCACCCGCCGGTTCGTGGATGCTTTCAGGCATCGCGGCGGTGTTCGCCGCCGTGCTGATCACCCAATCTTTTTCCTGGGGAGGGTTACTCGAACGCTTCACCGGCGAGTTGTTATCTCCCCGCCTGGTCGCGGCCGGGCCGCTTGTTATCGGTGACGAGATGCCCTTTACCGCGGGGACAGAACTGGAGCATTGGAGCGCCTGCCCCTTGAGCCTGCTACTGCAAGGGCGGCAGCCTCACGAGCTGTTTGTCCTGCATCGCGAGGACCTCAGCCCGCAAAGCGTGCGGGTTAATCCTTGGGAGCAAATCGACTTCGAGGATGGCTGGTTTGCGCTCCGCCGCTTCCAGGCGAATCGCGCGCCGCAAAAATAGCCGGCTGTGCCGGCAGATCAGGGTGGCGGCATCTGCGCGGCCTGTAGCGGCGCCGTCGCCCCGCCCACCATGCTATCCGCGCAGCCGAAGTAGAGAAACCACTGGTTGTGCAGTAGTGCCAGCCCTTCAATAAAGGTAGTTCCCGCTTTGAAAAGGCCGGTCTTTTCCCAGGGATAAGCCGGCTGGATGAACGGATGGTCGAGCCGGGCCAACAGGTGGGTCGGATCCTTGGCATCGAACAACGCCTGACCGCCGCTGTAGACGTTTTTGTTCAAGGCCGGATCCCCTTTTTCCGGCGTGTCGTTCTCGCCGTTGTAGAAAACGACAATCCCGCTCTTGGTCAGGACCGATTGTGAACCCACCTCGTCGAGCCTGCTGTTGAAGTAGCCTTTACGCGGGGTCATAATAGTCAACATCCCTCCCTGCGGCGTTTCCAGCGGCTTCCAGTGCGTGAGATCGTCGGAGGTAGCCAGATGCACGGCGTTTTCCCCGAAATACATCCAGTAGGTCCCGTTGATTTTCGCGGCCACCAGGTTGCCGTTCTTCACCTCGTGAACGACGGCGGCAGACTTGACGTGGGCCTCCTCCCACTTGGTGCCGGCGAAGGCGCCGCCGAGCTTGGTCCAGTGTTTCAGGTCGGTCGAAGAGGCAATGCCTATCCTGAACCCTTTATTGGCGTATTCAGAATAGGTGATACGATAGGAGCCGTCCGGGGCGGTCGCCAGACGAGGGTCCTCGCAGCCGCCGCTGCCCTCGCCGCCCTTCCATTCGAAGCTCTCCTGATCGTCTACCGCCGGGTAGTATACCGGCGTGGGGTCGCAGGTGAAATGAAAGCCATCGCTGCTCTCGGCGTAGCCAAGCCGTGAACAAGTGTTGCCGGGTCCCTGCTGCGCGCGGTAAAGCACCACGATCTTGCCGGCATGGGCGACGGCGGCGGGATTATAAACCCAACTTTTCTCCCAATGGACAATTTCGTGGTTGATCGGGTTCTCAAACGTCGCATCGGGGTCCGGCTTGATCACCGGCTCGGGATTCGCCTGCCTGGTGAACGGACCGATCGCCCAGGGCGGCAGCGGTGCGTTGGGCGGGGCACTGGGGGACGCGGCAGGGGTGTCTGTCGCGGTCTGGGCGCGCAGAGGGTGCAGGCACAGTGCTGGCGCCAGCAAGGCCGCGGCCAGGAGAAAGAGTTTGGGTTTCACTGAGGGATGGGTCCGGCAAGGTGTCGGAAGTCGACTGAGGCTACCCGACGCAGCGTCGAGATGGTAGTAGATTCCGCTGGCGCTTACCGCCGCGTCCCGGCGACCGCCTGCTCGATCTCCTGGGTCAGTTCCGAGACGCTGTAGGGCTTGCTGACCACCCCGCAAAAGCCGAAGTCCCGGTACCGGCTCATCATCAAATCCTGCGAGTAACCGCTCGAAACGATCGCCCGTACTCCGGGATCGATCTGCGCCAGGCGCTTGACGGTATCCCGCCCGCCCAGGCCGCCGCGCACCGTCAAATCCAGGATCACCACGTCGAAGGGTTGGCCGCTGTCCCGGGCTTCGGTGTACTTGAGGATGGCTTCTTCGCCATCCTTGGCGGTATCGACCGCATAGCCTTCGCGCGTCAAGAGTTCCGCCGCCAGGTCGCAGATCGGCTGTTCGTCGTCCATTACGAGAATGCGCCGCGTATCGGCAGCGCCGGGCGCAAGCGGCATCGGGGCGTATGGATCGCCCAGTTCATCGATCGTGCTGACGCGCCGGGGCGGCGGAGGATCGGTCCACTGCTGTTGGGGCCTGGCGGCCGGCAAATGCACAAAGGCTGGCAGAGCCGGCAGGTAAAGGAAAAACGTGGTGCCAAAGCCGGGCGCGGAATCCACCGTCATGAAGCCATCGTGATTGCGCGCGATCAGAAAGCAGGTCGCCAGGCCCAGGCCCCGGGCGTTTTCCTTGGTGGAAAAGAACGGCTCGAAGATCCTGGTCAAATGTTGTTCCGGGATGCCGAGTCCCTCGTCGCGCACGCTCACCCGCACATAGTCGCCTTCGGGCAAAGGAATCGACCCGTCGGCATTGAGCCGGACGGACTCGCCGCGCACGTGGATGGAACCTCCAATTGGCGTGGCGTGCAGCGCGTTGGTTAGCAATTCGTAGAGCAACTGATGCAATTGCTCCGCGTCCGCGCTGACTTGCGGCAGGGGGTCGGGCCAATTGAGGCGGTAGGCGACATTGGCGTCCTGCAGGATCAGGCGGGTGGATTCCCGCACCAGCGGCTCGAGGGCCAGCGGCTTTTTGACCGGCAAGCCCCCGCGGGCGAACGCCAACAACTGGCGCGTCAGATCCTTGGCGCGCAAGCAGGCCTTCTCCGTATCGGCCAGGCGGCGCAAGGCGGCATCTCCCGGCGCGAGCAGGATCTTGGTCAGCGAAAGATTGCCTAGAATGACAGTGAGCAGGTTGTTGAAATCGTGCGCGATGCGCGCCGCCAATTGCCCGAGCGACTCCTGTTTGCTGAGCTTGAGGAGTTCTTGCTCCGTACGCCGCTTCTCCGTGATGTTGCGGAAAATCAGCACGGAACCGACCAATTGCTCTTCCTGATCGCGGATGGGCGTGGCCGTTCCCGCCACGGCGAATTCCACCCCGGACTTGGTGCGCAGCAGCGTGTGCCCGGAGAGCGGCAACGTGCAGGGCGCGGCCTCGGTCAAGGCGCGGATGACCGGGCTGCGCACCGGCATGCGCGAAATTTCATCGACGAATTCCAGATGCTCGTCCACGGACGTGCCCACCAGCACCTCGCGCTTGAGGCCGATGAGATGCAGGGCGGCTTCATTGACCTCCACGATGCCCCCGGCCAGGTCCGTCGAGATGACGCCGTCGGCGATGCTGCTCAAGGTCACCTTGAGCCGTTCGGTCTCGGCGGAAAAGGCCCGCCTGGTTTCCTTGCGCTCGGTCACGTCGCGGTAAACGAAGATGGCCTGGCCTTCATACGGCGCGGCACCGGGCGCGGTCACGGCTTCCAGCGGCTTGGCGGATACTTCCATCCAATGCCAGCTCCCGTCCTTGTGCCGCAGGCGGAAGGAGCAGACGAACGGGATGCCCGCCACGATGCATTCGCTGAAGCGTTCGACGACCTGCGCCACGTCATCGCCATGGATCAGCGTGGAGAAGTTGTGGCCCAGGAGTTCCTTGGGCCGGTAGCCCAGGATTTCCTCGTGATTGGGGCTGACGTAGGTGAAAAAGCCGTGCTGGGACACCTCGCAAATCAGGTCGAGGGTGTTCTCGGTTATCAGGCGGTAACGCTGCTCGCTGCGCCGGGAATCGTCCCGGGAACTGCGCAGGCGGGCGTTTTCCTCGGCCAAGGCCAGGTTGGCGGCGCGCAAGTCTTCGAGCTCCCCCAGCTGGTCCGCGGAGTTGGGCGTTGCTTTATCCATTTTCGGATCCACGGCAGGCGACTGCACGCCAATGACCTCGGCGGAAACTTGCGGGCGAGGCATTGCGCGGTCAAGCCTTCTAGCCAGAACCACGCCAGGCGCGCCGTTCCGGTCGGATTCAGGCGCCACGAAGGATAAACACTTGGCGGCGACCGGCTGGCGCGCCATAAAACCGGCGTGATTTACCTGGACGTCACCAGTTCATGCAAGTCTCCGATGAACACCGGTGTCCAACGGGTGGTCCGCGAGATTTATCGCAGCCTGGCGGCGATTGCGCCCGTCACACCGGTCCTGTGGGATCCCGCGCTGGCGTCCTATTGCACGCTTTCGGCCCGGGAACGCAGGTTCCTGGAAGCGCCTTTCGGCCGTCCGGGGCGGGGCGGGATGTCCGGGTGGCAGGCAGGGTTTACCCGTTTCGCCGATGCCGAACCGGGCCGCCGGGCCAATCCGGTGCCGGTTTGGAGCAAGTTCTATCGCACGATTGTGCACAAGCGGCATCGGATCGATCTCGCCAGCCGCTTGACCTTGGCCGACTCCCTGTTCCTGCCGGAAATCTTCCAGGACAACCGGCTCGAATGGCTTGCCACGCTGGCCGCCCGGAAATCGGCCCGCGTCGTGGGCGTTTGCCACGACGTCATCGTCTGGCGGCGGCCGGAGTTGAATCCGCCGTCGCGCCGGGAGGGCTTTACGCGTTATCTCGACGTCCTGAGCGGCTTTGACCGGGTGATTTGCGTCTCGAAGGAGGTGTTGATCGAATTGGAGTTGTACTGGCGGGAGCGGGGCCAGGGCGCGGCGCCGTTGATTGTCGCCGGTTGGCCGGTCAATCACACGGGCGCGCCGCGTCCCGTGGGGGAGCGGCCGCCGGGCGGCAGACCGTCCATTCTGTGCGTGGCTACTTTCGAACCGCGCAAGAATCACCTGGTCTTGCTCGCCGCCGCCGAAATGCTCTGGAAGATGGGCCGGGACTTCGAGTTGGTGCTGATCGGACGCACGACGGCGCACTGGGGCCCGACCGTCCTGCGTGCAGTCGAAGCGTTGCAAGCCGCGGGGCGGCCGGTGCGCTGGTTGCGGCACGTTGACGACCGCACCCTCGGCGCGGCTTATGCCGCCTGCGCGTTTACGGCTTTCCCGTCGTTAATGGAAGGCTTCGGGTTGCCGATTCTGGAGAGTCTGTGGCACGGCCGGCCCTGTGTTTGCGGCCGCAACGGCGCCATCGGCGAGGTCGCCGCCGACGGCGGCTGTCTCCTGGTGGACCAAAGTACCGCCGAGACCCTGGCGGATGGCCTGGAATGGTTGCTGGCCGACCCGGAGTTGTATGAGCGGTTGCGCGCCGAGACGCAGCACCGGCTTTTCGACGACTGGGAGCGCTACGCCGCCCGGCTCTTGCCGCTGTTGGGGGCGGCCCACGTCGGCTGAACCGTACGGTCTTCCAAACTCGTAAAAACTGTCTAAAAAAGTTGATTGGTTTAACCAAACAATTGTATGGTTAAAGCAAACAATGGGTACGTTGGCTGATTTGCTCTCCTCACGGGTGAAAGCGGAGATGTTCCGCTTGCTGTTCGGCACGAGCGACACCCCGCTTCACCTGCGAGAAATCCAGCGGCGTTCGGGTCTGTCGGTGGGCACCGTACGGCAGGAACTGGAACGTCTCGAAAATTTTGGCTTGATTGAAAAAAATGCCGATGGCAACCGGCGTTTGTATGCCGCGCGGCGTGATCATCCACTCTATGGCGACATTCACAACCTTGTCCTGAAGACGTCGGGTCTGGCAGCGGTGTTGCGAGATGCCTTGGTAGACGCACGGGCGCAAATCCGCGTTGCTTTCGTCTTTGGTTCGATGGCTAGTGGTAAGGACCACGCCGCGAGCGACGTGGACCTCTTCATCATTGGCGAGCTTGGCCTGCGGACACTTTCCCGCCTGCTGGTTGGGTTGCCGGACAAGCTGGGCCGGGAAATGAATCCATACATACTAGGCGTCTGCGAATTTCTCCGCCGCAAGCGGGAGGGTGAACATTTCGTCTCGTCCGTCCTTGCCGCCCCTCACCTTTTCATCATCGGAAACGAACATGAGCTTGAAGCATTGGGCTGAAGTAAATCGCTGGCTGAAGCCGCATAAGACCAGCGTTCAGGAAATCGGCGACCTGCTCGCTATCGTGGAACGTGACCTGCGCGATGCCGAATCAGGAGGAATGTCCGATGATTGGCGGTTTGGCATCGCCTACAATGCTGCTTTGAAGCTTTGCACCGCGCTTCTTTATGCCGCTGGCTATAAACCAGCGACGCCGGGTCTCGCCCATCATAAAACACTCGCTGCCCTGCCCCTCATTTTGGGGAGAGAGCATCAGAGCGATGCCGATTACCTCGATATCTGCCGTGGCAAGCGCAACGTGGTCGAATACGAGCGCATCGGTGCTGCCAGTGGGACCGACGCCGAGGAACTAATTCAGTACGCCCGGAAATTGGAGCCGGACGTTCGCGCTTGGCTTAGGAGGAATCATCCTGAGTTGTTGCCCAAACCATCTTCTGGCAAGAAGTGACTCCTGCCCGGCTAACTAAGTAGTCCGGACGAGCTTCGGAGTCGCTCGGAGGGCGATTCCCACCTTTTCACGCGGGCTCCGGCGGGCGATTCGCGCTCAAGAACAGTTGGCCGATGACATCTTCGATCGGCACTTCCTGTACCCGGATATCGCTCACCGTGTAGGCGTCGAAGATCCGGCGGCAGACGGCGGCGACTTCCAACCGTGGCACGCGCAGTTTGACGCTCGTGTCCGTCGCTTCGATGACCTCGCCGAAGCCAGCCAGCGCGCGGTTCGGATCACGCTCGGAAAACTCCAGTTCCAACACCTTCTTGGTGGCGAACCGGCTCGTAATTTCATCGAGAGGTCCATCGTAAATGATTCCGCCTTCGTTGATGATAATCACGCGGCGGCAGAGTTCCTCGATGTCCTGCATGTAGTGGCTCGTCAACATCGTGACCACCTTGTGCCGCGCATTGTATTCGCGCAGAAACTCACGGACTCTTTTCTGGCTGATCACGTCCAGCCCTATCGTGGGTTCGTCCAGGAACAACACCCGCGGGCTATGCAGCAGGGCGGCGATGAGTTCCATCTTCATGCGCTCGCCCAGGCTGAGTTCGCGCACCATCACGTTCATCTTGTCGCCGACATCCAGCAGCGCCGACAGCTCATCGACGATTCGTTTGAACTCGCCCGGGTCGATACCGTAAATGGCGCGGTTGAGTTCGAGTGACTCGCGCGCGGGCAAGTCCCACCAGAGCGCGTTCTTTTGCCCCATGAGCAAACTGAACTGGCGCTTCATCTCCGTGCGCCGTTCCCAAGGCGTAAAACCCAGCACCTGCGCCTGGCCCGAGGTCGGGTAAAGTAGGCCGGAGAGCATTTTCAAGACGGTGGTCTTGCCCGCGCCGTTCGGCCCGAGAAAGCCGACGAATTCGCCTGCTTCAATGCGGAAACTGACGTTATCCGCGGCGCGTACTTCCTCGTACTTGCGCTTCGCCAATCCTTTAACAGCGCCCCAGAGCCCCGCTTCCTTTTTGTAGGTGCGGTAGACCTTGGTCAGGCCAGATGCTTCGATCATGCTCATAGGCTACGTCAGTGACCCCAACGTGGCTGATGCCATTTTTGCACGCGCCGCAGAAACCAACTATACGCGTTGAGCACCGCGACCTGCCGGAACCAATTGAAGATCAATCCCTCCGTGGCCATGTGCAGGGCCAGGACGTGGCCGCGCAAACCCGGTCGGCGGTCGGGGAAAAGCCGGTGATGCCAGCGCCACATGAGGACACTGAGCAACAAATCCACGCCCCAACGCGCCGCGAATAAAATGAGGCTCTCGCGCTGCCAATGCGCATTCCCTCCTATGGCTGCCGCCAACAAAATTGCCAGCGAAAGAGACCCCCAAACCGGCAAAATGGCATCCACGCATTTGATCGGAAGCATCAGCGCGCCGACCAGACCCAGGCGTGAGTCGCCAACCATCCGCCGGTAATCCCACAGCGTTTGCAAGAAGCCGGCAAACCAGCGTGTGCGCTGGTGCACAAACGAGGGCACCGTGTCCGGCGCCTCCGTGTAAGCGACGGCCTCCGGGGCGACCTCGACGCGGTAAGGCATGCCGGCCAGTCTTAACTGTTCGTGCAGGCGGTAGATCACCTCATAGTCTTCGACCAGGCTGGTCCCGCTGAAGCCGCCGGCGTCCCGCAAGACGCGGGTGCGAAAAGCGCCGAAAGCGCCCGATACCTGCAAGCAAACGCCCAGGTGCGCGAGACCAATGCGCCACATGAAATTCTTGACGTACTCCCAGTATTGATAGCGCGGCAGCCAGGGCCCGCCGCCCGCGTTGCGCACGTAGACGAAACCGCCCGCGGCCGCGACTTCCGCTGGAATGAAGGTGGCGCCAAGCGCCGCCAGCGCACCCGGCGCCAGCCGGGTATCGGCGTCGAGCGTCACCACGACTTCGCCGGTGACCAACGCCAGGCCGGCGTTCAGAGCCCGGCCCTTACCCACCTTTGGCAGGACGAGGAGTGCCAGCCCGGGCACGCTGCCGTTTTGCCAGCAGATGGCTTCAGCGCCGGCGGCGGTGGGGCCGGCTTGCAAGCGGTAGTGCGCGATGAGTTGTTCGTTCATGCCGTCGCTGGAGCCATCGCTTGCGACGATCACCTGCGGGGACACGTCTGCCTGGGCAAAGACGCTTTGCAGCGTCTGGAAAATGCAGTCGCGCTCATTATGCGCTGCGATCAGGACGCTGAGGGTGAGCGGCGCGCTCGGAGCATGCACGAGAGACAGCGACCGCCGTCGCGCGCGCAAGCCGAACCAGGCGGCCGCCACGAGCAGGACATTCAGCCCGAGTTCGTAGCTGAAATAGCCCACAGTGATCCAGAAGAGCGGCACCGGATCGCGCCGCCATAGCTCCGCCGCGCTCCAGATGACGAGCGCCCCCAGCGCGCCCACGAGCAAAAAGAAGCGATACGCCGCCCGGCGCGAGGCCGCGGCAGGCGCCGGCCGGGGCAGGGGAACCGCAGGGGGCGGCGGCCGCATGGCAGCAGGAGACGGAGGCATGAAAAAGGTAAACTTGCCGGAAGGCGCGCGGTTGCGTTGCTCCGGGGTTGTCTTGCTCCAATGGAAACCCAATCCCTTTCCCTTCAAGTTACGATCCGCCGAAAATCATCCCGGCCCGTCGCCCGGTACTAGAGTGCCCGCCGTTGCCTCCTTTGCCTTTGCGGCGGCCGCGGCCGTGGCGGAAGGTGCGGCATGGACGACATCCCTCTGCCGGCGGAAAACACGGTTGGTTTCGTCGGAGTAGGCCGGATGGGGGCCAACATGGCGCGGCGTTTGCACGAACGCGGCTTTCAGATCACAGCTCTCTACGATGCCATCCACCGCGCCACGGCGGCGTTGGCGAGCGAGCTCGGCACGGTCTCTGTGCAGACCTTGCGCGAGGTCAGTGCCCGCGCCGCGACGATCATCACCGTGGTTTCCGACGATGCCGCCATGCGACAAATCTTCGACGCTGGCAGTGCCGATTCCTTGCTGTCGCCAGCCGCCGCTCGAGGCCGGCTCTTCATCAATTGCGCGACCGTTTCTCCCGCCATCCATCATGCCGTCCAGAGCCTGACGGAACTCGTTGGCGCGCAGTCGCTGGAGGCGTGCATGGCTTCGAGCATCCCGCAGGCGCGCGAGGGAAGTCTTTACCTGATGTGCGGCGGCAGCCCCGAGGCTTTCGCGCGGGCGCGGCCCATTCTGGAGGCACTGGGTTCGCACGTCCGGCTGATCGGCGGCGCGGGTGAGGCCGCCAAGGTCAAGGCGCTGGTGAACATGGTCATGAACATCAACACGGCGGGCCTGGCGGAAGGATTGGGCCTGGGCGCGGCGCTCGGGCTCGATCTGACGATGCTGCGCGAAGTTTTCCGCGAAACGGGCGCCGATTCCCGCGTCCTCGCCACCGATGGCGAGGACATGCAAAATCGCGCCCACGATTGCTACTTTTCCGCCGCGCATGCCGCCAAGGACAGCGGCATCGCTTTGCATCTCGCCCAGGAGCACGCGCTGACGCTGCCGCTCGCGGCCGCCACCCAGGCGCAATACGAACGAATGATCGCGCTCGGTTTGGGCGAGCTGGATAAATCGGGCGTAGCGGAATTGACCTTTCCAGGACGGCTGGAGCAGCCCGCCGGCACGAATTAGCTCCGCTTCCCGCGTTCCGGCTTCCCCGATGGCTTTCAACCCTCACCGCATCCTAGTCGCGGACGACGACGATCGTCAGCGCGAATTGCTCGGGCACTACCTGAAAAGCTGGGGATACACTGTGACCGAGTGCCGCGACGGGCTGGAAGCCGCCACCATTCTGGAGGCGGAGAACGCGCCCTCCATCGCGCTGATCGATTGGATGATGCCGGGCCTGGAAGGCGTGGAAATCTGCCGCCGCGTGCGCGGGAACCCGGCCCGCCGTCCGTACATCTATCTTATCCTAGTGACAGGCAACAACGAAGCCGCGCGCGGTTTGGAGGCGGGGGCGGACGACTTTGTGGGCAAACCCTACGCGGTGGATGAGTTGCGCGCCCGGCTGCTCGTGGCGCAACGCGTCGTTAACTTGGAGCGAAAATTGTCCGGGCATATCGGGCAACTGCGCGGCGCGCTGGATCAATTCGCGCAAGATGAGGAGAGCGGGCCGGTGTGTCTTTGTCCCCGCTGCCGGCGCGCGCACGATGACCGGCTGCCATGGCAGCCGCTGGAGGATTTTCTGCGCGAACGGACGGGCGAAGATCCCGTCCTGGAGACCTGCCCGGCTTGTCTGGCCTGAGGCGACCGCGTAGACCGCCGCCATTCACCGCGCGGCCCGCTCGAAGGCTTCGGCCAGAATACGGGTGTTGTGCTCGGCCAGGAAATTGAGTTCCACCCAACGCCGGCCCTGCTCTCCCAGATGCTGGCGCCAGGCCGGATCGGCGGCCAGGCGGCAGACGGCATCCGCCAGCGCGGCGGTATCCTCCGGATCGATGATCAGCCCGGTCTCGCCCTCGCGGATCGCCTCGGCCGCGCCACCGGCGGCGCTGGAAATGACTGGCAGGCCGTGGGCGAGCGCTTCGGGAATGACGTTGGGCAGGCCATCACGATCGCCTTGCGCGTCGATGATGCCGGTGTGCCAGAATACATCGGCTGTCGCGTAAGCCGCCTCTACTTCAGCCGGCGACCGTTCGCCGAGCAGCTTGACGCGATGCTGCAAATTCGCGCGGGCGATGGCCTCGGTGAGTAACGTGCGGCACGGCCCTTCGCCGATGATTTCCAACTGGAACGATACGCCCCGCCGCGCCAGTTCCGCCCCGGCCGCGATCTGGAAGAGGTGCCCCTTTTTCTCGATGAGCCGGCCGACCGACAGGAGCCGCACGCCATCATGGCTCAGGTCGCCCCGGGGCGCGGGCTGGAGCGCGGGCAAGGTGCGCAGGCCGCGGCGCGCCAGCACGATCTCGGCGCGGCGTTGGGGGAAGCGCAGGGCGAGATGGTCCGCGTTCGTCTGGGTCGTGGTGTGGACAAAACGGGCCGCCGCCATTTTGGGCGCCAGGAGGGGATCGCCGCCGTGCCGGTACAGATCGTACGCGTGCGCGCCAAAGCTGAAGGGCAGGCCGCAAAGTTCGCCCAGAACGGCGGCGGCCGTCGCCGGCGCGGTGGCCCAGGCGCCGTGAATCACGTCGATGCCGCGGCGGCGGAACTCCTGGGCGCGAGCGAGGGCGAAGAGCGTACCCCACACCGTCATAAACCAGCTCTCCCAATGCCGCCCCGGATGACGCACGAGGAGACTCAAGCCCCGGAACAACAGGCCAGGACGGCGGCTCAACTCACGCGCGATGCCCAGCCCCGCCGCGATCGCGAACCGCCAGCGCGAACCAATCCGCACCACGCGCAGCGGACCCAGGGCAGCGTCTGCGCCCGGGGCGCGGAAGTCGAAGCAGGGGTGCACCTCGACTGCCATGCCTTGCGCGGCCAGGCCGAGCATCTCGCGTTCGATAAATGTCTGCGAGAGCGTCGGATACTTCAGCAAGATGTAGGCGACACTCAGCGGCATGCGGGATCGCAGCCTAACCGGGAGATAGCCGGGCCCAAAACAACAATCGCGCCCGCGCCGCCCGATACCTCGGCCGGCGGAGCGCCTCAGACGACGGCCAGGGGCGAATCTGTCAGCACCCGCGGCGTCGCAGCCGCCGGCGCGGCTTCGGCCGGCTCGGCCATGACCGTGAAGATCGCCCGGCGCAACGTCTCGCGGCTGGCTGGCTTGTCCACCACCATGTCGATACAGCTCGCATAGTGCTCCCGGTCGCCGGCCGACCCGTAGCCCGTCAGTAAAATGACGCGCGTGCCGGGCGCGATCGCTTTGATCCCAGCGGCCAACTGTTCGCCGCTGATGCCCGGCATGGCACGATCGGTAATCACCAGATCGAAGGGCTGAGCGCGGAACTTCGCCAGGGCTTCTTCGCCCGCGCTCGCGACCTCGACCGTATGCCAGTCTTCGGACAGGTAATCGACCAGGATCTCGCAAAGCACCGGCTGATCGTCGACCGCCAGGATGCGCAACGGCCGCAGCGACTCGGTGCATTCCACTTTTTGGGCGGGCTCCGGCCGTCGCCCGATGGGGAAAAGAAAGCGAAAGGTGGTGCCCTCCCCGGGAGTGCTGCGCAGGTCAATCGTGCCATGATGCCGCTGCACGATGCCGTACACCATCGCCAGGCCGAGCCCCGTGCCCTGCTTGCCTTTAGTCGTAAAGAACGGTTCCAGGCAGCGCCGGCGGACTTCCTCGGTCATGCCGGTGCCACTGTCGGCCAGCTCCAGGGTAATGACCGACGGTTCAACAAAAGCGCCCAACGCACCGTACCCGGGCTGGTTGCCGTTGCGGCCCGGCGCAGGCGGGAACGTGGGGGGCGCCGGCTCGACGCGGGTCCTCATCGTCAGAGTGCCGCCCTGCGGCATGGCGTCGACGGCATTGAAAATCAGGTTGGTGAGCATTTCCCGCAACTCGGAGCCATCGGCCAGGATATCGGGCAGGGCCTCGTCGAGGTCCGTATCGAAGTGAATGTTCACGCCTTGAGCCAGCGCCTGGCCGTGCCAGCGGGGACGGGTCAACTCCACTGCCTGGATGATCAAGGCGTTGAGGTCCAGCATCTCGTGCCGCCGCGCCTTGTCGGCCGGCCGATAGAACTCCCGCAGCCGGCTGAACATCTTGGCGGCGTCCTGAGCCGCGGTGATAATCGTGCCGAGCAGCGCGTTGGCGGTCTTGACCCCGTTCGGCTGGCGCAGGCTGCGCATCAGCATCTCGCTATACCCGAGAATCAGGGAGAGGACGTTGTTGAAATCGTGCGCGATCCCGGCGGTCATCGAGCCCAGGGCGCTCAGACGTTCGTGCTGAATGGCTTGCGCCTGCGCGTCGCGGAGTTGGTGCAAGGTCTGGCGCAACTCGGCGGTGCGCTCCCGTACGCAGTCTTCCAAAAGGGCTTTTTGATCACTCAACTGCAGGTGCTGGTAACGCGTGCGCAACAGGTTGCTGATGCGCAGGAGCACTTCGACCGGATCGAACGGCTTGGTCAGGAAATCGGTCGCGCCAACCGATAAGGCCCGGCGCTTTGTTTCCACGCTGACGTCCGCCGTCAGGACCAGAATGGGAATGTACTCGGAAGCCGGGATTTCCCCCTCCAATTGCTTCAGGACGCCAAACCCGTCGAGGAACGGCATGTTCAGGTCGAGCAGGATCAAGTCGGGCCGGCGGGCTCGGCAGATGCCGAGCACCTCTCGCGGGTTACTGGTGGATTCGATCTGGGTAAAACCGGAGAACTGTAGCAGATCTTCGAGGAGCGCGATGTTCACCGGCTCATCGTCGACCGCCAAAATCCGCATGCCGAGTAATTGATCCTGGTTCATACGAGTTTGGGTTCGAGGATTTCCCGGAGCAGGGCGTGGAAGCGTTCTACTTCGAGCGGTTTGGTGAGGTAAGCGCGCGCGCCCGCCCGGAGCAGGCGTTCGATCTGCCGGGGGGTGGCGTCGGCGCTCACCGCCACGACCGGGATGGCGTTGGTGTCTTCATCGGCCTGCAATTGGCTGAGCACTTCCCAGCCGGGCAGATCGGGCAAGTGCAGATCGAGCAGAATCAGGTCGGGATGGTGCTGGCGGGCGAGATCGATGCCGATCCGGCCTTGCATCGCGGTGAGCAGCTTGATCTCGGGGTGATCCGCCAGGAGATGCTCGATCAAGGTCAAATTCGAGAGATTGTCTTCGATATAGAGCACGGTATGCAGGGCGTGCAGAGACTCCATCTCGGCGGGAGCGCGGTCCCGCCGCACCCAGGTGCCTGACTGCTCGAGCTGGCTGCGTACCCGCGGCAGCTCGATCCAGAAAGTCGCGCCGGCGCCCGGCAGACTGTCGACGCCGATGTTGCCGTTCATGGCCTCGGTCAGCCGCTTGGATAACGCCAGGCCCAGGCCGGTACCCTGCACATCGGACTGCTCTGCGCCCAGACGGTCGAAGGCCACAAAAAGTCGCGCAAACTTCTCCGCCGGGATGCCGTTGCCGCTATCGGCGACTTCAATGCGCAGGCACCTGTCGCCCACCTCGCGGTACGAGAGCCGGACGGTGCCACCCGGGCGGTTGTACTTGACCGCGTTGGAGAGCAAATTCAGGAGCACTTGCTTGAACCGCTGCCGGTCCGCCATCACATGCTCCTGGTGCAGCGGATTCGTGTCCGGGACCGGCTCGATCGTAATCCCTTTTTGGGCCGCCAGCGGACGGATCAGGTCCAGTGTTTCGCAGACGGTTTCCGCCACGTGCACGGGCTCGAGCGACAGTTCAACGCGCCCGGCTTCAATCCGGGCGATATCGAGTACCTCGTTGATCAGATCCAGCAAGTGGCGCCCGGCCGAGACGATATGGCCGATGCGGTCGTTCTGCGCCGCTGGCAGTTTTTGCATCTGCAGGAGCTGCCCGAAGCCGAGAATGGCGTTGAGCGGCGTGCGCAGTTCATGGCTCATGCGGCTGAGGAATTCGCTTTTGGCGGCATTCGCCTTTTCGGCTTCTTCCTTGGCCTGGTTCAAGGCGGCCTCCGTGCGTTTGCGCTCGGTGATGTCCCGCTGGACGCTCACCCAGTGGGTGAACTGGCCCGCGGCGTTGGTCACCGGCACGATGCTCAGTTCCACCCAGAATTCGCTGCCGTCCTTACGGTAGTTGATCAGCTCCACCTGGACCGGCGTCCAGTTGGTCAAAGCTTCCCGCACCCGGTCCAGGGCAGCACGGTCGCTTTTGGGCCCCTGCAAGATGCGCGGGGTCTTCGAGGTGATCTCGGCGGCGCTGTAACCCGTCATCTGCTCGAAGGCGCGATTGGCGTAGAGCACGCGCGGTCCCGGCAGATCGATCGACTCAGATTCCGCGATCAGCACCGCGTCCTTGGCATTGACCACGGCCGATTCCAAAAGGCGCAGGCGTTCGTCAGTGCGGCGGCGCTCCGTCACGTCGCGCAAGTAGGCGGTAAACAGCGGTAGGCCCTCCACCGGAATGCGCGTGATGGCCAGTTCCGCCTGGATCTGCGTGCCGTCGGCGTGTTGCGCGGGCAATTCGATCCGGTGACCCAGTAGGGTGTCGGCCTCGCTGGAGGGCTGCCGCGCCAGATCGCGCAGGTTGGCAGCCAGGTCGCCGTCGACCGAAGGCACCAGGTCCTGAAAGGGCCGGCCCAGGGCATCGGCGCGCGGATAGCCGAAGGTTTTTTCCGCGGCGCGGTTGAAGTCGACGATGCAGCCCTTGTGATCCAACGTGATGATGCAGTCCAGCGCCGTCTCCAGAATGGCGGAATTGCGGGCCTCACTCTGCCGGAGGGCCTGTTCGTCGCGCGATCGATCCATCGCCGTGGCGAGCACGTTGGCGACTGCCTGCAAAAAGCTGATGTCTTCCGCGCCGAAAATCCGGGGCCGTTTGGCCGCCACGATGACCGCGCCAAGCGCCTGTTCCCGCCCTTTGATAATGACGCACAAGCTGCTGACCGCGCCCTGGTCCACCAGGGCTTTGGCCAGTGGGAAACGGGTATCGGTGCGCAGGTCTTCGATCACGAGCGGGCCATCGTGCGAAATTACGTAGTCCGTCATCGAGCCCGGCCCAAGCGGGAGAAGGTGGCCCTTGATTTCAGGATCGAAGCCGGAGGCCGCGGTGATGCGGGGGCCCGCGTCCGAGCGCAATTCCGAGACGGCGCTCATCTCCACTCCCAACGTCCGCGTCACCAGCATGGTGGCGGCTTGGGTCAGCGTGGCATGGTCGGCACTGGCGAGCGCGCGCTGGCCGAGCTCGGCGACGGCAGCCGCTTGCTGGCCGCGGTGCTGGATCTCCTGCTCCGCCCGCTTGCGGGTGGTGATATCCAGCAATAACCCGTCCCACATCGTATCTCCGTCCCCGCGTTTCTCGGGCCGGGCGGCGCCTTGCAGCCAGCGGACCTCGCCGGCCTTGGTCTCGTACCGCCCCTCCCAGGACCACGCCGTGGCGGTCTCCTTGGATTCATTCAGGCTGTGCAGGAATTCGCCGATATCTTCGCCGTGAATCAGGTCCAGCAGCGTGCAGGCGTCCGGGCGCATGGTCGCGGGTTCCAGGCCAAACAACTCGCGGCAACCTTCGCTCACGTACGGGAAATCCGCCGTACCGTCTTCATGCAGCATGAGTTGGTAAACCATGCCGGGCACGTTGGCCGTCATGCGCGAGAAGCGCAGTTCGCTGCGGCGCAAGGCCTCCTGCGCTTCGACTTGAGCCGTGACGTCCGCCTGCAGGCCGACAAAGTTGATCACCTTGCCGGTTTCATCGAAGACCGGGTTGATGGAAAGCTGGTTCCAGAACGGGGTCCCGTCCTTGCGGTAGTTGCGCAGCGTCCCGCGATAGGGCACGCGCTGGCGGATGGCTTGCCGGATTAGCTCGACCTCCGCCGGGTCCGTCTCCGGTCCCTGCAGAAAGCGGCAGTTTTGCCCGATGATATCGGCCCGGCTATAACCCGTAACTTGCGTAAAGGCGGGATTGGCAAAAATGGTGGGCATGTCCTCTTGCGCGGGATCGCTGATCAGGACGCCGAGCTGGCAGCTATCGATGGCGGCGGCGAGCCGGCTATTCTCGCGCAGCGCCGCGCGCAGCTCGTCATTGGCGCGCGCGAGCTCCGTCGTGCGTTCCACGACGCGCGCCTCGAGTTGCTCGTGCGCGATCTGGAGGGTCTCTTCCGCGCGTTTCCGGTCGGTGATGTCGCGGACCAGCTTGAGGACGAGTTTTTGGCCGCCGCTGCGGAAAACCGCGATGCGCGATTCCACCGGCAGCGTCGTGCCGTCTTTGCGCCGGTGCACGCTTGTGGTCGTCACGGCCACGCCCGGCACCAACTGCTTCCAGCGGTCCTGGCGATCCGCCAGATCGACGTCCTGCTCGATGTCCTGCACCGAGAGCCCCAGCAAGTCCGCCCGGCTGTAGCCCAGGCTTTCACAGGCCTCGCGATTGACATCGATCAGCCGCCCATTCAGATCGTAGACCAGGAACGCCTCACCGGCCTGCTCCACCAGATGGCGGAAGCGCTCCTCGCTCTCGCGCAGAGCGACTTCGGCCTTCTTGCGCTCGGTGATGTCGCGCGTCACCGTGGCGATCCCCACCGGTTCGCCCGAGGAGTTCCGGATCAGGAAAAGATTCCAACTGACCTCGATGGCCGCGCCCGTCTTGAAGTTGCGAAAGCGAAAATCCCCTTCCCAGGTGCCGTTGCGCATCAGGCTCGGCACCACGGTGCCGAGGAAAAAGGAACGATCCTCCCGCATCAGGTAGTCGATGATGCGGGTGCGCTTGACCTCTTCGAGGCGATCCAACCCGATGAGCCGCTGGCCGGCTTTATTCAGGTAATACGTCTTGCCGTCGAGCGTCGCCAATCCCACGAAATCCGAGCTTTCCTCGATGAGTTGCTCCAGCCGGGCGCGATCGAGTTGATCATTGCTGCTGCCCGGCGGCACCCCCCGCAACTCCGCCTTGAGTTCGGCGTTCTGTTCCTCGAGTTCGTGCACCCGCGACTCGAGCTTGGCGGCCTGGCTGTGGCCATTGCCATTGGCATGACTGCCGTCGTGCAGGGCAATTTTGGAGAGATCGCGGTCATGATTGGCGGTGAGTTCGACCATGTCCGCGGTGCGGCCGGTTTCCGGCTCCGAGATGATGGCGCCAGGCAGAGCCAGTTGATCGCTGACCACCTCGGCGAGGTCCGCCAGCAGCCGCTTTTCATCCGCGCGTAACTGGCGGGCGCGGATATCCAGCAGGCAAAGGTAAAGCTCGGTCTTCGGATCGGCGCTCCGGCTCAGGCGGACGGTCGCAAAAAAGCGCAGTTTGGGAGCATCGGACGGCGTCGGCACCGCGTCCGCAAAGCGGGTGTCTTCCTGCACGTCCGGAACCACCATGAGGTCCTCCATCGGCAGCAAGCTCACGTAGGAAATCAGCTCGGCGGAAAGAGTGGGCACGGCTTCACCCAATCCTGCGAGGGCGGACCATTCCCCCTGCTGGTTTGCGAGCATTATTGCGGGGGCATCGAAGATGCGGCCGGCCAGCGTCACCGCCCGGTGCAGCGCGGCACTGGCCAACTGGGTGCCGGCTGCTGGTTCGAGGCTGCTCATGAAAGTCGTTGGCGGCGACGAAATAGTTCGCGTGGCCGGCGGAGTTAAGCGGAAGCACGAGCCGTACCATTGAGTGCCAGGTTGGCCCCCGGTCGCTGCACCCCCAGCGTCCACTCCTCAAGCGGCCCCGTCGGCGCCTGTCGACAGTGTCTCACGCTTGAGAATCGCAAGCCTGGATCGCGAAGCTGACGCGTGCGAGCTGCGCGCGGAACTTGTCGGAAACAGATACCGCCGTTACAAATGCAACTGCGGGTATTCCCAATCGACGAAGTTCCCGGTGCAACCGAAGGTGGGGCAACGGAAGCGGATCACGCCTTGCGTGTCCTCGAACACCTTGATCTCTCGGCCGATGAACAGATGCTCGCACTTCGTGCAAAAGCGCAGTTCCTCCAGCGACCACCACTGTTTGCCCGGATCGCTCTCGCGGAAGAGTCGCAGCTTGCGGCCCGGGGTTAGCGGGAGCACCGTGTCCATGCTTGCAATGTACCGCCGCGAGACACAGAGGCAATCTTCGCTGCGGCAACAAGCCATCGAGGAGCATGTTGCCCAGTTACGCGGCTGTACGCGTTGCCCGAAAATGCGCCGGCCGCCCGTCACCGGGCAACCTGTGCTTAGCCGGACTCTGCTGATCGGCCAGGCGCCCGGCAGCCATGAACCGGTGCTCGGGCGACCCTTTGCCTGGACCGCGGGCAAGACGCTTTTTGCGTGGTTCCGGGAATTTTGCGGCGTCGAGGAGGAGCGTTTCCGGCGCACGGTCTACATGGCCGCGGTTTGCCGCTGCTTTCCCGGCGGGGCGCCCGGCGGCGGTGACCGCGTCCCGGACCGGACGGAGATTGCAAACTGCAGCTGTTGGCTGCAGGCGGAATTTGAATTGGTGCAGCCGGAACTGGTGATTCCGGTCGGGAAGCTGGCCATCGCGCAGTTTCTCCCGCCGGTGATGTTGACGGAGATGATCGGGCGGACGTTCCCGGGAAAGTACGCCGGACGGACGTTTGACATTATCCCGCTGCCGCATCCCTCTGGCGCCTCGCCCTGGCCTCGAATCGAACCTGGCAAAACGCTGCTGCGGCGGGCGCTCGAGCTGATTCGCCAGCATCCGGCGTTTCCAAAATAAAGGTAGGAACGGCTCTCCGAGCTGTCCCATTCTGTCTGGATACTCGTGACGCCCTTCGCGAACGCTCGCCGGACAATTAGGGACAGCCTGGAGAGCCGTCCCTGCTAGCGCGCCTAATCCGGCAACGCCTTCAACAACGCGCGAAACTCGTCATCGAACGCCCGCAACTCCGTCACCATCTGCGGGCTCTTCGAAAGCACGGTCTTCGTCAACTTCTCCACATACGCCGGATTGCGTTCCGCCATTTCCGACAGCGCCATGACCACCGCCAGGGCGTTGCAAGCACTGTGCTTGACCGCGCGAAACTTGGTATGCAGTTCCAGCAACTCCGCGTGCGAAACAGGCGCCGCGCCGGCGCCTACCGACAACGGAGCGCTTTCATCTGACTCGGTCATGGGGGACGAATTCATTCGCTTTGCCGGCGGCCGTGTGCTTTGCTCAAATCCTTCTTCGTTGGACGATCTTCAGAGTGCGCGGAGGAAATGCGGGATGACCCAGCAGACTATCAGAATCGGCGGGGCGCGCCAGCATAATCTGCAAAATCTCAGTTTGATCATCCCGCGCGACCAATTGGTCGTCATCACGGGACCCAGCGGATCCGGCAAATCGAGCCTCGCCTTCGACACTCTTTACGCCGAGGGCCGCCGCCGTTACGTCGAAAGCCTTTCCGCCTACGCGCGCCAGTTTCTTGATCAACTCGAGAAGCCGGACGTCGACTTCATCGAAGGCCTTTCGCCCGCCATCGCGCTGGAACAACGCTCCGGTGGCGGCAGCCCGCGCTCGACCATCGCAACCGCCACGGAAATCTACGATTACTTGCGGCTCCTTTACGCCTCCGTCGGCCAGCCGCACGATCCCGCCACCGGGCGCCCGCTCAAGCGCCAGACACCGCAAGCGATCGTCGATCAGATTCTGGCGCTGCCGGCCGGCGCAAAAATCGTCCTGCTCGCGCCGCTGGTACGCGGCCAGACCGGCGAATTCCGCGATGTCCTGGAGAAAGCCCGCCGGGAAGGCTTCGTGCGGGTCCGGGTCGACGGCCGGATCGTGGAAGTTGACGGGACCGAGCCCATCCGCCTGGCCAAGGGCCAGCCCCACCAGATCGAGGCGGTGGTCGATCGCCTCGTGCTGCGCGATGGCGTGCGTGGCCGGCTGTCGGATTCCGTGGAAACCGCGCTGCGCTGGGGCAAAAGCCAAATCGCCGTCCTGCACCAGGCCGCGACGACGGAAAGCGCCGGCACCGCCTCCGATGATTGGCAGGAGGTCCATTTCTCGACCGATTACCGGGACCCGGAAACCGGTTTCACCCTGCCGCAGTTGACGGCCAAGCACTTCTCCTTCAACAGCCATTTGGGCGCGTGCCCCGTTTGCCACGGGATCGGCTCGCTGCCCGTGCTCGACCCGGAGTTGATGGTGCCGGATACGCAAAAAACCTTGGCGGAAGGCGCGGTCGCACCCTGGCAGCGGGCGGTCGCCAAGCGCATGCGGGCTTTTTACCAAAGCAGCTTGCGCACGTTGGCCGAACGTTTTCAAGCGCCCATGGATCGGCCGTTCGCCGAACTGCCCGAGGCCTTCAAACACGCGCTGTTCCACGGAGCCGAGGCGCCTGCTTCCGTCGAGGCCGTAGCCGTGGCCGCCAAAGGCAAAGCTGGCAAAGCCGCCAAGGCCACCGCCAAACCCGCGCCGCCCCGGGCGTTTGAAGGGCTGGTCTCCCAACTCCAGCACCTGCTGGATACCACCAAAAGCGAGCTGACCCGCCATCGCCTGCGCGCCTACACGAGTCCGCACCCCTGTCCGGCCTGCCACGGGGCGCGTTTGCGGCCGGAAATTCTGGCGGTCACCCTGGCCACCTCCGCCGGCGAGCGCCTGAACATCCGCGAGTTTTGCCAGCTAACGATCACCGAGGCGCACGAGCGCATCCAGGACCTCGACCTCAGCTCCATGCAACGTCAGGTCGCCACGGAGATCGTGCGCGAGGTGACGACCCGGCTCGGTTTCCTGGTCGAGGTCGGCCTCGGTTACCTGAATCTCGACCGGGAAAGCGGCACGCTGTCCGGCGGCGAGTCGCAACGCATCCGCCTAGCCGCGCAGATCGGCTCGCGCTTGGCCGGCGTCCTATATGTACTCGACGAGCCCAGCATCGGCTTGCATCAACGCGATAACGACCGGCTGATTGAGACCTTGCGCCGGCTGCGCGACCTCGGCAATTCCGTCATCGTCGTCGAGCACGATGAGGATACCATCCGGGCGGCCGATTACATTCTCGATCTCGGTCCCGGCGCCGGGCCGCGCGGGGGGCGGTTGGTGGCGCAGGGCACCTTGAGCGAAATCCTGCGCATCGAGGAATCGCCCACCGCCCAATACCTGACGGGCCGCCAGAGCATCCCGGTGCCGCGCTTGCGGCGCAAACCGGCACCCGCGCTGGCGGGCGGCGGCTGGTTATCGGTCCTCGGCGCCACGGAAAACAACCTCAAGAATATCGACGCCGCCTTCCCGCTGGGCTGTCTGACCTGCGTGACCGGCGTCTCCGGCAGCGGGAAAAGCACACTGGTCGACGACATCCTGCGCCGGGCTTTGAGCCGCCAATTCTACCGGGCCAAGGACGCCCCCGGCAAACATCGCCGCATCACCGGCACCGAGCAGATCGACCACGCCATCGTCATCGACCAGAGCCCGATCGGGCGCAGTCCGCGTTCGAACCCGGCCACCTACACCGGCGCCTTCGGGCCGATCCGCGATCTCTTCAGCCAACTGCCTGCCTCGCGCATTCGCGGCTACGATTCGGGCCGGTTTTCCTTCAACGTGCGGGGCGGCCGCTGCGAGCATTGCGAAGGCGACGGCGTCATGAAGATCGAGATGCAGTTCCTGCCCGACGTGCACGTGACGTGCGAGGTCTGCGAGGGCAAGCGCTACAATCGCGATACGCTCGAGATCACCTTCAAGGGCAAAAACATCGCCGACGTGCTCGACCTCACCATCGAGGAGGCGAGCCGCTTTTTCCGCGCGGTGCCCGCACTCGCCGACCGTCTCGGCGCGCTCGAAGCCGTGGGCCTCGGTTATCTGCGGCTCGGCCAGGGCGCCAATACGCTCTCTGGCGGCGAGGCGCAGCGGGTGAAGCTCGCGGCCGAACTCGCCAAGAAATCCACTGGCCGCACGCTCTATCTGTTCGACGAGCCGACGACCGGCCTGCACTTCGTGGATATTTCCAAGCTGCTGGAAGTCTTTTTCAAGCTGCGCGATGCCGGCAATACGCTCATCGTCATCGAGCACAATCTAGAGGTGATCAAGTGCGCGGACTGGATCATCGATCTGGGGCCCGAAGGCGGCGCCGGCGGCGGCAGGATCGTCGGTGCCGGGACGCCCGAGTACATTGCGGGCTTGCCGGCCAGCCACACGGGCCGCTATCTGGCCGCCAAACTTTGAAGATGAACGCCGCCATCCGCCCGGCCTTCGTGCTGGTCCTGTCTTGCCTGGCAGCAAATCCGGGCACACGGGCGGCGACGCCGGTGACCGCGCCCCCGCTGTATCAATCCGGCGTCCGGGCGCTGGACGAAGGTCTGCCGCAGGTCGCCGTCTACAAGCTCCGCGCCTTCCTGGCGGCCGCGCCTGCACCGGAACTCCGCCCGGCGGCGGTCCTCGCCCTGACGCGCGCCCTGCTCCAGGTCGGCAATACCGCTGCCGCCCTCGAGACGCTGGCCGCGGAGTTCCCGCAGCCGGAAAAAGCCGGACCAGCTGCCAGCTTCTGGTTCGGCCAGGTGTACGCCGCGCTGGGCCGCTGGCCTGAAGCCCTGGCCTGCTATTCCCGTGGAACGGCCGCCACGCTCGTCCCGGCGGGCCTGCCGGCCGCAGCCCGTTTCGGCCAGGGCGAGGCGCTGCTCGCGCTCGAACGTCCCACGGAAGCCGCCGCCGCCTTCAAGAGCCTGGCCGATGACCCCCGCTACGGCGAACCCGCCCGCCTGCGTTGCGCGGAGATTGCCCTCGATACCCGCCACCTCAAGGACGCCGCCAACTACCTGCTGGAGGCCGCGCCCGGCAGCGTCCTGGCCGCGCCGGAAATCCGCAATCCCTATGCCGCCAAGGAACATGCCTATCTCCTCGGGCGTCTGCGGCTGGCCAGCGGCCAACCCGCTCTCGCCGAGGAAATGTTCCAGGCCACGCTGGCGGATCCCGATGGCTTGAGCGAACGCCTGCTGGCCGTCAGCTATTGGGGCTGGGCGCAGGCGTGCCTCGATCAGCAGCACCTCGATGCCGCCCAGGATGCCCTTGAATTCCTTATCGATCGCCATCCGCGCGATCCCTTCCTGCCGCAGACTTTGGCCTGGCTCGAAGCACTCTACGCGGACGACGCCGCTCCCGATCTCTCCGAATTGCGCCGCTGGGCCGACGATGCCACCGAAACCGATCGGCAAGCGCAGGCCCGCCTCGCCTTGGGCCGCCTGGAGGCGCACGCCGGCCGAACCGAAAGGGCGGAGGAGATCTTTACCGGCTTCTCCGACACGTTTCCCGATTCCCCCCTGCGCCTGCGTGCCTTGTTCGATCTGGGCGGCTTGCAACTGCAAATGGGCCGCTTGCCGCAAGCCCACGCGACCGTGGCGGCGGCCCGGGAGCTCGGCCGCTTGCACCCGGCGGAAGTGACGGACGCTGCCGCGCAAAATGACCTGCTCATCGCTCTGGAAGCGCTGGATGCCCGCATCAGTCTGGCCGAAAACGACAGCGCCACCGCCGCCCGCCGCTTCGAAGCCGTCTCCCGTCGCACCGGCGCAGGCGCGCAGGCGGAGGCGGCCGCCTTCGACGCCGTGCTCGGCTGGCTGCGCGCTGGAGACAGCGAACGCTTTGCGGCCGCGGAGCAGGAGTTCAGGGCGCGCTTTCCCGCCAGCAAGCTCAACGCCGAGTTTTTGCTCGAGGAAGGCCTCGCCCGCGCCGGCCAAACCGCGCCGGGGGGCGAGGATCGCCGGCAGGAAGCCGCGGCTGCCTTGCGCCAGTTCCTGCGCGAGCAACCCGCCAGCCCGCGCGCCGCCGAAGCCCGCGTGGCCCTGGCGGAATTGGCCTTTGACCGCGCCCAGCCGGACCTGGTTGCCGCCTGGCGGGAGATTTCTGCCCCGGAGTTGCTGCCGGTTGCAAACACGTCCGGCTCCGGCCCCGGCTCGGCCGCGCCGGCCAGGAGTTCCGTTGCCACGCCCGAGCAGGATCGCGCCGCCTATCTGGCCATCTGGCTCGCCGATGCTCCCGGCCCCGCCCGCGACGAAGAAAAGGCCATCGCCCTGGCCAAGGAGTTCCTGCAACAGCATCCCGGCTCGCCCCGCGCACCCGAAGCCCGCATGAAACTCTGCGAAATCTATTTCGAGCGTGAAGATTATCCCGATGCCCAGACGCAACTGGAAATCCTGGCCGACAGCGCCCCCGATTCACCCTTGGCCGAGCCCGCCCTCTACCTGGCCGGCCTCTCCGCCGAACGCAGCATGAGCCCGGCCGGCCTCGATAAAGCCGTCTCCCTTTTCGCCGCCACCGCTCGCCGCGACGGCCCGCTCAAGCTCCCCGCCCGCTTGCGCCAGGCCGAGGTGCAAAACCGCCTGGGCAAAGCGGCCGACGCCCGCACGCTCTACGAAGGCGTCGCCGCCGCCACCGCCGATCGCCCGCTCCAGCCCGATGAGCTGGAATCCCGCTGCGAAGCGTTGAGCGGCCTCGCGGAGACGCTCTTCGCCCTGGCGGCCAAAGACCCGCGCCTCTACGCCGAAGCGGCCCGGACCTTCCAATTGCTCGCCCAAACCCCGGGCGCCTCGCTGCTGTGGCGCCGCCAGGGGCTCACCCAGCAAGGCCTCGCGCTGGAGAAATCCGGCGATCCCGCCGCCGCCCTCGCCGCCTACGACGACGCCCTCAACGCCGCCGATCACACTTCCACCGCCGCCACCACGTCCTCCCCGCCGAACACCGTCTCCGCCGCCGCCAACAGGACCGCGCCCGATCCCGAGCCGGAATGGTCCTGGTTCTACCGCGCCGGCACCGACGCCGCCCGTCTATTGGAATCCCAATCCCAGTGGACCGCCGCGATCGCCATCTACAAAAAGCTGGCCGCCGCCGATGGCCCGCGCAAAAGCGAGTTCGAGAATCAGTTGACCCGCCGCCGCCTGGAGCACTTCATCTGGGAGGAGTGACCCGCGTGACTCCGCTCGGACCCGCTGCGGAGATTCGGCATTGGTGATCCGCTGATTTTCGTCCATACTGATGGCCCGCGTTGGAGAGGATGGGTGACAGAGTGGTCGATTGTGCACGCCTGGAAAGCGTGTGAACTGTAAAAGGTTCCGGGGGTTCGAATCCCCCCCCATCCGCATGTTGTAAATCAATCGGTTTCGATGGAACAAAGCCACAACTAAGTAAGCGTTTCTGCGTGTGTCATAGATGTCCAGAGTCGTCAAAGGTGCCGGCAGGATATACACCTGTTCATCGAGAACAGTTTTTCCTTGAAGTTATAGATCGGACCATTAAAAATCCCGCGATGGGAAATCGCGGCGCCATCAGGCTGATGAGCAAGAGACGTTCCTGTGATATTTGCCACTCCCTGTTGCGGCGGAAAAGGCAGGATGAATGCCGCCCCCATCTATGCCTAGCTTGAAAACATACTCGTTATGAATGTCACTCTTTTGGAATGGATTGCCGGGGTTGTCGGAACTGTTTTTTTAGGGGCTCTGGGCAGCGGTTTATGGGATGTTCTTTTCAAGAAATGGTACGGTATTCTAACCAGAATCACGCTGCAAGTCATCACACTCGGTTACCGTGCTTCACGTGATACCTTGTATCTGGAAGCGGCCAAAGGGCATAATGATCGGGCAACCCTATGGATAATCTATATAACGGCTTTATTTGCTCTACCTCAAATATTGCTGTCTCAACCATTCTGGTATGGACCTACAAGCACTGAGGCGCTCCGCACCTTACAACAAGCCGAAGCCGTAGCGGCACCTCACACCGATAACGAACTACAGTCAATGAGCAAAGAGCAGCTTCAAGCCTTGAAAGATAAAATCCTGCTGGCGAAAAAAGCATCTGAGGATTCGGATCGTGAGCGTATTATCAAGCTGAAAAGAGACGTCCGAATGTTAGCAACCTTTGAAAAATTCCGCTGGTTTATGGTGGTCGCCTATCTAGTTATCTTTTTGAGCATTCTGGTTCGTGCTATTCGAATCAATTTCATAAGTAGGATAATCACTGATTATCAACAGCGATATGACATATGTCGGCCCTTTCTTGCAGAGGGTGATCAATTGATGATCAAATCTCGCTTTGCCCAAATGCAAAATGGCGAGGAATATGCCAAAATCATGTACGATCTTAAAAGTGCAATTGCGCTGAAGAACCTGCAAATGCCCACAACTTTCTTGTCTCAGGTGGCTCCTACCAAGAGGCAATCTCCGTGACCTTCTGATGCACAAAATTGCTGCATCCTCGTTCCTCTAAGATTAATCCCTGCGGCTGCTAGGGCTACTGGACAACTTCATGAAAAAGGAAAAGATCTTTGATCGGATGCAGTTTCCTGCGGAAACAATCCGCACTGCGACGAAGCTGGTAAAGGAGATTGACAGCCGAAGTGAGAATTCGGATACGCGGGGCAAGGTCTACACACGTTACGTAGTTCATCAGGAGGGTGGAGAGTCAACCACGTTCGATCATGAAGAAGAATTCTTCGCTGCCTACCGACAATCATTTAGCAGGGCTTTGTATAGTGTTTCGCATGCGTGGGGTTCACATGCACTCGATTTAGTAGCTAGTCCCGGATCGACAACAGTTACAGTGGCTGCTCCTTCGCACGTCGAACTCGAGCGAGTGTTTGCAATCTTTGAAGACGTATATCAATCCTACAAACTAGAAGGGAAATGCGAGGTAGTTGTTCGCCCAAAAGTGCCCGTATTTAACGTCACGCATGACTTGCCTGCAACGATAGTAAGTATTGATTTGGTCAGCAAGTTGGAATACCTTTTACTGTCGGAAAGTCAGAGATTATTTTCTATATCAGAGACCGAGGTGAAGGAACACTACTCTGTGACACTTGTTGACGGCAGCGGTACTGAGACGCTTTCGTCCATGGATCGATATGTTGGTGATGTGTTCCCAGACACCACGGAGGAAATAACAATCTCTTTACACATGTCTTACTTCCGGAGCAAGAGTGTCGACATCGCACTTAAATTCCACAAAACTAGACGCCTTACATATGCTTTACTGCATATAGGTTCTGATAACGCACGTGCCGACGTTGCCACCCTTTGGTATGGGATAACACGCTGCATTGAACCGAACCGAACAATACATTGGTTGTTTAATTTACCTTTCGGCGTTGCGATCGCTATTGTATCCGCAACTTGCGTATCGGCTTTCTTAATCATCGCCTCTCCACTGCACCATCCAGTCTTGCTAGATACTTTTTTCTTTCTGATGATCAGCATCACTATCTCATGGAGGGTCGTGGCGAAGGTCAAGCCGTATACGGCATTCGACAGTCGTCTTCAGGCAAGACATGACAGATGGTGCACTTGGTTTGGATGCAGCCTGTTGGCGTTCTTAATCTTTGGCACTATTTTGACGGCCTTGAGGAAACGTCTGGTAGGTTTCTGATTTGGGATTTTGACTTCAGCAGACTTTTCGGGAACGTCCAGACGTTCCGCCGTTTGGATGCCTCGTGTGCCGGCGTTCGCTGTTCCCGCAGCTGCCTCAACTGAACCCCGTTTCACCGTGGGCCCTCCCGCCCCTACTCGTTCCGCAGCGCCACCATCGGGTCCACGCGCGTGGCGCGGCGGGCGGGCAGCCAGCAGGCTAATAGCGCGGCTCCGCTCAGGACCAACGCCACCACGCCCAGCGTCCACGGATCGCCGCCGCCTACGCCGTAGACCAGGCTCTCCAGGATACGCCCTGCGGCCAAAGCCGCGGCCAGTCCCGTCACGAGGCCGATTCCCACCAAGATCGCCCCTTGGCGCAGCACCAGCAGCAGCACGGCCGAGCGTTGCGCGCCGAGCGCCAGCCGAATGCCGAGTTCGCGCGTGCGCTGCGTCACGCTGAGCGCCATCACGCCGTACAAGCCGATGCTCGCCAACAGCAGCGCCAGCACCGCGAATGTCCCCAGCAATACCATCGTCAGGCGCCGGGGCGCCAGCGTCGCGGCGATGTTCGCGTCCATCGTGTTGATGTCGGCCACGGGCAACTCCGGGTCGATCGCCAGCACCTCGCGGCGCACCGGTTCGGCCAGGCGCAACGGATCGCCTGAAACCGCGCGCACCATCAGCATGACGTCGGTTTGATCCGATTGATTGGCCGCCAGATGCATCTGCGCCATTTGCGCGAGGAAATCCTCCTTTTGCGGCAAGTCGTTGCGGGTGCGCCCAACCACCCCGATGACCGTCAAGGGCGGTGGGTTCTCAACCCGAGTCTGGTTGTCATCGATGTGCCGGCCAAGAGGATCCTGGCCGGGGAAAAAACGCCGCGCCATGGACTCGTCGATGATCACCACGCGGGGCCGCCCAAGCATGTCCTGCGCGTCGAAATCGCGTCCCCTGAGCAGGGGGATGCCCATGGCGTGGAAGTAGCCCGGCGAGACAAAGTTCATTTCCACGGCCGGTTCCTGGCCCGGCGGGTAAACGGGTGTCCCGGTCAGATGGAAGGTGCTGTCCCACTCGTTGTCGTCGAACGGAACGTTGTTGCCGGTGCCGGCGCTCTCCACGCCCGGTAGCGCGCGCACCCGTTGCAGGACGGCCGTGAAAAACGGCGCGATTTTTTCCTTTGGATAGCGCGCCTCGGGCAGGGAGATAGACATCATCAGCAGCTTGTCCGGCTGAAAGCCCAGCGGCTCATTCTGCACGCGCCAAAAGCTCTCGAGGGTGAGGCTCGCGCAGGCCAGCAACACCATGGCCAAAGCCACTTGCGTCACGACCAATATTGCCCGCGTGCGCTGTTGGGCCGCTCCGCCGCTGCCGCCCCGGGCGCTGCCTTCGTGCAAGGCAGTGGCCATTCCCGCCAAGCCCGAAACCCGCCAGGCGGGCCAGATGCCCACCAGCACGCCGGTGCCGAGCGCAATAGCCGCCGTAAAAGCCAGCGCGCTGAGATCCAAATGGGTTTCCTGGAAGCGCGGCACGTCGCGCGGGCTGAGCGCGACAATGATGTCCATCGCCCAGAGCGCGAGCAGTAGCGCCACGCCGCCGCCCAGCAAACCCAGCAGCGCGCTCTCGGTCAGCATCTGGCGCATCAAGCGCGCCCGGCCGGCTCCGAGCGCCGCGCGCACCGCCAGTTCTTTCTGCCGCGCCGAGGCCCGGGCCAGTTGCAAGTTCGCCACGTTGGCGCAGGCGATCAGCAGGACGCAGCCGACCGCCCCCAGCAGCAGGAACAAGCTCTGCCGGTAATCACCCACCGCCGCGTTTAGCATCGGTTGCACGTTCAAGCTGCGGTCGGTGTTCGTCGCCGGGAAGCGCCGGGCGAGTTCGGCCGCGATGATGTTGAGGTCGTGTTCGGCCTGGGCGGGCGTCACGCCTGGTTTGAGCCGGCCCAGCGAGTTAAAGCCGGCATGATTGCCGCGGTCGGTCAGGTTCGGGTCCTTGCGCAGATCGCCCATCGGCACGAAAAGCTCCGCCGTGCGCGGGTAACGCACCTCCGGCGGCAAAACGCCGATGATTTCCCGCGAGATTCCATCCACCAGGATGCGTTGGCCCAACACGGCGCGATCCGCCCCGAAACGCCGGCGCCACAAGGCATCGTTGATGAGCGCCACCTTCGGTCCACCCGGGGTATCCTCCGCCACCGAAAAGTCACGGCCCAGTTCCGGGTGCATGCCCAACACGGTAAGGAAGTTGGCCGTGACATCCGCGGAGCTGATCCGCTCGGGCGGGCTGCCGTTGCCGGAAGGGAAAGACACGTTGTAGCTGTCGCGCCGGCCCATGGCCAAACCGGTGAACGAGTGCTGGCCGGCGCACCAATCCAGGTAGTTCGGGTAACTGACCGACCCGGCCGCAAAAGTCTTGTTACGCTCGCGCACGACCACGAGCCGGTCCGCTGCCGGGTAAGGCAGCGGCCGCAACAGGACCGCGTCGATGACACTGAAGACCGCCGTATTCGCGCCGATACCCAGGGCCAATACCGTGACGGCTATGCAAGTGTAGCCCGGGGATTTCGTGAGAACGCGCCAGGCGAAACGCACGTCCTGCCAAAGCGAAGTAAGCATAGGAATGGATGCCAGCGCGGGAACAAACCAACGGTCAGGCCTGCCTGGGCGATTTCGGCTCAGGCGGTGAGTGCCTCAGGGATGGGTTCGACGGCTTGGTCGCCGACGACACGGCCATCGAAAAGATGCACCGTGCGCGCGGCGCAGCGGGCGAAGCGTTCATCGTGGGTCACCATGCAGATCGTGGCGCCGCCGCTGTGCAGATCTTCGAGCAAACCCATGACCGCCTCGCCGTTGCGGGAGTCCAGGTTGCCGGTCGGTTCATCGGCCAGGAGCACGCTCGGATGCCCGGCCAGCGCCCGGGCCACCGCGACGCGCTGCTGTTGGCCGCCCGAAAGCTGGTTCGGCAAATGCCGGTTGCGGTGCGACATGCCCACCCGTTCCAGAGCTTCGGTGACGCGTTCCTTGCGCTGCGCGGCGTTCAGATCGCCACGATAGGTCAGCGGCAGTTCGACGTTTTCCAGCACCGTCAGGTCGCCGATCAGATTAAAGCCTTGAAAGATGAAACCGATCTCGCGATTGCGGATGCGGGCGCGTTCGGCAAAAGGCAGTTGGGCGACTTGCCGGCCATTGAGCAAGTAATGGCCCGAAGAAGGCGAGTCCAGCAACCCAAGGATGGATAGAAGCGTGCTTTTGCCGCAGCCGCTCGGGCCGGCGATAGCCAGGTATTCGCCGGGTTGCACGTCCAGGTAAATGCCGGCCAGGGCATGCGTCTCGACTTCGTCCGTCAGGAAGACTTTCTTGACGTCCTCCAGGTGAATCAAGGCGGTCTGCGGGCTGGACGGTAAGATAGTAGGCATAAAGTGGCTGATGGTTAGTTGAGTCGAATGCGTTCGCTGCCGTCGTATGCGCTGGTGTCGGAAAGAATGATGCGGTCGCCGGCTTGCAGGCCGGCGCGGACTTCAACCTGGCTGACTGACCCGCGGCCGAGTTGGACCTTGACGCGGGTGGCTTCGGTGCCGTCCGCCGAGAGCCGGAAGAGGCCGACCGTGCTTTCCTCGCGCCCATCCGCCGGGCGATTGACGATCAAGGCATCGTTGATGTGCTCGAGTTCCACGGTGCCCTCGACGCTCAGGTCCGGCCGCGCGCCGCGGGGCAGCGGGGCGCCGTTGAAACTCACATCGACCAAAACCGTGCCTTCCTGCACCGCCGGATCAATGCGCGAGACGGTCCCCTCGACCAAACCGTTGCGTGTATCCACGGACACAGGCAACCCCGGCTGAATGTCCCGCGCCTGAGTTTCCGGAATCTTGATCTGCGCCTTCAACCGGGTGGGATCGGCCACGCGGGCGAGGTTCGCCCCGGCGGTAACGCGCTGACCGACCTCGACGGGCACCTGCTGTAGTACGCCGGCCATGCCCGCCCGCACCTGCAAGGCATCGAGCTGGCTTTGACGCAGCGCGGCCTGTTCCTTGGCTTGATCCACTTCGCCTTGCGCCACGGCGAGCTGCGGCTCGATCGCTTGCCGGGTGAAATCGACCCGCTGGCGTTCGATATCGCAAGTGGCGGTCAGCTCCCGGGCGGTGATGAGGGATTTGCGCAGTTCCACTTCCGCGATAAGACCTTGCTTGGATAGCTTTTGGTTCACTTCCACCTGGGCAAGCGCGGTGTCGCGGTCGCCCTGCGCCTTCGCATAGGCGGATTGCCGTTCGAGCGACCCACCTTCGAGTTGGGCCCGCAGGTTGACCAGCCGGGCTTGAGCGGCAGTGACGGCGGCCGCGGCGTCCAGCGCCTGTTGCTTGAGCTCAGGATTGCTCAAGACCAGGATCAGCGTATCCGGTTGCACGATGGCGCCGGGATAGATGGCGATCCGTTCGACCCGGGCATTGGTCCCCGCCGCGATCCAACGGATTTCCTCCGGCACGAGGGTGCCGAGACCGCGCGCCTGCCGCACCATGGGGCCGCGCCGGACCGTGTCTGTCCAGATGGAGGACTTATCGACCGTCGCCACCGCCGGCTGCAAACGCGCGATGAACAGACTCACCCCGATCAGGGCCATCGCGCCCATCCCACCGAAGATCCAGCGCCGGCCGCGGCGGCTGCGCGCGTGGTCCGGTGAGCGGGCAATATCCATGGTGCTGAACGACGCTATATCGAAACTGCGCGCCCCGTTGGTAGCTGAGGTGCGGTCGAAGGGCTCCATGGCAAAAGCGGCAAGGCGGCAAACGGCGCGAACGGGAGGCTTTAGGAGATGGAGGCAGTGGCGACCACTGGCGTAGCGGCCGGGATATTCCCGGCCGGCGCTGCGCAGGCGGCAGCGGCGGCGCGTTGAGGCTGGACGTACTTGTGGCCGGCGCTGATCTCCAGGCCGCCGAGCAGAAGTGAAAGCGCCAGGCACAGGACGAGCACGGCGCGCAGGATGGCTTCGAGGGCGTCCGGCTGTTCCGTGGCGTAGAGGGAAAGCGGATTGGCGTACTTGGTTTCCGGCGCGGGGCAGCCGGGGAAAGGACGGATGGTGTTGATAGAGTTTTTCTTCATGACGGACGCCCTATTTGCAGGGCCCGTGCCAGGGAATCCGATAATTCATATCTCTTTTAACCTGAATAGGATATGAAATATACGCCTTTGAGGTCGCTCCGGTGATCCGTACCGCGTTCGGGACGGCTTCGTCCCAGAATAGGGACGCTACTGAAGCGGCAGCCGTACCGTCGCCACGCAGCCGCGCCGCCCGTTGGCCCGATCTTCGAGCGTGAGCGAGCCGCCATGCGCTTCCACGATCTGCCGGCTCAAGACCAGGCCGATGCCGCTGCCGTGCTCCTTGGTCGTAAAGAACGGCACGAACAAATTGGCCGTCCCGCTCAAACCCATGCCTCCATCCTCGACCACGATGTGCACCGAATTTCCTTCCAAGGCACAGCCCACCCGCACGCCGCCGCCCGTCTCCAGCGCGGCATCGGCGGCGTTCTGGATGAGGTTGATCAGCGCTTGCTCGATTTGATCGCCGTCGACACTGGCGGACACGTCTCCATCGGGAAAGATTTCCACCGGCAGGCGCGTCTCGAGCGCAGCGGCCCGCCGCACCAACGTCCGTACGCTTTGCGGGCGCCGGTCCGGGGCGGGCAGCCGGGCTAACCGCGAATACGCGTTCAGGAAGCGGGTCAACGCCTCGGCCCGTCCCGAGATGATGCCCAGGCCATCCCGCGTGTCGCCTTCCCAGTCGGCGCACCGCAGCGTTTCCGGGCGATTGAGCAGCGTCAGCAGGCTATCCGCGATGGACTGGATGGGCGCGAGCGAATTGTTGATCTCGTGGCCCAGCACCCGGATGAGCCGTTGCCAGGCGGCGCGCTCTTCCTCGCGCAAGGAGACGCTGACATCCGCTAAAACGAGCAATTGCTGCGGCCGGCCGCCGGCCCGGAAGGTGGTGCGGTGCAAGCTCCAACGAGCGGCCGGCTTGCTCGGGAACTCCGCCTCGAACGTGCGATGATCCGCGCCGGATAGCGCCGGCAACAAGCCTAGTTGGGCCGCGTTGTGGCCGATCAACTCCGGCTCCGGCCGGCCCAGAAGGTCACTGCCCGCCCGGTTGACCAAGCGCAGGCGTTGGGTTTCATCGAAGGTAAAGACGGCCACGTCGATGCCCGCCAGCACCGCCCGCAAAAGGGTAATGGCCTCCTGCGCCTCGCGCCGCCGGGCGATGAGGGTATCGCCCAGGGCATTGATTTCGCGCATGACCTCGCCCAGCGCGTCGTCGCGCCGGGCCCGCCGCGACCGCAACGAGTAATCGCCTTCCCGCAGGGCGTTGAGCAGGTTGCTCAGCGTCTGCATCGGATAAATCACCCGCTCGCGCACGGCCAGCGCACAACCCAGCCACATGCCCACGACCAGGACCGAAAACGTCCATTGCACCTTGGCGGTCCAATCTCCGACCCAAAGCAGCACCAGACACACCACCGCGCCCGGCAGGCCGGCCGCCAGGGTCAAAAGCTGAATGGTGCGGTCGTGCGGAAGAACGGAGGGCGGCTGCACGAGGGGCGCCGTGACCTCCGGCTGAACATCGCTGCTCTCTGCGTCCATCGGCGGGGGACCTACAAACCGTATAGTTGCAGCCGCCGGTAAAAGGCGCTGCGGCTAAGCCCCAGCGCCTCCGCCGCGGCGGCGGCTTTGCCCTGGTGCCGCGCGAGTGCCTTCTGGATCAGGAAACGTTCCATGTCCTCCAGGCTCATCTCTTCCAGTGACGGTGACCCGGCCGCGCCGCTCGCCGCCGCCTGGCCCGCCAGCAGACCGAGATCCGCCGCCCGGACGGTCTCGCCCGCCGCCAGCAGGACCGCCCGTTCGATGGCGTGATCCAGTTCGCGGACATTGCCCGGCCAGGAGTGCGACAGGAGCAGCGAGGTGGCGGCGTCGTCGAGACCCAGCAAGCCCTTGCGATAGCGCGCGATGTATTTGCGCAGGAAGTGGGCTGCCAGGATGGGAATGTCTTCCGGGCGGGAACGCAACGGCGGCAAGCGCAACTCCACGGTGTTCAGCCGATAGAGCAGGTCCTGCCGGAAACGCCCGGCGGCGACCTCCGCGTAAAGGTCCGCGTTCGTGGCTGAAAGCAGGCGCACGTCCGCACGTTGGGTCCGCGAGGAACCGACGCGCTCGAACTCGCCGGTCTCCAGCAGCCGGAGCAACTTGGCCTGCTGGGCGAGAGGGACATTCGCGATTTCGTCCAGGAAAAGCGTGCCGCCTTCCGCCAGCTCGAAGCGGCCGATGCGATCGGTCTTGGCGTCGGTGAACGCGCCGCGGACATGGCCGAAGAGTTCGCTTTCGAAGACGTTTTCGCTCAAGCCCCCCATGTTGACGCTAACCAGGCTTTTGCCCGCGCGCGGGCTGGCGGCGTGGAGCGCGCGCGCAACCAGGCCCTTGCCCGTGCCGTTCTCACCCGTAATGAGCACCGGCGCATCCGCCGGGCCCACGCTGGCGATGGTCTCCAGGACCGGGCGCATGGCCGCGGACCGCGCCACGAACTCGCCGCCCAAGGCATCGGGTCCATCCTGTTCGCAATCGGTTCGCAGGCAGAGGTTCTCCGCCTCCAAACGGGCGTTGCGGTGGCGGATGCCGGCGAGTTCGAGTTGCGTGCGCACGGTCACCAGCACGCGCGTGTTCTCCCACGGTTTCTGAATGAAATCGCGCGCACCGCGCCGCATGGCCTCGACCGCCAGGTCGACGGTGGCCCAGGCGGTCATCACCACCACGGGCGGCGCGCCTTCGAGCGCCAGCAACTGACTGAGCAGGTTGAGGCCTTCCTGCCCGCTGGTGGTGTCCCGGGTGTAATTGAGATCGATGAAGGCGAGCGAAATATCGTTGGCCCGGACAGCTTCCAATGTCTCCGCGGGGGAGGCGGCCAGGGTGACGAGGTAACCTTCGCCCTTGAGGAGCAAGCGCAAGGCGGCGCGAACGGCGGCCTGGTCATCGGCTACCAGGATGCGGCGGCCACCGTTGGCTGGGGCGACTTGGCTCATCGGCGCAAGCGTGGACGCATCCGGCGCCAATCGCAAATCGCCGCGGCGCCGCCAGCCGTCACACCGCCAACTGCCTCCCGCCGCGCAGACTGCGCAGAAAGAGCCTGAACGTGAACAAGATAGTAATCAACGCGGGAGGCGTCGCGATAAAAAAAGCGGCCACGATCCGCGCCCCATGTCTCCAGTACTCGCCCCCTGGTCCGGACAATCCGGCCGCGGTACCCAGCCCCGGGTTGCGCAGCACGATAAGCGGGGCCAGGAGATCGTCCCAGGCGTTCAGAAACGTGAGCATCGCCAGGATGCCGAGTACCGGACCGCAAAGAGGCAGCACTACCTGTGTCATTTGCTGCCAAAACGATGCCCCCTCCAGCTCAGCCGCGGCCAACAGGTCCGGCGGAATGGCGACCATGGCATTGTGCAGCACGTAAATGGAAAAAATTAGGGCGAAACCCAGGCCGGCTGCCAACAAACCCCACGCCGAGGTTGCCTGCCACGGACCGGCCAGCGGCAGGAGATCGGCCACGAGTGGCAGGAGCAGCAGCGCGCTGAGCGCCGGCCACAGCCACGTCCCGCCCGGCATTCGCCGGCGCAGGAAGAGATAGGCCACGGTCACGGCGGCGCCCTGGCAGAGGACCGTCGCCACGAGCGAAATGGCGGCGGCTTTGCCGGCGGACGGCAGGAGGAGTTTCAGTATCCCGGCAGACGCTCCCGCATTCGCCGTCCGAGACGGTGCGCCAAGACCGGCGCACAGGTAGGCCGGGAGCAGACAGGATCCCAGCAGAGCCAGAATAAAGGCGTACCTGGACCAGTCCTGTCCTGATCGCTCACTTCCGACCTCCCACAGGGCGTCCATTTTCATTCCGGCAACAGAAGGCGGCGCCCTATTGATGATCCGGGGGCGGCGGATGCGACCAACTCGGGACATGAGTTCTCAGCCAGAGTTTTATCCGCGCAAACCAGCCGGGACGGTGGGGCTTGGGCGCCGGCGCTGGGGTGGCATCTTCCTCCTCATGATGATGCTTGTGGTGGCGATGGTGGCGCAGGCGCGGGCGATAGGAGGATTCTTCCGCGGCGGGGGTGGACGTGCTCTTGGCAGCCTTATGCGGCGACGGGGTGGGCGAGGGTGACGCGCTGCCCTCCGCAAAGGCGTCGGCGGTTTCCCGCGTGAAACCGAAACTGGCCCGCAAGGGACCCGGGCTGGCGGTCGGCACCGGGGCCGGGGCCGCGGCAGGCTGCGTGCGCGAAACTGCGGGCAGGAAAAACGCGCTGAACGCCAGCGCCATCACGCCCGGATTTCGCCACCGCCGCGGACACGCGGCCCGGGCGGGCGCGGCACCGCCGTTTTCACTCTGGATCGGAATACCCGGTGCAGGGCGCGGTAAATGAGCAGCGGATGACATGATGACAAAACCTGTGAAAACCCTTGTGAATTGTTGCTTATAGCAAAAGACCACCCCGCTGGCTACGTCCCAACTCGCAAAGTTTCGGCCCGCGCTAAAGGTTGCGTCTTCCCCAGAGTGAGACATCGTCCTGACTGCTCTGATTCGCCCTTCCAGCCGCCGCGGATTGGCCGTCCCGTCACATCATCGATCCAACTGTTTCATGCGCATCCTTTTCCTCGACTGCTTCTCCGGTATCAGCGGCGATATGACCGTGGGCGCACTCTGCGACCTGGGGGTGAAGCCTTCGACCTTCGAGTGGGAGCTTTCCAAGCTGAATCTCGGCGACTTCCACATGCATTTCGAGCGGGCGAAGCGCCAGGATGTTGCCGGGGTCAAATTCGGCATTCACGCCGGCACCGTCCACACTCATGACCAGGATGAGGAGGACGCCGAGCATGGGCATGGGCATGGGCATGGGCATGGGCATGGGCACGGGGAGGAACATGACCACGATCATGATCATGAAGAGCACGATCATGCTCATGGACACGATCACGAAGAGCACGATCACGAGCATGAGCATCGGCACGAAGAGCATGCCCACGAAGAAGGCCGTACGTACCAGCAAATCCGTGCCTTGATCGAAGACAGCGATTTGTCCGACTTCGTCAAGCAACATGCCCTCAGCATCTTCCACCGGGTGGCCGTGGCGGAGGCGAAGATCCACGGCGCCCCCGTCGAGGAGATCGGTTTCCATGAAATTGGCGCGCTGGACTCGATCGCCGATATCGTCTGCGCCTGCGTCGGCCTGGAGGAACTCGCGCTCGACCGTATCTGTGTCAGCGCGCTGGCCGATGGCTACGGCTGGGTGGACTGCGCGCATGGCCGCATTCCCATTCCCGCGCCGGCTACTTTGGAAATTCTCAAAGACGTCCCACTGGGCCAGACCGACGAGCCGCACGAGCTCATTACGCCGACGGGCGCCGCCATCGTGGCTGAATTTGCCGCCGTTTTTGGGGTCATGCCACGGATGGTGATCGAGAAGATCGGCTATGGCTTGGGCTCGCGCCACCTGGCCAGCCGCCCGAACGTGCTCCGGGCCGTCCTCGGCCACGCTGCCGGAGCCATGGCCACTGCCGGGGAAGTCGCCGCCTCCGCCTATGCGACGGACACGATCACCCAGTTGGAGACCAACCTGGATGATCTCTCGCCGGAGATCGTCGGTTCCCTGCTCGAGCGCCTCCTCAAAGCCGGCGCACTGGATGCTTTTTTTACCCCCGTGCAGATGAAGAAAAACCGTCCCGGCGTCCTTTTGACGGTCCTGTGCGAACCGGGCGTGGTGCAGTCGATGGCAGACCTGATTTTCCAGGAAAGCACCGCCTTCGGACTGCGTCTGAGCGACAAACCGCGCCTGAAGCTGGAGCGGCAAGCCGTGACGGTGCCAACGGAATACGGTGAGGTCAGCATTAAGCTTGGCACGGACCTCTCCGGCCGCCTGTTGCAAGTCGCTCCGGAGTTCGACTCCTGCCGCGCGGTTGCGGAGAAAGCCGGCCACCCGATCCGGACTGTCTATGCCGCGGCGTTGCAGGCGTACGCGGCGAACAAACCGGAAGGTTAGACGGCTCAATAGTGCAGCCGATGGCGCCTCCACCGGCACGAAAATAGCTTTTAGCTGGGACGCAACAGAGTAAATTCGTCCCGAGTGACCAACCGTGTCCAGTTGCAGGCTGAAACGACGGGTCCGGCGCCGGCGCCTGTCCTGACGCGTATGCACGCGTTCTTCGAGGCGCAGGCCGCCCGGACGCCCGAGGCCTGCGCGCTGCTGTATGCAGGCGACCAGTGGACCTACCGCGCACTGGACACTCGCGCCAATCGCCTGGCCGCCCAACTGCGCGACTTCGGCGTCGGGCCTGAAGTCATCGTCGGCGTCTGCCTGGAGCGTTCGCCGGCAGCCATTGTCAGCTTGCTGGCGATTCTCAAAGCCGGGGGCGCGTACCTCCCGCTCGACCCCTCTTATCCCGCCGAGCGCCTCGCTTACATGCTGGCGGATTCGCGCGCGCCGCTGCTGATCACGGAGCCGACCGTGCCGTTCCAGGATGCGCCGGCGAATTGCCGCGTCTTGTCGTTTGCCGCGCTGGAGCAGGGTCTGGGGCCGCCGGACGACCTCGCGGCGGACGCGCCTTCCGCGGATGATCCGCTCGCCTACGTCATTTATACCAGCGGCTCGACCGGCCGCCCGAAAGGCGTCGCGGTCCCGCACGCGCCGCCCTGCAACCTGCTGCGCTGGCACGCCCGCGCGCTGCCCTTGAAATCGGGCGACCGCGTGCTGCAGTTCGCGCCGCTGAGTTTCGATGCTTCCGTCCAGGAAGTCTTCGCCACGCTTGGCGCCGGCGGCACGCTCGTCCTGATCGACGAAGAAATGCGGCGGGATCCGCGCAGCCTGCGCCGCTTTTTGGGCGAGCAGGAAATCGCCCGTGTTTACCTCACGCCCGTCATGCTCTACCGCCTGGCGGAATTGCCCGGGCCGCCACTGCCGCGCCTGCGCGATGTGATCGCCGCCGGCGAGCAACTACGCATTACGCCTGCCGTGGTCCGCTTCTTTACCGAAGACGTCGACGCCGCCCTGCACAATCAGTACGGACCGACCGAGACCACCGTCATCACCACTTCCCACACGTTGGCCGGGCCGCCCGCCGCCTGGCCCGCTTTACCGCCGGTCGGACACACGCTGGATGGCGTCAAGGCGCTCTTGCTGGATGAAGCCGGCCAACCGGTCCCCGCCGGTCAGCCCGGCCAGCTTTACTTCGGCGGCGCCTGCGTTTCCCGCGGCTACCTGCACGACGAAACTTTAACCCGCGCCCGCTTCCTGCCCGATCCAGCGGATCCCGCCGCGCGGATTTACCGCAGTGGCGACCTCGCCCAACAACTGCCCGATGGCGCCTGGCACTTCCTGGGACGCGTGGACGATCAGGTCAAGATCCGCGGCTTCCGCATCGAGCTGGGGGAGATCGAGACGGTGCTGTCCCGGCACGTGGCGATCGAGCAAGCTGCCGTCGCCGCCAGCGAGCCGATGGCCGGCGGCGACCGCGAGCTGCTGGCCGGCTATCTCTTGCGCGCCGGCGTTCCGGCGCCCAGCACGGCGGATTTGAAAGCCTGGCTGCACAGCCATTTGCCGGATTATTTTGTGCCCGCGCGCCTGACGCCGCTCTCGCGCCTGCCGTTGACGCCCAGTGGCAAAGTGGACCGCCGCGCCCTGGTCCTCGCCTGCCGGCAGGAAGTTGCTTTCTCCGTCAATCAACCGCCTACCGCCCTGCCCGCCAATCTGCTGGAAGCCTCCATTCTGGCGATCTGGCGCGAGGTGCTCGGCCGCGAGCAAATCGGCGTCGAGGACAACTTCTTTGACGCGGGCGGCAACTCAATTTCCGCCGCGCGCGCTCATCTGCGCATCTGTGAAAAACTGAGCGTCGAGTTCCCGCTCACCGTCTGTTTTCAGAAGCCGACCATTCGCGCCTTGGCGGCCCACTTTGGTGACCAGCCGAAAACGGACGTGGACATCCCGGGCGATGTGCGCGAGAGGGCGCGCCGTCAGCAACAAGCTTTTGCCCGGCCACCGTCCCGGCCCGCGCTGCGCTGAACGAGGGATTCTGGCGTATGGATGGCATCGCAATCATCGGTTTGGCGGGCCGCTTCCCGGGAGCGCGCAATGTCGACGCCTTCTGGCAAAATATTGTCGGTGGGGTGGAATCGATCTCGCGTTTCACGGATGCCGAACTCGCCCTGCCCGCCCCGCCCGAGGCCGGCGCTTCGTTCGTCAACGCGCGTGGCGTGGTGCAGGACGCCGCCTGGTTCGATGCCGGCTTTTTCAGCATCAACGCCCGGGAAGCCTCGATCCTCGACCCGCAGCACCGCGTCTTTTTGGAGTGCGCCTGGGAAGCCCTGGAAAATGCCGGTTGCGACCCGGAACAGTACAAGGGCCAGATCGGCGTATGGGCGGGCTCGAGCCTCAATTCATACCTGCTCTACAATCTCTGCCCGGATAAGACTTATCTCGAGCGGTTGGTTGCCGGCTATCAGCAGGGCGAATCGGCGGATTTTTTGGGCAACGAAAAGGATTTCGTCGCCACCCGCGTTTCCTACAAGCTGAACCTGCGCGGCCCCAGCTTGACGGTGCAATCGGCCTGCTCGACTTCGCTGGTAGCCATCGCGCAGGCCTGCCAGGCGCTGCTGAGTTACGCGACGGACGTGGCGCTCGCCGGCGGCGTGGCGATTTCCTTTCCGCAAGAGCGCGGCTACGTCTATCAGGAGGGCGCCATTGCCTCCGCGGACGGTCATAACCGCACCTTCGACGCCGCCGCGCAGGGGACCGTTTTCGGCAGCGGCGCGGGGGTCGTCGTGCTCAAGCGCCTGGCTGACGCGCTAGCCGATCGCGACCACATCTACGCCGTCATCAAGGGGTCCGCGCTCAATAACGACGGCTCCGCCAAGGTCAGCTACACGGCCCCGAGCGTCGACGGCCAGGCCGAGGTCATCATGCTGGCCCAGGCGGTGGCCGGCGTGGAACCGGAATCGATTTCCTATGTGGAAGCCCACGGCACTGCGACACCTTTGGGTGATCCGATCGAGGTGGCGGGCCTGACCCAGGCCTTCCGGGCCGGCAGCACGCGGGCGGGTGAGCCGAAGACGGGTTACTGCGCGCTGGGCTCGGTGAAAACCAACGTGGGTCACCTTGAAACCGCGTCCGGCGTGGCGGCGCTCATTAAGACTGCGTTGGCGCTCAAGCACAAGGTTTTGCCCCCCAGCCTCCATTTTCAGAGGCCGAACCCGAAGATCGATTTCGCGCGCAGTCCTTTCTACGTCAACACGCAGTTAGCCGACTGGCCGGCGAGCGCTGAAGGCCTGCCGCGACGGGCTGGGGTCAGTTCGTTTGGAGTGGGCGGGACGAACGCGCACGCGGTGCTGGAAGAAGCGCCCGCTCTCGCGCCGCGGGAGCCCGCCACCGAGGGCTGGCAACTGCTGGTGCTCTCGGCGCGGAGCGCTGCCGCGCTGGATGTCGCCACGGGCAATCTCGCCGCGCATTTGGCGGCCAACCCGGCTGTGAACCTGGCCGACGCCGGCCTGACGCTGCAATTGGGCCGGCGCGCCTTTGGGCACCGGCGGATCGTCGTCTGCCGGGATGCGGCGGATGCCGCCACGGTGCTGGCCAGGCCCGATCCGAAACGCGTTTTCAGTCAGGCGCCCGCGCACCCTAACCCGCCGGTGGCTTTCCTGTTCCCCGGCCAAGGCGCGCAAGCGGTCAATATGGGCGCGGAACTCTACCGCACGGAACCCGTGTTCCGAGCGGAGATCGACCGTTGCGCGGAACTGTTGCAGGCGCGCCTGGGCGTGGACTTGCGGACCGTGCTCTACCCGCCGGAGGGCGAGGAAGCGGCGGCGACTGCGCGCCTGAATCAGACGGAGCTGACCCAACCGGCGTTGTTCGTCTTCGGGTATGCGCTGGCGCGGCTTTGGCAGTCTTGGGGCATCCAACCGGCCGCCATGCTTGGGCACAGCGTGGGTGAGTATGTGGCGGCGTGTTTGGCCGGCGTATTTTCGCTGGAGGACGCGCTAATGCTGGTAGCTGAACGCGCCCGACTCGTGCAGGCGCAACCGGGCGGCGTCATGCTGGCGGTGCGGCAAGCGGAAGCGGAAGTCGTGGCCGCGCTTGCGGCTGAGCCGGCGTTATCGCTCGCCGCGGTGAACGCGCCGAATTTATGCGTGGTCTCCGGCCCGGCAGAGGCCGTCGCCCGCTTGGAAAACGTCTGCGAGGCCAACCGGATTGCCACCCGGCGGCTGACCACCTCGCACGCGTTTCATTCCGCGATGTTGGATGGCGTCGTGGCGCCCTTCACCGCTCTCTTGGAGCAAGTGACGCTGCATCCGCCGCGCATCCCATTTGTCTCCAATCTCACCGGCCAGTGGATCACCGCTGCCCAGGCCACCGATCCCGGCTATTGGGCGCGGCATTTGCGTGAGGCCGTGCGCTTTGCCGATGGCGTGGGCGAACTGCTGCGCGCCCAACCCGCCAGCGTGCTGCTGGAAGTCGGACCCGGCGCGACGCTCGCACCCCTGGTGCGCCAGCATCCAGCCGCCAAGGAAACCGGCGCGCTAATTTTATCTTCCCTGCAGGAAGGGCGCGCGGAGGAGTCGATTCTGCAGGCGCTCGGACGCCTTTGGCTCGCCGGCGTGCCGGTGAATTGGGCGTCTTTCCAAAAGGAAACCGAGGCCCGGCGCATCCCGCTGCCCACCTATCCCTTCGAACGCCAGCGCTACTGGATCGAACCGGCCAAGGCGGACGCCGCGGAGCCGGTTGTTGGCGGGGAAACTGCTACCACGGAAGTTGCCATGGCCGCTCCCAATCCCACCGTTGTTTCCGCGCCCGTTGTACCGCCGGCGCGCAAGCCGATCCTGATTTCAAAAATCCGCGGCATTCTCAAAAATCTCTCCGGTCAGGACCAGGAAAGCGCGGACGTCTCCGTCACGTTCCTCGAGCTGGGGTTCGATTCGCTTCTGCTGACGCAAGTGGCCCAGGCCTTCCGCAAGGAGTTCGGTCTCAAGGTCACGTTCCGGCAGTTGCTGGAAGATTTTTCCACCATGGACACTCTGGCGGCGCACCTGGACGCGCAGTTGCCGCCCGAGGTCATGGCGCCGGCCCCGGCCGCCGCGCCCGCTCCGGTGGCAAAGGTCCCAGTCCTGGCCGCGCCCGCTGTTGCTGCATCCGCTTCCCCCGCGCCGCCTCCCTCGGCAGGATTGCCCGGAGAGGCCGGCGCCATGGAGCGGGTGATCAACCAGCAACTTCGCGTCATGGCCGAGCAACTGGCCATGCTGCGCGGAGAGTCCATCAGCGCCAGTGCGCCTTCCTTCGGCTTCGAACCGCCGCCGGCCGCCTCCACGCCGGCCACGGCGCCCGCCTTGCCCGCCCCCGCGGCCCTGGTGCCCGCCAAGATCGAGGCGAAAGCTTTCGGTCCTTACAAACCGATCGACAAGGCGCCCGGCGGCGGCCTGACCGAGCGCCAGCAAAAGCATCTCGACGCGCTGATCGCGCGTTACACCGCCCGCACCTCCGGTTCCAAGCGCCAGACCCAAGCCGATCGCGCCCATTTCGCCGACCCACGCACGGTCTCCGGTTTTCGCCAGCAATGGAAAGAAGCGGTTTACCCGATCGTGGTCGAGCATTCCGCCGGCGCGCGTTTCCGCGATATCGACGGCAATGAATACGTCGATCTGACGATGGGCTTCGGCACGAACTTGCTGGGCCATTCGCCCGGCTTCATCACGGCCGCCCTCGAGCAGCAACTCAAACGCGGCATCGAAGTGGGGCCGCAGTCACCGATTGCCGGCAAGGTGGCCGCTTTGCTTTGCGAGTTGAGCGGCTGCGAACGCGCAGCCTTCACCAATACCGGGTCCGAGGCCATCCTGGCTGCTGTGCGCCTGGCGCGCACCGTCACGGGCCGCACCCGCATTGCCACTTGCGGCGGCTTCCATGGCATCAACGATGAAGTGCTCGTGCGCGCGACGGTGGTCGATGGCCAGCGGCGTTCCGTGCCGGTGGCGCCGGGCATCCCCGAGCACATCGTGCGCGATGTTTTGGTCGTGGATTACGGGACGGCCGAGGGGCTGGAGTTGTTGCGCCAACATGCCCATGAACTGGCGGCCGTTCTGATCGAGCCCGTGCAAAGCCGGCGGCCGGACTTGCAGCCGCGCGAGTTCCTGCACGCGGTGCGGGAGATCACGCGGGAGGCGGAGTGCGCGCTCGTTTTCGATGAAATTATCACCGGGTTCCGCTGCCATCCACGCGGGGCGCAAGGCTACTTCGGGGTCGAGGCGGACATCGTCACCTACGGCAAGGTCATCGGCGGCGGCATGCCGGTGGGCGCCATCTGCGGCAAGGCCGAATACCTGGACGCGCTCGACGGCGGCATGTGGCAATACGGGGACGGGTCATTCCCGGAAGTCGGCGTCACTTTCTTCGCGGGCACTTACATCCGGCATCCCTTAACGATGGCGGCCTCGTGGGCGGTGCTCAACTACCTCAAGTCGCAAGGGCCGGGTTTGCAGAAAACGCTGAACGAACGCAACGCGCGGCTCGTTGCGGAACTGAACGGTTTCTTTACCCAAAGCGGGGTGCAGTTGCATCTGGAGAGCTTCAGTTCGTTCTTCCTGCCGCACTTCGATGACGACATCAAGTATGGCGGCCTCCTCTTCCTGCACCTGCGCGAAAAAGGGCTGCACTTGTGGGAAGGCCGGCCCTGCTTTCTTTCGACCGCGCACACGGTGGAAGATGAGGAGTTTATCATCCGCGTCTTCAAGGAAAGTGTGCGCGAGTTGCAGTTGGGCGGTTTTCTGCCGGGTGAGCCGGTCGAGGATATCGCGGGTCACAGTAAGAACGGCGCCAATGGGACTAATGGCACGAACGGCCACCACGCGCCGCAACTGCCCGCGCGCATTGTCTCGCCGCCGGCCATCGTTGCCAACCGCGCGCCGCTTGCCGCGAGTGGGAGCAGCGCGGTTACCCGGCAACCGGCCGGACCATCTGACAAGGTAAGCGGCAAGCCGCTCCAGTTCAGCCTCTACTATTTCGGCAACTATCCGGCCGCCTATCGCGAGGATAAATACAAGCTGGTGCTCGAAGGCGCGAAGTTCGCGGATCAGCACGATTTTACCGCGGTCTGGCTGCCAGAACGGCACTTCCACGCCGTGGGCGGATTTTCGCCCAACCCAAGTTTGTTGGCCGCGGCCCTGGCGCGCGATACCACCCGGCTGCAACTGCGCGGCGGCAGCGTGGTTCTGCCGCTGCATCATCCCGTGCGCGTGGCGGAGGAGTGGGCGCTGGTCGATAATTTGTCTCACGGCCGCACCGGTATTTCCATCGCCACGGGCTGGCATCCGAACGATTTCATTTTCGCGCCGGAACGCTTCGAACGCCGCCGGGAAATCCTGCTCGAGGATCTGGTCACCATCCAAAAACTCTGGCGCGGCGAGGCGATCGCCATGCGCTCAGGCACCGGCAGCGATTTCGACGTGCGGCTCTTCCCGATGCCAGTACAAGCGCAGTTGCCCGTCTGGCTGACTTGCATCCACGAAGACTCTTTCATCAAAGCCGGCGAGAACGGCCTCAACGTTCTCGGCTACTTGATGAATCAGACCATTAACGAGGTCGCCGCCAAGATCGCCAAATACCGCGAGGCTCGCGCCCGCGGCGGGCATGACCCGGAGACGGGGCACGTGACGATCCTGGTGCACACTTTCCTTGGCGACGATCCGGCCGCGGCGCGCGAACAGGCGCGCCAACCCCTTTGCGACTACCTGCGTTCCTTCCTCGATAACAGTCAAAAGCGCATCGAGAGCCAGCATGGCGTGGTGGAGGTGGAGGAGTCGGACATCGACTATCTGCTGGAAAAATCCTTCAATGATTATGTGCAAGGTAAGGCTTTGATCGGCTCGCCGGAATCCTGTGCGGCCGTGGTGGATCGTTTGCGCGAAATCGGCGTGGATGAGATCGGCTGCTTCATCGATTTCGGCGTGGAGACGGACGCGGTCTTGGCCAGTCTGCCGGCGCTCAACGCCCTGCGCGAGCGCTACGCCGCGCCGGCCGCGCCGGTTAAGGCGGCCGAACCGCGCGTGCTGCCGCTGACTGAAGCCCAGAGCGGCTTGTGGGTGCTGGGGCAGACGGATCCGGATGCCTTGCGCGCCTATTACGAGTCGACCACGCTGGAGTGGCGCGGACCGTTGGATGTCGCCGCCTTGGGCCACGCGGTGCAGGCCGCGGTGGATCGGCATGAAGCCTTGCGCACCACCATCCGGGCCGATGGCGAAGCGCAGATCGTGCATCCGCACATGACGGTGCAGATGCCACTCCTTGACCTGAGCGGTTACGGTCCCGGCGAACGGGAGCCGCTCCTGGCCGAATGCTTCCACCAATTGGAGCGTCGGGCGTTCGATTTCGTGGCCGGACCGCTTTTGCAGGCGCAGCTCATTCGCATCGAAGCCGAGCAGCACTTGCTGGTACTGACGTTCCATCATTTGCTCGGGAACGGACCATCCTATTGGGTCTTCCTCGAGGATCTGACGGCTTTGTACGAAAGCGAGTGCGCGCAACAAGCCGCCGCGCTCGAACCGGCGATGCAACTAGGCGAATACGTGCAATGGCGTGCCGAGGCCACGGCCGAGTTGCAGGAGGCCGAGGCATTCTGGCTGGAGAAATTTGCGGGAGTTGTGCCCACGCTGGAATTGCCTTCCGATCGCCCTCGCCCGGCCTTGCGCACTCATAAAGGCGCGCGCCAGATTCTCACGTTGGATCGCGAACTCACCGGAGCCTTGCGCAAGACCGCCGCCGCCAAACGCGGCTCGCTGTTCATGCTGTTGCTGGCTGCCTTCGAGGTGTTGCTGCATCGCTTGAGTGGCCAGGATGACGTGGTGGTCGGTGTCCCGTTCGAGGGTGAGGCGCGTTCGCTGCCGGGCGGCGAGAAATTGTTCGCCAATACCACCAACGTCATGCCGCTGCGCAGCCGTGTGACGGAGCAAACCACTTTCACGGAACTGCTCGGCGCAACGAAGGACTTCGTCTTCGAAGCCAACGAACAGCAAAACTACTTCTTTGGCCGCCTACTCAAGAAACTCAACCTGCCGCACGATGCCAGCCGTTCGCCGGTTTTCGCGGCGTTCTTTAACTATGAAAGCGGCAAGTTTCTCCACGAACTCCCCGGCAACCTCACCGCCGAATTGCTGACCGATGGCGTGGTGCCCTACCGCAGCCCGCGCGACACCGCCATGTTCGAGTTGTACTTAAACGTCGCGGAAAAAGACGGTGCGCTGCATTGCGAGTGCGACTACGGCAGCGACCTCTTCGACGGCGAGACCGTGGCGCGCTGGCTGGGCCATTTCCGCACTTTGCTGGAGGCCATCGCCGCCAACCCGGATGTGTCCATCTGGCAGTTGCCGCTGTTGGGCGCCGCGGAACGCGCGCAGGTCCTGACCGGCTTCAATGCCACGCAGACGGGTTATCCGGCGGATGTCTGTCTGCACGAGTTGATCGAGCAACAGGCGCAACGCACGCCGGCCGCCGTCGCGCTGATCTTCGAGGGGCAGGAACTCACCTTTGCGGAGCTGACTGCCCGCGCGCATCAACTGGCGCATTATTTGCGCAAGTTGGGGGTCGGGCCGGAGTCGCTGGTCGGCATTGCCCTGGAGCGGTCGCCAGAAATGGTGGTCGGGCTGCTGGGCATTCTCATGGCTGGCGGCGCGTACGTGCCGCTCGATCCGGATTATCCCGCCGACCGCCTGGCCTTCATGGTCGGAGATGCGCGGGTGCCGGTGTTGCTTACCCAGCAACGTATCGTCGCCAAACTGCCTGCGACCGAGGCGCGCGTGGTGTGCCTGGACACGGAGTGGGCAGCCATCGCGCGCGAAAGCACCGAGGCCCCCGTGAGCGCGGTCACGGCCGAAAACCTTGCTTACGTGATCTATACGTCGGGTTCCACCGGCCAGCCAAAGGGCGCGCTCAATACGCATCGAGGGATCTGCAACCGGCTCCTCTGGATGCAGGAGACTTATCTGCTTGGGGCGGGCGATCGCGTCCTGCAAAAGACGCCGTTCAGCTTCGACGTTTCGGTTTGGGAGTTCTTCTGGCCGCTGCTGGCCGGCGCGACGCTGGTGGTGGCCAAGCCGGGCGGCCATCAGGATAGTCATTACCTGGCCGAGACTATTTCGGCTCAGAAGATCACGGTCCTGCACTTCGTCCCGCCCATGCTGGCGGCTTTTCTGGACGAACCCGGGGTGGGCACGCGGTGCGGCACCCTGCGGCAGGTGATTTGCAGCGGCGAAGCGCTTCCAGCCGAACTTGCGCAGCGCTTCTTTCGCACGATCGGTGGCCGGACGAAGTTGGATAACCTCTACGGACCCACGGAAGCGGCGGTCGATGTCACTTTCTGGCCCTGCCAACCCGGTGATGAGGTGTTGCCGATCGGCCGTCCCGTGGCCAACACCCAGATGTATGTGCTGGATACGCATGGGGAACCGGTGCCCATCGGTGTGCCGGGGGAATTACACATCGGCGGCGTGCAGGTGGGACGGGGCTATTGGGCGCGCCCGGAGCTGACCGCCGAAAAGTTCATCCCCAATCCTTTCTTGCCTGATGATCATCACGGCGCGCGCCTTTATCGCACGGGCGATCTGGCGCGTTGGCGGGCGGACGGCGCGTTGCTCTATTTGGGCCGGATCGATCATCAGGTAAAGGTGCGCGGCTTCCGCATCGAGCCGGAGGAAATCGAGGCCGTGCTCGGTACACACCCGCAAGTGAGTCAGAACGTGGTGGTGGCGCGCGCGGACGGACCCGGCGAACGGCGGCTGGTCGCGTACATCGTGCCGAAAGCCGGCGTAAGCGGCAGCAGTCAGTACGGCAGCGACAAGGTCGGCTATTGGCAGGGGCAATGGGAGGAATTGCATCATTCCACCATCGAGCAGGCGGCGCCGGAGCAGAACCCGACCAACGTTTTCCTGCGTTGGATTCACATCGAAAATCCGGAGGAGCAGGAGCGTGAATTCGCGTCCCAAACGGTGCAGCGGATTCGCGACCTCAAGGCCACCAGCGTTTTCGAGATTGGTTGCGGCACGGGCGCGTTGGTGCGGCCGCTGCAACAGCACTGCGAGAAATTCTGGGCCAGCGATTTTTCGGCTTCGGCTATTCAATATCTGCGCGAACAAATGCTGCAGCCGAACGGCGAACTGCCCGATGGCGTGCAGCTCTTTACCCGCCCCGCCGACGACTTCAGCGGCATCGAGGACGCCAGCTTCGACGTCGTCCTGATCCACTCCGTCGCCCAATATTTCCCGGACGTCGCGTACCTGCGGCGCGTGCTGGCCGGAGCGATCCGGGCGACTCGCCCGGGCGGGTGCGTGTACCTCGGCGCCGTGCAGAGTATGGCCCTTTTCGAGATGTATCACGCCAGCTTGCAAGCGCAGCGGGCCCCGGCCGATCTGCCGGTCAGCGAGCTCAAGGAACGCATTCACAAGCGGCTGCAGCTCGAAGATGAATTTACCATCGATCCCGGCTTCTTCCGGCGGCTCGCGCAGGATTTGCCGCAGATCGGCGGGGTCGAGATCCAGCTCCGGCGCGGCCAGTACCACAACAAGTCGACCAAGTTCCTCTACGATGCCCTCCTGCACGTCGGCGCTGTGCCGGCCACCGTAACGGTGCCGGATTGGAGGGACGGGCGGGGCTTGACCACCGCGGGATTGCGCGGCGTGCTCCAGGCGGAGCAACCGGAAACGGTAGGCTTCCGGGGGTTGGGCAACGCGCGCTTGCAGGCCGAGGTCCAGGCGCTCGAATTCATCCGGGGAGATCATGCCGGCGCCCCGGTCAGCGATCTGGCCGCGGCCATCACCCCCGCGGACGGCGTCGTCGATCCCGAACAACTCTGGCGGTTGGGCGAGGAGCTCGGCTATCGGACGAGCGTTAATTGGTCGGCCAGCGGCGTCCCTGGTGAGATCGATGCCGTTTTCACGCGGCAAGCGGGCTTGGCGGTGTTCCCGTCGCCGGCCGGCTACGATCCGCAACGCCCGCTCTTGGAATATGCCAGCGAGCCGCGCTCCAAGCAGACGGCCGGGGCCAATCCCGCACACACAATGCAAGGCGAGGAGGCTGCTGCCTTGCGCGAGCACCTGCGGGCCCGGCTGCCGGAGTACATGGTGCCGGCCGCTTTCGTGGCGCTGCCCGCGCTGCCGCTCTCGCCCAATGGCAAAGTCGATCGCCGGGCCTTGCCCGCGCCGGACTTCGCCAGCGCCAGTGCACCGGGCGCCGGGGCGCGGGGGCCGCAATCACCGTTGGAGGAGCGGCTCGGCCAAATCTGGGCGGAGGTTTTGGGAGTCGCGCGCCTGGGTGTCGACGCGAATTTCTTCGAAGCCGGCGGCGACTCGCTGTTGGGTTTGCGCGTGGTGAATCGCTTGCGCGAACTGCTGGCGGAACACCTTTCACTCGTGATCGTCTTCGAAGCGCCGACCATCGCGTCCATGGCGGCCCTGCTGGAGAAAAACTACGCTGCGGCCGTGGCGCGCGTTTTCGGCGGCGCCGCGCCGCAGGCACCGGCTGGCGAGAGCACGCTGGTCAGCGAGGCGGATGTCAGCAAGATGCGCGCGATCGCCGGGCACGTTAGGCCGTTGCCGCCCGCACTGCTCAGCCGGCCGAAAAACCCGCCGGCGGTTTTCATCCTGAGCCCGATGCGCTCAGGCTCGACCCTTTGCCGCATCATGCTGGCGGGTAACCCGCGCTTGTTCTCACCGCCCGAGCTGCAACTGCTGGGCTTTGCTACCCTGGCTGAGCGGCGGGACGCGTTTACCGGTTACGAACGGTACATGCAAGAGGGCACGATCCGCGCCGTCATGGAGATGCAGCATTGCGACCTCGCGGCGGCCCAGACGATCATGTCCGCCCGCGAAACCAGCGGCCAAAGCGTGCCCGATTTCTATCGGGAGATGCAGAACTGGGTTGCCCCGCGCTTGCTGGTCGACAAGACACCGGACTACGCCATGGACCTCGAAGTCCTGCGGCGCGCGGAAGCGCTCTTCGACGGCGCGCTTTACTTGCATCTCGCGCGGCATCCGCTCGGCATGATCCGCTCCTTCGAAAAAGGGCGCTTTATCCTGGAGTCGCCTTACCGCGGCCGGCACGATTTCTCCGCGCGAGCTTTGGCGGAATTGACCTGGCTCATCTCGCATCAGAATATCAACGAGTTCCTGGCGACGGTGCCCGCCAAACGTCAGCGGCGGATTCGCTTTGAAGATTTGGTCTCTAATCCTCAGCCGCTCATGGAGATGGTGGGCGAATTCCTGGGCGTGGGCTTCGATCCCGGGATGGTGCAGCCTTACGAGGACCGACAGACGCGCATGACCGATGGCGTGCACGAGCTTTCGCCGCAGGTAGGCGATCACAATTTCCAAAGCCACGGCGCCCTCAAAGCCGAGGTAGCTGAACAATGGAAGGCCGACTATACGGAGGATTTTCTCTCGGCCGCGACGTGGGAAATGGCCCGGGAATTCGGGTACGAAAATCCGTTTGCGACGTTGGCGGGAACTGAGGTTGCTGGCGGCGCGGGCAACCTGGGCCCGGTCAACGCCTTTAGTTCCATCCCCGCCGTGTCACGAGCGGGACGGCGCATGAAGCGTTCGGCGCTGGTGACGGAGTAGCCCGCCGGTGGGGCACCGCACTCCTCCTCAGAGGGACGATTGCAGAAACCGCGCGATCTCCGCGTGGATGTCCGCCTGCCCCGCCTGGTCCGCGACTACCAACCCGCGGTGAGCGATCCGCGCCGCGTCGTCGCGCTGACCGTTCGCCAGGTATGCTTTGGCCAGGAGCCCCAGCGCCGTGGCGTCCTGATATCGCGAGACCTCGCACATCCGTTTGGCCAAGGACAACACCGCGCCGGGAGTCGGTGAGCCCGGCGCCGATACCCCTGGCTCGCTTTCGACGCTCAGCGCGACCAGCGCTTCCATGGCCTCAACATCGTCCGACTGGAGGCGCAGACAGGCCCGCAGTTCGGCGGCGGCCGCGGCGTAGTTCCGGTCTGCCAGGGCCGCGCGGTAGAGGTTGAAATGAGCCATGGCAAAGGCCGGTTCCAGCGCCAGTGCGCGTTGAAACTGAGCCCGGGCCTGGCGGGTATCGCCGGTTTCCAACAAATCCACCCCGAGATTGTTGTAGACGCCGGCATCGGGTTGGGCGCGCAACACCGCTTGGTACAGCGCCGCCGATTCCGCCCACCGGCCCTCCTGGCGCAAGAGATCGGCCAGGTTGTTATTGACGTTGAAAGAACGCGGCTGCAGCCGAAGCGCCGCGCGGAAATGCCATTCAGCCAAGGACAGCTTGTGCTCCTGCACCAGGACTGATCCCAGATTGTCGTGCGCGGCAAAGGAGTCCGGAGCGACCTCGAGGGTGCTGCGCCAGAGCCTTTCCGCTGAGCTGAAATCGTCCGCCCGCTGCCAACACGCGAGGCAGAGCCATCCGGCGAGCAGGGTCATGAACGCCAAGGCGGCCCGCGCCTGGAAGCCGCCTTGTTCGTACCATCGCCCGAGCAACGCCGCCACACCCGCCAGCAGTCCGGCGAGCGCGAGGTAGACGAAGTGATCGGACACTTCGGAGTATTCGAAGAAAGCCATGTGGAATAGCCCCGCCACTGGCAGCAGCATCAGTCCAAAATAACCCAGCACCGCTGCCGGGCCGCGGCCCCAACGGGCCTGACCGATCCAAGCCGTGCCGAGCAACCCCAGCAGTCCGAGCAGCGGCAAATATGCGGACGGCGACGCCGCCGTCACTGGCCAGGCGGGATACAGCATGCTCAGCCGCAACGGGAGCAAGCCCTTACTCAGATAAAAGAGGATGGCATGTGCGCTCTGCAGCACCCGCCACCAGAAAGGCCGCGCTTCCAGAAGGTACCCGGGAGTCATCGACCGGTGTTGTTGAAACCAAATCGAGACCAGCCCAACGGCGAGCGAAATGGCGAAGAACGGCGCGCTACGCGCCACATCGCCCCAGCCGACCTGGCCACGACGCCACCACGCCAGCAGCCACAGGACGAAGGGCAGCATTACCACCGACGACTTGCTCAGCGCCGCCAAGACGTAAAAGGCCAGCGCCGCCCCGTACCAGCGCCAACGGGTGCGGTCCGCCGGCAAGGCGTTCTCCGCCCGCAGCCAGGCCAGCAGACACGCGAGGTAAAACACCATGGAAAGCGCGTTCTTGCGCTCGGCGATCCAGGCCACCGACGCGACGTTGACGGGATGCAACGCGAAGAGCAGCGCCCCGAACCACGCTCCGGGCAGGCGCAGCGCTCGCATGATCCGCCAGAACAGCATGGCGCTGACCAGGTGCAGGAGGAGATTCGTCAGGTGATAACCCAGCGGATGATCCCCCCAGAGTGGCCACTCCAGCCAGAAGCTTGTCAACGTCAGCGGGAAATAGTCGTAAGGCCGTGTACTCCACCAGATGTCGTGCAGTCCGCCCACCGAGCGTAGCAACGGGTTGGCGGTAACGAGGACGTTATCGTCCCAAAGAAAGCTGCCGCGCAAGGCAGGCAGGTAGCATAGGCCGGTCAGCAAGATCAGACAGACGGCCCGGCCAATGGTCCCGGCCCAGGACGGAAGTGGCCGCGCCGGAGCCTGCGAGCGCGATGCCGCCGCGCCACGGGAGGAGGAAAGACCTGCGGCTGTCATGTGGATTCCAGGAAAGCTGCAATCGCGCCAGAGATGCCGCCCCGGTCGCGTTTGCATTTTCCGGAGCAGGGCGCGACTTCTGCTTTAGGTAGCCAGCAGACCATAAATCGTCGTATGATAGCCACCTTGCTGGATGAAGTTCAGTTGACTGGAAAGGCTTCTCCACCCACCGAAACCGTGCGTGGAGACAATCGAGCTGTCGTATCCCGGCTCGATCGGCCGGCTATTTTCGATGGCTCCCCGGGATTAAACGGCTCGCCGGAGGATCTGGCCGGCGGCGCTCAGGACGAGGAAGTTTTCGTTTTCCCCGCCACCCCCGCCCAGCGGCGCTTCTGGCTGCTGGATCAACTGGTGCCGGGGGGCAACCCTGCCTTAAACATGCCGCTGGCGGTGCGCTTGACGGGCCGGCTGGATCGCGCGGCGCTGGCGGAAAGCTTTCAGAATATCCTGCGGCGGCACGAGGTCCTGCGCACGACGTTTCACTTTGAACGCGGCCAACTTTGCCAGGTGATCGCGCCGGAGTCGACCATGCACGTCGATCTGGTCGACGTGCGCGACTTTCCCGAGCCGGAACGCGCCCGGGTGCCGGAGCATTTAATCAGCGAGGAAGCTCGGCTGCCGTTCGATCTGGCTCGGGGGCCGGTTTTTCGCGCCCGGCTGGTGCGGGTGGCGCCAGAGGAGCATCTGCTGCTGCTCACGCTCCATCACATCGTGGCGGACGGCTGGACCAAGGGATTGATCCTGCGGGAACTGGGCGTGTTCTATACCGCGGCGGTCACCCGGCGTCCGGCTCCTCTGCCCGAATTGGCGATCCAGTTCGCGGAATTCGCGCTCTGGCAGCACGACGCCCTGGCCGCGGGCAAACTCGATCCCCAGATCGCTTATTGGCGCGAACAATTGGCGGGGGAACTGTCGCCGCTGGATTTACCCGTGGACCGGCCCCGGCACGCCCGTCGCGACAACGCTCCGGGCGCGATCCGCTCGCGGCTGCTCCCGGCGGAGACCGTGCAGGCGCTCAAGGCCGTCGGGGTCAGGGAAGGCGTCAGCCAGTTCATGATCTTTTTGGCCGGTTTTACGGCGTTGCTCCATCGTTGCACCGGTGGGCAGGAGGACATCGTCATCGGTTCGCCTTCCGCCAACCGCGACCGGGTCGAGGTGGAAAATCTGGCCGGTCTTTTCGTCAATCCGCTTTTGCTGCGGACCAATCTTTCCGGCGATCCGACTTTCCGCGAACTGCTGGGCCGTGTCCGCAAGACCGTGCTTGGGGCGTTTTCCCATGCCGAGGTGCCCTTCGAGACAATAATCGAGGTCATCCAGCCGCGGCATCTGCAGGTTAATTTCCTTTATCAGACGGCGTTCCCCCAGGCGGCGCAACTGCCCGATCTGACGCTGACTCCGCTCGCGTCCGCCAGTGGCGGGGCTCTTTTCGAGTGGACGGCGGCTGCCGTCGAGGAGCCAGGGGGCACCCGGCTCGAAATCGAGTACAACACCGACCTCTTCGAGCCGGAGACGATTGACGGGTTCCTGGCCCAGTACGCGGCCCTCCTGGCCGGGGCGGCCGCCGACATCGAGACGGCGGTTTCCTGCCTGCCGCTGCTGGACGCTAAAGCGGCGGAAAAGGCGCTCCAGGGCGCGCGCGCGATCCGGCTGGCCTGGTGGCGGCTACCCACCGAAACGGTGCGTTGGCTGGAACGCTTCTGCGTCCGCTCGCCCGAGGCGGCGGCCGAGGTGGGACAGGCCTCGCCCGCCAGTACTGGCGGCGGATTGCCGGACATTTGCCGCCCACGTCCCGGGATCAGTTTGCTGGTGCTGGATCAGTGTTTGCATCCTGTCCCGCCGGGAGCGCTCGGCCAAATATTCTTGCAGGGTGTGCCGGAGAACGACGGTAGCCTGGCTTACTCCGAGTACGTGCCGGATCCACGTCAACCCGGCGCCTGGCTCTATCAGACCGGCGATCTCGGACGGCCTTGCTCCGATGGCGTCATTCGTTGGAATGGACGAGCGGTGGATCTGCGGCGCGTGCGCGGCTTCCGGACCGATCCGGAAGTCACGGTCGCGGCCTTGCGCGAGCACCCGCACATCCGGGATGCCGTGGTCGGCTGGGTAGGGGAAGGTAAGCCTCGGCTGGCGGCTTACCTGCGGACCGACGGCGCGCCGGCCGCGCTTTTCGCGCCCAGCCAATTACGGGCTTTTCTGCAGGAGCGTCTCTCGGACGAAGCCGTTCCGGTGTCCTTCATGGTCCTGGAGCGATTTCCGCTGAATCTCGAAGGACGGCTGGAACGTTCCGCCTTGCCGGTCCCGCCGCTGGCCCTCGCGCAGACGGCGGAGGAGCGGCACGATGCGCCCTACCTCACGATTCACTATCAGTTGATCGATCTCTGGCAACAACTGCTGGGCGTGCCTGCTGTCGGCATCCGGGACGACTTTTTTGCCTTGGGCGGCAATTCGCTCCTGGCCATGCGGATGCTTTACCGGATCGAGCAAATCTTCGGCAAGGCGATCCTGCCGGTGGCTTTGTTCAAGCACGCCACGATCGAGCATCTGGCGAACGAAATGCTCAAGAACGAAGCGGGGCAGCGCTCCCCCGCGGTGGTCAAGATCAACGATCAAGGCGCCAAGACGCCGATCTTTTATCTGCACGGGGATTTTCACGGCGGCGGCTTTTATTCGGTCAAGCTTTCGCGCCACCTCGGGCCCGAGCAGCCGTTCTACGCCTTGCCGCCGGTGGATATGACCGATCCGAGTACCCCCGCGACCATCGAAGAAATGGCGGCGGTGCAAGTGGAAAGCATTCGCGGCGTGCGGGCGCACGGTCCGTATGTCATCGGCGGTTTTTGTCTGGGGGGCCTAGTTGCCTATGAGGTCGCCCGCCAGCTCGCGGAGGCGGGAGAGACGGTCGAGCGGCTGCTAATAATCGATGCCACCCTCGAGAACCGCCGGCTGAAACGGTTGCGGCGGACGGCGGCGGCCCTGGGCCGGCAGCGCGGCTTGAGCGCCAACCGGCAGCTTTATCTGTTTTGCCGCTGGCATTTCCTGCTGGCGCGGCTGGAGCGTTGGCGGCACATGGACTTCAGCCGGAAGGCGGTCGTGGTGCGGGAGCGGCTGAAAAACCGCTGGTATCGCCTGACGCATCGCGCGGAACCGCCGGTCAAGGCGTTAACGGCCGATAGCATCCTGGCCGGCGGAGAGCGGAAGGCCACGGATACGGACTGGTTTGATCCCCGCTGGGACGTGCCGCTGGTCTATCTGTGGAGCGCGGCCGGTTACCAGCCCCAGCCCTACGGCGGTCCCACCACCGTGCTGTTGTCGCACGACCTTTTTCGCGGGACGGAAGACCGGAGACTGCGGGATTGGAAAAAGTATCTGGGTGAGTTGGACGTCCGGGAACTGCCGGGCAGCCACCTGGCCTGCATCACCGAGCACGTCGATGCCCTGGCGGAGACGATTGTCCGCTGCCTGGAACAGCCGGCGACCCCACCGGAGCCGCGACGGCCGAGCCAGAAAGAAGTTGTTGCGACGGCTTGATCGCTCTAAGAGATCAGGGATGACGCATGGTCAGCCCGCCGCCGCAGGTGTGAACCCGGACGCGGAGACATTGCCGCCTTCGCCCGCTGGTTCCTATGATGTCGCGGTGATCGGCGGTGCTTTGGCCGGAGCCTCCACGGCCACGTTGCTCTTGCGCGAGAACCCCCGGCTGCGCGTGGTGATCATCGAGCGCGCCGCCGCGTTTGCGCGCCGGGTGGGAGAGTCGACGGTCGAAACGAGCAGCTACTTTCTCGGCCGCACGCTCGGGCTGACCCAATATCTCAACGAGGAACACCTGAACAAGCAGGGCCTGCGGTTCTGGTTTGCCAATGAGCGTGCCACCCAACTAGACGAGTGCAGCGAAATAGGCGGACGCTACCTGACCCGGATCGCCGGGTATCAGGTCGACCGGTCCACCCTGGACGAAGAGGTCTTGCGCCGCGCGGTCGCCGCCGGCGCGGAACTGCGGCGGCCTTCGCAGCTGACCCGGGCCGAGTTGATCCCCAGCGGCTATCAGCGGCTCACCATCCGCGGTGAGGCCGGCGGCGAGGAGCAATTGCTCGCGCGATGGGTGGTGGATGCTTCCGGAGTGGCGGCATTGCTGGCGCGCCAGCAGGGCTGGTGGCGGCCGAACACGGCGCATCCGACCGCGTCGATCTGGGCGCGGTGGAGCAACGTCAAAGACTGGGACGGGCTGGAGCTGGCGCGGAAATTTCCGGCCTGGGCCGCCGCCTGTTACGGGACGCGCGGCACGGCCACCAACCATTTGCTGGGCGACGGCTGGTGGAGCTGGTGGATTCCGCTCAAGGGCGGGGATGTCAGCATCGGCCTGGTTTACGATCAGCGTCTGGTTTCGTTGCCCAGGGGCGGCAGCCTGGGGGAACGCCTGCGCGAGTTTCTGGTCGCGCGCCATCCCGTCGCGCGCGAGCTGCTGGAGCACGCGGAAATCGCCCCGGGCGATGTCCATTACCGCAAGAACCTGCCTTATTTCACGACTACCTACGCCGGGGATGGCTTCGCTCTCGTCGGCGACGCAGCGGGGTTTATCGATCCGCTGTACAGCCCGGGGATCGAATGGATCGCGTCGACGGCCGTAGCGGTTTCCAAGTTGATCGCGGCCGAAAGGCGGGGGGAACCGGATCTGGCCGCTCGTCTGCGTGGACACAACGCGGATTTTGAACGCGGCTACCATCGCTGGTTCGACGCGCTTTACCGGGACAAGTACGAGTACATCGGAGAGTTCGACCTGATGCGTCTGGCGTTCCTGCTGGACTTCGGGCTCTACATATTTTTCGTGGTCAGCCACATTTTTCGCAAAGGGACGGACGTGTTTGCGCGCTCGAGCTTCGCCGATCCGCGGGCGGTGCTGGTCTACTGGTACATGCGTGGGTATAACCGCCGCTTTGCCCGCATCGCCCGGCGGCGGCGGGAACAAGGGCGGCTGGGCCGGCAAAACGACCGCCGCCGGTACGTCTTGCGCGGTTTCACTTTCGGCCTCACGAGCACGGGACCGCTGCTGGGCGCAATGCTGGGTTGGCTGCGCCTGGAGTTGACGGAAGGCTGGCGCAGTTGGTGGCGGCGTTCGGTGGCGGAAACGGTGCCGTTGCCGGCTACCGAACGGCTGCCGGAGCGACGCACGGCGGCTGACGAGGCAACCGGGCGAGCGCCGGCGACGGAGCCCGAGCCGGAACTGGCCTCCATCTCGTAATGGCGAGCGAGAAACCGGGCCGAACGTGGCCGGCGCCAGCCGAACTGCTCCCGCATCGGCCGCCGATGCTCCTGCTGCGGGCCGTGCTCGCCCACGCGCCGGCGGAGACGTGCTGTGAAGGTTGGTTCGACCAGGAATTCGCGCAGTTTTGCGGCGGCGAGGTGCCGATCGCATTTGCCCTGGAGTTGATCGCCCAAACCGCCGCAGTGCATCACGGCCTGAGCGAACTAGCGCGTGGCCATGCTTTCGCGCGAGCGACGCGCGGGCTGCTGCTGGGCAGCCGGCGGCTGCAACTCGTCGCCAAAACTCTGCCCACCGAAGAACCGCTCCGGGTGACGGTGGCGGGAGGCGACGAGCCGCCGGGCCTGGGTGGTTTGATCCGTTTTCAAGGCCGGGTCGAGAACGCCGTCGGCGAATGCCTGGCCTCGGGCGACGCGACCGTGCTGGAATGGCGGCCGGATGTGCAGATCGCTTGAGTTCCCGTGACGCCGTGGCATGGATAAAACAGCAGGATGAGCTTGGACACCGACACTTTGGCGCGCTGCATTCAAACGCTGGAAAAATCGTTGCTCAAGTTAACGGAGGCGGAAGCCGGCAGCATCGATTACGAGGTCTACCGGAATGCGGTGATCAAGGGTTTCGAACTCACCCTGGAAGTTGGCGGCAAACTGCTGCGCAAGGCGCTGAAGATGTTTGCGGCAGCGCCGCGTCCGGTGGACGAACTCACTTATAAAGATGTTTTTCGCCAGGCTGCAAAACATGGCTTGTTGGACGACGCTGCCGTGACCCGGTGGTTTGCCTATCGGGACAACCGCAACAGCACCGCGCATGATTATGGCGAGAAACTCGCCGAGGAAACGCTGGCGCTTCTGCCGTCTTTTCTGACTGACGCCCGCCAGCTCGAGACCGCTTTGAAGGAGGCATTTGTCCGTGCTAGGTCTTGATCTCTCGCCCGAAACTCTCCGGCTTGTGCTCGAGGTGCTGGCGGCCAACGTGCCGCAAGCCGAGGTCTGGGCCTATGGCAGCCGCGTGACAGGTGGCAACCACGCCGGGAGCGATCTAGATCTAGTCATTCGCAATCCTGCCGATCTCGAAGTCCCGCAGCCGGCATTTGGCCGTTTGATTTCGGCCTTTAGCGAGAGTGACATACCCATTCTGGTCGAGGTCGTTGATTGGGCGCGCCTGCCTGCCACCCGGCAGCGTCAGATTGAAGAAATGTACGTCGTGCTGCCGAAATTGGTCGCGGCCAGCCCCGGCTAAAGCCGAGCAGCCGATGCAAACGCCGGGAAAGCGGCTCTATTGCCACGAATGCCGACGCTATTGTGGATCACTTGGGCTCAGACGGTCGCAGCCGGCCCGCACCAACTGGCGCTGATCGACGGTGCCACGGGGCTGGGAGTGGAGCGGGCGGAACTGCGCGACCGGGCGTCGGCTTGGGCGCAAACCGTACCTACTAATTTTGCGCCGGGTCAGACGGTGGCTTTCGCGGAGCCAAACGGGGCGGGCTGGCTGGCAGTCTTTCTCGGTTTGCAAGAACTCGGCGCCATCGCGTTGCCGCTGGACACCTCATTGCCCGCCAGCCAACACGCCACCGTCGCCAGCGGCCTGGGCGCCCATTGGTTGGCTACCGCCAACGGCACCTGGCAACCGCTGGCTGTCGATGCGCCAGTGGGAGCAGCCGATCTTTGTCTTATTAAAACGACGTCCGGCACTTCGGGCGAACCGCGCCCCCTGGCGTTTACCGCTGAGAACATGCTGGCGGACGGCGCGCAAATCTGCGCCACCATGGAAATCGGGCCGGAGGACCGCAATCTCGGCGCCATCCCGTTTGGACACTCCTACGGGCTCGGCAACTTGGTGCTGCCGCTGCTCGGGCAAGGGACGTTGGTCATCGCGTCGAGCGAAATGCTGCCCGAAGCGTTGGCTGCGCTGGTGTTTCAATTCGGCGCGACGGTTTTTCCTTCCGTACCGGCGGTGCTGCGCGCCATGGCGGAATCCGCCTCGCTGGATCCGGCCCGGCTGCGCAGCCTGCGGCGCGTCATCTCAGCGGGCGCGCCGTTGCGCCCGGGGATGGCGGCGGAATTCTCCACGAAGCTCGGCCTGCAAATTCAGAATTTTTATGGCTCGTCCGAAACGGGCGGCATCTGCTTTGACCGCACCGGGGATGCCACGCTGACCGGCCGGAGCGTCGGCACGCCGCTGGCAGGCGTGGAAGTGCGCCTGGACGAGGAAGACCGTGTGATCGTCCGCAGCGCCGCGGTGGTAGCTCCTGGCGAGCACCGGCTGCCTGATTTTGGAGCGTGGGGCACGCATCAGGAACTGGTGCTGACTGGGCGCGCGACGTCACTGGCTAACGTCGGTGGCCGCAAGGTTGCGCCAGTCGAAATCGAACGCGTCTTGCGCGGCTTGCCGGGCGTCTCGGACGCCTGGGTGGGCGTCGGTCTGCGTAAGGTTGGCGTCCGCGATGCCGGTGGCGGCGGCGAGGATTTCTTGCTGGCGGCGGTCGAGACGGAACGGTCGCGCGCGGAGATCCAGGCAGCGCTGGCGGACCGATTGCCCGCCTGGCAGGTGCCGCGCAACTTGTGGGTGGAAGCGCGCCTGCCCCGCACGACGCGCGGCAAGCTGGACCGGATCGAACTGGAGAAACGCTGCGGACTGGCCGAATAGCCGGCGTTCGCCCGCCAGCCTCAAGGCAACGGCTTGGCGCTGTGCGAATGCTGCGCCCACTGGATGGCGCGCTGGATGAGTTCGCTGCCGTTTTTCAGGCCCAGCTTGGCCTTGATGTGCTCGCGGTGGCTCTCGATGGTCTTGCGGCTCAAATGCAGTGTTTCCGCGATGAGGCGGGTGCCCAAGCCTCGGCCAATGAGCCGGAATACCTGCAATTCGCGGTCCGTCAGGCGTTCCACGTAGGCATCCGAAGTTTCTTCGGGTTCATGGCTGACCCCGCCGTCCGCCAGCCGGCGCACGGCCTGGGCGGCGACCTGATCACTGACGTAAATGGCGCCCGAGAGCACCCGGTTGATGGCCAGGAGCAGCCGGTCGATTTTCTCCAGCTTCATCACGTAGCCGCGGGCGCCGGCCCGGAGCGCACGCTCCGCGTAGAGCGCCTCATCGTGCATGGAAAGCATCAGCGTCAGCAAGCGGGGCTGGCGGGCGCGCAGGTCCTTGAGCAGCTCCAGGCCGTCGCCCAGGCGCAGCGAAACGTCGATCAGCGCGAGGTCCGGCTGGAGGTGTTCGATCGACATCATGGCCTCGGCCGGATCGCTGGCTTCCCCGCAGACGACGAGATTCGACTGTTGGTTGAGGACGTTGGCCAGGCCTTGCCGAAGGATGGCATGATCGTCGACCAGGAAGATGCGCTTCTTCTCGCTGGCGTTGGGGGGTGACGGATGCATTGGTTGGACGACCACGCTCTCCCGGGCGCCCGCGACTATAGAGCGGGAGTCCCCTGCTGTCACGTTCGGCCGTCGCCGTGCGAAACGGCCCTGCTGTGGGGGGTTTTACCCAAGCCGCATTGGGGTGGTTGCACCAACGCTCAAACCGTTTTCGGCCCGATGGCGCGGCCCACGGCGCGGTGTTCCAATGATGAACCGTAAAACCCGGTGTTTCACAACCTTGCATCATGAACATTCCGTCGCCGCAGATCGTTGAAGTACCCGTCGCCGTCGAAACGACCGATGAACAACTCATGGCCGCCATCATCGGCCGGGACCAGCGGGCGTTGAACCAACTCTACGGGCGTTATCGTCCCCTGATCAGCAAGATTGTCGCGGAGATCCTGCCCAATGAAGCGGACGCGGAGGAGGCTTTGCAGGACGTGTTCATGGAGATTTGGACCCGGGCGGCCAATTTCGACGCCAAAAAGGGCAAGCCGCTCGGTTGGATTATCTGCATGGCCCGGCGGCGGGCTATCGATCATTACCGCAAGATCCGCCGGCGCGCCGAAGCGAGCGAGAAGCTGCGGCTCGAAGCCGGCGATGGCGAGGCGGGCTCCGCCGATCACGCCATGATCGCCGGCTGCGGCGTCGAGACCCCGGTGACGATGGATTTGCGCCGCTTCCTCCTGAAAATCATCGGCAGCCTGCCAGTCGAGCAGGAGCGGGTCATTCATCTGAGCTACTTCAAGGAGATGAGCCAGCGGGAGATTGCGGCCCGCACCGGCATTCCGCTGGGCACCATCAAGACGCGGCTAGACCTCGCCTTGCGCAAGCTGACCCAGAAGTCGATGCAGTTTCGGGATGAGCTCTGCAATGTAAATTAAAGAGGCTGGAACCGGGGAGGTAATTTCTTCCGGCCGTGCGGCTAGAGGGAGTTCGGGCAGCGATTACAAGGTGGATCGGACGGGCGGAAGACTCGCCTTGGTTATCGATCCAGAACGCGGTTCTTACCAAAAAATCCCATGTTGTGGTCCATTATTGTCATTCTGATCTTGTTCTGGCTGGCTGGCCTTCTGTTTCACATCGCCGGCGGCTTGATTCACATTCTATTGGTCGTGGCACTGGTAGTCTTCGTCATCCAATTGGTGACGGGACGTAGAGGGGTCTAGGGTGTCCCCTGCTTCGTGATAGCGAACTACCCATAGTCGTCTTTCGTGGCATCCCCCCTGCCGGCGCCGCGGATTCGCAGGCTGCCGCTCAGTGCGCTGGTGCTGACCTTGGTGGTACTTTACCTCGCCAAGGAAGTACTCGTCCCGCTGGCGCTAGCGGTGCTCTTCAGCTTTCTCCTGGGGCCGCAGATTCGGCGGCTGGAACATTGGGGCTTTCGCCGCGTACCGGCGGTGATGCTGGTTACGGCTGTCTTCTTCTGTTTCTTTGCGGTGGTCGGCTGGATCACCGCCAGTCAGGTGATGGACCTGGCCGCGAAAATTCCGGCTTACCAGGGAAACATCCAGAGCAAGCTTGAGGCTTTACGCGGGCAGGGAGGTTCCTTGCGCAGCGCGGCCGACGTGCTCGCCCGCATCAGTCAGCGGGCGAACGAGACGGCGGTCGCCACGGCCCCGGGCGGTACGGCCCATGGCTCTGCCGGCGCCGCCGGCCACAGTGCCGGGGAGCCGGACAAACCGCCGCTGGCGGTGCGGATTGTAGATCCACCCGCCAGCGCGCCCCAATTCCTGCGTAACCTGTTCGGGCCACTGCTCGCTCCCTTGAGCACGGCGGGGATCGTCGTGATTTTCACGGTCTTCATGCTGATCGAGCGCGAGGATTTGCGCGACCGCCTCCTGCATCTGGCGGGCCCGGAGCGTCTGTCGCTCACCACGCAAGCGGTGGACGAAGCCGGCAACCGCGTCAGCCGCTATTTGCAGGCGGAGGTGGCGGTGAATTTCACGCTGGGAGTCGCCGTGGCCGTCGGCCTGTTTTTCATCCATGTGCCCAATGCCGCGCTTTGGGGCTTGCTGGCGGCGCTGTTTCGCTTTGTGCCGTACATCGGCTTCTGGGTGAGTTCGCTCGCGCCCCTGGCTCTCTCGTTGGCGGCATTTCATTCCTGGTGGCCGGTCGCGTTAACGGCGGCTTTGTTTATTACGCTGGAGGTGATCACCAGCAACGCGTTGGAGCCCTGGCTGTATGGGGCCAGCACGGGGCTCTCGCCGGTGGCGGTGGTCATCGCGGCCACCTTTTGGACGTGGCTCTGGGGCGGAGTGGGGCTGCTGCTGTCCACGCCGTTGACGGTGTGCATTGTGGTGTTGGGCCGGTATGTGCCGCAGTTGGAGTTCCTGCACACCTTGCTGGGCGATGAGCCGGTTCTGCCGCTCGACACCAGGCTCTACCAGCGTTTGCTGGCGTTCGATCAGGAAGAAGTCGCCGAGTTGGTCGAGACCGGCCTGGAAACCAAGACACCGGCGCAACTCTACGATGAAGTGGTCATCCCCGCGCTCAACCAGGCGCAACTGGACGCGCAGCAGGGCGCGCTGGACGAGGACCGTCAGCAACTGATCCGCCAAACGTTGCGCACCCTGGCCGAGGATTTGCACGAACGTGCCCTAACTCCCGTCGCGCCTGCGCCAGACGCCGCCGCTGAGGGTGGCGCAGTTTCCCCGGCTGCGCCGCTGCCCGTGCCTGGGCCAGTCCGGGTGCTGATCCTGCCCGTCAAGACGGACGCTGACGAGATCGCCGGGCTGCTGCTGGCTAATCTTTTGGCGGCGGCCGGGATCGGCAGCGAGGTGCTGCCGTTCAAAACGCTGGTCAGTGAAATGACGGCCGCGGTCGGCGAGCGGCAGGTGCCGATGGTGTGTCTCTCCGCGGTGCGTCCATTTGCGGTCATGCAGGCGCGGCATCTGGCCAAGCGTCTGCGCACCGCGCTGCCAGAACTCAAGATCCTCGTCGGGCTCTGGGACGCCAAGTCGCCTTCTCAAACCGCTCGCCGCACGCTCGAATCTTCCCCGGCGGATTGGACGGTTTCGACCCTGGCCCAGGCCACCGACCTGGCGCGTGAGACGATCCAGTGCCTGCCGGAGTTGATCGTCCCGATCCCCAGCGAGGCTCCCGCGCTGGCGAGTTAGCGCTGACGCGCAGGTTGAAACGCGTTGCCTGCGCCCGCCAGCTTCCGTATCCTGCCGGCTTCCCGCACCCATGCCCGATTCGCCCCCCGCCACTGGCCGTCCCGGCGCCGTCTACGACGAGAGCAAGATCAAGACGCTCTCTTCGCTCGAACACATCCGTGCCCGCACGGGGATGTACATCGGGCGGATCGGCGATGGCAGCCATTACGATGACGGCATTTACGTGCTGCTCAAGGAAGTCATCGATAACGCCGTCGACGAATTCATCATGGGGCACGGCGCGGAAGTTGTCCTGACAATCGCCGGCACCACCGTGACGGTCCGCGATTACGGCCGCGGCATTCCGCTGGGCAAGCTGGTGGAATGCGTCTCCCGCATCAACACCGGCGCCAAGTATAACGATGATGTTTTCCAGTTTAGCGTCGGCTTGAACGGTGTCGGCACCAAGGCGGTCAATGCGCTCTCGAGCGAATTTCAGGTGACGAGTTACCGCGAGGGGCAGTACGCGCGCGCGGCCTTCCGCCAGGGCGTGTTGCTCGAGCAAAAGAAGGGCGCGGAAAAGACCGGTGAACGCAACGGCACCCTCGTCGTCTTCTCGCCGGACCCAGCCATCTTCAAGCGCGTCGAATTCCGCGAAGAACACACCACGCGCCGGCTGCGCCTCTATACCTATCTAAACGCCGGCCTGAAGATTCGCTATAACGGCACGCTCTATCATTCCAAGAACGGTCTGCTCGACCTCATCGACGAGGATACCAACAACGAGCAGGACGCCCTTTACCCTCCGCTGCATTATCGCGAGAAGACGCTGGAACTGGCCTTTACCCATACGCAACGCTTCAGCGAGACGCATTACTCCTTTGTTAACGGTCAATACACGAGCGACGGCGGCACGCACCTGAGCGCCTTTCGCGAAGGCATCCTCAAGGCAGTTAACGAGTTCACCAAGAAGAAGTATGAAGGGGATGACGTGCGGGAAGGCCTGGTCACCGCTGTGGCGATCCGGCTGAAGGACCCTGTTTTTGAGTCACAGACCAAGAACAAGCTCGGTAATACGGAGATTCGCGGCGAGTTGGTAACCCGCGTGCGGGATATCGTGACCGATCTCTTGCATCGCCATCCGGAGGCGGCGGAAAAGATCGCGCTTAAGGTGGAGGATACCGCGCGTTTGCGGCGGGAGCTGTTAAGTGTCAAGAAGCTTGCGCGGGAGCGCAGCGGCGCAATTACGTTGCGTATTCCGCAACTCAAGGATTGTAAGCTGCATCTCAATCAGAAGAAAGGCGCCGGCGGCGGGTCCATGATTTTCCTGACGGAAGGCCAATCCGCCGCCGGGTCGCTTGTGAGTTGCCGCGACGTCATGACCCAGGCCATCTTTGTGCTCAAGGGCAAACCGTTGAACGTCAATGATCTCAAGCGGGCCGCCATTTATAAGAACGATGAGATGTATAATCTCATGCGTTCCTTGAATATCGAGGACAGCATCGAAGGCTTGCGCTATGAGACCGTTATATTGGCGACAGATGCGGATGTCGATGGCCTGCATATCCGCAATTTGTTGATCACGTTTTTCCTGCGCTTCTTTCCGGATTTAGTCGTCCGCGGCCACGTCAGTATCCTGGAGACGCCGCTCTTCCGGGTGCGCAACAAGAAGAAGACCGTCTATTGTTACGATGAGCGGGAACGCTTGGCGGCGATCGCCTCCCTCCCCGGTCACGAGATCACGCGCTTCAAGGGCCTGGGAGAAATCTCGCCCGGCGAGTTCAAGGCCTTTATCGGCGCTGGCATGCGCCTGAGCAAAGTTGAAGTGGAAAACCTGCCCGCCACACCACATATCCTGGATTTCTACATGGGCAAGAACACCCCCGAACGTCGCCAATACATCATGAGCAAGCTAGTGGTCGAGGCGGAGGAGATATCTGCGGTGGCGTCATGAGGTGGAAGTTCAGGATCCCGCCGCGCGTAGCGGCTCCAGAAAGGGTAGGGATCGCTCTCCGAGCGACTCCGAAGCTGTCTGGAACGCAGGTGTACCGGGGCTTCCACGGCGCAAATGATAAGGTTCTCCAGACAGTCACGGAGTCGCTCGGAGAGCGATCCCTACCTCAAGGCACTATAGGCAGCTTTGCTGCCTTGCTTTGTTGCTTCATGCGCGCCATGCCCACTTGCTGCCGATGAGAAACTCCGATTCCGACCAGCCGGCGCTGCCTCTTGGGCTGATCGGCAGTTCATCTCCCCACCGGCATCCGCTGCCGGCGGATGGGCTGCTGGATTTCGAGCCACCGCCGATCGATGAGGAGCTGGCTCTACCGCCGGAGCCGGCGGACGAAAATCTATCCAGCCCACCGGACGGCCCCGCCGACGGCGCTCCACCCGCGCCGCCGCCGGATGATCTGCCGTTCCGCGCGTTGATGGATCGCAACTTCCTCTCGTACGCCAGCTACGTTATCCGGGACCGCGCCATTCCCGCGCTCGAAGACGGCTTGAAGCCCGTGCAGCGCCGCATTCTGCACACCCTGCACGTCAACGACGATGGCAAGTTCATCAAAGTCGCCAACATCGTCGGCGACTGTATGAAGTTTCATCCGCATGGGGACGCCTCCATCGGTGATGCCCTGGTGGCCTTGGCGCAGAAGCGCTACCTCATCGATCAGCAGGGCAACTTCGGCAATATTTACACGGGCGATCCCGCCGCCGCCGCCCGTTACATCGAATGCCGTCTGACCGATCTCGCGCGCAATGAGATCTTCAACGACAAGCTCACGCACTTCATCCCGAGCTACGATGGACGCAACAAGGAACCCGTCACGCTGCCGGCCAAGTTGCCGCTGTTGTTGATGCTGGGAGCCGAAGGGATCGCCGTGGGGCTCAGCACGCGCATTCTTCCGCACAACTTCTGCGAGTTGATCGAAGCGCAGATCGCCATCCTGCAAGACAAGCCCTTCGACTTGCTGCCGGATTTTACCCAGGGCGGTCTCATGGACGCCACGGGTTATGCCAAGGGCATCGGCCGGATCAAATTGCGCGCGGTCATCACGCCCAAGGAGCATCTTTCCGGCACGCTGGTCATTCGCGAATTGCCCGCCGGCACGACCACGGACGCGTTGATCGCTTCGATTGAAGACGCCGTGCGCAAGAAGAAACTGCGCATCCGCTCCATCGACGATTTCACGGCGGAAAACGTCGAGATCGAGATCAAGCTCTCGCCGGGTGAGGATGCGGAGAAGACCATTGCCGCGCTCTACCTCTTTACCGAATGCGAACAGATTTTGAGCGCACGGCCGGTGCTGATCCGCGGGGATCGTCCCGTGGAGATGGACGTCGATGAAGTGTTGCGCGAGAACACCCGGCAGTTGGTGGACTTGCTGAAGCAGGAATTGGAATGGCGCCGGGATGATTTGAATGCCGGCATCCAGCAAAAGACGCTGGCGCAAATCTTCATCGAGAATCGCATCTACAAGACCATCGAGAAGTGTGAGTCCGCGGAGGCGGTGCAGCGGGCAGTCCTGTCCGGGGTCAATCGCTACCGTGAGCAGTTGCGCCGGGATGTCACGGATGCCGATGTCGAGATGCTCTTGGGTCTGCGCATTCGCCGGATATCGCTTTTCGATATCTCACAAAACCAACGCGAAATCGATGAGTTGGTCACGCAGTTGGGTGAGACCGAAAAGAACCTCAAGGGGCTCACCCGCTATGCGATCAATTACCTCAAGAATCTGCTAAAGACCTATGGGAAGGATTATCCCCGCCGCACCAGGATCACCACCTTCGCGGAAGCAGACGCGCGCGAGTTGGCGGTCAAGAACCTGGCCATCGCCTACGATCCGGTACGAGGCTACCTGGGCTATGGCGTGAAGGGAGATGGCCTGGAGCCGGCTTTCCGTTGCTCGGAACTGGATCGCATCATCATCGTGACGCAGGATGGTCGCTACAAAGTCATTCCACCGCCGGAGAAACTCTTCGTCGACCGCGATCTCACCTATTTCGCGATCTTTGATCGCGAAGCGGTTTACACGCTGGTTTACAGCACGCCCAAAGCCACCTTTCTGAAACGGTTTGCCTTTGGCGGGACGATCTTGAACAAGGAGTATCGCTGTGCACCGCTCAAGTCTCGCCTGGTGCTGCTTAGCGCGGAGCCGCTCGAGCGCCTTTACCTCAAGTACAAGCCGATGCGACCCAAACGTCCCGGTGGTCCTCCCCCTCGCCATAAGGAGGCGCTCGAGCCGGAGGAACAGATCGAGGAACTCGCGCAGGTGCCGTTGCAAAGCCCGCGGACGCTCGGGGTGTTGATCAGTCACAAGCAGGTGGATTGGTTGAAAACCACCCGCCCGCGCGGCTGGGACGAAAGCGTCAAACCGGCGACACCGGACGACTTGGGCCTTTAGACAGCAGCGATAAATTCCAAACGCATAAAGAACAGCGTGAACGTTCTACTCTGTGGTAAAGTCCACCCTTGACTGGGGTGTCAGTCGGCCGCACCGCTGGCGTCAGGTGGGGGCTTCGCTACTCGCACCGCACCAAACCCTGCCATGGACGACCAGGATGAGCCCACGCCGCCGCTGGCCGTCGAAGCCCCGGGCGACCAGGAGTCATCCGTGCTCTCGCCGGATCACTCGGAAATGGGTGGCCCCGGAGACATGGAGGCCATTCTTCCCATCGCCGCGGAAAAGATCCTGCCCGTCGTCGGCCTGGGCGGCTCGGCGGGCTCCATTGGTCCGTTGCGCGAGTTCTTCTCCCGCATGCCACCAGATTCCGGCATGGGCTTCGTCGTCGTGCTGCATCTTTCACCGGAACACGAGAGCACGTTGGCTTCTCTCTTGAGCAACGTCACCCGAATGAGTGTCATTCAGGTGAAAGCCGCGGTTAAAATCGAGCCGAACTGCGTCTACGTCATCCCGCCGGGCAAGCAGTTGTCCATGGAAGACGGGCACCTGCACGTGCTGGATCTGCAGCAGGACCGCGGCAAGCGCGTCGTGCTCGACCTCCTGTTGCGCACCCTGGCCGATACCCACGGACCGCGTGCCATGGCCATCGTTTTGTCCGGGGCGGACGGCGACGGCGCCATCGGCATCAAGCGCATCAAGGAACGCGGCGGCCTGACCATCGCGCAGGATCCGGTGGAGGCCGAACACGACGGCATGCCGCGTTCCGCCATTGCGACAGGCATGGTCGACTGGGTGTTGCCGGTGGCGGAAATGCCGGATCGCCTGCTGGCGTACCGCCGCAGCGGGGACCGCCTGCGCCTGCCGGTGGAAGATCCGCCGGCGCGGCTCGCGCCCGCGCACGAAAACGACGAAGCCGCCTTGCGGGAGACCCTCGCCTTCCTGCGCCTGCGCACCGGGCGGGATTTCTCCTACTACAAGCGCGGCACTATCCTGCGCCGCGTGGCCCGCCGTCTCCAGGTCAACGGCCTGGAAAATCTGCCGGACTATCTCGCCTTCCTGCGCATGCACCCGGGCGAGTCCGGGGCGTTGTTGCAGGACCTGCTCATCAGCGTCACCAACTTTTTCCGCGACCGCGAATCCTTCCAGCAGCTCAAGGACGAATTGCCCCGGCTCTTCCGGGGCAAGCAGATGGACGAGCAAGTGCGAGTCTGGGTGGCTGGCTGCGCCACCGGCGAGGAAGCGTATTCGATCGCCATGCTGCTCGCCGAATACGCCGCCGATCTCGACGCGCCGCCCGCGTTGCAAGTCTTTGCCACGGACGTCGATGAAATCTCGCTGCGCAGTGCGCGGGACGGCTTCTATCCGGACACGATTGCGGCGGATGTCTCGCCGGATCGCCTGCGCCGCTTTTTCTCCAAGGAGCCGGGCGGCTACCGGGTCAAACGCGCCGTGCGCGAAACGGTCCTGTTTGCCCCGCATGACCTGCTCAAGGACTCGCCCTTCTCCCGCCTGGACCTCGTCACCTGCCGCAATCTGCTGATCTATTTGCGCCCGGAGGCGCAACTGCGCGCGTTCGATATTTTCCACTTCGCGCTGCGCGCGGACGGGCTGCTTTTCCTCGGCGGCTCGGAGTCGGCCGAGAGCGCCGGCAAATATTTTACGCCGCTCAACAAGAAGCATCGCCTCTACCTGCGACGCAATTCCCCGCGGCAACTGCCCCCGATTTTGAGTGGCGCCCCTGCCGGGACCCTGACTCACCAGGGGCTCGTGACTTCCCTGGCCCTGGTGCGCCCGCCCGAGAAGGTGCCCGCGCCCAGCATGGCGCTTGGCCACCGCTTTACCGAAGAAAGGCCGCCCGCCTCCTTCGGCGCCGCGCATTTCCGGCTGCTGGAACGCTTCGCCGCTCCCTCGGTCATCATCGATGCCGACCAAAACATCGTCCACCTCTCCGAACACGCCGGCCGCTACGTCCAGTTTAGCGGCGGCGAGCCGACCACCAATCTCCTACGCGCGGTCCATCCCATGTTGCGCCTGGAATTGCGGGCGGCCCTCTTCCGCGTGGCGCAGTCCGGCCTGGAAGTGGAAGTGCGCGGCGTGCCCGTGGAGATTGACGGCGCCAGCCGGGCGATTGATTTGCGCGTGCATCCCGCCGCGCCGGATTTTCAGCTCATCATTTTTGCCGAGCATGATGCGCCGGCGAAGGGCGAGGTCATCTCCGGCCAGGCCGCCGCCGATGCAGTCCGGCCCCGCCTGGAACAGGAACTGGACGCCTTGCAGGCCCAACGGCGGGAGATGGTCGAGCAGTACGAAGCCTCGGTCGAGGACCTCAAGGCCTCGAACGAAGAACTGCAAGCCATGAACGAGGAGTTGCGTTCGGCGACGGAGGAACTCGAGACCGGCCGGGAAGAACTGCAGTCGATCAACGAAGAGTTGATCACGGTCAACCAGGAGTTGAAGGCCAAGGTCGATGAAGTCGACCGGACGAACAGCGATCTGCAGAACTTGATGGCGTCGACGCAAATCGCCACCGTGTTTCTGGATCGCGAACTGCGGATCAAACGCTACACACCGTCTGCCGTCCCGCTTTTCAATCTGATTCCCGGCGATATTGGCCGTCCTTTGTCCGATCTGAGCCACCAATTGCGCTACCCCGCCATTGCGAGCGACGCCGAACAGGTGCTCGACCGCCTCGTCCCGGTGGAGCACGAGATTTCCACCCTCGACGGGCGCTGGTTTATCGCGCAAATGGCTCCTTACCGGACGATGGATGACCACATTGCCGGGCTGGTGCTCACCTTCGTCGAAATCACGACACGCAAACAATCGGAGGAATCCCTGCGCGCGGCCAGCGAGGAACTGGATCGGGAGGTGCGCAAATTCGACGCGGTGGTCTCCTCGGTGCCGGACTTCATCTTCACTTTCGATCTCGAAGGCCGCTTCACCTATCTGAATCGCCCTCTCTTGAAGTTCTGGGCAACGACTCTCGAGAAGGCGCTGGGCCGGACCTTCCACGATATCGATCATACCCCGGCGCCCGCCCTGAAGCTGTCCGAACAGATCAAGCAGGTCATCGACTCGCGCCAGCCGGTGCGCGATGAGATGCGCTTTGGCGGGGCGGGCGGGGAGGGGTTCTACGATTACATCCTGGTGCCGATCCTGGCGGCCGATGGCAGCGTGGAGGCGGTGGCCGGCACGACCCGGGACATTACCGAGCGCAAAGAAGCCGAAGAGGAGCTGCGGACGATGAAGGATGCGTTGGCTGCCGATCTGGCGGTCATGACGCGATTGCAGGACCTGGGGACCCGCCTGCTGGGCAGCAGTGAATTGCGCCCGATTCTGGAGGAGGTGCTCGACGCGGTGGTGGAACTGCAAAGCGCGGATTTCGGTACCGTCCAACTCTGTGACCGCACCACCAGCCAACTGACCATTGTGGCGCAAAGAGGCTTTGGTTCCGAATTTCTGGATCACCTCCAGACCGGGGAGACTGAGAACCCATGTGATCACGATGGCAGGCTGCGGGAGCGGGTGGTCATCGAAGACGTCACGTTGCACCCCTCGGACGCTGTGCACTGGCGGGTGCCAGTCGAGCAGGCGGGATACCGGGCATTGCAGTCGACCCCGTTGTTCGACCGGGCCGGGGCTTTCCTGGGCGTTCTTTCCACTTACTTTCGGGAGCCGCATCGGCCGACGGAGCGAGAAATGCGGCTGACCGACCTCTATGCGCGGCAAGCGTCCGAGATCATGGGGTTCAAGCTGGCCGAGGAAAAGGTGCGCTTGAGCGAGGAGCGTTATCGGCTGATCTTCGACAGCGCCAAAGACTTCGCCATCCTGACTCTCGATTTGGCCGGCGTCGTGACGAGTTGGAATCCGGGTGCGGCGCTGACTTTCGGCTTCGATGCGGGCGAAATGATCGGCGAACCTTTCGCAAAGCTGTTCCTGCCGGAGGATCGCGCGGCCGGCGTGGTCGAGGAGGACTTGAAGTTGGCCGAACGCGAGGAGGCGGCGGAATGCAATTGCTGGCATTTGCGGCGGGACGGCAGCAAATTTTGGGGCAACGGCGTGCTCATGGCCATGACCGAGAACGGCCGCACGACCGGATTTTTGAAGATCATGCGGGATGCCACCGCCGAGCAGCAGGCTCTGGAGGACCGGCGCCTGGTCGAGGAAGAACGCGCCCGGCTTTTGATCGCCGAGCAGCACGCCCGCCAGGAAGCAGAAGCAGCCAACGAAGCCAAGGACCGGTTTCTCGCCATCCTCTCGCACGAGCTGCGCACGCCACTGGCGCCAATCCAGATGACGCTCTACACGCTGGACCGCGAAAAGCGGCTCTCCGCGCTGGGGCGCGAGTCACTGGCGATCATCCGGCGCAGCGTGGAAATGGAAGTACGGCTGATCGATGACCTGCTCGATGTCAGCCGGATCGTGCATGGCAAGCTCAACCTGAAGCTGGCGCCCATGGACCTCCACGCCTGTGTCTTGCGGTCCATCGAGGTTTGCCAGGAGGAAGTAGCCGCCGCCGGTCTCAAGATCACGACCGCGCTGGAGGCCGCGCCAGCGGCGGTCGTAGGGGACGCCGGCCGGTTGCAGCAGGTGTTTTGGAATTTGCTCAAGAACGCGGCCAAATTTACGCCGCCCGGGGGGGAGATCACCGTGCGTTCTCGCGCCGTGGCTCGGGCCGATGGCAGCAGGGGGATTGTCGTCGAGGTGGCGGATACTGGGATCGGGATCGCGGCGGACGTGCTGCCGAAACTCTTTAACGCCTTCGAGCAGGGGGGGCCGGACGTGGTCCGCCGCTATGGCGGTTTGGGCCTGGGGCTGGCGATCGCGAGCGGGGTGATGCAGGTGCACGGCGGCGTCATCCGGGCGGCGAGCGCAGGTATCGGCCAGGGCGCGGTTTTCAGCATTGAGATGCCTGTCGAGGCGATAATTTCCGACAGCGGTAAAGCCGCCCGGCGGCAGAAGCGCGATTAGGCTGGCGTGAAAAAGGTAGCGTCCGGTGGAAGTCGCGCTGGTACGAAAGGGGCTATGAAGGCGCTGAGAATCCTCGTGGTCGAGGATCACGCGGACATGCGGACCGGCCTGGGAGTCCTTTTCAAAATGCTCGGCTGTCACGCCACGATGACCGAAAACCTGGCCGGCGCCCGGAAAGCGGCCGGGGCCGAGAATTTCGATGTGATCTTGAGTGACATCAATCTGCCGGATGGCGACGGTTGGGATTTGTTGCGCGAGCTTGCCGCCGCCGGCCGCCGGCCGCTCACGGCCATCGCGATGAGCGGTTTTGGCAGCGACAAGGATATTGCGGCGAGCGGGGTGGCCGGCTTCATGCACCATCTCATCAAGCCTTTTCCACCGGAGGAATTGAAGGTCATCCTGGAACTCGCCGCCGCCCAACTGTCCCCGGCGAGACTGGCGGAAGTTGTGTTGCCTGTGGCCCGAAAGAGGAAGGTCGGGCATGCCGCCTTGGCGGGATCGGGAGCCTTTTACTGCGGTCTGTAACGGGCGCCCGGAAGTTCGTAGCCGCTGAGACTGGCCCGGATTTCGTCCGCCCGGGAGAGATCCTGATGCTGTGTCAGGGAGTTCGGCACGGCCACGACATACAAGCCAGCGGCCTTGGCGGCCTCGACCCCGGGCTGCGAATCTTCGAACGCCAGACTGCCGGCGGCGCTCGCGCCCAGGTCCGCCAGCACTGCCAAATACACGTCCGGGTTGGGCTTGGGCCGCGCCACGGTCTCGCGCGTCCGGAGCACGGCGAAATACTCCCGCAGGCCAAGCCGGCCCAAGCCTTCGCCCACCCAGGCGCCATCCGAGTTGCTCGCGACGCCCAACCGGTAGCCGAGCCGCTTTCCTTGCTCCAGCAAGGCGACGACGCCCGGCAGCACCGGCAGGTCCGCGGCGTAGCTCCGCGCCCGCGCCAGCCGGTTGGGCTCCAAAGCGGGCCAATCCAGCGCGCGGCCGACGAGCTTTTCCAGATGCGCGCGAGGATCGAAACCATTAACGTAGCCGACCGCGTCCAACCAATCCGCCACCTCCAAGCGCGCTCCTTGCCTCTCATAAAGCTCCTGCCAGGCGACGAATTCCGCCATCTCGGTATCAACGATCAGGCCGTCGAAATCGAGGATGAGCGCGCGGTGATCCATGCGCAGGCAGGTTCAGGGCGGTTGGCGGCGCGGGCAAGGGCCAAACCGGCGCGCCGGCTGCCCTGGCTGCTTCTGGCGGGAGCGGGGGTGATGGCAGGGTGGTGGCCGTTGCGCGCCCAGACCCTGGCGGTTCCGGCGGAAGGCGCTTATACCGGCGCGTACATGGATTTCGGCGATACCGAGGACACGGTCACGCCGCAAGCCTTCCAGGCGTTTGAGAAGCTCGTGGGCAAACACCAGGCCATCGTGGCGAGCTCGAGTTTTTGGGGGCTGGGCACCTTTCCAACCGCTAACGTACGGGCGATCGCGGCCTATGGCGCGGTGCCGCTCATTTATTGGTCGCCCTGGGGGAAGCCCTATGAACAAGGCAAGAACGTCGACCCCGGTCAGTTCAGCCTCCGGCATATCGCCGCCGGAGATTGTGATGCTTACATCGACCAGTGGGCGGCCGCCGCCCGCGCCTGCGGCCAGCCGCTTTTGGTCTCGTTTGCCTGCGAGATGAATTCGAACTGGTTCCCCTGGTCTGGCCGGCAAAACGGCGCGGACAAGGCCGGTGATGGCCGGGTGGGTTACGCTGGCCCGGAATTGTACCAGCGCGCCTATCGGCATGTGGTGGACCGCGTCCGGGCGGCGGGCGGGCGCAATATATCCTGGGTCTTCCAGCCGAATAACACCTCGCATCCGGCGCGGAAGTGGAACGCCATGGGGCAATACTATCCCGGCGGTGCGTATGTCGATTGGCTGTCCATGAGCGCCTATGGGCAACTCACCCCGGATGACGACTGGACCGAATGGGACGAAGCCATGGCCAAGCCTTACCAGACTCTATGTGCCATCGATGCCACGAAGCCCGTCATGCTGGCGGAATGGGGCGTCGGCGAGTTCCCCCAAAGCGGCAGTAAGGCGGACTTCATTCGGACCGCTTTTCTGGAGATGAACGGCGGCCAATTTCCGCGTCTGAAAGCCGCTGTGTTCTGGCACGAACGCTGGCAGAACAGCGACGAGACCTATAGCAATCTGCGCGTGCAATCTTCGCCGGGAGCCTTGAAGGCCTATCGCCAGGGAGTAGCGAACCCGTTCTGGCTGGGTCAACCGGAGCTGAAGTAGGAGCGATTCGGGGGCTGGGAGCACCTTGCTTGCCGCCGCCACGGGCGTAGGTTTACCCATGCTAAGCTCCCCCTTGACTGCCTTCGATTACAAGCTCGAGATGTTTGCCGGGCTGGACGCAAATTGTTTTGCGCCCTTCTTCGACAATCTGCCGGTCGACCCCTATATCCAGGGTCAGTTCCGCCGCCGGCGGTTTTCCCGCTTTACCGGCACCCCGGAAAACCTGCACCGGCTGGAGCACAAGTACTTCGTGCAAAGTTCACAGGTGAACAAGCTGGCGGGCGGCGTAAAACGCGACTTCCCGGAGTTGGAAGACCACCTGATCGAACTCGGCGAATTTCAACGCCTGATCGCCGCCTTCGTCGACTTTTCCAAGATCGATCCGCTTGTCCGCGAGATGGGCGTACATCAGATCCGCATCATCGCCAGCAAGGACGAAAAAGGTGAGCCGGCACCCGAAGGCATTCACCAGGATGGCTTCGATTTCGTCGGTATTTTCTGCATCAAGCGCCATGCGATCAGCGGCGGTGAGACCCACCTGTACCGGGCCAAGGATCAGCCGCCGATCTTCGACAAAGTTTTGCAGCCAGGGGAATTCGTGATGGTCAACGACCGCACACTGTTCCATTACGCGAGCGCGGTGGCGCCGGTGGGTGATGCCGAGGGCGAGCGGGACGTCTTTGTCATCACGGCGTGATGTCCACTTCGAATCACGACCGGCTGCGGGCGCAGTTCCCCTCGCTCACCCAAGAGATCGGCGGCCGCCCGGTTGTGTTCCTCGACGGTCCGGGAGGCACGCAGACCCCGCAGAGTGTCATTGACGCCATGGGCGGTTACCTTCGCCGCGATAACGCCAACCTCGGCGGGGCCTTCGCTACCAGCCAGCATACCGTCGAGCTGGTCGCCGCCGCTCGCGCGGATACGGCCCGGTTCCTGCACGCCGCCCGCCCCGAGGAAATCGTCTTCGGCCAGAACATGACGAGCCTCACTTTCGCGTTGAGCCACGCGCTCGCGCGTACCTGGCGCGCCGGTGATGAGGTTATCGTCACCTCCCTGGACCACGACGCCAACGTCGCCCCCTGGCACCGAGCCGCTGTGGATGCCGGGGCGTCCGTGCGCACCTGGGACTTCCAGGTGGAGGATTGCACGCTTCCCCTCGCCGGCCTGGCGCCGCTGCTCAATGAACGCACCCGCCTTGTCGCCTTGACCCACGCCTCCAATGCTGTCGGCACGATTCCCGATGTGGCCGCCGCCATCCGGCTGGTGCGCTCCAAGGCGCCTGCCGCCCTCGTCTTTGTCGACGCGGTCCATTACGCCCCGCATCGTCTGATCGATGTGCAGGCGCTCGACTGCGATTTCCTGGCCTGTTCCGCGTACAAGTTCTGCGGCCCTCACTTGGGTATTCTTTATGGGCGTTATGCCCATCTGGAAACCTTGGAGGCCTACAAGGTGCGCGCCTCCTCCAGCCTGCCGCCGGGCAAATGGGAAACGGGCACGCAAAACTTTGAAGCCATTGCCGGCCTGCGCGCCTGCCTGGAGTATTTAAATAGCTTAGCCGGTGAGGGTCTGGCCTGGATACCTGCCTATGAAGCCGGCTTGACCCGCCATTTTCTGGGAGAGGCAGCTGCGATTTCCGGCCTGCGGATCTACGGAGTCACGGACCCGGCTCGCCTCGACGAGCGCACCCCGACATTTGGCGTGACGCTGCCCAACCGATCCCCGCGCGAAATTGCCACTATCTTGGGTGAGAACGGCATTTTCGTCTGGGACGGACATTTCTATGCCTTGGGCGTCGTCGAACGGTTTAGCCTGGCCGATCGTGGCGGTTTGGTGCGCATCGGTTTCACCCATTACAACACCCCGGCGGAAGTCAGCCGGGTCATCGACGCGCTGGCAGCCATCGCGGCCTAGCCGGCGCCAAACCTGACTGAACATGGCCAATGTACCTGCCTCCTTCCCGGTCGCGGCGAAGGTATCGCCAGCACGCTATCCCTGGTATCACTGGCGGCGCTGGGGCTTCAATTTTCTGGTGATCTCCATCGCCGTGCACCTGCTCCTGGGGGTCGGCGCCGGCTACCTCATTGTCCAAACCATCCAGGCCAAGCGCAAGCAAACGTTCACCGGCCCGCCGAAGGGTGCTAACGCGCCGACGCGCGCCTTGGAGCACCAGGTACAGATGCAGAAGAAGCAGCATTCCATGAGCGCGCCTCCGGCGGTGAAACGCGTCACGACGACAGGCAATGCGCGGGTGGCGCTGCCGGCCATGCCCGCGATGCCGCACACGGACATGGCGATCGTCCCAATGACCATGGCGGGCATGGGTGTCACGGGCATCAGCATGGGCACGGGACAAGGCGGCGGTGAGGGTGGCGGCGGCGGCAACGGCGCGGGACTCAACCTCTTCGGGCTGCGGACCGGGGGCGCGGGGTTGCTGGGGACGTTTTTTGATCTCAAGCAGACTCCGAATCGACGACCGACGAAGATTGGAGAGAACAGCGGGCGCGGCTTGTCGAAGGAGGCGCAGAAAGAGTATCAGGTGGCCGTCTCGCAATACATCAAGAACGGGATGGACGACCGCGCTCTGACGAGCCGCTATTTCAAAGGGGCCATCCCGCTCTACGCCACTCAAATCTTCATCCCGCGCATGTTGGCGAAGGAGGGACCAAAGGCGTTCAACCTGGAGTCGCAGGTGGAGCCCAGCCGCTGGATCGTGCATTATAAGGGCGCCGTCATCGCACCGGAGAGCGGTACCTACCGGTTCGTGGGTGTTTGCGATGATGTCATGGTTGTTCGCTTCGACGGCAGGATCGTCCTGGATTGTGGCAGCATGTACGCGACCGACCGGCCGCCGGCCCGCTTCTTTGCGTTCGACGGCCTGGAGGCGATGATGGGTGGTGGGAGTTGGTTCAAGGGCTGCGGCGAAGGCAGCGCGTTCGACGTGGAAGCGGGACAGACTTACCCGATCGACATCGTCATCGGCGAATGGCCGGGTGGCGAGTTCAAGGCCTACTTGCAAATCCTCAAGGAAGGGATGGAATATCAAAAGGATTCCAAGAACAACCCGATTCTACCCCTCTTCCGGGTGGCCCCCGGGAAGACGCCGACCCCGGCGAAGGGCACTGCTCCCGTCTTCATGCCGGACGGCCCCATTTGGAAGAACGCGCCGTTGCCCGCATCCCTGCCGTAGTGGGTCGCGTTGTCCCTTATCCGGTGGCAAAACAATGACACGTAGGCGCCCAAAATTCAGGCAGCGGCCACCGACGCAGTCTTAGGACACCGGTAGCACAACGCGAAACTCCGCGCCGCGTCCGACCTCGCTCGACACCGTCACTCGCCCGCCGTGGGCCTCGATCACCGCCTTGACCAGGCTCAGACCCAGGCCCAGGCCCCGTTCGCTGCGGCTGCGGTCCCCGCGGTAAAGCCGCTCCCAAATGCGCGGCTGTTCCTCGGCTGAAATACCCATGCCGGTGTCACGGATGGTTACCTGCACTTCGCTGCCCTGCGTTGCGCAACCGACGAACACCTCACCGCCCTCCGGCGTGTACTTCAACGCATTATCAATCAGGTTCGCCAGCGCTTGCCGCATGCGGTTCGGGTCGAGCTGAGCCTCTGCCGGGTCGGTCAGAGTTGTGTGTACTGTGATGTGCTTTTCCTCCGCCACCAGCGAATACATCTCCAGTACCTGGCCGAGCAACGCGACCACCGAGACCTGTTGCCGGCGCAACGTCATCATGCCGGATTCGGCTTCGGTGATGTCCAAAAGAGCGTTGAGCATCGTCAGCACGCGCTCGGATTCCTCCGCGCAATCCGCCAAGGCTTCGCGCGTGGCTGCGGGTGGTGCCTCGTTTTGCAGCGCCAACTCGGCCGAGGCGCGCAGCCGGGTCAGCGGCGTGCGCAAGTCGTGGCCCACATTATCCAACGCCTCGCGCATGGCGCGGATCAGCGCCTGATTTTTCTCCAGGACCCGGTTGAATTGGCGCGCCAGCTCGGCAAGGTCACCGCCCGCCTGCGTCTCGGGCACGCGCTCGGAAAGATTGCCCGTGCTGATGATCTTGCGCGCCGTCCGCAAGACCTCGCGCGCGGGCGCCGTGGCGCGATAGGCAAAAAAGCCGCCAGCGGCCAGACCCAGCAGCAGGGTCGGTCCCAAGGCCAGCGCGAAGGCCGTCAAAAAGGGCCGCCAAAGCGCGACGCCGCGGTTCGTGCTGCGGCCGACTTGCAGGATATACCCGTTGCTCAACGTCGCCGAAGCGATCATAAAATCCGTGTGGGCATCCTTGGGGATGCGCAGCCAGGCCTGGGGCTCCGGCGTGGGGGCGCCGAGCACCGCCGGCGCGCGGTTTTCCACCTGCACCCAGTCGGCCGGCGTCACCAGCAACAACACGCTGCCGCGCGCACCGACGACGCGCACGAAGAACGAACCTTCCTCCCGAGTGAACGCATCCCGGTGGACGAGGTCGTTTAGCGCCGGCAACCCGCGGTTTTCGTAGACCGCGGCGCATTCCTTCAGCCGAGCGGTGATGATCTCCCGTTCGCTACGTTCGAAAAAGGAAGTCAGCAGCAGATAAAGCAGGCCGAAAAGCACCGCCGCGCTGACCGTGAACACCGCCGCATACCAGAGCGTCAGCCGCAGCGTGAAGCTCGACCAGAGCGGCAGCAAAGTCCGGCGGACGAACGAAGGCCGGACCGCGGCGGGAGCCGGCGCGTTCATGCCTTCAACACGTAGCCGATACCACGCAGGGTCTGGATCAGCTTGACGGGGAAATCCTTGTCCAACTTGGCGCGCAAGCGATGCACCAGAACGTCCACCAGATTCGTTTGCGGATCGAACCCGAAGTCCCAGACGTGCTCGAGGATCATCGTCTTGCTGACCGGCCGGCCGGCGTTACGCAGCAGCAACTCCAACAGACTGAACTCGCGTGGCTGCAGATCGATCTTTTGCCCGGCCCGGGTCACTTCCCGGGCAAAAAGGTCCATTTTCAGATCACCCGCCGTCAGGTGACCCGGCTCGGTGGTTTGCGTCGCCCGGCGGATGAGCGCCTGGACGCGCGCGAGCAACTCGGAAAAGGCGAAGGGCTTGGTCAGGTAATCGTCGCCGCCAGATTGCAACCCGAGCACGCGATCGTCCACGTTAGTGCGGGCGCTGAGGATCAGCACCGGCATGGTGATCTTCTTTTGCCGAAGTTGCCGCAGGAGCGAGAGGCCGTCGAGCTTCGGCAGCATGAGGTCGAGCACGGCCAGGTCGTAGGTGACGTGCAGCGCCAGGTCGAGGCCCTGCTCGCCATCGCCCGCGCGATCGACGGCGAACCCGCTTTGCTTCAAGCCGTTGACGACAAAGGAGGCAATCCGGGCATCGTCTTCGACTACGAGTACGCGCATGGCAATGTCAGTTGCGTTCACTGTAATAGGGCAAAGCGCCCGAGCAAAGGAATCCGGATCGTGGCCACTCCCCGCGTGGAAGAGTTAAACAGAATGGGCGCCCCGCTTGCGGCAGGGCGCCCACGTGAACTACCAAACAACCAACAGTTATTCAGGGGCCGATTCGTCGACCGTGACGTAACGGTTGCCGTTGCGGGTCCAAACCTTGACCAGCGTCTGATCGCCCACCGGTTTTTCCGTGGCGGCGACCACCCCCTCGGCATCTTTCACCGGCTGGCGGTTGATTTCCGTGATGACATCCCCCGGGCGCAGCCCCGCTTCAGCCGCGGGTGAGTTCGGCGCGACCTGGGTGATGACGGCGCCATGCACATCCTCCGGGATATTGCCCTCACCGCGCACATTGCGGTCCAAATCAGCCACGCCGACGCCGTTCAAGGCATCGTGATGTTCGCCTTGGGTGGCGTTATCGTTGCTGGCCAGCTTCTCGTTCGGGAAATGCCCCAGGGTGAGATCGAAGCTCTTGTTTTCGCCGTCACGGACCAGCACCACGTTCGCCTTGGTTCCCGGGCTGGTCTCGGCCACCTGTAGCTTCAACTGGCTCGCGTCCTTAACCGGATGATTGTCATACTCGCGAATGACGTCGCCACTCTTGAGGCCGGCTTTGTCCGCCGGACCCCCTGGCGACACATCCGCCACCAGCGCGCCGTTGATGCGGTCGAGCTTGAAGTCCTTGGCAAGGGTTGGCGTCAGGTTCTGAATGGTTACGCCCAGGAACCCGCGCTCGACATGCCCGGTCTTGACCAGGCTGGTCATGACCCACTGGCAGAGATTGGACGGAATGGCAAAGCCGACGCCTTGCGAACCGCCGCTGCCGCTCAAGATTTCGCTGTTGATGCCGACCAGCCGCCCGTCGAGATCGACGAGCGCGCCACCGGAGTTGCCCGGGTTGATGGCCGCGTCGGTCTGGAGGAAGTCTTCATCCTGGCCGCCGCTGCCCGGGGTGACACGATCCTTCGCGCTGACGATGCCTTGCGTGACGGTCTGGCCGATGCCAAACGGATTGCCGATGGCGAGAACGATGTCGCCAACGGAAACCTCGCTGCTATCGGCGAAGGTCAGCGCCGGCAGGCCGTCCGCCTTGATCTTGACCACGGCCACGTCCGTCTTGGGGTCGGTGCCGACGACCTTGGCCGGGAACTCGCGGCCATCCGCCAGGGCGACGCGAATCTCGCTGGCGTCTTTCACCACGTGATTATTGGTCAGAATATAACCTTCGGGCGAGACGATGACGCCGGAGCCCAGGCCATGCAGGTTTTGCTCGCCTTGCAGGAAGGGGTTGCTGCCGCCGCCGCCGCCGCCGAAAGGCGTCTGTCCATCGGAGTCATCGCCCCCGCGGCCGCCGAAGAAACGGCGCAGTTGATCCATCTGATCGCCGGAGAACTGCTGCGCATGGCGCGGTTTTTGGGTAACGAAGACTTCCACGACGCTCGGCGCCACCTTCTGCACGATGGGGGCGTAGCTCGCGGCCGGGACGCGACCACGATCCACGGCGGCGTGGTCGACCTTGACCTCGGGCGCTTTGTCGGTCTTGGGGGCGGGCTGGGTGATGTCATCGGCCGCGGTGGCGGCAAACGCCGGGCCGGTCGCAAAGATGGCGGTCCCGACGAGGGCCGCGCAGAAGGCGGCGCGCCGGGGGAACAAACGGGTTTTGAGAATAGGTTGCATGCCGTCACTATGAACCAGTTTTCTGCCGCCAACCTTGCCGGAATATTACAATTTGGTAAGGCAGACGCCTCCCCGCGCTTTAGCCTACCTCGCCAGCGACGCTCCAATAGCCTGCGCCAAGTGCGCCACCAGCCGGCTCTCCGCCACCACGACCGGCTCGTAGCCATCGCCAACGATGCGCTCATGAAAGCTGCCGTTTTGCTGGTGGATGATTTCCGCCGTGCCGGGGACCTGGATGCGCCAGGAAACGTCCAGGATGGCGTCGCCGCCGCTGATGGCGTGGAATTGGTGGACATCGACCGCCACCTGATAACGCGGCTTGAAGCCGGGCGCGGCCGGCAAGGTCAGCACATTGCCGGAGCCGAGGCGTCGCCCGAGATCGGTCGCCAGCACCCGGGTGAAGTTCTCCAACAGCGTGCCCGTCCAATGCACGTTGGCCGGGATTTGAAACTGGTTATCGTCGCTTTGAAAAACCAGTTCCGCCCGGTCCACGTAAGTGGGCAGCGCCACCGGACCGACCAGCACGGCGGTGCCGGTGGCGGGCAGGATGGCCGGACCGTCGGCGCTCAGCCGGTAAAATTGCTCCGGCGCGCTGCACGCCGCGAGGACGAGTGCGCAGCCCAGGAGCACCGGCCGGTAGCAGCGGGAAAATAGCGTTTTCATAGAGAGGAAGGCGGCGCAGTCCTAGCGGCTGCCGTGCGGCGGCGCGACTCCGCCGGGTTTGCCGAAGATGATCGAGTTCGGGCTGCGCTCCAGCGTGCCGGTCAGCGTCTTGAGGGAACGCAAGGTCTCGGTGAGTTGCTGCAAGGTCTCGGATAGCCCCTGGTAAAAGGCCGAGTCGCTGTTGTAGCCGGCAAGGGTCTGTTGCAACTGCACCAGGTTCTTGTGCACATCGCCGGGCAGCGCCTTGGTCTCGGGCTCGTCGAGGAACTTGTCCAGGCTCGCCGCCGCGCCTTTGACCGCCGCCAGGGCATCGGCGGCATTGTTGACCGTGCGGTCGAGCGGCAGCGCCTGGAATTTGTCGAGCAGGGCGCTCACTTTTTCCTGCAGTTCACCTAAGCCCGACGAGACCGTGGGCAGGACCTCGTAGTTCTCGAGATCAACAATCGTCGCCGGGGCCGCATCCTTCTGAAAATCGAGGTCAACGTAGAGCTGGCCGGTCAGGAGGCTGCCCGTCTTCAAACTGGCCCGCAGCCCCTTGGACACGTCATCGGCCATCGTCTTCTCGGCCGCGTTGTAATCGTCCTGCGGGATATCCTCCAGCATGCTGGGATCGACCTTGATATAAACGGGTACCCGATGCTCCGGATCGTCCGGCAAGTACTTGAAAGAGATACCCACCACCGTGCCGATGCGGATGCCGCGGAACTCCACCGGCGCGTCGGCGCTCAAGCCCCGGACGCTGCCGGTAAAGAGGAGCAGAAACGGCATCGTGGCGTTCAACTGCACCCGCTGGGAATCCGCGTAGGAATCGTACAGCGGGAAGGTGGAGCCTTCGGCAATCATGCGGGGCCGCAAGTGCTTGGTCTCCGGCTCGCTGAAAGTCACGCCGCCCGCTACGATAGATTCGAGTGTGCCCGTGCGCAGTTGGAAACCGTCCGGCCCGACGCTGACATCCACCCCGCTATAGTTCCAAAATTTCGTCCGCGGATCGATCAGGCGGCCGTAGTCGCCCTGCACGAACGCGCCGAATTCGACTTGGCCCGTGTCCGGGTGAAAGACGCGTGATTCGATGCTGCCCACGGTGATCCCCTTGTAAATGATGCCGGTGCCCGGGCCGATCCCGCCGGCCTCGGACGCAGTCAGCTTCAAATGCAGCCCCGGCACGCCCGGCGGGGTGACCGGGGGATTCTCCAGTCCGATAAAGCTGCGCCGCGACTCCTTGGCAACGCCTGCCTGCAATTCCAAGTAATTGCCCGAGACAATCGTGCTCAAGCCGGAGATGCCGCCGGCGCCATAGCGGGCGCGCACCACCCAGATTTGCGAGTCCTGCCGCAGCAGCCGGGTTGCGTCGCTCGTCATCTCCAGGGTGGCGACGACGCCCTTGAGATCGTCGGTCAATTTGACCGCCGTCACCGTGCCGACATTGACGTTGCGGCAGAGGACGGGCGTCTTGCCCGCGATGATCCCGTCCGCCGTCTCGAACCGGACGGTGATTTCCGGACCTTTGCCCGCATAATACTTCCAGACCAGCCACAAACCCAGCAGTGCCGCGACGACCGGGATGATCCAGATGGGCGAGAGAAATCCCCGCCGCGCGCGGTTGACGGGAGCAGGCGGAGGCGCCGGTGTTTGGTCTTCGGGCATGGCGGGCAAAGTCTTAGGCGGCGGTCTGACCGGTCCGGGTGTACGCGGCATCCCAGATCAGCCGGGGATCATAGGAAAGCGCCGCCAGCATGGTCAGGATGACGACGCCGGCAAACGCCACCGCGCCTCCGCCCGGTTCGATCGACATCACCCCGCCGAGCTGCACGACACCGACCAGAATCGCCACGACGAACACGTCCACCATCGACCAGCGCCCGACAAGTTCCGTGATCCGGTAGAGCTGCGTATTGCGCCGGGGCCGGTGGCCGGAGCGCGCCGCGAAAGTCAGCCAGGTGATGGAAATGAGCTTGAGCACGGGGATCATGACGCTCGCCGTAAAGATGATGGCCGCCACCGGATAATCCTTTTCCTGCCAAAACTGGATCACCCCGCCAACGATGGTGTTCTGTTGGTTGCCATCGAAGCTTTCCACCCGCAAGACCGGCAGAAGATTCGCGGGCAGATAGAGCAAAGCCGCCGCGATGGTCAGGGCGATGGTGCGCTGCAAGCTCTCCGGCTTGCGCAGATGCAGGGCGGCCCGGCAACGGGAACACCGGCCGTCCGCCACCGGCTCCACGTTGTTGCACGAGTGACAGATGGCCAGGCCGCGCGCCGCCGCCGTTTCCGGGGCGAACTCTGGCGGGCCCGCACTGGGCGAGTCGCCGCCGGTCATGGTTGCGCGGCCTCCAGCCGCGCCCAGAGCTCCCGGTGATCCATGGCGCTGAGCGCCGCCGCTAGGCAGATGATCAGTCCGACAAACGCCCAGAACGACGTGCCCAGCGTGAGCGTCGCCAGTTTTCCCAGCTTGAGCAGACTCACAAGCACACCCAACAGGTAAACCTCGATCATATTCCAGCGGCGCGTGCTGTAGATCCACCGGCAGAGCGGCAGCGCGCCCCGCAGCCGGTGCCCTTGCAGCAACGGCAGCAGGAGGTAGAGCAGGCCGCCGATGATGAGCGTCGGCGCCACCAGGGTAAAGAGGGCGACCGCCACGGCCAAAAACGTAAACCCCTCGTTGGCCAGGCCGGTGACGCTTTGGGCCAGGACCATTTGGCTCTCCCGGTAATCCGAACTCAAGCTGAGAAAGGGGAAGGCATTGGCCGCGATGAAAAAGACGGCGGACGCCAGCACCAGGGCAGTGGCGCGATGGACGGTGTTCCAGCGGCGGGTGAACAAATTGGCGCCACAGCGGGGACAAAGGACGCGTTCGCCCTCGCTCAGCTCCGGGGCGGAGAAGAGCGCGTCGCAATCAGGGCAAGCCAGGTAGGCCGGCAACGGTAAGGAGGACATGGCTTGCAACGATATTCGTTGCCAGAGCCTACTGCGGGCGGCACGGAATGGAAACGGGCGGGGATACTTTGATCCCTTAGGCGACCGCGCAGCGTCTACTTTGTCCCGGGATCGCTGGTCTCCCTCGCCGCTTTTTAACTCCGCCGCTGCCGCCAGCGAGCCGCCAGACGGACGACCAAAACGATCAGGACAACCGCGCCGAGCCACGGAGCCAAAAATGCCGCCGCCACCCCGATCATCCGCAAGCTCCACATCAGCGCTCCGATTCCTTGGGCCAGCGTGCGCCGGAACGTGGCGCCGATGCCCGAAGCATCGTCGATGACCCGCCCTTGATTATACAGACGCAGGGAAACTTCCGCCGGCGCGGTGTCATCGGATCCGCTGACCGTTGAGCCGCCGTTCGACATCAGTTCCGGCCGGTCCTGGCGGCTCACGTGCAGCTCCTTGACCTCGCCGAGGGATCGGATGTGACCGATAAAGGCGGGATCGTCCCGGAGCGGCAGGCGGAAGGTGAGGGCAGCCTCCTCGTGCCCGTCCGTGCCTTGCTCAAAGCTGGAAGATTCGATTTGCGCACCGGCGTTGGTGGCGATCTGGCGAACTTCCTGCACGCGCCGGGACACGTCCCCGCAGAGGATGGCGACATCGGTCTGCTGCACCGCGGCTTCCTGGTCAGCGAAGTCGAGGGTGAGCAAGATGGGGGCGGCGCCAGCGTCGGGCGGCGCGTTGTCGTCGCGCACAATGTCCAGGTTGCTCGTGCGGCCGAGGGCGCGAATCACCTCGAGCAGGGGCGCTTCCTGGGCCGGCGGCAGGCGCAAAACCAGGTGGCCGTGGCCGCGGACACCTTGCGTGTGTTCGAAGTTTGAGCTGACGATCTCACCGGCGGCGGCGAGGCCCGCGGCGCGTGCTTTATCGAAGGCGGCGGCCGGATCGGCCGCAGTCACCGTCAGGCTGACCCGGCGATACGTCTCTTCATCGTGCGCGATGGTCAGGTTCAAGGTGACCGGACCGCGTTCGACTTTGACCTTGGCGCCGGGATCGGTGTCTCTGCCGCTGCCGTTCTGTGCTTCGCGATTGTCGCGCACCTGGAAAGTTTGCACCCGCGCCAGCCCCCGGATGCGGTCGAGGAGATTATCGGCGGCGTCGGGCGCGATCAGGAGCGAAAGATGCGCGGTGAGCCGGCCATCGGAGGCCCGGGCAAGATCGGACGCGAGCACTTGGGCTTGGGCGTCCGCGGCGACGGAGCGGGCGTTGGCGTAGGTCTTCTCCACGTCACCGGCCAGCAGGAAGAGTTCGGCGTTGCGCGTCAGGCGGAACGTGGCGGGCTGCTGCAAATCCTTCTCGAACAGATCGATGGTCACGGTCGCGAAACGCACGAGCGAATCATAGAGCTGGAGTTCGCCCTGCATCTTCTCGATGTCTTCGCGCACGCGGCCGAGTTCCTTTTCGACCTGCAAAACCTCGGAGAGCTTGCCCTTGGCCTCGTCCAGCAGCTTCAGCAGGCGATCCTCCATGCGGCGGGCGTTGCGCAGGCGGGCTTCGGTGTCGAAGTACTCCTTGGTCACGTCTGCGGTGGAGACGTTCTGGCTTTTGACTTCGCCAAGGTCGTGGAGCCGGGCGAGAAAGGCGTCCAGGCGGTCCGGCAGGACCTTGATCACGATGGTTCCGCGCCGTTTGCCATTGGTCTGCCGCGAGGAGTTGACGGTGTCCACGTAGCCGCCCCCGGTCTGGGCGGCGGCGGCGGTCAAGGCATCCACCGCCGGATCGAAGGCGGCGACTTCCAGCGCGACGCTGGCGTTGCGGATGAGCTTGCGCGTGTCCGGCGGGGCAGCGGGTCCGGCCGGCGCGCCGGACGGCGGCGGCGGCGGGACCGGACTGGCGGGTGTGGCTGGGCTCGTCGCCGCCGTGGGCGCGGTGACAGGTGCGGGCGGCTGGGACTGCGCCGAGAAGGCGAAATCGGATTTGTCGGACGTCGCGTCCGCACTTTCGAGGGCATGCGCGGCCGGATTTCTTTGCTCACCGGCCGTACTCTGGTCGAGTGCCCGAAGCTTCCGGTCTGTACCGATGTCCAAGAGGCCCCCAGTAACCGTTGTCGCTCCGGAGTAGGTGTTCGCACCGGCCAGTCCAAGGTCCTTCTTAGCAAAGGACGAGGATGGGATCCCGTTACTTGCTCGGCGGGCAGCCGAGTAGAAGGTAGCCGGTTGCGGGGCGTAAGCATGCCCAGGTCCGGACGGCACGCCGCCCAACGCACCATCTTGCGGGCGGTCCCCGCTACGAACATCTTTCGACCCAGAGCCAGCGGCGGCCAAGCCGAAGGGCTCGGGCTGCGAGGCAACTTTCGCGTTAGTCGGGCTACCCACCTCGCTGCGGGCAACGTCAATATTCTCCAATGCGGTGACGCCCGGAGCCTGCGGCCAGGGCGTTTCATGGGTCAGTTTGCTGCCGAGGGCCACGAGCGCCAGCGCAGCGAGCCCGGCAGCGGTCACGCGCCAGAACGGGTGGGTTCGCAAGCTCCGCCCAAGAGCCCGCAGCCGCTCGCCCGGCAGACTGCCGCGGCGGGAGCGAAAAGTGGCGGCAAGGCGGCGTTCGAAGCCCGGGAGCGGCCGCACGGTGTCGAAGGTATTCTGCAGGGTTTGGCTCATGGTGTTTTCCTCGGCGAATAGTTCCCGGCAACGCGCGCAACCGGCGAGATGTTCCGCAAATAGACGTTCTTCGTCCCCGGATAGCCCGCCGGCCACGGCGACAGCCATCCACTCCTCGATGCCCTCATGCACGGGAATGCTTTCCAACGGCGGCACCGGGTTGTTCATAAGGCCTCCCTTACGGCGGCTGCCGCCGCCGCGGCGCGCAAGCCCTGGCGCATGGTCTCAAGCGCCCGCGAAAGGATGCCGCGCAAGGCGCCATTGCTCAGGTCCATCGCCTGCTCGATGGCGTGGTGGTCCAGCCCCTCGAGATAGCGCAAAGTCAACGCCAGGCGGTGGTTTTCGGGCAGCGTGGAGAGTAGAGCATGCACGCGCTCGTGCTGTGACTCTGCCTCGTTCGAATCCTGACCTGCGTGACCCGGTTCGACCGCCTCGTCGCCGCTCTCTGGAAACAGCGGCACGGTGGCCGGCCGGGCGGCGCGGCGGCGCAGCCGGTCGCGAGCGGCGTGCCGGGTGATGGTCAATTGCCAGGCTGGATATTTCTCCGGCTCGCGGATTTGCCCTCGCGCCCGCCAGGCTTTGAAAAAGGCGTCCTGCGCACAGTCCTCGGCCTCCTGCCGGTCCTGCAGAATCGCGTAAGCGACGGCATAAACGCGCAGGGCGTAGGCATTCATCAACTGTTCAAAAGCTCCCGGGTCGCCGGCGAGGGCTGCCTGAATGAGTTCGCGCTCGCCAGAGTCCATGCAAAGGGGGGTCGCTAGCCTTGACGCACGGAAAGCCCCTGGCGCGCGAAAAATCTGGAGAATTCTTCGGCATCGGCACGCCCGCTGCCCGCGCGCCGACTACTTCGCGTACACCTCGAACAGGGAAACCTGACAGTCGTACCTGGCCTTGTCGGCCGTGAACAACCGCACATAGCGGCCCTTGCCAGTCAGACCGTCAAGATTGTCCAGCTTGCCATCTCCCTTGGTCGTCTGATAAACCGGCGCCCAGCTTTTGCCATCGTCGGAGACCTGCACCTCAAAGCTCTTCGGGAACTCAGATCCCTCCCAGCCGATTCTCACCCGGCTAAAGGCTTTGCTCTCGCCGAGATCAACGCACAGCCACGACGGCTCGTTCGTTTTCCTGCCCGATTGCCAGGAGGTCAGGATGTCGCCATCGACCGCACATTCGGGCGTTTCCTCACCTTGCGACGAGGACGCCGTCACCGGCCGGGCGAGTGCCAAGTTCGCCGGGTCCGGCGACGGTGCGTTCGGCTTGGGCGCGTTGTTCCAGCATTCCACCGCCAGCGTGGCATCCTGCCCGCCGGCGCTCGCGCGGTCGTACTGGATCGTGAGGTGCTTGGTCTCGCCGGGCAGCAGCGAGAAGTAACCGTCGTTCATGAAGACGGGGAGCACCTGCTCGTCGGTGCCGGGCCGGACGACCTTGGGCCGGATGGCCAACGCGACCGTGCGTGAACCGGCCGGGTTGGTGATATCGGCGGTCATCGTTTCCCTGCCGTTCTCATGCCGCAGAGCAGAGGACACCGCCAGCTTGACGGGCGGCAGGTTTTTCAGATCGGCGTACCGCTCGTACGTTGTGCCGCGCCAGTAGAAGTTTTCCGACACCACCGCGCCTTGGACATCCCGAAGTTTCAGCTTGACGAAATGCACGGACGACAGGCCCTCGGGGAACGTCAGCGGGAAGCAATCCGCCACGGCAGTGGGCGTGGACGACACCGGCACGGTGCGCGAGAACTTCTGCGTGCCGTCCGCGTTGTAGATCGCGGCTTCGGCGGTGAGGCCAGGCGCTGCCCGGCCCGAGGTGTTGACGACCCGGACGCGGTCGTCGAGTTGGTTCCAGTAAATGTGAACCGGCTCGCAGGCGGTCTTCGCCCCCCAGTAGGCGCCGGTGGTATCGAAGTAGTAATCGTAAGTCTGCCAGACAAAGGAAGGATAGGCGGACTGGCTCATCCAGATCAGCACGCCCGCGGCGGTGTTGTCGCTGTGGTCGAGCCAGCTTTCAAACAGCGTTTTCATCGTCTCCAAGTTCAACAATTGCGCCTTGCGGCAGTAGTCCTCGATCCCTGCTACCCGCCCGTACCGCAGGCTGATGGAAGTGTTGTATCCCTCCGGCCCCGCGTTGCCCCCGTTGTTGCCGAGGAAATGCTGGTTCCACATCTCATTGGGAGGCCACGCGTTGGCGGCGGGCATGAACTTCTTGAAGCTGTCGTAGGAGGTGAAGGTCGCCGTGCCCGCCTCGCTGTGCATCCCGTAGTTGCCCTTGCGCTGGTAGTACGCCTTGAGGTCCAGGTTGCGGTATGGGCCGCCCCCGCTGACCTCACCGGCGTTGGACTGGGGCACGTAGCGGCGGTCGCCCGCGTCATAGGTCTGGATGTCCTCCCGCAGCCACTCGTTCAAGGGTGGGAGGGGCGTACTCTCGTTTTCGCCGCACCAGAGGGCGACGCAGGCGTGGTTGCGCACCTGCTTGATCTTCTCGATGGCGTTGGCCCGGAAGACCTCCAAATTGGCAGGCAAGCCGCGCGTGGAATGGAGCCAGAAGTCGTCCCAGACCATCACGCCGTTGCGGTCGCAGGCGTCGTAAAAGGCCTCGTCGGTCGTCATGCCGATCCAGTTGCGGATCATGTTGAAGTTCATTTCCTTGTGGAAACGCAGGCGCGTGTCGTAGTTCTGGCCGTGGCAGCGCAGCATGAACTCCGCCATGCCCCAGTTGCCGCCCTTGGCGAACACGCGGACGCCGTTGACATAGAAGTTCAGGAACTTCTTGGACGTGTCGTAGGTGTACTTGCGGACGCCGAACGTGGTCGTCTTGGCGTCCGAAACGCCGCTGCCGACCTGGAAGTCGAGCCGACACGTGTACAGGTTCGGCTCGCCGTAGCCGTTGGGCCACCAGAGATGGGGATGGGCGAGGTGCAGGGCCGGGACGGCGGATGGGTCCAGCTTGACGGTTTTCGTTTCGTTCGGTCCAAGTGTCACCGATTGGGAAAAGGCGATCTCGCCCGGCGAGAGGACGCCTTTCAGCACGCCGCTGACCGGCGCGCCGGAGTGGTTTTGCACTTCGACCTGAACCGAAACGTCCGCCTGCGAGGGATCAGGCACCTCCGTACGAATCCACGGATCGACCAGCGAAACGTCGCCCGTGTTGGTGAGCCGCACACTGCGGTGGATGCCCATATTGTATCCGGCGACTGGGGGCATCCAGTCCCAACCGCAACTGCAAATAAACGACGGGCTTGTCACGTTGGCATTCCTGCTCCTGTCGTTTTCCCCAGGGAAGTAATCCAGCACGGCCAGCGCGTTCGTTGCCCCCGGTCGGACCAACCCTGTCACGTCGAAGCGGCCGCGCTGCACGAAGCCGTGAATGGAACCGAGGTTCTTGCCGTTGAGGTACACGTCGGCGTCCTTGTTCACGCCATCGAACTCGAGCCAGGTGCGGCCACCGGCAAAAGCGGGGGTCTTGAACTCGGTGCGGTACCAAAAATTGCGGTTATACTTCTTCTGGTCGATTTTGTAGGCGTTGTCGCCGTAGGTCGGCTCCTTCTCCACACCGGCCAGGACGTAGGCTTCCAGAACCGTCCCCGGCACCTTGGCCCGCACCCACTTGTCCGCGATGAAGCCGGGCGCGGAGATTTGCTCTCCCGCGGCGCTGACTTCAGCCTGCGGCGCGACGGTCCAACCGTCGCCGTCGAGTGCCACGGGCGCCGCCGTGGCGTGAGCGAGGCTGGGGAGGCAGAGCGATGCCGCCAGGGCCACGAGCAATTTTTGGACGGAGCGAACCGTGTTCATCGCGGCCAGTTTGTTCTTCGGAACGGGGAATTTGAATGGGGGGGTTTGCATGTGAAATGGGTCTCTATTGGGGCGGATTGACCTGGAAAGTGGCCGCGCAGGTGGCGCACGCGCCCCAAACCTTCTCGCCGCCATCGGCTTGCTCGATCAAGACAGCCGGATACGGCGCCTCGCCGTTGTGGAAATCGTGCCGGGCGTCGAATGCGATCACCCGGCCAAAGTAGCGCTCGCCGGACTGTTCGTACAGCCGGGTGCCGGTCGGGAATTGCGACTGCCAGGAAGGCGCGCAGCCGCCCAGCAGACACAGGATGGGCACGATGCAACGGATCAGGAGGGCGGTGCGCATGCGAGTCGACAGATTACCCGCCATTAACCGCCCGGACGAGAAACCACGTCAGGAGCGAGACTCCACCGATGAGGAGCCCCAGTGCGAGCACAAATCGCCCGGTGGAAAACTTTGTCGCCCAACGCTGACCTGAAAAAATGTTTCGCCGCCGGTATCCCCGGTGGCGCCGGCTCCGTTGCATGGGGGGGGTAGCGGCGTCGTTAGCCGCTTTTTCGAAGCACATCCTGTTTGCGACCAGGCCCTTTCGTCAAGCATCAAGGTAGATGACCGTCGCCTAGTTCGGGACCAAGGCCTGAATCTGCCGGGCCCGCGCGGTGTGCCGGGCAACCAGTTCCTCGAGATCCAGATCGAGCGAGACCTCCCGGGCGACTTTGACCCAGCCGCCGATGACCAGGTTTTCGACCCAGCGCGAGCACCAGAGCAGCAGGGCGTCAACCGGGTTTTCGCAGCCGCTGGAAACAGGTCCACCGCCGCAGCCAGCCCGAGCGATTTACAATTGCTCGGCAAATGAAAACGCTTGCTCGGCCCGGTCCGATACGGCACTTCAATCGCGGGCTTCCAATCGCGGGCTTCACTTCCAAGGGATATCATGATGGACAACGACGAATCGCGGACCGCTGCCGGCACTGAACCGGGCACCTCCCGCCGCGACTTCCTCAGGCAATCCGGGCTGGTCACCGGCGCGGCTTTCCTCACCCTAACGGCGGCAGCCGACGCCGCTGAACCTGCCGCCACGCCGCGCCCTACTCCGGCGGGTCCCGATCCAACAGCGGAACAAATGACCCGGCACCTGCGGCGCGCCAACGAGATCGCCAAGCGCGCGAAACAATTTGGCCATCATCCGTTCGGCTGCATCCTGGTGGCGCCGGATAACGAGACCGTACTGATGGAGCAGGGCAACATCGACACCGTCAATCACGCCGAAGCCACGCTGGTTCGTGGCGCCTGGACGAGCTTTTCGCCCGAATATCTCTGGGGTTGCACGTTGTATACGACCTTCGAGCCCTGCGTGATGTGTACCGGGACGCTGTATTGGGCGAACGTCGGGCGGGTCGTCTACGGCGCAGCGGAAAAGCTGTTGCTGGCGCTGACAGGCAACAGCGCGCAGAACCCGACGCTGGACGTCCCTTGCCGCTATGTCTTCGCGCATAGCCCGAAGGACGTGAAAGTCTGGGGGCCCATCCCGGAGCTCGAAGCGGAACTCGTTGAGCCGCATCGGAGTTTTTGGAAGTAGCTGCTAACGATAAATACAACCGCTTGATCTGCGGCTTTTTATACAGCGTGATCAACATTGCTCCTCGTTCGCGAGAGGACGGCGTTCTCGCCAGTGCAGGCCTGCCCATAAACGCAGCGCTTTTTTCCGCCTTTTGGCACACGCCTTTGGGCCGGAGCGATGAGCGGCACGCGCTTTGCTAAACGCAGCCGATTGACGCAGTCACCAAACCACCGAGCGGGCAGTCAGGGTATCATTATGGTTCACAAATCGATCGCCGCAGCATTTCTCCTCACGGTCCTTTCGCCGCTTGCGGCCGTCCTTTCGCAGGGGGTCAATGTCCCCGCCGTTCCTTCGACGGACGACAATGGAGCCGACCGGGTCATCGTGACCGATGTGCCCATCGAAGAAAACATCCTGCCGACCAGCCGGCCGACGGATTCCGTCTACGGCACAGACACGGCCATCCTGGATACACCTCGTAATGCGACCATCATTTCCCGGGAACAGCTTAGCGCCATCGACATTCAAGATCCGCGGGACTTTTCGAAACTGACTTCCGACAGTTACACGCAATCGAACTTCGGCGCTCCCGCCAACCCGTCGATTCGCGGGCAAACGGCCGATGTGTTCATCAATGGCATGCGCCGCGGCCTCACCAGCAACGGCAACGGTTTCCCCATCAACTTCAACAGCATCGAATCGGTCGATATCATCAAAGGCACTCCCGATGCCGTCTACGGGGCTTCCCAATATACCGGCGGCTACGTCGATGAGATCACCAAGCAACCGTACTTCGACAAATTTCAAGGTGAAGTCGGCACCACGATCGGTGAGTACCAGGTGTACCGCTGGGAGGCGGATTTCGGCGGTCCGCTCATCAAGGACAAGCTCGCTTACCGCATCAGCTATACGGGTGAGGATTCGGGCAGCTACTACGATTATACGAGCAAGGAATCCGAGGCGATCTACGGCGCCTTGACCTGGACTCCGACGCTTAACTACCGGCTGCAATTCAACTCGGAGTTCGAGGAAGCGACCTATAACGAGAACAACGGCATCAACCGGGTCACGCAGGACCTGATCGATAACGACCACTACATCACCGGGCAGGTCATCGGCGGGACGCCCGGCATCCAAGCTGCGTCCAATCCCGTTGTCGCCGGCCCGACGGTGAACATCGATCACGCGATCCATATCATTGGGCCGCAGGACGGTTCCTACGGGCGGACGTTCTATGCCCAGATACAGCAAACGCTGAACGTCAATGAGGGCATCAAGCTCGTCAATAACACGCTCTTTGAATACATCAACCGGCACACCTTCAACGCTCAGCAATTCGACGAGTATCTAAAGGACAACTCGGCCATCGACAACCGGTTCGAGTTCATCTGGGACACCGATATCCCGATCACCGGCGGCAAGCCGGCGGCCGTCACGGCCTCCAAGGATGCCAAGGACGGCAAGGAAGTCGCGCAACAGCTAAAGCCGGGAGACAAAGGGCTGACCTTCCACAATGAGCTCAACACCGGCGTGGAGTTGCGCTTTCAGAATAATACCAATTACGAGACGTTCGCGTTCGAGCCTTTCGACGCTTACGACCTGACCGGCCCCATGGCGAACATCAGCATTCCGACGTCCACGGTCGCGGCTGCTTTTCCAGGCAATTACCACATTCCGGGCACGGCTTCCCGCTTTCTCTTCACCCCGCCCGGCACCGGCGGTACGCCGAGCTTTGATCCGGATAGCGCGCGCTCCAAGTTCTATGAGGCCGGGCCCTTTCTTCAGGACCAGCTCAAATTCACCGATCAGCTGAGTCTGTTCTTCGGTGGTCGCGCGGACATCGTTTACGTCGATGCGGAGAGTCCCCCCGGCACACCCGCGGACGTCTTCGAGCGGCGCACGACCACCCAGGTCATTCCAAACGCCAACATCAGCCCGACTTATAAGCCGTTTCCGTGGATGACGACGTACTTCACGTACAACTTCAGCGAGTCCACCAATACCGGGAATGGCGGCGATTACAGCCCGGATTTCGGTCCTGGCGATTACCATCAACAAAACCGTCTCTACGAGATCGGCAGCAAATTCTCCTTGTTGAGGGACACGCTTTTCTTCACCGCGACTGCTTATCTCCAGCACCGCATCAATCCCAACGGACACGGCGCCTCGATTCGGCAGAACGTCGACGGCTTGGAGTTCGAAGCGGATTATCAACCGAACAAGCACATCTACGCCACGACGAGCTATAGCTTGCTGGATTCTCACTCGGAGAATCCCGGCTTTATCGAAGAGGCTTTGCCGATTGCCACCGGGCCGGTCAAGCCGGGGACCGTGCTCCAGACCGACGTGCAGGATTTCGAGCAGCTCGGCAACTATCTGACGCCCGGCTATCCCGTGAATTTGTTCAACGGCCTGGTGAGTTACAAGACGGATTTCGGCCTGGGAGCGAGCGCCGATATCCAGGTCACCAGCCCGATCAATGTCAGCTACCTGGGCAACGTTAAGGTTCCCTGGCAATACAACGTCGATCTCACCGTCTTTTACCGCTACAAGTTCCTGGAAGGCCGGGTCGGCATCTACAACGTCACCAACCAGCACAACTGGAACCCCGCGAATCCGATCTACGGCAACGAGTCGATCTTTGCCGAAGAGCCGATCCACGTTGAGGGCACCGTCAAAATCTTTTTCTGAGGAGCAGCCGCGGGCGTTCCCCGGGAGTGTTGCGCTGCGCGAAGGCGGGGTGGAGGATGGGGGATGTCCTCCCCGGGATTGTCCAGCGCCGACGTGGCGGCCCTGCAGCGCGTCCTGGACGGCGCCCAGGCGGCGACCCGCGCCCGTGTGCGCCGCATCCTTTGCCAGCCGCAATTCCGCTATGAGCCGGAGGCCGACACCGCCCGCCAGCGGGAACTGGCCTTTTTGTGGTGCCAGATCCTGGCCGATGAAGGGTTGGGTGCGCTGGCTCTGCCGAAGGAGTACGGCGGCGGGGCGGACTTCGCCCAATTCATGGCGGCCTTCGAGACGATCGCCACGCACGACATCAGCCTGACGATCAAGTTCACCGTCCAGTTTGGGCTCTGGCTGGGCAGCATCCTCCTGCTCGGCACCCGGCAGCATCACGAGCGCTACCTGCGCAAGATTGGGACGCTGGAGTTGCCCGGCTGCTTCGCCATGACGGAGATCGGGCACGGCTCCAACGTGCGGGAGCTGGAAACCACCGCGAGATACGACCCGGCCACAGAGGAATTCGTGCTCCACAGCCCGAACTTCGCGGCCGGCAAGAATTACATCGGCAACGCCGCCTGCCACGGGCGGATGGCCACCGTTTTTGCCCAACTCGAAACCGGCGGCGCCTGGCGCGGGGTGCACGCTTTCGCTGTGCCGATCCGCAACGCGGCCGGGCAGGTCCTGCCTGGCATCCGCATCGCGGACAATGGTCCGAAGATGGGCGAGAACGGCGTCGACAACGGGCGGCTGTGGTTCGAGCACCTGCGGGTGCCGCGCGAGGCTTTGCTGGATCGCTTCGGCCGCGTGCAGGCGGACGGCACCTACAGCAGCGAGATTGCTTCGGACGGCGCGCGGTTTTTCGCTATGATCAGCGCGCTGGTGGGGGGCCGGATCAGCATCGCCGCGGCCGGCCTGAGCGCGGCCAAGAGCGGCCTAACAATTGCGGTGCGTTACGCGGCGCGCCGGCGGCAGTTCCGGGTCCCCGGTGCCGGGCAAGAAAGCGCGCTGCTGGAGTATCCCACCCATCAACGGCGGCTGTTGCCGTTGGTCGCCGGGACGTACGCGCTGGATTTCGCGCATAAGCATCTGGTCGGGCGCCACGGCGCCACGGCCGGCAGCCGGGACTCCAGCAGCCTGCGTGAAGTGGAGCGCCTGGCTGCCGGCCTCAAAGCGTACACGACCTGGCAGACCACGCGCGTCCTGCAGGAATGCCGCGAGGCCTGCGGCGGCGAAGGCTACATGAGTATCAACCGTCTCCCGGCGCTCAAGGCCGACGCCGATATTTTTACCACCTTTGAAGGCGATAACACGGTGTTGATGGTTTGGATCGGCCGGTTGCTGCTGACGGAGGCGGGACGCGCGGGCGCGGGCGGCCTGGCTTCAGACTCCAGGCCTGACGAGGAAAACGGGACGGTGCTATTCTCGTGGCTGCTGCGTGTACGCGAGGACCGGATGCTGGCGGAAATTCTGGCCAGCTACCAGGGCCGGATCGCGGCTGGCGCCGAGCCGCACGCGGCGGCGGCGCGGGAGCAACTGGCGTTGTTCCGGCTGGCTGGGGCGCATGTCGAGCGCGTCGTTTTGGAGGCGTTTTCCCGCGGGATCGAGCAGTGCCGGGAGACGGCTGTGCTGCCAGTGCTGGGTCGACTACGGGATCTTTTCGCGCTGACGGTCATCGAGAAAGATCGCGGCTGGTTCTTGGAAAATGGCTGCCTGACAGCTACGGCATCCGGCGCCGTGCCAAGGCAGGTGGACGATTTCTGCGCGCGATTGGCGCCGGACGCGGTGGCGTTGGTCGACGCCTTTGGGATTCCGGACGAGTGCCTGGCCTCGCCGATTGCCTTGCGGCAGGCGCCTGAGCTTGGCTAGGGGCGCTGTTCCGGCGCGTTTTCCCGCTCCAAATCGTAAATCGCGCCCCAGTCGCCCGCGGCTACTTGCGCGCTGTCTTGCGCCCAAGGCCGGCTGGAATCCCGGAACGCCTTGGCCTCGCGCGGCCCCCAGTAGACGTACCGCACCTCGAGCCGGCGCGCGGCGCGGCGCCAATCCGGCAGGCCGCGCATGAGCGCATTCAGATCGCGCGCGATGGGAGTGTAATCGATGCCTTGGCTGAAGACGTTCCCGTTGTAGCCCAGGACCAATTTCCGGCCTGCGAAGACCAGCGGATGGTTGTAGCCGGTCTCGGTGGCCGCCGCGAAACGCGCTTCGATTGGCAGGCCGCGGGTGGCGGCGTCGACCGCCTCCAGTTCCGGCCTGCGCCCGAGGTAGTAACCGGTATCCATGTGCCGGAGACCGCCCGCCAGCGAAACCGCCCCGGAGAGGAACAAGGCCGCGCAGACAGGCCAGCGTACCGGCGCGGCGAAGGGCCGGATCCAGCGGTCCCAGATGAACGGCAGCACCACCAGATACGACCAGATCATGAGCTTCGTGTTGTCCCAATCCCACGGCGACACCATGACGATGCAGGCAAACAAAAACAGCAAACCGGCCGGCAGCACGAAGGCGGCAGCCGTATCCTGCACGCGGGTAATCGAGGGCAGGCGCTTGCCGCCAGCGTCGGCCGGCAGCGGCGGATCGTCGGGTTGAGCTAGGTCCCAGGCGCAGCGCGCCCAAAGGGCGGGGGCCAGAATCGCGAAGAGCCCAAAATTGAGCAGCCAAAAGCGCAGGAACGGTTTGCCGTGCTGCATCCAGCCAGGCTCAAACCAGACGGCCTGGCCCGCGCCCATGAAGTTCCCAGTCATCAACGCGATCTCCCAACTGGCGGGCAGGAAGGCGATCAAGACCAACCCCAAGATGTGCAGCCGGACGCCGCGCCGGGCGAAGTAGACGGCAAACCACCAACCCAACAGCGCCGAGAGAAACAGAAAGGCGAACAGGTGAAAGAGCGGGAGGATGGCGTAGAGCAGTGCCTCGATCCAAAACGGCAGCAGGCCCGGGTTGAGCGGCGGATCGCCCGGGGGCGCGCGGCGGGCGCCCGCGACGGCCAGGGGCGCGGCGAAAAGCCGCTCGCGCCAATGCGTCAGCAGCAACAGACCGGCCGGCAGCGCAAACAGAAAGCCACGCTGGGTCACGAAAATCGCCAAGGGCACGCTCTTCCAGGCGAGGAGGGCTTGATAATCGATGATTTCACCGGTGTGCAGGACCTGGAAGCCCGCCAGGCCGCCGCTGAAAAGAAAGCCGGCCAGCGTGAAGGTGCCGCCCCATTGATACAACGCCGCCGCGGTGAGGAGGGAGCAAACCAGGCCCGTCACAAACAGGCACCGCAGGCCGTCCACGCCGGTCAGAGTGGCGAGGCTCTGCAAAATGTCCATGCCGGGGTAGTACCGCATGGAAAACCAAGTGGCCTGGGGGTGATCCGGCCACCAGGCCACGCCATTGGCAAAGTAACGCGCGAAGAAGACGTGCAGGCTAATGTCGCCGAGGTTGTTGGGCGATCCGACCTTGAGCACGTCGCCGTCATAGAAGATAAGCCAGCGAAAAGCCCAGCCCGCGAAGGCGGCGAAGGCCAGAAACGTCAAAGCGGCCCAGACCGTGAACGGTTTCCTGAGCACCCACGGCCGCGGAAAGCGCCGGGCGTGCAAGAAGGCGGCCAGCGCGCCGATCACGCCCAGGCTCAAGGCGACCCAGGCCACGCCCGGGTCGAGGCCCTGGTGGCGCGGCAGCACCAGCAAAAGAGCCGTCGCGACCGAAACCGCCATGAACACGAGCAGCGAGGCGATGGCGGCGGGCACGATCATGAGCGGCAGCGGGCAAACAGGGTGCCGTCGAAGACAGCGGCACGGGGTGACTTCGTCAAGCGCGCAATGCCCGCGCCAAGGCACCCGGCTATGGATGGTAAAGCAGCCGCAGGATCGCCGGGGCGGCCAGGCAGCCGGCGGCGGCGACACCCAGACAGAACCAGATCCAGTACAACAGATACAGGTTCTCGAAAACCAACAGGTCGGGATCGGAACCATCCGGATGCTCAAAGACGGTCACCGGATCGTTGATTGCGCGGGCGGGAGGGTTCGAGGCTCCCCCAGCGACAAAGTGCCGGACCACGCCTTGGCCATCGCGGTATTCGACCTTCAAGGCAAAGACGCTGCCACCCCGGCTGCCCGGACGCCGGACGTAATCGATGACCTTGCCCTCATGCTGGGTAGAGCTTTTGAGCGAGGCATGCTTTTTCAGCACCAGATACACGCAGGCGAGCAGCGACAAGGCGATGACGTAGCCGAGCAATTTCAGAAACATGGGTGGGGCGAGGTCGGGAGGCGGTTCAGGGCGACATGAGCTCGTGTGCCGGCAGCGCAGGTGCCGCGGGCGAAGGTTGGAACTCCGGCGTCCGCCCGGGAAAAAGCGGCGCGAAAAGGGCGGCGCGCAGGTAAAGATTCAACGGGTCCAGGCTGGAGCGGAGTTTGACCGTCTCCCGGAAATAAGGCTCGATGAGCCCGGCCTCCGCTTTGCCGACGCGGCTTTCGGTGATCAGCAGGAAGTCCGCGTGATAATCCGGCGGCCCCTTTTTGTCCGCGTAATACCCGATGTTAGGAAAATCGCCCAGCATCCAGGGCAACGGATAAGCGCTGCTGCACAGAATAACGCCCGAGAGTTTATAGTGCGCCGGGTTCTGGCGGGCGAGCTTGAGCAGCGGGTCGACAATGCGGTTGGCATCCGGGAACGTCTGCACATATACGTAATCCTCGCCCTTATCATCCGCGGTGGGATGGAGGTAGTTGAGTTGCAGCGCAAAATCCGCCGAGACAAAGGTGAGAATCAGCGCCAGCCAGAGCGCCAAGGACCGGGCCGCCGGCACGGTCCAGCGCTCGCCGAGTTCCACGATGGCCGCGCCGCCGATGAAGAAGAACGGCCAGGCAAAGGAAATGAGACACCAGGGCGTCTTGTACGGAATGAGGGAGTAGGCGAGCAGGGTGCCGGGCGCGTAGACGGCCAGCAGGCGCAGCCGCCAGTCGCTGGTGCGCGGGGCCGCCCAGCGTAGACAGGCGAGCAGGCCGAAAACCGCCCAAGGTTCGTTGCGCAGCAGCACCAGGAGCCAGTAGTAGTCGGGCTTGTTGTGGCCCTCGCCGACCTTTGCTTTGTGCGCCCAAGGTTTGAAGGCGGTGAAGAGGCCACCCAGTCCGGGCCAGTTGAAGAACGTGCCGGTATAGAACAAGACAATGGCGCCGGCGGCCACGACCACCACGGCCAGCAGATCGAAGACGTTCCAGCGTTGGACCGCAGGCCGTGCAAAAAGTGGCGGCGCCTCGGGCAAGCGCTGGCCGGCGATTGGTTCGATCGCTACCTGGTTGAAGACCGAGTCGGCGGAGGGCCAGATCCGCTCCAGCAGCAGGACGCAAGGGATTGCCGCGCACAGGCAAAGCAGGTGAATGACGTACGTCTCCTTGGTCAGAATCATGCCGGCCACCGCCATCCCGGCCGCCCACAGATAACGCCGGCCGCCGTCCTGCCAGAGCCCGAAGAGGCCCCAGAAAAGCAGAACCAGGAAATAGACCAGCCAGGTCTCGTGGATGGCGTCCCGCTGGTAATACAGGAACCCGGGCGAAATGGTCATGGCCAGGGCAGCCCAGGCGCAGGTCCGGCGGCCAAAGAAGCGCTCGAAGCGGAACATCCAATCCACGGTCAGAATGCCCATCAGCACCACCGGCAGACGGAGCGCCCACAGATTGCGCCCGAACAGTTCCTTGAAGGCGAACAAGACGTAGAAATGCAGCGGCCCGTGGTAGTTCGTGGGGTCGTACTTGTAGAATCCGGTCTTGTGCATCTGATCGAGAAACCAGCCGTTGACGCCTTCGTCGAAATGCGGCGGGCGCAAGTCTAGCGCGTACAGGCGCAGCAGGGCCGCCAGCGCGACGATGGCGATGCGGGCCAGCGGCAGCGAGCCGGGGGCCCAGGGAAGCGTCAAAGTGATGACGTTGGCCGGAGTAACGGAGGCGCCAGGGGAATTGGTGGCGGGCAGCGGCGAGGCGGTGTCCATGAGCGGCGATAAGTTCTTAGCTGGCGTTCGACGGGAACGCCAGAGCCGGGCGTTAATTTTTGCTTTCCCTCGCCCGCGGTCGGCGTCCAGTGTGCGACGCGCCTGTACGCGTCCGGATGCCCCCTCCCGCCCCCATCGCTCCTGCTGCCTCGGTCGGCCTATCGATCGTCATCCCGGCTTACAACGAGGAGCGGCGGTTGCCGCCCAACCTTACCCGCGTCGCCGAATATTGTGAGCGTCTGGATCTGGCCGCCCTCGGACTGCGCGACGCCACCTACGAGGTGCTCGTGGTAGTGGAGCGCAGCACGGACAGGACGCTCGACCAAACGCGCGCGGTCGCGGCCGGGTTGCCGGAGGTCACTGTGATCGATAATCTGGTTCAGCGCGGCAAAGGGTACGCCGTGCGCAGCGGCATGTTGCGGGCACGGGGCGAGATTGTCTTCTTTATGGATGCCGACCTCAGCACGCCGTTGGGGGAGCTGGAGCATTTTCTGCGTTATTTCGCCGCGCATCCCGAGGCAGACATCCTCATCGGCAACCGGCGCCATCCCGCCAGCCGGGTGCGGCGCCCGCAAGGCAGGCTGCGGCAGGCACTCAGCGAGGTTTTCAGCGCGCTCGTGCGGCGCCAGGCGCTGCTGCCCGGCGGCTGGCGGGATACGCAATGCGGGTTCAAGGCCTTTCGGCGGAAGGCCGCCCAGGACATCTTCAGCCGGCAGCAACTCAACGGCTTCAGCTTCGACGTGGAAGTGCTCGCGCTGGCGGCGGCGCTCGGGTGGAGGGTGGTGGATCGCCCGGTGGAGTGGTTCGATGCCGATGCCACCCGCGTCCGGTTGCTGCAGGATGGCTGGCGCATGCTGCGGGATCTGCGGCACATCCGCCGGCTAGTGGCCAGGAGCGCCCGCCCGGCGGAGCAGGCGGCCCCGGTGGCCAAAGCGGTCGAGCATTGAATTCTCGACAGCCGCCCGGCTGGCACCTAATCTGCGAACGCATCTTTGCGGGCGCCCATGACGCGCTACCCGAACGATTTTTTTTGGTTTTAGCAGATGGATCCTCACGTTCCAACTGGAAATGGCCACCCGCCGGGCAACGGTGAACCAAGGACCGGGCGCGACGCCAACGGCCGGGCCACCTCGCTGATCGGCCCGGCCAAGCGCGGGTCCACCGCGGCCGAGGCCCTGGCGACCGAGTTGCATCGGGAAATTGCCATCCGGGAGGATCTCGAGCGGCGCCTGGCCGCGGCGGAGCAGCGGCTCGCCAGCCTGGGCACGCCGCCTGAGGCGGAAGTGCAACCTCCCGCGTCAGCCCAGCCTGAGGCCGCTCCCGTCGAACCGCCCATGCTGAATGGGTCCGAAATCGTTGCGCCTCCGGCGGCAATGACAGCGTCCGACGAGACGCGTTGGAAGGAAGCCGAGCTGCGCCTGGCGGAGACGGAACGCGCCCTGGCCGAGACCGAGCAGCGGCTCTTTGCCACCGAGCACCGCCTGGCCCGGACCGAGCAGCGCTTTGCCTACCTGATGACGAGCAGTCCGCTCGGTTTTTTCGACTGGGATGATGTTGCCGAAACCGTTTATTACTCCGCCAGTTACAAGGAGATGCTCGGTTATGGTCCGGATGATCTGCCGGATACCAAGGCGACCTTCCGCAATCTGTTGCATCCCGAAGATGCGAACACGGACTGGCTGGCGGAACGGGAATCGATCGCGGACGGCATGAGCCGCGTGACGCGTTCTTTCCGGCTGCGGCACCGAGACGGGACGTATCGCTGGATCGAGAGCTACGGCATGGAGTTTATCGATCCGGGTGGCCGCCGGGTCCGGGTGCTGGGCTTTCATCGTGACATCACCGTGCGCAAGGGCCTCGAGGAGCGCCTCCACCAGAGCGAGGAACGCTTTAACCTGATTATCACCAGCAGCCCGCTTGGCTTCTTCGACGCGGATCTGGTCACGGGCCGCTCCTATTACTCGCCGCTTTGGAAGTCGATGCTCGGGTATCGGCCGGAAGAGTTGCCCGATACCCAGCAGACCTGGCTCGACCTGGTGCATCCGGATGATCGCGCGGGTGTGGTGGCGGCGCATGCGCAACGCAACTTCGGGGAGGATCGCCGGTCCTTCAGCCACACCCTGCGGCTGCGGCACAAGGAGGGGCATCACCGCTGGGTGCAAGCTTCCGGCATCGATTTTTTCGCGCCCGATGGGCGGCTGTTGCGCACACTCGGCTTTCACGCGGACATCGATGCGCTGAAGTCGGCCGAGGCCGCGCTTGCCACGGAAAAGGAGTTCTTGGGCGTGACGCTCGATTCCATCTCGGACGGGGTCATCACGACGGACGCGGATGGCAACGTCACCTACCTGAACGCCGGGGCGGAAACACTCTGCGGCCTGCGCGGCAGCGAGGCGTTGGGGCTGCCGATCGAGGAGTTCTACCGGCGCTCCGGCGCCCAATCGCGCCGGCAGGCGGACAACCCGGTGCGGGCGGTCATCGCCACCGGCTTGCGCGCGGCGCCGCACGACCCCGCGCATTTGGTCTCACCCGGCCGGCCGGAGCGGGTGGTGGCGGATAATGCGGCGCCCATCGTCGACCCGGCCGGGCAGATGACCGGGGCGGTGCTCGTTTTTCACGACATCACCGATCGCCATCGCGCAGCGGAAGAATTGCAGAAGGCGGGCCGCATCGAGAGCCTGGGTGTGCTCGCCGGCGGCATCGCGCATGACTTCAACAACCTCCTGACCGCGATGCTCGGGAACCTCTCCGTGGCTCGCACCGGGGGAGACCTGCCGGCGCGCGCCGCCGACGCGCTGGGCCGCGCGGAAAAGGCTTGCTGGCGCGCCCGGGATTTGACCGGGCAGTTGCTGACGTTCTCTCGCGGCGGCGACCCCGTGCGCAAGACGGTGTCGCTGCCGGTTCTAATCGAGCAGGCTGTGCAGGGGGCCGTCCACCAGCAGCCGGGTATCCACGTCGAATACGAATGCCAGCCGGATTTGCCCAGTGTGGAAGCCGATGAAGGGCAGATCGTGCAGGTCATTCACAACCTGGCGCTCAATGCCGCGCAAGCCATGCCCGGCACTGGCACGTTGCGGGTGCGGGCCGGGGTGACGGATTCGCCGGCCGGCCTGGCCGCGGTGCAGGACGCGGAGTCGACGGCCGGCGCGTACATCGAGATCTCGCTGCAAGACACCGGCACCGGTATTCCCCCGGAGAACCTCTCCAAAATCTTCGATCCGTTCTTTTCGACGCGGACCAATGGCACGGGTTTGGGTCTGGCCATCGCCTACTCGATCGTGCGCAAGCATGAAGGCGTGATTCGGGTAGAATCGAAGCCCGGCGCGGGCTCGACGTTCACCGTCTATTTGCCGGTGTCGCCCCTGGCCTTGCCGCCCAATCGGGCGGAGATGGAACCCGCGCCGCCCAAGATCACGGGCCGGGTGCTGTTCATGGATGATGACCCGGATATCCTGGAACTCGCGGGCGCGATTTTGGGGCTGCTCGATTACGAAGCGGTGCTGACGCACGAGGGCACGGAAGCCCTGGCGGAATATCAGGCGGCGCGGGCGGCCGGCCGGCCCTTTGCGGCGGTTATTCTGGATCTGACGATTCCTGGCGGCATGGGCGGCAAGGAAACGATGCGGCACCTGCGCGAGATCGATCCCGATGTCCGGGCGATCGTCTCGAGCGGCTACAGCAACGACGCCGTCATCGCGGATTTTCGGGCGCATGGCTTTGTCGCGATGGTGGCCAAACCGTACCGCATGGAGGACCTGGCCCGCGCCCTGGGCGAGGCGATCTCCGGCGCGGCGCCGGAACCGCTCTAAGGAGACGGCTCTCCGCGCCTGCGTCAATTGCGCGGCGCGCCACGACAGAGACCATGAACCGCCGGGAACGCGCCGCCAAACTGGTCGAAGTGCTGCCGCGGATTTATCCGGACGCGCGCTGCGAACTCAATTTCAGCAACCCGCTCGAGTTGCTCGTCGCCACCATTCTCTCGGCGCAGTGCACTGATAAACGCGTCAACATCGTCACCGCGGAATTATTCCGGCGCTGCCGCTCGGCTGCGGATTACGCGCAAATACCCACGCCCGATCTGGAAGCCATCATCCGCACGGCCGGGTTTTTTCGCGCCAAGGCCAGAAGCCTGCAAAAGATGGCGGCGTCGCTGGTGGCGGATTACGGCGGGGAGGTCCCGCGCGACATGGATTCGTTGACCGCGCTGGCGGGCGTCGGCCGCAAGACGGCGAACGTCGTGCTGGGCAATGCCTACGGGATCGAAGCGGGGGTCGTGGTGGATACGCATGTCGGCCGCCTCTCGCTCCGCCTCGGCCTGACCAAGCAAACTGACCCGATCAAGGTGGAAGCCGAGCTGATGAAGATCGTCCCACGCGACCGCTGGACCCTCTTTAGCCACTGGCTGATCTTCCATGGCCGCCGCCGCTGTTTCGCCCGCAATCCGGACTGCGCCGGCTGTGAACTGAAGACGTTCTGCCCGACCGCCTTCCAGCACGGCCCGCAAAAGAAGGGTTCGACAATCTCTGCGATTGCGGGAAATTCCAGCATCCGTCCGCGCCGAGCCGGTGCCGTGGCAGCGGCGGCGGAAACCCCTATCTTATGAGTACACGGATCCTGGAAGGTAAAGTCGGCCTGGTCTTCGGCGTAGCTAACAAGCGCAGTATTGCCTGGGCTATCGCGCAAGCCTGGGCGGAGGCGGGCGCGAAACTGATCTTCAGCTACCAGGGCGAGCGCATCAAAGGCAACGTCGAGGAACTGACCAGCGAACTTGGCGAGGACACGCCGTTTTATCCTTGCGACGTCAGCCGCGACGAAGACATCACGGAATTTTTCAAGAACGCGCGTACCCAAACGGACCGCGTCGACCTGATGCTGCATTCGGTGGCGTTCGCGCCGAAGGAAGCTTTGGAAGGCGATTTCATCAACACCTCGCGCGAGGCCTATCGCATGGCGCATGATATCAGCGCCTATTCATTATTGGGTCTATCTCGGGAAGTCGCGCCGCTGATGACCAATGGCGGCAGCATCCTGGCCATGACTTACTACGGCTCCGAGAAAGTCATCCCGCACTACAATGTCATGGGGGTGGCCAAGGCCAGCCTGGAGGCGACGACCCGCTATCTGGCCTACGATCTCGGCGGCAAGAATATCCGCGTCAATTGCATCAGCGCCGGCCCGATGAACACGTTGGCGGCTCGCGGGATCAGCGGCTTTACCCAGATGCTGAAGCACTACGAGCAGCGCGCGCCGCTCAAGCGTTCCTGCCGGGCGGATGAACTTGGCCAGACGGGCGTGTTCCTGGCCAGCGACGGCGCCGGGGCGATCACCGGGCAGGTGATCTACGTCGATGGCGGCTACCAGATCATGGGGATGTAGTTACCTCCGATCTTGTGGACAAATCGCCGCCGCCGCCGGGCAGTCTTGCGACTGAACTGCGGAGTTTTTTGGCCGCCGATCGCGTGGCAGATGATCCGGCGACGCTGGCGGAGCATGGCGGCGATAAATGGTTTGCCAGCCACGTGCCGGAAGCCGTCGTCTTTGCCCAATCCGCGACGGACGTCTTGCAACTGCTGCGTTTTTGTTCGGCTCACGGCATTCCCGTCACGCCGCGCGGCGCGGGGTACGGGTACGTCGGTGGGTGCGTGCCGGCCCGGGGCGGGGTAGCTCTTTCCCTGGCGCGGATGAACCGGCTGCTGGAGATCGACGAACGCGATTTCGTGGCGGTGGTCGAGCCCGGCGTGATCACGGGCGACTTGCAAGCGGCGGCCCGGGCGCGGGGGCTATTCTATCCGCCCGATCCGGCCAGCCTCGAGCACTGCAGTCTCGGCGGCAATATCGCGACGAACGCCGGCGGCCCGCGCTGTTTGAAGTACGGCGTGACGCGCCACTACGTGCTCGGGTTGGAAGTCGTGCTGTCCAATGGCGATATCGTGCGCTGCGGCGGCCGGACGCATAAGAACAAGACGGGTTTCGATCTGGTTGGGCTTTTCGTCGGCAGCGAGGGGTTGCTGGGCGTCGTCACCCAAGCGACGCTGCGGCTGCTGCCGCTGCCGCCCGCGCGCGCCGCTTTGTCCTGCGGCTTCGCGGATATCCGCGCGGCGGCGGCGGCGGTGCAGGCCATCTTTGCGCAAGGCTGGCTGCCGGCCGCGGTCGAGATCGCGGACCGGTTCACGCTGGAGGCGGCGCGGATTCACCTGGGCGGGGCGGTCATTCCCGCCGGCGAGGCGCATTTGCTGGTCGAGTTGGATGGCCGGGAAAAGGCGTTGCGCGGCGAGATCGAAGACTTGTGCGCCCTGCTCGTGCGCCACGGTGCGATTGCGCCGGAAACTGCCCTGAACGACGATTGCGAGCGCTTGTGGGACTTGCGGCGGGGTTTCAGTGCCTCGTTGAAAGCGACCGGCCTGACCAAGCTCAACGAAGACATCGTCGTGCCGCGCGGGCGTTTGGTGGACCTGATCGATTTTGCCGCCGGCCTACAGGCCCGCTACGGATTTCCCGTCGCGTGTTTCGGGCACGCGGGCGACGGCAATATCCACGTCAACATCATGGCGGCCGATTACCACGACCTGGCGGTTTCGGCGAGCGTCGAGATGTCTTTGGACGAGTTGTTCGCCCAAATCATCGCGTGGGGTGGCGCGATCACCGGTGAACACGGCGTCGGCCTGGCCAAGCTTCGCTGGTGGAATCAGGCGCTCTCCGCGGAAAATCGCGCCTTGCACGAGACGCTCAAACAAGCGCTCGATCCAAGCGGGATTCTGAATCCCGGCAAGTTTTTGGGCCGCCGACTACCCGAGGCTTAATGCGCGAGTCGCCAGTTGGCCTGCGTGTTCACCTGCAACTGGCGGAAATCGTAGAAGGGCGCGTGGATCGCCATGTCCACGCTGAAATCGGCCGGGCCAATGTCCCCGTTGGCGATAGGTTGCGAATGGAACTTGAAGTCCATTCGCGTTACGGACGCAATCAGCGCCACCGTGACCGGGCTGACCAGGGAACCTTCGCTTTGCAAAATATCGAAATTGTCTTTCGCGATCCAAAAGCGTCCGGCGACGTTGTTGACCACTTTTTCCTCCCGCGTATCCGCCGGCTGCCCTCCTTTTGGCCGGTAGCCGACGACGTAGCAATCGCGTCCCTGCACGGTGGCCGAACCGATGACCGTCTCGATAAAGTGCGGCGCCAGTTTACCCAGGTCCATGACGGCCATGATGTGCTGCGCCTTGACTGTATCCTCGTCCGGTTTGGCCGAGTTCGACTGCACGTTGGTGGAAAACGAAATATCGGCGGTCTGGCGGTAGATCAGGTGGACCGCCTTGCTCTTGAGGATCATGCCGTTGGTGTCCATCGTCTGGGTCAGGATGGTCTGGTCGCATTGGTAGGCCAGCCGGCGCTCCCGCCGGGCATTGTCGCGGGCAACCGCTTTTTGCACGATTTCGCGCACCGGCGGGATAGTGGGGACCGCGGTGGCTGCTGGCGCCGGCGACGGGTCCCCGCGGAGATTCGCCGACAGGCCCACTGCCAGGCAGGCGCAGCAGAGGAGTCCTCGGATGGCGGAGCGCAACATCGCGTACCCTTTTAGCGCGCTTTGCTGAAAAGAAAACCCGTTTCCGCGCCAATCCCGCCGCGCTTGTGGCCTGGCTTTCTCGCGCCTCCGCCGTGGTGTAGAATGGCACAGCCTGCCGCGTTGCCATGGATGCCCTCCCCAAAGCAAAAGCCGATTTCAACGCCAAGCTGCGCGATGTCCCGCACAAGCCGGGCGTTTACCTGATGCGGGACCGGCTCAACCGCGTGATCTACGTCGGCAAGGCGCGGGATTTGCGCAAGCGCGTCGGCAGCTACTTCATGCCGTCCCGCCGCCAGAGCGCCGATCTCAAGACCCGCGCCATGATCGAGAGCGTGTGGGATTTCGAGGTGCACACGGTCAAGAGCGAGCCGGAAGCGTTGTTGCTGGAGGGCAAGCTCATCAAGGAAT